>NZ_CP073373.1:0-5403534 GCF_018199955.1 Klebsiella sp. P1954 | reverse complement strand
CTTCGTTATGACTCCTTCTCTTCTGGTGGCCGATAATTTAACACATCGCCAACCCTTCCGCGCAGGTTTGGACTGCCTGAAAAATAAGAGCCGTGATGCTCGCTGGCGAAGAAATATCCTTGTGGTTCAGTAAAATATATCCGGAATGAGTAAAAGTTCCGCAATCGCATGCAATGTGCAAGAAAAGTGACGTTTACCTCTTGCCACATCCCCTCCCTGCCGCTAATATGCGTCCCCGTTGTCACCACAACATTGCGTTCGTAGCTCAGTTGGTTAGAGCACCACCTTGACATGGTGGGGGTCGTTGGTTCGAGTCCAATCGAACGCACCATAATGCGTTTATAGCTCAGTTGGTTAGAGCACCACCTTGACATGGTGGGGGTCGTTGGTTCGAGTCCAATTAAACGCACCATAATGCGTCTGTAGCTCAGTTGGTTAGAGCACCACCTTGACATGGTGGGGGTCGATGGTTCGAGTCCATTCAGACGCACCAATCATTTTTCCTTCTGTAATTCCTGAATTTTATCACCTGCTCCCCGTTGGTATTGCTGACTTAAAATGTTGTGTATTGGCAAAGCGTTTTCCTTGCATAGTCCATACTAGTCCACATGAGTGCTAAGGAAGCCAACCCTTTTAATGAGCATCAAAAATCGATCAACAGACCACGCCGTTTAATTTCTTAATGATAATCATTCCATTCATCATAAATATATGCATATGCAAATCGATATATCAGATCCCCCACCAGGAATTCCACAACTGAAAGTAAACCCCAGAGAAATTTATATTCATTTACTGAGAAAAAAAGAACCAACCAGCCAGCGCGATACCTGAAGCACCTAATCCCATCCCAGCCCCTCTGATAACACGGGAAAACAGGATGAGTAATGTTCGTTTTATATTCATAATCCACCAAAGAAATATTCACATATTTTGTTAAATTCTGCTGGATTCTTATCACTGGCCATACACGCTGTTTCGAAAGGTTTTACAATATCCTCAACATGAAAATACAGAAGATCCAGATCTCCCAGATTTTGTAGTTTATCATGCAGTACCGGATTTCTGCGCTTCAGATATTGGGACGTGTATATTGCTCTGGATGTTTCAGCTCCAACGGATAATAATAATCCGGCAAGACCTCCTGCAAAAAAAGCGGACACTCCTCTTGAGGCGTTCCCCTCTTCCTCATCCCGCTCCGCGTCAGGTGCTGCGGCTTCGGTCCTGCCGCCATATGGGTTAACAGTTGCTGATTCAGCAGGCTGTCGATATTGCGCCCCCCCGGTGAACAACCATCCGGTAGCGTGACTGCCCCGGCGGTTGCTTTACCAAACTGGTTACATCGTTTATCAGCCTGTTCCTCATCGCTTCATTCCATCTTTTCTGGCGTTAAGATTCATCATTACGTCCTCCATTCGTTACCCTTCGCCATCCCACCCACTGGCCGCGCTATCGCACCCGCCTGCTTTCGCGAACGCTACCGCCCGTCGCTGTCTCCCTACAGGAACCCAAAGCGCACTGGGTAAGGCAGAACGGTGATCTTTTATTTAACGCCCGGAATAGCAGTCGCTCAGCAATACATGCACAAGAAAATCCCGTTCGTATCCGCGTACTGCCGGAGTATATTCAGTTTGAATTCAGCGGAATCTCGGTTCAGATCGCGAGTGACTGCGTAATGCTGAAAAAGACGATAAGCAGAATAAAACAAATAAACTGATAATATTTTGTCATGCGAGAGAAGGAAGCTGTCTGGACGCAGGGCCGAAGCAGTGGCTTCGTAACAACAATATTCCATACTGATAACTATTCCCTGGTGTAAAAAAGCGAGCGCGCGGTACAACAGGGAGGAAACCATGCCACAGTAAAATAAAGAAAGTCCAGCCCCGACCGGGCCAGACTAACTTTTTAAGATTAACGCCCGAATTACATTGAGAATTTACATATAAATGACCTGAGCTATTGATCATCTAATAATATAGCGGACGGATCGCACACATCCAGAATAAGCTACGAAAACGCACCATGAAATACATTGCTGTCCTGATTTATATCAGTAAATCCCCCCCGACCGTTATATCGTATAACAGCTCATATTATCCAGGCGATCCTGACAGGGATAATATTCCCCGACCATAAAGCGCAGCGGCAGCTTGCGCACCTACCGTCTGACAGACAAGTCCCGCATATTGCCTTCAGACAAGGCGATGACTGGCCTGCGCCATCGCCAGGGCATCTTCCCCTGCCGGCAGCCGCGAAGGGGCATCAGGATCGTGCACCATTCGCCAGACGGCCTGAGCGACATCGGTCGCCTGCGTCACGCTGGCGTTATCCTGCATGCTGTCGAAGATCTGCTGGCCGAGCGCCGCATAGCTCTCCGGGAGCTGCCCCACCGTCCGGCGGGCGTTTTCCCCGAACCGGGTCTGCGGGGCGCGTCCCGGGAGGATCAGCCCAACGCGAATATTAAAAGCACGGAGCTCCAGCGCCAGCGACTCCGTGAAGGCATTCACCGCCGCCTTACTCGCGGTGTAGACAGCCAGCAGGGGCATCGGTTGCAGGGTGACCGCCGAGGTAATATTAACGATGGTCCCGCTTCGGCGCGCTCTGAACCGGGGGATCACCGCCTGGGTCATGGCAATCGTTCCCAGGGTATTGGTGGCAAACAGGTTGGCTATCGCCTCGCGCGGGGCGCCCTCGAGGGCATTAAGCATCCCCACCCCGGCATTGTTAACCAGCACATCAATCTCTCCGGCTTCGGCAATGGCCTCTGCGATACTCTGCGCCGAAGTGACGTCAAGGCGTACCAGCCGCAGGCGGTCGCTGGCGGGTAACACACCTTCCTGCGGAGCGCGCATCGTGGCAATAACCTTCCAGCCTTGCTCGAGAAAATAACGCGCCGTCTCCAGGCCAAAACCCGATGAACAGCCGGTGATCATTATCGTTTGCATATCTCTGTCTCCGAATGGCTTCTTCCTTTTCATCATAGACAGGCCGTGCCGGACGATATAGGGTCAATAATCCATCATTCTTTAGCAGGAGTCCGGAAATGAGCGATCCGCTGGCGGAGGTCATCGCGATGTTAAATCTCAGAGCGGTGCTGACCAAAACCATCGAGGGGGCGGGAGACTGGCGAGTCCGGCGCTCGGATCAGGGGTTGTCATTTTATGGCGTCGTGCTGGAAGGCGGCTGTCGGCTGGAAATTGACCAGCATGAGCCGCAGATCCTGCGCGCCGGGGATTTTATTCTGATCCCGGCGGCGTACCGCTTCTCGCTAACCAGCCTGACCCCGCCTCCTTCACCGGCGCTGGAAACCATCCCGGTGCAACTGGCGGAGGGACACTTTCGGCTGGGCGCCCTCGACAAGCCTGCGCAGATGCAGGCGCTGATTGGCCACTGCGCTTCCGGTTCAACGAACGCCAGCCTGCTGGCCTCGCTGTTGCCAGCCTTTGTGGTGGTCCGCAATCAACCGCGGCTGGCCACCTTTGTCGGGCTGCTGAAAGAGGAAGCGCAGGCGGATCGCGCGGGCAAATCTTTCGTTCTGGCGCGAATGGTTGAGCTGCTTTTTATCGAGGCCATTCGTTCCTCCGGCACGCTCGCGACCCCCGGTCTGATGCGCGGGCTGAGCGACCCGCGGGTCGCCCAGGCAATCCGTCTGCTGCATCAGGCCCCCGCCAGACGCTGGACGGTCAACGCCCTGGCCGCCGACTGCGCGCTGTCTCGCTCGACGTTATTTGAACGCTTTACCGACCTGACCGGGATGACCCCGATGGGCTATCTGTTAGGCTGGCGAATGACCCTGGCCATGCAGTGGCTGAGCGAGACGGGCATCAGCATTGCGGATATCGCCGAGCGCATCGGCTATGGCTCGGCCAGCGCGTTCAGCGTAGCTTTTACCCGTTATACCGGGATATCGCCGGGCAAATATGCCCGCCAGCGGGCGGCGCTAAATGTCTCCCGACCAGCTCTGACTTAACCTGCCGCAATCTCCGTCTGCAGCCAGCGCTCAAACATCTGCAGCGCTGGCTCCCCCTCCCCGCCGCCGGGTTTGATCAAGCAGAAGCGCTTAGCCAGCGTCGGGGAGCCCGGCCACGGGGCGGCCAGCGTTCCGGCGCGCAGCTCGCTTTCCACATACATCTTCGGCACCAGGGCCACTCCCTGCTGACTTAGTACCGCGGCGATCGCCATCTCATGCAGATCGTAGCGCGGCCCCTGGGCGGGGTTATCCAGCGCCAGACCGCACTCACGGGCATAGTGCAGCCAGGCGTCCGGGTTTTGCCGCCGGTGAATGCGCGTTAGCCGGTTAAGCAGCCCCGGAAGATCGTCATCCGTCAGCAGCGCAGCATGGCAGACCGGCAGCAAATACTCCGCAAATAAAAACGTCACCTCCATTCCGGTCCACGCCGGGTGTTCAAAATGGATAGCGGCATCAAATCCGCTTCCCGGCAGAATGAAGGGATCGCTGCGGGCGGCGATATTGACCACGATATGCGGATGCTGCGCCGCAAAGCGCCCGAGCCGGGGAATTAACCAGCGGCTGGCGAAGGTGGGGAGCACGGCGATCTCCAGACTGCGGCCATCGACGGGCATCCCGCTGACGTCATGGGTGTCCCGTTCCAGGCGAGCGAGGATCTCGCGGACCTGACGAGCATAGCGGGCGCCTGCCGGATTGAGCCGCACCCGGCTCCCCGTCCTGTCGAAGAGTTTACTGTCGAGGAGCGCTTCCAGACGGGCAATCTGCCGGCTGATGGCCCCTTCCGTTAACGCGAGCTCCGCCGCCGCGCGGGCAAAGTTGCCGTGACGAGCCGCGGCCTCAAAAGCCAGTAGCGCAGCGCTGCTGGGGATTTTACGACGCATAGCCAATGCTCCTTGTGCAGGCTCACCGAAAGTCAGTGACAGAATATCACTGAACCTTGAATTAACATCGTTTTTCAGCGCCATTTTTAGCCGATAGGATGATGAAAACTCACTAAAGCGCCTTGTGCGCCACATCATCTGTTCATCGAGGTCACTATGCTCTATGTCGTCGAATGCGCCTACACCGATCCCCAAAGCGAAGCGGCGTGGAATACCTTTTACAATCAGGAAAAACTACCGGCGCTGGTCTCTGTGCCCGGTTTCTACGCCTCCCAGCGCTTCCGCGCTCTCAGCGAGGGCTGCCCCTGCTACCTGGCGCTGCACGATATCCACGATGCTACCGTCATCGACAGCGACGCCTACCGCCGCAACGGCGGCGGCCATTTTGCCCGCTGGCAATCGGCGATCGCCGACTGGCATCGCCACCTCTATCTAACGAATAATACGCTGCGGGAGGTTGCCCCGGATGAAGTGCTGCTGCTGGGCGATACCGCGGAGGACTTGCCCGTCGCTGCGCCGATACTCCTGCAGCCAGGCGGCCTGGCGACCGAACAAACCCGGTATGCCGCCATCCTCCCACGAGACAACCTGCATCACCTGGCCACGACTGCCGCCGTCTTTATCTATCAGCCCATCACCGCCCGGTTACGCAACCCGGCGCAGCGCGCGTGAGGTCGCCATGTCACCTGCTCCCTTTTATACGTTGACCGCTGGCGACCTGACGGTGACTGCCGTGAGTGATGGTCTGATGTCAGCGCCGCTGTCCTTACTCTCGGGTATCTCGCGGGAGGAGGCGGAACATCTGCAGCGGCATTCAGGATTAGCCTCGCCGGAGACCATTGCGATTGGCGCCTATCTGATCCGCGGTCGCGGGAACACGGTGCTGGTGGATACCGGCACCGGCGGAGCCAATGGCGTTGGCGGCGAACTTATCGCCAATCTGGCGCGGCTCGGCGTTGGTCCTGAGGAGATCGACGCCATCCTTCTGACCCACGCCCATCCGGACCATATCGGCGGCCTGCTGTCCGCCGCTGGTACGCCAGCGTATCCCAACGCCACGGTGTTCCTGCCTACGCGGGAAAGCGCTTACTGGCTGGCAACATCCACGTTCGACAACGCCAGCGATCGCGGCCGGCGCAACGTGCTGCTTGTTCGCCGTGTACTGGCGAACTGCGCGGCGCAAATCAGCGGGGTTGATGATGAGGAGGTGATCGCCGGGATCCGCCCGTGCCCTCTGCCCGGCCATACGCCCGGGCATACCGGGTATCGTCTCGAAGCGGGCGATACCTCGCTGCTGATCTGGGGGGATATCGTCCATTTCCCGTCCATTCAGTCTGCGCGGCCAGAAGCCTCGGTCGCCTTCGACGTCGATCCTGAACAGGCCCGGCGTACCAGGGAGATCCTGCTGCGCCAGGCCGCCAGCGAACGGTGGTTGATTGCCGGTATGCATCTTGGCCTGCCGGGATTCGCCAGAGTGGAGAACACCGCCTCAGGCTATTGTCTGCGCTCGGTGTGATCGTTGAGCAGAACAATGACCACAGTAAAACCCCGGTCGCGGCATGAGCACGACCGGGGCGTTTTGTCCGGGAAAGTGGACGAGCCGTTAACCGCGGCTCTTCCAGCCTTTTTTACTTTTGCAGCTAGCTTTGGTGGCGACCCACGGGTGACGTAGCTGAGTCAACTGAAGATCCTGGGAGGCCGGGCTGGCCGACCAGCGTTTGTTGCACAGAGGCTTACGAGTTGCAATGACCATAAAAACGCTCCTAAAAAAAAATGAACCATTCCCTGGGTAGTTCCACAAGTTCAGAATTAGCGTATCACCGCGTAACGGAAGTTATTTCAATCTTTGTTTTAGAATGTAAATGGTCATCGCCCTCTGAAATAGCTTAAATTGATCCAAATCAATTTAAGTGCATTTATTTTTCGATGCTACCTATATTTTCAAGCGCTTACCTTCGCCAGTCGCCTGATTAAGACTTTTCCTATACCGCATAATACAACAGAATCAAGCGATATTATCAGATTTTTATTCTAGTTATGTATGGCTGTGTGGTTATTTGTTTTGATTATTCTAACTGATAAAATTCACTTGGTCAGTCAGCAGCGGGCAGGTACTCTGCACCGGCAAGAAGAGGATTTGTCAGGGAGTTGTGGATGACTAAAGGCTATAAACTACTTGGCTATAAGTTAGCGGATAATATTTTCTACTGCCTGCATCATCGGGAAATTATCACGCTGCGCGGGACACGGACGCAAGTCCAGCTACGCAGCACCATGGCCTGTTTACTGGAGTACCTGCTGGCGCACGGCAGAGAACGTCTGGTCAGCGATGAAGAGTTAATGATTAACGTTTGGGAAAAAAATAATCTCCGCCCTTCCGCGCAGCGCCTATGGCAGGTTATTCAGAGCTTAAAGTCTCGCTTACACCAGGCTGGCGTGGAGAGCGCGTTAATCATCCGCGTTAAGTGTGCGGGGTATTATATTAATAACGTTTACGTAGCCGAAATTTATTCATACAAACCGCCGGGGATGATGAATTATATAAACACTTCGCCTGCTGATATGAATAAGCTTCTGGTACGCAGCTAATCCCCTCCCCGCGCCGTTTACATCGCCAGCAACAGGGTTTATTCGTTGAATATTTTAATTCACAGCAATAATATTTATTTTAATATCGGTATCGCCCAGTGTTTTCGGGATATTCAGAAAACAGCGCCCGAATTAAAGGTTATTCACTCCCTGCCCCTCAGCCATCTTCCAGAACTGTCCGGGCTGGATGTGATTATTTTGTCACTGGAAAACTATCATGATTACCTGGCTGCCGCTGAAATCGCTCAGCACTTTCAGGGCCTGGTCATCGGCTTTACGTCAGCCGGCAACGTAAGGCGCGGACGCCCCTTTTTCGCGGATACCCTACTGTGGGTCAGCCAGCGCGAAGCGGTACGTGAAGTGAGCCGCCTTCTGCGCTGCCTGGCCGAGCGCCGCTGGCCACTCGTGCCGCGTCACCAACGTCAGAGCGTTTCTTTCCGTCAACGAGCCCCGCTCAACCGCCTGGAGATGCGGATGATTGATGCCACCATGAAGGGTCAGTCGGTTCATCAAATGGCCGCTACGCTGGGGATTAATCGCAAGCGGGTCTATAACGGCCTGGAAAGGATTAAAGTGAATTTCCGCCTGGTCAGTCATAGCCATTTTCATCATTTCATGACCGACAGGCTCTCTTTTAGTCGCCTGTCTGCCGACCTCCGATGCCTGACCACAGCAGCTAATGCAACCCTGCCGCCGCGCGCAGCCTCGCGGCCGGCGGAAAATCATTCATATTATTTGAAATAGTTTCGCAAATTGTTTTGATTTTAGGCTCCAGCAATCAAGCGTATTCTTTATCACATCAGGGCAACAGGCCCTTTATCAGACACCAAATTAAGGAATACGACCATGAAATTCATCAAAACTTTCGTTGCTGTTGCTGCGCTGTCTCTGTTCTCTGCTGCCAGCTTTGCTCAGAGCGTCAGCGCCACTGCCTCCACGCTGGACCGCGCGGAAGCTAAAATTGCCGCCCAGGCCGCAGAACAGGGTGCATCCTATAAAATTACCAGCGCCCAGTTTAACAACCGTGTTCATATGACGGCTGAACTGAGCAAATAAACCCTTGCCCCTAAACGTTTCCTAAAGCGCCGCCTGGACGGCGCTTTAGTTTTTCCCCCTTCCTGACATTTCCCGGCAGGTCCATGCGGCATTCGCCGGATCCCGGACAATACTGACTCTCAGCACAAAAAGAGCCTGATAGCAATAAATACCCGATTGGCTGGATTATCTGCGGCTTGTCGGCGTAAAGCGGAGAGGTCTGTCGCCGCGAATCAGTCGGAGGCCTTCCGCTGTCTGCAAAGCGGCGCCCATTTTGGCAAAATTTGCGTGGCGTGGTGAGGGTTTGCAGGGCCTCCGTGCCCTGGAAAGACTTTATTCGAAAAAGACGTCCGGATTTTCCGACAGCGAAACAAAGGATTTCGTGTTTTTATCCAGCGCCTGAATATCGCCGGTTTCGATGTCGTAGAACCAGCCATGCAGGCGCAGGGTATGGTCGCGCAGACCAACCGCCACCGAAGGATGGGTCTTGATGTTATTCAGTTGGGCGATAACGTTTTCCTGCACCATGCCGTTGACCTTATCGGTTTCGCTAGCCCAGGTTTTCTTTTCCACCACCGCTTTCGCGGCATCGGCATAGCGTAGCCAGTGAGACACCGCAGGCATCGGCTCAAGGCACTGACAGGTGGCGATCGCTTTCATCGCGCCACAGTTGGAATGGCCGCAGATCACGATATCCGTCACGCCCAGCGCAACCACGGCATATTCGATGGTCGCGGAAACGCCGCCCGGCTCCGGCCCGAAAGACGGCACGATATTCCCGGCATTACGAATGACAAAGAGCTGTCCCGGCTCCTGCTGGGTAACCAGTTCCGGCACCAGACGGCTGTCAGAACAGGAGATGAAAAGCGCTTTGGGATTCTGGCTGGAGGCCAGGCTGCGGAAGAGTTCTTTACGCTGGGGGAAGATCTCTTTCTGGAAGTTGAGGAAGCCCTCAATGATATGTTGCATAGCAGTGTCTCTTCTCTGTAGTTATTACGGTATGACAAAGATCACAGTTATTCAGTTTACCATCGATGACAAGAATGGGAATCGTTATTCAAACAGTTGCGCAGAAAACGCGCGCCGCCAACGCCTGCTTCTCCCCGTCTAATACACACCTTTTTAACGTGCTTTCCTGAACCAGTTTGCTACTCTGTCTGCTCCAACCGTCCACACGTTACCGACCGCCTGCCTGCGGCGGACATAACAGGAGTCGCTATGTTCCTATCCAGCCTGATGGCCATTGCCGCGGTGCTGATCATGGGCGTGATCAGTCCCGGCCCAAGCTTTATCTTTGTCGCGCGCAATGCCGTCGCTCGCTCGCGTCTGCACGGTATGGTTACCGCCCTCGGTACCGGCGCCGGTGCGGCCATTTTCTCCATTATGGCGATGCTGGGCCTGCAGAAGGTGCTCACCGCGGTGCCGGAGCTGTTTATTGGTTTGAAGGTGGCGGGCGGGCTCTATCTGCTGTGGCTGGGCTATAAAATTTTTCGCGGGTCGGCGCAGCCGATGGACTTTTCCGCCAGCGGGATGGCCGGCAACCGCTCTTTGCTGAAGACCTTTCGCGACGGGCTATATACTCAGCTCAGCAATCCCAAAACGGCGCTGGTGTTCGCCTCAATTTTTACCGCCCTGCTGCCGGCGCAGATCCCCACCGCCTTCTATTACATCGTGCCGCTGATGAGCTTTCTGATCGACGTCAGCTGGTATTCGCTGGTGGCGCTGGTGCTGTCTGCCGACCGCCCGCGGCGCGTCTACCTGCGGCTGAAGCGGCGGATCGACATCGCCACCGCGACGGTGCTGGGGGCGCTGGGCCTGCGGCTTATCGCCACCTCCCTCACCCGCTAGCGGGTTACACGGTATAGATGCGAATATCGTGCTGCTGAAAGGCAACGCGATATTCGCGACTGATATTCTCTTCCACCACCAGCACATCGATATCGCTGCTGGCGGCCACCACAAACCGCGCTGCTGCCGGAATTTTATCCGAAGTCAGACCAACAATAATTTCGCTGCACTGTTTAATGACCGCTTTCTTGAACTCGCAGTCGGCATAGTCAAAGCCGGTCAGGCCCGACTCTGGCGCCATCGCGCAGCCGCCGATAAACCCTTGGTCGAATAACATGCCCTGCACCTGAGCCACCGCCGCGGCGCCGACGCAACCGCCGCTCGCGCGCTGTACCTGGCCGCCAAGGATCACCACGTCATACAGCGGTTTTTTCACCAGTACCGCGGCGATCTCCGGCGAGTTCGTTACCACCGTCAGCGCCAGCTCGGTGGGCAGCGCCTCGGCCATCGCCAGATTGGTGGTCCCGGTATCAATGAAAATAGTGCCGCCGGGCTTCACCAGCCGGGCACACTGTTGCGCGATCCTGAGCTTTATCGCGCGGTTTTTATCTTTCCGCTGACTGTAATCCCCCGCTTCCGGCAGACTCAGCACCGCCCCGCCATACACCTTTTTACAGAATCCCTCGCGGCTGAGCTCATGCAGATCGCGGCGGATGGTATGCTCCGACACCTGAAGACGCGCCGCCAGCTCCGCGCACACCACTCTGCCGTTTTCCTGCAGGATCTGGCAAATCAGCGCTTGTCGCTGTTGAGGGAAAGCAGCATAATCGAGCATAACACAATCCTTAAATGATCAAAACCGAGCAGTAGCAAGCATGATCGTCTGCCCTGCTCTGGTTGTCAACGTTCCTGCCCGGAGGTTTACCATGAAAATTGCCCATTTCGCCCTGTGGACCCAACAGCTCGACGTCCAGGCCCGCTTCTGGGTGGACTTCTTTGCCGCCAGCATCAATGAAAAATACCTTAGCCAGACCAACCCCGGCTTTGCCTCCTATTTTGTTACTATCGACGACGAGGTGGTGATCGAGCTGATGACCAAGCCTGGCCTGCAGCAGGCCAGCGCGGATAATAACCATACCGGCTGGGCGCATCTGGCCCTCTCGGTGGGCGGGGCGGAACAGGTCGATGCCATCGCCCAACGCGCCGGGGCCGCCGGAATACTGATTTCGCCGCCGCGCACCACCGGCGACGGCTATTATGAGGCGGTGATCGCCGATCCCGATGGCAACCTGATCGAAATCGTCGCATAGTCAGCAGAACGCCAGTATTCAGGAGGCATCCATGGCACATTACCGGATTATCGACACCGCATCCTGGCCCCGCCGGGACCATTTCACTTTTTACCGCCAATTCGCCAACCCCAGCTTTAATCTCTGCGTGCCGATAGCGGCGCAGCGCCTGTACGAATGTGCGAAGGACCGTCGGGTCTCGTTTTTTCAGCTCGCGCTCTATGCCCTGCTGCGCGCGGCCAACGGGGTACCGCAGCTACGCCAGCGCGTGCGGAACGATGAGGTGATTGAATATGACAGTCTGGCAGTAATGACGCCGGTGATGACCGTCGGAGAGGGATTCCGTCAGGTGTGGTGCGACAATGCCCCCGAGTTCACCGCCTTCAGCGCCGCGGCCACGCCGAAGATTGTCGCGGCAAGAGAGACATCCCCGGCGCCGCTCATCGTCGATGGCGAGCATTTTATCTGCGCCAGCTGTCTGCCATGGCTCCACTTCACCTCGATGACCCATGCGGAATATGCCGTCGGCGCGGCGGTCCCCGCGCTCACCTGGGGAAAATTGCAGAATGGCGTTATCCCGGTGGCCGGGCGGTTTAACCATGCCTTCGTCGATGGTCTCCACGCCAGCCGCTTTTATGCCCTTGTCGAAGAGGGATTTAATGACCCCGAGCGGCTCTGGTTGCCGCTAACCGAAACCGCACCCTCCCTGCTTCCCCCAGCGGCGAAGGAGCGCTAACGTCTGCCCGGAACTGACCGCCAGGTGGCCTTACTCCCTGCACGGCGGTCGGTACGGGGCCACTATCATCGTTCCCTTTCAGCCGGCGAATATCGCGCAGGTGTGACGCCTGTTCAGAACCTCGCGATTGAAAAGCTGGGTCGCAGACAGCATGCTGACCAACCATCATCAGACAGCGGAAACCACTGCTTCATAGCCATAAAATGGGATTATATTGCCGATCCTTTGCTAAGGATAATTAGTTATAAATCATAGCGTTTCAGTGTTAGACAGGGCGAAGTGCGCCTCTTATCTTTCGTCATGAATTGTAAATAACCACGCAATCATTTGATGAGGTAGCACTTTTGTCCAGATTACAACAAGGATTAAAAACCAGACAAACCCGCTTCGCCCTGGCGCTAAAAGTGGCCCTGCTCGGCGGCGTGGTAGCATTTTCTTCTGCTGTCTTTGCTGAGGGTCTCCTGAAAGAAGGTATCACCCCGGCCACTGACGCCAGCCAGATCCCGGCCAGCGCCAAACTGCGGAAAGACACGGTGGTGGCCGGGATCTCCGAGCCGCAGGGGATCTTTAACCCCTACTTTTTCGTCAACGGCTGGGATGAGAACGTGACTAACGTCATTTTTTCACGCCTGATCGACTGGGACAGTCAGGGTAAGCTGGTCCCGGGACTGGCGGAGAGCTGGACGGTCAGCCCGGATAACAAAGTCTATACCATCAAATTGCGCCCTGGTCTCACCTTTAGCGACGGCTCACCGCTGACGGCGGAAGATGTCGCCTTTACCCTGACGGTCCTGCTCGACCCCAGCTATGATGGCGATACCGACATCACCCTGGCCAATATCGCCGGCGGGACGGACTACAAAGCCGGCAAAGCTGACAGCGTCAGCGGCCTGAAGGTCATCGACCCGCTCACCCTGCAGGTGACCACCACGCAGCCAGGCGCCACCACGCTGGCCAAAATTGGCGGGCCTGTACTGTCGAAAGCCTGGTACGGCAAAGGGTATCAGCGGGGAAATCTCGACTATCTGCGCTCACTGCACGGCAAGCCGCTGGGCAACGGCCCTTACGTGTACGACAAATACATTCCCGGTCAGGAAATTCGCTTCCATGCCAATAGCCATTTTTACCGTGGGACGCCGCCAACGCCGCGCTTTATCTATCGCGTGACCAATCCGTCCACCAACTTCCAGCTGTTCCAGACCGGGGAGACCGACTACGACGCCTTTACCTCGCGCCCCGACGATATTGAGCAATTGAAGATGCTCGGCTTCGCCAATATTAATCTTTACGGCTCCAGCGACTACAGCCAGGTGGAATTCAACGTGCATCGCCCGGCGCTACAGGATAAGCGGGTGCGCCAGGCGCTGATTTACGGCCTGGATAGGCAGAAGCTGATTGACGTTGTCTATCAGGGATACGGCAAAGTCGCCATCGAACCGATCGCGCCGATCTCCTGGGCCTTTAACGCTGAAGGCGTCAACCCTTACCCTTACGATCCGGCCCAGGCGAAAAAGCTGCTGGATGAGGCCGGCTGGAAAGCTGGCGCCGACGGTATCCGCGCCAAAGACGGCCAGCGCCTGGAGCTGACCCTGCTGGTGAGCAAGAAGGTACTCAACGATGCGCTGATCCCCATCGCCAAGGAGAACTGGCGGCAGATCGGCGTGCTGCTTAAGCCGCAGGTGGTGGATTTCAACGCCCTGATGGCGCAGCGCAAAGCCGGAAATTACGATTTGGCCTCGTTCAGCACCAGCACCCTCAACGACCCGCACGACGGGGTATGGGATTTCTACAGCAGCGAAGCTAAAGAGTCCGGCTACCATAACGCGGAAGTCGATAAGCTGATTAACGCCGGCAACGCGGTGCTCGACATTGAACAGCGCAAGCCGATCTACCACCAGCTGTATAAAGTGCTGGCCGACGATCCGCCGGTTATCCTGCTCGGCTATCGCGAGATCCTTTCCGCCAGCAGCGCCCGCGTCAGCGGCTTTAAGCCGGATATCTACAACGGCCTGACCGGCAGCCTGCCGGATGTAAAAATCGTCAAATAAATCCCTGGCCGCCGGGTTAACCGGCGGCTGATGTGAGACCGTCATGAGAAATTTCATCCTGAGGCGCCTGCTGCAAACGCTGCCGATGCTGCTGCTGGCCTCCTTCATTATTTTTTTGCTGTTTGCCAAAACCCCCGGCGACTTTATCGATGGCAATATCACCCTGACCGCCGCCCGCGCCGCGGAGCTGAAGGCGATCTACGGCCTCGACCAGCCGCTATTGACCCGCTACCTCCACTGGCTGGGACAGTTGCTGCGCGGTGATTTAGGCTTTTCGCTGCAGTATCAGATCCCGGTCAGCCAGTTGCTCAACCAGTACATCTGGAACTCTTTTCTGCTGGCCAGCGTCGCGCTGGTCTTTTACTGGGGCATCGGCCTGGCGGTCGGCGTGGTTTCTGCCCTGCGACCCGGCTCCTGGTTTGATCATCTGGTGAGCGTCGCGGTGTTTGCCGCCATGTCGTTCCCCACCTTTTTCCTCTGCCTGCTGCTGATTAAATGGTTCGCCGTCGATCTCCACTGGCTGCCGGTAGGCGGGATGACCAATACCGGCAGCGACGAGAGCGGCTGGCAGTATGTGCTGCAGGTGGCTGCCCACCTGGCGCTGCCGGTGCTGGCGCTGGTGATGCTGCAGGCGGGCAGCCTGACGCGCTATGTGCGCGCCAGTATGCTCGACGTGGTGAAAATGGATTTTATCCGTACCGCCCGTGCCAAGGGGTTGCAGGAGCGCACGGTGATCCTCAAACATGCCCTGCGCAACGCCCTGCTGCCGATTATCACCCTGCTGGGCTTCGAGCTGCCGGGGCTGTTCTCCGGGGCGATCATTACCGAAAAGGTATTCAACTGGCCGGGGGCGGGCCACATTCATATCGACTCGCTGGCCGCCCGCGACTATCCGGTACTGATGGGGTTTACCCTGTTTCTGGCGGTGCTGACGATCGTCGGGAATCTGCTCGCCGACGTGCTGTACGCCTGGGCCGATCCGCGTATTCGGGTGAGGTCATGATGATCCAGTCTTACTTAGCTTCCCGTCGCCGCCAGCGGCAGGCGGCTATCCCGGCGCTGGCGCACATTACTCCCTCTCCCTGGCGCCAGGGGTGGCGACAGCTGCGCCGTAACCGGCTGGCCATGTTCTGCCTGCTCCTGCTGGCGGTGATGGCGGTGTGGTGCGTGCTGGGGCCCGTCTGGTCGCCGTGGAGAGATGATGCCACCGACGCCCTGAGCATCAACCAGCCGCCCGGGGCGGAACACTGGCTGGGGACCGATTTCCTCGGTCGCGATGTCTACACCCGCCTGCTGCTGGCCGGGCGCATCTCGCTGGTTATCGGCCTGCTGACCATGGTGATGTCGGTGTGCCTCGGCTACCTGCTCGGCGCCCTCTCGGGTTACGTCGGCGGGTTAACCGACAAACTGATCATGCGCGTGGCCGACCTGGTGATGACTATCCCTGGGTTACCGCTATTGATCGTCGCCGGGGCGATGCTTTCCGAGCTCGATTTTTCGCCGGACTCGCGCATTTATATGGTGGTGGTGATGCTCAGCCTGCTGGAGTGGCCCCGACTGGCGCGGCTGGTGCGCGGGCAATGTCTCTCCCTGCGCGAACGCGATTTTATGCTGGCCACCCAGGTGCTGGGCCTGTCGGCGCGTCGCCGGCTGTTTGGCCACCTGCTGCCGAATACCATTCCGATTCTGGTGGTGATGGCGACCATGGCCGTCGCCAACGCCATTCTCAGTGAATCCGCGCTGAGCTATCTCGGCCTCGGCGTGGTGCCGCCGACGCCGTCGTGGGGCAATATGATGGATGCCGCTAACAGCCTGATCGATTTCCAGCGCCGCCCCTGGCTGTGGATGCCGCCGGGCATCGCCATCTTTATCACCGTGATCGCCATCAACGTGCTGGGCGATGGCCTGCGCGACGCCATGGATCCCAATATGAAACCGAGGCTGAAATGACCACGCCGTTAGTCTCCTTTAATCATCTCTCCGTCTCTTTCGCCGGCGAACGCTCTCGCGTGCGCGCGGTGCAGGAGGTCTCTTTCACCATTCAGGCCGGGCAAACCGTTGGCGTGGTGGGTGAATCCGGCTGCGGCAAAAGCGTCACCGCCATGGCGCTGATGGGCCTCCTGCCGCCGCAGACGGCGCGCATCGACGGCGGCGAGATCCGCTTCGCGGACCGCGATCTGCTGCGGCTGAAAGCCAGACAGATGGCCGATCTGCGCGGTCACCAGCTGGCAATGATTTTTCAGGAACCGATGTCGGCCCTCAACCCGGTGTTGACCATCGGGGAGCAGCTGTGCGAACCGCCGATCCGCCACCTCGGCGCCACGCCGAAAGCCGCCTGGCATCAGGCCATCCAGCTGTTAAGCGAGGTCGGCCTGGCGCGCGGGGACAGCCTGATGACCCGCTATCCTCACCAGCTTTCCGGCGGCATGCTGCAGCGTGTGATGATCGCCATGGCGCTGAGCTGTCGGCCCAAACTGCTGATCGCCGACGAACCCACCACCGCGCTCGACGTGACCGTGCAGGCGCAGATCCTACGCCTGCTGCGGGATCGGGCCCGGGCCAGCCAGATGGCGATGATGCTGATTACCCACGACCTGGGGGTGATCGCGCAGATGGCCGAGCAGGTGGTGGTGATGTATGCCGGACGAATTGTGGAACAAGGCGCCACCGCGGAAGTGCTACGGCATCCTCAGCATCCCTACACGCGGGGGCTGATCGCCTCCCGACCGGTGCCCGGTGAGCGGCGTCGGCGGCTGTACTCAATTCCCGGCCAGGTGCCGGATCTGGCCGCCCTGCCGGAGGGCTGCGCCTTTGCCGGGCGCTGCGAACGGGCGACGCCGCGCTGCCGGGAGGCGATTCCGCCGCTGCTCGGCGAGCGCCAGCGGGCCGCCTGCTTTTATAGCGAATTTGCGGAGGCGACAGCATGAGCGATCGCTATGTTATTGAAGTGGATGGATTGAAGAAGTATTTTCCGCTGCGCGACGGCCTCTTTGGCCAGCAGACCGGCGAGCTTCGCGCGGTGGACGGCGTCAGCTTTAACATCCGTCCGGGCACTATTTTTGGCCTTGTGGGTGAGTCCGGCAGCGGCAAAACCACCGTCGGCCGAACCCTGCTTGGCCTGTACGAGAAGAGCGCCGGCAGCGTGAAATTTCACGGTCAGGAGCTGGCCGACCTGACCGCGCCTGCCCTGCGCGCTATCCGGCCCAGGATGCAGCTGGTGTTTCAGGACCCCTATAGCTCGCTGAACCCGCGGCTGCGTATTGGCGACGCGATTGGCGAAGCCATGCTGGAGCACAAACTGTGCGCCCGCAATGAGCTATATGACCGGGTGATCGACGTGATGAAGATCTGCGGCCTGGCGCCGGAACACTATGCCCGCTTCCCGCATCAGTTCTCCGGCGGCCAGCGTCAGCGGATCGGTATTGCCCGGGCGCTGATCCTCAACCCGGATTTTATCGTCGCCGATGAACCCATCTCGGCCCTTGATGTGTCGATTCAGGCGCAGATCATCAATTTGTTTTCCGACCTGCGCGACAACCGCGGGGTCACGTTTCTATTTATCTCCCACGACCTCGGGGTGGTGGAGCATTTATGTGACGATGTGGCGGTGATGTATCTCGGGCAACTGGTGGAAAGCGCCAGCCGCGATGCGCTGTTCAACCGCCCCCTCCATCCCTACACCCGCGCCCTGCTGGCTGCGGTGCCGACCCTCGACCCGCACAGCGAACCGCAGGCGCTGGTGCAAGGCGAGATCCCGGATCCGGCCAATCCCCCCGCCGGCTGCCGCTTTTCATCCCGCTGCCCGCTGGCCAGCGAACGTTGCCGCAGAGAGCCTCCGGCGCTGCGCGAGGTGGCCCCGGGCCATCGGGTCGCCTGTCATTGGGTCGCATCCTGAGCGCGGTCAATGGGGTTATTTATTTCTAAACAACCGACCGATTGTGCGCGGCAGCGCCAGGATTTACTATCCGCCCCGTCTTGTGAGACGCGCGATAAATGAAGCGGAACATCTTTGTACTCTTTTGCCCAATGGCTTCGGGCATTTTTTCTCCACGACCGGGAGCGATCCTCCCGGCGAGATATTTAGCGGGGCGCGGTCGCCCGTCTGTCAAAACGCAGCAATGGAATTGCTCGTCCGCGTCCCGCTACCCTTTTCCCGCCGCTAATTAAATAAGGGCAAAAAAATAAGACAACATGAGATTGCCTGGGGTATAGCTTTATCTTATTTTTTAAGCGTGTACTCCCTCTTAAGGTATCAACATCATGCTTAAGCGTCGCACTCTCAAAACAGCACTGGCGGCGGTTATTTCTCTTGCCGTCATGGCCGCGCCAGCATATGCCAACCCGGGTAATGGCAATGGCAACGGCGGTGGTAATCACGGGAACAGTGGTAACCATGGCAATAGCGGCAATCATGGTAACAACGGTAACAGTGGCGACCATGGCAATAAAGGGCAAAATAAAGGCCAGTCCACTGAAGATCACGGCAAACGGAAAAACTACGGCAAGCCCGACCACGTCGACAGCGATATTAGCTTCTCACGGGCGCGCTCCCTTGCCGTGAACTACGGTCTGGTCGGCTATCAGGCGCTGCCGCCGGGTATCGCCAAAAATGTCGCCCGCGGCAAACCGCTCCCTCCGGGGATCGCCAAAAAGACCCTGCCAGCTTCTATGATTAACGACCTGCCCTATTATCCGGGCTATGAATGGCGGGCGGTCGGCGATGATCTGGTGCTGGTGGCCCTGAGCACCGCGATCGTCACCGCCGTGATTAACGGTGTGTTTGACTAAATCACCTGCTTATTGAAAAGCCTCGCCTCGGCGAGGCTTTTTTGTGCCTGATGCCGGTGAGTGACGGTTCACCGGCATAACCAGTATGATAACGGTTCAACCAACCCGGGACCGACTATGGACAAAGACACAGTAGTAACGCTGTTGAAATACAAGCGCTGGATTGACTTTGCCACCTTACAGGCGATCCGCGCGATTGACGGAACGGTACATGGCGAAAAGCGTCACCTGACCATCAGGCTGATGAACCATATCCATGTCGTTGATATGATTTTCCGGGCGAACCTGCGCGGCAGGCCGCACGGCTACACCGCGCTGAATACCCCTGAGACGCCAACCGTTGATGAGCTGGAAACGGCCATGACCGGCTGTACGGACAAATACATTCAGTACGTCAGCGCCATGACCCCCGCCGATTTCCACGAACGTATCGCCTTCAAATTTGTCGACGGCGGCGACGGCAATATGACCGCGATGGAGATGCTGAACCACATGCTCTTTCACGGCGCCTATCACCGCGGCGCGGTGGGCTGGATGATTGGCGAATGCGGCGGCGTGCCGCCGAAAGAGGTGCTGACCGTTTTCCTGCGCGACCATCATTCCTGACCGAGCGAAACCATTCGCCGTCGATTACGCGGAGAATCAGCAGGAGCTCTGCCTGATGTCGAGTATGGGTTTTCTGGTACAGGGCGCTAAGGTGGGTTCCGATCGTGGCGATAGATACGCCCAGATGTAAGGCGTCATACCCCGCACCAGCAGCTCCGCCACTGCGTTTTCGGCGGGCTTGACGTTAAACAACTCCATCAAGGCGCTGCCGGTGAGAAACGCCAGTTTCTGCAGCGCCGATTTCCACAAATCAGGATCCAGGGTGGCCATCAGCACCGTTTCCAGGATCTCGATATAAATCCGGTCCGTATCACTCGCCATACCGCCGCCTGTGAGTCACAGTTTCCGCTGCCGGAGCGGCGCATATGGCCGCCCTAATCAGCATAGTTCCGTCAGCGAAACAATGACAATCCCGGTTCGCTGAGCAGCCCGGGAAGCGTGACGCCACCGCGCTATCAAGGGGGTTCAGGATCCACTGTCGCGGGTTTGGATAGCGCCCCCCTTCCGGCATAGCGTCAGCCAGATCATCAGGGCGCACAGCAGGGTGACGACCGCCAGCCCGCTAAACAGTAGCGTATAAGCAGAGTCATAGCTCTCGCGCAGCACCCGGAGGGAAAAATCAGGCAAAAGCGCAGCCGCCTGCGGCATATTGCCGGCCCCCAGCCAGCCTGCGGCGCGGTGAATCACCTCGGGGGCATACCCGTGAACGCGACTCTGCAGGGTCAGGGTATTGCTTGCCGTTAATACCGCGGAGACGACCGCCAGGGCGATCCCCTCGCCGGCAACGCGTACGGTGTTGAACAGGCCTGCCGCCATACCGGCTTTGGCGACCGGCACAGCGGATATCGCCAGGCCATCCATCAGTCCCCAGGGAAGCGCCGCCCCCGCCCCACAGAGGATCAGCGCCAGCACCAGTTGCGGGAGGTGGTTACTGTGAAAAGCATCGCCCAGCAACAACAACCCGACGGAGGCCATCATCAGTCCCGCCGTGGACACCTGCCCCGGTGAAAACCAGCGGGTGAGCAGGGCCGCAACGGATGGGAAAACCAGCATCGGCGCGGTCAGCGCCATCAGATACAGTGCGCTCTGCGACTCACTCATCCCCTCTCCGCCCATAAAATGCAGTGGAACAATAATCAGCAGGACCACGTAGCAACAGCAGGTGGCGACAGGCAACAACAGTACGCCGACAAAACGCGGATGACGCAGCAGGGAGAGTTCCAGCACCGGGTTGTTCACCCTCCGGCAGCGTACGACAAACGCCACGAACAGCCCCCCCGACGCGATGAGCAAGGCCAGCGTGGTCAGGGATAAAAAACCGCGGGCCGGAATGACCATAAGCGATGCAGTAAACAGCATCAGGGCCAGCGTAAACAGGGTTAAGCCCAGGTTGTCGGGTGTCCGCGGCTCGCTTTTTTCTGTCGCAGGCAGAGATACCAGGCCTATAAGCAGAACCCCTGCCGAGAGCAGCGCAAACAGGGCGTATACGCCGCGCCAACCCACCGCGTCGATCATGAAGCCGATCAGCAGCGGACCGAACGCCAGGCCAATGCCGAACACCGTGCCCAGGATGCTGAATGCCCGCGTCCGCTGGGCGCCATCATACAGCTGGGCCAGCGCCGCACTGCCGCTGGCTAAAATCATCGCCGCGGCCAGGCCCTGCAGCGCCCTCAACACGCCTGACAGGAAGAGATTGTGCGTCAGACAAAACAGCAGACTGCTCAGGCAAAACAGCGCGGCGCCGGCGATAAAAATACGTTTTCTGTCGATGGCATCCGCCGCCAACCCTGCGGCCAGCAAAAAGCTGCCGAATGTCAGCATAAAGCCATTGGTCAGCCACGACAGCGCAGCGGGAGAGCCGCCCAGCGACTGCTGTATCGCGGGGGTGGTCATGACGCCGCCGGTAAAACTTAACGGCAGCAGCAAGGCCGCCATAAAGACAGAAAGCGCGGCCAGGGCGCTGGCGTATCGGGAAGGTGTTCTGGCGGTGAGTAACATCGGGCGGCCCTCATCAGTCGGCAAGGAATGAATAAACTGTCGCCATCCTATTGCGGATGTTAATGCCGATAAATAGACTGAAAATATCTTCTTAAGAGACATAAGGTTTATAATCAATGGACAGCCTCACCTCGCTGACGTCCTTTGTCCGCACCGCCGAAACGCTAAGCTTTGTTCAGGCCGCCAGGCTGCTGGGCATATCTGCCTCGGCGGTGGGTAAGAATGTCGCCCGGCTTGAGCATAAACTGGGGGTCCGGCTGTTCAACCGCAGCACCAGAAACGTCAGCCTGACGGCGGAGGGGGCCGCATTTCTGACCCGCTGTCAGAGTATCCTGGAGCAGATCCAGGAGGCCGAGTCAGAGCTGACCAGCAGTCTCTCACAGCCCACCGGCAAACTGAGGATTTCACTGCCCGTCATTGGCTACCGCCTGTTGCTCCCCGCCCTCACCGCCTTTAGCCGTCTTTATCCGCAGGTTGAACTGGATCTCGACTTTAGCGACCGGCTGGTCAATCTGATCGATGAGGGAGTTGATGTCGCTATCCGCAGCGGTGAATTAGCGGACTCCCGCTTGATCGCCAGAAAGCTGGGAGGCTTTCGTTTTGTGCTCTGCGCCAGTCCGGCCTATCTGGCGGAATACGGCGCCCCCGACTCGCCAGCGGAATTGGCGGCGCACAAGTGCATTTTTTTCCGCTTCCCCGCGACGGGGCTGATCCAGCCCTGGGAACTGCGCGGTATGCGACTGACGGGAGATTTCAGGTCCGCTGCCGTGATGACGGTCAATAACATTGAGGCCGCCATTCGCTTAAGCGCGGCGGGGATGGGCATCGCTTATGTGCCTGATTTTGTCGTGCGCGAGGCAATGGATGAGGGACAACTGCAGGAGGTGTTGCCCGGGTGTTGCATCAAGGATGGGTATTTCTCCGTCCTGTGGCCCGCCAGCCGCTACCTGTCACCAAGAATACGCTGTTTTATCGATTTTATAGCTGCGGCAGAGATACCTTTGTCACCCGCATCGGCGACCCCTGCCCCTTGTGTCTAACAATTTGTGGTGATTAGCTACCCCCACTGAAGCAGAGTGTGCCGCCCCCGTCCCTTAAGGTCAGAAAAGTCTGCACCGCTGAATCTTGATTTGCAGCACATGGCCCTCCGCTTCACCTTTCACACCAGCTCATCTGGGTGAACGGTTACCTGAGTTGAAGGTCCGCTGGGAGCGATGAGCGGACATCGTCCAGTTTAAACAGATGCCCGCAATACATACAGCAAGCTTGCCAGAGGTAACTCTGCTCTCCTACAAATAAAGTGTCCGCTTTGAGTAGGCAATCTGAGGGAGCGCTAATATGAAAAAGACCACAAGGATAAAATATCTCTGTGGTCATGGCTTCTTGATTCGAAAAATCTTTATCAGGCGAGCAATTTCATTGCCCTTCATTGATAACGGTGAATAGATTTTACTTAATCTAACAAGCTGGAGTTTTTAAGGGCATGAGAAACGTCCGGTAGCATGGGAAAAGAGTTTTGCCCGCCATATTTCTGTATTGAACAAGAGCTAATTTCAGCAGCAAAGGGGATCGCGTCCGTCAGCGAAAAACCATTAACAATGCAGTAGGCAATACCTCCAATAAATGAATCGCCGGCACCGGTGGTATCAACAACATCCGGACAGAATACAGCCGGGAAATGTCGAGTGCCATGTTCCTGGGACAATACCGCCCCTTTTTCACCGAGGGTAATGATTACCTGTCCCTTCACTCGTTTATGCAGTCCGGTTGCACAAGAATGAGCGTCATCAATCGAAGATACATCGGCACCGCTCATGAAGGCGGCTTCTGTCTCATTAACAACCAGGTAGTCCACCAGACTCAGGGCGTGGGCGGAGACATCCCGTGCCGGGGCGTTATTAAGGATAATGCGGCAATGGTGGGTGCTGGCAACGCCGATAATATACTCAACAACGGGGGCCGGAATTTCTGACTGAAGAATAACCAGTGGCTGTCCTTCGAAGAGTGACTCAGTGATGTCATCTTCACTGATAAGGTAATTAGCGCCTTTGATAATGGTGCTGCAGTAGTCACCTGATTCAAGGATCTGGACGATACCGATACCTGTGGTGGTACCCCGCTTGTTTACATTCTCTACCGATACATTATTCTCACGTAAAGAGTTGATCAGCTCGCTACCATAAATGTCATTTCCGACACACCCAACCATGCTGACGTTCAGTCCAAGTCTAAATAGCTGCGCCTAATACCGCTACACTTTTACCTGACCATGTTTTCCTCCGGGGAATGGGCTGGCGGTTTCCATAAAATGGCGGACCTTTTTCAGTAACTGCCACATTGAGCGGCACTGATGATTACGGGTTATCGTGTCATGAAGTGCCTGCCATAGCCGTTCCACATGATTCACCCACGGCGAGTAAACCGGCTGGTAAATTACCCTGAACTTGGGATTTGCTTTCAACCAGCGCTGTGTTTCGCGGCTTTTATGGATAATGTAGTTATCAACGATCAGCGTGATTGTTTTCGCCCGCCGGTAAGTGGCTTTCAGGTGCTTCAGCAGAGCGATAAACAGCGCTGAACTTTTGCTGTTGCCGCCCACGTAGCTAACTTTACCCGTGCCACTGTGCAGTGCGCCGGCCAGATAGTATTTTTCGTTCTGCCCCGGAGTCACTACCCGTTTCTGCTGTCCGCGCAACTGCCAGTCCGCACCGATTTTAGGATTAAGGTGGATATCCACTTCATCTTCATAAAATACCGGATGCTCTGCGCTGCATTCATCCAGCGCTTTGTGGATTACCGCCATCTTTTCATCTTTATGTGGGTCACGGATACGCAGAGTTGGCGCGGCCCTGCGCCATACAAGCCCCGCAGATGGCAACCAGCGGCGAACGGTTGCTGCATGTAACTGGCAACCGGTTATCTCGTTGATTTTTATTGCCAGTAATTCGGTGCTCCAGCGTGAACGTTGATAACCAAAATCGCCGGGAGAATGCTTTATCAGCTCACGTAACAGGGTGCAGATATGTTCAAAAGGCCAGCGTCGGGAGCGCCCTGCGGGTAAGGATTTCAGGCCTTCAATACCTGAGTGCGTAAACCAGTTAATCCAGCGACCAACGGATGAACGGGCACAACAGAGAGTTCTGGCAACATCGCTGACCCGTTCACCCCGATGAAGCATCAGCATGGCCGTGAGTCTGCGGGCATGATTTTTATCGCGCGTTTTATGAATAGCTTTCTGCATCAGGCGTCGTTCGCCACGGGGTATTGGTGCTATGATCGGCATCGCTCAGTCCGGTTGGTGGTTTTGGTTGGTTTGGCGATTGATCAGATCGCACAATCCGGGCTGAGTTCCCTTTCAGTGATCTACTATTCCGCGCAGCTATTTAGAACACTGCACCGCCTGATTAGCCCCCTTCCCACCTGGCATGAGCATTAACTCATTGCCAGTAAATGTTTCGCCCAGTTCCGGAAGCCGATCCTGCTGGACTAGAATGTCATAGTTCAGACTACCAATAACGACTACATCACTTTTCATCTTTTCAACCTTTAACTGGCGGTACGCTTGGACGCTACCGCATTTCTGGTGCTGAGTAAGCTATTTTTACTTTTGACACTGGTTTTACTGGCAATAATGGTAAAAATAGCGTCAAGAATATTCAGATGTACTATTCGGGTGGTAGCATTCTCGCCCGTGATCGGGTTATTTTTTACTGCCGAAATAATTGAATGTCGGGCAATAAGGCTAAGCGGACTGTTCGGATAATTAGTTAAACAAATCGTTTCTGCGCCGCTCTCATTTGCCATATTTACCATCTGGATAATATCCGACGTTTGTCCGGAGTGGGACACGGCCAGAAGAATATCACCTTGCCGCATCAGCGATGCAGTCATCAACTGTTTATGACTATCACTAAATACTGATGAGAAGATACCAATTTTTAGTAGCTTATGATTGAAATCATCACAGATTGCACTTGAACCGCCACAGCCAGCAATAAATATTCTGGCTTCTTCAGGCTTATTAATGAATAGATATGCAACCGATTTGATGACGGCACAATCAATGACATTTAACGATTCTTGCAGGGCAAGAACAGAATTAAGAAAAGTACTTTCAAGAACACTTTCAACATACTTTTCCGAATCGGGAATAACCGGAATGTCAACAGTGTTTTCAACGGCGTTCATGTTATTAGAGACGCTTAACTTCAAATCATGAAACCCGGTAAATCCCAGTTTTTTGGAGACTTTGGTTATGCTCGATACGCTAACCTTCAAATAATTAGCAATTTCTGTGATTGACATACGTGCCAGGGACTGAGGGTTATCATCTATAAAGCGGGCGATAGCTCTCTCTTTTTTACCTAGTTCAGGAGCCAGCATTCTCGCAAGTAAAAATACTTCATTACCCTTCAGCCTGCTGTGCATAACCCCTCCTGTAAATGTGAAAACGAAATTAGCACGACAAAATGATATGAAATGTTATCTGGCTCACATCCTATAAAATACTTTACTAATGTATTTTACTCTCAGTAAAATATTCATCTGGTTAATTGGTATGAAATTTTACAGTCAGTAAAATTAAATTTTAATGCGTTGATTTTAAATGGTTTTACTGAAAATGAAGTTTTTATATCTGAGCGGTATAATTTTATTTATTTGCAGTAATATTTTCCCGCCTCTATTTACTGAGATGAAATTCAATCTTATAAAAACACCTGGAATACAAAACAAGGTGACTGCAATGAAATTTTCCTCCCGAATTAATTCTTTCCGTTCAAGACCTGAACTATTCGATGCGAAAAACAAAATGGATACGTGTGATCTCATTACCCGTATGGGTAGTGCGGAAGGATTAACACATATCGAACTTAACTATCCTGAGCATTTTATTGGCCAGGATAAAGAACTGATTAAAAAATGTATTGCTGATAATGGTCTGCAGGTAGGTGGTATTGCGCTGCGCTACAATAAAGACTTTATTGATGGCGAGTTTACCAACCCGAATCCTGCGTTGCGCAGTAAAGCCATTGAGACGACGCTGGAAGCCGCTGAGATGTGTAAATTTCTCGAGGGCAATACCGTCACCTTATGGTTTGGATATGACGGCTATGATTACCCGTTCCAGCAAGATTACTTCCGCGCGTATGAGCTGCTCGTTGATGCCTTACGCATCGTGACCCAGGCACATGGGGATATGCAGTTCAGCTTTGAATACAAACCTTATGAGCCGCGTACTTTCTCCTTTATTGGGGATGTTTCCTCAACCTTGATGTTGATTGATGATGTTGGCAGTGACAATCTGGGTATCACCCTCGATTTCTGCCATATGATAATGAAGAAGGAAAATCCGGCCTTCTCCCTGTTCCAGTCAGCTCGTAAAAACCGCCTCGTCGGTTTCCATCTTAATGACGGCTACGGTCATTTCGATGATGGCCTGATGCTGGGTTCCGTACATCTCCTCCAGACTCTGGAATATATCTACTACGCGAAACGCGTTGGTTTTAGTGGCCTGATTTATTTCGATACCTTCCCGAGCCGCGAAGATCCGGTCGCGGAGTGCGCTCAGAATATCCGTATGTACAAAGCACTGTCTGACTTTATTGACCGTCTCAGCATTCCTGAAATTGAGCAAATGATCCAAAGCCAGGACGCCCTGAAAGTACAGGGTATGTTACTGAAAATGATCGCCGAATAATTAAAACAACCCGAAACTTACCTCGTATCCGCGACCAGTCAGTGTCTGACACTGGAGGGAAATATGTTTGAAAAGATAGGTTTACCCAGGAATTTATTATGGGGATATATCGGCCTGACCATCTTTATGATTGGCGATGGTGTTGAGCAGGCGTGGATCTCAATCTGGCTTGTAGAGAAGGGGCTGTCTGTTGCACAGGCATCCTACCTGATCACCGCGTATGGTGTTACTGTTACGCTGGCAGCCTGGGTTACTGGCGTTCTGGTTCAGACGCTAGGCCCGCGTAAAGTCATGTTTTACGGTCTGGTAACCTTTATCATTGGCAGTATCGGTTTTATCAGTGTTGGCCTTAAACACATGGAAATGGCGTGGATGCTTCCTTTCTACGCATTACGCGGGATTGGATATCCTCTGTTCGCTTACTCATTCCTGATATGGATTAACTACAGCACGCCTGTTGCGCGCAGGGCGACTGCAGTTGGCTGGTTCTGGTTTACGTTCTCATTAGGGCTAAGTGTGATTGGGCCCTTCTTCTCTTCGATGGCGTTACCGGTGCTGGGTGAGATCCACGTGCTCTGGGTCGGCTTACTGTTTGTCCTGGTCGGGTCTGTTCTCGGGATCTGGGTCAACCGTGATGTTGTTCCTGCTTCAGAAATTCACCCATTCAGCGCGGGTGAATTACTGAAAGGGATCACCATTCTGCAGCGGCCGGTCATCGCGATGGGCCTGGTGGTGAAATCCGTAAACGGTATCGCGCAGTACGGGCTGGCCACCTTCCTGCCTCTGTACCTGATCAGTTATGGCTACAGTAAAACAGAGTGGCTGCATATGTGGTCTGCAGTATTCCTGGTGGCTATTTTTGCCAATCTGTTCTTTGGGTTCTTTGGTGACAAATTTGGCTGGCGGAAAACCATTATGTGGGTCGGGGGATTTGGTTATGCCGCTGTTCTCATTCTGGTGTGGGCGGTCCCCCAGGTACTGGGTCATAATTTCTATGTGATGGCATTTGTACTTTGCCTTTGCGGCGTGACCATGGCGGGCTATGTTCCTTTGTCAGCGTTATTTCCGATGCTTGCCCCGGACAGTAAAGGAGCCGCTATGTCAGTACTGAACCTTGGTGCAGGCCTGGGAGCCTTCATCGCTCCCGCTATTACAGCATTGTTCTATTCATCTCTTGGCGCAGGTGGTGTTCTAGGCATCTATGCCGGTTTATATATCCTCAGTGGCGTGCTTACACCTTTCCTCAAAACGCCGGAGGAGCTTAATCAGCAGGCTGAACTGAAAGATAAGGTCGCATAATCGGGTGTAACTTTACTACAAGGTCCGGGTAATCCCGGGCCTTAGTGAATCGCCACGGGTTTAACCGACATCCAGCCAGCTTTTGAACCGTTATGACTTCTTTAAGATTATTTATAATTTTTTAGTTGACCAGGCACTCAAAATTTAACGTTATTGGGTTAGACGGAAGGTCTGCTTTTGGCACTAAGCGGACTTTTCAACATCAGGACATTTCTAACGAGCCAGTGATTAGACAATCCTAAATAGCTGCGCCTAATACCGCTACACTTTTGCCTGACCATGTTTTCCTCCGGGGAATGGGCTGGCGGTTTCCATAAAATGGCGGACCTTTTTCAGTAACTGCCACATTGAGCGGCACTGATGATTACGGGTTATCGTGTCATGAAGTGCCTGCCATAGCCGTTCCACATGATTCACCCACGGCGAGTAAACCGGCTGGTAAATTACCCTGAACTTGGGATTTGCTTTCAACCAGCGCTGTGTTTCGCGGCTTTTATGGATAATGTAGTTATCAACGATCAGCGTGATTGTTTTCGCCCGCCGGTAAGTGGCTTTCAGGTGCTTCAGCAGAGCGATAAACAGCGCTGAACTTTTGCTGTTGCCGCCCACGTAGCTAACTTTACCCGTGCCACTGTGCAGTGCGCCGGCCAGATAGTATTTTTCGTTCTGCCCCGGAGTCACTACCCGTTTCTGCTGTCCGCGCAACTGCCAGTCCGCACCGATTTTAGGATTAAGGTGGATATCCACTTCATCTTCATAAAATACCGGATGCTCTGCGCTGCATTCATCCAGCGCTTTGTGGATTACCGCCATCTTTTCATCTTTATGTGGGTCACGGATACGCAGAGTTGGCGCGGCCCTGCGCCATACAAGCCCCGCAGATGGCAACCAGCGGCGAACGGTTGCTGCATGTAACTGGCAACCGGTTATCTCGTTGATTTTTATTGCCAGTAATTCGGTGCTCCAGCGTGAACGTTGATAACCAAAATCGCCGGGAGAATGCTTTATCAGCTCACGTAACAGGGTGCAGATATGTTCAAAAGGCCAGCGTCGGGAGCGCCCTGCGGGTAAGGATTTCAGGCCTTCAATACCTGAGTGCGTAAACCAGTTAATCCAGCGACCAACGGATGAACGGGCACAACAGAGAGTTCTGGCAACATCGCTGACCCGTTCACCCCGATGAAGCATCAGCATGGCCGTGAGTCTGCGGGCATGATTTTTATCGCGCGTTTTATGAATAGCTTTCTGCATCAGGCGTCGTTCGCCACGGGGTATTGGTGCTATGATCGGCATCGCTCAGTCCGGTTGGTGGTTTTGGTTGGTTTGGCGATTGATCAGATCGCACAATCCGGGCTGAGTTCCCTTTCAGTGATCTACTATTCCGCGCAGCTATTTAGAATGTGGGTTACGGAAAACCAGGGGTTCAGGCGTAGAACCCCATTGACCTGTATTTTCAGAGGTAGTCCGAGGTCATATGCTGCTTGTTTGTCAATCACCAAGGTTGGGTAAAGCCCTGTCTTCATCCGGCAATTTAGTATCTGTTACCGGGCCGGATGAAGCCTGTAGAGTTTTTCCCCGTACTCGAAGGTTTGTGAAAGCTCCTGAGAGCGGGCCGAAATCACTTTACGTAGGCTTCGCTTTTGCCGACGTGTCAAACGACGAGGGACGCGAGAGAACGTGTAAATCCCTAGCTCCTGCAAAGAGCAAATACGTAGAGCGTGTGAAAACAGGCCGGTAATGGCCATGATATTTTCTACGTCAGGATCGATGGCGTTAATGGCCTGCTCTATACGTTTTATCTTCACCCTGATCGTGTCAATTGCCGTCGCAGCATCCGTGACATTCGGGGCTTTCACCCAGATAGGTTGATGATGAAACAGCCGGTTGCGGTATTTTCTCAGCTCGATGAGTCGGTTTTGCAGTTTCTGACGCGCATCCCCGCTACTACGTGAAAACGTCGCGTAGTTCTTGAAACAGCGTCCGAAAGACTGGGGCCACAGAAAGTGCTGATGATTACCTGGGTTCCGTCCGCGGGGGGCGGCAAATTCATCTTTCAGAATGAAATGCCAGGCGCTGAAATCAGTAGCGGCGATGATTTGATCATGCGACCAGACCGGGGGGTTACCTGGATTGACGACTCTCTTCAGGCGCTGCTCCTGAACCCAGTCTGAATTCAGCTTGTCGATGGCTTGGGTTATTTTGCTGTAGAAAGTCGTGTTTTGTATTCGGTTTCGACACTGTAAGCCCGGGTTGTCCCACCATTTCTGCCCGAACCGACGAGTGGCCTCACGGTCGATGCTGTTGCGTAACGTGATTTCAAGATTCTGCAGTAACGGGTAGATTGAACTGGCGGCATGCTGTGTCCAGATGTAGACCCCGTAAATTTCGCAATCCTGTATTGGTCGAAATGTGGTGATGAAGTGATTCAGCCTCGGCGTGGTGATGAGAGGCAGGATCGGAGCATAGTTGGCGTTTTGTGGCATGTCTTTTATTTCCTGACGGGGGATCCGGTTGACACGCAAGTAGCAGGAGTGTAAATTAACTCTCGTAAGCCTGCGTGACCTTCTTCCCCTTAACTGGTTCTAGTCGTTACGCACTATAGGCAAAACGCTTTTGGAAGCCCACCTTTGGTGGGCTTCCGTCATTTCGTTTCCCTGATTTTTCCTTAATGATCGCATTCCCCGCGCACTCCTTCAATCTTGTAACCGCTGCAGTCACAGGGCGCCCTCTTCAAAAATCCATCTTAACTGTTGTAGTCACATTTGTACCACAAACAGGCCCCTTGTTGGCGTTCAGGCAAGTAGATAACGCTGACTGCCCCGCAAGCGGGACAGAGCTGATGATTTTCTGGCAATAGGTTATTCAACCTGAAGTTGCAGCAGGTGCAGTAAGTTTCAACAGATTTAATATTAAAAAAAAACAGTAAGATACTGCTTTGCTTTATAGTTCATATGTTCTTAAAATCAGTTCATGAATGCGTGCATATTCAACTTCTTAGTTCATTTGATCACCAGCTCTCCAAAGGCGCCGAGCATTACCGAAATCTTCCACGACCTGTCCAACAATCAACCTGCATCAGGCTATTCTCTTGCGCCGAAAAATCTGCATGGCTGAGCGTCTTATTGACCGAAATCTTGCTATTTCCAACACATACCCTGCAGGGCGGATGTCCGGTAAAATGTATTCATGCCCCCTGCTGCAATGCTGCCCGGATAATATGTTCCACTACCCGTATCACAGTGTTCCTTTTGTTAGCCTGCACTCAGTCCGGTCGGTTAATCAACTGGCGAAGTTCTACAAGGGAAAGCGGCGCCGTGATCTCCTCCCTGAAAACAGTGCCAGGCTAAACTGAAGTCTCCGGTCTTTCTTCCATCTCACAGAGAGGCACATCGCCATGAAAAAGACCCGCTATACCGAAGAACAGATTGCGTTTGCGCTGAAACAGGCCGAAACCGGCACTCGGGTGGAGGAAGTCTGCAGAAAGATGGGCATTTCTGAAGCCACATTTTACAACTGGAAGAAAAAGTTTGGCGGCATGGGCGTGACAGAGCTGCGCCGCCTGCGCCAGCTTGAGGAAGAGAATCAGCGTCTGAAACGTCTGGTGGCCGATTTAAGTCTGGACAAGGAGATGCTGCAGGAAGTTATCAAAAAAAGTTCTGAGGCCGGCTCAGAAACGTCAGGCGGTGCATTTTCTGCGGGGGGCTTACCGTATCAGTGTCCGACGGGGATGCGGACTGCCGATGCAGAGCAGAACCGTTTACCACTGGCAGAGCCGGCGGGATGATCGGGCGATAACCCTGCGTATCCGGTAAATAGCGGAAACCCGGATCCGCTACGGTTGCCCGCGTATTCATATTCAGCTGCGGCGGGAAGGCTGGCCTGTTAACCACAAGAAAACACACCGGATTTACTGTCTGGAAGGCCTCAACCTGCGCAAAAAGCGCCCCCGCAGGCATGTCAGTGCAGCACATCGTCAGCAACGTCCGGTCCTGACCGGTGTCGATCAGTGCTGGAGTATGGATTTCGTGTCGGATAACCTGTTTAACGGACGACGTTTCCGGGCGCTGACTGTAGTGGATAATTTTAGTCGGGAGTGTGTGGCGATCCATGCCGGAAAGTCGCTGAAAGGTGAGGATGTGGTCGGTGTGATGGAAAGTTTGCGGGTGCTGGGCAAGCGCCTGCCGGTACGTATTCAGACAGATAACGGCAGCGAGTTTATCTCGAAAAGTCTGGATAAATGGGCGTATGAGCACGGGGTCACAATGGACTTCTCCCGCCCCGGAAAACCAACGGATAACTCGTTTATTGAATCATTTAACGGCAGTCTGCGGGATGAATGCCTGAACATTCACTGGTTTCTCTCGCTGGAAGATGCGCAGGACAAACTCGACAACTGGCGCAGGGAATATAATCATGAGAGAACGCATTCATCATTAAATGACATGACTCCGGCTGAATTCATCCGAAGTCTCCGGAAAGACGAAGATCTCTGATTTAGCACTGCACTGATTTTGGGCCAGGGTCAACTTCTCCGAAGCCTGAAGACCGAATGGGTACGGCCGAAGGGCTAGGCTGTGTACCTTAATCACCTGAGCTATAGTAACTGCCTGTTTCCAAAACACATTGAACTATTGCTCGCTACGACCTTCCCGATGAAGCATGGACGCTCATCCAGCCCTTATTACCTGCTGAGCCTGCAACACCACGGGCCGGGCGCCTATGGGCAGAACACCGTATGATCATCAACGGTATGTTCTGGGTGCTGTGTTCAGGCGCATCATGGCGCGATTTGCGTGAGCGATACGGTCCATGGAAGACCGTTGACCACCGCTTTAACCGATGGTCAAAGACAGGAGTGATTAACAATATTTTCAACAGGTTACTTACGTTACTTAATGCAAACAGCCTTATTGACTGGTCAGCGACAGCGCTGTATAGCAGTAATATCCGTGCACTCAGATGTGCAGCCGGTGCTCAAAAAAACATCCCGATATCGCCGGAGATAATGTGCTGGGTCGCTCTCGCGGCGGTTTTGGCACCAAAATCCACCTGTCGACAGACGGAAGCGGTCTGCCGTTAAACATCGTGCTGAGTCCCGGACAAGCCCATGAAAGCCTGTTCGCTCAACGTCTGCTGGACGGTATTGGTGTTCAGCGCCAGAACGGCAGTATGAAGCGCCGTGGTCATGCGGTACTGGCAGATAAAGCCTACTCCGGACATGCGTTACGTAACGAACTGAAGAACAAGGGTATAAAAACCGTTATCCCTCGCAAATCAAATGAGAAAATGGCGTCAGATGGTCGTTCACAGCTCGATCGTGATACTTACTGTAATCGCAATGTTGTTGAACGTTGCTTTTGCAGCCTTAAAGAATATCGTCGCATCGCCACACGCTACGACAAAACAGCGAGGAATTATCTGGCAATGGTGAAACTGGGCTGCATCCGAAAAGGTTATGTAATTAAGGGACACAGCCTAAAACAGCTTCAGCGAAGCTCTGAGCGCAGTAATCCGCTACATGACGGGGTATTACAGTGCCACCCGCCCTCACTGGTAAAACGGCGGATTACGCTAAATGAATCGGAACGGCTGTATTACTTACAGTCTAATGTAGTGGCCAGTATTAGTTGACCACTACAATTTGAGAACAACTGTTCATTTGCGCTTTTTACGAAAAAAATTAAGTCGCTGGCAGAGTAGGTTTAAACATATATGACACATAGTGAAACACAAAAACGCTTTTAAGTTACGAATTGTTAAGATAAAATCCCTCGGAAAATAGTAAATTCACCAAGCCGAGATTACAAGCATCATGAATGAAGAAACATTAACAGAAAAAGAAATTGAATTTGTTCAAAACGAATTACAGAAATATTGCGATAACCTGACAGCGGAAGTTAAAGCGGCTATTGAAAAAACTGAACGAGACGTTGCAAATGAAGCCGAAATTAGAGGGTTAAGTTATCCGGTCAATCCAGCAAACTCAGGCTTCCTGAAGGCAATGTTGATTCAGGAGCTTTTAGACGACTTATGTAGTGAAAGAAAAGAATTTGCTGTTCATATACTAACGAACGAAGCGAACAGGTTGGGTGTAAAGATAAACATGAATTAATTAACTCCGCAAAAAAAAAGCACCAAGTGTCGTTACCTTAATCTCCTTTGCAACCCACGCGTTGCAGTTGCAAAGGTACATAATTGTCTTCGTGGATTATTAAAAATTTAAAGCAAACTGTTTAATTTAAGCCGTCCTGTGGTGAGTGATGAGTCGGGACTTTTACTTTTGTGCAATTTGTTTCCAGCCTTTCTGATACATACAGTTTTTGACAAGAATATTTCGGTTTACCTCATTCGCATCCGAGCTTGAGAAGGTTATATCATCTGTATTACCTTTCTTTCCCCTTTTCTGATAAGCACCAGTTAACAGATTATCTGGTGGCAAATCCTTCAGGGCCCTTGCCTTGCAATAAGTTTCATCAATATCGGCCTGTTCATCGTCGAAGTCAGGCTTAACCCATTTATAGCTAACACAACCCGTAAGGGTCAATACTAACCCTGCGAGCAGCAGTTTATTTCTCATCGTATTACCTCGAAGAAAAAAGGGGATATTTATTCTGTTTGCGTCTATTTTAGACCTTCAATAATACCTTCAACAATACTAACCCCTGGGGTGTTATTGTAGGATGAAATGCTTACACATTGGTTTTGAACGTTATCTAAAATGCTTTTTGTCGATTTATTGTTTGCAAAAGCCATCGAAGATACCCGATTCTGATTACTGAAAACATCAAGCATCCCTACATTGTTGCCACCGTGATAAATCATCATTCTGTTTAAATCTGACTTACGGTTATATTCACTGGTGTCAGCAATGAGACCTTTTGCACCGATACCTGCTTCAAGACAGCGCCAAATGGAATGAGCGCTAAGGCTGTCCCGATAATAATAAGTCGTTGTCGTTTCAGTTCCCTTTCCATAAGGCATCATTGATGAACAAGCGGCTAAGGTAATGACTAGCGATACTGATGATATTTTTTTAAACATGTAGTTTAGTCCGGTCTGAGAGTTTTCTGCAATGCAAAATCATACAATATCTTTGTATACATAATCAAAAATAAATATTTTGAAACAAATTTACACATCAGGCATAAAAGGTCGTGATTGTACAAAAATTTATCCTCTGCTGTTTTTATTAATGTTATTGCTTTGCAACATATTCTCTGCTATGTTGCGCAAACGCAGGATTCGTTTCCTTCGCTGTTTAGCGGTTATTTAAGCAAACCGTGTTATATTTTTAATCAAGAATGAGCTTAGAACGTGAGATTTTAGAGATGAAAACAAAAAAAATATCATTAGTTTTGTTAGCTTTTTCGATGATTGCTGCAGGGTGTTCAAGTGATTATGTCATTTCCACAAATGACGGCCATATGATGACGACACACGGGAAGCCAGAAAAAGACAAGAGTACAGGGCTTATTTCATATAAAGATACTGATGGGAATGTGCATCAGATTCATCAGTCAGACGTTAAAGAAATCGTCGAGAAGTAATTTTCTCAAATCAATAATAATGAGCATTATCCAGTGGGAATAATGCTCATTATTAAAACCACCATCATTCCCTTTGGTTATGGTCTCGCTTGTATTAAATAACTTTTTTTGCATAAAGGCCGTCATTTACCTATTCTTTCTCATCCATCATGCAGCTTAGTAATTTTCATTCGGTAAAAAAAGTGAGCGAAGCGTATTTTTCAAGAGTGCAGCCATCAGAGTATATTTTGTATGCGGCTAATTTCCCTGCTTACGCATTGCATCTAAAAGATATAAAACTAAAATAAGGGTTTAATCAGCTCCTTCATAAGAAAGCAATGCTGATTTATCAGTGATAACAGACAAGTGGGTAAAATGATGCAATTGAGTATCAGGTTTGTCACCATCAGCATTCTTCTCCCGGTATGTCTGGTAATTTCAATATCGACAGGTATGGCCGTCCGGGAACTGGAAAGAGACACTGCCGTAACCGCCAGTGTGCTGCTGCGCCAGGTTGACCATGTCACTTCCATTGCCCGGCATACAACCACTATTACAGCACGCATGGCAGGGCAACCCTGTCAAACAATACTCGAAAACCTTACTCAAAATGGCGCACTTACCCCTTATATCCGTAGTACAGGGCTTATCCGGAATGATGTTCTAATCTGTTCATCGGTCACTGGTGCCCGGCAACAGACAACCCCGGCGGTCTATGGCATTACTCTCTCAGTTGCGCCAGGTACATTTAAGATTAGAGCAATAGAAGGCACCAGCAGCATACCGGGACAAACGGCCATCATTTACGCGTCCGGCACCATTAACCGCCTAACAGCATTTAGCGTGGTTGACGCACAGTATTTTACTGATCTTATGAATTCACTGGACGATACGAACCACTCGGTACTGCTACTGCGATTCAGTGACGGTCCTGTTATCTCTGTTCTGGATAGGGATCCCCCGCATACCAGAGCCTTCATCGGCGAATTTAGATCTGCCTACAGTCAGGCTCATTTACAAGTCATAACACCTATTCATGCACTCGGACATTACGTACTGCGATACATGATGTTCCTCGGCCCGATGTCCCTGTTACTGACTCTGGCTGCGCTTTACTTATTGCAGCGCTGGCAAAAACGAAAAATGTCACTGGCAGAGGAAATAAGAAAGGGAATGGCTGCGGGGGAATTCTCTGTGCATTATCAGCCCATGTGTGAAACTGCTACAGGAAAATGTACCGGGGCTGAGGCCTTACTTCGCTGGAAACGGGGGGACGGGAGTTCGATGTCTCCAGCGGTCTTCATACGCGCAGCTGAAGAGGAGGGCGTAATTATAAGTCTTACGCAACATCTTTTCTCGCTGATAGCGGATGACTTCAGTCAAAGGAAAATCAATGCTCCCTTTCATTTGGGAGTTAATATTGCAGCTGCTCATCTGGGAGACAGCGGATTTACAGCTGATGTGATGCAGCTCAGGGGGGCACTCGACACTTCCTTCCGGCTTGTACTGGAAATTACTGAGCGGAGCCTGGTGGAAGATACAGCAGTGGCTTCGAAGAAATTAGAAATTGTTCGTGAAAAAGGCTGCCGGATTGCCGTGGATGACTTCGGTACAGGGTATTGTTCACTGAACCTGCTACAGAGCCTGCCGGTTGATTATCTCAAGATCGATAAATGCTTTATAGATACCCTGACCTCTGCCGGGGCAGAAGCACCGGTACTGGACACCATCATTAGTCTAAGCAAGCGTCTGGGCCTGACCACGATTGCGGAAGGCGTCAGCACAACACACCAGAGAAACTGGCTCTTAGAAAACCAGGTGCCTTATGTTCAGGGATACCTTTACGGCAGGCCAATGGCCGTGCCTGAATTCATGGCATGGTATGTTGCAAACGAAAGTAACAATCCTGTTAAAAAAGGATGATGCTTTAAGAATTGTATTGGACAAATACCGGGCGAACGGATGTCCTTGTGGTGGTCAAGTAAAACTGTGGCCAGTATTACTTGACCACTACAATAGATCATGTGCTGTTCCACCGGCAGCGAGCAGATACGTTCTGATTAACTGTATGGCACTGCTCCCTGAATGTTGCTAGAGGTTACGTGTCAGTGCTTCAATATTTTCGGACAGCATATCCAGCAGAGCATTAACATAAACATTTGTATTTCCATGATGCCAAATAACACTCAATGGAAGCCCTTCAGTACTCTTTTCCGGTGAGAGGGCAAGATATTTAACCCCGTCTGCATTCATATTTTTATAGGATGAAGGAACCAGCGCCACTCCCAGGCCGGCTGCAACTAAACTCAGGATAGTCTGTTTTTCCTCAGCATACTGTGCGATGTGGGGGAAGCTACCGCCAGCTTTGAATACATTCATCGTCAAATCATGGCTGTGGGGCCTGGTGCGCCTTTCCGGAACGATAACGGGTTCATTAAAGAAATCGGCAATACTGACTTCGTCATGGCTGACCAGCCGGTGACCGGCAGGAACGGCGAGTACGCAGGTTTCATAAGCGATAAAACGCGTCGTCAGCGTGACATCAATATGTTCAGGTGGACGCACAAAGACCACATCCAGCCACCCGGAGATAAGCCGGGGAATAAGACTGTACGTTTTATCTTCCGTAATATGGATATCCGCATCAGGATATTGCCTGACGAAAAGGTTCAGTAATTCCGGCAGTAACCCTCTGGCGGCGCTGTCGATGGCACCGATCCGCAATGTTTTGTTTTGCGACGGTGTACTTTTACGAAACCGCAGCCGTAATGCATCGAACTCAGCAATCACGGATTTAGCTCCATTCAGGAACTCGGCGCCTTCAGGCGTCAGCGACACATTCCGGGTCGAACGGTTCAGAAGTCTTATCCCCAGCTCGTCTTCCAGCTGTTTAATAAAACGGCTGAGTGACGCAGGCATCATTTCAAGTTTACGGGCTGCCCGGCCAAAGTGAAGCTCATCACCTAACACCGCAAAACAACGTAGTTGATTTATATCCATTTTTTTACCAGAACCAGATTGTACAAATTATTTATATAAAGCAGTGACGATGATAAAGCCCCGCAAAACTTCATACTGGGTTTATTACAAAACTATAACAACCCTACACGACTGTGGAGCATCCCGAAATGAATAACGACCTCGAAAAAAAGGTTATGCGAAAGGTTACCCTGCGCATTATTCCTTTTATCATGCTGCTGTATTTCATCGCTTTTCTGGACCGGGTGAACATTGGTTTTGCCGCTCTGACCATGAATCAGGACCTGGGGTTTTCGCCCACCGTTTTTGGGCTGGGTGCGGGCATTTTCTTCCTCGGTTACTTTTTGTTTGAAGTGCCGTCGAACTTAATCCTGCATAAAGTGGGGGCCCGCATCTGGATAGCCCGCGTGATGATCACATGGGGCCTGGTCTCTGGCTGCATGGCGTTTGTGCAGGGGACAACAAGCTTCTACATTCTGCGTTTTCTGCTCGGCGTGGCGGAAGCCGGTTTCTTCCCGGGCATTATCCTTTATCTCAGCTACTGGTTCCCGGCAGCCAGACGCGCGCAGGTTACTGCCATCTTTATGGCCGCTGCACCGCTTTCCACCGCGCTGGGATCGCCTATTTCAGCCGCTCTCCTCGAAATGCACGGTTTCCTCGGCTACGCAGGATGGCAGTGGATGTTTGTGCTGGAAGCCCTGCCGGCACTGGTGCTTGGGGTTGTGGTTCTGTTCTTCCTTACCGATCGTCCGGCCAAGGCCAGATGGCTGACTGACGAAGAGCGTGCGTGGCTTGAAAACACGATGCAGGCCGAGGAAATGGCCCGGGCGGCAAAACAGAGCCACTGCAGCGCATGGAAAGGGCTGGCGGATAAACGCGTGCTGGCTCTGGCGCTGGTCTATTTCGGTACGTCTGCCGGCCTGTACACGCTTGGGATCTGGTCCCCGCAAATCATCCGCAGCTTCGGTGCTACCTCGCTGGAGATCGGTTTCCTCAACGCTTTCCCGGCTGTCATCGGCGTAATCGCCATGATCCTGTGGGCACGGCATTCAGACCGCACCAAAGAGCGCAGCTGGCATGTGATTGGCGCCTGCCTGCTGGCGGCAGCCGGTCTGATTTACGCCGGTAACGTCAGCACACTCTTTACCGTGATCGTCGCCTTAACGCTGGTCACCGTGGGCATCAGCGCATCGAAACCGCCACTGTGGAGTATGCCTACAGTGTTCCTGAGCGGCCCGGCAGCAGCAGCGGGTATCGCCACGATTAACTCTATCGGCAACCTCGGCGGCTTTGTTGGCCCGATGATGATTGGCGTGATCCGCCAGCAAACCGGTAGCTACACCTGGGGCCTGTACTTTGTCGCCGGACTGCTGGCGCTTTCGGCCCTCATTGTCCTGATTCTTTCTGCCAGGGCTGACAAGCCTCAATTCCGTTTTCAAGGCGGACCCCTAACAGACTCCTTCACTGAAAGACGGGTCATTCCGGACTGACAGCATAAAAATGTTGTCAGCACAGCGTGGGTTATTACTGCCCCTCTGTTACGCTCGCAGCATTGGCTGATTTACCTGTAGCTGAACGATCCTCCATCTGCATAACCAGACTCATGGCTGCCGGTAAAACCGTTAGCGTCACCAGGGTGGCTACAAGAAGTCCACCGATAATCGCAAAAGCCATCGGCCCCCAGAAAATCTGTCGGGAAATAGGGATCATACCCAGAATGGCTGCACTTGCCGTGAGTAGTATAGGTCGTGCCCGGTGAATGGCGGCAGCACCTATCGCCTCATTAAAGTGCATCCCTGACTTCCGGTTATTGTCTGCTTCAATGATGAGAATGACGGCGTTGCGGATGATCATGCCGGCAAGGGCAATAATGCCCAGCAAAGCCACAAAGCCCATTGGAGTTCCGGTTGGCAGCATGGCGAGAACAATCCCGGGTAAACCAAAGGGTGCCATCAGCAGGGCAAGAAACATGCGTGAAACTCGCTTTAACTGAATCATCAGCAACAGCAGCATGCAGAGCAGAGTGACCGGTAAAATGGCAAATACCGAACTGTTACCTTTGTCAGACTCGGCAACAGCACCATCCTCACTGATGCTGTAACCCTCAGGCAACCCCGCTCTCAGATGATTAATGAGCGGCTTGAGACCATTTGATACAGTTTCAGCGCGCAAACCGGGGGCCAGATCCGTCTGTACTGTAATAAAGGGCAGACGCTGGCGCCGCCAGATAACCGGATCCTCAAGCCCCCATTCTGGTGTGGCCACCTGCGCCAGGGGGATTTTTGCGCCCGTCGACGACGTCAGTAGCAGCCCGGAGAGACTGTCAAGATTACGCCTTTCATCTGTGTTGCCCTGCAGTACTACATCTATCAACCGGTTCCTGTCGCGAACAGTAGTAATAAGCGTGCCTGACCAGACCGTGTTCAGATAACGAGCTATCTGATCAGATGAGAGCCCCGCTGCCCTTGCTGCCGTCTGGTTTACCTTTAACGTGATAACGCGCTCGGGTTCTCCTGCTGTCTGGTTCACCTCTCGTGTCAGGGAGGATGCGCCCAGTGCAGCCGAAAGCTGCTCTGCCAGCATCTGGACGCGCCTGTAATCAGGCCCGCTAACGCGATAGCGAATGGGCCAGCCGACGGGGGGACCAAGCTCAAGTGGAGAAACTCGTGTTGTGATGTCGCTGAAATCCCTGGCGAGCACCTTATCGAGATAATGTCGAAGCCTTTCGCGGGCCGCCAGGCTTTTGGCTACCACGACCAGCTGAGCGGTATTTTCATCATCAAGCAGAACATCCATAGGCAGGTAAAAACGTATCGCACCGGTTCCAACATAAGAGGAGTAGTGGTCAACATCGTGGCTGGCTGATACTGCTTGCTCCAGACGCGCTGTCTGACGGAGAGTCGCTTCCTGAGATGCATTCGCCGGGAGAGACAGACTCACCAGAAGCTCAGGGCGATCTGAGGCCGGAAAGAACTCACCCTGCATATAAGTCGTTCCCAGACCAGCCAGCAACAGAGCCAGCAACGCTATACCAAGCGTCAGTAGCCTGTGTTGTAAAACTCTGGTAAGCAGGCGCTGGTAAAATCTGCCCAGGCGTCCGGTGCCAGTGTGGTGTTTCTGCAGCGTGCCAGGTAACAGCCAGCTGCCGGTTAATGGGGAAAACAGTACAGCCACAATCCATGAGCTGATCAGTGCAATAAGTACCACAGCAAAAAGGGTGTAACAGTATTCCCCGGCGCTTGAGGCTGCAAAGCCGACCGGAATAAATCCTGCAATCATCACCAGTGTGCCAGTCAACATCGGGAATGCCGTGGAAGTGAAGGCATATGTCGCTGCGCTGGCAAGGGAATCGCCAGCTTCGAGTCGGGCTACCATGGTTTCCACCGTTATCATCGCGTCATCAACCAGCAGACCCAGCGCAATAATCAGCGCGCCCAGGGAGATCCGCTGCAAGCCGATGCCGGCAAGATACATACAGATGAACGTCATGGCGAGCACCAGAGGTATCGCGGCGGCCACCACAAGCCCTGCACGCAGACCCAGTGAAACAAAAGAGACAGCCAGTACGATAATTACCGCCTCCCCGAGTACGTGCACAAACCCGCTGACAGCCTCCTCAACCACCGCAGACTGATCGGCAATTTTGGTCATTTCAATACCGTGCGGCAGCTGTGCTGCTTCGCTGTTCATGCGCGACCGCAGCGCCTGCCCGAATTCAAGCATATTTCCGGTTGGCGCCATCGAGATGGCAAGGCCAATTGCAGGCTGGCCATTGACGCGAAAAAGCGGAGCCGGTGGCTCTGCAGATCGGCGTACAATGCTGGCAATGTCTGTAAGCGGTATATAACGGTTGTTCACCCGAAGCGTCACCGCACGCAGACTCTCTTCGCTACTGAAAGCTCCGCTGACGCGCAGGGCAACATTGTCACCGGCCGTGCGGGCGGTACCCGCAGGTTCGACCACATTCTGCGCGCGCAACGCATCGGCGACCTGTTGTAAATCCAGACCCATGGCGGACAGCTGGCGTGGGGAGAAGGCGACTACCAGCTGCTCTTCCTGCTCTCCCAACAGCTGAATTTTTCCAACGTCCGGCAGACTCATCAGATCCCGGCGGATGCTGTCCACCCGATCCCGCAGTTCCCGCATAGTAAATCCGTCGGCAGTAAACCCGTAAATCGTACCAAAAGTGTCTTCAAATTCGTCGTTGACCACAGGCCCCTGTACGCCCTGAGGTAATGAAGGAGCAGTGTCCTGCATCTTCTTCCGTACCTGGTACCAGATGTCTGCGACCTGATCAGGAGGCGTGCTATCGCGAAGATTAATAAAAATAACGCAGCGCCCGGCGTGCGTCTCACTCTGGACATAGTCAAGCCACGGGATTTCCTGAAGCTTTTTCTCCAGCGTGTCAGTAACCAGATTTACCGTGTCGCTAAGGTTCGCGCCCGGCCACTGCGCAGAAACCACAGCCGTTTTGATGGTAAACGCCGGATCTTCATTGCGGGAAAGCTGTTCGTAACTGATAATGCCGGTGGCCATAATGAGCAGCATCAGAAAGGCCATCAGCTGCTGTTGTTTCAGCGCCCAGGCCGAAAGATTAAAGCCCTGCTTCATCCTGGTCCTCCTGTATGCCAGCCACGTGCTCACCGTCACGCAGGCTTCTGACGCCCGCCGTTACCACACGATCTCCGGGTGATACTCCAGCCCGGATAAAAACAGCGTCCGCAGAGTAACCTGCAATATGTACGGCTCGCCGGTAGACCTTATTATTAGCCGGATCCAGAATGAAAACAGCAGGAGCTTCTGACAGGCGCGTAAGAGAAGAGGCCGGAAGCGTTATCACCTTTTCACCCGCTGAGTCCGCGATGGGAAGCGTTACAGAGACGCTGGCTCCCATCACCATGTCAGGCGGCGGATTATCAAGCGTGATGCGCACCCGCCAGCTGCGCGTTTGCGGGTCGGCCTGCGGGCTGATGTCACGCAGATGCGCCTGTGCAATAACGGAAGCATCCTGAAGCAATGCCACATGAAAAGTGGCACCAGGCTGACGGGATACGATTCCGGGACTGGCCACGTCAAATACGACGTCCCGGGCATTACTGGAGGCCACGGTAAACACGGTTTGTCCGGCGCTGACCACCTGCCCCGCAGACGCGCTGACGCCCGTGACCAAGCCGTTTACCGGCGCCGTTAGGGTCGTCCAGCGCACGTTCTCCTGCGCATTTTTCAGCGCCGCTTCACTGCTCTGAAGGCGTGAAAGTGCGGCCTGCCAGTCGGCTGCGGCGGTGTCCAGCTGCGCCCGCGCAATGGCCCCGGACGGCATCAGAAGACGCATGCGATGCAGATTAAGCGCCGCCACTTTTTCCGCGGCCCGGCTGCTGCTGACGTCTGCCTGAGCGCTGGTTAACTGATTTTGCGCTGTTGGACTGTCCAGAACAGCAAGCGCATCACCCTGCCGAAACCGGCTGCCTAGGTCAGCGCTGCGCGTCAGTATGCGTCCGTCCAGCCTGAAACTCAGGGACATCTCATCATGCGCCCTGATTTCGCCGGTCAGCGTCTGTACCCCGGGAGACTCACGCGGACCGACAGTCACGAACCTGACCGGACGCAGAGGTAAAGAAGTGGGTTGTTTTTTGCCATCGCAGCCGGCCAGCATAATGGTCATCAGAACTAAACAGCCCAGCAGAGGCATCAGTGAGAGAAGATACCGGGTATCCGGCAGGTTCCTGACGTCCTCTTTAAGCAGGACGTGATGTTCATCAGGCATGGCGCAGTTCCTCTAATAGGTTTTGCGCCATTAAACCTCTTGATTATCAAGATTCCTGCGACGATTTATCAAGAGGATGTCAAGACAGTCAGAAACCGTTATGCAGTAGCCTGCAGTACGATTCGCATCCGCAAACCGCCCCCCGAAGGAAGACTGGCCTCGATGGTTCCGCCATGTGCATGACATATTGCCTGTGCGATAGACAGGCCCAGCCCACTGCCGCCAGAGTGTCGTGCGCGGGAAGTATCACCGCGCACAAAGCGCTCGAACATGACATCAAGGAATTCCTGCGAAACGCCGGTGATGCTGCCAACTTACTGATTTAGTGTATGATGGTGTTTTTGAGGTGCTCCAGTGGCTTCTGTTTCTATCAGCTGTCCCTCCTGTTCAGCTACTGACGGGGTGGTGCGTAACGGCAAAAGCACCGCCGGACATCAGCGCTATCTCTGCTCTCACTGCCGTAAAACATGGCAACTGCAGTTCACTTACACCGCTTCTCAACCCGGTACGCACCAGAAAATCATTGATATGGCCATGAATGGCGTTGGATGCCGGGCAACCGCCCGCATTATGGGCGTTGGCCTCAACACGATTTTCCGCCATTTAAAAAACTCAGGCCGCAGTCGGTAACCTCGCGCATACAGCCGGGCAGTGACGTCATCGTCTGCGCGGAAATGGACGAACAGTGGGGATACGTCGGGGCTAAATCGCGCCAGCGCTGGCTGTTTTACGCGTATGACAGGCTCCGGAAGACGGTTGTTGCGCACGTATTCGGTGAACGCACTATGGCGACGCTGGGGCGTCTTATGAGCCTGCTGTCACCCTTTGACGTGGTGATATGGATGACGGATGGCTGGCCGCTGTATGAATCCCGCCTGAAGGGAAAGCTGCACGTAATCAGCAAGCGATATACGCAGCGAATTGAGCGGCATAACCTGAATCTGAGGCAGCACCTGGCACGGCTGGGACGGAAGTCGCTGTCGTTCTCAAAATCGGTGGAGCTGCATGACAAAGTCATCGGGCATTATCTGAACATAAAACACTATCAATAAGTTGGAGTCATTACCCGAAACGCCGGGGCCTGTATCCTGAAAAATTATTTCGTAATTTCCGTTTATGCTTCGGGTGCTAAGAAACAGAGTGGTGCCTTTGCCGGCATAACGCAGCGCGTTTTCCATCAAAATGGTAAACACCTGGCCCAGACGAAAGGGATCGACGTTCAGCACCGACGTTTCAGGCATGTCTGAAACGACATTAATGCCAGCTTCATCCAGCTGGGGCTTTATCCACAACAGGCGTTCGCGCAAAATATCTGACGGACAGCATCGCACCTTTTCCAGACTGAGCTGACCGGCGTCTGCAATGGAGAGCAGGTGAAGTTCATCAATAAGCCGGCTCAGGCAGCTAAGCTGGCCCATGATGAGAGCAAGATGCCGTTGTTCAGGAGTGAATACACCATCGAGCAGCGCCTGCAGTCGCACCATGGCCGCAGTCAATGGCGATCGTAACTCATGCGCCATAGCAACATGTGAGGCGCGAAGCTCTTTTTCATAGCGTGCCAGCTGGCGAGTCATGGCATTAAAATTTTGCGCAAACTGCACAAGTTCGGCGGGTGCTTCAGGCGTTAACTCTGCCTGGGCACCAAAATGACCGTCAGTCACCTCATCTGCAGCTATTCTGAGCTGGCTGAACTGCGCCGACAGGGGCCGGGCATGACGCAACCCAAAATAAGCAATAAACGGGATGGTGACCAGCACCAGAACACCGACAGTCAGCCAGTCCGACGACGCGATGGAAGGACTGGAAAAGCTTATGCCCCACCATTTATCGATAATCTCATGGTACCGGGCTGGATTGAGTTCCGGATGTTCCCGGAGCGTAAGAAATTCATTCAGTACCGCTTCCGGCATACGGTGCGTGGTCCAAAGATACTGCACAGTAAATCGCAGCCACATGCACAGGGCTATCAGTAAAACTGTGCCGATGGCAAGCGTGAGAATGCGCAGGCAAAGCCAGCGCCAGAGCGTCTGGGGTTGTTTTACTTTCATGGCTGACGAAACCTGTAACCCACGCCACGCACGTTCAGCAGCACGTCAGACTGCCCGGCTGACTCGAGCTTTTTACGCAGATTATAAATATGGGTGTCCACCACGCGTTCCAGCGCGTCGCTGTCCGGCAGACACTGCTCCAGAAGAAACTGACGGCTCAGCGCGCGAACCGGGGCGCGCATCATTGTGACCAGCAGATTGAATTCTGTGGGTGTAACGTCAACACTGGTTACCCTGCCTTTACTGTCAGCCACAGTGACTGTCATCGCTCCCGTATTGACCTCCATCCCCTGCCAGCGCAACACCTCTTCCTGCGGATCTCTGCTGCCACCGCTACGACGCAGCACGGCCTGCACACGCGCAACGACTTCACCAGGATGATAAGGCTTAACCACGTAATCATCCGCCCCATAGCGCAGCGCACCGATACGATCGGGCGTATCCCCGATAGCCGTCACCATAATGACGGGAACGTCGCTACTACGCCTGATTTTCGCCAGCACTTCAGTGCCGTTCAGGCCGGGCAACATGACGTCCAGAACTATCAGGTCTGGCTGCCAGCGTTGAGCCTGCTCAAGCCCTGAGAGACCGTCCGCCATGACGCGAACGGTGTAACTTTCCCGACGCAGATAGGCTTCCAGCACCTCTGCCGCATCGGCGTCATCCTCGATAATCAGAATATTTTTGCTCTGCATGACTCACCTTGACAGTTTCTTCATAAATCCCTGGCTGTTTATTGACACAGCTGCGTGACACTCCGGATTCGCGATGCGGCCGCCCGGGCAGGGGCGGATAACGAACAAATAACGAGGTGACATAATGATACCCGGAAAAATGCTGATGTATATGGCCGGTCTGGCCCTGACAACCTCAGCTACAGCCCAGGCTGACAGCAGTGACTCGCAGAATGGCGTGGCAATAGGTGCTGGCGCACAGTATGCGCCCCGTTACAGTGGATCAGAAAAGATGCGTCTCCAGGTGGTACCGTTCTTTCAGGCCAGAGAGGATGCCTTCTTCGCGGATGCCCGGAAAGGGATTGGCTATGACCTGCAGAGTGACAGCGGACTGTATCTGGAGCATACCCTGGGTTACAACCTTGGACGGGATGACAAAGATTCAGACTGGCGCGACGGTGCCAGCAGCCTGAAAGGTATGGGAAAAATCAGGGCGACCGTTAACACGGCGCTGGCAGCAGGCTGGCAGTTTACTCCCTGGTTCAGCGCTGAGGGAAAGGCAACCCTGCCGCTCAGCGATGATCAGGGTGTTAATTATCAGGCCTCCGTCACTCTTTTGCCGCTGCAGAGTGATACGGACACCGTCGCGTTCCAGACCGCGGCCCTGTTTGGCGACGCACGCTACATGAATACCTGGTATGGCGTCAGCGATGTGCAGAGCAGCCGTAGCCGCTATACGCGTTACAAAGCAACAGGCGGATTTTGCGGTGTTGAAACTACAGTGACGTGGAGCCATCAGTTTGATCCACACTGGGCCTCACTCGTGAGCGCAGACTACACATGGCTTGGCGATCATGCCGCAGACAGCCCAATAGTATCCCGGCGTAATGAAGCCACGGGCACCGTGGGTTTTACTTATTCATTCTGAGGAGGCAGAAACTGTGATGCGCTATCTAAACGACCTGTTTTCGTTCATTAAACTCCTGCTACTGTTAGCCGCTATATATCTGATTGCGTATGTAATTTATGTCTCCTGACGGGACTGGCCTGCGACATAAACATCTTGCCTGCAGCCGAGATGATATACGCGAGCTCATACGGCCTGTAATAAAGAGGCATGACATGGCAACCGAACCTGATTTACCCACGCTATTTAAACCTGTATGTTCAAGGCAGCGATTGGCGCAGGTTTTCCTGTAAACCACCCCTGTATCAGCGCTTTCTTATCCAGATAACGGATAAATTTAAACTGGGCGGGTGTTTCCACCCCCTCAAACACCAGTGGTTTTCCGGTGCCACGTAATCCTTTCACCACAGAAACCAGTAAGGCGCGCTTCACGGGGTCATCAATATTGGCAATAAAAATTCGGTCTATTTTTATCTCATCAAAATCCAGTACCGTCAGCCATTCGATATTCGCGGTTCCTGTACCGAAATCATCCAGGGAAATATTAAAACCATATTCCCTGGCTCGCTGGCAAAATGCGGCAATCAAACCTGATTCAGATCGTGAACTTTCAGTGATCTCCAGTTTGATCTGTTGGAGCTGAATTTTAAGGCGGCGGCAGCCTGATACCAGTTGTTCCAGGAACTGACAGTCATTCATTTCATTATCACCTACGTTCAGTGAAAGCCGGAGTGAAGGATTTCTTCTCAGATGTTCCTGCATTTCATCCAGAGCGGTTTCCGTCACAAATCCTGATAGTTTCTGGTACAGTTTTAGCCTGCTGGCCAGGCCAATAAACAGCTCCGGAGATACCCGGCCAAAATACCGGTCCTGCCATCTGACCAGGGCTTCATACGCCACCACAACTCTGTCGCTGGCCTGAACGATCGGCTGGTACTCAATATAAAAATCTTTTTTCTTGACCGCCCGGATAAACCGTTTTTCTAGCGAGTTTTTAGCTTCAAGAGCTGAATCGATAAGCGAGACCATCCAGCAACCGGTAATTATCCCGAACAGGCTCAGAAGGAAAATCAGCATCCAGGAGAGTGACATAACCCCACCGTCCGGTTTATTCGTTGTGACACATAAATCGCGGATCTGGCTGCAATGGCGGGTACTGATACGAAAAGGAGAACCCGATGTCGCCTGCAGGGCAAGATAATTTTTCCCCAGGGAAAAGAGCTGCTTTTGCCCGTTACGCACGGCCAGGGCAATGTAAAAGTCGGGATTCACATTCAGGACGTTGGCAAACGTCAGCGCAGGAGATACTACTGCAATATTATGTTTTATCGTTACGGTTCCGGGGTTGCGAAGATGAACATTGTCCTTTCTGACCGGGTACAATAAATATCCGCTCGGCGTCTGGTAGGGAGGAGACGACAGGAGAATACTGCTCCTTAATGTTCCCCATCCAGCCGTACAGAGAATGCGGTTGCCGTTGACGATACCTATATCATCAATGTATTTATTTTTTTGTCGGATGGTTCTCAAAAGATTGATACCGGCTGGTGTACAGCCTGCAATACCTGAGCTTTCAGCAACTTCAATAGCATCTGCTAACTGCCCTGCTACCCGTTCGGAGTATTGTAATAACCGTTCAGCCACCCTCGACTGGTAGTCCTTCTGGGACAAAACAATAAAATAGTTAGTTACTGACAGAACAATAAGCGTCATCAGCACCGGCAACAGGATCTGCAGATATACCCTTTTTTTCATTGTCTCTATCACTGATGATTAAGTATGGTCTGCTAGTTTATTCAGCAATGGCGTCATTTTTAACAAGTGTGTTGCTTCTTCAGGGGACAGAGCCTCATCAAAGGCCTGTGCCAGCCAGTCATCGCGGCGTTTCCGGCTTTCAGCCAGTACTGAGCAGCCTTTTTCTGTAAGACGGACTCTCGTCTTTCTGCGGTCCGTGGCATCAGTCTTTCTCTCAACCATGCCCTCTTCTTCAAGCTGTCTGAGAATCACTGCAAGGTTAGAGCTGTAGATATCTTCTGCCATAGCCAGCTCAGACGGGGTGACATTATTTCCCATCCTGTCTATTGCACTGACGACCAGCATGCGCGACCACGACTGGGGATCGTTCTGAGAAATTCGCCGAAGTTGCCTTGCAAGCCTTGTGAGCTGATATCTGAATTCACTGATCTCACTAGAAAACATAATTTTAATTCCATAATGTTATTACTATTGTTTCATAGGTAATTATATGGTGTATGCATGCAGGTATTTTTACAAGGAGAAGTTTATGTCACGGTTTATCTGTAACACTCTTCTGCTTACAAACGATGACGGCTTTGATGCGCCAGGCTTGAAGATACTGGAGAAAGTGTGTCAACGCCTGGCAAAAGAAGTCTGGGTGGTAGCGCCAGCTTGCGACAGAAGCGGAACCTCACAGTCTCTTTCTTTACACACTCCTTTAAGGTTCCGTCAAAAGGGCGTTCATCGCTATGTTGTCGAGGGAACGCCTGCAGACTGTGTTGCAATGGCGGTGCGACATCTCATGATTGATTCACCCCCTGATTTTATTCTTTCAGGTATTAATAGGGGGGCGAATATTGGTAACGAAACGATCTTTTCGGGCACCGTGGGGGCAGCGATGACAGGTGTGCTTCTTGGTTTTCGTGCTATCGCCTTGAGCCAGTATTTTAACAACAGGCATAATATTCACTGGGACACTGCAGAACATGCGTCGGAAATCGTACTGAAGTACCTGATTCAGGGCCGGTGGGACTACGGAACCTGCTTTAATGTCAACCTTCCTGACGTAGAACCCGACAGCATAAAAGATATTGCCATCACACGTCAGGGGGAAGGCAATCTGAATAACATCGGCGTTATAGTGCGTGAGGATCTTCGAGCTATTCCTTACGCATGGCTGAATCTGGAAAGAAGTGAAAATGCTGAACCATCAGACAGTGAAGGTTCTGCAGTGAGGGCGGGGCATATCAGTGTCACACCTCTGCATTTCGACAGAACGCATTACAGAGACAGATTAATACATTCACATTGATCACGTATCAGTTGGAATTAACCGTTGCTCAACTGGAGCTCAGCTCTCTGTAACCGACAGGTTCTGCCTCACCGACCCCTTCCCTGAAAAGCTCAGCGGCGGAGATCCTGCCGCCCGGCCAGCGAAAGCCGGCGGCAGGTATACCACGCAAGGGAGCATCTTACCCTTTGGCAAAATTGGCCTGGATCCGCTGCTGCAGATAATCCTCGGCGCTGATGGGCGGGTACTTCCTCTGCGGCCCGAGGATCTCGACATCTTTATTGGCCTGGCAAAAAAACGCCAGGCTGTAGCGCTGCCCCTGATATTCATGGGGCAGCGGATTTCTCACCCGATGGAAGTTAGACGGCAGCTGGTCGTCGCTCCAGCGCATCAGCATATCGCCGATATTGCAGGTGATCACCTCCTCCCGCGGCTCAATGCTGGTCCACTGCTGGCTTTCGCGGTCTTTACCGGGACAAACCTGCAGGCCGCCCTGGCCGGGGCGCTGGAACAGCAGCGTCAGGCAGTCAAAATCGGTGTGCGCGCCGGCCCGCCACATCCCCTGCTGCGACTGCTCGGTTGCATAGTAATGCAGCATGCGCAAGGTGCTCTGATAGGTGTCACGCTGCGGATCGTGCGCGGTGGTAAAAAACGATTCCGGAAAACCGAGCTTTAAAGCAAAGCAGGAGAGGATCTTCATCCCCAGCTGCCAGCACTGCGACTCAAACCCGAGCATTGTCTGCTGGAATGCTGGCAACTCCCGATCGCTGGGCCAGCGCCCGGCCATCAGAGGCCGGGTTATCTGATACGACTCTTTTTGATCCGGGGTGCGGGTCGACGGCCGAACCTGCGCTTTGCTTTCCCAGCCGGCGTTGCCGGCCAGCGGATACTGGCGCTTCACCTCGTCGGGCAGGTCGAAAAACGCCTCGGTCATGCTGAACGCCTGGCGGATATCCGCCAGCGGAATACCGTGATGGCTGACCTGGAAGAAGCCAATCTCCACCGCCGCCTCCCACAGTTGTTCGGCAATGTCATTTTTTCTTGCGGCAAAGTTCGACAGGTCGATACAGCGCACTTCGCGGGCGAAGGTCTCTTCGCCCTCGGCGCCCATCAGCGCCTCTTTTTCCAGTTCCTGTAAGGCGTAGCGTTGATTCTGGGTGGTTGAGGTCATCGTCATTATCCTGTTATCAGTTAAACAGCGGCGCGCTGTTGGAGGGTACGGACGGCCGCCAGCGCGTCGTGACGCATCGCGTCAAGGTCGAGACCGGGAATGGCGTCGTCTTCCACGATGGGGCGGCCATTGAGCAGTAGCGCCTTCAGCGCGGCGCGCCCACCGCAGGCCACCGGCCCAATGGCCATATCGTGCAGGCCGAAGTAGCGCGGATCGTCCAGCCGGTAAATGGCAAGGTCCGCCTGCATGCCGACCTGCAGGGTGCCGCTCTGCGCTAAGCCGAGGATCTGCGCCCCTCCGGCGCTGCCCCAGCGCACTACATCCTCCACCGTGGCCGCATCGGCCCCACCCTCAAAGGTGCCCCCGGCGTAGCGCGGCTGCGCCAGCATCCCCTTGCGCGCGCGCTGCAGCAGCCATGCGGCATGGGCTTCGCTTTGCATATCCGCCGCTTCATTCGAGGCGGCGCCGTCCACCCCCAGCGAGACCGGGACCCCGGCCTGCTCTAACGCCAGCAGATCGGCGATACCGCTGCCCAGCCGGCCGTTGCTTTGCGGGCAGTGGGCGATGCCGGTTCCGGTGCGGCCCAGCAGGGCAATCTCCTCCGGCAGCAGCTTCACCAGATGGGCAAACCACACGTCATTTCCCAGCCAGTCGTGCTCCGCGCAGAACTGCACCGGCGTCATGGCGAATTTCTGCCGCGCGGCGTCGAGATAATCGACGGTTTCCGATAAATGGCTGTGCAACCGGATCCCCAGCTGGCGGGCCAGCTTCGCCATCTCCCGCAGCTGGGCGCCCGGCGCGGAGTGCAGGACGGTAGTGGGCGCCATCACCACCCGGCGCAGAGACTCGGGCCGGGGGTCGTGATAGCGGCTGACCAGCCGTTCGACATCCGCCATATAGCCGTCGAAGGTTTCCGGACGCAGCGCCACCGGCAGATCCTTTTCCACCGCCCGCCCCTGGGTCGCCCCACCCCGGCACAGGACGATGCGCATCCCCAGCGCTTCCCCTTCGCTGAAGACAATCTCCGAGGTATCGAAAGGCATATCCGGCCAGTACAGGTAGTTGTGATCCGCCACGCTGGCGCAGCCCGAGCGCAGAAGCTCCACTAGGCCAATGCGCACCGCCAGACGAAAGGTATGTTCATCGAAAGCCGCGCGAAAGCGGTACGGCGTGGCGCTCAGCCAGGCCGTCAGGCTCTGGTTCAGCCCCTGCGGCTCGCCCTTCAGCAGCGACTGAAAAAGATGGTGGTGCGTGTTCACCCACGCCGGATAGATCACGCAGTCGCGGGCATCGATCTGTCGCTCTTCCGGCAGCGGCGTCAGGCTGCCGATGGCGGCAATCTTGCCGTCGCGGATGCGAATATCCGGCCCGGCCAGCCGCGCCGCCTCTCCGGGCAGACCGCTGAGGATGGCATGGGCATTTTTAATCATTAATGACATGGCGTTGCTCCTCAGGGTTTAACCTGCATGGCCTGAACAAATTCGGTGGTGTAGGCCTGTTTCCAGTCGGTGGCCGCCGCCAGCAGACCGGCGCTGACCATAAAGTCGCGGGTCTTCTGCCAGCGCGCGTCGGTCATCGTCCCCCAGCCCTGGCTGGCGGCATCCCCGCCGTCGATCAGGTGATGCTCACGGATCTGGGTCACGCCCCAGGCGAGCAGATCGTCGGTCATTTTCGGGTTGTCCTGCTTAATCAACGCATTGCCCGGCTCCGGATCCTTGAGATAGCTCACCCAGCCCTCCATTGAGGCGCGGACAAACTTCGCCATCGCCGCTTTACGCTCGGCGATGGTGTCCGGGCGGGCGATAAGGATGCCGCCGTAGGGGGGATAGCCGTGTTCGGAAAAGAGGAAGAAGTTCGCCTTCACTCCGGCCTTCTGCACCTGGAACACCTCGGAGCTGACATAGGCCTGCTGGGCGACAGCGTCATCGACGACAAAGGGTTGAATATTGAAGGTATAGGGGCGAACCTGCGCGTCGCTCAGCTGGTATTGCGCCTTCAGCCACGGCCACCACGTCGCCTGACCGGAGCTGGAAACCAGCAGGGTTTTGTCTTTCAGCCCCTGCAGAGAGGTGACATCGGCATGAGTCAGCAGCCCCTGGGGATCGTACTGAAAGGGCGCGGCAATGGCCTTTGCCTGGAAGCCGCGCTGAATGCCTTCCAGCAGCTGCAGGTCGTAACCGATGATCACATCGGCCCGCTTCGACAACAGCAACTGCATGCCGTTGACCTGCGGTCCGCCGGAGCGGATCTCGACGTCGAGACCGTATTTTTTGTACAGCCCGGTGGCCTGAGCCTGATAATACCCCCCCTGCTCCGCCTGGGCGTACCAGGAGGTCAGCAGAACGATTTTCTCCTCGGCCTGAACGGCCAGCGAGACACCGCCGAGAGCCATCAGGCCCAGCCAGCGTATGCCCCGGGGAAGGCGTGCGCCTGTTTTCATATCCCTCTCCTCTTTACGCCGGGAGGGGGAGCGAGCGAATGTGGCTCAGCCTCCCATCCCGGTCAACATTGAACCGCGACATGGTGACTGAGCAATGTCCCGTATGGATAACCCGTACTGACCGCTTCTACTCACACTCAGCTATACAAAAACAATGCCAGATTTAAACGCCTGCGAGCGGCCGCGAGAAATCGCCTGCGCCGCCGCCCTTGGGCATGCAACCTTTGATTCATGCTCACAAGAAACGCACCATAATGGTGCGCTAATGAATGATTTTAGTGCCTGCCCGACATTTCACAGCTGGCTGAAGAGCATCTCCAGCTGGTTCAGCATCATCGAGGCGGCAAGGGAAAGCTGGCGGGCGGGCGAGACGCACAGCGCCAGCGTGAAAGGCTTAAGCTGCGGATCGGTTAGCGGCACAAACGCCAGCTGGCCGGACTCAATCTCATCGAGAATATCCAGCCGGCACAGGATGCCGATGCCCATCTGCTCTTTGATCAGGGTGCGGATCATGTGAATGTTATTCGATACCGCCACCTCCTTCACCTCGTTGCCGCTGATGTTCACCAGCGCCTCCACCGGCTCGCTGATCATCAATGGGGCGGACGGCAGGATAAACGGGTAGTCGAGGCACTGACTAAAGCGCACCGCGCTGCGGCTGGCCAGCGGATGGCCGGTCGGCACCACGATCCCCATATTCATTTCGGCAAACGCCCGGACCTGCAGTTCACGGGAGGTCTGCGGATTGAGCATGATGCCGAAATCCGCCTCGCCGGAGATCAGCGCCTGCTGGATGTGGATATTGTTGATGGTGGTCAATGTAAAAGAGATGTTGGGATAATGTTTATGCACCTCTTTGAGCATCGTCGAAAAGAAATGCCGGTTAATGGCATCGATGGTGGCGATGCGCACATGCCCCCGCCGCAACCCGCGCAGATCGTCCAGCTGCTCGCAGACCCGGGTAAAGTCCTTTTTCCAGTTATTGGCCGCGTGCAGGAGCAGCTCCCCGGCGGCGGTCAGCCTCAGCCCGGTGGGATGGCGCTCGAAGAGCGGCATCGCCAGCTCCTGTTCCACGCGCAAAATCTGACGGTCGATGGAAGACGCCGACACATGCAGCGCCTCTGACGCTTTACGAAACGATCCCTGACGGGCCACTTCGGTGAAATAGAGCAGAAATCGGGAGAAGGCAAACATGGTTTGGGTGCTCTCTTTTTTGCAACGGGTTGTGCGAATCAAAGCTCTGGACGCAACAGTTTTATCACAATACCGTAGCATTCATAGCGGAGAAACGATCGTTTCACCCATTTTCTTGCACGCCGGACAGTTCACCGCGAAGGGGAGTTATCTCTTCGCCGCCCCTGGCCGCCCTGCAGACAGCGGAGTGAGGGAGAGAAAACGGTAATGCACAGCCACGATCTTATTTCGGTCTCGGTCGGGGAAATACGCCCCAACGGACAGGGAAATCTATCCATAATTTTGCAGGCGGCGGCCGGGGAAATATTACCGGCCTACTCCGCCGGGGCGCATATCGATATTATTATTCCCGGCGTCGGTCCGCGGCAGTATTCCCTGTGCGGCACGCCTGACCGCAGTAATACTTATGAAATTTGCGTCAGGCTGACTGACACCTCCACCGGCGGCTCACGCTATTTGCACCAGCAGCTCAAAGCCGGCGATCGGCTCGCCATTTCGCCGCCGCGCAACCATTTTCCCCTGCCGCAGGCCGGGCGCTACCTGCTGTTTGCCGGCGGTATCGGCATCACGCCTTTGCTGGCGATGGCTGAAGCGATTGCCGCCAGAAAGGGGGCGCAGGAGCTGCATTATTGTGTCGCCAGTTCGCGCCAGACGGCCTTCTCCCCGCGCCTGAACCAGCTGACTGCGAACGGCACGGTGGCCATTCACTGCAGCGAGGAAGGCGCGTCGTTTCGCCAGCGGGTCCCGGAATGCTTAACTGTGCCCCACCCTGATACCGTAGTAATAGCCTGCGGCCCGGAGGGTTTTATTCAGCGACTGCGGTCGGTCATGGAGGAATATCGCTGGTCGCCGTCGCAGTTCGTATTCGAGCGTTTTACTCCCGCGGCGGAAAATAATACTGCGGCGAAAAATGCGTTTTATATTGAGCTGGCCTCCAGCGGGCAGCGCCTGCAGGTCGCCGCGGATCAAACCATTGCTCAGGTATTACAGCACGCCGGGGTGGAGGTCATGCTCTCCTGTGAACAGGGAATGTGCGGCTCCTGTATTACCGGGGTCCTCGACGGGATCCCCGAGCACCGGGACAGCGTGCTGACGGCGGAAGAGAAAGCCGACAACGACCAGATCACGCTCTGCTGTTCGCGGGCAAAATCCCCGCTTCTGGTTTTGGATCTGTGAGGAGACTGACGATGACGTTCCCCTCCTCTTGCGCGCCGCTCGTCGGGATCAGCCGCGCCCGACTCCCGGCCTGGGCGCTGCCCGACGGCTGGCCGACGCGGGCCAACGGTGAGCCGCTGCTGGCGGACCTGGCCTTTCGCGACGGCCGGATTGCCGCACTGACCCCAACCGACCAGCCGACTCCCGGCCTGTGGGACCTGGCGGGAGCCCTGACGCTCCCCGGCCTGGTGGAACCCCATGCCCATCTGGACAAGACATTCACCATTGAACGCTGCCGTCCGGCGCAGGCCGGGCTGCTGGCGGCGATCCACGCTATGCACGAGGATCGCCGGCACTGGACCAGGGCGGATATTCAACGTCGGGCGTCCGCCGCGCTGGCCCGGGCGGCAGCGAATGGCGTGACCCATTTGCGCAGCCATGTCGACTGGTTTACCGCCGACGCGCCGGACGCCTGGCAGGAGATCGCCCGCCTCGATACCGTCGGCATCACCCTGGAGCGGGTGGCGCTGGTCCCGCTGCCCCTGTTTCGCGAGCCAGCGCAAGCGGAGGCCATCGCCCGGACGGTCGCCAACAGCGGAGAGCGCTGCCTGCTGGGCGGCTTCATCCACTCCTCCAACTGGGACGCCGCCGCCATGGAAAATCTGCTGTGCAGCGCGGCCCGCTGGGATCTGGATCTGGATTTGCATATTGATGAGGAGCTCAGCGAAGTGTCTCAGGGGCTGACCTGGCTGGCGGATCATCTCTCCCGCCACCCTTTTCCCGGACATATCTGCTGCAGCCACGGCTGCGCGCTGGCCGCCGGCAGCGACGAACAGGCGGCGCCGATCCTGCGCCAGCTGGCGGCGCACGGCGTCACCCTTATCGCTCTGCCGATGACCAACCTGCTGCTGCAGGATGCGACGTTCGGCCGCACGCCGCGCCAGCGGGGGATCACCCTGCTGCACGAGGCGCAGGCCGCCGGCGTGGCCACCCTGCTCGGCTGCGACAACGTGCAGGATGCCTTCTGCCCGGCGGGGAGCTATGACCCGCTGGACACCCTGGCCTGCGGTCTGTTCAGCGCTCAGCTCAGCGACCTGTTCGACCGGCAGTCGCGGCTGATCTGCGATCGCGCGGCGCTAACCGGTTCGCCGGCAGACGCGGCGCCCTTTGCCGTCGGGGCGGCGGCCAGCGTGGTGATTTTCCCGGGTAGCGACCGTTTTACCTGGCCTTTAAACAGCGCCGCCCGTCTGGTGGTTAACCACGGCAGGTTAACCCACCGACGCGTGTGGCAGGAGGAGATGGCACATGAGTCTTGAAGCAGGCGCCGGGGCGCCGCTGGCGCGGTATGCTGCCTGGCGCAGAGCCGGCGATTTTATCTTTCTCTCCGGCATTATTCCGGTCAATCCCCTGACCGGCGCCATCGTCAACGGCTTTCAGGATGTGCCTGAGCCGGTGCGGGAGCTGCTGGGGGCGACCGGCGAATTTTCAACCGATGCGAAACAGGGCCCGATCCTCGCCCAGAGCTGGTACGTCCTGGAGAGCATCCGCCGCACCGTGGCGTCCGCGGGAGGGCAGATGAGCGACGTTATCAAACTGGTGCAGTACTTTCGCAACCTTGACCATTTTCCCTATTACAGCCGGGTCAGGAAGCTGTTTTACCCCGACCAGCCGCCCGTTTCCACCGTGGTGCAGGTCAGCGAAATGCTGCCCGACGCCACGGTACTGATTGAAGTCGAAGCGACCGTCTGGTTACCCCCGTCATTTAACTCCGAGGCACCGCGATGATTAACGGTTACATTCCTGCCGCGCGCTTTCTTCCTTTTCTGAGCTGGACGGACGTGGCCGCCCTGCCGGATAAAAGCAATACGGTTATCGTCCTCCCCACCGGGGCGATCGAACAGCACGGCCCGCATTTGCCCTGCTCGGTGGACAGCGTGATATCTTCCGGCGTGGCGGGCCATGCCCTCGCCAGGCTGCCGGCGACGATCCCGGCCTACGCCATTCCGCCGATCGTCTACGGTAAGTCCGAGGAGCATCTGCATTTTCCCGGCACCCTGACCCTCAGCGGCGATACGCTGCTGCATACCCTGCTGGAGATCGCCGAATCTCTCTATCGGGCCGGTTTTCGCAAGCTGCTGATGATCAACGGCCACGGCGGCCAGCCGCAGATCCTGCAGATCGCCTGCCGGGAAATGCGCCTGCGCCACGGGGATTTCATCGCCATCCCCCACGACGTGTTCAACGTGCCCAACTGCGAAAAACAGTTTCTCAGCCCGCATGAACAGCGGATGGCGATGCACGCCGGGCATAGCGAAACGGCGCTGATGCTGGCGCTGGCGCCGGAGTGCGTCCATATGGAACGGGCCGTCGCTAATTTCCCCCCGGAATTCCCCTGCCCAACCCTGTCGAAAGGCCGTCCGGCGGCGGCGTGGGCGTCGTATGACTTTGGCCCCAGCGGGGTGATTGGCGACCCGACCCCGGCGACGCGGGAGCAAGGCGAAGGGCTTCTCGACTCCCTCGCCGCCAGCTGGGCGCAGGCGATCATCGAGATCCACCGCATGGCCTGGGTCGAACGTCGCGAACCGACCTGGGGCAAACAGCACTGGCACGGCTTTGTGCAGTCCCTACCACCTTCTTTCGCTGCTGAATCCAGGGAGCCCTGATGAATACCAGATTGACGCCCGTTTTTACCCTGCTGACCGTGGCCGCCCTCGCGACCTCAGCCTCCTGCTTCGCGGCGGAGAAGTTTACCTTTCTCACCAACTGGTATGCCCAGGCCGAGCACGGCGGGTTTTACCAGGCCCAGGCCACCGGGCTGTATCAACACGCCGGTCTCGATGTCGAAATTAAAATGGGCGGCCCGCAGATCAACGTCATGCAGCTGATGGCGGCCGGTCAGGCGGACTGCACCCTTGGCGACAACGGCCAGGCGCTGGAGACCTGGCAGGCCGGGGTGCACGCGGTGACCGTCGCCACCGTGTTCCAGCACTCGCCGACGGTGTTTATCACCCATGACAAGGTGGAGAACCCGGCGGAACTTAAAGACAAAACCTTCCTGCTCGCCACCGAGGCCTATACCTCCTTCTGGCCGTGGGCGAAAAGCGAGCTGGGTCTGGCTGGCAGCAAAGTGCGCCCCTATACCTTTAACGTTCAGCCGTTCCTCGCCGATAAAAACCTGGTGCAGCAGGGCTACGTGACCTCTGAGCCGTTCTCCGTCGCTAAAGGCGGGCAGCCGTTCTATGTCTATCCGCTCAGCGACTGGGGCTACCCGCCCTACGGCAACTCGATTATCTGTATGGCCGACACCATCCGCAAACGTCCGGCGGCGGTGGCGGCCTTCGTCAAAGCCTCCATGGAAGGCTGGAAAAGCTACCTGCAGGATCCCGCCCCCGGCAACAGCCTGATCGGTAAAGCAAATCCGCAAATGGGCGCCGAGCAGATCGCCTTTGGCATTGCCCAGATGAAGCAGTACCAGCTGGTGACCGGCGGCGATGCTAAGACCGGCGGCATCGGCATCATCACCGAGCCGCGGCTGAAGAAAACCTGGGACATGCTGGTGAAAAACAAACTGATCGACGCCAGCAAGGTGCCGTTTGAGCAGACTTACACCCTGGAGATGGTCAAAGACGCCGGAGTGATGCCATGAATACCGCCCCGAAACTGACCGTGATGAGCGATACCCGCTTTATACCCGCCGCTGCCACCCCGGCCATCGAGGTGCTGTCGGCGGAGAAAATCTACAGCAACGGCACCCGGGCGCTGCTGCCCGTCAACCTGACCATCAATCAGGGGGAGTTTATTACCCTGCTCGGCCCGTCCGGCTGCGGTAAAAGCACCCTGCTGAAGATGGTCGCCGGCCTGGTGGAGCCCAGCGACGGCAAGCTGATGCTGTGGCGGCGCGACAGTCGGGAAAAGGCCCAGCATCCGCTGTCGTTCGTCTTCCAGGAAGCCACCCTGATGCCGTGGAGCAGCGTGCGCAATAACGTCAGGCTGCCGCTGGATCTGGCCGGCGTGCCGCGGGCGGAGGGAAATACCCGGGTGAGTGAAGTCCTTGAGCTGGTGGGCCTCGGCAAGTTCGCCGACGTCCTGCCGCGCGAACTCTCCGGCGGCATGCAAATGCGCGTCTCCATCGCCCGCGGCCTGGTCACCCGACCAAAGCTGCTGCTGATGGATGAGCCCTTCGGCGCGCTGGATGAAATTACGCGTAACAAACTCGACAGCGACCTGCTGCGTCTCTGGCAGGAGCAAAACCTGACGGTAGTGTTCGTCACCCACTCGATCCACGAAGCGGTGTTTCTCTCCCAGCGGGTGATCATGATGGCGGCCCGTCCCGGACGGGTGGTCGAAGATATCCCCATCCGCGAGCCGTTCCCGCGCAGCGAGGCGTTCCGCGTCAGCCCGGCCTTTTCCCTGTATGCCCGTCAGCTGCAGGACAGTCTGTTGCAGGCCAGCCAGTCCGGTATGGAGTCATAATATGAAAAATACAACCGCAACGCCGTGGATCCAGCATCCGCGTTTTCTCAAAATTCTCTATCCGACCCTCGTCGCGGTGGCGATGGTGCTCCTGTGGCAGGGCGCGGTGAGCTATTTCCGTATCCCGGCCTTTCTGGTGCCGTCGCCGCTGGTGATGCTGGAAAGCCTGTGGACGCATCTCACGCCGCTGCTGCTGGCGCTGCTGTTCACCCTCAAGATCACCCTGATCTCGTTTCTACTGTCGATTGTCATCGGCGCCGCGGTGGCGTTTATCCTGGTGCAGAACCGCTTTGTGGAAACCGCCCTGTTTCCCTACATCGTGTTTTTGCAGGTGACGCCGATCGTCGCCATCGCCCCGCTGATCATCATCTGGGTGAAGGATGCCACCCTCTCGCTGGTGGTGTGCGCCACCCTGATGGCGGTCTTCCCCATCATCTCCAATACCACCCAAGGACTGCGCAGCGTCTCCCCCGGCCTGCTGAGCTATTTTCGCCTCAATCACGCCAGCCGCTGGCAAACGCTGGTGCGGCTGCGTATCCCCTCGGCGCTGCCCTATTTCTTCGGCGCGCTGCGTATTTCCAGTGGGCTGTCGCTGATTGGCGCGGTGGTGGCGGAGTTTGTCGCCGGGACCGGCGGGACCAATACCGGACTGGCCTATCAGATCCTGCAGGCCGGCTACCAGCTGGATATCCCGCTGATGTTTGCCGCGCTGCTGCTGATCTCTCTCGCCGGTATCGCGCTGTTTGGCGTGATGTCCTGGGTTTCGCGCCGGGCGCTTAGCGCCTGGCATGAAAGCGAAGCCGTGCAATCTCATTAATGTTCTGCTGACGAACAGGAAAAAGAATGATGACTGATGAACAGCGTCAACACGCGGTCGCGGCGATCCAGCAGGCACTCCCGGCGCTGGAGTGGACCTTACAGCCGGCGAAGATCAAACGGCTCTCCCGCGATTTTCACTGGTTCAGTCCGCTACTCACCGAGCAACTGGCGGGGAAACAGGCGGACGCGGTGGTTCGCCCGCGCGATGAAGAGGAGCTGCGCCAGCTGGTCTCCGCCTGCGCGCAGCTCCAGCTGCCGCTGACCCTGCGCGGCAGCGCCACCGGCAACTATGGCCAACTGGTCCCCCTCGAAGGCGGGCTGCTGGTGGATATGACCGGGCTCAACCAGATCGTCGCCCTCGGCAACGGCACAGTGAGGGCCCAGGCCGGCATTCGCCTGGCGGACATCGAAACCGCCGCCCGCCAGACGGGCTGGGAGCTGCGCTGTATGCCGTCGACCTATCGACTGGCGAGCCTGGGCGGTCTCTACGGCGGCGGGTTCGGCGGCATCGGCTCCATCAACTATGGGCCGCTGGCTGCGCCCGGCAATGTGCTCAGCGTCAAAGTAATGACCGTCGAGCCGGTCCCCCGCGTGCTGACCGTCCCGGCTCCCGAAGCGCTGCTCCTGCATCACGCCTACGGCACCAACGGCATTATCCTGGAGGTTGAGCTGGCGCTGGCGCCTGCGCACCAGTGGATTGAACGCCTGGACGTGTTTGACGATTTCGCCGATGCGCTGAACTATGCCAACGCCTGCGTCCGCTCGCCGGGGTTGGTGAAGCGCCAGGTGGCGCTGCTGGCCACGCCGATCGCTGACTATTTTAGCCACCTCAAGGATCGTTACCGCGCCGGGCAGCATGCGGTTATCAGCCTGATCGCCGAGGAGAGCGAAGGACTCTGCGCCAGCCTGTTACCGCGCCATCGCGGGAGCAACGCCATCCGGCAGGCCAGCGAGGAGGCCCGGACGCGCAACGGCTCGTTAATGGAATACTGCTGGAACCACACCACCCTGCATGCGCTCAAGGTGGACAATACGCTGACCTATCTGCAGACGGCGTTTGATCCGCTGCGCTATCCGCAGCAAATTTTACAGATGGAGCAGCACTTCGCCGGGGAGGTGATGTCCCATATTGAATTCCTGCGCGATATCGAGGGCAATCTCACCGCCAGCGGTCTGCAGCTGGTGCGCTATACCACGCCCGAACGTCTTAACGCCATCATGCAGATATTTCGCGACAACGACGTCAAGATTAACAACCCCCACGTGCTGCAGGTTGAGGACGGCAAACAGGGCGTGATTCGTCCCGACGTCGTGGCGGTGAAACAGTCTCTCGACCCGGCGGGATTGCTTAACCCCGGCAAGCTGCGCGGCTGGGCGCTGCGCGACCAGCTGGAACTCGACAGCAACCCGCTGACGCGGGCCACCCGCGAAAGCCCCACGACCTGATGGTCCCCGGTCCGGTTGGGCGCTAACGGGTCGCTGGCCCGTTGCCGCCCAACCTCATCCTGCGCCGGACAGTCCCGCCATATGGACGATAAGGCCCACCGCGGCGGCGGCGGCCATCGGCACCAGCCACAGCAGTATCCCGGCGCTGGTGCTGTTCGCCCTGATGGAATGGGGCCACCAGCACGTGCTGCATAGCGCGTCGCATATTGCATTGGTGGACAGCGCCAGCGGCGAGACTGTCCATCCGGGGTTCGTCACCGCCAGCGGCAGCGTGGCGAGCCCCAGCGCGCTACAGATCGTCAAAGCCGGTACCCATGCCGAAACCTGAAGAATGTATTCCTGGCACTGCTTGCCGGACGCGCGGCCTCGCCATTTTCGACCGGCCACAAAAGCCCTGGGATAGGATGAAATCTGGCTGGAAACGCGCCAGTGAAGAAAGGATATCGTCAGACGGGCAGCAGCCCCCTGCTGCCCGCCTGACGTGTGAGCGGCGTTAATTCACCCGCGCAGGCAAGGTAATTTGCTGCAGGGCATTCGCCATATTAATCTGAATCAGCTCTTTAAGACCTTCGCGCTTAATAAACTGGCTCCGGTGCTTACTTTTCACCTCTTCAATACTCTTTTTGATCTCTTGCGCCGGCAGTTTATACCAGCCGCGAGCTTGTTTCTCACCGCCCATTTCCAGCCACAGCGATGAATAACTGGCTTTCACCAGATCGCTTTTCACGTGGTAATCAGAATCGATGGCGTAGACCGTGGAGATGTTGAAATATCGCAGCAAACCATACAGCACGCTCATGATGATATTTTTCGGCCGCGCGCCATGCAGCTCTTTAGTCAGCACCTTCACTTCGTCATTGGTGATATCTTTCCCGCCCTGGATGCCGCCGATATAAGCGCGGCCATCGTCGGTGCAGGAAAAACAGACGCTATAGACGCGCCGGTCGCCAAGAAACAGCTGCAGCATCAGCTCCCCTTCCTCCTGAAACGGCGAGGCCAGCAGCTTAACGTCAAGCTTATCGCCATTTTTCAAGGGAATAGAAAACATCTCTCGGCCAAAATCCGCGACATTGTAGAGCTGCGGCAGGACATCAGGGTGAAACGTTTTCTCGATGAAATTCAGTGAACCATGGGCAATATCCAGTTTGCGTCGTTTTGACAGCCGTTTATTGAGATACGCTTTAAACGGTTTATCCTCAAAAGGCACCAGTCCTTTGGTCACCGCGGTCAACCGCGCGCACTGATATTTCGCACAAAGTCCTTGATATTCTCTGTATTTACCTCCTGCGAGCGAGAGCTCTCTGCATTTTCGTAAAATTTTTTTATAGCTTATTTTGACCTGACCGATCACTTTATTATGTTTACGCCATTCTTTGATGGCGCCTGCAACAGTATGTTCCATTGATTAAGATCCATAGATTCATCCATAATCGCGGCCATATTAACATAAAAGCGTTTCGTCAACGCTTAATTACTCCTTCGTTGTCCTTTCATTTAATATTTAGGCAGGAAATTATCCTGGCGACGTTATTTGTCGCTAAACTTATTCTGTCAACGATTATTTATGGTAGGTAACGCCCTCCGCTCAGCGACTTAACGCTCTGTGCCTTCGGCGCGAAGCGCGGCTACATCCGCTGGCGGTTATGCCCTATACTTGACCCTGATTCAAAACCAGTAACGATAGGTAACTTATGGAAATAGATCTCGACAACCTGGTCTTCAGCGGCCTGGATGAAGCGGAAGAGCGCAACGCGGAGCGTCTGGAAGAAGCGGACAAAAAAGCCCAGGCGATCGTTGCCGACGACGACTGCGGCGACGCCTGCAAAATCTGATTGTCAAACCGGCCAGCAGGCCGGTTTTTTTTTGACGCCCACACCTTCAGGTGGGTAAAAACCCTTTCAGCGTATCCAGCAGCGCCTGCGCCGCCTTCGACAGCGGCAGATGTCCGGCATGGATCGCGCCGACGCACTTCTCAATCGGCGGATCGCTGAGCGGGATGCAGACGGCGCCCAACGATGCCATCTGCGTTTTACACAGCGCCGGCACCGCGCTGCCCCCCAGGCCGCTGGCCACCATCCTCCCCACCGTCACCAGCTGATGACTCTCCAGCGCCACGTCCAGCTGACGTCCGCTGCGCGCCAGCGCCTCCTCCAGCATCAGGCGTACCGCCGAGGGGCGCTGCAGGGTAATAAAGTCGAGGGTCAACAGCTCCTGCCAGGAGAGCTGCTTTTTCTTCGCCAGCGGGGATTGTTGGGGAACAATCGCCACGAAGCGGTCCACCGCCAGCGGGGTAAACAGCAGGTTGTGGTTGGGCGATGGCTCGAAAGCGATGCCCATCTCCACCCGCCCCTCGCGCACCATCTCGATCACCTGCTCATTAATCACGTCATGCACCGTAACGTTCACCCCGGCATAGCGGTCGCGGAAGGCTTTCAGCGCCTCCGGCAGAACGTTGGCGGCAAACGACGGCATCGCGGCGACCGAAATTTTACCCCGCTGCAGGGTAAAGCTCTGACGCATGGCCTCCTCGACGTTATCCCAGTCGGCCAGCAGCTGACGGGCCATCGGCAGAAAGAGTTCCCCCTCCTGGGTGAGGGTCACTTTGCGGGTGCTGCGCTGCAGCAGCGCGCCGCCCAGCGCCTCCTCCAACCCTTTGATGGTCAGGCTGAGAGCTGGCTGCGACAGATTCAGCCTTTCGCTGGCGTGGGCGAAATTCAGAGTGTGAGCTACCGCTAAAAACGCGCGTAACTGTTTGACACTCATTCTCATTTTTCTTCCTGTTAACTAATTGAAAAAAATTAGTTAACAGGAAATTAATTAAAATTCCAAATGAGTGAGTCACAAATTCAAAATTATCAAATCAGTCGCCTGCGCCAATGATAAGGCTATCGCAAGGCAGGAGAGACAAGATGGCAGGACTGGATAAACGCGTCGCCAGTTACGAAGCGGCGCTGGAAGGGTTAACGGACGGCATGACGCTGCTCGCCGGCGGCTTCGGCCTGTGCGGCATTCCCGAGAACTTGATCGCCGAGGTGCAGCGTCGCCAGGTGCAGGGGCTGACGGTGGTCTCCAACAACTGCGGGGTCGACGGTTTCGGTCTCGGCATGCTGCTGGAGTCGCGCCAGGTCAGCAAGGTGGTGGCCTCTTACGTCGGGGAAAACGCGCTGTTTGAACAGCTGGTGCTGAGCGGCGAGCTGGCGGTAGAACTCACCCCGCAGGGAACGCTGGCGGAAAAAATCCGCGCCGGCGGCGCCGGCATCCCCGGCTTTTACACCGCCACCGGGTATGGCACCCCGGTCGCCGAAGGCAAAGAGGTGCGCCAGTTCGACGGAAGACACTACATCCTTGAAGAGGCGATCCGCGGCGATTTCGCGCTGGTCAAAGGCTGGAAAGCCGACTGGTACGGCAACGTGGTCTATCGCCACACCGCGCAGAATTTCAACCCGCTGATGGCCACCGCCGGGCGCATTACGGTGGTGGAGGTGGAAGAGATTGTGCCGCCGGGCGAACTGCCCCCCTCCGCCATCCATACTCCGGGGATCTATGTCGACCGGCTGATCGTCGGGCAATTCGAAAAACGTATTGAACAGCGCCCCCTGCGCGCCGGAGGGCACTGAGATGCTGACCCGTGAACAAATGGCGATGCGCGTCGCCCAGGAGCTGCGCGATGGCGACTACGTCAACCTCGGGATCGGTATCCCGACGCTGGTGGCCAACTACATTCCCGCCGGCATTGAAGTGATGCTCCAGTCGGAGAACGGCCTGCTGGGGATGGGCGAATTTCCCGATGAGGAAACCATCGACGCCGACATGATTAACGCCGGTAAACAAACCGTCACCGCGCAAACCGGGGCGGCGATCTTCGATTCCGCCCAGTCGTTCGCCATGATCCGCGGCGGCCACGTCGACCTGACCGTTCTTGGCGCCTTTGAGGTCGACGTCGCGGGCAACATCGCCTCATGGATGATCCCTGGAAAAATGGTCAAGGGGATGGGCGGCGCCATGGACCTGGTGGCCGGCGCGCAGAACATCATCGTGGTGATGACCCACGCCTCAAAAAACGGCGAATCCAAACTGCTGCCGCAGTGCACCCTGCCGCTCACCGGCGTGGGCTGTATTCGCCGGGTACTCACCGACCTGGCCCTGCTGGAGATTGTCGACGGCGCGTTTGTCCTGCGCGAAGTGGCCCCGGGGGTCAGCCCCGACGAGGTGATACGTAAAACGGCGGGACGGCTGATCGTCGCCGACGACGTGCGCGAAATGCGCTTCAGTTAAGGAGAGACCATGACCGATATTGCCATTGTTGCTGCAGTACGCACCCCGGTAGGCAGCTTTCGCGGCGCCTTCGCCCCTCTTTCCGCCGTCGACCTCGGCGCGGCGGTGGTGCGCGGCCTGCTTGAACGCTGCCAGCTGCCTGCCGCAGCGGTCGACGAACTAATTTTCGGCCAGGTGCTTACCGCCGGCTGCGGGCAGAACCCGGCGCGCCAGACCGCGCTGCGGGCCGGCCTGCCGGTCGACACTCCGGCGGTCACCGTCAATCTGGTGTGCGGCTCCGGACTGAAAGCGGTTCAGCAAGCGGTGCAGGCGATCCGCTGCGGCGACGCCGGGATCGTTATCGCCGGCGGCCAGGAGAGCATGAGCAATGCTCCCTATCTGATGCATGGCGCCCGCGACGGCCTGCGTTTCGGCCACGCCAGCCTGCAGGACAGCATGATCCAGGACGGCCTGTGGGACGCCTTTAACGACTACCACATGGGCATTACCGCCGAGAACCTCGCCGACGCCTTCGACATCAGCCGCGAGCGCCAGGACGCCTTCGCCGCCAGCTCCCAGCGCAAAGCGGCGGCTGCTATCGCCGCCGGGCGCTTTCGCGAGGAGATCGTTCCGGTCAGCGTCCCGCAGGGCAAAAAGCCGCCGCGAGTCGTGACTGACGATGAGCAACCGCGCCCGGAGACCAGCGAGCAGCAGCTGGCCCAGCTGCGCCCGGCGTTTCGCCCGGCTGACGGCAGCGTCACCGCCGGGAATGCCTCGTCGCTGAACGACGGCGCCGCGGCGGTCCTGCTGATGCGCGTCGATAAAGCGCGCGAGCTTGGGCTGCCGGTGCTGGCGCGCATTGTCAGCTCAGCGGTCGCCGGGGTCGACCCGTCGGTGATGGGCATCGGCCCGGTGAGCGCCTGCCGCCAGGCGCTGCAGCGCGCCGGCTGGACGCTGGACGAGGTGGACCTTATCGAAGCGAACGAGGCTTTTGCCGTCCAGGCGCTGGCCGTCGGTCAGTTGCTTGAGTGGGATAGCGAGAAGGTCAACGTCAACGGCGGCGCCATCGCCCTGGGCCATCCCATCGGCGCCTCCGGCTGCCGGATCCTCGTTAGCCTGGTGCATGAGATGCAGCGCCGGGGCGCCAGCAAAGGGCTGGCCACCCTGTGCGTCGGCGGCGGCCAGGGCATCGCCATGACCCTTCAACGTTAACAGGAGCCACTATGTTTACACCACGCCTGGCGGTACTCGGCGCGGGACTGATGGGCGTCGGTATCGCCTGCCATTTCGCCCGTCACGGTCACGCCGTCCGCCTGTATGACACCGACCCGCAGCGTCTCGCCGAGGTTCCGGCGGTGGCCAGCGCCATCCTGTGCGAGCTGGAGGCCAGCGGTCAACAGGATCCCGCCGACCGCGACGCGGTGCTGGCCCGTCTGACCCCCACCCCGACGCTGAATGCCCTGGCCGATGCCACGCTGCTGATTGAAGCGATCCCCGAACGGCTGGCGCTGAAGCACGCCCTGTACGCCGAGCTGGAAACGCTGATCGCCGACGAGGCGATTATCGCCAGCAACACCAGCGGCCTGCCGCCGGATCAGCTGGCGCAGGGCATGCGCCTCCCGGAACGGCTACTGATCGCTCATTTCTGGCATCCGCCGCACCTGATCCCGCTGGTGGAAGTGGTGCCCGGGAGCGCCACGCTGCCTCATCTGGCGCGCGAGGTGAGCGGCTTTTGCGCCGCCTGCGCGCTGGAGGCGGTGGTGCTCAACCGCGCCGCGCCGGGCTTTGTCGGCAACCGGCTGCAGTTCGCCCTGCTGCGCGAAGCGTTGCATATCGTCCACAGCGGCATCGCTTCCCCGGAGGTGGTGGACCAGGTGATGCGCGCCTCGCTGGGCCGCCGCTATGCGATGGTCGGCCCGCTGGAGGCTGCGGACATGACCGGCCTGGCGACGGTCCAGGATATCTGCCAGCACCTGCTGCCGGAGCTGGCCAGCGGCACGGAGATGATGTCGCTGGTGGCGGAGAAAGTGGCGCGAGGCGACACCGGCGCCCGCAGCGGGCAAGGCTTTTACCGCTGGGACGAGGCCCGGCACCAGCGCATCCAGTCGCGCCGGGAACACCAGCTGCGCTTCGCCCTGAAACCCTAGTATCGCGTTCTGTACCCCTACAATAACAATGAGAGTGAGACGTCGTGATGAGTGTGATAATAGCCCTGGCCGCGCTGGCGTTACTGATGCTGGCAGCCTACCGTGGATACAGCGTGATCCTCTTTGCGCCGATCGCCGCCCTCGGCGCGGTGCTCCTCACCGACCCGGGCGCGGTCGGCCCGGCCTTTACCGGCCTGTTTATGGAAAAAATGGTCGGCTTTGTGAAGCTCTATTTCCCGGTGTTTCTGCTGGGCGCGGTATTCGGCAAGCTGATTGAGCTGTCGGGATTCTCACGTTCGATTGTCGCCGCCGCCATCCGCATCCTTGGGCGCCGCCACGCAATCCCGGTGATCGTGCTGGTGTGCGCCCTGCTGACCTACGGCGGGGTGTCGCTGTTTGTGGTGGCCTTTGCCGTCTACCCTTTCGCCGCCGAACTATTTCGCCAGAGCGGGATCCCCAAACGGCTGATCCCCGCCACCGTCGCCCTCGGGGCATTCTCGTTTACCATGGACGCCCTGCCCGGCACGCCGCAGATCCAGAATATTATTCCCACCAGCTTCTTCGGCACCAACGCCTGGGCGGCCCCCTGGCTGGGGCTTATCGGCTCGCTGTTCATTATCATCTTCGGTTTGCTGTGGCTGGAGCGTCAGCGCCGCAAAGCGCAGGCCCGCGGCGAAGGCTATGGGACCGACCTGCAAAATGAGCCGGAGACCCCGGATGACATCGATCTGCCGCATCCGCTAATCGCTATCGCCCCGTTGCTGCTGGTGGGGGTGCTGAATTTGCTGTTCACCCACTGGATCCCGCAGTGGTACGGCGCCAGCCATGAGCTCAACCTGCCGGGCCTGGCGAAGCCTGTCGTCACCGAAGTGGGGAAAATCACCGCCATCTGGGCGGTGCAGGCGGCGCTGCTCTCCGGCATTGTGCTGGTGCTGGTTTGCGGCTATCGCAATATCCGCGGCCGGCTGGCGGAGGGAAGCCGGACGGCGGTGGGCGGGGCTATTCTCGCGGCGATGAACACCGCCTCTGAGTATGGCTTCGGCGCGGTTATCGCCGCCCTGCCGGGTTTCCTGGTGCTGTCAAAAGCCCTCGCGGCCATTCCCAATCCGCTGTTAAACGAGGCGATCAGCGTCACGGTGCTGGCCGGGATCACCGGCTCGGCCTCCGGGGGGATGAGCATCGCCCTGGCGGCGATGTCCGAGACCTTTGTCGCCGCCGCCCACGCCGCCAATATTCCGCTCGAGGTACTGCACCGTGTCGCCGCCATGGCCAGCGGCGGCATGGACACCCTGCCGCACAACGGGGCGGTGATCACCCTGCTGGCGATCACCGGCCTGAGCCATCGCCAGGCCTACGGCGGCATTTTCGCCATCACGGTGATCAAAAGCCTCGCGGTACTGTTTGTCATTGCCACGTTCTATGTGACCGGCATTGTCTGATACCAGATTGAAGGAGTAATACAATGAACTTACACGGTAAAACGGCGCTGGTCACCGGCTCCACCAGCGGCATCGGTTTAGGGATCGCCAAAGTGCTGGCGCAGGCAGGCGCCCAGCTGGTGCTCAATGGCTTCGGCGACAGCAGCCACGCCCGGGCTGAAGTCGCCGCGCTGGGCAAGATCCCCGGCTATCACGACGCCGACCTGCGCGACGTCGGGCAGATCGAAGCGATGATGCGCTATGCCGAAAGCACCTTCGGAGGCGTCGATATCGTGATCAATAACGCCGGCATCCAGCACGTGGCCCCGGTGGAGCAGTTCCCGGTGGACAAATGGAACGATATTCTCGCCATCAATCTCTCCAGCGTCTTCCACACCACCCGCCTGGCGCTGCCGGGTATGCGCCAGCGCAACTGGGGGCGCATCATCAACATTGCCTCAGTGCATGGCCTGGTGGCGTCGAAAGAGAAATCGGCCTACGTCGCCGCCAAGCACGCGGTGGTCGGGCTCACCAAAACCGTGGCCCTGGAAACCGCGCGCAGCGGCATCACCTGCAACGCCATCTGCCCTGGCTGGGTGCTAACCCCGCTGGTGCAGCAGCAGATCGACAAACGCATCGCCGAGGGGGTCGACCCGGAGCAGGCCAGCGCCCAGCTGCTGGCGGAAAAACAGCCCTCCGGGGAGTTTGTCACCCCGCAGCAGCTGGGCGAAATGGCGCTGTTTCTGTGCAGCGACGCCGCCGCCCAGGTGCGCGGCGCCGCATGGAACATGGATGGCGGCTGGGTGGCGCAGTAAGCCGCTGGCGCCGCGAAGATCAGAACATCGCCAGAAAGCGTTTCACCGTACGCGAGCGCTCGAAGCGCCGCCAGGCGATGGCGATATCGGTCTTCAGCGGCGCCCCGCTAAGCGGGTGATAGCTGACGTTCGGCTGCTGGATGCAGGTCATCGACTGCGGAACCAGCGCGAAGCCGAAGCCTGCATTGACCATGCTCAGCGACGATGAAATTTGCGACGACTGCCAGGCGCGCTCCATATCGATCCCGGCGCGCAGGCAACTGTTATACACCAGCTCATACAGCCCGGGGGCCACCTCCCGCGGGAAGAGGATCGGCGCCACGTCGCGCAGCTGCTCCAGGGCCAGGGTCGGCTGCGTCGCCAGCGGGTTATCGCGCGGCAGCGCGATAACCATCGGCTCCTCATCGATAATCCGCAGATTAAAGGCTTTACTGCTCTCGCACGGCAGGCGGACGAAGGCGATATCCAGCTCGGCCTCGCTCAGGGCGGTCATCAGATTGGCCATATTGTCTTCCATCTGGTGCAGGGTCACCCCGGGGTGGTCGAGCTGAAAACGGTGCAGCAGCGTGAAGATTTGCGGATGGAAAGCATCAGAACTGGTAATGCCTAGCGACAGGCTGCCGTTCATCCCGCGCGCAATGCCCTTGGCCTTCTCCAGCGCCGCATCGCTCATGGCGAGGATCTGGCGGGCATCCTCATAGAAAGACTCTCCCGCTTCCGTCAGCTCCACCCCGCGGGTTAAACGCCGAAACAGCGGGGTCCCCACTTCGCGCTCAAGCCGCTGAATTTGCTGACTTAACGGAGGCTGTGAAATACCCAGCTCCTTGGCGGCCTGGGTGAAGTGCCGCGTCCTGGCGACGGCGACAAAATAGCGAAGATAACGAAGTTCCATATCGAAAACGTCTCAAACCAGCATGGTTTCTATATTGGAACTGTGAGCTGAATCGGGTCAACATTTATTTAACCTTTCTTATATTTGTTGAACGAGGAAGTGGTATATGAATCATTCTGCTGAATGCACCTGCGAAGAGAGTCTATGCGAAACCCTGCGGGCGTTTTCCGCGCAGCATCCCGAGAGCGTGCTCTATCAGACATCGCTCATGAGCGCCCTGCTGAGCGGGGTTTACGAAGGCAGCACCACCATCGCGGACCTGCTGAAACACGGCGATTTCGGCCTCGGCACCTTTAATGAGCTGGACGGGGAGCTGATCGCCTTCAGCAGTCAGGTCTATCAGCTGCGCGCCGACGGCAGCGCGCGCAAAGCCCAGCCGGAGCAGAAAACGCCGTTCGCGGTGATGACCTGGTTCCAGCCGCAGTACCGGAAAACCTTTGACCATCCGGTGAGCCGCCAGAAGCTGCACGAGGTGATCGACCAGCAAATCCCCTCTGACAACCTGTTCTGCGCCCTGCGCATCGACGGCCATTTCCGCCATGCCCATACCCGCACCGTGCCGCGCCAGACGCCGCCGTACCGGGCGATGACCGACGTCCTCGACGATCAGCCGGTGTTCCGCTTTAACCAGCGCGAAGGGGTGCTGGTCGGCTTCCGGACCCCGCAGCATATGCAGGGGATCAACGTCGCCGGGTATCACGAGCACTTTATTACCGATGACCGCAAAGGCGGCGGTCACCTGCTGGATTACCAGCTCGACCACGGGGTGCTGACCTTCGGCGAAATTCACAAGCTGATGATCGACCTGCCCGCCGACAGCGCGTTCCTGCAGGCTAATCTGCATCCCGATAATCTCGATGCCGCCATCCGTTCCGTAGAAAGTTAAGGGGGTCACATGGACAAACAGTATCCGGTACGCCAGTGGGCGCACGGCGCCGATCTCGTCGTCAGTCAGCTGGAAGCTCAGGGGGTACGCCAGGTGTTCGGCATCCCCGGCGCCAAAATCGACAAGGTCTTCGATTCACTGCTGGATTCCTCGATTCGCATTATTCCGGTACGCCACGAAGCCAACGCCGCATTTATGGCCGCCGCCGTCGGACGCATTACCGGCAAAGCGGGCGTGGCGCTGGTCACCTCCGGTCCGGGCTGTTCCAACCTGATCACCGGCATGGCCACCGCGAACAGCGAAGGCGACCCGGTGGTAGCCCTGGGCGGCGCGGTAAAACGCGCCGATAAAGCGAAGCAGGTCCACCAGAGTATGGATACGGTGGCGATGTTCAGCCCGGTCACCAAATACGCCGTCGAGGTGACGGCGCCGGATGCGCTGGCGGAAGTGGTCTCCAACGCCTTCCGCGCCGCCGAGCAGGGCCGGCCGGGCAGCGCGTTCGTTAGCCTGCCGCAGGATGTGGTCGATGGCCCGGTCAGCGGCAAAGTGCTGCCGGCCAGCGGGGCCCCGCAGATGGGCGCCGCGCCGGATGATGCCATCGACCAGGTGGCGAAACTTATCGCCCAGGCGAAGAACCCGATCTTCCTGCTCGGCCTGATGGCCAGCCAGCCGGAAAACAGCAAGGCGCTGCGCCGTTTGCTGGAGACCAGCCATATTCCAGTCACCAGCACCTATCAGGCCGCCGGAGCGGTGAATCAGGATAACTTCTCTCGCTTCGCCGGCCGGGTTGGGCTGTTTAACAACCAGGCCGGGGACCGTCTGCTGCAGCTCGCCGACCTGGTGATCTGCATCGGCTACAGCCCGGTGGAATACGAACCGGCGATGTGGAACAGCGGCAACGCGACGCTGGTGCACATCGACGTGCTGCCCGCCTATGAAGAGCGCAACTACACCCCGGATGTCGAGCTGGTGGGCGATATCGCCGGCACTCTCAACAAGCTGGCGCAAAATATCGATCATCGGCTGGTGCTCTCCCCGCAGGCGGCGGAGATCCTCCGCGACCGCCAGCACCAGCGCGAGCTGCTGGACCGCCGCGGCGCGCAGCTCAACCAGTTTGCCCTGCATCCCCTGCGCATCGTTCGCGCCATGCAGGATATCGTCAACAGCGACGTCACGTTGACCGTGGACATGGGCAGCTTCCATATCTGGATTGCCCGCTACCTGTACAGCTTCCGCGCCCGTCAGGTGATGATCTCCAACGGCCAGCAGACCATGGGCGTCGCCCTGCCCTGGGCCATCGGCGCCTGGCTGGTCAATCCTGAGCGCAAAGTGGTCTCCGTCTCCGGCGACGGCGGCTTCCTGCAGTCGAGCATGGAGCTGGAGACCGCCGTCCGCCTGAAAGCCAACGTGCTGCATCTTATCTGGGTCGATAACGGCTACAACATGGTGGCTATCCAGGAAGAGAAAAAATACCAGCGCCTGTCCGGCGTCGAGTTTGGGCCGATGGATTTTAAAGCCTATGCCGAATCCTTCGGCGCGAAAGGGTTTGCCGTGGAAAGCGCCGAGGCGCTGGAGCCGCCCCTGCGCGCGGCGATGGACGTCGACGGCCCGGCGGTGGTGGCCATCCCGGTGGATTATCGCGATAACCCGCTGCTGATGGGCCAGCTGCATCTGAGTCAGATTCTGTAAGTCATCACAATAAGGAAAGGAAAATGAAAAAAGTCGCACTTGTTACCGGCGCCGGCCAGGGGATTGGTAAAGCTATCGCCCTTCGTCTGGTGAAGGATGGATTTGCCGTGGCCATTGCCGATTATAACGACGCCACCGCCAAAGCGGTCGCCTCCGAAATCAACCAGGCCGGCGGCCGCGCCATGGCGGTGAAAGTGGATGTCTCCGACCGCGATCAGGTGTTTGCCGCCGTCGAACAGGCGCGCAAAACGCTGGGCGGCTTCGACGTCATCGTCAACAACGCCGGCGTGGCGCCGTCCACGCCGATCGAGTCCATTACCCCGGAGATTGTCGACAAAGTCTACAATATCAACGTCAAAGGGGTGATCTGGGGCATCCAGGCGGCGGTTGAGGCCTTTAAGAAAGAGGGTCACGGCGGGAAAATCATCAACGCCTGTTCCCAGGCCGGCCACGTCGGTAACCCGGAGCTGGCGGTGTATAGCTCGAGTAAATTCGCCGTACGCGGCTTAACCCAGACCGCCGCTCGCGACCTCGCGCCGCTGGGCATCACGGTCAATGGCTACTGCCCGGGAATTGTCAAAACGCCGATGTGGGCTGAAATTGACCGCCAGGTGTCCGAAGCCGCCGGTAAACCGCTGGGCTACGGTACCGCCGAGTTCGCCAAACGCATCACCCTCGGCCGCCTGTCCGAGCCGGAAGATGTCGCCGCCTGCGTCTCCTATCTTGCCAGCCCGGATTCTGATTATATGACCGGTCAGTCATTGCTGATCGACGGCGGGATGGTATTTAACTAATAAAAAAAGCTCTGACATGGCTTGCCCCTGCTTTCGCGCAGGGGCTTTTTTGGTTTGGGTGTGAGCTTCGTGCAAAACACAGCAACGATATTTGAAAGTCTCTGGCGTTGTCACTTACGCTTCGGCACAACGTGGCAATCTGGCTGGGATGAAAGTATGCTTTGAGCGAAGAGCTACCTGTCACTGTGTGCGATTGAATATTTTGTCACACGAGCATAACAACCCTATTGAGAAATCTGGATCTAACATCTATATATCAGCAATATACTCCACTTTATAAACCGTAGATCAGGAGATTACTTTGCAACCAGATCGCTCAAGACTTTATCTTCGCCGCGTAAACGCATCAGATATAGATGATCTCTTCAGGATTTATGGCGACCCTGCAACAAATACGTTCAATCCAGCAGGCCCGTATCCCGATATTAGTCACGCACGTAATGTAATGGCCCGCTGGCTTAACCACTGGGAGAATTATAGGTTCGGAAACTGGGCTATCTCACTGAAAGAGAATCCCGATAGAATTATCGGTTTTGGAGGGCTTAGCATTATCAGTTATGACAATACACCGATAATGAACCTGGGGTATCGTTTCTCTACAGAGTCGTGGGGGAAAGGTCTGGCGACAGAGTTCGCTAAATATGCGGTCGGGTACGGGTTTGATGTTTTAAAACTGGCTGAGATTTCTGCGGTAGTAAGACCAAACCATCTGGCATCCCAAAAGATCCTGACGAAAGCAGGTCTCCGGTTTTCACGAAATATTCATGACGTGAAAAATGAGCCCGCAAGCATGCTTTTTACTGTGACTCTGGATGAGTGGAACAACGCGCTAAGTAGGGGAACTACCCCACCCATTGATCATTAGAGTTCATGCGTAACGCCCGCTGCTGACGCGGATCGGACGAGCGACTGAGTTGTAGGTCCGCTATGAGCGAAGAAAGGACGTTTGCAGTCGCTCTCATTCTGATGACAGCGGCACCCATGTCTGTCTAAGATTATCGTCAAGGGTTGTTCTGTTATCATAACGAGCACATACTTTAGCTATACAAACGGATAAAATTAAATAAGGGACTTAAGAGGATGAACATGAGAGTGATTATTATTCTGTTGTTATCCATTGCTCTTTCTGGCTGTGATTTTTTTAAAACGGATTTTACTGTGGAGGAAGCTGGTAAGCGAGCCACCTTAGGTGAGTTACAAATAAAAGTGGGAGATCTGCGCAATGGTGACATCGATATAATTGACGGTTCCAATGTCTATGTTACATATACAAATAAATATGGAACTCAAATTATGAAGAAAATTTTTATAACTATGAAAGATGGTATTAAACCCAATGATATTATGCACATACCAATTCCGGATTTTGGTTATACACTAGGTGATATACATATCTGTTTTTATTACAAGGAGGGGGTTAATGAGAGGATGACATATGAAGTTTTTCTACCTATATATGAATATAACGAATTTCGAATGAGCGCAACAAAGGGTTTCAAATTTTATAGAAATAACAATGAAATGTTATATAAACAGCCGTTTGAATTCTATGTAAAACCAAACCTTAAGCTTGATGGTCTACATGGATTCATTAACAAAGATTTCCCTATTGGATCAGGTTTGTCCTCTGTATAAATGTTCAACGAAACTAAAACCATGGAAATGGATTTTTGTGGAGGCACAAAAAACGCTGTATGAATCGCCATGGCTTAGGCAGCCATTTTTCGATATGCAGATAATCTCCTACTTCCACTTTGGGCACACAGCAGACATGAAATTCTGGAATAGCATTCGTACATTTACAACATCGAGAGGCTTCTGAAAGCCGCGTCAGCGGCATGACAGCGCCAGCAGAGAAAAACCCGGATGGCGGCGTATGGCGCCTTATCCGGGCTACGCTCTGGTGCCGTATTTTTGCCGGGTGGCAGCTACGCCTTACCCGACCCGGTGATTTGGCGCTCAATTCGCGCCCTTCGCAGGCCCGCGCAAGCGTAGCGCCGCCGGGCAAGGGCAGCGGGTGCGGAGCCGCTTTTGTGCCGGGTGGCGGCTGCGACTTACCCGGCCTACGGTCCGTGCGACTTGTCGTTAATTTATTCACCATTGTTGCTGAAACTGCCGGTGCTGGCGGCCTCAAAATCGCTGAGACGTTCCCGGAAGGCCGGGGCAGCCCGCATGGATGCGGGCTGAGGGCCGTGTTTTGCACGGACGCTGCCTCGGCCCGACCCGAAGCCTGCGGGGATAAGTCGAAGGGACCGCGTAGCGGCGATTTTGCTGGCCGGAGCCCGGGGGTACAGGGGGCGGCGGCGACTGGCCGCCCCCTGTGCGCTCCCTGCGCCATGCCAGGCATAACGCAGAAGATTAATCGGGAGCGCAAAATACGCTGAAGCCACAGATAACATAAAAGACTTCCCGGCAGTGCTTTCCCTCACCCAGGCCTTCTTCCGGAGGGAGAGAGAACCGTACGGCAGTCGTTGCCGTTCCATGACGCTCCCTGCGCCACGGAGAACCAGGTGCAGCACCACGAAACGGGAGCACAGAGTACGCTGAAGTCACGCGTGAGAAACGCTTTCCCGGGCTGAGAACCAGGAAACCGATAATAGTCGCCACCACCGCCGGCAAGAAATCAGGCTCCGAGCCCAACATGTTGCCGGGTGGCGGCTGGCGCCTTACCCGGCCTACAAAGGCTACCCGCGATTTGGCGCTCTATTCGCGCCCTTCGTAGGCCCGCGCAAGCGTAGCGCCGCCGGGCAAGGACAGCGGGCACGGAGCCGATTTTGTGCCGGGTGGCGGCTGCGCCTGACCCGGCCTACAAAACCAGGGCTGACCGTACCGCCCTCGCGGCAGACCCCACGTTCAGCGCCGCCGGGCAGTTATTGCGCCTGCTGCTGCGCCTGCGCCAGCTGGCGGACAATCGCCGCGCGCCGCGCATCCCCTTCCGGCAGCCGGGCCAGTAACGCCTGCAGGGCCGCCACGGCCTCGGGGTAATCTTCATTGCGCACCGCGCTCAGGGCCAGCATCTCCAGCACCGGCAGGCTGTTCGGCTGCCGCTGATGCAGGTCGCGCAGCAGCAGCTCGCCCATCCGAACCTGACCGCTATCTCCCGCCCGCACCAGCGCGCTGGCGTAATCGAAAGCCGCCGCCGGGTCGTCCGCCGCCAGAGCATGCGCCCGGCCAAAGGCGCCGATCGCCGTCTCGCCATCGTTTAACAACAGGCCCAGCCGCCCAAGCAGCTGCCAGCCGGCGAGGTCGTTCGGGGTATCCTGCAGGTGGCTGCGCAGGCCAAGCCGCAGCTCCGCCAGCTCATCCATTCGCAGCGGCGCCGCCGTCGGGTCCTTAACCTGCTGCAACAGTGCAGGATAATGTCGTTCAGCCTGCTGCCAGAGCAGCACCTGACCAATATCGCTGGTTTTCAGATACAGGCCCAGACTCAGGACCACCAGCAGCAGCGCGCCCGGAAGCAGCGCCCAGCGGCGTAGCGGCCGTTCGCCAGGCTGTGCCTGGGGCGGAATATCCGTCAGCAGGGTGCGCTGCAGTTCGACGACCAGCGCCGGGTTGTCCTCGCCGCGCTCCTGCGCCAGCTCCTGCAGGCGCGACTGGTACAGGGCGCGGTTGAGGGCATTGCGGTCTACCGCCCCTTTGCCCGACCACGGGAAGTACAGCAGCCCCAGCGCGCCAGCCAGCAGCAGCGCGACGATAACCACCAACAGGCTCATCGTTCTTTTCCTTCTTGCAATAATGCCGCCAGCCGCTGGCGCTCTTCGACGCTGAGCGCCGCGTCAGGAATGTCGCGACGGCGCGTGCGGGCGATAATCACCCCCGCGCCCGCCAGCACGAACAGCCCCGGCCCCAGCCACAGCAGCACCGTGCCCGCGGTCAGGGGCGGCTCGTAGCTGACAAAATTGCCGTAGCGAGCCACCATATAGTCAACGATCTGCTCTTGCGTTTTTCCCTGCTGCATCAGCTCGTACACCTTCTGCCGCATATCGGCGGCAATCATCGCGTTTGAGTCGGCGATGCTGTTGTTCTGGCATTTCGGACAGCGCAGCCGGGAGGTGATCTCGCGGAAAGCCTGCTCCTGGGCCTCGTCTTTAAACTGCCAGGTGTCGATGGCGGCCCACGCCTGGCCGGTCAGCATCAGCGCCAGCAGGATGACCATTACCCCTCTCATCAACCCGCCCTCCGGTTGTATTGATCCCACAGCGGCTGGAGCTCCTCGCGCCACACCCGTTCGTTCAGGTCGCCGGCGTGCCGCCAGCGGATAATGCCCTGACCGTCGATGAGAAACGTCTCCGGCGCGCCATAGACCCCGAGATCCAGGCCAAGCATGCCGTTGCCGTCGTAAAGGCTCAGCCTGTAGGGATTACCCAGGCGCTGCAGCCAGCTCATCGCCTTCTGGCGATCGTCTTTGTAGTTCATCCCCACCACCCGCACGCCCTGCTGCGCCAGGCCGTTGAGAAACTGATGCTCGGCGCGACAGGTTGGACACCAGGTGGCCCAGACATTGAGCAGCAGCGGCTTGCCGTCAATCAGCGTCCGTCGGTCCAGCGTCTGACCGGGGGTATTCAGCGCTTCAAGGCGAAATTCCGGCAGCGGTTTGCCAATCAGCGCCGACTCGAGGGTCGTCGGGTCATCGCCATCGGCGTTGCGCATCAGTTGCCAGAACAGCGCGGCGGCCAGCGCCAGAAACAGCACCAGCGGGATAAACAGTAGCTTCCGGTTCATGAGGCCTCCTGCAGCTTCTTACGCATCCGGTAGCGCGGGTCGAGCATGCAGCACAGACCGCCGAGGGCCATCAGCACCCCGCCGTACCAGATCCAGCGAACGAACGGTTTATAGTACAGACGCACCGCCCAGCTGCCGTCGCTCAGCTCTTCCCCTAGCGCGGCGTACAGATCGCGGGTCAGCCCGCCGCTGATCGCCGCCTCGGTCATCATCATCCGGCTGGCGGTGTAAAAGCGTTTCTCGGCATACAGCGTCGCTTCCGGGCGGCCGTTGCGGGTCACGGCGATAATGCCTTCGCCGCCGGTCCAGTTGGGGCCGACGATATTGCGCACGCCGTTAAACACAAAGTGATAGCGGTGGATATCGATGCTGTCGCCGGGGCGCATCCGTACATCGCGCTCCACGCTGTAGTTCTGGCTGAAGGTGATGCCGATAACGGTCACCGCCACGCCAACGTGGCCGAGCACCATCCCCCACTGGCTGCGGGTCAGAGTGCGCAGGCCGCGCCAGAAGCCGTGGCGATGGGTGGCCCGTTCGTGAACCTCCATCAGGGCGAAGATCAGCACCCACAGGGCCATCATCAGGCCTATGACCGCCATGGCGGTGATACGGTCCTGCAGCAGCCACGGCAGCGCCAGAGAAAGTGACAACGTCACCAGCAGAGCGATAATCAGGCGCTTAATCTGCCTGGCGACGTCATCGCGCCGCCAGCGGATCAGCGGTCCCAGCCCCAGCAGCAGCGAAAACGGCGCCATCAGGGCGGTGAACATGGTATTGAAGAACGGCTCGCCGATGGAGATGCTGCCGAGGCCCAGCTCTTTATGCACCAGCGGCAGCAGCGTTCCGAGGAGCACCACCAGCATCGCGGCCATCAGCAAGATATTGTTGCCAAGCAGGAACGACTCGCGCGACCACAGCGTATGTTCCACCCGCGCCCGCACCCGGCCACCCTTCAGGGCGTACAGCAGCAGCGATCCGCCGATGGCGACAATCAGCAGTACCAGAATAAACAGCCCGCGCGACGGATCCGAGGCGAAGGCATGCACCGAAACCAGCACCCCGGAGCGCACCAGGAAGGTGCCCAGCAGGCACAGGGAGAAGGCGGCGATGGCCAGCAGCACCGTCCAGGCGCGGAAGCTGCCCCGCTTCTCGGTTACCGCCAGGGAGTGCAGCAGCGCGGTTCCCACCAGCCACGGCATAAACGAGGCGTTTTCCACCGGGTCCCAGAACCACCAGCCGCCCCAGCCCAGTTCGTAGTATGCCCACGCCGAGCCCAGCACGATGCCGAGAGTGAGGAACATCCATGCCGCCTGGGTCCAGGGACGCGACCAGCGCGCCCAGGCAGTATCCAGCCGGCCCGCCAGCAGCGAGGCGATGGCGAAGGCGAAAGCCACCGAGAAGCCGACGTAACCCATATAGAGGATCGGCGGATGGAAAATCATGCCGATATCCTGCAGCAGCGGATTGAGGTCGCGGCCATCAATGGGGTACTGCGGCAGGCCGCGGCTGAACGGGTTGGAGGTAAAGAGGATAAACAGCAGGAACCCAAAGGCGATCATCCCCATCACCGCCAGCACCCGGGCGACGGCGTCGAGCGGCATCCGGCGGCTGAAGATGGCGACGGCGAAGGTCCAGACGCTGAGCAGCAGAACCCACAGCAGCAGCGAGCCCTCGTGCGCCCCCCAGGTCGCCGCTACCCGATACCACACCGGCAGCGCGCTGTTGGAGTTTTCCGCCACATAGCGGACGGTAAAGTCATTGACCACAAAGGCGTGCACCAGCAGCAGGAAGGCGCCGCCGATACAGGCGAATAGCCCACAGGCCAGCGGCCGCGCCAGGGCCATCAGCCGCCGATCCTGCCGCGCCGCGCCCCACAGGGGATAGACGCTCAGGAGCAGCGCCAGCCCCGCCGCCAGACACAATAAAAAGTTGCCCAGCTCCGGCATCATGGCTGCGTCCCCGTTTTCTCCGGCGTCATGGCGTTTTTCACCTCCGGCGGCGTGTAATTTTCATCATGTTTGGCCAGCACCTGCTGGGCGGTAATATGCCGCTCGCCATCCAGTACGCCCTGGGCCACCACGCCCTGCCCTTCACGAAACAGGTCCGGCAAAATGCCCTTATAGCTGACGTCCACCACCCCGCGGGCGTCATACAGCTTAAAGCGCACGTCGAGAGTTTGCGGGTCGCGCTGCAGGGAGCCCGGCTGAACGTAGCCCCCCACCCGCAGGCGCTGCCCGGTATGGGGTAGCGCCCGGGTTTCCGTTTTGCCGTAGATAATTTCCCCCGGGGTGTAGAACAGATCGATATTGCTGCTCAGGGCGTACAGCGTCAGGCTGACGGTGAGCCCAAGTCCGGCGAGCACCGCCAGCACGATATACAGCCGGGTTTTACGACGCGCTTGCATCCGCGGCCTCCTTGTCATGTTCGCGGGCGGCAGCGATCCGCCGCTCGCGCGCCTGCTGGCGTCGCACCTCATGGAACAGCGCCCGCCGCGCCCACAGGGTATGCACCGTCAGCAGGCCAAAGGCGGCGACGGCCACGGCCACCGCCAGCCAGACGTACACGGCATAGCCGCCCATATTCAGGAAGGCGGCGAAAGACGAAAAGGCGGGGCTCATCGGGCGGCTCCTTTATTCACCAGCGCCACCACCCACGGTCGACGGCGCTCCAGTTGCAGGATCAGGTTACGCAGGCGCATCAGGGTCAGGGTGACCGACAGCGTGAGGAAGGCAAAGATGCAGATCCGCAGCGGCAGACGCATGCTTGGGTCGATGGTTTGCTGCAGGTTGGTCGAGCCCTGGTGCAGGGTGTTCCACCAGTAGACCGAGTAATGAATGATGGGCAGATTGACCACCCCGACCAGCACGAGGATCCCCGCCGCGCGCCCGGCCAGCCGGCGGTCGTCAAAGGCGTGCCACAGGGCGATGACCCCGGCATACAGAAACAGCAGCACCAGCTCCGAGGTCAGACGGGCATCCCAGATCCACCAGGTCCCCCACATCGGCTTGCCCCATGCCGCGCCGCTGACCAGCGCCACCAGGGTGCAGACCGCCCCCACCGGCGCCAGGGCGGCGATCGCCAGGTCGGCCATTTTGATCTGCCAGACCACCCCGACGAAGGCCGCGACGGCCATCGCCAGGTACAGCCCCATCGACCACATCGCCGCCGGGACGTGAAGGTACATGATCCGGTAGCTTTCCCCCTGCTGATAGTCCGCGGGGGCGAAGCCAAAGCCCCACCCCAGGCCGATGACCAGCAACAGCGCGCTCAACGCCGCCAGCCAGGGGATCCAGCATCCGCACAGGCGGTACAGCCGCTCGGGGATCGCCAGTTGATGTAACGCTTTCCACATAGACGCTTACTCACACGGTTATGATGGCCGCGCCCGCAGGCGCAGCGAGTTATCGCACGGTCAGCCGCAGCGCAGCGGCGGTGGCGAACGGACACAGGGTGGCGCTGGCGGTTAAGAACGCCGCCAGCATCGCCAGATAGCCGCCGACCGGGAGCCCGGCGGCCGCCGCCTGGCAGGCCGCGGTGGCGAAAATCAGCAGCGGCACCGCCAGCGGCAGCACCAGCAGGCTCAGCAGGACGCCGCCGCGCTTCAGGCCGACCGTCAGGCCAACCCCCACCGCGCCGAGAAAACTGAGCGTCGGGGTGCCGAGCAGCAAGGTCAGCGCCAGCACACCGGCGTCATGCAGACTCATCCCCAGCAGCAGCGCCGCCAGCGGCGAGACGATCAGCAGCGGCAGGCCGCTCATCATCCAGTGGGCAACCACCTTCACCAGCACCACCGCCACCAGCGGCGTCGGCAGGAGCATCAGTTGCTCCAGGGAACCGTCCTGCCAGTCGTCGCGAAACAACCGATCCATCACCAGCAGCGCCGCCAGCAGCGCGGCGACCCACACCACGCCCGGCGCAATCTGCGCCAGCAGCTGCGGCGCGGCGCCTACGCCGAACGGAAACAGGGTGATGACGATCAGAAAGAACCAGAGCGGATTGAGGATCTCCGCCCCGCTGCGCCACGCCAGGCGCAGTTCCCGGGCCAACAGCGCACGCATTATTGCCCGCCTCCCGCGTCGCCGCCGAGGCGCAGGGTGCGCAACGGACAGCCCAGCGGCCGCAGCGGCTGGTGGGTGGTGAGGATGGCGCATCCCCCCTGCCGGGCGTGCTGCTCCAGGCGACCGGTCAGGGTTTCCATCGCCGTGGCGTCGAGGGCGGTGAACGGCTCATCAAGGATCCACAGCGGCGCGTCGGTTAACCACAGGCGGGTGAGCGCCACCCGACGCTGCTGCCCGGCGGAGAGCTGGCTCAAGGGGAGATCTTCATAGCCCGCCAGGCCGACGGCGGCGAGGGCGCTTTCCCGCTGCTGAAGGCGGCTGGCCGGAAAGAAGAAACGCAGGTTTTCATCGGCGGTCAGCGCCGCGTTAACGCCGGGTTTATGGCCCAGCCACAGCAGCTGACGGTGAAATGACTCCCGGACCTTCGCCAGCGGCTGGCCCTGCCAGCTCACCACCCCGCTTTCCGGGCGCGCCAGGCCGCAGAGGATCCGCAGCAGCGAGGTTTTCCCCGCGCCGTTATCACCGGCGATCTGCAGCAGCTCGCCGGCAGCGAGGGACAGCGTCAGCGCCGCAAACAGCGGTCGATCGTCAACGATGCAGGTCAGTCGCTCTGCATGCAGCATGAAGGCAAACTCCTTGATTCAGACAGTATTTTACGTCGTCGCTAAGTATGGGTTGCGCCGCGCGGGCGACGCAACCCTGACGCTTACTGTCCGGCCCCCGGCAGCTTCGAGATATCGGCGTTGCCTAACGCCTTCTCATCATGCGCCGCAGTCTCCTTACGCACCTTCGCCACATCGCTGGCGCTGACCGCCGGCGCGTTGTTGCCCCAGCTGGTGCGGATGAAATTGACCACATCCGCCACCTGCTGGTCGTCCAGGCGCCAGCCGAACGACGGCATGGTCAGGTTGGAGACCGCATCTTTCACCGCCGGCGTGGTGCTCCCGGTCAGAACGATGTGGATAAGCGAAGTGGCATCTTCCGTCTGTACCACCGGGTTGCCCTTCAGCGACGGGAAGGCGCGTTTATAGCCCGCGCCGTCGGTACGGTGGCAGGCGGCGCAGTTATCGACGTACAGCGCGGCGCCGGTTTTGCTGTCGTTACCCTTCAACAGATCTTTCGCCACGCTGTCTTCCACCGGGGCTGGGGTCTGTTTGCCGCCGCGCGGCGGGAGCGACTTCAGGTAGCGGGCGATGGCGGTGATGTCGTCATCAGAGAGATACTGCAGACTATGCTCCACCACATCGCTCATGCCGCCGAAGACCACCGATTTATCGTTGCGTCCGGTTTTGAGGAACTCGGCCAGCTCGGCTTCGCTCCAGGTCCCCAGACCGTCGCGGTTTTCGCCGCGCAGGCTGGAGGCGACCCAGCCGTCAATCGGCGCATTGCTGCCCGCCAGGTAATCATCGCCTTCGCTTTCGCTGAGCGCTTTTTCCTGCATCGTCAGGCTACGCGGGGTATGACAGGCGCCGCAGTGGCCCAGGCCTTCCACCAGATAGCGGCCGCGCTCCAGCACCGGGTCAACCTGCGGGTTGGCGACAAAGTCGCTCGGCGTCGGGGCGAAGATGCCGCGCCAGAACGCCAGCGGCCAGCGCATCGACAGCGGCCATGGGATGTCGGTGTCCTTGTTGGCGACATTCACCGGCTCCACGCCGTGCATAAAGTAGGCGTACATGGCGCGCATGTCCGCTTCGCTGATCCGCGCGAACGAGGGATACGGCATCGCCGGATAGAGCGTGGAACCGTCTTTCCGCACGCCCTTGCGCACCGCGTCGTCGAACTCTTCGAAGGTGTACCCGCCAATGCCGTGTTCTTTATCCGGCGTGATATTGGTGGAGTAGATGGTGCCGATCGGCGTCTCCATCGGCAAACCGCCGGCGAAAGGTTTCCCCGCTTTGCCGTTGGTGTGGCAGGCGACACAGTCCCCCGCCCGCGCCAGATACTCCCCCTGCTTAATCAGATTGCTGTCCGCAGGCGCCTCTTCGGCGAAGGCCGCGCAGCTCAATGCCCCAAGCACCAGGGCCGATAACCATTGCATTTTCATCATCTGCCTTCCTTTATGCCTGCACCAGGGGACCCGGATTTTTCAGATACTGCTCACGGATCGCCTTCGCTGACCAGTAGGCCAGCGCGGCCACCGTGCCGGTTGGGTTGTAGCCCAGCCCCTGCGGGAACGCGGAGGCGCCGATGACGAAGACGTTATGCACGTCCCAGCTTTGCAGATAACGGTTAACGGCGCTGGTTTTCGGATCTTCCCCCATCACCGCCCCACCGTTCATATGGGTGGTCTGGTAGGTGGTGGTATCAAAGTGGCTGTTGGCGTTTTTTGGGCTGCCGAGGATATATTTCGGCTTCATCGCTTTAGCGATCGGCGCCATCTTATCGAACATAAACTGCGCCATCTTGATGTCGTTTTCCTGCCAGTCGAAGGTCATGCGCAGCAGCGGCTGGCCAAAGACGTTTTTGTAGTTCGGATCAAGATCGAGGTAGTTCTGCCGATAGGACTGGTGCGCGCCGTGGGCATCCATCGACAGGTGATGGGTGTAGGTATCGGCCACCGCCGCTTTCCACTTGCTGCCCCACGCCGGGGTGCCCGGCGGTACCGGGAAACCGGAGATGGGCTTGGTCCCGGCCTGGTTGACCCAGAATGGCGAACCGCCGACAAAGCCCGCCGCGCCGTGGTCGAAGTTGTCGGCGTTGAAGTCGTCGACCCCGACGCCGTTGCCGCCCGCGCCGATAAACGGGTTGGTATAGGTGTCTTTGTCGAAAATGGCCTTGATGGTGGTCATGTTCTGGTAGGCGAAGTTACGCCCCACCACCCCTTCGCCGGTCTCCGGATTGTACGGTTTGCCGATCCCGGAGAGCAGCATCAGGTGCACGTTGTGGAACTGGAAGGCGCCGATAATCACCAGGTCCGCCGGCTGTTCCATTTCGCGCCCCTGGCCGTCGACGTAGGTCACGCCGGTGGCGCGGGATTTGTCGTCGGTCAGGTTGACCTTCAGCACGTTGGCGTTGGTCCGCAGCTCAAAGCGTTTTTCCTGGCGCAGCGCCGGCAGAATGTTCACGTTCGGCGAGGCTTTAGAGTACATGTAGCAGGCGTAGCCGCTGCAGAAACCGCAGAAGTTGCACGGGCCCATCTGCGCGCCGTAGGGGTTGGTATAGGAGTCGGAGGTGTTGGCCGACGGCAGGTTATAGGGGTGATACCCCACTTCCAGCGCCGCTTTTTCAAACAGCTGCGCCGACCAGGTGTTTTTCTGCGCCGGCAGCGGGAAGTCGTCCGAGCGGTCCGGGGCGAAGGCGTTGCCGCCGCGGCCTTTGCCGACGACCTTGCCTTTGATCGACCAGGCGGTCCCGGAAGTACCGAATACTTTTTCCGCTTTATCGAAGAATGGTTCCAGCTCGTCGTAGGTGACGCCGAAATCCTGGATGATCATATCCTGGGGGATGAAGTTTTTGCCGTAGCGTTCTTCATAGTGGCTGCGCATCCGCAGCTCAATGGGATCGACGCGGAAATGGACGCCGGACCAGTGCAGCCCGGCGCCGCCCACGCCGGTACCCGGCAGGAAGGCCGCCAGCTGGCGATAGGGCACCGCCTGTTGGCTGGTGTTATGCCGGATGGTGACGGTGCTTTTCGATAGATCCTGGAACAGCTTGCGGCGGATGTTGTAGGTCAGCTCATCAATCACCTGCGGATAGGCGCCGTCCGGCCAGGTGTCGCGCATCGGGCCGCGCTCCAGCGCGACGACGTTGAGCCCCGCTTCGGTCAGCTCTTTGGCCATGATCGCCCCAACCCAGCCGAAGCCGACGATCGCGACATCGGTTTTTTTCAATACGGTGGCCATGATTACGCCCTCTCCCCATTAATTGATACCGGCGGGAAGGGGTAGCGTTCGCCCCGTTCAACCCAGTCCATAAAGTCGGCGCGCGCGCCGGGAAAATTAATCAGCGTCCAGCCGACCATGCCTTTATTGCCGCCATGGATCGGGTCGCTGAAGAACCCTTCGCGGGTGTTTTGCAGCAGATAGGTGAAGAACAGCGAGGCCGGCAGCTGTTTGAACTCGGCTTTACCCGATTCCCACAGGCCGAGCGCCTCGTCCTGCTGCTCGCTGCTCAGTTCAGCGAAGGTTTTATGATATTTGTCCTGACACCACGCCTCGGCGTCGGCGATCCCGAGGTTATAGATCTGTTTGGGCACCAGCGGCAGCTGATAACCCATCTCTTTCGGCACGTCGGGATTGAAGGGCCCCTGCATATACCAGATGGAGCCGGTGGCGTAAGGGGTATTGAGCTGGCGGTCGATAAACTCCGGGACGCCGGCCTCTTTGGCGCCGGGACCGAGTTCATCCGCCGGGATTAAGCGAGCGACGGCGGCGTTGATAAACGCCCACTCACGATCGTTGAAGAACTGCGGCTTCCAGTCGCTGGCCGTCGCGGTGTTCCCGGAGGCTGGCTCTGAAGTGGGGGCCGCCTGCGCGGTCGCGCTGGTGGCCACGCCAATAGCCCCTGCTCCCGCGCCGCCGATCACCACCGTCGGGATCAGCGCCATCGATTTAACCAGGAAATCACGCCTGGAATTGTTGGTTTTCTCGCTCGACATCATCACATTCCTGTCATTGAAAATTACTGTTTTTGTCGCTGACAAAACCAGTGAATGTCGTGCTGGAACCGATACCATTGCGCTTTTAAACCGCTTAGCGTCTGGCCCGGCCCGGCAAGTCGGATAAAACATCGCCAGAGGCGATATCATTTATAGGGTTATCGTTTGGATAGTAGACGATTCTCAACGAAACGCGGGAAATCGGAGAGAAATTCACCGGTCTGTCATCGTGAGAAGAGTGCTGCCATAACCTTGAGGCGGTAAACCAGCGGCATTCACACCGCGCTGAGCTTACCCATGCGCCAAAAAAGAGTGACTTGTATCACAAATGTTATTTTTTGTTTATGGTACATGGCAGATTAAACGTCTGTAAATACTCGTATTAGGAATAATTAAACATTTTGAGCTGTTAAAAAAGTTAATAACCGTTGTTAACTATCTTGTATCTATTGTCCGGCTAGCGCCTTCAGCTGGTGATATCCCGTCCACAGGAGAAGAGAAGATATGTTCGATCATGTGAAATTCGGCGTTAGCGACTATGCCGCCAGCAAAGCGTTCTTTTTGCAGGCCCTGGCCCCGCTTGGCGTAACGCTGGTCGGCGAAGGCGAACCGAGCTACGGCGCAGAGCTGGCCGGCAGCGGCGATGCTTCTCTATGCCTCTATCAAAGTGCGGAAAAACCGGCGCCGCTGCACATTGCCTTTCGCGCCGACAGCCGCGAGCAGGTCGATGCCTTCTGGCAGGCGGCGCTGGCCGCCGGAGGAAAGGACAACGGCGCGCCGGGGCTACGGCCAAACTACCACGCCAGTTACTACGCCGCGTTTGTGATTGCGCCAGACGGGCACAATATTGAAGCCGTGTGCCATCTGGCGGGGTAAGCTGAGTGGAAAAAAATTCCCACGTCCGTGGGAAACGCTGAAGGTATGGATGTGTCGGATTCAGCTGACCGGCTCAATGAGGGCGGACAACAGTCCGTTGAAGTGGGTATGTGACTCAATGACATAATCCGAGGAGACTTTATCGCGGATTTCGAAACGGTCATCTGTGAAGCTGTAGACAATCACGGACATGCCCTCTTCACCAATGACTACTTTGCCGATGAGGTTCGGATCGACATAGATTTCGTTAATACGCGTATCAAAGTTTCGAACAAAGATATTCGACCATGCAGGTTCACCGTTCTCTGCCTGCACCAGGCTGTACAATGTCATGCCATTGTACTCACCCCCATCCATAATATTGAACATATCAGCGTAGTCCGGCCGACTAATCAATAGTCGTTGAATATCCTCATAGACCCTTCTTTTCTTGTCCTCCCATTCAACAGGCGCGACTTTGTGCATTAAATCTGCCATGACGTCTGGGTCTACAGGGTCGGCTACGGGATAATTACCTTCAACCATCAGCGACTTCAGGTTACGAATCGTGAAATAGCGCTTTAGCTGGGCGGGGAATAAAACTGGCATTGCGATTGTTTTTCCTTTCTCGTCGCAAAACTCGACCAGATAGCCAGTTGTTGGCGAATTAAAAACCATAACAATAGTACCAAGCGTTCCTTTTACCAGCCCTTCATTCGGCAAATCCTCACTTAAAACCACAACGTCTAATTCGGCACTTTTCATGTTTATTTCCCTATTTAACGTAAATAGTTGTCAGGCGAGGAACGAGCGCATCTGTTTCATACATCCAGCCTGTACGGATGACCGCCGTTTCACCATTGATGCCTAAAATTGGCATATCTACAGCCATTGTTTGACCGTAGTTGTTTGTCTGCAAAATCGTTGCCGGGGCCGATAATACGCCCTTCTGAATTCGTGCTGCTAAGACATCCGCATTCGTTGGGTTGTACCCCAGGGCAGACTCAAACACCCGAGCCTTATGACCGCCTGTAGGATGTGTTGAATCTAAAGCGTACGTCGCGAGTTTTTTCGGATCGATAACGGCGTATTCAGCATTCACTAACGTACCGTTCTCAGAGATGAAGCCCTTCACATACGGGCTTTCGAAGGCTGGTATTTTACTGAGACTCGATAACTCATCTAACTCACTTAAAGGATTCAATCTACCCATTGTTAATCCTGCAGCGAAAGAGGCTCCTGCAATGAGTAATCCTTTATTGCCCATAATCTGGTCGTAACCTGCAAGCGCATCCCCACCCAGTTGCAACGCTGTTTCATGGAATCCTTCAAGGTTGCCATTATATATACCGCCAGCGGCTAGCAGTCGGCCAATGGTCTTACTGTTTAGTGTCTTTGACGCTGGTGCGATTCTTGAGCCATTATAATTGTGTTGTATACGCTGAGTGGGAGCAGGCCTCCTTCCTTGGCGATCGGCAATCGTGTGCCTGTAGGCGTTCATAATTTCGTCCTTAAACCACGCATGGTATGACGAAGCGGTAGGGGTAAAAATTAAATCGCCATTGTCGTCGATGTAAAATGGATTTCTGTCACTGCTCCAACACCTGGAGATATCCACACCAACAAGCCAGCCAATTTGTAGCCTGTGCTCTACCTCATCATAGATAGGATCTGCATAGCTACGTTGCCTTCGTTCATATGGCCTTTTATGTGGAGATGAGTTGTATATTTCCTTCGGTAGGCCAAAAGCGAGGCTGTGACCATTCGCCTCACAGGAGAGGTCGTAATTTATACACGCTTCTCTTAGCGAACCTGCTGGTGTCAAAATATATTGAAAGTCTTCAGGATTTAATTGGCGTATTAAATCATGTGACTGGTAAAGTCGAAACATATGAATTCCCTATCCTTCATTTTATAAGAATCATTCGCCGTTATTGCTTTAAACAGTTCCCTTCTCTATCGCAATAAAATATTCCTACCTCTACCAAACGACAGTTTCATTAGCTAAAAATTATTTTAGTTTCGCTGGCTATAAAATATTTATTCTAATACGAGTATTCCGCTTATTGCTAAGTCCCACATGTGTAGGGAAGACTCCAGTACGCCAATGCTGGTAGACCCCTCACAAGAAACACCCCACGTACATGGTGAAGACAGAACGAATGCCAGCGCTGGTACGGCGCGTCGTGGATTCCAGAAACACCCCCACGTGCGTGGGGAAGACTGCCGGATATCATCACCGCGATTAAACGGCGGAGAAACACCCCCACGTGCGTGGGGAAGACCATTCATAACAAAACCGCTTTTACTAGATGAGGGAAACACCCCCACGTGCGTGGGGAAGACGCGGTGAACCTTGGGGCGTCTCCTCGCGAACTAGAAACACCCCCACGTGCGTGGGGAAGACGCTAACCAGTGGATAGAGCACTATGTGACGACAGAAACACCCCCACGTGCGTGGGGAAGACGCTACTGCATCCACGGCGTACATGCTCAGTGTAGAAACATCCCCACGTGCGTGGGGAAGACTGCACCCCTTCACGCCAAATGCAGCCGTATCTAGAAACACCCCCACGTGCGTGGGGAAGACGCAGTCGATATCGTCTCGACAGTGACAGTGCCAGAAACACCCCCACGTGCGTGGGGAAGACTACCTGTCAGTGAAAAAACTGTCCCGCCAACGGGAAACACCCCCACGTGCGTGGGGAAGACTGCCGCAGACCGGGCAGCGCGGTATGTCCGTCAGAAACACCCCCACGTGCGTGGGGAAGACGCCACCGGCGGCGCCGAGATCGGGCCATGCGAAGAAACACCCCCACGTGCGTGGGGAAGACACCAACATATTGTGAAAGAGCGAGAGTTTAACCACAATATCCACGTATTACGACAGTTTTAGGGTTTCAATAATCAGCTGTAACCCACTGAGATCAATAATCGGCTTTCTGACCTCACCCTTGTAGCGAATTTCATAACCAGGCGGTTGAGGAATACTGCGAAACAGCATCAGGCCTGATTCCACAGGCGTGTACTGCAACAGGTAATCAACAACGGTTTGCGCGACCGAATCTTTGACGCCTGAGACAAAAACATTTGGCCGTGGTTCGACAAACCACAGCTTCATTCGTCCACGCACCGCTGGCGGCAGATCATTTGCCAGTACGACGAGCACCTTTCCCTCCCATCAGCTCATTGATATCGGCCGCAATCAGGTTGAGCAAATCCAGGGCTATCACTCGCTTTCTGAATGCCTCAGAGACTTTGTGTTTATCGTAGCGGCCCGCCATTTCCCTCGAGAGTGAAAATGCCAAATCAATACAGAGCCGTTCTTTGTAAAGGTCGGCCAGATCATAGACAAACGGTAAAGGGCTACCTGAATGGATAAAGCCGATATGCGGCGAGTAGCCCATCGCATGCACAACCGAGCATAAAATGCCATACAGGGCGGCGTTGGTGGAGGTCAGTACCTGGTTTGTCAGGTCACTCAGTTCAAACTTGCCTGGTGTAAACTGACGTCCTTTCCAGCCGACGCCATACTCCTGCGCTTTCTGCTGATACAACGCGCGAACCCGACTCCCCTCCATGCCCATCATGCTGTTTAAACTTTTACCCTCCAGATCGGCATCCGGAAAGCGTTTAGCAAACATCGCCCGGGCAACCTTGAGGGTAGACGATGCATCGCAGGCCAGCGCCATCTGCGCTTTAAGATTGCGGGTATCTGCAGTAGGCAAAAAACCGGCGGCATAAAACAGCAGGCTATCCTCGCCCACCCAGCACACCGCACAGTTAGCCGCAGTTGCGGTTTTGATCGCCTCATGAGTCACAGTTGTCCCGGGGCCAAGCAGCAGCGTGTTGATGGTCGCCACTGGGAGAGGCACCACGTTGCCATCCGCATCCACCCATTTCACACTGCTGTCATCAATTTCCAGCCGCCCGCGCTCAAGATAGAGAAAAGGATATTTATCTTTTACCTGAGGCAGGAGTTCGCGGGTAACTTTGACAAACAGCCTCTCCCCCTGGGCCATTAGCCGCACTCCAGCACGGTCACCTGACGATCCCGGTAACGCTTATGCCGGCCGAACTGCACCGGGACATCATTAAGCGTGATGACATCGCCATCCCCTTCCCCTTCAATGACCTTGTAACTCAGCGTGCGCCGCTTACTCTCAGCTAATGTCCTGGCCTGCTGCCATGCCGCTTCTGCGCTGTCATAGATGCCCTGATAGATCAGCTCGCTGGGCACGCAGCTTTTACGACCGAGATATAAATCCCATACCGGATTTTGTAGCGCCTCTGGTAACGACTCGGCTTGCTGGCTGCCAAGTCCCATTACCACGGCGAATACGGCATCCTGGAGATAGTGGCGGTAGGTCATTTTCGTTCCACCCCCTACGGCTTTCTTTCCATCGGATGTTTTAGGGATCAGCAGACTTTGCCACGGATCGCTGTCGTCATATCCGCTGCCAACCATCTGGAAATCGCACAATGTCGGCTCGCGCAGGAGCGGCTGGCCCTCCTTGTCGGTTCGGGCGTAGGCGCGAACCTCCATCGGCAGGTTATTCATCTCCGCCAGCCACTCGACCTCTGGCCCCGCGGCGCCTCGTGCACAGCAAATCAGCCCCAGAATGCCCGAGCGAGTCGGGAAATTCAGCGTATCGCGCACACCGAACTTTGAATCGCCCCCCCAGGACTGCAGCGGCCCTTCAAGCCACAGCAGCATATATTGCGTAGTTTGTCTCATCTCCACCGTCCATTACAGATGTGACTGTAAGTCAGCGATCAGGCGGTCAATGCTGTAGTCGAGGTCCTCACCCCACTCATAATCGCCTTGTTTGCCGAACAAGGAGCCAGAGAGTTTTTCTTTTGTATGCAACCAGTTTTTGAGCGCCGCTTTACTGGGAGATAAGAAGCCTTCACCCTGACTCTTAACTGGCTGCTCGAATGAAGCCTGCAGACCCTGACCTTTACGCAGTAACACGCGGGCATATTCCCACGGGCAGGCCCCGGACTGCGTTGTCTGTCGGGCTGAGGGGACGGCGACATAGAGTGCCTTAACAAAAGCGGCGACGGCGGTTTTCATATCGGCGTCCTCACCCAACGTCTGCGCCAGTTGCCCGAGATCCAGGCTGACATAGCGATAGTAGGTCGCCGAATTAAACTCCAGGCTGCCCATATGTGCCGAACCGCTTTCATCCTCCGTTTTACAGTCATCCACGGCGGTAAAAAACTCGACCTCATTACTCACTTTATGGGTGGAAATGGCATGCGCGAACGATGCCGCCGCCTCAACGTTCATATCCGCCGCTTTGGCCACCATGCGCCCGAAAAGCGCAATATCCAGGGCATCCAGGGTATTGTTAACCACCTTTTTGGCGACTTTGACCAGCTCTTTGTCTTTCAGGCTGGCGGCGTCAAAATCTTTTCCCTGCGCATAAGCGGCAAATGCGGCGGCCTCAGCCTCGCTGAGAAACAGCAGGGTATCATCGGAGAAAAAAGCGGCCATCGCTTCACCGCATCCGGTGGCCTGTTCTTCGCTCGCTCCCAGTGCGCGACAGGCGTTGGCCAGCAGTGAGGCAGTTTTTTTACTACGCACCCCGAGACGAATACCAAAATCAGGCAGCGCCAGACGCACCTGGCGCTTCCAGCACTGCGATGACACTCTGGCGCGCGACACACCGCCAACGATGGCGGACTTGGGGGCGCCCACGTCATCGCGGTTAAGGCAGGTCACCGGGAAAGACTGCAGAATATGAAACTCAATACGGGTGTTTCTGAACGGGGTAGTCATAAGATTATCCTTAATAAATTGTTAAACCATCAGGAAAAAAGCGCATCAACAACGGGCACAATCTGCAGCAGGCCGCAGCCAAAGGCTCGCCCTTTACCAATGCCATGATGAAAACTATGCTGGAACTTCTGTCGGTCGGTGACGGTGAGCAGCCCCTGCACCGTCGCCTTGCCAAGCGTTACCTGGCGGCCGGCTTTATCTTTAAACTGCAGCACTTCCATCGCCTCAACCTGCAAGCCAGGAAGGTCAACGTCAAAGCCCCAGCGGCTGGCGGCTCGCTGAATAAACCACTGCGCAATATCGGCCCGGCCTTTCACCGCGACGCGTTTACCCGTTTGCTTATCTTTCCGTACCGGATTCACTTGTACCTGAAAGCGATAACGCGAATGGGAGAGAAAGGCGGCCGGAATCGATTTACTGATGACCTCACCGTACAGCCCATCAACCTTTGCAGCCGGAGGTCTGTCAGAGACGATCAATATTTTGCGGCCATGAAAATCCCCGCCCTGGTCGGCATAGGCGATCCCGCTCGAAATATGGCTGCACTTCTCCCGGTCTGTACGCGCGTCAGCAAACAGGCTGTACACCACCCGGTGTAGGGAGTAGGCATCGCTTATTTTCAGCGCTTTCACCGCAGCGCGATCGAGATGTAAAGCACTCGCAAAGAGGTCAGTCATGTGAATTCCTCGCCTCACTCCCGGCAGCCTCACCGGCACGACGATAGAATTCCTGCGCCCAGCGGGCGCGGATCCGTTCGCGACTGCTGCCGGAGAACCACTGCAGTTCGTTGAGTAGCCCTGCGAAATCCGGCGTCACACTGCGGCTGGCCATTAATGCCAACAACGGGCGCAAAATACGGCACGCTTCGCTGGTCGAAGTACAGGCCAACAGCCGTCGCAGGCGAGCTTTCGCCTGTTCAGACTGATTGCCTTCGGGATAACAACCGGCAATGGCGGCCCCCAGAGTGATTGTGCCATTGCTGGCCGGTTTCGCCTTTGCCAGCGCGGCGCCAATGACGCAGTACGGCAGGCGTTGCCACTCTTTTTCCAGGTCAATGCCAAACCCCGCCAGGATTTCCCAGCTCTGATACTCGGTCGCCGGGTTATCCGCTCGTTTAAGGCGGGCGGCAAAGCCATTGTCTTTCGCGATACGCTCAATCACGTAACCGACAAATCGTTTGGCAGGCGATTCGTTACCGGCGCTTTCGGCGGTAACGTCTGCAGGAACCTGATCCATGATGATCCTCCTTAATCGAGGGTGAGATATTGGGAAAAATTAGGCCGGGCCAGCGCCCAGGCATCTAATTGACGGGCACTGTCGGCGGGACAGAGCTGATCAAAAACCTGCCCGGCGTACCTGGCAAAAATTTTTCGTAACTGAAGACGCGCGGTATGGTCTTCACCGGAATTCAAGCAAGCATTAATTAGGGTCTGAGCCTGACGTTCACAAAGTTGCCAGAATATCGTCGTCGCTTTTTCGGCCTGCTTTGCCACAAAGGGTTGAGCCTTCCCTGTCGCTGATTTATCAATATCTGATAGCTGGCGAAAATAACGTACAACTGCACCCCAAAGCTGTTTTTGCACAGCATCAAGCTGCGTCATTTCATATTTTAAATACTCTAAAAATGTGTGATTGATTAAATCTGATGACAACCATATTTCTGACTGAACATAATCATCGGTCCCTGAAGCGTACTGTTCCCCCGCATTACTACTCACCCTTAAGCCGCCTGACCATAGCGCAAACTGCTCCGCATGATGGGTTATCCGCTTCAGAGGAAGGCTAAGCTGACGGGTTTCATATCCCCGGGGGCTATCTTGCTCAATAAACTGCAATAACGACGTCAGTTCGCGCCAGGGGCGTTTACCCGGATTAACCCATAACGCCTTTGGTTTCTTTCCTGAAAAATCGACGGACACCGAGGGGTCGGTTTTGCCCTCCAGATAACCGGCATGGCTTATTCCATCGCTATAGTGAATGCCGTCCTCAGCTAACAGACAAAATTTACCCATCGAGATCAAGCGGCCCAGCAACGACGCTTTCAACGAGCGCGCAATGTCATCATCTTCCCCTGTCGGCATTCGCTCCCAGGGAGCAGTCCCCAGCGTGGGATACATCGCCAGCTGCGTAATATCCTCAGCGGTAAACAAATTGAGCCAAATGCTCTGTACGATTGAATTCCCCTGCCAGAACGAATGTAACAATCCCATATGCCCGACAGAAACCCCGGCCTTTCCACTGCCCGGCTTTCCCTTGTCGTTTTGTTTACCCCGATAGCCCGGCGTTAATACCACAGAGTTATCGGTTTTCTTGCCTCCGAGCCCAAAGCCCATTTGCATAACAATAGCTAGCGCTTTGTCTGCATCAGTTAATTGCTGCTGTTGCTGACTTTCGGTCAAAACGGTGGTATTGCCGGTACTCACCTCCGGTGATAATACTCCCAATGACTTACATTCCGCGGCCTGAATAGCGGGCATCTGTAAGAACGGCTTTTCGCCATACAGATAAAAACGGTCATGCCATTTAGCAAGGTACTGCAGGCAGCAATGGGCCATTCCCTGCCAGCCCATCTGCTGCCAGTCGCTATCATCTGTCGGCGTCGCTGCTGCCTGGGCGATGGCGAGTAGCAATTTAGTGAGCGCGATTTTTTCTACCGGATTCCCACCTAAAGCGCGTAATTCCGGCTGGCTGAAAATATCGGTTAAACTGACCAACCCCACATCCACGACCGCAATCCAGGGTTCATCAATCAAATTGAAGCGGTTCTCCATGGTTTATTCCTTTTTGGAAATGGCCCGGAAGCCAAGATATTCACTATATTCGAGAGTGTATTTATCGCCTGCGGGCCGGCCATCCAGTGTCTTCAACTCACCCGCCGGGCTGACAATCGCAACCCGCAGTAACGCCTCGTCATCTTCGGGGCGACCAAGATAGAACACCTCCTGCAGGTGTAATTTTTCCAGCTCACTTTTAGCTATTGTGGGCGGACAAAAAGCCGGGCTAACTCGCACCAGCTGCTGATTAAGCACCACCGCCAGCTGTCGCCACTGCGCCCGGCTTAAACGATGGCGCCCATGCGGAAGGGTTAATTCAGCACCATCTAGCAGGCGCATATACGTGATGCCGTCTTGCGTACGCAGACCACGCAGCAGCAACAGGTCATGGGTGTCACGATCGCTATAGCGAGTCTCCGCTTTATGCTCAGGCAGCGTTTTCCCGCCGGTAGATAACGTGAGCTTCGCCAGCGACTGCAGCGCCTGTTCTCCTGAACGAAAGCGGCTGCCATTCTTCAGCTCATGCAATAGGGTGGCCCATGTCCCCTCTTCAGCGCGCTCGGTATAGGTTTGATCGATCAGGGGGCGAATATCCCCTGGCAATGAGAGGGACGGGATCGCTTGCCAGACCTCCAGACTGCGGCATAACACATAGGGCGAATAGACCATCGCGCTCATGCCGAATGCAGAACCCGGGTTGGCTAAAGCACTCTCCAGCGAGGGGGACAATAGCCAGCATTCCGCCTTCGCGCTGGCATGGCGGGGCGTATCGGTATGTCGCCACAGCCGACCAAGACGTTGCAGCAACATATCGGTTGGCGCAAAACGGCTGACGAGGAAATCAGCATCTATATCGAGGGATTGTTCCAGAACCTGGGTCCCGACTAAAATGCGTCCGCACTGTTTACGTTGGGGCCAACCCGCCCGGCCGTAAAGCGCGACCCAGCGTTGCTCATGCCGGTTGCGGTGCTGGGGCGTAAAACGGGAATGTAAGAGTCCTGTTTCACATCCCGCCTCGACCGCCCGGCTGGCCAAGTCCAGATATGTTTGTTGCGCTTCGGCAATGGTGTTCTCAATCCATAAAACCTGCTGCCCGAGCTCTGCGCGCCGCAGCGCCTCTTCCCGCGCGGACTCATCTTTACGACAAGAATGGAGGATGACGGTGGTATTCTCGGTGACGGGAACGCCAATCTCGACCAGACCGCGCTCCCGTTCCGCTGATGGCGCCGCGGTAATCAGCGGGTATGCCTCACTGGTTGTGCTTTGCTGCAGTAATGCGTCGCGACGCGTCTGACTCAGCGTGGCGCTAAGAATAATCACTGTACAGTCGATTTGACGGAGGAATTCGACTAACGCATTAAGAATCGTGCCAGTGTATAAATCGTAAGTATGAACTTCATCAAGGATCACAACCTTGCCTGCGAGCCCATACGCTCTGACAAAACCATGCTTAACATTCATCACCGCCATCAACGCCTGATCGATGGTACCGACGGCAAACGGCGCTAATAAGCCGCGTTTACGGTGGTTAAACCACGCACCACCAGGGCTTCCTTCCTCCCCCATCTCGGTATCCATCAACCAGGCGCCGGAATGCAAAAGTAAGGCATGTTGCGGGGTTTCAGTACTGACAATCTGATGCAAAAACGCATTAAAGCGATCGTATATTTTGTTCGAGGTTAGCTGGGTGGGTAGCGCAAAATAAATGCCGGTTGCTTTTTCCTGGACCAACATTTGATAAGCCGCGTATAACGCGGCTTCGGTTTTCCCCATTCCCATTTGCGCTTCGAGAATATAGAGACCAGGCCCCACAACCTGGTCAATAAAGCGCGATTGCGCTTCGCGTGGTTTCTTCGGTGGATCGTCAGGAAAAAAGACGTCCGCAAAGGATAGTCCCTGACGGATAACGGGTTTAATAAAGCCGGCGTTATTAAGGGCTGCGGTTATGACAGGCTGCCACGCTTGCTCAGGATTTTCAAAAAACTCACCGGATCCAATCCAGTCAGCTACCGAGGTCAACCCGGCGACCACGCGAGCCTGAGCGGCTGAATCAAATGTCGGCCAATCTGCGGAGAATTCCGCTTTCAGCTTATCCACGAGTTTTTTACGCTCATCAAACCAGAGCGGCCCGCCGAATACTTCAGCGTCGCCACGCCTGCCGTTGAGCCCTGGATTAAAACCATGATGCTGACCGAGGATCTCAGGAACATAGCGCGGAGCATGTAAACTTTCCGCTGTCGCCTGACTGACGCCTGCATGTCCTCCCCAGAGTGTTTCGAGTCCGGGGTTCACCGCCGATAACCCAGCAAGACGGTGATCATTAACGTCACATGCCGCAAAAATTTTGGCGGCAAAAGTCGGACTGACCTTTCCGATATCGTGGCCAGCCGCTGCCATTTCACTTCCCGCTGGAAAGAGTCGACTTCGCATCGGTTCGGGATACAACGCTATAAGCGCCCGAGCAATCTCCCCGACAATCTGACAATGGCTCAATACCGAGCGTCCCTGCACCACGCGACCATCACTCAACATCCGGGTTTTCGCTGGACAGTTTTCAAAACTTATCGCCGCGATGGCATGTTGATTTTGTAGCGAAACCCTGATCAAGCGCCTCATGGAATTTTTCCTTAAAAAACATGTGCCCTTTATTAATACTAAAAACCGGGAAACTTATAAATAACTTTTTATAAAATCAAAAATATCCACAACACACTGAATTAAAGATAAAAGCCAAAAATAATAATATAAAAAGCTATAAATAATTAATATGAAGAACAATATCTCCAGACGAGTAATAAACTCGAATGATTTAGATGCCCCTAAAGAAAGTATAGGACAAACATAGTTCACGAATATTTATAAGTAAAATCATACAAAAAACATATGAGACTGTGCTGGCCAAACGAAATTTCGAAGACATTGATGTACATTAAGGATAACTATGTCACGGCATTGATGCCTCTACGTCAGGAATCCCCTTTCATCTGAGAAATGCGCACAGACGTGACTTGTCGTCACTTGAAAGGCGAAAACACCTCCACGCATGTGGGGAAGACAGGATAGAGCCAAATCCGCTCACACGTGATGAAGAAACACCCCCACACATGTGGGGAAGACCCGGCATCCGTCAGCTCGACGGCCAGCTGCAGGGAAACACCCCCACGCGTGTGGGGGAAGACACGTGATCGCCCTGGCGCGGACGCCGGGAGGTAGAAACACCCCCACGCGTGTGGGGAAGACATGGTGCGACTGTAGAATCCTCACCATGCACGAGAAACACCCCCACGCGTGTGGGGAAGACGATAATCCCGTCAGGTTGTGACTCTGCACGATAGAAACACCCCCACGCGTGTGGGGAAGACTCGAGGACATTACCGAGGACTACGACGACTGGAGAAACACCCCCACGCGTGTGGGGAAGACGGTGGTCGCCGCTGGAACAAGGCGCTGATGACGGAAACACCCCCACGCGTGTGGGGAAGACGACTGGCTCGGCTACGAGGTGCGCTTCGACACGGAAACACCCCCACGCGTGTGGGGAAGACCCGGTTAGCAGGCCGGTGATTGCATTGGAGGCAGAAACACCCCCACGCGTGTGGGGAAGACACCAGCATATTGTGTTTAGCGGCGTATTAAAACGCCAGATTTACAACAATTGCACTCCGCAGGGTTTCCGCATCAGCATCAACATTCATCAAACGAAAAAGTATGTCACCATATAACCACCGTCGATTTGCTGCTGACCTGGACCGGTCTACCCTACTGGCCTGCCCGGCCCGCAGCCGGGGGTAAAACGCTTTTGTCATCCCCAGAACGTAGCGCGTCATCCTGGCGCTTGCCTTCCGTGGCTTCGCGAAGTTACCGCTGCGGAAAAATCCACACATCCTCCGCCGGGAGCGTCAGATGGCAGTGTTCGGCATCGCGCAGCGCCGTTCCGTAGGCGCGCAGCGGAAAGTCGTCGCCTTCGGTACGGAACAGGTACTCCCAGCGGTCGCCGAGGTACATGCTGGTCAGCAGCGGTAGCTGGAGGCTGTTATCCTGCGCTGCGCCGTCGAGTCGCAGGCGCTCGACGCGGATCACCGCCGTCGCCGGCTCGCCAACGCTAACCCCCTCGCCCGCTCGCCCCCACAGGCTCCAGCTGGCGCCTTCGATCCGCGCCCTGCCGTTCTCCAGCGCCATCACTTTGCCGTGCAGGCGGTTATTGCTGCCCATAAACTCAGCGGCGAACAGCGTCGCCGGGCTGCCGTACATCTCCTGCGGCGTCCCCTGTTGCTCAATGACGCCATTGTTCAGCAGCAGAATACGATCGGAGATGGCCATTGCTTCATTCTGATCGTGGGTGACCATCAGCGCCGAGAGGCCCAGCTTAATGATCAGCTCGCGCAGAAACACCCGCGCCTCTTCGCGCAGCTTGGCGTCAAGGTTGGAGAGCGGTTCATCCAGCAGGATCACCGGCGGGTTGTAAACCAGCGCCCGACCGATGGCCACCCGCTGCTGCTGGCCACCGGAGAGCTGGTGCGGATGGCGGTTGCCAAGGTGCCCCAGCCCCAGCTGATCCAGCACACGCTGCACCCGCTCTTTTATCTCCCCGGCGGCCACTTTACGCAGCTTCAGCGGATAGGCCACATTGTCGAACACCGTTTTGTGCGGCCACAGGGCATAGGACTGGAACACCAGGCCGAGGTTACGCTCTTCGGCCGGGATCTCGCTGCGCGGCGTGCCGTCGTACACCGTGCGGTTGCCGATGGCGATCCGTCCGCTCGTCGGTTTTTCCAGCCCGGCCACTGCCCGCAGCAGCGTGGTTTTCCCACTTCCCGAAGGCCCCAGCAGCGATACTACCTCCCCCCGGCCGAGCGTCATGGACACCCCCTTCAACACCGGGTTATCGCCATAGGTGAGATGCAGATTTTCTACCGATAACTCAATCATGTAATTTCACTCCAAAGCGCAGGGCGATACCCAGGCCAATCACCACCAGCAGAATATTGATAAAGGAGAGCGCCGCGACGATATCGATGGCCCCCGCCGCCCACAGCGACACCAGCATCGAGCCGATGGTTTCGGTACCCGGCGACAGCAGATAGACGCCGGTGGAATACTCGCGCTCAAAGATCAGGAACATCAGCAACCAGGAGCCAATCAGCCCATAGCGCGACAGCGGAACGGTCACGTGGCGGGTGATCTGCCTCCGCGAGGCGCCGGTGCTACGCGCCGCCTCCTCCAGCTCCGGGCCCACCTGCAGCAGCGTCGAGGAGATGAGCCGCAGGCCGTAGGCCATCCACACCACGGTGTAGGCCAGCCAGACGCTGAAGATGGTGTTGCGCAGGGCGCGCAGCTGCACGATAAGGTGCTCCCGCAGCCAGTCGGCCACCGGCAGCGCCGAGAGCCAGCCGTGCTTCAGCGACTGATCGAGCCACATCGGCACAAACAGGAATACCCACAGGAAGGCCAGACCGGCCAGCAGCCCCGGTACCGCGCGCGGGACCAGCACGCTGTAGTCGACAAAGCGGGTGACGTTGTCCGCTTTGCGGTGCATGGCGATGCCGACAAACAGATAGCAGATCACCGCCAGCGCGCCGCCGATGATGCCGATAGCCATCGAGTTGACGATCGCCCGCAGCAGGTTGGGCTGCTGCCAGATATTGTGGAACGTCGCCAGCGACAGCTCATCCCACAGCGACACACCGACGCCCCAGTTGGAGATAAAAGCGCGCAGCGCCACGCCGAGCAGCGGTACGCCGATGGTCACCGTCAGCCAGGCCACCACCACCGCCCCGGCCACCCAGCGCCATTTGCCCAGCGGCAGCGCCCGCGCCTGCGACGCCTTGCCCTTCATGGTGACAAAGCGGTTGGCGGTGCGCATCAGTCGCCGCTGGAGCATCACCAGCGGGATGGTAATGCAGATCAGCACCACCGCCACCGCCGCCATCAGATGGTAGGATGGGGTGCCGAGCTTGTTGGTCAGCTTATAAAGATAGGTCGCCAGCACCATGTTGCCCTCGGGGTCGCCCAGCACCAGCATCAGACCGAAAACCTCCAGACCGAGGAAGAAGAGCAGCACGCAGGCGTAAAGGATGGATGGCCGCACCATCGGCAGACTCACCGAGGTCATCACCTGCAGCGGGGTAGCGCCGACGGTGCGCGCCGCCTCTTCCACGTCGGAACCGACGCTGCGCAGCGCCGAAGAGATATAAAGATAGGCGTGCGGAACGTGGGTTAAGCCGGCGATGACCACAATGCTGAACATCGAGTAGATATTCCACGGCACAAAGCCGATCAGCTGCTGCGCCCACTGGGAAAAGAAGCCTACCGGCCCGGCGGCCACCACGTAGCCAAAGCCCAGCACCATCGGCGAGACGAAGATCGGCACCAGGATCAGCGGCTCAATGATCCGCCGGCCGGGTAAATCGGTGCGCACCATCAGAAACGCCAAAATACCGCCCAGCGGAATGGCGATAATCACCAGGCCAAAGGCCAGAATAAAACCTGACCTTAATGCCAGATAAAAATCCGGGTCGGTAAAAATAAAGGCGAACGCTTCCAGACTCCACGATTTGGAGCGGGAAAAGAACGGTGCCGAAAGAAAACTCTGCACCACAATAAATAACAGTGGGACATAAATCACCAGCGCCGTGATGCACACCACCACGCCGCGCGGCAGCCCCTGCCACTTTCTGCGTAATACGTTCATGGTTCATCCCTTCGGTCAGGTGAATAAACCCGCCGGGTGTGAATAGGGGCATCGGCGATGCCCCATGGGAGGATTATTTCGCGGCGGCGCTGCGCCATTGTTTAATAAACTGCAGACGTTTTTGCGGCTGTAAATAATCGAGCAGCGTTTCGTTGACCGGGATCGGTTTTAACGCTTTGCCCAGCAGCGCGGTCATGCCGTCGATATCATTTTTACCTGCAATATCGCGACGAATAGAGGGAATATCCGCCTGGCTGGCGAGGATCTGCTGGCCTTTTTCCGACAGGACATAATCCAGCCACAATTTCGCCGCATTGGGATGTTCGCTCTCCTGGCTAATAAACGAGACGCGGGAGAGCACCAGCACGTAATCTTTCGGATAAGCAATACCTAAAGAGGGATCGTTTTTCGCCCGCGCTTCGGCATAAGAGCCAAGAATGTTATAGCCGATCAGGTTTTCGCCGGAGGAGACGCGCTCCATCATTGTGCCGGTGGATGACTGCACCGTCAGGCCGCCTTTGGCGATATTCGCCAGGTCGGCAAAATAGTTCGCGTCGGCCTGGCTGTCCTGTACCGCCAGCATAAAGCCGAGGCCCGATTTTTCGATATCGTAGGTGGTGACTTTGCCTTTAAATTTATCGGCCTGGCTGGCGATAAGTTTTGCCAGCGCGGTATGCGAATCCGGAACCTCATTCTGCGGGATCAGCCGTTTGTTATAGATAAACACCACCGGCTCATAGGTAGTGCCATAGGCTTTTTGCTGCCAGACCGCCCAGTCGGGTAATTGCTTCACCTCCGGCGAGGCATATTGTTCGGCGTATTCGGTGGCTAATTTCAGCGCGGTATCCATCGATGAGCTCCACACCACATCCCCGCTGCCGCCCCCGGCGGCCTGTTCGCTGATATAGCGGTTATACAGCTCGGTACTGTTCATGTCGTTATATTCGACTTTGACGCCCGGATATTGCGCTTCAAATCCCTTAATTAACGGCCCGGCCGCTTTGGTGTCGGTCGTGGAATAGATCACCACCTTGCCCTCTTTTACGGCGGCATCAATCGTTTTTTGATAATCCGCGGGATAGCCCGCAGGCACCTCCGCCCAGGCGGCACAGGCGAAAACGGCCGTCAGTGAAACCACTAAACCACTTATTTTCTTATACATGATACCAACCTTTAATCATCAATTAATAAACACAAATTTAACATATAGTGGTATCAGCTCCCCTTGCAACGACGGGGATGGCTTTTTTCTGGCTTTTGTGACACTGGCAGAATTTAAAAATGTGGTGTTTATGGCGTTAATTAAAACGCGATCCCGGCCCGGTTTTTTATCGTCTGTCGTATGCGCAGGCGCTGGCGCAGCGGCATGTCGCCGGGAGACGCCGCCCTTGACCTTCTGCGCCGGGCGGCGCAGCATAAAACGGCAAACATAACAAAATAACAACAGACTACAGGAGAGAATCAGTGCCTACAGGACACCGCTTTCTGGCGACGGATCTGCATAAGTTTGTCGTCTCACTGTTTACCCATCTCGGCAGTACCCCAGGGGAAGCCACCCTCGTCGCGGACCATCTGATCGCCGCCAATCTTGCCGGGCATGACTCCCACGGCGTCGGGATGATCCCCAGCTACGTCAAATCCCACGCCGGTGGTTTTCTGCAGCTCAACCGCCACGCCACGGTGACCAAAGACGCTGGCGCCGTGGTCACCCTCGACGGCAACGCCGGCTTCGGCCAGGTGGTCGCCCACGAAGCGATGCAGTTAGGCATTGAAAAGGCGAAGCAGCACGGTATGGCGGCTATCGCCCTGCGCAATGCGCATCACGTCGGACGCATCGGCTACTGGGCCGAACAGTGCGCCGCCGCCGGGCTGATCTCCATTCACTTCGTCAGCGTCATCGGCGACCCGATGGTCGCCCCGTTCCGCGGGAAGGACAGCCGCTTCGGCACCAACCCGCTGTGCGTGGTGTTTCCCCGCGCGGGCCATCCGCCGCTGCTGCTGGACTACGCCACCAGCGCCATCGCCTTTGGTAAAACCCGCGTCGCCTGGCATAAAGGCGAAGCCGTGGCCCCCGGCTGCCTGATTGACGCCGAGGGTCGACCCACTACCGACCCGGCGGTGATGCAGACCTCGCCGCTGGGCGCCCTGCTCACCTTCGCCCAGCACAAAGGCTATGCCCTGGCGACGCTGTGCGAAGTGCTCGGCGGCGCGCTCTCCGGCGGGCAAACCACCCATCAGGAGAGCCTGCAGACCAGCGTCGACGCCATCTTTAACTGCATGACCACGGTGATCCTGCGCCCGGACGCGTTCGATGCCCCGGACAGCCAGGCGCAGACGGAGGCCTTTATCGCATGGTGTAAGCAATCGCCGCACGATGCCGATGCCCCGGTGCTGGCGCCCGGCGAATGGGAGGCCGCCAACCGCGAAGCGCGGCTGGCGCAGGGGATCCCGCTGGATGCCGGCAGCTGGCAGGCAATCTGCGCCGCCGCGCGCGACGTCGGCCTGAGCGAATCGCACTTCGACCGCTGCCGCCCTCTCGCCTAGCCACGTGTTACCCCGCAGAGCGTCTGACGTCGGCGCTCTGCGTCATCGTCATTAGTGACGAGGTCATGCTCCCGTCATCAATCTCTTTTCATTTTTCAATACAGATCAAGAGTTTAAATTCTGGCACAAGACCTGCATAGCGCAACAGGCCTGCGTCTGCATCACCACCAGGCGATACCGCGATCGTTGCCCGTCGGGCCCGGCGCGACAGCGATCCTCAGTTCACTGTTAACAGGTCTGTTACTGATGAAAAAAATCACGAGCGTGTGCCCCTACTGCGGGGCGGGTTGCAAACTTAAACTGGTTGTCGACAACAATAAAATCATTCGCGCGGAGGCCGCCGACGGCGTCACCAACCAGAACCAGCTGTGCCTGAAAGGCTACTACGGCTGGGATTTTCTTAACGATACGCAGCTCCTGACGCCCCGTCTTAAACAACCGATGATCCGCTACCAGAAAGGCGGCGCCTTCACGCCGGTCAGCTGGCAGGAGGCGATTCGCTATACCGCCAGCAAGCTCAGGGAGATCAAAGAGAAGCATGGCCCGCGCGCCATCATGACCACCGGCTCCTCGCGCGGCACCGGCAACGAAACCAACTATGTGATGCAAAAGTTCGCCCGCGCGGTGCTGAACACCAATAACGTCGACTGCTGCGCCCGCGTCTGCCACGGCCCCTCCGTCGCCGGGCTACAGCAGGCGCTGGGCAACGGGGCGATGAGCAACTCGATTAGCGACATCGAAAACTCGAAGTGCCTGCTGGTCTTTGGCTACAACTGCGCCGACTCCCATCCCATCGTCGCCCGCCGGGTAATCAAGGCCCGGGACAACGGCGCCAAAATCATCGTCTGCGATCCGCGGCGCATCGAAACCGCGCGCATTGCCGATCGTCATCTGCAGCTCAACAACGGCAGCAACATGGCGCTGGTAAATGCCTTCGGCTATGTGCTGCTGGAGGAGGAGCTGTACAACAAAACCTATGTCGAACGCTATACCGAAGGGCTGGATGCTTACCGCGAGGCGGTGAAGGATTACGCCCCGGAAGCGGTGGAAGGGATTGTCGGGGTCAGCGCGCGGGAAATCCGGGAGGCGATGCGCATGTTCGCCGCCGCCCCATCCGCCACCATTATGTGGGGCATGGGGGTCACCCAGTTTGGCCAGGCGGTGGACGTGGTGCGCGGCCTGGCAAGCCTGGCGCTGCTCACCGGCAACCTGGGACGGCCCAACGTCGGCGTGGGGCCGGTCCGCGGGCAAAACAACGTACAGGGCGCCTGCGATATGGGCGTGCTGCCGAACCTGTTTCCCGGCTATCAGGAGGTCACCGACCCCGCCGTGCGGGCGAAATTCGCCGCCGCCTGGGGCATCGACCCGGCGCTGATGGACGACCAGGTCGGCACCCGCATCACTGAGGTGCCGCATAAAGCGCTGACCGGCGAGATCAAAGCCTATTACATCATGGGCGAAGATCCGCTGCAGACCGAAGCCGACCTCGGCCTGGTGCGCAAAGGCATCGAGGCGCTGGACTTCGTGGTCGTGCAGGACATCTTCATGACCAAAACAGCGGAAATGGCCGATGTCCTGCTGCCGGCCACCTCCTGGGGCGAGCACGGCGGCGTCTTCACCTGCGCCGACCGCGGGTTCCAGCGGTTTGAACAGGCGATCCCTCCGGCGGGAAATGTGAAGCGCGACTGGGAGATCATTAGCCTGCTGGCCAGCGAATTGGGCTATCCGATGCACTATGAGAACAACCAGCAAATCTGGGACGAGATGCGCGAGCTCTGCCCGCTGTTCTACGGCGTGACCTGGGAGAAAATGGGCGATATGGGCCATGTCCAGTGGCCGTGCCCGACCCTCGATCATCCCGGTACGCCATGGCTGTATAAAGACAACCGCTTCGACACCCCCTCGGGTAAAGGGCAGCTGTTCGCCACCGCCTGGCGCGCGCCGGCGGAGCGCCCGGATGACGAGTGGCCGCTGGTGCTCTGCACCGTGCGGGAAGTCGGGCATTATTCGTGCCGCTCGATGACCGGCAACTGCGCCGCGCTGCAGTCGCTGGCCGACGAGCCGGGACGGGTGCAGATGAATCCCGCGGATGCGCAACGACTGGGGATCGCCGACAAACAGCTGGTGTGGGTCAGCTCCCGGCGCGGGAAGGTGATCTCCCGCGCCGACCTCAGCGATCGCATCAATCCGGGGGCGGTCTATATGACCTATCAGTGGTGGGTGGGCGCCTGCAATGAGCTGACCCAGGATAACCTCGATCCGATCTCCAAAACGCCGGAAACCAAATACTGTGCGGTGAAAGTGGAAGCGATTGCCGACCAGCAATGGGCGGAGCGCTATGCCTGGACGGCCTACAGCGACATGAAAGCGCGACTGAAAGCCGCTGCCGACGTCTGACCTCAGGGAGCGCAGCGCGCTCCCTCTGCCGCTGCCGGTGGGTTACGCCGCCGGCAGCTGTTTCTCCACCAGCCCCACCCACATGGCGACGCCGGGGCCGATCAGCGCATCGTTAAAGTCATAGCTGGCGTTATGCAGCGGCTTCGACGGGGTTTCGCCGTCGGTGCCTATCCAGAAATAGGCCCCCGGACAGGCCTCCAGCATGCAGGCAAAATCTTCGGAGGCCATCGACGGCGCCTGATTCCAGCGCACCGCTTGCGCGCCGAGAGTGGCGACGGCCACCTCGCGCACCTGCTGCGCCTGCAGCGCATGGTTTTTGGTCACCGGATAACCCGGGAACCAGCTAATCTCGCCCTGCACATCGGACACCTGCGGCTGGGTCGCCACATAGCTTTCGATGAGCTCCCGCACGCGGGCGCGAACGCGATTGCTCAGACAGCGGAAGGTACCGCGCAGCACCACGGTGTCCGGCAGGACGTTGATCGCCTCGCCGCCGTTTATCTGGGTGATGCTGACCACCGCGGAATCCTGCGGCGACAAGCGGCGGGAAGGAATGGTCTGCAGCGCCATTATCAGCTGCGCCGCCGCGACGATCGGATCGGCCCCGCTCTCCGGCATCGCCGCATGACAGCTCTTTCCGCGCAGGGTGATCTCGAAGGCGTCCAGCGAGGCCATCATCGCGCCATCGCTGAGCGCCACTTCGCCAAGAGGGATCCCCGGCCAGTTATGCAGCGCGTAGATGGCGTCCATCGGGAAGCGCTCAAACAACCCCTCTTCAACCATTTTGCGCGCGCCGCCGAGGTTCTCTTCCGCCGGCTGGAAGACAAAGTGGACGGTACCGCTGAAATGGCGGGTCTGCGCCAGATGGGCGGCGGCCGCCAGCAGCATCGCGGTATGGCCATCGTGGCCGCAGGCGTGCATCACCCCGGCGCGGCGTGAACGGTAGCTGACGCTCCCCAGCTCGGTGATCGGCAGGGCGTCCATATCGGCGCGCAGGCCGATAACCGGCCCGGGGCCGTTCTCCAGCGTCGCCACGACGCCGGTGCCGGCCAGCCCGCGATGCACCTGCAGCCCAAACGAGGCCAGCAGCTCCGCAACGCGGCGCGAGGTCTCCTGTTCCTGATATCCGAGCTCAGGCGCGGCGTGAAATTCACGTCGCCAGCCAACGGCTTCGGCGATCAGTGACGGCGATACGGCCATGTATTACTCCTTTCCTGCATAGCGTAATGCTGAATAATCGGTCATGCGTCGCGTTTTTCCCCGTCGCTCACCGGCGTCGGGGCGCTGCCGCTCCCTCCGTTATATCCTGTCGTTACCACGCTGACAACGTCACGAAATGCGGCGACGGCGCGGCGTACAGCCCACCTGCCGCCCTGCGGCCCTTTTTTGGTAGTGATTTCAACGGTGACAACGGCCAGTCGATTAATTATTATGCAACTCAGGACGGCAATTTGCCGAAGGATCCACTACTGACCTCTCCGTCATCGGAAATAAAATGTTTAACCCAGACCAGAATCGTCTTGCCCCCACGCTGGCGATGATCATGGCCGCGTCGCTTGTGGGATTTATCACCGGCTATACGGTGCCGTTAATCAGTCTTGAGCTGGCGCAGCAGCAGATCGCGCCGCTGTACGTCGGCCTGCTGGCCGCCCTGCCGCCCGCCGGCATGATGATCTCCTCTTTCCTCTCTCCTGCGCTGTGCCGGCGCGTTGAAATGGGCGTGCTGCTGAGCGGCAGTCTGATCCTGCTGGCGCTGGCCACCATCGCCTCATGCATGACTACCGATATGACGCTGCTTTTGCTGCCGCGCCTGCTGACCGGCCTGGCCTCCGGGGTCATTATCGTACTCGGCGAAAGCTGGATCACCGGCGGCGCGGCGGGCAGCCAGCGCGCTACCCTCACCGGTCTCTACGCCTCGGCCTTTACCGGCTGCCAGCTGGCCGGGCCGCTGCTAATCTCCGTCGGCCCAGCCTGGCAGACATCAGCGCTGATAGCGATTGTCGCGGTCACCGCCGTCTGCCTGCTGATGCTGCGCCATCTGCCCACCGGCACTCGTGAAAGCCTCGGGGAGCGCGCCAGCTGGCGCAGCCTCGGCGCCTTTCTGCCGGTACTGGCCTCCGGGGTCTTCTGCTTCGCCTTCTTTGACGCCAGCATCCTCGCCCTGCTGCCGCTGTACGGCATGGACAAAGGGCTGAATGAAGGGCTGGCGGTGCTGCTGGTCACCGTGGTGCTGACCGGAGATGCGATGTTCCAGACCCCGCTCGGCTGGCTGGCCGACCGGGTCGGGATTCGCCGCGTGCATCTGAGCTGCGCGGTGGTTTTCAGCCTGTCGCTGCTGGCCCTACCGCTGATGCTCGGTTCGCGCATTCAGCTGATGGCCATTTGTCTGCTGCTGGGCGCCGCGGCGGGCGCGCTTTATACCCTGTCGCTGGTGCGGGCGGGGAAAACCTTCAATGGGCAGAAGCTGATTATGATTAACGCCCTGTTCGGCTTTTTCTGGTCCGCCGGCAGCGTTGCCGGGCCGGTAGTCAGCGGCATGCTGATCGGCATCACTGGTTACGATGGCCTGATCGTCACCCTGGTGGCCAGCGGCGTGCTGTTCCTGTTGATTCAGTGTCTGTGCAAAAACGAGAAAACCCTGCTTGCCAGTGAGCAGGAAGATGACATGGACGAGGCGACGGAGTCCGCACGGTAGTCCTCACGGGCTGGCCTGGCGCCAGCCCTTTTTTATGGCCCTCACCGGAGGGTATCCTGTTCTTGCTGGCTCACTGCTGTTAACCATTGCCGGCCCCCAGCCGAGAGGAAATCCCATGGAAAGTAATACCTTACATCGTGGCAGATTGATCGATCATATTCTGCTGGTTGTCGAAGACTTTGAGGCAAGCAAAAACTTCTATACCGCCGTACTGTCGGCGCTGGAGATCCCGGTTATCACCACCGCCAATGAATACTTGCTGGCCGACGAACTGGTGCTGGCCTCACGCCACAGCCCGGAGGCTGCCGGGAAACTGACTGGGCGCCACCACCTGGCATTCCAGGCCAGAGATCGTGACATGGTGGACGCTTTTTACCATGCGGCGCTGACCCATGGCGGACGTGATAACGGCGCGCCTGGCGAACGACACTATCATCCTGGTTACTATGCCGCTTTTGTGCTGGATCCGCAGGGGAATAATATTGAGGCGGTGTACCATGGCAAGGCTGAGCGCAGCGCCGGGTCTGTTGCGATCAGCTTCACGCAGTAAGCGGGCGAAAGTCACATTTTCTTACCTGCGCAATTCCCATAATAAATGTAGGTGTTATCATTTCTTTGATGAATAATTCATACCCATAGCTGAGGCGTCGATGCTGGACAACCTAATCATCTGATAATCAGACTTCCGACCATCACTGGCCGGACTGATTATCACTGTGCTGAAATCGAATGCGGACACTGACGAGTGTTCGCCTATTTTGCCCATGATGATGACAAAGGTTTCCCGGTATGAATGTTTCCCCTCAGGAGCAAGCGACTTTATTCATTCTCGTCCCCTGCGGACAAACGCTCCACATCCACGCGATGGCAGCGAGACCCCTCCCTCGCATAAGAAACGTCACCCCCAGCCAGTTAACCCGGTGCGTTATCCCTCTGCCATGCTCGATCACTCCCTCTGCATGCCGTTGCGTTGCCTTACCCAATGACAGTCGCCAGGCGAATTTTATCTTTCGGTTTGTCATTCCGCGGCCAGCCTGTGACGACAGCCGCAAGGGATCCACATCAACCAGGCCCCGATACCAGGGAAACCGTCACCGACCAGGGAGTCTTCGCGTATGAAATTAGCGTTGGGACCGTACATCCGTTTTAGCAGAATCTTGTTATTTCCGCTGGCGATGGTTATCTATGATTTTTCTGCTTATCTGACTACCGATCTCATTCAGCCGGGTATTATCCACATCATCCGGGAATTTGAGGCTGATGTTGCGTTAGCCCCGGCCTCTGTCAGCCTCTATTTAGCCGGGGGGCTGGCATTACAGTGGCTGCTGGGGCCGCTCTCCGACCGCATTGGTCGCCGCCCCGTACTACTGACCGGAGCCATCATCTTTGCTTTGGCCTGCTTCAGCATGATCTTTGTCACGTCGATTGATCAATATCTTATCGCCCGTTTTATCCAGGGAACCAGTATCTGCTTCATTTCGACAGTCGGTTATGTCTCCATCCAGGAGGCTTTTGATGAAAAAGAGTCTATCCGCATTATGGCGGCGCTGACATCCATCGTTTTGCTGGCGCCGGTAATCGGGCCCCTGGCGGGCGCTGGCCTGATGAATTTCCTGCACTGGAAGTTATTGTTTGCGATCATCGGCGCCATGAGCTTGCTGGCCTGGGCGTTACTGATTTTTAACATGCCAGAAACGGTCACCTCTCAGGGCCGGGGGTTTCGTCCGGGAGAGGTATTTTCCGAGTTTGTCCGCGCCTTTAAACAGCCGGTGGTGCTCACGGGCGCGCTGGCGTTGTCATTCAGTAACCTGCCGATAATCACCTGGGTAGCACTCTCTCCGGTGATCCTGATCGATGACGGCGGGATGTCGCGCGGCGCCTATGCCTGGACCCAGGTGCCTGTCTTTGGCGGCGTTATTATTGCCAGCATCATCGTGGCCCGTTTTATCAAGGATCCGACCTCTCCCCGCTTTATCTGGCGCACTATCCCGATACAGCTGACCGGGTTGTTGGTATTACTGGCGGGAAATATTGCATGGCCCCATACCTGGTGGTGGTCCGTTTCAGGAACGAGTCTCTATGCCCTCGGAACAGGCCTGTTGTTCCCCGTATTATTCCGTTTTGCGCTTTTTTCCCACTCCCTGCCGAAAGGGACGGTTTCAGCCACCATCAACATTGTGGCGCTCAGTTTTATGGCGGCCTCGGTGGAAGTAGCGCGCTGGGTTTACTTCCAGCCTGGCGGCAGAATAGCCTTTCACTGCCTGGCGCTGATAGCGGGAATCGTCGTCATCATGCTGGTCTCGCGCTTGTTAAAACTCCGTCAGCAACATCTCCTTCAGCCAGCCTGAAGGTTTAGGCCTTTTTGCCCGCAACAGGAGAACACAATGTTTTCATACATTATGCTGGGAACGAACGATCTGCCACGCGCCATCAAGTTCTATGACCCGTTAATGGCGCTGCTGGGGCACGTCAAAGCCGGCCGTAACGAACAGGGGGCGTCCTGGGGCACCTTCAACGGCAATCACACCTGCGGGCTGTGCGTGGGTGTTCCTTTTGACCAGCAGCCTGCCGGGGTGGGTAATGGAACGATGGTGGCGCTTAACGCCCGCTCCGTCGCACATATTGCGGAACTGCATGCCCTCGCCCTGCAACTCGGCGGACGTGACGAAGGCGGTCCCGGTCACCGGCCGCAGTATGGCGACGGTTTTCACAGCGCCTACGTCCGCGATCCCGACGGCAATAAGCTGGCGTTTGTTTACTATGCGTCTACAGATTGAATGGCTGCAGCGGAGGTGGCTTTTGCAGGCGGAGATAAGGGAGTCAGGACGGCCAACTTCGCCGTCCTTATTCACCGAGGAATAAAAAAGCCAGCAGCTCAAGCGCTGCGGCTTATCTTCCCGGCAAGTTATCTACCGCAAAGTGATAACGTAATCCGGCGTCGCGCATACAGCGTTTCCGCCGCCAGCTGAAAATCATATTCCATCGCCTTCAGCTTTTTCGTCTTGAGCTGTTTTAGTGAAATACCCTCGATATGCCCTGTCGCGACCAACCACCGGATTTCAGCCGTACTCAGCTTGAGCTGTTTTTTCAGTATTGATAGCAGGCTGATGCGAAATGGCTGACTGACTCTGACGCGCACCGTTATCCGCTGACATGCCATCAACGTAACCGACCATTGCTCGTGAATACGAAAATCAGGTTGCCCCGACGGCTCGGCGCGGTTGCGCTTCAGCGTCGCGAGGTCAGCGGCATAATAGTGAACCATGGCTGCATCGTTCTGCAGCAGGCGCTGAAGCAGTTCACGGTTTATCTTGCTGACGTGCAGCCTGGAAAACAGGGCGATATTCCAGGTGTAATCGCAGCGCGTGCATTTATAGATGCTCCAGATATCCAGCAGCTTCTTTTGCGAATTCACCCGGATGGCGCCGGAAGGCGCGAAGTCGCGTTTCACATTGCAGGCGGGGCAGCGTTTGACAATGTGCTGATACCCCACGGGCGTGACCGTCCATGTAACTGTCATAACGTACCTTTTTTAACCCATACGAAACCGAGTCCGTGATTAACGGACCATGATTTTTGGCGTATGAAAAATAGTTAATCGCTATTTTTCAGTGGGTTAAAAAAAGATTTCCAACGTTATTTTCCTGGAGAAGTCCTAATCGACACCCTGAGATTAACAAAGGGGTTATCGCGGATATATGAGCCCTGTCAATGTTTGCGTGGATGATTAAAAGCTTCGTCAATACACCCGGAATGCTCAGCGGGCTGGCATCGCGCCAGCCCGCCCGGTTTACAGCACCTTGCTGAGGAACGCGGCGGTGCGTGGGTTACTCGGCGCGCTAAAGATCTGCCCCGGCTTGCCCTCTTCCTGAATGACGCCCTGGTCGATGAAGATCACCCGGTCGGCCACTTCGCGGGCAAAGCCCATTTCGTGGGTCACGATCACCATGGTCATCCCCTCGCTGGCGAGGTTTTTCATCACCTCCAGCACGTCGCCCACCAGCTCCGGATCCAGCGCCGAAGTAGGCTCATCGAACAGCATTATCGACGGCTTCATCGCCAGCGCGCGGGCGATGGCTACCCGCTGCTGCTGGCCGCCGGACAGGCTCGAGGGCCAGGCGTCGCGCTTATCACTTAAGCCCACCTTCGCCAGCAAGGCTTCCGCCAGGTCGACCGCCTGCTGGCGCGGCATATTGCGCAGATTCATCGGCGCCATGATCAGGTTTTCCAGCACCGTCATGTGCGGGAACAGGTTAAAGCGCTGGAACACCATGCCGACGCTTTCGCGCATCTTGTTGAGGTCGGTGGTCCGGTCGTGGGCGGCAAAGCCGTTAACCACCACCTCGCCTTCGCTGACCGTCTCCAGGGCGTTCATGCAGCGCAGGAAGGTGCTTTTCCCCGAGCCGGATGGGCCGATGATGCACACCACTTCCTGCGGTTTAATATCGCAGCTGATGCCGCGCAGCACGTGGCTGTCGCCGAAGCGCTTATGTAAGTTATTAATGTGAATCACTTTTGCCAAACCTCTTTTCCAGACGGTTAACCAGCTGCGCCAGCAGGAAGGTGATCACCCAGTAGACCAGAGAGATGGTCAGGTAGGGTTCCCAGTAGGTGGCGTAGGCGCCGGAGACGGTGCGCGCGGCATAGGCCAGATCGGCCAGGCCGATCGCCGAGGCCAGCGACGAGTCTTTGACAATGGCGATGGCGTTATTGCCCAGCGGCGGCAGAATGCGGCGAAACGCCTGCGGCAGGATCACCTTGCGCATGGTTTTCCACCACGGCATGCCCAGCGCGCGGGAGGCCTCCATCTGCCCTTTGTCGATCGACTGGATGCCGGCGCGGAAAATCTCCGACACATAGGCTCCGGCGTTAAGGGTGATCGCCACGATGCAGGAGAGGAACGCCCCGTAGCTGGCGCGCAGTTCGCGGGCAAAGTCGGCGCTCATCAGGCCGCTGGTCACCAGCAGGCCGTCGCGCGGATTGATAAACAGCGGCACCAGCGCAAAGTGCACCACCATAATCTGCACGAACAGCGGCGTGCCGCGGAAGGCGCTGACGTAAAAGCGCACCGGAAACTGCACCAGGTAGCGGAGAATATATTTCCACGGCCCGTGCTCGGCCTTCGCCATCCGCCCGAGACCGAGAGTTAACCCCCACAGCGTCCCGAGGATCACGCAGATAATGGTACATTTAATCGTCATCAGGGCGCCGTCCACAAACAGCGGGCCGTACTCCTCGATGATCTCCCAACGGAATCCCGTCATAGTCCTTCCCTAAAAAATACGGCTATCGCCTGGGCGATAGCCGTGGTCACTGAAAAAGGTGGATTATTGCGCTGGCAGCGTCGGCACGTTGTCGTCGAACCAGGTTTTATAGATTTTGGCGTAAGTCCCGTCAGCAACGATCTTTTGCAGCCCGGCGTTGATTTTGCCCAGCAGTTCACTGTTGCCTTTCGCCACCGCAATACCGAAATACTGACGCTCAAATTTGGCATCCGGCACCAGCTTGAACTGCTTCTCCGGGTGCTGTTTGATGTAGTACTTCACCACCCCGACGTCGCCTACCGCGGCGCTGACGCCGTCCTCAAACAGCTCCTGGAGCATCAGCGGGGTATTGTCGAAGCGCTTGATCGCGGTGCTGTTTTTACCCAGCACCTCAGAAACCACGATATCGCCGGTGCTCGAGTTCACCACCCCGACCTTCTCGTTTTTCAGGGCCGCCAGCGAATCCACCTGCGAGTCCTGAGCGACGACGATAGACTGTTCGGCCGGGAAGTACGGCGCGGAGAAATCGACCATCTGTTTGCGTTTATCGGTGATAGTGATCCCGGAGATGATGATGTCGCGGTCGCCGGTGTTCAGCGTGGCGAAGATGCCTTCCCATGGGGTATTGACCAGCTTAACGTCAAAGCCTTCGGCTTTGGCGATGGCTTTGATGATGTCGATGTCGAAACCTTCCAGCTGTTTCTGGCTGTTTTCAAATTCAAACGGCCGGTAGGTGCCGCCGGAGCCGACGGTATAGGTTTCCGCAGCCGCCTGTCCGGCAGCCGTCAGCGCGGCTATCATGCAACACGCTTTGAGCAAATTCTTGACCATGAGATTTCCTTTTTATGCATTTATTTTGCATAAAAATACACACACTCACTTTTATATGCAACCGGAAACCTTCCCGCTGGTGAATTATCTTCTCAATGGCCCCGTTTACCGCCGGATTTACCGATAGCCCGATGCAGATCGTTGATTCGTTTCAGGGATTTCACCGTTTTTTGTGGCGTGGTAGAGGCCACCGACAGGACAATCATCTCCAGACAGACCAGCACCGTACCGTGCAGCGGCATCCGGCTACTGTCCCCGCCGCGCGGGACGTCGATCACCACCTGCGCCTCCTGGCTGAAGCGCGAGTCCACCGCCTGGGTCAGCAGGATGGTCGGAATACCCAGCCGCTTCGCCTCGCGCAGGGTGGTCAACCCTTCGCGATGGGGGGATTTTTGCCCCATCATGATCAGCACATCGCCGCGCTGCAGGCCGATAAGCTGTTCGGCAAGACTAAAGCCCGTGCGGTTCATCACGTACGCCGGCAGGCCAATACGGCTGAACAACCGGGCGGTGTATTCGGCGAGGATCCCCGAGGCGCCGATACCGAAGATCCCCACCTGGCGCGCGTCGCTGAGCAATGCCACCGCCTGAGCCACCGCCGCGCGGTTGTCGGCCCGCGACAGGACCTCGCACACCCGCTGATGGCCTTCAAGCACAAAATCAATACTGGAGTTGACGTCGCTGGAGAGCGCGGTAACCGTCGAGCGCATCTTTTCCGCCGAGGTGACCGAGGTGCCGAACCAGCGCTCCATGGTCTGCTTAAGCTCGCGCAGCCCGGCGAAGCCCAGCGCCTGGATGGCACGCACCACCGTGGCGTCGGAGGTCTGGGTCGCGGTGGCGATCTCCATCGCCGTATGCTCCAGCACCACCTCGCGGTTGTCGTTGATATAGCTGACCACCGCCCGCAGCCGGGGGGAGAGCTGGTGCGCCCGGGCGCGATAGCGTTCGCCGAACAGATCGACTTTGCCCTTCTCTTTTTTTACCGCGCTTTTCATTTGGCCTCCGCCGGGATCGGCCTGCCGGCAATATGCGACTGCACCTGGGCCACCATCAGGGACAGCGCGGCGTAGGAGTTGGAGATCACCTCTTCCCGCGGCAGCAAAATATAGTGCCCGGTGCGGCAGGCGCGCATAAAGTCGCACCAGCCGGGCATCACGCCTTCCATCGCCTGCAGCTCATCCTGCGGCTTACCGCCGGTATCCGACCGCCAGGTGGCGAAGACAAAATCAGCGTCCAGCTCCGGCAGCTGTTCCGCGCTGACGTCAATGCGCTGACCATCGGGGATCCGCTCAATCAGCGGCGGAAAGCGGAACCCGGCGTCGCGCAGCACCCGGCCCAGCGCATGATACGAATGATGCACCGTGACCTTGCCGTTGTTCGCCTGGATCACTGAGACGCTGTACTGCGGTGGGTTGACCATCGCTTTCAGCTGCTTGATTTGCTCCTGATAGCGGCGCTCGAGGATCGCCAGCCGCGGCTGGGTGCCGGTCAGCTGCGCCAGCTTGCGGTAAATCTCCGGGGCGCTGCCCTGCAGATGGTCGATGCTCACCGTCGGGGCAATCTTCTCCAGTTGCTCCACTGACACGTGGCGGCTGGGCTCAGTGATGATCAGATCCGGCCTGGCGGCGGCTACCGCTTCCAGATCGATATCGGCGGTGCCAATAAAGCGGATATCGCTGTTGTCGAAATCGACGCCGGTGAGCTGGGCGCTGGATCGCAGGTAGTGGCTACCATCCGGGCGCGTCCGGCCGTGGCTGGCGATCGGCGGCGCCCCGAGCTCAATCAGCGGAATGGTAATATCGAGATCGTGCATCGAAACAATGCGCTGCGGATGCAGCGGGACGGTGACGGTGCGGCCTAAATCATCGGTGAAAATTTGAGTCTGTGGGGCGGCGGCGCTGACGGCCCCCGTCAGCAACAGCAGCAATGAGACGAACCAACGCATACTACCTTCCTGGTTAAAGGGCATCACGGCGACGCCAGAGCAAGACAACGAAGAACGGGCAGCCCACCAGGGCAATGACAATCCCCGCCGGGATCTGCAGCGGGGCAAACGCCAGCCGGCCAAGGGTATCGGTCGCCAGCACCAGCAAGGCGCCAATCAGCGCGCTGCCGCACAGCAGCGATACCTGGCCGCCGCGCAGCACGAAACGCGCCATATGCGGCGCCATCAGGCCCACAAAACCCAGGCTGCCGACGCAGGAGACGCTGGCCGAGGTCAGCAGCACCGGGGCGAAAAAGCGCAGCACCGTCAGCCGCTGCAGACGTACGCCGAGGCCGATGGCGGTCCGGTCGCCCAGCAGCGCCACGTCCGCCGCCCGGGCGGTACAGAACAGGATGATGGCCCCGGGCAGCGCCCAGCAAAAAGCCACCGCCAGCAGCGGCCAGGTGGCGGCCTGCAGGCTGCCCGCCAGCCAGATCATCGCCGTCTGCACGTCGCGTACGTCGGCGGTGGTCATAAAGATGCCGACCGCGGCCGCCAGGCTCCAGGAGACGCCGATGCCAATTAAAATAAAGCGCGGCCGCGAACAGTCGCGGGCCAGCGTCAGGACCAGCAGGGCCACCGCTATGCCGCCGACCATCCCCGCCAGCGGTCGCCAGACCAGGCCTACCGCCGGGAAAAACAGCACCAGCGCCAGGACCACGATGCTGGCCCCCTCTTTGACGCCGATCAGCCCCGGGTCGGCCAGCCCGTTACGGGTGATGCTCTGCATCGCCGCGCCGGCCAGCCCCAGCATGGCCCCGCACAGCAGCGCCATCAGGATCCGCGGCAGGCGGATATCAAACAGAATAAAGCGCGGCTGCTCGCCCATCTCCTGCGGCGCCAGCAGGGCCCGCGCCAGCGTCGACGCGGGCAGCGGATAGCTGCCGCGGCTGAGGCTGTACAGCCCCAGCGCCAGCAGCGTCAGCACTATGCTGGCGGCAATTTTTAACGCCGCAGGACGCAGCAGCAGCTGGCGGGAGGCGAAAGCCAGCGGCCGAAAACCGGCCCGGTGAACGGCGCGCGTCATTTAAAAAACCTCGCGGCGATAAAGATAAACAACGGCGCGCCCACCAGGGCGGTCATCGCCCCGGTCGCCAGCTCCTGCGGCGCGGCCAGCGTCCGGGCGGCGATATCCGCCAGCACCAGCGCCAGCGCTCCCACCGGCGCAGCCAGGGGCAGCGCCAGGCGGATGTCTTCCGTCACCAGACGGCGCACCACGTGCGGCACCACCAGCCCGACGAAGCCGATCGGCCCGGCCACCGCCACCGCCGCGCCGCAGAGCAGCGCAATCGCCAGCAGACCCAGCAGCCGCGTCTGGACGAGATTAACGCCAAGGCCCAGCGCCACCTTATCCCCCAGCGCCAGCACATTAAGCCGTGGGGCAATGAGCAGCGCGACGCCAAGGCCGATCAGCGCCGGAACCAGCGCCGTCTGCAGCGTGCTCCAGTTCAGTCCGGCCAGGTCGCCGGCCAGCCAGGTACGCATCGCCAGCAGCGTCTGTTCATCGAGAATCAATATCGCCGCCGTCACCGCCGACGCAAACCCTGACAGCGCCACTCCGCACAACGTGATGCGCAGCGGCGTCGCCCCGCCGCGCCCGGCAGAGGCCAGCGCCATCACGCCACCGAACAGCAGCCCCGCGCCGCAGGCGGCGGTCAGCGGGCGCCCGGCGGGGAAAGCGCCGAAGGACAGGCCCAGCGCCGAGGTCGCCACCACCGCCAGCGAGGCGCCGGCGTTAAGCCCGAGAATATGCGGCTCGCCAAGCGGGTTACGGATCACCGTCTGCAGCAGCAGCCCGGCGACGCCGAGCGCCGCGCCGGTCAGCAGCGCCGCCGCCAGCCGCACCAGACGCAGATCGACGATAATCCGCTGCTCAAAGTTACGCGGATCGTACTCCAGCAGCGCTCGCAGCACCGTCTGCGGGGCGATCCAGCGGGCGCCTAAGCCAAGATGCACCAGCGAGGCGGCGATAAGCAGCAGCGTTAGCAGAAGCAGCGCCAGCCGGGGGCGGGGGCGACGCCGCGCGGAAAGCAGGATGGCCACGCTCATTGTGCCGCTGCCTGGCGGTCGCGAAACGGCATAAAGAAGGGTTTGCCGGTTTGCGGGTTAATCGACATCTGCACGTCAACGTCAAACACGCGTTTAATCAGCTCAGGGCTACAGACATCGTTGTCGCTAATCGTGCCGGCGATGCGCCCCTGTTTAAGGAATACCAGCAGATCGGCGTAGTTCACCGCAAAGTTAAGGTCATGGAGCACTGTCACCACCGTGCGGCCATGTTCGCGGGTGAGGGTCTGGAGCAGCTCAAGGATATCGACCTGATAGCGCAGATCGAGCCAGGTGGTCGGCTCATCGAGCAGAATGGTGGCCGTTTGCTGGGCCAGCGCCATGGCGATCCAGCAGCGCTGACGCTGGCCGCCGGAGAGGCTGTCCACCGGCAGATGGGCGAATTCGGCGGTACCGGTTAAGCGCAGCGCCTCCTCTACCGCCAGCTCATCGGCCTCGGACCACTGGCGCATCAGCCCCTGCCACGGGTAGCGCCCGCGCGAGACCAGCTCGAAAACGGTCAATCCTTCCGGGGTCAACGGCGATTGCGGGAGGATGCCCAGCTGGCGCGAGACGGTCTTCGTCGGCATCTGGTGAATGGCTTGCCCGTCCAGACGCACGCAGCCGCCGAGCGGTTTCAGCATTCTGGCGATAGTCGAGAGCAGCGTGGATTTGCCGGATCCGTTCGCCCCGGCCAGCACCGTCATTTTGCCGGTGGGAATGGTCAGGTTGATATCGTCAACGATCAGGGTCTGGCCGTAGCCGGCCGACAGGGCATCCAGTACGATCCCCTGCTCTGCAGGTTTCACCCGCTGTGGCATAACTCGCTCCTGCGCCGCAGCGTTCCAGGCAATAGCTGGACATTCTGCAGTCAAATCAAAATAAATCTCATTCTCTTTTGATCATGACGGGGATGAATGTAGTAGTCAATACTCGCCCTCGTCTTCAGACGGGGACGCTGACTACAGCGAGGCTGTGCCAACGCAATATAATTAAAATAAAATAATATCAGATAGATAACGACAGAACATTCCCTACTGGAGGTGTTTAAAACGTCCTATTCCTCGCCGTTGAATTTTTATCTTGCATAACGTTTACTACTACATCCCTTCATGATTGAATGATTCTCAATTACACATCTGAAGGCGCATTCAGACGCTAAACAGAGTGCTTTTATTATTCAGGGCAATGATTTTATTGGCTTAATCTGACCGCAAAGGCAGATTCGTTCACGAGAAACAGATAATGACTCAACCCCATGTCGCCTGCAGGACGTTGCCAGGGCGCGCGCTTTTTTCGCTTCTTTTTTTAGCCTCACCGGGATTAATGGCCGCCGACAATCGCGCGGCGAAAAGTACTAACGACGCGGAAGAGACCATCACCGTAGTGGCCGACGGCGCGCAGCAGAGCGCCACAAGCGGCTATCAGCCGCTCAGCTCCGCCACCGCGACGCTAACCTCGATGCCGCTGCTGGATATTCCCCAGGTGGTCAATACCGTCAGCGATCGGGTTCTCGAAGATCAGCACGCCACCTCACTCGATGAGGCGCTGTATAACGTCGCTAACGTGGTGCAGACCAACACCCTCGGCGGTACCCAGGACGCCTTTACCCGCCGCGGCTTCGGCGCCAACCGCGACGGCTCGATCATGACCAACGGCCTGCGCACCGTGCTGCCGCGCAGCTTTAACGCCGCCACCGAACGGGTGGAGGTCCTGAAGGGGCCCGCCTCGACGCTGTACGGTATCCTCGACCCCGGCGGGTTGATCAACGTCATCACTAAACGGCCGGAGCGGCAGTTCTCCGGTTCGGTTTCCGGGACCTCCACCAGCTTTGGCGGCGGCACCGGCAGCGTCGACATCACCGGCCCCATCGAAGGCACGAATCTGGCGTACCGACTGATTGGGGAATATCAGAATGAGGATTACTGGCGCAATTTCGGTAAAAACAAAAGCAGCTTTATCGCCCCTTCCCTGACCTGGTTTGGCGAGCGGGCAACGGTGACCGCGTCCTATTCGCACCGCGACTACAGCGCCCCCTTTGATCGCGGCACTATCTTCGATCTGAATACCGGCCATGCGGTGAACGTCGATCGCAAAATCCGCTTCGATGAAGCGTTTAATATTACCGATGGCTATTCCGATCTCGCTCAGCTCAACGCCGAGTATCGCCTTAACGACGCCTGGACCGCGCGCTTCGATTACAGCTACAGCCAGGATCACTATAACGATAACCAGGCGCGGGTGATGGCCTATGATTCGGCGACCGGCAACCTCACCCGCCGGGTCGATGGTACCCACGGTTCAACGCAGAAGATGCACTCCACCCGCGCCGACCTGCAGGGCAACGTGGTAGTGGGCGGCTTTTATAACGAGCTGCTGACCGGCGTCGCCTATGAGAATTACGATCTGCTGCGCACCGATATGCTGCGCTGTAAGAACGTTAAAGGCTTTAACATCTATCATCCGGTCTACGGCACTCTCGACACCTGTAATACCGTCTCCGCCTCCGACAGCGACCAGCGGATCCAGCAGGAGAGCTATGCCGCATACGTGCAGAACGCGCTGTACCTGACCGACAACTGGATCGCCGTCGCCGGCGTGCGCTACCAGTACTACACCCAGTACGCCGGTAAAGGCCGACCGTTTAACGTCAATACCGACAGCCGCGATGAGAAATGGACGCCGAAAGCCGGCCTGGTCTACAAGGTCACGCCGAACGTCTCTCTGTTCGCCAACGTCGCCCAGTCGTTTATGCCGCAGTCGTCGATCGCCAGCTATATCGGCGAGCTGCCGCCGGAAGAGTCCACCTCTTACGAAGTGGGCGCCAAATTCGACCTGTTAAACGGCATTACCGCCAATATCGCGCTGTTTGATATTCATAAGCGTAACGTGCTGTACACCGAGAGCATTGGCGATGAGACGGTGGCCAAAACGGCGGGCAAAGTGCGTTCCCAGGGCGTGGAAGTGGATCTGGCGGGGTCCATCACCGATAACCTCAGCGTGATCGCCAGCTACGGCTACACCGACGCCAAAGTGCTGGAAGATCCGGATTACGCCGGGAAACCGCTGCCAAACGTACCGAAACATACCGGTTCGCTGTTCCTGACCTATGACATTCATAACGTCTACAACAGCAATACCCTGACCGTCGGCGGCGGCGGCCACGCGGTCAGCAAGCGCTCCGGCACCAACGGCGCGGATTATTATCTGCAGGGGTATGCGGTGGCGGATGTGTTCGCCGCCTATAAGATGAAGCTGCAGTATCCGGTGACGCTGCAGGTGAATGTGAAGAACCTGTTTGATAAGACCTATTACACTTCCTCGATCGGCACCAATAACCTCGGCAACCAGATTGGCGACCCGCGCGAAGTGCAGTTCACGGTGAAGATGGATTTTTAAGCCGGACCATGGCGTCGCGCCGGATATTCATTGCCGGGCGGCGCTGCGCTTGCGCCGGCCTACGTTTCCGTGACATTGGTCGCAGCGCCACCGGGGAATGCGTTCAGCTTACCAGTCCGCCTCCTGGCCGAGGATGCGCAATATATCCTGACGATGCTGCAGCAGCTGCGGGTTATCGCGATGACGGGGAAAAGCCAGCGGCAGCGCAAACTCGGCGATAATCCGCCCTGGACGCGGCGACATCACCAGCACCCGCTCGCACAGCAGCAGCGCCTCTTCGATATCGTGGGTCACCAGCAGGCTGGTATACCCCTGCTGCTGCCAGAGGGCGATCAGCTCCCGCTGCATACTGATGCGGGTCAGCGAATCGAGTTTGCCCAACGGCTCGTCGAGCAGCAGCAGACGCGGTTCGTTCAACAAGGCGCGCGCCAGCGCCGCACGCTGCGCCATACCCCCGGACAGCTGCCGCGGCCACGCCTCGCTGAAGGCCTGCAGCCCGATGCGGTCAATCAGCGCGTCTGCCTTCGCCTCCAGCCCCTTTTTGCCCTGCGCCTGCGGGCCCAGCAGCACGTTCTGCCGCACCGTCAGCCACGGATAGAGCGTCGGATCCTGAAACACCAGAATTCGCTCCGGCCCCGGGGCGCCGAGCGCCGCGCCGTCGATCTGCATCTGTCCGCTCTGCGGCGCTTCCAGCCCCGCCAGCAGCCGCAGCAGGGTTGATTTACCGCAGCCGGAAGGGCCCAGCAGCGCCACGCTTTCCCCCGGGCGCAGCTGCAGGCTAATATTCTCCAGCACCGGTACCGTCTGTTTGCCAAGCGTAAACGCATGATGAAGATGGCTGATGGATACCGCCGCGCCGCGCGCTATCGTCTCGGTTACCATTGCATCCCTCCTCGCTGCCAGCTCAGCAGCCGGTCACGCAGCATAAATAATCCGCTTATCAGGCCGGAGCATAACAAGGCCATCACCAGCAGCGCGGCATACATATTCGGATAGGCCGCCCAGCCCTGGGCCCACTGGAGGTAAAAGCCGATCCCCGACTTCACCCCGACCATTTCGGCGACAATCAGCACCGAAAACGACGCGCCGAGCCCCATAAACAGGCCGACAAAGACGTTCGGCAACGCGGCGGGGATCGCCACCCGCAGGATCAGGAAACGCTGGCTGGCGCCGAGGGTCCGCGCCACGTCGTACCACGCCTTATCAATGCCCATCACTCCGGACCAGGTCAGCACCGTGACCGGGAACCAGGTGCTCAGCGCGATCAAAAACACGCTGGCGCCGAAACTCGAGGGAAAAATAAACAGGCACAGCGGCAGCAGCGCGGTGGACGGCACCGGCCCCAGCAGACGTAACACCGGATGCACCCAGTAGCCAATCCGTTGCGACCAGCCGATGGCCAGACCGGTGATGAACCCGCTGCTGGTACCCAGCAGCACACCGAGCCCCAGCAGCCCCAGGGAGTGCAGCAGGCTGTCGAGCAGGCGCGGCCAGTCGTCGTGCAGCACCTCGATCAGCGCCTGCGGCGGCGCGAAGAATGGTACCGGCAACACGGCAGTTTTGGCGGTCAGCCCTTCCCAGACAGCAAACAGCACCGGCAGCAGCGCCAGCCACTTGCCGGCATGCAGCACACGCGCGCCGCGCGCCCGCCAGTAGCGATAGCTCAGCGCCAGCAGCAGCAAGCCGCCGCCGAGGGTGAATTGCGCCAGCGCCCAGCCTTCGCTAAACGGCCAGCGCCGCCCGGCGTCGGGCCAGGTAAGAGTAAACAGACCACCCAGCAGCCACAGCGCGGCGGCCAGCAGCCCTTCTCCCCACAGCGGCGCGCGGCCGGTGGGGCGCGCCAGAGCCTGCTCAGGCGAATACGTTGGCATAGATACTCTCCGCGAACTGATGGGGATCGGTACCCGGCTTGATCACCTGCACCCGCTGCAGGTCGACCGCATACTGCGTCAGCTCTTTCACGAACGCTTCGCCCACCGCGTGATGGCCGTGGCCCTGCCCGTGGAGGATGCCGCTCACCTCCGCTTCACTCGTATTCAGGGCATGGGCGAGGAAGGATTGCGCCACGCTTTCCGGATGCGCAGCGGCATAGCTGTGCGCCTCAAGGATCGCCTGGGTGAGCGCCGCGGCGGCCGGTTTATGGTCCCGCGCCAGGCTCCCGCTCACCCCCATCACGCAGCAGCTGAGGTTGGCATAATCCCCGGTCATATTGCTGGCGATCAGCTGATACTTGCCGGTCTCCAGCAGACGATAGCTGAACGGCTCGCTGCCGCTGATGGCGGCGATTTCGCGCTTGTCCAGCGCCACGCTGAGCAGATCCGCCGGGTAGACTTTCCACTGCACGTCGCTGATCGGGTCGATACCGTGGCGCTTAAGCAGAATGGCGAAGAAGTTTTTATCTGGTCCGGCCATGTCGGTGACGCCGATGGTTTGCCCCTTCAGGCTCTCGAGGCCGCCGAACGGCGAGTCTTTAGCCGTCAGCAGGTTCAGACAGCCGCCGTGGGTCCCGGCGGTGAGCTTGACGTCAAAGCCCTGCTCCAGCGCCTTCAGCCAGCGCAGCGCCATCCCCACCCCGGCGTCGGCCTTACCGGTGGCGATCGCCTCCAGCAGCACATCGGTGGAGTTGCCGAAGTTAACAAACTCAACATCGAAGTTGTATTTACTGAATATCTTCTGCTGCTCGGCGACGGCGACCGGCGCGAGGCATACCGCGCTTTTGTTGATCGCCAGCTTGATCTTGTAGGGCTCTGGCAGGCGCAGCGCCGGATGGGCATCGCCGCCGGCCATGTCCGCCATATCATGAGCCCACAGCGGCAGAGAGACCCCGGCCAGCGCCAGGCCGCCGCTGAGCTGTAAAAAACGGCGGCGGGAAAAAGGGGTTCTGGTCATGGCGTCACCTCGGCGGCGGGCACGCTAAAACGGCGGTCAAAGGTCGGCTTCACGTCAAGCCGGGTGCGGATCAGGCCGTTGGCGAGATAAAAGTCCGCCGTTGCCTGCTGCTGGGCCACTGTTTCCTCGGCCAGCGGCTGCCACTGCGACTGGCGGTTGGCAAACTGCGCGCGGGCGATCTCCGCCGGAAAGCGGATGATCTCCCCCAACGTTTTGCCGTAGCTGTCGAGATTGGCGTAGGCCCAGCGCTCGGCGCCGGCCAGGCGCTGGAGATAATCCTGCAGCGCGGCGCGTTTATGCGGATCGTTAAGCGCGGAATCCGTTGCCGCGAGGAAGGTATTCCCCGGCAGCAGCCCTTTGCCGCTCACCAGGATCTGCCCCTCGTTGGTCTTCACCATTTGGGTGGTGTAGGGCTCCCAGGTCGCCCAGGCGTCCACCGAACCGTTTAGCAACGCCACTTTGGCGTCCACCGGGCCGAGGAACACCCACTGCACCTCCTTCGGTGAAATCCCCGCCTGCTCCAGCGCTTTCAGCGCCACGAAATGACCAATCGACCCTTTACCGGTGGCGATGCGTTTGCCTTTTAAATCAGCGCCGCTTTTTAACGTGCTGCCGGGGGATACCAGCACCGCGGTCCCCGCCGGGTTGCTTTTATCCACGGCAATAGCTTTGACCGGCGCACCGTTGGCCAGGGCGAAGAGCAACGGCGCATCGCCAATGATCCCCGCGTCCACGGCGCCCGCGTTGAGGGCTTCCGCCAGCGGCGCGGCGGCCGGGAACTCGGCCCACTTAATGTCGTAAGGGAGATTTTGCAGGGCGTTGGCCGCCTCCAGCTGCGAACGCATGCCGCCTTTTTGATCGGCGATACGCAGGGTAAGCCGCTCCTGCGCTGTCGCGTAGCCGCCCAGCGCCAGCAGCATCAGCGCGGCCGCCAACCGGCCTGAAAATGATAGACGCATCGTGATTATCCTTGTGATTGAAAGACGAAGTTGCCAGCTGCCAGCCAGGCGCTGTCGCTCTGTGGGGTATGTACCCGTCCGCAGAGCACATTGCGGTAGTGGCGTTCCAGCGGGTTTTGTCGGCTGAGACCATGATTGCCGGTCAGCTCGAGCGCGATATTCACCGCCTGAATGGCGTTGTCGGTGATGGTGACTTTCGCCAGATTGGCCTCGATGGCGGAAAAGCGCAGCGCGGCGGCCTGCTCCAGCAGCAGCCCGGCGATCTGCCCGACTTTCTCCTGCACCCGTGGCAGACGAGAGAGCGGATGGCCGAGACCGGCGGGCACCCGCCCCGCCAGCCATCTCACCAGCCAGTCGTGAGCGGCGTGGGCAATGCTGTCATAGATCGCCGCCAGCAGCGCCGTCTGCCGGTTGGCGAACAGGCGAAACGGTTCGGCCTGGGCGGCGGGTGGCGCATCGGCCGGCCAGACATCCACCGCGTGCTCTGCCGCCACCCGAACGTGGTTAAAAATAACTTCATGGCTGCCGGTGGCCCGCATCCCGGCGTGATCCCAGCTCTTCACCACCGTGATACCCGGGCTGTCGCCAGGCACCAGCCAGGTACCCACCAGCGGCGGGTTATCATCGCTTCTGGCCCACACCGCCAGCCAACGCAGCCCTTCAATGCCGGTGGTATAAATTTTATGGCCGCTGATGTCCCAGCCCTCCGCGCGACGGGTCGCCACGGTGTCCGGCAGGCCGCCCCGCGCTGGGGAGCCCAGCTCCGGCTCGACGCGCAGGCTGTTAATGAGGCCACCGTGTTCGACAGCATCGTGAAAAACCTGCTGGCGCAGCGGCGCGTGCCAGGCGTCATTTTCCGCCAGCCGCAAATGGTGGAGATACTGCATGCAGACGATCAGCGCTGTCGCCGGCTCTCCCCAGGCGATGGCGGCGATGACCTGCTGCAGCTGGGCCAGACTAGCGCCCGCGCCGCCGCAGGATGGCGGCACGGCGAGACTTAACCAGCCCCCCGCACGCAGATGGTCGATATTACGCCAGGGAAACTCGCCGCTGGCGTCAAGGCTGGCCGCCTGCTCCGCCATCTGCTGGCGAAGCGCCGTCAGCTGCCGGGCCCAGTCGTCGCGCTCAGGATGGATCACGATGCGCGCTCCGCCACTGCACGCCGGGCGGCTTTTTCCCGGGCGATCGGCAACAGCGCCCGGCCATAGTCGGCCGCGTCGTTCAGCGGATCGAAGCCGCGGATCAGGAAGTTACGCACCCCGAGGTCGTAGTAATCGAGCAGCGCATCCGCCACCTGCTCCGGGGTGCCCACCAGCGCGGTGGAGTTATGTCCGCCGCCCACCAGCTGGGCGATGCCGGTCCACAGACGTTTGTCCACCACTCTGCCCTGCGCCGCAGTAGCCCGCAGCCGCTGGGCGCCGATGCTGTCCGGTTTGGCTTTGAACCCGCCTCCGCGCTGCGCCGCCTGCTCGGTGGCGACGTGCAGGATATGCTCGGCTTTCTCCCAGGCTTCGGCTTCGCTGTCGGCGATAATCGGCCGGAACGAGACGCTGAAGCCGATATCACGCTGGTGTTTCGCCGCTTCGGCGCGCACCCGCTGGATGGTCTCGCCGGTTTGCGCCAGCGACTCGCCCCACAGCGCGAAGACGTCGGCATGTTTGCCGGCGACGGCGATGGCCGCTTCCGACGAGCCGCCGAAGTAGATGGGAAGATGCGGCTTTTGCAGCGGGCGAATGGCGGACCAGGCCTGCTCGGCCTGATAGAAATCGTTGTGAATATCCACCGGCTGCTCGCTGGTCCACACCTGGCGCACGGTGTCGAGGAAGGCGTCGGTGCGGGCGTAGCGCTGGTCGTGGTCGAGATAATCGCCATCCCGGCGCTGCTCGGCATCGTTGCCGCCGCTGATGATATGCACCGCCAAGCGGCCCCCCAGCAGGTGCTCAAGGGTAGCGAATTTGCGCGCGGCAAGGGTTGGGGAAACAAAACCGGGACGATGGGCCAGCAGGTACTGAATTTTCTGCGTCGACAGTCCGGCCAGGGCCGTCACCAGAAAGCCGTCGGGTTGATCGGACCAGTGGCCGACCAGCAGACGATCAAACCCGGCGGCTTCATGGGTTTGCGCAAAGCGAACGATATAGTCGCGGTCAAAGATCGGCCCCACCGGGGCAATCGTTTCGGAAGAGAGGCGGTGGCCAATCATGCCGAGAAACTGAATGCTCATGAACAACTCCTTGCGTCAGGGTAATGGAGTGGCCGCGACAGCGGCGCTGGTCATTACCCTATACAGAGCGTGTTAATGAGCAAAATGCATTTTTATCATATCTTAATATGCTTAATTAGCATTAAACAAAAATGCATAGTGCTTTCAGTCGGATACGGTCAGCTGCTGCATCACTTTGCTGGCAAAAAAGGCCAGCGGCGGCTGCAGGTTCGCCAGATACTGGGCGTGGATCAGCCACAGTGAGACCGCAGGCTGAAAATCGCTGAGGCTGAGGACCGCGACCTCGTCCCGCCACGGGCTGCTGGCCAGCGCCGCCCTCGGCACCAGCCCCAGCCCCAGCCCCTGCGCCACCAGCGCTATCTGCAGCTGCGCGCCCGCGCTCTCGACGTTGAGCGTCAACCGCAATCCCTGGCTCTGCAGCTCGCGAATGAGCCCGGCGCGCAGGCCACAGCCGTCGGGGTTAAGGATCCAGCCCCGTTCGGCGCACTCCCGCAGGGATGACGCGCGCAAATTCAAACGCCGGCCGACGATCGGCACCACCTCCAGGGGACACAGCAGGCGCCCGCTGTAGCCCTCGGCGAAGCTTTGCTGGGCGGGCCCCATCGCCAGCATGCCGTCCAGCTCGCCGTTTTCCAGCCGGCGCTGCAGCTGTCCGCTCCAGCCGCAGGTGATCTGCGGCGACAGTCCGGGAAACTGCTGGCTCAGCGCCGACAGCGCCGCCGGCAGGGCAATCTCGCTGAGACTCTGCGGCACGCCGAGACGCAGGGCGCCGCGCGGCTCGCCTTCCGGATCCAACAGGCTGTAGAGTTTTTTCGTCTCACGCTTAATGCTCAGACACTGCTCGTACACCCGGTGTCCGGCGGCGGTCAGGGTCAGCGGGCGGGTCTGGCGCTCTAACAACGTGACGTTCAGCTCCTGTTCCAGACGCTGCAGGCGCCGGGTGATGGCCGACTGGGTGATCCCCAGATATTCCGCGGCCTGATTGAGGGAGGAAAACTGCACCGTGGCCAGCAAAGCGTCGATATCGTCAATGCGCATAGGATCCTTATGTGAAATTTGCATATTAATATATGCGTAAATTGCATTTAAATAATATTAACGCCTCTGTTAGCGTTTTGACCAGTCCCTCTGACAGGAACCGCACATGACTGCACCACGACTGGAAAAATTACGCCATTTCATTCATGAGGTAGACCGCCTGCACCGCGAACACCACCAGGCCGCCCCGCTGCTTGACGCCGTGGCGCAGCGGCTGGCGGCGCTGGTGCGTTACGACGACTGGCTGCCGGAAGAGTACACCCTGCCGCATCCGCACCATTACCAGCAGTATCTGCTGCATGCCGACTCCGGGGAGCGCTTCTCGGTTGTCAGCTTCGTCTGGGGACCGGGGCAAGCGACGCCGATCCATGACCACCGGGTGTGGGGGGCCATTGGGATGCTGCGCGGCGCGGAGGAAAACCAGCGCTACCAGCTGGATACCGATGGCATACCGCGCGCGCTCGGCGCCGCCACGCTTCTGGAAGCAGGCCAGGTGGAGAAAGTCTCCGCTGACGATGGCGATATTCATCGCGTCAGCAATGCGCTGGCGGATCGCGTCTCCATCAGCATTCATGTCTACGGCGGCAATATCGGCGCGGTGAAGCGCGCCGTGTATACCCCGGAAGGGCAGCAGAAACCGTTTATCTCCGGCTATTCTAACCGCCATTTACCCAATATCTGGGATTCCTCCCGCGAACATCAAGGATAACCACTATGTCCACCTACGCTTATCGCCAGGCCGCCGGGATCCGCCAGGCGCTGCTCGACCGTCGTGAACTGGCGCTGATCGACGTCCGTGAAGAGGCCGATTTCGCCACCGCTCATCCGCTGTTTGCCATCAATCTGCCGCTCAGCAAACTGGAGCTCGAGGTCCGCCGGCGGATACCGCGCTTCACCACCCCGCTCACCGTCTACGACAACGGCGAGGGTCTGGCGGAGATCGCCGTCGAACGGCTGCGGTCCTGGGGCTATCAGGATGTGGCCCTGCTGGCCGAGGGTCTCGCCGGCTGGCGCCGCAGCGGCGGCGAGCTGTTTCAGGACGTCAACTCCGCCAGTAAAGCCTTTGGCGAGCTGGTGGAAAGCGTGCGTCACACACCGTCGCTCAGCGCCCAGGAGGTTCAGGCGCTCATCGACAGCCGGCAGGAGGTGGTGATCGTCGACGCCCGGCGCTTCGATGAGTACCAGACCATGAGCATCCCCGGCAGCATCAGCGTGCCCGGCGGCGAGCTGGCCCTGCGGGTAGAGAGCCTGACGCCCTCCCCGCAGACGCCGGTTATCGTCAACTGCGCCGGACGCACCCGCAGCATCATCGGCACCCAGTCGCTGATCAACGCCGGCGTGCCAAACCCGGTCCATGCCCTACGCAATGGCACTATCGGCTGGACGCTGGCCGGCCAGACGCTGGCGCACCAGCAGCAGCGGCAATACGATCCCTCCGCCCGCGCCTCCGGCGCCCGGGCCGCTGAGGTGGCGCATCTTGCCGAACGGGCCGGGGTGGCGGTCATCGATGAGGCCACGCTGCAACGCTGGCTGCAGCAGAGCGACCGCACCACCTTCCTGTTTGATGTCCGCAGCCCCGAAGAGTACGCGGCGGGTCACTATCCCGGCAGCCTGAGCGCGCCAGGCGGCCAGCTGGTGCAGGAGACCGACCACTTCGCCAGCGTACGAGGGGCGCGCATTGTGCTGCTGGATGACGATGGCATCCGGGCAGCAATAACCGGCTCGTGGCTGGCGCAGATGGGCTGGGAGACGGCGCGGCTGAGCGCGCTGTCGACCAGCCAGTTGAGCGAACGCGGGGTGCCAGCCGCCGAGGTGCCGCCCGGCCCGCAGGCGGAGGAGATAAGCCCGGCGCAGCTGGCGCAACAGCTGGAAGAACCCGGTACGGTGGTGCTCGATTTTACCACCAGCGCCAACTTTGTCGCTCGCCATATCCCCGGCGCGTGGTGGCTAACGCGCTCGCAGCTGCGCCAGGCCCTGGAGGTGATCCCTCCCGCCCAACGTTACGTGGTGACCTGCGGCAGCAGTCTGCTGGCCCGCTACGCGGTGCCGGAGGTGGCGGCCTTGACCGGTAAACCGGTGCAGTTGCTTACCGGCGGGACGCTGGCGTGGATCGCCGCCGGTCTGCCGCTGGCGCATGGCGACAGCGGCCTCGCCGTCGAGCGCCGTGACCGCTATCGTCGTCCGTACGAAGGAACCGATAATTCCGCCGAGGCCATGCAGGCCTATCTGGAGTGGGAGTATGGCCTGGTGGATCAGCTGGCCCGCGACGGCACCCACGGTTTTCGGGTGCTCTAGCGCGAGCCCGCCTCAGGCTTCGCGCATGATCCACGAATACTGAAAGCTCTTCGGCGCCGGAAAATGGGTCCGGCGCCGGTAGGAGCCCAGCGACTGCGGGGTGCAGTAGGTACAACTCCCCAGCCATTCAACGCTCGCCGGCGCCACCCCCGCCTCTGCGAAGATCGCTTCGGCAAAGGCCCGCAGATCAAACCACAGATTATCGCTGCCGCGTGCGGCGGCTTTGAGCGGATCGCTGACCGGGCCCGAACGGGAGTGGAACAGCCGCTGGCGATGGCGGGCCACCCGGTCACCGCCGGGCTGGTCCAGCAGTTGCTGATAGAATCCGGCGGAGACTTCGTAACAGCAGGGGTGAATATGCGGCCCCACGGCGATGACCAGATCGGCCAATGCCACCCCCTGCTGGCGAAAACAGGCCAGACTGTTGTCGACAATACCGCTGACCAGCCCCTGCCAGCCGGCATGCACGCTGCAGACGTAGCGACCGTCGCGCGAGGCGATCAGCAGCGGCAGACAGTCGGCGGTCACCACCCCCACCTTTTGCCCGGCTACCGCGGTAAACACCGCGTCGGCGTGCGGGCGCGTCGGCAGCGGCTGCTGATAATGATGAACCTCATTACCATGCACCAGCTTCACCGGAGCCAGCTCGGCATAGGGAAAGGCGGCGGTTTCATGGACATCGAGAAAAGCGTGGCGGATGCCAGGGATCGCATTGAGCAAACGGGAGGTGTAAGCCATAGGGACGATAAGCGTCAGGGAATGATGTCTTACCTTAGGCCAGGGGACGCGGACAGGCAAGGCGGCGGCCCGGCATTTTTTTACCAGACCGCCGGATGCATATCAGACCATGGCCGCGCGCTGCTGGCGATGCATCAGCCAGAACACCGCCACGCCGGCCAGCACAATGCCCGGCGCCGAGGCCGCCATCACCCCGACGGTGCCGGTGCCGAGGGCCAGCATCTTGCCGGCCAGCAGCGGGCCGCTCATCGCCCCAAGACGCCCCACCGCCACGGCGGTGCCCACCCCGGTGGCGCGGATGGCCGCGGGATAAAAAAGCGGCGCCAGAGCGTAAAGCACACTTTGTCCGCCGGTGGCGAACAGCCCGGCGACAAACCCCGCCAGCAGCATGCCAGTCAGCGACGACGCGCTGCCCAGCGCCAGCAGCGACGCCAGAATGCCGCTGTAGATCAGGAGCGACATCCGCAGCGGGGTGAGCTTATCCATTAGCGCCCCCAGCAGCAGCGTGCCGCAGGCGGCGCCGATCTGCAGAGAGAACATCACCCCCGCCGCCTGGCTGGCGCGGAATCCCTGGCCCACCAGCAGCATCGGCAGCCAGTTGATCAGCATATAGACCACCAGCAGGGTGAAAAAATAACCCAGCCACAGCAGCAGCGTAGCGGCGGCCTGGCCCGGGGCAAACAGGGTGCGCAGCGGCACGCTGGCCTCCGCGCGCTGAAACGCCTGCGACTCCGGCAGCCAGCGCATCAGCAATGGGATCAGCAGCAGCGGGACCACGCCGCCAATCCAGAAAATAATCTGCCAGGCCGCGGCGAGACCGGAAAAGCCCAGCGCTGCCGCCAGCGCGGCGCCAATGGGTACGCCGCAGTACATCAGGCTTACCGCCCGGCCGCGGAAACGTGAGCCAGCGGCTTCCGAGGTTAAGGCAATCAGGTTCGGCAATGCCGCCCCGAGCCCGACGCCGGTGAGCAGGCGCGCCAGCAGCAGCGTCGGGAAGCTCCATGCCAGCGCGGTGGCCAGCGAGAACAGGCCAAACAGCAGCACCGACCCCAACAGAATGCGCTTACGCCCGTGGCGGTCCGCCAGCATGCCGCCCACCAGCGCGCCGGGCAACAGGCCGAGGATCCCGGCGCTGAAGATCCAGCCCATTTGCATTTTATCCAGCGCAAAGGCCTGCGCCATGCCGACGGCGGCGATCCCCGCCGCCTGCAGATCCAGCCCTTCCATCAGGGCCACCATAAAACAGAGCCCGATGGTGACCACCAGGCGCGAGGGGGTTGCAGTCGTTATCTTGATCATAGGGTACCTTGGCGATAGCCGAACAAACGGAGCAGGTGACTGGCGGCTGATGCTTTGTCAGCCGCACGTTCTTAGTTATTTATTGCGGTTAAGCAGATCCAGCGCGACGTCGACGATCATATCCTCCTGGCCGCCGACCATCCGCCGCTTGCCCAGCTCGACGAGAATATCCACCGCGCTGAGGCCATAGCGCTTGGCCGCCGCTTCGCTGTGGCGCAGGAAGCTGGAGTAGACTCCGGCGTAGCCCAGCGCCAGCGTTTCGCGGTCGACACGCACCGGGCGATCCTGCAGCGGCCGCACCAGCTCATCGGCCGCGTTCATCAGGGCGTAGAGATCGGTGCCATGCTGCCAGCCGAGCTTGTCGGCGGCGGCAATAAACACCTCCAGCGGCGCATTGCCCGCCCCCGCCCCCATCCCGGCCAGGCTGGCGTCAATGCGATCGCACCCCTCTTCCACCGCGACGATCGAGTTCGCCACCCCGAGGCTCAGATTATGATGGGCATGCATCCCGGTGGCGGTCTCCGGCTTCAGCACCGCCTTCAGGGCGCGGAAGCGGTCGCGAATGTCGTTCATGTTCATCGCCCCGCCGGAATCCACCACATAGATACAGGTCGCGCCATAAGATTCCATCTTCAGCGCCTGCTGCGCCAGCGCCTGCGGGGAGATCATATGGCTCATCATCAGAAAACCGACGGTGTCCATCCCCAGCTCGCGGGCAAAGGCAATATGCTGCGCCGCGACGTCCGCTTCGCTGCAGTGGGTGGCGACCCGCACCACCCGCGCCCCGGCCTGATACGCTGCTTTCAGATCGTGCAGCGTGCCGATACCCGGCAGCAGTAAGGTGGCGATTTTCGCTTGGCTCACGACATCCGCTGCCGCTTCAATCCAGGCGATGTCGCTGTGGGCGCCAAAGCCATAGTTGAAGCTGGATCCCTGCAGGCCATCGCCATGGGCCACTTCGATGGAGTCGACCCCGGCCTTATCCAGCGCGCTGGCGATCTGCTGCACCTGCGCCAGGGAATACTGGTGACGAATAGCGTGCATACCATCGCGCAGCGTCACGTCCGAGATATAAAGTTTTTTACCGTTCATGCTGTCGCTCCCGCCGCGCTGTGCATTGCCCCGGCCATTTGCTCCGCCGTCGCCAGCGCCGCCGAGGTCATAATATCGAGGTTGCCCGCGTACGCTGGCAGATAGTGCGCCGCCCCTTCCACTTCGAGGTACACCGCGGTTTTCAGGCCGGAAAAACAGCCGACGCCGGGCAGGTTGACCGGCCTGTCCTCGGGGATAACCTCAAACTGCACCTGCTGCTTCAGCCGGTAGCCTGGGACGTAAGCCTGCACTGCCGCCGCCATTTCGGCGATCGAGGCGGCAATCGCCTCCTGCGACGCCAGCTCGCTCAGGACGTAGACGGTATCGCGCATCATCAGCGGCGGCTCCGCAGGGTTCAGTACAATAATCGCTTTGCCCTTGCCCGCGCCGCCGACTTTTTCAATCGCCTGCGAGGTGGTTTCGGTGAATTCGTCAATATTGGCCCGCGTGCCCGGCCCGGCGGATTGACTGGCGATCGAGGCCACAATCTCCGCGTAATGCACCTTCGCCACTCGCGAGACCGCGGCGATCATCGGGATGGTCGCTTGCCCGCCGCAGGTCACCATATTGACGTTGCCCTGATGGAGGTTGGCCGCGAGGTTGACCACCGGTACGCAGTACGGGCCAATCGCCGCCGGCGTCAGGTCGATAACGCGGATCCCCGGCTTCGCTTCGCGCAGCGCGGCATCGTTTTTGATGTGCGCCCCGGCGCTGGTGGCGTCAAAAACAAAATCGATGTCGGCAAATTCCGCCATCTGCATCAGGCCGCCCACCCCTTCGTGAGTGGTCGCAACGCCCAGGCGCCGGGCGCGGGCCAGGCCATCCGACTGCGGGTCGATGCCGACCATCACCGCCATCTCCAGATGCTGGCCGTGGCGCAGGATTTTAATCATTAAATCGGTGCCGATATTCCCGGAGCCGATAATGGCGACTTTACGTTTACGCATCACGATCTCCTTCTCCGGCGGCAACGAAGCGTGCCGCGACTGAGCCAATACCTTCGATATGGGCGACAAAGCTGTCCCCCTCGTTAATCGTCACCATCGGGCCTAACGCCCCGGTCAGCACGATATCCCCGGCCCGCAGCGGTTCGCCGAGACTCGCCAGCTTGCGCGCCAGCCAGACTGCGGCGTTCAGCGGATGCCCCAGACACTCGCTGCCGCGGCCGCTGGAGACCAGCTCCTGGTTGCGGGTCATGTGCATGGCGCACTGCTTCAGATCCAGTCCCGCCGGGCGCTGCGCCGGGCCGCCAATGACGTACAGGCCGCAGGAGGCGTTATCGGCGACGGTGTCGACAAAGCCGATTGACCAGTCGCGAATGCGGCTGCCCACCACCTCAAGCGCCGGCAATACCCATTCGATGGCGTTATACAGTTCATCAAAAGTGGTATCGGCATGCGGCAGATCCTGCTTCAGCACCAGGGCGATCTCGGCCTCCACCTTGGGCTGCAGCACGCGGCCAAACGGCACCTCGGCGTTGTCGCCGTAGCACATGTCGGCAAACAGGGTGCCGAAGTCCGGCTGATTGACGCCCAGCTGCTGCTGCACTTTGGGATGGGTCAGGCCCACCTTGCGGCCCACCACCCGCCGGCCATGGGCCACGTGGTGCTGGACGTTCAGACGCTGGATGGCATAGGCGGCGTCGGCATTGTCGACGCCGAGAATATCGCGCAGCGGGGCGATCGCCTGGCCGCTCTGTTCCGCGTCGCGCAGCTGCCGGGCCAGCGCGTCAAGAGAAAAAGTCATCATTTACTCCTTAAGCCCGTGCGAGGAAATTGAGCACCAGCTGATTAAAACTGTCGGCATGTTCCCACTGCGCCCAGTGGCCGCAGTCGCGGTAAATATGCAGTTCCGAACCGGCGATCCCGGCGAGCAGGCGCAACCCGGCGTCCATCGGCACGAAGCGGTCATTGCGTCCCCAGACGATCAGAGTTGGCGCGCTGATTTCGCCCAGCCGCGGGCCAAAGTCAGGAAACTGCTTCGGGTTGGCTTCCAGGCTCTTGACGAAGTTGTCCAGATGGTCGCGGCGCGACAGCATATTGTTGAGACGCGCCTCGAACAGCGCCGCGGTGAGGTCGCGGGTGTCGAAGACGAAGATGCTCATCATCTTTTTGAGGTTTTCAATGGTCGGCTCGCGGTACAGGGCGTTCAGCAGCTTGATGCCCTCGGTCGGCATCGGCGTGAACAGGCTCATGCCGCCGGTCCCCCCGCCCATCAGCACCAGCTTAGCCACCCGCTCCGGCCAGCTCAGGGTGAAGGCCACCGCGCTATGGCCGCCCATCGAGTTGCCCAGCAGATGGACTTTATCGATCCCCAGCTGATCGACCACGCTTTTCAGAATGCGGGCGTTGAGATCCGAACGCGAGCCGCTGTTGACGATAGCATCGCTTTTGCCCCACCCCGGACAGTCGAGGAGCAGCACGCGATAGCCCGCCTCGACCAGCGGGTCAATATTGCGGCTGAAGTTGGCCCAGCCGGTGGCCCCCGGCCCGGAGCCGTGCAGCATGACCACGGTCTCTTTCCCGTCGCCGCAGTCATTGATATGGATACGCAGCGTGCGGCCCCCCTCGTCGACATTGAGGAATCGGCTGGTGGCGGCTTCAGTTTGCGGTTGATAGCTCATGTTAGTCTCCCGGTTAATCAAATCTCGGTGGTGGCGCTCAGCGAGCCGAATCCGGCGATCCACTCGGGGATCGGCCGGTAATAGCGGCCTTCACTGCGCCAGCGGCCAAAAGCGGATAGCGCGGCAAAAGCGGCCACCCAGGTCTTAATTTCGTGCGTCGATTTGCCGGCCATCGCCGACAGCTCGTCATTGCCGATCGCGTCCAGTTCGCTCAGCCGCCCCTGCTCCAGCAGGCTCATAAAGCGGTTGTCCCAGACCGGGTTGAGGGGATGGAGCGAGTGGGGGTCTTCGGTAAACCGTCGGGCGGCATTGATCACCCGCTGCTGGCGCCGTTCGCGTTCGTCCGGCGGCAGCTGCTTTCCGCCGCCGAGCAGGCGATCGCGCAGATGGGCGTCGGCCTTCGCCAGCTCCGGCACCGGCGGCTGGTGCGAGAGTCCGCCCGAGCCGAGGATCAGCACCCGCTTATTGAGGGTATTGAGAAAGCGGCCCATCGCCTCGCCCAGCAGCCGGGTGCGTTGAAAACCCGGCAGCGGCGCGGCGACGCCGTTAATAAACACCGGCAGCACCGGTACGCGGTCCAGGCCACCCAGCAGAAACTCCAGCGGCTGGGCGAAGCCGTGGTCCACCTGCATGTTGTACGACACCGCCAGGTCGATACCGCTGTTGATCACGGCGTGGGCGCAGGCTTCCGCCAGCTCGGTCGGCACCAGCAGGTCGCCGGCGGCGCTGGCGAAGTCGCCAATCGCGGTGGCGCCGACGCCGAGGCAGAACGGCGGCATCACGTCATAGAAAAAACCGTTGTAGTGATCGGGAGCGAAGAGCACTACCAGCTCGGGATCGAATTCAGCGATCCGCCGCCGGGCGTCGGCAATCACCCCGTTCACTTCATCAAGGACCGCCTGCTCCGGGTCCACGAATCCCACCAGCGGGGTGTGGGAGAGACAGTGCAAATAGGCATGCATATCAGGCCACCTTCTCTTCAGCGTGGGCGGTATCCCCGGTTGCGAGGGCCATTTTTTCCGCCAGAGCGGTCAGCTGCGCACCGAGGGACTGCGGGATGGCGAGAGCGGCAACAAAGCGGTCCGGTCTGACCACGGCGATGGCGGTGTTATGCTGAGCAAACCAGCTCTTCAGGCGGTTTTGCCTGTCGCCCACCCGCAGCGTGCCGGGGGCGTTATCCTGCTCGCGATGGATCTGCACCTCGGGCACCACCTGGATAAAGCGCACGCCAATCGCGCGCCAGCGGGCGATCTGCCCGGCGTCGAGCCCCCACTGCGGGTTGCAGCCCCAGCCGATAATGGCGAAATTCGCCCCGATAACCTCGTCGAGCAGCACGCTCTCGCCGCTCTCCAGCGTCACCTGCGGTTGAATAAACATTTTGCCCACCGGCGAGGTCTTGCCGGCGCCGTCGGTCAGCAGCGCCCCCTCGCGGTACTGCGGCATCGGCTTAAAGCGCATCTCGAGGAAGTAGCGTTTCACCGGCGGCAGGTAATTCAGCAGCCAGGAGAGACCGTCGCGCACGGCCCCCTGCCAGCGCTTCGGCGGCGCCAGCACGTGGCCGGCGGTGACCGACAGATCAATCATCGCTTTCGCGTGGTCGCGGCGCTCCTGCTGGTAGCTGTCGAGCAGCGCCTCTCCCGCTTTACCGTTGACCACCAGCGCCAGCTTCCACGCCAGGTTGAAGGCGTCGCGCATGCCGCTGTTATATCCCTGGCCCTGCCAGACCGGCATGATGTGCGCCGCATCGCCGGCCAGCAGCACGCGGTCGATGCGAAAGCGCTCGGCAAGGCGGGCGTTATGCGTATAGACCCGCTGGCGGATCAGCTCGACGCGATCCGGGTCCGGCAGCACTTTGCTCAGCAGGCGGCGCATATTGTGCGGTTCGCTGAGCTGAGCTTCGGTTTCGCCGGGCATCACCATAAATTCAAAGCGGCGCACGCCGTGGGGCAGCGCGGCGGAAACGTAGGGTCGCACCGGGTCGCAGCACAGGTAAACGTGCGGGGTGGCCAGCGGGTCGTTAGCGATATCGATGACGATCCACTGATTCGGCGCGGTTTTACCTTCGAAGGGGATGTTCAGCGTACGGCGAATAAAGCTGGCGCCGCCGTCGCAGGCCACCAGCCAGTCCGCGCGCACCGTCTCCCGCTCGCCGTCCGGTCCTTTAAGATTTAACGTGACACCGTCACCGGTCTGGCTAAAGGCTTCCACTTCGCGGGAGAAGAGGCAGCGGACCTGCGGGAAACGCTGCAGACCGTGATACATCACCGCATCGACCTGCGGCTGAATGAAGGCGTTGCGCCGCGACCAGCCAAACTCATCGGTCATCGGCTGGATATCGGCAAAGCAGCGGCCTTTTGGGGTGAGAAAACGCATGGCGTGCCACGGCGTGGTATGCGGCAGCACGTCATTCACCAGCCCCACCGCCTGCATCGCCCGCAGGGATTCATCGTCAATGCCGATGGCCCGCGGGTAATCGATCAGTGTGGCGAGCTTTTCCACCACCAGCACGCTGATGCCCATCTGGCCAAGGTAGTTGGCCATCATCAGACCAACCGGACCGGCGCCAACGATGGCGACCTGAGCGGTATGCTGCACGGCGGGTTGAATATCGGGTGTAGATGTTGTCATTCTCAGCGACCTCACGACTCGGAAACTGCCCGGCTGACAGGCAATTTGTTAATCATGTGTAAACGTATTTTTATAATGGGCTGAGTATAGGGCGGGGGTTTTCGGCTACAATCAAAACATCATCGAATGTGCACCAGGTGCACAACACTGTTTTTAAAGCATTTTAATGGAGGATTTATGCGTGACGATGAGTCCGCAGCGTACAAAACGGTGCGCGGATTAAGCCGGGGTTTATTGTTATTAAAATTGTTAAATAAATTCGACGGCGGCGCGACGCCGGGCCTGCTGGCGGAGTTTAGCGGACTGCATCGCACCACCGTGCGCCGGCTGCTGGAGACGCTACAGGAGGAGGGTTTTGTCCGCCGCAGCCGCTCCGATGACAGCTTCCGGTTGACCATTAACGTCCGCCAGCTGAGCGATGGATTTCGTGACGAACATTGGATTTCTGCCCTCGCCACGCCGCTGCTCGGCGAGCTGCTGCGCGAGGTGCAGTGGCCAACGGACATCACCACCCTCGACGTCGACGCCATGGTGGTGCGCGAGACTACCCACCGCTTCAGCCGACTGTCGTTTCACCGCGCGATGGTCGGACGGCGGCTGCCGCTGCTGCTCACCGCCTCCGGACTGACGTGGCTGGCCTTTGCCCCCGACGCGGAACGCGACGCCGTCGTCAGCATGCTGGCCGCCCGTCCGGAAGCTGAGTATCAGCTGGCCCGCGAACCGGAACGGCTGGCGGCGATCCTCGCCCGCACCCGCCAGAACGGCTATGGCGAAAACTTCCGCGGCTGGCGGCAGGAGGAGAAAATCGCCTCGATCGCCGTGCCGGTCTGCAGTCAGCAGCGGGTTATCGGCTGCCTGAACCTGGTCTATATCGCCAGCGCAATGACCATTGAGCAGGCGGCGCAGAAGCATCTCCCTGCGCTGCAGAGGGTGGCGAGGCAGATAGAAGCCCGCATGGAGGATGAAGAAGTGTGGTACGAAATGCCCTGATCGTGATGAGGGTAACCGCAATCAACCATTGCGCCCGGCTTCGTTATATAATTTAATACACAACGAATTTTCACGCCATTCGGGCCACACCATGTCAAAACACCCCTTACTGCTGGGCCTGACGCTGCTCAGCGCCAGCCTGTTCACCGGCCAGGCCTTCGCCGACCGCACCGTCACCGACCAGCTGGGTCGCCAGGTCACCCTCCCCGACCACGTCACCCGCGTTGTGGTTCTGCAGCATCAGACGCTCAACCTGCTGGTACAACTGCATGCCGCCGAGGATATCGTCGGCGTCTTAAGCAGCTGGCAGAAACAGCTCGGGCCGCAGTTCGCCCGCTTTATGCCCGAGATCGGGCAACTGGCGACCCCGGGCGATCTCACCCAGGTCAATATTGAAAGCCTGTTGGCGCTGCGTCCGCAGGTGGTTTTCGTCGCCAACTATGCGCCGCCGGCGATGATCGCGCAGATCCAACAGGCCGGGATCCCAGTAGTGGCCATCTCGCTGCGCCACGATGCCGCCGGGGAAAAAAATAAAATGAACCCCACCATGGCTGACGAAGAGCAGGCCTATAACGCCGGGCTGATGGAGGGGATCCGCCTTATCGGTGAGGTGGTCGAGCGCCAGCCCGAGGCCGAGGCGCTGATTCACTACACCTTCGAGGCGCGCAAGCAAGCCAATGCGCCGGTGGCCGATATTCCCCAGAACCAGCGGGTGCGGGTGTACATGGCCAACCCCGATCTGAATACCTATGGCGCTGGCAAATACACCGGGCTGATGATGGCGCACGCCGGGGCGCTGAACGTGGCGGCCGCCAGCGTAAAAGGCGCCCGCCAGGTGTCGCTGGAGCAGGTGCTGGAGTGGAATCCACAGGTGATCTTCGTCCAGGACCGTTATCCGCAGGTGGTCAAACAGATAGAGAACGACCCGCAGTGGCAGGCGATCGATGCGGTGAAACATCACCGCGTGTGGCTGATGCCGGAGTATGCCAAAGCCTGGGGTTACCCGATGCCGGAGGCCCTGGCGCTGGGCGAGCTGTGGATGGCGAAAAAACTCTATCCCGCGCGCTACCAGAACATCGATGTGGACAGTAAAGCCAGCGATTACTATCAGCGTTTTTACCGTGTGACGTGGACGCCAGATGCCCGCTAACCATCATCCCTGGCTGGTGCAGGGTAGCCTGGCGCTGGTGACCCTGGCGATCGCGGTCGCCTCGCTCTGTTTCGGCCAGTACCCGTTAAGCCTGAGCGCCGTTGGCCACACCCTGGTCCATCTGCCGCCAGGAGAAGGGGTGATCGGGCAGATCGTCTGGTCGGTTCGCCTGCCGCGCGTGGTGATGGCCCTGCTGGCCGGGGGCGCGCTGGGGCTGTGCGGCGCCACCTTGCAGGGCGTGTTCCAGAACCCGCTGGTGGACCCGCACATCATCGGGGTGACCGCCGGCTCCGCCTTTGGCGGCACGCTGGCGATCCTGTTGGGCGTCGGCAGTCTGCTGATGATGGCCTCGACCTTTTTCTTCGGCCTCGTCGCGCTGGGGCTGATTTACGCCCTCGCCGCCCTGCAGGGGCGGGACAGCACGCTGGGGCTGATTCTGTCCGGGATCATTCTCAGCGGCTTCTTCGCCGCGCTGGTCAGCCTGATGCAGTACCTCGCCGACAGCGAAGAGACGTTACCGAACATCGTTTTCTGGCTGCTCGGCAGCTTCGCGACCGCCAGCTGGCATAAGGTACTGCTTATGTCCCTGCCCCTGGCGGTGGCTGCCGGGGCGCTGTGGAAGCTGCGCTGGCGTATCAACCTGCTGGCCCTGGAGGAACGGGATGCCCGCAGTCTTGGCGTTCCGGTGGCCGCGCTGCGTCGCGGCGTGCTGGTTTGCTGCGCGGTGCTGGTGGCAGCCCAGGTGGCGGTCAGCGGCAGCATCGCCTGGATGGGTCTGGTGGTCCCGCACCTCGCCCGTCTGCTGGTAGGGGCTGACCATCGTCGCCTGCTGCCCACCGCCTTCTGGCTCGGCGCCGCGCTGATGCTGGTGGTGGACGATCTGGCACGCACGCTGACCCAGGCGGAGATCCCGATCGGGATCATCACTGCCCTGCTCGGGGCGCCGCTGTTTACCGTGTTGCTGGTGCAATCCCGACGCCGGAGTACGACCCGATGAACAGCTCATTATCGCTGCAAGCGCTACGCTACGGCCACCGTCAGCCACTCTTCGCCCCGCTCACGCTGGCCTGCCGGCCCGGTGAGATCTGGGCGGTGCTGGGCGCCAATGGCCGGGGAAAAAGCACCCTGCTGGATACCCTGACCGGCGTGCTGCCGCCGCTGGGCGGCGAGATGCAGTGCGAGGGCGGCGTGGCCCTGGTTCCGCAGTCGTTTCGTCCCGCTTTTCGCTGGCGCGTGAGCGATGTGGTGCTGATGGGCCGGGCCCGTCATGTGGATCTCTTTGCCCAGCCGGACGAGGAGGATGCCCGGCGGGCTGAGCAGGCGCTGGCGCAGCTGGGGATTGCCGCCCTGGCCGAAGATGACTTCGGCGCCCTCTCCGGCGGCCAGCAGCAGCTGGTGCTGATTGCCCGCGCGCTGGTCAGCGCCAGCCAGAATATCCTGCTGGATGAGCCCTGCTCGGCGCTGGACCTCGGTAACCAGCAGGTGGTGCTGCAGCTGATCGGCGACCTCGCCCACCGCCAGGCGCGCACCGTCCTGTTCACCACCCATGATCCCAACCACGCCCTACAGGTGGCCAGCCATACGCTGCTTCTGCTGCCGGAGGGCCGGTGGCTGGCGGGCGAGACCGCCGACGTGCTGAGCGAAACGCATCTCCGGCAAGCGTACGGCCTGCCGGTACGCCTGATCCGCCATGCCGCCTCCGCGTTCCCTCTGCTGGCGCCGGGGTTTACGCTGCGTCGCTGAACGGCATAAAACCCGCCTGCCGGAGATACCCCTGACCAACGTCGCCGAGGATAAAGCGATACAGGGCCAGCGCGGCGGGATCGGCCCTGAGACGCGCCAGCTGGTAATCGCAGCGAATATTCCACGGCGCCGGGATGGTCAGGGTACGCAGAACGTCGCAGGTGGCCAGCGCGGGGCCATAGTGAGCATAGCCGATAAACAGATCCGCCAGATTCTGACGAATAAGCCACGCGCCGGCTATTTCTCCCGGCGGCACGCTCAGTGAGTCTCTGCCGCCGACCAACTGCTGCGCCCGCCCGGCCATCGCGTTGCCCAACCCTGGATAGCGTGCCTCAATTCGGGCGAACAGCTGCCAGGTATAATCTCCCGACGGATCGCAGCCCGGCGTGGAGGTCGCCAACCGCAGGCGGGGCGTGCTGAGCAGCGCCAGCCAGTCCAGGCCATCGTTGTCCGGCGACCGCCGGGCGGTCAGCATCAGCTGGTTGCCGGCAAATCCCTGGCATTCCTGCGCCAGACCCGCCTGCAGCAGCGCCTGCGGGTGCGCCGCGTTGGCGGAAGCAAAAACCGCGCACGGCGACCCGGCTTCGATCCGCTCGCGCAGCAGGCCGGCAGGGCCAAACTGCGCATCGACCGCCAGGCCAGTGTGCTGCCGAAAGTGCGCCACCAGCGGCAGGAAAGCGCTTCTCAGGCTTCCCGCCGCCAGCAGCGTGAGAGAGGTGTTTGCCATAGGATATCGCTATAAACCGGATAATATAGCGCTATATTACCCGGTTTGCCGTCGCGTCAGTAGCGAATTTCTGCCAGGGTCCGCAGCTGCTCGGGGGTGGCTACCGGTAGGTCAAAAAAGCGCAGATAGGCAGGGATCATTTCAAACAGCATGTCGGTCCCGCGCTGGATGTGGCACTGTCGTGCCTGAGCGGCCCTCAGCAGCGGGGTGTACTCCTGAGTCATGACGACTTCCCCCACCCAGGCGCCTGGCGCCAGACGGTCAACGTCCAGCGGCAGCGGATCGCTGGCCTTCATCCCCAGCGGGGTGGCATTGACCACCAGCTCGTGTCCGGCAGGATCGGGCTGCATCAGGGTGATATCGAGCTGCGGATAGTGCTGATGCAGCCGCCCGGCGAGGGCGTGCGCCACCTCGGGCCGGGTATCGTACAGGGTCAGGGCGCTGACCCCCGCCGCCGCGAGGGAGGCGGCGATAGCCGATCCCACCCCGCCGCTGCCAACCACCAGCGCCCGCGTCCCCTGCGGGTTAAACCCTTTACGACGCAGGCCCAGCACAAATCCCTCGCCATCGAACATGTCTCCGCTCAGGCTACCGTCAGCCTCGCGGCGGATGGCATTGCAGGCGCCAGCGATGGCCGCCGTCGGGCTCAGGCGCTGCACCAGATCGCAGGTGGCGATTTTATGCGGCATCGTCACCAGCGCGCCGATGATGTTGGTCATCGTAAACAGCGGCGGAATAAACGCGGCGTAGTCCTCCGGCCTGACCCCCATCGGCACCACCTTCACGTCCACCTGCTGGTCAACGAACCACGGGTTGTAGATCATCGGCGCCTTAAAACTGGCGGTCGGATAGCCAAGGTGCGCTATCAGCCGCGTATTCCCACTAATCACCATGCCTTGCTCCTTTGCTTACTGCGATAACTCGATACGTTTGACGTCGCCGAGGATAAACAGATAGGCCACCACGCCCAACAGCGCGGCGCCGCCGATGTAGATCAAGGCGTAGAAGAAATTGCCGAACCCGGCAACGATAAAGCCGATCACCAGCGGGGTGAGGATCCCCGCGAGGTTGGCGCAGAAGTTAAACAGGCCGCCGGTCAGACCGCCCAGCCCCTTCGGGGCGATATCGGAGATCAGCGTCCAGCCGAGGCCCACCATCCCCTGGCCAAAAAAGGCAAACGACATCACCAGGATCACCGCCAGGTCGCTCTGCAGCCAGTTGGCGGTGATGATGCAGCTGGCCATCAGCAGGCCGGTAACGATCGGCAGCTTACGACCGAGGTTGGCCGACCCGGTGGCCTTGAGCAGTTTGTCGGAGAGCCAGCCGCCAAACATCACCCCGCCGGCGGCGGCGACAAACGGCAGGATGGAGAAGAAGCCAACCTTCAGCCAGGGCATATGCCGCTCGGTGGCCAGCCAGGTGGGGAACCAGGTGAGAAAGAACACCAGCACGGTATTGCCGGCAAACTGGCCGATACTGGCGCCGATGATCTGCCGTTTGCTCAGCAGCTGGCGGACCAGCGGCCAGCTGAACGCCACCTGCTGGTCGGTCGGGGCGCTGAGGCCGCCGCCGTTTTCGATATGCTCGCGCTCCTGCTGGCTAAGGCGCGGATCTTCATGCGGTTCGCGGTAGCAGCGCCACCACACCAGGGCAAACAGAATGCCGACGGCGCCAACGCTGACGAACAGCACCCGCCAGCCGAAACCGTCCATGATCCAGAACAGCAGCGGCGCAAAGCAGGCCAGCCCGAGATACTCCCCCACGGTGTACACCGCCGTGGCCTTCGCCCGCTCCTGCTGTGGGAACCAGGCGCTGACCACCCGGCTGTTGACCGGAAAGCACGGCGCTTCGCTAATGCCCAGCCCGAAGCGGCACAGCAGCAGCGTCTTCAGCCCCACCGCCATGCCGTGGAACAGGGTAAACAGCGACCACAGGGTCAGTGACAAAAAGTAGGTCACTTTGTTGCCAAAGCGGTCGAGAAACAGTCCGCCGGGGATCTGCGCCAGAGCATAGGTCCAGGCGAAGGCGGAGAAGAGGATTCCCATGATCGCCGGGTCGATCCCCAGCTCAGCGGTGAGCTTTGGGGCGGCGATCCCCAGTACGGTGCGATCGAGATAGTTGATCATGGTGCCAATGGCCAACAGCGCAAGAATGCCGATGCGCCGCCGGGAACGGCGCACGGTAACGGCTGGCTGGGTGGCAGCCGTCGGGTTAGGGCTATATGAGCTCATAGTCGGTTCCTGTCTCGGGTACAGAGGGTGTTGTTATTGTGTTTAACGCATAATGAACCATTTGATTCAGGCTAACAATACTGCATCGCCGCCAGACGGACGGCCGCATTCGCTGCGCCATAGAGCGCATAGCCAGCCCGGCGCTCGGTTAACTCAAAGAAAAAGCGGCCGGCGGTAAAGGGCCGGGTGTAAAGATGCAGGAAATCTCCCCCCTGCGGATCGCGGTCATAGAGGAGCTGCTGGCGCTGAAGCTGCCCGACGTCCAGCTCTCCGCCAAAGCGCGCCAGCAAATCGTCATAATAATTGGCCGGGATCGGCAGCGTATGGCGGGCAACCTCGGCAAGCTGGTCGCAGGCGGCCGGCAGATCGCGGCAGGCAAAGGCGGCATGCTGCAGCCCCGCCCCCTGGTAGCAGGCAACGGAGCGGGCGATCTGCGTCGCCCGGCTCTGCGAAATATTCAGCGCCAGACGGATATCGCCCTGCGGGCTGCGCACCGCCAGGCTGCGCACCAGTCCATACGGGTCCGGCAGCGTCTGCTCATGCTCAAGGGAAAAACCAAACACCGTACGGAAGAACATCACCCAGTTATCGCGGCTGTCGGCCTCCATTCCCAGCGCCAGATGATCGATACCGAGATAATCCTCGCGCACCGTCACGCCATCACGCAGATGAAAATCGCGCTCGTAGATAGCCTCCCCGGCGTCGATGAGATAGATAAGGCTGCCGTCGGGGGCGCAGATCGCCGGGATCGGCGTTTCGTTCGGCCCGGCGTCGCCCTGCCAGGTGGCATACCCCAGCGCGCGGGCGCGGGCGACAAGCGACGCGCTGTGCTCGACCCGCAGCGCCATCGCGCAGAGCGATACCCCGTGGCGTTGATAAAAATGGTCGGCCCAGCTGTGCGGCTGATGGTTGATGACGATCCGCGCCCCGCCGTTGCGCCACAGCGTCACCTGTCTGGAGCGGTGGCTTCCCTCGTGCTGAAAACCCAGCGCCTGCAGATGTTGCCCCAGGCGCTGCGCCTCGGCGGCGCTGGCGGCAAACTCGATAAACTCCAGCCCGTGATAGACCGGCAGCGGCGGCGGTGAAAACAGATCGGCATCGCACGTCGGGAGCCGACGGCGGGTTTGCTCCTCCAGCCACAGCAGCGAACGATAACCATCTTTGGCCGTCGCGCCGTTCGGCGAGGCGCGAAAACCGTCATTGAAGATCTCCAGCGACCAGGGGCCGCGGTAGCCACAGCGGGTGATCTGCTCGGCAAACGCCTCCAGCGGCAGCTCCCCCTGTCCGGGAAAGCAGCGGAAGTGGCGGCTCCACTCCAGCAAATCCATTTTCATATACGGCGCATCGGCGAGCTGTACAAAGGTGATTTTCTCCACCGGCACCGACGGTAGCGCGTCCAGCGTGTCGCCGCGGGCCAGAATATGGAAGCTGTCGAGCACCAGGCCCAACGCCGGGCTGTCCACCCGCCGCACCCGCTCCCAGGCCTGCTGCCAGCGGTTCACATGGGTTCCCCAGGCCAGGGCCTCATAGCCGATAGCGATCCCCTCCTCTTCCGCCAGCGTGGCCAGCGCCCGCAGGTCCGCGACCTGCAATTCGCTATCCGCCGAGCAGTCCGGCTGCACATTGCTGCACAGCAGCAGCGTCTCGCAGCCCAGCTCGCGCATCAGAGCAAACTTGCGCCGAGCGCGGGCCATATTCGCCGCAAACTGCGCCCGACTGGCGCCTTCAAAATCGCGAAAGGGTTGAAAAAGCGTGATTTTTAACCCTAAATCGGCGGCAAGCTGGCGGATTTCCGCCGGCGTCCCCGTATAATAGAGCAGATCGTTCTCGAAAATTTCCACCCCCTGATACCCCGCCGCCGCAATAGCGTGCAGCTTCTCAGGCAGGGTGCCGGAAATCGAAACGGTGGCGATAGAGCGCAGCATAAGGTCCTCGGGTCAACAGCTGACGTAAGCCTTGAATATGTATCATTTGGTTCATTTGCGCCATACTAGGTTGCTAAATTGTGATCATTATGTGTATTTTTTGTCACCCAAGAAAAAGGAGTTGCCATGACCGTCGTTGCCCATGATGAAGCACAATCCCTGAAGGCGCGGATCTTCAGCGCCGCTATCGCTGTCTTTGCTGAACACGGGCTGTCAGGCGCCCGCATGGAGCAGATCGCCACCGAGGCGCAGACCACCAAACGCATGGTGGTTTACTACTTCAAAAGCAAAGAACAGCTCTATCAGGAGGTGCTGCAGCATGTGTATGCGCGGATCCGCGAAACCGAGCAGCAGCTGGGGCTGGAGAATGTGCCGCCGGTGGAGGCGCTGGTGCGGCTGGTGCGCTGGAGCGTGCGCTATCACGCCACCCATGCGGACTATATGCGCGTCATTTGCATGGAGAATATGCAGCGCGGCAAGTGGTTAAAAAGCTCGGGTGAACTGAAGCCGCTGAATCGTACCGCCCTGTCGATACTGGAAGACATTTTACTGCGCGGCCAGCAGCAGGGCGTCTTTCAGGCGGGGCTCGACGCGCGCGATGTCCACCGGTTAATCAGCAGCTTCAGCTTTTATCAGGTGTCGAACTTCTACACCTTCAGCAGCCTGTATCTTGACGATCCGCTACCCGCCATCGACGATGAAGCGATGGTGGCTCACCATTGTGACATTGCCGTCAGGGCGGTGATCCGCTTCGTGATTTCCTGACCCGCTGGCGTAAGGGTTCAGTGCCCGGAAAGCGCATGAATGACTTTCTCCATAGCCTCCACGGTGAGCGGCGAACGCTGGATTTTGCGGTTCGCCAACGAGGTGCGCAGCACACCGGCAATGACAATGTGTTTCGGCTCCTGACCCAGGTCACGCATTTCCAGCACGACTTTACCCACCACGCGGCACATTTCCTGGTACAGGTCGTCGTCTTTTGCTTTATTTCCCATAGAATTTGGCTCGTATTTTATCATTATCAATCAAATCATTATTGATAGATTTCCCGCACAACGCAAACCATCGCCACTTTAAAGGTTCAATGACGCATTTTACCGGCTCACGATGGCGAAATAATCCATTTCTTTTACCCTTTTTCATAGCCGGTGACGAAAAAGTGTGTTGCGTAGATTTTTGCATAACGTGCCGGTTTTGTTACGCGTTTTGTCCATAATTTGAAACGAGGTTTTTATTTTCCTTTTTGATTTCGGCAGCGTATAATGCGCTTCGATTCTTTCTTGAATGGTTTCAGCGCATTGGACTGCATGATAAAACGCATAACACCTTGCCACATTTCATGGGCTGAACCGCCAGCACACATTCTTCTGCACGCTTCAGGGTTGTCACCTATCCTTAGGGCGTGGCTTAGCAACTTTCGTAATACAGGTTTGGCTCCCCGGCAGTGCGCCCGCGGAGCGAGAATTCCATATCCTTCACAACTTAAAGACTAAAACTGTCATGAAAAAGACCAAAATTGTTTGCACCATCGGTCCGAAAACCGAATCTGAAGAGATGCTGACCAAAATGCTGGAAGCCGGCATGAATGTGATGCGTCTGAACTTCTCCCACGGTGACTATGCGGAACACGGTCAGCGCATCCAGAACCTGCGCAATGTGATGAGCAAAACCGGTAAGAAAGCCGCTATTCTGCTGGACACCAAAGGGCCGGAAATCCGTACCATCAAGCTGGAAGGCGGCAACGACGTCTCCCTGAAAGCAGGCCAGACCTTCACCTTCACTACCGATAAATCCGTCATCGGCAACAACGAAATCGTTGCGGTAACCTATGAAGGCTTCACCTCCGACCTCGCCGTCGGCAACACCGTCCTGGTGGACGATGGCCTGATCGGCATGGAAGTTACGGCTATCGAAGGCAACAAAGTTATCTGTAAAGTGCTGAACAATGGCGACCTCGGCGAGAACAAAGGCGTTAACCTGCCGGGCGTCTCCATCGCCCTGCCGGCGCTGGCTGAGAAAGACAAACAGGATCTGATCTTCGGTTGCGAACAGGGCGTGGACTTCGTCGCGGCCTCCTTCATCCGTAAACGTTCCGACGTCGTCGAGATCCGTGAGCACCTGAAAGCCCACGGCGGCGAAAACATCCAGATCATCTCCAAAATCGAAAACCAGGAAGGCCTGAACAACTTCGACGAAATCCTCGAAGCGTCTGACGGCATCATGGTTGCGCGTGGCGACATGGGCGTGGAGATCCCGGTTGAAGAAGTTATCTTCGCCCAGAAAATGATCATCGAAAAATGTATCCGCGCGCGTAAAGTGGTTATCACCGCCACCCAGATGCTGGACTCCATGATCAAGAATCCGCGTCCGACCCGCGCTGAAGCCGGCGACGTGGCTAACGCCATCCTCGACGGCACCGATGCGGTGATGCTGTCCGGCGAATCCGCGAAAGGTAAATACCCGCTGGAAGCGGTCACCATCATGGCGACCATTTGCGAACGTACCGACCGCGTGATGACCAGCCGTCTGGACTTCAACAACGACAACCGTAAACTGCGCATCACCGAAGCGGTGTGCCGCGGCGCGGTAGAAACCGCTGAGAAACTGGAAGCGCCGCTGATCGTGGTCGCCACCCAGGGCGGTAAATCCGCACGCGCTGTGCGCAAATACTTCCCGGATGCCACCATCCTGGCGCTGACCACCAACGAAACCACCGCTCGTCAGCTGGTGCTGAGCAAAGGCGTGGTACCGCAGCTGGTGGAAGAGATTGCCTCTACCGATGATTTCTATCATCTGGGCAAAGACCTGGCGCTGAAGAGCGGCCTCGCGCGTAAAGGCGACGTAGTGGTGATGGTTTCCGGCGCATTAGTGCCGAGCGGCACGACTAATACCGCTTCCGTACACGTGCTGTAATAATTTACAGGTTAATTGGTTTTTTTTAATAAAGCGCCTCGCGGGGCGCTTTTTTTTATTCATTGATTAGCTCTTCCTATTAAAAATGCAAATCGGAATTTACTATTTAATAAGGGATTATCTAAGATGAATCCGATGGAAGCGCGCTGTTTTCACTCGCCTTTTTCAGCGATTCTGAGCAATTCGATGCTTCTTTGAGCGAACGATCAAAAATAAGTGCGTTCAGGTAAAAAAAATATTCTCATCCCAAAAAACTTTGTGTAATACTTGTAACGCTACATGGAGATTAACTCAATCTAGAGGGTATTAATAATGAATCGTACTAAACTGGTACTGGGCGCGGTAATCCTGGGTTCTACTCTGCTGGCTGGTTGCTCCAGCAATGCTAAAATCGATCAGCTGTCTTCTGACGTTCAGACTCTGAACGCTAAAGTTGACCAGCTGAGCAACGACGTGAACGCAATGCGTTCCGACGTTCAGGCTGCTAAAGACGACGCAGCTCGCGCTAACCAGCGTCTGGACAACCAGGCTCACTCTTACCGTAAGTAAGAGTTCTGGTAATAAAAATGGCGCACTTTGTGCGCCATTTTTTTTGCCCTCAGCATGAGGGCTATTGGGTAAGCAGACCGTTGTCAGACGAACTATTCTGCGCCGACAGCGACGTCGCCGTGCTACCTGCCCCCGCCGACACCACCACCGGATACCCCGCCCTTCTCGACATCGCTTTTTTCAACTGCAGGTCATCCACTGCTTTATCCTCTGCGAAGGCGTGAAACGCCGCTGGCAGCGTGTAAGCGATGGTCCGGGTGTTTTCCCCTTCGGTCTGCGAAAGCGGCCTGTGGACTTCGACATAGCGTTTACCATCCGGCTCGACGGCAAACTTCACCGGCTGATTGATAATCCGTACCGGCGTCCCGGTTTTCACCTGGCTGAACAGCGCTTTGATGTCATCAGCGTTCATCCGCATACAGCCCGAGCTGACGCGCAGACCAACGCTGTCTGGGGCGTTAGTTCCGTGGATGAGATATTCACCGTTACCGTAGGCCAGACGCAGCGCATAGCGCCCCAGGGGATTGTTCGGTCCGGCCGGGACCACCGCTGGCAGCGTCACCCCTTTCTCCAGCGAGCGCGCGCGGATGCCGGCGGTAGGCGTCCAGGTAGGGTTAGGGATCTTCTGCCCCACGCGGGTGGTCATCTCCGGCGTTTCCAGACCTAACTGGCCAATGCCCAGCGGATAGACCTGCACCTGATTCTCTCCCGGCGGGAAGTAATACAGCCGCAGTTCGGCGAGGTTGACGACAATGCCCTCCCTCGGCACGTCGGGCAGCAGCATCTGAGAAGGGATAAGGACCTGAGTGCCGGGCTTCGGCTGCACCGGCGCAATCGTATCGTTGGCTTCGAGGATCAGCATCGCCGCGGTATCGAAATGGCGCGCAATCGCCTGCAGGTTGCGATCTCCCTCCTGGACCGTCCAGTACTGATTCTGCCCAATCAGCCGACTGTTGGCGGGAGGAAGCGGGTAATCAACGGCCCAGGCGGCCGAGGAAGCGCCAAGGGCGCTGAGAAGGGCTAAGGTGATCATCGTTTTGCGTTTCATACTGAGATTCCTTCTTTCGCTGATAAAACGCCAGGAGACTGAACGGCGGCAGGGTCAGCGCCCTGCCGGACGTAACAGAATGAAATCTACCTGTTTATTCTAGCTAATATTTGCCGCTTTCGCGCGTATCGCGCGGATCATGGCTTCGAGGCCTTGCGAGCGGGAGGGGGTGAGATGCTGGGTGAGCGCCATTTTTTCAAACCACGGGCGCACGTCGAACTCGGTGATGTCCTGAGCGGTCATCCGGTCATAGAGGATAAACACCACCGCTATCAGACCCTTGACGATCGCCGCATCGCTATCGCCGCGCAGGGTGATCACGCCTGTGGGATCCTGGTCCATCACGATCCAGACCTGGCTTTGACAGCCCTGAATAATGTTCTGCACGCTATGTTCTTCCGGGCTTAGCGGCGCCAGACGCTGGCCAAGCTCGATGATATAGAGATACTTCTCTTCCCAGTTGGCGCAACGGCTAAAGTTACGCAACAGTTTGTCTTTGTCCGGTAGTGCCGCCATTGTCCCATCCTTTACCCTAACAGTTTGCGGATCCGCTGGAGGCCGGCCACCAGGCGGTCCACCTCTTCCGTGGTATTGTACATCGCCAGCGATGCCCGACACATAGCCGGTACCTGATACCGGGCCATCAACGGCATCGCGCAGTGGTGTCCGGTGCGCACGGCGATCCCGTAGTTATCGAGGAAGCTGCCGACGTCATAGGCGTGATGCTGACCGAGGTTGAAAGCAATTACCCCTTTACGCTGCGCCGGGCCGTAAAGGATCAGATCCGGTACCGCGCGCAGGGCATCGAGCGCGTAGCGCATCAGCGTCTGCTCATACTCGGCAATCTGCGTCAGTCCCAGCTGGCTGACGTAGGTCAGCGCCGCGCCGAGGCCAATGATCCCCCCGGTATTCGGCGTGCCGGCCTCAAAGCGCCACGGCGCCTGATTCCAGGTGGTGCCCTCCGTCAGGCTGACGGTGGCGATCATCGACCCGCCCCCTTCCCAAGGCGCCATCGTCTGCAGCAGCTCGGACCGGGCGTAGAGCACGCCGATCCCGGTCGGCCCATACAGCTTGTGGGCGGAGAAAACATAAAAATCGCAGCCCAGCGCCTGGACGTCCACCGGGTGGTGCATCACCGCCTGGGCGCCATCCACCAGCACTTTCGCGCCATGCTGATGCGCAAGAGCAATCAGCGCCGCCAGCGGGTTTTCCGTCCCCAGCACGTTGGAGACCTCGGTTATCGCCAGCAGGCGGGTGCGCGGGTCAAACAGTCCCGGGACAACATCCAGTTGCAGCGTACCGTCCGGGTTCAGGGGGATCACCCGCAGCTCAGCCCCGACGCGGGCGCAGAGCATCTGCCACGGCACAATATTGGCGTGGTGCTCCATTTCGCTGATGATGATGTTATCCCCGGCGCCGACGTTGGCGTTTCCCCAGCTGTTGGCCACCAGGTTGATACCCTCGGTGGTGCCGCGGACGAACACCACTTCCTCCGCCGATCCGGCGTTAAGGAAGGTGGCCGCCTGCTGACGCACGGCTTCCATCCGCGCGGTGGCTTCCGCGCTGAGGGTATGGATGCCGCGGTGCACCGCCGCGTAGCCGTGGCGATAGAATTCCGCTTCTGCGCCGATCACTGCCTCCGGCTTCTGGGCGCTGGCGGCGCTGTCGAGATAGACCAGCGGCTGACCGTTGACCTCCCGGTTCAGTACCGGAAAATCGGCGCGAACCTGTTCTACTGAAAATGTCATACTGTGCCTCCCGGCAAACGCTGTCCAATACGCGCCAGCACCTGCTCTCTGAGCGCGTCGCTGCGGATAGCCTCGGTGAGCTCGGCGGCGAAGGCGTAGAGGATCATCTGCTGCGCCGCCTGCTGTTCGATACCGCGCGAGCGCAGATAGAACAGCTGCTCTTCGTCAATGCGCCCCACCGTCGCCCCGTGGCTGCATTTCACGTCATCGGCGTAAATTTCCAACTGCGGTTTGGTGTCGACCTCCGCCAGCCGCCCGAGCAGCAGATTATTGTTGGTCATCTGACCGTCGGTTTTCAGCGCGAGCGGCGCGACGTTGATCAGCCCGTTAAACACCGCCCGCCCCTTATCGCTGACGATGGTTTTGTGCAGCTGGCGGCTGGTGCAGTAGCCGACCTGATGGTCGAGCCAGGTGCGGCTATCGCAGACCTCATTTTTCACCGGCATCGCCAGCGAATTGAGGCGCAGGTTGCTGTTTTCGCCGCCCAGGCGGGTGCTGGTCTGGTGACGCAGCACCTGGCCGCCAAGCAGGAAACTGCTGCTGAAGGCCGAGGCGTCGCGGCCCAGCAGCAGGTCGTTATGGGCGAAGTGATAGCTGCGGGCATTCTCAAATGCCAGCTTGATATGCTGGAGGTGCGCGTTATCGGCCACCGTCATGGTCAATCGCCCGCCGGTGAAATGCGGCTGCTCATTGAGGCTCAGGTAATGCTCGACAATCGTCGCCTCCGCCCCGCTCTCCAGCGCCAGGTGATGGCGATAGTGGGCGGTATTCAGCGCATCGCCGGTCAGGCCACTGGTGATATGCATCAGCAGCAGAGGTTTATCCAGGCGGCGGTTGCGCGGCACGCGAATGCGGGTCACCGTCTGGGCCAGGCTTTCGGTCAGATGGAGAAACACCTCCGGCTGCAGGGCATGCGGCAGATGCTGGCGCTGATTATCGACACTGACCTCCACGCCGCTGGCGGCAAGATCGTCGCTCAGCTGAGGATGATAGCGGCCATCGATAAACACCAGCCGCCAGGCGTCCAGCGGCAGCGCCAGCGCATCACGCTGTTCAGCACTGAGAGAGGCTCCCTCATCGGCGACAAAGCGACCGTTAAGTAGGGCATCCAGCGGAGTGTATTTCCAGTCCTCGTGCTTGCGCGTCGGCAGCCCAAGGCGCAGCAGCTGCTGCAGATGCTGACTGGCCTCCGGGGTACGCGGGCCGCCCTGCGCTTCAAACAGATGGTGCCACTGCTGCAGCGCGTTACTGCTGTTCGGTAAGCCAGCCATAGCCCTGCTCCTCCAGCTGTTTGACCAGAGAGAAATCGCCCGACTTCACAATCCGTCCCTGATACAGCACATGGACATAGTCCGGCTTGATATAGTCAAGGATGCGCTGATAGTGGGTGACAATGATAAAGGCGCGTTTGCCGTCGCGCAGGGCATTCACTCCCTGCGAGACGATTTTCAGGGCATCGATATCCAACCCCGAATCCGATTCATCGAGAATGCACAGCTCTGGCTCAAGCACCGCCATTTGCAGAATATCGTTGCGCTTTTTCTCACCGCCGGAGAAGCCAACGTTCACCGAGCGGGTCAGGAGATCTTCCGGCATCTGCAGCAGCTTGATCTTTTCCTCCATTAAGTCCTGGAAATCGAAACGATCCAGCGCCTCCTGGCCACGATAGTTGCGCACGGCATTCAGCGCAGTCTGCAGGAAAAACTGGTTGCTGACGCCGGGGATCTCTACCGGATACTGGAAGGCCATAAAGATACCTTCCCCGGCGCGATCTTCCGCAGCGAGTTCGAGCAGGTTTTTGCCCTTAAATTCAACGCGACCGCCAGTCACCTCATAATCTTCACGCCCGGCCAGGGTGGCCGAAAGCGTACTTTTGCCTGAGCCGTTCGGCCCCATAATGGCATGGACCTCTCCCGGGCGCACCTCAAGGTTCAGCCCGCGCAGGATCGCTTTATCTTCGACGGCGACGTGTAAATCTTGAATACTTAACATCTTTTTTCCTTAATTATCAGCCGACGCTATGTTCAAGGCTAATGGCCAGCAATTTTTGCGCCTCTACAGCGAACTCCAGCGGCAGCTCGGAGAAGACGTCTTTACAGAAACCGTTGACGATCATCGAGATGGCATCGTCTTCACTGATCCCGCGCTGCAGGCAGTAGAACAATTGATCTTCGCCAATCCGCGAGGTGGTCGCCTCGTGCTCCAGCTGGGCGCTGTTGTTGCGGCATTCAACATACGGGAAGGTATGCGCCCCGCAGTCCGGGCCGATCAGCATCGAATCGCACTGGGTATAGTTGCGGGCGTTGGTGGCGGTCGGCATGATTTTGACCAGCCCGCGATAGCTGTTCTGGCTGTGTCCAGCGGAGATCCCTTTCGAGATAATGGTCGAGCGGGTGTTCTTGCCGATATGGATCATTTTGGTGCCGGTGTCCGCCTGCTGATGGCCGCTGGTCAGCGCCACCGAAAAGAATTCGCCGATCGAGTTATCGCCGCGCAGGATGCAGCTGGGGTATTTCCAGGTGATGGCCGAGCCGGTTTCCGACTGGGTCCATGACATTTTGCTGTTCTCCCCTTCGCACAGGGCGCGCTTGGTGACGAAGTTGAGGATCCCGCCGGTGTTGTTATCGCCGGGGAACCAGTTCTGCACCGTGGAGTATTTCACTTCCGCGTCTTTATGGATGATGACTTCAACGACCGCGGCATGCAGCTGATAGCTGTCGCGCACCGGCGCCGAGCAGCCTTCAATATAGCTGACGTAGCTGCCTTCATCGGCCACCAGAATGGTGCGTTCAAACTGCCCGGTCTTTTCGGCGTTGATGCGGAAATAGGTCGACAGCTCCATCGGGCAGCGGACGCCCTTCGGCACATAGATAAAGGTGCCGTCCGAAGCCACCGCGGCGTTCAGCGCGGCAAAGAAGTTGTCATTCCCCGGCACTACGGTGCCCAGATACTTTTTCACCAGTTCCGGATGGTCGTGGATCGCCTCGCCGAAAGAACAGAAGATGATCCCCTGCTCGGCCAGCTTTTCTCGGTATGTGGTCGCCACCGACACCGAGTCAAATATCGCGTCCACCGCCACCTCGCGCCCTTCGCGTACCGGCACGCCCAGCTGGTTAAAGGCTTCTTCCACCTCGCTGGTCAGAAAGGTATTGGCCCCGGTCTGCTGCACCGCGCCAGGCTCGGAGGCGCAGGTCTCATCGCAGTTGCCGCAGGAGGGCGCGGAATAGTAGCTGTAATCCTGATAATTCAGCTTATCGTAATGCGCTTTCAGCCAGTGCGGCTCCTCCATTTCCAGCCACGCCCGGTAGGCATTCAGACGAAACTCCAACATCCACTGCGGCTCATTGCGGCGAGCCGAGATAGCCCGAACGACTTCTTCATTAATGCCTTTGGCCAGCTCATCGGTTTGCAGGCGAGTAAAAAAGCCCTCTTTGTAGTTGAGCGGGCCGCCGGTCCAGGTTTTGACATCGTCAGTTGCTTCAGTATTACGCGACATAGTTACTCCGCCTGCACCCCAAAACTTTCGCCGCAGCCGCACTCATGCTGCGCTTTCGGGTTATGAAATTTAAAGATTTCATTTAAACCTTCCCGGACATAATCCAACTCGGTGCCGTCGATGAACGGCATCGCCTGCAGCGGCGCAAACAGCTTCGCCCCGTCAGATTCAAAGAGCAGATCGTCGGGCGCCGGCTCGGCAATCATTTCGAGCACATAGCCAAAACCGGCGCAGCCGCTGGTTTTAATGCCCAGCCGCAGCCCTTTCTTATCCGGCTGCTTGCGCATCAGATCGCGGATATGCGCGGCAGCGGCCGGCGTCATGGTCAGTCCCTGCCAGCTGAAATCGGCGGGATTAAAAGTTCCTGCTTGTACTTCCATCGATAGACCTCCAGGTTGGCGCCATCAAGGCATACCGCCATGTTAGTGATAATGATTATCACTTCACCCCTTCTGCAGCAGGGGTATTGCCTCATTTAGTGCTTTTTATAAGCATAGACCCTCGACCGGGGATTATCAGGGCGTGCAAATAGAAGTTAATCGATTGATTTATAATATGTTATTTTGAAATCATTCTATCTCCGCACGCAATGGCAAAGATGTATCGAAAATACCGATTTATGCAATAGCGGCAGACCACCTTGCTGGTTATCCTTTGCAGGCGAGCATAAAGTGACAACGTAACAGAAAGACTATGCCAGCGCAGGGCGCGGCCCGGCCATGCGCTAGCAAAAAGCGGGTAGTGAAAGCGCCCGCCGGTAACGCTTCAGGAAAGGAATAAGCGCCGCTCGCCTGGCCGCGTTCGGGAAATAAAAACCAAAATAAAACGGGCACACGGGGCTGCCAGGCGGGATACCGGCTGGCTAGGTGCCTTTACTCACCAGCCGGGCGGCCTGGACAAAGACCTCATCCTCTACCCCGTCCCCCTTCTGTCTGCCCAGCCTCACCAGTTCATCCACGATACTCCCCTGATTAATCTGCTTTTGGGTCGCCACTAAGCTAATGACCGCCGCGCCGATGGCCATGCCAATCAATGCCGTTTGTTCATCTTTATCTTTCATGGTGTCGCTCCGTCTGTCCTCCTCAGAAAGGCTAGCAAAAGATACCATCTGCTCAATTTCAAATTCACCTTCTTTACGTCTGACGCAAAGCCTGCGGCAGGGCACCTGGCAGGAGAAAAACAAACTAAGCGGCTGATTACAATGGCATAACACTAATGGACAATTAACAGACTTGTGAGTCTTGAAATTATTTTTTAGACTCCGTAGTCTGTTTATTATCAATTGCGTAAAATCTTATGCCTAATTCGACCTTGTTTTTCATCACCCTTTGTCTCTCTCGCGTCCTGGTGACCTTCTTCTTCTGGATGGCAGGCATCTACGGCGTCTTTCATTTCGCGGAGATCGTTCAGGAGATGGTGACCGTCGGCCTGCCGTGGCCGGTCTTGTTCGCGGCGGGCACGATTTTTTGCCAGCTGGCGGGTTCGGCGCTGATCGTTTTTAATCCTGCCGGCTACGGCTGGATTGGATCGGGGATGCTGATTGTGTTTACATTACTCACTATTCCGCTGGGACACGCCTTCTGGGCCTTCAGTGAACCCCGGCGCACTGAGGAATTCCATATTGCGCTTGAACACATTACCGTGGTCGGAGGATTAATTATGAGCGCGCTGTTTGCAGGCTATCGGCGATGAGCGAAACCCCTCGTCAGAAAGGTCGGCCAAAAGATCCATTGAAAACGCAGGCGATACTTCAGGCCGCCCGTAAGCTGTTTCTGGAACAGGGCCTGGAGGTGACAACGGCCGAAATCGCCCGCGTAGCCGGGGTGGCGAAAGCCACCCTGTATGCCAATTTCAGCGATAAAGAACATCTGATAGAGGCGGTCTTACGCCAGGAATCGGATCTCACCATCAGCGACCATGATTTCGCCCAGCGCCATCATCTGCCACTGATCGAGGTACTGACGGCGTTTGGCTATCGCTTTGTCCGCTTTATCAACCAGCGGGAACTGACCGGCTGGGACCGACTGATCGCCTCGGCTGCCGTGCGTCACCCCGATCTCCCCGGCCGCTTTTACGCCGCCGGGCCGGGGCGCGCGCAGCAGATGCTGGAAGCGATCATCGCCGAGGCGATCGAAGCCGGTACTTTACGAGCCTGCGATCCGCAGGAGGCTGCCGACGAACTGGCCGGTTTATGGTTGGGAATGACCAGCCTGGCGATAAAACTTGGCGCAAGACCTCCGCTGTCCGACGACGAAATCAAACAGCGGGTTGAGCGCGCCCTGGACGTCTTTCTGCGCGCGTATTCCCTGGCGCCGGGCTGATCTCTCCTTCCCCTTTGCAGTGCTGTGGCCTGGCGCAAGGCTGATTTATTGTGCCCAATCCGCGCCCGGCGCAAAAAATAATGTCCTTGCCGATTAGCATTAAAAGAAAATAACAACCACAGAGTGCAACGCAGATTATTCCATGAGGGAATAGTGGGAATGCTAATATTTCATTTCCTCGCCGGTTTTTAGAGGCCTATAGTTTTTTTACCTGCAGAACATCCACTAAGGTTAAAAAACATAAGGACATAATAATGATTGTTTCAGCCCCCAGCGATTATCGCGAAGCCGCTCGTCGTCGTCTGCCCCGCTTCCTTTTCGATTATATTGACGGTGGCGCGGTGGCGGAAAACACCATGAACGCCAACGCCGCCGAGCTTGCCTCGGTAGCTCTTCGCCAGCGCGTACTGTGCGGGGCCGGCGAACCGACGCTGGCGACCACGATCCTTGATGCCCCATGGGCGATGCCCGTGGCGCTGGGGCCCGTCGGCGCCACCGGGATGTACGCCCGCCGCGGCGAAGTCCAGGCGGCCCGCGCCGCCTCCCGCGCCGGGATCCCGTACACCTTATCCACCGTGTCGGTCTGCTCGATTGAAGAGGTGGCGAGCCACGCCAGCGGCGCGCTCTGGTCCCAGCTGTACGTACTGAAAGATCGCGGCTATATGCGTAACGCGCTGGAGCGCGCCTGGGCCGCTGGCATGAAAACCCTGGTATTTACCGTCGATATGCCAATCCCCGGCTCGCGGTATCGCGATAACCGCTCAGGGATGTCCGGGCCGCACGCCACCCTGCGACAATATCTCCAGGCTTGCACCCATCCGCGCTGGGCGATGAACGTCGGGCTGGCGGGCAGACCCCTGTCGTTTGGTAATATCGAAGCCTACACCGGCCACAAAATGACCATGGACGACTATATGGGGTTCATCAGCAACAACTTCGACCCGTCCATCGCCTGGCACGATCTGGAGTGGATCCGCGACAGCTGGCAAGGAAAATTAATCATCAAAGGGATCCTCGATGCCGACGATGCGCGCAATGCCGTGCGGCTTGGCGCCGATGGTATTGTGGTGTCAAATCATGGCGGCAGACAGCTCGATGGCGCCATCCCCACCGCCCGGGCGCTGCCCAGGGTGGTGGATGCGGTCGGCGACGATCTGACAGTGCTTGCCGATTCCGGGGTGCGCTCCGGCGTGGACGTTATACGTCTGCTGGCCCTCGGCGCGAAAGGCGTGCTGCTCGGTCGGGCCTATATTTATGCCCTGGCCGCGGCGGGCGAAGCGGGCGTGGCGCATCTGCTGCGCTTATTTGCCGAGGATATGAAGGTTACCATGACCCTCACCGGCGCGACCTCGCCATCGGCCATCAGCCTCGATTGCCTTGATCGCCTCGAACAGGATCAACACCGCATTCATGCGGTGCCGGTATCCTTACCCGCCTGACGCTGCCCGGGACCTGGCCTGGCCATGTGCCTCGCCCAGGTCCGGCAAAGTGGAATTACCTCTGAAGGTGCAACTCTGTCTGTTGTACCGTGTTCTCCGGACGGATGCGGAACCAGATCGCGTACATGGCCGGCAGGAAGATAAGGGTCATGATGGTTCCCCCCAGCGTCCCGCCAATCAGCGTATAGGCGAGCGTTCCCCAGAAGACCGAATGAGTGAGCGGAATGAACGCCAGGATCGCCGCCAGCGCGGTCAGCAGAACCGGGCGGGCGCGCTGCACCGTCGCCTCCACCACCGCGTGGAACGGATCGAGCCCCGCCTGTTGGTTATGATGGATTTGGCCAATCAGGATCAGCGTATTGCGCATCAGGATCCCCGACAGGGCGATCAGGCCCACCAGGGCATTGATGCCAAACGGCTGATTGAACAGCAGCAGCGTCGGGACCACGCCAATCAGCCCCAGCGGCGCGGTCAGGAAAACCATGACCATCGCCGACAGCGAACGCACCTGCAGGATAATGATCAGCAGCGTGAGGGCGATCATTATCGGAAATAACGGCACCATCGCCCGGGTGGCCTTGCCGGATTCCTCAATCGACCCCGCCGTCTCGATGCGATAGCCAGGCGGCAGCGAGTCGATAATGGGCTGCAGCGGCTTCATCAGCGCGGTGGAGACATCCGGCGGCTGCAGGTTCTCCGCAACATCTCCGCGGACGGTGATGGTCGGCGTGCGGTCGCGACGGCGAAGCAGCGGGTCCTCCATCCTGATCGACACGTCGCCAATCTGTGACAAGGGAACCCGCTGCCCGCCGCTGCCCACCAGGGTGAAGTCGGCGATTTTCGCCGGATCCAGACGGATGTCGCCCGCCGCGCGGCCGATCACCTGCACGGCGCGAATATCTTCCCGGACGGTGGTGATCGGGATCCCTGACAGCAGGAACTGCAGCTGCTGGGCGACGGACTGGGAGCTGAGTCCGCTCGCCTGCAGCCGATCCTGATTGAGGCTGAAATGCATCACCGGTACCCGCGAACCCCAGTCGGTATTGACGGTGCGCATCAGCGGACTGGCCTGCAGCACCGATTTAACCCGCTCGGCGATGTCGAGCAGAGCGTGCGGATCGGGCCCCATCACCCGCCAGGCGACCGGATAAGGCGAATAAGGGCCAAACACCAGCTGAGTGACGCGCACCCGCGCCTCCGGCGCCAGGCCATTGGCCACCGCCTCCCGCAGCCGCCGCTTGAGCGCCTCGCGGGCACCCTGCCCGTCGGTCAACACCACCAGTTTGGCGAAGGAGGGATCGGGCAATTCCGGAGCCATCGCCAGGTAAAAGCGCGGCGCGCCCTGGCCGATATAGCTGGTGACAATCTTCGCCTCCGGCTGCCGCTGCAGCCAGTGCTCAATTTTCGCCGCCGCGGCGCTGGTCTGGCTAATCGACGACCCGTAAGGCAGCTGCACTTCAACCAGCACTTCCGGACGATCGGAGGTGGGGAAAAACTGCTTTTTCACCACGCTCATGCCCAGAATCGCCACGATAAACAGCGCCACCACCCCGGCGGCCACGCGCCATTTGTGAGCAATAACCCGGGTCAGCAGCCGACGGAAGCGCTGATAGCGCGGGGTGTCATACAGCGCGGCGTGGCCGGCCGCCGCGGGCTTTCTGTCCGGCAACAGGTGCACCCCCAGCCAGGGGGTAAAAATCACCGCCACAATCCAGGAGGCAATCAGCGCGATACCGACGATCCAGAACACATTGCTGGCGTACTCCCCGGCGGTGGACTGCGCAAATCCATTGGGCATAAAGCCCACAGCCGTCACCAGGGTACCGGCCAGCATGGGCGCGGCGGTATGGCTCCAGGCATAGGCCGAGGCTTTGAGGCGGTCGTACCCCTCCTCCATTTTTACCACCATCATTTCGATGGCAATGATGGCATCATCCACCAGCAGCCCCAGGGCGAGGATCAGCGAGCCGAGAGTGATACGGTCGAAGTTTTTGCCGGTCGCCGCCATCACCACAAACACCACGGCGAGGGTTAAAGGCACCGCCGCCGCGACCACCATGCCCACGCGCCACCCCATGCTGACAAAGCACACCGCCATCACCACCAGCAGGGCGACAAAGAATTTGATCATGAACTCATCGACCGCGGCGCTGATATTCACCGACTGATCGGTCACCTTGGTCAACGACATGCCGAGCGGCAGGTTCTGATTGATGCTGGCCGTTTCGGCATCCAGCGCTTTTCCCAGCGCCAGACCATTCCAGCCCTCACGCATCACCACGCCCAGCAGCAGCGCCGGTTCGCCCTGATGGCGGATCAGGAAGGTGGCGGGATCTTCGTACCCCCGCTCAACCGTGGCGACATCGGCCAGTTTCAGCGTTCTGCCCCCGGCAATAATCGGCGTGTCGCGGATCTGCTGCAGGCGGTCGAACGCCCCGTCGAGGCGGATAAAGATCTGCCCGCCCCGGGTCTCGATAGCCCCGGCGGCGGTCAGCACATTCTGGCTGTTCAGCGCGGCAAAAATCGCCTCCGGCGAGAGACCCAGAGTGGCGAGACGGTCATGAGAAAACGAGAGATAAATGCGCTCCGCCTGTTCGCCGAGGATATTCACTTTTTTCACCCCGGATACATGCAGCAGCTGCTGGCGCAGGGCTTCAGCGTCACGCACCAGCTGCCGCGGCGGCTCTCCCCGCGCCTTCAGAGCAAAGAGGGCAAAGGTGACATCGGCGAATTCGTCATTCATCATCGGGCCGGAGACGCCGGCAGACAGGTTTTTCGCCTCATCCCCGAGCTTTTTGCGCGCCTGATAAAACTGCTCCGGCACCTCGGAAGGCGGGGTCTGATCCTGCAGCGACAGGGTGATCAACGCCATGCCAGGCCGGGTATAGGTCTCCGTGCGATCGTACCACTTTAGCTCCTGGAGCCGTTTTTCCAGCGGCTCGGCGACCTGATCCTGCATCTCCTGCGCGGTGGCGCCGGGCCAGACGGTAATGACCGTCATTTGCTTGACCGTAAAGGGCGGATCTTCCGCTCGCCCGAGTCCGAAGAACGCCACCAGCCCGGCGACGGAGATAAGGATAATCAAAAACAGGGTCACCGACCGCTCGCGGACGGCCAGCGCGGAGAGATTAAAACGCCCGGCGCTCATGGCTGGCTCCCGGCGGCATTATGCTCGCGTCGTTCCGCCAGACGCACCGCCTCGCCCTGGTGCAGAAGATGGGCGCCCAGGGCGACGATCGGCTCGCCGGGCTTCAGCGGGCCGGTCACCCGCGCGGTTTCATCATCCAGGCCGAGCACAGTTACCGGTTGCCAGGAGACGGTGGCCGGACGAGAGGCAATGCGCCAGACGCCAGGGCCGTTACCCGGATCGTATACCGACGCCAGGGGCACCGCCAGCACCTGGCCTGGCGCCTGGTCGTTGCCGATGCGCAGGGTCACGGTAGACCCCAGCGGGGCATTCGCCAGCGCGCCGTTCAGTACATAGCGCGCTTCAAAGGTGCGGGTGGTGGCGTCAGCCGCGTCCGAAAGCAGGCGCAGGGTCGCCGTGACCGGCTGAGATTCGCTGCCATAGCGTGTCGCCAGCGCCTCGCTGCCGACCGCCGGGCGCAGCGTCTCCGGCAGTTGCACCCGCGCTTCGCGCTGCCCCGCCCGCGCCAGGCGGATCACCACCTGCCCGGCGCTGACCACCTGCCCCGGCTCAGCGAGGGTTTCCACCACCACGCCGTCAGCATCCGCCAGCAGTCCGGCATAGCCGGTGGCGTTTTGCGCCACATTGGCCTGCGCCTGGGCCGCGCTGAGGTCGGCTCTCGCCGCCTCTGCTGCCGCGTTAATCTGGTCGAATTCCGCGGCAGAGATGGCGCCGCTCGCCACCAGGCCGCGATAGCGGGCCAGATCGTTGGCCGCCTTTTTGGCTCGCGCCCGCGCGGCATCTACGGCCCGCTGTTGGGACTGCGCCTGCAAGGCTAGATCAGCCGGATCCAGGCGCAGCAGCAGCTGACCGCGCTTGACGCTCTGCCCGGTTTCCACCCGCCGTTCAAGCACTTTTCCCGCCACCCTGAAGCCGAGGTCGCTTTGGGTTCGGGCCACTACCACGCCGGTAAAGGCCCGCGAGCCGACCTCCGCGCGCTCGACGGTCGCCACCCGGACCAGCGGCGGCCGGATGCGGGGGTCGTCATGATCGGCAGGTTCGCCGCAGCCCGCGAGGGCCAGCGGCAGGAGGCAGACGGCAAGATGGACGGCATTGAGCCTGAGCATGGGTCACCTTAATGAAAAGACCGGATGGTGACCGCATTCTCAGACTAGTGACTAATAAAGTCAATAGTCACTAATCAGGGGGAGAGACTTCTCAGGATCAGGGAGGCAAGCAGCACCGCCGCGGTGGGCGCGGTGTCGAGATTGTATTGCAACTGCACCGGATTGATGAAAGGACACATCACCATATACACCGCCAGGGTCGCTTCATCCAGCGGGGTTTTGCGCTCGAACTCACCCGCCTGGCGGCCTTCGACAAGGATTTGACCAATCAGCTGCTGCAGATGACCGGCATACTGTTCCGTTGAAGGCCATTTATCGCGCGCCGCGACGGCGGCGATGTCGTACAGTTTGCGATCCTCGAAAAACAGTTCACTGCCGGCCTCGGTCAGCGCCCGGAACAGGCGGCGCAGTTTCTCGCTGGCGGACGGCGCATCGGCGATGGCCTCGCTAACGGCCACCATGATCTTCTCCAGCCGGCTGGCGCAAATCGCCTCGCCAATCGCCTGCTTGGAGTCAAAGAATTTATAGATATAGGCTTTGGAAAAGCCTATCGCTTTGGCGAGATCGGTGACCGTCGTTTTCTCATAGCCATAGCGACTAAAGTGCGCCATGGCCGCGTCAAGAATCTGGTCCCGAACGCTGTGGTCATGGGGACCACGGCTTGCAGGGGTGGGGGTATTTTTCGTCATCCGTTTAGCTTAATGCGATCGCTATCGTTTGACAACGAGTGACGTTATTATGATTTAGTCACAATAACGCCCCGCTCTGTGATCCTCTTGCCGCGTTACGCCTCACCCGCCTCTTGGTTTATCGCGCCGGCGGGCAGACAACCCAGGCCTTGCAGCGTCTGATAAACCGCGCTGTCGAGCGGGGTATGCGGTTCCGCGCCTAAAAAATCAACCAGTTTATCGTTGCGCAGGCGTACCGGCAGACGCCAGAGATAGTGCATCTCGACCATTTCGCGCAGGGTGGCGTTGAAGGGCGCCGCCAGCTTTACCAGCCACCAGGGAAAAGACTTCACTGCCGCTCGGCCGCCATAGCGGGCGACCACCCGCTGGATCGCCTGACTCATTTCGCTGCCGTCCGGGTCCCAGTGGCCCTGCATATGAAAGCGGGCGAACGGCTCAAGCTCGCGCCTGCGGGCGAGCAGCGCGGCGATGGTGGCGGCGACGTCGGGCAGCCAGGCCCACTGATGCCCCACGCCGATCGCCCCCGGGTAGCTAATGACTCGGGGAAGCTGACCAGGCTTGACCAGCCCCTGCGAAAACCAGTTATTTCCGGCGCGTGGACCAAAAAAATCGCCCGCCCGAACAATCAACGCCCGGCCGCCGCGCTGCACGTAATCCTTCAGCGCCAGCTCCATCGCCACCCGGATGGCGCCTTTGCGGGTCACCGGCTGTTGTGCGGCCTCTTCAGCAATCAGCGGAAAGGCATCCGGTCCATAGTTGTAGACCGTGCCGGGCAGGACTACAAGCGCCCGCTGCCGTTCGGCAGCCTGCAGGGTGTTGCGCAGCATGGGCAGTACCTGTTGCCGCCAGTGCCGGTAGCCCGGCGGATTCACCGCATGGACGATGACGTCGCAACCGGCAGCCGCCGCCGCGACCTGGCCGCCATCCAGCGCGTCGCCGGCTATCCACTGTATGCCATCTTCGGGATCACGCATCTGGGCGCCGCGCTTCAGCGCCCGAACCTGCCAGTTGTCTGCCACCAGCCGGCGCGCCACTTCCCCGCCGATGCCCCCGCTTGCTCCCAGAATAAGTACCTTGCCGCTGCTGTTCATCCTCTTTCCCCGTTCGCTAATGGATGCTTGACAGCCTACCTGCGGCTCATATCAAATGAAATTGCATACCATCGTCGAGCGGCTATACATATTTGTATGAATACCTCTATTCCCTGGGAGTGGTACCGAACCTTTCTCGCCGTCCTGCAGGAAGGCTCTTTATCGGGCGCATCGCGTACCCTGAACATCACTCAGCCGACGGCGGGGCGCCATATTGCCGGGCTGGAAAACGCCCTCGGCCAGGCCTTATTTACCCGCTCGCAAACCGGCCTGCTGGCGACCGACGCGGCGCTGGCGCTGCGGGTGCACGCCGAGGCGATGGACAACACCGCCCGGGCGCTGGAACGCACGGCGGCTAACTTCAGTCGCGACAGAGCCGAGCTGCGTGGCGTGGTGCGGGTGGCCGCCAGCGAGGTGGTCGGCGCCGAGGTGCTGCCGCCGCTGGTTGCCCGGCTCAGGCAGGCGTGCCCGAATATCGTCATCGAACTGATGCTCTCCAATCGGTTTCAGGATCTGCTTCACCGGGAGGCGGATATTGCGGTGCGGATGGTCGCCCCGCAGCAGGAGCAGCTTATCGCCCGCCGTCTCGGCAGGATCGAGCTTGGGTTACATGCCACCGCCGCCTACCTGACGCGGCAGGGCCTGCCCGCGACCCTCGACGATCTGGCCAGCCACGCGCTAATTGGTTTCGATAGCGCCACCCCTCTCGTGCGCCGGGCGCTGCAGGCTTACCCCCGTTTTCAGCGCGAGGCGTTCGCGATGCGGACCGATAGCGACCTCGCCCAGTTGAGCCTGATCCGCGCCGGAGCGGGGATCGGCATCTGCCAGGCGCCTCTTGCGGATGGCATTATTCCCCTGCAGCGAGTGCTGGCGGCCGACTTTTCTCTGTATCTTGATACCTGGCTGGTAATGCATGAGGATCTGCGCCACAGCCCTGCCTGTAAGCGGGTATTTGATTTTCTCGCCCAGGGGTTGCAGGCGTATATTCGTGGCCCACTGGCGAGCTGACCCACCCCATCGCGCGGTCATTTCATTGCCTGCGGAAATAGTCACTCATTGACACTGTAAATATGGCATTGTATAAAACCCCGCCCCAATAATGAGTTTCATTTGCATTACTCCCATTTGCTGGTCATCCACTCGCCTGTTTACAAGGATAGCGTTTAATGAAGAAGGTCCTTTGCGCGTTAGGCTTGATGTTCACCGCCGTCAGTTCCGCGCTGGCAACAACCTACCCCCTGACGATTGAAAACTGCGGCTATCAGGAGACCTTCACCCGGCCGCCGGAGCGCGTGGTCGCGCTGGGGCAAAATACGGTCGAAATTCTGCTGCTGCTCGGGCTGCAAAAGCAGGTGGTCGCCAGCGCCTTTTGGCCGACCAGCGTTTTACCGCAGCTGGCTGAGCAAAACGCGAAGATTAAAACCTTGACGGTGGAAATTCCGAGCCTGGAATCGGTGCTGGCGCAAAATCCCGATTTCGTTCCCGCCCAGTTGCCGCTGCTGCTGGGGCCGGAAAGCAAAGTCGCCAGGCGTGAAGATCTCGCTACCGTCGGCGTAAACAGCTACGTCTCACCGGGGATGTGCGCCACCAAAAAGGCCACCGGCGATATGTACGGCAGCCGGCAAAAGCTGTGGGATATGACCTGGCTGTATCAGGAAATTAGCGATTTTTCCCGCATTTTCAACGTCGAAGATCGTGGTCAGGCGCTGATTGCCGATTTCAAAAAACGTGAAGCCGATCTGCGCCACGAATTTGGTAAAAACAAAAAAGATCTCTCCTTCGTCTTCTGGTTCTCCAGCGCCTCGCCTTCGGCCGATGCCTATGTCGGCGGTAAAAACAGCGCCTCCGGCTTTATCGCCAGCGTGCTGGGCGGACATAATGCGATTACCTCCGAAACCGAGTGGCCCACGGTGAGCTGGGAGAGCATCATTGCCGCCAACCCGGATGTGATCGTGGTCGCCAGTCTGGACCGTAACCGCTGGGCGCTGGATAAGGCCGAGGAGAAGATCAAATTCCTCAAAAGCGATCCCGCCGTCAGCCAGCTGGAGGCGGTGAAAAAAGGCCATATCGTGGTCATGGACGGTCAGGCGATGAATCCGACCATTCGCACGCTTTACGGCGCGGAACAGGTGGGCGAGCAGCTGAGAAAAATGGGGCTGAACTGATGAGCGTCGCCGCGATTGAGACGCGCCGCAGCATACTGCTCACCGGCTGGTGTGTACTGGCAGCGATCGTGCTGGCGCTGGTGATCGCTGTGGGCGTCAGCGTTGGCGAGCTGGCCATCCCGCTGCAGAATGTCTTTTACGCTATCAGCAACAGAACCGGCTTAACCGCTGAGCCGCTCAACCGTATCTATGAGAGCGTAATCTGGGATTTCCGCCTCAGCCGCGCGCTGGTCGCCGCCTGCTGCGGCGCAGGCCTCGCTATCTGCGGCGTCGTGCTGCAAAGCCTGCTGAAGAATGCCCTCGCGGAACCCTACGTCCTCGGCGTCTCCGCCGGGGCCTCCACCGGCGCGGTGTCGATCGTGGTGCTGGGCCTTGGCGCTGGCGCAATTTCCCTCTCGGCAGGCGCCTTTGCCGGGGCCTTCGCTGCCTTCGCCTTTGTCGCCTTGCTGACTAACGGCGCGCGCGGCGGCAATGAGCGTACGATTCTGGCGGGCGTTGCCGCCTCGCAGTTATTTAACGCCATCACGGCTTACACCATCAGCACCTCCGCCAGCGCGCAGCAGGCGCGCGATGTGATGTTCTGGCTGCTGGGCAGCTTCAGCGGCGTTCGCTGGCCCGAATTCCAGCTGGTCATTGTGGTGGTGCTCGCGGGTCTGGCGGTCTGCCTGTGGTATGCCCGGGCGCTGGACGCGTTCACCTTCGGCGACGATGCCGCCGCCTCGCTGGGGATTGCTGTGCCGCGCGTGCGCCTGATCCTCTTCACCACTGCGGCGCTGATCACCGCCACCATCGTCAGCATGGCCGGCTCAATCGGCTTTGTTGGCCTGGTGGTGCCGCACGTGATGCGTTTCTTCTTTGGCCCGCTGCACCGAACGTTGCTGATCGCCAGCGCGCTGGCAGGGGCGATATTGATGGTACTGGCGGACATTGCGTCGCGCCTGCTGATTGCCCCGCAAAGTCTGCCCGTTGGGGTAGTAACCGCCCTGGTTGGGGTGCCTTTCTTTGCCGTGATTATCTACCGCTCAAGGAATAAGTGATGAGTATTTGCGCTGAAAATATCACCTGGAAGGCAGGCAAAAAGGTCATCGTCAATAATGTCTCGCTGCGGGTGCCGCGAGGCGAAACGGTCGGACTGCTGGGGCCCAACGGCTGCGGCAAATCCTCGCTGCTGCGCGTTCTGGCGGGCCTGCGCCGCCCGGATGCAGGTCGCGTCACCCTCGACGGCCAGGATATCGCCCGGATGGCGAAAAAGCAACTCGCCCGCCGCGTGGCTTTCGTCGAGCAACACGGCATGACCGAGGCCAATATGCGGGTGCGCGACGTCGTGCGCCTGGGACGCATTCCCCACCACTCTCCGTTCTCAAACTGGAGCGCTCAGGATGACGAGGCGATTGCCGCCGCGCTGCAGCGGGTAGCGATGCTGGAGAAAAGCGAACAGGGATGGTTAAGCCTCTCCGGCGGCGAGCGGCAGCGGGTGCATATCGCCCGCGCGCTGGCGCAGAGCCCGAGCGAAATCCTGCTGGATGAGCCGACCAACCATCTGGATATACACCATCAGATGCAGTTAATGCAGTTGATCAGCGAGCTGCCGGTAACCAGCATTGTGGCCATTCACGATCTTAACCATGCCGCGATGTTCTGCGATTCGCTGATCGTGATGCAGCAGGGGCAGATCCTCGCCAGCGGGACGCCGGAGGAGATTTTGTCCGAAGGGCTGCTGTGGGACGTTTTCCGGGTGAAAACCAAAATCGAGATCTCCCCTTACCACGGCAAAAAGCACATTCATTTCATCGTTTAGGTTGGGCGGATATGCCTCTTTTCTCCCTGCGCCCTGCGGCAACCCTCTGGCCTCCGGTGTTACTGGGAAGCCAGTTCGTTTTTAATATTGGCTTTTACGCGGTCGTTCCTTTCCTCGCCCTCTTCCTGCGCGACGACATGCTGCTCTCAGGCGGACTTATCGGCCTGATCCTCGGGCTGCGTACCTTCTCTCAGCAGGGCATGTTTATCCTCGGCGGGACGCTGGCCGACCGCTATGGCGCTAAGGCGATCATACTCGCCGGCTGCGTCGTTCGCGTCGCCGGTTTTCTCCTGCTGGCGTGCGGGGCGTCGCTGTGGCCCATTATCCTCGGCGCCTGCCTGACCGGCGTCGGCGGCGCCCTGTTCTCCCCGTCGATAGAGGCCCTGCTGGCGCGGGCCGGTACCCACAGCCAGGCCAACGGGAAACGCAGTCGCGCCGAGTGGTTTGCGCTGTTTGCGGTATGCGGTGAGCTGGGAGCGGTGATCGGCCCGGTGGCCGGAGGCGTGCTGAGCGGGATCGGCTTTCGGCATATCGCCCTCGCCGGCGCGGGAATATTCCTTCTGGCGCTGGCGGTGCTCTTTTTCTGTCTGCCCGCCGACGGGCACACGACAACAACGCGCAGACGAGTCCCATGGTGGACGCCTTTGCGCCAGCCGCGCTTTGTCGCGTTTATTCTCGCCTACAGCTCATGGCTGTTGAGCTACAACCAACTGTACCTCGCCCTGCCGGTGGAGATCCAACGTTCCGGCGGCCGCGAGCAGGATCTGGCGCCGCTCTTTATGCTGGCCTCGCTGTTGATTATCACCCTCCAGCTCCCTCTCGCCCGCTTCGCCCGGCGAATGGGCGCCGTGCGCATCCTGCCGGTGGGCTTTCTGCTGCTGTCGGCTTCCTTTGCCAGCGTGGCGTTATTCGCCGCCGCCCCACCCGCCGAAGGTTGGCTGCGGTTAATGCCGGCGGCTGGTTTTGTCACGCTGCTCACCCTCGGCCAGATGCTGTTAGTGCCCGCAGCCAAGGATCTGATCCCGCTGTTCGCCGAGGAGTCGACGCTGGGCGCCCACTACGGAGCGCTCGCCACCGCAGGAGGGTGCGCGGTGTTAGCCGGGAATTTACTGCTCGGTCATTTGCTTGACCAGGCGCTCATTCCCTCGCCGCAGGCGGTTTATCCCTGGCTTCTGCTGGCGCTGTTTCCGCTGTGCAGCGCCGTCGCCCTGCGGGCAATCTGTCGCCCGCTGGCGGCAACATGACGCAGAACGGGCGACAGCCCGCTCTGGAAGTGAACCGACGATAAAGTACACCGCCTGGGGAAGATAACGGGCGCGCCCCGCCTTACTTTGCCGCCAGCTCGCGACGAATAATCTCGGCGCCGGCGCTCAGGGCGTGCAGTTTGCCGGTCGCGACATGGCGCGGCAGCGGCGCCATACCGCAGTTGGTGGACGGGTAGAGTTTGTCGGCATCGACGAACGCCAGCGCCTTGCGCAGGGTTCCAGCCACCTCTTCCGGGGTTTCGATAGCATGGCTGGCGACATCGATCGCCCCGACCATCACCTTTTTACCGCGGATCAACTCCAGCAGATCCATCGGCACGCGCGAGTTGTGGCACTCGAGAGAGATAATATCAAGGGACGATTTCTGCAGCTGCGGGAAAGCCTCTTCATACTGTCGCCACTCGGAGCCCAGCGTCTTTTTCCAGTCGGTATTGGCCTTGATGCCATAGCCGTAGCAGATATGCACCGCTGTCTCACACTTCAGCCCTTCGGTGGCTCGTTCTAAGGCGGCGATCCCCCAGTCGTTGACCTCATCGAAGAAGACGTTAAAGGCCGGCTCATCGAACTGAATAATATCAACCCCCGCAGCCTCTAACTCTTTCGCTTCCTGATTGAGGATTTTAGCAAATTCCCAAGCCAGCTTTTCCCGGCTTTTATAGTGGTTGTCATACAGCGTGTCGATCATGGTCATCGGGCCCGGAAGCGCCCATTTGATCGGCTGACTGGTGAGCTGCCGCAGATAGCGAGCGTCCTCCACGAAGACCGGTTTCTGGCGCTCCACGGCGCCCACCACCGTTGGAACACTGGCCTCATAGCGGTTACGAATTTTCACGATCTCGCGTTTGGCAAAATCAACCCCGCTGAGGTGCTCGATGAAGGTGGTGACAAAGTGCTGCCGCGTTTGCTCGCCGTCGCTGACAATATCGATCCCGGCCCGCAGCTGGTCGTCGAGGGATAACCGCAAGGCGTCGCGCTTGCCGGCCAGTAATTCTTCGCTGGACAGTTTCCAGGGCGACCACAGGGTCTCTGGCTGCGCCAGCCAGGAAGGTTTCGGTAAACTGCCGGCGGTCGATGTCGGAAGCCATGTTTTCATAGTCATTAGCCTTTTATATGGGTTTAGCAAAGCGCGAAATTAGCAGACCATTGCTCAAGCAACGTCTTGTGCGGGTTGATAAAATGTTGTTGTGTAAATTTCCCCTGCTCAATCGCCAACAGGCTGCGCTCTTCCCGGTCATAGACGATTTTTGTTAATGAATGATCCAGGTGGCTGAGATTGGGCTGATAGTATTGCCCCGCCGGGGAGTTGGCATTGTAGATCTCCGGGCGATATATTTTCTGAAACGTCTCCATCGTGCTGATGGTGGCGATCAGTTCCAGGCTGGTGTAATCGCTGAGCAGATCGCCGGTAAAATAAAAGGCCAACGGCGCGACGCTGTTTTTTGGCATAAAATAGCGTACCTGCAGCCCCATTTTGCTGAAATAGCGCTCGGTCAGCGAGACGCCTTCCTGAGCATATTCAATGCCGAGGACCGGATGTTCGTTACCGGTGCGATGGTAAACATCTTTACTGGAGACGCTCAGGCAAATCACCGGCGCCTTGCTGAAGTTGGCGCGCCAGGCGCTGGATTGCACAAAATCCTTAAAGATATTGCCGTGCAGCTCGCCAAAGTTTTCCGGTACGCTGAAGCGACTCTGGTCCTTATTATGTTCCAGAAGCAGTACGCTAAAATCGTAATCCCGCACATAGGAGGAGAAGTTATTGCCGACGATACCGGCATGACGCTCCCCGCTCTTTTTATCGACAATATGCGTTTGCAGGATCTCAATCACCGGGAAGCTGGCGCTATCCTGAGCAATATTCATCTCGACAGAAATAATATCCAGTTCCACCGCATAGCGATCGTTATGGGGATTATCCCAGTGGGCCAGGCTATTAAAACGGTTATTCATCATGATTAACGTATTGCGCAGATTTTCCTCACGGTTCACCCCTCTGGCTAAATTAGCGAAGTTGGTGGTAATACGCGTATTTTCCGCAGGGTTATAATTTTCATCAAACCGGGTGCGCTTAATCGTATAGGTAAATTTATTATTCATGGCGATTGTCCATCCTGATGGCGGGCATAAAGCGAACCCGGCGGAATACTCTCCACCAGCCTGGCGACGCGGAGTCAGGCCGGGCGCGCTTTAACCGGTAAATGTTGTTGATTCGTTAATGAACCTATTTTTGCCAGAGTCAGCACTGGAGGGAAAGCGACTTAAATTCAATGCAACATGAGCCATCCTCATGTTGCTCCAGGCGGTGGCCGATGGCCGACGCAGGCCGACAATATTAGTCAATAAACGTTTGTTCAATGGAAGTAGGCAGGGTACACTCTTTAACCACTATAAGATGGGCTTTTACCTGCCCGCCGTACCCGTTTAGCTGGAGCTTTTGTCGTACAGAATGATTGTTGATATCAGTATTATGTCGATGTGCATGGCCGTACTGCTGATTATGAGCGTACTGCTGAATTAAGAGGCTCCCGAACGCAATGACACTCGCTCTCATCTGACCTCCACATTCGCGAGGAAAAAAGAAGATTCAGAGGATTCGCGCCGCCTGGGATTGTTCCTCCTGCCGGCACCCTCTACTCTTTTGGGACTTGCTTATTGAGGAATCCCGGATGAAAAAAGCTCTGCTTGCCCTGTTCGCTATAGCCACCGTTACCGCCGCCAGCGCCTTTGCGGCTGATAAAACCGACGTCCCGGCGCCTGTCGTCGATAACGGAGTCCGCCCGCCGATGGAGAGGGATCGTGGCCCCCTGCCGCCGTTCCCGCCGCAGCTTCCGCCGCACAGACCGGTGCTGTTTTCAGCCACGGTAGCAACCGATACGCCAGCGGAAACCATTAACAAACTGACCGCGCTGATCCCCGCCGGCCAGGCGAAACACTACGAAGTGCACGTTGAGGTGGTGCAGGTTGGCGAGGGAACCGACAGACAATAGCCCAAAGGAGATCTACGCTGTCATCTGTCAGCAATAAAAAAGCTGCCGCATATCGCGGCAGCTTTTATGTACTTATTTACAGCTGAGCAGCTGAAAATTAGCTACGCACTTTCCGGTAAATAAACAGTACCACCAGCGCACCGATAACCGCTACCACGAAGCTGCCGAAATTAAACCCATCGACCTTACCAAAACCAAACAGGGTACTGATCCAGCCGCCGACCACGGCGCCGATGATCCCCAAAATAACGGTCACGATAAATCCGCCGCCATCTTTTCCCGGCATAATCCACTTGGCTAAAATACCGGCAATAAGTCCAAAAATGATCCAGGAAAGAATACCCATGGTTAACCGTCCTCTTGTTACCTTTAAGCATTTAGTATTGAAAAGAGTAGCATAAATAACGAGAGTGGATCGGTAATAATATAAATATTAGATAATTCCCTGCCGACGCCCGGCTGATCTTGTGACAACCTCTCTGGCTCTGGCAGGCCGGCTCTCGCTTATTACCTTAAAAAAAGGGAGGCTATTCGCCTCCCGCCATGCGGCTTATATTACCGCGGTGGTTAGTCGTGATGAACAACATAACCGCGACTGTTCGTCGAAGATTTCAATTTGCCAGACCTGATGGCGCGTCCCGACGTGCAGCGCTTTGCAGACGCCGCGCACCCGGCCCCCGCGCGCCGAACGGATGTGGTTGGCGTTAACCTCCAGCCCCACCACCTTTTGTTCGCCTTCGCTGCACAGATAGCCTGCCACCGACCCCAGGGTCTCCGCCAGCACCACCGACGCTCCGCCGTGCAGCAGGCCAAACGGCTGCTGTGTGCGGCTATCGACCGGCATAGTGGCCTCCAGCGTATCGTCGGTAACGGTCTCAAAGCGAATATCGAGCAGCCCTACCATGTTCCCCTCACCGAGCCGGTTGAGCTGCTCCAGCGTGGCCTGACGTTTCCAAATCATCCGATTATCTCCAGTAACGCCTGCAGCGGGTGGCGAACGCCGCTGCCTTCAATACGCTTCACCTGACTGCGGCAGGAGTAGCCCGTCACCAGACAGCGGTTTCGCGGCAGCCGCTGCATCGCCTGCTGCCAGGAGAGCGCGTAAATGGCCAACGAGTTGGCGTGGTTTTTCACTTCATGACCATAGGTGCCAGCCATCCCGCAACACCCAACGCTGACGTTTTCCAGCTTCGCGCCGAAGTGGGCAAAAATATCTGCCCACTGCTTTGTCGCCGCCGGTAGCGCGGTCACTTCAGTACAGTGACCGAACAGGTACCAGGGCTCACCGCCCAGATCGGGACGGGCGTCGCTGGTTAGGGCCTTCGGCAACCACTCATGGACTAACAGCACCTGGAAATCGCCGCGCTTGTCGCCGAGCGTCTGCTTGTACTCATCGCGGTAGCAGAGCACCAGCGCCGGATCGACGCCCACCAGCGGCATGCCCAGCTGCACCACGCGGTTGAGGAAGTCCGCCGTCTTCTGCGCGGTGCGCGCGAAGCGGGTGAGGAAGCCTTTGATATGCTGCGCCTTGCCGTTCGGCGAGAACGGCAGGAGCACCGGCTGATAGCCTAAGGCCTCGACCAGACGGATAAAGTCGGCCACCACCTGGGCGTCGTAGTAGCTGGTGAAGGGATCCTGCACCACCAGCACCATCTTCGCTTTCTGCTCGGCGCTCAGCGCTTCGAGCTGCTCAAGGGTCATATTGGCGGAGCGGTGGCCGGCCATCTGCTGCTTCAGCGACGGCGCCGAGAGCAGCGGCAGATCGACCATCCCGATATGCTTCTCCGACAGCTTTTTCAGCCAAGGCTGGTTAATAAAAAAGTTAAAGGTCTTCGGCGCCTGCGCCATCAGCGGCGCATAAGATTCGACCGAGGCCACCAGATGATCGCGCACCGGCCGCAGATAGCGGCTGTGGTACAGCTGCAGGAAGCGCGAGCGGAACTCGGGAACATCGATTTTGATCGGGCACTGGGTCGAACAGGCTTTACAGGCCAGACAGCCGGACATCGCCTCTTTGACCTCATGCGAGAAGTCATATTCGCCTTTGCGCGCATGCCAGCTGTTGCGCGTGCGCGCCACCAGCGAGCGCAGGCTGACGCCCTGCTCCGGCAGCGCCTTCTCCAGCTGGTTGGGATCGACGCCGCGGTCGGCCAGCAGGCGCAGCCATTCCCGCACCAGCGTCGCCCGCCCTTTCGGCGAGTGGATGCGCTGGTTGCTGACTTTCATCGACGGACACATCGGACTCTTGACGTCAAAGTTGAAGCACAGCCCGTTGCCATTACACTCCATCGCCCCACGCCAGCTGCTGCGCACCGCGATGGGGATCTGCCGATCCCAGGTGCCGCGCTTCGCCGCATCGACTTTCATCATCGGCGCGTCGATACCTTCCGGAGGACAGATTTTCCCCGGATTCAGGCGGTTATCGGGATCGAAGACCGCTTTGATCTTGCGCAGCTCGGCATACAGCGTCTCGCCAAAGAAGGCCGGGCTGTACTCCGCGCGGAACCCTTTGCCATGTTCGCCCCACAGCAGGCCGCCATACTTCGCCGTCAGCGCCACCACATCGTCGGAGATCTGCTTCATCAGCACCTCCTGCTGCGGATCGCACATGTCCAGCGCCGGGCGCACGTGCAGCACCCCGGCATCAACGTGGCCAAACATGCCGTAGCTTAGGCCGTGGCTGTCGAGCAGCGCGCGGAACTCGACGATGTAATCCGCCAGATGTTCGGGCGGTACGCAGGTGTCCTCGGCGAAAGGAATAGGCTTGGCGGCGCCTTTGGCATTACCCAACAGGCCGACGGCCTTCTTGCGCATGGCATAGATGCGCTCCACGCCTTCAAGATCGTGACAGACCTGCCAGCCAATGACGCCCGCCTCGCTGGCGGCCATCAGCTCGTCCAGCCGCTGGCACAGGGTAGTAACCTGCTGGTCAATCAGCGCCGCGTCATCGCCGGCGAATTCGACGATATTGAGCCCGAGCATCTCTTTATTCGGTACGTCGGTGATCAGTTCGCTTACCGAGTGCCAGACGATATCCTCGCGCGCCAGATTGAGAACTTTAGAATCGACGGTCTCCACCGACAGGGCTTTCGCTTCGACCATAAAGGGCGCATTGCGCAGCGCAGAGTCGAAGGAGTCATATTTGACGTTGACCAGACGGCGCACCTTCGGCAGGCGGGTGATATCCAGCCGCGCTTCGGTAATAAACGCCAGCGTCCCTTCCGAACCGGTTAAAATACGGGTCAGGTCGAACTCGCTCATCTCATCGTTAAAGACGTGACGCAGATCGTATCCGGTGAGGAAGCGGTTGAGTTTGGGAAACTTATCAATGATCAGGTCACGCTGCGCCTTGCAGCGCTGGTAGACCGTGTTGTAGATCCGGCCAACCGTCGAGGGGGTATTGCCCAGCGTCTCCGCCAGCGCCACCGGCACCGCCTGGGTATCGAGGATATCCCCGCCCATCAGCACCGCCCGCAGGCCGAGCACGTGATCCGACGTTTTGCCGTACACCAGCGATCCCTGGCCGGACGCGTCGGTGTTAATCATCCCCCCCAGCGTGGCGCGGTTGCTGGTGGATAGCTCAGGCGCAAAAAAGTAACCATAGGGTTTAAGAAACTGGTTCAGCTGATCTTTGATGACCCCGGCTTCAACGCGCACCCAGCCCTCGTCAGGGTTAATCTCGATGATGCGATTCATATAGCGGGACATATCAACGATAATCCCGCCGTTCAGCGCCTGGCCGTTAGTGCCGGTGCCGCCGCCACGCGGGGTGAAAATCAGCGATTTAAAACGCGGTTCGGCGGCGACGCGCGACAGCAGCGCCACGTCCGCCGTGGATCGTGGAAAAATGACCGCATCCGGCAGCAGCTGATAGACGCTGTTGTCGGTGGCCATCGTTAGCCTGTCGGCATAGCTGGTGGCGGTATCGCCGGTAAAACCCTGTTGCTCCAGTACCTGCAAAAAATTCAGCACCAGTTGAAGTACCCCTGGCGCCTGAGAAATTTGTGGGATCATCACGCTTGACCCTGCCTGACTATGTTGTGTTTGAAAATATTGTGTTGGTGCTAACTAAACGTTTGCGTAGCGCATTCAACTTTTTATCACATTTTTTTCATATGCGCCCACGTGTTTTCTGTGCAAAATCAGCCCGGCAAAATTATTGATATTATTATCAGTATATGGATTTACGCGGCGCCAGCTGTTTGGCGCGACTGGAAAGGTAAAATTTCTCTATGATTAATCCCCATCAGCCTCGGGACATTCCGCAAATACTGCTGTCGGTGCTGTTCCTGGCCCTGATTATCATATCCTGCCTGTGGGTTGTGCAGCCGTTTATTCTGTCCTTCGCCTGGGCCGGTACGGTGGTGATCGCCACCTGGCCGGTGCTGCTGCGTCTGCAGCGTGTGCTGTTCGGCAAACGACTGCTGGCGGTGCTGGCGATGACCCTGTTGCTGTTTCTGCTATTCGTTATTCCTATCGCTCTGCTGGTCAACAGCCTGGTGGATAACAGCGTTCCGCTGATCAAACTCATCAGCAGCGGAAATGTGACGCTGCCGGATTTCGCCTGGCTCAACAGCGTACCGCTGGTCGGCGATAAACTGTACTCCGCCTGGCACGGTCTGCTGGATATGGGCGGCTCGGCGATTATGGCCAAGGTTCGTCCCTATATTGGCACCACCACCAGCTGGTTTGTCGGTCAGGCGGCGCACATCGGCAAGCTGCTGGTCTACTGCGGTTTGATGCTGCTGTTCAGCGCGCTGCTCTACTGGCGCGGCGAGCAGGTGGCCTACGGTTTCCGCTACTTCGCCACGCGCCTCGCGGCCAAACGCGGCGACGCCGCGGTGCTGCTGGCCGGCCAGGCCGTGCGCGCCGTGGCGCTGGGCGTGGTGGTCACTGCCCTCACTCAGGCGGTACTGGGCGGGATTGGCCTTGCCGTCTCCGGCGTGCCCTACGCCGCTCTGCTGACCGTGGTGATGATCTTTACCTGTCTGGTTCAGCTCGGCCCTTTACTGGTTTTGGTGCCGTCGATTATCTGGCTTTACTGGAGCGGGGACACCACCTGGGGCACCGTGCTGCTGGTCTGGAGCTGCGTAGTCGGCACCATGGACAACGTTATTCGTCCGGTGCTCATCCGCATGGGCGCCGACCTGCCAATGATCCTTATCCTCACCGGCGTCATTGGCGGCCTGATCGCCTTCGGCATGATCGGCCTGTTTATCGGTCCGGTGCTGCTCGCCGTCTCCTGGCGACTGTATGACGCCTGGGTGCATGAGGTGCCGCCGCCGCCGAAAGACCCTGACGTCGTCCTTGAAGAGCTCAGTGAGCTGGAGGCCGGTCGCAAGTAATGCCTGGCAGGCGGGGAGACCCGCCTGTTTCTTTGCCCGCATATTGTTAAGCAAAATTTATTGATCGCCGGCAATGCGCTGGCCCCGCGCGCCCTTCACCTCGCTTTCCTCCCTCGGTCCTTCACAACAATTTAACTATTGAGAGGAATCTGATCGACGGCAAAGGCCCCGCTGCCTACTATTAGCTCACGGTTATAAATCAACACCTTGATTTATAAGCATGGAAATCCCCTGAGTGAAACAACGAATTGCTGTGTGTAGTCTTTGCCCATCTCCCACGATGGGCTTTTTTTTGCCCTGCGCATCACGACACCAGATAGCCTGACACCGGTAAAAAAAATCCCCGGCATCGCTGCCGGGGATCGGTCCTGTCAGGGCGAACTTATTTTTTCAGTTCCGCCAGACCTAACCAGGTTTGTACCACGGTATCCGGGTTCAGGGACAAGCTATCAATCCCCTCTTCCATCAGCCAGGCGGCGAAATCCTCATGGTCAGACGGCCCCTGGCCGCAGATGCCGACGTATTTACCCTGTTTCTTCGCCGCGCGGATGGCCATCGACAGCAGGGCTTTCACCGCGTCGTTGCGTTCATCAAACAGCTCAGAAACCACACCGGAATCGCGGTCCAGACCGAGCGCCAGCTGGGTCATGTCGTTCGAACCGATGGAGAAGCCGTCGAAGTACTCGAGGAACTGCTCCGCCAGCAAGGCGTTCGATGGGATCTCGCACATCATAATGATCTTCAGCCCGTTCTCGCCGCGCTTCAGCCCCTGACGCTCCAGCTCTTCGACCACCGCTTTCGCCTGGGCGACGGTACGGACGAACGGGACCATCACTTCAACGTTGGTCAGTCCCATATCGTTACGTACGCGCTTCATCGCTTCGCACTCAAGGGCGAAGCAGTCGCGGAAGCTTTCGGAAACGTAGCGTCCGGCGCCGCGGAAGCCGAGCATCGGGTTCTCTTCTTCCGGCTCATAGCGCTCGCCGCCCACCAGGTTGGCGTATTCGTTCGATTTGAAGTCCGACAGACGCACGATCACCCGTTTCGGATAGAAAGCGGCGCCGAGGGTGGCGATCCCTTCGGTCAGGCGGCCAACGTAGAACTCTCTCGGCGAATCGTAGCCTTTCATCAGCTCGCGGATTTCGTTCTGCAGGCCCGGCTCCTGGTCGTCAAACTCCAGCAGCGCGCGCGGATGAACGCCAATCATACGGTTGATGATAAATTCCAGCCGCGCCAGACCGACGCCTTCGTTCGGCAGGCAGGCGAAGTCGAACGCGCGATCCGGGTTGCCGACGTTCATCATCACCTTCAGCGGCAGATCCGGCATGTCGCCGACGCTGGAGCTCTTGACGCTGAAGTCGAGCAGCTCGGCGTAGACATAGCCGGTGTCGCCTTCGGCGCAGGAGACGGTGACATTCTGATTTTCCTGAATGCGATCGGTAGCATCGCCGCAGCCGACCACCGCCGGGATCCCCAGCTCACGGGCGATAATCGCCGCGTGACAGGTACGCCCGCCGCGGTTGGTGACAATCGCCGAGGCTTTTTTCATGATCGGTTCCCAGTCCGGGTCGGTCATGTCGGTAACCAGTACGTCGCCTGGCTCAATGCGATTCATCTCGCTGATATCATGGATCACCTTGACCGGACCGGCGCCAATGCGGTGGCCGATGGCGCGCCCTTCGGCGATGATCTGCCCCTGAGCGTGGAGGGTATAACGCTCCATCACCTGGCCGCGGGAACGCACGGTTTCAGGACGCGCCTGGACGATAAACAGCTTACCGGTGTGGCCATCTTTCGCCCACTCGATATCCATCGGACGGCCGTAGTGCTTCTCGATCTGCACCGCCTGCTTCGCCAGCTCCTGCACTTCCTCGTTGCTTAACGAGAAAATATCGCGCTGCGCCTGCGGCACATCTTCGATACGCACCTGTTTACCGTGCTCTTGGGTCGGCGCGTAAACCATACGGATCTTTTTCGACCCCATGGTGCGGCGCACGATCGCCGGACGGCCAGCGGCCAGCGTCGGTTTGTGGACGTAGAATTCGTCCGGGTTCACCGCGCCCTGCACCACCATCTCGCCCAAACCCCACGCCGAGGTGATAAACACCACCTGGTCAAAGCCGGATTCGGTATCGATGGAGAACATGACGCCGGAGGAGGCCAGATCGGAGCGGACCATCCTCTGCACCCCGGCGGAGAGCGCCACGCCACGGTGATCGTAACCCTGATGCACGCGATAGGAGATTGCGCGATCGTTAAACAGCGAAGCAAATACGTGCTTCACGGCAACGAGCACGGCGTCAAAGCCCTGCACGTTGAGGAATGTCTCTTGCTGTCCGGCGAAGGAGGCGTCCGGCATATCTTCCGCGGTGGCGGAAGAGCGCACGGCGAATGAGGCCTCGGCGTCATCGGCGGACAGCAGGTCATAAGCATCGCGAATCGCGTTTTCCAGTTCGCTCTGGAAGGGGGTATCGATGATCCACTGTCGGATCTGCGCGCCCGCTTTCGCTAATGCGGAAACGTCGTCAATGTCGGTTTCATCCAGCAGCGCATAGATGCGCTGGTTAACACCGCTTTGGTCCAGGAACTGATTGAAAGCATCAGCGGTGGTGGCAAACCCGTTAGGTACGGAAACACCCATACCGGACAGATTCGTAATCATTTCACCAAGGGAGGCATTTTTGCCCCCAACTCTGTCTACATCATTCATGCCGAGTTGGTTATACCAAAGCACCAGCGGTGACGAGCCATTGTTGGACATCGAGACAATCCTTTTGTGATTTAATACCAGTGAAAAAAATTTCACGATCGACTGCAGGATTATCCTGACATATTTATGAAGCTGAAAAAAACGGTGAATCGTTCAAGCAAATTATTTTTTCATTTTTCGGACTGTTCCCCCGATATTGCTAACTTGATGATTTTTAGGAATTCTGGTGGAAAACGCTGGAAATAACGGCGACAAAAAGAAAATGAACCACCCTTTTCATAAAAAACAAAAATAGCGTTTCAATTTTAACAAGAGACAAATCAAACAGGGATATGCTTAAATTTAATATCCGCTTTCAGGCAATTAAACTCATTATACCGGATGGTCAAAATGGAAAGTGCTGTAGATCGCCACGTATTTTATATTTCTGACGGTACCGCCATTACGGCGGAGGTGCTGGGGCATGCCGTGATGTCGCAATTCCCGGTCGCCATCAGCAGCGTAACCCTGCCGTTTGTGGAAAATATCAGCCGCGCGCGGGCGGTAAAGGAGCAGATCGACGCCATTTATCAGCAAACGGGTATTCGCCCGCTGGTGTTCTACTCCATCGTCATCCCGGAAATACGCGACATTATTCTGCAAAGTGAAGGCTTTTGTCAGGATATCGTACAGGCGCTGGTGGCCCCGCTGCAGCAGGAGCTCAACCTCGACCCGACGCCGGTGGCCCACCGCACCCACGGCCTCAACCCCGGCAACCTGATTAAATACGATGCGCGTATCGCCGCCATCGATTATACCCTCGCCCATGACGATGGCATCTCGCTGCGCAACCTTGACCAGGCGCAGGTGATCCTCCTCGGCGTCTCGCGCTGCGGCAAAACACCCACTAGTCTGTATCTCGCCATGCAGTACGGTATTCGCGCCGCCAACTATCCGTTTATCGCCGACGATATGGACAATCTGGTGCTGCCGGCCTCGCTGAAACCCCTGCAGCATAAGATGTTCGGCCTGACCATCAATCCGGAGCGTCTGGCGGCGATCCGCGAGGAGCGCCGGGAGAACAGCCGCTACGCCTCGCTGCGCCAGTGTCGGATGGAAGTGACCGAAGTGGAGGCCCTGTATCGCAAGAATAAAATCCCCTGCCTGAACAGCACCAACTATTCTGTTGAGGAAATTGCGACAAAAATCATGGACATCATGGGGCTGAATCGCAGGATGTACTAATACACTAGTACATTATTAAAAATTTGTTTATGCTATCACCCGTGGCCTATACAGGATCATGCCCTGCTCTTGCAATAAGCAGGGATTGGTTTATCGTGATGCGCATCACTTCCCGGCATTTTCGCCGCGGAAGAAACAGATTTTTGAGACCCCAATGAATAAAACAGACGAATTGCGTACCGCGCGCATTGAGAGCCTGGTAACGCCCGCGGAGCTGGCCCAGCGCCATCCCGTGACGGCCGACGTGGCTGCCCACGTCTCGGCCTCCCGCCGCCGAATTGAAAAAATCCTCAACGGCGAAGACCGCCGACTGCTGGTGATTATCGGCCCCTGCTCCATTCACGACACCGACGCGGCGCTGGAGTATGCCCGCCGCCTGCAGGGCATGCGCGAGCGCTACCAGCCGCAGCTGGAGATCGTGATGCGCACCTACTTTGAAAAACCGCGTACCGTGGTGGGCTGGAAAGGCTTAATCTCCGATCCCGACCTCAACGGCAGCTACCGGGTCAACCACGGAATTGAGCTGGCGCGGCGCCTGCTGCTGCAGGTTAATGAGCTGGGGGTACCGACGGCCACCGAGTTTCTCGATATGGTGACCGGTCAGTTTATCGCCGATCTCATCAGCTGGGGGGCCATCGGGGCGCGCACCACAGAAAGCCAGATCCACCGTGAGATGGCCTCAGCGCTCTCCTGCCCGGTCGGTTTTAAAAACGGCACCGACGGCAATACGCGCATCGCGGTGGACGCCATCCGCGCCTCCCGCGCCAGCCATATGTTCCTCTCTCCGGACAAGCAGGGGCAGATGACGATTTACCAGACCAGCGGCAATCCGTATGGGCATATTATTATGCGCGGCGGCAAACGGCCAAACTATCACGCCGAGGATATCGCCGCCGCCGGCGAGGCGCTGCGTGAATTCGATCTGCCGGAACAGCTGGTCGTTGATTTCAGCCATGGCAACTGCCAGAAGCAGCACCGCCGTCAGCTGGAGGTGTGCGCCGATATCTGTCAGCAAATTCGCGCGGGCTCCACCGCCATCGCCGGGATTATGGCCGAAAGCTTCCTGCAGGAAGGCACTCAGAAAGTGGTCCCCGGCCAGCCGTTGACCTGGGGCCAGTCGATCACCGACCCCTGCCTGAGCTGGGAAGACAGCGAAAGATTATTGAGCGAGCTGGCTGCGGCCACCGCCACCCGCCTGTAACCGCTCCGCCCGCCGCGCCTGCGGCGGGCAATTCTCTTCGCTGACTCCCCTACCAAATCCGGTAACACGATAAATAACGCTTGCCGTCAAAAACAACATTATTGATAATGATTATCATTGTTGCCTTGATTTTTATTTTGAGAGCTATGACGCGTATGGATAACACTGCCACAGCTGAAAAACCAAAAGACAATGCCCCTTATCCCGTGGCGACGGACAGAGAGATCAGCAGTCGTGTTCTGTTAGGCAGCGAAGGACGAGTAGTGATTGAGCATGGCGGCCAGCGCTATCTGCTGCGCCAGACCCACGCCGGGAAGTTAATTCTGACCAAGTAAGCGCCCCGCTGAACGCGGGGCGAGGCAAGTTAGCTCGAGCAGCTGACTTCCAGACGTTTCCCCCAGTCCGGCGGGCGGCGGACGTAGTCGTCCTCGCGATCGGTAAAGGGGTCTGCCAGCGCGGCATGCAAGCGCTCCAGCTCGCCCATATCGCCCGCCTCAGCCTGCTCGATCGCACGCTGCGCCAGCCAGTTACGTAACACCAGCGCCGGATTCACGCCCTGCATCCTCTGCTGGCGCTGCGCGTCGTCCACCTGTTCATCACGCAGCCGCGCACGATACCCGGCAAACCAGCTGTCAAAGGCCGCGCGGTCGATAAACTCATCGCGCAGCGGCGAAGCGGCGCTGAGCTGTTCGCTGTGGCTCAGCAGGCGGAACGTCCGGGTATAGTCGCTCTTCTCGCGGATCATCAGGGCAAACAGCCCGTCCAGCAGGTCGTTATCCCCTTTCTGCTGGCTGAACAGGCCGAGTTTATCGCGCATCCGCTGGCCATAAGCGGTCAGCAAGGCGTGCTGATACTCATCCAGCGCCGCGTTTAACGCTTCAGCGCTGATAAACGGCGACAGCGATTGGGCGAGACGCTGCACATTCCACAGCCCCACCGCCGGCTGGTTTTCAAAACTGTAGCGCCCCTGATAATCGGAGTGGTTGCAGATGAAGTCCGGTTGGAAATCGTCAAGGAAGCCATACGGGCCGTAGTCGATGGTCAGACCAAGAATCGACATGTTGTCGGTATTCATCACCCCATGGGCAAAGCCCACGGTTTGCCAGCTGGCGATAGTCTGCGCGGTACGCATGACAATGTCACGGAACCATAACAGGTACTTGTCCGCCTCATCCTGCAGCTGCGGCCAGTGGTGGCGAATAACATAGTCGGCCAGTTGCTGGACCTTCTGCGGCTCACGGCGATAGTAAAAATGTTCGAAATGGCCGAAGCGCACATGGCTCTCGGCCACCCGCATCAGCATCGCGCCGGGCTCCACGCGCTCGCGGTAGACCGGGGTATCGCTGGTCACCATCGCCAGGGCGCGCGTCGTCGGGATCCCCAGAGCGTGCATCGCCTCCGACGCCAGACTTTCCCGGATCGTCGAGCGCAGCACGGCGCGGCCGTCCCCCATCCGCGAATAAGGAGTCAGGCCGGCGCCTTTCAGATGCCAGTCGTAACGGCGGCCATCCGCCAGCTGCTGCTCGCCGAGCAGGATCCCGCGTCCGTCGCCCAGCTGGCCGGCCCAGGCGCCAAACTGATGGCCGCTGTATACCTGCGCCAGCGGCGACATGCCCGGAAGCAGCGCTTCGCCGCCCCAGACACCGGCCCCGCTTTCAGGCGCAAACAGGGCGTCGGGCACCCCCAGCTGTTGCGCCAGCGGGGCGTTGCGCCAGATGAGTCGGGCGTTATCCAACGGCGTTGGTGACAGGGAAGTGTAAAAGTCCGGCAGTTCATCCCGCCAGTGGGTGGTAAAAGAAAGGGTCATGGTTCCTCCTCTCTCCAGTGTAGTGCCTGGAACAGCGGATTAACACGGGCGGAGTGCAGGGTTATCGGCATAAAAAAGGGAAGCGTTCGCTTCCCTCTTGCTTCTGAATGACGTCAGATTCGCCGCGCCTGCCAGAACTTTTTGTTCCAGTAGACGTTATCCAGCGAGGAACGGGTGACGCCCTGGCTGGTGGAGGCGTGAATAAACTGGTTGTCGGTATCGTAGATGCCAACGTGCAAACCGCTCTCCCCTGAGCCGGTTTTGAAGAACACCAGATCGCCGGGCAGCAGATCGCGCTTATCGATGCGGGTGCCGATTTCCGCCTGCTCGCGGGTTTCACGCGGCAGCTGGAGGGCAAATTTATCGCGAAACGTGCGCACCACGAAGCCGGAGCAGTCAACGCCGCGCGGCGTCATGCCGCCGTAGCGATACGGCGCGCCGCGCCAGCTGCGCAGCTGCTCGTTCAGATTCGCCACCACCGTAATGGAGTCTGCCAGCCGAGGATTCGGCGGCGGTGCCCGATGGCTGCTGCAGCCGGCTAAAATTAACGCCGCCGCCAACATGAACCAGAAGCGCATTTCAGATGATCCCTCTGTCCCTAGTCTCTTTATCGCAATAATTTAGCTTGTTTATCAATATAGTGACAAGATAACTGCGTGCTACTGTGACGCGATGAGCATAATATGACCGGCCACCTCAACGCGCTGGAACGGGATCGCATAGGCGGCGGTTAAATTTTCCTCATTCAGCACCTCGGCGGTCTCCCCGCAGGCGATGGCTTCCCCCTGGCAGAGCAGCCAGCTCTGACCGGCGTGGCGCAGGGTATGGTTGAGATCGTGGCTGCTCATCACCACCGCAATCCCCGCCGCGCTCAGCTCGTGTAACAGCCGATCCAGCGCCGCCTGCTGAGCCACATCCAGACTGTTCATCGGCTCATCCAGCAGCAGCAGCTGACCCGCGGAATTACTCAAGGGATCGATCTGCAGGATCACTGCCGCCAGCCGCACGCGCTGCCACTCGCCGCCCGACAGCTGATTGACCGGACGGCCCAGCTTATTGTCCAGACCAAGCCTGGCCGCGATATCGCTCAGACGGGCGCTATCACCCTGCTGCTGCATATGCAGCGCCAGGTAGTGCCATACCGGCATGGCGAACGGCGGGGTCTGGTGTTGACTCAGATATCCGCGACGGCGCGCCAGCTCCCTCGCCGGCCACTCGTCAAGCAGCCGGCCGTTAAAATGAACCGTGCCGGGGCCGTCGGACAGCCCCGCCATGCGGGTCAGCAGCGTGCTCTTCCCTGCGCCGTTCGGCCCCACCAGATGGACAATCTCCCCGGCGCGAAAGGCCGCAGAAAACGGGGCCAGGCGCCCCGCCGCTTCTACATCCTGTAGCTGCATCAGAAACGACATTATTGCGCCAGCGCTCCTTTAATCGCCGCCACCAGCTGCGGATCGTCCGGCGTCATATCCGGAGAGAAGCGCTGAATGACGTTGCCCTGGCGATCGATGAGGAATTTTTCGAAGTTCCACAGAATGTCGTCCACATACAGCGGCGCCCGGCCTTTGCTGGCCATCCGCTCATAAAAACCGCTGCCTTCCGGGGCCACCGCTTTCGGCGCGGCGGCAATCAGTTTTTGATAGAGCGGCGCGCGATGTTCACCGTTGACGTCAATTTTGCTAAACAGCGGGAAGGTGACGCCGTAGGTAGTGCTGCAGAAGGTCTTAATCTCCTCTTCACTGCCCGGCTCCTGGCCGAGGAACTGGTTGCAGGGGAACCCCAGCACGCTGAAGCCCTCGGCGGCAAACTGCTTTTGCAGATCCTCGAGTTGCTCATACTGCGGCGTCAGGCCGCATTTCGAGGCTACATTGACGATCAGTAGCACCTTGCCGGCAAAGGATGCCAGGGTGGTTTTCTCGCCATCAATGGTCGTCACTTCGGTATTCAGAATGTCATGTTGCATAGCCTGTCCTCAATGGATAAACCGGTTTCCGGTGAAGGTGATCCCTTTCTACTGTAGCGGATTCAGCGCCCGCCATTCTACTGCCATTCCCCCCGAGTTGTCGCATGATGTAACAGCGCTTCGCTGGCCGCCGGCAACATGAAATCCTCTCAATTGGGCCGTCGACCATTTCCGTGTACAGTGTTCCATGAATGTAATATGGTTTCGTTACTTGTTAATTTAAGAGAGTTTTAGTGATGAAGAAGTTGTTTAGCCTGGCGTTAATCGCCACCTCTGTCGCCCTGCTGAGCGCCTGCTCCCCGGATGAAGATAATAAAGTAAAAGTCGCTATCAATACCGGGCCGGACGAAGCCATCTGGAAAGTGGTGGAGCAGGTGGCGAAGGATAAATACCACCTCGACGTCGAAGTGGTCTCCTTCAATGATTATGTGCTGCCCAACGAAGCGCTGAACAACAAAGATGTCGATGCCAACGCCTTCCAGACCCTGCCGTACCTTGAGGCGCAGTCGAAAGAACGCGGCTATAAATTTGCGGTGGTCGGTAAAACCTTTGTCTTCCCTATCGCCGCCTATTCTCACCGGATCAAAAATATCAGCGAACTGCCCGAAGGGGCGACGGTGACCATCTCTAATGAAACCACCACCCTGGGCCGCAGCCTGCTGCTGCTTCAGGCGCAGGGGTTACTCAAGCTGAAACCGGGCGTCGGCTATTTACCCACCACGCTGGATATCATCGACAATCCGAAACAGCTGAAAATTGTTGAAGTGGATACCCCGCAGCTGACCCGTACCCTTGACGATCCGAACGTCAGCCTGTCAATCATTAACACCAACTTCTCCGCCCAGGCGGGCCTGTCGGCCGCCCGCGACGGTCTGTTTATGGAGGGGCCGGATTCCCCATACGTGAATGCGATAGTCGCCCGCGAGGATAATAAGGACAGCAAGAAAATTCAGGAATTAAAAGCCGCCTTCCAGACCAGCGAAGTCGCGGAAAAAGCGAAGGAAGTCTACAAAGGCGACGCGATCAAAGGCTGGTAAGCCTGAACCGGCGCCGTCCCTGCCGACGGCGCCGCGCTATCCCCGCCCCCGCGAACGCAGCAGCAACCAGATAAAGACCGGCGCGCCCAGGGTCGCCGTCACCACGCCAATCGGCAGCTCTGCGGCGGAAAGCGCCAGCCGGGCAATGATATCCGCCCCCAGCAAGGCGCTTGCCCCGGCCAGCATACAGGCCGGGAGCAACACCCGGTGATCGCTCAAGCCGCATAGCCGCAGAATATGCGGGATCACCAGACCGATAAAGCCAATCGCCCCCGCCAGCGCCACGCTAACGCCGACCATCCAGCCGGTCGCCACCACCAGTAATTTGCGCCACAGCCACAGCGGCAGCCCAAGCTGACGAGCGGAGACTTCGCCCAGCGCCAGTAAATTCAGGGGTTGCGACTGCAGACAGACCCAGCAGAGCACCGGCAGGAGGGCTATCATCAGCCACAGCTGTTGCCAGTCGACGCCGCCAAACCCGCCCATCATCCAGTACATTAGCTGACGCAGGTCAAAAGAGGTGGAGAAGTAGACTGCCCAGGTCATCAGGGCGCTGCAGATGATCCCCAGCGCCACCCCCGCCAGCAGCAGACGGCTGGTAGACAGATGGCGGCGGGCGAAACGCAGCAGAATAAAAGTGATCAGCAGCGCGCCAAAGATGGCACACAGGCCGAGCGCCCAGCCGGGCAAGACTCCTTTGCCCAGCAGGACGGCGGCAATCAGCCCGACGCCCGCGCCGTTGGAGACCCCCAGCAGCCCCGGCTCCGCCAGAGGATTTTCAAACAACGCCTGCATAATCGCCCCGGAGAGCGCCAGCGCCGCCCCCACCAGCAGCACCGCCAGGGTTCGCGGCAGGCGGATCTGCCAGATAAACAGCTGACCTTTGGCGCTGAGCCACTCGCCGGGCGGGATCCATTGCTCCCCCGCGCACAGGCTGATCAGCAGGGTGACCAGCAGCAACAGCGTTAATCCGAAGAGCCAACGCCGGCTACGGCGCTGTTGAAGATGGGCGAGAGTCAGCATAGATTCCATTACGCAGTGGGAACAAGAGGCTGATTTTACGGTGGCTGTCGCGGTGAGAAAAGGAAAACCTCACGACCAAACGTCGACGCGGAGGAGGCTCCCCCGCGTCGACCATCCCGCTTTACACCAGAAGCTGAAACAGCAGCGCAAAGAGAATGATGTTCGCCACCACGATTGCCCAGCCGTTATAGAGCATATATTTCAGATGAGTAGACTGCGCCAGCCCCATCTGGCCGAACATATCTGATGAGGGAAACGGCCCGAACCAGTCCACCTGGGATGAGGCCAGCAGCACGGCGGTGGTCCCCTGGGGCGGCACGCCGGCGGCCATCAGCATCGGGCCAAAGATTTTATGAGTAAAGGTCATCTGGGCCACCGCCGCACCGGGCACATGGCCGATAATATTGAACGCGAAGATGCTAAAGCACAGCCAGGCCGGGGAGATCCCCTCCAGCAGCGGTTGGGTATACTCCAGCAGCCCCTGATAGGCGTGCAGGCCATCCATCAGCTCAAGGATCGGGTTGTACAGCCAGTAGAGAATAAACATCCACACCAGACGGCCGCAGCCGTGATACAGTGCCTGAAGGATCTGCGTCGGTCGCAGGCCGCCTACCAGGCCGGTCATCAGGGCCACCAGCAGCATCACGATTATCGCGAAGCTGAAGCCGGCTTTAATCACCACGCCAACGATCGCCATCACGATGATGGTCGCCGCGAAGGCCAGCGCGCTTAATTTACGCCGACGCTGCTGCGCGGCGCTGAGATCCTCTTGCGGCTTTTCCGCGAGATCGACGTCATAGCGCAGTTTGCCTTCGGTCATCTTCTGGATCCGTCCCGCCATTACCCAGCCGGCCAGCAGCGTGACCGCGCTCATCGGCAGACCAACGTACAGCAGATAGTCCGGATAGCTCAACCCACCGAGGCTGAGGATCGTCACGGTACTGGGGGTGAAAGGCCCGGTAAACAGCCCAACGGAACCGGCGGTCATCATCAGCGCGGCGACCGTTGGCGGCGTCAAGCGTACCGCTGCCGCCACCGGAATGATTACTGCCACGATAATGGCATTGCCACCGGCCATAGTGCCCAGCGAACCGCAAATTAAAATCGATGACGCCACAATGCCGAATTTCACCCGCGTCTGACTCGACAACCCGATGCGATGGACGACAAATTTTACCAGCTCAACCGCTGCGCCGGTGCGGGTGGCCACTTCCCCCACGCCGGCGCCGAGCATAATGATAAGCCCAACGGTGGCAATAAATGACCCGGTGGATTTCGCCAGCATCGTGCCCATTTCCGGCAGGCCGGTCGAGGTCATTATCATGGCGATAATAATCGAGGAGATGACCGCCAGCACAATATCAACGCCGATCAGCGATAATATCGCTAGCGCCACCAGCGGCGTAAATCCCAGCAGACCAAGCTCGCTGCCTGGTCGACCGTGGCACCACAGCGCGATCAACACGAACAGCAGCAATAACAGACCAATAATAACGTTTTTCCGCGTGATATTTTGTCTGACAGGCGCATTGCCTGTGAGCGTTGAGTCACTCATAACACTCCTTAATGCCAATCAATCCGACCATGATGGTCAGGTGGTGTATGGGGGCCTGCTCAGAAAATATCCTCCCTCTTTTTCATTATTGATTGGCCGCGGCCTGAGGGTTTGTTTGGGTACAAAGGAAACGATTCTGAGAGCGTAATATGCCGCCATTGGGCGGGGTCTACAGCACAAGATGTAACCAATGCGCTGATTGGTGATTAAATCTATGTTAACTTAGTGTTAGTAGAAAATGACTTTTTATCGGTAGGCTATAACCCTGAGTTAACTGTTCATGAAACTGCGTCATCTGGAAATCTTCTATGCCGTCATGACCTGCGGCTCTTTATCGCGAGCGGCGGAAGCGCTCAATATCTCCCAGCCCGCGGCCAGCAAAGCGTTAAAAAGCGCCGAAATGAAGCTGGGTTTTACCCTGTTTCAGCGGGTGCGCGGCAAGCTGCTGCCGACCAGCGAGGCGATCACACTTTTCGAAAAAGCGCAGAGCATTTATCAGGACCTGGACAACCTGCGCCTGCTGGCCGACAACCTGGCTCGCGATCCGCGCGCCAAGATCACTTTAGGCTGTCTGCCAAGCCTGGGGTTAAGCCTGGTGCCGGAGCTGGTGACCGACTTTTATCAGCAAAACAGCAACCTGGTGATGACGCTCACTACCGAGCACACCGAGACGCTGGTCAAAAAACTGGATTTGCGCGAGATAGATTTGGCGCTGACGCTACAGCCGGTACAGCAGGGGGAGATCCTGACCACCCTGATTGCCGAAGTACCGCTGGTGTACATCGACCGTCATTATCGTCAGGGGGCGGTGGAGATCGACCAGATCGACCAGCAGCGCTGGATCTCGCCGGGACCGCACTCGCTCTCTGCCGCCATCGCCACCCGTCGCGACTTTTCCACCACCCGGCTAAACGTCCAGACCTACTATATGGCCACCGAGTTCGTGAAGCGCGGCATGGGCTGCAGCATCACTGATATCTTTTCCGCCCAGCACAACCTGGCCCCGGAGATGATCCATCCCATTACGCCGCCGATGGCGATTAACCTCTGTCTGTTACGCCGGGCCGACGTTTCCCTGAGCCCGATGGCGCAAAAGTTCGTCGATTTTCTCTGCCAGCGTCTGCGCCAGCAGCTCAAGGAGATTAACCTGCGGTTATACCCTGACCATAAAAAGTCAATTGCGCCGCTGGGGTAAATGCTTTGACATAACCCGATAAATTTATCAGCGGTGGATATATCGGGTTATGAACAAACGCATTGTCATTATCGGCGGCGGCGTGGTCGGTCTGGCCACGGCCTGGGAACTGATCAAGCGCGGCCATCAGGTGCAATTACTGGAGCGCAATGCCGAACCGGGCAGCGCCACCAGTTTTGCCAACGGCGGACAATTAAGTTACCGCTACGTCGCCCCCCTTGCCGACAGCGGCGTTCCTCTGCAGGGAATGAAATGGATGGGCAAAGCCGATTCGCCGCTGAATATGCGTCTCAGGATGTCTCTCCAGCAGTGGCGCTGGCTGCTGCAGTTTCTGCGCGCCTGTAATAACCAGACCAATAAAATGAATGGCGACCATATTTTACGCCTGTCGCTGCTCAGCCGTCAGGTCATGCAGGCGTGGCGGGATGAGGATAATCTTGCCGATTTCCACTGGCGGCGCAGCGGAAAATTAATTATCCATCGTCGCGAATATGATTTTAATAAAGCAGCAAAAGGGATTGATCCTCAGTATCAGCAGGCGCTGAATGCTGAAGCCTGCCTGCAGCTGGAGCCGGCGCTCAAACATATTAGTCCTTCTCTGCAGGGCGGAATCTATTCGCCAGGCGATGAAACGGCAGATTGTCATCAGTTCTGCCTTGCCCTGCTCGACAAGCTCAATGCCAGCAGCGACTTTAGCCTGCTGACCCAGTGTGAGGTGCGGCGACTCCATAAGCGCGGGGGACGCATCAGCAGCCTGGAGACCAGTCAGGGGACCCTCACCGGCGATGAGTATGTCGTCGCCGCCGGTAACGGCAGTGGTTCTCTGCTTGGGCATCTGGGAGTTCGCGTGCCGCTGTGCGCCCTGAAGGGGTACAGCCTGACCCTGCCCTATCCTGAAAAAGCAGGTATTGCCCCTGACATCAGCGTCACCGACTACGGGCACAAAATCGTTTATGCCCGCCTTGGCCAACAGCTGCGTATCGCGGCGATGGTGGACATCGGCTACGACGGCGACGAACTGCGCGAAAGCCGCATTCAGGCGCTGAAAAACATCGTCGCCCGCAGCTTTCCTGAACTGGAGGGGCTGGACGAGGCCGAAGTCTGGACCGGCATGCGCCCGTCAACGCCAGCCGGCCCGCCGATGCTGGGGCGCGCCGGCTACCCCAACCTGTGGATGAACCTCGGCCAGGGTAGCCTCGGCTTTACTCTCGCCGCCGGCAGCGCGGTGGTGCTGGGCGCGTTAATCGACAATCAGATGCCAGACATTTCTTTAGAAGGTCTCACATGGAAACAAACCGCATGACAATTATTCGCAATAATCCACAACCTCGTCTTGCCGCCAGCGTTGCGTATGGCGATCTGCTGTTCCTCTCCGGGCAGACGCCAAAAAGCAATGAAGACGATATCGTTTTACAAACCCGTGAAGTACTGGAGAAGATCGACGCGCTGCTGGCCGCAGCCGGGAGCGATAAGCAGCACATTCTCTCCGCGCAGATCTGGTTGAAAAATATCGAGCGTGACTTTGCCGCATTCAATGAGGTGTGGGTGCAATGGATGCCGGAAGGCTATAGCCCGGCGCGAGCGGCCGTGCAGGCGGAGATGGCGCGACCAGAAATCCTGGTGGAGATCATGCTCACCGCCGTCAAAGCGTAAAGATTGACAGAAAAGAAAAAGGCCGCAATGCGGCCTTTTTAATTAGTTCAGATTATTTGTCTTTCGGCGACGCGTTTTCGACACGGCTTTTCAGCTTCTGACCGGGTCTGAAGGTCACCACGCGCCGGGCTGTAATGGGAATATCCTCCCCCGTCTTCGGGTTACGTCCCGGGCGTTGGTTTTTATCCCGCAAATCGAAGTTGCCGAACCCGGAGAGTTTGACCTGTTCTCCGTTTTCCAGAGCACGACGGATCTCTTCGAAAAACAACTCGACCAGTTCTTTGGCATCCCGCTTGCTAAGCCCAAGCTTATCAAACAGATATTCTGACATTTCAGCTTTTGTAAGCGCCATAGGTTCAATCCCTCAATGATGCCTGGAATCGCTCTTTTAATGCCTCTACACATCTGGCAACGGTAGCGGCAATCTCCTCTTCTTCGAGTGTACGGCTGGTATCCTGCAGGATCAGGCTAATCGCAAGGCTCTTATACCCTTCCGCCACACCCTTACCACGGTACACGTCAAATAAGTTTACGCCAACTACCTGATTTACGCCAACTTTCTTACATTCGGCTAAAACATCGGCGGCAGCCACGTTTTCCGCGACCAGCACCGCGATGTCGCGACGGTTCGCCGGGAAGCGGGAAATATCGCGCGCCTGAGGCACCACGCGGTCTGCGAGCTTGTTCCACTCCAGTTCGAACACCAGAGTGCGACCGTTCAGATCCAGTTTACGTTCCAGCTCAGGATGAACAACCCCAATGAAACCAATGCGTTCACCTTTAAGATAAATCGCTGCGGATTGTCCCGGATGCAGCGCGGTGGTCGCTTCAGCACGGAATTCGATATCCGCTAATTTTCCGGTTAAATCCAGAACGGCTTCCAGATCGCCTTTCAGATCATAGAAATCGACCGTCTCTCTCGCCAGTGTCCAGTGCTCTTCGTAGCGGTTGCCGCAGATCGCCCCAGCCAGCATCACATCCTGACGAATGCCCAGCGGCGCATTGGTGTCCGGCACAAAGCGCAGGCCGCTCTCAAAGATGCGCACCCGGCTCTGCTGACGGTTCTGGTTGTAGACCACGGTGCCCAGCAGGCCGGTCCACAGCGACAGGCGCATCGCCGACATTTCGCTGGAGATCGGGCTTGGCAGGATCAGCGCCTCTTCCCCGGCGTGGATCAGCTGCTGGACTTTCGGGTCGACGAAGCTGTAGGTGATCACTTCCTGATAGCCTTTGTCGTTCAGCAGCGTTTTCACGCGCTTCAGCGACAGGTCCGCTTCGCGGTGGGTTCCCATGATCAGACCCGCCTGCACCGGCTCGTCAGGAATGTTGTTGTAGCCGTAAACGCGAGCCACTTCTTCAACCAGATCTTCTTCGATCTCCATGTCGAAACGCCAGCTCGGCGCAACCGCCTGCCATTCGCCCTCGCCAACCGTCACTTCGCAGCCGAGGCGCTGCAGAATGTCGGTGACCTGCGCGTCGTCGATATGGTGGCCAATCAGGCGATCCAGCTTGCTGCGACGCAGCGTAATGGTGGCGCGTGTTGGTAGATTCTCTTTGCTGGTAACGTCAATGACCGGGCCGGCTTCACCGCCGCAGAGGTCGATCAGCAGACGGGTTGCACGCTCCAGCGCTTTATACTGCAGGGCCGGATCGACGCCGCGCTCATAGCGGTGAGAGGCATCGGTGTGCAGGCCATGACGGCGCGCGCGGCCGGTAATGGACAGCGGGCTGAAGAACGCGCATTCCAGCAGCACGTTTTGGGTTTCGTCGTTAACGCCGGAGTGTTCCCCGCCGAAGATCCCCCCCATCGCCAGCGCTTTGTTATGGTCTGCAATGACCAGCGTGTCGCTGTCGAGCTTTGCTTCAGAGCCATCGAGCAGGACCAGGGTTTCACCTTCTTTCGCCATGCGCACCACGATCCCGCCTTCAATACGGTCGCGGTCAAAGGCGTGCATCGGCTGGCCCAGCTCAAGCAGTACATAGTTGGTCACGTCAACCACCGCGTCGATGGAGCGGATCCCGCAGCGGCGCAGCTTCTCTTTCATCCACAGCGGCGTCGGCGCTTTGACGTTGATACCTTTCACCACGCGCCCCAGATAGCGCGGGCAAGCCTGCGGCGCGTCAACCTGAATCGGCAGCACGTCGTCAATCGTCGCGGCAACCGGCGTGATTTCCGGCGCGTTCAGCGGCGCTTTGTTCAGGACAGCGACATCGCGCGCCACGCCAATGATGCCCAGGCAGTCGGCGCGGTTTGGCGTGACGCTGATTTCGATGGTGTTATCGTCAAGCTTGAGGTATTCGCGAATATCGGTGCCGATGGGCGCATCTGCCGGCAGCTCGATGATACCGCTATGGTCGTCGGAAATACCCAGCTCGGAGAAGGAGCACAGCATCCCCTCAGACGGCTCGCCGCGCAGCTTCGCGGCCTTGATTTTGAAATCGCCCGGCAGCACGGCGCCGATGGTGGCTACCGCGACCTTTAGCCCCTGACGGCAGTTTGGCGCGCCGCAGACGATGTCCAGCAGGCGTTCGCCGCCGACGTTGACTTTGGTGACGCGCAGTTTGTCGGCGTTCGGGTGCTGACCGCACTCCACCACTTCCCCGACTACGACGCCGTTGAAGCTGCCGGCGACCGGCTCAACGCCATCTACTTCGAGGCCCGCCATGGTGATCTGATCGGAAAGCGCTTCGCTGTCGATCGCCGGGTTAACCCATTCGCGTAACCACAGTTCACTGAATTTCATTGTTCTGTCCTGCCCTTATTTAAACTGTTTGAGGAAACGCAGATCGTTTTCGAAGAACGCGCGCAGATCGGTGACGCCATAGCGCAGCATGGTCAGACGCTCCATGCCCATGCCGAAGGCGAAGCCGGAGTAGACTTCCGGATCGATACCCACGTTACGCAGCACGTTCGGGTGCACCATCCCGCAGCCCAGCACTTCCAGCCATTTGCCGTTTTTACCCATCACGTCAACTTCCGCAGACGGTTCGGTGAACGGGAAGTAGGACGGACGGAAGCGGACCTGCAGATCTTCTTCAAAGAAGTTGTTCAGGAAGTCGTGCAGCGTCCCTTTCAGGTTGGTGAAGCTGATATTTTTATCAACGATCAGACCTTCCATCTGATGGAACATCGGGGTGTGGGTCTGATCGTAGTCGTTACGATAGACGCGGCCCGGCGCGATAATACGGATAGGCGGCTGCTGGTTTTCCATGGTGCGGATCTGCACGCCGGAGGTCTGCGTACGCAGCAGGCGAGTGGCATCGAACCAGAAAGTGTCGTGGTCAGCGCGCGCCGGATGGTGACCCGGAATATTCAGCGCATCGAAGTTGTGGTAATCGTCTTCGATTTCCGGGCCCGTCGCCACGGTAAAGCCGAGCTCACCGAAGAAACTTTCAATACGGTCGATGGTGCGAGTAACCGGATGCAGGCCGCCGTTTTCAATGCGGCGACCCGGCAGCGAGACGTCAATGGTCTCTGCGGCCAGACGCGCATTCAGCGCTGCGCCTTCCAGTTCAGCTTTACGCGCGTTCAGCGCCTGCTGCACCTGCTCTTTCGCCTCGTTGATGACCGCACCGGCTGCCGGACGCTCTTCCGGCGGCAGCTCACGCAGGGTGGTCATTTGCAGGGTCAGATGCCCTTTTTTACCCAGGTATTCCACGCGGACGTTGTCCAGCGCAGCAACATCTGATGCCTCGTTAATGGCTGCCTTGGCACTGGCAACCAGCTCTGCGAGATGTGACATGGTTTTCCTCATTATGTCGGTGCAGACACCGGTTATAGTGAAATTAATATTCCGAATCCATATACGAAAAAAGCCTCCACAGGGGAGGCTTTCTGGCGCTGTTTTCCGTTTCTTCTTTCACGCGCAAGCCCCCTGAGTTCAGGTGCTAAAGTAAAAAAAGAAGCGGAAAATAGCAGCATTCATGCTTGCATTACCTTGTCTGGTAAGAAACGTCAGAGCTGTATTGAAAAGCCTGCGCCGATAAAAGTCAATGTATTGATGGTGTTGAAACGAAAAGAGGGAGACAAGCTCCCTCTTTCAACTGGCTTATGCCAGAGCTGCTTTCGCTTTTTCGACCAGAGCGGTGAACGCTACTTTGTCGAATACAGCGATGTCAGCCAGGATCTTACGGTCGATTTCAACAGAGGCTTTTTTCAGGCCATTGATGAATTTGCTGTAAGAAATACCGTTCTGACGTGCTGCTGCGTTGATACGTGCAATCCACAGTTGACGGAACTGACGTTTACGTTGACGACGGTCACGGTAAGCGTACTGACCAGCTTTGATAACAGCCTGGAAGGCAACGCGGTATACGCGAGAACGCGCACCGTAGTAGCCTTTAGCTTGTTTCAAAATTTTCTTGTGACGTGCACGTGCAATTACACCACGTTTTACGCGAGCCATGTGTGCTCTCCTGTATCTATTCTAAGTTAAAAAAGTTAAACGTTAACGACTTATGCGTACGGCAGGCACGCGATAACCAGGCCCAGATCGCCTTTGGAAACCATGGCTTTCGGACGCAGGTGACGTTTACGCTTGGTAGCTTTTTTAGTCAGAATGTGACGCAGGTTAGCGTGCTTGTGCTTAAAACCACCTTTACCGGTTTTTTTGAAGCGCTTAGCAGCACCGCGTACGGTCTTAATTTTTGGCATTTTAATAACTTCCACTTCGCATTGTTAATAAACGAAACAAAGGCGAACAAAACCAGTGAGCCGAAGCCCACCGGAAATGTTTCTTGATGGCCTTACTGTTTCTTCTTAGGAGCGAGCACCATGATCATCTGGCGGCCTTCGATCTTCGTTGGGAAGGATTCGACTACTGCCAGTTCAACCAGATCGTCTTTCACGCGGTTAAGCACTTCCATACCGATCTGCTGGTGGGCCATCTCACGACCGCGGAAACGCAGCGTGATCTTGGCCTTATCGCCATCTTCGAGAAAGCGAATCAGGCTGCGGAGTTTTACCTGATAGTCACCTTCATCAGTACCAGGGCGGAATTTAATTTCCTTAACCTGGATAACTTTCTGCTTCTTCTTCTGTTCCTTAGAAGACTTACTCTTTTCATAAAGGAACTTGCCGTAGTCCATGATACGACAAACTGGCGGCTCGGCGTTAGGGCTGATTTCAACTAAATCTACTCCAGCCTCTTCAGCCTTTTCGATAGCTTCTCTCAGACTCACAATTCCCAGCTGCTCACCTTCCAGACCTGTTAAGCGAACTTCCTGGGCGCGAATCTCGCCATTAATACGATTCGGACGTGCCGTTTGAACTCGTTTTCCGCCTTTAATACCTTATTCCTCCAGTTGTTGAAGACTGCGGCTGCGAATCTCTTGTTGCAGCTTCTCGATCACTTCATTTACGTCCATGCTGCCGAGGTCTTTCCCGCGACGGGTGCGCACGGCCACTTTGCCGGCTTCGACTTCTTTGTCGCCACAGACCAACATATACGGGACACGACGTAAAGTGTGCTCGCGGATTTTAAAGCCAATCTTCTCATTTCTCAAGTCTGCTTTTACACGAATGCCCGCATTTTGTAGTTTACGCGTCAATTCGTTAACGTATTCAGCCTGAGAATCGGTAATATTCATGACCACTACCTGCACTGGTGCAATCCAGGTTGGGAAGAAGCCTGCGAACTCTTCGGTCAGGATGCCAATGAAGCGCTCCAGAGAACCGAGAATCGCACGGTGAATCATGACCGGCACCTGACGCTCGTTGTTTTCGCCCACATAGGAGGCGCTTAAACGCTGCGGCAGAGAGAAGTCCAGCTGTACGGTACCGCACTGCCATGCACGATCGAGGCAGTCATACAGGGTAAATTCAATTTTCGGGCCGTAGAACGCCCCTTCACCCAGTTGATATTCAAATGGGATGTTATTTTCTTCCAGCGCCACCGCCAGATCCGCTTCCGCGCGATCCCAGGTCTCGTCGCTACCGATACGTTTTTCCGGGCGAGTCGACAGTTTGACGACGATCTTCTCGAAGCCAAAGGTGCTATACATATCGTAGACCATACGAATACAGGCGTTCACTTCATCGCGAACCTGATCTTCAGTACAGAAGATATGCGCATCATCCTGGGTAAAGCCGCGAACGCGCATCAGACCATGCAGCGCGCCAGACGGTTCGTTACGGTGGCAGCTACCGAATTCCGCCATACGCAGCGGCAGGTCGCGGTAGGATTTCAGCCCCTGGTTGAAGATCTGCACGTGACCCGGGCAGTTCATCGGCTTGATACAGTATTCACGGTTCTCAGAAGAGGTGGTGAACATCGCATCTTTGTAGTTGTCCCAGTGGCCGGTTTTTTCCCACAGCACACGGTCCATCATGAACGGACCTTTTACTTCCTGATACTGGTACTCTTTCAGTTTAGAACGAACAAACGTTTCCAGTTCACGGAAGATGGTCCAGCCGTCATTGTGCCAGAACACCATCCCCGGCGCCTCTTCCTGCATGTGATACAGGTCGAGCTGCTTACCGATTTTACGGTGGTCACGCTTGGCGGCTTCTTCCAGACGCTGCAGGTAGGCATTCAGCGCTTTTTTATCTGCCCACGCGGTGCCGTAGATACGCTGCAACATTTTATTGTTGCTGTCGCCGCGCCAGTAGGCTCCGGCGGTTTTCATCAGCTTAAAGTGATGGCAGAAGCGCATGTTCGGTACGTGCGGACCGCGGCACATATCGATATATTCTTCATGATGATACAGGCCAGGCTTGTCATCATGGGCAATGTTTTCATCAAGAATAGAAACTTTATAGCTTTCGCCGCGTTTCACGAAGGTTTCACGCGCTTCATGCCAGCTCACTTTCTTCTTGATGACGTCGTAGTTTTTCTCGGCGAGCTCATGCATACGTTTTTCGAGCGCGTCGATATCTTCCTGGGTCAGGGTGTGGTCGAGGTCTACGTCATAGTAGAAACCATTATCGACAACCGGACCGATAGCCATTTTGGTGTTGGGCCACAGCTGTTTGATGGCATGGCCTAACAGGTGCGCGCAGGAGTGACGAATGATCTCCAGCCCTTCTTCATCTTTCGCGGTGATGATAGAGAGAGTGGAATCGGATTCGATCGGGTCACAGGCGTCTACCAGTTCACCGTTTACCCGCCCGGCAATGGTGGCTTTCGCCAGGCCTGGACCGATATCCAGCGCGACATCCATCGGACTAACTGCGTGGTCAAAATGGCGTTGGCTGCCATCAGGAAGCGTAATTACAGGCATTTTATGTCCTTATTTGCAGTGGTGCCCCGCACGAAAGAGCACATACAAAACTATATAATCATAATTATCATCAGGTTAAGGCGCAGTTCCCGCTTCACTCTGCGAAAATAGGAGCACGACCGGAACGATCGCTCCCCCCTGCAACCGCCTGCTGATAACACCGGGGAGTAGTTTACACATCATTGGTACGTGATTAAAGCCGCGACAGCATAAATGATGGCGGAATGCGGAGAAAACAAGAGGGCCACGGATAAAAAAGCAGAATATAAGCGATGTGGCGCGGTAATATTGGCCAATGGCGCCGGACGATATTATTCGGACATGATAAAAGAGACGTGGAGATATTGCCTGCTGAATGTATACCGCGGGCCATTAAACCGGTACCACTTAACCCGGCTTATTAGACCGCTCGCGAAACGATAGCCTGCAATATTAAGACCACTCGCCGGCCACCAGCGTATGCACATTAAAGGCGTCGTTCATGGATTTTCCGGTGGTAGGGGCGCCGGGCGCAATATTCGAACCAGCCTCAACGTCAGAGGCTTTGGCGATACCTACCTGGGTATGATCCTGATGACCCGATGGCGGAACGGGCGTGGCGGCTGATGCGCCAAAAGAAAGCACGCACAGCGCCAGGGCTGCGATGGTATAACGATTGTTTTTCATGATGTTAATTCTCTTATTACGGAAATCAGACCGGGCAATGTCGCCCTCCGGTCAGTGCTTGTTAGTATAGATCCAGATCACATATTTGTCCGTCGAATATTTAGCTATTTGTGTCAAATAGAATGAATATTTGTCAGGCGCTCGTGAATAATGGAGAAAAAATGGAGGGCTATTTCCTTTTTACAAAAAGTAAAACGAACGGCCAGAAAAAATAATATCACTAATTGCTAAAACCAAAACGAACAGGCCGGGGAAAACCCGGCCTGAAATATTACATCTTATACCCGAGGGAGAGCGAGGTCCGGCGATCGGTATGCTCCGGCGCGGACGCAGGCGGCTCAGAGTTCCAGGTCACGTTGTAGGCGACCTTCAGGGCGAAATGGGCGTTAATCGCCACGTTTAACGCGCTCTCTGAGTTGACCGTGGTGTCCTCGGCGCCGAACACCGATACCCCTTGCGAAAATTTGGCGTTATCGGTCATCTGCCAGGCCCAGGTACCCGAAGCATAACCCAGCGGCTGGGTATCAGTATCCCCGTCGGTATATTCGTCATAGCGAACGCCAGGACCGAATTCAAACCGCAGACTGTGCACCGGCCCGTTGAGGATCTGACGACCATAGCCCGCCGTCACAACATCGCGCTGTTGATAGCCGTTGTAGCGGTCAGTTAGCCAGCTACCCTGACCAAAAACATAGTTCATATCGGTCAGGTTGTAGCGGCTACGTCCGCCGACAGCATATTTTTCTGAGGATCGCTCATCATTGGACGACGTGTTGCTGGCGTTGCCCCACAGCGACCAGGCGGTGGTATTACCATACCAGGTCAGGGTGGAATCCGCCGTCATCGAAGAGCTCTTGGTGTTGCCGGACTGCGCCAGGTAGCCTGCGTTAACCACCCCTTCGAACGGTTTTTTGGCAGCGGAAGGGTCATCCATGACGGTAAATACAGAATCATCGGCCATTGCGCCAACAGACGCAAAAAGCCCCCCCGCCAGCATAACCGCTGCGGGTACTGTCTTTAAAAGCTTCATTATAACTCTCTAAAATACATTTTTTTAGGACAGTACAAATGATGAACAGGCATAATCTCGCCGGCTCATTGAATTTAGCGTCCGTACAACATAAAAGAGACCTGAGGGTCCCGGAAACTTTCGCGAGGATCGCGGAGTGCAGGTCCTAAGAAAGGTAGCAAATTATAAAAAAGCACGAATAACATAGCAATCACTTACTCTTTCGTTTTTTGAATAAGACAGCTCCGGAAACAATCTTTATTTCATAATGAAAATAGAGGCATCTTTGCAAAACTGTCAGGAACTGGACTTTCCCTCCCCGAGTCATCGTGCCATGCTTAAATTAACGACAGTCGCCGTATTAAGGAGGAGAAGGAATGACCAAAATTTACACGCTCACGCTGGCCCCCTCGCTGGATAGCGCCACGCAAACCCCACAGATCTACCCGGAAGGCAAACTTCGCTGCAGCGCGCCGGTATTTGAACCTGGCGGCGGCGGGATCAACGTGGCCCGCGCCGTGACCTTTCTCGGCGGCAAAGCCACCGCCATTTTCCCGGTCGGTGGCGCTACCGGCGAGCATCTTGCCGCCCTGCTGGCCGATGAGCAGGTGCCGGTCGAGACCGTCGAAACCCGCGACTGGACGCGGCAAAACCTGCACGTCCACGTGGCCGCCAGCGGCGAACAGTATCGCTTCGTTATGCCCGGCGCGGCACTGACGGACGATGAATTCCGCCGTCTGGAAGAGAAGGTTCTGACTATCGAACCCGGCTCTCTGCTGGTGGTCAGCGGCAGCCTGCCGCCAGGTATTAGCGTCGATAATCTGATGCAACTGGTGAAAAATGCGCAACAGCAGGGACTGCGCTGCATCATTGACAGTTCCGGCGATGCGCTGGCCGCCGCGCTGGACGTCGGCAATATTGAGCTGGTGAAACCGAACCAGAAAGAGCTTAGCGCCCTCGTGCAGCGCGATCTCAGCCAACCCGATGACGTGCGCCTCGCCGCTCAGTCGTTGATCCAGTCCGGTAAAGTGCGCCGGGTGGTGGTCTCCCTGGGTCCGCAGGGGGCATTAGGCGTGGACGCCAGCGGCAGCGTTCAGGTAGTGCCGCCACCGATGAAAAGCCAGAGCACCGTCGGCGCTGGCGACAGCATGGTGGGCGCCATGACCTTGCGTCTGGCGGAAAACGCCAGCCTTGAAGACATGGTACGCTTTGGCGTCGCCGCCGGTAGCGCCGCGACCATCAACCAGGGCACCCGCCTCTGCTCGCGGGCCAATACGCAAAAAATCTATGATTATCTCTGCGGGCGTTGATCTTCCCGGCCCCCTCCGCGCAGGCGGAGGGGAATCACAATATAAGCAGGATGGTCTATGCTGGAAAGGCCATGCATAACAACGGGGTGTAGAGATGAGCAATGAGATTACCGCCTGGGTCGTCAGCGTGACCTTCCATGAACAGGCGCTGACGGAGATCAATGAGGTCAGCAACCATTTTACCCGTGCCGGGTTTGTACTGACGCTCAATGATGAAGAGGGCACGCCCCATGAGCTGGGTACCAACACCTTCGGCCTGCTGAGCGGCCAGACGGCCGATGAAATTAAGGCCCTCAGCGCCGGCCTGGCGGAAGCGGCCCTTGGCCGCCCGGCGGAAATCGCTGTGGCCACATTCGCCGAGTGGTTAAAAGCTCAATAAGTGCGTTTAGCGCAACGGAAAGCGTCAGTTGTGCGTCAGTTCCAGGTTTACCCGGTAGTAATGCGCTAACCTTATGATATGGTGGAAAACATGGGGAGAGACAGCATGTGGCAAGCAATCAGTACTCTTTTACGCGATTGGCATACCGAAGACGCTGAAATCGAACTGAAAACCGAGTTGCCCGGTGGAGAGATCCATTCCGCCTGGCATTTACGCTTCGGCGGGAAAGATTACTTCGTGAAATGCGACGAACGGGAACTTCTGCCTATCTTCACCGCCGAGTCCGATCAGCTGGAGCTGCTGTCGCGAAGCAAAACCGTTCGCGTACCGCAGGTCTTTGCCGTCGGCAGCGATCGCGACTATAGCTTCGTGGTCATGGAGTACCTCCCTCCCCGTCCGCTGGATGCGCACAATGCGTTTCTGCTTGGCCAGCAGCTAGCCCACCTCCATCAGTGGAGCGATCAGCCGCAGTTCGGTCTGGATTTTGATAACGATCTTTCCACCACGCCGCAGCCCAACGCCTGGCAGCGTCGCTGGTCGGTTTTTTTTGCCGAGCAGCGTATCGGCTGGCAGCTGGAGCTCGCGGCGGAGAAGGGATTGCACTTTGGCGATATCGATACCTTAGTCGATATGGTACAGCAGCGACTGGCCAACCATCAGCCGCAGCCTTCGCTGCTGCACGGGGATCTGTGGTCCGGCAACTGCGCCTTAGGGCCGGATGGCCCCTATATATTCGATCCCGCCTGCTACTGGGGCGACCGCGAGTGCGATTTAGCCATGCTGCCGATGCATCCGGAACAGCCCCCGCAAATCTATGACGGCTATCAGTCCGTTTCGCCTCTGCCGTCGGGTTTTCTCGATCGTCAGCCGATTTATCAGCTTTATACTCTGCTGAACAGAGCGATTTTGTTTGGCGGCCAGCACCTGGTAACGGCCCAGCAGGCGCTGGATGATGTATTGATGGAGAAAATGCGTTAAACAAGCTTCACGGCGGACCTTGCCGGTCCGCCGCAGCGTTTTATCAGTTAATCTCGACGCCGTTCAGGCGGAATTTGATGGTCATCGTTACGCCGGTACCCGGTCTTCCCTGCTCATAACGCCATCTGCGCATCGCGCTTTTCACCTCGCGTTCGAACATATTCGCCGGCTGAGCAGAGAGGATCTGCAGATTATCAATACGGCCATCAGGCGAAACGTCAAACTTCACCCGTACCGTACCTTCAATGCGCAGCGCCTGAGCGCGCGCTGGATAGGACGGCTGAACGCGGCTGATCGCCCGCGGGCCGCTTGGAGCAGTAACGGTGGGTTTAGCCGCTGCTGTCGAGGTGCTTGGCGCTGTACGCGCCGGCGCCGTATTGTTGTTTTCAAACGGCGAGGCCGGACGCGGCTCTGCTGCCGGCTTCACTTCCCGCTTCGGCTGTTCAACCTTTTTCTCCGGCTTAGGCTTGGGTTTAGGTTTGGGCTTCGGCTTAGGTTCCGGTTTATGGATCACCACCGGCGCCTCTTTCGGCGGTTCAGGCACTACCTCTGGCTCCGGCTCAGGTTCGGGTTCAACAACGGGCTCCACGACAGGCTGCGCCGCCGGAGGCGGCTCAAGATCGGCCGGCGCCACCATTGTGATCTCTATCGGCTGCGTCGGAGAAGGCTGTTCAATAACCTGATGTACCGAGGTATAAAGCAGCCCCGCCACAACGGCACCGTGGATAGCCACGGACAGCAGCGTTGGCCACGGAAAGCGGCGAGGTAAATCAAGGGTCATTGCGCTCATAGTCGTTTCTGTTGAAAAATGATGCTCCGATTTTAAATGCAAATAGCAATCATATTCAATAAGGCGTCTTAACCTGAGTCAATTTTTGCCGCCATTTGCAGAAAAAAGCTGCGTCGGCAGTGCTTTCCACTCCAGAGCGCATCTTTGCATTGCAGTCCATCGCTGTTTAACTTAACGTAATTCGCCTGATTATTGATAAGGAGCTTTGCCGTGCTTTACGTTATCTACGCTGAAGATATCGCCGATTCTCTGGAAAAGCGGCTGTCGGTTCGCCCCGCGCATCTCGCGCGTTTACAACTCTTACACGATGAAGGCCGACTGCTTACCGCCGGGCCAATGCCGGCCGTTGACAGTAACGAACCGGGCGCAGCAGGATTCAGCGGCTCAACGGTGATTGCCGAGTTTGAATCGCTGGAAGCGGCCCAGGCCTGGGCTAATGACGATCCGTATATCGCCGCCGGGGTTTACCGCCAGGTCTCAGTTAAGCCGTATAAGAAGGTTTTTTGAAAATACCCTTTCCTTTTTCTGGCTAACCACAAAAACACCCAGGTCATCAGAATGAAGGGCGCATTTTGGTACACGACATTGAAGTGTCGCCCTTTTTAACCTCGCGAAAGCGTTGACTGTTATCCGCCTGAGAAGCCTGGAAGATGAGCACGCACTTTCTCCTGCTACCCCATCATCGACCATCGCCTCGCTTTTTTCGACAATGGAAAATGCTGACAAAACATCGACGCCACGCGTGATAGTGAATTACTAATACCTTGTGTAAGGCTGTTAAGGAGGATCGCGTTGTTATTTAGCGCTTGCATTTAATGTCAGCACATCCTGATATAGCCCTATAAATCTACAATGCAATAGAAAGAAAATAATTACTGAAAGATAGTTGCTTAACGACAGATATGAAAGCCTGAAAAAAAATATTATTGGGCATCCACTGCGGATGCCGCGGAACCGAACGTAGCCCATCTTGCTATATTCAGGACCGTAGCCGCTTGAAAGCACGTGGAAATAACACCCCTGTAGACAAAGGTTTACCTGGCAGGCATAAAGGGGTATTAACTACGCTGCCAGCGTTAAGTTGCTGAGCATCATTTTTAAAGCCTATTAATTTCGTTGCGTAAACTTCACGCAGAGTGATAGTAGGTGCATCACTGCTTGATTAAAAAATTTGAAAGGGAATAACAAATGTTTTCAATAAGCCCTGTATTTTTTTGGGCTAACATTTATGTACCTGCCGATTTTGAGGATTATTGTGTGAATACCCTGAAAAAAACCGCATTGCTTTCTGTACTTGCCTTATATATTCCTGTGTCGCAAGCCGCGGCTAAGGAATACAGTCTTGATCCACAGCATACCTCGGTTGTGATCTCCTGGAACCATTTCGGCTTCTCAAACCCTACCGCCTATATCTCTGATGTTTCAGGGAAACTGGCCTTTGATAAAGAGAATCCGGAGAAATCCTCGGTGAACGTCACGCTGCCAGTGAAAACCATTGACGCTCACGTCAAGGCGTTAACGGATGAGTTTTTAGGCAAAGAGTATTTTGATGTTAAAACGTTTCCCGACGCCACTTTCCAGAGTACCAAAGTGGAAAGCAAAGGCGACAATAAATATGATGTGGAAGGTAATTTGACCATTAAAGGCATCACCAAACCGGTGGTCCTGCATGCCGTCCTGAATAAGCAGGATATGCACCCAATGGTGAAAAAAGAGGCCATTGGATTTGATGCCACCGGGGTGATAAAACGTTCAGACTTTAAGCTTGATAAATATGTGCCGGCGGTAAGTGATAACGTCACCATCACGTTATCCACGGAAGCCTATGCAAAATAAGTAAAAGCTGGCGCAACGATTGCGTTTTATTCAGGATGCTTATTGCATGGCCTCTCTGGATAATATAACAGGCTCAGATTATTCATGGTCAGGATCGGTCGGTTCATTGAGCTTCAACGCGCTGGACCGCTTAATAACCCCCTTGCCTGTCTGAGTCTGTTTTCTCATTCCCTCAGTTCCCGCCTGGTTACCGCAGCTGGCCGGTCATATCATTAAGCATTTAACAACGCCATGCCCTTCCTGAGCGGCAATAAATGCTATCTGACGGTTAATTCCTGTCGCGCCGCAAACGACTTGGCTCTGGATCTTGTCGTCCGTCATTACAAGCCAGGCGTAGCATCTCTTTTTCACTGAGGCGGGAGCTCTGTTTTGTCGTCGCATCGCAGCAAGAAAAACCATCATTGCCCTATGGAGATGTACAACGGGAATTTAGCGCAGAGAGAAAACGACAACGGCACCGCGTACGGTGCCGTTTGCCTGCTCGCTTAGCTGTCAGGGAAGATAAACAGCAGGGCATGACGCTGCCGTTTCACCAGTCCCTTCCTGATAGCGAGGATCCGCATATTGCGGCGCGATTGGGCTTCCAGCCAGCGCGCTTTACGGCGATTCACCTGTCTCAGCATGCGCCAGCGCCCTACTTCCGTTCTACTACGCTTCATTGCAACGACTCTACGAGTGAAAACAGCCCCCATTATAAACCTCTGCCAGCAACTGACTACCGCTTTCGCTGCGTTTTTATTTGCCAGAAAAATACTGATGCGTAAACTCATCACATATCGTCATTCAAAAGGATTTTACATCTATGACAACCTTTTACACGGTGGTGAACTGGCTGGTCATTCTGGGGTACTGGCTGTTGATCGCCGGTGTAACATTACGAATTCTAATGAAACGCCGCGCTGTCCCGTCCGCCATGGCATGGTTGCTGATCATTTATATCCTGCCGCTGGTGGGGATCATCGCCTATCTCTCCTTTGGCGAGCTGCATCTCGGCAAGCGTCGGGCCGAGCGCGCCAGGGCGATGTGGCCCTCGACGGCCAAATGGCTAAACGACCTCAAAGCCTGCAAACATATCTTCGCGGAAGATAACAGCCCGGTGGCCGAATCCCTGTTCAAGCTGTGCGAACGGCGTCAGGGCATTGGCGGCGTAAAAGGCAACCAGCTCCAGCTGCTGACGGAATCTGACGACGTGATGCAGGCCCTGATCCGCGATATTCAGCTGGCCCGTCACAACATAGAGATGGTCTTTTATATCTGGCAGCCCGGCGGCATGGCCGACAGCGTCGCTGAATCCCTGATGGCCGCCGCTCGCCGCGGGGTTCACTGTCGGCTAATGCTCGACTCCGCGGGCAGCGTGGCCTTTTTCCGCAGCCCATGGGCGGCAATGATGCGTAACGCCGGTATTGAAGTCGTCGAAGCTCTTAAGGTTAACCTGATGCGCGTATTCCTGCGCCGGATGGACCTGCGTCAGCATCGTAAAATGGTGATGATCGATAACTATATCGCCTACACTGGCAGCATGAATATGGTCGATCCGCGCTACTTTAAACAGGACTCAGGAGTCGGACAGTGGATTGATCTGATGGCGCGAATGGAAGGCCCGGTGGCGACCTCGATGGGCATCGTCTACTCCTGCGACTGGGAAATAGAGACCGGCAAGCGCATTCTGCCGCCGCCCCCGGACGTCAATATCATGCCGTTCGAAGAGGCCAGCGGACATACTATTCACACGATCGCCTCCGGACCGGGCTTTCCGGAAGATCTGATTCATCAGGCTCTCCTCACCGCCGCCTATGCGGCGAAAGAGCATCTGATCATGACCACCCCCTACTTCGTACCCAGCGACGACCTGCTGCATGCGATCTGTACCGCCGCCCAGCGCGGCGTTGACGTGAGCATTATTTTACCGCGCAAGAACGATTCGCTGCTGGTAGGCTGGGCCAGCCGGGCCTTCTTCACCGAGCTGCTGGCGGCCGGGGTCAAAATCTATCAGTTTGAGGGCGGACTGTTGCATACCAAGAGCGTGCTGGTCGATGGCGAGCTAAGTCTGGTGGGGACCGTCAACCTGGATATGCGCAGCCTGTGGCTCAACTTCGAGATTACCCTGGTCATCGATGACGCCGGTTTCGGCAGCGATCTGGCGGCGGTTCAGGATGATTATATCTCGCGCTCGCGCCTGCTGGATGCCCGTCTCTGGTTAAAACGTCCGCTGTGGCAGCGGATCGCCGAGCGACTGTTTTACTTCTTCAGCCCGTTGCTGTAAAACGTGCCCATCAGATACCGAATGAGTAGCAATCATGGATATGGATTTAAACAACCGCCTGACCGAAGACGAAACGCTCGAGCAGGCTTACGATATCTTCCTCGAACTGGCGGCCGACAATCTCGACCCGGCGGACATCATTCTGTTTAACCTGCAGTTTGAGGAGCGCGGCGGCGCCGAACTGTTCGACCCTTCGGCAGACTGGGAAGAGCATGTGGATTACGATCTCAACCCGGATTTCTTCGCCGAAGTGGTGATTGGTCTGGCGGATACCGACGGCGGGGAAATCAATGATATCTTCGCCCGCGTTCTGCTGTGCCGCGAGAAAGATCATAAGCTGTGCCATATTCTGTGGCGTGAATAACCTTTAACATCCAGTAAAAAGCCTGCCGCGGTACTCCCGGCAGGCTTTTTTTACGTCGCCAGCTTACTTCGGCAAGGCATGACCGCAGGCATGGCAGAAACGGGCGTTATCGTCATGGTCGCCCTGCTGACACTGCGGACACAGGCGCTGCTGTCGTCGACGATTCAAGGCGCTGGTCATATGCGTGGTGATAAGTCCGGTCGGTATGGCAATAATGGAGTAGCCGATCAGGATAAGAATGGAGGCCAGGATGCGACCCAACGGCGTGTGCGGCGTGATGTCTCCGTAGCCGACGGTGGTGATGGTCACGATGGCCCAATAGACCGAGGCGTTAAGCGTGGTAAAGCCGTATTCCGGCCCCTCAATCAGATACATTAACGAGCCGAAAATCACCATCACAATGGCGATAAACGAATAAAACAGGATCAGCTGATGGCGCGCGCTGACAATCGCTCGCCAGAACACGTTGAGCGAAGGCATAAAGCGCAGTAGTTTGAGAATACGCAGCGCGCGGATCGCCCGCATTGCCCGCCAGGCGAATACATAATTGAGGCTAATTTCCGGCCATAGCCACATCACATACAGCGGTAAAATCGTCGCCAGGTCAATCAGCCCCCAAAAGCTGAAAATATAGTGGAGCGGATTGGGCCAGGTAGCGATACGCAGCAGGTATTCCAAGGTAAAGACCGCGGTCACCAGCAGCTCCAGCCAGACGAAAATATGCCATTCATCTAATGTCAGGTGATATTGCGTGCCCAGTCCCGACTCGATAAATATCACCAGTACGCTGAGCAGGGCGAAAAGTCCGCACAGCCCTTCAAAGCGGCGGCCGGAACGTCGGTTCTGATCGAAAAGTAAATGATAAAGCCGCAGACGAGCGGCAGAAAGCATACCCACTTCGTTAACCTCGCAAAAAAAGGGCTGACCTGCGTCAGCCCCTGAGATTATAACGGGTCTACCTTAAGGCAGGAAACCGCATGGCGGAAACTGCCTTCCAGCACCGGGCGGGTTTTGGCGCACTCCGGTCCGGCAAGCGGACAGCGGGTGCGGAAAACGCAGCCTGAGGGCGGATTAATCGGCGAGGGTAATTCGCCTTCCAGCAGTTGGATAGTTTTCGTTTTCTCGAGATCAGGATCGGGGATCGGCACCGCCGACATCAGCGCTTTGGTATAGGGATGCAGCGGATTATGGTACACCTCGTCGTAGGTCCCCAGCTCCACCGCATGGCCCAGATACATTACCAGAACCCGATCGGAGATATGCTTAACCACCGCCAGATCGTGAGCGATAAATATCAGCGATAGCCCCATCTCACGCTGCAGTTGCTGCAGCAGGTTGACGACCTGCGCCTGAATCGACACGTCAAGCGCGGAGACCGGCTCATCGCAGATAATCAGCTTTGGCTCAAGGATCAGCGCCCGCGCGATGCCGATACGCTGACACTGACCGCCGGAGAACTCGTGCGGATAGCGGTTGATCAGGTTGGGCAGCAACCCAACTTTCATCATCATCGCTTTGACGCGATCGCGCACTTCCTGACGGGGCATCTTCGGATGATAGGTACGCAGCGGTTCGGCGATAATTTCTCCGATGGTCATGCGCGGGTTCAGCGAGGCCAGCGGATCCTGGAAGATCATCTGGATATCGCTGCGCACGTCGCGCCACTCTTCCTGCTTCATGCCCAGCAGATCTTTACCCAACCAGGCCACTTTGCCATCGGTCGCTTTCACCAGACCAATAATGGCGCGGGCGAAGGTCGATTTGCCGCAGCCCGACTCCCCTACCACACCGAGGGTTTCCCCCTCGTATAGGCGCAGCGTCACGCCATCCACCGCTTTCAGCGTTTTCGACGGCTGCCAGAACCACTGCTTGCCATCTTTGATATCGAAGTGCACCTTCAGGTCGGCAATTTCGAGCAGGACTTTTCGTTGTTCAGTTACGGCGTTCATAGCAGATCTCCCACCGGTTTAAAGCAGGCGCGCAGGCGGCCTGGCGCGAACGATTCCAGCGGTGGCGCGCTGCTGCACTGCTCCATGGCATGCGGGCAGCGCGGCTGGAATGGACAGCCTTTTGGCAATCGCAGCAGGTTCGGTGGGTTGCCGGGAATGGTCAACAACGCATCGCCTTCCGCATCCAGACGTGGAACCGCATTCAACAGCCCAATAGAGTATGGGTGCGACGGTTGATAGAAGACATCGCGCGCCTGACCGTACTCCATGGTGCGCCCGGCGTACATCACCAGCACTTTATCGCAGATCCCTGCCACCACCCCAAGGTCGTGGGTGATCATGATAATGGCCGTGTTGAATTCGCGTTTAAGCTCATTCAACAGCGTCATGATCTGCGCCTGCACGGTAACGTCCAGGGCAGTGGTCGGTTCATCCGCAATCAGCAGCCGGGGCCGGCACAGCAGCGCCATGGCAATCATCACGCGCTGACGCATGCCCCCGGAGAACTCGTGCGGGAACATTTTCATGCGCTTACGCGCTTCCGGCATTTTTACCGCGTCGAGCATCTTCACCGACTCTTCAAACGCTTCGGCTTTACTCAGCCCTTTATGCAGCATCAGGACTTCCATTAACTGCTCGCCCACCCGCATATAGGGGTTAAGAGAGGTCATCGGATCCTGGAAAATCATTGAGATTTGTTCAGCGCGCAGTTTGTTCAGCTCACGCTCGGGCAAATTGAGGATTTGCCGACCGTTAAAGGTGGCGGAACCCCCGATGCGACCGTTGGCCGCCAGCAGTCCCATCAGGGCGAAGGCGGTTTGCGATTTACCGGAGCCCGATTCGCCCACAATGCCGAGCGTCTCGCCCGCCTGCAGGGTGAAGTTCAGATCATTGACGGCGGTGACGTCGCCATCCGGCGTTTTAAAGGTGACGCGAAGATCTTTCACGTCCAGCAGTAGCCCGCTGTGGCTCTGCGCTTGCGGCGCTTTTGCCGTTTCAATCATGGTCATGGCAGCGCTCCTTAGCGGTCTTTCGGGTCGAGGGCATCACGCAGACCATCGCCGATAAAGTTGAAACAGAACAGGGTCACCACCAGGAAACCCGCCGGGAACAACAGTAGCCAGGGCGAAACTTCCATTGAGTTGGCGCCATCGCTGAGCAATGCCCCCCAGCTGCTGAGCGGCTCCTGCGTCCCCAGTCCCAGGAAACTGAGGAAGGATTCGAAGAGGATCATGCTGGGGACCAGCAGCGAGGCATACACCACCACCACCCCCAGCACGTTGGGGACGATATGGCGCAGAACGATGCTCGCCGTCGAGACCCCGCCGACCTGCGCGGCTTCGATAAACTCTTTGCGCTTCAGGCTTAGCGTCTGCCCGCGCACGATACGCGCCATATCCAGCCAGGACACCATTCCGATGGCGACAAAGATCAGCAGGATATTCTGACCAAAAAAGGTCACCAGCAGGATGACGAAGAACATAAACGGGAAGGAGTTGAGGATCTCCAGCAGACGCATCATGACCGAATCCACTTTGCCGCCGAGATAACCGGAGAGAGAACCGTACAGCGTGCCGAGGATCACCGCCACCAGCGCCGCCGCCACCCCGACCATCAGCGAAATGCGCCCGCCGATCGCTACGCGCACCAGCAGGTCGCGCCCGGAGGAGTCGGTTCCGAAGTAGTGGCCGGAGGCCATATCCGGGGCATTGGACATCATGCCCCAGTCGGTATCGAAGTAGGAGAACGACGACACCATCGGCGCGAAGGTAACGAACAGCGCAATAAGCACCAGCATAATCAGGCTGGTCACCGCGGCGCGGTTATGCATAAAGCGGCGACGCGCGTCCTGCCAGAGGCTACGCCCCTCCACTTCCAGCTTCTCACTGAAGTTTTCCAGCGCCTCGCTATTTTTCTTACTTAACATCATGGCGAACTCCGGCTTCAGTAGCGAATCTTCGGATCGATAACGGCGTACAGCACGTCAACGATGGCGTTGAACAGGATAGTCAGGGCGCCAACGAGGATCGTCAGGCTGAGCACCAGCGAGTAGTCGCGGTTAAGCGCCCCGTTAACGAACAGCTGGCCGATCCCCGGCAGGCCGTAAATGGTTTCAATGACCATTGAGCCGGTGATGATGCCCACGAAAGCTGGCCCCATATAGGAGAGCACCGGCAGCAGCGCCGGCTTCAGCGCATGGCGCAGAATAATGCGACGCATCGGCAGCCCCTTCGCCCGCGCGGTGCGGATAAAGTTAGAGTGCAGCACTTCAATCATTGAGCCGCGGGTGATACGCGCGATGCTGGCGATATAGGCCAGGGAAAGCGCCACCATCGGCAGGATCATAAATTTCAGCGCCCCGCCGTTCCAGCCGCCGCCCGGCAGCCAGTGCAGGGTAATGGCAAAGATCATCACCAGCAGCGGCGCGACCACAAAGCTCGGAATAACCACGCCGGTCATGGCTACCCCCATCACCGCGTAGTCCCAGCGGGTATTTTGCTTCAGGGCGGCTATCACCCCGGCGGCAACGCCGATCACCACCGCCAGTAAAAAGGCGGCGAAGCCAAGTTTCGCTGAAACCGGGAAGCTGGCGGCCACCAGATCGTTGACGGAATAATCTTTGTATTTAAAAGAGGGACCAAAATCGCCATGCGCCAGCTGCTTCAGATAATTGAAGTACTGCGTCATGATAGGGTCGTTTAAATGGTATTTTGCTTCAATATTCGCCATGACTTCCGGCGGTAGCGTGCGTTCCCCGGTAAAAGGACTTCCCGGCGCTAGACGCATCATGAAGAATGAGATGGTGATAAGAATAAATAGCGTCGGAATCGCTTCCAGACAGCGACGTAAGATAAATTTTAACATTGCCCGTACCTTCTGGCGTGTGCCTTTGCACTGCTCTCAAATAAGACACGATGGAGCGAGCCGAGACCCGCTCCACGTATTGCCATTAATGTTTGATAACGTAGAGGTCTTTGGTATAGACGTTATCCATCGGGTCTTTACCGGTATAGCCACCGACCCACGGTTTCACCAGGCGGGCGTTAACGTAGTAATAGACCGGTACGATCGCGCTGTCTTTGTCCAGCTGCTGCTCTGCTTTCGCATAGGCCGCCGTGCGCTGCGCTTCATCGGATGCTTTTACGGATTCAGCCATAATCTTGTCGAACGCCGGGCTCTTATAGTGCGCGGTGTTCATTGAACTGTCAGAGAGCATGGTGTTCAGGAAAGAGGTTGGCTCGTTATAGTCGGCGCACCAGCCCGCACGCGCCACGTCATAGGTGCCCTGATGACGGGTATCGAGGAACGTTTTCCACTCCTGGTTGACCAGCTTCACGTCAATGCCCAGGTTTTTACGCCACAGCGAGGCGGCGGCAATCGCCAGCTTCTTGTGCAAATCAGAGGTGTTATACAGCAGGTTGAAGGTCAACGGTTTATCGGCGCTATAGCCGGCTTCGGCCAGCAGTTTTTTCGCTTCTTCGTTGCGTTTTTCCTGCGACCAGGTAAACCATTCCGGCTCGCTCAGCTTCGCGCCATCGGTATACGGTGGGGTGTAGCCGTAGGCCGGCAGATCGCCCTGTCCTTTCACCTTATTAGCAATAATATCGCGATCCAGACCCAGCTTCAGCGCGGTACGCACGCGCACGTCGGTGAACGGGGCCTTCTGGTTGTTGATTTCGTAATAATAGGTACACAGATAGGGGTCAACGTGCAGCTCGTTGGGGATCTCTTTTTTCAGCTTCTGGAAGAGTTCGATCGGCAGCTGGTTATAAGTCATGTCCAGTTCACCGCTGCGGTAGCGGTTAACATAGGTCACTTCGGAAGAGGTCGGCAGCCAGGTAACGGTGTTAATGACGGTTTTAGCATTATCCCAATAGTGCGGGTTACGCTCCATCACGATCCGCTCGTTGACCACCCAGTCTTTCAGAGTATACGCGCCGTTGGTAACGATATTGCCAGGCTGCGTCCACTTTTCGCCAAATTTTTCGATGGCCGGTTTGTAGACGGGAGACATCGCCGGGTTAACCAGCAGTTTATAAAAATAGGGTACCGGTTCGCTGAGGGTGACTTCCAGCGTGTGGTCGTCAATGGCTTTTACGCCCAGCTCGCTCGGCGCTTTCTTGCCGTCAATGATTTCGTCGACGTTAACGATATGACCATATTGCGGATAGCTGGCATAAGGAGAAGCTGTTTTCGGATCCACCAGACGCTGCCAGCTGTATACGAAGTCCTGGGCGGTAACCGGCTCGCCGTTAGACCATTTTGCATCTTTACGCAGATGGAAGGTCCAGACTTTAAAATCTTTATTATCCCAGCTCTCCGCCACGCCAGGGATCGGGTGGCCATCTTTCGGCGAAGTATTCAGCAAACCTTCGAACAGGTCGCGGCTAATATTGGCCTCTGGCACCCCTTCGATTTTATTTGGGTCCAGCGATTGCGGCTCGGCGCCGCTATTACGTACCAGGGTTTGCTTCTCTGCCAGCTGCACACCAGCCGGGACATCCGCTGCCATTGCCATATTGCCGGCGATCAGTGCGGATAGCACTCCCGCGGCGATTAAACGCTTTTTAGTGATGATGGTCATTGTGTTGTAACTCCAGTCATTATAATTACTGGTTTTTTAACCAGCCTGTTTTTCCCGTTTTCGGGTTCTGTCCAACGCAGGAGTTTGCGATTGGCAGATTGCTATCACCGACTTATTTATTACGACCGCTCGAACGGCAGTCTTAACGTCGATTCGTTGCCCTCGCTGGAGGGTCGTTCTGGCGAAATGAGTTAATTAAAAATAATTCTCATTTGCGTACATAATTCAGCAGACGATAACGGCGGAAAGTACCAAAAGGTAAACACCTCCGCCAATGCAATTTGCAAATATGTTACCGAATTCTCTTTTATTGCCGGTTTTGCCAGCGTGATAAGCGTTTGCCATAAAACGTCGATGTAAAAATATTATTATTTATCAGAGCATTACGATAATTTCATCAGCCGACATTCTGAGCAGCGACCACAAGATGGTTTTTTGTACAAAAATTTAACAATAGATTACTTTTTAGCACATTCATCTGCCGCCTTGTTAAAATTACTAATATCATTTCGATGATCCGACAGCAAGTACCAGAGAATGATGTGAAGAAAATAACATCACAGGAGTGGGAGGCATGAGGAGAATGTTAAGAGAAATATTTTATATCTTAATGAAAAATATGAAATTAATAGCGATATCGCAAAATATTATCCCTACCGCCAGTTCCGCGCTGGCTAATAGGTTTTGCTAATAATCGCGCAGGCGTGAAGCGAGACTCCCCGCCTGCTGGCGACGAACTAACTCAGCAGCCCTGGGAAAAGCGCTTTAATCCCGGTCACAATAAACTCAATGCCGAGAGCCATCAGCAACAGGCCCATAATACGGGTGATGACGTTGATTCCCGTCTGCCCCAGCAAACGGACCAGCCACGGCGCCATACGGAAAATCCCCCAGCAGCAGAGGGCAAATACCGCTATCGCCAGTGAGAACCCGACCAGATGCACCCAGGAGTGGTACCGGGTCCCCCAGACGATAGTTGAACTGATTGCCCCTGGCCCGGCCATTAATGGTAGCGCGAGAGGAACGACGCCGATGCTCTCCCGGACTGCCGTCTCCGACTTTTCCTGCTTGTTCTGCTTATCTTCGCCGAGCTTACCGCTGATCATCGACATCGCGATGGTCACCACCAGGATGCCGCCGGCGATACGGAAGGAGTCAATGGAGATACCGAAAATCTGCAGAATGCCATCGCCGAGGAACAGCGACGTCAGGAGGATGATCGCCACCGACAGGTTGGCGGTGAGGTTGGTCTTATTACGCACCGCAGCCGGCTGATAGCTGGTCATACTGATGAATACCGGAATAATGCCAACCGGGTTAACCAGGGCAAATAAGCCGATGAAAAACTTGAAATATGCAGAAAAATCGAACAGTGATTGAGTCACATTGGGCTCCGCAGCATCATCAAAATTGGCGGTTGACTGTTAACAGCATAAAATAACTGCGCGAAACATACGCTTTTTACCTGCAATATTCATTATAAATATGCATAACCCGGTGATATGTATCGAATGTTAGCCATTTGTATATTTAATGCTAATCGTTTTTTTAATTTCAAAACCCTCCCATCACACTTGATCGAACCGGTCAAAAAGCAGCCAGCTGAAAGGTATCAGCAGCGACAATACTTGATCTAAATCACGTAATTTGTACTCAGAAGTGAGTAATCTTGATGACACCAACAGAGTGGAAGGCAGCAGTACCTGAAAGCGAAAGAGATAAAGCTTTTTTAGTAAATCGGTGAAACAGCGCCCTGATTTTTCTACATAAACATTTACATGCAAGCTGTTAACGGCCTGTCTATAATGTCGAATCGAGCGACTGATTTACTAAAAAAGTTTAACATTATCAGGAGAGCATTATGGCTGTTACTAATATCGCTGAACTGAACGCGCTTGTTGAGCGTGTCAAGAAAGCCCAGCGTGAATATGCCAGTTTCACTCAAGAACAAGTCGACAAAATCTTCCGCGCCGCCGCTCTGGCCGCTGCAGATGCTCGAATCCCTCTCGCCAAAATGGCCGTAGCCGAATCCGGCATGGGCATCGTTGAAGACAAAGTGATCAAAAACCACTTCGCTTCCGAATACATTTACAACGCTTATAAAGACGAAAAAACCTGTGGCGTTCTGTCAGAAGACGACACCTTTGGCACCATCACTATTGCTGAGCCTATCGGCATCATCTGCGGTATCGTACCGACCACTAACCCGACTTCAACAGCCATTTTCAAATCGCTCATCAGTCTGAAAACGCGTAACGCCATCATTTTCTCTCCGCACCCGCGTGCAAAAGAAGCCACCAACAAAGCGGCTGATATCGTGCTGCAGGCTGCCATCGCGGCCGGCGCGCCGAAGGACCTGATTGGCTGGATCGATCAGCCGTCTGTAGAACTGTCTAACGCGCTGATGCATCACCCGGACATCAACCTGATCCTGGCGACCGGTGGTCCAGGCATGGTGAAAGCAGCATACAGCTCCGGTAAACCTGCTATCGGCGTCGGCGCCGGTAACACCCCGGTAGTCATTGATGAAACCGCCGACATCAAACGTGCCGTAGCGTCCGTACTGATGTCTAAAACCTTCGATAACGGCGTGATCTGTGCTTCTGAGCAGTCCGTTGTGGTGGTTGATTCAGTCTATGACGCGGTTCGCGAACGTTTCGCCAGCCACGGCGGCTACCTGCTGCAGGGTAAAGAGCTGAAAGCCGTTCAGGACATTATCCTGAAAAATGGCGCGCTGAACGCGGCTATCGTTGGTCAGCCAGCGGCCAAAATCGCTGAACTGGCAGGCTTCACCGTGCCGGCCACCACCAAAATTCTGATTGGTGAAGTGACCAACGTTGACGAGAGCGAGCCGTTTGCTCACGAAAAACTGTCTCCGACGCTGGCTATGTACCGTGCAAAAGATTTCGAAGACGCGGTAGCCAAAGCAGAAAAACTGGTCGCCATGGGCGGTATCGGTCACACCTCTTGCCTGTACACCGACCAGGACAACCAGCCGGCTCGCGTGGCTTACTTCGGCCAAATGATGAAAACCGCGCGTATCCTGATCAACACCCCGGCTTCTCAGGGTGGTATCGGTGACCTGTACAACTTCAAACTCGCGCCTTCCCTGACTCTGGGTTGTGGTTCCTGGGGTGGTAACTCCATCTCTGAAAACGTTGGTCCGAAACACCTGATCAACAAGAAAACCGTTGCTAAGCGAGCTGAAAACATGTTGTGGCACAAACTTCCGAAATCTATCTACTTCCGTCGTGGCTCCCTGCCAATCGCACTGGATGAAGTGATTACCGATGGTCACAAACGCGCGCTGATCGTGACTGACCGCTTCCTGTTCAACAACGGCTATGCCGATCAGATCACTTCCGTACTGAAAGCTGCGGGTGTTGAGACGGAAGTCTTCTTCGAAGTTGAAGCTGACCCGACGCTGACCATCGTACGTAAAGGTGCCGACCTGGCGAACTCCTTTAAACCAGACGTGATCATCGCCCTGGGCGGCGGTTCCCCGATGGATGCGGCGAAAATCATGTGGGTCATGTACGAACATCCGGAAACCCACTTCGAAGAACTGGCGCTGCGCTTTATGGATATCCGTAAACGTATCTACAAGTTCCCGAAAATGGGCGTCAAAGCCAAGATGGTGGCGATCACTACCACTTCCGGTACCGGTTCTGAAGTTACGCCGTTCGCCGTGGTGACCGATGACGCGACCGGTCAGAAATACCCGCTGGCAGACTACGCGCTGACCCCGGATATGGCCATTGTCGATGCCAACCTGGTGATGGATATGCCGAAATCGCTGTGTGCGTTCGGTGGTCTGGATGCGGTGACTCACGCCCTGGAAGCTTACGTTTCCGTACTGGCTTCTGAGTTCTCTGACGGCCAGGCGCTGCAGGCGCTGAAACTGCTGAAAGAGTACCTGCCGGCTTCCTATCACGAAGGTTCCAAGAACCCGGTTGCCCGTGAGCGCGTACACAGTGCCGCGACTATCGCCGGTATCGCGTTCGCTAACGCCTTCCTCGGCGTGTGTCACTCGATGGCGCACAAACTGGGCTCCCAGTTCCATATTCCACACGGTCTGGCCAACGCCCTGCTGATCTGCAACGTTATCCGCTATAACGCGAATGACAACCCGACCAAGCAGACCGCGTTCAGCCAGTACGACCGTCCGCAGGCTCGTCGTCGTTACGCTGAAATCGCCGATCACCTGGGCCTCTCCGCACCAGGCGACCGCACCGCAGCGAAAATCGAGAAACTGCTGGCATGGCTGGAAAGCATTAAAGCTGAGCTGGGTATTCCGAAATCTATCCGCGAAGCTGGCGTTCAGGAAGCTGACTTCCTGGCCTACGTTGATAAACTGTCTGAAGATGCATTCGATGACCAGTGCACCGGCGCTAACCCGCGCTACCCGCTGATCTCCGAACTGAAACAGATCCTGCTGGATACCTACTACGGCCGCGAATTCGTCGAAGGCGAAGCCGGTGCGAAAGCCGAAGTTGCTCCGGTAAAGGCTGAGAAAAAAGCGAAAAAATCCGCTTAACCAACAGCGATAGCATCGCGACAAGCCCCGTCACCTGACGGGGCTTTTTTTATCCCCGCTATCAGCCATTCTTTATCGCCAGCTACGCCAACCTATAGCAGACATAAAAAAGGCGCCCACAGGCGCCTGTACGAGCTTCTGAGGGTATCAGCAGGGACGGTGCTGGTTTTGTACCTTGGTTAACGAACCGACGCTCAGCGCCTCTTTATAATGCTTACGGCAGACCGATACGTACCGCTCATTACCGCCGATGACGACCTGCTCACCCTCATTATAAGGACGCCCCTCCTGATCGAGGCGCAATACCATGCTGGCCTTGCGGCCGCAGAAGCAGATCGTTTTCAGCTCAACCAGCTTATCTGACCAGGCCAGTAAATACTGGCTGCCGGTAAAGAGCTCACCGCGAAAGTCCGTCCGCAACCCATAGCAAAGCACCGGAATATCCAGCGTATCGACAACTTCGGACAGCTCATGAACCTGTTCACGCGTCAGAAACTGGCTTTCATCCACCAGCACGCAGTGAATCGGCTTTAGCTGGTGCTCCGCCGCAATATCGTCAAATAACGAGGTCTGTGGATTATACAATCGGGCCGGCGAGGAGAGCCCGATACGTGAACTGACTTTTCCGGCGCCAAAGCGGTCATCAATCTCAGCGGTATAAACGACGGTACGCATCCCCCGCTCCTGGTAATTGTACGAAGATTGCAACAGAGCGGTCGACTTACCTGCATTCATTGCAGAGTAGTAGAAATAAAGTTGTGCCATCGGCTGCGTGACCCCAATCAAAGTGTTTTATCGCGGCGACGATTGTACCATATTTTATGCGCACAGCCGCGCTTTCAGCAGGGGTATTGTCGCGAAGCTGAAGGGCCTGCAAACCGAAAGGATTAAGAAGATGAATTGAATTTTCAGGGCCACTATTTGTACGCCCCGTTACGCTACTGGCGCGGTAACCATTGTCTTTTCGTGCTTATAGACCGGTTGCCCATGGGCTATAAGCAGGGCTGCCGGTTGTTTTATATTAAGCCTTGTAACCAAAAATGCGCTAATACTGACGAGGGTTATTTACCCATGTAAAGGATCATTTCTCTCACTGAACCTCTCAAAAAGCATACCGTCTCAATGTTTTAGCTTGCCTTCGCCTCATCGCTATAAGCGATGAAAGATGTGAAGCGGCACGGGAATTTTAACTTAAATTAATTAATTCTCGCGACAAATAACCAGTAATTTTGAATTCCTTACATTCCCCCCTATTGCACAACGCATTTTATCGCTCTATTATTAGTTCAACAAACCACCCCACAATATAAGTTTGAGATTACTACAATGAGCGAAGCACTTAAAATTTTGAACAACATCCGTACTCTTCGTGCGCAGGCAAGAGAATGCACCCTGGAAACGCTCGAAGAAATGCTGGAAAAATTAGAAGTCGTCGTTAACGAGCGCCGTGAAGAAGAAAACGCTGCCGCGGCAGAAATTGAAGAGCGTACGCGTAAGCTGCAGCAATACCGTGAAATGCTGATTGCTGACGGTATTGATCCGAATGAACTGCTGAGCACCATGGCTGCCGTTAAAGCCGGTACCAAAACCAAGCGTGCTGCACGTCCGGCTAAATATAGCTATGTTGACGAAAATGGTGAAACCAAAACCTGGACCGGTCAGGGCCGTACCCCGGCTGTGATCAAAAAAGCAATGGATGAGCAAGGTAAATCACTGGACGATTTCCTGATCTAATCTCCGTTGATCGCTATAAAAAATCCCGCTGCGGCGGGATTTTTTTTGCCCTCAGGGCCGATATAAAAAAACCGGGAGTCGCAGATGCGCTCCCGGTTTGTACTTTCAACCGCGCGGCGGATTACTTCGCTACCGCCGTTTCCAGCCAGGCTTTAAAATCGTCGCCCAGCGTTTTGTGACGAATACCATATTCGACAAACGCCTGCATGTAGCCAAGCTTATTACCGCAGTCATGGCTCTTGCCTTTCATATGATAAGCTTCAACCGTTTCTTTCTCGATCAGCATATCAATGGCGTCAGTCAGCTGAATTTCATCACCAGCGCCCGGAGGGGTTTTCGCCAGCAGCGGCCAGATATCGGCGCTGAGGACATAACGCCCCACCACCGCCAGGTTGGACGGCGCAACGTCAGCTTTTGGCTTCTCAACCACGCCCACCATCGGTACGCTTTCGCCCGGCTTCAGGGATTCGCCTTTGCAGTCAACCACGCCATAAGCGGTTACGTCTTCGACAGGTTCAACCATAATCTGGCTGGCGCCAGTCTCATCGAAGCGAGAGATCATCTCAGCGAGGTTATCGCGGCTCAGATCGGATTCATATTCATCCAGAATAACGTCTGGCAGAATAACCGCGACCGGCTCATCTCCCACTACCGGATGGGCGCACAGCACCGCGTGACCCAGACCTTTCGCCAGGCCCTGACGAACTTGCATAATAGTCACGTGCGGCGGGCAAATAGACTGCACTTCTTCCAGCAGCTGGCGTTTTACACGTTTTTCCAGCATCGCTTCCAGCTCAAAACTGGTATCGAAATGGTTTTCGATAGAGTTTTTCGACGAGTGCGTTACCAGAACAATTTCAGTAATTCCTGCAGCGATACATTCATTAACAACGTACTGAATTAACGGCTTATCTACCAGCGGCAGCATTTCTTTTGGAATCGCTTTGGTGGCCGGCAGCATCCTGGTGCCTAATCCCGCAACCGGGATAACCGCTTTTCTGACTTTAGAATTAAGGGCAGCCATTGAAATCTCCTGGACTGTTTGTTTTTTAAACTTCTCGTTACAAATAACGTGTCGAGTATATCAGTCAACCGCGTATTCACTGGTCTGAAAAGCTGCCGATAGCCTCGAATTAGGACTTTTACGCATAAAACTGCTCGATGTTACCACCGCTAAAGGGCAAGAGGTAATCCCGTCTGCTTAGATATAAACGCAATTGCTCATTCCGCAGACAACATTAAGCGTAAACGACCGCCAGCCCCCCAAATTTGGCACTGCCACGAGGTGCAGCGTTGGCTAATTTGGTTAAGATAAGCATCACCCAGCGTCCCCAAAGGAACGCCATTACTAATCTGAATTTGATGCTCCCCCGTATTCAGCGTGCCATTAAGTCCCGCTGACACCAGAATTAAATTTTTCAGCCCGCTGTGGTAATACCCTACTAACAGAGGGAACTGGCCCGGAAGATTTGCCTGACGCAGCAGTTGATTCACCTGTTTTAACAAACTTCCCATTTCTGGTAGCCGTTGTCCCTGGTGCGCCAGTTGCTCCTGCAGCAGACCATTAAACAACGCGCGCAGCAATAATGCTGCCAACACGCCATTATCGCCTGCGCGTGTGACATCCAGACAATAGAAAGCCAAATCATTTTCCGAAAGCGGTGCGATATCGAGTACCAGACCGGGCTTGTCTGCCGACACCAGTTGTCGATAATGAATACGGCAGTGCGACATTTCCTGTTGCACCGGCGGCTGTAATTCCTGCAATAGTCTTGAAGCGGCGATGGGATTACTGACCAGCGCATCCCAGTCCTCAAATAAACGCTCTTCCTCTTCCACGCGCGAACTGAACATCGCGGGATAGAGACAGGCGTAAACGGTCTCGCGCAGGCGATCGAAATCTTTTACTGGCTTTAACAGCACGTCCTGGACGCCAAGTCGCAACGCTTTAGCTATATCCGCCATGTTTTCGGTGGCGGAGATCATCAGGATCGGTAACTGTTCGCCGCGGTTACGCAGCGTTTCCACCAGCTCCAGACCGTTCATTCTCGGCATAGAAATGTCGCAAATCATCAGGTCCGGATGCACCTCCGTCATTTTATGCAGGGCATCCTTGCCATCTTCCGCCTGGAAGGTTGTTGCTCCCAGCGAGGTCAGCCATCCATGCAAGAGTGAGCGGAAAACGGGTTCGTCTTCAACTATCAGAATCTGTTTTCCCGCCAATGGCTGCGTCATGATATCTCCCCTGGCTGACGATAATTCAATAGTGGCACGCTATTCTCACTATCGCCTGTCAGAATTTGCTTAAGTCAGTAACTCGTACGTCAAACGGCTGTACGCACTAATGGTAATAATTCATCCATTTTCTTTTCTACCGCCAGTTGCCCCGCGGCGATCGCCTCTCCGGCGCGATGAAAATCGAGCGTCGAAACTTGCGGACAGTATGGCTGCAACAGGATATCCGGCGGGTCACCCGCCATACGATTGCGTTTAAGACGGTTTTCCAGTACCTGGATAGAGGTGGTCATGATCTCCATCGCCGTCGGCGTCACGGCCGTACGGCGGGAACTCATTCGCGTCAAGCGCGCGCGCAGACGAGTATGCCATGGCCCCTCCTTCTCTTCCGCTTCCTGCCGCGGCATTTCAAGGGAGAACAAATCCTGCTGCATAAGATGGGCATCATGTTGCAGGTCGACGGCAATCACAATATCCGCTCCCATTGCCCGGGTGAGCGACACAGGAACCGGATTGACCACCGCGCCATCGACCAGCCAGTAACCATTATGCCTTACTGGCGACATTAACCCCGGCATACTGCAGGAGGCGCGAATGGCTAAATGTAGATCGCCTTCGGTAAACCACAGCTCCCTACCGGTGCTTAAATTGGTGGCAACAGCGGCAAACCGGCGCTCGCAGCGTTCAATCTCGGTGACGGGCATAATGCGGCGGTAATGATTGAATACTTTTTCCCCTCGCAGCAGTCCCCCCCTGCGCCAGGAGAGATCCATCAGCTTCAGGACATCCCAGTTGCTGAATGAGCAGACCCATGATTCGAGTGCCGGGAGTCGGTTACAGGCATACGCCGCCCCTACCAGCGAACCGATAGAACAACCGGCTACGATATCAATCTCAATACCGGCCCGCTGGAGGGCGTTGATGACGCCAATGTGCGACCATCCGCGAGCGGCTCCCGCACCTAGCGCCAGACCAATTTTAAGCTTTCTCATTAGTACTAATAACTATCCTTCCACTCTGAGCGTGGCAACATTGTCACGGCTCAGTTAACATAATGCCCTTTGGCGTAGAAGCGCCGTTACTCTTTCTTCCATGGAGGCAGTTTTGTCGCAATTATGCCCCTGTGGCAGCGCACTGGAGTATAGCTCATGTTGCCAGCGATATCTGTCCGGCGCTGAGCTTGCGCCGGGCCCGTCACAGCTTATGCGCTCCCGTTATAGCGCGTTCGTCATGAAAGACGCTGACTATCTAATCAAAACCTGGCACCCGTCCTGTCAGGCGCAGCAATTTCGCGCCGAACTGGAGAAAGGGTTTTCCCAGACCGAATGGCTGGGCTTAACCCTGTTCGCCAGTGATGAGGGGCGAGCTCCAAATGAAGGTTTTGTCAGCTTTGTCGCCCGCTTTAATGACAATAACCGCCCTGGCGCCATTATTGAACGTTCCAGATTCTTAAAAGAAAATGGACAGTGGTACTATATCGACGGGACACGACCGCTGATTGGCCGTAACGACCCCTGCCCCTGCGGCTCAGGTAAAAAATTTAAAAAATGCTGCGGCCAGTAACGCTGGCGCAGCGCTTGCAAACATTACAGGATTTTCCTCGCGATGCATTCATTACAACGTAAAGTACTACGCACTATTTGCCCTGATCAGAAAGGCCTCATCGCGCGTATCACCAATATCTGCTACAAGCATGAACTCAACATTGTGCAGAACAATGAGTTTGTTGACCACCGTACCGGTCGTTTCTTTATGCGCACCGAACTGGAAGGCATTTTTAACGACGCTACTCTGCTAGCCGATCTCGACAGCGCCCTGCCTGAAGGCTCCATCCGCGAACTGAATCCGGCAGGCCGTCGCCGGGTGGTGATTCTGGTGACGAAAGAGGCGCACTGTCTGGGCGATCTGCTGATGAAAGCCAACTACGGCGGGCTGGATGTCGATATTGCCGCGGTTATCGGCAACCATGACACCCTGCGCTCGTTGGTGGAGCGCTTTGGTATTCCGTTTGAGCTGGTCAGCCATGAAGGACTGAGCCGCGAAGAACACGATCAGCGGATGGGCGATGCTATCGCCGCCCACGAACCGGATTACGTGGTGCTGGCCAAGTATATGCGCGTCCTGACGCCAGAATTTGTTGCCCGCTTCCCGAACAAAATCATCAATATCCACCATTCGTTTTTGCCGGCGTTTATCGGCGCCCGTCCCTATCATCAGGCCTATGAGCGCGGCGTGAAAATCATTGGCGCTACCGCCCACTACGTGAATGACAATCTGGATGAAGGCCCGATCATCATGCAGGACGTGATTCATGTCGATCATACTTATACCGCAGAAGATATGATGCGCGCTGGGCGCGATGTCGAAAAAAACGTCTTGAGCCGGGCGCTGTATCAGGTACTGGCGCAGCGCGTCTTCGTTTACGGTAACCGGACGATTATTCTTTAATCGACTGAGAAATGAATTGGTTAGCTTTACGGCGTTACGCGTAAAAATCAGGCAACCAGTTTATTTTTGTCAAACGAATGCTTTACAGGGGCGCATCATTTGGTATGATGCGCCCCGCTTCCCGAGAAGGAAGCAGGCCAGTACCAAGCATTACCCCGTGGTGGGGTTCCCGAGCGGCCAAAGGGAGCAGACTGTAAATCTGCCGTCATCGACTTCGAAGGTTCGAATCCTTCCCCCACCACCATTATTCACTACAGTGATATGGTTTCCCCGACAAGCGTAAACGATGTTTGCACTTAGCGGGAAGGGTAAGAACCTTCGACTAAGGTTCGACTCGAGCGCCAGCGAGAGAACGTTGCCGCAGGCAACGGCCCGAAGGGCGAGGAGAGATAGCGACGAGTTATCCTTTCCCCACCACCATTCATTTTGCTGAATAGCCTACAATGTGATTTTACCCCTGGTGGGGTTCCCGAGCGGCCAAAGGGAGCAGACTGTAAATCTGCCGTCATCGACTTCGAAGGTTCGAATCCTTCCCCCACCACCATCTTCTTAAAAAACACCTCAATCCAATTACTCTACGATATTCTATATTCTGCCCCATGGGGAAGGATGAGAAGCTTCGACTAAGGTTCGACTCGAGCGAAGCGAGAGAACGTTGCCGCAGGCAACGGCCCGAAGGGCGAGGCGCTTTAGCGCCGAGTAATCCTTCCCCCACCACCATCTTCTTAAAAAACACCTCAATCCAATTACTCTACGATATTCTATATTCTGCCCCATGGGGAAGGATGAGAAGCTTCGACTAAGGTTCGACTCGAGCGAAGCGAGAGAACGTTGCCGCAGGCAACGGCCCGAAGGGCGAGGCGCTTTAGCGCCGAGTAATCCTTCCCCCACCACCATCTCCCCATGTCATGCCCAGCATAATCTACCTACGGTATTCTATATTCTGCCCCACGGGGAAGGATGAGAAGCTTCGACCAAGGTTCGACTCGAGCGAAGCGAGAGAACGTTGCCGCAGGCAACGGCCCGAAGGGCGAGGCGCTTTAGCGCCGAGTAATCCTTCCCCCACCACCATCTCCCCATGTCATGCCCAGCATAATCTACCTACGGTATTCTATATTCTGCCCCACGGGGAAGGATGAGAAGCTTCGACCAAGGTTCGACTCGAGCGAAGCGAGAGAACGTTGCCGCAGGCAATGGCCCGAAGGCGAGGCGCTTTAGCGCCGAGTAATCCTTCCCCCACCACTTGTTGCACTCTCAGCCACCTGTTCTGCTGTCTCATCGCTCGCGCTTCGCTTAGCGAGGCTACAAGTGGTGCCGTCTGGTAGCCCGGACAGGTGCGCAGCACCGCCTCCGGAAAAACTCACAGCGGTGGCAACCGCCTTTTTACCGGCGAGCTTTTCACCACCGAGGTGTTACACTGCGCATACTCCGCCAGACCGTCCAGCAGGGTATCCAGCTGGGCAATATCGCGCACCACGAGACGCATTACAAAACAATCTTCCCCGGTCACCTTGTCACTTTCAATACATTCCGGCATCGCCTGGATATATTTATCCACCTTCTGCAGCAGCCCAGGCAGCGGCCGGACCCGCACCAGCGCCTGCAGGCTATAGCCCAGCGCGGCGAGATTTACCCGCGCCCCATAGCCCTGAATGACACCCCGCTCCTCCAGGCGCTTCACCCGCTCGGCGGTGCTCGGCGAGGTCAGCCCCACTCGCGCGCTCAGGACCTTGAGCGAAACTCTGGCATCCTGAGTCAGGCAGGAGAGGATCGCCCTGTCAATTTCATCAAGTACGTCATTCATATATTTCACCTAATTATAAAAGGCATTTCCCCCCTTCTACCTTAATTCAGCCATATCACCCTGTCAGGGTTTTTCGCACAATAACTAAAAAATGGTGGAGGTGAAAAATGCAACTTACCCGCGGCGTCTGGCAGATGAGCCTGGCAATGATAATCTCCGGCTCGATCGGCGCGTTCGTGCTGCTCTCTGGTTTGCCGGTGACTGATGTGGTGTTCTGGCGCTGCCTGATTGGCGCGCTAACCCTGCTGGTGTTTATCGTGTTAAGCCGCCAGCCCTTCAGCCGGCTAACGCGTTTCACTCTCGCTCTGGCGGTGATTGGCGGCGCGGCGCTGGTCGTCAACTGGCTGCTGCTGTTTGCCGCCTATTCGCGGATCTCAATCGGTATGGCCACCGTGGTCTATAACACCCAGCCGTTTATGCTGGTACTGATGGGGATGGTGCTGGGGGAACGGGTCAGCGCCGTGAAATGGGGATGGTTACTGCTGGCCTTTGGCGGCGTAGTGATCCTGCTGTCGAGCGAGCTGACGCCTGCACACGAAGAGGGGCTTACCACCGGCGTGTTGCTGGCGCTGGGCGCGGCATTCTTCTATGCCCTGACCGCCATCATCGCGCGCAAACTGCATCCGCTCCCCGCGCAGCATATCGCCTTCATTCAGGTTCTCGTCGGCGTCGTGATGCTGCTGCCGCTGGTGCATGCCCCAGAATTGACGGCCAGCTTCCCCTGGCGCTATCTGCTGATCCTCGGCATCGTCCATACCGGGATCATGTATCAGCTTTTATATAGCGCGATACAGAAACTGCCGACGCCCGTTACCGGTTCGCTCTCCTTTATTTATCCGCTGGTGGCGATGGTGGTCGACTATCTGGTCTTCCACCATGCGTTATCCGCGGTGCAATTGCTCGGTGGGATGCTTATTCTGTTTGCCGCCGCAGGGAATAATCTCGGCTGGGGCGAAAAAAAACCCCGCCGCGGCGGGGTCAGTGAGCAGTCGCGGGCCAGTTAGCGACGGGCGCGGACAATCTGGTATTTGCGCGTCAGGTATTCGACCGGCGCGCTCCAGATATGAACCAGACGGGAGAACGGGAACAGCAGGAACAGGGTCATGCCCAGCACCAGGTGAACGCGGAAAATAAACGCCACGCCATCCAGATGCTGTGACGCGCCGCCGTGGAACGTCACCACCGACTGCGCCCAGCCGACCAGTTTCATCATTTCACTGCCGTCCATATGCTGAGCGGAGAACGGGATCGTCAGCAGGCCGAGCGCACACTGCACCATCAGCAACGAGAGGATCAGAATATCCGCTCCGGTGGTGGTGGCGCGAACGCGCGGGCTCAGCAGACGACGCTTGAGCAGCAGTAACCCGCCCACCAGGGTCATCACGCCGCAGGCGCCGCCGGCGATCATCGCCATCTTCTGCTTGACATCGATCGGCAGGAAGGACTCATACATCCAGTGCGGGGTCAGCATGCCGAGGAAGTGGCCGGCGAAAATACCCAGGATGCCGATATGGAACAGGTTCGACGCCAGGTTCATCCCCTTACGGTCCAGCATCTGGCTGGAGGCGGCGCGCCAGGTGTACTGGCCATAGTCATAGCGCAACCAGCTGCCAATCAGGAACACCGAACCCGCAATGTACGGATAAATGTCAAAGAAGAACATATTCAGGAAGTGCATTATTGCTGTCCTCCGTTAGAGATATTCAGATATTGCGGGGCCACGGCTCCGGCAAAACGACGCTGGTGAGCGGAAATTTCCGACTCGCCGCAGCCCTGGTCGGCAAAGAATTTGACCTGTTCTTCTTCCCAGACGGCGTCCAGCGCCTGCGGCGTATCGTCGCGCGCTTCGTCGGCAATCTTCTCCGCCACCTTCTGGCTGTCGACCTGCGTATTGGCCAGCTTCAGCAATAGCTCGAACAGCACCGCATAGCGACTTTCGCGCTGCTGCAGGCGCGCGCTGAGCAGACCGAGGATCGGCGCGACGTCCCGCAGGCCGCCAAGCGCTTCCTCTTCCGGCAGCTGCGCCAGATACTCCAGATATAGCGGCAGATGATCCGGCAGCTCATGGCTATCCAGCAGCAGGCCGTGGCGCTCGTACTGCGCCATGAGATCCACCATCGCCTGCCCGCGATCGCGGGATTCGCCGTGGACATGTTCAAACAGCAGCAGCGAGGTGGCCCGGCCGCGGTCAAACAGTTCGCTATAGGCCGCCTGGGCGTCCAGCGGATCCTGAGCCACTAAATCGCGCAGGAAAACGCCCAGCGCGTGGGCATCCTCTTTGCTGAGTTTCTCTGATGACGCGAGCGCCTCGAACATCTCCTGCTGATGCTGCCATAAGGCAGCGTCAGGATATTCGAGCAGACGCGATACAATCACGAGTTCAATCATGCGTGCGGCTCCGTTTTGCTGGTCACGTCGATGGCGTCGATGCGACGGCTGTTGAACAGGTTGAACTGACTGTCAGAGCCGTGGCAGCCATCGCCAAAGCTAAAGCCGCAGCCGTTTTTCTCCGGGAACGCTTCTCGCGCCTGTTCACGATGGCTGCTCGGCACCACGAAACGATCTTCGTAGTTGGCGATCGCCAGATAGCGATACATTTCCTGGGCCTGCGCTTCGCTCAGCCCCACCTCTTCCAGCGCGCGGGTATCAACGACGCCGTCAACGGTTTCCGCACGCTTATAGTGGCGCATCGCCAGCATTCGTTTCAGCGCCAGCAGTACCGGCTGGGTATCGCCCGCGGTCAGCAGGTTCGCCAGATATTGCACCGGAATACGCAGGCTTTCCACGTCCGGCAGGATCCCGTTGCTACCCAGTTCACCCGCATCGGCGGCGGACTGAATCGGCGACAGCGGCGGCACGTACCAGACCATTGGCAAGGTGCGATATTCCGGGTGCAGCGGCAGGGCCAGCTTCCAGTCCATCGCCATTTTGTAAACCGGCGACTGCTGCGCAGCTTCAATGACCCCCTGCGGTACGCCATCTTTCAGCGCCTGCTCGATCACTTTCGGATCGTTGGGATCGAGGAACACGTCCAGCTGACGCTGATACAGATCTTTCTCGTTCTCGGTGCTGGCGGCGTTTTCAATCGCGTCCGCGTCGTATAGCAGGACGCCGAGATAACGGATACGGCCCACGCAGGTTTCGGAGCACACCGTCGGCATCCCGGATTCAATACGCGGGTAGCAGAAGATGCATTTCTCGGATTTCCCGCTCTTCCAGTTGAAATAGATCTTCTTGTACGGACAGCCGGTGATACACATCCGCCAGCCGCGGCACTTGTCCTGGTCGATCAGTACGATGCCGTCTTCTTCACGCTTATAGATGGCGCCGCTCGGGCAGGTCGCAACGCAGGCCGGGTTCAGGCAGTGCTCGCACAGGCGCGGCAGATACATCATGAAGGTGTTTTCGAACTGGCCGTACATCGCCTTCTGCATGTTGTCGAAGTTCTGATCTTTGGCGCGTTTTTCAAACTCGCCGCCGAGGATTTCTTCCCAGTTCGGACCGCTGGTGATCTTGTCCATCCGCTGGCCGGTGATCAGCGAGCGCGGACGGGCGATCGGCTGATGTTTGCTCTCCGGCGCGTTATGCAGATTCTGGTAGTCATAATCAAACGGCTCGTAGTAATCATCGATGCCCGGCAGATGCGGGTTGGCGAAGATTTTACCCAACAGCATCGCGCGATTGCCCATGCGCGGCTGCAGTTTACCGTTGATTTTGCGGATCCAGCCGCCCTTCCATTTTTCCTGGTTTTCCCAGTCGTTCGGGAAACCGACGCCCGGCTTACTTTCCACGTTGTTGAACCAGGCGTATTCCATCCCTTCCCGGCTGGTCCAGACGTTTTTACAGGTCACCGAGCAGGTGTGGCAGCCGATGCACTTATCGAGATTCAGCACCATGCCGACTTGTGAACGAATTTTCATTTTACGCTCTCCTGTACCTGGTCGTTGCCTTCGCCGTCTAACCAGTTAATGTTCTTCATCTTACGTACCACCACAAACTCATCGCGGTTGGAACCGACGGTGCCGTAGTAGTTAAAGCCATAGGCCAGGTGGCCGTAGCCGCCGATCATGTGGGTCGGTTTCGGCGTAATACGGGTGACGGAGTTATGGATCCCCCCGCGCTGACCGGTGATTTCAGAGCCCGGCAGGTTCACGATACGTTCCTGCGCGTGATACATCATGGTCATCCCGGCTGGAACGCGCTGACTCACCACCGCACGCGCCGTCAGGGCGCCGTTGGCGTTGAAGACTTCGATCCAGTCGTTATCTTCGATACCCAGATCTTTCGCATCCGCTTCGCTCATCCAGACAATCGGCCCACCGCGCGACAGGGTCAGCATCAGCAGGTTATCGCTGTAGGTCGAGTGGATACCCCATTTCTGGTGCGGGGTCAGGAAGTTCAGCGCCTTTTCCGGGTTGCCGTTGGACTTCTCGCCCATCACCGCTTTCACCGAACGGGTGTCGATCGGCGGCCGATAGACCAGCAGGCTTTCGCCGAAGTCGCGCATCCACTGGTGATCCTGATACAGCGACTGACGTCCGGTCAGCGTGCGCCACGGGATCAGCTCGTGAACGTTGGTGTAACCGGCGTTATAGGAGACATGCTCATCTTCTAGGCCAGACCAGGTCGGGCTGGAGATAATCTTCCGCGGCTGCGCCTGAATATCGCGGAAGCGGATCTTCTCGTCTTCTTTGTTCAGCGCGAGGTGCGTATGCTCGCGACCGGTGATCTCGCTCAGCGCTTGCCACGCTTTCACCGCCACCTGACCGTTGGTTTCCGGGGCCAGGGTGAGGATCATTTCCGCGGCGTCGATGGCCGTTTCCAGCTTCGGCTGGCCTTTCGCCGGGCCTTCCGCCTTGGTGTAGTTGAGCTTACGCAGCAGATCCATCTCGCTCTGGGTGTTCCAGGCGATGCCTTTCCCGCCGTTGCCGATGGTTTCCAGCAGCGGGCCGATCGAGGTGAAACGCTCGTAGGTCGCCGGGTAATCACGCTCAACCGGAATAATATGCGGCGCGGTTTTCCCGGGGATGAGATCGCATTCGCCTTTTTTCCAGTCTTTGACATCCAGCGGCTGCGCCATTTCCGCGGCGGAGTCGTGCTGGATCGGCAGGGTCACCACGTCGGTTTCTTTACCGAGGTGGCCCACGCACACTTCAGAGAATTTCTTCGCGATACCTTTATAGATCTCCCAGTCGCTCTTCGATTCCCAGGCTGGATCAACGGCGGCCGACAGCGGGTGAATAAACGGATGCATATCCGAGGTATTCATGTCGTCTTTTTCGTACCAGGTGGCGGTCGGCAGTACGATGTCGGAGTAGAGACAGGTGCTCGACAGACGGAAATCGAGGGTCACCACCAGATCCAGTTTGCCGTCGAGGCCGTTATCCCGCCATTCGACTTCTTCCGGCTTCACGCCGCCCTGCTTGCCCAGGTCTTTGCCCTGAATGCCGTTCTCGGTACCCAGCAGGTACTTGAGCATGTATTCATGGCCTTTACCGGAGGAGCCCAGCAGGTTGGAACGCCAGATAAACAGGTTACGCGGGTGGTTTTTGCCATTTTCCGGCTGCTCGGCCGCAAAGCGAATCGAGCCCTCTTTCAGCGACTTCACGGTGTAATCCACCGGGGTCATGCCGGCTTTTTTCGCTTCGTCAGCGATACGCAGCGGGTTGACGCCAAGCTGCGGCGCCGACGGCAGCCAGCCCATCCGCTCTGCGCGCACGTTAAAGTCGATCAGGTGGCCGCTGTAACGGGATTTATCCGCCATCGGCGACAGCAGTTCCTGCGCGGTCACCGTTTCATAGCGCCACTGGCTGGAGTGGTTATAGAAGTACGAGGTACTATTCATGTGACGTGCCGGACGCTGCCAGTCAAGGGCGAACGCCAGCGGCTGCCAGCCGGTCTGCGGACGCAGTTTTTCCTGGCCCACATAGTGCGCCCAACCGCCGCCGCTCTGACCGACGCAGCCGCAGAAGATCAGCATATTGATCAGGCCGCGGTAGTTCATGTCGAGGTGGAACCAGTGGTTGAGGCCCGCTCCGACGATAATCATCGAACGACCGTGAGTTTTATCGGCGTTATCGGCAAATTCACGGGCGGTACGGATGATATGCGCGCGGGAGACGCCAGTGATCTTCTCCGCCCACGCCGGGGTGTAGGCTTTCACTTCATCGTAGCCGGCGGCGCAGTTGTCATCGTTCAGACCGCGCTCCAGGCCGTAGTTAGCCATGGTCAGGTCATACACGGTGGTGACCAGGGCGGTAGAGCCGTCGGCCAGCTGCAGGCGTTTAGCCGGCAGTTTGTGCAGCAGAATGTTTTCCAGATCGACTTTGTTGAAGTGCTCAGAACCTTCGCCGCCGAAGTACGGGAAGCCGACGTTCGCCACTTCATCATGGCTGCCCAGCAGGCTCAGACGTAGCTCAATCTCTTCGCCAGTTTTACCGTCGCGCTGTTCGAGGTTCCATTTGCCTTTGTCGCCCCAGCGGAATCCGAGGGAGCCGTTCGGTACGGTCATGTCGCCCTTCTCGTCAAAGGCGACGGTTTTCCATTCCGGATTGTTCTCCTGACCAAGGGAATCCACGAGGTCGGATGCGCGCAGCGTACGGCCGGCGGCATAATAACCGTCGCGCTCCTCGAGCATCACCAGCATCGGCATGTCGGTATAGCGGCGCACATAGTCGGTGAAATACTGGCTCGGCTTATCGAGGTGGAATTCACGCAGCATCACATGGCCCATCGCCAGCGCCATCGCGGCATCGGTACCCTGCTTCGGCGCCAGCCACAGATCGCAGAGTTTGGCGATTTCGGCGTAGTCCGGAGTGATGGCTACGGTTTTGGTCCCTTTATAGCGGACTTCGGTAAAGAAGTGCGCATCCGGGGTGCGGGTCTGCGGCACGTTGGAGCCCCAGGCGATGATATAGCTGGAGTTATACCAGTCGGCGGATTCCGGCACATCGGTCTGCTCGCCCCAGGTCATCGGCGAAGCCGGCGGCAGGTCGCAGTACCAGTCGTAGAAGCTCAGGCAGGTGCCGCCGATCAGCGACAGATAACGGGCGCCGGACGCGTAGGAGACCATCGACATCGCCGGGATCGGCGAGAAGCCAGCCACGCGGTCCGGACCGTAGGTTTTGACGGTATAAACGTTGGAGGCGGCAATCAGCTCATTCACTTCCTGCCAGGAGGAACGTACAAAACCGCCGCGACCGCGGGCCTGTTTGAAGCTTTTAGCTTTGTCGGCGTCTTCGATAATCGACGCCCATGCCTCAACCGGATCGCTATGCTGAACTTTCGCTTCCCGCCACATCTTCATCAGGCGTTTACGCATCAGCGGGTATTTCAGGCGGTTAGCGCTGTACAGGTACCAGGAGTAGCTGGCGCCGCGCGGGCAACCGCGTGGTTCGTGGTTCGGCAGGTCCGGGCGGGTGCGCGGGTAGTCAGTCTGCTGCGTTTCCCAGGTCACCAGACCGTTTTTGACATAAATCTTCCAGCTGCATGAGCCGGTGCAGTTGACACCGTGAGTGGAACGCACAATTTTGTCATGCTGCCAACGTTGACGGTATCCATCCTCCCAGTCCCGGTTGGTGTTTAGAAGCTGGCCGTGCCCATCGGCAAAGGTTTCACCCTTCTGTTTGAAGTAGCGAAACCGGTCCAGGAATTTACTCATCGGGTTTCTCCTGATATGGAGCCTGACGGCTCTCTGATAAATCGACATTGCTGGATTTGCAGCGAAGGTAACGCTATGAAAGAGGGCGAGAATTGATAGCGATCAATCCGAACTGGCTTGTTACTGCGCAGCAAAACCTCGATTACCACCAAGGTGGTATAAGATGTTATTTTTTAACTTGTTGTTTTTTAATGATTTTCACCTCAAAAAGCAGCGCCTCGCCGGGATTTGTTAACAACGGAGGTATTAAGGGGTAGAGCCATTTCACTGGCAAGCCCACCTGTTCTGGCTCAGCGGTCGATGCGGACAATATTTTCTCATAGTATGTTGTAACTAATTAAGCGGTTAAAAAAGGCGCCTCCGTGGGGAGCGCGCCTTTTTATACGCCAACATTACCGCGGCCGATTACTGACGCTTACGACCGTATACCGCCCAGGTGATCACCACGCAGGCAATATAGAACACGAGGAACACTTTCATCGCCCCGGCCGGCGAGCCGGTCAGATCCAGCGAGATACCGAACGCTTTCGGAATAAAGAAGCCGCCGATAGCGCCAATGGCGGAGATAAAGCCCAGCGCCGCCGCGGTATCGGTCGCCGCCTCGCGCATCGCCTGCGCTTCGCTGCCGCCCTGGGCCTTCACGCGGTCCATAGTCAGCTTACGGAAGATCACGGAGATCATCTGGAAGGTGGAGGCGCTCCCCAGCCCGGCGGTCAGGAACAGCACCATAAACACCGCGAAGAAGGCGATAAAGTTACCGCCCTGGCCGTTGGTCGGCAGGGTCAGGAACAGCAGCGCGCAGAAGACAGCCATCACCACAAAGTTGACCAGCGTTACGCGGGTCCCACCGAGGCGGTCGGAGATCGCCCCGCCCATCGAACGCGCCAGCGCGCCAATGAACGGGCCGAAGAAGGCGTAATGCAGGATCTGCACATCCGGGAACTGAGTTTTTGACAGCATCGCGAACCCGGCGGAAAAGCCGATAAAGGAGCCGAAGGTCGCGAGATAGAGCAGCGCCATAATCCACAGATGCAGGCGCTTAAGTACCGGCAACTGCTCGCTCAGCGACGCTTTCGAAGCCGACAGGTCGTTCATAAAGAACCACGCCGCCAGAGTGAAAATAATCAGGAAAGGTACCCAGATCCACGCGGCGTTTTCCAGATACAGCATCGAGCCGTCCGGTTGCTCGCTACCGTTACCGCCAAAAACGGCAAAGATAGAGATCGAGACCACCAGCGGCGCGACCAGCTGCATCACGCTGACGCCCATATTGCCGAGGCCGCCGTTAACACCGAGCGCCCCGCCCTGCTTCGCTTTCGGGAAGAAGAAGCTGATGTTGGCCATACTGGAGGCAAAGTTGGCTCCGGCGAAGCCGCACAGCAGAGAGATAATCACGAAGATGCTAAACGGCGTAGAGGTATCCTGGACCGCGAAGCCCAGCCAGACGCACGGCACAATCATGATCCCGGTGCTGAACGCCGTCCAGCGACGGCCGCCGAACAGCGGCACCATAAAGGCGTAAGGCACGCGTAATAAGGCGCCTGACAGCGCCGGCAGCGCGGTCAGCATAAACAGCTGATCGGTTGTAAACTGAAAGCCTACTTTGTTGAGGTTAACGGCAACCGCGCTGAACAACATCCAAACGCAAAACGCCAGTAACAGACAGGGAACGGAGATCCATAAATTGCGGCTTGCCACACGATGGCCGCGCTGTTGCCAGAATTCAGGATCTTCAGGCCGCCAGTCGGTTATGACCGAGCGGTTAGCCTTCTCCGGGAGGGAAGATTGACTCATAGATACCTCTGATTATTCATATTTCCTGCCGCTACCTTAGGGGTTACCCGGGGCGGTAAGTTGATATAAATCAAAGGAAAAGCGCGAGCTAATTTGTGCAAAAATAAACCATGCCTCCAAGTGAGTAGAGAATGGCGGGGAAAAAAGTGTGGTTTTTCACGCTGCTGCCGGGTTGCGTATAATCCCCCCCCTAACATCGCCTACCACCGACAATTAAGGAGTAACTCTTTGGGGGTATGGGTATACTCCAGGGGATAGTCGAGAATAAGCGCCACTCCCGGAGACATGACCGGTCAGGAGCCACGCATTCCATGTTAAAACGTCTTTTTACCCCGCTGACGCTGGTCAATCAACTGGCGTTAATCGTGCTGCTCGCCACGATTATTGGCGTCGCCGGCATGGCGATCTCCGCGCGCCTGGTGAACGGCGTGCAGGGCAGCGCGCACGCCATTAACAAGGCCGGTTCATTGCGTATGCAAAGCTACCGGCTGCTGGCGGCGATCCCGCTGAATGAAAACGATCAAAAACTGGTGGCGGACATGACCGCCACCGTCTTCAGCCCGGAGCTGCAAAATTCCGCCCGCCGCGACGGCCAGGAAATCCAGCTTAAAGCCCTGCAGCAGTACTGGCAGCTGGCGCTGGCCCCCGGGATGCAGCGCGCAGTCAATCAGGCGGAAGTGGCCCAGGATGTCGCCGACTTTGTCGATCGTATCGACCAGTTGGTCACCGCATTCGACCACACCACCGAGCAGCGTATCGAACGGGTGGTCTGGATCCATCGCATCCTCGCCATTGGTATGGCGCTGCTGCTGATCTTCACTATCATCTGGCTACGCGCCCGCCTGCTGCGGCCGTGGAAACAGCTGCTGAGCATGGCGCGCGCGGTGAGCCAGCGTGATTTCACCCAGCGGGCGCACATCAGCGGCCGCAACGAAATGGCGACCCTGGGCATGGCGCTGAATAACATGTCGGAAGAGCTGGCGGAAAGCTACGCCGTGCTCGAGCGGCGGGTGCAGGAGAAGACTGCCGGACTGGAGCAGAAGAACGAGATCCTCGCTTTCTTATGGCAGGCCAACCGCCGGCTGCACTCCAGCGCCCCGCTCTGCGAACGTATTTCGCCGGTACTGAATGGCCTGCAGGGGCTGACGCTGCTGCGCGATATCGAGGTACGGGTTTACGACCTGGAAGACGAAGATAATCACCAGGAGTTTACCTGCCACTCGGATGATGACTGTGATGATAAAGGCTGCTACCTCTGTCCACGCAATCTGCCGCCGCTGCCGGATGGCGGAACAACGCTGAAGTGGCGGCTGTCGGATGCGCATAGTCAGTACGGCATCCTGTTGGCGACGCTGCCGGTTGGCCGCCATCTCAGCCACGATCAGCAGCAGCTGGTGGATACCCTGGTGGAACAGCTGACCAGCACCCTGGCGCTGGACCGCCATCAGGAGAAGCAGCAGCAGCTGATCGTCATGGAAGAACGGGCCACTATCGCCCGCGAGCTGCACGACTCCATCGCCCAGTCGCTATCCTGTATGAAGATGCAGGTTAGCTGTCTGCAGATGCAAGGCGACGCCTTGCCGACGGAGAGCCGCCAGCTGCTGGGGCAGATCCGTAACGAACTGAATACCTCGTGGGCCCAGCTGCGGGAGCTGTTAACCACCTTCCGCCTGCAGTTGACCGAGCCGGGGCTGCGCCCGGCGCTGGAGGCCAGCTGTCAGGAGTACAGCGCCCACTTCGGCTTTACGGTGCAGCTTGATTACCAGCTCCCGCCGCGCTTTGTGCCCTCGCATCAGGCGATCCACCTGCTGCAGATCGCTCGCGAAGCGTTGAGCAACGCTCTGAAGCATGCCAGCGCGACCGAAGTGACCGTGACAGTGTCACAACGCGATAATCAGGTTCGTCTGGTGGTAGCGGATAACGGCCGCGGCGTACCGGACCACGCCGAACGGAGTAACCATTACGGTTTAATTATTATGCGGGATCGCGCCCAGAGCTTGCGCGGTGACTGTCAGGTACGACGCCGGGAAACCGGTGGAACCGAAGTGATCGTCACGTTTATCCCGGAAAAAACGTTTTCCATCCAATAAGGAGACCCTCATGAGTCAACAGGAACGGGCAACTATCCTTCTCATTGACGACCATCCGATGCTGCGCACCGGCGTGAAACAGTTGATCAGCATGGCGCCGGACATCCAGGTGATTGGCGAGGCCAGCAATGGCGCGCAAGGTATCGAGCTGGCCGAGTCGCTGGATCCTGACCTGATCCTGCTGGACCTTAATATGCCGGGCATGAACGGTCTGGAGACGCTGGATAAGCTGCGTGAGAAATCCCTTTCTGGCCGGGTAGTGGTCTTCAGCGTCTCCAACCATGAAGAGGACGTTGTCACCGCCCTGAAGCGCGGCGCCGATGGCTATTTGTTGAAGGACATGGAACCGGAAGATCTGCTGAAAGCGCTGCAGCAGGCGGCCGCCGGAGAGATGGTATTAAGCGAAGCATTAACGCCGGTGCTGGCCGCCAGCCTGCGCGCCAACCGCGCCACCTCCGATCGCGACATCAGCCAGCTGACCCCGCGCGAGCGCGACATTCTCAAGCTGATAGCCCAGGGACTGCCGAACAAAATGATCGCCCGTCGCCTGGATATCACCGAAAGCACCGTCAAAGTACACGTAAAGCACATGCTGAAGAAAATGAAGCTCAAATCCCGCGTGGAAGCGGCGGTATGGGTCCACCAGGAGCGAATCTTCTAAGGCGAGTCCGTCCAGGAGACGCCTGGCGTGGTAAACTTGACCAGCGGCTCGGTCAGCGCCAGGGCGATCTCATTGGAGGAGACGCGCTGCCCCTGTTTATCCTCCACCACCACCGACAGGCGCCAGCGGTTCGCGGCGCCCGGTTCACTGTTCCACACCGGCATAATGATGCTCCAGCCATCGGGGCTGCTGGCATCTACCGGCGGCGTCAGGCTGAGGGCCTGGGTGTCTCCCTGCCAGTGCAGCGCCTTGATGCCATGCAGACTATGGATCTGCAGCTTCAACTGCACCGTCTCCCCGGACTGCAGATCCCAGGGCGGCGTGGCCAGATAGACCGTCAGATTTTTGCGCTGACGATACTCCACCACCGGCAGATTATCCCGCTCCGGACTATCGAAGCGGCTCCCGCGCAGCGAGTTGCTGATCGCCACCTCGTCTGCCGCAAGCTGCTGCTTAAGGGGTACGCCAAAGCGATAGTTTAGCTTCAGGCCCACATTGTTCTGGCTGACGCCATTTTCCCCCTGCTTATGCTTAGCGGTCACCGTGACCAGCGGGACCGGGGTGTAATTGAGCCCAACGGAGACGGCCACCGGATTATGGTAGCCGGTGCCGGAGTGAAACAGATCGACGCTATCGCCGAAATACTGTTCGACGCTGACGCTGGTGTTGATGTGCTGGTAGAACGGCAGCCGCGCCTGGGCGGTGACGTCATACCCTGCGGCCATCCGCTGCTCCTGAGTCTGATTATCGCGTAGCTGCCAGTCGCCCAGCGGATGGTAATAGTTTGCCGACAGGCGGAGATATTCTCCCCACGCTTCGGCGCCAACGCTGCCGCGCGCCAGGCTTTCGCTCAGCACTTTATCGTAAAACGAGTTATAGCCCAGCAGCCAACCGCCGACCCGCCAACGCTGGCCAAGCCCGATGTTGCCCACCAGATCGTGCTCGCGCCGGGTCACCGAGTACTGGTTCCACGTCAGATAACGGTCGTTATCCTGCAACGGCACGAACCAGCTCCCTTTACTGCCGGTGAATTTCCCCTCTTTATCGACCAGCAGGTCGACATTGGCGTTGCCCCACGGCGAGAGCCAACTCTCCAGCTGATGACTCACTTCATTGCCGATTTTACTGATGGCAAACAGCTGCGCCTGTTCACCCGCCGTCAGACCATTGTCGCTCATGCTGGCCTCGCCAAACTTCTTCGCCACTTCGGCAAAGTGCCGGGCGTCGTCATCAACCTGGGGAGCAATCCCCATATCGGGCAGCGGATCTTGCGCTTGCGCAGGGCGGGTGGTGTCGCTGGCGGTCAGCGCCCAGACGGGAACGCCCGGCAACAGCAGGAGAAAGGTCAACGTTGGCAACAAACGGAACGACACAGCCATTAACAGAGTTTGCGCAAGCTCACAAAAATGGATAGAAGTGTTAGTTTATCGTTTTTTCCCTGCTCCCGCAGCCCTGTGGGCAATTCCAGGAATAAGCTGAAACCGGTTGGGTAAGGTGCCGCCCAACCGGAGGCGTCGCCGCGCGCCACCGTTACGCCCGGGTTCGTTGCGCCGCCAGCAGCGCGTTGAGCTCCGGCACGCAAGAGCCGCAGTTGGTCCCGCATTTCAGCTTCCCACCCAGCGCCCCGACGCTGGCGCAGCCGCTGGCGATGGCCTCGTTAATTGACCATTCCCCCACCCCAAAGCAGCTGCAGACGATCCGCCCCCGCGGTGCGACGGCGGCGCCCGGTCGGCCGCTAAGCAAGGCATGTCGTTGGACAGCATCGGACGGCGGCGCGGCAAAGGCAGCGCTTATCCATGCGCAATCCACCGCCGGCTCGCGCGCATCGCTCCACCAGCCGAGCATCAGCCTTCCCTGATGCCAGGCCAGCAGGTTCCACACCGCGCCGCCGTCAGCCACCTGTAACTGCCAGCCGCGCCGGGCGCACCACGCGCTGAGCCACTGTCGGGCAGATGCCTCCCCGGCCAGCGAGTAGTGCAGCACGCCTGGCGCCGCCCGCCGCCGCCAGTGCCAGGCCGCAGGAAATGGTAGCGGTTCGCGGCAAAAAAGCTCGCTGTGCCAGGCCGGTTGCCAGGCGGCAATCGCCACCGCCGCCTGTTTACTTTCCGGCTGGCCGGAATACGGGTCCGTGACGGCGGCCAGCAGGTTATTCACCCGCCCCTGACGGGCAAACTGGTTGTTCCAGTGCATCGGAACAAACAGCGAGCCGGGGCGCTGCCCTTCGCTGATCGCCACTTTCGCCACCATCACCCCATGCCGCGACCAGATCCGCGCCAGCCCGTCAGCGGGAAGCTGATAGCGAACGGCATCCTGCGGCGCCACCTCCACCATTGGCTCCGCGATATGCTGCATCAGCCGCGGCACTGCGCCGGTACGGGTCATGGTGTGCCACTGATCGCGGATCCGCCCGCTGTTGAGGATCAGCGGATAAAAGGCATCGGTTGTCGCCCGGGTCGGTTGAGGCGTCACCGGCACCATCCGCAGCCTGCCATCGCCATGCCAGCCGCGCGTGATATCCCAGGCGACCTCGCTGCGGCTGACCGGCCAGCGCACCGGCGGCATGGCGTCCCACGCCTCACGGCTGAGATCCGCCAGCGCGCCGATATCAAACGCCCGCTGGCCGTCGTTTTCGAAACCGGACAGCGCCGCATGCTCGCGGAAGACGTCATGCGGATGCTGCCAGGCAAACGCCTCGCGATACCCCAGCGCCTGGCCCACTCTGGCGATGATCCACCAGTCCGCTTTCGCCTCCCCCGGCGGCGGCAGAAAGCTGCGCTGACGGGAGATCCGCCTCTCCGAGTTGGTGACCGTGCCATTCTTCTCGCCCCAGGCCAGCGCCGGAAAGCGGATGTGGGCGAAACGTCCGGTATCGGTCTGGGCGGCGACATCCGAGACGATCACCAGCGGACAGGCGGCCAGCGCCTGGCTCACCGCGTGGCTGTCAGGGAGCGACACCACCGGGTTGGTACCCATGATCCAGACCGCTTTGACCTCGCCGCGGCCAATGGCGGCAAACAGCTCCACGGCAGTCAGCCCGGGGGTCTGCGCCAGCCGTTCCGTCCCCCAGAAGCGGGCCAGCCGCTGCAGATCGTCTGGCACAAAATCCATGTGCGCCGCCAGCATCGTCGCCAGCCCGCCGACTTCGCGGCCGCCCATGGCGTTGGGTTGACCGGTCAGCGAAAAGGGGCCGCAGCCGCGGCGGCCATACTTCCCGCTGGCCAGATGGACGTTGATGATGGCGTTACATTTGTCGCTGCCGCTGGCGGATTGATTGATTCCCATGGTGTAGAGGGTGATCGCCCGCGGGGCGGCGATGAACTCGCGATAGAATCCCGCCACCTCATCGGCAGGCAGACCGCAAAAGGCCGCCACCCTCGCCACGTCCCAGCCGCGGGCGGCGGCCAGCGCCTGCGGGCCGTCGCGAAAGCCATCGACGCAGGCTCCTGCCTCAGCCAGGGCGTTAAGCAGCCCCGCAAACAACCCGCCGTCGCTTCCCGGGGCCAGCGCGAGATGGCGGTCGGCGATCTCGCAGGTAGCGGTGCGTCGGGGGTCGATCGCCACGATCCGCAATCGGGGATTATCCCGCTTCGCCTGCGCCAGCCGCTGGAACAGCACCGGATGCGCCCAGGCGGCGTTCGAGCCGACCAGCACCACCAGATCGCTGTTTTCCACATCATCGTAGCTGCAGGGCACCACGTCGGCGCCAAAGGCCCGCTTGTAGCCAGTGACCGCTGACGACATGCACAGCCGTGAATTGGTATCGATGTTCGCCGCGCCGATAAACCCTTTCATCAGCTTATTGGCGGCATAGTAATCCTCGGTTAACAGCTGGCCGGAGGCGTAAAAGGCCACCGCTTGCGGTCCGTGCTGGTCGATGATCTGTCTCAGGCGCGCAGCGGTTTCCGCCAGCGCCTGAGGCCAGGCTACCTGCTGGCCGTCGACCTCCGGCGTCAGCAGCCGCCCCGCCAGGCCCGTGGTCTCCCCTAAGGCGGCCCCTTTGACGCACAGACGGCCGAGGTTCGCCGGGTGCTGATCGTCGCCGCGCACGCTCACCTGCCCCGCGTCGTCCACGCTCGCCAGCACCCCGCAGCCTACGCCGCAGTAGGGGCAGGTCGTTCGGATGGTCTTCATCAGGAGGCCTCCGCGCGGGCCAGCAGCTGCTGGTTGCCCACCCACACTTTGCCGTTTTCCACTTTCACCGGCCAGGCGCGTACCGCCTGTTCGTCGCCGTCGCACGGCCAGCCGTCGCGCAGGCGTATCCGCTGTTTGTACAGCGGGGAGATCACCACCGGCTCGCCGCCGACGTCCCCTAACAGCCCACGCGACAGCACGTTGGCCGTGCTGCCCGGCTCGCGGTTGTCGAGGGCGTAGACCCGCTCGCCGAAGCGGAACAGGGCAATCTGCCGCTCCCCTAAGCGGGCGCCGATCCCCGCCTGCGCCGGAATGGCGTCAAGATCGCATACCGCCTGCCACGGTCGGGATGGGAGTTCGCCTTCGGGCAACGTCTCAGTCAGCAGCGGCTGCGGCTGACCGCGCAGATCGCGGCGCTGCACAGCCTCGTCGGGCTGGTCGCTATTAACGAAGGAGCGGAACAGCGCCAGACGCTGCGGATCGTTGAGGGTGGTCTGCCACTCGCACTGGTAGCTGTCGACGATCCGGGCCATCTCCTGCTCCAGCTCCTCGCCAATGCCAAGACTATCCTCCAGCACCACCTGCCGCAGATAGGCGACGCCGCCCTCCAGGTTATCCATCCAGGTGCTGGTTCGCTGCAGGCGATCGGCGGTACGGATATAGAACATCAGCAGACGATCGATGCTGCGGATCAGCGTCGCTTCGTCGAGATCGCTGGCAAACAGGTCGGCGTGACGCGGTTTCATCCCGCCGTTGCCGCAGACGTACAGATTCCAGCCTTTGTCGGTGGCAATCACCCCGATATCTTTCCCCTGGGCTTCAGCGCATTCGCGGGTGCAGCCGGAGACCGCCATCTTGATTTTGTGCGGGGCGCGTAGCCCTTTATAGCGATGCTCGAGCCGTACCGCGAGCCCGGTGGAGTCTTGCACGCCGTAGCGACACCAGGTTGAGCCGACGCAGGATTTCACCATGCGCAGCGACTTGCCGTAGGCGTGGCCGGTTTCAAACCCGGCGTCGGCCAGCTCGCGCCAGATAGCCGGCAGATGTTCCAGCCGCGCGCCAAACAGGTCGATGCGCTGGCCGCCGGTCACTTTGCTGTAGAGCTGGTAACGTTTGGCGATCTGCCCGATGGCGATCAGTCCGTCCGGCGTCACTTCCCCTGCCGCCATCCGCGGCACCACCGAATAGCTCCCGTCCTTCTGGATATTGGCGAAATAGCGGTCGTTGGTATCCTGCAGCGGCAGGTGCGCCGGCTTCAGCAGGTACTCGTTCCAGCAGGAGGCCAGCACCGAGGCCACCAGCGGTTTGCAGACATCGCAGCCGTGCCCCTGGCCGTAGCGGCTAATCAACTGCTCGAAGGTATGGATATGGTTAACCCGCACCAGGTGGTAGATCTCCTGGCGCGACCACGGGAAATGTTCGCAGACGTCTTTTTTCACTTCGACGCCCTGCTCCGCCAGCTGATACTCCATCACCTGTTTCACCAGCGCGCTGCAGCCGCCGCAGCCGGTAGCCGCTCTGGTGCAACTTTTTATCGCCGACATATCCCCCGCCCCATTGTTCACCGCCTGGCAGATATCGCCTTTGCTGACGTTATGGCAGGAGCAGATCGGCGCGCTGTCCGGCAGCGCCGCGACGCCGAGCGCCTTCGGCGCGGCTCCCTCCAGCGCGGGCAGGATCAGACTCTCCGGACGCGGCGGCAGCGCCATGCCGTTCAGCATCATCTGCAGCAGCGTGGCATAGTCGCTGGCATCCCCCACCAGCACGCCGCCAAGCAGGGCTTTGCCGTCCTGACTGACGACGATTTTTTTGTAAATCTGCTGCGGACCGTCGGTCCATTGATAGCTCTGACAGCCCGGCGTGCGCCCCTGCGCATCGCCAAACGAGGCCACGTCGACCCCCAGCAGCTTCAGTTTGGTGCTCATGTCGGCGCCGCTAAAGCAGGCGTCCTCTCCTGCGAGAGTGGCCGCGGCGATGCGCGCCATCTGATAGCCCGGCGCCACCAGACCGTAAATTTTATTGTCCCACAGGGCGCATTCGCCTATCGCCAGCACGTCCGGGTCAGAGGTGCGGCACTGGCCGTCGATGTGAATTCCCCCGCGTTCGCCCACCTGCAGCGCGCAGCCGCGGGCCAGCGCGTCCTGCGGGCGGATCCCCGCCGAGAAGACCACCATGTCGGTCCGCAACGCGCCGCCGTCGGCAAAGTTCAGCCGCAGGCCGTCAGCCTCGCGCACGATGGCGGTGGTCGCTTTGCTGGTATGCACCCCCACGCCGAGGGCGACAATCTTCTCCCGGAGCATCGCCGCCCCGCCGTTATCCAGCTGGACGGCCATCAGGTTCGGGGCAAACTCCACCACCTGCGTCTCCAGCCCCAGCTGTTTCAGGGCGTTGGCCGCCTCCAGCCCGAGCAGCCCGCCGCCGATAACCACCCCGCTCTTCGCCGCGGCGGCATGGGCGGCGATACGGTCGAGATCGTCAAGAGTGCGGTAGACAAAGCACCCCGCGAGATCGTTACCGGGGATTGGCGGAACAAAGGGATACGAGCCGGTCGCCAGCACCAGTTTATCCCAGTGGATTTCATGCCCCTCGGCGTCCCGTACCAGCCGTGCGTCGCGGTCGATGGTCGCCACCGCCTCGCCGAGGCGGAGTTCAATACCGTGTTCAATAAAGAAATCCCCGGCCGCCAGCGACAGCGACTCGGCGCTGCGTCCGGCAAAATACTCGGAGAGGTGTACCCGGTCGTAGGCGGGGTAACGCTCTTCGCCAAACACCACGATTCGATATTGCTGATGCAGATTGCGGCTCACGCATTGTTCGAGAAAATGGTGGCCGACCATGCCATGTCCCACCAGCACTAATACAGGTTTCGTCATCGTCATTATTCCTGCAGCCTGCGGCTGCGTTGAAGAGGGGTCAAAAAGCCAGTCCACGGTGGCAGGCTCATCGCTTTCCAGGCGCGCGGTGAGCGCGGCGGCGGCGGTGCAGTCGCCCATCAGCAGCACGCCGCGCAGGCGGCCATCGCGCAGCAGCAGGCGGCGATAGTGGCGGTCGATGGGGTCCCAGCTGGTATAAATGTCATCCTGTTCGCCGGCCTGCTGCTCGCCAGCGCTAAAGAGTTCAATGCCGGTGACCTTCAGGCGGGTCCCGGCGTCCTGCCAGACAAAGCCCTCGCCGGGGGCGCCGCACAGGCGATCCGCCAGCACCTCGGCCTGACGCAGGCAGGGAGCCACCAGCCCCCAGGTCTGGCCGTCAATTTCGCAACATTCGCCGATGGCGCTGATCCCCGGCAGCGAGGAGGCCATCTGACGGTCGACCACGATCCCCCGCTGGCACAGCACGCCGGACTGCGCCGCCAGACGGCTGTCGGGCTGCACGCCGGTAGCCAGCACCACTCTGGCGGCGCGGAATACGCGCCCGTCCGCCAGCCGCACGCCATCGGCGTCGATGGCGGCGATGCGGCACGCCAGCACGCAGCGAATGCCGCGCGCTTCAAGCTGCTGCCTGAGCTCATCGGCGGCAAAAGCGTCGGTCAGCGGCGCCATTAATCCGCTGCCGCGATGCAGAAGAGTGACCTCTCCGCCGTGACGACGCAGCGCCGCCGCCGCTTCCACCCCCAGCACGCCACCGCCAATCACCACCGCCAGGCCGGGTATCGCCAGAATACGTTCCACGTCCGCCAGGGTGCGGAAGGGCATAACCTGCGGACGATCAATGCCCGGCAGCGGCGGGATAAAGGGCCGCGAACCGGTGGCGAACACCAGCTCATCCCACGGCAGCCAGGTTTCCGCGATGCGCAGCCGCCGTTGCTGAATATCGACTTCATCGACCGCCTCGCCAGACCGCAGGCACACCCCGTGCCGGGTGTACCACTCCGCCGGCAGCAACGGGATCTGCGCCGCCGTTTTTTCACCTGCCAGCAGCGGCGAGAGCTGAATGCGGTTATAGGCCGGGTGCGGCTCGTCGCCGACGACGGTAATGGCAAACCGCGCGGGGTCGCGCTCAACCAGCCGCTGCACCAGCCGGGTGGCCGCCATGCCGTTACCGATCACCACCAGTCGCCGCGTCATGACCGCCTCCTTACGCCGCTTTCGGCTGTTTTTCATACAGGAAATGGAGGATCTGCTGGCGCAGATGGTGATACCGGCTGTCGTCCGCCAGCTGAACGCGGTGGCGCGGACGCGGCAGATCGACCGCGAGGATCTCGCCGACCGTCGCCGCCGGACCGTTGGTCATCATCAGCACCCGATCCGAGAGCAGCACCGCTTCATCAACGTCGTGGGTGATCATGACGATGGTGGTATTGAGCTCCTGCTGGATATGCATCACCGTGTCCTGGAGGTGGGCGCGGGTCAGCGCATCCAGGGCGCCGAAGGGCTCATCAAGCAGCAGCACTTTCGGCTTCATCGCCAGCGCCCGGGCGATACCCACCCGCTGCTTCATGCCGCCGGAGATCTCCCCGGGACGTTTGTGCAGCGCATGACCCATCTGTACGCGCGCCAGGTTGTGTTCGATCCACTCCCGGCGCTCACTCTTGCTCATGGTGCGACGGAACACCTGATCCACCGCCAGCGCCACATTGTCGAAACAGCTCAGCCACGGCAGCAGCGAGTGGTTCTGGAAAACCACCGCCCGCTCCGGCCCGGGACCGGCGATTTCCCGGTTATCACACAGTAGTCCGCCCTCGGTAGGGGTGGTGATCCCGGCGATCAGGTTCAGCAGGGTCGATTTTCCGCAACCCGAGTGGCCGATCAGGCTAATGGTCTCCCCTTCGACGATATCGAAGGAGACATTCTGCAGCGCCAGGAACTCGCCGCTGGCGGTGTTGAAGCGTTGGCTGACGGCCTGCACCTGAATTAATGGTTTCATGTTGGCTCCTTATTTTTCCTGCCAGCTAAAGCGGCGAGCGAGCAGCATCAGGCCCTGCTCCAGCAGCAGGCCGACGACGCCGATAATGACGATGGCGATGATGATGTTTTCCACATTGAGGTTGTTCCACTCGTTCCAGATCCAGAAGCCGATCCCCAGCCCGCCGGTAAGCATTTCCGCCGCCACGATCACCAGCCAGGCGATGCCGATGGAGAGGCGCACGCCGGTAAGCACCGCCGGCAGCACCGCTGGAAAGAGGATTTTGCGCATCACCGTCCACTCCGAGAGCTGGAGGACGCGGGCGACGTTGAGATAGTCCTGCGGGATCCGCCGCACACCCTCCGCGGTGTTGATCACCATCGGCCAGATGGAGCAGATAAAAATGGTCCAGCTGGAAGCCGGCTCCGCCTTCTGGAACAGCAGCAGGCCAATCGGCAGCCAGGCCAGCGGGCTGACCGGGCGCAGCAGAGCAATCAGCGGATTAAACATGCGGGCGAAGAACAGCGAACGGCCGATCAAAAACCCCAGCGGAATGCCCGCCAGCGCCGCCAGGCCGAAGCCCACCGCCACGCGCTGCAGGGAGGCCAGCACGTTCCAGCCGATGCCCATGTCATTGGGCCCGTCCTGATAGAACGGATCGGCAAACAGGGTCAGCGCCGAGTCCAGCGTGCTCAGCGGCGTGGGAAAGCCTTTGCTATGCATCGCCGCCAGCTGCCAGGCCAGCAGCAGCACACCCAGCCCCAACAGCGGGGGCAGCAGGCGCTGGGTGAGCTCACGCAGCCAGCGCGTGACGGTCGGCGTGGTGCGCCGGACCTGCACCGGCGGCAGGATAATCACTTCGCCAGGCGCGTTGTCCACGCTGACGACCGGTTGCTTACGTTGTGCCTGCTTCATCTCATGCCCCCTTACGTTGAATAGAGAAATGGCGGGCGTAGCCTTCCGGGTCGGACCCGTTCCAGACCGTCCCGTCCATTAGTGTGCTGCTGCGCATCCTGGCTGCCGGCGCGCTGATCCCTCCTACCGCCTGGGCGGCAGCCTGCCAGACATCGATGCGGTTAATGCGCGACGCCACCGCGAGGTAATCCGGAGCCTGCTTCAGCAACCCCCAGCGGCGGAACTGGGTGAGGAACCACATCCCGTCCGACAGCCACGGGAAACTCACCTCGCCCCCGGCCCAGAAGCGCATCGGATGGGCATCCTGCCAGCGGCGGCCAAGGCCGTTGTCATACTCTCCAAGCATCCGGCCGGTGAGGTATTGCTCCTTGGTATTGAGCCAGCCGCGTCTGGCGAGCAGGCGGGCCGTCTCCCGGGTGTTCTCCGGCGAGGCGGCGATCCAGCGCTGCGCCTCCATCAGGGCCGCCACCAGCGCGCGGGCGGTGTTCGGGTTGCGTTCCACCCAGTCGCGACGGGTGCCCAGCACCTTTTCCGGATGCTCGGGCCAGATATCCTGGGAAGTGGCCGCGGTGAAGCCGATACGGTCGTTAATAGCGCGGGCGTTCCACGGCTCGCCGACGCAAAAGCCGCTCATATTGCCGATGCGCATGTTCATCACCATCTGCGGCGGCGGCACCACGACGGTGCGCACATCGTTGAAGGGATCGATGCCGGCGCTCGCCAGCCAGTAGTAAAGCCACATGGCATGGGTGCCGGTAGGAAAGGTATGGGCGAAGGTGTAACTGCCCGGCGCGCTGCGGTCGATCAGCCGCTTCAGCCCGCCGAGGTCGGTCACCCCTTTCTCCTGCAGCTCGCTGGAGAGGGTAATCGCCTGCCCATTGCGGTTGAGGGTCATCAAATTGGCCATCGCCTGCGGCTTGCTGGCGATCCCCAGTTCGAGGCCGTACAGCAGGCCATAGAGAATATGCGCCGCGTCGAGCTCGCCGGCCACCAGCTTGTCGCGCACCGCCGCCCAGCTGGCTTCCTTACTCGCCACCAGGGTGATGCCATATTTTTGGTCAAACCCCTTCGCCGCGGCGATGGCCAGCGGCGCGCAATCGGTCAGCGGAATAAATCCGACCCGCACGCGGGTTTGCTCCGGTTTGTCCGAGCCGCCGGCCCAGGCGGCCTGCATCACGCCCGGCAGCAGCATCGCGCCGCCCAGCGCGGCCCCTGCCTGCAGCAAGCGCCGCCGGGAAATTGAAAATTTGTCGCCCATATCCGCTCCACCATGCGCAAAAAAAAAGCGCCCGACAGTGCATACGCACTGCAGGACGCCTTTATCCACGGGCCCCCGAACCGCCATTGGTTCGTTGCCCGGACTTTTATTCACTTAATAAGTAATGCAAACGGGATGCCAGCTTTGGCAATAGCGCGCTGGCGGGCTTTTTCCCAACGCTGGCCGGTTTTTCACCTAAAAATGCACCGCCGGCAGGCAAAGAATGCCCATCGATTGTGCATCTACTCCTTTGGTGTTAGCGGCCAAATCGCCTTCACCATCAGCAGCGCGCGGGCTATCTCAACCATACGCTGGTTTTTGTCCATGGCCATCTTGCGCAGCGTCTGCCAGGCCTGCTCCTCCTGCATTCCCTGGTGCGTCATCAGCAGACTTTTCGCTTTTTCGATCAGCTTGCGCTCTTCGAGCACGTCTTTCAGCGAGGCCAGCTGGCTGGAGAGCTGCTGCAGCTCATAGGCCTGCTGGCGCACCAGCGGCAGTAGCTGTTTATCGAGCCGTGGCGTCACGCTATCGTCTTCCTCTCCGGCCTGCCAGCCAGGCGCGTCGTCTGCTAACAGCGCGTCGGTGGCATCCAGCAGATCGTCGATCAGTTGCTCTTCCACTTCGCGCAGTTGCTCAAGCCGTTGGGTTTGCAGGCCAAACCAGCGCAGCGCCGTTTCCCCGCCGTCGGCAGCCGGCTGGCGGGTACAGGCGATCCGCCGCAGCTGTTCAATATCCAGACCGGCGTGGCACTGGGTTCTGAACAACTGGACGGTCGCCGGGCTGCCCAGCGCCTGAAAGCTGTCGAAGCAGGGCTGCTGACCGTCAATACGGTCCACCAGCTGCTGGCGCAGGCTGTCGCTGAACTCGCCGCGGGTAAAGCCCAATGCTCCCAGCGCGCGCTCCTGGCCCACCAGCTCTTTTCCCTGCATAAAGCTGTACAGGGCGACCAACCGACCAGCCACCGGCGGATCGTCAATGCTGTCATTGAGCTGCGGGGCGATGTTCAGCAGATGGCGGATGACGCGGCTGAACTGCTCCGTCGCGGCTTCAGCGGCAATTTGCCGGCGGCCGATCTGCGCGCGTAGCGCCGGGAGCTGCGCCAGCTCGTCAACCGCTCTGGCGATACGCCAGCACAGCGCGCTGCCGGCTACCGCGCGCGCCCGTTCGAGGCTGGCATAAAACAGGGCTAGCCGCTCGTCAACCAGCGCCCCTCCCGCCCGACACTCCGCTGTATACAGCAAGCCGCCCGAGCAAAGATAGATATTCGACGCCCCGCGCTCACACTGCAGCATATGCACCAGCGCGCTGAGCTGGCTGGCCAGTTCCCCCAGTTGGCTAAGCTGCTGAAGCTGTTGTTTTTGCAGGCGACGCGCCAGCTGCAGCCAGGCCGTCGCATCGTGCGCATGACCAGTCGTATTATTCATACCCCTCCTCCGGGTTAACGCTTTATACTGCCTAAAGCAATAACCGTGCCTTTAAGAAGGAGTTTGTATGCAACGTATTGTGATCATCGCCAACGGCGCCGCCTACGGCAGCGAATCCCTGTTCAACAGCCTGCGCCTGGCCATTGCCCTGCGCGAGCAGCAGTCCGACCTCGATCTCAAGCTGTTTCTGATGTCCGACGCCGTCACCGCCGGGCTGCGGGGGCAGAAGCCGGCAGAAGGGTATAATGTGCAGCAGATGCTGGAGATCCTCACCGCCCAGCAGGTTCCCGTGAAGCTGTGTAAAACCTGCGCGGACGGCCGCGGGGTCAGCGCACTGCCGCTGGTTGACGGCGTGGAGGTTGGCACTCTCGTTGAGCTGGCCCAGTGGACCCTGGCGGCAGATAAAGTGCTGACCTTCTGAATCTGGGGCGCCAAACGGCAGGAAATATCAGGTTTCGCCGCCTGCAGAGGTAAAAAAAACGTTAGCTGAATGCTTTCAGGAACAACGTCATTTTTGTTTAATCTTTATCCCTTTTTTTGATCAAAATCAGCATCCCGACCCGCGCCGTTTGGTGTGATGCACAGAGCAAAGTGTGAACAATATCACGCGAGGACTGGGTGGGCAGGATGCTGTAGCGGGACAGAAACGGGGTATAAAATGGCGATGGTTAAAGCAAGTTTGACGTTATTTGGTGGTGACACGCTGGTGGTGCGGTGCTCAGAGCGCTGCCATATTCATCTGATGAGCGCGAAGGTCCCGGGCGACAGTCATGCGGATATTCTGAGCGTGCAGGATCGGGACAGCGCCTATCTGACGGTGCCCTACAGCGGCACCTGGAACGTGCTTATCGACAGTCACAGCCAGTCGCTGGAGCACTCCATCAGCTACGTGCCGGCCTGACCGTCACTGCCAGAACACATGCCCGGTCATGCCGGGCGTGGGATTCATGACAAACCTCATGCAATCATTGTACTTGCAGATTGCACCAGAAAAATAACAAGGAAAATCAATTTATTGATTTTCGGCTGATAACCACCAGTAAGGAAAAACCACGCTTTTTCCTTACTGGTCAGCAATCGGACGCCCGGTCATGCCGGGCGTTTTCTTTTGCGCGCGCTCAGGCCAGGCCCGGCGTCGGACTCTCGCCCAACAGCGCGCGGACGCTGGCCACCAGGTCATCGAGACTGGCATCGTGCATGCCCAGCTTGCGCAGCGCCTGCTCAAGCGAAAACAGATACTGGGCGTTGGTGCCGAGCGGCCCGCTGGCCCGGGCGATCAGCGGGGCGATAACCTGGGCACTGGTATCCGGTTCAAACAGTGGATGGCGCGGATCCATAATAAACACCAGGGCATTCACCGTCCGTCCGTCGTCCAGCTCCAGCTTGCACCAGGTGGGCAGATAGCAGCCGGTGATCATCTCCCGCTTCCACAGCAGGGTCAGCTCCTCCTCCAGCGTGTCGTCAGGCAGACGATAGGCGACGCCGGTGGTTCGGCCGCCCTCTTTGAGAGCCAGCATGCGTCCCGGCTGGCAGGCACTACCGCGCCCGGCGGTCAACCGCAGGCAAAACGCGCGGTGCCAGCCCGGCAGCGTGCCGGTGCAGGACTCGCGATAATTGAGCGCCGGGTTCCAGATAAGCGAACCGTAGCCAAAGATCCATACTGAGCCATCATCCGGGCGGCAGGCCAGCGTCGCCGCCAGCGAGGCTGCACGTTGTTCTGCCGACCAGAGTAGCGATTCCTCAATAGCGCCAAACGCTGTCTTACAATCCGCATTCATTAAGAAATCACGAGTTAACACTGTTTACTACCTCCGCCACTGCCCGCTTCCCGGCGTTCGTCTCATGCATCCGTCAATATTGCTGAAATATTATCCAGCTTTATCTTTCAATAAGCAATCAGCGGGGCGCTGGCAAGCGAAAAAGCGGCGTCAGCGATTATTTTTTCTTATGCCACTTATCATCATCGCCTTTCTCATAGCTGTTCTTCACCGCCGCCCAGGCGACTTTGTGCGCCGTCTCTTCGCGGCTGGCGTCATCGCGCCGCTCGTCTTTATCTTTATATTGATCCCAGGCGCTGTTAAACGCTTCTTTATAAATTTCCTGCGCATGGGCAGGCAGTACATGCTGAACGCTGTCGGGGAGTTCTTGTTTACTGCGATAGGGCATACTGACCTCCTGTTTGAGCATTAAGTTTAAGTCTGGTACGCAGTCGGCTGGCTATCAAGGTCAAAATGAGTAGAAAAATTATTTTAGTAATTATCTGAATAATAAGAACTAAATATAAGTAAACATAAATTATAATAAACTAATCAAGATATCCCTCGATACCCGTAAATTTAAGTAAAAAACCAGCGGTAATTTAGCAAGATCTGTTACTTTACCGCCCTACGTTTTTATAATTATAACACCTGCATAAATGGAGATGGTTCATGACCCATGCACATGAGGCGGTAAAAACCCGCCATAAGGAGTCTTCCCTCGTCTTTCCGGTGCTGGCGCTGGCGGTGCTGTTTTTCTGGGGCAGCAGCCAGTCACTGCCAGTGGTTATCGCGATCAATATCCTCGCGCTGGTCGGCATTTTGAGCAGCGCCTTCAGCGTGGTCCGCCACGCCGACGTCCTCGCCCACCGCCTGGGCGAACCCTATGGCTCCCTGATTTTAAGCCTGTCGGTGGTTATCCTTGAGGTCAGTTTGATCTCTGCCTTAATGGCCACCGGCGACGCCGCGCCGACCTTGATGCGGGATACCCTCTACTCCATTATTATGATCGTCACCGGCGGTCTGGTCGGTTTCTCTCTGCTGCTGGGCGGGCGTAAATTCGCCACCCAATATATGAATCTGTTCGGCATTAAGCAGTATCTTATCGCCCTGTTTCCGCTAGCGATTATCGTGCTGGTCTTTCCGATGGCGCTGCCGGGCGCGAACTTCAGCACCGGGCAATCGCTGCTGGTGGCGGTAATTTCGGCGGCCATGTACGGCGTTTTCCTGCTTATTCAGACCAAAACCCATCAGAGCCTGTTTGTTTATGAGCATGAAGACGACAGCGACGATGACGACCCGCACCACGGTAAACCGTCCGCCCATAGCAGCGGGTGGCATACCGCCTGGCTGCTGGTGCACCTGGTGGCAGTGATCGCGGTTACCAAAATGAACGCTAACCCGCTGGAAACGCTGTTGACCAGCATGAATGCCCCGGTGGCCTTTACCGGCTTCCTGGTGGCTCTGCTGATCCTGTCGCCGGAAGGCCTTGGCGCCCTGAAAGCGGTGCTCAACAATCAGGTACAGCGGGCGATGAATCTGTTTTTCGGCTCTGTGCTGGCCACCATCTCGCTGACGGTCCCGGTGGTCACCCTCATCGCCTTCCTGACCGGCAATGAGCTGCGCTTTGGCCTTGGCGCCCCGGAGATGGTGGTGATGGTCGCCTCGCTGGTGCTGTGCCATATCTCCTTCTCCACCGGACGCACCAATGTGCTGAACGGCGCGGCCCACATGGCGCTGTTCGCCGCCTATCTGATGACCATTTTCGCCTGACCCCGTTTTCCCACCCGGCGGAGTCCGGGCGAAAAAAAGCCTGCCGGTTTTGACGCCGGCAGGCTTTTTTACTGATGCAGTCAGGCTTACTTGCTGGTATCCAGCTCGTCGAAGCTTTTCACCAGATCGTCAATCGCTTTCATCTGTTTGAGGAACGGCTCCAGTTTATCCAGCGGCAGCGCGGACGGGCCGTCGCATTTCGCGTGGTCCGGATCCGGATGCGCTTCAATAAACAGACCGGCGATACCTACCGCCATACCGGCGCGGGCCAGCTCGCTCACCTGCGCACGACGACCGCCGGAGGCTGCGCCAAACGGGTCGCGGCACTGCAGCGCGTGGGTGACGTCGAAAATGACCGGCGAGTTGTTGGAGGCTTTCTTCATCACGCCGAAGCCGAGCATATCCACGACCAGGTTGTCGTAACCGAAGTTAGCGCCGCGGTCGCAGAGGATTACTTTGTCGTTACCCCCTTCGATAAACTTATCGACGATGTTGCCCATCTGACCCGGGCTGACGAACTGCGGCTTCTTGACGTTGATCACCGCCCCGGTCTTCGCCATCGCTTCCACCAGGTCAGTCTGGCGCGCGAGGAAAGCCGGAAGCTGGATCACGTCCACCACGTCAGCTACCGGCTGCGCCTGGCTGGCTTCATGAACGTCGGTGATGATTTTCACGCCAAAGGTCTGCTTCAGCTCCTGGAAAATCTTCATCCCTTCTTCCAGACCCGGCCCACGATAGGAGTGGATGGAGGAACGGTTGGCTTTATCAAAGGAGGCTTTGAAGACGTAGGGAATACCAAGCTTCTGCGTAACGGTGACATAATGTTCGCAGATACGCATCGCCAGGTCGCGCGACTCCAGCACGTTCATCCCGCCGAACAGCACGAACGGCAGGTCGTTCGCTACGTTGATATCACCAATGCTAACCACTTTTTGTTTCATAAGTTCGCCTTATCAGGGTGTAACCGGAATGGTTCCAGACTAATGCAATGTAATTTGTTTATGCGAAATCGTGTTGATCTGCGCGCGGATCATCTCGCTGATCGGATCCTCCGGGCACTGCTCAACGAAATAGCTCAGATCCAACAGCGCCACGTGATCGCAGTCCAGCTGGGCGTATATCAGCCCGCGGTCGCGGATCTCATACGGATCTTCCGGATTAAACTGCAGCAGCGCTTCGCTGGCGCGCAGGGCCAGCTCCATCTGCCGCTCTTCCATCAGCGCCGACTTCAGGGTGTCCAGCAGCTTGCGGATCACCTCGGCGTTATCCGCTTCGTCGAGATCTTCATTAAACAGTTCCGCCACCGGCCCGATGTTGCCCTTCAGCCATACCTCCAGGGTATGCTCGTCGAGGGTCTCGCCGTTAAACGGATTAATCAGCCACATCTCTTCGCTGGTTTCCGGGTCCGCACGCAGCAGCATCTGGGTCGGGAAGATCACCGGCACCACCGGCAGCGCCAGGCGCTGGGCGATCCACAGCAGGATCGCGCCTAACGACACCGCGCTCCCCTGGCGGTTAACCAGCACTTTATCCAGCCATAGCGCGTCGGAAAGACGATACACGCCCTGCGAGGCGCCAAAGCCCCACTCGTCGTAAAACAGCTCCAGCAATCGTTCTATCTGGCGCTCCTGGTCCCACGACGGCGCAATCTCCTCCTGCGCGAGGCGCAGCAATCGCTGCAGCTCTTCCTCGACAAAACGCGACGGAAAATCGTCGCGGACCTGTTCAGAAATGAGGACCATGCCATCACACAATGGCGCTTTGTTAAATTCGAAATCCGCTAATGACCCCATGACCTACCCCAGTATCGGTATTCTTGTGATGGCGAGTTGAATGATGATAAACAACACCACCAGCGCCAGCAGGAACGCGATAAAGCGGCTCTGCTGGCTGCGCGGACGACGACGGCCCAACGCGATAAAACCTAATGCGATGTAAATGATAACGCCAAACAGCTTTTCAGTCAGCCATGCGCCGTCTTCTGTGAACGGCAGGTAGTGCGTTATCGCCATTAACCCTGCGCCGCTGAGAAACAGCAGCGTATCGCTGCAGTGCGGCGCAATTCGCACCCACCGCTGGTTCAGCAGCGGGCTCTGGTGATACATCCACCAGTAACGTAAAACGAACAATCCTACCGACACCGCCACTGTGGCAATGTGCAGGTAGAGGACAGCCGTGAATAAGTTCATCAGCCAACATTCTCCATGTCGGGTAAACGTCCGAGGGTCAGACGCTCATTGTCGCCATAGTCGCGACAGGTCGCGACGTCCAGATAGCCCGCTTCGCGGAACAGCGCGCGAACCGCCTCGCCCTGAGTCCAGCCATGCTCCAGCAGCATCCAACCGCCGGGCTGCAGATACTGCCGTCCCTCGCGGATGATATGCGCCAGATCGGCCAGCCCCTGGTCGCCTGCGACCAGCGCCGTCAACGGCTCAAAGCGCACATCGCCTTCGGCGAGATGCGGGTCGGCGGCGTCGATATAGGGGGGATTGCTGACGATCGTGGCGAAGCGCTGCCCGGCCAGCGCGCTAAACCAGTCGCTTTGACTTATCGTCACGTTAGCGATGCCCAGATGTTCGGCATTGCGCAACGCCAGCGCCACGGCGTCCGGCATCACGTCCACCGCGGTGACCTCACAGTCCGGACGTTCGCTGGCCAGCGCCAGGGCAATGGCGCCGGTCCCGGTGCCGAGGTCGAGAATACGGCACGGCGCGGTTGGCAGACGCGCCAGCGCCTGCTCTACCAGACATTCGGTATCCGGGCGGGGGATCAGCGTCGCCGGGGAGACGAACAGCGGCAGCGACCAAAACTCGCGCTGCCCGACCAGATGAGCAATAGGTTCCCCGCGCTGGCGTCGCACCAAGAGCGCCTCCAGCCTCGCCGCCTCGTCAGCAGAGAGCGTCGTTTCACCGAAGGCCAAAATCCAGGTTCGCGCCCGGCCGGTAACGTGTCCCAGCAAGATCTCGGCGTCGCGTCTCGGGCTGTCGCTCTCCGCCAGGCGGGCGATCGCCTGCTGCAGCCAGGCCTGAAAGGTCATCATTCCTGCTCGGACAGCGCCGCCAGCTGATCGGCCTGATGTTCCTGGACAATCGGCTCAATCAGCATGTCGAGTTTGCCCTCCATCGCCTCATCCAGACGGTAGAGCGTCAGGTTGATGCGGTGGTCGGTCACGCGGCCCTGCGGGAAGTTATAGGTGCGATTGCGGTCGCTGCGGTCGCCGCTGCCCAGCAGGTTGCGGCGCGTGGAGGCTTCCGCCTGCTGACGTTTGGCCACTTCGGCGGCGCGGATGCGCGCGCCCAGCACCGACAGCGCCTTGGCTTTGTTTTTATGCTGAGAACGCTCGTCCTGGCACTCCACCACGATGCCGGTGGGCAGGTGGGTAATGCGGATAGCCGAGTCGGTGGTGTTAACGTGCTGACCGCCTGCCCCGGAGGAACGGAAGGTATCGATGCGCAGATCCGCCGGGTTAATGTCCGGCATTTCGGCTTCCGGCAGCTCCGGCATCACCGCCACCGTACAGGCGGAGGTGTGGATCCGCCCCTGCGATTCGGTGGCCGGCACACGCTGCACGCGATGGCCGCCGGATTCAAATTTCAGCCGACCGTAAACGCCGTCGCCGCTGATCTTGGCGATCACCTCTTTAAAGCCGCCGTGCTCACCTTCGTTGGCGCTGAGGATCTCTACCTGCCAGCGGCGCGATTCTGCGTAACGGGTGTACATGCGGAACAGATCGCCGGCAAACAGCGCTGCTTCGTCGCCGCCGGTCCCGGCGCGCACTTCCACGAAGGCGTTACGCTCGTCATCAGGATCTTTCGGCAGGAGGAGAACCTGCAGCTGTTGCTCCAGCTGGTCGCCTTTTTCTTTGGCGTCACGCAGCTCTTCCTGCGCCATTTCGCGCATTTCCGGATCGTCGAGCATCATCTGCGCGGTTTCAATATCCTCCTGCACCTGACGCCAGTCGGTATAGCAGCGCGCCACATCGCTCAGTTGAGCATACTCCCGCGACAGCGCGCGGAATTTATCCTGATCGGCAATCGTCGCGGCATCGCCGAGCAGCGCCTGCACTTCTTCATGGCGCTCGTACAACGCTTCCAGTTTGGCAACAATAGAAGACTTCATAGGCGTGAATTCACCCTGTCCTGAAAATAAGAGAAAGGTGCGCTATTCCAGCCCGAGGCTGTTGCGCAGAATATGCAGACGTTCGTCGTCCCCGTCACGGGCGGCCTGCTGAAGAGATTTGGTTGGCGCGTGGATCAGGCGGTTAGTGAGCTTGCGCGCCAGATCCTGCATAATTTCCTGGGCATCACCGCCCTGCTCCAGCGCGGCCAGCGCTTTCGCCGTCAGCTCCTCACGGACCTGCTCAGACTGAGAACGGTATTCGCGAATGGTCTCGCTGGCGCTCTGCGCACGCAGCCAGGCCATAAATTCGCTGGTTTCCTGCTCGACGATCGATTCCGCCTGCACCGCGGCAGCCTTACGCTGCGCCAGGTTATGCTGAATAATGTTTTGCAAATCGTCGACGCTGTAGAGGTAGGCGTTAGCCAGTTTGCCGACCTCTGGTTCAACGTCGCGCGGGACGGCGATATCCACCAGCAGCATCGGCTGGTTACGCCGCGCCTTAAGCGCACGCTCCACCATGCCTTTGCCGATGATCGGCAGCGGGCTGGCGGTGGAGCTGATAATGATGTCGGCCTCTTTCAGCCGTTCGTCGATATCGCTGAGGGCTATCACCTCGGCGCCCACTTCCTCCGCCAGCGCCTGGGCGCGTTCACGGGTGCGGTTGGCGATCACCATTTTGCGCACATGATGTTCGCGAAGATGGCGCGCTACCAGCTCAATGGTTTCACCGGCGCCGACCAGTAACACGGTGACGCTGGAGAGCGATTCAAAGATTTGCCGCGCCAGGGTACAGGCGGCGAAAGCCACAGAGACCGCGCTGGCGCCGATATCGGTTTCGGTACGCACGCGCTTAGCCACTGAAAAGGATTTCTGGAACATCCGCTCCAGCTCGCTGACGTTAAGATGGCCGCGGCTGGAGTCGGCGAAGGCTTTTTTCACCTGGCCGAGGATCTGCGGCTCGCCCAGCACCAGCGAATCGAGGCCGCTGGCGACGCGCATCAGATGGCTGACGGCGTCATTATCCTGATGCCAGTAAAGGCTTTTTCGCAGGTCTTCTTCGTTGAGGCCGTGGTAGTTGCACAGCCAGCGGATCAGCGCTTCCTGCAGGTTATCCTGCTCTTCGACGCTGAGATAGAGTTCCGTGCGGTTGCAGGTCGACAGCACCACCCCACCCTGCACCATCGGCTGAGCCAGCAAGCTCTCCAGCGCCTTATCGAGCGTTTCCGGCGAAAACGTGACGCGTTCTCGCAGGGCGACCGGAGCTGTTTTGTGATTGATGCCAAGAGCTAAAAGGGTCATTGTGAGGGAGTAGTACCAGCGTTGCTAAGGTTAGTCTGAGTGCATCATACAGGATGCGCGTAATCAATAAAAGAGAGGCTCCCCTTTTGGAGTAATAGTTAAAGCAAGACCGCCATTAAGGTTAATTTTTTGATTTCAGACAACTTGAACGTAGACGCTATCGCCCGGCGACGCTAGCATTAAGGGTTATAAATGTAACCTGCTACACAAATCGGCCCGCTGTTCCCTGTCGCCGTTTTTCCCTGTAGACATCAAGGATTTGTCATCATTATGAATCGACTGTTCCGCCTGCTGCCGCTGGCCAGCCTCGTCCTCACCGCCTGTTCTCTTCATACGCCGCAAGGGCCTGGCAAAAGCCCGGATTCGCCGCAGTGGCGTCAGCACCAGCAGGCTGTCCGCAGCCTCAATCAGTTCCAGACCCGCGGGGCGTTTGCCTATCTTTCCGATGAGCAAAAAGTCTATGCCCGCTTCTTCTGGCAGCAAACCGGCCAGGACCGCTATCGCCTGCTGCTGACCAACCCGCTGGGCAGCACCGAGCTGTCGCTGACCGCGCAGCCGGGCAGCGTGCAGCTGATCGATAACAAAGGCCAGACCTATACCGCCACTGATGCCGAAGAGATGATTGGCCGTCTGACCGGGATGCCGATCCCGTTGAACAGCCTGCGCCAGTGGATCATCGGCCTGCCGGGCGACGCCACCGACTATTCGCTGGACGATCGGTACCGTCTGCGTGAACTGAACTATACGCAAAACGGCAAAACCTGGCACGTGACCTACGGCGGCTACACCAGCGATACCCAGCCAGCCCTACCGTCCAATGTCGAGCTGAACAATGGCGCTCAGCGCATCAAGCTGAAGATGGATAACTGGATCGTGAAATGATGACCCGCTGGCCCTCTCCTGCAAAACTGAATCTGTTTTTATATATCACCGGCCAGCGGGCCGATGGTTACCATACCCTGCAAACGCTGTTTCAGTTTCTCGATTACGGCGATACGTTGACCATCGAACCGCGTACTGACGGCCAACTGCGCCTGCTGACGCCGGTGGCCGGCGTGCCGGACGAGGAGAATCTGATCGTTCGCGCCGCGCGTCTGCTGATGCATGCCGCCAGCGAAAGCGATCGCCTGCCGGCGGGCAGCGGCGCCGATATCAGTATCGATAAGCGCCTGCCGATGGGCGGCGGCCTGGGCGGTGGCTCCTCCAATGCCGCCACCGTGCTGGTGGCGCTCAACCATCTGTGGGGCTGCGGTCTCTCGGAAGATGAGCTGGCGACTCTTGGCCTTCAGCTGGGGGCCGATGTGCCGGTTTTCGTGCGCGGCCATGCCGCCTTCGCCGAGGGGGTGGGTGAAATACTGACGCCGGTAGAACCCGAGGAAAAATGGTACCTGGTGGCCCACCCGGGGGTCAGTATTCCGACGCCGATCATTTTTCGCGATCCGGAGCTACCACGAAATACCCCGCGCCGGTCAATTAATACGTTATTAAATTGTGAATTCAGCAACGATTGCGAGCTTATCGCAAGAAAACGTTTTCGCGAGGTTGATGCCGCGCTTTCCTGGCTGTTAGAATATGCGCCGTCACGCCTGACCGGCACAGGGGCCTGTGTGTTTGCTGAATTTAACACCGAATCCGCTGCCCGCCAGGTGCTGGACACTGCCCCGGCATGGCTAAATGGCTTTGTGGCGCGCGGAGTTAACCTTTCGCCGCTCAAGCAGGCCCTGCTCTGAATCCTGCGCCGTGATGGCACATTGATAATGAGTCAGCCGGGGAAATTGAGTTACGGTGACAACGTCACCCTGTTCCAGACGTTGCATCGTGCTCTTTAAATACACCGACTGGATCGAATGGCGCCATCCCGCACATTATTGGCCCATTCATCCACCACTGGACGCATGCCTGAGGTTCTTCTCGTGCCTGATATGAAGCTTTTTGCTGGTAACGCCACCCCGGAACTAGCACAACGTATTGCCAACCGCCTGTACACTTCTCTTGGCGACGCCGCTGTAGGTCGTTTTAGCGACGGCGAAGTCAGCGTACAAATCAATGAAAACGTACGCGGTGGTGATATTTTCATCATCCAGTCCACTTGTGCTCCCACCAATGACAACCTGATGGAACTGGTTGTTATGGTTGATGCTCTGCGTCGTGCTTCGGCAGGTCGTATCACCGCCGTTATCCCTTACTTCGGTTATGCTCGTCAGGACCGTCGTGTTCGTTCTGCTCGTGTGCCAATCACCGCGAAAGTGGTGGCGGATTTTCTGTCCAGCGTCGGCGTTGACCGCGTGCTGACCGTTGACCTGCACGCAGAACAGATCCAGGGCTTCTTCGATGTGCCAGTCGATAACGTGTTCGGCAGCCCAATCCTGCTGGAAGATATGCTGCAGCTGAACCTGGACAACCCGATTGTGGTTTCTCCGGACATCGGCGGCGTCGTGCGTGCCCGCGCTATCGCTAAACTGCTGAATGATACCGATATGGCTATCATCGACAAGCGCCGTCCGCGCGCCAACGTCTCCCAGGTGATGCACATCATCGGCGACGTTGCCGGTCGTGACTGCGTGATGGTCGACGATATGATCGACACCGGCGGCACCCTGTGTAAAGCGGCAGAAGCGCTGAAAGAGCGTGGCGCGAAACGCGTATTCGCTTACGCGACGCACCCAATCTTCTCCGGCAACGCTATCCAGAACATCAAAAACTCTGTCATTGATGAATTTGTCGTCTGCGATACCATTCCGCTGGCACCAGAAATTAAAGCGCTGGATAAAGTGCGTACTCTGACGCTCTCCGGTATGCTGGCTGAAGCTATTCGCCGTATCAGCAATGAAGAATCTATCTCTGCTATGTTCGAACATTAATCGAGCCCAGCACAAAAACCCGCTGCGGCGGGTTTTTTTGTCTCCGCACCTTATTTGTATGATCAATGCCTCCTTCACCTGCCATTTAGTTGACAGATGATGCGCTCATGGATGAAACATTATTGTGAACAGATTATTTTCCTCACATGTGATGCCTTTCCGCGCCCTCATCGACGCTTGTTGGAAAGAAAAGTACACCACCGCCCGCTTCACGCGTGACCTGATCGCCGGGATCACCGTCGGGATCATTGCGATTCCGCTGGCGATGGCGCTGGCGATTGGCAGCGGCGTGCCGCCGCAGTACGGCCTCTATACCTCAGCGGTGGCAGGAATTGTGATCGCCTTGACCGGCGGGTCACGCTTTAGCGTTTCCGGTCCGACCGCCGCCTTTGTGGTGATCCTCTATCCGGTTTCCCAGCAGTTTGGTCTGGCGGGACTGCTGGTGGCGACGCTGATGTCGGGGATCTTTTTAATCCTCTTCGGCCTGGCGCGCTTTGGCCGCCTGATCGAATACATCCCGCTGTCAGTCACCCTCGGCTTCACCTCGGGGATCGGTATCACCATCGGCACCATGCAGATTAAAGATTTCCTCGGCCTGCAGATGCCCCATGTGCCGGAGCATTATCTGCAGAAAGTGGCGGCGCTGGCGATGGCCCTACCGACCATTAACGTTGGCGATGCCGCCATCGGCGTCGTTACTCTTGGCATTCTGATCCTCTGGCCGCGGCTGGGTATCCGCCTGCCGGGCCACCTCCCGGCGCTGCTGGGCGGCTGTGCGGTCATGCTGGTGGTCAACTTGCTCGGCGGCGATGTCGCGACGATCGGCTCGCAGTTCCATTATCAGCTGGTGGACGGCACTCAGGGCAATGGCATTCCGCAGCTGCTGCCGCAGCTGGTATTGCCCTGGGATATGCCGGGCTCAAACTTTACCCTGAGCTGGGCCTCGCTGCAGGCTCTGCTGCCTGCCGCCTTCTCAATGGCGATGCTCGGCGCCATTGAATCTCTGCTGTGCGCGGTGGTGCTTGATGGCATGACCGGCACCAAGCACAAAGCCAATAGCGAGCTGATTGGCCAGGGGCTGGGCAACATTGTCGCGCCGTTCTTCGGCGGGATCACTGCCACCGCGGCGATTGCCCGCTCGGCGGCGAACGTCCGCGCCGGCGCCACATCGCCGGTTGCCGCCGTGATCCACGCCCTGCTGGTGATCCTGGCGCTGCTGATCCTCGCCCCACTGCTCTCCTGGCTGCCGCTGTCGGCGATGGCCGCCCTGCTGCTGATGGTGGCATGGAATATGAGCGAGGCGCATAAAGTCATCAATCTGCTGCGCCACGCGCCGAAGGACGACATCGTGGTGATGCTAATGTGCATGTCGCTAACGGTGCTGTTTGACATGGTGATCGCTATCAGCGTCGGGATCGTGCTGGCTTCGCTGTTGTTTATGCGCCGTATCGCACGCATGACTCATCTGGCGCCGGTCAACGTCGAGGTGCCAGACGATGTGCTGGTGCTGCGGGTAATTGGGCCGCTGTTCTTTGCCGCCGCCGAAGGCCTGTTCAACGATCTGGAGACCCGGATCGCCGGCAAGCGCATCGTGGTGCTGAAATGGGACGCGGTGCCGGTTCTCGACGCCGGTGGCCTGGATGCCTTCCAGCGCTTTGTGAACAAGCTGCCGGAAGGCTGTGAATTGCGCGTATCTAACCTCGAGTTTCAGCCGCTACGCACGCTAGCGCGCGCCGGCGTCAAGCCGCTGCCCGGACGCCTGAGCTTCTACCCCGATCGTCAGGCCGCGCTGGCTGACCTGTGATCACCCGGCGGCAGGTCCCTGCGCCTGCCGCATCAAGGATCCGGTCGCCTGCTGCAGCCAGCTCAGCACCGCCGGCGTCATCCAGGTGCCCTTCATCAAATGCGGCTCCTGCTCCATTGCCCGACGAAACTTCTGCAACGTCTGCGGCCGGGTACCGGCGTAGGACTGAAACAGTTCAAGCCACGCCCGGGCCAGCGCCTGACCCGACGCCGAGTCCGGCGCTACGCCCTCCCGGCACGCCTGATGCAGCTTCGCCACCAGCGCAGGCCACTCCTGTAGCCGGTCAAAATAGTGCTGGCGGGTGAACGCCATCTCTTCTTCGTCAAGGTACCGCGCCCAGATGGCCAGTTTGCTTTCGGCAAAGGCCTCGGTGATATAGGCGATGATTGCCGGCGTGACGCCGGTCTGTTCAACCATCTGCGGCTCGGCGGCATGCATCTCGTTCAGGCGGGTCAGAAACTCCGGACGCCCGGCCGTATCCTGCTCCAGGCGCTCCATCCAGCGCGTCGCCAGACGCATCGCCTGCGGACTGTCCGTCGGGCAGCCGCTCGCCATCAGCGTCTGCACCTCCTCCGTTAGCTCGCGCCACGCCTGCGCCCGCTGTTCATCCTGTGCCGCAAACGGCAGCGCGGCTAACTCCTGTTGACTAAACCAACGATCGTACATTTTCATTAACTCCAGCGTCTGTAGCCAGGACTCCAGATCGGGTTCATTGCCGCTCGCCAGCGCCTCGCGCAGCACCAATAGTCGGTCGCGCAGCCTGCCAACATCGCGTAGCTGGGCGTTGAGCATATCTATCTGCTGCGTCAGCAGCTCGGGCAGCGACAGCGTTTGCCGATCGAGATAGTCCTTGATTGTGGCGAGCGTTAGCCCGGCCTGCGCCAGCGCCTTTATCATATGCAGGCGCTGAACCGCGGACAGGTTATAGAGCCGATAGCCCGCCTCGCTTCTGGCCGAAGGCGTTAACAGCCCCGTCTGTTCATAATGATGCAGCGTACGTACCGTCAGTCCGGCACGCTTCGCCAGCTCTCCCACCTGAATTAACATGACTGCTCCTCTCTGTGGCCAGGTCCGCTACTCTGCAGCCTGACGTAACGTCAGGGTCAAGCAAAAACCGCGCTTGCTATTCATTTTTGCTGGCAACCATAGCAGCACGAAGGCCAGGACGGAATGGGGGCGTAATATGGCGGGAAAAAGAGGAAGAGATAAAGTGAGACACAGAAAAGCGCATCGGCCTTCAGCGGCCGATGCGCGAAATCATGCTACGGTTAGCTGTGACGATGCTGGTTACGACGGCAGCGTTTATCGTAGTGGCGCACCCACCAGTAGCGGTCGCTGACCTGCTCGTGGCCGCCAATACGGGCACCGGCCAGCCAGAGCACTGCGCCAACGAAGATGCTTAGGATTGCGCCATGCGCAAAGAATTGTGGCAGGTTAAGCTGCGGAAGCTGGTTCAGAATGGAGTAACCTACCCCCACAACCATCACCACCAACCCTAACCCCATGAGTACGTTACCGAGTAACGAAGCGTTTTTGCGTTTCATGTGTCACCTCCGGACTTTGGGTTGCCAGGGAATGTCCCCAAATCTTATAGGTGTAGTATAGACAAGGTCTCTTCTGCGGAGTGCGTCCACGATCACATTAGTGAACAGCGAATAGACAAAAATTTACAAATAAGTCTATGAACCATATCAAATTCTAATGATTTAGTGAGTAAATCATCAATGCGGGTATTGTCTAATAGCCAGAATTTTGTCAAGCGCGCCCGCAGACAGTACACTACGCGGCAGAGAATGCCCCATGCAGGATAGAAAACGTGACCATTAAACTGATTGTCGGCCTGGCCAACCCCGGTGCGGAATATGCCGCCACCCGGCACAACGCTGGCGCCTGGTATGTGGATTTACTGGCGGATCGCCATCGTGCGCCGCTGCGCGAAGAGAGCAAATTCTTCGGCTACACCTCGCGCATCAACCTGGCGGGCGAGGACGTCCGCCTGCTGGTCCCCACTACCTTTATGAACCTCAGCGGTAAAGCCGTGGCCGCGATGGCGACCTTTTATCGCATCAACCCGGATGAAATTCTGGTCGCCCATGACGAACTGGATTTACCGCCGGGCGTGGCGAAATTTAAGCTTGGCGGTGGCCATGGCGGCCACAATGGCCTGAAGGATATCATCAGTAAGCTCGGCAATAACCCGAACTTTCACCGTTTACGCGTCGGAATCGGCCATCCGGGCGACAAAAACAAGGTTGTCGGCTTTGTGCTTGGCAAACCACCGGCCAGCGAGCAGAAACTGATCGATGACGCTGTCGACGAAGCGGCGCGCTGTACCGAAATCTGGTTAAAGGACGGGCTGACCAAAGCGACCAACCGTTTGCACGCCTTTAAGGCGCAATAAGCCGTTGTCGTGCGGCATTTTTGCCGCGCACCGTGTATAATAGGCAAAGCTATTCAATTTTCTGCAATCTGTTCCTTGTAACAGATTGATTATCCAAAGATTAAGGTGATTTAAATCATGGGATTCAAATGCGGTATCGTCGGTTTGCCCAACGTCGGCAAATCCACCCTGTTCAATGCGCTCACCAAAGCGGGTATTGAAGCGGCCAACTTCCCCTTCTGTACCATTGAGCCGAACACCGGTGTCGTACCGATGCCCGATCCGCGTCTGGACAAGCTGGCTGAAATCGTCAAACCGCAGCGCATCCTGCCGACCACCATGGAGTTCGTGGATATCGCGGGCCTGGTGAAAGGCGCGTCCAAAGGTGAAGGTCTTGGCAACCAGTTTCTGACCAACATCCGTGAAACCGAAGCCATCGGCCATGTGGTTCGCTGTTTTGAAAACGATAATATTATTCACGTCGCGGGGAAAGTGAACCCGGCGGAAGATATCGACGTTATCAACACCGAACTGGCGCTGTCTGACCTTGATACCTGCGAACGCGCGATTCACCGCGTCTCCAAAAAAGCCAAAGGCGGCGATAAAGACGCGAAGGTTGAGCTGGCCGCGCTGGAAAAATGCCTGCCGCAGCTGGAAAACGCCGGTATGCTGCGCGCGCTGGATCTGACCAAAGAAGAGAAAGAGGCCATCCGCTATCTGAGCTTCCTGACCCTGAAGCCGACCATGTACATCGCGAACGTCAATGAAGACGGTTTCGAGAACAACCCGTACCTCGATCAGGTTCGCGCCATCGCCGAGCAGGAAGGGTCTGTGGTGGTGCCGGTGTGCGCCGCCGTTGAAGCGGACATCGCCGAGCTGGACGATGAAGAGCGTGACGAGTTCATGGCTGAGCTGGGCCTCGAAGAGCCGGGCCTGAACCGCGTGATCCGCGCCGGTTACGCTCTGCTGAACCTGCAGACCTACTTCACCGCGGGCGTGAAAGAAGTTCGCGCATGGACCATCCCGGTGGGAGCGACCGCGCCGCAGGCAGCCGGTAAGATCCACACCGACTTCGAAAAAGGCTTTATCCGCGCGCAGACCATCGCTTATGAAGACTTCATTGCCTACAAAGGCGAACAGGGCGCGAAAGAAGCCGGTAAAATGCGTGCTGAAGGTAAAGACTACATCGTGAAAGATGGCGATGTGATGAACTTCCTGTTCAACGTCTGATCCCGCTAACTGGCGTTTTCGCCGCCACCGCGCAAAAAAATCCACGCAGCGGCGTGGATTTTTTTTACCCAGGCGACACGCTACTCCACAATATGGGTATCTTCTGCCGCCTCGTAGCCATCAACGATCTGCACAATTTTCTTTAACTCAGCCTCAATAAAAGCCGGGGTGGTGCTTTCCCCAGAGGCCGGGTGATGAAGCTCCACCGAGATGCCGCTGGCGGCATTGGTCAGCGACAGGCTGATCTCCTGCTGGCCCCGCGAGGACGAAGAACGCCCGATATGCTGCATGATAGCCGCCGCCGCCGCGCGCGTATCAACGTCTGCGAGATGACCCCATCTCATTTCAACATGCCCCTGCTGCCCTGCCTTTATCACCTGCAGCGTATAGCCGCTTCTTGCCGTTGCCATGCCTTTTCCTCCGATTTAGTTGCCCGGGCGTCACATTATCAGCCCGGTTTTATCAGCCAGGTTCGCGCGCCTGCGCCTTGCCGTTAATGACTCTTTTCCACATAGGTCTGCATGTTTTCTTTGGTCACTAACTCAAACGGGATCCAGACATGAGACTCGACCTTTTCTCCTTTAATCAGCTTCAGCGCTACCGCTAAGGCCGTTTTGCCCTGACCGACGGCGTCCTGGAAAACCGTCACCTGAATCTTATCGCTGGCCAGGGCTTTCAGCCCGTCCGGGGTGGCGTCGATCCCGCCGATCAGCAGCTTCTTCTGGCTTTTCTCCAGCGCCATCGCCGCGCCAATCGCCATCTCATCGTTGTTCGCCGCCACAATATCAATCGCTTCTCCGTTGCCCGTCCAGTTCTGCATCAGATCCATTCCCTCGCTGCGGGAATAGTTGGCCGGCTGTTTCTGCACCACTTTCATTGCCGGATACTTGGCCACCACCTGCTCCACATCTTTGGTGCGCTGCAGCGCGCCGGCGTCGGTGAGATTGCCGATCATGATGGCGACGTTGCCTTTGTAGTTCGCCAGCTTCGCCAGCGCCTCCATCTGCAATGTGCCAGACTCCCGCTCGTCCGAACCGACAAACACCACGCCGGGCGGTAACGTTTTATCCCCCGGCGTCCGGTTCACATACACCAGCGGCATTTTGGCCTGCTGCGCCATCTTCGTCAGCTGCGGGGTGCTGGCGGAGTCCACCGGGTCGACGATGATCGCGTCCACGCCGGAGGCAATGAAGCTCTGCACCTGATCGGCCTGGCGTCCGGTGTCGCCGCGGGCGTCTTCAAACTGTACGTCGACGTGGCGGGCTTGAGCTTCTTTCTCAATGGACTGGCGGATAATAGTGAGAAAGTTTTGATCGAAGTAGGCCATTGAGACGCCGATCTTCTCCGCTAATGCCGAAGCGGAACTGGCCAGAAGGCCTACTAACAGGATGATTTTACAGTGCTTCATAGTATGCCCTCAGAGATCGAAATAAAATTTTCAATACAACTACAAACGGTATATTTAAATCATTTTCAGACTACGAAGGGCGTTCGGTTCTTGCAATATTGATGTAAAGAAAATGTTGCCATGCGCACACTTTATTTCACCGCCTCACTCACCGAGGGCTCACCGGTTGCGGGGAGCGCAGCGGTCGGCGACGCCGGCTGTTTTCGCTTCAGCAGGGCATACTCCACTATCAGCTGTTGCAGATGCAGCTCCGCGAGGCTTCCCCGCGCGGCTGGCCAGGGTTGATCAACGGGAAGCGCGGCCAGCTGGCGCAGCTGCTCCTCCAGCGGAACAGCGCGGTTAAACGACTGTGTGATGGCAAATACTGCGGTTTTCAGTTCGCTCACCGTCAGGTACTTCCCCTTCTGCTCGTCGAGGGCATTGAGCTGGTCGGCGAGCCGCTGCAGCTGCTGCATGCCCTCCGACCAGCCGGTAAGATTTTCCGCGGGCAATGCGCCAGCACTCAGCTGCTGCCGCCACTGCTGCGCCAGCGGTTGCGCCTGATCCGGCCAGCGGATAAGGGCCTGGTGGACCAGCTGGTCGCCGTAGCTGACCGCCCAGTCCGGCGCCAGGCGGGCAAGCTCGCCAAGCTGGCGCTGCGTCTGTGGCAGATCAACCGGCCCCGGGGGCGTTGTCGCCGGCAGGCCCGGTATCGGTCCGGCATTTTGGGTGACCGAAATGGGCGGCAAGTCGGACTGACGCAGCGCCAGCCATCCGCCGACGGCGATACCCGTTACCGCCAGCATGGTAACCATTCCGGCGATAAACGGCTTCCAGCGCGGCGCGGCTGCCGGAGTAGACGCCGCCACCGGCGCGGGCCGCTTTGCAGGTGAAGGCGGAGCCAGCGGCTCAGCCTTTGGTCTACGTTTTAGGTCTGGCACTGGCTCAGCCTTCGCCGCATCCTCTTCGCTGACCAGAGTGCCGGGAAGTTCCGCGTCAGACACCGCCACCGGCGGCGCGGTGGGAAGCGCTGGCGCAGGGTCGAGGCTCTCGAAGCGAGTTGCCGTGCTGTGCAGTAGCGCCCGCAGGTCGCTCAGCTGGTTTTCAGGAGCGATCTCAAGGCGCTGGAGCACTGCGTCGAAGCTTTGCAGCGAACGTTCAGCCTGCTCAAGCGAATCAACATCCTCTGGGGTAAGATTCAGGGTACGGATCACCTGCCGCAGCCGCTTGCTCAGGGTGCGGAAGATCTCTGTCCGGGCCGGGAGCGCCTGTGGCCACAGGTTTTTCCCCTGACGAACCAGCAGCGACTCCATCAGCGTCAGCCCCTCATTGATCCCTGCCACCCCGCCCAGCCGGGCGCGGGCCAGGGTATACCAGGCGACAGTCTGCAGGTCCGCGCCGTGATGCTCCAACAGCCCGCGGGCAAGCTGCTCGGCATACGGCCAGTTAATATCCGGCCGCGCCGGGTGGCTGAGCTTGTTCATTTCCGCACGCAGGGCCATAAAATCAGCCAGCGTGCGCGGGTCGCCACCGGCTTTATAGTGACGGTCGTGGTGTGTTGTCATCATGATGTCTTTCAGCGAGAGATTAGAGGGCGGAGCGGGCGTCAAGGTACTGCTGACGTTTGAGGTGGCGGATCAACACCCTGCCCTCGGGCATAAACTCCGTGCCGTAACGCACCAGGCCAATATCCTTCAGCTCCGCATCAATGGCATAGCGCAGTTCGCCGGGCGCATGCTGATCGAGCATCACCACCGCGATCCGCTGCAGGCGCGGTTCGTATTTCAGCAACACCGCCGACAACGTGCTCATCAGCTGATGCGCCGACGCTGGCATCCCCTGGAGGACAGCGGTCATATCCGGCAGGCCGTAGTCCGGCAAATGCGCCAGCGTTCCGGCCCGACAGTTGAGGATGCGCTGCATGTTATCGAGCACCGACAGGATGACCTGATCCGTTTCGCTGACGGTATTCAGGTCAAGCCCGCCGGCGAAATTGCCGTACAGGATGTCATACAGGGAGGGACGAGGCATTTTCACTTCTCCTTAAACGGGTGCAGCGTCAGTTGATTTTGGCTGGCTTCGATAATGCGCGGCCTCGCCGGATCAAGTTCGTCCCGGGTGAGTACCAGCCGCCAGCTGTTTTGCGTCAGGTCTGGATCGATAAACATGGCCGCCACCGCCACAAACTGCGCGCTGGTTTCCATGGGCATATCGACGGTCACCGATTCGCCCGGACGCAGGCGAACATCTTTTTCCGCCACCCGGTCCGTCTGCAGCGCCTGGCCATCGCCGGCAAACAGCGACGGGTAGTCAGTATTGTCGAACGCTTGCCGGTCCTTCAGCTGATAAATACGCACCACCGTCGCCAGGGAGGCGCCTTTGGCGTTGTTATTCACGCCTTCCCGGGCGCGAAGATCCAGATGCAGGGTTTTCACCTGGGGATAAAAAATGGACTGGGTCACGGAAACGGCGCCGTCTTTCACGGTCTGCGTCAGGCCGCAGCCGGTTAAGACGGTAACCATGAGGAATGCCAGCAACCTGGCGGAGGGTTTAACTGCGGTAATCGCCATCTTCATCGCTCTCCCTGCGGTGGATATTTTCCCGGACGCGCTGATAGCGCCCCAGATAAATCGTGACTCTGTCGTCAGCCTGCTTCTGCGCATCCAGCGGACGCAGCACAGCGGTACGGCCGAGCTGGACGGCATGCTCCTGCTGGCAGCAAAGTTGCGCATCCGGCAGTAAATGGCGGGCGACGCAAAGCTGCAGCCGCACGTCAAGATGAGATCCGAGCCAGACGTGCAGAAGCGCCATCAGGTCGCTGAACAGTTCGCCGCCGGGCAGCCAGCCGCGAACCTCATCAGGCTTTTCCGTGGCCAGCTGCAGCAATACCTGACCGTTCACATCCGTGGCGTGGATTCCCATCACTGGCCTATGTTGCAGGCTAACCGGCTGACGGACGCTCATCGTTAACGGCTGCGACAAGGGGATCCGGCAGGGATCGTGGTGGTACACCGTCGCCCGGGTCCCCGGGGCCAGGAGCGCCACCAGCGCCTCCATGCCTTCCCCGGATCTCCCCGGCAGCATCATCACCGGCAGCAGCGCCAGAAATCGCGACAGCGGCGCTGCGGCAACGGCGGCACATCCCGGTATGCCCAGCCCCGCCAGGCCCAGCAAATACTGCGAGATGTTGTCCGTGCCGCCCGCCCGAAAGGTTGCCGGGTAGGAATATTTGCGCCAGATACGGTAATACTGGGCGATCAGCCGATGGTTAAAGATATCGAGGAAATCCTCGGTGGCCTCGACGCCTTCCCGCCGTTGCGCAATGTCATCGCTATAGTGGGTCGGCAGCGGGGATTCCACGCCGTAGAGTCCCATAAAAGTCACGCGAACCGCCGGCGGAGGGGGCGGTTCAGGATCGTCCATTCCACGGATTTCGCCAGCCGGAAAGCCCATCCCCGGATGCGGGCGAAAGCGTATGGGTTCATCACCTACTAGCCAGCCGCTGCCGATGATCGGCGCCTTCGGATGGTTCTTCTCCAGCAACTGGCAGAAGCGGTAAAAATTCATGTACGGCAACTGAGGCCGGAGCTGCGCCATCAGCCGGGCAGGCGCAGACTGTGATTCTCTTTCCACCGGATACATTTCCCTTCAGGTTGAACAATGAGCGTCAGCTGGTTGAACTGATTCATATCGGCATACAGTGCGAAAAAGCGGTTGAGCATGTCGCCAAACAGGTGGACATCGCCCGCACCGGTAAATCCGCTACCGTCGAGCGTCACTTCGATATCCAGCCCGCGCAGCAGGAAGCCCTGCTCGAAACGCTGAATTCGGTGATGGCTGACCGCCAGAATGGCGTCCAGACGGCGATTATTGAGCTCATCCTCCCGCCAGTTGTAGAGCGACAGCGTGCCGCGCAGCACCTCGGCGCTGCTCATCATGTTGAGAAAACGGGTGCCCAGATGCCTCATGACCCGCCAGTGGTAGCGGTCTTCCGCCGGGGGATAGGCCGGCAGCGTGGGCCTACAGAGATTGCGGACGGTAAGCGGCGTGGCTGATATCGACTCACAGCGATCCAGCAGCGTGCTCTGTAGCGCCCGGCGCGGCAGCTGGCCGTTAGTGCCGGTGATGCGCAAGGAGACCGTTTCCCGCGCCAGCTCCCGGTCAGCCTCCCATTGCTGTCCGCCGAGGATAAGCCAGGTATCGTGCATGCCGGTTACGCCCCGTTTTACGCGGGTGTGGTAGTAGCGCTCAGGAGCATGGCGACGCATCATCCCGCCCTGGTGACGAAAGCGGGTGAAAGGCACATAGCGCGCCTCCCCGGTGCGCCCGGAGCCGGTCACGCTGTCGACAGAATAGATTTCGGTATGCCCGTCCTGCAGGCGCTTCGGACGCAGGAGGTATTCGCTCTCCAGCCCGCTGATGGTCAACGGATCGGCCTCAAGGGTAAACAGGTTAATCACCGGCACACAGTGCAGGCGCAGGCTGCTTGCGCTGACGGGTAAATCACTTTGCCAGACCTCGCTGAACACCACCTCAAGCGTGAAATGCGATATCCCCGCCGGCAGGGTGATGTTTTCCAGGCCATTTAGCTGCACGAACATAAATTTTTCGCGAAAGGTGAAATACTCGAGCAGCAGCTGATAGCCGCTGAAAGCACTCTCCCCCTTCGGCCATAAACGATCCTCCTCGCTGAATCCCCCCGGGGAAAAATAGCCGTCGAGGCTTACCCGCTCTGTCTGACCCGGCAGACGCAGGTACAGGGCGGCCTGGCGTCGGGTCAGCCACAGATGGAGGGCGCTGCCAGTAACGGCGTCTTCCCCCAGGTACAGCGCCAGGCGGCGGAGATCGGTCTGCGACCAGTCAGCCAGCTCGCTACAGGCGAATCGTAGTCGCAGGGCCGAACGTCCGTCCGGCTCCGCCGTCATCACCGCCTCCTCTATCGCCAGCGGGTTAAGCGTCAGATCGCGGGTGGTTCGGTACCGGCACACGGTATTTTTCGGCCCCAGTGGGCGGGAGCTAATCTCAAACCCGGCGGGCACCGTTTCCGCCATCTTCATCGCCGGCAGCGTTGGGGTCAGCGCCACGATCGATAGCGATGGAATAGTGCGCAAATAGTGCGGCCACAGCATGCTGACCAGCCCCTCGGTCAGCTCCGGCAGATCATCATCAATTTTTTCGCGCAAGCGACCTACGGAAAAGGCAAAGCCTTCAAACAGGCGCTCAACGTAAGGGTCCGGCGTACCGGCTTTATCGAGATCCAGCATCGCCGCCCGATCGGGGTGAGCCTGCGCGAACGCTTTTGCCGCCTCGCGCAGGTAGCGCATTTCAGCATCAAAATATCGCAGGGTTAAATCGTCCATTATGAATATTCCATTATTCGTCTACAGGGAGACACGCAGCATGGCTGCGCGGTCAGATTAGTTGGCCGTCGGGCGGCCATGAGCGAAGGAGGCCTGGCGTTGCAGGTTAACGCCAATCAGTGAGGGAGAAGGTTCAGTATCCCTCTTCGCCGGGTATATCGTCGGTCAGCGGAACACGTTCAGCAGACGCGCGCACGCTGAATATCGTCTCCGGTAGCGTAAAGTTTCGCAGCGCCAGCAGCGCCAGCGGTCCTTCCCCCGCCTCGGTACGCAGCGTGTAGTTCAGCAACAGACCATCCGGCGCTTTCCAGCTCAGGCTCCAGCTGCTGCTCGTTCCGGGATAAGCGCTGACCACCGCCTTATCCAGCAGACGGATCCACCCCCAGGCGCCCGGGAAATCGCCATACTGGCGGGTGCCCGCCCGGGTACTGACCCAGCTCAGACTGGCGCCCGGCGCTTCGGTGTCAGCGGGCCAGCTGAACCGCCGCCAGACCGGCATCTGGTTCATATAGACAAGTTTCTGACTGTCGATGACCAGCTCCGTCTGCATCACGCCGTCCGCCGTGCCGGGGCGAAGCGCAAAATGCAATCCCGCTTCGCCGTTGGCGAACGCGACGTCGGAGAGATGGCTCAGGGTATTCATCGCCTGCAGAAAGGCCGGGTTAAACGTCAGCCCCTGAGCATTGATACTGTCCGCCATCCAGCGGCTCCCCTCTTTATGCAGCACGCCGTTCAGCCGGGTCTGCAGAAAGCGGGCGATGCGCCCGGTCTCGCTGTTGAGGTATTTTGCCAGCAGCGGCAGAGAGACTTCACTGCTGGTATTTTTAAAGGGGTAGCGACCGCCAAAAGCGCTATTCCAGTCCTCCACCACCGCGCTGCGCCACTGGGCGTTGAGACTTTCCGCCGCCGGGGTCAGCACCTGCTGCCAGGCCTGTTCCATCGGGCGAACAAACAGCGTCTGCCCAAATCCACTCCACTCCTGGCCCAGCCCCGCCGCCACCAGGCTGCCGTAGTCGCGCGTTTCGGTTAAATCCACGGCCTTGCCCTGGAATACCGTCTGCGCAAGCAACCGGGTCATCGCCTGCGGATCGGTGGCGTTGGTGACCTGCTGCAGGCGCAGACGCACCTGGGTGACGCGGGTCAGGAAGGTCTGCAGGCTAAGACGGCTGGTGGGTGTCCCGCCGTCGCGATTGTCCAGCAGCGCCAGTACGGGCCCGAAGGTGGCATCCAGAGGACCGCGCGCGCCGGACCGTTGATCGATGACGGGCGAGTTATCACGGTTGAACAGCTGCCTGGCCGATTTGACCAGCGAATCGGCGATGGCTTCCCCGGTCTGGCCGGTTCGCCCCTGCACGCTCAGGGTGTTCATCAGCGCCACCAGCGGCGACTGGCGCACATCGGCCATCAGGGTCAGCTGGTCGATAGCATCGGAGAGGGTCGCCGCGCGCTGCCAGCGCAGACTGTTGAGGAAATCCAGCCAGGCGCCGCTGAAATCAGCGAAATAACGCTCCGCCAGCCTGGCTCGCAGAGCTTCCGGCGACGTCGACTGCGCGGCAGTCTGCTTCGTATCGCTCAGCACCCAGTCCATTTCATCGCGGCGTTCCGCGACCACTTTCTCAATGGCCGGCTGCACGGCCTGCTCCCAGGCCTGACGGGTAAACATGCCCGGCACCACCTCATCAGTGCTGAACAGACGCGAAGCATCGGTGTCGGCAGTCATATCCGCCAGGCGCATATCGGCATACTGATTCGCCACCTGCGCGAGCATCTTCTGGTAAAGCGTGGACTCACTGTTGCGCTGGCCCATCTGTCGAATTAACCGTGTGCGCACCTGGCTGACCAGACCATCATCGACAGGCAGACGCCACTGCGGATGCGACACCAGACTGGCGGCATAAAATGCCAGCAGCGAAGGGCCGCTGCCCTGCCAGACGGCGTCGGCGATGCCTGAGCGCTGCGACCAGTCCTGCATTAGCGTGGTGGCGAACCACGCGGCGTCCATTTTTTCCGGGCGGGTCAACATCAGATATTGTTTCAGTTGTCCGTAAGCGGTCTTCGTCATCTTCTCACGCAGTGGGCTGTCCGGCGGCAGCTGCACGAAGGCGGTGAGCTGCTCTTCCAGATGATGCGCCGCCGCATCGCGCAGCAGCGGCTGCGCCATCTCCCCGTAGCGCGGAAACAGCGCCGCCAGCAGGTCATCGTTCTGACTGAGGCCAGCGCGGAGGTACCACGGCGCGCAGTGCTGCGAGCGGTATTCCAATTGAGAAAGCGTTTTCTGTAACGCGGAGAGCGCATGCAGGCGTACGGCCAGCGGCTGTTTCTCCGCTGAGGCCAGCCGCACCTGCTCCTGTGCGATCGCCACCAGGTGGCGGTTGGCGATAAAAGAGACTGTCATTGAGGCGGCCCAGAGTAACATCAGGGCGGCGGCGGCCACGCTCATCCCACGCATCCAGTTGACTCCCTGTTTGCGCGGACGTAGACCGGCTGGCAACCACAGCACTGAGTCTGGTATCGTTTCCCAGCGGTTATCCCGTCCCCAGTGATGACGGACACTGCGACCAGCCTCTACTGACGCCTCACTAAATACCACCCCGGCCAGCGGCAATGGTCGGTATGGATTAAGCAGTATCGATAACGGTTCCACCACCGTTTCCGGTTTACGGGTCAACTGGTCGGCCAGCGCGAGTAAAAAATTGTGCTGTGGTTGCCCGCATATCTGCTGGATGCCCTGCTCTATCAGTAACGACGCCAGGGCAGTGAACTGTTCGGCAACTATTTGCGGCGTACAACCTGCAGGTAACAGGCAGCCTACAGGCTGAGTGATACGTCCATTTTTTTCGTTGCCCCCCTCATACAGCGACCAGACGTATAGGGGTAGTTTCCAGCCAAGAGCTTCGAAGCGTAGCTTTAGAGAGTGAGACACACTGTCCATTTCATCTGGCGTGAGCCTGGGCTTCGTTCTGTTCATCGTTGTCAAAACGCCGTCAAAGCCCGATGTTATCCACACCATACCATCAGCCGGGCGATAACGCAGTTTACGCAGCGCTGTGAACCAGGCGTTATCTACCGCTGCCCCAGGGTCTCCACCCCACAGCAATAATGTACCTTGATCTTCCTGCCAGAGTTCCTGCGTGAGCTTTGGGGTCAGTTGTTCTACGTCTCTGACTGAGCCAATTATCAGCAGAATACGGACTTTGCGGGACCAGGCGCGTCCATACTGATAGCGTAGAGTCTGGCGAATTTCCCCCACCGTAATAGGATGGGGAGGTGTCAGCGCCACGCGCCCTTCTTCGCCGGGTAAGACGCTGGCCTGCTGCGACTGCCGGCGATATAAACTCTCCTTCACACGGCGGGACATTGCAGGAAGGTAAAAAACAAATACCAACGCCAGACAGACCAGGACAAACACCAGTACCTGCTCGCCCCGCGTATTGATATTCAGCATGCCGCCATAGCGGGTGATCCCCCACCATATTGCAGCCATCCCGGCCAACGTAAGCCCGGCCAGGCCAAACCGGCCCAGGCCATTACCCGGTATATTCATCTTCACTCCCTGGGGTGATGGTACTGATAAAATGTTCCTGTTCGCTGGAAAATAACGCCAGCAGGGGCTGTTTACGGAGGCTGACCAGATCGGCTGCCAGCGCGGTCAGGAGCCAGGGCGCTGCGGGTCCCGGAATACCGCACCATTTTTCCAGCAGCGCGATATCTTCAGCTTTCCATGGGGTATGCATTTTGCCGCCCTGCGTGATAAGCGCGGCGCTTCTTTCCGTCCATTTTTTTGCGTCCCCGATAACGGAGGGCGTATGGCAGGCGACAGTCTGGGTTTCCAGAAACAGGGTGATATCGTCTTCAAAGTTCGTCATATCTAAGGGCATAGGACGTAACAGCCGTGATGAGTGCGGCAGATGGTATTTTTGCGCCACATCATCGCTGGTCAGCAGCAGCACGGCCAGCCCGTCGGAGTATGCTGTACCACCGTTGAGCTGGATGACCAGGAGTAAATTGACCGTCAGTACAGGCTGCTTCAGGCGCTCCTCCACTTCCGACAGTGAGAATGAGCCGGTAACGGTAATATCATCAGGCACGGCGCGGCCAGGAATGTGTTCTTTCCAGAGATTACTGAAACTGCTGGTCAGCTCAGGCGAGGGATTATCCGTGATCAGGGTGACATACAGCGGTAGCTCTTCCGGCAGGCACTGCACGCGCTCTTCTATACTGGTCAGCAGCGCATGCATCGCACTCAACTGCACGGGCTCTTCTGCCGGAAGGTAATTAATCCTGCGGGCAAGTCCGTATTGCTGAGGCCGCTCACTCCCCCAATGCGCCGCAGAAATATGATCCGGCAACAGCACTGCACTGCTCAGAACGGCCAGCCAGCGCCCGGCCCAGTCTTCCCACCTCTGCTGTCCGTATTCCGCCTCTTTCAGCAAGAACTGATGCGCTTTCAGATCCCTGTCCCACAGGTAGCAACGCAGGCAAAAAATCAGCAACCAGCATCCTGCAGGCATCAGGGATACCCACCAGATATTTATCACTGAGATAATTTTTACGGTGCCGGAGGCATGGAGGATAAAGAGCAGGACACCGATAATCGCCATCAGTACACCGGCAAACAGCCATCGGGTCAGTGAAGGAGCCGATGGCTGCTCCATGGTCAATGCTTTTGTTCGTACCCAGCCCATTTTTTATCCTATCGCGCATTCCGGCGCGCCGGAAATCACCTGGCAACCGCACTGACATTTGCAGCCATCGACCACGATGGCTTTACCATCGGAAGACCATTCCGGCGCTCCCTCAATAATGGCATTAGTGCCATGTCCCGGAATCGGGCAGCTGACTTTATCCCCCACCAGCGCTACGGGCTTTCCATTTACAATCATGGTGGAGGATGCGGAAATAACAGCACCGCCGTGCGTGGTTTTATGGCCGAGTAATACAAAACCTTTGGACATTGAATTTCCTTTTATATATCAGCGATACAGTAATTATTAATTAGAATACTCAATCGCATCTATTTCAACCTAATGAGTGAGGCAATAACATTTAATAACAGACAAAAAACGGCCACTCCTATCAAAGGAAGAACAATAAACATAAAATAATATCTGGAATATCTGCACGCCTCTCTTTACTTAATACATACTTCTTCCCCCAGGTGATATCCCCTACATTAATAATTTTTCACTTCGAACGCCAATTGCCAGACGGTAATGACTCCAACTTATTGATAGTGTTTTATGTTCAGATAATGCCCGATGACTTTGTCATGCAGCTCCACCGATTTTGAGAACGACAGCGACTTCCGTCCCAGCCGTGCCAGGTGCTGCCTCAGATTCAGGTTATGCCGCTCAATTCGCTGCGTATATCGCTTGCTGATTACGTGCAGCTTTCCCTTCAGGCGGGATTCATACAGCGGCCAGCCATCCGTCATCCATATCACCACGTCAAAGGGTGACAGCAGGCTCATAAGACGCCCCAGCGTCGCCATAGTGCGTTCACCGAATACGTGCGCAACAACCGTCTTCCGGAGCCTGTCATACGCGTAAAACAGCCAGCGCTGGCGCGATTTAGCCCCGACGTATCCCCACTGTTCGTCCATTTCCGCGCAGACGATGACGTCACTGCCCGGCTGTATGCGCGAGGTTACCGACTGCGGCCTGAGTTTTTTAAATGGCGGAAAATCGTGTTGAGGCCAACGCCCATAATGCGGGCGGTTGCCCGGCATCCAACGCCATTCATGGCCATATCAATGATTTTCTGGTGCGTACCGGGTTGAGAAGCGGTGTAAGTGAACTGCAGTTGCCATGTTTTACGGCAGTGAGAGCAGAGATAGCGCTGATGTCCGGCGGTGCTTTTGCCGTTACGCACCACCCCGTCAGTAGCTGAACAGGAGGGACAGCTGATAGAAACAGAAGCCACTGGAGCACCTCAAAAACACCATCATACACTAAATCAGTAAGTTGGCAGCATCACCGCTGACGGCTTCTCCCGCCGCCACCGTAAAACGTTTCAGCGCACTAATGTCCGTATTCTGCTGTGACACAATCCCCACGCTGGCGCTACCCGAAGACAACCGTACCGCCTGCGGACTGCTGATGCTCACGCCCTGCGGCGCATTCAGCACTATCCCCGGCTGCGCCAGCTCTTTCAGCGCATCGTTCAGCGTCTGCTGGTTGCCGGTATCCGATGGCAGGGCCTGAGCCGATTCCGCTGCCGACGCCAGGCTTTTCGCAATACCCAGGGCATTTTCAAGCTGCGCAATCGCCTCCTCCATTGCCAGCATCCTGTCGCCTGCCGAAGGCTGTTTATCCGCACTGATAAACACTCCCGCACCGCCCCGGATGCTCACCCATTTATCCGTACGCAGTTCCGCACCCTCGCCCCGCAACTCCCTTTGCGCATTCACGTTATGCCCCAGGTTCAGCTGCGTCTTGCCGCCGTACTCGGTGCTGAGCTTGATATGCTCCTCGCCGCGCTTATCCTCCATTCGCAGCTTATTGTTGGTCGGAGTACGAATCACATTGCGGGTGCTGTTTTTCTCCGTCACAGGGTCGACATGCCGCGAGTCGTGCAGCGCATGCGCAATATACGGCCGGTCAGGGTCGCCTTCGTGGAAAGCAATCGCCACCTCCGTGCCCTGGATCAGCGGGAAGTGAAAGCCGTACACGTCGCCGCCGTAGGGTTTGGCGAGACGCACCGGCATGCTTTCCTGCCCCTGCCCTTTCTCATCTCTGTCAGGGTCAAATTTCACCCGGTACAGGCCGGACGCATCTTGCCAGGCATAGATATCATTCGCCTTCGCGCTGGTCACCCGCGCCGTCATGGTGCCAGTCACCTTCGGGCGCGGCAGCAGCGGCGGACGCCAGCACAATGTTTCGCTGTAGGGCACCGCCAGCAGGGACACCCGCAGCGCCTCCCGGCGGCTGGCGGTAAAACCGGTGCCGGTGATTAACAGCGGATCCTGTACGGGCGCAGGCAGGGTCGACGGCAGGCTGTCGGTAACGGTCAGCACCTGGGCCGGCGCCAGCCAGGCTGCAGTACTGTTCGCGGTAATAAGCGTCTGGTGAGCCAGAAAACGCTCATGGTCGAGGCGGGCATAGAAGTTGGCGGTCTCCGTCTGCGGGTCGATTTTATCGCCACGCTCCCGATGGCGAAGCTTATAGTGGTATACCTCACCGTAAGTGATGCCTTCACCATTTCCCCGGGTCATATCCGCTGTTGCCGACTGGAGAACGCTCTGCGCATCGCGGGGGTTATAATCCCGGGTAGTGACGTTCGCCTCTACGACATTGTGCGTGATGCTCAGACCCCATATCGATTCCGCACCGCTGTCGCTCATCCCGGACGGGCTGTTTACAGGAAGTGTCTTATCGAACATCAGCGCCCGCTGCGCGTCGGCGAAGTGGACCACTTCGCTCTGGGCCTCTTCCTGCAGGGTGAAGAAATAAAATATCCCCACCTCTGCCAGCAGGCGCTGGATAAACGCCAGGTCGCTCTCCTGATACTGATTAATTTGCTCGCGCCGCGGATAGTGTTGCTTGAGATTAAACTCATACTCCCAGTCATGGAGGTGATGTTCCTGCAATACCTGCTCCACCACCTCCGGTACCGATTTGTTGACGAAAAAACGATGGCTGCGAAACTGTTTATCCAGCAGGGAGAGAAACGGCTGGAGGGTTATCTGATAGGTCGACTGATCTTCAGAACGATTGACGCGCCGGAAGGTGGTAATCACACCATGGACGCGTTTGCAGTCCGCCAGCTGCTGCAGTGCGCCGCCGCCCATCGTCAGCATGGCGGGTTTGCTCAGGAGCTGTGCGGCATCAATATTTTTCTCTGCGCTGGTAAACGTAATAGTGTAATAATAAAGTTCACTCAGTTTTTCTGCCCCACTGAATTCTTCCACATCCAGCGATGCGGTACATGAAGGAATATCCAGCTGGTAACGGTTAAGGGTGGTACCGGTAATTATTGAAGAGGTATCCATTATATTCCTGTTTTACTCCGCTGTAATGACCATCAAAAATCAATTCACAGGACGCCCTGTTTAATTTTGTTTAATGACAATCATCTCATTCATCATAAATATATTTATGTGCATATCGATATATCAGATACCCCACCAGGAGTTTCGTAACTAAAAGGCAACCCCAGGGATATTTATATTCACTGACTGAGAAATAAAAAAAGCAGCCAGAAACCGGAGCCTTCAACGTTTATCGCCGCCAGCATTTCTCTGCCACTGTCCTTAGCGCTATCCATACTGATCTCCTTTATCCATCCCCTTTCCTGCGCTTAATCCCCGCAGAGGCCCCGCTTTGCCGACAAGTTTGACTGGCTGCAGGCACGCTACCGCCCATCGCTGTTTCCTGTTTATCAGGGACCCGTAGCGCACAAGGTCAGGCAGGCAGATTGTTGTTGTTCAACGTCCGCGATCGGGTTCGCGGGTTACTCGGTTTCGTTTTTTAAGGCGTCAGCCCCGGCTCCTGACGTATTAGCCGTGCCCGGCGTCAGACAGGCGTCCTTCTGCGGGACCAGACTGATCTCCACCCGGCGATTTTGCGCCCGCCCCTCTGGCGTCTCGTTGCTGGCGACAGGACGGCTTGCGCCGTAGCCCTGCACCGCAAAACAGCTCTCCGGCACATCGCCGGTATCGCGCATCCAGTCGCGGACCGCCTCGGCACGCTTCAGGGAGAGTTGTTGATTGGATCTATCGTTGCCGATGCTGTCGGTATGGCCTGCCACCACGATCAGCCAGCCGGGTTTGGCCTTAATGCCCAGCAGCGAGTTCACCAGCAGCTTTGTCGAACCCGGTTTCAGCGCCGATTTGCCGGTATCGAACAGCGCCATGCTATCGAGGCGGATCGTCTGCGGCCCCTGCACAACCTGCTTGATGACCGGACGCGGCGGCGGGGGCGGCGCCCAGTCATTGATAGCGGCTTCCACGAAGGGGATCAGCCGCCCCCCCTGATACAGCCCCAGCCGATAACGCAGCGGCTCCCCCCGGCGCAACCAGTCATCCAGCAGGCGGCTGTCGGCACGCAGACGCTGCTGCGCCTGCAGCTTCGGCGTCGGCGGCGTGCCGCTGAGGCGGTGGTACACCGCCAGATGATCGCCGACGCTGCGCACCAGGCGCTGGTTGTTGATAAAGGAAGCCAGCATCGCCAGCGCCAGAAAGAGGAAGCCCACCCCAGCGGAAAGACCGGCATCGCGCATCCGGCGGCTGACCCCGTGGCGGTGCGGCAGTGACGACAGAAGAAGATCCGGCAGCGGGTGAGGACCTGGCGCCGCGTCGTTGCCCGGGGAGAGCGTGGTGATCGCGGCGATTTGCTGTTGCCAGAGGTTATTCGCCACCGCCGCTACCGGTGTCAGGCAGATGCCCGCGGCACACAGGTTCAGCGGAGGAAGTTCCGCCTGCCGGGCGCGGAATGGCCGGAAAAGAGCGTTTTCGGCCAAGGTCAGAATGCTCTCCAGCCACAGCGTCTGATGCAGGCGTGAGGCAGGGCTGCCCTCCCGCTGCCACCCGGCAACCGCCTGGGGCGCTTGTCCCTTCAGCTGCACCTGGAGACCAGCCCTCTCCGGCGTGATGGTAAACCAGCGGCTTTCCGCGGCCTGGCCGCCTGGCGGCGTCACCCAGAACACGCTCCACACCGGCGGCAGACCGTTTAGCCAGGTTCGGCACTGGACGATACTCCGCCGCCAGTCGCGCAGCGACTGCGCCAGATGCTCCCCGGAGGGGTGGTGCTCCGGTACCACCGCCAGCAGCACGGAAACCTGCGATACCAGTGCCGGACGCGCCGCCGCCAGGTACTGCGCCAGCCCCGGCAATTGCTCCGCGCTGTCTCCCCGTAGATACCAGCCGTGACGGGTTTCGCCGTGCGCCGAACGCCCGGGAAACAGACCGTCGGTATCCCCGCAGACCAGAACCACTGCCCCCTGAAAATCCTCGGGCGGCAGGACGATTTCCGATCGCTGACGGCTGACTGCCCGGCGACGCTGACGCCAGAGCGCCGCGCCGCCCGCCAGCAGGATGCACAGACTGAAGATCACCTGGTTGCCGATGGACAGCGGCCAGAAGCCCAGCACTAGCCACAGGGCCAGGATGACGGTCAGTATCGTAAGCAGACGACGGGCATTATCACGCATTTCTTATCCCTGCCCTGCTATCTGCGCCACCATCTGTGACAGCACGGAGGAGAAGGTCAACCACAGCGCCGCCAGCGCCACAATGCCAGCCGCCCAGCCGCACCAGTACATCCGCCGTCCGCTGCGCAGCCGGGAGGCACGAACCACCACCGGCGCCTCTTGGGTCAGGCTGAACGGCGGGACCCGCGCGCCAAGCGCTTGCGCCACGTCCTCACGCCGTTCGTCATCCTCGGCGCGGTACTGTCCGACAAATCCCAGCTGTAAAGTACGAAAGAAACAAGTCAGCACTGCCGCATCCGCCGTGGGCTCTCGCAGCAGCTGGCGGATCCGTTCCCAGAGCTCTTCCCCGGCGTTGAGAGTGCTGAAAAAGCGCGCCTGCAGCGGATCCTTGCGCCACCTGCGGTAGCCATCATCCTGACTGGCGCGGTTGAGGACGCTCTCATCCAGCAGCGCGCAGTAGGCATAGAGCATCTGCTCAGCGCTGGCTTCACTGACTCCCCCCGCCGTCAGCGCCTCGCGCGCCTCGGTCACCCATCGACAGGCCTGGCGATAGAGCGCCTCGCCATCCGTCACCGGCTGGCCGCAGCGTAACTGGCTGACCATCAGCCAGCCCGGGTAAAAAGTTTTGTTGATCAGATCGCTTTCAGAGGTATTCATGAGCGCAGTACCGCAAAGAGTTCAAGTTTCACGTCGCCAAGCGATTCCGGGGTATAGAAGGTGCAGTTGCCGGCCTCCAGCATCGCGCGGGCGGCGTCGGTGGAGAGATCCAGAGCGAAATATTGGTTTTCCAGACGTAGCGGAATGGCCGCCGGCACATGGCTCAGCGGTTTGATCGCGATGCCGCTGAGGGCAATATTGACGACCTCGGCGACATCATCATGGCTACCCGCCTTACAGAGCTGCGGAAAGCGGCTCTGTAGCTGGTGAGGGGGGAGTGAAGAGCGCACCGACAGATAAAAATCCGCCCCCTCGCGCAGCCGCGCATCGTGCAGCCTGCCCCGCCAGATCTCCCGGTCGGCGCCCTGCTCCAGAGCGATGGCGATCACCCTTGAGGGCAGGCTGACTTCGAGCAGCGTATCCAGCAGGGCAAACAGCGGCGGGAATACCTGCTCTGGCGAGGCATGCCGGTAGCGGGGGATTGCTTCCAGATGATGTTCAAGGGAGAAAGTCAGCAGACTGCCGGCCAGCCTGGCCAGTTCGCGATAGAGCAGCTCCGGATGGCGCGAAGGGTCCTGATGCAGCTCGCTGAGCACCGGTTCAGCGCTGTTCAGCGCGTTGAGCAGCCAGAACAGGGAAACATCCGCCACGGCAAAATCAGCCATCCGCGCATTGCTTTCACGACGCATGGCCATCAGGCGTCTGCGTCGGGCCTGCAGGCGATGTAACAGCTCGCCCAGCTCGCTGACCAGCGTCGGGCTTGCCGCCAGCGACAGCAGCGGCGGGATGAATTCCGGGTCAACGATCCACTGCCCCTGGGCGTCGCGCACCAGACGCGCTACCGGGCAGGTGAGAAAGGCTGCATTTTCCTCGGTGGAGAGACGCAGCGTTAGCGCGTGCCGCAGAACGGCCAGCTCGCTGCGTTCATGGCCGGCCAGCTCCTGGACGGTCACCTGCTCGGCGCGCCAGCGGCGCGGGCGGGCGCTCTCCTGGCCGTCATCAAGATTGCCGCCGCTGGCGCTGAGCAGCGGCAGAGCGAGCAGAACCTCCACGCTGTCCTGCATCACGTCCGATACATCGCGGACCGGTGGCAAAATATCCGCCAGCTCGGTGTCAATCAGCGTTCCGTCGGCGAAACGCACGATCAGCCGGGTAGCGTTGAGCCGGGAAAGGGTGAGCGCGCTCGCGTCAAACTCCGCGCGCAATACCCCCCACGGGTGGGCGAGAGCCATGCGGGAGACCGTATCGGCGACGTGCGCGTCCCAGCGGGCCTGTTGCTGAAACTGCTGCGGGACCAGAAAAGCCCCGTCGCGCCATAATGGGCGGAAAATCTTCATTGCACCTCCTGTGCCTTTCGCTTTCATTGGTCTGCAGACAGGACCAAATGCCCGGACGGATATCCCTCATCCGCCGTGTGTTCGGCTGGATTTATTACCTGCCGCTTCAGGGAAAGGAAATATCTCCCCTGCCCGCGAGAGTTTCGAAGTCAGATAATATTTTTGGTCAAGGGATGTTTATCATAAAGCGAAAGAGTCAGGGGGAGGTAACGCCTGGCCCTAAATAATATCTGAATTCAACCCAAGGTAGCTTTATTGCTCTCGGTCATCACATGTAGAAGGAATATTCCATAAGCGACCCTTTTATTATTTTCCTGTTGAATATTAATTAGCAAATTAATCCCTCCGTCAGGAATATTTATATTTACCTTAAATATAAATAATAATAAAAATATCACCGCAATCGATATACCCTCAGTAGCGCTGAGTCCAGAATCTCCCCCGGCAACTGCCAGATACCCGGAGGAGCGCCCCGCCCCACCCGGCCATTGCCAGGCGCTGCATTACCCCGTATTTTGGTTTCCCGCTCCGCTGTGGGCGGGTGTCAGGGCGAACGAGAGAGAGAAAATGAAACCACTATTTGTCTATGGGACGCTCTGTCCCGGTCGCAGCAATGCGCATATTCTGGAGGCGATCGGGGGCGAGTGGCGTCCCGGCTACGTCACCGGCACCTTTTACGCGCGCGGCTGGGGCGCAGCCGCCGATTTCCCGGGGATCGTCCTCGACGCTCACGGCCCACGGGTCAACGGCTATCTGTTCCTGTCCGATCGGCTGGCGGCGCACTGGCCCATGCTGGACGACTTTGAGGAGGGGTACGATCGGGTGCCGGTGGAAGTGACCACCGACGATGGACAGCAGATCAGCGCCTGGATTTATCAGCTTCAGCCCCGGGGGTAATCCCCCACCGCGCTGCGCGGCATGGTACAGCAGCCCAGCGCGATCGCGAGTCTGGCGTCGTTTCTGCCAATGCAGGTATACTTGCCAGATGTTTCCTCAGTTTCAGACACGCAGATGACAAAACTCACCTTACAAGAGCAGATGCTCAAAGCCGGCCTGGTCAGCAGCAAAAAAATGGCTAAAGTCCAGAGAACGGCGAAAAAATCCCGCGTTCAGGCCCGTGAGGCCCGGGAAGCGGTGGAAGAAAATAAAAAAGCCCAGCTGGAGCGTGATAAACAGCTTAGCGAGCAGCAAAAGCAGGCGGTGCTGGCGAAAGAGTATAAAGCCCAGGTGAAGCAGCTGATCGAGATGAACCGCATTACGGTCGCCCGGGGCGATATCGGCTTTAACTTTACCGATAATAATCTGATCAAAAAAATCATGGTCGACAAGCCCACCCAGACCCAGCTGATTAACGGCCGTCTGGCGATTGCCCGCCTGGCGGTGGATAACAAGCCCGAAGGTGAATATGCGATTATTCCGGCGGTGGTGGCTGAGAAAATTGCCCAGCGCGACGCCAGCAGCATCGTGTTGCACAGCGCCCTGAGTCAGGATGAGCAGGATGAAGACGATCCGTACGCCGACTTTAAGGTGCCCGACGATCTGATGTGGTAACCCCGGGCTTTCCCGCCGCGGGCGATCAAAACGGGCTCGCCTGCTGGATGTGCATCGGCTCATGGCTGACGGGGTGGACAAAGCGCAGTTCGCTGGCGTGCAGCATCAGCCGCGAAGCGCATTCCGTGCCGGGCAGCTCCCGGCCACCGTACAGATCGCAGCCAAGGATCGGATAGCCCAGCAGCTGGCAGTGAATACGCAGCTGATGGGTCCGTCCGGTCTCCGGGGTGAGCGTCACCCGGGTTAACGCCAGCGCCCTCTCGCCTTCTCGCGCCTGATACAGGCGGTCTATGACCCGATAGCGCGAACGCGCCGGTTTGCCGTGGCGGGCGCAGAGCGCCATGCGCGGGAAATGGGCCGGATCTTTGGCGATTGCCGCCTCCACTATCCCCTCGTCTTCCGCCAGGTGGCCGCACAGCAGCGCCGTATAGACCTTGTCCACCGTGCGCTGGCTGAACTGCTGGCACAGCAAGGCGTTAATGCCCTTGTTGCGGGCGATCACCATCAGGCCGGAGGTGCCGAAGTCCAGGCGGTGCACCAGGGTGCAGCCCGGAAAGCGCTGTACCAGCCGATGATGCACGGAGTCGAGGTTGCGCGGATCTTTGCCCGACAGGCTCAGCAGCCCGGCGGACTTATTGATCAGCACCAGGTGTTCGTCCTGATACAAGAGGGTGATCTGTTCGCGACACGGCGGCGCGACAAAGGTATCGATAATGGTGGACATCAGGCGGCCCGAAGAAGGAGTGGCTGGCGATAGTACCCCATTTTGGCCGCCGGCACGATGCTGGCGCACAATCCGCCCTCGCGGCGGCGTCATTTATCACCCACACTTATCGCAAAGGCATAGCCTGTACAGGCAATGTGCTTTACACTGCGCGCTGCAAAATTTGTGTTAACCAACGAGTAATACGGTAATGGCGATGAACGGAACAATCACAACGTGGTTTAAAGATAAAGGTTTTGGATTTATCAAAGATGAAAACGGCGAAAATCGTTATTTTCACGTGATTAAGGTCGCCAATCCTGATCTTATCAAGAAAGACGCGGCGGTGACTTTCGAACCTACCACCAACAATAAAGGGCTGTCGGCCTACGCGGTGAAGGTCATTCCGGAAAGCAAATATATCTATATTGCCGGCGAGCGGTTGAAGCTGACCTCCATCAAATCCTATGTGGTGTACCGGGAAGAAGAGCCGGTCGAGACCCGCGTCGATAAAGAAAACGCCGTGCTGTCGGTCGGGCTGCTGATGAACAGCATCCGGCCAAAAGCCACGGTGCAGCCGGGAGAGATGCGCTCGGTGAAAAAGCTGGCGATCACCACCTTTCAGGGGACAACCCTGATCTTTTCGGAAGACGAAATCGATATCGATGCCACGGTAAAACTGCTTAAGGTGTAAGCCCTGGCGCGCGGTTTCCCGCGCGCCCGAAGTCCTGCCCGATATGCTACCCGCCATCGCCCCTCGCCGGACGGGGCGATGGCGCCAGACAGCCGATAAGGATGCCGCCATGCCCGTAAATTTTGACTTCAACGATCTCTACGCCTTTCGCGCCCTGATGGAATATGGCAGTTTTCGGCTGGCGGCCGAATCCATCTGCCTGTCGCAGTCGGCCCTTAGCCGACGCATCGAAAAGCTGGAGACGGCGCTGGGCAACCGGCTGTTCGATCGCACCACCCGACGGGTGACCCTCACGCTGTATGGGCAAAATTTTGCCGAACGTTCGGAGCAGCTGCTGGCCCATGTCGAGACGGTGCTGGCGGATATCAGCCAGGTCAGCAAGGCGCGCACCGGGCTGGTGACGGTGGCGACAGTGCCCTCCGCCGCCTACTACTTTATGCCGGAAATCATCCGCAGCTTTCAGGCGCGTTATCCCCAGGTGCGCATCCGGTTGATTGACAGCAGCGTCGGGAATGTGATCGAGGCGGTCAGCAGCGGACAGGCTGACTTTGGCCTCTGCTTTGCCAAAAACCTGCCAGCCAGTATCGAATTCACCCCTCTTGCCGACGACCGCTATGTGGCCGCCTGTCGGCACGATCATCCGCTGGCGCGCAAGACGCACCTAAGCTGGCAGGCGTATTTTGAACAGGATTATATTGGCCTGGATCGGGTCTCCGGCAACCGGACGCTGCTTGACCGGGAACTGGCGCATCTGACGCCGGCGCGGCCAAGTATCTGCGAAACCCGCCACGTCACCACGATGCTGGGGATGGTGGAAGCGGGCATCGGCATTGCCGCCGTGCCCGCGATGTCGATGCCCGCCGGGGAGCATTCCGTTCTCCGCGCTGTGCCGCTCACCGACCCGGTGGTCACGCGTACGGTAGGCCTGATCCGCCTCAGCGGCCGTATTCAGTCCTACGTGGCGGCAGAGCTGGAGAAGCTGATTATTGAACAGTATCCTTCTGGCTGACCGGCGCGGCGGCGGCTACGCTTCGCATACCGGTGGCGTGGATGGTCTCCTGCGCCGCCGGTGACGCCAGATACGTCAGCAGCGCCTTGCCTTCCTGCGGGTGGTCGGCGCTGATGGTCACCGCCCCGGCAAAGCGGGTGATGTACTGCAGGTTATCCGGCAGTTCGCCGACGAAGGTTACGCCGGGCACCGGCAGCAGTTCGCTCACCTGCTGAAAACCGATCGCATACCGTCCCTTGGCCACTTCCGAGGCCACCGGAATGCGCTCCACCATCTGCGCTTTACTCTGCATCGCGTCATCAATGCCCAGGGTGTGGAACAGCGTCGAGCTGACATAGCGTCCGCTGGCGCTGTCGGAGTACGCGACCGATGGCGCCGCCAGCAGCGTCGCCCGCAGCTGGTCTGCGTTGTGGATAGCCGGCAGCGGCGCCCCCGCCTTCACCACCACGCCGATCGGCGAGTCGGCCAGCTCCCGGCGCGAATCCGGTTGCGTACGGCCCGCTTTCTCGAGGCTGGTCAGCGCGTCCCCGACCATGATCACCACGTCCGCGTGTTCGCCGCGCGCCAGACGGTTAGGGATCGCCTGCGGCGTTTTTCCCATCGACGGGCCAGGGATCACCACGAGGTGGTTGCCGGTTTGTTTTTCCCACGCCGGGGCCAGCTTTTCCAGCGCCGCTTTGAAGCCGCCGGAGATCATCACGGTGACCTCAGCGGACAACGCGCTGCCGCCGGTGGCGGCCAGCAGCAGCGTGGCGAGCAGGGTTCCTGTCGTTTTACGCATCATCTTCTCCCTGATTAACGTGCCGTCTGCAGCGCTACGGCGCTACGGCGATAGAGGTAGCAAGTGGCCAGCAGACCGCAGATGGCGGCAAAGCTCATCCAGTAGCCGGGAGACGCTTTATCACCGGTATACTCAATCAGCGCCGTGGAAATCACCGGCGTGAAGCCGCCAAACACCGCGGTCGCCAGGCTGTAGGCCAGCGAGAAACCTGCCACGCGCACTTCGGCGGGCATAATTTCGGTCAGCGCCGGGATCATCGCCCCGTTGTACATGCCGTAGATAAACGACAGCCACAGCAGCACGCTCAGCATCATCAAAAAGCTCGGGGCGTTCGCCAGCATGGTCAGCGCAGGCCAGGCGGTAGCCAGCGCCAGCAGGGTCATGGCGATCAGCACCGATCGGCGGCCAAAGCGGTCGGACAACGCCCCGCCCACCGGCAGCCAGAAGAAGTTGGAAATCGCCACCAGCAGCGTGACCAGCAGGCTGTCAGAGGCGCTGAGCATCAGCACCTTTTTACCAAAGGTCGGGGCATAGACGGTGATCAGGTAGAACGCGGTGGTGGTCATCGCCACCATCATCATCCCGGCGATAACCACCTGCCAGTTCGCCAGCAGGGTGGCGAATACCTGGCGCATCGCCAGATGATGGCGGCGGGCAGTAAACTCCTGGGTCTCCTCCAGCTTACGGCGCAGGATAAAAATGAACGGAACAATCAGGCAGCCGAAAAGGAACGGAATACGCCAGCCCCAGTCGCTGATAGCGCTCGGCTCCAGTACCGCGTTGAGGGCAAAGCCCATCGCGGCTGCCACCATGATGGCAACCTGCTGACTGCCCGACTGCCAGCTGGTGTAAAAGCCTTTGCGGCCCGAGGTGGCGATCTCGGCCAGATAGACCGACACCCCGCCCAGCTCGGCGCCGGCGGAAAAGCCCTGCAGCAGACGGCCGATCAGCACCAGCAGCGGCGCCCACAGGCCAATGGTCTGATAAGAGGGGATCAGCACGATCAGGAAGGTGCCGGTGGCCATGATCGACAGGGTGACGATCAGCCCCTTGCGCCGCCCCACCTTGTCGATATAGGCGCCAAGTACGATAGCGCCGATGGGGCGCATCAAAAAGCCGGCGCCAAAGACTGCGAAGGTCATCATCAGCGAGGCGAATTCACTGCTCGCCGGAAAAAAGGTATGGGCGATGTAGGTGGCATAAAACCCGAACAGAAAAAAGTCGAACTGTTCGAGAAAGTTACCGGACGTGACGCGCAGAATGGCGCCGATCCGGTCACGGGTACTCATCTGTGAGGTTGTTGAATGCATGCAGGTCTCCAGTTTGTTATCCACGCGTTGTCGCGCGCCTGTCGCTGAAGACTGAAACAGAACCGGGAACGAAATAAGCGTAATAAACGCATCCACTAATGCATTTTACGCATGAATAACATTTAACTAATTAACATTACTTTTACATACAATCATTTAACACACACCGTCCTAACCACGCCGCGGGTGACGGCGAAAAAGTCAGTTTTCCGTTTTGTGACCGGGGCCAGGATATGTCGCCGTGGGTTGAAGGCATAAAACCTGGCCTGGGGTAACGAAATACCCTGCCGGCTGGAAAGCGCGTCAGGAAGCGGTGGACTCCCCCACCAGCGTCTGCAACAGGGAGATAAGCCAGCGGGTAGCCTCGCGTTTCCCGCTGCGTTGGTGGGCGTAAATCTTGACGTCAAACGGCGGAACCGGAAACGGCAGCGGGAAAATGGTCAGCCGGGCGGCGCGGGCCATCGTCTCCGCCGCCCGCCGGGGCAGCGCCATCAACAGGTCGCTCTGCTCAATAATAAAGGGCGCGCTCAGCATCGAGGGGGTTTTCATCGCCACCTGCCGCGAATAGCCCTGTCGCTCCAGCTCACAGTCCAGCACCCCCTGCCGCTCATTCCACGGGGTCACCACCAGATGACGGGCCGCAAGGTAGGCGTCCAGGGTCAGCGCCGTCCGGTTGGCCTGGCTGATGACCACATATTCGTCCCGCAGCCAGTTAATCTCCTCAAGATCGGGATGGGCTGGCTCGTCAGGGGTATTGAACCCGAGGGCCAGGTCGACCTCGCCCGCCAGCAGCTCGGTCAGCGCAGGGCTGTGGGGCAGATAACGGAGCTCAAACCGCAGCCCGGGCGCCTCACGCTGCAGGTGATGCATCAGCGTCGGAAAGACGCAGAACGCGGTGAAATCGGTGATCGCAATCTGCATGCAGTCGGTGCTGGCGGCCGGCACAAACGCCGCCGGCGGCGTCAGCTCCTGGTTGAGAAACTTCAGCGCCGAAGCGATAGAGGGCGCCAGCTGGCTGGCATAGACGCTGGGGCACATCCGGTGGCCTTCGCGGTAGAACAGCGGATCGTTGAGGGCGCTGCGCAGCCGGGAAAGCGCATGGCTCAGCGCCGAGGTGCTCATCGCCAGCTCTTCCGCCGCCAGGCGTACCGAGCGGGAGCGATAGACCGCGTCAAAGACCGGCAACAGGTTGAGGTCAATCCGGCGCAGGACAGGATGCATAATATTCATCGTTTGCTGATTTCATTGCACTTAATTCTTTTCACAATACCGCTTATCCTCAGGGTCAGCAATTTTGCTCTCTCTTTTGACTATTGATAAAGGACGCCCCATGAGCATCACGATCCGCCAGGCCACCCCGGACGACGCCACCGCTATTTACGACATGATTTATGAACTCGCGGTCTACGAGAAAGCCCCCGAAGAGGTAGTGACGACGCCAGAGGAGATCAGAGAGACGTTGTTTGCCAGCGGCAGCAAAACCGAAGCGCTGATCTGCGAGGTGGCGGGCAAAGCGGTGGGCTACGCGGTGTTCTTCACCAGCTACTCCACCTGGCTTGGACGCAATGGTATCTATATGGAGGATCTGTACGTCACCCCCGACTATCGCGGGATCGGCGCAGGAAAAGCGCTGCTGAAAACCATCGCGCAATATGCTGTACAACGTCAGTGCGGGCGTCTGGAGTGGAGCGTGCTCGACTGGAACCAGCCGGCGATTGATTTCTATCTGAGCATTGGCGCGCAGCCGCAGGATGAGTGGGTGCGTTATCGCCTCACTGGCGATGCGCTGCGGGCCTTTGCGGAGTAAAGCGGCTCACCAGCAGGTCGGCGCCAGGCGTCGACCTGCTGGCCGCGGATCAGGCTTCGACCGCGCTCTTCTGCAGCTGCGGACCGGCCAGCGCCAGACGCGCGCCCGCTTCGGTATCGCTGTACTGCTTGAAGTTATCCATAAACAGCTGAGCCAGGCTCTCGGCCTTCTCCTGCCATTTATCCGCTGAACTCCAGCCATTACGCGGATCCAGCACCGCGCTGTCTACCCCTGGAATGCTCTGCGGGATCGCAAGACCGAACACCGGGATGGTCTCCTCGCGCAGCGGGCCGGTAGTGCCGTTGAGGATCGCGCTAATGATGCTGCGGGTATCGCGCAGCGACAGGCGTTTGCCTTCGCCGTTCCAGCCGGTGTTGACCAGCCAGGCTTCGGCACCGGATTCCGCCATCTTCGCCGCCAGGACGCTGGCGTACTGGGTCGGGTGAAGCAGCAGGAACGCCGCGCCATAGCAGGCGGAGAAGGTCGGCGTCGGCTGGGTAATGCCGCGCTCGGTGCCCGCCAGCTTCGAGGTGAAACCCGACAGGAAATGGTACTGCATCTGCTCGGTGGTCAGACGGGAGACCGGCGGCAGGACGCCAAACGCATCGGCGGCAAGGAAAATCACCTTCGACGGATGGCCCGCGCGGGACACCGGCTTGACGATATTGTCGATATGCGACAGCGGATAGGAGACGCGGGTGTTTTCGGTTTTGCTGCCGTCGGCATAATCCACGCTGCCGTCAGCGCGCACCACCACGTTTTCCAGCAGCGCATTGCGGCGGATGGCGCCATAAATCTCCGGCTCCGCCTGCGGATCGAGATTGATGGTCTTGGCGTAGCAGCCGCCTTCGAAGTTAAACACGCCGTCATCGTCCCAACCGTGCTCATCATCGCCGATCAGCTGACGATGCGGATCGGTCGACAGGGTGGTTTTCCCGGTCCCGGAGAGGCCGAAGAACAGCGCCACGTCCCCTGCTTCGCCACGGTTGGCCGAGCAGTGCATCGACGCGATGCCTTTCTGCGGCAGCAGGTAGTTCATGACCGAGAACAGCCCTTTCTTCATTTCGCCGCCGTACCAGGTACCGCCGATGAGCTGAATACGCTCGCTCAGATTAAAGGCGACAAAGTTCTCGGAGTTCATCCCCTGCGCCTGCCAGTTGGCATTGGTGCAGCCCGCGCCGTTGAGCACCACGAAGTCTGGCGTAAAGCTGGCCAGCTCGTCGGCGCTTGGCACGATGAACATGTTTTTGACAAAGTGGGCCTGCCACGCCACCTCGGTGACGAAGCGTACGCCAAGACGGGTGTCCGGGCTGGCGCCGCACCAGGCGTCGATGACGTACAGTTTTTTGCCGCTCAGCTGGCCCGCGACCAGGCTTTTCAGGCTGCGCCACACGTCTGGCGATAACGGTTTGTTGTCGTTGCGGCCGAGGCCGGAGTCTGCCCACCAGACGGTGTCGCGAGTCTGTTCGTCGCGGACGATGTATTTATCGCGCGGCGAACGGCCGGTGAAGATCCCGGTATCAACAGCCACAGCGCCAGAGTCGGTCATCACGCCGCGGGCCGCGCCGGTCAGCTCAGGAGAGGTTTCATGTGCAATAAGCAAATCGTAATCAGGGTTGTAATAGAATTCGCCGCTTGCATTAATCCCCAGCTCCTGCAGAGCCATTTTTACTGATTCAATTTGTTGTGACATGGAACTCCTGACAAACTATTTAAGGTAAGAGGCCTGGGTTATTCATTGCTTTCGTCATCGTCGCCGGCTATTTAATAAGATAAGTCCTGGACAATGAAATAAAGCAATAAATAACCGTGAGTCGCGATTTCATATCGTGCTCATGTAGGGTCGCCGATATGCATTCATAAATCTCAACTTTCCAAAAAATGTTAACACCTGTCGATAATTATGTTAATTGCATAGTTTCTATGCGCTATGCTAAAATTGCATAGCCTTTATTGCGTTTTTGAGGACTGGATCGGTGTTGGCAAATCTGGAAGTAAAATGGCTGTATGATGTGATTGCCCTTGAGGAGTCGCGCAGCTTTACCCTGGCGGCCAAAGCCCGCAACATCTCTCAGTCTTCGTTCAGCCGACGCATCCAGTCGCTGGAGGCTTCCCTCGGATTCAGCATCTTCGATCGTAGCGCCAACCCTCTGCAGCTGACCAACCGCGGGAAAATTTTTGTCGGCTATGCGCGAAATATGCTCGATGACATGGATTTTCAGATCAGCCGTATTAAAGGCTTAAATAACACTACCCAGAAAATAAGAATCGACGCCGCCCCTTCGCTGTCGGTGTTATTACTGCCGGAGATCATCGCCGGTTACACCGACCGTAAAAATAAGACTTTTCATGTTGAATCGATTAACGTCAACGACGCCGTATTTAACCTGAAAGAGGGAAAAAGCGATTTTATCCTCTCCTTCTATAATGAAGAATTAATGAACTATCCGTTTATTAATCATAAAATTTTTGATTCTTACCTGCACCTGGTCTCCCCCTGCGACGAACATGGCCGCCCGCTGTTTCATTTACATCGCGGCGTGCTGCCGCTGATGAAATACGCCAACGACAGCTATATGGGGCGCCAGGTGAACCAGGTGATCGACCGCACGCCGGAGATCACCTTCTCTCTCACCTTTGTTTCTTCCATGAGCGAGCTGCTCAAGCGCATGATCCTCAATGGCGACGGCGTGGGCTGGCTGCCGCAATACTCTATTCAGCGCGAGCTGGACGAAGGCCGGCTGACGATCCTCGATGAGAGCCTGTCGCTGCCGATCGGCGCCTGGCTCTACCGCTCCGGCTCGCGGCTTAACCAGGCCGCCGAACGTTTCTGGCAGCACATTAAAACCCGTAACGAACCGCGGGAATAACCCCCTCAGCCGCTGATCCCCAGATATGCCTTACGCACCTCCGGGTCGTTGAGCAGCGTCTGGCCGCTACCGCTCAGGCGGATCTGGCCGTTCACCATCACGTAGGCGCGGTCCGACAGGTTGAGGGCATGGCGGGCATTCTGCTCCACCAGAAACAGCGTCATCCCCTGGGCCGTCAGCTCGCGCAGGATCTGAAAAATCTGCTTCACCACCAGCGGCGCCAGCCCCAGGCTCGGCTCATCCAGCAGCAGCAGGCGCGGTCGGCTCATCAGCGCCCGGGCGATGGCCAGCATCTGCTGCTCGCCGCCGGAGAGGGTCATCGCCCGCTGTCCCCGCCGCTCTTCCAGCCGGGGGAACAGCTGGTACATTCGCGCCTTGTCCTCGGCCTGATAGCGGTTGCCAATGGCAATGGTCCCCATTAGCAGATTCTCCTCGACGGTCATATCGGGAAAGATGCGCCGCCCTTCCGGGGCCTGGGCGATGCCGTTGCTGGCGATAAAGTGGGTCGATTTCCGGCTGATCGCCTCCCCGCGATAGAAAATCTCCCCGCCGGCAATGCGCGGCTGGCCGAAGACCGACATCAGCAGCGTTGATTTACCGGCGCCGTTGGCGCCGATCAGCGCCACCGTCTCCCCCTCGTTGACGGTGAGGGAGACCTGCTTCAGGGCCTGGATCGGCCCGTAGAAGACATCCACCTCATTAAAGGCAAGCAAAGGCTGGCTCATCGGCGCGTCTCCTCTTCCTCAGCGCCTAGATAGGCGGCAATCACGCTGGCGTTGGCCTGGATCGCCTGCGGCGCGCCGCGGGCGATGACGTCCCCGTGATCGAGGACGATGATATGATCCGAAATCTCCATCACCATCCCCATATCATGCTCGATCAGTAGCACCGTAATGCCGTGCTGCTGGCGCAGAAAGCGAATAATCCGGCTCAGCGCCTGGGTTTCCACCGGGTTGAGACCGGCGGCCGGCTCGTCCAGACAGATCATCTCCGGACGGGTGCACATGGCGCGGGCGATCTCCAGCCGCCGCTGCTGTCCGTAGGAGAGGGTCCCCGCCAGACGGTTGGCGCAGTCCACCATCTCCACCACCTCCAGCCAGTAAAAAGCGCGATCCAGCGCCTGACTCTCCGCCTGCCGATACCCACGGGTATTGAGGATCCCGGCCAGCAGATGGCGGTTGACCTGGGTATGCTGGGCCACCAGCAGGTTCTCGATCACCGACATCTCGCGGAATAAACGTATATTCTGGAAGGTGCGCGCCAGGCCAGCGCGGTTCACCAGATGGGTGCCACCGAACATCTTGTAATAGATCCGCCTCCCCAGCTGCGCCGGGTGGAGAAAATCGTCCGGGTGAAGCTTCTGCCCCAGCACCTGAATAACATCGGTGACCTTTTCCCGCGCCCGCAGCACGATACTGCCCCCCGTCGCCCGATAAAAACCGGTCAGGCAATTAAACACCGTGGTCTTGCCCGCGCCGTTGGGGCCGATCAGGGCGGTGATCGACCCCCGCTCCACCTCCAGATTGACATCATTCAGCGCTTTGATGCCGCCGAAATGCATCATCAGATGCTCAACGCGTAAGATGCTGTCGGTCATGGCGCGACTCCTTTTCGCAACGCAACCCCGCTGCGGCTGGTGCGCACCAGGCCGCGCGGCCGCCAGATCATCATCATCACCATCAGCACGCCGAACAGCAGCACCCGATATTCGTCAAAACCGCGCAGCAGCTCCGGGGTGACCGTCAGAACAAACGCCGCCAGTACCACACCCAGGGTGGAGCCCATTCCCCCGAGCACCACAATCGCCAGGATCAGCGCCGACTCAAAAAAGGTGAACGACGTCGGGTTAACAAACCCCTGATAGCTGGCGAAGAACACCCCGGCGATCCCGGCCGTCGACGCGCCGAGCATAAACGCCGAGAGCTTCACCAGCACGTGATTGAGCCCCATCGCCCGACAGGCGATCTCATCCTCGCGCAGCGCCTCCCAGGCGCGGCCGATGGGCATCCGCGTCAGGCGATGCTTCACCAGCAGCACCAGCATCACCACCAGACACAGCACGGCGTAGAGAAAGATGAATTTCAGGTTGGGGTTGTAGCTGACGTGGAAAAACTCATGGATGGGGATGCCGCCATCTTTCGCCCGGCGGGTAAACTCGAGGCCAAACAGCGTGGGGGATGGCACCGGTACGCCGTTAGGGCCGCCGGTGAAGCTCACCCAGTTGTTAAGCACCAGGCGGATAATTTCGCCAAAGCCGAGGGTGACGATGGCCAGATAGTCGCCATGCATACGCAGCACCGGAAAGCCCAGCAACGCCCCGGCGAGGGCCGCCATCACCGCCCCCAGCGGCAGCATCGCCCAGAAGCCGAGGCCCAGGTACTGGTAGCCCAGCGCCAGGCCGTAGGCGCCGATGGCGTAAAACGCCACATAGCCCAGATCGAGCAGGCCCGCGAGGCCCACCACAATATTCAACCCCAGGCCAAGCAGAACGTAGATCAGCCCAAGAATGGCCACGGTCAGCAGATATTTTGTGGCGAGAAACGGAAAGACAATGGCCAGCCCCACCAGCAGCGGTATTATCCAGCGCAGCCGCGAGCGGTAGCCCGGCGGCCGGACGTATACCCCGTCATCCGCCCCCTCAAAGCGGGCAATAAAGGCTTTTCCCCTGTGGCTCTGCAGCAGCAGACTGAGCGCCAGCCTGCCGGCCATCACCACCGCCACCAGAATCGCCACCCGCGCAGGCGCGAGGGTAAAACCATACCCTTTGAGCACCACGCCGACGATCGGACCAAAGACAATTAACGCGCAAAGGCCGGCCAGTACGCTGTCGATCAGCGCGTTTTGGATAGCCCGCGCAGGCTGGCGCGTAATTTCACCCATAAAGCCTCCTTAGACCTTGGCCACCAGCGGACGTCCCAGCAGCCCCTGCGGGCGAAAAATCAGGATCGCCACCAGCAGCGCAAAGGAAAAGACATCTTTGTAATCCGAATTCACCAGCCCGGCGAACTGGGCTTCGGCCACCCCAAGCAGCAGACCACCCAGCATCGCGCCAGGCAGCGAGCCGATCCCGCCCAGCACCGCGGCGGTGAAGGCTTTGATGCCGATAATAAATCCGATATAGAAGTCGAAGGTGCCGTAGTTCATGGTCACCAGCACGCCGGCCAGACCGGCCATCGCCGCGCCGATGACAAACACCAGGGAGATCACCCGGTCGGTATTGATGCCAAGGATCGCCGCCATGCGCCGGTCCTGCTGGGTGGCGCGGCAGATGCGCCCCAGCCGGGTATACTGAATAATCCAGGTCAGGATAAGCATCCCCACCAGCGCCGCGACGAGAATAAACACCTTGGTCCAGGTGATCTGCACTACCCCATCGCCCACCGTCATGCGCAACGCGCCGCTAAGCAGCGTCGGGATCCCCTGCTGGTTCGGCCCCTGGCTCAGCTGGACATAGTTCTGCAGGATCAGCGACATCCCGATAGCCGAGATCAGCGGCGCCAGCCGCGTCGAGTTGCGCAGCGGCCGGTAGGCGATGCGCTCGATCGCCCAGCCGTATACGCCGGTGACCACGATGGTGAACACCAGAGTGGCGAAAATCAGCAGCGGAAAGGAGTGGATCCCGAAGAAAGAGAGCAGCGCCAGGCCGATGGCGCACAGGTAGGCGGAGACCATATACACCTCGCCGTGGGCGAAGTTGATCATGCCGATGATCCCATACACCATGGTGTAGCCGATGGCGATTAAGCCGTACACTGCGCCCAGCGTCAGCCCATTGATCAGTTGTTGCAGAAAAAACGCCGTCATAGCCCCTCCAGCCGCCAGGCAGACGGCCGCCGGGTTCCGTTCCCGGTCAACCGCCGTCATGTGACAATTCGCAAGTCAAAAGGACAGAGCGTCCTCAGGTCGTGGCCGATCAGAGCTGGTGATATTTGCCCTTGTCGTCCCACTGATAGACCACGTAGTCGGACACCTTGAGGTCGCCTTTGCCATCCCAGGCTTTCTTGCCCATCACCGTCTCGACGTCGTGGCTCTTCAGCCAGTCGCTGGCTTTGGCGTTATCGGTACCGACGGCGTTCCAGGCCGCGGCGATAGCCTGAATGGAGGCGTAGGCGTAGAGGGTATAACCTTCCGGCTCAAAGCCGCTGGCGCGGAACTTCTCGATCACCGCTTTGCCGTCCGGGAGGGTGCGCGGATCCTGACCAAAGGTCATCAGCACGCCGTTGGTGAACTGCGGCCCGCCGGCGGCCGTGACCAGCTCCTCGGTGACGATACAGTCGCCGGAGAAGAATTTGGCCTGCACCCCCTGCTCGCGCATCTGGCGCACCAGCGGGCCCGCTTCCGGATGGCAGCCGCCAAAGTAGACCACGTCCGGCTTGAGGGCGCCGATCTTGGTCACCAGGGCGTTAAAGTCTTTTTCACCGCGGGAAAGGCCTTCGTACAACACTTCTTTGGTACCCCGCTTCGCCAGCGCCGCGCGGGTGGCATCGGCCAGCCCCTGACCATAGGTGTCTTTATCGTGGATGACGGCGATTTTCTTCGCCTTCAGCACGTCCAGCATATAGTTGGCGGCGATCGCCCCCTGCTGATCGTCACGACCACACATGCGGAAGAGATCTTTCATGCCGCGCTCGGTGATCTGCGGGTTGGTCGAGCCGGGGGTAATGGTCAGGATCCCGGCTTCGTCATATACCTCGGAGGCCGGCATCGTTGAGGAAGAGCAAAAGTGCCCCACCACGGCGGAAACTTTCGCTTCATCCACCAGCCGGTTGGCCACCGCCACCGCCTGCTTCGGTTCGCACGCGTCATCCCCCTGCACCAGCACAATCTTTTCGCCTTTGATGCCGCCGGCGGCATTGATATCGGCCACCGCCTGCGAGGCTCCCTTCCAGTACTGGGCGCCGTAGGTGGCGTTGGGGCCGGTAAAGGGCCCGGCGACGCCGATCTTCACGTCTGCCTGGGCGTAAAAGGCCATGCTCATACAACCTGCTATCACAACATGAAGCGTCATTGTTCTCAGTTTCAAAGACATTCGGATATTCCTCAGCGATGTAAAGCCTGGCGTCATCGAATGACGCAGAAAATATCACTTACCGTGTGGTGCCGACGTTGGCGCAGCGCCAGGACGGCCAGGGTGGAAGAAGCAAAAATCCCGCCAGGAAGGAGTGGAACACCGGAGAACAGTCGCCCCGGTCGGTACGCACGCGACGGCAACCCGTGCCGCATCCGGCAAGGGCGCATTCCCTTTCAGGTCAGGAGATCGGTTGCCATCACGTGGCGAGCCGGACAACGCGGTATCCGTACCGGCCCGTGAGCTAAACATAGATGCAGTTAGCGGTCGCTGCGCGCCGGCGTGGTGCAAAAATGCGAATATGATCAACAGTGGTGATTATTTTGTTGCGGTAATGTGAAGATGATAACAGGAGAGCCCGTAAAGGCTCTCCTGTGGCCCGGTGGCCGCTCAGAGTTGGCTGGTGAACGTTCGGGAGATCACATCCTGCTGCTGTTCGCGGGTCAGCGCGTTAAAGCGGACCGCATAGCCGGAGACGCGGATCGTCAGATTCGGATACTGCTCCGGGTGTTCTATCGCATCGAGCAGCTTTTCCCGGTTCAGCACATTGACGTTGAGATGCTGTCCCCCCTCCACCGTCTCCTCGTGGTGGAAGTAGCCGTCCAACAGGCCCACCAGGTTGTTTTCCTGCGCTGACGGGGCTTTGCCGAGCGCCGCCGGCACGATGGAGAAGGTATACGAGATGCCATCTTTGGCGTAGGTAAACGGCAGTTTCGCCACCGAGGTCAGCGACGCCACCGCCCCTTTCCGGTCGCGACCATGCATCGGATTGGCCCCCGGAGCGAACGGCGTCCCCGCCCGACGTCCGTCCGGGGTGTTGCCGGTTTTCTGGCCGTATACCACGTTGGAGGTGATGGTCAGGATCGACTGGGTCGGCACCGCCTGACGCCAGGTGGGGAGCGCCTGAATTTTGCGCATAAAGCGCTCCACCAGGTCGCAGGCAATGGCATCGACCCGATCGTCGTTGTTGCCGTACTGCGGATAGTCGCCTTCAATGACAAAGTCCACCGCCAGCCCGTGGTGATCGCGCACCGGCTTCACCCGGGCGTACTTTATCGCCGACAACGAATCCGCTGCCACCGACAGGCCGGCGATGCCGCAGGCCATCGTGCGGTAGACGTCGCGGTCGTGCAGGGCCATCAGCGCCGCCTCGTAGCTGTACTTATCATGCATGCAATGGATGATGTTCAGCGCGCTGATGTACTGCACCGCCAGCCAGTCCATAAAGTGGTCGAGTCTGGCCATCACGGTGTCGTAGTCCAGCACCTCATCGCGCAACGGTGCGGTTTTCGGCCCCACCTGAATCTTCAGTTTCTCATCCACCCCGCCGTTAATCGCGTAGAGCAGCGTTTTGGCGAGATTGGCGCGGGCGCCGAAGAACTGCATCTGCTTGCCGATCACCATCGGGCTGACGCAGCAGGCGATGGCGTAGTCGTCGCTGTGAAAATCGCTGCGCATCAGATCGTCGTTCTCATACTGCAGCGACGAGGTGGCGATAGAGACCCGGGCGGCATATTTTTTAAACGCCGCCGGCAGCGCTTGCGACCAGAGCACGGTCAGGTTCGGCTCCGGCGCCGGGCCCATGGTGTGCAGAGTATGCAGATAGCGGAAGGTGGTTTTGCTGACCAGGGTGCGACCATCCAGCCCCATGCCGCCCAGCACCTCCGTCGCCCAGATGGGATCCCCGGAGAACAGCGAATCAAATTCCGGGGTGCGCAGGAAACGCACCATGCGGATCTTCATGATGAAGTGATCAATGAGCTCCTGGGCCTGCTCCTCATTCAATAAACCGGCGCGCAGATCGCGTTCGATATAGATGTCGAGGAAGGTGGCCGTGCGCCCCAGCGACATGGCGCCGCCGTTCTGCGACTTCACCGCCGCCAGGTAGGCGAAGTAGAGCCACTGCACCGCCTCCCGGGCAGTGCGCGCCGGGTGAGAGATATCGCAGCCGTAGCGGGCCGCCATCTCCTGCATCTGCAGCAGCGCGCGCCGCTGTTCGGCCAGCTCTTCGCGCAGGCGCAGGGTGGCCTCCAGCGCCTCGCCGCGCTCAAGGGCCGGCTGCAGGTCGGCAAACTGCAGCTCACGTTCGCGGACCAGGTAGCGAATGCCGTACAGCGCCACGCGGCGGTAATCGCCGATGATCCGTCCGCGGCCATAGCCGTCCGGTAGCCCGGTCAGCACCCCGGATTTGCGGCAGCGCAGCATATCCGGGGAATAGACGTCAAAAACGCCCTGATTGTGGGTCTTACGCAGCGCCGTAAACTGATACTCAAAGTCAGGATCCATTTCGCGACCATAGGCCTCGAAGGCGCTTTTGATCATCTTGATGCCGCCAAAAGGATGCAGGGCGCGCTTCAGCGGCTGGTCCGTTTGCAGGCCGACGATCTTTTCCAGCGGCTGGTTGATATAGCCCGCCGCGTGGGCGGTGATGGAGGTGGCGACATTGGTGTCGAAATCCACCGGCGCATGGGTGGCGTTCTCGACGCGGATCCCGGCCATCACCTGCTCCCAGAGGGCGGTGGTCGCTGGCGTCGCGTCGGCGAGGAAAGACTCATCGCCCTCGTAAGGGGTGTAGTTATGCTGAATAAAGTCGCGAACGTCGATCTGCGTTTGCCACGCCGTACCGCGAAAGCCCAGCCAGGCGTCAGCGTATCGTACATCCTGGGTATCGATATCTACTTTCATGAACATCGTCTCTCTACAGAATAAAAAGTCAGGCCAACGCCGCCGCGGTGTGGATCCGGCCTAAGCGGATCGCATCGAGGGCAATCATGCGCTCTTCATTGGTAGGAATAACCGCGCAGCGCACCCGGCTGCCGTCGGCGGAGATCAGGCGCTCGCCGGCCGAATTGGGCTGCTGATTGCGGGCGGCGTCCATCGCAAGGCCAAAGACCGTCAGCCGTTCGCTCACCAGCCGACGGATCAGCACCGAGTTCTCGCCAATCCCGCCGGTGAAAATAATGCCGTCGAGACGCTGCAGCGCCGCGGCGTGGCCGGCAATATGGCGGGCGATACGATGGACAAAGGTTTTAATCGCCAGGCGGGCGCGGGCATGGCCCTCATGCCACGCCTGCTCCAGCACCCGCAGGTCGGAGGAAAGACCGGAGATCCCCAGCAGGCCGGAGGCGGTGTTGGCTACCCGCTCCAGGTCGCTGAGGGTCTGCCGGGTTTCCCCGGCAATCCACGCCATGGCGCCGAAGTCGACATCGCCGCTGCGGGTGCCCATCATCAGCCCCTCCAGCGGCGTCATCCCCATCGAGGTGTCCACGCTGCGGCCGTTACGCACCGCGCAGATCGAGGCGCCATTGCCCAGGTGGGCGATCACCAGGCCGCTCTCCTGCTCCGGCAACCCGAGCAGCGCCAGGGCGCGCTGGGACACATAGCGGTGCGAGGTGCCGTGGAAACCGTAGCGGCGTACCCCGAGATTCTGGTAATACTCCCACGGCAGACCATAGAGAAAAGCTTCCGGGGCCAGGGTCTGGTGAAAGCTGGTATCAAAGACCGCCACCTGCATCACCTCCGGGAACAGCCGCTGCGCCGAGGCGATGCCGCTGAGACTGGCGTAGTTATGCAGCGGGGCCAGGGACGATACCTGGCGAATGTTATTGATAACCTCCTCGCTAATAATGACCGACTCGGTGAACAGGTCGCCGCCGTGGGCGACGCGGTGGCCAATCAGGGCCACGCTGTCGATGAGGTCGCGTTGGGCTAATGCTCCGGCAATCGCCTGCAGGGCGCCTTCGTAGCCGCGCTGCGCCAGCGCCACCGGCTCGCCGCCGTTGAGCGAGAGAGATGCCCGTTCCGCGTTGATGCCCTCGGCCACGCCGTTGAGCAGGCAGTCGCAGCTTGCGGCGTCCAGGACGGAAAATTTGATCGACGACGAGCCGCAGTTAATCACCAGTACTACCGGAAATTCAGTCATGTTGTACTCCGCGTGGCCTGAGCCGGATTAGAACAGTTTGTAAGCAATGTTGAGGATGGTCAGCAGACCGATAGCGGTCACAAAGAGGTTGTCGAGACGGCCACGGTATTTGGCCAGCGAAGGCGCTTTACGAATGGCGTACATCGGCAGCAGGCACAGCAGCGAGGCGATAATCGGCGCGCCCATGGCCTCAATCAGGTCGAGGATATTGGGGTTGGCATACGCCACCACCCAGGTCGAGCCCATGATGAACACCATGCTCAGGGTATTGAGCTTGCCGCTGGAGACCCGGGTTTTATCCCCTTTATAGCCAAAGCGCAGGATCAGACCGTTCAGCCCCTCGAGCGTGCCGAGATAGTGGCCGAAAAACGATTTGAAGATGGCCACCAGGGCGATGATCGACGCGCCATACTCCAGCAGGGTGGCAAAGGTGGATTTGGTGCCCGACATCGAGGCAAAGTGGTTCGCCAGATAGGAGAGCACCGGGATATTCTGCGCCTTGGCGTCCGCCATGTTCTGCGGTGAGAGGGTAAACAGGCAGCTGAAGGCGAAGAACATCACCACCGCCACCATCAGCATGCTGGCCCGGGAGATGATCTGTGAGCATTTGCGTTCGGTATACTCGCGGCCAAACTGCGCTTCATACTCTTCGCGTTTGGAGACCACAAACGAGGAGACGATCGGCGAGAAGTTGAAGGAGAACACCATGATGGAGATGCCCAGCCATACCGTCACCAGAATGCCGTCGTGACCGGTTAAGGCGATATCGCTGAGGTTGACCTGGTCAATCACCGCGCTATTCCAGTAGGGGATCAGGGACAGGGAGATCACCACCAGGCTGGCGATAAACGGCCACACCAGATAGCTCATCACCTTGACCATCAGGTCTTTACCAAACCAGATGACAAACGCCATCAGCAGCAGCAGGAGCAGCGCCACCACCCCGCGGTTGAGAGCTGGCATCTGCAGCTGGTTCTCCCAGAAAGTCATAAAGGTATTGGTGATCGTGACGCCATAAATCCACAGCAGTGGGCAGATGGCGAAGAAGTACAGAAAGGTGATCACCACCCCGCCGGTTTTGCCAAAATGCTCTTCCACCGTTTCGGTGATATTGCCGGAGGGGTTAGCCCCCGACAGGCATAGCCGGGCCAGGGCCCGATGGCAATAAAAGGCGATGGGATAGGCCAGCACCAGCATCACCAGGATCGGGATCAGCCCGCCGAAGCCGGCGCGGATCGGGAAAAACAGCACCCCGGCGCCGATAGCGGTGCCAAACAGGCCCAGGGTCCAGGTGGTGTCAGATTTACGCCAGGACGAAAGGCTTGTCTGGCTGGATGCAATGCTCTCAGTCGTACTCATATCCTGTCCTCACTTATGTATTGAATTAAGCGTCAACAAAACCGGTAATTTGCGATACCCGGGAGAGATCGATATTGCCCCCGGAAATCAGGCTGACCGTTTTGCGGTTCTGGATATAGCTGTCGAGTTTGCCGCTTAATAACGCGGCGCAGGCTAACGCCCCGGCCCCTTCGGTGATCACTTTATTGCGCTGAATTAAGGCGACCATGCTCTGGCGAATGTCATCCTCACTCACCAGGACGATGTGATCCACCAGCTGGCGGGCGATTTCATAGGTCAGTTTCCCCGGGCGGGCGACGTCGCAACCATCGGCTAAGGTGCCGGCGTGGCGATGGCTGGTGATTTCCCCGGCATACCAGGAGGCGGCCATGCCGTGAACATTCTCCGACTGCACGCCGATAATGCGGATTGTCGGGTTAATGGATTTAATCGCAATCGCGATACCGGCAATTAAGCCGCCGCCGCCAATGGGCACGATGACATTATCCACGTCATACAGATCTTCTAATATTTCGAGTCCAATCGTCCCCTGCCCGGCGATAACCTGCGGGTCGTCATAGGGGGGAATAAAAATGCGGCCCTCAAGTTCAACAATATCGCTGGCTTTGGCAAGGGTATCGTTAAAGTTATCGCCATGTAGCACCACTTCCGCCGAATAATCACAGGTGGCGGCAACTTTCGATTTCGGCGCCCCTTTCGGCATCACCACTTTCCCGTCAATGCCGAGCATGGCGCAGGAGAGCGAGACGCCCTGGGCGTGGTTGCCCGCTGAGCAGGCCACCACCCCTTTGCGTTTTTCCGCCGCGGTTAAACCGCACAGTTTATTAAAGGCGCCGCGAATTTTAAATGAACCCGTGCGCTGCATATTTTCGAATTTAAGAAATATTTCGCCCTGGCAGCGCTCGCTAAAATAATTCGAACGGGGCATGCCTGTTTTATATATTTTTCCCCCGAGGCGTTGTTTCGCTTCGAGAATATCGTCAATAGATACCGGAAGATCGTAGGTAATATGCATTATGGCCTCTGTATCTTAATATAAAGTCAATGACCGGGCGTCATCCTGCTGATAACAGCGAGGACGTGTGTTGGATTATTTAACGACTTTCAGTTACGCAATAATTTGTAATGGCTGCCAGTGGCGGTTGCCCTGCCCCGAGGAATAGTGTTTCGCCATCTCCACCAGCGACGCCGCGGCGGTTTTTAACCGGTAATTTTTCGACCATACCGCCGCATAGCGCGCCACCGGCAAGGCCTCTTTAATGGGGATGGTGACAAACTGGCTCGAGCCAAACGGCGTGGTCATGTCGCAGGGGATCACCGTCAGAAAATCGGCATTGAGCACCAGGTTATAGATCGTCACCACCGAATCGGTATTAACGATATTTTCACGGCGGATACCGCTGCGCTGCAGGGTGGTCAGCAGTTCGCTGTAGTAGCCCATATTGGTCTCCGGCAGCACCCACTGCTCGTGCTGGAGCAAGGCCAGGCGGACGGTGCCGTTGCCGATCCGCGCCCGGTTCGCCACCAGCACAAACTCAGACTCAAACAGCGGCTCGACGTGCAGGTCCTGCAGTTTCATCTCATCGCTCAGCGTCCCGATGGCGAAGTCGAGGCGCCCGTCGCGGATTGCCGGCAAAAAGGCGGAGAGCTGCGCCTCATACATCGAGACCCGCGCCTTGGGGAAAGTCATTTTAAACTGATGCACCATCTCCGACATAAAGGTAAACCCGACCAGCGAAGGGAAACCAAAGGAGACATCCACCACCGCGCTGTTGGTCAGAGCATTCATTTCATTGACCATATTTTTCATTTCACGGGTGATCGCTTCTGACCAGTTGAGAAATACCTGCCCGGCCTCGGTGAGCGAGACGCCGGTATTTCGCCGGACGATTAATTCGCTGCCAAAATAACTCTCCATGTCGCCAATAATTTTACTGACCGCCGGCTGAGTGAGTCCTAACGCTTTTGCTCCGGCCCCGATTGACCCGCTGCGGATCACTTCCTGGAAAACTACCAGATGCTGTGTTTTAGGCAGAGAAAAAGTATTCATCACGTCTCACTTTCATTCCTTTGTTGACGGCGGAAAGTGTAACAAATCGCAATTGCCGGGTTATGTGAGAGCTCTCACAAAGGCTCCGCCGCGGCGGATAAGCAGGATCCACGAGCCAGAACAAGTAAAGTAAAATCAATATATTAAAAGCATCATGAACGCTATTTGCGCGCCTTTTGCCGTGGCCGAATGCGGGGATAAAAATAATTGATGGCGATAACATCGACGGCGAAATGGCGATAAAAAATACGCCTTTTGTACGTTATTCGACCCGCGCTATCAGGGTGAGAAGAAAGCCGAAAATTAAATTAATGCTGTAAAGAATAAAAAGCAGACGTAATAAACGCCATTATTTAACGACAAGCCGGTCGGGCATCACATTTTATCCCCGGCGGTTGGGGAAAATGCACGGTCATTATTTACACCAAAGAAACATTAAATTCACAATTTCTCTTTTGGGTCGCGATAGGCAGCGATCTTTTTTCCGCCATAGCGCAGTTGGTCATACTTTGATTAAAATCAACCCTGGTAATTTATCTTTTACGACGGCCATTGGAGAGTCATTTGTGTTGCCGATCACAAATCCATAAAACAACGACCCGGCCTATCGTGAAGAGATGATCCCGCGGTTGCGCCAGCAGCTTAACGAGCAGCTGATGAGCGACCAGCTGGCTGTCGACCTGCTCTCTTCCTATCTGCGAATGGATCTCAGCGCCCAGCCGTGGGACCAGCCGCTATAGCCCGCCCCGGCGCAGATCGCTGGCCCAGGCATTTCGCCTATAGCTGGCTGACCCCCAGCGCCGCGGCCTCATCCCGCCACGCCAGCAGCGGCGCATAGGCCTCCCGCGACATATCGCTATAGCCGCAGATCAGCAAGGCGTCGCACAGGGAACGATAGCGATCATCGCTTACCAGCTGCTGGAGCGCCTCGCGCAGGCTATTCAGCGTTGCCGCCGGGGTGGCGCCGGCGGTGATCAGCGGCAGCCCTGGCGCGGCCGGGCTCCAGCCGATCGCCACCAGGCCAGCCAGAGCCTGCGGCTGATGGCGCTGCAGCAGAGCGTAGGTCACGCAGTCGATGGCGGCGATATCGGCGTTTTCCTGCTGCAGCTCACGCAGCGACTGCCGATGGCTGCCGCTGAACATCACCGCTGAAAAAAAACGCCCCTCCCGGGAGAGCGGCGCGACCATTTTACGCAGTACGTTGTAGCCGGACTGCGAGTGCTCGGCATTGCACACCGCCCGACGGCCCAAAAAGTCCCCCAGCATCCGGTGGCTATCCGCTTCGCGGACCACCAGCAGGCTGCGATAGCGGCGCCCTTCGCAACCGGGCGCAGCGCAGTGGAAGCAGCCCACCGTCTGCACCTCCGGCAATTGGGTCACCAGCGGGTAGCCACAGGTCTGGCTCAGCAACAGCGTCGGCTGGCGCCAGTGAGCCAGCAGATCCCCGGGGTCAGCCGCCGGAGGGTCCCCCGCCACCATCACGCCGCGTTCGGCCAACAGCGACTGCACCGCCTGCCACAGGGCCTGGGTCTGTTGACGGTGGATGGCATACATCGGAAAGGTCATGCGTTCAGCCATGTTCTCCTCCCGCCTGCGCCTGCTCGCCAAAGCCCGGATGGGCGTTCACCGCCACCGCCCGGCGGCTAAAATGGCGTCGCCACTCGCCGTACCCGCGCACCAGGAACCCCTGATTACGCTGCAGATACGCCGCCTGGCGATGCAGATACAGTTGACGTAAAGCGTACCAGGGGACCCCTGGCAGATCATGATGCACCGCATGGTAGTTGAGATTGAGGAACAGCGCCCGCCAGGGGAGCCCGGCCTCGTTGATCACCGAGCGGGCTAGCGGGTCATCCGCGGCGCGGTGTTCGAGAAAAGAGCGTACTTTGGTCAGGGCCAGCGCCGGGTAGCTCACCGCCAGCACAAACCACAGCGGAGAAAAACCCTGCGCCGCCATCCAGGTCAGCAGGCCCGTCAGCAGCAACAGATGCAGACTCCACATGGCGATAGCGCGGCGGTCGCCCTCGCGGAAAGCCCACAGCGCGCTGTTCAGGGTGTGAATAATATCCATCATCGGCGCCAGCAGCAGACGCCCCCAGAAGGTGTTGCGCAGGTGGATAAGGCGGCGCTGCCAGGCTGAGAAGCGCTGCCAGCTTTCCGCCGTTACGTAGTACGATTCGGGGTCATCCTCAGGGTGCGTCAGCAGATGGTTGCGATGGTGCGCCAGGTGGCTGTCGCGGTAGACGCCATAGGGATACCAGACCGCCAGCGGCAGCGTCCCCAACAGCTGGTTAAACCATGCCAGCCGGGTGGGATGCCCATGGATCAGCTCATGCTGTAAGGACATATACCAGGCGGTAAACCAGATCAACAGCAGCGTGGCCGGAAACAGTCCCAGCGTCCGCCAGCCCGCCACGCAGGCAAACCAGCCGCCGTAAACCGTCACAATCAGCAGCCAGGTCGGCAGCTCGCTGCGCCACAGCCAGCCGCGCGCCAGCTGGCGGATCAGGATGCGCTGTTGGTCATCCACATAGACAGCCGTCTTCTTTTCCGTCACTTCCGATACCTTGCCGTGTTGCCTCATTCCCACCGAAGATGTGAGATAACACATTAAATAACAAAGTATTTAATTGACTTAGCTTTGCCAAAAAGCGCGTTTGTGTTCAACAGGGCAAAGAGAATACCGTCCATGGCGCAACAGGTTGGCGGTGTTTACATTGCGCTCGATTCTCGCTGCCGTTGTACTTGTAACTGTTTGAAGATCTCCTCAACTGCCATCCGGTTATGATACTTCGCCTGAAGACTATAATCGTATTTTGTTAATGCGCGGTCCCAGTAGGTGGCAACAGCCTGCTGGACTTCAGGGAACGAGAGTAACTGAAGACCCACTTCAAACTCACCCTCAAACCAGATTTGCTGCGCGTGCGATAAGGCTGTTTTATAAATTGGTTTTTCAAACCCTCCTTTATGGTCCGTTACCCACTGAATAATATCGGGATAGTCCATGATAAGCTCATCTGCTAATAACATATGAATTTGACAATCGCGGGACCGCGTTGAAAAAGCGACTTCGTGGCTATGGATACTAAGCGTAAAATACCGGGACCATCCGCTATGCGCCCCTGGGAACAGACTAAACACCCAAACCCCTTCTTTATGTCGCCATTTCTCACAACCGGCGATAGCGAATAGTTTTACCAGGTAATCTCTCAACCCCTGGTGATGAAAAAGTCGGTCGATTTTAGGTTTAGTCGTCAACGGTTGTTGATCAAGGCTGGCAAGATGATGGGCAGCCAGTTCAGGCGTGACATTAAATAGCTCTTTCTGATTTGCAATAGTCCGCACGCGAGAATCGCGAAAAAGATAGTGCAGCCAGGTTTCGACATTATGCCAGTCAGGTACGCTACGGTAGTCTGCTACCCGCCATGGGGCATATAAACAATAGGGTGGCTGGGTATTAATCTCCTTACACCGCTTCTCTGGCAAATAATCCGTGCCACCAATTTTAATATACGGTGTTTTATCTGATACCAGTATATATACGTAGCCATACGTATTTTCATTATTCATACTGCCTCCTGCAACATATTCTCCTCAGTTACAACAGAATACGGTATGGCATGAATGCTTTAATTATCCTGGTATCACATATTTCTTATTACGTTTCACCGAACCTGCGTTTCGGTTGTATATCACGTTTCGTTCGCGGGCTGACCTCCTGTTGGCCTTCGCACCACAATTAAATGCAGAGAACCTCGCCAGACGTGCAACGTACTCAGATACAACGCAGGAAAATACTTAGTACAGCCCGAAAGCCCCTTTCCCAGGCCGGACAAGAACAGCGGCGTCGCTTTTGTGCCGGGCGGCGGCTGCGCCTTGCCCGGCCTACAATCCGTGCGGCCTGTCGTTAATTTTTTTACCGCTGTTGCTGAAACTCGCTGTAGTCGGTCTCAACACCACTGATACTTTACCGCCAGGTCGAGGATACTTAAGGACTCCAGCGCCTTACCCGCCTTCGCGCCGACGATACCGGCGGAGCGTCACAGCGACTACTCCTCTTCCCGCTCCGCTGGCGCCCAGGTCGGCAGAGTCTGGAAGGTGTGCAACAGCCCTTCGGACCACGCCTTGCGAATGCGGTTGAAGTAGGGATCGCTGTCGGTGATGCGATGCTGCCCGGCACTGCTGAAGCTGCCGCTGCGGTAGAGCAGCGTATCCAGCGGCAGGCCGACGGACAGATTACTGCGCAGCGTCGAATCAATGGAGATCAACGCGCAGCACATCGCCTGCTCCAGCGGCGTGTCGATGGTCAGCACCCGATCGATGATCGGTTTGCCGTATTTGCTTTCGCCAATCTGGAAATAAGGCGTGTCGCGGGTGGCTTCAATAAAGTTGCCCTCCGGATAAATATGGAACAGACGATGGGTTTCGCCGGCGATCTGGCCGCCAAGCAGCAGGTTGCAGTTGAAGTTGGTGTTACTGCAGGTCTGCTGGTTGCTGCTGTCGCGCTGGATCACCTCCAGCAGCGTTTTACCGATCAGCATCGCGGCGTCGTAGAGGGAAGTGACCTGCATCAGATTCGGCTCCTGCTGGGTACGGATGCGCGCGCTGAGCAGGCTTATCACGCTCTGGGTGGTGGCCAGATTGCCGGCGGATTGCAGCACCAGCACCCGTTCCCCCTCCTGATGGAAAACGTGCAGCTTTTTAAAAGTGGCAATATGGTCGACGCCCGCGTTGGTGCGGGAGTCGGAAGCAAACACCAGTCCATCCGCCAGGCACATGGCCACACAGTAGGTCATTGCGGTTATTCCCGTATTATTGCTGCTGCGCCTGCTGGCTGTGTTCGCGCACTTCAGCGTTAGTTAACATAATCTCCCCGCCGCCGCCCAGCCGGGTGCCCCGTACCGGGCAGGCGTCGAGATAATCCAGCCCGGTCGCCAGCCGTAAATGCTGATTCAGGCGACGGGTATTATTGGTGATATCAAACGACAGCCAGCGGCCGTCGAGCCAGACTTCCGCCCAGGCATGCATCGCCACATGCTGGGCGTTATCGCTGTAGACATAGCCGCTGACGTAGCGCGCCGGGATCTCCAGCGCGCGGCAGCAGGCGAGAAAAACATGGGTATGATCCTGGCACACCCCCTTCGCGCGGGCGAAGGCGTCGGCGGCGGAGTCCTGCACCTGGGTCGCGCCGGGGGAGTATGGCATTCTTAACAGCAGATCCGCCATCAGTTGATTCAGACTCTCTTCCGCCGCATCGGGACGATAGAGGCGCTGGGCAAACTCACGGATCGCCGTATCGGCGCGGGTTAGCGGCGTACAGCGCAGAAAAACCAGCGGCGACAGCAGCTCGGCCTCTTCATCACGCGTCTCCTCCCCTTCGTCGGCGATATCGACAATCCCGCTGGCGCGGATGGTGATCTCCTTGTGCGGGTTATCCAGCGTCAGCACATGCAGCACATTGCCCCAGCCGTCGGTAGTGGTCACCGCCGCGCCGTCCGGCAGGGTCAGCGTCCAGGCGGTGATCGTCTGCCGGGCGGTACTGCGCGGCGTCAGGCGCAGATACTGGGTGGAAAACTTCACTTCTTCATCGTAGCCATAGCGGGTGAGATGATCGATGACCAGTTTCATAAGGCCTCCAGGTAGGTTTGTCTGATGCTGTCGGACAGCGCGTTAATTCTCGCCAGCAGCCCGTTAAGGGTGGTCTGCAGGTCCGCCTGCGCCAGGTCGTCACGGGTGCTGAAGCGCAGGTCAACGTTGAGCTGATGGGCGAGGCGCAACGGTTGATAGGAGCGATCGTTGGCGATCTTCTCCAGCTCGCCCACCAGGTCGGCAATGCTGGCGCGCAGCGAACGCGGAATATCGTTGCGCAGGATCAGCAGCTCCATCACCGTTTCGCGACTGACCGGCTGGCGGTAGAGGCTGTTGTAAGCTTCGCGGGCGCTGACCGCATTGAGCAGGGTATCCAGCCGGTAGTATTCCCGCACCGGGTCCGGATCGTTGGTCAGCTGTTGATCCTTAATCAGCAGCAACTGGGTGGTGGCGAAGGCGCGCTCAATCAGGGTGCCGATACCGATAAAGCTCAGCGCGTCGTTGCGCAGCAGCGTGCCGATCACTGCCCCGCGAAACAGATGCACCCGCTCTTTCACCCACTCAAAAAAGCCGTCGCTCCCCAGCTCGCCCAGCCCCTGCTGGCGGAGGGTCCGCAGTTCAATGCGGGTGGCATTGATGCTCTCCCACACTTCGGCCGACAGACTGCCGCGCACCGCGTGCGCGTTGTTCCACGCCATCTCCACGCAGCTGTAAATACTGCAGGGGTTGTTGCCATCAAGGGCAAAAAAGTTGAGCAGATTGCTCATGGTAAAGCGGGCATGGCGCGCCTGAAACAACTCGTGGGTCATCGACAAATTCAGCGGTAGCGCCAGATCCCGCGACTGCTGGCTGTGGCGGGGGATCATTGATAATTTCCAGGTCACGTCCAGCACCCGGGCGTAGCTCTCCGCCCGCTCGAGATAGCGGGCCATCCAGAACAGTTCACTCGCCGTACGACTTAGCATGATGCGTCATCCTCCATCACCCAGGTATCCTTGGTTCCGCCGCCCTGCGACGAGTTGACCACCAGCGACCCTTCGGTGAGGGCCACGCGGGTCAGGCCGCCGGGCACCAGCCGCATCTCCTGCCCGGACAGCACGTAGGGCCGTAAATCGATATGCCGCGGCGACAGCCCTTCATCAACGAAGGTGGGGCAGGTCGACAGCGCAAGGGTGTCCTGGGCGATATAGTTGGCCGGATTGGCCAGCAGGCGCTGGCGGAAGGCCTCCCGCTCCTCTTTAGTCGAACGCGGGCCGACCAGCATGCCGTAGCCCCCGGCGCCATGGACCTCCTTGACCACCATCAGCTCGAGATTGCTCAGCACGTAGCGCAGGTCCTCCGCTTTCCGGCACTGCCAGGTGGGGATATTGCTGAGGATCGGCTGTTCGCCGAGGTAAAAGCGGATCATCTCCGGGACGTACGGATAGATTGATTTGTCGTCAGCCACCCCGGTGCCGATGGCGTTGGCCAGCACTACGCCGCCGGCGCGATAGACGGACAGCAGCCCCGGGACGCCGAGCATCGAATCGGCGCGGAAGGCCAGCGGGTCGAGCCAGGCGTCGTCGATGCGGCGATAAATCACATCCACCCGCCGCGGCCCCTCGGTGGTGCGCATATACACCGCGCCGTTTTTAATAAACAGATCGGCGCTCTCCACCAGCTCGACCCCCATCTGCTGCGCCAGGAAGCTGTGCTCGAAGTAGGCGCTGTTGAAGCGACCCGGGGTCATCACCACGACGCAGGGATCATCCACCAGCGAGCTTTCGCGCAGGGTCTGCAGGAGGTAGCTTGGGTAGCGCTCCACCGGCGCAATGTGATGCTGCTCGAACATCTCCGGATAGAGGCGCATCATCATCTTACGGTTTTCGAGCATGTAGGAGACGCCGGACGGCGTGCGCAGATTATCCTCCAGCACGTAGTACTGACCGTCGTTATTGCGCACCATATCGACGCCGGTGATATGGGCATAGGTGTTGTTTGGCAGGTTGATGCCCTGCATGCACGGCTGATACTGCTCGTTGGCCAGCACCTGCTCGGCCGGGATCAGCCCCGCGCGCAGGATATTCTGCTCATGATAGATGTCATAGAGGAAGGCGTTCAGCGCTTTCACCCGCTGGCGTATGCCGCGGTCAATGCGCTGCCACTCCCCGGCAGGTATGATCCGCGGCACGCTATCAAACGGGATCAGCCGCTCGGTCCCCTCATCCTCGCCGTAAACGTTAAAGGTGATGCCGATACGGTGAAAAAGCAGTTCCGCTTGCGCTTTTTTCTGCCGGATAGAGAATTGATCGGTGTTGCGAAACCATTGCCACCAGGCATTATAGTGCGGCCGCTGTTCACCCTGCGCGGTCAGCATCTCGTCATAATAATGCCCGTCAGGTAGCGTAATTTTAATCATGGCTATCCCCTCCGGTTGTACTCACTTTGTGGTAATCCCGCTAAGAGATAAGCATTAATTATGCCAGGTCCTCTGCCGCCGCGGCGTTGTGCAAATCGGTTCAGCCCCGCCGTCTGGTTGTGCAAAAAATCGACAAAACAGCCGCCCGCGCCCGGCGGCGGCTGCACCGTCGTGAGGCAGGGCGACGTTTTTTGCGCCATCGTGGACGCCAGCGCCCTCAGCCAGGCGGCCCAGCCCGCGGCGGTCTCAGGAGACCTGGCAGGTAAATCCTCTGTTTTCGCGCAAAATGTTACCCCTGACACGCGCAGCGGCAGATATTCGTCTAAGGTTTTTGGATGGCCAAACGTCGTGGCCCGCAGTCGATAATGATAAGGAGAACTCCCCATGACGAGTACTGATGCACGTCGTCCCGCTGCTTTGCCCTGTTCCCTGCGCCTGGCGATCGGCGGCGCTCTGATCGCCCTGATGAGCCTGAACGCTCAGGCGGAAGACGGCAAAACCGCGCCGCCCCCCTCGCCGGATATTCTGCTGGGCCCGCTGTTCAATGATGTCCAGAGCGCGAAGCTGTTTGCCGATCAGAAAACCTTCGCCGACGCTATCCCTAACAGCGATCCGCTGATGATCCTTGCCGATTACCGGATGCAAAAAAACCAGGCCAGCTTCGACCTGCGCCACTTCGTCGAACTGAACTTCACGCTGCCGAAAGAGAACGACACCTATGTGCCGCCCAAAGGGCAAACTCTGCGTCAACATATCGATGGCCTGTGGCCGGTCCTGACCCGCAGCACCGTCGAGGTGGAAAAATGGGACTCGCTGCTGCCGGTGCCTAAGCCCTACGTGGTGCCCGGAGGACGTTTCCGCGAAGTCTATTACTGGGACAGCTATTTCACCATGCTGGGTCTTGCCGAAAGCGGTCACTGGGATAAAGTCGAGGATATGGTCGCCAACTTCGCCGCGGAAATTGACGCCTGGGGCCATATCCCCAACGGCAACCGCACCTATTATCTCAGCCGTTCGCAGCCCCCCTTCTTCTCCTTTATGGTGAGCCTGCTGGCGACGCACGATGGCGACCAGGTGCTGAAAACCTACCAGCCGCAGCTGGAGAAAGAGTATCGCTACTGGATGGCCGGAGCGGACGCGCTGGCTCCCGGCAACGCCGACAAACGGGCGGTGCGGATGCCGGACGGCGCGCTGCTCAACCGCTACTGGGACGATAACGACACCCCGCGTCCCGAGTCCTGGCTTGACGACGTCAAAACCGCCAAAAGCAACCCGAATCGTCCGGCAACCGAGATCTATCGCGACCTGCGCTCCGCCGCCGCCTCCGGCTGGGATTTCAGCTCCCGCTGGATGGACAATCCGCAGCAGCTCGCCACCATTCGCACCACCTCGATTGTCCCGGTCGATCTCAATGCCCTGATGTTCCATCTGGAGAAAACCCTCGCCCGCGCCAGCAAGGCATCCGGGGACAGCGCTGGCGCTACGCAGTACGATGCGCTGGCTAACGCCCGCCAGCAGGCCATCGAGAAATACCTGTGGAATGATAAAGAGGGATGGTACGCCGACTACGATCTGAAAAGCCACAAGGTGCGCAATCAGTTGACCGCGGCGGCGCTGTTCCCGCTGTACGTCAATGCCGCGTCACGCGAGCGGGCGACGAAAGTGGCCGCCGCCGCCGAGTCGCGCCTGCTTAAACCCGGCGGGCTGACCACCACCACCGTCAACAGCGGCCAGCAGTGGGACGCTCCCAACGGCTGGGCGCCGCTGCAGTGGGTGGCGGTCGAGGGGCTGCAAAACTATGGTCAGCAGAAGATCGCCATGGAGGTCACCTGGCGCTTCCTGACCAACGTGCAGCATACCTATGACAGTAAGCAAAAGCTGGTGGAGAAGTATGACGTGAGCTCGACCGGCACCGGCGGCGGCGGCGGGGAATATCCGCTGCAGGACGGCTTTGGCTGGACCAACGGCGTCACCCTGAAGATGTTGGATCTGATCTGCCCGCAGGAGAAACCCTGCGATGCGCTGCCCGCTACCCGTCCGGCGACAACCCCTTCACCGCAGGACAAACCTGTTGCGGCGCCCGCGGCTAACGACCCCGCCCCTGCGGAACCGCAAAAGACCGGCTCCTGACGCTTCGCCGCCCCCTACCAAAATCGGTAGGGGGAAGCGGTCTCCCTGGTCACTACCGTCCCGCGCAGACCCATTCTGCGGCTCGCGGGAAACACTTCCCCACCCCCTCGCGTTGAACAGGTCACCTTTTCGCTTGATTGCACAAATACAAACAATAATAATTCGCATTACTTTTTAACGAATAATGACAGATTCGTTTTTCACGCGGCGGCGTACAGGAGTACCAGACCGCGTTGGTTCAGGATGATCTTATGAACGTGGCTATTTCTCGAAAACGCCCGGGGCTGCTGTATGCCCTTGCGGTCGCACTCCCCTTCACCGCGCAAGCCGAAGAGACGGTGGTGGTCATTGCCACCCCGCCGGCGTCCGCCAGCGCGCCGACGGAGGGCTACAGCGCCAGCACCTCGCTCGGGGCGACGAAAACCGACCAGCCGTTAATCACTACCGCCCAGTCGGTGTCGGTGGTCACCCGCCAGCAGATGGCGGATCAGGGGGCGAATACCATCAGCCAGGCGCTGGAATATACCCCGGGGGTCTACTCCAGCTTCGGCGGCGGCGCCACCCGGTTCGACGCCATCTCCCTGCGCGGCTACCACGGCGGCGACGTCGATAACCTGTTCCTCGACGGCATGCGCCTGATGAGCGACGGCGGCAGCCATAACGTATTGCAAATCGACCCGTGGTTTATCGAACGCGTGGATGTGATCCGCGGCCCCTCCTCCGCGCTCTACGGGCAGAGCGTGCCGGGCGGCGTGGTCAACCTGACTTCCAAACGTCCGCAGTTCAGTCAGCAGGGCCACATCCGCCTGACCGGCGGCACGCAAAATACCAAAGGCGCGGCCTTCGATTACACCGACGCCATCAATGACCAGTGGGCATGGCGGCTGATCGGGATGACCCGCAGCAGCGACACGCAGTATGACCATACCCGCGAAGAGCGCTACGCGATTTCGCCTTCCCTGCTGTGGCAGCCGGACAGCGACACCTCGCTGCTGTTGCGCGCCTATCTGCAAAAAGATCCTTCCGGCGGCTACCACGGCTCTTTGCCGCTGGACGGCACCCGCTACGCGCACAATGGCCGTAAGCTCTCCCCCAGCACCAACGAAGGCGATCCGGGAGATGGCTATCAACGCCGCCAGCAGATCTACAGCTATGAGTTTGACCACCAGTTCACCGACGTCTGGTCGGTCTATTCCGCCGGGAGCTACACCCATACCAACGTCTCCCTCGATCAGGTCTACCAGGTCGGCTGGATAGATGACAGCGACATGCTGGCCCGCGGCTACAGCGGTTCGCGCGGTTCGCTGGACGGCTGGTCAACCGATAACCGCCTGCGCGCCGATTTCAATACAGGCGACCTGGCGCACACCCTGATCCTCGGCGCCGAATATCATCGCTTCCGTAACGACCTGTGGACCGGCGCCGGCGGCGCGGCGCCCCTTAACCCGTTTAGCGGCTATACCGCGCAGACCGGACATACCGTTACCTACAGCGACGACAATAATCGCCGCTATTACCAGACCGGGCTGTATCTGCAGGATGAGATGGTCTGGAACCGCTGGCATGTGGATGTTTCCGCCCGCTACGACCGCATCGTTTCCCAGCAGGTCAGCGATACCCAGGGGACCTCAAACCGCCGTTCAGACGACCATATCAGCGGCCGCGCCTCGCTGTTGTACGCCCTGGACAACGGTCTGTCGCCCTACCTGAGCTACAGCCAGGCGATCACTCCGGCGATGCTGCCGGGCGCGGACGGCAAACCGTTGAAACCGACCACCGCCGAACAGGTTGAAGCCGGCCTGAAGTTCCAGCCGCCGGGCAGCAGCGATCTCTATAGCATCGCGATTTACGACCTGACGCAAAAGGATGTCGCCACTCGCGACCCGAACATCGCCACCGCCACCTATATTCCGGCGGGTAAGGTCCATTCCCAGGGCGTTGAGCTGGAAGCGCACCACCAGATCACCCCGCAGCTGAGTACTATCGCCTCGTATACCTGGAATCGTCTGCGTTTCCAGGACACCAAAGACGGGACCGACAATAACACGCCGCAGCTGACCCCGGATCAGATGGCCTCCTTCTGGGCGCGCTATCAGTTCCCGGCGGGGATCTCCGTTGGCGCCGGCGTCCGCTACATCGGTAAACAGTGGGCGGATGATGCCAACACCGCGCGGCTGCCGTCGGTCACGCTGATGGACGCCATGATGCGGGCCGACCTCGGCGTCTGGTCGCCAACGCTGAAAGGCGCTTATGTGCAGGTTAACGCCAACAATATCGGCGACCGCGAGTATATTTCCGGCTGCTATGGCACCGGCAACTGTTACTGGGGAGCAGAGCGCAGCGTTATAGCCACCGTGGGCTACGATTTCTGAGGACGTGGCCTCCGGGAGACTACCGGAGGCCAAACGAGGGATTACATGGCGTCCAGCGCTTTCTGTAGTTTCCAGATATAGCGCGGCGCCTGCGGTGCCGGGTGTTTTTTCACCACATGTTCGAAGAACTCATCGGCGTCGAGATCGTTAATCTCCTCGATGGCGTCCTGGCGGTTCGAGGAGAAGGTACGCAGCAGCGCGCCAGCGCCGTTGGCATAGGAGACCACCACCGCATAGCGCATCACCTGCGGGTCTTTGATCCCCGCCAGCGGACCGTTCTCCAGAATGCTCAGATAGGCGGCCCCCATCGAGATATTACGTTCCGGGTTTTTCAGCTCACTGACCGACGGCTCGCCGCGCCACCCCATCCGCCGATAGACATCGCGTCCGGAGGTCGACGGCTTGAGCTGCATCAGCCCGACGGCGCCGGATTTACTCACCACCGCAGGATTACCACCCGACTCGATGGCGATGATCGCCGTGATCAGCTGCGGATCCACGCCCCAGGCGGCGCCGGCTTTTTCACTGATCGGCATCCACTGCATCGCCCGCTTCACCGGGACCTCGGGGTTCCAAGGCGGGTTAGTGTAATCATGTTTCGAACTACAACCGGCCAGAAAAACGACTAAAATAAGCAACCATCTCAATTTCACACATCTATCCTTATCTACCCAAACGCCATCATGCTACAGAACGACGGCCGCGGTACGTCTCCCGCCTGCCGACAACCTGAAGGATGACGGGTGCGGACTGAAGTTAGCCACCTGGAGATGACAATCGCCATTCCAGGCGGCATCATAACCCTTTCATTCATAGCAAGGAATTATCATGTCTCAGTTTTATCTGGTCGCGCCATCCGGGTATTGCATCAACCAGCAGGCGGCAGCCCGCGGCGTCGAGCGTCTGCAGCAGGCCGGACACGAGGTGGCCCACCAGCAGGTCATTCCCCGCCGGCAGCAGCGTTTCGCCGGGACTGAACATGAACGGCTGGCCGATATTAACCAGCTGGCCCAGTTGCCCGGCCGCAACCGGATCGTCCTCGCCGTGCGCGGCGGCTACGGCGCCAGTCGCCTGCTGCCGCATATCGACTGGCAGGGACTGGTTGCCCGCCAGCAGCGCGACCCGCTGCTGATTTGCGGCCACAGCGATTTCACCGCTATCCAGTCGGGCCTGCTGGCCATGGGCAACGTCATCACCTTCAGCGGGCCAATGCTCGCCGGCAACTTCGGCGCGGAGACCCTCGACCCATTTACCGAGCACCATTTCTGGCAGGCGCTACGCCAGCCGGAATTCACCCTCGAATGGCCGGGCGAAGGGCCGAACTGCCGGGTGGAAGGCACCCTGTGGGGGGGAAATCTGGCGATGCTGACCTCGCTTATCGGCACGCCGTGGCTGCCGGCGATCCGCGACGGCATCCTGGTGGTGGAGGATATCAATGAGCACCCGTTCCGCGTCGAGCGCATGCTGCTTCAGCTGTTGCACAGCGGCGTGCTGGCGGCGCAGAAAGCGGTGATCTTCGGCAGCTTCACCGGCAGCGCGCCGAACGACTATGACGCGGGATACGATTTGCCGCAGGTCTTTGATTATCTGCGCCAGCAGCTATCCCTGCCGCTGATTAGCGGACTGGAGTTTGGCCACGAGCAGCGCACGGTGACCCTGCCGCTGGGCGCCCGCGCGCGCCTGGTGAATCAGGCGGCGGCCACCACCCTGACGATCGGCGGCCATCCGGTGCTGACAGAATAAATTTCCCGAACGCATAGGCGGATCCCCTGCGAATTGTTAAAATAGTGTCACTTTTAGCCATTTTTTCACGCCAGTCAGGGAGTACGTGAACATTGGACGCCGCTGCGGTCATTAGTCTGTTTATTCTGGGTTCTGTTTTAGTAACCTGCAGTATCTTATTGAGCTCCTTTTCTTCGCGCCTTGGCATCCCGATTCTGGTCATCTTTCTGGCCATCGGGATGCTGGCAGGCATTGACGGCATCGGCGGCATCCCCTTCGACAACTACCCCTTCGCCTATATGGTGAGTAACCTGGCGCTGGCGGTGATCCTGCTGGATGGCGGGATGCGCACCCAGGCCAGCTCCTTTCGCGTCGCGCTGTGGCCCGCGCTGTCGCTGGCGACGGTTGGGGTGCTGATCACCTCGGCGCTGACCGGGATGATGGCGGCCTGGTTGTTCAAGCTGGATCTGATCGAAGGCCTGCTGATCGGCGCCATTGTCGGCTCCACCGACGCCGCGGCGGTCTTCTCGCTGCTCGGCGGCAAGGGGCTCAACGAGCGCGTCGGCTCGACGCTGGAGATAGAGTCAGGCAGTAACGACCCGATGGCGGTCTTCCTGACCATCACCCTGATCGAAATGATCCAGCAGCACCAAACCGGCCTCAGCTGGATGTTCGCCGTGCATATCATTCAGCAGTTCGGCCTCGGGATCGCCATCGGCCTCGGCGGCGGCTACCTGCTGCTGCAGATGATTAACCGCATCGTGCTGCCTGCCGGCCTCTATCCGCTGCTGGCGCTGAGCGGCGGGATCATGATTTTTGCCGTCACCACCTCCCTCGACGGCAGCGGTATCCTCGCCGTCTATCTCTGCGGCTTTCTGCTGGGCAACCGGCCGATCCGCAACCGGCACGGCATCCTGCAGAACTTCGACGGCCTGGCGTGGCTGGCGCAGATCGCCATGTTCCTGGTGCTGGGCCTGCTGGTGACGCCCTCCGACCTGCTGCCGATCGCCATCCCGGCGCTGCTGCTGTCGATGTGGATGATATTCATTGCCCGGCCCCTGTCGGTGTTTGCCGGCCTGCTGCCGTTTCGCGGCTTTAACCTGCGCGAACGGGTGTTTATCAGCTGGGTTGGCCTGCGCGGCGCGGTGCCCATTATTCTCGCGGTGTTCCCGATGATGGCCGGCCTGGACAACGCCCGCCTGTTCTTCAATGTCGCCTTCTTCGTGGTGCTGGTGTCGCTGCTGCTGCAGGGCACTTCGCTGTCGTGGGCGGCGAAAAAAGCCAAAGTGGTGGTGCCGCCCATCAGCTGGCCCATCTCCCGCGTCGGGCTGGATATTCACCCGGAAAACCCGTGGGAGCAGTTTGTCTACCAGCTGGGGGCCGATAAGTGGTGCATCGGCGCGGCGCTGCGCGACTTGCACATGCCACCGGAGACGCGGATTGCCGCGCTGTTTCGCAACAATGTCCTGCTGCACCCCACCGGCAGCACCCGCCTGCGGGAAGGCGATATCCTGTGCGTTATTGGTCGGGAGCACGACCTGCCGGCGCTCGGCAAAATGTTCAGCCAGTCGCCGCCGGTGGCGCTCGATCAGCGCTTTTTCGGCGACTTCATTCTTGATGCTGAGGCCCGCTTCGCCGATGTGGCGCAAATCTACGGTCTCGACGGCGGTGAGGAGTTCCGCGAGCATCAGCAGTCGCTCGGGGAAGTGGTGCAGCAGCTGCTGGGCGCGGCGCCGGTGGTGGGCGACCAGGTGGAGTTCGCCGGGATGGTGTGGACGGTAGCTGAAAAAGAGAACGATCACGTGCTGAAGGTTGGGGTGCGGGTCGCGGAAGACGAGGCGGAGTGATCCGCCCCGGAATAGGTTACAGGGTCACAACTGGCACCCGCGGCGCCAGGGCGCACATCAGCTCATAGCCGACGGTGCCGCTGCTGGCCGCCACGTCGTCGATTTTAATCTCTTTGCCCCACAGCTCGACCGGCGCGCCGATCCCGGCCTGCGGACAAGGCGTTAAATCGACCGCCAGCATATCCATCGATACGCGTCCCACGGTAGTGGTACGTACGCCATCCACCAGCACCGGCGTGCCGCTCGGCGCCACCCGCGGGTAGCCGTCGGCATAGCCGCAGGCGACGATGCCGATCCGCTGCTCCTGGGTGGTGCGGTACAGGCCGCCATAGCCAATCGCCTCGCCGGGACGCAGGTTCTGCACGCCGATGATCTCGCTGCGCAGCGTCATGACCGGCTTCAGCCCGGTGTTGGCGATGTCCTGCCACTGCCCGGAAGGCGACGCGCCATACAGCACGATGCCTGGACGAACCCAGTCAAAATGCGCTTCCGGATGCCAGAGGGTCGCCGCCGAGTTGGCCAGCGAGCGCGGGCAATCCAGCCCCTCCGCCGCCTGTTCGATACGGCGCATCGGCTCGACAATTCCCTGCGGGTTCTCCGCCTCCGCGAAGTGCGACATCAGCGTCATCTCGCCGACGTTGCTTATCGCCCGCAGCTGCTGCCAGACGGTGTGGACCCGCTCAGGCATAAAGCCCAGCCGGTTCATGCCGCTGTTCACCTTGAGATAGATATCCAGCGGCGCGCGCAGCTTCGCCTGTTGCAGGGCCTTAATCTGCCAGTTGCTGTGGACGCTGGTGGTTAAACGATATTGATCCAGCACCGCCAGCTCATCGGCATGGAAGAAGCCCTCCAGCAGCAGGATCGGGCCTTTCCAGCCCTGCTCCCGCAGCAGGATCGCCTCTTCCAGGTTGAGCAAGGCGAAACCATCCGCCGCGCTTAACGCACTCCATACGCGCGCCACGCCGTGGCCGTAGGCGTTGGCCTTGACCACCGCCCACAGGCGCGACCCGGGGGCCGCGCGACGCACTATCTGTAAATTCTGCCGCAAGGCCAGCAGGTCGATGCTGGCCACTACCGGACGGGTCATGCAAGCTCCTTAGTTGTGTGCGCCGTGCAGGTGCTGCGGGCGCGCCGGGGTAAAACCGGGGCTGTAGCGGGCAACCGCCAGATCGTCGTAAGGGATCGCCGGCGTGCGGCCGGAGATCAGATCGCTGATAAGCTGCCCGGAGCCGCAGGCCATGGTCCAGCCAAGCGTGCCGTGGCCGGTGTTGAGCCACAGATTTTTATACGCTGTGCGGCCGACCACCGGCGTGCCGTCCGGCGTCATCGGCCGCAGGCCCGTCCAGAACGTCGCCTGCTCCACGTGGCCGCCGCGCGGGAACAGATCGCGCACCACCATCTCCAGGGTTTCGCGACGCGGCTGCAGCAGCGCTTTGTTAAAACCGACGATCTCCGCCATGCCGCCGACCCGAATGCGCTGATCGAAGCGGGTGATGGCGATTTTGTAAGTCTCATCAAGGATAGTTGAAACCGGCGCGCCGTCCTCCTGAGCGATCGGAATAGTCAATGAGTAGCCTTTCAGCGGGTAGACCGGTATATCCACCAGCCCTTTAAGCATCGCCGTCGAGTAGGAGCCGAAGGCCATCACATAGGCATCGCCCTTGATAATCTCATCGCCGCATTTCACCCCGGCAATGCGATCGCCCTCGTGCAGCAGCGCATCCACCGCGGTGTTGAAGCGGAAGGTCACGCCGGCCTGCTCCGCCATCGCCGCCAGACGGGTGGTAAACAGCTGGCAGTCGCCGGTTTCATCATTTGGCAGACGCAGGCCGCCGGTCAGTTTGTGGCTGACCTCCGCCAGCGCCGGCTCCACTTCCGCCAACCGCTTCGCTTCCAGCAGCTGATACGGCACGCCGGCGTCCTCCAGCACCGCGATGTCGCGGGTGGCATTTTCATACTGTTTGGCGGTACGGAACAGCTGCAGCGTCCCGCCCTGGCGCCCTTCATACTGAATGCCGGTGGTGTCGCGCAGCGCCTTCAGGCAGTCGCGGCTGTACTCCGCCAGGCGCACCATACGGCCTTTGTTCTCCATATAGTGGCGGGTGTCGCAGTTGCGCAGCATCTGCCACATCCACTTCAACTGGAACGAGGTGCCGTCAAGACCGATCGCCAGCGGCGCATGGCGCTGAAACATCCATTTGATCGCCTTCAGCGGCACCCCCGGCGCCGCCCAGGGCGCCGCATAGCCGGGAGAAATCTGCCCGGCGTTGGCCGCGCTGGTCTCCTCTGCCGGACCGGGCTGACGGTCGATGACCGTCACGTCATGACCCGCCTGACTCAAATACCACGCGCTGGCTACCCCAACCACCCCACTTCCCAGTATGACGACACGCATAGCGACTCCGTAACAGTTAAAGAACAATCATCTAATTACAAATTGATAACTCAGTTGAAAATATTATTCAACATACGCTTTATTTATGGTGACTTAACTCACAGCAAACCGCACCAGACCTGCGCTGTGAGATTTACGATCTCATGCTGCGCTTTATTTTTACCCAGCATTAAATTCTGCAAACAAGGCAAAAAAACGGCTTTGAGATGGGGAAATCGCGAAGAAAAGCGATTGGCGTACAGCACAGTTTGCTGCACCGTGTTCTATGCTTGTTTAGAGGTTTTCCGTTCAGAGAAAACCAACAACAACGAGGGCGCGCTAATGGCTACGATTGACTCCATGAACAGGGACACCACCCGTTTAAGCGATGGACCCGACTGGACGTTCGAGTTACTGGAAACCTACCTGGCCGAAGTGGACCGGGTCGCCAAGCTCTATCGTCTTGACACCTACCCGCACCAGATCGAAGTCATTACTTCCGAGCAGATGATGGACGCCTACTCCAGCGTCGGCATGCCCATCAACTATCCGCACTGGTCGTTTGGCAAAAAATTTATTGAGACCGAGCAGGCCTATAAGCACGGTCAGCAGGGTCTGGCGTATGAGATAGTCATCAACTCCAACCCCTGTATCGCCTACCTGATGGAGGAAAACACCATCACCATGCAGGCGCTGGTGATGGCCCATGCCTGCTACGGGCATAACTCGTTTTTTAAAAATAACTATCTGTTTCGCAGCTGGACCGACGCCAGCTCGATCATCGACTATCTGATCTTTGCCCGTAAGTACATCACCGAGTGCGAAGAGCGCTATGGCGTCGACGAAGTAGAGAAACTGCTCGACTCCTGCCACGCGCTGATGAACTACGGCGTCGACCGCTATAAACGTCCGCAAAAAATCTCTCTGCAGGAGGAGAAAGCGCGGCAGAAAAGCCGGGAAGAGTATCTGCAAAGCCAGGTGAATATGCTGTGGCGCACCCTGCCGAAGCGCGAGGAAGAAAAAGCGATTGAATCCGCTCGTCGCTACCCCTCCGAACCGCAGGAGAACCTGCTGTACTTTATGGAGAAGAACGCCCCGCTGCTCGAACCGTGGCAGCGCGAGATCCTGCGCATCGTGCGTAAAGTCAGCCAGTATTTCTACCCGCAGAAACAGACCCAGGTGATGAACGAGGGGTGGGCCACCTTCTGGCACTACACCATCCTCAACCATCTCTACGATGAAGGGAAAGTGACTGAGCGCTTTATGCTGGAGTTTCTCCACAGCCATACCAACGTGGTGTTCCAGCCGCCGTACAACAGTCCGTGGTACAGCGGGATTAACCCCTACGCGCTGGGCTTCGCCATGTTCCAGGACATCAAGCGCATCTGTCAGTCGCCCACGGAAGAGGATAAGTACTGGTTCCCCGATATCGCCGGTTCTGACTGGCTGGAAACGCTGCATTTCGCCATGCGCGACTTTAAGGATGAAAGCTTTATCAGTCAGTTCCTGTCGCCGAAGATCATGCGCGATTTCCGCTTCTTTACCGTGCTCGACGACGATCACAACAATTACCTGGAGATCTCGGCGATTCACAACGAAGAGGGCTATCGCGAGATCCGCAATAAGCTCTCCGCGCAGTATAACCTCAGCAATCTTGAGCCGAACATCCAGGTGTGGAACGTTGACCTGCGCGGCGACCGATCGCTGACCTTGCGCTATGTGCCGCACAACCGCGTCCCGCTGGACAAAGGCCGGCGCGAAGTGCTGAAGCATGTGCATCGTCTGTGGGGGTTCGATGTGCTGCTGGAGCAGCAGAACGCCGACGGCAGCATTGAGCTGTTGGACCGCTGCCCGGCGCGGCCGAACGCACTATAGCATTGCGGGGCGAGTAAAATAACAAAGGGGGCCATTGGCCCCCTTGTTCTGTATATCGATCGCGAAAAGCCCGCTTAACGCATATTCATGGCTAAATCACCGGGCAGCGATTTCTGCATCCGGTGCCAGATCTCGCCGCTGTCATGGCCGTAGCGACGAACCAGCTCGTAAACCTGGTCATGCAGGCCAGCCTCACACACTTTCGCCAGCTGATGATAGAAACCGAGCGCCAGGCTGCGCGCTTCCGGGCTGGAGAAATAGTGGCGGCCGATGCGGGTATACAACCCCTTCATGCCGTTGAGGATCAGACCGTAGATCGGGTTGCCGGAGGCAAACGCCAGACCACGGAAAATATTATAATCAAGCTCGGCGAAGGCGTCGGCGTGATCCTCCACCTCCCGGGCGCTGTCCAGGACCGCCAGCGCTTTATCCGGATGCTGGCGAAACGCGGTGCGGATAAAAATCGTGGAAATGTTGGTGCGCACGGAGAGCAGATTATCAATCAACTGCGGTACGCTGTCGTGATCGAGGCGCGCCAGCGTTTCGAGGATATTCAGGCCTGAGGTTTCCCAAAAGTTATTCACTTTAGTGGGCTTACCATGCTGAATGGTCAGCCAGCCGTCACGGGCCAGACGCTGCAATACTTCGCGCAGGGTTGTGCGGGTGACACCGATCAGCTCAGAAAGCTCGCGTTCAGCGGGGAGAATCGATCCGGGAGGGAAGCGGTTATTCCAGATACTCTCAATGATGTACTCTTCCGCGAAACCCGCAGGGCTCTGCGCCTTAATGACCATAGTAAGATTTCCATTACACAGCGTTACAATTGCACTCATCATACCAGAGCCGCTATAGCGCAGATAGCATGGCAAGTGAATTAAAAAGGGATCGCCGTTTCATTTTCCGCTTTTACTTTGCGCTTTTCCTTATCTTCACAAACCGCCAGCGCGGCGCGAAGAAAGTTGCTTCTCATTTTGCTCAACTGGTACTCTTGCCAATCGTTATGCACAAAACCATGCACTCATTGACGGGGAAGGATTCTGTCGTGGAAATTTCTTATGGCCGCGCGCTGTGGCGCAATTTTCTTGGCCAGTCGCCGGACTGGTACAAGCTGGCATTAATCATTTTCTTAATCGTAAATCCGCTGGTGTTCGCCGTGGCGCCGTTTGTCGCCGGCTGGCTGCTGGTGGTCGAGTTTATCTTTACCCTCGCCATGGCGCTGAAGTGCTATCCGCTGCTGCCGGGTGGTCTGCTGGCTATCGAGGCGCTGCTGATCGGCATGACCAGCCCGGCGCACGTGCGGGAAGAGATCGCCGGCAATCTGGAGGTGCTGCTCCTGCTGATGTTCATGGTGGCGGGTATCTACTTTATGAAACAGCTTTTGCTGTTCGTGTTTACGCGCCTGCTGCTGGGGATCCGCAGCAAAATGCTGCTATCGCTGGCCTTCTGCCTGGCGGCCGCCTTCCTCTCGGCCTTTCTCGATGCGCTGACGGTGGTGGCGGTAGTGATCAGCGTCGCCGTCGGGTTCTACGGCATCTATCACCGCGTCGCCTCGGCGCGCCCGGACGATAGCGACCTGCTCGATGACAGCCATATCGAGCAGCACTACCGTGAGGTGCTGGAGCAGTTCCGCGGCTTTCTGCGCAGCCTGATGATGCACGCCGGCGTCGGGACCGCGCTCGGCGGCGTCATGACCATGGTCGGCGAGCCGCAAAACCTGATTATCGCCAAAGCCGCGGGCTGGCATTTTGGCGAGTTCTTTCTTCGCATGGCGCCCGTGACCCTGCCGGTGATGGTCTGCGGTCTGTTAACCTGTCTGCTTGTCGAAAAGTATCGCCTGTTTGGCTACGGCGAACCGCTACCGCCGACGGTGCGCAAGGTGCTGCAGGAGTTTGACGATCGCAGCCGCGCCCAGCGCAGCCGTCAGGAGCGACTGCGGCTGATTGCCCAGGCGCTCATTGGCGTTTGGCTGATCGTGGCCCTGGCTTTTCACCTGGCTGAGGTCGGCCTGATTGGCCTGTCGGTGATCATCCTCGCCACCACCTTTACCGGCGTTACCGATGAGCACGCCATTGGCAAGGCGTTCACCGAGGCGCTGCCCTTTACCGCGCTGCTGACGGTCTTCTTCTCCATCGTCGCGGTTATCATCGATCAGCAGCTGTTCACGCCGGTGATCGAGTTTGTCCTGCAGGCCTCGCCGCACGCGCAGCTGTCGCTGTTTTATCTGTTCAACGGCCTGCTGTCGTCCATTTCGGATAACGTGTTTGTCGGCACGGTCTACATCAACGAAGCGAAAGCGGCGCTCGAACATGGCGCCATCAGCCTGCCCCAGTTTGAGATGCTGGCGGTAGCGATCAACACCGGCACCAACCTGCCCTCGGTGGCCACCCCGAACGGCCAGGCGGCGTTTCTCTTCCTGCTGACTTCCGCCCTGGCGCCGCTTATTAGGCTCTCCTATGGCCGTATGGTGTGGATGGCGCTGCCCTACACCATCGTACTGACGCTGGTCGGCCTGTTATGCGTCGAGTTCACCCTGATGCCAGTCACCGACTGGCTGCTGGCGCACGGCTGGCTGGTGACGCCCAGCCTGCCCTGAGTCAGTTTTTGCCCGGGTTCGCCCGGGCGCATCAATAACCCGTTACGGAATATTTTCCGCCGCGCCTCTGGCGTCGGTTCGGTTTTCGTTTACACTGCCATGATTTAGCATCTTCCAGGGAAATGATTATGTTGCAATATTTAAACCAGTGCTCAAGAGGACGCGGTGCCTGGCTCCTGATGGCGTTGACCGCTTTTATTCTCGAACTTGTCGCGCTGTGGTTCCAGCACGTGATGCTGCTGCAGCCGTGTGTCATGTGTATTTACGAACGCTGCGCGCTGTTCGGCATCATGGGCGCGGGACTGGTGGGCGCTATCGCCCCCAAAACGCCGCTGCGCTATGTCGCCATGGCAATCTGGTTGTACAGCGCGATACGCGGACTACAGCTGGCGTGGGAGCATACGATGATCCAGCTGCACCCTTCACCGTTCCAGACCTGCGATTTCGCCGCCCGCTTCCCAACCTGGCTGCCGCTGGATAAATGGCTGCCGCAGGTTTTCGTTGCGTCCGGAGACTGTTCAGTACGTCAGTGGCAGTTCCTGTCGCTGGAGATGCCGCAATGGCTGGTGGGGATTTTCGCCGCCTATCTGCTGGTCGCTATTCTGGTGATCGTTGCTCAGCCTTTCAAAGCGAAAAAACGCGATCTGTTTGGTCGTTAAGCCGCGGCGAGTACAGCCCACAATGAAACGCCCTGCGGGGCGTTTTTTTATGCCTCCTGCGCATCGCTGAATCGTTTCATGTCTATGGTTGACCACAGCCACCAAAAGGCGCATATTAAATACATCTTTTAAAACCCCACAGGAGCTCACATGTCATCTTTACTGATCCCCACAGACTGGAAAGTTAAACGCTCCACCCCATTCTTTACCAAAGAGAATGTCCCTGCCGCCCTGCTGAGCCACCACAACACCGCGGCTGGCGTCTTCGGCCAGCTGTGCGTCATGGAGGGAACGGTGACCTATTACGGTTTTGCCAATGAACAGGCGACGGAGCCGGAGAAAAAAGTCGTGATTCATGCCGGGCAGTTTGCTACCAGTCCGCCGCAGTACTGGCACCGCGTCGAACTCAGTGACGACGCCCGCTTCAATATTCACTTCTGGGTGGCGGAAGAAACCGACGGTGAAAACGGGCTGTTCCACGCGAAGAAAGCGTGACGGCGCTTAGCGCGCCCTGTCAGGCAGATTAAGGATATGGTCCTGCCAGTCGACCACCGTGGACTCAGGCACCGCAATATGGCGAACGGAGATGCGTTCGCCGTGCATCGCCGCTTTTGAGCCAGTCAGCAGCGGGTGCCAGGCCGGCAGAGGCTTGCCTTCCGCCAGCAGGCGATAGGCACAGGTCGGCGGCAGCCATTCGAAGGTCGGCAGATTTTCGCGGGTAAGCTTGATGCAGTCCGGCTCATACTCAAAGCGACGCGCGTAGTTACGACACTGGCAGGTTTTGATATTGAGCTGACGACAGGCGACGTTGGTGAAGTAGATCTCGTCAGTGTCTTCATCCATCAGCTTGTGCAGGCAGCACTGGCCGCAGCCGTCACACAGCGATTCCCACTCCGCGTCGCTCATGTCATCCAGTGTTTTTTGTTGCCAGAAAGGTTGTTCGCTCATCGGAGTGTCCGTCGTTGCCAGTTAAGGGTGCACCTTATAACCAGTCTGGCACGCCGATGCAAGTTTTGCCGCCCCAAAAGGCGGCAAATAGCGCTTACAGCACGCGGGTAGTGAGCGCCAGGCCGTTGAAGCCGACCTCCAGCTCGTCACCGCTGTGCAGCGGCCCCACGCCTTCCGGGGTGCCGGTGAGGATCACATCCCCGGCTTTGAGGGTAAAGAAGCGCGACATATAGGCGATCAGCGGCACAATCCTATGGATCATGTCGGCAGTGGTGCCCTGCTGGCGCACTTCGCCATTAATCTTCAGGCTTAACGACGTATTCTGCGGGTCGCCGTGGAACTCAGCGGCCGGGATAAAGCCGGAGATCGGACAGGCGTTATCGAAGCCTTTGGCCTTCTCCCAGGGTTGTCCCGCTTTTTTCATTTTCGCCTGCAGGTCGCGCAGCGTGAGATCCAGCGCGACGCCATAGCCGGCAATCCCTTTAAGCACATGCTCTTCCGTCGCCTGACGCAGCGTGCTGTCGATAAGCACCGCCAGCTCGACTTCGTGATGCACCGAGCCCAGCCCCTCAGGGAGCACCAACGGCTGACGAAGATCGCACAGCGCAGTCTCAGGTTTAATAAACAGCACCGGCTCTTCCGGCGTCGCACTGCCCATTTCCTTGATGTGTTTCGCATAATTACTGCCGACGCACACTACTTTGCTTACTGGATAATCCAGAAGCGCACCCTGCCAGTTATGATGTTGGTACATTATTTTCCCTCGTGGGTTAATCGGATTGTTTCCCCTGTTCCGCCAGGTGTTTCTTTAGTAGATTTTCAGACGGCGGAGGCAGTTGCAGGTAATAGCCCTGTTCGCTTAACGCCTGTTTCACTTTTTCCAGATCGGCGTTAACCAGTTTTTTGCGCCCATCCAGCGGCAGCAGCATCGCCATTTGCGGCGTGCCAAAGCTGCGCATTAGCTCGTCAGGAACGCGCGAGAAATCGTCCTTTTTTTCGACGTATAAATAGGTTTGTTCACGTTTAGTACTTCGATAGATCACACAAAACATAGTTTTACTCGGAATTAGACCCGTGGTCACTTGCCTCAATATATGAGTGACTATAACATGCCTTTTAGTCTTCGGAATATCACCGCACTTCGGCGGTTGATAAACAGCAAATTGAGTAAGGCCAGGATGTCAAATACGCCAATCGAACTTAAAGGCAGTAGCTTCACGTTATCTGTCGTTCATTTGCACGATGCAAATCCCGAGGTTATTCGTCAGGCGTTAGAAGACAAAATCGCCCAGGCTCCCGCTTTTTTACGTCATGCTCCGGTGGTGGTGAATATCGCCAGCATCGAGGAGGAGGTAGAATGGCGCGCCATCAACGAGGCTATCGCCGCGACCGGTTTACGTATTATGGGCGTTAGCGGATGCAAAATTCCGCGCCTGAAAACCGAAATCGACCGCGCCGGCATCCCGTTATTAACCGAAGGGAAAGAAAAAGCCTCTCGTCCGGCACCGTCCGACCCCACCCCGCCGCCGCCAGTTGCTAGTCAGATCACAAAAACGCGTTTGATTGATCAGCCGGTACGTTCCGGTCAGCGCATTTATGCGCCACACTGTGATCTTATTGTTACAAATCATGTGAGTGCCGGTGCGGAACTTATCGCTGACGGAAATATCCATGTATATGGCATGATGCGAGGACGCGCGCTGGCAGGCGCCGGTGGCGACAGAGACGCCCAGATATTTTGTACCCACCTTGCGGCGGAGCTGGTCTCCATCGCCGGGGAATATTGGCTGAGCGATAACATCCCGGCCGAATTTTATGGCAAAGCGGCGCGCCTGCGTTTAGGTGAAAGCGCTTTGGCAATTCAACCGTTAAATTAATCCCTTTTTAACAAGGAATTTCTATGGCACGCATTATTGTTGTGACTTCGGGTAAAGGGGGCGTTGGCAAGACCACCTCCAGCGCGGCCATCGCTACAGGTTTGGCCCAGAAGGGAAAGAAAACCGTCGTTATCGACTTCGACATCGGCCTGCGTAACCTCGACCTGATTATGGGCTGCGAACGTCGCGTCGTTTATGATTTCGTCAACGTCATTCAGGGCGATGCCACACTGAACCAGGCGCTGATTAAAGATAAGCGCACGGAAAATCTCTACATTCTCCCGGCTTCCCAGACCCGGGATAAAGACGCTCTGACTCGCGAAGGCGTCGACAAGGTTCTCGAAGAACTGAAGAAAATGGAATTCGATTTCATCGTCTGTGATTCCCCGGCAGGCATTGAAACCGGTGCGCTGATGGCGCTTTACTTTGCTGATGAAGCCATCATCACCACTAACCCGGAAGTCTCCTCCGTTCGCGACTCCGACCGCATCCTTGGCATTCTCGCCTCTAAATCCCGCCGCGCGGAAAATGGCGAAGAGCCAATCAAAGAGCATCTGCTGCTGACCCGCTACAATCCAGGCCGCGTTAATAAAGGCGATATGCTGAGCATGGAAGACGTGCTGGAAATTCTGCGCATCAACCTGGTAGGCGTGATCCCGGAAGACCAGTCAGTCCTGCGCGCATCCAACCAGGGTGAGCCGGTGATCCTCGATGCCGCCTCGGACGCAGGCAAAGCCTATGCCGATACCGTTGAACGTCTGCTCGGAGAAGAACGCCCTTTCCGCTTCATTGAAGAAGAGAAGAAAGGATTCCTCAAACGCCTGTTCGGAGGATAAATTATGGCTTTACTCGACTTTTTTCTCTCGCGAAAAAAGAACACGGCTAATATTGCGAAAGAACGCCTGCAAATCATCGTCGCCGAGCGCCGCCGCGGAGACGCGGAGCCGCATTACCTGCCGCAGTTACGCAAAGATATCCTGGAAGTGATCTGTAAATACGTACAGATCGACCCGGAGATGGTCAGCGTGCAGCTGGAGCAGCGGGACGGGGATATATCCATTCTTGAGCTGAACGTGACCCTACCCGAAACGGAAGAGTCGAAATCCTGACCTGTCGCGCTTTCGCGAAAAAAAACCGGCTACGCCACGCGCCGCCGGTTTTTTAATGGTCTGAACCTGGCCGCGAACTAGCGCGGATAGTCGTTTAACAGCCTCTTCAGCCGCTCGGCCATCAGCTCCCCGCGCCAACCGGAAATCAGCTCAGGTTCACCGGCTTGCGTTTTCAGCTGCCAGTGCCAGTTCAGCAGCTGGTTGATCTGCCGACGCGACGCCAGCAGCTCCGCGCTTACGCCCTTCTCTGTGCTCACTTCCTGCACCAGCGCTTTAATATCTTTAAAGGCTTTGCGGTAGCCCGGCATGTCGATCAGGTTCTGCAGCGGCGCCGGCAGGGCCGACTCCGGCAGCGCCTGCGCTTTCTCGACCAGGCTAATCAGCGTTTTGCCGTGGAAGCGAATTTCGCTACCGGACAACCCGAGGCTGTCGAGCTCGCCCAGGCTGGTGGGCATATAGCGCGCCACGCTCCACAGATGCTCTTCCCGCACCACAAAGTTTACCGCCAGGTCGCGCTCGCGCGCTTTGCGCAGGCGCCACTCCGCCAACAGCTGCAGACAACCCAGCTGGCGGGTACGCAGCTGCCAGGCGTTGCCGATATCGCGCCAGGCCTCGGCCGGGTCGACCACCTCCTGACGACGCTGCTGCATCACGCGGCACTCGTCGAGCGCCGCCGGCAGCCAGCCAGCGCGATCGGTCTCCGCCATTAACTGGCTGGCGATCGGCAGCAGATACCAGACGTCGGCCGCGGCATATTCACACTGACGCTCAGTCAGCGGGCGCGCCAGCCAGTCGGTGCGGGATTCGCTTTTATCCAGCGCTACCCCGGAATACTCTTCCACCATTGAGGCGAAGCCCCAGGACATTGGGCGGCCGCAAAAGGCCGCCAGGATCTGGGTGTCAATCAGCGGCTGCGGCATCAGGTTAAATGCATTAAGGAAGACTTCTAAATCTTCGCTGCCGGCATGCAGGTATTTAGTCACATCCTGGTTGAGCAGCAGGTCGCGCATCGGCGCCCAGTCGTTAATCGTCAAGGGATCGATCAGAGAGACCTGCTGGCCGTCGAACAGCTGCAGCAGGCCCAGCTGCGGGTAATAGGTGCGGGTGCGGACAAATTCCGTATCCAGAGCGACGGCGGTGGCCGCGCTTGCCGCTTCGCAGACAGCGCGCAGGCCATCGTCGGTGGTGATCATCTGATAGTTCAAAGCATACTCTCTTAACTTGCGCCCATAAAAAACGCCGGCGTAGCCGGCGTCAGGCGACTCATTCGTTACTTAGCCTTTATTGTCCACTTTAGCGCGCGCTTCGTCACGCAGTTCTCGCCGCAAAATTTTCCCGACGTTGGATTTCGGCAGTTCGTCACGGAATTCCACCAGCTTCGGCACCTTGTATCCGGTCAAATGGCGACGGCAGAACGTAATCAGCGCCTCTTCGGTTAACGCAGCATCTTTCTTGACTACGAAAATCTTCACCGCTTCGCCGCTGCTGCCGGACGGCACGCCGATGGCCGCCACTTCCAGCACCCCGCTATGCTGCATGACCACATCTTCGATTTCGTTCGGATAGACGTTAAAACCCGACACCAGGATCATATCTTTTTTGCGATCGACGATGCGCAGGAACCCCTCTTCATCCATCACCGCGATATCCCCGGTGTGCAGCCAGCCGTCTTTGATAATCTCATCCGTCGCGTCAGGGCGCTGCCAGTAGCCCAGCATCACCTGCGGCCCTTTAATACAGAGCTCGCCCGGCTGACCCGGCGCCACTTCGTTATCATCATCATCCACCAGTTTGGCTTCGGTGGAAGGCACCGGCAGGCCAATGCTGCCGCTGTGGTAGTCAATATCGTGCGGGTTAACGCTGACCAGCGGGGAACACTCTGTCAGGCCGTAGCCCTCCAGCAGATATTGCCCGGTCAGTTTTACCCAGCGCTCGGCCACCGCCTGCTGCACCGGCATCCCACCGCCGGCGGACAAATGCAGCGAGGAGAAATCAAGCTGCTGGAACTCTTTGTTGTTCAGCAAGGCGTTGAACAGGGTATTGACCCCGGTCATGGCGGTAAAAGGATACTTCGCCAGCTCCTTCACCAGCCCGGGGATATCGCGCGGGTTGGTGATCAGCAAATTTTGCCCGCCCAGTTCGATAAACAGCAGGCAGTTCATGGTCAGGGCGAAAATGTGATACAGCGGCAGCGCGGTCACCACGAACTCTTTGCCGCGATGCAGCAGCGGGCCGTAGGTGGCATTGACCTGCTCGAGGTTAGCCAGCATATTGCGGTGGGTTAGCATCGCACCTTTGGCCACGCCGGTGGTGCCCCCGGTGTACTGCAGAAACGCCAGATCTTCCGCAACGATCTCCGGCTTGACGTACTGCATGCGATAGCCGTGCTGCAACGCGCTGCGAAACGAGATGGCGTCCGGCAGATGGTACTTCGGCACCAGGCGCTTAATATACTTGACCACAAAGTTCACCAGCGTACCTTTGGCGGTGGAAAGCTGGTCGCCCATGCGCGTCAGGATCACATGCTGGACCTGAGTTTTCGCCACCACTTTTTCCAGGGTATGGGCAAAGTTGGAGACTATGACGATCGCCGCCGCGCCGCTGTCGTTGAGCTGATGCTCCAGTTCGCGCGGGGTATATAAGGGGTTGACGTTAACCACGATCATCCCGGCGCGCAGGATGCCAAACAGAGCCACCGGATACTGCAGCAGGTTAGGCATCATCAGGGCCACGCGATCGCCCTTCTGTAACCCCAACCCCTCCTGAAGATAAGCGGCGAAGGCGCGACTACGCTCCTCCAGCTTACGGTAGGTCATCACTTCACCCATATTGATAAACGCCGGTTGGTCGGCGTAACGGGTGGTGGCATGTTCAAACAGTTCAACCAGGGATTGATAGCGGTCAGGATTTATCTCCGCCGGAACATCTGCGGGATAACGGTTTAGCCAAACCTTTTTCACTGCATCACCTCTGAAATAGTTATTCGTCGTCATCACAGCCCCTGGATAATACATTTTGTTAACATTATATTAACTCAGCGTACCAGTTTATTAATTAGGCAATGAGCAGGTTGCGAAGCGCGTCACTATTTTTTTTCTTATTCGACTGAAAACAAAGAAACAGCGGACCGGCCGCTGTTTCTTTGAACTAACATAAACAACAAAATCATTCGGTTACAACGTTTCTCACCTCAGCAGGGCCGGGATTGTACCAGCCCCAGCCGCCATAGCCGTAGCCCCAGGGGCGCGGACCCAGCATCCACGGGTCGATAGGTTGCGGAGGCATCACCACCTGCTGCACTACGTTCCAGCGCTTGTAGCCGGTGGCGTTCATCAGCATAAATTTATACGGCGTGCTGCCCACCTTGCCGTCAACCACCCCGGCGATCGGTCCGACCACGGTCACTAGTTGACCGCGGAAATCCACCGGATCGAGGAAGCCATTGACGTCAGCAAAAATCCTTCCGCGGGACGGCTCGCCCAGCACTGGCCGCGCGCCGCTGTCCAGCGGTACGGTGGCGATTTCTAAGCGGGTTTTCCCCTGCTGGTTTTGCACATTGACCACCTTACCGCCAAAGCGCGCTTCCTGGCCAACGTACAGCTGCGGCGCGTTCATCACCCGCACTAAATCCTGCTGCGGCGTCGGGCTGGTGCCTTTGATGGCATCCGGCACTGACACGCAGCCGCTTAGCGCAACGGCAACCGCCGCGGCTAACAGCCAGCGAACGCCCTGTTTTTGACCCGCCATGATGCGACTCCTTTTCTCAGTCTTCTTGTTACTGAGATTCACTCGCGGCCTGGAAGTTTCTTCCACGCCACCTCGTTTCGCAAATAAACCGGCTCCGCTTTCTCCACGGCCACGGTTTTCCCCGCCGCCAGCAGGTAACAGGCTAACGGCAGCATATCCTCCGCCGCCGGCAATTCAATTTCGCCGCTGCTTAAGGTCAGTCCGCTCGCTTTCGCCAGATCCGGCCACGCCTGCCATCCGGTGCCGACGGTGGCCCATTCGCCGGAAAGCTGTGCCAGTCGTTCGGCTACCGCGTCCGGTTTGAGCACCGCTTCCGTCTCTTCGCCATGCCAGACGCCCTGCTCGTCGCGCTGGTACTCGGCCCAGTAGACTTCGCCCATACGCGCATCAATGGCCGCCAGCACACGGGTGGCGCCGGTTTTGCGCCAGGCGCCCTGCGCCATGGTGGCCAGCGTGGAAACGCCAATCATTGGCAGTTCGGCGCCCAGCGCCAGCCCCTGGGCGATACCGATGCCGATGCGCACGCCGGTAAAGCTGCCCGGACCGCGGCCAAAGGCCAGCGCGTCCAGCTCGCTCAGCGTGGTGCCGCTCTCGGTGAGGACCTCCTGCACCAGCGGCAGGATACGTTGGGTATGTTCGCGGGGACAAATTTCGAAATGAGCACTAAGGGTGCCATCATTCCACAGAGCCGCGGAGCAGGCCTCTGTGGCGGTATCGATAGCCAAAATTCGCATGGGTGGTCACGCTCTCGTTACATAGTTCAGGCCTTCAGGCAGCCTGATTTCCGGCAAACGGCCAACCCGCCGCCATGCCGCCCGAAGTCTATTGGGAACCGCTAATTAACAAAATGGCGCGCAGCTTAACACATTTTAGTGCGGATTACCTTGCCGGCGGTACGGCGAGAAAGCGCACCGCCCGACTGATATCGCGGGTTCGCGGCGCCGGCGGCAGACTGGCCAGGAACACCGCGCCGTAGGGGCGCATCACCAGCCGGTTGTCGCAGATCACCAGCACCCCGCGGTCGTCGATATCGCGGATCAGGCGGCCCACCCCCTGCTTGAGGGTGATCACCGCATCCGGGAGCTGCACTTCATCGAAGGGATCGCCGCCGCGCAGCCGGCAATCTTCCATTCGCGCTTTTAGCAGCGGATCGTCCGGCGAGGTGAACGGTAGCTTATCGATAATCACCAGCGACAGCGCGTCGCCGCGCACATCGACTCCCTCCCAGAAGCTGCTGGTAGCCACCAGCAGCGCGTTGCCGGCGCTGACGAACTGCTGCAGCAGCTGGCCTTTACTGGTCTCGCCCTGCAGCAGCACCGGTAGCGTCATGGTGGCGCGGAACTGCTCCGCCAGATCGCGCATCATGGCGTGCGAGGTGCACAACATAAAGCAGCGACCATCGTTGGCCTCGATCAGCGGCTTGAGCATCGCCGCCAGGTGTCGCGCTGCGCCGGGCTGGTTCGGCAGGGGTAGGTTGCGCGGCACGCAGAGCAGCGCCTGGTGCTGATAGTCAAAGGGACTCGGCAGCAGCAGAGTCTGCGCCTCGTCGATCCCCAGCCGGGCGGTAAAGTGATGCAGATCGTCGTTAACCGACAACGTCGCCGAGGTAAAGATCCAACTCCCCGACTTCTGCGCCATCACCTCTTTAAACTTCTCGGCCACGGTCAGCGGCGTCAGCGCGAGAGTAAAGTGGCGCGAGGTACACTCATACCAGTAGCTGTAGCCCGGCAGGTTGATCTCTTTCAACCGCTTCAGGCGCCCGCGATAGAGGGTGGCGCGCTCAAAAGCGGCGTCGAGCAGCGCCGAGCGGCCCAGCGAAAGTTTGGCGACGTCATAGCATAGCTCGAGCGCGTCATCGAGCAGCAGCAGCGCCCGCTGAATGTGGCTGTCCGCCAGCAGCTCGCGCAGATTGCCGCGGTAGCCCGGGTCTCCCAGCTGCAGGCGGAAATCCTGCGCGCTTTGCGCCAGGCGGTCGGCGCATTTTTGCAGCTGCTGAGTGTCTTTCAGTTCGGTGCGGTAGGCAATGGTGATGTCTTTCGCCAGGTCCAGCAGCTGGCGGCTGGAGAGCGACTGGCCAAAGTACTGACTGGCGATATCCGGCAGCTGATGGGCTTCATCGAAGATCATCACTTCCGCCTCGGGGATCAGCTCGGCAAAGCCGCTCTCTTTGACCACCATATCGGCCAGGAACAGGTGATGGTTGACCACCACCACGTCGGCGTCCATCGCTTTTTTACGCGCCTTCACCACGAAGCAATCTTTATACAGTGGGCAGTCGCTACCGAGACAGTTATCGTTGGTGCTGGTCACCAGCGGCCAGGCCTGAGAGTCTTCCGCGACGCTGGCGCAGGTGCTGATATCGCCATCCTGGGTTTGATTCGACCAGGAGCGCAGGAGGATCACATCGCTGAGGGTTTGCACCGGCAGATCGCCGCCCGCCAGCGCCTGCTGCTCAAGACGTTCGAGACACAGGTAGTTGGAACGCCCTTTGAGCAGCGCCAGTTTCCCGGTGAATTTGAGCGCTTTGGCGACGGTGGGCAGATCGCGGCTGTAAAGCTGATCCTGCAGCGCTTTCGAGCCGGTGGAGATAATCACCTTTTTTTTCGCCCGCAGCGCAGGCGCCAGGTAAGCGTAGGTTTTACCGGTTCCGGTCCCCGCTTCCACCACCAGCGGCCGGGAGGCCTCAATCGCTTCGCTGACCGCCACCGCCATCTGGCGCTGCGGCTCGCGCGGTTTAAATCCCGGTATGGCTTTGGCTAGCTGGCCGTCTGCTGCAAAATCGTCGATCACATTGCCCCCTGGTTATTTGGACAGTGATTATGTCAGGGAGGACGGCGTTTCGCCAGTCCGGGTAGTGACGCGAGCGGCACATTATGGCAGTCTTGCCGCAGCCGAATGGAATGCTTAAAGAGGAAAAAGCAATGACAATTACGCGTATTGATGCCGAAGCCCGTTGGTCAGACGTGGTGATCCACAACCAGACCCTGTACTACACCGGCGTGCCGGCAAATCTCGATGCCGACGCTTTCGAGCAGACCGCCAATACCCTGGCGCAGATTGACGCGGTGCTGGAAAAACAGGGCAGCGACAAGTCGCGTATTCTTGACGCCACCATCTTCCTCGCCGATAAAAGCGACTTTGCGGCGATGAATAAAGCCTGGGACGCGTGGGTGGTGGCTGGTCACGCCCCGGTGCGCTGCACGGTGGAAGCGACGCTGATGAACCCGCAGTATAAAGTTGAGATCAAAATTATCGCCGCGGTGTAATTACTCGTCCTCATCCTCATCTTCAAAGCGCGCGACGATCTGCTCGCCGGTATGCGTTGCGCGCAGCTCTTCCGCCACCAGGGCAATCGCCTGGCCGCTGCTTATCCCCTGAGCCATTAGCTCATGGATACGTTCGACCGCTTTTTGCTGTTGCTCGTGGCTCAGCGAAGGTAAACCTGCAAACATCTTTTACTCCTGCTACATTGTGGGGCGTAATTATTTCACGCCGTCCCCAACTACGCCAGAGGGGCGGCAACGTTCAGGATCGAGAAAGATGTTGTCCCCCGCGATTATTACCCTGCCCTGGCGCCCGGATGCGGCCGAACACTATTTTGCGCCGTTAAGCGCCCTGCCCTGGGCGATGCTGCTGCATTCCGGCTTTGCCGACCATCCGCATAACCGCTTTGATATTCTGGTGGCTGCCCCGCGCGCCACGCTGCTGACGCGCGGTGAACAGACGTGGGTCGACGACGGCGAAACCGTTGTTGTCTCAGCGGAAGATCCGCTGCAGCTCCTGCAGCAGCAGTTGGATCGTCAGCCGTTCACGCCGCAGCCCCATGACGATCTGCCGTTTCTCGGCGGCGCGCTGGGATTATTCGGTTACGACCTGGGCCGTCGCTTTGAGCGTCTCCCTTCGCACGCGCAGGCCGATATCGCGCTGGCGGATATGGCGGTGGGGATCTATGACTGGGCGCTTATCGTCGACCACCAGCGCCAACAGATATCGCTGCTCAGCTATGACGACCCGCAGCAGCGTCTACAGTGGCTGGAGGCGCAAACGCCGACGCCGGGTGAAACCTTCGCCCTGAGCTCTGCCTGGCAGTCAAATATGAGCCGCCAGCAGTACGGGGAAAAATTTCGCCAGGTACAGGCCTATCTGCACAGCGGCGACTGCTATCAGGTCAACCTCGCCCAGCGTTTTCAGGCCAGCTACGTCGGTGATGAATGGCAGGCCTTCCGCCAGCTGAACGCCGTCAACCGCGCCCCCTTTAGCGCCTTTATTCGCCTCGATGAAGGGGCGATTTTAAGCCTGTCGCCGGAGCGCTTTATCCAGCTGCGCCAGGGGGAGATCCAGACGCGGCCGATAAAAGGCACCCTGCCGCGGCTCGATTCGCCGCTGGCAGATGCGCAGCAGGCTGAGAAGCTGGCGAATTCGCCGAAAGATCGCGCCGAGAATTTAATGATTGTCGACCTGATGCGCAACGACATCGGCCGCGTCGCCGTCCCGGGCAGCGTGCGGGTCCCCGAGCTGTTCGTGGTGGAGCCGTTCCCGGCGGTCCATCATCTGGTCAGTACCATCACCGCCCGCCTGCCAATGACGCTGCACGCCAGCGACCTGCTGCGCGCCGCCTTTCCCGGCGGCTCGATCACCGGCGCGCCGAAAGTGCGGGCGATGGAGATTATCGATGAACTGGAGCCCCAGCGTCGCAACGCCTGGTGTGGGAGCATTGGCTACCTGAGCTATTGCGGCAATATGGATACCAGCATCACCATTCGCACCCTGACGGCATGGCAGGGACAGCTGTACTGCTCCGCCGGCGGCGGAATTGTGGCGGATAGCGAGGAAGCGGCGGAATATCAGGAAACTTTTGATAAAGTTAATCGTATCCTGCAGCAACTGGAGAATTAGACCATGGCGGATCGCGCCCTTAATCTGGATGATTTTCTGTCCCGCTTTCAGCTTCTGCGCCCGCAGCCTTCGCGCCATGCGCTCAATCAGCGGCAGGCGGCGGTGCTGGTGCCGATCGTGCGCCGGCCGCAGCCCGGCCTGCTGCTGACCCAGCGTTCGCCGCTGCTGCGCAAGCACGCCGGCCAGGTCGCCTTTCCCGGCGGCGCAGTAGATAATACCGACGCGACGCTTATCGCCGCCGCCCTGCGCGAAGCTCAGGAAGAGGTGGCGATCCCGCCGGAGGCGGTCGAGGTGATCGGCGTCCTGCCGCCGGTGGACAGCGTCACCGGCTTTCAGGTGACGCCGGTAGTGGGCATTATTCCCCCGGATCTGCACTACCACGCCAGCCAGGACGAAGTCTCCGCGGTATTTGAAATGCCGCTCGCCGAAGCCCTGCGCCTTGGGCGCTACCATCCGCTCGATATCCACCGCCGGGGCAACGACCACCGCGTCTGGCTCTCCTGGTACCAGCATTATTTTGTCTGGGGAATGACCGCCGGGATCATTCGCGAGCTGGCGCTGCAAATTGGCGCACGTCCTTAGCTATACTGATAATGAGAGGGCGCTCTCATTATTAGTAAAATCGCGGTTAGCCATTAGTTTAATTCATGTGAATAGTTGAACTGACAGGGCGCTTCCCTCTTACACTATGCGCAGTTATTACATCGTTACCGCACCCGCGGTAACCCTGTCAGGAGTATTATCGTGATTAGTCTATTCGACATGTTCAAGGTGGGGATTGGTCCCTCATCTTCCCACACTGTTGGCCCGATGAAGGCCGGAAAACAGTTCGTCGATGACCTGGTCGAAAAAGGATTGCTTAATGCAGTGACTCGTGTGGCGGTTGACGTCTACGGTTCACTGTCATTAACCGGCAAAGGCCACCATACGGACATCGCCATTATCATGGGACTGGCGGGCAATCAGCCCGATACGGTCGATATTGACGCGATCCCGGCTTTTATCCGTGACGTCGAAGCGCGCGGTCGTCTGCTGCTGGCCAACGGCCAGCACGAGGTCGACTTCCCGGCGGATGACGGCATGCGTTTTCGTAGCGACAACCTGCCGCTGCACGAAAACGGCATGACCATTCACGCCTGGGCCGGCGAGAAAGAGATCTACTGCAAGACCTACTACTCTATCGGCGGCGGCTTTATTGTCGACGAAGAGCACTTCGGCAAGGAAAACGCCAACGAACTGCAGGTGCCCTACCCATTTAAATCGGCGCAGGAAATGCTGGCCTACTGCAAAGAGACTGGCCTGTCGCTCTCCGGGATGGTGATGCAGAACGAACTGGCTCTGCACAGCAAAAAAGAGATCGAGGATTATTTCGCCAACGTCTGGCAGACCATGCGCGCCTGTATCGACCGCGGGATGAACACCGAGGGCGTGCTGCCTGGCCCGCTGCGCGTACCGCGTCGCGCCTCGGCGCTGCGTCGTCTGCTGGTGGCCAGCGATAAGCTCTCCAGCGATCCAATGAACGTTGTTGACTGGGTCAATATGTTCGCGCTGGCGGTCAATGAAGAGAACGCCGCCGGCGGTCGCGTGGTAACCGCGCCGACCAACGGCGCCTGCGGCATCGTTCCGGCGGTACTCGCCTATTACGATCACTTTATCGAGTCCGTCAGCCCGGAGATCTATATTCGCTACTTTATGGCCTGTGGGGCGATCGGCGCGCTGTATAAGATGAATGCGTCCATTTCCGGCGCGGAAGTCGGCTGTCAGGGCGAGGTGGGCGTCGCCTGCTCGATGGCGGCGGCGGGCCTGGCTGAACTGCTCGGCGCCAGCCCGGAACAGGTTTGCGTGGCGGCGGAGATCGGCATGGAACACAACCTCGGCCTGACCTGTGATCCGGTCGCCGGCCAGGTGCAGGTGCCATGCATTGAACGTAACGCCATCGCTTCCGTCAAGGCGATCAACGCCGCGCGAATGGCGATGCGCCGCACCAGCGAACCGCGCGTCTCGCTCGATAAGGTGATCGAGACCATGTATGAAACCGGTAAAGACATGAACGCCAAGTACCGCGAAACCTCGCGCGGCGGCCTGGCGATTAAAGTTCAGTGTGACTAAACTTTTCGTGCCCCTCTGCGCCTGCAAAGCGCGCAGGGGGTTAACCCTGGTGACTGAAATCTCCCTGATGCGCCTTCAACGGCGCATTTTCTTTTTTCTATACCTGGCGATATTCTGCCACTACACTTGCTCTATCAAATAAGCCACGCTTAACCACTCGTCCTGTCGACAGGGTGTCGCACATGCAGACTGCACAAAAAGTCATTACGGCCTATCGTCACAAACGCATTATTGTCTGCCTGCTGGTAGCCCTGGCGACCCTAAGCGCCACATTAGCCATCCGATTTATTTCGCAGCGCAGCGTAAATGAAGATTATATTCGCACGGCCGCCAGCCAACGGGTGGCGGCGCTCAATGACATCTTGCGCCCGCTAAGCGCGCAGCGAGCCACCCTGCTCCCTCTGGTGGGCAAACCCTGCCCTGATATCCATCTGACGCTGCGCAAAATGGCGGCCTCGTTGCAAACCATTCGTTCCGTCGCCCTCGTCACGTCAGGTATCGTTTACTGTTCCAGTATTTTTGGCCCGCGACAGGCGGACTTACATCGCCTGCAGCCCGCGCTTCCTGCGCCCCGCCCTCTGCTGCTCTTCTCGAACGACAGCTCCTTGCTCAAAGGCTCGCCGGTACTGATCCAATGGTATCCAGCCGCGGAGAACGGCCTGGACGGCGTGATGCTGGTGGTGAATATTGAGCTGTTGGGAACCTTAATTCTTAATGAAAAATCGGCCCTGATCAGCGACGTCAGCCTGCAGGTTGGCGATCGTTATTTTAGCAGCCGCCATGGGCTTCTCGAAAAAGCGCATGTCCCGCAGGGCACGGTGATTTATCGCCAGCGCTCTACGGAGTTTCCGTTTACTGTCAATATTAACGGCCCTGGCGCCTCGGCGATTGCGCTTGAGGAGCTGCCCGGCGAGCTGCCGCTGGCGCTGATTTTTAGCCTGCTAATGACCGGCATCGCCTGGCTGGCCACCGCCGGCAGAATGAGTTTCTCGCGGGAAATAAGCCTTGGCATTTCGGCCCGGGAGTTTGCCCTCTGGTGCCAGCCGCTGCAGGATGCGCGCAGCGGCCGCTGCTGCGGGGTGGAGATCCTGCTGCGCTGGAATAATCCCCGCCGTGGGACGATTTCGCCGGAGGTATTTATCCCCATCGCCGAAGGCAATAATCTGATCATCCCTCTCACCCGCTATGTGATTGCCGAAACCGCTCGCCGCCTGGACGCTTTTCCTCGCGACCGCCATTTTCACATCGCGATCAATGTCGCCGCGCGCCATTTCGCTAACGGACTCCTGCTGCGCGACCTGCACAATTACTGGTTCAGCGTGGATCCGGTGCAGCAGCTGGTGGTCGAGCTAACCGAACGCGATGTCCTGCAGGATGGCGACCAGCATATGGCCGAACATCTGCACTTTAAAGGCGTACAGCTGGCGATCGATGATTTTGGTACCGGCAATACTTCGCTCTCATGGCTGGAAAAGCTGCGCCCGGACGTCCTGAAGATCGACCGCTCGTTCACCAGCTCGGTAGGCATAGATAGCGTGAACGCGACGGTGACAGATATTATTATCGCCCTCGCCAACCGCCTGCATATTGTTACCGTTGCCGAAGGGGTGGAGACGCTGGAGCAGGAAAACTACCTGCGTAGCCACGGCGTCGATGTGCTGCAGGGGTTTTATTATGCGCGGCCGATGCCGGTGGAGGCGTTCCCGGCGTGGCTGGCCAGCAGGGAGGAGAGTGAGGATGAGAGCGAGACGACAGAATAACTCGCCGGCCGCAGCGGCCGGCGAGCCTGGCGATTACTCTTCTTCGTCGCTCGGCGGACGAGTGACCACCGCGCGCACCAGATCGACCCGGTAATCATTCGCTTCCACTACGGTAAAATGCAGCGGCGGAAGCGACACGACGTCGCCAATGCGCGGGATATGACCATTGGCGGAGATCACCAGCCCGGCAACGGTGGCAATATCCTCATCGTCATTGATCAGTGGATCCAGCCCCAGCGCCTGCTGCAGCGCATGCAGGTCGGTCGACCCCTTAATAAGCCAGCCATCGCCATCGATGACAATCTCTGGCGTCTCATCAGCGTCCGGGAATTCACCGGCGATGGCTTCAAGGACGTCCAGCGGCGTGACCAGCCCCTGCACCACGCCAAATTCATTAGTTACGATGACGAAGCTGCCGCGCGCCCGACGCAGGACCCCGAGCAGATTGATCGGGTCCAGCGTTTCCGGAACGACAATTGCCGGGGAGGCAGAAGCCAGCGCCGCGACGTTTTCCCCCGACTCCAGGGCCACCAGCATCTCTTTCGCCCGCACGATACCAATGATTTCATCCAGCTCTCCGCGGCAGACCGGGAAGAGGCTGTGCGGCGACGACAGCAGCTGACGACGAATTTCATCTTCACTCTGTTCAGCGTCGACCCAGCTGATTTCTCCGCGCGGGGTCATGATGCTGCGCAGGGAGCGCTGGGCCAGGGTCAGCACGCCATTAATCATGTAGCGCTCTTCTTCCGCAAAGGCGCCCTCAGGAACGGGCACCGCGGCTGGACTGTCTGCGTCATGGCTGACGGAGGCCTGTTTGCGGCCGCCCATCAGGCGCAGGATGGCATCCGCGGTCCGAGCGCGCAGCGGCAGCGTCGACTGGTGGCGAACAAAGTTACGGCGCGCCACCTGGTTAAAGAACTCGATAATGATCGAGAAACCGATCGCCGCGTACAGATACCCTTTCGGAATATGGAAGCCAAACCCTTCCGCCACCAGGCTCAGGCCAATCATCAACAGGAAGCTCAGACAGAGCACGACCACCGTCGGGTGCTGGTTGACAAAGCGCGTCAACGGCTTGGAGGCCAGCAGCATCAAGATCATCGCGATCACCACCGCCGCCATCATCACCGGCAGATGGTTAACCATCCCGACCGCCGTGATCACGGCGTCCAGGGAGAAGACGGCATCCAGCACCACTATCTGCAATACTACTACCCAGAAACTGGCATAGCCTTTACCGTGACCGGCATCGTGCTGGCGGTTTTCCAGCCGTTCATGCAGCTCGGTTGTCGCCTTAAACAACAAGAAGATCCCGCCGAGCAGCATGATGAGATCGCGCCCGGAAAAGGAGAAATCGGCGATGGTAATCAGTGGTTTCGTCAGCGTCACCATCCAGGAGATGACCGACAGCAGCCCCAGGCGCATCACCAGCGCCAGTGACAGGCCGATCAGACGCGCTTTATCGCGCTGCTTCGGCGGCAGTTTGTCCGCCAGGATGGCAATAAACACCAGGTTGTCGATACCGAGCACAATTTCCAGAACGATAAGCGTCAACAGGCCGGCCCAGATTGAGGGATCCATTAACAATTCCATGTACGACTCCGGTTTGCGGCAAGGTCAGTCATCGCCATGCCATGCAGGGGCGCGACACCAGGTGCTGAAAGAAATGCGGGATACGTAGAGGTGGCAATCAGATGCCAGAAAGTGAAAAGACGTCGATGACGGTCCATACTGCGGGCTATGCCCTATACTCCTGAGTAATTAAACGGAAGTTAAACATAGCAAAATATAGATCGAAATTGGAAATAATTTACCTGAATTTGCAATAACTAAGGCTATTTTTTGCGCTGCAAAATTATTCGCAGACGATACGTGATTAACGGATCTTCATCACATTAATTATTTTTTCACTGTCTAAAATAATTCGCGGTAGTAACTATTTTCTATCTTACACCCTAACTGAATCGATTTTGTCCTCAAGAGTGATTCAGGATGTATCAAAGCAGATGATGCATTCACGATAATAAAGGAGGTAGCAAGTGACGATTGCTATTGTAATAGGCACACATGGTTGGGCTGCAGAACAGCTGCTGAAAACAGCAGAAATGCTGTTGGGCGAGCAGGAAAACGTTGGCTGGATCGATTTCGTTCCGGGTGAAAATGCCGAAACGTTGATCGAGAAATACAACGCCCAGTTGGCAAAACTGGATACCAGTAAAGGCGTGCTATTTCTCGTCGATACATGGGGAGGCAGCCCTTTCAACGCTGCGAGCCGCATTGTCGTCGATAAAGAGCATTACGAAGTTATCGCCGGCGTCAATATCCCGATGCTGGTGGAAACCTTCATGGCCCGCGACGACGATCCTTCCTTTGATGAACTGGTCGCCTTAGCGGTTGAAACCGGCAGCGAAGGCGTGAAAGCGCTTAAAGCCAAACCGGTGGAAAAAGCGGCCCCTGCGCCCGCGCCTGCCGCAGCGCCAAAAGCCGCCGCACCGGCCAAACCCATGGGCCCGAACGACTACATGGTAATTGGCCTTGCGCGTATAGACGACCGTCTGATCCATGGTCAGGTCGCCACCCGCTGGACCAAAGAGACCAACGTTACCCGCATCATCGTTGTCAGTGATGAAGTGGCCGCGGATACCGTGCGTAAAACTCTGCTGACCCAGGTTGCGCCGCCGGGCGTCACCGCTCACGTGGTGGATGTGGCCAAAATGATCCGCGTCTACAACAACCCCAAGTATGCCGGACAGCGCGTTATGCTGCTGTTTACTAACCCGACCGACGTTGAACGTATCGTCGAGGGCGGCGTGAAAATCACCAGCGTCAACATCGGCGGTATGGCGTTCCGCCAGGGTAAAACCCAGGTTAACAACGCGATTTCAGTCGATGCCAAAGATATTGAGGCGTTTAAAAAGCTGAACGCCCGCGGTATCGAGCTGGAGGCACGTAAAGTGTCCACCGACCCGAAACTGAAAATGATGGATCTGATCGCTAAGGTTGATAAATAACCCGGCGGATCGCGCCCCAGTTTTCACTTTAAGACTTAATCAACAGGAGAAGTACAATGGAGATTACCCTTCTTCAGATTGTGCTGGTGTTCATCGTCGCGTGTATTGCGGGTATGGAGTCGGTACTTGATGAATTTCAGTTCCACCGTCCCCTGATCGCCTGTACGCTGATCGGCGCCGTTCTCGGCGATATGAAAACCGGTATTATCATCGGCGGTACGCTGGAGATGATAGCCCTGGGCTGGATGAACATCGGTGCGGCGGTAGCCCCTGATGCCGCGCTGGCGTCCATTATTTCCACCGTCCTGGTTATTGCCGGCCATCAGAGCATCGGCGCCGGTATCGCGCTGGCTATCCCGCTGGCGGCGGCAGGCCAGGTGCTGACCATCATCGTGCGCACCATCACCGTGGCCTTCCAGCACGCGGCGGATAAAGCGGCGGAGAATGGTAACCTGACCGCCCTGTCGTGGCTGCACGTCTCGTCCCTGTTCCTGCAGGCGATGCGTATCGCTATCCCGGCCGTTATCGTGGCGATTTCCGTCGGCACCAGCGAAGTTCAGGGCCTGCTGAATGCTATCCCGGAAGTGGTCACCAGCGGTCTGAACATCGCCGGCGGTATGATCGTGGTTGTCGGTTATGCAATGGTCATCAACATGATGCGCGCAGGCTATCTGATGCCGTTCTTCTACCTCGGCTTCGTCACCGCCGCCTTCACCAACTTCAACCTGGTGGCCCTGGGTGTGATTGGTGCGGTCATGGCAATCCTCTACATCCAGCTGAGCCCGAAATATAACCGCGTCGCCGGTGCGCCGGCTCAGGCGGCTGGTAACAACGATCTCGATAACGAACTGGACTAACAGGTGAGCGAAATGGTTGATATGACTAAAAATACCACCGAGAAAAAACTCACACAGAGTGATATTCGTGGCGTGTTCATTCGTTCTAACCTGTTCCAGGGTTCATGGAACTTCGAACGTATGCAGGCGCTGGGGTTCTGCTTCTCTATGGTTCCGGCGATTCGTCGTCTGTACCCGGAGAACAACGATGCGCGTAAGCAGGCGATTAAGCGTCACCTTGAGTTTTTCAACACCCACCCTTACGTTGCCGCTCCGGTACTGGGCGTAACCCTGGCGATGGAAGAGCAGCGCGCCAATGGCGCAGAGATTGACGATGGCGCTATCAACGGCATCAAAGTCGGTCTGATGGGACCGCTGGCCGGCGTTGGCGACCCGATCTTCTGGGGTACCGTGCGTCCGGTGTTTGCAGCCTTAGGCGCCGGGATCGCGATGAGCGGTAGCCTGCTCGGTCCTCTGCTGTTCTTTATCCTGTTCAACGCGGTGCGTCTGCTGACCCGTTACTACGGTGTCGCCTATGGTTATCGCAAAGGCGTGGATATCGTTAAAGATATGGGCGGCGGCTTCCTGCAGAAACTGACTGAGGGGGCGTCAATCCTCGGCCTGTTTGTCATGGGGGCGCTGGTTAACAAGTGGACGCATGTGAACATTCCGATGGTGGTGTCAAAAATCACCGGCTCTGACGGACAGGTTCACGTCACCACGGTGCAGACTATCCTTGATCAGCTGATGCCTGGTCTGGTGCCGCTGCTGTTGACCTTCGCCTGTATGTGGCTGCTGCGTAAGAAAGTTAACCCGCTGTGGATCATCGTTGGCTTCTTCGTCATCGGTATCGCCGGCTACGCGGTCGGCCTGCTGGGTCTGTAATTTCCAGGCTGTACGCCGGGGGCTTGCCCCCGGCTTTTTTTTATCAGGAGAAACGCAAAGCAATGACCTTCACGGACCTGGTGATCATCCTGTTTATCCTTGCGCTACTGGCCTACGCGATATATGACCAGTTTATTATGCCGAGGCGAAACGGCCCGGTACTGCTGGCCATCCCCCTGCTTCGCCGCAGTCGCGTTGACGGCATGATCTTTGTCGGCCTCACCGCCATTCTGATCTATAACAACATCACCCAGCACGGCACGGCGATCACCACCTGGCTATTATCTGCGCTGGCGCTGATGGGGCTCTATTTATTCTGGATCCGTACGCCGAAAATCATTTTTAAACCGCGCGGCTTTTTCTTCGCCAACGTGTGGATAGAATATCAGCGGATTAAAGAGATGAATTTATCCGAGGACGGTGTGCTGGTGATGCAATTAGAGCAACGGCGGCTGCTGATACGCGTACGAAATATCGACGATCTGGAGAAGATATACAAACTTCTCATTACAACTCAATGACTTAAAAATATAGCCAGCGCTATATTATTCCCGTTAGCAGCGGAGAAATATTATAGCCACGGCTATATTTCCCGCCTAACCTTATCTTTTTTATTAACTATTTTTTCACTTATAAATTTAAATGAAAATCGTTATCATTTGGTTATTAAAATAGCCCTCTTCTGTTATTGTTTTATATTCTAAAAATATGTTAAGGTTGCGCCCGTCGTTGGGGAGTAGCCGATTTCCTGCCCGCCAGGAAATGTACGTGTCAACATACTCGTTGCAAAACGTGGCACGTACGGGTTGAAGAGATTCAATCAGGCGAGACCATAGATACATCACTGCTGTACGTATTGCTCAGCCATTGAGCGGCTCCGCGTATGTTTACTGGGGGCAGCGATGTGTCATATGGATTATCCCCGGTCAGGACACGCACATGAATTTATCCGCTACCATTCTTCTCGCTTTCGGCATGTCCATGGACGCCTTCGCAGCCTCCATCGGCAAAGGCGCCACCCTGCATAAACCCAAATTTTCAGAGGCAGTACGCACCGGGCTGATTTTTGGCGCCATTGAAACCCTGACGCCGCTGGTCGGCTGGGGGCTTGGCATGCTGGCCAGCCAGTTTATCCTCGAGTGGAATCACTGGATTGCCTTTATTTTACTGGTGTTTCTCGGCGGGCGAATGATCGTCGAAGGTTTTCGCGGCGACAGCGACGAGGCGTGCGAGGCGCCTCACCGACATGGTTTCTGGCTTCTGGTCACCACCGCCTTCGCCACCAGCCTTGACGCGATGGCCGTCGGCGTCGGTCTGGCCTTCCTGCAGGTCAGCATTGTGACCACCGCGCTGGCGATCGGCTGCGCCACCTTTATCATGTCGACGCTGGGGATGATGGTCGGTCGCTTTATCGGCCCGCTGCTTGGCAAACGAGCCGAAATTCTCGGCGGTATCGTGCTGATTGGCATCGGCAGCGAAATCCTCTGGAGCCATTTCGCCGGTTAAGCTTTACGCTTCGCGCTGCCAGCAGTGGATCATAAAATCGGTCTGGCAACCAAAGGTCGGCTGCTGACGCAGCGCGGCGTGCACTTCGGCTTTAGCCCGCCATGCGAACGGCGTCATCTGCAGCAGGGCCTGCGCTTCACTTCCCGTCAGGATCATCGGATAAGCCAGCTGCTGCTGAGCCTCCAGGCGGAACCCCGGCATCGCTTCCGTCTTCAGCTCATGCAGGCGAACTTCATCGTAAATCAGCCCTTTCAGCTCCAGTAGGTGACGGGGACCCGGCGTGGCGGTGATCACCCAACCACCGGGACGCACCACCCGCGCCAGCTCTTCGGCGTTGCAGGGCGCGTAAATGCGCACTACCGCGTCGAAGCTAGCGTCGGAAAATGGCAGGCGCTGGCTGGAGGCCACGCAAAAATTCACCTGCGGATAGCGTTTTGCCGCCGCGCGGATCGCCGGCTTCGACACGTCCAGCCCCCAGCTGCGGCTGGCGATGGCGGCAAACGCGTGGGTGTAATACCCCTCGCCACAGCCGATATCCAGTAAATCCGTAGGGGCGTAATGTCGCAGCCGCTCAGCGATAGCATCCCGTAGCGGCTGATAATGTCCGGCGTCGAGGAACGCCCGCCGGGCCTGCATCATTTCGGCGCTATCGCCGGGATCGCGCGACCGCTTGAACTGCACCGGTAGCAGATTGACGTACCCCTCTTTCGCCAGATCGAACTGGTGCCGCTGCGGGCAGGAATAGTGGTTGTCGCTACGGCTGAGCGGCGCGTGACAAAGGGGGCAACTGTATGACATGACGGCTCCGGTGTTGCTGAAAGGGCGAAAGTGTAGCGCTATTCGCCCCTGCAGACCACTGTTACAGCGCCGGCCCCTGTGGGTGGCTATCGTGCATTACGATCAGATTCTCCGCCCCTTGCGGCATGCCGTCCGGCATGACGTTCTCCAGCCGCAGGACATCGCCCATGATCTGGCTGAAGACCGGCGCGGACACAGCGCCGCCGTAATAGGAACCATTGCTCGGATCGTTCATCACCACCACCAGCGCGAACTGTGGTCGACTGGCGGGCGCCACGCCGGCGGTATAGGCCACATACTTATCGATATATTTGCCGTCCGGGCCGATTTTCTTCGCCGTGCCGGTTTTTACCGCCACCCGGTAGTCGCGTACCGCCGCTTTGGTACCGCCCCCGCCCGGGAGCGCCACGCTCTCCATCATATGTTCCACGCTATGCACAATACTCTCCGGCATCACCCGCGTGCCCATCACCGGCGGATCGATGCGGGTAATCGACAGTGGTCGCGCAATGCCGAAGCCGCCGATGGTGGCGTAGACGTGGGCGAGCTGGAGCGGGGTGACCATCAAACCATAGCCGAAGGCGAAGGTGGCGCGATCCAGTTGCCCCCAGTAGCGGCGATGCGGCATCAGCCCGGCGCTTTCGCCGGTCAACCCCAGCCCCGTCGGTTCGCCAAAGCCGAAAGCTTTATAGGTATCGATCAGATGCTGCACCGGCATGGCGAGCGAGAGGTGGGACACGCCGGTATCGCTGGATTTCTGCAGGATCCCGGTCAGGCTCAGCTCCGGATAATAGCCCACATCGCGAATACGATGGCCATCGAGGACGAACGGATGGGTATCCACCACGCTGTCTGGCTGGACAATCCCCTGCTGTAGCGCAGTCATGATCACCAGCGGTTTGACCGTCGACCCGGGCTCGAAGGTGTCGCTGATGGCCCGGTTGCGAAAATCATCCAGCGTCGCGCTATCGCGATTGTTCGGATTGAAGTCCGGATAGCTGGCCATCGCCAGGATCTCGCCGGTATCAATTTTGATCAATACCGCCGCCCCGGACTCTGCTTTGTTCCAGCGGACGGCGTTGTCGAGGGCGTCTTCCGTCACCGTCTGCAGGCGTTCATCAATACTCAGCTGCAGATTATGCGCCGGAACCGGCGGCACTTCGGTAATGTTCTCAATGACATTGCCATGTTTATCTTTACGCACCAGACGTCGCCCGGGTTTACCGGTCAACTGGGCGTTAAAGCTTTTCTCCACCCCTTCGATGCCCTGATTATCAACATTGGTAAAGCCCAGCAGATTGGCAGCCACGTGGCCCGCCGGGTAGAACCGTCGCGATTCATCGCGCAGGTAGACGCCCGGCAGATGCAGTTTATCAATCCACTCTGCCTGCTCGGGATTGATCTGACGCGCCAGATAGAGAAAGCGAGCGTGGGGATGACTCTGTACCCGCTGGGCCAGCTCTCCGAGGTTGAGGTGCAGCGCTTCGGCCATCGCCTGCCAGCGGGGCCCATAGCCCACACCGCCCTTCTCCATAGTGGTCTGCGGGTCGATCCAGATAGCACTGACCGGAACGCTCACCGCCAGCGGCCGTCCTTCCCGGTCGCTGATCATCCCCCGCTCAACCGCTACGGGTTCTTCGCGCAGGGAGCGCATATCTTCTTGTTTTACCAGGTTATCGGGGGAGATAATTTGTAGCCAGCCCACGCGGACCAGCAGCAGCCCCAGACAACCGAGAATGGCCACACACAGTAACCCGAAGCGAATCGGGGTGAAACTGGCGGCGGACTTCGTTTTTTTCTTTAACACCATAGCTCCGGCATTGTTTTGCAACCAACTGATTTAACAGAAAATTAGCAAAACAGACTGCTACACAATGCTAATAAAGATGAGTATTTGCAACAAGACGCGACGGGAGGGGGAAAAATGACATGCTTTGCAATAAAAATGCAAAAGCCCCGCGCAGGCGAGGCTTTTATACAAGAAGAGTGGTCTTGTATCAGATAGCAGTTACGTTAACTGCAGCCGGACCTTTCTGGCCGTCCTGAATTTCGAACTCAACGTTCTGGCCTTCAGCCAGAGTTTTGAAGCCGTTACCCTGGATAGCGGAGAAGTGTACGAACACGTCTTTGCTGCCATCAGCCGGAGTAATGAAACCAAAACCTTTAGACTCGTTGAACCACTTAACTTGACCTTTAATCTTTGCCATTTGCAAAATTCCTTAGACTGTTTTCTTCGCCTGCTGGCGTTTACCTAGATAAAACTGACACATAACTGCATGAGGCACTAATTTAAGGTTCGGCAGAGAAGCGGTATTCAACGACAACGTGTTTACTCAGGACTTCTTTACTGAAAATGCCACACATAAACAGAACTGTACCTCGTTTAACCCGAAACGTGTTATCACACACTACGTAAATAATGGCAAGCCATTTTTAAACGTGTCTCGATCGTTCGCACAAATTATAAGGTAATCATTTGATCGCCTGCACATTTATGCGTCTTTGCCGCCCCTGGCAAGGCGCTACAGCATCAGCCAATATCGCCCATTCGCTGCCTCATTACTGCAACTTTTTTACCATAGCTCAACAACTTCGCTTCGTCCAGGTATGTCCGTACACGAACTGCTGTGATGTAAGCGTCTGGTGGGCAACGGTGAATATTGATGCGCATAATTCGTTATAACTCCAGACTAAAAATCGCTAAGCCGTGCCAGTGTAGTGATAATAAAACCTGTTAGTCGTCACGCTAAAAATAGTGCTAATTCTGCACCTTAATAATGAAAAAAAGATGACAGTGTCACGTTACCCAACAATAAACGCGGCGAGAATGACTTTATTTACAGCGTGTAATAAAGAGGATATTGCACTAAGAAAGGAATAATGGAATAAGAATAAGATATTACCGCCCGCTATCATGCAGGTGCGCATCTTATGATGCACACCTGTCGGGCACCTTAACGTTCAGCTACCAGGCGGATAAACTCATCCTCCCCTTTCGCCTTGCCGGCGACGGTCGGCTCAGCCACATCCTCTTTCTCTGGCGCATTAGCTTCGCACAGGCGACGTAACAGCGCATTCTGCCGCTTTTGCTGATCCAGCAGCGCTTGCAGCAGCTCTATCTGCTCATTCGCCCGCGAACTGGCGCGGTTGACGAAGAACCATAACAACAGACCGACAAGCAGCAGCGCCACGGACACAGCCAGCGATGCCAGATTTAAAATCCCAGGATTTAGTAACTCACTCATTTCACCACCTCAAAGAGAAGGCGTTCATTCTACCACCCGCGGCGCAGAAGGAAATCAGTCGGCAGAAAAATGTCTTACCACGGAATAAATTTATTAATAGTGCAAATGCCGCTGAAAAACTGAACATCCTGGTCGCACATTACGTTAAGCATCTGAGTCCACAGCAACAGGCAGCCTGCTATGATGACTATCAGTAAAACCCACCGTAATTTTTTCACTCCACTCTCCGCATCAGTACGCAATGTCGCCAGGATAGCACGGCCTTCTTAAACCGCGGCTAACTGTATTACGAAAGGTAAGTTTAGGAATCATCGACTTGTTTCAAAACGTGTTCGTGTCAAAATCACGCCAGGGATCATACAAATAATGAGGCATCAATGCGATTAATCATTCGTACTATTATCTTGGTGGCTATCTTATGGATTGGCGTATTATTGAGCGGTTATGGGGTGTTATTCCACAGTGAGGAAAACGTCGGCGGTCTGGGTCTTAAGTGCCAATACCTCACCGCCCGCGGAGTCAGCACCGCACTTTATGTTCATTCCGACAGCGGAGTGATCGGCGTCAGCAGTTGCCCTCTGCTGCGTAAAAGCACAACCGTGGTTGATAACGGCTAACATCGAACCGGCGATCGCGACGTAGCGCCGCGGTCGCCAACCCGGTATCCGCCGCCTCAGAACGGATAGTCGTTGTATCCCATTTGTTCAGAAATCTTACGCGCCGCCTGATGGAGCATCGCCACGTATTCATGCAAGCGTTCTTCAGAGAAACGTAGCGTTGGGAAAGAGATGCTCAGCCCGGCGATGACCACACCGAAACGGTCAAACACCGGCACGCCAATGCAGCGCAGCCCCTCTTCCTGTTCCTCATTATCCTCGCCATAGCCCTGCTCGCGAACGCCATCCAGCACTTTTAGCAACTCCTCGGTGCTGGTAATGGTCCGCTCGGTGCTGCGCTTATACTCCACGCCGTCGAGGATCTGCTCCACTTCGCTGCGATCGCGCCATGCCAGCAGCACCTTGCCAATCGCGGTACTGTACAGCGGGTTGCGGCGGCCAATACGCGAGTACATCCGCAGGTTATACATCGAGTCAATTTTATGGATGTAGACGATACTGTCTTCATCCAGCGCCCCAAGATGGATGGTCTCTTTCGTCAGTCGCGAAAGTTCGCGCATCTGAATATCGGCGCTGCGCACCAGGTCGACGTTCTGCAGCGCGCGCGCGCCCAGTTCGAACAGCTTGAGGGTGAGAGAGTATTTCTCAGACTCTCCTTCCTGTGCCACATAGCCCAGTGATTTCATGGTCTGTAAAAAGCGATAAACGGTGCTTTTCGACATCATGACGCGCTGGGACAGTTCGGTAATGCCAATTTCACGCTCTTCACCCAGCGCCTGTAGGATGCCGAAAACCTTCAATACCGAAGAGACAGAATCTGGCTGTTTATCCAAATCTGCACCTGCCATTTATCACCTCGTCGTAACTGTTTTATAAAAATTAGAACCGGTTTTTATTATAAATTCGCCGCCTCTGAGCCGCAATCATTCTTCTGCCACTTCGTTACAAATCTGCGACATACTGCGAATTAATCAATGCTAAACTCATCATTCAAAAAACCGTTTCATTTAAGACTCATATTCACCATGGATAAAAATTCTTCTGATGGCGTGCCGTTGCCGCAACGCTATGGCGCCATTCTGACCATCGTGCTTGGGCTGACCATGGCCGTGCTCGACGGGGCTATCGCCAACGTCGCGCTGCCGACTATCGCCAGCGATCTCAACGCCTCACCGGCGGCTTCAATCTGGATCGTTAACGCCTACCAAATCGCCATTGTCATCGCCCTGCTGCCGCTCTCCTTCCTCGGCGACATGGTCGGCTATCGGCGTATCTATAAGATAGGCCTGGTGGTGTTTATCTTTACCTCGCTGGCCTGCGCGCTGTCGCGTAGCCTCGAAATGCTAACCTTCGCTCGCGTCGCGCAGGGATTGGGCGGCGCCGCGCTGATGAGCGTCAACACCGCGCTGATCCGTCTGATTTATCCGCAGCGCTTTCTTGGTCGCGGCATGGGCATTAACTCCTTTGTCGTTGCCGTCTCTTCGGCGGCCGGCCCGACTATCGCCGCAGCGATCCTCTCCCTCGCCTCATGGCAATGGCTGTTTTTAATTAACGTGCCTCTCGGCATCGTCGCTTTTGTTCTGGCCATGCGCTTTCTGCCGCCCAACAGCGCGCGCAGCAAAATCATCCGCTTCGATCTGCCGAGCACCATTATGAACGCCCTTACCTTCGGGCTGCTGATCACCGCCCTGAGCGGTTTCGCCCAGGGGCAGTCCACTCAGCTGGTGCTGGCGGAGGTCGCCGCTATGCTGGTGGTGGGGTTCTTCTTCGTTCGCCGCCAGCTCACGATGCCCGTCCCCCTGCTGCCGGTCGACCTGCTGCGTATCCCACTCTTCTCTCTCTCTATCTGCACTTCCATCTGCTCCTTCTGCGCGCAGATGCTGGCGATGGTCTCCCTGCCCTTTTTTCTGCAGTCGATGATGGGGCGCAGCGAAGTGGAGACCGGTCTGCTGCTAACGCCTTGGCCGTTAGCGACCATGGTGATGGCGCCGCTGGCCGGCTATTTGATCGAGAAATGTCATGCCGGGCTGCTGGGGGCTATCGGTTTGCTGATTATGGCCTGCGGCCTGTTCGGCCTGGCGCTGCTGCCCTCGTCGCCCTCCGATCTGGATATCATCTGGCGCATGGCGCTGTGCGGCGCCGGCTTCGGGCTGTTTCAGTCGCCGAACAACCATACCATCGTCGCCTCGGCTCCGAGCCATCGTAGCGGCGGCGCCAGCGGCATGCTGGGCACCGCTCGCCTGCTCGGACAGAGCACCGGCGCGGCGCTGGTGGCGCTGCTATTCAATTTGCTCGGTAACAACGGCACCCACACCGCCCTGCTGCTGGCCGGCACCCTGGCTATCGTCGCCGCGCTAATTAGCGGTCTGCGGGTCACTCAGCCGCGCGCAGCCTGACGGACGGTAAAAAAAATCCGCAGCTTGCGGGCTGCGGATTTTCGTTTTCAGCGTCAGAAGATAGATTATTTCAGATATTCACCGCTACGCAGGGCTTCAATACGCTTATCCAGCGGCGGGTGAGTCATAAACAGTTCGCTCATGGATTTCGCTTTACCGTTAATGCAGAACGCCATCATGCTGCTGGCTTCCTGCGGCTCATAGCTGGTTTTCAGACGCTGCAGGGCTGCAATCATCTTCTCGCGGCCTACCAGACGCGCCGAGCCGGCGTCAGCATGGAACTCACGGTAACGCGAGAACCACATGGTGATTATGCTGGCCAGAATACCGAACACCAGCTCAAGCACCGTAGCGACCGCGAAGTAGATCAGCGGGTTGCCATTGCTGCTCTCCCCTTCATCTTCCCGGTTGCCGCCGAGGAAACCGGCCGCAATCTGCGCGATAACGCGGGAGATAAAGATAACGAAGGTGTTCACCACCCCCTGGATCAGGGTCATGGTAACCATATCGCCATTGGCGATGTGGCTGATTTCATGGGCAATGACCGCTTCCGCTTCATCACGGCTCATGTTTTGCAACAGCCCGGTGCTGACGGCGACCAGCGAGGCGTCACGACGCGCGCCGGTGGCGAAGGCGTTAATGTCAGGCGCGTGATAGATAGCTACCTGCGGCATGGCAATACCTACCTGCTGCGCCTGCTGCGCAACGGTATTCATCAGCCAGCGTTCCGTTTCGTTGCGCGGCTGCTCGATCACTTCCCCACCCACTGACTTCAGCGCCATCCACTTCGACATCATCAGCGAAACGATAGAACCACCGAAGCCGAACAGCAGGGCCATAATCAGAAGACCGGTCATGCTGCTGGATTGGATCCCCGTGAGGCTTAACACCAGCCCGAACACGACCATCACTGCCAGGTTCGTCAGCAGGAAAAGCGCGATTCGCATCATAATTTTCTTTTTACCTCAATTTAACAAAACGCACTATGCGATTACCCACATCGTATGGGTCAGGCTGCAATTTTCAACCATCAGCCCCCGCTAAGTCACGATAAAAACACAACTTTACATTTTGTAGCATCTTGCTGACAGCGGCAGCACAGGTTGACATTTTGTTAGATGAGCTGAATGGCGATGACAACGCGCACAAAAAAAACGGGCACCTCTCAGGGTGCCCGTTAGCAACTTATTTGCTGGCCGGCGGTTCCACCGCCGGGCGCGCTTTTTCCAGATGCGCCAGGTCTACCGCGATATGGACCGTTTCATCAAGATACGGATCCGGCTCCTGGTAATCCTTCGGCAGATCGTCCAGTTTTTTCAGCGGCGGCTTGCCTTCGCGTTTCAGGCGATCGTTAATCCGCGCCAGACGAATCGCATCATCTTCTTCGTTCTCTTTCTCACGCTGGGCGTAGTTCAGAGAGACGATGTTACGTTTGTCCTTCATCGCGTTATAACGGGCAATATCCTTCATGATGTACTGGAATTCAGGATCCTGCGCAATACGCTCGTCGTGGCGCTTGAGCAGCTCCGGTCCAAACGGGGTCAGATCCCCGGACTTCACATAGGTGGCCGCGTTGATGCTATCCCACGGCAGCGCGTTGTCTTCATACTGCTCGCCGGTTTCGCGATCTTCATTGCCGGTTGGCATCATGATATCCGGCGTCACGCCTTTGCGCTGCGTACTGCCGCCGTTAATACGATAGAACTTCTGGATGGTGTACTGGACGGAACCCAACGCCGGCCACTCCGGACGCAGCATTTGATCGTAAATACGATTCAACGAGCGATACTGCTGTACCGTCCCTTTACCGAAGGTCGGTTCGCCAACGATCAGCGCGCGGCCATAGTCCTGCATCGCTGCGGCGAAGATCTCAGACGCCGAGGCGCTAAAGCGGTCAACCAGCACCACCAGCGGCCCTTTGTAATAAACCACGCCATCGTTGTCGCTGTCTTCGCGCACTTTGCCATTATTATCCCGCACCTGCACCACCGGACCGGATGGAATAAACAGACCCGAAAGCGATACCGCCTCTGTCAGCGCTCCGCCGCCGTTGCTGCGCAGGTCAATGATGATGCTGCTGACGTTCTGTTTTTCCAGCTTCTGCAGCTGCACTTTCACGTCATCGGTCAGGCCAACGTAAAAGCCTGGAATATCCAGCACGCCGACTTTTTCTTTCCCGACGGTTTTCACCGACATCTTCACCGCACGGTCTTCCAGACGAATGCGCTCGCGGGTCAGCGTTACAATACGCGTCTTGGCTCCTTTACCGGCCGGCAGGATTTCAAGACGAACCTTGCTGCCCTTCGGCCCTTTAATCAGCGCCACGACGTCATCCAGACGCCAGCCGATGACATCAACCATCGACTTCCCGGTCTGGCCAACGCCAACGATGCGATCGCCGACGCTGATCGCTTTGCTTTTCGCGGCTGGACCGCCCGCCACCAGCGAATTAATGACGGTATAGTCATCATCCATCTGCAGCACGGCGCCGATCCCCTCGAGTGAGAGGCTCATTTCGGTGTTGAACTGCTCGGTATTACGCGGCGACAGATAATTTGTGTGCGGATCGATTTCGCGAGCGAAGGCGGTCATCGCCAGCGAGAAGACATCTTCGCTGTTGGTTTGCGCCAGGCGACGGATAGCAAACTTATAGCGACGGGTTAAGGTGTCGCGGATCTCTTTATCGTCTTTACCCGCCAGCTTCAGGCTTAACTGGTCAAACTTAACCTTAGCGTCCCACAGCTTGTTCAGCTCGGCCTCGTCTTTTGGCCACGGCGCTTTGGAGCGGTCAAGGTTGAAATTATCATTGCCGGTAAAGTCCATCGGACGTTCAAGCACCTTCAGCGCATACTGATAGCGCTCGAAGCGGCGCTGCTGCCCCAGGTTGTAGAGGTCGTAAAAGACGTCCAGTTTCCCGCTGCGCAGCTCATCGCCAATTTGGTCTTTTTTAGCCGCAAACTTCGCCACATCGCTGGCCAGCAGCACATTGTGGCTGTAGTCCAGCAGGTTCAGGTAACGGTCAAAAATCTTTGCCGAGAAGGCGTTGTCGAGATCAAACTGACGGTAATGAGAGCGGGTAAAGCGCGACGTCACGCGCTCGCTTACCGTCGCGTGCTGCGGCTCTTCTTTCAGCACGGGGATTTGATCTGCGCGGGTTATGTCATCAACAGCGAATGCATGGCCTGCTATTGCCAGCAGGCCCGCAAGCGCGGTGATTTTAAAAAATGTGTTCATGCCTGGCCCGGCCTCCGTTTCAGAACACCAGGTGTTCTGCGCGTACAATCATTGACATACCAGAAGTCAGCTGTACACGAACGCCATCTTTGGTGATTTCCAGAACGGTGGCGTCCATGGCGTTATTGCCTGCTTTTACCTTCAGCGCCTGGCCGACGGTCAGAACGGAAACATCCGATACCGGAGTAAGACGCTCTTCACGCGGGGCTTTGGCCGCAACAGGACGCGGTTTACGCTGTTCAGCGCCTTCTTTACGACGCGGCTGCTGAGGACGCGGTTTACGCTCACGGCGAACGCCTTCATCCTGCTGACCTGCGGCCGCAGCGGCTTCGCGTTTTTTCGCCTGCTGGGCTGCGCGCTGCGCCTGAACGCGAGCTTTCGCTTCTTCCAGCTGCTGACGCGCATGGGCAATGTGCTGCTCTTCCAGTTCGCCGCACGGATTGCCATCCAGGTCAACGCGAATAGCGCCGGCTTTTACGCCGTACAGATAACGCCAGCTGGACGTGTAGAGACGTAATGCAGCGCGAAGCTGGGTCTTGCTGAGATTCATCTCACCACCCACTCGCTCAACGAGATCCTGAAAAATTCCGATTTTCAGGGGGCGCGCTTCACCTTCAGCGCTAAAGCACTGCGGGAAACGTTCGGCCAGAAAGGCGATAACTTCTTTACTGCTATTCAACTTAGGTTGATTTTCCATGAAATTTCCTGATTACAACGGACGTAGCCAACAAGCCGCAGGCATGAACAGGCGACATTATAATGACGTCCTCGCTAAATGCTACGTTATCCGTTGATTATCCCACGACACGGGTAAAGATTTTTTGATAATCCGTGGCCGCAATGAGTTTTTCCAGATGCTCGACCAGCGTGCGCAACCCCTGCTCATCTTCAGCGGTGAAGCGCCCGTAAGCCGGACTATCGATATCCAGCACGCCGATAATCTGGCCATTCACGCGCAGAGGGAAGACAATTTCCGAATTACTGGCGGCATCGCAGGCAATGTGGCCGTCAAAGGCGTGGACGTCCTCGACGCGTTGGACCTGAGCCTGCGCCACCGCCGCGCCGCATACGCCTCGCCCGACCGGGATCCGCACGCAGGCCAGTTTGCCCTGGAACGGTCCCAACACCAGGGTATCGCCTTCCAGAAGGTAGAAACCGGCCCAGTTGACCTCGCTCAGCCGCTCGAACAGCAGCGCGCTGGTATTGGCGATCATCGCCAGAAAACTGGTTTCACCTGCCATTAATGCCTGGAAATCGCGGTTCAGATCCGCGTAAAATTCTGTTTTGCTCATTATATCTTCACTTTGTTGTCTTACTGCCTGATACGTACAGCCTACTAAAATAAGCATTAAATGCGCTTGGGCTCAAGATGAATTCATTCATAGGTTAAGATAGTGAGATACATTCATTCCTGTACGTAATAAATGCCGATAAAAACACCCACCCTCAAACCTGCGAAAAAGATGGTCGTGCATACCGTCAGCACGCCGCTTCCCTATGCGCATTATCAGCGCTGTACGCAGTGTGACATGCTCTTCCGCTTACCGGTGCTCAAACGCAACCAAAGCGCCTGGTGTCCGCGCTGTAACGCGAAGGTGCGCGATGGTCGCGACTGGTCGCTGACCCGCCTGGGCAGCATGGCCCTCGCGATGCTATTGCTCATGCCTTTCGCCTGGTCTGAACCTCTGCTGCGCCTGCATCTGTTGGGCGTACGCATCGACGCCAACGTCCTGCAGGGGATCTGGCAGATGACCGCGCAGGGCGATCCGATTACCGCCGCCATGGTGCTGTTTTGCGCGGTGGTCGCCCCGGTGCTGCTGGTGGTCTCCATCAGCTATCTCTGGCTGGGCAATGTGCTGGGGATGAACCTGCGGCCGGTGCTGCTGATGCTCGGCAAGCTTAAAGAGTGGGTGATGCTGGATATCTATCTGGTGGGCATCGGCGTCGCCTCCATCAAGGTGCAGGATTACGCCTTCCTGCAGCCGGGCATCGGTCTGGTGGCGTTTATCTCCCTGACGTTGTTGAGCATCCTGACGCTTATTCATATGAACGTCGAAGAGCTATGGGAGCGTTTCTATCCCGAGCGTCCGGCGACCCGCGCCGATAATAATCTGCAGGTCTGCACCGGCTGCCATTACACCGGCTATCGCGACGCGCGCGGCCGCTGCCGACGCTGCCACACGCCGCTGCATCATCGCCGACCGCAGAGCCTGCAGCGCAGCTGGGCGGCGCTGATTGCCTCGCTGGTTTTCCTCTTTCCGGCCAACCTGTTGCCAATCTCCATCATCTACGTCAACGGCGCGCGCCAGGACGACACGATCCTCTCGGGGATCATCTCCCTGGCCAGCAGCAATATCGCCATTGCCGGGGTCGTGTTTATCGCCAGTATTTTGGTGCCATTCACCAAAGTTATAGTGTTATTTACCCTGCTGCTCAGCATACAATTCAAGTGCGAGCAGGGATTGCGCACCCGCATCCTGCTGCTGCGGCTAATCACCTGGATTGGCCGTTGGTCGATGCTGGATCTGTTTGTTATCTCACTCACCATGTCGCTAATAAATCGCGATCAGCTCCTCGCCTTCACCATGGGGCCGGCTGCGGTTTACTTTGGCGGCGCGGTAATTTTAACTATTCTTGCAGTTGAATGGCTGGACAGCCGCTTACTTTGGGACGCACATGAGTCAGGAAACGCCCGCTTCGCAGACTGAAGCCAGAATAAAAACCAAACGCCGTATTTCGCCATTCTGGCTGCTGCCGGTCATTGCGCTGCTGATTGCCGCCTGGCTAATATGGACCAGCTTTGACGACCGCGGATCGACGATTACGATTGATTTCCAGTCCGCGAACGGCATCGTGCCGGGACGGACGCCGATCCGCTATCAGGGGGTTGAAGTCGGCACCGTCCAGGATATTAGCCTCAGTAAAGATCTGAGTAAGATTGAGGTTTCGGCCAGCATCAAACGCGATATGAAAGATGCGCTGCGCAAAGAGACCCAGTTCTGGCTGGTCACGCCGAAAGCCTCTCTGGCCGGCGTATCGGGCCTCGATGCGCTGGTGGGCGGGAACTACATCGGCATGATGCCGGGCAAGGGTGAACCCGAAGATCACTTTGTCGCCCTCGACACCCAACCTAAATACCGCATCAACAACGGCGAGCTAATGATCCACCTGCAGGCGCCGGATCTTGGCTCTCTGAACAGCGGCTCGCTGGTCTACTTCCGAAAAATCCCGGTCGGGCGGGTATATGACTATTCCCTGAATGCCAATAATCAGGGGGTGACCATCGATGTGCTAATTGAGCGCCGGTTTACCAATCTGGTGAAAAAAGGCAGCCGCTTCTGGAACGTCTCAGGCGTCAAGGCCGACGTCGGCCTGAGCGGGGCCAAAGTGCAACTGGAGAACCTGTCCGCGCTGGTGAACGGCGCTATCGCCTTTGACTCCCCCGCCGATTCGCATGTCGCCTCGCAAAACGATGAATATCACCTGTATGAAGATCTGGCGCATAGCCAGCGCGGCGTGGTGGTGACCCTCGATCTGCCTGATGGCGATGGACTGAAAGCGGGCTCGACGCCGCTCATGTATCAGGGGCTGGAGGTGGGCCAGTTAAGCAAACTGAATCTAAACCCCGGCGGAAAAGTTACTGGCGAGATGACCGTCGACCCGAGCGTGGTGACGCTGCTGCGGGAGAAAACGCTGATTCAGATGAAGAAGCCGAAGCTCTCCCTCGATAACCCCAGCATTAGCACCCTGCTCACCGGCAATACCTTTGAGCTGGTGCCCGGCGAAGGCGAGCCACGCAATCACTTCTCGGTAATGCCGGCGGATAAAGCGCTGCTGGATGAGCCCAACGTCGCCACCGTTACCCTCTCGGCGCCGGAGAGCTACGGCATCGACGGCGGTCAGCCGCTGGTGCTGCACGGAGTAAAAGTCGGCCAGGTGCTGGAGCGTAAACTGACGGCCAAAGGGGTAACCTTTCAGGTTGCCATTGATCCTGAATACCGCGATTTAATTCACGGCGACAGCAAATTTGTGGTTAACAGTCGTCTGGACGTCAAAGTGGGGCTCGACGGCGTGCAGGTGCTGGGCGCCAGCGCCAGCGAATGGGTGAACGGCGGGATCAGGGTGATCCCCGGCGAAAAAGGCAAAATGCAAAGCAGCTATCCGCTGTACGCTAACCTTGAAAAGGCGCAGGAAAATAGCCTGAGCGAAGTGCCGACCACTACCCTGAGCCTGTCTGCTGAGACGCTGCCTGACGTTCAGGCCGGCTCGGTGGTGCTGTATCGTAAATTCGCCGTCGGCGAGATCATCGCCGTCAAACCGCGCAAGGATGCATTCGATATCGATCTGCATATCAAGCCGGAGTACCGCTACCTGTTGACCAACAACAGCGTCTTCTGGGCGGAAGGCGGTGCGAAGGTCAAGCTTGACGGTAACGGACTCACCGTGCAGGCCTCGCCGCTGGCGCGCGCGATCAAAGGGGCGATCAGTTTCGATAACCTCAATGGCAGCAGCGCCGGAGCACGGCTGAATAACAAACGTATCCTTTATGCATCTGAAACGGCGGCGCGCGCCGTGGGCGGCCAAATCACCCTGCACGCGTACGACGCCGGGAAGATGGCGGCCGGGATGCCGATTCGTTATCTCGGCATCGACATCGGTCAAATCCAGTCGCTGGAGCTAATCACCGCCAAAAACGAAGTGCAGGCGAAAGCGGTGCTCTATCCGGAATACGTCGGCACCTTCGCCCGCGCCGGGACCCGCTTCTCGGTGATCACTCCGCAAATCTCCGCCGCGGGCGTGGAACATCTCGACACCCTGTTCCAGGCCTACATCAACGTTGAGCCCGGCCGCGGCCCGGCGCGACGCGATTTTGAGATCCAGGATACGACGATCAGCGATTCGCGTTATATCGACGGCCTGAACATCGTGGTGGAAGCGCCGGAGGCGGGGTCGCTTGGCATCGGTACGCCGGTCCTGTTCCGCGGACTGGAAGTCGGGACGGTTACCGGACTGTCGCTGGGGTCGATGTCTGACCGGGTGATGGTTAAGCTGCGCATCAGTAAGCGCTACCAGTACCTGGTACGTAATAACTCGGTGTTCTGGCTGGCCTCGGGTTACAGCCTCGACTTCGGCCTGATTGGCGGGGTGGTGAAAACCGGTACCTTCAATCAGTTTATCCGCGGCGGGATCGCCTTTGCCACGCCGCCGGGCACGCCGCTGGCGCCGAAGGCCCAGGATGGCAAGCACTTCCTGCTACAGGAGAGCGAGCCGAAAGAGTGGCGGGAGTGGGGCACCGCTCTGCCGCAGTAATGCCCCCTTCTCCCGCCCCGGGCAACGCCGGGCGCGGGGAAAGGATAAACCGCACGCCCCGGTGTCACGCGCCGGGGCGTTTGTGCTAAACTGCGCACCCTTTTTTTCTGTGGTGCGCTGCCCGTGGCTGAAAATACTGTCTATTTCCCTGAAGCGTTTCTCGCTCAAATGCGCGCGGCGATGCCAGCGCATCTCTCTTTCGACGACTTTATCGCCGCCTGTCAGCGCCCGCTACGCCGCAGTATTCGCGTCAATACGCTGAAGATTAGCGTCGATGATTTCCTCTCTCTGGTTGCCCCCTACGGCTGGCAGCTCGCGCCGGTGCCCTGGTGCGCAGAGGGATTCTGGATCGAGCGAGAGGATGACGACGCGCTGCCGCTGGGCAGTACCGCCGAACATCTCAGCGGGCTGTTCTATATTCAGGAAGCCAGTTCGATGCTGCCGGTCGCCGCCCTGTTCGCCGATAACCGGCAGCCCGAACGGGTGATGGACGTTGCCGCCGCCCCGGGATCGAAAACCACCCAAATTGCAGCCCGAATGGGCAACGCGGGCGGCATTCTCGCCAATGAATTCTCCGCCAGCCGGGTGAAGGTGCTGCATGCCAACATCAGCCGCTGCGGCATCAGCAACGTCGCTCTGACCCACTTCGACGGCCGGGTTTTTGGCGCGGCCTTGCCCGAAACCTTCGATGCCATCCTGCTTGACGCCCCCTGCTCCGGCGAAGGGGTTGTACGTAAAGACGCCGACGCGCTGAAAAACTGGTCGCCGGAGAGCAACCTCGACATCGCCGCCACTCAGCGCGAGCTTATCGACAGCGCCTTCCATGCTCTGCGCCCTGGCGGGACGCTGGTGTATTCCACCTGCACCCTGAATCGTGAAGAAAATCAATCGGTCATTGAGTGGCTGCTGTCCCGCTATCCGCAGGCGGTGGAGATCCTGCCGCTGGGAGAGTTGTTTCCCGGCGCAGCCGACGCCTTAACCGCGGAAGGTTTTCTGCACGTTTTTCCGCAAATTTACGATTGCGAAGGCTTCTTTGTCGCGAGGTTGCGCAAAACTGCGGCGATCGATCCGCTCCCGGCGCCAGGCTATAAGGTCGGTAAATTCCCGTTTACGCCGCTGAAGGACCGGGAGGCCGCCGCGGTAACTGCCGCCGCCAGGGCTGTTGGCCTGGAGTGGGACGCAGGCCATACGCTGTGGCAGCGGGATAAAGAGCTGTGGCTGTTTCCGCTGGCTTTGGAGCCCCTGTTCGGCAAGGTGCGCTTTTCTCGCATCGGCGTGCGCCTGGCGGAGCTGCACAATAAGGGGTACCGCTGGCAGCATGAGGCGGTTATCGCCTTTGCCGCGCCGCAGCGCGCCTTCGAGCTGTCGCAGGAGGAAGCGGAGGAATGGTATCGCGGGCGCGACGTCTATCCGCAAACCGCGCCTGGGCAGGATGAAACCATTGTGACCTTCCAGGGCGTCCCGCTGGGCCTGGCGAAGCGCGTCGGCTCCCGACTGAAGAACAGCTATCCGCGCGAACTGGTGCGCGATGGAAAACTTTTTGCCGGCAAGGTGTGAGGCCGCGCAAAAAATGCGCACTTTTTGACTGGCGCTTTTCGCCCCATTGACTACGCTGAAAAATAACGGCCATAACTGGTCGTACCACAACTCAGCTGAAAAATGGGGTGAAGCGATGAGTAAAACCAATGTCCGCATCGGCGCGTTCGAAATAGACGATGCCGAACTGCACGGTGAGCATCAGGGTGAGCGAACGTTAAGCATACCCTGCAAATCCGATCCAGACTTATGTATGCAGCTTGACGCCTGGGATGCCGACACCAGCGTGCCCGCGATTCTCAATGGCGAACATTCCGTTCTCTACCGTAAACATTACGACCGCCAGTCCGATGCCTGGGTCATGCGCCTTGCCTGACACCAATGAACCCGTCGCCTGAGACGGGTTATTTATTTCCCCGTCCCGCCGTCATCCCCTACACTAAATAGTATGTGAACCCGAGCATGAGGCCAGGATGTTTGCCTTAGTGTTGTTTATTTGCTATCTGGATGGCGGCTGCGAGGACATTGTGGTTGACGTCTACCGCGAGGAAACGCAGTGCTTAGTGGCGATGGAGGATCAGCGGATCCGCCACGGTGGCTGCTACCCGATAGAAGATTTTATTGATGGCTTCTGGCAACCCGCCAGCGAATACAGCGACTTTTAGCCTGCCGACTGCAGCGCCACCAGCGTCAGCGTCCCACCAAACACAGCGCCCGTATCAATATAGTGTTGATTATCGTGGTCATAACGCGCCTGAAGCGGCGTATGGCCAAACCAGAAATGGTCCGCGCCGGCAATAGCGCCATGGCGCCCCGCCAGGTGTTCACTCAGACGATGGCGGCTCCATAGTACCCGTTGGGGATCCACCGGCTGCTGCCAGCGATAGACCGGCGCCGGGTAATCGGCGTGGGCGATCACATGCCGCGCTTTCCCGCATTCCACTTCAATAATCAACGGTAGCCGCCGACAGTGCGCCAGCAGCCGATCGACGTCGGCCCGCTGCCGCGCATCGCCCTTGACGTACCAGTCGCCACCGTTCATCTGCCAGAGCCGCATATCTCCGCTCTCCAGCGCCTCCAGCGCCATCTGCTCATGATTCCCCCGAACGGCCCTGAACCAGCGACAGCGCAACAGGCCAAGACAATCGGCGCTCTGCGGCCCGCGATCGATCAGATCGCCCACCGAGATCAGCAGATCGGCCCAGGGATCAAAACGCAACTGACGCAGGCGATTCATCAGCAGCGCAAAGCAGCCATGCAGATCGCCCATCAGCCAGATATTACGCCAGTCGCTGCCGTTAATACGTTGATACATATAATTACCTCTCAGCGGTAATTATAGGTAATTCCAGCAAAGGTCCACGGAATTTAATTTACACCTCAATCAATTTTAAACAGACGGCAAATATAGTCCGCCAGAGGATTAAGCTTGTCAGTGGCTCGCTTTAAAATAGGGGGAAATCACAACGAGGTGTTTATCGTGACAGACAATAGCCTGCATTCATCCGGCGTGCTAGCGCCGCGCTCGCATCTTATTGCCGATCTGGTGATGGGCAGATTGACACCTGCCCCCATCTGGCGGCAAAAAAATTACCGCTTTAAGTTTTTGCTGCGCACGGCCTTATTTTATAACGCCACCAGAGCGATGCTGGAAGCGCTCAGCGCTCGGGATGATTTTAATCAGCTGCTGGCCGCGCAGGCTACGCTGCCGGGCAAAGTACACCGTCAATATCTGACCCGCGATCTCAACGCCTGGCAGCGGGCGGTGGCGGTAATCAACCATTATCGTTATATCGACACCCTACGCGGATCGCGGCTGGCGCACGCTATGACCGCGGTGTCTGAGGTCCCGCTGCTGACGTTAAACGGAAAAGAGGACCGCCGGTTTACTCTTTATGCCTCCTCGGCAGGCAAAGCCGAACGTGAGGGTGAAACCACTCTGTGGCTGCGCGACAGCGACCACACCCTGCTGGCCAGCGCCACCTTCAGCGTAACCCGTGATCACGATGCCTGGCAGCTGGTTATCGGCGGTCTGCAGGGGCCACGACGTCACGTTTCTCATGAGGTGATTAAGCAGGCGACTCGCGCCTGCTACGGCCTGTTTCCGAAGCGCCTGCTGCTGGAGTTTATCTGGCAGCTGGCCGCGCGCAGCCAAATCGCGGCTATTTACGGCGTCAGCGATAATGGTCACGTGTTCCGCGCCCTGCGCTATCGCCTGAGCAAAGGCCGCCATTTCCACGCCAGCTACGACGAGTTCTGGCAGTCTATCGACGGCCAGCCGGAAAGCCCCTGGCGCTGGCGGCTACCGCTATGTCTGGAAAGAAAATCGCTGGAGAGTATCGCCAGTAAAAAACGGGCTGAATATCGGCGGCGATTCCAGCTGCTGGATCAGCTGACGGAGCAGGTGGCAATATTGACGCAGCGGCATGCCGGTGACTAAATTGCGCTGTCGGTGAAGCCGAATTACAACATGGCGTTTGCTTATTATGTCAATATTTCGCTACTATCAGGGTCCCCGAAGGCCACCGGATAGTCGCTTGCATAATGAGTAAAACCGAAATTTTTCTGCTGATTATTCTGGCGGTCATTCTGCTCGGGAGCATATGGTTTATTTTCAGCGATGAAATTTGGCTATTGCTCTGCTATCTGGAAAGTCAGATATACCCTACATTCAGCGTTCCGCAATAATATTTTCCGCCCGCAAAAGTGCTCGTGCTTATTATTTATGCCACCTCGTCAGCCGGCGAGGTGTAATCGCATGAATTGCCAAATCGTTTAGATTTTGCTTATTTTATTTATCATACAAATATGTATACTAGCAGGCTTCCGATGTTGGCCCGCCAGTTAACCTGCACGCCGGGCCTGTTTAGGTGCAGGTTTTTTCTTTTCTCCGCCCTCGTTTACGGTTCCACCGTTGCCACCTCCCCCTTCCACAGGATGCGATTTATGTGTAAATGAATTGTGTATGCTAAAAACGGTGTGCTATAACGGGACATCCAGAGGCCAGCGGGTGTTTGACTGACAGGATGTCGCTGGCTATTGAGAAAGAAGACAGATAAAGATAAAAAGAGACCGAATACGATTCCTGTATTCGGTCCAGGGAAATGGCTCTTGGGAGAGAGCCGTGCGCTAAAAGTTGGCATTAATGCAGGCTAAGTCGCCTTGCACTATAAGAATAGTTTAACGCGTCAGCTTTTCCAGTCCGCGGCCAAAGTGGCTGCATAATTCCTGGAAAGGGGGCCTCTGCCAGCGAAAAAACCGCCACTGCCGTTGTCCGGCAAGGGCGGTTTTTTTAATGTTATTACAGCAGGATAGCGAGAAAGTTTAGCAGAGCTTCTGCGCTCGCTCGATAAAGGGCGCGAGGCTCATTTTTTGTCCCGGATGCTGCGGATCGTCGATCTGGATCACTGAGATCGGCTGCGCGGTGGTTTTGCCGGCTTTGACCTGCTGCTCAGCCACCTCATTGAGCGGATACTGAACCAGCGTGCTCGGGTTGATGGCGTAAAGCGCGTTACCCGGTCGACAGGTCAACATAACCTCTTCCCGGTTGAACGCCCAGCTCTCCTTCCCCACCTCAAAACGGCTCACGGTGATAATTTGTGGCGCTGCCAGAGCAGCCCCGGAGCTTGCCAGTAACAACATGGTCAGAACAATTTTTTTCATGATTTTGCCAGTTAATTCAATAAGGTTCCCAGGTGGCAAACAGACTGACGGCCAGCAGCGCCAGCGCGCCCAGCCCTATTTCAGCCTGCGTGGTTCGCAGGATCAGGCTTTCCGCCCGCGAACCGCTTGCCGACATGCGCGGTACCAGAACATACCTGTTCACTAACGCAATTACCACCATCCCGGCGACCAGCGCACATTTGATCAACAACATGCGTCCCCACGGCGATGCGCCAATCAATCCTCCCTGGATCAACAGCGCATTGAGCGCTCCGCTGGCAATCGTGCCGGCGACGGCCAGATGCCCGTAACGTGAAAAGCGCGCCATGGTATAGACCGCGGCCGGCCGCCAGCGCCCCTGCGCCAGGCGCAGGCAATAGATAAAGGGCAACAGACCGCCGAACCAGCTGGCGACGCAGAAGAGATGCACAGCGTGGTTTGTCCGCTGCAGCACGCCGGTGAGACCATCGTGCATAGCGGCGTGCCCTACCCCGGCGGAAAGCAGCAGCTGGGCCGCCAGCAGGGCCACCAGCTGGCGGGCGCCGTGACGGGGACGGATCCACACTACCGCGAGTGCGATCCACGTCAGTAGGATCTGCCAGATCCACACTCCACCAAAGCGGGTCCCGGCCACCGCCTGCCAGACGGCGGGTCGCCAGACATCCGTCCAGCCCTCGCCCATTATTCCTCCCTGCAGGAGATACAGCGCCAGCGTAGAGATCGCGCCGATCAGCAGCAGCGGGCGCAGTAGTGGATAAAAGCGCAGCATCAGCACGCGTCTCAGCGGTACCGGCGCCCACCAGGCGCCATACAGCACGCAGCCAAAAGCCAGCATCAGGGAGATAAAGTGCCCAAAGCGCAGGGTAATATAGAGCCCGGTCAGCATCGCTTACTTCACGCTAAAGGTATATTGCCCTTTGGTTTTATGACCATCCACCGAGACCACATGCCATGCCACGGTGTACTCTCCCGGCGGCAAGGCTTCCGCCAAAGGTAACGTGACCTCGGCGGGATTATCGGCGCTGCGGGTCAGTTTTCCGGTAGCCACCGCATGCTGCTGCGGACCGGTGACGGTCACGCCGCTGAATGCGGGTTCAATACCTTCGGAAAAACTGAGCGTCAACGTCTGTGGGGAAGCTGAAAGCTGCGCCCCGGCGGTCGGGATCTGCTGCTGCAGGTGAGCGTGGGCGAAGGCGCCCGCCGCGGTTAACATCCCGGCAAGCGCAACGGAGAGACGCAACGCGCGTCCAGCAAGAAGTCGCATATTCGTCATTCCCTTTTGTTATGTCTGTAGCACAGAGAATAACCCTGTATAATGCCAGAGTCGAGCCAGGCATCTGGCCCTGACCGGATTTATAAGCAGAGTGGAGTGGATGATGGAAAGAAATCTGGCCAAAATTTCGCAAGATGAGATGGATAAAGTCAATGTCGATCTCGCCGCCGCCGGCGTTGCTTTTAAGGAACGGTACAATATGCCGGTGGTCGCTGATTTAGTCGAGCGTGAACAGCCTGCACATCTGCGCGACTGGTTCCGTGAACGACTGATCGCCCATCGGCTGGCCTCCGTCTCCCTTTCGCGACTACCGTGGGAGCCGAAACAGAAATAATGCGCGCTCGCCTCCTCCCCGTCGGTTGGCAAGCCCGGCCAATTCCATTACGCTTATTGTTTTGCTCTGGAGCGAGCCATGCTGCGCGTCATTGATACCGAAACCTGCAGCCTGCAGGGGGGCATCGTTGAAATCGCCTCGGTCGATATAGTCGACGGGCAAATTACCAATCCCATGAGCCATCTGGTGCGTCCCGATCGGCCCATCAGCCCGCAGGCGATGGCTATCCACCGGATCACGGAAGAGATGGTCGCCGATAAGCCGTGGATTGAGGAGATTATTCCGCACTATCATGGCAGCCCGTGGTACGTCGCGCATAACGCCAGCTTCGATCGCCGGGTGTTGCCGGAGATGCACGGCGAGTGGATCTGTACGATGAAGCTGGCCCGACGCCTGTGGCCGGGAATCAAATACAGCAATATGGGGTTATATAAGTCACGTAAGCTGAACGTGACTACGCCGCCGGGACTGCATCACCACCGGGCGCTGTATGACTGCTATATCACCGCCGCGCTGCTGCTGGATATCATCAATGTTTCCGGCTGGACCCCTGACCAAATGGCCGATATCACCGGTCGGCCGGCGCTGCTGACTACTTTTACCTTCGGCAAATACCGGGGTAAGGCCGTCGCCGAGATTGCTGAAAACGATCCAGGCTATCTGCGCTGGTTATTCAACAATCTCGACCGCATGAGCCCCGAACTGCGCCTGACGCTCAGGCATTACCTCGGGGAATAGCGCCTACACTGCCGCTTTTCCCGGCAGTGTCCCCTGCGCCAGGGCGATGAAAAAGGCGTACTCCAGCGCCACCCCTTCATAGCTTTTAAAGCGCCCGGATTTTCCGCCGTGTCCGGAATCCATATCGGTGCAGAGCAGCAGCAGGTTATCGTCGGTTTTCAGTTCCCGCAGTTTCGCCACCCATTTAGCCGGCTCCCAGTATTGCACCTGGGAATCATGCAGACCGGTAGTCACCAGCATGTGGGGATAGGCCTGCGCCCTCACGCCGTCATAGGGACTGTAGCTTTTCATATAATGATAATAGGTTTCATCCTGCGGATTTCCCCACTCTTCAAATTCACCGGTGGTCAGCGGAATAGTTTCATCCAGCATGGTGGTCACCACATCGACGAACGGCACCTGGGCTATCACGCCATGGAACAGCTCTGGCCGTTCATTCACGGCCACGCCCATCAGCATTCCGCCGGCGCTGCCCCCCATGCCGTAGCAGAGCCGCGGATCGCCGTACCCCTGGGCAAGCAGCGCGTCACAGACGTCCAGATAGTCGTTGAAGGTATTTTTCTTACACAGGAATTTACCGTCTTCATACCATTGCTGACCCAGCTCGCCGCCGCCGCGGACGTGGGCGATGGCGTAGACAAAGCCGCGGTTGAGCAGGCTCAGCCGGCTGGCGCTGAAATCGGCATCGATACTCTCGCCATATGAGCCATAGCCATAGACCAGCAGCGGGTTGCTCCCTTTGCGAAAATGTTCGCGATGGTAGACCAGAGAGACCGGGACTTCGACGCCATCGCGGGCGGTCACCCACAGGTGTTCGCTCTGGTAGCAGCTCGTATCCAGCCCCTTTACCTCCTGCTGTTTGATCACTCTTCGTTCGCCGGTATCCATATCCAGTTCAAACAGCGTATCCGGCGTAGTCATGGAGGAATAGCCGTAGCGCAGTCGCGACGTTTCGGGCTCCGGATTATAGGCAAGCCAGGTGACATAGGCCGGATCGTCAAAAGCGATCCCCACCACCTCCCGGGTCTTGCGGTTAATTTGCCGCAGACTGGTCAGGCCACGCTGACGCTCTTCCACAACCAGCCAGTCGGTAAACAGGGTAAATCCTTCGAGCATCACGTCGTGACGCGGCGGGATCAGCGTGGTCCACTGTTCTTCATCACGCAGTACGGTACGGTAGAGGCCGAAATTCTTCCCCTCCCGGTTGGAACGAAGATAGAAAGCGTGCTGATAGTGATCAAGACTGTATTCATGATCTTTACGCCGTGGCAGAAAGCAGACCGGCTCGGCGTCTGGCAGTTCGGCGTTGAGCAGCAGCACTTCGCTGGTGGTGGCGCTGGAGAGATAAATTACCACGAACTGCTGGGAGGTGGTTTTATGCACGCTGACGTAGAAGGTCTCATCTTTTTCCTCGTAGACCAGCGCGTCGCTCTGCGCCGGTGTCCCGACGGTGTGGCGCCAGACCTGATAAGGGAGCAGCGTGGTGGGATGTTTACGCACATACCAAACAAAGCGTGAATCGTTGCTCCAGGCAAAGCCGGAGGTGACATTTTCGAGGATTTCCGGGTACCACTCGCCGTTGCTGAGGTCGCAAAAGCGCAGGCCGTACTGGCGGCGGGAAAGGTAATCTTCCGCCACCGCCATTAGCTGGTTGTTGGGCGCAATGCCCAGTCCGCCCAGGGTGTAGAACTCGCTCTTCGCCGCCCGCTGGTTGGCATCGAGCAGGATCTCCCACTCATCCCACTCTTCTTTCAGCACCGACTGCCGCTGGTAGATAGCGTATTCGCAGCCCGGCTCATACACCTGACGGTAGCGAAAGCCGTTTTTACTGTAGGGGGCAGAGACTTCCCGCTGCGGAATGCGGTCGATAATCTCCTTCAGCAGACGCTCCTGCAGGCTGAGCTGCGAATCCATCACTTGCTTGCCGTAAGCGTTCTCCGCGTGCAGATACTCCAGCACGTCAGGTCGCGCGCGCTCATCGTCGCGCAGCCAGTAATAATTATCGATGCGTGTATCGCCATGCAAGGTCATGGCGTGAGGGATCCGTTTAGCTTTAGGTGGCATGTTATTCTTCTGCTGCTTTATCGTGACACAAGAGCATTCAGGCCGCAGGGTGGCGCCTGAATGATGACGTGTCTATAAGGGTGGCAAAAGACGCGAGCGATGCAAGCGAAACGTGATGATTTAGACGCTTAGCGCTTGTTTTTGTGACTGGATATCCTGTTCTATATCGGCCCGGACATCTTTCGGCAGCGCCAGGGCGTCTCCCAGCGCATTAAGGTAGCTACGCTCCATAAAATGGTCGATATCAATCACCGCGCAGCTGACGTAGTAGATCTCCAGCGCCTCCTGCGGGTCGATGATGCCCTCGGCGAGACGCTGCGGATCCAGCGGCTGGGCTAGCGCCTGGTCAATTAGCACCCGGGCCTGAACGTCAATATTGGCCGCCCGCAGCTGAGTTTCAATATTCGCCCGCTCGTGGTCATCAATATGACCGTCGCTTTTCGCGGCAAATACCAGGGCCGTGATCAGCCGCACGCTACGCGGATCGACCTCCGCCGGCGCCGCTGCCGTCTCAGGCGCCTGGGCGGACGTATTCTGCGCGCGCATTTTCTGCTGATACTTGTTCCATAACACCGTGCCCGCCACCGCCCCGCCGCCTGCCAGCAGCGCGCTAGTGCCATATTTCGCCAATAATTTGCGTGACGATTTGCTGGCCACCAGCAATCCGGCCAGCCCACCGATGGCGCCGGGCAGCAGGCCGCTCCCTTTTGACGACTCGCCGGACGGTGACGCACCCTGCTGCCCGAGCAGCGACTGCAGTTGATGTAGCCAGTTAGCCATGGTTTTCCTCTCAGGTGACAAACACTGTTATCAGCCTAAACGACGCGATGTCAGGAAATGTTAGATATGGCTAAAGATGCGCAAAGGTACGTGCGACGGCAGCATCGGGGCCGACCGACCAGTGACTGACCGCCAGCGTTCAGGCTGCCTTGGCTTTGCGCGCTTTGGCCGCCGGCACGGCGTCATCACCCGCCGGAGAAGTCTCGGCGGTAGCCGACGGCGCGGAGGCGTCCTGTGCGGGCGTCTCTTGCTCCGGCAGTCGGCCAACTCGCAGGATATGCTGCAGCGCTTCTTTACGCTCAGCCAGCCACATCGCCATGGTATCGCGCTGGACGTCATCCATCTCCAGCGGCGATGCCACCAGCCAGTCATTCAGCACCTCTGCCAGATCGAGCATTTTGTCGTAAGCGTCGGCCTCTTTTTTGCTGGCAAAAGACATTTTTTCCTCACCTTCGCGGATCACCACATATTTAATTTCAACCGCCATACTGCAGCCTCTCAACACTGTATTTTTATACAGTATAGCAAATTTCCCTCCCGGACTCAACTCACGCGCGTTACGCGCGTAAAGACATACGCAAACGTTTTCGTTTATAATCGCTGCCATCTTTTTTTACTGCGGATGAGAGTTATGACTGTATTAGGCACCGCGCTGCGCCCGGCAGCCACCAAAGTTATGCTGTTAGGTTCCGGCGAGTTGGGTAAAGAAGTCGCTATTGAATGTCAGCGTCTGGGCATTGAAACCATCGCCGTAGACCGCTACCCCGATGCCCCGGCGATGCAGGTTGCCCACCGCGCCCACGTCATCAATATGCTGCACGGCGAGAGCCTGCGCGCCCTGATTGAACAGGAAAAACCTGATTACATCGTGCCGGAGATCGAAGCTATCGCTACCGACACCCTGGTCGAACTGGAACAGGCCGGGCAGAAAGTGGTCCCCACGGCGCGGGCGGCAAAGCTCACCATGAACCGCGAAGGCATTCGCCGCCTGGCGGCGGAAGAGCTGCAGCTTCCCACCTCCCGCTATCGTTTTGCCGACAGCGAAGAAGGCTTCCGCGCGGCGGTTACCGAGATCGGTTTGCCATGCATCGTTAAACCGGTGATGAGCTCCTCCGGCAAAGGCCAGAGCTTTATCCGCTCGGCTGACCAGCTCAGCGAAGCCTGGCGCTATGCGCAGCAGGGCGGCCGCGCTGGCGCCGGACGGGTGATCGTCGAGGGGGTGGTGAACTTCGATTTCGAAATCACCCTGCTCACCGTCAGCGCTGTCGATGGCGTGCATTTCTGCGCTCCGGTTGGCCATCGTCAGGAAGACGGCGATTACCGTGAGTCCTGGCAGCCGCAGCAGATGAGCGACCTGGCCCTCGAGCGTGCCCAGGCCATCGCCCGCGAGGTGGTGCTGGCGCTGGGAGGTTATGGTCTGTTTGGCGTGGAGCTGTTCGTATGCGGCGACGAGGTGATCTTCAGCGAAGTCTCCCCGCGACCACACGACACCGGGATGGTGACGCTTATCTCCCAGGATCTCTCGGAATTCGCCCTGCACGTTCGCGCCTTCCTCGGGCTACCCGTCGGCGCTATCCGCCAGTATGGTCCGGCCGCCTCCGCGGTGATCCTTCCGCAGTTGTCCAGCCAGAACGTCAGCTTTGGCCAGCTGCAGTCGGCCGTCGGGGCTGGCCTGCAGCTGCGTCTGTTCGGCAAGCCGGAGATTGACGGTACCCGCCGCCTGGGGGTAACCCTCGCCGTCGCCGATTCGGTTGAGGAAGCCGTGGCGCGGGCTAAAGCCGCCGCCGTGGCGGTCATCGTCGAAGGGTAAAGACAAAAAAACCCGGTCGTGTTGCCGCAGACCGGGTTGTTGACCTGGAGGCGTGGTTTATTTCGCGCCTTCCACCGCTTCTCGCGCGAGGGTGGTGATGCGATCGTAGTCGCCGGCTTCGAGGGCGTCGGCTGGCACCAGCCAGGAACCGCCGATGCACAGTACGCTGTTCAGCGCCAGGTAGTCACGGTAGTTGGCCGGAGAGATACCGCCGGTCGGGCAGAAACGAATGTGGCCGAACGGACCCGCAATCGCCTGCAGGGCTTTCACGCCGCCGTTGGCTTCCGCCGGGAAGAATTTAAACTCTTTCAGGCCATACTGCATACCCAGCATCAGCTCAGATACCGTGCTGATCCCCGGGATCAGCGGGATGGTGCCGTCTTCGGTCGCCGCTTTCAGCAGGGATTCGGTAAGACCCGGGCTGATAGCGAACTGCGCGCCGGCTTCCGTTACCGCTTTCAACTGCTCAACGTTGGTAACCGTGCCCGCGCCGACAATCGCGTCCGGAACTTCTTTGGCAATCGCGCGGATCGCCTCCAGGGCGCACTCGGTGCGCAGGGTAACTTCCAGCACGCGAACGCCGCCCGCCACCAGCGCTTTCGCCATCGGTACCGCGTGTTCCAGCTTTTTCACTACGATAACCGGGACAACCGGACCGGAGGTGAGGATTGCTTCTGCTGTTGTTTTCCAGTTTTTCATCAGGATTTTCTCTCGCCAGATCTAGAAATTAAATCGTCTTAAAAAGTGATGCAGGTTGCGCCCTGCTCCGCGCCAGAGAGCTTCTCACGCAGCGCCCCAAACATCTCCCGACCGGTTCCCACGCGCGACGCGCTGAGGTCAGGGATATGCGGCTGACGCGCCGCCAGTTCGGCCTCATCCACCAGCAGCGTCAGTTCCCCCGTCTGTCCGTTCACGCGAATAAGATCGCCATCGCGCACTTTCGCCAGCAAGCCGCCATCATACGCTTCAGGCGTGACGTGAATGGCTGACGGAACTTTACCGGAGGCGCCAGAGAGTCGGCCATCGGTCACCAGCGCTATTTTGAAACGGCGGTCCAATAATACACCAAGTGGCGGCATAAGTTTATGTAATTCTGGCATCCCGTTCGCTTTTGGCCCCTGATGACGGACCACCACCACGCAGTCTTTGTCCAGCAGCCCCGCTTCAAAGGCCGGCAACACGTCGTGCTGGCTCTCAAATACCACCGCCGGCGCTTCAATCACCTGGTTCTCCACCGGGACCGCCGAAGTTTTCATCACCGCGCGTCCCAGGTTGCCGCTCAGCACCTTGGTGCCGCCGTGGCGGGAGAATGGTTTTTCAAAGGTCGCGATGACCTGGTCGTCCAATGGCGCTGTCGCCCCTTCGCGCCAGTCCAGCTCGCCGTTATTCAGCCATGGCTCCAGGGTGTAGCGCGACAGGCCAAAGCCGGCCACGGTGTGAACATCCTCATTCAGCAGGCCGCCTTTCAGCAGCTCGCGCACCAGTACCGGAACGCCGCCTGCCGCCTGGAAGTGGTTGATATCCGCCGGGCCGTTGGGATAGAGGCGCGCCAGCAGTGGCACCACGTCTGACAGGTCGGAGAAATCGTCCCAGTTAATGATAATTCCCGCCGCGCGGGCCATCGCCACCAGGTGCATAGTGTGGTTGGTGGAGCCACCGGTCGCCAGCAGCGCCACGATGCCGTTGACCACCACTTTTTCGTCAAACATTTTGCCCAGCGGCATCCACTCATTGCCGTTGCCGGTCATGCGGGTGACCTGGCGCGCGGCGGCGGCGGTCAGTGCTTCCCGCAGCGGAGCATCCGGATGGACAAAGGACGAGCCCGGCAACTGCATGCCCATAAATTCGACCACCATCTGGTTGGTGTTCGCCGTTCCGTAGAAAGTACAGGTCCCCGGCGCGTGATAAGAGGCGGCTTCGGACTCCAGCAGCGCCATACGGTCAACTTTCCCTTCTGCATACAGCTGGCGAATGCGAACCTTCTCTTTATTCGGCAGGCCGCTGGCCATCGGACCGGAGGGAATAAAGACCGACGGCAGATGGCCAAATGAGAGCGCCGCCATGGTCAGACCGGGAACAATTTTATCGCAGACCCCGAGATACAGGGCCCCGTCGAACATGTTATGCGACAGGCCGATGGCGGCGGACATAGCGATCACCTCGCGGCTCAGGAGTGAAAGCTCCATCCCGTCCTGCCCCTGCGTTACGCCGTCGCACATCGCCGGCACGCCGCCGGCGACCTGGCCGACCGCATTGGCGCTGTGCAGCGCTTTGCGGATGATCTCCGGGTAGTGTTCATAGGGCTGGTGAGCGGACAACATGTCGTTGTAGGAGGTGATGATGGCAATGTTGTTGCGCAACATGCTCTTCAGGGAGGCTTTGTCGTCAGCCTGGCAGGCCGCGAATCCGTGAGCCAGATTGCCGCAGGCCAGTTGCGCACGATGCACGGTGTCGGTTTTGGCCTGGTTAATCCTTGCGAGGTAAGCCGCGCGGGTGTCACGCGACCGTTCGATAATGCGATTTGTTACCCGTAACATTGTCGAATTCATAAAGGCTCCTCAAATTTTTATCTGTCCGGCCGCTGCGTGATGACGTGTTGACGTGGTAAAGGCCACAAACACCAGCGCTCAGGGGCAAAATGTCTGCAGGCAGTGTAATAAAAAAAGCCCCGTGGGTGAATCCTCACGGGGCTTAAAAGATTAAAAAGCGTGCGACTTTCTGCGTCAGATCATGTTACCGGTAAAATAACCCTGACGGATTAGCCTCCAGCCTTACTCGAACTCGTTCCATGAACGACCGTCGCGAGTGATCATGGCCACCGACGCAACCGGTCCCCAGGTCCCGGCCTGATACGGTTTCGGCGCATCGCGGTCGGCTGCCCAGGCTTCGGTAATGGAGTCAACCCATTTCCACGCCTCTTCTACTTCGTCGCGGCGAACGAACAGCGCCTGGATGCCACGCATGGTCTCCAGCAGCAGACGTTCATAGGCATCGGCCAGGTGCGTCTGGTTAAAGGTCTCGGAATAGCTCAGATCCAGTTTAGTGATCTGCAGGTTATGTTTATGATCGAGGCCCGGCACTTTGTTCAGTACCTGGATATCTACCCCTTCGTCCGGCTGCAGGCGAATGGTCAGCTTGTTCTGCGGCAGCTCCTGCCAGGTCTCTTTAAACAGATTCAGTTCCGGGGTTTTGAAGTAAACCACTACCTCTGAGCATTTGGTCGGCAGACGTTTGCCGGTGCGCAGATAGAACGGTACGCCAGCCCAGCGCCAGTTATCGATATCGACGCGGATCGCCACGAAGGTTTCGGTGTTGCTGGTCTTGTTGGCCCCCTCCTCTTCGAGATAGCCAGGCACTTTTTTGCCCTGGGCAAAGCCGGCGGTATACTGGCCGCGAACGGTTTTCTCGCGCACGTTGGAGCGGTCAATACGGCGCAGGGATTTCAGCACCTTGACCTTTTCATCACGGATGCTGTCGGCGCTGAGATCGGACGGCGGCGACATGGCAATCATGCACAGGATCTGCAGCAGGTGGTTCTGGATCATGTCGCGCATCTGCCCGGCCTGGTCGAAGTAACCCCAGCGCCCTTCAATACCCACCTCTTCCGCGACGGTGATTTCGACGTGATCGATGGTGCGGCAGTCCCAGTTATTGACAAACAGGGAGTTGGCGAAGCGCAGCGCCAGCAGGTTGAGGACCGTCTCTTTACCGAGATAGTGGTCGATACGGTAGACCTGACACTCTTCAAAAAACTCGCCGACCTGGTCGTTGATTTCACGGGAGGTTTCCAGCGAGGTGCCGAGCGGTTTTTCCATGACCACGCGCGCAGGCTTGGCATTAAGCTTCGCTTCGCCCAGCCCTTTACAGATCGCGCCAAAGGTGCTCGGCGGCATAGCGAAATAGTTGATGGTGACACGGTTCTTTTGATCCAGCATCTCACCCAGGCGGGTGAAGCCGCTGGTGTCATTGACGTCAAGATTACAGAACTCCAGGCGTCCGCTCAGGGTATCCCACAAACCTTCATCAATTTTTTCCTTCATGAAGGTTTCCAGCGCTTCGCGCACGACTTTGGTATAAGCCGCTTTATCCCAGTCGGCACGGCCGACGCCAATGATTCTGGTGTCAGCGTGGATCTGGCCCGCCTTTTCAAGCTGATACAGGGAAGGCAACAATTTACGCCGCGCCAGGTCGCCCTTCGCGCCGAAAATGACCAGGTCGCATGCCTGGGCCGTTTGCGTTACCGCCATGTCATTCTCCTCAGTTGATAGTCTGGTGCTTTTGCCAGGCTATATTTGTAATTTTCTTACACTGCACTGTACTGTGTTTACGTATTTCCCGAAAGCCTTCCCCTTCGTTTGCGGCGGTAAAACCGCACAGGGTGAAAACATTCGGCGATGATTTGGGCATTCGGCCGTTATTGTTCGTTGTTTGTACCTGGTTCAGGTCAGTAAAATACGACCCTGATCATGTAATGAAAAAAAACAACATCATTTCACGTCATTCCTCACCGCTTGCGCTTGCGGAGGGGTATATTCTTGCTAAAACGCCCAATGATTTCACCCATTAATGAAATCGTTTCCATTGATGAGCGCCCTGTTACTAATGAACATGCTGGAAAAAATCCAGTCCCGACTGGAACACCTTAGCAAATCTGAACGCAAAGTGGCGGAAGTGATCCTCGCCACCCCCGAGCAGGCCATTCATTCGAGCATCGCCGCCCTCGCCCTTGAGGCCGGCGTTAGCGAACCGACCGTCAATCGCTTCTGCCGTAGTCTCGAAACCCGCGGATTCCCTGACTTCAAACTGCATCTGGCCCAGAGCCTTGCGCACGGCACGCTCTATGTTAACCGGAATGTCGATGAAGACGACAGCGTTGAGTCATACACGGGAAAAATATTCGAATCGGCCATGGCGAGTTTAGATCAGGTGCACCATTCTCTCGACATGTCGGCGGTAAATCGCGCGGTGGATCTGCTGACTCAGGCCAAAAAAATCGCCTTTTTCGGCCTCGGCTCCTCAGCGGCGGTCGCTCACGACGCGATGAACAAATTTTTCCGCTTTAACGTGCCGGTCATCTATTCCGACGACATTGTCCTGCAACGCATGAGCTGTATGAATTGCGATGACGATGATGTGGTGGTGATTATCTCGCATACCGGAAGAACCAAGAGCCTGGTGGAGCTGGCGCAGCTGGCTCGTGAAAACGATGCCATGGTGATCGCGCTCACCTCCGCCGGTACGCCGCTAGCCAGGGAAGCCACGCTCGCCATTACCCTTGATGTGCCGGAAGATACCGACATCTATATGCCGATGGTCTCCCGCTTGGCCCAGTTGACCGTCATTGACGTGTTGGCGACTGGCTTTACCTTGCGTCGGGGGGCAAAATTCAGAGATAACTTGAAGAGGGTCAAGGAAGCGCTGAAGGAATCGCGTTTTGATAAAGAACCATTCGTACCCAGTGATAATCAATAAAAGTTGATAACAAGCAGTACCCCATTACACCTTCGATAACGATCCGGCTGTGCGACGTTGCAGGCTGGCGCTACCGAATCCATGTTCACGCAACACCAAAGTTGTATCAGTCAACGGAGTATTACATGTCCAGAAGGCTTCGCAGAACCAAAATCGTTACTACCTTAGGCCCGGCAACTGACCGCGATAACAACCTGGAAAAGGTTATCGCCGCGGGCGCAAACGTAGTACGTATGAACTTCTCTCACGGCACCCCGGAAGATCATCAGCTCCGTGCCGACAAAGTGCGTGAGATTGCGGCAAAACTGGGCCGTCATGTGGCCATCCTCGGCGACCTCCAGGGACCAAAAATTCGCGTATCGACCTTCAAAGAAGGCAAAATTTTCCTCAACGTCGGCGATAAATTCCTGCTCGACGCAAACCTTGGCAAAGGCGAAGGCGACAAAGAGAAAGTCGGGATCGACTATAAAGGCCTGCCGGCGGACGTCGTGCCGGGCGATATCTTATTGCTCGACGATGGTCGCGTGCAGCTGAAAGTCCTCGAAGTTCAGGGGATGAAAGTGTTCACTGAAGTGACCGTCGGCGGCCCGTTGTCCAACAACAAAGGGATCAACAAGCTGGGCGGCGGCCTGTCTGCCGAAGCGCTGACCGACAAAGATAAAGCTGATATCGTCACCGCCGCTAAAATCGGCGTCGACTACCTGGCCGTCTCTTTCCCGCGCTGCGGCGAAGACCTGAACTACGCCCGTCGCCTGGCGCGCGATGCCGGCTGCGATGCGAAAATCGTCGCCAAAGTTGAGCGTGCCGAAGCGGTTTGCGATCAGGATGCGATGGACGACGTGATCCTCGCCTCCGATGTGGTAATGGTTGCCCGTGGCGACCTCGGCGTCGAGATCGGCGATCCTGAGCTGGTGGGCATCCAGAAAGCGCTGATCCGTCGTGCCCGTCAGCTGAACCGTTCCGTCATTACCGCCACCCAGATGATGGAGTCGATGATCACCAACCCGATGCCGACTCGCGCGGAAGTGATGGACGTGGCCAACGCCGTGCTGGATGGTACCGATGCGGTGATGCTCTCCGCGGAGACCGCTGCCGGTCAGTATCCTTCGGAAACCGTGGCCGCGATGGCGCGCGTGTGTCTGGGCGCGGAAAAAATCCCTAGCCTCAACGTCTCCAAACACCGTCTGGACGTCCAGTTCGACAACGTGGAAGAAGCGATTGCCATGTCGGCGATGTATGCCGCCAACCACCTGAAAGGCATCACCGCCATCATCACCATGACCGAATCGGGCCGTACCGCGCTGATGACTTCGCGCATTAGCTCCGGTCTGCCGATTTTCGCCCTCTCCCGCCACGAGCGCACCCTGAACCTGACCGCCCTCTACCGCGGGGTGACGCCGGTGTTCTTCGACAGCCAGAATGACGGGGTGGCCGCCGCGCACGACGCCGTCAATCTGCTGCGGGACAAAGGCTATCTGGTCTCCGGCGACCTCGTGGTCGTGACCCAGGGTGACGTGATGAGCACCATCGGCAGCACCAACACCACCCGTATCCTCACCGTCGAGTAAGCACGGTAGAGATAAAAAAGCCTCCTGACGGAGGCTTTTTTTATTTCTTTTTCGGGAACAGCTCTTTGCGTTTATAGGGCTCGATTTCACCCGGCTTGCGCGTTTTCAGCAGCTTCAGGATCCAGGTATACTGCTCGGTGTGCGGCTTAACAAACACTTCCACTTCTTCGTTCATCCGCCGGGCGATGGTCGTATCGTCAGCGTCCAGCAGATCGTCCATCGGCGGGCGCACCAGCACCGTCAGGCGGTGCGTCTTGCCATCGTAGACCGGGAACAGCGGTACGACGCGGGCGCGGCACACTTTCATTAAGCGGCCAATCGCCGGCAGCGTGGCCTTGTAGGTAGCAAAGAAATCCACAAACTCGCTGTGTTCGGCGCCGTGATCCTGATCGGGCAGATAGTAGCCCCAGTAGCCCTGGCGCACCGACTGAATAAACGGTTTGATCCCATCGTTGCGCGCGTGCATACGCCCGCCAAAACGACGACGCACGGTATTCCACACGTAATCGAACACCGGGTTACCCTGGTTATGGAACATCGCCGCCATCTTCTGCCCGCCGGAGGCCATCAGCATCGCCGGGATATCCACACCCCATGCATGCGGAACGAGAAAAATCACCTTCTCATTATTGCGCTGCATCTCGTCGATGATCGCTTTCCCCTGCCAGTCGACGCGGGCAAGGATTTTCTGCGGATCGCGCAGGCCCAGCTCGGCCATCATCACCATCGCCTGCGGCGCCGAGGCATACATGGCGTCGATGATCGCTTCCCGCTCGTACTCGCTTTTTTCCGGGAAGCAGTACAGCAAATTAATCTGCGCCCGGCGGCGCGAGCTTTTCGCCAGACGCCCTACCAGACGACCGAGTTTGCCGAGGAGCGGATCGCGAAAGGATGGCGGCGTCAGCGCAATACCGGCGAAGGCAAAGACCCCCAGCCAGGCGCCCCAGTAGCGCGGCAGTAAAAAGGATTTTTCAAACTTAGGGATAAACTCAATATTATTTTTTTTCGTTTCCATGCCCAATCCGCAGATCGACTGCTTAATCAAGATAATGGGATAGTGTAGCGAGACGTCGGGTATCCTACAAAAGAAAAAGCCGGCGCCCTGGGGCACCGGCTTTCCACTGACCGGTGGTTAGTCAAACCGCAGCTGCGGAACGACCTCTTTGACCTGCGCCAGATAGTCGGTCCGGTCAGAACCGCTCAGCCCTTCGGTACGCGGCAGCTTAGCCGTCAGCGGGTTGACCGCCTGCTGGTTGATCCACACTTCGTAGTGCAGGTGTGGCCCGGTAGAGCGTCCGGTATTCCCCGACAGCGCAATGCGATCCCCGCGCTTCACTTTCTGCCCCGGCTTCACTAACAGCTTACGCAGGTGCATGTAGCGAGTGGTATAGGTGCGGCCGTGGCGGATCGCGACGTAATACCCGGCAGCGCCGCTGCGTTTGGCCACGACTACTTCACCATCGCCCACCGCCAGCACTGGCGTTCCCTGCGGCATCGCGAAATCGACGCCACGGTGCGGCGCGACGCGGCCGGTGACCGGGTTCAGACGACGCGGATTAAAGTTAGAGGAGACGCGGAACTGACGCGCCGTTGGGAAGCGCATAAAGCCCTTCGCCAGACCCGTCCCGTTGCGGTCGTAGAATTTGCCGTCTTCGGCGCGGATGGCATAGTAATCCTTACCGTCAGAGCGAAGACGCACGCCGAGTAACTGGCTTTGCTCACGTTTGCCGTCGAGCATTTCGCGCGACATCAATACCGAGAATTCGTCGCCTTTCTTCAGCTTACGGAAATCCATCTGCCACTGCATGGCCTTGATCACCGCATTGATTTCCGTGCTGGTCAGCCCGGCATCACGCGCGCTGGAGACAAAGCTGGCGCCGACGGTGCCCTTCAGCACGCTGTTGACCCAATCGCCTTTCTGCAGCTCGCTGCTCATTTTAAAACCGTTATCCACACGGGTATAGGTGCGGGTCTCGCGGCGGGACATCTCCCAGGTCAAGCTCTGCAGATCGCCGTCGGCGGTCAGGGTCCAGGAGAGCTGCTGGCCAATCTTCAGGTTGCGCAGCTCTTTATCGGCGGAGGAAAGCTGGGCGATATCGCCCATATCGATACCGTACTGGTTCAGGATGCTGCTGAGCGTATCGCCGGTCGACACCACATATTCGTGCCCGCCGGCATCGCTATCGGCTTTTTCGTCGAGCTCATCCTGAGGAATGGCTTCTTCTTCCTGCGGGGCCTGATCGATCGGCTCGGAGGCTTCCGGCAGCAGGGAACGGATCTCGCTTTTTTCCAGTTCAATGGTTCTGACGATGGGGGCGGATTCCGGGTGGTAAATGTAGGGTCGCCAGACGGCGACCGCTAAGGTAAGAACGCTAAGCGACCCCAGCATGACGCGATGAGGTCGTGGCAAATTGTTGAATGCCTGAGTGACAGCGCGGGCTATCTGTTGCACGTATTCACTTCCTCGTTAATCTCCTTTCAGGCAGCTCGAATACTGATTCGCCAGTTGGGTGAGGAATTGCGGGTAACTCGTTTTACCCAGCGTAATTCCTGTCCCCAGTGGATCCAGGGTCCCCATGCGCACAGACGTGCCCCGGGCAACAGCTTCGATAACCGCTGGCCTGAACTGTGGCTCAGCAAAAACGCAAGTGGCTTTCTGCTCAACCAGTTGTGTTCTGATTTCGTGTAAACGCTGCGCACCGGGCTGTATTTCAGGGTTGACGGTAAAGTGCCCCAGCGAGGTCAAACCGTAGTGTTTTTCAAAGTAACCGTAGGCGTCATGAAAAACGAAATAGCCCTTCCCTTTCAGCGGTGCCAGCTCATTGCTCACCTGCTTGTCGGTCGCCGCCAGCGCGGTCTCGAACTGCTGCAGGTTGCTGTCGAGTTTGGCTCGACTCTGCGGCATAAGTTCCAATAATTTATCGTGGATTGCAACCGCCGAAAGCCGCGCTATCTCTGGGGATAACCACAGATGCATATTGTAAATACCGTGATGGTGATCGCCGTCACCTTTTTCTGCTGCGCCATGGTCATGACCATGGTGATCGTCATCGTCGTCCGCCCCGGTGATGAGCAGCGGTTTGACCCCATCCAGCTCGGCAATCGTCACCTTTTTATTCGCCGCAATGCTTTGCGTCGACTTATCCATAAAGGCTTCCATTTCCGGACCAATCCACACCACTAAGTCTGCGTTCTGTAAGCGTTTTACATCAGAAGGACGGAGGGAATAATCATGCTCGGAGGCGCCATCGGGCAGCAGCACCTGGGTCTCGGTCACCCCATCGGCGATGGCCGCCGCAATAAAGCCCAGCGGTTTCATAGAAGTCACCACGGCGGCGCTGGCCAGCGGTACCTGTGCGAACAAAAAAACAGCGCCAAGTCCAGCGCAAAGAAGCGTATTTTTATGTAACATAATGCGTCTAGTCATCGAAATAAGTGAGTGTGATGTGATATTATAACATTCACTAGCTTGTGCAACCCCTAAATTACTATGACAAACCTTGTAACGCTGGAAAATGTCTCGGTGGCCTTTGGCCAACGCCGCGTGTTGTCTGACATCTCGCTGGCTCTCACGCCAGGCAAAATCTTAACCCTGCTGGGCCCCAACGGCGCCGGCAAATCGACCCTTGTGCGGGTGGTTCTCGGGCTGGTAGCACCGACAGAGGGTGTTATCAAGCGTGACGCACGCCTGCGCATCGGCTATGTGCCGCAGAAACTGCATCTGGACGCCACGCTGCCGCTGACCGTCAGTCGCTTCCTGCGTTTGCGCCCGGGCACCCGTAAAGACGACATCCTGCCGGCGCTGAAGCGCGTGCAGGCGGGGCATCTGATCGATGCGCCGATGCAAAAGCTCTCCGGCGGCGAAACGCAGCGCGTACTGCTGGCCCGCGCCCTGCTCAACCGTCCGCAGCTGCTGGTGCTGGATGAACCGACCCAGGGTGTTGACGTCAACGGCCAGGTGGCGCTCTACGATCTTATCAACCAGCTGCGCCATGAACTGGACTGCGCGGTGCTAATGGTATCCCACGATCTGCATCTGGTGATGGCCAAAACCGACGAAGTTCTGTGCCTGAACCAGCATATCTGCTGCTCTGGCGCACCGGAGGTGGTCTCCATGCACCCGGAGTTTATCTCCATGTTCGGCCCGCGCGGCGCGGAACAGCTGGGGATATACCGCCACCACCATAATCACCGCCACGACCTTCAGGGGCGAATTGTACTGCGTCGGGGAAACAGCCGCTAATGATTGAACTTCTGTTACCTGGCTGGCTTGCCGGGATGATGCTGGCCTGCGCCGCTGGTCCGCTGGGCTCCTTTGTGGTCTGGCGCCGCATGTCTTATTTCGGCGACACGCTGGCGCATGCGTCTCTGCTCGGCGTCGCTTTCGGTTTATTGCTTAACGTCAATCCGTTCTATGCGGTGATCAACGTGACCCTGCTGCTGGCCGGCGGGCTGGTGTGGCTGGAAAAACGACCGCATCTGGCGATCGATACCCTGCTGGGCATCATGGCGCACAGCGCGCTGTCCCTGGGGCTGGTGGTGGTCAGTCTGATGTCTAACGTCCGCGTCGATCTGATGGCGTACCTGTTCGGCGATCTGCTGGCGGTTACGCCGCAGGACCTGATCGCCATTGCCATTGGCGTGGTGATTGTGATTGGCATTCTGCTCTGGCAGTGGCGGAATCTGCTGGCGATGACCATCAGTCCGGACCTGGCGTTTGTCGACGGCGTGAAGCTGCAGCGGGTCAAGCTGCTGTTGATGCTGGTCACCGCCCTGACTATCGGCGTGGCGATGAAGTTCGTCGGGGCGCTGATCATCACTTCCCTGCTGATTATCCCGGCCGCCACCGCCCGCCGTTTTGCCCGCACGCCGGAGCAGATGGCCGCCGTGGCGGTGGGCGTGGGCATGCTGGCCGTTACCGGCGGGTTAACCTTCTCGGCTTTCTATGATACCCCGGCCGGGCCGTCGGTGGTGCTCTGCGCCGCGGTGCTGTTTATTCTCAGCATGACGAAAAAAGCCGCCAGCTGAAAATGAAAAAGCCCGGTCACGCTGCTGACCGGGCTTCACCATAAACTGCTCAACCGCAACGCGCTACGGCATTTCCGGCGGCGTAATCCCGAAATGATTCCAGGCGCGCACCGTCGCCATTCTTCCCCGCGGCGTACGCTGCAGAAAGCCCTGCTGAATTAAGTAGGGCTCCAGTACATCTTCAATGGTTTCCCGCTCTTCGCCAATCGCGGCGGCGAGGTTATCCAGCCCCACCGGGCCGCCAAAGAACTTATCTATCACCGCCAGCAGCAGCTTACGGTCCATATAGTCGAACCCTTCCGCATCGACGTTAAGCATATCCAGCGCCTGGGCGGCAATATCGGCGGAGATGGTGCCGTCGTGGCGCACTTCCGCAAAGTCACGCACCCGGCGCAGCAGACGGTTGGCAATACGCGGCGTGCCGCGTGAACGGCGGGCTACTTCCAGCGCGCCCTCGTCGCTCATCTCCAGCCCCATATGGCGGGCGCTGCGGCTGACAATATGCTGCAGATCGGGGATCTGATAGAACTCCAGACGCTGCACGATGCCAAAGCGGTCGCGCAGCGGCGAGGTCAACGAACCGGCGCGGGTGGTGGCGCCGATCAGGGTAAACGGCGGCAGATCGATCTTGATGGAACGCGCCGCGGGACCTTCGCCAATCATAATATCCAGCTGGTAGTCTTCCATTGCCGGATAGAGCACCTCTTCCACCACCGGCGAGAGGCGATGGATCTCATCGATAAACAGAACATCGTGCGGTTCGAGGTTGGTGAGCATCGCGGCGAGATCGCCCGCCTTCTCCAGCACCGGGCCGGAGGTGGTACGCAGATTCACCCCCATTTCATTGGCGACGATATTGGCCAGGGTGGTTTTCCCCAACCCTGGCGGGCCAAAAATCAGCAGGTGATCGAGGGCGTCGCCGCGCAGCTTCGCCGCCTGGATAAAGATCTCCATCTGCGAACGCACCTGCGGCTGGCCGACATACTCTGCCAGCAATTTTGGGCGGATGGCGCGGTCAGCGGCCTCTTCAAAGCCGCTGCTGTCTGCCGATACCAGCCGGTCTGCTTCAATCATCCCTTACCTCACAACGCAGCGCGCAGCGCTTCGCGAATTAGCGTTTCACTGTTGGCGTCCGGACGCGCGATCTTGCTGACCATCCGGCTGGCCTCCTGCGGTTTATAGCCCAGCGCGACCAGCGCGGCAACCGCTTCCTGCTCGGCATCGTCCGCCGTTGGGCCTGCCGGCGAGGTCAGCACCAGATCGGCCGCCGGGGTGAACAGGTCGCCGTGCAGCCCTTTGAAGCGGTCTTTCATCTCAACGATCAGACGCTCAGCGGTTTTTTTGCCAATCCCCGGCAGCTTCACCAGCGAGGCGACCTCTTCCCGTTCAACGGCGTTGACGAACTGCTGCGCCGACATGCCGGAGAGGATCGCCAGCGCCAGCTTGGGCCCCACGCCGTTGGTTTTAATCAGCTCTTTAAACAGGGTACGTTCCTGTTTGTTGTTAAACCCATACAGCAGCTGGGCATCTTCACGCACCACAAAGTGGGTGAAGACGATCGCCTCCTGCCCGGCCTCCGGCAGCTCATAGAAGCAGGTCATTGGCATATGCACTTCATAGCCGACGCCCGCCGTTTCCAGCAACACCAGCGGGGGTTGTTTTTCGAGAATGATGCCTCTGAGTCTGCCTATCACGTGGGGCTCCTGCGTTATGGTCTAAGTATCTGGCGGTATCATAAAAAAAGGCTGGATAGATATCCAGCCTGATTTGCGATTATCGTAAGCGCCCCCGCGCCAGATTGAGCCGGGTCTCGCTGATCTGAGCGGCATTCTGGCTGACATGGCAATGGGTGATGGCGATCGCCAGCGCATCCGCCGCATCCGCCTGCGGATTGGCGGGCAGCTTGAGCAAGGTGCGCACCATATGCTGGACCTGGCTCTTTTCGGCGCTGCCAATCCCGACCACGGTCTGCTTGACCTGACGGGCGGCGTATTCAAACACCGGCAGCGCCTGATTGGTCGCTGCGACGATCGCCACCCCGCGCGCCTGCCCGAGCTTTAACGCCGAGTCGGCATTCTTGGCCATAAAGACCTGCTCAATGGCGAAATAGTCGGGCTGGAACTGGGTGATGATCTCCGTCACCCCGGCGTAGATCAGCTTCAGCCGCGACGGCAGATCGTCCACTTTGGTGCGGATGCATCCGCTGCCCAGGTAGCTCAGCTGCCGCCCAACCTGGCGGATCACGCCATAACCGGTAACGCGCGACCCCGGGTCAATGCCGAGAATAATAGCCATCACGCGCCTCCGGTTAACCGTGGATGCGGCTGCATCACAGGGTGGCTGCGACCTCGTCGGAGATCTCGCCGTTATGGTACACTTCCTGCACGTCGTCGCAGTCTTCGAGCATATCGATCAGACGCAGCAGCTTCGGCGCCGTCTCGGCATCCATATCCGCTTTGGTGGACGGAATCATTGAGACTTCGGCAGCGTCGGCTTTCAGGCCGGCGGCTTCCAGCGCGTCGCGCACAGCGCCCATCTCTTCCCAGGCGGTGTAGACGTCGATGGCGCCGTCGTCATAGGTCACCACGTCTTCTGCGCCTGCTTCCAGCGCCGCTTCCATGATAGTGTCTTCATCGCCTTTCTCGAAGGAGATAACGCCTTTCTTGCTGAACAGGTAGGAGACGGAACCATCGGTGCCGAGGTTACCCCCGGTTTTGGTGAAGGCGTGACGCACTTCCGCAACGGTACGGTTACGGTTGTCGGACAGACATTCCACCATCACCGCGGTGCCGCCAGGGCCGTAACCTTCATAAATGATGGTTTCCATGTTCGCGTCTTCATCGCCGCCGACGCCGCGCGCGATGGCGCGGTTCAGGGTGTCGCGAGTCATGTTGTTAGACAGCGCTTTATCAACGGCCGCACGCAGACGCGGGTTGGAAGCCGGATCGCCACCGCCCAGACGCGCGGCGGTGACCAGCTCGCGAATGATTTTCGTAAAGATTTTACCGCGTTTGGCATCCTGTGCCGCTTTGCGGTGTTTGGTGTTGGCCCATTTACTATGACCTGCCATAAAAAACTCTCCAAAAAGCGCGCCCTTTCAGGCGGCGTTAATTACAAATTCTTCAATCGCCTGCCGGTTGCTCCACGACTTGGTCAGCGCAGCGGCTTCCTTCGCGCTGACCCAGCGATAGGCCAGATGTTCGGTGAAAGTAATCTCCCGCTCATGAGGCAGCGCAAGACAGAACCAGAATTCCGTATTGCGCTCTACACCCGGCGCATAGCGATGACGCAAATGAGAAAATATCTCGAACTCCACCGTGCGCTGACAGTCGATTAAGGTCAGTTGCTCGCAGGCAACGTCAATGGCGACCTCTTCCTTTACTTCACGCGCGGCGGCCTGCAGCGCGGTCTCTCCAGCTTCCAGGCTGCCGGTGACCGACTGCCAGAACGCGGGATCGTCGCGCCGCTGCAACATCAGCACCCGTTTCGTATCTTCGGCGTAAATCACCACCAGCACCGAAACGGGCAGCTTAAATGACATATTACTTGTTCTCCAGAGACGCTTTTGCCTCTTTCTCCACAACCTGAATACCCAGCTCACCGAGCGCCGCCGGATTGGCGAAGCTTGGCGCTTCGGTCATCAGGCAGGCGGCCGCGGTGGTTTTCGGGAAAGCGATAACGTCGCGGATGTTATCGGTACCGGTCAGCAGCATGGTCAGACGGTCAAGACCGAAGGCCAGACCTGCATGCGGCGGCGTACCGTACTTCAGCGCATCCAGCAGGAAGCCGAATTTCTCACGCTGTTCCTGTTCGTTAATGCCTAGAATACCAAATACGGTCTGCTGCATCTCGCCGCGGTGGATACGCACCGAACCGCCGCCGACTTCATAACCGTTAATAACCATATCGTAGGCGTTGGCTACAGCCTCTTCCGGGGCGGCTTTCAGCTCATCCGCGGTCATATCTTTCGGCGAGGTGAACGGATGGTGCATCGCCGTCAGGCCGCCTTCGCCGTCGTCTTCGAACATCGGGAAGTCGATCACCCACAGCGGCGCCCATTTGCTCTCGTCAGTCAGACTCAGGTCTTTACCCAGCTTCAGACGCAGCGCGCCCAGCGCGTCGGCCACTACTTTCTTGTTGTCGGCGCCGAAGAAGATCATGTCTCCATCCTGCGCGCCGGTGCGGTCAAGGATCGCTTCCACGATTTCAGCGGTCAGGAATTTGGCCACCGGGCTGTTGATCCCGTCCATGCCTTTGGCACGCTCGGTCACTTTAATATAGGCCAGCCCTTTCGCGCCGTAGATCTTCACAAAGTTGCCGTATTCGTCAATCAGCTTGCGGGTCAGAGAGGCCCCGCCCGGGACGCGCAGGGCCGCCACGCGCCCTTTCGGATCGTTGGCCGGGCCGGCAAAGACCGCGAATTCCACAGACTTCAGCAGGTCGGCGACGTCCACCAGCTCCATCGGGTTACGCAGATCCGGTTTATCGGAGCCATAGCGACGTTCGGCTTCGGCGAAGGTCATGATCGGGAACTCGCCCAGGTCGACGCCTTTCACTTCCAGCCACAGCTGACGCACCATCGCCTCCATGATCTCACGCACCTGCGGCGCGGTCATAAAGGAGGTTTCCACGTCGATCTGGGTGAATTCAGGCTGACGGTCGGCACGCAGGTCTTCATCGCGGAAGCATTTGACGATCTGATAGTAGCGGTCGAAGCCGGACATCATCAGCAGCTGTTTGAACAGCTGCGGCGACTGCGGCAGCGCGTAGAATTTGCCTTTGTGCACGCGGGAAGGCACGAGGTAATCGCGGGCGCCTTCCGGGGTGGCTTTAGTCAGCATCGGGGTTTCGATGTCGAGGAAGCCATGGTCGTCCATAAAGCGGCGCACAAAGCTGGTAATTTTCGCGCGGGTTTTCAGGCGCTGCGCCATCTCCGGACGACGCAGGTCGAGGTAGCGGTATTTCAGACGCGCTTCTTCGGTGTTGACGTGATTGGAGTCCAGCGGCAGCGATTCTGAGCGGTTAATGATCGTCAGATCGGAAGCCAGCACTTCGATAGCGCCGGTGGCCATGTCCGCGTTGATGTTTTTCTCTTCACGCGCGCGAACGGTGCCAGTGACCTGAATGCAGAACTCATTACGCAGTTCAGAGGCTAACTTCAACGCATCCGCACGATCCGGATCGAAAAACACCTGAACGATGCCTTCGCGGTCGCGCATATCGATAAAAATGAGGCTACCGAGATCGCGACGGCGGTTGACCCAACCACACAGAGTCACCTGCTGCCCAACGTGGGACTGTCGAAGCTGTCCGCAATATTCTGTACGCATGAGATATCCCTTAACTTAGCCGTCGGCGGATTGTCGTCTGCCCTGCAGGCGACGAGGTCGCAGCTTTAGCTGATGTCACAACTGAATGAAAAAAGGCGGCTATTATACTGGAAATTCTGTCGTTCGATAAGTCCGACGCACGATGTACGCTGCTTTGCTGCGCGCTTAACGTCCACACTCACATAAATTAACAAAATTTGTTACTCTTTTGCTGAAGCCGCAAAGGTATTGTAGCCGCCTGACAACAGATGAAGATACGGGGATACCATGTTAGAACTCAATGCAAAAAACACGGCGCTGGTGGTAATCGATCTGCAGGAAGGCATTCTGCCTTTCGCCGGCGGCCCGCATCGGGCTGACGAGGTGGTGGCGCGCGCCGCTCGCCTGGCAGACAAGTGCCGGCAACAGGGTTCGCCGGTCATCATGGTCCGCGTGGGCTGGTCGGCCGATTTCGCCGAAGCGCTGAAACAGCCTGTCGACGCTCAGGCCGGGGCGCATACGCTGCCCGAAAACTGGTGGACCTACCCGGCCACGCTGGGTAAGCAGGAGAGCGATATCGAAGTGACCAAACGCCAGTGGGGCGCGTTCTATGGCACCGACCTTGAGCTTCAGCTGCGCCGCCGCGGGATCGACACCATTATTCTCTGCGGCATCTCCACCAACATCGGCGTCGAATCCACCGCCCGCAATGCCTGGGAGCTGGGTTTTAACCTGGTCATCGCTGAAGATGCCTGCAGCGCCGCCTCCGCCGAGCAGCATCAGGGCAGCATGACGCATATTTTCCCGCGCATCGGCCGGGTGCGCAGTACCGAGGAGATCCTCACGGCGCTATGATTTATATTGGGCTTCCCCAGTGGTCGCACCCGAAATGGGTGCGCCTTGGCATCACCAGCCTTGAAGAGTACGCCCGCCACTTTAACTGCGTGGAGGGCAACACCACCCTGTATGCGCTACCAAAGCCGGAGATTGTCGCCCGCTGGTACGAACAGACCCACGATGACTTCCGCTTCTGCTTCAAATTCCCGGCCACCATCTCGCACCAGGCCGCCCTGCGCCATTGCGACGAGTTAAGCAGCGAATTTTTTGCCCGCCTGGCGCCGCTGGCCTCGCGCATCGGCCAGTACTGGCTGCAGCTGCCGGCGACGTTCGGTCCTCGCGATCTCCCCGCGCTATGGCATTTTCTCGACGGACTGCCGAAGGATTTCACCTACGGCGTCGAAGTTCGTCATCCCGAGTTTTTCGCCAAAGGGGAAGCAGAACAGCAGCTCAACCGCGGGCTGCACGAGCGTAACGTCAACCGCGTGATCCTCGACAGCCGCCCGGTCCATAGCGCTGCGGCCACCAGTCCGGCGATGATCGATGCCCAACAAAAGAAACCGAAGGTGCCGGTACATGCGGTGATGACCGCCCGGCAGCCAATGGTGCGCTTTATCGGCGGTGACGATATGGCCCATAACCGGGAACTGTTTCGCGTCTGGCTTCAGACCTTGGCGAAGTGGCATCAGTCGGGGACCCCGTGGTTGTTCCTGCATACTCCGGACATTGCCTTCGCCCCGGCACTGGTGGATACCCTGTGGGGTGACCTGCGCGCTGCCCTGCCGGCGGCAGGAAATGCGCCGTCGATTCCGCAGCAATCTTCTCTTTTCTGATATCCTGCTATCATATCCGGAGCCATCTGCCAGAGTTAAAGGGAGTTTTCGTATGGTCAGCGCGCTGTATGCCGTTTTAGGTGCGTTATTGTTAGTGAAGTTCTCATTTGACGTGGTGCGTCTGCGCACCCAATACCATGTAGGCTACGGTGACGGCGGCTTTAGCGAGCTGCAGGTTGCCATCCGCGTTCACGGCAATGCCGTCGAATATGTGCCGATTGGCCTCATTTTGCTGTTATTTATGGAGATGAACGGCGCTCAGACCTGGATGGTGCACGTTTGCGGGATTTTATTGATTGTCGGGCGACTGATGCACTCCTGGGGCTTTCATCACCGCGTCTACTACTGGCGCCGCTCCGGCATGAGCGCCACCTGGTGCGCGTTGTTGCTAATGGTGCTGGCCAATCTCTGGTATATGCCCTGGGAGTTGGTTTTCTCCCTCCGTTAGCGCACAATACGCCGTTTTCGTTTTTTCGGGTTTAACGTTATGTCTCACCGCGATACGCTTTTTTCCGCGCCGATTGCCAGCCTCGGCGACTGGACCTTTGATGAACGGGTTGCTGAAGTCTTCCCCGATATGATCCAGCGTTCTGTGCCCGGCTACTCCAATATCATCTCGATGATCGGCATGCTGGCCGAGCGCTTCGTTCAGCCCAACACTCAGGTTTACGATCTTGGCTGTTCGCTGGGCGCCGCCACCCTCTCCGTGCGCCGCAATATTAGCCATCCGGGCTGTCGCATTATCGCCATCGATAACTCGCCCGCGATGGTGGAGCGCTGCCGTCGCCATATTGACGCTTATAAAGCGCCGACGCCGGTCGAAGTGATTGAAGGGGATATCCGCGACGTGACCATTGAAAACGCCTCGCTGGTGATCCTGAACTTTACTATTCAGTTCCTTGAGCCGGGCGATCGCCAGGCGATCCTCAATAAAGTCTATCAGGGGCTGAATCCGGGCGGCGCGCTGGTGCTCTCGGAAAAATTCAGCTTCGAAGACGCCCACGTTGGCGAACTGTTGTTCAATATGCATCATGACTTTAAGCGCGCCAACGGCTACAGCGAACTGGAGATCAGCCAGAAACGCAGCATGCTGGAAAATGTGATGCTGACGGACTCTGTCGAAACCCATAAAGCCCGCCTGCGTCAGGCTGGGTTTGAACATGCCGAACTGTGGTTCCAGTGCTTTAACTTTGGCTCGCTGGTGGCCGTGAAAGCCGGGGAGCAGGCATGATCGACTTCAGTAACTTCTATCAGCTGATCGCCAAAAGCCCGCTGTCTCACTGGCTGGAGACGCTGCCTGCCCAGGTAGCCGCCTGGCAGCGCGATGCCCTGCACGGCAAGTTTCGTGAATGGGAGCGCGCCGTAGAATTTCTGCCGGAGTTAACTCCCTGGCGTCTGGATCTTCTGCACAGCGTCACCGCCGAGAGCGAAACGCCGCTCAGCGAAGGCCATCAGCGGCGGATCGAAAATCTGCTTAAAAACCTGATGCCGTGGCGCAAAGGCCCTTATTCGCTGTACGGCATCAATATCGATACCGAATGGCGATCCGACTGGAAATGGGAGCGCGTTCTGCCGCACCTGTCCGATCTCACTGGCCGGACTATCCTCGACGTGGGCTGCGGCAGCGGCTATCACATGTGGCGGATGATCGGCGCCGGCGCACATCTGGCGGTCGGTATCGATCCCACCCAGCTGTTCCTGTGCCAGTTTGAAGCGGTGCGTAAGCTGCTCGGTAACGACCAGCGGGCGCATTTGCTGCCGCTGGGCATCGAGCAGCTGCCGGCGCTGGAGGCCTTCGACACCGTGTTCTCGATGGGCGTGCTCTACCACCGCCGCTCGCCGCTGGACCATCTGTGGCAGCTGAAAGATCAGCTGGCGCCAGGGGGCGAGCTGGTGCTGGAGACGCTGGTGGTTGAAGGAGATGAAAATACGGTGCTGGTTCCGGGCGACCGCTATGCGCAAATGCGCAACGTCTATTTTATCCCCTCGGCGGCGGCCCTGAAAATGTGGCTGGAGAAGTGCGGGTTTATTGACGTGCGCATCGTCGACGCCTGCGTCACCTCGACAGAGGAGCAGCGACGCACCGAATGGATGACGACCGAATCGCTGGCCGATTTCCTCGACCCACAGGATCAGCGCAAAACGGTGGAAGGCTATCCGGCGCCATTACGGGCTGTGATCATTGCCACCAAACCGGAAACCCAGCAGTCGCTGGCGAAAAAGGCGAGATAAAAAAAGGCCCCTGTTTAATGGGCAGGGGCCTGGTACGGGCAATCATCATATTGGGCGACATGATGTGCAGCAAAAAACCGTTTAACTTCTCCAGGCGGAGATAATCCTTTTCATCTCCGCCACCGCTGCGCCATTCACGGCGTAGCGTCTGTATTCATCGGCATCGGGATCGGCTGACATCGAAACGCCCGGATGACGAAAGCGCATTTCCGACGGCAACCAGTGGCCAGCAGAGCTATGGACCTCTTTCACCCCCGCCTGCAGAAACAGCGGCAGGTTCGCGGCGCGGACTCCCGCACCGGCCATAATGATTGGAGTATCCCCTGCGGCAATAAGTTCCGTAATTAATGAAATACCTTTCTCCGCCGAGGATTGCTGACCGGAAGTCAGGATACGTTTGACCCCCAGCTCACCCAGCGTTTTCCAGGCCTGACGCGGGTCAGCGCACAGATCGAACGCGCGATGAAAGGTCACCGCGAGCGGCCCCGCCGCGGCCATTATTTTTTTCATCCGCGGGATATCGATCTGGCCATCAGCATCCAGCACGCCGGTCACCAGCCCGGGAAAGCCCAGATCCCGCACCATGCGAATATCGTTAAGCATCGCGGCGAACTCTTCCTCGGTGTAGCAGAAATCGCCGCCGCGCGGGCGAACGATCGGATGCACCGGGAGAGTAATCGCCTCGCGGGCCGAGACCAGCACCCCATAAGAGGGGGTTAATCCCCCTTCCTGCGGCGCGGCGCAGAGCTCAATACGATCGGCGCCGCAGCGCTCAGCCTCCCGGGCGCACGCCATGCTGTAGCAACACACTTCCAGTACCGCCATTCCTCTCTCCCTGATCCAGACAACCTTTGCAGCATGTCACAATTTCACGCGGCAGACGCCGCGCGGCTTCACACTGTTACGTATCGGCTTGCTCGCTGGCGACGATTTGTTCAATAGACCACGTATGAAATTTGACCGTCACGCTGCCGTCAGTCACCGCCAGGGTAGGATTCGGCAGGCGCTCATGCTCCCCTTTCGGCGAGCTGGTTTTGACCACGATCCCCGGCTGGCTGAGTCCGTCATCGGCCAGCAGCGCCAGCGCGCGGGCATTTAAGGTTGCCGGATCGCCGGGCAGGACGATTTCGATATGCTCCCAGCCTTCATGGGGATAACGCTTTTCACCCGGCCACGGCAGCTCAACGATATGGAAGCGCCAGTGCGCCACGCAGACCGGCTCCGCCAGTTTGAACAGGCAAATGGGCCGGCCGTTAATCATATTCTCCGACAGCAGGGTGCCGCACTGCTCCAGACCGCGGCGCCAGCGTTCCGCAGTGGTATTCTGATGACAGCGCAGGGAGATATGGTCGGCGTCGAGCCCGGCGATCTCCAGTCCCAGTCGCGCAGTGAAGCGCTCAAGCGCATCGGAAAATCGCGGGAGATCCGCCGTAATATCGGCCAGTTGTTCATTTTGCTGCCAGTTTGCCATGGGTTTGCTCGTCAATAATGCTCGTCAGTAATGAAAAGGTAATTTACCGTGTTTCGGCCTGCGGACCAACCGCCGCCCCGCTGATGGGCAACTGACCGGCGATGGATTGCGCACGCCGGCGCGCCGCGCGCAATGCTGACGGACGGGGACAAATGCAGTATACTCCCGCCCTAATTTGTCCACATTATGGCGCCGCCTCCCTCGGGGGCAGGCGCATTACACGTAAGGTATTCCGGTGAATATTCAGGCTCTTCTCTCAGAAAAAGTCAGCCAGGCCCTGATCGCGGCAGGCGCCCCTGCCGATTGCGAACCCCAGGTCCGCCAGTCAGCAAAAGTTCAGTTCGGCGACTATCAGGCCAACGGCGTGATGGCTGTCGCCAAAAAGCTGGGTATGGCGCCGCGACAACTTGCAGAGCAGGTACTGTCTCATCTTGACCTCAACGGCATTGCCAACAAGGTTGAAATCGCCGGGCCGGGCTTTATCAATATTTTCCTCGACCCCGCGTTTCTGGCGGACAACGTCAACCGCGCGCTGCAGTCTGAGCGCCTGGGCGTCACGAAACCGCAGGCGCAGACTATCGTCGTCGACTACTCGGCACCCAACGTAGCGAAAGAGATGCACGTCGGCCATCTGCGTTCGACCATCATTGGCGATGCTTCAGTCCGTACCCTTGAGTTCCTGGGTCATAAGGTGATCCGCGCCAACCACGTCGGCGACTGGGGCACCCAGTTCGGGATGCTGATCGCGTATCTGGAAAAACAGCAGCAGGAAAACGCCGGCGAGATGGCCCTGGCCGACCTCGAAGGTTTCTATCGCGAAGCGAAAAAGCACTATGACGAAGACGAAGCCTTCGCCGAGCGCGCGCGCAGCTACGTGGTTAAGCTGCAGGGCGGTGATGAGTACTTCCTGCAGATGTGGCGTAAGCTGGTCGACATCACCATGTCGCAGAACCAGATCACCTACGATCGCCTGAACGTCACCCTGACCCGCGATGACGTGATGGGTGAGAGCCTGTACAACCCGATGCTGCCGGGGATCGTCGCCGATCTGAAAGCCAAAGGGCTGGCGGTTGAGAGCGAAGGCGCTACCGTGGTCTTCCTTGATGAGTACAAAAACAAGGAAGGCGAACCGATGGGCGTCATCATCCAGAAAAAGGATGGCGGCTACCTCTATACCACCACCGATATCGCCTGTGCGAAGTATCGCTATGAAACGCTGCACGCCGACCGCGTGCTCTACTACATCGACTCTCGTCAGCACCAGCACCTGATGCAGGCGTGGACCATCGTGCGCAAGGCAGGCTACGTGCCGGACTCCGTGCCGCTGGAGCACCATATGTTCGGTATGATGCTGGGGAAAGACGGCAAGCCGTTTAAAACCCGCGCCGGCGGTACCGTGAAGCTGGCGGATCTGCTGGACGAAGCGCTGGAGCGCGCCCGTCGCCTGGTGGCCGAGAAGAACCCGGATATGTCGGCTGACGAGCTGGAAAATCTGGCGAAAGTGGTGGGTATCGGCGCGGTTAAATATGCCGACCTGTCGAAAAACCGCACCACCGACTACGTCTTCGACTGGGATAATATGCTGGCGTTCGAAGGCAACACCGCGCCGTATATGCAGTATGCCTATACCCGCGTGCTCTCCGTGTTCCGCAAAGCCGGCATCGACGAAAACGCGATGATCGACGCGCCGGTGGTCATCGCCGAAGATCGCGAAGCTCAGCTGGCCGCGCGCCTGCTGCAGTTTGAAGAGACCCTCTCCGTGGTCGCTCGCGAAGGGACGCCGCACGTGATGTGCGCCTACCTCTACGATCTGGCGGGCCTGTTCTCCGGCTTCTACGAGCACTGCCCGATCCTCAGCGCGGAAAGCGAAGAGACCCGCAACAGCCGTCTGAAGCTGGCGCTGCTCACGGCGAAAACCCTCAAGCTGGGTCTCGATACCCTCGGTATCGAAACCGTCGAGCGTATGTAACAAGCAACCCGGCGAAAGCCGGGTTAGTTTTATTCGGCGCCTCGCCAGCGGGGCGCCCTGCTCAGAAGTACTTGCGTAGATACTCCGTCAGACAAAGGATCGCCATCGCCTGACCGTAGGGCATCGAGGTAAGCGGGATCTGGCGATAAAAGTCGAGGTCTGACCCCATCCCGGTGCCAAATGAGGTCTGCAGCAGCTCCCCCTGCGGCGAAATATTCTGCACAATCCCGCGAATCGCTTTTTCAGCCACCCCGGCGTAGTGCTGCCCGACGTAACGCTTGCGCACCGCTTTGAGAATCCCGTAGGCAAAGCCGGCGGTCGCCGAGGCCTCAAGATAAGAGTGCGGGTCGTCCAGCAAGGTATGCCACAGGCCGCTGTCGTCCTGGCATTCTGCTAAGGCGGCAATCTGTGCGTCGAGGACTGTAATCAGATAGCGCCGTACCGCATTCCCCTCGGGGAGATCCACCAGTTCCAGAAAATCCGGGATCACCATGGTGAGCCAGCTGTTGCCCCGCGCCCAACGCGCCCGGGCAAAGTTATGCCGCCCCTCATAGTTCCAGCCGTGAAACCACAGCCCGGTCTCCCGGTCCATCAGGTTCTGCACATGGAGCAGGAACTGGTAGGTTGCCTCCTCCACATACTGGGGGCGGTTAAGCAGCTTGCCAATTTTGGCTAACGGCAACACGGTCATCATCAGCGTGTCATCCCACATTTGCTGATGGTTCTCCTCCGCCAGAGTCATGTGCTGCATACCGCCCTGCTCGGTGCGCGGCATCTCGTGCATCGCCCACTCCGCCCAGCTCTCCAGCCACGGCAGATACGCCATACGGCCGGTCTCTTCAAAGCGGTAAGCCAGGGTCAGAAACGGGGCCATAGTATTGACGTTTTTGGTCGTTGCTCCCTCGGCGAAGCGGTCGGCAAACCAGCGATCGATGATATCACGCATCTCGATATCGCCGGTTTGCTGGTAATACTGATAGATGCCGTACAGCCCAACGCCGTGGGTCCACTCCCAGCCGGCCCAGCCTTTGGTATCGATCACGCGCCCGTCATCCAGGCGTAGTAAAAATTGCCCGCTCTCATCCTTAATATTCACCAGGTTTTGCGTCACGTTGCGGATCAGCGCCTGCAGTTCGCTGCGGGCGATAAAACGCTCAGGCTGACGCAGTAATGGGCTATGTTTGACCGGCCAAACTTTCATGTTGTTAACCTCGGGTATATGTCGAATTCAAAGCGCCGCCCTTAATGAGCGCCGGGGCAGCAGGTTTATGACGATTCAGATAGCCAATATTGTTATTGCCCCACAGACAGTCGTAAGGCATCCCCGCCAGCAGCTCGACCACCGCACGGTGTTCCGCACTGGTTTGTTCCGACTGAGCGTAGCCGAGCTCGCGCATTCTGAGGGTCTCGCTGCGCAGGACGCTGTGGGTGTGCAGGTTGAGCTTGAAGCGCAGCGAGACGAGGAAGCCGCAGGCTAACACCACCAGAGTGCCGACGCTGAGGATCAGCAGAATGGTATGGCTGACCCCTTCAGGCTGTATTTTTTGCCCGGAAACAAACCCCGACAACTGCATAATGATCCCCACCAGCATCACCGCCCCCGCCTGCGAGGCTTTGCGGGTCAGAGTCATGATGCCGGCAAAAATCCCCTCCCGGCGCTGGCCGGTGATCGCTTCGTCGACGTCGGCAATATAGGTGTAGGTATTCCACGGTACGTAATTTATCCCGCCGCGTCCCAGTCCGGCGACAGCAGAGATGAGCAGCAATAAGGAATAGACGTCGCTCAGTCCGGCGTAATAGAGCAGCGCGTAGGAGAGTGAGCTCAGGCCAAACAGGACCACCACCATGCGGTACGACGGCGCGGGGCCAAAACGAATGCACAGCGGGATCATGGCGATTACTGCAATAAACTGGAAGATGGCCATCGTCCCCAGCAGGTTCGAGGCGACGGCGGCTTCCTGCATCAGAACAAAGACCACGTAATAGGTAAACACGGCATTGAAGACGTCCTGGGCGATATAGCCCCCCAGATACATGCCGAGGTGCTGGCGGAAAATTTTTATCCGCAGCGTAGAACTCAGCTCAATCACCAGGCGATTGAGGCTCTGAGCAAGGGTTAAGTTTTGTTTTTCCGCTTCCGCCCGCAGGGCCGCTTCCGACCACGCCTCCCGCGGTCGTTCCCAGGTGAAACACCAGACCAGAGTCAGCATCACCGCGCACAGCACCGAGAACACCAGACTGGCATAGAAGAACGAGCTGGCATTATCTTTGCCGAGCCAGGAGAGAAGGATCCCCGGCAGGAAGGAGGCTAAAATCGCCGACATCTGCGCCATCGAAATGCGCGCGCCGGAGAATTTGGTTTTCTGTTTAAAGTCATCGGTCATCTCCGGCACCAGCGTCTCATAGGGCACCAGAATCATGGTATAGACCATATCAAACAGCAGATAGGTCGCCAGGTAGTACCAGAAGCCCATCTCGCCGACCCACATCGCTGAATAGCTGAATACGCAGGGGATGCCGAGCAGAATAAAGAATTTTCTGCGGCCGAAGCGCTTACCAAGCCAGGTGGTGCCAAAGTTATCGGTGAGAAAGCCCATCAGCGGGCTTACCACCGCGTCCAGCACGCGGGCGGCAGCAAAAATAAGCGTGGCCTCAATCGGGGTCAGTCCGCAAAAGGTCGTGTAAAAGTAGAGCAGCCATGCGGCGGTTAGCGCCGTCGTGCCGGCGCCGAGAAAATCGCCCGCGCCGTAGGCCAGATAGTTAGCCAGTCCAATTTTTCGTGTTTTCATCGCCGTGATCCTGTGTCTTTTTTTAAAAGAACGCCGACAATCGTTCCGGATTTGCCACCGGAAGGGAGTGGGTACCTGGCTACACTAAAAGCTGTGAAAGGAGGTTACCTTTGTACTTTTGCCACGGAACAGTCGCCGGTGGCAAAATGACAAAGAGATGACGTCGCCACTTCACTCATTTATAAAACAGCATTTCTTTTTAATCAAAAGACAGGTTCATTGATGTGATCTGGCTGGAAGGTCGCCGACTAACGAACAGGCTCGCAAATCCCGGGATCGGCCCTTGCGCAGTCGGGGAAACAGGAGTAAAGAATGGAAGAAAGGGTTATTCCGCGTATCTCAAGGAGGCCAGATGCCTTATACCCATCTGCTGGTTGCCGTCGCGCCAACGCCGGAGAGTCAGGTATTAATTAAAAAAGCGGTGTCGATAGCCCGCCCCGTTAACGCGAAGGTGAGCTTAATCACTCTCGCTACGGATCCGGAGCTGTATAACCAGTTCGCCGCACCGATGATGGAAAATCTGCGCGAAGTGATGCAGGAAGAGACGCGGGAGTTTCTCAATGAGCTGGCTCGCCACGCGGACTACCCAATAGAAAGAATGACCATCGCCTGCGGCGAGCTAGGCCATCATATTAAGGACTTCTGCCGGTCGCACCGTGTTGATCTGGTGATCTGCGGCAATCACAACCATTCCCTCTTCTCACGCGCCACCTGCTCGGCGAAAAGTATCGTCGGCAGCTGCGGCGTTGATGTCCTGTTGGTTTCCCTTGAAAAGGGCTAACGCCGGTTAGCCCTTTTCCTGAACTAGGCCAGTTTAGGGAAGGTGGCTATCTTCCCCCGCAGACGGCTCTCCTCGCTGCGCGGTGAAATATGCTGCAGATCCTCGACAAAGCGCGCCTGCCAGTTATGAATATCATTTTCTCTGATCACGTCCAGCATCGCTGAATGACGGGCGATACGTTCCGCCAGCGGCATGCTGAGCGCGCGATCCAGCGCGGCGGCAACCTCGTCGCGATCGTAAGGATTGACGATCAGGGCGCTGGTCAGCTCCTGCGCCGCCCCGGCAAACTGCGACAGGACCAGTACGCCAGGGTTATCCGGATCCTGCGCCGCGACGTACTCCTTCGCCACCAGGTTCATACCATCGCGTAGCGGCGTCACCAGCCCGACGTCAGAGTAGCGGAAGACCTTCATCAGCAGCTTACGATCAAAATGCTGGTTCAGATAGTAGAGCGGTGTCCAGCCAAGCTGACCAAACTGTCCGTTGATGCGTCCGGCTGCGGTTTCCAGCTGGTGGCGGATATCCTGATAGGCCTGCACATCGCCGCGGGAGGTCGGCGCGATCTGGGTATAACGGATTTTGCCGTGGTGCTGAGGGTACTTCTCGAGCAGCGTCTCGTAGGCGAGGAATCGCTCCGGCAACCCTTTCGAATAGTCAAGACGCTCCACGGAGAAGATATTCTTCACATTTTTCAGCTCGTTCTTCAGCTGGGCCAGCTTCGGCGGCAGCGGACCTTTAGCGTTGCGCGTAATTTCGTCCGGATCGATCCCTATCGGATAAACCTCGGTACTGAACGCCTTACCCCATGCCTGATAGCGTTTATCGCCGAGGTCGGATAGGCGAGTCTGCATAGCAATGCTGTCGAGAAAAGCGGTTCTGTCGCTTTCGGTCTGGAAGCCCAGCAGATCGTAATCGCACAGTTGCTCCAGCAGCTCAGCGTGCGGCGGCAGAGCGTTAAAAATCTCCGGCGTCGGGAACGGAATATGTAAGAAAAACCCGATGCGATTGTTCACTCCGCGCTTACGCAGCTCGCTGGCGAAGGGCAGAAGATGGTAATCATGGATCCACAGCGTATCGTCTGGCTCAATCAGCGGCAGAAGCTTGTCCGCCAGCATGGCGTTAACCCGCAGATATCCCTCCCAGGCTTCGCGCTGAAAGCTGACCAGATCAAGACGATAGTGGAAAGCCGGCCACAGCACGGCGTTAGAGAACTGGTTGTAGTATTCATCATGGTCCCGTTCATTAAGGTTGAACGACGCCCAGGAAATATTCCCGCGGGAGACCTGCTTGAGCGGCTGCTGGTCATCGCCAATCTCGCCGCTCCAGCCAAACCACAGACCCCCCGCCGCTCTCAGTGCCCCCAGGATGCCGACGGCCAGACCGCCAGCGCTCGATTTTTTATCGTCCGGTAAGGCGATACGGTTAGAGACTACGACTAAACGACTCATGGTCATCCCTCCTTTCGGTTTGCGCGTCATACGCCAGATGTTGCAACCACGTCCTTACAGCGGCGGCATCCGCCAACCGCCAGTGCGCCTGAGTTTCCCCGGCGCCAACTTTTACCGACATTCCCTGCAGTTGATTAACGACGCTGAATCCCGCCTCGTCGGTCAAATCATCGCCGACAAAAACCGGTTCGCGGCCGGCGAATGGCGCCTCCTGCATGAACGCGGTAATCGCCTCCCCTTTGTTGACGCCGCGGGGTTTAATCTCCACCACGCACTTGCCAAGCTGTAACGCCAGCAGCGGATAGCGCTGAACAATCCGCTGCGCCAGCTCCAGCACGGCGCTCTGCTGCTGCGGGGCCTGGCGATAGTGGAGCGCGAAAGCCATCTCTTTACTCTCCAGCTCACATCCCGGGAGCGCTTCCAGCGCCGACGTCAGCTCAGCCGCGATCTCATCGCGCAGCGCTGTCGGCAGAGAGACGATGTAGGTTTTACCATTGATATCACGGCGCTCGGCCCCGTGAACGCCGGCCAGCGGTAGCCGCCAGGGATGGGTTAGCGCGTCAAGTTCAGCCATTGAGCGCCCTGAAATCAATGCCACCGCGCCCCCCTGCTGCTGGGCCAGCGCATTGAGCGCCTGCAGCGTGCTGTCGGGTATCACCACCTGATCGGGGTGCGGTTGGATATCGGCAAGAGTACCGTCGAGGTCAAAGAAAAAAGCGTAGTTTCCGGTTAGCGCAGGCGGTACAGATATCTGGTTATCCACCCTGTTTCCTCCTTATCATGGCCAGCCGAAGCTGGTTGTTAATTATATGTGAGCCATGTAAGTATAGACAGTGTGACCAACCTCGCCATTTTTGATAGTTACCGCCAGCGAAACGGGCGCTGGCGGCAATTACTCTGTAAACTAAAAAGTTCGGTTTAAATTCAGGCCGCACGTTTGGCTTTTTGTTTGTAGCGGTCGAAGATCACCGCCGCCAGCAGGATCACCCCGCGCACGACGTATTGTGAGAATGGCGAGATATTCAGCAGGTTCATCGCATTTTCCACGGTTCCGAGGATCAGGATCCCGGCCACCACGTAGGAGATCTTGCCGATCCCGCCCTTCAGCGACACCCCGCCCAGCACGCAGGCCGAAATAACAATCAGCTCATAGCCAATCGAGGTCATCGGCTGGCCGCTGGTCATGCGCGACGCCAGAATGATCCCCGCTGCGGCCGATACCAGACCGGAGAGCACAAAGATAATAATCTTGGTGCGCACCACCGGGACGCCGGCAAGGCGCGCCGCCTCTTCATTGCCGCCAATAGCCAGCGTATTACGGCCAAAGGTGGTTTTGTTTAGTAATAATCCGAAAACCACCAGGCAGGCGACGGTCAGCCAGATCGGCGCCGGCAAACCAAACCAGTTGGCATAGCCGAGGGTGAAGAAACGTTCATCTTCGATCCCCACCGCTTTGCCGTCGGAGATAATATAGGCCAGGCCGCGGACAATCTGCATGGTGGCCAGCGTGGTGATCAGCGCGTTGATCTTAAGGCGCGCAATGACAAAGCCGTTAACCAGACCACTAAGCGCCCCCAGCAACAGGCCTGCGGCGATCCCCAGCCACAGGCTTTCGCTGAGATTAATCACCACCGCGGTGGTGACCCCGGCGCAGGCGATAACCGACGCGACCGACAGGTCAAAATCGCCGGAGGCCAGGCAAAACAGCATGCCGCAGGCCACCATCCCGGACATCGAGATCGCCAGCCCCAGCCCTTTCATATTGACGAATGAAGCAAAGTTGGGCACAAAAATCACACAGCCGATAAACAGCACCGCAAACACCACCAGCATGCCAAACTGATCCCAGATGCGGGCAAAGCTAAAGGTTGAGCGGGTAGCCCCGGACGTAGTCACTGATGACATCATTTACTCCTTACTCAGGCGACAGCCTGGCTCACTGTTGGCATCGCAAGGCTTAACGCCTGCTGTTCATTGGCTTCTTCATGCAGCAGTTCGCCGGCGATTTGTCCTTCGCGCATCACCACGATGCGGTCAGCGACGCCCAGCACTTCCGGCAGGTCGCTGGAGGCAAACACCACGGCGACACCGGAGGCGGCGAGGCCATAGATCACATTGTAAATTTCATGTTTGGCGCCGACGTCGATGCCGCGGGTTGGCTCATCAAGCAGGATCACCTTCATCTCTTCCGACAGCCAGCGGCCAAGGATCGCTTTCTGCTGGTTGCCGCCCGACAGGTTCATAATCAGCTGTTCCGGGCCCGGCGTTTTAATATTCAGCGACTGGATATGTTGATCGGCGTTGTCCGCCTCCCAGGCGTTGTTGATCAGGCAGCCAGCGTGAATATGCTTGCGCCGGGCGCTGATATTGATGTTATCGCGCACGGAATGCACCGGAATAATCCCCTCCGCTTTACGATCCTCCGGGCACAGCATCATCCCGGCCTGGATGGCCTGGGCCGGTTTGCGAATGGAGACGGGCTGGCCATCGATATACACCTGACCGCCGGTTATCTGCGTGCCGCCAAACAGGCCTTTCATTAGTTCGCTGCGCCCGGCACCTACCAGTCCGAACAAACCGACAATTTCACCGCTGCGCACCGAGAGACTAACCGGCGTGCGCACGCCCGGCGCTTTGACCTCTTCCAGGCGCAGCCGCTCCTCGCCATAGGGGCGAGGCTTCCAGCCATAAATATCGCCCAGATTGCGGCCTACCATTGCCTGGACCAGGGCGTCGTGGCTGACGCTCGGCATATCGTCAAAGGTGCAAACGTAGCGGCCATCTTTAAAGACGGTGATGGCATCGCTGAGGGCAAAAATCTCTTCCATCCGGTGTGAAACATAGATGATGACCCTTCCCTCCTCCCGCAACTCGCGGATGACGCGAAACAGGTTGTCGATCTCTCTGGCGGAGAGCGAGCTGGTCGGCTCATCGAACGCGATAATCTTGGCGTTACGCGCCAGCGCTTTGGCAATCTCCACCATCTGCCATTGACCAATGGAGAGATATTTCAGCGGCGTCTCCGGGTCGATATCCAGACCCAGATGCTCCAGCTGCAGGCGGGCCTCATAGTTGAGCAGCGAGCGATTGACGATGCCGCCTCTGTGCGGCAGCTGACCGAGATAGATATTTTCGGCGACGGTCATCTCCGGGATCAGATGCAGCTCCTGGTAGATAATTGCCACGCCGGCGTTCAGCGCCTCCATGGTATTGGCGAATGCCATCTGCTGGCCGCCGATCTGCAGATGGCCCGCGGTCGGGATATAGTTGCCGCTGAGAATTTTCAACAGCGTCGATTTGCCTGCGCCATTTTCGCCCATCAGCGCGTGGATCTGTCCCGGGTAGCAGTCAAAACTGATATCGGACAAGGCCTTTACGCCAGGGAACGTCATGGTGATGCCGCGAAATGAGAGATAAGGGGTAGACTGTTGCATAACGACTCCGCTCTTCTGCACTCAGCCCCCGCGCCGCGGCGGGGGCCAGTTTAATCAGGCTGTTACAGCCCTTTTTTCGCCAACTCTTCTTTGAAGTTATCGCGGGTAATCAACACCACATCGGTCACCGCCGTGAACTTCGGCGGCTCGACGCCCTTGGTGACCCAGTTGTAGAGCATTTCGCTGGTTTTGTAGCCGTGGATATCCGGGCTTGGCAGCAGAGAGCCATAGAAGCCGGTCGGCTGCGCCTTCGACAGTTCGTTGACGGCATCCACGCCGTTGATGCCGATGCCAATCACATCGGGAGCTTTAAAGCCCTGACCTTCGGTCGCGCGCACGCCGCCGAGGACGGTGTTGTCGTTCATCCCGACGATCAGCCAGTGTTTAACCTGCGGATGCTGGACCAGCATCGAGTTACCGGCGTCGAACGCTCCCGGGATATCGTTGGATTTTGTCGGCACGCGGTAGATTTGCGCGTCCGGGAAGCCGGCCGCCTTCAGGGCATCGATGGAGCCGGTGGTGCGACGGCGCGCGGTATCCAGCTCATCGGCGGTGATCGCCATTACGGCGGTGTCTTTGACATCCCAGCCGCGCTTTTGCATCTCTTTATAGAGTTCCTGCCCCTGACGGGCGCCAATTTCGCTCGCCGCCATCATCACCAGCGGTACGCTCTCCATCGGTTTGCCCTTCGCATTGACGAACTGGTCATCGACGGTAATCACCTTCATGTCATAGCCACGCGCTTTGGCGACAATCGCCGACCCGAGCTTGGGATCGGGGGTACAGATGACAAAGCCCTTCGCGCCGCTGGCCGCCAGGCTGTCAATGGCATTCAGGGTTTTCTCCCCATCCGGGACCGCAATTTTAATAACGTCAAAGCCTAAATCTTTTCCTGCTTTATCAGCAAATTTCCACTCAGTCTGAAACCATGGCTCTTCCGGCTGTTTCACCAGAAAACCCAGTTTAAGATTTTCCGCCATAGCTGATTGTGACATAACCGCAGCGAGACCAATGGCCGCCAGCGCTTTAGTAAATTTGTGCATGGTAAACTCCAGCTTTAATTCGCTTTCATGTAGGGAAAAATCGGAATTAACAATTTAATCGGCATCAAAACAAGGCATTAGAAAAATCGCATTCCCCACTGCCGTTGTTAGAGTAGTAATACCCGGAAATTATTTCTCCATACGAGAGCATTATCACATCGCGGAATTACAGTAATTGCGTACATACATTTAGCAAAAAATGACATAAAAAATGACACAATTGTCATACAATTTTACCGGGGCATAGCAGGATCATCTATACCATCAGCAGGCTTATCCTTGTGTTGTCAGAGGATGTTTAACGGTGGGTTACAGCACTGTTATCATCAGCGATTGACGGCGTTGCTGCGGGCGATCGCCTGTGCGCCACTCAAATGGCAACCCACCTCGCACCGCTGAGCCACATGGCCCGCTTAATATCGCGAAAAAACGGATCTTTGGCGTAATTTATTCCGAATAGAAAAAATATATTCCTCTTGATAAAAGCGCCTGCAACAAAAAATAAAAATAATGATCATCAACCTGAAACATTACTAATGAAATAACTTATTCCGTTCTCTTCTACGACGAATCTCGTAGTCAAATACTTATATCTTATAACCAATCTGAAACCAGCAAGCCCCTGCCAACGGCGCACAATCTCAGCCCTGGTAGTTTGCACAAATAATGGTGTAACAAAACGTAAATTACCGCGCTTGAGAGTTTTCTTAATTTCGTTGAGCGAGTATTCTTAAATCGTCGGCAAATGGAAAAAATACCCGACTCATACGGAATGTGTAGAGTTTTATTATTCTGCAACAGTGCCGCGTGTCACTATTTTATCTTGTAGTTATCCGCAGGATCCGCTGACGCGCACCAGTAACCCCTTCCCGGTTAATAAGGATATTTTTTATGGCAGTTCCAGGAATGGCACAAAAGCTAAACACCCAAATGAATCTTGAGTTTCACGCCTCTAACGTTTACCTGAACTTAAGTGAGTGGTGCGCCCGACATCGCTTCGACGGCGCCGCGACGTTTCTGCGCACCCGCGCGCAAAGCAGCATCACCCTCACCATGCGCGTATTTGACTACCTGAAAAAAGCCGGCAGCTGGCCGATCGTCAATCCCGACCACGCCTGTAACCCTGAGTGCACCTCGCTGGAAGATCTGTTTACCCAAACCCTGAGCGATTACCAACAGCGCAGTCGTCTGCTGAGCGGTCTCGCTCAGGAAGCCAAAGCGCAAAGCGATGACAGCACCTGGCGGTTTCTCACGCTGTTGGCGGAAGAGCAGCAGCAGGATGGCCTGCTATTGCAAAGCGTGCTTGAGGAAATTCGTAATGCCGATAAAGCCGGTCTCGGGATGGAGCAGACCGATCGGCGTCTGATGGCTATCGTTGGAGAAGCGCAGAAAGCGCATTAATCAAGCCTTTATCGCTCTGCCAGGGGGAGCGCGTCTGCGCTGCCCCGCCCGGTTTATTAATCCATTACGTCTATTTTTTCTCCCCTATTATTCCTTTCAAGAATAAAAAAGTTTTAACTCGATCCCATTCCCTCATCACCGTTACCCCATAAGGGGGATTAGTGAGCGCGGTCACTTTTTGACGAACCATAAAGAAATATAAAAACAGTGTTTCAAAAATATAAAACACGAGGTTTATTTTTTATGGCTAGATACACGGCTTCAGCCTCTGAAGGGCTGCAGGGAAGACCGATCTTGTTACGCCATCAGTTAGCCTACGGCGGCGGAAATCTGTTAGGGAGCGGCGCACTGGCGATAAGCGGCGCATGGCTACTCTATTTTTATACGACCTTTTGCGGCCTGACGCTGATCGAGGCCTCATTTATCTTCTCCGTCGCCAGCATCATTGACGCTATCAGCAACCCGCTGATGGGCTATCTGACGGATAATTTTGGCAAAACGCGCCTGGGCAAGCGCTTCGGCCGCCGGCGTTTCTTTCTGCTAATCGGTATTCCGCTGATGATGTTCTACCCGCTGCTGTGGGTGGAAGGCCTGAGTTTCTGGTACTACCTTAGCACCTATGTGGTGTTTGAGATCATCTACACCTCTATCATGGTGCCTTATGAAACGCTGGCGACAGAGATGACCGATGATTTCTCACTGCGTTCAAAACTGACCGGCTATAAAGCTATCTTTGGTAAGCTGGCCAACTTCCTCGCGGCGTTTATTCCCGGCCAGTTCATTCTGCTGTATGGCAAAGATTCTGCCACCCCTTTCTTCCTCACCGGTCTGACCTATGGCGCGATCCTGATCGTCGCTATTTCCTGCCTGTGGTTGTGCAGCTGGGAGCGTGAGCGCGGGGAAGAGGTGGAAACCAGCGCGAAAAAAGGACTGCTGAGCACCCTGCTGTCGCTGGCGAAAGATATGCGTTCGACTTTTTATCTACGCGTATTCCGCAAACATCTTGGTATGTACCTGTGCGGCTTTGGCGCGGAATGGCTGTTTGCCTCCATCTTCACCTATTTCGTGATCTTCGTTCTACAACACGATCCAGCGATGGTGGCCGGGCTGAACAGCCTGAACTCGATTCTGCAGCTGATCTCTACGGCGCTGTTTATCGGCCTGTGCGTGAAAAAGGGCTTCAGCAAACCCTATATTCTGGCGCTGGGGATCGTCATTTTCGCGGTTCTGCTGTATACCTCGCTGTGGTTTTTCCATCTACCGTCCGGCCTGGCGACAGTGCTGATGTTCGGCATTACCGTGCTGTTCGGCCTGGGTACCGGCGGGGTTTACTATATACCCTGGACCGTTTACACCTTCCTGGCCGATGTCGATGAGATCTACACCGGACGCCGGCGGGAAGGGATCTATGCCGGCGCCATGACCTTCTCAGGAAAAATTCTGCGCTCGATTGTGGTGTTCTCGATGGGGGCGATCCTGAGCTTCTACGGTTTCCAGTCAAAAGCGCACAGCCAACCGGAAAGCGCGGTGACCGCTATCGCAGTGGTATTCTGCGTCGGGGTGATCGCATTAGCCCTGGCCGCCATCGTCTTCAGCAAGCAGATGAAGCTGGACCGGAAGGCCCATCTGGTGGTGCTGCAGGAAGTCGCGCGGATAAAAGCGGGCGGCAAAATTAGCGATATTGCGCCGGACGTGCGGGTTATCGTGGAGGATCTGGTCGGCCATCGCTACGAAGAGTGCTGGGGCAACAGCAAATTGTTCAAAGATGCTGCCCCTGCGCCTGCGCAGACCGTCGTTTCCCATTAAAGAAGAAGGCCCCGCCGGTATCCGGCGAGGCCTGGTATTAATGCGTTTCTTCCTGTGGAGTAAACTTCAGCTCAATCAACGCGATCGCTTTTTGCACCGCACGAAGGGTCACCGGATCGGCAGAGGCCGGATGGCTGGCGAAGTCGATAGCTTTCAGCTGAGTGGTCATTTTTTCACGCACTTCCACCGGCGCAATGACGTCAATGACATCGAGGATCTGTTTGATAACCAGCTGGCAGGCAACCACATCGGAAACCAGCTCGTCGTGTTCGGTAAGATGTTGAGACATTAATTACTCCTTTTTTCAGGAGCGTAATAGTACCCTAAATCGTTAACGATAATAAAACCTGCCGTCGCAGGTTTTTTTATCTACCTTACTGGCTGGCGGGTCGTCTCCTGCCGCTTTGCACAGGATCACACTCTTGATGGCAGTGACAACATGAATACCGCGATCTCTTCCCGCGATGAACGTGCTTTTTCAGCGCCGGCGCTGCTGGTGGCAGGTGCCTTTTTTATGGAGTTTCTCGACGGGACGGTGATCGCCACCGCCCTGCCCGATATGGCGAGGGATTTTGGCGTCACCGCGGTCGAACTGAATATCGGCATCAGCGCCTATCTGATTACCCTTGCGGTCCTGATCCCGGCCAGCGGCTGGATCGCCGATCGCTTCGGCGCCCGGGCTATTTTTACTCTCGCCCTGGCGATCTTTACCCTTGCCTCGGTCTTCTGCGGCCTCTCCACCGAGGTGCATATCTTTGTCGCCATGCGTATCCTTCAGGGCGTCGGCGGCGCGCTGATGGTCCCCGTTGGTCGCCTTGCGGTGCTACGCACCACGCCGAAACACCAGCTGATCAAGGCCATCGCCACCCTGACCTGGCCGGCGCTGGTGGCCCCCATTATCGGCCCGCCTTTGGGCGGCTTTATAACCCGCTACGCCAGCTGGCACTGGATCTTCTTTATCAATGTCCCGCTGGGCCTTGCCGCCATCATCCTTTCGCTGCGCATTATCCCTGATATTCGCGAAACGGAACGGCGCTCCTTCGATCTCAGCGGATTTATCACTACCTCGGTCGCGATGGTCAGTCTGGTGACTGCGATGGAGCGGCTCGGCGATCGCCAGCCGCAGATCTGGCCGACGCTGGCTCTCGCCGCGCTTGGCTTCGGCTGTCTGTTATATTCCATTCGTCATTTCCGCCGGGCGGCGGCGCCTATGGTTCGTCTCGACGCCCTGCAGGTGCCGACGTTCCGGGTGACAATGTACGGCGGCTCGTTGTTCCGGGCCTCCATCAGCGCGGTGCCTTTTCTGCTCCCCCTGCTGTTCCAGGTGGGATTCGGTATGGATCCTTTTCATTCCGGCCTGCTGGTGCTGGCGGTGTTTGTCGGTAATTTAACCATTAAACCCGCCACCACACCGCTCATTCGCTGGCTGGGCTTTCGTCGGCTACTGCTGATCAATGGCGCGTTGAACGTCTGTTCGCTGCTGGCTTGCGCGCTGCTTACGCCGCAGACGCCGGTCTGGGCCATCATGCTGATCCTTTATCTCGGCGGGGTGTTTCGCTCAATCCAGTTTACCGGTGTAAGCACGCTGGCCTTCGCCGATGTCCCCGCCGCGCAGATGAGTGATGCTAATACGCTGTTCAGTACCGCGTCGCAGCTGGCGGTAGGGCTGGGGATCACGCTTGGGGCGATTGGCATTCGCCTGGGCGAGCAGGTCGGCGACTGGCTGCATCTTACTGAACTACCGGGGATCAGCTTCCGCCTGTCGTTTGTGTTTATCGCCTTGATCTGTCTGGTAGGGATGATCGACAGCCTGCATCTGGCCAAAACGGCCGGCAGCAGCGTGTCGGAGAAGAAGAAATAGAAGAAAAAATAAACGACGGAAGGGCCAGCGGCGCTGGCCCTGATGACGGTTAAGCGACGATCTGGCGAACAAAGTCTTCGATTGCTTTATCCTGGCAGTTTTCGAAGAAGCACTCCTGGAAGCGTGGGCCGGAGACTGCGGTTTTCACCAGCTGCGGATCGATGGCGCGCAGGGTATCGAGGTAGTTCTCTTTTACTACTGCTGCTTTGACCTGGTTGAGGATCCCGGCATTGCGCACCTGCGGTTCTTTGCGCTCCGGCGGATAGCCTTCGCCGTTGCGGCCGGTAAAGGCTTTTTCAAAGATAAACCGCACATTCAGTTCGGCGCCCCAGCCGAAGCCTTTGGCAAACGGCAGCGACAGCGCATTACCGTTGTTGATCTGGGCAAACAGGAACGCATCCGCCGGATCGATACAGTAGCCGCAGACCACGCCCGGATGGATGTTCAGCGACATCAGCGCCCCCTGACCGGTACCGCAGCCGGTGACCACGAAGTCAACTGCTTTCGAATTCAGCAGAATACTGGCCATGATCCCAAGATGGATGTAGGTCAGATGATGATCGTTCTCATCGCTCATGCCGACGTTATAGACCGGGAATCCTTTTTCGTCGGCAACCGCGTTAAGCTCCTTGAGGATGATGGCGTTTTTGTTCGCCTGGCTGTTCTCCATCATCAGTGCAATCTTCATGGTTATTCTCCTGAATGCTGTGCGGGCCTGCCCGCAGAATGTCATTGACGTTGACTGCACTTTACTACCTTGAAAACAAACTTTCAAATTTTATGAAAAGTTGTTTTAAAATTTACGCAGTGCTTCACACTTTCGCAGGCTCCCCCTGTCTGTTGACCTCAGCCCTCTGCATGCTGGCGAATCCGCTTCGTCCTCCCTTACCACCCGCCGGCGACAAAGTCCTGACCGCCCAGGCAATAATGAATAATAAATTAAAAGCATTCTCATTTATTATTAAACTGCCAATGCGTGTTATTCCCATTAGCATTTTAAATAAAACATTTTTAAATTTACTTTTTGCAAATAATTAAATAACAAATTATAGTGGCAGCCAATAACATCTATTATTTAATTCCAGGAGTGCAACGATGCTGAAAACGGACATGATTGACAAACTGAATGAACAGATGAATCTTGAACTCTATTCTTCTCTTCTTTATCAGCAGATGAGCGCCTGGTGCAGTTACCACAGTTTTGAAGGCGCCGCGGCCTTCCTGCGTCGCCATGCTCAGGAAGAGATGACCCATATGCAGCGCCTGTTCGACTATCTAACCGACACCGGCAGCCTGCCGCGGATCAACGCTATCGCCTCCCCGTTTGCCGAATATGCCTCACTCGACGAGCTGTTCCGCCAGACCTACGAGCATGAGCAGCTGATCACGCAAAAAATAAATGAACTGGCGCACGCGGCCATGACCAGCCAGGATTACCCGACCTTTAATTTCCTGCAGTGGTATGTTGCTGAACAGCATGAAGAAGAGAAATTATTTAAATCGGTGATCGATAAACTGACCCTCGCTGGAAAAAGCGGCGAAGGTCTGTACTTTATCGATAAAGAGCTGGCTACCCTCGACGCGCAGAATTAATCCCCCGCGCCGCGACAGTCCGTGTCGCGGCCCTCTTAATGTCGGCAGATCTTATTTTCTGCGGTAGTAAAACCTTCCTCTCTGGCAATAAATTTGCCTTTTTTCTCTAAAAACGCCACCAACTGTGCGGCGCTTAGATTCTCTGCTGAACAGGTGTGAAACCGCGCCTCTTCGCCAAAGCGGCGGCGAATGGCGGCCTCCAGCGAGGCGACCGTCCAGGATTCACCCGAGGCGAGCATCATCTGTAAAACTTCATGACCATGAATAGAAGACATAACCCCTCCTGCAAAAACCGCCAGCTTAGGCCAGACCGTCAACCCGCGCCTTGCGCTAGCGCAGGCTTTCGCCCTCTTATTGTGTAAACATTTCATTACACAACTTGTAATCCCGATTTGACGAAAGCCGTAATATCCCCTACTCTGCGCGGCATAATTTATTGTTATTTGCTGTAGGGATAGCGAAAAGCGTGAAAAACCGCACTCTGGGCAGTATTTTAATCGTAGCTGGCACCACCATCGGTGCAGGAATGTTGGCAATGCCATTGGCCGCCGCAGGCGTCGGCTTTACCGTCACGTTGGGTTTACTTTTCACCTTGTGGGCATTGATGTGCTATACCGCCCTTTTGCTGCTGGAAGTCTACCAGCATGTCCCTGCCGATATGGGGCTCGGTTCTCTGGCGGCGCGCTATCTGGGCCGTTATGGGCAGTGGGTTACCGGATTCTGCATGCTGTTTCTGCTGTACGCCCTCACGGCAGCCTATATCAGTGGCGCCGGTGAATTACTCGCTTCCAGCCTCAACCAGTGGCTGGACTGGCAGCTACCACCGGCCGCAGGCGTACTGATCTTCACCCTCCTCGGCGGGGCGGTAGTGTGCATTGGCACTGCGCTGGTGGATCTGTTCAATCGCTTCCTGTTTAGCGCCAAAATCGTCTTCCTGGTGATTATGCTGGCCCTGCTGATGCCGCACATTCATCAGGTGAACCTTCTGACGCTGCCGGTTGAGCAAGGCCTGGCCCTGTCGGCCATTCCGGTGATTTTCACCTCCTTTGGTTTTCACGGCAGCGTCCCGAGCATCGTCAGCTATCTGGGGGGGGATATTCGCAAATTGCGCCGGGTATTTATCATCGGCAGCTTTATTCCTCTGGTGGCCTATATTTTCTGGCAGCTGGCGACGCTGGGCAGTATCGACGCCCCGGCCTTTACCGCCATGCTGGCAAATAACGCTGGTCTGAACGGCCTGCTGGAGGCGATCCGCGAAGTGGTGGCGTCACCGCATGTGGAGCTGGCCGTTCACCTGTTTGCCGACCTTGCGCTGGCGACGTCATTCCTCGGCGTCTCGCTCGGCCTGTTTGATTATCTGGCGGATATGTTTCAGCGTAAAAACAGCGTCGGCGGGCGTCTGCAGAGCGGGATAATCACCTTCCTGCCGCCGCTGGCGTTCGCCCTGTTCTATCCCCGCGGTTTCGTCATGGCCCTCGGCTACGCCGGGGTGGCATTAGCCGTGCTGGCGCTGATAATGCCGGCCCTGCTGGTCATGAAGAGTCGCCGAGAGCATCCGCAGGCTACCTGGCGGGTCGCCGGCGGCGCACCGACGCTATGGCTGGTTCTGCTGTGCGGGATCGGCATCGTGGCTATTCAGTTCAGCATCGCTGCCGGGTTGTTGCCCGCGGTGGGATAAAAAAGGGGCCTGCTGGCCCCTTGTTCATTTCGCTAAGCAACACTGCTTATACTTTTTACCGCTGCCGCATGGGCAGGGATCGTTGCGTCCGACTTTCGCTTCATTTCTTATTGGCTGCGGGGCCTCCACCGGCTGCGGATTCGCTATCCAGTACTGGTAAAGCGCCAGCGCCGCCGGCGTGATACGCTCGATGCTGGCGATAAATTCATCCGCCGTCAGATTATCCAGCGCGCTAAACTGTTCTTCGCTGCCGTGGAGCGCGATAGCGTCCAGCTCCGGCTGGAGTTCAGCGGGCAACGTCGACCAGTCGCTCAGCGCCACGCCGCGCAGATAGCCAAAGCACCACTCCTCAACTATGGTCAGCTCCTGACCTTCCGCTTCGCGGGTGCCGAACAGCGGTTCGAACTGATCGGGATAAGACTCCAGGCGTTCGGCGATATCGCTCATATGCTGCAGCGTCAGATTGACAAAGCGATCGCGCTCGCGATCGTTGGCCCAGCGCGGGACATTATCCGCCCCGCCCCAAATCGCCAGCAGCCACTGAGCGGGTTCGATGTCGGTCGGCGCAGAGAGGATCGCCGTCAGCAGGCCATCCAGTTCAGAGACATCCAGAATGGCGCCTTCGGCGGCGTATTTCGCCAGAGTGTCATCCAGCCATTCCAGTTCGTTTTCGTTCAAAGGTCCGGTATTCATTCACAGGCTCGCATGGTAAAAATCGGGCCTACAGTAGCCGAATTGCCGACAGAAAGCCACCCGGCGATACCTATTGCGCCGGTGTCAACGATACGCGATCAGGCCAGGCCGCGCAGCGCCGACGCCACCTCACGACAGGCCTCCTCCCCTAACGAAAGCAAAGGACGGGGAAGCGAGTCTGGATCGCAGAGTCCGAGCATCGCTGCGGCGCTGGCTATCACTCGCAGGCTACCACCATAGCGATCAAAGCATCGCCATAGGGGGGCCAGCTGCTCATTCAGTGCCGCAGTCTGCGCCACATCGCCGCTACGTATCGCTCTTACCAGCGCCAGTGAGCAGCGGGGAAAGAGTCCGCCGCAGACCGAATACCAGGCTTCGCAGCCGGCCTGCAACCCGGCAGTGGCCCACGCATCGCCGCTGACGCCAAGCGTAACGCGAGAGGGAAGATGCTGACGCAGGGCCGCTACACGTTCGCTCGCCTGTGGCGCGGGCAGGCCGGGAATTTTAATCGAGGCAATGGCCGGCAAGGCGGCGATGCGCCCCTGCAGCTCATCCGCCAGCATTACGTGGGTAGTGCGGGGATTGTCATACAGGCAAACCGGCACCGAGACATGCCGACAGACTTCTTCGTAAAAGGCAAAGATCTCCTCCGCGGAAAGCGGCTGATAGGACATCATCGGCAGTAATAACGCATCCGCCCCTGCCTCCTGAGCATCCTCCACCAGGCGTAGCACCTCGTTAGTCGCAATGGCGCCGACGCCGACCATCATCGGGATCGACCCCGCATGCGCCTTCGCCACCTGCACCACTCGTCTGCGCTGCTCACGGCTGAGATAAGCGTAGCTACCGGTTGAACCTAAGATGCCCAGAGAGTCGACTCCGGCATCGGTAAGACGGGCGAGAATACGAATAAACGCTTTTTCATCAAAATCTTGCTGATGCAAAGGTGTCAAAGGAAATGCGCAAAGTCCACTGAACATGCTGCCTCCGGCAGGCTGGGCTGAGAGTCCGTTTGATAGTAGCAAGGCGCGATCGTTTTGTCCTGGGACAAATGAGAAATTGACTGTAAGGCAAGAGTTAACCGAAAAACGCCGTGGCGTCAGGCTGGCGGGAAAGGTATCAGAAAGCGAAGTACAGAAACAAAAAAACCACCCGTAGGTGGTTTCACGACACTGCTTATTGCTTTGATTATTCTGTATTTCCCAATGGTACCCGGAGCGGGACTTGAACCCGCACAGCGCGAACGCCGAGGGATTTTAAATCCCTTGTGTCTACCGATTCCACCATCCGGGCTCGGGATATAAAGTGGAGGCGCGTTCCGGAGTCGAACCGGACTAGACGGATTTGCAATCCGCTACATAACCGCTTTGCTAACGCGCCTTTAATACTGAAACACCCGCAACTGCCGATGCTGTTAATCTGGAGCGGGAAACGAGACTCGAACTCGCGACCCCGACCTTGGCAAGGTCGTGCTCTACCAACTGAGCTATTCCCGCATCATCAAGTTATTTGCTAATCACTTGATTTTGTTATCGTCTGGAAGACTGTGCCGCCGTTCGATGCGTTGCATTCTACTTATCTCTCGCGGTGAGTCAACGGTATTTTTCGCAACTTTGTATCGTTTGCTGAAAATAACGGCGAAACGATCACTGATCAAGCAAATCGCCGCGCGCCGCGTTCAAATACTGCAGCATCGACCACAGCGTCAGCACCGCCGCCACGAGGAAAAGCGCGATCCCGGCCCACTCCACCCACGGATAAGGACGCCACAGCATCCATACCAGGGCGGTCATCTGGGCGGTCGTTTTCACTTTGCCAATCCACGAGACCGCCACGCTGCTGCGTTTCCCCAGCTCCGCCATCCACTCACGCAGCGCGGAGATAATGATCTCACGGGCAATCATGGTCGCCGCCGGTAGCGTGACCCACCAGGTGTGATAGTGTTCGGCAACCAGCACCATGGCGATAGCCACCATGACTTTATCGGCAACCGGGTCGAGGAAGGCGCCAAAACGGGTGCTCTGATTCCAGCGACGAGCGAGGAAACCATCAAACCAGTCGGTTACCGCGGCAACAAAGAAGATCAGCGCGCAGGCAAACGGCGCCCAGCTAAAGGGCAGATAAAACGCCAGCACAAAAAACGGGATCAGGATGACGCGAAACAGAGTAAGCAACGTAGGGATATTAAATTGCATAGTGACGGGTAACTATCTGTTGTAAGTAAAAATTAGCCCTATGTTGCTACAGAGCCCCTAATGTTTCAACGAGTAGAAGATCTTTTCTGCCAGAGCGTGAGAGATGCCCGGTACTTTAGCAATTTCTTCGACGCTGGCCTGCTGTAGCCCCTGCAGCCCACCCATATACTTCAGCAGCATCTGACGACGCTTCGGCCCCACCCCCTCGATAGTCTCAAGCGAGCTGGTGCTCTTCACTTTCGCCCGTTTTTTGCGATGCCCGGAGATCGCATGATCGTGCGATTCATCGCGAATATGCTGGATCACATGCAGGGCCGGCGAATCCGGCGGCAGGCTAAACCCTTCCCCTTCCGGCTCAAAGAATAACGTTTCCAGACCCGCTTTTCGATCGCTACCTTTCGCCACGCCCAGCAGCAGCGGATGATGTTTATCCCAGGGGACGTCCAGTTCAGCAAACACGGCTTTCGCCTGGGCCAGCTGTCCCTTGCCGCCGTCTATCAGGATCACATCCGGGATCTTGTTGTCATCAATCGCTTTACCATAGCGACGGCGCAGGACCTGATTCATCGCCGCATAGTCATCGCCAGGGGTAATGCCGGTGATGTTGTAGCGCCGATACTCCGCGCGCAGTGGGCCATTGCTGTCAAACACCACACAGGATGCTACGGTCTGTTCGCCCATGGTGTGGCTGATGTCAAAACACTCCATTCGCTTGACGGCCGGCAGCTCCAGTACGCTGGCCAGCGCCTGCAAACGCTGATGAATGGTCGATTGCTGAGACAATTTGGTCGTTAACGCTGTCGCGGCGTTGGTCCGCGCCAGCTTAAGATAACGCGCTCTGTCGCCGCGCGGCTTAGTCTGCACATTGATTCGACGACCCGCCAGCTCCGACAGCGAGTCGGCCAGCAGCGTCTTATCCCCAAGGTTAAAGTCGAGCAAAATCTCCCCCGGCAGCGTGCGCATTTGGCTGCCCTGCAGGTAGAACTGGCCGACAAAGGTCTCCACGACCTCTCCCAGCTCGGTGCCGCCCGGCACTTTCGGGAAGTAGCTTCGGCTGCCCAGCACTTTGCCCTGACGGATAAACAGCACATGCACGCAGGCCATGCCGGCATCGAAGGCGACGCCGATCACGTCGAGGTCGTCACCGGTGTTGGAGACAAACTGTTTCTCCGTCACGCGGCGGACGGCCTGAATCTGGTCGCGGATGCGCGCGGCCTCTTCGAACTCCAGGTTCTGGCTCGCCTTCTCCATCCGCGCGATGAGCTGGGTCAGCACCTGGTCATCCTTGCCGGCGAGAAACAGCCGCACATACTCTACCTGCTGAGCATACTCTTCTTCGCTGACCAGCCCGGCCACGCACGGCCCCAGGCAGCGACCAATCTGATACTGCAGACAGGGGCGGGAGCGATTGCGGTAGACGCTGTTTTCACACTGACGGATGGGAAAGATTTTCTGCAGCAGCGCCAGGGTCTCGCGCACGGCATAGCCGTTGGGAAAAGGACCAAAATACTCGCCCTTCGCATGTTTGGCGCCGCGATGCATCGCCAGACGCGGATGAGTATCGCCGCTGAGAAAAATAAAAGGATACGATTTATCGTCGCGTAACAGCACGTTGTAACGTGGCTGGTACAGCTTAATATAGTTGTGCTCAAGCAGCAGCGCTTCCGTCTCGGTGTGGGTGACGGTCACGTCGATTTGCGCGATCAGCGCTACCAGCGCTTCCGTTTTACGCGACGCAAGGTTGCTGCGGAAGTAGCTACTGAGCCGCTTTTTCAGATCTTTGGCTTTGCCAACATAGATGACGGTTCCGCCAGCATCATACATCCGATACACACCGGGCTGGCTGGTCACCGTTTTCAGGAAAGCTTTTGCGTCAAAAACATCACTCACTGGCTTGCTAACGACTCCGCATTACACAGGCCATGGCGAATTGCCAGGTGGGTCAGCTCGACATCGCCATGAATGTTTAATTTACTGAACATCCGATAGCGGTAGCTGTTAACCGTTTTAGGACTCAGATTTAGTTGCTCTGAGATCTCATTCACCTTCTGACCTTTGGTGATCATCAGCATAATCTGCAATTCGCGTTCAGACAAACTGGCAAACGGCGATTCTGTCTTTTCGGGTTCAATCTGACTTAACGCCATTTGCTGGGCAATATCGGAGGCAATATAGCGCTGCCCGGACGCGACGCAGCGGATGGCATTCACCACTTCCTGCGGCGCGGCGCCTTTACTGAGATAGCCCGCCGCGCCCGCCTGCATGACCTTGGCAGGTAAAGGATTCTCGGTATGCACGGTCAACATGATCACTTTGGTGCCCGCCACGGAGCGCGCGATTTTGCGCGTCGCTTCAAGACCACCGATCCCAGGCATGTTCATGTCCATCAGGACGACATCTGCGGAATTAGCCCGGCACCACTTGACGGCGTCCTCGCCGCAGCAGGCTTCGCCAGCGACTTTAATCCCTTTTATATCTTCCAGAATGCGTCGTATCCCTGCGCGCACCAGTTCGTGGTCATCAACAAGAAGAACGTTGATCAAAGGAATAATCTCCAGAATGAGGGATAACGCTACTGATACTTTATCTCCCACATATTACCGGGTTTTATTGCTATTTTAAAAGGCAAAAAAATGCCCTCGCCTCGATTTGGCTCTCATTTATGGCAATGTCTGTGCACACTAAGTGGAAAGTCATTGAGAACAGTCAGTTGCCCGGCTCTTATTTTTTAACAATACTCATACAGAAGGCACAAAAAACACAACAGATTACGTAGCGCATAAATACGAAGCAAAATATGTAACAATTATTAACGAGCTAAATAGATGGGGGAAATTATTGGCTTGCCGACGGCTATTACGCATTATCCGAAGCATAAAAACATTCACAGCTCAGATGAGAGAACAGAAATTAAGCACACCTTTTTTTTCTGTCGCTTGTGGTATACTGCGCGGCCTTCACATTGAGTAGAGCGCAATAGCGCAGCGAGTAAACGAGGATATCGATGAGCACACCAGATTTTTCCACTGCAGAAAATAAGCAGGAACTGGCGCAGGAAGTCTCCTGCCTGAAAGCGATGATTACGCTGATGCTGCAGGCGATGGGCCAGGCGGATGCGGGGCGCGTGATTATTAAAATGGAAAAGCAGATTTCACAGATGGAAGATGAGGCTCAGGCCGCCGTATTCTCCAGCACCGTTAAGCAGATTAAACAAGCCTATCGGCAGTAATCCTGTGCCGGCTGAAAGTATCACTGACAGCCGGTATCACGTCTGACACGCAGAACGGCAGGCGCATTCAGATTAGCCCAGTCGCCACGGCGTAGCAGGCAATTTGCGTTTTATTCGGCGCATTAAATTTCCGCTGCATATTCTTCTGATGGAAATTCACCGTATTTTCCGAAATCGAGAGAATCATCGCCACCTCCGCCGAAGTCTTTCCTTCCGCCGTCCATTTGAGGATTTCCAGTTCGCGGCGGCTGAACTTCATCTCCGGCGGCATCACCATCTCATCTTCCAGACGCAGCAGCGTCAGCAAGCTTAGTTCAGTCAGCGTTCGCAGACGCAGCTCAAGCTCATCTTCAGGGTAACCGCCCGGCAGACGATTGTTCGCGGAGACAGAGAGAAATCCCTGAGCATGGTTTGGCAACGTCAGGCACTGCGTCACGCCCTTTTGCAGACCATGGTCACGCGCCCCGTCCCACAGTGCCGGCGCATCACGAAACAGGCTGTCGTTCCATGGCAGATGGCCACGCATAAAATTCTCCGGCCGTAACACAGGATCTATCGCGAAATAATTTTCTGCCTGATAGTGCGACATCCATGCGCGGGGGTAAGTCGACTGGAACGTAACGCGGGGGCGGGTGAAAGGCACCGGGTGGCGCACACAAAGCGTGTAGTAATCATATTCCAGCGCTTCGGTTTCACGTTGCAGGAGATTATAAACCTCCTCGCCGGTGGCCATGGACTGAAATTGGTGCAGCATATCCCGCCGCCAGCTGAAAAAATCATTGTCCCTCATAGCTGTGCAAATAACTCCTGATTGATAATCATTATTATAAATACAGAAAACTAACACATAAATCTTATTTATATGTATAAAATATCGTAGCTGTCGCATTTATTAGTCTGAAGGCTTGCCATTTTCCCGCTCGCCGCACAGAAACATAGCGTTTTTCTCCCATCATGTTCTACACCCTGCCAAGGGCGATGGGAAGCGGTGTATACGGCCGTGGGAGTCAATAGCGCAAAGACATGTCGCGGGGGCGTTACCCCGCCGCGAGAGTGGGCTAAACGCGGCGGCTCCCGCGAAGCTGAGCCGCCACGCCAGCCCATGCTTTACTGCATCAGGAATTTTTCAAGGAACTGACGGGTACGCGGCTGCTGGGGCGAAGCGAACAACGCTTTTGCCTCGCCTTGTTCGACAATGCGTCCCTGATCCATAAATATCGCCCGATCGGCTACGTCGCGGGCGAAACTCATTTCATGGGTCACGATCACCATGGTGCGTTTTTCCTGCGCCAGCTGACGGATGGTGTTGAGCACCTCCCCCACCAGCTCAGGATCGAGGGCCGAGGTGGGTTCATCAAACAGGATCACGTCCGGACGCATAGCCAGCGCGCGGGCAATAGCCACTCGCTGCTGCTGCCCGCCGGAGAGACGGCGCGGATAGCTATTCTCTTTTCCGCTGAGCCCCACCTTCGCCAGCAGTTCGCGCGCCCGCGCCATGGACTCCTGCTTATCTTCACCTTTTACGATGACCGGCCCTTCAATAATGTTCTCCAGCACCGTACGGTGGGGAAACAGATTAAAGTTCTGGAAGACAAAGCCGACGTGCTGGCGCAGCTGGCGAATGAGCCCTTTCTGCGGCCCGAGGCTGCGACCGGCGTCGATCGTCACATCGCCGACGCGGATAGTGCCGCTCTCCGGTTGCTCCAGCAGGTTGATGCTACGCAGCAGGGTGGTTTTGCCCGAGCCGCTGGGGCCGATGATCGCCACCACTTCCCCTTTCTGTACCTCCAGGTCGATACCATGGAGCACCGTCTGGCCATGGAATTTTTTTACCAGGCTTTTCACTTCTATCGCACTCATTTCGGATCACGCTCCTGGCGGTTCAGCTGGTTTTCAAAATAATTCTGCAGCGAGGAGAGCACTGTCGCCATTACCCAGTAGATCAGGGAGGCCGCCAGATACATGGTGAAGACCTCCAGGGTTCGCGAGGTAATTAGCTGCGCCTGACGGAACAGCTCCGGCACCTGGATCGTTGCCGCCAGCGAGGTATCTTTTACCAGGCTGATAAAACTGTTCGACAGCGGCGGCAAAGCGACCCGCGCCGCCTGGGGTAAAATGGCCCGACGCATCGTCTGCCAGGGCGTCATACCGATACTGGCCGCCGCTTCCCATTGCCCTTTATCAATCGAGGCGATGGCCGCGCGCAGCGTTTCCGCCGCATAGGCCGCAGTATTCAACGACAGGCCGATCATCGCCGCCGGGATCGGGTCAAGCTCAATGCCGAACTGCGGCAAGCCGTAGTAGATCATAAACAGCTGGGCGATAAGCGGCGTGCCGCGGAAAATGGAGATATACATGCGCGCCAGCCATTTTACCGGCCAGACTGGCGACATGCGCATCAGCGCCAGGATAAAGCCCAGCACCAGGCCGAAAAACATCCCGCCAATGCTCAGCTGCAGCGTAAAGACGGCCCCTTTCAGCAGAAAAGGGGCGGAATCAATGACCAGTTGGATACTTTCTTGCATGCTGTCGTTTCTGTATTAGAGGTGAGGATGATAGGCAAACAGCGCCGGCGCTCCGCCAGTGTGGACGAACAGTATCGGCCCTTCATCCTTAAAGCGCTTCTGCGTGATGCCGTCGATAAGCCCGGCCATCGCTTTGCCGGTATAGACCGGGTCGAGCAAAATACCTTCCAGCTGCGCCAGCAGCTTCACGGCGGCCATCCCATCTTCGTTTGGCGTACCGTATCCTGGGGCAAAGTAGTCATCCCACAGTATAATTTCAGCCTTCGCCTGTAGCTCGAGACTGTTGGCCACGGCCTGCTGCAGCGCCACCACTTTCGGCAACTGGTCAGCGACCGAGCGCGACACGGTCACCCCAATCAGTTCCGCCTGCGGCATCAGCTGTTCAAGGCCGACCGCCAATCCGGCATGGGTGCCGGCGCTGCCGGAGGCGACCACGACTGACGAGATCGCCACCGCGTCTTCGCACTGCTGGCTGATTTCCAGTGCGCTTTCCACATAGCCTAACGCGCCGAGGGCATTGGAGCCGCCGACCGGAATAACATACGGACGATACCCCTGCGCCTCAATGCGGGTCGCCAGCTCATCGAGCTGGGCGGCGGGATCGGTCAGGGCATCACACATCTCAACCTGGGTGTTAAAGAGATCCAGCAGCAGACGGTTGCCATTGCTCAGATAGTTCTCCGCCCGGGTGCCGATGGGATTTTCCAGTAGCGCCACGCAATGCAGTCCCAGTTTCGCAGCGACTGCCGCCGTCTGACGCACATGGTTAGACTGGATCGCGCCGGCGGTGATTAAGGTATCCGCGCCCTCGCGCAGCGCATCGGCGGCGAGAAACTCCAGCTTACGCAGTTTGTTGCCCCCCATCGCCAGCGGCGTCGTATCATCACGTTTAATAAAAATTTCGCGCCCAAGGTGATCGGACAGACGCGGGAGATACTCCAGCGGCGTCGGCGCGCCGATCAATTCCAGGCGCGGAAAGCGGGTTAAGTTTTGCAGTGACATGGCCCCTCCTGACTCAGTTATGCTTCATTATGCACACAGTTACGCGCTAAATAAAAAAAGGCGCTTCCAGGAGCGCCTTTTTTCACCGCTGTCCGTTATTTCGTCACGTCAGCGCCAAACCATTTCTCGGACAGCGCCTTCAGGCTGCCATCTTTCTGCATGTCTGCAATCGCGCCATCTACCGCTTTCAGCAGGTCGTCGTTGCCTTTACGCAGCGCAACGCCAGCTTCCTGACGAGAGAAGGCTTCGCCGGTTACCGCCAGCGTATTGTTGGTTTTCTTCACCAGATCCAACGCCGCCAGACGGTCTACCAGAATGGCGTCAATACGGCCTACACGCAGATCCTGGTATTTGGTGGGATCGTCATCATAGGTACGGACGTCCACGCCCTGGACATTCTGACGCAGCCACTCTTCATAGTTAGTGCCCAGTCCGACGCCCACTTTCTTGCCTTTCAGATCCGCCGCGGTTTTAATCACGCCTTCGTTACCCTTCTTCACCAGCGCCTGCACGCCGGAGACGGTATATGGGGTGGAGAAATCGTATTTCTTCTTACGTTCGTCAGAGATAGTGACCTGGTTAATCACCACGTCGATACGCTTGGAGTCCAGCGAGGCCAGCATACCGTCCCACTTGGTCGGTTTGAGATCGGCCTTCACGCCAAGATGTTTCGCCAGTTCGTTAGCGAATTCCACTTCAAACCCGGTCAGCTTGCCGTCATCCCCCTGGAAACTAAAGGGAGGGTAGGTGCCTTCGAGGCCCACGCGTAGAGTGCCGCGCTCTTTAATCTGATTGAGCAGGTTTTCCGCCGCAAAAGTTTTCACGCTGACGCCAGCCATCAAAACAACGGCCATCGCGCCCATCATCGCCTGACGACCCAGAAGTGCTAATTTCATAGATACCCCGAAGGTTAGGATTTTCCTGTAGTGTAAGGCGCTTAACGCCCTGACACCAACATCGTTACGCTACATCTTATGCAAATTTATTATATATGATCCGCTTTAGGGTATAGCGAAAATCAGGGCTTTCCTCACCCTTTTTGCTGGATATCTCCCATACTGCAAAGGTCAGCCTGTTGACGTCTGGAGCATGGAAGATGAAAAACCCCACCTTATTGCAATGTTTTCACTGGTACTACCCCACCGGCGGCGAGCTGTGGCCTGAGGTCGAAGCGCTGGCGCCCAGCCTGAATGAAATCGGCATCAATATGGTCTGGTTGCCACCCGCCTACAAAGGCGCCTCGGGCGGTTACTCCGTCGGCTATGATACCTACGATCTCTTTGACCTCGGCGAGTTTGATCAAAAAGGGTCTGTCGCCACCAAATATGGCGACAAAGCGCAGTTGCTGGCGGCGATCAACGCCCTGAAGGAGCACAATATCGCCGTGCTGCTGGATGTGGTGGTAAACCATAAAATGGGCGCTGATGAAAAAGAGGCTCTGCGCGTTCAGCGCGTCGATGAGCAGGATCGTACGCAAATTGACGAGGAGATCATTGAGTGCGAGGCATGGACGCGCTACACCTTCCCGGTGCGCGCCGGACAGTATTCGCAGTTTGTCTGGGACTACAAATGTTTTAGCGGCATTGACCACATCGAGAACCCGACGGAAGACGGTGTGTTTAAAATCGTCAACGATTACACCGGCGAAGGCTGGAATGAACAGGTCGATGATGAGCTCGGCAACTTTGACTATCTGATGGGCGCCAATATCGATTTCCGCAATCATGCAGTGACCGAGGAGATCAAATACTGGGCGCGCTGGGTAATGGAGCAGACCGGCTGCGACGGTTTTCGTCTTGACGCGGTCAAGCATATCCCCGCCTGGTTTTATAAAGCGTGGATCGAGCATGTTCAGGAGGTGGCCCCGCAGCCGCTGTTTATTGTAGCGGAATACTGGTCCCATGAAGTGGAGAAGCTCCAGCAGTATATCGACCTGGTCGAGGGCAAAACGATGCTGTTTGATGCCCCACTGCAGATGAAATTTCATGAAGCGTCGCGCCAGGGCCGCGATTATGACATGAGCCAGATTTTCAGCGGGACGCTGGTCGAAGCCGACCCTTTCCATGCCGTCACTCTGGTCACCAATCATGATACGCAGCCGCTGCAGGCCCTCGAGGCGCCGGTTGAACCCTGGTTCAAGCCCCTCGCCTATGCGCTGATCCTGCTGCGGGAGAATGGCGTGCCCTCGGTCTTTTATGCCGATCTCTTCGGCGCTTCCTATGAGGATACCGGCGGCGACGGAGAGACCTATGCCATTGAGATGCCCGTTATCGAACAACTCCACGAGCTGATCGACGCCCGTCAGCGTTTTGCCCATGGCGTGCAAACCCTTTGGTTCGATCATCCTAACTGCATCGCCTTTAGTCGTAGCGGTACTGACGACGATCCAGGCTGCGTGGTGATCATGTCCAATGGCGATGAGGGCGAAAAGGCGCTGACGCTGGGCGAAAACTATGGCAACAAACGCTGGCGGGATTTTCTCGGTAACCGGGAAGAGATTGTCGAAACCGATGGCGAAGGCTGCGCGACCTTTACTTGTAACGGGGGGAGCGTTAGCGTGTGGGTGTTAGAGGAGGTGCTGTAGTTCCCTGACGCCGGGCGGGCCAGCTATGGCCCGCCAAAATCTCAGCGCGTGGAGGCCGGCGCGCTGACGGGCCCCGTCGCTCGCGCTTTGGCCCACGCCTTCTCGCACTCCGGAGTCAGACGTTCAACACGGGACAACGTCATCCGATCGTAGGAGATTGTGTTGCCCTCGCGCTCGACAGGATAGATGTCCAGGGAAGCGGTCACGTTGTAGATCTCACTGTCACGATTCATCAGTTTCCCCGGCTGCGCAATCACGCGCTGCCACTGGCGGCAGTCGAAGGTGTCCCCTTCTTTGGTGACAATCAGGCTGGCAATGGCGTCAGGACTCATCATCGCGCTCTGCGGCCCTTTCGTTTGCCAGAAACCTGCAAGGCCAGCCGGCGCCGGCGCTTTAACGACGTCCTCATAACGATCAACCTGTACGCAACCGGCCAGCGCCACCACCATGCCAGCAAAAAATAACTTTTTCATCATTCATCCCACAAGCCGATAAAAAAGTATTGTGGCATTAAAGCGTTAAGCCTTCCACCCCCACCGCAAAGGGATAAGCGAGCAAGCCAGCAACCGCTAACGTGGGTTTCATTTGAAGTAAGGAAATTCTGAAAGTAAAAGAATACTGGGCGCGTAACCATAGCATCTATGGGCACTTTTTGTTTTTAATTCGGTCACACTACCGGTTCTTGACTTTACTTTAAGAGTTTTCCTGGCAAATTATATGCATAGATGCGGAATAGTTTAATGGAGCTAATGGGTTCTTTCTAAACCTACTATTATTATCGCCCGCAAGGACTGCTTCGCACAGCCAGTGCGAAGTGTATATCGTTACGTGTTGATTGAGGATGGGTCATGTCAACGATGATTATGGATTTGTGCAGCTATACCCGGTTGGGATTGACGGGATATCTGACCAGTCGGGGAATTAAAAAACAGGAAATCGTTGAGGTCAACAATGCTGCGGATCTGCAGAAACACTGTACGTCGTGTTGCCCGGCGGTGGTGTTTCTGAATGAAGACTGTTTCGTGCATGATGATGAAAGTAATGGCATTATTCGCCAGATCATTACGCAAAACCCGGCGACGCTGTTTGTTATCTTTATGTCGCTGGCGAACATCCATTTTGACCGCTATTTGCGGGTACGGAAGAATCTGCTAATCAGTTCAAAATCGATAACCCCAAAAGACCTTGATGTTATTCTGGTTAATTATCTTAAATACAAAAACACCAGTGTAGGGCAGTTAACTTTACCGACATTGTCACTGAGTAAAACAGAATCAAATATGCTGCAAATGTGGATGGCCGGGCATGGTACTTCGCAAATCTCAACGCAAATGAACATCAAAGCGAAGACGGTATCGTCGCATAAAGGCAATATTAAAAAGAAAATACAAACGCATAATAAGCAGGTGATTTATCATATCGTTCGGCTGACCGAAAACATCACCTCCGGTATTCAGGTAAATATGCGCTGAAACAAACTGGCGGCGCTCCCGCCAGTTCAGTTTTACGAGACCTCTTTTTCCACGAAAATCCCATCCGGGTGGCCTATTTCATTAAAAAACCAGATCCCCAGAGGATAGTCTTCCAGTGAAACCAGATACATCGTTCCTTCACTAAACGACTCAATCGCCAGCACTACCCCCGATCGACGTGGGCCACCGTCGGTCTTCACCGTGACACGATCGTTCACCTGCATAATCATCTCCTCTATATTTTCAGCCAGTGTAGAACAAAACCACGCAACTCGCAGCGTCGCGGCACGTGACTGGCGCTTTTTTAGACCGGCTATACTTAGAGAGGCTTGAGCAACGCTCAGCGAGGGGGTAATGATGAAGCACCAATTAACAGGCCAGACCGGGGACGACCTTGACGTCAACGTAGATGCCCTGCTGGCGGCGATTAATGAGATCAGCGAAAGCGAAGTCCATCGCACGCTGGACGACCCGCAGCGCGCCAGCATTGATGGCCGCGGGTCACATACCTGGCGTGAGCTGGCGGAGGCATTCGAACTCGATATTCACGATTTCAGCGCCAGTGAAGCCAACCGTTAGCGGCAGGCGAAAAAAATCCCGACTCGCAGGAGTCGGGATCAAACTTGCTAATGCAAGAAGCACTTGAAAATTCGTTACACCGGGAAATCCGATGCGTTGAAACATTATCCTCAATTATTTTGCATGACAAGAGATATTCATTACGCAAAATATTGAGAATGTTGGCGCTTGATGACTTATCGGGCTGCAAGGCTGATGTGAGAAGGCTTAGCCGCAAACCGGTTTCATTCGATAGCGCGATCGCCTGCGATCACTTTAAGATAATTCTCATTTTGCCAATCGGCATCGAAACGTTTTACTCACGCTGCGCTGCGAAAACAGACCTGGTTACGCCCATTTTGCTTGGCCAGATAGAGTCGCCCATCGGCCACCGACTGCAGCGCTTCAAACTGATACTCCCCCCGCTCTTCGCTGGCGCTCACCCCTAACGAGGCGCTAACCCGCAGCGTCACGTTGTTATGCAAAAAGACTTCCCGTCCCTGGATACGCTGGCGCAATCGCTCCGCCACCGCCGCCGCTTCCTGCAGGGTGGTATTCGGCATCACGATACAAAACTCTTCTCCGCCCACTCTGCCCAGCAGATCGCCCTGCCGAACCGCGCTGGACAGCGTACTGGCCACCATCGACAGCACCCTGTCCCCCGCCTGATGACCATAGCGATCGTTGATGTGCTTAAAATGATCCAGATCGAGCTGGATCACCGCCAGCGGCCGTCCGCTGCGCTGGCAGTCGCTGGCTACCGCCATCGCCTGTTCAAACAGCGCCCCGCGATTGAGCAGGCGGGTCAAGGCATCATGCCATGCCTGCCACTCCAGAGAGGTTTGCAGAACGCTCATGTTGCGGACCATGCGGCGGATCACCAGCCAGGAGAGCAACAGCATCAAGGTGAAGAGGACCCACATCAGGGTCAGGGCGATGGTGATGGTGCCAAAGTTCCCGCGGACGCCTTCCCGCAGAGTGTGGATCCGCAGCAGCACGCCGTCAAAATTGCGCAGTTTGGCCCAGCTGATATAGCGCGTCAGCAGACGCAGCCCTCCCTGGTTATCATGGACAAACGCGCGGCTCAGCAGCTCCTGCTCGCGCGGCGACAGCAGGGTCAGGACATTCCCCGGCGCGGAAGAAGCCAGCAGGTTCAAATGGCTATCATAAAGTTGGTACTCTCCCTCTTGTCCCCCCTGCATGGCGCTAACCAAAAACGCTTTGATTTCACTGACTGAGAAATCCATCGCCAGCACGCCGCGCCAGTAACCGGCAAAATCCAACGGTATCGAAGCGGTGACCACCTGCTCTTCCAGCTGCGGGTCATCGTCAGGATAGGTTTGCCAGATAACGCCTCGCCCCGGATTATTTCGCTGGGTCTGGCGGGTAAACCACGGAGCGCTGAGGGCTTGGGAATAGTGCGTTATCACCTGCGACTCATCCCGCAGCGGCAGGGTCGAGGTAAAAAAGCCGCTACGAGAGATATACTGCATCCGCTCGGCGAAATCGCGATCGTGCTGCGTCAGATTTAGCAGATAGCCCAACTCGAGCGTCGCCATTAGTTCATCAGCCGCCAGCGGATCGTCCACCAGCAGGATAGGGTTGTCGCCAGCGACGCTGCCCGAGATGCCAAACACCGGCAGCGTACGCCGGTTCGGTAGCGCCACCCGCCAGGCCTGCTGATGGCGCTGGCTCAGATAGCGTTGGCTGGCCTTACGCAATACATCGATATCAAGCGGCTGTTCGAGCGCCGCCTGCATCCCATGGCGAAAAAACATCATTCTATCGATATTGAACTGCAACAGCCCATCCATTTCATGAGCGACGTTAGCCAGATTGTTACGCTGGTTGGCCACGTAGGCCTCTTCCAGGACATTGATTTCACGCCAGATCAGCAGCGTGGAGAAAAACAGCACTGCGATAAAACAAGCGTTAACCACATGCGCCGGGCGAGCCAGGTGGTAGCACTTTTTTAACTTCAACCGCAGTGGCTTATCCATCTTTCTCTCGCAGTACGTTGCGCAAACCTCGCGGCGTCAGCGCCCCGGTCTCTGTCGATACCCGGGGCGTTTTAGGGTAGAACACGCGGCGCCGTTACGCTGCGTTTCGCCATGCTACTTTCCAGCGCCACGCAGGCTGCTCACCGCCTTAACGCCCGCCAGCACCACCGCGCCGATGATAAAACCCAGCACCAGGTTGGCGACGACCGGCAGCGTGGAGGCCATCACCCCACCCAACCCCGCGCTCCAGTGCTCGATGGCATGATGCAGCGGCGCAATACCGTGAACGACAATCCCCCCGCCGACGAGGAACATGGCCAGCGTCCCGACGATAGACAACACCTTCATCAGGCGGGGAGCGACGGCCAGGAGCCCTTTACCCAGCCACTGCGCCAGCGCACTACGTTTTTCCGCCAGCCAGTAACCCATGTCGTCCAGCTTGACGATCACCCCCACCAGGCCATACACCCCGATAGTAACCAGAATCGCAATCCCCGAGAGAATAAGGATCTGGTTAAGCAGCGGAGCTTCCGCCACGATGCCGAGGGTAATGGCGACAATTTCCGCGGACAAAATAAAATCGGTGCGAATCGCGCCTTTTACTTTGTCACGCTCAAAGGCCAGCGGATCGCGCTCCGCCAGCGCGGCGAGACGCTGCTGCCGCCGTTCAGGATCCTCTTTGTGTTTCCGCGCTTCCAAACTGTGCAGTACCTTCTCCACCCCTTCGAAACAGAGAAACGCGCCGCCCAGCATCAACAATGGCGTAATCGCCCAGGGGATGAAGGCGCTGATCAACAAAGCCAGTGGCACGAGGATCACTTTGTTAACGAACGACCCTTTCGCCACTCCCCAGACCACGGGCAACTCGCGATTCGCCCGCACGCCGGTAACCTGTTGGGCATTGAGAGACAAATCGTCGCCCAGCACCCCCGCCGTTTTTTTCGCCGCTACCTTGCCCATCACGGAAATATCGTCCAGCAGCGTGGCGATATCATCAAGTAATGTTAAAAGACTACTTCCTGCCAAAATGATTTTCCTTCTCTTTTCATCAATGTCTCCCTCGAGTATGCGTTAAAAAACGGCCGGTGCCCAAGGTACAATTAGTCAATATAAATTTAACAACCTGACGCAAATTAACCACTCGCCAGCACGATAGTTTTCACGTTTACTATATGTCCCCTTTCTATCTCTGCACCGTCGTGAGGAAGTATGTCTACCCGTCAGCTTTTACCGCTCATCGGGGCGCTGTTTGCGCTGTATATCATCTGGGGCTCTACCTATTTCGCTATCGCCGTCGGGGTCGCCAGCTGGCCGCCGCTAATGATGGCCGGCATTCGTTTTCTCGCTGCCGGAGTGCTGTTGCTGGGGTGGCTGCTGGCCACCGGCCATAAGCTACCGGCGCGTCGTCCGCTGCTTAACGCTGCGCTGATCGGCGTGTTGCTGCTTGCGGTTGGCAACGGCTTCGTGACGCTGGCTGAACATCAGCACGTCCCCTCCGGCATCGCGGCGGTGATGGTCGCCACCGTACCGCTGTTCACCTTATGCTTCAGCCGCTTTTTCGGCATCGCCACCCGTAAACTGGAGTGGCTGGGCATTGCCATTGGCCTTGCGGGTATCGTGATGCTCAACAGCGGAGGCAACCTGAACGGCAACCCCTGGGGCGCACTGCTGATCCTGATTGGTTCCCTAAGCTGGGCCTTCGGCTCGGTTTACGGTTCGCGAATCGTACTGCCGACCGGCATGATGGCGGGGGCAATCGAGATGCTCGCCGCCGGGATCGTCCTGCTGGCGGCCTCATGGCTGAGCGGTGAAACCTTAACCCGCGTCCCTTCCTGGTCCGGGATGGCCGCCCTGGCCTATCTGGCCATCTTTGGCTCGCTGATCGCCATTAACGCCTACATGTTTTTAATCCGCAATGTCACCCCGGCGGTCGCCACCAGCTACGCCTATGTTAATCCGGTGGTCGCGGTGCTCCTCGGTACTGGGTTCGGCGGCGAGAGCCTGTCGCTCATTGAGTGGCTGGCGCTGGCGGTGATTATTTTCGCCGTAGTGCTGGTGACGCTGGGGAAATATCTCTTCCCCGTCCGCAGCGAGGCTACTCCTTGTAAGGCGTCGAAGTAGTCGTCAGTTCGCGGATCCCCTGCGTATCGATCTGCGCGTCGTGTCCGGCGCCGCAGATCCACTCTTCCAGACGCTCGGTGAGCGCCGCATCACTCAGCCTAAGGCGCCCGCGCAGGGCGCATTCCCAGATGATAAGCACCCGCCAGCCCTGCTCAGCCAGCTGTTGCCGGTCGCGGGCGTCGCGCGCCACGTTACCGGCGATTTTGTCCAGCCAGAATGCCGTGCGGGTGGCCGGCACCTTAAACAGATAGCAGTCATGGTGATGCCAGAAACAGCCGTGAGTAAAGATAACGCAACGGTAGTCGGGTAAAGTGAAATCGGGACGTCCCGGCAGCGCGCGATCCTGGGCGACAAAGGTGAATCCCGCCCCGGTCAGCAGCGCCGCTATCCGCTTTTCGATCGCCGTATCGCGCGTGGCGATCGCCCGCATATTTTTACTGCGCGTCGCTTTATCGTGAACATCCGCCATCATTATCATCCGCTTCACGGCGCGCCACCGCCTGAGCGATGCGCGGCGCCAGGAGTTTCGCCACCGCGGCGAAGACCGGAACCACCACCGAGTTGCCAAACTGACGATAGGCCTGCGTATCCGATACCGGGATGCGAAAACGCGCCCCCTGCGGGGATTCAAAGCCCATCAGCCGGGCGCATTCGCGCGGCGTCAACCGGCGAGGGCGCCGCTGTTGATTCAGCGGATCGTCAAAATGCTTCTCACCGAGCGGCAGGTCCCAGCCGCGATCGACGAGAATTTCGGCACCATCTTTATAGTAGCGGGCAGAAAGCGTCCGGGCCACGCTGTGGGGATTGGCGGGGTCAACCAGGCCATAACCAAAGCCATTGCCCCGCGCCTGATGCTTGCGGGCATAACGATAAAGATATTTCCACAGCACCGGCGTAAGAATAAATTTCGCATCGACCGTCGGCTCCAGCAGCTCGCCAAATGTTGGCCGCACCGCCGGGTACTGCGCCGCGATGTCGCGCAGCGTAAATCCAGCATGCAGCTGCAGATCGCGACGGAAACCCACCAGCACGATGCGCTCCCGGTGCTGAGGCAAGAAATGGCGCCCGTCAATCACCTTCGGGTCATCCGGCCCGGTATGCCCCGCGTCAGCTACTTCATATCCCAGCTCATCCAGCGTCTGCATGATGATACGGAAAGTGCGCCCCTGATCGTGGCTTTTGAGGTTTTTGACATTCTCCAGCACAAAAATCGCTGGCTGACGAGCCGCGATAATTCTCACCACGTCAAAAAACAGCGTTCCCTGGGTTTCGCAGGCAAAGCCATGCGCACGGCCCATCGCATTTTTCTTAGAGACGCCGGCAAGCGAGAAAGGCTGGCAGGGGAAGCCAGCCAGCAGCACATCATGCTGAGGGATAGATTCGCGAATATGCCGCGCCGCCTCCTCGTCGCTAACGTCAGAGCGTTGGCTGAGGGTAATATCGCGGATATCTTCATTAAAACGGTGCTGCTGCGGATCACAGTACCAGTTGGCCTTATAGGTGCGTACCGCGTGCTTGTTCCACTCGCTGGTGAAAACGCACTGCCCGCCGATGGCTTCAAAACCACTGCGGATCCCGCCAATACCGGCAAACAGATCGATAAAACGGAACCCATAGTGCGGATGATGGGCCGGCGGCGAAGGCAGGAGCGTCGCCAGATGAGCAACTTCCTGCGGGCGCAAACGCTCCGCCACGCGGCCAAGCGCCACCACGCGCTTGAGGATCGCCGCGCTCCAGTGCTGTTCGCCGACGCTCACCAGTTCGGCAACCAGCGTTTTTACATCGTAGATCGTCATCAGCTGACGCAGCAGCGCCTCAGCGTCTTCCCCGGCCTGTTCAGCCAACGACAACGACCTGTGTTCCTTGCTTAACTTTTGCGGCATATCCTCAACCAACGCGGACGATTTTGGCAGAGAGTACCATAAATCACCGGTCGGTTGACGCCTGCGGTGCAAAGCGGCGCAAAACCGCTTCATCCAGCGCCAGCGGCTCCCCCTGCAGCTCCGCGCTGAGCTTAGCCATAAATTCGACGAGAAAACGGGCATTATGCTGCGCCATCGCTTTCCCCTTGTCAGTTTGCATGGTTTCCGGCAGGCGCAGAAGTTTGCACTGGAAATGGTCGAGGGCATATTTGCGGTCATCCAGCGCCCGCCGATCAGCAAAAGGATCTTCGGCATCAAACAAGATGGTATTCAGGGCGCCGGCGACAGCGAAGACCCTCGCCAGACCAATGGCTCCCAGCGACTCGAGTCGATCGGCATCCTGAACTATTTTCGCCTCCAGCGTGCGCGGTGGGATCGCCGCGCTGAAGCTGTGCGCCTCGATGGCATGGCTGACCGCCGGGTAACGATCCGCAGGAAAATCAGCAAAGGCCGACTGCAGAATGGCGAGGGTTTTCTCGGCGGCCATCATCGAGGATCGACTTCGCTCCGGATGATTTTTTGGCAAGCTGACGATGTCATGAAAATAGCAGGCCGTGAGGAGTACCAGCCGGTCGACTTCCTCCCCCGCGGCCAGCTGAGTGGCGGTCGCCCAGACGCGACGAAAATGGGACAGATCGTGTGCGGCGTCATCCTGCGCATGGTGCGTCAGTATCCAGCGCTCAAATCGTTGCTGCCAGTCAACCAGGTCCATAGGCTTTCCTTTATCTGAGGGTCAGCCTCGAGCATAGCAATTTTAGCGCTGATGATCCTGCTCGCCGCGGGATGGACGCGTATACCAGACGACCGCGCCGAGAATAGAGCCAATGCCGCCGAGGACCAGCATACCCAACAGGGCGCCAAGCCATTTCCCGGCCGTTGTTCCAAAATCACCCTCCACGCTGGCGCCGGGAACGCTGTGAATTTTTCCCACTACCCACCAGTAACGCACAATGACCCAGACACAATATCCGCAAAAAGCATACAACGCCCAGAGCGCAAGTTTCCCTCCCGGGCTGCGTTTTGCCTGCTCTTCCATCTCATTCCTCTCCGTGACACAACAGACTATTGTCACTTAAAACGTGACACGCATCACATTATACCGCTAACCTGCGTCACAGGCAGCAGTTTCATCTTCGTCTTCTGCGCCTTCTCGCGACTTATGCTGCCAATGCGCACAGGCTGAAGAGATGTCCTTATTATCTCCCGTACGCTGAAAGCTATTAATTCCTTAAATATCGCAAGCTGGGTTGATAATCCCCTGGATATTTACATTCACACAAAATAAATTTCCATAATGAATAATGAGCTTGATTGTTATTTGTGCAATTTATTTCATAAAATTAACAACAACCAACCAAAGACATAATAAAGCATTGCTATATAAGAAAATAATGGATTTTGCACAAGCATCAAAATTTAATATAAAGAACCACTTAGAAATATTTTGAAATGTTTAACATTATTTATTTACATATTTTATTTTAAATAAAGATGAACTTAGTCGTTAGTATCGGATCGTCATTCCGGAGGGATTGTCATAATTCATAGAAATTATTATTAAAAGGGAATATATAATGAAAAGAAAAGTACTGGCACTCATGGTTCCGGCATTATTAATGGCTAGCGCCGCTAATGCCGCCGAAATCTATAACAAAAACGGTAATAAACTGGACCTCTACGGGAAAGTTGACGGCCTGCATTACTTCTCTGACGACGCTTCAGAGGACGGCGACCAGACCTATGTTCGCTTTGGTCTGAAAGGCGAAACGCAGATTACTTCCGAGTTAACCGGCTACGGTCAGTGGGAATACAACATTCAGGCGAACACCAGCGAAAAAGAAGGCGCGAATTCCTGGACCCGTCTCGGCTTTGCCGGCCTGAAGTTTGCCGACTGCGGGTCGCTGGACTATGGCCGTAACTACGGCGTGGTCTACGACATTGAATCCTGGACCGATATGCTGCCGGAATTCGGCGGCGATACCTACACCCAGACCGACGTTTACATGACCGGCCGTACTAACGGCGTGGCCACCTACCGTAACAGCGATTTCTTCGGCCTCGTCGACGGCCTGCATTTCGCCCTGCAGTATCAGGGTAATAATGAAAACGCCGGTTCTGGCGAAGGCACTAATAACGGTGGGAAACGTAAGCTGGCGCGGGAAAATGGCGACGGTTTTGGTATCTCCAGCTACTACGATCTCGATATGGGCATCAGCTTCGGGGCAGCGTATTCGTCTTCTGACCGTACCCATAACCAGCTGGCGGCCGCGCGTAGCAGCCAGCGTTATGCCAACGGCGATAAAGCCGATGCCTGGACCGTCGGCGCGAAATATGACGCCAATAACATCTATCTGGCCGCCATGTATGCTGAGACCCGCAACATGACCTTCTATGGCAACGATAGTTTTGGCGGAATTGCCAACAAAACGCAGAACTTCGAAGTGGTCGCGCAGTATCAGTTCGACGACTTTAATTTACCGCTGCGTCCGTCGGTGGCCTATCTGCAGTCGAAGGGTAAAGATCTCTACGCCTATTCTCGCTACGGCGACAAGGATCTGGTCAAGTATGTCGACGTGGGCATGACCTACTACTTCAACAAAAATATGTCCACCTATGTGGATTATAAAATCAACCTGCTGGATGAAGACGACCGCTTCTACAAAAACAGCGGTATCGCGACCGATGATATCGTCGCCCTCGGCCTGGTCTATCAGTTCTGATCCCCGTCAAAGCCCGCGTTCAGCGGGCTTTTTTATGTTCCCGCTCCGTTGAGATCACTCTTTTCGACATTGCCGCTTTCCAGGCGTACCTTCCCTCTTTATGATGCGTTTAAGCTCGTTCGGGCTAAAAGCGGCGATAAGGTGCCAAAAGGATAAAGCGCGCTACCGCGACTCTACGCTGAAACCAGGACGATGATGATGGTGATACCCCAGCGCAGGCGTTATACCTGAAGCTAACGGTGTTATTGAAGGGAAGGTTAGAGCAAGAAAAGTGGCGGAGAGAGGGGGATTTGAACCCCCGGTAGAGTTGCCCCTACTCCGGTTTTCGAGACCGGTCCGTTCAGCCGCTCCGGCATCTCTCCGCTGTGATGGTTGCTATAATGCCAGGATCTTTGGCATTTTAATAGCTCCCGTTTCGGTAATTGTGTTCAAGTGACGACTTTGCGAGCAATATGATGTTTAAATGGCCCTGGAAAGCAGATGATGAGTCCGGCAACGCAGAGATGCCCTGGGAGCAAGCGCTTGCCATTCCGGTTTTAGCCCATCTTTCGTCCACTGAGCAGCACAAGCTCACGCAGATGGCTGCCCGTTTTTTACAGCAAAAGCGGCTGGTGGCATTGCAGGGGCTGGAGCTGACCCCGCTGCATCAGGCGCGCATTGCTATGCTCTTTTGTCTGCCGGTGCTAGAGCTGGGCATTGAGTGGCTGGATGGCTTCCATGAAGTGCTGATCTACCCTGCCCCTTTCATCGTCGATGATGAATGGGAGGATGATATTGGTCTGGTCCACAACCAGCGGGTGGTACAGTCGGGACAAAGCTGGCAACAGGGTCCTGTAGTGCTGAACTGGCTGGATATTCAAGACTCTTTTGATGCGTCAGGCTTTAACCTTGTGGTGCATGAAGTGGCGCATAAGCTTGATACGCGGAACGGCGACCGGGCCAGCGGCGTGCCGCTTATCCCGTTGCGTGAAGTTGCCGGCTGGGAGCACGATCTCCACGCCGCGATGAACAACATTCAGGATGAGATAGATCTGGTAGGCGAAAGCGCCGCCAGTATTGACGCCTATGCCGCCACCGATCCCGCAGAATGCTTTGCTGTCCTCTCGGAATATTTTTTCAGTGCGCCCGAACTGTTCGCGCCTCGCTTCCCGGCCCTGTGGCAGCGTTTTTGCCACTTTTACCGCCAGGATCCGCTGGCGCGTAGACGTGAGAATGGCCTGCAGGACGAAGGCGATCGGCGCATTGTTCACTAAAACAACGTGTTGAGCTAAATTTAGCCATTTGAATCAGCAGGTTAATTTTAGTGTTGACACAAAAATGCGAGGCCAGTAGTATGCGCCTCGTTCACACGATTCCTCTGTAGTTCAGTCGGTAGAACGGCGGACTGTTAATCCGTATGTCACTGGTTCGAGTCCAGTCAGAGGAGCCAAATTTAAAAATCCCGCTCAGGGAAACCTGAGCGGGATTTTTGCTTTCCGTGATCCTCTCCGCTCCCCAAGCATGCAATCTTATCCTGGTGTAGGTGCTATTTTCTTGCTATCAGGCAAGCTGAACGGCCGTGAGCCCCACGCTCCCGCAAAGGCTTAAATAAAGGCGGTTTAACCGTGCCGGACCATACCTGGGTGTAAGGCAATAATGCGCGGTTCCAAAAAAGATCGGCAACACCGCCGCTTCTGACATCTCTCCGCCAGCGGGTATAAGCAGCATCGTAACGTAGGTACCGTCCAACGTTCCGTATGTGATCCCCGCAGGTGAAAAGCAGCGATGCTGCTCCCAACCTTATGGCTACAGACTTTCGATCCGGCGGTAACCGCTGGGTCTGCCGCTGCGTAGCAGACATGGAGGATGCTGAAAACAGCCTGTCCAGTGCGGCGATGACGCCCAGGGGACGGCTACGGGTGGATGTACCGAGTCCGCTGGCCCGCCTTATTCTGGTGCCGGCGCTACCGGCTTTCCACGCCCGCTACCCTGATATCCAGATCGACATGGGTGTGAGCGACCGGGTAGTGGATCTGATCGGCGACAACGTGGATTGCGTTCTGCGCGGTGGTCAAATCACCGACCAGTCCCTAATCGCACGCCATGTCGGCGATTTGCAAATCGGCGTCTACGTCGCCCCAGCTATGTGGAACGCCTTGGCGCTCCCGCACACCCGCGCGAGCTGCAAAATACTGACCATTGCATAGTGGGATTCTTGTCCTCACGCACCAGTAAGATTGATCCTTTGGTACTGTGCAGTGAGAATGAACGTATTGAAATCACGGGCAACTACGTACTTGCCGTGGATGATGGCAATGCTTACCTCGAAGCTGGGTTAGTTGGCTTAGGCGTGATTGCGCTGCCCAACTATATGGCGGCAGCGCATCAGGCCGTTGGCGCTTTGATTCCATTATTTACACAATGGCGGATTAGCCCAATGCCTCTGTACCTGGCGTTTCCACCGAACCGCCATGTCAACGCCAAGCTGCGCGTTTTTATTGACTGGATCGTTGAAGTGATGCTGCAGCATGTCCCCATTGCCAACAATCAGTGACGCCATCCCCTGATTCGCTTATCAGCGGCGATGGGGTTCAGCGGTAGTGACTGTGGTCAGGCGTGTTTTGACAATAGGGATTCAGCAGAACTCATCCGTCTTATATTCTGGATAATGGCTATTATAAAGGGGATCTTCGCTTTCATGGACAATGGCAGCCCAAAAAAAATCCTCAGTAACAAGATTAAGTCCATAGATATATTTGCAGACTTTATCATACCCTCCTGAGCATCTCCTGGCGCCCTTATTAAAACGCCATCACAGCCACTATTGATAAGTTAAGGATCGGTTTCCCGATCCTTATTCCCAACAACGTTGAATGCATCGTCAGCAAAAGAGCCTTCTTACAATAGCCGTTAATCAGACTAAACGACCCGCTACAAACTTCCCTGCGCCGCTGTGGCGCTGATATTCACCGGCATGCCGGAGCGGCGCTGCAGGGTCTGCTCGGCCTGCGAAGGACTCACTCCCGGCCCCTGAGTAAACTCGCGCAGCGCCGAGGTCATCGGCAAGGGGACTTTTCTGTCGGATTCAAACTCCGCGCGGTTGCGCGACAGCGGCTCGTGCACCTCCAGCCAGTGACTGCCGTCCGGCTCCACGCTGTACTTCACCGGCTGATCGATCAGCTGAACCCGCGTCCCAACCGGCACGTTATCAAACAGGAATTTAATATCGTCATTGCGCAGGCGGATGCATCCCTGGCTGACGCGCAGCCCGATACCAAAGTTGGCATTGGTGCCGTGGATGGCGTAGAGCCTGCCGATGTAGATCGCATACAGCCCCATCGGATTATCGGGCCCGGGGGGCACCATCGCCGGCAGCGTTTTGCCCTCTTTCGCATACTCGCGGCGGGTATTGGCGGTTGGCACCCAGGTGGGGCCTTCCTGCTTACGCTCTACTGCCGTCACCCAGTTACGCGGCGTTTCGCGTCCGGCCTGACCAATGCCGATTGGCAGGACTTCCACGCTATTGCCCAGCGGCGGGTAATAATAGAGACGCATCTCGGCGACGTTGATCACGATCCCCTCCCGCACGGTGTCAGGCAGGATCAGCTGTTGCGGAATAGTCAGCGTCGAACCGGAGTGCGGCAAATAGACATCGACCCCGGGGTTGGCTTCCAGCATATTGCTTAACCCCTGGCCGTACTGGGCGGCAAAACTTTCCAGCGGCTGGGTGTTATTCTCCGGAACGGCAATGGTAAATGCGCTGCCCACCAAACGGCTCCCCTCCGGCGGCAGCGGATAGCTGACGGCCAGCGCGCCGTGGCTGGCAAGCAGTATCAGCGCCGTACAGAGTAATTTCACACGCCGCATCGTCATTTTCCCTTCCTCAGTCGCGACTCACGTGTGTGAATTATAGCGTTATTTCCACTCCCCGACCCGCTGGCCAGCATTTCCTTAAATCTGATAGTCGATTGCGACCTCTTCCGGCTCCATCGCCTGACGCTTAATCTCATCCAGCGACAGTCCAGCATTGCACAATTCGATAAAGCGCCAAACGTAATTCCGCTGCAGCTGGCCCCGCTTCAGTCCCAACCACACGGTATTGGCATCGAACAGATGGCGGGTATCAAGACGCGTAAAGGTGTCCGCTTCCCGGGCATCACCGGACTGCTCGGCGACCAGCCCGACGCCCAGCCCCAGCTCCACATAGGTCTTGATCACATCGGAATCCTGCGCGCTCAGCACGATATCCGGCATCAACCCCTTGCGGTTGAACGCCTCATCAATGCGCGAACGGCCAGTGATCCCCTGGCGGTAGGTGATTAACGGCCAGCGGGCGATCGCCTCCAGCGTCAGGGGGGAAACCTGCGTCAAAGGATGATCCTTCGGCACCAGCAGGCTGTGATGCCAGCGGAACCAGGGGAAAGCCGCCAGCGTCGGATCGTTGCTCAGGCGCTCGCTGGCGATGCCGATATCCGCTCCGCCGTTATGCAGCAGCGCTTCGATTTCCTGCGGGGTACCCTGCACCAGCTCGACGCGAACATCTGAGAACAGCTCGCGGAAAGCTTTAATGACCGGCGGCAGGCTGTAGCGCGCCTGAGTATGGGTGGTGGCGATAGTTAAGACGCCTGACGCATCGTTAGTGAAGAGATCCGCCAGCCGCCGAACGTTACTGGCTTCATTGAGGATCCGCTCGGCAATCGATAACAGCGCTTTACCCGGCTCGGTCATGCCTAACAGGCGTTTGCCGCGGCGGATAAAGATCTCAATCCCCAGCTCCTCTTCCAGTTCCCGGATATGGCGACTGACGCCTGACTGCGAGGTATAGAGCATATTCGCGACTTCCGTCAGGTTGTAATCCTGACGGGCCGCCTCACGGATAATTTTCAGCTGCTGGAAGTTCACCCTTTCCTCCGGGCCAATGGACTTAACGTATCTGCTATTGTTAAAGTCTGTTGTCCCAGGTAACAAATAATAAAAACCAGCAACTTATTCCTTAAGAGAATATACCCTAACTGACCAGCTGCAGTTCACGGTTTTCCAGCGATGGGCGGCTCACCAGAGACAGCAGGATCTCTTTCACCGCCTGCGCCTGCGGCGACAGACTGCCGCGAGCCGACATGTTCAGCGACAGCGACAGGCTCATTGAAGGCGTGCTGATCCGCGCCATCCAGCCGTTCGCCGCCCCGCACAGGGAACGAGCAGCGGATTCCGGTAACACCGTCGCCCCCATGCCGCTGGCGATGGCCGCGGTCAGGGTGGTGATGGATTCGATCTCGCCGATAATTTTCGCCGACAGACGACGCAGGGTGAATGCCTCGGTGACCCGCGCCCGCACTGCGCTGTAATCGCGCGGCAGGAACAGGTTCATCTCCGCCACCGCAGTGAGATCCACGCTCTGCCCCGGGCAGTCGCGGGTGCCGACCAGGTAAAGGTCTTCTTTCAGCAGCGGCTGGCTGACGATGCCTGCCACCGGCGAACGCTCATAGAGCACCGCCATATCCAGCTGGCCCGCCAGCAGCTTGTCATTCAGCGCTGTGCCGCTGCTCTCCTGCAGATAGACCATCACCTCAGGCAACTCATTGCGCACCGTTTGCAGCAACGGCATGGTAATGGCGGAGGCCGCGGTGCCTGGCGCCAGGCCGATCGACACCTGACCACGCAGCGTCTGGCCGACGTTATTGACCGCCAGCTGCGCCTGCTCGCACTGGCGCAGGATAGTGCGCGCATGGGTGTAGAGAATTTTACCGGCTTCCGTTGGCGTGACCCCTCGCTTGGTGCGTATCAGCAACTGCTGGTCCATTTCACCTTCCAGGGTCGCGACCTGTTGGCTGAGGGCCGGTTGGGCGATATGCAAGACTTCAGCGGCCTGGGTCAGACTGCCGATATCGACGATTTTCACAAAATATTTCAGTCGTCTTAAGTTCATTTTGCCTCCTGTAAGGAACGCCAGCGTCAACGCTGGGAGTATGATGCACTGGCTTTTGCAATTTGCTTGCCAGCTTTGCATTTCCTCGGCTGTCGCCCGCCGCAGGCAGTGTTATAAGGGATAGTGATAGCAATTCGGTTTTTATTTGCCCGGTAAGCAGATTGTGGTATGCCCCATTAGGGGTACATTCGCACTACAACGGTGCAACATGGTGAAAAAAACAGCGCATGGGTGGCGATTGCTGAAATTGTCAGCAGTCGAACGCAATTCTTTGAATCAGGCTTTGACAAGGCCGGATGGCATCGTTAATATGCGCCCCGTTCACACGATTCCTCTGTAGTTCAGTCGGTAGAACGGCGGACTGTTAATCCGTATGTCACTGGTTCGAGTCCAGTCAGAGGAGCCAATTTGCTGTTTTCATGCATCCTTGCGAATCATTATATGATGTTGGTTCAACAGGTTAGCGTGAAAACTCTTCCCGGTGCATTTTGATTTTACCCTCCGCATCGGGAAAAATTGGTGGTCAAATCTGGGGTCAGGTTAGTTCGATAATGGAGCGACCCCCATATGTCCCTTACCGACGCGAAAATCCGCACTCTCAAGCCTTCTGATAAACCCTTTAAAGTCTCCGATTCCCACGGTCTGTATCTGCTGGTCAAGCCGGGTGGCTCACGTCACTGGTATCTCAAGTACCGTATTAACGGTAAAGAATCGCGCATTGCGCTGGGTGCCTATCCTGCCGTCTCCCTCTCTGATGCGCGACAGCAGCGTGAAGGTGTCCGTAAAATGCTGGCGCTGAATATCAACCCGGTACAGCAGCGGGCTGCTGAACGTGGCTCACGAACACCGGATAAAGTTTTTAAAAACGTGGCGCTGGCGTGGCATAAAAGTAACCGAAAATGGTCGCAGAACACCGCTGACCGTCTGCTTGCCAGCATGAACAATCACATCTTTCCGGTCATTGGCAACCTGCCTGTATCAGAACTTAAACCCCGTCATTTCATTGACCTGCTGAAAAGGATCGAGGAAAAAGGTCTGCTGGAAGTTGCGTCCCGCACGCGGCAGCACCTGAGTAACATAATGCGCCATGCGGTTCATCAGGGGTTAATCGATACGAACCCGGCAGCAAATCTTGGCGGCGTGACCACACCTCCTGTCAGACGGCACTATCCTGCCCTGCCACTGGAGCGGCTGCCTGAACTGCTTGAACGTATTGAGGCATATCATCAGGGCCGTGAACTGACGCGGTTGGCCGTCCTGCTGATGCTGCATGTGTTCATTCGCTCCAGTGAACTGCGTTTCGCCCGCTGGTCAGAGATTGATTTCACAAACCGAGTCTGGACGATACCCGCGACGCGAGAACCCATTATTGGAGTGCGTTATTCCGGCCGCGGGGCCAAAATGCGAATGCCGCATATCGTACCCCTCTCAGAACAGTCCATCGCAATTCTGAAACAGATTAAGGATATCACCGGTAATAATGAACTGATCTTCCCCGGCGACCATAACCCGTATAAGCCAATGTGTGAAAACACGGTCAATAAGGCACTGCGGGTGATGGGCTACGACACGAAAAAGGATATCTGTGGCCACGGCTTTCGGGCGATGGCATGCAGTGCGCTGATGGAATCGGGTTTATGGGCAAAGGATGCAGTAGAACGCCAGATGAGTCATCAGGAGCGCAATACCGTGCGCATGGCTTATATTCACAAGGCAGAACACTTGGAAGCCCGCAAGGCGATGATGCAGTGGTGGTCGGACTATCTGGATATATGCAGAAAAGCATATGTGTCGCCTTATATGATGGTTCAGGAGAACCGCTGAATTGTTAGTATAACGAAGCCGTCTCCGCTTAGGTGGGGACGGCTTTATTTATCAGTAATACAAAAATGCCAGTGAGCTTTTTCTCCTGAACCTCCGTTATTTCTCATGTTATAAATTTGTAACAAATATTTTTTAAACTGTCCTGTATTGCCACGCAAATCTATGGAAATTACAGGAAAACGATATGAGCAGCCCCCTTAAATCGGTGTTTAAAAAGGAGCACAGCGATGAGATCAGTAACCACAGCGTGAACCCCGTCTTTTCTGAGGTAGTCAGCGCTTTTATGTCCCGTCGCCGCTTTCTGCAAATGGGAATGGTGGCGGGCGCTGCCGTCTCCTTTCCTTATCTAGTCAAGCCAGAAAACGCCTTCGCGGCGAAGGCAAATCCCTCAGCATTATCTAAAGCGGTGTCACTGGGCTTCACCAGCATTCCCGTTTCGACAGCAGACACTGTCACCGTGCCGGAAGGCTATATAGCCCGTCCGTTTTATCGCTGGGGCGATGCTGTGGGCATAAAGGGTAATCTGCCGGAATTTAAATTCGACGCTAGCAACACCACCGACGAACAGGCGGCGCAGGCCGGTATGCACCATGACGGCATGGCCTGGTTTAGCCTGCCGCAGGGCAAAGAGAACCCGGCACACGGTCTGCTGGCGCTCAACCATGAGTACATTGATAACGGCATGCTGTTTAAAGACGGTACCGCCAACTGGGATCTTGATAAGGCCCGTAAGGGTCAGAATGCGATGGGTATATCAGTTATCGAGGTGAAAAAAGATAACGTGGGCTGGCAGGTAGTCCGTCCCTCCAGCTTTGCTCGTCGCATTACCGTTAATACACCAATGCAACTGAGCGGTCCGGCGCGTCATCAGGCGTTGATGAAAACCGCCGCCGATCCGCAAGGCGAAGTGGTACTGGGCACCATGCAAAACTGCGCCAATGGTAAAACCCCGTGGGGGACGTACCTGACCTGTGAAGAGAACTGGTCGGATATTTTTGTTAAAAAAGCGCCGCGTAACGTGCTGGAGAAGCGCTACGGCATTAGCGATAGCGATGAATCCTACCGCTGGAACGAGGTTGACGAACGTTTCAGCGTCGATAAAACGCCCAACGAGCCGAACCGCTTTGGATGGGTGGTGGAGATTGACCCCTACGATCCGACCTCCACACCGCGCAAACATACCGCATTAGGTCGCTTTAAGCATGAAGGTGCCGCCGTGACGCTGGCGGGGGATAATCGCGTTGTGGTCTATATGGGCGACGATCAGAAATTTGAATACATCTATAAATTCATCTCCGAGAACAAATATGACCCTGGCGATCGCAAGGCAAATATGCAGTTGCTGGAGTCAGGCACGCTCTATGTCGCCAGATTCAATGACGACGGTTCCGGCGACTGGCTGCCGCTAATCTTCGGTGAAAATGGCCTTGATCAAAGCAAGGGTTTCGACAATCAGGGCGATCTGCTGATCAAAACGCGCCTTGCTGCCGATACGGTGGGCGCAACAAAAATGGATCGCCCGGAATGGATAGCCGTTGATACCCATGCGAAAGGCAGCGTGTATTGCACGCTCACCAACAATTCCGATCGCGGTAAAGAGGGCAAAGCCCCGGTTGACGCAGCCAACCCGCGCGCCAACAACCAGTTCGGCCATATCATGCACTGGCGCGAAGAGAGGGCAGACCCCGCCTCAGCGAAATTTACGTGGAATATTCTGGTGCTCGCCGGGCGTACTGACAGTGACGATCCTAAAGCGAAAGGCTCCATGCAGGGGGCAGAATTCGGCAGCCCTGATGGGCTCTCCTTCGATCACCGCGGCGTGCTGTGGATCCAGACTGATGTCTCCTCCAGTACGATTAATAAAAAGGCGTATGAAGGGATTGGGAATAACCAGATGATAGCGACCCTGCCCGGCACCAATGAGTATCGCCGCTTTTTGACCGGGCCACGCGGGTGTGAAATTACCGGTATCGCCTTTACGCCGGACAACCGTACGCTGTTTATTAATATCCAGCATCCCGGCGAAGGCGGCGACGACATTACCGATCCGAGCAACCCTCGGGCTATCTCCAACTGGCCAGATTCAAGATCAGACGGACGACCACGTTCTTCAACAGTCGTTATCACTAAATCGAATGGCGGGATAATCGGTACCTGATGCATCTGGTGCCCTTTTGGGCACCATTTTTTATGGCAACAGCTTGATCCTCCCAACATTCCCTAGGTATCAAATATTTAATCTCGCTGTTATCTGAAGGAATTAACCTTAGCCTTTTATGTTTTCTCTTACTCGCTGAAACGATTATCAATTTTAACGCTACCTTAAGCCTGGCTTCGTACATGCACGTTCCATATCAAAAAATCGATTAAACGTTTACATTACATTTGTTATGTTATAACGTTACAAAAAGTAACTTATTATGTGGAATGGATGTCATGCACGACTACTCTTTGCGTTTTGCAAATCTGGCGCTGGGTTATGAGGGTTTACCTGCGATACAAAATATTACCGGGACGATACAAAAAGGGTCCCTTACAGCCATCATCGGCCCTAACGGTTCTGGTAAGTCAACACTGCTTAAAGGTATCGCAGGGATTCTGGCTCCGTTAAGTGGCTCCTGTACCGTAGAACCAAAGGCGCGCATTGCCTATCTGCCACAAATATCGGAATTGGATCGCACTTTCCCTGCAACTGTTTCAGATTTAGTTTCCCTAGGTTTATGGCCTGAAAGAGGGTTATTCCGTCATCACAGAATTGAGGATCGTAAACGGCTTAGTGATGCATTGGGATCAGTAGGATTAGCAGGGTTTGAAAAAAGACAGCTTAGTGCATTATCCGGGGGGCAGCTTCAACGCGCGCTCTTCGCACGGGTCATTCTTCAACAGGCAAACATCATCTTGCTTGATGAGCCTTTTAATGCCATTGACGCCACTACTATTGATGACTTGCTTGTGCTGATAAACCGCTGGCATGCTCAGAAACGTACTGTCTTAGCTGTCATGCATGATATCGGTCTGGTTAGAAATCATTTTCCACAGGCCATTTTGTTAAACGGTAAATTAGTGGCATGGGACGAAACAGAACAAGTTCTGCGCCATACCTCACTTCTACCGGCACAGAATATGGGCACAGCACGTGCTTTACCTGGGCAACATGAGGCTACACATTCATGAACTGGCTTCATGAATGGGTTCTAGCACCTTTTGTCGGCTTCGGTTTTATGCGCCGGGCGCTTTATGGTTCATTTCTGCTTTGTTTAAGCGCTTGCCCGGTTGGCGTTTTTTTAACATTACGCCGTATGAGTCTGGTTGGTGATGCCATGTCACATGCTATCTTGCCCGGTGCTGCATTTGGCTTCTTACTCTACGGATTAGATATATTACCGATGACTATTGGTGGGCTTGTCGCAGGGCTGATAGTCGCTATTTTTGCAGGGGCGGTTTCCCGCTTAACAGTGCAAAAAGAAGACGCTTCAATGGCTGCTTTTTATTTAATCTCACTCGCAGTCGGCGTGCTCATTGTATCGCTTCGAGGCTCAAGCGTGGATCTTATGCATGTCCTATTTGGAACTGTGCTTGCACTCAATCACGAAGCGCTGTTGTTAATTTTCTCTGTCGCGCTGCTCACACTTCTGCTGGTTTCTATATTCTGGCGCGCACTTATTGCTGAGTGCCTTGACCCTTTATTTCTTCGCTCCGTTTCACGATTGGGATCGCCAGTCCATTTTATTTTCCTGGCCCTGGTGGTACTGAATCTTGTCGCTGGTTTTCAGGCACTCGGCACTTTGCTCTCTGTCGGGGTAATGGTCTTGCCAGCTGTGACGGCTCGTTTCTGGACGAGACGTGTAGCAACAATGTGCATAGCCTCTGTCCTGATAGGAATGCTTGCATGTATAAGCGGTTTGTTATTTTCATTTCATTTTTCACTACCTTCAGGACCGTCAATCATATTATCTGTGGGAATTATGTATCTTGTCTCTGCTGCTGCCATGATGGTGAAAAACATCCACTTAAAAAAACTTCGTTAATCTTTTCACTACAAATCGAGGAAATTATTTAATGAGAAAACCCGGTTTTATATCTTTATGCATCCTGACGACATCTATGCTTTTTTTACTTTTTACTTTCCCGGCGAAAGCGAAAATTAATGTCATAGCAAGCTTTTCTGTTATTGGCGATATGGCAAAAAACATCGGTCGGGACCGCATCGAACTGCGTACTATTGTCGGCCCTAATGGCGATGCCCATGTTTATGAGCCCTCTCCTGCTGACGCGATCGCTATGTCTAAAGCGGATGTCATACTGGTAAATGGTTTACAACTTGAAGGCTTTATTTCACGGTTGATCGAGGCAAGTGAAACTTCCGCACCGGTAATTGAAACAACAAAAGGAGCAAATATTCTCCAGGACCCGGCAGGCGGACACTATCATTTTTATGACGGTAAAGCGGTCTTTCATGCTGCACCGTTTGATCCACATGCCTGGCAATCAGTAGGGAATTCCAGAATATATGTGAAAAATATTGCAGAAGCCTTTTGTGCACAAGATAAAAGTAATTGTGATTTTTATCAGGCTAATGCCCGTGCTTATGATGCAAAACTTGCGGATCTGGAAAATAAAATTATTAAGACTGTCGCTACGATCCCACAGGAAAAGCGTACTGTCGTCGTAGGCCATAATGCATTCAAATATTTTGAACAGGCATATGGTATACATTTCCTTTCCCCTCAGGGTATATCCACCGAATCAGAGGCCTCTGCCGCTGACGTTGCCGGCATACTTAAGAAAATTAAAGAAAATAACGCATCAGCTGTTTTTTCTGAAAATATTTCCAATCCACGTCTGGTTGAACAAATTGCCAGAGAAGCTGGCCTTAACGTGGCTGGCGTGCTTTATACAGATGCCTTGTCAGAACCAGGAGGACCGGCTTCTACCTACCTGGAAATGATGGAACATAACGTAACGGCGATTGCGACAGCGGCGAGCAATAGCCGTAATACCCAGCCATAAATACCCGCCGAACAGTTTTATATATGATGGAGAACATTATGAAGAAACGCTTATTATCTACTTCAATCTCAACGCTGCTTTTGGGCCTTTCTGTGATGCCTGCTTTCGCAGATGAAGACGTAACCGCATGGCGTCTGTTCGTCGCCGATCATGATAAACCCGTTGTGAATGTTATTGATGCACTGGATGGAGATAAGCTCGCAACATTTAATGTTAAAGGCCCTGCAAATTTATCTCGCAGCGAAAGTGGTGCCACAATTTTCGCTATCCAGGGTAGTGCTGGCGTAGTATCTACAATCGCTTCAGGCATTGCTTTCCATGATCACGGAGATCATGCAGACATTGATATTGACGCTCCCAAATTATTACCGCTGGAACTAACGGGTAAAAAACCTGGTCATTTTGTTGAACGTCAGGGCAAAATTGCCCAGTGGTTTGACGGGGAAGATAGCGCGCAAATCCTGGGTGAAAGCGCCGTTCTTAAAGGTCAGAAGAATATAACGAAAGTAAATGTTGTTGCGCCACATCACGGCGTTGCTGTTCCTTACGATAATTATGCTGTCGTATCCATTCCCAACCCTGATGATGCGTCAAAACGACCTGTCGGCGCTCGCGTGGTGGACCTGCAAGGTAAAAAAGTGGGTGATGATGCCTTATGCCCCGGACTTCACGGCTCAGCCGGCTCGGGTGATACTTTTGCCCTATCATGTGAGACTGGCCTCCTGCTGATTACGCAAAAAAATGCGGCACCGGTTATCAGGCACCTTCCCTACGCGAAAACGTTGCCAGAGGGAAGCACATCCACCTTGATCGGTGGTAAGGGAATGCAATATTTTATCGGTAATTATGGGCCAGACCGGATTATTCTGGTCGATCCTACCGAATCGGATAGCTTCCGTTTGATTCAGTTGCCTACCCGTCGAGTCCATTTCGTTGTAGACCCGGTACGCGCGAAATTCGCCTATGTGTTTACAGAAGACGGAAAGCTTAATCAAATAGATGTCCTGAAAGGGGAAATTTCGCAGTCAGTGCGTGTCACTGATCCCTATTCAATGGATGGCCACTGGAATGATCCACGGCCGAGAATCGCAGTCGCTGACAATAAAATTTACGTCACCGATCCGTTGAAAAGTAAAATTATTGTGTTAGACGCTACTTCTTTTAAAAAGACCAGTGAAATTAGCGTCGAAGGGCAGCCATTTAATATTGTTGCAGTCGGCGGTTCAGGAAAAGTACATGGTGAACATCACGATCATGAAGCTCATCATCATGATGATCACGCTCATTAATACTTGTCAAACCTAACAACGCCTTTCATAGTAGATCTGCTGATAGCAGATCTACTTTCTGGCTTTAATAATCTTTTTGAATTTACCCTGGGAATAACATCCATGAATATCAAATTCCCTTTCATACTATTCACCTCACTTTACAGCATTTACTGCTCTAGTTGATTACACCAGAATCTTTTCAGCTTTCAGCTCTTACAAGTAATATATTTATTTAACTCTCTCAAAGCTTTTGATTACGCAACATTGAACAGAAAGGGCAATTGCATCCAGGTACTGCCACAGCAGCACAGGTTCCTAAAGTCGTCGTCTGAAACTGCCTGCTATGCTGGCTGTAAAAGTTACTGATGATGCTGTCTTCTGTTGCGCGCAACTGCTTTCCTGAAAGATCTGAACCAGTCGTATCTTTCGCCTGAAATGCCAGAGCCGGAGTCGAAGCCATTGTCAGGGAGAATGCAACTATCTTACTGATTTTCATGTTAACCTCTTGTTAAATATTCCTCTGAAACTACAGTATGAGAAAACGCATAACAACTAGTTATCTTTCGGTATGCGGAATATGAGCCTGGATGTTATAAAATAACATAACACACCCACAAAAAAATGATACTATTGGGTAGTGATGTTCCTCTACAGAAGGCGTTCTGGCTGACTGTAACCAATGCGTACGCGGGCTATAATGGCCAGATATAGCCTGACATCACACACCTTGTCGTATTTTTGCAAGTTTAAACGCTTCAGGCCTGCCCATGTTGGACAGGCTTTTTGTTAATGCCGCTGAACAGGATCTAGTTTATTAGCTTTCTGATCTTCATTTCAGTGGTGAACATCGACTGAAAAATTACTGTGCAGCCGGGAAATGTAACGTAGTAAAAGCAGGAAAATCCTTTGCCGTTTTCCCAAGTAATCTTTCAGGAGAGAAATCACTCAAAAGCGAAGAACGCTTATCGTGGAGAATCTCTTCCGCGCAAAGCCGTCCGATCAACGGCCCCAGAGTCATACCACTGTGCGTCACCATGAGGTAGATTCGTCGCTTACCAGAGATATAACCAAGCCCTGGAAGACCATCTGCCGGTCGGGAACGCTGCCCAACAGCTATACGTTCCAGCTGTGCCATTTCCATATTATTAAATAGCTTCCGTAGCCTTTTGTGCATTTCTTCACCGATATAGCTATCTACCGGTGCCGGATTTGCAGGATTGGCAAAGCTGTCAAGGTCGGGACACTGAAGCAGTAATCGCCCCCCTCCTTCTGGCCGGACATTTAACCCTGGCGTGATTAAATTCGCCTGTAACTGGGTTAACACCGGGCGCGTATAGCCCAGAAAACCACATGCGATTTTATTCGGCTGGTTCGGATCGATCATTGCCAGTTGCTGCCCAAGTAGCGAAGCGAGTTCGGCAGACCATCTTCCCGCCGCAATGACTATACTGTCTCCCTGCCAACGTTCGCCATTGGCAAGGCTTATCTCTGCCCTATTTTTTTCTTCAGTTAACTCTGTCACTTCGCTTTGTGTTTTCAGTTCGGCGTTATGAACATGAAGCTCGGACACCAGCCATGCCATAAAAACGGAAGGTACCAGTAAGCATTCACCTGGAAAATACCAGATATCTCCGGCATGAGATCCCACGCGGATTTCAGGAACTTTGCGCTTAAGTTCATCTGCGGAAAGGTTCTGAACAGGATAGTTCAGTTCCAAAAGACGGCTGACCCGGTCTTGTAACCGTTTTTGCTCTGGCGCACCAGCCGCCCATTCATAAGTCCCAGTCGCTTTTAGCCAATGACCTTCTGTGGTCCGTTCCTGTTGTAGCCGGATATGCTCGTCAATCGCCAGGGCATTGAGATGATGATAACTTTCTGGTGTTTTGCCATTTGAATTAATCCAGGCAAAAGTCGTGCTGCTTGTCCCCGCCCCCACATGGCTACGCTCAAAAACAGTGACTTTTGCTCCCTGTTGCGCCAGGGAGCGGGCCACGGACAGGCCGAGTACGCCTGCACCAATAACTGCTATTTTTTTGACCGACATGCCTTTCCTCCTTTTTATCAGCTTCCTGACGTTGGGCTTTCTTATGGCTTATCGCCAAGTTCATTCAATACGATTTCCATTGAAGGGGCTGATGTAAGCTTATCTTTATATTCAGCCGATATGTCAGGAAGGCTGGTAAACTGACCATCAAGAAAAAGAAAATCTATCTTATTGGCAATATCCTCCAGCGCTTCGATTTCTGTTTTGAGATTTTCCCCCTTTTCCTTATTGCCATCCAGAAGCCAGTCAATGGTGCCGTTTTGTTTGGTTAATCCACCAAGATCAATGACATGACCATCGATATTCTGTGCAAGAATGCGGTTTTCACACAGGAAAAGTAGATAAGGCATACGGTCCTGTTTACTGGTTTCGACCATAACTGCTTCCTCCAGATTATTGGGCTGATACAAACGATTCGTCAGAATTCGCAATAAAGATAAGAATTAAAGTATAGAAATTCTCGCTGATTATGACGTTTACTCTCAGCGGTGCTCCTGCTTAGCGACTAAGGAATTTTGTCAACAGGGAATCAATATTCCCGTTTATGTTGATTAAGCAACTGGGCTACTGTATTGGCAAAATAAGTCAGTATTCCATCCGCCCCGGCGCGTTTGAAGCACATAAGTGATTCAAGCACCGTTTTTTCTTCGTCCAGCCAACCATTTCGGAAAGCGGCCATATGCATCGTATATTCCCCTGAAACCTGATAGGCAAAGACGGGTACTGCAAAAGTTTTCCTGGCTTCCCTGATAATATCCAGGTAAGGCATGCCCGGCTTAACCATCACCATGTCTGCCCCTTCCTGCAAATCCTGGGCAATTTCATGCATAGCTTCCATTGCATTCGCCGGATCCATCTGATAGCTTTTTTTGTCCCGTTTACCCAGTGATACAGCAGATTTCGTCGCCTCGCGAAAAGGACCATAATAGTTCGACGCGTATTTTGCTGAATACGCCATTATCTGGATATTAAGCAGTCCATTCGTTTCAAACGCTTGTCTGATATGACCGATGCGGCCATCCATCATGTCGCTTGGAGCGACAATATCTGCGCCTGCTTCGGCGTGGGTAAGCGCCTGTCTGGTGAGAATTTCTTTTGTCGGCTCATTAAGTACATATCCATTTTCGTCAGTGATGCCGTCCTGACCATGTGTCGTATAGGCGTCAAGAGCAACGTCAGTTATCACCCCGAGTTCAGGAAAAGCCTTTTTCAGCGCCCTTACAGCTCGCGGTACTAAACCGGATGGATCCCACGAAGCGTCTGCCATCAGCGATTTAGCAGAACTGTCTATACACGGAAATAGTGCAATAGCAGGTATACCTGCCTGAACAAATTGCGCGGCATCATGAAGCAACATATCAACCGACAGACGAAATACGCCCGGCATCGACGGCACTTCCTGTCGCAGGTTTTGCCCCTCAATAATGAATACCGGTAAAATCAGGTCATCTACGGTCAGCTGATTTTCAGCGACCAGACGGCGACTGAAAGAATGGGTGCGAGAACGGCGCAGTCGTCGTGCCGGGAAAGAACCAGGAATAATAATACTCACAAGATTTGCCTCTTCTGAATTCTCGGGGAGAAGTTATGCCTGAGCAAAATAAATACGTGGCTAGCGACAGAATTCCAGTGGCAGGCCGTACTTCTGCTGTATGGTGCGCCCATTCCAGATAACGTGGCCATTTACCAGCGTCATATCAACCGCCCCGCCTGACAAAATCCGGCCTTCAAAGGGGGACCACCCGCATTTGTATGCCACATCCTCCCGGATTATCTGTTGATGACTAAACGGATCGATAACCACCAGGTCCGCCCAATAGCCTTCTCTGATATAGCCACGATCTTTGAGCTGGAAGCGCTCGGCTACAGCATGGCTGGTCTTTCTCACCACCATTTCCGGGGTAAAAATCCCCCTGCTGCTCATATCCAGCAGTGCAGGAAGAGCATGCTGCACCAGCGGTAAGCCGGAAGGCGCAGCAAAATAGTCATTCTGCTTTTCCTCCAGCAAATGCGGCGCATGGTCAGTCGCGATAACGTCAATAATGCCTTCATTAACGCCTCTCCGGAGGGCTTCCTGATGAAAAGAGGATTTTACGGATGGATTACATTTGAGCTTATGCCCCAGCATTTCATAATCGTCATAATTAAAAAACAGGTGATGAACGCAGGCTTCAGCTGTAATGGTTTTCTGGCGCAGCGCCTCCAGCGTGGGAGCAGCATCAAAGAGAGCGAGTTCATCTGCGGTGGTGATATGCAGGACATGTAATCGGGTACGATGTTTTTTCGCCAGAGAGACGGCCTGGTGGGAAGATGTCAGGCAGGCGTCCACAGAACGAATAGCGGCATGTTCGCCAGCAGGAATAGCGTCCCCCAAACGAGCCCGCCATGTCTCCTCATTATGCTTTATTGTCGGGGTATGCTCGCAATGTGTTGCTACCAGGCAGGGTGCGTTGGCGAAAATACTTTCCAGGATCTGTTCATCGTCCACCAGCATATTTCCGGTAGAAGCTCCCATAAACACCTTCACCCCACAGGCTTGCGAAGCCGTAAGCGCTTTCAGTTCGTCAAGATTATCGTTCGTCGCGCCGAAGTAAAAACTGTAGTTCGCCAGCGAAGAATGCGAGGCACGTTGAAATTTCTCACGCAGCGCCTGAAGGGTCGTTGTTGGTGGCGTAACGTTAGGCATTTCCATAAAACTGGTAATGCCTCCCATTACAGCGGCAGCTGATTCACTGGCAATGGTTCCCTTATGCGTCAGACCGGGTTCGCGGAAATGAACCTGATCGTCAATCATACCGGGGATCACCCATTTCCCTCGCACATCAATAACCTGCCATTCCGTTCGGGAGGGAATAAGCGAGGCAATTTTCTGGATCCGTCCTTTATCAATGAGGATGTCGGCCGGATAGCGCAAGTCTTCATTGATTATTAATGCATTGGTCAGTAATAAAGGCTTCATGACATCCCGCTCCCGATGCTGTTGCGCTCCAGTATCGATGAGATAAACGCGCCGATTAAATAACGGTTTGCTTCTGCTCGTTTTGCAAAGGGTTGCAATCCCGGCGTTTCAGTGCACGCTGCGACGTCGGAACAGGAAGAAAACAACCATGATTCAAATGACGAATCGAAATGGTTAAAAATAATGCCATCCTCACATTCACAACCATCAACTCGCTCTTTTTCCATGACCGGGAAAAAGCGTTCAAGTTCATCACGTAATGCCACGCTGAAATGACCCAAGCGAGTAGCATGTTCGAAAGTGTAGAGATACGCCTTATGACGAAGAATATCTTCATGGCAACAGAGCACACCATGACTTGCTGCGTTTTTCAGAAGCGTTTCATAGTTGAGCAGTACTTTTCCTTCAATAGAAGGCTCGACTTCTGCACCTTTGGTAAAGCCTCGGTTTGGATTCTGTCCAAGACTATTAAGGCGGCTACCAGTGCGCAGACCAGAGAGGTTTACAAGCGGTAAAAAACTCACGGCTACGTTATCAAACAATTCAGGGGAGCCCTCGCGCAAAAAATCCAGCATCCCCCAACATCCCGCGGGTTCTTCTCCATGAAACCCTGCCGCAATCAGTACGTGAGGAACATCTGCCCCCTGATTAACAGACTGATAGAGTGATATTTCTCCATCACCAGTATTACTAAGAATGATCTCGGAAAGCCCCCATCGCCTGGACTGTTCTCTGAACGCCGTTTTATAAAAATCGATATCGTTGCTTTGGGTATCATCCTCCTTCACCGGCCAGACGTGACGACCGCTCTCGCGTCGGGGGATATCGCTTCTGCTTTGCTTAATCAAGGTGAACCTCCGGTGGCTGGCAACATATTTTGATAGCGTCTGCCGCCTCATTGAGTAACAGCGTCCCCATGCACCTCCCGGTACGATCGCGCACCGTGACACGCGCCGCATTCTCCTCCGCATCGCCAACGATCAGCAGGAAAGGAATGCGGGCCAGAGTCTGTTCACGGATTTTAAATCCAATTTTTTCATTGCGGAGGTCGGCCTCACAACGCAGCCCTTTCTTGCGAAGCGCCTTCAAAACCTGCTCCGCATAGTGATGCTGCTTGTCGGTAATCGTCATGACCACGGCCTGAACCGGCGACAGCCAGGCGGGCAGTTTACCGACGTAATGTTCAAGAAGGATACCGGTGAACCGCTCAAGGGAGCCGAAGAGCGCCCTGTGCAACATCACCGGGCGTTTTGTCGAGCCATCCTCGGCAATATAGCCAATATCAAATCGCTCAGGCAGATTCATATCCACCTGTAGCGTTCCGCACTGCCAGTCACGACCAATCGCGTCGCGTAACACAAACTCCAGTTTAGGGCCATAGAAGGCACCTTCACCGGGATTTACCGACCATTGTAATCCCTGCGCTTCCAGAGAGGCTGAGAGCGCGTTTTCCAGCCTATCCCAGTCTGCGTCGCTTCCCATCCGCTTTTCAGGACGAGTGGATAACTTGATTGCGACCTCTTCAAATCCAAATTGCTTATAAATATCAAGCACCAACTGAAGGATACTTTTACATTCCCCCTCGACCTGTTGCAGCGTGCAAAAGATATGCGCGTCATCCTGAGTAAAATGGCGGACCCGTAATAAGCCATGCAGCGATCCAGAGGGTTCATAACGATGGACTTTACCAAATTCAGACAGGCGAACGGGTAAATCGCGGTAACTCTTGATCCCGTATTTAAACAGCGATACCGCCCCAGGACAGTTCATCGGCTTGAGAGCGAAATTCCGGCCATCCTCGGTTTGTGTCGTAAACATATGATCACGATAATTATCCCAGTGACCGGAAATTTCCCACAGGCTGCGGTCCATGACATCAGGCGTATTGACCTCAACGTAACCCGCCACCTCATGGCGGCTACGCATATAGGCAATAAGCGACTGAAAGATTGTCCACCCCCTGGGATGCCAGAAAACCGCGCCTGGCGCATTGTCCTGAAAATGAAACAAATCCAGCTCCCGACCCAGCTTGCGATGATCACGTTTCTCCGCTTCTGCCGTTTTCTCAAGCCAGCCATCAAGCTGTTTTTTGCTGGCCCATGCCGTGCCATAAATCCGCTGTAGCTGTACATTGTTGGCTTCACCACGCCAGTAAGCACCGGATACGTTAAGCAACTTCATATTTTTTAGAAAACGAAGATCCGGAACCAATGGGCCATTAAAGCCGTCCGTGAACTGCCTGAGATGGCATAGTGTCACCGACTTATCTGCCAGTATTTCCATCAACTCCGTTGATTTGAATTTCTCGCCCCGCTGCTCAAAACAGTCAATAGCCTGTGCCCGCGTGACCTGCTCTTTAATAATCGGCGGGTTTTCAGCGATCAGACTTGTCATGTGCTGCTCAATCATCCCCAGGTCATCGCGAGTAAAAGGTTTATCTACCGCGAAATCGTAATAAAACCCTTCCTTAGTCAGTTGCCCTTCAACCATCCTGGCCGAGGGAAACAGCTGTTTTACAGACGCTGCGAGAAGGAGAAGACAACCTCGGCGAATCGGGCCCAACGCTTCTTCATCAAAAACTGTAATGATATTGAGCTTTCCACTGTTCTTTGCTTTCTCAAGCAGATCCACACATTTACCATCAATTTCCGCGTACACAGCGCTTTTCGAGACGGAAGAACCGATGCTTTCTGCAACGTTCTGCAAAGTTGCCCCTTTTCTGACGTGCTTCAGAGAGCCATCAGGAAGAGTAAAAGTGAGAGGTTCTGACTCTGTTATAGGCGCTTCTGACATTTTCATATCCCAACATAGCTCAGTGATTAACAGCAACTATGTTGCATTAATGCACATTTTAACGCAACCATGTTGCATTAAAGGTGGCATGTCTGAGATATCAGCGCTTGCATAAGCCATGAAATACTGTGCCATCAGCTCTTAAATGATAAAGATAATTTTTCTCATTTAAATATAGCCTGTGCTATGTTGCATAGTATAAGCTATGTTATAACATTACTAATTATTAACAAACAGTGATTTCATCAGGAGATAACCATGCTTCAACTAAAGACGGTAAAGATAATCCTGTTAAGCACCTTTATCACAGGACTGACAGCTATTCATGGCGCTTATGCTGCTGAAAAGTTTAAGGTCATCACGACATTCACGGTAATTGCTGACATGGCACAGAACGTGGCAGGGGACGCCGCCGAAGTCAGTTCGATTACCCGGCCTGGCGCAGAAATCCATGAATATCAGCCTACAACCGGAGATATAAAGCGTGCTCAGGGGGCACAGCTAATCCTTTCAAATGGCTTCAACCTCGAACTCTGGTTTCAAAAATTTTATCAACGATTGAAAAACGTACCGGATGTGGTGGTCACTACAGGTATCACTCCAATAAGCATTACCGAGGGTCCGTATGATGGAAAACCAAATCCTCATGCCTGGATGTCGCCTGATAATGCACTGATTTATGTAGATAATATTCGTGATGCGCTGGTGAAATACGATCAGGGAAATGCTGAAACTTACAAAGCCAATGCGGACGCCTATAAACAAAAGATCCGTCAGACGCTTGAACCGCTGCGTAAACAAATAGAAACCCTCCCTGCCGAACAGCGCTGGCTGGTATCGAGCGAAGGCGCATTTTCTTATCTGGCACGCGATCTGGGACTGAAAGAACTCTATCTATGGCCGATTAATGCCGATCAACAGGGAACCCCGCAACAGGTTCGTAACGTAATCGATAAAGTCCGGCAGAATAAAATTCCGGCGGTATTTAGCGAAAGTACCGTTTCCAATAAACCAGCCCGTCAGGTCGCACGCGAAACAGGTGCACATTATGGGGGCGTACTTTATGTGGATTCCCTGAGCGCAGCAAATGGCCCGGTTCCCACCTACCTTGATCTGCTGAACGTCACTACCCGGACAGTGGTACAGGGTTTGCACAGCGGAATGAAGGAGTAAAAGATGAGCCAGGCGGCAGGCATCACAGTAGCGGGCTTAACTGTTGTTTATCGTAACGGCCATAAGGCATTACAGAATGCATCATTCAGCGTCCCTAAAGGTTCGAACGCGGCCCTGCTGGGGGTAAATGGTTCCGGAAAATCCACACTATTCAGGGCAATGATGGGATTCGTATCCCCTTCATGCGGAACGATTTCACTTCTCGGGATGCCTCCTGCACAGGCGCTTCGCCGCAATATTATTGCCTATGTACCTCAGTCCGAGGAAATTGACTGGTCGTTCCCGGTATTGGTGGAAGATGTCGTCATGATGGGCCGGTATGGCCATATGGGTATGCTGCGTAGAGCGGGTAAAGAAGATCGCAGGATCGTTAATGATGCGCTTGAGCGTGTAGATATGCTTCCTTACCGCCACCGGCAGATTGGTGAATTATCCGGAGGGCAAAAGAAGCGGGTGTTCCTCGCGCGTTCTATTGCACAACGGGGCAAAGTAATCCTTCTTGATGAGCCTTTTACCGGTGTGGATGTCAATACCGAAAAGAAAATCATCACGCTGCTTGGCGAACTGAAAGAAGAAGGCAGCACCCTGGTGGTTTCAACGCATAACCTTACCTCCGTATCCGAATATTGTGATTATACCGTTCTGGTGAAAGGCACCGTGCTGGCAAGCGGTCCTGTCGCCACGACATTTACGCCGGAAAATATAAAAAAGACGTTTAGTGCAAACATTGAGAGTGAGTCAGATATATTGCCAGTTCAGGGAGGATCAACACAGCCAAATTATCAACCTTCCGCTGAATATGAAGATAAAGGCAGGTCATCATGAGCTGGCTTCTGGAGCCTTTTGGTTATCAATACATGCTCAATGCCATGTGGATTTCGGCAATGGTCGGAGGAATATGTGCTTTTTTATCCTGTTATCTGATGTTGAAGGGTTGGTCACTAATTGGCGATGCGCTGTCCCATTCTATCGTACCCGGAGTAGCTGGCGCTTTTATGCTGGGACTGCCCTTCTCGGTGGGTGCGTTTGTTTCTGGCGGGCTGGCAGCAGGCAGCATGTTCCTTCTTAATCAACGTACCCGTCTAAAAGAAGATGTCATCATTGGTTTGATCTTTTCATCCTTTTTCGCGCTTGGATTATTTATCATCTCGCTGAATCCTGTTTCGGTAAATATACAATCAATCATTCTGGGAAATATCCTGGCGGTTCCGCCAGAAGATATTCTTCAGCTTACCGTCATTGGCATTATTTCGGTTATTACGTTGTTATTAAAATGGAGAGATTTATTACTGACCTTTTTCGATGAAAATCATGCGCGGGCGGTAGGATTACATCCGGAAAGGCTTAAGATATTATTTTTCCTTCTGTTAACCCTCTCCACCGTTTCGGCATTACAGACCGTAGGCGCGTTCATGGTGATCTGCCTTGTGGTAACGCCTGGCGCAACGGCCTGGCTGCTTACTGATCGCTTCCCCCGCCTGGTCTGTATTGCGGTGACCATAGGCAGTGTCACCAGCTTTCTGGGTGCGTGGGCAAGTTATTACCTTGATGGCGTAACGGGTGGCATTATCGTGGTCGCTCAGACCCTCATTTTCTTGCTGGTGTTCATTTTCGCCCCGGTACATGGCTTACTGGCGAACCGCCGATCGGTTTCTCAGTCAAAAGGACCGCGTAAATGCTGAATATGCTCATTGAACCTTTCCGCTTTGACTTCATCAATTATGCCCTGATAATCGCGCTGCTGGTCTCTGTTCCCTGCGCCCTGCTGTCTGTTTTTCTCGTGCTGAAAGGTTGGGCTCTGATGGGGGATGCCATGAGCCATGCCGTGTTTCCCGGGGTTGTACTGGCCTGGATTGTAGGGTTGCCATTAGGCACCGGAGCTTTTGTGGCTGGATTATCCTGTGCTTTACTTACCGGATATATTAAAGATAACAGCCGCATAAAGCAGGATACGCTGCTGGGTATCATTTTTTCGGGTATGTTCGCCTCCGGACTGATTTTGTATGTCTCAGTCCGTCCGGATGTTCCGCTTGAACATATCCTCTTTGGCGACATGCTTGGTATAAACGCCACCGACATACTCCAGACGGGCACCATTGCCTTATTTATACTGCTGATTACCGGAATTAAATGGCGTGATTTCCTGCTTTACTGTTTTGATATTCAGCAGGCCAGGGTCAGTGGACTACGGACGGGATGGCTCTATTACGGATTACTGAGCATGATTTCGCTTACTGTTGTCGCCACGCTAAAGTCCGTGGGGATTATTTTATCCGTCTCTTTGCTTATCGCGCCCGGTGCTATTGCAGTTCTTTTGACGCAACGATTTAGCAACGCATTATTCATCGCTGTGGCTTTATCGGCTCTGGTATCAACGACCGGCGTTTACCTCTCTTATTTCATTGATAGTGCGCCTGCGCCAACGGTTGTTTTGCTTTTTGCCCTGATATTTATAGTTATTTTTATATACTCAAGCTTTAAATATAATGAGAAATATCTCTGAGGAAGTTGATATTTTATGAAAAAAGCAATTATCTTTCTCCTTTCATTTTATAGCTGCGTGGGATTCGCTGAGCCTCAGCAGGCACGAAGCGACTATTCTATTGAAGAAAGTCAGGCGAAAGTTAACAAAATCCTTCATACCACTTCGTTGTACAGAAATGGCCTCAGCTATAATGAACGCGTTGCTGAGATATCCTCCCGTTTCCTCGGAACGCCTTACCAGGCGCATACACTGATTGGATCATCTTCGATGCAAGAGAGGCTGGTCACTAATCCCAGTACCGTGGATTGTTTTACTTTTCTTGATTATGTTCGCTCCATGGCGCACGCCAGTAGCTGGCAAACTTATGTATCTGAACTTGTTAAGACTCGTTATACAAACGGAATGATTGATTTTACTGGCAGAAAACATTTTTTCACGGACTGGGCGGTCATATCTCCGCGAAATGCACAAGATGTTACTCAGGACATCAGTCCGTATACTATTACTGTCAACAAACAGCTAAACCAAAAGAATAAAAAACAAGAATATGTTAAGGGTCTCGGCATTATCTCACGACGGATAAGTTACATACCGGCTTCTGCAATAGATAAAGAGGTAATAAATAAACTGCAAACAGGTGATTATGTGGGTATTTATTCAACAAAAAGAGGTCTGGATGTTTCACATGTTGGGATCATTATCAAAGACCACAATAACATCTGGTTCAGAAATGCATCGTCATTAGCGAAAAATAGAAAGGTAGTTGACTCACCTTTTATTAGATACATGGCTACAAAACCGGGTATTGTAGTTTTACGAGACAAAACAGATCAATACCCCTGAAAAGTAGAATAGTGTGTCAGGCAATAGCGCCTTTCCCCACTCCCTCAAAGGCATGGACTTCTATTTTCGCTGCGGGTAAACCGTGCTCAATTGACTGCCTGATAAATAAAGCCAGTGACTCAACCGTGGTATCACACGGCAGAATATCTACTACCTCAGAACAAAGCATGATTTCAAAGTATCCCTGAGAACTCCGCCAGGAAGAACATGTCAGCCCCTTATGCCAGTATGCAACGGCACGCGGTGAAAGTGTTGTCACTGTAACGACATCTTCCCGGCTTAATAGATAAGCGTTATTCCATCGCGTTGCCCACTTCTGTTCCCACATATGGCTTCGCTCACCATCCACAAAAATTCTGATCGCAGAGCGATGCCCATGCGCTATTCTCTGGCAATTTCCGCGGTGTTTTTTCAGTCCATGCGAATAGTGATAACTGTCCCCATTAATACTTTCCGGCCGTAACGTTATCGTTATGTCTTTTACTCCTTGCGGCAAACACGCCAGTAAATGTTTTTCTATTTGGGATTCAAGGCAACGGGAATTAATATTATCTGTTTGGACCAGCCAGAAACTCTCCTGCGGCCCGGAAATAAAACACTGGGTCTCCCCATTCTTACGCAGCATGGCGACTTCCGTCGTAGTGCCTGCATGACTAACAATAATATGACTATTTTGTTCCGGCACAATCAGGACATGATCGGCCAGTTTATCAATTTCATGTTTGATACTTTTTTTAGCATGTGAGAAATCCATTACCATTGACTCAGCATTCAGATCTCCCTCAAGAATAATATCAACAATAAGGCTATCGCCAATCAACCCGGATTCCGCATCAAGGAAACTAAAATCCATGACCGTCAGATCATTAATAAAAAGTTTCACCGCTACCTCTTTAATAAAACAGAAAAGCCTCTTCCGCAAAAGGAAAGAAGAGGTAAGTATCATTTTGCTACATTAATAACAAATCGTTAATAATACGGTGTTACGTTAACGGCACTAGCCGAGCCATACTCAGAATTCATTGCGTAACTTCTGATAACCTTCGACCAGTTTAACGTTGGTACTGGCCACTTCTTCTGAAAATTGTAAAGAAGCGGGGTCTACCCTCGAATAACTTTTAAGATCGGAATCAGGCCCCACGCGTTCCGTTGATGGAATATAGGTATTCTCAGGCAAGGTAACGCCATCCACAACTGCATTATAGCGAATAACACAACCAGTCTGAATATGACAGTTAAACAACACGCTGTTGAATCCAATAAATACCCGCTCGTCAACCTGACAGGGGCCATGCACTATTGCACGGTGGGCAATAGACGTTCCGCTTCCTATTGTCACTGGCGCGCCGCTTTTTGAGTGAATAACCACCCCGTCCTGAATATTAGAGTGGGAATGGATAATGATAGGATCCATATCCCCGTCTGCATTTAGCTCGTCAGCCCGGATAACCGCATAAGGTCCGACGTAAACATAATCATGAATAATGACACGTCCACAAATTACCGCGGTGGGATCGATATAGGCCTTTGTTGACACCACTGGGGTATGACCTGATGGGTTTTTACGTAACATTTTTACTTCCTTTCCAGTGAATACGGGCAACGGCATTATGAGGATGCAGGCTTTCCTGATGCTCAACCCTGATATCAAATGCTTCACAAAAGGGTGCACAACGAAAAACGTTATTGAGCCGACGGGCAGCATCTTCGCAAAACATCAGATTCTGACCGTTAGCCACCGCAAAAGCCTGTTCGTCGCTCCGCTTGACAACCGTTTGCACGGCTGTCCCGAGAGCAACTTCAGCATAATCAATCAGTTCAATCACAGGCAGTGATTTTGCTTCAGGATTAAGACGGATACTCACCCATGCCCAGCTTCGCTGGCTGTGCGGGGTTGCCGGCATTCCTTTCTCAACAAGCCAGTCGGCTATTTCTGCTGCCGGGAGCCTGTCGATCCTGTTACCAAAGTCTTTGCTAAACTGCAAACCCGCGACGTGGCGGCTAAGTGCAGCGGAAGCCGGGCAGGTGGACGAATAAGGGATACCCACTTTGAGGGTAACCGTAAAAGATTGCCTGAGTTCGGCGCTCAGAGTCAGAGGATAAGCTTTCCAGCCGGAGTGATTAGAATTTAACGACTTACGCGACAGTAACAAATCCCCTGAAATCTCAATACTGGCTTCATCACTACGTCCCTGATGAGATACCAGAAATGCTTTCAACACATGTTGCAATAATGCCGGTGTGATTTCCCCTTGTGTCAGTTCGTCCAGAAGAAGATAAAGACGAGACATATGGATCCCCTTTTCAGCTTCAGGTGAACTGAGAAGGTTTATGCCAGCATTGACCTTTGCTGATACCGGCCTGCCTGCGATGTCTATCGGCAGGTCAATTTGTTCCATGCCAACCCAGGATAATGACTCGCCCTCACCGTCACCCTTAGTGGACTGAATATCCGGTAGCATTCCGGGGCATAAGGTTTGTTTGGCTGCAATACTCATATATATCTGCCTGATCTGATATTTACTCTCATCCCTACCCTGCCCCCTGCCTGAGCCACCGCTTTATTTCTTTCGGTACTGAATCTCAACTTTTTCCTCCTTTGTTTTGGCTTCAATACTTAATTCTGCGGTGGGCCTGAGTAGCAGGCGTTGCAGACCGATAGGTTCGCCTGTATCCCGGCAGAAGCCATATTCTCCTTTTTCAAGCCGCATAAGCGCTGCATCATATTTCGGCAACAGGCGGCTTTCTCTGTCTATCTGTCTGAACAGCAGACGTAACTGCTCTTCACGAATGGCGATGTCACCTTCGTCACCCGTTTCTGGATTATCCTGCAGTTGTTGCTTCATCTGGTCTATATGATCAAGCACCTCCTGCCTTTCGTGGCGGATAAGCCGCCGGAAGTAGTCCTGTTGCACAGGATTCATGTAATCTTCTGGCAGCATCGCCAGGATTTTTTCTCGTTCAGCGCGGGTAGGTTTAGTCATGTCCTGTACCGATAAAATTGCGTAATGAAACGTTATAACATAACATTAACTGCCGCTGCAAAATAACCTGTTAAGCCAGCCGGGCCACTTTCGTGGGCCAGGGATCGTGGAAAATCCCCCCCTGCTGCCACCAGAGAATTTCCTCTTCAGTGAGTAAACACTGGCGCAATGCGAGGGCAAAATCGTCAATTTCGCCGCTCTCGCCAATAACAGTCAGGCGGCAGCGCCGGTCACCAAATCTGCCAGGCATTTTTGCCAGTTGCTGACGGATAGCTGCGCGTTCTTCCTTTGTCAATGAATTATCAGTGTGAGTCAGGACCCCGGCTTTCCAGTAGCTTATGAATTCGAGATTGATGCTCCCTGCTGCCTGGTTCCACAATAATGCCAGGTCATCCCTTCCCGGTAGCCAGAAAAACCCCTTGCTGCGGTAAACGCCTGCGCCCATGAAGCAATGGCAGGTATCCCACAGCCGCTGCGGATGAAATGGACGGTCATCCTCAATGACCCTCCACGAAATATCGTATTTTTTATCGGTTTCATCCGGCAAAACTGCGTCAATGGCATCCTGAAGCTCATCGATAAGTAACGCCACCCGATGAAAATCGTAATCCGGCATGGAAAGCAATTCATCCAGCTGTAAATTTCCCCAGGGCACGGCCATAATTGCAACCTGGGGATTAAGGGGATGTATGGCTCTGGCTACCTCAGTAACCACATAGAAGGGTAACCGGTCGTTTTTGGTTAATAAGAGCTTATTACAGAACATAATCTGTTCTGCCAGCAGGCTTTCCACTCCCCGGGTTCCTTTATTGAGGTGCTCCTGGAAAACCGGAATAAGCTTCTTTCCACCGTCGTAGTCATCATTAAGCATGACCGTATCAACAAGAGACAAAAATGCTTTGAGACTTACCTGGGTATGTTCTCGCAGATAGCGGACCAGGGGAAGAGGATGGCTGCTACCTGAGGTTTCCAGTAAAATAAAATCCGCAGACCGTTTTTCGAGCAGGTTTTTCAGCGCGGAATCCAGCTTCTGGATCCCGCTTCTGCTGCTGATACTGTCTGCTGAAATACTCACAAAATTGTTACTGGCTGCATCAACGATTTCTGTGTTTGCTATCAGGACGCCATCCACATCAAGTTCACTCATGTCATTAACGATGACGGATACAGTCATTCGCCGTTTGTGTGCCTGTGTAAGAAGGTTTTTTAGCAGAGTAGTTTTCCCTGCCCCCAGAAAACCATTAAGGATAATGAGCGGTGTTCTTTTCATAGCATCCAGCCTTATGCCGCTAAACGTTAATGCAATCAAGTTGCAATAATACCGGCTTCCTGCCAAAATTCAAATGACATGACTCGGAGGGGGAAATATGACAACACCAGTAGCCAAAACGTATGACTGGAAGCAAACGTTGCGCACACATGGTTTGCGGGCAACGCCATCCACCCTTGCTACACTGCAGTGCCTTGAACATGCCAGCCAGGCCATGAGCCATGACGATTTAACTCAGCAACTGGGCGAGCAGGCTCCCGATCGTGTGACCCTTTACCGAATACTGGAACGGCTAATGCAGGTCAGTATTGTCCAGCGTTATACCGACTCGGCAAGAACTCAGCGTTTCGCTCTGACCCAACGGGCTGCCGTAGGACTTTTTGAATGCGATAACTGCCATCATGTTATTCCTATTGAGCAGGATCCAGCCCTGGAAGCGGCCATTGAATTGGTAAAATCACATCTCACTGGACATGGTATGACCGAACGGGAAATTACCCTTTCCAGTCATGGTATCTGTCCGGACTGTAATCGTACTATCACCAAATAATTTTTTTCTTATTCCGGACGACTGTTAATTAGCGCCAGGCGTGTTCGTGTGCTGCTATCTAAAAATAATGAGGTAAACGTAATGATTAAACTAACAAACACGCTTGGTATGCAAAAGGAGCTATTAGTTCCGGTTAAAGAGAGCAAAATCGGCATGTATGTATGCGGCGTGACGGTTTATGACCTTTGCCATCTTGGGCACGCCAGAACCTTTGTAGCTTTTGATATGATTGTCCGCTATCTGCGTTTTCGCGGATACGATGTGACTTTCGTGCGTAACATTACTGATATAGATGATAAAATTATTCAGCGCGCCCGTGATACGGGAGAGGACTGGCGCAGCCTGACAGAGCGGATGGTGCATGAAATGCACATTGATTTTGCAAAGTTAGGCATCCTGCCGCCAAACATCGAACCTCGTCCCACAGAGCACATCCCACAAATCATCAGTATGATCGAACGACTTCTGCATCGACAATTTGCTTACATTGCAGAGAATGGTGACGTCATGTTCTCCACTGCATCGGCAAAAGGCTATGGAAAGCTTTCGGGACAGGATATTACCATGCTTCGTGCCGGGACCCGCATCGAAGTGAATGAGTATAAACGCGATCCGCTGGATTTTGTTCTCTGGAAGCGGGCAAAACCCGGCGAGCCCGTCTGGCCATCACCCTGGGGTGAAGGGAGACCTGGCTGGCATATTGAATGTTCCGCAATGAACTGCCATTACCTTGGTACCCATTTCGACATTCATGGCGGTGGTTCTGACCTGATATTTCCCCATCATGAAAATGAGATTGCCCAATCCACCTCCGCCAATGATGGCCCTTACGTAAATTACTGGCTTCACACCGGCATGGTGACGGTGAATAAAGAGAAGATGTCGAAATCGCTGAATAACTTTTTACCCTGCGCGATATTCTGAATCGGTTCGATGCCCAGAGTGTGCGCTTCTTCCTGCTAAGCGCACATTATCGTAAGCCGCTGAATTATAGCGAGGAGAATATTCACCTCGCGCGCGCCTCGCTGACACGGCTCTACACCGCATGCCAGTTCGCTGACGGGTCTCGATCTGAACAGCACGATGCATGGCGGGCCAGATTCTGTGAGGCAATGGATGATGATTTCAATACACCCCAGGCGCTTGCCATTTTATTTGAACTGACAAGAGAGATTAACAGGCTTTGCGGAACGAATGATGATGAAGCCGCAGCACTTGCCACCACGCTGAAAGACCTGGGGAATGTGCTGGGTTTGCTTGAACAATCAGCGGATGCCTTTTTGAAAAACCGCAGTGATCTTCATCCTGCAGAACTGCAACTTATTGAAAAGTTAATTCACCAACGCAGTGAGGCACGACGTATGGGCAAATGGGACAAGGCCGATCGTTTAAGAAATGAATTAGCGGAGCAAGGCATTGATCTTGAAGATGTCGGCGAAAATACCTCATGGCGTATCCGATAAGTTGTCCCTCTGGATGTAAAAAATTTCAATATCAATTGTTATGTTATAACGTAATGCAAAGGGTAATTTTATGAACCAACCACGCGAAGTCGTTATTGTCGGTGCGGGTCCGGCCGGGGTGGGTATGGCGGCGCTTCTTCGTCGTAGTGCCATACAGGATATCCTGGTCGTTGACAGTCACGAAGTAGGTGCCTCCTTTATGCGCTGGCCGGAAGAAACCCGTTTTATTACTCCTTCTTTTTTTTCCAATCCGTTTGGACAACCAGACCTGAACTCTGTGACCCCTGACAGTTCATTGGCGCTTTTCTGCGGTGAAGAACATCCTGGGGGGAAAACTTATGCCAGTTACCTTAAGGTCGTACTGGATGAGTATCAGATACCCGTCATGGCTCCCGCCAGGATTGCAAAGGTTGCGTTGCTCAGTTCCGGTAATTTTATACTGACAACAGAAGCAGGAGAGAAGCTGGAAACACGCTCTTTAATATGGGCTACAGGCGAATTCCAGTTCCCAGACCGGCAGATTTTTCCTGGAGCAGATATTTGTTGCCATTACGGTGATGTGACCAGCTGGAAGGATTTCAGGAAAGGTGAATACATTGTTATAGGCGGCTATGAAAGCGCGGTGGATGCCGCTGTAAACCTGCTGGAAAATGGCTCATCGGTAAAAATGTTAACCCGCTCAGCCCCCTGGTCAACTAACCACATCAGCGATCCCAGTCTATCGCTTTCCCCTTATACCCGTGAGCGTTTGAACAGAGTGATGAATCACCGTCTTTTCGAAATTTATGAAGATGCGGATGTCTGTGAAGTAATCAGAATGCCCGGCCCGGGAAGTTCGTACAAAGTCCATACCACAAACGGACGCGCCTGGGCTACTGACGAGGTGCCTGTGCTTGCTACCGGCTTCCAGTGTGGCGGGGGAGCAAGGCAACTGGCTGCTTTTTTTGAATGGAATGATGATGGCTATCCGGTCTTAACGGACGAAGACTGCTCAACCCTTTTTCCTGGTTTGTACCTTGTCGGCCCTCATGTGCGGCATGCCGGTAATATTTATTGCTTTATCTATAAGTTCCGTCAGCGCTTTCCCGTCGTGGCAGAAAGTATCACGCGTCATCTGGGCCTGTCCTCTGAAGGAGTACGGGACTGGTGGGTTCTGCCTTCAGAGCCTGACTGCTGTGCCGATGAGGACTGTGCGTGCTGAGGTCCGTGTTTATGCAATCATTCGTTTTAATGGGATTAGAAAGTGCAGGAAAATCTACCCTGTTTAATATCCTGACGGAAAGTGCTGCCAGTGATGAGCGTAATTTCAGGGGATCGACCGTTGTATGTCGGGAAGGTCTCATTAATGATGCAGGGATCTGCCTGGTTGATACGCCAGGCATACGTTTTCAGAGCGACAGTGAAACCACAAAACTCGCCCTTGATGCGCTAAATCAGCATGATGGCATTCTGGTGGTTCTGCGGGCCACGCACGCTCAGCAGGAGTGGCAAACGCTCTGTCACCTCATACCGCCACAGGCAAAACACGTTGTTATACTCCTGACCTTTGCTGATAAGATCAGAAAGGGCCTTCTGGAAGTGACTGAATACCTGAGTGAAACATCAGGTGCGCCGGTACTGGCAGTCAATGCCCGGGAAGCTGGCAGCAATGTTCGCCAGGGAATAGTGCAGTTGCTGTTGCAGGATAAACCTGCACCCTCCGCTGTCTCTTTACCCCGTCAAAAGATACCGGTAATTAATCTGCTGGCTGAATTTCCTCAACAAACGATATTTGAACATCGTTGGTGTGGAAAAGTTGCTGCAATAGTATGCCTTTTCCTGCTGTTTGCCGTTCCGGTATGGGGGGCATGGCTGCTGTCAGATTTTATTCAGCCTGTCATTGACAGTGCGGTTATTCAGCCGCTTAAGAATATAACGACGAGCTGGCCCGACGTTCTGAAGACACTATTTGTCGGCAATTACGGTCTTTTTAGTCTGGGACTTTATTCGTTTGTATGGGCATTTCCTGTGGTGGTACTGATAGGGTTGTCTCTTTCGCTGACTGACGACAGTGGACTTAAGGAAAGAATTACAGCGACGCTGGATCCCTGGTTGAGAAAACTCGGCCTCAGCGGTCAGGACCTTATTCCTGTATTAAGCGGTTTCGGCTGTAATGTCGTGGCGGTTTTTCAGAGCCGTTCGTGTTCGCGATGCACCCGGCATGCTTGTATAAGTATGATTAGCTTTGGGTCCGCTTGCAGCTATCAGACGGGGGCGACGCTTTCTCTTTTTAATGCCGCCCATCAACCATGGCTCTTTATCCCCTATCTCAGTCTGCTGTTTTTCACAGGCGCAATACATACGCGCCTCTGGAACGGGTCGTTGAAGCCTGGCCAAAACCAGCGTCTGACAGAGCTCACCTGGCTACAATGGCCACGCTGGCGAAATGTGACATGGATGCTGAAAAATATCCTCCGTCAGTTCATTACGCAAGCCATGCCGTTATTCCTGATTATCTGCATTGTTGCGGGGATGCTTGATTACGCAGGGATCACTCGCTGGCTGAGTGAAACGACGGCACCTTTACTTCATCTTTTTAAACTGCCAGCAGAACTGATGCCCGGGATCATTTTTTCACTGCTAAGGAAAGATGGTTTGATGGTGCTCAATCAGGATGGCGGCAGCTTAATACAGTCTCTCAGCACATCTCAGTTACTGCTACTTGTATGGCTCGCCTCTACGTTGATGGCCTGCCTTGTCACGGTATTTACCATCGCCCGGGAAATAAACTGGCGGTTTGCAGCAGCAGTGGCGGGAAAACAGGTATTAAGTTCTCTGGTGGTGGCTCTGGTGATATCCCAGTTATTTATTCATGAGGCATAAGTATGATCCCCAAGACTTACCAGCAATGGTACCGGTGCATCACAGAAGAATGTGGAATTCCCTTGACGCAGGCATTTATTGCATCCCGTCTGGCAGTCCTTGAGTCCCAAGATCATCAGGAAACCAGACGTTTTGTCTCGCTATATGGGCAACCACATCTGAATAGTGTTGTACAGTGGTTCAAAAAAGCTGGGGAAGAATTGTTGTAAATCTGCCCCCTTTTCGCTTTCATACGAAGGCACCCGACAAATGCGGGTGCCTTCGATTCATTCTTCGAACCAGGGCTCAACAGGATCGGAATAATGCCGCCACTTTTGAGGCCCTTCTGCCATTTCTGCATCCGTTAACAGGGCGGAATCCAGTCTGTTGCGCAGTTCTGATTCATTCATATCCATTCCAATAAAAACGAGTTCCTGACGGGCATCACCAATGCCATCTATCCAGTTAGACATGATGAACTTCAGTGACTCAGCATCCTCTGGCCAACGTCCTTTCGGCACACTAGCCCACCACATGCCCCCCAGCCCCTGGCGCGCAATGCCACCTGCCTGCGACCATGAACCTGCGAATTCCGGACGGCTGGCCAGCCAGAAGTAACCTTTTGATCTGACGACTCCATCCAGCTCATTTTCCATCACCTGCCAGAAACGGGTCGGATGAAAAGGCCGGCGGGCGCGAAAGACAAAGCTGGTGATCCCATATTCTTCTGTCTCCGGCGTATGTTCGCCCCGGAGTTCTTTAAGCCAGCCGGGTGCCTGAGCGGCCTGCTCGAAATCAAACAGCCCGGTATTAAGTATGTTGCCCAGCGGAACCTGTCCAAACTGTGAAACAACGATTCTGGCCCGTGGATTAAGCGAACGTAAAATCGCCATCAGTTTTTCTTTTTGCGCTTCACTGATAAGGTCAACTTTATTAAGGACCAGCACATCACAGAATTCAATCTGATCGATCAGCAAGTCAACAACGCTCCTTTCATCACCTTCACCTAACGATTCTCCGCGTGACTGAATGCTGTCTTCCGAACCGTAGTCTTTCAGAAAATTGTACGCATCCACCACAGTGACAGTAATAATGCCGATGTCAGTCTTTACCACCACTTAGTTTGCCGTTTAACCAGATTGGTGTGATTACTGATGCAGTGAAGACCTTCCCGCATCCTGACTCACACAGCGATCGACCTTTTGTGTCCTGCCCTGGACCCGTCGGTTGCCGGAAGCGCCTTCATGCGAGGCATCTCCTCACCGATGCGCGTGACTCAAGAAGGGCCTGACGGCTTGTCTCGTTACTGTCCTGTCCGGGTTATCTGTCTGGAGATTCAACTCTGTTTCCTCACAGGAGCTCTGTCATGGTTGATAAAGTTACCGAAGCTGCCGTTGTGGGTGGCGTGGATACACATAAAGATTTGCACGTTGCCGCTGTCGTAGATCAGAACAATAAAGTCCTTGGGACTCAGTATTTCTCCACAACACGACAAGGTTACCGGCAGATGCTGGCATGGATGACCTCGTTTGGGACATTAAAGCGAATTGGTGTTGAGTGCACAGGTACCTATGGTTCCGGTTTGCTTCGTTATTTTCAGAACGCCGGGTTAGAAGTTCTTGAGGTGACTGCTCCAGACCGGATGGAGCGACGCAAACGGGGTAAAAGTGACACAATTGATGCTGAATGTGCCGCTCATGCAGCATTCTCAGGCATCAGGACAGTTACTCCCAAAACGCGTGATGGCATGATTGAGTCCCTGCGGGTATTAAAAACTTGCCGAAAAACAGCAATATCAGCCCGCAGAGTCGCTCTCCAGATTATCCATTCAAATATTATCTCTGCCCCGGATGAATTACGTGAACAGCTCAGAAATATGACGCGCATGCAGCTCATCAGGACCCTGGGTTCCTGGAGACCTGATGCCAGTGAATACCGCAATGTAACCAACGTTTATCGCATTTCATTAAAGTCCCTTGCCCGACGCTATCTCGAGTTACATGACGAAATCGCTGATCTGGATGTCATGATTGCGGCAATTGTCGACGAGTTGGCACCTGAACTGATTAAACGTAATGCTATCGGATACGAAAGCGCTTCACAGTTGCTGATCACTGCCGGAGACAATCCTCAACGGTTAAGATCAGAATCAGGATTTGCGGCACTGTGTGGTGTCAGCCCGGTCCCCGTTTCTTCTGGAAAAACGAACCGTTACCGACTTAATCGTGGTGGAGATCGTGCTGCAAATAGTGCACTTCACATCATCGCCATCGGACGCTTACGAACTGACGCAAAAACAAAGGAATATGTCGCCAGGCGTGTAGCCGAAGGACATACAAAAATGGAAGCGATACGCTGTCTAAAGCGATATATCTCCCGCGAAGTTTACACGTTACTGCGCAATCAAAACAGGCGGATCAACAGTATCCCGATAACAGCTTGACTCTTAGAAGGGCGTCCATGGTGTCAAGGCGGGCCACCGTCGAAAGGCTTTCACCGTCATCGCCCGCAAAGGTAAATGTTTCAGCAACAGGCAGAGGCTCAGATATACCGGTGGACTCAATGACAAGCTGATCAAAACGCCCTTCTTTTGCCAGACGATTAACTTCGAGAAGAAGATCTTCGCGCAATGTGCAGCAAATGCAACCGTTGCTCATTTCTACCAGTTTTTCATCAGTCCGGGAGAGTTCTGCACCACCTTCCCTCACAAGGGCAGCATCAATATTCACCTCAGACATATCATTAACAATGACAGCAACACGACGGCCTTCCCGGTTGTTCAGAATATGGTTAAGCAGTGTCGTTTTCCCTGCTCCCAAAAATCCCGAAAGTACGGTAACCGGCAGGCGTTTATCGCCATGAAAATTTGCACTGACTTCGGACATTACCTTACATCTCCTCAGATATTCGTTGTGTTCGGATTAACCAGGATCGTTGAGCACGGTTAGCTCATCGCCTTTAATGGCGTTGTAAAAACAACTCCGCCGACCTGTGTGGCAGGCTCCACCTTTTTGATCCACAAGCAGTAGTACCGCATCTCCGTCACAATCCAGACGGATATCATTTACTTGCTGAACGCAGCCGGAGGTCTCACCTTTTCGCCAAAGGCATGATCGGGATCGCGACCAGTAACAGGCTCTGCCAGTCAATAAGGTTTCATCAAGAGCCTGTTGATTCATCCAGGCAAGCATCAACACCTCTCCAGTGTCATATTGCTGTGCAATCGCAGCGATCAATCCATGAGAATCCCAGGGTATTGATGCCAGGATATCTTCAAGTTTAAAAACTGCACCTGCATGGGCTTTTTCCAGTAAGAGAAACATTGGCACCTCACTTATCATGTGTTATGTTATAACGTAACAATAAAATTTGCCAGTTCTTCTTTCCTTACATGGCACGATCAAAACATCAGTAGATTTCCATCGTTTCAGGACAAGAAAAGATAACATCGCTTGAAAATTACAGGAGGCCCGGTGAGTAATAGCCCATATTCTCTAAGTACAAGGGACACTGCATTATCGTCTACGGATTGTTCCGGGCGGAGAGAGCTGATTGAGAGTAAGAAAATACGAATCACACCGCTCCGGGAGAGAGTTTATAATTTCGTCAGTCATGCTAAAGAAAAAGGCATTAGCGCATACCAGATACTGGAATTAATGAAGAAATATAATCCGAATGCAAAACCGGCTACGGTTTATCGTTCTCTGGATTATTTGCAACAGGCAGGGATTATCGTAAAAATAGAATGCTGTAGCAAATTTATCAAAAAAAATAATTTATCCTCTGATGTTGTGACTATTTTTTTTATTTGCTCAAACTGCGGAACAATAATCCAACATACTGACCACCTCATTCATACTTACATTGAGAAAAAAGCAATAGATTATGGTTGTGCTGTACAAAAAAAAGATATTGAAGTTAAAGTAATTTGCCCTGATTGTCGAGGAAAGGGTTAAATCACCAATACGAATAATCATTGAAATCGAGTCAGGCGATAAATAAATTTTAAAATATCTAAAAGCCATCACACTATTACCTGACTCTATAATAAATATAACCGTCAACAAGGATTGTCGGTTGCTTTCATAATTGGCATCAACAACCTCAACCTTCAGAATGAATAAAAGACATCAGAGCCTTATTTTTCTGTCTTATATGTGCTTAACAGGCCGTATTTCTGGACGAATTTCGTGCGAGTAACATGATAATAAACAACCCTCCAATGCCCGCCGTAATAATGCCAATTGGTAGTTCCTGCGGTGCCAGTATCGTCCGGCTGACTATATCGCCGCCACACAGTAATATTGCACCCCAGACGCCACACAAAGGTAACAACAACAGATGCTTAACTCCTGCAAAATGCCGACACAGATGAGGCACCATTAAGCCAACAAATCCAATCACGCCGGTTAATGCCACCATCAACGATGTTGCCAGTGCGCAACAAAGAAAAATCTCGATGCGCAGACGACTCACGTTAATCCCCAGCGACAACGCTGTCTGTTCTCCTGCCAGCACACCATCCAGAGAGCGCCACCGTAACAGGACAAAAGCAAACAGCAACACCAGGCTGAACACTGCGAAAGGCAAATTATTCCAGGTGGCTAATCCCAGACCACCCAGTGACCAGAACAGCACAGAGCTGGCAGCTCGCTGATCGCCCGAAAAAATGAAATAACTGGTCAGCGCCCCGAACAAAAAAGAGATGGCAAGACCGCAGAGAATTAGATGCTCAGCTCCGCGTTGCTTTTTAAAATGAAACAACAGCATTACTGCTATGGCGGAACACACACCACCAACAAACGCCGATACGGGGAGCGTTAATACACCAAGTCGATCACCAAAACGGGTGATCACCAGCACCGCCCCCGCTGACGCGCCGGAGGATAGCCCGAACAAAAAAGGATCGGCCAGATCGTTACGGGTGGTAGTTTGTAACAACGCCCCTACCATTGCCAGTCCCGCCCCTGTCAGCACAGAGAGCAACATCCTCGGTACGCGTAAATCCGTCACAATTCTGCTGACCATGGCAGATACCGGCTCATCCACCAGCTTCAGTGCTCCCAGCACCTGCATTAGCGACAGTGAAACTGTCCCTCTGGTAATACTGAATAACATCAACCCAATCAGCACTACCATGGCTCCCCACATCGCCCAGTGATAACGGTACGACATGAGCATCACTTCGCCGTTGACGGGTACATCGCCCGCGCGAGTTTTTCCACCGCATCAACGTTGGCAGGCCCCGGTGTCAGTTCAGCATATTGTAATTTCAGGTATCGATGATGCTGAACAGCCGGAGTCAGTTTCATTAACGGATGATTCTCAAGAAAATGACGCAGTGCATCCGCACCGCTGCCCGTCTGGTAATCCAACAAAATAATGAAGTCCGGCTCAGTAGCGGCCACGCTTTCCCAGGAAGTCGTTCCCCAACTGGTATCCACCGCCTCCATTACATTTTTACCACCAGCCGCCTCAATTATGGCCGTAGGCATCGCATATTTACCACTGGTAAACGGTTTATCCTCGCCTGAGTCGTAGACGAACACCTTTAAAGGACGGGTACCTGCCGCTGGCTTCGGCAGTTCATTCAACCTCTTTTTCCAGCCGCTGACCAGGGACTGTGCGTCATTGCGCTTGCCAAAAATCTTACCCAGCGTGAGGACATCGTTATACAGCAGATCCATGGTGGCTTTATTTTTGTGCGCAGTGGTGAACACACAGCTTTCACTCAGAACAAAAGTCTTGATGCCATATTTGCTTAGCGTATCCGGCGTCACTTCGCCACCCACCTTCATCCCATAGTTCCAGCCAGCGAAAAAGAAATCAGGTTCGGCTGCCAGCAATGTTTCCAGAGTGGGATATTTGGGTGCCAGTTCTGGGATCGAGCCCATCGCCTTTTTAAATTCCGGCGTCATTTTGTACCAGCCACTAATACCAGTCAGCCCAACAATACGATCCTGTAAATGCAGTGCAAACGCCATTTCTGACATATTAAGGTCGTTGATAACAGCCCTTTTCGGCGGACCGGCGAATGTGACAGGAGTCCCACAACTTTCAATAGTAACAGGAAAATCAGCAGCACTGGCTACTGAGGCAGACAGTACCGCCAGCAGGGATATAAACAATTTTTCATCACTGACTCTCAGAAAGTAATTTATGCACAATGCGGAACTTCAAAAATACGCAACGCCTTTCCTGTATGGGGATGCGGTACGGTAAAACTGGTCAAGCCAAAGATGGGATAAAGGTATTCTGATACCAATACCCTCTCCGGTGTGTCACAGATCACTGATTGCCCCTGCGACAAGAGGAGAACACGGTCAGCAAATGATTCTGTCAGTGTCAGATCGTGCAATACCGCCACGACGGTAATTCCCTTGGTTTTTACAAGGGAAAGTAGTTCCTCGCGCCCGGGAGGATCGAGATGATTGGTGGGTTCATCAAGCAATACCAGGTCGGGCGTCTGTGCCAGTCAGAGGAGCCAATTTGCTGTTTTCATGCATCCTTGCGAATCCTTATCTGATGTTGATTCAACAGGTTAGTGTGAAAACTCTTCCCGGTGCATTTTTGATTTTACCCTACGCATCGGGAAAAATTGGTGGTCAAATCTGGGGTCAGGTTAGTTCGATAATGGAGTGACCCCCATATGTCCCTTACCGACGCAAAAATCCGCACCCTCAAGCCTTCTGATAAACCCTTTAAAGTCTCCGATTCCCACGGTCTGTATCTGCTGGTCAAGCCGGGTGGCTCCCGCCACTGGTATCTCAAATACCGTATTAGCGGTAAAGAATCCCGCATTGCGCTGGGTGCCTATCCAGCCATCTCCCTGTCTGATGCGCGACAGCAACGTGAAGGTATCCGTAAAATGCTGGCGCTGAATATCAACCCGGTACAGCAGCGGGCTGCTGAACGTGGCTCACGAACACCGGATAAAGTTTTTAAAAACGTGGCGCTGGCGTGGCATAAAAGTAACCGAAAATGGTCGCAGAACACCGCTGACCGTCTGCTTGCCAGCATGAACAATCACATCTTTCCGGTCATTGGCAACCTGCCTGTATCAGAACTTAAACCCCGTCATTTCATTGACCTGCTGAAAAGGATCGAGGAAAAAGGTCTGCTGGAAGTTGCGTCCCGCACGCGGCAGCACCTGAGTAACATAATGCGCCATGCGGTTCATCAGGGGTTAATCGATACGAACCCGGCAGCAAATCTTGGCGGCGTGACCACACCTCCTGTCAGACGGCACTATCCTGCCCTGCCACTGGAGCGGCTGCCTGAACTGCTTGAACGTATTGAGGCATATCATCAGGGCCGTGAACTGACGCGGTTGGCCGTCCTGCTGATGCTGCATGTGTTCATTCGCTCCAGTGAACTGCGTTTCGCCCGCTGGTCAGAGATTGATTTCACAAACCGAGTCTGGACGATACCCGCGACGCGAGAACCCATTATTGGAGTGCGTTATTCCGGCCGCGGGGCAAAAATGCGAATGCCGCATATCGTCCCCCTCTCAGAACAGTCCATCGCCATTCTGAAACAGATTAAGGATATCACCGGTAATAATGAACTGATCTTCCCCGGCGACCATAACCCGTATAAGCCAATGTGTGAAAACACGGTCAATAAGGCACTGCGGGTGATGGGTTACGACACGAAAAAGGATATCTGCGGTCACGGCTTCCGGGCAATGGCATGCAGTGCGCTGATGGAATCGGGTTTATGGGCAAAGGACGCAGTAGAACGCCAGATGAGTCATCAGGAGCGCAATACCGTGCGCATGGCTTATATTCATAAGGCAGAGCACCTAGAAGCCCGCAAAGCGATGATGCAGTGGTGGTCGGATTATCTGGAAGCATGCCGAGAATCTTATGCACCGCCTTATACAATTGGTAAAAATAAGTTTATCCCATAGTATACTAACGAATCCCACACTCTGGCAAATTACCACCACCTCTACAGGAGGTGGTTCTATATAGACTTTTATCAACTTCATGACGAAAAACACCTATTTTATCCAAAAAGAAGACAATAGAGTCACAGAGGAATCAAAGAGCGACTCAATTGTCTTTGGACAGTCTGGTTGTGAGGTTAGAAAACAGTTACTCCTACACCATTAAATAGGGCGCAATGCTCGCTAATTTCTCCCGGGTTTCCGTCAGTTCGCGTTCCGGTGTAGATTGCGCGATGATTCCCGCCCCCGCTTGTATCCAGCAGCGCTGGCTGTCCTGAAATACGGAACGCAGAACTAGCGCCGCATCGAAGCGCATATCGTCCAGCAGCAGAATTGCGCCGGAATAGAGCTCTCGCGGCGTCTTCTCAATTTGCATAATCGCGTTCAGGGCAGCGTTTTTAGGGATACCTGAGGCGGTAATCGACGGAAACAGCACGGTAAACGCATCCCAGGCATCCTTGTTTTCCGCAAGCTGACCGCTCACGCCGGACCCCAGATGCTGAACGCTGCCACGCTGGCGAACCGACATTAAATCTTCAACCACCACGCTGCCCGGCAGGCAAACGGCCTCCAGTTCAGCAATCGCTTCTTTGACAGAAAGGATATGCTCAAGCACCTCTTTACTGTCGTGCAGCAGTTCTGCCTCTTTCGCCTTATTATGCTCCGGGTTTCCCATGCGATCGCGGGTGCCCGCAAGCGGTTCAGTGACCACTTTATTGCCCGTCACTGACATCACCAGTTCCGGGCTAAAGCCCAGCGCTTCGCGTCCTTCCTGACGGAACATAAACGAGCGCACAGGTGTATTTGCCTGCCGCCCGTATAACAGCGTGGCGGGCATATCAATCCGCGATGGCAGGGGAATAGCGCGCGAGACAATCACTTTGACATACTCGCCACGGCGGATCTCCGCAACGGCGCGTGCAACCTGTTGTTTATACGCCTCGCCATTGAGGGCGGTATCCACCGCCAGTGGTGCGTTCTGCGTCGTTGTACTGGCCTCTTTTACCCACTCACACAAACGTCGGCCCCCGTCGGCGGAGTCCGCATAAACGGTGACATTTCCCTTTTCAAAAATAAGTTCTTCACGGGGAACGGTTAACGTCAGCAGCGGCCACTCCCCGGCGTTAAAGGCAATCCCCCGCGCATGCGCCGCAAAGTTGAACCCAACCTGTCCATAAACCCGACGTCCTTTGACCTGAGGATGTGCCATAAAACGACGCGCGCAGTCGGTAATGGAATCCACCGCCCATTGTTGCTCCCCGGCATCATCAATAAATGTCGCCTGCGTTCCGTCGGCATTAATGTGCAACCGTGCCAGGCACCCTTTGCCTAAATACCAACAGGGTTGACGCTCATAGACATAACACTCTTCTTCTGCGAACTGGCGTAAAACGCCAGAAATCGTCGGCAGCCATTGTTCCTCTGGTAACGCCAGGTGTAAAAATTCACTGATTTTCATCCCTTACCTCTCTGTGTTATTCCCGGATCAATCAATTGCGCTTGTCATCAGTTCTCTTGCCGAATGCAGCCGGATATAAGCAACCCACGCCGCCAGCAACGTGAATACCCCGGCAAACAGGAAGCAGGCCGCATAGCCAAAATGTTGAGCAACAACGCCGCCGATAACACCAGCCAGGATGGCGATTGCCGCGTCAGTACATTGAAAGAGGGTGAAGTCGACACCGGCCTGCAAAGGCGATGAAAGCGACATCAGCGTGGCGTAAAGACAGACCAGCGCGCAGGCCAGCGAAATGGACTGGACAATGACCAGACACTGGAGAATCGGCAGCAACAGATGACCCGGCGCCATCATGAACGTCATCACCACCGCCAGCAGCGCGATCCCCTGGACGCCATAAGCCGTCAACAGCGCTCTGCCGGGTGAGGTGTATTTCATCAGTAATCCGCCGGCCAGCGTTCCTGCTATGCCCGCTGCAATATTGCCGCCGCTGAACAGCGCGCCCAACGCAGACATGCTCAACCCATGATCCAACAACAGCGGCGCCAGAAGAGGCAGCACAAACCGCATGCCTGAATTCAGCATTAATACCAGCAGTAAGCCCAGGCGCGCCTGCTTCCTCCTTAGCGCATAACCTAACGCCGGAACATGCGGGATAGGCGCTGTTCGCGTCGGCTCCGTAATGCGCCACAGCGGGAATGACAGCGCCATCATCAGCATCGCCATCATCAGCATGGCGACAGGCCAGCCGGATGCTGCCGACAACATCAGGAACACCCCGCCGCCGCACATCATTCCCAGATAGCTGCCGCCGACCTGCACGCTGTTTCCCCAGCCGTAACCCGCGCGAGTCAGTTGATCGACGCAAAAGCCGTCGCTGGCGATATCAATGGTGGAAGCGACCGTGCCTGCCACCATAAACAGAACAAATAACGCGACGATTTGCGTATCGGGAAATCCTCCTTCTCGCCCAAACCAGCCAATCGCTGCGGCAATCATCAGGATCGCCGCTAGCGCGACCTGACCACGCAGGATTAACATCCGCGAACGGCGTTCCTGGCTACCGGGCGGAAGCCGCCAGCGTTCGATCCACGGCGCCCAAATAAACTTCAGCGCCCAGGGCAGCATGAACAGGGTTGTCGCACCGGCAAGCGCCAGCGATCCGCCAGCAGCGCGCACCAGCGCGGGTAAGGACTGCATAGACAGCGCCGATACCAGACTCTGCGTCACATAGACGCCGGCAATAGCAAAAATCACCCGCCCGGTCGTCAACGTCAGCGGTTTCACATTCGACTGAACATCACTCATGCACCCACTCTCCAGACGCGGAAACCCCGTCGTCGCGCCACACGCGCGCGGCCATTTGCGCCTGCCACAGCGCCTGATAACGTCCATGATGTGAGAGCAATTGCGCATGAGTACCCTGCTCAACCACCTGTCCCTCTTCTATCACCAGAATGTTTCCGGCCCCGGCGATGGTGGATAAACGGTGAGCGATGATAATCACCGTCCGGTTGTGAACCAGGTTATCGATCGCTTTTTGCACCGCCAGCTCGCTTTCAATATCCAGCGCGGCAGTCGGTTCATCGAGAATGACGACCGGCGCGTTTTTCAATAACGCTCTGGCAATGGAAATCCGCTGGCGCTCGCCGCCCGATAGCTGGCCGCCCATCTCTCCCATTGGCGTCAGCCAGCCTTGCGGAAGACGGGAAATAAACTCAAGGCACTGCGCCGCGCGGGCGGCCTCTTCTACCTCCTGCCGCGTCGCCTGTGGGCGCGCGATACGGATATTCGCCAGCAGCGTGTCATCAAACAGCCAGACATCCTGGAAAACAACAGAAATCAGGCTATTGAGCTGTTCCGGCGTCAGGCGGCGAATATCGACGCCGCCAATAGAAATCTGCCCTTGCTGCGGATCGGCATAGCGCATTAACAGTTTGGTGACCGTAGTTTTGCCTGCGCCGGAGGCACCCACCAGCGCGCTCATACTGGCTGCCGGGAACGTCAAAGAAACATGATTAAGCGCGTGGCCGTCGCCTTCTTCGTAGCGATAGCTGACGTTGTCAAAGCGGATATCGTAACGTTCCGGCATCTCGCTTTGCTCTGCGACGGGAAGCGGTGCTATCGCCATAAACCGCTCAATCCGTTGCAGGGCGCTGGCGATCAGTTCCACAACCGAGGTGTAGCTGATAAACATCGCCATCGGTTCTGCGAAGCGCATAATCATCGCGACGGCGGCAATCAAAAAGGCGAGGTTCAGAGTGCCCGTCACTACCCAGACGATCCCGGATAACACCACCACCTGTAGGCCCAACTCCACGACGCTGGCGATCAGCATCGTCGCGCCAGCGCCCTGACGGTGAGTGCGGGTCTGTAAGTTTTCCAGCGCATTGAAATGCGCCAGCAGCGCCCGGCTTTTATCGGCATCGCTGCCGCAGGTGCGCAATACCATCATCCCCTGAGCAAATTCAACGATATCGCCGCTCAGACGCTGGTGCGCTTCCCCCAGCGTCTGCATTTGTCGCCGCATCGCCGGGCGGCGCCAGTAATAAAACGGCACCAGCAGAGGGAAGATCAGCAACATCACCAGCCCCAGCCGCCAGTCTATCCACAATGTCGCCAGCGACGCCGTCAGCGGCGTGACAATGGTGAGCAGCAAAATATTGGCTATCGCAATAACATAATTGAGGTTTTCATCCACGCTGCCCAGCAGCAAGGCGTTCATTTCACCCGCCCTGCCGCGCTGGAGCTTCTCCAGCGGCACGCGGCGTAACTGCTCGCCAAGTCGCAGGCGCAACTCATGGGTGGCCTGCGCCAGATGACCACGGTATTCAAAGCCCAGGCCATACCAGCGTAGCACCAGCGTCACAATTGCGGCGACGCTGAAGGCCATAGCCCAGTTAAGAAGTTGCGGCGCGTCTCCCCGTAACAGCGCATCAATGATCGGATAAAGACAGGCAAAGGCGATCCCCTGCATGAATGCCGCCAGCAACAGCGCCAGCATACTGCGTCGCAGCATCCTGGCCTGACTGCCAACGCTGGAGATAAGCTGGCGCCAGTTGACGCGCCAGGCCAGGTTATCCGCAGGATTATTGTCTTTCATTTTCCACCACCTCTTCCTGTGTTCCACCCGGCACCCAATGCTGCGCCTGCTGATAGTGTTGCCAGAGCCGTTGATACAGGCCGCCCTGCGCCAACAGTTGCGTATGGTTCCCCATTTCCCTGAGCTGTCCGTCGGAAAACAGCAATATCACATCGGCCTGAGTCACCATTGAGAGACGATGCGCGACCATGATGACCGTCCGGCCACGCATGGCCGCCGCGAGCGCCTTGATAAGCGCCGCTTCGTTTTCCGGGTCAGCAAACGCCGTCGCCTCATCGAGCACCAGGATGGGGCGATCCTGCAAAAGCGCCCGGGCGATAGTAATGCGCTGCCGCTGGCCGCCGGAGAGAAATACCCCACGTTCCCCGACTCGTGTGTTGTAACCTTCTGGCAGAGCGCTAATAAAATCATGGGCCTGCGCCACTCTGGCCGCCGCTATTACCGCCTCCAGCGGCGTATCCGGCGCGCCCAGACGAATGTTATTGGCTATCGTGTCGGCAAAAAGGAAGTTGTCCTGAAACACAAACGAGAGTTGCTTCATCAGGGTGTCCGTCTGCATATCACGCAGATCCACGCCTCCAATACGGATATGGCCTTTGTCCGGGTCGGCGTAACGCAGCAGCAAGCGCGCCACGGTGCTTTTTCCGGCGCCGCTTGGCCCGACCAGCGCCACAATTTGCCCGGCAGGCACATGAAAGCTCACCTCCTGCAACGCGGCGCCAGTACGCGCTTGCGGATAATGAAAGCTCACCTGCTCAAAGGTAATGCTCGCCTCTTGCGGCTGCTGGTCAGACTGCGGCAGCGATAACTCCGGCATCGCGAGAACCTGATAAATACGCTGAATGCTTAAACGCGTTTGCGCGACCAGGTTATTGAGCATCATCATTGGCATTACGGCTTCGGCCATTCCGCTGCCCAGCAGTAAAACGGCCACCCACGCGATAAAATCGAAACTGCCATAGTGCAGCAGGCCGTATCCCGACCAGATCAGGACAAACAGGGTCGGGAGAGGATTCAGAATCGAGAAGGAAAAACGCGCTGAAAAACCGGCTTTGCGATACCAGGTTTTGAGCACATCGACCCACTCTTCAAGGGCGCGTTGATAGCGCAAAAAACTGGTGCTGCCGCTATCAAACGTTCTCACCACGGGCATGGCCTGCACGAACTCAATCACCGCCGCGCTAACCTGCTCGCGCGCCTTATGATAACGCTGAGCCATATCTTCCGAACGCTGGCGGGCGAGCACGAGAACAACCGATCCAAACGCCAGTACCCCCAGCGTCGCGATTGCCAGCCGCCAGTCCAGCCAGAACAAGATAACGATTGTCGCCAGCGGCATGATGATCGCGCGGGCATAGAGCGGCGTGCTGTCGGCCACAAAAATATGTAACGACTTCACGTCATCCAGCATCACTTTCGCCACTGACCCGCTGCCCATTTGCTGTAACACGCCAGGCGGAAGCTGCAATGCTTTACGGGCTAACCTGCTGCGCAGAATGTTCTCCAGATGAAAAGCCGCGTAATGAGAGGTGTTGAACGCCTGTAAGCGCAGAACAAAAGTTAAGACCACGCAGCCGATCACGCCGCCCAGCGGCCAGGCCGGAATAGCGTCAGGCGTCGCGCGAATGTCACGCAGGCTCCACGCCAGAAAAAGGAGCGCCCCCAGGCTGGTTAATGCCGCCAGCCCCGCCAGCGCCATAGCTAAAATAACCTTCCTGCGAACCGGTGTAATCACCTGCCAGAGAGGAAATCGGGACAGCGATTCAGTATTGGATGATTGAGATGACATGGGAGTAACTGAATTTCCTGATGAATTTTTACGGACGCCAAAAACGACAATTCAGGGTGGCGTTCTGAGAATTAATGTGAATAATAACCATTATCAATAACTCATCTACCCCATTCGGTTCTATTTATACCCGCATTGGTCTAAGCCACAGGGAGATAACCAGGTCATGACGGAGTCACCGCAAACGCAATCTGAAATCTCTATTCACCAGTTGGTGGTCGGGAAACCTGCAAACGATGGCAATATTCCTGCTCAGTGTGAACTGCTGCGCTGTTCGTTGCAGGAAGGTATGGATATTTTGCTCTGGAGGGGCCATTTTGCGCGGCCTGAGACGTTGCAGCTACACGACGATCTGGGCAGGATTAACTTCTCGTGCATCCTGGAAGGCACATCGCGCTTTGCGATTCAGGGACTCCGGCGCCACACCGACTGGGAGCTTGCGCGCAATCGCCATTACATTACCCATACGCCAGACTGTCGCGGCAGCGCCTCCTATTGTGGCCGATTCGAGAGCATTACCCTCTCCTTCAGCCCTGAAACCCTCGCGCTGTGGGTGCCGGATATTAGCGCGGTCATTAAGAATAAGATCGACTCCCACTGCTGTTGCCAGCAGCAGCGTTGTAATGCTGAAACCCACTTAACGGCTCAGGCCTTGCGTCACGCGCTGATGCGCATGCACGGCGGCTTCAGTCATGAACAAAAGCCGTCGACGCTATGGTTGCAGGGGCAAAGTCTGGTCATGCTCAGTCTGGTGCTGGATGAACATCGCGAAGACGCCAGTTGCCTCTCCTGCCACTTCAACCCGATGGAACGCCAGAAACTGCTGCGGGCGAAGGATCTGCTGCTGGCTGATCTGACGCAAGCGCCGGGCGTCGCGGAGCTGGCCAGAGAGTCCGGTCTGAGCGTTCTCAAAATTAAGCGAGGCTTCCGCGTTCTGTTCAACAACAGCGTCTATGGCCTGTTTCAGGCTGAACGAATGCAGGAAGCCAGAAGACGCCTGGCCAACGGCAATACCTCCGTCATGACGGTGGCGGCCGATCTGGGCTATGCCAACGCCAGCCATTTCTCTGCCGCCTTCCAGAAACAGTTTGGCGTAACCCCTTCGACCTTTAAACGCGTGATGTAACCGGGGTCGCGCCCCCCTAAACTCCTCCCTGACAGAGGCCCGGATACCCCATCCGGGCCTCTGTTCTTTCCGCCTGTTACCAACCCGAAACGGGCATAAATAAACCCGTTTCGGGTAGCATCCAATTGTTAATAATTATTATTCTCATATGAGCAATGCTTTTCGGTAAGACGTGCCATCAGGAGGAAGAATGATTTCTGGCGCACCATCTCAGGATTCGCTGTTACCGGACAACCGCCACGCGGCTGATTACCAACAATTACGCGAGCGGCTCATACAGGAACTGAATTTAACGCCGCAGCAGTTACATGAAGAGAGCAACCTGATCCTGGCCGGCCTGGATTCCATAAGATTGATGAGATGGTTACACTGGTTTCGTAAAAATGGCTACCGCCTTACCCTTCGCGAGCTGTATGCCGCCCCCACGCTGGCGGCATGGAACCAGTTAATGCTCAGCCGGTCGCCTGAGAACGCGGAAGAAGAAACGCCGCCCGACGAATCATCCTGGCCGAACATGACCGAAAGTACCCCCTTCCCATTGACGCCAGTACAGCACGCCTACCTGACGGGCCGCATGCCGGGGCAGAAGCTTGGCGGCGTGGGTTGCCACCTGTATCAGGAGTTTGAAGGCCATTGTCTGACGGCGTCGCAGCTGGAGCAGGCCATCACGACCTTGCTGCAACGCCACCCAATGCTGCATATCGCCTTTCGCCCCGACGGGCAGCAGGTCTGGCTACCGCAACCTTACTGGAACGGCGTCACCGTTCATGATTTACGCCATAACGACGCTGAAAGCCGCCAGGCCTATCTGGACGCACTGCGCCAGCGCCTGAGCCACCGTCTTTTACGCGTGGAAATCGGCGAAACGTTTGATTTTCAGCTGACGCTCTTGCCGGACAATCGCCACCGCCTCCATGTCAATATTGACCTGCTGATTATGGATGCCTCCAGCTTTACGCTTTTCTTCGATGAGCTTAACGCCCTGCTGGCCGGAGAATCGCTGCCGGCTATCGACACCCGCTATGATTTCCGCTCGTATTTGCTGCACCAGCAGAAGATCAATCAACCACTGAGAGACGACGCGCGCGCTTACTGGCTGGCGAAAGCATCGACGCTTCCCCCCGCGCCCGTCTTGCCGCTGGCCTGCGAACCCGCCACGCTACGTGAAGTCCGTAATACCCGACGCCGCATGATTGTCCCGGCAACACGCTGGCACGCCTTTAGCAACCGGGCCGGCGAGTATGGCGTGACGCCGACAATGGCGCTGGCGACCTGTTTTTCTGCCGTGCTGGCTCGCTGGGGCGGCCTGACGCGTCTGCTGCTTAACATCACCTTATTCGACCGCCAGCCGCTGCACCCGGCGGTTGGCGCGATGCTTGCCGACTTCACCAATATTCTTCTGCTGGATACCGCCTGCGATGGCGATACCGTCAGCAACCTGGCGCGTAAAAACCAGCTCACGTTTACGGAGGACTGGGAGCATCGCCACTGGTCCGGCGTCGAATTACTCCGTGAACTCAAACGCCAGCAGCGCTACCCCCACGGCGCCCCGGTGGTATTTACCAGCAATCTGGGGCGTTCCCTCTACAGCAGCCGCGCAGAATCGCCGTTGGGCGAGCCGGAATGGGGCATCTCGCAAACGCCGCAGGTCTGGATAGATCATCTGGCGTTCGAGCATCACGGCGAGGTCTGGCTACAATGGGACAGCAACGACGCGCTGTTCCCTCCGGCGTTAGTCGAAACATTGTTCGACGCCTACTGCCAGTTGATTAACCAACTCTGCGATGACGAAAGCGCCTGGCAAAAGCCGTTCGCAGATATGATGCCCGCCAGCCAGCGCGCGATACGCGAACGGGTCAACGCCACCGGCGCCCCCATTCCCGAAGGCTTGCTGCATGAAGGCATTTTCCGTATCGCTCTGCAACAGCCGCAGGCGCTGGCGGTAACGGACATGCGTTATCAGTGGAATTATCATGAGCTGACAGACTATGCCCGCCGTTGCGCGGGCAGGTTAATCGAGTGCGGGGTTCAGCCCGGCGATAATGTGGCTATCACGATGTCGAAAGGCGCAGGACAACTTGTTGCGGTTCTGGCCGTCCTGCTGGCCGGGGCGGTTTACGTTCCGGTTTCGCTGGATCAGCCTGCCGCACGGCGCGAGAAAATCTACGCTGACGCCAGCGTCCGGCTGGTGCTCATTTGTCAGCACGACGCCAGCGCCGGGTCAGACGATATTCCCGTCCTTGCCTGGCAGCAGGCCATTGAGGCGGAGCCGATCGCCAACCCGGTAGTACGCGCCCCCACGCAACCGGCCTACATTATCTACACCTCCGGCTCTACCGGTACGCCGAAAGGGGTAGTCATTTCTCACCGGGGAGCGCTTAACACCTGTTGCGATATCAATACCCGCTATCAGGTTGGCCCGCATGACAGGGTGCTGGCCCTCTCCGCCCTACATTTTGATTTATCGGTTTACGACATTTTTGGCGTACTGCGCGCGGGCGGCGCGCTGGTGATGGTGATGGAAAATCAACGGCGCGATCCTCACGCATGGTGTGAGCTGATCCAGCGCCATCAGGTCACGCTCTGGAACAGCGTCCCGGCGCTGTTCGATATGCTGCTGACCTGGTGTGAAGGTTTCGCCGACGCCACGCCGGAAAACCTGCGCGCAGTGATGCTTTCCGGCGACTGGATCGGGCTTGACCTCCCCGCCCGTTATCGGGCCTTCCGGCCACAAGGACAATTTATCGCGATGGGCGGCGCCACCGAGGCGTCTATCTGGTCTAACGCCTGCGAAATTCACGACGTCCCCGCCCACTGGCGTTCCATCCCTTACGGTTTTCCGCTAACCAACCAACGCTACCGGGTGGTGGATGAACAGGGCCGGGACTGCCCTGACTGGGTGCCGGGTGAATTATGGATTGGCGGCATTGGGGTCGCGGAAGGCTATTTCAACGATCCCCTGCGTAGCGAGCAGCAATTTTTGACGCTCCCGGACGAGCGCTGGTATCGCACCGGCGATCTCGGCTGCTACTGGCCAGATGGCACAATCGAGTTCCTCGGTCGTCGCGACAAGCAGGTCAAAGTCGGAGGATATCGCATCGAGCTGGGCGAAATCGAAAGCGCGCTCAGCCAGCTGGCGGGGGTGAAACAAGCAACCGTTCTGGCGATCGGCGAAAAAGAAAAAACGCTGGCGGCATACGTTGTTCCTCAAGGCGAGGCTTTTTGCATTACCGATCATCGGAACCCGGCACTGCCGCAGGCGTGGCACACGCTTGCGGGAACGTTGCCCTGTTGCGCCATCTCGCCAGAGATCTCCGCAGAACAGGTAGCCGATTTCCTTCAGCATCGCCTGCTAAAACTGAAGCCGGGTCACACCGCTGGCGCCGATCCTCTCCCCCTGATGAACTCACTCGCTATCCAGCCGCGCTGGCAGGCCGTGGTGGAACGCTGGTTAGCATTTCTGGTGACACAACGGCGACTGAAGCCCGCTGCTGAAGGTTATCAGGTCTGCGCTGGTGAAGAACGCGAGGATGAGCACCCGCACTTCAGCGGACATGATTTAACGTTATCGCAAATTCTTCGCGGTGCCCGTAACGAACTGTCGTTACTGAACGACGCGCAGTGGTCGCCGGAAAGCCTGGCCTTTAACCATCCGGCCAGCGCCCCGTATATTCAGGAACTGGCGACAATTTGCCAACAGCTTGCACAGCGCTTACAGCGCCCGATACGCCTGCTTGAGGTGGGAACCCGCACTGGCCGCGCCGCAGAATCGCTGTTAGCACAGCTCAACGCCGGACAGATTGAGTATGTCGGGCTTGAGCAGAGCCAGGAGATGCTGCTGAGCGCCCGGCAGAGGCTCGCCCCCTGGCCTGGCGCCCGTCTGTCCCTCTGGAATGCAGACACGCTGGCGGCGCACGCTCACTCGGCGGACATTATCTGGCTTAATAACGCCCTGCATCGTCTGCTGCCGGAAGATCCCGGGCTTCTTGCGACATTACAACAGCTTGCCGTTCCCGGCGCGCTGCTCTACGTGATGGAGTTTCGCCAGTTAACGCCGTCCGCCCTGCTCAGCACGCTCCTGTTAACCAATGGGCAGCCGGAGGCCTTGCTGCATAACAGCGCCGACTGGGCGGCATTATTTAGCGCGGCCGCCTTCAACTGTCAGCATGGCGATGAGGTCGCGGGGTTACAACGCTTCCTCGTACAATGTCCTGACAGGCAGGTGCGCCGCGATCCCCGTCAACTTCAGGCCGCCCTCGCTGGACGTCTGCCGGGGTGGATGGTGCCGCAACGGATCGTCTTCCTCGACGCCTTACCGCTGACGGCTAATGGGAAAATTGACTACCAGGCGCTGAAGCGTCGTCATACCCCTGAAGCGGAAAACCCGGCCGAAGCGGATTTACCCCAGGGCGACATTGAAAAACAGGTTGCCGCCCTCTGGCAGCAACTCTTATCAACTGGCAATGTCACCAGAGAAACCGACTTCTTCCAGCAAGGCGGCGATAGCCTGCTGGCGACCCGTCTGACCGGGCAACTTCATCAGGCAGGTTATGAAGCGCAATTAAGCGACCTGTTTAATCATCCCCGGCTGGCGGATTTTGCCGCCACGCTGCGGAAAACCGACGTCCCGGTCGAACAACCATTCGTCCACTCCCCTGAAGATCGCTACCAGCCCTTTGCGCTTACCGACGTGCAGCAGGCTTACCTGGTGGGGCGTCAGCCGGGCTTTGCCCTGGGCGGCGTCGGCTCACATTTCTTTGTTGAATTTGAAATTGCCGATCTGGACCTCACCCGGCTGGAGACGGTCTGGAACCGATTAATCGCCCGCCACGATATGCTGCGCGCCATCGTGCGTGATGGACAGCAACAGGTGCTCGAACAGACGCCCCCCTGGGTGATACCCGCACACACCCTCCATACGCCTGAAGAGGCGTTGCGGGTGCGCGAAAAACTGGCGCATCAGGTACTCAACCCCGAAGTGTGGCCGGTATTCGATCTCCAGGTCGGATACGTGGACGGGATGCCTGCCCGCCTGTGGCTGTGTCTGGATAACCTGTTGCTTGACGGTCTGAGCATGCAGATCCTGCTGGCGGAGCTGGAGCACGGCTACCGCTACCCGCAACAGCTGCTTCCGCCGCTGCCCGTCACCTTCAGGGATTATCTGCAACAACCCTCGCTACAGTCGCCCAATCCAGATTCTCTGGCATGGTGGCAGGCGCAGCTTGATGATATTCCTCCGGCGCCTGCGTTGCCGCTGCGCTGCTTGCCTCAGGAGGTTGAAACACCGCGCTTCGCCCGCCTGAACGGCGCGCTGGACAGCACGCGCTGGCATCGGCTGAAAAAACGGGCGGCTGACGCCCATCTCACCCCGTCGGCCGTACTGTTGTCGGTGTGGTCAACGGTTCTCTCTGCATGGAGTGCACAGCCTGAGTTCACGCTTAACCTTACGCTTTTCGACAGGCGACCGCTGCACCCGCAAATCAACCAGATTCTGGGCGATTTCACCTCGCTGATGCTGCTGAGCTGGCATCCCGGCGAAAGCTGGCTGCACAGCGCGCAGTCACTACAGCAGCGGCTGAGCCAGAACCTCAACCACCGCGATGTGTCAGCCATCCGCGTGATGCGTCAACTGGCGCAACAGCAAAACGTGCCTGCCGTTCCGATGCCCGTCGTCTTTACCAGCGCGCTGGGCTTTGAGCAGGATAACTTCCTCGCCCGGCGTAATCTGCTCAAACCGGTCTGGGGCATCTCCCAGACGCCGCAGGTCTGGCTCGATCACCAGATTTATGAATCCGAAGGCGAACTGCGCTTTAACTGGGATTTTGTCGCCGCGCTGTTTCCTGCCGGGCAGGTGGAGCGCCAGTTTGAACAGTATTGCGCATTGCTAAACCGAATGGCCGAGGATGAAAGCGGCTGGCAACTGCCGCTCGCCGCGCTGGTGCCTCCCGTTAAACACGCAGGGCAATGCGCAGAGCGCTCACCGCGCGTATGCCCTGAGCAATCTCAGCCACACATTGCGGCGGACGAGAGCACCGTCAGCCTGATTTGCGACGCCTTCCGCGAGGTGGTTGGCGAGTCTGTCACGCCCGCAGAAAACTTCTTTGAGGCGGGCGCAACGTCGCTGAATCTGGTGCAACTGCACGTTTTGTTACAACGTCACGAATTTTCCACCCTGACGTTGCTTGACCTCTTCACCCACCCTTCTCCTGCTGCCCTGGCCGATTATCTGGCCGGCGTCGCCACGGTGGAGAAAACAAAACGACCTCGCCCTGTTCGCCGTCGTCAGCGGCGGATCTAGCGCGAAGCAAACTGATTTTCCCCGGAACGCCATCGCGAACGCATGGCGTTCCATTGACTTTGTGAATCTTAGGAAACGGGACCGATTATGGATAACTTGCGCTTCTCTTCTGCGCCGACAGCAGATTCCATTGATGCATCGATCGCTCAACACTACCCGGACTGCGAACCTGTCGCGGTTATCGGCTACGCCTGCCATTTTCCTGAATCGCCGGATGGCGAAACGTTCTGGCAAAATCTGCTGGAAGGTCGTGAATGCAGCCGACGCTTTACGCGCGAAGAGCTTCTGGCCGTCGGTCTGGATGCCGCCATCATTGACGATCCTCATTATGTCAATATCGGTACGGTGTTAGACAACGCCGACTGCTTCGACGCCACCCTGTTTGGCTATTCGCGACAGGAAGCGGAGTCGATGGACCCGCAGCAGCGCCTATTTTTGCAGGCGGTCTGGCATGCGCTGGAACATGCCGGTTATGCCCCCGGCGCCGTCCCCCATAAGACCGGCGTTTTCGCCTCTTCCCGGATGAGTACCTACCCCGGTCGCGAAGCATTGAACGTGACAGAAGTCGCGCAGGTAAAAGGTCTGCAATCTCTGATGGGCAATGATAAAGACTATATTGCCACCCGCGCCGCGTACAAACTCAACCTGCACGGCCCGGCGTTATCGGTACAGACCGCCTGCTCCAGCTCGCTGGTTGCCGTGCATCTGGCCTGTGAAAGCCTGCGCGCAGGCGAATCCGATATGGCGGTTGCCGGCGGCGTGGCGCTCTCTTTCCCCCAGCAGGCAGGCTACCGCTACCAGCCCGGAATGATTTTCTCTCCTGATGGTCACTGTCGTCCCTTTGACGCCTCGGCTGAGGGCACCTGGGCCGGTAACGGTCTCGGCTGCGTGGTGCTGCGTCGCCTGAGAGACGCGCTGCTGTCAGGCGATCCGATTATCTCGGTGATCCTCTCCAGCGCGGTCAACAACGACGGCAACAGAAAGGTCGGCTATACCGCCCCTTCCGTCGCAGGGCAACAGGCAGTCATCGAAGAGGCGTTAATGCTGGCGGCCATCGACGACAGGCAGGTAGGTTACATTGAAACCCACGGCACCGGCACACCGCTGGGCGACGCGATTGAAATTGAAGCGTTACGCAACGTCTATGCGCCTCGCCCGCAGGATCAGCGCTGTGCGCTCGGTTCCGTGAAAAGTAACATGGGCCATCTGGATACCGCGGCGGGCATTGCCGGACTGCTGAAAACCGTTCTGGCAGTCAGTCGCGGGCAAATTCCTCCCTTACTGAATTTTCACACCCCCAACCCGGCGCTGAAACTTGAAGAGAGCCCCTTTACCATACCGGTGTCGGCACAGGCATGGCAGGACGAAATGCGCTATGCGGGCGTCTCCTCCTTTGGTATTGGCGGCACCAACTGCCATATGATCGTCGCCTCGCTGCCCGACGCGCTCAACGCGCGCCTCCCCAATACGGATAGCGGCAGAAAAAGTACCGCGCTGCTGCTCAGCGCCGCCAGCGACAGCGCGTTGCGGCGGCTGGCGACGGATTATGCCGGGGCGCTGAGAGAGAATGCGGATGCCAGCTCTCTGGCCTTCACAGCCCTGCACGCGCGCCGTCTCGATCTCCCCTTCCGCCTGGCGGCGCCATTAAACCGTGAAACCGCCGAGGCGCTCAGCGCCTGGGCCGGTGAGAAATCGGGGGCGCTGGTTTACAGCGGCCACGGCGCCAGCGGCAAGCAGGTGTGGCTGTTTACCGGCCAGGGCTCGCACTGGCGCACTATGGGTCAAACGATGTACCAGCACTCAACGGCGTTTGCCGACACGCTGGATCGCTGTTTTTCCGCCTGTAGCGAAATGCTCACGCCGTCACTGCGCGAAGCGATGTTTAACCCCGATTCGGCGCAACTGGACAATATGGCCTGGGCGCAGCCGGCGATTGTCGCGTTTGAAATCGCGATGGCGGCGCACTGGCGTGCTGAAGGACTGAAGCCAGACTTCGCCATTGGGCATTCCGTCGGTGAATTTGCCGCTGCTGTTGTCTGCGGACACTATACGATTGAACAGGTCATGCCACTGGTTTGTCGGCGCGGCGCGCTAATGCAGCAGTGCGCAAGCGGCGCGATGGTGGCGGTATTTGCAGACGAAGACACGCTGATGCCGCTGGCTCGCCAGTTTGAGCTGGATCTCGCCGCCAATAACGGTACGCAACATACGGTATTTTCCGGGCCGGAAGCCCGTCTCGCAGTATTTTGCGCCACGCTCTCGCAGCATGACATTAACTATCGTCGCCTGAGCGTAACCGGTGCGGCGCACTCCGCTTTACTGGAGCCGATACTCGATCGGTTCCAGGACGCCTGCGCGGGACTGCACGCGGAGCCGGGGCAAATACCGATTATTTCCACGCTCACCGCCGACGTCATTGATGAGTCAACGCTCAACCAGGCGGATTACTGGCGCCGACACATGCGCCAGCCGGTGCGTTTTATCCAGAGTATTCAGGTGGCGCATCAGCTCGGCGCCCGCGTTTTTCTGGAGATGGGGCCCGATGCCCAGTTGGTTGCTTGCGGGCAGCGCGAATACCGCGATAACGCATACTGGATAGCCAGCGCCCGGCGTAACAAAGAGGCGAGCGATGTCCTCAATCAGGCCCTGCTCCAGCTTTACGCTGCCGGCGTCGCCCTACCGTGGGCCGACCTGCTGGCGGGCGATGGACAACGTATCGCTGCGCCATGTTATCCGTTTGATACTGAGCGTTACTGGAAAGAGCGCGTCTCCCCGGCCTGCGAGCCTGCCGACGCAGCGCTGTCTGCCGGGCTGGAGGTGGCGAGTCGCGCCGCGACAGCGCTCGATCTCCCTCGCCTGGAAGCGCTTAAACAGTGCGCCACGCGACTGCACGCCATCTACGTCGATCAACTGGTACAACGCTGTACCGGCGATGCCATTGAGAACGGCGTGGACGCCATGACCATCATGCGCCGTGGACGTCTGCTGCCCCGCTACCAGCAGCTACTCCAGCGCCTGCTGAATAACTGCGTGGTCGACGGCGATTACCGCTGCACCGACGGGCGATACGTCCGCGCCCGCCCCATTGAACATCAACAGCGGGAATCACTGCTGACGGAACTTGCCGGTTATTGTGAAGGTTTTCAGGCTATTCCCGACACCATCGCCCGTGCCGGCGATCGGTTATATGAAATGATGAGCGGCGCGGAAGAACCGGTGGCGATTATCTTCCCGCAAAGCGCCTCCGACGGCGTGGAAGTGCTGTATCAGGAATTCAGCTTTGGCCGCTATTTCAACCAAATCGCCGCCGGGGTATTACGCGGCATTGTCCAGACGCGTCAGCCCCGCCAGCCGTTGCGTATTCTTGAAGTTGGCGGCGGAACCGGCGGCACCACCGCGTGGCTGCTGCCGGAACTCAACGGCGTTCCGGCACTGGAGTACCATTTCACCGATATCTCGGCGCTGTTCACCCGTCGCGCCCAGCAGAAATTCGCCGACTATGATTTTGTGAAGTATAGCGAGCTGGATCTCGAAAAAGAGGCGCAGTCTCAGGGTTTCCAGGCACAGTCTTACGATCTTATCGTGGCAGCGAACGTGATTCACGCCACCCGCCATATTGGCCGCACGCTCGATAATCTGCGCCCCCTGCTCAAGCCGGGCGGGCGCCTGCTGATGCGCGAAATCACCCAGCCAATGCGTCTGTTTGACTTCGTTTTCGGCCCGCTGGTTCTTCCGCTACAGGATCTCGACGCCCGCGAAGGTGAGTTATTCCTCACCACCGCTCAGTGGCAACAACAGTGCCGCCACGCCGGATTCAGCAAAGTGGCGTGGCTACCGCAGGATGGCAGCCCGACCGCCGGGATGAGCGAACATATCATTCTCGCCACGCTGCCCGGTCAGGCGGTTAGCGCCGTAACATTCACCGCGCCATCAGAACCCGTGTTGGGGCAGGCGCTGACGGATAACGGTGATTATCTCGCCGACTGGTCTGATTGCGCAGGTCAGCCCGAACGGTTTAACGCCCGCTGGCAGGAGGCCTGGCGTCTGCTTTCACAGCGTCATGGCGACGCTCTGCCTGTGGAACCGCCCCCCGTCGCCGCCCCGGAGTGGCTGGGGAAGGTTCGCTTAAGCTGGCAAAACGAAGCCTTTTCCCGCGGTCAGATGCGCGTTGAAGCCCGTCATCCTGCTGGCGAGTGGCTGCCGCTATCGCCCGCCGCGCCTCTTCCTGCGCCGCAGACGCATTATCAATGGCGCTGGACGCCCCTCAACGTCGCCAGCATTGACCAACCGCTTACCTTTAGCTTCAGCGCCGGTACGCTTGCGCGCAGCGACGAGCTGGCGCAATACGGCATCATTCACGATCCGCACGCCTCTTCGCGACTGATGATTGTTGAGGAGAGCGAGGATACGCTGGCCTTAGCGGAGAAAGTGATAGCAGCGCTCACCGCCAGCGCAGCCGGATTGATTGTGGTTACTCGCCGCGCGTGGCGAGTCGAGGATAATGAAGCACTCTCTGCATCCCATCACGCGCTATGGGCCTTGCTTCGCGTCGCGGCCAACGAACAGCCGGAACGGTTGCTTGCCGCCATCGATCTCGCCGAACCCCCCCCGTGGGAAACGCTGCATCAAGGGTTGAGCGCAGTCTCACTATCACAGCGCTGGCTCGCCGCACGGGGTGACACCCTTTGGCTCCCTTCACTGGCGCCCAATACGGGATGCGCCGCTGAATTACCGGCAAACGTGTTTACCGGCGATAGCCGCTGGCATCTGGTGACCGGAGCGTTTGGCGGATTAGGCCGCCTTGCCGTGAACTGGCTCAGAGAAAAAGGGGCGCGACGCATCGCCCTGCTGGCGCCGCGCGTGGATGAGTCATGGCTACGCGACGTGGAGGGCGGGCAGACGCGCGTCTGCCGTTGTGATGTGGGCGATGCCGGGCAACTGGCCACGGTTCTTGACGATCTGGCGGCCAACGGCGGCATTGCCGGAGCGATTCATGCCGCTGGCGTATTGGCTGACGCGCCCTTGCAGGAGCTTGATGACCACCAGCTGGCTGCCGTTTTCGCGGTAAAAGCGCAGGCGGCAAGCCAGCTGTTGCAAACCCTGCGCAACCACGACGGACGCTATCTTATTCTCTACTCTTCCGCTGCCGCCACCCTCGGCGCGCCGGGTCAGAGCGCCCATGCGCTGGCCTGCGGCTACCTGGACGGGCTGGCCCAGCAGTTTTCCACCCTTGATGCGCCGAAAACGCTCTCTGTCGCCTGGGGCGCATGGGGAGAAAGCGGTCGGGCGGCCACGCCGGAAATGCTGGCGACGCTCGCCAGCCGAGGTATGGGCGCGTTAAGCGATGCCGAAGGCTGCTGGCACCTGGAACAGGCGGTGATGCGCGGCGCCCCGTGGCGACTGGCGATGCGCGTTTTTACCGACAAAATGCCCCCGTTACAACAGGCTCTGTTTAACATCAGCGCCACAGAAAAAGCCGCAACGCCGGTCATTCCTCCTGCTGATGACAACGCCTTTAACGGCAGCCTGAGCGATGAAACAGCGGTGATGGCATGGCTGAAAAAGCGGATTGCGGTTCAGCTAAGGCTGAGCGATCCGGCGTCACTGCATCCAAACCAGGATCTGTTGCAACTCGGCATGGACTCGCTGCTCTTCCTTGAACTCAGTAGCGATATTCAGCACTACCTGGGCGTACGCATCAATGCGGAACGGGCGTGGCAGGATCTGTCTCCTCATGGACTCACGCAGCTTATCTGTTCTAAGCCAGAGGCGACGCCTGCCGCTTCGCAGCCGGAAGTGTTGCGGCACGACGCCGACGAGCGTTATGCGCCCTTCCCTTTGACGCCCATTCAGCACGCCTACTGGCTGGGGCGAACCCACCTCATTGGCTATGGCGGCGTCGCCTGTCACGTCCTGTTTGAGTGGGATAAACGCCACGATGAGTTCAATCTCGCCATACTGGAGAAAGCATGGAACCAGCTCATCGCACGCCACGATATGTTGCGTATGGTGGTTGATGCCGACGGGCAGCAGCGAATCCTGGCGACAACGCCGGAGTATCACATCCCGCGTGACGATCTGCGCGCGCTTTCCCCGGAAGAACAGCGCATCGCGCTGGAAAAACGGCGGCATGAACTGAGCTATCGCGTTTTGCCTGCCGACCAGTGGCCTCTTTTTGAGCTGGTGGTCAGCGAAATCGACGATTGCCATTACCGTCTGCATATGAACCTCGACCTTTTGCAGTTTGATGTGCAGAGTTTTAAAGTCATGATGGACGACCTGGCGCAGGTCTGGCGCGGTGAAACGCTGGCGCCGCTCGCTATTACCTTCCGTGATTATGTGATGGCTGAACAGGCGCGCCGACAGACATCGGCATGGCACGATGCCTGGGATTACTGGCAGGAAAAACTGCCGCAACTGCCCTTAGCGCCAGAGCTGCCGGTGGTTGAGACGCCCCCGGAAACGCCACACTTCACCACCTTCAAATCGACGATCGGCAAGACAGAATGGCAGGCCGTGAAACAGCGCTGGCAGCAGCAAGGCGTCACACCGTCTGCCGCGCTGCTCACGCTGTTTGCCGCCACCCTTGAGCGCTGGAGCCGTACCACAACATTTACGCTGAACCTGACGTTCTTCAATCGCCAGCCGATCCATCCGCAAATCAACCAGTTGATTGGTGATTTTACCTCCGTCACGCTGGTTGATTTTAACTTCTCAGCGCCGGTGACGTTGCAAGAGCAGATGCAACAGACCCAACAGCGCCTCTGGCAAAACATGGCGCACAGTGAAATGAACGGTGTTGAGGTGATCCGTGAGCTGGGCCGCCTGCGCGGATCACAACGTCAACCGCTGATGCCGGTAGTGTTTACCAGTATGCTGGGGATGACGCTGGAAGGCATGACTATCGATCAGGCGATGAGCCATCTGTTCGGCGAACCCTGCTATGTATTCACGCAAACGCCGCAGGTCTGGCTGGATCATCAGGTCATGGAGAGCGACGGCGAGTTGATGTTTAGCTGGTACTGCATGGACAACGTGCTGGAACCCGGCGCTGCCGAGGCGATGTTTAATGACTATTGCGCCATCCTGCAAGCCGTCATCGCCGCCCCTGAAAGCCTGAAGACTCTCGCCAGCGGCATCGCCGGGCACATTCCCCGCCGACGCTGGCCGCTGAACGCGCAGGCGGACTACGACCTGCGGGATATTGAGCAGGCGACGCTCGAATACCCCGGCATCCGGCAGGCCAGAGCGGAAATAACCGAACAGGGCGCGTTGACGCTGGATATCGTGATGGCCGACGATCCGTCGCCATCAGCGGCGATGCCTGATGAGCACGAACTTACCCAACTGGCGCTGCCGTTGCCTGAGCAGGCGCAGCTTGATGAGCTGGAGGCGACCTGGCGCTGGCTGGAGGCGCGTGCGCTACAGGGGATCGCGGCTACGCTAAATCGTCACGGCCTGTTTACCACGCCGGAGATCGCCCATCGCTTTAGCGCAATAGTACAGGCGCTGTCCGCGCAAGCGTCTCACCAGCGTCTGCTGCGCCAGTGGCTACAGTGTCTGACGGAAAGAGAGTGGTTAATCCGCGAAGGTGAAAGCTGGCGCTGCCGCATTCCGCTCAGCGAGATTCCTGAGCCTCAGGAAGCGTGCCCGCAAAGCCAATGGAGCCAGGCGCTGGCGCAGTATCTGGAAACCTGCATCGCCCGGCACGACGCCCTCTTCTCCGGGCGGTGTTCTCCGCTGGAATTGCTGTTCAACGAGCAGCATCGCGTTACCGACGCGCTGTATCGCGACAACCCCGCCAGCGCCTGTCTGAATCGCTATACCGCGCAGATTGCCGCCTTGTGCAGCGCAGAACGGATTCTGGAGGTTGGCGCCGGAACCGCAGCCACTACCGCGCCGGTGCTGAAGGCCACGCGGAACACGCGGCAGTCGTACCACTTCACGGACGTCTCCGCGCAGTTCCTCAATGACGCCAGATCCCGTTTCCATGATGAATCGCAGGTGTCTTATGCCTTGTTCGACATCAACCAGCCGCTGGATTTCACCGCCCACCCGGAGGCGGGTTACGACCTGATCGTTGCCGTCAATGTGCTCCACGACGCCAGCCATGTCGTCCAGACGTTGCGCAGATTAAAACTGTTGCTGAAAGCCGGCGGACGTTTGCTGATCGTTGAAGCGACGGAGCGAAACAGCGTATTCCAGCTGGCGAGCGTGGGCTTTATTGAGGGATTAAGCGGATACCGCGATTTCCGCCGCCGGGATGAGAAACCGATGCTCACCCGCTCCGCATGGCAGGAGGTTCTCGTTCAGGCCGGGTTTGCAAACGAGCTGGCGTGGCCCGCGCAGGAATCGTCGCCGCTGCGCCAGCATCTGCTGGTGGCGCGTTCGCCTGGCGTAAATCGCCCGGATAAAAAAGCCGTGAGCCGCTATTTACAGCAGCGCTTTGGCACCGGTCTGCCCATTTTACAGATCCGGCAAAGAGAAGCGTTATTTACACCGCTGCATGCCCCGTCTGATACGCCGACTGAGCCAGCCAAACCCACGCCAGTTGCCGGGGGGAATCCGGCGCTGGAAAAACAGGTGGCTGAACTCTGGCAATCGCTGCTGTCTCGCCCCGTGGCAAGGCATCACGACTTTTTCGAACTGGGCGGCGACAGCCTGATGGCGACAAGGATGGTCGCGCAGCTAAACCGGAGAGGGATTGCCAGGGCTAACCTTCAGGATCTGTTCAGCCATTCGACGCTGAGCGACTTCTGCGCCCATCTACAGGCGGCTACGTCAGGAGAGGACAACCCGATACCCCTTTGCCAGGGCGACGGTGAGGAAACCCTGTTTGTCTTCCACGCTTCAGACGGCGATATCAGCGCCTGGCTGCCGCTCGCTAGCGCGTTGAACAGGCGCGTTTTCGGCCTGCAAGCAAAATCGCCGCAGCGCTTTGCCACGCTCGACCAGATGATCGATGAGTATGTCGGGTGCATCCGTCGTCAGCAGCCTCACGGCCCTTATGTGCTGGCGGGTTGGTCGTATGGCGCGTTTCTTGCGGCGGGCGCCGCACAGCGCCTGTACGCCAAAGGCGAGCAGGTTCGGATGGTGTTAATCGATCCCGTGTGCCGACAGGATTTCTGTTGCGAAAACCGGGCGGCCCTGCTGCGCCTGTTAGCCGAAGGACAAACGCCTCTGGCACTGCCCGAACATTTCGACCAGCAGACGCCCGACAGCCAGCTTGCCGACTTTATCAGCCTCGCTAAAACGGCCGGTATGGTGTCGCAAAACCTGACGCTGCAAGCGGCAGAAACGTGGCTCGACAACATCGCGCATCTGCTGCGTTTACTGACTGAGCATACGCCGGGCGAAAGCGTTCCGGTCCCCTGTCTCATGGTGTATGCCGCCGGGAGACCCGCGCGCTGGACGCCAGCAGAAACCGAGTGGCAGGGCTGGATAAACAACGCCGACGACGCTGTGATTGAAGCCAGCCACTGGCAAATCATGATGGAAGCCCCCCACGTTCAGGCTTGTGCGCAACACATTACGCGCTGGCTTTGCGCAACCTCAACGCAACCGGAGAACACGTTATGATGCCGTCCGCCTCCCCAAAACAACGCGTACTGATTGTGGGCGCCAAATTTGGCGAAATGTACCTGAATGCCTTTATGCAGCCCCCGGAGGGGCTGGAACTGGTCGGCCTGCTGGCGCAGGGAAGCGCCCGTTCAAGAGAGCTGGCTCATGCGTTTGGCATTCCGCTGTATACCTCGCCGGAACAGATAACCAAGATGCCGGATATCGCCTGTATTGTCGTGCGTTCGACCGTCGCCGGAGGAACCGGTACGCAGCTTGCCAGACACTTTCTGACGCGCGGCGTACACGTCATTCAGGAGCATCCCCTCCACCCGGATGACATCAGTTCCTTACAAACGCTGGCGCAGGAACAGGGCTGCTGCTATTGGGTAAACACGTTTTATCCGCATACGCGCGCGGGACGCACATGGCTTCGCGATGCTCAGCAGCTGCGTCGCTGCCTGGCTAAGACGCCGCCGGTAGTCCACGCCACCACCAGCCGACAGTTGCTCTACTCCACTCTGGATTTGTTGTTGCTGGCTCTGGGCGTTGATGCCGCCGCCGTGGAGTGCGACGTGGTTGGCAGCTTTAGCGATTTTCACTGTCTGAGACTCTTCTGGCCGGAGGGAGAAGCCTGCCTGCTGCTTCAGCGCTATCTCGATCCTGACGATCCAGATATGCATAGCCTTATCATGCACCGCCTGCTGCTGGGCTGGCCGGAAGGTCATCTTTCGCTGGAGGCGAGCTACGGCCCCGTCATCTGGTCATCCAGCCTGTTTGTCGCAGACCATCAGGAGAACGCCCACAGCCTCTACCGCAGACCGGAGATCCTGCGCGATCTGCCGGGTCTGACGCGCAGCGCGGCGCCCCTGAGCTGGCGCGACTGCTGCGAAACCGTCGGGCCGGAGGGCGTCAGCTGGTTGCTACACCAGTTGCGCAGCCATCTGGCGGGCGAACATCCACCAGCGGCCTGCCAAAGCGTACATCAGATCGCGTTATCACGTTTATGGCAGCAGATTTTACGTAAGACCGGCAATGCGGAGATCAGACGCCTGACACCGCCGCACCACGACCGGTTAGCCGGTTTCTACAACGATGATGATAAGGAGGCGCTGTGACGCAATCTGCAATGTGCATCCCGCTGTGGCCCGCCCGGAACGGCAATACTGCGCATCTGGTCATGTGCCCTTTCGCTGGCGGCAGCAGTAGCGCGTTTCGCCACTGGCAAGCTGAGCAACTGGCTGATTGCGCGCTTTCTCTGGTGACCTGGCCGGGGCGCGATCGCCTTCGCCATCTGGAACCGCTCAGAAGCATTACACAACTGGCGGCACTGCTGGCGAACGAGCTGGAAGCATCCGTATCGCCTGACACGCCGCTTTTACTCGCCGGGCACAGCATGGGGGCGCAGGTGGCGTTTGAAACCTGCCGACTTCTGGAGCAACGGGGGCTTGCGCCACAAGGACTGATTATTTCCGGGTGCCATGCCCCGCATCTGCATTCTGAACGCCAGCTCAGCCATCGGGATGATGCCGACTTTATCGCTGAGCTGATAGACATTGGCGGATGTTCTCCTGAACTGCGGGAAAACCAGGAATTAATGTCGCTGTTTCTTCCTCTTCTGCGCGCTGATTTTTACGCCACCGAGAGCTATCACTACGACTCGCCCGACGTCTGTCCGCCGCTGCGCACGCCTGCGCTGTTATTGTGCGGCAGCCACGATCGCGAAGCCTCCTGGCAGCAGGTCGATGCCTGGCGTCAGTGGCTGAGCCACGTTACAGGCCCGGTGGTGATTGACGGCGATCATTTCTATCCCATTCAACAAGCCCGGTCCTTTTTTACGCAGATTGTCCGCCATTTTCCCCACGCATTTTCTGCAATGACCGCGTTGCAAAAACAGCCCAGTACTTCAGAAAGGTGACGCATGAATTCTTCCTTTAAATCTCTGATTGAACAGTATCCCTTACCCATTGCCGAACAGTTGCGCCACTGGGCGGCCCGTTATGCCTCGCGAATTGCCGTCGTTGATGCAAAGGGGTCGTTAACCTACAGCGCGCTTGATGCACAAGTTGACGAACTTGCCGCAGGTCTGTCATCACTGGGTTTGCGTTCGGGGGAGCATGTAATTGTGCAGCTTCCCAACGACAACGCGTTTGTTACCCTGCTGTTCGCCTTGTTAAGACTGGGCGTTATCCCCGTGCTGGCGATGCCCTCGCAACGGGCGCTGGATATCGACGCGCTGATTGAGCTGGCGCAACCCGTCGCTTACGTTATTCACGGGGAAAACCACGCAGAGCTGGCCCGACAGATGGCGCACAAACACGCCTGCTTGCGTCATGTTCTGGTCGCTGGAGAGACCGTGAGCGACGATTTTACGCCGTTCTTCTCCCTTCACGGTGAGCGACAGGCATGGCCGCAGCCTGATGTTTCCGCCACCGCGTTGTTGTTGCTCTCAGGCGGCACAACCGGCACGCCCAAACTCATCCCGCGCCGACATGCCGACTATAGCTATAACTTCAGCGCTTCTGCTGAACTGTGCGGCATCAGCCAACAGAGCGTGTATCTCGCCGTCCTCCCGGTGGCGCATAACTTTCCGCTGGCCTGCCCCGGTATTCTGGGAACGCTTGCCTGCGGCGGAAAAGTGGTGCTGACCGACAGCGCCAGCTGTGATGAGGTGATGCCTTTAATCGCGCAGGAAAGAGTGACTCACGTCGCCCTGGTTCCGGCGCTGGCGCAATTATGGGTGCAGGCCAGGGAGTGGGAAGACAGCGACCTTTCGTCGCTGCGCGTCATTCAGGCAGGCGGCGCCCGGCTCGACCCGACGCTTGCTGAGCAGGTTATCGCCACCTTTGACTGTACCCTGCAACAGGTTTTCGGTATGGCGGAAGGCCTGCTCTGTTTTACCCGGCTGGACGATCCGCATGCCACCATTCTCCACAGCCAGGGGCGCCCGTTGTCCCCTCTGGATGAAATCCGCATCGTTGATCAAGACGAGAACGACGTCGCGCCGGGCGAAACCGGGCAATTGTTAACGCGCGGCCCTTATACCATTTCGGGCTATTACCGCGCCCCTGCCCACAACGCGCAGGCCTTTACCGCGCAAGGGTTTTACCGCACAGGCGACAATGTCAGGCTGGATGAGGTGGGGAACCTGCACGTTGAGGGACGCATAAAAGAGCAGATCAACCGCGCCGGAGAAAAAATAGCCGCGGCTGAAGTGGAATCGGCACTGCTGCATTTAGCGGAAGTGCAAGATTGCGCGGTGGTCGCCGCGCCGGACACGCTGCTTGGCGAGCGGATTTGCGCGTTTATCATCGCGCAGCAGGTGCCAACTGACTATCAGCAGTTGCGTCAACAACTGACCCGTATGGGGCTCAGCGCGTGGAAAATTCCTGACCAAATCGAGTTTCTGGACCACTGGCCGCTCACCGCCGTCGGCAAGATAGACAAAAAACGCCTGACGGCTCTCGCCGTCGACCGTTATCGCCATTCTGCCCAATAAGCGCAAACCGACCCGAAACAGGTTGAAATAAACCCGTTTCGGGTAGCACCACTATTAGAAATAGTTATCATTTTCAATTCACCATTGTCGGTATTTTTGGCGTTTCGCCGTCTTACAGGGACTCACAACAATGAAAATGACACGGCTTTATCCTCTGGCCTTGGGGGGATTATTGCTCCCCGCCATTGCTAATGCCCAGACTTCACAGCAAGACGAAAGCACGCTGGTGGTTACCGCCAGTAAACAATCTTCCCGCTCGGCATCAGCCAACAACGTCTCGTCTACTGTTGTCAGCGCGCCGGAATTAAGCGACGCCGGCGTCACCGCCAGCGACAAACTCCCCAGAGTCTTGCCCGGGCTCAATATTGAAAATAGCGGCAACATGCTTTTTTCGACGATCTCGCTACGCGGCGTCTCTTCAGCGCAGGACTTCTATAACCCCGCCGTCACCCTGTATGTCGATGGCGTCCCTCAGCTTTCCACCAACACCATCCAGGCGCTTACCGATGTGCAAAGCGTGGAGTTGCTGCGAGGCCCACAGGGAACGTTATATGGCAAAAGCGCTCAGGGCGGGATCATCAACATCGTCACCCAGCAGCCGGACAGCACGCCGCGCGGCTATATTGAAGGCGGCGTCAGTAGCCGCGACAGTTATCGAAGTAAGTTCAACCTGAGCGGCCCCATTCAGGATGGCCTGCTGTACGGCAGCGTCACCCTGTTACGCCAGGTTGATGACGGCGACATGATTAACCCCGCGACGGGAAGCGATGACTTAGGCGGCACCCGCGCCAGCATAGGGAATGTGAAACTGCGTCTGGCGCCGGACGATCAGCCCTGGGAAATGGGCTTTGCCGCCTCACGCGAATGTACCCGCGCCACCCAGGACGCCTATGTGGGATGGAATGATATTAAGGGCCGTAAGCTGTCGATCAGCGATGGTTCACCAGACCCGTACATGCGGCGCTGCACTGACAGCCAGACCCTGAGTGGGAAATACACCACCGATGACTGGGTTTTCAACCTGATCAGCGCCTGGCAGCAGCAGCATTATTCGCGCACCTTCCCTTCCGGTTCGTTAATCGTCAATATGCCTCAGCGCTGGAATCAGGATGTGCAGGAGCTGCGCGCCGCAACCCTGGGCGATGCGCGTACCGTTGATATGGTGTTTGGGCTGTACCGGCAGAACACCCGCGAGAAGTTAAATTCAGCCTACGACATGCCGACAATGCCTTATTTAAGCAGTACCGGCTATACCACCGCTGAAACGCTGGCCGCATACAGTGACCTGACCTGGCATTTAACCGATCGTTTTGATATCGGCGGCGGCGTGCGCTTCTCGCATGATAAATCCAGTACACAATATCACGGCAGCATGCTCGGCAACCCGTTTGGCGACCAGGGTAAGAGCAATGACGATCAGGTGCTCGGGCAGCTATCCGCAGGCTATATGCTGACCGATGACTGGAGAGTGTATACCCGTGTAGCCCAGGGATATAAACCTTCCGGGTACAACATCGTGCCTACTGCGGGTCTTGATGCCAAACCGTTCGTCGCCGAGAAATCCATCAACTATGAACTTGGCACCCGCTACGAAACCGCTGACGTCACGCTGCAAGCCGCGACGTTTTATACCCACACCAAAGACATGCAGCTTTACTCTGGCCCGGTCGGGATGCAGACATTAAGCAATGCGGGTAAAGCCGACGCCACCGGCGTTGAGCTTGAAGCGAAGTGGCGGTTTGCGCCAGGCTGGTCATGGGATATCAATGGCAACGTGATCCGTTCCGAATTCACCAATGACAGTGAGTTGTATCACGGTAACCGGGTGCCGTTCGTACCACGTTATGGCGCGGGAAGCAGCGTGAACGGCGTGATTGATACGCGCTATGGCGCACTGATGCCCCGACTGGCGGTTAATCTGGTCGGGCCGCATTATTTCGATGGCGACAACCAGTTGCGGCAAGGCACCTATGCCACCCTGGACAGCAGCCTGGGCTGGCAGGCGACTGAACGGATGAACATTTCCGTCTATGTCGATAACCTGTTCGACCGTCGTTACCGTACCTATGGCTACATGAACGGCAGCAGCGCCGTCGCGCAGGTCAATATGGGTCGCACCGTCGGTATCAATACGCGAATTGATTTCTTCTGATTATTGTAAAAGGGATACCGAAAAGGTATCCCTTTTACACCACTAGTTAAAACCAGTAACTCAGCAGAGTCGCAAAAAATATTAATCCATAGTGATTATTTAAACAATGAAATTGCGATTAGGACAAATAGATTTAACTTTCTCGTTCCTTTCTCTCCTTATACTAAAGAAATAATCATATCAAAATAAAAATTCACAACAGTGCAACATTAAAAACACAACCAACAAACAATCCTATATACAAGGCACATCTCCAGAATATAAAAGCACAGACAAACAACCTAAAAAAAACAACCCGAATTAATAAAACCTTTACAATTACACACCCTCAACTCAAAACAATTTCGAAAACTCAAAGATTTCATCGGCAAAAACAGTCATTAACACATCTATTTTTTTGAAATTCTGTAGAGTAAAACTGATATAAAGCATTTATCATATTAACATATCAATAAGTGCAAACTTAAAAATCAAAAGTTAGGGTTCAGTAAAACCAATTCGCCACAAAAAAAACCACCCCATACATATAAATTATTTTATAGGTAAAATAGATTATATATTCTCATAGCTACCACAAACTATACTAGCCTGAACTATATTTATTCTTCTGCAATCAATGCATACATAACACAAATATCACTCAGGTACACTACTCAAACCACGCTGGGATTTTTCCTCAAGTTATAATCATCACCCCGAAAATCATTCGGCATTTACTCATTAAATAGTCACCCCATAGGCCTGTACATGTTCACTCAGAAATATACATCCTTTTCTCTGTCATAAACCCTCTGATTAATCATAAATAAATACTTGTGGCACCAATCTTTTTCCTTAACGGAACGAATTGTTGTGTAGAAGGAGATAATATTATGTCAAAAAAATATCAGCCATTGCTTATAACTCATTATATGTCAACATGGGTCACTGTAACGGAAGCAGTTGAGATCACTACCAAAGCCATAAAACAAAAAATTACTCCTAGCGATATTTATCGTCATGCCTTGAGTGGCAACATCCTACTATCGGTCTATTTCCAGTCTCCTGTGATACTTAAGAAGATACAAACTTTTAATGGAAAAATAAAATTCAGGCAGTTTGAGGGAGACCTACTTGATAAACTATGCATGCTTGACAGGGACGGTTTTATTTATGGTCAAAATTTAAGACTCTGTACAGAAGCCAGATATGTTTGTCCTGTGCAACAAATTATAGATACCCCCCTGATAGGCTATGAATATGTTTTGATTCAGCGCATACTGGCACGTGAACTTAAATTCCCCTCCCCAATTGTGGGGGCAAGAAAAACTAACCATGGTATTATAGTAAGATTTTCAGAGGAGCTTTTTCAAATTTTCGAAACGATGAGTTGGAAAGAACGCGTAGAAAAACAAATTTCCAGACTACCTAAAAACACAGCATTAGATGTCATAAAAAAACTAACAGAAGTGACGACCATAAAATATAATCACAATGGGTGCTTTCCTCTTTATACATTACCGCCTGATGCCTGTTTTGTTATTCGCCACACCGAAGTCGAAAGACTAATTAATTTATACAAAAAAAGGGAGAGTCATCCCATTTCACCTTCCCGTATGACAACACCGTTATCACGCCTGTTTTGGCTGGCCTGCAAGCACAATGATACTATCAGCCCACTGCTGAATCATCCCTATAAGCTCCTTTCTATTTTTGAACAATGGGCATCAGACGATGGCATCGGGGAAAAACTGGACGCTGAAACACTGAAAAATGCGCTGAAGCGTGGTTCGCCATCTTCGACATCCTTATCCGGCTAATACCATCCCCATTTGTAATGGCCGACAACCCTAAATAAGGGTTTTGCATCCCTTATTTAGGGCTCACCAGCTTTCTCTCAGGCTTCCACTGTGTTTTTTTATTCTCCGGCCACCGTTTATTTCAGTCACAGGAGGATATATGACATCTTATCAGTTACTACGCCTCAGACAGGTTGAGCAAAAAACAGGGCTGAAGCGTTCACAGATATACCTTTATATGAAAGAGGGTGCATTTCCCCGTTCAATAAAAATAGGCCCTGCTAGTGTTGCCTGGCTCGAGTCTGAGATTGACGAGTGGATCAACAAAAAGTTATCTGACCGATAAAGACGCAATGAGGAGAAGATGATGAACATTAATATCCCGGCACTCATAAACTTCGATCCTGCAGGTATAAAAAAAAGCACCTGCATGTATATTTCAGACCTGCCCGGTATTGTGCTATATGACACTATACCATTCACTGAATATTCAGCTGAATTACTGAGCACTTATTCAGTTAAGGAGTCAATTTCATGCTTCCATCCCTGAATCATATTATATTAACCGTTGCTCTTCAGGCGCTACGGGAAGGAAATATTCATCACTGCGAAACTATGGGATTCACTTACGATGAAATGAATTTGCTCGGTTGCTTATCAATAAACGATCTTATCACCCTCAGTCAGGCACCTTTACCGCTTGTCGATATTACTATCCGCCATGATGTCCTGCAAAAATTACTGGCATCATCCCACGAGGAAAACAGGCGTCAGGAACAACTGAACAGAGCTGTCAGGCTGGGGGGCTCAATCGCACTGATGAACCGTTATTTCGGGGTTGGCTCCAGAGAAACCTGTGCACGCCGCCGGTTACTCGGTGTCTCCGTTCCAAACGGGAGAACACCCATTCCGGATGAAGAAACCGATGCTGCAATCTGGCATCAGTGGCAAAAATATCGGGTCGAAAACATTGATTCCCCGGAGGCGCTGGACGCCATGATGCAGGTTACAGAAAACCTTTCAGCGTGTACTGCCCCCTCGCTGACCGTTGTCTGGAACTGCATCACGCATTGCGAAAGAAAGAACACGGTAAGGAGAATACAACGTGCCAGATGAAATCGATCGCGATCAGGCGTTTAATGAACGGTGCCTAGAAGCACTGATTGAACAAAGCCGGTTAAGACCCACACCGACACCTTCCCTGCAGCACTGTCGATTTTGCGGCAAGGCTATTCCGGAAAAACGCCGTCAGACGCTGCCGGGTGTAACAACCTGTACTGACTGTCAGTCGATACTGGAGAAACGCAGACGTTAAATCTGTATGTGCGGAGGAGAATAGCTCCGCACATTTTAATATGCACCAGCCGGCTTGTTTTCAGGTTCCCGTGCCTCCATGTCATGGATGAATAACCTGCTCACATCTCCTGCTGTGGCAATCCTTTTTTACAGTCAGTACACCAGAGGTCAGACATGAACAAACCGGCAAACAAGATGGAATTCGTCAGAAAACTGCGGTAAATAAATGACGGCAGCCTGCTGGAAAAGGTTGTCGGGCATATGGAAGAAAAGCTCACAGGGAATGAGCTTGAAATGCTTTATGCCGCAGCAGATTATCGCCGCGCAGAGATTGTAATGAACCAGTACTTTGATAAGGTTCCCGGTAATGTCTGGAAATATGTCAGATAACTCTGTGTTTTTTATGCAACAGGTACAGACGGACACCACTGCGGCATGAAAACGAATTTCACCACCCGGCCCGGTAAGTATCGGCCTAAGTGGCCGGGAAACGTTTAACCAGATTAAAGACCGTCCCTTACAACAAAAGGGACTACTGTATTCCTGTCTTTCACGCCTTACATATTATTGTCGTTACCAAATTCAGCCACAGAGACAGCATACAACCCCATCTGACATATAAAGAAAGTCTTCCTCCGGATGTTTAATTTAACCTGATAATAATCAACAAATATTATTATCAGCCCGCCCGTCATCATTCATGCACACACACACCGTGCCAGTAATACGTTAATTTCACATACTTTTTTATCATTCCTTCCGGTATTTATTTTCCCGTTAAAATTTCATTACCCCTCCTGCATCCTGACCATGCTCTTTAACAATATGGAGCGGGCTGTCACACAACCATAATTCAGGGTGCCGCTGAATGTTCTCGCTGACCCGTTAAAACCGGAATGCAGGATCGGAATGTGATCGAAGAAATCATCTTCAACAATTTTAATTAAACGAGGACACTATGAGAAAGCCTGTTTATTACGCGTATGTTGCCCAGGAAAGTCATCCGGACTCTCAGGGTGAGAAAAATACCTGGTGGACAAAGGTCGGAGTCGCCTTTCCCCACCACGGTAAATCCGGTCTGAATATTGTCCTGACGCCCGGTATTGCCGTTTCCGGCAAACTGGTCCTGCTTGAGCCCCGGGAGGAAAATAATCCACCACAGAATACGGGCCCCATCGAAACCGTGTCGTAACCACCCTTAATTCTGTTCCCACAGCATGCAGTATCAGCAGACCCTGCATGTCACTTGTTTACTGAGGTCACCATGCTTTCCACCACAGCCTTTCTGGCGATAGCCATGCAGTGCGCCGCCAGCATTCATCCGTCCACGGCATTCGACGTGGCACGGGTGGAATCCGGTTTTAACCCTTATGCCATCGCTGAGATTGTCCCGAAGGCCGGCCCCTCTTTCGGCGATCAACACATTATTTCTCACCTGCCAGCCAGCCGGGGAGATGCAGAGCATATTCTCCGTCGCCTGTCAGCACAGGATCGCCGTTACTCTGTCGGGCTGATGCAAATCACCAGCACCAATTTCCGCCATTATGGTGTGTCCGCCACAGAGCTGCTTGATCCCTGTACCAATCTGTCCGTCTTCGAACACATTCTCAGAGACTGCTACCGGCGCGGCGGCACGTTGAAAAGGGCGCTGAGTTGTTATTATTCCGGCAATTTCAGTACCGGGCAACAACCTGAAACGGCGTTTTCCGGAACGAGCTATATCCAGCGAATCGGTTATCCGCCGGGATCATCCCGCTATGCGGTCCCCGGAACCCGTGAGGACAAATCATCAGTTGCCGTTCCCCTGAAAACCGCCCCTGCCAGTGACTCATCCCGTCACCACGTGATCTGGCCCGGAGTCGTCGTCCGTGGCGTCCCTGCGAAACTCCGCCAAGAAAAAATCTTCATCGCACCGTTCTCCGCGCCGTCAGTGCGCCGGAGTTTCTCCCTGTCACCCCGTGAGGAGGAGGAATAATGATACTTTTCCGCAAGCTAAAAGCTGTGGTCCCCCCCGTTTCGGCCTGTACGCTGACGACTTTTTCTGCAACCCCGGCACTGGCCGACGGATTTCAGCGGGCAAATACTGTCATGCAAAAAGTGTCAACCGGGCTGCATGGTCTGGCGGCAATCACGATCACCGTGGCCGTGATCTGGATTGGCTATAAGACCCTGTGGAAAGGCGAGAGCCTGTCGCAGTGCGGCTACATCATCATTGGCGGCATTTTAATTGGCGGAGGCAGTGAAATCGGCGCTCTGCTGATGAGCTAAGAGGCTGAACATATGGCAAAGCTGCTCAAGGCAATGAAACGCCCGGCGGCGCTGTGGGGGGTGCCAATGGTGCCCCTGCTGGCTGTCACGGGTGTAACCATCATCGTTGCTATCTGGACTTCCGTCGCTCTCCTGTTCTTACTTCCTGTGCAATTTCTGGTGATGAAGTCCCTTACCAGAAATGAACCGATGCGGTTCAATCTGATTGCCGTATGGCTGAGAGCGAAGGGAAAGCCGGTAGCAAACCGTTTATTTGGCGCAACAACATTTATGCCCGTTGAGCATGATGATGTTGATATCAAGGAGTTTCTCGACGCCATGAAACTAAATCAGTGTGCCACCATCAAGAAGTACATCCCGTACTCATCGCACATTCATCAGCATGTGGTTCGTTCCCCTAAGAGCGATCTGTACTGCACCTGGGAATTGATGGGAACGCCGTTCGACTGCGAGTCTGACGAGTCGCTCCAGTTCGGGACGAACCAGTTACACGGGCTAATCCGCTCATTCGAAGGTATGCCAGTTACTTTCTATATCCATAACGACCGCAATACGTTTACCGACAATCTTCATAAAGATTCCGGCAACCCGTATGCCGATGAAGTTAGCCGTCTTTACTACGCTTCTGTCGGTCTGTTCCGGCGCAACCGCCTGTTCCTGACGGTCTGCTATCGCCCGTTTGTCAGCCTTGAAAAAGCAGAACGCAAACGGATGAAAGACAGCCAGAAACTAAAGGAGCTGGACGGTGCTTTGCTGGAAATGCTGGAAATAAAAAGCACGCTCGATACCGCGCTGTCGCGCTATGGTGCGCGACCTCTCGGTACGTTTACCGAAGGAAACGCGGTGTTTTCGTCGCAACTGGCTTTCTATGAATATCTGCTAACGCACCAGTGGCGAAAAGTGCGCGTCACCCGTACCCCAGCCTATGACGTGATGGGGGCGGCGGTGTTGTTCTTTTCGGCTGAATCCGGGCAGATAAACCACGCCAACGGTACGCAATATTTCCGGGGGCTGGAGGTTAAAGAGTTCTCCGAAGAGACCGCCACGGGGATGATGGACTCCCTTCTTTACGCCCCCTGCGATTACGTGATCACGCAGTCCTATACCTGCATGTCACGCGAGGAAGCGAAGAAAGCCATTAAGCGTACCCGTCGCCTTTTGATGAGTGCCGACGACGATGCTGTTTCCCAGCGGCTGGATCTGGATGTGGCGCTTGACCTGCTGACATCGGGGAAAATCGCTTACGGCAAGCACCATTTTTCCATCATGGTGTATTCCCCGTCGCTGGAAAGCCTGGTTGCTGATACGAATGAAATCAGTAACGCGCTGAACAACATAGGGATAACGCCTGTTCCGGCAGAAATATCGCTTTCAGCGGCGTATATGGCGCAACTGCCAGGCAACTACAACCTGAGGCCACGTAAAGGGGAGCTGAGTAGCCAGAACTTTGTGGAGCTGGCCGCGCTCCATAATTTCTATCCGGGCAAGCGCGATAAAGCCCCCTGGGGGGATGCGATGGCTTTACTGCGCACCCCGTCAGGCGATGGCTACTATATCAACCTGCATAACACACTGGCAGATAAGGACGAATTCAACGAGAAGAACCCGGCCAGTACCTGCATCCTCGGTACGAACGGTTCGGGTAAAACCATGTTGATGACGTTCTTTGAGATCATGCAGCAGAAATACGGGCGCGAGGATAGCTTCTCCCCGGATGCCAAAACCAAACGGCTGACAACCGTTTACCTCGATAAAGACCGGGGCGCAGAGATGAACATCCGGGCGCTGGGTGGCCGTTACTATCGGGTTATCAGTGGTGAGTCTACAGGGTGGAACCCGTTCTCGTTGCCAGCAACCAAACGCAATATCAATTTCATCAAGCAACTGATGAAAATCCTTTGTACCCGTAACGGCTCGACGATCTCCCCACGCGATGAACGACGTCTGAGTGATGCGGTCAATGCTGTGATGAATGACGAGCCGCAATATCGCGTCTACGGCATTACCCGAATGCTGGAAAATTTGCCTGAGCCGGCTACGAAAGAAGCCCAGGAAAACGGCCTTAGCATTCGGTTGTCACAGTGGGCGCAGGGCGGTGAGTTCGGCTGGGTGTTTGATAACGAGTCTGACACGTTCGATATCAGCAACTGCGATAACTTCGGCATCGACGGAACGGAGTTCCTGGACGATGCAAGCGTATGTGCGCCAATCTCGTTTTATCTGCTGTACCGCATTACCAGCCTGCTTGACGGGCGACGCCTGGTCATTTTCATGGATGAATTCTGGAAGTGGTTACGCGACCCGGTGTTTAAGGACTTTGCTTATAACAAGCTGAAAACCATCCGTAAGCTGAACGGGATGCTGGTCGTCGGTACTCAATCCCCGGCAGAGATCATCAAAGATGATATCGCCCCGGCAGTGATTGAGCAGTGCGGGACACAGATTCTGGCGGCGAACCCCAACGCCGACCGCGCACACTATGTTGACGGTATGAAGTTTGAACCGGAAGTGTTCGACGTGGTGAAAGGGCTTGACCCGCAAGCCCGCCAGTATGTTGTGGTGAAAAATCAGTTCAAGCGCGGCGATACCAAACGTTTTGCCGCTCGTGTCACGCTCGACCTGTCGGGTATCGGCAGATACACCAAAGTCATGAGCGGCGATGCCCCCAACCTCGAAATATTCGAATCGATTTACCGGGAAGGAATGCAGCCTCATGAATGGCTCGATACCTACCTGGCTAAAGCGCTCTGACCCAAAGGAGATATACGATGAAAACTCGCTTTCGTACTCTTATTCTGGCTTGCGTCATTGCAAGCCCACTGGCTCATGCTGGTATTCCCGTCGCTGTTGATGCTGACCCTATGCGGGACGTGCAGTGGGCGCAGGAGTTAAAACGCTGGATGGAAACGGCCAGACACTACCAGTCACAAATACAGGCATATAAAGACCAACTGGCGACGGCCACTGGCGTTCGTGATATTGCTGATTTTGTTGACCAGGCCAAAGGCCTGAAAGCTGACCTTGAAAAGCTGCGTAAGCCCGGACAGGCACTGAATGACCTGCTTCTCTCCGGCGGTTCCTCCGGGCAGTTCGATGCGTTGTACGAGAAGTATAAAATTTTCGACACCTGCAACACTGCGCAATCGGGGAGTTATGCCAACGTATGCAAGCAGCAGGTCATCAACAAGGCTATCCAGCTTGAGCAAACCGACGAGGTTCAGAACCAGGTAAGCCAGACCCTGGGGGAAATAAACAGTCTCTCCAACAGGGTAGCGTTAGCCAAAGATTCGAAAGAATCTCAAGACATTGCAAACAGTATTCAGCTAAAATCTGTCATGCTGAACACGCTTACCACCCAATGGGAAATGAGCGTGAAAGCAGCAGAGAAGCGCGAAAATGCGCTAGAAGCGGAGCGTGTTAAGCAGTGGAATCAGCAGCAGTTAAACGCGCCAACTGCTGACCTTAATAATTTATGAGGTATTTATGTTATCAAAAAAAATTATTTTAATTTCGACGATCACCCTGTGCTTTTCTATTGTTGGATGCAAAGAGGAAGCTAAAACAACAAAATGGTATAGGGATCACCCTGACGAATTAAAACTAGTTTATGAAAAGTGCCAAAAGAGTGGTGACGCTTCTGAAAATTGCAAGAATGCAAATGAAGCCCACTATCAAATCAAGCAGCTAAACGCACCAACTCCAGACTTAAATAATTTAGAGGAGTAATATATGAGTGGCGGTCTTTTTGTTGGGGTTGAGAAATACCTGATAGGAGGAATTACAGACGCCACAAAGGGATTGATGATGTCGTACTCTTCTATGATGATGGGGCTGGCAGCAGCGTCAGCTACCATCTACATCATGTGGCGTGGATACCAGACTTTGGCTGGTAAGCTATCTACGCCTATGGAAGACACGATGTGGGACATCATGAGGATGGCGATCATCCTGTCCTTTGTGGCTAATTTAGGCGGCTACCTCGATGGCGTTATTGATGCCATAAACGGAATAAAGGAGGGTTTTTCTGGTAGTGATAATATATGGCAGTTATTAGACACCCTATGGAATAAGGCTAAAGTGTTAGGGAAAACGCTACATGACATGGATAATTCTACATATGTAAAAGATGAGGGAATGACTGCTCAATTTTGTGTATGGCTTGGAATATTCGCACTTATGATTCTAGCGGGCTTTGTTTCAATGGTTGCCGAAGTAATGATTCTACTATTAGGAATAACTGCACCTATTTTCATATTCTGCCTTATGTATGGTTTCCTCCGCCCCATGTTCAATAACTGGTTGCAAAATATATTTGCAGGGATATTAACAATTCTATTTGCCGCTCTCTCATTGAGAATTGTAGTGAATTACTTGAATCTCGTTCTTAATAAGGCGACGAAGGTAGCAGACAGTTCAACAATTGTTGAACTTGGTGCTCAAGTCTGCCTTGCAGGTATTTTCGCTGCAATACTGGTGTATATTTCCGCTAAGGTAGCCGCAGCTCTGGCCGGGGCAAGCGCTACCGTATCCATGCAGGGGCTGGCCGCTGTAGGTATCGGTGCGGCTGCTTTTGGTGCCGGGAAGCTAGCCGGGGGTGCAGTTAAAGAAACCAAACGTTCCGCCCAGGACAACATTCAGGGCTGGAAGGATGCGAATGCAGGTAAGCCCGGCAAGCCCGGAGGTGAGTTAGGCTATAACGCATCTAAAGCGCGGAAGTACGCGATTGAGCAGATGATAGCCCGGAACGAAGCGCGGAGGCTGGCACAGTCGAGAGAATCCGCGGTTAAGAAGTTCAACAGCTAGGCCAGACGTCTCCCGTCCATCCCCCCGAAATATCATCATATGAAAATATAATTATATTTTCATATATCTAATTTAGTTGAGGAAATCATTGATGAAACGCTTGATTGCGCTGGCTTTGCTGTGCGCGCTTTCTGGCTGCGCCCAGAACACGCCTCCCTCTGCCTTTAGCGGTAAGGGAGAACCCGTAAACACCCCTCAAATTATGGCGGAGTTAAACAGTCATGAGTGAACAGAAATTAATAGCTGAATCCCGCACTTTTGAGCAGCAAATGATTGAGCGGGATAAACGCGCCACAAAAGCCGGTTTTGTTGTTGGCGGTATGGGTCTGCTGATTGCGGTACTGGCGCTCGTCGCCGTGGTCGTGATGTTGCCGCTGAAACAGACGGACGTTGAGCTGTATACCTTGGATAACCACACAGGACGGGTGGAACACGTTACCCGGACATCGAAAACCAGCCTGACCGCAACAGAAGCCTATCAAAAGGCGATGGCCGCAAACTACGTCAAAGTGCGTGAGCGGTATGTCTATCCCTCTTTGCAGGACGACTACGAGACGGTACAGGTCTACAACGCTCCCCAGGTAAACGATGACTATCTGGCGCTTTACGCCGGAAAAAACGCCCCAGACAAGGTTTATAAGAACGGGGCGCACACCGTGAAAGTGGAGATCTTGTCCAACCAGATCACCGATGCGACAGCCCCTGATAGGGTCGCCACCATCCGCTACAAGAAGATTATCCGCCGTCTGGCTGATAACAGCACCCGCAACGAATATTGGGATGCCCGGTTCACGTTCCATTCTAACCCTGACAAGGAAATGAGCGATGCGGAACGCGAGATCAACTACTTCGGCTTTACCGTCACCAGTTGGCAGACCGACCGCGAAATCCGGGGAGGTGAATGATGAAAAAGTTAACGTTTACCGCACTGGCACTGATGATGTGCGGCGCGGCATGGGCTGCGGCCATACCGCAGGCAAGCCGCTATGACTCCCGCGTGCAGCAGGTTATCTATAACCCGCAGAACGTCACTGTCGTTAACACCAAACCCGGCTTTATGACAACGCTAGTCTTTGATAACGATGAGGCGGTCATAAGCGCCAAACCTGGCTTTGATGAGGCGTGGGAAGCCACGCCGGATGCAAACCGGGTCAACGTTCGCCCGGTCGCGCTCACGCAGGGAGCGCCCGGAGAAGATGGCAACACAACGCAGGTCGTGATCCCCCCGAACAGCCGGGACTGGCATACCAATATGCTGGTTGTCACCAGTAAGCGCCTGTACAACGTCGAGCTGAACGTCATCGATGATAAATCGGCACAACAACCCGCTTTCCAGGTGAGCTATCGCTATCCGGGCGAAGAACGGGACAAAGCGAGCCGGGAGGCGACGGCCAGACAGCGCGAGTGGGAGCAGAAACAGCAACAGGCCAGCGTCCAGAAAGCGCTGAACTCGGCGCAGACGCCCCGCAACTGGAGTTACACCAAATATCCGGGCAAAGGCAGTTTCAACATTGTTCCCGATTTTGCTTACGACGATGGCCGCTTTACGTTCGTGGGCTTCTCCCCGTCTAAGTCCATTCCTTCCGTCACCAAAGAGCTGAACGGCAAAGAGCATGTGGTTAACAGCAGTATCCAGAAGAAAGGCGATTTCACCGTACTGGTGATTCAGGAGGTGACGCCACGCCTAGTACTGCGTTCCGGTAATGCCGTTGTGGGTCTGGAAAATAGCGGATTTGGCAAGGTACACGCCGCCGATGGTTCCACCGTATCCCGGCAGGTGGAAAGAGTGGAAAAACCGGAATCCAATTAACCTATAAAAATATTTTTATATTTTTATAAAAGGAAACGTGCATATGAACGACGAAAACAAAATGCCTGTGCCGGATGAAGCGCAGGCATTCCCGGCACACGCTGAGGATGATATTGCCACGCTTGAGCGGGAAGCCCGCGCTAAAAGGGAGGCCGAGCTTCTCAATGCGCAGGACGACGAAGAGAAAGACCCGGTACAACCCGCCGTTAACAAGCTGAAAAAGCGCAAACGGGGCAAAGCAACCGCCTTTCTTGCCATTGTCGCGGTCACGCTTATCTTCCTGGCATGGGGTGGTAACTGGGTTTATCGCAATATCCTGTGGCAGCCTACGGAAGAAAAGAAACAGGACACAGCCCCGCAGACGAACAAAACCGATTACCGGCAGCGTAACGATCTCGGTATGTCCACCGATACAGCCGAAGAAGAGCCAGAGCAACAGGATAACGGCCAGAGCAGCACGGGGGGAACAGGGCAGGTGGCTCCGGCCGCCCCGCCAGAACTCAACAAAGCCAGCTTCCTTATTCGCCATGATGGTTCGGCCACCACACAGAACCCGGTAAAAACCCGGCAGCAGGAAATGACGCTGACATCGGCAACGACCACCGGACAACAGGACAGCAGCGCGGCCACAAATACCGCCGCACCGCCGCCGGGACAAAGCCCCGCACCAGTGCGCCGCATACCCTATAACCCTGACCTGTACATCCCGGAAAATACCTCGATCCCCTGCTCACTGGATCGCCGCTTTGTATCTGACCGGGCGGGGAAACTTCGCTGCACGGTCACTACTGACATCTGGAGCGCCAGCGGCAACACGAAGCTGATAGAGAAAGGCACCACCGCATCATTACTTTACCGCGCCATAGCGGAAGAAGGTATGAAGCACGGGCAAGGGCGGGCATTCATCATTGCGACGAAGCTACGCACCCGCCAGCCGCCTTATCTCGATATCCCGTTGGTTGATACCAGCGCGGCTGGCGATCTGGGCGAGGCTGGCGTTGATGGCTGGATAGATTCGCACTTCTGGGAACGGTTCGGCGGCGCGTTAATGGTCGGCATGATCCCCGATATTGGCGCATGGGCATCCAACAGCGCGGGTAAAAAAGACCGCAATACGGACTATACGGAAAACAGCCGCCAGGCTATGGCAGATATGGCACGTACCACGCTGGAGAACAGCATCAATATTCCCCCAACGCTCTATAAGAATCAGGGCGAGATCATCAACCTAATCACAGGCGAGGATATTGATTTTTCCAACATCTATACACTGAGGTTGAAAAATGACCGCTAAGAATATTTCCCTCGACCGCTATAAACAGCGTTTCTTTGGCGACTTTCTAGAGCTTCCCGGCCTGACGGAGATCGCCGTCAATCGTCCAGGTGAGCTGTATACCAAAATCAACGGCGTATGGGAGCAGCACGCCGTTCCTTTGTCCTATGAGGATTGCTACAACTTTGCCCGGTGCCTGGCAAAGCACCACGGCGACAATATCGAAGATATTAAGCCGGGGCTGTCAGCCACGCTGGAATCTGGCGAACGGTGCCAGGTGATTGTTCCCCCGGCCTGTGAGCGCGATACGGTGTCTATCACCATCCGTAAGCCATCGAAGGTACAAATCCCGCATCAGTCATACATCGATGCGGGATTTTATAACCGGGTAACAGGCGAGGAAAAAACGGAGACGCACGACGAGGAATTAATTGCATTGTACAATACAAAAAATATTCCTCTGTTTATGGAGAAATGCGTCGAGTACGGTAAAACTCTCGCGGTCGCCGGGGAAACAAGCACCGGGAAAACCACCTATATGAAAATGTTGATAGGGTATATTCCTGTACATCTTCGGATATCAACCATTGAGGACAACCCGGAAATCACGTTCTTTATCCATAAAAACTACGTCCATCTTTTTTATCCGTCAGAATCATCAGATGAAAAAGGTTCTATCGTTACCCCGGCGAGCCTTTTACGCTGGAATTACCGTATGAACCCTGACCGCATTTTATTAACAGAGGTTCGCGGTGCGGAAGCCTGGGACTTCCTTAAAATAACAGGTTCCGGCCATGAAGGGAGTATGACCTCCATTCATGCAGGATCAGCGAAAGAAGCTATAGATGGGTTTATTACCCGTTGCTATGAAAATCCACAGTGCGCCCAGCTCCCCTATACATTTATGTTACGTAAGGTTCTGGATAGCCTGGACGTGATTGTGAGCATTGATTTAGACGGAAATGTTCGCCGTATGAATGACATCTATTTCCGTCCAATTCATCGAAACCAGTATTTTGAGGAAATGAAAGCATGATAAAGAAACTTAAAGTCATCATGTTGGCAGCAATAGTTACCGGATGTTCATCGCCGCCGCCTCCCGTTCCTGTGGAGTGGGATAAAGCCGCTGACCCATTAAATACCAGTTTACCGCAATGGAGTGACAATAACGTTATAGTCCCTTCCCCGACAGTTAACGGTAAATGGACATCATCAATCAGCGCACAAAGTTTCTACGATACAATATGGACTCCAGCAGTATTTTACGCAGTCGCCCATTCAACACGAATTGTCGTCACTGCACAATCCGGCACTGATTTCTTTAATGCCAAAAACTGGCTTCGCCAGAATGGCGCAAAAGGCGTTATTGAATACCAGCCTGTATTTAATTGCCTGACGTGCAGAGAAACCACTATTTATTTCTCTCGCTAATCCATTTAAGCAACACAATCTAATAAGGATTTATCATGAAAAAAACCGTTATCGCGGCGACTGTATTATGCCTGACCGCAGGAACGCCGATTTATTCCTTTGCCGCTGACCCGTGCGAAGTTGTTCTTTGCATGTACGGAAAAGCTACAGGTAATAGTGGTGGGAGTGAATGCAGTTCAGCAGAACGCGCATTTTTTAAAATCAACGCATTTAAAAAACACCATCGTTTCAATCCGGGTAAAACATTCGATATGCGAAAAGAATTTTTAGGGGAGTGCAAAGCCGCAGACCCTGAATCAATAAGTAAAATCCTTTCAAAATTTGGCAGAGTGAAAGGATAACTGACATATCCATTTTGATATGAGAGGTTCGAAATGATAAACGAAGATTTATTCATTAAGAATATACACTCAAAAAAATAGGACAGAATATCTGTAGCCATGGTATATGACACGTTATCAAAAGAAGCCCACAGAGGTTGTGGGCTGTATTACGAAATATACGAAAGCTGTTTTATCGGTCTTTTGCGCGATCATCTTTCAGAACTTAATGAAGCTGACGCAAATAGATTAAGACGCTATGCCGAGAGTAAAGGTACGAAAATTGATGATGCGTCCTACAGTGAAGCACTGGAAGCTGAAAGGGAGTGCAGGGCTGAAATATACCGCGAGCAAATGTAATCACACAAAACAAAAGTGTATTGTACAATACAGAGACTAACAGGCGACGGGATTTTAAGGCTTCATTATTTTTGGCTTCAATTTCGAAGAAATTGTTAAGACGAAAAATAATGAAGTGGAACGTGGACAGAAAATTCAATTTCGGAGAAATTGCTAATTTTCAGGATCCACGTCCACCCGCGAACATTCGCCCCAGCGAATTGAAGCGGGCCGGGGGGAGCCGCAAAAATTTTGCCGCCCCAGCGAGCAAAAAGGCACGCCCACGTGCCGGTTTTTGTGGGGGGCTTGCCCCGCACACCGTCGCAGCCAGGCTATATTTCCCGCCCCGGCGGGGAATATGCCGATTAGGCGCGACCAACCCCTTTAAAGCAGCGTTCCCATTTTTTCGAGCTTGCGAAGAAAAAATAGGCTAAACGCGCGTCTTAAAGGGGTTGGTCGCGCGTAGCGGGCGACGGTGTGCCGCCTTTGACCCTGGGGATTTTGGCGCGGCGTTCAGCCACGACATTACCCCCATGCGGCAGGCAATAAGGGCGTCCAGCCCGCATGTACTGGCGCACGCCGTTTCGTGCAGGGAAGCATGCTTTCCTGCACATGGTCGCAACGCGGCCACCTTCTTCGCCCCAGACACTCGCCCCATATTTTCGCCCGACACCATGGGGCGAATTGATGGGGCGATGTCATGGGGCGAGTAGCTGACTAAGGAGGCATCATGATTTTAAATAAGCTTGCCGCTTCACTGTCACCGATAGTGAACGGGATGCAGGCACTGCTCGCTTTTGTGCAACAGCAGCAACTGATGCTGGCGTTATTAGCGGGGCTGACGATACCGTTTTTTGCATCAATGAAAAGCGATGAACGGCAGAAAGCCCCATTATGGAAAAGGTTGATTATCGCTTTTTCCCTGCTGTGTTTTCTCTCTGGCACACTGGCCCCGGTCGTTATCGGCTTTTTCCAGTGGCTGTATAAGAGCAGACTCACCAGTGATAATACGGTACTGGCCTGGTCAGTACGGATTGCTTTCACCGTGACCGGGATTATTTTTCATATTATGCTTCGCCGGGTATTCACGCCGGAACTGGACAAAATAAAGAAACGCCTTGTTAAAAAAACCACCCTTGAGCGGGAATTACGCACCGATGTCCGCACCGTAAAGTCCCTGCTACCGGAAACACTGCACTATGATCCGCTGGATTATATCGACCTGAATAAAGGTATTTTTACTGGCATGGACAGGGAGAACGAACCAATGTATCTCCCGTTAAAAGACTGGCAGAAACAGCACGCGGATATTATCGGTACCACCGGAGCCGGTAAAGGCGTTGCCGCCGGCATATTGCTATATCAAAGCATTCTGGCCGGTGAAGGTGTCTTTGTTATGGACCCCAAGGATGATGAATGGGCACCGCATCTTTACCGCAAAGCCTGCGAGGATGCAGGCAAACCCTTTGCCTTAATTGACCTGCGAAAACAGCAATATCAGTTAAACCTGATTGAAGATATCACTCCCGATGAACTGGAAGAACTGTTAGTTGCCGGTTTCAGCCTGGCGGAAAAAGGACAGGAATCGGATTTTTATCGGATCGAAGACCGGAAAGCCGCGCGTATGGCCGCACAATTTGTCAGCGATGATTCATCGGCAACAATCCGGGATGTTTATAACGGTGATTACGTGCAGGGTATTGCCGAAAAAATCAAAGCGTTCTTTGGGAAGATTGAGGAACTGGCATTACTTAATGCCATTAACTCACCAAAAGGCTTTTCACTTAAACAAATGTTTGATGAAGGCGGTTGCTGTTACGTCATCGGTTCAATGCGAAACAGCAAAATAATTACCGCCCAGCGCATGCTGCTGGTTCGCCTTTACCAGCTGGCAGAAAAGCGCGATCGAGTAACAGACGTCCCCCGCCCCATTGCTATTTATCTTTCCGAACTGAAATACCATTTATCCAGACCAGCGCTGGAAGGTCTAGGTGCGGCGCGGGATAAAGGTGTGCATATTATTATGGACCACCAGTCCATCGCCGATTTAAAAGACTGCCCGGCAGATTTGAAAGGTGACGCCGTTGTCGGTGCGGTCGTTGAAAATGCCAAATTCAAACTGGTTTACCGGGTTATGGACCCGGATACAGCGGAATGGGTGGCGAGAATGTCAGGCACGATTCTGGTGGATGACGAACTCCGTAAGGCTAAGACAGATAATATGCTGACGGAAACCATCGACAGTGAGCGCACAATCCGCCAGGCCGAACGTTTCTTTATTGACAGCAATATGATCCTGAACCTGCCCGATTTTGTCAGCTTTATCTTTACGACAAAAACACTACCTTCTGCCTCACTGATTTCACCGATAAAGGTCAGAAAGCGTCAGCTAAAAATCTTTTCGGTTTCCCCTGATATTGCCGCAGCGGCAGCCACGGTGAAGATAATGCTGGATTTTGGCGAGGATGATAAACCAGCCATGCCGGATGTGATGACAACGCACCCGGCTCTTTTCTTCGACGAAAGCGAAGTAAAACCGGTAAAACCGAAACCTGATGATGAAGAACACCTGTCCCCGCTGGATTTTTAAGGAGCGGTTATGCTGATTTCGTCCTTTCACGAGCGCCAGACGCGTAACAACAAAAAAATAAAACAACTGCTGAACTTCCTGAAAGAAGAAACCTACAGTGATTTTAAAACGCTGATGCAGTTATTTGGTTTCCGGGATCATAAGTCGCTTTATTCGTTGCTGGCAAAAACGGAGCGAATGGGGTTAATCCAGAAGCATGTACTTGAATCACGGACAATCAGGATTTCATTATGGGGGATCACCAGCGACGGGCTGGCGGTGGTATTAACCCCGAATGATAAAATCTTTCCTGCGCGGTTTGAACCATCAAAAATCACCGGCTGGACGCTGGAGCACCATCTTGATAATCAGGCCGCCAGGCTTATTCTGGAGAAAAAAGGCGCGTCGGGATGGATTAACGGCGACCGGACCACTTTTATCAGCCAGTATCAGGTGAAACATCGCCCGGACGGGTTACTGACCCTGCCTGACGGTAACGTTATTGCCATTGAAACCGAGCGCCGCCTGAAAACCCGAGCCCGTTATCAGTCGATCATGGCAAGCCACCTGCTGGCACGTACCCGCAAGCAGTGGATTTACGTTTTTTATGTTGTGCCCGATCCGCAGAAGAAGCGTGCGCTTGAACTGCTGTTTGACAGCATCAGGCATGTCATCATCAACCATCAGCACGTCCCGCTGGAAGAACGTCACCGTCGGGTGTTTCGCATTTATACCTTTGATGAACTGAAACACCTGTCATTAGGCAGCTATACGTAAGCTTTTACTCAGGCCATCGTGATGGCCTCACCGGCCTGGCGGCGATACTCGCCAGGCCGGAATTTTTTATTCCACTGCGAGGCGCAGACTGTTCGGTACTCGCTGTGCTGCGTTCCGCCTCAGTTTGCGCCTTGCAGCGTTGCCGGTTAAAAACCATGTAACCGCATTCCCTTGCGGTTGTCTGATTCCGGTCTCAGAGTTTATCCATCAGGTAACGATGTGCTTTAGAGGCGGCGCTGGCCGCTTTGAAAATATAACGCTTGTCGTTTTTCAGCGCTTTCAGCCAGGAAGCAATATAGCTTTCATGCTGTACCTCGCCCTCAATCCCCAGGTCCGCCATCAGAAAAGCACTTCCCAGCTCCGCCACCAGTTCTTCCTCTGCATAATCTGCACTGCCAAACTTCCCTTTCATTTCACGGTTCAGGCGTTTTTTACCACCACTCCAGTGAACCAGCTCATGCAGGCCTGTAGCGTAGAAATTAGCTGCATCTGAAAACAGATGGCGCTCCGGTAACCAGACTTCATCAGTTGATGGGCTGAAAAAAGCGTTTTGTCCTTTCTCGATGATGTTTGCCCCACTCTTCCGTAACAGGTTTTCAGCCTGCGGTAACGGGTCAAAGGTTGCTTCCGGGCTGACCGTTTCCTTTGTCAGGGGCAAACCGTCGATTTGCTGAACGTTAAACACGGTGAAAGTTTTCAGCATCGGAATATGGTCGATTTCTCCGGCGTCGTTTTCCTTCTCCAGCGTGGTGTAGAAAATGGCTGTTGTGCCATGTTCACGCATGCGAACCTGTCCACCGGCTGCCTGTGCCTGTTTATAGGTCAACCAGCGTGAATCGCTGAACCCCTGTTTTGACGCACTGCACCACAGCAACATGATATTCATGCCACTGTAGGCTACGCCGGTGGCGTAATTGGATGGCAGACCAGGCATGCCTGATACGCGCTGCCACGGGCAGGACCACGGTTTTACACCGGCTTCGAGCGCTGCAATGATGTTGTCAGTAACGATCTGATAAATATCCGTTCCGGTTTTAGAAAATTTCGTTTTTGAGGAGCCTGACGGGTCCAGCGGGGATACGCTGGTCGCCACTGCGGTGTTAGGGGCGGTAGTCTGGTTATGCAGGGAAATCGTCATGGTTTTTTCTCCGTCAGTGTGTGATTTTCGTCTTCGTATCGCCTGACGGTTCGTTTTCCCGACATCGTTCCGGCACGCAAGGACGCAGAATGCGTGCCATTTATCCTTGCGGAACGGGTTGTGTTGGGAAACGATTAACCGGAAGTTGATGCGAGAACGAAAAGCGCACAGGAGAAAAAACCTGCCCTTGCATAGCCGGGCGTAGCGCCCCTTGCTATGCAGCGGTGAAAAGGGTTTGAACTATTAAATGAATAACTGCACCGTAGTAATACGCATGCAATCAAAACCATCATAACTTATTGATTTAAAATATTTTTTAAGCCACTCGTTTAGAGTGAAAATTCTGATTGATTAGTGAAACAATTGGTTAGAGAATGTAACTATTCACACAGAAATCCTACTGAAAAAAATAAAGAGACAGTAATGAGTATGTTAATCTGGAAGAAAAAAAATAATGCTAAACACTTAATCTTGTTTATACATGGCTTAAAAGGCGGAAGTGATACGTGGGCAGTTGATAAGATCACATCCTTCCCACAGCTTATATGTGAGGATGAAGATTTTTGTGATGCCTTTGATATAGCTTGTTTTGAGTATTTCACTAATTTTACGAATACCTACGGTAAAAGTAGAAATTTACTCGCCAGATTGTTCACATCACTAACAAAAAAAGAAGTCAATCTTCCTGTTGATGAATTATCAGAGTTACTTGTTGGTGAATGTCAAATAAATTTATCCGATTATAGTAATATAATATTTGTCGCTCACAGCATGGGAGGTTTAATAGCAAAATCATGCATTATTAAAATGCATGAAAGAGATCTTTCTCACAATATAACTGGATTTATTTCACTTGCTGTTCCTCATTCGGGCTCAGAAACTGCTTCATGGGCTAGTATGGTTTCATCAAATGTCCAGCTTGGTGATTTAAGTGTATTTAGTAAAGAAACAGATTCTCTAAACCGCAGATGGGTAAAGTTGCCTAAACTCCCTGAGTTAAAGTTTTTGTATGGAAGCTACGATAGTATTGTAGTTAAAGCCAGTGCAATTCCTGTTCAAGTTTCTGCCAAAGAGTCTATAGCTGTTCAGGAGGATCATTCGACAATTTGCAAACCAAAGGATAGGGATTCTAATGTTTATCTTATCGTTAAGAAACTAGCTCTTGAAATACATAACAAAACGGAACTAATTTCATCATCACCAGAATTTAAAGATGATAAGCAATATGACAAAGAATTTTTTGTATTGAAAATGATAGTCGCTGATGTACATAGTGATATATCAAAACATGCTAAGGAGTATTATTATAATGCAGAATTGGCCAGAAATATTTTCACTAGCGATCGAGATAGAGAAACCTTAAGTGTTTTGTATAGAAAAATAAGGGAGATATATCAAACACAGTATCATGACTCTATAGCAAATCATAATACAGCAAACCAACTCTTAGCTGCAATACACAAAAAAATAGAAGATGAAGATAAGGTTAAATTATCATCTCTTCTTGATACACTTGATAGTGTACATAAGAAAGGAATGCTGCATCAGCTTGCTAATAAGCTAGATAGAGATATAATTTGGTCCCCAGACACATCTCTTGATTCTTTGAATAGTTTAAGGGGGCAAAAATGAGTTCATTACCTTATATTCCTCTTGATGAAGATTTTAATTTAAATGTTGCTCTTCTGATTATTTTAATTCATACGCTAAGCAAGAATAGAAATGATGTTCTATTGTTGGATAGAAATAAAATTCAAATATTTTTATATTTGATTAAAAACCCGTCAAAACTTGAGGCTGTAATGATTCTGGCAGGTAAACAAAACACATCCATTGATATGACAGAAACTTATACAATTAAAAGTCTATCATTAAACGTTGACATTCTTTTCAGCACTCCAAAAATAAAAACACTTTTGAAAAAATTGTCGATACTGGGATGGCTTCGTGTAACAAAGTCTGATGGTGCATCTTATTTTAGTTTAACAACTCAGGGTGAAAGCGCTTACGAGCAGTTTGGCGGCGAATACTTTAACTCAGTGAAAACTTATACCAAATCCATGGATAAAATAAAGTCACTAACCTCCAGTAAATTAAATTCCATTCTGAATGAAGTATTCAAGGTGTCAAAATGAAATCCTATTTAAGAATTGAACGATTAATCCTTGTTGGTGTACGTAAGAATTACATTGTCAAGTTTGAAGATGGATTAAATATTATACATGGTGATTCAGATACAGGAAAATCTAGTATTTTAGAGTTTATTAACTATTTACTTGGCGCCAGTAAAATAGAGTTGGCCGATGAGATTATATCATCTGTTAATTATGCGGCGTTAGAGGTCATAATAAATGATTCGGCTTATACCATAGTTAGAGATATTTACAAACCACAAAATTTCATTGAGGTCTATCAGTGTCCTTTCGAGAGGAGGGAGGCATTCATTTCTAGAAAATATGCTCCTAACTTCTCTAATAACAATGCCCCAGATGGATTCTTTTCTGATTTCTTGATGGATGCATTAAATTTCCCCAAATTAAAATTAAAAGTGTCACCCACTCAGGTGACTAGTCAATTTAAGCGGTTAAGTTTCAGAAATATCATTAAATATTCCTACGTCAATCAAGATGATATGGGAAGCAAGTCTCTCTTGGGAATGACTGACTGGGCTAAATATACGTACACTAAAGAAGTTTTCAAATATATATATAACGTACTAGACACTGACATATCCGATATTGAGCAACAAATATCAGATAAAAGATCTGAATTAAACAACTTGCGTAAAAAGTATGAACATGTTTCGGAGTTTTTGAGAGAGACAGGTTATGAAAGCATTCCATCAATTGATGATGCAATAGAAGAATGTGATTCAATCTATGAATCGTTGAACATTGAGCTTCACTCATTAAATAGTAGTATGATGGCAAACTCTGACAATTACAATCAGTTTAAATCGTACCATTCAGAATTCAACCTAAAAATAAAAATGATCGTAAGAAGCATTGAAGAAATAAATTTAAAAAAAGATCAATACATTAGACTTAAAAACGATTACATTAATGACATAAAGAAAATAAAAGCGATTCATTTGGCTAATGAAAAAATTGGCCTTACTCAAGACATTAAATGTAATTGCCCTATTTGTGATAATATAATTACCATTGAGAACGGTGAAGGTGGATTTATCAAATCCAAACCTGAGTCTCTCGATGAAGAATTATTATCATTAGAAAAAAGAGAAAAATCCATTAGCGATCTAATTATTAACCTGACTCATGAACATAGGATTTTGCTGGATGATAAAATTCAACTTGAAGCTGATCTGAACAAAGTCAGTGGAATGATAGATACAGAAGCAAAACAGTTTATTACTCCATTTCTCACCCAACGTGATTCTTTATTAAAAGAAATAACATCTGTAAGTAAAAAAAGAGAGACTTTAGTATCAAGCTTGAAAGTTAGAAACCGTCAAGAGGAACTTTTAACCAAGCAAAAAAGCCTTACAGATAATATAGAAACTCTTATAGAAAAACTTAACGACTTAAGAGTTAATGCTCCTAGCATAGATGGTATATTATCTTGTTTAGGGGATGATTTGATGACTTTTTTAACCGACGTGAAAATAAAGAATAGAACTGGGATAAGCATAAGTAAAAAACATTTCTCGCCCATTGTAAGAGATAGAGACTATTTTAATATCACATCTGGAGGTTTAAGAACTATTATTTCCATAGGGTATATGTCATCAATATTAAAGAGCTCTATTGACTCAGACATAAACCATCCTCGTTTTTTGATGCTTGATACTATAGGTAAGTATCTCGGAAAAAACTTGAAGGCGAAATATGCATCCGAGACCAATATAAAAGATGATATTGATGAAGGAATCTCTGATCCAGAAAAATATGAAAACATCTATAATGCACTCATAGAAATAACTAATTATGCGCAGAAAAAAAGAAGTCCGTGTCAGATAATTGTTGTAGACAATGATGTCCCTGATAAGCTTTCTGGCAGATTAAAATCTATAACTGTTGCTCACTATAGTGCAAGTAAGGAAAACGGGTTACCTGTCGGACTAATTGATGATGTCATTTACAAACATTAACTACTTTAGATTGAGGGATGCTAAACTTTGGTTTTCACTGTGATACTTACAGGCAAACCACAGGGATGCCATCATTCCATTGCCGCACCCCAGCTCGAGGATATGGCTACCTCAGGCTCTCTCATAATCCTGCGCTCCGGACGAATATCTGTTCTGGTGCAGGGAGCTTTTATGCCCGGAATTACATTCCTCATGTGTACCGGGGAGATAGTATCTGCCATCAGGCGAGGGGCTGGTTCCTCCCGAGCAACCATTCATGCCCCGCTGACCGTTTTTCCCGGCAAGTCTGGCTCCGCCGTTGGCATCATTTGTACGCTACAGTTTGCACCCGTCCTTTGAGTCACTCTGCCCGGCATAAGTCAATGCTGAAAATGCCAGGGTATACAGCATAAAAAAATTCAATACCTTACTCATACTTTATCCTCTTTCCGCACTCATCATCTGACCGTTATCGAATCAGCCTGCTGTTCAGTCACTTTCAGCCCCGCCCCCGCGAGTGCGGTACAGAGAGCATCCCTGATGGTCATCCTGCCTTTAAAGGGATTAACCCTGACCGGGGCCGTCCTGCTGAGGTCCATCCGGATAAAACACCCGGTCCCGTGCGCCAGTTGCTGAGCTGTTTCATCAAACCGGGAAAACTGATATTGTAATCCGCAATGGTGTAACATTTGCCTTCCGGCACATGAGCATCCGGGGAAGCATTGCATGAAATAATTAAGAAAATCGATTGACTGATAACAATTATACTATTTTAATGGGCAAGAAATTAAAGGCAACAGAACAATTTAAATATATCTGATTAATTTCCTTATTGTTATGATAAACTATAAAATCGACTACAAAAAAGGTTCAATCTATGGAAGCAGTAGATAGGTCAACAATAGATTTTATTAGAAAAATCATCCATGAGTTAGAAATAATAGGTGATTGGGACAGAGGATTTCATTGGAGCTTTCTAAGGGAATTTCCTGACGAAAAGAATATAGAGTCTTATCTTGAAATAATATTTGAACTTGAATCAATGATCGAATTTCATTTGGAAAAGCTCTTACAACGACAAGAGAATGAAATACGAATAAATGGAAAAAATACTAAAATAAATTTTAAAACTCCGTTACCATTTTATCACGATGTTATTGATATCATTCCTATTTACAAAGATGCTATCTTACTTGAAGACCATAAACTGCTTGTGCCTCAAGAATCAATACCCAATATATGTTATCTCCTACAAATCCCAGGTACAAAAGAAGGTGTTGCGGTTGAAAACCATAATTTTGGATATCACTTCCACTATTGCAAGGTAAAAAAAGGGACATTAGAAAGAACCAATCTTTTATTGACTTTTGATCCCGCTTTTAAAAAAACAAATAAGAAACCAAAGCCTGATTTGTTCGGTGAATACCATGCAGAAGGGAAAAACAAGAAAATAGACATGGAAACAATTGGGGAAAATAAACGATATCCTATATATTTAGTTTGTCATGATGCAGGGCAAAAGAGAGGATTGAGTAATTTTAAAGCGCCTAGCAACAAGTCAAAATTATTTATTACAGGTTAATTTAAAATACCCCCCCCTTATGAATTAGGGGTGGTTTTATTAAAATATTATCATCCCTTGTAACAAGGGATACAAATGAAGTACGAGTCCAGTCAATTTGAAGAGCCCGCTCAGGGAAACCTGAGCGGGCTCTTGCTTTGGTTTGATTGGTGAATCGCTAACAGACTCAAATTTTATCCATCAAATAACGATGCGTTTTCGATGCCGTGCTGGCGGCTTTGAAATTAGAGCGTTTGTCGTTTTTCATCGCTTTTAACAGGTAGCAAACCATCTTTCGGCCCAGTTTCAGTCGCAGGTGATGATTTACCTGTTCATTGGACTAAATTATGGAAGATGCATTGTGCCTTAGGTTCAGCATTGGAAGGTGTCACAATTATCGGCGTTTTCTTTTACTGGCTGTCCACAGATTGGATCACGCATTTATTCCCGACTACCGTAAACCGGCCCCTCGCATTCGCTCCTCCAGTTCATCCAGAAATGGGGAACGCCCTAGACGCATAGGGCCGTAGCGACCATCAACAAAACCGGAATACAGCATATGCACCTCGTCCCGTGCGCGGGTCAGCCCTACATAGAAAAGACGACGGCTTTCACGCAGCTTCTCTGGCGCCTCATTGCGCCACGGCAAATTCCCCAGATCCAAGCCGACCATGATGACCACGTCATATTCGCAACCTTTTGCTGAGTGAAGTGTCAGCAAATTGAGGTGCTCAGGTGAACCGTCACGACCACCTAGGCTCGTGATATCCAACATCGCTAACGTACCGCCTTCGGCAAGTGCAGCAGTCATGCGATCTAGTTGCTCAGCCTGATCAGAAAGCGTCGGCTCAGTTGCCAGCAGGGAATCAACGAGACCGTTGCGCAAAGATGCGACAAAATCGCACGCAGGATGTCGGTCTGCACGAAGCGCCCAAAGCAGCCTAGTTAATTCCTGCCCCTTACGCCGGGCGCATGCATCATCCAACCTTGCCCGATGAAATGCTATATAACGGTCTATCAATCCGCGCAGTTGAGGGTGCCCAATACGCCAACCGCCAGCACACCATGCCGCACAATCCTCCACCCAGCTCGTCAAGGTAACCTTGCGATAAGGTGCTGCGGTGTCCACACGAATGTAATCAAAACCGCCAGCTGTCACCGCATCGGCCACCACATCGCCGGCACGGTAGTCCTTGTACAGAATGGCGATGTCACCCAGCGTTCGACCCGGCTTAGCGGCCAACGCAGCAGGAATAATCTGCGCAACAGCATGGACAGCCTGATCCACCAAACCATCCGGGCACAGCTGGAACGCAATGGTTGTCTGGCGGTTCGGGTCGTTTGCTCGATAACCACGAACCTCACCCAACACCATCTCCGATGCATTGACGATGCCCGCCCCTGATCTATAGTTCAACTGGAGCCGAACTGTTTCAACGTCTCTCCTGTCTGCCAGTTCTAGAAGTAACGCACCATCGGCACCAGTGAAACCGTAAATCGATTGGTCTGCATCACCCACAACAAATAAGCGTACGCCTCCCTCGAAAGCCAGGCGTTTAACCATACGGTGGAGCGCCACGCCCAAATCCTGATATTCATCCACAGCAAGGATCGGAAATTTCGCCTGTACTAGGGGCAGAACCCAATCATGCTCAATGATCAGACGCTGGCCGAATATCACCATATCGTCGTAGTCTATTAGCCCTTGCTGGCGCAATGCTACTTCGTAGGCCTCGGCCCATGCAGCGAGCTCCTCCTCTGCACGCCAGGCAACGCTATTGCGATTCAACACCGAACGGCGATGCCGTCCGAGATCAATAGCCTTATAGGGATGGTTTGCGCCAAATAGACGGTCACCAGATTGTCGAAGTAACCGTTCGCTCTCGCGCTGAGACACTACTGACAGCGGAAATGGGATTGGCAGATCGGCAAGTCGTCCATAGGGCATCAACAGATGGCGCAAGCAGAACCCATGAACGGTTCCAATAAAGAGATTCGGTGCCTCTCTGAGCCCCAGCGCTTCGAGACGACGGGTTAACTCGCGTGCGCATTCTTGGCTATATGTGATACATGCCGCACCACGTGGAGCTTGAACATCCTCAGCCAGGATTCGGGCCAGCTTCAGTACAAGCGTCTTTGTCTTACCACTCCCTGGTCCGGCGAGCACCACGCAGTGTCCCTGGGAGTGATACGCGGCTAACTGGCCCGGATTTCCGGCCAACTCGGCAGCCTGAGCTAAGTAGGCTGCACTGACACTACGTGACGGCATCGCAGATATACTCCAGTGCTTCACGAATGTAATCCGGGCAATTATCCTCCGACACCGAAGGTGCCAGCGCCTGGGCGAACCGCCCTTTGCCAATTCGCTCAATCAGTTTCAACAACCGGACGATATCAAGCTGGTCCGTGTCATCCACCCATGCCTGTATCCGATCTAGGGTAACTTGCGCCAGCGACAATTCCCGCTCAATTACCGACTGCATGGCTTCGGCCAATCCACCGGTAAACAGCTCAGGCTCCAGTGTGATCTCATTGACGAAGCATCCATACTCCCCAGCACGTGCAATCACCTCATCGGTATCCATATCATCATGGTCAACATCTCCCTCAAGTACGCCTAAAATATTGATAAGTCTTCTACGAACCAGAGGCTCTCTACCCGCTATAGGATCGCGATCTGTCAGAATCACATGCGGAATATTGAGCCCGTGTGGCCCCAATAGCTTCACATACGGAGTGAAATTTGTTCCACCGATGGAGCACACCGTGATCCCAAGCATATCGAGGGGAATATCAAGAGCATCGGCAAATGCCGGGACAAGATAACGTTCGGCATCTCCTTCCACTAGGATTACACCACGTGAAAAGAATATTTCACCACGGGTGACGTCAATATAGCGCTGCAAATCATCTTCGTCCCGCCGCGAAAACGGTGCGTTCGCAGTTGAAACAGCAATTGTTTTCTCGTCCTCTGAGTCATAACGCAGCAGAACGATAGATCTGACAGGCGTGACGCTGGCAATATGTGGGGAGTGGGTGGTCAGGATCGTTGTCAGCGGCGTCCCTTCATCATCATTCCCCCCATCAGTACCCAGGAAATAACGGTACACCAGACGCTGTACGTGCGGATGCAGGTGCGCTTCCGGCTCCTCAACTACGAAAAACGTATGGTCTCGTTCTCCATCATCGACAAGACGATCAAGTTCGAGGCTTTTCAGGGCCAGAAAAATCAGATTAGCCGTCCCCAGACTGGCATCGCCAATGCCACGAATGCCACTGTCAAGCAGCAAGCGCAGGCTACGTAGTAGCGCATCAACGCGAGTCGGTGCAAGTCCTAACGATAGCGGAACGGCATGTTGCTCACCTGCGATAGCAACCAACCGTTCGCTAATTCGTTCGGCTGTTGCTGCCACCTCATCATGATTAGCCAGTTCCTGCTGAGCCTCATCAACCTGGGTTTGAATCTCCTCACGAGTCTCGTCGTCCAGAGATGCGGATAGTTCTTCAATAAGTGGTCTTAAGGGTGAATTACGCCAGCTTGAAAGATCCTTCTCGGCATCACGCAACGCGCCTTGAACATCGATGGGTAACATACGGCGAAACGCACCACCAATATGCATGTCAGGATCAGCGCCACCGAAGATCACATACTCATAATCTTTTAACGACTCAGGAGCTCGATTTAACCCGGTTTTGGGCTGAAAGCGATAGGTAAGACGGGCCACCATCGGAGGTCCCGGATTAAGGACACAGTCATTCAGGTGGGCCATCAATCGGGGATCGTCAGTGAAATCAGTAAGATCCACTGAAATTTCGATGGTCTCCCCCAATTTTTCTTCGCCCAATCCATCCCAAAAATGTTCAAAACCCAGTTGACGGTCACGCTCAGACAACCCTGGGTCAAGAATCAGCTGCAGGCCGCGAATAAAATTGCTCTTGCCAACCTTGTTTTCACCAACAATAACAATACTCTCACCCGTTTCAACATCAACGTCAGAGAAGTTGGCGAAATTAATTAACCGAATTCGGGAAATCCGCATAACTGCCTCCCTATCTTTTTGATTATCTTCCAAAATAAGAGTAGACTTCAAACCGCAAGAGACTGCCTAGCACGACCAAATCTGCTGAGGGGTACAGTTGCGATCAAAACGGTTTTTGGCCATTGCACATTTTTTGCTGATCAAATCTATTCGTCCGAAGAAGGTAAAAGTTCATCGTAACAGAGAGCTAAACCATGCCTATGATCCATCTCACAAAGCGGCATTTTGTCGTCACTGCCTTGCTCAGTGGTTGCGCGACAACCTCCTCGCCTCCCCTGCCTTCCCCCACTAAGGATGTTTCTCTTGTGCTTGAAAATGCTGAGCCCGGTTTATTCCCGACGTACCGTATGGGCACTACACTCTTTTAAAGCTGGTACCTGATGTAGCGCAGCTCGGCCTAATATTGAAGGTAACCGGCGTGACATTGCCGGAAGACTCCCGCGCTACCGTTGGTGACGGTCTGCGAGGCGCGCTAAGGCGAAGCGGCTATCAACTCTGCGAAACGGCACAATATCAACTGGGAGTAGGTCAATGTTTCCCAGGACATCAGGTATAATGGTTCTAAACCCTCATGTCTATAGCGTGCATGCTGCCTCCTATCCTGCTAAATATTTTAGAGACTCGGCTTGGTAGGGAGTGATTTCTTCAAATGAAAGTACTACTTACTTAATGTCGAAAAAATTTTAATTGCTTGGGGATTTACGCCTTATTTGTCCACTAAATATTAGTCGGTCATAAAAAACCTTCAATATCAACAGTTGGATACCAACTATGATGATAGTGTTAGTGGAAAACTGCAAGATGCGGTTTATCAATGCCACAGGGTAAAGGAAAAGTAACTTCTGGCACTCGAAAAATTACCACTAGTGGAAAACTGGACTTAAAATAACAAGATATGTGTAAGGATGCCCACGTCTAATACTGTACAGACAACAAAACTTCTTAAACACTGTCTTACACAGGGTAGATACTTGCATGGCTACGTTTCATTTTTGAATACAAAACCTATACTTATACATTTCAAAATGTCATAATAACTAAAAGTTGTAGCCTGTTAATTTACAATGAAATATTCAACCAGATAATTTATTAAAGAATAACTTAGCAGAAAGAGTCTTTAAATGAAAAATAAATTCAGCATTTGTTATATTATAATAGATAAAAACGAGGGAGAGTCTTTTTTTCTAAGATCATCTAATTACCTACTTAAATTATCACCTTTATTAGGAAGGATTAATAACTTACCAATAAGCATACCTGAATTACTTTGCGAGAAAGAAGAGAAGATAAGAATAAGAACTAGCGGCATATACCCCGGAAGAGTAATACATTTCATAAAAGATTATAATGAGATTGAAAAATTACCTTATATTTTTAAAGTTGTTTTCATAGATGAAGAATTCCCCAACGCGGAGAAAAAATGCGATACTATACTATATATCTCAATAAATCAAAATATTGCAATTGAGAATACCATCATACATGAAGAAATTAATATCGACGTACTGAGAAATTTTTTCTTCTCCAAAATTAAAGAACAAGATTCGGTTTATACCAACCTACCTGATACTTATAAACAAGAACACATAGAAACCGATATTAACATAGACGAGAATATTTCTACCTTTTGCAATATAAAAACATTAGAATCAATAAATCTCATTCTTAACCCTAAAAACACTTGTAATAAAGGCAAAAATAAAAATATTGAAACATCAATCAATCTTATAAATCACATTAAGAATGAAATAAAAAACAACATGCACATTGAATTATCAATACCAAGTGCAGATTATTTAATCACTGATTTTACCATTGATCTGGAGTATTCTATAAATGCAAAGAAATACTCAAAGCATACATTAATGAAAAATCAAACCATAGACTACGAGCTGATTTCCGACTCAATCTCATATGCTAAAACAACAACAGACATTGATAGTTTACATTATAACAATTATATCACTAAATATCGGAATGAGTTATATTTCAACAGTCTATTATCATCCATTTATGCTTCTTCGACATTAACTCCAGAAATAAAAATAAGAATATGCAACAATGATCTTTTCAGCTTAGTTTCAGACATTGGTAAAAACATTAGAAATAATAACATATCAAAAATACAAAAAATGATAAAGACTTTCTCATCTGAAGTAATTGATAAATCTGACACTATGTTTGATTATTTTTCTAACACATTAAATAAGAATATAAAAATAATATCAAACTTCCCTTTGGAATGGACTAATGTAAATGGCTTACCGTTGATGATAAGGCATAACGCAAGTCGTATATTCAACACCCCAGGTTTTATAAAACAAAACATCCTTCTTAATAATAACGAATTTTCAATGAGTATAGATAGTTTTAAAAAAATATTAGTCATCAGCTCCTTTAAAACTGGGGACCGTATAAGTAATGATATAAAAAATGAATTGCATCGGGTATTAAAAGAATGCAACGACCCTAGAATTAATTCTGTAGTCAATGAAAAAGTTTCTAGTAAGGGGTCTTACATCCCGAACTTTGAAATGGAAGTGATATTTAAAGATGTCACAAATAAAAATGAGCTAGTGGACGCTTTGAATTCCTTTGAATTCGCTCTTGTGATATTCGATATGCACGGTGGACATGACTGTGATGGGCATGGATTCCTTGAGTTATCTGGTGAAATTTTGTACCCTTATGAATTAATGAGTTTAGCAAATATCCCACCAATAGTCGTATTAAGTGCTTGTGATACAAGCCCAGCCGATAGAAATCATTTCAATGCAGCAAATGCTTTTCTATGTGCAGGCGCAAAAACGGTACTGGCTAGTACATACCCCATATTAAGCAGAGACGCGGCAATCTATATAGGACGATTATATAAACGCTTAAGATACTATTTACCTGAAAGAATTTTATCCACAAAAAAAAGTTTAAGGTGGTCAGAGTTCATTACGGGACTTAATCGCCGAGTTTATTTTGATTATTTCTTAATGTACATTTTCAGAAAGTATAAGATTAATGACAACTCCATATTAATAGAATTACGAAATCACATAAATATTGCATTAGAAAATCACCCTCACGATTTTTTAGATGGGGTTTATTATTTCTTTGAAAATTTAACAGACCTATCTAAAAACCAAATTAGTGATGAACTTAATAACCACTTCTTGTTTGCTGAATGCCTGAACTATGTGCAAATAGGCTCTCCTGAAAAAATTTTAATTTCTGCAGAAGATATAGGCATAGAATAAAAAACTTACTGATATAGAATCAGCAGATAAAACAACCTGTAGATCTTAGAATGCAAAGGAGATTGGTTCAGGTCGTACAACAACTCAATCTTCATGAATTAAGAAGCGAGAACCAAATGTACCAGAATGATCACCAGCTTCAATTGGTGGTCACTCTGGTGGTCTTGACAAAAGGGTAATTCAGGATTAGCTTAATTATTAGCCAGTTACTGGTAAAAGCGATCCCAGTCAGAGGAGCCAAATTTAAAAAGCCTGCTTTCGAGCAGGCTTTTTGCTTTTCAGCGCCGGTACTTCTGCCGGAAGGCGAATGGCCACCCTCCGGCGATTGCGGCTTTAGCGTAAACTCTCTTCCTTCAGATCTATCTCCCGCAGCACCTCATAAAAAGTGATATCGCTGATGTTATGGGCGCGGCGCAGCCGGAACAGCTCCTGACGCTGGGCGATAATGACCTCTCGTTGCATATATTTCTCCAGCCTGGCGCGCTTAGCCAGCTCCAGCCCGACATCCTGCCCCTCGTCATTGTCGTTATAGTGAAGCCGCCGCTGATAGGTTTCGAGCAGCATATTGCCGGCATCGGCCCGCAGGGCCTGCTCACTGGGATCCTCCACCGGCTCGTCCAGTAGCGCGTTAAGACGGTTAATGGCCACCTCGGTCATCACGGCGCCAATGTCGTCCTTACCGGTGTCATGCGGTAGATCATCGGCAAGATAACGAGTCATAAACGGCAAACCGATAGCCGCCACCACCAGCGACATCAGGATCACTGCCATCGAAAGAAAGATCAGTAGTTCACGGCCCGGGAACGGCGAACCATCTGCCAGCACCACCGGCAGCGTCAGAATACCGGCGAGGGTCACAGAGCCCTTCACTCCCGCCAGCGCCATGACGGCGAGGATACTGAAGCGTGGACGGACGGTGATGGCCTTGCCCCGACGTTTGCGGCGAAAAATTGTCAGCTTCATCGACAGCCATACCCAGGCGAAGCGCATCAGACCAAGCGCCAGGGTGATGGCCACGGCGTACAGCAGCAGATACCAGGGCGAAGAGACGCCGGCCTGGCTGGCTACCGCCGGCAGCGTCCTGAGCATGCGCGGCAGCTGCTCGCCCAGCATCAGAAAGATCATCCCGTTGAGGGTGGTCTGCAGCATGGACCATACCGCGCTGCTTTTCATGCGCGTCGCCGGAAGCCGGGGCCCCGACAGCTGCTCATAATGCATCGCAATGCCGGCGGCGACGGCGGCAAGAATGCCCGAGACATGGAACGCCTCGGCCAGCAGATAGGCGGCGAAAGGGATAAGCAGGCTGATCAGGATCTGGATGGCTGGCTCCTCGCGGGTGCGCCGAACCAGAAAGTTATTACATTTGCCGGTGACCCACACCACCACGAGGCCACTGAGGATGCCCCCGAAGGCCATCAGGAAAAATTTCACCACCGCGTCTCCCGGGGAGAAGCTGCCGGTCAGCACCGCGGCGATGGCGAAGTTAAAGGCGACGAGGCCTGAAGCATCGTTTAACAACGACTCCCCTTCGAGAATATGCGCCATCCTTGAGGGAAGCGGCGAGCTGGCGGTCATTGCCGATACCGCCACCGGATCGGTAGGCGACAGAATAGCCGCGAGAGCGAACCCTGCCGCCACGGTGATAGCCGGGATCAGCCAGTGAATAAACAGGCCAATACCGAGAATAGTCACCATCACCAGGCCTATCGCCAGCGATAAAATCGGCTTCATATCGCGGAAAAAAGCGTCTTTGGGGATGCGCCAGCCATCGAGGAACAGCAGCGGCGGGATAAACAGCAGTAAAAAAATATGCGGGTCAAAATCGACCTGAAAGCCACTGGCGGCCAGCGCGGCGCCCGCGGCGATTTGGATCAGCGGTAGCGGCACTTTAACGGGCAGAAGATGGGACAGGAACACGGTCACCACGATGGCCATGATAAAGACCAGCACGATAGCAATTAGCGACATTCATCCCCTCCTCTGACGGCAATATTCATTCTGTACATCAGACTGTTAATCCTTTTTCGCAGGTGTTGTTTCGGTAACAGATTATTTACCCAGTCACCGATAATTTAAGACAGACGTCATTGTCTGCCGGCGATAATATTTAAACTGAGGTGGCAACCGGTGCCGGATCAGGGGTGACAATGTCTTTTATCAAGCCGCGTTTGTCAATCCGCTATCGTCTGCAAATCATCGCCGGCCGGCATTCCGGGGAGAAGTCCTCACAGGACTGTCGACCGGGTACTTCGCAAATTAGCCTCTTCACATGGACAAAACCACTCAACCGCTCCAGCCCCCCGCTGTTTATATATTTCCAATATTATTAATTCGTATTATGCATTGTGAATATGGATATTAATGACCAGTCTAATATACCCGGCAGAGTTATATTTCGTGCCCCCGCCGGCAGTGCGAACCACGTATTTGCGATAAATAATTCTTAACGCCCCCCCATTTCAGGATGATTGGACAGCCAGCCTTACGCTACGCGCAATGCTTGCCCTCCCCCTGAATTGGGCGTACCCTGACAAACAATTAAACCACACGGTCTAAATCATGAATCCCAATACCTCCACCGTCCTGAAGCCCCGCCGCGGCCGTCCACCCAAGGTCGATCGCCAGTTTGACGATACGCGTCAGGCGCTGATTCGCTCAGGCCTTGAAGTGCTGACCGAAACGGGCTATCTCGCGGCGGGTATTGATGCGGTGATCAAGAATATCGCCGTGCCAAAGGGGTCGTTTTATCATTGCTTTAAAAGCAAAGAGGCCTTTGGCCTCGCCGTGCTTGCCGCCTATGGCGACTTCTTTGCGCATAAATTAGATAAATTCCTGCTGAACGACGCCGTGCCGCCGCTGGAACGGATGGCGGCCTTTGTGCGTCATGCCGGTCAGGGAATGGAGAAATTCCAGTTTCGCCGCGGCTGCCTGGTGGGCAACCTGCTGCAGGAAGCCCCGTTGTTACCCGAGACGTTTCCCCAACGGTTGATGGCTATCCTGTCGGCATGGGAGTCGCGCGTGGCGCGCTGCCTGCGCGAAGCGCAGGCAGCCGGGGCCATCGCCAGCGACGCCTCACCGCAGGCGCTGGCCCAGGTGTTCTGGATCGGCTGGGAAGGCGCGGTGATGCGCGCCAGGCTGGTCCAGTCTGCCGCACCGCTTAACCAGTACTGGGATTTTTTTGCGCACAGTATGACAACAAAAACACCTGCACAGGACGGCGCTAGCGCCGATAACCCCCTTCCGACGAGGAATACTCTGTCATGAAAGCATTAGTTCTGGACCAGATCGACAACCGCACCGTCGCCACCGTCAAAGATATCGACCTGCCCGCTCTTGCCGAAGGCGACGTCCGGGTCGCCATCGACTGGTCGAGTCTCAATTATAAAGACGCCCTGGCGATCACCGGCAAAGGCAAAATTATCCGTCAGTTTCCGATGGTGCCGGGCATTGATTTTGCCGGTCAGGTGAAAGAAAGCCGCGATCCGCGCTTTGTTCCCGGCCAGGCCGTGATCCTCACCGGCTGGGGCGTGGGCGAAAACCACTGGGGTGGCCTGGCCACCGAAGCCTGCGTTAAAGGCGACTGGCTGGTTGCTCTGCCGGAGACGCTCAGCGCGCGCCAGGCAATGATCATCGGCACCGCCGGCTTTACCGCGATGCTATGCGTTGATGCTCTCGTTAGTGCGGGTGTCACCCCTGATAGCGGGGATATCCTGGTCACCGGCGCCAGCGGCGGGGTCGGCAGCACCGCCGTGGTGTTGCTCAAAGCCCTTGGCTACCGGGTGACGGCCGTATCGGGCCGGGAATCGACACACGATTACCTTCGCCAGCTGGGCGCCGATACGATCCTGTCGCGCAGCGACTTCGCGGAGACCCGTCCGCTGGAGAAACAGCTGTGGGCGGGCGCGGTGGATACCGTTGGCGGCCCGGTGTTGGCCAAAGTGCTGGCGCAAACGCAATATCGCGGCTGCGTCGCCGCCTGCGGTCTGGCCGGGGGCTTCGATCTGCCGACCACCGTGATGCCGTTTATTCTGCGCAATGTGCGTCTGCAGGGGGTGGATTCGGTGATGGTGCCGACCGCTGAACGCGACGCTGTCTGGCAGCGTCTGGCCCAGCTTCTGCCGGAGAGCTACTACCAGCAGGCGGCCACTGAAATCACGCTGGAGCAGGCGCCAGCGTATGCCGCAGATTTCCTCAGCAATAATATTCATGGTCGGACGCTGGTCAATATCGGCCAGTAATCCTCTTCTCCCGGCGCCCGTGCGGCGCCGGATCCCGAGAGGGATCAAGGCATATCATTTCCTTCCCCACGGGATTATGATGACGCGAACGAATAGCTCTGCGAGTGGTAAAAAAAGTAAATGGATGTCATAAGCATCATTATGGCGGCGGGCAAGTCGTCCGTTGACGTCGCGCTGTATACGCTGTTGCCGATCATGGTGATCATGCTGATCATCATGAAATACCTTGAGGTCCGCGGTATCCTCGATGTGATTGTTCGCTGGGTGGCCCCGCTGCTGAAGCCCTTCGGCTTAACCGGGATGAGCGCCTTCGCCCTGATCCAGATTAATTTTGTCAGCTTTGCCGCCCCGCTCGCCACGCTGTCGATTATGGATAAACGCGGCGTCTCGGACCGACAAATGGCCGCCACGCTGGCCATGGTGTTCGCCATGGGGCAAGGCAACGTCTTCTATCCTCTTACCCCTTTTGGTCTGCACTGGCTGGCCTCGATCGTTATCTCGGTGGTCGGCGGCCTGTGCGCGGCCGCCGTCGCCTGGCACGTCACCGGACGGCGCTTATCGGTCGCCGAGAACCCCCGCGCGGAAGCGCTGCCGAACGCCGAGCAGAACAGCCAGGGAATTCTGGCCGTGATTAACAGCGCCGGCTCCGACGCCATCCGCCTGGCGCTCGGCGCGGTGCCAATGCTGATCCTGTCGTTAACCATCGTCGGGCTGCTGCAGGGCGCCGGGGCTATCGACCTGCTGCAGCAGCTGCTGAAGCCGCTTCTCAGCTGGCTGCACATCCCCCAGAACTTTGTGCTGCCGGCGCTGGTGAAGTGCGTTGCCGGGGGCACCGCCTACTTTGGCGTCATTTCCGAGCTGATCCAGCAGGGCAAAGTCACCGTGGACCAGGTCAACGCCTCGGCAGGTCTACTGATCCAGACCTTTGATCTTCCCGGTATCGGCATTTTTCTTGGCATCAGCTCACGGTTTGTCCGCCTGTTCCGCTTCGTGGCTCCCGCGGCGATCGTCGGTATCCTGCTGCGTACCGTTCTGCACCTGATCCTGTTTTAATGCCTCTGCTCTGGTCTGCGCTTTCAGGCAGGCCGCCACCGCCGCCTGTTCGCCGCAGACGATGCGCTCATCGACGCGCGTCATCATCCATGGAAAGAATGGATTGGAGGTGACGCGCATTAACGTCTCCAGCCCCACGCTCAGCGTCCCGGTCTCTCCGCGCAGTGAAATGGTGCCCAGGCTAATGCCGTAGCGGTTCTTCTCGTCCGGCTCGCGACCATACAGCGAGTCGCTCAGGGGAAACGGCACCGCCACATGCGACAAAGAGTACATATCCGCCGGCCAGGCCAGGTGTAAAGGATAACGATGCTCTTCCCGATCCTGGGCCAGCGTGGTCCGGGCGACGGTCTGCAGCGTGTGTGCCGTCGCGTTGGTCACCACCGTGGTGGTATAGGCCCGCGGCGCCGGGGGCAGCAGCGTATTCACCGCCGCATAGAGCGCAGGGCGAAACAGGACCCGGAGATCCGCCGCCTGGTTAATATCGAACACCACCAGCTCGCTGCCGTTATCCGGCAGATAACGATACAGGGACTCCACCACCGCGCGGGTGCTGACCGTGGAATCCATCACCGACTGAAAGGTGAGGATCGGCGGCAGCGCTTTCAGCTCGCCCTGCCGGGCCGCGCGGATAATCTGCTGCTGCAGCGCCTGGCTCAATAACCACGATTGTCTCGCCGCCTTGACCGGAAAGGAGTTGTACTTGAACGGATTAAACTCAGGCGCCACGTTCAGCCAGGCCGCGCGGGCGAACGCCGGGAAGACGGACGGTAGCCCGGCGAGGCCGGCGAAACGGGCAAACGCGGTCACGCCGATCATCGGCGACAGCAGAATGATCTGCTGCGGCTGGCGCAAGTGATTGTCTTCCAGGCTATCGAGGGCATACTTGAGCGCCAGCGCGCCGCCGTTAGAGTAGCCGACCAGATGCAGCGGCACGTCCGCCCCGGCAAGGCGGGTCGCTTCGCGTACCGCCAGACGCGTCGCCGCCAGCCAGGTCTCCCAGTCAACCGCCGTTAACGCCCCCGGCGCGGTGCCGTGTCCCGGCAAACGCGGCGCCACCGCCACATAACCCCGCTGCTGCCAGAGTTGCGCCAGATAGCGCACGCTGTAGGGCGAATCGGTCAGGCCATGGAGGAGCACCACGCTGCCGCGCGGCTTGCCCAGCGGCAGCAGCACAAAAGAACGGTTCCAGTCCTGCTTAAACTGCCCCGGCCAGACCCGGCTGTGACGATAAAAGCGGTTGACAGGGGTTTTATCTTCCTCCGGCAAAGCCTCTGTCACCTCACGCTGGAGATCGGCGAAAATCGTCTTCTCCCGCGCCAAATACTGGGCAAAGGTCGCCTGGTCGATCTCTTCGGCCGACATCTCGTTGCCACTCCAGGTATGCCAGCGATGCAGGGCCGGGCCGCGCTGGGACTCATAGATCCGCCCGGCGAGAAAGACCACCAGCAGCGCCAGTACCGCAATGCTCCCTTTTTTCAGCAGTGAGCCGATAACGGCGTCCGACGTTCGCCAGTGTCGAAATAGATGCTTCATGACGCTCTCTCTTATATTTATTGCGTAGCCGGACTTATCAGCCCTCTTCCTGACAGGCTATTCTCACGGTCTGCTTTTCAGCATAGTCATCGCTTCCTGCAAATTAAACCCGGCAGATCATTGCCCCCCGGCATAAAAAAACCTAGCGCACAGATCAACAATCGGTTGCGTATTTTTAAACACTGCATAAACCAAGGGGATAATCTTATTGTCAGATTTTTAAGAAACATGAATTATCGACGCACATGTCGCTATGAGAGGATAAAAAACAGATGGAGTGGTGGGTAAAAAAAGTACAGGACAACGCTTCGGCCAGCCTCTGCCGCGTCGTGCTTCAGAGCGGTGCGCTGGAGATGATCGCAGAGATTGAAGCCTGTCGCCTCCGCCTGCGGGAAGGGGATAAACTCACTCCGCTGGCCGATGCGCGCTATTGTCTGAATAATAATCCGACGCAAACTTTGAAGATTCGCAACGCCACTCATTATAGCAGCGAGCGTTGGACAAACGCCGGCAAATAACACGAGCCCGCTCCCTTTACTGGTTATGGTCTGAGTATCGTCGCATTTGACAGATAAATTCTCCTTCGCCCTTTTCCCGCTGTGACATACTATCGGGAATGTCAGCAGACCTGAAACAAGGAGCGAATCATGAATATCAAGGCCGCCAGTCTGACCCCGGAACAAGCGCTTGCCGAGCTGGAAGCACGCTATGAAGCCTCGGTCACGGCGTTACGCAAAGCCATCGGCGACTATATCGACCATAATACGCTCCCCGATACCGAAGCCCGCGCGGAAGGTCTTTTTGTCTATCCGCAGCTGTCGGTCTCCTGGGACGGCGCCGATCATAAAGCCCTCAAAACGCGCGCCTGGGGACGTTTCACCCATGCCGGTTGCTATACCACCACCATTACGAATCCGAAACTGTTCCGCAACTATTTGCTGGAACAGCTGACCCTGCTGTACCAGGACTATGGCGCGCATATCAGCGTCGAGCTGTCGCAGCATGAGATCCCCTATCCTTACGTGATAGATGGTTCCACCCTGACACTCGACCGCTCGATGAGCGCCGGTCTGACGCGCTATTTCCCTACCACCGAGCTGTCACAAATTGGCGATGAGACCGCGGATGGCCTGTTCCATCCCACCGAGTTCTATCCGCTGTCGCACTTTGACGCCCGCCGCGTCGATTTTTCGCTGGCGCGTCTGCGTCACTACACAGGCACGCCGGCGGAACACTTCCAGCCCTACGTGCTGTTCACCAACTATACCCGCTACGTGGATGAGTTCGTCAGCTGGGGCTGCAGCCAGATCCTCGATCCCGACAGCCCCTATATCGCTCTCTCCTGCGCCGGCGGGATCTGGATCACCGCCGAGACCGAAGCGCCGGAACAGGCCATTTCCGATCTGGCGTGGAAGAAGCACCAGATGCCGGCCTGGCATCTGATCACCCACGACGGCAAAGGGATCACCCTGATTAACATTGGCGTCGGCCCGGCCAACGCCAAAACCATCTGCGATCATCTCGCGGTACTGCGGCCGGACGTCTGGTTAATGATCGGCCACTGCGGCGGCCTGCGCGAAAGCCAGGCCATCGGCGACTATGTGCTGGCCCACGCCTATCTGCGTGACGATCATGTACTGGATGCGGTGCTGCCGCCAGATATTCCGATCCCCAGCATTGCCGAAGTGCAGCGCGCCCTCTACGACGCCACCAAGCAGGTGAGCGGGATGCCCGGCGAAGAGGTTAAGCAGCGGCTGCGTACCGGGACGGTGGTCACCACCGACGACCGTAACTGGGAGCTGCGCTATTCCGCTTCGGCGCTGCGCTTTAATCTCAGCCGGGCGGTAGCTATCGATATGGAGAGCGCGACCATCGCCGCCCAGGGCTATCGCTTCCGCGTCCCCTACGGCACGCTGCTCTGCGTCTCGGACAAACCGCTGCACGGTGAGATCAAGCTCCCCGGCCAGGCTAACCGCTTTTACGAGGGCGCTATCTCCGAGCATCTGCAGATAGGCATCCGGGCGATTGACCTGCTGCGCGCCGAGGGAGATCACATGCACTCGCGTAAGCTGCGCACCTTCAACGAGCCGCCGTTCCGTTAATCGTCGATGACGTGGGAATCGTGAGATAAACGCTGACGTTACCCGCCAGGGAGCGTCAGCGTCCGGATAAGCGAAACAAACGACCCGGCGGTGTTTGTCCACGGAAGAAAGGCGGTAAACAGAAAAGCAAAAAGCCTGCTCGAAAGCAGGCTTCTTAAATTTGGCTCCTCTGACTGGACTCGAACCAGTGACATACGGATTAACAGTCCGCCGTTCTACCGACTGAACTACAGAGGAATCGTGTGAACGGGGCGCATATTATCGATGACGCCCGGCGCTGTCAAAGCCTGTTTTCAATAAAATGAATCGTTTGCCGAATTATTCTTCACTTTGCGCAAAAAATGGCGTTTAGCCTCGCAAACGGCTCAGCTTTCCTCCGATGAAGCCTTCACGCGCGGATATTTCCACAGCCAGCGGCCGCTCACCATGCGGAAATAAAACAGCACGCCGCGCACCGCCCAGTCGAGCACCATCCCTAACCAGACGCCAATCACCCCCATCCCCAGCACGATGCCCAGGGTATAGCCCGCCACTACCCGGCAGCCCCACATGCCGAGCATCGACACCCACATGGTGTAGCGTACGTCACGGGCGCCTTTAAAAGCGCAGGGTAAAGTCCACGACAGCGACCAGATCGGCATAAACAGGGCGTTGAGCCACAGCAGCTGTTTAACCACTTCTTTTACATCTTCTTCATGGGTGTAGAACGAGGCGATAAAGCCGGCGAAGGGGGCGCTGCCCCAGGCGATCAGCGTCAGAATGATCGTCGACAGCCAAAATACGTGCCAGGCCTGGAATTCAGCCTGACCAATCTGCCCTTTTCCCAGCCGCTTGCCGGTAATGATCGTCGAGGCAGAGCCGAGGGCGTTGCCCGGCAGGTTAATTAGCGAGGCCACCGAAAAGGCGATAAAGTTGCCGGCGATAACGTTGGTGCCCATCCCGGCGACAAACATCTGGGTCAGCAGCTTGCCGCCATTGAACAGGACAGATTCGATACTGGCCGGAATGCCGATCCCCATCACCTCCCAGATAATGGCGAAGTTAAAGGGTTTGAAGTAGCCCTTCAGCGACAGCCGCAGCGCCGGATTGAGGCCCACCATCAGCACCCAGATCGTGGCTATCGCGCCAATATAGCGGGCAATGGTCAGCCCAAGCCCGGCGCCGACAAACCCCAGCCCCGGCCAGGAGAAGATGCCGTAGATGAGCACGCTGCTGATTAAGATATTGAGGATATTCATCCCGCCGTTGATCAGCAGCGGGATTTTGGTGGTGCCGGCGCCGCGCAGCGCCCCGCTGCCGATCAGCGCAATCGCCGCTGCCGGGTAGCTCAGCGCCGTCAGTTCCAGATAGGTCAGCGCCAGGTCCTTGACCTGGGCGGTGGCATCGCCGGCGACAAAATCAATAATCTCCTGGCCAAAGGCATGGATCACCCCCGCCAGCAAAATGGAAAACAGCGTCATAATAGCCAGCGACTGGCGCGCGGCCGCCCTCGCCCGCCGCCGATCGCGCTTGCCGAGGCTAAAGGCCACCACCACCGTGGTGCCCAGATCGATGGCGGCAAAGAAGGACATGATGACCATGTTAAAGCTATCGGCCAGCCCCACCCCGGCCATGGCCTCTTTTCCCAGCCAGCTGACAAGGAAGGTGCTCAACACCCCCATCAGCAGCACACAGGCATTTTCCAGCAGAATGGGCACAGCGAGAGGGCTGATTTCGCGCCAGTACAGCACACGATAACGCTGACGTTTTTTAAACCAGGATGTCCGTTCGACGGCCTGGCGTACGGCGGAGGTGACGTTCAAGAGAGACCTTAGTGAGAAATGTTGAAACAACATTTCAAATGATGATTGAGAAATGGATATCCTGCAAAGTATTTTCCGTAATAATTGTCGGAAATGACAACAAATTGTCGATGTAAGCGGCAGTTGCACCTGAACAGGCGAATTGATGTTTGACAAAAGTTTTTTCGCCGCTAAGATACGACTCCACACGATTCCTCTGTAGTTCAGTCGGTAGAACGGCGGACTGTTAATCCGTATGTCACTGGTTCGAGTCCAGTCAGAGGAGCCAAATTTAAGAAGCCTGCTTTCGAGCAGGCTTTTTGCTTTTTTGCGTCGCTGACGTTAACTCAGCATCGCATCCAGCCTGGCAAGCACCTCGTTGACAACGACGTCAGGTATGCGTTCCAGACGCTTGCCGTTCCGGGCCGCCTCCCTACGCCCCGCGTGTCCTCCGTGAACGCACCCCAGCTCAGCCTGAAAAAGCGCCTGCCAGTAGGATGAATTCACTACCGTTTGCGGGTGAGATAGCGTGGATTATCCACTCTGTCTAACGTTATACCCGGAGGCACCATGAACCTCAGACAACAGCAACAGCAGGCGTTCGATCGCAGCGGAGAACCTCTTATCGTCGGCAACGTCAGCCACTGCCCGCTGCCGCCGGAGACCCTCGCCGCACTGGGCCCCGATTCCCCCTATGTGGTGCAGGTATACGGCTCAGGCCTGACCGGCGAGGTTTATCGTCTGCGCATCGCCGGCAAGGAGTACAATTTAAAGAAACGTCGCGCCGTCGCCGGCGTTGCCAACCTCAACGGCCAGCTGTCGTTTTTAAATGAGGTACAGCGTCGGCAGGCATTGCAACAGCTGAAGGATGACCCGGTCACCGCGCCGCGCTTCACCCACATCGTCCCAACGCTGTATGCCGATTATCGCCTCGGCATCCTGCTCTCCCCCTGGATCGATGGCGAGCCGATACACCAGTTAACCCCGCCGCTGATCGCCCAGCTATTTACTACTCTGGAAGCCTGCGAAGAACAGGGGCTGATGGAGTGGGATCTCTGTAGCGGGAATCTGCTGGTGGACCGGCAGGAGCAGCTGTGGCTGTTCGATTTTGGCTATATGTATCCCTTCGACCCGCTGAGAGAATTCAACAGCAATGGTCTGGCCGACCCGCTGTTCCACTTTGTCGAACGTTTTGAGACTCGCTTCTTTTTTAGCTGGCTGATGACCAGGATCCCTGACGCCGAACAGCAGCTGGCGCAATATCGCGAGATGAAGCGGCTGGCGGTCGAAAGCTACCGCCGGAAGCTGGTCTGGCTTCGCGCCCGGCGCGCTGACCCGCTGGTGCAGGCTCACTTTCAGCAGTTGACGGCGCGCTGGGAGTCGGCGCTGGCTGACCCTGCCGCGCTGAGCCGGCTGTTTGCCGTAGAGGCCTTTCGCTCACATGTGCTGGATATTGAAGACGACCTGCATGGTCAGTCCTGTACCTTACTCACCCTGCAACGCATTGACTGGGTGATAAACCAGCTGGAACAGCATTATCGCTTTATCGCCGACGAAGGCGGCCTGTTTTACGATAACGAAGGGAAATCGCAGCAGGCGCTGCTCAGCAGCTATGCGCAGAAGCGGCAGCAGGCGCAGCAGTACCTGTTGAAGGCCACCGCCGCGAAGGATTAACGGCGCTCGCGTCCCTGCTTCTGCTTCGCCTGGTACATCAGGCGGTCAGCGGTGGCCACCAGCGCGTTGAGACTGGGATGGCTGGCGGGATCATATTCGACGCAGCCCCAGGAGAACGCCAGCTGCCAGGGATTGGCCGCCTGCTGGTTGAAACGCGCCACGTTGTGGCTGAGCGTCTCCATCGCCGTCGCGGCATCGTGGCGGCTGGTATTGGCGAACAGAATGATAAATTCGTCCCCCCCCTGCCTCGCGAGGATATCGGACTCGCGGAAGGCCGCTTTCATCAAGTCGGCGATGGCGATCAGCGCGCGATCGCCCTCTTCATGCCCCCAGGTATCATTGATGTGCTTGAAGCGATCGAGGTCGACAAACGCCAGGCTCACCGGCTCATGGCGGCGCTGGGCCGTCAGCAGGGCATACTCTGCCAGGGTGAGGAACCCCCGGCGATTAAACAGTCCCGTCAGCTCATCCGAGGTTGCCGCATCCAGCACCTTGAACTCATCCTCCACGATCGCCGCCAGATCGCTTAAGATCTGCATTTCATGGGCGGAAAACGATCGCGGCTGGTGATCCATCAGGCAGAACGACCCGACGGTCGCGCCATCCGGCAGTTGCACCGGATACCCGGCGTAAAAGCGGATAAACGGCGCCTCAATGACCAGCGGGTTATCGTGAAAGCGCTCGTCCTGCTGCATGTCGTTGACGATAAGCGGGTCGGTTTGCAGAATGGTATGGGCGCAAAATGAAATATCTCTCGGCACCGTGTCCACATCGAGACCGGCACAGGACTTGATATGCAGGAGATCTTCCCCCACCAGACTGATGGACGCCACCGGCAGGTTATACAGCGAACGGGCAAGCCTGGTCAGGCGATCGAAGCGTTCTTCTTTTCCGCTATTCAACAGCCCGGAAGAGCGTAGCGATTGCAGGCGACGCTGCTCGTCGGGATGAAGTCCGGCTAATTTCATTGTCTCTCACTTGTCTCTTGCGCAGAATTCCGCCGGGTTTCCGCAGAGAAACCCGGCGTTTTATCCTGCGAGGGGAAAATAGTCGTCAGGTACCCCATGAGTTAAGCAGATTTCCTCTGCACGTCAACCGGCGCGCCCCAGGCGACTGGCGCCCAGGGCGCTGGCGGAATGCCATTAACGGCACTCTGCCCGGCAAATAGGGCAGATCAGGCGCGGATAAACGCCAGCAGATCGGCGTTGATAGTATCGGCGTGGGAGGTATGCATCCCGTGCGGGAAGCCAGGATAAATTTTCAGCTGGCTGTTCGGCAGCAGCTTGTCCTGCAGGATGGCCGCATTTTTATAGGGCACCACCTGGTCGTCATCTCCCTGCATCACCAGCACCGGCAAAGTGATCGACTTAAGGTCTTCCGTCTGGTCGGTCTCTGAAAACGCCTTAATGCCTTCATAATGGGCTTTGGCGCTGCCGATCATCCCCTGTCGCCACCAGTTCTGGATCGTCCCCTGGGATATCTCTGCTCCATCACGATTGAAGCCATAGAACGGGCCAGAGGCGACGTCGAGATAGAACTGGGCGCGGTTCGCCGCCAGCGCTTTGCGGAAACCGTCAAACACCTCGATCGGCGTCCCGCCCGGATTCTGCTCGGTTTTCACCATTAGCGGCGGGACGGCGCTAATTAACACCGCCTTCGCCACCCGCCCCTGCGGCTGACCGTAGCGGGCGACGTAGCGGGCGACCTGGCCGCCGCCGGTGGAGTGCCCGACGTGGACCGCATTGTGCAGATCCAGATGCTCCACCACCGCCGAGACGTCCGCCGCGTAATGGTCCATATCGTGCCCCTCGCTAACCTGATCGGAGCGGCCATGACCCCGACGATCGATAGCGATGACCCGGAACCCTTCGGCAAGGAAAAATAACATCTGGTTATCCCAGTCGTCAGCGCTTAACGGCCAGCCGTGATGAAAGACAATCGGCTGAGCTTCCTTTGGTCCCCAGTCTTTAAAGTAAATGTTGACGCCGTCTTGGGTGGTGACAAATGCCATATTACAGACTCCTCTTTCAGGATAACCAGCCCGCAGGCCCGTGCCTGGGCTGAACGCCGACGGCGGCCGGCAGGAGTGCCGACCGCACAGGAATGTGATGCCTGTAACAGTGTAGAAGATATTTAACGCCGGGCGGGACAACTTACCCTGTCTCGCTTGATTCGCCGATCCTGGACCAGACCGCGTCTGGTATCAGGCCGCACTCTCCTGCTGGCGGATCCGCACCATCAGCGCGCCGAGCAGCGCCCAGTCAAGCAGCACGGCGAAGGCAAAGCAGACGCCATGGCGTCCTCCCCCCGCAGTATGCCAGGTCAGCAGCGTCGCCGCGATGGCGATAGCTACGCTCAGCACCGTGGCGCCGCTGACCCGCATCCCCGGCAGCGCCGTCCTACCCGCCGCAATGCGCCAGGCGACAGCCGCTCCCGCCCCACCGCACGCCACGCCCGGCAGCAGTGCCGGCCAGTCCTGCCCGCCATACCAGGCCACCAGCGCCAGCAGCCAGCCGGCCGCTGACAGCAGAAAGGCCCAGCGCGTCGCCGCCAGGGGTGAGCGATAAAGCCAGGATTGTCCGCGTGTGAATCCCCACCCGACGCTAAAGGCCGCAATCAGCGCCGTCAGCAGACTCAGCGTGCCGGTCACCCCGATAACCGGGGGCATGATTAACAGCAAGGCCCCGGCGGCGATGACCACGCTAAGGGCGATAGCGCGGCCGCGGGGGTCGATCGTTGCCGCGGCTTCCGCGGCGGTGTAGCGGCTTACAACGTGCATAGTTGACTCCTGACAGATGAAGATACATGAATTTAATTCATGTCATTGTCTTTACATTCCCGTAGCCTATCGCCACAATATCGCCTTACACAAACGCATAGTTTTCAGCCATAGATGAGAAAAACTCAGCCATGAGACCACCCCGTCTGCCGCCGCTGGGGGCGCTACGCGCTTTTCATGCCGTCGCCCGCCACCGCAGTTTTAAACAGGCCGCCGAGGCGCTCGGCGTCAGCGCGACGGCGGTCAGCCATCAGATTAAACTGCTGGAGTCGGTGCTGGAGTGCCGGGTCTGCGAACGCAGCGCGCAGGGCGTCAGTCTGACCGCTGATGGGGAGATCCTTTATGCGGCCACCCAACGCGCCTTTAGCGCCCTGGAACAGGCCGTCGTCCAGATCGCTCATGCCCGTCAGCCGCCATCCTTAACCGTCACCACCACCTCCAATTTTCTCACCCACTGGCTGGTGCCGCGGCTGGCGGATTTCACCGCCCGCTTTCCGGCTATCGACCTGCGGCTACACACCAGCGTCGAACGAGTGGATCTGCATCTGGGCACGGTAGACGCCGCGATTCGCTATCGTGAAAAGCCGGAGCCGGACCTGTACTGCACGCTGCTGTATGAGGATCGCTTTATCGTGGTCGCCAGCCCGACTCTGGGCCTCAGCCGGCCTGAAGATCTGCAGCGGGTGACGCTGTTTCACGTTGCCAACCGGCGCGTGCCAGCTGATTCGCCTAGCTGGGAGAACTGGCGTCGGCGCTATGGACCGCCGACGCTGAATATTGATGCGGGGTTAACCTTTAGCGATGAGACCCATGCCCTGCAGGCGGCGGTGGCCGGTCAGGGAGTGGTGATCGCCAGCGAACTGCTGGCGCGGGATCTGCTGCAGCGCGGCGTATTGTCCGCACCGTTCAGCAACGCATTGCCTGGCGCCCGCTACTACCTGGTCACTACCGAAGCGGTAGCGCAGCGGGCGGATATTATCGCTCTGCGGGAGTGGCTGCTCAGCCAGATGGCGTCGGGCGACGGCGGCCATCCGACTGCGGGATAGCGGGCTTACCAGCCGCAGACGTTGGTCTCTTCATCGGACTCGTAGCCGCGAACGATATTGATCAGATCCTTCACCGCATCAGCCGCGGTGAGTGGGTCGCGCAGCGCCGCCAGCGAGGAAAAGGTTTTATCAACCGAGACGCCGTTATTATTATTGGTGACCGTCAACAGAAACTCCCCCTCTTCCCTGTCGTCCGGCAACTTGCTCAGCAGGTCATTAACGGCCTCCACCGCCTGCTGTGGAATATACAACACCATTGGTTTAAGAAATATTTTTTCCTGCTTCTGGTGAAGTCGGCCATTCTCTAGCGCTAAGGTATAACCTTTATTTTCACTGGTCATCTCTTGTTATCCCTCGATGAGAATTTTTGGATCAACATAAAAGTCGACATTAAAAACCGTGTCCTCTGAGAGGGCCTCAATACAGTGCCACTTCTCCGGCGGAAAGACGCCAAACTGGCCGGCTTCAATAGTCAGGGTTTCAACGGGCTCGGGGCTGGTTTCATCGGCATAGCCGAGATAGCGGATCGCCCCCTGCATCACCGAGAGACGAGGGTAGACGCCCTGCCGGGTGCCGGCATCCAGATGGCGGCGCCAGATAGAGGCCGGGGCGGTCTCTTTGGTCCACAGCGGCGTGCTGCGGGTGTGAACGTAATGGGTGGGAATAATGATTCGCTGCATGATTGTGCCTCACTTTACCGTCTCAAACGCAACGTTCAGAAATAGCCTATATGATGCATATCATATACCCCTTTTAAACGTTAAGGATATTATTTTGTTGTGGAATTTTACGCCTACTCCTTTTTATACCTCGCAGGGATTAGCGCTAAGAGAAAATAAAAAAGGCGATTTCAGGATCCTGAAATCGCCCGGGAGAATAAAAATAAACGCGTTAAAAATTTGTTAGCGCAGCGGACTCGGTTTGCCGATTAAATATCCCTGAACCAGGTCACAGCCCAGCGCCTGCAGCGAAGCCAACTGCTCTTCGGTCTCTACACCTTCCGCCACAATGCGCATATGCAGGCTCTTTCCCATGCTGATAATCAGGCGGACGATATCCAGATCGTCTTTTTGTTCCGGAATATTGATGACAAACGAGCGGTCGATTTTAATTTTATCGAACGGGAAGTAGCTTAAACGGGACAGGGAAGAATAGCCGGTACCAAAGTCATCGATGGAGATCTGAATGCCCAGCTCGCGCAGCTGGCTGAGAATTTCCAGCGAACGGGTGTTCTCATTGAATACGTCCGACTCGGTGATCTCCAGATCAAGACGTCGCGGATCGAGGCCGGTCTGATGCAGCACCTCGATAATGGTGTCGGTCAGCGATGTATTCATCAACTGAATTGGTGAAACGTTGACCGAGACCTTCAGCGGCGTCGCCCAGCTGGCCGCTTCGGCACAGGCGGTTTTCAGCACCCATTCGCCAAGGGCATTAATAAGACCGATTTTCTCTGCCACCGGAATAAACACCGTCGGCGGCACGGCGCCACGCACCGGATGGAACCAGCGAACCAGAGCTTCATAGCCGTAGATTTCGCGCGTGACGGTATCGGCGATCGGCTGATAGTAGACTTTGAATTCGTCATGGGCCAGGGCCTGCAGCAGATCGTCTTCAAACGATTTGTTCTCCTGCAGGCGCTGCAGCATCCCCGGCCGGAAGATTTGCACATGGCCGCTACCCTCTTTTTTCGCCTCATACAGCGCGAGGTCGGCGCACTTGTACAGATAATCGGTACGACTTTCACCGTCAGAGATCACGATCCCAATGCAGGCGTCGATATTAATCTGCGCATCGTAGATCTGATAGGGCTGGCTGATCTTCTCCCGGATAACATTGGCCCGCTCAAGGGCCATCTCCTCAGTGAGATCGTAGGAGAGCATCGCAAACTCATCACCGCCAAGGCGATACAGCGTCTCGGAGGTTTTGCGGAAAAAAGAGAGGCGACTGGCCAGATCCTGCAGCAGCTTATCGCCAGCATCATGGCCAAGGGTATCGTTCACATCCTTAAAGCTGTCGAGGTCGAAAAGCATCACCACGGCGCATCCCTTATACGGACGCACCTGGTTGACGATCTCCTGCAGCCGCTGCCAGAAAGAGAGACGGTTGGGCATACCGGTCAGCGAATCATGGTAGGCATCGTACTGCAGTCGGCGGTTCTGCACCTGCAGCTTCTCTTTCGAGGCCTGCAGATCGTTGGCCAGCGTTTTCATACGAACATGGGCGCGACGCAGATTATTATTCTGTCGGAGCATCAGCAGACCGAGAGTTATACACATGGCGATCAGCAGAATGGAGATCACCGAGTAGATATAATAGAGATGCTGGATTTTATCATGGGTGATATTAACGATATTGATATCTTGCGTCAGGGTGGCAGCGGCTATTGAGGTCAGCGGACCATCCAGCTCGCTTAACACCGGCAGGATCTGTCTGACCTGCTCCGGCGTCATGGTATCAACTTGTTTATCGAGCAGATGAAGATTACGAATCAGCGTCGCAACCACCGTCTTCCGCTGCTCGCTTTTATTGATAAATTTACCCAGATCGCCCTCCTGCAGAAGCTCGATCTGGCTCATCATGATCTCAAGACGCAGGCGCACCTCATCGTGGTCCGCCCCTTCGGCCCCAATCGCCATTCCCGCCAGACGAGACTCCAGCCGCATATATTCCGACACCATTTGCGACATTGACCACGAGTCCGTATAGCGGGTAAATTTTTGCAACTCACTTTGTCGCTCATGCACCAGATAAGTAATATATCCGGTGACAACAAATAACGACAAAATAATAGCCGTGAGTATTCGATTCAAGATCCAACCCTTATTCTATAATCATCTTTGAAACTTGCCAGGCCGATCGGGAATAATAGATCTGGTTCTGTAATTCAGCACTGCTGTCGTAAGGGTAGACAATAAATAACGGACCTTTATCACGAATGCGCATATATTGACCGTTCATTTTTAACGCCATAATGACCGGGAATTTATAAAAATCATCAATCGGGATAATGGTGGTGTAGTCGTTCAGCGCCAGCACGCGGGCCGATGTGCCTTTCGCGCCGACTAAATCCATGAGTTTATTAAGGGGAATGCCGTCAAAACGAACCTTGCCGGTGTACCAGGGGGTGGTGGTTTCTATCGTCTTCATCCCCAGTTTTTCCAGCATTGCGAGATCAAAAACGGCCTTGTCGCCGACATTCATATTTCCGATTTTTCCGGAAATGGTCAGTACAGGTTTTCCTGTCGGCGCAGGCAGTTTTTCAGCATAAGCAGAAGGCAACATGACAGAACAAAATAAAACTGCAAGAAGTAGACGCATTTTACTCACCATTCCAGAGAGGGAGACACGTTAAGTGTAAACCATTTACGTCGATTCTTAAAAGGTGTCCATCTTTGTTATCCGTTGATTTAATTAAAAGTATAAGCTGGATGGCAAATTGCCTGAATGTTAAGTCCAGGGTGTGATTTCGACCGCCTTTCCCATCGATTCTTTTTTGCGCCATCTCCCCCGCTTAGCAGGCAAACTACTTTCCTCCACGGCCGCTGCGCGGTAGTCTCAGAGCAGACGCAACGGTAAAAGCGTCTCATTCCAATAACAATGAAGTACGTGACTGACAGGACAGGGTATGGATTCAACAATAAGCGTGCAGCCCGGCGAGGCGCCAGATTCACTACATCGGGCCCGGCGGGCGGCCTGGGGTAGTTTTGCCGGCGCGGTGGTCGACTGGTACGATTTTCTTCTCTATGGCATTACCGCCGCGCTGGTGTTCAACCGCGAATTTTTCCCGCAAATCGGCCCGGCGATGGGAACGCTTGCCGCCTTTGCCACCTTCGGCGTTGGGTTTCTTTTTCGCCCGCTCGGCGGAATTATTTTTGGCCACTTCGGCGATCGCCTCGGGCGGAAACGGATGCTGATGATGACCGTCTGGATGATGGGTATCGCCACTGCCTGCATCGGCCTGCTCCCCTCGTTCAACCAGATCGGCTGGTGGGCGCCGGTGCTGCTGGTGTTCCTGCGAGCGGTTCAGGGATTCGCCGTCGGCGGCGAATGGGGCGGCGCGGCGCTGCTCTCGGTGGAGAATGCCCCACAGGGGAAAAAAGCCTTTTACAGCAGCGGGGTGCAGGTGGGCTACGGCGTCGGCCTCCTGCTCTCTACCGGGCTGGTATCGCTGATTAGCAGCCTGACCAGCGACCAGCAGTTCCTCAGCTGGGGCTGGCGCTTACCGTTCCTGTTCAGCGTGGTGTTGGTCCTTATTGCGCTGTGGATCCGTAACGGCATGGCGGAATCGCAGGAGTTTGAAGCGCAGCAGAGCCAGGACAACGCGCCGCAGATGAAAAAGCGGCTACCGGTAGTGGAAGCGCTGCTTCGCCATCCGGGAGCGTTTTTACTGATTATCGCCCTGCGCCTGTGTGAACTGCTGACGATGTATATCGTCACCGCCTTCGCCCTCAACTACTCCACGCAAAACCTCGGCCTGCCGCGCGAGCTGTTTCTCAACATTGGCCTGCTGGTGGGCGGTCTTAGCTGCCTGACTATCCCCTGTTTCGCCTGGCTGGCAGACCGCTTTGGCCGTCGGCGGATCTATATCACCGGGGCGCTGATCGGCACTTTGAGCGGTTTCCCGTTTTTTATGGCGCTGGAGAGTCAGTCCGTTTTCTGGATCCTGTTCTTCGCCCAGATGCTGGCCAATATCGCCCATGATATGGTGGTCTGCGTCCAGCAGCCGATGTTTACCGAGCTGTTCGGCGCCAGCTATCGCTATAGCGGCGCCGGCGTCGGCTACCAGGTGGCGAGTGTGGTCGGCGGCGGCTTTACCCCGTTTATTGCCGCGGCGCTGGTCACCTTCTCCGGCGGATCGTGGCACAGCGTGGCCCTCTATCTGACCGCAGGATGCCTGCTGTCAGCGCTCACCGCGCTGCTGATGAAAAAGCACCCCGTCGACTGACCCACCAGCGGAGGGCGTAACCCGCGCCCTCCGGTAAGGAGAATGCATGTCTCAGTTAACCCTGGCCGACTGCTGGCCTCGCCGTTTTTCCCCCTCCTCGCTGGCGCTGCAGTTTTGCGAGGATCCCACCCAGGCCGAACAGCCGCTGTTTGCCAAAGCCAGCGCCGGCGAGGCCGTCGCCCAGCTCTGGCAGGCGCCGCAGGGATTGGTGGTGCCGGGGAGCTATCGTCAGTTTACGGATCTGCCGGCGATCAGCGCGCATTTTGCCGCGCGCGGCTGGCCGGTATGGCTTCGCCGCTCCGGCGGCGGTCTGGTGCCCCAGGGGCCGGGCATTATAAACCTTAGCCTCGCCTGGCCGGTGCAGCAGCCGCTCGGCGAAGCCGCCGAACCGATCTATCATTCGCTGTGCGCTGTGCTGCAGCGTACCCTCGCGCGCTTCGGCGTTGCCAGCCACCCCCGGGCGGTGAGCGGTTCCTTTTGCGATGGACGGTATAATCTTGCCTGCGGAGAAGGCGCGGAGGCGCGCAAGATTGTCGGTACCGCCCAGTACTGGCGGCCGCTGGCGGCTGGCGGCGGCCACGTGGTGCTGGCCCATGCGGTGATCCTTGTTGACGCCGATCTGAGCGCGGCGCATCAGGCGGCGAACGCCTTCGAAGCGCAGCTCGGCAGCGAGCGGGTCTATTGCGCTGACAAGACCGTTACTCTCGCGCAGCTGCTTCCCGGCGAGCGCCATCTGCTGCCCCGCTTTAGCGAGGCGCTGGCGCAGGAGCTGGACGCGTCTCGCTGAAGGTCGCTTTCAGGTAGCGGCTGAAGGTTTCCACCGCGCGCGACACGCGCGGGGTATAGGGCCGGATGACGTACAGCCGATCGGCAAACACCTCCACCGGCTGCCACGCCGGCAGCAGCTCCTGCACCAGCCCACGGCCAATGGCCTCCCGGGCGCTGAAATCCGGCAACAGCGCCACCCCAAGCCCCGCCAGCACCGCATCACGTAGCGACTCGCTGTTATTGGTGGCGAATGGCCCCTGCACGTTGATGGTCACCCGAGCATCGGGCGACTGACGGGAGGCGAACGTCCACTGCGGGCGCTGTGGCCCACGGGGATAGGTCAGGCACTGGTGGTGGCGCAGATCTTCGGGGGTCTCCGGGCGGCCATGGCGGCGAATATAGTCGGCGGACGCGACGGTAAGCGTCGCGGTGTGACACAGCGACCAGGCGACGTGGGTATCGGGGAGCGCCTCGCGTCGACAGTGGCGGATGGCGAGATCGAACCCTTCGCTGGCCAGAGAGACCAGCCGGTCGGTGACCTCAAGCTGCAGATGCAGCTGGGGATGCTGATGCAAAAACGGCGCGATTGCCGGGACCAGCTGCTGGCGGGAAAAGGCCACCGGCGCGGTCAGGCGCAGCGTTCCCCGCAGCGGCCCGCCCTCATCGCAGGCGCCGGTGAATATATCCCGCAGCTGACCAAACGGCTCGTTGAGCTCCGCCACCAGCCGCAGTCCGTCGTCGCTGAGGCTCACGCTGCGGGTGGTGCGATGGACGAGGGTTTTACCGGTCACCCGCTCCAGCTCGCTGATTTTCTGGCTGATAGCCGACTTGCTGATCCCCAGCTTTTCCGCGGCCCGGGTATAGCTTTTTTGTTCTTCCAGCACCGTCAGCCAGTACAGATGGGGCCAGTAACTCTCCGGACGACTCTCGCTCATGTGATTGTTCACCAGTAAAAACAATGTATTCAACTATAGCGGTTTTTGCCGGCGGCGGCATCGGCTAGCATCTTGTTGAGCCCATCATTATTCCCTAACGATAAGGAGCACCTGCATGCCATTACTGACATTTGACCTGATTGAAGGCCGTACGGAACAGGAGGTCAAAACCCTGCTGGATGCCGCCCATCGCGCCGTGCTGCGCGCCTTCGAGGTACCAGAACGCGACCGTTACCAGATTGTTCATGAAAACAAAGCCCACCATATGGTGATTGAAGATACCGGCCTCGGATTGACCCGCACGCGGGATCTGGTGGTGGTGCGGGTCTATACCAGCCCGCGCAGCGAGGCGCAGAAGCAGCGCTTCTTCGCCATTTTGCAGGAGGAGCTGGCGGAACACTGCGGCCTGAGCGGCGATGATCTGATGGTGTCGATTATCAGTAACCAGAAAGGCGACTGGAGCTTTGGCCGCGGGGTCGCGCAGTATCTTACCGGCGATCTGTAACCCGCAGCCCGCAGTACGCCCTTAGCGGCGGGCTGCCGTCGCGATACGCTGCCGCGCCTGCTGCTCGATATTCTCCAGCAACTCCTGGACATCGTCTTCATCAATGTCGAGGAACTGGCCTTCCAGCAGCGCGGCGTGAATATCTTCCCGGGTGACCGAAATACCCAGCGGCACCGCCCTGGATTTGACCTCCTCCGCCGCCAGCGGATGCGGATAACGGCGGCCAACCAGGTTATTAAACACAATAGCCAGCAGCGCCAGCATCAGCGAGTTGAGGAGCACCGGGGTCAGCACAAAGTGATAGCCTTCGCTGTGCACCCCGGCGCCGCCGAGGATCGCCGTCAGGGCCACCGCGCCGCCGGGGGGATGCAGACAGCGCAGAAAATACATCCCGGCGATGGCCAGAGCCGCCGCCAGACCGCAGGCCAGCGCCGCATCGGGGACCAGCATACCCACCGTGACGCCGATCAGCGCCGACAGCACGTTGCCGCCGACAATCGACCACGGCTGCGCCAGCGGGCTGCTCGGTACGCCAAACAGGAGTACCGCCGAGGCCCCCATCGGGGCAATAAACCACAGATTGACTTCGCCGAGCAGCCAGTGGCTGAACATGCTGGTCACCGCCAGTCCGGTGCCGGCGCCAATGGATCCCAGCACGATATGCCGGCGGGCCACCGGCAGCGCGTGCGGCTTCAGGCGGCCAAGGAAAATCCGCAGCCGTGAAAATATCCCCGCAGGAATAACACTCAACATCGCTTCATCGCTCAAATCATAGGAATTACTTATATTTTATTTTCTTTTTTTAACCTTAAATTAACAACCCTGTCTTTCGCAGGGGATAGCGCGGGCGGCGATGTCCGACGGCATTGTGCTGTGAATTCTCGCGGGGGCTGATAGAATCCCTTTTCGGTCAGGGGGATACCCCTTTTGCGAATTGAAGGTCATAACCCAGTGAATAATAAAATCTCTTTAGCGAAAGAAGTGGCATGGGCCAGCCAGAATATGCCGCGTACCCTGCGTCAGGTCGCCGCGCTGCCCGACCTCAGCGGCGTGCGTCTGGCCTGCTGTATGCACCTCGACATGAAAATGATCCCGCTGGTGCAGGGGATCCTCGACAAGGGCGCTCAGGTCTTTTTAACCACCTGTAACCCCACCACCGTGCAGGACGACGTGGTGGCCTGGCTGGTGGAGCGCGGCGCCGAGGCCTGCGCGTGGCGCAATATGAGCGATGCCGACTGGCAACAGTCATGGGAAAAAGCGATTGCCTGGCAGCCCACTCACCTGTGCGAGATGGGCGCCGATATCACCACCCTGCTCCACCAGCGCGGCGAGTTTGGGAACATCGTGGCGGGTCTGGAAGCCACCGGCTCGGGCGTCAATCGGCTGGGGGATATTCAGCCAGGCTATCCGATCTTTAACTGGGACGATCTGCCGGTCAAAGAGGGGCTGCACAACCGCCATATGGTCGGTCTCACCGCCTGGCACACCTTCTTCCAGACCACTCACCTCACCCTGCATGAGAAAAAAGTGCTGGTGATCGGCTACGGCCTGGTCGGCCAGGGCGTCGCGGCGGCGGCAAAAGCTTTTGGCGGTCAGGTGATGGTGGCGGAGATCGATCCTGCCCGCCGTCTGCAGGCGGCCTACGACGGCTGGCACGTGGTGGACCTCCAGGAGGCTATCGCCTCGGCGGACGTGGTGGCCACGGCGACAGGCGGTAAAAACGTGGTTAATCGCCAGGCGCTGGACCGGGCGAAAGCGGGAGTATTTATCCTTAACGTCGGCCACGTGGCGGAAGAGATCGACGGCGATTACCTGCGCCAGTACCCCCAGGAAGAGGTGATGCCGTATATCAACGCCTACCGCATGGCCGACAAAACCGTCTATCTGCTGGCCAATGGTTCGATGCTCAATCTGACCGCGGGCTTCGGCGACAGCCTGAACGCCTTTGACGTCACCCTCGCGGTGATGGCCAGCGGCATCCGCCATATTGTCACCGAGGGCATGCGCGCCCCGGCGAAGGTTTATCTCCTGCCCCAGGCGGTCTGGCAGCAGGCCCTGTAAACCTGGCGCATCGCCCCCATCGCGGGACGATGCGCTTTACCATCAGGATGACGGCGCGCTATCGGGCAACACAATATTGCTCTGCGCCAGCGTTCCCATCTGGTTGTACATCACGCTGGCGGCATCCAACAGGTGCATCGCCAGCGCGGCGCCGCTGCCCTCTCCCAGGCGCATGTCCATATCGAGATACGGCCGCAGACCCAGCGCGTCGAGGGCGATCTGCGCTCCTTTCTCCGCCGACAGGTGTGAAGGAATAAGATAAGGGTGCGCCGACGGGGCCATGCGGCAGGCGGCCAGGGCAGAGGCATAGGAGAGGAAGCCATCCAGCACCACCGGCAGGCCACAGGAGGCCGCCCCGAGGATCACCCCGGTCATGCCCACCAGATCGTAACCCCCCACCTTCGCCAGGACATCCAGCCCGTCCGCCGGGTTAGGCTGATTATGGGCTATCGCCTGGCGCACCACCGCCACCTTATGGCCCCGCTGTGCCAGCGGCAGATTGGCCCCACAGCCCACCACCGCGTCAGGGTCGCTGCCCGTCAGGACACTGATCGTCGCTGCGGCCGGGGTGGTATTGGCCATTCCCAATTCGCCGACGCCGAAGGCTTTCACCCCGTCGGCAGCGAGCTGGCGGGTGAGCTGCATGCTGGCCAGCAGCACCGTCTCCGCCTGCTGGCGGCTCATCGCCGCCGTCCGGGCGATATTCCCGCTACCGCGGGCCACTTTGAGGTTAATCAGGCCCGGCAGCGGGTCGGCATCGATGCCGACATCCACTACCTGCACCCTGGCCCCGGCCTGCGCCGCCAGCACGCAGACGCCGGTGTTGCCCCGCACCATATTGCCGGCATGAATGGCCGTCACCCCCTGCGGCGAAGGGGTCACGCCTTCATGCCAGACGCCATGGTCGGCGCACATGACAACGATCGCTTTCTCCGCCAGCGCCAGCTGCCCCTGCAAGCCAGGCAGACCGGCCAGCTGCACCGCCAGCGACTCCAGACGGCCAAGGCTGCCGGGCGGCTTTAACAGGCCATCAATATGCTGCTGAGCGCGCGCCATGGCCGCCACATCGGGCTGCGGAATGGCAGCCAGTAACGCCGAAAGTGTTTCCATTCTGTTCCTCACCGTTGGCGTCAGGCCTTACAGCAGCGCCAGTAAAAAGAGTAATTCGCCCAGCTCAATCGCCGCCCCGAGGGTATCTCCGGTCTGCCCGCCGAGGGTTCGCTTCAGCGCCCATCCCAGACCCCAGATCAGCACCAGGGTGATCAGCGCGGCGCGCAGCCCCTGCAGCCCCAGCAGGGCGGTGGCCAGCGCGATCGCCATCGCCATCGTCACCAGCGTCTGCTGCAGGCTAATTTTGCCGATAAACAGATTGCCTAGCCCCTTTTCCCGCGCATAGCGATGACGATACATCAGCAGCACCGCCATCCCGCGACCGACGGCGCAGGCCGCCGCCAGGGCTGCGATGGGGTGGATATCACGCAGCAGCAGCTCGCCAACCACCAGCACTTTCGCCACCAGCACGAAGATCAGCGCCAGCCCGCCGTGGGTGCCCAGCCGGCTGTCGCGCATGATCTCCAGCATCCGATCGCGGGTGCGGGCGGAGAAAATGCCGTCGCAGGTATCAGCCAGCCCGTCAAGATGGAATCCGCCGGTGAGCAGCGCCAGCGCCAGCACGCCGAACAGCGCCGCCAGCGGGACGCCGCACCACGGCTGCAGGAGGAGCGCCACCGCGCCGGCGATGGCGCCAAGCAGTAAACCGACCAGCGGAAAGGTGACGATACTGCGCTGGTACTGTTCGATCTCCAGGCCCTGAGATAACCGCGCCGGGACCGGCAGGCGGCTGATAAACGAGAGTGCAGCAAAGAATGACTTAATCACGTGAGGTTGACTCCTGTCGGCGAAAGCAGCGGAAGAGTTCTGTCGCGCCCGGTCAGCACCTGAGTTTGTCTTCTGGCGAATCGATCGTCGGAGAGGTGAGAGGTGTTGAGATATCGCCCTGACGCCGCTGCGTCAGATGCCCGGCCAGGATGAGAGAAACCTTTCCGATATCAATACGTTTTTCGCGGGCCAGTATAGCAAAGTGTCGGTGAGGAGAGGCAGTTGCCGGAACAAAGTTTTCGCAGAAAAAAGCAGGGAAGAGAGGGAAACGCGGAACAGCCCGGCGACGCTGACCGCCGCCGGACCGGCAGGGTTTAGCTTTCGACTTTGGCTTCGCCCATCACTTTCAGTTTTTTCGAGATGTCGCGGCGCTCTTTGGACAGCTCGGCATTTTTGATGATGTAATCATCAACGCGATCTTCGTAATCGCTCTTCATGCTGGCGATGATGCCCTGGATGGCTTCCACGCTCATGCCCGGTTTGATGTAGTCGCTGAGGTTGTCCAGCAGCAGAACGCGCTTCTGGTTATCACGGATCTTTTTCTCAACGTCCTGAATTTCACGCTGCAGTTTGTTCTTACGACGGTACAGACGAACAAACTCCAGTACGTCCTGGAAAGAAGGCTTAGTTGTTTCCATTTTTACACCCCTAATAATTGAGATTCGGATTCGTAAAGCGACTGCGTTATAGGGCTAACATAACTGCTAGCAGCCGCTGATGACAATGTTTTTTCCTTTGCGTTTATCATAACCCTAAACGCTGCTGAATCGAAACAACCCATGTGGTTACCCGGTGCATCTGGTGTTTATTTGCGCAACGCGCGGCAGATCAGATGCGAGAGCAGCTCCAGCTGGCGCGCCAGTTCGATTGAGAGCCAAACATAGCCATGGACCGGGGTTTCCGCCAGGCCGTCATCACCCTGCTCTTTCAGCAGCTGGCGCAGTTCGAGGACGATCTCAGTCAGCTTTTCATTGTTGGCGCGCACAGGCTGAGGGTTCCCTTCGTACAGCGCGTGGGCGATGGACAACAGCGTCTGCTGGGTCATCTGCTGCGTCTCCCGCAGGGTGTGCGCATTGAGCATCACGAAGTGACCCGGACGCGTTGCCCACCAGGCGTTGATCTGCAGCTCCAGCATGCAGACGAGGTTGCGGCTGACGGTCTGGATAGCCTCGAAGATCGCCTTCTGGATGTGCGTCTCTTTGCTGGCGGGGGTGATCAGCCCGCGCATTTTAACCACGTCGTTCAGCGCCTGCTGGAGATGCTTTTCCAGCCGCGGTCGATCCACCAGATTTGGCGAGAAGCCGGCCTGGTAGAGGCGGTTAAAGTTGGTGACATAGCTGGCCATCTGGATGCGCCAGTGGATGAACGCCCGCTGCGGCCAGATGCCGGTAAACAGCATCGCCAGCAGCGAGCCGAAGATCACGTCGCCGCTTCGCCACAGCGCGGTATGCATATCGCCGGGCGGCGCCCCGACCACCACCGACAGAGTGATGCCGATCAGCAGCGCCTGATAGGGTTTCTTGCCCAGCGCCAGCCAGCCGCAGAGGAACATCGCCGCCGCGCACCAGAGGACCATCAGCGGCAGAGAGATGAGCTCAAGCTTCAGCGCCACCAGCCCCAGCGCCGAACCGAGGATCGTGCCGCCGATACGCTGAAACGCCCGCGGCACGACGTTACCCCAGAAGGAGATCGGCCCCATCACCACCACCAGAGTGATGAGAGGCCAGGTTCCCTCAGGCACGTTCAGCAGCCGCACCAGCAAAAAGGTGAGCACAAAGGCCAGCGCAATCCGCACACCATGCACCACCCGATAATGGCGATACAAGCGGATCTCAAATGGCTTGAGTGATTTATCAGCGCGCACAACCCTCTCCGGCAAAACGAAAAGGCCAATTGTAACTGCTTTTTCGCCCGGAGCATGCCGGGAATGTAAAAAACCTTGTCCGGAACAGGGGTAAACCGCTACGACGCGACGCGCTCAACGGGAACATACATGTCGATATCCCAGTAGCCGTCGTGGTTGCCGTCGTTAAGATAGACCTCAAAGCAGGGCTGGGGGGCGATGCGATACGCCGTGCTCTGCTGCAGGCTGTCGAAAAACTGCATCCACGGAGTGGCGAAGTCGTAATCCACCACCCGCGCGCGGGCGCAGGCGTAATCCCCGCCGGCAATCGCCGCCAGGATCACCCCTTCGCTGTTGGCGGGAATGACATAATCCTCATCCACGGCGACCGCTGTCGCGCAGCGCAGTTTTTCCGCCGGCACTTCCTCCGGGTTATCGTAGTAGACGGCCACCCATTCGCGGGCGGGCACCTGGTGGTTCTCAACCCACATCATCAGTTGCTCAAACCCCTGCTTGACCGTGTGATCCCAGGGCCCGACCAGATGGAAACCGGCGATGGTTTTCTTGCCGAGGGTGGTGATGCTGTAGTTCATCTTGCCTCCTTTGGAGATAAATTACTGTATGAATATACAGTTAATTTAACAGGAGATCCCCCCTCAGTATGTGCGCGAATTCACAGAGTCGCCACCACACTGCTGTAAAAACCGGCGCCCCGCCAGCACGAACGACAGACGAAAAAAAACCGCCTGCAAAGAGGCGGTTGGCGTGGTTACAGCTCGTGATGCAGGTAATCGCTCATTCGCGAGAACACTCCGCCTTTATTGATGCTTTCGAGGGTGACCAGCGGATAGTGCCCCACCACCTTGTCGCCGTCATACAGTGAAATCTCGCCAACCCGCTGATTGGCGGCGATCGGCGCCTCAAGATCCTTCTTATCCAGCACATATTTCGCTTTAATGCGCGACACTTCCGCCTTCGGCAGGGCTAACCAGAAATCCTGATCGGTGCCGAGCTTAATCTGCTCTTTATCGCCGTACCAGATACGCTCGGTGCCGACCTTCTGCCCCTTCTGCAGCACCTGCACGGTATCAAAGTTCTGCTGCCCCCAGTGCAGCAGTTTAGCGGCCTGCTGCTCGCGGCCTTTCGGACTGTCCGCCCCCATCACCACGGCGATCAGCCGGCGCTGGCCATCCACCGCCGAGGCGATCAGGTTGAACCCGGCCCCCGAGGTGTGGCCGGTTTTCAGGCCATCGACGTTCATCGTATTATCCCACAGCAGACCGTTACGGTTTTGCTGGGTGATCCCGTTCCACGTCAGGCTTTTCTGGCTGTACATGTGGTAGACGTCTGGTTCGCCATGAATAATCGCCCGCGAGAGCACCGCGAGGTCATAGGCCGAACTGTGCTGGCCCGGAGCGTCGAGGCCGTGGACGGTTTCGAAATGGGTGTCCCGCAGGTGCAGTTTTTCGACATACTGATTCATCAGGGCGACAAACTGCGGCTGGCCGCCGGCGACATAGTCGGCCAGCGCGACGCAGGCGTCGTTACCGGAGTCGACAATCAGCCCGCGGCTGAGGTCGCGGACGCTGACGCGATCCCCTGGCTTTAAGAACATCAGCGATGACCCGTCGAACACCGGGTTGCCCTTCGCCCAGGCGTCTTTACCCACGGTGACGATATCGTCAAAGGTGATACGATGGCTGTCGATGGCGCGGTCGACCACGTAGCCGGTCATCAGTTTGGTCAGACTGGCAGGATTACGCTGCTGATGTTCGTTACCCGCGGTCAGGACCTGACCGGTGGTGTAATCCATCAGCACCCAGGAGCCAGCCTGAATGGAAGGCGGCGCGACCGTAGCAGGTAAGTCGACGGCAAATGCGCAGGAAACGCTCGAAGCGAGCAAAGATACAGCAATAAACAAACGGCCTTTCAACGGCATATCCTCTAGATTTACAGATCCGCCGTCCTTTTTACGGAACTTCGCGTTTCATATCAGGGTTTAATTGCAAGAAAATATGACACAGCGGAGGAAGTTGCTTGCCGCGACCCTTCTGATGACCGGGCAAATCGTTTACCATACCGGTCGCACGCCACCACGGATAATGAACAGACTATGCAAGATAGCGTCAACCAGCCCGGATTTTTATTCCACGATTATGAAACCTTCGGCACCAGCCCTTCCCTCGACCGGCCGGCGCAGTTCGCCGCCATCCGCACCGACGCGGAGCTGAATGTGCTCGGCGAGCCCGAAGTGTTTTACTGCAAACCCGCTGACGATTACCTGCCGCAGCCGCAGGCGGTGATGATCACCGGGATCACCCCGCAGGAAGCGCTGGCCAAAGGGGATAATGAGGCCGCGTTTGCCCGCCGCATCCACGATCTGTTCACGGTGCCGCAAACCTGTATCGTCGGCTATAACAACGTGCGCTTTGATGACGAAGTGACGCGGAATATCTTCTATCGCAACTTCTATGACCCTTATGCCTGGAGCTGGCAGCACGATAACTCGCGCTGGGATCTGCTCGACGTGATGCGCGCCTGCTATGCCCTGCGCCCGGAAGGGATCGCCTGGCCAGAGAATGACGAAGGGTTGCCGAGCTTCCGGCTTGAACATCTGACCGTCGCCAACGGTATTGAACACCAGAACGCCCATGACGCGATGGCCGACGTATACGCCACCATCGCCATGGCGAAACTGGTGAAAACCCGGCAGCCGCGGCTGTTTGATTATCTCTACAGCCACCGCAATAAGCGCAAGCTGGCGACGCTTATCGACGTGCCGCAGATGAAGCCCCTGGTGCATGTCTCCGGCATGTTTGGCGCCGCGCGCGGCAACACCAGCCTGGTGGCGCCCCTGGCCTGGCATCCGGAAAACCGCAATGCGGTGATTATGGTCGATCTGGCGGGCGATATGGCGCCGCTGCTGGAACTGGATGCCGATGCCCTGCGCGAGCGGCTTTACACCCCGCGCGCCGAGCTTGGCGATCTGCCGGCGGCGCCGATTAAGCTGGTGCATTTAAATAAATGTCCGGTACTGGCCCAGGCCAATACCCTGCGCCCGCAGGATGCCGACCGGCTGGGGATCTCCATTCAGCGCTGCCTGGAGAACGCCCAGCTGCTGCGGGCGAATCCGCAGGTGCGCGAGAAGGTAGTGGCGGTCTATGCCGAAGCCGAACCCTTCGTGCCGTCCGAAAACGTCGACGCCCAGCTGTACAATGGGTTCTTTAGCGATGCCGACCGCGCGGCGATGAAAATCGTGCTGGAAACCGAACCGCGCAATCTGCCGGCGCTGGATATCACCTTCGCCGACCAGCGTATCGAACGCCTGCTGTTTAACTACCGGGCGCGCAACTTCCCCGGCACGCTCGATGAACATGAGCAGCAGCGCTGGTTAGAGCACCGTCGTCAGGTGTTTACGCCGGCTTTTTTGCAGGCCTATGCCGATGAGCTGCAGATGCTGTATCAGCAGTATGCGGATGATAAAGAGAAGCTGGCGCAGCTGAAGGCGCTGTGGCAGTACGCACAGGATATTGTCTGATTGGCTGAAATTCCCGGGTTGCGGCTAACGCCTTACCCGGACTACAAACGATGACCGGGGAGGACGCCTGACCGTAGGCCCGCGCAAGCGCAGCGCCGCCGGGCATTGCGTCCCCAGTTCGTGCTTACCTTTTTGCCCGGTGGCGGCTTCGCCTTACCGGGCCTGGGCGCTGGTACCAGAGTAGCCCGGGTAAGACGCCTCGCGTCGCACCCGGGAACGTTGCTTAGCTTTTCGCGCGGCTGGCGATGATTTCATCCGCCACATTACGCGGCGCTTCCGCGTAATGGTGGAACTCCATGCTGTAGGTTGCCCGTCCCTGCGACATCGAGCGCAGCGTGGTGGAATAACCAAACATCTCCGCCAGCGGCACGTCGGCGCGGATGATCTGGCTGCCGAAGCGCTCTTCCATCCCCTGCACCATCCCGCGACGGGAAGAGAGATCGCCCATAATATTCCCGGCGTACTCTTCCGGCGTCTCCACCTCGACGTGCATCACCGGCTCAAGGATCACCGGGTCCGCTTTGCGTGCGCCCTCCCGGAAGCCGAAGATCGCCGCCATGCGGAACGCCATCTCCGAGGAGTCCACGTCGTGGTACGACCCGAAGGTCAGGGTCGCTTTCACGTCAACCACCGGATAACCCGCCAGCACGCCGGTGCCCATCGCTTCGCGCAGCCCTTTCTCCACGGAAGGGATGTACTCGCGCGGCACCACGCCGCCTTTGGTGGCGTCCTCGAAGACGAAACCGCTGCCCGGCTCCAGCGGCTCCAGGGTCAGCACGACGTGGCCATACTGCCCTTTGCCGCCGGACTGGCGCACAAATTTGCCTTCCACGTCCGTCACTTTCTTGCGCAGGGTTTCGCGGTAGGTGACCTGCGGACGGCCAATGTTGGCCTCGACGCCAAACTCGCGCTTCATCCGGTCGACAATGATCTCCAGATGCAGCTCACCCATGCCGGAGATAATCGTCTGGCCGGACTCTTCATCGGTATGCAGACGGAACGACGGATCTTCCGCCGCCAGCCGCTGCAGCGCGATGCCCATTTTCTCCTGGTCCGCTTTGGTCTTCGGCTCAATCGCCAGCGAAATCACCGGCTCCGGAAACTCCATCCGTTCGAGGGTAATGATCGCATCCGGATCACACAGCGTATCACCGGTGGTCACATCCTTCAGACCGACGCAGGCCGCGATATCCCCGGCGTGCAGTTCGTCAACTTCGTGACGGTCGTTGGCCTGCATCAGCACGATACGCCCGATGCGCTCTTTCTTACCCTTCACCGGGTTCCACACCGCATCGCCTTTCTTCAGCGTCCCGGAGTAGACGCGGATAAAGGTCAGCTGGCCGACGTAGGGGTCGGTCATCAGTTTGAACGCCAGCGCCGACAGCGGCTCATCGTCGCTCGGATGGCGTTCCGCCGGCTGGCCTTGCTCATCGACGCCCTGTATCGCCGGAATATCCAGCGGCGATGGCATCAGCTCCACCACCGCATCGAGCATGCGCTGCACGCCTTTGTTTTTAAAGGCGCTCCCGCAAAGCACCGCCTGGATTTCCCCCTTCACCGTGCGCTGGCGCAGACCGGCAACGATCTCCGCCTCGTCCAGCTCGCCGGTTTCCAGGTATTTATCCATCAGCTCATCGCTGGCTTCCGCCGCCGCCGAGACCATTTTCTCCCGCCACTGCTGTGCCGTCGCCAGCAGATCGTCAGGGACAGGCCCATAGCTGAAGGTCATGCCCTGGGTGGCGTCATCCCACAGGATGGCGCGCATTTTCACCAGATCGACGACGCCGGTGAAATGCTCTTCTGCGCCAATGGGGATCACAATTGGCACCGGGTTAGCCTTCAGACGGTCGATCATCATCTGCACCACGCGGAAGAAGTCCGCGCCGGGGCGGTCCATCTTGTTGACGAAGGCCAGCCGCGGAACGTGGTATTTATTCGCCTGGCGCCAGACGGTCTCCGACTGGGGCTGCACCCCACCGACGGAGTCATACACCATCACCGCGCCGTCGAGCACGCGCATGGAACGTTCCACCTCAATGGTGAAATCCACGTGCCCCGGGGTGTCGATGATATTGATCCGGTGCGGCTCGAAGCTGCGGTCCATCCCCGGCCAGAAGCAGCTTACCGCCGCCGAGGTAATGGTGATCCCGCGCTCTTGCTCCTGGGCCATCCAGTCGGTGGTTGCCGCGCCATCGTGTACTTCACCCAGCTTATGGCTCATCCCGGTATAAAACAGGATGCGCTCGGTGGTGGTGGTTTTACCGGCATCGATATGCGCGGAGATACCGATGTTGCGATAACGTTCGAGAGGGATGGGTCGGGGCATGATGCGTCCTTAGTCGTTTTGACGGTCAGTCTGCGGTCGAAATGATCCGCAGTTCATTTAACTGCGTCTATCTTAGTACAACTGTACGAGTATATTCGAACTATTTTTGCTATCATTACGATTGGGCAGGTTGCGGCGGCGCGCGTGGTATCTGAACCGGAGTTTGGGTATAGTAGCCGCCAGCCGCCGATATGGGCTGCGGCTGCCATGCGCCGCGCCACCGCCGACACAGGATTATTATGATCGCCAATCACCCCGAACGAGAACAAATTCGCCTGGAAAATGTCCTTTCCGCGCTCGGTAACCCACTGCGACTGGAGATCATTCGTACGCTGGCCGACGGCAGCGAACTGAGCTGCAACGCCCTGCGCCAGGAGGAGGTGGCCAAGTCCACCATGACCCACCACTGGCGCGTCCTGCGCGACAGCGGTGTGATCTGGCAACGGCCTCAGGGACGGGAGAACATGATTTCGCTGCGCCGGGAAGATCTGGACGCCCGTTTTCCCGGCCTGCTGGATACGCTGCTGAAAGTTATGGTGCAGGCAGGATAAGCTCTTCTGCCGGGTGGCGGCTGCGCCTGACCCGGCCTACGGCGGCCTCCCGTCAGCTTATGTCCCCCAGGCCCGGCAAGCGCCGCCCTGCAAAAAAATCAGGCCTCGATGTCGAACCGGCGCAGACAAAAAAAAGCCGGAGGTTACCCTCCGGCTTTTCTTATTTACATCACGCTATGCCTTAGGCCACATCTTCGTACTGCGGCACCGGGTTGCGGAAGCTTTTGGTCACGCAGGCCAGGTAGACCAGACCGATACCGGCCCAGATCAGGCCCAGAATCATCGAGCTCTCTTCCAGGTTGACCCACAGCGCGCCAACTGTCAGGGCGCCGCACATCGGCAGGAACAGATACTGGAAGTGGTCTTTCAGCGTCTTGTTGCGCTTCTCACGGATCCAGAACTGGGAAATCACCGACAGGTTAACGAAGGTAAACGCCACCAGCGCACCAAAGTTAATCAGCGCCGTCGCCATCACCAGGTCGAAGTTAATCGCCAGCAGCGCAATCGCGCCGACCAGGATGATGTTCATCGCCGGAGTGCGCCAGGTCGGGTGCACGTAGCCGAAGAAGCTTTTCGGGAACACGCCGTCGCGGCCCATCACGTACATCAGACGCGCCACGCCAGCGTGCGCCGCCATACCGGACGCCAGTACGGTGATGGTGGAGAAGATCAGCGCGCCAACCTGGAAGGCTTTACCTGCCACGTAGAGCATAATTTCCGGCTGTGACGCATCCGGATCTTTAAAGCGCGAGATATCCGGGAAGTACAGCTGCAGGAAGTAGGTGGCAAAGATGAAGATCAGGCCACCGATCAGCGCGGTCAGGAAGATCGCGCGCGGAATGACGCGCTCTGCATCTTTGGTCTCTTCAGACAGGTTGCTGATGCCGTCGAAACCGGTAAACGAGAAGCACAGGATCGTCGCCCCGGTAATCATCGGGATCACGTGCGCGTCACCGGACCAGAACGGACGGCTGCTGGCCAGCGTACCGGCGCCCTCGCCTTCAAACACGCCATAAATCACCATGCCGAGGATAACGGCAATCAACACCACCTGCAGCACCACGATCACGGTGTTGAAGTTGGCCACGGATTTAATGCTGCGCAGGTTAAAGGCGGTCATAAAGGCGACCAGCGCGATAACAAACACCCACGACGGAATCGAAGGCACCAGCGCTTCAAAATAGATTTTCGCCAGCAGAATGTTGATCATCGGCGCGAACAGGTAGTCGAGCAGCGAGGACCAACCCACCATAAAGCCAACGGTCGGGCTGATGGATTTCTGCGCATAGGTATACGCCGAGCCGGCAGAAGGGTAACGACGTACCAGCTTGCCATAGCTCAGGGCAGTAAACAGGATAGCGATTAACGCAAAGGCGTAGGCCGTCGGCACGTGACCGTCGGTCATACCAGAGACGATACCAAACGTATCGAACAGCGTCATCGGCTGCATATAGGCCAGGCCCATCATTACAACCGGAACTAACGTAAGCGTTTTACGTAATTCCACGCGAGAGGTATTTGGAGTAGCGTTATGCGACATAGTTATCCCCTTTTACGGTGAACGCCAGCGCGTAAGCAAAAAATTGCCCCATTTCTTTCTATTCCTCAGCGACAACGACTGTCGGTTTTTAGTAAATATCTATCCGGTACGAAGCCCGGCCTCTTGGTATTGAATGATGTGTCTTTCGACCAAAAAAATAACCGACACTTTAAAAAAAAGCGTCGGCTAGTCTCTGGTTTTCAGGCCGCATATTTTGCAACAAATTCAACGGCGTTGACAAGATGTTATGAAGTTCATTGCGTAAGCATAATTTTTAACGTGCTAATATCTATACGGTTTCCGTATGATAAATTGTAAAAATAGCACTATTTGCTAATAGCGTTTCCCGCCACCATTTGCCAGCCAAACCGCAGGTGGCGTCATTCCAGGCGATCCACGCGCGTTGACGAGGCGATAGCCCGCGCACGGTCATGCAGACCAGCTCGCCGCTGTCCAGCAGACCCTGCACCTGATAGCGCGGCAGGCACCCCCAGCCCAGCCCCAGGCGCAGCAGCGCCAGCTGCCCCGCGGCGTCACACACCGTCAGGGTCTCCTGATCGCTGAGTAGCGCCCCGCCCTCGCCGGTGGCCACCGCCCGGTAACGGCGCAGGGTTCGCCAGCTCAACGGTGCGCGGTGTCGCGCCAGCGGATGCTGTGGGGCAACGACCAGCAGCAGCTCCAGCTCGCCGAGGGGGAGATAGTCATAACCGCTCAGCGGCGGCGGCTCGCCGAGCGCCCCCAGCAGCAGATCGGCCTGCCCGTCAGTCAGCGGCCGCCAGTCCAGCAGGGAGGGGTTCAGCGTGAAGTGCAGCCGGGTCAGCGGCTGTTGTTGATAAAATGCAGCGATTGGCGGCGAGAGCAGCGCTACGGGAAAGGTGCTATCCACCGCCAGACGAAGGCTATTCTCCCACCCCTGCTGCAGCTTAACCGCCCGGATCTCCAGTTCGCGGGCAATATGCAGCACCTCCCGCCCTTTCTCCAGCAGCATCTGTCCGCTGGGGGTAAAGCGCGCGCGATGGCCGCTGCGGTCGAGCAGCTGAATATTGAGATCGCTTTCCAGGCGGTGAATGGTGTAGCTCAGCGCCGAGGGCGTTTTAAAGAGCTTTGCCGACGCGGCGGCAAAGCTCCCCTCTTTTTCCAGGGCATCCAGAATCACGAGGACATCCAGCAGTGGTTTCATCGCTACCCCCTTACGGTATGCGAATCACCGCTGGCGGATCACTCCATCGGCATCACCAGCGGATCGGGGTACTGGTACTCAAACCCCAGCTCATTGCAGATACGATTGCCATCCACAATCTTGCCCTGGCCGCCGTCCGGGCTGTCGCTGAACACCGGCGGCGGCAGACCGAGCTCGCGGGCCATCTGCGGATAAAAGAGGCCGCGCGCCGGATGGCGGGGCGCACATAGATTATAGATGTGCCCGCCCTTCGGGGCCTGCAGCAGCAGTTCGATAGCGGCCACCACATCCTGCAAATGCACCAGATTGACCACGTGCTGGCCATCCGGCGCCGACTTGCCGGCGAAAAAACGTCCCGGATGGCGGGAAGGCCCCACCAGCCCGGCCAGGCGCAGAATATCCACCGACGTCCCCGGCAGGTTGTGCAGCCAGTCCTCCAGCTCCTTGAGCACCTGTCCGCTGGCGGTTTGCGGCAGACGCGGGGAATTCTCCTTCACCGTACCGTTGACGTTGCCATACACCGAGGTGGAGCTGGTGAAGACGATCCGCGGAATATGGTACGCCAGCGCGGTATCGACGATCTCCTGCACCGCCTGTAGATAAAACCCTTCCCCTGCCCCGGTACGCCGGGCCGGCAGGGTGATCACCAGCGCATCGACGTTCATCAGCGCGTCGAGGTCCTCGGTATCACAGACCAGCTGCGGCTCCAGGCGCAGCGGATAGCTGTCGATCCCGCACATCCGCGCCGCCTCCACGCCATCCTGCGTAGTTTTACTGCCGGTGACCTGCCAGCCTCGCGCCGTCAACGACAGCGCCAGCGGCATCCCCAGCCATCCCAAACCGACTATCGCGACCTTTTTCATCCCAGGCTCCTGACTCTTTCGCTGTGCTGATTACAGGCTACGCCAGCCAGCGGCAACTGACAATTTCTTCGCTCAATATGAAATGAATTAATGATAGAAAAAAGCCCTTGCTTTCTGCGGCGGAAGTGGTTTAGGTTAAAGGACATCAAATGCATAGTCATTCACAGAGAATTTTTATGAACCGCGTTCAATTTAAACACCACCATCATCACCATCATCCTGACTAGTCTTTCAGGCGATGTGTGCTGGAAGACGTTTGGATCTTCCAGTGGTGCATGAACGCGCAGAGAGCCCCCGGAAGATTCACTTCCGGGGGCTTTTTTTTGGACCAAATTCGGACAGATTCAGACAGGTATTCAGAGGAAAAGAACAATGTTAGACAACACCCGTTTACGCATAGCTATTCAGAAATCAGGCCGTTTAAGCGAAGATTCACGCGAATTACTCAGCCGCTGCGGCATTAAAGTCAATTTGCACACCCAGCGTCTGATTGCGCTGGCGGAAAATATGCCAATCGATATTCTGCGCGTGCGTGATGACGATATCCCGGGCCTGGTGATGGACGGTGTTGTCGACCTCGGTATTATCGGCGAAAACGTGCTGGAAGAAGAGCTGCTCAGCCGCCGCGCCCAGGGCGAAGACCCGCGCTACTTCACCCTGCGCCGTCTCGACTTCGGCGGCTGCCGCCTGTCGCTGGCGACTCCGGTGGATGAAGCCTGGAACGGCCCGGCGGCGCTGGACGGCAAACGTATCGCCACCTCTTACCCGCACCTGCTGAAGCGCTACCTCGATCAAAAAGGTATCTCCTTTAAGTCCTGTCTGCTGAACGGCTCCGTGGAAGTGGCGCCGCGCGCCGGCCTCGCCGACGCTATCTGCGACCTCGTCTCCACCGGCGCCACTCTGGAAGCTAACGGCCTGCGCGAAGTGGAAGTGATCTACCGCTCCAAAGCTTGTCTGATCCAGCGCGACGGCGAAATGGCAGACGCCAAACAGCAGCTGATTGACCGCCTGCTGACCCGTATTCAGGGCGTGATTCAGGCCCGCGAGTCGAAATACATCATGATGCACGCCCCGACCGAACGCCTGGAAGAAGTGGTTGCCCTGCTGCCGGGCGCCGAGCGGCCGACTATTCTGCCGCTGGCAGGCGACAAGCAGCGCGTGGCGATGCACATGGTCAGCAGCGAAACCCTGTTCTGGGAGACCATGGAAAAACTGAAGGCGCTGGGCGCCAGCTCCATTCTGGTGCTGCCGATTGAGAAAATGATGGAGTAATCGGCCAGCCGGTCACGGGACACACAGGGGAATACAATCATGAGCTTCAACACAATCATCGACTGGAACGGCTGTAGCGCAGACCAACAACAGCAACTCTTAACGCGCCCGGCGATTTCCGCCTCCGACAGCATCAGTAAAACGGTGACGGAGATCCTGAATAACGTCAAAGCCAACGGCGACGCGGCGCTGCGCGAATACAGCGCGAAGTTTGATAAAACCACCGTCGCCGCGCTGCAGGTGAGCGAGGCGGAGATCGCCGCCGCCGGCGAGCGCCTCAGCGATGAGCTGAAGCAGGCGATGGCGGTGGCAGTGAAAAACATCGAGACCTTCCACAACGCGCAACAGCTGCAGGCGGTGGATGTCGAAACGCTGCCGGGGGTGCGCTGCCAGCAGGTCACCCGCCCTATCGCCTCCGTCGGACTGTACATTCCCGGCGGCTCAGCGCCGCTGTTCTCCACGGTGCTGATGCTGGCGACGCCGGCGCGCATCGCCGGCTGTCAGCAGGTGGTGCTCTGCTCGCCGCCGCCGATTGCCGATGAGATCCTCTATGCCGCGCAGCTGTGCGGCGTAAAAACCATCTTTAACGTCGGCGGCGCCCAGGCCATCGCCGCCCTCGCCCTCGGTACCGAGTCGGTGCCGAAGGTGGATAAAATCTTTGGCCCGGGCAACGCTTACGTCACGGAAGCCAAACGCCAGGTCAGCCAACGTCTGGACGGCGCAGCTATCGACATGCCGGCCGGCCCGTCGGAAGTGCTGGTCATCGCCGACAGCGGCGCCAACCCGGACTTTGTCGCCTCTGACCTGCTGTCGCAGGCGGAACACGGCCCGGACTCGCAGGTGATCCTCCTGACCCCGGACGCCGACATGGGCAGCCGCGTCGCCGAAGCCGTGGAGCGCCAGCTGGCCGCCCTGCCGCGCGCGGAAACCGCCCGCGTGGCGCTCTCCGCCAGCCGGATCATCGTGGCCCGCGATCTGGCGCAGTGCGTGGCTATCTCCAACCAGTACGGCCCGGAGCACCTGATCATTCAGACCCGTCAGGCCCGCGAGCTGGTGGATAGCATCACCAGCGCCGGTTCCGTTTTCCTTGGCGACTGGTCACCGGAATCCGCGGGCGACTACGCCTCGGGCACCAACCACGTCCTGCCGACCTATGGTTATACCGCCACCTGCTCAAGCCTCGGTCTGGCCGACTTCCAGAAGCGGATGACCGTGCAGGAGCTGTCGCGCGACGGCTTTGCCGCCCTCGCCTCAACGATTGAGATCCTGGCCGCCGCCGAGCGCCTTGACGCCCACAAAAACGCCGTAACGCTGCGCGTTGCCGCCCTGAAGGAGCAAGCATGAGCATTGAAGATTTAGCCCGCGCCAACGTCCGCACGCTGACCCCGTATCAATCCGCTCGCCGGCTGGGCGGCAAAGGCGACGTCTGGCTCAACGCCAACGAATTCCCTACCGCCGTAGCCTTCCAGCTTACCGAACAGACGCTGAACCGCTATCCGGAGCCGCAGCCGAAGGCCGTGATTGAGAGCTACGCCCGCTACGCCGAGGTCAAACCGGAGCAGGTGCTGGTCAGCCGCGGCGCTGACGAAGGCATCGAGCTGCTGATCCGCGCCTTCTGTGAGCCCGGCGAAGACGCGGTGCTCTACTGCCCGCCGACCTACGGCATGTATAGCGTCAGCGCCGAGACCATCGGCGTCGAGTGCCGCACCGTGCCGACGCTGGCCGACTGGCAGCTCGACCTGCCGGGCATCGAAGCGCGGCTGGACGGCGTGAAGGTGGTCTTCGTCTGCAGCCCGAACAACCCGACCGGGCAGATTATCGACCCGCAGTCGATGCGCGACCTGCTGGAGATGACCCGCGGCAAAGCCATCGTGGTGGCCGACGAAGCCTATATTGAATTCTGCCCGCAGGCGACGCTGGCCGGCTGGCTCAGCGACTATCCGCACCTGGTGGTGCTGCGCACGCTGTCCAAAGCCTTCGCCCTCGCCGGCCTGCGCTGCGGCTTCACCCTCGCCAACGCCGAGGTGATCAACGTGCTGCTGAAAGTGATCGCCCCGTACCCGCTCTCCACGCCGGTGGCCGATATCGCCGCCCAGGCCCTGAGCCCGGAGGGGATCGCCGCGATGCGCCAGCGCGTGGCGCAGATCCTTGACGAGCGCCGCTACCTGGTGGAACAGCTGCGCGGCATCGCCTGCGTGGAGCAGGTCTTCGATTCCGAGACCAACTATGTGCTGGCGCGGATAACCGCCTCCAGCGCAGTGTTTAAATCTTTGTGGGATCAGGGCATTATCTTACGTGACCAGAATAAACAACCTTCATTAAGCGGCTGTTTGCGTATCACTATCGGTACCCGTGCCGAGAGCCAGCGCGTGATTGACGCCTTGACTGCGGAGAATGTATGACCCAGAAGTATCTCTTTATTGACCGTGACGGCACACTGATTTCCGAACCGCCGGAGGATTTCCAGGTGGACCGGTTCGACAAGCTGGCGTTTGAGCCGCAGGTGATCCCGGCGCTGCTGAAGCTGCAGCAGGAAGGCTATAAGCTGGTGATGATCACCAATCAGGATGGCCTGGGAACCGACAGTCTGCCGCAGGAAGCGTTTGATGGCCCGCACAACCTGATGATGCAGATCTTCGCCTCGCAGGGCGTTAACTTTGAAGAGGTGCTGATTTGTCCGCACTTCCCGGGCGACAACTGCGCCTGCCGCAAGCCAAAAACGCAGCTGGTGCTGCCGTGGCTGGAAGAGGGCGTGCTGGATAAAGCCCACAGCTATGTGATTGGCGACCGGGCCACCGACCTTGAGCTGGCGGATAACATGGGAATTACCGGTCTGCGCTATGACCGCGAGACCCTGGACTGGCCGACCATCTGCGAGCAGCTGACCCGCCGCGACCGCTATGCCCACGTCGAGCGCATCACCAAAGAGACCCAGGTGGATGTGAAAGTGTGGCTGGACCGCGAAGGCGGCAGCAAGATCCATACCGGCGTCGGCTTTTTTGACCATATGCTCGACCAAATCGCCACCCACGGCGGCTTCCGCATGGAGGTTAACGTCGGCGGCGATCTGTACATCGACGATCACCACACGGTGGAAGATACCGGCCTGGCCCTCGGCGAAGCCCTGAAGCTGGCCCTTGGCGACAAGCGCGGCATCAACCGCTTCGGCTTCGTGCTGCCGATGGACGAGTGTCTTGCCCGCTGCGCGCTGGATATCTCCGGCCGTCCGCACCTGGAGTATAAGGCGGACTTCACCTATCAGCGCGTCGGCGATCTGAGCACCGAGATGGTGGAACACTTCTTCCGCTCGCTCTCCTACACCATGGCGGTGACCCTGCACCTGAAAACCAAGGGCAAGAACGATCACCACCGCGTGGAGAGCCTGTTCAAAGCCTTTGGCCGTACGCTGCGCCAGGCGATCCGCGTCCAGGGCGATGCCCTGCCGTCTTCCAAAGGGGTGCTGTAATGAATGTGGTGATCCTTGATACCGGCTGCGCCAACCTCAATTCGGTGAAATCGGCGATTGGCCGCCACGGCTATGAGCCGGTGGTCAGCCGCGATCCGGAAGTGGTATTGCGTGCCGATAAACTGTTTCTTCCCGGCGTCGGCACCGCCCAGGCGGCGATGGATCAGCTTCGCGACCGGGAGCTGATCGACCTGATCAAAGCCTGTACCCAGCCGGTGCTGGGGATTTGCCTGGGCATGCAGCTGCTCGGCAAGCGCAGCGAGGAGAACAACGGCGTCGATCTGCTGGGCATTATCGAAGAAGAGGTGCCGAAGATGACCGACCACGGTCTGCCATTGCCGCACATGGGCTGGAACCGGGTGTATGCCAAAGCTGGCGATCGGCTGTTCCGCGGCATTGAAGAAGGCGCGTATTTCTACTTCGTGCACAGCTACGCCATGCCGGTCAACCCGTACACCATCGCCCAGTGCAATTACGGCGAGGCGTTCACCGCCGCGGTGCAGAAAGATAACTTCTTTGGCGTGCAGTTTCACCCGGAGCGCTCCGGGAGCGCCGGGGCGCAGCTGCTGAAAAACTTCCTGGAGATGTGATGATTATTCCTGCTTTAGATTTAATCGACGGCACCGTCGTTCGTCTCCATCAGGGCGATTACGGCCAGCAGCGCGACTATGGCAGCGATCCGCTGCCGCGCCTGCAGGCCTATGCCGCTCAGGGGGCGGAAGTCCTGCACCTGGTCGACCTGACCGGGGCGAAGGATCCGGCGAAGCGCCAAATCCCGCTGCTGAAAGCGCTGGTCGCCGGGGTTGACGTCCCGGTGCAGGTCGGCGGCGGCGTGCGGACCGAAGCGGATGTCGCGGCCCTGCTTGAGGCCGGCGTCGCCCGCGTGGTGGTCGGCTCCACCGCGGTGAAATCCCCGGAGGAAGTGAAAGGCTGGTTCAAACGCTTTGGCCCAGAACGGCTGGTGCTCGCCCTCGACGTGCGTATCGACGCCGACGGCAATAAGCAGGTGGCGGTCAGCGGCTGGCAGGAAAACTCCGGCGTGACGCTAGAGGAGCTGGTGGAAAGTTATCTGCCGGTCGGCCTGCAGCACGTGCTGTGCACCGATATCTCCCGCGACGGCACGCTGGCAGGCTCTAACGTCTCGCTGTACGAGGAAGTCTGCGCCCGCTACCCGCAGGTGGCGTTTCAGTCATCCGGCGGCATCGGCGATCTCAATGATATTGCCGCCCTGCGCGGCACCGGGGTGCGCGGCGTGATTGTCGGTCGCGCGCTGCTGGAAGGTAAATTCAACGTAACGGAGGCCATTCAATGCTGGCAAAACGGATAATCCCCTGCCTCGACGTCCGCGACGGCCAGGTAGTGAAAGGCGTGCAGTTCCGTAATCACGAGATCATTGGCGACATCGTCCCGCTGGCCAAGCGCTATGCCGACGAAGGGGCCGACGAACTGGTGTTCTATGATATCACCGCCTCCAGCGACGGTCGGGTGGTCGACAAGAGCTGGGTGTCGCGGGTAGCGGAAGTAATTGATATTCCTTTCTGCGTGGCTGGCGGGATCAAGTCGCTGGAAGACGCGGCGCAGATCCTCTCCTTCGGCGCCGATAAGATCTCGATTAACTCCCCTGCTCTCGCCGACCCGACGCTGATCACCCGCCTTGCCGACCGCTTTGGCGTGCAGTGTATCGTGGTGGGGATTGATACCTGGTTTGACGCAGAGACCGGCAAGTATCACGTCAACCAGTATACCGGCGACGAGAGCCGCACCCGGGTGACGCAGTGGGAAACCCTCGACTGGGTGGAGGAAGTGCAGAAGCGCGGCGCAGGCGAGATCGTTCTCAATATGATGAACCAGGACGGGGTGCGCAACGGTTACGACCTGCAGCAGCTGGCGAAGGTTCGCGCGGTGTGCCACGTCCCGCTGATCGCCTCCGGCGGCGCGGGCACTATGGAACACTTCCTCGAAGCCTTCCGCGACGCCGACGTTGACGGCGCGCTGGCGGCCTCGGTATTCCACAAACAGATTATTAATATTGGCGAACTGAAAGCGTACCTGGCGGCACAGGGCGTGGAGATAAGGGTATGTTGACTGAACAGCTGGACTGGGAAAAAACGGACGGCATGATGCCGGCCATCGTGCAGCACGCCGTATCCGGCGAAGTGCTGATGCTCGGCTACATGAACAAGGAGGCGCTGGAGAAAACCGAAGCCACCGGCAAGGTCACCTTTTACTCGCGCACCAAGCAGCGGCTGTGGACCAAGGGTGAAACCTCGGGCCATGTCCTCAACGTGGTGAGCATCACGCCGGACTGTGACAACGATACGCTGCTGGTGCTGGTAAACCCGATCGGGCCGACCTGCCACAAAGGCACCACCAGCTGCTTCGGCGAAACCGGCCACCAGTGGCTGTTCCTCTATCAGCTGGAGCAGCTGCTGGCCGAGCGTAAACACGCCGACCCGGAGAGCTCCTACACGGCGAAGCTGTATGCCAGCGGCACCAAGCGTATTGCGCAGAAAGTGGGGGAAGAAGGCGTGGAGACCGCGCTGGCCGCCACGGTGAACGACCGCTTCGAACTGAAGAATGAGGCGTCGGACCTGATGTATCACCTGCTGGTGCTGCTGCAGGACCAGGGGCTGGATCTCGGGGAAGTGATTGATAATTTAAGAGCACGGCATAGGTAATATAAGACATGGCGGTTATAAAGCCGCCATTAATTACTCTTTCTAAATGAACCCTTCACGCAGCACTCGAAATACCTCCCAATATCCTTTACAACCTAATATTTGAGATGTGAATTGGATTCACATGATAGATGTAGTTTGTTAGAATGCTGCCGCTTTTAACATCCAATTGGAACGCTAGCGGAGTATATAATGCCAAGTTCAGGCCCATTATGGCAACTAATGAAATATGGGTTAGTTGGGATAGTCAATACACTAATTACAGCAGTTGTAATTTTCCTGCTAATGCATTTGGGTCTTGGCATTTATCTGTCCAATGCGATGGGTTATGTTGTAGGTATTGTTTTCAGCTTTATAGCAAACACAATATTTACATTTACGCAACCAATCAGTATCAATAGACTAATAAAATTTTTATGTGTTTGCTTCATTTGTTATGTGGCAAATATCATTGTCATAAAAATATTTTTCGTTTTTATGCCAGAAAAAATATATTCAGCACAAATCCTTGGGATGTTCACATACACTATCACAGGTTTTATTTTAAACAAGTTCTGGGCGATGAAATGACAACCTCAACTGATATAAAAAGCACTCCTTCTTTAGCTATTGTGGTACCTTGCTATAATGAACAAGAGGCTTTTCCTTTCTGTCTCGAAAAGCTTTCGAATGTACTAAATTCATTGATAGCCAGAAATAAAATTAATAACAATAGTTATCTTTTGTTTGTCGATGATGGTAGTCGTGACAATACTTGGGCACAAATTAAAGATGCCTCGACCGCTTATCACTATGTGCGAGGAATAAAATTATCAAGAAATAAAGGACATCAAATTGCGTTGATGGCAGGGTTACGCTCGGTCGATACAGACGTAACCATTAGCATCGATGCGGATCTACAAGACGATGTAAATTGCATCGAAAAAATGATTGACGCTTACAGCCAGGGATATGACATAGTATACGGCGTAAGAGGTAATCGAGACAGTGACACGTTTTTTAAACGTACAACAGCTAATGCATTTTACGCAATAATGTCCCACTTGGGAGTAAATCAAACTCCAAATCATGCAGATTATCGATTATTAAGTAATCGAGCATTGGAGGCTCTTAAACAATATAAAGAGCAAAATATATATTTACGTGGATTAGTGCCTCTTGTGGGATACCCCTCGATCGAGGTGCAATATAGCCGTGAAGAAAGAATTGCCGGTGAATCAAAATATCCAATTAAAAAAATGCTTGCGCTGGCTCTCGAGGGAATTACCTCATTATCAGTTACACCGTTACGAATTATAGCTATGACAGGTTTTATAACTTGCATCATATCTACCATCGCTGCGATTTATGCTTTAATTCAAAAAACAACAGGTACTACAGTTGAGGGATGGACATCAGTCATGATCGCTATATTCTTTCTTGGCGGCGTGCAAATGCTTTCTTTAGGTATTATAGGAGAATATGTCGGAAAAATTTATATAGAGACGAAAAATAGACCTAAATATTTCATTGACGAAAGCGTAGGTAATGATAGCAATGGAAAATAACATGCAAAATCTGATCAATCCTTTAGCAGAGGGAAATAAAAAAAACGTTTACATTTTTTATTTCTTTTTGCTTATGTTAACATTTTCACCGGTAATTTTCTTTTCATATGCATTTTCAGACGACTGGTCAACACTCTTTGATGCTATAACAAGAAACGGCTCTTCGTTTCAGTGGGATGTCCAATCTGGTCGTCCCGTTTATGCTGTGTTCCGTTACTATGGAAAAATGTTAATTAATGATATTTCTTCATTTTCGTATTTGCGGCTTTTTAATATATTAAGTCTTGTTGTCTTAAGTTGTTTTATTTACAACTTCATAGACAGCAGAAAAATATTTGATAACCCCGTATTCAAAATAATATTTCCGCTGTTAATTTGCTTACTCCCTGCGTTTCAAGTTTATGCTTCATGGGCAACATGTTTCCCGTTCACTATTTCAGTATTGCTGGCAGGTATTAGTTATAATAAATGTTTCCCACATTCGAAGCAGCGGTCGTCATTGCCAGAAAAATTAGCATCCATTGTTGTCTTATGGGTGGCATTTGCAATATATCAACCGACAGCAATTACATTCTTATTCTTTTTTATGCTTGATAGTTGCATAAAAAAAGAAAGTAGTTTAACTGTGAAAAAAGTTGCGACATGTTTTATCATTTTAGTTATCGGTGTTGCAGGCAGTTTTATCATGTCAAAAGTACTTCCTGTCTGGCTATATGGGGAATCATTATCGAGAGCCGAGTTAACCGCAGATATCGGTGGAAAGATGAAATGGTTCATAAATGAATCACTAATAAACGCTGTAAATAACTATAACATACAACCAGTAAAAATATATTCTTGGTTCTCCTCATTTGCAATTTTAATCGGCTTATACACTATTTTTGTGGGAAAAACAGGCAGATGGAAAACGTTCATAGTCATAACGATCGGGATAGGTTCCTACGCTCCAAATTTAGCGACAAAAGAAAATTGGGCAGCATTCCGCTCGTTAGTGGCCTTAGAACTTATTATATCAACTCTATTTCTTATTGGCATAAATAGCCTTGTCAGTAGAATTTCTAAGCAAGCATTTGTCTGGCCTCTTATCGCTTTAACAATTATGATAATAGCTCAGTATAATATTATAAATGGATTTATTATTCCTCAACGCTCTGAAATTCAGGCACTTGCTGCGGAAATAACTAATAAAATACCTAAGAATTACACAGGAAAATTAATGTTCGATCTCACAGATCCTGCTTACAATGCCTTTACAAAAACACAGAGATATGATGAGTTTGGGAATATTTCATTAGCAGCGCCCTGGGCGCTCAAAGGTATGGCTGAAGAGATCAGAATTATGAAAGGATTTAATTTCAAACTATCTAACAACGTTATAATTTCTGAGACCAATCGATGTATTGATGATTGTATGGTTATTAAAACGTCAGATGCAATGCGAAGGTCAACGATAAATTATTAGTAATTTCTATGCCGCCCTCATTTTTTATGGGGGCGCTATTACAGTAATCATAAAATACGCTTTTAAATACTAGTCTTTACTTGAGAGTAGTTTAAGAAACTTTGTCTGAACAGTCTTTAGTTCTTCATTGTAATTTTCGAGAATTTTATTATCTGCTTTAATAGCTAAATTTTCCCTATTCATAGAAGCAATCATTTCGTCCTTTTGTTGAAGCTGCTGTTTTATCTCCTCAACTTCGTTTTGTAAGGTCAAAATATTTCGTTGGGCATTCTCTAATTCATTAAGAACCCGATCTTTTAATGAAAAAAGATACTCTTCAGCAGACATATCAGCGATTCGTCGATAAGCAGAAAGAATAAACTCATCATAAAAGTCTTCATTATTGATATCAAAACTGCTGATGAATAATTTGACATCTTGAAACAGTTTATTAAAGGCTTCACCCGATAGCGTATTTAAGTGCCACTCAAGGAATACGACAATGTAATTATAAAAATCCCTTTGTCGCTTTTGCATCATGCCATTTTTAAAAAGAAAATCCCTTAGAGCAACAAGAGCATCAAGTGCGCAATGATAGGAAACGGAGCGAGTTGAAGACAATGATGTTTTTCGATTAATCGTATGAGTAATCAATATTTCATCAAGAATAGTTACCTTTTCGGCACTAAGCATAGATGCACACACAAAAAACAGATCATTTGATGTTCTTAAATCTTGGTAGCTCAACGAGTGCTGAATAATAAATTCACGTCGGAATAGTTTGTCCCATGGCCACCATATAAATGCCCTGAAAAAGTCTCGCTCAATATCTCCAGGCGAGAAAACTGCTTTTTCAGGTAATAAATCTTTTCGAATTGAATCTGGCATTGGAGCATACTGGAGAGATTGTAGATTAAATGAGCGGCTTCTGCATACAACGATATCTGCCCCTGATAGCTCCGCACAATCAGACATGTGCTTCAACATGTTCGTATCGACATAATCATCGTCATCAAGAAATATTATATATTCTCCCTTTGCTTCTGAAAGACCTATATTACGTGATATGCCAGCTCCAATATTTACAGCGTTATCAATAATTCGTATTCTTTCATCGCTGGATGCAATCTCCTTAAGGATATCTAATGTATTATCACTCGAATGATCATTGATTATTATAATTTCAATTTCATACAATGACTGTGAAACAATGTTTTTTAGAGTATCTGCAATATACTCTTCGGCGTTGTAAACAGGAATAACGACCGAAACAATTATATCACTTTTTTCATGAGCCATAAAAATACCATTAGTAGTAAATTGAATTACATTATATAAACATTACTATTATCAATATGAAGGTTTTTCGCAATAATAAATGTGAAACTTACACATCATCGAACTACATCATGATATATTTGCAATGTTTTATCGATAATCATAACACTAGAAAATTTATCTTGTATACGTTTCCTCCCCTTAATACCCATTTCAACGCGTGCTTTAGGATTGCTAAGTAAAAAGGCAAGTTTATCAGCCAGCTCTTCAGGTGAATTGCTTTTAACAATAATTCCATTATCGTTATCAATAATAAGGCTATCACAACCACCAACATCATAAGCAATACAAGCGCGACCCACAGAAGATGCTTCCAGAAGAATTCGCGGAACACCTTCAGAATAAACTGACGGCAAAGCAACGATATTTGATTGCTCAATAAGATCGCAAACATTATTCGAACGACCTAACCAGTTAATTAATCCTTGCTGATGCCAATTTTCAATGACCTGAAGGGAAATTGCATCTTTATCATTTTCGACCAGAATTCCAGCAACATTCAAAGTAAAGTGAATATTCTTACTGCGTAATATTTTCTTCGCTTCAATTAAGTCGCCCAGTCCTTTACTCCACAACATACGGCTGGCAAACAATACAACAGGGACATCGTGATCCTGTTCAAGAGAATATTTGTATATCTCTGGATTAATGCCTGCACCATCAATAACAATAGTCTGTTGTTCTTCGAGTCCAACCAACTTAGCCAGTTTTTTTCTGTCGCGGTCATGTTCAAACATAAATATACAGCGCTTATTACTGGCAATATATTTATATGCAGCAATAGTAAACTGCCGCAATAATTTTAAAGGCATGCTGTCAGAAGAAAATACTCTTCCAAGCCCAACAAAACTTACGATGACCGGCAGATTAAATTTCTTCGCGAGCACACCACCAATCAAACATGGCTTGATAGTGATGCAATGCAAGAGATCCGGTTTTATATTTTTAATAATTTTTTGCACATCATGGTAAGTACGAAAGAAAACTAATGCATTAAAAGATTGAGCATCAAGAGTAACATTATGGCAAATAAAGCCAAATGTTTTGAATTTATTTATTATGTTGTCATCAATAAAATGGCTGATGATGTGAATCTCATAACCTGCATCACGGGAGGCGATGGCACGATCGATCCAGTGTAAATCGAAGTACCAATCCGAATTTATGAAATAACACAATTTTCTTATTGCTATGCCCACTTAGGTAATGACTCCAATTTACTGATAGTGTTTTATGTTCAGATAGTGCCCGATGACTTTGTCATGCAGCTCCACCGATTTTGAGAACGACAGGGACTTCCTGCCCAGCCTTGCCAGATGCTGTCTCAGATTCAGGTTGTGTCGCTCAATTCGCTGCGTGTAACGCTTACTGATGACGTGCAGTTTTCCCTTCAGACGTGACTCATACATCGGCCAGCCGTCCGTCATCCATACCACCACGTCAAAAACTGACAGCAGGCTCAGAAGACGCTCCAGTGTGGCCATAGTGCGTTCACCGAAAACGTGGGCTACCACCGCCCTGCGTATCCTGTCATACGCGTAAAACAGCCAGCGCTGACGTGATTTTGCACCGACGTAGCCCCATTGCTCGTCCATCTCCGCACAGACAATGACATCACTGCCCGGCTGTATCCGGGAGGTTACTGACTGCGGCCTGAGTTTTTTAAATGGCGCAAAATGGTGTTGAGGCCCACGCCCATTAGTCGTGCGGTGGCACGGCAACCGACGCCGTTCATAGCCATATCAATGATTTTCTGGTGTGTACCGGGCTGAGAAGCGGCATAAGTGAAGGTGAGCTGCCATGTTTTACGGCAGTGAGAGCAGAGATAACGTTGATGCCCGGCAGTACTTTTGCCATTACGCATCACGCCTTCAGTAGCGGAACAGGAGGGACAGCAGACGGAGACTGAAGCCACGGGAGCACCTCAAAAACACCATTATACACTAAATCAGCAAGTTGGTAGCATCACCGCCCACTTAATGATACTTACCACTAATACCTTTTATGCCATGTGAAATTCCACGAAGAATAAATTTCATATAGGAATATTTTTGACGTTGCCATGGCAGGATTAATATATATTTTAGGATGCGTATCGCTATCGCTGAATTGCTATACACGGCATTTTTCTGGAATATTTTCTTCGACAGGATCAAATTACGGCAGAGATAGTAAACCTTCCATTCAGGTGCAATAAGTTTGCCCTGAATACTCACATCATGATAAAAAAGCAACTCCGTGCTATACATAATTTTCTCACCAGCTAGTGATAGCTGATAGCCAAAGTAAAGATCATCAAAGTAGATAAAAAGCTGTTCATGGATGTGGTCAAGACTGGTCGCGAGCAGATCACGATGTATGACCATCCCAACAAATGAAACCGTTTGTACGAACATAGAACGATTAGCTGCCGGGATAAACTCTCCAGGGTAGCGTAAATAGCGTACAGTGTCGCCAAGTGAAGTTGGCACACGCGAGAACGGCATATTCATCGGACACGGTTTTCCTTGCGGATCTTTCACCAGTCCACTAAATACCCGACATCCCCGCTTATCCAGCTGTGAAAAGGACTTCAACGTGTCTGGATAGGGGTAAGCATCATCATCGTAGAAAAATACCCAATCACTTGCCAGCTGTTCACAGATATACTGACTACCGGTTTTAAAGCCCCCCGCCCCACCGGTATTCTCGGTGAGGGTTAATACAATGACTCGTGTATCAACAATTGACGAAAGCCAGGCTTGGGTCCCATCCGTGGACCCGTTATTGACAATAACAATATTAGTGAATTCAAGTTTGAGGGTCTCTTCAACGGTTTTTTTCAGTTTGCCGAGACGATTGAATGTCACTATCAATGCCGTATATTTCATCGTACAGAAACCGTAAACACAGGCATTGGCTGATTATCAGTGAGTGAATTTAAATAGACTTCTGCCGTTTTCAATGCTTCGGCGATGGTCACATCCATGTCGAGGTAACGGTAGGTTCCAAGACGACCGACAAAAGTGATATTGGTTTCATTCTCGGCCAGTGACAAATATTTTTCAAGAAGAGCCATCTCTCCCATCTGGCGAATAGGATAGTAAGGAATATCATTTTCTTCACAAGCACGGCTATACTCTTTATAACAAACAGAGCCGTCGTGTTGTTCCCAGGGAGAAAAATATTTATGTTCAGTGATGCGAGTATAGGGGACATCAACAGAACAATAGTTCATCACTGCGCAGCCCTGGTAATCACCCTGATAGGTAAACTTTTTAAAATCTAATGTTCGATAGCCCAGACGGCCATATTGGTAGCCATAAAACGCATCTAATGGACCGCTATAGAATACGTGATCGTAATGAGTTCGCTCGTCAACGATAAATTCCCGCTGTAAGTCAACCTTGATATTTTCATGATTGAGAATGGACTTAATCATCTGCGTATAACCACATTTCGGCATGCCCTGAAATTTGTGGTTAAAATAATTATCATCATAGTTAAAACGAACAGGAAGACGTTTAAGAATAGATGCGGGCAGTTCCGAGGGTTGCATCCCCCACTGTTTAATCGTATATCCTTTAAAAAAGGCCTCATATAACTCTTTACCAATAAAGCGTAACGCTTGCTCTTCAAAAGTTTGTGGATCAGCAATAGTGCTGTCCCCTTTCTCAGCAATGAGCGCTCTGGCCTCATCAGGCGAACAAGTTTTTGAGAAAAACTGATTGATAGTATGCAAATTAATAGGCAGGGAAAATACCTGACCATTAACTGTCGCTTTAACCCGGTTCACATAGGGCATCATCTCTGCATGCTTGTTGACATAGTTCCACACTGTTTCATTGTCAGTATGGAAAATATGGGGTCCATAAACATGTACCATCACATTCGTTTCAGCGTCCCGTGCATCATAGGAATTCCCCCCAATATGATCACGCTGATCGATAATATGGACTTGATGTCCCTTCTCAGCAAGTTGGCGACCGATAACTGCACCAGAGAAGCCAGCACCTACGATCAATATTTTTTTACTTTTCATCTGTTGTCTCTTTTATTATCCAAGAATAGCACGGCGTACTTTGTAATAATATTTAGTCATCATGTTTCTTCTTGGCGTGCCTATTGGTGCATATTTATTAACATAAGGCATCAGTACGTTCTTGATTTTGGTCTGGAACAAGATTTGTTGTTGCGGCTCGCTATGGGTTAAACCAATCGAAGCCGCTAACGACATCTGACGTTTATAGATTTCCATCTCCCATGGAGTGTTAGCGATGTTTTCAATAAAGTCGTCATAAAAATCGACTTTTTCGGTATTCCATGGTTTGTTCTCACCCGCATAATGAATCATTTTAGGCTTCTTGCGAGCTGCTAAAAATTTCATATACGTTGCAAACTTAAGATTAGGGAAGAAATCATCCGTGTTGCCATTACCATGATAAACGTTCCACTCTAATGGCAGAAATGTGACTCGAGAGTAGAAAACTTTATTCATGATATCCTGGTCGAGGAACCAGTATTTTTTTGCCTTTAATACCCGCATCAATTCAGCAAAAGTATTTTCTTCGACCATTTGTTTGACATTAAAAACAATAATCCCTGCCTGAAAATATTCATCAGGGTTATTCATGTTTAAGGTTTTCTGTAAATATTCGCCTGCCGGCATAACGCCATCATCTGATGCCGACATTGCAGAAAATTTTACAAAACCTTCCATGACGATATCCTTAACCGCTGCAACTAAATTGTTGCCCAGAGGGACATCAAGCAGTTCGCCCAGGTCAGCCTTTACAACGGTATCCGAATCAATAAATACGACTTTATCGTATCGTCTGAACAGTTGAGGAATAAAAAGACGGGCATACGTTGATGCGCTAAAATGCGCTCGGGTATGCACACCGTTTATTTCAGTGAAAGCATTAACGTCAAAAAAACGAAGAGAAATATTCGGATGAGCCGAGGTTAGATTTACTAACCGCGTTTTATTCAAATAGCTTACTTTGTTTTCGAGTACGACGATATCATAATTTTTATTTTTATCCGCATGCCGGACAATGGAATTAATTAATGCACCACCGCTGACTGCGTAATTATCATCGAAACTGATAACCACTGGAACCGCAGAATCAAAAACTGGATTCAGTGCACCATTGAATGTTTCATTGCTGACAAAAGTACGCTGTAATTCTTTTACCTTAAGCTCACCATCTTGTTGCAACTTAATAATGTAAATATTAAACAGCCGTTCTGCTATATGCCCAATAACGCGTTTTTCCTGAGCATTATAATTGTTCATCGAGATAGCATCTTCGAGATTATCCAGAATGGAAAAGAGCCACTCAGAATAGTCAACAAAAATATCTTTGCGCATGACAAACATATTTGTGTAATAGCCATCACTGGCATCATTAAACGTTTTTATTGCCGCGCTATACTCTGGATATAGTTTTTCAACGATGGCAATGGCAGCCTGATAATCACGAATATGTAAGTATTCACCTCGTTCATAGTGATCGTAATTATTTTTACTTCCCGCCGCAGTGACAGACCATTTTTTGGGCAGCAAGATGTCAATACCTTCGACACACCGTTGAATTGTTTCTTCGTTTAATCCAAAGATCTTCTCATATTCTTCATCAATGCATGGATGGTTCACGACCCCCCACGTATCCTCAGAAAAAGTTTGTTTTTCGGAAAAATTAAGATGACGGCGATAGTGCATGAAACCGACATAGTCTGCCAGCTCTTCGTTTTTCCAAACCCAATAATGCGCAGTAAGTTCGCAATAAAACGGATTCTTAAAGGAAATATTATCGCCAGTGTCATCTCCTGGACAACCAATTTCATTACAAGAATTAGCTTTGCCGACATGCAGAGGTTTGATAATTGCAGCATTAAGAAAAGCACTAGGCTTATGGTGGCTGGTATAGATTTTAACGCTATTGTTCATTATATTACCCACTGATTAAGCCATTGCTTGCTTGTACAGTTCAATGATTCGCTCTGCAGACCCCACTTCTCTGAGCCTATGATTTTCGATCCAGATGACTCTGTCGCAGATTTTTTCAACGTCACTCATATTGTGGCTAACAAACAATATTGTCACGCCTCTTTTCTTAAAATCTTTGATGGTCTGAATACATTTTGCCTGAAAAGCGATATCACCTACTGCCAGAACTTCATCAATAATTAAAATATCCGGTTCAACCTGACTGATGACCGAAAAACCTAACTTAGCTAGCATTCCGCTTGAGTACACTCTGATTGGCTCGTCTATGAATTCTCCCAGTTCCGAAAATTCAATAATACGTTCCATACGTTGCTGGACCTCTTTACGCCGAAGGCCCAGCAGAGTAGCATTCAGGTAAATATTCTCACGCCCGGTAAGTTCAGGATGAAAGCCTCCGCCGAGTTCAAGCATCGATGCCACCCGTCCTTCAGTGGTGACGGTTCCCTTAGTTGGCTTAATCACGCCGGCAACCAGGCCAAGAGAGGTACTCTTTCCTGCCCCATTACGTCCAATCAGGGCAACAGCCTCACCTTTGCCAACTGTAAAGGATACGTCTTCGATAGCTAAATATTTCCGCCCCTTCAGCAACTGAAAAGCGCGTTTCGGATGGAAAATTAAATCTTTGATTCCTGAGCCAATATGATGGTACAGAGGATACTCTTTTGTAACATGACTGAAGTTAATAACTGGGTGCATTACAAGATCTCTGCAAATCGATATTTTAATTTATTGAAAATAGACAAACCGACAACCGTCAAAATGATTCCCGTAAAATAGAGTATAGAAATATACTCATAATTAAGAGTCCCATTCATGAATAAATCACGCCAACTAAGAATCATACTCGCTAGCGGATTGTAGGTAATTATCCAGCTAAATTTTTCCGGAATCATATCAGACGCATATAAAATCGGCGTACAATAAAACATCAGCATAATCCCTAGACTGACAAAGCGCTCCAGGTCACGGAAAAACAGGTTCAGCGTTGAAAAGATGATTGAAACACCAAAGGTGAAAATCACCTGGCCAATAGCAATGAGAGGTATACCCCAAACCCAGGACAAGGACGGCGTCATGCCATAAACAAAAAGAAAGACTACAATAACCGGGATGGTGCAAAGAAAATGCAACCCTTCCATCATTACATTACTTAGCGGAATCACGGACCGGGGAAAAACTGTCTTCTTGATAATTTGAGCGTTAGCGATGAATGAAAATAATGAGTTAGTGGCCGAACTGGCAAACCATTGCCACGGAAACAAGCCGGTAATGAGGAAAACAGTATAATTTGGAATTTGTACTCTCATTACCAGCTTAAATATAAAATAATAAATCATGGCAAAAAGCAATGGATTTGCTACTGACCATAAATAGCCTAGCATGCTGCTCTTATAGCGCACTTTTAGATCTTTATTTGTTATGACAACAAGTAAATCAAATAAATACCCTAAATTGTACTTCATCTTTATACTCATAAATTATTCTGCAAATATCCACTGAATGAGTTAGTCATACCAGGTCTACCTCGCCGATCCTGTCAGGCTCAACAATCGAGAAACTGACTGCTTTGTGCTGCGGGCAAAGTTTATGAGGCCAGCTGCCATTCATCGACTGCAACCAATGATTTGAACGGAAGCGCAAGCGACACCCCAGCAATAAAACGATAAAAACCCTTTTAATTCAATAAATTAAAAAATCACCTTATGTTTTCTTCCACGCTACCGCCATTGGCTATCGCAACCAAAATGCGTGATCCACCGAGTTTTTAACACTCACATCCGTTCAAACCGCACTGCAGATGGCATTACTGTTCAGTACAGCCATGCATCTCGTTACCTTAGCAACAAAAAGGCTTTACTCTGGCGTTTCCCTTCTCCGTTAGCTATCAGGACTTTCTCATTTCCGCAAGCAGCATGCCTGGCGTAGCACTCCCCTCACCTGCTCATCACGCCCTTACATGCAAAAGAACCATCTAAGGACAGCATGAAATTCTGAAATAATTTCTTGCATATTAATAACAACTTTTGGTGATGATTTATCAAGCAATACCTAAGTCTGCCAAATAGAACGGCAGCGTATTATAACTCTGCAAGTAAGGAATAAAAGTAAAAATCCGGTGCATGGCTTTCTCAATGTAAAAATGGACACACTTTAGACGATATGATGGCATTATCGCTAAAGTGCTCTCGGGAAACAAACACACCGGGCAAACCAAAGTAACAATCTTTACTCTACGAGGCCAGACCGCGTCTAAAACCTAGCAATACTCGATAAAACCGAAACAAACAGATAACCCATTGTTTATATTGGTTTCTATAGTGCTTTTCATCTTCTGAATGGCTTAATACCTTTCACGAATGATAATTAATTACAAGGCATTTACTCTCAGACGCCGCTGTTTACAGTTACTTGCATATCTTGTCATGGCAAAGCAAGTGATCCCAACCGCAAGCCAGTGTAAAATCGGCACTTATGTAGAACGGGATATCCACACCCCGGAGGAAAAATATGAAGTTTTTGGTCACTGGTGCCGCAGGTTTTATCGGCTTCCATATCGCGCAGCGCCTGCTGAATGAAGGGCATGATGTTGTCGGAATCGACAACATGAACGACTATTATGACGTCAGCCTGAAGCAGGCACGTCTGGATCGCCTGGCATCTCCGGCATTCCATTTCCAGCAGCTGGATTTGGCCGACCGTGAAGGTATGGCAAAGCTGTTCGCCACAGAGCAATTTGACCGCGTGATCCACCTGGCCGCCCAGGCCGGCGTGCGCTACTCGCTGGAAAACCCGTATGCGTACGCAGACGCTAACCTGATGGGGTACCTGAACATTCTGGAAGGCTGCCGTCATACCAAGGTGAAACACCTGGTGTACGCCTCCTCCAGCTCGGTTTACGGCCTCAACCGTAAAATGCCGTTCTCCACCGAAGATTCCGTCGATCATCCGGTCTCCCTGTATGCCGCCACCAAGAAAGCCAATGAGCTGATGGCGCATACCTATTCCCATCTGTACGGCATCCCGACCACCGGGCTGCGCTTCTTTACAGTTTATGGTCCGTGGGGTCGCCCGGATATGGCGCTGTTCAAGTTCACGAAAGCGATGCTGGAAGGAAAAAGTATCGACGTTTACAACTACGGCAAAATGAAGCGCGACTTCACCTATATCGACGACATCGTCGAGGCGGTGGTTCGGGTGCAGGATGTGATCCCGCAGGCCAATGCCGACTGGACCGTTGAGAGCGGTTCCCCGGCCACCAGCTCCGCGCCGTATCGGGTATATAACATTGGCAACAGCTCACCAGTGGAACTGATGGACTACATCACCGCCCTGGAAGAGGCGCTGGGGATGGAAGCGAAGAAGAATATGATGCCGATCCAGCCGGGAGATGTGCTGGACACCAGCGCAGACACCCAAGCGCTGTATGACCTGGTGGGCTTTAAGCCGCAAACGTCAGTGAAGGACGGCGTGAAGAACTTCGTGGAATGGTACAAGGATTACTATCAGATCTAATCCCCCTGCCCTGCCGCAATCGTCAGGTTGCGGCAACTTCTTGCAGCTACTCTGAATACCCTTACGTTATGTGAATCAACTGCAGCTGCATTACGTTATATATAATATTTTATGCTATAGCGTATTTTTTTACCCTTTAGTTGGCCTAACTGAAACCAGTTTCATCCAGCCTTTGTTAAAAAAGCAAATCTCCACATGCCACAGTACTGCACTTCGGCTGTATCCATGCCGTTTCCAATCGAAAAAGTAGCATGAAATACTGAGTAATAAAAAACATTACACTCTGTAGGAATTTTCCTAAATCCAGGATATGTTAGAGCAAGCCATGCTACAGAACAAAACTGGCGCATTGCTTATCAACCTAATAATTTAATCAACATACGCTATGTGGTAGATATTATGGAAAACCTATTTTTCTTAGTGGTGGCTGCCATACTACTTGCTATTTCCGTTTATTTTTTAATTTCTTATTTAAAAGAAAGAAAAAAAACGAAACTGATGTTTAATAAACGCAAGTGGTAAGGCTAGCTTCATATTACAATGACATTAAGATAATATTAAGAGATAAAATAACTTTCTGACAGAATAACTATTCATTCTGTGATTTGCCATGGCATAAAGGCATGAGAAAAGCACTCTTGGCTGGCCATGCTCATCATTTGCCCTGCACACAGAAATAACAAAAGCCTGCGTTGCAGGCTTTGTTTTACCTCCCGGCGCTTATCTCCGGCATCTACATCACAGTGACGGTAGCTCTTCACAAGGTAAGTTTAACTTATCGGACCTGTTCTGCGCCCGCAACGGGTTTCGTACAAGATCGTAATGTCCATCACAATTTATTGAGGTTAATCTGAATGTGCGAGAAATACGCGTAGTGAGGGATAGAGCGGGGAGATAAAGAAGCATACTGGCGGCAGGGAGCCGCCAGTGTCAGACCGGCAGAATTAATCGTTGCCAAACAGATCGCGGGTGTAAACCTTATCCGCGACATCCGCCAGCTCTTCCGCCATACGGTTAGAGATGATCACATCCGCCTCTTGTTTGAAGGCATTCAGGTCGCGCACGACGCGGGAGTTGAAGAACTCATCTTCCTGCATCACCGGTTCATAGATAATAACCGGAATACCTTTCGCCTTGATGCGCTTCATGATGCCCTGAATAGAAGAGGCGCGGAAATTGTCCGAACCACTCTTCATGATCAGGCGATATACACCCACTACTTTCGGCTTACGAGCGAGAATAGAATCCGCGATAAAGTCTTTACGGGTACGGTTAGCATCGACGATAGCCGCGATGATATTGTTCGGGACCGATTCGTAGTTCGCCAACAGCTGCTTGGTATCTTTCGGCAGGCAGTAGCCGCCGTAGCCAAAGGACGGGTTGTTATAATGGTTGCCGATACGCGGATCCAGGCATACCCCTTCGATAATCTGCTTGCTGTTCAGCCCCTGGCTTTCAGCATAGCTGTCGAGCTCGTTGAAATAGGCAACGCGCAGCGCCAGATAGGTGTTAGCGAACAGTTTGATCGCTTCCGCTTCGGTGGAGTCGGTAAACAGGGTTGGGATATCCTGCTTGATCGCACCTTCTTTCAGCAGATCAGCAAAACGTTCGGCACGCGCAGAGCGCTCACCAATGACAATGCGCGATGGGTGCAGGTTGTCGTACAGCGCACGACCTTCACGCAGGAACTCAGGAGAGAAAATAACATTATCAATCCCTAAACGTTCTTTGATGTCGCGGGTGAACCCCACCGGGATGGTCGATTTAATGATCATCACCGCGTTCGGGTTGATCTCTGTGACATCGCGAATAACCGCTTCCACCGTAGAGGTGTTGAAGTAGTTGGTTTTGGGATCGTAGTCGGTCGGCGTGGCAATAATCACGTAGTCGGCATTACGGTATGCGTCGTGCTTATCCGTGGTGGCACGGAAATTTAACGGTTTTTCTGCCAGATATTCCTGAATCTCTTTATCGACAATCGGAGAGATCTTCTGGTTAAGCATATCCACTTTGGCCTGTACGATATCCAGGGCCACCACTTCGTGGTTTTGCGCAATCAGGACACCGTTCGATAAACCAACATAACCTGTACCGGAAATAGTAATTTTCATTCGATTACACTTTAATCAGTTAACTGGGTAATGGCGGCTAGCCACGAATTTAAATAATGCTGTGCGCGGTTTTACGCTGAGAAGGAAGGTAAGTCAAGTCGGTCGGTTGACCAAGCTTGTAAACGAATAAACATGACGAGTTCCATTTGGAACCCGCCATTTTAGGAAAAACAACCTAATTATTTATAAACTTCTGCAGTGGCCAGAGTATGTGCCTGCAGATCTTTCTCCGACAGCGACAGCGCGCAGTCGCTCAGCGCCGGCCAGTCAATCCCTATCTCCGGATCGTTCCAGATGATGCTCCGCTCTGACTGTGGCGCGTAGTAGTTCGTCGCCTTGTAGACAAACTGCACCGTGTCGCTCAGCGCCATAAACCCGTGGGCGAACCCTTCCGGGATCCACAGCTGACGTTTATTCTCTGCGCTGAGCACCGCGCCCACCCATTTGCCAAAGGTTGGCGATGAACGACGGATATCCACCGCCACGTCAAATACCTCACCTTCCACGCAGCGGACCAGTTTGCCCTGAGCGTGCGGATCCAGCTGATAGTGCAGCCCGCGCAATACGCCTTTCTGGGACTGGGAGTGGTTGTCCTGGACGAATTCCACCTGGCGGCCCACAGCCTCATTAAACACCTTGCTGCTGAAGCTCTCAAAGAAGAAACCCCGCGCATCACCAAACACGCGCGGTTCAAAAATCAGCACCTCAGGAATATCTGTTTTAATAATGTTCATCTTTTGCCACCCGTTTATTTACCCAGGACTTCTGTTACCACGCGAGCCACACCCTGACGCCAGTCCGGGAGAGTCACCCCAAATGCCTGCCGGAATTTTTCATTCGACAGGCGAGAGTTGAGCGGACGCTTCGCCGGCGTCGGATAGGCCGTCGTCGGAATGCCCTTCACTTCCTGAACCGCCAGCTCTGCACCGTGCGCTCTCGCCACCTCAAACACATAGCGGGCGTAGTCGCACCAGCTGGTCTCGCCGCTGGCCACCAGATGATAGGTACCGGCCAGCGCCGGATCACGCAGCGTTTCACGGATTGCCGTCGCCGTGCAGTCTGCCAGCAGCTCTGCGCCGGTGGGCGCCCCGTGCTGGTCGTCAATGATGGAGAGCGTCTCTTTCTCACCCGCCAGGCGGAGCATGGTTTTGGCAAAGTTGGCGCCGCGGGTGGCATACACCCAGCTGGTACGGAAAATCAGGTGACGCGGGTTGCCCTGCTCCAGCGCCAGTTCACCGGCACGTTTGGTTTCACCGTAGACGTTCAGCGGGCCGGTTGCCTCATCTTCCCGGCGATAATGGCTGCCGGCGCCGTCGAACACATAGTCCGTGGAATAGTGCACCATCAGGGCACCCAGCTTCGCCGACTCCGCCGCCAGCACCGCCACCCCTTTGTCGTTCAGCAGGTCGGAGAGCTCCCGCTCGCTTTCGGCCTTGTCCACTGACGTGTGCGCGGCGGCATTCACCACCACGTCCGGGCGGACGGTACGCACGGTCTGCGCGATACCGTCCAGATTAGTCAGATCGCCGCACAGCTCTTTATCAAAGTAATCCACCGCGACCACATCACCGAGCGTGGACAGGGAGCGCTGCAGCTCCCAGCCCACCTGACCATTCTTGCCAATCAGTAATATCTTCATCTTGTTATTTTCCTTTAATGGCCGTGCGGGTTCAGTCTTCACTGAGCAGACGTTTCAGGTAGGCACCGTACTCGGTTTTCTTCAGACGCTCCGCCTGAGCCGCCACCCCTTCCGCCGACAGCCACTGATTACGGTAGGCTATCTCTTCCAGACAGGCGACCTTCATCCCCTGGCGCTTCTCAATGGTATGAATAAACTGAGAAGCTTCAATCAGGCTGTCATGGGTGCCCGTATCCAGCCAGGCAAATCCGCGCCCCAGCAGTTCCACCTGCAAATCGCCGCGCTCCAGATACATCTGGTTCAGGGTGGTGATCTCCAGCTCTCCGCGTTCAGAAGGCTTGACGTCCTTCGCCATCTCCACCACGTTGTTGTCGTAGAAGTAGAGCCCGGTCACCGCCCAGTCCGATTTCGGCTTCAGCGGTTTCTCCTCGATGGACAGCGCCTTAAAATTCTCATCAAACTCCACCACCCCGAAACGCTCCGGATCCAGCACCTGATAACCAAACACCGTGGCACCGGAAGTCTTCGCCGCCGCCGCTTCCAGCTTTTTACCGAAGCTCTGGCCAAAGTAGATGTTATCTCCCAGCACCAGGGCACAGGCATCGTTGCCGATGAACTTCTCGCCAATGATAAAGGCCTGCGCCAGGCCGTCCGGCGACGGCTGGATGGCGTAGCTGAAGTTCACCCCGAACTGCGACCCGTCACCCAGCAGGCGCTGGAAGGAAGGCATATCGTCCGGGGTGGAGATGATCAGGATGTCGCGAATACCCGCCAGCATCAGGACGGACACCGGGTAGAAAATCATCGGCTTGTCATAGATCGGCAGCAGCTGCTTGGAGACGCCCTGAGTGATCGGATATAAACGCGTGCCGGAGCCGCCGGCCAGAACAATACCTTTCATAAATCTATTCCTTAATCAGTCAGATATCAGTTATTGAGGCCCAGACGCTCACCGGCATAGGAGCCGTCCAGCACGCGCTGCCACCAGGTCTGGTTGTTCAGATACCAGTGCACGGTTTTTTCAATCCCGCTCTCGAACGTCTCCTGCGGCACCCAGCCCAGATCGCGCTGAATTTTCGCGGCATCAATGGCGTAGCGCAGGTCGTGCCCCGGACGGTCGGTGACAAAAGTGATCAGGTCAGCAAAGTGGGTGATGTTGCCCGGCTTCTGCGCCACCACCTTGTCGAGAATGGCGCAGATGGTGCGCACCACATCGATATTTTTACGCTCGTTATGACCGCCGATATTGTAGGTCTCGCCGCTCTTGCCTTCGGTCGCCACTTTGTACAGCGCACGGGCATGATCCTCGACATACAGCCAGTCACGGATCTGCTCCCCGTTGCCATATACCGGCAGCGGTTTACCCGCCAGGGCGTTAAGGATAGTCAGCGGGATCAGTTTCTCCGGGAAGTGATACGGACCATAGTTGTTGGAGCAGTTGGTCACCACCACCGGCAGGCCGTAGGTGCGGTTCCAGGCGCGAACCAGATGGTCGCTGCCCGCTTTGGAGGCAGAGTACGGGCTGCTCGGCGCGTACGGGGTTTCTTCGGTGAACAGGTCATCGGTGCCGTGCAGGTCGCCGTACACCTCATCGGTGGAGATGTGGTGGAAGCGGAAAGCCTGCTTCTGCTCCTCCCCAAGCCCGGACCAGTAGTGACGGGCCGCCTCCAGCAGAGTGAAGGTGCCGATCACGTTGGTCTGGATGAAAGCTGCCGGGCCATCAATGGAACGGTCCACATGGCTTTCTGCCGCCAGGTGCATCACGATATCCGGGCGGAACTCGCTGAACTGGGCCGCCACGGCAGCAGCATCCGTGATATCAGTCTGGGAAAACGAGTAGCGTTCGCTCCCGGCCACCGGCGCCAGGGATTCGAGGTTGCCGGCGTAGGTCAGGCAGTCCATCACGCGGACTTCATCCCGGGTATTTTCAATGATATGACGAACCACGGCAGAGCCGATAAAGCCTGCGCCACCGGTGACAAGAATCTTCATATTTTATTTACCTTTGATTACTCATGCAAAAAGAAAATAATTGCATACATCTCCATATTAAAATGATTGAGATGTAATTTCATGGGGATAATATCGGAGGAACACTTTAAAAACAAATAGCGAAATTCTTAATTTTTCACTATTCATCATAATAGATCTTGATAATACTCAAGCTTTTTATTAGACCTCCAATAAAGTCATGAAGGTCTAATAATATAAATATTAATCTAACCACTCAGTGTGGAAAACGCCTTCCTTATCGGTACGCTTATAGGTGTGCGCACCAAAGTAATCGCGCTGAGCCTGAATCAGGTTAGCTGGCAGAACTGCGGAACGATAGCTGTCGTAATAGGCAATTGCGGCAGAGAACGTCGGTACCGGAATACCATTCTGCACGGCATAGGCTACGACATCACGCAGCGCCTGCTGATAGTCATCAGCGATCTGTTTGAAGTACGGCGCCAGCAAAAGGTTAGCAATGCCAGCATTTTGCGCATAAGCATCGGTGATCTTTTGCAGGAACTGCGCACGAATGATGCAGCCAGCGCGGAAAATCTTAGCGATCTCGCCGTAGTTAAGATCCCAGTTGTATTCATCAGAAGCAGCACGCAGCTGGGAGAAGCCCTGAGCATAGGAGACGATTTTACCGAGGTACAACGCGCGACGCACTTTTTCGATAAATTCAGCTTTATCACCGGCCGGCTGGGCCTGCGGACCACTCAGCACTTTCGAAGCGGCTACACGCTGGTCTTTAAGCGAAGAAATATAGCGAGCAAACACGGACTCGGTGATCAGAGACAGAGGTTCGCCGAGATCCAGTGAACTCTGGCTGGTCCACTTACCGGTACCTTTGTTTGCAGCTTCATCAAGAATGACATCAACGAGGTACTTACCTTCTTCATCCTTCTTGGTGAAGATATCTTTGGTAATGTCGATCAGGTAGCTGCTTAGCTCACCTTCATTCCATTCGGTAAAAGTTTTCGCCAGCTCTTCGTTGGAAAGTGCAAGACCGCCTTTCAACAGCGCATAAGCTTCGGCAATCAGCTGCATGTCACCATACTCGATGCCGTTATGAACCATCTTCACATAATGGCCAGCACCGTCAGCACCGATATAGGTCACACATGGCTCACCGTCTTCTGCAACCGCCGCGATCTGCTTCAGAATTGGAGCAACTAACTCATAGGCTTCTTTCTGCCCACCAGGCATGATGGAAGGTCCTTTCAGAGCCCCCTCTTCACCACCGGAAACACCGGTACCGATAAAGTTGAAACCTTCAGCAGACAGCTCACGGTTACGACGGATGGTGTCCTGGAAGAAGGTATTACCGCCATCAATGATGATGTCGCCTTTGTCGAGGTAAGGCTTCAGGGAATCGATGGCGCTGTCGGTGCCAGCACCGGCCTTCACCATCAACAGGATACGACGTGGTGTTTCGAGAGATTCAACAAACTCTTGTACTGTGTAGTAAGGAACCAATTTCTTGCCTGGATTTTCGGCAATAACTTCTTCGGTCTTTTCACGGGAGCGGTTGAAAACGGAGACGGTATAACCTCGGCTTTCGATGTTCAGCGCAAGGTTACGCCCCATCACGGCCATACCGACAACCCCGATCTGTTGCTTGGACATTACATACTCCTGTCAGGTGTGGTCACTGCGACATGTTCGCAGCTGAAATGTAAATATGATGTATATTTTAACGCAAAGAAAGTAATTAGCATAGCAAAATGAAAATCATCATTTTGAGCTAAAGTTGAAAATAAAGCTTTATTTAGAATAAAAGTACGTAGTCAAAGTAAAAACTCACACAAAAGTAAACGAACGACAAAAACGATAAAAATACCATTACGAATATTTCAGGTCACTTCTGAAATAAAAACAATTCAAAAACAAATTCACTCACGCCAAAAAACAGGTAATTTAACTCTAATTACCCCTTTAAATTCTTGAATGCGAATTTTGGGTTGAAAGGTTACCGCACATTTTGGCTGATTAACACTTTGCCAAACACCTATAAAACCAGAGTGTTTATTTGCATTCTTAGCAGTAGAAAATATCTTATTTAAATCAATGACGTCGGAAAAATAGGACTCTACAATATTATTTTTAGCATCTTTGTACTCATCGAAATTAATAACTTTTTTATAGTTCTCATTATATGAGTCAATAATAAAAAACATATTGCAATGCTTTGATTTAACGTCAACCAATTCTATAGAGCAACCACCACTCCAAAATGACCCAATAGAACCAGAATGATAAAACGCGCTAATTAAGTCTACGACTGTATCATTAGAATAAGAAATCACTTCAATAATTTGAGCATTGTCATCATCTATATCACCATAGATAATTTCGACACCAGATGTTTCACTTATAAATATAACATTAGAAGAATCAACGAACTTATTCAAAACGGATGCGCCCTTTTTTGCATGAGAAATAGGAATAGCACCCAATAAACTACTTTTATATTGTGGTAAAATACAATTTGATCTTAAACCTGTAACCCTAGGCAGTGGATTATTAATTACAATTCTATTATTAATATCAGTTTTATCCCTATAACCTGTAAGCGAAATATATGGAGAGTGTTCATAATAATTGATGAAGGTCCAATCGCAACCATCGAAAATTATATGGCAATTACCTTCTGGTGAAAAGATTAATTGACGCATTGAGTTATAAATTGCACCATTCATATAAAGCATGACATCACGGAATTGGATTTTTAAAGGTAACGGTAGTTTTTTGGGACAATAAACTAAATATTGCGGAACGCCTTCTATATGTCCCTTGTCGATAATAAGCCTTGATAGAGCACATGTTTCATCTATAAAAAACACATGCTGCCCTGTATAATCTAAAGAACAGTTAATAATATAATAATTTACTTGAGCAGCGAGACGAAAATGAGCTATGTCATTATTACCGAAGACACAATCATTAAATACTATTTTTTCACCAGCACTAACTGAGTTATCAGCTGAAACTAAAAATCCATATTTGCACATTACAACATTGATTTTATCAAATGTATTAATAAAATTATTATTAGGTGCAAACTCAATTCCATTTTCGAAATACTGAAGGGTAATATCATTAATAAGCAAATCCCTTACAGCAAAACTATGTTGGCGTTGGTTTCCAATATACAAACCAGTTGTTGAATTATGACTTCCAGAACCACTAAATACAAAACGCCCCCCACCTGCATCAAAAGTTTTACATCCTTGGATATCAGTAGGGGACTTATCAAGTGTATTAGTTGAAAAGTCAAGAATATCATTAGTGACTTTTATAGCATAAGTAATATTATCTGGAACTGAGATATAAACAAATCCATTTGTTTTCAAGCAAAAAAAAGAAGGAAGTACTATTGGTTCATCCAATATGTAATTAGGGTTCGCACGCCCATTAAACTTTGAGGGGATATAAATCGTAGTAACACATTCAAAAATAGATTTCCCAGCTTTAACTTTGGCAATTTCACCGAGAATTATTTTATTAATACAACTGCCAAGATTAGAACCATCTGAGAGCAAACCCGCTAGTCTTACATCTACTCCATTAGATACATCAGCTTTCCATCTTAATTTGTCATGGCTGACAAAAACGGAATATCCATCAGCCGTACTTACCGTATCGTCTTTATCATAAAAAATTTGGCTATTTAGTAATGGCCCACTTTTTATTGCATGTTTTGATGTTATTAGCTGCCCATCAATCCTGGGAACCAAACTATAAATATCCTCCAAATAGGAAATCTGATTAGGTAATTCACTCACATCCTTCTCAATCTTTCTATTTTTAACTTTTTCAGTTAATCCATTCGGGGCAGAGGATACTTTTTTAGAAAATAAAAAAAGCAAAGGAAACAAAGTTAGGTAACCAATACCTCTCATAAGTAGTCTTCTTGATCTATTCATGGATGCCCCTAAATAAATTTATTTAATAGCATTAATAGTATAACCAATATTACTTACCATAGCATTTGAACCATACTTAATAAAACGTTAATAACAAAAAAACTCAATATCGGATATTATTATATATAGCATCTTTTTCATTTGCTAATAGTTCATTGTAACTAGTATAAAATTGCTTTAAAGGAACTATTAATAGAATCAGAATTACAATTATTTTTTGTTTGAATTCATTAATAACATAGGCCGGCAACAAGCAGAAACAAAGCAAGCCTAAGTAAGAATAGAATCGATTTGACAACTCAATATTAAAAGATAGAAATAAAGATATAGTTAAAACTAGTGAGGTTGATTTTATAAGGAAATTTAGACGAACATAATATTCATCGAGCATGGCATTTCTTAATCTAAACCATAAAAAAAACATGGTAACATAAATAAATACAGCACCAAACCCGTAAATAATCAAAGCTCTATTCGCACCATAGTTCTCTTGAGTATATATATACATTGAGACTTTAGCATAAATAAAAGAAGGAAAATATATTAATATAGAGTCTAATATATTTGAAAGGAAAGAATTAAAAAGACTAAAGACCAATGCACTTGCCGGAAGAATCAAATATAGAATACCAGCTTTTTTCTTACCAGAAATAAAAATCATAAACAATGACATAAGAACGGAATAGTGAAACAAAAGACCAATGAAAGTAAATAACAGAAATCTTTTTTTATCATTATTAGTTAGATAGTAAAAAGAAAGAAAGATAAAAGCACCAGCAAGTCCTATCCTTATCTGCATCATCTCATGCAAGAAATAAAACCCTCCCAGATAATATAGAAAACTTAATAACGGTGAAGGCGAAGCTTTATATATGCCGAAGAGCTTTATAGATATAGCCAGAAACGCATATAATATAAAAAAAGTGTTTAAACTACCTCCTAACAATGCGTTGATTTTAGCGATATAAAAAAAACCAATTTCTAAATTAGGTAAATTACTTAAATCGTTATGTGAGATTGAATTGTAGAAATACACATATTGGTAATAATCCCTGTCTATACCAAAAACTCTCAGTCCAGCTGCAACTGAAAGTAAAAAAACACAGGAAAAGCCTATTACATAACGTATAATATTATTGTTCATAAACACCCTGATTATTTACTTTTTTTGGCTAAAGCATTTTCTCTTTTGGGTTCTGAGACTCGCCATTGAGTAGCAAATATGTATATGCGATTGATTATTTTGATAATAGTCTGTTTAAAGGGCCGTTTTTTAGCGTGTTGAAAATAATCAAAATAGATTTTATTAATCCTTGGATCATGCATACCTAATGATCTTATATGTACGCCTGCTTTATACGCTGCATATGTAAAAGAGTACTGATCTCTTTTTCCACCCTGTAAATATTCACTCCACCAAATGTCATGCATGAGTATTAATGATTGCTTCATATGATTTCTAAATATTACATTATTTTCGAAAAAATCAACTGATCTATAACCTTCTTTATAATATCTTTGCAGTTGGGATTTTAATTGCCATGCAAAATCAAAACCATATCTAGCGCATTCATAAAACTCTTGTTCAGTCGCATCACGCCACCAATGCTGGTATGATGCAACATCTGATGAAGCTAATATATCCTTCGCTAAATTAGCAATTTCACATTTAATAGAAATATTCCCATCAATCCAAATACTACTTGCATACATAGGAAGCAATTTATGAGGATTAAGCTTACAATATCGAGCAATATCTTTATTATCAAAAGATGATTTTGGTAGACGTATATGCTTCCAAGGAGAAGGAACTTTCCCGCTAAAATCGTAATCGGTAAAACAAATATAGTCAAAACAAGACTCCACACAGCAAACAGGTTGCAAATCATCATAGCTACCTGTAACTGCGGTATAAACGACTATTTTATCCATTAGACTCACCCTATATAATTAATTATTCCTAATATGCGCACCAGTAAATAAGCAATAGAAAACGATATATAAAGAATATTGTTGTTCTCTTCTTAAAATAAACCTTTTACAAAAACTTAATATCAAAGAGGTTAGTTCTTTAAAACGCCCATTTTTATAGAATCTAATTCTAAGTCCTAAATCACAACTGCGTTCTTTTTTCCTGAACATTAACGTTTCTTTAGACTCAATATTACTTTCAAGACGAGATAATGAGTGTTCGAACCCGTTGATAATTTTTACCACATTTTTCTTATGAAGATTATGTAATCTATAACAGAAAGTAGTGTCGACACCATAGAGCATAAAGCGCTCATCAAAAACATCACCAAATTTATTTCTTATAGATGATGCTATACCATTCCCAATAACTAATCCACTCCCGATCGTAGTTACTAATTGACCCGGTAATACTTTTGATAAATTGAAAATAGGTAACATATTTACACAGGGATTAACCAAGGCATCTCCTGAGTAAATTTTGGGCATTCCAACTTCATTTGAGGAAATATGGACAATATCACTTAAATACTCGTCATTGAGGGTTGAGTCATGGTCAAGGATAATGTACCTAGTTGCAGGGATGTTTAATACATTATTATAAATCATCGCTAATGAAGAGTTATTTAAAGCCTCAACATACTCAAATTGATATCCATGATCTTCAAATTTTTCATGGAAATCATTCAAAGATATAGTATTAGGACCATTGTTCCAAACAATGACTTTCGAGCTTATTACAGTATTACACGCTAATAAACTCATCAAGGTAGCGCTGTCTTCAATTTTTTTATTATATAAAACGACAAGAATCAAATTATCGACCATTACATTACCTCTCATACCACATCAATGATTCCCATTATATTTACGGATTATGGACAAGCATAATTTTGGGTTTACAGCAAAAACCATAATTATATAAACCACAGCTGAAAATATGCTTACGATAAATAACTTCGAAAGACTATTAATATTCGTAAAATAAGAAACCCTTAAAATTAAAAGAGTTATTATATAAAATAGCGCGATTGCGCATATTAAAAGAGGATATATTTTTTTAAAAAGATCTATCAAATTACCGTTTATACAATACATTACGCTTAACATTACTGGAAAAAAATTAATGACGTTAGCGAAGAAGTATAATTTTGCAAAAGTGATGATATTAAAATGAGCTCCAATTATAAACGCCCCCACTTGGAGAATGGCTCCAATAATGCCTAACTTCATAAGCATGTTTGTTTTTGCTTTTGCCATGAAAATAGTGCCTGATGTACTTAGCACAGCTTGAATAATTCCTGTAGGCGCTAGCCATGATAAAATAAAAGCTGTTTCATTCCATTTGTCACCGAAAACTAATTTTACGAAAGGTTCATTTAACGCCATTAAACCTATCATTAAGGGTAAAACAAGCATTAATATATAATACAAGGTATTCAAATATGTTTCTTTTAACTTAACATTATCTTCTTGATATGTACTAAATACAGGAAACAAAGCTCTTGTAATAACAAATGTTAAATTCTGGATCGGAAAAAGCATTACCCTATACGCTAATGAATAAGCCCCCAAAATAGCAGAACTCATATAATGTCCGATAATCATGCTATCAGCATTTCTTGAAAAATAATTGATAAAATTAAAAAGAGTTAAATTACCACTAAAACCTAATAAACCTTTTATTTCATCAAAATCAAATATCTTTCTTACATTAGGACGCCACTTGGATTTATACCATAATTGAAAAGTCGACATGCATGCTAATGTTATCGCTTGAATAACAAGGCTATACACTCCCCAATTCATATACGCCAACGTAATTGCCAATATTACTGCAGTAGCAGATGATGTTATTTCAATAAAAGCTATAGATCTAAATTTCGAATCTCGCTCAAGAAGGGCTAAATGTGATGATGATGAACTTGCTAAAGGAAAACTAATTGCAAGAAGGCATAGTACTGTTATTAACTTTTCTTGATGGAACAGAAATGATATTAATGGAGATAAGATAACAATTATGACTCCGATCCCCACGCCCATACTCACATTTAGCCAAAAAATAGCATTGATAGTTTGGTTCGACAAATCCTTACGCTGAATAATTGCGGCAGACGTACCTAGGTCTCTTACTAACGTTGCAAAATTTGTAACAACAAGAGCCATTGCCATTAGCCCATACTCACTCGGAGGGATCAATCTAGCTAATACAACGATGTTTAATAGTTGTACGCCAATTTTGAATAGTTGAGAAACCGCAACCCATTTTGTGTTAGATAAAATCCCCATAACCCCTCAATGAATATAATTATAATAATTTAAGTCATTAACATTTATAGTTTTTAATGAAAGATATAAATGCACGACAACTAAATTGTATATTGCCAATCAATGCATCTTAATGAACACATCTAGAATACCAAATACAATGATTTTTATACTGATTGGCCTTAATAAGGAATTCACTAAATATAGATGGTGATTTTATAGTGGGCTCTTTTTATTAAATCTCCCCATACCATTAATCCATCCTTTGATGGATGCTTTGAGAGTTTTGCTTTTTTGTTTACTTAAGACTAAGCCAATACATGTCCTTATCAAATTAAATACAAACACACGAATTTTATAACCTACTGGAACATACCCAAGCCTTGTCATATATACCCCATTACGATATATATAAAACTTCCTAAAGTCCGAATGTAAAGAAATTTTTCTACCAAATACATCTATTCTGAGATCGCCAATTGAATGTTTCATAGTTTCATAAGGATTTATAAAACATTTATATCCTTTAGAGCTAGCTCGCAGACACCACTCTACATCAACAAAGTCAATGAAAAAATCATCTAACATTAAACCAACATCTTTTAAAACTTCTGTTCGCATCAATGAGCCTGATGCAATAACAAAAGTCGCTTCTACAGGCTCGTCAACCACAGGAATTTTTTTAATAAATGGTCCCTTATAAACAGTAGCAGGATATTCATATCCACTATCCTTATCATAAAACTTTGGACCAACAGCAGAAACTTTAATACCTCTACTTAATAATAAAGATTCACACTTGAGTTGGTTAGCAACGAAATCAACAGTAATTTCACTATCTTGATCGAATATTACGATGTGAGTGCTGTAATTAAAAGCTTCCCTGATACCTATATTTTGAGCGGACGCCAATCCTATATTCTTATCTAGTTTTATAAATTTAAACTCTTTGTTAATTTTTTCTATTGTTGAAACATTTTGTGAGAAATTATCGACCACAATTATATTACTTATTTGTTTTTCAAGTCCTTCAATTAATGTCGTAAGAACATCAACATCTGGATTATAAGTAACAATAATTGCTGATACAATTTTATTTTCCATTACTACCTCGACCTTCTTTATAATCAAACTCATTCATATACAAAGAAAAATATTGTAATTTCATTTTTTCAATAAGAAATGTATTTTCAACAAATTTTATACAAGCGCATCTCTTTGAGTTCCAGAAAGTCTTATCTTTTATAGAAATAAAACTTGCAACAGCTTTGATATTAGAGAAATCAAGCAATATACCAGTATTATTATTATCGATAACTTCCGGCAAAGAACTACAGTTATTGGCTAATACAGGTAAACCATATGATTGCGCCTCAACTGCAACTAATCCAAACGATTCCCATCTACTTGGCATAACTAAAAAATCAGCTTCTTTAAAGAAAACCTCTAATTGACTATGATTTAACCAGCCATGATATTTTACATTTGTCTTGTTCAAGATAAACGCTTCACCAGTAACAGAGTCCCCTATTATATCAAACTCAAATTTGTTGACGTCTAATATCTTAATTAACTCAAGTAAAATATCATATCCTTTTTGATAATCAAAGCGACCCAAAAATAAAATTTTTATTTTTTCTGCATTTTCACTTAATGGATATTCTTCTTTTAAATTTGAATCATCTATAATTGGTATATTAACTCCATTATAAATTACCTTCAATTTACCGTTATTAATTCCATATAATATGGCTGTGTCCATCTCGTATTGACTGGTGCATACAATATAGTCAGTTACTTTAGTTAATACTTTTTCTATTATTGAATAAATTTTTTTCCTAGATTCTGAAACATTCATCAAAAATGAAAATGCATGTGGAGTATAAACAATAGTCACATCACTTTTTTTCAATATATGAATGAGATATAAAAATCTAACAACCATCCCCGAAAAGGTACTGTGTAGATGAATCACGTCTGGCTTATTCTTCTTTATTAGCTTATAACTTTCCAATGCCAGCTTAAAAAGAGAAATTGCATTCCTTCCAGTTCGGTTAAATAGATATTTCTTTCCCGTTAATATCATCTCACACTGCGTATCAGGAACTAATACACTACTTTCGATAGAATCCATTTCCATGAGAGAATTAATTATAGTCCCTACACCGCCCTTCGCTGTTTCAGCAATGTGCAATACTTTCATCTGCTAAGACTTCCTTTTGCCATGATGGTATTTGAATCTGTATCAGCTACTGATTGAGTGTTAATATGCTCCATCTTTCTTCAAAACAACACCAATAGTTTTAAAAAGGATAGCGATATCATTCCACATGGACCAGTTTTTAACATACCATGCATCTAAATATACTCTTGTTTCGTAGTCGACATCACTTCGCCCACTTACTTGCCATAAACCAGTCATTCCCGGCTTACTTAAAAGATAATAATCGACTTCTTCGTTATATCTCTCTAATTCGGCTGTAATTATTGGTCTAGGTCCAACTAAACTCATTTCGCCTTTGAGAACATTAAACAATTGAGGTAATTCATCTAAACTAGTACGCCTTAAAACGCCACCGATCTTGGTTACTCTTGGATCATTCTTTAATTTAAATGTTTCATCCCACTCTTTTTTTGCCATAGGGTCTCGAATTAATAATTCCTCAAGAACTTCTTTTGAATTCATAACCATGGATCTAAATTTTAGGCATTTAAATGATACCCCACCTTTCCCTATACGCTCATGACCATAAATTGCTGGTCCACCATCTTTTTTTACTTTTAGACTAATATAAAGTAATAATGGTGATAATACTATTATTATTGAAATAGCACCAATTATATCAAAAATTCGCTTGAGGATTCGAGAGGACAACTTTGCAAGGTTTTGTTGGACACGAAAAATCATGACTTCATGGCTGAAAATGAAAGACATATCAGTGCTATCAAGTGGCATACCGCGTAATGTTGGGATAACTGATACGTAGCGATATCCTTTTATCATAAAATTGCGTAACCAATTATTACGCATTTCACTTTGATTAGACTCTACTGCTACAATGAACTGAGTTTTTTTATCTACAGTCGACAACCAATCAGGATTGTTGGGTAATACTGGAATATTTCCAATAGTTTCTCCCTTTGGGACATCAGACTCCGATGAGATATAACCAACAACTACTAAACCTAAGTTACGCTCACTATTTATCGCTTTATATGCCTCTTGAGCATTGGATCCGTTTCCTATTATCCAAGTATCTCGTCTCCATAAGCCGAAAGAGTCAAGTATTCGCTTTGTTGTCATTCTCGCTAGCGGGAGTAATAACATTATGAAAACCCATGTTAGTACCCATATATATCTTGAAAATGTCCATGTGGTAAATGCCATAACTGCAATTTCTATTACAGCAAAAATGACTAATGTTCTCAAAATTTCTTTAAGTTCAAACCAAAATGTTTTGCGATAAAAATAATGACGCAATCTCATCGAGTACCATGCAACACAACAGCAAGCTAATAGCCAATGAAGTATTATCCAACTGTCTATTTCCTGGTATGGAATAAGTCTGTCATAATCCGTTATTGCTAACTTCAAAATTCCTAACGAAATATATAATGATAGTACAAAACTGATAAAATCAGATAAAGCCAATGTTATACTGACTATAATATTTCTGACGAGAAGCGTCATACTCCCCTCTCTAATCATAAAAATGTTTAAATTTATTGGACTTATGATACAACAACCCAAGAGCATTAAAATTTCATGCTCTTGGTAATTGCTTAAATATATTTACATGTCATTTTTTGTCGGTATAGGAATAACCATAATGATTATAACCATAACCATAATAGCTACTTGCCTTTTTGACAACACCATTCAAAATGCATCCTTTGACATTAACACCGGTTTGTTCAAAACGCTTAACACTAATATCGATCTCTTTAGCGGTATTTAATTCAAATCTGGCAACTAATAATGTCGTGCCCGCATAATTACCTATAATCGCAGCATCTGTAACAGCCAAGATAGGTAGTGTGTCAAGTACTACTATATCATATCTTTCACTAGCCCAATTGAGCAATTCACCAAAGCGACGATGCATTAACAACTCAGCAGGATTAGGTGGTACAGCACCTCTAGATATATAATCAAAATTCGCCTGTTCTATAGTTCTAACAGCACCATTAATATCTGACTTACCAGATAAGATATCAGAAAGCCCTTTATCATTTTTTACATTAAAAAGTTTGTGAGTATATCCTTTCCTCATATCTGTATCAATGAATATTACTTTCTTGCCAGTTTGGGCAATTATAGCTGCTAAATTAGAACTGACGAAAGTCTTACCTGCATTTGGGCTAGCACCAGATATCATCAGCACATTGTTACGTGCTTCCATCATCGCAAAATGCAAACTTGTCCTTAAACCTCGTATAGCCTCAATTGCAAGATCGGCGGGATTCTCTATCGCCAAGAAGCTCTGACTTTGCTCAGAATTTCTGTTACCCCATCCTTTATCATTAACTTTTTTTCTGGCGAATGCTTCTGCTACAGGTATACTAGCATATACATTTATACCAAGCTCTTCTAATTGTTCTGGCGTTTCAATCCCACGACGTAATAGTACTTTTAATAATACAATTCCAGCAGATACAACTATTCCCAAAAAAATCCCTATGAGGACAATTATTATTTTTTTAGGTTTAACAGGTTTTGGCTGTGTAACTGCATTATCAATAATACGAACATTTCCAATAGCACTTGATTTTGCAATATTTAATTCTTGTTGCCTATTCAACAGCTGCATATATACAGCTCTACCGGATTCAACATCCCGACTTAATCGAAGTATTTCCTGCTGTGTTTCCGGCATTGCACTAACGCGCTTGTTAAGTTTAAGTTTCTCATCCTGTAAAGTTTTTCTTTTCTCCATCAACGCCTTATAAGTAGGATGTTCCTTAGTATAAAGCTGTGATATTTCTGACTCACGGAATGTTAGTTCATTTAATTGATTATCGACATTTACAATTTGATCAAGAACAGACTTTGCTTCAAGCGATAAATCTACTGAATCACTTTGTCTCCGATATTGATTAAGTTTGTCTTCCGCCTGATCTAAATCACTGCGGACTTGGGGTAACTGTTTACTTAAAAAATCTAAACTTTTCGCATCTTGAGCGGCCTGTCTTGCAATATTTTGAGCTAAATAATTCTCACTAATGCTATCCACAATTTTTTCTATTAACTGTGGGTTATCACCTGTCATAGATATTGTTAGTATGCCAGTGTCTTTGCCTTGGTCATTTACTGCCAGTTTTTCTTGTAAGTCTGTTATTGCTTTTAAACGACTTACATATGTTATAATAAACTGAGTATTAGGAATTGCATCTATCGCATCAACTTTAAGGGAAATTCCCTTCTCATCCAATAATTCCCCAACTTTGCCTTCAATTTCAAAATCATCATTTGATATAATGTAATGATTCGAATCTTTTACAGTCAATAGTAAGTCAGATTCATCCTTACCATTATCAGGCAAATACAAGCGAGAAATTGTTACAATACCACTTTTTTCCCCGGATAAGCGTGAAAACCCTCTACCAATTAAAGGGAAGTACTTCTGCTTAATACGCGTTTGCAAATTAAGATCATCAACTGTCTTCCCTAATATCATTCTGGATTGAAGTAATGCTATTTCGGGGGCGGATTGTGGTTGACTATCCGGTAACATTTGACTCAAATTACTAAGAATTGCATTTGCTTGTTTCTGCTCGACCTGAATTAATGCATCAGCCTGATATATCGGTGTCGCGAAAATAGCATACAGCAATGCTAAGAGAGTGAAAAGTGAGCTCACAGAAATAATAAGCTTTCGATGATCTATAAATTCACCGATCAGGCGTCCTAAATCAATCTCATCTTTTTCTTTAAGGGAATTCTTATTTATAACTGATGGCATGCGTCTATTCCTGAATTATGCATTTAATTTTTGGGCCCAAAGCATTCCAGCCTGTTCAATAAGTTTATAGACAGATACAAATGCCTCATCACTTTTCCGATATGGGTCTGGAATATCACGCTGATTCATCCAGTGAGCGAAAAGCATGGTTTTTCCGCGCAATTCTGGACCACTATGGCATACCTGCTCGATATGGTGTTTTTCCATAACCAAAATTAAATCATATTGTCTCCCAAGTGTCTGGGTAAACTGTTTACCTCGATGGCCATCTAAAGAAAGGCCATGGCTTTCAGAAATCCTTATTGCACTATCATCGGCAGCATGATCAATTAAAGCGTTTGTACCCGCTGAATCTATCTTTTTATTTGGCAATAATGTCCTCAGCAAACGCTCGCCGATCGGCGAACGACAGATATTTCCTGTACAAACAACAAGTATCGAATCAAACATAATCACATATCCTTAACGTACTTCACAGTTTCTGTAATATCATGTACCCCTGTGATTGTAGGAACTAATTGTGATATTACACGATTCCAGCGAACCAATGGTGCTGTAGTGACGTATACAATATCATAAGGTTGTAATTGGAATTCAGTACCAAGCACCATGGCTGAGGCATCTTGAGCATTCAATTGATAAATATTTGCAATTTTACCGGTCTTATCATTTTTTAATTGGCGTATTACAAAAACACCTGTTGCATCGCTGAAAGCTTGAGACATACCTTCAGCATTACCCAATGCTTCAGCAAGAGTCATGCCACTACGATCCATCTTCATCGTGCTCTGTTTACCGACTTCACCCATGACGAAAACTTTAAGGTCATCATTACGTGGTACAAATAAAATATCTCCCGGATAAAGCATATGATTTTGGGTAAGATCACCTTTCTGCATTAATGCATATAGAGAGATTTTAGTATCTATTCCATTGTGCGTTAGTACAACATTTCGCCAATCTGCATCCGGTGCCAGCCCACCAGCAGCATTGATCGCATCCATGACTGTTAACGGAATATTGGTAATTGGCTGCTGACCAGATTTTGCAACTTCACCAGTCACATATACTTTTTGAGATCTGAAGGCCGCAACGCTTACATCAACCTGCGGGCTCTCAATATAAGTGGTTAAACGACTAGCTATATCCTGGCGTACCTGGCTAAGCGTTTTGCCCGCCACCTGAACCTTACCAATATATGGATAGAAAATGGTACCATCGGAGTTAACCCAGTTACCGGTGTCACTGGCGCTACGGTACTGACCTGCCGGTGTTGTCAGCTCCGGGTGATCCCAAACGGTTACCATTAATACGTCGCCAACCCCGATGCGATATTCATAACTGCGTAGTAAATTATCCAGCTGCGGATTTGGACGAGCGAGTACTGTCTCCGGACGGAGTTGATCGATCAGGCCTGGTGTCATTGGATACACGTTCACTAACTTATCCAGATCGTAGTCGCTGTCTGGAAGCTCAACCACGTTCTTGCGCAGACTGTTTAATCCCTGACCAGGGATGATTGTACAACCCGATAAAAACCCAATTGCCAACGCTAATGCCGAAAATCTAACAAGTTTTTTCTTCATAATGTCACATCATCAGTAAATCAAAATTTGCCAATTCCTGAGCAGCTGTCATCGCCGTTGCTTACCTGCCGGCTTGTGGAGAGATAAAAACTGACTGCCTCCTGCAGCACTACCACCCTCTCTCCTCTATTTTCAGCATTCAGCCTTATAAACTAAACGGTATTTCTATCCCTGCGCTTGCCCCAACGTCATCGCTGTCGCTGTTGTTAGCGTTGGTGTACCACAAAGAGGTATTCAGACGAACAGACTGATAAACATCCCCGCTCCAGCCTAGCTGTACACCTTTCAAGGTATCGGCATGTGGGAATGCTTTGTTGATCGACTGGTTCTCCGGGTTAACCTTGGCGTAAACGAGGCGCGTACTCCAGCGCTGGTTATCTTCAGTAATCAGCTCAACCTTCCCGGCAATGAGTTGACCATCCCCACCCATCGCATCCCCCAGTGGATACCCTTGTTGGTAATAACCATCTTTATAGATGTGGTGGGTATAGCTGTAATTCGTCCGGCTCATATTGGTACGAGTATCATGCGCTTCCACGTACCAGTTCACCGCATCTTTACCCCAACCGTGGTGCCCTTCCACTCCACCAAGGAACATATTCGCCGATGGTAGGTAGCCTGACTCATCCTCGCCGACCATTTGCCCATAGAAACTCACCGGCCACCCTAGAGTCGGCTCGAGTTTGAACTTAAAGTCAAAACCGGCCAGTTGGTTCCCTGGTTCATTGGGATCGTTTGCGGCGGTATTATCCTTGCCTGTTAAACCATCCCAGAAGTTACTGAGTGATTCAGGCCGCCCTTCCCCACCCCACTGCATAATGCGTGATGCGCCTAATTCTAAAGACTGGAATGGTGAAAAGGTAAAACGACCGCCGATAATTTTGGCATGGGGTACCGCGGTATATTGATTCATCTGGCTGGCGGAGATCTGGTACTGCCATGGGCCGACCCAGCGCAACCACCAGGTTTCCGGCGCTGCCTGCTCTGCGCGCTGCATCAGGAAACCGGTCATCGGCCGCATGGCATCCCCGCGGATCAGGCTACCTTCATAGCCCGGTCCCCACCACTGCGGAACCTGACCAAAAGAGAGCCACTGGTTCCAGAACTTCACCGCGCCGTATGCGCCGTTGGCGTTGAAGCGCGATCCGTTGCTGATCCGCTCCCCTCCTTCGACGTTGCCCTGGAGGTGGATATCCCACCACTCGCCGCTGTTGTTGAACGCCAGGCCTAACGAGTTATCTGCCGGCTGTGTCTGACCAAACCCCTGCGGAGTGCCCGGCTGATCGGTTGAAGTGTAGCCGGTAACCCGGAAATCCGCTTTTAAGGCAGACAGTCGCTGGTTAATACGAGCCAGCACCACTTGCTCAGAAGAATAGGACGGTTTGGCCTTTTTTAGCGCCCGGGAGATTTCTTCCTGGCTCAGCGGCCAGGTCGACAGGCTCAGATGGATGACCCCGCGATCGGAAAGCCAGGCCAGGTCGTTACGCAAGTCGTTGTCATTTACCACTAACCCGGCCGCGAAAGCCTGGGCTCCCAGTGAGGAAAGCAAACCCAACGTCACGGCAATGCGCGCAATTTTTATCATTGTACAAGATCCATTTTCAGCCCCGCTGTCGTATCTCAATGAGAATGAGGGGAATACCAAGATAGAAAGCGCTCGCGGCACCAGCTGACTTCGCTGTGCAACACCGGCGAGGCAAGTACATTTACCCTAAGCTGCTTGTTAGCCTTATAACATCCACTCAGCTCACAATGTAGGCGAATTTTACCCTACAGGCTATGGATGAGACAGGAAAGTTAATGTCCAGGCGATATCAGCAGCCGCTCCTGGCCAACTTCTGAGGATATCCGTAGAAAATTGATAGATATCTATTGATGATGATCATCCTGACCGGGTCGATATTTACAGCCGTTGAAGAGAACCTCTGTGCAACAGCAAGCGGCTTCAGCGACGCTACCGCCCCTGGCTTAACAGCTACCAGCGCACTGACTATCTGAACGACTTAATTTTTATCGACCTGTGGATGAATAATTGGTCAGGCCATTATTTTTGGCGGCGTTAAGTTTACGGGATTTCGGTCACAATTGGGAGTGTTGTTACCGAATATCTGCCAATTAATGCCGTCTGTCGTTCTACTGACAAAAAATAAGCGGGTCACCAATTAAGATTATTCACTGATTTCCAGGGTTAGAGATCTTCCCGGTACTGCTACAGCATCACACATGCAGCTAACTGACTGTAAAAAAACGTCTTTTTACATAGCTCATCATCATGCAAAAATCAGATGATGGCGTTATAGTCAACTACAATTTCTAATAGTTTCCTGTGTCTGGATATTCATTGAATGTGCCTCAGGTAACGTCTCAGCGCATTTAAGAAACGTCTGATCAAAGCTATATCCAGACAAATATGCAATAACAATGTAGTAGCACTTCATTATTTCATAAATATGAATTATCAATTACCGGATATATAGTAGAATATTTTCTTATTTGTCTAATTAACCGGCGAAAACTTAATTTCCCCTGTAAAACAAATGGCGATTACCAGGCCTGCTTGTGGAGATCGGTACGCGTAAAGGGTTTATCCAGCGGCCCCACCGCGGTGGCGATTTGTCCCAGCAGGGACTGAGTCGGCGCTTTGCTACCGCTATGTAACAGGATAAGTGGAACCATCACCAGGCATGCGACACCGCCCCATGAGATATTCACGCTTTCCGGATCAGAGGTACGTTTTTGCAACACCAGGAACAAAGCGCTGCCAGCAGCGCCCAGCAGCAGGCCGGCAATCACTTCCGAGACGGAATGCGCATGGATGACCAGCCGCGAATAGCCCACCACGGCGGCCAGAATATAGCCGGTGGCGACGGCTGCTTTTTGCAAACCCGCGGAAAAACGAGCGCTGAGCAGCCACAGAAAGATAGGCCAGAAGGCCGCGGAGAGCGCGGAGTGGCCGCTGAAGCCGGTGTAATCCAGCTCGCGAATACCCAGACCCCAGCCCATAAAGGCCAGTTTGGAGGCGCAGACGATAGCGCCGGTGATGCCGAACAGCAAACTCCACTGCCACGCCAGCAAACGCGACGTTTTACGCAGCATCAGGACAATAAACAGCGCCGCTGCGCTTGGCAGCAAAACGGTGCTATCGCCAAAAAATGAGATGAGTTGCCAGTTCATATACCTGTGATCCTTCGATGATGTCCACTGCCGTGCTCAGGGATTATCCGTAATGTCTGTACCAGCTCGCATGCCAATTCATTTCACATTTTTATGCATGCAAGTGAGATGTTTAAAGCGGAAACATGATCGCAGTCAAGTTTTATTTTTGGCTGTCGTTGACCGCTTTCCCTGCGCTTTAGGAATTGTCGTACTAAGTGACTATTCATAAAGCATTATTGCCGCTACTCCGACCATTGCACCACAGAGGCCAGAGACAAACTACCAGAAGTCTCCGAAGCCATACGTTTCTTTACAATCGTTATAACATTCACGTTATGAATAATTTCTGCATAACGTTATGAGCGGCAGGACGAATGTTCACGCCCTGCCCCCCGGCACTACGCTGGCGCTCAGGCCAGCATTTTTTTAATGCTTTCGCGGAATTTGGTGCCTTCTTTCAGGTTACGCATTCCGTAGGTAACGAAGGCCTGCATGTAGCCCATTTTCTTCCCGCAGTCATAGCTTTCGCCGGTCATCAGCATCGCGTCGACGGACTGCTTCTTCGCCAGTTCGGCAATGGCGTCGGTCAGCTGGATACGGCCCCATGCGCCCGGCTCGGTACGTTCCAGTTCGGCCCAGATATCCGCCGACAGAACGTAGCGCCCCACCGCCATCAGATCGGAGTCCAGAGTCTGCGGCTCGTCCGGTTTTTCAATAAACTCGACGATACGCGCCACCTGGCCTTCAGCCACCATCGGCTCTTTGGTCTGGATGACGGAGTATTCGGAGAGATCGCCCGGCATGCGTTTCGCCAGCACCTGGCTGCGGCCGGTCTCGTTAAAGCGGGCGATCATAGCGGCGAGGTTATAGCGCAGCGGGTCAGCGGTGCCGCCGTCAAGGATGATATCCGGCAGGACCACCACAAACGGGTTGTCGCCGACTACCGGCCGGGCGCAGAGGATGGAGTGGCCCAGGCCCAGCGGCTGCGCCTGACGCACGTTCATGATGGTCACGCCCGGCGGGCAAATGGCCTGCACTTCCGCCAGCAGCTGGCGCTTCACGCGCTGTTCCAGCAGGGCTTCCAGCTCGTAGGAGGTGTCGAAGTGGTTTTCCACCGCGTTCTTCGATGAGTGCGTCACCAGAACAATCTCTTTGATCCCGGCGGCGACGATTTCGTCAACGATGTACTGAATCATTGGCTTATCAACGATCGGCAGCATCTCCTTTGGAATTGCCTTTGTGGCCGGCAGCATATGCATGCCTAGTCCTGCGACCGGAATAACCGCTTTCAAATTCGCCATATTCATCTTCACCTGTTTGGTTGCAAAACACGCGGTTTTGCAAAATTGTACATGTCACAAATCCATTGGAACTGATAATACACGGATACTGCCCGGGCATCTGCCCGCCAAATTCTTAAATTCACTGTCACGTAAAAGAATACACACAACTCCCTTTTACCAACAGTCAGAAGTGAGAATAATCTTATTTTCGTTCAGGTTATTCAGCGGCTCGTTCCTTTGCGCCGCGCGATGTGGATGTGGCTGAGAGGCCCGTCTATCGGGGTCTGTTGGCCGCCGGCCCCGCCGCGCCGCGCGTATGCCTGGAAAGAATAGATATAGATAATAAATTTCGCCAGGCAATATATTTCAGCATAAACAGCCGGATATGACGACATATTAGCCTGAATCCACAGCGGTGAACTGCGATCCGCCCTATTCTGCACTCACTTCATAATATGAATTCTGCCGGTTTTGTGAGCGGGCTTCGCGCTTCGCTTCTGCTCTGCGCATCCGCGCTCACCGTGACGAACCGCGGGAGGAAGCCCTTTTGCCGCCCTCGCTGAAACGCAGCGGAAAAAGTTCTGATATCGGCAAGCTTATTCCATGGTGGCCGCCATGGTGTTATTTTTTCACTGTTCTTTTCCGGAACATAATTCTTATCGGTTCGCTTAATCCACTGGAAATATATCCATCCACGGCAGGGCGATATCCGCGTCGTTATTGCATTTTAGACTCATCTTATCCATGATCGTGGTAACACATACCGCAGTCGTACAGGTTTTAATACATATGGAATGGATTGCCGATCCGTCAATCTGGGCAGGTCTCGTCACGCTGGTGGTTATCGAACTGGTGTTAGGTATCGATAACCTGGTCTTTATCGCTATCCTCGCCGAGAAGCTCCCTCCCGCCCAGCGCGATCGCGCGCGGATCACTGGCCTGATGCTGGCGATGGTCATGCGTCTTCTGCTGCTGGCCTCTATCTCCTGGCTGGTCACCCTGACCAAACCGCTGATTGTTTTTCACGACTTCAGCTTTAGCGCCCGCGATTTAATTATGCTGTTTGGCGGCCTGTTTCTGCTGTTTAAAGCGACCGTCGAGCTTAATGAGCGGCTGGAGGGGAAAGACAGCGATAACCCCACCCAGCGCAAAGGGGCGAAATTCTGGGCCGTCGTGGCGCAGATCGTGGTGCTCGACGCCATCTTCTCACTCGACTCGGTGATCACCGCCGTCGGCATGGTCGATCACCTGGCGGTGATGATGGCCGCCGTGGTTATCGCCATCAGCCTGATGCTGATGGCCAGCAAGGCGCTGACGCGCTTCGTTAACAGCCACCCGACCATCGTGATCCTCTGTCTGAGCTTCCTGCTGATGATCGGCTTCAGCCTGATTGCTGAAGGCTTCAGCTTTATCATTCCGAAAGGCTATTTATATGCGGCCATTGGCTTCTCGGTCATGATTGAAGCCCTTAACCAGCTGGCGCAGTTTAACCGCCGTCGCTTCCTCTCCGCCAATATGACGCTGCGTCAGCGCACTACCGAAGCGGTGATGAATCTGCTGAGCGGGCAGAAAGAAAAAGCTGAACTGGATGCTGACACGGCGTCGCTGGTCGCCGATCAGGATCAACATCCACTGTTTAATCCGCAGGAACGACTGATGATTGAGCGGGTGCTGAACCTTAATCAGCGCAGCGTCAGCAGTATTATGACGTCGCGCCATGATATTGAGCGCATCAACCTCAGCGCGCCGGAGGAAGAGATCCGCAGCCTGGTGGAGAAAAATCAGCATACCCGGCTGGTGGTCACCGGCGGGAAGGATAATGAAGATCTGCTGGGTGTGGTGCATGTTATTGACCTGCTCCAGCAGTCCCTGCGTCAGGAGCCGCTGGATCTGCAGGCGCTGGTCCGTCAACCGCTGGTCTTCCCGGAGGGTCTGCCGCTCCTCTCGGCGCTCGAGCAGTTCCGCCAGGCCCGCACCCATTTTGCCTTTGTGGTCGATGAGTTTGGTTCCGTCGAGGGGATTGTGACCCTCAGCGACGTGATGGAGACCATCGCCGGCAATCTGCCCAATGAGGTGGAGGAGATCGATGCCCGGCACGATATTCAGCATCATCAGGACGGTTCATGGACGGTCAATGGCCATATGCCGCTGGAGGACCTGGTGCAGTACGTTCCGCTGCCGCTGGATGATAAACGTGAGTATCACACCGTTGCCGGTCTGTTGATGGAGTATTTGCAGCATGTGCCGCAGGTGGGGGAGACCATTGAGATTGACGGTTATACGCTGCGCACGCTGCAGGTCGACAGCCATCGGGTGCAGAAGGTGCAGATCGTCCCGCCGGTAAAGCAGGATGAGCTGGATTATGAGGTGTAATTCTCAGGCATAAATAACGGCTCGGGGTATCCAGGGTAGTAAAATTGATAGCCAGGTATCCTGTTTAATGCCTGATGGCGCTTCGCTTATCAGGCCTACGGGATGGCGAACTAATCGGGGGATGACACCCACCGTATAATCCAGACCGGGTCAGGCGTAGCTGCCACACTGCCTGATGGCGCTGCGCTTACCAGGCCTACGGGATGGCGAACTAATCGGGGTATGACACCCACCGTATAATCCAGGCCGGGTCAGGCTTAGCTGCCACACTGCCTGATGGCGCTTCGCTTATCAGGCCTACGGGATGGCGAACTAATCGGGGTATGAAACCCACCGTATAATCCAGGCCGGGTCAGGCGTAGCCGCCACACTGCCTGATGGCGCTTCGCTTATCAGGCCTACGGGATGGCGAACTAATCGGGGTATGACACCCACCGTATAATCCAGACCGGGTCAGGCGTAGCCGCCACACTGCCTGATGGCGCTGCGCTTATCAGGCCTACGGGATGGCGAACTAATCGGGGTATGACACCCACCGTATAATCCAGGCCGGGTCAGGCGCAGCCGCCACCCGGCGTCATTGTGACATTACGCTTTGACGATAAACACAGCCCGGAAACTTCCGGGCCGCGGTGGTAGGAATTACAACTTATCGAGCAGCTTTTTGGCATCGTTGCCGTCTTTGCTGCCTTTATTACGCTCAACCCAGTCGTTGAGGCGCTGCTTCGCTTCATCCTGCAGCTGTTTGCGCAGGATCTGGTCGACCTGCAGACTGTAGCTCAGCGACTGCCACTCGCCGTAGATGCGCAGCGGGATAGCGGTCTGTTTCAGGCGGTCGATAAGCTTGCCCTCCCCTTTCCAGCCGCCGAGCACGCGCACGTTGAAGCGCATATCGCAGTTCTCTTTCTGCAGATCGAGCTGTCCTTCGCCGGTCATCGCCATCACGTCGGACTGCCCCTGCAGGCGGTTCAGCGTCACCAGCCCGTTATCCAGCGTCAGCCGGCTGCTCACGGAATCCAGGCGGGTGGCATTGTCGTAATTTTCCTGCGCCCGCACGTTGGTGCTGCGCTCCACGGCCTGCTGCACCAGCTGCTGGAAGTTCAGCCCTTCGGTGCGGGTATCGGCCATCTGGAGCTGAGCCTGTCCCTGCCAGTGGCGACGGAAATCATCGGCGTCAATGCGCGTTCCGGAAAATTCGCCGCTCAGCGACAGCTTGCCGGTCAGGTTTAAGGAATAGTTAAAGGCTTTGATCAGCGAACCGATCTCCACATTCTGCAGCGCCGGCTGGAACGTCGCCAGCGGCGTGTCGCCGCGGGCATCCAGGGTGCCAGGGAGAGAGAGCTGCCCGCCATCAAGATTGCCCTGCATTTTGCTGACCGTCAGCAGCCCCTGCTGGTTGCTGATTTCGCTCTGCACCTGGGTGAAGTTCAGACCGCGCCACTGCAGCTGGTCGGCGCTCAGGGCCATTCGGCCGTTGAAGCCGCGCAGGCTCTGGTAATCTTCGCGCTCATCGCTGTCGGCGATCACCGGGCGCAGCGGTCGCGTCTGACTCTGGCCCTGCTGACTGGCGCTACTGTCCGTCGCCGGCGACCTTTGCGCCAGCAGACTATCGAGATCGAGAGTGGTGGCGTGCAAATCCAATGACCAGTCCGGGCGATCCCCCAGCACCACGCTGCCGCTGCCGGTAACGGTGCTGCGGTTAGCCATCAGATTCAGGTTGTCAAAACGCAGGGTCTTGTCATCTTCCTGCCAGCTGGCCTGCAGACTCCCCTGACCATTAATGCCGTCCGGTGGGAGCTCGGCGCCGCGCAGCTGCCAGCTAAGCTGGGTAAAGTCGGCTTTTAAGGAGTGCGGATAATCCCCGCCCTGCACGGTGGCGGAGAAGTTCAGCGCCAGGTCGCGCTGGTCGCGGTTCACCCGGCCGGAGAAATCCACGGTGGCCCGGTGATTCTCATCCTGCTCCATCTGCAGACGGATATCGCGCACGGTCACCTGCTCGCCGTTCTCGTGCTGGAAGAAGAGCACGCTGTCGGCCACCTGCAGCTGACGCACATCGTAGGACCATCCGCGATCCTCCGGGGCCAGCGGCAGGGTGTTGTCATGCGGCACCACCGGCGCTGAGCTGTCGCGAACCGCCTCGGTTTTCGGGGTCAGCTGGATCACCGCGCCCTTGAGCATCACCTGCTTAACCTGCAGCTGATGCGAGAGCAGCGGCAGCAGCGCCACGTCGAGGCGCATATTGTCGGCGCGGATCACCGGCTCTTCGGCGCCTCGGGCGGTCAGCGTCATCCGTCCGCTGAGAATGCTGAGCTGCGGCCAGACGTGCCAGCGCAGCGGGCCATCAAGGTCAAGCTGATAACCGCTGCGCTCTGCCACCTCATGCACCATATAGGCGCGAAAATCGTTGGGATTGACCAGCAATACCAACGAGGTAAGCCCGGCGACAATGACCGCCAGCAGGATCATCAGCGTTGTCAGTATTCGTCTCATGGCACCCTCAGCAACACCCCGTTGACGTTATCAATCCTTGTCGATTCGGCTCGCCACCGCGCCCTGCTGGTCGCGATATTTGGCGTCTTCACGGCGGTTATACGGCCGGGCCGCCGGGCCCGATAACGGTTCAAAGCTCAGCGCGCCGATGGGCATCCCCGGGCGCAGCGCCAGCGGCAGCTTGCCGGAGTTGTAGAACTCAAGCACGATGCAGCCGGACCAGCCTGGATCGATACGGTGCGCGGTAACGTGCACCATCAGCCCCAGGCGCGCCAGCGAGGAGCGTCCGTCCAGCCAGCCTACCAGGTCGGCAGGCAGGGTGACAGACTCGTAGGTCACCGCCAGCGCCAGTTCGCCCGGATGCAGGAAAAAGGCCTCCCCTTCCGGCAGGACGATCTCTTCGCTCATCACGCGGTCCAGCGCGGCGCTGACCTCGGCCTTCGGGCCGCTTAAATCGATAAACGGCGCCGTGTGGCCACGGAAGGTGCGAAATTTATTACCCAGCCGTACATCAACCGTCGCGCCATTAATACGCTCAACGGGCGGACGCGGATTGATGGCGAGTCGCCCTTCATCCAACCAGGCTTCGATATCTCGGTCACACAGACGCATGGGCTTTCTCCTTATAAGGCTGCTTCCCGCACGCTTCGCGGCGGAGAGGGCAACAGGGCTACTCTTTGCACGTTACACAATTCGGCCAGGTTATTCAAAGAACTGACTGATTTTGGCCTTCAGAATATCAATAGCGATGCGGTTTTTGCCGCCGCGCGGCACGATGATGTCGGCATACTGCTTCGACGGTTCAATAAACTGCAGGAACATCGGACGCACGGTTTTCTGATACTGGGCCATCACCGAGTCCATGGAGCGGCCGCGCTCGTTAACGTCGCGCTTAATACGGCGCATCAGGCAAATATCGAGAGGGGTGTCGACGAAAATAGAGAAGTTGAGCTCGTTACGCAGGCGCGCATCGGTCAGCAGCAGGATCCCTTCAAGGATAATCACCTTCTTCGGCTCGACGTGAATGGTGTTCGGCGTGCGGGTATGCTCGACGTAGCTATAGACCGGCAGTTCAATCGGCTGGCCGCTTTTCAGCATCTGCAAATGCTGGAACAACAGACTGTGGTCCATTGAGCTCGGGTGGTCATAGTTGGTTTTGACGCGCTCTTCCATCGACAGATGGCTTTGATCTTTGTAATAGCTGTCTTCCGGAATGACGCCAATATGTTCGTCGCCAACTTGTTCACGCAATTCGCGATAGAGAGTACTGGCGATAAGACTTTTGCCAGAAGCCGATGCGCCGGCGATGCCTACAATGACGCACTGATGGGACATATCAGTCATAAATTTTTGCGACCTGATTAACCTGGATAGAGATGGAGGGTGGCGGCGGACCGCCAAACGCGGCAATTATAGGGATTTCAGCGTCCCGATACCAGTGGTATGCGCCCCGGGCGGCTATTCCGCCGCCGGCGCCCAGTCATCGGTGTACCAGATATGCAACAGTGCGTAGGATCGCATCGGCTGCCAGCGGCGGGCATAGCGGGCGATGGCGGCCGGGGTCATTCCCGGAAAGCGCTGTTTAATCAGGTAATCATCCGGCAAAAAGACATCTTTCGCCTGCCAGCCGCGCAGGGCAAAGTAGTTTGCCGTCCAGCGGCCAATCCCGGGCAGGGTCTGCAGTTGACGCAGCCCGGCGTCAATATCCGCCGGCGCCGTCAGGGGCAGCTCGCCGCTGAGCGCCGCCCGGGCGAGGTGGATCAGCGCCTCCGCGCGTCGCAGCGGCATCCCCAGCGCCTTCAGCGCCTGCGGATCGGCCCGGGACAGGGCCTCTGGCGTCGGGAACAAGACATATCCAGGCGCCTCCGCCAGCGGTTCGCCCCAGCCAGCCGCCACTTTGGCGGTGAGCCGGGCGGCCATCGCCACGCTCACCAGCTGGCCCAGCACCGCGCGCACCGCCTGCTCGAAGGCATCCAGCGCCCCCGGCAGGCGCAGCCCCGGCCGCGCCTGCGCCAGATCGCCCAGCGTGCGAGCGACCTGCCGCGGGTCGCAGGCTAAATCAAACAGCTGGCCAATTCGCGCATAGCAGATCTCCGCCACCGGCTGCAGCCCGGGGGAAAGGGTCACCCGCAGGCCCTGCGCCTCTTCGTCCGGCGCCAGATGAATCAGCCCGCGGTGGTCTTCCACGCCAAAGCTGCGGCTGTAGCCCCCATCGTGAAAACGCTCGACGCCGGCAACCGCGCGCGCCTGCAGAAAACCAACCATCCACGCCCAGTCATAGGGCGGGGTCCAGGGTAACAGCACCATAAGCTCTCCTTTATATAGCGTTTCAATGATAGTCGCCCTTGACCATAAGCGCCTTGCTTTTAAATTCCGGTTGTCGGCATGGCGACGATCCGCTAAAGTCGCCCCCCTTCTTCACCGGCATGGGGATTTTGCAGACGATGTTTATTGGTTTTGACTACGGCACCGCCAACTGTTCGGTGGCCGTGATGCGGGAAAACACCCCCCAACTGTTAACGCTGGAAAACGGCAGCGCCCTGCTGCCCTCCATGCTCTGCGCGCCGACGCGCGAAGCGGTCAGCGAGTGGCTCTATCGCCATCATGACGTCCCCACCCACAGCGACGAAAACCAGGCGCTGCTGCGTCGGGCCATCGCCGCCAACCGCGACGAAGACATCGAGGTGCTGCGCAACAGCGTGCAGTTCGGTCTCGCCTCCCTGCAGCAGTATGTTGAAGATCCGCAAGAGGTCTACTTCGTTAAATCGCCCAAATCCTTCCTCGGCGCCAGCGGGCTGAAGCCGCAGCAGGTGGCCCTGTTTGAAGACCTGGTCTGCGCCATGATGCTGCATATTAAGTTGCAGGCCGAAAGCCAGCTGCCCGAGCTGATCGACCAGGCGGTGATTGGCCGGCCGATTAACTTCCAGGGCCTCGGCGGCGATGAGGCGAACGCCCAGGCGCAGGGTATCCTTGAGCGGGCTGCCCTCCGCGCCGGTTTCCGCGATGTGGTCTTTCAGTTTGAACCGGTGGCCGCCGGGCTCGATTTCGAAGCGACCCTCAGTGAAGAAAAGCGGGTGCTGGTCGTCGATATCGGCGGCGGGACCACCGACTGCTCCCTGCTGCTGATGGGCCCGCAGTGGCGGGAGCGCGCCGACCGCCAGCAGAGCCTGCTCGGCCACAGCGGCTGCCGCATCGGCGGTAACGATCTCGACATTGCCCTGGCCTTCAAATGCCTGATGCCCCTCCTCGGCATGGGCGGCGAAACGGAAAAAGGCACCGCGCTGCCGATCCTCCCGTGGTGGAACGCGGTGGCGATCAACGACGTGCCGGCGCAGAGCGATTTCTACAGCACTGCCAACGGCCGCCTGCTGAACGATCTGCTGCGCAGCGCCCGGGATGCCGACAAGGTGGCTCTGCTGCTGAAGGTCTGGCGCCAGCGTCTCAGCTATCGTCTGGTGCGCAGCGCCGAAGAGAGCAAAATCGCCCTCTCCAGCGCCGCCAGCGTCGAAACCGCGCTGCCGTTTATTCAGGACGAGCTGGCCACCGCCATCGCCCAGCAGGGTCTGGAAGCCGCGCTGGATCAGCCCCTGACCCGCATTATGGAACAGGTGCGGCTCGCGCTCGACAGCAGCCAGACCACCCCGGACGTGATCTATCTTACCGGCGGCAGCGCCCGTTCGCCGCTGATCAAAAAGGCGCTGGCCGCTCAGCTGCCGGGTATTCCGCTGGCCGGCGGCGATGATTTTGGCTCGGTGACCACCGGGCTGGCCCGCTGGGCGCAGGTGGTTTTCCGCTAGCCCTCGTCCGGCGCTGCCGCGCAGCAGGTCTGTCCTGATCCTGACGCTGCAGATTACGCTGGAATATTCCTGGTCTCCCACGCAAAATGGCCTGTTCGTCCGGACAGGCCTGTCCACTCTCGCCCGCTTCCGGGGGCGTATTATCCATACCGTAGCCAGACGTCTGCGGTCAGTAATCTTTGCATGCCGCAAGGGGGCGTGATTGAAAAGGGTGTCTGCGATCTTCGCGGCGGTCCGGCGTTGCCGGCCGCGGCTCCTGGCAGGCTGGCTGCTCAGCTGTGGATTACTCTTGCTGCTGGTCGCCCCGCAGGCGCAGGCGGCGACGCGCCAGGTGGGGATTGATATTCCGGTCCAGTGGTACGCCGACGACAGCGGCCAGATGACCCTCGATCGCTTTGCCGCCCTGCCCACAGACCAGCTCGCCACCACCCGGCAGATCCCCTCCTTTGGTTATTCGCGAAAAACCTGGTGGCTGCGCAGCGAACTGCCGGGAACGTGGTTTGCCGGGGAGCCGCGCTGGCTGCAGCTGGGCCCCTCTTTTGTCGACCATCTGACCATTTACTACCGGCCTCTGGGCAGCGATGCCCCCTGGGCACAGCGCACCTTTGGCGACCGCGACGGCGCCCGCGAGAGCGACCTGCACTACCGCGAAAGCGTGCTGATCCTCCCCCCGCCGCTGACCGCCGCCGGCTATGAGGTGGTCTTTCGCCTGCAGAGCACCAGCACTCTGATCCTGCTGGCCTCGCTCTCTTCGCCGCAGGAATTTGTACAGCGGGCGACCGCCGACACCGCGTTCTGGAGCTTCTATTTCGGCCTGGCCGCCGTCGCCAGCGGCGTGGCGCTGTGGCTGGCGCTGGCCCTGCGCCGGCGTCTGCTGTGGGGCATCTGTCTTTTCTCGCTCAATTATCCGCTGGTGGCCGCCCTGCACGGCTTCCCGGAGTGGTTTTTCGGCCACGCGGCGCTGCCGTTCCAGGACTTCATGATCAGCAGCCTCTCCCTGTTCAGCTATGCTACCGCCCTCTGGCTGCACAGCGAGATTTTTGATTTGAAGAAGAATATGCCGCGGCTTCATCAGCTACTGATCGCCGCGGTGGTGCTCAACCTGGTGCTGCAGGTCAGTATTCCGCTCGGGTTTTACGGCTTCGCGATGCAGATTGAAGGGGTAGTATTCATCATTATCACCCCGGTGCTGCTGTTCACCTCCTGGTGGCTGTGGCGCAAAAAAGCTATCGACCGTACCACCCTGCTGCTGGGTCTGCTGCCGCCGTTCTATGTCGTCGCCGCGGTGCTGGTGCAGTTGTCGATCCATGGGATTATCCCGTTCCATATGGCGATCTATTCCCTCTGGCAGTACGCGCTGATCGTCCACATCATTACGGTGCTGATCATTGCCATCCTGCGGGTGCGTGCTGAAAACCGCCAGCTGGAGCAGAAGCAGCGCCTGGCGCGCGAACTGCAGATTGAGCGTGAAGCCAGCTTCCACCAGCGGCAGTTTATGGGCATGGTGGCGCACGAATTCCGCACCCCGCTGGCGGTGATCCAGGCGGCGCTGGAGAATCTTCGCCTCTCGGCGGCCTCGACCAGCCAGGAGGCGCGCTTCGATCGCATCGGCCGCGCCGCCACCCGCCTGGTGCAGCTCACCGATAACTGCCTTGCCGACGCCCGGCTCGCCTCCCACGATCTGCACGTCGAGCGCCAGCAGACCGCCCTGCTGACGGTGATCAACATGGCCGCCTCGGTGGTGGCCATCTCCCATGATCACTACCTGAACATCCGCCAGCACGGCGCGGTGGAAAGCCCGCAGCTGCAGGCCGATGCCGGCCTGCTGTGCATCGCCATCGCTAATCTGCTGGATAACGCCGTCAAGTATTCGCCCCCCGGTGAAATCGCCATCGATATTCATTCCGATGCCGGGCAAACGGAGCTACGCATTCGCGACCACGGCCCGGGACTCCCCGCCGGACAGGCGGAACTGATCTTTGAGCGCTACCGCCGCGGCGAGCACACATCGCCGGTGCCAGGCGGCACCGGTCTCGGACTGTATGTTGCGCGTCAGATAGTGCAGGCTCATGATGGCAAACTGTGGCTGGCCGAGCATGGCCCGGACGGCTGCACCTTTATTCTCACCCTCCCCACGGTTGCTTAAGAGGAGAACGACGTATGGCTTTACGGCTGGCGATAATTGAAGATAACGCCGATCTGCTGGATGAACTGCTGGCCTGGCTGGGCTATCGCGGCTTCGAGGTGTGGGGGACGCGCAGCGCCGAAGCCTTCTGGCGGCAACTGCACAGCCATCCGGTGGATATCGTGCTGGTTGATATCGGCCTGCCCGGCGAGGATGGCTTCAGCGTACTGAACTATCTGCATGAGCTGGGGCACTACGGTCTGGTGGTGGTCAGCGCCCGCGGCCAGCAGCAGGATAAACTGCAGGCGCTGAGCCTTGGAGCCGATGCCTATCTGATCAAACCGGTAAACTTCGCCCATCTTGCCGAGACCCTCACCGCCCTCGGCGCGCGCCTGCGCCAGGACCGTCCGGCGGCTCCGACTGCGGAGGCGATCGGCACGCCGCCGGCCGTCTCCCCCGGCAGCTGGCGTCTGCACGAGGATAAACTGATTTCACCCGACGCCCGGACGCTGGAGTTAACCCAGCAGGAATATCGCCTGGTGGAGCTCCTGATGCGCAATCGCAACGAAGTGTGCAGCAAACTGGATCTCCATGCCTGCCTGTTTTCCCATGAAAGCGAGCCTGACCTGCACCGGATCGACGTGGTGGTTAGCCGCCTGCGTCACAAGGCACGCCAGCAGGGGATCCACCTGCCCGTTCGCGCAATCTTTGGTAAGGGACTGGCCTTTATTTCCTGAACGACGGGGCGCGTCGGCGGCCGCGCGGGATATAAAAAACTCGTAAGTGTTAATTTTTCTCATTTTCTGAGAGAAATGAGAGGAATGAGACTGACGATGACCTTAAGAACTTTCTTATAGTGCTAGCACATCAGGATGATGGCGTAAGATTTTCACGGGACAGAAAAGCATATAACAAAACGTATTAGCCGTTCGCGGCAAATTCTGACACCATGCAACACAATCAGGGTAAAAACGATGGCCATGCAAACGTGGTTAGTTTTATTGCTATGCATTTTTTTCTTCAGCATCTCTGTATACAGTTTTATTTCCTATCTGAAAGACAGGAGGCGGCAGAAATTTACTTTTAACGATAAGCGTTCGATGCGTCGTAAATAATTCACTTTAAAATAATAAAAAATTATTGTAGGTACTTTTATATCTTCAACACACCGCATACGCCCGGAGGATTTGTCACAGCATGGCGTTATGTTTTGCGTAAGGAAATAACGCCATGAGAAACATTAATGTCACCATCAACACCCGCAACGCCTTTGTCCGTGAATCGCTGGTGGCCATGGTCAATGACCTCACCCGGGGCGATCTGCGGGCGCGTTTTTCCTGGCGTAACACCGATCTGTCAGCTGAAGATATCATTATCTGCGAAGTGATCCCCGGGGAAATATACCTGTGTAATACCCTGATTAAGAACAGAAAAAGAGGAAGTTCGTTGATTATCCTCCATAGCTATGACCAGCTGCCGGAAGATGAGTTCATGATTAACTGCCTGAAAGGGGTCATTTTTGTTTCGCTAAAAACGGCCAGTATTCCGCAATTGCTGACGATCATTAAAAGCGAGCTTCAGCATTGTATGACCCCCACGGCTACCGACGCCGCAGGCCGGGAACTCAGCTGCGCCAGCTGTCCGCATCGCGTGTTATCGCGATCGCAGACCGCCGTAGTGCACGGTATTCTCGAAGGGCTGGATATAAGTAAAATCGCCGCCCTGCAGCGTGTGAGTCCCCGCACCGCCGCCTATCATAAGAATAAGATCATGGAAAAATACAGCCTGAATAATAATCATGAATTTTTCCAGTTTATGAATCTTTTACGAGAGCGCTGGTAGGCAAAGAGCAGCACAAAAAAATAAGATATTGACCTGGCTATATTGTCGGAAATCCGAAAATAGTCGCAGGATGCTAAAAAATATCCAGCGCTGGCGGACATAACGTTAAACTCTGACGCTTCCTCGGTATAAAGACATTACCGCCCGTCTTTATATAATAAAAAACACGCTACACGAGGAAAACTGATACTTCGTCACATTGCCCCTGACGTGCCTGTCAGGGGTCCTTTTTTCCTTGTGGAATAGCGCCCTCAGTGAAAGGGCGCGGCAGGATCAGGCTTCCGCTTTCTCCACTTCCCAGTCCGGCTGCGCTTCCTCGTCGGTCAGCAACCCTTCATTTTTCGACAGCATCGCGGTGGCGATGCCATTACCCAGCACGTTGATGGCGGAGCGCCCCATGTCGAGGAAATGGTCGATACCCATCAGCAGCAGGATCCCGGCGACCGGTATATTGAAGCTGGGGATCGTCGCCGCCAGCACCACCAGCGCAGAACGCGGCACCCCGGCGATACCTTTCGAGGCCAGCATCAGGGTCAGCATCATGACCGTAATCTCGCTAAAGCTCAGCGGCACGTTATAGGCCTGGGCGATAAACATCGCGGCGAAGGAGCAGTAGACCATCGAGCCAACGAGGTTGAACGAGTAGCCAATCGGCAGGACGAACGAGACGATATTGCGCGAGCAGCCAAACTTCACCAGTCGCTCGAGGGTCTTCGGATAGGCCGCTTCCGAGCTGCTGGTGGTAAAGGCCACCAGCACCGGATCTTTCAGCATGTTCAGCAGGCGGAAAACCTCTTTTTTCAGCACCATATAGCCGACGGCAATCAGCACCGCGCTGGTCAACAGCACCGCCAGGTAGTAGCCGCCGATGAACGAAGCATAGTTGAGCAGGATCCCCAGCCCCTGGGAGGCAATCACCGACGAGATGGCGGCGAAGATGGCCAGCGGCGCAACGTACATCACATAGCCCGTCACCTTCAGCATAATGTGCGACACCACGTTAAGGGCCGCCACCAGCGGAGCATTAAACTTCTCCCCCAGCGACGCGCCGGCGATGCCGAAGAACATCGAGAACACCACGATCTGCAGGATCTCGTTGTTGGCCATCGCCTCGGTGATGCTGGTGGGGATAGTGTGCGACAGGAACCCTTTCAGGCTCATGCCGCTGACCGCCAGGCCGGTATCCACCGCCTCTTTCGGCACCGCCAGGTTTAACCCGGCGCCCGGGTGCTGGAAGGTGACGATCACCAGCCCGACGAGAATGGATAATACCGAGGAGGTGATGAACCAGACCATCGCCTTGCCGCCTACCCGGCCGATGGTCGCCGTCTCGCCGAGGCGCATAATGCCGACCGTCAGGGTGCTGAAGACCAACGGCGCGATGAGCATTTTGATCAACCGCAGAAACAGATCGGTAAGCAGCGTAATATTGTCCGCCCAGGCGGAAACGGTGGTTGGCGTCGCGTAGGCATGGATAGCCGCGCCGGAGAGGATCCCCATCAGCATAAAAACGACGATGAAGAGCGTGAGTTTGTTTGCGTTTGCCACAGCAATGACCCCTGATTATTTAACCCGTTGATTTTTAAGTGCATATTTTATTATTATGAGAATGCACTGATTTATTCACCGCATAAATCTAATTAAAGCCCCCGCGGATACAACTATTTTTTGCTTTTTTAAACTAAAAGTTGATATCACCCCGGATATCGGCCGCGGGAGCGCCCGGCGTCGCGGCGGTTATCCAGACATTTCTCAACCTTCTTTTCATAATTCCTCCATTTTTACGGCCCCTTCCCTCACTAAACTAGTATCATTCAGCGAAACGCTTCAGGATGAGACCGTAAACTAATGAAAGGCAGTAACATACGTCGTTGGGGCGCCGCGCTGGCGGTAGTGATTATCGCCGGGGCCGCCTACTGGTTCTGGCACGATCGCGGGACGAGCGGCAGCGGGGCTCCCGCCGCCGGACAGGGCCCGCAGGGGCCGGGCGGCGCACGCCATGGCCGCTTTGGCGCCGCGCTGGCGCCGGTGCAGGCGGCCACCGCCACCGAAGAAGCGGTCCCGCGCTATCTCACCGGGCTGGGTACGGTGACGGCGGCCAACACCGTCACCGTCCGCAGCCGGGTCGACGGCCAACTGCTGAGCCTTCACTTCCAGGAGGGTCAGCAGGTCAAAGCCGGCGACCTGCTGGCGCAGATCGACCCCAGCCAGTTTAAAGTCGCTCTCGCCCAGGCGCAGGGTCAGCTGGCGAAAGATCAGGCCACCCTTGCCAACGCCCGCCGCGATCTCGCTCGTTACCAGCAGCTGGTGAAGACCAACCTCGTCTCCCGCCAGGAGCTCGACACTCAGCAGTCGCTGGTGGTGGAATCCGCCGGCACGGTGAAAGCTGATGAAGCGGCCGTCGCCAGCGCCCAGCTGCAGCTCGACTGGACCCGCATTACCGCGCCAATTGACGGCCGCGTCGGCTTAAAGCAGGTCGATATCGGCAACCAGATCTCCAGCGGGGATACCACCGGGATCGTGGTCCTTACCCAGACGCACCCGATCGACGTGGTCTTTACCCTGCCGGAAAGCAGCATCGCCACGGTGGTGCAGGCGCAGAAAGCGGGCAAAGCGCTCAGCGTCGAAGCCTGGGATCGCACCAATAAGCAGAAAATCAGCGTCGGCGAGCTGCTGAGCCTCGATAACCAGATCGATGCGACCACCGGGACCATCAAGCTGAAGGCGCGCTTTAGCAATCTGGACGACGCGCTGTTCCCCAATCAGTTCGTTAACGCCCGCCTGCTGGTGGACACCCAGCAGAACGCGGTGGTGATCCCTGCCGCCGCGCTGCAGATGGGCAACGAAGGGCATTTCGTATGGGTGCTGAACGATGAGAATAAGGTCAGCAAACACAGCGTGACGCCCGGCATCCAGGACAGCCAGAAAGTAGTCATCAGCGCCGGGCTTTCCGCCGGAGATCGCGTGGTCACCGACGGGATTGACCGCCTGACCGAGGGGGCGAAGGTAGAAGTTGTCACCGCCAGCAGCGGCGAGCAGGCGCAGCCCGCCCCGCGCCAGAGCGGTAAACACGGAGCGCGTTCCTGATGCAGGTGTTACCTCCAGGCCGCACCGGCGGCCCGTCCCGGCTGTTTATTATGCGTCCGGTGGCCACCACTCTGCTGATGGTGGCGATCCTGCTGGCCGGGATCATCGGCTACCGCTTTCTGCCGGTCTCCGCCCTGCCGGAGGTCGATTACCCGACCATTCAGGTAGTCACCCTCTATCCGGGCGCCAGCCCGGACGTGGTGACCTCCGCCATCACCGCCCCGCTGGAGCGCCAGTTCGGCCAGATGTCCGGCCTTAAGCAGATGTCGTCGCAAAGCTCCGGCGGCGCCTCGGTAGTCACGCTGCAGTTCCAGCTGACCCTGCCGCTGGACGTCGCCGAGCAGGAAGTGCAGGCGGCCATTAACGCCGCCACCAACCTGCTGCCGAGCGATCTGCCCAACCCGCCGGTCTACAGCAAGGTGAACCCGGCGGATCCGCCGATCATGACTCTCGCCGTCACCTCCTCCGCCATCCCGATGACCCAGGTTGAGGATATGGTGGAGACCCGGGTGGCGCAGAAGATCTCCCAGGTTTCCGGCGTCGGTCTGGTGACCCTCGCCGGCGGCCAGCGCCCGGCGGTGCGGGTGAAGCTTAACGCCCAGGCCATCGCCGCCCTCGGCCTGACCAGCGAAACCGTGCGCACCGCTATCACCAGCGCCAACGTTAACTCCGCGAAAGGCAGCCTCGACGGTCCGGCCCGCGCGGTGACGCTTTCCGCTAACGATCAGATGCAGTCCGCTGAGGATTATCGCCGGCTGATTATCGCTTATCAGAACGGGGCGCCGATCCGGCTCGGCGATGTCGCCAGCGTCGAACAAGGGGCCGAAAACAGCTGGCTGGGGGCATGGGCCAACCAGCAGCGGGCCATCGTGATGAACGTCCAGCGCCAGCCGGGGGCCAACATCATCGACACCGCCGACAGCATTCGCCAGATGCTGCCGCAGCTCACCGAGAGCCTGCCGAAATCGGTGAAGGTGCAGGTCCTCTCCGACCGGACCACCAACATCCGCGCCTCGGTGCGCGACACCCAGTTTGAGCTGATGCTGGCCATCGCCCTGGTGGTGATGATCATCTATCTGTTCCTGCGCAACGTGCCGGCGACCATTATTCCCGGCGTCGCGGTGCCGCTATCGCTGGTGGGCACTTTTGCGGTGATGGTGTTCCTCGACTTCTCGATCAACAACCTGACGCTGATGGCCCTGACCATCGCCACCGGCTTCGTGGTGGATGACGCCATCGTGGTGATCGAGAACATCTCGCGCTATATCGAAAAAGGCGAGAAGCCGCTGGCCGCCGCGCTGAAGGGCGCGGGGGAGATCGGCTTCACCATCATCTCCCTCACCTTCTCGCTGATCGCGGTGCTGATCCCGCTGCTGTTTATGGGCGATATCGTCGGCCGCCTGTTCCGCGAATTCGCCGTCACCCTTGCCGTCGCTATTCTTATCTCGGCGGTGGTCTCCCTGACCCTGACGCCGATGATGTGCGCTCGTATGCTAAGCCACGAATCACTGCGCAAGCAGAACCGATTCTCGCGGGCCAGCGAGCGTTTCTTCGAACGGGTGATCGCCGTCTATGGCCGCTGGCTGAGCCGGGTGCTGAACCATCCGTGGCTGACGCTCGGCGTCGCGCTGAGCACCCTGGCGCTGTCGATTATCCTGTGGGTCTTTATCCCGAAAGGCTTTTTCCCGATCCAGGATAACGGCATTATCCAGGGCACCCTCCAGGCGCCGCAGTCGGTCTCCTTCGCCAGCATGGCCGAGCGCCAGCGGCAGGTGGCCAGCATTATCCTTAAGGATCCGGCGGTGGAGAGTCTGACCTCCTTCGTCGGCGTCGACGGCACCAACCCGGCGCTGAACAGCGCCCGTCTGCAGATCAACCTCAAGCCGCTGGACGAACGCGATGACCGCGTCCAGACGGTGATTAGCCGCCTGCAGCAGGCGGTGGACGGCGTCCCGGGCGTGGCGCTCTACCTGCAGCCGACCCAGGATCTCACCATCGACACCACGGTGAGCCGCACCCAGTACCAGTTCACCCTGCAGGCAAACTCCCTCGAGGCGCTGAGCACCTGGGTGCCGCCGCTGCTCAGCCGCCTGCAGGCCCAGCCGCAGCTGGCCGACGTCAGCAGCGACTGGCAGGACAAAGGCCTGGCCGCCTATATCAAGGTGGATCGCGACAGCGCCAGCCGCCTCGGTATCTCAATGGCCGATGTCGATAATGCGCTGTACAACGCCTTCGGCCAGCGGCTGATCTCCACTATTTACACTCAGGCGAATCAGTATCGCGTGGTGCTCGAGCAGGATACCGAGGCGACGCCGGGCCTGGCGGCGCTGGAGAATATCCGTCTCACCAGCAGCGACGGCGGCATCGTGCCGTTGACCGCCATCGCCACGGTGGAGCAGCGCTTTACCCCGCTGTCGGTGAACCACCTCGATCAGTTCCCGGTGACCACCATCTCGTTTAACGTCCCGGACAACTACTCGCTGGGCGAAGCGGTGGAGGCGATCCTCGCCGCCGAACAGTCGCTGGATTTCCCGACCGATATTCGCACCCAGTTCCAGGGTAGCTCGCTGGCCTTCCAGTCGGCGCTCGGCAGCACCGTCTGGCTGGTGGTCGCCGCGGTGGTGGCGATGTATATCGTGCTGGGGGTGCTGTACGAGAGCTTTATCCATCCGATCACGATTCTCTCCACCCTGCCCACCGCCGGGGTCGGGGCGCTGCTGGCGCTGTGGCTGGCGGGCAGCGAGCTGGACGTGATCGCCATCATCGGCATCATTCTGCTGATCGGCATCGTGAAGAAGAACGCCATCATGATGATCGACTTCGCGCTGGCCGCTGAGCGCGAGCAGGGCATGCCGCCGCGGGAGGCGATCTACCAGGCCTGTCTGCTGCGTTTTCGTCCGATCCTGATGACCACCCTCGCCGCCCTGCTCGGCGCCCTGCCGCTGATGCTGAGCACCGGCGTCGGCGCCGAGCTGCGGCGTCCGCTGGGGATCGGCATGGTCGGCGGTCTGATGCTCAGCCAGGTGCTGACCCTGTTCACCACCCCGGTGATCTATCTGCTGTTCGACCGCCTGTCGCTGCACCTGAAGCGCCGCTTCCCGCGTCAGGAAGAGGAGGCGTAAGTGAAGTTTTTCGCCCTCTTCATTTACCGCCCGGTGGCGACGATCCTCATCTCGCTGGCCATCACCCTGTGCGGCATTCTCGGCTTCCGGCTACTGCCGGTGGCCCCGCTGCCGCAGGTGGACTTCCCGGTGATCATGGTTAGCGCCTCGCTGCCGGGAGCCTCGCCGGAGACCATGGCCTCGTCGGTGGCCACCCCGCTGGAGCGCTCCCTGGGGCGGATTGCCGGGGTCAATGAGATGACCTCCTCCAGCTCGCTGGGCAGCACCCGCATCATTCTCGAGTTTAACTTCGACCGCGATATCAACGGCGCGGCGCGCGACGTTCAGGCGGCGATCAACGCCGCGCAAAGCCTGCTGCCGAGCGGGATGCCCAGCCGGCCGACCTATCGCAAAGCCAATCCGTCGGATGCGCCGATCATGATCCTGACGCTGACCTCGGACACCTACTCCCAGGGTGAGCTGTATGATTTCGCCTCCACCCAGCTGGCGCAGACCATCGCGCAGATCGACGGCGTGGGCGATGTCGACGTCGGCGGCAGCTCCCTGCCGGCGGTGCGCGTCGACCTCAACCCGCAGGCGCTGTTCAACCAGGGCGTGTCGCTGGACGCGGTGCGCACCGCCATCAGCGACGCCAACGTGCGCAAACCGCAGGGGGCGCTGGAGGACAGCGCGCACCGCTGGCAGGTGCAGACCAACGATGAGCTGAAGACCGCCGCCGACTATCAGCCGCTGATCGTCCACTACCAGAATGGCGCCGCGGTGCGGCTGGGAGATGTCGCCACCGTCTCGGATTCGGTGCAGGACGTACGCAACGCCGGGATGACCAACGCCAAACCGGCGATCCTGCTGATGATCCGCAAACTGCCGGAAGCCAATATTATCCAGACGGTGGACAGCATCCGCGCCCGCCTGCCGGAGCTGCAGCAGACCATTCCGGCGGCTATCGACCTGCAGATCGCCCAGGACCGCTCGCCGACCATCCGCGCCTCGCTGGAGGAAGTGGAACAGACGCTGGTGATTTCGGTGGCGCTGGTGATCCTCGTGGTGTTCCTGTTCCTGCGCTCGGGGCGCGCCACGCTGATCCCGGCCGTCGCCGTCCCGGTTTCCTTAATCGGCACCTTCGCCGCGATGTATTTGTGCGGCTTCAGCCTCAATAACCTGTCGCTGATGGCCCTGACCATCGCCACCGGCTTCGTGGTGGATGACGCTATCGTGGTGCTGGAGAATATCTCCCGCCATCTGGAGGCGGGGATGAAACCGCTGCAGGCGGCGCTGCAGGGGAGCCGCGAGGTCGGCTTTACCGTGCTGTCGATGAGTCTGTCGCTGGTGGCGGTGTTCCTGCCGCTGCTGCTGATGGGCGGCCTGCCCGGCCGCCTGCTGCGCGAGTTCGCCGTCACCCTGTCGGTGGCGATCGGCATCTCGCTGGCGGTCTCCCTCACCCTGACGCCGATGATGTGCGGCTGGCTGCTGAAAAGCGGCAAGCCCCACCAGCCGACGCGCAACCGCGGCTTTGGCCGCCTGCTGGTGGCCGTGCAGGGCGGCTATGGTAAATCGTTAAAATGGGTGCTGAAGCATACCCGCCTGACCGGCCTGGTGGTGCTCGGCACCATCGCCCTCAGCGTCTGGCTCTACATTTCGATCCCGAAAACCTTCTTCCCGGAGCAGGACACCGGGGTGCTGATGGGCGGCATTCAGGCCGACCAGAGCATCTCCTTCCAGGCGATGCGCGGCAAGCTGCAGGACTTTATGAAGATCATTCGCGAAGATCCGGCGGTGGATAACGTCACCGGCTTTACCGGCGGCTCGCGGGTCAACAGCGGGATGATGTTTATCACCCTCAAGCCGCGCGACCAGCGCCACGAGACGGCGCAGCAGGTGATCGACCGGCTGCGCAAAAAGCTGGCCAACGAGCCCGGGGCCAACCTGTTTCTGATGGCGGTGCAGGATATCCGCGTCGGCGGCCGGCAGTCGAACGCCAGCTATCAGTACACCCTGCTGTCCGACGACCTGTCGGCGCTGCGCGAGTGGGAGCCGAAGATCCGCAAAGCGCTGGCGGCGCTGCCGGAGCTGGCGGACGTCAACTCGGATCAGCAGGACAATGGCGCCGAAATGGACCTGGTCTATGACCGGGATACCATGTCGCGCCTCGGCATCAGCGTCCAGGACGCCAACAACCTGCTGAACAACGCCTTTGGCCAGCGGCAGATCTCTACCATCTACCAGCCGCTCAACCAGTATAAGGTGGTGATGGAGGTGGATCCGGCCTACACCCAGGACGTCAGCGCCCTGGATAAGATGTTCGTCATTAACAGCGACGGCAAGCCGATCCCGCTGGCCTACTTCGCCAAATGGCAGCCGGCCAATGCCCCGCTGTCGGTGAACCACCAGGGGCTGTCGGCGGCATCCACTATCTCCTTTAACCTGCCCACCGGCCGCTCGCTGTCGGAAGCCAGCGAGGCCATTGACCGCGCGATGACCCAGCTCGGGGTGCCGTCGAGCGTGCGCGGCTCCTTTGCCGGTACCGCTCAGGTGTTCCAGCAGACCATGAACGCGCAGGTGATCCTGATCCTCGCGGCTATCGCCACGGTCTATATCGTGCTGGGGGTGCTATATGAGAGCTATGTGCATCCGTTGACCATCCTCTCGACGCTGCCCTCCGCCGGGGTGGGCGCTCTGCTGGCGCTGGAGATCTTCGATGCCCCGTTCAGCCTAATCGCCCTGATTGGGATTATGTTATTAATTGGCATCGTTAAGAAAAACGCCATCATGATGGTTGATTTTGCCCTGGAGGCGCAGCGTAACGGCAACCTGACGCCGGAAGAGGCGATTTTCCAGGCCTGCCTGCTGCGTTTCCGGCCGATTATGATGACCACCCTCGCCGCGTTGTTCGGCGCCCTGCCGCTGGTGCTCTCCGGGGGCGATGGCTCTGAGCTGCGCCAGCCTCTGGGGATCACCATCGTCGGCGGTCTGGTGATGAGCCAGCTGTTAACGCTCTACACCACGCCGGTGGTCTATCTTTTCTTTGACCGTCTGCGGCTGCGTTTTTCGCGTAACTCCTCTCAACCGGTAAGCGAATAACATGACAGACCTCCCGGCCAGCGTGCGCTGGCAGCTATGGATAGTGGCGTTCGGCTTCTTTATGCAGTCGCTGGATACCACCATCGTTAACACCGCCCTCCCCTCGATGGCCAAAAGCCTCGGGGAGAGTCCGCTGCATATGCATATGATTATCGTCTCCTATGTGTTAACGGTGGCGGTGATGCTGCCGGCCAGCGGCTGGCTGGCCGACCGGGTCGGGGTGCGCAATATCTTCTTCACCGCCATCGTGCTGTTTACCGCCGGATCGCTGTTTTGCGCCCAGGCCAGCACCCTCGACCAGCTGGTGATGGCGCGGGTGCTGCAGGGGGTCGGCGGCGCGATGATGGTGCCGGTCGGCCGCCTGACGGTGATGAAGATCGTCCCGCGCGATCAGTATATGGCGGCGATGACCTTCGTCACCCTGCCGGGCCAGGTCGGCCCGCTGCTCGGCCCGGCGCTGGGCGGGGTGCTGGTGGAGTACGCCTCCTGGCACTGGATCTTCCTCATCAATATCCCGGTGGGGATCGTCGGCGCGATCGCCACCCTCTGTCTGATGCCCAACTACACCATGCAGACCCGGCGCTTCGATCTCTCTGGCTTTCTGCTGCTGGCCGCCGGAATGGCGACCCTGACCCTGGCGCTCGACGGCCAGAAAGGGCTCGGCATTTCCCCTGCCTGGCTGGCGGGGCTGGTGGCCGTCGGCCTCTGCGCCCTGCTGCTCTACCTGTGGCACGCCCGCGGTAACGCCCGGGCGTTGTTTAGCCTTAACCTGTTTCGCAACCGCACCTTCTCTCTCGGCCTCGGCGGCAGCTTCGCGGGACGCATCGGCAGCGGCATGCTGCCGTTTATGACCCCGGTGTTTCTGCAGATCGGCCTCGGCTTCTCCCCCTTTCACGCCGGGCTGATGATGATCCCGATGGTGCTCGGCAGCATGGGCATGAAGCGGATCGTGGTCCAGGTGGTCAACCGCTTTGGCTACCGTCGGGTGCTGGTCGCCAGCACCCTGGGCCTGGCGGCGGTCAGCCTGCTGTTTATGTTTAGCGCCCTGGCCGGCTGGTATTATGTGCTGCCGCTGGTCCTGTTTCTGCAGGGGATGATCAACGCCAGCCGCTTCTCCTCGATGAATACCCTGACGCTGAAAGATCTCCCGGACGATCTGGCCAGCAGCGGCAACAGCCTGCTGTCGATGGTGATGCAGCTGTCGATGAGTATCGGCGTGACCATCGCCGGGCTGCTGCTGGGGCTGTATGGCCAGCAGCATATGAGTCTCGACGCCGCCAGCACCCATCAGGTCTTTCTCTACACCTATCTGAGCATGGCGGCGATCATCGCCCTCCCGGCGCTCATCTTTTCCCGGGTACCGGATGACGTCGGCAGCAATACCGTCCTCCGTCGACGCAACAGGAGTGGATCGTGAAATTTTGGCGCCCGGGTATTACCGGCAAGCTGTTCCTCGCTATATTCGCCACCTGCATCGTGCTGCTGATCAGCATGCACTGGGCGGTGCGCATTAGTTTTGAACGCGGGTTTATCGACTATATCAAGCGCGGCAATGAGCAACGCTTAACCATGCTCAGCGACGCGCTGAGCGAGCAGTATGCCCAGCATGGCAGCTGGGCGTTTCTGCGCAATAATGACCGCTTTATCTTCCAGCTGCTGCGCACCTTCGAACGGGATAACGACGACCGCTCGCCGCCGGGGCACACCATGAAGCCGGACGCCGCCCCGGACGGGCCGCCGCCGGATGGCCCCCCTGACGGCCCGCGCCCGAGGCCGGAAATGCCGCCCCACGGCTGGCGCACCATGTTCTGGGTGGTAGATCAGTCGGGGCGCGTGCTGGTGGGGCCGCGTGAGCGCGTCCCGGAGGACGGCACCCAGCGCAGCATCGTGGTCAACGGCGCGGAGGTGGGCAAAGTGATCGCCTCGCCGGTAGAGCGGCTGACGCGCAATACCGACATTAACTTCGACCGGCAGCAAAAGCGCACCAGCTGGCTGATCGTCGCCCTTGCCACCCTGCTTGCCGCGCTGGCCACTTTCCCGTTGGCCCGCGGTCTGCTGGCGCCGGTGAAGCGGCTGGTGGAAGGCACCCATAAGCTGGCGGCAGGCGACTTTTCCACCCGCGTGACGGTGACCGGCGGCGATGAGCTCGGCCGCCTGGCGCAGGATTTTAACCAGCTCGCCAGCACCCTGGAGCGCAACCAGCAGATGCGTCGCGATCTGATGGCCGATATTTCCCATGAGCTGCGTACCCCGCTGGCGGTGCTGCGCGGCGAGCTGGAGGCGATTCAGGACGGGGTCCGGCGCTTTACCCCCGAGTCGATTCCTTCTCTGCAGGCCGAGGTGGCTACTCTCACCAAGCTGGTGGACGACCTCCATCAGCTGTCGATGTCCGACGAGGGGGCGCTGGCCTACCAGAAAACCTCACTGGATATCATCACCCTGCTGGAAGTGGCGGCGGGCGCTTTTCGCGAGCGCTTCGCCAGCCGGCAGCTAAGCATTCAGGTGTCGCTCCCGGAGCAGGCGATGATCTTCGGCGACCGCGACCGCCTGATGCAGCTCTTCAACAATCTGCTGGAGAACAGCCTGCGCTATACCGACAGCGGCGGCAGCCTGCACATCACCGCCCGCCGCAGCGGCCGGATGCTGGTGATTGACTTCGCCGACAGCGCCCCCGGCGTCAGCGATGAGCAGCTGGCCCGCCTGTGCGAACGCTTTTACCGGGCGGAAGGATCGCGCAACCGCGCCAGCGGCGGCTCCGGCCTCGGGCTGGCGATTTGCCTCAATATCGTAGCGGCCCACGGCGGCACCCTGCGTGCCGACCATTCGCCTTTTGGCGGGGTTAGCATTAAAGTTGAGTTACCTCTGGAACATGATTTACCGAGAGACGTATGACTGAATTGCCTGTAGATGAAAACACCCCACGCATCCTTATCGTGGAAGATGAACCGAAGCTCGGCCAGCTGCTGATTGATTATCTGCAGGCCGCCGGCTATGCGCCTGCCTTGATTAACCACGGCGACAAGGTCCTGCCCTACGTCCGCCAGACGCCGCCGCATCTGATCCTGCTGGATCTGATGCTGCCCGGTACCGACGGTCTGACGCTGTGCCGGGAAATTCGCCGCTTCTCCGATGTTCCGGTGGTGATGGTGACGGCGAAAATCGAAGAGATCGACCGTTTGCTGGGGCTGGAAATAGGCGCCGACGACTATATCTGCAAGCCCTACAGCCCGCGGGAAGTGGTCGCCCGGGTAAAAACCATCCTCCGCCGCTGCAAGCCGCAGCGCGATCTGCAGGCGCTGGACGCCCAGAGCCCGCTGATTGTCGACGAAGGTCGTTTTCAGGCCTCCTGGCGCGACAAGCTGCTGGACCTCACTCCCGCCGAGTTCCGGCTGCTGAAAACCCTCTCCCAGGAGCCGGGCAAAGTGTTCTCCCGCGAACAGCTACTCAACCATCTGTATGACGATTATCGGGTAGTCACCGATCGCACCATCGACAGCCACATCAAGAACCTGCGGCGCAAGCTGGAGGCGCTGGACGCCGAGCAGTCGTTTATCCGCGCGGTGTATGGCGTTGGCTACCGCTGGGAAGCGGACGCCTGCCGGCTGGCGTAGTTAGCCTTTTCCCGGCTCGCGCTGCGCTTCGCCGGGCTACACGTTCACCGCCATCTGCAATCCGTAGCCCGGGTAAGGCGTTTACGCCGCAACCCGGGGAACTCCCTAGAGCCTATCCCACCAGGCGTTATTAACGCTGTCAGTGTGAGCACTGCCCAGGTTCAAAATGGCAAACAAATTAGCCATACTGAAAGATACCTATCTGATATTTACTCCCCTTCGCCGCGGCGCTACAATGCCCGCCCTTAATGTGGGGACACTCCCCAACTCGCCGCACCAGGTGCGGCGAATCTGACCTGTCATCAGAACGAGAACACCATGTTTAAACCAGAACTCCTCTCCCCGGCGGGAACGCTGAAGAATATGCGTTACGCTTTCGCCTATGGCGCCGATGCCGTCTATGCCGGCCAGCCGCGCTACTCGCTGCGCGTGCGTAACAACGAATTCAATCACGAAAATCTGCAGCTCGGCATCAATGAAGCCCACGCGCTGGGTAAAAAATTCTATGTGGTGGTCAACATCGCCCCGCATAACGCCAAGCTGAAAACGTTTATTCGCGATCTGAAGCCGGTGGTGGAGATGGGTCCGGACGCGCTGATCATGTCCGATCCGGGTTTAATCATGCTGGTGCGGGAACACTTCCCGGAGATGCCGATCCATCTTTCAGTGCAGGCCAACGCCGTCAACTGGGCGACGGTCAAATTCTGGCAGCAGATGGGGCTCACCCGCGTGATCCTGTCGCGTGAACTGTCGCTGGATGAAATCGAAGAGATTCGCCGCCAGGTGCCGGAGATGGAGATCGAGATTTTCGTCCACGGCGCGCTGTGCATGGCCTACTCCGGCCGCTGCCTGCTCTCCGGGTATATCAACAAGCGCGACCCGAACCAGGGGACCTGCACCAACGCCTGCCGCTGGGAATACAACGTGGCGGAAGGCAAAGAGGACGACGTCGGCAACATCGTCCACAAATATGAGCCGATCCCGGTGCAGACCGTGGAGCCCACCCTCGGCATCGGCGCGCCGACCGATAAAGTCTTTATGATTGAGGAAGCCAAACGTCCGGGCGAGTACATGACCGCCTTTGAGGACGAACACGGCACCTACATCATGAACTCGAAAGATCTGCGGGCTATCGCCCACGTTGAGCGTCTAACCCAGATGGGCGTTCACTCGCTGAAGATCGAAGGCCGCACCAAATCCTTCTACTACTGCGCACGCACCGCTCAGGTTTACCGCAAGGCGATCGACGATGCCGCCGCCGGCAAACCGTTCGACACCAGCCTGCTGGAGACCCTGGAGGGGCTGGCCCACCGCGGGTACACCGAAGGCTTCCTGCGCCGCCATACCCATGACGATTATCAGAACTACGAGTACGGCTACTCCGTCTCCGAGCGCCAGCAGTTTGTCGGCGAATTCACCGGAGAGCGTAACGGCCCGCTGGCGGCCGTGGCGGTCAAAAATAAGTTCAGCGTCGGCGACAGCCTTGAGCTGATGACCCCGCAGGGTAACGTCAATTTCACCCTTGAGCATATGGAGAATGGCAAAGGCGAAACCATGCCGGTGGCCCCGGGCGATGGCTATACCGTCTGGTTGCCTGTGCCGGACGACCTGCCCCTGCAGTATGCCCTGCTGATGCGCAACTTTACTGGTCAAACAACCAGAAATCCGCACGGTAACTAGTTAATTTGCGTTATTTTTTTCACGATGTAAGGATATTAGAATCGGATCACATACCGTTTCGATCGAAACAGGTATCATCCATTTCGCTGAAAAACATAACCCATAAATGCTAGTTGTACCAGGAACCACCTCCTTAGCCTGCGTAATCTCCCTTACGCGGGCTTATTTTTTTGCCTCTCCTCCGGTCTTCGCTTTCGTCATGCGGTACACTTTATGCAACATTGAGCAATAAAGGTTCCCTTGATGATGTCTACGTTTCCTGCCAGCTTACTGATCCTTAACGGCAAAGGTGCCAATGAACCGCAGCTACGCGAAGCGGTTAACCTGTTACGCGATGAAGGGATTGATATTCACGTCCGCGTGACCTGGGAAAAGGGCGATGCCGCTCGGTTTATCGATGAAGCCCTGCAGCTGAACGTTGAAACGGTGATCGCCGGCGGTGGCGATGGCACCATTAATGAAGTGGCGACCGCGCTGGTGGAGCGCGGCGGCAAGATGGCGCTAGGGATTTTACCGCTGGGCACGGCTAACGACTTTGCCACCAGCGTCGGTATTCCGCAGGATCTGGCCAGCGCCCTCAAGCTGGCGATCGTCGGCCGCGATGTGCCGATAGATATCGCCCGGGTGAATGATAAAACCGGCTTTATTAATATGGCGACCGGCGGGTTCGGCACCCGGATCACCACCGAAACGCCGGAAAAACTCAAGGCCGCGCTCGGCGGTGTCTCTTATTTAATCCACGGTCTGATGCGCATGGATACCCTGAAGCCGGACCGCTGCGAGATCCGCGGGGAGAACTTTCACTGGCAGGGCGATGCGCTGGTCATTGGCATCGGCAACGGCCGCCAGGCCGGCGGCGGCCAGCAGCTGTGTCCGGAGGCGTTGATTAACGATGGTCTGCTGCATCTGCGCATTTTCACCGGCGAAGAGCTGATCCCTGCCCTGTTCAGCACCCTGGCGAATCCGGAAAACTCGCCGAATATTGTTGACGGTGTCTCCTCGTGGTTTGAAATAACCGCGCCCCATGAGATGACCTTTAACCTCGACGGCGAGCCGCTCAGCGGCAAAACCTTCCGTATGGAGCTGTTACCGGCGGCCCTGCGCTGCCGGCTGCCGCCCGACTGCCCGCTGCTACGCTGAGGCGGACAGGGGCACACTGCCCGGCGGCGCTGCGCTGGCCGGGTCAGGCGGCAGCCGCCACCTGGCAAAAAACCGGTTTGGCGCCCCCCCTGAACCTTTCCCGCGGATTAAGGCTATCAATGGGGCGTGAGCGCAGAAAAGAGATTAACCGACCAGCTACATCCCGGGAATGTCTGCGCCCACAAATGGCTGACTTAAACCGCCGCCGCTGGCTCCGCGCTAAGCGCTTCCAGCAGTTCAGGTAAGGTTTGATAGCGGCCAGCGGCGGCCTGAAAACGCGCGTGCTGGCTATCTTCTGCAATCACTATCGTGGCAATCCCCGCCGACTGGGCCGCGCAAAAGCCGGTAAAGCTATCCTCAATCACCAGACACTGGCTGGCGTTGAGATTGAGCTTCCGCAGCGTCGTGAGGTACACCGCCGGGTGCGGTTTGCCGCGTGGTTCATCATCCGCGCTGGAGATCGCGTCAAAAAAGTGCCAGAGCGAAAGCTTGTTCAGCACAGCGGCAATAACCTGACGAGATGATGACGTGGCGAGCGCAATCTTATAACCCGCTTCGCGAAAATAGCGTAACGCCTCCTGCACCCCGCGCATCGGTTCGCCTTTCGCGGCAATCAGGCGGGTAATGCGCTGCAGGATGGCGTCTTCAAGCCGCTGCGGAGCGAGATCAAGCTGAAAATAGCGGCACCAGGTGCCGGCAATGTCGTCGAGGCGCTTGCCCTTGGTCAGGGTTTCACATTCAGCAACGCTCGCCGTTGCCCCCCACTGCGCGAGGGCGTCAATCTGCGCCTGGCGCCACAGCGCCTCGGAATCAATAATCACGCCATCCATGTCAAAAATAACCGCCTGCATACTCATTCGTTCACCTCATTAAGGCTGGCATGCGCTTCATGCCAGCCGCATCACCTAAGAGAATTCAACCTGCTCGCGGGCGGTTGCTTCCTTGTGGGAGAACCCCGGCTGCTCCACGCGGATAAAGGCGCAGAGGAAAAAGGCCACCACGTACAATGCGGTATAGGCGATCACCACCCCGATGGTGCTGAAGAACGGCAGCAGCACCACGGCAATCGCCGGCGCGAGAAAGTTCGACATCCCCGCCGACAGGTTATAGACCGAAATGGCCGCGCCTTTATGCTTCGGCTCCAGCGCCGGGAACACGGCCGCCAGCGGCACGAAGGCGGCGACAAAGATCCCGAGGGCGATGGCGGGGATCAGCGCCATCGCAAAGCTATGGCCAAAGTGCTGAGGAATGTAGTAAAACGCCAGGCTGGAGAGCGCCATCCCGATGCAGCCGAACCAGCGCACCACCTTCATCCAGCCCAGTTTTTCCCCGAGGATCCCCCACAGCACGTTAGAGAAAATGGTGGTGAAGAAGAAGACTGCCCATACCTGGAGCCATTCTGAAGTGCTGAAGCCCAGCTCATCGACAAACATCATCGGCATAATCACCGCAAAGCCGAACAGCGAGAGGGTATTGATAATCCTCACCATGCTCGACAGCAGAATATTGCGGTTGGTATAGAGCAGCGTCGCGGCGCGTCCCAGCTCGGAAAACTTCTCACGGGTGGTGAGATTCTGCATATGCTGCGGCGTTTGAATATGGCGCAGGGAAACCAGGGCAATCACGCCCCCGGTAAGGCAGAAGGCCAGCGCCAGCCACAGGGTGCCCATTTCGCCAATGTGCGGAATGGTAAAGCTCGGAATATAGCTGCCGAAGACCCCGATGCCGATGGAATACACCGCCCAGAACCAGCCGATGGCCGAGCTGGCGTTGTCGCTTTTGACGTTATGGACAATCGCCACGATAAACGAGTAGAGGAACAGCGGATAGGCGAAGCCGCGGATGCCGTAGAAAAGCAGGATCAGCGCATAGTTGGCGTGACCGAGGCCGAAAACGAGGAACAGCACGTGGAATACGCACCACAGCACGAAGCCAATCATCATCGTTTTCAGCGGGGTGATAATTTCCGCCACCACCCCGGAAATCCACGCCGACAGCGCAGCGGCCAGGCCGTAGAGGGTAAAGGCAAAGGAGGCCTCCGCCGGAGAGAAGCCGAGCGCTTTGATATAGTGCGACAGAAAGGCTAATTCAAAACCGTCGCCGGTCATAAATACGGCAATGGCGATGTATCCCCAGAGCAGGTTCAGGGGTAAACCGAGCCACTGTTTATTATTGATAGACATAATGACCTCGTTTTCAGGGTACAGGGTGGCCGCTCCGCGACGTGCAACGAAGCGGCGGTTATGATGAAAATCAGTGCTGTCGATAGTGCAGATCGTTTAAATACAGGGCCTTAAACTGCGCGTAGCGTTGCATCAGGGTGTGGTGGCGAATGGGATCCGCACGCCAGGTCTGCCAGACTTCCGGTTTTTCACACACCGCGGCAACCGGTTTGCCCGCAGCCAGGCAGGCCAGCCGCGCCGCGCCCAGCGCGCCGCCGGTCTCTCCGCCTTTGTGGGTCACCACCGGCATAGCGAGAATATCGGCCAGCAGCTGGGCCCAGAACGGACTGCGGGCGCCGCCGCCCACCAGCGAGCACTGCGCGATCGGCGTCCCGCTCTCTTTCAATGCCTGCAGGCCGTCGTTGATCCCAAAGCTCACCCCCTCCAGCACCGCGTAGCCGAGCTGCGCGCGCAGGCTGGCGTGGGTCATGCCCCAGAAGATGCCGCGCGCGTCAGGATCGTTATGCGGGGTTCGTTCCCCGGAGAGATAGGGCAGGAAGAACGGCGCGTTGGCTTTATCCTCCTCGCTTAGCTCGGCAATCTCCGCCAGCAGCGCCACCTCCGTGGTGCCGGTCAGGCGGCAGAACCACTGCAAACAGCTGGCGGCGCTCAGCATGACGCTCATCTGGTGCCACAGGTTCGGCAGCACGTGACAAAACGCATGTACCGCCGACTGCGGCGCCGGACGATAGGCATCGGTCACCACAAACAGCACCCCGGAGGTGCCGAGCGAAATAAACGCATCTCCCGGCGAGACCGCGCCGACGCCAATGGCGCTGACCGCGTTATCCCCCCCGCCCCCGGCCACCATCACCGAGGCGTTCAGCCCCCAGCGCGCAGCCACCTGCGGGTCAAGGGTGGCGGAAACCTCGCAGCCTTCGACCAGCGTCGGCATTTGGCTGCGTGACAAGCCGCACTTGTCCAGCAGAGCGTCGGACCAGTCGCGCTTCGCCACGTCCAGCCACAGCGTCCCGGCGGCGTCCGACATATCGGAGACTTTCTTCCCGGTCATCCGGTAGCGCAGATAATCCTTGGGCAACAGCACCGTGGCGGTGCGCTGAAAGTGCTGCGGCTCATGACGGCGCACCCACAACAGCTTCGGCGCGGTAAAGCCCGGCATCGCTAGGTTGCCCGCCACCTGATGCAGCTCCGGCGCCATCGCCTCCAGCTCGGCGCACTCTGCGGCGCAGCGGGTGTCGTTCCACAGAATGGCCGGACGGATCGCCTTCCCCTCTGCATCCAGCAACACCGCGCCGTGCATCTGCCCGGAGAGGCCAATCGCCTTAATAGCCGGCCAATGCTGGGCGCATTTTTCCCGTAGCGTGGCCATCAGGTACTCCGTCGCCTCCCACCATAGCTCCGGCGCTTGTTCTGACCAGTGCGGATGAGGCCGCTGAATACTCAGCGGCGCGCTATGGCTGGCGATAACCTCATGGTTCTCATCAATGACCAGCGCTTTGACTTCCGATGTGCCGAGATCGATACCCAGATACATAGCCACCTCTTAGTTAATCAGCGTGTAAACGGCAGCGACTTTCTCGCGCATCAGCGCCAGGAAATCCGCGTTGTTGGCGAGATCACCAAACAGGGCTTTATCGCGCGCGTAGACAGCCACCGGATCCTGAGCCTCGAACATCTCATGCACCGCCTGCGCATCCAGGATGCCGTCCTGGTACTGATACGGCAGAGTTCCCTTGTGCCACTGCTCCATAAAGACGAAGAACAGCGCCGGCAGCATGGCGGTCGCCTCAGGGCGGACGCCGCGCTGGTAGCACTCCTGCAAGGTTGGCGCGATCATCGCCGGAATTTTCGAGAAACCGTCGGCGGCGACGCGCTGGTTGGTGTCCTGGATATAGGGGTTGGTAAAGCGCTTAAGCACCACATCCCGGTAGGTCGGCAGATCAATACCGTTATCGCCGAGACACGGAATAACGTCCTCCGTGACGTAGCGGTCGGCAATGGCGTAGATAACATCGGTCAGCGTGCTTTCATGAATATACTGCTGGCCGATTAAGGTTCCCGCCCAGGCAATGCAGCTGTGCGACGCGTTCAAAATACGGATTTTCGCCTCTTCATACGGGATGACCGACTCCACCATCTCCACGCCGACCGCCTCCAGATTCGGGCGGGCATCGCGGAAGTTGTTCTCCACTATCCACTGGATAAAGGTCTCCCCCATCACCGGCGCTTTGTCATCAATTCCGGTTTGCGCTTTGATGCGGGCCGGCAGATCGGCCGCCGGACGCGGGGTGATGCGGTCCACCATGGTGTTCGGACAGGTGGTATTGGCCGCCATCCAGTCAATCACCGCCTGTTTGCCGGTGAGCTGCAGGAACTCGACCATACCGTCGTGGAAACGCTCGCCGTTATGGCGCACGTTATCGCAGTTGAGCAGGGTCAGCGGCCCGGCGTTGTCGGCCATGCGCTTTTCCAGGATCCGCGCGAGGGTGCCGTAAATGGTTTTGCACTCGCCTTGCAGGTCGGCCTGCAGATCGGGGTTGCTGGTTTCCAGCCGATGGCGAGTGTTCAGGTAGTACCCCCCTTCCGTCACGGTAAAGGCGATAACTTTGGTCTGCGGGTTTGCCCCTTCGTTAATCAGCGGCTGTAGCCCGGCCTGCCACGGCAGCAGTTTCTGGATTGAGGTGATCTCTTCATATTCGCGCTCCCCTTCCGGGCTGACGGTCTCGAGGACGTAACGTCCTCCCTGCGCCGCCAGCGCCTGTACCACCTGCTCGGCGTCGTTGCGAATATTCCCCGCCGCGATGCGCCAGCGATTATCCCCGGAAGCAATCAGACGATGCAGATACCACGCCTGATGCGCGCGATGAAAAGAACCCAGACCGATATGAAGCCATGTGAATTGATTGTTCATGTTCTGCTCTCCTTGAGTTGATTGCGCCACTGTAATTGATCATTTGACCAAAATAAGAGCCATCGATCACAAAAGAGCAATTACCCAATTAAATTACAAATGACCAGTAAAGAGCAAAAGCTTGCCAGTTATGCCAACCACGGCGAGAATGCGGGTATTCGCCGGGCCAATTGCGTGCCCTGGCCAGCAACTTAGGGCGGGAAACCATGAGTAAAGAAGACGATATCCGGTTGGATCAGAAGGTGCGTGCCGCATGGATGTACTACATCGCCGGCCAGAATCAGAGTGAGATTGCCAGCCAGCTGGGCACCTCCAGACCGGTGGTGCAACGGCTGATCGCCGCCGCGAAAGAAGAAGGGATTGTGTCGATTAATCTGCACCATCCGGTAGCGAACTGCCTCGATTATGCGCAGTTGCTGCAGGAAAAATACCGCTTGATCGAGTGCAATGTGGTCCCCGCCTTTAGCGAAGAAAGTACCCTCGACAGTGTGTCATTTGGCTGCTATCAGCTGATGGCTCGCTATCTGCAGGATGATAAAGAGAAAATTATCGGTCTGGGCTCGGGCCTGACCCTGAAAAAAGCGCTGCAGCGCATCGATTTTGACAGCCTGAATACCCGCTGCGTGGCGCTGATCAGCGCCATGAACGCCGACGGGCAGTGCAATTATTACGATGACGTGCCCCTGCTGCTGACCCGCAAAATTAAGGCCAAGTACTATCAGTGGCCGGCACCGCGCTACGCCCAAAGCGCGGATGAGTATGAAATGTGGTGCACCAATCGCTTATTCCGCAGCGTCTCCGGCGTCGCCCGCGAGGCGGACGTGATTTTTGTCGGCATTGGTCCGCTGGGCACGCAAAGTCCGATCTTTAAAGACGGCTTTATCAATCAGGCGCAGATGGATGAGCTGACCGCCCGCGGCGGCATCGGGGAGATCCTCGGGCGGTTTATTGATGCGCAAGGCGACGTGGTAGACAGCGAGATCAACCGCATGATCACCAGCTATGATATCCGCCAGAGCCACTGCCCGCGGATTGCCGCTGCCTGTGGAGAACATAAACGACCGGCGATCCTGGCCGCCCTTAAAGGCGGCTGGATTAATGGCCTGGTGACCGATGAGCATACCGCCCGCTGGCTGCTGACGCGGTAACGTCGAACAGCCAGACAGCGACTCAGCTGCTGCTCATCAGTCGCGGGGGAATTTCAATCCGCTGCTGGCTGGCTTCGCCGGCGTCAATAATCGAAAAAACCGCGTCCAGCATCGCCGGCACGTCCTGCTGCACCATGTCGATATCGTGCCCCAGCAGATAGACAAACGGATCCCAGTCGAAGCAGCCCATCGGCGGCTGCTCGCTGCCGGTTAGCCCCACCTGCGACAGCCAGCGCACAACCCCTTCCAGGGATATCGTCGAGTTAACAAATATCCCCTGCAACAGCGTCTTCTCGCTGCCAAACCGCTCCTGCAGGCAGTCCTCAACGTGGCCTTTCGAATAGCCGGGAGCCAGAATATTCGCCTGCGGCACGCTAAGCCCCAGCTCGCGATGCGCATCGTGGAAGCCGCGTAAACGCTCGCTGGTGTTATGGTCGCTGCTGCGCCCGCCGATAAAGGTCAGCGGCGCCAGCTCTCCGCGGCGGCGGGCGCTATTAGCCAGGATCTTATGAGTCAACGCTTTCGCGCCGCCGTAGTTATCCGAAATCACCGACGGCGAGAGAGAGCCCGGCAGGTCGAGATTGACCGTTGGCACGCCCGCCTGCTGGCATAGCGCGGAAATTTTATCCGGATTGGTCGCCCCGGTCGCGACCACCCAGTCAACCTGCCAGGAGAGCATCGCCTTTACCGCTTCGATCTCCAGTTCCGGACGCCGGCGCGTACAGGTGATAATCGGCAGCAGGCCGCGCTCGCGGGCCATCTCCTCAAAGCGTTCGGCGATGGAACCGAAGTAGCGGTTATCATATTTGGGGATAATCATACCGATGACGTGTGATTTTTTACTGCGCAGCATGCTGGCCTGACGGTTAATCGCATAGCCCTGCTCCTCGGCAATCCGCGTCACCTTTTCCGCAAGCTTGGCGCTGATGCGGCGCTTTTTCCAGTTACCGTTGAGGATAGCGCTCACCGCGCTCGCCGAAACGCCGGAAAGTTCCGCCAGGTCGTAAATCGTTATCTTCTTCATTTTTCCAACTTGCGTCACAAAATCATGTCGCTGTTAATTTCCCCACTTGCTCAATCGATGAAGCGAGAGCAACATAGCTTCATCGATTGAGCATCCTTTTCACGCCAGGAAGTACGCGCGCATACCGCCTCAACATGCCAGCAAGCCTGAATTAAGATGCTGATATTCAATATGTTACCAGTTTTAGTCTATCACCTCGAACGTGATGCCCTCGCGTTCGATAGTTTTAACCAGACACGGCAAAGGATTATAAAATGAACCACTCTGTCTCCTCTATGAATACTTCCCTCAGCGGTAAAGTCGCCGCGATCACCGGCGCGGCGTCCGGTATCGGCCTCGAGTGCGCGAGGACCCTGCTGGGGGCTGGCGCAAAAGTAGTGCTAATCGACCGCGAAGGCGAAAAGCTCAACAAACTGGTCGCCGAACTTGGCGAAAACGCCTTCGCCCTGCAGGTCGACCTGATGCAGGCGGACCAGGTCGATAACCTACTGCAGGGCATTTTGCAGCTTACCGGGCGTCTCGATATCTTCCACGCCAACGCCGGCGCCTATATCGGCGGGCCGGTGGCCGAGGGCGACCCGGACGTCTGGGACCGCGTGCTGCACCTTAATATCAACGCCGCCTTCCGCTGCGTGCGCAGCGTCCTGCCGCATCTGATCGCGCAAAAATCCGGGGATATTATCTTCACCAGCTCGATCGCGGGCGTGGTGCCGGTGATCTGGGAGCCTGTCTATACCGCGTCGAAATTCGCGGTGCAGGCATTTGTGCACACCACTCGTCGCCAGGTGGCGCAGTATGGCGTGCGCGTCGGCGCCGTACTGCCGGGCCCGGTGGTTACCGCTCTGCTGGACGACTGGCCAAAAGCCAAAATGGACGAAGCGCTGGCCAACGGCAGCCTGATGCAGCCGATTGAAGTGGCGGAGTCGGTGCTGTTTATGGTGACGCGTTCGAAAAACGTCACCGTACGCGACATTGTGATCCTGCCGAACAGCGTGGATCTCTGACCCTGGCCAGCCTGTGAGAGGATGTGATGCAAAACGATACGCAAAACATTATTGGCGTGGATGTCGGTTCAGGCAGCGTGCGCGCCGGGGTATTCAATCTGCGGGGCGAGCTCCTCGCCCACGCGACCCGGGAAATAACCCTGTTTCGCAGCGCCGGAAACAAGGTCGAGCAGTCGAGCCGTGAGATCTGGCAGGCGGTGTGCTACTGCATTAAAACGGCGGTGGCCAGCGCCGGCGTTTCGCCGTCGTCGATCGCCGGGATCGGCTTCGATGCCACCTGCTCGCTGGTGGTGATTGGCGATAACGATGCGCCGCTGGCGGTCGGGCCTTCGGACGATGCGGACCGCAACATTATTGTCTGGATGGATCATCGCGCCACCGGGCAGGCGGAAAAGATCAATGCCACGGGCCACCCGGTACTGCGGTACGTTGGCGGCAAAATCTCGCCGGAGATGCAAACGCCGAAAATTTTGTGGCTGAAGGAGAATCGCCCGCACATCTATCAGCAGGCGCGCCACTTCTTCGACCTCGCCGATTACCTCACCTGGCGCTCAACCGGCGATGAAGCCCGCTCGGTCTGCACGGTGACCTGTAAATGGACCTACCTGGCGCATGAACAACGCTGGGATGCCGGTTACTTCCGCCAGATTGGCCTCGAAGAGCTGGCGGATGAAGATTTTGTCCGCATCGGCCAGCGGATTGTCGATCCAGGCACCCCCTGCGGCGAGGGCCTTTGCGCCACGGCGGCAGAGGAGATGGGCCTGCCGATCGGTACGCCGGTGGCGGTGGGGATGATTGACGCCCACGCGGGCGGCATCGGTACCGTCGGCGTGCTTAACGGCGCGGTCAACAATATGGCCTATGTCTTCGGCACTTCTTCCTGCACCATGACCACCACTCAGGAAGCGGTATTCGTCCCGGGCGTCTGGGGCCCTTACTATTCGGCGATGGTGCCGGGCTACTGGCTAAGTGAAGGCGGGCAAAGCGCCGCCGGCGCGGCTATCGACCAGCTGCTGAGCTTCCATCCGGCGGCGGCGGAAGCGCGCGAGCAGGCGAAAGCCGCAGGCGTCCCTCTACCGGTCTGGCTGGCGGATCGCGTTCTGACGCAAGTTGCTTCCCCTTCTGAGGCGGTAACGCTGGCCGCCGGTCTGCACGTCGTTCCGGAGTTTCTCGGTAATCGCGCGCCGCTTGCCGATCCCCACGCGAAAGCGCTGATTGCCGGGCTGGGGATGGAGCGGGACCTGGATAACCTGACCGCGCTGTACGTTGCCGGGCTATGCGGGATTGGCTATGGTCTGCGACAGATCATTGACGCCCAGCGCGCCTGCGGAATTGAGAGTGAAAATATCGTCATCAGCGGCGGAGCCGGGCAGCATCCGCTGGTGCGTCAGCTGTTGGCCGACGCCTGCGGCGTTAGCGTCGTGAGCACCGCCAGCCGCGAGCCGGTGCTGTTAGGTTCCGCCATCCTCGGCGCGGTGGCGGGCAGAGTCGCGGCTTCGCTGCCGGAGGCCATGAAGCAGTTTACTCAGGTGGATGCCACCTATCACAGCGAGACGGCGTTTAGCCCGCTTCATCAGCGCAGGTATGCGGCCTATAAGGCGCTACAACAGGCCGGCAGGCTGATTCGCGAATAACATACCTCCTTATTTTATAACAATAATGCTCCGCTGCTGTGCAGCGGAGACACTCATCTGCACTCTGAAATCGAGGTCAACATGTCCGTTAATAACAAACAGTGGTACGGTCTACCGCTCAACCTCATCTGGGGATATGTCGCCATCGCCGTGTTTATGACCGGCGACGGCTTTGAGCTGGCTTTTCTGTCGCACTACATCAAAGCACTCGGATTCACCCCGGCGCAGGCTTCCTTTGCCTTTACTCTCTACGGTCTGGCTGCCGCCCTGTCGGCGTGGGTCTCCGGCGTGGTGGCGGAAATCATTACCCCACGTAAAGCCATGCTGATTGGCTTCGTGCTGTGGTGTGTGTTCCACGTACTGTTCCTCGTCTTCGGCCTCGGTCGCGCCAACTATGCGCTGATCCTGCTGTTTTATGGCATCCGCGGCCTGGCCTACCCGCTGTTCCTCTACTCCTTTATCGTCGCCATTATCCACAACGTCCGCAGCGACAGTTCCAGCTCCGCGCTGGGCTGGTTCTGGGCGGTCTACTCGGTGGGTATCGGCGTGTTCGGCAGCTATATTCCGAGCTTTACCATTCCCCACATTGGCGAAATGGGCACCCTGTGGCTGGCGCTGCTCTTTTGCGCCACCGGCGGCATTATTGCGCTGGTGTCGATGCGTCATACCGAAACGCCGCGCCATATGCAGAACCTGACCACTCGTGAAAAATTCGCCGAACTGGGGCGCGCGGCGACGCTGCTCTATACCAACCGCAGCATTCTGTTCTCGAGCATTGTGCGCATTATCAACACCCTGTCGCTGTTTGGTTTTGCGGTGATCATGCCGATGATGTTTGTTGATGAGCTGGGATTTACCACCTCGGAATGGCTGCAGGTATGGGCGGCATTCTTCTTCACCACGATCTTTTCGAACGTTTTCTGGGGGATTATGGCGGAGAAAATGGGCTGGATGAAGGTTATCCGCTGGTTCGGCTGCATCGGGATGGCGCTTTCCAGCCTGGCGTTCTATTACCTGCCCCAGCACTTCGGCCATAATTTTGCCATGGCGCTGGTACCGGCTATTGCCCTGGGGATTTTTGTCGCCGCGTTTGTGCCGATGGCGGCGGTGTTCCCGGCGCTGGAGCCGAACCATAAAGGCGCGGCGATTTCGGTCTATAACCTGTCAGCCGGGCTGTCGAACTTTCTGGCGCCGGCGATTGCCGTGGTACTGCTGCCCTATTTCAGCACTATCGGCGTGGTAATAGCCTATACCGCCTTATATATTCTGGCCTTCTTCCTGTGCCCGTTAATCCGCGTTGAACAGCCTGGCTTTACCAGCGATCAGCATGCGAAACCGTTTACCGCCAACGCGGCAGAGTCTTAATAAACCGCATCTGGTACAAACAACGAGCAATCCGGGCGGTGCCGCCCGGATTTTTGCCTTATGCGATAGTCACTTTGCCATCCAGATAAACATCCTGCACGGCATTGATCAGCTTCACACCGTCGGCCATCGATTTCTTAAACGCTTTGCGGCCCAGGATCAGCCCCATGCCGCCGGCGCGTTTATTGATCACCGCCGTGCGCACCGCGTCGGCAAGGTCGGTCTCCCCGCCCGCCGCGCCGCCGGAGTTGATCAGCCCGGCGCGGCCCATATAGCAGTTGGCCAGCTGGTAGCGCACCAGATCGATGGGGTTATCGCTGGTCAGTTTGCTGTATACCCGATCGTCGGTATAGCCGAAGTTAACCGCTTTGTAGCCGCCGTTATTCTCCGCCATCTTTTGCTTAACGATATCGGCGCCGATGGTGGCCGCCAGGTGGTTGGCCTGACCGGTCAGGTCAGCGGAAACATGATAGTCGACGCCGTCTTTCTTGAACGCCGAATTGCGCAGATAGGCCCACAGCACGGTGACCAGGCCCAGCTCATGGGCCCGCTCAAAGGCGGCGGAAATCTCTTCTATCTGACGACGCGATTGTTCTGAGCCGAAATAGATCGTCGCTCCCACGGCCACCGCCCCCATATTAAACGCCTGCTCAACGCTGGCGTAGAGAGTCTGGTCGTATTCGGTGGGATAGCTCAGCGTTTCGTTATGGTTGAGCTTCACCAGGAAAGGGATGCGATGCGCGTAGCGGCGCGACACCGAGGCCAGCACGCCGTAGGTCGACGCCACGCAGTTACAGCCGGCTTCGATCGCCAGCTCGACGATATTTTTCGGATCAAAGTACAGCGGGTTGGCGGCAAAGGAGGCGCCCGCCGAGTGCTCCACGCCCTGGTCAACCGGCAGAATGGAAAGGTAGCCGGTTCCCCCCAGGCGTCCGGTATTGTACAGGGTCTGCATATTGCGTAGCACCGCCGGTGGTCGGTTGTTATCCACCATCACCCGATCAACATAATCTGCGCCAGGCAGATACAGCTGGTCGGACGGAATGGTTATACAACGGTGCTGCAACAGGCTCTCGGCATCTTTGCCCAGCAACTGCGTAATATCAGTCATAGCAATCTCCCGTAAGGCCGGCCGAAGCCGGCATGCATTATCCCAACCCAATTTTTTTGGGCAGGTTAAGCCTGGTACCGACTTAGCCTATTTTCCAGCCGGGGGGCCATTTTTTCAGGAGATTCTGCTGTCCCGTTGCGCTGCCATTTACCACCAGGCGTGGAAATGGTGCACCGGCCCGATACCGTGGCCCACCTCCAGAGAGTCGGCCTGCGCCAGAGCCGCCGACAGCCAGGCCTTCGCCTCGATAACGGTGGCCGCCCAGTCCGCGTGACGCGGGCGCAGCGCCGCCAGCGCGGCGGAGAGCGTACAGCCGGTGCCGTGGGTATTTTTGGTCTGCACTCGCGGCGCGGTGAACCGCTGTTCCCCTTCGCGGGTGAAGAGCCAGTCCGGGCTTTCGGCATCGTCGAGATGGCCGCCCTTCATCAATACCGCGCCGCAGCCCAGCGCCAGCAGCGCCCGCCCCTGCTCCAGCATTTCCCGTTCGTTACGCGCATGGGGGGCATCGAGTAGCGCGGCCGCTTCCGGCAGGTTCGGGGTGATCAATGACACCTGCGGCAACAATCGTTGACGCAGGGTCTCCACCGCCGAAGCCGACAGCAGCGGATCGCCGCTTTTCGCCAGCATGACGGTATCCAGCACCACGTTGGCCACCCGGTAGCGCGCCAGCCGCTCGGCCACGGCTTCCACAATATCGGTCTCCGCCAGCATGCCGATTTTGGTGGTATCGATACGCACATCGCTGAACACCGAGTCGAGCTGCGCGGCCACAAAATCCGGTTCGATGCGATAGACCGACTGTACGCCGCGGGTATTCTGCGCCACCAGGGCGGTGATCGCCGAGCAGCCATAGGCCCCCAGCGCGGAGAAGGTTTTCAGATCGGCCTGGATACCGGCCCCGCCGCTGGGATCGGTGCCGGCGATGGTCAGGGCGTTGATGCGTTTCATCCCTGCACCTCCTGATACAGCGCGTCGAGAAACGCCGGAATAAAGCTGCCTGGGCCTCCCTGACGGGCGGCGATCGCCCCGGCCTGCTTCATCAGCCCGCAGGCGGCGGCCACGTTTTCCAGCCGGTCTCCCGGCAGCGCCGCGCTCGCCGCCACCACCGCCGACAGCGCGCAGCCGGTGCCCACCACCCGGGTCATCAGCGGATTGCCCCCCGCCACGCTGAGCACCCGCTCGCCGTCGGTGACGTAGTCCACCTCGCCAGTGACCGCCACCACGGTAGCCAGCCGACGAGCCAGCGCCTGGGCCGCCGGCAGCGCCGCGGCGGCCGTATCGGTGGTATCCACCCCGCGCCCGCCGGCGCTCATCCCGGCCAGCGCCAGAATTTCAGAGGCATTGCCGCGAATGGTCGCCGGCTGGAGGGCCAGTAGCTCGTGACAAAAGGCAGTGCGCACGGTCAGGGCGCCGACCGCCACCGGATCCAGCGTCCAGGGCTTGCCGGCCTGACGGGCGTGCTCCACCGCGGCGCGCATCGCCACGGCGCGATCTTCGGTCAGGGTACCGACGTTAATTAACAGCGCATCAGCGATAGCGGCAAACTGCGCCGCTTCGCGGGGATCGATCACCATCGCCGGCGAGGCGCCGACGGCCAGCAGAACGTTGGCGGTAAAGGTCTGCACCACGTCATTAGTCATGCAGTGCACAAGGGGGGAATGGGCGCGCAGCAGATGGCGCAGGTGCGCGACAGGCGCGGGATTCAGCAGCTCAGGCATGGTTTGCTCCCGCCAGACGAGGTAGAAGCAATGACCCTGCGGTCTCTGACTTCCCTACGCTGGCATTATCCAGATCAGGTGGTACGGGTATTTCTCAGCCTTCAACTAAGAAGGGCACCCCGAGTCAAAATAGTGAAATTGTTAAGCGTTGTGGAATTTACCGCAACTCACCGGTTCATACAACAAGCCTTTAGCCCTGGATACGACACCTTCGCGGCCATCATGCTCATCAGGCAACCGGACGGGATTGCATTCCGCTGCTGGCGGGCGGAAAATAATGACATCATGCGCTATTTAGCCTACCGAGGATATACGCCATGGCCGTTTATCACCATGCGCTGGTACTGATTAACAGCAGTCAGGACGGCGTCCCGCTGCTCCAGCATGCCGCCAGAATGGCAGAAGAGAACGGCATGCGCATCACCATCGCCCACATCAGCACCGATTACCGGGCGCTGAACTATGTTTCCGACAGCCTGCGCGACGATCAGGTCTCGCAGGAGGTGATCCAGGCCAAAGCCCTGCTCAACGAGCTGGCCTGCACCGTCTCCCTGCCGGTGGATACCCTCTCGCTGGTGACCACCCGCCGGTTTGAAGACGTGGAAACCTGCGTTCGGCAGCGGCAGATCGATTTAATTATTGCCGGGCACCATAACCGGCTGCTGGGCGTCCTCTCCTCACACTCGCTGGAGTATATCAACCACTTAAACCTGGACGTACTGATCAAGCACCTGCCCTAGCGCAAGGCGGCCTGCAGCAGAGAAAAACAGTCTTCAATAAGCGGGGGCAGCGCCTGCGGGCCGCGCATCAGGGCCACTGTGCGGGCGAGCGCCGGCTGCTGCAGGTGGGCGACCCTGAGCGCCGGGTCCTGCAGATGGGTGGTGTACAGCGCCGGCAGAATCGCCACCGCTAAGCGCGAGCGCACCAGACCATACAGGGTTTCGATATAGTCCACCTGGTAGCGGGTGGTCAGCGTCAGGCGATGGCTCTCCACTAATGCCGCCACCAGCCGCTGGATATTGCCCTTCGAGAACACAGCAATATCCCGCCCCACCAGCTGTTTCCACGGCAGATGCGCCTGCGCGGCCAGCGGATCGTCGCGGTGCAGCACCGCCACGAAGGGATCTTCGCGCAGCGGATAGACTAGCAGTTCTGCGGGCAGTGAACTGTCGATCGCCCCGATGCCGAAATCAATCTCGCCGCGCTGCAGCGCCTGGATAAGCGCATCGTTGGTCTGATCGTGAAATTCAATGCGCAGACGCGGAAAGGCCTCAGCCAGGGTCTGCGGCAGCAGCGGAAACAGCAGCGAACTGACCGACGGCACCAGACCGATCCGCACCGTCCCGTCGCCACCCGCCTCGACAATCTGCTGCATATCGGAAAAGGCCGCCTGCGCCACGCTGAGGATCCGCTGGGCGTGGGGTAAAATCGCCGCCCCCAGTTCAGTCAGGGTGACCGTCGCAGCGGTACGGTTGACCAGTTTGCCGCCGAGTACCGTTTCAATCTGCCGCAGGGCGCTGCTCAGCGCCGGCTGGCTAATCGCCAGCCGACTGGCGGTATCGGTAAAATGGCGCAGCTGGGCCAGGGTGACGAAATACTGAAGCTGTTTAAGAGAGAGCGCGGGCAGCCGCTGCCAGGGTTCGTTCATCATCGGGTTCGCTACGGTGGTCCTGCACAATAACCCGAGCTTATCGGGTGATAAATTTATTCATCTGGGCAAACGTTTGCTGTGCCCCTAGAGTATCCGCATTATCCTTGTGCCGGAGTGGTTATGTCCAGCAATGCTCAAGTCCGCCGTCGCGCCGTGCAGGCCGCGCGCGGTGAATCCCCGTTTGATCTGCTGCTGATCGATGCGCAGATCGTCGATATGGCCACGGGCGAAATTCGCCCCGCTGACGTCGGTATCGTCGGCGAGATGATCGCCAGCGTCCATCCGCGCGGCAGTCGCGAAGACGCCCATGAAGTGCGTTCCCTGGCCGGTGGCTACCTGTCCCCCGGCCTGATGGACACCCACGTGCATCTCGAAAGCTCGCACCTGCCGCCGGAGCGCTATGCGGAAATCGTCCTCACCCAGGGCACCACCGCGGTGTTCTGGGATCCGCATGAGCTGGCCAACGTCCTCGGCGTCGCTGGCGTGCGCTATGCGGTGGACGCCAGCCGCCATCTGCCGCTGCAGGTGATGGTCGCCGCCCCGTCCAGCGTCCCCTCCACGCCGGGTCTCGAAATGTCCGGCGCTGATTTCGCCGGCGCGGAGATGGAGACCATGCTCGGCTGGCCGGAAGTGCGCGGCGTGGCGGAGGTGATGGATATGCACGGCGTGCTGCACGGTAGCGAGCGGATGCAGGAGATTGTCCAGGCCGGTCTCAACAGCGGCAAACTGATTGAAGGCCACGCCCGCGGCCTGAGCGGCGCTGACCTGCAGGCCTACCTCGCCGCCGGCGTCACCTCCGATCACGAACTTACCTCGGCGGACGACGCGCTGGAAAAACTGCGCGCCGGGCTGACGATCGAGATCCGCGGCTCGCACCCCTATCTGCTGCCAGATATCGTCGCGGCGTTAAAAACGCTGCCGCACCTCTCCTCGCAGATCACCGTCTGCACCGATGACGTGCCGCCGGATATGCTGCTGGAGAAAGGCGGCATCATCGCCCTGCTTAACCTGCTGATCGAGCACGGTTTACCGGCGGTCGATGCGCTGCGATTCGCCACCCTCAACGCCGCTATTCGCCTGCAGCGCCACGATCTCGGGCTGATTGCCGCCGGGCGGCGCGCCGATCTGGTGGTGTTTGATTCCCTGGAGAAACTGGTGGCCCGCGAAGTCTACATAGGCGGTAAGCTGCTGGCCCGCGCGGGCAACCTGCTGACACCGATCGCGCCCGCCGCGGGCGTCACGCCGCCGCGCGATACTTTGCAGATCGCCCCCCTCCGCGCCGATGACTTTATTCTGCGCGTCCAGGGCATTCGTCACGGCATCGCCCGCCTGCGCCATATCCGCGGCGCGCGCTTCACCCAGTGGGGCGAAGTGGAAGTGCAGGTTCGTGACGGGATAGTCCAGCTGCCCGCCGGCTTCAGTCTGATCTGGGTCAAGCACCGCCACGGCCGCCATCAGGCGACGCCGCAAATCGCCCTGCTTGAAGGCTGGGGTGAGCTGCGCGGCGCCATCGCCACCAGCTACTCCCACGACTCGCATAATCTGGTGGTGCTCGGGCGCGACGCTAATGATATGGCGCTGGCGGCCAACCAGCTTATCGCCTCCGGCGGCGGGATGGCGCTGGCGCAACAGGGCGAGATCCTCGCCCATGTGGCGATGCCGATTGCCGGCATGCTGTCGGATCTCCCGGCCGCGGAACTGGCGCGTCAGTTCCGCGAGCTGCGCGATCTGAGCAGCCAAGTCGCCGACTGGGAGCCGCCGTACCGGGTCTTCAAGGCCATTGAAGGCACCTGCCTTGCCTGTAACGCCGGGCCGCATTTAACCGATTTGGGTCTGACCGACGGCGGCAGCCGCCAGATAGTCGACCCGTTGATAGCCTGCCGGGAGATCCCGGAGCCAACCGATCACAACAATAATCCTCAGGGAGCCTGAGCATGGCCGATAACACACTTCACTCTTCCGCCCGCGCTAACTGGCTGGAGCGCCGCTTTGCGCTGCGCTCGCGCGGCGGCACGCTACGCACCGAATGCCTGGCCGGGATCACCGGCTTTCTCGCCGCCGCCTATTTACTGGTGGTTATCCCGGGGCTGCTGGCGATCGGCGGGATGGATAAAGGCGCCGCCACCACCGGCACCATTCTGGTCTTCGTCGTCGGCTCGCTGCTGATGGCGTTTTATGCCAACCTGCCGTTTATCGTCGGCCCGGGCATTGGCGGCTCGGTGCTGGTGGGGGTGACGCTGGCCGGTAGCGAAGGGATTGGCTGGCAGACTGGCCTCGGAATTGCCTGCTGGTCGGGGATCCTCTTCTTCCTGCTGACCCGCTTTGGCCTGCGCGAAGTGGTCACCCGCTCGGTGCCGCAGTCGATCAAGCTGGGATTGACGGCCTCCATCGGCCTGTTTGTCGCCGTGCTCGGTTTTCGTAATGCCGGGCTGGTGCTGGCCAATGCGAAAACCAACGCCCTGATGCTCGGCGACTTTCTCGCCCCCGGCGCGCTGGTGGCGCTGTGCGGCCTGTTCCTGGCGATAGCCCTGCAGGCGCGTAAGGTTCCGGGCGCCATTTTGTGGGCCATTCTGTGCGCCACCCTGGTGGGTATCCCGTTCGGCGTGACTAAACTGCCGACGCATTTTATCGATGCCCCCCACTCGCTGGCGCCGGTGCTGGGACAGGTTGACCTGCTGGGGGCGTTAAACATCGCCTTCCTGCCGTTCCTGTTCGTCTTTTTCGCATCTGAGTTTTTCTCCACTATGGGGACAACGCTGGCGGTGGGCGGCGAGGCGGGTCTGCTGGATGAAGAAGGCAACATGCCGCAGATTAATCGCCCGTTCATGGTCGATTCGATTGCCGCCGCGCTCGGCCCGTGGGTGGGCATTCCGGCGGCGACGGCGCTGATTGAATCTTCGGCGGCAGCGGAAGCGGGCGGCAAAACCGGCCTCACCGCGCTGTCAGCGGCGGTAATGTTCCTGCTGATGCTGCTGTTCACGCCGGTGGCGTTGATGATCCCGAAAGAAGCCACCGCCCCGGCGCTGATCCTGATTGGCCTGAACATGTTCAGCGGCCTGCGCAAAGTGGATCTTGCCAACTTCACCGACGGGCTGCCGGTGCTGATGATGGTGATGATCACCCTTATCGCCAACAGCTTTGGCACCGGGATTGCCGGCGGGCTGCTGTTTTACATTGTGATCAAGGCTATCGCCGGTAAGTGGCGGGAGATCCCGATTGGCCTGTGGGTATTGGCCGTCCCGCTGGTGTATTACTTCGCGACCTTAGTCAGGCATTAAGCCCTTCACAATGTGATTTCACCTCTTCATATAACAAACGCACCGCGGCAGAGAGCTGTTTGCGGTGCGGACAAATCAGATTCAACGGCACCACATCCCCCTGATAACGCGGCAGCAGGCGCCGCAGGCGCCCCGCCCGCAGATCGTCGCTGACGTCGAGCATCGATTTATAGGCAATGCCCTCCCCGGCGATCGCCAGCCGACGGATCACCTCGGCGTCGTCGCTCATCACCGTGCCGGAAACCTTCTGCTGCTGAACCACGCCGTCGAGGCTCAGCGACCAGCGGTCGAACGGACGGCCGCGCAAAATGTAGATCAACGCATTGTGCTGGCTGAGTTCCTCGAGGGTCTGCGGTTCGCCATGGCGGGCGATCCACTCAGGCGAGGCCACCAGCACCCGACGATTTTCCGGCGCCACCGGCAGCGAGATAAACGAGGCATCGTCGTTATTGCCATAGCGAAACGCAACGTCCACCGGATCTTTAAACACGTCGGTCAGCTGATCGGAAAAGAGCAGCCGCAGGCGCAGCGCCGGGTGGCGTTGGCGGAAATCGCGGAACAGGGTCAGGAGCAGGTTACGCCCGAGGTCCGACGGCACGGCAATCTGCAACATGCCGCGAACTTCATCATCCGGGGTCTGGATCTTCTGCAGACCGGCCTCGAGGGTATCGAGCATCTGGGTGGCGTAGGGCAGCCAGGTCTCCCCCTCCGGCGTCAGGCGCAGGCTGCGGGTCGAACGGGCAAACAGGCGAATATTGAGGATCGTCTCCAGACGCTTAATTGCCGCGCTGACCTGCGCCGGCTGCTGCCCGGCCTCGCGCGCCGCGTCGCTAAAACTGCCCAGCGCCGCGGCGCGGACAAATAAGGTCAGATCTTCCAGCCTGAACATGCTGATTCTCCCCTGCTTCAGATTGCTCCCAAAATACGCATCACCGTCGCTGCAACGCAAGCGGCACAAGACTTGCGCCGCGTTTTGCTTACACTTTTTAAAAATCCAGTGCTTGCCATTTCAGCAACGCTTCAGGAATGATACGAGGCTGCTATTTTGAGTCCAGGTAATATTGAGGAAACTATGCGTAAAACAAAAATGATGCTTCTGGGCGTACTTCTTGCCACCGCTGGCGCCAGCTGGACGGCTACTGCCGCGGGGATCGATCAGTATGCGCTGAAAGAGTTCACCGCCGATTTCACCCAGTTTCACATCGGCGACACCGTTCCGGCGATGTACCTCACCCCGGAATACAACATCAAACAGTGGCAGCAGCGTAACCTGCCTGCGCCGGACGCCGGCAGCCACTGGACCTATATGGGCGGTAACTACGTGCTGATCACCGATACCGAAGGCAAAATCCTCAAAGTGTACGATGGCGAGATCTTCTATCACCGCTGATCCGCGCAATCTCCACGTCCGCCCCGGCGAGCCAGCGGACTCTCCGGCGCTGCGCCAGATCTTCCTGCGGGCGCGCAGTTTATCGTGGACCTGGCTTCCCGCCGCGGCGTGGCGGCTGGAGGATTTCGATGCCGCCACCGCGGATGAACAGCTGTGGGTCGCGGAATGCGACGGCCAGCCGGTGGGCTTTGCCGCCGTATGGACCGCCGATAATTTCCTTCACCATCTGTTTGTCGACCCCGACTGGCAAGGCAAACATATCGGCAGCGCGCTGCTGGCGCAGGTCGAACGGACCTTTACCGCCAGCGGAACGCTGAAGTGCCTGATGGAAAATAAAAACGCCCTGCGCTTCTACCAGCGTCATGGCTGGACCATCGAAGCACAGGGCGCGTCGCCCGAGGGCAGATACTGGCTGATGCGCTCGCCGCGGCCTTAAACGGCGCGGAAGGCAATCTCACCCGGGATCACTTCTCCCTGCCAGTACATCTGGGCCGCCACCCGGCCCGCCAGCTGGCGGTAGATGTCGGTAAATTCGCTGTCCGGACGCGCCACCACCGTCGGCGTGCCGTTATCCAGATCTTCCCGCAGCGTAATATGCAGCGGCAGCTGGCCCAGCAGCTGGGTGTGGTATTTCTCGGCCAGTTTTTGCGCGCCGCCGGTGCCGAAGATAGGCTCGTGGTGCCCGCAGTTGCTGCAGATATGCATGCTCATGTTTTCCACGATCCCCAGCACCGGCACTTCCACTTTCTCGAACATCACGATGCCTTTTTTGGCGTCGATCAGCGCGATGTCCTGCGGCGTGGTGACCACCACCGCGCCGGTCACCGGGATGTTCTGCGCCAGGGTCAGCTGGATGTCGCCGGTGCCCGGCGGCATATCCAGCACCAGGTAATCAAGATCCGGCCACAGCGTCTCCTGCAGCATCTGCATCAGCGCCTTGCTGGCCATCGGCCCACGCCAGACCATGGCGTTGTCGTCGGTCACCAGGTAGCCGATGGAGTTGGTTGCCAGACCATATTTCATGATCGGCGCCATATGAGTGCCGTCCGGCGAGGTCGGGCGGCTGTCTTCCGCACCCAGCATGGTCGGAATCGACGGACCATAGATATCGGCATCCAGAATGCCCACCTTCGCCCCTTCCGCCGCCAGGGCCAGCGCCAGGTTTACGGCAGTAGAAGATTTACCGACGCCGCCTTTGCCGGAGCTGATGGCGATAATGTTTTTCACGCCGTTGACCCCGGGCTGGTTTTTCACCCGCTTGAGGGTCGCAATGCTGTGGGTCAGCTTCCAGTCGATGGCCTTCGCGCCGGTGATGCGCAGCAGTTCGGCGCTGCACTGCTCTTTCAGCGCTTCGAAAGCGCTGCTCCAGACGAACGGCATTTGCAGTTCAATATGGACGGTATCGTCCAGCCAGGCGACATGGTGCAGCGCCTTAAGGGCGGTGAGATTATGCTTCAGGGTTGGGTGCTGGAAATTGGCCAGCGTCCCGGCGACCATCGCACGTAGGCGCTCAGGGGATTTGGCCTGGGATTGCGAATTCATCCCGACTCCTTTGTTGTTTTGAGATGCTTTCAGTAATCACAGAGTTTATCACAGGTAACGATTATCCATATATGGGCAGCCATTTATGGCGCACCCACAGCCCTTTTGGTAATATCGGAAGCCCTTTTTACAACAGAAGATGTAATGCTCACTATGACTCAAGTCGCGAAGAAAATTCTGGTAACGTGCGCCCTGCCGTACGCCAACGGCTCCATCCACCTCGGCCACATGCTGGAGCACATCCAGGCTGATGTCTGGGTCCGTTACCAGCGAATGCGCGGCCACGAGGTCAACTTCATCTGCGCCGACGACGCCCACGGCACGCCGATTATGCTCAAAGCGCAGCAGCTCGGTATCACTCCGGAGCAGATGATTGGCGAAATGAGTCAGGAGCATCAGACCGATTTCGCCGGCTTCGACATCAGCTATGATAACTATCACTCGACGCACAGCGACGAGAACCGCGAGCTGTCGGAGCTTATCTACACCCGCCTGAAAGAGAACGGTTTTATTAAAAACCGCACCATCTCTCAGCTCTACGATCCGGAAAAAGGCATGTTCCTGCCGGACCGTTTTGTGAAAGGCACCTGTCCGAAGTGCAAATCTCCGGACCAGTATGGCGATAACTGCGAAGTGTGCGGCGCGACCTACAGCCCTACCGAGCTTATCGACCCGAAATCGGTGGTCTCCGGCGCCACGCCGGTGATGCGTGACTCCGAGCACTTTTTCTTCGACCTGCCCTCGTTCAGCGAAATGCTGCAGGCGTGGACCCGCAGCGGCGCCCTGCAGGAGCAGGTCGCGAACAAGATGCAGGAGTGGTTCGAATCCGGCCTGCAGCAGTGGGACATCTCCCGCGATGCGCCGTACTTCGGCTTCGAAATTCCCAACGCGCCGGGCAAATATTTCTACGTCTGGCTGGACGCGCCGATCGGCTACATGGGCTCCTTCAAGAACCTGTGCGACAAGCGCGGCGACACCACCAGCTTCGACGAATACTGGAAGAAAGATTCCACGGCCGAGCTGTATCACTTTATCGGCAAGGACATTGTCTACTTCCACAGCCTGTTCTGGCCGGCGATGCTGGAAGGCAGCAACTTCCGTAAGCCGACTAACCTGTTCGTGCACGGCTACGTGACGGTTAACGGCGCCAAGATGTCCAAGTCGCGCGGCACCTTTATCAAGGCCAGCACCTGGTTAAATCATTTCGATGCCGACAGCCTGCGCTACTACTACACCGCCAAGCTCTCTTCACGCATCGATGACATCGACCTGAACCTGGAAGATTTCGTGCAGCGCGTGAACGCCGACATCGTCAACAAGGTGGTTAACCTCGCCTCACGCAACGCCGGCTTTATCAGCAAGCGTTTCGACGGCGTGCTGGCCGCGGAGCTGGCCGACCCGGCGCTGTACAAAACCTTCACCGACGCGGCGGAAAGCATCGGCGAAGCGTGGGACAGCCGCGAGTTCGGTAAAGCCATCCGCGAAATCATGGCCCTCGCCGACGTGGCTAACCGCTATGTCGACGAGCAGGCGCCGTGGGTGGTGGCGAAACAGGAAGGCCGCGACGCCGACCTGCAGGCAATCTGCACCATGGGCCTGAATATGTTCCGCGTGCTGATGACCTGGCTGAAGCCGGTCCTGCCGCAGCTGGCCGCGCGTGCGGAAGCGTTCCTCAACAGCGAACTGAGCTGGGACGCCATTCAGCAGCCGCTGCTGGCGCATAAGGTCAATCCGTTCAAGGCGCTGTACAACCGTATCGAGATAAAGCAGGTGGAAGCCCTGGTGGAAGCCTCTAAAGAAGAGGTGAAAGCCACCGCGGCGCCGGTCATCGGTCCGCTGGCGGACGATCCTATTCAGGAGACCATCACCTTTGACGATTTCGCCAAAGTCGATCTGCGCGTGGCGCTGATTGAAAACGCGGAATTCGTCGAGGGCTCCGACAAGCTGCTGCGCCTGACGCTGGATCTCGGCGGCGAAAAACGCAATGTCTTCTCCGGCATCCGCTCCGCTTACCCGGATCCGCAGCCGCTGATTGGCCGCCTGACGGTGATGGTCGCCAACCTGGCGCCGCGCAAAATGCGCTTCGGCATCTCCGAGGGCATGGTGATGGCCGCCGGCCCTGGCGGGAAGGATATCTTCCTGTTAAGCCCTGACGACGGCGCCAAGCCGGGTCAGCAGGTGAAATAACAAAAAAGCCGGAGAGTATCTCCGGCTTTTTTTTGCCCGGCGGCGCTATGCTAGCACGCGCCCGGGGGCAGTCGTTGTAGGCCGGGTCAGGCGAAGCCGCCACCCGGCAAAAAATCATGCCTTCGGGTTATGCACCCGCTGGGTCAGTCCGCGCAGGAAATTGCGCAGAAACTGGTCGCCGCACTCGCGGTAGTTTTTGTGGTCAGGCGAGCGCATCATGGCGGTGATCTCCGGCACCGACACCCGGTATTTCTGCTCGCTCATAATCGCCTGGATATCGTCCGTTTTCAGCGAGAAGGCGATCCGCAGCTTTTTCAGCACCGTGTTGTTATTCACCCGACGCTCCAGCGCCAGCTCCGGGGCCGAATCATCTTTGCCGCGCTTGTCATAGATAAGGCCGTTAAGGAAACCCGACAGGATAATGTCCGGGCAGCGAACAAAGCCCTCTTCATCCTCTTTCGTCGTCCAGGTGTCGAAGCTGGCGGCGGTGGATTCCATAGCGGAGAGCGCGAGAATGCGCACCATATCGTTATTATTGACTTTCAGGGTGTAGCGCAGGCTACGAAGAATATCATTACTGAGCATGAGGGCCTTTTACTGTCGATGATGCAATGGGGCGCAGTGTACCAGCTTTACAGGCCAATCGCCTCTTTCAGGCTTTTTAAATAGCGCCGGCTCACCGGCACCGTTTGCCCGGCGCGCATCAGCAGCTCCGCCTGGCCATTCTCCTCCAGGCGAATCTCCTTCAGGTGCGCCATATTCACCAGATACTGGCGATGGCAGCGCAGCAGCGGCGTGCGGCTCTCGAGGGTGCGCAGGGTCAGTTCGGTAAAGCCCTCTTTTCCCTCGCGGTCGGTCACGTAGATGCCGCTCATCCGGCTGCTGACGAAGGCCACATCCTCCATCTGCAGCAGCCAGATACGACTGTGGCCGGTACAGGGAATGTATTTCAGCGTCTGCTGAGCATCATCCAGCAGCGACACATCCTGCAGATTACGCTCCTGGCGCAGGCGGGCGAGGGTTTTCTCCAGCCGGGCAGCTTCAATCGGCTTCAGCAGATAGTCAAAGGCATGCTCCTCAAAGGCTTTCACCGCGTATTCATCAAAGGCGGTGAGAAACACGATATAGGGGCGGTGCTCCGGGTCGAGCATCCCGACCATCTCCAGACCGCTGATGCGCGGCATCTGGATGTCGAGAAACAGCACGTCGGGACGCAGCTTATGCACCGCGCCAATGGCCTCCACCGCGTTGCCGCACTCGCCGACGATCTCGATATCGCGCTGTGTCTCCAGCAAAATGCGCAGGTTTTCCCGCGCCAGCGGCTCATCATCGACGATCAATACTCTCAGCATGCATTCTCCTCCAGGGGCAGACGTAGGGTGACACGGGTAAAGCGCTCCGGCTCGCAGGTGACGCTGATGCCGCAGTCGGCGCCAAAACGCGCCCGCAGCCGCCTGTCCACCAGATTCATCCCCAGCCCGCTGGCCTGGGGGTTGGCCCGGTACAGCCCGGCGTTATCCTCGATATCCAGCTGCAGCCAGCGATCGTCCTGGCTGGCGCGGATGGTAATTTCGCCGACGCCAAGATGTTGCGATGTACCATGCTTAATGGCGTTTTCCACGATCGGCTGCAGGGTAAAAGCCGGCAGCTGGTGATGCGCCAGCCCTTCCGGCACCGCCATCTGGATCTGCAGGTTAGCCTGAAAGCGAGCCTTCTCAATCTGCAGATAGGCGTTAACATGCTCGATCTCATCGGCAAGAGTGACAATTTCCGTCGGCCGTTTCAGGTTCTTGCGAAAGAAGGTCGACAGATACTGCACCAGCTGGCCGGCCTGATCGCTGTCGCGGCGGATCACCGCCTTCAGCGTGTTAAGCGCGTTAAACAGGAAGTGTGGGTTGACCTGGGCATGCAGGAGCTTGATTTCGGATTGCGTCAGCAGCGCCTTCTGCCGCTCGTACTGTCCGGCGAGGATCTGCGCCGACAGCAGCTGGGCAATCCCCTCCCCGAGGGTGCGGTTGATCGAACTGAACAGGCGATTTTTCGCCTCATACAGTTTAATGGTGCCTATCACCCGTTGGTTCTCGCCGCGCAGGGGGATCACCAGCGTCGACCCCAGCTTACAGTGCGGATGAATCGAGCAGCGGTAAGGCACCTCGTTGCCGTCGGCGTAGACCACCTCCCCGGTCTCAATCGCCCGTTGCGTATACGAGGAGGAGATAGGCTTGCCCGGCAGATGGTGATCGTCGCCGATGCCGGTAAACGCCAGCAGCTTGTCGCGATCGGTGATCGCCACCGCGCCGATGTCCAGCTCCTGGATCAGCACCTGGGCCACCTTCATGCTATTTTCTTCGTTGAATCCCTGACGCAGGATCCCCTCGGTGGACGCCGCCACCTTCAGCGCCGTGGCGGAAAAGGCGGAGGTGTACTTCTCAAACATCGCCCGCTTGTCCAGCAGAATGCGCATAAACAGCGCCGCACCGACGGTATTGGTGACCATCATCGGCGCGGCAATGCTCTGCACCAGATGCAGGGCGTCCTGGAACGGGCGGGCAATCAGCAGAATGATCATCATCTGCACCAGCTCGGCCACGAAGGTGATCGCCCCGGCGGTCAGCGGGCTAAAGACTTTGTCCGGCCGGCCGCGTTTGACCAGCACGCTGTGCACCAGACCGCCCAGCAGCCCCTCAACGATGGTGGAAACCATGCAGCTTAAGGCGGTCATTCCCCCCAGCGAGTAGCGGTGCAGGCCGCCGGTGAGCCCTACCAGCCCGCCGACCACCGGCCCGCCGAGCAGGCCGCCCATCACAGCGCCGATGGCGCGGGTGTTGGCGATCGAGTCTTCGATATGCAGACCGAAATAGGTCCCCATAATGCAGAAAATGGAGAAGGTGACGTAGCACAGCAGCTTGTGCGGCAGGCGAACGGTGACTTGCATCAGGGGGATAAACAGTCGGGTTTTGCTCATCAACCACGCGATGACCAAAAATACGCACATCTGCTGAAGCAGCAGCAACACCAGATCAAACTCGTACATACCCGCAAACCACACATGCCTGAAAGCGCGTACCATACCCTGCCTGGCGAAAACTTTCTTTGAAGCCCTGCATAAAAATGAAAAATGACGGCCAGGATCACACTTTTTTGCGGCGCGTTGCGCAGCAAACGCGGCAAAAAGCCCGGCGCGGCGCGCTAAACCGCAATTAATGTTTCATTAACACCTGCGCTTCACCGTATAATCCCCCTGTTAACATCAGGAGCCTATTATGAAGCCAGCGAAAATCGCGGTCGTCACTCTCTTCTTACTTATGGCCATCGGCGGGATCAGCGGCGTAATGCTGGCCGGCTATTCCTTTATTGTGCGTGGCGGTGTCGGCTGATCCAGCGGGTCAGACGCTCAAACGCGCGGTCGACGATAATCGCCGCCAGGGCCACCAGCAGCGCCCCCTGAACAATATAGGCGGTATTAAAGCCGCTCAGGCCGATGATGATCGGCGTCCCGAGCGTACTGGCCCCCACCGTCGAGGCAATGGTCGCGGTACCAATATTGACGATGACCGAGGTGCGGATCCCCGCCAGGATCACCGGGGCCGCCAGCGGTAGCTCCACCTTATACAGACGCTGCCAGCCGGTCATTCCCATCCCTTCAGCCACACCTGACACCCCCGGCGGTGTCGAACCCAGCCCGGCCAGCGTCCCCTGCAGCACCGGCAGTATGCCATACAACGCGAGGGCTATCAGCGCCGGCAGCCAGCCAAAGCCCAGCACCGGCACCGCCATCGCCAGCACCGCCACCGGCGGAAAGGTCTGCCCGATAGCGGCGATGGTCTCCACCAGCGGACGAAACGCGCTGCCGGCGGGCCGGGTGACCGCCACCCCAGCCCCCAGCCCGATTGCCGTTGCCGCGAGGCTGGACGCCACCACCAGCCAGCCGTGATCGAGAGTGAGCGCCCAGAAGCTCTCCTGCTGGTAGACCGGCCGCGGCAGCTCCGGGAACAGCCGACTGAACAGCGGCGCGCTGTAGGGCAGCCCTGCCAGCAGGCCGATAAACAGCGCGATAAGCCACCACAGCGGCTCACGAAGCGCCTTCATGGCTCATCTCCTGACGCAGCAGATCGGCAAAATGCAGCGTACCGCAGGGCCTGCCTTCGGCATCGACCACCGGCAGCGTCTCGCAGCGCCGGGCGACAAACTGCGACAGCGCTTCCCGCAGGGTCATGGTGACGGTCAGCCCCTCGCCCGCCAGCCGTTCGTCGGGACGCAAATAGTCCCCCACCTCGCGCAGCGACAGCAGGCGCACGCCCAGCTCGCTACGACCAAAAAAGGTCTGTACAAAGCTATTTTTCGGTCGCAGGAGCATCTCCAGCGGCGCCCCCTGCTGGACCACCTCGCCCCCGTCCATCAGCACCAGGTGGTCCGCCAGACGCAGCGCTTCGTCAATATCATGGGTCACCAGCACAATCGTCCGTCCCAGCAGACGGTGGATGCGCAGCATCTCCTGCTGCAGCGCCTCGCGGGTCACCGGGTCGAGGGCGCCGAAGGGCTCATCCATCAACAGCACCTCCGGATCTGCCGCCAGCGCCCGCGCCACCCCCACCCGCTGCAGCTGGCCGCCGGAGAGCTGATGCGGGTAACGGTCGCGCAGCGTCGCCTCCAGCCCCAGCAGCGCCATCAGCTCGTCGATCCGGTCGGCGATCCTTGCCCGCGGCCATCTTTGCAACTGCGGCACGGTGGCGATATTCTGCGCCACCGTCCAGTGGGGAAACAGGCCGATGGACTGGATGGCATAGCCCATCCGCCGCCGCAGGGTCAGGACCGGCTGCTGGCGAATGTCCTCGCCGGCAAAGCGAATGGTGCCCCGGTCCGGCTCCAGCAGACGGTTGATCATCTTCAGCGTCGTCGACTTGCCCGAGCCGGAAGTCCCCACCAGCACCGAGAAAGCGCCTTCGCGCAGCTCCAGGGTCAGGTCCTTCACCGCCGGGTGGCCGGCAAACACTTTGCTGACCCCTTGAAATTCAATCATTGGCCTCTCCTTTTAGCCAGGCGCCCCACAGGGCGAACAGGGCATCCACCACCACCGCCAGGGCAATGGTCGGCACCACGCCCAGCAGCACCAGATCCAGCGCACTGCTCAGCAGCCCCTGAAAAACCAGCGCGCCAAAGCCGCCGGCGCCGATCAGCGCGGCCACTACCGCCATGCCGACGGTTTGCACGCTGACCACCCGCAGGCTGCGCAGCAGTACCGGCATCGCCAGCGGAAGCTGCACCTGACGAAAGCGCTGCCCGGCGCTCATGCCCATCGCCGTCGCGCTTTCCAGGGCCTCCTGCGGCACCTGCTGCAGGCCGGTCACCACCCCGCGCACCAGCGGCAGCAGCGCATAGAGAGTGAGAGCGATCAGGGCTGGCGCCACGCCGGTCCCGGAGACGCCCAGCTCGCCCAGCGTCGGGAAATAACGCGCCAGACCGGCAAGCGGCGCAATCAGCAGGCCAAAAAGCGCTACCGACGGAATAGTCTGGATCACATTGAGCGCGGTGAAAGCTGGCGCCTGCCAGCGCGGACGCCGCCACAGCCATACCCCCAGCGGCAGGCCAATCAGCAGGCCCGGCAGCAGGGTGCCGAACAGCAGAAGCAGATGCTGGCGCAGGGCGTCATCAAATACCTCCTGACGGTTGGCATACTCCTTCAGCAAGGAGAGCTGATCGAGCGCCCCGATAGCGAGCAGGATGATGGGCAACAGCCAGACTTGCGCATTGAGCAGCCAGCGCCAGAGCGGCCGGACGGTAAGATGACGGATGGCCTCGCTGGCCAGCAGCAGACAAAGCGCCAGCGACAGCCACAGGCCGCTGCCGGGCGAGGTGCGCGCCAGCGGCGAGCCATGGCGGAAGAGCTCAAGCGCCGCCTGGCCGCTGCCCCAGATAAGCAGCGGGAAGAGCAGTTCGGCCAGCAGCAGGTGGAGAAACGGCACGATCCTGCCCGGCAGCCAGCAGAGCAGCATCCCGGCAAGGGCCGCCGCCAGCTGAACGCCGGCGAGCCAGGGCAGCGCCTGCCACAGCCCGCGCCCTTCCCCGGAGAGTAAGCGATTCGGCGCATAAGTGACAAACGGCAGCGCCAGCGTAACCAGCAGCAGACCTGTCAGCAGCAGGCCGACGCGATGAGTACAGCGAATGGTCACCGGTGGCTTACTTCAGCAGGCCTTTCTGCTGCAGATAATCTGCCGCCACGCGCTTCGCATCCTGGCCCTCCACCGCAATGCGGGCGTTCAGCTGCTGCAGCGTTTTTTCATCGAGGCTGGCGAAGACCGGCTGTAGCCAGTCGGCGATCTGCGGGTAGGCCTTCAGCACCGCCTCGCGCACCACCGGCGTCGGGGCATATATCGGCTGCACGCCCTGCGGGTCGCTCAGCGTCTGTAACCCCAGGGCCGCCACCGGGCCATCGGTGCCGTAGGCCATCGCCGCGTTAACGCCGGAGGTCTGTTGCGCCGCCGCTTTGATGGTCACCGCCGTATCGCCCCCGGCCAGCGACAGCAGCTGGTTCTGGTTGAGGTTGAAGCCATACGCTTTTTCAAACGCCGGCAGCGCGTCCGGGCGCTCAATAAATTCCGCCGAAGCCGCCAGCTTAAATTCGCCGCCCTGCTTCAGGTAGCGACTGAGGTCGGCCAGCGAGGTCAGCTTATTTTTCTCCGCCAGGTCCTGGCGCACGGCGATAGTCCAGGTGTTGTTGGCCGGCGCCGGGGTGAGCCATACCAGCTGATGTTTCTCCTGATCGAGGCGCTTCACCTTCTCATAGCCCTGTTGGGCATTCTTCCACGCCGGGTCGTTTTCATCTTTGAAGAAGAAGGCGCCATTGCCGGTATATTCCGGGTAGATATCCAGCTCGCCGGCGACAATCGCCCCGCGCACCACCGGCGTGGTGCCGAGCTGGATTTTATTAATCGTTTTTACGCCGTGGCTTTCCAGCACCTGCTGGATCATATTGCCCAGCAGCGCGCCTTCGGTATCAATTTTCGAGCCGACCTTCACCGGCTCCGCCGCCTGCAGCGGTAAACTTATCAGGGCGGCCAGCGCCAGCGCGCCGGACCATGTCGTTGCCATCTTCATCCCGCATCCCTCAGTTCTTTTGCGCTTCGCTTACAGAAGCTTAAGAGAAAAGCGTAGCCCATTTGCCAGCGATGCGAAAAAGAAAAGGCCGATTAATCGGCCTTTAAAGCGTGACGTTGGACTTAAGAGCGATGCCTTACAGCAGCTCAAACTCGCTCTGCTTCACGCGGGCGGAGTCCACGCCGATAAAGACATTGAATTTGCCCGGCTCAGCAACGTATTTCATCTGCTGATTCCAGAACTTCAGCGCGTCGACGTCGATTGGGAAGCTAACGGTTTGCGTTTCGCCCGGTTTGAGGGTGACCTTTTTAAAGCCGCGCAGCATTTTCACCGGCCGGCTCATGGAGGCGGTGACGTCCTGCAGATACAGCTGAATCACCGTTGCCCCTTCGCGTTTGCCGGTGTTGGTCACCTGCACGCTGGCGGTCACGCTGCCGTCGCGCGGAAGGGTGGCTGACGACATGTTGACATCGGAGACGCTAAAGGTGGTGTAGCTCAGGCCGTAACCAAACGGATACAGCGGGCCATTGGCTTCATCGAAGTAACGCGAGGTGTACTTGTTCGGCTTCTCCGGATTATACGGCCGGCCGGTATTCAGGTGGCTGTAGTAGGTTGGGATCTGCCCCACCGAGCGCGGAAAAGACATCGGCAGTTTGCCCGACGGATTGTAATCGCCAAACAGCACGTCGGCGATGGCGTGGCCGCCTTCGGTGCCAGCAAACCAGGTCTCCAGCAGCGCATCGGCTTGCTGATCCTCTTTCACCAGCGCCAGCGGACGCCCGTTCATCAGCACCAGCACCAGCGGTTTGCCGGTGGCTTTAAGAGCGGCAATCAGATTGCGCTGGCTCTGCGGCAGGGTGATATCGGTCCGGCTGGAGGCCTCATGCGCCATGCCCTGCGCCTCGCCCACCACGGCGACCACCACATCGGATTGCTTCGCCGCCGCGACCGCTTCGTCGATCATTTCCTGCGGCGAGCGTGGGTCAACCTGCACCGCGTTCTCATACAAATTGAGGAAATCGACAATGCCTTTGTCATCGGTAACGTTCGCCCCTTTGGCGTAAATCACTTTGCCGTTATCGCCCAGCGCTTCTTTGATGCCGGTCAGGACGGTCACCGACTGGTCGGCCACCCCGGCCGCGGACCAGCTGCCCATCATGTCGCGCTTGCTGTCCGCCAGCGCGCCAACCACCGCGATAGTGCCGGATTTTTTCAGCGGCAGCGTATCAAGACGGTTCTTCAGCAGCACCAGGCTCTCGCGAGCCACTTCGCGCGCCTCTTTACGATGCAGACGACTTTCCGCATTGGTGTCCTGCGGGTCAGAATCTTTCGGTCCCAGGTGGCTGTAGGGATCGTTGAACAGTCCCATATCATATTTCACGTTGAGCACGTGTCGGGTGGCATCATCCAGCTCGGCCATGGTCACCTTGCCGGACTTCACCAGCCCCGGCAGGTACTTGCTGTAATACTCGTCGCTCATGCTCATGTTGATGCCGGACTTCAGCGCTACGCGCACCGCGTCTTCCGGGTCGGAGGCCACGCCGTGCTTAATCAACTCTTTGATGGCGCCGTGGTCGGAAACGGTGATGCCTTTAAAGCCCCATTGGTCGCGCAGGACGTCTTTCAGCAGCCAGGAATCAGAGGTCGCCGGGGTGCCGTTCAGCGAGTTCAGGGCTACCATCACCGCGCCGCTGCCGGCATCAAGCCCGGCTTTATACGGCGGCATATAGTCGTTGAACAGGCGCTGCGGGCTCATGTCGACCGTATTGTACTCTTTCCCGCCCTCCACCGCGCCGTAGGCGGCGAAATGCTTGACGCTGGTCATCACCGAATAGCGGTCCGCCGGGCTCTTGCCCTGCATCGACTCCACCATCGCCTGGCCCATCATCGTGGTCAGATAGGTGTCTTCCCCGAACCCTTCGGAAGCGCGTCCCCAGCGCGGATCGCGGGAGACGTCGACCATCGGCGCCCAGGTCATGTTCAAGCCGTCATCGGCGGCTTCATATGCTGACACGCGGCCCACGGTCTTCACCGCATCAAGGTTAAACGACGAGGCCAGGCCGAGGCTTATCGGAAACACGGTACGCTGACCGTGCAGCACATCGTAGGCAAAGAACAGCGGGATCTTCAGGCGGCTAAGCTGCATCACCTGATCCTGCATCACACGGATATCCGGGCGGGTAACGGTGTTAAAAATCGCCCCCACCTGACCGTTCTTGATCATTTCACGGATCGCCTCTTTCGGGTTATCCGGGCCAACGCTTATCAGACGCAGCTGGCCGATTTTCTCGTCCACCGTCATTTTTTTCAGCAGGTCGGTGACAAAGGCATCCCGCGCCTGCGGGGTCAGGGGGTGGTTACCAAACAGTTCATCCGCCAGCGCGGGTTGCAGCGCCAGACTCACGGCGACGCCTACAGTGCAGAGCCATTTCATTGTTATCTCGCTTTATCTCAGACGGGGACTCGGTAAAACATAATAAAAACCGCAGTTTGCCATATATATAAACAACGCGCCCGCAGAATGCTAAGGTTCTTCTCTGATTTTTGCGAAACATTCATGCATCAAATTGTCATACAAAGCGCTATGCTTATCCTCGATATTTCGCGCACCACCACAAGGAGTGGAACATGTCATCTGCACCCACTGACACCCATAAAACGTTTCTGGCTGACCTGGCGCGCCTGGTTGGCCCTTCGCATCTGCTGACCGACCCGGCAAAAACCCAGCGCTACCGCAAAGGCTTCCGCTCCGGTCAGGGCGAGGCCCTGGCGGTTGTCTTTCCCGGCACCCTGCTGGAACTCTGGCGCGTGCTCAACGCCTGCGTAGACGCCGATAAAATTATTCTGATGCAGGCGGCCAACACCGGCCTGACCGAAGGTTCGACCCCCAACGGCAATGATTACGATCGCGAGATCGTGATTATCAGCACCCTGCGCCTGGACAAACTGCATCTGCTGGACAAAGGCGGCAGGTGCTGGCCTGGCCCGGCACCACCCTCTATTCGCTGGAAAAAGCGCTCAAACCGCTGGGACGCGAACCGCACTCGGTGATCGGTTCGTCATGCATCGGCGCATCGGTCATCGGCGGGATCTGCAACAACTCCGGCGGCTCGCTGGTGCAGCGCGGGCCGGCCTACACTGAGATGTCGCTGTTCGCGCAGATTGACGCCGACGGCAAGCTGAAGCTGGTCAATCATCTGGGCATCGATCTCGGCAGCACGCCGGAGCAGATCCTCAGCCGCCTCGATGACGAACGGATTAGCGATAGCGATGTGCTGCACGACGGCCGCCACGCCCACGATCACGACTATGTCACCCGCGTGCGCGATGTCGATGCCGACACCCCGGCGCGCTATAACGCCGACCCGGACCGCCTGTTCGAATCCTCCGGCTGCGCCGGCAAGCTGGCGGTTTTCGCCGTGCGTCTCGATACTTTCCCGGCGGAAAAGCGCCAGCAGGTGTTTTACATTGGCACCAACCAGCCGCAGGTATTGACCGAGATCCGCCGCCATATCCTCGCCGAGTTCCAGCATCTGCCGGTGGCGGGGGAATATATGCACCGCGATATTTACGATATCGCCGAGAAGTATGGCAAAGACACCTTCCTGATGATCGACAAGCTCGGCACCGACAAAATGCCGTTCTTCTTCACCATGAAGGGGCGCACCGACGCGATGCTGGAGAAAGTCTCGCTGTTTAAGCCGCACTTTACCGACCGCTTTATGCAGAAGCTCGGCCACGTCTTCCCGGCGCATTTACCGGAGCGGATGAAAACCTGGCGTGATAAATATGAACATCATCTGCTGCTGAAGATGGCTGGCGACGGCATCGAAGAAGCGCAGCGTTGGTTGACGGAGTACTTCCAGCAGGCCGAGGGGGATTTCTTCGCCTGTACGCCGGAGGAAGGCAGCAAGGCGTTCCTCCATCGCTTTGCCGCCGCCGGCGCGGCGATCCGCTATCAGGCGGTGCATGCCGACGAAGTCGAAGATATTCTGGCGCTGGATATCGCCCTGCGCCGTAACGATACCGAGTGGTTCGAACATCTGCCGCCCGAAATCGACAGCCAGCTGGTGCATAAGCTCTACTATGGCCACTTTATGTGCCATGTGTTCCATCAGGATTACATCGTCAGGAAAGGGGTCGACGCCCACGCGCTGAAGGAAAAAATGCTGGAGTTACTGAAAGCGCGCGGCGCCCAGTACCCGGCGGAGCATAACGTGGGTCATCTGTATGAGGCCCCGGAGAGCCTGCAGCAGTTCTATCGCCAGAACGATCCGACCAACAGCATGAACCCGGGGATTGGTAAAACCAGCAAGCAGAAATACTGGGGTGAAGCGGCCCCGACGCCAGCCTCTCCGGCGGATCCGCAATAATCGACGGCAGGACTATTCAGCCTGGCGCTTCTGTATTACGCTGCACGCCGGAGAATGTTTCTCCGGCAGATTCAGGAGCGCCGCCATGCCCGCAGAGGCCCCGTTACTCGACAGTGATTTAGAAATTCGCGAAGCGCTGCCCGACGATGCGCACGCCATCGCCGCGCTGTATGTCTGGCACGTACTTAATGGCCGCGCCTCCTTCGAAGAGATCCCCCCCACCGTTGACGAAATGCGTAAACGGATCCAGACCGTGCGCGACAACGGGCTGCCGTGGCTGGTAGCGCTGTGGCGCGGGGCTATCGTCGGCTACTGCTATGCCACCTTCTATCGCCCGCGTCCGGCCTATCGCTACACCCTCGAGGAATCGATATACGTGGAATCCGGAATGGGCGGACGCGGCATCGGCAGCGCGCTGCTGTCCAGGCTAATCGCTGAGTGCGAAAAAGGCCCGTGGCGGCAGATGCTGGCGATCATCGGCGATGGCCATAACAATGCCGGCTCGCTGGCGATCCATAAAAAGTTCGGCTTTACCGTGGCGGGTCAGCTGCGCAGCGTCGGCTACAAGATGGGCGACTGGCGGGATACGTTGATTATGCAGCGCGCGCTGGGTGACGGCGACTGGACGCTACCGGAGTGATATCCGGCGCCAAATCCCCGGCTCGCGGCGTAAACGCCTTAGCCGGGCTACCGTTCAGCGCGGTTCCGGAGAGGCGTCAGCCGCCATCCTGCACAAACACCGGCACTCGGCCTGATTGCCCGGCGGCGCTGCGCTTGCCGGGCCTACGAAAGGGGCGAACCCGGCGCCAAATCACGTAGCCCGGATAAGGCGCAATGCGCCGCCATCCGTGAGACATGCAGATTAATCGTTCTGCGCGGTCTGCGCGCCGCCTTTCAGCATCGCCTCCGCCATCTGCGCTTCGCGCTGCTTTTTATAGCTCAGCGCCGAGGCGGGTACCGGCATTACCTTCCCGGTTTCAATCCAGGTCCGCAAGCGGCTGGCGTCAGCGAAGTGGGTATATTTGCCGAAGGCATCCATCACCACCAGCGCCACCGGACGTTGGTTAATCACCGTGCGCATAATCAGGCAGTGGCCGGCAGCGTTGGTGAAGCCGGTTTTGGTCAGCTGAATGTTCCAGTTATCGCGATACACCAGATGGTTGGTGTTGCGGAACGGCAGGCTGTAGGCCGGATGGGCGAAGGTGGCGGTCTCTTCTTTGGTGGTGCTCAGCTGGCCGATCAGCGGATACTGCTCGCTGGCGATCAGCAGTTTGGTCAGATCGCGGGCGGTGGATACGTTATGCACCGACAGGCCGGTGGGCTCCACGTAGCGGGTATGGGTCATGCCCAGCGCCTGGGCTTTGGCGTTCATCGCGCGAATAAAAGCGTCGTAGCCGCCCGGATAGTGATGCGCCAGGCTGGCGGCCGCGCGGTTCTCGGAAGACATCAGCGCCAGCAGCAGCATATCGCGGCGACTAATCTGGCTGTTGAGGCGCACGCGGGAGTAGATCCCCTTCATTTCCGGCGTATGGCTGATATCCACCGTCAGCATCTCATCCAGCGGCAGATGGGCATCGAGCACCACCATGGCGGTCATCACTTTGGTGATCGACGCCATCGGGCGCACCAGATCCGGCTGGCTGGCATAAATGATTTTTTTCGTGGCCAGATCGACGATCATGGCGCTGCCGGAGGCAATTTCCGGCTGCGAGGCGGTCACCGCCGTCGGGGTTTTTGCTAACGCCTGGGGCGCAAAAGGCACAGCCAGCAGCAAGGTCAGGCTGAGCAAAGAGACTCGAAATTTCGGCATCATGGGCATTCTGAAAAGTATTTTTGCACGTTATGGAACGTACGCCGCGAGGTTAAGTGGGCAACTTCGCTGGCAAACGCCATCATACCGCGCCGTAAGGCCCTGTGCCTAATAAGAATCGTGAAGAAATGCTGCATTGCCGACATAAAATACATATTTGCCGGCAATGCATATTTACCCGTGTCGCCCGATCAGAAGAGTCGGTAGCCATACCCCCAGAGCACCACGGTGATGGCCAGCAGCACTTCCAGCACCAGTACCCCAATAGCTAGCGTCGAGCTGGCAAAGCTTAACCCCTCTTCCCGATTAATGCTCAGGAAGGTCGGAATGCCGAGATACAGCAGATACCCGGTATAGAACAGCGCAATAGTACCGACCAGCGCGCACAGCCAGACCAGCGGATAGAGCGCCACAATCCCGCTCAGAAACAGCGGGGTGGCGACGTAGCCGGCAAACACCATGCAGCGTTTCAGGGAAGGCTGCTGCGGATACTGCCTCGCCATCCACCAGATGACCCGCCCCATGATCGCCACCCCGGCGAGCATCACGGCGTAAAACAGCACCGCCAGCGCCAGTCCGGTCAGCATCGACAGTTTAATCACGGTGCCATCGCCGAAGTTCCAGCCCAGCTGCGTGGTGCCGATAAAGGCGCAGATTACCGGAACCGCCGCCATCAGCAGCACATGATGCGTATAGTGATGAGAAATGGTTTCATTCTCGCTCTTAATCACGCTCATTTCCCGGTTGGGATGAGCGAAGAGCCCCCAGACATGGTTCATAGCGTCCCCCTTGTCACGGCTTCGTACTGCACTGATCCAAGTATAATTCACCCTGTAGATTATTTTATGTACAGCACAGAAAATTCTGCGTCGCCGCGTTTTGGTCAGCAGGGTGTATGATTAAGAGGTGATGAGGTAAGGAGAAAAGCTTTTTATGGATATCAATCACCTGATTTCCCAGTATGGCTACGCGGCGCTGATCGTCGGCAGCATGGCGGAAGGTGAGACCATTACCCTGCTGGGCGGCGTCGCGGCGCATCAGGGGCTACTGAAATTTCCCCTGGTGGTGATCGCCGTCGCCCTCGGCGGGATGATTGGCGATCAGCTGCTCTATCTGGTCGGTCGCCGCTTCGGGGGACGCATCCTGCGCCGTTTCGCCAGTCAGAAAGCGCGGATCCGTAAAGCGCAGCGTATGATCCAGCTCCGGCCGTGGCTGTTTGTCATCGGCACCCGCTTTATGTATGGCTTCCGGGTAATCGGCCCCCTGCTGATCGGCGCCAGCCGCCTGCCGCCGCGCATTTTCCTGCCGCTGAATATTGTCGGAGCGCTGGTGTGGGCCCTGCTGTTTACCACCATTGGCTATCTCGGCGGCGAGGTGGTTGGCCCGTGGCTGCACCATCTGGATGCCCATCTGAAGCACTGGATCTGGCTGATCCTCGCGGTGGTGGTGGTGGTGGCCGCCCACTGGTGGCTCAGGCGGCGCGAGAGTAAGAAGAAAGACTAAGCGGCGCACCCGCGGGCGCACCGTGGTTGGCGGTTACTTCACCGTCTGGTGGTAGCCGCCGCCGAGGGCCGAGGTCAGCTGAATGCTAGCGTCAATCCACTGGCCGTGCAGGCGCAATGCGGTGATCCGTTCCTGCAGCGCCGGGAGCTTCGCCATACTGACTCTGGAGCCAGGTAAGATCCCTGCCGCCATTCGGGCCTGCGCCAGATCCACTACCCGCTGAGCGTCTTTTTCAACCTGCTGCTGCTGCTGGCTTTTGGCCATTAATGTTTCGACCTGGCTGGCGGTTTTCGCCACCTGGTTAACGGCATCCACCACCGCTTTGTTGTACTGGGCGATCGACAGGCTATTCTGCGCGCTGGCGATATCCAGGTTGGCGTTAAGGCGGCCGCTGTCAAAGATCGGCAGCGTCAACCCGGCAGTAACGCCCATCTGCTGCGCCGAATGGCGGAAAAGATCGCTTAAGTGCAGGGCATCCTGCTGCAGGAACGCCATCAGATTGATGTCCGGATAAAACGCCGCTTTCGCCGCGTCCACTTCGCTCAGGGACGCCTCAATATACCAGTGGGCGACCTGCAGATCCGGGCGGCGCGCCAGCAGCTCATAGCCGAGGGTATCTGGCAGCTGCGCGCTGACCGTTGGCAGGCTGGCGGGTTTGAGGTTTAGCGACTGGCTCTGGCTGTTGGTCAGGGCCATCAGCCGCGCTTCAATCTCTTTCATCGTGCCCGTCACGTCCGCCAGCTGCTGGTCGGTTTTGCTGACGTTAATATCGTTCTCCGCCCCTTCGGCGGAGTTAGTGATCCCGCGCTGATACAGGGCCTTGTCGACCGTCACGATATTATTTTGCTCGTTTTTCACCTGCTGCAGCACCGCTTTGATCGCCGCTTCCGTCTGCCACTGCCAGTACAGACGCGCCACGCTGCCGGAGAGCAGCTCACGGGTCTGGGCCTGTTCAGCAACCTGGGCTTTCAGCTCGCCGATACGCGCTTTCACCAGCGCACGGTTTTTGCCCCACAGATCGAGATCCCAACCGGCGGTCAGGCCAAAGGTACCGTTGGTGTACCACGGGCCGGTATTGCCGTCGGTGTCGGTAGCAAACGGTCCCATCAGGCCTTCGGCCGACATGCGCTGGCGTTCAATATCGGCGGAGAAATCCATCTCCGGGCCAAGATTCGCCTGCGACATTCGCGCCTGCGCTTCGGCAAGCCTGATGCGCTGTTCGGCAATCTGCATATCCGGCGCGTTGGCCAACGCTCGCTGAATCAGATTATTAAGCTGTGGGTCATGGTAATTTTTCCACCAGTCAGTCTGCGGCCAGCCATTTTTCACGGCGGCAGGGAGATCCATGGAAACATGGGAGGCTGGAATTTGCTGCTGCGGCGGATTAGCAACCTCATGAGATGGCGCGCAGCCAGCCAGCGCGATGGCCAGGGGCAATGCCGCCAGCACGCTTTTATTTAATATCAATTTCATTGGACAGGTCAGATAACTTAATCAGGTTGGTTATCATAAGTTAATTGAATTAAACGCGTTTAGTAAAGCGTGTGACTAAATTATTAGTTTGCTAAAAATAAACAACCTTATCAATTCAGGGGGTGAATATGAGCAGACATCTTTTAACGAGCCGCACCTCTTTACCACCCTACTCGATCTGGATGAAGAGAAAGAACGTCCGATGACCTTTTTACTGCGCGCGCGTAAACCGGGCTAACCCCCCGCCCGGCGATGGCCGGGCGGGCATTCTTTAGGCTTTCAGGCTGGCGCCGCGGCTGGCAATCACCTCTTTATACCAGCTAAAGCTCTTCTTCTTACTGCGCGCCAGGGTGCCGGTACCGTCATCATGGCGGTCGACATAGATAAAGCCGTAGCGCTTCGACAGCTCCGCCTTTGAGGCGCTCACCAGGTCAATCGGTCCCCAGCTGGTAAAGCCCATCAGCTCAACGCCATCGTCAATGGCTTCCCGCGCCTGCACCAGGTGGTCGTTCAGGTAACTGATGCGGTAGTCATCGTTAATGCTGCCGTCGGCTTCCACCTTATCTTTGGCGCCCAGACCGTTTTCCACGATAAACAGCGGCTTCTGGTAGCGATCCCACAGCACGTTCAGCAGCGTGCGCAGGCCCAGCGGGTCTATCTGCCAGCCCCACTCCGAGCTCGCCAGGTGCGGGTTCGGCACCATGCTGAGAATATTGCCGCGCGCCTGCTGGTTCAGCGCCTCGTCGGCGGTGACGCAGCCGGTCATGTAGTAGCTGAAGGAGATAAAGTCGACGGTGGTTTTTAGCGCTTCACGATCGGCGTCGGTGATGGTGAGCGCGATGCCGTTGTCACGGAAATAGCGCTGCATATAGCCCGGGTACGCGCCGCGCGCCTGTACGTCGCCGAAGAACTGCCAGCTGCGGTTCTCCTGCAGCGTCTCGAACACATCCTCCGGTTTGCAGCTCAGGGGATACATCAGCCCGCCGAGCAGCATATTGCCGATTTTGCCCTCAGGCACCAGCTCATGACAGGCTTTGACCGCCAGCGCGCTGGCCACCAGCTGGTGGTGAATCGCCTGATACACCTCGCCTTTGCTGCTGCCGGCCGGCAGGCCGACGCCGGTCATCGGGGCATGTAGCGACATATTGATTTCGTTAAAGGTCAGCCACAGTTTGACCTTATTTTTATAGCGGCTGAACACCGTCCGGGCGTAGCGCTCAAAGAAGCCAATCACCTCCCGGCTGCCCCAGCCGCCGTAGTTTTTTACCAGCGCCCATGGCATTTCATAATGCGACAGCGTCACCAGCGGGGTGATGTTGTGCTTGGCCATCTCGTCGAACAGCTTGTCGTAGAACGCGAGGCCGGCTTCGTTCGGCTCGGCGTCGTCGCCGTTGGGGTAGATGCGGGTCCAGGCGATAGAGACTCGCAGGCAGTTAAAACCCATCTCGGCAAACAGGGCGATATCTTCCGGATAGCGATGGTAAAAATCGATCGCCACATCTTTTATGCCGCTGTCGCCGGGTACGCGCTCGACCACTTCGCCGAAAACGCCGTGCGGCTGCACATCGGAGGTGGATAAGCCTTTGCCATCTTCCAGATAAGCACCTTCCACCTGATTGGCCGCGGTCGCGCCGCCCCATAAAAAATCCGTCGGGAATGTTTTCATCTTTTTCTCCTGTGATTAATGGCTGACTGACAACAGCGGCTGACCGGCTTCGACGGTGCTGGACGCCACCGTATCAATCTCCCGGTAGTCGTCGCTGTTGCTGATAATGATCGGGGTCGCCAGGTCGTAGCCGGCGTCCAGAATCGCCTGGCGATCAAACTCAATCAGCAGATCGCCGGCCTGTACCCTGTCGCCCTCTTTCACATGCGCGGTAAAGGGCACGCCGTCGAGTTTGACCGTGTCGATGCCGACGTGGATCAGCAGCTCAATGCCGCTGTCGCTTTGCAGGCCGATGGCGTGTTTAGTCTGAAACAGGGAGGCCACTTCGCCCGGGAACGGGGCAATCACTTGGCCCACCGCCGGGATAATGGCGACCCCTTTACCCAGCAGGCCGCTGGCGAAGGTGCTATCCGGCACCTGCTCGAGGGCGATAACGCTGCCGCTCATCGGCGCCAGAATATCGTTTGCCGAGACCGGGGCTACCGTCACGGCGCCTGGTGCGGCGCTACCGCGCGGCAGGCCGGCGAAGAAGGTCAGCACGCAGGCGAGCACGAAAGCCACGCCGGTGCCGATAAGCCCGCCCCAGACGCTGGCGTCAATCCCGCCGGGCGGGATCATTTGCGCCGGGAAAAAGATGTTTGGCAGGCCAAACGAGTAGGCATAACTGTTGCTAAAGGCAGTGATCGCCCCGCCAATCGCCCCGGCGACACAGCCGAAGATAAACGGACGGCGCAGCGGCAGGGTCAGGCCATAGATAGCCGGCTCGGTGATGCCGAACAGCCCGGCGGAGAAGGCGGAACCGGCCAGCACCCGCTGGCGCGCATCGCGGGTGGCGAGGAAAATACCGAGCACGGCGCCCACCTGGGCAATCACCGCCGGAAGAATAATCGGCAGCATGGAGTCGTGACCAAGCACCGTCATGTTGTTGATCATCAACGGCACCAGCCCCCAGTGCAGGCCGAAAATAACGCACACCTGCCACATGGCGCCCAGTACCGCGCCCGCCAGCCATGGGGCAAACGCATAAATGAACTGGTAGCCGTTGGCCAGCAGATGGCTCAGCCAGGTGGCGACCGGGCCAATCACCAGGAAGGTGAGCGGGACCACCACCGCCAGGCAGATCGCCGGGCTGAAGAAGTTTTTCATCGATGACGGCAACAGCGCATTGCTCTTGCGCTCCAGCCAGCAGGAGACCCATGAGGCGAGAATAATCGGGATCACTGATGAGCTGTAGTTGATAAAGGTCACCGGAATGCCGAGAAAGTGCTCCACCGCCGCGCCCGGCGCCTGGCTGGCCTCAAAGGCCTGAATCATCAGCGGGTGGGTTAACGCCCCGCCAATCACCATCGAGATAAACGGGTTGCCGCCAAACTTCTTCCCGGCGGTATAGCCAAGAAACAGCGGGAAGAAAAAGAACAGCGCGTCGCTGGCGGCAAACCAGATTTTATAAGTCCCCTGCTCCGGCGTAAGCCAGCCGCAGGTCACCGCCAGCGCCAGCAGGCCTTTCAGCAGACCGGTTGCCGCCATCACGCCGATAAACGGTGTAAAGATGCCGGAGATGATGTCGATAAGCTGGCTTAACACCGATCCTTTGGCCGCTTTTTCCTCGGCAACCGGTTCGCTGTCATCGCTTAACCCCGCCTCCTGGCGCACCGCCAGCCAGACGTCGTGAACGTGGTTGCCAATCACCACCTGAAACTGGCCGCCGCTCTCCACCACCATAATCACGCCCGGATTGGCCTTCAGCCCTTCGGCATCGGCTTTGCCGTTATCCTTCAGTTTAAAACGCAGACGTGTCGCACAGTGAACCAGACTCACAATGTTCTCTTTGCCGCCGACGCGGTTGAGAATATCCTGCGCGAGTGCTTTATATTCCATGCTCTTTTCCTTACTGCCGCTGCCCGCAGACAACCGGCGACTGAGTAGTAAAAAATAAAAAAACCCGAGAACCACGCCGGTGGGCGTCGCGCTCAGGTTTTGCCTGCATCATGCAGTAACAATCCAGTTTTGTTGGGGAGAATTAACGCCCCTCTTTTCTTACCCGTTCGATATGAATGGCAAGAAACATAATTTCTTCGGTGGTCAGCGACCGCTGATACTGCTTTTGCAGATGCGTCGCCACCGTTTCCGCACACTTCCACGCTTTGGCGTAGTTATCTTTCACCGCGCTGTGCAGCGAGACGTCGTCATCTTCCACCACCGTGCGCGTCAGCATCCGCTGGGCGAAAAACTTCAGGTGGGTGACGAAACGCTGATAGCTCAGCGACTCTTCATCGTAGTTAAGCTGCAGCTGATACTTCACCAGCTGCAGGATCTCCTGCATCACCCGGGTCACGTGCATGACCTCCGGCATTTCGCTGTTGAGCTGCGCCGTCACCAGATGCAGGGCGATAAATCCGGCTTCGTCCTCCGCCAGCTCCACGCCGAGCCTTTTGGCAATGATGGCCCTTGCCTCCTGGCCCAGCGCGAACTCCTTCGGATACAGCCGCTTAATCTCCCACAGCAGCACGTTACGCAGTGCGATGCCCTTTTTCTGCCGCTCGATAGCAAAATGACAGTGATCCGTTAACGTGATGTACAAACTTTCCTGTAACTTGCCCAGCCGTCCGCGTGCCAGGTCGATAATGCGATCGCAGGTGGTCATCACTTCTAACGGTATTTGACTGAGCAGCTCGCCTAAGCGGCCGACCAGCTCATCGCTTTGTAAGGCGAAAACTTTTTCAATTTTACTGTCGTCCAGCACGTCGCCCGGGCGTTTCTGAAAGGCCAGCCCTCGCCCCATCACCACCTGTTCGCGCCGGTGCTCGTCGAGAACCACCACCACATTGTTATTGAGTACTTTGGCGATTTGCATATAGACCCCAGAAACAAAAAAACCTGACCCCCGACGAAACGCCAGGTGATCAGGTTTTGCCTGCCGCAGCAGTTGCAATCCAACACCCGCACTGTAACAACTTCTGCTGCGCGCTCAACCTGACAAGTGAAAAAACGTGATTAAGATCGCGACTATCAGAAGGTCACGACGGTTTTCCACTCCACTACCCACGCATCCTGGGTCTGCGCGACGCCGCCCGGACGGTGCCAGTACTGCAGGCCCGGCTGCAGCTCCAGCCAGGAGACCGGGCGGAAGCGATAATAGAGCTCACCGTTCAGCGAATGACCGGCCACCGGCTGGTAAGCCGGATCGTTATAGTCGGTGGCGCCGCTTATCTGATTCATATAGCGCTGATTACGTGCGTAGTGGCTGCTCATGTCGATCCACGTCAGGCCGAAGCCAATCCAGTCCTCCGGGCGGGCGTCAAACAGACCGCGGTAGCGCATGGAGGCGGCGACGGCGGAGTGGATATAGTTGCTGCGCTGGTCGCTGAGGCTGCCGCTCAGTGAGACGCTCATCCCCCGCAGCGGGTCGTCGGCGTGGCGGGTGATCTGCTGGTTCAGGCCGGCGTACATAAACCAGGTGCTATCGTGCTCGGCGTAACCTTGCGGATCGGTCGCCCCGGCGCCGCCGGATTTACCGCTGTAGAGGTCGCTCTGCGGCGCGTTAGTCCAGACCACGCCAAGGTTATAGGCTCCCGGCAGGCCATTAATCAGCGGACGGGTTTCGATCTCCATCGGCAGTAAGATGCCTTTGCTACCCTTCGTCGACCAGCTCCACGCGTGGCTGCGCGCGGTAGCCTGCGGGTTTTGCTCCATCACCCCGCCTTTCAGGGTGACCGTCGGCGTCAGCTTGTACTCCAGGGTGGTGCCCCAGGTATGAATGTTCCAGTTATTCCAGGTCAGCGAGTTGGCCGATTTCCCACCGCACTGGGTCAGCAGCTGAAAATCGCAGGGTATGATCTGGTCGAAGGTTTGCACCTTGTTCATCATGCCGATGCGCCAGGTCAGGCGGCGGTCGTCAAAGCTGCGGGCAAAGGTGAGCCAGCCAAGGCGGGTAATCGACCCGCCGCCCCAGCTCTCCTGCGATAGATCGTTGAAACTCACCCGCGGATCCTGCAGCCGTTTCGTGGTGAGATTATCATCGTGGTTGCGGTTGACGATATTGCCCTCAAGCCGCGCGTCCGGTATGCCGGTCCAGCGCTCCAGATCCTGGGTAAAGGTCAATGACACCTGGTCAATATAGGCCAGATGTTTATCATGGTTATAGCCGCCGCCGGCGTTGTAGGCCATCTCGTTAAGATAGCCGAGATTATAATGAAAGCCGTTTTCTTCAAGGATCGGACGAATGCCTAGCATATCGCCCAGCAGCCCTTGCTGCCCGGCTTCAAACCCCAGCGCGCTGCCGTTCCACGCCGGGATGTCCGCGGCGCTCACGGCAGGCGCCATGGCCGCCAGCATAGCGCCGATCAAAAGCTGATTTATTTTTTTGTTATGCATTGTGATATCCACCGTGACTGAATAAAAACAAAGGGGATCCCCAGGCTATTTATTTACCCGTTTTCTTTTTTTAAAAATGAATGGCAAAAAGCGTCCGTCGGTAATAAAACCGCGACAATGCCAGAGAAATCGTTATTCACATCTCATTGTTTTACATCATCATTTTACCCACCCTGAATTTTTACCAAAAAAAAACCTAAGCACTTTGCGCCACGAATAACGAAAGTGCTTAGGTTTTGCCTGAGTTCAGTAGCAATCCTGAATTGATTGACCGCACATTATCACTTTATTCAACCCATGCCTATCATCAATAGGCATGCAAGTAATAATATGTGAAGCGAATAACAGTATGGCGGTTAATAGCGGCCGATCGCCGCCGCTATTTCAGCAGACGTTTGCAGGGCGCGAATTTCATTAAACAGGGTCAGCGCCTCGGTATATTCCTTGCGTAAATAGCCTAACCACTGCTTAATTCTCGCCACATGATACAGACCGGTATCACCCTGCTTTTCCAGGCGGGTATATTTTTGCAACAGCTGGACCACCTGCGGCCACGGCATGCGCGGTTCATTGTATTTGATCACCCGGCTGAGGTTCGGCACATTGAGCGCCCCGCGGCCAATCATCACCGAATCGCAGCCGGTGACAGCCATACAATCCTGGGCGCTTTGCCAGTCCCAGATTTCACCGTTGGCGACCACCGGGATAGTCAGGCGCTGGCGGATCTCGCCGATCGCCTGCCAGTTGATGCGTTCGGCTTTGTAGCCATCTTCTTTGGTACGGCCGTGAACCACCAGTTCGCTGGCCCCCGCCTGCTGCACCGCGTCGGCGATTTCAAAGCGCCGTTCACCGCTGTCCCAGCCAAGACGAACTTTCACCGTCACCGGCAGATGCTCGGGAACCGCCTCTCGCATGGCTTTCGCGCCGCGATAGATCAACTCTGGATCTTTCAGCAGCGTTGCCCCGCCGCCGCTGCCGTTTACCAGCTTCGACGGACAGCCGCAGTTTAAATCCACCCCCCATGAACCCAGCGCCACCGCGCGGGCGGCATTTTCCGCCAGCCACTCGGGATATTGTCCCAGCAGCTGGACGCGTACGCGGGTGCCGGACGGCGTGCGGCTCTGGTGATGCAGTTCCGGGCATAGCCTGTAGAACGATTTTACCGGCAGCAGTTGATCCACCACGCGCAGAAATTCGGTGATGCAGAGATCGTAATCGTTAACCTCGGTCAGCAGCTCGCGCACCAGCGAATCGAGCACGCCTTCCATCGGCGCCAGTAGAACACGCATATCGTTACCCGGAAAAAAAAGAGGCGCTATGGTAGCGCCTCCGGGCGCTGGTTGAAAGCGCTCAATGCGTCGGACCAGACGCACGCCGTTCCCCGCACGCTCGATGCGGCAAAGCGGCGAGATAATCTCTATGCTTTACAGAGGTCTGTGGCGTCCCATTCGCCTTTATTTGCCGCGCCTCATCCAGCAAGGTAGCGTGGGGAGCGATCCCGCCTGAGCCGCAAGGTGTCGGGCCCTGACGGGTGAGACTATGGTTCCCGTAAGCTATCAGCGCTATGCATAGAATTCATGATGTGATCGGTAGCACATTTTAGGGATTAATTGTATGATGAATGCACTTCATCAAGGGTTATTACCATGAGTAAATCGCTGACTATTATCTGGCAGTACCTGCGGGCTTTCGTCCTGATTTACGCCTGCCTGTACGCCGGAATTTTTATCGCCGGGCTGCTGCCTATCACTATCCCCGGCAGCATCATCGGCATGCTGATCCTCTTCGTGCTGCTGGCGCTGCAAATTATGCCGCCGCAATGGGTCAACCCCGGCTGCAATATCCTGATCCGCTATATGGCGCTGCTGTTCGTGCCGATCGGCGTTGGGGTGATGCAGTACTGGGATCTGCTGCGCGCCCAGCTGGGGCCTGTCGTTATCTCCTGCGCCATCAGTACGCTGGTGGTGTTTGTAGTGGTGAGCTGGAGCTCCCATTTGGTGCATGGCGAACGTAAAGTGATTGGCCAAAAAGGAAAAGAAGAATGATGCATGAAATCTGGTGGTCGCTACCGCTAACCCTGATCGTCTTTTTTCTCGCCCGCAAACTGGCGGCCCGCTTTAAGTTCCCGCTGCTCAACCCGCTGCTGGTGGCGATGGTGGTGATTATTCCATTTCTTCTGCTGACCGGGATCTCCTATGAGCGTTATTTTGCCGGCAGCAAAGTCCTGAACGATCTGCTGCAGCCGGCGGTAGTGGCCCTTGCGTTCCCGCTGTATGAACAGCTGCACCAGATCCGCGCCCGCTGGAAATCTATCATTACCATCTGCTTTATTGGCAGCTGCGTGGCGATGATCACCGGCACCACCGTCGCTCTGCTGATGGGCGCCACGCCGCAAATCGCCGCCTCTATTCTGCCTAAGTCAGTCACTACGCCGATTGCTATGGCGGTTAGCGGCAGCATCGGCGGCATTCCGGCCATCAGCGCCGTGTGCGTAATTTTTGTCGGCATCCTCGGCGCGGTATTTGGGCATACGTTGCTTAACCTGATGCGCATTCGCACCAAAGCGTCGCGCGGCCTGTCAATGGGCACCGCCTCGCACGCCCTCGGCACCGCCCGCTGCGCCGAGCTGGACTATCAGGAAGGCGCGTTTAGCTCACTGGCGCTGGTGCTGTGCGGGATCATCACCTCGTTGATGGCGCCGTTCTTATTTCCGCTGATCCTCGCAGTGGTAGGTTAATAGTGATTTAAATCACATTTTTTAATGCAACAAATCAGAGTTGCATAAAGAATGAGATATTCATCACATATGGAACCGCTGGCCGCCCGTACACTGGCTTCCCATTACACTGTTATGAGGCAACGCTATGCACTCACGTTTTCAAGCTGCTTTGACGACTCTGGCAGCAGATCTGCAGGCGGCCATCGCCCCGATGCTCGCCGACCCGCATTTCCCGGCGCTGCTCGAAGCCGATCAGGTGGCGACGCTGCAGCATGCGACAGGTCTGGACGAAGACGCGCTGGCTTTTGCGCTACTGCCGCTTGCCGCTGCCTGCGCGCGCCCCGACCTTTCTCATTTTAACGTCGGGGCTATCGCCCGCGGCGTCAGCGGCCGCTGGTACTTTGGCGGCAATATGGAGTTTCTCGGCGCTACCATGCAGCAGACCGTTCACGCGGAACAGAGCGCCATCAGCCACGCCTGGCTGCGCGGCGAGACCTCCCTGCGCGCTATCACGGTGAACTACACGCCGTGCGGTCATTGCCGTCAGTTTATGAACGAACTGAACAGCGGGCTGGCGCTGCGCATTCATCTGCCGGGTCGCGAAGCGCATGCTCTGGAGCACTATCTGCCGGACGCCTTTGGCCCGAAAGACCTGGAGATCAAAACCCTGCTGATGGATGAACAGGACCATGGCTACCCGGTGAGCGGCGATGTCCTGACCCAGGCAGCTATTCAGGCCGCCAACCGCTGCCATGCGCCCTACAGCCACTCGCCTTCCGGCGTGGCGCTTGAGCTGAAAGACGGTACCATTTTCAGCGGTAGCTATGCGGAAAACGCAGCGTTCAACCCGACGCTGCCGCCGCTGCAGGGGGCGCTGAATCTCCTTAGCCTCAACGGCTATGATTATCCCGCTATCCAGCGGGCAATCCTGGCGGAGAAAGCCGACGCGGCGCTGATCCAGTGGGATGCCACCGTCGCCACCCTGAAGGCGCTGGGCTGCCACAATATTGAGCGCGTCCTGTTAGGTTGATCAGCCTGAGCAGATTGCCGGACGGCGTCTTCGGCTTATCCGGCCGACTTTTTATACCGTTAGGTGTCGGGTGGCGCTACGCTTACCCGACCTACGGTTCGCGCCATGGCGAGCTGAAGATCCCTATGCCGGGTGTCGGCTCACGCCTTACCCGGCCTGCGTTCGGCGATCTGTCTATATTGCTGAAAATCCCCGCAATCAAACGCGGGTTTCTTGCGCTTACCCGGCGGGTAAAGTAGCCTGAAGACTCCGTTGTCTATTATTGAGCCAAGTTCATGTTAAAGCGTGCGTTCTACAGCCTGTTAGTCCTGCTCGGCCTGCTGCTGTTGACCGTGCTGGGCCTTGACCGCTGGATGAGCTGGAAAACCGCGCCCTATATCTATGATGAACTGCAGGACCTGCCCTACCGTCAGGTCGGTGTGGTGCTGGGCACCGCCAAATATTACCGCACCGGCGTCATCAATCAGTATTACCGTTACCGCATCCAGGGTGCGCTGAACGCCTACAACAGCGGCAAGGTCAACTATCTCCTGCTGAGCGGCGATAATGCTCTGCAAAGCTACAATGAACCGATGACTATGCGTCGGGACCTGATTAAAGGCGGCGTCGATCCCGCGGATATCGTACTGGACTATGCCGGTTTCCGTACCCTCGACTCGATCGTCCGTACCCGGAAAGTGTTCGACACCAACGACTTCATTATCATCACCCAGCGCTTCCACTGCGAACGGGCGCTGTTTATCGCCCTGCATATGGGGATCCAGGCCCAGTGCTACGCGGTGCCGTCGCCGAAGGATATGTGGAGCGTGCGGCTGCGCGAGTTCGGCGCCCGCTTTGGCGCGCTGGCGGACCTCTATATCTTCAAACGGGAACCGCGGTTTCTCGGCCCTCTCATCCCGATTCCGGCGCAGCAGCATGACGTGCCGGATGACGCCCAGTCCTACCCGGCCGTCACCCCGGAGCAGCTGCTGGAGCTGCAGAAAGAAAAGTAGCCTCCATCAACGCATTCGTTTCAGATATAAAAAAACCCGCGCCAGGCGCGGGTTTTTGATGCGTTCAATCTTATTTCTTACGGGCGTATTTCAGGGAGTCCAGCGCCACGGCGAAGATAATAATCGCCCCCTTAATAATGTACTGCCAGTAAGGGTTGACGCCGATATAGGTCAGGCCGTAGTTGATGACGGTGAAAATAATCACCCCGGTCACCACGCCAAACACCGTCCCTACCCCGCCGCTGAACGATACGCCGCCCACCACACAGGCGGCGATGGCGTCCAGTTCATACATAAAGCCGAGGTTATTGGTCGCCGAACCGATACGTCCGGCTTCCAGCAGGCCGCCGAAGGCGTAGAACACGCCGGAGAGGGCATAGATCATCAGCAGGTTTAACGCTACGTTAACCCCGGAGACCTTCGCCGCTTCCGGGTTACCGCCGATAGCGAAAATGTTTTTGCCAAAGCGCGTCTTGTTCCACAGGATCCAGACAAAGAAGACGGCAATCAGCGCGTAGAAGGTAATGTAGGACAGGCGGAAGGAGTCCAGTGCCACAAACCCCTGCGCGAAATGGGAGAAGTGGCTGTCGAAGCCGGAGATCGGCGACGCGCCCACGAAGTCGTAGTACAGCGAGTTAATGCCGTACACGATGATCATGGTGCCGAGAGTGGTAATAAACGGCGTCACGTTCAGGTAGGCAATGACGATCCCGTTAATCAGGCCGATGACCGCCCCGATGGCGCACACCAGCAGGATCACCAGCGGGATCGGCATGGTCGCCATATCCGGGAATACCTTATTGGCATTATCCACCGCCTGCAGCATGGTGGCGGCAATTACCGCCGCCAGACCCACCTGACGGCCGGCGGAGAGGTCGGTCCCCTGCGTGACGATAAGTCCGGCCACGCCGAGGGCAATTATAATACGCACCGAGGACTGGGTCAGAATATTACTCAGGTTGAGCAGACTTAAAAATGTCGGATCCTGGAAAATAATAATGGCCAGCAGGACCAGAAGGACAACATATATCCCACCCTCTTTCAGGTAAGTGAGAAAACTCTTTTTATTTAACGCACTCATGTGAAGCCCCTGATCTTAAAGGTGCAATGACGCAAGACGCAGTATTTCGTTTTGCGTGGTGGTTTTAGTCTCAACAATGCCCGCGACCAGGCCGTTGCTCATCACCAGAATGCGGTCGGTAATCCCCAGCAGTTCCGGCATTTCGGAAGAAATAATAATGATCCCTTTGTCTTTTTTAGCCAGTTCGGCAATCAGCTGATAGATTTCAAACTTGGCGCCGACGTCGATACCGCGCGTTGGCTCATCCAGCATCAGGATCTCCGGCTGGGTCAGCAGCCAGCGGCCTATAATGACCTTTTGCTGGTTACCACCGGAAAGCGAGCCAATCTGCGTATGCTGACCGGGGGTTTTGACGCGCATCGAGTCAATAACCCATTGGGTATCGCTCTTCATTCGCGAGTTATCCAGCAAGCCGACGCTGTTTTTATATTTCTTAATATTGGAGATCAGCGAGTTAAACCCGATATCCAGATAGGCGTAAATCCCGGTAGAGCGCCGCTCCTCGGTCACCAGCGCAAAACCGTGGTTAATCGCCTCGTTGGCGCTGTGGTTGTTGATCTTCTTGCCGTGCAGCGTGATGGTGCCGCTGGCCTTCTCACGGATGCCGAACAGGGTCTCCACGATGTCGGTGCGTTTAGCGCCCACCAAGCCGGCGATACCGAGAATTTCGCCCTTATGCAGGTCAAAGGAGACATCGCGAATGGAGGGCTGGCGCAGCGAGGTGAGATTGCGCACCTGGAGGATCACTTCGCCCGGAGTGTTTTCGCGATCCGGAAAACGCTGGTTAAGCGAACGCCCGACCATCATGGCGATGATCTTATCCATATCCAGCCCTTCCAGCGGCTGGGTGGCGATCCACTGGCCGTCGCGCAGGATGGTTATTTCATCGCACAACTGGAAAATTTCTTCCATTTTATGCGAGATATAGACGATACCGCAGCCGCGATCTTTCAGCTTACGGATGATCTTAAACAGATGGTTGACCTCTTTTTCCGTCAGCGATGACGTCGGCTCATCCATGATGACGATTTTGGCGTCATAGGAAAACGCCTTCGCGATCTCAATCATCTGCATCTGAGATACCGATAAGGTACCGACGCGGGCGCGCGGATCGATATCAATATCCAGCTCATCAAAAATGGCCTTGGTATCCCGGTACATTTTGTCCTGATCGACAAACATGCCTTTAGTTGGATAGCGCCCGAGCCACATGTTATCCATGACCGAACGCTGTAATACCAGGTTTAATTCCTGATGCACCATCGAAATACCGTTTTCCAGGGCTTCTTTCGCCGAATGGAAATCGATCTCTTTTCCCTGAAAAAGAATGCTACCGGAATCTTTTTGATAGATCCCAAAAAGGCATTTTAATAATGTCGATTTACCGGCGCCGTTCTCACCCATTAACGCATGAATGGAGTGCGGACGAACCTTCAGGTTGACATTATCAAGAGCCTTGACGCCAGGAAACGATTTGTTGATGTTGCTCATCTCCAACAAATATTCGCCTGACCGTTCGCTATTATTGCTGACCATAGTTATACCTGGCTGCGTTCATGCAAGCCCCGTCCGGCGCACTAGCGCCAGCAGGAGTCTGGTTCTGTATCAGGAATAATCGGGCGTGGATAACCCACGCCCGCAACTCACATCACGATTATTTGCCGGTAAGCTGGCTCAGGTTGTCTTTATCGACGCCCACGTAGGGGACGCGAACAATCTTGTTGTCAATTTTCCAGTTGGTGCCTGCCGCGGCGTCTTTCCCGTCGGCAAGGTTTTTCGCCAGCTCGAAGGTCGCTTTCGCCTGGTTATTGGCATCGTTCAGCACAGTACCGGCCATCGCGCCGGATTTCACCAGCGCCAGGGCTTCCGGCAGGGCATCAACGCCGAACACCGGAATGCTGCTCTTGTTGTGCGCTTTCAGCGCTTCAACCGCGCCCATCGCCATGGCGTCGTTGTTAGCGATCACCACTTCAATCTTGTTGGCATTCGGGCCGGAGAGCCAGGCGTCCATTTTGTCTTTCGCCTGGGCGGTATCCCACATCGCGGTATCCAGCTGCAGCTGCTGGGTCTTCAGACCTTTATCATTCAGCTCTTTAATAACGTAAGTGGTACGCGCTTCCGCATCCGGATGGCCCGGCTCGCCTTTCAGCAGGACGTACTGGATCTGACCGTCTTTATTCAGATCCCAGTTCGGGTTGGCTTTCCAGTGCTTGGCGATCAGATCGCCCTGAATAATCCCGGACTCTTTCGAGTCGGTACCGACGTAATAAGCCTTGTCATAACTATCCAGCGCTTTGCGGGAAGGCTCTTTGTTGAAGAACACCACCGGAATATTCTGCCCGCGCGCCTTTTCAATCACCGTACCTGCGGCGGCCGGGTCAACCAGGTTAATCGCCAGCGCCTTCACGCCTTTCGCCAGCAGCACGTCAATCTGATCGTTTTGTTTCGACTGGTCGTTCTGCGAATCATTCATCAATAGCTGGACGTCTGGCGCGGATTTGCCATCTTTTTCAATCGCCTTACGCACTACCGACATAAAGTTGTCGTCATATTTATAAATCGTCACGCCGATACGGGTATCTGCTGCGTGTGCGGCGGCGCCAAATAACAGACCAGCCATTACAGCAGACAGGGTAAACACCTTCTTATTCATGGAATCTCCGGTTTTATTATGCAGGGTCATTATTGTGAGAAAATGCAGGCGGGATTTGTTGCATTTGTGTTACCGCACAACGCATTTCACGACGAAAATTCGGTCTTCCGTGTCGGGTAACGCTCCAGAAAAATACGACTGTAAAACTCGTTTAACGCCTTGTTCCTAATAAATAAAGTGAGGAATATCCATCACCTCGTGGTTCAGACTGGTAAACGCTGCCATCATAATCAGGCGAATGTTAATATACTGTGAATTTACTCACAAATTGAAAGCGGTTACATCCCGCGATCGCGTCAGTTAGTGATCGGGCCCACAGTTTGCCGCTGGGCAACGGAATGACGGCGCACCAGCGTCGGCATAAAGCAGTGCGTCGCCTCGCGATCCAGCTTGCCGGCCGCCCCCAGCAGCGCCAGCTCGGTGGCCAGCTTTGCCATCGACATTACCGGATAGCGCACGGTGGTGAGCTGAGGATCGGTGTAACGGGAAATAGGAATATCATCAAAGCCAATCAGCGACAGATGCTGCGGCACGACAATGCCGTTGTCCTTCAGCGTCGTCAGCGCGCCGGCCGCCATGCTGTCGTTATAGGCAAACACCGCGGTGAGGCCGAGATTGCGCCCCAGCAGTTCGACCATCGCCGCTTCACCGCCCTGCATATCCGGGGAGCCGGAACCGATCCAGCTGTCCGGGGCGATGATGCCTTGCTCCTGCAGCGCTTTGCTCCACCCTTCCCGGCGCATATCGTCATCTTCAATGCCGTGGTTTGAGGAGAGATAGCCGATACGCTGGTGACCATGATTGAGCAGCATACGGGTGGCCATCAGCGCGCCGCTGACGTTGTCGAGTCCGACGCAGCGATGGGCATACCCCGGCACGATGCGGTTGATCAGCACCATCCCCGGGATATGTTGCATAAAGTCGCTCAGTTCATCATCGCTCAGCGCTTTCGAATGGACGATCAGCGCCGAGCAGCGCTGACGGATCAGCACCTCGATGGCGTGACGCTCTTTTTCCGCCTCGTGATAGCTGTTGCCGATCAGCACATATTTCTGATGCTGCTGAGCAACGGTATCCACTGCTTTCACCAGCGCGCCGAAGAAGGCATCGGAGACGTCCATCACCACTACGCCGATGGTATCGCTGACCTGGGTGGCCAGCGCCTGGGCGTTGGCGTTGGGCCGGTAGCCCAGTTGGGTCACCGCTTTCATCACCACGTCGCGCGTATCCGGACTCACCAGCGCGCTGTTATTCAGCACCCGCGACACGGTGGCCACGGAAACGCCCGCCTGGCGGGCGACATCACGAATGGTGATCATACTCAGCGACCTTAAGAGAATTACAGCACGTCACATTCACCTCCTGTGCTTAGCAAGGAGGCTATTCTGGCAGCGACCCGCGGTCCGCTGCGTGAGTGAGGTCACACGGCTGGAAACGTTTACATCCGTTTTGTTAATGATTGTGATCGAGATCGTTATCTGGATGTGTCTTTCAATGATGTGCCTGACGCACGCAGGGTTAACTGACGCCACAGCCATTCCACCGGCCCCTGGCGGAAGCGGCGCAGCCAGAGCGATGAGATAAGGAGGTTAACGGCCCAGATGGGGGGGACAAAGGCCAGCAGCTGCAGACGATCGAAGCGCATAAACAGCCCAAGATGATAAAACAGGGTGGTGCAGATCAGGGTCTGCAGCAGGTAGTTGGTCAGCGCCATGCGTCCGACGCAGGCGATAGCGCCCACCAGGCGGAAACGGCAGAGCTGCGGCCAGTAGCCCCAGGCCAGCGCGGCATAGCCGATAGCCTGCAGCGGGGCGCTAAGTTCGCGCGGCGCCTGCAGTAAAAACGCGCACCAGCGATAGTCCCAGGTCAGATACCACTGGGCGAATATTGCCGGCAGATTGACCGCCATGCCGGCCGCCACCAGCAGCGCGCCGGTACGCCGGTAGTGACGCAGGCTAAACTGCCCCTTCAGCCAGCCGCTGCGCATCAGCGCCGCGCCCATCAGCATCATCCCCGCCAGCTGCCAGCCATACTGCGCGCCCAGCGCCAGCAGATTGTCAGATAGCATATCCGCCCGGTTGCTGACCGCCTCCATGCCACCGTGCAGCTTCCAGTACTGCTCATACTGCAGGTTCGCCGCGTCCGGCGCCCACGAGCGATTCGCCGCGGTCCCGGAGATCATCCCCAACAGGACCAGCACCGCAATGCCGGTGAGGTAGAGCACCACCCCGGTGTTAAACAGCGATTTGACATGGTGCGCCTCACGCACCATGCGCCAGCTCACCAGCCCCACCAGGGCATAGGCCAGCAGAATATCGCCATCCCAGAAAAAAAGACCGTGAATGAAACCGAGCAGCGCCAGCAGCGTCAGCCGCGACTGGATCCAGCGCTTCCCTCGCGGAAGCAATAGCTGAAGACCGGCGCCAAACAGCAGCGCGAACAGGGTGAGAAACTTCACCTGCGCCAGCAGGTCGAGGAGCGCCCAGGTCCAGGCATCGCTAAGGGACGCGCTTCCTGACCAGGCGGGATTGAGATAAGCGGCCTTCGGCAAGCCGAAGGCGCTGATATTGAGAAGCAGGATACCGAGGATGGCGACGCCGCGGACAAAGTCCAGCGTGACATTTCTCTCCATGCACCCTGCTCCGTTTTAGTTGTGGTGACGTACTGCGCGCAGGAATTCCTGGCGGGTATTCTGGCTGGATTTAAACAGGCCGCCGAGAGAGGTGGTGGTGGTGGCGCTGGTCGCGTCGCGAATGCCGCGCGCCTTCACGCAATAATGCACCGCGTCAATGGATACCGCCACGTTGTTGGTGCCGAGCAGCGTCTGCAGCGCGATCAGGATCTGCTGCGTCAGACGCTCCTGGACCTGCGGACGTTGGGCGAAAAACTGCACGATGCGGTTGATTTTCGACAGGCCGATCACCGAATCTTTCGGGATATAGGCTACCGTCGCTTTACCATCGATGGTAACGAAATGGTGTTCGCAGGTGCTGGTCAGGGTGATATCGCGCACGGTGACCATTTCATCGACCTTCATTTTGTTTTCAATGACGGTGATTTTCGGGAAGCGAGAATAATCCAGCCCGGAGAAGATCTCATCGACATACATTTTGGCGATGCGATGCGGGGTCTCCATCAGACTGTCATCACTCAGATCCAGATTCAGCAGTTGCATAATCTCGGTCATATGACCGGTAATCAAACGCTTGCGTGTTTCGTTATCAATTTCTTGTACTGGCGCACGCATCGGCGTCTCCAGCCCACGAGCGACCAACGCTTCATGAACGAGGACGGCTTCTTTACTCAGTGATGACATTTATGTTTCTCCTGCAGGTGTGGCGCTCTTTGCTTTTTCTGGGGGCAAAGTTTGTATTCATTGTGCGTGAGGTGGCGCACAGAATCCAGTAGCCGTAACGATAATTATTGAAATTGGCGCTGCCTTTTATTAGGGAGCGAAGCCATGCCTCAGGCGCAACGCCAAATCCTTATCGCCGTATCCGGAATGTTCCAACCGCTGTACGCATTCATAAGCGCCGTCGCTACACCGGCATGTTGGCTATAAGTTGCATTAATGATGCAGTAAGTTCTCAAAAGGAGAAAGTGAAAGTTGCTCACCGGCTAATGAAATATCTGTATTATGAACGTTTACGCGCACATCCCTTCCGAGGAGCCTTGCATGGAACTGCTTGAAGAGCATCGCTGTTTTGACGGCCAGCAACAACGCTGGCGTCATCACTCCCCTGTCCTGAACTGCGCCATGACGTTCAGCATTTTTTTACCGCCTGAGCGCGAAACGCCGCCGCCGGTGCTGTACTGGCTGTCGGGGCTGACCTGTAACGATGAGAACTTTACCACCAAGGCGGGCGCCCAGCGCATTGCCGCCGAGCTGGGCATCGCGCTGGTGATGCCGGATACCAGCCCGCGCGGTGACGAGGCGGCCAACGACGACGGTTACGATCTCGGACAAGGCGCCGGCTTCTACCTGAACGCCACCGAGGCGCCCTGGGCGGCGCACTACCGAATGTACGATTACCTGCGTGACGAACTGCCCGCGCTTATTCGTAGCGAGTTTAGCGTCGGCGAACGCTGCGCCGTCAGCGGCCACTCGATGGGCGGCCACGGCGCGCTCATTATGGCGCTCAAAAATCCCGGCCGCTACGCCAGCGTCTCCGCCTTCGCGCCGATCGTCAATCCCTCCCAGGTCCCGTGGGGCAAGAAAGCGTTTACCGCCTATCTCGGCGCGGATGAATCGGCATGGCACTCCTGGGACAGCTGCGCGCTGATGCAGGCCAGCCGGCCGGAGGACGCCGTGCCGACGCTTATCGATCAGGGCGACAACGATCCTTTCCTTGCCGGACAGCTGCAGCCGGCGGTACTGGCGGAGGTCGCGCGGCAGAAGGCCTGGCCGTTAACGCTGCGCATCCAGCCCGGTTACGACCACAGCTATTACTTCATTGCCTCGTTTATTGAAGACCATCTGCGCTTCCATGCGCAGCATCTCTTTGGCTAAACGCCAATGCGCCGCGAAGCTGCTTCGCGGCGCATGTTCAGGCCTACAGGACGCGTTTTAGCGCCGGCAATCAGAAGCGATAATCCACCGCCATAAAGTAGCGACGGCCTTCTTCGGTATAGCTGTAGTCGTCCCGGCTCAGATCTTTATCACCCACGTTCTGCACCCCGGAGCGCAGTTTCACGTTTTTGGTCACCTGCCATGCCGCGCCAACGTCAAACAGGGTGTAGCCGCCCGGCGTTTTGCCGGTGGCGCTCACCGCGCGCTGCTGGCCGGTATAGTTGGCCGTCACGTAGAAGGACCAGTCGTCCAGCGGTTTCCAGTCGAGCGTGCCGTTGGCGGTATGGAACGGCAGCGTCTGCAGCGGTTTGTCGCCGCCATTGCTCAGATCGCGACCATCGTTGTAGGTGTAGTTCACCGTCAGCTTCCACTCATCGCCAAACGGGATCTTCACCTCCGTCTCCACCCCTTTGATGCGGGCTTTGTTGACGTTGAAATAGCGGAAGATCGGCACGCGCTTGCCGTTGACGGTTTTCCAGCCGACAAAGTTCGGATAGCCCGGCGCTTCGCTGGCGCTGGAGGTGCGCAGAACGTCGATCATGTCGTCGACATTATTCTGGAAGGTGGTGATGCTGCCTTCGACATTTTCAAGCCAGCCCTCTTCCCCGCGGTAGTAGAGACCGAGCTCGAAGCTTTCGCTGGTTTCCGGTTTCAGATCCGGGTTACCGACGATGCTGCACGAGCCGCGGCAGGAGTTGGTGGTCCAGTCGGGGTTAAGCTGCAGCAGCGACGGGGCTTTAAACGCCGTCGCCCAGCCGCCTTTGACGGTGACGGTATCGGTGGCGTTATACACCAGATAGGCGCGCGGGCTCCAGTGATCGCCATAGGTCTGATGGTCGTCCATACGAATGCCGGTGGTCAGCGCCAGCGGCTCGATGATGCGCCATTCGTCTTCGATAAACAGGGCGTACTGGCTAGCCGACGTTGACTGGCCGCCGCTGCTCAGGTTGACCGGATCTTTCAGTTTGTCGTGGCGCCATTCGCCGCCGAAGGTCACCAGCTGGTTAATCATGCCCAGCGGCAGGACATACTTGCCGTCGATGGCATTGCTTTCCGAGGTAATAGTCCCGCTCTGCCCTGGATTTTTGTTATCCACCTTTTCGCCGTAGAACTTGAGCTCGCTATTGCCGATATCCCAGCGGCCGTTATGGCTCAGAGAGTAGTTCTCCCGCTCAAGGCGGTTGCGGTCAAGGGAATCGGAATCGCGATCCTGACGGTCAAAGCCGTAGCCTGCGGTAAAATCGTGGTTTTCGTTCGGCGTCCAGGCGAATTCAACATTGCCATCGCGGCTGGTGAAGCCCTCGATGCGCGGCGTCTCGCCGGTGGCATTACTGGATGACTGCGGATCGTCCTTGGCGCGTTTTGCCAGGCTGCCGTAGGCCTTCATTCCAAGTACGCCGTCGATCAGCGGGCCGCTGGTGAAGAACTGGCCGTTATAGGTATCCCCGCGATCGCGGTGCTCCTGAATAGCGGTATCAGCACTCAGCGTCCCGGTCCATTTCTGGCCGATTTTTTTGGTAATAATGTTGACCACCCCACCGAGCGCATCGGAGCCGTAGAGGGAGGACATCGGGCCGCGCACCACTTCGATACGCTCAATAGCATCCACCGGGATCCAGTTAAGGTCGAAGTCATTGTGGCGGAAGACGGCGTTCCGCGAGTTAACGCGCTTGCCGTCGACCAGGATCAGGGTATAGCTGCTGCTCAGACCGCGGATGCTAACGCCCTTGCGGTTATCCCCTTCGTTGGTGAGCTGGACCCCAGGCACATCGCGCAGCACGTCTTTCAGGTTCTGAACAGGCTTGCGTTGTAAATCCTGTTGGGTGATGACGCTGATGCTCGCCGGCGCGTCTTTGACATTCTGTTCAGTGGCCGAGGCGGTCACCACCAGCGTTTCTTCATTCACATCGGCCAGAGCCGGAAACGCCAACGATACGACGGACGCAGACAATCCCGCCCGGATAAAAGGGTTTAACCTGAACATTCCAAATCTCCATGAGGTGTACAACCAAACAAACAACAAGGTGCTGCTCACACGCGCTGGCGGCCTGTCGCTCTGTCGGCGGCATGCTCGCGCTGTTTTCTCGTCGATGTGGCTGGTCGCCCGGTGTCAGTCTGTACAAGCGGCAGAGACGGGGAGTGGCTTCATCCGTAATGGGCGAAAATGATAAAGATAATGATTACGATTATCAATATAATTATGAAGAATTGTGACAAGCTGTAACCGCACAAACATAAAAAAAGCCCTCTGTTCAGAGGGCTTCCGGGTGATGACAAATCTGTCTTCGTTATTGCGCTCACATGTCTGCCGGGTGGCGGCTTCCGCCTTACCAGGCCTACGAAACATCGCAATATCAATCAGTTACGCGGTTATCTGTAGGCCTACGCAAGCGCAGCGCCGCCGGGCAATCCCTGAAAATTGCACTTTGCCAGCAATATAAAGCCCTCTTCACAGAGGGCTTTTATCGCACAATCGCGAAGATTAACGCTTAAAGCGGTCCGGGAAGGTCATTTCGCTGTAGCGAACAAAGCGGGTGCCTTTCGCCAGCTTGTAACCAAACCAGATGACGAGGAACAGCGGAATACCAATGTAGGTCGCCGCCACGCCGCCCCAGTCAATGGTGTCCTTGAGGAACGCTTCGTAGTTCTGTCCGAGGGTGATGATCAGGCACAGCACGAAGGCGAAGATCGGCCCCAGCGGGAAGAACCCGGAACGATACGGCAGATTATTAATATCGTTACCCTGCAGGACGTAGCCGCGACGGAAACGATAGTGGCTGATCGCAATACCCAGCCAGGCGATAAAGCCCGTCATCCCGGAGGTGTTCAGCAGCCACAGGTACACCGTCTGGTTGCCAAACATGGAAGTCAGGAAGCACAGCGCCGCGATCACGGTGGTCGCGTACAGCGCGTTACGCGGCACGCCGCCACGCGACAGCTTCGAGAAAATACGCGGCGCTTTACCGTCGCAGGCCAGGGTGTACAGCATACGCGTGGAGGCGTACATCCCGGAGTTACCCGCCGACAGCACGGCAGTCAGGATAACGGCGTTCATGATTGCCGCCGCCGACAGCAAACCAGCATGCTGGAACACCAGGGTGAACGGGCTGACGGAGATATCCTTCACATCATTGCGCAGCAGACTCGGATCGGTATACGGAATGATCAGGCTGATAATCAGGATCGCGAAGACGTAAAACAGCAGGATACGCCAGAAGACCTGGCGCACCGCGCGCGGAATGTTCTTCTCCGGATTTTCAGATTCACCGGCAGCGATGCCGATAAGCTCGGTGCCCTGGAACGAGAAGCCGACAATCATCGCCACGCCAATCATCGCCGAGAAACCGCCGGCGAACGGCGCATCCGCGATCCCCCAGTTGCTCCAGCCGGCTGGCTGCGCCCCTTTGAAGATGCCGACAATCATCATCACGCCGACGATGATAAAGATAATGACGGTGGCTACCTTTATCAGCGAGAACCAGTATTCCGCCTCGCCAAAGCCGCGCACCGAGATCCAGTTCAGCAGGAACATGATGCCGAGGAACAAGGCGCTCCAGATCCAGCCCGGAGTGTCGGGGAACCAGTAGCTCATCACCAGCTGTGAGGCCACGAGGTCAACGGCGATCGTCACCGCCCAGTTGTACCAGTAGTTCCAGCCCAGCGCGAAGCCGAAGCCTTCTTCAACATAATTCTGCCCGTAGGTGGCGAAGGAACCGGATACCGGCATAAACGCCGCCAGCTCGCCGAGGCTGGTCATCAGGAAATAGACCATCAAACCGATCAGAATATAAGACAGCAGCGCCCCGCCGGGACCTGCTTGCGAAATGGTTGCGCCAGAGGCAACAAAAAGACCCGTACCGATGGAACCGCCGATGGCGATCATGGTCAAGTGGCGCGCCTTCAGTTCACGACGTAGCGTGGGCGCTTCTGTGGTTTTAGTTTCCGAAACCATGTGATAATGCTATCCATCCAAAAAATGAGGCGCGATTGTAGCAGACGATCGGGGTTCCATCCGGTACAAATGCAAAGTTATAAGAGAGCTTCATGATCGCCCGCAAATTATTAGTAAAGCACTAACCTGCGGAATTGCCAGCGAATTCCCCCCGTAATCAGGCGATAAAACCGGGCTGCTACACCTGGCAATAGTGCAGAAAACGTTGTAATGCTTTAGAAATATGCTTCTGCCGGTGATGGATCCGCCACAGCGTGCGCGTCAGCCGGGGCAATGGCACTTTCAGCTCCGCCAGCGTGCCCGAGGCAAGCTGTTCGGCAATCACCCGCCGCGATAGACAGCTGATGCCCAGGCCATGCCTGACCGCGTGCTTGATCGCCTCTGAATTACCCAGCTCCATGCCCAGATGAAACGCCGGCAGATGCGACAGCAGAACGTAATCGACAATCTCCCGGGTGCCGGAGCCATGCTCGCGCAGGATCCACGGCGCCTCAGCCAGTTGCTGCAGGGTCACCTCCCCCGCCAGCAGCGGTGAGTTGGGCGCGGCAAACACCACCAGTTCATCCTCCAGCCACGGCTCGGCAATAATATCGGCGGCATGGCACGGCCCCTCAATCAGGCCGAAATCCACCCGCAGGTCGGCGACGGCGTTGATGACGTCCAGGCTGTTGCCGACGCTCAGCTCGACCGGCAGATCCGGGAAGTCATGACGATAGCGGGCAATAATCTCCGGCATAATATAGTTGCCGATGGTGCTGCTGGCGTAGACTCGGATCGCCCCGTTATCGCCGCGAAACAGCTGCTCGATCTCCAGGGCCCGCTCCAGCAGCGCCAGCGCACGCGGGTACAGCAGCCGTCCATGCTCATTCACCACCAGTCGTTTACCGACGCGGTCAAACAGCTGCACGCCGAGCTGCCCTTCCAGATCGGTCAGCGCGGCGCTGACCGCGGATTGCGAAAGCGCCAGCATCTGTGACGCCTGAGTGGTCGACCCACTCTTGTGGACTTCGGCGAACACTTCCAGCTGCCGCAGCGTAATATGCATAACCCACCCGTTTAGTAATCCAACCTGAATAACCTTCCTTACTATGGTGACACAAATCGAGGCGGCTGACGGAAGGAAAATCCGCTTATATCACAAAATCATCGTCTTGCCGGCGAGACCGCCCCGCTTCTGCCTAACCCGCTCTCGCCCCGTTGTAACCGGCGAAGCGGCCATTAACCACTTATTACGATTGATTATAAACATATAATCAATTTTATATTTAATCCCGCGCGGCGTAACCTTTAGGCAGACAAAGGAGAAGGTTATGACAGCACTCACTTTACCCACCAAACATCGTTCCCTGTGGCATTTTGTCCCAGGCCTGGCGCTGACCGCCGCTCTGACCGGCGCCGCCCTGTGGGCCGGTAGTTTCCCGGCCATCGCCGGCGCGGGCTTTAGCGCCCTGACCCTCGCTATCCTGTTCGGGATGGTCGTCGGCAACACGGTCTACCCGAAAATCTGGCAGCCCTGCGACGGCGGGGTGATCTTCGCCAAGCAGCATCTGCTGCGCCTGGGGATCATCCTCTACGGCTTTCGCCTGACGTTCGCCCAGATTGCCGACGTCGGCGTGAGCGGTATTTTGATTGACGTTTTGACGCTCTCCAGTACCTTTTTCATCGCCTGCTTCCTTGGCCAGAAAGTGTTTGGTCTCGATAAACACACCAGCTGGCTGATCGGCGCCGGCAGCAGCATCTGCGGCGCGGCGGCCGTGCTCGCCACCGAGCCGGTGGTCAAAGCCGAAGCCAGTAAAGTGACGGTTGCCGTCGCTACAGTGGTTATCTTCGGTACCATCGCCATCTTCCTCTACCCGGCGATGTACCCGCTGCTGGCGCACTGGTTTACCCCGGAGACCTACGGGATCTATATGGGCTCCACCATGCATGAAGTGGCGCAGGTTGTTGCCGCCGGCCATGCGGTCAGCCCGGACGCGGAGAACGCGGCGGTTATCGCCAAAATGCTGCGCGTCATGATGCTGGCTCCGTTCCTGCTGTTCCTGGCGGCGCGTGTTAAACAGCTGACCCCGGCAGGCAACGGCGAGAAAAGCAAAATCACCATTCCGTGGTTCGCCATTATGTTCATCCTGGTGGCGGTGTTTAACTCCTTCCATCTGCTGCCGAAAGCCGTGGTGGATATGCTGGTGACGCTGGATACCGTCCTGCTGGCGATGGCAATGGCCGCCCTCGGGGTCACCACCCACGTCAGCGCGCTGAAAAAAGCCGGGGCGAAACCGCTGCTGATGGCGCTGATGCTGTTCGTCTGGTTGATTGTCGGCGGCGGGGTCATTAACGTCGCTATCCACAGCCTGATGGCATAAAGCACTACATCTTTCTCCAGTTAAGCCGCTATCATTACCCACCCCCCAGCGGCTTTAACTGGAGTTTTTTTTATGAAATACGTAGGAGCGCACGTGAGCGCCTCAGGTGGACTGGCCAATGCCGCCATTCGCGCCGCCGAAATCGAAGCAACCGCCTTCGCCCTCTTCACCAAGAACCAGCGCCAGTGGCGCGCCGCGCCGCTCAGCGACGAGACCATCGCCGAATTCAAAGCCGCCTGTGAAAAGTATCACTTTGGCCCGGGGCAGATCCTGCCGCACGACAGCTACCTGATTAACCTTGGCCACCCGGTGGAAGAAGCGCTGGAAAAATCCCGTGATGCTTTCATGGATGAAATGACCCGCTGCCAGCAGCTGGGATTGACGCTGCTCAACTTCCACCCCGGCAGCCATCTGCAGCAGATCCCGGAGGAGGAGTGCCTGGCGCGCATCGCCGAATCGATCAATATCGCGCTGGCGAAGACCGAAGGCGTTACTGCGGTGATCGAAAACACCGCTGGCCAGGGCAGCAACCTCGGCTTTAAGTTCGAGCACCTCGCGGCCATCATCGACGGTGTGGAAGATAAATCCCGCGTCGGCGTCTGCATCGATACCTGCCATGCTTTCGCCGCCGGCTACGACCTGCGCAGCGCCGAAGCCTGCGAAAAAACCTTCGCCGCCTTCGAACGCATCGTCGGTTTTCAGTATCTGCGCGGCATGCATCTCAACGATGCCAAGAGCGCCTTCGGCAGCCGGGTCGACCGTCACCACAGCCTGGGGGAAGGCAACATCGGCCACGATTGCTTCAGCTGGATCATGCAGGACAGCCGCTTCGACGGTATTCCGCTGATTCTGGAAACCATCAACCCGGATATCTGGGCGGAAGAGATTGCCTGGCTGCGGGCGCAGCAGATTGCCGAAGTGGCGTAAATAGAGACAAAAAAAGGGCCGAACAATCGGCCCTTTTTTATTGCGGTAGGATTATGCCGCTTTTTCAACTTCCGCTGTTTGCGCCTCAGGGCGTTTCAGCACCGCGTAGGCAAGGCCCGCCACCAGCGTTCCGGCAACAATCGCCAGCAGGTAGCCCAGCACCGGCGTAATCGCCCCCGGGATCAGCAGAACAAACAGCCCGCCGTGCGGCGCCATCAGTTTCGCGCCGACCGCCATGGAGATAGCGCCGGTTACCGCGCCGCCGACGATACAGCACGGCAGAACGCGCATCGGGTCACGGGCGGCAAAAGGAATCGCCCCTTCCGAGATAAAGCACAGGCCAAGAACCAGCGCGGCTTTGCCCCCTTCCCGCTGCCCTTTGTCGAACTTATTGCGCGCTACCAGCGTCGCGATACCCATCGCCAGCGGTGGCACCATACCGGCCGCCATGATCGCCGCCATCGGCGCATAGGTCTGGGTACTCAGCAGGCCAACGCCAAAGGCATAGGCCGCTTTGTTTACCGGCCCGCCCATATCGGTACACATCATCGCGCCGAGGATCGCGCCCAGCAGAACCGCGTTGGCGGTGCCCATGGTTTGCAGCCAGTGGGTCAGCCAGGCGAGGATACCGGCTACCGGTTTACCGATCAGATAGATCATTGCCAAACCCACGATCAGACTGGAGACCAGCGGAATGATCAGGATTGGCTTCAGGGCTTCCATACTCTGCGGCAGTTTCAGCTTCGTGCTGATGGCTTTCGCCACATAACCGGCAAGGAAACCAGCGATGATCCCGCCGATAAAGCCGGAGCCGCCGCTAACCGCCAGCATACCGCCGATAAGGCCCGGGGTCAGACCCGGACGGTCGGCAATGGAGAAGGCGATAAAGCCTGCCAGTACCGGCACCATCAGCGCGAAGGCCGAGCCGCCGCCGATCTGCATCAGCGCCGCCGCCAGGGTGTCTTTCACTTCAAACGCTTTGATCCCGAAGGCAAAGGAGAGCGCGATACACAGGCCCCCGGCCACTACCATCGGCAGCATATAGGAGACGCCGGTCAGCAGGTGGCGATAGGCGCCCGCCGACTCTTTTTTCCCTTCAGCAGCCGCCTGAGGTTTGCCGGATGGCTGGTACGGTTTGGCTTCCGCCACCGCTTTATCCAGCTCCTGGGCGGTTTTCTTCAGCGCCAGACCGGTGGTGGTGCGGTACATCGGCTTGCCGGCGAATTTCGCCAGGTCCACCTCGATATCGGCAGCGACGATCACCAGATCCGCCTCGGCCACCTCTTCCGGGGTGATGGCATTGCCCGCCCCAACGGAGCCGCGGGTCTCCACCTTCACCCACCAGCCGCGTTTTTTGGCTTCGGTTTCGATGGCTTCTGCCGCCATAAAGGTGTGGGCGACGCCGGTCGGACAGGCGGTGACCGCGACAATGCGTTTCTGCCCCTGAGCGGCGGCCGGAACGGCTACCGCCGCTGGCGCAACGTAGGGCTTAGCGTGGTCTTTCGCTTCTCCCAGGAACAGCTCCGGATGGGCGACAGCACGGTTAATATCGCCCAGGTAAACGTTTTTACCATTCAGCGCGCTATCGGCCGGCAGCGCGGTTCCCAGCACGATGGCCAGTTCGGCGTCATTCGGGTTATCAATCAGCTCAAGGTGCGCTTTCGGCGCCGCGGCACCCAGCAGGGTTTTCGCCATGTAGGCGCGCGCCTGTCCGAGTCCGGCATCAATAATCAGCAGCGTTTTCATTATGCCTCTCCTGCTGTCAATTAAAGGGTTGTAAGTCGACGCGCGCCATCATCGCGGCCAACTGGGTACGGTCGGTAATTCCTACATTGCTCTGGCTGACGGCCAGGGCAGCGACGGCGGTCGCCAGGCGCAGGGTATGCTCGCTGGATTCACGCATCAGCAGGCCGTAAATCAGGCCGCCGACCATCGAATCGCCGGCGCCAACGGTACTGACTACTTCCACTGAAGGTGGTTTAGCAATCCACTCCCCAGAGGCGTTGACCCACAGCGCGCCCTCTTCGCCCAGGGAGATCACCACGTGGGCGATACCCTGCTCGCGCAGCGCATGGGCGGCGTCGATAACATCTTTCATCTCCGGCAGCTTGCGGCCAGCCCAGATTTCCAGTTCGCGACGGTTCGGTTTCACCAGCCAGGGCGCCGCTTTTAGTCCGGCAACCAACGCTTCGCGGCTGCTGTCGAAAATGATGCATGGGCACTGACTGCGCAGACGGGTCATCCAGTCGGTGAAGGCTTCCGGGCTAACGCCGGACGGCAGGCTGCCGCTGACGCAGACCATATCGAACTGCCCGAGCCAGCTCAGGGAGTCGTTGACGAAGCGTTCCCAGTCGCCCGGGGTGACTTCAAAGCCGGAGAAGTTGAAATCGGTCACTTCGCCATCTTTTTCCGTCAGCTTAACGTTGATACGGGTCCGGCCCTGCACCACCTGGAAACGGTTGGCGATCCCCAGCTCGCTGAACAGCTGCTGAAAGCCGTCCTGGTTGTCTTTACCCAGGAAACCGCCGACGGTGACGTCAATGCCGAGATCTTTCAGCACTTTCGCCACATTAATGCCTTTCCCGGCAGCGTGCAGGCCGGTGGTGCGCACCAGGTTCACTTCGCCGCGTTCAATCTCCGGGGTGAATCCCACCAGGTCGTATGCCGGGTTTAACGTAATCGTTGCTACACGTCTGCTCATTTATGCGCCCTCCCCAAGGCCTGCGGCGATCGCTTCGCCAATCGCATCCAGCGCTTGTTGCGCATCCTCACCCTGCGCGGTAAAACGCAGACGGTGACCTTTTTTCACACCCAGCGCCACAACCTTCATCAGGCTGCGACCGTTAGCCGGCTTGCCGGAACCGTCGAGATTGGTGACGGTGATGTCGCTGGAAAATTGTTTAATGGTGTTGACCAGCATGGTGCCCGGACGGGCATGCAGGCCGTGTTCATTGCGCACCACGAATTCGGCGCTCAGCACATCTTCGGCAATGGCGTCGTCGCTGGTCAGCAGCGCCAGCACGGTGGCGGCGTCGGCTTTCAGCAAATGTTCAGCTTTCTTGTCCAGCAGCAGCTTGCTCAGACGGTTCAGCACTGCGGTCGGCTGCTCGTCGGCCATCGCCACCGTGACCAGCAGGGAAACCGGCTGCTCGTCGCGGGTAAAGGCGTTAGCCGCGCGGCTGACCGCCACGGCGCTGCGCAAATTGCCTTCCGCACTGTCGTTCAGCCAGACGCCCTGACCGAGGTTCAGCGGCGTATCGTTAATGACGTGGCTAACGAAGGCGGCATCGACAGCGCCAACTTCTTTCAGACGCGCCGCGTTCAGCGCCTGCAGGGTCAGCAGATCGCTGGCCGCGACGTCGAGACTGAGGGTCTCGTTATCCAGCTTCAGCGCTTCGCTCTGCTTCTCTCCCATCAGCAGCGCGCGCAGCTCTTCCGCGGTAGTGGCGGACTGCAGCTGCGCGGCGACCGCGTCATCGCTCAGCACGTGGGTCAGCTGACGCAGCAGGCCGAGGTGTTCATCTGAGCTGGCGGCAATCCCGATCGCCACATAGGCGGTCTGCCCTTCGCCCCAGGTGACGCCCTGCGGGAACTGAAACACCTGAACGCCAGTCTTCAGCACCTGGTCACGCGTATCCGTCGTGCCGTGCGGGATCGCGATCCCGTTGCCGAGGAAGGTCGAGGTCTGCTGCTCGCGAGCCAGCATGCCGTTCACGTAGCCATCGGCCACGTTGCCGGCGCTGACCAGCGCGGCGGCGACCTGCCGGATGGCCTCTTCTTTATTACCGGCCTGCTGGCCGGGATGAATATCCTGCACAGATAACTGGAACATGGTTCTCCTCTCCTGCTGAATTGAATCGTTTCAGCTAACTTGAGAAAAAAGGCGCCATCTGACGGGGAACGGATTGCCGAATGACGCTGAAACGTTTCAAGAATTTTGTACCTTTCTTGCTCAACGCGCAAGGTACGTCAGCGACTTGATCGCAGAACTTAGAGGTACTGCACACTTTTGCTGAAGCCTTAGCTATCGACCGCCTCGAACGTCAGCTTTTTGCTGAACCCTATATTTTGAAACGCCTTTTTAATTATTCGTGCCATACTACTGTTTATTTTTAGCCAGCAGGCGTAAACTCCGCGCCGTCTCCTGAAACTACAGAAAACCAAACCCATGGAAAACCGTAGCGCCGCTCTCCCCCGACGCGGGTTCGATGTCACCTCTTCCGCCTTCTTGATCGTCGCCTTTCTGACGGGCATTGCCGGGGCGCTGCAAACCCCGACCCTGAGCCTGTTTCTGACCAACGAAGTGCACGTCCGCCCGGCGATGGTCGGTTTCTTTTTTACCGGCAGCGCGGTTATTGGCATTCTGGTCAGTCAGTTCCTCGCCGGCCGCTCCGACCGTCAGGGCGATCGCAAGCAGCTGATTGTCGTCTGCTGTCTGCTGGGGGTGCTGGCCTGCGTCCTCTTTGCCTGGAACCGCAACTATTTCATTTTGCTGTTCATCGGCGTTTTTCTCAGCAGCTTTGGATCGACCGCCAACCCGCAGATGTTTGCCCTCGCGCGGGAGCATGCCGACAGGACCGGCCGCGAAGCGGTGATGTTCAGCTCCATTTTACGTGCCCAGGTCTCCCTGGCATGGGTGATTGGTCCCCCGCTGGCCTACGCCCTGGCGATGGGGTTTGGTTTTACCGCGATGTATCTCAGCGCCGCGGCGGCGTTTATCGTCTGCGGGATCATGGTCTGGCTATTCTTGCCCAGCATGCGCAAAGAAAACCCGGTAGCGACCGGCCGGCTGGAAGCTCCGCGCACGCATCGCCGCGATGCGCTGCTGCTGTTCAGCATCTGCACCCTGATGTGGGGTACTAACAGCCTGTACATCATTAACATGCCGCTGTTTATCATTAACGAGCTGCATCTGCCGGAGAAGCTGGCGGGGCTGATGATGGGCACCGCCGCCGGACTGGAAATTCCGACCATGCTGATTGCCGGTTACTACGCCCGGCGTTTCGGCAAACGCTTTCTGATGCGTCTTTCTGCAGTGGCCGGGGTGCTGTTTTACGTCGGCATGCTGACGGTGCATACGCCAGCGCTGCTGCTGGCGATGCAGGTGCTGAACGCCATCTATATCGGGATCCTCGCCGGGATCGGCATGCTCTATTTCCAGGACCTGATGCCGGGGCAGGCGGGCGCGGCCACCACCCTCTATACCAATACTACCCGCGTCGGCTGGATCATCGCCGGTTCACTGGCGGGGGTAGTGGCGGAGATCTGGAGCTATCACGCAGTGTTCTGGATTGCGCTGGCGATGGGCGTTGTCACTCAGGCCTGCCTGTGGCGGATAAAAGACGTGTAAGCACATTGGTTTCCATCCCTCTCATCTGCTGTGTTGAGCTCAGGGCGCGGTGGCCAGCTCAAGCTCCAGCAGCCAGGTGATCGCTTCATCGCGGTGGGTGAGGCACATCTCCGGCGAGGGCTGAAGGCTGGCGCACACCTTCGGGCGCAGAGGGGAGCCGAAAATAAGACATAAATTGCGCTCGGAAAGCTGGATACAACGGGTGTTAGCCGGCTTGCCCTGCGGCATGCCGGGGATCGGCGATGATATAGAGGGGGCGATGCAACATGCGCCACAATCAGTACGACATTCCACAACCCGACTCCCAAACGCTCATTTTGCGCCACAGCCTAAACGTTTTGCCAGAAGATAGCAAAACTCGCGAAATCCGCTTGCCTGAACGCCCGGGCGCGAGTAGTTTTACGCGATATTTTTGACTCGTTAAGTGACAGGATTACTGCAATGCCAAGAGCGAATGAAATTAAAAAAGGTATGGTGCTGAATTACAACGGCAAGCTGCTGATTGTGAAAAATATTGATATTCAGTCACCCAGCGCCCGCGGTGCTGCGACACTGTATAAAATGCGCTTCTCCGATGTGCGCACCGGCCTGAAAGTAGAAGAGCGCTTCAAAGGCGACGATATCGTCGATACCGTCACCCTGACCCGCCGTTTCGTCGACTTCTCCTACGTCGATGGCAACGAATACGTGTTCATGGATAAAGAAGACTATACCCCTTACACCTTTACCAAAGAGCAGATTGAAGAAGAGCTGCAGTTTATTCCGGAAGGTGGGATGCCGGACATGCAGGTGCTGACCTGGGACGGCCAGCTGCTGGCGCTGGAGCTGCCGCAGACCGTTGACCTGGAAATTATCGAAACCGCGCCGGGTATTAAAGGTGCGTCCGCCAGCTCCCGCACCAAGCCAGCCACCATGAGCACCGGCCTGGTGATTCAGGTGCCGGAATACCTGACCACCGGTGAGAAAATCCGCATTCATATCGAAGAGTGCCGCTATATGGGCCGCGCGGATTAATCATCGGTAACGCCCCGACAGTAAAAAAGGACAGCGCTGGCTGTCCTTTTTATTATCCCCATTGCCGCGATTACAGCAGTTCAGGGTATTTGGTCATTTTCAGCGCCAGCTCGACGCCGCGCACTTCCGCCATCCCCTTGAGACGGCCAATCGCCGAATAGCCTGGGTTGGTTTTCTTGCGCAGATCGTCGAGCATCTGATGACCATGATCCGGCCGAAATGGGATCGGGCGCAGATCGCCGGCCTGTTTACGCCGCTGCTCTTCGCGCAGGATAGCATCCACCACTGCCACCATATTGACGTCGCCGCTAAGGTGCGCCGCCTCGTGGAAGGTTTTTGGGTTTGCTTCACGGCAGGTAGAGCGCAGATGGGTAAAATGGATGCGATCGCCAAAGGTCTCCACCATCTTCACCAGATCGTTATCGGCGCGAACGCCATACGATCCGGTACACATGGTGAAGCCATTATTAATGCTGTCCACCGTCTCCTTCAGCCACTGCATATCTTCGATGGTCGACACGATACGCGGCAGGCCAAGGATCGGCCGCGGCGGATCGTCCGGATGCACAGCCAGGCGGATCCCTACCTCTTCGCATACCGGCACGATGGCGCGCAGGAAATAGGCCATATTTTCACGCAGCTGCGCTTTATCAATGTGGTCGTACTCCGCCAGACGCGCGCGGAACTGGTCAAGGGTGTAGCCCTCTTCCGCTCCCGGCAGGCCGGCGATGATATTGCGAGTCAGTTTATCGATATCTGCTTCGCTCATCACCTTGAAATAGACCTCAGCCTGACGCTGCTCTTCTTCACTGTAATCCGCTTCCGCTCCCGGGCGTTTAAGGATATGCAGCTCAAAGGCGGCGAAAGCGATCTGATCGAAACGCAGCGCCCGGGAGCCGTCCGGCAGCTCATATTCCAGATCGGTGCGCGTCCAGTCGAGGATCGGCATAAAGTTGTAGCACACGGTATCGATGCCGCAGGCCGCGAGGTTGCGGATGCTCTGCTGATAGTTGGCAATCCAGGTCGCATACTGCCCGCTGTGGGTTTTAATATCCTCGTGGACGGGAATGCTTTCGACGACCGACCAGGTCAACCCTTTTGCCGCTAACAGCGCCTGACGCGCTTTAATCTCGTCGACCGGCCATACCTGACCGTTTGCAATATGGTGCAGCGCAGTGACGACGCCGGTCGCCCCCGCCTGCCGTACATCATCAAGCGATACCGGATCGTTCGGCCCATACCACCGCCAGGTTTGCTCCATCGCTATGTCCTCACAAAAGTTGTTATACCAATAATGGCGACACTCATGACGACTACCATACATGTTTCTCGCCTGGCTGCAAACAGTGCTGGCCTATTGATTGATCCAGCTCACAGTCAGCGGATAATTTCGGCTTACCAATTTAACTTCCTGTCATATAACTTTAGACTGGCATTGTTAATAAGCAGTTAAACAGGTGTGGGAAGAATGACAACAATTGCAACCGCTACGCTACCGAAGAACGTGCAATACCCTCAATACGATCGCAGCCAGCTCCGCTCGCGTATTGTCCATTTCGGCTTTGGCGCGTTTCACCGCGCGCACCAGGCGCTGCTCACCGATCGCGTGCTGAATAACGTCGGCGGCGACTGGGGGATCTGTGAAATCAGTCTGTTCAGCGGCGACACGCTGATGAGCCAACTTCGCGAACAGGACCATCTGTTTACCGTGCTGGAAAAAGGCGCCGACGGCAACCAGCCCATTGTGATCGGCGCGGTGCACGAATGTCTGAACGCCAGGCTCGATTCGCTGGCGGCGATTATCGAAAAATTTTGCGAGCCGCAGGTAGCGATTGTCTCGCTGACCATTACGGAAAAAGGCTACTGCATCGATCCGGCGACCGGGAAACTGGATCCGACGCATCCGCGCATTATTCACGATCTGGAGAATCCGACGCTGCCGCAGTCGGCTCCCGGTATTTTAGTTGAAGCGCTGGCCCGCCGCCGGGAACGAGGCCTTCCGCCCTTTACCGTGCTCTCCTGCGATAATATCCCCGACAACGGTCACGTGGTAAAAAATGCCGTCCTCGGCATGGCGGAAAAACGCAGCCCGGCGCTGGCGGACTGGATCGCCGACAACGTCAGCTTCCCGGGCACCATGGTGGATCGCATTGTTCCCGCGGCCACACCGGAGTCGCTGGCGGAAATCGCCGCCGTGCTGGGGGTCGACGATCCCTGCGCCATCAGTTGCGAACCCTTCATTCAGTGGGTGGTCGAAGATCACTTTGTCGCCGGGCGACCCGCCTGGGAGACGGCGGGCGTGCAGATGACCGACGACGTGTTGCCCTGGGAGCAAATGAAGCTGCGGATGCTCAACGGCAGCCACTCTTTCCTCGCCTGGCTTGGCTATCTGGCAGGGCATGCGCACATTAGCGACTGCATGCGGGATGACGTCTTCCGCCGCGCCGCCCGCCAGCTGATGCTTGACGAACAGGCTCCGACGCTGACCATTACCGGCGTTGATCTGCTGGCCTATGCCGACAGTCTCATCGCCCGCTTCAGCAATCCGGCGCTCAAACACCGCACCTGGCAAATCGCCATGGACGGTAGCCAGAAGCTGCCCCAGCGCATGCTCGATGGCATCCGCGTACATCTGGCGCGCGACAGCCGTTGGCCGCTGCTGGCTCTCGGCGTGGCCGGCTGGATGCGCTACGTCAGCGGCACGGACGACGCCGGTCAGACGATCGACGTGCGCGATCCGCTGGTCGACAAGATCCGGCAGCGGGTGGCCCAGAGCGATGAGCAGCAGCGCGTCGACGCCCTGCTGGGGCTGGAGGAAATATTTGGCCGCGACCTGCCGCACAACGCCCAGTTTGTCGCCGGGATCCGCGCCGCCTGGCAACAGCTGGCGACGCACGGCGCCCGCGAGGCCGTCGCCCGCGCGCTGAATTCTTAACAATATTTGCGCTTATGCGGACAGAATTCTCTTCTGTCCGCCTCAGGACTTCTCTTTTCCCCCTTTTTTCGTCAGGATAGGCGTAACTGTTACAACATTACATTTATCCTGGAGAAAAGAGTGACCAGAACCAATTTGATCACCGGCTTTCTCGGCAGCGGTAAGACGACCTCGATTCTTCATCTGCTGGCGCAGAAGCCTGCGGATGAAAAATGGGCCGTACTGGTTAACGAGTTTGGCGAAGTCGGGATAGACGGCGCGCTGCTGGCCGACAGCGGCGCCCTGCTCAAAGAGATCCCCGGCGGCTGCATGTGCTGCGTCAATGGCCTGCCGATGCAGGTTGGGCTGAACACCCTGCTGCGCCAGGGCAAACCCGATCGCCTGCTGATCGAACCCACCGGTTTGGGCCACCCAAAGCAGATCCTCGATATCCTCACCGCGGCGGTGTATGAGCCCTGGATCGATTTGCGCGCCACGCTGTGCATCCTCGATCCCCGCCAGCTGCTGGATGAAAGAGCCGTCAGCAACGACAACTTCCGCGATCAGCTGGCCGCGGCGGACATCATTGTGGCGAATAAAAGTGATCGGGAAACCCCCGAAAGCGCCCGGGCGCTGGCCGACTGGTGGCAGCGCTGGGGCGGCGAGCGTCGCAAGGTGTCGGCAATCCAGGGCAATATCGATCTGACCCTGCTCGATGAGCCACGACGGAACACCGCCCCGCTGCCGGCGAGCGCGGAGCACGCCCACCGCCATTCCCCCACTTCCGGCCTCGCCGCGCTCAGCCTGGCGGAACACCAGCGCTGGCGCCGACATCTCAACAATGGCCAGGGCTATCAGGGCTGCGGCTGGATCTTCGACGCGGAGACGGTCTTTGACACCATCGGCCTGCTCGAATGGGCCAGGCTGGCGCCAGTGGGGCGCGTTAAAGGCGTGATGCGCATTGCCGAGGGGGCGGTGCGAATCAACCGTCAGGGGGAGGATCTCCATATCGAGACCCTCAGCGTCGCTCCGCCCGATAGCCGGATCGAGCTTATTTCCGCGAATGAAGCCGACTGGAACGCACTCCAGACCTCATTGTTGAGGCTTCGTTTAAGTTAAGGCGGCTAAGGTTGCCGCCGACTGTCACAAAATCGCAATGGCTATGATGAAAAACCGAATTCCTTTAATCCTGCTGCTTAACATCGCGGGTGTAGCGCTATTTTGCTCCTGGTATCTGCCAGCCAACCATGGCGCGTGGTTGCCGGTCGACTCCGCGATCTTCCATTTCTTTAACCATGGCGTCAGCGTCAGCCATGCTTATGCCTGGCTGCTGGCGATCATCAACAATCGCGCCTTCGACGCCTGTTCGCTGCTGGCGATGGGCTGCCTGATGCTGAGCTATTGGCTAAAGGCGCCGACTGCAGGCCGTCGTCAGATCGCCATCATGGGCCTGGTGATGCTGCTGGCGGCGGTGATCATCAACCAGCTCGCACAACACCTGATGCCGGTACAGCGCGCCAGCCCGTCGCTGTTTTTTAGCGATATTACCCGCGTCAGCGACGTCGTTAACTTCCCCACTAAGGATGCGTCGAAGGACAGCTTCCCTGGCGATCATGGGATGATGCTGCTGATCTTCGCGAGCTTTATGTGGCGCTATTTTGGCCGTCGCGCGCTGGGCGTCGCGCTGATTATCTTTGTGGTCTTTGCTTTCCCGCGGGTAATGATTGGCGCCCACTGGTTTAGCGATATTGCCGTCGGCTCCCTGACCGCCGTGCTGATCGGCGCGCCCTGGGTATTGATGACCCCGCTGAGCGATAAATTGATCGCCTTTTTCGATCGCTACTTACCCAGCAGAATATCGGCCAAATAATGTATCCGGCAGCCGCCAGAGTCATTAACTATAAGGGGACCTTTTGGGTCCCTTTTTACATTTTCCTTTTTTTCAACATGACGTTCATCTTCTTGTCACATTAATCCCGTGACAAATGAAGGAATTGTCTGTTTTTTGCCCGATATTGCCGTAATTTTGGCCTTTCCCGATGATTCACTTTTTGTCACCAAAATACTTATAAGAAATCGCGCAAAACCGCTCGCCATGCGGCGTTTGATAGGGTAATCTCGTTCTCGTTTTGCCTTTTCCGCAGCATTAATTCAGGGCATGAATAAAATTGTGCGTGACTGCACAAATTTAAGCTTAAGGAATTGTCTCATTGCGGATGGGTATTTAGGCTCTAACACGTTTGGCATTTTTTATAACGACATTGTCGTTAAGGACAACAAGGGAAAATAAACAGCATGGTCAAATCTCAGCCGATTTTGAGATATATCTTGCGGGTAGCCCCCGCGATTGCAGTAGCGGTTCTGCTTTCCGCGTGTAGTTCAACAAGTACCGCCAGGAATATGCATTCTGAGACGCATGCTGTGGGTAGTGGCGATTTATCATCACTGCAAGCCTCTCAGGATGAATTTGAAACGATGGTCCGTAACCTGGACGTAAAGTCCCGTTTAATGGATCAGTATGCCAGCTGGAAAGGCGTGCGTTACCGCCTCGGCGGCAGCACCCGCAAGGGTATCGACTGCTCAGCATTTGTGCAGCGCACCTTCCGCGAACAATTTGGTCTGGAACTGCCGCGTTCAACCTCTGAACAGCAGGAAACCGGAAAATCGATTTCCCGTGCCCAACTGCGTACAGGCGATCTGGTTCTGTTTCGCGCCGGCTCTACCGGCCGCCATGTCGGGATCTACCTCGGCAACAACCAGTTTGTTCACGCCTCCACCAGCAGCGGGGTGACTATCTCCAGCATGGATGAGCCATACTGGAAAAAGCGCTACAATGAAGCGCGTCGAGTCCTGAGCCGCTCGTAAACTGTCCTCCACCGCCGCCGGTTATCCCTTGGCTGGCTGCGGGATAAAAAACACTGCCCCAGGCAGTGTTTTTTTTTGCCACCTGGTTCTCAACGTCGCAAAATAAGCTATGTCTTTTAAGTGGGAATGAGAAAAACGACGACCGACACTCCGTTGATGCGCTTCAATAACACGGAAAGAATCTGGCTATGCTTACTCGCTACTTTTCGCCCCAGCGTAAAACCTGGTTAACCAGCCTGAGCGTGGGGATCATCGTCGCGCTGTTGGCCGGGAGCATTCAGTTTATGGTGATCTACCATAACCGGGCCGAGCGTTTCGACGCCATTATCAACAATGTTAATACCTATCTGAAAAGCTATTTTCACGACCTGCGCCAGACCATTGACGGCCTGCAGCCGCTGGTGGACCAGCCCTGCGAGAATATTGACTCCGGGCTTACCTCCCACGCCGCGTTCAGCCCCAACGTCCGCGCTTTCCTGCTGGTCAAAAACGGCATCGCCTTTTGCTCATCGGCTACGGGAGCCATGAATACGCCCCTCAGCCAGCTGATCCCGGCCATCGATATCAGCAAACCCGTTGCTATGGCGATTTTACCAGGCACGCCGATGATGCCGAAGAGCGCGGCGCTGGCGCTGTGGGTAGGTAAACCCGGCGATCAAAACAGCGGCATTTTCGTGTCGATTAACGCTAATCTCACGCCGTATATCCTCTATTCCGCGCGGCAAAACGATTTCAGCGGCATTGCGCTGGCCATCGATCACACCGCTATCTCCACCTTCAGTAATCGGCTGGTGGATCCGCAAACGCTGCATAACGCGCCGATCCGCCAGGCACAGATCGAGGACTTACCGCTGAAGGTCTACCTGTATGCCAACAGCTGGCTGGCGGAAAATACGCAGTTTGCTCTGCTGCTCGGGGTCGTCTGCGGCCTGCTGGCGGGGCTGCTCTGCTATTACGTGCTGACGATCAAATCGGATCCGCGAAAATCCATTCTGCTGGGGATCAAAAATAACCAGTTCTACATCGTTTATCAGCCGGTGGTTAATGCTCAGACTCTACGTATCAGCGGCGTGGAGGTCCTAATGCGCTGGCGCCATCCGGTGGTTGGTGAAATTCCGCCCGACGTTTTTATTAACCTGGCCGAAACCCAGCAGATGATCGTGCCGCTAACCCATCACCTGCTCGCGCTGATCGCCAGCGACGCTGCGGTGTTGAAGCGTATTCTGCCGCGCGGCGTGAAGCTGGGGCTGAATATTTCCCCTGCCCATCTGCAGACCGACAGCTTCCGCGACGATATGCTGCGCTTCGCCGCCGCGCTGCCAGCCGACCACTTTCACGTGGTGCTGGAGGTAACCGAGCGGGCGATGATTGATAAAGAAAAATCGATGGCTAACTTCGCCTGGCTCCACCGCCAGGGATTCGAAATCGCGATTGATGATTTCGGCACCGGGCATAGCGCGCTGATCTATCTCGAACGCTATAACTTCGATTATCTGAAGATCGATCGCGGTTTTGTGCAGGCGATTGGTACTGAAACAGTAACCTCGCCGGTGCTGGATGCGGTACTGACCCTCAGCCGCCGGCTGAAATTAATGACCGTCGCCGAAGGGGTGGAGACCCAGGAACAGGCGGAGTGGCTTCGCGGCCAGGGCGTTCATTTCCTGCAGGGGTACTGGATCAGCCGACCGCTGTCGCTGGCCGGGCTGGTGGCTGCGCACGATGAACCCGCGAACTATTTCACAACGCGCTAAGTCTCACTTATGATGCGGGAACGGATGTCGGCCATGGGGGCCGGCCATGACAGGGTATTCTGCCGCCTATGTATGCGCGCCTCTTTCTGATTCTGCTGGCTCTGTTTAGCCTGGACGCTAAGGCGCAAACCATTCAGGAAAGCGTAGCCTTCGCGATTATCGGCGAACCGAAATACGCCGCCGGTTTCAGTCATTTTGATTACGTCAATCCCAGGGCGCCGAAAGGCGGCACCCTCACCCTGGCGGCGATCGGCACCTTTGATAACTTCAACCGTTATGCGCTGCGCGGCAACCCCGCGGTACGCACGGAGGCGCTCTACGATACCCTGTTCACCACCTCGGATGATGAGCCCGGCAGCTACTACCCGCTGATTGCCGAGCGGGCGCGCTATGCCGAGGACTATTCCTGGATGGAGATCGCGCTCAACCCGCGCGCCCGCTTCCATGACGGCACGCCGATCACCGCCCGCGATGTGGCGTTTACCTTCAACAAGTTTATGACCGAAGGGGTGCCGCAGTTTCGCCTGTTTTATAAAGGCACCACCGTGAAGGCCATCGCGCCGTTGACCGTGCGTATTGACCTCGGCCAGCCCGGCAAAGAGAACATGCTGAGTCTGCTGAGCCTGCCGGTGATGCCCGAGGCGTTCTGGCGCCAGCACAAACTCAGCGACCCGCTGTCGAAGCCGCCGCTGGCCAGCGGGCCATACCGCATCAGCGCCTGGCGAATGGGGCAATATATTACCTATTCCCGCGTCGCCGACTACTGGGCGGCCGACCTGCCGGTCAACCGCGGTCGCTGGAATTTCGATACGCTGCGCTATGACTATTATCTCGACGACAATGTCGCTTTCGAAGCCTTTAAAGCGGGAGCCGTCGATCGCCGGGAAGAGACCGTCGCCAAAAACTGGGCTACCCGCTACGTCGGTCGCAACTTCAGCCGCGGCTACATCATTAAAGATGAGCATACCAATACCTCGGCGCAGGATACCCAGTGGCTGGCGTTCAATATTAAGCGCCCGATTTTTGCCGATCGCCGGGTGCGGCAGGCCATTACCCTGGCGTTCGATTTCGAATGGATGAACAAGGCGCTGTTTTACAGCGCCTATCAGCGCGCCAACAGCTATTTCCAGAACACCGAATATGCCGCCCGCAGCCTGCCCGACGCAGCCGAGCTGGCCCTGCTGACGCCGATGAAAAACGAACTGCCTCCGGAGCTCTTCAGCCAGGTTTACCAGCCGCCGGTCTCCCGCGGCGATGGCTTCGACCGCGCCAACTTACTCAAAGCCGACGCCCTGCTCAATGCGGCGGGCTGGACGGTGAAGAACCAGCGCCGGGTCAACGCCGCCACCGGCAAGCCGCTGCGCTTTGAGCTACTGCTGCCGGCCGGAGGCAATGACCGCTGGGTGCTGCCGTTTCAGCACAACCTGCAGCGTCTGGGGATCGTCATGGATATTCGTCAGGTTGATAATTCGCAGTACAGCAACCGCCGCCGCAGCCGGGATTACGACATGATGCCAAGCCTGTGGCGCGCCATGCCCTGGCCGGGGACCGACCTGCAAATCTCCTGGGCGTCCGACTATATTCACTCCAGCTACAACGCGCCGGGGGTGCAAAGCCCGGTAGTGGATAAGCTGATTGCGCAGATCCTGCAGTGGCAGGGCAATAAGCAGAAACTGATCCCTCTCGGTCGGGCGCTGGATCGTGTGCTGACCTGGAATAACTACATGTTGCCGATGTGGTATATGGCGCAGGACCGCACCGCGTGGTGGAATAAGTTCTCTTTCCCCGCGACCCGCCCCATCTATTCGTCCGGCCTCGATACCTGGTGGTACGACGTGAACAAAGCGGCCACCCTCCCCGCGGACAGACGCTAAGGACATCCCATGGGCAGCTACCTGATCCGCCGTTTGCTGTTAGTCATCCCCACCCTGTGGGCCATCATCACCATTAACTTTTTTATTGTCCAGATCGCGCCTGGCGGCCCGGTCGATCAGGCCATCGCCGCCATCGAGTTTAATCAGCGCGGCGGGATGCCGGGGGCTAGCGACGGCGGCATGGGCGCCAGCCATGCCCGCACCGGCGCAGGCAATATCAGCGAGGGTCACTATCGCGGCGGGCGCGGCCTCGACCCGGAAGTCATCGCCGAGATCACCCACCGCTACGGCTTCGATAAACCTCTCCACGAGCGCTATCTGAAGATGCTGAGCGATTATCTGCGCTTTGATTTCGGCGACAGCCTGTTTCGCAGCGCCTCCGTGCTGCAGCTGATTAAAGACAGCCTGCCGGTCTCGGTGAGCCTCGGGCTGTGGAGCACGCTGATTATCTATCTGGTCTCCATTCCGCTGGGCATCCGCAAAGCGGTCAGCAACGGCAGCCGCTTTGATATCTGGAGCAGTACGCTGATTATCATTGGCTATGCGATCCCTGCCTTTCTGTTCGCCATCCTGCTGATCGTGATTTTTGCCGGCGGCAGCTATTTCGACCTCTTCCCGCTGCGCGGTCTGGTCTCGCCAAATTTCGACACCCTCCCCTGGTATCAGAAGATCCTCGACTACCTGTGGCACATCACCCTGCCGGTGTTGGCGACGGTAATTGGCGGCTTTGCTGCGCTGACTATGCTGACCAAAAACAGCTTCCTCGACGAGATCCGCAAACAGTATGTGGTCACCGCCCGCGCCAAAGGCGTTGGTGAGAAACAGATCCTCTGGGGACACGTGTTCCGTAACGCCATGCTGCTGGTGATCGCCGGCTTCCCGGCCACCTTTATCAGTATGTTCTTTACCGGCTCGTTGCTGATCGAAGTGATGTTCTCGCTAAACGGCCTGGGTCTGCTGGGCTATGAAGCGACGGTCTCCCGCGACTATCCGGTGATGTTTGGCACGCTCTATATTTTCACTCTGATTGGCCTGCTGCTGAATATCGTCAGCGATATCAGCTATACGCTGGTCGACCCGCGCATTGATTTTGAGGGCCGCTAATGTCTTTCTTCAGTCCCGTTAATCAGGCCCGCTGGGCGCGCTTTCGCCACAACCGTCGCGGCTACTGGTCGCTGTGGCTGTTTTTAATTCTCTTCCTTTGCAGCCTGGGCGCCGAGCTGCTGGCCAACGACCGCCCGCTGCTGGTGCAGTACCGGGGCCAGCTGTACGTCCCGGTGTTAAAAAACTACACCGAGCAAACCTTCGGCGGCGCGTTCGCCACCGCCGCCGACTATCAGGATCCCTGGCTGCAGCAGCAGCTGGCGACTCACGGCTGGGCGCTATGGCCGCCAGTGCGCTTCGGCGCGACGACAATTAATTTTGCCAGCACGGTTCCCTTTCCATCGCCGCCCTCGGCCAGCAACTGGCTCGGCACCGACGCCAACGGCGGCGATGTGCTGGCGCGGATCCTTTATGGGACACGCATCTCGGTGCTCTTCGGTCTGCTGCTGACGCTGTTCTCCAGCGTGCTGGGGGTGCTGGCCGGAGCGATACAGGGTTACTACGGCGGTAAAATCGACCTGTGGGGACAGCGCTTTATCGAAGTCTGGTCCGGCATGCCAACGCTGTTCCTGATCATCCTGCTCTCCAGCGTCGTGCAGTCGGGCTTCTGGTGGCTGCTGGCAATCACCGTTCTCTTTGGCTGGATGACGCTGGTGGGCGTGGTGCGCGCGGAATTTCTCCGCACCCGCAACTACGACTATGTTCGGGCGGCGCAGGCGTTAGGGGTTAGCGACCGGCAGATCATCCTGCGGCATATGTTGCCCAACGCGATGGTGGCGACCCTCACCTTTCTGCCCTTTATCCTGTGCAGCTCCATTACCACCCTGACGTCGCTGGATTTTCTCGGCTTCGGCCTGCCGCTCGGCTCCCCCTCCCTCGGCGAGCTGCTGCTGCAGGGCAAAAACAACCTGCAGGCGCCCTGGCTGGGCATTGCCGCGTTTCTCTCCGTCGCCGTGCTGCTGACGCTACTGATTTTTATTGGTGAAGCGGTTCGCGACGCCTTTGATCCCAGTAAGGCGGTGTAATATGACCCACCCGCTGTTAGCTATCGACAATCTCTCTATTGCCTTTCGCCAGCAGGGTGAGACGCAGACCGTGGTGCACAATCTGTCGCTCGAGGTGGCGGTCGGCGAAACGCTGGCCCTGGTGGGCGAATCCGGCTCCGGTAAGAGCATCTCCGCCCTGTCGGTGCTGCGGCTGCTCCCTACCCCGCCGGCCAGCTACCCCAGCGGTGACATCCGTTTTCATGGCCAGTCGCTGCTGCATGCGGATGAGGCGACCCTGCGCGGCGTGCGCGGCAACCGGATCGCGATGATCTTTCAGGAACCGATGGTATCGCTCAATCCTCTGCACACCCTGGAAAAACAGCTCTACGAGGTGCTGTCGTTACACCGGGGAATGCGCAAACAGGCGGCGCGCGGGGAGATCCTCGACTGCCTGGAGCGCGTCGGGATCCGTCAGGCGCCGCGGCGGCTGGCGGACTATCCGCATCAGCTCTCCGGCGGCGAGCGCCAGCGGGTGATGATCGCCATGGCGCTGCTGACGCGCCCGGAGCTGCTGATCGCTGACGAGCCGACTACCGCCCTGGACGTATCGGTGCAGGCGCAAATTCTGCAACTGCTGCGCGAGCTGAAGCAGGAGCTGAACATGGGGCTGCTGTTTATCACTCATAACCTGAGCATCGTCCGCCAGCTGGCTGACCGGGTGGCGGTAATGCAGAACGGCCGCTGCGTGGAACACAATGACTGTCGGGCGCTGTTCAGCGCGCCAGCGCATCCCTACACCCAACGCCTGCTGGATAGCGAGCCGGACGGGGAGCCTGTGCCGCTGGCCGCCGATGCCCCGGTGCTGCTGCAGGCGGACGATTTAAAGGTGGCGTTTCCCGTTCGCAAAGGGATCCTGCGTCGGGTGGTCGATCATCATCGGGTGGTCAACAGCCTTAGCTTTCAGCTGCGCGCCGGCGAGACGCTGGGCCTGGTGGGGGAATCGGGTTCCGGTAAAAGTACCACCGGCCTGGCCCTGCTGCGCCTGATCCCGTCCGGGGGCAAGATAACCTTCGCCGGCCAGCCGATTCAGGGCCGTAACCGCCGACAGCTGCTACCGCTGCGCCGACAGATGCAGGTGGTTTTTCAGGATCCGAACTCGTCGCTCAATCCGCGCCTCACGGCGCAGCAGATCATTGAGGAAGGCTTGCGCGTCCACCAGCCGACGCTGACGGCGGCCGAACGCGAACAGGCGGTGATCCTTGCCATGCAGGAGGTCGGCCTCGACCCGGCCAGCCGCCAGCGCTATCCGGCGGCGTTCTCCGGTGGCCAGCGACAGCGTATCGCCATCGCCAGAGCGTTGATCGTCAAACCGCAGCTGATCGTCCTCGATGAACCGACCTCATCGCTGGACAAAACCGTTCAGGCGCAGATCCTGAACCTGCTGAAAGCCTTACAGCGAAAGCATCAGCTGGCCTATATTTTTATCAGCCATGATTTAGGCGTGGTGCGGGCGCTGTGTCACCAGGTGATGGTGCTGCGTCAGGGAGAGGTGGTCGAACAGGGCGAGTGCAAGTCCGTCTTCAGCGCACCCCGGCATGAGTATACCCGCCAGCTGCTGGCGCTAAGCTGACGGTCAGAAAGGGTTATTGCCGGAGAAGGGCTCGGCGATGGCCACGCCAAAGTTTTTCAGACGACAGGTGGCGGCAAACTCATCCTGCAGGTTTACGAACAGGCAGGGTTCACCTTCGCACTCCAGCACGGAACAGTCGACTTCGATGTCGCTTAACGCCTGGCTGAGCTTATGCATCACCGGCCAGGCTTTCTCACCGTCCGGGCTCAGCAATTTCAGGGCAACGAGACTGTTCTCGTTCTGCGCGCCGTTTTGCGGAATCGGTTCAACTCTGGAACCCGCAAAACCGGCCAGCCAGCGATAGCTCTGCGGCAGACGGTGTACGATAGAGAGTTGTTGTGTATTCACTTGGTTTCCCCGGAAGCAAAAGGCTTCACAATAAATTTACATCAATATTAACACACTGTTGACAAATAGTCCTGCCTTGAGGCAGAAAACGTTTACAGCGGCGGCGGACCAGGGTTAAGCGCTTATAATCCAGCGCTTTATTTTTTATACCTGGCGAGCCAATTGGCGCTATATGTACCCGTTTCTGTGATCCAAAACAACTTTTTTATCGCAACAATGCGACTTTTTACACTAATTGATTTTACATAAAGGAAACAAATCGCAGAACCCTGAAGCCCATTGCGGTTGACATGCATCAAGAAAGGGGCGATTTCGCCCCTGAAAATGTGACCTAGCGTGCGATTTTTCGCCGCCGGGATGCGTAAAGCGAGAAGAAAATAGAGCAGGTTGCGCAGAAGGCAATAGAGATCAGCATCGGCCAGGCGGTGGTAAACGTCGCCATCGACAGCAGCGCGCCGATAATCGCCCCGATACCGAAACGGAAAGTCCCCGCCAGCGACGAAGCAGTGCCCGCCATATGCGGAAACTCATCGAGGATCACCGCCATGGCGTTAGACGACACCATGGATACGCAGCCGACAAAGGCCGCTACGCCGATCACCAGTGACCAAAAGCCGACATCCAGCAGCGCGCAGACCACCATCCACACCGCCATGGCAAACTGGATCCACAGCCCGGCGCGGAACATACGCAACGCCCCTACCCGCCGCACAAACCGGCTGTTGAACATGGTCATCAGAAACAGAAAAACGATGTTCAGCGCAAAATAGTAGCCAAAGTGCTGAGGCGCGACGTGGTTTATATTGATGTAGACAAAGGGACCGGCGCTAAGGAATGAGAACATTCCCGCGAAGCTAAAGCCGCTCGCCAGCATATAGCTCAGTACCCGCTTGTGGCGGAACAGAGTGGCAAAGTTACCCAGCGTGGTGCGCAGATGGAACGGCTGACGCCTTTCAGCCGGCAGCGTTTCGCGGATAAACAGGCCGATCATCAGCGAGGCCAGCAGGGCCACCAGGGCGAGGATCCAAAAGATGGCATGCCAGCTGAACCAGACCAACACCGCCCCGCCGACCATCGGCGCCACCAGCGGCGCAATGGTCGTGACCAGCATGACAAACGACATCATGCGCGAAAACTCATCTTTCGGATAGATGTCGCGCATCAGGGCGTTAATCACCACGCTGGCCGCCGCGGCTGCCAGACCGTGGAAGAAACGCATGACAATCAGCATATCGACGGTTTGCGACAGGGCGCAGGCTACCGCCGCCGCCGCGAAGACCAGCGTCCCGCCGAGGATCACCGGCTTGCGGCCAAGGCTGTCCGCCATCGGGCCGTACAGCAGCTGACCCAGCGCAAAGCCGAGGATATAGGTGCTGAGCGTCATCTGCGCGCTGCCGTCCGGGACGTTATACTGGGCGGCAATCACCGGCAGGGCCGGAAGATACATATCAATAGACAGCGGCATCAGCATGGCCAGCAGGCCAAGGATAAACACAATCCCCAGTGAAGAATTCTGCTTCAGCGTCACGTTTTACTCCGTGGCTGCGGGGCGCCCACGCTGGCGATTTCCGCTTCCGTCAGCGGACGATATTCACCCGGCGCCAGCGATTCATCCAGCAGGATGTCGCCGATGCGTTCCCGATGCAGGCCAACCACGTGGTTGCCCACGGCGGCGAACATGCGTTTCACCTGATGGTAGCGGCCTTCGCTGATGGTGAGGCGCACTTCGGTCGGAGTGATAACTTCCAGCAACGCCGGTTTGGTGAGATCTTTTTCGTTATGCAGCTGGACGCCTTTGGCGAACAGCTCCGCGGTCCCTTCCGCCAGCGGGCTTTCCAGCGCCACCAGATAGGTTTTTTCACAGTGGTGGCGCGGCGAGGTAATGCGATGCGACCACTGGCCGTCATCGGTCATCAGCACCAGCCCGGTGGTGTCGATATCCAGCCGTCCGGCGGCGTGCAGCTTATGCGCCACCGGCTCGTCGAGGAAATAAAGGATAGTCGGATGATCGGGATCGTCGGTGGAACAGACGTACCCTTGCGGCTTGTTGAGCATAAAGTAACGCGGGCCATTCTGCTGGGTCAGCGTATTTCCGTCATACTCCACCTCGTGCTCCGGCTGGAGCTTAAAAGAGGCATCTTTCACAATGTCGCCGTCCACGGTAACGCGGCTGCCGCGAATTTCACGCCCGGCAATAGCCCGGCTGACGCCCAGCTGCTGAGCGATAAACTTATCAAGTCGCATGAGATTTTTTTAGCCTGTCATAGTGCTGGAGCGGGCAAATCGCCCGAAAAAGAAGAATTTCACCGGCTAGTATAACGGGCTCTTAACACCACTCAAGGGAAAAGATTCATGGCATACTATTCGCCAGTTAATTAGCCCCGTGAATTCATGACTTTTACATTACGTCCTTACCAACAAGAAGCCGTCGATGCCACCCTCGCCTGGTTCCGTCGCCATACCGAGCCGGCGGCGATTGTCCTGCCCACCGGCGCGGGCAAAAGTCTGGTGATCGCCGAGCTTGCCAGGCTGGCGCGCGGCCGCGTGCTGGTGCTGGCCCATGTCAAAGAGCTGGTGGCGCAGAACCATGCCAAATACTGCGCCCTTGGCCTCGAGGCGGATATCTTCGCCGCCGGCCTGCAGCGAAAAGAGAGTCACGGCAAAGTGGTGTTCGGCAGCGTGCAGTCGGTGGCACGCAATCTCGACCAGTTTCGCAGCGAATTTTCGCTACTCATCGTCGATGAATGCCACCGCATCAGCGATGATGACGACAGCCAGTATCAGCAGATCATCGGTCACCTGCGGCAGGTCAATCCGCAGATCCGGCTGCTCGGCCTGACGGCCACGCCGTTCCGCCTTGGCAAGGGCTGGATCTATCAGTTCCATTATCATGGGATGGTGCGCGGCGATGAAAAGGCCCTGTTCCGCGACTGCATCTATGAGCTACCGCTGCGCTATATGATTAAACACGGCTATCTGACGCCGCCGGAGCGCCTCGATATGCCGGTGGTGCAGTACGATTTCAGCCGCCTGCAGGCGCAAAGCAACGGCCTGTTCAGCGAAGCCGATCTTAACCATGAGCTGAAAAAACAACAGCGTATCACGCCGCATATTGTCAGCCAGATCGTGGAGTTCGCCGAAAACCGCAAAGGGGTGATGATCTTTGCCGCCACCGTGGAACACGCCCGGGAAGTGACCGGCCTGCTGCCGGTAGGCCAGGCGGCGCTGATCACCGGCGAAACGCCTGGGCCGGAGCGGGATCGCATCATCGAGGCCTTTAAAGCGCAGGCGTATCGCTATCTGGTGAACGTCGCGGTGCTGACCACCGGCTTCGACGCCCCGCACGTCGACCTGATCGCCATCCTCCGCCCCACCGAGTCGGTGAGTCTTTACCAACAGATCGTTGGCCGCGGTCTGCGCCTGGCGCCGGGGAAAACCGACTGTCTGATCCTCGACTACGCCGGCAATCCGCATGACCTGTATGCCCCGGAAGTGGGGACGCCGAAGGGCAAAAGCGACAACGTGCCGGTGCAGGTCTTCTGCCCGGCCTGCGGCTTCGCCAATACCTTCTGGGGCAAAACCACCGCCGACGGCACCTTGATTGAACACTTTGGCCGCCGCTGCCAGGGGTGGTTCGAAGATGACGACGGCCACCGCGAACAATGCGACTTCCGCTTTCGCTTTAAAAACTGTCCGCAGTGTAATGCGGAAAACGACATCGCCGCCCGCCGTTGCCGGGAGTGCGACACTATACTGGTTGACCCGGACGATATGCTGAAGGCGGCGCTGAAACTGAAGGACGCGCTGGTGCTGCGCTGCAGCGGCATGGCCCTGCAGCACGGCGGCGACGAGAAGGGCCCGTGGCTGAAAATCACCTACTACGATGAAGACGGGGCGGATGTCAGTGAGCGCTTCCGTCTGCAGACCCCCGCCCAGCGCACCGCCTTCGAACAACTTTTTATTCGCCCGCATACCCGCACCCCCGGGGTGCCGCTGCGCTGGATAACGCCGGCGGATATCGTGACCCAGCAGGCGCTGCTGCGCCATCCGGACTTTGTCGTCGCCCGCATGAAGGGGCAGTACTGGCAGGTGCGGGAAAAAGTGTTCGATTATCAGGGGCGTTTTCGTCGCGCCAACGAGCTGCGTTAATTACCGGAAAGCTGAGGTTTTGATTGCCCGGGTGTCGTTTGGCGGCTATAATGCCGCCCGCTTTTGCATTCGCAAAGCAGATAATCCGCCTGTTGCTGGGTCGCCTGTAGCAGGCTTTATATAGAGAGACATCAATGTTTACTATCAACGCAGAAGTACGTAAAGAGCAGGGTAAGGGTGCGAGCCGCCGCCTGCGCGCAGCTAACAAGTTCCCGGCAATCATCTACGGTGGCGCAGCTGCTCCGGTTGCTATCGAACTGGACCACGACAAAGTATGGAACATGCAGGACAAAGCTGAGTTTTACAGCGAAGTTCTGACCGTCGTTGTTGATGGCAAAGAAGAAAAAGTCAAAGTTCAGGCTGTTCAGCGCCACGCGTTCAAGCCGAAACTGACTCACATCGACTTCGTTCGCGCGTAATCGCCGATAGCAAGTTGTATGGCAAGCGCCCCGGGGTCTCAGGCTCCGGGGCGTTTTGTTATCTGCGCTGCCAAAGCTCCGGCGCCTCGTGCACGATGTCGCTAAGCATCCGATGCTTATTCATTCCGGGCAGCCAGAGCATCACCATAGTGACGTTCAGCCCCTGACTGCCGACCTCCGTCGCGATTTCACTGACTCCCTGCCACTCGCCTGGTCGCAAATGGTCCGGTAAAAACCCCCAGCCCCTCCCCTGCTCCAGCGCATGGCGCAACAGGGTAATTTCATTCATATACAGCGTATGGCCGGAAATCTGCAGCCGGCGGGCGATTTGATCGTCACTGCGCCGGTGCATCACTAACTGCGGCGTCAACGAAAGATTCAATAGCGTCAGCGGCCGCGGAGCGTCGTGGAACAGGCTGTCCGCCGCGTAGAAACGCAGATCCACGGTGCCGAGCGCCCGCCACTCCATTTCGCTCCCCAGCGTGCGGTTGTTAGCCTGACATATCGCCATCTCCGCCACGCCATCGCTCAGCGCCTGCTCGGCTTCGCGACGCGAGGCGCTCCAGCAGCTCAGGCGGATCTGCCGTCGGGCCAGGTTATCGGCCAGCGCACAGAGAAATTCACGCGGCACGAAGGGATCGTACACCAGACGCAGCGCCTGCCCGGCGGTTTGCGGCAGCGTTTGCGCAAAAGACTCGAAAGCCTGCGCCTGACGCAACAGCAGATGCGCCTGGCGAAACAGCTGCTCACCCTCGGCAGTTAGCGTCAGGCTACGTCCTTCACGGCTGAACAGCCGGTAGCCCAGAGCATCTTCCAGATAGTCCAGCAGATCGCGCAGCGTGGTCCGGTCTTTAGCTAAACGAATGGCCGCCTGCGACAGGCTGCCGGTCTCAGCAATCGTCGCGAAGGCTTCAATCTGTGCGAATGAGTACTGTAGGGTTTTCATCCTTTTTCTCCCTTAAGGGGGAAAATCCCCCATGTGCTGATTTTAGCCGGCGCGCGCCGATTTATATACTGCGCAGCGAATCTATGGCAAACGAGGAAATGACAATGATAAGAAAACCACTGGCCCTGGCGTTAATATTGGCGGCTCTGCCGGCGGCGGCAATGGCGCAACACTGCGGCAGCCTGACGCTGGATGTCTGCCCAACGCCTTACGATCAAACGCTACCCGCGGCCAAAGACATGCTCAGCTGGGATCAGACTTCACGCGTGATTGGCTTTCGCAATGACTATCGCAACTATATCGGCGATGTCTTCCGCCACGGCGCCTCGACGCCGCTGGAGCGCGCTGAAAAACAACTGACCGATGCCCGCTATACGCTCAACGGCCACACCTGGAATTTGCAGGATTACCTGAAGCGCGAGAACGTCAGCGGTATGCTGGTGCTGAAAGATGGTAAAGTCGCCTGGAAATATCTCGCCGAAGGTAATACCGACACCACCCTGTGGACCTCGCGCTCGGTAGGCAAATCGGTGGTCTCGACGCTGGTCGGTATCGCCATTCAACAGGGTAAAATCCACTCCCTTGATGACCTGATTACCGTTTATGAACCCGAACTGAAAGGCACCGCCTGGGACGGCGTAACGCTGAAGCAGTTGATTCAACACACCAGCGGGGTGGAATGGAATGAAGACTACACCGACCCGCAGTCGCATTTCGCCCGCCTGACCCAGTGTGAAGCGCACCCCGGCGCCTATGCCTGCGTGCGTAAGATCGTCACCGGCCTGGCGCGTCAACACCCGGCGGGCGAGCAGTGGTCCTACTCTTCCGGCGGCGCCTGGCTGCTTGGGGATATCCTGGAGCGCTCCACCGGCATGTCGCTGGCCGCCTGGCTTGAACAGGCTCTATGGCAGCCGGCCGGGATGGCCCACGACGGCGTGTGGCATGCTTATCAGCAAGGGAAGCACGACGTCGGCGCCCACGGCTTTAACGCCACCCTTGAAGACTGGGGCCGCTTTGGTGAATTCGTCGCCCGTGACGGTCGGTTAAGCAATGGCAAACAGCTGGTGCCGGCTGGCTGGTTCGATCAAGCCGCCAGCTGGACCAAGGCGCTAAACTCGGTCTCGGCAGCGCATCCGGAGGGTATTTACGGCTATCAGTGGTGGAATAACGCAATTCCGGCGAATGCGCAAAACGTCCAGCCGACGCCGCAGGAAGGGCTTAAAGGGTCGCTGTGGGCGCTGGGGATCTACGGCCAGGTGATCATGGTGAACCGCGCGGAACACCTGGTGATCGTCCAGTGGTCGACCTGGCCGCAGGCGGAACCTTCCTTCAACGCTCAGCCGTTGGAAGCGGCGCTGATGTACAGCGCCATTGCCCGCGAGCTGCGTTAACTCCCCGCTCCTTGCCGCTCAGCCGGCGAGGAGCGTGTCGGCATTCAGCGCCAGGTGTTGCAGCAGGATAATGGTTTTAGCATCCATGATCTCGCCATCGCGAATGGCCTGCAGCGCCCGCGTCAGCGGCCACTCCAGTACTTCAATGTCCTCACCTTCCGCCGCCAGTCCGCCGCCGTCGCCCCGACGGTCATCGGCCTGATATTCGGCGATAAAAAAGTAGAGTTTTTCGGTGACGGAGCCGGGGCTCATAAAGACGGTGAAGACGGGTTCGACACGGGTCACGCGAAAGCCGGTCTCCTCTTCCGCTTCGGCAACGATCCGCGCCTCCGGCGAGGCGTTATCCAACAGCCCGGCAGCCGCCTCAATGAGATATCCGTCGTGGCCATGAGTAAATACCGGAAAACGGAACTGACGGGTCAGGACCACCGTCCGCTTTTCCCGGTTGTAGAGTAAAATGACTGCGCCGTTGCCCCGGTCATAAGCCTCGCGGCTCTGCTCCTGCCAGCGACCGTCCCGACGCAGCAGTTCGAAGGTATATTTTTTCAACGTGTACCAGTTATCCGAGAGCAGCGTCTCGCGAACGTGGCGGACGTGCGGTGCATGTGTTTGCATGTTATTTCCCCTTTGAGGTGACAGCAGGCACCATAACATGCATAATCATGCACAAACAAGATCATTCGATGAAGGAAAACCGATGCTCGCCAGTCAGAGAAAACAGCAGATCCTCCAGATCCTCACCGAGGAAAAACAGGTGATGTCCGGGGAGCTAAGCCAGCGGTTTAACGTCTCCGAGGACTCCATTCGCCGCGATCTGCGCGAGCTGGCGGCGGAGGGAAAACTGCAGCGGGTCCATGGCGGGGCATTGCCGGTATCCGCCGCCATTGCGCCAATTGAAACGCGCAAAAGCGTGCAGATCGCCTCCAAGCAGGCGGTCGCCCGCGCCGCCGCCGCCCTGATCCAGCCGGGACAGGTGGTGATTGTCGATGGCGGCACCACCACCGCGGCGATGATCGGCTTTTTACCCGCCGACCTCAGCTGCACGGTGGTCACCCACAGCCCGGGCATCGCCGTGGCGCTGGTGGACCACCCGCGAATCGAGGTGATCCTGCTCGGCGGCAGAGTATTTAAACATTCGGTTGTCGCCGTCGGCGCCGAGACGCTGGCGGGAATGGCGCGGATCAACGCCGATCTGTTCTTTATGGGGGTGACCGGCGTCCACCCGCGGGCGGGTTTCACCACCGGTGATTACGAAGAGGCAGGCATCAAGCGCGCGCTGACGGCCAGGGCGGCAGAAACCGTGGTAATGGCCTCCCGGGAGAAGCTCAACGCCGCGTCGGCCTTTGCCATCGGCGAGCTGAGCCTCGCCAGTACGCTGATTGTCGATGGAGAACCCGACGCCGCGCTGCGCCAACAGTTGGTGCAGAGCGGCGTGGAGATCGTCCCCGTTCAGCGGTAGCGCCGCCGGGGCGCAGGGCTTAATTGCCGCCTGACGTCCGGCGCTGCAGCTGGTCGCGCAGATTCGGCGGGGTACCCTTAATGGTCAGGGTATCAGTGGCGGGATCCCAGAATACGCGTTCGCCCAGCAGCATGGCGTCGAAGTTAATGGTCAATCCGCCGCCGCTGCCGGCAAACTTGGTCAGCTGACGTAAGGTGCTGCGATCCGCCGGGAAGCTCTCTTCCAGCTCATAGCCCTGCTCAGCGGTGAATTCCTGGAAGCTCTTTTCGCTGACGCCGGCGAGCTCTTTGGACAGCGACTCCAGCTCAATCTCTTCCCCAGCCTGCAGCTGTTCGTTGCAGTAGGCGTAGACCTGCTGGCGCACGTTCTGTCGCTCGGATTTATCAAGCTGGGCATCGGCGGCGAAGTCATCCACCGCCTGCAGCAGGCCGCGGTTCTGCGCTTTGGCGTTAAGCCCTTCGCTGGCGCCGAGGAAATCCATAAAGAAATCGGCCACTTTGCGCCCTACCCGCCCTTTCAGGAAGGTCAGATAGCGGGTCGACTCCGGGTTGGTTTCCCACTCGGTGAGATCGATGCGCGCGACGATATCGGCATGGTTAATATCCAGATAATGGGTCGAGCGGATATCCAGCTCTTCGTTGACGCGCATACTGCTCAGGTTATTGAGTACCGCCACCAGCAGATACTCGACCGCAAGGTAACGATACTGGCAGAAGAGGACAATGCCTCCTTCGGCGAACGGGTATTTCGCCAGCTCATCGCGCAGGCGACCGGTCGCCGCGCGGCTAAACGCCAGAAACTCTTCTTCCCCCTGACGCTGCAGGCGCAGCGCCTGGGCCAGTTCGCTCTCTTCACTGAACAAGCCATAGGCTTTGCTTTTGGCGCTATAGACCCGGTGCAGTTCAGCCATCATCTCGACGACCGTCGCGTTCGGCTCCAGCAGTGACTCGCGCAGCACCAGCTCCAGATTTTGTTCATCACGTTTGATTAACTGATGCAGGGCAATCTGGTCGATATCCAGACTCATGTTAAACTCTCCTTTTAGACCGGGCGGTATTCAACCACCGCCGGGTGGCCGACGCAACTGGCGCCACACATTTCGACGTCGTTACCGTCGATTGATGCGCTTTTGCGCCGCGGCGAAAAAATGCGGAAAAAAAGCTGCTGCTACGGTAATATGTTGCCCTTTCACGAACAAACAGATTTTGAGTTTATGCCGCAAATTTCCCGCTATAGCGATCAACAGGTCGAACAGTTGCTCAGCGAGCTGACGAACGTCCTGGAATCACACAAAGCCCCGGTGGACCTTTCACTGATGGTGTTAGGCAATATGGTGACCAACCTGATCAACAGTAGCGTCGCGCCGGCGCAGCGTCAGGCCATCGCCCGTTCTTTCGCGCAGGCTTTGCAATCTTCGATTAACGACGATCCAGCGCATTAAGGATAACAGCAACAGTATATGGTGACTCTACGTCAGCCCTACCGAGAAAAAGTCTCCCAGATGGTTAGCTGGGGGCACTGGTTCGCCCTGTTCAACATGTTGTTGGCCATGGTGCTCGGCAGCCGCTACCTTTTTGTCGCCGACTGGCCGACGACGCTTGCCGGACGACTGTTTTCGTACGTCAGTCTCGTCGGGCATTTCAGCTTTCTGGTGTTTACCAGCTATGTGCTGATCCTCTTTCCGTTGACCTTTATCGTGGTCTCGCAGCGCCTGATGCGCTTCCTGTCGGTGATCCTTGCCACCGCCGGGATGACGCTGCTGCTGATAGACAGCGAGGTTTTTACCCGCTTCCATCTGCACTTAAACCCGGTCGTCTGGGAGCTGGTCATCAACCCTGACCAGAATGAGATGGCGCGCGACTGGCAGCTGATGTTTATCAGCGTCCCGGTCATCTTTTTGATTGAAATGCTCTTCGCCACCTGGAGCTGGCAAAAGCTGCGCAGCCTGACGCGCCGCCGCCATTACGCCCGCCCGGTCGCCTGGTTCTTCTTTTTGTCGTTCGTCAGCAGCCACCTGGTCTATATCTGGGCGGACGCCAATTTCTATCGCCCGATCACTATGCAGCGGGCGAATCTGCCGCTCTCCTATCCGATGACCGCCCGTCGTTTCCTTGAGAAACATGGCCTGCTCGACGCCCAGGATTATCAGCGTCGTCTGGTGGAGCAAGGGGCGCCGGAGGCGGTATCGGTCCAGTATCCGCTTAGCAACCTGCGCTACCGTGACCTCGGCGCGGGCTACAACGTGCTGCTGATCACCGTCGACAACCTGAACTACTCGCGGTTTGAAAAGACCATGCCGGCGCTGGCGGCATTTGCCAAAGAAAACGTTAACTTTACCCAGCATATGAGCTCGGGCAATACCGCCGACAGCGGCCTGTTTGGCTTGTTCTATGGTATTTCGCCTGGCTATATGGACGGTGTCCTCTCGGCGCGTATTCCCGCCGCGCTGATTACCGCCCTCAACCAGCAGGGCTACCAGCTGGGCCTCTTCTCCTCCGATGGGTTTAGCAGCCCGCTGTATCGCCAGGCGCTGCTCTCCGATTTCTCGCTGCCGAGCGCGAAGACCCAGAGCGACGAGCAGACGGCCAATCAGTGGATCGGCTGGCTGGACCGTTACGCGCAGGATGAGAATCGCTGGTTCTCGTGGATCTCGCTCAATGGCACCACCCTCGACGACACGCAGCAGCAGGGCTTTGTCCGCCGCTACAGCAAGGCGGCTGGCGACGTTGATGCCCAGATCGATCGGGTGCTGACTGCGCTGCGCGAAGCCGGCAAACTCGATAATACGGTGGTAATTATTACCGGCGGCCACGGCAAGCCGCTGAATGCGAAACACGACGCGTTCGACTGGTCGCGCGAGCAGCTGCAGGTGCCGCTGGTTATTCACTGGCCGGGCACGCCGGCGCAGGAGATTGCCACCCTGACCGATAACAAAGATGTGATGACTACGCTGATGCAGCGCCTGCTTCACGTTTCGACGCCGGCCAATGAGTACTCGCAGGGAGAAGATCTGTTCAGCGCCGCGCGGCGTCGTAACTGGGTCACCGCGGCCAACGGCGATACGCTGGCCATCACCACCCCGACCATCACCGTGGTCCTCAACCATAACGGCACCTATACCACCTGGAGCCGCGACGGCGAGAAAATTAAAGATCAGAAACCGCAGCTCAGTCTGTTGCTGCAGGTCCTGACTGACGAAAAACGCTTTATCGCTAACTGATTGATTAATTATGAATCAATCGCGCGTGACCCGCTTGCATTCGCCTGGAGAACGGGTAATATTGTTCCCCACGCGTCGGCACGTAGCGCAGCCTGGTAGCGCACCGTCATGGGGTGTCGGGGGTCGGAGGTTCAAATCCTCTCGTGCCGACCAAATTTCCCCCAACGTTTTGTCTAGTGAAGTCCAGACAAGACTATAAAAAACAGAATATACAGTAGGTTGCATAGACCTGCTGTTTTTCTGTTGTCTAGCAAAGTCCACACTGATACAGTGAAATCCAACATTTTTAGGCATATCTTTAGGCATACAATCCATTGTGTCGTCTGAGCCATATGCCTAACCAGTGATTGGAGAATGATATGGCGCGTCAGACAAAGCCCCTTAACAACACCGAAGTCAAAAATTCCAAAGCGACTGAACGTGCCACTATCCTGTATGACGGGGACGGCTTAGAACTACTGGTGAAGCCCGGTGGCTCAAAACTCTGGCGATTCCGCTATTACAAACCTTTCACTCGCAAACGCGCCATGATTAGCTTTGGTGCTTACCCTGCTGTATCTCTCTCTGAGGCACGTCAACTTCGTGAAGATGCCCGTCTTCTATTAAGCAAAGATATTGATCCGCAGGAACATAAAAAAACTGAACAGTTGCGGCAAAAAAATGCCACTGAAAACACTTTTCAAAAGGTCGCTGCCGAATGGTTCAAAACCAAAGAATCAGCGGGGCTGGCAACTCATACGTTAAACGATATCTGGCGTTCTATGAGTAAATATGTATTCCCACATATTGGCTCTATGCCCATTGCTAACATCACGGCTCAGCAGTTCATCGGAGCGTTAGAGCCAACACACGCAGCCGGAAGACTCGAAACGGTTAAACGTCTAAGCCAGCGTATAAATGAAGTTATGGATTACGCCCTCAATTCTGGGCTGGTATCTGTAAACCCCGCAGCACGAATCGGGCGAACATTTCATAAACCTAAGGTAAAGCACCGCCCTGCCCTACCTCCAGAGCAACTCCCCCTTTTAATGAAAACTCTGGCATTTGCCAGTATCGGACGACAAACCCGCTGTCTTATCGAATGGCAATTACTTACGATGATCCGACCTGCCGAAGCGTCAACGACTCGCTGGGATGAGATCGACTTTGACGCAAAAGAATGGCGTATCCCTGCTGGCCGCATGAAGATGAAGCGTGAGCATATCGTTCCGCTTTCTGAGCAAGCTTTGGCTATTCTGGAAGTAATGAAGCCCATCAGTAAGCACAGAGATTATGTTTTTCCTGGCTACCGTAATCCACTTGAACCAATGAATAGTCAGACAGCAAACATGGCGCTTAAACGGATGGGCTTCAAAGATCTTCTTGTCGCTCATGGGATGAGAGCGATTGCCTCAACAGTCCTTAACGAGAAAGGATTTCCTCCTGATGTGATCGAAGCAGCATTAGCACATATCGATACTAACGAAGTTAGGAGAGCCTACAATCGCGCTCAATACCTTGAACAGCGTAGAGAGATGATGAGCTGGTGGGGTGAGTATGTAGAAGCAGCATCCTTTGGAAACTCATCAATCAGTGTTACTGGCAAGTTAACCTCAACAGAAGGATATACCGATTAAAATCTTTAGCTTCTCTCATAATTGAGCTTTCTCACAGTTATGAGCAAGAGAGTGAACATTTTGCATTTCAATCGCACTTAAAATGATTAGTATGTCTATGTAAGAATTCTGATTTATAGCTATGTTTAGTAAAAATTTTCATAGGATAAAAAATGTCTAACATAGAGGAAACACTGCCAGGAAGTGCGATCAGTTCTTGGGGGGGCTTTGTTTACCAAGGGAAAGTGGCTCTTTATCACTGCCTGAAATTATTAACAGAGAAATCATTTCAACAGAGAATAATTGATGATTTTGAGTTGCAATTAGATAGCACTGATGACTTTGCTATTTATTGTGATGGCAAGGTGATTTCAACTCATCAAGTGAAAGCAAAGTTATCGCAATATCGTTCTGAATATGTCAAAGCTATTTATAAAGCAGCATGTATAGCTACTGACTGTGATGAAGATACAATCAGATATTTTCATGTAGCTAAAAAACTTGATAATTTTGAAAATTACATAAGCAATGATGGAAAAATAGTTGAGTTTTACAGTTATGGCGATATTAAATACTGTTTACTATCAAAAATAAATGAATTGATTGATGAGCAAATTGAATTATTTTTAGATACCAATAATTTGATTAAAACAAAAAATTTAATTATTGAAAAATCTACTTTACTCTCTGAATTTATAACCAACAAAGTAATTTTGATTCACAACTTAGTTCATAAGGGACAAACTCAAGACTATGCTGCCTACCATAATAGAATAGCAAGTAGCATTTTTTTGGCACTACTAATCTCCCCTCCCCTTAATCGTACAGACGAAGTATACCATGCATTATTAACCAAAGAAAAAATAACAAATATTATTGAAACTGAGTTCTACAATGACTTAGACGCTTTTAGCGAGAGGCAAATTGAATCGATATCAAACGTTTTCAGATTTATTTATAGCTTAAATTATAACTCTGCCATACAGATGCATACCTCTTTGCAGCCTCATAGACAAAACAATGTTATAAATGAAGATGATGTCCGGGATTATCTTGATGTAGTATCAGCAATATCTCACATACCAAATCTGATAGGCTTGCCTCATTATTCAAAAAAAATAAACAAATACCTTCCAACAGCTTTGACAATTAGAGATGGAAGAAGACGAAATACTTCATTCCAAGAAGAGTTGAAAAAACACATAAGGGATAATTCCACGCTTGCATCATTGCTTTATGAATATAATAACATAATAGCCTATAAAGTATCCGATGAAACGATAGTATCAGCAACCTCAGAAAAAATTACAACAGTTAACGGCACTAAAGAGAACAATAACCATATTGTAAGGGAATTTGATTTAAGGGTTATATCAACTGATAAAGCAGAGGCGGAACTAAATGCTAAATGAATTTATAAAACAGGCTATTGAAGACCACCACTTTATAAAAATTGAAAGTACGTCAGATAATATTCATTTTTTTAAAAAGGAGAAGGATGCATTACGTCGATATATAATAACCTACAGAACAGATAAACTTGAAGATGCGAGTTCTATTAATGAGATAATTATTAATAACACTCCAACTGAACTTTTAGAAGCACCAGCCTTTGCAAAAAACACTGATCTTATAATAGTATTTCAACTCGACAAGCTTTCAAATTACAAGCAATATGAAAAAAGTATATTTGATATAGAAGAAAATGCTTATCATTTTAAAAAATATGTGTTGTATTATTCGACTGAAGAGAATCAATTAATTTCCGGGAAGAACTTCAATAATCTTAAAGCAGTTCTCTCAGATCATGAAGAATTCTCCACATATAAAGCAGATCCATCCCGACCTAGCCTGTATAATCTGGCAGCTAGAATTTTCATTAAACTACCTTTTTTAGAGATGCCTGATATAGAAAAGGATATTGTTCCAATTGATCTCCAAATCAATACACTGGTAGATTCATTAAATCTATCTGAGCCATATAATAAGATCAGCACAGCAAATAAACAAACAGATATAAATTTAGAAATGCTAATTGAGGAATTAATAAATGAAGAACTGGAAGCTATCAAAGCTGAGAATAAATAACTTCAAGGCTTTTGATAAAGTCGAATTCGATTTTGAGAGTTCTTCTTTGTTGACACTTGAAGGTCCTAATGGATATGGCAAAACGAGCGTATATGATGCATTAGAATTATTGTTTACAGGAAAAATAAAGAGAATTGAACAACTATGTCAAACAATAATGCCAGGAGGCGTTAGAAATTATAGTGATAACCTTTTCTGGAACAAAACAAAAGGAGAGGAGGATATCGAAATCAGTGTGGAGATGTCGGATGATAACAATGAAAAACTTTACTTTTCACGCAGAGCACTTGCAGACGATTTAAAAATAATACAGAACAATAAAGCAGATAATTTTAATATATTTAAACTACATAAATTAGAGTTGTTAGACTCCTACGAAAACAGCACCTTAATCACACAAAATGAACTTGATAAAATATTAGGCGAAAAATTCACTGAGAACTACAACTTCCTCAACTATCTTGAACAAGGACAGAGTTCATTTATTTTCGCTAAAAGTATAAGAGAGCGGAAAAATGCTATCGGTGGTTTAATGAATGTCAGTGAACTAACTGACAATATAAATTTGTGTGGTCGAGTTGAAAAAGCATTAACAAGAAAAATCAATGGCCTTAATTTCACTGAAAAGAGAAACTCTCTTATATCACAAATCCAAGCGATAAGTGAGTTGGGAACGAATGAGAATAATCCTGTTCAATATGAAAAAATCTCAACCCATCTTATTACACCATCATGGGATGTTGAGAACCCTTCATTTTTTTCTGACATTGAAACAACAAAAGCAAATGAAAACAAAATTTTATTGATTAAAAATCTAATTACTAACAAGGAACAGCTTCGCGTAATTATCGATAATATCAGAATAGAAAACTTCATAACAAAAACCGAAAAACTTTTAACAGAGGTTATAAAAGTAGGACACCATATTGAATCCTATCCAGAACAGACTCAAAAGAATAAAATTAATAATGGGATCAATTTATCTTTAGGAATTTTGCGTAAAAAAGAAGACTCTATAACTCAGGAAGACATAGACAAAATTAAATCTTATGTAAATTTGGATATCTTAGATTTCAAAAAGCGTTTACAACTTCGAGATAATTATAGAAACGAAATAGGCAAGAAAAATATTATTCTTGTCGACATTAACCAAGCAAGAAAGAAATTAACCGAAGAACATCAGAAGGCTACATCTCTATCAGAAAAAAATTGTTTACTTTGCGGGCACGACTGGCTCACAAAAGATTTGTTATTAGCCGCGATTGATATTAAAAGTAAATTATTAGAAGGCTCATTAGATGACATAGGTAAATTACTACAAACTGAACTTAATGAAATAAATAAATATAAGGATGCTGAAATACAGCGTTTAGTCGAAACACAAGCACAACTTAAATTTGACAAGAACTTGTTTGACAGTTTACAAAAGGCAGAGAGTATTTTCGAAAAGATAATAAAAATAAATGAAAGGCTTTCACAAATCGGAATATCTTACCCGCAGACTTTTACAAATATACCAGAAGAAATAGAATCAAGAAAACAATCATTAATATCGCTGATACGTAAGCAAAAGAAAAATGAGCTGATCACACTTCCTGGAGGTTGGGAATCAGTCTTGAATGAATCATTCGCCACACCAGATGATGTTTTCAACTTAGACTTAGCACAGATCAATCGAAAGGAAAAATACTTCTTATACAAAAAGATTGAAGCAAATAATCTTAGACTTAAAGCTTTAAAAAAAGAGCTTAACGATTTGTTAGATATGGATAAAGCCTTAACAAATGCTAAAAAGAAAATTACCACATTAAAGGAACAACTAACTATACTAAACAGAGATTATTCTAAAAAAACTATCGCTGATATAGAGTTAACGTTCCATATTTATAGCGGTAGACTTATCCAAAACTACCAACGTGGCTTAGGACTATTTATAGATGAAGGGAATGGAGATAGACTGAGGTTCTGCACAGCAGAAAAATCAGAACATGACGCAACCATGTCAATGAGTTCTGGACAACTATCGGCATTAAGTTTGGCCTTTTTCCTATCACTTAATAAAGTGTATGCGAAGTCCCCCCTTGTTCTGATAGATGATCCAGCTCAATCTCTTGATGAGATAAATATTGCTTCTTTAAGCGACTTACTACGCTGTGAGTTAAGTAATAGGCAGTTGATACTCTCATCACATGAAGATAATATTTCTTCATATCTCAGGTTTAGATTTATGCGTGCAGGCTTGTCGCAAAAACCATTTAATATGCAATCACATACGAGTAAATAAGATGATATCAGCTAAGCAACAATGACATTATTGGGCTATACGCGACTTCATAGTCGGCGGTTATGTACCAGCAACGAAAGCAGTGTCCAAGCTAAGTTCAGATGTCCGCCTGCCAGCAAAGTTGAAAAGGCTGCTGAGAAATATCTTCCACAGCGGCCTTTTTAGCATACAGTCATTGAGTGAGTTAATTCATATTGAAATGAAAAACTCCTCTTCATTTCTCCTCTTATAATCATCATCCCATATGAGTTTTATTCGATATTTAGTTTTGCTACCGAAACTTAGTCCCGCGATGATCTCAATTCCGTGTTGCGGATGCAGTATCTCATATGGGAACTTGTCTTCTACATCCGATATTACAAGGTATTCATCACCGTCATTATCAGGAAAGTGAATTTCTATATTCCTAGCTTCGACTTTGCCTCTATTGTATATTTTTAGCCTGTAATTGTTTCTGGCTATTTTTACCAAGCGAGCACCAAGCTCAGCCTTCATTTCATTGATAGCTGACTTTGTTTCTTTTTCCAGAAGCAACTTACGTAATCTATCTTGCTCATCTTTAATAACCTTTTGTTCTCTATCGCTTTTTCTTGATTTAAGCTCGGATGATATAATGGTGTAGATTGATACTGCAAGCGCTCCTAAAGCGATGACGTCACTTGTAGTCATTATTTGATCCTTATGTTTTTACTTCCCTTAAAAGCTTTCTTCAGTATGTCGTTAAACTGCTTTTGTATATCCTTCGTCAATTCTTCTTTTACTTCATTAACATGCGCATCAATACTTACACCATTTTCTTGGATTAACTCATCGTTAGTGAGTATTTTTCCGCATCCTATGCATTTGACGATCTCCGAATCTTCGGCATGTTCCATTTCTGAGTTCCCGCATACAGGACATAATAGAGTGATTTTTCTATTGTATTTTTCAGGATTCAATTTCATCTATTTTCACCTTTCTTATATACCATTTTTAGTTGCTGACAATATGGATGCTATTGGATTAAAACTTTGGAGATTCACTTAGATTCTCCTTAAATATCATAACACTGAAGCTATTACCTTGTACCAAATATTTCCTCAGAACGTGACTGTAATGTCTTCAACGCATTGAGCATATCGTCACCATTCAGCGAACGTTGGGATTTCTTGTCTGCTGGTTTTCTACGTCGCCGTGATGGGCCATCACCGGCAGGTATTGCCTGTGAACGATTATTGTCACGCTTATCCTGAAACAGTTTAATAAATTCGAGTGTACGACCGAGGTGACCTGGCCCCTTTCAATACGATACGCCAATGTTAGTAGTGCCCCTATCGGCTGTAGCGACAATTGTGAGCTTCCGCTTCTCGCTCACAGCGTCCCCTCAACTTATTGTATATGGCAGCTTTCTGCCAGGAGCGGAAGTTGATGACATATTCTATGTTAATCAAGCAGATACAGATTGATTAACTTGCGTTCTTTCCTTCGTTGATGTAAATACGGCGATCACGAAAAAACCGAAATGCCGTTTTGATGCCTTTTCTGTAGGGAGTGCCGCCAAGTAGGATCAGAGGGCAAATTACATAAAAATAACTATAGATCATTATGTTAATGAATAAAAATAAACACCTGAACGTTCGATTAAGTTATGCTAAGATAACTGTTTATTCATACAGCACAAATCCAAAGTGAAGTTGTAGCAAACCCTTAGCGTACATAAACAAAAAATATAAGAGTGAGGAGTTCATTCGATGACTATATCTGAAATGTTTTCAGGGTTTATATCAAATTTATCTATCAATAATGCAGAAACAATCAGCTCTCGCTATGGTGAGTTAACCACTGCTTTAAACAAACAGTTCAGAGATACCGAATCTAATACAGCAAATACTTTACAAGTGGGTTCATTTGGGAGAAAAACGGGAATCAGAGGTATTTCAGATCTAGATATGCTATATATTATGCCTAAATCAAAATGGGATAATTACAAAGACGGTAAACAATTAGAACTACTTCAAGATGTCAAATCAGCGATATTAAAAAGGTATCCGACGACGAAAGTTCGTGTGGACAGACTTGTCGTTACTGTAACTTATACCAATTTCCATGTTGAAGTTCAGCCTGTTTTTGAACAAGAGGATTGTAGTTATAAATATCCTGACACGAAAAACGGTGGCAGTTGGAAAATAACGAAGCCCAGAGCTGAAATGACAGCTATAAATAACCTTGACGCAAACAAAAATAGCAACCTCCGTCGGCTATGTAAAATGATAAGGGCATGGCGTAACAAACATGGCTTAGCTATGGGAGGGCTTCTGATTGATACTCTGGTATACAATTTTCTAAACTCAACAACTGAGTATGATGATAAGAGCTATCACTATTATGATTGGTTAAGTAGAGATTTTTTCAAGTATATTCATGAACTTGAAGAACAGACTGAGTATTCAGCCCCTGGCAGTCGTCAACGAGTGAAAGTTAAGAAAAAATTTCAAAAGAAAGCTAAAAAAGCATACCATCTGTGTCTTGAAGCAATTGATGCTAGCGGTCAATCGAATGAAAATGATAAATGGAAAAAGGTCTATGGTCGCCCGTTCCCGAAAGCTGAAACTGTATCAAAGGCATCCCTTTCGATCCATACCCACGCAACATGGAAAAACACAGAAGAATTTATCGAAGATAAATTCCCTGTGGATATTAAAGAAAACATAAAAATTGATTGTGAAGTGAAACAAAATGGTTTTCGAGAGTTTTTTCTGCGTGATATGATCTCAAGACATATTCCTCTACGAAATAAAAAGGATTTAAGGTTTGAGGTGAAAGAGATTTCAGTTATACAACCTTATGATATATACTGGAAAGTATTGAATAGAGGTGAAGTGGCAAAGAGAAAAAATAATATTCGAGGACAAATAGTTGCAGATGCCGGGATGAGACAGAAAATAGAGTCCACCAATTTTCGTGGGGATCACATTGTCGAATGCTATTGTGTTAAAGACGGAGTTGTCGTTGCCAAAGATAGAATTCATGTACCAATAGTAATCGAGGGTAACCGTGATGAATGAAGACCGTTTAATCCTTGAAGGGCAGATAAGAGAATGTTACGGACGGGTCGTTTACTCCCATAAAACTCATGAAAAATGTGCTGACATACTTATCCGTAAGCATGAAAACATAAAATTATGGCAAATAGTCGTATCAGCATTAGTTACAGGTGGAATAGTTTCAACTTTCTTTGACAAGGGCAACGTTAGCGCTATTATCAGTGTTGTCCTCTCAACCATCCTTTTGATTTTAAATACATATACAAAAAATTATGATTTAGGAGAACTAGCTCAAAAGCATCGGCAAGCTGGCTGTGATCTATGGATTATAAGAGAAGAATATCTTTCATTGTTGACTGATATACGTATTGGGGATATATCCCTTGATAAAATAAGAGAAAAAAGAGATAAACTTACAAAAGAATTACAGGCTGTATACGCAGGTTCTCCGAGCACAAATTACAAAGCTTATATAGCCGCACAAAAGGCTCTAAAGGAACTGGAGGATATGACTTTTTCAGATAGTGAAATTGATGCCTTTTTACCAAAAGAATTAAAGCGGTCTTGAACTTATAGCCTAAAAACTTAACATGAGTGAGAATTATAAGATATGATAGTTAATACTCAGCTTGACAAATTTCACTAATTCAACTGTTTTAGCTCAGACCTGACCTGACAGTTACCGATTATTTCTACAAGTTTCTGTCGGATCAGGTGTACACTATTAATCACATAATTTTTTATATATCAATTTCAATATATCTAGTTTCTATTTCTTCATATTCCTCACATATAATCCTGACCTCAATTATATGCTTTCCTGTTGTTAAAGGAACTATCATGTATTCATCATCAAATGATGACTCTCTCGTGTGTAATAAATTATCAATTTTTATCGTGATTTTTCTTCCATCAAGTTTTGTCCACCACTTTTGATTGATAGGTGGAATTTTACTCAGAAATGATAGATTATTATTCAAAGATGGAAAACGATCCATCACACTATAACCACCACCTAACTGTGTCTGTAAACGGGATAATGCAGAATTTTGCATATATTTATTTTTACTATATTCCGATTTCGCTCGAATTATAGGATTAACTGGAAGAGGCGATTCAGGCTCACTGAATGTGTCGTCATTCTCATAAATTAAAAAAGCATCAGGAAATTCGATATCTATATATACATTAGTTGCTTTTATACTTCCTATATTAGACACTAATATTTCAAGTGCTGATGAATAATTATTTATCTTATAAAATCTTTCAATTTCTTTATTATAATTAAATAATTCATTTTGACTTGGAATCTCCCTATTATATTTCTCTATGTCATCTTCAGAGATATACTTATGTAAATGTGATGGCACATTTTGTAACCTCAAAACATCAGGCATCGTTAGGATTTCATATGAATTGAAATTTTCATCGATAGTCGGTTTATTTATGGAAACATCGATCGATGGCTTTCTAAATGAAATTTTTGATTCAAGATCCAAAACTCTTTTTCGTAACTCTCTGTTTTCTTTACTCAAAGATGTTAACTCTTTTGAAAGAGCTCCATCGATATCTGCCTTATCACCACGAATCCATCCTATCCCAGGTTTCTGCATGATCTGCTTCATCAATGAAATTGATACGCTTTTTATAAGCTGGTCTTTTGTCTCCCAAAATTGAGCCATTTTTGAATTTCTTAACACTAATTCTCTAAATCCATTAATTTCTGAGAGATCATCGTCCCTTCTATCTATTGGTAGAGGCACATTGTCTTTCATGACAAACGCAAGAATAGGTATCTTTCTTTCTAAGGCATACTCATATTCTTTTTGTGTGAAACTAATGCCATCTGATGTTTTTGAACCATATCTTAAACCTAAAACAAGAATATAATAATCACTAACTTCAATCGTTCGTCTGATGATTTCCCACTGGTCTTCATCTTCAGCACTGAACATCTCCATCCCAATGGGGATATGATACATTTCCAAAATAGCTTTTATAATACTTTCTCTTTCTTCTGCTAAGTCAGAATATGTGGAACTCAGGAAAACTTGATATTTAGTAGATTCCAAGATAACCTCGCATTTCTCTTAATTGCTATACTTTTTGAGCATTAATTACGTATTTTAAATTACATAGTAAGCCAGCGAAAACCAAAAGAACATTTTTATAATAGAAACAACCAGTTGAGGTTGTCATATCCAAACATAAAGGTATGTTAAATTAACATTAATCTGTAAGTTTAATTACATCAGAAATTTTCATTTTTTTCAAATGATTGTTCTTGTTTATAAAAAAATGAAACTGCCTGATGAAGTCAATTGTTGAGGCTTTAAGGGCAAGAGGTCGGTCAGTATCCTTGATCTGCTGGGGTAGTCTCATTTCACTTTCTGCGTCATCATCTGTATATAGCAACCTGGATAGTCTGTCGTCAGAGACACGGATCTTTTTAATGGCGGCCCAGACCAGAATATCCAGCATAGGTATTACACGATAGTTGATCAGTTTCTTGATAGTTCCATACCCAAACCGAACTGACTCCAAGGGATTTTCTTCTATACCCTTAATTTTTCGCCATTGAGGTAGTGCAGCCTTAAGTGATTCAGCAATTTCCTCGTCAGTCCCACTTGCTAAATTTATTTCAAACATAACTGTCCGGGGAAACTGATCTGGCATACTCTCAGAGACAGGTTTTTCTTCAAACTCTTTATTTACAGCATACCCATCCCCGCCACTCCAGAAATACATTTCTCTTTTCAAAGAAAGTATGCTTAATCGAGCAATATCATCTGTTGTAGTAAGCAAGAAATGAGGAGGTTGAAACAACTTGTTTTCGGGAGTCATATATCCAAGCTTTTCCTCTTCTATAAGAAAAGGATTCCCACTAAAGATTTTCGAGTAGTATCCCATAAGAGCTTTGCTCTCAAAATTTTCTCTGTAGCTTTTGAAGAACAACGTCCTTGCCCATAGCTCATGATAGAACCGTATAAGCGTAAGCTCTTCGAATTTGCGGTAAGTATCAATGTCGAGCCAAGATTTGATCTCTTTCGTATGTTCCGTTGACCAGTTTTTCATCATCCCTTTCCTTCTAAAAGCGATTTTAATCATTTTAGCTTACAGTAATACTATTATCGCTTGAAATGTTGGGGCCCGGGACAGTTTTTCGCTGGTGCGATGATTTTCACTTTTAGGCATACGCTTAGGCATACACAGATAAACAACACTTACACAAACTCATGAAAATTAATAAATTACATTATTTTATTTAATCCTCTCGTGCCGACCAAAAACTCCACAGAAACCAGCCTTTTAAGGCTGGTTTTTTTATGCCTGTTTCCCCTGTTGCCGCCCGCTCGCTTAATTTGTGCCCTTTCTTCAATGTATCGTGAAGATGTACGACTATCCTGATGGTAAATTACGTCGTAGCATCTATTATTCGACCGTATGACTCATAAGCAGGAGCGGATAACATGAGAGTTAATGGACTTACCAAAGGATTTTTCATCCTTATCGTCTTCATTGTAACCCTGGCCTTTTTTGATGTTCTCTCACCCTATTATTCCGCCATCCTTTGGGCTGCGATCCTCGCGGTGATTTTTAATCCGGTCAAAAACAAGATCCGTACCCGCCTCGGCGAGCGCAATGGCCTCGCGGCGCTGATGACCATCGTCATTATCTGTCTTATCGTTTTTACGCCGCTGGCTATCATTCTCTCCTCGCTGGCCTACGAGCTCAACCTGGTGTACAGCAAACTGCAGCATAACGACACCCAGTTTCCGACGGTGGTCGCCAGCCTGTTCGCCCATCTCCCCGGCTGGGCCAGAAGCTTCCTCGCCGATCATAACCTTGATAGCGCGCAGCAGATCCAGCAGCAGCTCTCTGATGCCGCTCTGAAAGGCGGTCAGTATCTGGCCGGCAGCGCGTTTCTGATTGGCAAAGGGACTTTTGGCTTTACCGTCAGCTTCGGCATCATGCTGTATCTGCTGTTTTTCCTGCTGAAGGATGGACCTTATCTGGTGCTGTTGATCCTCGAGTCTCTACCGTTATCAAGCTATGTGAAGCAGCATTTGTTCGCTAAATTCGCCGCTGTGGCCCGCGCCACGGTAAAAGGTACCGTCGCCGTGGCGCTGGCGCAGGGGGCGCTGGGTGGCTTTGCCTTCTGGATCGCCGGTCTGGACGGCAGCATTCTCTGGGGAGCGCTGATGGCGTTTCTGTCGCTTATCCCGGCGGTGGGCTCGGCCATTATCTGGGTGCCAGCGGCCATCTACCTCTTCGCCACCGGCCAACTGTGGCAGGGCGCCTTTATCGTCGGCTTCTTTGTGATTGTGATTGGCCTGGTGGATAACATTCTGCGTCCACTGCTGGTGGGCAAGGATACCAGGATGCCGGACTATCTGATCCTTATCGCCACTCTGGGCGGCATGGAGATCTACGGTATCAACGGCTTCGTGATCGGGCCGCTGATCGCCGCCCTGTTTATCGCCTGCTGGAACCTGCTGTCGGGACGAGAACATGCCGGCAATACCGATGAAATCGATGAAGAGTTTATTGAGGAAGCGAAAAATAGCCGTAATGAATAGCTTTACCGGCAGGGGGCTGGCGGCCCGCCAGCGCCTCTGTTGCGCTCTGCGCGGTCGATGTCTTACCAGTAGATAACACTATTCATTTTGCAAAAATTGGTAAATAAATCTTAACATTCAGCTGAGTGATGATAGGCTATCTCTGTCAGGAACGAAAATAAAGGATGATCAACCGTGAAAAAAATCACTACGCTAGCCGTTTCTCTGCTGACCGCCGCCTGCATGTCCGCTGGCGCATTGGCCGCAGACCAGCCGCTGGAAAAAGTCGCGCCGTTCCCGAAAGCGGAAAAAGGCATGAAGCGTCAGGTTATTCAGCTGCCGCAGCAGCAGGATGAGTCGGCGCTCAAGGTTGAGCTGATGATCGGCCAGACGCTGGAAGTCGACTGCAACCATCATCGTCTCGGCGGGGAACTGGAAAGTAAAACCCTGGAAGGCTGGGGCTATGATTACTATGTCTTTGAGAAGCTGAGCGGCCCGGTATCCACCATGATGGCCTGCCCGGACGGCAAAAAAGAGAAGAAATTTGTCACTGCCGGCCTCGGGGATGACGCCATGCTGCGCTACAACAGCAAACTGCCGATCGTGGTATACACGCCGAGCAATGTCGATGTGAAATATCGCATCTGGCGCGCCGACGAGACTATCAGCAACGCTGTCGTCCGCTAAGGCGAACAGCGCAAACGGCAATAAAAAACGGCAGCCCGCAGGCTGCCGTTTTTGTCAGAGCGTTTATCAGAGCGCGATATCCGCCATCGGCTTGCCGCCGCTCAGCGGCTTCAGCTCCGCCTGCGGTACCTCATCCACCGCCCCGGCTGGCTCATATTTCAGTTCCAGCACTTCACTGGTCCACGCCAGCGCTTTCTCGATCTCCGCCGGGTTGCCGTCAAGACGAATACCGTAGGTTGGGATGATCGCCTTCAGCTTGGCCTGCCATTCCGGCGAATTGACTTTATCTTTAAACACTTTTTCCATTAGCTGCAGCATGATAGGCGCCGCGGTGGAGGCCCCTGGCGACGCGCCGAGAAGCGCCGCGACGGTGCCTTCATCATCGCTGACCACTTCGGTGCCCAGGCGCAGTACCCCGCCCTTCTTCGCGTCGCGCTTAATGATCTGCACGCGCTGACCGGCCTGCCACAACCGCCAGTCCTCTTTCCGCGCTTCCGGATAATATTCGCACAGCGCGGCCAGACGATCTTTATCTTTCTGCATCACCTGGCTAATCAGATATTTTACCAGATCGAAGTTGTCCAGGCCGACGTTGAGCATTGGCAAAATATTTGAGGTATTCGTCGAGGCCAGCAGATCCCACAGCGAACCGTTCTTCAGGAAACGGGTCGAGAAGGTGGCGAATGGTCCGAACAGCACCACGCGTTTACCGTCGATAATACGGGTATCGATGTGCGGCACCGACATCGGCGGCGCGCCCACTTCGGCCTGACCGTAGACCTTCGCCAGATGGTGGTTCACCACCTCCGGATTTTCGCAGACCAGGAACTGGCCGCCGACCGGGAAGCCCGCATACTCTTTGGCCTGCGGAATGCCGGTCTCCTGCAGCAGGGTCAGCGCTGCGCCGCCGGCGCCGATAAAGATAAATTTAGCTTTAATGACCCGCTTCTGACGACGATTGTCGGCATCCGCCAGGGTGACCGTCCAGCTCTTGTCGGCGTTGCGCTTGAAGCGACGCACCACGGTGCCCAGCTGTAGGGAGAAATTATCATGCTTTTGCAGACCGGCGATCAGCTGGCGGGTAATTTCACCATAGTTGACGTCGGTTCCCACTTCTGAGCGAGTGGCGGCGACCTTTTGCAACGGGTCGCGGCCTTCCATCACCAGCGGCGCCCAGGCTTTGATCTGCTGATGGTCTTCAGAATAGCGAATACCGCGGAACAGTTCACTTTGCTGCAGCGCCGCGTAGCGCGCACGGAGGAAGTTGACGTTATCTTCGCCCCACACAAAGCTCATGTGCGGCACGCTGTTAATGAAAGATTTTGGTTTGTTCAGGACGCCGCGCGTCACCTGATGCGCCCAGAACTGACGCGAGATATGGAAGGCTTCGTTGATGTCGACCGCTTTGTCGATATTGATGCCGTTGGCGGTCTGCGGCGTGTAGTTCAGCTCCATCAGCGCCGCGTGGCCGGTACCCGCATTATTCCACCCGTTTGAGCTCTCTTCCGCCACGCTGGACATCTGCTCAACCATGGTAATAGACCAGTCTGGCTCAAGCTCCTGCAGCCAGGTTCCCAGTGTGGCGCTCATAATGCCGCCGCCAATCAACAATACATCCGTCTCTTGCTCATGGCGGGTGTTGGTCCGAGTGCTGTTGGGACCAACCGCCTGTGAGCGTGGTACGGCCATCTTTTTATTCATCGGATTTGAGCCTTACTTTACTCGCTGTTTTTATTTAGCGCAGGTGATACGATTCTCACCCCTCACGTTACCACCGAAGCTCAAAAATTTAAATATTGTTTAAATTTTAAGTTCTGTTTTGAGATCCGTTATAAAAATGTTTAATAAATGTATACACCAAATCACTTTTTGTACTGGTGCGCTGACAGATTCCGCGCTATCATCCCTGGTTTTGTGACAGACCGCACGGAAGCAGGGCCTGACACCGCTCTCTCTTTTTTTATAAGCTGCGAACTTTTTTTATGCCCCCAGTTTCTGACCCCGCCGCTTCCGGCAACCTGCGTCCCATCCTCCGCTCCCCGTCTTTACTGACGCGCGAAATGCTGGCCGGCGTGCTCACCGCCCTGGCGCTCATCCCTGAAGTGATTTCGTTTTCAGTCATTGCCGGCGTTGACCCGCAGGTAAGCCTGATTGCTTCGGTGGTGCTCTGCCTGGCGATGTCAGTCTTCGGCGGACGCCCGGCGATGGTCACCGCCGCCGCGGGCTCGGTGGCGCTGGTGATTGGCCCGATGGTGCATCAGCACGGCGTGGGGTACATTTTACCGGCTGTCATTCTGGCGGGTATTATTCAAATTTTGTTTGGTCTGTGCGGCATGGCGCGCCTGATGCGCTTTATTCCCCCGGCGGTGATGACCGGCTTCGTCAACGCCCTCGGGATCCTGATTTTCTTTGCTCAGGTGCCGCATTTCTGGAGTCGACAACCGCTAATCGTTGGCCTGTTCGTCCTGACGCTGCTTATCGTCCTGTGGGCGCCGCGCGTTATTAAGGCTATCCCGGCGCCGCTGATCGCCATCGTCGCGCTCACCCTCTATACCGCGACCACCGGCCAGCAGCTGCCGACCGTCGGCGATGAAGGGTCAATGAGCGGCGGCCTGCCGGGGTTCACCGCCCTGACCGTTCCCCTGAACCTGACCACCCTGCAGATAATCTGGCCGTGCGCCCTCAGCATCGCCTTTGTCGGCCTGATGGAGTCCTTGCTGACGGCTAAGCTGGTAGATGATCTCACTCATACCCCGTCGAACAAATCGCGGGAAAGCGCCGGGCTGGGTATCGCCAATATCCTTGCCGGCTGCTATGGCGGCATCGCCGGCTGCGCGATGATCGGCCAGACTATCGTGAACGTGGAAATGGGCCGGGCCCGCAGCCGCCTCTCAACGGTAATCGCCGGCCTGGTGCTGCTCCTGCTGGTGACAGCGCTCAGCCAGGTGATGGCGAAGATCCCGATGGCGGTTCTGGCCGGGGTGATGGTGATCGTGGCGGTGAAGACCTTTAGCTGGCACAGCATTCGCCCGGGCGAGCTGGCGCGTAATCCGTGGCCGGAAACGCTGGTGATGCTGGTGACCGTCGCCGCGACGGTGGGAACCAGCAATCTGGCGATCGGTGTACTGGCGGGGATTGTCGCGATGGCGATCATCCCCCGCCGCCTGCGGGCAAAAGCGCAGGCTACATTAGAAACAGCGTCGCCAGACCCAGAAAAATAAAGAAGCCGCCGGTGTCGGTGATGGCGGTGATCATTACGCTGGAGCCGACCGCCGGGTCACGCCCCAGCTTCACCATGACCATCGGGATTATCACGCCCATCATCGCCGCCATCAGCAGGTTGAGCATCATGGCCAGCGTCATCACCCCGCCGAGCTGCGGATCGTCATACAGCCACCAGGTGATGGCCCCCATAATCCCGCCCCACACCAGGCCATTAATCAGCGCAACACCCATTTCACGCAGAATCAGAAAGGTAAAGCTGCCGGGCTGGATCTGCTGCAGCGCCATCGCCCGAACGATCATGGTGATCGTCTGGTTGCCGGTGTTGCCGCCGATCCCGGCGACGATCGGCATCAGCGAGGCCAGCGCCACCAGCTGTGAAATGGTGTGTTCGAAGCCGTCGATGACCCGGGAAGCAATAAACGCCGTACACAGATTGACCGCCAGCCATGCCCAGCGGGTTTTCACCGCTTTGCTGACCGGGGCGAAGACATCCTCTTCATCGCTCAGGCCGCCCATCCGCCGCAGATCGTTATCGGTTTCTTCATAAACCACATCGACGATCTCATCGATGGTCAGGCGCCCGATCAGCTTGCCGTCGGCATCAATGACGGCGGCGCTGAGCAAGTCGTCGCGTTCGAAGGTGCGCGCCACCTTCTCCGCCTCTTCGTGCGGCTGAAAGGTGACCGGGTCGCCCTCCATCACCTCCCCCACCCGCTTCTGCGCATCATTGAGCAGAATGGTCTGCAGCTCCAGCTCGCCGAGCAGCAGCTTGTTACGGGTGGTAACGAACAGCTTATCGGTGTTTTCCGGCATTTTACCGAGACGCCGCAGATAGCGCTGCACCGCCGCCAGGGTGGCCTCCGGTCGCACCGTAATGACCTCAAACTCCATGATCGACCCGACGCTGTTGTCGGCGTAGCGCATAATCTGGCGAATACGGGCGCGCTTCTCGGCCGGCAGGGTCGCCAGCAGCCGTCCGGTCAGGTTGCGCGGCAGATGCTGCAGCAGGTAAACCTGTTCATCGATATCCAGCGGCTGCATGGCCTGCAGCAGCTCGGGATCGCTCATCTTGTCGATCAGGTCGCCCCAGACGTTCTCTGAGGCCTCCAGCAGCACTTCGCCGCGTTTATCGTCGGGCACCAGGCACCATAGCGCGGTGCGGGCGTCATAGGGAAGCGCTTCCAGCGCATCGGCGAGATCCGGCGGCGGCAGATGCGAGACCAGCATTTCCACTTCGGCCAGGTCATCGGCCAGCGTCCCTTCATCATAGCGCTCAGCCAGCGTCAGTTTGCCCAGCAGCGCGGAAGTCACCGCTTTATCGGTGCTCAAGAGCCAAATCAGACGGGCGCGCTCTTCGTCACGCAAGCGGGCGCTTTTTTTATGCAAAACGGACATCGATCGGGCAATCCTTTTGAGAATGGTGAGCCGGCCTGCGGGCCGGAAGCCTTAAGCATAGCGCGAGGAGGGGGAAATAATAACCGTCAGCGATGTAGACGCTGAAAATTTCAGCGGCGCCCGGGCTTTTCCCCGGGCGCGTGGCGATTGTCAGGCCGTACGGGCCACCGCATCGCGGGAAGCCTGTTCCCGCTCTTCGCCGGTAAGTTCGGCGAGCTGGCCGGCGCGCATCTCCAGCAGACGATCGGCGTGCTGGAAGTAGTGATCGTCATGGCTGATGGCGAACACGGTTTTGCCCATCTGCTGCATCAGCGGCAGCAGGACCTGGTAGAACTCGCGGCGGAAATGCGGATCCTGATCCGCCGCCCATTCATCCAGCAGAATGATGTCCCGGGACTCGGCCAGCGCCAGCAGGAGCGCCACGCGCTTCTTCTGCCCTTTCGACAGCCGCAGGTCGGCGATTTTTCCGTTCTCCAGCTGCAGCTTGTGAGCCATTTGCAGACGCTCCAGCCATGTCGCCACCAGCGCCGGATCGGCCTCCTCGCCCTGCGGCCCGAGCAGGCGGTCAAACAGCCAGACGTCGGTAAACACTGCGGAAAACAGTTTGCGGTACTCCTCTGGCCTCTCCGCCGCCAGCGGCTGGCCGTCGACGAGGATCTGACCGGATATTGGCTGGTACAGGCCGGTCAGGAGCATCGCCAGCGTTGACTTGCCGCTGCCGTTGCCGCCTATCAAAAACACCAGCTCGCCGCGCTTCAGCGTCAGATTAAGCGGCCCTACCGCAAAGCGCTGGTCCGGATAATGGAAGGTGACATCGCGCAGCTCCAGCGTCTGCCAGTCAGGATGCGCCTGCGGCCGGGGAAAGTCGGCCCGGTACGGGGCGAGGGAGAACTGACGCAGCTTGTTAAACGCCACCTGGGCGCTGAGCAGCGTGGGCAGCGCGCCGACGGCGGAGAGCAGCGGCGTGCGCAGAAACAGCAGCGTCAGGGAATAGGTCGCCGCCACGGCGGTATCGGCCCAGCCGAGGCTGTTGGCCATCCAGAACACCAGCCCGATGGCGCCAAGCATCATAATATTCGACCAGTTGACCACGCTGAGGTGGAAGGTATCGGCGCGAACGATATGGTGCCGGTACTCCCGGGCGTCCGGGAGGTAGAGCTGGTTAAACACATACTCCGCGCGCTCGCGGTTGAGGGTCAGCTCTTTACGCCCCTCCAGCACCGTCTGATAATCGTGATACAGTTTATCTTCCGTTTCGCGCAGGCTGGCCATATGTTTGTACACCCGCGAGACCAGCACAAAGCCGCCCCAGATGGTGAGCGCCATCCACAGCGCCGTCACCAGCATCATTTTTCCTGACAGCCAGGCGAGGTAGGCCGCGGAGCCGAACGTGAGAATGATCCCCTGCACCAGCTCCGGCAGGCGCACAAAGGCGATGGTGATATTGCGGATATCGCTGGTCAGCCCGGCAAGCAGCGACGCACTGCCGATCTTCTCTACTTGTTCAATCTGGGTATCGAGGATGCGTTTAACAAACTCACCGCGCAGACGATAGACAAAATGGTGGCCGAGGGTGGTTAGCGCCAGCTGCGAACCCAGGGTCACCGCCATCAGCAGCCCCAGCAGACCAAGAAACTCCGGCAGGACCCGCAGCGAGGTATCGACAGAGGTAATCAGACGCAGGTTAATGAAAGCGATTAAGCCGATACCCAGCGCAGCGCTGAGCAGGCTGAGAGCAATAACGCCCAGAAACGGCCAGCGGTACTGGCGCCAGACGAGAGAGAGAAGTTCCATAACAGGCTATCCGCAAAAGCAAAACAGCCAGCAGTTTAAACGGCTCGCCGATGACATCAAGAATAATTCTTATTTTAATACTGGCGACCGCCCGCCTGTCGGAAGGTGAGATTGTAACGACAATCGCCCGTTTCCGGATGATGCCCCGCTTTCAGCGGCTGAATGCCATGATAAAACAGGCGCGACTCGCCGCCCCAGACCACCACATCGCCATGCTCCAGCAGCAGCCGCTGCAGCGGGTCGCTGCGTTGCAAGCCGCCAAACTGAAAGATGGCCGGCAAGCCCAGCGAGACCGAGACAATCGGCGCCCGCAGATCCTGTTCATCTTTATCCTGATGCAACGACAGTTTTGCGCCAGGACAATAGCGGTTAATCAAACAGGCGTCGGGGGAAAACTCCGGATAGCCGCCGGCGGCGGCCGCCGCCAGCGCCAGTTCATGAAATACGGCAGGCATCGGCGGCCAGGTTTGATCGGTTACCGGGTCGACCGGGGCGTACAAATAGCCGTGGCGATCGGTAGTCCAGCCCAGCGCGCCGCAGTTGGTCATGGCGACCGACATGGTGTACCCGCCCGGCGTGACCATCTGGCGAAACGGCGACTGACTGGCGACGTCGGCTATCGCCTGCAGCAGCGCCGGGGCGCGTTCGCGGGCAAATCGCCGCAGCACCACCGCGCCGGGGGCCAGCGGCTCCTGCCACGGTGGGGTATCGCTAAACAGATCGAGCATTACTCCTCCTCATGTTGGGCCTCGCGCGCCAGCAGCTGCGCTTTTCGCGCCGTTCCCCAGCGATAACCGGACAGGGCGCCATCTTCACGCACCACCCGGTGGCAGGGAACAATCACCGCCAGCGAATTCGCCGCGCAGGCGCCGGCCACGGCTCTTACCGCCCGCGGCTGGCCAATATGCTCTGCCACCTGGCGGTAGCTGCGGGTCTCGCCCACCGGGATCTGCCGCAGCGCCTGCCAGACCTGCAGCTGAAACGCGGTGCCCTGCAGATCCAGCGGCAGCGATACCGGCCGCCGGCTGTCGTCGAGGTGGGCGAAAATCTCGGCCATCTGCTGACAAAAATCGGGGTCGCCTTCACGCAGCTCGGCATTGGGAAAGCGCCGGCGCAGGTCGTCGAGCAATGCCGCATCGTTATCACCCGGCAGCACCGCGCAGACGCCGCGCTCGCTCTGCGCCACCAGGCAACGACCCAGCGCGCAGTCGCCCGTGGTCCAGGTTACCACGGTGGCGGCGCCGCCGCGGCGAAACTGGCTGGCTGTCATCCCTAACGCTGCGTCGGCCTGGCGATAATAGCTGCTGCTGTCGGGAAAACCAGCCGCCAGCGCGGCGCGGGTCACCGGTATCCCCTGCTCCAGCGCTTCCCGCAGGCGCTGCGCCCGCCACGCTTGTTGCCAGGCTTTAGGGGTCATGCCGGTGACGGATTTAAATAAACGGTGGAAATGAAACGGGCTCATCGCCAGCTGGCCTGCCAGCGCCTCGAGGGTCAGGGGCGCGTCCTGCTCCAGCAGCCGACAGGCCTGCGCCACTTTGTCGACCCTTTGCTGCTGCGGGTAGTCTTTATCCGGTTGGCAGCGTTTGCAGGGGCGGAATCCCGCCGCCACGGCGGCGGCGACGTCGGCAAAAAAGCGTACGTTTTCTCGCCGCGCGCGCCGCGAGCGGCAGGAGGGACGACAGCAGATGCCGGTGGTCAGTACCGCAAAGACGAACTGACCATCGGCCCGGGTATCACGTTCGCAGACCGCCTGCCAGCGGCGATCATCGGTATCGGCAACTATCGGTTTCATGACGGGTCTCCAGCTGTAAGTGTACCCTCAGTCTGTGGTAAAGCCCGCAGTAAAAAACCCGCAATCTTGCTTTTTAATTTTTCTCGCCGACAAGGAAAGTGCGGAACTGCGGCGACATCCAGGTTTTAAAACCCTCTCCTTCTTTAACGATCATGTAGACCGCCAGCCCCTCCTCGCGCACCACCTGCTGCGCTTTTTCCGGCCCCAGTACCATCAGTCCGGTATCCCAGCCGTCCGCCTCCAGCGCCGTTGGCGCAATGACGGTCACGGAGACCAGCTTATGGGTTATCGGCTGCCCGGTCTGCGGATCGATAACGTGCGAGATGCGTTTGCCATCGAGTTCATAGTAGTTGCGATAGCTGCCGGAGGTGCTGATGCCGTGACCATTGATGTCGACAATCGCCTGAACGGCGTTTTCGCGGTCGGTCGGTTTCTGGATCGCTACCCGCCAGGGCTTGCCTTCGCCATTCATCCCGCGGCTGACCAGCGCCCCGCCCACCGACACCAGATAGCGGGAGATCCCCTCCTGCTCCATCAACCGCGCGAGGTGGTCGGCGGCATAGCCTTCCCCCACAGTGGAGAGGTCGACAAACAGATCGGGAATATCTTTTTGCAGGAACTGCCTGCCGCTCTGATTAATAACCTGCAGATGCTGCAGGCCGGTGCGCGCCTTCGCCGCGGCTATCGCCTCGGCATCCGGGGTGGTGACCGGCTGTTTATCCGGGCCAAAGCCCCACAGGTTGACCAGCGGCCCCACGGTAATATCCATCGCGCCGTGCGTTTTGGCGCCAATCCGCAGCGACAGGGTGACGATATCCGCCATCGCTTCGCTCACCGGCCAGGGTTCGGTAGTGGCGGCATGATTGAAGCGCATCAGCGCGGAGTCGTTTTTCCAGGTCGACAGCAGGCGATCGTCGGCGTCCAGCTGGGCCTGAACCTTGGCGCGCAACGCCTGGGCCTTTGCCTCATCCACGCCAATGACGCTGACCCGCCAGAAGGTGCCCATCGTTTTGCCATCCAGCACGGTGGCCGTCGCGGTGGGGGTCGCAGGAGTGGTAGCTGAATCGCAGCCAGAGAGCAGAACGCAGGCGCCCAGCAGCGCGGCGCGAAAGAAAGTCATATCCATTAATCGAGGCTCCTCTTACCAGGGCGACAAGAGTATACCAGCGAGGTTAAACCGGACATAAAAAAAAGGCGCCAGAGGCGCCTTTTTGTTATGCAGCTTGCAACTTAGAACTGGTAAACCAGGCCCAGTGCAACCACGTCGTCGGTAGAGATACCGGCGTTGTGGGTGAAGCTGTTGTCGTCCAGCAGGTTGATTTTGTAGTCAACATAGGTGGACATGTTTTTGTTGAAGTAGTAGGTCGCGCCAACGTCAACATATTTCAGGATGTCCTGGTCGCCGTAGCCTTCCAGATCCTTACCTTTAGACTGCAGGTAAGCCACGGACGGACGCAGACCGAAGTCGAACTGGTACTGAGCAACCACTTCGAAGTTCTGCGCTTTGTTAGCAAAGCCCAGGGAACCGGCGCGGGTCGCGTTGTAGGTCTGGGTGTACTGAGTGGCCAGGTAGATGTTGTTCGCGTCGTATTTCAGACCGCCGGTGTAGGTTTCAGCGTTGTCGCCACGACCCAGTGCCAGCTTGCTGTTCTGGTCGCCAAGACGTTTGGAGTTAGAGTATGCGAAACCAGCGCTGATGCCATCATAGATGTCATAGGTCAGAGAAGTACCGTAACCGTCGCCGTTCTGTTTCAAGGCGGTACGACCGTTGTTGGTAGGAGACAGAGCGCCTTCGCCGCTGACGCTGCCGTTTTTACCCTGATACTGCAGAGCAAAGTTCAGGCCGTCAACCAGACCGAAGAAATCAGAGTTACGGTAGGTTGCAACGCCGTTAGCACGGGACTGCAGGAAGTTGTCAGAACCGTAGGTGTCGCCGCCGAATTCCGGCAGAACGTCGGTCCAGGACGTTACGTCGTATACTACGCCGTAGTTACGACCGTAGTCGAAAGAGCCCGCGTCGCCAAATTTCAGGCCTGCGAATGCCAGACGAGTCCATGCCTGATCGCTGGAGCTTTCAGTGTTGTTCGCCTGAACGTTGTATTCCCACTGGCCGTAACCGGTCAGCTGGTCGTTGATCTGGGTTTCGCCTTTCACGCCTACACGCATGTAGGTCTGGTCGCCGTCGACGCTCTTGTCGTCAGAGAAGTAGTGCAGACCGTCAATTTTACCGTACAGGTCTAATTTGTTGCCGTCTTTGTTATAAATTTCAGCCGCATTTGCTGCGCCTGCTACCAGCAGAGCCGGTACCAGGAGGGACAGTACTTTAACTTTCATGTTATTAACCCTCTGTTTGTTATATGCCTTTTATTATGCCACTGCTTACTGATTACCCTTCTAATCAGTCGGCTATTTCATTGTGCTGCAAAATGCAGAATAATCCAACAAGAATATGATACTAAAACTTCTAAGATGTTTCAAAGTTCCCACAAGATGTTTCAATTTGTAAATTCAGCGGAACTTTTTTCACCGCAAAATGGTCAGGGAAATACGCACTAATCATCAAAAAAAATATTTAACCTTTTATAATCAAAGTGATAGACGACAGCATATCTATAGCACTGAATGGTAAAACAAAATGATCATTGGTGGCTAAAATAAGAGTCGCTATCATCATTAACTTTATTTATTACCGTCATTCAGTTCTGAATGTCTGTTTACCCCTATTTCAACCGGATGCCTCGCATCCGGTTTTTTTTACCCTTCTTTACACAACTTTAATTTATCTGTGCTACGGCTAATGATTCCCTAACGACTATTAATCAATCAATTAGGCCATCAGTGGTGCATATTCTGCCAATGTCTTGTTATTTCGTGCGATTCTTCCCTTTTGTTTCCGTCAATATCGTCGCCGGTTAACCTTCCCGGCGCGGTTTCATTTACGCTTCGTTTCTAAGATAATTCCTGGGCGGCATCGCACCGCTGGTGCCAATCTGTAGTATGGATTTACGCCATTAGCCTTTATACTGCCAGCAGCATCTGCTTTGTTGCCAGTTACTCTGGCGCTACATCCTGTTTACAAACAATGATGAGTCGTTCAGCCACAAGATGACCCCGAAAAAATTCTCCCTGATCCCCGGCAACATCAGCCGCTTCTTCATTTTGATGGTTATTGTCCTGCTGGCGACAATGGGGGTGATGATCCAAAGCGCCGTCAATGCCTGGCTGAAGGAGAAAAGCTATCAGGTGGTTGATGTCTCCCACGCTCTGCACCAGCGCATTGACGCCTGGCGCTATGCCACCTGGCAGATCTACGACAATATCGCCGCCACCTCAGTCAACACCGCAAGCGGCGGTCTGCAGGAGACGCGTTTAAAACAGGACGTTTACTACCTGGAGAAACCCCGGCGTAAAACCGAAGCCCTGATCTTTGGCTCCCATGACAGCTCCACCCTCGAAATGACGCAGAAAATGTCCGATTATCTCGATATTTTGTGGGGCGCGGAGACCATTCCGTGGTCGATGTACTATCTCAACGGCCTGGACAATAGTCTGATCCTGGTCTCCACCCTGCCGTTGAAGGACCTCTCTTCGAGCTTCAAAGAGTCAACGATCAGCAGCGTCGTGGAGTCACGGCGCGCGGAAATGCTGCTGCAGGCTAATACCCTTGATGAGCGCGAGACGTTCTCGCCGCTGCGCCATCTCGCCTGGCAGAACGCGCACTATTTTACGTTACGCACCACCTTCAACCAGCCCGGACACCTTGCCACGGTGGTCGCCTTCGACCTGCCGATTAACGATCTGATCCCGCCCGGCATGACCATCGACAGCTTCCGTATCGAGCCTGACCCGTCGCAAAATCTCGCCACCACGCCGGATAAAGAGAGCGCCGATCATATCGGGATCACCTTTAACGGCATGCAGATTGACATCGCCACCGACATCAGCACCACCGGTATGCAGTTGCTGTGGACGGTACCAATGAGCACCATGCTGCTGGAGTCCATGCAGAACATTCTTCTGCCGCTGCTGCTCAACATTGGTCTGCTGGCGCTAGCGCTGTTTGGTTTTACCACCTTTCGCCACTATAAAGGACGCAGCCATTCGTCTGGCGCCGGGCTCCCCTCCGCCGCCAACAGCGAACTGCGTCTGCTGCGCGCCATTAACGAAGAGATTGTTTCTCTGCTGCCGCTGGGGCTGCTCGTTCACGATCAGGAAGCCAACCGAACGGTTATCAGCAATCCAATTGCCGACCATCTGCTTCCGCACCTGAATCTGCAGAACATCACCAATATGGCGGACCAGCATCAGGGGGTAATTCAGGCCACCGTCAATAATGAGCAGTATGAAATCCGCCAGTATCGCAGCCAGGTAGCGCCGCGCACCCAGATCCTGATCATCCGTGATCAGGACCGCGAAGTGCTGGTCAATAAAAAGCTCAAGCAGGCCCAGCGCTTGTATGAGAAAAACCAGCAGGGACGGGCCGCCTTTATGCAGCACATCGGCAGCGCCCTGAAGCAGCCCGCGCTGACGCTGGCGGCAGAGGCGGCGGCGCTCAGTAGTACAGAGAATCGGACGCTGGCCCAGCATGCCGATGAGCTGGTCAAACTCATCGATGACATTCAGCTCGCCAATCTGCTGGAAAGCGATGCCTGGAAAACCAACCAGACGTTGTTCTCGGTGCAGGAGCTTATTGACGACGTCGTGCCGGAAGTGCTGCCGGCGATGAAACGCAAGGGTCTGCAGCTGCTCATCAACAATGCGCTCCCGGCCGGCGAGCAGCGCTATGGCGACCGTGAAGCTCTGCGGCGCACGCTGGTGCTGTTAATCCAGTATTCAGTGACCACCACGCCTATCGGCAAGATCACCCTCGACGTCTGTCAGGATGAGTCGGCCAGCGATCGCCTGACCTTCCGCATTCTGGATACCGGCAACGGCGTCTCGGCAAACGAGATCGACAATATGCACTTCCCGTATCTCAACGAGACCCAGAGCGACCTGTACGGCAAAGCAAACGCCCTTACCTTCTGGCTATGCGACCGCATGACGCGCAAGCTGGGCGGGCAATTGACCATTAAAGCCCGGGAGTCGCTGGGGACGCGCTATACCCTGCATCTGAAAATGCCGGCCAGCGAAGAGGCGCCAGAGGCGGGAGAGCATTTGCTGGATGACGTTATCGTCCTGCTGGATGTGACTTCCAGCGAAGTGCGGCGGATTGTCACTCGCCAGCTGGAGAGCTGGGGAGCGTCCTGCATCACACCGGACGATCGGGCGACCAGTCAAGCCTTTGATCTTTATTTAACGGATAATCCGTCTAATCTTACTGCTTCAGGCTTGCTTTTAAGCGATGATGAGGTCGGGATACGCAAGATCGGCCCGGGCCAACTGCGGGTCAACTTTAATATTAGCACGGCGATGCAGGAGGCTATCCTGCAGCTTATTGAGCAGCAGCTGGCGGAGGAGGCGGTTCAGCCCGTCACCTCAGGAAACGAGAGTAACGCCGAACTCCATGCCAGCGGCTATTACGCACTGTTTGCCGATACGGTACCGGATGATGTTCAGAGATTGTATACTGAAATCGAAGCGGGCGATTTTGCTGCTCTGGCGCAAACCGCCCACCGCCTCAAAGGGGCATTTGCTATGCTTAATCTGATACCCGGCAAGCAGTTATGTGAAACGCTTGAGCATCTGATTCGCGAAAAGGATGCGCAAGGCATAGAAAAATATATCAGCGACATTGACGCTTACGTCAAGAGCTTGCTGTAGAAGGTAGCCTTATACATGAACACTATGAACGTAATTATTGCCGATGACCATCCGATCGTACTGTTCGGTATTCGTAAGTCACTTGAGCAAATTGAGTGGGTGAACGTCGTTGGCGAGTTTGAAGACTCCACGGCCCTTATCAACAATCTTCCGAAGCTGGACGCCCATGTGCTGATCACCGATCTGTCCATGCCCGGTGACAAATACGGCGACGGGATCACGCTGATTAAATACATCAAGCGCCACTTCCCGGATCTGTCGATCATTGTTCTGACCATGAACAACAATCCGGCGATCCTCAGCGCGGTGCTGGATCTGGATATCGAAGGGATCGTCCTCAAGCAGGGGGCGCCGACCGACCTGCCAAAAGCGCTGGCCGCGCTGCAGAAAGGGAAAAAATTCACCCCGGAAAGCGTCTCTCGCCTGCTGGAAAAAATCAGCGCCAGCGGCTATGGCGATAAACGCCTGTCGCCGAAAGAGAGCGAAGTACTGCGCCTGTTCGCCGAAGGTTTCCTGGTAACCGAGATCGCCAAAAAGCTTAATCGCAGCATTAAAACCATCAGCAGCCAGAAGAAATCGGCGATGATGAAGCTGGGCGTCGAAAACGACATCGCCTTGCTGAACTACCTCTCTTCCGTCTCGCTGAGCGCGACGGACAAAGAGTAATCTCTTCGCCCTCTCCGTCTCGCCCCGGCGAGACGGAGCTCCCCATTATTCCCGCCCTTTACGCACCCGCGCCGCATATACCGTCAGCGTTTGCTTCAGTACGTCGAGGGTGACCGGCTTGGACAGACAACTGTCCATCCCCGATTCCAGACAGCGCTGCTTCTCTTCCGCCAGGGCATTGGCCGTTACGCCAATCACCGGCAGCGTCAGGCCAAGCTGACGAATGCGCTGCGTCAGGCGATAGCCATCCATATTAGGCATGTTGACGTCGCTGAGCACGATATCGATGTGCTGCTTGCTGAGGACGTTGAGCGCGTCGATCCCGTCGTTCGCGGTCACGCACTGGTAGCCGAGCGAACCCAGCTGATCCGCCAGCAGGCGGCGGTTGATCGGGTGATCGTCGACCACGAGGATCATCATGTCGTCGTTATTGCCGGCCTGCGCCTCCGGGGCCATCAGCGCCGGGCTATTTTCCGCACTGGCGAGCGCAACATGGAAAATACGCCCCAGCAGCGGCAGCAGTTCGTGGGGAGTCGTCACGCTGTGCAGCCATTCGCCGGCGGACCGCTCCTGCGGAATACCGATATGACGGCGACAGAAGATGACCATGGCCCTTCCCTGCCATCCGCTCAGCGCCTCATCGTCAGTGAGTAAGACATCCTCGGCGTCCGGCGTTTCGCCGGCATGGCGGCGGACCGTCAGGCCGTGGTAGCTGAGCAGCGAGGTGACGAACATCGCCAGCGAAGTGTTATGAATCGCCAGCCAGCAGGTCTTGCCAGCGAAACCGTCTCTGCTCACCGGTGAGGTATTCTGCACGCCATACAGAGGAATACGGATGGTAAAGCGGCTACCCATCCCCGGCTCGGTTTCGACAGCAATATCGCCATCCATCATGCTGATCAGTTTTTCACAGATCGCCAGGCCAAGGCCGGTGCCCTGAAAATTGCGCTGCACGCCGGTCCCCACCTGGAAGAAAGGATCGAAGAGGCGCAATACCTCTTTCGCCGGGATCCCCTCTCCGGTGTCGCGAACGCTAATCTGCAGATAATCCCCCGCGCACTGGACGTGCAGGACAATACAGCCGGTATCGGTGAACTTTATCGCATTGCTGAGCAGATTTGAGATCACCTGCTGCAGGCGCATCGGGTCGCCGGACATTTGTTCCGGAACGTCCGGCTCGATAAAGCAGTACAGGCCCAGCTGCTTGCGCACCACCAACGGCAGATAGTTAGCGGAGATATGGTTCATGACTTCGCGCGGAGAGAACTCCCGCGGCTCGATCTTCAACTGCTCGGACTCGATTTTCGAGAAATCAAGAATATCGCTGATGATTTTCAGCAGCAGGCTGGAGGAGTTGTTCATCGCCGTCACAAGGCGATCGACGCCTTTCGGCAACGCTTTGGTCTGCAGCAGATCGAGGTTACCGATGATGCCATACAGCGGGGTACGCAGCTCATGGCTAACCGTCGCCAGGAACATCGATTTCGACTGGCTGGCCTGCTCCGCCGCCTGGGCCATCTCCTGCAGCGACTCCTCCATTTTCACGCGGGCGGAAACGTCCACCAGCACGCAAATGGCGACGTTTTCATTGCGATAGCGTGAATGAACAAAGCTAATCTGCAGGTTGGTATGGTTGCTGGTCAGCACGTCGACAAAATTGACCTGCTGGCCGCAGATGATCTGCGTCAGCCGCTGGCGGTCCTCGTGGGTCAGCATGTTCAGGTAGTTGTGCGCCAGTTCATTACTGAGAATATTGGTCCCGTCGGCAGTGCGCAGAATACAGATCCCTACCGGGGCAGAAGCCACAATTTTGCGGTTGAACTGCTCGTGCTCTTCCAGGCGCTGGGCGTCATTCTCCGCGGGGATAAAAATGCGCCGCTCATACATCCGCGCCAGCGCGAACAGCATCGCGCCGCTGAGGATATTAAGAACGATAGCATTGATGATCAGCATACGGATCCGCTCCAGCACCTGATCTACCGAGACGGAATAGACGATGCTCAGGGAGGACGGCGAGAGGCTTTTTTTCAGCACCAGCTCGCGGAAACCCGAACTGTAGCCAAACCACATCCGCTCCTGCATCCACTTCGCTTCGCTCTGGATTTTACCTTCCGCACCGGCCAGCGAAATCAGCGGCTGCCCGTTATCGTCAAAGATCGTCACGCTCATCGGCAGGCTGCCCGGCGTAAAGAAGCTTTCCATGCGGATGGTCTGCTCCACGCCCAGCATCGCCTGCAGGCGATTGGCCATATAGACTGGCGTCAGGGCGTAAAAATAGCCCACCCCGGGGCGAACGCCCTGGCTTATCCAGAACAGGTTGTTGCCGCGCTCGTTTTGCGGCGCGTTGCGATATTGCTCTATGCGCTGATGCAGGACTTTCAGCGCCTGATCGCGCTCAATCGGCACGTCCCGCAGGCCAAAGTTGGCCATGCAGAGGTTATCGCTGCCGATGAGAAAGATGCGGTTAAGGTCGTAGGCGGCAGTAAAATTATCCCGCCAGTAGCGCATAAACCATGCCAGCGACTGCAGCGAATTACGCCAGGTGGCGCTCATCGCGCTGCAGTCGGAATCGGGGTACAGGGGTTCAAAGTTGGGCACCGCCATATCGCCGTTTTGCCCTTGCGCTACCGCGTCCCCTGCCGACAAGCGGTTACCGGCGACATACTTCAGCTCTTTCATTACATCCGCGGTACGCTGGATATAGCGCTGGGCCTGATCGGCGTTGAGATTAAGCTCCTGATGGATTTCGGCTTCCCGCTCGTGCAGCGCGTTGACGATATAAAACACTGAGACAAACGCAATAAGCAGCCACAGCAATACCGCCAGCGCTCTGAACAGATAACGTGAAACCTTCAGGGTTGTATGAAAAGAGGCAAGATATTTCAATGTGGCGATGCTCGGCCGTCAGGGACTCAACAGAATGCGGTTAAGGTAGCGGTAAACCGGCTTTGCCGCAATGTTAATGCAAAAAGGGCCGGGAAAATACCCGGCCCTTCCAGAACATTTACCTCGGACGATTATTCTTCGTCTTCGGCGATGTCGTCATCGGTATCCGCTTCCGGGGCGATATCGTCATCGCCTTCCGCCGCGCTACCGTCGATGGCATCCAGCTCTTCATCATCCACCGGCTCAGCCACGCGCTGCAGACCCACCACGTTTTCATCTTCCGCGGTGCGGATGAGGATCACGCCCTGGGTGTTACGGCCCACGATGCTCACCTCGGAAACGCGGGTACGCACCAGCGTCCCGGCGTCGGTGATCATCATGATCTGATCGCAGTCATCCACCTGCACGGCGCCGACCACGGAACCGTTACGCTCGGTGACTTTGATCGAAATAACGCCCTGGGTGGCGCGCGACTTGGTCGGATACTCCGCCGCCGCGGTACGTTTACCGTAACCGTTTTGCGTCACCGTCAGGATCGCGCCTTCGCCGCGTGGAATAATCAGCGAGACGACGCTGTCGTTTTCCGCAAGCTTAATACCGCGTACGCCGGTGGCGGTACGGCCCATGGCGCGAACGGCGTCTTCCTTGAAGCGTACAACCTTACCGGCCGCGGAGAACAGCATCACTTCATCCTGACCAGAGGTCAGATCGACGCCGATCAGCTCATCGCCTTCGTTCAGGTTGACCGCGATGATACCGGCGGAACGCGGACGGCTGAACTCGGTCAGCGCGGTTTTCTTCACGGTACCGCTGGCGGTGGCCATAAAGACGTTGACGCCCTCTTCGTACTCGCGGACCGGCAGGATGGCGGTAATGCGCTCATCGGCTTCCAGCGGCAGCAGGTTGACGATCGGCCTACCGCGCGCGCCGCGGCTGGCTTCCGGCAGCTGATAGACCTTCATCCAGTACAGACGGCCGCGGCTTGAGAAGCAGAGGATGGTGTCATGGGTGTTAGCCACCAGCAGGCGGTCGATAAAGTCTTCTTCTTTAATGCGCGCTGCCGATTTGCCTTTACCGCCACGACGCTGTGCTTCGTAGTCGGTCAGCGGCTGATACTTCACATACCCCTGATGCGACAGGGTGACCACCACATCTTCCTGGTTGATCAGATCTTCGATGTTAATATCAGCGCTGTTGGCGGTGATTTCGGTACGACGTTCGTCGCCGAACTGGTCGCGGATCAGCTCCAGCTCTTCGCGAATCACTTCCATCAGACGGTCGGCGCTGCCGAGAATGTGCAGCAGCTCCGCGATCTGCTCCAGCAGCTCTTTATATTCGTCGAGCAGTTTTTCATGCTCAAGGCCGGTCAGTTTCTGCAGACGCAGATCCAGAATCGCCTGAGCCTGCTGCTCGGTCAGATAGTATTTACCGTCGCGTACGCCGAACTCTGGCTCCAGCCATTCCGGACGCGCGGCGTCATCCCCGGCGCGCTCCAGCATCGCCGCAACGTTACCGAGATCCCACGCCTGGGCAACCAGCGCCGTTTTCGCTTCTGCCGGGGTCGGCGCGCGACGGATCAGTTCGATAATCGGGTCGATGTTGGCCAGCGCAACGGCCAGCGCTTCGAGGATATGCGCCCGGTCGCGCGCTTTGCGCAGTTCGAAAATCGTACGACGGGTCACCACTTCACGGCGGTGGCGTACAAACGCGGCGATAATGTCCTTCAGGTTCATGATCTTCGGCTGACCATGGTGCAGAGCTACCATGTTGATGCCGAAGGAGACCTGCAGCTGGGTCTGGGAATAGAGGTTGTTAAGCACCACTTCCCCTACCGCATCGCGCTTCACTTCAATCACGATGCGCATCCCGTCTTTATCAGACTCGTCACGCAGCGCGCTGATGCCTTCCACGCGTTTTTCTTTGACCAGCTCGGCGATTTTCTCGATCAGGCGCGCTTTGTTCACCTGATACGGAATTTCGTGCACGATGATGGTTTCGCGGCCGGATTTCGCGTCCACTTCCACTTCCGCGCGCGCGCGAATGTACACTTTACCGCGACCGGTGCGGTAGGCCTCTTCGATGCCGCGACGGCCATTGATAATGGCGGCGGTCGGGAAATCAGGGCCAGGAATATGCGCCATCAGCCCTTCAATGCTGATGTCTTCATCGTCAACATACGCCAGACAGCCGTTAATCACTTCCGTCAGGTTATGCGGCGGTATGTTGGTGGCCATCCCTACGGCGATCCCGGAGGCGCCGTTCACCAGCAGGTTAGGAATTTTGGTCGGCATGACGTCCGGAATACGCTCCGTACCGTCATAGTTGTCGACGAAATCGACCGTCTCTTTTTCAAGATCGGCCATCAGCTCATGAGCGATTTTCGCCAGACGAATTTCGGTATAACGCATCGCCGCGGCGGAGTCGCCGTCGATGGAACCAAAGTTACCCTGGCCGTCCACCAGCATGTAACGCAGCGAGAACGGCTGCGCCATACGCACGATGGTGGCGTATACCGCGAAGTCGCCGTGCGGGTGGTATTTACCGATTACGTCACCAACGACACGGGCTGATTTTTTATAGGCTTTGTTCCAGTCATTGCCCAATACGTTCATGGCGTAAAGTACGCGACGGTGTACCGGCTTCAGGCCATCTCGGACATCCGGCAGCGCACGGCCAACAATGACCGACATCGCATAATCCAGATAAGAGTTCTTAAGCTCTTCCTCAATGTTGACCGGTGTAATTTCTCTCGCAAGGTCGCTCATCTAACCGCTATCCCTCTACTGTATCCCGGATTCAAAGGTCGCAAATTATAACACAGCCGCGCTAATAGAGGTAAAGCAATACGGTTTATTCATGGCGCGCTGCTGATATACTCGCAGGTCTGAACAGAAAAGGAGTAAAAGCGCCCATGAATGCCGAAAAAACGTCGGTAGCCCCTAACGTCGATCATGCTGAAATCGCCAAATTCGAAGCCGTCGCCTCGCGCTGGTGGGATCTGGAGGGCGAGTTCAAACCGCTCCACCGCATCAACCCGCTGCGGCTGGGCTATATTGCCGAACGCTCCGGCGGCCTGTTCGGTAAAAAAGTCCTCGATGTCGGCTGCGGCGGCGGCATCCTCGCCGAGAGCATGGCGCGCGAAGGCGCGACGGTCACCGGGCTGGACATGGGGGCCGAACCGCTGCAGGTCGCCAGGCTGCACGCCCTGGAGAGCGGTATTCAGGTAGACTATGTTCAGGAAACAGTTGAGGAACATGCCGCGAAGCATCCCCAGCAGTATGACGTCGTGACCTGCATGGAGATGCTGGAGCACGTGCCCGACCCGCAGTCGGTGGTGCACGCCTGCGCGCGGTTAGTGAAGCCCGGCGGCCAGGTCTTCTTCTCCACCATCAACCGCAACGGCAAGGCCTGGCTGATGGCGGTAGTCGGGGCGGAATATGTCATGAAGATGGTGCCCAAAGGCACTCATGATGTGAAGAAGTTTATCAAACCGGCCGAGCTGCTGGGCTGGGTAGATCAGACTACTCTGAAAGAGCAGCATATCATCGGTCTGCATTACAATCCGCTGACCAATACCTTCAAGTTAGCGCCGGGGGTTGATGTTAACTATATGTTGCATACAACCGCCAAACAGGACTGAGGTCAGCACCTCCGCTTATGATGATTGCGCGGCATCAAGCCGCGTGATTATTTCTTCCGATGAAGAAATCAGCACTCGATCAAATTTTCATTTTTTTTTCTGTTTTATTGACTTCTTCTCCAGGCCTTATGCGACGTGGACTTGCGGATTATTACCCTTCCGCAACCTCAATTTAACGTCAAAATCAACCCTTGTACTCAAAAGATTCCTTACTAAAATACTCACCATATAGCGTTTCTTTTATCGACAACCCCCTACATATAGTATTTATCCACAGAGTTAGTCACAACGGCCTTCTGTGGATAAACGGGGGATATTTTCTTTCACGGACAGGTAAAATCCACATGAATCAGAGTCTGCTGGTGACAAAGCGCGACGGGACCACCGAGCGCATCAATCTCGACAAAATCCATCGCGTACTGGATTGGGCGGCAGAAGGACTGAATAACGTTTCGATTTCCCAGGTAGAGCTGCGCTCCCATATCCAGTTCTATGACGGCATCAAAACCGCGGACATCCACGAAACCATTATTAAAGCCGCTGCGGATCTGATCTCCCGCGACGCACCGGATTACCAGTACCTCGCCGCGCGTCTGGCGATTTTCCATTTGCGTAAAAAAGCCTTCGGTCAGTTTGAGCCGCCGGCGCTCTACGATCACGTGGTGAAGATGGTCGAGAAAGGTAAATACGATCATCATCTGCTGGAAGACTACACGGAAGAAGAGTTCCAGCAGATGGACGGTTTCCTCGACCACTGGCGCGACATGAACTTCTCCTACGCAGCCGTTAAGCAGCTGGAAGGCAAGTATCTGGTACAAAACCGCGTCACCGGCGAAATTTATGAGAGCGCGCAGTTCCTCTATATTCTGGTCGCCGCTTGCCTGTTCTCGAACTATCCGCGCGAAACGCGTCTGGACTATATCAAGCGTTTCTACGACGCGGTGTCCACCTTTAAAATCTCGCTGCCGACGCCGATCATGTCCGGCGTGCGTACCCCAACCCGTCAGTTCAGCTCCTGCGTGCTGATCGAGTGCGGCGACAGCCTGGATTCCATCAACGCCACCTCCAGCGCGATTGTGAAATACGTTTCCCAGCGCGCCGGCATCGGCATCAACGCCGGGCGCATTCGCGCGCTGGGCAGCCCGATCCGCGGCGGCGAAGCCTTCCACACCGGCTGCATTCCATTCTACAAGCATTTCCAGACCGCGGTGAAATCCTGCTCGCAGGGCGGCGTGCGCGGCGGCGCGGCAACCCTCTTCTACCCAATGTGGCATCTGGAAGTGGAAAGCCTGCTGGTGCTGAAAAACAACCGTGGTACCGACGCCAACCGCGTTCGTCACATGGACTACGGGGTACAGATCAACAAGCTGATGTACACCCGTCTGCTGAAAGGCGGCGATATTACCCTGTTCAGCCCTTCCGACGTCCCGGGCCTGTATGACGCCTTCTTCGCCGATCAGGACGAGTTTGAGCGCCTGTACACCCAGTACGAGCAGGACGACAGCATTCGCAAGCAGCGTATTAAAGCCGTTGAGCTGTTCTCGCTGATGATGCAGGAGCGCGCCTCTACCGGCCGCATCTATATCCAGAACGTCGACCACTGTAACACCCACAGCCCGTTCGATCCGGTAGTCGCCCCGGTGCGTCAGTCTAACCTGTGCCTGGAGATTGCTCTGCCGACCAAACCGCTGGAAGATGTCAACGACGAAAACGGCGAAATCGCGCTGTGCACCCTGTCGGCCTTCAACCTCGGGGCTATCGACAGCCTCGACGAGCTGGAAGAGCTGGCGGTGCTGGCGGTGCGTGCTCTGGATGCGCTGCTCGACTATCAGGATTACCCCATCCCGGCGGCTAAACGCGGTGCGATGGGGCGTCGTACGCTGGGTATCGGCGTGATCAACTTCGCTTACTATCTGGCGAAGCATGGCAAACGCTACTCCGACGGCAGCGCCAACAACCTGACGCACAAAACGTTCGAAGCGATTCAGTACTATCTGCTGAAGGCCTCTAACGAGCTGGCTATCGAGCAAGGCGCCTGCCCGTGGTTCAACGAAACCACCTATGCGCAGGGCATCCTGCCGATCGATACCTATAAGAAAGATCTGGACGGCATCGTCAGCGAACCCCTGCACTACGACTGGGAAGCATTGCGCGAATCCATTAAAACCCACGGTCTGCGCAACTCCACGCTCTCCGCGCTGATGCCGTCCGAGACCTCGTCGCAGATCTCCAACGCCACCAACGGCATAGAGCCGCCGCGCGGCCACGTGAGTATCAAAGCGTCCAAGGACGGTATCCTGCGCCAGGTGGTGCCGGATTACGAAAACCTGCAGAACGCCTACGAGCTGCTGTGGGAGATGCCGAACAACGACGGTTATCTGCAGCTGGTGGGTATCATGCAGAAGTTTATCGACCAGTCGATCTCTGCCAACACTAACTACGATCCGACGCGCTTCCCGTCCGGAAAAGTGCCGATGCAGCAGTTGCTCAAAGACCTGCTCAACGCCTATAAATTCGGCGTCAAAACGCTGTACTATCACAACACCCGTGATGGCGCTGAAGACGCCCAGGATGACCTGGCCCCGTCCATCCAGGACGACGGCTGCGAAAGCGGCGCTTGTAAGATCTAAGGTATTTTTGCCGGGTAACGCTACGCTTACCCGGCCTACGTTTGTGTAGGCCCGGCCAACCCATTCCCGCCGGGCAATACAGTTCAACAGGACTCACTTCAATGGCATACACCACTTTTTCACAGACGAAAAACGATCAGCTGCTGGAACCCATGTTTTTTGGCCAGCCGGTTAACGTGGCCCGCTACGATCAGCAAAAATACGACATCTTTGAAAAGCTGATTGAAAAGCAGCTCTCCTTCTTCTGGCGCCCGGAAGAGGTTGACGTTTCCCGCGATCGCATCGACTACCAGGCGCTACCGGAACACGAAAAACATATTTTCATCAGCAACCTGAAGTACCAGACGCTGCTCGACTCCATCCAGGGCCGTAGCCCGAATGTGGCGCTGCTGCCGCTGATCTCCATCCCGGAGCTGGAGACCTGGGTAGAAACCTGGGCCTTCTCCGAGACCATTCACTCGCGTTCGTACACTCACATCATCCGCAACATCGTCAACGACCCGGCGACCGTGTTCGACGACATCGTCACCAACGAGCAGATCCAGAAACGTGCGGAAGGCATCTCTCACTATTACGATTCGCTGATCGAGATGACCAGCTACTGGCATCTGCTGGGCGAAGGCACCCACACCGTCAACGGCAAAACCGTGACCGTGAATCTGCGCGAGCTGAAAAAGAAACTCTATCTGTGCCTGATGAGCGTTAATGCCCTGGAAGCGATCCGCTTCTACGTCAGCTTCGCCTGCTCCTTCGCCTTTGCCGAACGCAAACTGATGGAAGGCAACGCCAAAATTATCCGCCTGATCGCCCGCGATGAAGCGCTGCACCTGACCGGCACCCAGCATATGCTGAACCTGCTGCGCTCCGGCAGCGACGATCCGGAAATGGCGGAAATCGCCGAAGAGTGCAAACAGGAGTGCTATGACCTGTTCGTGCTGGCGGCGCAGCAGGAGAAAGAGTGGGCGGACTACCTGTTTCGCGACGGCTCGATGATCGGCCTGAATAAAGATATTCTCTGCCAGTACGTCGAGTACATCACCAATATCCGCATGCAGGCGGTGGGCCTCGATCTGCCGTTCCAGACCCGCTCCAACCCGATCCCATGGATCAACACCTGGCTGGTCTCCGACAACGTTCAGGTGGCGCCGCAGGAAGTGGAAGTCAGTTCTTATCTCGTCGGCCAGATCGATTCTGAAGTCGATGCCGACGATCTGAGTAACTTCCAGCTGTAATGAAGCGGATCTTCCTGAAAATCTCTGACACTCGCCTTGAGTGTCAGGATGAACACCCTTCCCTGCTGGCGGCGCTGGAGTCGCATAATATCGACGTCGAATATCAGTGCCGCGAAGGCTACTGCGGCTCCTGCCGCACGCGTCTGGTCTCCGGCCAGGTTGACTGGCTGACCGAGCCGCTGGCCTTTATCCAGCCGGGAGAAATTTTGCCCTGCTGCTGCCGGGCGAAAGGCGATATTGAGATCGAGATGTAGTCTTGTCAGGTGGCGCTACGCTTACCCGATCTACTGTTCCAGGACCGGCCGTTTACGCACTGCCGCCCTGGGCTGCTGAAACTGCCGGTGTTGACGGCCTCAAAATCGCTGAGACGTTCCCGGAAGGCCGGGGCAGCCCGCATGGATGCGGGCTGAGGGCCGTGTTTTGCATGGACGCTACCTCGGCCCGACCCGAAGCCTGCAGGGATAAGTCGAAGGGACCGCGCAGCGGCGATTTTGCTGGCCGGAGCCCGGGGGTACAGGGGGAGGCGGCGACTGGCCTCCCCCTGTGCGCTCCCTGCGCTATGAAAGGCATAACGCAGAAGAAATATCGGGAGCGCAATCTTCCAGGAAATAACATAGAACAAACGTTATTCCCGGGTCGAAATCGTTGCACGCCGAGAACAGTGTCAACAAAACCGCAGTTCGTAGGCCGGGTAAGGCGTAGCCGCCACCCGGCTTTTTAGTGTTTCGCGTCCAGGAACTGCACCGCTTTATCCGGGAAATCGGTAAATAAGCCGTCGACGCCCGCCTGGTTATACAGCACGTCATAGAGTTGATTAACGTTAGTCGCGTACTCCGGCAACTGATCCGCGCGCACGGTGTACGGATGCACCTGCAGATGGCTGGCGTGCGCCTCTTTCACCATCGCCGTCAGCTTCACCGCCCCCGGCTTCGAGCCTTCCGCTACCAGCATATGGTAATCCGGGCCGATGCCGTCCGCGTACTGCGCAATCTGCGCCATCGCCCCTGGCTTGAACATCCAGTCATAGCTGTAGTTCACCCACTTACCATCGGCCTGTTTCTGCTGGGTTTCATTCCAGTCGGTATAGGCGATGAGCTGCACCAGATTGAGATCCATCCCCATCTTCGGCTCCAGCTCATTTTTAATGCGTTTGAGCTCGTTGGCGTCAAAGCACTGCAGATAAACCTTATCCTGCTTGCTGGTATAGCCATATTCCTTCAGCACCTTCAATGTGCTGGCGGCAATATCTTTGCCTTCCTGGTGGTGGAACCACGGTGCTTTGATTTCCGGGTAGATACCGATGTTTTTGCCGGTTGAATGGTTCAGCCCCTGGACAAACTCAATCTCCTCTTCAAAGGTATGAATACGGAAATCGGATTTGCCCATCGGGAATCGCCCGGGATAGGTTTGCACGTTCTTACCATTTTTCGGCTCAAAACCTTCGGTGAACTTCAGCGACTTAATCTCGTCCAGGGTAAAGTCGATGGCGTAGAAACGGCCATCTTTACGCGCCCGCTGCGGGAAACGCTGCGCAACGTCAGTCACCCGATCGAGATAGTGGTCGTGTAACACCACCAGCCGGTCGTCTTTGGTCATCACCAGGTCTTGCTCAAGGTAATCCGCCCCCTGAGCGTAAGCCATCGCTTTCGCCGGCAGGGTATGTTCCGGCAGATACCCGCTGGCGCCGCGGTGGGCGATGACCATTTTATCAGCCGCTGTCGCGCTGAAGCACAGCGCCGAACTGGACAGAATTATTCCGCTCATCAGCGCGGTAAGTTTCATTTTCATCGCCGCTCCTTAGGCTTGTTTCAGCTGTTGGTGATGGCGACGTTCACCGAGCATCACGATAACCAGCAGGATAACCGCCAGCACGCTGCCGCCGATCATCACCATAAAGCCGCCGTCCCAGCCGAAGAAATCGACGGTGTAGCCGACGATAGCGCTCGCGGCCACGGAACCGCCAAGATAGCCGAACAGGCCGGTGAAGCCCGCGGCGGTGCCGGCGGCTTTTTTCGGCGCCAGCTCGAGGGCATGCAGACCAATCAGCATCACCGGGCCGTAGATCAGGAAGCCAATGATGATCATACAGGCCATATCGACGCCCGGATTGCCCGGCGGGTTCAGCCAGTAAACGACAGTGGCGATGGTCACCAGGGTCATAAAGAACACGCCGGTGGCGCCGCGGTTGCCTTTAAACACTTTGTCCGACATCCAACCGCACAGCAGCGTGCCCGGGATCCCCGCGTACTCGTACAGGAAATAGGCCCAGGAGGATTTATCCAGCGCGAAGTGTTTAACTTCTTTCAGGTAGGTCGGCGACCAGTCGAGAATGCCGTAGCGCAGCAGATAAACGAAGACGTTAGCGATAGCGATGTACCACAGCAGCTTGTTCGGCAGAATGTATTGCATAAAGATCTGCTTCGCCGTCAGCTCTTCTTCGTGCTTTTCGCTGTAATCGTCCGGGTAGTCGTTTTATATTCTTCAATCGGCGGCAGACCGCAGGACTGCGGGGTGTCGCGCATCATTGCGAAGGCGAAAATCGCCAGCAGAATGGCGCCGAAGGCCGGCATATACAGCGCCGCGTGCCAGTCGTTAAACCACGCCATCCCTAACAGGAACAGCAGCGGCGGAATGCCGCCGCCGACGTTATGCGCGCAGTTCCACACCGAGACAATCCCGCCGCGCTCTTTCTGCGACCACCAGTGCACCATGGTCCGGCCGCACGGCGGCCAGCCCATCCCCTGGAACCAGCCGCAGAGGAACAGCAGCACGAACATTATCATGATGCTGGACGTCGCCCACGGCACGAAGCCCATCACCAGCATCACCAGCGCGGCCAGGATCAAGCCAGCCGGCAGGAAAATGCGCGGATTCGAGCGGTCAGAGACCGATCCCATGATGAATTTCGAAAATCCATAGGCGATGGAGATACCGGAAAGGGCGAAGCCGAGGTCGCCACGAGAGAACCCCTGCTCGATAAGATAAGGCATCGCCAGGGCAAAGTTCTTACGAACCAAATAGTAGGCGGCATAACCAAAAAAGATGCCAATAAAAATCTGCCAGCGTAATCGGCGATATAGCGGGTCAATCTCCGCTGCTGGCAAACGCGCTTTATGCGCGGCGGGTTTAAAAATACTTAACATATCAGCCTCCGTGGCCCTTGCTGTTTTCTACTGACGTCACGACAAAATCCCAGATTAATCACCAACTTCAAATATGGTCGCGATGGTAGGCAATACGTAGAGTTGATACTGTGAAACATCGCACAATTTGTTACAGAAATATGACAAAACGTTCCAATGTGAGCACGAAATCACATAACACGCTCAAATAACGCGCGAATATGCTCGAAATCAAACAATAACCTTACTAATTGTGGCTAAATGGTGTTAAACGAAAGCAGAGGAGCTGAAGATGACGGGACGTCTTGATAGCGAGGTCATTATCATCGGCGGCGGAGCAACCGGCGCCGGTATCGCCCGCGACTGCGCCCGGCGCGGATTACGAACGCTGCTCATTGAGCGCCATGATATCGCCACCGGGGCGACCGGCCGGAATCATGGACTGCTGCACAGCGGCGCCCGCTACGCGGTGACCGACAACGAATCCGCCCGCGAATGCATCAGTGAGAACCGCATCCTGCGCCGCATCGCCCGCCACTGTATTGAACCGACCAATGGGCTGTTTATCACCCTGCCTGAAGATGACCTGGCATGGCAGCAAACCTTTATCGACGCCTGTCAGCAGGCTGGCATAGAGGCCACGCCGCTCTCGCCGCAGGAAGCGCTGCGCCGGGAGCCCGCCGTCAACCCGACGCTGCTGGGCGCGGTGCAGGTCCCGGACGGTACCATCGACCCGTTTCGCCTCACCGCGGCCAATATGCTCGACGCCCGCGAACACGGCGCGCAGATCCTTACCGGCTGCGAAGTAACAGGCCTGCTGCGCCGGGGCGATCGCGTCTGCGGCGTCCAGGTATACGACCGCCAACTTCACCAGGCCCGTACTCTGTACGCCGGGATGGTGGTTAACGCCGCCGGGATCTGGGGGCAGCGTATTGCGGAATATGCCGACCTGCGCATCACCATGTTCCCGGCGAAGGGATCGCTGCTGATCCTCGATCATCGGATTAACAACCTGGTGATCAACCGCTGCCGTAAGCCGGCCGACGCCGATATTCTGGTGCCCGGCGATACCATCTCGCTGATCGGCACTACCTCAATGCATATTCCTTATGACGAAATTGACGACAACCGGGTAACAGCGGCGGAGGTCGATACCCTGCTGCGCGAAGGGGAAAAGCTGGCGCCGGTCATGGGCCGCACCCGGATCCTCCGCGCCTACTCCGGCGTCCGCCCGCTGGTGGCCAGCGATAACGATCCCAGCGGGCGCAGCGTCAGCCGCGGCATCGTCCTGCTCGACCATGCCCAGCGTGACGGTATGGAAGGCTTCATTACCATTACCGGCGGCAAGCTGATGACCTATCGCCTGATGGCCGAGTGGGCCACCGACGCCGTCTGTCGTAAGCTGGGAAACACCACCCCCTGTACCACGGCCGAAGCCCCGCTGCCCGGTTCACAGGAGCCAACGGAAAGTACCCTGCAAAAGATAATCTCCCTCCCCACCCCGCTGCGCGGCTCGGCCGTCTACCGTCACGGCGATCGCACCCCGTCCTGGCTTGGCGACAGCCGCCAGCACCGTAGCCTGGTCTGCGAATGTGAAGCCGTCACTGCCGGTGAAGTGAAATACGCGGTGGAAAACCTGGCGGTCAACACCCTGCTCGACCTGCGCCGCCGCACCCGGATTGGCATGGGTACCTGTCAGGGGGAACTCTGCGCCTGCCGCGCTGCCGGCCTGCTGCAGCGCTTTAACGTCACCACGCCCGCGCAGTCGTTAACCCAGCTCTCGGAATTTCTCAATGAACGCTGGAAGGGCGTGCAGCCCATCGCCTGGGGCGATGCGCTGCGCGAAAGCGAATTCACCCGCTGGGTCTACCTCGGCCTGTGCGGATTGCCACAGGAGCACCGGGATGAAGTTTGATTGCGCGATTATCGGCGGCGGGCTCGCCGGCCTGCTGTGCGGGCTGGCCCTGAATCAGCACGGCCTGCGCAGCGTCATCATCAGCCGCGGGCAGAGCGCGCTGCATTTTTCCTCCGCGTCGTTAGACCTGCTCTCGGCGCTGCCCAACGGCGATCACGTCACTGACGTCGCACAAGGTCTGCAGCAGCTCGCTGAACAGCTTCCTGAACACCCTTATTCCCGGCTCGGCGCCGAGGCGGTACTCAAATACGCGACACAGACCGAAGCCCTGCTGGCCGCCTGCGGCGCGGTGATGCAGGGCGATGCGCGCCGGCCGCACCGGCGGGTAACGCCGCTGGGGACGTTGCGCCCGGCATGGCTGTCGCCCCTTGAGGTGCCTGTCGCGCCCCTGCCGTCGCAGGGCGCCTGTCTGGTGGGGATCAGCGGCTTTGCTGATTTTCAGCCGCATCTCGCCGCCGCCGCGCTCGGTCAACACGGAGTTACCGCCGCGGCGGTGGAAATCGAGTTACCGCTGCTGGATGTGCTGCGTGACAACCCGACCGAGTTTCGCGCCGCCAATATCGCCCGCGTCCTGGATGATGAGAATATGTGGCCGGCCCTGCATGCAGCGCTGCTACCGCTGGCGCAGCAGTATGACCTGCTGATCATGCCCGCCTGTTTTGGCCTCGCCGACGATCGCCTGTACCACTGGCTGCAGGCGCGTCTACCCTGCCCGCTGCGTCTGCTGCCGACGCTGCCGCCTTCGGTTCCCGGGATGCGTTTGCATTCTCAGCTGCAACGCCAGTTCATTCGCGAGGGCGGCGCCTGGCTCGCAGGCGATGAGGTGGTGAAAATCAGCCATCGACAGGACGCCGTCGAGGCGGTCTGGACGCGAAATCACGGCGATATTGCGCTGCGTCCGCGCTTTACCGTGCTGGCCAGCGGCAGCTTTTTCAGCAACGGTCTTGTCGCCACTCGCGATAGCGTGCGCGAGCCGATCCTCGGCCTCGACCTTCACCAGACCCTGCCACGGGAAAGCTGGTACCAGCGCGATTTCTTCGCCTCACAACCGTGGCAGCGCTTCGGCGTGAAAACCGATGCCCTGCTGCGCCCCCTGCTGGGCGGGCAGCCGTTCCATAATCTGTTCGCCATCGGCTCATTGCTCGGCGGGTTCGATGCCATTCAGCTCGGCTGTGGCGGCGGCGTCTGCGCCGTTACCGCGCTGCACGCCGCCAGACAGATCCACGCCCTTGCCGGAGGCCGGCCATGAACGATACCCGTTTTGAAAGCTGCATTAAGTGCACGGTCTGTACCACCACCTGCCCGGTAAGTCGGGTCAATCCGCGCTATCCCGGCCCGAAACAAGCGGGGCCGGACGGCGAACGCCTGCGTCTGAAGGATGGCGCGCTGTACGACGAGGCGCTGAAGTACTGCATTAACTGCAAGCGCTGCGAGGTCGCCTGCCCGTCGGATGTGAAAATTGGCGATATCATTCAACGCGCCCGGGCACAGTACGGCCAGCAAAAGCCGACCCTGCGCGACGCCATCCTCAGCCATACCGACCTGATGGGTACCCTTTCCACCCCCTTTGCCCCCCTGGTCAACGCCGCCACCGGCTTAAAACCGGTGCGCCGTCTGCTCGACGCGACGCTCAACATCGATCACCGGCGTACGCTGCCGAAATATGGTTTCGGCACCTTCCGCCGCGCTTACCGCCAGCTCGCCGCCCGTCAGAAGCAATACAGCGAACAGGTGGCTTTCTTTCACGGCTGCTACGTCAACTATAACCATCCACAGTTGGGTAAAGATCTCATTCGCGTCGTCAACGCGCTGGGTACCGGGGTGCAGTTGTTATCAAAAGAAAAATGCTGCGGCGTACCGCTGATCGCCAACGGTTTTTTCGACAAGGCGCGTAAGCAGGCGCAGAGCAACGTCGCCGCGATGCGGGAAAACACGCTACCGATCATTGCCACCTCCTCGACCTGCGCCTTTACGCTACGTGATGAATACCCCCATCTCCTCGATGTCGATAACAGCGATCTTCGCGATCGGGTCGAGCTTGCCACCCGCTGGATCTGGAAACAGCTGGCTGCCGGCAGGACGCTACCGCTGCGCCCGCTGCCGCTGAAGGTGGTCTATCACACCCCGTGTCATATGGAAAAGATGGGCTGGTCGCTGTATACCCTCGAGCTGCTGCGGCTGATCCCCGGCCTGCAGCTGGAGGTGCTGGATTCACAGTGCTGCGGCATCGCAGGCACTTACGGGTTTAAAACTGAGAATTACGCGGTATCCCAGGCTATCGGCGCCCCGCTGTTCCGTCAGATTGAGGAGAGCGGGGCCGACCTCGTCGTCACCGACTGCGAGACCTGCAAATGGCAGATTGAGATGTCCACCAGCAAACGCTGCGAGCATCCGCTGACGGTGCTGGCGAAGGCGCTCGTCTGAGCCCAGCGCCAGCCTCCGCCGTCAATAGCTCGTTTTCTCTTGCGGCTGGGCGCTGGCAGATTTAAACATCGCCAGCCGGCGGTCCAGCGCCTGGGTATACAGCATGGTATCCACCCCGACGGCGACAAAGTTGGCCCCCCAGGCAAGACATTTTTCCGCCATCGCCGGGTCGACCGCCAGAAATCCGGCCGCTTTCCCCGCCGCGCGAATGCGCCGGATGCTCTGCTCGATCACCCGCTGCACGTCAGGGTGACCGGCATCGTCCGGGTAGCCCAGCGAGGCGGAGAGATCCGCCGGACCGATAAACACCCCGTCAATGCCGTCCACCTCGAGAATAGCGTCCAGGTTCTCCAGCGCGGTTCGGCTCTCGACCTGAATCAGCAGACAGAGTTCGTCATTCGCCTCCGCCATATAATTCTCCACCCTTCCCCAGCGCGCCGCTCTCGCCACGCCGGCGCCAACGCCGCGGCTCCCGATGGGGGGATAACGGGTCGCTGAGACCACCTCCCGAGCCTGCTCGGCGGTATCGACCATCGGCACCAGCAAGGTTCTGGCGCCAATATCCAGCACCTGTTTTATCAGGCTGCGGTTGCCCTCGACCGGGCGAATGACCGGCTGGCTGGCATAGGGGGCAATCGCCTGCAGCTGATGATAAAGATCCTGAATGGTGTTCGGGGCATGCTCGCCGTCGATCAACAGCCAGTCGTATCCCGACGTCGCAGCGATCTCCGCCATGTAGGATGAGGTGGAGCTCAGCCACAGGCCGATTTGCGTCTCACCGCGTAATAATCCCCGTTTGAAGGGGTTAGATAACAGTGCGTTCATAGCGATTCCTTTATTCAATGCTGTACGCTGCCGCGCTGGGGTACCGCGCGGGTAAGGCTCAATGAAAAGATAATGACCACCCCAACAATGGCGACGCCGGCCAGGGTTAACAGTCCGGCGGCGCTGCTGGCGAACAACGTTTCGGCCTGCACGCGCACGATCGGCGCCAGAAAACCACCGATGGCGCCAAACAGGTTAACAAAGCCAATCCCTGCGGCCAGCGCCGTGCCGGACAGCAGCTGCGTCGGCATCGTCCAGAAGACCGGCTGCACGGCGATCACCCCGACCGCCGCCACGCACAGCGCGATGATAGCCAGCACCGGCGCCACCAGTCCGGACACTGCAATCCCGACCGCCGCCGCCAGCAGCGTCAGGGCGGCAATATTGCGTCGCTCGCCGGTGCGATCGGAGTAGCGAGGGATAAGCCAGGTGCCAAACAGCGCCGCCACCCACGGGATGGCCGTCACCACCGAGGCAACGAAGCCGACTTTGGTGCCCAGCAGCGCAGCAACCTGGGTGGGCAGGAAGAAAATCAGACCATAGACCGCCACCTGAATGGTCAGATAAATCAGCGCCAGCTGCCAGACCCGCCCGTTACGCAGCGCATCGGACAGGCGCGAGGCAATCTTTTTCTCCTCCTCGCGCGCCAGCTCGCTTATCAGCGCCTGTTTCTCCGCTGCGCTCAGGAAGCGGGCATGCTGCGGCGAATCGTCCAGCCAGAAGAAGGTGAACGCTCCCGCGGCGACGGCGAGCAGGCCTTCAATGACAAACATCCAGAACCAGCCGGGATGGCCCATAAATCCATGCATCTCCAGCAGCGCACCGGATAAAGGCGATCCCAGCGTCAGGGCCAGCGGCGCGCCCATATAAAACAGCCCCATAATGCTGGCGCGGTTTTGCTGGGGAAACCACTGTGAAGTGAGGTAGATCATTCCGGGAAAGAAGCCCGCCTCCGCCGCGCCCAGCAGGGTACGTACCAGCAGGAATTTCGCTTCCGTATCCGCCCACGCCATCGCCGCCGACAGCACGCCCCACAGCAGCGTGGTGCAGCCGATCCATCGCCTGGCGCCAAATTTGCGCATCAGCAGATTGGCCGGCACCCCGAGGAAGGCATAGACCACAAAGAAGATACCGGCCCCCAGCGCGTAGGCCTCATTGCTGAGTCCGGTATCCAGCTGGTAGGTCTCTTTGGCGAAACCGATATTAGAACGGTCAAGAAACGCCAGCACGTACAGCGCCAGCATAAAGGGGATTAAGCGGGCGCGGTTTTTCTTCACCACGCTCTCCAGCAGAGTGTTGCTCATCATAATATCCTCAGGCGCGGGCCGCCGGGCGGCCCGACGCAATCAGTGTTGATAAGGACGCTTCAGGTTGCAGTCGCGATTGAGCTCGACGCCAAAGCCGGGTTTGTCCAGGACCGATTTATGAATGCGCCCACTCTCCGGCACCGGCTCGCCGAGCAGGATCGGGTCGAACTGAGGGCGCAGCGTGGCGCAGTCCGGACTGGTCATCAGAAACTCACTGAACGGCGTGTTGGTGAAGGTGATCACCGCATGATGTGAGTAAACCGACGAGCCGTGGGGCACTACCAGCTGCCCGCGCGCTTTGGCGATGGCCGCGATCTCCACCAGAGTGGTTAAGCCGCCGCACCAGCCGACGTCGGGCTGCATAATATCGATGCCGGTTTCCGACAGGGTGCGGAAGGACTGCAGCGTGCCGTGGTGCTCGCCGCTGGTCACCATCATCCCGGCAGGCGCCTGGCGCTTCAGCTCGCGATAGCCTTCATACTGCTGCGGCGGCAGGCACTCTTCGATCCACTTGAGGTTATAAGGGGCGCAGGCATGGGCAAGTTTGGTGGCATAGTTAACGTCCTGGCTCATCCAGCAGTCCAGCATTAACCAGAAATCCGGGCCACATTTTTCGCGCATATCCGCCACCATGGCGACGTCTTTGCGGATCCCGGCGTCGCCATCGTGCGGCCCCCAGTGGGTAGGCATTTTGCCGCCGATAAAGCCCATCTCCTGCGCCAGGTCCGGACGTGCGCCGGTGGCATAGAACTGGATTTCGTCGCGCACCGCCCCACCCAACAGTTTGTAGACCGGCAGGCCAACCACTTTCCCGAACAGGTCCCACAGCGCCAGGTCGACACAGGAGATGGTATTCATCACCAGGCCGCCGGATCCCGCGTAGTAAAGGGTGGCGTTAAGCATCTGGTCATGGATCAGTTTGATATCGCTGACGCATTTGCCTTCGATAAAGCGGTTGAGATGTTTTTCGACGATAAAGCAGCCCATCTCCCCGGCCGTCGACACCGCAAAGCCGGTCTGTCCGTTGTCGGCTTCCACTTCCACAATCAGCGTCCCCAGCACGTTGATGCCAAACGACTGCCGGGACTGCTCATACTGTTTATATTTGCTCATCGGGGTGGCGATATGATCGTCAATCCAGTGGTTAGCCCCCTGGTCATGGTAATCGCCGCCGCCGGCGCCCTGCTCTGCTGTGGCGCCGCCGATGAACCAGGCGCGGACGTGTTTAATTTTCGGTAGGGTCATGATGTTCTCCTTATGATGAGGCGAGTTGTTCGAAGGGGCTTTTCCACCCCAGCAGACGTGAAATATCTTTCGCGCAGGCAATCGCCTTACCAGCCAGGTAATCGCGATTGTCTTCATTGATTTGCAGACGGGTACCCACCACCGAGATGGCGGCGGTCAGGTCGTTATTGGCGTTAAATACCGGGGCAGCCACGCAGCGCACATCCGGATAGTCCTCGCCATTATCAAAGCTCCAGCCCCGGGCGCGGATCCGCCCCAGCTCCTCCCGCAGCTGCTGAGCATCGGTGATGGTCGTTGGCGTGGCCCGCTCCCACTGCAGGTCTTCGATAATCGACGCCTGAACGCTGGCGGGCTGCCAGGCCAGCAAACATTTGCCGATCCCGGAGCGGTAAAGCGACAGGCTCTTACCCTCATGCGAGCGCACGCTGATGGTGGCGGGAGACTCAATTTTCAGAATGTAGTAGGCGTTACCCTGATCGATAATGCCCAGATGACAAAGCAGGCCGCACTCATCCATCAGCCGGGTGAGGCGCGGCCGCGCCAGCTCGCGCAGGTCCATTTTGCTCAGCGCCTGCCCGGCCAGCTCCACCAGCTTGGTCCACAGGCAGTAGTTATCCTGATTATCCATACTGATGAAGCGCTGCTTTTTCAGCTCGCCCAGCAGCAGATACACCGTGCTTTTCGGGATCCCCAGCTCCGCTATTATCGTCGCCGCGCTGCAGGGGCCGATGCGGCCAATTAAATTGAGGATCTCAATCGCGCGGGTCAGCGCCGGGACTTTCGTTGATTCCAACATACTGGACTCCAATCCTGAATACTGGAATCAGTGTTGCGATTGTCCGGGCGGTAAAGTGTGAGCGACATCGCGGGGCAATCGTTTTCCCGTATACTGGACCGTTCGCAGCAGAAAATTGCGACTTAACGCACAGAATTTTTTCAGAAGAGTACAACAGGTTGGACGACCGGCGCCCCGAGGATACGGTGCGCCGGGGGGAATGACTTACAGCGAGAGGGAATCCACCACGTTAATCCAGCCATGTTCGCTGGCCAGCGGTTGGCCATTCAACCAGCGACGCAGCATGTTTAACGCCATCATAGCGCAGACTTCCTGGCGTACCGCCAGGCTGTGGCGGGTGGCGCTAAACTTCACCCGCAGTGCGAAGGTGCCGTCCGGGGTGGCCAGGGCCACGTTAAGATGATCGTTTTCCTGACCGCTCACCGCCAGAGCCAGGCCGGCAAAATGGTTTATGCGCCGCTCGGCCGCCCAGCGGGCCGCCTGCGCCAGCGTCTCCTCCTGCGCCGGAACGACTTCGCTGGCCAGCAGCGGCGCGCCGGCGCGGGACAGCTGGAGCGCCAGCAGGCCGCTGGTAAACTGCTCGCTGAGCGTCAGGCTCAGCTGCCGCTCCTGCAGACAGCGGGCGATTTGCGCGGGTAACCCTTCCGTACCTTCGAAAATCAGGCTGTCGCCAGCCACCTTACGCACCTCCGGCCACAGAGCCAGCATGGCGTCGCGCTGGTTGGCCGGTCCGGTTAGCTTGAGTTCAATGATCGGCATCGACGAGCGGTAACCCATCACCACGCCCGGAGGCAGCGTCAGCGGATTAAGACTTTGCGCCAGCTCGCTCTCCGAGCGGCCAAAGGTGGTCAAACGCAGGCATACCGGCGGGTCCGGCAGCGTAAAGCGCTGGCGCAGGCGCGGTAAAATTTCCTGCTCGACCATCACCTTAAATTCAGAGGGGACCCCGGGAGTGAAAAACATCAGGCAGCGGTTGAGCTGGATGGCAAAGCCACAGGCCGTACCGACCGGGTTGTTGATCATCTCAGCGCTGGCCGGGATTTCCGCCTGCTTACGGTTGCTTTCCGCCATCGGCCTGCCGCGCTCGGCAAAAAAGCGGGTCATGGTTTCCAGCCACTCCGGATGCAAAATAAGCCCTTCGCCTTTCGCAGTGGCAGCGGCCAGCGCGCTCAGGTCGTCGCTGGTTGGGCCGAGGCCGCCGTTGACGATCAGCACATCCGCCTGTTCGCTGCGTTCGCGCAGAATCGCCACCAGCGCATCGAGATCGTCGCCAACGGTATTGCGGCGCGTTAACGGTAAACCCTGATTAAAAAAGAAATCCGCCAGCCATGCCGCATTGGTATCAATGATTTGACCATGCAACACTTCATCGCCGGTGGACAGCATTTCCACATTCAACATTGCTCACTCCTTGCCTGCCAGGTGAGAAATACTATAACGCAAAGCGGGATGCTGACGAGGAGGAAAATCTGGCGCAGCAAGAAGATGCCGCGCCGGAAGAGATTAGAAGCTGGCGCTGGCGCCGATGTATGGGCCGTCGGCGATGGTGTTATCGCGGTTGCCATCTTTGCCCGCCAGGTTCAGGTAACGGTAGCCGGCCTGGATGCTAAGCGGACGCATAATGGTCCAGCTGGCGCCGACGTTGGCTTCCTGGTAGCTATCAATGCCGCTGGAGAGCGAATCCGGAGAGTAGTAATAATCGCCGTACAGGCGGAAGCTGTCGCCGATTTTCCACTGCAGGCCGCCGCCGACCGCGGCCGCATAACCTTCATCGCCCTGTTTCGGATTGGTGTAAATACCTTTACCACCCACGGTCGCGAGGAACGGCCCCAGCGGAATATTGAGTCCCAGGCCTAAACCCGCGGCGTCGCCGTCGTTATCGCTGTGCAGCCAGTTACCCGAAACGGCCAGGCCGGTGGATTCGGTGCCGAAGCCGACGCCAAGGTTGGTGTAATGCTCGCCGGCTTCACCGGTAACGCTAATCGCATGGGCCGCCGAAGAAACCATCATCACGCCCGCCAGCGCCATAAAAATGCTTTTTTTCATTATTTACTCTATCCAGAAAATTAAAATCAAAGAAGTCCCGAAAAACCTGAAAATTCTACTGCGCACCCATCAGGAATCAATGACCTGGCGAAATGAATTTTCACAAGAGTGTAACCAGTTGCGTATTTTTACGGCATCGAGCGTTGCCAGAACCACGAACAGCCTATTCAACGCCAGTAATATTCATGTTTATTATGATTAACGCTGACACATTGACGAAAACAGAGAGCTGGCGCCGCACGATCGGCGCGGCGCGGGTGGATAAGGGAATAATTAATGCTGCAGCCGGGCCAGACATTCCGGGGCGAGGCCGGTCAGTTTCGCCACCAGCGACAGGTCGAGTCCGTTAGCAAGCATCGCCCGGGCGATACGCTCCGCGGTCTGCTGCTCACCTTGCTCGATACCTTGCTGTAGACCTTGTTCAAGACCTTGCTTTAATCCTTGCTGATGGCCGCGTTGTTCCAGAAACTGGGCAATATTCATTAGCGTCTCCTTATGCGGCCGCCGGGGAACGTTTTGCGCAAGATGGCGCAAAAAAGCAACCGGATCGGCGGCGTTTCCTGCCTGTAATAAATAGTGCAACAGCGTCTTAAGCTGCCTGCGGCTAGTGTATCCCAGCGCCAGGAGCCTGACCAGCTGCTCATGCAGGTCCATCAAATCCCGCTGGCGAATATGCTTCTGCAGCAGCTCCAGCATCGCCACGCGCCGGTGGCGCATGATTTCATCGTCCGGGGTGCTAGTGATATCAATTAAGGGAAAATCTTCACCATAGATCCGCCGCGCGATGTCCGGATCGGCAAAGCCTGCCAGCCAGCACATCGGGTAAGGCCAGGGAGAAACGCGACCATGATAAAACAGCAGCGGGATCACCAGCGGCAGCTGCGTATGCCCTTTATCCAGATGACGCTGCATCGCGGCTATCGCATAGCGCATCAGGCGAAATGCCATATGGCGGTCCGCCGAGCTTTGGTGCTCTATCAACAGATAGATATAGCCCTCCCCCGCCTGCGTTTGCAGCGAGTAAAGGATATCGGAATGACTCGCCCGCAGTTCGTCGTCGATAAAGCTCCCGGACTCCAGCCGCAGCGTGTTCAGGTTACATAACGCGCGCAGCGGTGCGGGAAGGTGAATGTCCAGAAAATCCCTGGCCGTCGCCCGATGCGACAGCAGGTGTTTAAATACAGCATCGTGGGGGGAATTCGTCGCCCTTTCCATGGCGGTGCTCCATACAATCATTTTCGCTTAACGTAGCACTCAACAAGACCTGAACTGTATTTCGCTTGCAGTTTACCGAGGCGGTTCGCAAACTATTTCACCAGCATACCGCCCCATCCCTCTGCAGGAGAAAACCCATGCGCCACAGGACGATTGTTTGCCCGCTGATCGAGAATGAAGGCCATTATCTGCTTTGCAAAATGGCCGCCGACCGCGGGGTTTTTCCCGGGCAATGGGCCTTATCCGGCGGCGGCGTGGAGCCAGGGGAACGTATTGAAGAGGCGCTGCGGCGGGAAATACGCGAAGAGCTCGGCGAAAAACTCATCCTTACCCATATCGCGCCATGGTGCTTTCGCGACGATACCCGCGTCAAAACCTCCCCCGACGGGCATCAGGAAACGATCTACATGATCTATCTCATCTTCGACTGCGTGAGCGCCAATCGCGATGTGACGATCAACGAGGAGTTTGACAATTACGCCTGGGTCAAAGCCGAAGATCTCAAAAACTACGATCTTAATGCCGCCACCCGCGTTACTCTCAGCCTGAAAGGGCTACTTTAGTCCAGCATACCGCGTTCAACCCACCCGGCGTTATGCCGCGGGATAATGCCGGTGGCTACGATACGGTCGCATGCGTCTGCTGCCTGACCCACTCGCACAGCGCCCGGCGCGAAATCTTAATCCCGCCGTTTTTTAACGTTTCCGGCAACCGCAGCCAACGCACCGGCTGCTGAAAACGCGCTAACCGCTCAGCGCTCCATGCCGCCAGCGCGCTCAACTCGCAGCCGTCATCGCATTCCACCACCGCTACCGGGCGCTGGCCATATTCCGCATCATCCAGCGGCACGATAAACACCTGCTGTACCTGTGGATGGGCGAGTATCACACGCTCGACCTCTTCCGGTTGAATACCTTCTCCACCGCTAAAAAAGAGGTTATCCATTCGCCCAACAACCGTCAGCCGACCGTTATGCAATGCTCCGCGATCGCGCGTCGCAAACCAGCCTTCATTGTTGGTTAATGACAACAATTGACCATCCCGCCAGTAGCCTGCGGCCATACTCGACGCCCGCAGCCAGATCTCGCCGGCGACTATTTTCACCTCTCGCCCCGGCAGCGCTTCGCCAACATCCGCAGCGCCGTCGGCCTCTTTGGCACACACGGTGGAGGCGAATTCGGTGAGGCCATAGCCGCAGAAGCTGCGTATGCCCTGCTTTCGCGCCCGTTCAGTCAATTCGACCGGGATCGACGCGCCGCCGAGCAGCACCGCCTTGAGGGAAACCGCAGCATCATCATTCAGCAGGCGCCATAGCTGAGTCGGCACCAGCGAAGCATGGGTACAGCCGTGCAGCATCTGCGCCAGCGGCTGTTTGTCACGTACCGTGAGTCGCGCGCCGGCCAGCAGCCAGCGCCAGACGATCCCCTGACCGGAGACATGGAACAACGGCAGCGACAGCAGCCAGTCATCTCCTGCGGCAAACGGCATCAGCGCCAGCACGCCAGCCGCGCTGGCCAGATGGGCGCTGGCGCTATGTACCGCCGCTTTCGGCAGGCCGATTGAACCGGAGGTCAACGTCATCGACACCAACCGATCGCCATGCCAGCAAACAGCATGCTCGCCCTCGACCAACTGCAGGGTTAACATCGGTAAATTCCCCGGCAACACATCGCCATTCAGCACCAGCTGATGCTGCATGGTTAACGCGGGTAACAACGCCTGCAGCAACACCGCTGGCAGCTGCGGATTCAGCGGCAGCACCCGCGCCCCGCACTGCAGCAGCGCCAGCCATGCCAGCAGAGTTTCCGGCTGGTTATAGGCCCGGAGCGCCACGCCCTGCCCTTCCATTACGCCCTGCGCGGCAAAACCAGACGCCAGCGCGTCAACCCGCGCGCATAGCTCCCGCCAGGTCAGCGGCTGGTTATTCAGACGTAAGGCGAGGGCCTCTCCGCGCCGCTGACGCCAGTGCCGCCAGGGCCAGTCGTTAAAGGTCACAGCAGCGGCTCCAGCGCATCAATGTTGAGCACCGGCAGCGCACTTTCGGGCCACGGCCGTACCAGCTGGGCGCCCATCAGCGACAGCGTATCCAGCCCAGGAATAGTCTGCGGCGTCAGCCAGGCGGCAATCCGCGCCAGCTGGGTCAAGCCGAGACTGGACTCGATCGACGAGCTGATCACTACGCTCAACCCCAGCGCATGCGCCGCGGCGACCTGTTGCTGCACCTTCTGCAAACTGCCGGTTAGCGTCGGTTTGATCACCACCGCACGTACGCCCGGCTCGGCGACAAAGCGGAAATCCGCCTCGCGCAGGCTTTCATCCCAGGCGATAGCGATCCCTGTCTCGCGGCTAAAGGCCCGAGAATCCTCCCGCGTTTTGCAAGGTTCTTCAAGAAAAGCAATGCGCTGGCGGTACGCCGGATTAACGTATTTGGCGAACTGTTGCGCTTTGAGCGGCGTCCAGGCGCGGTTGGCATCGAGCCGCAGCTGCAGGTCGGGGATCGCCTCCAGCAGCAGATTGACCACCATACCGTCGCGGACCGCCTCCCAGAGGCCAACTTTGACCTTAGCGACCTTCTCGCCGGGCATCGCCGCCAGTCTGGCGAATAGCTCATCCGGATCGCCGGAGCAGAGCGGCGCCGCGCGATAATCCGCGGCCTGCGGTAGTCCGCCGCTAAGCTCCGCCTGCGCGCAGCTGATGCCAAACGCGACGGAGGGCTGCGTGGGAAGCGGCGGCTCGGCGCCGTCGCGCCAGGCCTGTGCCCACGCTAACAGCGCCATTTTCGCCTCTTCCAGCGTCTCGACACTGAATCCCGGCAGGGGAGAAATTTCGCCCCAGCCTTCGCGTTCCCCCTCCTGCAGGCGGATGAACAGCCCGTCGCGGGTTTTTAACCGCCGCTCGCGCAGCACCACGCCCGCGTCCATCGGTATCTGCCAGCGGTAAACCTGCGAAACGCGCATTATGGATTCCGTTTAAATTTGCTGAAGTCCGGCTGACGTTTCTGGTTGAAGGCGTTGCGTCCTTCCTGCCCCTCTTCCGTCATATAGAACAGCATGGTGGCATTGCCCGCCAGCTCCTGCAGACCAGCCTGGCCGTCGCAGTCGGCGTTCAGCGCCGCTTTCAGGCAGCGCAAGGCCATCGGGCTGTTCTGCAGCATTTCACGACACCAGCGCACGGTCTCTTTTTCCAGATCCGCCAGCGGTACCACGGTATTCACCAGCCCCATGTCCAGCGCCTGCTGAGCGTCATACTGGCGGCACAGGAACCAGATTTCGCGCGCTTTTTTCTGCCCGACGATCCGCGCCATATAGGAGGCGCCCCAGCCGCCGTCGAAAGAGCCGACTTTTGGCCCGGTCTGGCCGAAGATGGCGTTTTCCGCCGCGATAGTCAGATCGCACATCATATGCAGCACGTGACCGCCGCCGATAGAGTAGCCGGCCACCATCGCGACCACCGGTTTTGGACAGGTGCGGATCTGACGCTGGAAGTCGAGCACGTTAAGATGATGAACGCCGGAGTCGTCCTGATAGCCGCCGTAGTCGCCGCGGACTTTCTGGTCGCCGCCGGCGCAGAAGGCTTTCTCACCTTCACCGGTCAGCACGATGACGCCGATATTGTCGTCATACCGGGCATCCGCCAGCGCCTGGATCATCTCTTTGACGGTCAGCGGGCGGAAGGCGTTGCGCACCTGCGGACGATTAATGGTGATTTTGGCAATCCCGTCAGTCGATTTGTGATAGCGAATATCGGTATAGCCTTCGGAGCAATCGTGCCATTCAACGGGGGCGTAGAGCATTGCTTCATCAAGAGAGATCATAGAATGTCCTTCAGTTAACTTGCCAGAATCTGCGCCAGACAGGCAATCACCGCCGCCGGGTTGTCCCGGTGCGCGTTGTGTCCGGCATAGTGAATAAGATGGAGATCCGCCGCGAGCGTCTGCGCGATGGCGCGAAACTTCGCGTCGCGCTCGCCGCACAGGTAGTGAAAAGGAAAATCGCGCGCCTGCAGAGACGCGCGCAGATCGGCCTGCGCGGCAAGGGAGGTTGCCTGCAGCATCGCCGCCAGCGTCGCGCCGTTGTTCCGGCTGCGTAAGGCGACCAATGACTCACGCTGCGCGGCATTCAGCGAAGCGAAGACCGGCTGCTGATACCAGTCGGCAAAGACCTGCTCAAGCGGCTCGCGGCGAAAACGTTCCGCCCAGGCGCTGTCATTGCTGCGCCGCGCCTGCCGCGCCTCTACATCCTGCAGGCCCGGATGGCCGCCTTCAACGATCAGCCCGCGCATGCCTGCGCGCGGCTGGCTGGCGAAGTTCATTGCCACCCGGCCGCCCAGCGAGTAGCCGATCAGCCAATACTTATGTATGTTGTAACTATTAAGCGTAGACTGCAGCAGAGTATTGACCCCGGCAAAGTCCTGCACCGCGATATCCGCGGAGCCGCCGTGCCCCGGCAGATCGAGGTACAGCCGCGGCCAGGCGGGAAAGGCGTCGCCCACTTTCCGCCACTCGTTGCGGTCGCCGGAAAAACCGTGCAGAAACACCAGCCAGGGATAGCCCGGCTGGCCGTTGTCGACAGCAGCGCTGAGGATCACAGGCGACTTACCTGCGCCAGCAGCTGCTGGAGGGTCTGCGCGCCGTCGGTCTCATTGACCGCCAGCTCAATCACCGTCGCCCCCGCCCTGCGCCAGGCGCCGGCCAGCGCCTCATCCAGCGACGGCCAGTCATCAGGGCGATGATAGGCCAGGCCGAACATCGCCGCCGCGTGGCTGAAATCCACGTCCTGCGGCATTAAATAGAACTGACGGCGTTCGTCCTGCGGCGTCGGCAGCATAGAAAAAATCTGCCCGCCGTTGTTATTCACCACGATCAGCACCAGCGGCGCCGACGCCTGGCGCAGCAGGGCCAGCGAGTTGAGATCGTAGAGCGCGGAGAGATCGCCAACGATGGCCAGCGTCGGTCGGGCGCTGGCGCGCTGCACGCCGGCCGCAGTGGCGATCAGGCCATCGATGCCGCTGGCGCCGCGGTTGCTGTAGACCGGATACCCGGCCGGTAGCTGCGCCAGGGCGTCGATCAGGCGCACCACCAGGCTGTTGCCAACAAACAATTGGCCCTGCTCCGGCAGATAGCGCCGAATACGCTGCGCCAGCTGCGCTTCGCCAAAAGGCTCATTGCTGGCGACCGCAGCCTGCCACGCCTGCCCGGCAAGCTGTGGGATCACCGTCGCCCACGGCTGGCGTTTCTCCGCCGGATGTAATTCGAGCCAGCGCTCAACGCTTGAGAGCAGACGGCGACCGCGGTGCTGCGCCGGGTCGAGGCGACCGGGCAGATTATCCACCAGCCAGTATTCATCCGGCTCGCAGGTCGCCTGCCACTGGAGCACGCGTTTGCCGGTCAGGCTGCTGCCGAGTTGCACGACGATCTGCGCCTGCGCCAGCTCGCTGACCGCTTTGCCGTTGCCCAGCCACAGGTCGGCGCACGGCAGCGGCTGCCCGGTCTGCGACAGGACATCGCCGATCAGCGGCCAGCCGAGGGTCTGCGCCCACTCAGCGACCTTTTTCCCTTCCGCGGCGCTCATTCTGCCCGCCACGACGACGCCGCGTTTTTGTCGCCAGAAGAACCAGTCGCGCTGCTTCTCGCTCTCTAACTGCAGCGCCTGGCGCAGCCAGGGTTTGTCGCTCTGCCACCAGTTGCCGAGCTGCTGCTGCCACTCCACGCCGGTCTCATCCATATCACCATACAGCGGTTCAGCGAACGGACAGTTAATATGCACCCCGCCGGCGTGCAGCGCCCCCAGCGCCTGGTCGATGGTTGAGACCAGCCAGCGGGCAGGAATATCCTGCGAGGGACGCGGCAAAGAAATCGTCTGCGCAGGATGGGAGGCAAACATCCCCGGCTGGCGGATAGCCTGGTTCGCGCCGCAGTCGATCAGCTCCGGCGGACGGTCGGCGGTCAACAGGATCAGCTTTTCACCGGTGAGCCCTGCCTCAATCAGCGCCGGATAGAGGTTCGCGGTGGCGGTCCCGGAGGTGACTATCACCGCCACCGGCTGCCGGCTGGCCTTCGCCAGGCCGAGCGCCAGGTGGCCGAGGCCGCGTTCGTCGAAATGGGTATGATGGATAAAGGCGCGGTTTTCCGCCGCCGCCAGGGTTAAGGGTGTCGAGCGCGAGCCCGGCGCGATGCAGATATGCTGCACGCCATGGCGCGTTAAAGCTTCCAGGATCACCGCCGCCCAGCGTCGGTTAAATGCGCTTACTGACATGAAATTGTCCGGTATCAAATATTGATGCTAAGTATAGATAAGGCAAAGTGACGTCGTTTTGATATGCATCGTCATTCAAGCTTTATGGACACAGCAGCGAGCGCAGCCCGGCCGCTTTGTTGTCTATCTCCTGCCACTCCTGCTGTGCATCAGAGCCGCTGACGATCCCCGCCCCGGCATACAGCCGCAGGGTGTCGTGGTTCACTTTCGCCGAACGCAGCGCCACGCAAAACTCGCTTTGCGCCAGTGACAGATACCCGGCGGACCCGGCGTACCATTCGCGGGAAAACGGTTCATGACGCTGAATAAACGCCAGCGCCGCCCGGCGCGGCAGGCCGGCCACCGCGGCGGTGGGCTGCAGCTGCAGCAGACAGCGGCTGTCGTCAGGCGCCGCCAGCTCGGTCCAGATGCAGCGTCGGAGATGCTGCACCTTACGCAGCCTCACCACCTGCGGCGGCAGGACGTCCAGCGTCGAGGCCTCACCCTGCAGGCGCTGGCAGATATCCTCTACCACCAGCATGTTTTCCCGCTGGTTTTTGTCGTCTTTCATCAACCAGTCGGCCAGTTGCTGCGCCTTCGCGTCTTCCTGATGGTTCGCGACGGTCCCCGCCAGCGCTTCGGTGCGCAGCAGCGCGCCGCGCCGGCGCCACAGCCGTTCCGGCGTGGAGCCGAAAAATGCCTGCCGGGCATTGAACGCCATCAGGAAATGAAAACAGTTAAGATTGCTGCGCCGGCTAGCCGCCATGATGCTCACGGCGTCCAGCGGGGAGGCAAACTGCAGGTCGGTTGCCCGCGCCAGTACTACTTTATCCATTTCACCGGCGCTGATCGCCTTAGTCGCCTGCGCAATCATTGCCTGCCATTGAGGATAGTCGGATGAGTGGCGCTCGCTCAGCAACGGCGGTATGGCGCCGGGAGTCGCCTGAGTGGTTGTCAGGCTGGCGAGAAACGCGCGGGCCGTCGCGGCATCCTCACGCAGGGAGATATCACTATGCAGCACCAGCCGCAGCACGGCCCTGCCGCCGCACCGGCGCCACTCCAGACGCGGCAGCGCCAGGCTGCCCTGCTGCGGTTCAAACGCATTCAGGCCGCAGATACGCAGATCCTGCCGGCCGGACTGGCGTAAAAAGCGGTTCGCCGCGTCGAGCGAGGTAAAGGTTTTTACCGCCCCCAGCGTCGCCAGTTTCTCATCGCCATTGCGCTGCTGCCAGTAAAACTGCGGCCATTGCGCCTGCTGGCCGCACCATAGTAGCGGATCGAAGGCATCATTCAGCGGAAAGGCAACATCGATAATTCGCGTGCCGGGCGAGTCTGGAAATGACTCGCCCAGGCCGTCTTGCAAACGGGCCAGCGCAGTGGAAACAGACAGCACGCAAACCTCCACGGTAGTAAAACCCCACATTATAAGGGGTTCGACGGCGGAATAGCAGTACCCATGATGAGGGAGCGGGTTTTATCTTACCCGCTCGCCGGGCCAGAGCTGCGTGTGGACGAGGGTGCAGAGGAGTCAGACAGCGCGCTTTTCTCGCGCCATGCCAATGTGGGGGATGCCATCCTCATCATAGACCTCGGTCACCGGCGTAAAACCAAAGTGGGCGTAAAAGGATTGCAGGTGCGCCTGCGCCCCGAGGTAAATCACCTTTTGCGGCCAGTGCTGCTGACAGCTGGCCAGCGCCTGCTCCATCAGCTGATAGCCGAGCTTCGCACCACGGGCGGCGGGGCTGACGATGACCCGGCCAATCACCACCGGCGCAAACTCCTCTTCGCTTTTGAGGATCCGCGCGTAGGCCACCAGTTCGCCATCGCGCCAGCCGAGCAGATGGCGATTTTCACCAACCAAATCATCGCCGTCGACATCCTGATAGACGCACTGCTGCTCTACGACAAAGACTTCACTGCGCAATTTCAGCAGCGCATACAGCTGGGGAACGGTGAGTTCACTATGGTGGAGATCCTGCCAGGTCATCATCTGCTGCTCCTTATTGATATACTGATACTTTGCGACTCGCCCTGAGGACACTGGACGATGGAATTAACTTTTTTGGGGACATCCGCCGGGGTGCCGACCCGCACGCGTAATATGACGTCGATAATACTGAATTTGCAACAGCCGACCCGCGCCGAAATGTGGTTGTTTGACTGCGGCGAAGGGACCCAGCATCAGTTTCTTCACACGCCCTACCATCCCGGCAAACTGAATAAGATTTTTATTACCCATCTGCACGGCGACCACCTGTTCGGCCTGCCCGGCCTGCTGTGCAGCCGCTCGATGCAGGGAAACTCCCTGCCCCTCACCCTCTACGGGCCAAAAGGACTCAAAGAGTTTGTTGAGACCGCGCTGCGCCTGAGCGGTTCGTGGACCGACTATCCGCTCACCATCATCGAAGTCGGCCCTGGTCTGGTGTTCGACGAAGAGGGCTATCGGGTCACCGCGTATCCGCTCAGCCATCCGGTGGAGTGCTATGGGTATCGCATTGCGCAGCATGACAAGCCCGGCACCCTCGACGCCGCCCAGCTGATTGCCGATGGCGTGCCTCCCGGGCCGCTGTTCCATCAACTCAAGCGCGGACAGCGCGTCACGCTGGCAGATGGCCGGGTCATCGACGGCAGCCGCTATCTGGGGCCAGCGACCCCGGGTAAAACGCTGGCCATCTTCGGCGATACCGCCCCCTGCCCGCAGGCGCTGGAGATGGCTCGCGGGGCGGATGTGATGGTCCACGAAACCACCCTTGAGCAGGCGATGGCGGAGAAAGCCAATAGCCGCGGCCACTCTTCCAGTCAGCAGACCGCGGCGCTTGCCAAAGAAGCGGGGGTCGGTACGCTGATCGCCACCCACTTTAGCTCGCGCTACGATGCCGAAGGCTGTCTGCGTATGCTGGCGGAATGCCGGGAGATTTTCCCTAACACGCTGCTGGCAGAAGACTTTATGGTCTACAAGATGGAGTAAAATCCGGGCATAAAAAAACCGCCATCCCGGCGGTTTTTTATTGAGTCAATCAACTTACATCAGCGGCGTCGCCAGCTGCACGATGCTAATCAGCGGCTGCGGCCAGATACCGAGCACCAGCACCAGCAGCGCGGAGATCAGCACCACGATACCGCCGGCGCTGTACTGCCAGTTTGACGGCGCATCGCGATTCAGTTGCTCCGGCGCGCTCAGGTACAGGCTCACTGCCACGCGCAGGTAGTAGTAGAGACCGATCGCCGAGCCGACAACCACCGCGGCAACCAGCCACCACAGATGCGCATGCACACCGACGGCCAGCACGTAGAACTTACCGATAAAGCCGAGGGTCATCGGGATGCCGGCCAGGGAGAGCATCATCACCGTCATCACAGCCGACAGGATCGGACGGTGCCAGAACAGGCCGCGGTAGGAGAACAGCGAGTCAGCATCCGGACCGCGGTACGGGCTGGACATCAGGCTGACCACGCCGAACGCGCCGAGGCTGCTGAACAGATAACCGGCCAGGTAGACGCCAACGGCTTCCATCGACATTTCGCCGCTCTGCAGGGCGATTAACGCCACCAGCAGATAGCCGAGATGGGAGATGGAAGAGTAACCGAGCAGGCGCTTAATGTTGGTCTGGCTCAGCGCCATCAGGTTACCGAAGATGATAGAGGCGAAGGCGATCAGGCCCAGCACCACGCGTACCGCTTCGCTGTTGCCCACCGGCATGTACAGGAACAGACGCATCACTACGCCGAAGATAGCGATCTTGCTGGCGGTCGCCAGGAAGGTGGAGACCGGCGCAGGCGCCCCCTGGTAAACGTCCGGCGTCCACAGGTGGAACGGCACCAGCGACAGTTTAAAGCCAAGACCGACGATCATCAGACCGAGGCCCGCCAGCAGCAGCGGCTCGTGCAGCATGTTGTCCGCCAGGCTTTTGCCCAGCGCGAGGAAGGACAGGTTGCCGGAGTTCGCATACACCAGCGCCATACCGAACAGCAGGAAGGACGAAGCTGCCGCGGAGAGGATGGTGTATTTGATGCTCGCTTCCAGCGAACGCTTCTGGCGGAAGGCGTAACCAACCAGGCCGAACAGCGGCAGCGAAATCAGCTCAATACCGAGGAACAGCGCCGCCAGATGATTCGCGCCGGCCAGCAGAATGCCGCCCAGGGCGGCGATCAGCACCAGCAGGTAGAACTCTTCTTTGTTGTCCTTGTAACCCTCAAGCCACGGGTAGGCGAAAGTACAGGTCGCGAGGCTCGCCAGCAGCACCAGACCGGTGTAAAGCATGGCGTAGCCGTCAACGCGGATCAGCGGCGTGACGTCCATCGCCCCGTTCTGGCCGACGAACCAGAGCGAGACCAGCGCGGCGTTAAGTCCAAGAACCGACAGCGTGGCATTGAGAAAATGATTGCGTCGCCACGCAATGGAGAGCATCACAACCACCACCGTCAAGCCGACGATCAGCAGCGGTAGCAGTGCGATCAGTTGTTGTGGAGTTATTGTCATGGCGAATTACGGCCTTGTAGTAGAAACAGAATTAACAAACCACTGCTGAATGTTGCTCATCGCAGCATGCGAGGTGTCGAGGATCGGCTGCGGGAAGAAGCCCAACAGCACCAGCAGCAGCACCAGCAGCAGGATGATAGACAGTTCACGCAGGGACATCCCCGGCAACTCTTTCGCCGCCACTTCGCTCTTCGCTTTACCGAAGTAAGCGCGATGTAACATCGACAGCGAGTAAACGGACGCGAATACCAGACCAAAGGTGGAGATGACGGTGATCGTCGGCACCACTTTATAGCTGCCGAACAGGATCATAAATTCGCCGACGAAGTTACCGGTGCCCGGCATCCCCAGGGTGGCGACAGCGAAGAACATCGACATCGCCGGCAGCCATTTAATTTTGCTCCACAAGCCGCCCATCTGGCGCATATCGCGGGTGTGCAGACGTTCGTACAGCTGGCCGCACAGAATGAACAGACCCGCCGCGGACAGACCGTGAGCAATCATCTGGATCACCGCTCCCTGATAGGCCAGCTGGCTGCCGGTGTAGATAGCAATCAGCACGAAGCCCATGTGGGACACGGAGGTGTAGGCGATCAGGCGTTTAATATCGGTCTGGGCGAAGGCCATCCACGCGCCGTAGAAGATACCAATCACGCCCAGCCACATGGCGATGGGCGCAAACTCGGCGGAGGCATTCGGGAACAGCGGCAGCGCAAAGCGCAGCAGACCGTAGGCGGCGGTTTTCAGCAGGATCCCCGCGAGGTCGACAGAGCCGGCGGTCGGCGCCTGGGAGTGAGCGTCCGGCAGCCAGCCGTGCAGCGGCACCACCGGCATTTTCACCGCGAAGGCGATGAAGAAGCCGAGCATCAGCAGGTATTCCACGCCGTGAGACATCGGGGTTTTCAGCAGATCTTCATAGTTGAAGGTCCACACGCCGGTGGCGTTGAAGTGGACGAAGGCCAGCGCCAGAATGGCAATCAGCATCACCAGACCGCTCGCCTGGGTATAGATGAAGAACTTGGTGGCCGCTGTGATACGCGTTTTACCGTCCGAGGCTTTGTGGCCCCACAGCGCGATCAGGAAGTACATCGGCACCAACATCATTTCCCAGAAGAAGAAGAACAGGAACATGTCGATGGCGAGGAACACGCCGATAACGCCGCCCAGGATCCACATCAGGTTGAGGTGGAAGAAGCCCTGGTATTTTTCGATTTCACGCCACGAACAGAGCACCGCCAGCACGCCGAGGAGACCGGTCAGCACCACCATCAGCAGCGACAGTCCGTCGATCGCCAGATGGATGCTAATGCCGAAGCGTGGGATCCACGGCAGCACGAATTCCGACTGCCATTGCGGAATACCCGCGGATTGCGTCAGAGAATAGCCGCCCTGCATCCACAGCTGCAGGCCAAGCACCAGCGTCAGTCCCATGGTAATCAGCGCGATCCAGCGCGGCACTTTCACGCCAAAGCGTTCGGTCTGCCAGCACAGGAAGCCGCCGATAAAGGGAATTAATATTAGCCAGGGTAGTAACATGGCGATTTTTATTCCTTGTTAAAGTCCCGTTCAGGACCGATTTTCAACGAATTCGACTACATTCACGTTTGAGTGCGGTTTGTTGTGTCGGGTGGCGCTTCGCTTACCCGACCTACGGTCTCGTAGGCCCGGTAAGCGAAGCGCCACCGGGCAAAACCGCGCGATCAAATCAACGCAATACCATCAGCAGCGCCAGCACCACCACCGCGCCGATGCTCATTGAAGCCACATACCAGCGCAGATAACCGTTCTCGCTCACCAGCAGGCCTTTGCCTGCGAAGCGGGAAAGGATCGCCGGGATATTCATCAACGAGTTCAGCGGATCGCGTTTCAGCAGCCAGGCAATACCGAGGAATGGTTTTACGAACACCTTGTCGTATAACCAGTCGAAGCCCCAGGCATGGAACCACCAGGTACCGAAGAAGCGGCCAGGCGCACTGTTGGCGATGGAGGTCACCAGCGTGCGTTTGCCCAGCCACAGCCATGCAGCGATCAGAATCCCGGCAATGGCGATGATCCCGGAGGCAATCTCCAGCGTCATCACGCTACCGTGGGCGAGCTCAGTGGTCTGCGGCAGTACGCCTTCCAGCGGCGGCACAATCAGCGCGCCAACGAAGGTGGATAGTACCAGCAGCACAATCAGCGGCAGATGATGGGTAATCCCCTTCCCTGCGTGCGCGTGAATTTGCTCTTTACCGTGGAATACGATGAAAATCATCCGGAAGGTGTACAGCGAGGTCATAAAGGCGCCGACCAGGCCTGCCACCATCAGATTGATATGGCCATTGGCCATCGCGCCTGCCAGAATCTCATCCTTACTGAAGAAGCCTGCGGTGATAAGCGGCAGTGCGGACAGCGCCGCGCCCCCCACCAGGAAGCAGACGTATACCAGCGGAATCGATTTGCGCAGGCCGCCCATCTTGAAGATGTTCTGTTCGTGATGGCAGGCCAGAATGACCGAACCAGACGACAGGAACAGCAGCGCTTTAAAGAACGCGTGAGTCATCAGGTGGAAAATCGCCGCGTCCCATGCCTGCACGCCCAGCGCGAGGAACATGTAGCCAATCTGGCTCATGGTAGAGTAGGCGAGAACGCGTTTGATATCGGTCTGCACCAGCGCGGCGAAGCCCGCCAACACCAGGGTGACCGCCCCGACGATACCGACCAGATGCAGCACTTCCGGCGTCATCAAGAACAGGCCGTGGGTACGGGCGATCAGATAGACGCCCGCGGTGACCATGGTCGCGGCGTGGATCAGCGCAGAGACCGGCGTCGGACCCGCCATCGCATCGGCAAGCCACGTTTGCAGCGGCAGCTGGGCGGATTTACCGACCGCGCCGCCAAGCAGCATCAGCGTCGCCCACTGCAGCGTGGTGCTGCCGTTAGCGAAGTGCTGCGGCGCCAGCTCCACCATTTCGCGGAAGTTCAGGGTGCCCAGTTCGTTATAAAGAATGAACAGCGCGAAGGCGAGGAACACGTCGCCGACGCGGGTCACCACAAACGCTTTCATCGCTGCGGCGCCGTTCTTCGGATCGGTGTAGTAGAAACCGATCAGCAGGTAAGAACAGAGGCCCACGCCTTCCCAACCGAGGTACATCAGCAGCAGGTTATCGGCCAGTACCAGAACCACCATGCTGGCGATAAACAGGTTGGTATAGGCGAAGAAGCGGGAATATCCCTCTTCACCGCGCATGTACCAGGAGGCGAACATGTGGATCAGGAAGCCGACGCCGGTAACTACGGAGAGCATGGTCAGCGACAGGCCGTCCAACACCAGGTTGAAGCCGATGTTGAAATCACCGACCGACATCCAGGTCCACAGCGGCACGCTGACCGCCTGTTTGCCGTTAGCGAAAAAGTCGACGCCAACGTACGCGGTGACCAGCGCCGCCAGGCCTACCGAGCCCATGCCAACGGCGGCGGAAAGATTTTCCGACCAGCGCCCGCGGGAGAAGGCCAGCAGCACAAAGCCAATCAATGGCAAAAGAATGGTTAAGGCAAGCATGTTCATCCACGCAACTCACTTACTGAATCGATGTTCAGGTTCTGGCGGCGACGATGGAGCTGCAGCAGCAGCGCCAGGCCGATACTCGCTTCCGCAGCCGCGAGGCTGATGGCGAGGATATACATTATCTGACCATCTGCCTGACCCCAGTAGCTACCCGCCACCACAAAGGCCAGCGCGGCGGCGTTAATCATGATTTCCAGGCTAATCAACATAAACAGCAGATTGCGGCGGATCACCAGCCCCGTCAGACCAAGCACAAACAGGATGGCCGCGAGGATCAGTCCATGTGTTAAGGGGATCATGCGTGTTCCTCCGTTTTTCGTTTGTCGCTGTCGTTCAGACGGTTGCTCAGCACCTCGCCGGCGCGCTCTTCGCGGCCAATGTGGAAGGCAACCACCAGGCCCGCCAGCAGCAGCATGGAGGCCAGCTCCACCGCCAGGACGTACGGCCCAAACAGCGCAATGCCCACTTCTTTGGCGTTAATCGCCGCACCGTCGATACCCTGGTCGTTAATGCCCAGGATGGCGTAAACGATAACCACCAGCAGCACCGCGGAGAGGATGGCCGGGCCAATCCAGATCCCCGGCTGCAGCCACTTGCGCTCCTGTTCGATCTCGGTGCCGCCCAGGTTGAGCATCATCACCACGAAGACGAACAGCACCATAATGGCCCCGGCGTAGACGATGATTTCCAGCGCTCCGGCGAAGTACGCGCCCAGCGAGAAGAACACCCCGGCAATCGCCAGCAGCGAAATAATCAGGTACAGCAGCGCATGCACCGGATTGGTGTGGGTGACGACCCGCAAGGTTGCGAGGATGGCTATCAGGCCACAGATATAAAAAGCGAATTCCATTGCCCCTCTCCTTACGGTAACAGGCTCTTGACGTCGATTGGCTTAGCTTCATTTTCCGCTTCGCCCTTATCTTTGCCGTCGATTGCCATACCCGCCATCCGGTAGAAGTTATATTCCGGGTATTTGCCCGGACCGGAAATCAGCAGATCCTCTTTTTCGTACACCAGATCCTGACGCTTGTATTCACCCAGCTCGAAGTCCGGGGTCAACTGGATCGCCGTGGTCGGGCACGCTTCTTCGCACAGGCCGCAGAAGATGCAGCGTGAGAAGTTGATGCGGAAGAACTCCGGATACCAGCGGCCGTCTACCGTCTCTGCTTTCTGCAGCGAGATACAGCCCACCGGGCAGGCTACCGCACACAGGTTACAGGCGACGCAGCGCTCAGCACCGTCCGGATCGCGGGTCAGCACGATGCGGCCGCGATAGCGCGGCGGCAGGTAGACCGGCTCTTCCGGATACATCCGGGTTTCACGTTTGGCGAAGGCATGCAGGCCAATCATCCAGATACTACGGACCTGGGTGCCGAACCCCACCAATAATTCTTTTAAGGTCATGTTCAATTCACCCCTTATTGCGCCTGCCAGAGAATGACAGCCGCCGTTACCAACAAGTTGACCAGCGTTAACGGCAGGCATACCTTCCAGCCAAAGGACATTACCTGGTCATAGCGCGGACGCGGTAATGATGCGCGGATCAAAATGAACATCATCATGAAGAACGCGGTTTTCAGCGCGAACCAGATGAAAGGAGGTAACCACGGGCCATTCCAGCCGCCGAAGAACAGCGTGACGATCAGCGCTGAAACGGTGACGATACCGATGTATTCCCCGACGAAGAACAGACCGAATTTCATGCCGGAATATTCAATGTGGTAACCATCGGCCAGTTCCTGCTCCGCTTCCGGCTGGTCGAACGGGTGACGGTGACACACCGCCACGCCGGCGATGGCGAAAGTCACGAAGCCGAAGAACTGCGGGATAACGTTCCACAGATGCGCCTGGTTGTTAACGATATCGGTCATATTGAATGACCCCGCCTGCGCCACCACGCCCATCAGGGAGAGACCGAGAAACACTTCGTAGCTCAGGGTCTGCGCGGAAGCACGCATCGCCCCCAGCAGCGAGTATTTGTTATTGCTCGACCAACCGGCGAATAGCACCGCGTAGACCGCCAGGCCTGCCATCATCAGGAAGAAGAGGATGCCGATGTTCAGGTCGGCCACCACCCACGTCGGGCTAACCGGCACGATAGCGAAGGCCAGCAGCAGCGAGGTAAAGGCGATAACCGGCGCCAGAGTAAAGATCACGCGATCGGAGAAGCGCGGGATCCAGTCCTCTTTAAAGAACATCTTGATCATGTCGGCGACCAGCTGCAGCGAACCGCCCCAGCCGACGCGGTTAGGTCCGTAGCGGTTCTGGAACAAGCCGAGCAGACGACGCTCGCCGAAGCTCATGAACGCGCCGCAGGTGACAACCACCAGCAGAATGACCACGGCCTTCAGGATGCTTAACAGAATGTCGATAAGATCCGGCGTTAACCAGCTCATGCTTTCGCCTCCTGCAGTGAATCAATACGCGATCCGGTCAGCACCGGCGCAATGCCCGGCATGCCCATCGGTAAGCCAACCTGTCCCGCGGTCAGGCCTTCAGAGATAACCAGCGGCAGACGCAGGGTCTGGCCTTCCACGCTAAAGGAGAGCATTGCGCCTGGGTTGACGCCAAGCTTCGCGGCATCCGCCGGGTTCAGCTTGATGTACGGCTCAGGCATCCGGCTCTGGAACACCGGCGCGCGCTGAGACAGCTCATCGCTGCCGAACAGATGGTAGTACGGCGCAATTCGCCATTTGCCCTCTTCCGCCTGGAAGCTGGCCGGCACCGCCGTGAAGTACTCCAGTCCGCTGGCGGACGCTTCAAACAGACGAACGCCCGGATCGCCGTGGCGCAGTTTCCCGCCCACTTCATCCTGGAACTTGTTCCATGCCTGCGGGGAGTTCCAGCCCGGCGCCCAGGCGAACGGGATCTGCGAACGCGGGGCGGACGGCTGGTTGTTCCCTTCCATGGAGAAGGCGAACATCGTGTCTTTATCCTGCGGCTGACGCGGCTCGTGCACGCTGATGTTAGCGCGCATCGCCGTGCGGCCGCTGTAGCGGTGCGGTTCACGCGCCAGCTTCTGGCCGCGGATGCGGAAGGTCGCATCCGGCGCGGCGTCTTTAATGCCCGCCAGCTGCGGCAGCGCGGCAATCGCCGCATCAATGACGTGGTCCAGCTGAGTCCAGTCAACCTGACGGTTGTTGACGGTGCTGTGCAGCGAATGCAGCCAGCGCCAGCTTTCCAGCATTACGGTTTTCGCGTCGTAGTAAGCCGGATCGTAAACCTGGAAGAAACGTTGGGCGCGGCCTTCGTTGTTCACCACGGTACCGTCGCTTTCCGCAAAGCTTGCCGCGGAGAGCACCAGGTGCGCTTTGTCCATAATCGCGGTGCGCTGATGATCCACCACCATCACCAGCGGCGCTTTCGCCAGCGCAGCGTCAACGCGCGCGGCGGAAGCATGACGGTGAAGGTCGTTTTCCAGCACGATAACCGCGTCTGCGGCGCCGCTTTCCAGTTCGTCCAGCGCCTCTTCAAGCGAGCCGCCGCCGATCATGCCCAGTCCGACGCTGTTAACCGCCCGGGCGACCATGGTCACCCCGACATCGGCGCCGCGGCCTTTCAGAGCTTTCGCCACGTTAGCGGCGGCCTGGATGATCTCCATGCTGCCGGCGTTGGTCCCGGAGATGATCAGCGGTTTTTTCGCCCCGGCCAGCGCCTGAACGATAACGTCGACTTTACCCTGCAGGTCCTGGCTCAGGCCGTCAACCGCCGGCGCGCTGTCGTCCAGCGCATGGGCAATAGCAAAGCCGAGACGCGCCTGATCTTCTACCGGCGCGCGGTAGGTCCACGCCGCGATGTCATCCAGGCGGGTGTCATCGACGTTGGTGACGAATAGCGGGTGCTTGGCGCGCTGGCCGATGTTGAGGATCGCGGCGATCTGCCAGTCGGCCACTTTCTGCGCCGCCGCCATTTCGCGTGCTTTCCCTTTCACTGCCTGGCGTACCGCCAGGGCCACGCGCGCGCCGGTCTGGGTAATGTCTTCGCCCAGCACCAGTACCGCATCGTAGGATTCGATATCGCGCAGGCTTGGCGTGTGGATCCCGCCCTCGCGCAGCACTTTCAGCATCATCTGCAGGCGCGCTTGTTCGCCTTTGGCGATGCCGGTATAGAAGTTGTCGGCGCCCACCAGCTCGCGCAGCGCGAAGTTGCTTTCAATGCTGGCGCGCGGGGAGCCGATGCCGATCACTTTCTTCGACTGGCGCAGGATATCCGCCGCCCCCTGCATCGCCTGCTCGGCGTTAAGGGTGATCAGATCGTCGCCGCGGCGCTGTACCGGCTGACGCGGACGGTCTTTCAGGTTCACGTAGCCATAGCCGAAACGACCGCGGTCGCAGAGGAAGTAGCGGTTCACGGTACCGTTATAGCGGTTTTCGATACGACGCAACTCGCCATAGCGTTCGCCCGGGCTGATGTTACAGCCGATGGAACACTGCTGGCAGATGCTCGGCGCAAACTGCATGTCCCACTTACGGTTATAGCGCTCGGAGTGGGTTTTGTCGGTGAAGACGCCGGTTGGGCAGACTTCCACCAGGTTGCCGGAGAACTCGCTCTCCAGGGTGCCATCTTCCGGGCGGCCGAAGTAGACGTTGTCGTGCGCGCCATAGACGCCCAGATCGGTGCCGTCGGCATAATCTTTGTAGTAGCGCACGCAGCGGTAGCAGGCGATGCAGCGGTTCATTTCGTGCGAAATAAACGGCCCCAGATCCTGATTGCGGTGGGTACGCTTGGTGAAACGATAGCGGCGGAAGCTATGACCGGTCATCACCGTCATATCCTGCAGGTGGCAGTTGCCGCCCTCTTCGCAGACCGGGCAGTCGTGCGGGTGGTTAGTCATCAACCACTCCACCACGCTTTCGCGGAACTGCTTCGCTTCGCTGTCGTCGATAGAAATAAAGGTGCCGTCGGATGCCGGAGTCATACAGGACATCACCAGGCGACCACGCGTGTCTTCCGCGTTCTGATATTGCTTCACCGCACACTGGCGGCAAGCACCGACGCTCCCTAGCGCCGGGTGCCAGCAAAAGTAGGGAATATCAAGACCAAGAGAGAGACAAGCCTCTAGCAGGTTGTCCGCCCCGTTGACCTCGTATTCTTTGCCGTCTACATGAATCGTAGCCATTTGCGTGCTTCCAAAAATAAAAAACCTTTAGATTACCAGCGCGTCTTAAGCAGGTTCGGCTGAATCCCGTTGATTGCATGGGTATTGCTGAACTGCTGCTTAATGCCAGCCTCGAATTCTTCGCGGAAATATTTAATCGCGCTCTGTAGCGGCTCGACCGCGCCCGGCGCGTGCGCGCAGAAGGTTTTACCCGGGCCCAGGAATCGACACAGTTGCTCAAGGGTTTCGATATCGCCAGGCTGGCCTTCGCCGCGCTCCAGGGCGCGCAGGATCTTCACGCTCCACGGCAGACCATCGCGGCACGGCGTACACCAGCCGCAGGACTCGCGGGCAAAGAACTCTTCAAGGTTGCGCACCAGCGAGACCATGTTGATCTCGTGGTCAACGGCCATCGCCAGCGAGGTGCCCAGACGGCTGCCCGCTTTACCAATGCTTTCGAATTCCATCGGCAGATCGAGGTGCGCTTCGGTGAGGAAGTCGGTCCCTGCTCCGCCCGGTTGCCAGGCTTTAAACTTCAGGCCATCGCGCATACCGCCGGCGTAATCTTCGAGGATCTCGCGGGCAGTGGTGCCGAACGGCAGCTCCCAGACGCCCGGATTCTTCACCCGGCCGGAGAAGCCCATCAGCTTGGTGCCAGCATCTTTGCTGGTGGAAATGTTCTGGTACCACTCGACGCCGTTGGCGAGGATCGCTGGCACGTTGCACAGGGTTTCTACGTTGTTGACGCAGGTCGGCTTGCCCCAGACGCCGGAGCTCGCCGGGAACGGCGGCTTGGATCGCGGGTTGGCGCGGCGGCCTTCCAGAGAGTTGATCAGCGCCGTCTCTTCGCCGCAGATATAGCGCCCTGCCCCGGTGTGCACGAACAGCTCGAAGTCAAACCCGGTGCCGAGGATGTTTTTCCCCAACAGACCCGCTTCGGTGGCTTCAGCAATCGCGCGACGCAGATGCTGGGCCGCTTCAATATATTCCCCGCGCAGGAAGATGTAGCCGCGGTACGCTTTCAGCGCAAACGCGGAGATCAGCATGCCTTCCACCAGCAGGTGCGGCAGCTGCTCCATCAGCAGGCGGTCTTTATAGGTGCCCGGCTCCATTTCATCGGCGTTACACAGCAGGTAACGGATGTTCATGGATTCGTCTTTCGGCATCAGGCTCCACTTCAGACCAGTGGAGAAGCCCGCGCCGCCGCGCCCTTTCAGGCCAGCGTCTTTTACCGCCGTGACAATCTCATCCGGGGCCATCCCGGTCAGGGCTTTACGCGCCCCTTCATAGCCATTTTTACTGCGATACTCGTCCAGCCACACCGGCTGCTTGTCGTCGCGCAGGCGCCAGGTGAGCGGATGCGTTTCCGCAGTACGAATTACGGTTTTCATTTGTACTGCTCCAGCAGGTCAGGAATTGCCTCCGGCGTCAGATGGCTGTGAGTATCCTCATCAATCATCATGGTCGGTCCCTTGTCGCAGTTACCCAGGCAGCAGGTCGGCAGCAGGGTAAAGCGGCCATCAAAGGTGGTCTGCCCCGGCTTGATATTCAGTTTCTTCTCAATGGCGGCCTGAATACCCTGATAGCCGGTGATGTGGCATACCACGCTGTCGCAGTAGCGGATCACGTGACGGCCAACCGGCTGGCGGAAAATCTGGCTGTAGAACGTCGCCACGCCTTCCACGTCGCTGGCCGGGATCCCCAGCACATCGGCGATGGCGTAGATCGCGCCATCCGGCACCCAGCCGCGCTGTTTCTGAACGATTTTCAGCGCTTCGATGGACGCCGCACGCGGGTCTTCGTAGTGGTGCTTCTCGTGCTCAATAGCCTCACGCTCTGCCGCACTCAGCTCAAAAGCCTCGGTTTGTGGTTGTTGATTCTCGTGCATAATTAGCGGTCCACGTCTGACATAACAAAATCGATACTACCCAGATAGACGATCAGGTCGGATACCAGGCTGCCGCGGATCGCCGACGGGATCTGCTGCAGGTGCGCAAAGCTCGGCGTACGCACGCGGGTACGGTAGCTCATGGTGCTGCCGTCGCTGGTCAGGTAGTAACTGTTGATCCCTTTGGTCGCCTCAATCATCTGGAAAGATTCGTTGGCCGGCATCACCGGGCCCCACGATACCTGCAGGAAGTGGGTGATCAGGGTTTCGATATGCTGCAGCGTGCGCTCTTTCGGCGGCGGCGTGGTCAGCGGGTGATCCGCTTTGAACGGGCCTTCCGGCATGTTATCGAGGCACTGCTGAAGAATGCGCAGACTCTGGCGCAGCTCTTCTACTTTCAGCATCACGCGGGTGTAGCAGTCTGAGACGCCCCCCCCGGTCGGGACTTCGAAGTCGAAGTTTTCATAGCCAGAGTAAGGACGCCATTTACGCACGTCGAAGTCGATACCGGTGGCGCGCAGGCCTGCGCCGGTGGTGCCCCACTCCAGCGCCTCTTTGGCGGTATAGGCTGCCACGCCGACGGAACGGCCTTTCAGAATGGTGTTGCGCAGGGCGGCCTTCTCATAGGAGTCCAGACGCTTCGGCATCCACTCGAGGAACTCACGCAGCAGGCGATCCCAGCCACGCGGCAGATCGTGCGCGACGCCGCCGATGCGGAACCACGCCGGGTGCATACGGAACCCGGTAATCGCTTCCACCAGATCGTAAATTTTCTGCCGATCGGTAAAGGCGAAGAAGACCGGCGTCATCGCGCCGACGTCCTGAATAAAGGTCGAGATATACAGCAGGTGGCTGTTGATGCGGAACAGCTCGGAGAGCATCACGCGGATCACGTTCACGCGATCCGGTACGGTGATCCCAGCCAGTTTTTCCACCGCCAGCACGTACGGCATCTCGTTGACGCAGCCGCCGAGATATTCAATACGGTCGGTATACGGGATGTAGCTGTGCCAGGACTGACGCTCGCCCATCTTCTCGGCGCCGCGGTGGTGATAACCGATATCCGGTACGCAGTCGACGATCTCTTCGCCGTCCAGTTGCAGAATAATGCGGAACGCACCATGCGCCGATGGGTGGTTCGGACCGAGGTTGAGGAACATGAAGTCCTCGTTGTCGGTGCCGCGCTTCATGCCCCACTCTTCCGGTTTAAAGGTCAGCGCCTCCATCTCCAGATCCTGTTTGGCTTTGGTCAGCTCAAACGGGTCGAACTCGGTGGCGCGCGCCGGATAATCTTTACGCAGCGGGTGACCTTCCCAGGTCGGCGGCATCATGATGCGACGCAGGTTCGGGTGACCATCGAAGGTAATGCCAAACATTTCCCAGGTTTCACGCTCATACCAGTTGGCGTTGGGGAACAGTTTGGTGAAGGTCGGCAGATGCAGATCGTTTTCCGACAGCGCCACCTTGAGCATGATGTCGCGGTTGCGATCGATGGAGATCAGGTGATAGAAAACGGAAAAATCCGCGGCGGGCAGGCCATCGCGGTGCGTGCGCAGACGTTCGTCCATGCCGTGCAGGTCAAACAGCATCACGTAAGGCTTCGGCAATTTCTTCAGGAAATCACCCACCTCCAGCAGCTGTTCACGCTTCACCCATACCACCGGTACGCCGGTACGGGTTGGCTGAACGGTAAAGGCATCCGGCCCAAAGCGGTTGCGCAGTTCGCCAATCACCGGGTCATCAAGGTGATCGCGGGTTTGCCAGGCTGGTGCGGCGTCATGCGCGGTTAAATCGGTCATATTGTTCACCATTGCAAAAGGTCCGTGGTGACTGCCGGCGAGACTTCGCGCTGTTGTAGATTGATTTGCGAAGTGGTTCTCCCGCCCGCAGGCGCAAATTAAATCTCGTCCGGCGTCCGCAGATTGGTCACTGCAATACGTTCGCCGCGTTTACGCTCGCGTTCCGACTGCATATTGGCGCGATAAACGCCCTGATCGCCAACCACCCATGAGAGCGGACGACGTTCTTTACCAATGGACTCCTGCAGCAGCATCAGCGCCTGCATATAGGCCTCCGGACGCGGCGGGCAGCCCGGGATGTACACATCGACCGGAATGAATTTATCCACGCCCTGGACGACGGAATAGATGTCGTACATCCCGCCTGAGTTGGCGCAGGCGCCCATGGAGATCACCCACTTCGGCTCCAGCATCTGATCGTAGAGACGCTGAATAACCGGCGCCATTTTGGTAAAGCAGGTTCCCGCGACCACCATCAGATCCGCCTGACGCGGAGAGGCGCGCAGAACTTCTGCCCCAAAACGCGCAACGTCATGCACCGCAGTGAATGACGTCACCATTTCCACATAACAGCAAGAAAGGCCGAAGTTGTACGGCCAAATTGAGTTCTTACGGCCCCAGTTCACCATGTCATGCAGCGCGTGTTCGAGTTTCCCCATATACACGCTTTTATTGACTTCCTGCTCCAGAGGATCGGTAACGATCTCCTGTTTCTGCAGGGGGTAACGGTCGTTCTCACCGTTAGGATCTATGCGGGTGAGCGTATAATCCATCTTATTGCCTCGCTTTTACTGCATATGACGGTTAGTGGGACTGTCTGTTTCCGGGTTAACCAGCGTGCGACGGGAACGCGCAGGCGTCCAGTCCAGTGCGCCGATGCGAACGAGATAAACCAGACCAGCCAGTAGCACTAAAATGAAAATTGCGGCTTCCACAAAGCCGACCCAGCCGCTCTCGCGGATAGAGGTCGACCATGCGTAGAGATACAGGGCTTCCACGTCGAAGATAACGAAGAACATGGCAACCAGATAAAACTTCGCAGAAAGACGTAAGCGGGCCGAACCGACGGAGTCGATCCCCGATTCAAACGGCGTGTTTTTACTACGCGCGCGCGCGCGACCGCCAAGGTACCAGCCGCCGACGAGCATGAGGCAGCACAGGCCGATAGCGATGATGAGAAATATAGCGAATGCCCAATGATGAGCGATGACTTCAGTGGATGTTGACATACGCATTGCTTAACCAAAAAAGTGTAGCGCCAAAACCCTCTGCTCTTACTGGCAGATGAACGCCACAGCGTTTCACGGGAGGAATAAAAAATAACCGTGCAAAAAAGCGTCCCTGGTCGATGTGAGAAGCCCAGATGCCGTGGCTTTTTACCCCTTTCTTTAACCTTTTGTCAACTTTAACAAAAGTTTTCATAACATTAATTTACATTGGAATCTTTTCATTAACATTAAATGCCCTTTTCTGCGAAATAACCTTGCATACTGTTCGGTTTTAGTGTTGTTGAATCGTGTCCGTTTCCGTCGTAAATCAAAAATCCCTTCTATTTTGACAGGATTTAGCCTCGATTCCTCCCCCCAAAGAGGGGTATTTTCTTGATCTGCGACACGGTTTTGTTAATTACCCCAGGAAATCGGCAACAATCCATCCGGTTTTTTAACATTAGCAGGAAGTGTTGAAAGTGCAGGGAAAAGTCGACAAGCTGAGCGCCTTGTCACGCCAATACGCTGATTTTTCTGCAAAGAAATACAAAATAGATTCAAAACATCAATAAGAGTGCAAAAAAAAGAGCCGCCAGGCGGGAAACCAACTCCTGAGGCTCTTTTTGGGCACTTACATTCTGTTACCAGTTTTTGTGATCTTTGTTAGCAAGAATACCCTTACAAAACCAAGGTATTCCCTCCCTCTTCCGGAGTAAGTGCTGTGCCCGTTTCCCAGGGATGGATCTCCTGGCTCAGAGACTGAAAAATCGCCTGCGGCAGTTCGCTCACCGTCCGCGGATTGCAGCTGACGACGTACCGGGTGTCCGGCAACGCCGGTAACCCCTCACTGATGCCAGCCACGCGTAGATCCGGGCTCATCATTTCGACCGGGCGCGCCGTCACGCCCAGCCCGGCCTTCACCGCCGCTTTCACGCCCGATAGCGAGGAAGCTCCGTGGGCCAGATGCCAACTGACGCGAGCAGTTTCCAGCGCGGCGATAATATCCTGGCGGAATGGGCTTGGCTCTTCGAGCAGGATCAGGGGGATAGATTCCCCCTTCGCCAGCACATATTCCGCTGCGCAATACCAGAGAGTAGGTGATGTTCTCAGGGTAAAAGAGGTAAAGCCGGGAGGCTGATGGGTGGTCAACGCCAGATCGACCAGCCCCTCGGCCAACATCTCCATGATGGCGGCATGGGGGTGAACTTTGATCTCCAACGTCATTCTGGGATAGAAACAGCCGATGCGGTTTAACAAAAACGGCAGGATGGTGTCAGCCGTTTCTTCTGACGCACCGATGCTCAGAGCCCCCTGCAGGCTGCCATACATCAGCGACATACAGGCTTCATCGTTAAAACGGAGAATTTTGCGGGCATAGCCCAGCAGCTGGATCCCCTGCTCGGTCAGCAGCTTATTGCGGCCGTGGCGGGCGAAAAGCTCTTTGCCCACCAGCTGTTCCAGGCGTTGCATTTGCTGACTGACCGCGGACTGAGTACGACACACTGCGGCGGCGGCGGCGGCAAAAGTGTTCAAATCAGCGACCGCGACAAAGGTACGCAGCAGATCGAGATCGAGGTTGAGTATGGGACGTGTTGTATTAATCATCTTTCTTCACTTACAGGTGGCTAACGCTGACCTGCCTTGTTGATGCTTTACGCCAGGTTTCCGGCTATTCCCTGAGCCTCGTGCTCACCGTCTGACGGCGGATAAACAACTGGACGAACGTTATTACATGCCAAAGTACTCGTCTGGGCAAATGCGCAGAACTGCGGAGTAATATATTGTTCGTATTTCTCATTATTATTTATTACCACGACCAGCCAGGCGCCATACGTCGCCGCGGGAACCCGGTCAGTGATGCTGAGAAAATCGCTCTTCTGGCGTAACTTTCCGGCAGAAAAGGAACAATAAAATCCTGTAATAACAATATATTAAATCTCAATGCAACCGCAGTTCTTGGCGGTTAACACGGATATTAACGGTGATATTCTAACCTATCCCCCTCCTTTTTATAAGCCTTAATAAGGATTAACTGAGACAATTTTAAATTTTTTTCAACATTTTATATTAATTAACAAACCTCAGATTATTACCCGCTAAAAATAATAATAATGTGGTCGCACGCTGTTTTTTATTAAAATTATTTAACATCAAAATTACAAGCCAATCGCGCTTGTATGCAGGATAGCGTTTTTTAGCGACTCCCCCTTCTCCCTCCCCATATTACCGGGCAAACAAACGAGATAAATGATGGCAAAATCGCTACTAAATCTATATTTACGACCAAAAAATCGACATAAAAAGGCATAAGCCACAGACCAAATCCGCAATCGGTAGATAAATCAATTGCGCTTAAAATCCGGCGTTAGCAAAATCTTCTCCTGCAAAGCCTTCAAAACAGCGGGGAGGGGGAGTACATTGTTCCGTGCTGACTTCCACGGCAGGGAGTGGCGATAACAGCTAAAAGGTCAAGATTCATGTCCCCCATCGAAAAATCCAGCAAGTTAGAGAACGTCTGTTATGACATCCGCGGCCCGGTTCTGAAAGAAGCCAAACGTCTTGAAGAAGAAGGCAATAAGGTTCTGAAACTGAACATCGGCAACCCGGCGCCATTCGGCTTCGAGGCTCCTGACGAGATCCTCGTCGACGTCATCCGCAATTTGCCTACCGCCCAGGGTTACTGCGATTCGAAAGGATTGTACTCGGCGCGTAAAGCTATCATGCAGCATTACCAGGCCCGGGGTATGCGCGATGTCACGGTGGAAGACATCTATATCGGCAACGGCGTGTCCGAGCTGATTGTGCAGGCGATGCAGGCGCTGTTAAACAGCGGCGATGAGATGCTGGTTCCCGCCCCGGACTACCCGCTGTGGACGGCGGCGGTGTCGCTTTCCAGCGGCAAAGCGGTGCACTATCTGTGTGACGAATCCTCTGACTGGTTCCCGGATCTGGACGACATCCGCGCAAAAATCACACCGCGCACCCGCGGGATCGTGATCATTAACCCTAACAACCCCACCGGCGCGGTCTATTCCAAAGAATTGCTGCAGGAGATCGTGGAGATCGCTCGTCAGCATAATCTGATCATTTTCGCCGATGAAATTTACGACAAGATCCTCTACGACGAAGCCCAGCATCACTCTATTGCCGCCCTGGCGCCGGACCTGCTGACGGTGACCTTTAACGGATTGTCGAAAACCTATCGCGTTGCCGGCTTCCGTCAGGGCTGGATGGTGCTGAATGGCCCGAAAAAACACGCGAAGGGCTATATCGAAGGGCTGGAGATGCTGGCTTCAATGCGTCTGTGCGCCAACGTGCCGGCCCAGCATGCTATCCAGACGGCGCTGGGCGGCTATCAGAGCATCAGCGAATTCATCATCCCCGGCGGACGCCTGTATGAACAACGCAACCGCGCCTGGGAGCTTATCAACGATATTCCGGGCGTCTCCTGCGTGAAGCCAAAAGGCGCGCTGTATATGTTCCCGAAAATCGACGCCAAACGCTTCAATATTCATGACGACCAGAAAATGGTGCTCGACTTCCTGCTGCAGGAGAAAGTCCTGCTGGTGCAAGGCACCGCCTTTAACTGGCCGTGGCCGGATCACGTACGCATCGTGACCCTGCCGCGCGAAGACGACCTGGAGATGGCTATCTCCCGCTTTGGCCGCTTCCTCTCCGGCTACCATCAGCTTTAATCGCGCCGCCGCCGGCATTTGCATCCGGCGGCGATCCCTGCGCACAATGGAACCCGATGTTGTCACTGATTAAGGGTCCCTATGAGTCAGAGTCATTTCTTTGCCCACCTCTCCCGCCTGAAACTGATTAACCGCTGGCCGCTGATGCGCAACGTGCGCACCGAAAATGTCTCCGAACACAGCCTGCAGGTGGCGATGGTCGCCCACGCGCTGGCGGCGATTAAAAACCGCAAATTTGGCGGCCAGGTCAACGCCGAGCGTATCGCCCTGCTGGCGATGTACCATGACGCCTCGGAAGTACTAACTGGCGACCTCCCTACTCCGGTGAAATATTTCAACTCCCAGATTGCCCAGGAATATAAGGCGATTGAGAAAATTGCTCAGCAAAAGCTGGTGGATATGGTCCCTGACGAGCTGCGCGATATTTTCGAGCCGCTGATTGATGAGCATCACTACAGTGAGGAAGAGCAGTCGATCGTTAAACAGGCTGACGCCCTCTGCGCTTACCTGAAGTGCCTCGAAGAGCTGTCTGCAGGCAATAACGAATTTCTGCTGGCCAAAGGTCGGCTGGAAAAGACCCTGGCATCGCGGCGCAGCGCGGAGATGGATTACTTTATGCAAGTGTTCGTCCCAAGCTTCCAGCTGTCGCTGGACGAAATTAGCCAGGATTCGCCGCTGTAAGGTTCTGGCCGGGCGGCGGTTGTGCTCTACCCGGCCAGAATATCTTAAAACGGAAACAGTACCGGGATCAGCAGGACGCAGACCACCATCACCAGTATGGTAAAGGGCACGCCTATTTTGACAAAATCGCTAAATGAGTACTTGCCCGGGCCAAGCACCAGGGTGTTAACCGGCGAGGAGACCGGGGTCATAAACGCCGCCGAAGCCGCCATCGCCACCACCATGGCAAAAGGATAGGGTGAGACGCCCATTGACTTCGCCGCCGCTAAGGCAATAGGCGCCATCAGCACCGCCGTGGCGGTGTTTGAGATAAACAGCCCAATCGCCGCGCACATCACGAACAGGCAGCCGAGCATCAGATAAGGCCCCTCGCCTCCGGCGACATCCATCAGTCCCTTCACCACCAGATCCACCCCGCCGGTTTTTTGCAGCGCCAGGGCAAACGGCATCATCCCAACAATCAAAATAATGCTCGGCCAGTGGATCGCCTTGTAGGCGCTTTCGGCATTGATGCAGCGGAATTTGCCCATCAGCAGACAGGCGATAATCGCGGCAATCGGGTTGGGAATTTCATCGGTGAGCATCAGGGCTACCATCAGCACCAGGCAGAAAATCGCATGCGGAGCCTGGCTGTGGGCCGGCGAAGCGTCATCGACCTCAACCGGCATATTGAGCACCACGAAATCCCGGCCGCGCTTCGCCAGCAAGGCAATTTGCCGCCAGTTGCCGACCACCAGCAGGATATCGCCGAGCTGCAGCGGCTCGTCGACCACCGAACCATCCATCGCTTTGCCATCGCGCTTCATGCCGACGATATTGAGACCAAACCGGGTGCGGAAGGCTATCTCACGCACCGTTTTGCCAATCATCTCTGAATCCGGGATCAGCGCCACCTCCGCCATCCCCACATCCAGCGCCTGATCGGCAAAATACTCGCCGCGCAATACCATCGGCTCAAGCATTTGCTCGCCGCAGAACTGGCGTAAATCGACATCGGAGGCGGACATATCGATTAGCAGGACGTCGCGGGCGCGAAATTCCGATACCCCGTTGACGTTGACAATTACCCGGCGGAACCGCCGCCAGCGTTCAACGCCGATCACGTTGGCGCAGTAGCGCTCACGCAGCTTTAAATCATCCAGCCGCTGACCGATCATCGGCGAACCCGGGCGGATGGCCAGCCGGCGAGCGCGGCCGGTGAGGTGATATTCGCGGATCAAATCGCGGAAGGTGCTTCTTTTTCGCCCATCGCGTGCGGAGTCGCCATTATCCGTCTTCAGCATAAAGCGCACCGCCAGCATATAGACGATGCCCAGGATCAGCACCACCAGGCCAATCGGCGTGACGCTGAAAAAGCTGAAGCCGTGCAGTCCCTCGCGCAGCAATTCACTGTTGACCACCAGGTTGGGCGGCGTCGCCACCAGGGTCATCATCCCGCTGATAAGCCCGGCGAAGCTCAGCGGCATCATCAGCCGCGATGGCGAGGTATTCATCCGCGCCGAGACGCTAAGTACCACCGGGATGAAAATGGCGACCACCCCGGTGGAGCTCATAAACGCGCCCAGACCGGCGACGGTGAGCATCAGGTAGATCAGCATTTTGGTTTCGCTGTTCCCCGCCACGCTCACCAGCCAGGCCCCCATTTTGGTGGCGACTCCGGTGCGCACCAGGCCATCGCCGATAATAAACAGGGCGGCAATCAGGATCACGTTAGGATCGCTGAATCCGGAAAAAGCTTCATTTAACGTCAGCGTTCCGCTGAGGACAAAGGCGACAATGACCATCAGGGCGATAGCATCCATGCGCACCTTGCCGGTAGCAAACAGCACAACCGCGATGGCCAGGAGGGATAAAACCCAAATCAATTCACCGTTCACAACGTTTCCTTGTCACAAGTGGGAGTCGACATAGTGGCATAAAAAAGCCCCGACGACGCGGGGCGAAATCATGGGTTTACGCTTTAAGACGCACATTTACCACGCCGTCAGTCTGGCGTTCAACCACCAGATCTTCCAGGCTGCTCAGCACGAGGTCGGCTTCATCCAGGCGAGGGGCATCGGCGGGCACGTTGACCGCGATAGTGCGACAGCCGGCCGCCAGTCCGGAGAGGAGCCCCGCCGGCGCATCTTCCACCACCGCGCACTCCCCGGCAGGCAGACCCAGCCGCTCGGCGCCCAGCAGATAGGCGTCCGGCGCCGGTTTGCCGTGTTTCACCTGCTCGGCGGTGACGAACACCTCAGGCATCGGCAGGCCCGCCGCGCGGTGACGCGCGTGGGCAACCGGAATCGAGCCGGAGGTGACAATCGCCCACGGGATCCCGGCCTCATTGAGCGTATTCAGCAGGGCTAATGCCCCCGGCAGCGCGACGATACCCTCAATATCAGTGGCTTCTATCTGCTCGAGGTAGCGAAATTCGGCCTGGATATCCTCCTCGCTGCGCCCCGGCATAAAATGGCGAATGGAGGTAATGGCCTGCTTGCCGTGAATAAAACTGAGAATTTCATCATGGTCAATGGCGAAACGATCCCCCCACTTGCACCATGAACGCTCCACCACCGGCAAGGAATCCACCAGCGTCCCGTCTAAATCGAACAGGAAACCTTTACACTGCACGGGCACCTCCCTCAGGCGTTGATAATTTGATTAATTTCATTACTGCTCAGATGATACTGGCGCGGGCAAGCGTGCCAGACGCTCAGCATCCGCTGATATTTCTCCCACATCGGAGTCTGCGAGTTAAAGCCATGGGTACCGGCGTCAAAATGGCTGTAGCGGCCTTCAACGTTGACCATAAAACGCACATAGCCGAGATAACGCGCTTCGGTGGCGGCATCAAATCCGAGGAAGGTGACCCGGCGTTCATCGATACCCGCCGCGTCTTTCAGGTTGGTCCAGGAGACGTGCAGCGCGTGGTACATCTCCATGATATCAATAACGGTACGGCAGGTTTCTTCCGTCAGCTGGCCAAACTCGCGGTCCAGTTCACGCATCTGTAGCCCATACCCTCGCTCTATGATGGTTTGCAGACGACGGTAGCGTTCCGCATTATCCGGGTCGAGCATCGTCATCATTTTGTACTGATTGGATAAAATCAGACGCTGCGCATTGGTCATTTCCATGTTGTGACTCCTGTAGCACGGTAGGGCGTGAAATAAAGAAGGCGCATAAATCATGCGCCTTCTTTTATATGCGTTTTCCGTAGTGAATTACAAATCATCAAGGAAAGTTTTATCCAGTTGTTTGAAGGCGCGCTTAAGCGTGTCAGCCAGCGCCTGATAATCGGGCTTGCCTTCGACCGGTGCCAGCGCCTGCCCCGCCTCCTGCAGTTTACCGCGCACTTCATAGAACCAGTTAAGAATGGAGGGCGGCAGCGGCGTCACCGAACGCTTACCCAACCACCAGAGTCCCTGCATCGGCAGGCTCAGCGCAAACAGCGCGGTAGCGACGGCGGGGCCCAGCTGGCCGCCAAGAGCTATCTGCCAGCAGAGGGTAAAAATGGCGATTGGCGGCATGATGCGGATGGCATAGCGGGTGGCACGAATAATGCGGTTTTCAATAAACACCGGCGCGAGGCGCTTGTCGAGAGGCCAGGTCTTTGCGTAATGCTGCCCGCGGTTGAACAAGCTAAAGAAGCTAACGGGGCGTTTCTCAGGGGTCGACATGGCTTTTCCTCAACTTTACATATAAAACTTAAAAAATTCGCGCAAAACACCAACTATGCATGACATCGTTCAAAAGATTTTGGCAAAGGATGCCGCAATCAGGTATCCTGTGCCCGCCTGAAAGGGCGGTTAGACTCTTTGCCAGGCTAGTCAAATTATCGCATATTCTGCCATTGGCTGAAAATTATGCAAAATGGCATAAAATCAAATGTACTTCTCTCATCGTGCCCGAAAACAGAACAAGGCATGATGTTAATCATAAATGTCGAGGTCATCCTGCGCTACGCTAATGACACACTGACGTTTTTTTAGCCACGTATCATAAAAAGGTACTTCCATGTCGAGTAAGTTAGTACTGGTTCTGAACTGCGGTAGCTCCTCTCTGAAATTTGCTATCCTTGACGCCGTGAACGGCGACGAATATCTGTCCGGTTTAGCGGAATGCTTCCACCTGCCGGAAGCCCGTATCAAATGGAAAATGGACGGCAGCAAACAAGAAGCCGAGTTAGGCGCGGGCGCCGCGCACAGTGAAGCGCTGAACTTTATCGTTAACACTATTCTGGCACAAAAACCAGAACTGTCTGCTCAGCTGACTGCAATCGGCCACCGTATCGTACACGGCGGTGAAAAATACACCAGCTCCGTGGTGATCGACGAGTCCGTAATTCAGGGTATTAAAGACGCCGCGTCTTTCGCACCGCTGCACAACCCGGCACACCTGATCGGCATCGCTGAAGCGCTGAAATCCTTCCCGCACCTGAAAGACAAAAACGTGGCTGTATTCGATACGGCGTTCCATCAGACCATGCCGGAAGAATCCTATCTCTACGCCCTGCCGTACAGCCTGTACAAAGAGCACGGCGTTCGTCGTTACGGCGCGCACGGCACCAGCCACTTCTACGTGACTCAGGAAGCCGCTAAGATCCTCAACAAGCCGGTGGAAGAGCTCAACATCATCACCTGCCACCTCGGCAACGGTGGTTCTGTTTCCGCTATCCGTAACGGTAAATGCGTTGACACCTCCATGGGTCTGACCCCGCTGGAAGGCCTGGTGATGGGTACCCGCTCCGGTGACATCGATCCGGCCATCATCTTCCATCTGCACGACACCCTGGGCATGAGCGTTGACGCGATCAACAAAATGCTGACCAAAGAGTCCGGCCTGCTGGGTCTGACCGAAGTCACCAGCGACTGCCGCTACGTGGAAGACAACTATCAGGAAAAAGCCGACGCTAAACGCGCAATGGACGTTTACTGCCACCGCCTGGCGAAATACATCGGTTCCTACACCGCGCTGATGGACGGCCGTCTTGACGCCGTTATTTTCACCGGTGGTATCGGTGAAAACGCCGCGATGGTGCGTGAGCTGTCGCTGGGCAAACTGGGCGTACTGGGCTTTGAAGTTGACCATGAGCGTAACCTTGCTGCCCGCTTCGGCAAGTCTGGCTTCATCAACAAAGAAGGCACCCGTCCTGCCGTGGTTATCCCGACCAACGAAGAGCTGGTCATCGCGCAAGACGCCAGCCGTCTGACCGCATAATTCCACATCGCCAGCCCTGACCCGCAATAATTCGAGCAGCAGGAAGGCGGCGACACAGCAAAACCCCGGCCGCGTACAGCGCGTACGCCACCGGGGTGAGCAAGTAGAGCCAACGCACGTGCAACTTGAAAGATGACGGATAGCTGGCGGTGCTGTTTTGTATCCCGCCTGATACTGGCGGTAACGAAAGAGGATATACCGTGTCCCGTACTATCATGTTAATTCCTACCGGTACCAGCGTAGGTCTGACCAGCGTCAGCCTCGGTGTGATCCGCGCTATGGAACGCAAAGGCGTTCGTCTGAGCGTCTTTAAACCTATCGCCCAGCCGCGTTCCGGTGGCGATGCCCCAGACCAGACCACCACCATCGTTCGCGCCAGCTCCTCCACCACCACCGCCGCTGAACCGCTGAAGATGAGCCATGTTGAGTCTCTGCTCTCCAGCAATCAGAAAGATGTGCTGATGGAAGAGATCATTGCCAACTACCACGCGAATACTCAGGACGCGGAAGTGGTGCTGGTGGAAGGCCTGGTACCGACCCGTAAGCATCAGTTCGCCCAGGCGCTGAACTTTGAAATCGCCAAAACGTTGAACGCTGAAATCGTCTTCGTGATGTCTCAGGGCACCGACACGCCAGAACAGCTGAACGAGCGTATCGAACTGACCCGTAACAGCTTTGGCGGCGCCAAAAATACCAGCATCACCGGCGTTATCGTCAACAAACTGAATGCCCCTGTCGACGATCAGGGCCGTACCCGTCCTGACCTGTCGGAAATTTTCGACGACTCGTCGAAAGCAAAAATCGTGAAGATTGACCCGGCTCAGCTGCAGAAAGGCAGCACGCTGCCGGTGCTGGGCGCAGTGCCATGGAGCTTCGATCTGATCGCGACCCGCGCGATCGACATGGCTCACCATCTGAATGCGACCATCATCAACGAAGGCGATATCAATACCCGCCGCGTGAAATCCGTGACTTTCTGCGCGCGCAGCATCCCGCACATGCTGGAACACTTCCGCCCTGGTTCTCTGCTGGTTACCTCCGCAGACCGTCCTGACGTGCTGGTTGCGGCCTGCCTGGCGGCAATGAACGGCGTGGAAATCGGCGCCATTCTGCTGACCGGCGGCTATGAAATGGACGCGCGCATCAGCAAGCTGTGTGAACGCGCTTTCGCGACCGGCCTGCCGGTATTTATGGTCAACACCAACACCTGGCAGACCTCCCTGAGCCTGCAGAGCTTTAACCTCGAAGTACCGGTTGACGATCACGAGCGTATCGAGAAAGTTCAGGAATACGTGGCCAACTACATCAACGCCGACTGGATCGAATCGCTGACCGCGACCTCCGAGCGCAGCCGCCGTCTCTCTCCGCCAGCCTTCCGCTACCAGCTGACCGAGCTGGCGCGCAAAGCCGGCAAACGTGTCGTTCTGCCGGAAGGCGACGAACCGCGTACCGTGAAAGCGGCGGCGATTTGCGCCGAACGCGGGATCGCCACCTGCGTCCTGCTGGGTAACCCGGATGAGATCAACCGCGTAGCCGCGGCCCAGGGCGTTGAGCTTGGCGCCGGCATTGAAATCGTCGATCCGGAAGTGGTTCGCGAAAGCTATGTGGGTCGCCTGGTCGAACTGCGTAAGAACAAAGGCATGACCGAAGCGGTCGCGCGTGAGCAGCTGGAAGACAACGTGGTTCTCGGCACCCTGATGCTGGAACAGGACGAAGTCGACGGTCTGGTATCCGGCGCGGTTCACACCACTGCCAACACCATTCGTCCGCCGCTGCAGCTGATCAAAACCGCGCCGGGCAGCTCGCTGGTCTCCTCCGTGTTCTTCATGCTGCTGCCGGAACAGGTTTACGTTTACGGCGACTGCGCGATCAACCCGGACCCGACCGCCGAGCAGCTGGCGGAAATCGCTATTCAGTCCGCTGAATCCGCGATTGCCTTCGGCATCGAACCGCGCGTGGCGATGCTCTCCTACTCCACCGGTACCTCCGGCGCGGGTAGCGATGTCGAGAAAGTCCGCGAAGCGACCCGTCTGGCGCAGGAAAAACGTCCTGACCTGATGATCGACGGCCCGCTGCAGTATGACGCCGCGGTGATGGCTGACGTAGCGAAGTCCAAAGCGCCGAACTCACCGGTAGCTGGCCGCGCGACCGTGTTCATCTTCCCGGATCTGAACACCGGTAACACCACGTACAAAGCGGTACAGCGCTCTGCCGACCTGATCTCCATCGGGCCGATGCTGCAGGGTATGCGCAAGCCGGTCAACGACCTGTCCCGTGGCGCGCTGGTAGACGATATCGTCTATACCATCGCACTGACCGCGATCCAATCGGCTCAGCAGCAGAAGTAATCTGCCGCTGTGGTCAAAGCAAAAGGCAGCCGAATGGCTGCCTTTTTGTCGTCAGGAGGCGAGCGACGATTGCTGTCGCGCGTTTGCGATCTTTATTCGCGCTCGCTCTCTTCCGCATCATCATACTCATTACCGGCGTTGCGGGTCATCCACAGCGCCAGCGCTTTCAGGGAGTCCGGCGTGAACTCATCGCAGCGGGCGGTGATCTCTTCCGGCGTTAACCAGCACACCTCGCTGACCTCTTCTTCCTGCAGGGCGAACGGCCCGTGGGAGACGCAGCTAAACAGACTTCCCCAGACGCGGCAGAATTTGTCTTCGTAATAAAACTGGCCGTGATCGGCAAACGGCACCCCGGCGATGCCTAACTCCTCTTCCGCCTCGCGACGGGCCGATTCCAGCAGCTGCTCATCAGCCTGCACGACGCCGCCAGCGGTGGCATCCAGCATGCCCGGATGAAAGTCTTTTGTCTCGGTGCGTCGCTGCACCAGAATTTTCCCCATTCCGTCATGAACGACGATATAGGTCGCCCGGTGGCGCAGGCACTGCGCGCGCATTTGCTCGCGGCTGGACTGTGCTATCACCTCATTGTTTTCATTAACAATATCGACCCATTCTGTGCTTGCCAAATGATTCTGTTCCGCCATCAGGAAACCTTACTTTAAATGCGCTCTCGCGGCGCGTCTTTATGATTGAGGGCTAAATTACGGGTAAATTGCAACCTCTGCAATAACCTGATTATCATTGAGTGCTAAAACCTGCAGCCGCCCCTGATCCAGCAGCCCATAGCTGGCGGAATATCCCCCTTTCGGGATACTCACTGAGCCGGGATTAAAGAGGTAAATTGCGCCGCGTTTTTCCGCGACCGGTATATGAGTATGGCCATATGCCAGGACATCGCCAGCGGCCAGCGGCGGCAGATTATCCGGACTATAGAGATGCCCGTGGGTCAGAAACAGGCGATAGCGTTCGCTAAGCACCTGCTGCCAGGGCGCGGTCATTGGAAAACGAAGCAGCATCTGATCCACTTCGCTGTCGCAGTTGCCGCGAACAGCAACAATGCGTTCCGCCACGCTGTTCAACCGCTCCGCCACCTCACCCGGCGCATACCCCTCAGGCAGCGCGTTGCGCGGACCGTGATTGAGCACATCGCCGAGTATGATCAGCCACCTGGCGCCGCTTTGCGCGAACCGTTCAAGCACGCGTTCCGTGGCGGGCAGCGAACCATGAATATCGGAGGCAAACATCAGCTTCATAGGTTCCATCTCCACTGGTTACGATGCCTCTATGATAGCGGAAGCGCGGCGGGTTATCAGCCTCAGCGTTTGGCGGAAAGCGCCACGTAACGCTGGATTGAGGCCCGCTGCCACTGGAAAGACGCATAATCAGCCAGCGCCTCCGGTACCTTATCGCCATTGAGAACCAGGCGATTGAGCATCAGCGCCAGGTCTGCGTCGGCAATAGACCATTCGCCAAATAAATTTTGCCCGCCGTGGGCCAGTAGCGTGGTGGCGGTGGCAAACAGCTTTTCCGCAGATTGCCTGCCGGCCTCGCTGAGGTCCGGCATTTTCGCCCCGTCAAACACCACGGCGGTGGATCGCTCTTCACGAATTGGCATCAGATCGCTGCGCAGCCAGGCCTGGATCTGCCGGGCGCGGGCTCGTTTTTGCAGATCATGCGGGTAGATGCGCTCCCACTCCGGCGGCGCAAAACGCTCATCCAGATACTCGGTAATCGCCGAAGACTCACTTAGCGCGAAATCATCAACCTCCAGCAGCGGTACGCGACGGGTGGCGGCATAGCCTGTCCAGCCCGCCTGCAGATGTTCGCCGCGGTTCAGGTCGACGGTTTTAAGGGTAAAAGGCAGGCTTTTTTCCTGCAGAGCGACATAGACAGACATCACGTACGGTGAGAAAAAATCGGCATCGGACCACAGGGTAATGACAGGCTGGCTCATAGCTTCCTCAAGGGTGGTAGACAGGACAATAAGCCAACATAGCCTGTCTTACAGGCGATGTCACTGCTCGAACGCGGACGACTCGTCGCCTGGCTGCCGGGTCGCTTGCGGAATTTCTCCCGGGTGGCGCAGCTTCACCTATACTCGAACAGTTTGCGACCCACGACGGCGGGAAATATTATGATCGATCTTTACTATGCACCCACCCCAAACGGCCACAAAATCACCCTGTTCCTCGAAGAGGCGGAGCTAGCCTATCGGCTAATTCGGGTCGATATCGGCAAAGGGGAACAATTTCATCCGCAGTTTCTGGCGATTTCGCCGAATAATAAAGTTCCGGCTATCGTCGACCACATGCCTGCTGACGGCGGGGCGCCGTTGAGCGTTTTCGAGTCAGGCGCCATCCTGCTCTATCTGGCGGAAAAAAGCGGTAAGCTGCTGAGTGGCGAGCTGCGGGAACGCTACGTCACGCTGCAGTGGCTGTTCTGGCAGGTCGGCGGGCTGGGGCCGATGCTGGGGCAAAATCAACATTTTTCCCACTCCGCGCCGCAAACCGTGCCCTACGCTATTGAACGTTTTCAGGTGGAAACCCAACGACTGTATGGGGTGCTAAATCAGCGTCTGGGATGCAGCCCGTGGCTTGGCGGCGACCACTACAGTATCGCCGACATCGCCGCCTGGCCCTGGGTGAACTGCCATGTCCGACAGCGTATCGATCTGGCGAACTATCCGGCGGTGCACAACTGGTATGAGCGCATTAAGCAGCGGCCGGCAACGGCGGAAGCGATGTTAAAAATTCAGCTTTATTAACCCCCTGCTCGCCCGTCGCGCTTTGTTGTATGATTGCAGGACTTACACCACGGAGGAAGCCTGCAATGTCTCAACCAGACGCCATTATTCGTATTAAGAACCTGCGCCTGCGGACTTTTATTGGTATTAAAGAGGAAGAGATCGCCAACCGCCAGGACGTGGTAGTGAATGTAGCCATTCACTACCCTGCCGATAAAGCGCGCGACAGCGAGGACATCAATGATGCGCTGAACTACCGCACCATTACCAAGCGTATAATCAGCCATCTTGAGAATGGCCGTTTTTCGCTGCTGGAAAAATTAACTCAGGATGTGCTGAATATCGCATGCGAACATCACTGGGTCACATATGCTGAAGTGGAGATTGATAAACTTCATGCGCTGCGCTATGCCGACTCGGTGTCCATGACCATGAGCTGGCGTCGCTAACCATGTCAGGGAGGTGGTATGAAGATCCTGCTTACTGGTGGTACCGGCCTGATTGGCCGACATCTGATACCCAGATTGCTGGAGCTCGGGCATAGCGTCACGGTCTCCACGCGACATCCGGATACCGCCCGCGCCCGTCTCGATCCGCGCGTCACCCTGTGGCGCGATTTCGAGGGCCATCACCACCTCAATGATATTGATGCCGTCATCAATCTGGCGGGTGAACCCATCGCTGATAAACGCTGGACGGCCGAGCAGAAACAACGCTTGTGCCATAGCCGCTGGGATCTCACGCAGCGGCTGGTGGGCCTGATCCACGCCAGCGACCCCCCTCCCTCCGTGCTGATCAGCGGGTCTGCCATCGGCTACTATGGCGACCTCGGCGAGGTGGTGGTGACCGAAGAAGAGCCACCGCACAATGAGTTTACCCATAAGCTGTGCGCCCGCTGGGAGCAAATTGCCTGCGAAGCGCAAAGCGAGCGCACCCGCGTCTGCCTGCTGCGCACCGGCGTGGTACTGGCTCCGCGGGGCGGTATTCTCGGCAAAATGACACCCGCCTTTAAGCTCGGCCTCGGCGGGCCTATCGGCAACGGCAGACAGTACCTGGCCTGGATCCATATCGACGATATGGTTAACGGCATTCTGTGGCTGCTGGATAACGATCTGCGCGGTCCGTTCAATATGGTTTCTCCCTACCCGGTGCATAACGAGCAGTTCGCCCATGCGCTGGGTCATGCGCTCCATCGACCGGCGATTTTCCGCGTTCCCGCCGCCGCTATCCGCCTGTTGATGGGGGAATCCGCCGTCCTGGTGCTCGGCGGCCAGCGCGCGCTGCCAAAGCGTCTGGAGGCCGCCGGCTTTGCCTTCCGCTGGTACGATCTGGACGAAGCGCTAAAGGATGTGCTGAGTTAATGGCTGACACAGGGGAGCATTGGCTCCTCTGATTCCATTCTGCTGGCTCATGCTCCACGCCTGGATGGCCTCACCCTGGCGCTGCAGCATCGCCATATTCAGGACAACCAGCTCCCTTAATCGCCTGAATTCACCGCCAGCCGGCCGGTTCGCCGGTGTTACCTGGCGAAGCAAAGTGCTAAGGTAGGCTTTTCTTTCTGCGTATTGACTGCTTTATGACGACCATCACCACACCACGCCTTTCGCTTACCCGCTTTGTTACCGATGACTGGCCCTTTTTTCTGCGCCTGCGCCAGGATCCGCAGGTGATGCGTTTTATGGGGGAGGTGTTAAGCGATGGGGCGCTGCGCAGCGTCTTCGTCAGTCGCTGTGCCGATCCCGGGGTGTTTGTATTGCGCGATAAATTCGGCGAGGCGCTGGGCGATATTGGGCTCCGCATCAGTCCGAAAAATCCGCACGAAGCTGACGTCGGCTACGCGCTGCTGCCTCAGGCTCAGGGAAAAGGCTATGCCAGCGAAGCGCTGCGGGCGGTCTGCGAGTATGGTTTCACCACCCTGGGGGTGCAGGCCATCAATGCCTGGGTGCTGGGTGAAAACCGTGGCTCATCGCGCCTGCTGGAGAAGCAAGGCTTTGTGCGCACCCAGGTGCTGGAGAAAGCCTATCATCTGAACGGCGTCGATTACGATGACTGGATCTATCGGCTGGAGCGGGAAGCTCATCCGGCGTCCGCAGACGCCGGATGAGCCGATTATTTCAGCGAACCTTTCAGAAACTGCTGCAGGCGCGGGCTTTTCGGCGCGCCAAACAGCGCATCCGGATGCCCTTCTTCTTCAATTTTACCCTGATGCAGAAAAATGACATGTGAAGAGACGTGGCGGGCAAAGCCCATTTCATGGGTCACCACCACCATGGTTTTTCCCTCTTCCGCCAGCTGCTGCATAATGCGTAACACTTCGCCCACCAGTTCCGGATCCAGCGCGGAGGTCGGCTCATCAAACAGCAGCACTTCCGGTTCCATCGCCAGCGCGCGGGCAATAGAGACACGCTGCTGCTGGCCACCGGAAAGATGCACCGGATACTTCGCCTGCTGACGTTCGTCTATCCCGACCTTGGCCAGGTATTTCACCGCCCGTTCGCGCGCTTCCTGTTTGCTTAAGCCCAGCACCTGAATCGGCGCCTCCATGACGTTCTCCAGCACCGTCATATGGCTCCACAGATTGAAATGCTGAAACACCATGGTCAACCGGGTGCGCAGCAGGCGCAACTGGTTCTTGTCGGCCACCTTCAGCTGGCCGTCTTTATCCCGTACCAGACCAATATTTTGGCCGCTGACGACGATCGTGCCTTCGCTCGGTTTTTCAAGGAAGTTAATACAGCGCAAAAAGGTACTTTTTCCGGAACCCGATGAACCGATGATGCTGATAACGTCCCCGGCTTTCGCCTGCAGCGAGACGCCCTTCAGCACCTCGTGTTCCCCATAGCGTTTATGCAGATCGATAACGTTTAATTTATTGTCGGACATGGCGTTCTCAATGCGTCGAAGAAGGTTTGATATGCTGCAACCAGCGCTTTTCCGCTTTACGGAACAAGCTAATCAGCACATACGAGATAATTAAATAAAGCACCGCGGCGATGCCAAACGCGGTGAACGGCTGATAGGTGGCCGAGTTGATATCGCGGGCGATTTTCAGCAGATCCGGTACCGTAGCGGTAAACGCCAGCGCGGTAGAGTGCAGCATGAGGATCACTTCGTTACTGTAGGCCGGCAGTGCAATCCGCAGCGCGGAAGGCAGAATAATGCAGCGATACAGTTTGACTGACGAGAAGCCGTAGGCCCGCGCTGCTTCAATTTCTCCGGCGGGTACTGAGCGGATCGCGCCGGCGAAAATTTCAGTGGTATAGGCGCAAGTATTCAGGGTTAACGCCAGTACCGTGCAGTTTAGCCCGCTGCGGAAAAAAGCGTTCAACAGCTCCGTGCCTTTGACGATTTCCAGGGTATACATGCCGGAGTAAAAAACCAGCAGTTGCACATACAGCGGCGTGCCGCGAAATATGTAAGTGAACAGCCAGATGGGGAACTGGATAAACTTATTGCTCGAGACGCGGCCGATGGCCAGAAACAACGCCAGGATGCCCCCCATTACCACTGAAGAGATCAGCAACCATAAGGTAATCGCCACGCCGGTAAAGCGATAGCCGTCGGTCCACAGTAGTGATTTCCAGTACTCCTGAATAATTTCAATCACAGGTCAGCCCTCTTCACGCCAACGGTATAGCGGCGTTCGAGCAGCAGCAGTACGCCATTAGAAACGGTGGTAAACACCAGATAAATCAGGCCGCAGACGATGGCGAAGTAGAACGGCTGCCAGGTGCTTTTCCCGGCCAGCTGCGTGGCTTTGACCACATCCTCCAGCCCCAGCAACGAGACCAGCGCCGTCGCCTTGAGGATAACCTGCCAGTTGTTGCCTATCCCCGGCAGCGCGTAGCGCATCATCGCCGGGAAGAGAATACGCCGGAACGTCTGCCCGCCGCTAAAGCCAAAGGCGGTAGCCGCTTCGATATGCCCCTTCGGCACCGCCAAGTAGGCGCCGCGGAAGGTTTCCGTAAAATAGGCGCCATAGATAAAGCCAAGGGTAATAATCCCGGCGATCATCGGATCGATATCAAACTGGGCCATGCCCAGCGCGTCGGTAACGCTGTTTAGCGCAATCTGCAGGCCGTAGAAAATCAGCAGCATCAGCACCAGATCGGGCACGCCGCGGATCAGAGTGGTATAGCCTTCAAACACCAGCGCCAGTGGACGATTGCTCGATAACTTTGCGCCAGCGCCCGCCAGCCCTATCAGGACGGCGAGAACGACCGAGCTGAGCGCAAGCTCCAGGGTGACGAGCGCACCCTGCAAAATAACCTGTGAAAACCCATACAGCATGCTGCCTACCCTGTCTGTCATTCACCATTGCGCGCGAAACGCACGCAATGGCGAGGCGTGAGAATTATTCGCCGTATACGTTAAAATCGAAATATTTTTTCGCCAGCTTGTCGTAGGTGCCGTCCTTACGCATCTCTGCAAACGCCTTATTCAGCGCTTCACGCAGTTCGTTGTCTTCCTTACGCAGCCCCATACCGGTGCCAACACCAAACAGTTTCTCGTCTTTGATTGACGGGCCACCAAACTGGTAATCTTTACCAATAGGCTGTTTCAGGAACCCTTCGCTGGCCGCGACCTCATCCTGGAAAGCGGCGTCGATCCGGCCGGCGGTCAGGTCGGAATAGATATTGTCCTGCCCCTGATAGGAGACAATTTCGATACCTTTCGGCGCCCAGTGCTCATTACCGTAAGTTTCCTGCGTCGTACCCTGCAGCACGCCCACGCGCTTACCCTTGAGGGTGGCAAGATCCGGCGTTACCGGGCTGCCCTTTTTCACCACCAGACGCGAATCAGCCGCATACAGTTTGTCGGTGAAAGCGATTTCCTGCTGACGCTTTTCGGTAATCGACAGCGAAGACATAATCGCGTCGATTTTCTTCGCTTTTAAAGAGGGGATCAGCGCATCCAGCGGGTTTTCCACAAAGGTACATTGGGTATTAATACGCTTACACAGCTCTTTTGCCAGATCGATATCAAAACCCACCAATTCCCCCTGCGCATTCTTCGATTCGAAGGGAGCATAAGTCGGATCGGTACCGATACGAATTTTTTGCGGAATAGCGGCAAAGACCGTGGAAACGCTGGAAAGGGCCAGCGCTAAAGAGAGAGACAACGCCAGTTTTTTCATAACTATCCTCGACAGACTGTCATTCTAACGGGTTTATTAGAACTATTAACACCAGTTATCGTGCCATTATTCGCCCCTTGAGGGCAAAGATTTATGCACCAGAAAGGCCATTTTTTTGCATCACAAACGCTTAACTATGCATTTTTTAGCCACAAAAGCGCCTGCCTTTGCACTAAAATGATCCACAGCGTCTGGCGATGCACCTTTTCAGGGCTTTTACACGAGCATGGCGGCAGGCCCACCCGATAGCGCGGGCCTGCGGCAGTCTTAGTCGCCGTAGACGTTAAAATCGAAGTATTTCTTCGCCATTTTGTCGTAAGTGCCGTCTTTGCGCATCTCGCCCAGCGCTTTATCAAACGCGGCTTTCAGCTCGGCGTCGTCCTTACGCAGGCCGATACCGGTGCCGTCGCCAAAGTACTTTTTGTCTTTAACGGACGGGCCGGCAAAGGCGAAATCTTTCCCGGCAGGCTGCTTCAGGAAGCCTTCGCTGGCGGCGACTTCATCCTGCAGCGCCGCATCCAGACGACCAGCGGAGAGGTCGGAATAGATCAGGTCCTGGTTCTGATATGCCACCACGTCAACGCCCTGGCTGCGCCAGCGATCGTTAGCATAGGCTTCCTGCGTGGAGCCCTGCAGCACGCCGACGTGCTTACCTTTCAGCGCCTCCAGCGTCGGCTGGATCGGCGAGCCTTTGGCCGCGATCAGCCGGGAGTCGGCGGCATAGAGCTTGTCAGAGAAGGCGATCTCTTGCTGGCGCTTCTCGGTGATGGAGAGCGAGGAGATGATGGCGTCAATTTTCTTCGCCTTGAGGGAGGGGATCAGGGAGTCAAAATCACTGCCGACCCAGGTACATTTCACCTTAATACGGGAGCACAGTTCATTGCCTAAATCGATATCAAAGCCAACAAAGTCCCCTTTCGCGTCTTTCGACGAAAAGGGCGCATAGGTCGCGTCAGTGCCAATGCGAATGCTCTGCGGCAGAGCAGCAAACACACTGGCCGTGCTGCTCATTCCCACGAGTAAAGAGAGAGCCAGAATCGTCTTCTTCATACAGTACCCTTAAGTGTCGTGATGTGGTGCGTTGCTTGTTATGGTGATTGCCGATCAATCCTGCAGTTTTTGTGCCATCTTCCCGGTGCGTGCCGGGAACAGGGTTAAATTTGTTAAAATAAAGTTGCAGGATTGTCTTAAAAGGGAAGATACCAGCATTACTGGCGAAACCGCAGCGCCTGAGCGCAAAAAGACGAAATAAATGTCGAGGATTTGATCGGGACGACAAATTTGCACCAGCGCAGCGCAAGCGTACATTTCACGCACCTATTTGGTGCAATCCTGTGACCCTTGCCAGCGCGTAAATAAGTCTTGTTCCAGGCTAATGTCGAACTGATCGAGTACCCGGTTGACGGTCTGGTTGATAACATCATCCAGGCTTTGCGGCCGATGGTAGAAGGCCGGCACCGGCGGCATAATCACCGCCCCCAGCTCCGCAGCCTGCACCAGCAGTCGCAGATGGCCAAGATGGAACGGAGTCTCCCGCACGCAGAGCACCAGCGGACGACGCTCCTTCAGCACCACATCCGCCGCCCGCGTCAGCAGACCATCCGTGTAGCTATGGACAATACCCGAGAGCGTTTTCATTGAGCAGGGTAAAATCACCATCCCGGCGGTTTTAAACGAGCCGGAGGAGATACTGGCGGCGATGTCGCGGGCATCATGCACCACATCAGCCAGCGCCTGCACTTCACGCACGGTAAAGTCGGTCTCCATCGCCAGCGTCTGGCGCGCCGCCTGACTGAGGATCAGATGGGTTTCAATATCCGGCACATCCCGCAGCACCTGCAGCATCCGCACGCCATAGATGGCGCCGCTGGCGCCGGAAATGCCAATAATCAGTCGTTTCACGTTCTGTTACCCCTTGCGCGTCGTGCCGCAGACTTTGCCGGATTATAGCCGTTGGCGCAACCATTGACGCACCGTTGCCGGGCGAAAAAAAGGCCCGCCGTCCATCAGGAACGGCGGGCCCGCGACGCGTGAACGGCTTACCCCTCGTTGTGCATCTCGAGGTTTTCGACTTCGTTCTGCAGCTGAACCGCTTTGGCATCATCGTTACGCAGGGAATCGAGGTAGTCGAGGTACTGCTGGTCGACATCCCGGGTGACGTACACGCCGTTGAACACAGAACATTCAAACTGCTGAATATCCGGATTTTCCGCGCGCACCGCCTCGATCAGATCGTTGAGATCCTGGAAAATCAGGCCATCGGCGCCAATGATCTGGCGGATCTCATCCACTTCGCGGCCATGAGCGATAAGTTCGTTGGCGGTCGGCATATCGATACCGTACACGTTCGGGAAACGAATTTCCGGCGCGGCTGAGGCCAGATACACTTTTTTCGCCCCTGCTTCGCGCGCCATCTCGATGATCTGCTCCGAGGTGGTGCCGCGAACGATGGAATCGTCCACCAGCAGCACGTTCTTATCGCGGAACTCCGCACGGTTGGCGTTGAGCTTGCGGCGCACAGACTTACGACGCAGCTGCTGGCCCGGCATGATAAATGTGCGGCCGACGTAGCGGTTCTTCACGAAGCCCTGTCGATAAGGCTTGTCGAGGATGCGGGCGATCTCCAGCGCGATATCGCAGGAGGTCTCCGGGATCGGGATAACGACGTCAATATCCAGATCTTCCCACTCGCGGGCAATCTTCTCGCCCAGCTTGGTCCCCATATTAACGCGGGCGCTGTAGACGGAAATTTTGTCGATAAACGAGTCCGGACGGGCAAAATAGACGTACTCGAACAGGCACGGGTTGCTGACCGGGTTATCGGCGCACTGACGGGTAAACAGCTGGCCCTTCTCGGTAATATAAACCGCTTCGCCCGGCGCCACATCGCGCAGGAATTCAAAGCCAAGGGTGTCAAGCGCCACGCTTTCCGAGGCCACCATATACTCGGTGCGGCCATCGCCTACGTCACGTTTGCCCAGCACCAGCGGACGAATGCCGTTCGGGTCGCGGAAGGCCACCATGCCATGACCGATGATCATCGCCACGCACGCGTACGCGCCGCGGATCAAGCGGTTGGTCGCCGCAATCGCGGCAAAGATGTTGTCCGCTTCCAGTGGGTAGTGACGGAAGTTATCCAGCTCACTGGCGAAAATATTGAGGAGGATTTCGGAATCTGAGGTGGTATTGATGTGGCGGCGTTTTTCTTCAAACAGCTTTTTACGCAGCTCATGGGCGTTGGTCAGGTTGCCGTTATGCGCCAACGTGATGCCATACGGCGAGTTGACGTAAAACGGCTGCGCTTCGGAGGCGCTGGAGCTGCCCGCCGTGGGGTAACGCACGTGGCCAATCCCCATATTGCCCTGCATACGCTGCATATGGCGGGCTTCGAATACGTCGCTTACCAGCCCGTTAGCCTTACGCAACCGGAAGCAGTTGTTGGCATCAATGGTGATGATGCCAGCGGCATCCTGTCCACGGTGCTGGAGCACCGTTAGCGCATCATAAATCGACTGGTTAACCGGCATAACACCGGCGATACCGACAATACCGCACATACGTCTTTTCCTCGTTCAGCAACGACCTAAAGTCTATACTTTAGGCAAGAAACTTGACGAGCTTTGCAGGTATTCAAAAAACCATCTGATGACGGGGGTAAAATAGGGAATAAACTGCGACTGATGCCAGTCATCGCTCTTCGCCATCCCGGTAAAGGTGTCAAGGAAGAACAGAATAGCGGCGATGATCAGCACCCCACGTAGCGCGCCGAAGCAGATCCCCAATACCCTGTCGGTACCTGACAAACCGGTCTTCTCCACCAGCTGGCCTATCACATAGTTCACGATAGCGCCAACGATGAGCGTCACGATAAACAGCGCCGCAATAGCAATCCCATTTCGAACCCGTTCATCCTCAAAGCCCGTAAACCAGACAGACAGATCAGCGTAGTAGTGGCTGGCGACATAAAACGCGCAACCCCACGTGACTAACGATAAAGCTTCGCGAACGAAGCCGCGGATCAGGCTGACCAGGCAAGAAAGACCCAGCACCGCCATAATGGCGTAATCAATCCAGACCATATACGTCCCACGATTTTACGCCCTGTCGTCCAGTTCGGGGCGCATTCTAACAGAAAAAGAAAACGTTTGCGTAGGGATTTCCTTGCCCTACAGAAATAAAAATGGCGCTGAAAAAACATTCAACGCCAGACTGTCTTTCGCCTCTTCAGGGCGGCTGAGACAGGGTTTACGGGGCGTTTAGCCCCGCCGTGTTCTTTCCGCATCGCGGAAAAAACAATCAGTTCGGGGTGAAGCCCATCACTACCCCGCTGAGCCCGGAGATCTGTTGCAGATCGCCCAGCTGGCCCTTGAGCTTGTCTTTTGACGCATCCGGCCCGACGAGGATACGGGTAATTTTACCCTGTACCGGCGTCGAAGGCGACGTATAGACTTTGAAGCCCGACGCCCGCAGTTTACCGACAATCTCATTCACCTTATCGGCGTTCTTCAACGCGCCCAGCTGAACCACATAGGCTTTGCCGGTCGGCGCCGGCAGGGCCGCCTGCTGCTGCGGTGACTGTTGCTGCTGTGGCTTAGCCGGCGGCGGCGTTGGCGTCGCGGCTTGCTGTTGCGGCTGCGGTTTCGGCTGCGGCTTGGGCTGCGGTTTCGCGGCCACCGGCTCCTGAACGTCATCGAAGCTGTTGCTGTTCACCGGAATACGCGATGGATTTAACGATGGCGCGGCGGCATCGCCCGCCCGCACCTCTTCCGCCGCCCCTTCCGGCGGTTGCGAAGGCAACGCCTGGGTTGCCGCCGGCAACATATCCGGTTCATCGCGATCGCCCGGTTTCGGTACCAGCGGGATCGCGGCAAACTCATCCTGGTAATGCTTTTTCTGCCCGTCCAGCAGCCCTGGCAGGATAATCACCCCCAGCGCCACCAGCACGATTGTCCCGACTAAACGGTTCTGAAACTTACTCGCCACCGATTCTCCCCGCGTCTATCTCTTCCATAACCTGCGCTACGGTGTGAAACGAACCACACACCAGCACGGTATCTTCCACTTTAGCGTCAGCCATGGCCGCACGCCACGCCTGCGCCACGCTGCTATAGACTGTACCGCAGCGCAAATGTTCCACCAGCTGCTCTGCCGTCGCGCCGCGCGGGCCTTCCAGCGGCGCGCAGTACCAGGCATCGACTTCCGGGGCCAGATTGGCCAACGTGCCGGCGATGTCCTTATCATGCAGCATACCAATAACCGCCAGCACGCGTCCCGTTTTCGCTAACGTTTTGAGACGCCCGGCGAGATAGGCCGCCGCGTGCGGGTTGTGCGCCACATCGAGGATCACTCGCGGGGCATCGCTGATTATCTGAAAGCGTCCCGGGAGCATCGCATCGCGGATCCCTGCGCGCAGGATAGCGTCATCCACGGCAAGTCCGCTGGCGCGCAGCGCCGCCACGGCCGTCGCCGCATTCGGCAACGGCACCTGAGGCAGAGGCAGGTGGCTTAACGCCCCTGCCGTATCGCGGAAGGACCACGTTTCGCCCTCCACCTCATAGCGCCAGTCGACGCCGCGGCGCTGGAGCAGCGCGCCCTTCTCGCTAGCCACTTCCGCGATGGTGAGCGGCATATCCGGCTCCCCCACCACCGCCGGTTTACCGGCGCGAAAGATGCCCGCTTTTTCCCGGCCGATACTTTCGCGATCCGGCCCCAGCCAGTCGGTATGATCGAGGGCGATGCTGGTGACCACCGCGACGTCGGCATCAACGATGTTGGTGGCGTCGAGACGCCCGCCGAGCCCGACCTCAAGGATCACTACATCCAGCTGCGCCTGCTTAAACAGCCACAGCGCCGAGAGCGTGCCGTATTCAAAATAGGTCAGCGAGATGTCACCCCGCGCCGCTTCGATTTCAGCAAACGAAGCCGTATGCGCCGCCTCCGGCAGTTCAGCCCCCTGAATGCGCACGCGTTCGGTGTAGCGCACCAGATGCGGAGAGCTGTAGACCCCCACTTTATAACCGGCCGCCATCAGGATGGTTTCCAGCGTGCGGCAGGTGGTGCCTTTGCCATTGGTGCCCGCGACGGTAAAAACGAACGGCGCCGGTTTAACGATATCCATCTGCCCGGCGACCTCGCTGACGCGCGCCAGCCCAAGGTCGATGGTTTTACTGTGCAGATGTTCCAGATAAGAAAGCCACGTAGCCAGGGGCGACGTGGCCTGAGGAATAGGATCTTTTTCCATGATGCCCGTAAGAATTGACGGTTAACGCGTATGAATAAAAAAGGGCAGCGCCGCCAGGCCCTGCCCTCTGCTTTATCAGGCCTCAGGTTCCTGATCCGGTGCCGGCGGCACCACCACGCCTTCATGAGGCGCTTCCGAAACGGCAACCGGCGCCGGCAGGTTCATCAGCTTCGCCAGAATGCTGGCCAGCTTGAGACGCATTTCCGGACGGCGAACGATCATATCGATCGCCCCTTTTTCAATCAGGAACTCACTGCGCTGGAATCCCGGCGGCAGCTTCTCGCGTACGGTCTGCTCGATAACGCGAGGACCGGCAAAGCCGATCAGCGCTTTCGGCTCGGCAATGTTCAGATCGCCCAGCATCGCAAAGCTCGCCGATACGCCGCCCATGGTCGGGTCGGTCAGCACGGAGATGTACGGCAGTCCGCGCTCCTGCATTTTCGCCAGCGCCGCGGAGGTTTTCGCCATCTGCATCAGCGACATCAGCGCTTCCTGCATACGGGCGCCACCGGAGGCGGAGAAGCAGATCAGCGGGCAGTTATCTTCCAGCGCCTGCTCCACCGCGCGTACAAAGCGTGCGCCGACGACGGAACCCATCGATCCCCCCATAAAGGAGAATTCAAAGGCGGCGGCAACCACCGGCATCGCGTAGAGAGTACCTTTCATCACCACCAGCGCGTCTTTCTCGCCCGTCTCTTTCTGAGCAGACGCCAGGCGGTCTTTGTATTTTTTTGAATCACGGAACTTCAGCACATCTTTTGGCTCAAGTTCGCTACCCAGTTCTACCAGAGAACCTTCATCCAACAGGCTATGCAGGCGATTACGCGCCGACATGCGCATATGGTGATCGCACTTAGGACAAACCTCCAGGTTGCGCTCCAGCTCGGCGCGGTAGAGTACCTGACCGCAGCTGTCGCACTTGGTCCATACACCCTCAGGAATGCTCGCCTTGCGGGTGGGAGTGATGTTGCTTTTAATTCGTTCAATCCAGCTCATTGATAACCTTTCTGCCTGAACCTGGTCGATGCCAGTTTTGTCGTAAGGGGCGCATAATGCCATTTTTGCCTCTTACAGACCATGAATGTTGCACATTAAATCATATCATCCCGGAACATGGGATAAAAAAGTGGTCAAACCGCTGCGCGTGACGCTCTGCACCGCCACGCGCAACACAGGCTAAACTACTTCGCCTGCTTCGCCGCCGCCCGCTTGTGGCGAATAATCTCAATCACGCCCGGCAGGACGGAAAGCACGATGATCGCCACGATCAGCAGCTTCAGGTTCTCCTGCACCACCGGCAAATCGCCAAACAGATAGCCGGCATAGGTGAACAGCAGCACCCACAGCAGCGCCCCAACCACGTTATAGGCTGCAAAATGACGATAGGACATATGCCCCATTCCCGCCACAAACGGCGCGAAGGTTCGGACTATCGGCACAAAGCGCGCCAGGATAATGGTTTTCCCGCCGTGACGTTCGTAAAAGCTGTGGGTTTTATCCAGATAGCTGCGACGGAATATCTTTGAGTTCGGATTGCTGAACAGCTTTTCACCGAACAGCCGGCCAATGGTGTAGTTGACCGCATCGCCGACGATGGCCGCGATGACCATCAGCAGTACCATCAGGTGGACATTGAGATCGTTGGTTGGCAAGGCCGAGAGCGCGCCCGCGACGAACAGCAGGGAATCGCCCGGCAGGAATGGCGTCACCACCAGCCCGGTTTCGCAGAACAGAATCAAAAACAGAATGGCATAAACCCAGACGCCATACTGGGCAACCAGTTCGGCAAGGTGCACATCAATATGCAGGATGAAATCAATTAAAAAGTGAATCAAGTCCATGTTTGTCTTTACCCTTAATGACCCTATTAGTCCGCCAGAAACAGCGGGCCCATTGGCAGCACCGGTAAATCATAGTGGGCCGGGTAATCCACCGACACCAGATACAACCCTTCCGCTTTTGCCGTTGCCGCAGCGAGCGTCCTGTCTTTTGCTGCCAGCAGTTCTGCCATCCAGCTCTCCGGCTGGTTTCCGGCCCCGACCTCCATCAGGCTGCCTACAATATTCCTGACCATATGATGTACAAAGGCATTCGCTTTGATATCCACCACCACATACGCGCCGTAGCGGGTAACGTTAATATGCATCACGTTGCGCCACGGGGTACGCGACTGGCACTGTACCGCGCGAAACGAGGTAAAGTCATTCTCTCCCAGCAGACACTGCGCGGCGCGCTGCATACGCTCGGCGTCGAGCGGCTGGTGAAAATGCGTCACGCCATGACTTAACACCGCCGGACGCAGGCGATGATTATAGATGACGTAGCGATAGCGGCGCGCCGTGGCGCTGAACCGGGCGTGAAAATCCGCCGGTACATGTTTGACCCAACGCACCGCGATGTCACCAGGTAAATTCGCATTTACCCCCAGCGTCCAGGCGGCATCTTTCCGCTGCGCCCGGGTTTCGAAATGCACCACCTGGCCGGTGCCATGGACGCCGGCGTCGGTGCGGCCGGCGCAAAAGACGGTAATCGGTTCGTTCGCCACCTGCGAGAGCGCCTTTTCCAGCTTCTCCTGCACGCTGCGCACTTCGTTTTGCCGCTGCCAGCCGTAATATTTGCTGCCGTCGTACTCGATGCCCAGCGCGATTTTACAGATCGGCTGTTGCTCCATCTCAGACATCAGTACAGGTACTCCTCAATCAGCTTCTCGGCGATCTTCACCGCCATCAGCGCGCCGCCGAAGCGCACGTTATCCGCTACCGACCAGAACTGGATCTGCTCCGGCATACCGTAATCGTTATGCACGCAGCCGATGGAGAGGCGGGCATTGCCTGAGGCATCACCAACCTGAGTCGGGAATTCGCCCTCTTCAGAAAGTTCGATATCCTCGCCGCGGGTAAAAGCGTCGCGCGCCTCCTCCGCCGCCAGCGGGCGCATCGCTTCGAAGCTCACCATCTGCGCATGGCCGTAGAAGACCGGCGACTGAACGACGCTGGCGGAGATCATCAGCCCGTCATCCTGAAGAATTTTGCGCGCTTCATCGACGATCCGGCGCTCTTCGCGCACGCTACCTTCACGATCCGGCAGCAGCGGCAGCATGTTGAACGCCAGCTGGCGACCAAAGAAATCGTCTTCATCGATAGGGATGCCGTTCAGCAGCTTAGCGCTCTGACCCGCCAGCGCATCCACCGCTTTTTTCCCCTGCCCCGAGGCGGAGAGCAGGTTAGTGACGCTAATGCGCGACAACCCGCCCTGATCGATCAGCGGTTTGAGCGCCGTCAACAGCTGACTGGTCAGGCTATTAGGCACCGCAATCAGGTTGCGGTTGCGGTAATCGCCTAATACGAATGGGTTCACGTCCGGCACCACCAGCGGTACGTCCGGCTCCAGCGCAAACAGGCCGCTGAGATCGATAACCAGACACCCGGCGTTGGTCGCTTCTTCGACATACGCTGCACTGGCTTCGACGCCGGCGGCGAAGAAAGCCAGCTGGGCCTGGGTCCAGTCAAATTCGGCGGCGTCTTTGACGATCACCGACTTGCCACCAAAACGCAGATGTTCGCCCGCGCTGTCGTTGCGCGCCAGAGCAAAAATCTCTCCTACCGGGAACTGGCGTTCAGCAAGAGTTTCGAGCAGGGCTTCGCCTACGGCGCCCGTTGCGCCCAGTACGGCAATATTCCAGCCTTCAGACATGGTGGTTAACTCCAGAAATAAAGCGGCCCCGCCGGAGTATCCGGCAGGGGCATTAAGAAGACATTAACGAACAGGATGATGCACGGCGTTAAAACCGAGCTGGCGCAACAGCGTCGCCGCCTGCTCATCGCTGCACTGCACATACAGCGAAGACCATTCGCGACGTTCCTGATAATTTTTACGCAGCTTGTCGAATTCACCGGCGACGCCGGCCACCTTCCGCAGCGGCGCATCATCGCGGCGCACATCATACACCAAGTGGACCAGTCTTTTCAGCGTCGGCTGATCGAGCGGCCCATGCAGGGTAATGCGGCCAAATTCCGGCGCCGGCAGCAGAGTGTCCAGCGCTACCTGCTGCGGATGGCCGATAAAGGCGCTGTAGGCTTCAAAAACCTGCGTCGTCCCGCGCGCTTTCCCTTCGAGGGTGTAGCCGGCGATATGCGCGGTACCGATATCCACTCGCTTGAGAAGCTCAACGTTTAGATCCGGCTCCGGCTCCCAGACGTCCAATACCACACTCAGCGGCTGACCAGCTTCCAGCCGCTTTAGCAGTGCGGCGTTATCGACCACCGGCCCGCGGCAGGCGTTGATCAAAATCGTTCCAGGCTTCAGGCGGCTTATCAGCGCCTCATCCGCCAGATGCAGGGTTTTATATTGCCCTTCTTTATACAGCGGCGTATGGAAGGTGATGACATCGGCTTCCTGGACCAGCGCCTCGAGGGAGCGGAAGTCACCTTCGTCGCCGCGATCGGCGCGCGGTGGGTCGCAGAGCAGAGTTTTGATCCCCAACGCTTCCAGGCGCTTTTGCAGTCGCCCGCCAACGTTACCGACGCCGACGATCCCGACGGTGCGATCGCGCAGCGCAAAGCCGTCGCGTTCAGCCAGCATCAGCAGCGATGAAAAGACGTACTCTACCACCGCAATGGCGTTACAGCCGGGCGCCGCAGAGAAACCAATCCCCGCCTGCTGCAGCCACGCCTGATCGACGTGATCGGTGCCGGCGGTAGCGGTGCCGACGAACTTAATGGCCTTGCCGGCGAGCAATGCTTCATTGACCCGGGTGACCGAGCGCACCATTAGGGCATCCGCATCGGTCAGGGCATCGGCCGGGACCGGACGGCCTGGGATCGCCTGCACGTCGCCTAAACGGCTAAAAAGCTCACGGGCATAGGGCATATTTTCATCAACGAGGATTTTCACAGTTCAGTACCTGTCTGAGAACGAGAGTTAACTGGGGAAGTGTGCCATAATCTGGCCGCCAGGCATACTCATCACCTGGTTCCTGCACCGCGATATCGAAAGGATGAATCATGACGCACCCCCTTGCTGATATGCCAGACCGTCCTCCAGGGCGAGGCCCATCAGGCACTGCCGCCACCGGCGAACCTTCGCTTTCCATGCAGCAACGCACCGTTCTGGAGCGACTGATCACGCGCCTGGTGGCGCTGACCTCGCAGCAGAACGCGGAAGTGTGGGCCTGCGTCAAACATGACCTCGGACTGAAAGGCGACTCGCCCCTGCTGGCCTGCCATTTCAGCGCCGCGGAGGCCAGTCTCAACCAGCGCTTAGCCGCCGCTCAGGATAATCATCATCATCGCCAGACCTTAGCGCAGCTCAGCGATCTGCTCGGTCAGGGCAATAACCGCCAGGCGGTGAGCGATTATATTCGTCAGCATTATGGGCAAACGGCGCTGCATGCCCTTAGCCAGACGCAGCTGGAGACCATTCTGCATCTGCTGCAGCATGGCCAGCTGTCGATCCCGCAGCCGCAGCAGCGCCCGCCGACCCTGCGCCCGCTGTTGCCAGCCGAGCATAATACGCTCAATCAGCTGGTGACTAAGCTGGCGGCCGCCACCGGCGAACCAAGCAAGCTGATTTGGCAATCCATGCTGGAGCTTTGCGGCGTCAAGTCCGGGGAGCTGATCCCGGCGACGCACTTCCTGCCGCTTTCGTACTGGCTACAGGCGCGGCAAACGCTGAGTGCGCAAAGCGCGCCGACGCTCACCTCGCTGCAGGGAGCGCTCAAGCAGCCACTGGAGGCCGCGGAGTGGCAGAAAATTGTCGACTTTGCCCGTCGCAGCTGGCAGGTCACGCCGCAGACCACGCTGAGCCCGGCGCAGATCCTGGCGCTGCTGAACAAGGTGTTTGTGCTGCGGGTGGCCCGCGCCCAGGAGACGCTGGCCATCCCGCAGGAGGAGCCTGTCGCCAGGCGGACGTGGAGCGCTAAGCCGTGGCAGCTGGCGCTGGGCGCGGTTGTCCTGCTCCTTGTGCTGTGGTTCCTGCTGTAGCCCAGCAGCCACCGGCGGCGTTTGCGGCTCCCTTTCATGCCAAACGCCGCGGTGTTTCCTACAGCGATTTCAGACCGGACAATAACCTAGCGGCGAAATGAGATAAGGGTGACGAGGATCCCCAGCGCCGCGCAGAGGGCGCCGGCAAGGAACACCGACGAGTAGCCCAGCGAGGTCGCCAGCAGGCCGGTCAGCGGCCCGGTCAGGCCATAGGAGATGTCCTGAAAGGCCGCATAGCCGCCGAGCGCGGTGCCGCGCACCTGCGCCGGGACGCGCTTCACTACTTCCACGCCAAGTGAGGGGAAAATAAGCGAACAGCCGCACCCGGTCAGCGCCGCACCGGCCAGCGCCAGCCAGGCATTCGGCGCCAGTCCCAGCAGCGTCAGACCAACCGCCTCTATCAGCAGCGAGACCATCGCCACCTTAACGCCGCCAAACCGATCCGGCATCCAGCCGAACAGCACTCGCATCAGCACAAAGGCGCCACCAAACGCCGTCAGGGTAAAGCCGGCCATTGGCCAGCTATGGCTGGCGAAATAGAGGGAGACGAAGGTGCCGATCACCGCAAAGCCGACACCCTGCAGGCCCAGGCCAATGCCCGGCCGCCAGATCATGCCGATGACGCTCCAGAGTGAAGGCCGCTCGCCTCCGTGGGCCGCCACTTTGCGCACGGTACCGTTAATAAGCCAGGCGACGAGCGGTAGTCCCATGGTGACACAGGCCAGCACCGCCACGCCAAAATGGCTATAGATCAATAATCCCAGCGGGGCGCCCACCGCCAGCGAGCCGTACATCGCCATGCCGTTCCATGACATCACTTTGCCGGAACGGGCCGGTCCCACCAGGCCCATCCCCCAGCTCAGGTTTCCGGTCAGCAGCTGGCTTTCGCCAAACCCGAGGATCAAGCGGCCCAGCAGCAGCAGGCCGAGCCTGGCGAGCACCGGCAGCGGCAGCAGCGCAGCGGCCAGCCATGCCGCGCCCGCCAGGGCGCAGGCCAGCATCCCCTGCAGGACAGAGCGTTTAGCGCCGTACTGGTCTGCCAGACGTCCGGCGTACCCCCGGGTCAGAACGGTGGCGAGGAACTGGATCCCTACCGCCACGCCAACCACGGTGTTGCCAAATCCCAGCTCCTGATGGACAAAGAGTGGGATCACCGGCAGCGGCAAACCAACGGTCATATAGGTCAAAAAGACGGCAAACGTAATACGGAAAAGCGAAAAATTGGCCGAAGAATTGGATGTTGTTTCAGTAACTGCGGACATGCATTACTCCAGATTCGCAGAGTAAGGCGAGCAAAGCGACACGCCCCCTCCACCTGATTATCAGGGTTAAGGCGCGTTGGTTGACGTTAAACGCTTACGCATTAGTGGAGAGACTAATGGATCCGCGAGCAGTGTGCCTGCGGGCTCTTACCCTGTCAAGATGACAAAAAAGGGGAGCCGGTGGCTCCCCTTTGCGCATCACATGCTGATTAGGCGTTGTATTTACGCATCACCAGCGTGGCGTTGGTGCCGCCGAAGCCGAAGCTGTTGGACATTACGGTGGTCAGCTTAGCGTCCGTCGGTTTGGTGACGATGTTCAGGCCGGCAGCCTGCTCGTCGAGCTCTTCAACGTTGATGCTCGGCGCGATAAAGCCGTGCTCCAGCATCAGCAGGGAGTAGATGGCTTCCTGTACGCCCGCCGCGCCCAGCGAGTGGCCGGTCATCGCTTTAGTTGCCGAAATAGCCGGGCTGTTGTCGCCGAATACTTCGCGGATGGCGCCCAGCTCTTTCACGTCGCCGACCGGAGTGGAGGTACCGTGGGAGTTCAGATAGTCGATCGGCGTATCAACGCCATGCATCGCCATCTGCATGCAGCGCACTGCGCCTTCACCAGACGGGGCGACCATGTCTGCGCCATCGGAGGTCGCGCCATAGCCGACGATTTCGGCATAGATGTGCGCGCCACGCGCCAGGGCGTGTTCCAGCTCTTCCACCACGACCATACCGCCGCCGCCGGCGATAACGAAGCCGTCACGGTTAGCATCATAGGTACGGGACGCTTTTTCCGGGGTGTCATTGTATTTAGTGGACAGCGCGCCCATGGCATCGAATTCGCAGGCCATTTCCCAGCACAGCTCTTCGCCGCCGCCGGCAAAGACGATGTCCTGTTTGCCCAGCTGGATCTGCTCTACCGCGTTACCAATACAGTGGGCGGAAGTGGCGCAGGCCGAGCTGATGGAGTAGTTAACGCCGTGAATTTTGAACGGCGTAGCGAGGCAGGCGGAAACGCCGGAAGCCATCGCTTTGGTGACCACATACGGGCCCACGGCTTTCAGACCACGCGGGCTACGCATGGCATCGGCGCCGAAGACCTGGAATTTCGGGGAACCGCCGCCGGAGCCTGCGATCAGGCCGACACGCGGGTTATTCTGATATGCTTCAGGCGCCAGACCTGCGTCGGCAACAGCCTGTTCCATGGACAGGTAAGCATAGATGGAGGCGTCGCTCATAAAGCGCACTACTTTGCGGTCAATGAGGCCAGTGGTATCCAGTTTGACGTTGCCCCATACGTGGCTGCGCATCCCTGAATCTTTAAGCTCCTGAGAGAAAGTGATCCCTGAACGTCCTTCACGCAGAGATGCCAGGACTTCCTGCTGGTTATTACCGATGCTGGAAACGATGCCCAAGCCAGTAATCACTGCACGTTTCATTAAATACCTCTGTAAGTCGCACTATTTTAAGTTTCGTGTCGCACAATAGCGTACACTTGTACGCCGAACAAGTCCGATCAGACATTTTGTGTATAAATTTGCGCCCTCAGGCACACATCGTTAAGATCGTGCTACGCCTTGTGATTCGAGTAACTTACGTGAAACAAAACGCCATACAACCCGCCAACCTGGAATTCAACGCTGAGGGTACACCTGTTTCCCGAGATTTCGACGATGTTTACTTTTCCAATGACAACGGTCTGGAAGAGACTCGCTACGTTTTTCTCGGCGGAAATCGCCTGCCGGAGCGCTTCCCCAGCCACCCTCGCCCGCTGATGATCGTCGCGGAGAGCGGCTTCGGCACCGGGCTCAATTTCCTCACCCTCTGGCAGGCATTTGACGTTTTTGTTCGTGATAACCCGAACGTTACCTTGCAAAGGTTACATTTCATCAGTTTTGAAAAATATCCGCTGAAGGCTGAGGATCTCCGCCTGGCGCACCAGCGCTGGCCAGAGCTGGCTCCGTGGGCGCAGCAGCTGCAGGCGCAATGGCCGTCGGCCTTCGGCGGGTGCCATCGTCTGCTGCTCGACGGCGGGCGGGTGACGCTCGATCTGTGGTTTGGCGATATCAATGAGCTGACCAGGGAGCTGGATGATTCGCTGAACCAGCAGGTGGACGCCTGGTTTCTTGACGGCTTTGCCCCGGCGAAAAATCCCGACATGTGGACTCAGGATCTGTTCAGCGCCATGGCGCGCCTGGCGCGACCCGGCGGGACGCTGGCCACCTTTACCTCCGCCGGTTTTGTCCGCCGTGGCCTGCAGGAGGCCGGCTTTACCATGCGTAAAAGCAAAGGCTTCGGCCGCAAGCGGGAGATGCTGACCGGCGAGATGGCGCAAACGCTGAGCTTTCCTGCGCGCGTCCCCTGGTTCGCTCGCAGTAGCAGCGATGCCCGCGAGGCGGCCATCATCGGCGGCGGGATCGCCAGCGCCCTGCTCTCCCTGGCGCTGCTGCGCCGCGGCTGGCAGGTGACCCTTTACTGCGCCGATGAGGCTCCAGCGCAGGGCGCCTCCGGCAATCGCCAGGGCGCGCTGTATCCGCTGTTAAGTCAGCACGATCCGGCGCTGGCACGCTTTTTTCCGGCCGCCTTTACCTTCGCCCGCCGAATGTATGACGCGCTGCCGGTGATGTTCGATCACCAATGGTGCGGTGTTACCCAGCTCGGCTGGGATGAGAAAAGCGCGCATAAAATCGCCCAGATGCTGGCGCTGAATTTACCCCCGGACATCGCCTGCGCGTTGACGGCGGAACAGGTTGCCGGGCTGACCGGCGTCGATACCGGCTGCAGCGGCATCACCTATCCGGCCGGCGGCTGGCTGTGCCCGCAGCAGCTCACCGCCGAGCTGCTGGCGCTGGCGGCCACGCGCGGACTGCACGTGCACTATGGTTATCCCGTCGAAACGCTCAGCGCGGAGGGCGATGGCTGGCTGCTCAATCAGCAGCGCTATCATCAGGCGGTGGTTCTGGCGAACGGCCACCGCATCACTGGTTTTGCGCAAACCGCCCAACTGCCGGTCTACCCGGTTGGCGGCCAGGTCAGCCATATTCCCACCACCCCGCGGCTTTCCGCCCTGCGCCAGGTGCTGTGCTACGACGGCTACCTGACGCCACAGAATCCGCAAAATCAGCAGCACTGCATTGGCGCCAGCTACCACCGCGGGAAAACCGACACCACCTTCAGCGAAGAAGATCAGCAGCACAACCGGCAACGGCTGATCGACTGCTTCCCGGGCGCGGAGTGGCCGCAGGACGTGGATATCAGCGCCAACGACGCTCGCTGCGGCGTGCGCTGCGCCACCCGCGATCATCTACCGATGGTCGGCAACGTGCCGGACTACGCGGCAACATTGACGCAATACGCCAGCCTCCACGAACAGCCGGATGTCGCCGATAGCGCGCCGGTCTGTCGCAACCTGTTTATGCTTGGCGCGCTCGGGTCGCGCGGGCTTTGCACCGCGCCGTTAAGCGCTGAGCTGCTGGCGGCGCAAATGAGCGCGGAACCGCTGCCGCTGGATAGCGACACCCTGGCGGCGCTGAATCCGAATCGGCTGTGGGTGAGAAAACTGCTGAAGGGAAAAGCGGTGAAATAAAACCATGAGGGCAGGCAATTTCCCGGGTACGGCTGACGCCTGACCCGGGCTACAACATGGCTCAGGCCTGATTTTTCGCCTGTTGATACAGGTTATGCCACATCCCCTGCACCAGAATTTGGTCCGGCGGCGACAGTTCGCCAGCGCTGATGGCTTTCTCCAGGCTTTGGCTAACTCTGCTGTGTACCGCGTCAGCAGAATGCTCGCCCTCACCTTCCAGCTCAGCCACCGCCAGCGTCAGGTGGCCGCGCAGATAACCGCCGGCAAACAGTTCATCATCACTGGCGTGGTCTACCATGTTGTCAATCAGCGCCAGAATGCGTGATTCAAACTCCGCGATCATCATCTTACCTCTTGTCATGTAATGTGCGGCCTTAGTGCAGGTCTTCCGGCCACGGAAAGTGTTTCGCCGTCAATGGCGGCGTTTGATAATAGTGTTGTAACGCGCGAATAAAGCGCGCCGGACGTTCGGGGATCCCTTGTTCAAGTAAAGTCATCACCCGAGCATGCACCCGGCGCTGGAAGGCGATGCGATCGGGCTCAACGTCCCCTTCCAGATTGTCACAGCTGACGTTAAACGGAAATCCCGCCGCCACGCAGAACAGCCACTCAAAGGCCTGCGGTTTCACCTCGACATCCTCAAACTGGCTTTGGGTCATCGCATCGCGGCCGTCCGGGCAGTACCAGTAGCCAAAATCTACTTGTTCGCGACGCGCCTTGCCGGCGACACACCAGTGAGAGATCTCGTGCAGGGCGCTGGCAAAAAATCCGTGCGCAAACACGATACGGTGATAGGGCGTTTCATCGTCAGCCGGAAGGTAGATCGGCTCATCGTCGCCTTTAATCAGGCGGGTATTAAATTCTTCGGCAAAGCAGCTGTCGAAAAGGTCTATCAGCTGCTGATAATGGTGTTGCTGTTGCATTAATGAATTCCCAACCACTGCAAAATCTCAGCCCCGTGGCTGTCATAAAGAAGTTTCGCGCTCATCACCGCCGAGACGATAACGATCATCGGCCGGATCAGCGACTGCCCTTTACTCAGCACCAGCCGGGACCCGGCTCGGGCGCCAATAAACTGGCCGGCCATCATCACAAAGCCGGTGGCCCAGATAACCTTTCCACCGATGATAAACAGCAGCAGGCCGCCGACGTTTGAGGTGGCGTTCAGCAGCTTGGCATGGGCCGTCGACTTGGCAAGGTTAAATCCGGCCAGGGTGACAAAAGCCAGGGCGTAAAACGAACCGGCGCCGGGGCCGAAAAAGCCATCGTAAAACCCTACGCTACCGCCGGCGACCAGCGCAAACGGCAGACCGTAAAGCCGACGCTGCCGGTCGGCTTCGCCCAGTTTCGGCATCAGCAGGAAATAAAGGCCGATGCCAATCACCAGCAACGGCAGGATCTGCTTCAGAATATCGGATTGCACGTGCTGCACCAGCAGCGCTCCGGCGGTTGAGCCGATAAAGGTCATCAGAATATTCAGCTTCTGATCGGCCAGATTAACCACCTTGCGGCGGACAAAATAGAGGGTCGCCGATAGCGACCCGCCGCAGGCCTGCAGCTTATTGGTCGCCAGCGCCTGGGCTGGCGGCATGCCGGCCGCCATCAGCGCAGGGACAGTCAATAAGCCCCCGCCCCCCGCCAGTGAGTCAATAAAACCGGCCAGGATGGCGACAAAGAAGAGTACCACCAGCACCAGCGGCGATACGGCAAACAACTCGATAAAACTATCCATTACAGCACATGCTCATCCAGTAGCGCCTGGCAGGAAGGCGGCAGCGGCGGCGGCGTCTTCTTCACAGGGGGGGTAGACCCGGGTTTAGGTGGTTCGAACCAGCTCTGCAGCTCCGCTCCGCAGCCATCGCCGGGCGGCGGCGGCGCCTGATCCTCGCACTCCAGACTTCCCGCCGGGCAACGCAGTCGGACGTGCATATGAGCGCGATGCTGGAACCAGGGACGGACTTTACGCAGCCACTGGCGGTCGCTGCCCGCGTCCAGGCACAGCTGCTGTTTAATCGCCGGGTTGACGAAGATGCGGGTAACTTCGCTATCTTCCGCCGCCAGCTTGATAAGCTGGCTGATTTGCGGGCTCCATAGCGACGGCACCACATGCTTGCCATCGCTGGCGACCAGGTCCAGCGCCTGCGGCTTCAACAGCTGGGACGATGTCCAGCGCGTTTGCGGCAGCTGAAGGAAGATATCGACATCGAGGCCCGTCTGGTGGCTGGCGTGCCCGCCGTTAAAGCGCCCGCCCGCCGGCATCCCCATGTCGCCAATCAGCACGGTTCCCATACCTTTATTGTGCACCTGATTACTCAGGCGCTGAATAAACTGAACCAGATCCGGATGACCGAAGTAGCGACGCTGATCGGTACGCATCACCTGATAGCCGGGGGCACTCAGGGGGAGCGCCTCGGCGCCAACGATACAGCCATTGGAAAACGCGCCGATTGACTGGGCGCTGCCGCCGATCGGTTGGGTTATTTTCTGCCATGGCGTGGCGGCCAGGCTACCGGCGCTAGCCAACAGCGCAAGCAGTGCGATAACGGTGTTTTTCATGGTTACCAGCGTGGAATTGTCGTCGTCACGTCGCCATTCTGCGCGCGCTGACGCATAAAGTGATCCATCAGAACGATCGCCAGCATCGCCTCAGCGATCGGTACGGCGCGGATGCCGACGCACGGATCGTGACGCCCTTTGGTGATCATCTCCACTTCTTCGCCAAAGCGGTTAATCGTATGACCGGGAACGGTAATACTGGAGGTAGGCTTCAGCGCGATGTTGGCAACGATCTGCTGGCCGCTGCTGATGCCGCCAAGAATGCCGCCGGCGTGGTTGCTCTGGAACCCGGCTTTGGTGATTTCATCGCGGTTTTCGCTGCCGCGCAGCTTCACCACCTCGAAGCCGTCGCCAATTTCCACCCCTTTCACGGCGTTGATGCTCATCAGCGCGTGGGCGATATCGGCATCCAGGCGGTCGAAGACCGGCTCGCCGAGGCCTGGCGGTACGCCGTCAGCCACTACCGTCACTTTCGCGCCAATGGAGTCGCCCTCTTTTTTCAGGCCGCGCATCAGTTCATCCAGGGCGTCGATTTTATCCGGGTCCGGGCAGAAGAAGGGGTTCTGCTCAACCTGATCCCAGTCTTTGATGGCCAGCGGAATATCGCCCATCTGCGTCAGGCAGCCGCGAATGACGATGCCGAACTTCACGGCAAGGTATTTTTTGGCAATCGCCCCGGCCGCTACGCGCATCGCGGTTTCGCGCGCAGAAGAACGACCGCCGCCGCGATAGTCGCGCAGACCATACTTTTGCTCGTAGGTGTAATCGGCGTGGCCCGGACGGAACAGATCTTTGATCGCGCCGTAATCCTGCGAACGCTGATCGGTGTTCTCAATCAGCAGACCGATACTGGTCCCGGTAGTAACGCCTTCGAAGACGCCGGAGAGGATTTTGACCTGATCCGGCTCGCGACGCTGCGTGGTGTAACGCGAGGTACCCGGGCGACGACGATCGAGGTCGTGCTGCAGGTCGGCTTCGGTCAGCGGGATGCCCGGCGGCACGCCGTCAACGATGCAGCCCAGCGCCAGACCGTGCGATTCGCCGAAGGTAGTGACGCGAAAGAGTTGTCCAATTGTATTTCCTGCCATCACGGCTCCAATCTTTTTCGTTATGTTGGCGTGTTGTTTTTTTAGTCTTTATAAATACCGAAGTGCGCACGGGCGTCAATCAGCTGCTGTTTGGTCAGCATAAAGACCCCGTCGCCGCCGTTATCAAACTCAAGCCAGGTAAACGGCACGTCCGGATACTGCTCCATCAGATGTACCATGCTGTTACCGACTTCACAAATCAGAATCCCGTCGTCGCTGAGATAATCCGGCGCGTTGCCGAGGATACGGCGCGTTAGCTTCAGGCCGTCGCTTCCGGAGGCCAGCCCCAGCACCGGCTCATGCTCATACTCTTCCGGCAGATCGGCCATGTCCTCTTCATCGACATACGGCGGATTGGTGACGATCAGATCGTACTGCAGCTTCGGCAGATCGCGGAACAGGTCGGAACGGATCGGCGTCACGTGATGGATCAGTCCGTGGGACTCAACGTTGTGCTCGGCGACGGCCAGCGCGTCCGGGGAGATATCTACCGCATCGACTTCCGCTTCCGGGAAGGCATAGGCGCAGGCGATGGCGATGCAGCCGCTACCGGTGCACATATCAAGGATGTGCTGCGGCTTATGGTTAATCAGTCCGGCAAACTGGTTATTGATCAGTTCGCCAATCGGGGAGCGCGGCACCAGCACCCGCTCATCAACGTAAAACTCATGCCCGCAGAACCATGCTTTGTTGGTCAGATAGGCGACGGGAATACGCTCGTTCACGCGGCGAATCACCCGCTCTACAATGCGGTGTTTCTCGCTGGAGGTCAGGCGCGCAGTGCGCATGTCTTCCGGGATATCCAGCGGCAGATACAGTGAAGGCAGCACCAGCTGTACCGCCTCGTCCCACGGGTTATCAGTCCCGTGACCGTACCAGATATTAGCAGCGCTGAAACGGCTTACCGCCCAGCGCAGCATGTCCTGAATGGTATGCAGCTCATTGACTGCCTCATCAACAAAAATTTTATCCACGACATCCTCCAGGGCACACTCTGCTATAAATTCGGCGGCTAGTGTGCCATGAAGACGGCGATAAATCAGCATTCTTGCGATAAGGGGCGGGGGAAAAAACAGGTTTTCCTTGCCCGAAGGGATATTGAGTCGGGTAAACTAGCGCAAAGTATGAATGAGAGCGGACAATGAAAAAGAAGACATCGCTTAGCGAGGAGGATCAGGCGCTGTTCCGTCAGCTGATGACCGGCACGCGGAAGATCAAACAGGACACTATTGTTCACCGCCCGCAGCGCAAGAAAATTACCGAGGTTGCTCCTAAGCGTTTGCTGCAGGAACAGGTCGATAACAGCCACTATTTTTCCGATGAGTTTCAACCGCTACTGAATACCGAAGGCTCGACGAAATATGTCCGCCCCGACGTCAGCCATTTCGAGCTGAAAAAGCTGCGCCGTGGAGATTATTCGCCGGAGCTGTTCCTCGATCTGCATGGGCTTACCCAGCAGCAGGCCAAACAGGAACTGGGCGCGCTAATTGCCGCCTGCCGCCGCGAGCATGTGTTTTGCGCCTGCGTGATGCACGGACATGGGAAACACATCCTCAAACAGCAAACCCCGCTGTGGCTGGCGCAACATCCGCATATTATGGCGTTTCACCAGGCACCAAAAGAGTACGGCGGTGACGCCGCACTGCTGATATTGATTGAGGTCGAGGAGTGGCAACCGCCGGAGCTGCCGTAACGGCGGGCTCCGGGGGGCCGTCAGATGGCGTTGGCCATCTTGAGGTTGCAGGGGCTTTTTTGCCAGAGGAACTCACCTTTGCCGTCGGCATCCAGCGTCACGCAGGCGATAGCCGAGGTGGTGAACATCGGGGGCGTTTCCCCCGGACACAGCTCTGAGACCAGATACCCCACCAGCGGCAGGTGGGAGACAACCAGCGCCGTCGCCACGCCTTCATTCGCCAGCGCCTGCAGATAGGCGCTCACCATTCCCACATCACCGCACGGCGTGAGCTCCGGCATCACGTCGACATGTTTCGGCAGGTTCATGCACTCCCCAACAATATCCAGCGTCTGTTCCGCACGCAGATAGGGACTGACAAGAACGCGCTCAATATCCACTTTTTGACCTTTCAGCCAGGTTGCCATCTGACGAGACTCATCACAACCGCATACGGTTAATGGACGAACCGAGTCACTGGCTGCATCGAGGGCAGCGTCGCCGTGACGCATAATAAAAACTTGCATATTGCACCGCTTTTGTTAACCAGAAGCACCGTAGTTTGGCCTGCGAAGACAATACGCAGGTGACCCGGTGGCCGGGCATTGTGCCTGATCCATTCCACGAATGAAACGCTGTTTTTTACCTCAATGGCGTAAGTATAGTCAATCATTGTTTACAAAACAGCCAATCAACAGCGTCGTCCGCAGCCGGATTTACCTTCTTTGACCACAACTTAGGTCAGCCGTTCATCCGCTGGCCAAAAGGTGGTCCCCTGTTCGGCCATGCGTAATAAAGTGTCACAGGGTGTAAAACGTGGGCCGAACTGGGCGGCCAGGCGCTGCAGGATCGCGGCAACTTCACCCGCGCCGATAGTATCCATATACCGGAACGGGCCGCCAAGAAATGGCGGAAACCCTATACCAAAGACGGCGCCGATATCGCCATCGCGCGCGCTCCGGATAATCTGCTCATCAAAGCAGCGCGCCGCTTCGTTAAGCATCATCATCACACAGCGCTCCGCCACCTGCTGCGCGGAAAGCCGCGACTGCGGGCGGCCGATGCCGAGCAGCGGATAGACTGCCGGGTCGGGCCGTTTTTTGCTTTTACGCCCTTTTGTCTCATAAAGATAGAAACCACGATTATTTTTTCTGCCTTTGCGATCGTCCTTCAAAATCGCGTCAATGATGTTTGCAGGCGGGCTAAAACGTTCTCCAAACGCGCCCTCCAGCACGGGGATAATTTTGGTGCCGGTATCGATACCCACCTCATCCAGCAGTTGAATTGGCCCCACCGGGAAACCGAATTTAACCAACGCGTTATCAATGACTTCAATCGGTTCGCCTTCCACCAGCAGGCGCATCGCTTCATTGATATACGGCGCGAGGATACGGTTCACATAGAACCCCGCTTTATCTGCGACAACAATCGGCGTTTTCCCCTGCCGTTTAGCCAGCTGTACCACGGTGGCGATAGTCTGCGGGTCGGTTCCCTTGTGCGGGATCACCTCAACCAGCGGCATTTTTTCCACCGGACTGAAAAAATGCAGGCCAATTACCTGCCCCGGGCGGCTGGCGTGAGCGGCAATATCGCCGATTGGCAACGATGAGGTATTCGACGCAAAGATGGTCTGCGGCCCGCCGTATTGTTCCACTTCGCTGACCATCCGCTGTTTGAGAGCCAGGTCTTCAAATACCGCCTCGATCACCACATCGCGATGAGCAAAGCCCTGATAGTCGGTAGTGCCGGAGATCAGCGCCATCTGACGATCGCGCTCCACTGGGCGCAGTCGACGCTGACGAACCTGTTTATTCAGCAGATCCCAGCTGTACTTTAAGGCGTGGTTGATGCCACGCGGCTGGATATCTTTAATCCGCACCGGCAGCCCACCCTTACAGGCGGTCACATAGGCGATCCCCCCGCCCATCAAGCCACCGCCCAGTACTGCAACGCTTCTCAGCGGACCGGGGCCCGCCTCGGCGCCAGGGTCTTTTTTCAGATCGGTACTGGCAAAGAAGATCGATCGCAGCGCCTGCGACTGCGGGCTCATCGCCAGTTCGCCAAATGCGCGCGCCTCTTCAGCGTATCCGCTGCTGCAGCCATGGGCCAGACCATTCTCGACGACCTGCAAGATTCGCTTCACCGCCGGGTAATTTCCCTGCGTTTTGCGCTGCGTTTGTTTACCGACAAACTGGAATAACAGATGGCGCCCCAGGGGCCCTGCCAGTACGCGTTCACGAACAGACACCTCCCGGCTGGTCGGTCGTCCCTTCAGCGCCAACTCCACCGCTGCCTGCAGTAAAATCGCCTGTGGCACCACCTCGTCCACCAGACCGGCCTTCAGCGCCTGCCGCGGCCGCAGCTGCTTGCCGGTGAGCATCATATCCAGCGCGGTGCTTACCCCGATCAGCCGCGGTAAACGCTGCGTCCCGCCGGAACCCGGCAGCAGGCCAAGCTGTACCTCCGGCAAGCCGAGTCGGGTTTTTTCGTCATCGCTACAGATACGGCCATGACAGGCCAGCGCCAGCTCCAGACCGCCGCCAAGGCAGGCGCCGTGGATAGCGGCAATCACCGGGATCGGCAGGCCATGGATCTCAGCCATAATCTGCTGTCCCTGGCGCGCCAGCGCTTCCGCCTCCTGCGCGCTGCGGCAGCGGGCAATCATGTTGATATCAGCGCCGGCGATAAAGTTATCCGCTTTGGCGGAGATAAATACTACGCCGCGCACTGACTTATCGTCACGTAACTGGCGTATCAATCCCCGTACCTGACTGCCAAATTCGGCTTTCAGGGTATTCATTTTTTCACCCGGGGCATCAATGGTGATCACCGCGATTTTGTCCGCACGGACCTCAAGCTTAAAAGCGGAAACAGTATCCATTATTCAGCCTCCACGATCATCGCCGCACCCAGACCACCAGCCGCGCAGGCCGTTACCAAACCAAATCCCCCGCCCCGTCGCCGCAGCTCATGCAGCGTCTGGGTGATCATCCGCGCGCCGGTGGCGGCGAAGGGGTGACCGTAGGCGATAGAGCCGCCGAGGACGTTAAACTTGCTTTCATCTACCTCACCGGTGGCCTGCGAGCGGCCCAGCACCTCGCGGGCAAAGCGGTCGCTTGCCAGACACTGGAGATTGGCCAGCGTCTGCGCGGCGAAAGCTTCGTGCATATCGATAAGCGTGAGATCCGCCAGCGTCAGGCCAGCGCGCTCCAGCGCCAGCGGCGTGGACCACGCGGGCCCCAGCAGCATATCCTGCCAGACGTCGATGGCGGTAAAGGCGTAGCTGCGCAGATAGCCCAGCGGCCTCAGCCCCAGCTCTTTAGCCCGCGACTCGGTCATCAGGATCACCGCTGCCGCGCCGTCCGTCAGCGGCGTACTGTTGGCGGCGGTGACGGTGCCATGTTTGCGGTCAAAGGCCGGGCGTAACTTCTGATAATCTGCGAGCGTTGAATTTTTACGAATATTGTTGTCCTGCTCGAGCGGTTCGCGGAAAGGGGGAGCATAGGCGGTCATCACCTCTGCGGACAGTTTACCCTCTTCCCAGGCTTTCGCTGCCAGCTGGTGCGAACGATGCGCCAGGGCATCCTGTTGCTCGCGAGAGATCCCCCAGCTTTTCGCCATCTGCTCGGCGGTATCGCCCATCCGCAATCCGGTTGAATATTCAGCCACCGCCGGGGGGACCGGCAGCAGGTCGCGTGGCCGCAGACGGGAAAACAGCTTCAGCTTTTGGCTTAGCGTGCGTGCCTTATTGGCATCCACTAGCGTGCGGGCCAGCGTTTTACTGACCCCAATGGGCAGGACAGAGGAGGAGTCGGCGCCGCCGGCAATACCGGCGCGGATGGTGCCGGCCATCAGGCTTTCAGCGACGTTCGCCACGGCCTGGAAACTGGTGGCGCAGGCGCGGCTGACGCTATAGGCGTCGGTATGTACGCTCATGCCGGTACCCAGCACAATTTCCCGGGCGATGTTCGGCGCTTCCGGCATCTGCACCACCTGGCCAAAGACTAGTTGCTCGATGACTTCGGCAGGAATGTCGCTGCGCGCCAGCATCTCGCCAACCACCATTTTTCCTAAATCAATGGCCGGAACGCCATGAAAAGCCGTAGCCTGACGAGCAAATGGCGTGCGTAGCCCCGTGACAATGGCAATGCGATCGCCCTGACGGGTGATAAGCGGTAATGCCTGACTCATAACACTCCCCTGTTAACCAAGACAACCAAGTGGTCTGACCTGATAACATTCTTAACTAATTTTTTACATTAAGCCAATCGGAGAAGCGCAAAATTGCGAGCCAAAACACAGTGAAAAGAAAAGGAAACGCCCCTTATCAGGGGCGTCGAGGGGGAAGGATTAACGTAAGCCCAGCTGGAAGATCAGGGATTCTGCTTCGCAGCTGAAAACAAAATCGATATCCAGCTGCACACCGCCGTCAACGTCAGTGAAGGTTGGGTTAATTTGGCACGGCTCAGATTCGACATTGCGGGCTTTTTCGCTTAACGCGGCGAACGTTTGCTCGGCTTCAGCGCGGTTGGCAAATACGCGGCTGTAGGAGGCGGTGCAGTCGGTGTTGTCAACAATCGTGCCAACATCCATACAGCAGCAAACCGGGGTTTCATCAGCGCTACATTTACTCATCGTAGATTTCCTCTGGAGATGCACCTTCGGTGCCAGAAAAATTATGTGCCTATTTTACGCCCTGTCCCCGGTGAGCCTCCAGCCGAGAATCGCTCTGCCGGCGTTAAGTGACAGAAATCACACTTAAAAATGATCTAAAACAAAAATCCCCTTCTGTCCCCCTTGCTCTCTCCGAGATTTTTGCCAGCTGGATCGCGTTTCTGTTATCACAATTGAAAAACTTCATAAACATACTTGCAACAAATCATCTGGTCAGACCTATACTCAGCGCACTGGTCTGATTTCTTGGTTGTACCGCAGACCCTACACTCCCGCGCTTCTGTTACGGCATGTAACATAGTTTAAAAAAAAATAACTCAATGAGGTTATGGGCATGAGCCAGAAAACCCGCTTTACCCAATCTGCCCTTGCAGTGGCTGTCGCACTTGTTTCCACCCAGGCCTGGTCAGCAGGCTTCCAGCTCAACGAATTCTCTGCATCGGGGCTGGGTCGTGCCTATTCCGGTGAAGGGGCGATCGCTGACGATGCTGGTAATGCCAGTCGTAACCCGGCATTAATTATGATGTTTGACCGCCCGACCATGTCGGCGGGCGCCGTGTTTGTCGACCCGGGCGTTAATGTTTCGGGCACCTCTCCCACCGGCAAGAGCCTGAAAGCAGACAATATCGCCCCGACGGCGTGGGTACCCAACTTCCACTTTGTCGCGCCGATTAACGACCAATTTGGTTGGGGGGCGTCTATCACCTCTAACTATGGTCTGGCAACAGAGTATAACGATGATTATGCGGCCGGCAGCATGGGCGGTAAAACCGACCTGACCACCGCGAACTTCAACCTGAGCGGCGCCTACCGCCTCGACAGCAACTGGAGCTTCGGCTTAGGCTTTGACGCGGTCTACGCCAAGGCGAAGATCGAGCGCTATGCAGGCGATCTGGGGCAGATTGTCGCAGGCTCTGGCGCGCTGCCGCCGGCGCTGGCGGGCCAGGTAGCGAAGATCCCGGCCGACACGCAGATCGCCCATCTTAATGGCAACGCGTGGGGCTTCGGCTGGAACGCCGGGATCCTCTATGAGCTGGATAAGAATAACCGCTACGGTTTAACCTACCGTTCTGAGGTCAAGATCGACTTCGACGGTAACTACCGCAGCAGCCTGCCGGCGGCCTATAACCAGATCCTCGGCAACTTCGGCCTGCCGGCGGGCACCAGCGGCCAGACGACAAATGGTTCGCTAACCCTTAACCTGCCGGAAATGTGGGAGCTGTCCGGCTATAACCGCGTGGCGCCGCAGTGGGCGGTCCACTATAGCCTGACCTACACCAGCTGGAGTCAGTTCCAGGAGCTGAAAGCCACCGGCAGCAACGGCCAGACGCTGTTCTATAAAGAGGAAGGCTTCAAGGACGCCTATCGTCTTGCGCTGGGGACCACCTATTATTATGACGATAACTGGACCTTCCGTACCGGTATCGCCTTCGATGACAGCCCGGTGCCGGCTAATAACCGCTCTATCTCTATTCCGGACCAGGATCGCCTGTGGCTGAGCGCGGGTACCACCTACGCGTTCAATAAAGATGCCTCGGTTGACGTCGGCGTTTCATACATGCACGGGCAGCATGTTGAAATTAAGGAAGGCCCGTATACCTTCCGTTCCGAAGGAACCGCCTGGCTGTACGGCGCTAACTTCAACTACCGCTTCTGATAAGCAGCGCGCCACAAAAAAGGGTGAACATTATGTTCACCCTTTTTTTATCATTCGCCGATCACTGTGAATCGATATCCTTCAGCTCATCCTGAATAGCCTGAGCATTCGGGTTGTCCGCCGGGGTCAGCTTACCGCCGTTGGCGATAAAGTCATGACGCTGGAAGTAGGCTTCACGCATCAGAATGTAAGGGTCGGAAGACTGGCGCAGCAGGCCGTCGGAATCCAGCAGCTGAGCACGTGTCTCAATCCCTTCCACCGCCCATTTACCGATCGACATCGGCCAGGTCAGCCAGGAGAGCACCGGATACAAGCCATCGGCCATATCGCCGCCTTCGTCGCGCAGGGTAAAGCTTCCATAGAACGGCAACTGAACATACGGGCCATAGCCAACGCCATAATGCCCAAGCGTACTGCCGAAACGATGTGGCTCAACCCGCTGTAGCTGCGGATTCGCCATCCCGGCCACATCGATAAGCCCACCCATACCGAGAATGGTGTTCAGGAAGAAGCGGGTAAAATGCACCATACCTTTATAGGGGTCGCCCTGCAGGAAGTAGTTCACCATCACTGCCGGCTCTTCCAGGTTACTGGTAAAATTGCTTAACCCGTTGCGCGCCGGCTGTGGGACGTAGTCGCGCCATGCCACCGCGACGGGGCGAAGCACGTAAGGATCAACCACGTTAAAGTTGAAGTTAAACATCGTGCGGTTAAACCCTTCTAACGGGTCTGAGCGCCCCTGCGGCCGATCGCCAGAGCTGGAACTGGCACATCCCACCAGCAATGTGGCGCCAAGCGCAAGCGCCGACAGGCGATAATTCATAGATGTCTCCCTGGTTTTTATGGCTATCGCGAGTTGCCATCCATGACGGAAAGACAACGCTTCCGCCCGTAAAGATGTGAGCGATTGTAACAGCACGTTGAACGATGTCTATATCACCCAAGTTGTTGATTTGATCTTAGCCTGGGAATAACGAAATCGCGGGGCTCCTATTCTACCGGAGCGACAAAAATCTGACGTTACCATTTTTGCGATTTCAGAGTATGCCCAGCCAGACGGCAGGGAAAGCCGCTACGCTATAACTATACAGATTGATAGCGAGGGCCACGAAATGGATGAACTAGACAATAACAAATTAAAGGCAGAGGATGACGAAAGAGAAGTGGAAAGTGAGGAAAATCAGCGTGGTGAAGAGATCGAAGTAAATGAAGATCGCCTTCCCTCGCGGGCGATGGCGATCCATGAACATATTCGCCAGGAAGGGGAAAAAGAGATGGAGCGCGATGCGCTGGCCCTGCTATGGTCAGCGATTGCGGCCGGCCTGTCGATGGGGGCCTCCCTGCTGGCGAAGGGAATTTTTCACGTCAAACTGGAGGGGATCCCGGGCGGTTTTTTGCTGGAAAACCTCGGCTACACCTTCGGCTTTATTATCGTAATTATGGCCCGCCAGCAGCTGTTCACTGAAAATACGGTCACCGCCGTTCTGCCGGTGATGCATAATCCCACCCTCGGTAACGTCGGTTTGCTGATGCGGCTATGGTCGGTGGTGCTGGCGGGCAATCTCATCGGTACCGCGGTGGCCGCATGGGCCTTCAATTATATGCCTATTTTTGATGAGCCAACCCGTCAGGCCTTTGTCAGCATCGCCGAAGACGTAATGAAAAACAGTCCGACAGAGATGTTCGCTAATGCGATTATTTCCGGCTGGCTGGTCGCCACCATGGTCTGGATGTTTCCTGTCGCCGGCGCCGCCAAAATCGTGGTGATTATTCTCATGACCTGGCTTATCGCCCTGGCGGATACCACCCATATTGTGGTGGGCTCGGTCGAGATCCTTTATCTGGTGTTTAATGGAAATCTGCCCTGGAGCGACTTTATCTGGCCGTTCGCCCTGCCGACCCTGGCGGGAAATATCTGTGGCGGGACCTTCATCTTCGCACTGCTGAGCCATGCGCAGATCCGTAACGATATGAGCAGCAAGCGAAAAGCGGAAGCCCGCGCCCAGGCGGCGGAGAAAGGGAAAAAGGCCGACCGGGCATAAAAAAAGCGCCCTGAGTGGCGAGGGTTTAAGCAGTCAGACGGTATGGCTCTTACTCAGGCGGGCAAAAAACGCTATACTCGTGCCGCCTTGTCCCCTTAGTTAAATGGATATAACGAGCCCCTCCTAAGGGCTAGTTGCAGGTTCGATTCCTGCAGGGGACACCATATAAACGTTGCCCGCCATTCACCACGATGACCTAAACGCCAGCCAGAACGTATTCTTCTCGTAATCATAATTAGCCAACGATTTCAGTATGGTTAGTCCTGCCAGAAAGGAACGTGTCTTTGTCAATCACGCACACAATAAACCGACAGCAACGCGCATTTCTGCGTACAATACCTTCTGAATTTTTCAGTCACTAGCCGCGACCTTTTACAACCTTCTCTGGACGATACAGGAGCCAGGCGTTGATATGAAACAGATCACCCTCAGCGATATGCAGCAGCAGAGCGAAGCGGCAGCCAGTGCTCCGCGCCTGCGTGCCCATCGCAATTTTCATCCTGAACTGAGCGACCCGATACAGCGTCTGGCCATCGCCATGGAACCCGGCACCTATATCCGCCCCCACCGGCACAGGCATACTTTCGAACTTTTGCTGCCGCTGAAAGGCCGTTTTGTGGTGCTGAATTTTGATGACCACGGCGTGGTCACCAACCGGGTGGTGCTGGGTGAAACCTGTACGGCGCTGGAAATGGAGGCTGGCACCTGGCATACGGTGCTCTCGCTCGACGCAGGCGGCATGGTATTTGAAGTCAAACAAGGCGCTTATCAACCGCTTGCCGAAATGGACACTATGGCCTGGGCGCCTGCTGAAGGCCAGCCAGGCACTGCCGAAATGATGGCCTGGTATGCCATCGCGCAACCGGGTGACCGCTTCCTGTCTATGCCGCAATAACTACAGGTAGGTTCGACAGGCGCCGCAGGCGTCTGTTTGATACTTCCTGCCGACCACAAAGTTTGCCAAATTGACCGTCCCTTTTTTCGTGCTCCGCTCATACTCACCTTAAATATTGCTGCTAAACAGGAAGAAACGCTTATATTCAGCAAACTATTTTTCTCTACGAATAAGAGATGATAAGATAACGGGAAAGAGTAAATATGCGGCAGCAAAACAATAAAAACAGCCAATTTATCGATATATTATTCTCAATGTGAATGGATTTTGTTAATCAGGTAAAGGAAGTCAGCAGAAAAAAATAAATCATTGTCATTGATGCTTTTGCTCACCATGGCGATTTATTTTTTCATCGACATACAATTCTTATGAATATTACAGAACGGAATATCTGGAAGCTAAATAATTTACCGCCAATGGAGTATTGCTCTCTGGCGCGGGCGCAAAAATTATTAAACTGCGAACTGGAAGACATTCTTCACTGGCATGATATAGGCGCAATCAATCTATGTCTTAAGCTTAACCCAACGCCGGGAATATTAAAAATCGCCGTCCTCTCCCATCAGGAAAAAGAGGTAACCAGCGCGTTTAATCCATTTACCTCAGTCGAGGCAGGAGAAACAGTCTGGTCGCATCACTCCCATATCCGCAGCATTCTGCGGCTTGAAGGCGATATTCCGACGATGGAAACCCTGCGCGGAAATACGGTAACCCAGTTCAACGTAAAGGTATTTGCTTCAGGGCTCTGGCATCCACACTGTCGGAACCTAATGGCGCTGCTGGAGGCGCCAGATGATATTCTTTACGAAAACCGCCTCAGCATGATGCTGCCGGATAAACCATTTGTTTATTGTCATTTCATTCCAGAGGAAGACGAATGCCCCTCGATATCATTGAACCGCATCTATATCACCAGCCAGGCCATTGAGAAAATATACGCCCACAGTATTAGCGCCCGGCCTATGGACGTGACGAAAAATCCGCTACTGGATCAAACCCGTTACATCCAGCAGGAATTAACCGTCCTGCCGCAAAGTGAGGTATTGCTGGAATTTATCCATTATCTTATTCAGTCCCATACTGTATTTAATGAGAAGTTGCAGAGTATGGCTGAGCCAGACAAGACTCAGCTCTTTCATCACGTGCTGGAAAGGCTTAAGGAAGAAGGCATGCTTATAGAGAATGCCCAGCCCGATGAAGGCGATATCGGCAGCGAAGCCAGCCGTGAGTCGCAGTTCGCCGGCGAGTAACGTAGTCCTTCAGGCAAGGGACTGGCGGTTTTCCTGCTCAATCGTTATCGCGTTCTCTCGGGCCAGGGTGATGAATGCGCGCGCTGCGGCGCTCTGCCAGGCGCCCTGCCGCTGCAATAAACAGGCCGTGCGCTGCAGCAGCGCAGGTCTTAGCTCAATCGCCACCACATCATCAAACTGCCCGGCGATCGCCGCCGGCAGCAGCGTTGCTAACGTTGTGCTTCGAATAACCGACAGAACGGCCCCGATGGAGTTGGCCTCCATCCGCACGTCTGGTTCGAGCCGATGAAGGCGGCAATAACGATCAATCTGCTCGCGGGTAGCAAACTCGCTGCTCAGTAAAATTAGCGGCTGTGCGTCGAGAGCCTGCAGTTGCAAGTCGCGCTCTCCTGCCAGCGGATGCGCACGGCTCACCACCAGCGCAAGCGTTTCCGTCAGCAGCGGCTGAACCACAATTTCCTGTGACCGGCTGTCGTCAAAGGCAATCCCCACATCCAGTTCATCCTCCAGCAGCATCGCCTCCATCCGCTCCTGGTTCATCTCCTGGATAAGCACTTTTACTCCAGGATAGCGTCGGTAGTACGCCTCCATCAGCGGGCCCAGCATATAGGTAGTGAAAGTTGGCGTCATAGCAATGCGGAGTTTACCGTGCTGGAGATCTTCTGCGTCATGCAAGGCGCGCCGACCTTCCTCAAGGTCGCGTAACGCGCGACGGGCATACTCCAGCCAGATCTCACCGGCATCGGTCAGGCGAATACGTCGGCCAGAGCGGTCGAAAAGCTGAACCTCCAGCATCGCTTCCAGCTGGCGTATCTGCTGTGACAGCGCAGGCTGGGAGACATGCAGCGCCGCGGCGGCGTGGGAAAAGCCACAATGTTCAGCCACAGCGATAAAGTAGGAAAGTTGGCGCAGAAGCATCGGCCCACCTATAAGAAATTCCAATAGGCATTATCATAAATAAGTCTTTTAACTTATGAAACAAGAGACGTACCCTCTTCGCACGACCCTCAACATATTTCACCTTTAACATCGTTTTATGCAGGAGTGACTATGTCCGCTCACGATCGTTATCTTCAGCGCGCATTAGTGCTGGCAAAACAAAACATTGCTGACGGTGGGCGCCCCTTCGGCGCCGTGCTGGTGCGGAATGATGAGATTGTCGCTGAAAGCGTCAATACCTTTCATCTGAGCGGTGACCCAACGGCGCATGCCGAACTGAACGCCGTTCGCGATCTTGCCGCCAGACTGGGAAGCGCGGTGTTGCGTGAATGCGTCATCTATGCCAGCGGACAACCTTGCCCTATGTGCCTGAGCGCGCTCTATTTAACCGGCGTGCGGGAAGTGTTTTTCGCCAATAGCAATCAGGACGGGGAGCCTTTTCAGCTCTCGACCGCCGCGATTTATCAGCAGCTGCAGCAGCCGCTGGACCAGCAAACGCTGCCGATCCATCATCGCCCGCAGCCGGAGGGAACTGAACTTTATCAGCGCTGGGCGGAACGGCAGTCATGACACCAGCGCTGCGACAGAACCTGACGCTGGCAGTCCTGGTACTGACTGGGATCAATATGCGGCCGCTGCTTACCTCCATTGGTCCTTTGCTGCCGGACATCCGCGCAGCCAGCGGCATGAGCTATACCCTGGCCGCACTCCTGACCGCCCTGCCGGTGATCGCGATGGGGGTGCTGGCGCTGGCCGCTGGCTGGGTCGATCGCTATATCGGTCAAAAGCGCAGTATTGCGCTGAGCCTGCTGATTATCGCGGCAGGCGCCCTGCTGCGGGAAATCGCCCCGAATAGTGGCTTACTGCTCACCAGCGCTCTGGCCGGAGGAATTGGCATCGGCATTATTCAGGCCGCCATTCCGGCGGTAATTAAGCACCTCTTTCCCCGACGGACGCCGCTGGTGATGGGACTATGGTCAGCGGCGCTGATGGGCGGCGGCGGGTTAGGCGCCGCGTTCACCCCATGGCTGGCGTCACATAGCGCGGCCTGGCATGATGCGCTAGCCTGGTGGGCGTTCCCTGCGCTCCTGGCTCTGCTCAGCTGGCTGGCGATTTGTCGGCAATTGCCTCGTGCACCGCATCAGACCAGCGCTTCCCCCCGGGTCGCGATTATTGGCCAGCGCCGCGCCTGGACGCTGGGACTCTATTTCGGACTGATCAATGCCGGTTACGCCAGCCTGATCGCCTGGCTGCCTCCTTACTACATCCAGCTAGGCGATAGCGCCCAGTACAGCGGTTCGCTGCTGGCGCTGCTGACCGTCGGGCAAACCGCCGGCGCGCTGCTGCTCCCGGCGCTGGCTCGCCAGGAGGATCGGCGCCAGCTTCTTCTGCTAGCGCTGGCGCTACAGCTGATTGGCTTCTGCGGCTTTATCTGGCTGCCAGAGCATTTCTCTGCGCTCTGGGCCATTGCCTGCGGCGTGGGATTGGGCGGCGCGTTTCCTCTGTGCCTGGTGCTGGCGCTGGATCACGCCGGACATCCGGCGGTGGCCGGCAGGCTGGTAGCCTTTATGCAGGGGATCGGATTTATCATCGCCGGTCTGTCGCCCTGGCTTTCAGGCCTGCTGCGTAGCCTGAGCGGGAACTACACGCTTGACTGGTCCTGGCATGCGATCTGCGTCCTGCTACTCATGGCGCTGACGCTGCGCTTTATCCCGGCACACTACCCGGCCGAGTGGCGACAGCGCGCCTCAGACCTGCCCTGAACCGACGGCGGCGCGTGGCAAAGATAATGCCGCGCGCTCTCGTTGGCCTTCTCCGCCCGCCCCATCGCTAAAACCCGTTTCCTTCGCGTCGCTGGCGCTAAATTTATTACCCTGTGAAATTAATGTGTCGCCGAATCACGACACTCGTAAGTAACTAAAAATTAATAAAAAAATGCCTCTTGTTTCCCTGATTTTTTAGGCGTACATTAGCGCCATCTGGAGCACTAAACGCACAGAATTACGGGCTGCTGCAGGGTTAAGTTACACTGGCGACAGCCCTTGAAAAACAGAACAATTAATTCATTTGAACGTCGCACAAGCGCGTGGAGTGATGAGTCGTGAAATACTTCTTTATGGGCCTCTCTTTTATGGTCATCGTTTGGGCCGGTACTTTTGCCCTGATGATCTAGACTGCAGCGGTGTCAAAAAAAACGGGAGCCTTCATGCTCCCGTTTTTATTTTGCCGTGCTGCCCGCAGCGCTAGCTCGCGGAGGCCAGCAGACCATCCGCGCGGAACATCGCCTTGATACCGCGGATCGCCTGGCGCGTACGGTCCCGGTTCTCGATCAGCGCGAAGCGGACGTGGGTATCACCATAGTCGCCAAAGCCAATCCCCGGCGAGACGCAAACCTTCGCTTCATTAAGCAGCTTTTTCGCAAACTCCAGCGACCCCATGGCGGCGTAAGGTTCCGGTATTTTCGCCCACACGTACATAGACGCTTTCGGACACTCCACCATCCAGCCGGCCTCATGAAGCCCTTTGACCAGCACATCGCGACGGCGCTTATACTGTTCGGCAATATCGCGCACGCACTGCTGATCGCCCTCCAGCGCAGCTATCGCCGCCACCTGCAGCGGAGTAAAAGTCCCGTAGTCATGATAGCTTTTGATACGAGCGAGGGCATTCACCAAAGTCTTATTACCCACCATAAAGCCAATGCGCCAGCCGGCCATGTTATAGCTTTTCGACAGGGTAAAGAACTCGACGGCGACATCCCGCGCGCCGGGCACCTGCATGATGGAGGGCGCTTTCCAGCCGTCATACACGATATCGGCATAGGCCAGATCGTGGACGACCAGAATGTCATACTGCTTCGCCAGAGCGACAACCTTTTCAAAGAAATCCAGTTCGACGCACTGCGCGGTCGGATTTGAGGGAAAGCCAAGGATCATCATCTTCGGCTTCGGATAGCTCTCGCGGATGGCGCGTTCCAGCTCGTTAAAGAAATCCACCCCTTCCACCAGCGGCACTGAGCGCACCTGCGCCCCGGCAATCACCGCGCCATAGATATGAATCGGATAGCTGGGGTTCGGCACCAGTACGGTGTCGCCATGATCCAGCGTCGCCAGCATCAGGTGCGCCAGCCCCTCTTTCGAACCAATGGTGACGATCGCTTCCGATTCCGGATCGATATCGACGTTATAGCGTTCTTCATACCAGCGTGAAATGGCGCGACGCAGGCGCGGGATCCCCCGCGAGGTAGAGTAACCATGGGTGTCAGGCCGTTGAGCAACGGTGCAGAGTTTTTCCACGATATGCGGCGGCGTCGCGCCATCGGGATTACCCATACTGAAATCGATAATATCTTCGCCGCGCCGACGCGCAGCCATTTTCAGTTCAGCAGTAATGTTAAAAACGTACGGAGGGAGACGATCGATACGCGTAAAACGGCGTTCAGGACTGGATTCAGCCATAGGTTCCTCTAATTAACGTTAGCGCCCGGACCGTCCGAGCGACGCTGCCGCTGTTGCGGCTCGTTTAGAAAATAACCTGAAAAAATTCATGTTGTCGAGAGGCCCGTTAAAAAATATTCCCTGGCATATAAAACGGGTATCGACTGCGCTAAATGCGGCAGTTCATTGGCGGAATAATCCCGGGTTGTATAAAAGTGGTAACACACTGATATCTTTCTTAACACAGAATATTATCGTTAATGGCGAAGACCGCCGCTATCGCGATGCTTTTTAATTAATCCCCTTTAAAAAGTACGTCTTTTCCGCTTTATGGTTCCACGGCTGGTCTTCTGCCGTCAGGTTTTTTATCATGTTCCTTTCTGGCCACTGACGCGGCGCACCCATGCACGAAATCTTTACTATGATGCTGGCGGTCTATGATCGTGCGGCCCTGATGCTTATTTGCCTCTTTTTCCTTATTCGCCTGCGCCTGTTCCGCGAACTGTTGCATAAGTCGGCCCATACTCCGAAAGAGCTGCTGGCGGTGACAGCCATTTTCTCGCTGTTCGCGCTATTTAGTACCTGGTCCGGCGTCCCGGTTGAGGGGTCCCTGGTGAACGTCCGCATTATCGCCGTGATGTCCGGTGGGATCCTGTTTGGTCCCTGGGTGGGCGCGATTGTCGGGGCGATTGCCGGCGTGCACCGCTATTTGATTGATATCGACGGCGTGACCGCAGTGCCCTGCTTTATCACCAGCATTGTCGCCGGCCTGCTGTCGGGGTTGATTAATCGTAAAGTGGCCCGCGAACAACGGTGGAAAATCGGCATTCTGGCGGGGATGATGTGTGAAACTCTGACCATGATCCTGGTGGTGGTCTGGGCGCCTTCCCTGAGTCTCGGCGTAGATATTGTTTCGAAAATTGGTATCCCGATGATCCTCGGCAGCGTCTGCATCGGCTTTATCGTGCTGCTGGTGCAGAGCGTTGAAGGGGAAAAGGAGGCCAGCGCGGCGCGGCAGGCGAAACTGGCGCTCGATATCGCCAACAAAACCCTGCCGCTGTTTCGACACGTTAACAGCGATTCTCTGCGCCAGGTTTGCGAGATTATCCGCCGCGACATTACCGCCGACGCGGTGGCGATCACCAATACCGAGCACGTGCTGGCCTACGTGGGCTTCGGTGAAGCCAACTATCAACGCCACGACGATATGATTAGCCCCACCACCCGGCAGGCGATTCGTTATGGGAAAATCATCATAAAAAACAATGACGAAGCCCACCGCACCCCGGAGATCCACTCCTTGATGGTGATCCCGCTGTGGGAAAAAGGGGTGGTGACCGGCACGCTAAAAATCTATTACTGCCACGCCCATCGCATCACTTCGACGCTGCAGGAGATGGCGATTGGCCTGTCGCAAATAATCTCCACCCAGCTGGAAGTCTCCCGCGCCGAACAGCTGCGGGAGATGGCCAACAAAGCGGAGCTGCGCGCCCTGCAAAGCAAAATTAACCCGCATTTTTTATTTAATGCGCTGAACGCGATCTCCTCCTCGATTCGCCTTAATCCGGACACCGCGCGCCAGCTCATTTTTAATCTGTCGCGCTACCTGCGCTATAACATCGAATTAAAAGACGATGAGCAGATTGATATCAAACGAGAGCTTTATCAGATCAAAGATTATATCGCTATTGAACAGGCGCGATTCGGCGACAAGCTGACGGTCATCTACGATATTGACGACGACGTCAGCTGCGTGATCCCGAGCCTGCTTATCCAGCCGCTGGTGGAAAATGCCATTGTTCACGGTATTCAACCCTGTAAAGGCAAAGGCGTGGTGACGATCGGCATTAACGAGTGCGGCAATCGGGTACGCATCAGCGTTCGCGATACGGGCAACGGTATCGATCCCGCCGTGGTCGCCCGCGTGGAAGCCGATGAGATGCCGGGTAACAAAATCGGCCTGCTCAATGTGCATCATCGGGTGAAACTTCTCTACGGCGAGGGTTTGCATATCCGCAATCTGACGCCGGGAACCGAAATTGCCTTTTATGTCCCCAATAACTCTACGCCGCAGGCGCTGACGGAGTCGCTGTTGTCATGAGCGGAGAAAAGATGAAAGTTATCATTGTGGAGGATGAGTTTCTGGCCCAGCAGGAGCTCTCCTGGCTTATTAACACCCATAGCCAGATGGAGATCGTCGGCAGCTTTGACGACGGCCTGGACGTGCTGAAATTTCTCCAGCACAACAAGGTCGACGCCATCTTTCTCGATATCAATATTCCGTCGCTCGACGGGGTTCTGCTGGCGCAAAACATCAGCCAGTTTGCCCATAAACCTTTTATCGTCTTTATCACCGCGTGGAAAGAACATGCGGTGGAAGCCTTTGAGCTGGAAGCCTTTGACTACATCCTGAAACCCTACCAGGAATCGCGCATCATCAATATGCTGCAAAAGCTGACCACCGCCTGGCAGCAGCAAAATAACGCTGCTTCAGGATTAGCCAGCGCGGCGCCACGGGAAAACGACACCATCAATCTGATCAAAGATGAGCGGATCATCGTCACCAGTATTCATGATATTTATTATGCCGAGGCGCATGAAAAGATGACATTCGTCTATACCCGCCGGGAGTCATTCGTCATGCCGATGAACATTACTGAATTCTGCAGCAAACTGCCCACCGCGCATTTCTTCCGCTGCCACCGCTCGTATTGCGTAAATCTCAGCAAAATTCGGGAAATTGAGCCGTGGTTCAACAACACCTATGTGCTGCGCCTGCGTGACCTGGAGTTTCAGGTTCCGGTCAGTCGCAGTAAAGTGAAAGAGTTTCGCCAGCTGATGAATCTGTAGAGAGCGGAAAGCACCGCCATCCGGGCTACGACGGTAGCCCGGGAGAAGAATACTTAAAGCACCTGGCCCAGCGTCTGACGCAGATGCGCGCCGGAGCCCAGCAGGCCTGGGTTATCATGCACGATCAGGTAAACCGGGATATCCTGAACATAAGCTTTAAAACGGCCTTTGTCTTCAAAACCGCCGCGGAAACCAGAGGCTTTAAAGAACTCCAGGAAGCGCGGCACGATGCCGCCGGCGATATACACCCCGCCAAACGTCCCGAGGGTCAGCGCCAGGTTACCGCCGAAGCGTCCCATAATGACGCAGAACAGCGACAGCGCCCGACGACAGTCGGTGCAGCTGTCCGCCAGCGCTCGCTCGGTCACCTCACGCGGCTGCAGGTTCTCCGGCAGTCGGCCGTCCGATTTGACAATCGCGCGATACAGGTTGACCAGCCCGGGACCTGAGAGCACGCGTTCTGCGGAAACATGCCCCAGCTCGGCGCGTAGCTCTTCCAGAATGATCCCTTCTTCTTCGCTGTTCGGGGCAAAATCAACATGACCGCCTTCGCCCGGCAGGCTGACCCAACGCTTATCAACGTGGACCAGATGCGCCACGCCGAGCCCGGTCCCGGCGCCATAAACGGCGATCGGTTTGCCCGCTACCGGCGCACTGCCGCCAAACTGAATAAGGTGCTCAGCTTTCAGCATCGGAATGGCCATTGAAACAGCGGTAAAATCGTTAATTATCTCCAGATGGGCAAAGCCGAGGTTGCGCTTCATTTCGGCGATAGAGAAAGCCCAGGTATGGTTGGTCATCGCCACCCAGTCGCCGGTAATCGGGCATGCGATGGCAATACAACCTTCGTTGACCGTTACCTGGTGCTCCTCGAGGTAGACGCGCACCACTGCCTCCAGACTGGGGTAATCGAGCCCGGAATAGGTCTTTGCACGAGAGATCTCTCCACTCGCCAGATCACATAGCGCCAGGCGGGCGTTGGTCCCCCCGACATCTCCTACTAAAGCAAATTTTGTCATTCCGTTACGGCTCCGCTAAAGTCAAAATAAATCTTTTGGCACACTGTAAATTCATGGCGGCTTAACAACAACGTCCAACGCGCAGACGCCCCTTGTTTAGCGACACAGGTCACATTTAGTTTGTAATCTATGCAAGGTAGCCTGTAAAGGACGCGCCGGATATCAGATGTCACCTTAACTTTATCGTTTCAGCACCATTTGCATCGACGGTCTCCGCTGACGAAGGCAAAGTAGTGCTCCAGCACTTTTACAAGGACATTTCCATGCTCCATCCTCGCGCCAGAACAATGCTGATCCTGTCGGTGCCGGCCATCCTGATAGGTATCGCCTGCAGCCTGATCCTGATCGTGGCGATGAAGGTTGCCGCGCTGCTGCAGCGCGTGCTGTGGAGCAATCTGCCCGCGCAGTTGGGGGTGAGCGCCGACAGCCCGCTGTGGGTCATCGCCATGCTGACGGCGACAGGCATCGCGGTGGGTCTGGTCATTCGTTACAGCCCCGGGCACGCCGGGCCGGATCCAGCGACCGAGTCGTTAATCGGCGCTCCCATTGCCACCGGCGCGCTGCCCGGACTCCTGGCCGCGCTGATCCTCGGCCTCGCCGGCGGCGTCAGCCTCGGCCCGGAGCATCCGATTATGGTGGTGAATATCGCGCTGGCTGTCGCTGTCGGCTCCCGACTGTTTCCGCGCGTCAGCTCGCTGGACTGGACCATCCTCGCGGCCTCAGGCACCATCGGCGCCCTCTTCGGTACCCCGGTTGCCGCCGCGCTGATTTTTTCGCAAACCCTCAATAGCAGCAACGATACGCCACTGTGGGATCGCCTCTTTGCTCCCCTCCTCGCCGCCGCCGCCGGCGCGTTGACGACGGGTCTGTTTTTCCATCCCCATTTTTCGCTGCCGATCCCGCACTATGGTCAGATGCGCTTCGTTGATATTCTCAGCGGCATTATCGTCGCCCTGATCGCTATCGCCGTCGGCATGGTGGCCGTCTGGTGTCTGCCGCGACTGCATGCCCTGATGCATCGGTTGAAAAATCCAATCCTGACCCTCGGTATCGGCGGGCTGCTGCTGGGGATCGTGGGGACGATAGGCGGGCCCTTAACGCTCTTTAAAGGGCTGGATGAGATGCAGCAGCTGGCCTTCAGCCAGACGCTAACCGCCGCGGATTTTCTGCTTATCGCGCTGGTCAAACTGGCAGCCCTGGTTCTTGCCTCAGCCAGCGGCTTTCGCGGCGGGCGAATTTTCCCGGCGGTGTTCGTCGGGGTAGCGCTGGGGCTGATGCTGCATGCTCATGTTGACGCGGTGCCGGCGGCAATCACCGTTTCCTGCGCGATCCTCGGCATGGTGCTGGTCGTCACTCGCGACGGCTGGTTGAGCCTGTTTATGGCCGCCGTGGTGGTCCCGGATACGACTCTGCTGCCGCTGTTGTGTATGGTGATGCTCCCGGCCTGGCTGCTGCTGGCCGGGAGACCGTTGATGATTGCCAAACGGCATACCGATTAAACGCGGCTGTTTCGCTCCTCAAGGGCCTGCGTCACCGCGCGCAGGAAATCGGGGATATCCATTTTCGGCAGCATCACTTCTACCAGGGTGAGTGTATCGGAGGTGATGCTCTCCGTCATCACCTCCCGCAGTTCAGACGTCTGAGTGACCCGCCGGCAGCGCGAAGCAACGTCAGGGGCGAAGGCTTCCGGCAGCCGCTGCCAGTCCCACAGAGCGATGTCATTGTAGCGCTGCTCTGGACCATGAATCGCCCGTTCCACGGTATACCCTTCGTTATTCAGCAGCAGAATAAGCGGCTTTTGCTTATCACGCAGCATGGAGCCCATCTCCTGAATGGTCAGTTGGGCCGCGCCATCGCCGACAATTAGCACCACCCGCCGCTCCGCCGCCGCGGTTTGTGCGCCATAGGCGGCCGGGAGAGTAAAACCAATCGAGCCCCACAGCGGCTGGACGATCAGCGATGCTTCAGAGGGCAGCTTCAGCGCCGCAATGCCAAAGGCGGCCGTCCCCTGATCGGCGAGAATAATATCCCCCGGACGCAGGGCGCCCTGCACCGTCGCCCAGAAATTTTTCTGGGTCAACTCGCCTTCAGCGCCCTCCTCAGCCTCCGGCGCCACGACCTGAGGCGTAGCCCACTCCGCCGCCAGCGGGGCGGAAAGCGTCATCAGCGCGGCCAAAGCCTTATCCATCGGCACCCCGCTGAACCAGTGATCGCCCACCCTGACGGCGAAGGGCTGGATCTCAATAGTCTTTTCCCGCGCCAGATGTTGGGTAAATCCTGCGGTGATGGTGTCGGTGAAGCGCGTGCCAATGCAGATGATGGTGTCGGCGTTTTCAATCGCCTCCCGGGTCTGCGGCGCGCTGGCAATCCCGCTGTAGGTGCCGACAAACCCGCTCTGCTGCTCATCGAACAATCCCTTGCCCATGAGCATCGTCGCATGGGCGACAGGCGTTTTCGCCACCCACTCCCGGAGCGTCTTCTGCAGGCCATAACGTTGCGCCAGGAAGTCCGCCAGCAGGGAAATGCGTCGGCTGCCCCGCAGCAGGCGGCTGGCATGTTCGCAGAACCCGGCAAGCTGGTTTTCATCCGCCGGAGCGGGCTCCACCAGCAAGCGCTGGGCTGGGGCAATCGCTGCCGCTCTGGCGACATCGGCTGGCAGCATCAAATAGCCGGGGCGATGATGCGTCAACATATCGCGCAGCACACGGTCGATTTCATGGCAGGCGTTGCCGGCGGTCAGCAGCGCCTGGCTACAGGTGATCTGCTCGCTCATACGGGCGAAATGGCGAAAATCGCCATCGCCGAGGGTATGGTGCAGCAGTTCGCCGCGCTGCTGGGCGCCGGTAGAGGGCGCACCGACGATATGCAATACCGGAATATGTTCCGCATAGCTACCCGCAATGCCGTTCAGCGCGCTCAATTCGCCGACGCCGTAAGTGGTCAGCAGCGCACCGGCCCCTTTGATGCGCGCATAGCCGTCAGCGGCATATGCCGCATTCAGCTCGTTGGCGCAGCCGACCCACCCCAAGGCGCTGTGCGCGATGACGCGATCGAGAAACTGTAAGTTGTAATCTCCCGGCACGCCGAACAAGCGGTCAATACCGCAGTCGACAAGGCGATCCAGCAGATAATCCCCAATAGTGTAGGTCGGTTGCATATCCATTATCCTCATTTTGGTGCAGGTGTAATTTGAGTATTGAATAAGCGATCCGCCTGTCCAGATGGGAGGTGATAATGGCAGTGTAAAGCAATAATTACGCAGAAAAAGCAGTGTACTCCACGCAGAACATTGTTTAGTGTAAACGTATACACAACCTGTTTTGTCGGCGGAGGAAGAATGGTTTACCAGGCAAGCACCACGCGATATCAAACGATGGAGTACCGTCGCTGCGGCCGCAGCGGTCTGCAACTACCGGCCATTTCCCTTGGCCTGTGGCATAACTTTGGCGATGAAACGCGAGTGGAAACCAGCCGGCAGATGCTCCTGCACGCTTTTGACCTCGGTATAACCCATTTCGATTTGGCCAACAACTATGGGCCGCCGCCGGGCTCGGCGGAAAGCAACTTTGGCCGCATTCTGAAAGAGTCGCTCCTGCCTTATCGCGATGAGTTAATCATCTCCACTAAAGCAGGTTACACGATGTGGGACGGCCCTTACGGCGACTGGGGATCGCGAAAATATCTGGTAGCCAGTCTTAACCAGAGTCTTAAACGCATGGGGCTGGAATACGTCGATATTTTTTACCATCACCGGCCTGATCCACAGACGCCGCTGATGGAAACGATGCGTGCGCTCGATCATCTGGTTCGTCAGGGTAAAGCGCTATATGTCGGGATCTCCAACTATCCTCTGGCCCAGGCGCGGGAGGCGGTGAAGATCCTTAACGACCTCGGCACCCCCTGCATCATCCACCAGCCTCGCTACTCGATGTTCGAACGCGGCGTGGAAGAAGGACTGCTGTATTTTCTGCAGACGGAAGGGATTGGAAGCATAGCGTTTTCACCGCTGGCCGGCGGGCAACTTACCGACCGCTATCTCAACGGCATTCCGGCCGACTCGCGCGCCGCCAGCAGCAGTCGTTTTCTGCAGCCGGAGCAACTGACTCCTGCCCGATTAGAAAAAATTCGTCAGCTTAACAGGCAGGCGGAAGCGCGTGGGCAGAAGCTGTCGCAGATGGCGCTGGCCTGGGTGTTGCGCGAAGAGAAAGTCACCTCGGTGCTGATCGGCGCCAGCAAAACCGCGCAACTGGATGATGCCGTCGGCATGCTGCAGAATCGCCATTTCACCACCGAGGAGTGCGCGGCCATCGACGCCATCCTTGCGCTGTAAAGCAAATGTTACTTTAGCAAAAAGTGCTCTTTCCTGCGCTTTCGGAGTTCGTCCGATGCGGCGGGTCTTTACCGGCCCGTAATATCAGGTTAACAGGCCGCTTACGGCCCCGATCGTGAAGGAGAAGAGTATGTTCAGGTCACTGATTCTGGCAGCAGTACTGCTGGCCGCAGGGCCACTGGTCGCTAACGCTGGTGAAATCACCCTGCTGCCATCGGTAAAATTACAAATAGGCGATCGTGACAATTACGGTAACTACTGGGACGGTGGCAGCTGGCGCGACCGTGATTACTGGCGTCGTCACTATGAATGGCGTGATAACCGTTGGCATCGTCATGACAACGGCTGGCACAAAGGCTGGTACAAAGGCAGAGATAAAGCCTGGGAGCGCGGCTATCGTGCTGGCTGGAACGACCGCGATGACCACCGCGGCGGCTGGGGACGCGGCCCGGGTGGGCGCGGTCACGGTCATGGACATGGCCATCACTAACAAACGAAAAGGGGAGCCCATCGGCTCCCCTTTACTTTATTCAGCATCAGGAATCAATTAATCCACCCCGAGCAGCGACCCCACTATTAACCAGCCGTTCAGGCTCACCACAATAGCGACTATCGCCCAGCCGATGCCTCTCACCCAACGGGTATTCACCAGGTCCCCCATCAGCTTCGCATTGCTGGTAAATATCAGCAGCGGCACCAGGGCAAGCGCAATGCCAAAGCTGAGCAACACCTGACTCATTACCAGGATGCGCGTAGGATCCAGCCCCAGCAGAATGACGACAAACGACGGCAGCATGGTGATCGCCCGGCGAAACCACAGCGGAATATGAAAGCGGATAAACCCCTGCATAACGACCTGACCTGCCAGAGTGCCCACCACGGTCGACGATAAACCGGCGGCAATCAGGCTGAGGCCAAAGATGGTCGCCGCCGCGTGGCTCAGCAGCGGCTCCAGCGTCATGTAGGCCTGATCGAGATCGGCGACGCCGGTATGGCCATTAAAGTGGAATGCCGCCGCAGCGGTCGCCATCATCGCCAGATTGACGAACCCGGCAATGGTCATGGCGATCGCCACATCCCAGCGGGTCGCGTTATAGCGTTCTTTTCGCGTTCCGCCATGCAGATGCTGGGTAAGCGAGGAATGTAAGTAGATAACGTGCGGCATAATGGTCGCCCCCAGTACCCCGGCGGCTAAGAATACCGCCTCCCCGTTGGGCAGCGTGGGGATCACCAGCCCTTTCGTCAGAGGAGCCAGCGCGGGCTGGGAAAAGATCAACTCCACGACATAGGCCACGGCGACAAACAGCAACAATCCACCGATCACCTTCTCCAGTGGTTTTTGTCCGCGCCGCTGCAGCATCAGGATCAGAAAAGTCGCCACCCCGGTCAGCACCGCCCCCTGCAGAAGCGACACGCCGAGCACCAGCTTAAAGCCAATTGCGGCGCCGATAAATTCAGCCAGATCGGTGGCCATAGCGATAATTTCCGCCTGTACCCAGTAAAACCAGACAACAGGACGCGGGTAATGGTCGCGGATCTGCTCGGCCAGGTTTTTGCCGGTGGCAATGCCCAGTTTGGCAGAAAGCACCTGGATCAGCATCGCCATCAGGTTAGCCCACACCACGACCCACAGCAGCTGGTAGCCAAAGCTGGCGCCGGCCTGAATGTTAGTGGCGAAATTACCCGGATCGATATAGCCAATGGCAGCGACGAAAGCCGGGCCCATTAAGGCGAGCTTCACCTTGCGCGCGGCGCGACTACTGCTATTCTCAACGCGACTGCTAGTCATCTTCTGCCTCTGGAAATATAGCCTTTGCTATGTTTCATGCTATCAAAATGCGAATGATTATCAAGTTCATTTAGAATGGAGATAATGATTGCTGTGATAGAAGGGAACAATAGCTGGCCGGAAATGAAATACGGGCGTCAGAAAACGAGATCCAGCCCGCTATTAAGAGTAGTACAAGAATGCAACTTTTAAAACCTTTACGTAACATAACAAAAGTGGATGTTGGATCACTATTTTTGCCATTGGTCACAGTTCCTTGCAATAGTGTGCAATTGATCTCGTTTTCTTTAAAGCCGTTGCATAAAATGTGCACGGAAATTTAACCTGCCTCATATTTGGAGCAACTATGGACCGCGTCTTGCATTTTGTCCTCGCGATCGTTGTGGTGGCTATACTGGCCCTGTTGGTCAGCCATGACCGCCAAAAGATCCGTATTCGTTATGTTGTTCAACTGCTTGTCATTGAAGTCCTGCTGGCCTGGTTCTTCCTCAACTCCGATATTGGTCTGGGTTTTGTGAAAGGATTTTCCGAGATGTTTGAAAAACTCCTCGGGTTTGCCAACGAAGGGACAAACTTCGTGTTCGGCGGCATGAACGATAAAGGCCTGGCCTTCTTCTTCCTCAAAGTTTTGTGCCCTATAGTCTTCATTTCGGCTTTGATCGGCATTTTGCAGCATATTCGTATCCTGCCGATTGTCATTCGCGCGATCGGTACCGTCCTGTCGAAAGTTAACGGCATGGGCAAGCTGGAGTCCTTCAACGCCGTGAGCTCGTTGATCCTCGGCCAGTCGGAAAACTTTATCGCGTATAAAGATATTCTCGGCAAAATGTCGCGCAACCGCATGTACACCATGGCGGCGACGGCGATGTCCACCGTGTCCATGTCCATCGTAGGCGCTTACATGACCATGCTGCAGCCAAAGTATGTCGTTGCGGCGCTGGTGCTCAACATGTTCAGCACCTTTATCGTTCTGTCATTAATTAACCCTTACCGCGTGGAAGAGAGCGAAGAAAATCTGCAGATGTCGAATCTGCACGAAGGTCAGAGCTTCTTCGAGATGCTGGGCGAGTATATTCTGGCAGGTTTTAAAGTCGCGATTATCGTGGCGGCGATGTTGATCGGCTTCATCGCGCTGATCTCGGCGCTGAATGCCCTGTTCGCCACCGTGACCGGTTGGTTCGGCTATAGCATTTCCTTCCAGGGTATCCTCGGCTATATCTTCTACCCGGTCGCCTGGGTGATGGGTGTGCCGGCAAGCGAAGCGCTGCAGGTGGGCAGTATTATGGCTACCAAACTGGTCTCCAATGAATTCGTCGCCATGATGGATCTGCAGAAAATTGCCTCGACGCTCTCCCCGCGCGCGGAAGGCATTATCTCTATCTTCCTGGTCTCCTTCGCCAACTTCTCATCTATCGGTATTATTGCCGGGGCGATCAAAGGTCTGAACGAAGAACAGGGCAACGTAGTTTCTCGCTTCGGTCTGAAGCTGGTGTACGGCTCCACGCTGGTTAGCGTGCTGTCCGCCTCGATTGCGGCGCTGGTTCTGTAACAGACGTCAGTCATCTGAGCCGGGCAATGCCCGGCTTTTTTTTGCCCGTCATTCACCCAGCGGCTGTGGTTTACCGATCAGATAACCCTGCAGATAATTCACGCCCAGCTCCAGCAAGCGCGCTTTTTGCGGTTCGCTTTCGACATATTCCGCCACCACGCTCATCTGTTTCGCCCGCGCCATCTCGACAATCGATTTCACCATGATGGCGTCCAGCGGGTCCGTGAGGATGTCGCGGACGAAGCAGCCGTCAATCTTAATGATATCGGCCTGTAGATGTTTCAGACGTTCATAGTTCGCATAGCCGGTGCCAAAGTCATCAATAGCGATGGCGCAGCCAAACGCGCGCAACGCTTCAAGATTTTGCCGACTGGTGTCCGCATTAGAGAAGGCCTGCTCTTCGGTCACCTCAATAGTTATAAGTTCTGGCGAGACGCTATAGCGTTGAAACAGCGCGATAATCTGCTCTGCGCTGTTCTTTTGCATCAGAGTTGCAGGCAGCAGGTTGACCGAGAATCGCTGGCCGGGATGCTTATGGAGCATACTGAACAAGGTCTCCAGCACCAGCATGTCAAAACGTTGGCTGAGGTTAAACTGCACAATCAGCGGAATGAATCGGTCGGGCATAATGACGCTATCGCCACAGCGCATGCGCGTGAGGATCTCATGATAACCCTCCCCCTCCGGATTCTGAATCGGTTGCGCATAGAGCATCAGCGCGCGATCTTTGAACACTTGCTTGACGCGCATTAGGAGGCGCACCTGCTCGGTAGTTTGATCCACCACCAGATCCTGCTCCTCGTCCAGCGCCAGCACCCGACGTTCACTGCCCGCCTGTTCGGAAAGCCAGCTTAGCTGGCCCAGCATCTGGTAAAGTCCCTCACCCTGGCCGTCATCGCGGCCCCAGGCCGCGCCAAACTCCAAATCCAGCGGCTGATTGTGCCAGCTGAACTTTTTGTGGTTGAGGACCGCGACCATATGGTTCAAGCGGGACGACGGCTCCGGTCCATCAAGCACGAGGATCAGTTCGCTGCCCGGTACCTGGAAGACTTTATCCGCCGCTCCCAGCAGCGGTTGCAGCGCCCGAATAATCTGCCGTTTACAGTCCACCCCCATCATCAGACCATAATGCCGACTGAGAAAGTCGAGATTATCAATACGCAGGCTGCAGATAGCCTGCTGAGGACAGCTCTGTAAATGGCTCTCCAGCGCGCGCAGGTTAGGCAAGCCGGTCAGCGGATCCTCTTCCGCCTGGCTACGCCAGCGGCGTTTGTTGCGGTCGCTGCGGGCATAGATGTCGGCCATATAAAACAAACAGATAGTAAAGGAGATCAGAACCGACAGCACAAAGGAGAGTGAATACTCGCTTTGCACCCCCTGGAGAAAGTTTTTGTTATATACCACCAGCAAAAAGGCCGAGACAGACCATGAAATACGCAATAGCGCATGGCCTATTCGACTGATACCGATAAAGTAGACAATAAAAATAACCGGAACTAAATAACCGGCAATAAATTCAGACTGATACGGCGCACACAATAGCGTTAATATCACCGCCAACGCGATAAACCAATATAGGGTAAAGGAGCGATATTGCGGTGCCAGCCACGGTAAACATTCCTGCTGCCAGAAACGTCGGGCGTAGCGCGGACTGATAATCATCCGCATTGGATAATAAAGAAACGTCGTAAAAATTAATGCCGCACTGATTAAACTTTGGATATCTATTACAGTATAAATCAACGGCATACTACCAAAGTAACTGGTAATAGCTAATGGAAACGCAAAATATTGTCCGGCGAGATACATGGTGATTTTCAGGAGCACCGGCGCGAAGAAGCCGCCCCAGAAGATCCGCGCCCCCATATGTTTTGCCGTTGGACCGCAGCGCCAGCGCTTCCCCACCAACAGTCGCAGAATAGCGCAGGAGACAAACACGGCGAACAGTTGACAAAAAAGTAAGATAAACGCCTGCGGCAGCGTTAATTTAATGAGAAAACTATTGGTGATGGCAAACGCGAGAATTAATGGCGCAATTGCATAGCGGCCAAAGATAAAAATAACAGAAAACATCACGCTGATTGGCAGCCAGGCAATATAAATAAGGTTGCCGTCAATTATCGTTTGCGGTGAAATAAAACGAGCCAGCGGAATAGCGACTAAACAAATGATAAAGGCCAATAGAGTTTTTTTGATATTAATGTTAATTTTATCAAGCATTATTGTTAATTAAAACTCCAGAAACCTCATCACGTTTAATGGGGGAAATGTTATGTTGCTTATTTAGGGCAGGCAAGGCGAATTATCAGGAAAAAGTCTGAAATTACTTTCGATTTTAATTGCTGGAGATTAACTGACGTAACCAGAAAGTGCTTTACATGAAACCCGCTAAAAACAAAAACCCCCGCCGAAGCGAGGGTTCTGAATTTTGGTGGAGCTAAGCGGGATCGAACCGCTGACCTCTTGCATGCCATGCAAGCGCTCTCCCAGCTGAGCTATAGCCCCACAGGACTTCTTTACGAACCAAATCCGCTGGGTGCAGAATTTGGTGGAGCTAAGCGGGATCGAACCGCTGACCTCTTGCATGCCATGCAAGCGCTCTCCCAGCTGAGCTATAGCCCCGTAACGTAAAGCGTGTCGTGTTGACGGGCGGCATAATATGAATTCCTCGCTCAGGTGTCAACGGCAAAATTATCCTTCCCGATTCAATCGCTGAAAAAGCAGGCAACTTGCTGACATTGCGAGCCTTATCGCAGTCAGAAGTTAAACAGGTCACCTTTTCACGTAAAAGGATGCTATAACATGGGCAGCTAATTCCCATACATTTACTCAGGAAATAGTATGCTCAAGGAACGAATGACACCTGAAGAAATTGCCCATCTAACCGGCTACAGTCGGCAAACTATCAATAAGTGGGTGCGGAAAGAAGGCTGGCAAACCTCTCCGCGACCTGGCGTCCAGGGCGGCAAAGCGCGCCTGGTCCATGTCAATGAGCAAGTCAGGGAGTTTATCCGCAGCGCCCAGCGCGTGGCGGAGACGCCCGGCATCTATTCTCCCCATGATAGCGATCTGGAATCGCTGCTGCTGACCCTCAGTAAAGAACTCACCCCCAGCGAGCAGAAGCAGCTTATGTCTTTGTTGCTGCGCGAGGGGATCACCGGGTTACTGCTTCGGTTAGGGATCCGCGATCGGTAAACCATGATGAAACTGAAAGATAAAATGACGCCCGCAGAGCTTGCCGACTGCCTGGGGCTGGCCAGACAAACGATCAATCGCTGGGTTCGCGAGAAACAATGGCGCACCGAAGCAATACCCGGCGTTAAAGGGGGGCGAGCGCGACTGGTGGTTATCGACCAACCGGTACGCGAGTTTCTGACCAACATCCCTGCCAGACGCCATCTGCTTACCGACAATCATCTCGCGGAATCGCCAGGTGCATACCTGGTCAATGAGGCAGACGCGATCTGGCGGCAAATCACGGAAACCCTACAGCTGATGACTCCGGCAGAACAGCTGCAGCTCCGCGATCTGCTGGCCCGGGAAGGGATTAGCGGTTTTCTTGCCCGCCTCGGCATCGCCAGTCCGGAATAACAGGCAAAAAAAACGGCAGGGTAACCTGCCGTTGTTTCAGCTGCGTCGCCGTCAGGACGCCTGGCCTTCGCGTTCAGCGATAAAAGCCAGCGCTTTATTGATACGATCTACGCTACGGGATTTACCGATAGCATGGACAGTAACGTCTAGCGCAGGAGATTGCCCTGCCCCGGTAACCGCCACGCGCAGCGGCATACCGACTTTACCCATCCCCACCTCCAGCTCATCAGCAGTTGCCTGAATCGCGTGATGGACGTTTTCCGCCGTCCAGTCGCTAATCGCCGCCAGCTTATCGCGAACCACTTCCAGCGGCTGACGCGCCACTGGACGCAGATGTTTTTTCGCGGCGTCGGCATCGAATTCAGCGAACTCTTCATAGAAGTAGCGGCAGCTCTGGGCCATCTCTTTCAGCGTCTTGCAACGCTCGCCCAGCAGTTTCACCAGCTCAGCCAGCTGCGGGCCGTTGCGAGTGTCGATATTTTCCTGCTCGATATGCCACTGCAGATGCGTTGCCACATATTCCGCCGGCAGGGTATTGATATAGTGATGGTTTAACCACAGCAGTTTATCGGTGTTAAAGGCACTGGCGGATTTGCTCACCGCGCCCAGTGAGAAGAACTCAATCATCTCTTCGCGAGTGAAAATCTCCTGATCGCCATGAGACCAGCCCAGGCGCACCAGATAGTTGAGTAGCGCTTCCGGCAGGTAGCCGTCGTCGCGATACTGCATCACGCTCACTGCGCCGTGGCGCTTGGAAAGTTTTTTACCGTCATCGCCGTTGATCATCGACACGTGCGCATAAACCGGCACCGGCGCATTCAGCGCTTTGAGGATGTTGATCTGGCGCGGCGTGTTGTTGATATGATCTTCGCCGCGGATCACGTGAGTGATCGCCATATCCCAGTCATCTACCACCACGCAGAAGTTATAGGTCGGGGAACCATCGGTACGGCGAATGATCAGATCGTCCAGTTCCTGGTTGCTGAACTCGATAGGTCCGCGGATCTGATCGTCAAAAATAACCGAACCTTCCTGCGGGTTGGCGAAACGCACGACGCACGGCTCATCGTCAGCATGGTGCTCGTGGCTATGGCGGCAGCGGCCATCGTAACGCGGCTTCTCACCCTTCGCCATCTGCTCTTCGCGCAGCGCTTCCAGACGTTCTTTCGAGCAATAGCATTTGTAAGCGGTACCGGCTTCCAGCATCTCATCGATTACGTTGTTATAACGATCGAAACGTTTGGTCTGGAAATAGGGGCCTTCGTCCCATTGCAGATTCAGCCAGTTCATGCCATCCATGATGGCTTCAATTGCTTCCGGGGTGGAGCGTTCGAGATCGGTGTCTTCAATACGCAGCACAAACTCACCGCCGTGGTTACGGGCAAAAAGCCAGGAATAGAGAGCAGTACGCGCACCGCCAACGTGCAGATAGCCGGTTGGGCTTGGCGCGAAGCGAGTTTTGATTTTCATGAATTGGCCTTACGTTTAATAAAGATGCCGATAGCCGGCAATGTCCGGTGGAAATTATGGGTCAATATTCTAACACCGTGGGCTGATTCCTCAATGTTGTTCCCATCGGAACGTCACGGTTTGCCATTTTTGTTTATAAATCATGCTATGGCGCCGGTTTCGCGATCGCTTTGTTTAATTTTACGACGAACGAACGAATTCTTTAGAAAAGGCGTTGACTCATTTTCAACTCTCCCTATAATGCGACTCCACACAGCGGGGGTGATTAGCTCAGCTGGGAGAGCACCTCCCTTACAAGGAGGGGGTCGGCGGTTCGATCCCGTCATCACCCACCACTACTTAACGTAGTCTCCGCCGTGTAGAACAGAAAATTGAGAAGTGGGTGATTAGCTCAGCTGGGAGAGCACCTCCCTTACAAGGAGGGGGTCGGCGGTTCGATCCCGTCATCACCCACCACTTTCTCGCCAGCTGGATTTTCTGTCAAAATGTGAAGTACCGAAGTGGGTGATTAGCTCAGCTGGGAGAGCACCTCCCTTACAAGGAGGGGGTCGGCGGTTCGATCCCGTCATCACCCACCACTTCGGGTCGTTAGCTCAGTTGGTAGAGCAGTTGACTTTTAATCAATTGGTCGCAGGTTCGAATCCTGCACGACCCACCAATGTAAAAAGGCGCCCTAAAGGCGCCTTTTTGCTATGCGCGGAACATGGCCCTGCCACGAGTCCCTCCGCAGCAATCTCCCCTGTCAGCGCTGATATAGCGGATCTTCAACCCTGGCGGCGGTTAAATTCTCCCCTTCTTCACGCACAATTTCCCATAACGCCTGAGCGGCGGTCGACAGCGAGCGATTTTTCCTGCATGCCAGCATCAGCTGCCGCTCCATCACCGGAGTCAGCCGTTTCACCGTCAGATGGCTCCCCTGCGGTAACGGTAGCGCCAGCGCCGGCAGAACGCTGATGCCAATTCCCGATTCTACCATCGGAAACAGCGTTGCCGGGTGGCCAATCTCCTGGACGATGTTCGCCCGGATAGCCAGCCTGCTGAGGGCCGCATCGATCAGCGGGCGGCTGCCGGACGCATAATCCTGCAGGATTAGCCTTTCATCCTGCAGCGCCTGCCACGGCACTTCTGTCAGGCTGGCAAAAGGATGATCCTCCCGGCAGAGCAGCAAAAATGGTTCCGCCAGAACCACTTCACACTGAAGGTCTGCCGCCGGGCCCGGATCAATCACGATGCCAAAATCCACTTCCCCCTGGCGGATACTTTCCAGCACCCACTGCTGGGGCCGATCGTGCAGCACAAAATCGATATCGGGATAACGACGATTGCTGTGAGCAATACACTGCGGAATAAGGTGGGCGGAAATCGTCTGACTGGCGGCGACCTTGACGGTGCCGCTCAGCTGCTGGCCTACCCGCCCGGCGTCGCGCAGGGTAATCGTCAACTCATCGAGCAAACGTTCCAGCCTGCCCGCCAACTGCTGACCCGCCTCGGTGAGCACCACTTCGCGAGTAGTACGGTCGAGCAGACGGACGCCGGTCTGATGCTCCAGCTCCTTGACGCTATGGCTGACGGCCGACTGACTTAAGCCAATCATCTCCCCTGCCCGGCTGAAGCTTCTGGCCCGGGCGACGGTGACAAATACTTTTAACTGACGCAGAGAGTAATTCATCTTTTTTATTCATGAATAGATGCAATAAATCAATTTTATTTCTCAAATGAAAAAAAGCACAATAGCGCATCTCTTTTCAGGAGCGTTTATGAAACTTTTCCGTATTCTCGATCCGTTTACGGCAACGCTAATCACCGTTGTCCTGCTGGCCTCATTCTTCCCGGCCCGTGGCGCTTTCGTCCCCTTCTTTGAACATCTGACCACCGCCGCCATCGCGCTGCTGTTCTTTATGCATGGCGCTAAACTCTCCCGGGAGGCGATTATCGCCGGCGGCAGCCACTGGCGTTTGCATCTATGGGTGATGTGCAGCACCTTTATTCTCTTCCCGCTACTCGGGGTTCTGTTTGCCTGGTGGGCGCCGGTGAATGTCGATCCGATGCTCTACAGCGGCTTTATCTATCTGTGCATTCTGCCGGCCACCGTGCAATCCGCTATCGCCTTTACTTCGTTGGCCGGGGGCAACGTCGCGGCTGCGGTTTGCTCAGCCTCGGCCTCCAGCCTGCTGGGGATCTTTGTTTCCCCGCTACTGGTGGGGGTCCTGATGAACCTTCACGGCGCAGGCGGCAGTCTGGAGCAGGTCGGTAAAATTATGCTGCAGCTGCTGCTGCCTTTCGTGCTCGGTCACTTATCGCGGCCGTGGATTGGCGACTGGGTGGCGAAGCATAAGAAGTGGATTGGTAAGACCGACCAGACCTCGATTCTGCTGGTGGTTTACTCCGCCTTTAGCGAGGCGGTGGTGAATGGCATCTGGCATAAAGTCGGTCTGGGATCGCTGCTGTTTATCGTGGTGGTCAGCCTGGTGCTGCTGGCCATCGTCATCGCGGTCAACGTCTTTGTCGCCCGCCGCTGCGGCTTTAACAAAGCCGATGAGATTACCATCGTCTTCTGCGGTTCGAAAAAGAGCCTGGCCAACGGCATTCCGATGGCCAATATTCTCTTCCCGACCTCCATCCTCGGCATCATGGTGCTGCCGTTGATGATCTTCCACCAAATCCAGCTGATGGTCTGCGCGGTGCTGGCGCGGCGCTACAAGCAGCAAACCGATGCGCGTCTCGCTGAGGAAAAGGCCAACGCGGCCAAAGCCTAACGTGCTTTCTTCAGGGGCTGGACCAGATCGCTCAGCCCCTCAGTTTTAATCAGCAGGGTCAACGCCATCAGCTCGCCAAGATGCCCGGCAGGGAATTGATCCTTACGCGCGAACCACAATAAATACTCTTCCGGGACATCGATTAAGCGACGTCCCTTGTATTTACCGAACGGCATTTCGGTATTGGCTATCTCGACCAGCTGCGCTTTATCCACGTTATTCTCCCAGCAGACGCATCATTTCGGCTTCGTCAATCACCTCGATGCCCAGCTCCTGCGCTTTCGCCAGCTTAGACCCCGCCGCTTCGCCGGCAATCACCAGGTCGGTTTTCTTCGACACGCTGCCTGCCACCTTCGCCCCCAGCGCCACCAGACGCGCTTTGGCGTCATCGCGCGACAGCTGGCTGAGGCTGCCGGTCAGGACCACGGTTTTGCCTGCAAACGGGCTATCAATCTCTTCCGCCTTCACCACCACCGGCGCTGGCCAGCGAACCCCCTCCGCCAGCAGTTGCGCAATGACATCGCGGTTGCTCTCTTCGGCAAAGAAGTTGAAGGTATGGGTAGCGACGACGATGCCGACATCAGGGACTTTCTGTAGCTCCTCAATGGAAGCCTGCTCCAGGGCTTCGAGAGTGCCGAAATGCGCCGCCAGGCCCGCCGCCGTCGCTTCTCCTACCTCGCGAATACCTAAGGCGTAGAGGAAGCGTGCGAAGGTCGTCTCTTTGGCTTTCTCGAGGGCGTTGACTACGTTTTGCGCGGACTTCGGCCCCATCCGATCCAGCCCGGTCAGTTTCCCCGCCGTCAGCCGGAACAGATCCGCCGGGGTATGGACGTACTCTTTCTCCACCAGCTGGTCGATGATCTTGTCGCCCATGCCGTCAACGTCGAGCGCGCGACGGGAGACGAAGTGCTTGAGCGACTCTTTGCGCTGCGCGCCGCAGATCAGGCCGCCCGTACAGCGGGCTACCGCCTCGCCTTCCACCCGTTCAACGTCTGACTGACATACAGGACAGTGGGTCGGGAAGACGACATCCCGGGCATCCGCCGGACGCTCGGAAAGCACCACGTTAACCACCTGCGGGATCACATCGCCTGCCCGGCGAATCACCACCTTGTCGCCGATTTTCAAGCCTAAGCGTTCAATTTCATCGGCATTATGCAGGGTGGCATTGCTCACCAACACGCCGGCAACATGGACCGGCTCCAGACGCGCCACCGGCGTAATCGCCCCGGTGCGGCCCACCTGGAACTCCACGTCCCGGACGAAGGTCATCTGCTCCTGTGCCGGGAACTTAAAGGCCACGGCCCAGCGCGGCGCGCGGGCGACGAAACCCAGCTGTTCCTGCAGCGCCAGCGAATCGACTTTGATCACCACGCCATCAATGTCAAAGCCCAGGTGGGGACGCTCTTCCTCGACTTTACGATAGTAAGTAAGCACTTCCTCGGGGGTATGGCACAGGGTGACGCGATCGCTCACCGGCAGCCCCCATGCTTTGAACTGCAGCAACCGAGCCGAGTGGCTGGCCGGCAGCTCGCCGCCCTCCAGCACGCCCACGCCGTAGCAGAAGAAAGTAAGCGGTCGCTTCGCAGTGATGCGCGGATCGAGCTGGCGCAACGAACCCGCAGCCGCATTACGCGGGTTAGCAAACACTTTCCCGCCGGTGCGGCGAGCTTCCTCATTGATTTTTTCAAACCCGGCCTGCGGGAGGAACACTTCCCCACGTACCTCAAGGCGTGCAGGAATATTCTCGCCATGCAGCTTGAGGGGGATGGCGCGAATAGTTCGCACGTTAGAGGTAATATCTTCGCCGGTGGTGCCGTCGCCGCGGGTTGCCGCCTGCACCAACACGCCGTTTTCATAGAGAATGCTCACCGCGAGGCCGTCGAGCTTAAGCTCGCAGCAGTAGGTAAGATGATCTGTGCTTTTCAGGCGATCCTGTACCCGCTTGTTGAAGGCGAGAAAGCTCTCTTCGTCAAACACGTTATCCAGCGACAGCATCGGCACTTCATGGCGGATCTGGCTAAAGGCGGTGAGTGGCGCCGCCCCCACCCTCTGTGTTGGCGAATCCGGGGTAATCAGCTCCGGGTGCTGGCTCTCCAGCTCGCGCAGCTTGCGCATCAGGCGGTCATATTCCGCATCCGGCACTTCCGGCGCGTCCATAACGTGGTACAGATATTCATGATGGCGAAGCGTGGTTCGCAGTTCAGTCAGTTGTTGTTCGATTGGTTCCATATCACACCATCAATGATAAAAAACCCCCGACAGGCGGGGGTTGAGAAAGGATTGAGTTAACGCGGAACGTCAGGCGTTCGCGTCTTTCACTTCGCGAATACGATCCTGGTATTCACGCAGTTTTTGCGGCGTCATCATGCGACGCTGATCGTCAAGCACCACGCCGCCCACTTCGTCAGCGATATACTGCGCAGACTGCAGCATCAGCTTGAAGTTCTGCAGTTCATCGCCGTAGGAAGGGACCTGCATAAAGATAGTCACCCCAGGGGTCATCATATCCGCCATGCTGTCCGGATTGAAGGTTCCCGGTTTCACCATGTTGGCCAGACTGAACAACACCGGACCGCTGCCGTCCGGACTTAGGTGGCGGTGGAAAATATTCATTTCACCAAACTTAAAGCCGGCCTGCTGGATACTGTTGATCAGCACTTCACCGTTAAGCTGGGCGCCATGATGCGCGGCGACGTTCATCACAATGACCGTCTCTTTGCGCTCTTTCGGCTGCGGCGCGGCGGGCTGCTGCGGCTCTACCGGCTGCGGTTCCGCGACGGCGGGCTGCGACGCGGCAACAGGCTGTGGCGCAGGCTGCTGCGGGGCGGCTGGCTGCGGCTGAGCGACGGTCGGCGTCACCGGTTGCGGCGCGACAGGCTGCTGCACAACAGGCTGCGGCTGGTGTTGCGGTTGTACGGGCGGCTGCGCAGGTTGCGGCTGTTGCCAGCCAGTCTGCGGAGCCGCATGCGGCGCAGGCTGTTGCTGCGGTGGAACCGGGGCCTGGCGCGGCGGCTGCGGCGGCTGGCGAACCGGTTCTTCAGGACGCGCAGGCTGCTGCATCTGGCGCTCGTAAGGCGGCTGGTACTGGTGCTGCGGCGCCTGACGAGGGGCTTCATGCTCCCCATGCGCGCCGTGCGGGGCGTGAGTCACCGGATGAACGCGGACTTCTCCTACGCCTTCAACATTATCATCAAAGTCGTCGTTTTCCGACTCATCGTCGCGCGACTTCATACGTTTCAGTGGGCGATCGCGAAACATCGAAGAACGTTCTTTACGGCTGGTCCAGAAACCATGTACCAGTAAAGCGATTATGGCGATCGCGCCAACAATGATTAATATCAGACGCAAATCCTGCATCATTATATTCTCTGTTGTTCTAACACCTTGCCACCACGGCAAACATTTACTCACTAAGAGTATTTGCCGATTACCTCAAGTGCAAGTGCGTCGGTCGCTTTCACCACATAAAGATGAACTAAATCGTGCTTTTTGCTGTTTTTTCGAACATTTCCTAACTGGTTATTGTCTGACGACCCGATAAAATAAGCGAGCATTCACACCGGATGTTAAAAAAGGAGCAATGCCTGGCTATGGTTTCATCATCCGCACCGACCCCGCGCAGCGGCGTTTATTATTTTTCGCAGGGCTGGAAACTCATCGGGCTGCCGGGCATACGGCGTTATGTCTTCCTGCCTTTACTGGTTAACGTGCTACTGATGGGCGCTGCCTTCTGGTGGCTGTTTACCCGTCTCGGCAGCTGGATCCCCTCGCTGATGAGCCATGTGCCGGACTGGCTGCAGTGGCTAAACTACCTGCTGTGGCCGGTGGTAGTGCTCTCAATCCTGCTGGTGTTTGGCTACTTCTTTTCGACGATCGCCAACTGGATAGCCGCGCCGTTCAGCGGCCTGCTGGCGGAACAGCTGGAAGCGCGCCTGACCGGCGCTACCCCGCCGGACGTCGGCGTCTTTGGCATCATGAAAGATATTCCGCGGATTATGAAGCGTGAGTGGCAGAAGCTGGCCTGGTATCTGCCGCGCGCCATCGTGCTGTTGCTGCTCTACTTTATTCCCGGCGTTGGCCAGACGGTAGCCCCGGTACTCTGGTTCCTGTTCAGCGCATGGATGCTGGCGATTCAATACTGTGATTATCCCTTTGATAATCACAAGGTTCCCTTCAAAACCATGCGCGAAGCGCTGCGCAGTCGCAAAGTGATGAATATGCAGTTTGGGGCGCTCACCAGCCTGTTCACAATGATCCCGGTGTTAAACCTGGTGATCCTCCCGGTGGCTATCTGCGGCGCCACCGCCATGTGGGTCGATTGCTATCGCGATAGACACGCCAGCTGGAAATAGCGGTAACACCTTCACTTGGGGGCGGCAAAGGCCGCTCCCTTATATCGCGCTTATTCCTTCTTGCTTATCATTATTTCCCTTCCGCATATAGATATGCTAAATCCTTACTTCCGCATATTCTTTAAGCGGGTATGCTGATGCCGTACCCCCAAATTTCATACAGTTAAGGACGGGCCATGAGTAAGATTTTTGAAGACAACTCCCTGACTATCGGTCATACGCCGCTGGTACGACTGAACCGCATCGGTAATGGCCGTATCCTGGCAAAGGTAGAATCTCGTAACCCGAGCTTTAGCGTAAAATGCCGTATCGGCGCCAATATGATCTGGGATGCTGAAAAGCGCGGCGTTCTGAAACCTGGCGTGGAACTGGTCGAGCCGACCAGCGGCAACACCGGTATCGCCCTCGCCTACGTGGCGGCGGCCCGCGGCTACAAACTGACGCTAACCATGCCGGAAACCATGAGCATCGAGCGTCGTAAGCTGCTGAAAGCCCTGGGCGCCAACCTGGTGCTGACCGAAGGCGCCAAAGGCATGAAAGGCGCTATCCAGAAAGCGGAAGAGATTGTCGCCAGCAACCCGGAACAATTCCTGCTGCTGCAGCAGTTCAGCAACCCGGCTAACCCGGAAATCCACGAGAAGACTACCGGCCCGGAAATCTGGGAAGATACCGATGGTCAGGTGGATGTGTTTATCTCCGGCGTAGGTACCGGCGGAACGCTGACCGGCGTCAGCCGCTATATCAAAAACACCAAAGGTAAAAAAGATCTGATCACCGTCGCCGTTGAACCGACCGATTCCCCGGTGATCGCCCAGGCGCTGGCGGGGGAAGAGCTCAAGCCGGGTCCGCACAAAATTCAGGGTATCGGCGCCGGCTTCATTCCTGGCAACCTGGATCTGAAGCTGGTCGACAAAGTGATCGGCATTACCAACGAGGAAGCTATCTCCACGGCGCGCCGCCTGATGGAAGAAGAAGGCATCCTGGCGGGTATCTCTTCCGGGGCCGCCGTTGCCGCCGCGCTGAAGCTGCAGGAAGATGAGGCCTTTACCAATAAGAATATTGTGGTTATCCTGCCTTCCTCAGGTGAGCGTTATTTAAGCACCGCGCTGTTCGCCGATCTCTTCACTGAGAAAGAGCTGCAACAGTAGTGCCAGCTTGTAAATAATGTGTAAAAAAGCACCTTTTCGGGTGCTTTTTTGTGGCACACGTCAAAGTTTTACCCCTCCTGGCATTGATTCACCTCGTAGGGTCTGGTATTTAACCAGCACATTTATTTTGATGCGCGAAATTATTCAGAAGAGGATTTCCGCCAGCTGAATCGATTTTATGATTTGGTTCAAGTCTTCCTTTCGCGGCATAATGTTTAATGACGTGCTAGACGTCAATGGCCCGCAGGTCTTCGCAGCGCCAGGCGCTGCCGACGCCAAGGCCGGAAACGTAACGCCGGCGCTAACAATACAGGCTAAAGTCGAGTCGTTAGACTAGACTTTAGGTCCACAACACTAAACCTATAAGTTGGGGAAATATAATGTTCCAGCAAGAAGTTACCATTACCGCTCCGAACGGTCTGCACACCCGCCCTGCTGCTCAGTTTGTTAAAGAAGCTAAAGGCTTCACTTCTGAGATCACTGTAACCTCCAACGGCAAAAGCGCCAGCGCCAAAAGCCTGTTCAAACTGCAGACTCTGGGCCTGACCCAGGGCACCGTAGTGACCCTCTCCGCTGAAGGCGAAGATGAGCAGAAAGCTGTTGAGCATCTGGTTAAACTGATGGCTGAACTCGAGTAAGTTCACGGGTTCTTTTTCATATCAGTCACAAGTAAGGTAGGGTTATGATTTCAGGCATTTTAGCATCCCCGGGTATCGCCTTCGGCAAAGCATTGCTGCTGAAGGAAGATGAAATTGTCATCGACCGGAAGAAAATTTCTGCCGATAAGGTTGATCAGGAAGTCGAACGTTTCCTGAGCGGCCGCGCCAAGGCCTCCGCCCAGCTGGAGGTCATCAAAACCAAAGCTGGTGAAACTTTCGGTGAAGAAAAAGAAGCCATCTTCGAAGGGCATATTATGCTGCTGGAAGATGAGGAGCTTGAGCAGGAAATCATAGCCCTGATTAAAGATAAGCACATGACTGCCGACGCGGCAGCCAATGAAGTTATCGACGGTCAGGCCACTGCCCTGGAAGAGCTGGATGATGAATACCTGAAAGAACGTGCGGCTGACGTACGTGATATCGGTAAGCGCCTGCTGCGCAACATCCTTGGTCTGGCAATCATCGATCTGAGTGCGATTCAGGATGAAGTCATCCTCGTCGCCGCCGATCTGACCCCGTCTGAAACCGCACAGCTGAATCTGAAAAAAGTGCTGGGTTTCATCACCGATGCGGGCGGTCGTACCTCCCACACCTCTATCATGGCGCGTTCCCTGGAATTGCCGGCCATCGTGGGCACCGGCAGCATCACGGCGCAGGTGAAAAACGGCGACTATCTGATTCTCGACGCGGTGAACAACCAGGTTCTGATCAACCCGTCTAACGAGCAAATTGAAGCGCTGCGTAGTCTGCAGGCTCAGGTTGCGGAAGAAAAAGCCGAACTGGCGAAACTGAAAGATCTGCCGGCGATTACCCTCGACGGCCATCAGGTTGAAGTCTGCGCCAACATTGGTACCGTTCGCGATGTCGAAGGTGCTGAGCGCAACGGCGCCGAAGGCGTAGGCCTGTATCGTACCGAATTCCTGTTCATGGACCGTGACGCGCTGCCAACTGAAGAAGAACAGTTTGCGGCTTATAAAGCGGTGGCTGAGGCCTGTGGCTCTCAGGCCGTTATCGTCCGTACCATGGATATCGGCGGCGACAAAGAGCTGCCGTACATGAACTTCCCGAAAGAAGAGAACCCGTTCCTCGGCTGGCGTGCCGTGCGTATTGCGATGGATCGTAAAGAGATCCTGCGCGACCAGGTTCGCGCCATCCTGCGTGCCTCCGCTTTCGGTAAGCTGCGCATTATGTTCCCGATGATCATCTCTGTTGAAGAAGTGCGTGCGCTGAAGAAAGAGATCGAAATCTACAAACAGGAACTGCGTGACGAAGGTAAAGCATTTGACGAATCCATTGAGATCGGCGTGATGGTGGAAACACCGGCTGCGGCGACTATTGCTCGTCATCTGGCCAAAGAAGTTGATTTCTTTAGTATCGGCACCAATGATTTAACGCAATATACTCTGGCAGTTGACCGTGGTAATGATATGATTTCACATCTTTACCAGCCGATGTCACCGTCTGTACTGAATCTGATTAAGCAAGTTATTGATGCTTCTCACGCTGAAGGTAAATGGACTGGCATGTGCGGTGAGCTTGCGGGCGATGAACGTGCTACACTTCTGTTGCTGGGTATGGGGCTGGACGAATTCTCTATGAGCGCCATTTCCATCCCGCGCATCAAGAAGATTATTCGTAATACGAACTTCGAAGATGCGAAAGTATTAGCAGAGCAGGCTCTTGCTCAACCGACAACGGACGAGTTAATGACGCTGGTTAACAAGTTCATTGAAGAAAAAACAATCTGCTAATCCACGAGATGCGCGGCCCAAATTACTGCTTAGGAGAAGATCATGGGTTTGTTTGATAAATTGAAATCTCTGGTTTCTGATGACAAGAAAGACACCGGAACTATTGAGATTGTTGCTCCCCTCTCCGGTGAGATCGTCAACATTGAAGACGTGCCGGATGTGGTTTTTGCGGAAAAAATTGTGGGCGATGGGATTGCCATCAAACCGACTGGCAACAAAATGGTCGCGCCGGTAGACGGTACCATTGGTAAAATTTTCGAAACCAACCACGCGTTCTCTATTGAATCTGATAGCGGCATCGAGCTGTTCGTTCACTTCGGTATTGATACCGTTGAACTGAAAGGCGAAGGCTTCAAGCGCATCGCTGAAGAAGGTCAGCGCGTGAAAGTCGGCGATCCGGTTATCGAATTTGATCTGCCGCTGCTGGAAGAGAAAGCCAAGTCGACTCTGACGCCGGTGGTTATCTCCAACATGGACGAGATCAAAGAGCTGATCAAACTGTCCGGTAGCGTGACCGTGGGTGAAACCCCGGTAATCCGCATCAAGAAGTAATGCTTGCTGCATAAAAATGGCGCCGAAAGGCGCCATTTTTTTTATACCGCGCAGGTTACCGGTCGATAGCACTTCTCGCGAGACAAGACGCGCAATCCCTCCGGGGTGCTCTCCAGAATTCGCCGCTCGCTGTCAGCGACCAGCAGTTCGCACTGATATCCACCGGCCAGGCCGAACAGCGACCGCGCCACGCAGGCATCCTCCAGCGCCGCCTCACCTGTCGTATCAAAATGACCAACAATGCGTCCCTGCTGGCGGATCACTAACCGATAGCTTTTCATCTGCTTTGCTCCAGCGGCGGTAGGATCAATTCGTCACAACCCTGGGCGGCAGTCCAGTTCATCACCTCCAGCACGCGCTGGGCAGCAGCCTGCGTCGCTGCCCCCAGCGCCAGGCCGGAAAGCAACCCGCTCACCAGCTCCGCGCAGAACAGATCGCCGGTTCCTTTTAAGTCTGTCTCCACCCGCGGGTGAACCACCACTTCCACTGCATCGGCCGTCACCACCAGCACATTGATCGTCGAATCGGCCTCTCCCGGCGCGCTGGTGATCACCACCCATTTGAGGGTGTCCGACAGCAGGCTTCGCGCCGCGGCGACCGCCTCCTGCCGATCGCGACAGCGCTGGCCGCTCAGCGTCTCCAGTTCGAACAGATTGGGGGTGATCCCTTGCGCCAGCGGCAGCAGGTGCTGACGATAGGCGTCCGGGATCTCAGCCTTGACATAGATGCCGCTGTCGACATCGCCGATGACCGGATCCACCAGAATGCACAACCCGGGATGGCGGGCCCGTACGCGCGTCAGCCACTGCGCCAGGCGTTCGATTTGCACAGCGCTGCCCATATAGCCGGTGGTGACCGCACGCAGTTCGCGCAGCGCGTCGCGCTCCTCCAGCGCCTGCAGATACCCGACAAACCACTCTTCCGGAATAATGCCGCCATAGAACGTCTCATAATGGGGCGTATTGCTGAACAGCACCGTCGGCACCGCCAGCACGCGCAGACCATGCTGTTTAATCGCCGGAACCGCGATGCTGTTGCCGACGCTGCCATAGACTACCTGCGACTGCACGGCGACGATATCCACTTCCGACGCCCGGCTTTTGTCGTGAAAGAGCACTGATTGTATATCATCCTGCTGGCCCATCTTTTCTCCCCCCGCTGGACAGCGGGTCACGCACTGATTATGATTCGTCCTATGCTAAATTCCATTTTGTCATAGGTCAATAATGTTAGCCGGAAAAACCGCCAGCGAAATCTTCGATAACATCCGCCATCTGGTGCAGAGCGGCGGGTTGCAGCCCGGAGAGGTTCTGCCGCCGGTACGTGAACTCGCCAGCCAGCTTGCAGTGAATCGCAACACTGTCGCCGCCGCCTATAAACGGCTGGTGACCTCCGGGCTGGCCGTCAGTCAGGGACGCAACGGTACAGCCATTAAAGCGCGGGACACACTGCCGGCGCTGGAGGGAGGTGACCCAACGACCCCGCTGAACGATATCTCCAGCGGCAATCCGGATCCGGCCAGACTGCCTGATTTACCCCGCTATCTGGGCCAGATTGCCCGCACGCCCCGCCTGTATGGCGATGCGCCCATCGAGCCGCGGCTTGGCCAATGGGCCGAGGCGTGGTTTGCCAGAGAGATAGCCGTTCCCTTTGCGGTGAATCTCGCCAGCGGGGCGATAGACGCCCTGGAGCGCCTGCTGTGCGCTCTGCTGCTCCCCGGCGACGGCGTTGTGGTGGAAGATCCCTGTTTTCTCAGCAGCATCAATATGGTGCGTTACGCCGGTTTTACCCCCTGCCCGGTGGCGGTGGATGCCGAAGGGATGGATCCTGACGGCCTGGAGGAGGCGTTACGCAACGGCGCACGGGCGGTGATCTTAACCCCGCGCGCGCATAATCCTACCGGCTGTAGCCTGACGGAAACCCGGGCGCATGCCCTGCGGGAGGTGCTAGCCCGCTATCCGCAGGTACTGGCGATTGTTGATGACCATTTTGCCCTGCTGTCGGCCACGCCATGGCACTCCCCTCTTCCTGCAAGCACCCAACGCTGGGCGCTGGTGCGCTCGATGTCAAAAACCCTCGGACCAGATCTACGGCTGGCCTTTATCGCCAGCGATGCCGCTACTTCAGCGGCGCTGCGCCTGCGGCTTAACGCCGGCAGCCAGTGGGTCAGCCATCTGCTGCAGGACCTGACGCTGGCCTGCCTGACCGACGAGGCGTTTATCGCCTCGATGACGGAGACCCGTCGTCACTATCGCCAGCAGAATGAGAAACTGGCGGCGGCGCTGGCCCGGTACGGCTACAGCCATGCTACGCCAGGGGATGGCCTCAATTTCTGGCTGCCGCTGCCAGCGGCGAGCCAGCCCTACGCCTTACGCCTGGCCCGCGCCGGCTGGCTGGTCCGGGAGGGAGAGGTGTTTGGCATCCGTACGCCCTCCCACGGGCTACGCCTGTCGCTGGGCCGTCTGAGTGACGCTGAGATTTCCCGCCTGGCGGCCGATATTGCGCAGGCCTTAGACGCCCCCTGACGCAGGCAGTCCACCGAACGTATCGGGGAGTGATGGCAGATGCCGACAAATTAATGAAAAATAAACGACAGCAGGCTAGTCTTACCTGCATGCCCTGATCGCCGAGGCGGACAAATCGCTCACAACAAGGAGCACCAGAGATGCATCACCCTGACCTGGCACTGAAAGCGGTCATTGAAGCCTGCGATCGCGCTATCTCGCAGGAAGATTACGATACCCTGATGAGTTATTACGCAGAAGACGCCGCGCTGGTCGTCAAACCGGGCATGGTGGTCAGAGGAAAAGAGAATATCCGCAAAGCCTTTATCGCCATTGCCGACTATTTCCAGCACCGACTGGTGGTGACTCAGGGGAAAATGGAGGTTATTGAAGGCGGCGGCAATGCGCTGGTGATTATGGAGACCAGGCTGGATATCCCGACGGCGGACGGGATATCCCAGGTCACGCGACGCGCCACCTATGTCTTTCAGAAGCAGGGCGAACGCTGGCTGTGCACCGTCGATAACTCCTACGGCACCGACCTGCTTGATGATTAAATGCCCGCCCCCTGGCTAAAGTGTTCTTCGCCGAACACGCCGGTGGAAAGGTAACGATCGCCGCGATCGCAGACAATCGCCACCACCACCGCGCCAGGATTTTCGCGGGCTATGCGTAACGCGCCCGCTACCGCACCGCCCGAACTGACGCCGCAGAAAATGCCTTCCCGCACCGCCAGCTGACGCATGGTATTCTCGGCATCCTGCTGATGAATATCCAGCACCGTATCCACCAGCGAAGCGTTAAAGATCCCCGGCATATACTCTGCCGGCCAGCGGCGGATCCCGGGAATACTGCTCCCCTCCTCCGGCTGCAGGCCAACAATGGTCACCGGTTTACTCTGTTCACGCAGAAAACGTGACACGCCGGTAATGGTGCCGGTGGTCCCCATACTGGAGACAAAGTGGGTGATACGCCCCGCGGTCTGCTGCCAGATTTCCGGGCCGGTGGTGGTGTAGTGGGCGTAGGGGTTATCCGGGTTGTTAAACTGATCGAGCAGTTTGCCTTCTCCGCGCTGGGCCATTTCCAGAGCCAGGTCGCGGGCCCCCTCCATCCCTTGCTCTTTGCTGACCAGGATCAGCTCGGCGCCGTAAGCGCGCATCGCGGCCCGACGCTCCTGGCTCATGTTGTCGGGCATCAGCAGCTTCATCCGGTAGCCTTTCAGCGCGGCGATCATCGCCAGCGCAATACCGGTGTTGCCGCTGGTCGCTTCGATCAGCACGTCGCCGGGCTGAATTTCGCCGCGCTTTTCCGCTTCGACGATCATCGACAGCGCGGCGCGATCTTTCACCGAGCCGGCCGGATTATTGCCTTCGAGTTTGACCCAGACTTCGCTGCCGTTGTCCGGTCCCAGACGCTGAAGTTTGACCAGAGGGGTATTGCCGATGGTTTGTTCGAGTGTATTCACGATTTTTACTCAATAAAAAAGCCGGGCGGCGCTTCGCTTACCCGGCCTGGCAGACGCGTGATAATTCCAGACCGGGTAAGCAGAGCCTCACCCGGCAAAAGCACATGGATTTAAGCTATCAGGCCGACTCTGCCAGAGCAAGCTCGCCGCGCGGCTCGATACGCTCGGTACCGTTGTACAAACGCGCGTTTTGCAGCCCGACGAACAGCCGTTCGCCGCGGGACGGCGCCTCGTCGCCCGTTAACACCACGCTCAGCGGTTCGTCATACCACCCCAGAGGCTGGACGACTAATTGGGTGTAGTGCCCTTTCGGACTGGCCTCCAGGACCTGCACCGGCAGCGGCGAATCCAGGCTGGTCCGCCGGCTGATGTCCACTTCCCACGGGCGCAGGAACAGGTCCACTGGCCCCTGGTATGCCGGGGTATAGCCTAACGGCCAGCGGTGGGCGCCGACGTGGAACTGTCCACCGCGGATGACCCCCTGCAGGCGGTTCACTTCCCCCATAAACTCCAGCACGAAACGGGTAGACGGCTCACGCCATACGCGCTCCGGGGCATCGGCCTGTTCGATGTTGCCCTGGCTCATGACCACCACCCGGTCGGCAACTTCCATCGCCTCTTCCTGATCGTGGGTGACGAACACGCTGGTGAATTTCAGCTCTTCATGCAGCTGACGCAGCCAGCGGCGCAGCTCTTTACGCACCTGCGCATCCAGCGCACCGAAAGGTTCATCCAGCAGCAAAATTTGCGGCTCCACCGCCAGGGCGCGCGCCAGCGCCACGCGCTGCTTCTGGCCTCCGGACAGCTGCGCCGGATAGCGATCCGCCAGATGGGCCAGCTGCACCATCTCCAGCAGTTTGGTCACCTTGGCTTTAATCGCCGCCGCATTGGGGCGTTCGCGGCGCGGCAGCACGGTCAGGCCAAAGGCGATGTTATCGAACACCGTCATATGGCGGAACAGCGCATAGTGCTGGAAAACGAAGCCCACTTTACGGTCGCGGGCGTGCATCCGGCTGACGTCGGTACCGTGGAAGCGGATATGACCGCTGGTCTGATGCTCCAGACCGGCGATAATTCGCAGCAGGGTGGTTTTTCCGGAGCCCGAGGGCCCCAGCAGCGCAACCATTTGTCCGGAAGGGATATCCAACGAGATATCATTCAGCACCTGGGTGCGACCAAACGATTTCTTAATATTGGCAATCTCAATGCTCATGATTTCCCTCCTGTTGCGCGCGTTCTTTCTGATTGGCCAGACGCCATTGCAACATACTCTTTAAAAACAGGGTCAGAATAGCCATTAACGTCAGCATGGCAGCGGCGGTAAACGAGCCGACGGTGTTGTAATCCTGCTCCAGTAGTTCAATTTGCAGCGGCAGCGACAGCGTTTCGCCGCGGATCGAGCCGGAAACCACCGACACCGCGCCAAATTCGCCGATGGCGCGGGCGTTGGTCAGCACCACGCCGTACAGCAGCGCCCAGCGAATATTGGGCAACGTCACCCGGCGGAACATCTGCCAACCGGACGCGCCCAGCAGCACCGCGGCCTCATCTTCATGACTGCCCTGACTCATCATCACCGGCACCAGCTCACGCACCACAAACGGACAGGTAACAAAGATGGTCGCCAGCACCATGCCCGGCCAGGCGAACATGATTTGCAGATTATGCGCGTCAAGCCAGCCGCCCAGCGGACCGTTAGAGCCGTAAAACAGCAGATACACCAGACCGGCCACCACCGGCGAGACGGCGAACGGGATATCCAGCAACGTCAGCAGCAGCTGGCGCCCCGGAAAGGTAAAACGTGTCACCAGCCAGGCCAGCAAGGTACCGAACACCAGGTTCACCGGTACGGTAATCAACGCAATCATCACCGTCAGCCAGATGGCATGCAGCATGTCCGGGTTCGCCAGGTTTTCCAGCACCGGCATCAATCCTTTGCTGAAGGCCTGGATAAAGATGTAGAGCATCGGCACCACAAGGATGAAGGCGGAGACCAGCATCCCGACGCCAATCAGAAACCATTTTCCCCAGTTGATACGGGGCGCGTCGTAGCGTTTCAATTGAGTAACTTCCGCCATTAGTGACCTACCACGCGTCGACCAAAGCGACTCTGCAGGGTATTGATGGAAAACAGCAGCAGCAGTGAGGCGGCCAGGATCACCGAGGCGATGGCGCTCGCCGCCGGATAGTCAAACTCCTGCAGACGAATAAAGATCATCAGCGACGTCACTTCCGTCTTCCACGCGATGTTGCCGGCGATAAAAATCACCGCGCCGAATTCGCCGAGGCTGCGGGTAAACGACAGAGCAATGCCCGCCAGCAGCGCCGGCGACAGCTCCGGCAGCACCACCTTGCGGAAACTCTGCCAGCGCGTGGCGCCCAGCGTTTCCGCCGCTTCCTCATACTCGGGCCCCAACTCTTCCAGCACCGGCTGCACGGTGCGTACCACAAACGGGATGCTGGTGAAGGCCATCGCCACGGCGATGCCGAGCCAGGTATAGGTGACTTTAATATCGAACTTCGCCAGCCATTCCCCGTAAATACCGTTCACCGAAAACAGCGAGGCCAGGGTCAGACCGGCTACCGCCGTCGGCAGCGCAAACGGCAGGTCCATTAAGGCATCCAGCAGCGTGCGGCCCGGAAAACGATAGCGGGTCAGGATCCAGGCCATCAGCAGACCAAAGACGCCGTTAAAAATCGAGGCCACAAACGCCGACAGCAGCGTCACCTTATAGGCAGCCACCACCTGCGGGTTGGTGATCACATCCCAGTACTGCGCCCAACTCATCTGCGCCAGCTGCATCACCAGCGCGCTGAGCGGTAATAACAAAATCAGACAGACAAACAGCAGGCTGGTGCCAAGGCTCAGGGTAAAACCCGGCAGCACGCGCTTGGACGACACAGCAAACATTACTTACGCCCCGCCGCCAGCAGTTTGTCCAGTTCGCCGCCGCTGGCGAAGTGGGTTTTCATTACCTCAGGCCAGGAGCCAAACTTATCTTCCACGCGGAACAGCTCGGTCTGCGGGAATTTATCCTTCAGAGCATCCATCACTTTCGGGTTGTTTACCCGATAGTAGTAGTCGGTAATGATAGTTTGCGCCTGTGGCGTATAGAGCCAGTTCAGGTAGGCTTTCGCCGCCTTTTCCGTGCCATTGGCTTTGACGTTTTTATCGACCCAGGCTACCGGGAACTCCGCCAGAATGTTGGTTTTCGGGATAACCACTTCAAATCCCTGCGCCTCATACTGCTTGCGAATATTATTCACTTCCGATTCGAAGCTAATCAGCACATCGCCGAGGCCGCGCTCGGCGAAGGTGGTGGTCGCTCCGCGCCCGCCGGTGTCAAAGACTTCGACGTTCTTGAGAAACTGAGTCATAAACTGTTCGGTTTTAGCTTTATCGCCGCCATCAGCTTTATCCGCCGCGCCCCATGCCGCCAGGTAGGTGTATCGGGCGTTACCCGAGGTTTTCGGATTCGGGAAGATCAGCTTAACGTCAGAGCGAACCAGGTCGTTCCAGTCATGAATGTTTTTCGGATTGCCTTTACGCACCAGGAAACCCATCGTCGAATAGAACGGTGAGCTGTTGTTCGGCAGACGGCTTTGCCAGTCGGCCGGGATCAGGTTGCCTTTGTCATGCAGGATCTGCACGTCCGTCACCTGGTTGTAGGTGACCACGTCCGCCTTCAGGCCCTGCAAAATAGCCAGCGCCTGCTTGGATGAACCGGCATGCGACTGCTTGATGGTCAGCTTGTCCCCGCCATTGTCCTTCGCCCACTGCTGCTCAAAAGGCGGGTTAAGGGCGGCAAACAGCTCGCGGGAGACATCATAGGAGCTGTTCAGCAGCTCCGTCGCCTGCGCCTGCGCCACCAGCAGCATGGAAGCCGCCAGCGCCAGATATCCTTTTTTCAGTGATTTAACGGCCATTGCGCACCCTTATCAACGTTGAACATTTTCTGATGATCATCATATTTATAACGGGTACGAAAGGAGTAACGGTTTTATATACCGTTTGGCGATTTGGAAGTCGAAAAGGGAATAAGCAACTGGCAAAGCTTAGCTGAAAGCGGCTCGCAGATTAGACGGGTCATTGTGACAAACGGCAGCCAGGCGTGCACTGTGTTTATATGAAAAACACACAGATATTTGCTCGTCAGCTCAGACGTAGCTTAACGCCCGCAGAACGTCGACCAGGGTACTGACTGGGCAACCGCCGTTTTGCTAGCGACACGTTTCGCCGTCAGCACCCCGTTGGCCCCTATATTCTCGATTTCGCCTGCTGCGCAATACGGCTGGCGATTGAACTGGACGGCGGCCAACACGATGACGCCGCACCCGCTGGCAACAGAGCGAGGGATGGCGAGTTTTACGCTTCTGGAATATTGAGTTTGAAGAGCATGGTGATGCGGTGATGGAGGGGATACTTGAAGCGCCTGAGTCGCCGATGCCCTCACCCCTCCCCTCTGACTGAGGGAGAGGGAGTAAAAGAATCCGCACGCAGATCCCATAGCCGCACCTTACCGTCCCCTCTCCCCTTTGGGGAGAGGGTTAGGGTGAGGGGAAAAATTACAGCGCCTGGATACGCTCCAGCGACGGCGCGAAGTAATACCCGCCGGTCACCGGTTTGGTGAAGCGCAGCATCGCGTCGCGTTTACCGTCGGTATCGCCAAACATGCTCAGCAGCTGCTGCTCGATGTTATACAGGCGCGCGCAGTAGGCGCAGAAATAGAGGCCATGGGTGCCGCTGGCGGTGCCGTACGGCAGGCTCTGACGGACGATTTTCAACCCTTTGCCATCTTCTTTTAAGTCCACGCGGCTCAGGTGCGACGTGACCGGACGTTCATCGCCATCGATCTCTTCGTTAGCGTCTTTAGTACGGCCGATCATCATCTCCTGATCCGGCACGCTCATGCGGTTCAGCTGTTTGAGATTATGCTCCCAGCGCTGGACGAACACGTAGCTGCCGCCCGCATCCACGCCGTCTTTAATGACCGCCACTTCGCGGCGGGTTTCTTCCCCCGCCGGGTTTTCGGTGCCATCGACGAAGCCGCTGAGGTCACGCTCTTCCACCCAGCGGAAGCCGTGGATCTCTTCTTTCACGTCGATAGCGTCGCCAAAGGCGGCCAGCGCGGCCTGCGCCACCGAGAAGTTAACTTCATGACGGGCGGATAAAATATGAATCAGCAGGTCATACTGGGTGGACGGCGCCAGCCCTTTGCCATAGACCGGGAAATCTTTTAACTCATCCGCCCCTTCGCCGCCGCTCAGCTGACGCCAGACGTTATTGCCGAACGCCACCACCGCACCGAGTTTGGCGTCGGGGAATTTAGCCTGGAAGGTGGCCACGTTATCGACAAAAATTTTGCTCGCTTCGCGCAGGGCGTTAACGTCCCCTTTGAGATTGGCTTCAATCCAAATCGCCGCGCGGCAATGTTCCGGCAAAATGCCGCTCTGAACCTGAGACATCGCTCCTCCTGAAATGATGCAACCACAACGCTGTCGCGTTGCTAACGCGCCATTGTAACCGTTTTTCAGAGCTGTCGTGTCTCTTCAGATCAATTTAGCGACGCCAGATAATCTTGCTGACCTTCCAGTTTTTCAGCGTATCGTCGGAGGGCATCAGCTCGTCCGGACCGCTCCAGTGGCCAGTGAAGGCATAGCTGATATGCTGGCTCCCCTCGGCCTGACACTCGACGACCGCCCCGTTGTCATGGCTGCCTTTCTGGCAGTTGCCGAAGGCTTTGCTGTACAGGTCGCTAAACGGTGTGCCGATTTTCACGCCGCTGGCGGTTTTGATATCCGCATCACGCACGTCAATCCGGCTGATAGCACCGTTGTCGCCATTGATGGTCAGCGCCACGCTGTTGTTTTTCAGCGCTTCAAAGTAGTGGACGATATTGCCCTTATCGGTCTTCATTCCGCTGCGTAAACGGTAGTCGCTGCCCAGCGCATCGCTAATCGCCTGTTCATTGAGCGGCGTGGAAGCCGTCAGTTTACCCACTCCCTGCTCGGTCACCTCGGTGGAAGCGCCAAACCAGTTCCACGGATAGGCCGCCGACCAGTTGACTGCGCTCATCGTGGAGCAGCCGGTCAGCGCCAGCGGAAGCGCACAGAGCATTACACGTAGCGATTTCATATCTCAATCCTTTCTGAGTCATTCAACGCATGTTGGAGTTCACGATCGGCAAAAAGTGCCATTAAAAGGTGGCCTGGTGAAAACAGGCGCCCAGGCGACGGCTGGTTAACAGCCACCACAGGGCATAGCCATCCGCGACCAGCAGCGCAATGGTCAACGAGGAGGGAGATTCGCCGCTCAGCCATAGCATCGGCTGCCACAGCAACAGCAGCACTTGCGATAGCACCAGCAGCCAGCGCATCGCCCGCCACAGGCGCGGCAGGCGCTGACGATAGCCGCTAAGCAGAAAGGCCAGCACCGCCGGCACGCCTGGCAGTAAACCAAGCCAGAAGCGCTCGTGATCGGGATAGAACAGATTAAGAATCGCGTCGCCCTGCTGGCGCGATGCGCCGGCCATCAAAAACAGCACCCACGTGCGGGCCTGCAACAACAGCACGCACCAGAAAAGCAAAGGCAGGCGCAGACGGCCATGGGCATCAAAATCGGCGGGGATAAACTCAGTATTCTTCATCTTCGATCAGGCGCTTGCCCAGGGTCAGGACATCGGCGTACTCATAGCCCAACCGCTCGTACATTCCCTGCACCACGTCGTTGTCTTCACGGACCATAATGTTGATTTTCGGGCAGCCGCGGGCAATCAGCTTTTTCTCCAGACGGTTGAGCAGCGCGTTCGCGATACCCCGGCCGCGATATTCCGGATGGACGCCGAGATAATAGGCCGATCCGCGATGACCGTCATATCCGCCCATCACCGTGCCGACCACTTCGCCATTCACTTCCGCCACCAGAAACAGGCTGACGTCGTGATTCAGCTTGCGCTCAATATCCATCTCCGGATCGTTCCACGGGCGCAGCAGATCGCAGCGCTCCCACAGCGTCACAACCTCTTCGAAATCCTGCTGGCGAAAAACGCGAATCTCCATGGTATTCCCCACCATTGACGGTTAAAAACAGTGATTATGGCGCGAATATAACTGATAGCCAATATCAGGCGAAATCAGCGACAAAAAATGGCATAATATGACTTTGTCATGTATTGAAATGAAAAGTAAAACAATTCTTATTTTGAATGGTCGTAACGGCAAACGCGATACGATATAACATTGGACATCACTTGTTTACAATTCAGGCCGAATGAGCACTTTTAAACCCTTAAAAATACTTGCTTCGCGCCGTCAGGTGCTGAAAGCCGGGCTGGCTGCGATGACGCTGAGCGGCGTCGCCTCACAGGTCAGCGCAAAAGAACAGCCACTGAAAACGTCAAATGGACATAGCAAACCCGCCGCCAAAAAGGCCGGGGGTCGCCGGATTGTAATGTTAGATCCGGGCCACGGCGGCATCGATACCGGCGCTATCGGCCATAACGGCTCGAAAGAGAAGCATGTGGTGTTGGCGATCGCTAAGAACGTGCGCAGCATTTTGCGCAGCAACGGCATCGACGCCCGCCTGACCCGCACCGGGGATACCTTTATCCCGCTGTACGACCGCGTGGAGATCGCCCATCAGCACGGCGCCGATCTGTTTATGTCAATCCACGCCGATGGTTTTACCAACCCGAGCGCCGCCGGCGCCTCGGTGTTCGCCCTGTCAAACCGCGGCGCCAGTAGCGCCATGGCGAAATACCTCTCCGATCGCGAAAACCGCGCCGATGAGGTCGCCGGTAAGAAAGCGACGGATAAAGACCATCTGCTGCAGCAGGTACTGTTCGATCTGGTGCAGACCGACACCATCAAAAACAGCCTGACGCTGGGCTCGCATATCCTGAAAAAGATCAAGCCGGTACATAAGCTGCACAGCCGCAATACCGAGCAGGCGGCGTTCGTGGTGCTGAAGTCACCATCCATACCGTCTGTGCTGGTGGAAACCTCGTTTATCACCAACCCGAACGAGGAGAAACTGCTCGGCACCACCGCCTTCCGGCAGAAAATCGCCACCGCGATTGCCAACGGCATTATCAGCTATTTCCACTGGTTCGATAACCAGAAAGCCCATTCGAAGAGACGTTAATGAAACCCGATGCCGCGCAGGTAAAAACTTTTCTGCTCCAGCTCCAGGACAACCTCTGTCAGCAGCTGAGCGCCGTGGATGGCGCGCCGTTTATTGAAGATGCCTGGCAGCGGGAAGGCGGTGGCGGCGGACGCAGCCGGGTGCTGCGCGAAGGCCGGGTGTTCGAGCAGGCGGGGGTCAACTTTTCCCACGTCCATGGCGACGCCATGCCTGCCTCCGCCACCGCGCACCGCCCGGAGCTGGCCGGACGCAGTTTTGAAGCCATGGGCGTCTCGCTGGTGGTTCATCCGCTGAACCCCTACGTGCCCACCAGCCATGCCAACGTGCGGTTCTTTATTGCCGAAAAGCCTGGCGCCGACCCGGTGTGGTGGTTCGGCGGCGGCTTTGATTTAACCCCTTACTACGGCTTTGAAGAGGATGCCGTCCACTGGCATCGTACCGCCCGCGATCTGTGTCTGCCGTTCGGCGAGGAAGTCTATCCGCGCTATAAAAAATGGTGTGATGATTACTTCTATCTCAAGCACCGCCAGGAGCAGCGCGGCATCGGCGGCCTGTTCTTTGACGACCTGAACACCCCGGATTTTGACCACTGCTTCGCCTTTATGCAGGCGGTCGGGAACGGCTATGCTGACGCCTATTTACCTATCGTCGAACGCCGGAAAGCCACGCCGTACGGCGAACGCGAGCGCCACTTTCAACTCTACCGTCGCGGCCGCTATGTCGAGTTCAATCTGGTCTGGGACCGCGGCACCCTGTTCGGCCTGCAGACCGGCGGGCGTACGGAGTCGATTCTGATGTCGATGCCGCCGCTGGTGCGCTGGGAATATGATTATCAGCCCGAGCCCGGCAGCCCCGAGGCGGCGCTGAGCGAGTTTATTCAGGTGCGCGACTGGCTGTAACGGCCGGATGGCGGCTGGCCACCCGGTAGCGGAGTCTCTTCCCTCACACCCACTGGCGCAGGCGATGGTGCAGCGTCATCGACGGTTTCTCAGCAAACAGCTGCTGATAGTCGGTGGCGAACTGCCCCAAATGCCAGAATCCCCACTGCATGGCCGCCTCCTTGACCGTCTCGCGCTCTGACCAGGGGCTTATCAGCTCCCGACGCACGGCGTTCAGGCGGATCCGTTTGAGCCAGGCGTTAGGACCAATCCCCAGTATCGCATGGAAGGCGTTTTGCAAGGTGCGACGGCTGACATACAGCTGCTGGCACAGATCGAGAACGGTTAACGGCTCCGCGCTGTTTTCCAGCACATATTCGCGCGCCTGCGCCAGCAGGCGGCGGTAGCTCTGGTGGCTGACGCTCTCTGCACTTACCATCGGCTGCGCTTCTTCCAGCATCGTGCCCATCGCCAGCAACAGATTATCCCGCAGGACCTTACGCACGGCCGGCTGATGAAGGGTATCCGGATGCTCGCTAAAGGTGGCCAGCGCCTGTTGGACAAACCCCCACAGCGCGGCCTTATGCGGCTCGCGGACCGCCAGCGCTGACTGGTTGCGTAGCATATGTAGCACCCGTTCCGGGTGGTGCAGGAAACTGGCGTGACGCGCAATCACCTCCTGCGAAATCACTACCCCGAGAATGGTGTAATCATCCGGCGTGCTGAGCTCGAACTCCGTACCGCCGGGACGGGTGGCGATTTCTGCCCGGCCCAGACACTGCGAGCCGATAAACCCCTGTTCACCCCGGGTCGCCGGAATGCCAAACCAGAAGGAGTTCGGCCAGACCAGGCAGGACTGGCGCAGCGCCAGCCCGGTATATTCGCGGAAGACCTGGATCTCATCGAGCAGGATTTCGGTAAACTCGCCGCGAAACTGCCCCGGATGCAGCTGATCGTAGATCTGTTGCCAGGCGGTAATGGTCAGGGCGTGCTCATACACATCGGTTGTGTGTCGTTGATGAATATTGTCAATTTCAACCTGAGGCGTCAGCCTGGTGTCTTCCGGCAACGCCTCGCAACAGAGATGGTGCAAATTTGCAGAACGACGCTTTTTCATAATCGTTAAAGCCGGGGGCAAGCCGCTCCCGGCACCTCCGACAGGTTATGGATTTTTGAGACGATAGCGGCTACTGCGTTTTCGTAGCGTCCCTGCGGAAAAGAGCTGCTCCAGCGCCTGGCGGGCCTTATCCAGCGGCCAGGCAAAATGCGCGGCGACCTCGCCGGCCGTCATGCCCTGACGAACTGAAGCCAGCAGCGTCAGTAAGGCTTCCGATGAAGCCGGGTCAGCAGGCGGCATGGGCGCTGGCGGCGGTGGCTGAAAACCGCCGATCAGCCGCTGGGTATCCTCTTCCGGGCGGCCAATTTCCCGACGGCTGATCACGCAGCCGGTCCGCCGGGCAGCGGCGGACCCGGCATCCAGCGCGGCGCGGCAGGCCGCCAGGTCGCCCTCCACCACCAGCGTTAACCTGCCCGGGTCGAGCACTTCATGACTGAGCAGGCGCACATTGGCCGCCTTAAGCATGGCATCCGCAGCGTCTATAGCCGCGACCATGCCCTCCACTTCGAGCAATCCCAGCGCATTGATCATCGCTCCCTCCATTACGCACGCTGTACAGGATGACGGGCAATATCGAGAACGGCATCGGTAAAGGCATTGCAGGCGGCTTTACAGGCGGCCTGGCTTCCCGTCAAAAAGGCGGCCGAATAGTTGGTTTCCGATGGCGGCGGGACGTAGGTCACCAGCTGAACGTCGGCCGACTTCATCGCCGCATCGATACCAAACGTCGCCTCCAGCGGCGGCGCCACCAGATAAGCGATCGGATCGCCCAACGCGATGCCAGCGGCCGATGAAAGATAAGAGCCGGTACGCGACACCACGTGCGCCAGAAAGGCGGTATCTTGCGCGTCGTTAGCCCACTGGAATGCCGCCCCACCTTCAATATGCGCCATCATGGCATCCAGCCCGGCGCGAACTTCCGCCGGGTTCGGGCCGCCAAGCATGATCAGTACTTCGCCGGCGGTAGGCGACGGACCATGGGCCGCGCCGGCGTAGAGGGAGCGGCCATAGACCACCTCCACCATCGCCTGCTTTGTCGCTTCGTCGGCGGCAATATACGTCACATCGTCAGAATCTGCCGTGATGAGTCCGAGGCTACGTATATGCGACGGTAATTTAAGCTCGCGCGCGAAACCGTCATTCACCGAGGCAATCACGCGCATCGCGGTAACCGAGGGTCGAATCAAATCTAATGCTGGCATGATGCCTCCTTAACGGCTCATGTTGATGCCGGAGGCTTTCTGCTCCAGCATGCGTTTGGCTAAATCCACGATCACCGCGGCGGCTTCTACCGGCGGGGTGCCACCCTGGTGGATATTGGAGATACAGGTCCGGTCGGCCTCGACGGTGGTCGCCACCCGCGGGGAGTACACCGCGTAGCAGGAGAGGCTCTCCGACTGGCCGAGCCCCGGGCGCTCGCCAACCAGCAGGATCACCACCTTCGCGCCGAGGATCTCGCCGATCTGATCTTCAATCTTGACGCGGCCATAGCGCACGAAGAACGGCGTCCCGACCTTCAGACCCGCCTGTTTCAGGCCCGCAAGCAGCGGCGGCAGGATCTCTTCGTAGTTGGCGGTGATGGCATCCGTCGACAGGCCATCGGACACCACCACCTGCACATCCGGATCCATCACGCACTGCGCCTTCAGCGCATCAATCGCTTCCGGACTGAGGCGACGGCCCATATCCGGACGCGTGAGGTAGAGGTTCTTATCGCTAATCTCGGAACGCACTTCCAGCAGCCCCTGCGCTTTCACCCACGCTTCCGGCACCTCTTTGAGCACCGTGTCTTTCGAGCGCGAGTGATCGGCCAGGAAGCGCAGCAGCGCCTGAGTGCGCGGACGCGGGCCGGCGCGGCCGGTGCAAACGCGCGCCGCGGTACTGCGTTTCAGTTCAGTCAGTACTTCGGCGCGGTGCGGATGTTGTACCCCAATCCAGGCTTTCGCTTCCGCTGAGCCCAGGTCCAGCGTGCAGCTTTCCACCACCGCTTCGCTGGCGCAGGCGGCATGGCAGGCCGGCGTCGACGCTGCGGGGGCCTGCGGCTGCGACTGTGGTTGTCCCATCGACGCCATTACGCTGCGTACAATGTCTTCAATCTGTTTTTGATCCATGATGTGTCATCCCCGCGTCATCAGAAGAACAGTGACGGATCGCCCGCCCGTTTGGTCAGGCGACCATTTGCCATAATGCCCATCGTTTCCAGCCAGCGTTCAAACTCCGGCGACGGCCGCAGGCCCAGCAGCTGGCGCACGGTCGCGGTATCGTGGAAGGCGGTGGTCTGGTAGTTGAGCATGATGTCGTCGCCGAGCGGCATGCCCATGATGTAGTTGCAGCCTGCGGTCGCCAGCAGGATCATCAGGTTTTCGTTGAGGTTCTGGTCGGCATCGGCATGGTTGGTATAGCAGCAGTCGCAGCCCATTGAGATGCCGCTCAGCTTGCCCATAAAGTGGTCTTCCAGTCCGGCGCGAATGATTTGCCGGTCGTTATAGAGATACTCCGGCCCGATAAAGCCCACCACGGTGTTGACGAGGAACGGATCGTAGTGCCGCGCCAGGCCATAGTTACGCGCTTCCATGGTCACCTGGTCGGCGCCGAAGTTAGCGCCCGCGGAAAGCGCCGAGCCCTGCCCGGTTTCAAAGTAAAGACAGTTCTCCCCGGCGATGCGGTTAAACTCCGCCCCCACCGCCCGCGCTTCATCGAGCATCGCCAGCTCGACGCCGAACTCTTTAAGCCCTTTTTCACTGCCGCAGATGCTCTGGAAGATAAGCCCCCCCGGCGCGCCGCGGCGGATGGCTTCAATCTGGGTGGTGACGTGCGCCAGCACGCAGCCCTGGGTCGGGATGTTAAACTTGTCGATCACCCCGTACACCGTATCCAGCACCCGGCTCAGGTTCTCCACGTCGTCAGTGACCGGGTTGACGCCAATCACCGCGTCGCCCGCGCCGAAGGAGAGCCCTTCATAGATTTGCGCGGCAATACTCTGCACGTCGTCGCGGGTATCGTTCGGCTGCAGGCGGCAGCTAAAGGTCCCCGGCAGACCGATGGTGGTATTGGCTTTTTTGATCACCGGCATTTTTTTACCGCCGTAGATCAGATCGGCGTTGGAGCAGATCTTGGCCACCGCAGCCACCACCTCGGAGGTCAGCCCTTTGCGGACAAAGGCGATATCGTCGCTGGTGACCTCGTCGTTGAGCACGTATTCCCGCAGGTCGCTGATGGTCCAGTGTTTAATCCGCTGATAGGCGGTTTCGTTCACGTCATCCTGGATCAGGCGCGTAACGCAGTCCTCCTCATACGGGATCACTGGGTTATTACGGATATCGGCTACCGTCATATCGGAGAGCACCTGCTTGGCGGCCACGCGCTGCTGCGAACTCTCCGCCGCTACCCCCGCCAGCACATCCCCCGAACGCAGTTCGTTGGCTTTCGCCAGCACCTCTTTTACATCCTTAAACTGATAAACATTGCCGAACAATGTGGTCTTTAGTTTCATAAGTCGTTCCCTCAGGAAGGAAATGCGAGTGATTTCACCGTCACCGGCACAACCGATCCGCCAAAAAGAGGCGTACCAATGTCGATATAGTCTCCCGCCCGGATGCTCACCTCATCGATGACCGCCAGCGGAAGGTGTGGAAGCTGTGGCCGCAGCAGCATGCCCAGCGCTTTGCCAAAATCCTGCTCGGCCACCAGCAGCAGTGGACGGGGATTGGGAAAGCGGGCGACAAACGCCAGCAGGGCGTCAATTACGGTCAGTAAGGTGGCGTAGCGCACCGGAAGTGAAGCGGGAAGCGCCAGCACGTAAGCGTCCGCCTCGGGGGCCAGATCGAGCTGCGTCAGCGCCTGGAGCCAGGCGTTCGGCAGATCGGCGGCATCCTGCGGGATAGCCACCGGCAGATTGCGCAGCGGCAATGGAACCCCCTCCAGCCAGATGGTGCTCCCGGACAGGGACAGGGTATGCGCCCCGGCGCCAATCACCGTGGCGCGCACGGTTTGCGCCGGGAACTGCACGTTCATCTCACGCAGGCGCGGATGCTCATGCAGGGCCGTGGCCAGCAGCGGCCCGATATCGGAAAAGCAGAAAGGATCGGCGGGCTGATGGCGGTAGCACTCCCCCACTCCGCCGGAAAGGGTAATCACCTCCGGCTGAACACCCGCAGGCAGTACTTCGGTTTGCATCAGCCCCTGCGCCAGCGGTGAGAGGATGCCGTCGATCACCTCGACGATCAGCGCCGCCATCCGGCTCGCCACCTGCGCCAGCTGCCCGGCGGTCAGCGCCAGGGCGTTAGTGCCGGCGCCAAACAGCGCATCAACAATCCGCTGCCCCGGCGGGTGCGCGTGGACCACGCGCCCCTGAGCGTCGGTTTCCAGCAGGCGGCCGCCGACGTTGAGGCAGGTGGTGGCGCTGACGTTTCCGGCGTCAAACAGGGCATAGTTCGAGGTACCGCCGCCAATATCGATATTGAGCACCCGGCACATCCGCTGCCGGGACAGGGTCTGCGCCCCGGCGCCGTGTCCGGCAATGACCGACTCCAGATGCGGCCCGGCGCTGGCGACGACAAAATCGCCCAGCGACTGCGAGAGCGCCATCACCGCCGGGCGGGCATTGCGGGTTTTCGCGCTTTCGCCGGTGATGATGATCGCCCCGGAATCCACCGCTTGTGGAGCGATCCCTGCGGCCCGGTACTGAGCCAGAATCAGCGCCTCAAGCTCGGCCTCTTTCAGTTCTCCCTGCTTATCAACCGGCGTAAAGAAGACCGGGCTTTGCCAGCTAATGTCGCGTTTGATGAATTCATAACGCGGCACCTGGGAAACCGCCGCGCGGTTCACCAGCTCGAGGCGCGAGAAGATCACCTGCGTGGTGGTGGTGCCGATATCAATACCGACGCTCAACAGCTGGCGCGTGTTCACGAGTGCGCCTCCGCTTCGTTGTTGGCAGGCGCCGGTACGTTTTCATCTTTTGGCACCAGCAGCATCGCCACGCCAATCGCGGTAATGCCGCCGACCAGCTTGCCGACAATCATCGGAAAGATCATGGCGTTCATATTGGCCGCCGCAAAACCGAGATGGTCGCCGAGGGCGAACGCCGCTGACACCGAGAAGGCGCAGTTGATCACTTTTCCGCGGGTATCCATCTGCTTCATCATGCCGAACATCGGAATATTGTTCGCCAGGGTAGCGACCATGCCGCCGGCAGCCATATTGTTGATTTTTAGCAGATTACCAACGCGCATCAGCGGCTTTTCAAACCAGCGGGTCAGCAGGAGCACCATCGGATAAGCGCCGAGCAGCACGCAGGAGATAGAGCCAATGACTTCGATGGCGCGCATCACCTCGCCGGGCTGGTCGCCAGGCGCCATAAAGATCGGATCGAGCCCCGGGATCAGCTCCCAGCCGAGCAGGAACTTGATCACCGCCGCCGCCAGGCCGATGGTGATCAGCGCCACGAGGAATTTGGCGAAGATCTGGAAGCCGTTGATCATTTTTTCCGGAATAAACTTCAGCCCCAGCGCCACCAGCACGGCGACGATGATCACCGGGATCATATTCATCAGGATCAGCGCGAAGGTAAATGCTACCGGCTGGCCGTTGATCTCCACCCCGGAATACATCGCCACCAGACCGCCGGCGATACAGCCGATGGGAATGGTGACAATGCCCGCCAGCACGCCGAGCGCCAGCCAGCGGCGATCGGTTGGTTCGATAATGCCGAGCGCCACCGGAATGGAGAACACAATGGTCGGACCCATCATAGAGCCGAGGATCAGGCCTGAGTACATCCAGGCCGCCACGTCGCCGCCCGCGAGTTCTTTAGCGAGGAAGAAACCGCCCATGTCGCACGCCAGCAGCGTGCCGGCGAACATCGACGGGTTGGCGCCGAGCATCTCATACAGCGGAATAATCACCGGACCAAGCAGATGAGCCAGCACTGGCGCCAGGGCGGTCATCCCGACCATCGCCAGGCCCAGCGCGCCCATCGCCATAAACCCTTCTTCAAACTGACCGCCGGATCCCTCAATGCTTTTCCCCAGTTTGCCGAGAAAGCGCGCCGAGCCGCCGAACTGCGACAGGATCCTGTCCACGGCGGCAATCAGCATAAAGAACATCATGATGTACATGATGATTTCGTTAATTCCCATAGCCCTTACTCCCTGTCATTTATGATTTGTAGATACTGTGAATACCGGGACATTAGCCGCACTCAGGCGACTTTCCCGGGCCGCGGCGTGAACGCCTTACCCGGGCTACGGCATAGCAGACGGCTGTGATCCTGTAGCCCGGCTAAGCGCAGCGCGAGCCGGGAAAGCCACAGCCACACGCCTCCGGGAAAATCGGCATTTATCGCGCCGCCGCGTACAGCTCGATAATCTGCTCCCGGCTGGCGGTGCGTGGATTGGTGCGCAAACAGATGTCCTCCTGCGCCGCTTGCGCCCAGGCGGCGTAGTGCGCGGACGTCGCGCCAGCCTCCGTCAGCCGCATCGTCAGACCGACCTCGGCGATCAGCTCGCGCACGGCGGCGATAGCCTCGCGGTCATCGGTTTTCTTGCCGGTTAACGCCCGGCCGATCTGGCTGAAGCGCGCCCGGCGCACCATGCGGTTAAACTCCATCACCGTTGGCAGCAGCATGGCGTTGGCCAGACCGTGCGGAATATGCAGCGCCGCCCCCGGCTGATGCGCCATGGCATGGCATAGCCCCAGCCCGGCGCTGGAAAACGCCATCCCCGCCATGCAGGAAGCCAGCAGCATGTTCTCCCGCGCCGCCAGATCCTGACCGCAGCCCACCGCTTTCGGCAGCGCCTCGCCGATCATGGCTATCGCCCCCATCGCCAGACTGTCGGTAAACGGCGTGGCGTGGCGGGCGCTGTAGGCCTCGACGGCGTGGGTCAGCGCATCAATCCCGGTCATTGCCGTGATATGCGGCGGGACGCCCTCGGTCAGCGCGGCGTCGAGGATCGCCACATCCGGCATCAGCGAGGCATGCGCCAGCACCTGTTTGCGTCCACTCACCGCATCGATAATCACCGTCACATTGGTGGTTTCAGACCCGGTGCCAGCGGTGGTCGGCACCGCGATCAGCGGCAGACGTGGGCGCAACTCGCTGTGCTCCGTCATCTCCCCCAGCGTCTGCTCAGGATTGGCGACCAGCAGCGCCACCGCCTTCGCCGCATCCAGTACCGATCCACCGCCAAAGGCCACCACGCCGTCGCAGCGCGCGTCCCGCAGCTGGGCGACGGCGGCGCAGACATCGGTGACGCAGGGTTCGCCGGCGGGACAGGGCCAGAGAGTCATAGCAATCCCTTTCATCGCCAGGCTACGCTCCAGCCCGGCGGTCATTCCCGCCTGATGGAGAAAACTGTCAACCATGACAAACAGATGCCTAAGGCCCCGGGACTGCGCTTGCGGACCGCAGGCCGCCAGCGCGCCGACGCCGTGCAGCGTCACCGGCGGAACGTTGAAGCTTTTCATTTGCTGAAGATTCAGCGTATCAAAGGCATTGAACAGCGCCGTCTGCAGTTCAGCTTGCATACATCCCCTCCGCTTTTTCCCTCCCGCTGTTGGCGATTGCCAGCGGGGTCATAAACAGGCTGTGCTGCGGCAAATGCACCGGTAATGCCGGGAAGCGCTGACGAAACAGCTCATGCACGCCCGGCTGCATACAGGCGCCGCCTGCCAGCCACAAATCGACAATCCCTTGTCCGGCAATATGTCGGGCGACAATTTCGGCCATCTTCTCGTACACCGGCTTAACCACCGGCCAGATCTCCCCGGCGTGGCTGCGCTTGTACTGCTCCGCCTCCTCAAGCCCGATGCCGCGATTCCCGGCCAGAGTCAGGGAGATATGGTGGCCGCCGGTGGCTTCATCCGCCGAATATGTCACCCTGCCCTGTTTAACGATGGCGATCCCGGTGGTGCCGCCGCCGATATCCACCACCCCGGCGTTATCGAGCTGCAGCAGATCCGCCACCGCGGTAGGCTCATCCAGCACATGACTGATCTCCAGCCCGGCGGACTCCAGGACATTGATCGAAATGCGCGGATCGGTGCCGGGCGGAAACGAGGTCGCCGCATGGGTGAAGCGGCAGCCCAGCTGCTGCTCGAGAGTCGCAAGATGTCGGCGCACGAGGGTGACGGCGCCAAAGAAATCCCAGACGATGCCGTCGCGCACCACGTCGGCCCAGTCAAGGCATACCGCAACCGGCTGGCCGTCACGGTCAACCACCATCGACACCACGTCGCAGGTGCCCAAATCGATGCCCAGCCACAGCGGCGACTCGCTGGCGGCGGGCGCCTGGTTACACAGGGCAGCGGCTTTTTGCAGTCTCGGCGAAAGCCAGCGTTGTTCGTCGTGCGCCATGTTCATCCCTTATACGATTCGAAACGCATCCACCAGCACGCAGCGGCGCAGACGAACGAAGGTCCGCGCGCTGGTTACCCCTTCCCCGGTTGGGGTGGTGATGGTCATGGTGGTCCAGCCCTCACCGCCCAGCCCAAGCCCGGCGATGCACGGCCCGTTTTTGACGAAGATGCTGGTGTCGATGGCATTCGCCATCTGGTTCATGTTGTCGATATTGCGCGAGTGCATCGCCGCCGTATGGTGGCAGCCGCCTTCCAGTTGCACCGCCAGGGCGATGGCCTCCTCGACGTTCGCCACCCGCACCACCGGCAGCACCGGCATCATCAGTTCAGTCACCGCAAACGGATGGCTGGCGGGGGTTTCCACGAACAGCAGGCGGGTTTGCGCCGGCACCTGCAGGCCAATCGCCGCGGCGATTTTGCCCGCATCGCGGCCGACCCAGTCGCGGCTGACCGTGCCTTTGCCGCGCTCGTCGATATTTTTCAGCAGCAGCGGCTGGAGCTGTTCGGCCTGCGCCGCCGTGAGTTTCACCGCCTGCTGGCCTTCCATCAGGCGCATCAGTTCGTCGGCGACGCTATCGACCACGATCAGCACCTTCTCGTCGGCGCAGATGATGTTGTTATCAAACGAGGCGCCTTTGACGATCGCCTGCGCGGCGCGCGGTAGATCGGCAGTCTCATCCACCACCACCGGCGGGTTGCCAGCCCCGGCGGCGATCAGGCGTTTGTTGGTATGTTTGCGCGCCGCCTCGACCACCGCTTCGCCGCCGGTCACCACCAGCAGGCCGATGCCAGGGTACTTAAACAGCCGCTGGGCGGTGTCGATATCCGGGTTCGCCACGGTCACCAGCAGGTTGGCCGGACCGCCGGCGGCCACTACCGCCTGGTTAAGCAGGGTAATTGCCCTTTGCGAGACCTTTTTCGCCGCCGGATGGGGGGCGAAGACCACGCTGTTGCCGGCGGCTATCAGGCTAATGGCGTTGTTGATCACCGTCGCCGCCGGATTGGTGGACGGCGTCACCGAGGCCACCACGCCCCAGGGCGCATTTTCAATCAGCGTCAGGCCATTATCGCCGGTGAGCACCTGCGGAGTCAGACACTCCACGCCCGGCGTGCCGCGCGCCTGCGCCACGTTTTTGGCAAACTTATCTTCAACGCGTCCCATGCCGGTCTCCGTCACCGCAAGCTCCGCCAGTTCACGGGCATACTTTTCACCCGCCTCACGAATGGCCTGAATCACCTGCTGACGCATCGCCACCCGCTTTAATCCCTGCTGGGCCACCGTTGCCGCCGCGACAGCGTCATCCAGTGAGGCAAAAACGCCCATATCATGAACGGTGCCGGCAGGCTGGCTGCTGTCTTTCATTTTCAGCAGTACCGCTTTCACTACCTGTTCAATGTCCTGTTGATTCATGATTTTTCACCCTACTTATGGAAGAGCACCTGACCATCGGCCGCAGCCTCATCCACGATACCAATCACGCACAGATCGACCGGAGAGGCGCCGTGTGCGTGCGCCTGCCGCGCCGAGCTGCCGCTGACCAGCAGTACCCACTCTCCGCATCCCGCGCCGATGCTGTCGATGGCGACCGCACATTGCCCGTCGGGCTCGCCGCGGGCATTGAGCATCTCCACCATCAGCAGTTTGTCGTGGGCCAGACCTTCATGGCGTACGGTGCAGACCACATATCCGGTTACCACAGCCAGCTTCATGTCCGTCTCCGCGTGTGATGTGCAGGCCGGAAAAGCGCAACGCCATCCGGCATTCATGCCTTTTCATGGCCAGATAGCGACGCGCTGGCGTCTTATCCGGCCAGAACTTTCCGGCACCCCCTCCCCCGTTAGATGTTGCTGTCGCCCTTGAAGCTAATCGGGAAGACCTCTTCCAGATCGCCATGCGGGCGCGGGATGACATGTACAGAGACCAGCTCACCGATACGCTGAGCCGCCGCCGCCCCGGCATCCGTCGCGGCTTTGCACGCCGCGACATCGCCGCGCACCATGGCGGTCACCAGGCCCCCGCCGATCTGTTTCACTCCCACCAGCTTGACGCGAGCCGCTTTGACCATGGCGTCGGAGGCCTCAATCAGTGCAACCAGGCCCCGGGTTTCAATCATTCCTAATGCTTCCATTGTGTTTTCCTCTCATAAGGGGTCCTGAAGGGGACCATTCATTCAACCAGCGTGGACGAGTCGGGGATCCGGCTTGCGTCCGTCTGGCGCGGTACCGACGCCACCAGCGCCAGTTCGATAATTTCCTCTACGCTACAGCCTCGCGAGAGGTCGTGAAGCGGGGCGGCCAGGCCCTGGATCAGCGGCCCGATGGCGCGATACCCGCCCAGCCGCTGGGCGATTTTGTAGCCGATGTTGCCCGCCTCCAGCGACGGAAAGACCAGCACATTGGCCCGGCCCTGCAGCGGGCTGCCGGGCGCTTTGTGCGCAGCGACGTCCGGTACAAAGGCGGCGTCAAACTGCAGCTCGCCATCGACCATCAGCTGCGGCGCCCGCTGACGCACGATCTCCGTGGCCTGCTGGACGTTAGCCACACAGGGATGCCGGGCGCTGCCGTGTGTCGAGAAGGACAGCATTGCCACCCGCGGCGCTTCGCCAGCGATCGCTTGCCAGGTCTCGGCGCTGGCAATCGCGATATCCGCCAGCTGCGCCGCGGTCGGCTGCGGCACCACGCTGCAGTCGGCAAACCCCAGCGGCTGGCCGGCATACTGCGGCAGCATCAGAAACAGCGAAGAGAGCGTTTTACATCCCGGCTGCAGGCCGATAAGGCGCAGACCAGCGCGCAGCACGCTGGCGGTTGACGAGAGATTTCCGGCGATACACACCTCGGCCTGCCCGGCGCTGACCATCGCCGCGGCGAACATCAGCGGGTCGGCCAGCTTGTCGACCGCGTCAGCGGGCGCTTTATCGCCGGCGCGCGCCTGCCAGGCGGCGGCAAACGCCTCGCGCATCGCCAGGTTGCTGTGCGGATCGATGACCTGCACCCCGGTCAGCGGCAGACGTTCGCCAAGGGCGAACTGCCGCAGCGCGAAGGGGCTGGCGACGAGGATCGGATGCGCCAGGCCCTGCTGCTGCAGATAATGCGCCGCCTTCAACACGCGGACGTCCAGCGCATCCGGGAACACCACCCTGGCGGGGGCGCGCAGCGCCAGTTTGCGACACTGGTCAATGATCATCTTCACCTCCCAGCTGCTGCAGTTGGCTGAGCGCCGGCGGCGCGTCCGTCACGCCCAGGATCATCATCACGTAGACCGCGCTGGAGAGGCGGTTGAGCGCTTGCATAATATCGGCGCGCCGGACCGCAAATTGCGGCGTAATAAACACCTGCGCCGCGGTCACCTCCGCCTCGCGCACTTTGCCGCGCAGCAAATTAAGCAGCGCGACATCGCGCCCATGGCGGGCCTCCGGCACCAGGTGATCGTGACCCAGGTAACGCAGCGGCTGATGGGACAGACGATGCAGCTGCGCCTCGCTGAATCCGGCTATCGACTGCGCCGCCAGCGGTTCCTCCAGCGCATCGGCGCGCATGATGTTGCCCAGCCGCGAACGGATATCCGTCAGCCACGGCTGCCAGGGCTCCGCCAGTTCAATTTGCAGCCACACCGTCAGGGCGATGGTGCTGTCCAGCACCGCGCGGAAGGCCAGCCGCGGATCGTTTTTCGCCACCAGGGTATCGGCCGTCAGATGAGTTAAGGTGTCCGGCTTTTTGCCCACCGGCTGGTGACAAAGCTCGCAGCAGGCCTGGGGCGGATGGTCGCTGCTGGTCAGGACATGCACCGGCTGCGGCGTCTGTTCGTCATCCTCGACAAACAGGCGCCCCTGGCGGTCGAGAAATTTGACCCGCAGATGCCGACTTTCCAGCAGTTCCCTCGCCGAGGGCGTCAGGCGAGCATCGGCAGGAAGATGGATTTCGCCGCCTTCGCTGAGCGTATGGTTCGCTCTGAGCCACGCTTCGGTAATGAAATCGTTCATAGCGATTGCCAGTTTGCCGGCCAGGCGACGTACAGGAAGCGCACCGTCGACGGGGTACCGAATTCGATGCTGGCGCCTTTCGGGATGAACATGACGTCCCCCGCTTTGGCGACCAGCGTTTCCCCCTGATGGCGCACATGCAGCTCGCCCTCCAGCACCATATCGATTTCGTCGTAGTTCAGCGTCCACGGGAAGAAGGCGTTCTCCCACTGCATAAATCCGGCCGCCATGCTGCTGCCATCCTGGTCAGTCACCAGGTCCGTTAAGCCGACGCAGTGCGGCTGGGCGCCGTCGAAGCGGCCAAACTTCACGCTGCTGCCATCGATCACTTTGATGCCGCCTTTGCCGGTCACTGCCTCAAATCCCGGCTGCATCGCCTCCTGCTCCAGGGACTGCTTCTCCTTCATCACCTTTTCCATCAGCTGCGCCACCAGGCTTTCGGTAAACTGGCCTTCCGGCAGCTGCGCCAGGATGGTTTCCCGGATCCGCTGGCTTTCCGTTTTGTCGCTGTCCGCCGCTGTCGCCGCCGGCGCGGCGCCATCGTCTTCGGTGATAGTGAATCCCAGCAGCTCGGCGACTTCGCGCGCTTCCGGGGTGATAATGCTGGCGCGCAGAACTACTGACATCGCCTGTTCGCCGCGCGCGTGGGCGGCACGAATATCGTTAGCGGTAATGAGTTTCTTCACCTGGCCCTTCCTCCTTTTGGCTGAGCTCACTCAAGTAATTTTCCAGCGGCGCGACGCTTTGCGGATCGCAACCGTTGAGGGCGAAAACCGGCGCCTGAAACCCCATCCCGTCCAGCAGCTGCCGCACCGCGGCGACGTTGGCATCCGGCAGATCCGTTTTGCTGATCGCCACGATAAGGTGCTTTCGGCTGCCAATATCCAGCAACCCGGGTGGCAGGCGACTTTCGGTATCATTGGCCGCATGGACATAAATCAGGGTGTCCACATCCTGCAAGGTGGTAATTAAGGCGTGATACCAGCGCGGATGGCTGAAATATTCCCCGGGTGTATCGATGTCGCCACGATCGTTAAATTCCAGCGCCTGCGTTTTTCTGGCGAGGGAATAATTCCCCTGCAGGGCATTAAATAACGTGGTTTTTCCTGCACCGACGGCGCCGACAATCGCAATACGCTTCATGGTCGCTCTCAATTAACTTTTCGTTAATTCGCACAAGGTATAATTTAATAAGCGGCCTAATCCGCCGATGGTCTGCAGAAGCGCCTCCTCCACCGCGCCGACCGAGCCGTAGATCACCAGCGCGCCGCTAAACCGGTCGAGAAAACCGATGTGCACGTCGGCGGCCTTCATCGCCAGATCGCCGGCGATCATCGCCGTTTCTCCCGGCGTCAGCGTCATAATGCCGATCGCGCCGGATTCGGGTACGCCGATCTTTTTCGCCAGCTCCGCTCCCGGGTGGGCAATCAGATGCGCCAGCGTGACCTGTTTGCCTGGTACGAATTCCTGAATAATGCGTTCTTTATCCATGACTGATTGCCCCCCTGAAATCTGTCCTCATGGTGACGACATTTCAGCGCGGCAAATAACAAATTTCGGCAAGTGGGGTTAAAAGGTGAAGTGGATCACTCAGGAGAGAAAATAATATTGCGGTGGAATTAAAAAGGCAGGCTCAGCGTTTTTTACTCACCGGCCTGCCTGATATTGCGCGCGGAAACGGATCCGCGCGTTAGCGGGGGAAATAGAAAATTACAGCGGTTCGGTTTGCGCTTCAACAACCGCCAGCGCCACCATATTAACGATCCGGCGTACGGAGGCGATCGGCGTCAGAATATGCACCGGCTTCGCCACCCCCATCAGCACCGGCCCGACGGTCACCCCTTCCGAACTGGAGACGCGCAGCAGGTTATAGCTGATCCGGGCGGCTTCCATATTCGGCATCACCAGAATATTGGCCGCCCCCTTCAGCGGGCTGTCCGGCATGCGATCGTTGCGGATGCTTTCCACCAGCGCGGCGTCGCCATGCATTTCGCCATCGATCATCAGCTCCGGGGCGCGCGCCTTCACCAGCTCCAGGGTTTTACGCATTTTACTGGCTGACGGACAGTCGGCAGAGCCAAAGTTGGAGTGCGACAGCAACGCCACGCGCGGTTCAATACCAAAGCGTCGCACGCTTTCCGCCGCCATCAGGGTGATCTCCGCCAGCTCTTCCGGCGACGGATCGTGATTGACATAGGTATCGGCGATAAAGGTGTTGCCGCTCGGCAGCAGCAGCGCATTCATCGCCCCGGCGGTGCTGACGCCGTCGCGATAGCCAAACAGCGGCTGCACCACGCGGTAGTGATCGTGGTACTCGCCAATAGTCCCGCAGATCATCGCATCCGCTTCACCGCGATGAACCATGATGGCGCCAATCACCGTGGTGTTGCTAATCACCGCCCGCTGCGCCTGCTCCTGGGTAATGCCGCGGCGCTTCATCAGCTGGTAGTACTCGCTCCAGTACTCTTTAAACCGCGGGTCGGATTCATTATTGACGATCTCAAAGTCAACGCCGGCCTTGATCTGCAGGCCCAGCTTCTGGATGCGCATTTCAATCACGCTCGGGCGGCCCACCAGAATCGGTTTGGCCAGTCCCAGAGACACCAGCTCCTGGGTGGCGTGCAGCACCCGAGTCTCCTCCCCTTCCGCCAGCACCACGCGCTTCGGCTCTTTGCGCGCCTGAGAGAAGATAGGCTTCATAAACAGGTTGGTTTTATAGACGAACTCGCTCAGCTTCTCGATATAGGCGTCAAAATCGGCGATCGGGCGCGTCGCCACACCGGAATCCATCGCCGCCTTCGCCACCGCGGGGGCGATCTTGACGATCAGCCGCGGGTCGAACGGTTTCGGAATGATGTACTCCGGACCAAAGCTTAAATCCTGATCGCCGTAGGCGGAGGCCACCACTTCGCTCTGCTCGGCATGGGCCAGCTCGGCAATCGCATGCACCGCCGCCAGCTTCATCTCTTCGTTGATCGCCGTCGCGCCGACGTCCAGCGCGCCGCGGAAGATGAACGGGAAGCAAAGTACGTTGTTGACCTGGTTAGGGTAGTCGGAGCGGCCGGTACAGATGATGGCGTCATCGCGGACCTGCTTCGCCAGCGGCGGCAGAATTTCCGGCTCCGGGTTGGCCAGGGCGAGGATCAGCGGCGCCCGCGCCATCTTCTTCACCATCTCCTGAGTCAGCACTTTCGGACCGGAGCAGCCGAGGAAAATGTCGGCGCCGTCGATCACGTCATCGAGGGTGCGTTTGCCGTCGTCTTCCACCGCATAGGCCGCTTTGGTTTCCGCCATGTTCGGCTCACGGTCTTTATAGATAACGCCTTTCGAATCGCAGACCACGATGTTGTGCTTTTGCATCCCCAGCGCCACCAGCAGATTCATACAGGCGATCGCCGCCGCGCCCGCGCCGGAGACCACCATCCGCACGTCGGACAGATTCTTCTCGACGACGCGCAGACCGTTGAGGATCGCCGCGGTGCTGATGATCGCCGTGCCGTGCTGATCGTCATGGAAGACCGGGATATTCATCCGCTCGCGCAGCTGCTGCTCGATGTAGAAACACTCCGGCGCTTTAATATCTTCCAGGTTGATACCGCCGAAGGTTGGTTCGAGGGCGGCGACGACGTTAATGAATTTGTCCGGATCCAGCTCATCGACTTCGATATCAAACACATCGATACCGGCAAATTTCTTAAACAGGACGCCTTTGCCCTCCATTACCGGCTTACCGGCCAGCGCGCCGATGTTGCCGAGCCCCAGCACCGCGGTGCCGTTGGAGACGACCGCCACCAGGTTGCCACGGGCAGTGTATTTGTAGGCGGCCAGCGGATCTTTTTCGATTTCCAGGCAGGGGGCTGCGACGCCCGGCGAGTAGGCCAGCGCCAGATCGCGCTGGGTGGCGAGAGGTTTGGTCGGCGAGACCTGGATTTTTCCGGGAACCGGAAATTCGTGGAAGTCGAGGGCGCTCTGTTTTAACTGCTCATCCATTTTCTATTCCTTTCTTTCACGTATCGTTCGTAGGGGAAAAGCGTGATGACCATCCTGTCGTTCACCTTTCAGTGGCAGACAGTATCCCTCCTGGCGGGGCGATAAACTTTGAACACCGCCAAACTCTGGCCATCGTTATGATTTTGTTGTTATCAATTTATAGCGGTTATGTTACCCGGATTCGCCGCCAATAATAGCCCTGTCTGCTATGCTTTTTGGTTATGTACCTCATCAATGTTTATACCGTATACCGGCAAGCACTCATGTAACACCTTGTTCCAGGAGGACTTATCCATGAATCAGTTAGACAGCATCAAGCAGTTCACCACGGTGGTCGCCGACAGCGGAGACATCGAATCCATCCGCCACTACCATCCGGAAGACGCCACCACCAACCCCTCTCTGCTGCTGAAGGCCGCCGGCCTGGCGTCCTATAGCGGCCTCATCGACGACGCTATCGCCTGGGCCAAAAAACAGGGTGGCGGCCGCGAAGCGCAGGTGGCTCACGCCTGCGATAAGCTGGCGGTCAATTTTGGCGCGGAGATCCTCAAAAGCATTCCGGGACGGGTCTCCACCGAGGTGGACGCCCGGCTCTCCTTCAACCGCGAGAAAAGTATCGAGAAGGCTCGCCACCTGGTGGCGCTGTATCAGGAGATGGGCATTGATAAGTCGCGGATCCTGATCAAGCTGGCATCCACCTGGGAGGGGATCCGCGCCGCGGAGGTGCTGGAGAAAGAGGGGATCCACTGCAACCTGACGCTGCTGTTTTCCTTCGCCCAGGCCCGGGCCTGCGCCGAGGCCGGGGTTTATCTCATCTCCCCGTTCGTTGGGCGTATTTATGACTGGTATCAGGCGCGCAAACCGCTGGAGCCTTACGTGGTGGAGGAAGATCCGGGGGTGAAATCGGTGCGCAATATCTATGACTATTTCAAACAGCATAAATACAACACCATCGTGATGGGCGCCAGCTTCCGCCGCACCGAGCAGATCCTGGCGCTGGTCGGTTGCGACCGGTTGACCATCGCCCCGCCTTTATTAAAAGAGCTGCAGGCCAGCGATACCCCGGTGGTGCGCAAACTGATCCCTGCCAGCCAGATCCTGCCGCGTCCGGTGCCGCTCAGTGAAGCGGAGTTCCGCTGGGAACATAATCAGGATCCGATGGCGGTCGAAAAGCTAGCGGAGGGGATCCGCCTGTTCGCCGTCGATCAGCGCAAACTGGAAGATCTGCTTGCCGCCAAACTGTCACTTTAGTCTCACGGAGAAAAATATGTCCCGAAGAGAGCTTGCCAACGCCATCCGCGCCCTGAGTATGGACGCCGTGCAGAAAGCCAACTCCGGCCATCCCGGTGCGCCGATGGGGATGGCTGATATTGCCGAAGTGCTGTGGAACGATTTTCTCAAGCACAATCCGCAGAACCCTGACTGGGTGGACCGCGACCGCTTTATCTTGTCCAACGGCCACGCGTCGATGCTGCTCTATAGTCTGCTGCACCTGACCGGCTACGATCTGCCGCTGTCTGAACTGAAGCAGTTCCGTCAGCTGCACTCTAAAACGCCCGGCCACCCGGAGCATGGCTATACCCCTGGGGTGGAAACCACCACCGGCCCGCTGGGCCAGGGGCTGGCGAACGCCGTCGGGATGGCCATCGCCGAACGGACGCTGGCGGCGCAGTTTAATCGCCCCGGCCATGAGATCATTGACCATCACACCTGGGTGTTCATGGGCGATGGCTGTTTGATGGAGGGGATCTCCCATGAGGCCTGTTCGCTGGCCGGCACGCTCGGACTGGGCAAGCTGATCGGTTTTTACGATCACAACGGCATCTCCATCGACGGCAAAACCGAAGGCTGGTTTTCCGATGATACGGCGGAACGCTTCCGCGCCTATCACTGGCACGTCATAGGCGATATCGACGGCCACGATCCGCAGGCTATCAAACAGGCGATAACGGAAGCGCAGGCGGTGAAAGATAAACCGTCACTGATTATCTGCCGGACCATCATCGGCTTCGGTTCGCCCAACAAAGCCGGCTCAGAGGAGTCTCACGGGGCGGCGCTTGGCGAAAAAGAGGTAGCGCTGGCCCGCCAGCAGCTTGGCTGGAAATATCCTCCGTTCGAGATCCCGAAAGAGATCTACGCGGGCTGGGATGCGCGTCCGCGCGGGGAAAAAGCGGAGCACGCCTGGAACGAGAAATTCGCCGCCTACCAGCAGCAGTTCCCGGAGCTGGCCGCTGAGCTAACCCGACGTATGAATGGCGCCCTGCCGGAAGACTTTGCCGCGACCGCCCGCGACTACGTGGCGAAACTGCAGGCCGAGCCGGCGAAAATCGCCAGCCGCAAGGCTTCGCAAAACGCGCTGAACGCCTACGGCCCGCACCTCCCGGAACTACTGGGCGGTTCTGCGGATCTTGCGCCGAGTAACCTGACCATCTGGTCTGGATCGACATCGATTAAAGAAGATCCTGCGGGCAATTATATCCACTACGGGGTGCGCGAGTTTGGCATGACCGCGGTGGCCAACGGCATTGCCCTGCACGGGGGCTTTATTCCTTATACCTCGACCTTCCTGATGTTTGTGGAGTACGCCCGCAACGCCGCGCGCATGGCAGCCCTGATGAAGGCCCGGCAGATCATGGTCTATACCCATGACTCGATCGGTCTTGGGGAAGACGGGCCGACGCACCAGGCGGTGGAACAGCTGGCCAGTCTGCGGCTGACGCCCAACTTCAGCACCTGGCGCCCCTGCGACCAAGTGGAGACCGCCGTCGCCTGGCAGGCGGCTATCGCGCGACAGGGCGGGCCGACGGCGCTGATCCTGTCGCGACAAAACCTGGCGCAGATGCCGCGTACCCCGGAACAGGTGCAGGATATCGCCCGGGGTGGCTACGTGCTTAAGGATGCCGGCGGCAAGCCCGACCTGATCCTCATCGCCACCGGCTCGGAAGTGGAGATCACCGTCCTGGCCGCGGAAAAACTGTTGGCCAAAGGGGTAAATGTGCGGGTCGTCTCGCTCCCTTCCACTGATGTGTTTGACGCCCAGGATGAGGCCTGGCGCGAATCCGTGCTGCCGTCGGACGTCAGCGCCCGGGTGGCGGTCGAAGCCGGGATAGCGGACTACTGGTATAAATATGTCGGCTTAAAAGGCAAGATCGTCGGCATGACCGGCTATGGCGAATCCGCCCCGGCAGAGCAGTTGTTCCCGTTCTTTGGCTTTACGGTCGACCATATCGTCGCCACCGCCGAACAGGTGCTTAACGGGTGATCCACAGCGTGGGCCAGGCATCTGGCCCCTGCCAGTTGTCGCACGTCGGCTGCTGCGCGTAGCGGGAGAGGCTGAACCGCTGGCCGTCAAAACGCCAGCGGGTTTGGATCCCGCAATCGCCGGCCCCGCGGCCTTTATCCAGGGTCACCAGCTCATGGCGGCGGTCATCATAGCTGGCGTTGATCAGCTCAATCTCACGCGGCGCCTCGCCCGGCGGCTGGAATGGCAACGTTAGCCGCACCTGACGGGCGACATAGGGGCGCTGGCGGGAGACCAGCCAGGCCAGCCAGACGGTGTTGTAGGCGCCGGATTCGCAGCTGGTCATCAGCAGCACTTTGTCATCCGTCAGCGCAGTAACGCGAATTTCACGGCGGAAGGGATCGAGGGAGCAGTGGCTGTTGGTCATCCGCTCATTACCGTAGTCCATCAGATCGTTGAGCTCCTCACGCCCCAGCGGCGACTGCGCCGTTTCCGCGCTCGCCACCGCGCGCAGCGCCGGCGCCGGCGGTACGCTGAGCGGCGGCTCTTCCCCTTTGCCGACCCAGGCCGTTTCGCTACCTACCCGCTTTTGCCGATCGTCGATTAAAAACAGAGCCGCTTTCAACCCCTGCAGGGAGATGGTCTGCAGGCCATTGGCCAGCGAGAGCGCTTTACCCTCCTGAACCTGCTGGAGAAACGCATCGATCGTCACGCTGTCGGCGGTTTTAATGAGCTTATCTTCAATGTGCCAGCGCTTGTCGGTCAGGGACAGCGGTTTACCATCCAGCAGCAGGCGCGGCGCTATCGGCGCGAGCGTCGCCACTGGATTGCCGGTGCCGCCCAGCTCGATACGCAGACTGGCGTCAGTGACTGCCCCAGCGCTGCGGCTGAGGGTCATCACCAGGCCATGATGCAGCCCCACGTTACGGGTGACGCAGAAATTTTGGTTGTTACAGGTGACCAGCCAGTCGTTGAAGCGCTGCTGCGTCGGTGCCGACCATGCCTGCGAGCAAGGCAGCACCGCCAGAAAAAGGAAAAAGATGACGCGAAAAAGCATGAACCGCCCGACCCCAGATAAACCCGACCACGGCGCCTATCCTGGACAACGGCAGCGGGTTACTCAATCGGATTTGTCAGAGTTCCCCGACATCAGGCCGGAGGTTTGCAGATATTGCAGCAGAATGACCGCCTTACCGTCGCGGATCTCCCCGTCAGCGACCATCTGCAGCGCCTGGCTAAAAGGCAGCTCCAGCACCTCGATGGCTTCATCATCCACCCCGCCGCCGCTGGTGGTTCGCTGCGCGTCGCTGTACTCGGCGATAAAGAAATGCACTACCTCGGTGACGCCCCCTGGCGACATAAACAGCTCAAACAGCTTTCTCACCTCGCCCACTTCGTAGCCGGTCTCTTCCACCGCCTCTTTACGAATGCAGGCTTCCGGCTCGTCGTTGTCCAGCAGCCCGGCGCAGGTTTCAATCAGCATGCCGTCATGATTGCCATTGACCCAGGTGGCGACACGGAACTGACGCACCAGGACCACCGTCTGCTTATGGCGGTTATACAGCAGTACGGTGGCGCCATTGCCGCGATCGTAGACCTCGCGCTTGTGGCGCACGACGCTGCCGTCCGCCCGCGTCAGCTCATAGGTCATGTTGCGTAGTACGAACCAGTTCTCAGAGAGGATTTTATCTTTAATGACGTGAATATTGAGTGACATACCGACCCCACAGCGTAAAAGGACGCCCTCATACTACGCTGCGGAGCCGGGTTTGTCGTCAGTGAAGCGGCGTCGTTTTCCGCGCCAGATAGTCCAGGATCCCCTGCGCCGCGTGACGGCCTTCCGCCATCGCCGTCACTACAAGGTCTGCGCCGCGCACGGCATCGCCGCCGGCAAAGATCTTCTCCTGACTGGTCTGATAACGGTAACGGCTCTCCACTCCGGCTTTAATACGCCCCTGACTGTCCAGCGCCACCCCCGCCGCTTCCAGCCAGGGCATGCGGTGCGGGTGGAAGCCAAAGGCCATGATCACCGCATCTGCCGGCATAACAAACTCGCTGCCGGGGATCGGCGTCGGACGGCATCTTCCCCCGGCGTCCGGAGCGCCCAGCTCGGTGCGCAAAAAGCGTACCCCGTTAACCCGCCCGTTCTCGTCCAGCTCAAGCGTCACCGGCTGGACGTTAAACTCAAAGAGCGCCCCCTCTTCGCGGGCGTTTTTGACCTCTTTTTTCGAGCCCGGCATGTTGGCTTCATCTCGCCGATAGGCGCAGGTCACCTGGCGGGCACCGTGGCGCAGCGCGGTGCGCACGCAGTCCATCGCCGTATCGCCGCCGCCCAGCACCACCACGTTCAGCCCGGCGGTGTTGACATAAGGCTCTTGCGCCGATGCCGCCAGCCCCATCACCTGTTTGGTGTTGGCGATGAGGAACGGCAGCGCATCGTAGACCCCGGGGGCCTCTTCGTTCGGCAGCCCCGCCTTCATGGAGCGATAGGTTCCGGCGCCGACGAACACCGCGTCATAATCGGCCAGCAGTGTCGCCATGGAGATATCTTTCCCCACCTCGCAATTGAGCTCAAAGCGGATACCCATCTCGCTGAAGATCGCCCGCCGCCGGGCCAATAGCGATTTATCCAGCTTGAACGCCGGAATGCCGAAGGTCAGCAGACCGCCAATCTCCGGATGACGGTCGAAGACCACCGGCTGGACGCCGTGGCGCACCAGCATATCGGCGCAGGCCAGCCCGGCCGGCCCGGCGCCGATAATCGCCACCCGCTTGCCGCTCGGCTTAACCTGCGAAAGGTCCGGACGCCAGCCGCTGGCCAGCGCCTGGTCGGAAATATAGCGCTCAATATTGCCGATGGTGATTGCCCCGCTTTCATCGCGCAGGGTGCAGGCGCCTTCACACAGCCGGTCCTGGGGACAGACGCGGCCGGTGATCTCCGGCAGGCAGTTGGTCTGATGGGAAAGCGCGACCGCGGCGGCGATATTCCCCGCTTTAACCAGCTCGATCCACTGCGGGATATGGTTATGCAGCGGGCAGGTCCATTCGCAAATACTGTGCTCCCCACACGTGAGACAGCGGGCGGCCTGCTGCTGCGCCTGCTGCGGGGTGAACGGCTGATAGATCTCCTCAAAGTGGCTCTTACGCACCTCTGCCGCCAGCTTATCCGGCTCCCCGCGCGGGGGCGTCATCGCCATTTGCCTGACCTTCGCGCCAGCATTGGGCTGGCTGCAGAGCGGCGTAGCGCGCTGCCACGGCTGTACCTCCTGGCATGCCGAGCGCAGTCGCCGCTGCTTCGCCAGGGTGATCAACGTCTCATCGTCGGCGAGGGTCAGCGCCTGCGCGGGACAGTTTTCCACACAGGCCGGCCCCGCCTCGCGGCCCTGGCATAGATCGCACTTGTGCGCGCTGGCTTTCACCAGGCCTGCGGCCTGCGGCGTCACCACCACCTGCATCACCCCGAACGGGCAGGCCACCATGCAGGATTTACAGCCAATGCATTTCTCCTGACGGACCTGAACGCTGTCGCCGGACTGGGCGATGGCGTCGTTGGGACAACTGCGGACGCAGGGGGCGTCCTCGCAGTGGCGGCAGGTGATGGCGTTACGCTGGCCCTCCGCTTTGATCACGGTGATACGTGGCAAAAAGCGCTGCGGGGTCAGCACGTGTTGCTCCTCGTTATGCGCCATCACGCAGGCCACTTCGCAGGCCTGGCAGCCGATGCACTTTCGGCTATCGCTCAAAATAAAGTGGTTCATGGCTTCCTTTTGTCTTCTTGGTGAATAACCCCTCAATGCGCATGCCTATTTATTACCCGACAAGATGACGCCGGAACAATGTCCAATTGCCCAGGATAAACTTTTTCTGGAGAGAATCCGTTTTGGATCAATTTTTTTGACTTAAATGAAATGAGGTTTCACACCGGCAAGGGATAATGCGCCGGTCTGCGGTGACGAAGCAGACTCGCTACCTGCTGGCAGGAAAGCTCGAGGTTTCTTTACGATACGGCAAAAGCAACATGATAAATTACACTATCTCCTTAATTTCTCCACGATTGCCGGAGAGGCTGGCGCTAAAGTGGCACAGGCTGTGCAATAACAAGAAAATGTGCATATGAGGTTTTTATTCTGATGGCGAATTTCTTTATCGATCGCCCCATTTTTGCATGGGTGCTGGCAATCCTGTTATGCCTGACGGGCGCCCTTGCCATTTTGTCGCTGCCGGTTGAACAGTATCCCGACCTCGCCCCGCCGAATGTGCGGATCACCGCCAACTATCCCGGCGCCTCCGCGCAAACCCTGGAGAATACCGTCACTCAGGTTATCGAACAGAATATGACCGGCCTCGATAACCTGATGTATATGTCCTCCCAGAGCAGCGCCACCGGCCAGGCGACGATCACCCTCAGCTTTACCGCCGGTACCGACCCGGATGAAGCCGTGCAGCAGGTTCAGAACCAGCTACAGTCGGCGATGCGTAAGCTGCCGCAGGCGGTGCAAAACCAGGGGGTGACGGTGCGCAAGACCGGTGATACCAATATCCTGACGCTCGCCTTCGTCTCCACTGACGGCAGTATGGATAAACAAGATATCGCCGACTACGTCGCCAGTAACATCCAGGACCCGCTCAGCCGCGTCAACGGCGTGGGGGATATCGACGCCTACGGTTCGCAATACTCAATGCGCATCTGGCTCGACCCGGCGAAGCTCAACAGCTACCAGATGACCACCAAGGATGTTACCGACGCCATCAGTTCGCAGAACGCCCAGATTGCCGTCGGCCAGCTTGGCGGGACGCCTTCGGTCGATAAGCAAGCGCTGAACGCCACCATCAACTCGCAATCTCTGCTGCAAACCCCGGAGCAGTTCCGCAATATCACTCTGCGCGTCAATCAGGATGGTTCAGAGGTGACGCTGGGCGATGTCGCCACCGTCGAGATGGGGGCGGAGAAGTACGACTATCTTAGCCGCTACAACCGCCAGCCGGCCTCAGGCCTCGGGATCAAGCTGGCTTCCGGCGCCAACGAAATGGCCACCGCGGAGCGCGTGATCAATCGCCTCAATGAGCTGGCGCAGTTTTTCCCCCACGGTCTGGAATATAAGGTCGCCTACGAGACCACCTCCTTCGTGAAGGCTTCCATCACCGACGTGGTGAAAACCCTGCTGGAGGCAATCCTGCTGGTCTTCCTCGTGATGTATCTGTTCCTGCAGAACTTCCGCGCCACCCTGATCCCGACCATCGCCGTGCCGGTGGTGCTGATGGGCACTTTCGCGGTGCTGTATGCCTGTGGTTACAGCATTAACACCCTGACGATGTTCGCGATGGTGTTGGCGATCGGCCTGCTGGTGGATGACGCCATCGTGGTGGTGGAGAACGTCGAGCACATCATGAGCGAGGAGGGCCTGTCGCCACGCGAGGCGACCCGCAAATCGATGGGACAAATTCAGGGCGCGCTGGTAGGGATCGCGATGGTGCTGTCGGCGGTATTTGTGCCGATGGCCTTCTTCGGCGGCACCACCGGCGCCATCTATCGCCAGTTCTCAATCACTATCGTCGCGGCGATGGTCCTCTCGGTGCTGGTGGCCATGATCCTCACCCCTGCCCTTTGCGCCACGCTGCTTAAGCCGGTTAAGCCAGGTGAATCCCATGAAAGAACAGGCTTCTTCGGCTGGTTCAACCGCACCTTCAACCGCAGCGCCAGCCGCTACGAAACCTTCGTCGGCAAAATCCTGCACCGCTCGCTGCGCTGGATGCTGATCTACGTCCTCCTGCTCGGCGGGATGGTGTTCCTGTTTCTGCATTTGCCGACCTCGTTCCTGCCGCTGGAGGATCGCGGGATGTTCACCACCTCGGTCCAGTTGCCGAGCGGCAGCACCCAGCAGCAGACGCTGAAGGTGGTGCAGAAGGCGGAAGATTACTTTCTCAATAACGAGAAGCAGAACGTCGAGTCGGTGTTCGCTACCGTTGGCTCCGGCCCCGGCGGCAATGGGCAGAACGTGGCCCGCATGTTCGTTCGTCTCAAAGACTGGGACCAGCGCGACCCGCAAACCGGCACCTCCTTTGCCATTATTGAACGCGCCACCAAAGCGTTTAATCAGATTAACGAAGCGCGGGTTATCGCCAGCAGCCCGCCGGCGATCAGCGGCCTCGGCAGTTCGGCAGGCTTCGATATGGAGCTGGAGGATCATGCCGGGAAGGGGCACGATGCGCTGATGGCGGCGCGCGATACGCTGCTTGAGCTGGCCGGGAAAAATCCGCTGTTGACCCGCGTCCGGCATAACGGGCTCGATGACAGTCCGCAGCTGCAGGTCGATATCGATCAGCGTAAAGCGCAGGCGCTGGGCGTCTCCATTGACGACATCAACGATACGCTGCAAACCGCGTGGGGGTCGAGCTACGTCAACGACTTTATGGATCGCGGCCGGGTAAAGAAAGTCTACGTCCAGGCGGCGGCGAAATACCGGATGCTGCCTGACGATATCAATCTTTGGTACGTGCGCAACAGCAGCGGCACGATGGTGCCATTCTCGGCCTTCGCCACCTCGCGCTGGGAGACCGGCTCGCCGCGGCTGGAGCGCTACAATGGCTACTCAGCGGTCGAGATCGTCGGTGAGGCGGCGCCGGGTATCAGTACCGGTACCGCGATGGACATGATGGAGAAGCTGGCCGCGCAGTTACCCACCGGCTTTGGCCTCGAATGGACCGCCATGTCCTACCAGGAACGCCTCTCTGGCGCTCAGGCGCCGGCCCTGTATGCTATTTCTCTGCTGGTGGTGTTCCTGTGCCTGGCGGCGCTGTACGAGAGCTGGTCGGTGCCGTTCTCGGTGATGCTGGTGGTGCCGCTGGGGGTGATTGGCGCCCTGCTGGCGACCTGGATGCGCGGTCTGGAGAATGACGTGTACTTCCAGGTGGGTCTGTTGACGGTGATCGGCCTGTCGGCGAAAAACGCCATTCTGATCGTCGAGTTCGCCAATGAGCTCAACGAGAAGGGCCAGGATCTGCTCAGCGCCACGCTGTCGGCTTGCCGTCAGCGCCTGCGCCCCATCCTGATGACCTCGCTGGCGTTCATCTTCGGCGTGCTGCCGATGGCGACCAGCACCGGCGCCGGTTCCGGCAGCCAGCATGCGGTCGGCACCGGAGTGATGGGCGGGATGATCTCCGCCACCGTGCTGGCGATCTTTTTCGTGCCGCTGTTCTTTGTGCTGGTGCGTCGCCGTTTTCCGCTAAAGGAGCGTCCGCAATAAACCGACGAGCTTCGGCGGCGAGGCGTAATAACAGAAAAGGCGACCACGGTGGTCGCCTTCTTTATGTGTTCAGAACCCTAGCGCGCTTATTTACTTCGCGTCATTCCCCTGCTCACATTGCGGAAATTTATTTACGAAGCATGCCTTCAATAAAGTCTTTCCAGTTCCCCAGTTCATGTTCAATCATAATAGCCTCTCTTATTATTATGGTCGATTCTATATAACTTCATTACCGATGGGAAGTTGTGCTCCCCTATTGCTCTGATTGTCTTATGGACCGCTGACAGAGATAAAACCTCTGGTTGTCGCTACTATGCCGCTTCGTATGTAAACATAATGTGACGTAGAGCAACCTCAGACAACATTTTTGCAATAATGTTAAAGCCCTCACATCATGCCCACAGGTGGCCAACATTTAACCACCCGATATATCGAATGAGATCCCCGGTAAAAAGTTATATTTATTCATCTGAATCACGTATTATTTCAGTAAGACTTATATATTCGGAAATATCTGAGTTAACCGCTTAATTGAATGTAAAAGGTTTATCTATGCTCACCATGTACGGAATTAAAAACTGCGATACCATTAAAAAAGCCCGCCGCTGGCTGGAAGCGCATCAGATTGAGTATCGCTTCCATGATTACCGCGCCGATGGCCTTGAGCGCGCGCAACTGGATACCTTTATTGCCGAGCTGGGCTGGCAGGCGCTGCTGAACACCCGCGGCACCACCTGGCGCAAACTCGACGAGTCGCTGCGCAATAGCATCGATAATGCCGACGCCGCAGCCGCATTGATGCTGGAAATGCCGGCAATTATCAAACGCCCATTGCTCTGCGCGCCCGGTCGTCCTATGCTGCTGGGTTTTAGTGAAGCAAGTTATCAGCAGTTTAACGAGGTATAGTCTATGTCTTGCCCGGTCATTGAGCTGGCTCAGCAGCTTATTCGCCGCCCTTCCCTTAGCCCCGATGATGCGGGATGCCAGGCGTTAATGATTGAACGCCTGCGTGCGATCGGCTTTACCGTTGAACCGATGGATTTCGGCGATACGCAGAATTTCTGGGCCTGGCGCGGCCACGGCGAGACGCTGGCCTTCGCCGGCCACACCGACGTAGTCCCGGCAGGCGACGCCGACCGCTGGATCAATCCCCCGTTCGAACCGACCATCCGCGACGGGATGCTGTTTGGCCGCGGAGCGGCGGATATGAAAGGCTCGCTGGCGGCGATGGTGGTTGCCGCAGAGCGTTTTGTCGCGCAGTACCCGAACCACAGGGGCCGACTGGCGTTTTTGATCACCTCTGATGAAGAGGCCAGCGCCAAAAACGGCACCGTCAAAGTGGTGGAGACGCTGATGGCGCGTAACGAGCGTCTGGACTATTGTCTGGTCGGCGAACCTTCCAGTACCGAAGTGGTCGGCGATGTGGTGAAAAACGGCCGCCGCGGCTCGCTGACCTGCAACCTGACTATTCACGGCGTGCAGGGGCATGTCGCCTATCCGCACCTTGCCGATAACCCTGTCCACCGCGCGGCGCCGATGCTGGCGGAACTGGTCAATATCGAATGGGATAAAGGCAATGAGTTCTTCCCGCCGACCAGCATGCAGATCGCCAACGTGCAGTCCGGCACCGGCAGCAATAACGTGATCCCCGGCGATATGTTCGTCCAGTTCAACTTCCGCTTCAGTACGGAGCTGACGGACGAGATGATCAAATCCCGGGTGATCGCCCTGCTGGAAAAATACCAGCTGCGTTACAGCGTGGAGTGGTGGCTCTCCGGCCAGCCGTTCCTCACCGGACGGGGCAAGCTGGTGGATGCGGTCGTCAACGCGATTGAGCACTATAATGAGATCAAACCGCAGCTGTTAACCAACGGCGGCACCTCAGACGGACGGTTTATCGCGCGCATGGGGGCGCAGGTGGTTGAGCTGGGCCCCGTAAACGCAACGATTCACAAAATTAATGAATGTGTGAACGCCGCCGACCTGCAGCTGCTGGCGCGGATGTATCAACGCGTCATGGAACAGCTGGTCGCCTGACGAATTGACGTAAAGAGGAAGCGCGCATGGAATGGCTTATTAAACACTGGTGGATTCTGGTGCTGGTCTTTTTGGTGGGGGTAATTATCAACGTGATTAAAGATCTGAATCGCGTTGACCACAAAAAATTCCTCAACAACAAACCCGATCTGCCGCCGCACCGTGATTTTAACGATAAATGGGACGACGACGACGACGACTGGCCGAAGCACGACCAGTCGAAGAAACCGTAAGTTTGCCTTTATCGCGGTACCGCCCGCCTGTAACCCCGCTCACCGGGGTTACAGCATTTCGATGATATCGTCCCCTTTTGGCGTACTGCCGCTCAGCGCCTCATCAAAATAGTGCTTCGGCACGGTATAACGCAGACGCTCGATCGCCAACTGCATGCTGCGATCGTCAATGGCATGCCCGAGATCGTCGACAATATCTAAGGTCACGTCGCCGCCCGCCTGCTGTAACGCCTCCTCGGCCGACACCGCCCACGCCAGGTCGATAACCCGATCTTCACCACCGTGGATCAGGTGAATGGTAGTGGCCGTCGTTGCCGTCTCCGGCAGCGTCGCATAGCGGCCATTAAAGGCGATGACCCGCGAAGCCAGATCCGGCGCCGCTTTGATACTCTCCAGCGACATAATCGCCCCCTGAGAGAAACCGATCAGCGCGGTGGCCAGTGGACTGACGCCGCTCTTTTCCTGCCAGTAGCGTACAATTTCAATAAAGGTCGGCATAATGGCGTCGATGCGCTGCTGACGATTCTCTTCCGTCACCCCCTGCAGCGAAAACCACTGCCGACCGTTGGGGCCGCAAGGTTCCACCCCGCCGATACTGACGATCAGCGCATCGGGAAACTGCGGCGCGAACCAGCTGCCGATTTGCCCCATGGAGACCGGGTTATCCCCTACGCCATGAAACAGCAGCAACAGCTGTTGCGCAGGCGTCGCAGGACTTTGAACAATAAAATGATCGTGTTTCATGGCTGTCTCCTTAGTGTTTGCGGGCAGTGTACGCCGCTCGCCAGATATGACCATGCCATTTAACTGAATGAGTTAGTTAAAAAAATTGCAGATGCGCCACCTGCTGACGCAGCGCATCAGCGCGCGCTGCATCAAGGGAGCGCAAGGCGTCAGCGGCCTCCCGACGCCATCTCGCCTGCAAGGCTTTTCGCCCCGTCAGCTGCAGCACGGCGCAGAGTGCGGCCTCCTCTTTGCCCTGCAGTCGTCCCCGCAGGGCCGGCAACGGCATGTCGGCCTGCATCAGTAGGCGGTTGAGGCAGCCCAGCGCCGCGGCCAGCGGGCGGTGAGCGAAGGCAAAGCTCGCCGCTTCCAGCCAGTCCTCATCACTAAGCATAGCGTCTGCGACGGCCGGCAGCGGCGCGGATTCCTCTCGCCACGGGCGAAGCCAGTATTCATCGCGCTGCAGCCGCTGCGCCTCCCGCTGCACCAGCTGGCGCCCTGCCGCGGTCAACGGATAGAGGGCCATCGCCGTATAGCAGCCGCTGCTGGCCTCGCGATGGGTACCCAGCCGTACGAGGGTAAACCCGCAGCGTTGCCAGAAGCGCCACAGCTCAGCGGTATAGCCGAAGCTGACGGAGAGATAGTCATAGCCAGCGGCATCGGCGGCGATATCGGCGATCATCTTCCGCCCCAGACCTTCCCGCTGGCGGGTGGGATGGACAGCGATCCGACTGACCCGCAGCCCGCGCAGCGTCGCCGCCAGGGGACTACCGCCGTGCGCCGCCAGCGACTGGGCGACCAGATTCCCGCGCGGCCGGCGAAAACCCGCCCATACCGCCCGGCTCAGTTCGGGAGAAAGTCCCCCCTCGGCCACCAGCCACAGGGCGCCCGCTACCGCGCCGCCGGCGCGAGCGCAGCGGAAAGCCTGGCCCGGAGCATCCATCATGCGCCGCAGATCGAGCGGGGAAGTTCGGTAATGCGCCCCGGACAATAGCTGGTACATCGCCTCCGGTAGCGCTGGCTGCGTTTGCCAGCAGGACTGATTGACCGCCTCCAGGGCTATCTCCCCCATCGGCGCGTCGCGAAATGCCTCATCGTTAAAGATAAGCAACTGACTGATGGCTGACTCCAGCGGACAGCCCGCCGCCCAGCGGATCGGGGCGCTCAGGGTGAACGATTGCAGATGGGGCAGACTGGCGCAAAATTTCAGCAGGAACCCGCGACCGGTGCCCTCGTACCCTTGCACCGTCGTGGTGAGTAGCGTGCGGGGAAAACGGCTCACCAGCTGCCGGAGAAGCGGAGCCGGGATAGCCGCGGCCTCATCGACTATCAGCCACGCCGCCTTTTCTTTCGACGCCAGCAGCGCATCGGGCGCCATAAAGCGCAACGTCTCCCCGGCAAAGCTGGCCAGCACCTCGACAGCGCTACGCGTTGGGGCGGTGACGATGGCCTCGCCCCCAAGCTGGCGCAGGAGCATGCCCGCCAGCGCGGACTTCCCCCGTCCACGCTCCGCCGTCACCGCCGCGATACCGGGCGGCAGGCGTATCAGTTGCTCAAGGATTGCCGCCTGCTCGGCCTGCGGGCGGCCATCGGCGGGATGCCAGTCTGGACGCTGGGCGGCCAGCGGGAAACGTGGCCGGTCCGACTGCCGCCAGAGCAACACCTCCGGATCGGCGATAAACTGCCGACAGCAGCGGTGAACAAAGTTAGGGGTAACGATAGGGTCAGGCGTATCGCTCCAGCGCAGAGAGTCCTCATCCGCCCGGGTCGGCCAGTCGGCGAAGGGGGGCGTCAGCAGCACCAGCCAGCTTCCCGCCCGCAGCGTGCCGCTCAGGGCCGCCATGGCGGCCACATCAAACCCGCGCCGGGCATCGAAAAAGGCGTGCATCACTTCCCGCCCCAGCAGCGTTTTCAGCGCGCCGGGCGCCACGCAGGGCGCAGAAACCGGCTCGGGGCCAACCCACAGGCCATCGCCGCCGAGCCTCTCCCGTAGCGCCTGCGCCTGCTGCAGCGTCCAACTCTCATCGCCGCTGAGCACCAGCAGGCGACGGATCCCCTCCCGCGCCATTTGCGCGGTGAGGTTAAGCAGCGCGTCCATCATGGGGGACGATTACAGCGCGCTGCCGAAGGTATTGCACTGCGCCGGATCGCCGCTATCGAAACCGCGTTTGAACCAGGTGTAGCGCTGTTTCGAGGTGCCGTGGGTAAAACTGTCCGGCACCACGCGTCCCTGGCTCTGCTGCTGTAGACGATCGTCGCCGATGGCCTCGGCGGCGTTCAGCGCCTCCTGCAGATCGCCAGTTTCCAGAATATCCTGCTGCTGCATATTATGACCCCAGACGCCGGCGAAGCAGTCTGCCTGCAGCTCCATCTTAACCGACAGGCGGTTGGCTTCGGCCTGCGTGGCATGCTGCTGTTGCTGGCGGACCTTCGGCTCAATGCCCAGCAGTTTTTGTACGTGATGACCCACTTCATGAGCAATGACGTACCCCTGGGCAAAGTCGCCGTCGGCGCCCAGTTTATTTTTCATCTCATCGTAGAATGACAGGTCGATATAGACCGTACTGTCGGCAGGACAATAGAAGGGGCCCATCACCGACTGACCGGTGCCGCAGCCGGTACGGGTCGCGCCGCGGTAGAGCACCAGCTTTGGCTGCGGGTACTGGCGGCCCATCTTTTCAAAGATCGGCTCCCAGGTATCTTCGGTGGTAGCCAGAATGACGGAAGTAAACTTCGCCGCTTCATCGTCTTTCGGACTGATGGAGCGCTGCGTGGAGGTCTGCTGCTGCGGCATCGGTTCGCCGGTCAACATGCCGGTCAAATCCACGCCGTAGTAGCCCGCCACCAGCACAATAATCAGCAGTACAATGCCGCCCTTCCCGCTCGGCAGACGGAAGCCGCCGCCCCCGCCGCCGCCAAACGGCGAGCCTGATTGTCCACGTCGATCTTCAACATTGTCGCTTTCGCGACGCCCTTGCCAGCGCATAAGCACCTCATTCCCTGTTATGTATCAATAGCAGAGATCGTAGGCGGTTCAGCGCAGGATTACCACAGGAAACAGCAAGAGACGCCAGAAGATGAGGCCATCTTCTGGCGGCGGGCGGGTTAGTCGAGCTTAACGCCCAGGCGGTGAGCCACTTCTTCGTAGGCTTCGATCAGGCCGCCAAGGCTCTGGCGGAAGCGGTCTTTGTCCATTTTATCGAGGGTGTTTTTATCCCACAGGCGGCTGCCGTCCGGCGAAAACTCGTCGCCCAGCACCACTTCGCCTTTGAACAGACCAAACTCCAGCTTAAAGTCCACCAGAATCAGACCGGCGTCATCGAACAGTTTTTTCAGCACGTCGTTGGCTTTGTAGGTCAGCTCGCGCATCCGCGCCAGATTCTCTTTACTCACCCAGCCGAAGGTTTCGCAGTAGGAGTCGTTGACCATCGGATCGTGCATAGCATCGTTTTTCAGGAACAGGTCGAACAGCGGCGGATTCAGCTCGATACCTTCTTCAATGCCTAAACGTTTTACCAGCGAGCCTGCCGCACGGTTACGCACCACGCACTCTACCGGCACCATATCCAGTTTTTTCACCAGACATTCGGTATCGGAGAGCAGCGCTTCCATCTGGGTAGGGATGCCCGCTTCTGCCAGTTTACTCATAATGAAATGGTTGAATTTGTTGTTCACCATGCCTTTACGATCGAACTGCTCGATGCGCGCGCCATCACCTGCTGACGTATCGTTACGGAATTCCAGTACCAGCAGGTCCGGATTATCGGTGCTGTATACTGTCTTCGCCTTACCACGATACAACTCAGCTTGCTTTTTCATCTTTCACTACTCCAGTGATATTGAGCCAAAAAATGACGTGTCGGTCTTACATAACATCCTGCAACGGGCGTTGGAGCGGATGCTGTACGCTTGCGGGGCGAACTGCAGTCAGGCGACTGGAGCAGCCTTAACGCGGCGATTTACAGGATTATATGGCCACGCACACGTTTGCGTCACTATACATGAAAAAGGGCCGGATTGCTCCAGCCCTTTTGATTACTTGTTAAATGCGGCCTGGAATACGGCTACCAGGGCGTCATTTTGCGACTGCGTCAGGGTGTGGCCTTTCGGGTCGATAAACTGCAGGCTACTGCGGTTATCGAGGTCGCCGACCTGCAGTTTGTAGTCGCCGGAGACCAGCTGCGGGTCACGTGCGCCCAGCTCCTGCCAGCTGCTGTCAGACAGCGGCTTATAGGTCAGCGCCATGCTGCCCTGAGAGCGCGTGCTGTCGGTCACTTTCATCCCCACTTTCTCGAGGGCGCCCGGCAGACGCTGCCACACCAGGTTAAACGGCGCGCGAACAACGAGCATCGGCAGGCCGGTATCGTCGGCGGCGCTCTGCACGTCGAAGGTGGCCCCCGCGCTGCGCTGTGCGGCGTTCTGGGCGCTGGTGGCATTCATGTCAAGGCCTTCCGAAATGACGTTCAGCATAGCGGTGCTGTAGCGCTGCAGAGACGCCGGATCGGCAACCGGTTTACCCGCCTGCTCCAGATTCACCAGCTTAACGACCACCGCTTGCTGATAACCCTGCGGTTTGACGGAGATTTGATAACGACCGCGATACTGCTGATCTTCATCAAGACGGTTCCACTCAACCCAGTCGGTGTTCAGCGTCTGGCTCGCATCATCGCGCTTGGCGATAACGTAGTTCTTCGACTGAAGAATACTGGTGACCTGTGCCCACAGCGAACCGCTGCGGCCGTTCTCGACCATCAGCGTCGCGGTATCGCCGTTAAACTGGGTCCGCGCACCGCTCACCAGCGCCAGCGGCTGCGCCGGCGGACGAATGTCCAGCGCTTTACCGACCGCGCCGGTGCTGTTAGCCACCGGAATATTGTAATCACCCACCTGAATCGGCAGGATCATCCCCGCCGGCGCGTGAAGTTCGCTCAACGGTGATGCCTGTAAATAGGCCTCATCACCGCTCACCTGACGCTTATAGCGCGAGTCAGAACTACAGGCCGCGAGGAGTAGAACCAGCGAAACACCCGCAACCTTCGCCAGGCGCGACTTCTGTACTGAGTAAGCCATCAAATCTCCCTAAACTTTACAGCAAACCGGCATGCTTCAGCGCGGCAGTGACGGCTTCACGACCATGATCGGTGATAGGCGTCATCGGCAAGCGCAGCGTATCGGTCGCCACAAGACCCAACGCCTTGCATCCCCATTTCACCGGGATAGGATTGGGTTCGACAAATAATTTTGTATGCAGTGGCATCAGACGCTGGTTAATCGCACGAGCTTCGGCAAATTGACCCGCCAGCGCCAGACGGCACATGTCGGCCATTTCGCGCGCCGCCACGTTGGCCGTAACAGAAATCACGCCTACGCCGCCGAGCTGCATGAAGTCCATACCGGTCGCATCGTCACCGCTCAGCAGAATAAAGTCGTCTGAAACCAGCTCTTTGATCTGGTGAACGCGACTTAAGTTCCCTGTTGCTTCCTTAATACCGACAATATTTTTAATTTCCGCCAGACGGCCAACGGTTTCCGGCAGCATATCGCAACCGGTACGGGATGGCACATTATACAGAATTTGCGGCAGGTCAGTATGTTCGGCGATAGCTTTAAAGTGCTGGAACAGGCCTTCCTGGGTCGGACGGTTATAATAAGGAGTGACCGTCAGGCAGCCGACAACACCGCTGTCGTTAAAACGTTTGGTCAGGCTAATCGCCTCTGCGGTTGCATTGGCTCCCGTTCCAGCGATAACCGGAATACGCCCGTCGGCCAGCTCCAGCGTCATCATCACCACGTCGCCATGCTCTTCATGGCTCAGCGTTGCGGATTCACCGGTAGTCCCTACCGAAACGATCGCCGAGGTTCCGTTGGCGACATGGTAATCAATCAGTTTTTTCAGGCTTGTCCGGCAGACATTACCGTTTTCATCCATCGGCGTGACAAGCGCTACAATACTTCCCGTGAACATGGGCCATCCTCAGAGCAGAAGTGCGACAAGATTCTCAATGTTACGTTTGGAGCTGTAATAAAAGCAAGAGACCCGACGCCATCAGGGATGTTGTATGGCGGTTTTTTTTATGCTTTCCTAATGTTACCTCACCTTTTTAAAGGAAGAACAGGTTTGACAGCCTCATTACAACACTATCTGGTTATTACCGCCCTGGGGGCTGACCGTCCCGGCATCGTGAATACGATCACTCGCCACGTCAGCAGCTGCGGTTGTAATATCGAAGACAGCCGGCTGGCCATGCTCGGTGATGAGTTTACGTTTATCATGCTGCTTTCCGGGTCGTGGAATGCGATTAACCTGATCGAATCAACTCTGCCGCTGAAAGGCGCGGAGCTGGAGCTGTTGATCGTGATGAAACGCACCACTGCGCGCCCGCCGCAGGCCATGCCAAACACCGTTTGGGTCCAGGTTGAGGTGCCGGACTCACCGCATATCATCGAGCGCTTTACTGCCCTGTGCGATACATGGAATATGAATATTGCGGAGCTGGTGTCCCGCACGCAGCCGGGAGACGGCGATTCCGCGCAGCTTTTTATCCAGATAACTGCCCACAGTCCTGCGACGCAAAATGCAGCAAATATCGAACAAGCGTTCAAAGCCCTATGTACAGAACTGAACGCACAAGGCAGTATTAACATCGTTAATTATTCACAGCATGATGAACAGGATGGAGTTTAACCCATGACCCCACTGAAAGCCGGTGATATCGCACCGAAATTTAGCTTACCGGACCAGGACGGCGAGGAAGTAAATTTAACCGACTTCCAGGGACAACGTGTCCTGGTTTATTTTTACCCGAAAGCCATGACCCCGGGCTGCACCGTCCAGGCGTGCGGCTTGCGCGATAATATGGACGACCTGAAAAAAGCCGGCGTTGAAGTGCTGGGCATCAGCACCGATAAACCGGAAAAACTCTCCCGTTTCGCCGAAAAAGAGCTGCTGAACTTTACGCTGCTGTCTGATGAAAACCATCAGGTTTGCGAGCAGTTTGGCGTCTGGGGCGAAAAATCCTTTATGGGGAAAACCTACGACGGGATCCACCGGATTAGTTTCCTCATTGATGCCGATGGCAAAATCGAACACGTCTTTGATGATTTTAAAACCAGCAATCACCACGACGTGGTGCTGAACTGGCTGAAAGAAAACGCCTGATGCAAAGCAAGACGCCGGGAGAGGAAGCCCTCGCCCGGCGTCTTTTTTATTCTCATTGCCTTAGTCGTCGACCGCCAAACCATCCGGCCAGGCATGCACCACTGCTTTAATCAGCGTGGCCAGAGGAATGGCGAAGAAGACGCCCCAGAATCCCCACAGTCCGCCAAAGATCACCACCGACAGGATAATCACCAGCGGGTGTAAATTGACCGCTTCCGAGAACAGCACCGGAACCAGCAGGTTACCGTCCAGCCCCTGAATAATCAGATAGACCGCAAACAGGCTCCAGAACTCGGTGCCAGCGCCAAACTGAAACAGCGCCACCCCCACCACCGGAATGGTCACCACAAACGCGCCGATATAGGGGATCAGCACCGAGAAGCCCACCAGCACCGCCAGCAGCAGCGAATAGTTGAGGCCAAAGAGAATAAAGCCTATCCAGGTGGCGACGCTGACGACAATCATCTCCAGCACCTTGCCGCGAATGTAGTTGGTGATCTGCTGGTTCATCTCTTTCCACACCTGCCCGGCAAGCCCGCGATTGCGCGGCAGAACGCGGCGCACCGCGTTGAGCATCTGCTCTTTATCCTTCAGCAGGAAGAAGACCATCAGCGGCACCAGCACCAGATAGACCGCCAGGGTGAGTAACCCCACCAGCGAGGCCAGAGAGTACTTAACCACCGAGTCGCCCACCGTCAGCATCCGGGTGCGCATATTTTCCGCCATCGCATCGATAATGCCGGCATCCATTAACGCCGGATAGCGCCGCGGCAGCGTGGCGGCGAAATCAGAGAGCTTATTTAGCATGCCCGGCATATCGCGGATGAGGTAGATCCCTTGCTGCCAGGCTACCGGCAGCACCACAAAGGCCAGCAACAGCAGGATGCCCACAAAGAGGATCAGCACCAGCGAGGTGGCCCAGGTGCGCGACAGACCGATGCGCTCCAGACGAACGGTCGGCCACTCCAGCAGATAGGCCAGCACGATAGCCACCAGCAACGGGGCCAGCAGGCCGCTGAAAAAGAACATAATGCCGAAACCGGCAAGCAAAATAACCAGCAGCGCTATCGCCTCAGGGTCGCTGAATCGACGGCGGTACCACTGCATTAACATCTCAAGCATAAAACCTTCCCTGAAGGGCCAAGCGGCGACAATCCGGGGAATTGTATCGAAATGTCACAAAAAAGACTTCGCTTTTTGATGCGCCGCAGTCAAACCGTTCTCCGCCATGAAGAACATATTTTCAAGGCGGCCAACGCCAGCTAAACTCGCTGGGATGCGGCCAGGGAACATTACGCCGCACAATCGGTCAAACTGGCACACCCACATTACAGGACAGAGGTTATGTTCAGGCAGTTGAAGAAAACGCTGGTGGCGACCGCGATCGCGTCGCTGACGCTGGGTTCGATAGGTCCTGCTTTTGCTGACTCCGCAGATACCCTGCCGGACATGGGAACCTCCGCAGGAAGCACGCTGTCAATCGGTCAGGAAATGCAGATGGGGGATTACTACGTCCGCCAACTGCGCGGTAGCGCGCCGCTGATCAACGACCCTCTGCTGGTGCAATATATCAACGGGCTGGGTATGCGTCTGGTGGCTCACGCCAACTCGGTGCGTACCCCGTTCCACTTCTATTTGATTAATAACGACCAGATCAACGCCTTCGCCTTCTTCGGCGGCAATGTGGTCCTCCACTCCGCCCTGTTTCGCTACTCTGATAACGAGAGCGAACTGGCCTCTGTCATGGCGCACGAAATCTCCCACGTGACGCAGCGCCATCTCGCCCGCGCGATGGAAGATCAGAAGCGCAACGCGCCGCTGACCTGGGTCGGCGCGCTGGGTTCAATTTTGCTGGCGATGGCCAGCCCGCAGGCCGGAATGGCGGCCCTGACCGGGACGCTGGCCGGTACTCAGCAGGGTATGATCAGCTTCACCCGCCAGAACGAAGAAGAGGCCGACCGGATTGGCATTCAGGTTCTGCAGCGCTCGGGTTTCGACCCACAGGCCATGCCGATGTTTATGGGTAAACTGCTTGACGAGTCGCGCTACTCGACGCGACCGCCGGAAATGTTGCTCACCCACCCCCTGCCGGAAAGCCGACTGGCCGATGCCCGTAACCGCGCCAACCAGATGCGCCCGGTGGTGGTACAGTCCTCGGCGGACTTCTATCTGGCGAAGGCGCGTACCCTCGGGATGTACACCAACGGCGACAACAAGCTGGGCACCGATCTGCTGAACGCCTGGGATAAAGGCAATATCCGCCAACAGCATGCCGCCCAGTATGGTCGCGCTCTGCTGGCGATGGAAAGCAATAACTTTGACCAGGCACGCAAAACGCTGCAGCCGCTGCTCAACGCCGACCCGCAAAATGCCTGGTATCTCGATCTGGCCACCGATATCGACCTCGGACAGAAGAAAACCAGCGACGCCATCAATCGCCTTAAAAACGCCCGCGAGCTGCGTACTAATCCGGTGCTGCAGCTGAACCTGGCCAACGCCCTGCTGCAGGGCGGGCAGCCCGGGGAAGCGGCGACCATTCTGAACCGGTATACCTTTACCTATAAAGAGGATGGCAACGGCTGGGACCTGCTGGCCCAGGCGGAAGGCGCGCTGGGCAATCGCGATCAGGAGCTGGCGGCGCGGGCTGAAAGCATGGCGCTGGTCGGCCAGCTGGAGCAGGCGATTTCCCTGCTCAGCAGCGCCAGCTCGCAGGTGAAACTGGGTAGCCTGCAGCAGGCACGTTACGATGCCCGTATCGATCAGCTACGCGATCTGCAGGCTCGCTTCCGTCCCTATCAAAAAATGTAAGGAGACCCCATGACCGACGCGGTAAAAATTTACCATAACCCACGCTGCTCCAAGAGCCGCGAAACGCTGAGCCTGCTGCAGAGTCGCGGCATCGATCCTGAGGTGGTGCTTTATCTTGAGACGCCACCGGATGCCGGGACGCTGCGCCAGCTGCTGCAGCTGCTGGGTATGGAGAGCCCCCGCGAGCTCATGCGCCAGAAAGAGGATCTGTATAAATCGCTCAATCTGGCCGACCCGGCTCTCAGCAACGCGGCGCTGATACAGGCGATGGTCGACAATCCGAAACTCATCGAGCGCCCTATCGTCGTCAGCCGCGGCCAGGCGCGTATTGGCCGCCCGCCGGAACAGGTTCTTGAGATCGTAAGCTAACTCACCCGCGCCGCGTTTGCGCGGCGCTTTTTTTTACGTGGGCGATTCCAGATCTTTCACGCCAATATCTCCCGCCCGCCGGACGGTGCTACTGTTCATCCATCGCTCAATCCACTGGACGGATGAACATGAAAAAGCCGACCTCCACGCCCCATGACGCCGTGTTTAAGACCTACCTCTCCCATCCCGATACCGCCCGTGATTTCCTGCAACTGTATCTGCCCGAGACGCTGCTTAAAGTGTGCGATCTGCGTACGCTGCATCTCGAGTCCGGACATTTTGTCGAAGACGATCTGCGTCCCTTTTACGCCGACATTTTGTATTCCCTGAAAACCACGGCGGGCGACGGTTATATTTATGCGCTTATCGAACACCAGAGCACGCCCGACCGGCATATGGCCTTTCGTCTGATGCGCTACGCCATCGCCGCCATGCAGCGCCATCTCGATGCCGGCCACGATCGCCTGCCGCTGGTGATCCCTGTTCTCTTCTACCACGGTCTGGTGAGCCCCTATCCGTTCTCTCTGCGCTGGCTCGATGAATTCATCGCTCCGGAGCTGGCCGGCCACCTTTATCACGGGGCGTTTCCACTGGCGGACATAACCGTCATTCCGGATGACGAGATTGCCACCCACCAGCGCATGGCAACGCTGGAGTTACTGCAAAAACATATTCGACAACGCGATCTGGCGCAGCTCCTCGACAAGCTGAGCGAATTATTATTGACTGGACTGGCGACGGAATCGCAGGTACAAGCCCTGATGCACTATCTGGTGCAGGCAGGCAACACGCGCGAGCCGATTAAATTCATTCGCGAGCTGGCGTTACGTACGCCGCAGCATAAGGAGACGTTGATGACGATTGCGGAATATCTGGAACAACAGGGGCTGGAGCGGGGCCTGGCGCAGGGGCGACAGGAAGGCCGTCAGGAAGGACGGAAAGAAGAGGCGCAGCGCATCGCTGTCGCTATGCTGCACAGCGGCCTTCCGCGCGACCTGGTCGCCCGGTTGACCGGGCTGACGGAGCAGGAGCTGACTCCCCTGGCGGACTAAAGCTTAAGGATCTCTTTCACGAAGGGGATCGTCAGCTTGCGCTGAGCGGTAATCGAGGCATGATCCAGCTGATCGAGGGTCATAAACAGCGAACGCATCTCGCGATCCAGCCGCTTCAGCAGGAAGCGGCACACATCTTCCGGCATCTCGAAGCCGCGCAGTCTGGCGCGCAGCTGCAGCGCCTGCAGTTTGTCTTCATCCGACAGCGGCTGCAGCTTATAGATCTGCCCCCAGTCCAGCCGTGAGGCCAGATCCGGCAGGCCAAGATTCAGCTGCCGCGGCGGCCGATCGCCGGTGATCAGCAGCCGGGTTTTGCCTGATTCCAGGATCCGGTTATAGAGATTAAAGATGGCCATCTCCCAGGGCTCATCGCCGGCGACGCACTCGATGTTATCGATGCACACCAGCGCCAGCTGTTCCATCCCCTCCAGCACCTCGGGCACAAACCACGTCCGTTTATCCAGCGGCACGTAGCCTACCGCATCCCCGCGCTGGGAAAGCTCCGCGCAGGCGGCGTGTAACAGGTGGCTACGACCTGCCCCTTCACGTGACCAGATATAAATGTACCCGCTGTGTTCCTGGCGCAGTGCGTTCTGGAGGGCGGCAAGTAGGGAAGGATTATCACCCGGCCAGAAACTCGCGAAGGTTTCGTCGTCAGGAAGATACAGTGGCAAAGAGAGCTGTGCCGGTGCGTTCAGATGGACCTCAACATAGGCTTACAGAAAAACGCGAAGAGTTTACCACAGATTTAGGTCAGGAGAGAACCGGGCGGGATCGCCGCCCGGTCAGGCGATCGTTATTTAAACTCTTCGCTATCCGCCGCGTCGAGGACCACCTCTTCCGGACGCAGGACGCTGATAAGCTTGAAAATCAGGCTGAGGGCGATGCCCACGATAGTCGCCAGCGCCATCCCTTTCAGCTCGGCGGCGCCAATGTGCACTTTAGCGCCGCTAACGCCGATGATCAGGATCACGGAGGTGAGGATCAGATTCTGCGCTTTACTGTAATCCACCTTCGATTCAATCAGTACGCGGATCCCCGAGGCGCCGATCACCCCGTACAGCAGCAGGGAAACGCCGCCCATCACCGGCACCGGGATGATCTGGATAGCCGCCGCCAGTTTGCCGACGCAGGAGAGCAGAATCGCAATGATCGCCGCGCCGCCGATTACCCAAGTGCTGTAGACCCGGGTAATCGCCATCACGCCGATATTTTCACCGTAGGTAGTGTTGGGCGTCGAACCGAAGAAGCCGGAAACGATCGTCGACAGGCCGTTGGCAAACATCGAACGATGCAGGCCCGGGTCGCGGATCAGATCGCGCTTAACGATATTGGCGGTCACCACCAGATGCCCCACGTGCTCGGCAATCACCACCAGCGCGGCGGGCAGTATGGTGAAGATAGCAAACCACTCAAAGCGCGGAGTGTAGAAAGTCGGCAGCGCGAACCAGTGGGCCTCGGCGATCGGGGTGGTATCGACCACGCCCATCACAAACGACAGCGCATAGCCCACCAGCACGCCGATCAGGATCGGGATAATCGCCAGGAAGCCGCGGAACAGCACGGATCCGAACACCGTCACCGCCAGGGTCACCATCGAGATAATAATGGTTTTACTGTCCGGTGACTGGCCGTCGGCCGGCAGCAGCCCGGCCATATTAGCCGCCACGCCCGCCAGTTCGAGGCCGATAACCGCCACGATGGCGCCCATCGCCGCCGGCGGGAACATCACATCCAGCCAGCCGGTACCGGCTTTTTTGACAATAAAGGAGACGAGGCAGAACAGCACGCCGCACATAATAAAGCCGCCCAGCGCCACTTCGTAGCCCAGCGGCAACAGCAGCAGCACCGGGGAGATAAAAGCGAAGCTTGATCCCAGATAAGCGGGAATTTTGCCTTTACAGATAAAGAGGTACAACAGCGTACCGATGCCGTTGAACAGCAGGACGGTGGCCGGGTTAATGTGGAACAGAATAGGCACCAGTACCGTTGCGCCAAACATGGCGAACAGATGTTGCAAACTAAGCGGGATTGTCTGTAAAAGCGGCGGTCTTTCACTCACCCCGATGGCACGGCGCGTCATAGTGTATTCCTCTGAGAGTCGTCTGTTATTTGCTGTGGATTACTTTTATTCAAAAAAAAGCCGACTCTCAAAGTCGGCTTTTTTCGCGGTATATTTTATTTCGTTCCAAAAATCTTGTCGCCGGCATCGCCGAGACCGGGAATGATATACCCGTGCTCGTTCAGTCCCTTATCGACAGAGGCGGTGTACAGCTCAACGTCCGGGTGGGCTTTCTCCAGCGCGGCAATCCCTTCCGGCGCCGCCACCAGCACCAGCACCTTGATGCTGGTGCAGCCGGCGTTTTTCAGCAGATCGATAGTGGCGATCATCGACCCACCGGTGGCCAGCATCGGGTCAACGACCAGCGCCATACGTTCATCGATGTTAGACACCAGTTTCTGGAAGTAAGGCACCGGCTCGAGGGTTTCTTCATTGCGATAGATACCGACCACGCTGATACGCGCGCTTGGCACGTGCTCCAGCACCCCTTCCATCATGCCGAGGCCAGCGCGCAGGATAGGCACAACGGTAATTTTCTTGCCCTTGATCTGCTCGACTTCCACCGGACCGTTCCAGCCTTCAATAGTGACTTTCTCAGTCTCCAGATCGGCGGTGGCTTCATAAGTCAGTAAGCTGCCCACTTCTGAGGCGAGTTCACGGAAGCGTTTGGTGCTGATGTCGTGCTCGCGCATCAGGCCCAGCTTGTGTTTGACGAGTGGGTGTTTGACTTCCACAATCTTCATTCTCTTTCTCCTCTGAGGGGCAGCCACAAAAAAAATCGCGGGATTATACCGCTTTTTGCGGATTGTGCCATACCCATCTTGCTTGACGTATATCAAGCAAAGTGATTTAGAGACAAAAAAACCGGAGGCGAGGCTCCGGCTTGGGTGCGGGGTGCAGTCCATACGCTTACGCGGGCCTACGTGTATTGTAGGTCGGTTAAGCGTTAGCGCCACCCGACTACGACAGGTTCTCCCCGTTGCTGGCAATTACCTGCTGATACCAGGCAAAGGACTTTTTCCGGCTGCGTGCCAACGTGCCATTGCCTTCATTATCTTTATCGACATAAATAAAGCCGTAGCGTTTTTTCATTTCCCCCGTGCCGGCGGAAACCAGATCGATACAGCCCCAGGGGGTGTAGCCCATCAGATCGACGCCATCCTCGACCACCGCCTTTTTCATCTCCGCGATATGAGCGGAGAGATAATCGATACGATACTGGTCATTGACGCTGCCGTCCGCTTCGCGGACATCAATCGCGCCAAAGCCGTTTTCGACAATAAACAGCGGCAGCTGGTAGTGATCCCAGAACCAGTTCAGCGAATAGCGCAGGCCGACCGGGTCAATCTGCCAGCCCCAGTCCGACTTTTTGACGTACGGGTTGGAGACCAGGCTGGTGGTTTCATCATAATCAAGCAAGGGGTTGTCTTCGGTGGCTTTGGTAGCGAACGACATATAGTAGCTAAAGCCAATGTAGTCGACACAGCCCTCGGTTAACGCCTGACGATCGGCTTCGGTGATATCCAGAGTAAAGCCGCGGCGGGCAAAATAGTTGAGCAGATGCTGCGGATAGCGACCGCGCACGTGGACGTCGGTAAACCAGTAACGGCGGTGCATGGCGTTCATCGCCATCATCATATCGTCCGGGGCGCAGGTCAGCGGATAGATGGGGCACATAGCGATCATGCAGCCAATCTGCAGCGCCGGGTTGATCTCGCGCGCCGCTTTCACCGCCAGGGCGCTGGCCACCAGCTCATAGTGCGCGGCCTGGTACATCACCGGTTCCCGGTCTTCATCCGGCAAATATTTCAAACCGGAGTTGGTGAAGGGGGCAAAGTCCTCATGGAAGTTGGCCTGGTTGTTGATCTCGTTAAAGGTCATCCAGTACTTCACTTTATGTTGATAGCGGGTGAAGACGACCCTGGCAAAGCGCACGAAAAAGTCGATTAGCTTGCGGTTGCGCCAGCCGCCGTACTCGGTGACCAGGTGATAAGGCATTTCAAAATGCGACAGCGTAATGACTGGCTCAATGCCGTGTTTCAGGCATTCGTCGAACAGATCATCATAAAACTGCAGGCCAGCCTCGTTGGGCTCCAGCTCATCGCCCTGCGGGAAAATACGCGTCCAGGCAATCGAGGTGCGAAAACATTTGAAGCCCATCTCGGCAAACAGCGCTAGGTCTTGTGGATAACGATGATAAAAATCGATCGCCTCATGGTTCGGGTAGTTTTTCCCGGCCACCACGCCGTCGGTAATTTCCCGCGGCACGCCGTGGGCGCCGGCGGTCATCACATCCGCCACGCTGATCCCCTTGCCGCCCTCCTGCCAGCCGCCCTCTAACTGATGCGCTGCGACCGCGCCGCCCCACAGAAAACCTGCTTTAAATCCGGACATAGTCTCTCCCTAATGTCGATCGTCGTCTGGCGAACGATACAGCTGATTAAAATGGTAAACCGCGCCAATCAGGCCGGCATCGTTACCGTGACTGACGGTATCGAGATAGTCGGCAATGCCGAACCAGGCCAGATGCTGGCGCAGTAGCGTCAGAAATCCTGGGCGTTCCACAACGCCGCCACCGATAAAAATGGTCTGCGGATCGAAGATATGGACGAGGTTATAAAGGCCATGGCCCAGGCCATTGAAGAACTCGGCGACCAGACGCTGACAAACCGGGTCGCCGGCGTCATAGCGGTCGAAAATCAGTTCGCCTGTCACGCTATCCAGCGGCGCGCCAATATGTTGCGCATAGCGATGGCGCAGCACCCGCAGAGTGCAGTTCTCATTCATTGAATAGCGACGAGGATCGCGTCCGCCGGGACGGTCGGTAAGCATGTAGCCGAATTCGCCGGCACGAAAACGCGCCCCGTTGATCAGCTGGTGTTGGCAGAAAATCGCCCCACCGATGCCAGTACCGATAGTGAGCACCAGAAAATTGGCCATCTCCGCCGCTTTGCCCTGCCAGCGCTCGGCCAGCAGCACACAGTTGGCGTCGTTTTCCACCGAGACCGGCAGCCCGGTTCGCGTCTCGAGCCACGATTTCATGGCGAAGTTATCAAATCGACGGATAGCGCCGCCCATGGTGATAAGACCGCTGTGCGGATCGATATAGCCCGGCGCGCTGATGGCTATTCCTTCACACGACGGATGGGCCGCCAGCCACGACAGCATTGCCTGTAAGATCCGATCGCCATCGCTGTCATTGATTGACTGCCTGGCGGTTTCCAGCAGCCTGCCGTCGCGGGCCATCACGCCCATCTTTAACGCGGTGCCACCGATATCAAATGCCGCAATCTTCATTCATCCCTCTCCTGACCCGCGTCAATCACCGACAAAATGCGTGGCAAACCAACACGGAAACCGGTTTCAGTCGTATAATGAGGATTCCTTTACGTAGAGGCAAGCACCAGACTGTACCCGGTTTCATTTTCGTGAGCAGTATCAAATTTAACCATTCATCAGCGGTTTTACGCCAACTGTAAAGCAGGCTCGCAAACGTTTGCTTTCCCTGTTAGAATTGCGCCGATTTTTCTTGCTTACCGCAAACGCGTGGAGACTTCGCAGTGACCGATAAAACCTCTCTCAGCTATAAAGATGCCGGCGTGGATATTGATGCAGGCAACGCTCTCGTCGACCGTATTAAGGGCGTGGTGAAGAAAACCCGTCGCCCGGAAGTGATGGGGGGACTGGGCGGATTCGGCGCGCTGTGCGCACTGCCGCAGAAATACCGCGAGCCGGTACTGGTCTCCGGCACCGACGGCGTCGGTACCAAGCTGCGTCTGGCAATGGATCTGAAGCGTCACGACACCATCGGTATCGACCTGGTCGCCATGTGCGTGAACGACCTGGTGGTTCAGGGCGCTGAGCCGCTGTTTTTCCTGGATTATTACGCCACCGGTAAACTGGACGTCGATACCGCAGCCAGCGTCATCAACGGCATCGCCGAAGGCTGCCTGCAGTCCGGTTGCGCGCTGGTCGGTGGTGAAACCGCAGAGATGCCCGGGATGTACCACGGCGAAGATTACGACGTGGCGGGTTTCTGCGTCGGGGTAGTGGAAAAATCAGAAATCATCGACGGCAGCAAAGTGACCGATGGCGACGTGCTGGTGGCGCTGGCGTCCAGCGGCCCGCACTCTAACGGCTATTCGCTGGTGCGTAAGATCATTGAGGTTAGCGGCGTTGACCCACAAACTACCGTCCTTGACGGTAAACCGCTGGCCGACTATCTGCTGGCGCCAACCCGCATCTATGTGAAATCGGTGCTTGATCTGATCGCCAGCGTTGACGTCCACGCTATTGCCCACCTGACCGGCGGTGGCTTCTGGGAAAACATTCCGCGCGTGCTGCCGGATAACACCCAGGCGATCATCGATGAGTCCTCGTGGCAGTGGCCATCCGTCTTCAACTGGCTGCAAACCGCCGGTAACGTCAGCCAGCATGAAATGTACCGTACCTTTAACTGCGGCGTAGGGATGATTATCGCCCTGCCGGCAGCGGAAGCGGACAAAGCGATTGCCCTGCTGAATGACAAAGGTGAAAACGCGTGGAAAATCGGGTATATCAAAGCCTCCGATTCCGAACAGCGTGTGGTCATTGCATGAAAAACATCGTGGTGCTGATTTCCGGTAGCGGCAGCAATTTGCAGGCGATCATCGACGCCTGCGGCCGGAAACAGATAAACGGCACCCTGCGTGCGGTATTCAGTAACAAGGCTGATGCGTTCGGCCTTGAGCGCGCGCGCCTGGCCGGCATCCCGGCCCATGCGCTGGCGCAAAGTCAGTTTGCCGACCGGGAAGCGTTCGATCGTCAGCTGATGCATGAAATCGACGCCTACGCCCCGGATCTGGTGGTGCTGGCAGGCTATATGCGTATCCTTAGCCCGGCGTTCGTCAGCCACTATCAGGGACGTCTGCTGAACATCCATCCCTCGCTACTGCCGAAGTATCCTGGCCTGCATACTCATCGTCAGGTGCTGGAGAACGGTGACGAGGAGCACGGTACCTCGGTGCACTTCGTCACCGATGAGCTGGACGGTGGGCCGGTTATCCTGCAGGCCAAGGTGCCGGTCTTCGCTGGCGACAGCGAGGAGGAAATCACGGCGCGGGTTCAGGCCCAGGAACATGCCATTTATCCGCTGGTCATCAGCTGGTTCGTCGATGGACGTCTGCGCATGGCAGGCAACCACGCCTGGCTGGATGAGCGACAGCTTCCCCCGCAGGGCTATGCCGCCGACGAATGAACAACCAGCCCCGCATGAGCACATCGCGGGGCTTTTTTTTAATTAAAAGTGTTTACTAATCAAACATCTCACAGAAATAATTCTTCTTACTGTCATATTGTTGTGACACAGTAAATCGCTACGCAGAAAAATTCGTCATAATAGTCTACGTCCTGTGAGTAAAACGGAGTGTGAGCGGTAATGGGCCAGGAAAAGCTATACATCGAAAAAGAACTCAGCTGGTTGTCTTTTAACGAACGCGTGCTGCAGGAAGCGGCGGACAAGAGTAACCCGCTGATTGAGCGCATGCGCTTCTTAGGGATTTACTCCAACAACCTAGATGAGTTTTACAAAGTGCGCTTCGCTGAGCTGAAGCGCCGGATTATTATCAGTGAAGAACAAGGCAGTACCGCCCATTCTCGCCACCTGTTAGGCAAAATTCAGGCCCGCGTTCTGAAGGCCGATCAGGAATTCGATAGTCTGTATAATGAACTGTTGCTGGAGATGGCGCGTAACCAGATCTTCCTGATCAACGAGCGCCAGCTGTCCGTCAATCAGCAGGCCTGGCTGCGCAACTACTTCAAGCAGTATTTACGCCAGCATATCTCGCCGATCCTGATCAACCGCGAAACGGACCTCGTGCAGTTCCTGAAAGATGATTACACCTATCTGGCGGTGGAGATTATCCGCGGGGAAAACATCAACTATGCTCTGCTGGAAATACCGTCGGATAAAGTGCCGCGCTTCGTGAACCTGCCGCCGGAAGCGCCGCGTCGCCGCAAGCCAATGATCCTCCTGGATAACATCCTGCGCTATTGCCTGGACGATATTTTTAAAGGCTTCTTTGATTACGATGCGCTGAACGCCTACTCGATGAAGATGACCCGTGACGCCGAGTACGATCTGGTGCATGAGATGGAGTCGAGCCTGATGGAGCTGATGTCCTCCAGCCTCAAGCAGCGCCTGACCGCCGAGCCGGTTCGCTTCGTCTACCAGCGCGATATGCCGGATGCGATGGTCGAAATGCTGCGCGATAAGCTCTCCATTTCCAACTATGACTCAATGCTGCCGGGCGGCCGCTATCACAACTTTAAAGACTTTATCGGCTTCCCGAACGTCGGTAAGGCCAATCTGGTCAATAAGCCCATGCCGCGCCTGCGTCATCTGTGGTTTGATAAATTCCGCAACGGCTTCGACGCCATTCGCGAACGCGACGTGCTGCTCTACTATCCCTATCACACCTTTGAGCACGTGCTGGAGCTGCTGCGTCAGGCCTCCTTCGACCCCAGCGTATTGGCGATCAAAATCAACATTTACCGCGTGGCCAAGGATTCGCGCATTATTGACGCGATGATCCACGCCGCCCACAACGGTAAGAAAGTCACCGTAGTGGTGGAGCTGCAGGCGCGCTTCGATGAAGAGGCTAACATTCACTGGGCGAAACGCCTGACGGAAGCGGGAGTCCACGTTATCTTCTCTGCGCCAGGTCTGAAGATCCACGCCAAGCTGTTCCTTATCTCGCGTAAAGAAGGCGATGAGGTGGTGCGCTACGCCCACATCGGCACCGGTAACTTTAACGAGAAGACGGCGCGGATCTACACCGACTATTCGCTGTTAACCGCCGATGCGCGCATTACCAATGAAGTCCGCCGGGTGTTTAACTTTATCGAGAACCCGTATCGTCCGGTTAGCTTCGACTACCTGTTGGTGTCGCCGCAGAACTCGCGTCGTCTGCTGTATGAGATGATCGATCGCGAGATCGCCAATGCGCAAAACGGGCAACCGTCCGGGATTACGCTGAAGCTGAACAATCTGGTGGATAAAGGTCTGGTGGACCGACTGTATGCCGCCTCCAGCTCCGGCGTGCCGGTTAATCTGCTGATCCGCGGCATGTGCTCGCTGATCCCGGGTCTGGAAGGTATCAGCGAAAATATCCGCGTCATCAGTATTGTGGACCGTTTCCTCGAGCACGACCGGGTCTACTGTTTTGAAAACGGTGGCGATAAACAGGTCTGGCTCTCCTCTGCCGACTGGATGACGCGTAACATCGATTATCGCATCGAAGTTGCCGCTCCGCTGCTCGATCCGCGTCTGAAGCAGCGGGTGCTGGATATTTTTGATATCCTGTTCAACGATACGGTAAAAGCGCGCTATCTTGATAAAGAACTGAGTAACCGCTATGTGCCGCGCGGCAATCGCCGTAAAGTGCGCGCGCAAATGGCGATTTACGATTATCTCAAATCACTCGAACAACCCGACTAACCTATGCCAATAAACGATAACACCCCTCGGCCGCAGGAGTTCGCTGCGGTTGACCTTGGTTCGAACAGTTTTCATATGGTCATCGCCCGTGTCGTCGACGGCGCCATGCAGATCATCGGACGCCTGAAACAGCGCGTACATCTGGCCGATGGCCTTGATGAAAACTCGGTGTTGAGCGAAGAAGCCATGACCCGTGGGCTGAACTGCCTGTCGCTGTTTGCCGAACGCCTGCAGGGGTTCTCCCCCTCCAGCGTCTGTATCGTCGGGACGCATACGCTGCGTCAGGCGACCAACGCGGCGGAGTTTCTTAAACGCGCGGAAAAAGTGATCCCCTACCCGATCGAGATCATCTCCGGTAATGAAGAAGCGCGCCTGATTTTTATGGGCGTTGAGCACACGCAGCCGGAGCGCGGCCGCAAGCTGGTGATTGATATCGGCGGTGGTTCAACCGAGCTGGTCATTGGCGAAGATTTTGAGCCCCGCCTGGTGGAAAGCCGCCGCATGGGCTGCGTGAGCTTCTCGCAGGCCTATTTCCCTGGCGGCGTTATCAATAAAGAGAACTTCCAGCGCGCGCGCCTGGCGGCGGTGCAGAAACTGGAGACGCTGGCCTGGCAGTTCCGTATTCAGGGATGGACCGTAGCGCTGGGCGCCTCCGGCACCATTAAAGCCGCCCAGGAAGTGCTGGTGGCCATGGGCGAGAAGGACGGATTTATTACGCCGGAGCGCCTCGAGATGCTGGTAAATGAGCTGTTGAAGCATAAAAACTTCGACGCGCTCAGTCTGCCCGGTCTCTCAGAAGACCGTAAAGCGGTCTTTGCGCCTGGGCTGGCGATCCTCTGCGGTGTGTTTGACGCGCTGGCCATCAAAGAACTTCGTCTGTCCGATGGCGCGCTGCGCGAAGGTGTCCTGTACGAGATGGAAGGCCGCTTCCGCCACCAGGATATTCGTAGCCGCACGGCACAGAGTCTGGCAAATCAGTACAACATCGATCGCGAACAGGCGCGCCGGGTACTGGAAACTACCACCCAGATGCTGGAGCAGTGGCAGGAGCAGAATCCCAAGCTGGCCAATCCGCACCTCGCGGCGCTGTTGAAATGGGCGGTGATGCTCCATGAGGTAGGGCTGAATATCAACCACAGCGGCATGCATCGTCACTCGGCCTACATTCTCCAAAATAGCGACCTGCCGGGCTTCAATCAGGAGCAGCAGATGCTGATGGCCACCCTCGTACGCTATCATCGCAAAGCGATCAAGCTCGACGATCTGCCGCGCTTTACGCTATTCAGGAAAAAGCAGTTTCTGCCGCTAATTCAGCTACTGCGCCTGGGCGTACTGCTGAATAACCAGCGTCAGGCTACCACTACGCCGCCGACGCTGCGCCTGCAGACGGAAGCTCACCACTGGACGCTGACGTTTCCGCACAACTGGTTTAGCCAGAATGCGCTGGTGCTGCTGGATCTGGAAAAAGAGCAACAGTACTGGGAAGGCGTGCCGGAATGGATGCTGAAGATTGCTGAAGAAGAGCCAGACGCCTGATCGTATCTCTGGCTATCAACCGAGCCGGGCGCTTACGCCCGGCTTTTTGCTGTTCCGCCGGTCATCTCCTCCGCCAACTGCGTCAGAGGTACCGGTACCCCGATATCATAGCCCTGCATATAATCGATCCCCAGCGTGATGACCGCCTGACGTATTTCCGGCGACTCCACATATTCGGCCACCACCTGCATGTTCTTCATACGCGCCAGACGACAAATAGAGTCCACGACCTGGTAATCAAGACTGCTGGCAAGCAGATTGCGAATAAAACTGCCGTCGATTTTAAGAATGTCGACGTTCATTGTTTTTAACCGGGCGTAGCTGGCGTAGCCGGTACCAAAATCATCGATCGCCACCCGGCAGCCCAGCGCCCGCAGATGCTCTAAAGTCTGGCAGACCAGCTCGGGATTGCTGAGCGCGTAGTTCTCGGTCAGCTCGAAAATAATCTGCCATGGCTCAATGTTGTAGGCCTGCAGCAGCGCTTCGACCTCCTGAGGAAACTGGCTGCGGCTCAGCGACACCGGAGAAAGATTGATCGCCAGCCGCAGACCGGGCAGCGCCCGCCGGTTGTCGTCCATAAAGGCCAGCGTATGCTCAATAACCCACTGGTCCACCCGCGTGGACAGCCCAAACTCGTGCGCCACCGGCAAGAACTCGTTTGGCCCCGTTAGCTCACCCGACTCCCCTTCCATCCTCACCAGCACTTCATGATAGCGATCGCCGCGAATGCCCTGGATAGGCTGCGCCATCAGGACAAAATGGTCATGTTCCAGCGCTTTGAGAATGCGGTTCATCATCACGACTTTATCTTTCAGATCCTGCTGAACATGGCCCGCGCCGCGGCGCTGTAAATTTTCCGGATGGCCGCTGGCTAACGACATGTCGGCAATGGTGTTCAACTCGCCAAGCAGTAAATACAGATGCTTGACCGGCGAGCGAACGTTGCAATAGCTCATGCCGATCCGCGGCTGCAGGGGGACCCCGTCCCAGTGGAAACGGAACTGTCGCAGGGAGCGGTCAATTAAGTGAATGCGCGCCTGGTGCCCTTCGCTATTGAGACGGAACACTAAATCGTGACCGGCAAGATGATATACCGCTTCGTTGGGCTGCAGCAGCGTTCTCAGGTGGTTCGCCAGCATTTGCTTATACTGGATTCGCAAAAGTACCCCATAGTGGCGCCCCAGCAGTTCAAGCTCAGGAATGCGCAGAAAACAGAGCGTCGACCAGCTCGTGCCGTTGAGCGCCCGGCTCAGCGCCCGCAAGTTCGGCATATGAACCACCGGGTCGAGGAAGGCCATCTGCCGGACGCGAGCGTATATCAGCCGCTGCTGTGTCGCCAGCATCGCCGTATAGGCGACAATAAACGAGAATACCAGATAGCTTGATGAGGTGATCGCCAACTGGGTGTTATAGCTTGGGTAAATTGGTAAGTAACGGTAATGAAAATGGATCACGGCAATCAGCACCGGCGTCCAGATCAGTGAGATAAAGCGATAGCCAAAACGCATGGCACCCCAGAGCATCACCGGCATCAGCAATGACAACGTATAATTCGTACTAAATATGGTGCTGCTATCATTAAGCGGCATCAATAATAGCCACAGTAGCAGAATTAATACCGTCGCCCAGCAAATGATTTCAATTTTTTTTATTTTTGGATCAATTTGTAAGCGAACCTGAGAAATAAAGCCGCGTAAATGAAAAGGATTACGAATGACCCGTAACACAAAATAACACAGCGGCATGCCGGTCAGGCACCCTACCATTAGCGCCTGAAAGGTGATTAATGAACGTAAACTAAATGGCGTAACGCCGGTCATTTCCGTTGTGCGCGGATGGAGTCCAAGATATTCGGCAATCTGTGACAAAATCAGAAAAATGACCGAGGGGAGCAGCATTTGCCAGAACAGACGATGCGGCATCAGTCGGACGTTGCCGTGTGAGACCTGCTGACGCTGGGGGACAAAAATGCGGTAGCCGCCCCAGCAGAGCACGCAGGGGATAAGGAAATGGAACAGTACACCGATGGACTGCTCAAGCATCATGCCGTGGGCCAGAGTTAACAGCAGGCCAATAATAATGCCAGGGATCGCCGCCCAACCAAAAAACATCATCAGGCTGAGCACCAGCGCCAGGGGAAGATAATACAAAAATACCATATGACCATTGAGCATGGTGTAGGTATTCGCCCATCTGGCGACCGGTAATAACAGCGCAGGCAGAACGAGCGGTAAAGCCCACCACTTGTCGCGATATTGTTGATAGTATTTTAATAAATTCATAGGTGCTCTACAGAGTGCCTCTGCTCCCGCGAGGCATATTCAGGCAGGCATCCAACCACCCATGCTGACCGCGTAAATAATAACGATACGGTAACGTCCGCTGATTTTAGTGGCCAAGAGAAGGAGACTATTGATATAAATCAACAAATGCTGACGCCAACATTAATAAATCTTATTTTTCCCGACATTTCACGGCTAATAAAGTGAGCATGTAAATACGACGATTATCTTATATAACATTAATTAATGTTTTCACTGCCGCACTTTTACATCTGCATCAATTGACCCCATCTCGTTCCTGTGCCTTAATACCCCCATCGCCCATCTTCGGGTATACTTCAAGGATCCTTTTGTGAGTCAGGCACCCAGTATGCGTAAACGACATCGATTTAACCGTCGCATGACCCGTATCGTACTGCTTATCAGCTTTCTCTTCTTCTTTGGACGCTTTGTCTACTCCTCCATCGGCGCCTGGTACCATCATCAGGATAAAAAAGCGTCGCAGGAGTCATCGCTCACCGTCGAGCCCTCCCCCCGCGAGTAATCCTTTGATTCTAATACTGCAAGCGCCACACTCCGCAGGCAGAGCCGCTCGCTGCTGAAGTACTGTCTTTGATGCGGTAATTTTGCCGTCGGCGATTTATAAGCGCACGGTATGCAGCAGGCGCAGCATTTCAGCGATACCTTTTGTCACAATTTTGTCCTGACGCATGACTACCGCCAGCTGTCGGTATAGCCGCGGCGCCAGCGAGTGTACGCGTAATCCGTCGCGATCCTCCACCCGCTCCACCGCCATGCGGGGCACGATGCTGTAGCCCAGCCCTGCCCGCACCATGCGCTTAATCGCCTCGATGCTCCCCAACTGCATTACCGGCGTCACCGCCAGTCCCGCCGAGCGGAACCAGCGGTCAATCAGATCCCGCGTGCCGCTACCCGCCTCGAAGGCAATGAGCGGCTGCGCCTGCAGCTCGGCGGGAGTATAAACCGCCGGCATCTCCGTCTCGCGGCTGGCATAGATGGTCACGAACTCCTCATCTAACATCGCAGTCACCGCCAGACTGCGCCCCTGCACGGGCAGCGTGACCAGCCCGAGATCGAGCCGGTTTTCTTCCACCGCGCGGACGATATCCAGCGTGTTGCCGGTGGTCACCCCCACCGTCAGCAGCGGGTGCTGCTGACGAAGATGCTGCAGCAGCGGTGGAAGAAGATGAATGCAGGCCGTCGCGCCTGTCCCCAGCGTCAACGATCCATTAACCTCCTGACTGAATGCGCTGACCGACTGCACCGCGCTATTCACCGCCCGATCGATCTGCTCGCTGTGGGCCAGCAATGCCATTCCTGCCGCCGTCGCCTTGATCCCACGTCCGGTTCGCTCCAGCAGCCTGGTCTGTAAAAACTGCTCCAGCTGACGAACCTGCAGGCTGACGGCAGGTTGGGAGATCCCCAGCGCGTCGGCGGCGGCAGAAAAGCTGCCGCGCTGTACGACCAGCCGGAAGGTCGCCAGATTTCCCAGGTTCAGTGTTGTCATAAAAGTTTCTCTTATACCGCGCATAAGGTGGCCGCTCTGCCAGAACAATAGCCTGCCGGGTATGCTCAGGACAACTGTCTTAACGGAATGAAAAACCATGGAAATAAACGCTATTCCCCGACGCCTTGCCTTCACCGCGGGCGGTCAGCAACTCATCAACTGGGGGATCTCTTTTTATATGCCCGGCACCTTTGCCGGGGCTATCGCCGCCGACAAAGGATGGTCCTTGCCGCAGATCTATCTCGGCCTGACGCTTGCGATGCTGATGATGGCCGCTGTCTCCCCGTTCGTTGCCAGGCTGCTGGCTCGCTTTGGCGGAAGACTGGTGGTCACCAGCGGTACCTTACTGATAGCCGCCAGCTGCGCCATGATGGCCTGGCGCCCTTCGCTGGCCGGCTGGTACGGCGCCTGGCTGCTGACCGGCATCGGCATGCGGCTTTCACTGTATGATGCGCTGTTCGCCGCAGTGGTGAATCTGTACGGTCAGCAGGCGCGGAAAACTATCTCTCATATCACTCTCGCTGGCGGTCTGGCCTCTGCCCTCTTCTGGCCGCTGGGCGAGGCGTTATTAACCATCATGCCCTGGCAGAATGCCCTGCGGATCTATGCGCTGTTTGGCCTGCTGAGCGCATGGCTGAGTTATCAACTGCCTCGCCAGCGGCTCAATTCAGCGGCGAAATCACCAGCCTCGCCAGCGACAGCAGAGGGCGACCGGCGTAACGGGGCGCGTTACGCGATCTTTATTGCGCTGATCACCTTCATCTCTAACGGTACCTCTACCCATCTGCCGGAGTTTATCAGCCACTTTGGTCTGCCGGTTGCCGTCGGTATGCTGTGGGGATTCGGCCAGACCGGCGCCCGGCTGGGGGAAGTGCTGGCCGGTCCCCGGGTCACCTCACTCACGCTAACGCGTTTTACTGCGCTCGCCATGCCGCTCTGTTTTCTCCTTGGATTGAGCAGCACGACCTTTGCCGGATGCGCAGCCGGATTTGTGCTGGGCTATGGCGCGATTAACGGGCTGGTGACGATTGTCAAAGCGACGCTGCCGCTGGCGCTGTTTAGCGCAGAAAGCTACGCCAGCCGCACGGGTCTCCTGCTGATCCCCGGGCAACTGATGGCAGCTGTTTCACCCTTTGCCTACGCATGGCTGAACCACCGGCTGGGCATTATCGGCGGAATGTGGGTGTCCACCGGGTTAACGTTGATCGTTGCCGGACTGGCGCTGGCGATTGTGCGCGAGGCGGGTAAGGCGCAGGATGAACGTAATGTAGAATATCCGGCAGCGGCCGTTGACCAACCGATAGCCAAAAACAACCTTGCTGAAGAGTAAACGTGGATCACTACGCCCTTGATAATTTACGCCTGCCCTTATAGCCATATGGCAGGCATTATTCATATTATAAATTTTTAATGAAAATACATTCACCAAATCAATGATGAAATTTTTAAGAGAATAGCAGGGCATGCTGTCACCTGCGAAAAATAACGATACCGCCTGTATTTTTCGCTTGCATAATGATCCAAAAAATAAAGCCAGTCGCCATCGGTAACATTAGCCACACCTCCGGTAACACAATTAGCTTTACTCTCTTCCTCATCGAAAACGTTCGAGCATAGCAAAGAATGAGCGCTAATTTTAATACCGTAGCAAAACCCGGCGGCAATCGATGCAATCTGGCCTGTCGGTATTGTTTTTATCTGGAAAACGAGGTTCCGCGTCCAGGGTATGCCACCATGGACGACCTCACGCTGGAAGCGTACATTCACAACACCATTTCATCGACCCCCTCGCAAAACGTCGAGTTTTGCTGGCAGGGCGGTGAGCCTACCTTATGCGGGCTGGATTTTTTTGCAAAGGTGGTCGAGCTCCAGCAGCGTTACCGTGGTAACAAAATCATCGCCAACAGCCTGCAAACCAACGGCATCTTGCTGAACGATAAATGGGCTCGTTTTTTGCGTCGTCATGGATTTCTGGTCGGATTATCCATTGATGGCCCTGCGTCACTCCACGACACCTGGCGTACGACGGGCTGCGGAAAACCCACCTGGGAAAAAGTTGTGCAGGCCATACGCTGCCTGCAGCAGCATGACGTTCCGGTAAATGCCATGGTGGTGGTCAGCCGCCAGTCTGAAAGCCAGGGGAAAAGTCTCTATCGCTGCCTGAGCCGCGAGCTAAACCTTCACCATCTCCAGTTTATTCCTCTCGTTGACTCCCCTGCTCCCTGGTCAGTTACCCCTGAGGGCTGGGGCAAATTTTTGTGCAGTGTTTTCGACGACTGGCTGGAAAACGATGTTGGCAGGGTGTTTATCCAGTACTTTGATAATCTGCTCGGCGTATGGGCCGGCCAGCCCGCCACGCTCTGCACCATGCAGCCTGTCTGTGGGCAGAGTTTACTGGTGGAGCAAAACGGCGATGTCTACAGCTGCGATCACTTTGTCTCAGCGGAATATAAACTGGGTAATCTGAAGCAAGATGCTATGGCAGCGATGGCGAGCTCGCCATTTCAGCAACAGTTCGGGAAGCAAAAGGGCCAACTCTCTGCCCGCTGTCAGAGCTGCCACTGGCGCTTTGCCTGCCATGGGGGATGCCCTAAACACCGTTTTACCATCCATGACGACGAAGCACAGAATTACCTGTGCAGCGGCTATTTAGCCTTTTTCGGCCATATCACGCCCTATATGAACGTCATGCGAAGGCTTTTATTAAATTGCCAACCGCCCGCGCTCATTATGAGTCTTATCCCGGAGATTCGGCAAAATATATTACAATTAACGGAGTCTGAAGATGAAAGAACCAAATAAAATAGATGGAAATCGCCGCGATCTCCTCAAAGGTCTGGGGATTGCCGCTGTCGTGAGCCTGTTACCAGAGACGGGAAACGCCGCGCAAAATAATGCCGCCGCGAAAGCGGCATGGGATATTCCTTTCACCGGCGAAATCCCTGACACACTGCCCGAAGGCTACAATATTTTACTAATAACATGCGATCAGGAACGTTATTTCGAGCGGTATCCCTTTCCGGTGCCGGGCCGGGAACGCCTGATGAAAACGGGTATCACTTTTACCAATCATCAGAACACGGCCAACGTTTGTACGCCATCGCGCTCTGTCATGTACACCGGGCTCCATATGCCGCACACCCGGATGTTTGATAATCTTGGCTTCCCCTGGATGAATTACGATCTGGACCCGGAATTACGTACCGTGGGCCATATGATGCGTGAACTGGGTTATTACACGGCGTATAAAGGTAAATGGCATCTTACCCGGGAGATCGATCAGCCGGTCGCTGGTAAATCGGTAGAAGAAATGGACCTGGGCGAGATCCCGACGCCGCGACTGCATGAAATTATGGAAAAGTATGGTTTCTCTGATTATCACGGCATTGGCGATGTCATCGGGAAAAGTAAGGGCGGCTATTTCTTTGATTCAGTCACCACGGGGCAGACCATTAGTTGGCTACGTAACACCGGCCGCCCGCTGAATGATGAAAATAAGCCCTGGTTCGCGGCAGTAAACCTGGTTAACCCCCACGATGTCATGTTTATCGACACCGATGAGCATGGTGAGCAGGTGCAGTGGAAAGGGCCAATGGATAAAGAAAACCACACCCTGCTGCCAACCCAACCCCCGCACAACCAAATCTATCAGCAAAGCTGGCCAGACTATCCGCTGCCTGCAAACCGCCATCAGTCGCTCGATGAGCCTGGCAGACCTGCCGCCCATAAAGAGTACCAGAATGCCAGGGCGGTGATGGAGGGACAGTTCCCCGATGAAGACCGGCGCTGGCGCAAATTACTGGATTATTATTTCAACTGTATTCGCGATAATGACCAGCATCTTGAGGCGATTCTCAATGAGCTGGATAACCTGCAGCTGACGCAAAATACGATTATCGTCTTTACCGCCGACCATGGGGAACTCGGTGGCTCCCACCAGATGCATGGTAAAGGTTCCTCGGTGTACAAAGAGCAGATCCATGTGCCGATGATCATTCGCCATCCGGCGTATCCGGGAAATATCCGCTGCAACAGTTTGACCAATCATCTGGATTTAGTACCGACCCTGATTGGTCTGACTGGACGCGATCGCTCGCTGCGAGAGAAAGTCCTGGAGGGCAGAAAAGGCCGGGATATGAGCCCATTACTGGCGCATCCTGAGCAAGCGGGCTTAAATGCGCTGCGTCCGGGTTCGCTTTATTGTTACGGCATGATCCTGTATATGGATGCACAATACACGGCAAAATTCAGAAAGCTGGCTGGAGAAAAACTCCCGCACGATCAATTTAAAAAAGCGATCGCGTCACTCCATCCTGATTTTTCCCATCGCTCAGGGATCCGTATGATCAACGATGGACACTATAAATTTGCCCGCTACTTTTCGCTCAAGCAGCATCATATTCCTGCTACCCTGGCCGAACTGCTGGAGAATAATGATGTTGAACTTTTCGATCTGGTTAACGACCCCGAAGAAAATCATAACCTCGCCCGGGAGCCAGAGAAATACCGGGATCTGTTAATGACTATGAACGATAAACTCAATCAGCTCACTGCCGCTGAGATTGGCGAAGATGATGGCAGCTATATGCCCCCGTTTGAAGGAAGCCAGTGGGATCTGACGGCGGCCCAGATGCATCAATATATGCGCGATTAGCGCTTGCCGTCAGGTGGGAGACCTTAATGTAGCAGCTATAAAAAAACCCTCTGTAAACACAGAGGGTTTCGTTTCATTCAGCTAACGCCGGGGATTACTCCCACTCAATTGTAAATTAACTAAAAACACCCGTACAAATCAACACCTTGAAACCATGCCTATTTGTTGAACCATGAAAAATACCATGCTCAAATCAGAGAGGTAGAGCGCGCTCTGTATCGGTGTCATCCGACCTCTCATCACCTGCCGAGGCCGTGACCATCTGCCGCAACAGAATGGCTAGCTCAGCAGGGTTGCCTTCGCGGCAGACTTCAGCAAGCAGCTCCGCTGCATACGTCGGATGGGCGCGGAAGTGCTCGGCCATCGCCACGTTATGCGGTCTATCTTTCATTTCGTGTATCCTTTTCGATAAGTTAGCAAATAGCCCATATCAGCTCAGACTAAATCGTAACTCAATCGTTGGTCCGCGACTGTCGACGCATGTTCTCTACGGCAGCAATCAAATCAACGTCGGCCTTTGGCTTATCCCAGCGCGTCCAGAACGGAATAGTTGCGCTACGAGGCTCATGCTTGGGCTTAGACATTTTAATCCGTGTGGGTAGCAATGTTGCATCTCCCACAACGACAGCTTCACCTACGTCCAGCGTCGGCAGCACCTCCATCAACCCCTCCAAGCTCTCGGGCAAAAGTTGCTTAACTACAGATTGGTCTGTCTTATTAGCGAGACGCAAACTTATAATGTTGCTACATTGACTCAAAATGGTTGTACTCACATCAGAAGGCCTCTGGCTAACCACCATTAAACCAACACCGTATTTACGTCCCTCCTTCGCGATGCGCTCGTAGTTCTCCAAAGCCCGCTTTTCTAATGGTCCAGTAGAGGCTGCACTGCTGGGAAGGTACAAGTGTGCCTCATCACAAACGATCACTACTGGATGACGTCCATCACCATCTTTACCCGGATCGCTCCAGAACTGAATTTGATAGATCAACCTCCCAACCAAACCTACTACAACAGGCAAAATATCTGAGGGAACTTCTGAAAAGTCGATAATTTTGATACCTGGATTTACACCATCTGCAACATTTCCCGTACCGAGCAACTTACTCGCTAGTTCGTGCAATGCTTCATAAGTTTCGTATTCCTTGGGAGATTGATACATGAAGGCATAACGTCGATCATTCATTTTTGTCTTCAACCGAATGAGGAATCGAGAGAGTTTGCCGTTCAATGGACCTTTTTCAGTCTTAGGCTGCCCCTTCTTCGCCCCAGTGACGTATTCTTCCCCAGTTGGAATAACTTCTTCATTTTTCTTATCAAGGGATTTAACCAAGTCATCTAAATTGTAAGGTACTGGCGTATCGACCGTAAAACCTTCAAGTAATTCATGTTTGCCAAGCGCCGCTATGGCAGCACGCTTCATCTCTACCACGGAATCCATAAGGGCCAGAGCCTGATTAGGTGCATTATCTCCCGAACGATCAACAAATACCGATTGCATCTCATCATAGGTCAGCAACCAGAACGGCAGAAAAATTGCACCATCCCCCTTCGACTTAATATCGCTAATGCCCGCGATACGATAATGGGAAGCGAACTTCATACTGGAATATTCGCCATGTAAGTCAAGAACAACAATATTGGCGTGAGCTAGCTGCGCAGACTGTTCAAGTATGGAAGCAACAGTGAAAGATTTCCCTGAACCGGTGCTCCCCAATAACGCCGCATGACGTTGAAAAAGTTTATCACCGTCAATATAAGCACTAGCTTTGCCATCTAAAGTATAAGTACCCACTTTGAGCGGCGCGACTGCATCAGCTTTAGATGACGCGCTTAATATGCCCATAAAATCTTCGAGTGACTTTTCCTCAATAGGGAACACTGACCTATTAATCTCTGGCAATATAAATACTGCACGCGTAAATACATCCTTTCGCAGGCCATCACGAGAACGATAAGTTCCTACCAAACTTATAGAAATTCCATTTTCTTCTTGCGGCACTGCTGACAAATCAATTGTTTCATCTACTTCTGGAAACGAAGGCAACTCTACTGGATGTCGCCAAACTCTTTCGATAATTCCAATTAACCATTCATCTCCTACAGATTGAATAGCTACTAATCTTCCAACTCGTGCTTTCTGTAAACGCTGGCCGTCAGTCACTCGCACAGTTATTCTTGAGGTTTCAACACTGCGAACTTCTCCCAAGGATTGCTCTTCTGAAAAATTAAAAATACTCATCGCGCTCTCACTCCAGAAATTTTTTGAGGAAATCGTCAAGTTGCCAAAGAGGCTCGGACACTCTGAACTGCTCACCATTCCAATGACAAATAGCTCCATCACCATCCTTAAACAAAGCGATCACGTGAGGATGTTCACCGAGCAACCGATCAATGCTGGAGGTTGAATCACGAGTGACTATGATTGCAGGCATTCCAGCCGCCAAACGGTGTTTGATAACGCCTTGTAAATGATCATCGTTGAACCCGAAACCTATACACAGGAGAGCTTGAGCCTCCGCAAGTACCTGATTCATCTCAGTACGCATTGCGTCAAATAGGGTGTTGACTAATGCGTCTTGGTACTTCGAAGGGCCCGGCACAACAATAGCTCGCTCAGCAACAGATACGTCATTTAGTACTTCAATTGGTCCATCTTTTGTTGTCAACCAACTGATAGAACCGTGCGGTTTGTATAATCGCACCGTTTTACATAGACGGTGATCGACCTGCTGTTGGCGCTTTTCGGCTACTAACACTCGGCTGTATTGAGTTTGAAAAAGCGGATGAGGTCGCGGCCTACGCCGTCGAAACCCCATAAATCCAGTGTCTAACGGCAACTCTGCCAGATCGCAAAAGAGCTCTAGCAGGGTATCGTAATTTGTCGTGATGACATGAATGCTTTCCGCATTCTGAGGAGATCCTAAAAATAGACGCTTCAGAAGGCGTGAGGGGGCATGGTGGTCCGCTATTTTTTCGACAAGAATTTGCGCCTCTGCCGCTATTGTTTTATCAAGAATTAGCTTCGCTGTTTCCCCACGGATTGCCGACAAAATCTCATCCCACCCCGCCATTCCAAGTGGAATATTATTTAAGCCTGTCTCCAAATTCTCCTTTATCGCATTAATTGATTGGGTCCAAGCATTCCGTGCCGAATCCGTCGAGAGTGCGTCATAAACGTTATTAGCCAGATGCTCAGCCAACGCCCCCATCCCTGGCAGGCCATAACCACATGAGAATCCCGACCCAATAAGTAAAACAGGTGTTTTGCGGAAAACCCCTTGTATATTTGCAAAAAAATCCTCTGGTAGCTCGACTGCCGTCATACCCACCTACTTCAACAGCCCTCGAAGTGCGGAGGCACTTCGAGCAGCGAAGGTTAATTACAGAAAATCCTTATCCGCAATCATCACGAAGCTATAAGCGTCGTGCATCTGCAACAGCAAGAATCTGAACGGACAGAATCCCCCCCAACAAATTGTCATTACTGCATATTCATCATACACGCAGCAACTAATAAAAAAAGACAGCTTATTGCACATAGGTAAATTGAAAATGGGCCATACCAACAACTGTGAGAAATGACTCCATTCGGTGCCCGTGGCTCCTTTGTCGCGGCAGCGACCGTTAGCCTCGCAGAGCAGGATGCCGTCGAACCGTAGGTGAGTAAGGGGCGGTGTTGGACTGGTGCGGGCTTGCCCGTACCGGTACAACACACATCCTGCCGTACTGCTTCATGCGATTCTATGCGACTGGAGCAGAATGGCCAGTAAAATATGGCGTAATCGCGTACATTCGCGTTAATTCGCATACATTCGCATAGCATCGCATTAATCAATTCTTCTAATCGCATAGAATCGCATACATTCGCATAAAAACGCGTTTCCGACTGAGTTCATGAGCATCAGGGACGGACTGACACCAAAAGGAGGGGGCTTTGAGAGGCCATCAGCTAGGCCAGCCAAATCTAAGTCTTGTAAATTGCTCGACTCGGGTGAGAACATAGCCTCCGTTTACGCGCTTTTTTTCGAAACTCGATCATCAAGAAACAACGGAGTAATCATGGCACGAAAAACCCTCGCAGAGCGCCGTTCTGATGCCCTTTCAGAGCTTGAAATGGCGAAAGCCAGATTGGCAAAACTCGACAATGAGGCAGCAGAAAGAATAGGAAGAATTGCAATAAAGTCAGGATTGGTTAATCTTGAGCTTACGGACGATCAGGTCCGGGAAGAATTCGACAGAATCGTGGAAAGGATCAGCAAGGGGAATTGATCATGAAGACAGCTCACCGCATCAGCGCATTGGCCAATCAACTCAACGAACTGCAAGCCTGCCTCGGTCGAGCCAGTGGGCGGCCTAGCAACAGCGTTATGGAAGCCCAGCGCATAGCGGCCGAGCTGGCTTCTTCACTCGAAGATTGGCACCTTGAAACGCTACACATTCCTGAACCGGAGCGTGACCTCTATCGCGCACAGAATCCCTATTACGCTGCCCACTGACACCGCGCACTGCCCTATCAAAAGCTCACTTCGGTGGGCTTTTTTTGTCCGCAAAACGTATTCCATGTGGATAGGCAATTTTCGCTATCTGCGTCAAATAAAGTGCCAAGAAAAACAAAGAATTGCGAAGGTTTTTGTTTTGAAAGGCGGACAATTTACGGACAATAAGACATTGATTTTATTGAGAAAAAGTTCTCTATACTGCTGGAAATCACCGGCATTGTGGGGCAATAATTAAACCTCGGACGATGACAAAACGAGGTATTCGGTATGGAACTAGAATCGCAAAAAATGTCGGCTTATGCCGCCCGAAAATTCGGTCGAGGCGCGGCGCTCGCTCTTGCAATGGCAAGCGCAGGCCTTGGTGTAAGTCTCTACATGGCACCGGCTCCGGCCTATGCCATCTACTGCTCGAACTGCTCGACGTTCTATCAGCAGATGTACGAGTACGCCGAAGCGGTCAACACGCAACTGAACACGGCCCAGCAGTTGCAGACGCAGATCCAGCAGTACGACAACATGATTAAGCAGGGCATGTCACTGCCCAGCCGCATGTTCAACACCATCACTGGCGACCTTCAGCGCGTGGCCAGCATCTACAACTCGGCGCAGTCGCTCGGCCGCAACATCAGCAATCTGGACGAACAGTTTCGCCAGCAGTTCAAAGGCTATGACAGCTATCTGAACTCGATTGGCCAAGGGCAAAACAACATGCCGCAGCGCTATCGGGACTGGGCACAATCCGGCTTCGATAACGCCCGCACGGCCATGCAGGCCGCTGGCGTAAATACGAGCACATTCGAGGATGAGAACGCGATGCTGGATCAGTTGGTGAGCCGTTCGCAGTCGGCCGTTGGCCGTCAGCAGGCCATTCAAGCCGGGAACGAGATTGCGGCGCAGAACGTGCAGCAGCTCCAGAAACTGCGCGATCTGGTGGCCACGCAAATCACCCTGCAAGGCAACTACATGGCCAAACAAACCGAACAGGAAGCCGTGAAGGACGCGGCCAGTGAAAGGTTCTGGGGAGGTACAGACACTCCCGGCCCATCCAAGGGGTTTTGATTATGACGATTTCTAAGATTCTTCTTTTGGTGTTGTGTCTCGGTTCTGCTGTGGGTGGGGCCGTAATGACTAGCGTCGTCATTTCTTCGGGCGAAGAATGTTCGGCTTCACAGAAGCAAAAAGCGGCGGCTACCAAAAAGTTCTGGGAAGGGAAAGACGAACCCGGCCCGTCGAAGGGGTTTTGATTATGAGTAGACCACTCTTTCTAAGTTGCGTCGGGATAGCCATGCTGTTGATGACCGGGAGTGCAATGGCCGCCGGTTTACAAAGTAATGTGGAGATGAACGGGCTGCTAACAGACATTCATAATGCGTCTGCTCAGTGGGGGCCAAAGTTGCAGGGCTATGCCAGAAACTTGCTGTTCCTGCTCGCTGGGATTCAGTTTGTTTGGACGTTCGGCAACCTGATTTGGCAAAGCGCCGATGTTGGCGAAATGTTCCGCGAGCTGATCAAGTTCGTCATGACGATAGGCTTTTTCCTTGCCTTGCTGACGTACTCCACAGAGTGGAGCACGGCTATCGTGAACAGCTTCCGCGAAGCGGGATCGCAAGCCTCCGGGTTTGCGCAGGAGTTGATGCCCGGTGACGTGTTCACCTTAGCTATCAAATTGGCACAAAAAGTCCTGTCGAACATTTCGTTGTTTGACCTCGAAACTGCGGTTGTGATTGCGCTATCCGGCGTCATCATTTTGCTGTGCTTCGCGTTCATCGCCGCGTTTATGTTCGTTACGCTTGTCGAGTCGTATGTGATTATCAATGCGGCCGTGCTGTTCATCGGTTTCGGCGGCTCACAATGGACACGGGAATTTGCAATAGCCCCGCTTCGCTATGCCGTTGCGGTAGGCGCTAAGCTGTTCGTCCTGACCTTGATTGTCGGCCTGATTATGTCCGTATCGGACAGGTGGTTCGCCAACTACGACGGCACTATTGGGCCAACATTGACACTATTGGGCCTGTCCTTGGTGTGCGCCTATCTGTCTCGGTCTATCCCGGAGCTGATTGCGGGCATGATCACCGGCTCATCATTTGGGGGAGGCAGTGCGATCGGCGGCATGGCAATGGCGGCCGCTGCGGCGGCTACTGGCTTGGCGGCAGGCACCATGATGGCGGGCGGCGCAAACGCGGCCGGTGGTGCTGCGGGTGCTTTGGGCGGCGGTTCTGGTGGTGGCGCTGGCAGTGGACTGGCCGACAGCATCAATGCCAGCATGGCCGGTGGCCAGCAGAACCCCGCAGCGTCCGCCATGCCGTCCATGAACAGTGCGGCGACCACAAGAACGACAACGGGCGGTAGCGCAGCAGCTCAGTCAGCCGGTTCTCGCGTCGGTGGCTCGCAGGCGGGCAAATCGCCGTCAGGTAGCGGCATCAACAGCCAGAGCGACACTCCGCGCAGCAGTGGTCTGAGTGGGCCGCAGCAGGCGGCGCAAACACTGAAAAAAGCGGCCTCCGGCGCGAACAACTTGGCTAGTGTGGCCGCCCGCGGCCTCGGGACGCTCGCCGCTATCTCTGTGCCGGGTATGGAAGGCGCGGCGAGCATGGGCGGCGGCCCCCCACCGCAAATGCCTGACAGCGATGAGGGTGACGAAAAACGTCCAGCTAACAGCGGTGTATCCGCGGATGTTGCCGAAGAAACAAACGTTATTCGTCCCGCACAAGAACCGTCCGCCGCCCCGGCTCAACCGAACGGCGTGGAGAAATCCAACAACCCGAAACAGGAAAGTGAGGCATGAACCCGTATAGCAAACCAATCCCCGGCACCCTTGCTCGCATGAAGGTGCCCGGCATGTCAGCGGAAGCGGTGGCTAAGGCTGACGCGCCAATAGCGGTTGGGAACCGCCAGAGCGATGAAACCCAATCAACTGCTGCCAAGGCGGCCAATGCACCGGAGACTGACCAATGATTGAATATCTGATTTTTTGCGTGGTGGCCTTCGCTGCCGCCTTCGGCATGTACTTGCTGCGCGAATACCTGCGCTCGCGGGGCTATGGGCCGCAACTCGATGCGTTTGCGCGGTGGCTGGAACCACGAGAGCAACGCATGAACCGTTATCGCTTTAAGGCTGCTAATGGCCTGTTTGGGGCGGCGCAGTCCATCAACCGCCTGCCCCTGTTCGGAAGCAAACATCAGGTGGTAATGATAGAGCAACTGCGCATGGCCATCATGTCCGAACAAGCACTAAGGGAGCGCCAGCAGCGCCGCAAATGATCTCGCCCGCCCTGCCAAGTGCAGGGCTTTTTTATGGGCACCAAAAGAAAGGCTCCGGCCGATCCGGCCCTACGTCTCGCAAATCGGCTGTAATGACAGCGTAAGCGCTTTTATGGTCCTCCCCGCCACACAACTCTAGCCCCCTCTGAAAACGGCTCTCCGGGCCGCCTGCGAAGCCTGACACTCGTTTCAAAGTAGGGGCAGCCGCCCCTGTGAAGATAACCCCGATACACGGGGCACAGGGTCAGTGCGGGCAGCCGTCTATTACACACCGCAAAAACGGCGTGTATCGCGCTGTGAGAAGTTTTCACACATGATAGCCATAACCCCATTCCGACACTGAAAAAACGCCGCCACGACCCATACGGGAGGGATTCTGGAACGCTTTCGCAGGCCGTTAGAGGCCTTATGTGGGTTTTGGCCCTGCCCTTCCCTTTTTGGTGCCTGATGTCTTTTTGCCGGTTTCAACGGCTCGACCAGGTGCTGCGACCGGTGGGTAATCCACGGAACTAACCGCGTCGACGACGGCAGGCCCGCCCTACCTTTTTTTGGTGCCCAACGGCCGTAGGCCGACCAAGAGCAGCAAGCGATGAGCTGCGCCATCAAGGCGCGGCGCTTAGCGCGCATGCTGGAGATTCTTAGAGAATCTTGGATGGAATTTGCGAACGGCCCGCAAAGGCCCGCCGTTGCTGGGTTTTCAGAAACTGGCCGGGTGCCGTTAAGCAGGGGGTTGGGTACTGTTAAACAGAGGGTGAGGTGCCATTAAACAGGGGGAGCAGCGTTACGGTCGGATGCCTTGGGTCGCCCGTTTCCCATTTGCCCTTAGCGTACTCGTCCAGCCTCCAACCCACGGCAGCAAGCTCGGCCAGCGCGTTGGGGCGGAGCGAACGCCTTTCATGAGGGAGGGGAGCTGCCGCGAAGCGGTGGGAACCCCGCAGGGGCCACGCTTTTGGATCGTGGCGCGATTTCGCACCAATAGGAGTTCCGAACTAACGGATGGGGGCCATCGACTTATGCACAGGCAAAAGGGTTTTAAACAGTTTTATATATAGTTTTAAAAGATTTAGCGTAAAAAGAAGGAAATTTACTCTTTTAATTCAATGAATTACGCGCAATACCGGTTCCTAATAGACGGATACCGGTTCCTAATAGACGGCGAAACGGTTCCTAATAGACGGTTTCAGGTTCCTAATAGACACTCTATCCACAGCGTGGCGGGTTGTTCCCACTTTGTCCGTAAACTGTCCGTCAATCAAAATGAAAAAAGCCCGCAACGGGGCTCTTTTGCGATCTCACTCACCGTCTATTAGGAACCGCCCAGCGGTTCCGACGAGGAATTGCGGTGCCTCATGACCAGTAGAGGGCCATCCTTCCCCGCTTCTTCGCACAAGGCATATTCAGGCAGGTCATCGGCTTTGATGATCCCGCGAAGGAAGAAACAGAATTTTTTGAACGAGCCACCGCTTCCACTGCGTTCGTAAAGGGTCTTGAAAGCCCATTTAGCGCTATCCCTGCCTGCGGCACGGCGAGCCAGTCGGTAGATAAAGCGTCCTATGCCCGGCTCGATCAGAAAGTAGTCCCGGTGTACTGTAAGTACCTCCGGCCGCTTGCCCTCGGTGACTTCTCGATAAATCCACTCCGGGGCTTCAATCTCGACAGAACTTATCTTCTTGGTGTCCGTGCGTGACAGAACACGATAGCGCGCGATCAGCCCCTCGGCTTCGGTTGTCCGGAACTTGCCGCTTTCGCGCACTGTCTTGATGGTAGTACCCCGCAACCGATCTAGCGCGGCTTCCACTCCCTTAACCTGACTACTACCGTTACCACGTCGGGCAAATCTGAGGATGTCGCTAACATGCAGCCGAAACACTCTCCCCGGCTTGCCACCCTTTCCTTCTCGATAGCGGTTCATAGCTTCGGTCAAGTGAGACACCATCATCAGCACAATGTCGTAGTCCCAAACGGAGGCCATTCCGTGCGCTCCTGCGGACACTTCCACGTATCCATCCGGCAGGTCGTAGCGGATCAGTTCTCCGGCTCGCTTGTCCTTCTTGGATAAACGGAACACGGCCACATCCATGACGCTGCGATTGTCGCGGCCGCCCACGTCATAAAGGCTGGGCGCAAAAAAATCTGGCTGAGCGTCGCCTTGTGGAGGCTTGCGGACAAGTGACAACGCTTTGTCCCGCTCTTTTGCCCTTTCCATCTGTTCATGCACGGTCGAGACGTTAGACGGTCTACCGCGTTCAGCAGCCGGAGTTCGGTCACTGTTCCGCTTCCTGATATTTTCAAGGCGTTCCAGTAGCCCGCCAGAGTCGCCTATTACCGCGCCTATGGGCTTAAGACCGCTGTTTCGGCTACTCATGCACGGCCCAACCGGAGCTGTATTAAGCCCAGTACAAGCGGTCTACTCGTAAATGTTGCCTGCAAGTTGGCCGCCACAATTCAGGCCCCCATTCCGGGACGAGGGGCCGAGCCGGAATGTTTGCACGCATCAATCCATGCCTCGACCTCGGCTAAATCCCACACGACCTTGCGACTACTAAGTGCGATGCGCTTAGGGAATTTTCCCTGCTTTTCAAAGTTGTAGATCGTGCGCTCGCACAGTGGAATCATCTCCAGCAGCTGCTTTTTGCTAATGAGAACTTTACTCACTCTCCTTAATTCTCTTTCCACACCGAATACCTCGTTTTGTCATCGCCCGAGGTTTAATTATTGCCCCACAATGCCGGTGATTTCCAGCAGTATAGAGAACTTTTTCTCAATAAAATCAATGTCTTAGCGTCCGTAAATTGTCCACCTTTCAAAACAAAAACCTTCGCAATTCTTTGTTTTCTTGGCACTTTATTTGACGCAGATAGCGAAAATTGCCTGTCCATATGGAATACGTTTTACGGACAAAAAAAAGCCCACCGAAGTGGGCATTTCGCTACAAAATGCAGGTCTCAAGACTCCGAATCAGTCCTTGAGGCGGGGCTTCCTGATTGTCCACTCGTCAATCATGTCCGCCCAATCCTGTAGCATTGCCCGCCGCTGATCGCGGTACTCGGCCTTGTTGTAGATGGCTCGAACGCCCTTCTGTTCGTGCGCAAGGCACTTCTCGATCCAGTCAGTGTTATAGCCTGCCTCATGCAGCAGCGTGCTGGCTGTACGCCGCAAGTCGTGCGGTCCGAACTTGCCAAGCGACTGCCCTTCCTTCTGGGCCAGACGATAGGTCAGCGTGAGCACCTGATTGAGCGTGGCGCTGCTCATCGGCAAGTCCGAGTCATAGCGCGATGGCAGCACGTACTCCGAGCCGCCCGCGAAGGTTTTCAGAGCTATGAAAATGTCGAGCGCCTGCCTCGACAGGAACACCAGATGGGGATTGCGGCGCTTCATCCGCTCCTTGGGGATTGTCCAGAGCGCTTCGGTGAAATTGATTTCGCTCCACGTTGCGTTGGTCAGTTCGCTTTTGCGTACCATCGTCAGCAACAGCAACTTGGCGGCCGCGCGGATCGAAGGTGTGGTGCCAATGCGCTCCATGTACTGGTACATCAAGCCGATTTCATCGGGCGTAAGTGCTCGATCTCGCGGCTCAAACTTTGCAATAGTCGACGGGCGCACCAGATCGGCCGGGTTCTCAACCTTCTGGCCACGTTCTATAGCCCAACGGAAGACCTGCATCACAATTTCGCGGCAAAGCACGGCCGTTGCCGGTGCCCCGCGCTCCACAATCGCATCAGTCAGCGCCCGTAAATCCTCATGGGTGATTTCTGTCAGCTTCTGGTTACCGAACTTCGGCTTAAGCTCGCGCTCGAAGGTAGCTCGACGCATATCGCGGGTAACGTCCGCCATTTGATAGCCGCGTAGCCATTTTTCGCCCCAAGCACCAAAGTTTTCAGCGTCCTTAACGCGGGCTTTGTCCCGCGCCTTCTCTTTGGCTGGAGATTTCCCTGCGGCGATCATCTTCTTGGCTTCGCCCAGCCGTTCGCGAGCTTCCGCTAGCGTGATCCCTCCGACACCGTAGCGGCCGAAGGTGATGGTCTCCTGCCTACCGTGGATCGAGTAGTTGTAGCGGAATGAAATCGAACCCGCTGGCGTGATGGCCACGTAGAGGCCGTCACGGTCATTCACTTTGTAGAGCTTGTCCTTTGGCTTGAGGTTGCGCAGCTTGGTATCGGTCAGCATGGTCGGGTTAGGTTTCCTCTCAAAAATACCATGCTCAAAAAGCCCCACAAATTCTCAAAAAACATCTTTAAGAACAATGTGTTACCTAAATTCAGTACCATGAACACCCCATCAGGGGCGGCATGGTATCGAGTGCCGAACATGGCATCAGGTTCAAATTGTACCATCTACCATGCCATAGAAACGGGGTGCTTGGCGATGCGAAAATTTGCCAGACATTGCTACGCCAAGAACGAAAAAAGCCCGCAATTATGCGGGCTTATGGGTGTTTTAATGCTCTTTGGTGCCAGTCTATGCCGGACGTGGGATCACTCCCACTCAATCGTTGCTGGCGGCTTGCCGCTGATGTCATACACCACGCGGGAGATACCGTTCACTTCATTGATGATACGGTTGGAGACGCGGCCGAGAAAATCATACGGCAGGTGCGCCCAGTGCGCGGTCATAAAGTCGATGGTTTCCACCGCACGCAGGGAAACCACCCAGTCGTATTTACGGCCATCGCCCATCACGCCGACGGAACGAACCGGCAGGAACACAGTGAACGCCTGGCTGACTTTGTTATACAGGTCAGCTTTGTGCAGCTCTTCGATGAAGATAGCGTCCGCACGACGCAGCAGGTCGCAGTACTCTTTCTTCACTTCGCCTAGCACGCGCACGCCAAGGCCGGGGCCCGGGAACGGGTGACGGTAGAGCATGTCGTACGGCAGGCCCAGTTCCAGGCCGATCTTACGCACTTCGTCTTTGAACAGCTCACGCAGCGGCTCAACCAGGCCCATCTTCATCTCTTTCGGCAGGCCGCCCACGTTGTGGTGAGATTTGATGACGTGCGCTTTACCGGTGGCGGAAGCGGCAGATTCGATAACGTCAGGGTAGATGGTACCCTGCGCCAGCCATTTGACGTCGTCCAGCTTCAGCGCTTCTTCGTCGAACACTTCCACGAAAACGCGACCGATAATTTTACGCTTCGCTTCCGGATCGCTTTCACCCGCCAGCGCGTCGAGGAAACGCTGCTCGCCTTCAACGTGAACAATGTTCAGGCCAAAGTGGTCGCCGAACATCTCCATCACCTGCTGCGCTTCGTTCAGGCGCAGCAGACCGTTGTCCACGAATACGCAGGTCAGGTTTTTGCCGATAGCGCGGTGCAGCAGCATCGCAGTCACCGAAGAGTCCACACCGCCGGAGAGGCCGAGGATCACTTTGTCGTCGCCAACCTGCTGACGGATACGCTCAACGGCGTCGTCAATGATTTTCGCCGGGGTCCACAGCGCTTCGCACTGGCAGATGTCGCGCACGAAGCGCTCCAGCATACGCATTCCCTGACGGGTGTGGGTCACTTCCGGATGGAACTGCACGCCGTAGAAGCGTTTTTCTTCGTTGGCCATAATGGCGAACGGGCAGTTGTCGGTGCTGGCGACGGTTACGAAGTCCGCTGGGATGGCGGTCACTTTGTCGCCGTGGCTCATCCACACGTCTAGCAGCGGTTTGCCGTCTGCGGTCAGGGAATCTTCGATACCGCGCACCAGCGCGCTGTCGTTAACCACTTCAACCTGTGCGTAACCAAACTCACGCTCGTTAGAACCTTCTACATGGCCGCCCAGCTGCATCGCCATGGTCTGCATGCCGTAGCAGACGCCAAATACCGGCACGCCGGCTTCGAACACATACTGCGGCGCGCGCGGGCTGTTCTCTTCGGTGGTGCTTTCCGGGCCGCCGGAAAGAATGATGCCGCTTGGATTAAATTCGCGGATCTGTGCTTCCGTGACATCCCATGCCCACAGCTCACAGTAGACGCCCAGCTCACGCACGCGACGCGCCACCAGCTGAGTATACTGAGACCCGAAGTCGAGGATGAGGATGCGATGTTTATGAATGTTTTCCGTCATTGACGCTAATTCCGAGGCAAGTGAAACAGAGTAAATAAATCGCCCGACGCAAGGTCGGGCGAAGAAATCAGGAGCCCAGACGGTAGTTCGGGGACTCTTTGGTAATGGTCACGTCGTGAACGTGGCTTTCCTGAATGCCCGCACCGCTGATGCGTACGAATTCAGCTTTGGTACGCAGCAGGTCAATGGTACCACAGCCGGTCAGACCCATACAGGAACGCAGACCGCCCATCTGCTGGTGAATGATCTCTTTCAGGCGGCCTTTATAGGCCACGCGGCCTTCGATACCTTCCGGCACCAGTTTGTCAGCGGCGTTATCGCTCTGGAAATAGCGATCAGAGGAGCCTTTGGACATCGCGCCAAGGGAGCCCATCCCGCGGTAGGATTTGTAAGAGCGACCCTGATAGAGTTCGATTTCACCCGGGGACTCTTCGGTACCCGCCAGCATGGAGCCAACCATCACCGCCGCCGCACCGGCGGCGATCGCTTTGGCGATATCGCCGGAGAAACGGATACCGCCGTCAGCGATAACCGGAATACCGGTCCCTTCCAGCGCTTCCACCGCGTCGGAAACAGCGGTGATCTGCGGCACACCCACGCCGGTGACGATACGGGTAGTACAGATGGAGCCCGGGCCGATGCCCACTTTCACCGCGCTGCAGCCGGCTTCCGCCAGCGCGCGCGCGCCTGCGCCAGTGGCGACGTTGCCGCCGATGATCTGCAGGTCAGGATATTTCGCGCGCGTTTCACGGATACGCTGCAGAACGCCTTCTGAGTGACCGTGCGAGGAGTCAATCAGCAGAACGTCAACGCCTGCCGCTACCAACGCGTCTACGCGCTCTTCGTTGCCGGCCCCGGCGCCGACCGCCGCGCCTACGCGCAGACGGCCCTGCTCATCTTTACAGGCGTTCGGTTTACGTTCTGCTTTCTGGAAGTCTTTGACGGTGATCATGCCGCGCAGGTGGAAGCTCTCATCCACGACCAGCGCTTTCTCAACGCGTTTTTCGTGCATCTTAGCGAAGACCACTTCACGGCTTTCGCCTTCACGAACGGTGACCAGACGCTCTTTCGGCGTCATGTAGACGCTGACCGGCTGGTTCAGATCGGTGACGAAACGCACGTCGCGGCCGGTGATGATGCCAACCAGCTCGTTTTCTTCGGTAACCACCGGGTAGCCGGCGAAACCGTTGCGCTCGGTCAGCTCTTTCACTTCACGCAGAGTGGTCGTCGGCAGAACAGTCTGCGGGTCGGTGACCACGCCGGACTCATGTTTCTTCACGCGACGAACTTCTTCCGCCTGGCGCTCGATGGACATGTTTTTGTGAATAAAGCCGATGCCGCCTTCCTGTGCCAGGGCAATAGCCAGACGCGCTTCCGTTACGGTATCCATGGCTGCGGAGAGCATAGGAATATTCAGACGAATGGTTTTCGTCAGCTGAGTGCTGAGATCGGCAGTATTCGGCAGAACGGTAGAATGAGCGGGAACGAGGAGGACGTCGTCAAACGTCAGGGCTTCTTTAGCGATACGTAGCATGGGCAATATCTCGACCAGGGTGGATAAATATTGCCGTGGCATTATACAGAGCGTAACCGATTGCATCTACCCTTTTTTGCAAATAATACTTGCCATCCCCTCTGAGCGCGTTACTATCGACTGAATAACCTGCTGATTTAAAGTTTGATCTTGCTCACATGTTACCCTCTCAATCCCCCGCAATTTTTACCGTAAGCCGCCTCAATCAGACGGTGCGTCTGCTGCTTGAGCGCGAAATGGGCCAGGTTTGGATCAGCGGCGAGATCTCTAACTTCAGCCAGCCCTCCTCCGGCCACTGGTACTTCACCTTAAAAGACGATAACGCCCAGGTGCGCTGCGCGATGTTCCGCAACAGCAACCGCCGGGTCACGTTCCGCCCGCAGCACGGGCAGCAGGTGCTGGTTCGCGCCAACATCACGCTGTATGAGCCGCGCGGCGACTACCAGATTATCGTCGAAAGCATGCAGCCCGCCGGCGAAGGGTTGCTGCAGCAGAAGTATGAGCAGCTGAAAGCGCAGTTAACGGCGGAAGGACTGTTCGAGCAAAAACATAAGCAGGCGCTCCCCTCTCCCGCCCACTGCGTCGGCGTCATCACCTCGAAAACCGGTGCCGCGCTGCACGATATTCTCCATGTCCTCAGGCGCCGCGATCCCGGGCTGCCGGTGATCATCTACCCAACCGCGGTCCAGGGTGACGACGCCCCCGGGCAGATTGTGCGCGCCATCGCGCTGGCCAACGCGCGCCAGGAGTGTGACGTACTGATTGTCGGACGCGGCGGCGGTTCGCTGGAGGATCTGTGGAGTTTTAACGATGAGCGGGTGGCGCGGGCTATTTTCGCCAGCCAGATCCCTATCGTCAGCGCCGTCGGCCATGAAACCGACGTCACGATCGCTGATTTTGTTGCCGACCTGCGGGCACCGACTCCCTCAGCCGCCGCGGAAATCGTCAGCCGCAACCAGCAGGAGCTGCTGCGCCAGCTGCAGTCCGGACAGCAGCGGCTGGAAATGGCGATGGACTATTTCCTCGCCAGTCGCCAGCGCCGTTTTACCCAGCTGTTCCATCGCCTGCAGCAACAGCATCCACAGCTGCGCTTGGCCCGCCAGCAGACCGCCCTGGAACGCCTGCGCCAGCGGATGCGTATCGCCGTGGAGTCACAGCTTAAGCGCGCAGAACAGCGGCAAAAGCGCACCGTTCAGCGTCTGAATCACTACAACCCGCAGCCGCGGATCCACCGCGCGCAGTCGCGGATCCAGCAGCTGGAATACCGGCTGGCGGAAATTATGCGTGGCCGCCTCAGCGAGCGGCGTGAACGGTTTGGCAACGCGGTGACCCATCTGGAGGCGGTGAGCCCCTTAGCCACCCTGGCGCGGGGCTACAGCGTCACCTCGGTGAGCGACGGTACGGTGCTGAAGCAGACAAAACAGGTCAAAACCGGCGATCTGCTCACCACCCGCCTGAAAGACGGCTGGGTCGAAAGCGAAGTGAAGCAGATCGCGACGGTGAAAAAAACGCGGGCCAGAAAGCCTTCGCCCACTAAACCAGCGGAATAAATTCCACCCGTTTTTTCGAGATAAGGCCATGCCCATGCTGGCAAAAGTAATCCACCGCGCCGCACGCCTTCAGCACCTCCAGCGGCTGGTGGCATTCCGGGCAGCGGGCCTCAAGGGTAAATACCCTTTCGCACTGGGCGCAATGCGCGCTACTGCCTTTGACATCTAACGGCGCGTGGCACAGAGGGCAATCAAGTTCCATAACCATTCCTTTCAACGTTTATCTGCACCTATTTTATCATGTTCCGGGTTTAATGCGGGCCGCGTAATTGCTGCTGCAACCTGAGCAGCCATTCCACTTCCTCAAGCCTACGCTGCGTTAGCCCGGCCACGCTGTCCGGCGCCCGGATAAACAGATTATCAGCGCCGAGGATCTGCTCATCAAGACAGTGCGTATAGATCGTCCCGGGCCGGGTCCAGCGCTGCACCCGCTCGCCGTCCTGTAGCGTCACCACTTCGCCCTCAGGGGCGCGATCGAAGGTAATTATTCGCCCGTCCCGCAGTCCTATCCGCATTCCCTTTTGCCCGCCCGCGGGACCCGCGTATTTGTTGAGCCAGATATTGAGCGGGATAGTGCCCAGGGTTCCCTGCAGATGCGCCTCCCCCTCGGCAGTGCTCGTATCCCCAGGAGCAATGTCATGGCCGAGGCGGTCTTTCGCCACCCGAAGGGAAAGGCTCAGCGCCGTATCGCCTCCGCTGGCGTGCAGGGTTTCGCGGAGCATCGCCAGGACATGGGTGCCGATATCGAGGATCACCCCATCAGGGTGACGCAGCTGCCGGGTATCCAGCTCCCCGGTGGCAAAATTGAGTGCGACCGGCTCACCAGCGCTGTTAAAGCCGCTTGGCTCCTGCAAATAACCTTCGAGCCAGACGATATCCTGCGCTGACAGGTGCGGCGGCGGCAGGCGGCTGGCCTCCCCTTCCGCCCGCCACTGCGGGCCAGGAGCGTTCAGCGCAACGCCTCGCGCCATCCAGTGGTCAAGAGCCAGCACCCGCGCGGCCTGCTCAGGCGGCGCCAGCAGCGCCCGCAGCCGGGCGGCCTGCTCAAGGTTGGCCACGATCGGCTTTTCCACCACGATGCGGGAAATGCCGCTGGCTAACGCCCTCTCCAGTACGGGCAGATGCTGAAGTGATGAGGTGGTAATGAAGAGCGTATCCAGGGGTTCGGCCAGCAGCGCCGACAGCGAACTACAGCGCTGGATCCCCGGCAGCGCTCTGCTGCAGTCCAGGTCATAGCCCTGGCAGCGGTCGATGACGTCCCCCAGGCGACGCAGCGCCGGTAAATAGGCGGTTTCCACCACCGCGCCGAGGCCGATAAAACCAATCTGCATAGTAAGTCCACCTTTGAGCCGCTCTGTTCCCGGCGAAGTATCGCGGGATTATGGCGGAAGGTTTTGACATTTACCGGCATGGCGGCCACAAAAAACCCGCCGAAGCGGGTTTAATGATTATTTGCTTTTCTTGATGTGCTTGATCAAGCGCTTACGTTTACGCATCTGGTTCGGCGTCAGGGTGTTACGCTTGTTAGCGAACGGGTTTTCCCCTTCCTTGAACTGGATACGGATCGGCGTGCCCATCACGTCCAGGGATTTACGGAAGTAGTTCATCAGATAGCGCTTGTAGGAATCCGGCAGATCCTTGACCTGGTTACCGTGGATCACCACGATAGGCGGGTTGTAGCCCCCGGCGTGGGCGTATTTCAGCTTCACGCGACGGCCACGCACCAGCGGTGGCTGATGATCTTCCGCCGCCATGTTCATGATCCGGGTCAGCATCGCGGTGCTTACGCGGCGCGTAGCGCTGTCGTAGGCTTCGCGTACCGATTCAAACAGGTTGCCGACGCCGCTGCCGTGCAGGGCGGAGATGAAGTGCACCCGGGCAAAGTCGATAAAGCCCAGACGATAGTCGAGGGTCTCCTTCACCTGCTCCTTCACTTCCTGACTGAGGCCATCCCACTTGTTAACGACGATCACCAGCGAACGGCCGCTGTTAAGAATAAAGCCCAGCAGCGAGAGGTCCTGGTCGGAGATCCCTTCGCGAGCATCGATCACCAGCAGCACGACGTTGGCGTCTTCAATCGCCTGCAGCGTTTTGATCACCGAGAACTTTTCCACTACGTCGGTGATTTTCCCGCGCTTGCGCACCCCGGCGGTATCGATGAGCACGTATTCGCGCTCGTCACGCTGCATCGGGATATAAATGCTGTCACGGGTGGTTCCCGGCATATCGTAGACCACCACGCGATCTTCACCGAGGATGCGATTGGTGAGGGTTGATTTACCGACATTAGGACGCCCGACAATCGCCAGCTTGATCGGCAGATCCTGCGGATTGAAGTCGTCTTCCGGCTCTTCTTCCGCTTCGCCATTCTGCTCGGCTTCGAATTTCGCCCAGTATTCGGCGTCTTCATCCACTTCTTCCTGCGGATTAACCTCATCGACCCATGGCAGCAGGGCCTGCTCCAGCAGGCTGGTCACTCCGCGGCCGTGCGAAGCGGCAATCGGATAGATATCGCCCAGACCGAGCGACCAGAAGTCCGCCATTGCCTGGTCGACGTCGATGCCGTCGGTTTTGTTAGCCACCAGGAAGGTGGGCTTTTCACGAGAGCGCAGGTGTTTAGCGATCGCGATGTCCGCCGGCATCAGGCCCGCGCGCGCATCGACCATAAACAGCACCACATCGGCCTCTTCGATTGCCAGCAGCGACTGCTCCGCCATCCGGGTTTCCACGCCCTCTTCCGTACCATCAATACCACCGGTATCGATACAGATGAATTCGCGGCCTTCGACTTCGGCCCGACCGTACTTACGGTCACGAGTCAGCCCCGGGAAATCCGCAACCAGCGCATCACGAGTGCGCGTCAGGCGGTTAAAGAGCGTGGATTTTCCAACGTTAGGGCGCCCGACAAGCGCGACCACAGGTATCATGTTAAATGCCTCATACAATCACTAAGCAACATCGTCTTAACGACGTTTTTAAAAAAGTCAAAACGGCCCCTGTCTGCCAGGGGCCGTTTCTTAATCACTCACGACAGCGGTAATTAACGCGTAATCGCGTACAGCGTACCGTCTTTCGCCTGGATCAGCAGTCGACCATCGGCAACCACCGGGTCGGTCAGGAAGCCGGAACTATCGACTTTCTGCTGCGCCACAAAATGGCCATCTTCCGGATTAATCCAGTGCATGTAGCCTTCGCTATCGCCGACGACCAGATTGCCATTATACAACACCGGCGCGGTCAGCAAACGGTGCAGCAGATCGCTTTGCGTCCACAGGGTTACACCGCCGTCGGTGGTCAGTGCCAGCAGGCGATCGTTCTGGTCAACCAGGTAGATACGGTTACCATCGACGATGAAATCATTCACCGAACCCAGCTCGCGTTTCCACATAATCTGGCCGCTACGCAGGTCCAGCGCGGTCAGGTTACCGTTATAAGCCAGCGCATAAACCACACCGTTAACGATGATCGGCGTCGTGTCGACGTCGTTCAGGCGGTCAATTTCCGTCGGGCCAGTGGCCGTAGAAATACGCTGCTGCCAAATCATCTGCCCCTGCTGCATCAATACTGCACTGACGCGGCCGTTGTCGCCGCCGACGATCGCCGCGCCGTAGGCGGTCGCAGGCGCAGACTCGCCGCGCAGGGAGAGCGCCGGCATATCGAGGTTAACGGTCCACTTCACGGCCCCATCGGTCTCGTTTAGCGCCTGCAGCTGGCCGTTACTGGTATGCACCAGCACCATGCCATCGCTCACCACCGGACGCGACAGCGCCTCGCCGGCGACACGGGTTTGCCAGGCCACGGTACCATCGCTGGTATTCAGCGCATAAAGCTGCGCTTTCTCGCTGCCGATATAAACATGGCCGCCAGAGACGGTCACCCCGCCGGAAAGCAGCGCTGGCGTGCGCGAGAACCAGCCATCTTTCTCCGCCAGATTCACCGACCATACCTCTTTTCCATCGTCGGCGTTCAGCGCTTTGACGGTGCCTTTACGGTCAGCAGCATACACTACGCCGTCGGCAAAGGCCGGATGAAGGTTAGAGTAAAATTCGCCGATACCATCGCCAACCGAGGTGCTCCAGGACGTGGACGGCGTAAACTGGTTTTCTACCGTCGGCAGCGGTGACATTTTCACCACATCTTCTTCGCTATTAAACAGCGAACACCCGCTCAGCAAGGTAACGGAAAGCAGCCCTGGCAACAGTAATTTACGCAATTGCATCGAGTCCCTCTCAGATGGACAAATTATTCATTTTCATACGCATCATTTCGCTGAGCGCAGGAGAAGCATCGCTTTTCACGCCAGCTTCCCACGCCGCACGGGCCCCTTGCTTATCGCCTTTGCTCAACAGAATTTCGCCGCGCAAATCGGCCACAATGGCGGTCCAGCCCTCACCTTTGATGCTGTCGAGGGTTTTCAGCGCCGCATCAGCCTGTTTCATTTGCAGCTGAACGCGGGCCAGACGCATACTGATAACCGATTTCAGATTATCATCAGATGCGGCCGCCAGCCCCTGCTGCAGCTGCTTTTCAGCGTTCGGCAGATCGTTCTGTTCAACAAAATGCTGTGCCAGCTCGAGAGAGGCGAAGGCGCCGTAGGTATTTTTATTGTCAGCCGCGAATTTCTCTGCCCCTGACAGCACTTCTGGCGTATTCGATTTCAGCGCGGAAGTCGCCTTCTCGTAAGCCAGCGACGCGTCTCTGGCGGTATCCTGCTGATGGGAGGTCCAGTAGCGCCAGCCAACCAGTGCGCCAATCCCTAAAATCACCCCGACCGCCAGCGCTTTGCCGTTTTCGGCAAAGAAACGCTTCAGCGCATCGACCTGATCGTTCTCGTTGTTAAAAGTTTCCACGCAGTCCTTCTCCTGACTAATAATTCCCGGGAGATTAACCCAGAAGTGTGCGCAAATGCGCGGCAACGCTCTCCTGCGTTACGGTAGTTTGCTCACCTGAGCGTAAATCCTTCACTACCACGTTTCCGTCAGCGATCTCTGATTCACCGACCACCAGCGCGACGCGCGCCCCCCACTTGTCAGCGCGGGCGAACTGCTTCTTAAAGTTGCCGCCGCCGTGGTTGGTCATCAGCTTCACGCCGGGCAGCGCATCGCGAACCTGCTCAGCCAGACGCATTGCAGCAGACTGAGTATCGGTCCCGGAGGCTACCAGGTATATATCGACAACAGGATCGGCTTTAAATTCCGGATTCACTGCCTGGACCAGTAAAACAAGACGTTCCAGCCCCATGGCAAAACCCACGCCCGGGGTAGCGCGACCGCCCAGCTGCTCAACCAGGCCGTCGTAACGACCGCCGGCGCAGACGGTGCCCTGGGAACCAAGGCTGGTGGTCACCCACTCGAACACGGTGCGGTTATAGTAATCAAGGCCGCGCACCAGGCGCTGGTTGACGGTGTAGCGGATACCGGCATCGTCAAGCAGCGCGCACAGGCCGGCAAAGTGGGCTTTCGACTCTTCGTCAAGATAATCGCCGAGCGCCGGCGCGTCGTTGAGCAGCGCCTGAACGTCCGGGTTTTTGGAGTCCAGCACCCGCAGCGGGTTGGTATACATCCGGCGTTTACTGTCTTCATCCAGTTTATCGGTAAACTGCTCCAGGTATGCCACCAGCGCGTCGCGGTAGTTGGCGCGCGCTTCCAGCGAACCGATGGAGTTCAGCTCCAGGCTGACGTGTTCGGAGATGCCCAGCTCACGCCACCAGCGCGCGGTCAGCATAATCAACTCCGCGTCGATGTCCGGGCCCTGCAGGCCAAACACTTCGGCGCCGATCTGATGGAACTGGCGGTAGCGACCTTTCTGCGGGCGCTCGTGACGGAACATTGGCCCGACGTACCACAGACGCTGTTCTTGATTGTACAGCAGACCATGTTCGATGCCGGCACGTACGCAGCCCGCCGTCCCTTCCGGACGCAGCGTCAGGCTGTCGCCATTGCGGTCTTCGAAGGTATACATCTCTTTTTCAACCACGTCGGTCACTTCGCCGATCGCGCGTTTGAATAACGGGGTCTGCTCTACAATCGGCAAACGGATTTCGCTGTAACCGTAGCTACCGAGCACCTGCTTCAGTGAGCCTTCAATGCGCTGCCAGAGAGCGGTTTCGCCCGGCAGATAATCGTTCATGCCACGGATGGCTTGAATGTTCTTTGCCACGTTTATTCTCTTTATATATACAAAAATGAACCCCGGCGCCTCGCGCCCGCAGGTTCAATCATACACGGGAAGCGTATCGCTTCCCAACACGTTATTTTGCTTCAACCTGTTGAACGTCAATCCGACGGGCTTCATCGAGCATCGAGGCTTTGGCGCGGATCCGCGCTTCCAGCTGGTCGATCATGTCGTTGTTATCCAGGCGATCTTTACGCACGCCGTCTTCATACAGGCCGCTTTTCTTGTTGCCGCCTGTGACGCCAAGGGTGGAGACCAGCGCTTCGCCCGGGCCGTTCACCACGCAACCGATGATCGAAACATCCATCGGGGTGATGATATCTTCCAGACGCTGCTCCAGAGCATTCACCGTACCGATAACGTCAAACTCCTGGCGTGAACAGGTCGGGCAGGCGATAAAGTTAATGCCGCGGGAACGAATACGCAGAGATTTGAGGATATCGAAGCCGACCTTGATCTCTTCCACCGGATCCGCCGCCAGCGAGACGCGCAGCGTATCGCCGATCCCCTCGGACAGCAGTAGTCCCAGACCGATCGCCGATTTTACCGCGCCGCTGCGCGCGCCGCCCGCTTCGGTGATCCCAAGATGCAGCGGCTGATCGATCTGTTTCGCCAGCAGACGATAGGATTCCACCGCCAGGAAGACATCGGAGGCTTTAACGCTGACTTTAAACTGATCGAAGTTCAGACGATCGAGATGATCGACATGACGCATGGCGGATTCGAGCAGCGCCTGCGGCGTCGGCTCGCCATATTTTTCCTGCAGATCTTTTTCCAGCGAGCCGGCGTTGACGCCGATGCGGATCGGGATGTTTTTATCGCGAGCGCAATCTACAACCATGCGGATGCGCTCTTCGTTGCCGATGTTGCCCGGGTTGATACGCAGGCAGTCGACGCCATATTCCGCCACTTTCAGCGCAATACGGTAGTCAAAGTGGATATCGGCGACCAGCGGGACGTTAACCTGCTGTTTGATAAGTTTGAACGCCTCAGCAGCGTCCATCGTCGGAACAGAGACACGGACAATGTCCGCGCCTACGCGCTCTAACGCTTTGATTTGATTTACGGTCGCCGCCACATCGGTGGTGCGCGTATTGGTCATTGACTGAACGGCGATGGGAGCCCCATCGCCAATTGGCACATTACCAACGTAAATACGTTTAGATTTTCTACGTTGAATCGGAGCCTGGTTATGCATGAAAAATCTCCCGCGTTACCCGTCTGTTACTGCGCCGGTGATGATTCGGCATTGAGGGTCAGACGCGCAACCTGGTTAGTTCTGATAAAACGACTTAAATCGACAGGCTTGCCCAGATACTGGATCTGTACCGCGGCCGGGGCGCCAATTTTCAGCTTATACGGCGCCTGACCGCTCAGGTTCAGGTTACCGCCTTTACGCTGCAGGCCGCTGAACAGTTTTTTACCGGTGGCATCGCTCACTTCCAGCCAGCAGTCGGCGGAAAAGTTCATCACCAGATCCTGCGCCGACGCCGCCGGAGTCGTGACGTTCGCCTGATCGGTCGGCAACGGCGAGGCTGGGGTGGTAGCCGGAGCTGCCGGCGTCGTCCCCGCGGTATCGACATTGGCCTGGGAAGGCGCCACGACAGCGTTATTATCCGCTGGCGTCTGGGCCGGCGCGCTGGTGGTCGGTGCGCTGGTGGTATCGGTTGGCGCGCTGTTCGCGGCGCTATCGGCGGTCGGGGCTGCAGGGGCGCTGGTATCCAGCGGCACGTTCTGGCTGTTGGCGTCGCCGCCGTTCAGCTCAGCGGAAGACTGATCGGCCATGGTCGAAATCTCTTCCTGCTGCGCCTTATGGTCTTGCCACCACCAGGCGCCGCTCAGACCGATAACCACAAACAGCACCAGCCAGGTGAAGCTCATCAGCCAGCCGTCGCGCTTTTTGCGGCGCTTGCCTAAAGAGAAACTCTGCATTGGCGCGACTTTCGCCGCGCGGATGGGCGCCTGCTTGGCCATCATCGGCAGCAGCTCGTCTTCTGGAATATGTACGAGGCGAGCGTAGGAGCGGATGTACCCGCGCAGGAAGGTGGAGGCGAGGTCGGCGGGGGCCTTATCGTCTTCAATATCACGAACCGTGGACACCTTCAGGCATAAGCGTTCGGCCACCGCTTGCTGGCTAAGTCCGAGTTGTTCGCGGGCGTGACGCAGACGCGCGCCCGTGGTGTTTGCTTCTTGATGATCTTGAGTGGCTTCAGTATTCATTCGCTACAACTACTGGTACGTGAAATTTAAAGTTCAGCGCGGGAAAAAGCCGGCGCCGCGAGACATCTGTGCTACGTCAGCCTCACAGTATAGGACTGTCAGCCGCGCGATCACAGAGACGAATCAAAATTGAATGCTAAGCGGTTGTTGTGCCGCTACATACTGCCTCAAAGTCGACAAAAACGCACCGTAATTATTAACCGAATCAGCGTATTTCGCCTGGCTATCGGCCATAAATATGACCCGTGCCGCCTGCGCTGCACGGGTCATCATTTGTCAGACCGCTTTTACGTCAATCGCTTCGCCCTGCATCCGCTTACGCAGCGTACGCTTGGTACGGTCAATGACGTCGCCCGCCAGCTGGCCGCAGGCGGCATCGATATCGTCGCCGCGCGTTTTACGCACGATGGTGGTAAAGCCGTACTCCATCAGGACTTTGGAGAAACGGTCGATGCGGCTGTTGGAGCTGCGGCCATACGGCGCGCCCGGGAACGGGTTCCATGGGATCAGGTTGATCTTGCACGGCGTATCTTTCAGCAGCGCCGCCAGCTCATGGGCGTGCTCGGTGCCGTCGTTGACGTGATCCAGCATCACGTACTCGATGGTCACCCGGCCCTGGTTGGCGTTGGACTTCGAAATATAGCCGCGCACCGAGTTGAGGAACGTCTCGATGTTGTACTTTTTGTTGATCGGGACGATTTCGTCGCGAATGGTGTCGTTCGGCGCGTGCAAGGAGATCGCCAGCGCAACGTCGATCATATCGCCGAGTTTATCCAGCGCCGGCACCACGCCGGAGGTAGACAAGGTCACACGACGCTTGGAAAGGCCAAAGCCGAAATCGTCGAGCATGATTTCCATCGCCGGAACGACGTTGTTGAGGTTCAGCAGCGGCTCGCCCATGCCCATCATTACTACGTTGGTAATGGGACGCACGCCGGTGGTCTTCACCGCGCCGACGATCTTCGCCGCGCGCCAGACCTGGCCGATAATTTCGGATACCCGCAGGTTGCGGTTAAAGCCCTGCTGGGCGGTGGAGCAGAATTTGCACTCCAGCGCGCAGCCTACCTGGGAGGAGACGCACAGGGTGGCGCGGTCTTCTTCCGGGATATAGACGGTCTCGACGCGCTGATCGCCAACGGCAATCGCCCATTTAATGGTCCCGTCGGTTGAGCGTTGCTCTTCAACCACTTCCGGGGCGCGGATCTCCGCCACTTCTTTCAGTTTACTGCGCAGGACTTTGTTGATGTCGGTCATCTCATCAAAGTCGTCGCAGCAGTAGTGATACATCCATTTCATCACCTGATCGGCGCGGAAAGGCTTCTCGCCCATGTTTTTGAAAAACTCGCGCATCTGCTGACGGTTTAAATCCAGCAGGTTGATTTTGGCATCTTTGTTCGGCACCGTCAGAGCGGCGGTATCAGGCGTGACAATTTGTTCAGACATAATATTTTCCGGCCTCGTTATTACACGTTATGGCCCCAGGTGGGTTGAAAAAGAAACGCCCCGGAGAGCGACTGCTCGTCCAGGGGCGCTATATTCTACAAATTCTGGCGCATCATTGCCACGTTTGCACAAAGCAATGAAAAAAAATCTGTAACTGACTGCTCAATCCTCTAAGGCTTTTCGATTGTCGCAAGGCGGCAAGCAAGTGACAAATTCGTCGGGAACGAATTTGACCAGCCGTAGGCTGGCCTCCGGTGAGAGGCAGGAGCCTCTCATTAATCCCCGGGAGCATAGATAACTATGTGACCGGGGTGAACGCGCGCAGCCAACGCCGCGACGGTCGAAAAGACGAGGTTTGTATCTCCAAAGTATTTCAGGTCACAGCGAGACGGCGAGTTCGCAAATCCCCGGGAGCATAGATAACTATGTGACCGGGGTGCGCGAAGGAAGCCAACAATGCTGTGGCGTGAAAGACGCAGGAGATTAGCGAGTGCGCGGGCAAACCTCGCCTTCAGCAAAGAAGAACGCGATTTCGCGGGCAGCGGATTCTACAGAGTCGGAACCGTGGGTGCCGTTCTCGGTGAAGCTGTCAGCGTAGTCAGCGCGCAGGGTACCCGCCAGGGCGTTTGCCGGATTGGTGGCGCCCAGCAGGTCACGGTGACGCTGTACCGCATTTTCGCCTTCCAGAACGGAAACCACGATCGGGCCGGAGGTCATGAACTCAACCAGACCGTCGAAGAACGGGCGACCTTCGTGCTCAGCATAGAAACCACGAGCCTGTTCAACGGTCAGGTGCAGCATTTTGGTGCCGACGATTTTGAACCCTGCAGCTTCAAAGCGGGAAAAGATGCTGCCAATAACGTTTTTTGCCACCGCGTTTGGTTTGATGATGGAAAAAGTACGTTCAATAGCCATGATTACCTCTAATTAAATGTTCTGTTGTTGCACATACGATTGTATGGCCTGGCGCGCATTATAATGAGCATCCCCGCCCCTGCCTACGGATGAAGGTAACATTTTGTTAAAATAAGATGAGTATTGAAAACACAAACCGCCAACAACAAATTCACCCTGGTTATTGCAGGGTGAAGCTGGCGGCCGCCGTCTGACCCGCTTCATCCATCACCACCAACTGCCACTCGCCGGGTTTATCCAGCATTAGCGTGGTTCTTGCGCCGGCGGCCTCTAACGGTTCGCCATTAATAAACCACCAGCGCCGCCCCTCCCCACCGCTGGTTTGTAGCGGCAACATCACCCGCGCCTCACCCGGGAGACGTTTTATCACCGCCCCATCACGGATGCCGGACAGCACCAGCGGCGCGGTATCCTGAGTCTGTAACGGCGGGCATGACTCCGATGCCGGTCCCAGGCGCGCGCGCCGCCTTTCGCTGGCCGGCAGCCAGGGATCCAGCGGCAGCGGCCAGACTTCGACCTGGCTTTCCCGAGCGCCGGGACAATCCGCCGCCACCCGTTCGCCGTGTTCATTGCGCCACACCGGGAAGCGGATCCCGCGTACGCTCTCCTGCCCCGGCAGCAGCAGAGTCGGCGGCTGGCTGGCATCCAAAAGCCAGCTGGCCAGGCGACGACGACAGTTGCTGTCGCCCGCCGGCAGATCCTGCCCGCCAGGCCAGCAGATTGTCCCCTGGCTGACCGTTGCCGGGCGCGGATCGCTCGGCAGCCCGCCGCGGCTCATCGCCGGGCGGGCCAGCAGCAGATTATTGACCTGGTTGAGCAGCGGCACGGCGCTGGCGAAGCCAAACTGGCCCACCACCGGCGTACCGTCCGGGCGCCCGGTCCAGATGCCTATCAGATATCGCGCATTGAGGCCGACCGCCCACGCGTCGCGATAGCCGTAGCTGGTGCCGGTTTTCCACGCCAGCGGCACCGCCTGCGGCAGCGAGGCATCGGGAACCGGTTGCGCTTCGCCGGCCAAAATACGCCGGACGATCCATGCCGCCCCGGGCGACATCAGCGCGCGCTCGGTCAATGGATCGCTCGGCTTCAGGCGCAGCCGCGCCGCCTTGCCATGGCGGGCGAAGGCGCTGTACGCCGCGACAATATCTTCCAGCCGCGCCCCGGCGCCGCCGAGGATTAGCGACAGATTCGGCTCTGCGCCAGCGGGCAGCGTCAGGGGCAGCCCGGCGTTGCGTAAATTAGCCGCAAAGCGTTTTGGTCCATAGGCTTCGAGCACCTGCACCGCCGGCAGATTCAGCGACCGAACCAGCGCCTCGCTGGCGCTCACCGGGCCATGAAACCCGCTGTCGAAATTACCGGGGCGATAATCGCTAAAACGCCGTGGCACATCCTGTAATAGCGATGCCGGGTGAATCAGCCCCTCATCCATCGCCATCGCGTAGATAAAGGGTTTCAGCACCGACCCCGGCGAGCGTACCGCCGAGACCATATCAATATGGCCGAAGCGGCTGTCGTCGGTGATATCCGCCGAGCCCACCCAGCCGCGAACTTTCATATCCGTGTGGTCGACGACGACCATCGCCAGCGAACTGCGCGGCGGCAGGCGTGATTTCCAGTTCAGCGCCAGATCTTCCAGTTGCCGCTGCAGTCCGGCATCCAGAGTCGTCACCACCTTTTCATCACGACTGGTCGCCAGCGCGCGGCGTGAAAAAAGCGGCGCCAGCTGCGGCATCTGGCGCGGAAACAGCCATACTGGCTCCTCCACCGCTTCCTTTACCGCCTGCTCCGGCCAGACGCCCTGGCTGACCATTCGCGTAAGCACTTTATCACGCGCCGCCTGGGCCCGCTGCGGCCAGCGGTCCGGACGTAAACGACTGGGCGCCTGGGGAAGTACCGCCAGCAGCGCCGCCTCGCCGTAGCTAAGCCGGGCAGGCGACTTACCGAGATAGGCCCAGCTGGCCGCGCCGATCCCCTGCAGGGTGCCGCCAAACGGCGCGCGGTTCAAATAGAGGGTTAGAATGTCGCTTTTTGACAGATGCCACTCCAGCTGCAGCGCTCGCCACAGCTGGCGCAGCTTGCCGCCGAAGGTGCGTGGATGGGGATCAAGCAGGCGTGCCACCTGCATGGTAAGCGTGCTGCCGCCCGAGATAACTCGCCCGGAAGTAAGATCCTGCCAGGCGGCGCGCAGCACCGCGAAGGGATTGACCCCCGGATGGCGCCAGAACCAGCGGTCTTCATACTGGATGAGCGCCTGCAGATAGCGCGGCGACACGTCGGCGAGCGTGACCGGATAACGCCAGACGCCCTGCGCGTCGGCAAACCGCCACAACGGCGTCCCGTCTTCCGCCACCACCACACGGGCAGGCGTGACGTCATGCAGCGGCAGCGGCCACAGGCGATCGGCCGCCAGCACCGCCAGCCACAGCAGAAAAATAAACGCCGCCAGCCAGCGCCAGCGGCGTTTTACCCGAGGCAATACGCGCATTTACGGCGTCACGGTGAGCGGACCGCTGGCCGCTCCTGTCGCCCGCCACTGCGGCGCATACATCGATTCCACCTGCGGCTGCGGGACCTGATAAGTGCCCGGCGTCACCGCCCGCGCCAGATAGACCAGCGTCACCGGCTGGCCTTCATTGACAGCGACGGCGGCGACGAAACGGTCATCGCGGAACTCGATATGCTGAATATCCGCCTGCTGCATCTGGTTAAACAGGTTTTGCACCGCGTCGCCATTCTCCTGCAGGCTGGCGCTGCTGTTGGCCAGATTCTGGTTTTCCAGCTCCAGACCGGCTGGCAACAGATCAACCACCAGCGCGTCAGGCACGTTGCGTTTGGCGGTCACCTCCAGCTTGACGAGCACCAGTTCGCCGCTGCGCAGTGAAGACAGCGATTTCTGCTGCCCCTGGGTATCGAAAATAGTGCGTTCAATCCCCAGGACGTTACCGCCCGGCTGCGGCGCGCTTTGCGGATAGCCGCTGCTGTCGAGACGCAGCCACAGCGGCTGACTGCCGGTATTACTCACCTGCAGCGCCGCCAGCCGATCGCCGTCGAGGTTGCGGGTTTGCGCTTTGTCGCCGGCCAGCGGCTCCGCCTGCAGCGAGGTTTGCGCCTGCCAGCTGCCCGGCAGGTCCGCCAGCGTACGTCCGGCAAGGAACAAGGCGTTGGTTTCCTGGGTCGACAGCCAGCGCTGGCCATAGGCCTCTTCCGACAGCGTGCTCAACAGCTGAGTTTGCACCTCCGGCAGCAGCTTATTCTCTTCCAGCAGCGCCAGCTTCAGGGCGTTATCGCGCAGCGGGCTACCGTAATCGCCCAGCCAACGATTCTCATCCTGGCGCGGGGTGGCAACCGCCAGCTTCAGGGCGGCGTCGCCGCGCGGCGCATCGCCCATGGTTTTCAGCGCAATGCCGAGCTGCAGCAGCGGCAAGCCGGATCGCGCCTGGTCGTGACGGCTCCAGATTTCACGCAAGGCGCCGAGCGGCGCTTTTTGCTGACGCGCCAGCACCAGCGCGGCATAGGCCTGAGCGGCAAAGCGGCTAGCCTGGGCGTCGTCGCTGTAGCGCACGGTCATCAGGCCCGGCTCCTGCAGATAGCGCAGCAGGCGCTCGTTACCTTTATTAATGGCGTTGACCGGTACGCTATAGCCCTGCTCGCTGGCGCGCACGAGGAAGTCCATGGCGTAGGCGGTCAGCCAGTACTCTTCCGGCCCCTCTCTATCCCATAGCGCAAAGCCGCCGTTTTCCAGCTGCATCTGCAGCAGGCGTGAAATACCGACATCGATGGCCGCGCGGCGTTTTTCGTCGCTGTCCCCGCTAATGCCCAGCGCCTTTAGCTGCGCCGCGCTGGTATACAGGGACGGGAACAGGCCGCTGGCGGTCTGCTCAAGGCAGCCGTAAGGATAGGCTTTCAGCTCGCGGATATAGCGGGCGAGATTCAACGGTGGTTTACCGCTGAGCAGCAGTTGGCCCTGCAGCGTTTGCGGGGCAAAGCCCTGGCTCTGCGCCGCCGGCGGCTGCCAGCTTTCACCTGGCTGCAGCACTGCGCCGCTGTTGACGGTCTGTGCCGGGTACGCCGGACGCACGCCGATTTTCCACTGTTTTTGCAGCGGGGCGAAGGTTTCGCCCGGCAGGCTCAGGCCGCTGATGGTGGCATTAACCTGACCATCGCCGAAGCCCGCCAGCGCGCTCACTGGTATAAACAGCGTGCTGCGCGCCCCCGGCGCCAGTTGCACCGGCGGCAGTTGGCCATCGGTCAAGGTCACCAGCCCGCTGGCGGTAAGATGAACCTGCAGGGTTTGCGGTTTATCGGTCAGATTGCTGAGATCCAGCGCCAGACGCGTAGTATCGCCGCTGGCGAGGAAGCGCGGGGTGTTCAGCTCGGCGATGACCGGGGCGGCCACCACCACTTTATCTTCGCTGCTGCCGAAGTCATCCGCCGTCCACGCCTGGGCCATCACCCGCAGCTCGCCGTTAAAATCGCCAATGGGTAACGTCACCGTGCCTTCGCCCTGATCGTTCAATACCACCGGCTGCGCCTGCTGGGCGACGATCGTCACGTGGTTGACCGGCGGTTTGCCGCCGCGTTTTAACTCGTCGCCATCGCCGCCGAAGCGCAGGCTGGCCACACGTCCCTGCCCTTCGATCACCTGGCCGTAGATGTCATAGATATCTGCGCCGTAACGCTTCTGGCCAAAGAAGGCGTTCCACGGATCCGGGGTAGCGTAATCGGTGATATTCAGTACCCCGCTATCCACCGCCGAGAGCAGGACATTGACCTGTTTCGGCGCCTCGCCCTCTTTGACGCTGGCTTTCACTTTCACCGTCAGCGGCTGGTTGGGGCGCATTTTGTCCGGGGCCTCCAGCGCCAGCGTCAGGCGACGGTTTTCATCGCCCAGCGGCAGATGCAGCAGGCCCACCGCGCGTTTCGGCGTTGCCGAGCGCGATTTATCGCCGGGACGAACCACCAGCGTGCTGAGGTAGAGGTCGTGGCGATTCCAGGTTTTATCCACCGGGATCGACAGGTCCATCCCCTCCGCCGGGACGTCAATTTCCTGCCACCACAGCGGCCCTTCGCTGGATTCCACCATTGCGTAGCCTTTACCCGCCGCCGGGGCGGCGATGTGCAGCCTGATGGTGTCGCCCGGTTTATAGCTCGGTTTATCCAGCTTCATGGTGACCCGGTCAGGACGCGCCGCGCCGGCGCCTTCGCTGTTATCCTGCCAGCTGTAGCCCGCCCAGAAGCGCACGCTGCTGACCACGTCGTCCGGTCCTTTCACCTCCAGGCGATAGGATCCCCACTCCACCGGGAAGCTCACTTTGCCGATCTGGCCGGCCTGCAGGTCCAGCGACTCCTCGCCCTCCTGCAGATCTTTTTGATCGAACTGCGACTGCCAGCCTTCGCTGTCGGACCAGTTCCAGTAGTAGTCGCGCCGCTCGCGGATCAGCCGCACCTGGAGACCGGAGATCGCTTTTTTCTCGCCTTTGACGTCGGCATAGACGATATCAAACGCGGCGTTACTGTTTTCATCCACCACCGGCTGTTTCACGGTGGTATCGGTGCGGTAATCGTAAACGTCCTTCAGCGTAAATTGCGGGCGGATCCCCGGCAGCGCCTCGGCGGGCCAGATCGGCTGCTTAACCGTACGGGTCACCGGGCGACCGCCGGATTCCAGCAGGCTGGCCTGCAGCACCACCTGCAGCGGCGAATGGCTATCCTGCCACTGGCTTGAGGTAGTCACTTCGCCATGGCCTTTTTCGTCCAGCGTCAGCTGGACTTCATCCAGACTACGGGAGAGGTTTTCTTCCGCAATATCGCCGAACTGGAAGCCCGGCAGCGCAGCGACGGCGTCGCGCAGCGGGCGCAGGAACAGCTTGCCCTGCAGCTGGTTGCCGCTGGCCGGCGCGCCGTAGAGATAAGCGCCGCTAACGCCAAAGGTGACGTCGGCATCCGGCGCGACTGGCGCGGCCTGCGGCGTCAGGTTCAGGGCCATGCGTTCCGGCATAAAGTCTTCAACGTGGAAATCCCATTCGCGCGGCTGATTGTCGCCGGCGCTGGCGCGAATGTGCCACATGCCGGTAGCCGCGCCGCTGTCGAGCGGATAAGTAAACTGGTACAGGCCATTCACTGGTTTGCTCATCACCGAGCGGATCACCTGGCCGTCTGGCTGAACCACCTCCAGTTTCACCGGCTGCTCCGCCAGCGGCTTGCCGTCGCTATCGCGCAACAGCGCATTAAGGATCACCGTTTCGCCGGGACGATAGAGATCGCGCGGGCCAAACATAAAGAACTGTTTGCTAAAGCCGGGCGCGCCTGCGATAGAGAATTCCGCCAGATCCAGCGCCGGCAGCTTGAGGTCGAGCAGCGTGGTCTGCCCCTCTTTGTGCGCCAGCAGCAGCGCGGCTTCTTTATCGGTTTGCAGGGTGACGTGGCCCTGGCTGTCGCTTTTCGCTTCCACCAGGATCTGCCCTTTGGCATTGAGCAACTGCACCTCAATGCCCGACTGGGCGGCGCCGTTTTCCAGACTCTGGGTAAAAACGTCCAGCCGGTTATGGTAGCGATGCGCCGAGACGCCGATATCGCTGAGGGTAAACAGCGTCGCCGCGTTGCTGTAGCTATAACGGCCCGCCGGGTTCATGACCGCCACGTAGACGCCAGGCTGCTGGAGCGGCTTGATATCGCTCAGCGGCAGCAGCAGCTTTTCGCGAGTATTACGCGCCGGGTTGAGATCGAAGCGGCCGCTGTAGACCAGATCCGCCATCTTCAGCAGTTCATCAGATTCCCAGTTGCTTAACGAGTTACGGTATTCCCACTGACTGACAAAGGCGGAGAGCGATTCCGGCTTAATGCGGAAGAAATTAACGTCGACATTATCGACGTTCAGCGCCATCACCGGCAGCCCGGCGACCACGTTGCCCGGCAGCAGCGAGCCGCGGCTGGCAAACCCAACGCTCGGTGCGATATCGCGGGTGGTCAGGGTCTTCTCAAACGGTTTGTCGAGCGTCGCCTTGTTCAGGGCGGTCAGCGTCGGGTCGACCGAGACAATCAGCTCGCGCTTTGGCTCAAGGTGACGCAGACGCAGCTCTTTCAGATTCGGCGCCAGCTCCCAGGCACCGTCCACCTTACCGCTTTTCTTGTCGACCAGATGCACGCTGCGGGAGAAATCCTGGTCCGGCTGCAGCGGGACGGAAAACGTCAGCACCAGGGTCGCGGCGCCATCCAGTTGCACCTCCGAGGCGTCGAGGAGCGTCAGCGCTTTACCCTGGCTTTTTTCCGCCAGCGCCGCCAGCTGGGCGCGGCCCGGTTTTGCCGTCGCGCCTGGGTTGCTATCCGCGGCTGGCGCCGGGGCCGAGGCCTGCGGTGTACCGCTGTCATCACACCCGGTTAATGAAAATGCGGTAAGGAGCGCCAGTGATAGCGCCGCTAAACGAAATGGTTTCATCCTTCTAACCCCTCGGCCGATGAGCCTGATGCAATTTGTCACATTTATTATGCGTTATGGCGGCGCTTCTCAACAGTGACGAAGCGGGTTTCTGCCGATTAATCAGAAAAGTGCCGTGACGCCGTCCCCACTCTGGCGTCCTTAACTTGTCAGCGCCAGCTAAAACGCCGACAATTCAGTCATGAATAATAAAACGGAGGCACCTATGTCCACCTCGTTTTTTGTCGCTGCCGACTGGCTGGCAGAACATATTGATGACCCGGAAATTCAGATTATCGACGCCCGCATGGCGCCCGCCGGGCAGGAGGCCCTGCGGGATATGGCCGCGGAATACCGCGCCGGCCATGTGCCGAACGCGCTGTTTTTCGATATCGAGGCGCTATCCGACCACACCAGTCCGCTGCCGCATATGATGCCGCGGGCCGAAGCGTTTGCCGTCGCCATGCGCGAACTGGGCGTCTGCAGCGATAAGCATCTGGTGGTCTATGACGAAGGCAATCTGTTTTCCGCCCCGCGCGCGTGGTGGATGCTGCGCACCTTTGGCGTAGAGAAGGTGTCAATTCTGGCCGGCGGGCTGGAGGGCTGGCGGCGCGACGAACTGCCGCTGGAACAAGGGATGCCGGAGGTGGCCGAAGGGGAATTCGACGTGCGGTTCGATCCTCAACAAATTAAGCGTCTGACCGACGTCCTGTTGGTCAGCCATGAAGGATCGGCGCAGATTGTCGATGCCCGTCCGGCGGCCCGGTTTAACGGCCAGGCCGACGAACCGCGCCCGGGCCTGCGCCGCGGGCATATCCCCGGCGCGCTGAACGTACCGTGGACGGATCTGGTGATTAACGGCGAACTGAAAACCGTTGACGAGCTGAACGACATCTTTTTACGTCAGGGTGTCGATTTTGAACGGCCGATCATCGCCAGCTGCGGCTCGGGGGTGACGGCGGCGGTGGTCGTGCTGGCGCTCACCACGCTTGGCGTGAACGGCGTCTGCCTGTATGACGGCTCCTGGAGCGAATGGGGCGCGCGGAGCGATCTGCCGATTGAACCGGCCCCTGCCGCTCCGTAAACACGGCGTGACCGCGGGCCTCCCGTTCCGCGGTCACTAAATAATTTCTGATTTTCTCTCCCACTTTCTTCTGCTTCTCGCTAAACCGGTTACTCTGTGCTGCCGCAGGGCTTGTTCCTGCCGAGTTCGCTTTGCCTGATGGGGAGGCAGAGCACTGGTACAGAATTCCTCAGGGCTGATAGCGCATCCAGTCCATCCCAATCTGATGTCACCACAAGGAGTGAAAATGGCATTAGTCTCTAACCCACATTCGGCTTATTCACCGCGCCTTCCCTGGCTGGGAGGTATAGCTGGCCTGCTGGCAGGCGGCGCGATCCTTTATTTTTGGCCGCAATGGAACCGGACATGGCTAAGCCTGGTGCCTGCGCCAGTCTCCGTGTATACCCGCTTTCTCGGGGTCACTCTCGAAGACGTTCCGTTAGTCACCTATTGCCATCAGGCGCTGCTGGGTTTTCTGATGGTGCTGCTCGCGCCCGGTTACGGTAAGTCGACCCTTGCCGCGTGGATGATGCATAACCCAGCGTCAAGCCGGCGCTGGCCCGGCGAGGTATTCCGTGCCTGGGTCACAAAATTTGGCCTGCTGGTCATTGTCTTTTGCAATCTGTTCTTTTTGTCCCGGGTCCCATCCGGAACCCTGGCGTTATATATTTTTATTCTCCAGCACATCAGCGTTGCCGCGGCGGTGGCGTCAGGGGTGCTGCTCCTGCGTGACGCCCGGCGCCTGGCCCGCACGTTCGACGCTCAGCTGGCGGACCTGCGTCTTCTCATGATACTTACCCTCGGGTTCCAGACGATTTTGCCGGCGCAGATCGCGCTGATGAGCGCCCGGGGCGTGAATACACCGCTGGGCTGGTACATTGTTATCGCGCAAATGGCAGGGGTGTTACTGGCGTTTATGCTGGTCGGCGGGCTGGTGGCAGCGCTACGTTCTCTGCTGGGCGAAGAGAGGTGCCGGGCCTGGCGCGGGGATATGGCGCTCTTCAACGGCATTGTCACACTGTGCGTGACGGGATTTCTCCTCTATCACATGGTGTCTGCCTATCCGCGAATCTTTGCCGCCCTGCATTAGCTTTTGCCACCCCGCTTTTGTGCCTCGACTGGAAGCAGAAAGAAACAGCGGGGGCTGCCGCCCCCGCTGTCAGATAATGCGGTTCTGCTTAAAATCGCGCAGGAAGCTGCCCCAGCGCTTTTCATAGAACGGCGTGATATGGGCAATCATAAAATGGCTGATGCCCTTCTCGCCTTCCACCACCTGGCAAATATCGATCGGTTCGTCGCCTGGCAAGGTATCGGTGGCCACGCTGCCGGTGGTCTGGATAATGGCTTCAATATCTCCTTCCGCTTCAATCCCGATCAATAAGTTGGCCGGCGCGTCGGCGCGCTCTTTAATCGAGCACAGAAACGCCCGCTTGACGGTCTTGAGCGTTTTGAACAACGTGGTCAGCGAATCGACCATCTGCGCCGGCGGTTCGGCGACTTCAGACAGCAGCAGCGCTTCGCCGCCTTCCAGTACCGTCTGGGTGCTCAGTGGGCTGCCCTCTTCGCCTAACAGATGGCTGATTTCCCGTGGGGTGAACTCTTTGCCGCTCGGCAGCTTCGGGTTGAGGAATAACGATTCGCCCAGCGTCATCGCCATCAGCGTGCGGGCCGGCATCATCACGAAGGCCTGTTCATCCGCCACCGCCTGCTGCAGCGCCTCCAGCGAGGTAAAGAATGGGATCACCGAGGTACCGTCGTCTTTTTCCCAATGCTGCAGATCCAGCGCGCTATCTTCGACAATCTGCTCGCCATCGGCTGCCCTGCCCGGCACCCAGACGGTGGCCTCCAGCAGCGCGCTGAAAAATGCCGGACGATGGGCGGGCTCAGTCGCCGCTTTTTCCAGCAGGGTTTCTAATTCATTTTTTGTATCTGACATAGTTTGGCTACTTCACAATGAATTGCCCGGCGGCCATTCGTCCACGCGGGCATATGGTTTTCCTGGCCGGGTAAGCGCGGGCGCCACCCGGCAAGGCCATTACTCAGCTGTCAGCAGGTTAGCAATGGTACGCACGCCAAGCCCGGTGGCGCCCGCCGACCACTGCTCAACGGCAGATTTGCGGTAGGTTGCCGAACAGTCGATATGCAGCCAACCCTGATGGTAGTTTTCCACGAAGTGGGACAGGAAGCCCGCCGCGGTGCTGGCGCCGGCCGGATAGGCCGCGCTGCCGGTATTGTTCAGGTCAGCAAAGTTGGACGGCAGCTGGTTGCGGTGGAACTCGGCCAGCGGCAGACGCCAGAAGGCTTCGTTTTCCGCCTGAGCGCTCGCCAGCAGGCGATTCGCCAGCGCATCGTCAAAGCTGAACAGCGCGTGGTAATCATTGCCCAACGCGGTTTTCGCCGCGCCGGTCAGGGTGGCGGCGTCGATGAGCAGCTCTGGCTTCTGCGCCGAGGCGTCAATCAGGCCATCCGCCAGCACCAGGCGGCCTTCCGCGTCAGTGTTCATAACTTCAACGGTTTTGCCGTTGCGATAATGAATAATATCGCCCAGTTTGAAGGCGTTACCGCTGATCAGGTTGTCGGCGCAGCACAGGAACAGCTTCACACGTTTGTTCAGACCGCGGGTAATGGCGAAAGCCAGCGCGCCGGTGATAGTCGCCGCACCGCCCATATCGGATTTCATTGAATCCATAAAGGCGCTCTGTTTAATGCTGTAGCCGCCGGAATCAAAGGTGATGCCTTTGCCCACCAGGCAGGCGTATACCGGCGCCTCTTTATCGCCGGTCGGGTTATAGTCCAGCGCCAGCAGGACCGGCGGACGCTCGGAGCCGCGGCCCACGGTATGCAGACCAAGATAGCCCTGCTCGCGCAGATCTTCGCCTTTGGTGATGCGATAGCTTATCTTCTCACCCGCCACGCCACATAGCAGGTCGACAGCGCGCTGCGCCAGCTGCTCCGGACCCAGCTCTTCCGCCGGCGCATTGATGGTGTCGCGCACCCAGTCGATGATCGTCAGGCGGTTATCCAGCTCGCTGCGCTGCGCGTCGTCAAGGGATGGCCATTCGACCTGACGCTGACCTTTCGGCCCTTTATAGCCGGCCCAAAAGGCCCAGGCGCGATCGGTGTTCCAGCCTTCGCCGCTCAGGGCGACGTGCTTGATGCCCATGCCGTCAATTTTGCGCGCCGCGCGCTGGATAAGCCCGAGGTCGTCTTTACCGTTGAGATGTAGAGCGATGCCGTCGTTATTGATGCTCCAGGTCGCTTTTTCTCCCCAGCGTCCATCGGCTGGCTGAGTAGAAAGCGTAATCTTCATAGCTTCGGTCATTATCATTATCCTTCTTAGCAAACGGGCCACCCTATGGCAGCCCGTTAAAATGTTTTCGCTTAACGCGAAATTATTCGGCCTCGTCTAGCCAGACTAGCAGAATCGCCTCGAGAATTTTTTCATTGGATGCGTTTGGATCATCATCAAACTCTTCCAAATCGCAAATCCACTGATGCATGTCGGTAAAGCGAACGGTTTTCGGGTCGAGATCCGGGTAAGCGTCATACAAGGCTTCGCCGATTTCGCGACTGTCGGTCCATTTCAGTGCCATATTAGTGCTCGCGTGCGTGGTTGATGGTGTAACGCGGGATCTCAACGACCAGATCTTCGTCGGTGACGCGCGCCTGGCAGCTCAGACGGCTGTCAGGTTCCAGCCCCCAGGCTTTATCCAGCATGTCGTCTTCATCTTCGCTACTTTCCGCCAGCGAGTCAAAACCTTCACGCACGATGCAGTGGCAGGTGGTGCAGGCACAGGATTTTTCGCAGGCGTGTTCAATTTCGATACCGCTACGCAGCGCGGCATCGAGAATGGTTTCACCGGTCTCAGCTTCCACAACGATGCCATCCGGACACAGGTCCTGGTGGGGCAGAAATACAATTTTTGGCATTTTAAACCTCGTCCACGGATTGGCCTTTCAGCGCGATACGGACCGACTGATCCATACGGCGAGCGGCGAATTCCTGGGTTTGTGTGTCGATATTTTTAATCGCTTCTTTAATCGCGTCAGCGTCGTCGCCTGCCGCGGCGGCGCGTACCTGCTCCGCAGCGGCATCGATGGCCTGACGCTCCGCGGCGCTTAACAGCGCGGCGTCGGCGGCCAGCGCGCTTGTCAGGCTCTCCAGTACGCGCGCGGCTTCCACTTTCTGTTCAGCCAGCATGCGCGCCTGAATATCCTGTTCGGCGTAGCTCATCGAATCTTTAATCATGGTGGCGATTTCGCCATCGGTCAGACCGTAAGACGGTTTCACCTGGATGGAGGCTTCCACGCCGGTCGATTTTTCCATCGCCGTAACGCTCAGCAGGCCATCGGCATCCACCTGGAAGGTAACGCGAATATGCGCCCCGCCCGCCGGCAGCGCCGGGATACCACGCAGCGCAAAGCGCGCCAGCGAACGGCAATCCTGGACCAGCTCACGCTCGCCCTGCATCACGTGAATGGACATCGCCGTCTGGCCATCTTTGAAGGTGGTAAACTCCTGCGCGCGGGCCACCGGAATGGTGGTATTACGCGGGATCACTTTCTCCACCAGGCCGCCCATGGTTTCCAGGCCTAACGACAGCGGGATAACGTCGAGCAGCAGCAGTTCGCTGTCCGGCTTGTTGCCCACCAGGATATCGGCCTGGATCGCCGCGCCGATGGCGACAACTTTGTCCGGGTCAATGGAGGTCAGCGGAGTGCGACCGAAGAACTCGCCAACGCGCTCACGCACCAGCGGCACGCGGGTCGAACCGCCGACCATCACCACTTCCAGCACTTCTTGCGCTTCAACGCCAGCGTCTTTTAGCGCCCGACGGCAGGCCATCAGGGTACGTTTTACCAGCGGGGCAATCAGATCGTTAAACTGGCTGCGGGTGATATCGCCCTGCCAGCCGCCGACCTCGACGTGCGCTGCCTCGGCATCGCTCAAGGCGATTTTCGCCGCGATGGCGGCATCCAGCAGCTCACGCTGCAGACGGTTATCGCTGCGGTCGCTGAAGCCCGCCTGCTCGCGCAGGTAGTCAGCCAGCAGGTGATCGAAATCATCGCCGCCGAGAGCCGAGTCGCCGCCGGTGGCCAGCACTTCAAACACCCCGCGGCTTAAACGCAGAATGGAGATATCAAAGGTGCCGCCGCCGAGATCGTAGACCGCAATCACCCCTTCCTGGCCGGAGTCGAGGCCGTAGGCAATAGCCGCCGCGGTCGGCTCATTGAGCAGGCGCAGCACGTGCAGGCCCGCCAGACGCGCCGCGTCTTTGGTTCCCTGGCGCTGAGCGTCATCGAAGTAAGCGGGAACGGTAATGACCACGCCGTCGAGTTCGCCGGCCAGCGCTTCGGTCGCCCGGGCGGCCAGCGCTTTGAGGATATCGGCGGAGACGCGAATCGGGTTCAGCAGGCCGCCGGCGGTCTGGATCATCGGCAGGCCGTTTTCACTGGCCTGCAGCTGATACGGCAGATGCGGGTAACGGTTTTGAATATCGGCGAGGGAGCGCCCCATCATCCGTTTCACGGAGCTGATGGTATTGGCAGGATCCTGAGCGGCGTTAAGCCGGGCGTCATAGCCGACGGTCAGCCCCGAAGCGTGGTAGTTCACCACCGACGGCAGCAGATAGCGGCCTTGATGATCGGGCAGAGTCTCGGCCTGGCCGCTACGCACGGTAGCCACCAGAGAATTGGTGGTGCCCAGGTCGATACCGGCCGCCAGACGACGCTGGTGCGGCGCGGCGCTCAGGCCGGGCTCACTAATTTGTAATAAGGCCATAATTGCTTCCGAAAATTAAAAATCGAGCAGTTTTTCTTCGAGTTCTTCAGCACTGCTGCGCAGTTTATCGAGGAAACGGAGCTTACGAACCGTGTCCGCCGCCGCCTCCCAGCTCTCATTATGCAATTGGTCAACCATCAGCTGCTGACGGGTATCAAACAGCGCTTTCACCCGTTTGATAAAACCTTCCAGCCGCGCGTCGTCTTTCGCCTGGCCGATCTCATCCAGCTCTTCGCGCAATTCCAGCTGTTCCATCAGGAACGCGGTATCGCGAACGGTATGCTGCTCGCTGGCCAGATCGAAGCCATGCAGCGAAAGGAGATATTCTGCGCGAGTCAGCGGATGGCGCAGCGTCTGCCAGGCCTGGTTTATAGTGGCGGAATGCTGAACCGCCGCAAGCTGTTCCGCCGCAGGCGCGCTGGCAAATTTATCCGGATGGTACTGGCGCTGCAGATCCTGATACCGGACAGCCAGTTGTTCAAGCGAGAGGGTATAGCTGGCTGGTAACCCGAAGAGGGTGAAATAGTCCATAGTAACCTCAGGGTCATGCATCTAAATTAAAACCCCACGCGCGGCGTGACCGCGGTGGGGTTGAGGAGTACCGATTATACGTTAAAGCTTTCGCCGCAGCCGCACTCATCTTTGACGTTAGGGTTAGTGAATTTGAACCCTTCGTTGAGGCCTTCTTTGACGAAGTCCAGCTGAGTGCCGTCGAGGAATTGCAGACTTTTGCCGTCGATCACGACCTTCACGCCTTTGTCTTCAAACACGGTGTCTTCAGCCGCCGGCTCGTCAACAAACTCCAGTACATAGGCCATACCCGAGCAGCCGGAGGTTCTTACGCCCAGGCGCAGGCCAAACCCTTTACCGCGGTTCGCCAGGAAGGCATTGACTCGCGCTGCTGCACTGTCGCTAAGAGTAATCGACATAACAAAACCTCAACTAATTATTTTGCTTCACGTTTGCTTTTGTAATCCGCAATCGCGGCTTTAATCGCGTCTTCCGCCAGGATCGAGCAGTGGATTTTCACCGGCGGCAGTTCCAGTTCATCGGCGATATCGGTGTTCTTGATCGCCTGCGCTTCGTCCAGCGATTTGCCCTTCACCCACTCGGTAACCAGGGAGCTGGAAGCGATAGCGGAACCGCAGCCGTAGGTCTTGAAGCGCGCGTCTTCAATGATACCTTCATTGTTGACTTTAATCTGCAGCTTCATCACGTCGCCGCAGGCCGGCGCGCCGACCATGCCGCTGCCGACGTTCTCGTCGCTGTTGTCAAAAGAGCCGACGTTGCGCGGATTCTCGTAATGATCGATAACTTTTTCGCTGTAAGCCATGATGAATTCTCCTTATTGGTGCCGAATTAGTGATGTGACCATTCAATGCTGTTCAGATCCACGCCCTGTTTGAACATTTCCCACAGCGGAGAAAGCTCGCGCAGACGGCCAATGGATTTGCGAATCAGATCGATGGCATAGTCAATCTCTTCTTCGGTAGTGAAACGACCTAAAGAGAAACGAATAGAACTGTGCGCCAGTTCATCAGTCATGCCTAACGCGCGCAGCACGTAGGATGGCTCAAGGCTCGCGGAAGTACAGGCTGAACCGGAGGAAACCGCCAGGTCTTTCAGCGCCATAATCAGCGACTCGCCTTCAACATAGTTGAAGCTGACGTTAAGAATGTTCGGCGCGCCCTGCTCGAGGTCGCCGTTGAGGTACACTTCTTCCATATCCTTCACGCCGTTCCACAGACGGTTGCGCAGCGTGCGCAGACGCGCCATCTCGCTTTCCATCTCTTCTTTGGCGATACGGTAAGCTTCACCCATGCCGACGATCTGGTGAACAGGCAGAGTACCGGAACGCATACCGCGCTCGTGGCCGCCGCCGTGGATTTGCGCTTCGATACGAATACGCGGCTTACGACGTACGTACAGCGCGCCGATGCCTTTCGGACCGTAGATTTTGTGACCGGAGAAGGACATCAGGTCAACTTTCAGCTGGCTCAGATCGATAGGCAGCTTGCCCACGCTCTGGGTGGCGTCTACGTGGTAAATGATACCGCGGGCGCGACACATCTCGCCGATGGTAGCGATATCCTGCACCACGCCGATTTCGTTATTCACATGCATGATGGAAACCAGGATGGTGTCGTCACGCATCGCTGCTTCCAGCTCTTTCAGATCGATAATCCCGTTGCTCTGCGGCGCCAGGTAGGTCACTTCGAAGCCTTCGCGCTCCAGCTGACGGCAGGTATCCAGAACCGCTTTATGCTCGGTTTTGCTGGTGATGATGTGCTTGCCTTTTTTCTGATAAAAGTTGGCTGCACCCTTGATCGCCAGGTTGTCGGATTCAGTCGCACCAGAGGTAAAGACGATTTCGCGCGGGTCGGCGCCGACCAGCTCGGCAATCTGATTGCGGGCGATATCAACCGCCTCTTCAGCCTGCCAGCCAAAACGGTGGGAACGGGAGGCCGGGTTACCAAAGGTCCCGTCCATGGTCAGGAACTGCATCATTTTCTCGGCAACACGCGGGTCCACCGGCGTGGTTGCGGAGTAATCGAGGTAAATCGGTAATTTCATTGCTCTTAAACTCCGTACATCACTCAATGCAAGGAATCAGGCAACCGGCTTGATGTACGACCGAGTACACGGAATGTCGGAGCATCCCGGCCTGATTCTGAAAGCTCTTTATAATCGTTGTCCCGCCGTTTCGCGCCGCCTTGCCCTGTCAGCCGCAGCCCGAAACGGGACGGGTCACTCAGGCGCGCAGTTTAACGTCAATCGCGTCCTGGGTGCGCGCATTGCGCTGGGTTTCGTGCTGATGCTGACGACCGGAAACATCGAGGATCTCCTGGTTATTCACCAGTTCCCCGAGGGTGATATTGTTCAGGAAGCCGGTCAGGCGCTCGCTCAGGTCGCGCCACAGCGCGTGAGTCAGGCATTTATCGCCGCCCTGACAGCCGCCCTTGCCCTGGCAACGGGTGGCGTCAACGGATTCGTCCACGGCGCTAATGACTTCGCCGACGGCGATACTGCCGGCATCTTTACCTAACAGATAACCACCACCTGGGCCACGAACGCTGGAAACCAGGCCATTTTTACGCAGGCGAGAGAACAGCTGTTCCAGATAGGAAAGCGAAATTCCCTGACGCTCTGAAATATCTGCCAACGGCACCGGGCCCGTTTCAGAGTTGAGCGCAACGTCAAGCATCGCGGTCACGGCATAACGCCCTTTAGATGTCAGTCTCATGTCTTACTTAACCTCAAACTCGCCCCTGGCCGGGCTTTTTATTAATATGGGTATTGCATAGCAGGGCCAAGTCTGACATTCCCGAGTAATTTGGTCAACTATTTACTTGACTGTTTTAGTCAGGTATTTGGCTTTCCGTGCCGTTTTACTTCCGCATAGCCTGATACCTTCATCCCGCCAGGCGAGCCCGATTCGTAGCCCGGATAAGCGAAGCGCCATCCGGCGTTAACGCGGTTACTTACCTTTATTCTGCTGCTCAATAGACGCCAGCATGCCGCGCAGGATGTTCAACTCCTGGCTTTCCGGACGCGCGCGGGTGAACAGACGACGCAGCTTGTTCATCACCTGCCCCGGATGATTCGGGCGGATAAAGCCGGTCGCCAGCAGCGTCTGCTCAAGATGGTCGTAGAATCGCTCCAGATCGTCCACCAGCGGGTACGGCGCCTCTTCATGCTCAACCGCCGGCTGCGCTTGCTCCTGCGCCGCCAGCCAGGCCATCCGCACTTCATAGGCGATAACCTGCACCGCCATCGCCAGGTTCAGCGAGCTGTACTCCGGGTTGGCGGCGATCGCCACGTGATAGTGGCACTTCTGCAGTTCATCGTTGGTCAGACCAACGCGCTCGCGGCCAAAGACCAGCGCCACCGGCGCATGCTGACCTTCGGCGACGCTTTTCAGACCGCATTCGCGCGGGTCGAGCATCGGCCACGGCAGCGTGCGGGAGCGCGCGCTGGTGCCAACCACCAGGCTACAGCCTGCCAGCGCTTCATCAAGGGTATCGACAATCTGCGCGTTGCCGATCACGTCGCTGGCGCCCGCGGCCAGGGCTATCGCCTGCGAATCGGGTTTGACCAGCGGATTGACCAGCCACAGGTTAGTTAAGCCCATGGTTTTCATCGCGCGGGCTACGGAGCCCATGTTGCCGGTATGGGAGGTTTCTACCAGTACGATTCGAATATTTTGCAGCATTATGGTTCTTCGGCTAAAGATTATTCGTGCATGCTACCATAAAACGGAGACATAAGCAGATTTGGCTGCTATTATATGCGCCGTTTTTTCCCGTTCTTTAACATCCAGTGAGAGAGACCGATGCATCCGATGCTGAACATCGCCGTGCGCGCCGCGCGCAAGGCGGGTAATTTAATTGCCAAACACTACGAAACGCCAGACACCGTAGAAACCAGCCAGAAAGGCAGCAATGATTTTGTGACCAACGTCGATAAAGCCGCCGAAGCGATTATTATCGAAACCATTCGCAAATCTTACCCGCAGCACACCATTATCACCGAAGAAAGCGGTGAACACGCTGGCGAAGAGCAGGATGTTCAATGGGTTATCGATCCACTGGATGGCACCACCAACTTCGTTAAACGTCTGCCGCACTTCTCTGTTTCCATCGCCGTACGCATCAAAGGTCGTACTGAAGTCGCGGTGGTCTACGATCCGATGCGTAACGAACTGTTTACCGCGACCCGCGGCCAGGGCGCGCAGCTGAACGGCTACCGTCTGCGCGGCAGCAACGCTCGCGACCTCGACGGCACCATTATCGCGACCGGCTTCCCGTTCAAAGCGAAGCAGCACGCCACCACCTACATGAATATTCTCGGCAACATGTTTACCGAATGTGCCGACTTCCGTCGCACCGGCTCTGCCGCGCTGGATCTGGCCTATGTGGCCGCCGGCCGCGTTGACGGTTACTTTGAGATCGCCCTGAAACCATGGGATTTCGCCGCAGGCGAGCTGATCGCCCGTGAAGCTGGCGCGATTGTCTGCGACTTCACCGGCGGTCATAACTATATGCTGACGGGCAACATCGTTGCCGGTAACCCGCGCGTGGTGAAAGCGATGCTGGCGAACATGCGCGAGCAGCTGAGCGACGCGCTGAAGCGTTAATCTCTTACTGATGTCAAAAAGGAAGCCGCGGCTTCCTTTTTTTATGTCATTTTATCATGTTGAGGATCTGGCGAATCACCGCATTGCCGCCAATACAGAGCACCGTTAGGCCGCTAAATAAGGCCAGCGGTCCGCGCCAGCGCAGACAGCCCTGCGTCCCCAGCCAGCGCCGGAAACACAGCGCTATCCCTACCGTCGCCAGGCGGGCTAACAGCACGCCGACCATCGCCGGAACCAGCAGCAGCCATCCCCACAGCGGCAGCTCATACTGCTGCGCACTGAGTAAAATCCATACCAGCTGAAACGGCAGATAAAAGCTCAGGGCAAAGATCAGCGGAATGCGAATATTGCCTGCCGGTGCGGCAACGCCCTGAAAGTCGCGCCAGCCGTCGCGCAGCAGTATTCCAGCCAGCACCAGCGTGGCCAGATAGCATACGTCGTTAAAGATGCCCACGATCTGCATTAGCCTGTCGCTGCTTAGCTTACCCATAAACGCGAAACGCCAGAAAATGATCACCAGAAAACCGAACTGCAACACCCAGCTGCGCAGGATCCAGTCGACCATCTCCCGCGGCGAGGGCTGGTTATGCACAGCCCAGGCAACAATGGGCAGTTTACTGTGACCGGGATGACAAAAGGCCAGCACGAAGCCCGACAGCGTTAGGGTGGCGTAGGCCACCAGCGGAATATCCGCGACACTCGCCACCCCGAATCGCATAACATACGGCATAGCGTGGTAGACACGCACCAGATCTGACGGCCACCAGCTGGCCAGGGCTGGAAACCAGAATACGATCGCCAGGCCCGCCAGCAGCCCGGCGGCGCCGGCGCAGCCATAATAGAACCGCCCGCTCTGCGCGGGAGAAACGATATTTGCGGCCATAGCGACTCCTTGTCATCCGCCGAAAAGCGGAAAACTAGAGCATCGCTTCGCCAGCGGCAAGCGCTGGCGCCCACTTTAGGATTTGCGCCCGGCGTCTGTCTAAAACGGACGGATCCCACCGCCGGCAGGGACGGCGCTGAGCCACATCACCCCTGCCGCCGCCAGCAATATGACGCCGCCGGCCAGCGCCAGCGTCGCCCAACTAACCTGCTTCCATAACGCTGGCGCCTGATGGCGACTGAGGCGGATCGCCAGTTGGCGGAACCCATGCACCAACAGCGCCAGCGCCGTGATAGTCAACGAGGTTCCCGCCGCCATCGCCAGCGCCGCCGCCATCCCCCAGCCAAAAACGCCGATTACCTTGCTGAACAGCAGAACCATGATCGCCCCCGAACAGGGACGCATACCCATCGACAGGACGATCGCGGCGCGAGCCCGCCAGTCGTCGCCGGCCTGCAGCTGCTCCGGGGCCGGGAGATGCTGATGCCCGCAGCCGCAGTGTTCGTTATGAACATGATGCGGGGTAAAAGCGGTAAACGTTGGCCGGCGCAGCAGCAGACGCAGCTTTTTTAACGCCCGCCAGCACAGCAGCAGCCCTAACGCACCCACCAGCAAATAGCTCCCCTTCTCCAGCCAGAAACTGCTGAGGTGCAGCTGGCGCGCCGGCAGCTGCAGCAGCGCCAGCACCACGACCACCAGCGCGATGGCCACCAGCCCCTGTAATAAAGAGGCGGCCAGCGTCAGGCCAATGCTTGATTTCAGCTTCGCGGGATGGGTGGCAAGCCAGGTCGTAATGACAATTTTACCGTGTCCGGGCCCTAAGGCATGGAGCACCCCGTAAACGAAGCTAAACCCCAGCAGCGACAGCCCTGCCGCCGCCGGGTTCTCCGCCACCGCCTGCAGCAGGCGGCTGAGTTCCAGATTGAGCGAACGCTGCCAGACTGCGCTCTGCATCAGCACCTGCGGCCACGCCCGCCACAGCCAGATGCCGCCGATGATGCTCACAGCCAGCAACAGCGCCAGCGGCCACAGCGCTTTCCAGCGCGAAAATCGCGCGCGCGGAGTAAAAATTACTGACATGTCAGGGTCACCTTCTGGGCAAAATAGCTGCCCAGCGCCATATCCTCCGGCGGCGCATCCGCTTTATCCAGCGACTGGGCGTATGAGAGCATTTTGTCGTTCGGTTTTGGCGTCATCACCGTTGCCTTACAGGCGGCCCGCAGCCCTGCGGGCAGGGAAAAATCGCTATCCTTGTCATAAAACATATCGACGTAGTAGGTCGGGTCGAAGGTGGAAAAGGTAAACGTCTGCCCGGCAATGGGTTGCGGCGTCGCCAGCGGCAGAGTAAAGGTGAGTACCGCCTGCAGTCCGTCACGTTCGAGGCCGTAACCGTCGGGACGATTGTCAAATTTAACCCGCTGACCGTTATGCCACAGCTCGCTGAAATAGTGCTGACCGAGCACGTTGGCCATCACCTCCGCCGCCAGCTTTTTCCAGACTTCGCTGCCCGGTTTGGCGTTTCCGGCATCATAGAGCAGATCCGATGAGGTAATTTCATCCATCGTCCAGCGCATTTTAAAGGCGCTCAGCAGACCGTCCTTGACCACCGGCTCGCTTTGCAGGCTGATGAAGCTATGCGGATGCGCAGCGGCCGACCATGATAAAACCATGAAAAACGCCGCGCTTGTGCATTGTTTCACTCTGTTCATCTGTTCCTCACGTGAAAAATTCTGTGAACTTCGCCAGCAATCCTGAGTAAAAGCGGACGCTCTTCCCTGCCCACGCCGCGGTCATTGTCTATCCTTAGCGGAAACCCTAACTGGAACTTACCAGATGATGACCGTCATTGAACCACCATCTGCGCTTTCCAGTCCACAGCGCCGTAGCCAGGTGCTCCTGATGTTTTATCTGCCCGGACAGTCGGTGACGACTGAACGGCTTGGCAGGATCAACCTCGTTGATGAGACCACGGCCCGGCAGGATATTGAGGAGACCGGACGCGAAATTCAGCGTTACCACCGTTTGACCCTCCAGTCACAGGTGGACGGCAGCTATCGGATTGAAGGCGCCGCGCTCGACCAACGTTTATGTCTGCTGCATGCGCTGCGGCGGGGGCTGCGCCTCTGCCCACAGTTCGTTAATCATCATTTTACCCCGGCGCTGAAAACGCAGCTTAAACAGGAAGGCATTGCCCGCACCTTATACGATGATACCAATCTGCAGGCGCTGGTGAACCGCTGCGCGCGGGCGCTCAATCGCCAGTTTGACTGCCGCGACGTGCAGTTTCTGCGCTTGTACCTGCAGTACTGTCTGCTCGAACATCACCGGGGATACTCTCCGGACTTCAATGAGGAACAGCAACGCTGGGCTCAAACCGCCGCCGAGTTCACCCTGGCGCAGGAGATTGTCCGCCACTGGCAGCGTCGGGTCGGCGCTCCGCCCCATGTCGGAGAACCTTTTTTCCTCTCGCTGCTGTTTATGTTGCTCAAAACCCCCGACCCGGTCCGCGACGGTCACCCGCACGATCGCCGCCTGCGGCTGGCTATCTCCGGCCTGATCCACCGCTTCCAGATCCTCGCTGGCAGAGCGTTCAGTGATGAGCAGGGGCTCAGCGATCAACTCTATATTCATTTGTCGCAGGCGTTGATCCGCAGCGTGTTTGCTATCGGCATCGACAGCACGCTCACAGAGGAAGTGACCCGGCTCTACCCTCGCTTACTGCGTACCACCCAGGCGGCATTGAGCGAATTCGAGGAGGCCTGGCACATCCGTTTTAATGAGGAAGAGACCGGTTTAATCGCGGTGATCTTTGGCGCCTGGCTGATGCAGAAAAGCGACCTGCACGAGAAACAGGTGCTGTTGCTAACCGATGACAACCCAGCTATTGAAGAGGCCCTGGAACAACAGCTGCGCGAACTAACGCTGCTGCCGCTGAATATCAAATACCAGAGCGTAGAGCGCTTTCAGAAGGAAGGTGCGCCCAAAGGGGTGACGCTTATCGTCACCCCCTATGCGACGGCGCTGCCGCTGTTTTCGCCGCCGCTGATCCACGCGGAGAACTACTTCACTGAACGCCAGCAGCAGCATATCTGCGCCATGCTCGAGGACTAGGCCGCCACCGCTTTTGGCCGTATAGCCATCGCCGGGAGCGTCAGCAGGGCCATCACCCAGAATACGCCCTGGTGCAGGTGCTGATAGAGGAAACCGGCGAAGACGGTCATGATGGCAATACTGCCGCCCATCGCCACCGCGGAGTAGACGGCCTGCAGACGGATCACTTCGCTACCCTGACGGGCGGCGATATAGCGCATCGCCGCCAGATGACACACCGTGAAGGTGCCACAGTGAAGGATCTGCGCAAGGATGAGTCCCGGCAGCGCCGTGGTCCAGCCCATCAGTCCCCAGCGAATCAGCCCGCAGGCGGCGGAGAGCAACAGCAGGTCGCGGGCGCTGAAGCGGCGGAACACCTTTTTACTCAACGCGAAGATCACCACTTCCGCCACCACGCCTAACGACCACAGATAACCGACCGCCGAGGCGGAATAGCCGGCCTGCTGCCAGTAGATGGCGCTAAAGCCATAGTAGGCGGCATGCGCTCCCTGCAGCAGACAAACGCAGGCGAGAAAGCGCCAGCTTTGGCGCACCAGCGTCAGCCAGGCCGCCATTCCGCCCCCCTGCTGCTGGCGCGACTCCCCCTGGGGCATCACCGACGGCTTAAGCAGCATGCCGAGCAGCATCGAGGCGACCCCCAGGCTTAGCATCAGCAGGATCGCCCGGTAATCGAACAGGCTCACCAGCTTGCCGGTCAGCGCCGAACCAATCACAAAGGCAATAGAGCCCCACAGCCGCACCCGGCCATAGTCCATGGTGATCTGCTTTTGCCAGGTATTGGCCAGAGCATCCGTCAGCGGCACCAGCGGCGAAAAGAACAGGTTGAAGCCGATGATGATCGCCAGCAGCCATGCTACGTGGCTGCCGGCCCAGAAGGCCAGCGCGAAGAGCAAGGTTAACAGCGCCAGCACGCGCAGCGCGGCGATCAGCCGGGAGGGATCGCTCACCCGCGGGGCAATCAGCAGACTGCCGAGAAAACGGGCCACCAGACCGGCGCCAAGTAAAATGCCGATGGTTTCCGGAGTCAGCCCGTTTCCAGCCAGCCAGACGCTCCAGAAGGGCAGAAAAATACCGTAGCTAAAAAAGTAGGTGAAATAACTGAGCGCCAGCCAGCGCGTGGAGTGCAAGACCATGATTTCCTCCCGAATGGTGGCGATAGTCTGGCGATAAACCCCGGCGGGCGCAAGATGCTCTTGTCTGCTGATAGCTCGTTATTTATGCCCCCTCGATGATGATTTTCAGCGAAAAATTCAGCTTCTCTCCCGCGCCTAAAACTCGCAGCCCCGGCTGCCCGTCCATGTTGTGGGCGTTTACCGGATGGCTTTGCGGCTCGAGGCAAAGGAATGATTCACCTTGCATTCTGAACAGCATCAACCACGGAGTTTGCGATAGAATTGTGATACTCATCACGTCATTGCTTACCCTCGCCCGCCCGCCCCAGCCGGAATAACCCACGTTCAGCCAACGATCTTCACCGAACTGAGCCACGCTGAAATTGGCATAGTCGGGCAAGTTTCCTTGCCAGTTGAGAGGTAAGTGATTCTCCCCTTCCGGCCAGTAACCGCTGACCTGGAACTGAACCTTGCTGCGTTCATCGAAAGGGAAAAAGGGATGAAAGCCGCAGCCGTAAAGCGCAGGGACCTCCCCATAGTGGGTAAGCGTTAGCTCCGCTATCAGCTGGTTACGCAGCAACTGGTAGCGGAGCTGCGCCAGATAATCGAAACCGCAGGCATGCTGCCGACGCAGCTGTAATACACAATACTCGGCGCCGTACTCAATGATATCCCAGCGCTGTAACCAGCCGTCACCGTGAAGAAAGAAATACTCGTCGGCATGGTGGCGAGGCAGGATAATCTCCTGCCCATGAAAAATAAAACGGTTGCCGGCGACGCGATTGGCCAATGGCAGCATCGGAAACATGCCGCCGGCGGGATTTTCATATAGCACCGGCGCTTGATATTGCCGCGAGAATAAACTTTGCACTTTGCCGCCCAGAGAAGAGACGCACATCCGCAGATGCGCGTTCTCCAGAATCCACTCTTCCGCCATTAGCGCATCTGCTCCTGCTTCGCCGCATTCACGCCCGTATGACGCTGCGCCAGCTGCTCTTCCAGCGCTTCGAGGGTGATACCTTTCGTTTCCGGGACGTTGCGCAGGATATAGAGGTAGCCGGCAGCGCAAATAACACCATACAGCAGGAAGCTTCCTGCCGCGCCCAGACCGGCATTAAGCAGCGGGAAAGTATAGGTTAACAGGAAACAGGCGATCCACAGCGCCAGGGTACCTAAAGACATCGCGAGTCCACGTACGCGGTTGGGAAAAATCTCCGCCAGCAGCACCCAGGTCACCGGCGCCAGGGTCAACGCATAAATAGCAATCGCCGCCAGCACCAGCAACAGTACCGGCCACCCCATAATGCCCATGGCGTAAGCGCCGGCGATCAGCACATAGATCAGCGTCAATCCCGAAGCGCCAAGCAGCATTAATTTACGGCGACCGATTTTATCCACCAGCGGCAGCGCCGCAATGGTAAAGACCAGATTAACGACGCCCGTCGCGACGATCGATTTCAGCGTGCTGTTAATATCGAACCCCGCCGAGGCAAAAATCTCCTGCGCGTAGTTAAAGATGACGTTAATCCCACACCACTGCTGGAATATGGCGAGCACCATGCCAATGATCACAATCGGTTTCACCTGGGGAGCCAACAGCGCGCCGTAGGAGACTTTATTGTTATCCTTTTCCAGGGTATGCGCGATTTCACGCAGGATCCTGTCGGCATAGTCGGCAGAACCAATGCGTTCCAGCGCAGCCCGGGCGCGCTCCGGTTTACCGGCCTTCATGAGCCAGCGCGGCGACTCGGGGACAAAAAACATCAGGACCAGAAACGCCAGTGCCGGCACCAGTTCCGCACCGAACATCCAGCGCCAGCCCATCTGCCCATTCCAGCTGTCCACAATCATCTGCTGCGTCGCCCCCGGCTCCACCGGTTCAGCAATCATCAGATTGATTAACTGAGCGGCCAGCACGCCAATCACGATGGTGAGCTGATTGACCGCGACAAAACGTCCTCTTTTCTCTGCCGGGCTGACTTCGGCAATGTAAAGCGGGCTGAGAGCGGAAGCCAGACCAATCCCTACGCCGCCCACAATGCGGTAAACCACAAACATATCGAAATGACTGGCGACCGCCGTCCCCCAGGCCGACGCGCTGAACAGCACGGCGGAAAGAATTAATGGCAGCTTGCGCCCCAGTTTGTCTGCGCACCATCCCGAAATTAATGCGCCGAAAATACAGCCCAACAGCGCTGAGCTCATCGCCCAGCCGGACTGCGCCGGGTCCGTAATTGAAAACCAGGCTTCATAAAATGGCTTAGCGCCGCCAATCACCACCCAGTCATAGCCAAACAGTAAACCACCGCAGGCGGCGACCAGACAAATCGTCCAGACGTAGCCCATTTTCAGATGTGTCTGCGCGTTGTTCATAATGATTCCTCTATAAGGGAAACGCAGGGAACAGTAGGGTTCAGGCGGGCCGAGCCCGCCCATTGAGGTTCAGGAAAAAATGCCGCTTTGCAGGGCATGGCGAATCAGATGCGCCTTATCATGAGCCGGATTTATTTGCAGAAGCTGCTGCATCCTCTGCTGGCAGGCGGATACGTTGCCCAGCCCCAGATGGCCCAGCGCTTCAATAAACAAGCAGTGCTGCTGATGTCTCTGCTGCGCTGATACATCGAGAACCACCAGGTCCGGAAGAGAGACGGCAAAAAAATCGACTTGCGGAACGTCATCCCGATGCTGCGCGGCCCAGTCGATAAAATGGCGGAAGTGCTGCTCGGCCTGCGCTGGGTTACCGCTCTTACGCAGCGCAATGCCCTGCCAGAAAAGGTAATCGGCGGGTTGATCGTTGTAGTACCGCCCGGCGTCCAGCGTTGAGCCCCCTTGCCGGGCAAGCTGGTAATATTCCGCCGCCTGCTGCGCATCCCCAGCCTGTTCTGCGCAGTAGCCCAGCAAATACCAGATATCGTTATCCGTTTGCCCAGGCAGTCGCCCCTCCCCCAGATTGTCGGGATAGCGTAATGCGGCTTTCAGACAGTCCGTGGCCTGTTTAAACGCCCCACGCTCGATGAACTGTAATGCCCGATGGAGCTGATTGAGCAAATACTGGCCGGTGATTTTCCCTTCTCCTCCTTCCCAGGGATGGAATACGCGCGTATCCAGAATCGCGGCGGCATCGGCATAATGACCGGACGCGTTCCACAGGCTTAGCAGCTCAGCGGTCAGGTCGTCCCGCTTCAGCACCACGGCTTTACGTTCCACCAGCGTCGTCAGTCGCTCATGTACCGGCCTGGCCAGTAATTTTTGCAAAAAATCGAGTTCAAACAGGAAGCGCGCATTGTCCGGCTCCAGCGCTACGGCGCGCTGCAGATAAGCCAGCGCATGCGTTGCATCCTGCTGTTTATTCCAGGAGTAAACGCCCAGCAGACGATGAGCGGGCGCATAATCGGGAGATTTTTCGAGCGTCTCGCGCCAGCAGCTCACCGCCTCGTCATAGCGACGTTTGCTGTACCAGAAGCAACCGAGTAGATAGCGGGCAAAAGCGCTGTCGCCCAGCGACTGCAGCATCTGAACTTCATCGAGCGAGTTAGGGAAACGAACATTGTGCGCATGGCAGTGCTCGGCGGCGGCAATAAACTGTTGGCGTTCATTGGCATCATCACTTAGCGACGCACGCCAGAGCATCGGCAGCGCTTCCTGACTGTCCAGAACCGCAAGAACCTCTTTCACCGCCGACGTCTGTCCGATAGAGAGCAGCCAACCCGCCAGCAGGCTGGCGTTGACCCCTCTGCGCCCCGTGATGCGCAGCAGGGCTTCTCGCGCGTCGTCGCTCCGCTCAATCATCCAGCGCGCGCAGTGCAGCGGATAGCTCAATGGGTATTGCTCAAGAGAGGCGAAAATAAACTCCAGCGCTGCTTTCTTCTGCCCACTGTTGGCTAATGCCAGCGCTTTCAACCCCATCGCCAGAGGATTGCTGGCGTTGAACCGCAGACTGGTGTTTACTTTTTCCAGCGCATCGGCAACATCACCGCGCTTCATCGCCAGCCGCGCCAGCGACCACCAGGCGGCGTCACGGCAGTTACCGCTCCAGGAGGCTTTGTAATAGTGATCCCAGGCGCCTGCATCATCCCCCATCCTTTCCAGCACGCTGGCAAGCAGCATACTGGCTTCGCCATCTCGCGGGTTCTTATTCAAACGATGCGCGCGCTGTAGCGCAGCACGGGCACACTGTTCCGCCAGCGCCCAGTCGGCACTGTTGAACGCCAGGGTACCGAGGGCAACATTATTGCGATAATCCTGCGGATCGAGCTCAACCGCCCGACGATAGTAATCCCCGGCGTAGCGGCTTGCGTGGTTGTATTGTTCAAGGTGCTGGCCGATAAAATAGAGCTCGTCGCCATTGTGGATCGCTTCCGGTAACGCGGGCGCTATAGCTGGTTCGGGCAGCGGCGTCTGTTGGGTAATATGTTCCTGATAATCCAGCAGCGGCTGGTTCTCGGCGGTTTTCACTTTGAGGGTTAAGCGCCCGACGCCATTTTCCGGCAGCGTCTGCTGCCAGCTCTCACCGGGCTTCAGCGTCAGCTGAGTTTCGTACAATGGCTGATGGTCAGCGCTGAGTTCAACCACGATATGATTTAGCGGAGCAATGGCATATACGCCAAGCTGCAGTTGCCCAGACTCGCGAACCAGCTTCAGTGCCAGCTGTGTATTGGCATTTTGCACCATCCCTAACTCGCTGTAGGGAAGGAAATTTTGCACAAACACCTTCTCTTCATAAGGCGCAAGCCACGTAAAGTCAGGCTGGTTATCGGTGAAGACGCCGGTCATCAGCTCAATATAAGGGCCATTTTCATCGGTCAGATTTCGATCCCAGGCCTGGCCAAAATCCCCGTACCCCCAGCTCCACTGTTTCTTGCCAGGAGAGACATGGTGATCGGCAACATGCAGTAACCCGCCTCGCTCGTCATGATGATAAGCGCCGACAAAATCGTAATCCGACTTCTCCGCCATATACGAAGTGGGTACCGGGACGTTTTTATAACGGGAGATATCAACCCCCGCAGAATAGTCCACTTTGTAGTAGGTACCGGTGGCAATCGGGAAAGCGGAAACATCACGCTTACCATGGTCGAATACAGCGGTGACATCGGGTGGGAATACACTCTGGTGGGCATCGCCGCCTTTTACTGCAGGGTTGGCCCACCACAGGAAATGGCGCGGCGTGGCGTTACCATTGAAGATCTTGCCAGTGATTTCAATCAGCGCGCGGTCAGGATAGAGCGTAAACCCGGCCATAACCTGCAAACCGCGCATGGGCTCCGCTTCCCCCATCCATACGGTCTGCGCGCCGTTTTCTCCCTGCTGAATAGAAAAATCGACCGGCTTAAAGGTCGTCGGCCGGTGATGTTGCGGCCAGTTAAATTCGATTCCGCCGGAGATCCAGGGCCCGAGCAGCCCTACCAGGGCTGGCTTAACCACCTCATTGTAATAGACGAAATCACGTTGTTTGACTTTGTCATATGCCCGGTGAATACGGCCGCCAAGCTCCGGTAGCAGCATGACCCGAAGGAAATCATTCTCCATCCACACTGCCTGATAATCGCGCATTTCGCGTTCGCCGGTCAGGGTATCAATCACGCCGTAGGGATAGACGCTGCCGGAAGATCCTTGATAAACACGTTTTTCCAGAAACATAGGGTTCGGATCTTCCGCGCCCGTCGTCCACGTTGGTAATGAAATGATTTCCTGCCAGACCTTAACCGAACCGTACATGATGCCTCCACTAAACAAAACGAAGTAAAAGTTGCAATAACAGGAGTCTATATCGCCAATTCGCTGTTAAAATGCGCAATGCTCACGCAATATAGTTAAGGGAGTTAAGTGTATGCAGCGTACTGGCTTTAATAACGCCCGGGTCCGGCAGGCCAATAAGTCGATTTTTCTTTCCCATCTATGGCGGGAAAAGCAGCTCAGTAAATCACAGCTCTCTCAACTCACCGGTCTCTCCATTCCGGCGGTGAGCAATATTCTGGCCGAGCTGCTTAGCGAGGGATTGATCGGTCACTCAACGGAACACTTGAGCAAACGGGGCGTGAACAGCGGCAGCTACCAGATCCCCGAGCACGGCGCCTGGACACTGTGCATGAATATCACCCCGACCAGCATTGAATATCAGCTTGCCGACGCCCGCCTGCTGGCAGTGGATGGCCATCAGCATTTGCCGGTCAACGCGCCCACTCCTCAGGCCCTGCTTGAGGCCATCGTTGAATGCTGGCGGCATATCCACCGCCGCTACCCGCAGCACAGCATCAATCTCGCCCTTGGCGTGCATGGTCAGGTTGATCCGATTACCGGCGTTTCACAAACCATGCCCCAGGCACGCTGGAAAACACCGATCGAAATAAAGTATCTGCTTGAGGAGCGGCTTGGCGTGCAGGTTCGGGTGGATAACGACTGCGTGATGCTGGCGCTGGCGGAGAAGTGGCAGCATCAGGGTACACAGCAGGATTTTTGCGTGATCAACGTCGACTACGGTATCGGCTCGTCATTTGTGATTAACGATCATATTTATCGCGGCAGTCTGTACGGCAGCGGGCAGATTGGGCATACGATTGTCAATCCTGACGGCAACGCCTGCGACTGCGGAAGATACGGTTGCCTCGAAACCGTCGCCTCTCTCAGCGCGCTGAAAAAACAGGCCCGAATGTGGCTCAAAACGCAGCCTGAAGCAACGCTCGCCCCCGAGCAGTTAACCACGGCGTCGCTCATTGAGGCCTGGAAAGAGGGAGATGTGCAAATTCGCGCATGGGTTGATAACGCTGCCAACGCGATTGGCTTAAGCCTCTATAATTTCCTGAATATATTAAATATTAATCAAATCTGGCTTTACGGGCGCAGCTGCGCCTTCGGTGAGCAGTGGCTGGAAAGTATCGTTAAACAAACGGGTTTCAACCCCTTTGACCACCGGGATACGCCGCGAGCGCACGCCACCCAAATAGGCTTTGGCCAGCTGACACGCGCCCAGCAGCTGATGGGGATAGGTTATCTGTACGTTGAGGAGCAATTGCAGACGCTGGTTTAGTCATAAACGAACGTGGCGGAGCGCAAATTTGTGTATTACGTTTAAATCACACGTCTCTCATAACGAGCTGATTATGAACACACTCCGCTATTTTGATTTTGGCGCTTCCCGCTCTCTGTTGCTGCTTATCGCCCGCATCGCCGTGGTGATTCTGTTTATTCTTTTTGGCTACCCCAAACTGCTGGGCTTTGACGGTACGGTGCAGTACATGGCCGCCTCCGGCGCGCCGATGCCGACCCTGGCGGCGATTATCGCCGTCATTATGGAAGTGCCTGCCGCGATTCTGATTGTGCTCGGCTTTTTCACCCGCCCGCTGGCGGTCATCTTTATTTTCTACACCCTGGGCACGGCGGTGATTGGCCATCACTACTGGGATATGACTGGCGATGCGGTATTGCCGAACATGATTAACTTCTGGAAAAACGTCAGCATCGCCGGCGCTTTCCTGCTGCTGGCAATAACCGGCCCCGGGGCGATCTCCCTCGACCGCCGCTAATCTCCAGACGCAAAAAAGGCCGCATACGCGGCCTTTTTGATGTCAACGCTAACGCTTACGCATATACCGGGAAGCGGGCGCAGATATCCAGCACTTTACCTTTCACGCGCTCAATGACCGCGTCGTCATTGATATTGTCCAGCACGTCACACATCCAGCCAGCCAGCTCTTTGACTTCCGCTTCTTTAAAGCCGCGGCGAGTCACTGCCGGAGAACCGATACGGATACCGGAGGTTACGAACGGGCTCTTCGGATCGTTCGGCACGCTGTTTTTGTTGACGGTGATGTTGGCGCGGCCCAGAGCGGCGTCAGCTTCTTTACCGGTCAGGTTTTTATCCACCAGATCCAGCAGGAACAGGTGGTTCTCAGTACCGCCAGACACCACTTTGTAGCCGCGGTTCAGGAACACTTCCACCATCGCTTTAGCGTTTTTCGCAACCTGCTGCTGGTAAACTTTAAACTCTGGCTCCATCGCTTCTTTCAGCGCCACCGCTTTCGCCGCGATAACGTGCATCAGCGGGCCGCCCTGCGCGCTTGGGAATACCGCAGAGTTCAGTTTTTTGTACAGCTCTTCGCTACCGCCTTTCGCCAGAATCAGGCCGCCGCGCGGACCCGCCAGGGTTTTGTGGGTGGTGGTGGTCACAACGTGAGCATGCGGAACCGGGTTCGGGTACACGCCAGCGGCAATCAGGCCTGCCACGTGCGCCATATCGACGAACAGGTAAGCGCCGATGCTGTCAGCGATTTCACGCATTTTCGCCCAGTCAACGATACCGGAGTAAGCGGAGAAACCACCGATGATCATCTTCGGTTTGTGTTCCTGAGCCTGCTTCGCCATGTCGTCATAGTCAATTTTACCGGACTCATCGATACCGTAAGGGATGATATTGTACAGTTTGCCGGAGAAGTTAACCGGGGAGCCGTGAGTCAGGTGGCCGCCCTGCGCCAGGTTCATACCGAGCACGGTGTCGCCCGGCTGCAGCAGCGCGGTGTAGACGGCAAAGTTAGCCTGGGAGCCGGAGTGCGGCTGGACGTTAGCATAGTCAGCGCCGAACAGTTCTTTCGCGCGGTCGATTGCCAGCTGTTCAACCACGTCGACGTATTCACAGCCGCCGTAGTAACGCTTGCCCGGATACCCTTCAGCATATTTGTTGGTCAGCTGAGAGCCCTGCGCCTGCATAACGCGCGGACTGGTGTAGTTTTCGGAGGCGATCAGTTCGATGTGCTCTTCCTGACGTACTTTTTCCTGCTCCATAGCCTGCCACAGTTCGGCATCATAATCGGCAATGTTCATTTCACGCTTTAACATCCGCATCTCCTGACTCAGCTAACAATAAAATTTCGGCCTAAAAAGGCGGTCCGATTGGACAACGGCCCACAGTATAACCGAATCATTCTGTGATAACAGGTCTTGACAAAGGATTTTACGCAAACGATTGGCTCCGCATGACACAAGGCTTTGAGCAATAACGCCTCTCTCAGTATCAACGGATTTCTTTTCAGGTTTGTGATGCAAATTCTTCATGTTGTAACTGGATCGGGGGAATGTGTTAAAGAACCATTTACAACGCAGGGTTATTTCTTTAAGATGCATTTAAAATGCATCATTAAGATAACACATAAGGAAGCACGCTATGCTTGACGCTCAAACCATCGCCACGGTAAAAGCCACCATTCCCCTGCTGGTAGAGACCGGCCCGAAATTAACCGCCCATTTCTACGATCGTATGTTCGCGCATAATCCGGAGCTCAAAGAGATCTTCAACATGAGCAACCAGCGCAACGGCGATCAGCGTGAAGCGTTATTCAACGCTATTGCCGCCTACGCCAGCAATATCGATAACCTGCCTGCCCTGCTGCCGGCGGTGGAAAAGATCGCCCAGAAACACACCAGCTTCCAGATCAAACCGGAGCAGTACAATATTGTTGGCAGCCATCTGCTGGCGACCCTCGATGAAATGTTCAGTCCGGGCCAGGAAGTGCTCGATGCCTGGGGTAAAGCCTACGGCGTGCTGGCGAACGTCTTTATCGGCCGTGAAGCCGAGATCTATCAGCAAAACGCCAGTAAAACCGGCGGCTGGGAAGGGACCCGCGCGTTTCGCATCGTGAAGAAAACCCCGCGCAGCCAGCTTATCACCAGCTTTGAGCTCGAACCGGTTGATGGCCAGCCGGTCGCCGATTACCAGCCTGGCCAGTACCTGGCCATCTGGCTGAAACCGGAAGGCTTCGAATATCAGGAAATCCGCCAGTATTCCCTGACCCGCAAAGCGGACGGCAAAGGCTACCGCATTGCGGTTAAACGCGAGGAAGGCGGTCAGGTTTCCAGCTGGCTGCATAACCATGCCAGCGAAGGCGATGTGGTCTATCTGGCCGCCCCGGCGGGAGATTTCTTCCTTAACGTTAAGCCACAGACGCCGGTCACCCTGCTCTCTGGCGGCGTCGGGCAAACGCCGATGCTGGCGATGCTGGATGCGCTGGCGAAGAGCGGTCATCAGGGTCAGGTGAACTGGTTCCATGCGGCGGAAAATGGCGACGTTCACGCCTTTGCCGATGAAGTGAAGGCGCTCGGCGCGGCGCTGCCGGCGTTTACCTCTCACGTCTGGTATCGCACCCCGACTGAGGCCGACCGTCAGGCTGGACGTTTTGATAGCGAAGGTTTGATGGATTTAGCAGCAGTGGCGGACAATATTCGCGACCCGCAGATGCAGTATTATCTCTGCGGCCCGGTAGCGTTTATGCAGTTTGCAGCGAAGCAGCTGGTCGAATTAGGGATCAACAAAGACAACATTCATTACGAATGCTTCGGCCCGCATAAGGTGCTGTAAGCCCCGACGATGCGGGGATCTGTAGGCCGGGTAAGCGCAGCGCCACCCGGCAATACTGCAGCGAGCGGCGAGCGTTAAATCGCCGCGTCGTCTTCTTCGCCGGTACGAATACGAATGACCCGCGCCACGTCGAAGACAAAGATTTTACCGTCGCCGATTTTACCGGTCTGTGCGGTACGGATGATGGTATCCACACAGGTATCGACGATATCGTCGGTCACCACAATTTCAATTTTTACTTTCGGCAGAAAATCGACCATATACTCGGCACCACGGTACAGTTCGGTGTGCCCTTTCTGGCGGCCAAAGCCTTTCACTTCCGTTACCGTCATCCCGGTGATGCCGACTTCGGCCAGCGCTTCACGCACGTCATCCAGTTTGAAAGGTTTAATAATCGCATCAATCTTTTTCATGGGGTTCCTGTCTTAATCGCGTAACCGGTTGCTTACCGTATCATAACTTGCGCTATAGTGCGGAGCTACTCTTTAAAGTCGTTGGCGTCGAGCTCATGGCGCGACAGCAGCTTATAGAATTCGGTGCGGTTGCGCCCTGCCATTCGCGCGGCGTGAGTGACGTTGCCCTTGGTAATTTGCAGCAGCTTGCGCAGGTAGTTCAGCTCAAACTGATTGCGCGCCTCCACGAAGGTCGGCAGCGCCGTGTTCTCGCCCTCCAGCGCTTGCTCAACCAGCGCGTCGCCGATCACTGGCGACGAAGTCAGGGCCACGCACTGCTCGATCACGTTCACCAGCTGGCGTACGTTGCCCGGCCACTTGGCGGCCATCAGCCGCTTCATCGCATCGCTGGAAAACGCCCGCACGAACGGCTTATGGCGATCGGCGGACTGACGCAGCAGATGGTTGGCCAACAGCGGGATGTCTTCCGTACGTTCGGAGAGCGGCGGTATTTTCAGGCTCACTACGTTGAGGCGGTAGAACAGGTCTTCACGAAACTCGCCGCGGGCCATCGCCTTCGGCAGGTCGCGGTGGGTGGCGGAGATAATCCGCACGTTGATTTCGATATCGCGGTTGCTGCCCAGCGGGCGCACCTTGCGCTCCTGCAGGACGCGCAGCAGCTTCACCTGCAACGCAACCGGCATATCACCGATCTCGTCGAGAAACAGCGTACCACCCTCAGCGGCCTGGAATAATCCTTCACGGTTACTGACCGCGCCGGTAAAAGCGCCCCGCGCATGGCCAAACAGTTCGGATTCGAGCAGCTGTTCCGGCAGCGCGCCGCAGTTGATCGCCACGAACGGCTTATCATGACGCGGGCTGGCGTTGTGGATCGCCTGGGCGACGATCTCCTTCCCGGTCCCGCTCTGGCCATTAATCAGTACGCTGACATCCGATTGCGCCACCATCCCGGCCTGCTCAAGCAGGCGCAGCATCAGCGGGCTGCGGGTTACAATCGCCTGGCGCCAGGCTTCGTCGGTGGCCGGCGAGCGCTGCTCCAGCGCCTCATCAATGGCTTTATATAAGGCATCTTTATCGACCGGCTTGGTCAGGAAGCTGAACACCCCCTGCTGGGTAGCCGCCACGGCGTCGGGAATCGAACCGTGAGCGGTGAGAATGATCACCGGCATGCCGGGGTGGCCCTTCTGGATCTCGCTAAACAGCTGCAGGCCGTCCATTTCATCCATCCGCAGATCGCTAATCACCAGATCCACTTTCTCACGCCCCAGCACGCGCAGCGCTTCCGGCCCGCTCTCGGCGGTGACCACGCTGTAGCCTTCGCTGACCAGGCGCATGCCCAGTAGCTTCAACAGTCCCGGATCGTCATCCACCAGCAGTAAACGCGCCGGTTTACGGATCGTCATGGATCACCTCCGGCACTTTTTCGCTGCCGAAATTGCCGCCCGGCTTGCGGCTGGAGAGCTGGCGTTCGATATCCGTCAGGTTCTCCAGCTTGCGGGTGGTCAGCTCCAGCTGCTCGCGCAGCGCCAGCTCCTGCTGACGCAGTGTCTCCAGTTCGCTATCGCTGGACTGCTGAAGCTTAGCGTAACGGGCACGCTCTTCCACCAGCTGCAGCTGACGGGTCTGGCCGTCGCGCCAGAGCTGATACAGCGGGCGGACCTGAACGGCGATTTGCGGGCTGAAGGTATCGAGACGCGCCACCAGGTCGCGGCGCTCCTCAGGGGTAATTTTAGCATCAGCAAGCAGGATGCCGCGACGGAACGCGTCCTGCCAGCTGTCGTCGGTATGGCGTTTCGCCTCCGCCCGCGCCTGCGCCGGCGCGAGGCGATCGGCACAGTCAATGCCCCGAAGCCAGTAGAGGGGATTTTTGTCGCTGGCATCGCTGCTGTGCGCCCAGATATCCGCGCAGTCTACCGCGACAAAATCGGCCACCTGATGCTGCGCCTGCCCGGGGGCGGCGGTACCTTCCGCGGTATGCGGTGAAAAGCCGGCGGAACACCCCGCCAGCGTAAGACAAGCAATGCCTGAAAGCAGCCATCCACTGAGGGAACGGCGCCAGGCCAGGAATTGGGACATAGTTCCCCGATATTGATTCATAAGTTGGATTATTCCGGCGCTGAGGGAAGCGTAATGCGAAAACAGACCTGCCCGGCGGGCGCATCAACTAAGCTGAGCTCCCCTTGCATCTGCCGGACGCAGTCGCGGGCGATACTCAACCCCAGTCCACTGCCCTTAACGGCCCCTTTACGCTGGTGACTCCCCTGGTAAAAAGGCTCGAATATCATATTTTTTTCCGCGGCCGGGATCGGTTCGCCGCTGTTGGCGACATCAATACGCACCTGCTCTCCGTGCCGGTAGCTATGGATACGGATGTTACCGGATTCAGCGCCATAGTGCACCGCATTGGAGTAGAGATTATCCATTACGCTTATCAATAGCGCAGGCTCTGCCAGGCAACGCCGCGCCTGCAGCGTCAGTTCGGTATGCATCAGTTTAGCCCGCGCGGGCAGGCTGTGCGCCGCCACGACGTTTTCCACCAGGTCCACCAGGTCCACCGCTTCGCGAGCCACCGGGCCGTCGGCCTGTTTTCGGTTATAGTCCAGCAGCTGTTCAATCAGCTTTTGCAGGTTACGGCTACTGCTGTCGAGGATCTCGACGATCTCCTGCTGCTCAGGGGTCAGGGGCCCCGCGACCCGGTCGGCCAACAGCTCGGTACCTTCACGCATACTGGCCAACGGGGTTTTCAGCTCATGCGACAGATGGCGAAGAAATTGATGCCGCTGCGACTCCAGCCACGCCAGGCGCTCGCTGAGCCAGATGATGCGCTTGCCCACCGATCGCAGCTCCCGCGGGCCGGTAAACAATGCGGCGTCGTCCAGCGACTTCCCTGCCCCCAGCTGATTGATCATTCTTTCGATGCCTTTCACCGGGCCGATAATCATGCGGGTGAAGAGTAGCACCAGCGCCAGGCTCAGCAGAAACAGCACCAGCGCCTGCCAGCCGAAAAACTGGCCGCGTTCGGCTATCTCCTGCTGCAGCTGTTGGCCACGAGAATAGACGACCGCCCGGGTCGCCTGCACCATATCGCTGTTATTACTGGCGAAAACTTCCAGTCTGGCGGCTGCCTGGGCATCGGGTCCGCTATTTTTACACTGCAGCTGCGCCAGATCGCTGACATCCTGACGCAGCGCCTGCCAGAGCTTCTCGTCCGGCAGCACGCCGGCGTGGGCGTCCAGCATCTGGCTGTAGCGCTGCCGCTGGTTTTGATAGACGCGCGCCAGCGTCGGATCGTCCAGCACGCAGTACTGGCGATAGCTGCGCTCCATCTCCAGTGCGGCATTGATCATCGCCTCGCTGCGTCGGGCGTCGACCAGGGTGGTACGGTTAATATGCGCCGCCTGGGCGCTGAGGGCGTTCAGGCTCTGCCAGGCCTGCCAGGCCAGCACCAGCAATGGCAGCAGGATCAGCACAAAGGAGAGCGTCACCAGCTGACGCAGCGAACGGGGGAAAAGAGAGAGTCGCTTCAAGGATGTTGTCTCAATCATTAGCTCTGGTCGATGCTAACTGAGGAGCGCGCCGGAGAAAAGCGCTACCGCTGGTTACTGCGCCGCAGAAACAACAAAGCCAGGCGCAAGGCCTGGCTTTGTTCAGGAATGAGGCGGTGCCTTACTCGACGTTTCGCCCGATGTCTGATAAAGCCAGGCTGTTATCAGGAGTTGGACGGCAGGCACCTGTTTGTGCGTCATTCGATGTTTATGTAGCGCGTCCCGAAGGGGCTGACATAAGAAGGTGAATGAGCCACTGGTTAATATTATGCATGAACTATGCCAGCTCTCAAAACATTTTATTAACATACTGATATATATGACATTAACCGCAAGAACAGTCGAACTACCTCTGTTTATTTTTCACCCGCGTTGTCGCTATTTAGCGACACCAAATAGGCTACCGATTACTCATCATTTAAATCAATGGCTTAAGTGTCGCCTATTGACGACACTGCAATATCGCAGTTGTCGGCAATTCCCGACACCCTGGCGTGCCGACCATCACAGATAAAAAAAGCCCCCTGTCAGGCAGGGGGCTGATACGTTCGCGTGAAGCGCGGCGGGAAGATTAACCCAGCTGTTTACGCGCGTTACGGAAGATACGCATCCACGGGCTATCCTCGCCCCAGTTCTCCGGGTGCCAGGAGTTGCTTACGGTGCGGAAGACGCGTTCCGGGTGAGGCATCATGATGGTCGCGCGCCCGCTTTCGCTGGTCACCGCGGTGATACCGTTCGGGGAACCGTTCGGGTTCGCCGGATAGGTTTCGGTCACTTTGCCGAAGTTATCCACGAAGCGCAGCGCCACCAGACCTTTGCTCTCCAGCTGAGCCAGATGCGCGCTGTCGCGCACTTCCACCTGACCTTCGCCGTGGGAGACCGCAATCGGCATCCGTGAGCCAACCATGCCTTCCAGCAGCAGGGATGGGCTTTGCGTCACTTCCACCAGGCTAAAGCGCGCTTCAAAGCGGTCAGACTGGTTGCGCACAAAGCGCGGCCACAGGTCGCTGCCCGGGATCAGCTCGCGCAGGTTGGACATCATCTGACAGCCGTTGCACACGCCGAGCGCCAGCGTCTGCGGACGATGGAAGAAGGTCGCGAACTCATCGCGCACGCGCTCGTTGAACAGAATCGACTTCGCCCAGCCCTCGCCCGCGCCCAACACGTCGCCGTAGGAGAAGCCGCCGCAGGCTACCAGGGCATGGAAATCGCCCAGACCGGTCCGGCCGGCCAGCAGGTCGCTCATATGCACGTCGATGGCGTCAAAGCCGGCACGATGGAAGGCGGCCGCCATTTCAACGTGGGAGTTCACCCCCTGCTCGCGCAGGACGGCCACTTTCGGCCGCGCGCCGGTGGCAATGTACGGGGCGGCGACGTCGTCGTTAATATCAAACGAGAGCTTCACATTGAGGCCCGGGTCGGCATCATTGGCTTTCGCCTCATGCTCCTGATCGGCGCAGGCCGGGTTGTCGCGCAGACGCTGCATCTGCCAGGTGGTTTCCGCCCACCACATGCGCAGCGTGGTGCGGCTTTCGCTGAACACCGTCTGACCGCCGGCGGTCAGCACGAAGCGATCGCCCTCAACCGCTTTACCGAGGTAATGCACGCAGTCCGCCAGGCCGTTAACCGCCAGAATGGCTTCCACCGCCTCACGGTCTGCGGCGCGGACCTGAATCACCGCCCCCAGCTCTTCGTTGAACAGCGCGGCCAGATGGTCGTCGCCCAGCGCGGCGATATCCGCTTCCACGCCGCAGTGGCCGGTAAAGGCCATTTCCGCCAGCGTGACAAGCAGACCGCCGTCGGAGCGGTCGTGGTAGGCCAGCAGTTTACGCTGCGCCACCAGGGCCTGCATCGCATTCCAGAAGCCTTTCAGTTGCGCGACATCGCGCACGTCAGCCGGCTTGTCGCCGAGCTGGCGATAGACCTGCGCCAGCGCCGTCGCGCCCAGCGCGTTGTGCCCTTTACCGAGGTCGATCAGCAGCAGGGCGTTATCTTCCGTCGAAAGCTGCGGCGTGACGGTATGACGGACATCTTCGACACGGGCGAAGGCAGAGATGACCAGCGACAGCGGGGAGGTCATCTCGCGCTGCTCGCTGCCTTCCTGCCAGCGGGTTTTCATCGACATAGAGTCTTTACCGACCGGAATGGTCAGGCCCAGCGCCGGGCACAGCTCTTCGCCTACCGCTTTCACCGCCTCATACAGGCCAGCGTCTTCACCCGGGTGGCCGGCGGCGGCCATCCAGTTAGCCGACAGCTTCACGCGGTTCAGCTCGCCAATCTGCGTGGCGGCGATGTTGGTCAGCGCTTCACCGACCGCCAGACGGCCAGAGGCCGCGAAGTCCAGCAGGGCGACCGGGGCGCGCTCGCCCATCGCCATCGCTTCGCCATAGTAGCTGTCGAGGCTGGCGGTGGTCACCGCACAGTTGGCCACCGGGATCTGCCACGGGCCAACCATCTGGTCGCGGGCGACCATACCGGTCACGGTGCGGTCGCCGATGGTGACGAGGAAGGTTTTCTCGGCCACCGTCGGCAGATGCAGAACGCGGTTAACCGCATCGGCAAGGGTAATCGGTTGGCGATCCAGCGCGCTACCCTGAGCTTTCAGAGTCTGCACGTCGCGGGTCATTTTCGGCGTTTTGCCGAGCAGGACGTCCAGCGGCAGGTCGATCGGCTGATCGTTAAAGTGGCTGTCGCTCAGGCTCAGATGCTGCTCAGCGGTGGCTTCGCCGATAACGGCATAAGGCGCGCGCTCGCGGCGGCACAGTTCGTCGAACAGCGGCAGCTGCTCCGGGGCGACCGCCAGAACATAACGTTCCTGCGATTCGTTACACCAGATCTCCAGCGGACTCATCCCTGGCTCATCGCTGAGAATATCGCGCAGCTGGAATTTACCGCCGCGGCCGCCGTCGCTCACCAGCTCCGGCATGGCGTTGGAGAGACCGCCGGCGCCAACGTCGTGGATAAAGAGGATCGGGTTGGCGTCGCCCAACTGCCAGCAGCGGTCGATCACTTCCTGACAGCGGCGCTCCATTTCCGGGTTGTCACGCTGTACGGAGGCGAAATCGAGATCGGCATCGGACTGGCCGGAGGCCATAGAAGACGCCGCGCCGCCGCCGAGGCCGATGTTCATCGCCGGGCCGCCCAGCACGATCAGCTTCGCGCCGACGGTAATCTCGCCCTTCTGCACGTGCTCACCGCGGATGTTGCCGATACCGCCGGCCAGCATGATCGGTTTGTGGTAGCCACGCAGCTCTTCGCCATTGTGGCTGGTGACTTTCTCTTCATAGGTGCGGAAGTAGCCGTTCAGCGCCGGACGACCAAATTCGTTGTTAAACGCCGCGCCGCCCAGCGGGCCTTCGGTCATGATGTCCAGGGCGGTGACAATGCGATCCGGTTTACCGAAATCTTCTTCCCACGGCTGTTCGAAGCCCGGGATACGCAGGTTGGAAACCGAGAAGCCCACCAGGCCCGCTTTCGGCTTCGCGCCGCGGCCGGTGGCGCCTTCATCACGGATTTCGCCGCCGGAGCCGGTTGCCGCGCCCGGCCATGGAGAGATGGCCGTCGGGTGGTTATGGGTTTCCACCTTCATCAGAATGTGCGCCGGCTCCTGATGGAAGTCGTAGCGCCCGGTCTGATGGTCGGCGAAATAGCGCCCGACTTCAGACCCTTCCATCACCGCGGCATTATCTTTATAGGCCGACAGCACGTAGTCCGGCGTTTTTTCAAAGGTGTTTTTGATCATTTTGAACAGCGACTTCGGCTGCTGTTCGCCGTCGATGATCCAGTCGGCGTTGAAAATCTTGTGGCGACAGTGCTCTGAGTTCGCCTGGGCGAACATATACAGCTCGATATCGTTCGGGTTGCGTCCCAGGCGGGTAAACGCGTCCTGCAGGTAGTCAATTTCGTCGTCGGCCAGCGCCAGACCCAGACGGAGGTTGGCGTCAATCAGCGCCTGACGCCCTTCGCCCAGCAGGTCGACGCTGGTCACCGGCGTCGGCTGATGGTGAGCGAACAGCTTCTCGCCCGCTTCCAGCTCGTCGAAGACGCTCTCCATCATGCGGTCGTGCAGCTCCGCCGCCACCGCGGCCCACTGCGCTTCGGTCAGGGTTGAGGCTTCAACGTAATACGCCACGCCGCGCTCAAGACGCACAACCTGCGCCAGACCGCAGTTGTGAGCGATATCGGTAGCTTTAGAAGACCAGGGAGAGATGGTGCCAGGGCGAGGGGTCACGAGCAGTAATTTACCGGTCGGGGTATGGCTGCTTAAGCTCGGGCCATACTGAAGCAGTCGCGCCAGGCGCTCGCGATCGTCAGCGCTCAGCGGGGCGTTCAGATCGGCAAAATGAATATATTCGGCATATATGGCGCTTACCGGAAGGTTGGCCGCCTGAAATCGTGCCAGCAGTTTATTAATACGGAATGCCGACAGTGCAGGTGAACCACGCAAAATTTCCATCATAAGTCTCTCGTCTTCGAAGCTTTCAGGGTGAGCCAGGGGGGAAACGGGCGTCATTATAGTGAATCCTGCGCCCCGACGAAACCGTTTGCGTAGAAATAAAATCATTGATGCTGTTTATCAATAAATGTGACGACCATCGCGAATAAGTTGCCAACTGGCGCATTATTAAGCAGAATGCCGCACATTCGACGACAACCTTGCGTTTTTTCCGGACATCGCCTGCTGAGGAACCTGAAGCTGCAGAAGATTAACTCTCTGAAAAAATTAAAGATTAATTATCTGCTGATCGGCATTGTCACCCTTTTGCTGGCGGCGGCCCTGTGGCCGTCGATCCCCTGGTCTGGTAAACCCGAGAACCGGGTGGCGGGCATTATCGCTCGCGGCGAGCTGCGCATCAGCACCATCAACTCGCCAATGACCTTCGCCACCATGAACAATAAAGCGTTCGGTCTGGATTATGAACTGGCGAAGCAGTTTGCCGACTACCTTGGCGTAACGCTTAAGATAACCGTCCGGCAAAACATCAGCCAGCTGTTTGACGACCTCGACGACGGTCAGGCCGATATGCTGGCCGCCGGACTGGTCTATAACCAGGAGCGAGTGAAAAACTATCAGGCCGGCCCCACCTACTATTCTGTTTCGCAACAGCTGGTCTACCGCGTCGGCAATACCCGGCCGCGCACCCTCGCGGCGCTGACCGCCGAGCAGCTCACTATCGCTCCGGGCCACGTGGCGATCAACGACCTGCAGACCTTAAAAGCCGAGAAATACCCGGATCTTGCCTGGCGCGTGGACGAAAAACGCGGTACCACGGCACTGATGCAGGCGGTGATTGACGGTAAACTTGATTACACCATCGCTGACTCGGTGGCCGTCAGCCTGTTTCAGCGCGTCCATCCGGAGCTGGCGGTGGCCCTCGATATCACTGACGAACAGCCGGTCACCTGGTTTAGCGCCCGGGACGACGATAATTCGCTGTCGGCGGCAATGCTTGATTTCTTCAACAACATCAATGAAGACGGCACCCTGGCGCGCCTGGAGGAGAAATACCTCGGCCACGGCAACGATTTCGATTATGTCGATACCCGCACCTTCCTGCGCGCGGTGGAAAATATTCTTCCGGAGGTGCAGCCGCTGTTTGAAAAATACGCCCGCGAGATTGACTGGCGCCTGCTGGCCGCCATCGCCTGGCAGGAATCCCACTGGGATCCGCAGGCCACCTCCCCCACCGGCGTGCGCGGTATGATGATGCTCACACGCAATACGGCGCAAAGCCTGGGTCTAACCGACCGCACCGATGCGGCGCAGAGTATCGACGGCGGCATGCGCTACCTGCAGGATATGATGGATAAAGTGCCGGATTCGATCCCGAAAGATGAACGCATCTGGTTTGCGCTGGCCGCTTATAATATGGGCTATGCCCATATGCTGGACGCCATGGCGCTCACCCGCAAACAGAAAGGCAATCCTAACAGCTGGGCGGACGTTAAGCTGCGTTTACCGTTGCTGAGCCAGAAACCCTATTACAGCAAACTAAAATACGGCTATGCCCGCGGCCATGAGGCCTACGCCTATGTGGAAAACATCCGCAAATATCAGATAAGCCTTGTCGGCTATTTGTCAGAGAAGGAGCGCCAGCAGCAGCAAACGCTGGCCCTGGCGGAGGATTACCCGGCCGTGCTCCCCAATGAGCTCGAACAGCCGCAGGAGACCACCCTGCCCTTTTTCAAGTTTCGCGCCGATAAGCAGATGGATAATGCCCGGATGAAACTCCCCGGCCACCTGTATTAACTTTCCCCGGTCTGCTCCCGGGCTTTCTTCAGCGCTTTTTTCTCTTCCCGCCGCCAGCGAAAGAAGTCGCTCAGCATGGCAGAGCAGGACTCTGCCAGCACGCCTTCGCTAATCTCAACCCGATGGTTCATTCCCGGGTGGTGCAGAACATCCATCAGCGAGCCGGCGGCGCCGGTCTTGGCATCCCTGGCGCCAAACACCAGGCGGGCGATACGGCTGTGCACCATCGCGCCCGCGCACATGACGCAGGGCTCGAGGGTCACGTACAGCGTGGCGTCGATCAGGCGGTAGTTTTGCAGCACCAGTCCGCCCTGGCGTAAGGCCATAATCTCCGCATGGGCGGTGGGGTCGTGACGGCCTATCGGCCGGTTCCAGCCCTCGCCAATGACCTGATTGTTATGCACCAGCACCGCGCCCACCGGCACCTCGCCCTCTTCCCAGGCGCGTTTCGCCAGCGTCAGGGCATGACGCATCCAGTATTCATCATTGAGTTCGAGGTCAGACACAGCGGCCACTCCAGCAGAAAAAGCGGGGCGCATTATACATGGGCGCTATCAATTACACACTATTACTCCAGCTGCTGAAGCTCTCCCTGAGGGGTTACCCGCCAGCGATGCTGGCAAAAGCCGAGCAATGGATTATCCTGCTCACTATCGCTATAGCCGCTATACAGCCGCAGCGGGGCGCCAATCTTTTTCTCCAGCTGTACCACCTTTTCATGCCCCAGGCAGCGCAGGGTCAATACCCAGCCGCCCCAGCGGCGCGCGGTGCGGCTGGCTATCAGATTCACCCGCGGCAACCAGAGGGTATCGCGATAGACCTGCTCCACCAGCGACTGCGGCGAGCCGGTGATCAACCAGACGTCGGCATCGGTGCTGGTCAGGTAGGCGGTAAGCCGCGCATGAACTACCGGAAACGCCGTCACATGATGGCGAAACCAGCCGACAAACTCCGCTTCCAGCCGCTTCAGCACCGCCTCGCGGCGGCCAAAGGTTGTCGCCCACAGCAGGAGGCTCATCGGCCAGCGCGCCGCCCGTCCGCTCACTGCCAGTCCGGCAAGGATCACCGGCCCCATCGCCACCACCAGCAACAGGTTCAGCGGCAAATGGCGCAGCAGATAGCGCAGAAAACTGCCGAACATATCCTGTTGGTGTAAGGTTCCGTCCAGATCGAAAAACACCACTCTCCGTTCAGTGTGCTGCAAACTGCCTCCTTTATCTCAGAACTCGCTTCTCGTTAGGGTAAGCTTAACAGCCTGACGCCATGTCGAGGGAAAACATCCCCTGCCGTTAAGAAAGAATTAAAGTAGCAGGCGAAGGAAAAATTGTGGCTTAAGAATTTTTAATTCATGGTATACCCCTTATAATCGAATAAAAATTCTGTCAGTCACGAGCCGGACGGCTCCAGCGGAGCTCCAATGAACTGTTTAACGCGTATTCGTCAGCGCTATCCCACCCTGGCGGCGAGCGACAAAAAGTTGGCCGATTATATTCTAAGCCAGCCCGATGAGACCCGGCACCTCAGCTCGCAGCAGCTGGCAGCGGAAGCCGGTGTGAGTCAGTCCAGCGTGGTTAAATTTGCCCAGAAGCTGGGATTCAAAGGCTTTCCGGCGCTGAAGCTGGCCCTTAGTGAAGCGCTGGCGAGTAGCCCGGATCCGCACTCCGTCCCGGTGCATAACCACATTCGCGGTGACGATCCGCTGCGTCTGGTCGGCGAGAAACTCATTAAAGACAATGTCGCCGCCATGCATGCCTCGCTGGACGTCAACACTGAAGAGACGCTACGGGAAGCCGTCACGCTGCTGCGCAACGCCCGGCGAGTGATCGTCACCGGGATTGGCGCCTCCGGCCTGGTGGCGCGTAACTTTAGCTGGAAGCTGATGAAGATCGGCATCAACGCTGTTTCTGAGCAGGATATGCATGCCCTGCTGGCGACGGTGCAGGCCATGTCCAGCGACGATCTTCTGCTGGCGATCTCTTACTCCGGCGAGCGCCGGGAGATCAATATGGCGGCCGGTGAAGCGCTGCGCGTCGGCTGTAAGATCCTGGCGATCACCGGGTTTAGCCCGAACGCCCTGCAACAGCAGGCGACCCACTGCCTGTATACTATCGCCGAAGAGCAGGCGACGCGCAGCGCGGCCATCTCCTCCACCAGCGCGCAAATGATGCTCACCGATCTGCTGTTTATGGGGCTGGTGCAGCAGGATCTGGAGCGGGCGCCGGAGCGCATTCGCCATAGCGAAGCGCTGGTGAAAAAGCTGGTCTGAGCAGAAAATGGGCGTATAATGCCCGCCCTGTTTGTGTTGTTTCTGAGACTTTCCTGATGGCGCTGTTAATTACCAAAAAATGCATCAACTGCGATATGTGCGAGCCGGAGTGCCCGAATGAGGCCATTTCGATGGGTGACAGCATTTATGAGATTAACAGCGACCGCTGCACCGAGTGCGTGGGTCATTACGACACGCCAACCTGCCAGAAAGTGTGCCCGATCCCGAATACGATCCTGAAAGATCCGGCACACGTCGAGAGTGAAGAACAGCTGTGGGATAAATTCGTGCTGATGCACCACGCGGATAAAATTTAACCGCCCTCCTGGCTAGCTTTCGACAATCACCGTGGCGCAGGCGTAGTGGCGTTCATCAGCGAGAGTAACGTGAATAGCGCTTACTCCCATGCGTTCAGCTAAAAGGTTTGCTTCACCCCATAGCCGCAGCTTCGGCTTGCCTAGCTCGTCGTTGTAAACCTCGAACTGGTTAAACGCCAGCCCGTTACGGATCCCGGTTCCCAGCGCTTTCGCCGCCGCTTCCTTGACCGCAAAGCGTTTCGCCAGGAAACGCACCGGCTGCTGGTGCTGCTCCCAGATGCTCCATTCATGGTCGCTCAGCACCCGGCGGGCAAGGCGATCGCCGCTGCGGGCGATCACCGCTTCGATGCGGGCGATCTCGACGATGTCGGTACCCAACCCGAGAATGGCCATTAGCCGCGCGCTTCCAGCATCAGACGCTTCATTTCCGCCACCGCCTCTTTCAGGCCGCTCATCACCGCACGGCCAATAATCGCGTGACCGATATTCAGCTCATGCATTTCCGGCAGCGCAGCAATCGCTTTCACGTTGTGGTAGGTCAGACCGTGGCCGGCATTCACCTTCAGGCCGAGGCTGGCGGCGTAGGTGGCCGCTTTGGCAATACGTTCCAGCTCCCTGGCCTGCTCGGCGTCGGTTTTGGCATCGGCATAGCAGCCGGTGTGGATTTCGATATAGGGCGCGCCAACGTCCGCCGCCGCTTTGATCTGCGCTTCATCCGCATCGATAAACAGGGAAACCAGGATGCCGGCATCCGCCAGGCGTTGACAGGCATCGCGCATCTTGTCGCGCTGGCCGGCGACGTCCAGCCCGCCTTCGGTGGTCACTTCCTGACGCTTCTCCGGCACCAGGCAGCAGAAGTGCGGTTTGGTTTCGCAGGCGATCGTCAGCATCTCTTCAGTGACCGCCATTTCAAGATTCATGCGGGTGTGCAGCGTCTGGCGCAGGATACGCACATCGCGATCGGTAATATGGCGACGGTCTTCGCGCAGATGCACGGTAATGCCGTCGGCGCCGGCCTGTTCGGCAATGAAAGCCGCCTGAACCGGATCCGGGTAAGCGGTGCCGCGGGCGTTACGCAAGGTCGCGATATGGTCAATATTGACCCCTAACAATAATTCAGCCATGACAATCCTCGTTAATCATTATTCGTATTATCGGCTCGCGCCTTTCGCGCGGGCATAAACTGGCGAAACAACTCCCGGCTCTTGAGCGGTTTGCCGCCGAGATAGGGCTTCAGGGCGATACGGGTAAAGCGCTTCGCGGCGCGCAGCGTATCAACATCAGGAAACTCGCGACTCGCCAATGCTTTCAAATGGTGCCCGGTAAACGTGTTGTTATCAATCACCAGGCTGGCAATAAAGCCTTTTTCTTCACGATAGCGGTAGGTCATGGTGTCGTCTACCGGCTCGCCGCTCCCGGCGCAGTGGAGAAAATCCACGCCATAGCCCAGGTGCCCGAGCAGCGCCAGCTCAAAACGCCGCAGCGCGGGCTCCGGCGAGCCGCTGGCCCCGGCGAGCGCCTGAATGCAGTGCAGATATTCGAAAAAGAGTTCGGAGAAACGTGTTTCGTGCTCCAGCACGCGGGAGATAAGCTCGTTAACGTAGAGACCGCTGTAGAGGGTGATGCCGCTGAGCGGCAGCGCCAGCGAAACGGCTTCCGCGCTGCGCAGGGTTTTGACTTCGCCGCGCCCGCCGAAGCGAACCAGCAAGGGGGTAAAGGGCTGTAAAGCGCCTTTGAGATTAGAGCGTTTGGAGCGTGCGCCCTTGGCAACCAGGCGCACACGACCGGATTCTTCCGTGAAGACGTCCAGCATCAGGCTGGTTTCGCTCCACGGACGGCTATGCAGGACAAAGGCGCGCTGCCATCCATCCACGTTGCGTTAACTCAGAGGTCGTCAACGTAACCGAGACTGCGCAGGGCGCGCTCGTCATCGGCCCAGCCGGATTTCACTTTCACCCACAGCTCGAGGTGCACCGGCGCTTCAAACATCTCCTGCATGTCCTTACGCGCTTCGATACCGATGGTTTTAATTTTGGCGCCTTTGTTGCCAATCACCATCTTTTTCTGCCCTTCGCGCTCGACGAGGATCAGGCCGTTGATATCGTAACCGCCGCGCTCGTTGCTGACGAAACGTTCGATTTCCACGGTGACGGAGTACGGCAGCTCAGCGCCGAGGAAACGCATCAGTTTTTCACGGATGATTTCGGAGGCCATAAAGCGTTGTGAGCGATCGGTAATATAATCTTCCGGGAAGTGATGGATCGCTTCCGGCAGATGCTTACGCACGATCGCCGCGATGGTATCAACGTTGGTGCCGGTTTCCGCTGAGATCGGTACGATATCGAGGAAATTCATCTGGCTGGCGAGGAACTGCAGGTGCGGTAACAGATCCGCTTTTTCCTGCACGTTATCCACCTTGTTGACCGCGAGGATCACCGGCGCTTTCGCGTCGCGCAGCTTGTTGAGCACCATCTCGTCGTCCTGCGTCCAGCGAGTGCCTTCCACCACGAAGATGACCAGTTCCACGTCGCCAATCGAACTGCTGGCCGCTTTGTTCATTAAGCGGTTAATGGCACGCTTCTCTTCCATATGCAGGCCCGGAGTATCAACGTAAATCGCCTGATACGGCCCTTCGGTATGGATACCGACGATGCGGTGACGGGTGGTCTGCGCTTTACGGGAGGTGATCGAGATCTTCTGCCCAAGCAGCTTGTTCAACAGCGTGGATTTGCCAACGTTTGGACGACCCACGATGGCGACAAACCCACAATAACTTTTTTCTTCGCTCATTCCAGCTCCAGCTTTTTCAGCGCCTGTTCGGCGGCAGCCTGCTCCGCCTTACGACGGCTGGAACCTGTGCCAACCACCGGTTCACTCAGGCCACTGACCTGGCAGTGGATAGTAAATTCCTGATCGTGCGCTTCGCCGCGAACCTGGACCACCAGGTAAGACGGCAGCGGCAGATGACGTCCCTGCAGATACTCCTGCAGACGCGTCTTCGGATCCTTTTGCTTATCGCCCGGACTGATTTCGTCCAGACGGGTCTGGTACCAGGAGAGGATTAAGCGTTCAACGTTCTGAATATCACTGTCGAGGAAAACCCCGCCAATTAACGCTTCAACGGTATCCGCGAGAATCGATTCGCGACGGAAACCGCCGCTTTTCAGCTCTCCCGGCCCGAGGCGCAGACACTCGCCCAGCTCAAACTCGCGGGCGATCTCCGCCAGCGTGTTGCCGCGCACCAGCGTCGCGCGCATACGGCTCATATCGCCTTCATCGACACGAGGAAAGCGATGATACAGCGCATTCGCGATCACGAAACTTAAAATGGAGTCACCTAAAAATTCCAGGCGCTCATTATGTTTGCTGCTGGCACTGCGGTGAGTTAATGCCTGTTGCAACAGCTCCTGATGATGAAAAGTGTAGCCCAGCTTTCGTTGAAGCCGATTAATTACGATGGGGTTCATGCGTTACCAATAAATGAATGCGTCAAAGATGCAGCACACGAAACCGACCTGAGCATTCGCTTCAAACAGTAATTTGAAACAGACCAATACGCTTTCGTGTGCAGTGTCACCCGGCAGAGCGACAACCAAAAACTTCGGGGGGATATTCTATACGCAACGACACGGGATGTCGTTAGTTTGAATGGATTTAAATACTAAATAATTCACGCCGCTGCGATAACAGCAGCGACGTGAATTCAGCAGAGGAAATTAATGAATTCCACCAATGCGCGATAACCGCACGCCGGTCGGCCATTCACCTTCCTGCTTTTCAAAACTCATCCAGATAGCGGTTGCTTTTCCGACCAGGTTGGCTTCCGGCACAAAGCCCCAGTACCGGCTGTCGGCGCTGTTATCCCGGTTGTCGCCCATCATGAAGTACTGACCGGGCGGCACAATCCAGGTAGCCAGCGGCAGACCGGACTGATGGTAGTACATCCCAACCTGATCCTGGGCAATCGGCACCATCAGAATTCGGTGCGTCACGTCGCCCAATGTCTCCTGACGCTCGGTAAGACGAATGCCGTCGGCTTTGGTTTCGCCCTTCGGCAACTGCCAGAAACCGCTGCTCGCTTCGCCGCCGTTGCTGCGGGAGAAGGTCTGAACAAAATCGCTCGGCTCCACGTTGGAATAGGTCACCGGCAGCGCGTTGCCGCAGGCCTGTCCGGAACTGCAGCCCGGCTGAATAGTGACCTGTTTGGCAACCGGATCGTAGGTGACCTTATCACCCGGTAACCCCACCGCGCGCTTAATGTAGTCCAGACGCGGGTCTTCCGGATATTTAAACACCACGATGTCGCCGCGCTTCGGATGGCCGGTCTCGATCAGCGTTTTCTGGTAGATAGGATCTTTAATGCCGTAGGCAAATTTCTCCACCAGAATAAAATCGCCGATGAGCAGCGTTGGCATCATCGAACCTGAAGGGATCTGGAAAGGCTCATAAATAAATGAACGTACCACCAGAACGATCGCCAGCACCGGGAAAACCGATGCGCCGGTTTCCAGCCAGCCCGGTTTCGGGCCGACTTTCTTCAGCGTCTTCTTGTCCAGTTGCTCGCCGGTCGCTGCCTGAGCAGCGGCCTGACGTTCACGACGTTTCGGTGCAAAAATGAACTTGTCCAGGCACCATAAAACGCCCGTCACCAGGGTTGCAATCACCAGGATCAGGGCAAACATGTTCGCCATGCCAACTCCTTAGGGTTATTTGCCGTCTTTACCAACGTGCAGAATGGCGAGGAACGCTTCCTGCGGCAGCTCAACGTTACCGACCTGCTTCATACGCTTCTTACCTTCTTTCTGCTTCTGCAGCAGCTTTTTCTTACGGCTGACGTCGCCGCCGTAGCATTTCGCCAGGACGTTTTTACGCAGCTGTTTCACCGTAGAGCGCGCGATAATGTGGTTACCGATGGCCGCCTGAATCGCGATATCGAACTGCTGACGCGGAATCAGATCTTTCATCTTTTCCACCAGCTCGCGGCCGCGATACGGCGCGTTATCGTTGTGGGTGATCAGCGCCAGCGCATCGACGCGCTCACCGTTGATCAGCACATCGACGCGTACCATGTTCGACGCCTGGAAGCGTTTGAAGTTGTAGTCCAGCGACGCATAGCCGCGGGAGGTGGACTTCAGGCGGTCAAAGAAGTCGAGAACCACTTCCGCCATCGGAATTTCATAGGTCAGCGCCACCTGTTTACCGTGGTAAACCATGTTGGTCTGCACCCCACGCTTCTCGACACACAAGGTAATCACGTTGCCGAGGAACTCCTGCGGCAGCAGCATGTGACACTCGGCGATCGGCTCGCGCAGCTCCTGAATATTATTCAGCGGCGGCAGCTTGGACGGGCTGTCGACGTAGATAACTTCTTTGGAGGTGGTCTCTACTTCGTAGACTACCGTCGGCGCGGTGGTGATCAGGTCGAGATCGTATTCACGCTCCAGACGCTCCTGAATGATCTCCATGTGCAGCAGGCCGAGGAAGCCGCAGCGGAAGCCGAAGCCCAGCGCGGTAGAGCTTTCCGGCTCGTAGAACAGAGAGGCATCGTTAAGGCTCAGTTTGCCCAGCGCGTCGCGGAAAGCTTCATAATCATCGGAGCTCACCGGGAACAGGCCGGCATACACCTGCGGTTTCACCTTCTTAAAGCCAGGCAGCGCTTTGTCTGCCGGGTTGCGGGCGGCGGTCAGGGTATCGCCCACCGGCGCGCCGAGGATGTCTTTGATCGCGCAGACCAGCCAGCCTACCTCGCCGCATTTCAGCTCGGTACGGTCAACCTGTTTCGGGGTGAAGATGCCCAGACGATCAGCGTTATACACCTGGCCGGTGCTCATGACCTTGATCTTGTCGCCCTTACGCATGGTGCCGTTTTTAATCCGCACCAGCGACACCACGCCGAGGTAGTTATCGAACCAGGAGTCGATAATCAGCGCCTGCAGCGGCGCGTCCGGATCGCCTTCCGGCGGCGGGATATCGCGCACCAGACGCTCCAGCACGTCGGTCACGCCGACGCCGGTTTTCGCTGAGCAGCGCACCGCGTCGTGGGCGTCGATCCCGACGATATCTTCAATCTCGTCCGCTACGCGCTCAGGGTCGGCCGCAGGCAGGTCGATCTTGTTGAGTACCGGAACCACTTCGAGATCCATCTCCATGGCGGTGTAGCAGTTGGCCAGGGTCTGGGCTTCTACCCCCTGCCCGGCGTCTACCACCAGCAGCGCGCCTTCGCACGCGGCAAGAGAACGGGAAACTTCATAAGAGAAGTCCACGTGGCCCGGGGTGTCGATAAAGTTCAGCTGGTAGGTCTCACCGTCGCTGGCCTTATAGTCCAGGGTGACGCTCTGCGCCTTGATGGTGATCCCGCGTTCGCGCTCAAGATCCATGGAGTCCAGAACCTGGGCTTCCATTTCACGATCAGAAAGGCCACCGCAAATCTGGATGATACGGTCAGACAGCGTCGACTTACCGTGGTCGATGTGAGCGATGATCGAAAAGTTACGTATATTCTTCATATTTAGAGTTAATTATGCCTTACGAGTATCATGAGGCCGCTGTACTGTGCCTGACGTTTTTTAATCCGAAAACGCCGCATTCTACACTACATCCGCGAAACCAGGAAATGCTGTTAGATCCAGCATACCCGCAGAAATTGTGGCGTTGTAACAGGAAAGGTAAATAAAGATAAGGGCCAGTGAAATCACTGGCCCATGTCGGAGGAAGGCGTATCAACACGCAGCAGATCCGGCGGCAGTGCGACGTTCAAAATCACCGGCTGCCAGGACTGACGTGCCGCCAGTCGCGGCGACAGACCGCGCGCCACCAGGAAGCCGCCGACGCCGCCCAGCAGCGCGCCGCAAAGTGACGCAATATCGCTGGCAAACAGCACCTGAAAAATAGACGCCATTACAAACAGCCCCGCCAGCGGCGCCATATACACCAGCATCGCTGAGCCCAGCAGGCTGCTTTCCGCGATCCCCAGCTCCACTTTTTGCCCCGCGGCCAACGGCTGCTCGCAGGGCACGCTAATGGTATGGCTGGTCTGCGGCCCCAGCTTGTTTAGCACCCGGCTACCACAGCCGGCACGGGAGGCGCAGCTGCTGCAGGAGGCTTTAATGTCGCAGTGCACCTGCGCCACGCCGTTATGCCAGGAAACCACGGTAGCCCACTCTTTAATCATTGTACTGCCTTGAATTTAATACTGTCAGAGATACGCTTCGCCGTCTGCGGCGGCAGCTCGCCCACTACGGTTATCTCCGCGTTATCGCGCACCGTCGTGCTGACGGTGCGTCGGCCGGTGCGCAACAGCTGGTCGCTGCTGGCCGCCGTGGCGCGGTTGATATTGATCGAGAAGCTGAACAAGCCGTCGGAATAGAGACGTGATTCTACCGGACCGTCAAAGGTGGGAAGACGGCGCTGGCTGCTGGAAACCTCAGTCACGCCCTGCGGGAGCCACGTCGGCGCCCAGTTGAAGTTGGCTTTGTCGCCTCCTTCAGGCACCGACAGCTGCGGCGGCAAATTCGCTTTTGCCAGCGTCTCCATGCTGGCGCTGACGTTATCGCCAACATTGAAGGAGACAACCCGGAACTGCTCCAGCGTTTCCCCGTCGCGGTCGAGCAAATCGACGCGCAGCGGCAGCTTAGTTTCAGCATCCAGCCAGGCGATAAAGCTGTAGCGCGTGCCGTCGCGAGCCACGACGCGGATCACGTCGCAGAGGCGGTCAGCGATACGGGTACGGCCCACGGAGATAAAATCATACGCCGCGGAGAGGCGTTTGAAATCGCTATATACCAGCGATGGCAGCGAATCGACGATATAGTCGCCGTTCAGGGTGAACGGATCGAGACCGGGTTCAAAATAGCTGATTTCCGTGCCGCGCAGGACCACTTCCCGGCGCGGACCGTCCAGCTGCAGCAACTGCGCCAGCGGTTGGTTGTTCAGTCGCGCGTGACGATAGCGCAGCGACTCAACGCCTTGTTTGCTGATGCTAACAAAAGACAGCTCATAATTGAGAGACTGGCTGGCCAGGTTCATCTGCTGCAACAACGCCCCGGACGATGTATCAGCCGAGGCGTTGACAGAGAACAACAGGCTGCCTGCCATGAGCGACATGGCACACCAAAGTTGCTTCATTACTGCGATTGCGTTCCTAAAGTTTGATAGCCCGGTACCTGGACTGCGGCCTGCTGAGTCTGGGCCTGGCCAAACTGAAGCTGCTCAGCGTGCAGGCGGCGCTGCAGTTCGTAGTCCTGCAGCATGGCGTTAATTCGGCGGCGCTGTTCCTGGACCTGCGCCTGCTGGCCGCTTCCCGCTGACGCGTCAGCCGGCACGCCAAGACTTACCGGGCTTGCTTTACCCATCATGGGCAGCGTATTGAACACCGGCGCTTCTGGCTGCTGAGCGGAATCAGACTGACCATTATAGTGCTGGACGCCGACGATAACCGCAAGCGATACACAGGCGGCAACGCCCATTTGAGTCAGGGAGCTGGCCCACGGACGCACCTTGTTCCAGAACGGCATCTGCCGCCACTGATGCGGTGCGGGCTGAGATTCAGGAATAAGCGGAGCCGTCTGACGAACGGGCTCATTTTCAATGGCGGCCATCACCCGGGCGGAGATATCAAATTGCAGCACCTCAGCGGTATCGCCACGCAGCGTATCGCGGATAAGGTGATAACTCTCCCAGGTTTTTTGCATCTCAGAAGAACGACTCAGCTCGTTGAGCAGTTCGTTATCCAGCGTTTCACCATCCATTAAAGCCGAAAGTTTTTCTTTCTGCATGCCTGATACCCTTTTCCAGTATTCCGCTATCGTCAACGCCTGATAAGCGGTTGAACTTTATTATCAATAGCTTCTCGCGCCCGGAAGATACGCGAACGCACCGTCCCAACCGGACAATCCATGATAGCGGCTATCTCTTCATAGCTCAGGCCATCCAGCTCCCGTAACGTAATTGCCATGCGTAAATCTTCCGGGAGCGATTCAATGGTACGAAAAACTATTTGTCTCAGTTCTTCTGACAACATTAAGTTCTCAGGGTTCGAAATTTCTTTCAACGCCCCGCCGCTTTCGAAGTTTTCCGCCTCGTTGGCGTCAACATCGCTGGACGGCGGACGGCGCCCCTGAGCAACCAGATAATTCTTCGCCGTGTTGACGGCGATACGGTATAACCAGGTGTAAAAAGCGCTATCTCCCCGGAAAGAGTCCAGCGCACGCCATGCCTTAACGAACGATTCCTGAACAACGTCAGCGATATCGCCCGGCGGTACATAGCGGGAAACCAGGCTCGCGACCTTATGCTGATAGCGCACTACCAGCAAATTAAACGCTTTCTGATCTCCTTTCTGGACCCGTTCAACAAGGACCTGATCCGTTAACTGCTCGCTCATCCGAGGTAATGTCTCCCCAAACCCAATTCCCATGCGTCTTCAAAACACCACCCAAAATCTGCATTATGAGCAAGCTGACTGTTGGAGTGCATGAAAACAATAAAGTTCCGTTACGCTTTTTGTTTTTTGTCTGGCAACGGCGGCAGATCGTTATCAATCATTATATGCCCAGGTTGCTAAACGATAGGTAAGTCAATAAGAAAAAGCGCAGGCCCGTCTGAAGGGTATCGTAACACGCCGTTTATTTCACTATAAAATCCAATGCCATCAACCTGCCCCGCGTCTCATTTTCAGCGCGCAAGACGCCGTTTCCGTTCGCCTTTTGTTTAGCCGTCACAACAGCAGACAAAAAAATTGTACGATTCCTCACGGACCGGTGCTATTGTGAGCTAAATGTGTTTAGTAAATTAAACAAAGACAATGAATACCACTCCTGACTTCTCTTGTGATGTGTTGATTATCGGCAGCGGCGCTGCCGGTCTTTCCCTTGCCCTGCGCCTGGCTGAGCACAGTTCGGTGACCGTGCTGAGTAAAGGGCCGATCAGCGAAGGTTCGACGTTCTACGCCCAGGGTGGGATTGCCGCCGTCTTCGATGAGACGGACAGTATTGAATCCCATGTCGAAGATACCCTCATCGCCGGCGCGGGACTCTGCGATCGTCATGCGGTCACCTTCGTCGCCAGCAACGCCCGATCATGCGTCCAGTGGCTTATCGATCAGGGAGTGCTGTTTGACACCCAGGTCCAGGCCAATGGCGAAGAGAGCTATCATCTCACGCGCGAAGGGGGGCACAGCCATCGGCGCATTCTTCACGCCGCCGACGCCACCGGCAAAGCGGTAGAGACGACGCTGGTCGATAAAGCGCTTGCCCATCCTAATATCCGCATCCTTGAGCGCAGCAATGCCGTCGATTTGATCGTATCGGATAAGATTGGCCTGCCGGGCACCCGCCGGGTGGTCGGGGCATGGATCTGGAATCGTAATAAAGAGCGGGTGGAAACCTGCAGCGCGAAAGCCGTAGTACTCGCTACCGGCGGGGCCGCGAAGGTTTATCAATATACCACTAACCCCGACGTCTCTTCCGGAGACGGGATTGCGATGGCCTGGCGGGCGGGATGTCGGGTGGCGAATCTGGAGTTTAACCAGTTCCACCCCACCGCGCTATATCACCCCCAGGCGCGTAATTTCCTGCTTACTGAAGCGCTGCGCGGCGAAGGCGCCCACCTTAAACGCCCGGATGGCACCCGCTTTATGCCGGACTTTGACGAGCGCGGCGAGCTGGCCCCGCGCGATATCGTCGCCCGCGCCATCGACCATGAAATGAAGCGCCTGGGCGTAGACTGTATGTTCCTTGATATCAGCCATAAACCCGAGGCGTTTGTTCGCCAGCATTTCCCGATGATTTATGAAAAGCTGCTCGGCCTGGGAATTGATTTAACCAAAGAGCCGGTGCCGGTCGTCCCCGCCGCGCATTACACCTGCGGCGGCGTGATGGTGGATGATAATGGCCGCACCGACGTCGATGGTTTATACGCCATCGGCGAAGTTAGCTACACCGGGCTGCACGGCGCGAATCGTATGGCGTCGAACTCGTTGCTGGAGTGCCTGGTCTATGGCTGGTCCGCCGCGGAGGATATTGCCCGGCGCCTGCCGCTCGCCCAGAAGGTCGCCACGCTGCCAGCATGGGATGAAAGTCAGGTGGAGATCCCGGATGAACTGGTGGTTATCCAGCACAACTGGCACGAACTGCGCCTGCTGATGTGGGATTACGTGGGGATTGTGCGCACCACCCGCAGGCTGGAGCGCGCCCTGCGGCGCATTACCATGCTCCAGCAGGAGCTGGATGAGTATTACGCCCGCTTCCGCGTCTCGAATAATTTGCTGGAACTGCGCAATCTGGTGCAGGTGGCGGAGCTTATCGTACGCTGCGCGATGTTGCGTAAGGAGAGCCGCGGTCTGCATTATACCCTCGACTATCCGCAGCCGCTGCCTGACAGCGGCCCGTCGATACTCTCGCCCCTGGCTCACATAAAGAGATAAAAGTCCTCGGTCAGAGCGGTAAAGCCTTCCGAATATTGCTGCTCTGGCCCGCGGATCGCCAGCCTGTCGCTGAAACACTCCCCTGCCGTCGGGGAGAAAGCCAGCAGCACCCGATGCGGCGGTCGCAGCTCGGTCTCCGCCACGTCAGTACGCAGTCGCAGATGCCAGCCCATCGCCCTTGCCCGTTCGATGAACGCATTACCAATATCCACTGGCAACACCACGCAAAAAAAACCTTCTTCGGTAATATGCTCTGCGGCACAGGTCAGCAGGGAGGCGTGATCGAGCGTAGTGGTGTATCGCGCCTGCTCTCGCTGCGAGGTCGCGCATGGCACGCCTTCGGCAAAAAAGGGCGGATTACTTATTATCAGTTCATAGCGTCGAGTTTGCGACGGCTGCCACTGATGAATATCGGCCTGCCAGACCTCAATCCGCGAAGCCCACGGCGACGCGAGGGCGTTTTCCCGCGCCTGAGCGGCGGCCTCTTCGTCCAGTTCGACCGCCTCGACATGCACATCATCTCCGGTACGCTGCGCGAGCATTAGCGCCAGCAGGCCGCTGCCCGCGCCAATATCCAGCACATGCTTCACTCCGGCAATCGGCGCCCAGGCGCCCAGCAAAATGCCGTCGGTACCCACCTTCATGGCGCAGCGATCGTGAGCGACAAAGAACCGTTTGAAGGTAAAACCATTGCGCGGCAGCGCAAACTTCGACTGAGACATCCTCAATAACCTTGCCGACAAAAACTCCTGAACCTAAGGCTATGCACAATACCGGAGAACAGATAGCCTTACAAACAGATGAACATTACGTCAGTAACGTCTATAATCGGCGGCCCACTCAGAGGTAGAACATGACTGTAACGACTTTTTCCGAACTTGAACTCGACGAAAACCTGCTGGAAGCCCTCCAGGATAAAGGTTTCACTCGCCCGACAGCCATTCAGGCCGCCGCTATTCCGCCTGCGCTCGATGGCCGTGACATTCTCGGTTCAGCGCCGACCGGCACCGGTAAAACGGCGGCGTATCTGCTGCCAGCGTTGCAGCACCTGCTCGATTTCCCGCGTAAGAAATCCGGCCCGCCGCGCATTCTTATCCTGACGCCGACCCGTGAGCTGGCGATGCAGGTAGCCGACCACGCCCGCGAGCTGGCGAAGCATACCCATCTGGACATCGCTACCATTACCGGCGGCGTGGCGTACATGAACCACGCGGAAGTGTTCAGCGAAAACCAGGACATCGTAGTCGCCACCACCGGTCGCCTGCTGCAATATATTAAAGAAGAGAATTTCGACTGCCGCGCCGTCGAGACCCTAATCCTCGATGAAGCCGACCGCATGCTGGATATGGGTTTTGCCCAGGATATCGAAACCATCGCCGGTGAAACTCGCTGGCGCAAGCAGACTATGCTGTTCTCCGCGACGCTGGAAGGCGATGCGATCAAAGACTTTGCTGAGCGTCTGCTGGAGGAGCCGGTTGAAGTTTCCGCCAATCCGTCAACCCGCGAGCGTAAGAAAATCCATCAGTGGTACTACCGCGCCGACGATATCGAACATAAAACCAAACTGCTTGTGAATCTGCTGCAACAGCCGGAAGCCACCCGCGCTATCGTGTTTGTGCGTAAGCGCGAGCGCGTGCATGAGCTGGCTAACTGGCTGCGTGAGGCCGGGATTAACACCTGCTGGCTGGAAGGCGAGATGGTGCAGGCCAAGCGAAACGAAGCTATCAAGCGCCTGACCGACGGCCGCGTCAACGTGCTGATCGCCACCGACGTCGCTGCCCGCGGTATCGATATTCCGGACGTCAGCCACGTCTTTAACTTCGATATGCCGCGTACCGCGGATACCTACCTGCACCGTATCGGTCGTACCGGCCGCGCCGGTAAAAAAGGGACCGCCATTTCTCTGGTCGAGGCTCATGACCACCTGCTGCTGGGTAAGATTGGTCGCTATATTGAAGAGCCGTTGAAAGCCAGAGTTATCGATGAACTGCGCCCGACGACCCGTGCGCCGAGCGAGAAGCTGACGGGTAAGCCATCGAAGAAAGTGCTGGCGAAGCGTGCGCAGAAGAAAAAAGATGAAAAAGAGAAACCGCGGGTGAAGAAGCGCCACCGCGATACGAAAAATATCGGTAAGCGCCGGAAGCCAAGCGCGGCCGGGACGCCATCAGCGTCCAGCGATGAGTAAAAAAAACGCCGGGATATCCCGGCGTTTTCACATCTGGCGTTAGCCTTACAGGCTTTCGGTAAAGGTACGGGCGATAACGTCGCGCTGCTGTTCCGGCGTCAGAGAGTTGAAGCGTACCGCGTAGCCGGAAACACGAATGGTCAGCTGCGGATATTTTTCCGGATGCTCAACCGCGTCCAGCAGGGTTTCGCGACGCAGCACGTTAACGTTCAGGTGCTGACCGCCTTCGACGCGCACTTCCGGTTTCACGTCCACCGGGATTTCACGGTATTCGATTTCACCCAGTTTGCTTACCGCAACCACATCATCTTCCGCAAAACCACCTTTGGCGCACAGGCAGCGCGCTTCGCCTTTTTCGTTATCCAGCAGCCAGAAAGAGTTGAGCAGGTCGTCGTTTGCCGCTTTAGTAATTTGGATACCAGTAATCATTTGATGCCTCCCAGGCAGTGTTTATTCGATTTTGGCCTCTTCGCGGCCAATTGGTAAAACCATTGTTGTATGAGTGTATATATATCAGCCGCACCCTCGGCATTCCTTGATATAAATCAATAAAAACCACTCACCCAACGTGGGTATAGGAGGTTTTTATTGTTTTACATCAAGTTACGCCATTGTGAGCTATAAATAATTTTGTAAATTTTCAATTTTTTTTGCATAAAAGCCGGCATCAAGCCGTGCCGATTTTGTTCTATAGAAAGAAGCCGTTAAGCTATAGCGATGACCCTTTTGCAGGAGAGCAAGATGACCACCCCTTTAACCTGGCATGACGTGCTGGCGGATGAAAAGCAACAACCCTATTTTCTCAATACTCTGAAGACCGTCGCCGAAGAGCGCCAGTCGGGGATCACCATCTATCCGCCGCAAAAAGACGTCTTCAATGCGTTTCGCTTTACTGAACTGGGCGATGTCAAAGTCGTCATTCTCGGCCAGGACCCCTATCACGGCCCGGGTCAGGCCCACGGTCTGGCGTTCTCAGTTCGTCCGGGCGTCGCGATCCCGCCTTCGTTGCTGAATATGTATAAAGAGCTGGAGGCCACGATCCCCGGCTTTACCCGCCCCACCCACGGTTATCTCGAAAGCTGGGCACGACAGGGCGTGCTGCTGCTGAATACGGTCCTGACCGTCCGCGCCGGACAGGCGCACTCGCACGCCAGTCTGGGCTGGGAGACCTTTACCGATAAGGTTATCGCTTTAATCAATGAGCATTGCGAGGGAGTAGTTTTTCTGCTGTGGGGCTCCCATGCGCAGAAGAAAGGCGCGATTATCGATCGTCAGCGCCACTGCGTGCTGAAGGCGCCGCATCCATCACCGCTCTCTGCGCATCGCGGCTTCTTTGGCTGCAACCATTTCGTACAGACCAACCAGTGGCTGGTTGACCGCGGCGAAACGCCGATCGACTGGATGCCGGTCCTTCCCGCTGAAAGCGAGTGATTGACAGCCATAAAAAAAGCCAGCATCAGCTGGCTTTTTTGCATTCAGGCAGGCGAATCACGCCTTGTTCTGACGCCACCATTCCGCCAGCAGGACGCCGGTCGCCACAGAGACGTTCAGGCTTTCGACGTTGCCGGTACCGTCGATGGCAACGCTGAGATCGGCGCTGGAAATCGCCGCATCGGACAGACCATCACGTTCCTGGCCTAACGCCAGCACCATTTTCTTCGGCAGCTCGGCTTTAAACAGCGGGGTACCATTATGGCTGGACGTTGAGACAATCGCGTAGCCCGCTTTGCGGAACTGATCGAGGGTATCGATAAAGCTGTCGCCGGTGATCGGTTCAACATGCTCCGCACCGCCCTCCGCCGTACGGATCGCCGCCCCGGACTCCAGCACGCCAGCATCCTGAACCACCACGCCCTTCACGCCAAAGTGCGCGCAGCTGCGCATGATCGCCCCGAGATTATGTGGGTTACCCACATCTTCCAGCGCCAGAACGCAATCTTCTTCCCCGGCCTTCGCGACCCATTGAGCAACAGAAGTGCCGTGGCGTTTTTTGATCAGGAAGCAGACGCCGCCGTGGTGCTCGGTGCCGGAGGCTTTCGCCAGCTCGGCTTCGTCCACCACGTGATAGGCCTTACGGTTGGCCGCCATCCAGCGCAGCGCCTCTTTAAAGCGCGGCGTCACGCTCTGAATAAACCAGGCGCGAACGATAGCTTCCGGACGGCTCTGGAACAGCGCCTGGCAGGCGTTTTCGCCATATACGCGGGTCTCTTCCGCACGCTGACGACGCAGCACTTCCGGATCGATAAAGCTCTTCCCGCTGATCCCGCCGTGATCTTCTTTTACCGGCGTCTCATCGCCAGGAGCGCGGGAAACGGTACGCCACGGAGACGCATCGTCGCGATGAAAATCATCGCGTTTGCGATCGTCACGCTTACGGTCGTCACGTTTGCGATCGTCGCCGCGGCTGTTTCGTTCGTCACGCGCAGGGCGGCTGCGGCCGTCAACACGAGATTTTCCTGGACGACCTCCCCCTTTCCCGGTACGTGGGTTATGGGTGCGTTTGTCAGAATCATCATCACTGCGGACATACATCACTTTGACCTTGCCGCTTTTATTTTTCAGTTCGTCGCTCATCAATTTTCTCCACCTGCGCTGCGCGAAGCGCGCAGATTACCCGATGTGCCATCGCTTCGCCATGATTTCGTTTAAAAGCCGGCCTCTATTGCACTCATCGAACAAAACGCATTGTCCTCAAATAACACTTCATCGATAATATGTAACATCACAGAAACATATCGGCCACGTGCCACGTTGCAACCCATAACCAGAGGTTAGTTATGAATACCGTTTGTGCCAGTTGTCAGGCTCTGAACCGCCTCCCGGACGATCGTAGCGCGGATGGCGCAAAGTGCGGACGCTGCGGTCACGATCTTTTTGATGGCGACGTCATCAACGCGACCGGGGCAACGCTGGATAAACTCTTGAAGGACGATCTGCCGGTCGTTGTCGATTTCTGGGCGCCATGGTGCGGACCCTGCCGTAGCTTCGCGCCGATCTTTGAAGACGTCGCGGAAGAGCGTAGCGGGAAGATGCGTTTTGTGAAAGTCAACACCGAAGCGGAACGTGAGCTTAGCGCCCGGTTTCGTATCCGCAGCATCCCGACCATTATGATGTTCAAAAATGGCGAAGTGATCGACATGCTCAATGGCGCAGTGCCAAAAGCGCCATTCGATAGCTGGCTTAACGAAGCCGGCCAACAATAACCCTTCCGGGGCACCGCTTGTGCCCCGTTTTCACCTCTGCGACAATAGCGTTTTTCACTAGCGACTCCCATGACTGATAACGCTGTCCTTCGCCTGCGCGCCGAACGTCTCGCGCGAGCTACCCGCCCTTTCCTTGCGCGCGGCAATCGCATCCGCCGCTGCCAGCGCTGTCTGCTGCCGCTCAAGCAATGCCTGTGCGCCACGTTAACCTCAGCGCAGGCCGCCAGCCGCTTCTGCCTGGTGATGTTTGATACGGAACCGATGAAGCCCAGCAACACTGGCCGGCTCATCGCCGATATTCTGCCAGATACCGAAGCGTTTCAGTGGTCGCGTACCGAACCGCCGCAGGCGCTGCTCGATCTGGTCGCCCATCCTGATTATCAGCCCATGGTCGTATTTCCGGCCTCCTATGCCGGGCCGGATCGCCAGGTCCTGAGCGCGCCGCCGTCCGGTAAACCGCCGCTGTTTATCATGCTCGACGGCACCTGGACCGAAGCGCGCAAAATGTTCCGTAAGAGTCCTTATCTCGACGCGCTGCCGATTATCTCCGTCGATCTGTCGCGCATCTCTGCCTACCATCTGCGCGAGGCGCACGCCGACGGACAATATTGTACCGCGGAAGTGGCCATCGCCCTGCTGGATCTGGCGGGCGATGCCCCGGCCGCCGCTGCGCTTGGCGAGCACTTCACCCGCTTCCGGACCCGCTATCTGGCGGGAAAAACCCAGCATAAGGGCAGTATCACAGCGGGCCAGGTGGAAAACGTTTAAAATCATTCGGTCACTGGGATGAAAGGAGACCGGTATGAGCCAACGAGGCCTGGAAGCGCTGCTGCGACCAAAGTCCATCGCCGTTATTGGCGCATCAATGAAGCCGCAGCGCGCTGGCTATCTCATGATGCGCAACCTGTTAGCCGGCGGCTTCAATGGCCCGGTGATGCCGGTCACCCCCGCCTGGAAGGCGGTTCTTGGGGTACTGGCATGGCCTACCATCGAGAGCCTGCCGTTTACGCCGGATCTGGCGGTGCTCTGTACTAACGCCAGGCGTAATCTCGAATTGCTCGAAGCCTTAGGGCAAAAAGGCTGCAAGACCTGCATCATCCTCTCTTCGCAGCCGGAACAGTACCCGGCGCTGCTCGAATGCGCCGCGCGCTATCAGATGCGTCTGCTCGGCCCCAACAGTCTCGGACTGCTGGCCCCATGGCAAGGGCTGAACGCCAGCTTTTCACCGGTGCCGATCCATCGCGGTAAACTGGCCTTTATCTCGCAGTCGGCCGCCGTCTCCAATACTATCCTTGACTGGGCGCAACAGCGCGAGATGGGTTTTTCCTACTTCATCGCCCTGGGTGATAGCCTGGATATTGATGTCGATGACCTGCTGGACTTTCTGGCCCGCGACAGCAAGACCAGCGCCATTTTGCTGTACCTCGAGCATCTCAGCGACGCGCGCCGCTTTGTCTCCGCCGCGCGCAGCGCTTCGCGAAACAAACCTATCCTGGTGATTAAAAGCGGCCGTAGTCCGGCGGCGCAGAAGCTATTGCACGCCAATTCCGGGATGGACCCGGCATGGGATGCGGCCATTCAGCGCGCTGGTCTGCTGCGGGTGCAGGATACCCATGAGCTGTTCTCTGCGGTGGAAACCCTCAGCCACATGCGCCCGCTGCGCGGTGAAAAACTGATGATCGTCAGCAACGGTGCGGCGCCGGCGGCGCTGGCGCTGGATGAGCTTTGGTTGCGAAACGGTAAGCTGGCGGCTCTCAGCGAGGAGACGCGCGACGCCCTGCGCCAGGCGTTGCCGGTTGGCGTGGAGATCGCCAACCCGCTGGATCTACGCGATGACGCCAGTAGCGAACACTATCAGCGGGCGGTGAATGTTTTGCTCAACAGTCAGGACTATGACGCGCTGCTGGTGATCCACTCTCCCAGCGCCGCCGCGCCGGGCACCGAGAGTGCCCTGGCCCTGATTGACGCTCTGAAGCATCACCCGCGCGGTAAATATGTCACCGTGCTGACCAACTGGTGCGGCGAATTTTCCTCGCAGGAAGCGCGACGTTTATTCAGCGATGCCGGCCTCCCTACCTACCGTACGCCGGAGGGCACGATCACCGCTTTTATGCATATGGTGGAATACCGTCGCAACCAGAAACAACTGCGCGAGACGCCGGTGCTACCAGACTCCTTAACCGCCAATACCAGCGAGGCGCATGCTCTGCTGCAGCAAGCGATAGAAGACGGCGCCACCACGCTGGATACTCACGAGGTCAGCCCGGTGCTTCGGGCCTATGGCATCCACACGCTGCCAACCTGGATTGCCGCTGACAGCGCGGAAGCGGTGCATATCGCTGAGCAGATAGGCTATCCGGTTGCGCTGAAGCTGCGTTCTCCGGATATCCCGCACAAATCGGAAGTACAGGGGGTCATGCTCTATTTGCGTACCGCCGCCGAGGTACAGCAGGCTGCAGATGCGATGATCGATCGCGTCAAACTGGCCTGGCCCCAGGCGCGCATTCATGGATTGCTGGTGCAAAGCATGGCCAATCGCGCTGGCGCCCAGGAGCTAAGAGTAGTGGTTGAGCACGATCCCGTCTTCGGCCCGTTGATTATGCTGGGCGAGGGCGGCGTGGAGTGGCGGGCCGAGGACCAGGCCGCCGTGGCGCTGCCGCCGCTGAATATGAACCTGGCGCGTTATCTGGTGATCCAGGCGATCAAAAATAAGAAGATCCGCGGCCGCAGCGCCTTGCGCCCACTGGATATCGCTGGCTTAAGCCAGCTGCTGGTTCAGGTCTCGAACCTGATCGTCGACTGCCCGGAGATCCAGCGCCTGGATATTCATCCCCTGCTCGCCTCCGGCAACGAGTTTACGGCGCTGGACGTTACCCTGGGGCTTGCTCCCTTCAGCGGCGACAGTGAAAGCCGTCTCGCTATTCGTCCCTATCCGCACCAACTGGAGGAGTGGGTGGTGATGAAAAATGGCGATCGCTGTCTGTTCCGGCCGATCCTCCCGGAAGATGAGCCACAGTTGCTCGCATTTATCGCCCAGGTCACCAAAGAAGATCTCTATTATCGCTATTTTAGTGAGATCAACGAATTTACCCATGACGACTTAGCCAATATGACCCAGATCGACTACGATCGAGAAATGGCGTTCGTTGCCGTCAGGACCAGCGCAGAGAAGAGCGAGATCCTCGGCGTGACGCGGGCGATCTCCGATCCCGATAATATTGAAGCCGAGTTTGCCGTTCTGGTCCGTTCAGATTTAAAAGGGTTAGGCCTGGGGCGAAGGTTGCTGGAAAAGCTGATCGCCTATACGCAAAGCCATGGCCTGCAGCGCCTTAATGGTATTACGATGCCAAATAACCGAGGCATGATAGGCCTCGCCAGAAAGCTGGGATTCACCGTCGATATTCAGCTGGAAGATGGGATTGTCAGCCTGTCGCTGCCCCTGAATCAGGGATAATCGCGCGACGCTGACCGCAATTGTTGACCACATTAGCGGGTAGTAATGGTATTATTGCCCGCTTACGTCGTCTGCATGGTACAGAAGACCCTTCAATAAACAGAGAAGAAACGCACTGTGATGTTGTCAAAATTTAAGCGTAATAAACATCAACAACACCTTGCCCAACTCCCTAAGCTTTCTCAGTCAGTTGATGATGTAGAGTTCTTTTACGCCCCTGCGGAATTCAGGGAAGCGTTACTGACCCGGATTGCCCACGCCACTCAGCGTATATGCATTATTGCGCTCTATCTGGAGCAAGATGATGGCGGAAAAGGAATTTTGCAGGCCCTTTATGACGCCAAACGCCAGCGTCCGGAACTGGATGTCCGCGTTCTGGTGGACTGGCACCGCGCTCAGCGTGGCCGTATCGGCGCCGCCGCCTCTAATACCAATGCCGACTGGTATTGTCGGATGGCCAATGAAAATCCAGGGGTAGATATCCCCGTTTACGGCGTGCCGATTAACACCCGGGAGGCGCTCGGCGTTCTCCATTTCAAAGGCTTTATTATTGATGACTGCGTCCTCTACAGCGGCGCCAGCCTGAATGATGTTTATCTGCATCAGCATGATAAGTATCGCTATGATCGCTATCAGTGCATCCGTAACGGCAAAATGGCGGACATCATGTTCGACTGGGTCGACAACAATCTGGTTCAGGGGCGCGGCGTTAACCGTCTCGACAGACCGGATCGGCCAAAAAGCCCGGAAATCAAAAACGACATTCGCCAGTACCGTCAGGAGCTCCGCGACCGCAGCTACCATTTTGTCGGCACCGCTGGTGACGAAGAACTCTCCGTCACCCCGCTGGTAGGCCTGGGTAAATCGAGCCTGCTGAATAAAACCATCTTTCACCTGATGCCCTGTGCCGAACACAAGCTGACGATCTGCACCCCCTACTTCAACCTCCCTGCCGTACTGGTAAGAAATATCATCCAGCTGCTGCGCGACGGTAAACAGGTGGAGATTATTGTCGGCGATAAAACGGCTAACGATTTCTACATTCCTGAAGATCAGCCGTTTAAAATCATCGGCGCCCTTCCCTATCTGTATGAGATCAACCTGCGGCGTTTCCTCAGCCGGCTGCAGTATTATGTCAATACCGATCAGCTGATCGTCCGCCTGTGGAAGGATGACGATAACAGCTACCACCTGAAAGGCATGTGGGTTGACGATGAGTGGATGCTGCTCACTGGCAACAACCTGAACCCGCGCGCCTGGCGGCTCGATCTGGAAAACGCCATTCTGATCCACGATCCAAAGCGGCAGCTGGGGGCCATGCGGGAGAAAGAGCTGAAGCTCATCCGCACCCACACCACGGTAGTGAAACATTATCGGGATCTGCAAAGTATCGCCGACTATCCGGTGAAAGTGCGAAAACTGATCCGCCGCCTGCGGCGGATCCGCATTGACCGGCTGATCAGCCGTATTCTCTGACTATCAGCCCCGCCTCGACGGGGCTTTTTTCTGGAAGTGCTATGCGTACGATAATAGTGATTGCTTCGCTGCTGTTAACCGGCTGCAGCCACATGGCAAATGATGCATGGTCCGGTCAGGACAAAGCCCAGCATTTTCTGGCCTCAGCGATGCTCTCTGCCGCTGGCAATGAATATGCGCAACATCAGGGTTACAGCCGGGACCGCAGCGCCGCTATCGGCCTGATGTTTTCCGTCAGCCTTGGCGCCTCAAAAGAGCTTTGGGACAGCCGCCCGGCTGGGAGCGGCTGGAGCTGGAAGGATTTTGCCTGGGATGTCGCCGGCGCGACCACCGGCTACGCTGTATGGCAGTTGGCTCATCAGTAAGCGTTACAGACGCAACCCCTTCCCTTTGCGATGCAACATCAGGGAGACAAGGAAGGCAATGGCGGCCATCACCGTCACATACCAGTAGAACGCGTGCTCTATCCCTGCCGACTTAAGCGACAGCGCGACGTACTCCGCAGAGCCGCCGAACAATGCGTTCGCGACGGCATAGGACAACCCGACCCCAAGCGCGCGAACCTGAGCCGGGAACATCTCTGCTTTCAGGATGCCGCTGATCGAGGTATAGAAACTGACAATCAGTAAGGCGCAGATCACCAGGCCGAAGGCGGCATAGGGTGAGCTCACTTTTTGCAAGGCGCTGAGAATAGGCACGGTAAATAACGTCGCCAGCACGCCAAAGCACAGCATGGAGGTCCGGCGGCCAACTTTATCCGAGAAGGCGCCGAATAGCGGCTGAACCAGCATATAAACGAACAGCGCCGCGGTCATGATCACGCTGGCGGTGCTGGCCGTCATGCCCGCCGTGTTGACCAGATACTTTTGCATATAGGTGGTGAAGGTGTAGAAGGTCAGCGATCCGGCGGCGGTAAAGCCTAACACCATCGCAAAGGCCCGGCGATTGCGCCACAACCCTTTAAATGAGCCAGCCTCTTTCAGCGCCCGGGTCTCCTGCTTCGAGGTTTCGTCCAGCTGGCGACGCAGCCACAGCGCGACAATAGCCAGTACCGCCCCGAGGGCAAAAGGAATACGCCATCCCCAGGCATGGAGATCTTCATCGCTAAGCACCTGCTGGAGCGCCACAACCACTAATACAGCCAGCAGTTGACCACCAATCAGCGTAACGTACTGGAAGGAGGCATAGAAGCCTTTCTTACCCTCCACCGCGACTTCACTCATATAGGTCGCACTGGTGCCGTATTCTCCGCCAACAGACAGCCCCTGGAACAGACGCGCCAGCAGCAGCGCCGGGGCCCAGGTGCCGATCACCGCATAACCCGGCAGACAGGCAATCACCAGTGAGCCAAAGCACATCATGCAGACCGAGATAAGCATGGACGTTTTACGTCCCCGGCGGTCAGCGATCCGACCAAACAGCCATCCACCGATAGGACGCATCAGAAATCCGGCGGCAAATACGCCTGCCGTTTGCAGCAGTTGGGTGGTGGTATTTCCGGATGGAAAGAAGATGTGCGCGAAATAGAGCGAGCAGAATGAGTAAACGTAAAAATCAAACCATTCAACCAGATTCCCCGAGGAAGCGCCAACAATTGCCCAAATACGACGACGGGTATCGGCCAGTTCCGGCGCGCCCCGTTCGGTAATGCTACTTTCTGTCATTGTTATATTGCTCCAGCAAAGACTGCAATCTGTCTTGTCGGGCGTACCACGTCACGCAGACAAATTAATTAGTAAACTAAATGTTATATAATTGTTATATTTTTATATGTGATTGGATTCACATTTTTTTTCGCAAGCACGGTTTTCGCGATCATCGCCAGCGCAGGGGCAGGGAAAAAGTGGATTATGGCGAAGGGATTGCCATGACGGGGTTTTATTTTGCGTTGAAAGGAGATAATGGAGCGGGCATGGCGTAATTTTCGCCGGAGGCGGTGCTGCGCACCTTGTCCGGCCACAGGGACGTAGCCCCGTGTCGGATCCGTAGCCCCGGCAAGCGCAGCGCCACCGGGGAGGCATACCGGCACACTGGCCGGACGACAGAAACGCAAAAAGCCCATCCGACAGGATGGGCTCTTCACTTGTTTGATGCCTGGCAGTTTATGGCGGGCGTCCTGCCCGCCACCCTCCGGGCCGTTGCTGCGCAACGTTCAAATCCGCTCCCGGCGGATTTGTCCTACTCTGGAGAGCGCTCACCGACAAACAACAGATAAAACAAAAAGCCCGGTCTTTCGACCGGGCTTTCTGCTTTATTTGATGCCTGGCAGTTCCCTACTCTCACATGGGGAGACCCCACACTACCATCGGCGCTACGGCGTTTCACTTCTGAGTTCGGCATGGGGTCAGGTGGGACCACCGCGCTAGTGCCGCCAGGCAAATTCTTTGTGCTCAGTACGCAATTCTTTATCGCATCAGCTGCGTTGCCTGCGCTCGTAAAGTCAGTCACATACTTTAGTATGCTCCTTCCTTTCCGTCGCTTGTCGCCTTGCTGCTGCGCAAATTATTGCGTACTCAACTCTGAATCTAAGCTGAAAATTCTCAAATCCGCCAAAACATCTTCGGCGTTGTAAGGTTAAGCCTCACGGTTCATTAGTACCGGTTAGCTCAACGCATCGCTGCGCTTACACACCCGGCCTATCAACGTCGTCGTCTTCAACGTTCCTTCAGGAGACTTAAAGTCTCAGGGAGAACTCATCTCGGGGCAAGTTTCGTGCTTAGATGCTTTCAGCACTTATCTCTTCCGCATTTAGCTACCGGGCAGTGCCATTGGCATGACAACCCGAACACCAGTGATGCGTCCACTCCGGTCCTCTCGTACTAGGAGCAGCCCCCCTCAATTCTCCAGCGCCCACGGCAGATAGGGACCGAACTGTCTCACGACGTTCTAAACCCAGCTCGCGTACCACTTTAAATGGCGAACAGCCATACCCTTGGGACCTACTTCAGCCCCAGGATGTGATGAGCCGACATCGAGGTGCCAAACACCGCCGTCGATATGAACTCTTGGGCGGTATCAGCCTGTTATCCCCGGAGTACCTTTTATCCGTTGAGCGATGGCCCTTCCATTCAGAACCACCGGATCACTATGACCTGCTTTCGCACCTGCTCGCGCCGTCACGCTCGCAGTCAAGCTAGCTTATGCCATTGCACTAACCTCCTGATGTCCGACCAGGATTAGCTAACCTTCGTGCTCCTCCGTTACGCTTTGGGAGGAGACCGCCCCAGTCAAACTACCCACCAGACACTGTCCGCAACCCCGGTCAGGGGCCAACGTTAGAACATCAAACATTAAAGGGTGGTATTTCAAGGTTGGCTCCACGCAGACTGGCGTCCACGCTTCAAAGCCTCCCACCTATCCTACACATCAAGGCTCAATGTTCAGTGTCAAGCTATAGTAAAGGTTCACGGGGTCTTTCCGTCTTGCCGCGGGTACACTGCATCTTCACAGCGAGTTCAATTTCACTGAGTCTCGGGTGGAGACAGCCTGGCCATCATTACGCCATTCGTGCAGGTCGGAACTTACCCGACAAGGAATTTCGCTACCTTAGGACCGTTATAGTTACGGCCGCCGTTTACCGGGGCTTCGATCAAGAGCTTCTCCTTACGGATAACCCCATCAATTAACCTTCCGGCACCGGGCAGGCGTCACACCGTATACGTCCACTTTCGTGTTTGCACAGTGCTGTGTTTTTAATAAACAGTTGCAGCCAGCTGGTATCTTCGACTGGTCTCAGCTCCATCCGCAGGGACTTCACCTACACACCAGCGTGCCTTCTCCCGAAGTTACGGCACCATTTTGCCTAGTTCCTTCACCCGAGTTCTCTCAAGCGCCTTGGTATTCTCTACCTGACCACCTGTGTCGGTTTGGGGTACGATTTGATGTTACCTGATGCTTAGAGGCTTTTCCTGGAAGCAGGGCATTTGTTACTTCAGCACCGTAGTGCCTCGTCATCACACCTCAGCCTTGATTATCCGGATTTGCCTGGATAACCAGCCTACATGCTTAAACCGGGACAACCGTCGCCCGGCTAACATAGCCTTCTCCGTCCCCCCTTCGCAGTAACACCAAGTACAGGAATATTAACCTGTTTCCCATCGACTACGCCTTTCGGCCTCGCCTTAGGGGTCGACTCACCCTGCCCCGATTAACGTTGGACAGGAACCCTTGGTCTTCCGGCGAGCGGGCTTTTCACCCGCTTTATCGTTACTTATGTCAGCATTCGCACTTCTGATACCTCCAGCAACCCTCACAGGTCACCTTCGCAGGCTTACAGAACGCTCCCCTACCCAACAACACATAGTGTCGCTGCCGCAGCTTCGGTGCATGGTTTAGCCCCGTTACATCTTCCGCGCAGGCCGACTCGACCAGTGAGCTATTACGCTTTCTTTAAATGATGGCTGCTTCTAAGCCAACATCCTGGCTGTCTGTGCCTTCCCACATCGTTTCCCACTTAACCATGACTTTGGGACCTTAGCTGGCGGTCTGGGTTGTTTCCCTCTTCACGACGGACGTTAGCACCCGCCGTGTGTCTCCCGTGATAACATTCTTCGGTATTCGTAGTTTGCATCGGGTTGGTAAGTCGGGATGACCCCCTAGCCGAAACAGTGCTCTACCCCCGAAGATGAATTCACGAGGCGCTACCTAAATAGCTTTCGGGGAGAACCAGCTATCTCCCGGTTTGATTGGCCTTTCACCCCCAGCCACAAGTCATCCGCTAATTTTTCAACATTAGTCGGTTCGGTCCTCCAGTTAGTGTTACCCAACCTTCAACCTGCCCATGGCTAGATCACCGGGTTTCGGGTCTATACCCTGCAACTTAACGCCCAGTTAAGACTCGGTTTCCCTGCGGCTCCCCTATACGGTTAACCTTGCTACAGAATATAAGTCGCTGACCCATTATACAAAAGGTACGCAGTCACACCCGAAGGTGCTCCCACTGCTTGTACGTACACGGTTTCAGGTTCTTTTTCACTCCCCTCGCCGGGGTTCTTTTCGCCTTTCCCTCACGGTACTGGTTCACTATCGGTCAGTCAGGAGTATTTAGCCTTGGAGGATGGTCCCCCCATATTCAGACAGGATACCACGTGTCCCGCCCTACTCTTCGAGTTCACAACCTGTGCATTTTGGTGTACGGGACTATCACCCTGTACCGTCGGACTTTCCAGACCGTTCCACTAACACACAAGCTGATTCAGACTCTGGGCTGCTCCCCGTTCGCTCGCCGCTACTGGGGGAATCTCGGTTGATTTCTTTTCCTCGGGGTACTTAGATGTTTCAGTTCCCCCGGTTCGCCTCGTTAACCTATGTATTCAGTTAACGATAGTGTGACGAATCACACTGGGTTTCCCCATTCGGACATCGCCGGTTATAACGGTTCATATCACCTTACCGACGCTTTTCGCAGATTAGCACGTCCTTCATCGCCTCTGACTGCCAGGGCATCCACCGTGTACGCTTAGTCGCTTAACCTCACAACCCGAAGATGTTTCACTTCTGATTGCGAAAATTTGAGAGACTCGAACACACATTGACTGTGTGTCGTTTCAATTTTCAGCTTGATCCAGATTTTTAAAGAGCAAATATCTCAAACGTCACCCGAAGATGAGTTTTGAGATACATCGGCACGCGTCTTTCACTCACGAACCAGCAAGTGGCGTCCCCTAGGGGATTCGAACCCCTGTTACCGCCGTGAAAGGGCGGTGTCCTGGGCCTCTAGACGAAGGGGACACTGAAGTCTCAATCGCAAGACGCCTTGCTTCTTTACGTTCATCAGACAATCTGTGTGAGCACTACAAAGGCAGGTTCTTTAAGGTAAGGAGGTGATCCAACCGCAGGTTCCCCTACGGTTACCTTGTTACGACTTCACCCCAGTCATGAATCACAAAGTGGTAAGCGCCCTCCCGAAGGTTAAGCTACCTACTTCTTTTGCAACCCACTCCCATGGTGTGACGGGCGGTGTGTACAAGGCCCGGGAACGTATTCACCGTAGCATTCTGATCTACGATTACTAGCGATTCCGACTTCATGGAGTCGAGTTGCAGACTCCAATCCGGACTACGACATACTTTATGAGGTCCGCTTGCTCTCGCGAGGTCGCTTCTCTTTGTATATGCCATTGTAGCACGTGTGTAGCCCTGGTCGTAAGGGCCATGATGACTTGACGTCATCCCCACCTTCCTCCAGTTTATCACTGGCAGTCTCCTTTGAGTTCCCGGCCTAACCGCTGGCAACAAAGGATAAGGGTTGCGCTCGTTGCGGGACTTAACCCAACATTTCACAACACGAGCTGACGACAGCCATGCAGCACCTGTCTCACAGTTCCCGAAGGCACCAATCCATCTCTGGAAAGTTCTGTGGATGTCAAGACCAGGTAAGGTTCTTCGCGTTGCATCGAATTAAACCACATGCTCCACCGCTTGTGCGGGCCCCCGTCAATTCATTTGAGTTTTAACCTTGCGGCCGTACTCCCCAGGCGGTCGATTTAACGCGTTAGCTCCGGAAGCCACGCCTCAAGGGCACAACCTCCAAATCGACATCGTTTACGGCGTGGACTACCAGGGTATCTAATCCTGTTTGCTCCCCACGCTTTCGCACCTGAGCGTCAGTCTTTGTCCAGGGGGCCGCCTTCGCCACCGGTATTCCTCCAGATCTCTACGCATTTCACCGCTACACCTGGAATTCTACCCCCCTCTACAAGACTCTAGCCTGCCAGTTTCGAATGCAGTTCCCAGGTTGAGCCCGAGGATTTCACATCCGACTTGACAGACCGCCTGCGTGCGCTTTACGCCCAGTAATTCCGATTAACGCTTGCACCCTCCGTATTACCGCGGCTGCTGGCACGGAGTTAGCCGGTGCTTCTTCTGCGGGTAACGTCAATCGCCAAGGTTATTAACCTTAACGCCTTCCTCCCCGCTGAAAGTGCTTTACAACCCGAAGGCCTTCTTCACACACGCGGCATGGCTGCATCAGGCTTGCGCCCATTGTGCAATATTCCCCACTGCTGCCTCCCGTAGGAGTCTGGACCGTGTCTCAGTTCCAGTGTGGCTGGTCATCCTCTCAGACCAGCTAGGGATCGTCGCCTAGGTGAGCCGTTACCCCACCTACTAGCTAATCCCATCTGGGCACATCTGATGGCATGAGGCCCGAAGGTCCCCCACTTTGGTCTTGCGACGTTATGCGGTATTAGCTACCGTTTCCAGTAGTTATCCCCCTCCATCAGGCAGTTTCCCAGACATTACTCACCCGTCCGCCGCTCGTCACCCGAGAGCAAGCTCTCTGTGCTACCGCTCGACTTGCATGTGTTAGGCCTGCCGCCAGCGTTCAATCTGAGCCATGATCAAACTCTTCAATTTAAGTTTGATGCTCAAAGAATTAAACTTCGTAATGAATTACGTGTTCACTCTTGAGACTTGGTATTCATTTTTCGTCCGAGGACGTTAAGAATCCATGTCACTTTGAGTGCCCACACAGATTGTCTGATAAATTGTTAAAGAGCAGTTGCGACGCGCTTTAGCGCTCTGTCGCGAGGTCCCGTATAATACGTTTTCCTCATTCAGAGTCAAGCGCTTATTTTGCTTTTCTCTGTCGGCTTTCAACGTCGATTTCCGTCGCTGAATCCTCCTGGCCCGGCGGCTTGTTTGCCGTTGTTCCGTGTCAGTGGAGGCGCATTATAGGGGGTAATTCTGAAGTGACAAGGATAAATTCAAAAAAAGAATTCAACCGCTCACTTTTCAACCAAATCAGGTATTGAGTTTTAATTCTTGCCTGGTTTTTAAACAAAAACGAGCCCGCTGGGCTCGTTTTTGTCGTTTTGTGATTTACTGCACTGCCACAATGCGGTCGTCTTTTACTACCAGCTCGATGGTTTTACCCGGAACCAGCTCACCGGAAAGGATCTGCTGGGCTAACGGGTTCTCAATCTGCTGCTGAATAGCACGTTTCAATGGCCGCGCGCCGTATACCGGATCGTAACCGTTGGCGCTCAGCAGCTTCAGCGCCTCATCGGACATCTGCACTTCATATCCGCGCTCTTCCAGACGTTTATACAGACGCTGCAGCTGGATCTGGGCAATAGAGGCAATATGTTTCTCGCCCAGCGGATGGAAGACCACCACTTCGTCGATACGGTTGATGAACTCCGGACGGAAGTTCTGGCTGACTACCCCCAGCACCAGGTCCTTCATATGTCCGTAGTCCAGCTCGCCGAACCGTTCCTGAATCAGATCGGAACCGAGGTTCGAGGTCATGATGACTACCGTATTACGGAAGTCGACCGTTCTCCCCTGCCCGTCGGTGAGACGCCCGTCGTCGAGTACCTGCAGCAGAATGTTGAACACATCCGGGTGCGCTTTTTCCACTTCATCCAGCAGGATGACGGAATAAGGACGACGGCGCACCGCCTCGGTCAGGTAACCGCCCTCTTCATAGCCGACGTATCCCGGAGGCGCACCGACCAGACGCGAGACGGAATGTTTCTCCATAAACTCGGACATATCGATACGCACCATCGCGTCGTCGCTATCGAACATAAAGTTAGCCAGCGTTTTACACAGCTCGGTTTTACCGACCCCGGTTGGACCGAGGAACAGGAACGAACCAATCGGCCGGTTCGGATCGGACAGCCCGGCACGGCTGCGGCGAATAGCGTTGGATACCGCTTCAACCGCTTCATCCTGGCCAATCACCCGATGATGCAGCTCCTGCTCCATACGCAGCAGTTTATCACGCTCGCTTTCCATCATGCGGGAGACCGGGATACCGGTCCAGCGAGCCAGCACTTCGGCGATTTCAGCATCCGTCACTTTATTACGCAGCAGACGCATGGTTTTCCCTTCGGACTGAGTGGCAGCCGCCAGCTGTTTCTCCAGTTCCGGAATTTTGCCGTACTGCAGCTCGGACATCCGCGCCAGATCGCCGACGCGACGCGCCTGTTCGATAGCGATTTTCGCCTGTTCCAGCTCGGCTTTAATAGTCTGGGTGCCGGAGAGCGACGCTTTTTCCGCTTTCCACTCTTCTTCCAGCACCGAGTACTGCCGTTCTTTATCCGCCAGCTCCTCGTTGAGCATATCGAGACGCTTCAGGCTCGCCTCATCAGACTCTTTCTTCAGCGCCTGCTGTTCCAGTTTCAGCTGGATAATACGCCGATCGAGGCGGTCCAGCTCTTCCGGTTTGGAGTCAATCTGCATACGGATGCTGGATGCCGCCTCATCGATGAGGTCGATGGCTTTATCCGGCAGCTGACGGTCGGCAATATAGCGATGCGATAAGGTCGCCGCCGCCACGATAGCCGGGTCAGTGATCTGCACGTGGTGGTGCAGCTCATAACGTTCTTTCAGACCGCGCAGAATCGCGATGGTATCTTCTACCGAAGGCTCGGCGACGAACACTTTCTGGAAGCGACGTTCCAGCGCGGCGTCTTTTTCGATGTACTGACGGTATTCATCAAGCGTCGTCGCCCCGACGCAGTGCAGTTCACCACGCGCCAGCGCCGGCTTCAGCATGTTACCCGCATCCATCGCGCCGTCGGCTTTACCAGCGCCAACCATGGTATGCAGTTCGTCGATAAATAGAATGACGTTGCCTTCCTGTTTGGACAGGTCGGTCAGCACGCCTTTCAGACGCTCTTCAAACTCACCGCGGTATTTCGCCCCGGCCACCAGCGCCCCCATATCCAGCGCCAATACCCGACGGCCTTTCAGCCCTTCTGGTACTTCGCCGTTGACGATACGCTGCGCCAGGCCTTCGACGATTGCCGTTTTACCCACCCCGGGTTCACCGATCAGCACCGGGTTGTTTTTGGTACGACGCTGCAGTACCTGAATGGTACGGCGAATCTCTTCATCACGGCCGATCACCGGATCCAGCTTGCCCTGCTCGGCACGCTCGGTGAGATCGACAGTAAATTTCTTCAATGCCTGACGTTGGTCTTCGGCACCCTGATCGTTCACGCTTTCCCCTCCGCGCATTTGTTCAATCGCCTGAGTCACGTTGGCGGTTGTTGCTCCGGCGGATTTTAAAAGGTCGGTCAGCGTACCGCGTGATTCAAGCGCCGCCAGAACGAACAGTTCCGACGAAATAAAGTTGTCCTTTTTCTTTTGCGCCAGCTTGTCGCAAAGGTTGAGGATCCGCACTAAATCCTGAGAAGGTTGCACATCGCCGCCGGTGCCTTCCACCTGCGGTAAACGGCTCAAGGCCTGTTCGATGTCAGTGCGCAGTTTCCCGGCATTCACGCCCGCCGAGGTTAATAAAGGACGTACCGATCCCCCTTCCTGATTCAGCAAGGCGCTCATTAAATGAAGAGGTTCGATGAATTGGTTGTCGTGCCCGAGTGCGAGCGACTGGGCATCGGCAAGAGCAAGCTGGAATTTATTGGTAAGACGATCCAGACGCATAACTCCTCCCATAAACAGGTCAAATTTGCTACTGGAGATTAAATGAGGTCATCCCTCAATTATTCAAGGTTAAAGACCCGAACTATGTGAAAAATAAGTTTGCCTTCTGGATCGTCTTGATTCTCTAGGTTATATCAGCCAAATGAAACTTGCCATACGACCGGTGGTCTTGTCGCGCCGGTAAGAGAAAAAATCATCCTTTTCGCTTAGCGTGCAGCGATCGCCGCCGAAAATCAGCTCAACGCCGACGTTTGCCAGACGCTGCCGCGCCAGTTGGTAGATATCAGCAAAATATTTTTCGCCTGCCGGACGAAAAGCCCGGTGCGCATTCTCGTCCTTCGCCATAAAGGCATCCCGGACTTCCGGTCCCACCTCAAACGCCTGCGGACCGATGGCGGGCCCCAGCCACGCCATAATATTTTCGGCTTTATCGGCGAAACGAGCAACCGTCGCTTCCAGAACCCCTTCGCATAAGCCGCGCCATCCCGCGTGCGCCGCGGCGACTTCGGTGCCGTCGCGGTTACAGAACAGCACCGGCAGGCAGTCAGCGGTCATCACCGCGCAGACGGTCCCTGGCGTACGACTATAAGAGGCATCCGCGCGTTTCGACTGATAGGGTCCGCCGTCCAGCGTCAGAACCTCGGTGCCATGGACCTGCTCCAGCCAAACCGGGTAAGACGGCAAGCCGCCGGCGGCAAACATCCGCCGCCGGTTTTCTTCGACATCCTGCAGATTGTCGCCGCAATGGGCGCCCAGGTTGAGCGAGTCATAGGGCGGCAGACTCACGCCGCCGATGCGGGTAGAACTACAGGCCGCCACGCTGCCGGGCATTGGCCACTGCGGTACAATCAGTTTCGTCATAACCAGTCAATATCGTCCTTATGGGCTTCAAAATCGGCGCGCATCGCCTCGATGAGCTCGACCATATCCTGTGGGATGGGCGCGTGCCACTCCATTTCAATGCCGGAGATCGGGTGATACAGGCGCAGCATGGTGGCATGCAGCGCCTGGCGGTCGAATTTACGCAGCGCGGTGATGAACTCCTCCGACGCGCCCTTCGGCGGACGCGGCCGGCCGCCATAGACCTGGTCGCCTACCAGCGGATGGGTGATATGCGACATATGCACGCGGATCTGATGTGTACGACCGGTTTCCAGACGCAGACGCAGGCGGGTATGGATGCGGAAATGTTCCATAATGCGGTAGTGGGTCACCGCCGGTTTGCCCATCGGATGCACCGCCATATGGGTACGCTTGGTCGGGTGACGGCTGATCGGCTCTTCCACTGTGCCACCGGCGGTCATATGACCGATCGCCACCGCTTCGTATTCACGGGTGATCTCGCGCAGCTGCAGCGACTCCACCAGCCGGGTTTGCGCCGGAATGGTTTTCGCCACCACCATCAGACCGGTGGTGTCTTTATCCAGACGATGAACAATACCCGCGCGCGGCACATCGGCAATAGGCGGATAGTAGTGCAGCAGCGCATTCAGCACAGTACCGTCAGGGTTGCCCGCGCCAGGATGTACAACCAGATCGCGCGGTTTATTGATCACGATGATGTCATCATCTTCGTAAACGATATTGAGCGGAATATCCTGCGGCTGGAAGCGCGCCTCTTCTTCGATTTCGACATCGATAGCGATGCGTTCTCCCCCCAGCACTTTTTCTTTCGGTTTATCGCCAATGGTGCCATTGACTAATACGCGTTGGTCGAGGATCCATTCTTTTATCCGCGATCGCGAATAATCAGGGAACAATTCGGCCAAAGCCTGATCTAAGCGTTGACCGAGTTGATTTTCGGTCACCGTTGCGGTGAGTTGTACTCGTTGTGCCATATACAGCTTCTTCGTTTAACGTTGGGTTTTACGGCTTTGCCGTTTAATATAGTGTGCTATTGTAGCTGGTCTTAATCGGGAGCAGGAACAGAGATTCTCCCGCATAAACATTTTGAGGAAGTCAAAACGTCATGACGCGCATGAAATACCTGGTGGCAGCCGCCACACTGAGCCTGGCTTTGGTGGGTTGCTCCGGCTCTAAGGAAGAGGTGCCTGATAATCCGCCGAATGAAATCTACGCGACCGCCCAGCAAAAACTGCAGGACGGTAACTGGAAACAGGCGATAACGCAACTGGAAGCGTTGGATAATCGTTATCCATTCGGCCCTTATTCCCAACAGGTACAGCTGGATCTGATTTATGCGTATTATAAAAACGCCGATCTTCCTCTGGCTCAGGCGGCTATCGATCGCTTCATGCGTTTGAACCCCACCCATCCGAACATCGACTATGTCATCTATATGCGCGGCCTGACCAACATGGCCCTGGATGACAGCGCGCTTCAGGGCTTCTTCGGCGTTGATCGCTCCGACCGCGATCCGCAGCACGCGCGCGATGCCTTCAATGACTTCTCCAAACTGGTGCGTGGTTATCCGAACAGCCAGTACGCCACTGACGCCTATAAACGCATGGTGTTCCTGAAAGATCGTCTGGCCAAATATGAGCTGTCGGTCGTGGATTACTACACCGATCGTGGCGCATGGGTTGCCGTGGTTAACCGTGTGGAAGGGATGATGCGTAATTATCCGGATACCCAGGCCACCCGCGATGCCCTGCCGAAGATGGAAAACGCCTATCGTCAGATGCAAATGAACGCTCAGGCGGACAAAGTCGCGAAGATTATCGCCGCGAACAGCAAGAACACCTGAGCCTGACTCATCGATCGCAAACGGCAGCCACTGGCTGCCGTTTTTTTATACGTTTCCCGACGAGCTGAAGCGGTTTAGCGCCGGGTTAACTCATCAAATATGGCCTGCTTTATCGGGTTCGACAAGTAAAATCTCACTTCTTCCTGCCCTGTCTCACAAAATGAATTTGTTGACAAAAAGTGACAATAAAATGTGATTTAGATCACACATTTTGACATTGGGAAAGGTATGCTGGATTCACCAAGACGGGAAAGACAAGAGGTAAAATTTATGACAATGAACATTACCAGTAAACAAATGGAAATTACTCCGGCAATCCGCCAGCATGTCGCAGACCGTCTCGCCAAACTGGATAAGTGGCAAACTCATTTAATCAACCCGCACATCATTCTGTCTAAGGAGCCGCAGGGTTTTATCGCTGATGCAACCATCAACACGCCAAACGGCCATCTGGTTGCCAGTGCGCGTCATGAAGATATGTACGCCGCCATTAACGAATTGATCAACAAGCTGGAACGGCAGCTCAATAAAGTGCAACACAAAGGGGAAGCCCGCCGCGCCGCGACGTCGGTGAAAGAGGCAGGCTTTGTGGAAGAAGAAGAGTAATCCTTAACTTAAGTTGTGTCATGCCACGCGCCTTCGGGCGCGTTTTTTATTGACAGAGTGAAAACAGTACAGGTACTGTAATCCCCACTACCTAAAGGAATTTACCATGAAACTTGTCCCGTTCTTCTTCGCATTCTTTTTTACCTTCCCCTGACCGGGAGGCAATTCGTCGTATAAGAAAGAATGCGAAGACGAACAATAAGGCCTCCCACCCGGGAGGCCTTTTTTATTTGATAACAACAAAGGCAACATCTATGACCGAGGAAAACCCATTACTGGCGCTGCGCGATAAGATAAGCGCCCTGGACGAGAAGCTGCTTGCTCTGCTGGCGGAGCGCCGCGGACTGGCTGTTGAGGTTGGAAAAGCCAAACTGGCCTCCCATCGTCCGGTGCGTGATATTGACCGCGAACGCGATCTGCTGGAGCGCCTGATGACTATCGGCAAGCGCCATAATCTGGATGCGCACTATATCACCCGCCTGTTCCAGCTGATTATCGAAGACTCTGTTCTTACCCAGCAAACCCTGCTGCAGCAGCATCTGAATAAAATTAACCCGCATTCGGCCCGCGTGGCGTTCCTCGGTCCCAAGGGCTCTTACTCGCATCTGGCGGCGCGTCAGTACGCCGCTCGCCACTTTGAGCAGTTTATTGAGAGCGGCTGCGCGAAGTTCGCCGATATTTTTAATCAGGTAGAAACCGGCCAGGCCGATTACGCGGTGGTGCCGATTGAAAACACCAGCTCCGGCGGGATCAACGACGTCTACGATCTGCTGCAGCACACCAGCCTGTCGATCGTTGGCGAGCTGACGATCCCTATCGATCATTGCGTACTGGTGAGCACCTCGACGGATGCCGATAAAATTCAGACCGTTTACAGCCATCCGCAGCCGTTCCAGCAGTGCAGCCAGTACCTGAGCCGCTACCCGCACTGGAAGATTGAGTATACCGAGAGCACCTCGGCGGCAATGGAAAAAGTGGCGCAGGCGAACTCCCCGGCCGTCGCGGCCCTGGGTAGCGAAGCGGGCGGCGCTCTGTATGGTCTGCAGGTGCTGGAGCACTGCCAGGCCAACCAGACGCAGAACATCACGCGCTTCCTCGTCCTGGCGCGCAAAGCGGTGAACGTCTCCGATCAGGTGCCGGCCAAGACCACGCTGTTAATGGCGACCGGTCAGCAGGCGGGCGCCCTGGTGGAAGCCCTGCTGGTGCTGCGCAACCACAATCTGATCATGACCAAACTGGAATCCCGCCCGATCCACGGCAATCCCTGGGAAGAGATGTTTTATCTCGATATTCAGGCCAACCTGGATTCGCTGCCCATGCGCAAGGCGCTGAAGGAGCTGGCGGATATCACCCGCTCCATGAAGGTCCTCGGCTGCTACCCTAGCGAAAACGTGGTCCCGGTGGATCCGGTTTAACATTCGCGGAACGGTAATTTCTTCATCCCTGCCACCGCTACCGGCAGGGTGAAGATGGCGCCTGACAGCGGATACTGCGCCAGCTCATCGTCCTCCATGTTTTCCCGGGTGGTGGTGATATAGAGCGTTTTCATATCCGCCCCGCCGAAGCAGACCATCGTCGGGCAACGAACCGGCATCGGGTAGGATTCCAGCTCCTCGCCCTGCGGCGAGAAACGGGCGATCCGCCAGCCGTCAAACATTGCGCTCCAGTAACATCCCTCCACGTCGATCGCCGCCCCGTCAGGGATCCCTTCGCCAGGCTGAAAACGGCGAAAGACTTCGCGTCGGCCAGGCTCACCCTGCTCATCCAGCGGCGTACGGTAGATCACGGCGTTCGGCGTATCAGAGGTATACATCCAGCGCCGGTCGGCGCTAAAGGCCAGGCCATTGGCGCCATGGATGTCACACTGGATCACTTTCGGCTGCAGGTCGTTATCCACTCGCATCAGCAGCGCGCCGTTGTAATCCCCAGGCCCCCAGAAGGTACCGGCATAAAAGCGCCCATCGCGATCGGTCCCGCCGTCGTTAAACCGCGCCAGCTCCGGGTTGCTCGGGTTATCGCAGACTTTCCGCCGCAGCAGGCCGTGGGCGTCGGTCAGCCAGATGCCGCTGCGCAATGCCACGATAAACCCGCCCTTCTCGCGCAGGGCAAAACAGCCGACCTCCTCCGGAAACTGCAGCACCTGGTGTTCTCCGCTGCGGATATCGTAGCGGTGAATTTCACATTCCATGATATCAGCCCAGTAGAGGGCCTGTTCTGCCTCGCTCCAGGTCGGGCATTCCGGCAGGTATCCGGTGTAGTCAAACAGCGGTTGTGGTTCAGCCATCGTTGTCATTCCTATAAAAAAAGCCAGCGGTCGCTGGCTTTATTGTATACATCTTTTTCGCTTTACTGCCGATTATCGTTCGCCTGACGCAGCAGCGTGCGGCTCTCGCTCTGGAAACGCTGGGCGTAATCGCCAAACCAGTGTTCGACTTTACGGAAGCTGTCGATAAACGCCTGCTTATCGCCCTGCTCCAGCAGGCCGATCGCTTCGCCGAAACGCTGGTAGTAGCGCTTAATCAGCGCCAGGTTGTTTTCCGATGACATAATAATATCGGCGTACAGCTGCGGATCCTGGGCAAACAGACGGCCTACCATCGCCAGCTCCAGTCGGTAAATGGGCGACGAGAGCGCCAGCAGTTGCTCAAGACGTACATTCTCTTCCGCCAGGTGCAGGCCATAGGCGAAGGTGGCAAAGTGGCGCAGCGCCTGAATAAAGGCCATGTTCTGATCGTGCTCAACGGCGCTGATGCGGTGCAGCCGCGCGCCCCAAACCTGGATTTGTTCGAGGAACCACTGATAGGCCTCCGGCTGGCGGCCATCACAATAGACCACCACCTGCTTCGCCAGGCTGCCGCTGTCCGGACCGAACATCGGGTGCAGGCCAAGAACCGGGCCCTGATGCGCCGCCAGCATCGCCTGCAGCGGCTCCGCTTTCACCGAGGCAAGGTCAACCAGAATGCAATCCGCCGGAAGGGGCGGCAGCCTGCCGATCGTCTCCACGGTGGTGTGAATCGGTACGCTGACGATAACCATGCCGGCATCGGCGACGATATCCGCCGCCCGGGCCCAATCGTTTTTTTCCAGAATACGCACCTGGTAGCCGGACAGCGTTAACATCTTCTCAAACAGACGGCCCATCTGCCCACCGCCGCCGACGATGACCACCGGCCGCAGATTCGGCTGCAGGGTTTTGAAGCCTTTGTCGTTTTCGCTGGAATAGGATTCCCGCATCACGCGACGCAGAACGTCCTCGATCAGATCCGGTGGTACGCCGAGCGCAGCCGCCTCTTCACGTCGGGAGGCGAGCATCGCCGACTCGCGCTCCGGGACGTAAATCGGCAGGCCATACTGGCTCTTCACCTCGCCGACTTCGGCCACCAGCTCCAGACGCTTAGCCAGCAGGCTAAGCAACGCTTTATCCACTTCATCAATTTGATCGCGTAACGCGGTCAGTTCAGCAACCATACTTTCCTCTTAAACCAAACGGGCCGCCAGGTGGCCGCGGAGATCCTTATCCAGTTCACGCAGCAGCGCCTCGGTAGTCTCCCAGCTGATGCAGGCATCCGTCACCGAGACGCCGTATTTCATCGCCTCACGCGGCTGTTCAGAGGACTGATTGCCTTCGTGGATATTACTTTCGATCATCAGGCCGATAATGGAGCGGTTGCCATCTTTGATCTGCGCGACCACGGATTCAGCCACGGCCGGCTGGCGGCGGAAATCTTTATTGGAGTTCCCATGACTGCAATCTACCATCAGCGACGGCTTCAGTCCCGCCTGCGCCATCTCTTTTTCGCATTTCGCCACATCTTCCGGACCGTAGTTCGGCGCCTTGCCGCCACGGAGGATCACATGGCCGTTCGGATTACCCTGCGTTTGCAGCAGGCAGACCTGCCCGGCCTGGTTGATGCCGACGAAACGGTGCGGCATCGCCGCGGCGCGCATGGCGTTGATAGCCGTGGCCAGGCTACCATCGGTACCGTTTTTAAAGCCGACCGGCATCGACAGGCCAGAGGCCATTTCGCGGTGCGTTTGTGATTCCGTGGTACGCGCGCCGATAGCGGACCAGCTGAACAGATCCCCGAGGTACTGCGGGCTGTTGGGATCCAGCGCTTCCGTCGCCAGCGGCAGTCCCATATTGACGAGCTCGACCAGCAGACGACGCGCAATCTTCAGGCCGCCTTCAACATCAAACGAACCATCCATGTGCGGATCGTTAATCAGCCCCTTCCAGCCGACTGTGGTACGGGGTTTTTCAAAATAGACGCGCATCACCAGGTAGAGGCTATCGCTGACCTCTGCGGCAAGGGCTTTAAACCGACGAGCATATTCAATCGCAGCTTCCGGATCGTGAATGGAGCAAGGACCACATACCACCAGCAGGCGCGGATCGCGACCGGCGATGATATCCGAAATGGTCTGACGGGCGTGCGCGATCTGCGCTTCCTGCTCGACGCTCAGCGGGAATTCCGCCTTCAGTTGCTCCGGGGTCATTAATACATGTTCGTCGGTAATATGTACGTTGTTCAGCGCGTCTTTTTGCATGATTGCGATCCTGTGTAGCTCGTTTGCGATAAGGGTTGCCTCCGAGGGCATGACGTAACGATACCACACAAAGTAAAGAATTCAATCCATATTCCGTAAATTTTAATTTACACCAACGAATTAATTGCCACTCACAATGGCGCGATGCGTATAACAATATTTACACATAGGAAAAACAAGCCAAACTTGCGCACCCACGGTATCGGTACTACGAAAAATCCTGGTGAGAATTGTCCCAAAGCAAAGGGCGCATCTAATGACGGGTTTTATTAACAGTGGTATTCTTCGCCGGGCATCGGCAGCGGCTTTTCCCGCGCTATGGCGACTTTGACGGAAGCGTTAATGACAGTATTACACCGTCTTTTATTGACTGTATTTTTTCTCATCGCGGTATCTCCTGTTTTTGCTGCCGGACCTTCAGAACATGTTCGCGCTATTGTTTCCGGGATCGTGACCTACACCCGTTGGCCGTCATTAACAGGAGCGCCAAAGCTGTGCATTTTTGCCTCATCACGCTTCACCCATAGCCTGGCTCATGAAGATCCGGATGCATTACCCTATCAACCGGTGATAGTACGTAATCGTGAAGAAGCGTTAAAAACGACCTGCGATGGTTTTTATTTTGGCAGCGAATCGCCGACTGAACAGTCAGAACTCACTCGCCGCTATGGCCCGAGGCCGCTGTTACTCATCGCAGAACAAAATACGGATTGTTCAATTGGTAGCGCGTTTTGCCTGATCATCAATGACGACCGGGTCCGCTTCTCCGTTAATCTGGACGTTCTGACGCACAGCGGGGTTCGGGTTAACCCGGACGTCCTGATGCTTGCCCGGAAGAAACCACATGAATAAGGACTTTTCACAGACTCCGCGCCCGACTTTCAAACGCGCGCTCCGTCGCATTAGCGTGATAAGCGTGGTGATCTCCATGACGCTGGTCTGGCTGCTGCTGAGTACAGCCTCAATCTTCACGCTCAAGCAGTACGCGCAGAAAAATCTTGAGCTCACTGCCGCGACCATGGGGCGCAGCCTCGAAGCCGCCCTGGTATTTGGCGACAGCGCGGCGGCAGAGGAGACCCTCGCGTCGTTGGGCAAGCAAGGGCAGATCTCCCAGGCAATCGTGCTAAACGGCCAGATGCAGCACTTCGCCGCGTGGCGCCATGAACCGCTGGCCAATAAAGAGCAAGTGAGCGGGCTTATCAGTAAATGGCTGTTTCCGGAGCCCACGGTGCAGCCCATCTGGCACCAGGGCAAACAAATCGGCGAGCTGAGATTGACCGCGCTTGATGAACTGATTAGCCACTTTCTCGGTATCTCGATTCTGGTGCTGACCGGCAGCATTCTGCTCGCCTCGTTCATCGCCCTGCTGCTGACCCACTCCCTACACCGGGGGATCGTCGCCGCCCTGCAGAGCATCACTGAGGTCGTGCATGATATACGTGAAAACCGCCACTTCTCCCGGCGGGTGCCGGAGGAGCGTATCGAGGAGTTCCATCTTTTCGCCCAGGACTTTAACAGCCTGCTGGGGGAAATGGAGGACTGGCAGCGCCAGCTGCAGGCCAAAAACGCGCAGCTGTTGCGCAGTTCGTTACACGATCCGTTGACCGGCCTGGCTAACCGCGCCGCCTTTCGTAACGCGCTCGCCGAGCTGATGCAGAATGAAGTCGATCATCAAACCTCGGCATTGCTGTTTCTTGATGGCGATAATTTCAAACTGATTAACGACAACTGGGGGCATGCGGCGGGCGATAAAGTGCTGATGGAGGTCGCCAGCCGCCTGATGACTTTTGCCGGTAAACGCCATCTGGCGTGGCGTCTTGGCGGCGATGAGTTTGCCGTTCTGCTGCGCGAGGTGCGCTCGGAAGCAGAAGTGCAGGCCCTGTGCCAGGCGCTAACGGAAAAATTTCTTCCGCCATTCAACCTGCACAACGGTCATAGCGCCACGCTCTCGCTGAGCGTCGGTTATGCCCTGGCGTGGGAGCACGCCACCGCGGAATCACTGCAAGAACTTGCCGATCAGAATATGTATCGGATGAAAAACCAACGTATCCAGCAGACGCTGAAATAATAAAGGACTCATTATGATCAGAAAATATTTCGTCCCCGCCCTGATGGCGGCGGCGCTTTTGACAGGTTGCCAGGCTCCTCAGGGAAAATTTACCCCGGAGCAGGTGGCGGCGATGAAATCTTACGGCTTCACTGAAAGCAATGGCGATTGGTCCCTGGGCTTATCCGATAGCATCCTGTTTGACAAGAATGACTACCGACTACGTCCCGACAGCCGCCAGCAGATCACCACGATGGCCTCGCGGCTGGCGGCTACCGGGATCACCCATAGCCGCCTTGAAGGCCATACCGATAATTATGGTGAAGATAGCTACAATGAAGCCCTGTCGCTTAAGCGGGCCAACAGCGTGGCCGATGCCTGGGCGGAAGGCGCTCATGTCCCACGCAGTAATTTAGTCACCCGCGGCCTTGGCAAAAAATACCCGATCGCCAGCAACGACACGGCGGCCGGGCGCGCCGAAAACCGCCGGGTAACGGTGGTCATCAGCACGCCGTAAGTCTTCACTTAGTCGCTGGACTTCATCATCCTCATTGCCGTTGCCGCGCGCCAGCGCAGGTAGTCAACGGCAATGAACAGCAGCAGGCTGGCTCCCATTAACGGCATGGCCAATCCAAGGGCAAACGCCAGCCCAAGCACCAGGCTTCGGGCAGGCCAGGCGAGCGACAGCCACGCCTGCAGCAGCGAATGCGCCGGATCCCAGGCCGCCTGAGGCGGACGGCGGATCCACCATAACCGGTACCCCACCCCGATGGTAACGCACAGCGCGCAGCCAAATCCCACCAGCAGCAGCTGATTCGCCAGACCAAAGAGGATCCCCATATGGAAATCGACGCCCCAGCGGGTGAGCTTCGCCATCAGCGGAAAGTCGGCAAAACGCGTGCGATCCACCACCTGCATCGTGGCGCCATCGATCGCCACCGCGTCCACCTGCGTCGGCCAGCGACGGTCGATCTCATTCACCGTCCAGCCGCGGTCGTCTGACACTGGCAGACGGATCTCCAGCCGGCTGGCGTTCAGCCCCGCCTGACGGGCCGCCGCCAGCGCCTGGTCAAACTGGGCCAGCTGCAGCGCCGGCTGATGCTGGGCCATGGCCATCGCATCCATATGATGTCCGGCATGGGGATCGTGCGTCATCGGCATCTCGCCATGCAGCTGGGTATTGACCTGCGGCGTCAGCCAGCCGAACGCTGCCCGCATTTTGTCCACATTGCCGCCGGCCCATTGCGACCAGGTCAGGCCGGTGGCGGAGAAGAGCAGCATACCCACCAGTAAGCCCCAGCCCAGCGTCACGTGCAGCCGACGATGGTTCTGCAGGGCGTTATTCAGCCGCCGTTTTGGACGCGTCATCGCCCACAGGGCAATGCCTCCGAGCGCGGCCACCCACATCCAGGAGGCGGCCAGTTCGCTGTATAACCTCCCGCTGTCGCCCAGCAGCAGAGAGCGATGCGCATAATCAATCCACTGGCGCAGCGGCAGGATGCCGCTGGTGCCGTAGACCGTCATATCGCCCTTCACCCGCAGCGCGATCGGATCGACAAAAATAGCCCGGGATTCCGACTCTCCGAGACCCGGATCGGCAAACATAATGCGCGTGGTCTCGCCCAACGCAGGCGCCGGACGCACCGCCAGCAGCCGCAGATTGCCCTGGGTCGCTTCTTCGGCCACCGCAATCTGGGCGCTGAGCGGCTGCGGAGTCCCCTCGGCAAGGCCATGCAGCGCGTCGTGATAGAGCCAGTTTTCCAGCTGCGGCGTCGCCACGTACAACGTACCGGTCAGGGCAGCGACAAAGATAAACGGTCCGATAAACAGACCAATATAGAAATGGAGGCGACGCAGCAGGTTCAGCCATGCCGCGCGCGAGGTGCAGGTTGTCATACTTTTCCTTTTTTAAAGCAAAAGAGGTCGTTGCGCGGTGCGCAGATTGATTTTTATTAAAGGGAAAAAGCAGACAACCGCGGCGGGGCGCGGGTTTCGGGGTAGAGCCAGGGAAAGTAGTGCCAGTGCTTTAATACCGGGCGAGAAACCGGCAGGCGAATGCGCCGCAGGAGCATGGCGACGAACAGCGCCAGCGCGAAAAGGAGCCCCGGGACATGGGCTAACAGCACGCAATAGCCACACGCTTCGGCATGGTCCAGCGGCATTTCGTGTCCGGTATGCGTAGCGCCGTCTGTGCTGTGCATCATCGCCATCTTGTGCCCGGGCATCTGCGCCATGCTCGCGGACGAGCTATCCATCATCATGGCGTGGTGCATGCCGGGCATGGCGCTCATGGGGTCTTTTTGCAGGGAGACGGAGATTAGCGGGGCCACCACGATCAGCAGGATCGCCAACAGCGCCAGCCAGGCGGCTCGCCGTTTAGGTGTCGTTTGCTGAAAACTGTTACTGACCACCGCCCCTCCGTATAGAGGGCGTATTGTAAATGATTTACATCACGATGGTTACAACAAAGATAAAAAAAGGGCCAGCCATCTGGCCAGCCCTTTCTATCAGGATGTCGCGAAAGCGAATCTTAGTTAAGACGCTCTTTGATACGAGCAGACTTACCAGTGCGCTCACGCAGGTAGTACAGTTTAGCTTTACGTACAGCACCACGACGTTTAACAGCAATGCTGTCAACTACCGGAGAGTGAGTCTGGAAGACACGCTCAACGCCTTCGCCGTTGGAAATTTTGCGAACAGTGAATGCAGAGTGCAGACCGCGGTTACGAATAGCGATAACCACGCCCTCGAATGCCTGCAGACGTTTTTTGGAACCTTCAACAACCCATACTTTCACTTCCACGGTATCACCCGGACGGAAGGAAGGTACGTCCTGCTTCATCTGTTCTTGTTCAAGTTGCTTAATAATGTTGCTCATAATTTAATCTCTTATCCTGGGTAAACTGATATTGGGGGCTCACGCCTGCCCATCATGTTTATGCTGCTGTTGCGCGTGTTCAGTTTTGAACTCCGCCAGCAGCTTTGCTTGCTCTTCAGTCAGAGCCAGGTTTTCCAGAAGTTCAGGTCTTCTAAGCCAGGTGCGGCCCAGCGACTGCTTCAGACGCCAGCGACGTATCTCAGCATGGTTTCCCGACAGCAATACTGGCGGTACTTCCATCTCCTCTAACACTTCAGGACGGGTATAGTGGGGGCAATCCAGCAACCCATCAGCAAAGGAATCTTCCGTTGCCGATGCTTCATGGCCCAGTACTCCCGGAATGAACCGGGAAACGGAGTCAATCAGCGTCATTGCCGGTAATTCACCACCGCTGAGAACGTAATCGCCGATTGACCATTCTTCGTCAATTTCGGTTTGGATTACGCGCTCGTCTATCCCTTCGTAGCGACCGCACACCAGAATCAGTTTCTGATTCGTTGCCAGTTCGCTGACGCCCGCTTGATCAAGCTTGCGTCCCTGAGGTGACAGATAAATCACCTTCGCGCCTTCACCTGCCGCGGCTTTTGCTGCATGAATGGCATCCCGTAAGGGTTGCACCATCATTAGCATCCCCGGTCCGCCGCCGTAAGGACGATCGTCCACGGTACGGTGCCGGTCATGCGTGAAGTCGCGAGGACTCCAGCTTTCGATGCTCAGCAGGCCATTTTTTACTGCCCGGCCAGTTACCCCGTAATCGGTAATTGCGCGGAACATTTCAGGAAACAGGCTAATTATGCCAATCCACATAGCGCCGTCTTTTACCGTTTATCCGGAGAATTTAAAAACCAGGATCCCAATCTACTTCGATAGTACGCATAGTGAGATCGACTTTCTTGATAACCTGCCCATCGAGGAACGGAACCAACCGCTCCTTGATACCAAATGCATCTTTCAGGTTTGCCTTGATGACGAGCACGTCATTCGACCCGGTTTCCATCATATCGATGACTTTACCGAGGCTATAGCCTTCCGTCGTAACTACCTGGCAGCCCATCAGGTCTTTCCAGTAGTAGTCACCCTCTTCCAGCTCCGGCAACTGCGATGAATCCACGATAATTTCGCAATTAGTCAGTAGATTCGCGGCATCACGATCGTCAACGCCTTTCAGCTTGATGATGATGTCCTGATTGTGGTGGCGCCAGCTTTCCAGCTCAACGACCTGCCACTGACCCGCCTTCTGGATTAACCAGGGCTGATAGTCAAAAATGCTTTCGGCGTCTTCGGTGGAGGAAAACACTCTGAGCCAACCACGGATACCGTAGGAAGAACCCATTTTCCCCAATACGATCGGATCAACAGGTGCTTGCGCGGTGTGTTGCTTGCTCATCATGACCACCGTGACAGATTAAGCTGCTTTGTTAGCGGCTTTGATCAGCGCGGCAACGCGATCGGAAACAGTAGCGCCCTGGCCAACCCAGTGAGCGATACGATCCAGATCCAGGCGAGTTTCTTCTTCCGCACCGTTAGCGATCGGGTTGAAGAAACCAACGCGCTCGATGAAGCGACCGTTGCGTGCATTACGGCTGTCGGTGACAACAACCTGGTAGAACGGACGCTTTTTAGCGCCGTGACGTGCTAAACGAATAGTTACCATAACATCCTCTTGTGTGAATAAAACAACCGGGCCCCATCGAGGAACGGAGCCCGGTGTCATATTAAAAGCCCGAAAATTTTACTGATTTCTGGGGAAAATGCAATCAGCAGTTGATAAGTCTGCTGTAAAAGGCCGTCGGCGGTGCAGCCAGTTTAGTACCAGCGTGTGCGCAACCACTGTAACGTACAGGTAGTACGTGAGGATGGCGAGCACACCCCGGCGCTAAAATGGCAAACAAGATAGCCTTATGCCCTTGTTTTTAACGACCCGGGAAGCCTGGCGGCATCATCCCTTTCATCCCGCGCATCATCTTCATCATGCCGCCTTTCGACTTCATCTTCTTCATCATGCGCTGCATGTCGTCGAACTGCTTGAGCAGACGGTTCACATCCTGCACCTGCATGCCGCAGCCGGCGGCGATACGGCGCTTACGCGAACCTTTGATGATTTCCGGCTTAGCGCGCTCTTTCAGTGTCATCGAGTTGATGATCGCTTCCATACGCACCAGCACTTTGTCGTCCATCTGCGCTTTCACGTTGTCCGGGATCTGCCCCATGCCCGGCAGCTTGCCCATCAGGCTGGCCATGCCGCCCATGTTTTTCATCTGGCGCAGCTGCTCAAGGAAGTCGGTGAGGTCGAAACCGTCGCCTTTCTTCAGCTTGGAGGCCAGCTTCTCGGCCTGCGCGCGGTCAACCTTGCTCTCGATATCTTCGATCAGCGACAGCACGTCGCCCATGCCGAGGATACGGGAAGCGACGCGGTCCGGATGGAACGGCTCCAGCGCTTCGGTTTTCTCGCCGACGCCGAGGAATTTAATCGGCTTGCCGGTAATATGGCGAATCGACAGCGCCGCGCCGCCGCGGGCGTCGCCGTCCACTTTGGTCAGCACCACGCCGGTCAGCGGCAGCGCTTCGTTAAAGGCCTTCGCGGTATTCGCCGCATCCTGACCGGTCATCGCATCGACGACGAACAGGGTTTCAACCGGGTTAATGGCGGCGTGGACGTGCTTGATTTCGTCCATCATCGCTTCGTCAACGTGCAGACGACCGGCGGTATCCACCAGCAGCACGTCGTAGAATTTGAGTTTCGCTTCTTTCAGCGCCGCGTTGACGATATCAACCGGCTTCTGCCCGACATCAGACGGGAAGAAATCGACGCCGACCTGCTCGGCCAGGGTTTCCAGCTGTTTGATCGCCGCCGGGCGGTAAACGTCCGCGGAAACGACCAGCACTTTCTTCTTGTGCTTCTCGCGCAGGAATTTCCCCAGCTTACCGACGCTGGTGGTTTTACCAGCACCTTGCAGGCCAGCCATCAGCACCACGGCCGGCGGCTGCGCGGCCAGGTCGAGCGTCTGGTTCTCTTCGCCCATCGCCGCCACCAGCTCGTTGCGGACGATTTTGACGAACTCCTGACCCGGAGTCAGGCTTTTATTGACTTCATGGCCGACCGCGCTCTCTTTGACGCGGCTGATGAAATCACGGACCACCGGAAGCGCAACGTCCGCTTCCAGCAGCGCCATGCGCACTTCGCGCAGGGTGTCTTTAATATTGTCTTCTGTAAGGCGTCCGCGGCCGCTAATGTTGCGCAGCGTACGCGACAAACGATCGGTTAAATTATCAAACATTGTCTCTCGCCTGAGGTGGAAACGGTCGGTCGCCGCAGCGACACACAAAACGAATGTGGCGGAGTATAACACGACATCAATCTGAATGTGCTGCAACGGTTGGAGCAGAGGCCTGCTAACGTTATACTGCTTCTCTTTCTTATTTAGCCAACAGCCGACACCTATGCCTGTTTTTGCTCTACTCGCCCTTGTCGCCTACTCCGTCAGCCTCGCGCTGATTATCCCCGGCTTGCTGCAAAAAAACAGCAGCTGGCGGCGAATGGCGATTTTATCTGCGACTATCGCCTTGATCTGCCATGCTTTTGCGCTGGAAGCACGGATATTCCCCGGCGGCGAGAGCGGGCAAAATCTCAGCTTACTGAACGTCGGGTCGCTGGTCAGCCTGATGATCTGTACGGTGATGACTATCGTGGCCTCGCGCAATCGCGGCTGGCTGCTGCTGCCTATCGTCTATGCCTTCGCGCTGATCAACCTGGCCTTCGCCACATTCGTGCCTAACGAATATATCACCCACCTGGAAACCACCCCGGGGATGCTGGTGCATATCGGCCTGTCGCTCTTCTCGTACGCCACGCTGATCATTGCCGCGCTGTATGCGCTGCAGCTGGCGTGGATCGACTACCAGCTCAAGAATAAAAAGCTGGCCTTCAGCAGCGAAATGCCGCCGCTGATGAGCATTGAGCGCAAAATGTTCCACATCACCCAGGTCGGCGTGGTGCTGCTGACCCTGACGCTGTGCAGCGGCCTGTTCTACATGCACAATCTGTTCAGCAGCGAAAATATCGATAAAGCGGTGCTGTCGATTATTGCGTGGTTCGTCTATATCGTCCTGCTGTGGGGGCACTATCATGAAGGGTGGCGCGGACGTCGTGTGGTCTGGTTCAGCGTCGCTGGCGCCGGTCTGCTGACGCTGGCCTATTTTGGTAGCCGCGTGCTGCAGCAGTTCGTGAGCTAAGTCTTTTAAGGAATCCTACGTGGAACATATCTCCACCACCACGCTGATCATAACGCTGATCGTCATGGTGATTATCTCTGCCTATTTCTCCGGTTCCGAAACCGGCATGATGACGCTGAACCGCTACCGGTTGCGCCACATGGCGAAACAAGGCAACCGCCCCGCCAAGCGCGTGGAGAAGCTGCTGCGCAAGCCGGACCGCCTGATTAGCCTTGTGCTGATCGGCAATAACCTTGTCAACATTCTCGCCTCGGCGCTGGGCACCATCGTCGGCATGCGCCTGTACGGCGACGCCGGCGTCGCGATCGCCACCGGCGTACTTACCTTTGTGGTGCTGGTATTTGCCGAAGTGCTGCCGAAGACCATCGCCGCCCTCTATCCGGAAAAGGTTGCCTACCCCAGCAGCTTCCTGTTGGCGCCCCTGCAGGTGCTGATGATGCCGCTGGTGTGGCTGCTGAATACCATCACCCGCATACTGATGCGCATGATGGGCATCCGCACCGATACCGTCATCAGCAGCGCCCTGAGCAAAGATGAACTGCGCACGATTGTGAATGAATCCCGTTCACAAATCTCACGACGCAATCAGGATATGCTGCTGTCGGTGCTGGACCTGGAGAAGGTCAGCGTTAACGACATCATGGTGCCGCGCAATGAGATTGTCGGCATCGATATCAATGATGACTGGAAATCTATCGTCCGCCAGCTGACCCACTCCCCGCATGGCCGCATCGTGCTCTACCGCGATTCGCTGGACGATGCCATCAGCATGCTGCGCGTTCGCGAAGCCTACCGTCTGATGACGGAAAAGAAAGAGTTCACAAAAGAGATCATGCTGCGGGCGGCAGATGAGATCTACTTTGTGCCGGAAGGCACGCCGCTCAGCACCCAGCTGGTGAAATTTCAGCGCAATAAAAAGAAAGTCGGTCTGGTGGTCGATGAATACGGCGATATTCAGGGGCTGGTCACCGTCGAAGATATTCTTGAAGAGATTGTCGGCGACTTCACCACCTCCATGTCACCCACCCTGGCGGAGGAAGTGACCCCGCTTAACGACGGCACGGTGATTATCGACGGCAGCGCCAACGTTCGCGAAATCAACAAAGCGTTTAACTGGCACCTGCCGGAAGATGAAGCGCGCACCGTCAACGGTATTATCCTCGAAGCGCTGGAAGAGATCCCGGTCCCGGGCACCCGCGTGCGCATTGAGCAGTACGATATAGATATCCTCGACGTGCAGGACAACATGATCAAACAGGTGAAAGTGATGCCGGTGAAATCATTACGCGAGAGCGTCGCGGAGTAGCGCGAGCGAAGGAAGTAATATCACGGTGGGCTGCGGCCCGCCGTTTTTTTATCTCGCGCCAGCAGCGATGACACAAAAAACGGCCGCCCGCAGGCAGCCGTTGAGCAAGGCAGCAAGCGTTATTTCGCTTTCGCTACCGTCACCATCGCGGCGCGAATAGTACGGCCGTTCAGGGTATAACCTTTCTGCATCACGGACAGCACGTTGCCCGCCGCCACATCTTCAGACTCGACCATCGCAATGGCCTGGTGGACGTTCGGATCCAGCGGAACGTTGGTGTCGGCGATCACTTCCACGCCGAACTTACGCACTACGTCCAGCATAGATTTCAGGGTCAGTTCGATCCCTTCCACCATCGGCGCCAGCTCCGGATTAGCCTTGTCGGCCACTTCCAGCGCGCGGTCCAGGCTGTCGATCACCGGCAGCAGTTCATTGACGAATTTTTCCAGCGCGAATTTGTGCGCTTTCTCGATATCCTGCTCGGTACGGCGACGCAGGTTATCTTCGTCGGCTTTGGCACGCAGCATCACTTCACGTTCACGTTTCTGCGCTTCAGCCAGCTGGGCTTCCAGATTCGCAATTTTTTCATCGCGCGGATCCACCTGCTCAGCCGAAACTTCAGGCTCTACTGCCTCAACGTCGTCGTGCTGCTCCGTGATAATTTCTTCCGGGGCTTGCCCCTCAGGCGTTTTCTGTTCTTTACTACTCATGAATTTCTCCGCGTTTTTTTCGCATTCATCTCGCTAACTTCGCTTATTATGGGGATCAGTTTCCGGGTTTCAAGGGAAGCGGACAGATTGTCACTATTTCATTTCACGCAAGGACATCCAGATCATGAAGAACCATTTCAAGTGTATCGGCATTGTGGGACATCCTCGTCACCCCACCGCCCTGACCACACATGAAATGCTCTGGCGCTGGCTGTGCAGCAAAGGGTATGAAGTGCTGGTTGAACAGCAGATCGCCCATGAACTTCAGCTCAGCAACGTGAAAACCGGCACGCTGGCGGAGATTGGCCAACAGGCCGACCTCGCGGTGGTGGTGGGCGGCGACGGCAATATGCTCGGCGCGGCGCGGACCCTGGCCCGTTACGACATTAACGTCATCGGCATTAACCGCGGCAACCTCGGCTTTCTCACCGACCTTGACCCGGACAACGCCCTGCAGCAGCTCGCCGACGTGCTGGAAGGCCACTACATCGCCGAGAAACGCTTTCTGCTGGAGGCCCAGGTGTGTCAGCAGGATTGCCAGAAACGTATCAGCACCGCCATCAACGAAGTGGTGCTGCACCCCGGCAAAGTGGCGCATATGATTGAGTTCGAAGTCTATATCGACGAAGTCTTTGCGTTCTCTCAGCGATCCGATGGCCTGATTATCTCCACTCCGACCGGCTCCACCGCCTATTCGCTGTCGGCCGGCGGCCCAATCCTTACGCCGTCGCTGGACGCCATCACCCTGGTGCCGATGTTCCCGCACACCCTTTCAGCGCGACCGCTGGTGATCAACGGCGACAGCACCATCCGCCTACGCTTCTCTCACCGCTGCAGCGATCTGGAGATCAGCTGCGACAGCCAGATTGCCCTGCCGATCCAGGATGGCGAAGATGTCCTCATTCGCCGCTGTGATTATCACCTCAATCTGATTCACCCTAAAGATTACAGCTATTTCAATACATTAAGCACCAAGCTCGGCTGGTCGAAAAAATTGTTCTGATTTTCACGGCTGCCTCTTTACTGGATAAAAAACCAGTCTATACTGTACGAAAACACAGTATTGGTTTTTCATACAGGAAGGCAGCTATGTTGGCGCAACTCACCATCAGTAATTTTGCTATCGTTCGTGAACTGGAAATTGATTTCCACAGCGGCATGACCGCCATCACCGGGGAAACCGGCGCCGGGAAATCCATTGCCATCGACGCGCTGGGGCTGTGCCTCGGCGGCAGAGCGGAAGCCGACATGGTGCGTCGCGGCGCCACCCGTGCCGACCTGTGCGCGCGCTTCGCGCTGAAAGATACCCCTGCCGCCCAGCGCTGGCTGGAAGAGAATCAGCTGGAGAGCGGGCGTGAGTGTTTACTTCGCCGGGTGATCAGCGCCGACGGCCGCTCGCGCGGCTTCATCAACGGCACCGCCGTCCCGCTCTCGCAGCTGCGCGAGCTGGGCCAGCTGCTGATCCAGATCCACGGCCAGCATGCCCACCAGCTGCTGACCAAACCCGAACACCAAAAAACGCTGCTCGACGGCTATACCGGTGAGTATGCGCTTACTCAGCGTATGGCCGAGCACTATCGCCAGTGGCACCAGAGCTGCCGCGAGTTGGCCCAGCATCAGCAGCAGAGCCAGGAGCGCGCCGCCCGCGCCGATCTGCTGCAGTATCAGCTTAAAGAGCTGAACGAATTTAACCCGCTGCCGGGAGAATTCGAGCAGATTGACGAAGAGTACAAGCGCCTGGCCAACAGCGGCCAGCTGCTCAGCACCTGCCAGCACGCCCTTACGGTACTGGCGGACGGCGAAGAGGCCAATCTGCAGAGCCAGCTTTATACCGCGAAGCAGCTGGTCAGCGAGCTGGTGGGCATGGACAGCAAGCTTTCCGGCGTCCTGGATATGCTGGAAGAGGCGGCCATTCAGCTCAGCGAGGCCAGCGACGAGTTGCGCCACTACCATGACCGTCTGGATCTCGATCCGAACCGTCTGTTTGAACTTGAGCAACGGATTTCCCGACAAATCGCGCTGGCGCGTAAACATCAGGTGATGCCGGAAGAGCTGCCGGCGGTTTATCAGGCGATGCTGGAAGAGCAGCGCCTGCTGGACGACAGCGCCGGCTCGCTGGAATCCCTCAGCCAGCAGGTGGTCGAACATCATCAGCTGGCGCTGGAGACCGCGCGCCAGCTGCATGCCCTGCGCCAGACCAGCGCCGACGAGCTGACCCAGCTTATCACCGAAAGTATGCACTCACTTTCGATTCCGCACGGGGTCTTCGCGATTGAGGTCGCGTTCGATGAACGCCATCTCACCGCCGACGGCGCCGACCATATTGAGTTCCGCGTCACCACTAACCCAGGTCAGCCGCTGCAGCCAATCGCCAAAGTGGCCTCCGGGGGCGAACTGTCGCGCATTGCGCTGGCGATTCAGGTGATCACCGCGCGTAAAATGGAAACCCCGGCGCTGATTTTCGACGAAGTGGACGTCGGCATCAGCGGCCCGACCGCCGCCGTGGTCGGCAAGCTGCTGCGCCAGCTGGGCGAGTCCACGCAGGTGATGTGCGTGACCCACCTGCCGCAGGTCGCAGGCTGCGGCCACCATCATTTCTTTGTCTGCAAAGAGACCGATGGCGAGATGACCGAAACCCATATGCAGCCGCTGGATAAACGTGCTCGCTTGCAGGAGCTGGCCCGTCTGCTGGGCGGCAGCGAAGTCACGCGCAACACCCTGGCGAACGCGAAAGAGTTGCTTGCGGCGTAAACTTTTTGATTTTCACAGGGTCATAGTGAACAGCAAATTGCCTGCTGACCTGCAGCCGGAGGTTTCCAACGGCGCGAAGGTCTATTATTATCGGCATATTACAGATGAGCCACGTACTGCTCGGGCCCAAAAAGGAATCAAATCACTATGCGCTGTAAAACGCTGACTGCTGCCGCAGCGGTTCTTCTTATGTTGACCGCAGGCTGTTCCACTCTGGAACGAGTGGTTTACCGTCCTGACATCAACCAGGGTAACTATCTGGCACCAAACGATGTAGCAAAAATTCGTGTCGGTATGACGCAACAGCAGGTAGCTTATGCTCTGGGGACGCCAATGATGACGGATCCGTTCGGCACCAATACCTGGTTCTATGTCTTCCGTCAGGAGCCGGGCCACCAGAAAGTGACTCAGCAGACCCTGACCCTGACCTTCAACAGCGGCGGTGTGTTGACTAACATTGATAACAAGCCTGCGCTGACCAGTCAGTAAGGCCCGGAAAAGCAAAAAGCGCTCGGTGAGCGCTTTTTTTATGGCTGATAGCCGGTCTGCTGCAGGTTACTTTGCGGCGCTTTTCTCTGCCCGCTGGCGACGCAGCTCTTTCGGGTCTGCGATCAGCGGTCGATAGATTTCGACCCGGTCGCCGTCGTGAACTTCGTCATGCAGCTTTACCGGACGACTGTAGATACCCAGCTTGTTTTTCGCCAGATCGATGTCATCACGCAGCGCCAGCAGACCGCTGGCGATAATCGCCTGCTCGACCGTCGCCCCCTCGTCCAGGGTGACCCGCTGCAGATACTGCTTTTCAGGCAGCGCGTAGGCGACTTCAACACGAATATTAGCCGGCACTGTAAACCTCTTTGGCGCGCGAAGTGAACGCATGCACCATGTTAGCGGCCAGCTCTTTGAAGATCCGGCCAAAAGCCATCTCAATCAGTTTATTGGTAAACTCGAAATCGAGATGGAATTCTATTTTGCAGGCCTCGGGGCTCAGCGGAATAAACTTCCAGCCGCCAATCAGCTTCTTGAACGGGCCATCCACCAGGCTCATCAAAATGCTCTGGTTGCTGGTCAGTGTATTGCGTGTGGTGAAGGTCTTACTGATGCCGGCTTTGGACACATCAACCGCCGCCGTCATTTGCGTCGGCCCCAATTCCAGCACGCGGCTACCGGTGCAGCCTGGCAGAAAATCAGGATAGGACTTCACATCGTTTACCAGTTGATACATCTGTTCCGCGCTGAAAGGCACCAGCGCAGTACGGCTAATCTGAGGCATAGCAGGTTCCACATTTAAACACAGTGCAAATAATATCATTTATCTGCTGCTAAAAAAAACGCTGTGCCGCAACTCGTGCTAAGATGCGCAGTACACCTCGCAGGATGCGATCGAGGTAACTGTGTATAAGACGATGACTTCAGGACATTATGACTAAGAAAAAAGCCCACAAACCTGGATCAGCCACCATTGCGCTGAATAAACGCGCCCGTCACGAATACTTTATCGAAGATGAATACGAGGCTGGTCTCGCCCTGCAGGGCTGGGAGGTCAAATCCCTGCGTGCAGGCAAAGCCAACATCGGCGATAGCTATGTCATCCTGAAGGATGGCGAGGCCTTCCTGTTCGGCGCCAACTTTACGCCCATGGCCGTGGCTTCCACCCACTATGTCTGCGACCCGACGCGCACCCGTAAGCTGCTGCTCAACCAGCGCGAACTCGACACGCTGTACGGCCGCATTAACCGCGAAGGTTACACCGTCGTCGCCCTGTCGCTGTACTGGAAGAACGCCTGGTGCAAAGTGAAAATCGGCGTCGCCAAAGGTAAGAAACAGCACGACAAGCGTACCGACCTGAAAGATCGTGAATGGGCGCTGGATAAGGCGCGTATTATGAAGCACGCCGGACGTTAATTTCCCCTCCCCGAGGGCCAGCTCTCGCTGGCCCTTACGCTATATCCTTGTTGATGCTGCTTTTTCGTCCACCCTGCTGAAATAATCCTGCGTGATGGGGCTGGTAACGACATTCACAAATCTGTTATACTTGACCTACACATTGGGGCTGATTCTGGATTCGACGGGATTTGCGAAACCCAAGGTGCATGCCGAGGGGCGGTTGGCCTCGTAAAAAGCCGCAAAAAATAGTCGCAAACGACGAAAACTACGCTTTAGCAGCTTAATAACCTGCTCTGAGCCCTCTCTCCCTAGCTTCCGCTCTTAAGACGGGGATCAAAGAGAGGTCAAACCCAAAAGAGATCGCGTGGATGCCCTGCCTGGGGTTGAAGCGTTAAATCTAATCAGGCTAGTTTGTTAGTGGCGTGTCTGTCCGCAGCTGGCAAGCGAATGTAAAGACTGACTAAGCATGTAGTGCCGAGGATGTAGGAATTTCGGACGCGGGTTCAACTCCCGCCAGCTCCACCAAATAAAACAAGGGGTTACGTGAAAGCGTAGCCCCTTTTTTTTGGACCGTGGCGGCAAAATGGCGGCAGACATTTAACCATGCAAAGGACTACTGATATGAAAAAATCTCTTTTGATGCTGTTACTCTTGGCTTCATGTAACGTTTTCGCCGACAAAATCCCGGACTCGATAGAAAATTTAATTGCTGTATTTGACACAAGGACGCATAGCCTGGAAAGCGGAGTACTCTCGATCAAATATAGCAAACAGAAGTTGCACCCTGATGCAGCTGATGCAATGTTTGAAGGCATTTGCACTGACCTATCAATGCATAAGTGGAAACCCGAAACAATTAAGAAGATTAGGTTGCTCAACGTCTCACTTGATCAAGGTTTTGAGATAGATGCTGGCGGTGCTGAATGTAAAAACACGGGCAAGATGACTTTTGATGAAGCGCGGGCTTACAGGCAAAGCTTTATCAAACCTATTCCGTAAACCCTCTTCGATTTGTAGGTTAAAAGCTCAAAAATTCATATGCCCCTGCCCGCTTGTTGCCGGATGCGGCGGGGCGTTATCAATTACACCTGGCGTCATGATGAACCTCACGACGGTTTCGTGAGTAATAAACGTAGCACCGCAATTGATGTTCTGGCACTGACAATACCGCTCTTTTGTCTGGTCTGTTACTCGAAAGCTACTTCGTGTATGCGCCGCATGTCCGCATTTTGGGCAATTCATCATTTCCGTTTCTCCGCCGCCGCCTCTGAAGTCGCGTTAATAATACACAATATCAATATAGAGAACCAATTATTCAATATTGAGATCATCTATTTTCACTTCCAGTTCGATACTGGTCGTAAATCCGCTATCCGGGTTAACCGTGTGCGTTAACGTTGTTATGGTCCATTCCGCATCATCAATGGGCTGTTTAAAGCCGCTGACCTTAACGGGCATTTCCGTATAGAGATCCGCGCGGCCTTCTGCCAGCTGAAGAGAAAATGACGCCACACCGCGCTGCAGCCGCTCCCAGTTCATTTTTGCAGCCCGTTCTGCATTACTGCGGTTCGCATAGGTACGGTTCAGAACCAGCACATTCTCATCCGTTCCGACCAGGTAATCCCCCTGCTTTGCTTCCGGCTCTTTGGGTTTTGTCGTCCTCCGGCGTCGCTTCACCTTTGCAGTTTCTTTCTTTTCCGGTTCCCGGGTATGCAGCCAGTGAGCGATAACACCCGTATATGCTCCCCTGTCAGCCAGGCTAAACCGATGGCTGTCTCCGTCCTTACGGGTAATAGTGATGACCGGCAACGGTTTACCACTTGCTGTTTTCCCCTGTCCCTGCCGGATAAACAGCAGATTACCGTCCTTTACTGAGGCAATCGCGCCATACTGCCGCGCCAGCTTCATTAAAAAGCTGGCGTCGCTTTCGTTGGTCTGGTCCAGGTGATCCAGCGCCATCGCAGCAACAGCATTTCCTATAGCAACTTTAAGTCTGTGCCGTGCGGCAATGTCTTTCACCACATCGCCCACTGTCGTTTTGTGCCAGGACTTCTCACGCCGGACATTCAGCGTTTCCCTGAAATCAGCACTACGGGCACGGATTGTCAGCCTGTCCGGGCTGCCGCTATGCTCTATTTCGTCAACGGTAAACTTACCTTTTGAGTACAGCGGCTCGCCTTTCCATCCCAGCGCCAGAGAAATCACTGCGCCACGACGCGGCATAATTACCAGTCCGTCGGCGTCGTCCAGCTCCAGATCAAGCTGGTCAGCTTCAAATCCGCGGTTGTCGGTCAGTGTCATACCCAGCAGACGTTTATCCAGCGTCTGCGTGGCATCTTTACCTTCAATCACGATCCGAAAGGCCGGGGTCTTGCTTCCGAGGTTGAGTAAATCAGCCATCTCGCTCACTGCAGCAACCCTCCCACCGTGGATCTGATGTTCCCTACTGCGGCGGCGGCAGAATCCTGCAGACTGCTAAGCTGATCGCTCAGACTGCCGAACATTTCAGACAGGGACTCATCCACCCGTTTAAGCCCCAACGAAAACTCTATTTTCCTGGCTTCTCCACTGGCGAAAAATTCCGTTTTCGTCTGGTTAAGGCTCTCAATCACATACATGCCGTAGATAGTCCCACCACCCTCGATCAGCGGCCACGCCTTCCCCTTCTCTGCCATTAGCTCCAGCGCCAGCAACGACAACCGGCCGCCGGTCACTTCCGGCATGAGGACGCCGGAGAGCGTCAGCTGATCGTTATCTGGCCCCAAAAATTGCGTTGTCGGACGGCGATTAACGCGGTTGTTGGTCACATGGCGCCAGTTCCGCTGATACTGCAGTTGCTGATAGGGAACCGTGCGCAGCTGAAACACAAACAAGCCCAGGACCATCATCATGAATCGTACCCCCCTTGATCACTGAAATTGCTGCGGGCCTTCGCCTTCATGCGTCGCTCGCGCGCATCAAGCTGCCGTGCAACTTCCTGCGCAATATCCTGCGCGCTCTGACCGGGCAGAGCCTGGATAATAATTTGCGCATGGGTTTCAAACTGGAATACAGGCTGGCTGCCTGCTGGCTTATCAGTTACAGGACGGTATGAAGCTGCCGGTAGACTCATGGGATGAAGCGGTGCGGCCTCTGCTGGCATTGCTCCCCCCATCATTCCGGCGACTACGGACGCCAGCGCGGCCGTTCTCCTGCGGCTGGTCACATAGGCCGGACCGTTAATCAGCTCCGGGCCATTCTCGCCTGCAATACCCACCTGCCCACGTGGAATATAACCACCGCTGTCATACATCCCCGCGAAAAATCCTGGGGTCTTTTTCTGCGGTGAGGCGCCCTGCGAATTATCGCCGCCGGTCATCCAGTCCGGGAGATAGCTTTTGACCGATGCCAGCTTGCTCTTAAGCGTTTCCCATTTCTCATTGATACCACTCAGGATGCCGTCAATAATCGCCCCGCCCACCGCTTTAAATTTTGCGGGCAGCGCGGCAACATCACTCAAAATTTCATCCCATTTGCTGCTTATGGTCTGCTTAATCACAGCCCAGGCTACTGACACCCCTGACGTGATGGCATCCCAGAGTGCTTTAAACTTCGGCCCCAGCGTTTCCCAGTTCTGCCAGATATAGATGGCTCCCATCGCAATCAGGCCAACTATCGCCAGAATGGGGTTAGCCATCATCAACCGGCCTAACCAGAGGACCGCCTGGCCCGCACCACCAATCACCTGCTTTATCAGACCAAACGCAGAAGCAAATTTAAGCTGGAGAATGCCAGCACTTACCCGCACTACCGCCATAGGACCCAGAATGGATGCCAGGGCCAGTGACACCACACCCGCTGCGGTAGCTACCACGGCAAATACGGCCGCAATTTTAAATAGCGCCGCCGTCAGTTGCGGATGACGCTTCACAAAACCATCCAGCGCGGACGCCAGATTACCCAGCCAGTCCGCTATATTTTTCAGCACCGGCGCGACGGTTTCACCGATGCTCGCCATGGCGTTGGTAAAGGAGCCGCCAGCGGCTTCCCATTTGTTGCCCAGGGTATTAAGCGATGCATCGACGCGCTCGCGCAGGGTTGCCTGGTTCTCCAGCTTCGCTACTGTTTCACGATAACCAGACATCCCTTTACTGATCATGTTATTTAATACTTTTAGCGTTTCGGCATCATCACCAAAAACCGTTTTAAGTGCCGCAAGCCTTTGCTCTGTATTTAATTTTTTTAACTTTTCAAGCTGGGCAAATAGCTTATCCAGTCCACCAAACTCTCCTTTTCCGTCAGTAAAATCTAACTTAACCCCAGCCCCTTTAATTGAAGAATTGGCTTTATTAACTTTTTTGGTATCCATGACAGCCTGGAATATTTTACGGTAGGCATTCCCTGCTGACTCGCCAGCCATCCCCATCTGATCCGCCATCACCAGCAATGGTGCAAATACCTTCGTTGCCCCCAATCCCTTCTGACGGATAATATCCATTGCACTACCAATGTTCGAAAAACCCTGCAGCATATTGCCGGGGTCAACGCCCGCGTAATAACCCCGCTGGATTACGTCCATCAGGCTCATCATGTCCTTTTCGGTGGTCTGCGTGGCATCCTGCAGTTTTGCGGCAAACTCTGCTGCCTCCGTCGGCGCCATCTGCAGCTGCACGCCAAGGTAAGCCGCCGACTCACCCAGCCCGCCCAGGATAACCTGCGCTGACATCCCCTGACGGCGTAACATGGTCATCATGTTCTGAAAATCTGCCGTGGTACCGGGCAACCGGTCCCCCAGGGCAATCGCCAGCTTGTTCAGCTTCAGGAACTCAGGCGCCACCTTTCCGCCCGGTCCCATCATTGAGCCTGCCAGCTGGTTAGCGGCGTTCTCTGATTCCGAGTAGGCGCGAATGGGCGCCAGCAAGGTCGCGCCCGTTGTCACCCCGGCCGCCATCATCCCGGCCCCGTTCCCCGCCAGGCTGTTACGCACGTCGCGCATCTTGTCAGCTTTGGCCCTGATCGCATTCAGCTTACGCTGGCGCTCGCCCACGTCTCGCAAGCGCCGCTCCTGCTCTGCCAGCTGCTGGTTATAGCGATCCGTTTCGCGGGTAATTCTGGCCGTTTCACGGGCGCCACCGCCCGCAGAGATGCCAAGGCGGTACAGCTCCGCCCTGGCTGCAGCCATCTGCCGCGTTTCCTGCCCCTGCTTTTGTTCCAGGCGTGATACGGCGCGCCATTGCGCCTCAAGCGCCTGCGTCTGTTTTTTCGTGGGGGATTCGAGCGCTGCCAGCTCGCGCGTCATCATCTGCGCACGCAGCCTCGCCTGGTCCAGCTCGTTGCTGGTCCGGTTCAGGCTCTGTGAGAGTTGATCAAAAGATTTTAACTGGCTCCCCGCGTCGTTAAGCCGTTTAAGCTGATCACGGGTCTGCCGGATGCCGGAGGCCAGCTCCTTCGAGCCAGCCAGCGCATTTTTTAAAGGGCGGGTGAGTTTATCAACCGCATTCAGAACCACCTGCAGGCGCAGGTTTTTATCACTCATCGCTGGCCCCGCTACGCATTATCGCTCTGTGCCGCCACTCCAGCACTTCCGTCAGCGGCATAACGTCAGTGACGGACGGCGGCCAGTGAAAGATCGTGGCGATATCCGCCACCAGGTCATCTACCGTCAGGCTGTCGGCAAATCGGCAAGTGCCGACTTCGGCAACAAAAAAAGGACCACCTCGACAGACATCGCGGCCAGGTCTGCCGGGTCGAGGTCCGCCATTTCCTGCGGGGTCAGGGTTGGTGTGGAGATGCGTGGGATCACGGTCATCATAGAGGCCACGTCCATCTCCATCACCGCCTGCAGTCGCGTACCGCGCAGCGCGCCAGATTGCGGCTTACGCAGCACAATTTCCGTAATCGTGGTATCACCGCGCTTAATCGGGCTATCCAGTTTCACCGTTGCTTCTGTTTTCTCACTCATGCTCTTTTCCTGTTATGGGTTGGCTGGCGCGACCTCGCGCGCCAGGAAAAAATTACAGACCGATGGCGTTACGGTGTTCTTCCATCAGGTCAACACCATCAACAACTTCAATCATGTTGATCGCATCGACCTCATAGAGCACTTCACCGTTAATGGTCAGCTTCGCGTAACAGTTAACGCTGCTGACTTTGGTGGAATTGCTCTCGCCGGTTTTCCACTCTCCGGAATCCACCTCTTTGTGGCGCCCACGTACGACCAGCTCAACGGCCTGCACTTCGCCGGTGTCGTCGCGCTGAATAGACCCGGTAAAGCGCAGCGGCACGCCGTCCACCGTGGCTTTGCCCATCTGTTTAAACAGAAGCGCCTCCGTACCGCCGATGGTCATTTCCGTATCCAGCGCGCCATCATCCAGCCCCAGATCGATACCAACTGAACCGGGCATACCGCCGCCGCGGTAGTTTTCCAGCTTGCGGGTGAATTTCGGCAGGGTGACGGATTCAGCAATGCCCATCCAGTTGTTACCGGCGTTAAAAATATTCAGGTGTTTTAACTTACGTGGTAAGGCCATGGGTCCCCCTTATGCGCTTACGCGGGTGGTGAAATCCACCAGGTAACGGTCAGTGATGCGCTGGCGCAGCATCAGGTTTTCCAGTGGCGGCACTGGCGTATAGTCGTAGTCGATCCAGAGTTTCCCGGCTTTCAGCGTGTCTTTGTCATTCACACTGTCATCAATCCAGCAATCACCGCCGATGAGGTAGCCCTGATTTACCAGGCTGCGCATTTTGGCGCGGATACCTTCGATAATGTCGCGAGCCAGCGAAGGGTTAAGCGGCATGTCCACCGCCCACATATGCGCCTCCGCCATGGTGTCTGCCAGCACCTGCGCGGTACGGGTGTAGTTTTCAAACTGGAATAACGGGTCATCGCTGAGGCATCGGGAACCCCAGAAACGGAAACCATCCTTGCGGATCAAGGTGGTGACGTCGTTCTGGTTCAGCAGTCCGGCATCGGTCGCCGGGTCCTGCAGATCCCAGAACACATCCGCAGACAAGCCGGTTACGCCGTTGACGCCCACGTTAGAAAGGGTTTTGTGCCAGCCGGTCTGCTCGTCGATTTTTGCACGCAGACCCAGCGCGCGGGCAGTGGCGTAAGCAGTCGCATCCGCCTGCAGCACCGTGTCAAAGTTGATGAAATCAGGCCAGATCAACATCCCTTCTCGCTGACTGAAATTTTCGCGGTAGGCAATCGCTTCTTCCACGGTTTTACAACCGTAGGCAGACAGGTACGCAAAGCCGCGCAGGCTCTGCGCCACGCTTAACAGTTCAGTGGAAACAGCCTGCGTGTCATGGCCCGGCACGCCCAGAATGCGCGGCTTCACGCCCAGCTGCGACTGCGCCGAAAGCAGCGCTTTGATGCCCGTTTTCTTACCGTCAGCGGTTACGCCGCCGATAATATTGGAGGTGGTTTCCGCTTCGGTTTCGCCCTGGGCAACACGCACTACAACGGTGACAGATTTTGCCTGGTCTGCGATGGCATCCAGTGAGCGGGCCAGCGTGCCGGACTCGCCCGCTTTGCCGCTTGCGGTCAGTACATCGGTAAGCAGAACCGGCTTATTGAGCGGGAACACGGAGGCATCGGCATCATCGCCGGTGCATACCATGCCTACAATCGCCGTGCTCACCGTCGTGATAGAGCGGGTGCCGTCGTTAACTTCAACAACACGCACGCCATGGTGATAGTCTTGCGCCATGAATGAATCTCCTGTTTAGGGGTTCACCCATGGTAGGGAAATCATTCACCGCAAGCCGTTGATGCCCGTTGTACCGTGGATGGCACAAATGCAGGCAGAAAAAAGCCCCTTGTCGGGGCTGATTTATCGGGATATTCAGGCGACGCGGCTCCAGCACATCAGCAGGGTGTGAGCCTCCACTACGCTAAACGCCTTCCCTTCACCCAGGTTATCGGTTTTGCCGCTGGTCGTGTGTTTGTGCGCCGGTACCGTGACTTCGTGGTCGTGCTCTCCGGCGTCATCGGTCACACCCAGCTCTTTCGGGTTAAAGAGCTGCCGAACATCGCCGCCAATCTCCCAGGGGTCATCCTTACCGGCCACGCCACCATGATTGTGAACACCGCCGCGCGTGGTCGTCAGCTTCTGCTCTGGCTGCTCGCTGGTTTCGCCACTCACGTCAATCTGCACAGCGGGCAGGTTGGCCTGCTGGAGTGTGGCGGTATCGCTGCCGCCAGTCTTGCCGATATTCGCACCGCTGGCCTTTGCCACGCGAATAGTTTTATCTTCCCCGGTATAGATCCATTCCGTCCACGGGTAGCGCTCATTAGGGTCAACGTTCTGCGCGTAAAATTTTACGGTGCCGACAGGGTTATCCAGCTCCCATGCCGCGCGTATGGCTGATTCGATGGCTCGCTTTACCGCAAGGGGGGTTGCGGCTTTATCCTGATCGCTGCTGTCAATAGCATTGCTCAGTTGGGTAAAGCCTTTTTCTTCCAGTGTGGCGTCAGGGTGATCCCTTGAGCCTGCGTGCTCGCTTAACTGCTCATCGGTATAATCTTTAATCTCATTACCGGTGTTAATCACATCTTCTACGGTTGCCAGCACGATACCCGGATCAACGACCAGCTCGACAGCTTCGGTACTGCTGACCGCCAGCCAGATGCGGAGAATGGTAAAACGCCCCGAACCTTCCGCCAGTACTGGTTTATACGTTTCCGGGACGTTGGCAACTGCCATGCACACACCGGCATCATCAAACAGCGCGGCCTCTCTGATGGTAAATCCGCCCGCTTCTGGCGGGATTATCATCTCTGCGATAATTATATTTTCGGTATCGGACAGTTTCAGGCTGTTCAGTTGAGTTCGAAAAACTTCACGAACCAGCGAAGTCTGCTCATCACCGGGCGTAGTTGCAGCGCCGCCACCATCACCCACTGACATTTCTGAAAATATAACTTTGTTGCCGTTAACTATTGCAGATGCGATTTTTTCACGCCCTGCGAGGGTTATGACAGATTTAAAAATTTTACTCATTTTGATTGATTCCGTGTCAGCCTGATGATTGCTATTTACGCGCCACGCGGCCCCCTGATATTTTTCTTCCGTTATCAGGAAACAGAAACACCGAATTGCGTCTTTATCCCAAGTGAATTAATAATATGATTTATTGAGTCATCGATTGCCCTTTCCACGTCTTCCGTATCGAAGGCAACAATAATATCTCCCGTTTCGCTTTTTGATATTTCATACTGATTCAGATTATCGACTGATTGTCTTTTCCGTAAATAATACATAACACCTCACAGAACCGAAGCTTGCCAAAAAACCGGGAGTTTCACTTTTACGGTACCGACAAACCCTGTAAATCTCAGCGCTAACCGGCAGGAGTCAGCGTACTGCGCCTGGCTCACGCTCTGCCAGACCCCCACGTAATCGGCCGCTGTCAGCGGCGTTCCGTCCTTGCTGAAAATTTCGCTCACATTGATAACGTCGGAAACATAGTTCGTCACAACAGCGCGGTTAGTAGTAATGACAGAGGTTGTACTGTTGAAAGAAAGCGTTGGCTCTTCGTAGGTGCGTGCAACGAGGTACATGTCGCATTCCCCTGCTGTGACGCCTGCAATATTAACCGATGCGCCGCCACACCATGCCGGGCGAGTTTTTGCCGGATAATACGGGGTCAGCAGCAGCTCGACGACATCAGTTGCTGCGGCTGTGGTAATCTCAATCGTCCTCGCGCCGTCGCTGGTTGCTGCGCCGTATTTTGCGCTGACGTCAGTATTTGCACTGGACACCGTGATTTTTGTGTTGGCATCGGTAAGGTTAAGAATCGATGCACCCTCTGTTCCGACAAAATTGAATCGCCAGCCCATCAGGCCATTGTTATATCGCGGAAGAATCTGTGAGCTACGCAGCCCGGTAACGCGGGGGCTTTTATTGGTAATCACGCAGCGGTTATTCGCCTCAGTGCCGTCGCTATAACCGCTCAGCGAAATGTACTGAGAGCTTTCAAAATATTCAGTAAACGTCCAGTCGCACTCTTCAAAAGAAACCGCACAACCACCACCCGGCGCATGGATAAGTTGACGCATGGAGTTGTTGGCGCCGTTCATATAGAGCTGGGTGTCACGGAACTGCACCTTAACTGGTATCCCCGGCGCGGCAGGACAGTTCACCAGATAACCCGGAACCCCTTCAACATGGCCGCCCTGAATGAGAATCCTTGATACCTGAGACAGATTCCCTACCAGGAATACATCAGCACTGGTGTAATCCAGTGAGCAGTTGTTGATGTAGTGCCACATCGGAGCCTGAAACCAGAAATGCGCAACAGAGTTATTCCCGATTGTGCATTTTTCGAAAATCATTTTCTCGCCGGCGTTCAGGGCCTGACCACCTGAGACATAAACACCGTACTGGTTCAGCATTGAGATAATCCCATAAAACGTGTTTATGAAATTATTACGCGCCGTTATCTGAATTCCGTATTTGAAGCCGATGATTGTCAGGTCACAAATCATTAAATCGCGAACGGCGAAAACGCTGGTATTGGGGTCGCCGACGTAAAGTCCGGTACCTGTAGATACATTTCCTCCCGGGCCGGTAAGAATGAACCTTCCCCCATTCGCATTAAATATTTTACAGCCCTGAACATCTGCCGGGTTAGACGACATCCCGCCAGAACTGATATCCAGTGATGCGTTATTAATACTGAACGCGCTGCCTGTCGCAGATGGGTAATTCATATAGACATACCCGTCTGTACTCAGGCACATAAATGACGGAATAAATACAGGCTCGTCAATCGTGTACGGACGACGTGATGCCGGAATAAAAACGGAGGTAATGGCCCCTTTGATGGTGCCAGCCGCTTTAACCCTCTCTATTTCACCACTAAAGATGGTATTCAGCACCGATCCGAGATTGGAGTTGTCAGCCAAAAGACCCGCCAGGCGAATATCAATCCCTCTGGATATGTCTGCTTTCCAGCGGGCACCTTTACCGGTGACGAAAACGGAATACCCGTCATCAGGGGTTTCAGTGTCTTCTGCGTCATACCAGAGCGTCACATTAATGTCATGACCATCCTGCACTGCTCGTCGCAGGATAATGGCCTGATTCGTTTCGGTGGGTTCAGTCGCCCGGAGTGAAGAGAGGCTGCGGCATCTTCCGAGCAACTTCATGCCATCATCCGCTCCCAGACTCTGGCGAATAACAGCATCTGAAGTGTAAGCCCAGGCCCCCGCCCCCGTCCCGCCGGTTTCTTTTGGCGTGCTGCCTGCTGGTACGGTCTTTGGAAAATCGCCCGTCCACACAAGGCGATATTTGCCATAGAGGATTTCTTCCCGCGGCGATGCCAGGGTCGCGCCTTCCTCAAATGTCTTTACCGCACTGACTTTTTCAGCGACAAGACGTTCTGATTCATCGGACTTTCCCTTAAGGTAGCGGGTGCGATTAGCCAGGCTTTTGAGCGGTCGGTTTGCCACACCGTCCAGCCCTCCGGAAACGCGCTCGCGCCTGGAAATCAGCTCAATCTCTTCTTCCCACGATGAGGATTCTGGAATTCTGGCCATAGTCTTACCCGTAATTAAAATTGTCGTCGTGGAAAATCACGCCGTTGTAAATAATGCTGTCTTCAGCCTCATAATCGGCCGGATAAATACTGATAATGTCGCCGCTGCATAACGTTGAGCCGACATGAATATCCCCTCTCACTTTTGCGGATATATTGAGCTGCGCCAGGTGCCGACTTACAGGCTTTGTAACGTTAATTAATCTGGTTAACTCATCCAGAATTCTTGATGTGATACCAATATCATTCACATCAACCTCAAGCCGGAATGTCCCTGCCGGGTCTGCAATATTCCACCACTCCTCGATAGAGATGGAATAACCCATTTTTTCTACTACGTGGCGGATTGCTGCTATTGTCCCTTTCCGCTGATGGAGCCAGAATGATTCACTGACAGCCGTTCTTTTCTCCTGCTCACTCCAGCTTTCATCCCAGCCATCGACAGAGAAGGCCCACGCCAGATATGGCAGGAATTTCACCGGGCATTTCCACGGGTTCCACAGGTCGCGCAGCGGCACGTTTAAATCGCTTATTCCAGAACAGGCCATTGCCAGCCTGCGCTCCAACGCGGACGATCCCGGCGGTAACAGGCTATTCATCAGAGCCACCAATTTCTGCTTTAAAGTCAGTACAGAAGGAAGCCTGCGTTTTATCTAACACCATGTCAGCCAGGGGCTTCATCAGCTCCACCCGCTGCACGCCCTGGACATGCAATGCGGCATAAATCGCCGATAACCGCACGTCACGTCCCAGGCGGCGCTGCTCGTTGATGTATGCCGCACCCTGCGCTTTCGCCGCCGCCAGAATCGGCTCTTTCGCCGGGCCGGGGTAAACATACAAAACCGCATCAATTTCATAGCGGATAATCTCAGCAGAGCGAACGCTCACCCGGTCCGCCACAGGGCGCACGGCTTCATCATTCAGGGCAGCCCCGACCACATGCAGCAAATCATCCGACGCGGTGCCATCACCGTCGCGGGCCAGAACCGTCACAACGACTTCCGCCGGTGCCGGACTGAACGCCGAGGCATCGGCCACCCGACCATCCGAGCTAAGGGCGTGATATTCATACGCACCGACGGGACCGGCAACGCTCATCCCCTCAAATGCGGCCGGGATGCGCTGGCGATAATCCGCGTCAGATTCCACGACCGCCTCCGTGGGCGGCGTTGTGGTGTCGTCCGCAGCCGTAATCACCCGGCGCTGTACGTTGTTATTCGCGCCTAAATTGTCCAGGTCATCCCCGCCGGAATAGGCCACCATCACGGCTTTCGCCGCCTCGTTAATCCGCTGGCGCAGCAGCAACTCCCGGTACACATTTTCCTGCAGCATTTTCACCACCGGCTCAGATTCAAGCGTTAAGGTGCGGGCCACGGCCTCCTGTTCTTCTGCCGGAAATAACGCGACAAATTCAGCCTTGCGCTCAGACAGCAGGGTTTCAAAATCCGGCACATCCACAATCTGCGGCGGCGGCAGCTGGGAAAGGTCAATAACGGCCATTGTCTGCTCCTGTCGATACGGAAAGGGACACGGGCACGCCGTCATTACGCTGGCCTGCCAGCTCAATAACCATTGCGCCATCCATGCTGCTGCTGTTAACCGTGATGGTGTCCAGCTGCAGCCGCGGCTCCCAGCGTCGCAGCGCCACATACACCGCAGCCATGATTTGCAGGCGCAGCGCCGGGTTTTGCGGCTGGTCAATGAGCGCTGAAAGCAGGGAACCATACTCCCGGCGCGCAAGCCGGCTCCCTTGCGGGGTCAGCAAAATGTCACGCACCGACTGGCGCAGGTGGTCAGTTTCCGTTATGGCTCTGCCGGTATCGCGGCTCATCCCGATATAGAGCGTCAAAATGGATCTCCCGTCGTTCCGCCACTGTCGCCAGGGTGTTTATGCTTATCAGCAACGACGCCGTTTGACGTCATCGCGCCGCCGCCGTGGGTCACATCGCCGTTCAGGATCACGTTGCTGTTAATACGGGTGGTGTCAGCCTCGATCACAAACTCACCGGTTTTGCAGGAGACAACCTGCGAAGACTCAATCAGCACGCTTTTCACGCCGCGAATAATCCAGCGCCCGGTGGCGGGGTCGTATTCGAACCAGCCGCCATCCTCGTATGCGGTCACGTCCGCACTTTCAGAGTCTGACGGTGGCGGGCAGGCGTTGGAGTAGATGGCCGGAAGCGCAAAGGCTGTTTCCAGATTGCCGCCCAGGCTGAACAGCACCACCTGCTCCCCTGGAGACGGGCACCACCAGGTACGTGATTTACCTGCACGGTAGGTCAGCCAGTTAATCCAGTTGGTTTCGAGGTCGCCCGTTTTCACCCGGCACAGCCAGCCGTCCCGGTCCACTTCGGTCACAATGCCGGTGCGGATCAGATTGGTGATAAGGCGCATGATTTCGGTTAATTGCGTATTCATGAAGGCAAGATTGCCACGCGCGGAGGGAGTGCGGCAGCGTGGCGGGTTGTGTCATCCCTGACACAAAATCACTGTGACAACCAACGCAGTAAGATGTCTCGCGTAATGTCTTCTGATTCATCATTGATGCCGAGCAACCGGCGCTCTGCATATTTGACTTCCGGCCCTTTACGGCTGACCCGATCACGCAAGCCATAGTGATGCACGCGGGCTATGCGCTGTACCCGGCTCTCAAACTCGACGCTTGCCGAGTCCTGGCTGGCGACGGCTTTCAGGTATTTTGTGGTGCGGAGTTTTGCAAACATCTGCCGACGGATGCGGCCCTGTTTCGTTCTGGCCGTCACGCGACGCGGCTCGTAAGCCGTCCCGTCCGGGTTGCGCTGCATCCTGATATTTTTCTGCTGACTGCGGCGCAGCTGCTGCGCCAGCTCCCGCATCATGCGCTTACGTGCGGCAGGCTCCAGTCCCGCCAGCAACGCATCTAACCAGGCGTCAACTTCCTGCAGCTCAGCCACGGCTCACCACCCACATTTCGTCCGGTTCACCCGGTTCCGGCACCGCTTCGACGCTGGACACGTCACCGTCAGCGCTGACTATCACACGCTCTGTCAGTTGCAGGTTCAGGCTGATATCACAGATATCATTGCGCAAAATATCGACTTCAAAGGAAAGCAACTTTTCCCGCAGTTCCGGGTTATGAATGGCATCCGGCTGATTTTCCCTTAACCAGGCCACCACCGGCGCCATCAATAACCCCTGATCGCCGCTGAAATCCACAATCACCACATTCAGGGTGTAACGATATTCCCATGAAAGTGACGCTGCCCCGGTTGCCACCACCGATCCGTTATCAACGAACAAATGCAGCTTATCCGGGTTATCACGGACATATGGCACCGCGTTATTCAGGGCGCGGCGTAAGGATTGAGGCTTGTTCACTGTTTCGCTCCTGACAGGAAATTATCGTGTCCACTTTGTCAGCGCAGACCGCCCAGGCCGCCTCTGCTTCATCCAGCGCGGTCAGCAGATCACCGTTAGTGCGTGCCGCCGACTTTTCCAGGCGGCACTGCGTCACCCTGGGACAACCATTCACGGTAAGCAGCACCTCCGGCGAGGGCTGGACGTTCGCGCATCCTGATAATGTCAGCAGGCAGAAGAGTGTCAGCCCAGCGGCGTAAATCCTCATTTTCACGTTTTAACTCCTCAATTCTGCGCTGACGGCTTCGCAGCAGCGCGTTTGTACTTTCTGCCGCCGCGTAAAGCCTTGCCTGTTCCCGGTTATTGGTTTCGGACAGGATGGACAAAGCAATCAGCTGGCTATTCGTTTTTGCCAGTTTTTCGCCTGTCGTTTTCAGATCCCGCCCTTGCTGCTCGATGGTCTGGCTGGCCTCCTTCATCCGCCATGACTGCCAGCCAAGCGCCAGCACAACCAGCGCCAGAATTACCGCCAGCGCCTTTGTCATACCGTCACCGGCTCCGCATCAATAATCTGCGCACGCAGAACCTTAAGCGCGGCCAGCGTCAGCAGATAAAATACCAGGGTGACAACGTGGCCCGTAAAGGCGAGAAAAAACACAAGCAGTGAACACCTTGCCCATCTGATCACCTGGTTTCCTGGCGTACTGAAAAAGCGCGTCAGCGCCTGCTTAGCCTCTCCCCGATGAGTGCCGCCCGCATACCATCCAGCCATGCAAAGCAGCACCGCTCCCCAGCTCAGCAGGCAGGCTACCCAGGTCAAGGCTGTAACCAGTGCCGGAACAATACTGTTTGGAACAAAGAGACTAAAAATTATCAGCGCCGTGTACAGCACCGAAAATAACCCACCGATCAGTTTCTTTTTCATTTCGTTACGCTCCTTTTAAGCACCAGGACAGCTCCCGCGCGCGGCGGTAGTCCAGCCCCGGATTAAATACGCCTTTGACGTATACCCAGCGCGGTAACTGATAGCAGGCCTCGCGCCAGCGCTTCTGATTGATAAACTTCACCATGGTTGAGCTGCAGGCGTTGCCCGTGCCGACGTTGAAGGCCAGCGATACCAGCGCGTCATAGACGTTCTGCGGTACGCTCACCAGGACACAGCGATCCAGCGCCTTCTCCACCCTTAAAACGTTGGTGATGAAACTTCCAGCGGCCTGCCGTTCCGTGATGGTCTTCCCCGGCACCACGCCGGACGTATTGCCAATGCCATCGGTCCACACCCCCGCATCACACTGATACGGCTGCAGGCGGCAGCCCTCGTAATCGGCTATCAGCTTCAACCCTTCCACTGAGGTATGAAGTTGCTGAAAGCCCGGCAGGGTGGCGGCAATCGCCAGCACCGCCCCTACCAGGCAGCGTTTAACGGTTGAAGGATTCATATTCCCCCTGTGTAATTTTTCCGCCGCGCAGCAGCTGGTAGGTTTTGTGTTTGTAGTACCAGTTGATGGCCAGCATCAGCACGCCAATCAACACACCGCCCACTGTCGACACATCCTTAAGCGATAAATCTCCCATCCATGCCAGCAGTACAGCGATGCAGTACGTGATGAAGGCGCTGATCCGTTCAAGCGTCATATTTCAGTCCCATAACTGGACGGTCTGCACCGTGGAAGTGGTGGCAATATCCGGCAGATCCACCTGCAGCCCGTGTGGTAAGAACGGGCCGTGCTCAGCCAGCCCCGGATTTGCCTGCAATACCTGCTCCGTGACGCCCTGCGTGCGTCCGTAATGACGCCAGCAAAGCGCGTCCACCGTGTCACCCTGGTACGCACGCACTTTCATCAGATCAGCTCCACCGTACAGTGAGGCGCATCCTGGACCCGGCTAATTGCCCAGCGCGCATCACGCCACAGATCGCCGCTGGTCTCCGCCAGCTCATCCCCCCTTTTCACACCGGAGGCCGTGGCGTCATAGTCCTGGTAACGCTCATTCACCTGCGCACGTGCCCAGCAATAAACGGCGTTGTGGTAGTGGTGAATACGTTCGCTTTTACCGTCCAGCAAGTCCGCCGGTACATCGGCCAGCGTCATAAATCCCAGCGCCTGCTGGCGCTTGCGGAAGTCGTACAGCTCCGCATTGACCTCTGACATCGCAGACCGGATGAGTTGTCCGAGACGGGGTGACGTCACCGTGCCATCCGTCCGCATCACGCTGCGAAACTCTGATAAATCAACATCGGGCCAGAACGGCGTATTTTTGATAATTTCCGCCTGTTCCGGCGCCTGCTCAGGCGCAACAAACTTCATGCGGGCTTTCTCCTGAAATAGTGGGCGGTGGACGGGGTTTTGATGTGGCAAAAGCCTTTCGCCACCCCGTGCCGCCCGTGCGCGGGGCACGTTCCGTTAACGGCTGTCATTGCGCAATCTGCGCTCCAGCTGCTGTTTTTCTTTTTTGACGCCACAGCGTGGATCAAGCTGCAGCGCATGATTGATGTGATTCAGGGCGGAGGCCGGGCTGGTTTCGGTCAGTACAGCGCCAATCGCTTTATGCAGGCGTGCCCGTGACTGGTCTGGCATATCCTGGCCGTCTGTCAGCTCCAGTGTCTGCAGTAACAACCCGGCATCGAAAGATTCACCTGCCAGCAGAGCGGCCTGCGCAGCGTCTGCCATTTCCTCTGCCAGCACCGTCTGGACGTTACGGTTTCCGATGGGCATCACCCATCCGTGCCGCAGCGCATGACGCCCTGCATCCAGCGCACCGGCATAATCCCCGGCATCGATACGCCAGAGCATCACAAACATCACCACGTCATCCTGCCGGGCACCATCAGCAGCCAGCACCCCCTCCACCCAGGCGGAATAACTGGGCAGCAGTTCCACTTTGATTTGGGCTTTCTTCACGGTGGACTGGATACCTTTCAGGCGGCGGCGGTCCTCCGCCAGCTGCATCAGCATCAGGTCATACCCCGTCGCGTGGCGAACATTGCCGCCCTGTCGGGCGGCCTGTTCAGCCTGGACGCGCAGGCGGTGCTGCCGTGCGGGACTCAGGCTCATGCGTTACGCCCCCTCGCCTTCCGGTACAGCTGGCGCGCTGAAATCCCCCATCTGGATGTTTTCGACCAACGCCGCGCAGCGGTAATCCTCAACCACATACGCTTCATTGACGGACTCGAAATTCTCGATCCGGTCACGTTTCGGGTTATCGATAACAGAACGACGGCGGGTATCTTCCTGCCAGTAAATGGACAGGTTATCCAGACGGGTGATCAGCAGTGCATTCGCAGGGAAATACGGCGCGCGTACAGCCTGCAGTCCACCCATGCGTTTCTGGCTGATGATCAGATCAGCGGCCAGCTTCTCCGTGTTCTCCTGGTCTTTGTTAACCAGCGGGAAATACTTGTCAGACAGCAGCTCACGGCCACAGACCACCACCAGATCATCATCATCCTGATATACCGGGTCGATCAGCTCGTTGACCGCATCCATCACCACGGCATCCAGGTTGGCATAATCGCCACCCTTACCAACCTTCACGGCGCCTTTGGTGGTCACGCCGTCTTTGGTTTCGCTGCCCATGACATGATCCGGCGCATCTTCGCGGATTTTTTGCAGCCAGCCCTTATTTACGTCCTGCAGCATCGGGTTGGCGTCGCGGTCAGAGGTTTTGGCACGCTTCACGCCGTTGAACCCGATCATGATGCGGTCCAGAGCCTGGCGCTTCACGATGGCGTTACGGATCCGCACCTGGAAATCCTGGAACTTTGCCCACAGGTCAAGCTTTGCGTAGGTCAGCACCGTATCAAAGTTGGTCTGTTCGCATTTGTATTCCACGTCTTCCATCAGCGTCGGGTCAGTTGGTTCGCGCTCTTTGGCGGTGGTATCCGTGGTACCGGCAATCGTGCTACCGACACCCAGACCCAGCAGCTGGCCTGACTGCTCATCCACCGGGGTGATGTTAATCAGCGTCAGAAATGCAGCGGACTGCTGGATCTGGTCTTCCAGCGTCTGCTGTACCGACGGCTCAACGGTGAATTTGCTGGAAAGTTCTTCCACTTCCACATTGTTCAGGCGTGCCAGCTGCTGCAGGTAGGCGTTAAAGGCAAAACGGGTTTTCTTTTTCATTGGTTCTTATGCTCCATCAGCAATTGGTCAGTGTGCCTGCCGGTGCGTTTCCGCCCGGCGCGCGCTGGCGATAATCTTTGCGGCTGTCTTCCTGGCTCAGCCGCTGCTCCAGTTCAGCAAAAGCGGTCTGCTGTTCCTGCAGGGAGGCTTCCAGCTCAGCAATGCGCGCATCCTGCGCAGACAGGGAGTGATCAGTACGTTCGCTCAGGTTTTGCTGTTCAGTAGCAATCAGCTCCACCGCGCGATGCACGTCAGAAAAACGCGCTTCATCGTTCTGTTCTTTTTTGGTGAACATCGCGGCAACGCGGGAAAACAGGGAGGGTTTTTCGTCCTGGACTTCTTCCCACTCGATCAGCGTTTCTTCTGCGGCGGTAAAGAGGTTTTCAGGGTTTTGCTTGCGGCCTGCCAGGGGGTTACTTCTGGCGCTGGCGCTAAACTGCAGCATTTCAGTACCGAGGCTTGCGGGATCATCCGTCGCCGCCAGACCAACCAGGTAGGCTTTGCCGGTATCGGCAAAACTGGTATTGACCTCCATCGAGGTAAACAGCTTTTGCAGATTACGGGTATACGCCACCAGGTCCTCTGACGGGGTGATCCACGCATACAGGGCCATTTTCCCTTTCAGCGGGCCGTCTGTAATCTCCTCAGCCTCCAGCTTATCCACGGTCCCGAAACGGCGGAAAGGGCTATCAGGGGTGTAACCCTTGATGTGCTCCAGATTAATCAACGCGGTATACACCTGCGGGTCATAGCTCGCCGCCATCTGTTCCAGCCAGGCACGCTCAATATTGCGCCCGTCTGTCGTTGCCCCTTCCACACCGATGCGGAAGCGCTTTGCTTTTACAGCCATGTGCCGACTCCATCAAATAACTCTGTGAGGCCTTATGGTTGCTGCGATGGAGGGGGTGAAACAACGCGCGGACCTTGTGCGGTAAACCATACAAAGGCCAGCCGGGGAAAGGCGCCAGGCAAGGCCGTATGTTTGTGCCATGGAAACGATGACCCCCGCAGACCTCGATCCCCGCAGGCAGGCATTACTGCTGTATTTTCAGGGATACCGCGTAGCCCGCATTGCTGAAATGCTGGGCGAAAAAGTTGCAACCGTTCACAGCTGGAAAAAGCGCGACAAGTGGGGCGAATATGGCCCACTCGATCAGATGCAGCTCACCACTGCCGCCCGCTATTGCCAGCTAATCATGAAGGAGCACAAGGAAGGGAAAGACTTTAAAGAAATAGACCTGCTGGCGCGCCAGTCCGAGCGCCACGCCCGCATCGGTAAATTTAACAACGGCGGTAATGAGGCGGACCTTAACCCCAACGTGCAAAACCGCAACCGCGGCCCCCGCAAACAACCTGAAAAAAACCAGTTCAGCGACGAACAGATCGAAAAGCTGGAAGAAATTTTCCGCAACGGAATGTTTGAATATCAGCGTCACTGGTGGGAAGCAGGAATTAAGCACCGCATCCGCAACGTGCTTAAATCGCGCCAGATCGGCGCTACGTATTATTTCGCGCGTGAAGCGCTGATGGACGCCCTTATGACAGGGCGAAACCAGATTTTCCTGTCAGCCAGTAAAGCCCAGGCACATGTTTTTAAGCAGTACATCATCGAGTTTGCCAAAGAAGTCGACGTGGAATTAAAAGGCGATCCCATGGTGCTGCCAAACGGCGCCACACTGTATTTTCTCGGGACCAACGCCCGCACCGCGCAGAGCTACCACGGCAACCTGTATCTTGATGAGTATTTCTGGATCCCGAAATTTCAGGAGCTACGTAAAGTCGCCTCCGGCATGGCGCTGCACAAGAAATGGCGCCAGACCTATTTCTCCACGCCTTCCAGCCTGACGCACAGCGCTTACCCGTTCTGGTCCGGCGCCCTGTTCAATCGCGGGCGGGCAAAAGCTGATCGCGTTGATATCGACCTGACCCACTCAGCCCTTGCTGCCGGTCTGCTTTGCGCTGACGGTCAGTTCAGACAGATCGTGACGGTGGAGGACGCCGTGCGCGGTGGCTGCAACCTGTTCGACCTCGACCAGCTGCGCCTGGAGTACAGCCCCGACGAGTACCAGAACCTGCTGATGTGTGAATTCATCGACGATCTCGCCTCCGTTTTCCCCCTCGCTGACCTGCAGGCCTGCATGGTGGACAGCTGGGAAGTCTGGGAAGACTTTCAGGCGCTGGCCCTGCGTCCGTTTGGCTGGCGCGAAGTCTGGATCGGCTATGACCCGGCGAAAGGCACCCAGAACGGTGACAGCGCTGGCTGCGTAGTCATTGCCCCGCCTACTGTACCCGGCGGTAAGTTCCGCATCCTTGAGCGTCACCAGTGGCGCGGAATGGACTTCCGCGCCCAGGCAGAGGCCATCCGCAAACTGACTCAGCAGTATAACGTGACCTACATCGGCATTGACTCCACCGGCGTCGGTCACGGTGTTTATGAAAACGTAAAAGGCTTTTTCCCTGCCGTGCGGGAGTTTGTCTATAACCCCAACGTCAAAAACGCCCTGGTGCTCAAGGCATACGACATTATCAGCCACCGCCGTCTGGAGTTTGACGCCGGGCATACCGACATTGCGCAGTCATTTATGGCTATCCGCCGCACCACCACCGCCAGCGGAAACCGCCCTACCTACGAAGCCAGCCGTAGCGAAGAAGCCAGCCACGCAGATTTGGCCTGGGCAACGATGCACGCACTGTTTAACGAACCGCTGCAGGGCGAAGCCGCCAATACCAGCAACATTGTGGAGATTTTTTAATGACTGAGAATACCGCACAGGATGTGATACCACCTGACGTACAACCCAATGATGCAGCGACTACCCAGGCGTTCAGTTTTGGCGATCCCATTCCGGTACTGGACCGCCGCGAACTTCTGGACTACGTAGAATGTGTGCAAATGGACCGCTGGTATGAGCCGCCGGTGAGCTTTGACGGGCTGGCGCGGACCTATCGCGCCGCTGTACATCACAGCTCACCGATTGCCGTTAAGCGTGACATTCTCAGCAGTACCTACATCCCCCACCGCCTGCTCAGCCAGCAGGCTTTTGCCCGTTTCGTCCAGGACTATCTGGTGTTCGGTAACGCCTATCTTGAAAAACGGACGAACAGGCTGGGCGGGGTCCTGTCACTGGAGCCATCACTGGCGAAGTACACCCGGCGAGGTCTTGACCTCGACACTTACTGGTTTGTGCAATATGGGCTTACTATACAGCCCTATGAGTTCACAACAGGTAGCATCTTTCACCTGATGGAGCCGGACATTAACCAGGAAATCTACGGGCTGCCCGGCTATCTCTCCGCCATCCCGTCAACACTGCTCAACGAGTCGGCTACGCTGTTTCGCCGTAAGTATTACATCAACGGCAGTCACGCCGGTTTCATCATGTACATGACAGACGCGGCACAGAATCAGGAGGACGTGAACAACATCCGCCAGGCCATGAAAAGCGCCAAAGGGCCGGGCAACTTCCGTAACCTGTTTATGTATTCGCCCAACGGTAAAAAGGACGGCATCCAGATCATCCCACTGTCAGAAGTCGCGGCAAAGGATGAGTTTCTGAATATCAAAAACGTGAGCCGTGATGACATGATGGCTGCGCACCGCGTCCCCCCGCAGATGATGGGCATCATTCCCAACAATACTGGCGGGTTCGGTGACGTGGAAAAGGCCAGCCGCGTCTTTGTCCGCAACGAACTGATGCCACTGCAGAAACGATTGCAGGAATTGAATAAGTGGCTGGGCGAAGAGGTGATCCGATTCGACCCCTATACGCTGGACCTGCAGGAAGACTGACCCAGCGTAACACCCTCTATAAGCGCCTCAGCAGCCCCCTGCGAGGCGCTATTTTTTTGCCTCTCCGTTCTACCCCCTTCCCCGTCCGCCCGTCAGCGGCCCGGAAAATGCGCCGGATTTTCACCATTTCACCCCGTTGCGCGCGCTCGTATCCCCGCCACGCCTGCCCGCTTTGTGTAGTGGTTTTCATGCACCTGCATGAGATATGAAAAAGCCCGCCAGAACTGGCGGGCCGGAGCTAAAACGATCCTCAAACGATCATGCAGATTCATGCGGCATAGTCATGCACTCTCTTTTTTTTCAGGTTAGCCTGAAATCCTCGTCAAAATCCATAAAGTTTTCAGCTACTCGCGATGAAAGGATGATGTACTTAATCCCCTCATCCAAGGGAACTGGGCGATCAAGTTCAAGCATAAAAACACCATCATAGGTTTTACCCAGCCAGAACCCGCCGCCGCAGGATTTTGGCCGCTGAAAAAGCACCCAACCACCCGGAACAAACTTCGGCAGCGGCTCATAGCGATAAATAACCTGATAATTACTGTCTTTAGACCCCATAGCCTAACGCCTCGCCTTGCTCGTTGTTCAACCTTGCAGGCGGTAAAAACCAGTTTTATCGCCTGCAACGTTTTGTTAATGCAGCCAGCTATCGTCTTCCCAGACCTGCTGCATAATTTCCATTACCCGCTGCTTATCCTCATCAAGTTTTAAGCCGGTCAACTCGATACCGTTGGCACTGCCTTTGCGAATGCGGATCGCCATCTTGGGATATAAAGGGATCAGGTTGCGGTAAAGTTCGGTTTCGAGTGCTTCCAGTGTCGCCTGGCTAATTTTCTGCTCTTTATCAATCATTATTTCGACACGCATGGAGATCATCCCCCTAACTGGAAACATCCATTGACCGGCTGTATTCATGGCTACGAATTTTCGCCATTAATTCATCAGTCAGCTCAGAAACCCACTGGATAGCAAGTCGCTTCTCTTCATCGCTGCACTCACTAGCCGCTACAAGCTTGATAAAAAAATCAATACGCTGGAGCTTTAACGACTCCAAAAGGTAGTCCTGCATTTCCCCTCCTATCCTCACTACGGGATATCCGTTGCCATATCCCCACAAAAGGATATGGCTATACTGTACATGCATCCACTGGATATGCATACAGTATAATATGATTTTCTTCCTGTAAAATAGTTTTTATCATTCAATCAGATGTGTCCCATATGGTGAGATAAAGGCATTAATTGTGCCCCTTCATCAGTACCACTGGCGCCATTTATCATCTTCCTGCAGCCTTTGGTTCCGGTAAAAAACACGCAGACCGGCACCGGATGGAATACTGCCGCCGCGCAGAAGCAGATCGATCTCCGCCTCCGAACCATCAAAGCCTCTCGATTTAAGTTCATACTCCAGCTGCAGGCGCTGCTGATTATCCACATCCTGCCTGTACCCTTTCCGGCGCTTAGGCTTAACCATGCGAAGCCGTGCGTTTAGCTCCCTCAGCTCTTTTTTGCTCATGCTATGGAGATACTCCTGCACCTCCCGCTCATCCATACCCGCAATATCCGGTAAATCATGCCCGCTTACGGCCCCGTTTTCGTTCATTTTTTCCACAGGGGGACAGTTATTGCCACGAGTCCAAGGGGCGCAAGCGCCCTGGTCGGCTGGCGCCTCCTGAACGTCAACGGCCTTACGAACCATTTTCCACTTCATCGCATGCGTGCAAATCCGGCCCTCAATAATCGGGGACCAGATGCCATAAATACGGATGCCGTGATCGCCATAGGCTGATGGCTCGTCATTGAGTTCATAAGCCGTGCGGACCAGGTGATGTTTACGCGGAACCAGTACGCCGCCCTGTTTCATGATGTAGGTGGCAAAACACCCGGCATCAGCTGCCGCCAGCACGGCATCCAGACGCGGGTTATCCAGTACCGGCGCACCTGCTTTTTTATCGGCCTGCTGTCGCGCGGCCTGGCCTGCCAGCAAACGCAGCTCGCGATAAGCCTGGCGGCCCGGTATACCGAAAAAGCGGAATTGCTGGACGCGATGCAGCGAAGCCCAGGCATTGACATGTTCGGCATTGTCCCGCAGTGATCTGCCGGTTTCTTTGCTGATTTCGTTAGCCAGGCCACGCCCGTCGATGTTCTTACTGATGTACTTCGCGATGTAGCTGGTAGGCGTACCCTTGCGCGGGTTGATCAGCTCAGACTTAAAACGCGGGCCGGTATTGTTGCCCAACTCCTGGCGGTCCTCACGGATGGCAAATTTACGCAGCAGCGCGGTGATGGATTTGCGGTCTTTTTTGCGCATGAAGCACAGCAGGTGCCAGTGCACGGTGCCGTCATGGTGTGGCTCAGCAACGCGGACGCCATACCAGCGCAGCCCGGCTTTGTGCATCGCCTTACGGAAGGCGGCGAACATATTCACCAGATAATCGCTGCTCTGCCGGACCGTGGCACTGGTCCATTTCGGGTTTGGCCTGCCGTTATTGAGCGTTGCGTGAAAGCGTGACGGGCAGGTGATGGTATAGAACACGGCGCATTCACCACGCATTTCTGCGATCAGCTCCAGCCCTTTAACGCAGGCCATCATTTCGTTGCGCCGGTGCGCCGGATTGCTGCTGCTGGCGTTTACCACGTCCTCCATATCCAGCGTATCGCCCTGCTCATTGGTCAACTCATGGGAGCGGAAGAACTCCAGCGATTTGCGGCGCTGTTCGCGTTTATGGATCACGGCCTCATAGCTGACATACGGGGACGCCTTTTTGTTAACCAGGCAGACGGCGCGCAGCTGTTCTTCCCGCCATTCACACCGCATCTGCCACAGCTTGCGATACCACCAGTCAGCACAGAGCATACGGGCAAGCGAACCCGGAATAAGTTCGTATGGGACCGGGTTACGGCGGTGCTTTTTACGGCGCAGCTGCTCGAAAGCAGGCGGAATAACATCAAGGCGCATGGCCTCAGCGGCCACCCTTTCCCATGACCGGCGGATCTCTTCCGGCGTAACGTCTTCATCCGCAAACAGCTCACCGCAGGCAGCATCCAGACACATGCTCATGTGTGCCGCCACCAGGGTAGATAACCGCTTAACCTGCTCCTGGTTCATTTCCGGCAGAACCAGCAGGCCCTCCAGCCCGTCGTGGCTCGCCATAAACCGGAATGACGCAGAAACCTGGCTGGCACGCACGCGCTCCAGGCGTTCAAGGCACGACCTGATGGTTTCACGTAGATAGCGGGAATATGCCTTCGGCTTTCCCAGGCCCTCGAAATATTTAATGCGCTCAAGCAGTGGCTTGCTGATATGTGATGGTTCAGCGCTTACGTCTGCCAGAATCACCAGATCGGGATTAAACCGCTGCTGCTCGCGGGCCATTTTGGCACGGCTGATCAGCCGGTCCTGCTCCATTTCACGCTGAACAGGATCACGGGCTTTATTGTAGAAATAGCGTTCCCAGACCTCATCGCTCATCGCCTCACGGCGCAGCTGCTCCTGCTCGTTGTCGCTGGCGTAGAGGGCGATCAGGTTTGAAAGCGCAGACACCGGCGCAACTTCCGCCGGGTCCACATACGGGTTAACCGCTTTTTTCGGGGCATTCCAGACAAAAGCAGTGGCGGCATCATCTGCACCGCCGTAGTTTTTAACGTCGTGATGGCTCACACAAATACTCTCTTTGGAAAGTTTCGTAAGACGCACTCACGACTGGATACGCCGCCAGATCAAACCCGGACCAGATCAGAGGTTGAGAAACAGCGATAATTTCAGTTGCAGACTTACCATCACCACCGGCAACGCCCATACTGCGTTTTGCGTTAATACGGTGGCGGGTAAAACTCTGGTAAATCGCGTTCGTCAGCTCGGTTTCACTGTTCGACACAACAACCTGATGGCCTGCTGATGCCAGTACATCAAGAGTCGTCGCCAGGCGACGCTGTTCAAGCTCATTGAAACCATCAGTGTGATAATCGGTAAATGTACCGTCATAAGGTGGGTCGCAATAAATCACATCACCTACTTTGACCATTGCTAAAGTTTCCTCATAGCTGGCACAAATGAAGGTGGCGCGTTTTGCTTTCTCTGCAAATGCTCTGATTTCGTCTTCCGGGAAATATGGTTTTTTATAATTCCCGTATGGAACGTTAAATTCACCTTTCCTGTTATAACGGCACAATCCACGATAACAGTGGCGATTAAGATAAAGGAAAAATACAGCCTTCCAGAAATCAGTAGTTTCAGATGAATGATTAAAATCCTGACGAATATTGTAATAAGAGGTTTCGCTATTAGTGCTGGCAAAGAACCCTTTAGCGTTAGTAATAAATTTCTCGCAGTTAAATGCAATCTGCTTATAAAGATTAATCAGGTCTGAATTAATATCCGCGACAAGATAATGAGGATACTCTGTCGCCATCATCACAGCGCAGGAACCCGCGAAAGGTTCAACCAGTCGCAGGCCTGCAGGCAGGTGCTTTTTCAGTTCATGCATGACGGCGGTCTTATTGCCCGCCCATTTCAGGATGGTGCTCATATAGCACCCCCATTGTAGTGTTTGCCTTTCAGCTCTGCGATTTCCTGACAGGTGATGCAGCACTGCACGCCGGGAAGCGCACGGTGGCGAGCGGGCGGGATTGGCGCATCACATTCGATGCATAAAACGCGGGAAACGCCCGGCTCTTTACTGCGGGCGGTGTGGATGTGCCGCTGGCGTTCTTCTTCAACGCGCTGCTGTACGAGGTCCATAGAATCAGCCATCAGTGGATCTCCTGCGCTTCGTTCTGGATGTTTTCCGCAGCAACGCGCAGCATCTCCGCTGCCTCCACGTGATTAAGCTGGCGCGATGTGATGTGACACGCCAGGCTATCAAGGCGGGCAGCCATTGCCGCAGCACGTGCTCGGCGTTCTTCCATGCGGGCCTCTGTCAGCATCTGGTTAAGACCTGCATCATCCGGGCCGATTTTGTTGGAACGAGTTTCGATATTTCGCATTGTTGACTCTCCTGAATTTTGGCAAAAGAATGCCCGGCGGGTTTACGCCATTAATTTCTGTTACTGGTTAATTCGGCATGGTTAGCCGCTTTGGAAATAAGCTCACCACTGCACGAAAATGGTTCATTGCTTTTATCAGCTCCCGCTTTTCGTCAGTCGTCAGCTCATTCATATTGACGTTATGACGATCCGCCGGAATCTTAGCCATAAAGAATATGGCGGCTAAGGCACGCTCATTTTGTTTATGGTTAATATCTCGCTGGTCCCGCATATCACTAATAAAACGCTCCAGTTCAGGTTCTATATTCAAGCCGAACACTTTCGCCCTTAGCTCTGCAATATGATTCAGGCCATCCAGCCGATGTCCCGGACTTAGTGGAACAGTCGCAGAATCGCCTTCAATAGCCATGGTTTCCCCTGTTTATTAGTACGCAGTTCAGCCAGCAGCGCATCCTGCGAGCGGCACGGGTGCCAGCGCTTGCCATCTTTACCCATGATCCAGCCATGCCCGAAATGCGGTGATGGACTTTGCTTAACGAGAAGCGATGCGATTGATGGTTGGTTATTCAACATAGCCACCTCAGATCAAACCAAACGAGGCGCCCAGGCCAGTAACTGTATCAATGGTGCTGGCCATCGCCGGGCTTGCCTGCAGGCGCGCCTGCAACGTCACTGCGGTTAATGCCATCAGTCGAGTAACTGAATTGATGCTATCAACAATCTGGCGGCGCCCTGCCGTTGTGTGCGCTTCGCCGGAAACAGCGCCGGCAGCCACGCGGCCGATTTCTGCCGTAGCTTTTAGAACATATTCCGGCATCTTTTCGCGCGCGACTTCGTTTAGCGGCACGCACGGTAGGCAGTGGATCTGCGCCAGGAAACCATCAACCAACGCTGAATCCTCGGTCAGATCAGTAAGCAGCCAGATATCCGGTGCGGTAAGTTGGTGCGGCTGGTCAGGGTTTAGCTTATTGCGCAGTGTCTGGACATTCATTCCCGCGCGTTCTGCCAGTTTCGCCATGTTGTGACGCAGCGCGAAAGCCCGGCAGGCTTCATCAAAATGCGGATGTTTGGAAATCCTGAAATCAAACATGTTCGTCGCTCCAAAAGTTCTCATAATTGGACTTACTGACCAACAATGATGCGGAAGTTGGAGTGACCCAGAGACTCGCGAATCTGGTCCTGCTTGAACTTGAGGTAATAAATTACACAGCGCCCCTCCTTTTTATCCTTTGGTTTCAGATACTTTGCGAGCTTGCCGTGATGAATTTTTTGATATACAGACCCACGGGTTAAGCCCTCCCACTCCGCGAACTCCGCCGGAGTTGCAACCTCTTTAGGTACACGAATTGAAATGTCAGTACTCATAGTGCAGTATCTCTTAGTTTGAATACGTTTTATCTCGTTTTATATGGTTTTAGGTTTGTTTTTCAAACCTTGAATGGATATTAAGATCGCATTTTGTGTACGTCAAGGGTTTTGCTTATGAGATCAATCAAAGTGGGTAATGACAGCGGTGGACGCGATGCAATAAATAGGCTGATTCAAGCTTATAACTTCAACTCGCGCCAGCAGCTTTGCGATCACTTAGGTGTATCAAAAAGCACGATGGCAAACAGATACTTACGTGACAGTTTCCCGGCGGAATGGGTAATCCAGTGCGCCCTTGAAACTGGTTTGTCGCTAAGATGGCTAACAACTGGTCAAGGTGATAAACACGGCGCCCCTGGGCAGGAAAACAGTTTTGATTCTGTGACCCCGACACAGGTAAGGTCCCTTTCTGAAGTAGTTGCGCCTGAACTTGATAAAGCATCCCTGATCGGCGGCTCACTGGTGGAGCATGGGAAGGTCATATTGGATAGTAGCCTTATCCCTCATGATCTGAACAACCCGATCTTGATTCATGCTGACAATGACGCATACCTAATTGACCGCGCGATTACCCCGCCGGTTAACGGGGTGTGGCTAGTAGATATTGATGGGATAAAAAGCATCGTCAAATTAGCCCGTATACCAGGTAACAGGCTGGTTGTTCATCAAGGCGAGTCATCTTTTGAATGTGCTATTGATGATATTGAAGTGTTAGGCAGAGCCGTCAAAGTAATTAAGAGCGTCTGATCATGACCATCAGAAAACAGCCCAATGGAAAGTGGTTGTGTGAGTGCTACCCGACCGGGCGCAACGGTAAGCGCGTGCGTAAGCAGTTCGTGACTAAAGGCGAGGCTATAGCATTTGAAAACTTCACCATGGATGAAGTGGACAAAAAACCATGGCTGGGTGAGAAGGAAGATCGTCGGCATCTGTCAGAGGTTATCGAACAATGGCACTCCCTGTATGGTCAAACCCTCGCTGACCCTAAAAGGTTAATGGCAAAGCTGAAAATCATCTGTAACGGATTAGGCGATCCCATAGCCTCGGAAATAACCGCAGGTGATTTCTCTAAATATCGCGAGGCCAGGCTAAAGGGTGAAATAAGAAACGAGGACGGCAGCTTTATGTCGCCAGTGAAGCCTCGTACCGTTAATCTCGAACAACGCAATTTATCATCGGTTTTCGGTACGCTAAAAAAATTAGGGCACTGGTCTGCACCTAACCCGCTAGCTGGATTACCGACGTTTAAAATCGCCGAGGGTGAGCTTGCCTTCCTAGCACCTGAAGAAATAAAACGCGTGCTGGACGCCTGCTCAGACTCTTCAAGTCCCAGCCTTCTTATGGTGGCTAAAATTTGCCTGGCTACCGGTGCACGTTGGAGCGAAGCCGAAAACCTGCAGGGCCATCAAATTTCAAAATACCGCATTACCTATACAAAGACCAAAGGCAAAAAAAACAGAACTGTACCTATCTCTCAGGAATTGTTTGATGAACTCCCGCGTAACCGTGGAAAACTATTTACCCCCTGCCGAAAAGCATTTGAGAGAGCAATCAAACGGGCTGGCATTGAGCTACCAGAAGGCCAATGTACTCACGTTCTACGCCATACCTTCGCCAGCCATTTCATGATGAACGGCGGCAATATACTGGTGCTTAGAGATATACTGGGGCACGCTGATATAAAAATGACCATGGTTTATGCCCACTTTGCCCCTGACCATCTCGAAGATGCAGTGACAAAAAACCCCCTTCACAATCTGGGATGGAGCCGCTAAATTGTGGCGGCGAAATGGCGGCAGAGAGTTAAAACGGCATAAAACGCGATAATCTCACGTAAAACTAACATCATGATTTATTTCGTAATTCATTGTTTTAACGTGTGTTAAGATGGTATGTAGGAATTTCGGACGCGGGTTCAACTCCCGCCAGCTCCACCAAAATTCTCCATCGGTGATTACCAGAGTCATCCGATGAAGTCCTGAGAGCCCGCACGGCGCAAGCCCTGCGGGCTTTTTTGTGCCCTCAATTTGCCCCACGACGTCCGAAGAGAACTCATGAAATCCGCACCTTTTAGGCCCATTGATGGGCCCAACGAAAAGCTCTGTTGTTTTCGCGTTACCAATTACCCGGCAACCCATCCCTCTCAGAATTAGACCACCAACGACACCTTTCACCCTCCGGCCGCGTCCGCGGCCGGAGGGATAGATTTACCCCTTGTGAGAATACGCGTCCAGCATGGCAAGGACCGCCCGACGCGCCGCATCGTCTGCGATATTGTCAGGCAGCGCATCAGCCCGCAGGTTGACATAAGCGTCAGCAGCCCTTCGAATGGCAATCCCGACGGAGTGACGATCGTGTGTTGCCAGAGTGGAAGTCAGCAGGCCATCGGGATCAATGCCGAGGGCTTCTATTCGACGAACGCCGCGTTGCGGTAGATTGGCGCGACGAAACAGCATCGGTCCCAGCACTTGTTCCCGGAAGAAAGACAGCATCCCCAGCGCTTCGAAGAGTTCCCCCCTGCCCAGTTTAACCACGGCATAATGCAGCCAGATCCAGGCCCGGGACTCAAACCACTCCGGCGTCATGTTCGGCCAGTGCGCGCTAAATTTTGCCAGCTGTCGCTTGAGAGCATCGTTATCACGGGTAAATAGCACGGCAGGCTCCTCAACGCGCTGAGTGAGCATGTCCAGGGTGATAAATTTCAGATCGACATGCAGAAGTTCCGGGCCAAACAGGCAGATCAGCAGGCGAGGCTCACCGACGTGTTCCCCGGTGAAAGCATGTAGCAGATGGCCGAGCGTTCCGGCGAACGCCATACGCTGAGCCATGATTTCGTCATAATAGAGAGGGTCGATCACCACCACGAAATCCAGATCGGAGTATTGATCAAATCCGCCATGGATAAACGAGCCGCCGGCGAGAAGGGAGTGGATCCGCGAATCAGACTGTAATTTAAGCTTCAGTTGCTCTGCAAAACTTCTGTGTAAATCGGGTAGCGTATTAAGCATACTTTTTCCTGTTCACAAAAAAGACAAAGCATTACAGAATATCGAGTGATTCATCAGCAGACCAGATATTTCTGCTGGAACCCTACCCTCCATCGCGAAGCGCTAAATGCAAGCAATACTCCCCTCAAACCACCTCGCTCATCCACTCAGCAAATGCCCGCACGGCGGGAGAGAGAAAGCGCTGGTGCGGATAGAGCAATGTGACGGGTACCGGGGGCGGCTGCCAGTCCGTCAGCACTTCCACCAGTCTCCCCTCCTGCAGGTGGTCAGCAACGATATTCTCCGCCAGCTGCGCCAGCCCAAATCCTGCCAGGCACATTTTTATATAGAGCCCCGTTTCATTCACCGCGGCGTTGCCGCTGACGGGTACAGAAAAGGTCTCGCCATGGCGAACGAAGCGGAACTCATCGGCCCGCCTCGCCTGACCGGAGAAATAATGCACAGCCCGGTGCTGAGAGAGCGCCTCCGGTGACGGCGGCACACCATATTCCCTGAGATAGTCCGGTGACGCGCAGGTGACCCAGCGAAAGCGGCCCAGAGGGCGGGCCACCAGGCTGGAGTTGTTCAGCTCTCCCGTTCGTATCACGCAGTCGACGCCTTCCTGAATGAGATCGACCTGGCGATCGCTGACGCCGATCATCAGGTAGATATCGGGATAGCGCCGGTAAAAGTCCGGCAGATGCGGCATGACGATGAAATGCGCGATGCCCGCGGGCATATCAACCCGCAGGCGCCCCTGAGGCCGCGCGACAGACTCGCTCAGGGTGGATTCACTATGTTCGATGAGGGCGAGAATTTCCCGGCACTGCGCCAGATACTGCATCCCTTCCGGCGTAAGGCTCACCCGCCTTGTGGTCCGGTTCAGCAGCCGTACCTTCAGGTATTTTTCAAGGTTTTTAATGGTATTGGTGACAGTGGAGGCCGGCAGGGAAAGGGTTTCCGCGGCACGCACGAAGCTTCCTGCCTCCGCGACGCGCATAAACATCTGCATAGCCTGAATACGATCCACCTTCTTTCTCTCCTGTAGCGAGCAGCTTACCGACAGACGGCATGATTATTCGTGGATTATGAATAATGAAAACAATTTACGCACCTTTTTACGCTTAATCGCCTGGCGTATCGTTGCACGGTGGATTACGAAAGAGGGCCCGAAAATGAACATGCCCTCAATAAATATCCAGATAATCATTACGTTAAATAGCATGCACAAAGGAAAAACCATGTCCGTTCAGCCTGTCGAAATAAGTAAGGCCTATCGTTTATTGCAGGTCGGGTCCACCACCATGATTTCCGCAAAATATGATGGCGTCGAAAATGTCATGTCAGCCGCCTGGGTTGGGCTGGCAGGCGAGCGAAAAGTGGTGGCCTATATTGGCACCCAGGCTTTCACTCGTCAGCTGGTGGAAAAGAGCGGCTATTTCGTGGTGCAGATCCCCGTAGTCAGCCAGATGGCAACCGTCCTCTACGCTGGCGGGCGCAGCTATGCCGACGCGCCGGATAAAAATGACACCATCCCCTTCTTTTATCAGCCGGAATTTGATCTTCCTCTTGTGGCAGGCTGTGCGGGCTGGCTGGTGTGCAAAGTGATGCCCTACCCGGACATTCAGCAGCAACACAATCTGTTTATGGGCGATATCGTCGCCGCCTGGAGCGATGACCGGGTATTCCGCAACGGACACTGGATCTTTGATGATGCGCCGGACGAGCTACGGACCGTTCACTATGTCGCAGGCGGGCAGTTCTATGCCATCGGCAAAGGCAGCAAATTCGATCATGGGCCGGGTCAGGACTGACCCTCCCCGGTCATGCGGATCGCTGACGAGATGTCTGCGCAACAGAGCGGCTGATACTCCGGCGCCAGACGCCGGGCGCCTTGCCGTACTGGCGCTTGAAGCTGCGGTTGAAGGACTGCTGGGAATCAAAGCCGAGGGCAATCGCCACGTTCAGGATCGGCTCGTTGCTGTGGGCCAAGCGTTCGATCGACTTTTGCAGCTTTTTCGCCCGAATATATTCTCCGAGGGGCTGCCCGGTATGTTCTTTGAAGATCCGCTGCAGGTGCCACTTCGAATAGCCGGCTCGTCGGGCAACGGTGTCAATATCCAGACGGCTATCAAGATGGTTGTCGATCCAGTCAATCAGATCCTGAATGATGGCGCCAGTGTTCATCATGTTACCCCCTCGCGGCCGGTTAAAAGCATCTTTGTCAGTTGTATTTAAAGGTGGCCTGTTTTTACACAAAATGCAAGTTTTATTGTTACATTTAAATCCACGCCGGGATCGCGGTTTTTTATCTCCCCCTGGACCGCACATAAAGTGCAACAATTATTCTTGCACTTAGTTAAGCGCCTTCCTACAATCGCCGCGATAGTGTATTCGAAATTGTTACAGTTTTGTGGCGATGATCGACACAAATGGCCTTAAGCCAGCCCGGACAAAGGAAGTGGCGCGGCTTCTCACGCTGCGTCTTGCCCGGCGGCTACATTTACCGGAATAAAAATAATGAGCCTGCAAAAAACCTGGGGAAACATTCACCTGACCGCGCTCGGCGCGATGATGCTCTCCTTTCTGCTCGTCGGCTGCGACGACAGCGTCGCGCAGAATGCTGCGCCTCCCGCCCCGACGGTCAGCGCCGCTAAGGTGCTGGTGAAGTCGATCAGTCAGTGGGATAGTTTTAACGGTCGCATTGAAGCGGTGGAGAGCGTTCAGCTTCGCCCTCGCGTCTCGGGATACATTGATAAAGTGAATTACACCGACGGCCAGGAGGTGAAAAAGGGCCAGGTGCTGTTCACGATAGATGACAGAACCTATCGCGCCGCGCTGGAGCAGGCGCAGGCGGCGTTGGCAAGAGCCAAAACGCAGGCCAGCCTGGCGCAAAGCGAGGCGAACCGCACCGATAAATTAGTCCATACCAACCTCGTCTCCCGTGAAGAGTGGGAGCAGCGCCGGTCAGCCGCGGTTCAGGCGCAGGCCGACATTCGCGCCGCGCAGGCGGCGGTGGATGCCGCGCAGCTTAACCTCGACTTCACCAAAGTGACCGCCCCTATTGACGGCCGCGCCAGCCGGGCGCTGATCACCAGCGGTAACCTGGTCACCGCGGGCGACACCGCCAGCGTGCTCACCACCCTGGTCTCGCAGAAGACGGTGTACGTCTACTTTGACGTCGACGAGTCAACCTACCTCCACTATCAAAACCTCGCCCGCCGCGGGCAAGGCGCGTCCAGCGATAATCAGGCGCTCCCGGTGGAGATTGGCCTGGTTGGCGAGGAAGGTTACCCCCACCAGGGCAAAGTGGATTTTCTCGATAATCAGTTAACGCCGAGTACCGGCACCATCCGCATGCGTGCGCTGCTGGATAACTCGCAGCGTCTGTTCACACCGGGGCTGTTTGCCCGCGTGCGTCTGCCGGGCAGCGCAGAGTTCAAAGCCACGCTGATCGACGACAAAGCGGTACTGACCGATCAGGATCGTAAATACGTCTATATCGTTGATAAAGATGGTAAAGCACAGCGCCGCGACATTACCCCAGGGCGGCTGGCTGACGGTTTACGCATCGTTCAGAAGGGGTTGAATCCTGGGGATAGCGTCATCGTCGACGGCTTACAAAAAGTGTTTATGCCGGGTATGCCGGTTAACGCCAAAACTGTTGCCATGACCTCCAGCGCCACCCTTAACTGATCCCTAATCAGAGAATCCAAGACATGGACTTTTCCCGCTTTTTTATCGACAGGCCGATTTTCGCCGCGGTGCTGTCGATTTTAATTTTTATCACCGGGTTAATCGCTATCCCACTGCTGCCGGTGAGCGAATATCCGGATGTCGTCCCGCCGAGCGTCCAGGTGCGCGCGGAGTATCCCGGCGCCAACCCGAAAGTGATTGCCGAGACCGTGGCGACGCCGCTGGAGGAAGCGATCAACGGCGTTGAAAACATGATGTACATGAAATCGGTCGCCGGCTCCGACGGCGTGCTGGTCACCACCGTCACCTTCCGCCCGGGTACCGACCCGGATCAGGCGCAGGTTCAGGTGCAGAACCGCGTCGCGCAGGCCGAAGCGCGTCTGCCGGAGGATGTACGCCGTCTGGGGATCACCACCCAGAAGCAGTCTCCGACGCTGACCCTGGTGGTGCATCTGTTTTCGCCAAACGGTAAGTACGACTCGCTGTATATGCGCAACTACGCCACGCTGAAAGTGAAGGATGAGCTGGCGCGCCTGCCCGGCGTCGGCCAGATCCAGATTTTTGGCTCCGGTGAATATGCGATGCGCGTCTGGCTGGATCCCAATAAGGTCGCGGCCCGCGGTCTGACGGCCTCGGATGTGGTGACGGCGATGCAGGAGCAAAACGTCCAGGTGTCTGCCGGACAGCTTGGCGCCGAGCCGCTGCCGCAGGAGAGCGATTTCCTGATCTCCATTAACGCCCAGGGCCGTCTGCATACCGAAGAAGAGTTTGGCAATATCATTCTGAAAACGGCGCAGGATGGCTCGCTGGTCCGCCTGCGCGACGTGGCGCGCATCGAGATGGGTTCCGGTAGCTATGCGCTGCGCTCCCAGCTCAACAATAAGGATGCGGTCGGGATCGGTATCTTCCAGTCACCCGGCGCTAACGCCATCGATCTGTCGAACGCGGTACGCGCCAAAATGGCCGAGCTGGCCACCCGCTTCCCGGAAGATATGCAATGGGCGGCGCCGTACGACCCGACGGTTTTCGTCCGCGACTCCATCCGCGCGGTGGTGCAGACGCTGCTGGAGGCGGTAGTGCTGGTGGTGCTGGTAGTGATCCTGTTCCTGCAGACCTGGCGCGCGTCGATTATCCCGCTGATCGCGGTGCCGGTATCGGTGGTGGGTACCTTCAGCATTCTCTATCTGCTGGGCTTCTCGCTGAATACCCTGAGCCTGTTCGGGCTGGTACTGGCTATCGGTATCGTGGTGGACGACGCCATCGTGGTGGTGGAGAACGTCGAGCGTAATATCGAAGAGGGGCTTGCGCCGCTTGCCGCGGCGCATCAGGCGATGCGTGAGGTCTCCGGGCCGATTATCGCCATTGCGCTGGTGCTGTGTGCGGTGTTCGTGCCGATGGCGTTTCTCTCCGGGGTCACCGGCCAGTTCTACAAACAGTTCGCGGTGACCATCGCCATCTCGACGGTGATCTCGGCCATCAACTCGCTGACGCTCTCCCCGGCGCTGGCGGCCCTGCTGTTAAAGCCGCACGGCGCGAAGAAAGACCTCCCTACCCGGCTGATCGATCGTCTGTTTGGCTGGATTTTCCGTCCGTTTAACCGCTTTTTCCTGCGCAGCTCGAACGGCTATCAGGGGCTGGTGAGCAAAACCCTCGGACGCCGTGGCGCGGTGTTTGCGGTGTATCTGCTGCTGCTCTGCGCCGCTGGGGTGATGTTTAAAGTCGTCCCCGGCGGGTTTATTCCCACCCAGGATAAGCTGTATCTCATTGGCGGCGTGAAGATGCCGGAAGGGTCGTCGCTGGCGCGCACCGACGCGGTGATCCGCAAAATGAGCGAGATCGGGATGAATACCGAAGGGGTCGACTATGCGGTCGCTTTCCCGGGGCTTAACGCGCTGCAGTTCACCAACACGCCGAATACCGGGACGGTCTTTTTTGGCCTGAAACCGTTCGACCAGCGCAAACACACGGCGGCGGAAATTAACGCGGAGATTAACGCCAAAATCGCGCAAATCCAGCAGGGCTTTGGCTTCTCCATCCTGCCGCCGCCGATTTTAGGACTGGGTCAGGGTTCCGGCTACTCCCTGTACATCCAGGATCGCGGAGGGCTGGGCTATGGCGCGCTGCAAAGCGCGGTGAATGCGATGTCCGGGGCGATTATGCAGACGCCGGGGATGCACTTCCCGATCTCGACTTACCAGGCTAACGTGCCGCAGCTGGACGTGCAGGTCGATCGCGATAAGGCGAAAGCGCAGGGGGTATCGCTAACCGAGCTATTCGGTACGCTGCAGACCTATCTCGGCTCGTCTTATGTCAATGACTTTAACCAGTTCGGGCGTACCTGGCGCGTGATGGCCCAGGCCGATGGGCCATTCCGCGAGAGCGTGGAAGATATTGCTAATCTGCGCACCCGCAATAATCAGGGCGAAATGGTGCCGATCGGCAGTATGGTGAATATCAGTACCACCTACGGGCCGGATCCGGTGATCCGCTACAACGGTTATCCGGCGGCGGACCTGATTGGCGATGCCGATCCGCGGGTCCTCTCTTCTTCGCAGGCGATGACGCATCTGGAGGAGCTGTCGAAGCAGATCCTGCCGAATGGGATGAATATTGAGTGGACGGATCTCAGCTTCCAGCAGGCCACCCAGGGCAACACGGCGCTGATCGTCTTCCCGGTGGCGGTGCTGCTGGCGTTCCTCGTGCTGGCCGCGCTGTATGAAAGCTGGACCCTGCCGCTGGCGGTGATCCTTATCGTACCGATGACGATGCTCTCCGCGCTGTTTGGCGTCTGGCTGACCGGGGGCGATAACAACGTCTTCGTGCAGGTGGGTCTGGTGGTCCTGATGGGCCTGGCCTGTAAAAACGCCATTCTGATCGTCGAGTTTGCCCGCGAGCTGGAGATCCAGGGGAAAGGCATCATGGAAGCGGCGCTGGAGGCGTGCCGCCTGCGTCTGCGCCCGATCGTGATGACCTCCATCGCCTTTATCGCCGGGACCATTCCGCTGATCCTCGGCCACGGCGCGGGGGCGGAAGTCCGCGGCGTCACCGGGATCACGGTATTCTCCGGGATGCTGGGCGTGACGCTCTTCGGTCTGTTCCTGACGCCGGTGTTTTACGTGACGCTGCGGAAACTGGTGACCCGCAGGAAGCCGGTCCAGGAGGATCTGCTCGCCTAGCCTGCAGCAGATAACAAAAAAACCGCCTTCACAAGTTGAAGGCGGTTTTTTTTCGTCACCAGAAAATGATTAATGCGCTTTTTTAAAGCGGGCGATCATTTCCGGCACCGGGTCGCAGCCGCTGGTATCGGCGTTTTTGACCGCCTCCAGCGCGCTGGCCACGGTATGGCGAGCGAGGACGTTTAACGAAGCCTGCTCTGCTTCGTCGGCAACCGATTTGAAGTACCAGCAGGCGTTGGCGCTGACCACGCAGCGGGCCGGGACGTCAGGACGCGACGCCCACAGTTTTTTATCTTCGATAACCGAAAGATAGATATCACGCAGGGTGATCTTGTCCGCCGGACGGCCAAGATGAATTGAGCCGTTGCGGCCAAGCGTGGAGACGATAATGCCGTCACGAGTTAGCGGAACCATTAGTTTACGGATAAAGCTCGGGTTCGCTTCCAGGCCGTAGGCCAGAATCGCACTCGTCGAACGTTCACCCATCTGCTCCGCCATTGCTACGCTGAGAACCATCTGCAAAGCTGTCGGGAAGCGGTAATCTAACATGGCAGTGTCCTGGGTTGCGGTGAATCTTGTTCTTTTTGGCACCGCAGAGGTGAATAATCAATGAACAACAATATAACAAATACGGGAATTTTTTTGAAGCAATCTGCGGTTAGCCTGCGAAGTAAATTTTCTGATTTCACGGGCAAAGGCGGGGCAAACACAGATTCCCCTTCGTACCGTTTTATTTAACGCAAACGCCATCCTTTGTTCCGCTAGCCGCGCCCTGTCGCCCCGCGACCTGTCCACACCAGCGGCGCCTAACCCTGTGGATAACCTGGAGGCAGTTGCCTGGCAGCCGCAGCCCGGGCGGGCTACCGGCTGCCGTTCGTTTTTTGAACCGGGAAAACTCCCCCGCCGGGCAGCGCGCTAAGCGCGAAAATCACCACCCCGGCGCAGGGAAGCGCCCGCCCCGCTTAATAATTCCACTTCGGCCGCGCTACCGTATTTTTCTTCAGCAAGTCGCGGAACGCTTTCAGGTAGGGCTCATTGCTGCGCCCGCGCTTACAGATGGCCGAGAACGGCGACTGAAAGCCAAACTCGTTGGGCAGCAGCACCCGCAGGCGGTTCTCTTTGATCCACGGCCAGGCGTAATGCTCCGGCAGATAGCCAATATATTTCCCCGAGAGGATCAGCAGCAGCTGGGCGTCGACGGTCTCGACGGTGGCGCTCCCTTTGCTGAAGCCCCGACGGCGGAGATCGCTGGTGTTCCAGTAGCTGCGGGTCACCAGCGGGCACTGGCTGATCTGCTCTTTATCGAGCTGGCGGCTGAAGAACATCGGGTGCAGATCGCTGCAGTAGAGCCAGTGCTGTTCACGGTACAGCGGCTCGCTGATGATGTTATGCACCTGCGAGTTGTAGCTGCCGATAGCCAGGTCGATATGGTTGTTCAGCACGCCGTTCAGTTGCTCCGCCGGGGTGCGGATAATCAGTTTGATATGCACATGGGGAAATTTGTCGCTGAAGCTGCGCAGAACCACCGGCAGCGAGAGCGCCGTTTCGGTCTCGATGGAGTCGAGCGTCGAGATGCACAGGGTGCCGCTGTGCTCCCCTTTGAGCAGCGCCGACTGCCGCTCCAGCTCATTGAGTTCGCTCAGTACGCGGATCGCCTGCTGTAAAAACTGCTGACCTTTCTCGGTCAGAGAAAAGCCGCCGCGCCCGCGCTGGCAGAGGGTGAAGCCGAGCTGTCCCTCCAGCTGCGACATGGCATTGCTGATGGCGGAGACCGAAATACCCAGCTCCTGCTGGGCCCGGCTGTAGCTCTCCAGGCGGGCCACCGCCTCGAAAACCTGCAGCTGGCGAATATTGAGGCTGGCGTCGTGATGCATCGTATTTAGTTCACCAATAAATGAACTGAGTATTTACGCCAGACGATGTAAAGTCCAGCGCGGGTTGCGCACTATCTCTCCTGTTACGTTTCATCCGTCAGATTCAGGAGCAGACATGGATAACCTCTTTCACCAACCGCAGGGTGGCAATGAGATGCCACGCTTCGCCGGACGCGCCACAATGATGCGCCTGCCGTTTATCGAAGATTTACAGGGACTTGACGCGGCATTTGTCGGCATTCCGCTGGATATCGGCACCTCGCAGCGCTCGGGCACGCGCTACGGACCACGCTATATTCGCGCCGAATCGGTGATGATCCGTCCGTACAATATGGCGACCGGCGCCGCGCCGTTCGACTCGCTGTTGGTGGCTGATATCGGCGATGTGCCGATCAATACCTACAGCCTGCTCAAATCGGTGCAAATTATCGAAGATTACTACACCGGTTTGAATAGTTATCCGCTGATCCCGCTGACCCTCGGCGGGGACCACACCATTACCCTGCCGATCCTGCGGGCGCTGACCAAAAAACATGGTCCGGTGGGCCTCATCCACGTCGACGCCCATACCGATACCAATGATGAGATGTTCGGAGAGAAAATCGCCCACGGCACCACCTTCCGCCGCGCCGTTGAGGAGGGACTGCTCGACCTCAAACGGGTGGTGCAGATTGGCCAGCGCGCCCAGGGCTATGCCGCCGGCGACTTCCAGTGGGGCGTTGACCAGGGCTTTCGTCTGGTGCAGGCGGAGCAGTGCTGGCATACCTCGCTGGCGCCGCTGATGGCCGAAGTCCGCCAGCAGATGGGCGACGGGCCGGTGTATCTCAGCTTTGATATCGATAGCCTCGATCCCATCTGGGCTCCAGGAACCGGGACGCCGGAAGTTGGCGGTCTGACCTCCATTCAGGCGCTGGAGATCGTCCGCGGCTGCCGCGGCCTGAACCTGATTGGCGCCGATCTGGTCGAGGTCTCGCCCCCCTACGACGTGAGCGGTAATACCTCCCAGCTGGCGGCCAACCTGCTGTACGAGATGCTCTGCGTCCTGCCCGGCGTGAAGTACGCCTGAGGAAGCCGCCATGGAGCTGAAATGCTTTCGCACTCTCTGGGGAGTGACGACCCCCTGGCCGCAAACGCTGGATGAACTGCAGCGCGTCGGCTGCTGCGGCATCGAAGCCCGCGTGCCGTTAACGGTGGCCGAGCGGCGGCAGCTCGCCGACCGCCTGCAGGCGTCGGGGCTGGAGTATATCGCCATTCTTTTCAGCGGCGGCGGGGTGCTCCCCGCCCAGCATGAAACGCCCGAGCAGCATCTGGCGCGCCTGCAGACCCGCTTCGCCGAGGCCAGCAGCCTCAACCCGCGCTTTGTCAATCTGCTGGCGGGCAACGATCGCTGGCCGCTGGCGCAGCAGGTCGATTTTCTCGGCAAGGCGCACGAGCTGGCCGCCGGGTTTGGTTTGACCTGCAGCTTTGAAACCCATCGCGCCACCTCGCTGTACAGCCCGTGGCTCACCCTGGAGATCATTCAGCAGCTCCCCCAGCTGCGCTTTACCGCCGACATCAGCCACTGGGTGGTGGTCAGCGAGCGCCTGCTGGATGACCCCAGCGATGACTTCAGCGCCTTTATCGACCGCGTGCATCACGTGCAGGCCCGGGTGGGCTACGACCAGGGGCCGCAGGTGCCGCACCCGGCGGCGCCTGAGTATCAGCCGGCGCTGGCTTTTGCCGAGCGCTTCTGGCAGCAAATCTGGCGTTCGCAGCGCCAGCGCGGCTACCCGCAGACCACGCTGACCCCGGAGTTTGGCGCCGACGGCTATCTGCACCATCTGCCGTTCACCAACGTTCCGGTGGCCGATCTCTGGTCGCTCAACGCCTGGATGGCCACGCGCCAGCAGGCCCACTTTCAGCAGTTTTTATCGCTCACTGAACAGGAACCGCAGCCATGACCGCCGTGAAGCACGCTTTTACTGAACTCCCGACCATCGATATCCGCGATCTGGCCGGCGATGACCTCGCCAGGCGTCAGGCGGTGGCCGACGCCATCGGCCGCGCGGCGCGCGAGGTGGGCTTTTTCTACATCACCGGCCACGGTATCGACCCGGCGCTGATCGCCGGCGTCCGCGAGGCGGCGAAGCAGATCTTCGCCCTGCCGATGGAGGAGAAGATGAACTATTACATCGGCCACTCCAAAAGCCATAAGGGCTACGTTCCGGAAGGAGAAGAGATCTACGGCTCCGGCAAGCCGGACCATAAAGAGGCTTTCGATATCGGCTTCCAGGCAGCGGATGACCATCCGCTGGTGCTCGCCGGTACGCCGCTGATCGGCGCCAACGAGTGGCCCGATCTGCCGGATTTCCGCGCGCGGGTGCTGGCCTACTACGACGCGGTTTTCGCCCTCGGCCACCGTCTGTTCGACGCTTTCGCCCTCGCGCTCGGCCTGCCGGAAGGGTATTTCAAACCGATGGTGACCTGCCCGCCGGCTAAGCTGCGGCTGATCCATTACCCGTTCGACGCCAGCGTCGAAGATGTTCCCGGAATTGGTGCACACACCGACTATGAGTGCTTCACCCTGCTGCTCGCCGACCAGCCCGGCCTTGAAGTTCTCAATGAAGAAAGCGTGTGGATCGATGCACCTCCCGTCAAGAACGCCGCCGGAGAAGAGGCGTTCGTGATCAATATCGGCGACATGCTGGAAGTGCTCAGCGCTGGCACATTTGTTGCTACAGCCCACCGGGTGCGCAAAGTGCCGCAGGAGCGGTACTCCTTCCCGCTGTTTTTCGCCTGCGATTACCACACGCTGATCCGTCCGCTGCCGACTTTTCTCGCCGCCGGCGAAGCCGGTGAATATCAGGAGCTCAGCATCGGAGAGCATATGTGGAGCCAGGCCCTGCAAACCTATCGCTACCTGCGCGAAAAGGTCAATCGCGGTGAACTTCAGCTACCGGAGCGCGCGCGCGGCACCAATACGTTTGGCCATTTGAAAAAACAGGCACAGCAAAAAACCCCCTAACCACCCGTGAGGATCCATGATGACTAGCACCCTGAAAATAATCTCGCGCCGTGTCGCGCTTACCCTTGCCGTCAGCGCCTGTTTCTCCCCTGTCACCCAGGCGGCGGAACTGCTGACCGAGGGCGTCTTTAAGGTGGGAATGGAGGTCACCTACCCGCCGTTTGAGTCCTATGACAGCAATAACAATATCGTCGGTCTCGACCCGGAGTTTGCCGCGCTGATCGCCCAACATCTGCAGGCCAAACCGCAGCTGATCGACACCAAGTTCACCAGCCTGATTCTCGGCATCGGCAAGAAATATGACGCGGTGATCTCCGGGATGTACGTGACGCCGGAGCGCCAGAAACAGGCCGACGCCATCCCTTACGCCCTCTCCGGCGCGTCGATCATCGCCCTGAAGGGCGGCGCGGTGCAGCCGAAAACCGAAGATGAGCTGTGCGGTGTGAAGGTCGGTCTGCAGGCGGGCACCACCTGGGTGACCAGCCTGAAAAAACACTCCGATGAGTGGTGCCTGAAAAACGGCAAACCGGCCATCACCATTCAGGAGTTCCCGACGGCGCCGGAAGCCTCCCAGGCGCTGCTGTCGAAGAACATCGGCGCTCAGCTTGAGATTGCCCCGGCAGCGCAGATCATCGTCGACAAGAGCCGCGGCCGCCTGGCGATAAGCTCTACGCGCCTGGTCTACCCGCTGCCGCTGGGGATCTACGTCGCCAAAGGCAACACCGAGCTGGCGGAGGCGATCAAGGCCACCCTGGCCACGCTGAAGGCCAACGGCCAATATGCCGCGTTGATCAAAAAATACAACTTAGAAAGCATCGATTAAGACAATAAGCACTGCGCAACAGGAGTCAGTATGGCGTTCGATTGGGGATACTTTTTTTCATTGTTTAGCATTGGGGCATTCTGGCAGGCGTGCGTGACTGTCATCGTAATCAGCACCTTGTCCTGGGGGATCGGCCTGGTGGTCGGTTTTCTGTTAGCCTGCGCGAAGCTCTCGGCGCCGCGCTGGGTGAAGATCCCCGTCGAACTCTATATCTGGTTTTTTCGCAGCGTGCCGCTGATGGTGCTGCTGGTGTTTGTCTACAACCTGCCGCAGCTGTTTCCGGTGACCCAGCCGCTGCTCGGGGTGCCGTTTATCGCCGGGCTGGTGTCGATGACCGTCACCGAGGCGGCCTATATGGCGGAGATCCACCGCGGCGGGCTGCTGTCGGTGGCCAAGGGGCAGAGCGAGGCGGGCCATGCGCTGAGCTTCAGCTTTATCGGCATCCAGCGGCTGATCGTGATCCCTCAGGCGTTTCGCATCTCGCTACCGACGCTGATCAATGAATACATCACCATCATTAAGCTGAGCTCGATTCTGTCGGTGGTCTCCTTACCCGAGCTGCTGCTCACCGGCCAGCGCTTGTATGCGCAGAATTTCCTTGTGATGGAGACCCTGCTGGCGGTAGCGGTGTACTACGTGATGGTGGTTACCGTCTTCACCTGGCTGTTCCGGGCGCTGGAAAATCGTCTCGATATTCAGCGTAAGCGTCCGCAAACCCTCAGCGAGGCGGAATGCCAGGCGCTGCGCCAGAGCCTGCCGGCGCTGAGCGAAGAGAGCAACACCCCGGCCGTCAACGGCGCGCCGCCGGCGCTCGATCTGCGGGGCATTCGCAAATCCTGGGGTCAGCATGAGGTGCTGAAAGGCATCGATCTGCAGGTGGAGAACGGGGAGGTGATCAGCATCATCGGCCCGTCCGGCTCCGGCAAAACCACCCTGATCCGCACCATCAACGCCCTCGAAAGCCTTGATGGCGGGGAGATCATTCTCTACGGCGAGGACTATCTTAAGGGCGGAGCTATCGTCGACAAACGCCAGATGCGCGCCGGGGTACGGCGCATCGGCATGGTCTTCCAGAGCTTCAACCTGTTCCCCCACCGCACGGTGCTCGACAACGTGATGCTGGCCCCGCGCTATCACCAGCTGCTGGACCAGCCGGTCGCCCGCGAGCAGGCCCTGGCGCTGCTCGACCGCGTCGGCCTGCTGGCCCATGCCCACAAGTACCCCGGACAGCTCTCCGGCGGCCAGCAGCAGCGCGTGGCGATCGCCCGGGCGCTGGCGCTGAAGCCGGACATTATGCTGTTTGACGAACCGACCTCGGCGCTGGATCCCGAGCTGGTAGGCGAAGTGCTGAAGGTCATTCAGTCGCTGGCCCGCGAAGGCATGACCATGCTGATTGTCACTCACGAGATGGACTTCGCCCTGTCGATTTCCGACCGCGTGGTGCTGATGGAGAACGGCGTGGTGCAGGCCGATATCGCCCCGCAGGTGATCCGCAGCCCGCTGGAGGCGCCTTCTCTGCAACGAATCCGTGAATTTATGGGAGTACGCTAAATGGCAACTGAGCAACACCTGCGCCAGCAGCTGGCCGCCGCCTACCGGCTGGCGGCGCTGTTCGGCTGGGAGGATACCCTCTACACTCACTTCTCCGTGCGCCTGCCCGGCGACGGCGAGCCGCGTTTTTTAATTAATCCCTTCGGCATGATGTTTGACGAAGTCACCGCCAGCAACCTGATCGTAGTGGATATGCAGGGCAAGGTCGTAGCGGGCGACGCGCCGGCTAACTCGGCGGGCTTTACCATCCATAGCGCGGTGCATATGGCCCGGGAAGACGCCCACTGCGTGATCCACACCCATACGCTGCCGGGGATGGCGGTGGCCGCCTGCGAGGATGGCCTGCTGCAGCTCAACCAGATCAGCACCGAGTTTTACCAGCGCGTCGGCTACCATCCCTATGAAGGGGTGGCCTTTGACCTCGACGAACGGGCGCGCATCCAGCGCTCGCTGGGGAATAATATCGCTATGATCCTGCAGAGCCACGGCCTGCTGTCGGTGGGCCGCACCGTGGCTGACGCGTTTTACATCATGTACTACCTGAACCGCGCCTGCGAGATCCAGATGGCCGCCGCCCAGCTGGCGGCCCTCAGCCCGATCCACACCATCGCCCCGCACCTTAGCCAGCACGCCTGCGAGCAGCTGATGGGCGTGGAGCATGAACGTCAACAGGTCTGGCAGGCGTGGCTGCGCCGTCTTGACCGTCTCGATACCTCTTACAAAGACTAACGCCTATGTCTGATATCACTATCGTGGTGGATTGTAACGACGCGGATTTCGCCCGCGATATCTGCGCCGCCCTGCAGCAGTTTCCCGACGTCACGGCGCTTCTGCCCCATCACCAGGCGGCGCGCGACGCCCAGTACGCCAGCTGCTGGTTCCCGGACCCGCAGCTGTTGACCCGTTCGCCGGGGCTGAAGCTGATCCAGGCCGCGTCCGCCGGGGTCGATCATCTGCCGCCCGCGCTGTTCGCCAGCGAGATCCCGCTGTGCCGGGTGATCGATGAAGATTTTCGCCACGGCATGTTCGAATATGCCCTGTGGAGCGTCCTGTGGTTTCAGCGCCATTTCGACCGGGCGCTGGCCCACCAGCAGACCCAAACCTGGAAGCTCTATCCCCAGCGCGCCGCCGCCGACTTCCATATCGGCATTATGGGGCTCGGCGAAATTGGCGGCTATATCGCCGACCAGCTGGCCCGCCTCGGCTATCGGGTCTCCGGCTGGTCGCGCAGTGAAAAGCAGCTGGCTGGCGTCACCTGCTATCGCGGCGAGGAGGCGCTCGACCACTTTCTTGGGTCGCTTGACGGGCTGATTAACCTCCTGCCGCTCACCGCGCAGACCCGGGGTATCCTCGCCGCGCCGCTGTTCAGCCGGCTCCCCGCCGGGGCGGTGTTAATCAACTGCGGCCGCGGAGAGCATATGGTCAATGAGGATGTGCTGGCGGCGCTGGAGAGCGGCCAGCTCGCCGGGGCGGTGCTCGACGTCTTCCCGCAGGAGCCATTGCCGGCGGACGATCCGCTGTGGCGCCATCCGCAGGTGGTCATCACCCCACATATGGCCTCTGCGGCCTCTGCCGAGGTGATCGCCCGCCAGCTGCTGGAGAACATTCAGCGCCAGCGCCGCGGGCTGCCGCTGAAAAACCTGGTCAATAAGCACGCCGGTTACTGATCCCCGGCTATATCGCCGCTGCTACGCTTAATAGGAGATCCACAACCAGAAGGCATGAACATGAAGATTGATTTAGCGGGAAAAGTCGCGCTGGTCACCGCCTCCACGGCGGGTATTGGCTTCGCCATCGCCAAAGGCCTGGCGGAGAGCGGCGCAGAGGTCATCCTTAACGGGCGCAGCGAGCAGAGCGTGAACGCCGCGATCGCCCGGCTGCAAAATGAGGTGCCGGGCGCGAAGGCGCGCCCCGCCATCGCCGACCTCAGCGACGCCGACGGCGCAGCGCAGCTGCTGCGGGCCGTGACCGGCGTCGATATTCTGGTCAATAACGCCGGGATCTATGGCCCGCAGGATTTCTACGCCACCGACGACGCGACCTGGGACAACTACTGGCAGACCAACGTCATGTCCGGCGTACGCCTGTCGCGGGGGCTGCTCCCGGCGATGGTCAGTAAAGGCTGGGGGCGGGTGGTGTTTATCTCCTCAGAATCGGCGCGCAATATCCCGGCGGACATGATCCACTATGGCGTCACCAAGACCGCGCAGCTGTCGCTGGCCCGCGGCCTGGCGAAATATGTCGCCGGCAGCGGAGTGACCGTTAACAGCGTACTGCCAGGGCCGACGATTTCCGACGGCTTTGCCGAGATGCTGAAAGACGACGTGGCGAAAACCGGCCAGTCGCTGGAGGAACTGGCGAAAGCGTTTGTCATGACCCATCGTCCGAGCTCGGTGATCCAGCGGGCGGCCTCGGTGGCAGAGGTCGCCAATATGGTGGTCTACGTCTGCTCGCCGCAGGCGTCAGCCACCTCCGGCGCCGCGCTGCGCGTCGATGGCGGCGTGGTGGATGATATTCTCTGAATCCCCTTTATGCAGGGGAGCTCCCTCCCCTGCCGCCTTCCCGGGCGCTAAAAAGCGCAAAATGTTAAAAAACAGCCGCAAAGTCGCACAAAGTGAACAGGAACATGTATTCCCAGAACTTATGATATTTGTTTTAAGCATAAGTTGTGGTGTTAATGTCTCTGTTACGAAGCTTGCTTTTCTTTTTCGGCGCGGCGGTCGCAGCCGCCCTCGCGGTACTCTGCCTGTGGGTGGATATTCGGGTGTTTGGCAACGACATCCCGGAGGTGTCGCTCACCGAAGTGGTCCAGGAGAGCGTGCTGGCCGCTATCGTGCTGGTTCATCTGCTGCTGGCGCGGAAATATGCCCACTTGCGCTATAGCAATATCCTCATCGGCGGCTTCTTTCTCGCCATGCTGATCCGCGAACTGGATGGCCTGTTTGATTTACTCTCCCACGGCAGCTGGGTGTGGTTTGCCCTGCTGGCCACCGCGGGGTCGCTGCTGTTGCCGTTGCGCCATCTGCGTCAGACCCTGTCGCAGCTGGCGGAGTATACCCGCACCCCGTATTACGGGATGATGATTAGCGGCCTGCTGGCGATTCTGGTCTTCTCGCGGCTGTTTGGCATGCACGGCCTGTGGTACGCCGTGCTGGAAGAGAACTACGCCCGGGTGGTAAAAAATACGGTGGAGGAAGGCAGCGAGTCGTTTGGCTATATGCTGTGCCTGACCGCCACCCTGGGCTACGCCTGCTACTTTCGCGGTCTGGCGCGACAGGCGCTGTCGCCGCAGCGCTAATCGTGGACGATAGCCACCGCCGGGCGTGTCTGCCGGCGGTGGCGCGCCGCCGCGGTTAACCGCGAATTTTCCACTTCCGTTTGAGAACCTCTTTGTCCTGGCTATCCAGCCACTGATTCACTTTCTTCAGCAGCGCCGGGTTATCTTTACTCATCATATACACCTTGTTGCTGGCGGTGCCGGCGAATGGCGTTTCGTTGGCAACGCAGAACACGCCGGGCTCTTTGCTCTGGTAATAGTCGCCTTCAATCAGATCGGTCACCATCATATCGGCCGTTTTCTGCCGCAGCGCCTGCAGGTTATCGACATTGTTCTGCACGCGGATAATTTGCGCCTGCTTGATGTGCTCATCGACAAAGCTCTGGTTTGTGCCGCCAGGGTTGACGACCACTTTCACGTCCGGGCGGTCAATTTTTTCCAGCGAACCGAGCCGCGGGGCGGCCTGGCAGTTGGCTAAGGCGATTTTTCCGTTCGCCACCACCGGATGGCTGAGGGCGAAGGCTTGCGCCCGCGCCGGGGTCTCGGTAACCCCACCCATCGCAATATCAAACTTGTCCGCCTGCAGATCGGCGGCGAGCGCGGGCCAGCTGGTGTAGACGAAGCTCACCTTCAGCCCGAGCGTGCGCCCGAGATCGCGGGCCATGTCCACGTCATAGCCCTGCAGTTCGCCGGCGGCATTGCGAAACGCCAGCGGCGCGTAATCGCCCGGCACGCCCACCTTCAGTTCACCGCTGTGCTCGATGGATTGCATATCGCGCGCCTGGGCGCCGCAGGTCATTATCGCCAGCGTCAGCGCCAGCCCCACCGTCAGTCTCATTTCGCCATCCTTAAAGTTATCGTTTTTCATGCCAGAGTGACCGGCCGCATCAGTCACAGTATCCGCCGCGCGAGCCAGGGCATTCATCCTATTTTTAAACACCGGGACATACAACCCGACGTGGGGCAAAACGTTAATTAATCCTCTTTCTCGCTGTGAGCTTGCTGGTTGTTTTGACTTTCAGTAAAATGCCCCGCAGCGCATTCATATTTTATTCCTGGCTATACGTTTAATATATTATTTATTATCGTTTATTTTACTTTTCTCTTATGCGTTAATAGTTGAATCTTAAATTATAACCTTCTGATTAATAAGTAAAAACACTTCATGCAACATCTTTCATTAGGATTTTTCTAATGATCCTGCTTATCATCTTATTTACTCCCTTCCTCTCCAGCAGTAATACTTGGTTACAGAAGCAGTGTATAAGGAAATACATTATGATTATTATCATTTCCGCCAATAAATTTTTTATTAATGGCATCCGGTCTCTGGTTAACATGACCATGAGTGCTCAACGTCGGTATAGTCAAACATTGTTTCTGGATAATATTTCTGACGTGAATGATAAAAGTCTAACCATAGCCAGAACCATTATCGTGGACTATAGCCACCCGGACATTCAACAACTAGCCGCACTGCTCTATCGTAAAAAAAAGATCATTCATGGCGATATCGTTTTTGTCGTTAAAAGTGAGATTCTTGCCGATCCAGTCGAAAACATTATTATAAACTCTATTTCGACGATCGTGCTTGATTATATAGATGTTACCCAACGGCTGCAGAAATACTTACAGAATGCGTCTGATCATCGCTGTATTAAAGTGTTCAGAAAATCAATTAGCTCGCTGGACAGTTGTGTCAATATTAAACTTACGAAACAGGAGGACTCTCTTCTCCCCTATATCATCTCAGGTTTAAATAATAAGAAAATTGCTCAGGCCACCGACCTTAGCAATATGATGATCAGTCACTATCGGAGAAACATCTACCAGAAACTCAATGTCCGCAATATTGCAGGCCTGTATCATTTCCTGCACTCCCTGGAGGGGGGATAAGTTCGCTTTATGGCTATCACAACAACAGAGCTAACGGCTTATGCAGCGTCAATGAGTACGCCTGGCTATTAGCTTCCCAGGGTCACAACAGAAGGAATTGGCTATGAAAATGAAATCACTTTGCCTGGCAATGGCACTCGTCGGCTTGACCTCACACTATGCCTCCGCGGCGGACGGTACGCTGTATTTTTCAGGTACAATTGTCAACTCAACTTGCAAACTGGCAAGCGGCAATAATGACGGTCTCATTGAAGTTAAGATGGGCGCTGTTCCGCTGTCTAAATTAAAATATGATACCAATGGCACCGGGCCAGAAGTTGGGGTCAATATTAGCGTCAAAGATTGTGACGAGGGCACGTACTATATTGTGCTCGACGGTGCATCAGCCACCGAGGCGCCTATCACTAACGTACTGGCTCTCGATGCGGGTAATCCTACAGCTAAAAAAGTCGGCATTAAGCTAACCGACCGCAATAATACCCCTGTCACGCTCGATAAACCTTTCGATCCCAAAGTCGACCCGCGTATTACGGTCAATGCCGATGGCACCGGTACCTTCAACCTGAAAGCCTATTACTATACCTGGGATAAAGACAACGCCGAAGCTGGCGACGGCAATGCGACCGCCAGGTTTACCATTATACAGCAATAACGCCTGGCCAGGGACGGCACGACGCGGATAAGGGGTAAGATATGAAAACGCTGCTGGCAGTGATCATAGGCGCTTTGGCTTTTCAGACCCAGGCGGCCATTACCATCGATGCCTCACGGGTTATTTATTCGGGCAAAGATAAATCGGCCAGTCTGAAAATTAACAACCGAAGCAGCAAAAACTATATCGTCCAGACCTGGCTTGATACGGGTCCGGAGACCCCCAGCAGCGGCTTACCCATTGTGGCAACGCCGCCCCTGGTCAAATTACGCCCCGAGCAATCGGCACAACTGCGCTTTATTTACTCAGGAACCGGTCTTCCTGCCGACAGGGAAAGTCTGTTTTGGGTGAATATTCAGGAGGTCCCTCCTGCGCCTGAGGAAAATAACATCCTGCAGTTCGCAATTCGCACTCGATTAAAACTATTTTATCGCCCGCAAGGAATTGCCACATCGCTGCCCAAAGCCGTTGAAAATCTGCAGTGGCAGCAAAGCGCTAACACGTTATCTTTTACTAACAACAGCCCACTGCATATTACGGTTATTAATGCCGAGGCGATCGACAACAAAGGCAAAATCTATCCTCTGAAAAACTTTATGTTGCTGCCGTACAGTCACCACGCTGTCAATATCGCCAGAATGCAGCGCTTGCATAAAATGAAATATATTAATGATTACGGCGCCGTTGTTGATATTCCAATAAAAAAATAAACGTCGCACCTCTTTAGGGAGATAGAGTGATGGACGATAGTAAATTACGCTATTTTGCCAGCGCATGGTTAATCTCCATCACGTTACCGGCAGACAGTGCGGAACGCTATAATGCCCAGTTTGTGAACGGTATCGACCCGCTGGCTTTTAATCAGTTTGTCGCCAGCGATGGCGACGTCATGCCGGGCACCTATGACGTTAATATTTACATTAACGATCTGCTGGTGGACAGTCGCCCCGTTCGCTTCTCAGAGGATAGCGCACACGGCGGGTTGGCCCCCTGCCTGAGCGCGGCGGAATATATCCGCTATGGAGTAAAGATTGACGATGACCACCAGCCCTGTTTCGCGCTGTCGCAGACGATCCGCCAGGCAGAGCAACAACTGGATATCGCTAATCATCGGCTGATCATTCATATCCCTCAGCAATATATTGAGCACTATCCCCGTGACTATGTTTCCCCCATGCGCTTTGATGAAGGTATTAACGCTGCCTTCGTCAACTACAGCTATTCTACCGATGCCAATAATGGCGACGGGGGCAGCCACCAGTATCAATATCTTTCGCTAAACAGCGGGATCAATATTGCATCGTGGCGATTGCGCAATAATGCCTACTGGAATAAGTTCAGCGGCCAGGCGGATAAGTGGCAAAGCATCGCCAGTTGGGCGGAAACGAACATCATTCCCTGGCGCAGCCGGCTTGTCGTCGGCCAGACCAGTACCGACAACAGCGTCTTCGATAGCGTCCAGTTTCGCGGCGTACAGCTTGGCACCGATGCCGAAATGCGCCCCAGCAGCCAGACCGGCTTCGCGCCGGTCATTCGCGGTGTGGCCAACAGCAATGCCCGGGTGGAAGTTCGGCAGAACAACTATCTGATTTACAGCGAGAACGTCCCAGCCGGTCCCTTTGAGCTAAATGATATCAGCGCCGTTAACCGCAGCGGTGATTTCTACGTAACCGTCATTGAAGCCGACGGTAGCCAGACGACCTTTACTGTCGCCTACACCACCCTGCCACAGCTGGTGCGGGCAGGCCAATGGAATTATCAGTTGTCGGCGGGTAAGTATCATGACGGCGCTGACGGCTATGCCCCCGCCCTGATGCAAAGCTCGCTCTCTTATGGCCTGAATAATACCTTCACACTGTACGGTGGCGCCCTTGCCGCGGAGAACTATCGCGCCGGCGCTTTTGGCGTCGGTAGCAATCTGGGGGAGATTGGCGCCCTCTCAGCCGACTATACGCTGGCGGGAACGACGCTGGCGAATGGCCAGCGCAAGCAGGGAGGGAGCGTGCGTTTTCTGTATGCTAAATCCTTTTTATCGAGCAAGACCGACTTTCAAATCGCGGGCTACCGTTACTCAACGGCAGGTTATTATAGCCTCAGCGATGCGGTTAACGAGCGTCGACGCTGGCACAATGGCCTGTACGAAAATGATTACTGGCCCTCTGACGAAGACGAAAGCTGGCAGGCAAGCGCTCCCCAACACTATTACACGTCCTGGTTTTATAATAAAAAGCATCGCTTTGATATTTCTGCCCGGCAAACTCTCGGTAAGAACAGCGCTTTCTTCCTTAACTTCAGCCAGCAAAATTACTGGAATAGCTCAGGAAGTGATATCTCTCTGCAGGCGGGTTTTAACAGCACTATCCATAACGTGAACTATGGTCTGTACTATCAGAATACGCGTAGCCACTTCACGCATGACGACAATAGCATCACACTGCGCGTTTCCATCCCTTTTACTCTGCAAGAAAACCGCCGGATCAATACCGCATTTACCCTCGCCCACAGTAAATCGTCTGGCACGTCCGGGCAGGCTGGGGTAAACGGCACGCTGCTCGATGATGGTCGCCTGAGCTGGGCCGTCACCAGCGCCTATGATGACACCAGCCATAGCACCAACAGCGCCAGCCTGGGTTATCTCGGCCAGTACGGTAACCTGTATACCGGCTACGCCTACAGCAAAAGCCATCGTCAGGCGAGTCTGAATCTGAGCGGCGGCGTGGTGGCACACCGCGGCGGCGTTACCCTCTCGCAACCGCTGGGCTCAACCTTTGCGCTGGTGGAAGCCAAAGACGCTCAGGGGGTAGGGATAGAGAATCAGACCGGCGTGCGCATCGATCCATTCGGCTACGCGGTCGTACCACAAAGCGTTCCCTATCGGGTCAATTCTGTCGCGCTCAACCCTCAGGACTTCGATGCCTTTCTTGATGTCCCTAACGCAGTGGCGGATACCGTGCCTACCCGCGGGGCAATTACCCGGGTGCGCTTTGATACGTTCCGGGGATATAGCGTGCTGATCCACACCACCCTCGCCGACGGCAGCTATCCACCATTGGGCGCCGAGCTATATCGCGCCAGTGGGATCAGCAATGGTCTGGTCGGCCCGGGAGGAGATGTCTATGTCAGCGGAGTCGATTCAGGCGAAAAACTGCAGATAAAATGGGGCGAAACGCACCAGCAAAGCTGCGAAATCACCCTGCCCGAACTGCGCCAGGAGCCTCAGCAGGCGACGGCCTGGCGTGAATTATCCTTAATCTGCACAGTAACCCCCTCGAGGTAATTATGCGCCGACTTAGCGATACGTTATTTCTGACATGGCTTTCCGTTCTGTTCATGCTGAGCGCCTTCCCGGCGCAGGCGCTGACCTGCAAGACCACCTCGTCCACGATCAGCGAAGTCGTGAATATCGAGAGCATCATTAAAGTCTCCAGCAGCGAGCTTATTGCCAATAAAAAGATATGGGTCTCCAGCCCTATTACCGCCACCTTCAGTTGCGAAGATACCGATAATTTTCCGAACGGTGAAAGCGCCTATTTCTGGCTGGATCCGGAAAATAAAGCCAGCAGCTTGCCCAACTTTATCCAGGTAGGCATTACTTACAACGGCATCGACTATCTGCTACAAAATAAAAAATCGGTGGAGATTGGCCCGGCGACGCTGTGTGATAAAAGCGGGAATACCTGTAAGTCCCCGGCCATAGGGCAGACATTCAGCCTGGTTTACCAGGTCTATATCATCTCGACGGGCCGCAGCGTGACCGGGGATGGTAAAATAGACGATAACCTAAAATTGTCGCTTTTTCAGGTAGATGGCCAAGGCGGTCTACGTAACGGCACCGCTGGCGCCAACTATAATCTTTTCATTACCGGCCTGAACCGTATCAGAACAATGGCCTGCGTCCCCACGGTATCTATTTCGCCAAGCGAAATTAACTTTGGCGATATTCCTGCCGGTAACGCCCGACCGGGCTACTATGAAAAAACACGCCCCTTTACCGTCACCTATGGTCTGGTCAAGCAGGGTAACGGCAGTGATTGCGGGACCGAAGCTATGCTTGCTACGTTTAGCACCACTAATACGATACAGGAGAGCGCCATTATTTTGCCGCAGCCGGACAGCGGCTTCGGCATTGTCATCTCGCCAAACGCCAGTATGCTTCCACGTATTGAGATGAATGCTCCGATTCACTTTACGCTGGCAACGGGAGCGACCCTCGCGAGCACCTATACGGCGGGGCTGCTCTGGTTGTCGAGAACGCCGAAGCTGGGGCCTTTTTCCGCGACCGCCAAAATCACCGTGACCTTTGAATAACGCCGCCCCAGGCTAGTTATACTCCAGGGCGAAAGTCACCATGCTGTTGGCCGTACCGGCTCCCACCGTGGCGTCAGTCTGCACATACTGGGCGTTGAAATTGATCGCCTCGGCGGTACCGGCGCTGGCGCCGGTCACCCTTTTCAGGATCGGCAAGTTGCTGGCCTCATTGATCTTAACGCTGGTGCCGTCGGGCACTGCCGCACCGGGGTTATTGCCGTAGGTCAGCTTCACGCCGACGCCGCTGGCGCTGTTGCTGGCCTGGCTCAGGGCCAGGGTATCGCTCTCCACGCTGACGCCGAAAAAGCCGATGCGCACGTCGGTCGGCGTCGGACAGAAGACCGGAATCGAAAAGCGCTTCGCCTGGCCGCCGGTAGTCCCTTTGCCATGAAACTCCCCCCGGTTAACCGTACCCAGACTGACCTGGATCGTCGATGTCGCTACCTGGCAGCTGCCGCTGCTGCCAATGTCCACATTCAGGGCGGCGATATCGATGCTGACCGGCGCGCTGGCGACAAAGCTGGCGCTTGCGCTGGTCTGCTGTTCAATGGTCATCTCCCCCACCTGCGGCAGCGGCGGCGAGTTGGTATGCGTCCCGTCCGCCAGTTGCACCGTTCCGGTTTTATAGAAGGTTACCGCAATCCTCACCGTGGTTTGCTGCTGCGTCATCAGCGCCGGGAGCGTCGCACTGTCGCATACCACCACCGACTCGCCGCCGGCGGAGTGGCTGCCATCGATGGCACGCATCGGGCCGCCGGCGCACTGGAAGCTGAGGGCGTAACCAATGCCGTCGATAGCGCTGGGGTAGACATGCTGTCCGTTAATCACCATCGGCGAGCCGCCGGTTTTCAGCTGCTTATAGACGATGCGTTTGGCGCTCGCCGTCGGCAGCTGCAGGTCGCAGGAAAAAGGGATCCCGCTGCCGTTATCCGCCATCGCGCTGGTCATCTGGGTATTGACCGGCAGCGTGGGTAAATATTTGATATTAGGAATATTGACCGTGGTCTGGCCGATATTTGCGCGGCAGGTTTCAGCCCGCACGCCGGGAAGATAGGCGCTCAGCCCCAGCAGAAAGAGGAAAGGAAGTAGACGAAAAACAGATTTCATAGCCGCCTCAGCGTGTCTGGCACAGTCCGGAGACGGTTTTCACCGTATTCAGACTCTGCTGTGGGTTATCCGGAAGATGAAAATGCAGCGTGCAGCTCTGCGACTGATTGTTGACGATCCAACTCACCGCCAGGGTTCCCTCCTGCGGCACGCCGCTGAGATACACCTGGCCGCCGTCGGCCACCATGCCGCCCGGCGGATTGCCGCTCTCCTCCTCCTTGACCAGCCGCGCACTGGCGCCAAACGGTAGCGGCCCCTGGGCATTGCGCAGGGTAAACAGCACCCGGTTGCCAATGTGGGTCTGGTAGTTGGCCATCACCACCGCGCCGCCGCCGGGGATCACGGTCTGCCCCTGCTGGTCGACGTCGGTGTCGTCGGCCATCGACTCCGTATCGAGGGTAATGACATTTTTCCGGTAGGCGGTCAGGGAGGGCACCACGGCATAGCCGCGCCAGTCGGTGTGCACATTGTTGCCGTTTTGCACCGCCACGCCGGCGGCCCCCGGCGCCCGGACGATGGCGAAGCTCTCACCCACCGTCTGGCCAAAGGTGACGCCGTGCGGATGCGCGACCACCGAGCCGGCGCCTCCCCAGGTCAACTGGTTGCTGGCGGCGTCATGGCGATAGCCGATCTGGGCGTTGCCGAAGCCGCCGTGGTAGTCCAGGGAGGCGCTGCTGTTGCTGCCTCGTCCCTGGTTGCCATAACCTTGCTGAACCGAGTAGAACAGATTTGGCCGCGTCGGCACCGCGCCATACAGCGACATCTGCTGCGAGGTATAGCCATTGCTGTCCGAGGTGGTGTTGTAGCTCACCGCGCTGTCGGACAGCGGACCACCCAGCGGAATATTGATATTGAATGACCAGGAGCGGTCATTTTTTTGCTGGCCGCTGGTGCGGGTGTAGTAATAGCCCACGCCCCAGGAGATCCCTTTCCAGGCGCTGTAGAACCCAAGGTGCACCGTCTCATCCCGACTCTGCCGATGCCAGTACTCCTGCGACCAGGCGGAAACCGCCAGACTGCCCAGGCCACCAAGGCTTTGCGACACCGACAGCTCTTCCCGGCGACGCCGGTTGTCTACTTGCCCCTGGGCGCTTTCAAGGGCGCTGGCTTCGGCAAAATCGTAATAGCCGCTTGACGAGTAGCGATAGCTGGCGAGGCTGAACGCAGTGCCCGAGCTGACAAAATTTTTCTGATACTGAGCGCGCAGCGAATGGCCCGTATAGCGCTTGCCCGACGGCGTACGGGTGACGGCCTGGGTGACATCCCCTCCCAGCGATCCGAACTCGCCAAAACCGCGGCCCAGGCCCAGCGCCCACGCCTGATAGTCCCGGGCCAGCTGCGTACCACCGTAGAGGGTGAATCCCGCCGTCAAACCGTAGAACAAAGTGCCCTGCAGAAATTCCGGCGAGCGCACCGACTCCCCCCCGGAGTGGTAGCGGCCGGCGCTGAGACTGAATTTGCCGCGTCCTTCGCGCAGCATATATGGCACCGCGGAATAGGGCTGGGTAAAGGTACGCACCGCGCCATTGCTCTCGGTCACCTTCACCTCCAGATCGCCGCTCTGCGAGGTGGGGTAGAGATCGCTGATGGCGAACGCCCCCGGCGACACAAAGGTCTCGTAGATCACATACCCGTGCTGAGAGACGGTCACTTTGGCATTGCTGTGCGCCACGCCACGAATGGTGGGGGCAAAGCCGCGCTGGCTGTCCGGGAGCATTTCATCGTCAGACATCAGCTGGACGCCGCGAAACTGTATGCTGTCAAACACATCGCCGGTGGTGTAGGTATCGCCGATCCGCAGCAAGCTCTTCAGCGAGCGGACATCGCGCTGCAGCCAGATGCTCTGGGTATCCCAGTGCCGGCGCTGCTGGTCATACTGCATTGAGGAGATGTTGCGCAGTCGCCAGGCGCCCAGGTTGAGGCCGCTGCGTAAATTGAGATAGTTTGAGCGGCTGCTCTCCCCTTCGTCGGCGTTCTTTATTTGCGCGCCGGAAAAATAGTAATCGACAAACGCGGCCGGCACGCCATCGTCCCAGCGCGACGGATCGACATAGCCGCGGCTTTGCACGTTCATCGCCGCCTGGGGAATACTCAGCGTCAGGCGCTGGTTAGCGAAGCTGAACCGACTGCTGGCGTCGGGAATAAACTTCTCGATCCGGGTGAAGGTTTCGCCTTCATGCAGCGCTTGAAAGGCGGGAAACGCGCTGACGTTGACGCCATACTCCGCCAGCTGACCGGGCGTCAGCACCGGGCGCAGCTGCCCGCCATCGTCAACAAACGTGATATCAGCCTGACCCAGCTCCTGGTCATTAACCACCACGGTGACAGGATAAGTCCCCGGCTGCTGGCCGCCGGGTTTGGCGAAGTAGTGCAGATCGGAGGTTTGCTGCTGCGGATCAGCAAACTCCAGCGCCGCCGGGTCAAAATAGTCGTCGGCCAGCGCCCGGCTCAACGGACTGAGACAAAACATCATCGTCGGCACCGTCGCCAGCGCCACCGCCCGCCCGGCGGTAACGGGCAACAAGGCATACTCCCGCACCCTGGCTGTTGTTATTCTTTTCATGCTGGCGCCGTCCGGTAAGCTCATCAAAAAGGGGAATTACTGCTGGGCGAAATCGCTGACGCCGCCGTAGTCGTTAATCGCCCGCCATTTGACGGTGCCGTGCCCGCTCACCGGCCACGTTTTCTCGCCGAAGGGAGCCACCATGCCGGGATCGTCGATGCTTTGCCCGCCCACCTCGACGGCGTAAAAAGAGACGAAGTAGGGAGTGGGATTTATCACCGTCAGCCGACCGCCGGACTGGCTAAACTTCAGCTGCTGCCAGGCCTTTGCCGGGTCGCCCGCCAGGTCGTTGGGGCGATAGAAGATTTTGAATTTCGATTTAATATTCACCTGCAGCTTATTCACCTCGCCCTGACGCGTCGGGGCGATACTTTTGACGTTCAGCCAGAAGACCGATTCACGGTCGCGGGGCAGCGAGGCGCCAATAAAGTTAATCCGCAGAACGTTATTTTGCTCCGGATCGAGACGGAACAAGGGCGGCGTTACAATGAAGGGCACCCTGGCCTTATCGTTTTCCGCGTAATTTTCCACCCACGACTGCACCAGATAGGGCGTATGGGTATCGGCATTGGTGACTGAAATAGCGGCTTCACGCTTCCCTTCCTGATAAATCACACGGGTTCCACCCATGACAATACCGGCCTGCGCTGCCGTGGTGCACAGCAGAAAAGCCGCAACGGCAATTATTTTCTTCATCATGACTTACCATCAGGTAAAAGTTGAACAGACAACAAAATAAAGCAGTGAATAACAGAGCCAGTACTCGACGGGATAATTAGCAAAAACAACTATACCGTCACGAATATATTTCGTGACTTCATGACAATTAACACATTAGCTATCTGTAATTAATCAAGACGCAGTGGGCTGACTCTGAATAACGCGCAATTAGATCAATTATAAATCATATTGAAATTAGCTGTACCGTCGGCTTTACCTGCCGTCACGGTCGCCGCGGTGGAGATATAGTCGGCGTAAAACTCGAGGTCGGCAGAGCCGGTGCCGCCGCTGGTACCCGGAGTGACCGTCTGTTTGGCTGACGTTTTACCGAGGCTGACAGCCGTCGACCGATCGTGCTCATACAGCTTAATCGCTACGCCGCTGGCGCCGCCGTTGATGGCCAGCAGGGAGTTATCAGACTGATCGCGCGCGCCGTCAAACAGCACGGCGACCGTAGTCACGCTGGCCGGGCAATCTTTCACTTTGATATGGAAGGGGGTTTTGGTGGTTTCAAAACCAGTGCCGGTAAAATAGTTGCTGGCCCATTTGCCCAGATCAACCTTCTGGCCATTAGAACTACTATCGACGTTGCAAGAGCTGTCGGTGATTGACCCATTGAAGATGACCTGCCCGCCGGCGCCTTCCGAACTGGTGCCCGAGTCAGGATTGATAGTGTTGGCCGCGGTAGCCTGCAAGGCTACGCCAGAAAGCAGCGCTCCTATGAGGATGGTTATAAATCGAGGTTGTTTTTTCATTATTTATCTCATCGTTAACGAACATATTTTCCATCATCGACAATAGCCCTAAAGCTATCGCGAAACGGCTCGTCAGCTCCTCCCTGTAAATGTACGTTGCGTTCCTTCCGCAGGATATTAGGCACATCCCCCTCTACTCTGCCTTATTTCGCCAATAGATGGCCATGAATAACAAACAGAAGAAAAAAGAGTTATTTTGATGTGCGAAATAAATATATTACCCGAAGTATCAAAAGGCAACCCGGGGGGATGTTAACTATAAGTTAATAGCTATGTTCGCCATATATTTAATTTTTGAAATGGCTTTTCAATGTTAATTTACATATCTATACAAAAGAAATTCAAATACCTTTAAACAACAACAGATCAATTCAATTAACAAATTTAAAGACAATTGTTCAAAAATTCGTCTTGTTTTATTGTGCGCTCGTCAGAGCGTACACAAAAATTAGGAATTTTCCTGGTATTAATATTCATAATTTCTACACAAACGACGCCAGGGTGCGCCACCTCCACCCGCTAATCCCTTATTATGGAAGTGTTTTTATTTTCAAGTGAAAGCCAATACATAAGTGACATAAATACATGGGCGCTGCCGCAGGCAAAATAGCCACCATCTTCAAATGGTTATTTTGAAGTAAAAAAAAATCCGCAACCCGAATGGATTGCGGACTGAGGATCGGTCAGAAATGAGATGGACTTCAGAACAGGCCCAGCGGCGCGGTGCCGTAGCTCACCAGCAGGTTTTTGGTTTGCTGATAGGCATCCAGCGCCATCTTGTGCGTTTCCCGGCCGACGCCGGACTGTTTATAGCCGCCGAACGCCGCATGCGCCGGGTAGACATGATAGCAGTTGGTCCACACGCGACCGGCTTTAATGCCGCGACCCATGCGATAGGCGAGGTTGGTATCCCGCGTCCACACCCCGGCGCCGAGACCAAACTGGGTCTCATTGGCGATAGCCAGCGCTTCCGCTTCGTCCTTAAAGGTGGTCACCCCGATCACCGGCCCAAAGATCTCCTCCTGGAAGGAGCGCATATCGTTGCGACCTTTAATCAGCGTGGGCTGAATATAAAAGCCATTATCCAGCGCCGGCGCGATAGCCGCCCGCTCGCCTCCGGTCAGAATTTGCCCACCCTCTTCCCGGGCAATCTGAATATAGGAGAGGATCTTGTCGAACTGCTGGCGGGAAGCCTGAGCGCCGATCATGGTGTCGGTATCTAACGGATCGCCGCGGCGGATCTGCGCCACCTTCTCCATGACCCGTGCCATAAAGGGCTCATAGATGGATTCATGGATCAGCGCCCGCGACGGGCAGGTACAGACCTCACCCTGGTTGAAGAAGCCGAGCACCAGCCCCTCCACCGCCTTCTCAATAAATTCCTCTTCTCCGTCCATCACGTCGGCGAAGTAGATGTTGGGCGATTTCCCCCCCAGCTCGACGGTGCAGGGGATAATATTTTCCGCCGCGCAGGCGAGAATATGCCGCCCGACCGGCGTGGAGCCGGTAAACGCCAGCTTGGCGATACGCTTGCTGGTGGCCAGCGCCTCGCCCGCCTCTTTGCCGAAACCCTGCACCACGTTAAGCACCCCGGCCGGGAACAGATCGCCGATCAGCTCCAGCAGCAGGGTAATGCTTAGCGGCGTCTGTTCCGCCGGTTTGAGCACCACGCAGTTCCCCGCCGCCAGGGCCGGGGCCAGCTTCCACGCGGCCATCAGCAGCGGGAAGTTCCACGGGATAATCTGTCCGACCACCCCCAGCGGTTCATGGAAATGATAGGCCACCGTGGTTTCGTCAATTTCGGCGGTACTACCCTCCTGGGCGCGCAGGCAGCCGGCGAAGTAGCGAAAATGGTCCACCGCCAGCGGCAGGTCGGCGTTAAGCGTTTCGCGGATCGGTTTCCCATTGTCCCAGCTCTCCGCCACCGCCAGATATTCCAGATGCTGTTCAATACGATCGGCGACCTGCAGCAGCAGCCTGGAGCGCTGTTGCACTGAGGTTTTACCCCACGCCGGCGCCGCGCGATGGGCGGCGTCGAGGGCGAAGTCAATGTCTCTGGCATCCGAGCGGGGAAACTGCGCAATGTTGCTGCCGTCGACCGGCGAAGTATTCATAAAGAATTCACCGCTCAGCGGCTCGACAAATCTACCGTCAATAAAGTTGCCGTAAGCCGATTTAAATGAAACCACGGCGCCGGGCTGGCCAGGATGTGCATAACGCATCGCAAATCTCCTTCTGTAGGGTTGAGACACAGCGGCATATTGATTTTTTAAATTTGCCGCCGAACGCTTCTCACTTTGCAGGGGTTATGCCAGTTTTTTATTTTCTTTAAATATTTTTATTTATTAATACGTTGCCTTCACTAACCGAGCAGATGGTCAGCCACTGTCGCACGGGTTTCCACTTATGTGTTGCGAATCGCAACATCAAATAAACCAAATGGCTACAATATTGCAACACAGCAACATCGACCCAGAGGTGCCCTATGGCAGGCAATCCCTTTCTTCTCGCACCAGAGGTTAATGCGAATCCCCTGCTGAGCGATTCGTGGTCTCGCTGCCAGCGCTACGGGCTGGATCCCGCCACCGAGGATTTTCCCCGCCTCGGCGCCGGCGAGCTGGCGGACCGGCTCGCCAGCCACCGCGGCCTGCAGCAGCTGGCGCAGCCGGTGGTGGAAGCCCTGTCGCGCCAGGTCGCAGACCTGCAGTCGGTGGTGATCCTTTCCGACCCCGACGGCCTGGTGCTGCATACTCTCGGCGATACCCAGGCGCTGCAAAAGGCCCAGCGCGTGGCGCTGGCTCCCGGCAATCTGTGGAGTGAAAGCGGGCGCGGGACCAACGCCATCGGCACCGCGCTGGCGATTGACGATGGCTGCGAGATCGATGGCCGCCAGCACTTTCTTACCCGCAACCAGAATCTGTACTGCGCGGCGATGCCGCTCCAGCGACCGGACGGAAGCATCGCCGGGGTGCTGGATATCTCCGGCCCGGCGAATTTTCCCCACCAGCACACCTTTGGCTGGGTAAAAGCGGCGGCAAAGCAAATTGAATATCTGTGGGTGAAACAGAGTCTGCATCCTGAGCAGTGGCTGATGAGCCTGCACCGGCAGGTGGACAAACTCGACAGCGTCGAGGAGCTGCTGCTGGTCTTTTCCGACAACGTCCTCACCGCCGGCAACCGGCTGGCGATGCGCGAGTTCGGCCTGAGCGCGGCGCAGTTTGGCCAGCTCACCTTTGCCTCGCTTTTTCCGACGCTGACGCAAACGGCGGTCAGCGTCCCGCTGCCGCTGACCACGCCGCAGGGCCGCTACCATTATCGCCTGCGGGCGCCCACCCGCCGCCGGGTGGCGGTAAGCGCCCCGCCGGCCATGCATCTCCCCTTTACCAGTCCGCGCGAAGGCGAAAAGCTGCTGCGGCTGCTCAACGCCGGCATCGCCCTGTGCATTGAAGGAGAAACCGGCAGCGGCAAAGAGTATGTCAGCCGCACGTTGCACCGGCACAGCCGCTGGCGCAGCGGTAAATTTGTCGCCATTAACTGTGCCGCCATTCCGGAATCGCTGATCGAATCCGAGCTCTTCGGCTACCAGCCGGGGGCGTTTACCGGCGCCAGCAAAAATGGCTATATCGGTAAAATCCGCGAGGCTGACGGCGGGGTGCTGTTTCTTGATGAGATCGGCGATATGCCGCTGGCGCTGCAGACCCGCCTCCTGCGCGTCCTGCAGGAGAAAGAGGTCGCTCCGCTGGGCGCCAGCCGCAGCGTGCCGGTGAATTTCGCCTTGATCTGCGCCACCCACCGCAACCTGACCCAGCGGGTCAGCGCCGGAGAATTCCGTGAAGATCTGCTGTGGCGCCTGCGGGAATACGCCCTGGCGCTGCCTCCGCTGCGCGAGTGGCCGGCGCTGGAAACCTTTATCGCCACCCTGTGGCACGACCTGGGCGGTGCTTCACGCCGGGTGACGCTTTCAAACGCGCTGCTGGTTCACCTCAGCCAGCTGCCGTGGCCGGGAAACGTACGCCAGCTGCAGAGCGTCCTGAAGGTAATGCTGGCTCTCGCCGATGAGGGCGACACGCTGACGCCCGACGCGCTGCCGGAGGCGTATCGCGCCGCGCCTGCGCCGTTGCCGCGCGGGGGATTGCAGGCCCATGATGAGCAGTTGATTGTCGATACCCTGGCCAGGGTCAACGGCAACGTCAGCCGGGCGGCGCAGATGCTGGGTATCGCCCGCAGCACGTTGTACCGCCGTGCCGCCCGTGCCGGACGGCCTCGTCGCTGAGGCTATGGCGTAAAGCGCGCCGGTAGCTTGCACGCTGTCGGAAAACCTCCGCCGCCATAGATGGCGGTTATATCTCTCTGCGCTAACCAGGTGTTGCGGTAAGAGGTAGCCCTTCCCGCAGGGCATCGATCGCCGCCCGCGTTTTTTGCGGCAGCCACGGCCCCTCCGGCCATACCGCGTGGATGGCGAAACGCACCTGAGCGCTGGGCGCCAACACCTGCTGCAATGTCCCATCGGCAAGCGCCTGCGCCACCAGCCAGTCCGGCAGCCAGGCGATGCCCATCCCCTGCTGCACTGCCGCCGCGATGGCGGCAAAATCATCCTGTATCAGCCACGTCTGCGGACTGAAGCGCACGTCGCCCTGCTGCGGGTCATACAGTTGCCATTTTTGCAGCTGGCCGTTGTGCAGATAGCCGAGGGTACGGTGCTCGTTCAACCCGGCAATAGTCTGCGGCGCTGGCTGCTGGCGCAGGTACTCCGCCGCCGCGCACAGCACCATGCCGTGCTCTCCCAGCGCACGGGCCCGCAGCGACCCGGTATCGGCCAGGCTCCCGATACGCACCGCAAGATCAAACCCCTCCTCCAGCAGATTGACCTGCCGGTCGCTGTAGTGGAGCTCGAGCTTCAGTAACGGATAGCGCTGGCTGAGGCGGAACAGCAGCGGTGCCACGCAGCGCTGGCCAAACAGCACCGGCAGCGACACCCGCAGCCGCCCCTGCACCTCATCTTTGCCGCGCTGCAGCGTCTCTTCGGCCTCGCGGATGCGCTCCAGCGCTTCCCGGCACTGGAGATAGAATTGCTCCCCCTCTTCCGTCAGCAGTTGCCGTCGGGTGGTACGCTGGAATAACGCCACGCCGAGACGCGCTTCCAGCCGGGCAATGGTTTTTCCCACCGCCGAACGCGTCACATGGAGGATCGCCGCCGCGCTGGCAAAGTTGCCGCTCTCGACCACGGTGACAAATACCGGGATCGCATTCAGATCGTCGCGCACAGATTGGTTCCTTACGGGATACAATAGGGAATAATAATGTCACTCCTGAGACAAAAAAGACAGTGTTAGTCTTTGCTTCTATCTTTCATTTGAGGCACTCACCATGGCTAACGTTCTGGTTTTAAAATCCAGCATTAATGGCGAAACATCCCTGACCAATCAGTTGATTAACGAATTTCTCGCGGCGCGCCAGGCGGCGGGACACGGCGATCGGCTCACCGAACACGATCTCAGCGCCATGGCGCTGCCAACGCTGGATCGCCCCCTGTTCGCCGCCCTGCGCGGGGCAGTGGATCCGCAGCCTGCTATCCGCGAGGTGGTCGCCCTCTCCGACCAGCTTATCGCCGAGTTAAAGGCCAGCGACCTGCTGGTGATTGGCGCGCCGATGTATAACCTCAACGTCCCGACCGATCTAAAAAAATGGTTCGACCTCGTGGCGCGGGCGCGGGAAACCTTTCGCTACACCGAGAGCTGGCCGCAGGGGCTGGTGGAGGGCGTCCGGGCGGTGGTCGTCAGCAGCCGCGGCGGTATTCACCAGGGAGAAACTACCGACGCCGTCACGCCCTATCTGCGCGCGGTACTGGGGCTGATGGGGATCCAGGAGGTGGAATTTATCTATGCCGAAGGGCTGGACAATCGCCCGCATGGTCGCGACGCCGGGATCGCCAGCGCCCGGGCGCAGATTGCCCGGCTCGCCGTTCCGGCCTGAGTCGTGGAGAAATTGTGCTGGCGCTGGCGGCCTTTTTATTTTAGAGTTATCTAAATTTAGACAAAGCTAAAATAAATGACCACACCTGAAGACCTGCAGGCCCGCGCCGGAGAAGCCGCCGCGCTGATGAAAGCGATGAGCAATCCTCACCGATTGCTGATCCTGTGCATGCTGTGCGATGCGCCCAGGGCCAGCGCCGGCGAACTCGCCCGGGCTACAGGGCTGAGCCCCTCCGCCACCTCGCAACACCTCGCGCGGATGCGTGACGAGGGGCTGATCGACAGCGAGCGCGACGCCCAGCGTATCCACTATTTCATTACTCACCCTGCGGTACAGCAGGTGATCAATACGCTGAAAACGCTCTATTGCCCGTGAGGATCCTATGACCATCGCCACCTTAACTCCCGCCGAGGCCCAGGCGCAGATTGCCCAGGGCGCCAGACTGATTGATATCCGCGATGCGGATGAATATGCGCGCGAACATATCCCCGATGCCGAGCTGGTGCCGCTCGCCACTCTGACCAGCGGTGCGCCCCTCAATGCCCGGGCCGGAGAGACGGTCATCTTTCACTGCCAGGCGGGTTCCCGGACGCAGAATAATGCGATTCGTCTGGCCGCGGCCGCCGCGCCGGCGCAGACCTGCCTGCTGGCAGGAGGAATTCAGGCGTGGAAAGCCGCGGGGTTGCCGGTAGTGGAAGATTCATCGCAGCCGCTGCCGCTGATGCGCCAGGTGCAAATTGCCGCTGGCGTCCTGATTTTACTGGGGGTGCTGCTGGGCTATACCGTTAACGGCGGCTTTTTCCTGCTCAGCGGCGCGGTCGGCGCCGGGCTCACCTTCGCCGGCGTAACCGGCTTTTGCGGCATGGCGCGTCTGCTGGCGACCATGCCGTGGAACCGGCGCCAGGGGGTTAAAACGCGCTCCAGATAAGCCAGGCAATGCCGCCGAAGAGCAGCCATTTGACGATGTAATAGACCGTCTTATTCCATTTTTTCAACCGCTTACCAACAATACGGATCTGGTAAATATAGCGAAACGCCCGGTTAATCCCGCCGGTGCGATCGCCGATATCGTTGGGCGCCGAAGCGGCGCTCATCAGATGGCGTCCCAGCCAGTGGTTAACTTTCTGCGCCCAGCGGTAGCGCATCGGCCGTTCAATATCGCAGAACAGAATCAGGCGATTCTCACCACTGGTATTTTCCGCATAGTGGATATAGGTCTCGTCAAACAGCACGCCTTCTCCATCGCGCCAGCTGTAACGCTGGCCATCCACCTCGATAAAGCAGCGGTCATCGTTCGGCGTTGCCAGGCCCAGATGAAAGCGTAGCGAGCCGGCGTAGGGGTCACGATGGCGCGGCAGACGGCTACCGTCCGGCAGAGTGGCGAACATGGCCGCTTTCACCGACGGGATATCGCGCAGCAGCGCGGTAGTTTGCGGACAGAGCTGGCTGGCGGAAGGATGGGCATCCTCATACCATTTCAGATAAAAGCGTTTCCAGCCGGTTTTGAAAAATGAGTTAAACCCGGCATCGTTATATTTATCGGCCGCTTTAATCTGCTCCAGCTGCTGAAGGTGGAGACCTTCGTCGCGAATAACCTGCCAGTTTTGCTGCAATATCGCCAGCTCGGGAAACATCTCCGGCCGCAGATAAGGCGTATTCGGCACGCGGGAAAATAAATACATAAATCCATTCAGCGGCGCGGTAAATGTGGAATGGTCGGAGAGCTGCCGCCAGAAACGATAGCGCACCCGTCCGCGGTAATGGACATACAGTACAGCAATAACAATGATCAACAGAATGATATACTTCATGGTGTCTTTCCTGACCTGATTGGTGGTAACCCTACCCTCGCCGTCCCCCTTTCTCAGCAGCGGTATGGCGCCAGCAAAACATTAACAATGTTAATACATATAACTCCAAATTGTTTTAACAAAAAACAGCACGCCCGGTGTTCAGTGAGCGGGCGTTGAGCTATGGTTTAGGTTTATCCATGGTGTTAACAGTGAGGAGTGAATTATGTTTGCTGTCGGCGATCTGGTACAACCCCGAGCGGGCGGACCAAAACTGAAAGTGGTGGAAGTGCAAGGGGAGCAACTGGTGGTGGTTCAGGCCGCACAGGAGCAGGGAGAGCGCTATTCGCTGAAGTCGGACGAGGTCACGCCGTATCAGGAAGAGGGAGACTTCGGCGTCTGCTAAAGCCCCTCGCTTAAAGTCATAAGGCCAGGCCGGTGGGTCTCTCACCACCGGCCTGGCGCTGGCCCGAAGGCGTTAAATTAAAAAGCTATCCAGCGATTTACCCTGGGCGACAGCCTCGGCAATCGGCTTCGGCATTCTTCCCTGTCCGGTCCAGGTTTTCTCTGCGCCAGTATGATCGGTATAACGATATTTCGCCGGGCGCGGTTGACGCTTTTTGCCTCCCGCCTTTGGCGGCTGAATATCGGCCACCAGCTCGTCAGGAGAAATACCGTCGGCGCGCATCAGTTCAAGCCAGGTATTCACTTTCTCCTGATATTCAGCCTGCTGCTGAGCTGCCTGCTGCTGTTGCGTACGTTTTTCTTCAGTGACGATCCTGAGCTTTTCCAGCATCTCTTCAAGCACGTCAATGGAGAATTCACGGGACAGGGCACGCAGTGAACGGATATTATTCAGTTTGTGTAACATTGAAGACATAAAATTAAAAAATTCCAAATAGCAAATTAAAAGATACAACGCGGCAAGTGTAATAGAAACGTTTATTTATTTCCAGCCTTCGGTTGTCCAGATAAATATATAAGGTGGATATTAGCGGTTATCCCCTGGAACTATATTGGCAAATACCTGAGCCTTTTTCATAAGCACAGGCAAAAAAGAGAGTGAATAAATAAAAAAGGCAGAATGACGGGAAAAACCACCGTTCTCGCCAGGAATATTAGCTTTATGGTCAGCGGGTTACCTGCTGTTCATACGTGGCCGCACTGATACATACCTTTGGCCACAGTGAATAGTTAATCAGAAAACGGGAATAAAACAACAATTCGCAATTCAGAATTTTTCACCATAAAAACGCGACTTACGGCATAAAAAATCCTAAAAGAGAGCGGAATCACACACTCGCGTGATGTTGCGCCATGGTTGGCTATCAGGCGCCGTTCCCTCGGCCAGTCTCGATTTCGCAATCAAGAGTAACACATTGATAAATATTGATATTTGCAAAAACAGGAATAAAAGTAGCGTAACGAACAAAAAACAAACCAGCGCAGAGTATTTTATCGACAAAAAGGCGATAAATAAAAATTTATAGCTAGTTGCCACTTTTAATGCAGAGATATACTCTACGCACATCAAAACAGGCAGCCCAAAAACGCTATACCAACGCGCATTTTTCGGCGTTAATGACTTCATTTTCGAGGAGCACTCCGATGTTCTCTGCGCACTCCCGCTTGCGGCATGCGGTTGCAGACACCTTTGCGATGGTGGTTTACTGCACCGTCGTCAACATGATGATCGAAATTTTTCTCTCTGGTATGACGTTTGAGCAGTCGTTATCGTCGCGTCTGGTGGCGATCCCGGTCAACATTATTATTGCCGTACCCTATGGGATTTATCGCGATTTCGCCATGCGTCAGGCCCGGCGCATCAGCCCAGCCAGGTGGATGAAAAATATGGCCGACGTGCTGGCCTACGTCACCTTTCAGTCGCCGGTGTATGTCGCTATTCTGTGGAGCGTGGGTGCTGACTGGCACCAGATTGTCGCCGCGGTGAGCTCGAACCTGGCGGTATCGATGATGATGGGCGCCGCCTACGGCTACTTCCTCGACTATTGCCGCCGCCTGTTCCGCGTGGCGCCCTATCAGCAGGCGAAGGCCTGACCAACGCGTTAGCAGCGACTGGCTCTGCCAGTCGCCTCTTCCCGCCAGCCCGCCTCGCCTGGATCCTTAAATGCCTATCGCCGTATTAATTCGTCGACATTGCCGGCTGGGCTTCGCCAAATAGCCCATTCAGAAAACGCTCAAGCGCCATGCGTGAGCTAAATCCATGCGGAATACCATAATGTTGTTGCGCATCCCCGGCTAAATACAGCGGAAACTGTTCATAATGATCACAGGTTTTGATATCTGAAGCTGGTTCGGCCAGCATATTGCTGCGCTCTTTTAACGCCGGATGAATAACTAACGCTGTTCGCCCCATGCGCGCTTCGCGGTTCACATAAACATAATTATCGCCGCGGCGATAGCCGTACGCTTTTTGCGTCACAACATCCATGGTGAAGCCGGCTTTTTCAAGAACACGCGCCACCTCATCGGGTCTTAAATACATACTGATTCCTCGTTATCTTTTACCGCACATTGACCTTACCTTATTCATTAAGGACAGTGCTTTCGGAAAATTCCAGAAACCACAACAGTAAGCATAATTCAAAATCTTGTCCTACACTTACTCACTCGATGGAATTAAGGGAGATAACGATGGCTAACCATGTGAACCGCAACAATTTTGACGAGAACGCCGAAGATATTCATAACGATGTCAGCCAATTAGCGGATACGCTGGAAGAGGTGCTGAAATCATGGGGCAGTGACGCCAAAGAGGAAGCGGAAGCGGCGCGTGTCAAAGCGCAGTCGCTGTTAAAAGAGACTCGTGCCCGTCTTAATGGCCACAACCGGGTGCAGCAGGCGGCGCTGGATGCGCGCCAGGCAGCGTGCGATGCGCTGGGCTGTGCCGATACCTACGTGCGCAATAAACCGTGGCACAGTGTGGGCGCCGCCGCCGCCGTCGGGGTATTTATTGGCGTATTGCTCAATTTACGTCGATAATAGCTTAAGCGTCGGCTGCCGCCGCGCGATTGGCGCGCGGTAGCCCGCGAGCTTTACGGAAGGCAATGAAGATAACAAATACGCGTCAGCCCCTGCGCGCCTCTGGCCGCAGGGGTTTTTCTGCTTCCCCGACTTAAGCGCCATCAAATCGCGATCGCCTCTCTCAGCCGTCGGGCAAGTCCGTCAGCCATCGCCGGCGAACGTATATTGGTAAAACTCATCAATAATCCCCCCTCGCCCGCGTGGCGAATCCGCCAGTCGCTCAGCGCCTGCACCGCCAGCCCGGCCACAACCGCCCGCCGCGCGAGCAGCCGATCGTCGCCGCTGACCGACATAACCAGTTGAATTCCCCCCAGCTGCGGCGTGACCTGAAAGCCCTGCGCCTGCAGAGCCGACTCCAGCCACTGTCTACGCTGGCTATAGCTGGCACGCATTTTCTTCAAATGACGCCAAAAATGTCCCTGCTGGATAAAATCCGCCAGCGTCTGCTGCCACAGGGTGGGAACGGTGCAGGACTGGCGCTCCGCGGTCTGGTGAAAACGCGCCACCAGCGGGGTCGGCACCACCAGCCAGGCGGTGCGCAGCGCCGGGAACATCGACTTACTGAAGGTGCCCGCGTAGATGACCCTCTGCGGCGCATCAAGGCTTTTCAGCGGCGGCAGCGGTTTGCCGTGATAGCGAAACTCGCTATCGTAATCGTCCTCAATGATCCACGCGTCGCGCTCCGCGGCCCACGCCAGCAGCTGGCGGCGTCGGGGAAGCGACAGCGCGACCCCCAGCGGACTCTGATGGGCTGGTGTGAGCAGGGCAAATCGCGCCTGCGGGTGATGACGCTGGCCCCAGCCGACGTCCATCCCTTCGTCGTCCACGGGAATCGCATCCACCGCCAGCTGCCCAGCCTCGACGACCGGCCGGATAAAGGGATACCCCGGATCTTCCATCCACATATGCTGTCCCGGCTGCGCCAGGGTACGCAGGATAAGGTTCATGGAGGCGGCATAGCTGCCGGTGATCAACACCTGATCCGGCTGACAGTCGATACTGCGCGACAGGCGTAGATAATCGACGATAGCCTGGCGCAGAAGCGGATCGCCGCCGGGATCGCCGGGTGCAAGATCGAACCGCGACTGCGTCCGCAGCCGACGCCCCATCACCCGCGCCCACTGCCCGCGCGGAAAGAGATCCAGCGCCGGCAGCCCCATCTGAAACGGCAGCGGCTCCGTCGGCGCGGCCGGTTGCACTGGCGGTACCGGCGCCAGCTGGCGCGGGCTGAGCCGCTCGCTGACAAAGGTCCCCGCCTGCCCACGCCGCTCGAGCCATCCCTGGGCGACCAGCTCTCCCCAGGCGTTTTCGATGGTCGCCCGGGAGACGCCCTGCTCCTGAGCGTACACCCGGCTGGCGGGCAAACGGCTGCCCGGGGTCAGTTCGCCACGTTCAATCGCCGATTTCAACTGGCGGGCGATACGCTGATAAAGCGGGAGGTTAATCGCTTCCATTATGGTCTGCTTTTTTCATCACAATATGGCTATCTTTTGCAGTCCATTATAGTGCTATTTTGGCTGCCGTCTTAGAGAGGAGAACACCATGAACCAATTACGTCAGCCATTCAGTGAACTGAGCCCGGAAGTCTATAAAGGGCTGGTACAGGCCAGCATCGCGCTGGAGAAAAGCGAGCTGGGCAACGCCCTGGTAGAGCTGGTTTATTTACGCGTCTCGCAGATCAACGGCTGCGCCTTCTGTCTTGAGAAACATAGTCAGGCGTTGCGCAAAGGCGGCATGGCACAAAGCAAACTGGATGCCCTTGCGGGCTGGCGGGTAAGCGCCCACTTTACTCCTGCCGAACGCGCGGCGCTGGCTTGGGCCGAGTCGGTCACCGACATTGCCACCAGCCATGCGGAAGATGAGGTTTACCAGCCGCTGCGCGAACATTTTACCCCGCGTCAGATAAGCGATCTGACCTTCGCCGTCAGTCTGATGAACGCCTTTAACCGCCTCGCCGTGGCCATGCGCCTGTAGTTCCGCACAGCCTCCCCCCTCCTCCGCCGATCTATCCCGGCGGGGGACTCACTTGCCAAAAACGCTATATATTGAGTGGTTGAAGTTTTAAATAACTACATCTAGTATTTCCTTATCGAATGGCCCACTACGTTCGACGCTATGTTTAGCGCCGTGCTGTTATCTCAAATGGAAATACGAATCATGCGCATTATTATTTACACTCGAAATGACTGCGTGCAGTGCCATGCCACCCGGCGAGCCATGGAGAGCCGGGGACTGGCCTTTGAAATGGTCAACGTCGACCAGCAGCCGGATGCCGCCGACACCCTGCGCGAGCAGGGATTTCGCCAGCTGCCGGTGGTGATCGCCGGTGAGCTGCGCTGGAGCGGCTTCCGCCCGGATATGATCAATCGCCTGCGCCCCTCCTTTACGGCGGCCAGCGCATGAGCCTCATCGTCTACTTCTCCAGCCGTTCGGAGAATACCCATCGCTTTGTGCAGCGCCTGGGGCTGCCGGCGGTGCGCATCCCGCTGAACGAGCGTGAACATCTGCGGGTAGACGAGCCCTATATTCTCATCGTTCCCAGCTATGGCGGCGGCGGCACCGCCGGCGCGGTACCGCGTCAGGCGATCCGCTTTTTAAACGACGTGCATAACCGCCAGCTGATCCGCGGAGTGATTGCCGCCGGCAATCGCAACTTTGGCGACGGCTGGGGGCGTGCCGGAGATGTCATCGCGCAAAAATGCGCCGTGCCCTATCTCTACCGCTTCGAGCTGATGGGAACCCCCGACGATATCAACACCGTGCGTAAAGGAGTCAGCGAATTTTGGCAACGACAACCGCAGAACGTATAACCGCCGCCGTGGATTTTCACGCCCTCAACGCGATGCTGAATTTGTACGACAGCGAGGGCCGCATCCCGTTTGAGAAAGATCGCCAGGCGGTTGAGGCCTTTATGGCGACCCAGGTTCAGCCCAACGCCCTCACCTTCCCCAGCCAGGAGGATAAGCTCAGCTGGCTCGTCAGCGAGGGCTATTACGATCCGCAGGTGCTGGCCGGCTATGACCGCGGGTTTGTGCTGGCGTTGTTCGCCCATGCCCGGCGCGCTCCGTTTCGCTTTCAGACCTTCCTCGGCGCCTGGAAGTTCTATACCAGCTATGCGCTGAAGACCTTTGACGGCAAGCACTACCTCGAGGATTTCGCCGAACGCAGCGTGATGGTGGCCCTGACGCTGGCCCGGGGCGATGAACAGCAGGCGCGGCAGCTGACGGAGGAGATACTCAGCGGCCGCTTTCAGCCCGCCACACCGACCTTCCTTAACGCTGGCAAACAGCAGCGCGGGGAGCTGATCTCCTGCTTCCTGCTGCGTATTGAGGATAATATGGAGTCCATCGGCCGGGCGGTGAACTCGGCGCTACAGCTGTCGAAGCGCGGCGGCGGGGTGGCCTTTTTACTCTCCAACCTGCGCGAGGCCGGGGCGCCGATCAAGCGCATCGAAAACCAGTCTTCTGGGGTGGTGCCGGTGATGAAGATGCTGGAGGACGCCTTCTCCTATGCCAATCAGCTCGGCGCCCGCCAGGGGGCGGGTGCGGTCTGGCTGCATGTTCACCATCCCGATATTTTACGCTTTCTTGATACCCGGCGTGAAAATGCCGATGAGAAAATCCGCATCAAAACCTTGTCGCTGGGGGTGGTGATCCCTGATATCACCTTCCAGCTGGCGAAAGAAGATGCGCAGATGGCCCTGTTCTCGCCTTATGACGTCGAACGGCTGTACGGCAAACCTTTCGCCGATTGCGCCATCGGCGACCTCTATCCGCAGCTGGTGGCCGACGAGCGGGTCCGCAAGCGCTGGATCCGCGCCCGCGACCTGTTCCAGCGCCTGGCGGAGATCCAGTTTGAATCCGGCTACCCGTACATCATGTTTGAAGACACCGTGAACCGCGCCAGTCCGGTGGCCGGGCGGGTCACCATGAGCAATCTGTGTTCGGAGATCCTGCAGGTCAGTACGCCGTCCGCCTATAATGAAGACCTCAGCTATGCGCATATCGGGGAAGATATCTCCTGCAACCTCGGCTCGCTGAACATCGCCCACACCATGGACTCGCCGGATTTCGGCCGCACAATCGCCACCGCGGTGCGCGCCCTGACCGCCGTGTCCGACATGAGCGATATTCAGTCGGTTCCCTCGGTGGCGGCCGGCAACGCGGCCTCCCACGCCATCGGCCTGGGGCAGATGAATCTGCACGGTTACCTGGCGCGGGAAGGCATTGCCTACGGCAGCCCGGAGGGGCTGGACTTCACCAATATCTACTTCTACACCGTGACCTGGCACGCGCTGCACACCTCGATGCAGCTGGCCCGCGAGCGCGGCCAGCGCTTCGCCGGCTTCGAGCAGTCGCGCTACGCCAGCGGGGCGTACTTCGACAAATATCTGCAGGAGGAGTGGCAGCCGAAAACCGAACGGGTGCGCACGCTGTTCGCCCGCGCCGGCATCTCTCTGCCCGACCGGGAAAGCTGGCGCCAGCTGCGCGACGATGTCATGCGCTATGGCATCTACAATCGCTATCTGCAGGCGGTGCCGCCCACCGGCTCGATCTCGTACATCAACCATGCCACCTCCAGCATTCACCCGATCGTCTCGAAGATTGAGATCCGCAAAGAGGGGAAAACCGGACGGGTGTACTACCCCGCGCCATTTATGAATAACGACAATCTGGCCCTCTACCAGGATGCGTATGAGATAGGGCCGGAGAAGATCATTGACACTTACGCCGAGGCGACGCGCCACGTCGACCAGGGGCTGTCGCTGACCCTGTTCTTCCCCGATACCGCCACCACCCGCGATATCAACAAGGCGCAAATTTACGCCTGGAAGAAAGGCATCAAGACGCTCTACTACATCCGTCTGCGCCAGCTGGCGCTGGAAGGCACTGAAATTGAAGGCTGCGTGTCCTGCGCGCTGTAAGGAGAACAGGATGACCCATTTAACGCGCGTCAGCGCAATCAACTGGAACCGCATTGATGACGATAAAGATCTTGAGGTCTGGAACCGTCTCACCAGCAACTTCTGGCTGCCGGAGAAAGTGCCGCTGTCGAACGACATTCCCGCCTGGCAAACCCTCAGCGCGGCGGAGCAGCAGTTGACCATTCGCGTCTTTACCGGATTGACCCTGCTTGACACCATTCAGAACACCGTCGGCGCCCCGGCGCTAATGGCGGACGCCTTAACCCCGCATGAGGAGGCGGTGCTGTCGAACATCAGCTTTATGGAGGCGGTTCATGCCCGCTCTTACAGCTCCATCTTTTCCACGCTGTGCCACAGCAAGGAGGTGGATGCCGCCTTCGCCTGGAGCGAAAGCTGCGATCCCCTGCAGCGCAAGGCGCAGCTGATGCTGGGTTACTATCAGGCCGACGAGCCGCTGAAGAAAAAAATCGCCAGCGTGTTCCTCGAATCCTTTCTCTTCTACTCCGGCTTCTGGCTGCCGATGTACTTCTCCAGCCGGGGAAAGCTGACCAACACTGCGGATCTGATCCGCCTGATCATTCGCGATGAAGCGGTGCATGGCTATTACATCGGCTACAAGTACCAGAAAGGACTGGAGATCGTCAGCCCCGGCAAGCGCGAAGAATTGAAAAATTTCGCCCTCGATCTGCTGATGGATCTTTACGACAACGAACTGGCCTACAGCCGGGAGCTGTACGGCGAGAGCGGCTGGTTCGACGACGTCAGCGCTTTCCTGTGCTACAACGCCAACAAAGCGCTGATGAACCTCGGCTACGAGGCGCTGTTCCCGGCGGAGATGGCGGCGGTCAATCCGGCAATCCTCGCAGCGCTGTCGCCCAACGCCGACGAAAACCATGACTTTTTCTCCGGTTCCGGCTCCTCCTACGTGATAGGAAAAATGGAAGAGACCGCCGACGACGATTGGGACTTTTAACCGTACTTTCACCAGGAATATCGCAGGCGGATTCCTGGTGATTAATTTCACAAAATAGCGTTTAATCCACCAAATATTCTCTCCATGACCTAACAGTCATCACTTCGTCATATTTAGCAGAAAACCGGTCCATTTCAGTCGAATTATCCAAAGATAATCAAAAAATATTACCAACAACAAATTACCGCCCAGCCCTTATATCACGGGGGCTTAGCCACAGTTGTCCCCATCTGATTTTGCCGAGAGTTTGCCATTGAGGGTTGTCACAGAATCTGAGTATGTTAGGGTGTAAAAAGATCATAATCACCATCGGGTATCATATCGCAATAAACAAATAACAGGAACTTCTCTATTGCATGGCAATTAAATTAGAAATCAAAAATCTTTATAAGATATTTGGCGAGCATCCACACCGTGCTTTCAAATATATTGAGAAAGGACTCAACAAAGCGCAAATACTGGAAAAAACGGGGCTGTCGCTTGGCGTCAAAGACGCCAGTCTGGCCATTGAAGAAGGCGAGATATTCGTCATCATGGGGCTCTCCGGCTCGGGGAAATCCACCATGGTTCGCCTTCTCAATCGCCTGATTGAACCCACCCGCGGCCAGGTGCTGATTGACGGGGTCGATATCGCCAAAATGTCGGATGCCGAGCTGCGCGAGGTGCGTCGCAAGAAAATTGCGATGGTTTTTCAGTCCTTTGCGCTGATGCCGCACATGAGCGTGCTCGACAACACGGCGTTTGGCATGGCGCTTGCCGGCGTTCCCGCCGCCGAACGAGAGCAAAAAGCCCGGGAGGCGCTGCGTCAGGTGGGGCTGGAGAATTATGCCCACGCCTGGCCGGATGAACTCTCCGGCGGCATGCGCCAGCGCGTCGGTTTAGCTCGCGCCCTGGCGATTAATCCCGATATTCTGTTAATGGATGAAGCCTTCTCTGCGCTCGATCCGCTCATTCGTACCGAAATGCAGGATGAGCTCATCAAATTACAGGCGAAGCATCAACGCACTATCGTCTTTATTTCCCATGACCTTGATGAAGCCATGCGAATTGGCGATCGTATCGCCATTATGCAAAATGGCGAAGTGGTCCAGGTCGGCACTCCGGATGAAATATTAAATAATCCGGCCAATGATTATGTGCGCACCTTCTTCCGCGGCGTGGATATTAGCCAGGTATTCAGCGCGAAAGATATTGCCCGCCGCAGCCCGGTTGGCCTGATTCGTAAAACGCCTGGTTTTGGCCCCCGTTCGGCGCTGAAATTATTACAGGATGAAGACCGGGAATATGGCTATGTCATAGAGCGCGGTAATCGCTTTGTCGGGATTGTCTCGATTGATTCTCTGAAAACAGCCCTCAGCGCCGGGCAGGGGATCGAGGCGGCGCTGATTGACGCCCCGCTGGCGGTGGAAGCGCAAACCCCGCTCAGCGATCTGCTCTCCCACGTCGGCCACGCTCCGTGCGCCGTGCCGGTAGTGGATGAAGAACAACAATATATTGGCATCATTTCCAAACGGATGTTGCTCCAGGCTTTAGATCGCGAGGGGGTGAATCATGGCTGATCAGACCAATCCATGGGGCAGCGCCCCGTCAACCGACAGCGCCGCGCAGGCTGCCGACGCCTGGGGTGGCGCCTCTACTGCCGCGCCGGCTAATGGCGGCGGCGCCGACTGGCTGCACAGCGCCCCGGCGCCGCAGCCGGAACAGTTCAATATCATGGATCCGTTCCATAAGACCCTGATCCCGCTCGACAGTTGGGTGACCCACGCCATCGACTGGATCGTGCTGCACTTCCGTCCGCTGTTCCAGGGGATCCGCGTGCCGATCGACTACATCCTCAGCGCCTTCCAGCAGCTGCTGTTGGGGATGCCGGCGCCGGTGGCGATTATCGTCTTCGCGCTAATCGCCTGGCAGATCTCCAGCCTCGGCATGGGGGTCGCCACTCTGGTATCGCTGATTGCCATCGGCGCCATCGGCGCGTGGTCGCAAGCCATGGTCACTCTGGCGCTGGTCCTCACCGCCCTGCTGTTCTGCATGGTTATCGGCTTGCCGCTGGGGATCTGGCTAGCGCGCAGCCCGCTGGCGGCGAAAATCATCCGCCCGCTGTTGGATGCCATGCAGACCACGCCGGCGTTCGTCTATCTGGTGCCGATCGTGATGCTGTTCGGCATCGGCAACGTACCGGGCGTGGTGGTGACGATTATCTTCGCCCTGCCGCCGATCGTCCGTCTGACCATCCTCGGGATAAACCAGGTGCCTGCGGATCTGATCGAAGCGTCGCGCTCATTTGGCGCCAGCCCGCGCCAGCTGCTGTTTAAGGTGCAGCTGCCGCTGGCCATGCCCACCATTATGGCCGGGGTTAACCAGACCCTGATGCTGGCCCTGTCGATGGTAGTGATCGCCTCGATGATCGCCGTCGGCGGCCTCGGCCAGATGGTGCTGCGCGGTATCGGTCGCCTGGATATGGGCCTGGCGACCGTCGGCGGGGTGGGGATCGTGATCCTGGCGATTATTCTTGACCGCCTCACCCAGGCCGTCGGTCGCGACGCCCGCAGTCGCGGCAACCGCCGCTGGTACACCACCGGCCCGCTGGGGCTTATCACTCGCCCTTTCTGTCGATAAGTCGATAACAGCGCCGCTCCCCGACACCAGCCGATGCCCGGGAGCGGCCCTTCCCGTTAAACAATAAGAGGAACCACCATGCGACATAGTACGATGTTGGCCACCGCCGCCTTTGCCACCCTGCTCGCCACCAGCGCCTTCGCCGCCGACCTGCCGGGTAAAGGGATTACGGTGAAGCCCGCTCAGAGCACTATCTCCGAAGAGAGCTTCCAGACCCTGCTGGTCAGTCGCGCGCTGGAGAAGCTGGGCTACACCGTCGAGAAACCCAGCGAAGTGGACTATAACGTTGCCTATACGTCGATTGCCGCCGGAGATACCACCTTTATCGCCACCAACTGGCAACCGCTGCACGATGACATGTACGCCGCGGCGGGCGGTGATAACAAATTCTATCGCAAAGGAGTGTACGTCTCAGGCGCCGCCCAGGGCTATTTGATCGACAAAAAAACCGCTGAGCAGTACCACATCACCTCCATCGATCAGCTCAAAGATCCGCAGATCGCCAAACTGTTTGATACCAACAATGACGGTAAAGCGGATCTCACCGGCTGTACCCCAGGATGGGGCTGCGAAGCAGTGATTAACCATCAGATTGACGCCTATGGCCTGAGCAAAACCGTCACCCATAACCAGGGCAACTACGCGGCGATGATGGCCGACACCATTGCCCGGTATAAAGAGGGTAAACCGGTGCTCTACTACACCTGGACACCGTACTGGGTTAGCGACGTGCTGAAGCCTGGCAAGGACGTCGTCTGGCTGCAGGTGCCGTTCTCCTCCCTTCCGGGCGAGCAGAAAAACATCGACACCAAACTGGCCAACGGCGCCAACTATGGCTTCCCGGTGAACACCATGCACATCGTCGCTAACAAAGCCTGGGCGGAGAAAAATCCGGCCGCCGCCACTCTGTTTAGCATCATGAAGCTGCCGATCGCCGACATCAACGCCGAGAATGCGATGATGCATGAAGGCCATGCTTCCGAAGCCGACATTAACGGCCACGTTGATGGCTGGATCAAAGCCCACCAGCCGCTGTTCGACAGCTGGGTGAAAACCGCCCTCGCCGCGCAGCAGTAAACCCGCTCACGGATAAGGCCCAGCGCCTTATCCGGCCCCCTTGCCCCCTTTCTCGTGGCCAGGTCATAGAAAAGCGATTCCAGGAATTTCCATAGTGTTAAGGCGCATCGCGCTCTGTTAAGGTGGAGACATCGGTCAAATTGCCACCTTCACATGGATCCAGCGATAAGTTATTCATATGGAAAACCCCGCGCCCTTAACCTGTGCCTTACCTGAACGCGTCGCCACCGTCGGCGAAGGCATCAAAGACAGTCTCCCCATCGTCATCAGCTACCTTCCGGTGGCATTCGCCTTCGGACTCAATGCCACCCGGCTGGGCTTCACCCCGCTGGAAAGCCTGTTCTTCTCCTGCATTATTTACGCCGGCGCCAGCCAGTTTGTGATCACCGCCATGTTGGCCGCCGGCAGTTCGCTGTGGGTCGCCGCCCTGACGGTGATGGCGATGGATGTCCGCCACGTGCTGTATGGCCCCTCATTGCGCAGCCGCATTCGCTCAGCGCTGGATAAAAAGAAAACCGCCCTCTGGGCCTTCGGCCTGACCGATGAGGTTTTCGCCGCCGCTACCGCCAGGCTGGTTCGCGATAACCGCCGCTGGAGCGAAAACTGGATGCTCGGTCTCGCTTTTACCTCGTGGGCATCGTGGGTGTGCGGCACGCTGGCCGGCGCCTGGTCCGGCAACGGCCTGCTGGTGGATTATCCGGCGGTGGAAGCCGCCCTCGGCTTTATGCTGCCGGCGCTGTTTATGAGCTTCCTGCTGGCCTCTTTCCAGCGTCAGCAGTCACTCTGCGTCACGGCGGCGCTGGCGGGCGCGCTGGGCGGCATTCTGTTATTTTCCATTCCGGCGGCGATCCTCGCCGGAATTGTCTGCGGGTGTCTGACGGCGCTGCTTCAGGCCATGCTCAAGGGGATGCCGGATGAACAGTGAAGTCCTTCTGCTCGGGGTGATAGTCGGCGGCGTCAACTATCTCTTTCGCTATCTTCCTCTGCGTTTGCGCGCCGGCCACGCCCGTCCTGCCCGCCGCGGCCCGGTCAGCGTGCTGCTGGATACCATTGGCATCGCCTCGATTTGCGCGCTGTTGGTGGTCTCCAGCGTGCCGGAGATCCTCGCCGATGCCCATCGCCTGGCGCCGACGCTGACCGGCTTCCTGGTGCTGGGGGCCGCCTTCTGGAAAACCCGCAGCATCATTGTCCCGACCCTGCTGTCGGCGTTTGCCTATGGTCTGGCATGGAAAATCACCAACGGGCTCTAAGCTTTACGTATCAATTTTGGTCAATAATTCATTTGATTTATTTGTCACAATAGTTATTATATCGGCTGTAATTAATGAGGTCATACCCAAATGGATAGTTCGTTTACTCCCATTGAGCAAATGCTCAAGTTCCGCGCCAGCCGCCATGAAGATTTCCCGTTTCAGGAGATCCTGTTAACTCGTCTTTGCATGCATATGCAAGGTAAGCTGCTGGAAAATCGCAATAAAATGCTCAAAGCGCAGGGAATTAACGAGACATTATTTATGGCGCTGATTACGCTGGAGTCACAGGAAAACCACAGCATCCAGCCGTCCGAGCTGAGCTGTGCGCTGGGCTCGTCACGTACCAACGCCACCCGTATCGCTGATGAACTGGAAAAACGCGGCTGGATTGAGCGCCGCGAGAGCGATAACGATCGTCGCTGTTTGCATCTGCAACTGACCGAAAAGGGCCATCAGTTTTTGCGTGAAGTCCTGCCGCCGCAGCATAACTGCCTGCATCAGCTGTGGTCTTCACTTAGCACCAGCGAAAAAGATCAGCTCGAACACATCACCCGCAAACTCCTGAGCCGCCTTGATCAGATGGAAGAAGAAGGCGTGCTAGCGGACTCTCTACGCTAAGGGCGGCGTCGCTCAGCCCATTTTTACGTTGCAAGGAAAACAGCCAGGCCAGCAGATCTCTGCTGGCCTTTCTGATAAACAGGTCGGCTCAGCCGATGTGAAATAATAAGATCGTGGAGAATAACATGAGTGCAAATGCGGAGAGCCAAACCCCGCAGCAACCAGGCAGCAAAAAAGGAAAGCGTAAAGGCGCCCTTCTGTTGCTGACATTGCTCTTCATTATTATTGCCGTGGCATATGGGATTTACTGGTTTCTGGTACTGCGTCACTACGAAGAGACCGACGATGCCTACGTGGCAGGGAATCAGGTACAAATTATGGCTCAGGTCGCGGGCAGCGTGACCAAAGTCTGGGCTGACAACACGGACTACGTGCAGAAAGGCGATCCGCTGGTCACGCTCGATCGGACCGATGCCCAACAGGCGTTTGAAAAGGCTAAGACCCAACTGGCCGCCAGCGTGCGTCAGACCCGCCAGCAGATGATCAACAGCAAGCAGCTGCAGGCAAATATCGACGTCAAAAAAACCGCCCTCGCCCAGGCGCAGGCTGACCTGAACCGCCGCATCCCGCTGGGCGCCGCGAACCTCATTGGCCGCGAAGAGCTGCAGCACGCCCGCGATACCGTCGCCAGCGCACAGGCCGAACTCGACGTGGCAATCCAGCAGTACAACGCCAACCAGGCGATCGTGCTGGGCACCAGGCTGGAACAGCAGCCGGCGGTGCTCCAGGCGGCCACCGAAGTGCGTAACGCCTGGCTGGCCCTGCAGCGTACGCAGATCGTCAGCCCGATTAGCGGCTACGTTTCCCGTCGCTCGGTACAGCCTGGCGCGCAGATTGGCACCACCACGCCGCTGATGGCGGTGGTCCCGGCGACCAACCTGTGGATCGATGCTAACTTTAAAGAGACTCAGCTGGCGCATATGCGTATCGGCCAGCCGGCCACCGTGATCAGCGATATCTATGGCGATGACGTGAAATACACCGGTAAAGTGGTCGGTCTGGATATGGGCACCGGCAGCGCCTTCTCTCTGCTGCCGGCGCAGAATGCCACCGGCAACTGGATCAAAGTGGTACAGCGTCTGCCGGTTCGTATCGAGCTGGATGAAAAACAACTAGCGGAACACCCGCTGCGCATCGGCCTCTCGACGCTGGTGGAAGTCAACACCACCGATCGCGATGGTGAAATGCTGGCCAGCCAGGTGCGGAGCTCCCCGGTTTACGAGAGCAATGCCCGCGAAATCGCTCTCGATCCGGTTAATAAGCTGATAGACGAGATCATTCAGGCCAACGCCGGATAATTCGGGGTGAGTGTAATGCAACAGCAAAAACCGCTGGAAGGCGCGCAGCTGGTCATTATGACCATTGCGCTGTCGCTCGCGACGTTCATGCAGGTGCTGGATTCCACTATCGCCAACGTGGCGATCCCGACCATTGCCGGCAACCTTGGCTCGTCGCTGAGCCAGGGGACCTGGGTCATCACCTCGTTCGGGGTCGCTAACGCCATCTCCATCCCGATCACCGGCTGGCTGGCCAAGCGCGTCGGCGAGGTGAAGCTGTTCCTGTGGTCAACCACCGCCTTCGCCATTGCCTCCTGGGCCTGCGGCGTCTCCAACAGCCTGACGATGCTGATTTTCTTCCGCGTCATTCAGGGGATCGTCGCCGGACCGCTGATCCCGCTGTCGCAAAGTCTGCTGCTCAGCAACTATCCCCCGGCGAAGCGCTCTATCGCTCTGGCGCTGTGGTCAATGACGGTGATTGTCGCGCCCATCTGCGGTCCGATCCTCGGCGGCTATATCAGCGATAACTATCACTGGGGCTGGATCTTCTTTATCAACGTGCCCATTGGCGTGGCGGTGGTGCTGATGACCCTGCAGACCCTGCGCAACCGGGAAACCAAAACCGAACAGCGGCGGATCGACGGTGTCGGTCTGGCGCTGCTGATCATCGGTATCGGTAGCCTGCAGGTGATGCTGGACCGGGGTAAAGAGCTGGACTGGTTCTCCTCCAATGAGATTATCATTCTGACCATCGTGGCGGTGGTGGCGATAAGCTTCCTGATCGTCTGGGAGCTAACCGACGATAACCCGATTGTCGATCTGTCGCTATTTAAGTCGCGCAACTTCACCATCGGCTGCCTCTGTATCAGTCTGGCCTATATGCTCTACTTCGGCGCCATCGTGCTGCTGCCGCAGCTGTTGCAGGAGGTCTACGGTTACACCGCGACCTGGGCCGGCCTGGCGTCGGCGCCGGTGGGGGTGATCCCGGTCATTCTGTCGCCGATTATCGGCCGCTTCGCGCATAAGCTCGACATGCGGCGGCTGGTCACCTTCAGCTTTATTATGTACGCGGTCTGCTTCTACTGGCGCGCCTGGACCTTCGAACCGGGGATGGACTTTGGCGCCTCGGCGTGGCCACAGTTTATCCAGGGCTTCGCGGTGGCCTGCTTCTTCATGCCGTTGACCACCATCACCCTCTCCGGCCTGCCGCCGGAGCGGCTGGCGGCGGCGTCGAGCCTGTCGAACTTCACCCGTACCCTTGCCGGCTCCATCGGGACCTCGATCACCACCACCCTGTGGACCAACCGCGAGGCGCTGCATCATGCGCAGCTCACCGAATCGGTGACCCCCTTTAACCCCAACGCGCAGCAGATATACGATCAGCTGCAGGGCATGGGAATGACGCAGCAGCAGGCGTCCGGCTGGATAGCGCAGCAGATAACCAACCAGGGGCTGATTATCTCCGCCAACGAAATCTTCTGGATTTCTGCGGCTATTTTCATCCTGCTGTTGGGGCTGGTGTGGTTCGCCAGACCACCGTTCAGCGCCGGCGGAGGCGGCGGCGGCGCGCACTAGGCCTCACATAAAGGGACCTCCGGGTCCCTTTTTTACGGCGTCAGGTTGTCCAGTTCTCGCTAGTTTCTGTCTCGTTTGCGAAAGCCCGTCACCCTGCGCTCGGGCAGGATAAAGGCTGACCATTAAGGAGAACACTATGCTGAGCCATCCTGCTGAAAAGTACCGTCCCTATCCGCCGATCGCCCTGCCTGACCGCCGCTGGCCAGACCGGCAAATCAGCCACGCCCCGCGCTGGCTGTCGACTGACCTGCGCGACGGCAACCAGGCGCTGGCGGAGCCCATGGACAGCGCCCGCAAACTGCAGTTCTGGGATCTGCTGCTGGAGTGCGGCTTTAAAGAGATTGAAGTCGCCTTCCCTTCCGCCTCACAAACCGATTTCAACTTTGTCCGCCAGCTGATTGACGAACAGCGCATCCCGGAGGATGTCACCATCCAGGTGCTGACCCAGGCGCGAGACCCGCTGATCCTGCGCACCTTTGAGGCGCTGCGCGGCGCCCGCCGGGCTACCGTCCACCTCTACAATGCCATCGCGCCGCTGTTCCGCGAGCTGGTTTTCGGCATGGACAAGGCCGAGGTGATCGCCCTCGCGACCCGCGCCACCCGGCTTATCCGTCAGCAGTGCGAACAGCAGCCGGAGACCCGCTGGCAATATGAATATTCGCCTGAAACCTTCTGCTTCACCGAGCCCGAGTTTGCGCTTGAGATTTGCGAAGCGGTGGCGGATGTCTGGCAGCCCTGCGCCGAGCGACCGATGATCGTCAATCTGCCGGCGACGGTGGAAGTCAACACCCCCAACGTCTATGCCGATCAGATCGAGTATTTTTGCCGCCACTTCTCCCGCCGCGGCGAGGTCTGCATCAGCGTGCACCCGCATAACGATCGCGGCACCGGCGTCGCCAGCGCCGAGCTGGCGGTGATGGCCGGCGCCGATCGGGTAGAAGGCTGCCTGTTTGGCAACGGCGAACGCACCGGCAACGTCTGTCTGGTGACTTTGGCGATGAACCTCTACAGCCAGGGCATCGACCCTGAGCTTCGCTTCGAGCAGATGAACCGGGTGGTGGAGGTGGTGGAAAACTGCAACCAGATCCCCGTTCACCCGCGCCACCCGTGGGCGGGAAGTCTGGCTTACACCGCCTTCTCCGGCTCCCATCAGGATGCGATCAAAAAAGGGTTTGATGCCCGTCAGCCTGGCGATCCGTGGCAGATGCCCTACCTGCCCATTGACCCGCAAGATATAGGCTGCAGCTATGAGGCGGTGATCCGCGTCAACAGCCAGTCGGGGAAGAGCGGCAGCGCCTGGCTTATCGAACAAAATCATGGTCTGAAACTGCCCCGCGGGCTGCAGCAGGACTTCAGCCAGCACGTTCAGCAAGCCACCGATAGCGACGGCAAAGAGATGACCCACCATGCGCTGTGGCAGCTGTTCCGCACGCGCTACGGGCTGCAGGCGCAGCCGGCGCTGACGCTGCTCGATTATCAGAGCGCCAGCCAGCAGGATGGCCAGCTTTCCCTGCAGGCAACGCTGCGTCACCACGGCGAAACCCGACGCCTGCAGGGCCAGGGCAACGGCCTGCTCTCCGCCGCAGCCAGCGGGCTCAGCGCGCTGTTTCGGCAGCCGTTTATGATCAAGGACTATCATGAGCATACCCTCGGCGCGCGCAGCGACAGCCGGTCGGTGGCCTATATCCGCTGCGTTTTTCCGCAAGGAGAAAGCTACTGGGGCGTGGGTATCGATAATGACGTGGCGCGCGCCTCGCTGCAGGCGCTGTGCAATGCGCTCAGCGCCGCCGATCAGGCCGGGGGACGAAAATAGTCGCTGGGGGCGACGCCCATCACTCGACGAAACATGGCGCTGAAGGCGCTGTGGCTACCGTAGCCCAGCTCCAGCGCCACCCGCAGCACGGAGTGGCCCTGCGCCAGGCGCACCAGCGCTTCCATTAGCTTCGCCCGGCGCACCCACTCGCTCCACGTCAGGCTAGTCTGCTGCTGAAAATGGCGGTTTAGGGTTCGCTCGCTCATGCTGCACGCCTTCGCCGCCTGGCCGCTGCTCCAGGCCTCGCCCGGCGCCTCGCGTACCTGCTGGCACAGCCGACGCAGCGTTTCGCTTTGCGGCTCCGGCAGGCCAAACGGCAGGATCGCCATCCCGCGGATCTCATCGAGGATCAGTTCATAAATTCTTTCGTCGCGGCTGGCGGGGGCATAGCGTTCCGCCAGCGCCAGGGATGACACGATCAGTTCCCGCAGCAGCGGCGTGATCTGTACGATCTGGCAGCCCGCCGGAAGATCGGCGCGCGCCAGCGGATCGATAAACAGGGTGCGCGCCGCCACGTTGCCGGTCATGCGCAGCGCGTGCGGCGTTCCCGCCGGCAGCCAGACGCCGCGCCCGGGCGGCACCACCCAGTAGCCTACCGGCGTCGCGACCCGCACCACGCCGCTTAGTATATGCAGCAGCTGGGCGCAGTCATGTTGATGCCAGTCTTCCTGGTCACCGTGGGCATAATCATGGGCAAAGGGCACCAAAGGGCGGTGCTGAAAGGAGAAGGAAAGCGTCGTCGTCATCGCGGCGTCAGAAGAGCGGCCCGGCGACAGGCGTCGGGCCGTGGCGGAAGCACTAGATGTGCAGTTCCTGCAGTTTTTCTTTCGGCAACGCCAGTTCGTCGTTGCTGTTGATGCGCACATCGCGCTCAATGATATGACGAGCGATGTCCTGGGCCTCTTCCAGCGAGTGCATGGTGTAAGTCCCGCACTGGTAGACGTTGAGCTCCGGGATCTGGTTCTGATCTTTCACCTTCAGCACATCGGCCATCGCCGCTTTCCAGGCGTCAGCGACGCGCTGCTCGTCCGGCGTACCAATCAGGCTCATATAGAAGCCGGTGCGGCAGCCCATTGGCGAAATGTCGATAATTTCCACGCCATTCCCGTTCAGATGATCGCGCATAAAGCCAGCGAACAGATGCTCCAGGGTGTGGATACCGCGTTCCGGCATCACTTCCTGGTTCGGTACGCAGAAGCGCAGATCGAAAACGGTGATTTCATCGCCATGCGGCGTGTTCATTTTCTTCGCGACACGCACCGCTGGGGCTTCCATTCGGGTATGGTCGACTGTGAAACTATCTAACAACGGCATTCGTCACCTCCGGGAGTGAATTTTTTTAAAATAAAATGAACTCTTTGTTCAGCCGCGAGTCTCAGTATATGAAAGACGCGCATTTATTATCATCATCATCCCTGAATCAGAGATGAAAGTTTGGCCACAGTGATGTGGCCTTTTTCTTTTCCAGCGCTACGCGTGCCGCGCCAGCAGCGCCTCAAACGGCTCGCTGTCTTCAGCTTCCACTTTCTTCTGTCGCGCCACCGACGCGTCGCGCTCGGCGATAAAATCGTCTTCGCTCAGGATCTCCAGCGGCTCTTCGCGCAGCTGCGTCCGGTAACGATCGGCAAGCGCACGGCCGGTACCGCCAATGCCTTCTTCAATCATAGAACGCAGAATGCGGGCTGAGAAGGTTAATTCCGGATCGTCAAAGCAGGCCAGCAGCTCGTCGCAGACCTGCTGATATGCCTGGCCACCGTGGATACTGTCCAGGGTCTGCGCCACGCGGCGTAAATCGCGGAACAGATCTTTGCCCACCTGAGCCAGCGGGAACTGCGCGCTTTCGCAGCCAATCCCCAGCGTTAAGCCCGGCTTACGCCCTTCCAGAATCACCCGATTCCAGTTGGTGCGGGTGCACAGCAGCTCATCGCTGCTCATCTCCGGCGCGTCGGCCAGCGCGCACCAGACCATAAACAGGTCGAGGAAACGCACCTGCTGGGCGTCAACGCCGATCGGCGAGAACGGATTGATATCCAGCGAACGCACTTCGATATACTCAATACCACCGCGCAACAGCGCATCGGACGGGGTTTCGCCCCGACGGGTGACGCGTTTCGGGCGGATCGGCGCATAAAGTTCATTTTCAATCTGCAGAATGTTGCTGTTGATCTGCAGATACTTGCCGTCTTTCTGCAGCCCGATTTTGGCGTACTCTTCCGACGGCGTTTTAATCGCCCGCTTCAATCCTGCCACATACTCGTGCAGATCGTTAAACGTAATTCCGAGATTGCTTTGCGACTTATTGGTATAACCAAGGTCGCTGAGGCGCAGCGAGGTGGCGTACGGCAAGTAATACATGCCGTTGCCCGTCTCCTCAAAGGGCAGCGTCGTCGGCTTTCCTTGCAGGAACGAAGCGCAAATCGCCGGCGAGGCGCCGAACAGATAGGGGATCACCCAGCCAAAGCGATAGTAGTTACGAATTGAGCGGAAATAGCCCGCCGAAATGGCCTCTTTACCACTCTCAGCGTCTTCCACACCACATTTAGCCTGCCAGAAGGCCATCGGTAGGGAGAAGTTATAGTGCACGCCGGAGATAGTCTGCATCAGCGCGCCATAGCGGTTCTTCAGCCCCTCGCGATATAGCGTTTTCAGGCGCCCCACGTTAGAGGTGCCGTACTGCGCCAGCTCAATATCCTGACCGGGGGCGATATAGCATGGCATACTCAGCGGCCACATCCGCTCATCACCGATCTGACGCGCGGTATAGCGATGGACATCGCGCATAAAGGTCAGCATATGCTCAATATCGCCATCTACTGGCGTAATGAACTCAAGTAAAGCTTCGGCAAAATCGGTGGTAATCCATTTATGCGTCAGCGCTGAGCCTAACGCCGGAGGGTGACCGGTCGTTGCAAGGGTGCCGTCTGCGTTCACGCGCAGCGTTTCCCGCTCCAGACCACGTTGAATACCCTGCAGAGCCTGCGGATGTTTTTCCAGCCAGGCCAGCGCCTGTGATACGTCCGGGATCAATTTGACCTCCCGCCTGTCGAAATCGTTTGAATAAGCATAATTGTAATGGATGAACTGTCAGTCCAATTAGTGCCACCACGTCATGCCCTGAAGCGTCGCTGCCGCAATAGCGATATAGCGCAGCGCCTTACCAAGGCATAAGAAAAAGAGTACCGGTCCCCAGGAAATGCGCATCCATCCCGCCAGCAAACACAGTAAATCGCCGACAACCGGCGCCCAGCTCAGTAACAGCGTGACCGCGCCGTAGCGCTTAAGCCAGCCGGCCGCCCGCTCCTGCCAGCGCGAGGTTTTGCGCAGCGGAAACAGGCGCCCCAGAATAACGTTAGTTACCCCTCCAAGGCTATTGCCGATTGTTGCTATTAATACTAACCACCACGGATGACTGACCCCCGCAAGTAGCATAGCCACCAGCACAACCTCCGAATTGCCGGGAAGCAGCGTGGCGCTTAAAAAGCTACTGGCAAACAGCGAGGTGAGTGACAGCGCGTCGCTCACAGCAAACGCACGTCTACAGCGTCCATTCCCGCGCGCTTCGCCGCCTGCAGACCAAAGTCGGCATCTTCGAAGACCACGCATTTTTCCGGCGCGACGCCCATGCGCTCGGCGCACAGCAGGAAGGTATCGGGCGCGGGTTTATGGTTGACCACATGATCGGCCGCCACCACCGCGGAGAAGTAATGACGCAGCCCCAGGTGCGCCAGCAGCGCTTCGGCGACGGCGCTCTCGCTGCCGGTTCCCACCGACATCGGGCGACGGCCGTGCCATGCCTTAACCACCTCAATCAGCGGCAACGGGCGTACGCTGTCCAGCAGCATCGCTTTGACGGCCTGGGTTTTTTCCTGCGCCAGGCGATGTGGATCGAGATCGGCCTGGTTGAGTTCGATAATCGCCTGGGCGATTCGCCAGGTTGGTGAGCCATTGAGCGCGACCATCGCCTGTTCGTCGAAACGCATACCGTAGCGGCCCAACACCTCGTTCCATGCCTGCCGATGGGTCGGCTCGGTATCGAGAATGGTGCCATCCATATCAAAGATCAGTCCTGCGTAACCTTCGTACATTGTCTTCTCACCAACCGGTTTGGGAATGATTACTGTAACGCAAAAGCCCGCCGTTGTCGCGGCCAGCGGCGCAGACGACAAAGGCGCCCTCAGGCGCCCCCAAACATTAGGCCGGATAACCAGCCTTATTTAATACGCAGATCGTTCTCGACCATTCGCACGCCCTGCACTCGGCGTGTGACTTCTACGGCTCGTTTAGCGCTCTCCGCGGAGGAGACAAATCCGCTCAGCTGGACGCGGCCTTTAAAGGTCTGGACGCTAATTTCTGAGGACTTAATGTCTTTATCGTTAAAGAGCGCCGTTTTCACCTTGGTGGTCACCACGGTATCGTCAATATAGCCGCCCGTACTCTCCTTTGTAGCCGATCCCGCACAGCCAGCGAGGGCCGTCGTTACCAGCAGCGTCGCGCAAAAAGCAGGTATTGCTTTGAACCATTTCATGGATTTCTCTCCTTGCATTTATCTCAGCCTGATAACGCTGATATACAAGGATAAATTATAGTGGAAAGCGCGTCTTGCCAATAAAAAAGTCAGGATGAAGCCAGTGATGGAAAACGAGGTAATCGGGATGGTGAGAGAAGAGTGAAGATTATGCATTCAGAACGAGTGCGGCGATAATTTCGCAGCCTACGCAACAACATCGTCGTTGTTACTGAGGAGAATATGGTGCATCCGGGAGGATGACTCGGCTACGCCTCGCCCTTTGGGCCGTTGCTTACGCAACGTTATCCCCCTGGTGCTGGCGATGATTTCGCAGACCATAAAACAACATCGTCGCTGTTACTAAGGAGAATATGGTGCATCCGGGAGGATTCGAACCTCCGACCGCTCGGTTCGTAGCCGAGTACTCTATCCAGCTGAGCTACGGATGCATCGGGAAAGCTATTTTACTGCGGGGTTACTCTCCTGGCACTTACGATGGTTTCGCAAACCAGATAACAACAATGTTGCTGTTACTAAGGAGAATATGGTGCATCCGGGAGGATTACTCGGCTGCGCCTCGCCCTACGGGCCGTTGCTTACGCAACGTTATCCTCCCTGGTGCTGGCGATAATTTCGCAGACCATAAAACAACATCGTCGCTGTTATCAAGGAGAATATGGTGCATCCGGGAGGATTCGAACCTCCGACCGCTCGGTTCGTAGCCGAGTACTCTATCCAGCTGAGCTACGGATGCATCGGGATTACTGCTGTAATTCTGATATCAAATTTCGCGATTTGCCATTCTTATTAAAGAATGGTGCATCCGGGAGGATTCGAACCTCCGACCGCTCGGTTCGTAGCCGAGTACTCTATCCAGCTGAGCTACGGATGCATCGGGAAACTTGCTTTACTACGCGTCAGTGTCACAACTAACACATGCCACACTGAGTATGATGGCCTAATCGGTAGAGTGACTCGATTATGCCTCGCACTGCGGGCCGCTGCTTTCACAGCGCTCTTCTCTCTTAATTCAGAAAGAAGATGGTGCATCCGGGAGGATTCGAACCTCCGACCGCTCGGTTCGTAGCCGAGTACTCTATCCAGCTGAGCTACGGATGCAAAATGGCGGTGAGGCGGGGATTCGAACCCCGGATGCAGCTTTTGACCGCATACTCCCTTAGCAGGGGAGCGCCTTCAGCCTCTCGGCCACCTCACCACACACGCCTCTTTCGAGTGCTTCGAAGAACTTGTTTCTGCTCTTCGTCGCTGCGATGGCGCACATATTACTTTCTGGTACTTATAAGTCAAACACTTTTTCGAGACCTTTTTTCGTTTGCACACTTCGCACGCAATTCGCGTGCAAAAACGGCAAAAAGGGCAATTTATCAACAGGAAATCAGCCCTGACGCTGGCATAACGCCAAACGACCAAAGCGGCAAAGGGTAATGAAAAGCGGTATGGCGCAGGGGGAAAAAACAGAAAAAGGGAAAAAGCGGCGGTAAGTGATGCGCCTCACTGCACAGCGAGGCGCGGAAACCTTAGTAACTGGACTGCTGGGATTTTTCAGCCTGAATACGCTGGTAGATCTCTTCACGGTGAACAGACACTTCTTTAGGGGCGTTTACGCCAATACGAACCTGGTTACCCTTCACCCCTAAAACTGTCACAGTGACCTCATCTCCAATCATGAGGGTCTCACCAACTCGACGAGTCAGAATCAGCATTCTTTGCTCCTTGAAAGATTAAAAGAGTCGGGTCTCTCGTATCCCGGCATTATCCATCATATAACGCCAAAAAGTAAGCGATGACAAATACCTTAGGGTATAAGCAGTCATGGCATCACATTCTGTTAAACCTAAGTTTAGCCGATATACACAATTTCAACCCGACTTTATCGTTATCAGTGTTTCTGACGCAAGGTGCCATAACCCTCTGGTTATGGCACCTATACCCGTCATACTTCAAGTTGCATGTGTGTTGGCTTTCCTCGCTCACCCCAGTCACTTACTTGAGTAAGCTCCTGGGGATTCGCTGCGTCGCCGCCTTCCTGCAACTCGAATTATTTAGGGTAAATGCGTTTATAGTTATTACAGTTTTGCGCTGACCCAGCCTTTCACACTGGCTAACGCTGCAGGGAGAGCAGACGCATCGGTACCACCGGCCTGCGCCATATCCGGACGACCGCCCCCTTTACCGCCCACCTGCTGGGCGACCATACCAACCAGCTCCCCTGCTTTCACGCGGTCTGTCACATCCTTAGACACACCTGCAATCAGAGAAACCTTACCATCCGCTACCGTAGCTAATACAACGATCGTCGAACCGAGCTGGTTCTTCAGATCGTCAACCATGGTACGCAGCATTTTCGGCTCAACGCCGGTCAGTTCGCTGACCAGCAGCTTAACGCCGTTAATCTCTTCCGCTTTGCTGGAGAGGTTTGCGCTCTCCTGCGCCGCAGCCTGCTCTTTCAGCTGCTGCAGCTCTTTTTCCAGCTGACGGGTACGCTCCAGCGCGGCGCGAACCTTCTCGCCGAGATTGTGGCTGTCACCCTTCAGCAGCTGAGCGATATCATTGAGCTGATCGCTCTGCGCATGCAGGATGGCCATCGCGCCTTCGCCAGTCACCGCTTCGATACGGCGCACGCCAGCAGCGGTGCCGGACTCTGACGTGATGCGGAACAGGCCGATATCGCCGGTACGCGCCGCGTGAGTCCCGCCGCACAGCTCCGTGGAGAAGTCGCCCATCCGCAGAACGCGCACGCGATCGTCGTATTTCTCGCCAAACAGCGCCATGGCGCCGGATGCGCGCGCGGCATCGATATCCATAATGTTGGTTTCGATAGCCAGGTTACGACGGATCTGCGCGTTGACCAGGTCTTCCACCGCACGAATTTCTTCCGGCTTCATCGCTTCAAAATGCGAGAAGTCAAAGCGCAGCGCTTTATCATTGACCAGCGAACCTTTCTGCGCCACATGGGTGCCGAGCACCTGGCGCAGCGCCGCGTGCATCAGGTGCGTCGCGGAGTGGTTGAGACGGATACGCTGACGGCGAGCCTCATCTACGTCGGCCTGCACCGCGTCACCCACTTTCAGTGTGCCGCTGGCGACTTTACCGATATGACCAATAGCCTGGCCGTACTTCTGCGTGTCGCTGACTGCGAAGGAGAAGCCCGCGCCTTTTAATTCGCCTTTATCGCCCACCTGGCCGCCGGACTCCGCATAGAACGGGGTCTGGTCAAGGATCACCACCGCTTCCTGGCCAGCGCTAACGCTATCCACCGCTTTGCCGTCGATAAACAGGGCGGTAACCTTGCCGTTCAGCTCCAGATGATCGTAGCCTTTAAATTCAGAGGCGCCGTCAACGCGGATCATCGCATTATAGTCGGCGCCGAAACCACTGGACTCGCGCGCGCGGCGGCGCTGCTCTTCCATCGCGGCTTCAAAACCAGCTTCATCAACCTTGATGTTGCGCTCGCGGCACACATCGGCGGTCAGGTCGACCGGGAAGCCGTAGGTGTCGTACAGACGGAAGGCGGTTTCGCCGTCCAGGGTGTCGCCTTTCAGCTTCGACAGCTCCTCATCCAGCAGCGCCAGGCCGCGCTCGAGGGTGCGGGCAAACTGCTCTTCTTCGGTTTTCAGCACCTGCTCAACCTGAGCCTGCTGCTGCTTCAGCTCGTCGCCGGCGGAGCCCATCACATCGATCAGCGGGGCAACCAGTTTCCAGAAGAAGGTGTCCTTCGCGCCCAGCATGTTGCCGTGACGGATCGCGCGGCGAATGATACGACGCAGCACGTAGCCGCGGTTTTCATTCGACGGGATCACGCCGTCGGCAACCAGGAAGGCGCAGGAGCGAATGTGGTCGGCGATAACGCGCAGCGACTTGTTCGTCAGATCGGTCGCGCCGGTGACTTTCGCCACGCTGGCGATCAGATCGCGGAACAGGTCGATGTCATAGTTGGAGTTAACGTGCTGCAGCACCGCGGCAATACGCTCCAGACCCATACCGGTGTCGACGGACGGCTTCGGCAGCGGCTCCATGGTACCGTCAGCCTGACGGTTGAACTGCATGAAGACGATGTTCCAAATCTCAATGTAACGGTCGCCATCTTCTTCCGGGCTTCCCGGAGGGCCGCCCCAGATGTGATCGCCGTGGTCAAAGAAGATTTCGGTGCACGGGCCGCACGGACCGGTGTCGCCCATCTGCCAGAAGTTGTCAGAAGCAAACGGCGCGCCTTTGTTGTCGCCGATGCGGATAATACGCTCGCGCGGAACGCCTACTTCATTGGCCCAGATGTCGAAAGCTTCGTCATCGGTCTCGTAAACGGTAACCCACAGTTTTTCTTTCGGCAGCGCGAACCAGTTCTCACCGGTCAGCAGTTCCCACGCGTATTTGATGGCATCCTGCTTGAAGTAATCGCCAAAGCTGAAGTTGCCCAGCATTTCAAAGAAGGTGTGGTGACGCGCGGTGTAACCGACGTTTTCCAGATCGTTGTGTTTACCACCCGCACGCACGCAACGCTGTGCGGTGGTCGCACGCGAATAATTACGTTTGTCGAGACCAAGGAAGACATCCTTGAACTGGTTCATCCCTGCATTGGTAAACAGCAGGGTCGGATCGTTGTGCGGCACCAGGGAGCTGCTGGCAACTACCTGATGTCCCTTGCTATGGAAAAAGTCGAGAAACGCCTGACGGATCTCAGCGGTGCTCTTGCTCATAATTATCCTGAAATCAAGCTACACGTCATCCTTCAAGTCGCCTCTGTCCTGGCTGCGCTTGCTCTTCCGGCACCGAACTGACGTACGTTGCGAAAGAGAGTCTCTCTTGCCGCCCTGATGCAGCTTGAATGATTTTGTGTAAAGGAATAATCGCCCAGGCCGCTGCCTGCACAGTCACAACCAGCGGCCCGACGGAATAAAGTGGGAATAAGATAAGTTTTCTTTACGGCGAAGTAAAATCCCGGATGGGTCAATCTGCAAAATTTCGCCAGATTTCCTGGATATCTTCCATCAGGTAGCCGCGGTAAAGCAGGAATCGCTGAACTTTCACTTTTTCAGTAAAGGCGGAAGGTAACGGTTCGCCGTATTTACGCTGTGCCTGCTCCCTGGCAAGGCTCACCCAGTCGATATCGCATTTGCGCATCGCCTGGTCAACGACCTGGCGCGCAATGCCTTTCTGGCTGAGCTCCTGGCGAATGCGCGCCGGACCATAGCCTTTGCGGCTCCGGCTGGCGATGAACTGGCCGACGAAGCGGTTGTCGTCAAGGTAGCGGTTTTCGATACACCAGGCGACAACCTGCTCCAGCTCGTCGGGGGTGACGTCCAGCGCCTCAGGACCGTTTTTGCTCATCACCGGAGCGACCAGCTTGCGTCGCAGCTCCTGCTCGCTGTGGTCGCGCATCGCCAGAATGCGGATAGCACGGTCCAGCAGGCGGGCGTAGCCGGAGCGGCGTGATGAAGGTTCAGTCACAGGCACCTCGATAATCTCACAAAGCAAAAGGGCTGCCTAAGCAGCCCTGTCAGTCTTGCAGACGATATCAGAAATCCTGTTCGGTTTCTTCTGCGTCGTTGCCGTCAACAACGAAGTCTGGCTTCGCATCCTGATTGTTGAGCAGCAGTTCGCGCACTTTCTTCTCAATCTCTTTCGCCGCCGCCGGGTTCTCTTTCAGCCAGGTGATCGCGTTCGCTTTACCCTGACCGATTTTGTCGCCGTTGTAGCTATACCAGGCACCCGCTTTCTCAATCAGCTTCTCTTTTACGCCGAGGTCTACCAGCTCGCCGTAGAAGTTGATGCCTTCGCCGTAGAGGATCTGGAATTCGGCCTGTTTAAACGGCGCGGCGATCTTGTTTTTCACCACTTTGACGCGGGTTTCGCTGCCGACGACATTGTCGCCCTCTTTCACCGCGCCGATGCGGCGAATGTCCAGACGCACAGAGGCGTAGAACTTCAGCGCGTTACCACCGGTAGTGGTTTCCGGGTTACCGAACATCACGCCAATTTTCATACGGATCTGGTTGATAAAGATCAGCAGCGTGTTGGACTGCTTCAGGTTACCCGCCAGCTTACGCATCGCCTGGCTCATCATACGCGCCGCAAGGCCCATGTGAGAGTCGCCAATTTCGCCTTCGATTTCCGCTTTCGGCGTCAACGCCGCGACGGAGTCGACGACGATAACGTCAACCGCACCAGAGCGCGCCAGCGCGTCACAGATCTCCAGCGCCTGCTCGCCGGTGTCCGGCTGAGAACACAGCAGGTTGTCGATATCGACGCCCAGTTTGCGTGCATAGACAGGATCCAGCGCATGTTCAGCATCGATGAACGCACAGGTTTTACCTTCACGCTGCGCTGCGGCGATAACTTGCAGCGTCAGGGTGGTTTTACCGGAGGATTCCGGACCGTAGATCTCGACGATACGGCCCATTGGCAGACCGCCGGCGCCCAGCGCGATATCCAGAGAAAGCGAGCCGGTGGAGATGGTTTCCACATCCATGGTGCGGTCTTCACCCAGGCGCATGATGGAGCCTTTACCGAATTGCTTTTCGATCTGGCCCAGTGCAGCCGCCAACGCTTTCTGTTTGTTTTCGTCGATCGCCATTGTTACTCCTAATCATGCAGGGTAAAGCGTGTTCGCTTCGCCGTTAATATTTGTTCAGTTGAGGCAATTATACTGTATAGTCATACAGTATCAAGTGTTTTGTAGAAATTGTTGCCAGAGCAGATTTAGCGCATAGGCCGTCGCCTGACGACGCACCGCTTCGCGGTCTCCGGCAAAGCATTCCCGCCGCGTCACCCCTTGCCCGCTCACGCTGGCGACGCCGAACCATACCGTGCCGACCGGCTTTTCGACGCTGCCGCCATCCGGCCCGGCGACGCCGCTAACGGAGATGGCATAATCCGCACGCGCCACGCGCAGCGCGCCAATCGCCATCTCCACCACCACCGGTTCGCTTACCGCGCCGTTGTCGCGCAGCGTCGCTTCGCTGACGCCGATCATTTGCGATTTAGCTTCGTTGCTGTAGGTGACAAAGCCGCGTTCAAACCACGCCGAGCTGCCGGCAATATCGGTGATCGATTTCGCAATCCAGCCGCCGGTACAGGATTCCGCCGTGGTCACCGTCGCCCCACGCGCCTTCAGCGCCCGGCCAATCTTCTCGCTTAGCTGCATTAATTCTGAATCGGTCATTATCGCCCCGCTTTGCTCCGGATAAAGAGGCCATCAAAGATAGCACTTTCGACAGAGATATGGGGATGAAGTGGCGATTTTACGAGGGGGGATCCAGAAATGGGTCGTCCTGTGATAACCAGGACGACCAGACAACCTGTTACTTCATGCTGTTAGCGATAAGCTCAACGTTGTGACGCATCATTTTGACGTAACTATCGGCGACGCCGCCCGGCTTAGATAGCGCTTCCGGATAGAGTTCGCCCCCCGGCTGCGCGCCGGTGGCGCTGGCAATCTGCTTCACCAGCCGCGGGTCAAGCTGGTTCTCCATAAACCAGGTATGGACGCCATCCGCTTTGATTTGCTTAATCAGCGCCGCCACCTGCGCCGCGCTGGCCTCGCTCTCTGAAGAGAGCCCCTGTGGCGCGAGGAAGGTCACGTGATAAGCCCGGCCAAAATAGCCGAAAGCGTCATGGCTGGTCAGGACCTTGCGCTTGGCCAGCGGAATGGCGCTGAACTGCGCTTTCGCCCAGCCGTCGAGAGACGTCAGCTGGTCGATATAGCGCTTGCCGCTGCTGGTCAACGCCGCTTTATCTTCCGGGTCGGCTTTCACCAGACCATCGAGGATATTCTGCGCATACAATGCGCCGTTCGCTGCGCTGTTCCAGGCGTGGGGATCGGTCACCGTTTTACCCTCTTCATCAAGGGTATGGGTCTTGACGCCTTTCGATGCCACCACCAGCTCGCCCTTAAAACCAGAGGCCTTAATCAGGCGATCCAGCCACCCTTCCAGCCCCAGGCCGTTAACCACCACCACGTCGGCCTTGCTGAGCAGCGCGCTATCCTTCGGAGACGGTTCGAAGGTGTGCGGATCGCCGTCCGGGCCGACCAGGGTATCCACATGGACATGCTCCCCGCCGACCTGCTGCGCTATATCACCCAACACCGAAAAACTGCTTACCACATTCAGCGTTTTCGCCATGGCCCCCTGCGCCATCAGGCCGAGGGCCAGCGCGACCACTATTGCACTACGTTTCATCATTTCCTTACCCCATCAATGTGCGCCAACCGACCAGCAGCCGGCTGCGCGTGCCAAAAAATAGCGAAACAAAAAACAGTGCGCTGGCGGTCAGCACAATAGCGGGCCCGGCGGGAAGACTAATCGCCCAGGAGAGGCTTAATCCCAGCCAGGCGCAGAGCGCGCCCATTCCCGCCGCCAGCAGCAGAATGCCCGGCAGCGTGCGCGCCCAGCAGCGCGCGGCGACCGCCGGGAGCATCATTACCCCTACCGCCATCAGCGTGCCGAGCACCTGAAACCCGGCCACCAGATTAAGCACCAGCAGCGCCAGAAAAAGCCCATGCAGCAGCGCAGGCAGCCGCCGGTGATTCACCTGCAGCCAGGCGCTGTCGAACGCCTCGCTGACAAGACCGCGGTAGCACAGCGCAATGCACAATAGCGTCAGGCTGGCGACGCCGCTGACAAACAGCGCCGCATCGCGGTCGACCGCCAGAATGGAGCCAAACAGCAGATGCAGGAGGTCCACGCTGGAGCCGCGCAGCGACACCAGGGTGACGCCCAGGGCCAGCGAGCCCAGATAAAATCCGGCAAAACTGGCGTCCTCTTTTAACGGTGTCCGCCGGCTCACCCACCCGGCCACCAGGGCAACCACGATGCCGGCGATGAAGCCGCCGAGGGTCATGGCCAGCAGCGACATGCCGCTCAGCAGATACCCCACCGCCACGCCGGGGAGAATGGCGTGCGACAGCGCATCGCCCATCAGGCTCATGCGCCGCAGCAGCAGGAAGACGCCCAGCATGGTGGTGCTCAGCGACAGCGCCAGACACACCACGAGGGCCCGACGCATAAAGCCGAATTCAATGAAAGGCTGAAAGAAGGTGTGCCAGATCATGCCGACCTCACATGACTGAAGGCCGGGAGCACCGCCCGGGTAGCGCCCCAGCAGGCGCGCTGGGGAGTCAGCAGCAGCGTCTCGGGGAAAAAGTCGGCCACCCGCTGGTTATCATGCAGCACCGCCAGGATGGTCTGTCCCTGCCGGTGCATCTCGAGGATCAAATCCATTAGTTCGCGACTGGTCGCTTCGTCGATACCGGTGAAGGGCTCGTCGAGCATCACCAGCGGCGCCTGCTGCACCATCACCCGGGCAAATAGCATGCGCTGAAACTGGCCGCCGGAGAGCGCTTCGATCGGCGTTTTCGCCAGGCCCGCCAGCCCGACCCGCTCCAGCACCGCGCCGATGCGTCGCCGGGTGCCGCCCCCCAGACCGCGCAGCAGCGACACGCCAGGCCATGCGCCCTGGCTTACCACATCCTGCACGTTGAGAGGAAACTGCGACTCGAGGGCATGGCGCTGCGCCAGCCAGCCGATCACCGGCCGTTTTCCCTGCCAGCGCAGGCGGCCACTGACCGGCGGAAGAAACCCGGCGAGGGTTTTCAGCAGCGTTGATTTTCCGCAGCCATTGAGGCCAACAATCGCCGTCAGGCTGCCGGGGCATATCATCCCGCTCAGCGGAGGGGTGATCGCTACCCCGTCATAGCCGGCGACCAGCTGCTCCAGTTCAATCATGGCAGCGTCACCGCCCACCAGGTTGCTAACCATAGCGCCGCCAGCAGCACGCCTGCGATAGCCGCGCGCGCCGCGCCGGATGCCATAAAAATCGATGTGAACATATCCCCGCCTCAATTTAATGTTATAACATAACAATAACGAAGCGAAGAAAGAATGTAAATCAGCGTCAGTCAGCGGAAATGTAACAAAGGTCAACAAGAGGCATGGAGACGGGAAAAAACGGGGGGATAAGCGCGGCCTCCTCGGCGTCATCCCCCAGTCGCGCTGCGCTTCCCGGGGCTAGCAACCGGATACCAGACCGTAGCCCGGATAAGGCGCTGGCGAACTCCGCCGCCAACGTGCGGATGACGGCGCGTAACGTAGCCGCAGTGTTGCCGATGGGCGACAAGCTGTCATTGAACTCTCCCCAGGTCGCGCTGCGCTTACCGTGGCTAGCAACCGGATACCGGACCGTAACCCGGATAAGGCGCTACGCGCCGTTATCCGGGGAGGCTGGGGAAATTGTCAGCCGGATGAAAGGATTAATAACCGCCGCGGGCCTGCGCAACCGCCAGACCCAGCTGCCAGACGGCCATCGCGTAGTGGGTGCTGTGGTTGTAGCGGGTGATGGTGTAGAAGTTCGGCAGCCCGTACCAGTACTCATAGCCGGTGCCGACGTCCAGCCGCAGCAGGCTGGCCTGCTGATGGTTACCCAGCGGCTGGGTCGGGGTCAGCCCTGCGGCCGCCAGCTGCGAAACGCTGTATTTAGTCTTGAAACCATTCTCCAGCCCCGGGGCCTGCCCCAGCGCCTGCACCGCCACCAGATCGCCGCTCACCCAGCCATGCTGTTTGAAGTAGTTGGCCACGCTGCCGATAGCATCCACCGGGTCCCACAGGTTGATATGTCCGTCACCGTTAAAATCGACCGCATACTGCTTATAGGAGGACGGCATAAACTGACCGTAGCCCATCGCCCCGGCGAAAGAGCCTTTCAGATCCAGCGGGTCGTCGCTTTCGCTGCGCGCCATTAGCAGGAAAGTTTCCAGCTCCGACGAGAAGTATTCGGCGCGGCGCGGGTAGCTAAACGACAGCGTCGCCAGCGCGTCGAGGATCCGGGTTTTGCCCATCACCCGGCCCCAGCGAGTCTCCACGCCGATAATGCCGACGATGATTTCCGGCGGCACGCCGTAAACCTGATAAGCGCGGTTGAGCGCGTCCTGATACTGATTCCAGAACACCACGCCGTTCTGCACATTATCCGGGGTAATGAACTGTTTCTTGTAGCGCAGCCAGGCGCCGGTCGGCCCGGTTGGCGGCAGGCCGGTCGGCGCCTGACGATCCATCAGCCGCAGGACGTAATCCAGGCGCTTTGCCTGCGACAGGATCTCCTGCAGCTGCTGCCTGTCGAAGCCGTGCTTCGCCACCATCTTATCGATAAACTGCGCCGCCGCCGGGTTGTTGGCGAAGTCGCCGCCCATCTGCATCACGTTATGCTGCGGTTCCAGCAAAAAGCCGCCGGTTCCACTCGCCATCTCCGTTTCCGCGGGGGTCTTGGGTTTGCTGCTGCAGGCAGCGAGGAGCACACAAAGGGGAAGTAAAGCCAGATAGCGACGCTTCAACATGGGAATTCCGTTTAACAAATTCAGCAAGGGATAATTATGGTAAAGCATGCGACGACCAACAAGAAAGCGACAATCTGTTTGTAGACAAAATAGTCCTTCAACGGCTCCTCCCGTGCGTGCTTTCATGCCCTGCAACATTTCATCTCGCCCGCATCATCTTTCAAAATAAAATATTTATCTTTCATTTTGCGATCCATTTAACACTTTTAAACCTTTCAAAATGATTAAAATCAGCCTGCGATTAGCAAGAAAAATAACATGCTGAAGGAGAGAACAATGATTGACGTCGTGACCCACGGCGCGGAGTGGTTTATCGGCCTGTTTCAGAAAGGCGGCGAGGTATTTACCGGCATGGTGACCGGGATCCTCCCCTTGCTGATCAGCCTGCTGGTGATCATGAACGCGCTGATCAACTTTATCGGCCAGCAGCGGATCGAGAAGCTGGCGCAGCGCTGCGCAGGAAACCCAATCTCCCGCTACCTGCTGCTACCCTGCATCGGCACCTTCGTGTTTTGTAACCCAATGACGTTAAGCCTCGGCCGGTTTATGCCAGAGAAGTACAAGCCCAGCTATTACGCGGCGGCGTCGTATAGCTGCCACTCAATGAACGGGCTGTTTCCACATATCAACCCCGGCGAGCTGTTCGTCTATCTCGGCATCGCCAACGGCCTCACTACCCTCGGCCTACCGCTCGGTCCGCTGGCGGTGAGCTACCTGCTGGTCGGGCTGGTGACTAACTTCTTCCGCGGCTGGGTCACCGACCTGACCACCTCGATTTTCGAGAGAAAAATGGCGATTCAGCTTTCCCAGAAAGTGCATCTGTCAGGAGCGACATCATGACCCGTATTCGTATAGAGAAAGGCACCGGCGGCTGGGGCGGCCCGCTTGAGCTCGACGCCGTCGAAGGCAAAAAGATCGTCTATATCACCGCCGGCACCCGCCCGGCGATCGTTGACCGCATCGCCAGCCTGACCGGCTGGCAGCCGGTGGACGGGTTTAAAGAGGGGGAACCAGCGGAAAGCAACATCGGCGTGGCAATTATCGACTGCGGGGGCACCCTGCGCTGCGGGCTCTATCCTAAGCGCCGCATCCCGACGGTGAATATTCATGCCACCGGCAAATCAGGGCCGCTGGCCCAGTACATCACGGAAGATATTTATGTCTCCGGCGTCAAAGAGGACAACATCCAGTGCATCGCTCCCGACAGCGCAGGGGTTTCCGAGCCGCCGGCGGAAAACAAGAGCGCGGGTCGCGATTACGACACCAGCAAGAAGATTACTGAACAGAGCGATGGCCTGCTGGCGAAGGTCGGGATGGGCATGGGTTCGGTGGTGGCGGTGCTGTTCCAGGCCGGGCGCGACACCATTGATACGGTGCTGAAAACCATTCTGCCGTTTATGGCTTTCGTCTCGGCGCTGATCGGCATCATCATGGCCTCCGGCATCGGCGACTGGATCGCCCACGGCCTGGCGCCGCTCGCCAGCCATCCGCTGGGGCTGGTAACCCTGGCGCTGATTTGCTCTTTCCCGCTGCTGTCGCCGTTTCTCGGCCCCGGCGCGGTTATTGCCCAGGTGATCGGCGTGCTGATCGGCGTTCAAATCGGCCTCGGCAACATTCCGCCGCACCTCGCCCTGCCCGCCCTATTCGCCATTAACGCCCAGGCCGCCTGCGATTTTATTCCGGTAGGCCTGTCGCTAGCCGAAGCCCGCCAGGATACCGTGCGCGTCGGCGTGCCGTCAGTGCTGGTCAGCCGCTTTCTGACCGGCGCACCAACGGTGCTGATCGCGTGGTTCGTTTCCGGATTTATTTACCAGTAAGAGGTTCCTGCAGATGACTGTGATTTACCAGACCACCATTACGCACATCGGCGCCTGCGCGACGATGGCGCTGGAAGAGCAAATGCTGATCACCTTCCGCGAGGGCGCCCCGGCGGATATCGAAGAGTACTGCTTTATTCACAACCACGGCGAGCTTGCTGGCACGCTGCAGCCGGGGGCAGAGCTGCAGCTTGGCGAACAGCGCTACCCGGTGACCGCCGTCGGCGAGGTCGCTGAACAAAACCTGCGCGAGCTGGGCCACATCACCCTGCGCTTTGACGGCCATCGTGAAGCGGAGTTCCCAGGTACCGTCCATGTGGCGGGCCCGGTGCCGGACGCCATCGCGCCCGGCTGCGTACTGAAGTTTGTTGCTTAAAAGGAGAGAGAGATGAATCAGGTTGCTGTTGTCATTGGCGGTGGACAAACCTTAGGAGAGTTTCTGTGCCGCGGGCTGGCCGCCGAAGGCTACCGCGTGGCGGTGGTCGATATTCAGAGCGAAAAAGCCAGCCGCGTCGCCCAGGAGATTAACGCTGAGTATGGCGAAGGTATGGCGTACGGCTTCGGCGCCGACGCCACCAGCGAGGCCAGCGTCACCGCCCTGGCCCACGGGGTGGATGAGATTTTTTCGCGCGTCGACCTGCTGGTGTACAGTGCCGGGATCGCCAAGGCGGCGTTTATTAGCGACTTCGCGCTGGGGGATTTCGACCGCTCGCTGCAGGTCAATCTGGTGGGCTATTTTCTCTGCGCCCGCGAGTTCTCGCGGTTGATGATCCGCGACGGTATTAAGGGGCGGATCATTCAGATCAACTCGAAATCCGGCAAAGTCGGCAGTAAGCACAACTCCGGCTACAGCGCGGCGAAGTTCGGCGGCGTCGGGCTGACCCAGTCGCTGGCGCTGGATCTGGCGGAATATGGCATTACCGTGCATTCGCTGATGCTCGGCAATCTGCTGAAGTCGCCGATGTTCCAGTCGCTGCTGCCGCAGTATGCCACCAAGCTCGGTATCGATGAGAGCGAAGTCGAGCAGTACTACATCGACAAGGTGCCGCTGAAGCGCGGCTGCGAATATCAGGATGTGCTGAACGTATTGATGTTTTACGCTAGCCCACAGGCGTCGTACTGCACCGGGCAGTCGATCAACGTCACCGGCGGCCAGGTGATGTTTTAACAGGTTCCCGGATGGCGCTGCGCTTATCCGGGCTACAAAACTGTAGGTCGGGTAAGGCGTTAGCCGCCACCCGACAAAAAAACGGCACCGCGGGTCGCTCGGGTTAGGCGCTCGCGCCGTGACCTGGGCTGTTCCCGCCCCCCTTAAGGAGAGACCTATGGTTACTGCATTAATCATCGTCGCCGCCATCGCCTGGCTTACCCAGCTGGCCTTTGGCGGCTGGCAGATCCGCCGCTTCAATCGCGCCTTTGATAGCCTGTGCCAGCAGGGGCGGGTGGGCGTCGGCCGCTCCGCCGGGCGCTTTCAACCGCGCGCCATCGTCGCCATCGCCGTCGATGATAACGACCGCATTTGCGACACGCTGCTGATGAAAGGCTTCACCATTTTCGCCAGTCCGCAAAAGATCCCGGCTCTGGCAGGCAAACATATTGCGGAATTGCAGCCTGATGTGATCTTTCCCCATGATCCGCGCTGTCAGAATGCACTATCATTAGCGCTTAATCCGAAACATGGATAATTTCGTTGTAAAAGTAAATATCTTGCGAAATTATCACTTCGAAACTTAAACGCAGGATAGACGCCTATGAAACCACGTCAGCGCCAGGCAGCCATTCTCGAGTTCCTGCAGTCGCAGGGAAAATGCTCGGTCGAAGAGCTGGCGCAACACTTCGATACCACTGGCACCACCATCCGCAAGGATCTGGTCACGCTGGAAAACGCCGGCACCGTCATTCGCACCTACGGTGGCGTGGTACTCAACAAGGATGAAGCCGATCCGCCGATTGACCATAAGACGCTGATCAACACCCATAAAAAAGCGCAGATTGCCGAGGCCGCCGTGCGATACATCCACGATGGCGATTCAATTATCCTCGACGCCGGCAGCACCGTGCTGCAGATGGTGCCATTGCTGAGTCACTTTAATAACATCACGGTGATGACCAACAGCCTGCATATCGTCAACGCGCTATCAGAGTTCGATAACGAGCAGACCATCCTGATGCCGGGCGGCACCTTCCGTAAAAAATCGGCCTCTTTTCACGGCCAGCTGGCGGAAAACGCCTTCGAACAGTTCAGCTTCGACAAGCTGTTTATGGGCACCGACGGTATCGATCTGAACGCCGGAGTCACTACCTTTAATGAGGTCTATACCGTCAGCAAAGCGATGTGCAACGCCGCCCGCGAAGTGATCCTGATGGCCGACTCATCCAAGTTTGGTCGTAAAAGCCCCAATATTGTCTGCGGCCTTGAACGCGTGGATAAATTGATTACCGATGCCGATATTGACCCGGAATTCCAGCGGGCGCTGGAAGCCAAAGGCATTGAAGTCATTATTACTGGAGAACATCATGAGTAACTTTTTGTTAGAGGCCGGACGCCAGACCCTGATGCTTGAGCTGCAGGAGGCGAGCCGCCTGCCGGAGCGCCTGGGCGACGACTTCATCCGCGCGGCGGAAACCATTATCCACTGCGAGGGCAAACTGATTGTCTCCGGTATCGGTAAATCCGGCCACATCGGTAAAAAGCTGGCGGCAACCTTCGCCAGCACCGGCACCCCGGCCTTTTTCGTCCATCCGGCGGAAGCCCTGCACGGCGATCTCGGCATGCTCGATAGCCGCGACGTGATGCTGTTTATCTCCTACTCCGGTAGCGCGAAAGAGCTGGATCTCATCGTGCCGCGGCTGGAAGAAAAAGGCATTCCGCTGCTGGCGATGACCGGCAAATCCACCTCGCCGCTGGCGCTGGCGGCGAAAGCGGTGCTGGATATCGCCGTGGAGCGCGAGGCCTGCCCGATGCATCTGGCGCCAACCTCCAGCACCGTCAATACGCTGATGCTGGGCGACGCGTTGGCGATGGCGGTGATGCAGGCGCGCGGTTTCAATGAAGAGGATTTCGCCCGTTCCCACCCGGCGGGCGCCCTCGGCGCGCGGCTGCTGAACAAAGTGCATCACCTGATGCGTCGTGATGAAGAAGTGCCGCGGGTCAATACCGAGGCCAACGTCATGGACGCTATGCTCGAACTAAGCCGAACCGGACTCGGCCTGGTGGCGGTCTGCGATGAAGCCAACCGCGTGCAGGGCGTTTTCACCGACGGCGACCTGCGCCGCTGGCTGGTTGCTGGCGGTACGCTCAACGATGGCGTCACTCGGGCGATGACCCGCAACGGCGTAACGCTGCAGGCGGATAGCCGCGCGGTGGAAGCCAAAGAGCGGCTGATGAAACACAAAATCAGCGCCGCGCCGGTAGTGGATGAGAACGGCCAACTGGTCGGCGCCATTAACCTGCAGAACTTTTACCAGGCGGGGATCCTTTAAGCCCCAGACGTTTCGCCAGCCGATGCAGGTTGGCGACGTCCAGTTCCAGCGCTCGGGCGGTCGCCGCCCAGTTGCCCTGGTTCGCCTCCAGCGCGCGGCTAATGGCTTCTCGCTGAAAAGAGTCGGTCGCCTCGCGCAGATTGATGTTTCCCGTCGCGGGCGCCGCTGCCGCCGTCTCAGTCGGCAACATCGGCGCCGCCACCGCAAACTGGAAATGCTGCGGCTCCAGGACCACTTCATCACCGGCCTGGGTGGCCCGCGCCAGCACCACCGCCCGATGGATAGCATGCTCCAGTTCGCGCACGTTGCCCGGCCAGGACCACTGCTGCAGCCGGTTTCGCGCCGCCTCAGCCAAAATGACCCGCGCCAGCCCCATCCGCAGGCGGCACTGCTCGCAGAAATAGCCCGCCAGCAGCACCACGTCACTTTCCCGCTCGCGTAGCGGCGGAACCGACAGCGGGAAGACGCTCAGCCGATGGTACAGATCGGCGCGAAAGCGCCCTTCCACCACCTCCTGGCGCAGATCGCGGTTCGTCGCCGCCAGCACCCGCACATCGACCCGCAGGCTGCGGTCATCGCCGACGCGCTGAATATCGCCATACTGCAGCACGCGCAGCAGTTTGGCCTGCAACGCCAGCGACAGTTCGCCGATTTCGTCAAGAAACAGGGTGCCATTATCCGCCATCTCAAATTTACCGCTGCGGTTGCTGATAGCCCCGGTAAATGCCCCTTTCACATGGCCGAACAGCTCGCTCTCCGCTACGCTTTCCGGCAGCGCCGCGCAGTTGAGGTACACCAGAGGGTTGGCGGCTCGCGGTGACCCCTGATGCACCGCCTTCGCCACCAGCTCTTTGCCGGTGCCGGTTTCGCCGCTGATCAGCACGTTTAAATCCGAGGCGGCGACGATATCGATCTCTTTTTTCAGCTGCAGCATGGGCCCCGACAGGCCGATGATCTCCTGGCGCTCCGGCAGCGGGTAATTCACCGCCTGCGCCGGCAGGACGTTTTGCGCTTCAAGGCGGGCGATAAGCAGCGCATTATTCAGCGCCCCGGCCACCAGCGCGGCAATCAGCCGCAGCTCTTCATCGCTGAAGCTATCGAAACGATCGGCATCCATGCCGTCCAGGGTCAGCGCGCCAATCAGCGTCTGCCCGGCAAACAGCGGCAGTCCCACGCAGGCATGGACTTTGAGGCTCTCATGACCGGGGATCAGCCCGTCATAGGGGTCGGGCAGGTCGCTATCCGCCGGGAAGCGCACCACATCCCCGGCGCGCGCAATCGCCTCCAGCCGCGGGTGTCCTTCCAGGGCAAAGCGCCGACCGAGCACATCCTGCGCCAGGCCATCGATCGCCAGCGGCACAAACTGATGCGCCTCATAGCGCAGCAGCGCCGAGGCATCGCAGCCAAGAATTTGCCGCAGGGTAGTAATCAGGCGCGAAAAGCGGTCGGTGTGACCAATATCGCTTTGTAAATCTATGGCGATTCTCGCCAGCTCGTCGACGGAAAAACTCATTGCCGCTCCATTGTCATTTTGACAATACGCATTGTCATATCGACTATTTTAACCATTGTCATTTTGACAACAACCAAAATCAGAAAAAATTAAAAACAGATAATTATCAATGAATTAAAAAGTTGGCACGCAACTTGATATAAGCCAGTCAACTGAGTTTAAACACACTGTATTGATTGAGGTTGCTATGTCTATTGTGGTGAAAAATAACATTCTTTGGGTTGGCCAACGTGACTGGGAAGTGCGTGATTTCCACGGCACCGAATATAAAACGCTGCGCGGCAGCAGCTACAACAGCTATCTCATCCGCGAAGAGAAAAACGTGCTGATCGATACCGTCGATCATAAATTCAGCCGCGAGTTCGTACAGAACCTGCGCCGCGAAATCGACCTCGCCGACCTCGACTATATCGTCATTAACCACGCCGAAGAGGACCATGCCGGCGCGCTGACCGAACTGATGATGCAGATCCCGGATACGCCGATCTACTGCACCGCCAACGCCATCGACTCGATCAACGGCCACCATCATCATCCGGAGTGGAACTTCCACGTGGTGAAAACCGGCGATACTCTCGACATCGGTAACGGTAAACAGCTGATCTTCGTGGAAACGCCGATGCTGCACTGGCCGGACAGCATGATGACCTACCTGACCGGCGACGCGGTGCTGTTCAGCAACGACGCCTTCGGCCAGCACTATTGCGACGAACATCTGTTCAACGATGAAGTGGACCAGACTGAACTGTACGAACAGTGCCAGCGCTACTACGCCAACATCCTGACGCCCTTCAGCCGCCTGGTGACGCCGAAAATTACTGAAATCCTCGGCTTCAACCTGCCGGTGGAGATGATTGCCACCTCCCACGGCGTGGTCTGGCGCGATAACCCGACGCAAATCGTCGAGAAATACCTCGAGTGGGCGGCGGATTATCAGGAAGATCGCATCACCATCTTTTACGACACCATGTCCAATAATACCCGCATGATGGCGGACGCCATTGCCCAGGGGATCACCGAGGTTGACCCACGGGTAGCGGTGAAAATCTTTAACGTCGCCCGCAGCGACAAAAACGACATCCTCACCAATGTTTTCCGCTCGAAAGGCGTACTTGTCGGCACGTCCACCATGAACAACGTGATGATGCCGAAAATCGCCGGGCTGGTGGAAGAGATGACCGGGCTGCGTTTTCGCAATAAACGCGCCAGCGCCTTTGGCTCGCACGGCTGGAGCGGCGGCGCGGTAGACCGCCTGTCCACCCGCCTGCAGGATGCCGGCTTTGAGATGTCGCTGAGCCTGAAAGCCAAATGGCGCCCGGATATCGACGCGCTGGAGCTGTGCCGCCAACACGGTCGCGACATCGCCCGCCAATGGGCCCTCTCGCCGCTGCCGGTTGCTGAAGCAGCGACAACGCCGGAACCACAAGACTGCGCCTGTGCCGCCGCCGCGGCCGCCGATCTCGGTCCCATGATGCAGTGCAGCGTGTGCCAGTGGGTCTATGACCCGGCGAAAGGCGAACCTAATCAGGATGTACAGCCGGGTACGCCGTGGAGCGAAGTGCCGGACAATTTCCTCTGCCCTGAGTGTTCTCTTGGCAAAGATGTCTTTGACGTACTGGCGACGGAGGCAAAATGAGTGATGGCATCGTCATCATCGGCTCGGGCTTCGCGGCCCGCCAGCTGGTGAAAAATATTCGTAAGCAGGATGCGCAAATCCCGCTGACCCTCATCGCCGCCGATAGCATGGATGAATACAACAAACCGGACCTCAGCCATGTCATCAGCCGCGGACAGAAGGCCGACGATCTGACCCTGCAAAGTGCCGGCGAGTTCGCCGAGCAGTACACTCTGCGTCTGTTTCCCCATACCTGGGTAAGCGATATCGACGCCGAAAACCGGTTAGTGAAGAGCCACGATAACCAGTGGCGCTACGACAAACTGGTGCTGGCCACCGGCGCGACGCCGTTTATCCCGTCGGTGCCGGGGCGCGAGCTGATGCTAACGCTCAATAGCCAGCGCGAATATGGCGCGGCGCAGAGCCGGCTGCACGACGCGAAGCGCGTGCTGATCGTCGGCGGCGGCCTGATTGGCTGCGAACTGGCGATGGATTTCTGCCGCGCCGGTAAAGCGGTAACGGTAGTCGATAACTCCGCCAGCGTGCTGGCGGCGCTGATGCCGCCGGAGGCCAGCAGCCGCCTGCAGCATCGGCTCACCGAGATGGGCGTACATCTGATGCTGAAAACGCAGCTGGAGGGGCTGGAGCAAACCGCCGACGGCATTCGCGTCAGTCTCGATCGCCAGCGCGCGATAACCGTCGATGCGGTGGTGGCCGCCGCCGGCCTGCGCCCGGAAACGTCGCTGGCGCGCCACGCCGGACTGCAGATTAACCGCGGTATTGTGGTCAATAGCCAGCTGCAAACCAGCGACCCGGCGATTTATGCGCTCGGCGACTGTGCGGAAATCAACGGCGTGGTACTGCCGTTCCTGCAGCCGATTTTACTCAGCGCCATGTGCCTGAGTAAAAATCTGCTGGCGCAGGCGGGAGAACTCAAGCTGCCGCCAATGCTGGTGAAGGTGAAAACCCCGGATCTGCCGCTGCATCTGGCCGGCGACACCCGCCGCGACGATCTGACGTGGAATATCGTGGCCGCCAAAGAGGGGCTGGTGGCGAAAGGCGTGGATGCCGAAAACCAGCTGCGGGCCTTTGTGGTGAGTGAAGACAAAATGAAGGAAGCCTTTGCGCTGCTCAAACAACTGGTAAGTTGATGGTTTTCCCGGCTTGCGGCGTAAACGCCTTAGCCGGGCTACGGTATTGTCCTGGTAGCCCGGCTAAGCGCAGCGCAAGCCGGGAACATATCCAGCCTAGCGCGCCAGATTGTCGTAGCCGCGCCAGCGATAGTTAAGCACCGATAGCGCCCAACAGGCGACAAACAACCCAACCACCACAAATCCGGCGTCGCCGAGGTTGTCGTTTAACGCCCCTACCCAGCGCCATATTCCGCCGCTGAGCGCAAACTTATCCATTAGCAGGCCCAGCGCTTCCAGGCCGCCGATAAACAGCGCCACCACCACCGAGGTGCCGGTGATGGTCATGTTGTAATAGAGCTTGCGCTGCGGTTTGCTGAACGCCCAGCCGTAGGCGCCGACCATCAGCACGTTATCGAGGGTATCCACCAGCGCCATACCGCTGGCGAACAGTGCCGGAAAGACCATAATCGACCAGACGGAAATCCCGCTCGACGCGCCGGCGGCGGAGATACTCAGTACGCCGATTTCGGTGGCGGTATCAAAACCGAGGCCAAACAGGAAACCGACCAGGTACATCTGCCAGCTGCGGCTTATCAGACGGAAGGTCTTGCCAAACAGCCAGCTCATCACCCCGCCGCCGCTGACGATTTCGTCGCTCACCGGCTCCCCGCGCTTCCATGCCTGAAAGCTGCGCCACACGCTGCGTAAAATCACCAGGTTGATAAAGGCCATCGCCAGTAAAAACAGGGCCGACACGGCGGTGCCGATGACGCTGCCGGTATCATGCAGCCAGCTCATCTGCGTGCTGAAGGCGGTGGCGGTCGCGGCAATCGCCGCCGAGGCCAGCACCACAATCGATGAGTGGCCCAGCGAAAACCACGCCCCGACGGCGAAAGGCCGCCGCCCCTGCTGCATCATCTTGCGGGTCACGTTATCAATCGCCGCAATATGGTCGGCGTCCACCGCGTGGCGCAGGCCGTAGCCCCAGGCCAGCAGGCTGGCGGCCATCAGCGCGCCGCTGTCGCCAAAGGCCTGCAGCGCCCAGCACCAGGCCAGTAAATTCGCCGCGATCAACCCCAGCACCAGACCCGCGGCGCGCGGCTGCTGGCGTAAAACTGTCATTATCATGGTTGTATTCCTTGAGCCTGCCAGCGGGCGGCGGCGATCACCGCCTGACCATAGGCGATTGCGCCGTCACCGGCCGGCAACTGCTGTGCAAACAGCAGAGTAAAATCCGCCAGATAAAAGGTCAATCGCGCCGCCAGCAGGCGGTTATGCAGCACCCCGCCGCTGCAGACCATCGTGTCGATGCCGCGGACGGTGGCGCAGTCGCGGGCCATCGCCGCCAGTCCCCAGGCCAGGGCGTCGTGGAAAGCCCACGCTTTCTGCGCCGGAGTCGCCTGCCAGCTCAGCCATTGCCGCCAGAAGGTCGCTAAATCCAGCGCGTCGTCGCGCCACGGCAGCGTAACCGGGTGGCTGACGCCGGGGCAGCTGGCGGCCAGCGCCTCCAGCCGACAGGCCGCTTCGCCTTCATAGCTCAGACTCTCCGGCGCGCAATCCAGGGCGCAGGCAACGGCATCAAACAGCCGTCCGCAGGATGAGGCGCGCGGCGCGTTAATCCCGCGCTCGATGGCCTGCGCCAGCAGCGGCCAGTTGCGCTGGCGCAGGGTGGCGGCCTGCGGATAATCCTGCCAGTCAGGGACAAATGCCAGACAGTGGGCCAGCAAATTTCGCCACGGCTGGCGTGCCGCCAGGTCCCCCCCTGGCAGCGCGACGGCCGGCAGCCCGCCAAGATGTTCGCATTCGCGATAGTTGACCCGCAGGCACTCCCCGCCCCACAGCGCGCCGTTCTCCCCCATACCAATACCGTCGAGTGTCAGGGCGATAACGTCCCCGCCGTCAAGCGGCCAGCGGTGCTCCGCCAGGCATGCCGCGGCGTGCGCATGGTGATGCAGCACTGTCTCCAGCGGCAGGGGCAGGGAGGCCGCCCACTGCGTTGAACGATAGCCGGGATGGGCATCAACCACCACCCGCTGCGGCACAAACGCGTAAATGCTCTGCATCAGCTGCAGGGCGCTGCGCCACTGCTGTTCAACACCTTCCTCGCCAAGATCGCCAAAGTGCTGGCTCAGCACCGCTTCGCTGCCGCGCGCCAGGCAGAAGGTATTTTTCATATCCGCGCCGAGAGCCAGCAGCGGCGGGATGTCTCCTAGCCCCGGCGGCAGCGGCAGCGCGTCCGGGACGTAGCCCCGGGCGCGGCGCAGCATTTCACCGCTTGAGCGCACCAGTGAATCATCCATCCGCTGTACGATGTCGCGATTATGCAAGAGAAAGCCGTCGGCAATGTCGGCTAACTCATTGAGCGCCTGAGCATTACTTAACGCCGGCGGACGGCCGCTAAGGTTGCCGGAGGTCATTACGATGGGGCGCGCCAGGCCCTGCAGAAGCAAATGCTGCAGCGGATTAGACGGCAGCATCACCCCAACTTCCGCAAGCCCTGGCGCTATTTCGTCGCACAGGCCGGAGACCTGCGCTTTGGCAATCAGTACGATGGGCGCCGCCGGGGAGCCCATCAGCGCCGCGGCGGCGGCGGGTAAGCCCGTTGCCGTCGGCAGCATTACCGCCAGCGGTTTTGCCGGGCGGTGTTTTCGCGCCCGCAGCGTGGCAACGGCAGCGGGGTTACCGGCATCGCAGGCCAGATGAAAGCCGCCGATGCCTTTTATCGCCACGATGTCGCCCGCCGCCAGCCGGGCGATAGCCGCCTGCAGCGCCGCCTCGCCGTCCAGCGTTTCCCCCTCTGCCCGCCATTCCAGTCGCGGCCCGCAGTCGGGGCAGGCCACCGGCTGGGCGTGAAAACGGCGATCGGCAGGATCGCGGAATTCCGCTTCACAAGGGGAACAGAGCGGGAACGGCGCCATTGCGGTGAAGGGCCGGTCGTAGGGCATGGCGCGAATAATGGTTAACCGCGGGCCGCAGTGGGTGCAGTTGATAAAGGGGTAGCGGTAGCGGCGTGCCCGGGGATCGTTCATCTCCGCGAGGCACGCCGGGCAGGTCGCGGCATCGGGCACAATCTGAGTCCGCATCCGTCCCGCCCCGCTCTCGCGGATGGTGAAATCCTGCGGCGTGGCCGCCCAGCGATAGGGAATGCAGGCGGTACTGTCGATCCGCGCCAGCGGCGGGCAGTGGTCAGCCAGAGCGGCAGTAAAACCGTCGTCGCCCCCGACCAGCCGCACCAGTACGCCGTCGCCGTCGTTACAGACATCGCCGCAGCGGGCCTGCGCCCGGGCCAGCTGCCAGACAAAGGGGCGGAACCCCACCCCCTGCACTTTACCGCGAATGCGGATTTGCACCCCGTTCATGCCTTGACTTACCAGGCCAGCGCCGTACGGCGACGTTTCTCGATATTCATCTGCTCAAGTTTGTTGCGGTCAACGCACACGAGGGCATGCGTCGGGCAGACTTCCATGCAGGCCGGGCCGCTCTCGCGGTGGAAGCAGAGATCGCACTTGTTGGCTTCGGCTTTTTCCGCCACGACGTTCAGTCCGGCGCCGCTATGGCGGATCACCGGGCGCACCACCACCTCCATCGCCCCGTACGGGCAGGCGACGACGCAGGTTTTGCAGCCGATGCAACGCTCCTGCATCACATGGACAAAGCCTTTATCGCGGCTGATGGCGCCGTTCGGGCAGACATTGGCGCAGGGGGCGTCTTCACACTGACGGCAGGCGGTCGCCGTGGAAACATTGACCCCTTTGATCACGTGAATACGCGGCTGAAAGGTGTGAGGCGTCAGGGAGGCGCAGTCCTGATGTTCCTGATGGGATACCACGCAGGCCACTTCGCAAGTGCGACAGCCGATACATTTGCTCGCATCGGCGATAATGAAACGGTTCATCCATTTCTCCAGCAGTAAGAAGGTTACGCGCCGGAGTATGCATAATACGTTCCAATTTTTTAATGTATTGATTATAAAGACTATTATAGCTGCGGTTTGCTGTCATCGTCAGTAGTGACGATGACAGCTGACGACGTCAGGCACAGGGGCCCGCCACCAGCGACTCGCGTTCAATCAGCGCTCCGGGAAAGCTTTGCTGAAAGTTGAATTCCCCGCCATCCAGCATAAAGATCAGCCGATTGATGCTCTCTTTAATCATCTCCGTCACCGGCACCCGGACGCTGGCGAGCGACGGCACCATATACGGCGCAAGAGCAATATCGTCAAACCCCACCACCGAGACCTGTTCTGGCACCTTAACGCCCAGCTGGTGAAGCTGCTTCATCGCCCCGATGGCCATATCGTCATTGCTCGCCACCAGCGCGCTGTAGGTAACCCCGCGCTGACGCAGGCTCTCCACCCCCGCCGCCCCGGTTTCCGGCGTCCAGCGCCCTTCGGCGATAAGCGCCTCGTTCAGGGCGATGCCGTGGCCAGCCAGCGCGTCTTTGTAGCCGGCGAGGCGTTCGACGCCGGTGGGAGAGTCAAGGGAGCCGGTAATAAAGGCGATATCGCGATGGCCAAGCGCAATCAGCCGCTCCACTACCCGCATCGCCGAGGCTTTTTGATCGGACCAGACGCAGTGGCTGGCGTGGCGGCGCAGGCGGCGATTAAGCACCATGATCGGCTGCGAGTGGTTCTCAACGATCTCGTCCATCTCATCAACGGTGAGAAAGCGCGGGTAGATGATGATCGCATCGCAGCGCAGATCCAGCAGGTACTGGATCGCCTCCCGCTCCTCTTGCGCGCTGTGCTTGCCGTCGGCCAGGATCAGCTGCCGCCCTTTATCCTCCGTCATCCGCGCCACGTGATACAGCAGTTCGCTAAAATAGACGCCGTGGTACAGGGTATTGGTCACCACCAGGCCGAGGGTTTGCGTGGTTTTGGTCGCCAGGTTGCGCGCCAGCAGATTTGGCCGGTAGCCGCTCTCCGCCACCGCCTTAAACACCCGGTCTTTGGTCTCCTGGCTGACATAGCCGTTGCCCGACAGCACCCGCGAAACGGTCGCCTTCGATACCCCCGCGCGCTTTGCGACCTCCAGCATCGTTGCCATGTGATTCTTCCTGTTGCAAAAGTTGCAGGCAGTGTACTGCACGTTTCCCGCTTTTACAGCACTCCCCTGTTCACCAACGCGATCCGGCTCACGGCGACGCTTAGCGATCAAAATCACAAAATTGAGATCATATTTTTTTATTTCTTGTGAAATTAACTGAAACTCACCATGATTTTGTGGAACCGGTTTCCTATAAAAACATGGTATCGCCCGGCGATGCGGGGCGGTGGCAGATCAGTACCCTATTGATAAACAGGATAAAATCCGATGTCGAAAAATTATGCAGCCCTGGCGCAACAGATAGTCGCGGCAATCGGCGGGGTCGACAACGTCGCCGCCGTTACCCACTGCATGACCCGTCTGCGCTTCGTGGTTAAAGACGACGAACAGGTCGATAGCTCTACCCTGAAAGGGCTGGCCGGGGTGCTCGGCGTCGTGCGCAGCGATAACCAGTGCCAGGTGATCATCGGCAACACTGTCTCCCAGGCCTACCGCGAGGTGGTGAATCTGCTGCCTGGCGACCTGCGCCCGGCTGAGCCGCAGGGCAAAGCGCCGCTGACCCTGAAACGCATCGGCGCCGGGATCCTCGACGCGCTGATCGGCACCATGTCACCGCTGATCCCGGCGATTATCGGCGGATCGATGGTCAAGCTGCTGGCGATGATCCTCGAGATGAGCGGCGCGTTGCCGAAAGGCTCGCCGACGCTGACCCTGCTGGCGCTTATCGGCGACGGCGCATTTTTCTTCCTGCCGCTGATGGTGGCCGCCTCCGCGGCGGTGAAATTCAAAACTAATATGTCGCTGGCTATCGCCATCGCCGGGGTGCTGGTGCATCCTGGGTTTATCGAATTGATGGCCAAAGCCGCCCAGGGAGAACACGTTGAATTCGCCTTTATTCCGGTTACCGCGGTGAAATACACCTATACGGTGATCCCGGCGCTGGTGATGACCTGGTGCCTGTCGTATATCGAGCGCTGGGTGGATCGCATTACCCCGGCGGTGACGAAAAACTTTCTGAAGCCGATGCTGATCGTGCTGATCGCCGCCCCGCTGGCGATCCTGCTGATTGGCCCGCTGGGCATCTGGATCGGCAGCGCCATTTCCGCGCTGGTGTATACGATCCACAGCTATCTCGGCTGGCTGTCGGTGGCGATCATGGGCGGGCTGTGGCCGCTGTTGGTGATGACCGGTATGCACCGCGTCTTTACGCCGACCATCATTCAGACCATCGCCGAAACCGGCAAAGAGGGTATGGTGATGCCATCGGAGATCGGCGCCAACCTGTCGCTCGGCGGCTCTTCGCTGGCGGTAGCGTGGAAAACCAAAAACCCGGAGCTGCGCCAGACGGCGCTGGCCGCCGCGGCATCGGCGATTCTGGCCGGGATTTCCGAACCGGCGCTGTATGGCGTGGCGGTGCGCCTGAAGCGCCCGCTGATCGCCAGCTTAATCAGCGGCTTTATCTGCGGCGCGGTGGCAGGTATTGCCGGACTGGCCAGCCATTCGATGGCGGCGCCGGGGCTGTTTACCAGCGTGCAGTTTTTCGATCCGGCCAATCCAATGACCATCGTCTGGGTGTTTGGCGTGATGGCGCTGTCGGTGGTGCTGTCGTTTGCCCTGACGCTGATCCTTGGCTTTGAGGACATTCCCGTTGAGCAGGCCGCTGCCGACGCCAGAGCGCGCCAGGCCCGGGCCCAGGCATCCCACGCCTGAATACACTATTGATAATGAGGTAATGCATGGCGAGTTTCCCACAGGGATTTTTATGGGGCGGCGCACTGGCCGCCAACCAGTCTGAAGGCGCTTATCTTGAAGGCGGTAAGGGGCTGACCACCGTGGATACCCTTCCCCACGGCGCCCATCGCCTGCCGGTAAAATTAGGCCTGGAGAAGCGCTTTACGCTGCGTGAAGACGAATTTTACCCCAGCCACCAGGCGATCGATTTTTACCATCGCTATAAAGAAGATATCGCCCTGATGGCCGAGATGGGGTTCAGCGTCTTTCGCACCTCCATCGCCTGGAGCCGCCTGTTCCCACGCGGCGACGAACAGCAGCCGAATCCGCAGGGCATCGCCTTCTATCGCTCACTGTTCGAGGAGTGCAAAAAGCACGGTATCGAGCCGCTGGTCACCCTGTGCCATTTCGACGTGCCGATGCATCTGGTGATGGAGTACGGCTCCTGGCGCAACCGCAAAATGGTGGATTTTTTCAGCCACTACGCCCGCACCTGCTTTGAAGCTTTTGACGGCCTGGTGAAATACTGGCTCACCTTCAATGAAATCAACATCATGCTGCACAGCCCCTACTCCGGCGCCGGTCTGGTGTTTGAAGAGGGTGAAAACCAGGAGCAGGTGAAGTATCAGGCCGCGCATCACGAGCTGGTGGCCAGCGCGCTGGCGACGAAAATCGCCCATGAGATTAACCCACAAAATCAGGTCGGCTGTATGCTGGCCGGCGGTAATTTCTACCCTTACTCCTGCAAGCCGGAAGATGTATGGATGGCGCTGGAGAAGGACCGCGAAAACCTGTTCTTTATCGATGTCCAGGCCCGCGGCGCCTATCCGGTGTGGGCCGCGCGGGTGTTCCGGGAAAAAGGGGTCACGATTGCGAAACAGCCGGGCGATGACGAGATCCTCAAAAACACCGTCGATTTCGTCTCCTTTAGCTACTACGCGTCGCGCTGCGCCTCGGCGGAGATGAACGCCAGCAACACCAATGCCGCCAACATCGTCAAGTCGCTGAAGAACCCGCACATTCCGGCCAGCGAATGGGGCTGGGGCATCGACCCGCTGGGCCTGCGCATCACCATGAACATGATGTACGACCGCTATCAGAAACCGCTGTTCCTGGTGGAAAACGGGCTTGGCGCCCGCGATGAGATCGATGCCAATGGGGACATCAATGACGACTATCGCATCAGCTACCTGCGCGAGCACATCAGGGCAATGCGCGATGCTATCGGCGACGGCATTCCGGTAATGGGCTACACCAGCTGGGGCTGCATCGATCTGGTCTCGGCGTCCACCGGCGAGATGAGCAAGCGCTACGGCTTTGTCTATGTCGATCGCGACGATGCCGGCAACGGCACCCTGGCGCGTAAGCGTAAAAAGTCATTCTTCTGGTACCAGAAGGTGATAGCCAGTAACGGCGCCGATCTCGACTAAGCACCCTCGCCCACCCGCGCCCGTTCCCCGCGATAACCGGGGGACGGACGTCGGCTATCTGTTGCATCCATTACATGCTTTTTTCTCGAGCCTGATTCCAGTTTCTGGTTTGCCACCGGTTTACAATAACTGGTAATTTATCCAGTACTTTTACAGGGGTATCTTCAGCAAGGAGCACATCATGAGCGCACAGCACCCTACCGCAGCCAGAGGGATAGCCAGGGCCATTCGCCAGTTAACCGTGGGATATGTCAGAAAACGCCATGAGGACCGCAAAACGCGGGAGACGCGGCGCTACACCCGCCACGCGGCATTAAGCTTAAACGGCGACTGGCTGGAGCAGGCGGGGTTTCCGGTCGGCACGCAGGTCAGAGTCTCGGTGTCGCCCGGTAAATTAGTGATAGAGAATCTTGAGCTGGCAGCGCCGGGAACGGGGCTCCCTTCCGGCCAGTCGTGCGCCGGCGGAGAGCCCGGTTCGCCGCAGGGCTAGTCGTCCGCGGCCTCCAGCTGAGTAAAGCCGCCCTTGCCCTGCCAGCCTGCCAGCTGCTGATACACCCGGGCAACGGCCTCTTTCACCGGCTGGGTCATCGGATAATAAAAACCGACGATATCCGGCTGAATGCCGAGGAAAATCACCTCGCCGACGTCCTCTTTCAGCTGATCGACCAGATAGTTGAGCGGCATGTTATGGGTGGTCATCATAAACATCTCGGCGATGTCGTCGGGATCGATGATGCGAATGTCGCCGGGGTTTAGGCCCATATCGGTGGCATCGACAATCAGCAGGCGTTCGGGGCGTAATTCGCGGATCGCCACGATGTCGTTTTCCGGCGCGCTGCCGCCGTCGATGACCACCCACTGGCCGGCCGGGTTCGCCGCGCACATCTCCGCCAGCAGCGGGCCGGCGCCGTCGTCGCCCATCATGCTGTTGCCGACACAGAGTAAAACGTCAGTCACGTAATCTCCTCACCATCAGGTAGATGGCGCTCTCCTGGTGAATATCATGCAGCATGCTGAGCAGGGTTTTGCTCCACGCCTGCTGCTGCGGGGTCTGCGCGGACTGCGCTTTATCAAAGGCGTTGGCCAGCATCGCCACATGACTGCTGTCGATGACGATTTCGCCATACTTCGGCACGCCCTCCATTTTGCGCCGCGCGGCGCTTCCGGCCTCAAGGGTGGCGATCCATGCCAGATACGCGTCCCACGGGCAGCTCAGCGCCGCCTCCAGACAGTCGATGACGCCGAGGTGGTGGCCAATCGCCAGGCTGTAATAGACCACCTGCTGCGCCTGATCCGGCGTGGCGTCGTTCTCATCAATAAATTTACGGCTCAGCTGACTGAACACCACCGTCTCGCTCATCGGATACGCGCCCCCTCGACCACCTGGTTGAGATGGGTGACGATCTCGGTCAGACGCGGATCTTTCTCCGCCTCCAGCCAGCGCAGCACCTGGCTGTCGCCCTGGCCAAGCAGACGCATATAGTCATCGGCAATCTGCCGTCCATAGCGGTAGCCCGCCAGACGCCGCGCTTCGCGATCGATGCGCACCCGCAGAGGCTGCACCATATCGGCATGCAGCAGCTCGGTCGGCTGTTCGTCGAGCTCACCCGGCAGACGGGCATGAATTTTCTGCTCCAGCAGGCCAAGCGCCATGGCGAAGCCGTACAGCGTGGCGGCTGGCGTCGGTGGGCAGCCCGGAATATAGACGTCGACCGGTACGATTTTATCGGTACCGCCCCAGACGCAGTACAGGTCGTGGAAGATGCCGCCGCTGTTGCCGCAGGCGCCGTAGGAGATACAGATCTTCGGATCCGGCGCCGACTGCCAGGCGCGCAGCGCCGGGGAGCGCATCGCGCGAGTCACTGCCCCGGTAAACAACAGAATATCGGCATGGCGCGGCGAAGGCACCACCTTAATCCCGAAGCGTTCAGCGTCGAACAACGGCGAAAGGGTGGCGAAAATTTCGATTTCGCAGCCGTTGCAGCCGCCACAGTCGACGCGGTAGACGTAGGCCGAACGTTTAATCTTCTTCAGTAGCGAGGCCTTCATGCTGGCGATGGATTCATCCACCGTCATCGGCACGGGAATGCCGTTTTCATCGCGTGGGCCAAGTAAAGTGCTCATCAGCTGGCCTCCCTCATGTGGCGGGTCAGTTCAATACGATCGGACGGCACCAGGCATTTCTGGCGCTTGCATTCCGGGCAGGTTTCGAAGCTTTCGCGGTGCAGCTCGGCGCGGGTATCGCCGTTATGCTTGAGCAGCGCGATGGCGTAGTCGATCTCCTTCTGCACCGCGAACGGACGCTGGCACTCCCGGCAGTGGCAGATAGCGAAGCGCGACTGCTGGAGGAAATCCTCTTTCTTCCACACCGCCAGCTCATACTCCGGCGACAGCTTAATCGCCGCCGTCGGGCACACCTCTTCACAGCGACCGCAGAAGATGCAGCGCCCGAGATTGAACTGCCACGCCAGCTGGTTAGTGGCCAGATCGATCTCGACCGTCAGGGCGTTCGACGGGCAGGCGTTCACGCAGGCCGCGCAGCCGATACACTGCTGTGGCGTATGCTCCGGCTTGCCGCGAAAGTTTTTGTCCACCGGCATCGGCTCCAGCGGGTAGGCGTGCGTCTCGGTGCCGGTCTTAATAACTTTTTTAATAAAGGTAAACATGGCGATTCCTTATTTCAGCGGCGAGTTTTTACGCTCGATGCTGTAGCGCTCCAGCTCTTTGTATGGCACCACTTTGCTCTTCTTCTTGCGTACATCGACCACGGTCATGCGGTCAGTACAGGAGTAGCACGGGTCGAGGCTGCCGATGATCAGCGGCGCATCGGAAACGGTGTTGCCGCGCAGCATATAGCGCAGGGTCGGCCAGTTGGCGTAAGTCGCCGCCCGGCAGCGCCAGCGATACAGTTTCTGGTTGTCGCCGGTCATGCTCCAGTGGATATCGTCGCCGCGCGGCGCCTCGGAGAAGCCCAGCGCGAAGCGGTGCGGAATATAGGTGAACCCCTCCACCATCAGCGGGCCGCCCGGCAGGTTATCGAGACCGAAATCAATCATATTCAGCGCGGTGTAAACCTCGTTGATCCGCACCTTGAGGCGAGATATCACGTCGCAGCCCTGTTCGCTGTGAACTTCCATCGGCAGCAGGCCGTAACCGACAAACGGGTGGTCGGCGCGGGTGTCGCGGGCGTGGCCGCTGGCGCGCACCATCGGGCCTACGTTGCTGAAGTCGCGGGCGATTTCCGGGTCCAGACGGCCAATACCGACGGTACGCTGTTCCATATTCGGCGTGCTGAGCAGCATATCCACCAGCTCCTGCACGTCGCGACGCATCTGCTGCGCCAGATGACGGGTCTGGATCATGTCCTCTTTCAGCAGGTCGCGGCGGATCCCGCCGATCAGGTTCAGGCCGTAGGTTTTACGCGCGCCGGTAAGGATCTCTGCCATCTTCATCGAGGTTTCGCGCACGCGGAAGAACTGCATAAAGCCGGAGTCAAAGCCGGTAAAGTGGCAGGCCAGACCGAGGTTCAGCAGGTGCGAGTGCAGGCGTTCCACCTCCAGCAGAATGGCGCGAATCATCTGCGCCCGCTCCGGCACCACGATGCCCATCGCATTCTCCACCGAGGTGGTGTAAGCGGTGCTGTGGGCGAAGCCGCAGATGCCGCACACCCGGTCCGACAGGAAGGTCACTTCGTTATAACCCATGCGGGTTTCCGCCAGCTTTTCCATCCCGCGATGGACGTAGAACAGGCGGTAGTCGGCGTCGATAATGTTCTCGCCGTCAACGAACAGGCGGAAGTGGCCAGGTTCATCAGAGGTGACGTGCAGCGGGCCGATCGGCACCACGTTGTTTTTCTTGCTGCCGAGCTCGTTAATAAACTCGTAGGTTTCGGCGTCGGTGGTCGGCGCCGGACGCTGGCGATAATCCATGCTGTCTTTGCGCAGCGGATAGAGTTCGTCCGGCCAGTCGTCCGGCAGCACCAGCCGGCGTTCGTCCGGCAGACCGACCGGCACCAGGCCGTACATATCACGCACTTCGCGCTCGCCCCATACCGCCGCCGGGACGCGCGGCGTCACCGACGGGTATTCCGGTTTGTTGGCGTCCACTTCCACGCGCACGGTGATCCAGCATTTGGTGCCCTGCTCCATCGACAGCACGTAATAGACCGCGTAGTGGCCGTTGAGCTTACGTTCATCGTTGCCGAACAGCACCGACAGCCAGCCGCCCTGCTGGTAGTAGAGAAACTCCACCACTTCCGGCAGGTAATTGACCTTCACGGTGATGGTTAACTGGTCTTTGGTCTGCCAGGCTTCGTCCAGCACCACGCCGGGAAAGGCCTGGTGCAGCGCCGCAAGGTAGTGTTGACCGATTTTTTCTTCAGACATGCTCAAACTCTCTTAATCACGCCACCAGCAAGGAGACGAAAGCTAAAAAGGCGAAACCAAACCCGGCCCAGGTGACGCGGGAGGTGGCACAAAAACGCAGACGCGCCATGCTGTTTTCAAACAGCGCGATAATTAGCACCCCAACCACCAGCTTAACGATGGCGACCACCAGCGCCAGCAGCAGGCCGCCGACGCTGAAGCTGGTCATCTGGCCCCACGGAAAGAAGACCCCGACAAACATCTGCAGCACCACCAGCTGTTTGAGGCTGATGCCCCACTTCAGGATGCCAAAGCCGCTGCCGCTGTATTCCGACAGCGGCCCTTCCTGCAGCTCCTGCTCCGCTTCCGCCAGATCGAACGGCAGTTTGCCCATCTCGATAAAGGTGGCGAAGGCGCAGGCGCATAACGCCAGAATCAGTGGAATGCTGCGCGCCGCCGGCCAGTGGTAAAGGGTATCGGTGATGGCGCTGATATGGGTCGAGCCGGCGACCTGCGCCGCCACCCACAGGCCCAACAGCAGGATCGGCTCCACCAGCACGCCGAGCATCGCTTCGCGACTGCTGCCCAGCGCGGTAAACGGGCTGCCGGTGTCCAGACCGGAAATGGCAAAGAAGAAACGGGCGATGGCGAACAGGTAGATCAGGGTGATGAGATCCCCCAGCACCGGCAGCGGGGAGTCTACCGTCACCACCGGCAGCGCGGTGGCGATGGTCAGCATCACGCCCACCATGACGTACGGCGTCAGGCGAAACACCCAGCCCGAGGCGTCAGGACCGACGCTCTGGCGGCCAAGCAGTTTCAGGATATCGCGATACTCCTGCAGTACCCCCGGTCCACGGCAGTTATGCAGCCGCGCGCGGGCGACGCGAACGATCCCGGACAACAGCGGCGCGACGGCAAACAGCACCAGCGCCTGTAGCAATGCAATTAACAGACTCATTCTCAGGCTCCTCGCGAAATGACAATCACCACCAGCACCGCCAGCTCAACCAGCGCGATCCCGCGCAGAAGCGCCGGCGCCGAGGCCGATTGCCAGCCCGGCACCAGACGCACCGGATTCAGCCAGTGACGCAGCTTCAGCAGCGGCGCAAAGGCCTCTTTCACCGGCATGGCAAAGCCGTGGGCCGTTACCACCATCGACTGCTCGTGGTCGTAACCGCAGACCCACGCCGCGCCGCGCGAGCGCGCCGCCAGGCGATCGCCTTTAAAGAAGATCATCAGCAGGAACGGCAGCAGCGGGCAGGCAATAAGCAGCAGCGCGATCATCGGCTGCGACACCACGCTCGATACCTGAGCCTGCACCGGGAAGGCGCCGCTCACCAGCGGCAGCAGCCACGGCGCGGCGATGCCGCCAACGAGGCAGAAGACCGCCGCCAGCACCACGCTCAGGGTCATCAGCCAGGGGGCGCAGGTGGCGTTTTCCGCCTCTTTCGTCCGCGGCGCGCCGAGGAAGGTCACGCCATAGACTTTCGCCATACACATCACCGCCAGTGCGCCAGTGATCGCCAGGCCAACGGCCAGTAGCGGCCCCAGCAGACGGCCAATAAACAGGTCGCCAGTGCTCATTTTGAAGAAGGATTGATAGATAACCCATTCGCCGGCGAAGCCGTTCAGCGGCGGCAGGGCCGCCATTGCCATTAGCCCCACCAGCATGGCGAGGGAGATCAGCGGCATTTTTTTACCGATGCCGCCCAGCTTCTCGATATCGCGATGGCCGGTGCGGAACCACACCGCTCCGGCACCGAGGAACAGCGTGGTTTTGAACAGGCTGTGGTTAATCAGATGATACATGCCGCCGATAAAGCCCAGCACCATCAGCGTGCTGTTGCGGGTCGCCACGCCGGTGACGAAGGCGCCCAGCCCCAGCAGGATAATGCCGATATTCTCCAGGGTGTGATAGGCCAGCAGGCGCTGAATGTTATGCTCCATCAGCGCATACAGTCCGCCGATAAAGGCGGTGATCATCCCCAGCGCCAGCAGCATCACGCCCCACCACAGCGGCGGCACGCCGCCGGCCAGCGAAACGGTCAGCATGCCGTACAGACCGACTTTCATCACCACCGTGGAAAACAGCGCGGCGGCCGGCGCGCTGGCCCCGGCGTGAGCCTGCGGCGCCCAGCCGTGCAGCGGGATCGCCCCGGCCAGCAGGGCGAACCCCACCAGACCCGGCAGCCAGAGCAGCGGGTTCTGCATCATATCCACCGCCTGAAGGTTGATCTGCGCCAGCTCGAGGGTGCCGTAGGTTGACCACACCAGCCAGCAGGTCCAGGCCATCAGCAGAGTACCGAGACGCCCCAGGGCAAACCACAGCTTACCGGAGGCGGCGCAGCCGGTGAGAAACGCCGCGCAGAGCGCCATGATCTCCGCCATCACCACCAGTGAACCGATATTGGTCACCACCACCGCGCAGGTCGCGGCGGCCAGCAGCAGGTTGACCAGCGGGCCGTTGGGCTTCACCTGCGGGTGGCGATGCCAGCTAATATTGAACAATGACACCGGCAGCGCCGACAGGCCGATGGCCAGCAGCCACAGCGCGTTGACGCCCCCTACCCGTATCGTCAGGTGGAGAAACTGCAGCATGCCGCCGTGGATCCGCTCCGGCATCAGCAGCGCGGCGCCGCCGGCGACCACCAGCATGGCGCTGGCCACCGCGCCGCCGATCCCGGCAATGGCGCCGCTGAGCGGTTTGCGCATGGCAAACAGAAAGGCCAGTACGGCGCTGGCGGCATACCACGCCACCGCCTGATTCACTAATCCAATTACACTCATTCCCTCTCCCCCTGTTGCGCCTGGAACAGCGACAAGTCGCCAAGGTCGGTATTAAAGGTCAGCTGGCGTTTACGCTTGCTGGCCTGGGCGATATCACGGCTATCCACCAGCATCAGCGCGTTGGTCGGACAGGTCCGCACGCAGGCCGGGCCCTGGTCATCGAAGTGGCAGAGGTCGCATTTCACGGCAATAGCGCGCACGCCCGGTACCCAGTCAAGCAGCGAGCTGACGCGCGCCGGCGCCGGCGGCGCGGGGGGCGCCAGCCGGGTATTGGCATTCGCCGGGATATCCAGCGGGCGGCTGCCGGAAAATTCAATGGCGCCGAACGGGCAGGCAATGCCGCACAGTTTGCAGCTTACACACAGGCTCTCGTTGAGCTGGACCGCGCCATCGACGCGCTGGATGGCGTTAACCGGGCAGACGGTGGCGCAGGGAGCATCTTCACAGTGGTGGCACATCTGCGGTGCCGATTCTTTTTCATTACGCATCACCTGCAGCCGCGGCATAGCCTGCAGGCCGTGCTGGCGATGCGTCTCAGAGCAGGCGGCTTCGCAGGTGCGGCAGCCGATACAGACAGTGGAGTCAGCAATTACAAAACGGTTCACCGGGTCATCCTCGGGTGAAAGTCATTTTTGACGAAATCAGGTTGCGCAGGTGTCATTTTCGACACGTGTCGACACCTTACGATCAGTGGGTCAGCGCCAGATGGCTTAAATCCACCGGTTGGTCTTGTTCCATGGCGTCATACAGACGGTCATAGACGGTGGCGATAATCGCCAGATAGTGCTCCAGCACCTGGTCGCGGGAGCGGTTGCTGATGCGGCCGTCCACCGTGCCATCCATTGCGAGGGTGGCCTGAGCAATCAGATACTTATCACCGCCGTTTTTGTTTTCGACGTAGTACTCGATGGTGTGGCTGTTGAAGCCTTCCGCGAGGGCGACGAACACCTGAAAATGGCCGAACAGCACGAAGCACAGCTCTTTGTCCGGCGCGCAGCTCATCGCGTGATGCAGGCGGGCCTTCGACAAGGTGATCCCCTGAACCAGCGAATTACAGTAGATGTGCCACTGCTCCTGCTGCTGCCGGTGACGGTCGGCGATGTAATCCGCCTTTTCACTTATTTCCCAAATAGTCATATCGGTTTCTCCGTAGCATGAGATGCACCCTCTAAGCATTTTTCATGCCAGGTTTTATTTAATTGATTTAACTATGTTTTTGTATCGACCTCTGCCGATGCGACATGTCGATGACAGCCCCGGGGCGTCGACATCGACATTGACTGCCACGACGATTTCATTCTGGCATCGTTATTGCATAGAAGGCGCATCGCGATACGGAGGCGACTATGCACGAAATCACCCTCAGCCAGCGGGCGCTGGAAATTATTGAACAACAGGCGCAGCAGGCCGGCGCGCGGCGGGTTACCGGCGTGTGGCTTAAGGTCGGCGCATTTTCCTGCGTGGAAGCCAGCGCCCTGACCTTCTGCTTTGAGCTGGTCTGCCGCGGCACGCTGGCGGAGGGGTGCGAACTGCATATCACCGAACAACAGGCTGAATGCTGGTGCGATCGCTGTCAGCAGTACGTCCATCTTGTCTCGCAGCACGTTCGCCGCTGCCCGCACTGCAATAACGACCAGCTGCAGATCGTGGCGGATGATGGCTTACAGATTCAGCGTTTAGAATTGGAGTAAATTATGTGTACAACATGCGGCTGTGGCGAAGGCAACCTCTATATTGAAGGAGACGAACGAAACCCGCATTCCGCGTTCCGCAGCGCCCCCTTCGCGCCCGCCCCACGCCAGACGATGACCATCACCGGTGTCAAAACCGACCACTTCGCCCCCACCCGCACGCCAGAGGGCGACCTGCATTACGGCCACGGCGAAGCGGGTACCCACGCCCCGGGGCAGAGCCAGCGGCGGATGCTGGAAGTGGAGATCGACGTGCTGGATAAAAACAACCGCCTGGCGGCACGCAACCGCGCACGCTTCGCAGCAAAACAGCAGCTGGTGCTGAATCTGGTTTCCAGCCCCGGCTCCGGCAAAACCACCCTGCTCACCGAAACCCTCACCCGGCTGAAAGGACGCGCCGACTGCGCGGTGATTGAAGGCGATCAGCAAACGGTCAATGACGCCGCCCGCATTCGCGCCACCGGCACCCCGGCGATTCAGGTCAATACCGGGAAAGGCTGCCATCTCGACGCCCAGATGATCGCCGACGCCGCCCCGCGCCTGCCGCTGGCTGACCGCGGCATTCTGTTTATCGAAAACGTCGGCAACCTGGTCTGCCCGGCCAGCTTTGATCTCGGCGAGCGCCATAAGGTGGCGGTGCTGTCGGTCACCGAAGGCGAAGACAAACCGCTGAAGTATCCGCATATGTTCGCCGCCGCCAGCCTGATGCTGCTCAACAAAGTCGACCTGCTGCCGTATCTCAATTTCGACGTTGAGCGGTGCCTGGCCTGCGCCCGCGAGGTCAATCCGCATATTGAAATTATTCTTGTCTCCGCCACCAGCGGCGAAGGCATGGAGCAATGGCTCACCTGGCTGGAGACGCAGCGATGTGCATAGGCATTCCGGGACAAATTTGCGCCATCGACGGCGTGCTGGCGAAGGTGGAAGTTTGCGGTATTCAGCGCGACGTCGACCTGACGCTGGTCGGCGCCGTTGATGAGCAGGGCCAGCCGCGGCTCGGCCAGTGGGTGCTGGTGCACGTCGGCTTCGCCATGAGCGTCATTAATGAAGCCGAAGCCCGCGACACCCTCGAGGCGCTGCAAAATATGTTTGACGTGGAGCCGGACGTCGGCGCGCTGCTGTACGGCGAGGAGCGATAATGCGTTACGTAGATGAATACCGCGCCCCCGAACAGGTGATGCAGCTGGTGGCCCATCTTCAGCAGCGTGCTCGTCTGCTGCCGCACACCGCCGCGCGACCGCTGCGCATCATGGAGGTCTGCGGCGGCCATACCCATGCCATTTTTAAATTCGGGCTCGACCAGCTGTTGCCGGAGAACATCGAATTTATTCATGGTCCCGGCTGCCCGGTGTGCGTCCTGCCGATGGGGCGCATCGACGCCTGCATTGAGATTGCCAGCCGCCCGGGAGTGATCTTCTGCACCTTCGGCGACGCCATGCGCGTGCCGGGTAAAAACGGCTCGCTTCTGCAGGCGAAAGCCCGCGGCGCCGATGTCCGCATCGTTTACTCGCCGATGGACGCTCTGCGGCTGGCGCAGCAAAATCCGCAGCGCGAGGTGGTCTTTTTTGGTCTCGGTTTCGAAACCACCATGCCCGCTACCGCCCTGACCCTGCGTCAGGCGCGAGAGCGCAACGTCGATAACTTCTACTTTTTCTGCCAGCACATCACCCTGCTGCCGACCCTGCGCAGCCTGCTGGACCAGCCGGAGAACGGAATCGACGCCTTTCTCGCCCCGGGCCACGTCAGTATGGTGATCGGCACCGAGGCCTACGGCTTTATCGCCAGCGACTATCACCGTCCTTTAGTGGTCGCCGGTTTCGAACCGCTTGATCTACTGCAAGGCGCGGTGATGCTGGTTGAGCAGACAATAGCGCAGCGCAGCGATGTGGAAAATCAGTACCGTCGCGTGGTGCCGGATGAGGGCAACCCGCTGGCGCAGGCGGCGATGGCCGACGTCTTCCGCCTGGATGGCGACAGCGAATGGCGCGGCCTGGGGGTCATCAGCGACTCCGGCGTGCAGCTTACGCCAGCCTATCAGCGCTTCGATGCCGAGGCGCATTTTCGCCCGGCGCCGCAGCGCGTGTGCGACGACCCGCGCGCCCGCTGCGGCGAGGTGCTGACCGGCCGCTGTAAACCGCACCAGTGCCCGCTCTTCGCCAGCACCTGCAATCCGCAAAGCGCCTTTGGCGCGCTAATGGTCTCCTCTGAAGGGGCCTGCGCCGCCTGGTATCAATATCGCAGTCAGGAAAATGAAGTATGAAAAGCGTCCAGTTAGCCCACGGTAGCGGGGGACAGGCAATGCAGCAGCTGATCGGCGACCTGTTTATGCAGGCCTTCGCCAACCCCTGGCTGGCGGAGCAGGAGGATCAGGCGCGCCTCGATCTGGCGGCGCTCGCCGCCCAGGGGGACCGCCTCGCCTTCTCCACCGACAGCTACGTGATTGACCCGCTGTTCTTTCCCGGCGGCAATATCGGCAAGCTTGCCGTCTGCGGTACCGCCAACGATGTGGCGGTCAGCGGCGCCATCCCGCGCTATCTTTCCTGCGGCTTTATTCTCGAAGAGGGGCTGGAGATGGCCACCCTGGAAGCGGTGGTCGCCAGCATGGCCGACACCGCCCGGGCGGCAGGGATCGCCATCGTCACCGGCGACACTAAAGTGGTGCCGCGCGGCGCGGCGGATAAGCTGTTTATTAACACCGCCGGCATCGGCGCCATCCCGGCGGACATTCGCTGGGGGACGCAGCAGATTAGCGCCGGTGATGTGCTGCTGGTCAGCGGCACGCTGGGGGATCATGGCGCCACCATCCTTAACCTGCGCGAGCAGATGGGGCTGGACGGCGCGCTGTCCAGCGACTGCGCGGTGCTGACGCCGCTTATCCAGACCCTGCGCCCGCTGAGCGGAGTGAAAGCCCTGCGCGACGCCACCCGCGGCGGGGTTAACGCGGTCGCCCATGAGTTCGCCGCCGCCAGCGGCTGCGGCATCGAACTGCAGGAGGCAACGCTGCCGGTCAACGACACGGTGCGCGGCGTCTGCGAGCTGCTTGGTCTGGACGCCCTGAACTTCGCCAATGAAGGCAAGCTGGTGCTCGCCGTCGCCCGCGACGAGGCGGAAAACGTGCTGGCGCATTTGCGGTCTCACGCGTTAGGACGCGATGCGGCGATAATCGGCGAAGTGGTCGTCCGCCCGGGCGTACGTTCCGTTGGGCTGTACGGCGTGAAGCGGACGCTCGATCTTCCCCACGCCGAACCGCTGCCGAGAATTTGTTAACGACGGCGTCGGGTCCCGGATAGCGGCTGGCGCCTTATCCGGGCTACAAAACTGCGCGCATATGTAGCCCGGCTAAGCGCAGCGCGAGCCGGGAAAAAGCCAGCGTAATTATTTTGCCCAAACCAGCGGGCGCCCATGGATGGGTTAAAGCGGCAATAACCGCTTTATTAACATACTATTATTTGTACCATCATTTTCTTATGCGCCGCGTTGTCGGCGCGTTTTGGACGTAAGCAATGTCGTATACACCGATGAGCGATCTCGGCCAGCAGGGGCTGTTCGATATCACCCGGCTTTTATTACAGCAGCCCGATCTGGCCGCGCTAAGCGAAACCCTGACCCGTCTGGTGCAACAGTCCGCGCTGGCCGATGAGGCGGCCATCATCCTGTGGAACGCGGGTAATCACCGCGCGGCCAGGTACGCCTGCGATGAGGCCGGCCATCCGGTAAGCTACGAGGATGAAACCGTCCTGGCCCACGGTCCGGTGCGTCGCTTACTCTCCCGGCCGGATGCCCTGCATTGCGATCATGAAACCTTTGCCGACACCTGGCCGCAGCTTATCCGCAGCGGACTGTATCGTCCGTTCGGATACTATTCGCTGCTGCCGCTGGCGGCGGACGGGCGGATCTTCGGCGGCTGCGAATTCCTCCGCCGTGACAACCGGCCGTGGAGCGAGAAAGAGTTCCAGCGGCTGCATACCTTCGCGCAGATCGTCGCCGTCGTCACCGAACAGATTCAGAACCGGGTCAGCAATAACGTCGATTACGATCTGCTGTGCCACGAGCGCGACAACTTTCGCATCCTGGTGGCGATCACCAACGCGGTGCTCTCGCGACTGGATATCGACGAGCTGGTCAGCGAGGTGGCGAAAGAGATCCATCGCTACTTCCGGATCGACGCCATCAGCGTGGTGCTGCGCAGCGACCGCAAGGGGAAGCTCAACATCTATTCCACGCATTATCTTGACGCCAGCCACCCGGTTCACGACCAGAGCGAGGTGGATGAAGCCGGCACCCTCACCGAGCGCGTGTTCAAAAGCAAAGAGATGCTGCTGCTTAATCTGCACGAACATGACACTCTCGCGCCGTATGAGAAAATGCTCTTCGAGATGTGGGGCAATAAGATCCAGACCCTGTGCCTGCTGCCGCTGATGTCCGGCAATACCCTGCTCGGGGTGCTTAAGCTGGCGCAGTGCGACGAACAGGTTTTCACCACCACCAATCTCAAGCTGCTGCGGCAGATCGCCGAGCGGGTGTCGATCGCTATCGATAACGCCCTCGCCTACCGCGAAATTCAGCGCCTGAAAGAGCGGCTGGTGGATGAGAACCTCGCCCTCACCGAGCAGCTCAATAATGTCGAGAGCGAATTCGGGGAGATTATCGGCCGCAGCGAGGCGATGAACAATGTGCTCAAGCAGGTAGAGATGGTGGCGCACAGCGACAGCACCGTGCTGATCCTCGGCGAAACCGGCACCGGCAAAGAGCTTATCGCCCGCGCTATCCACAACCTCAGCGGACGCAACGGTCGGCGGATGGTGAAGATGAACTGCGCGGCGATGCCCGCCGGGCTGCTGGAGAGCGATCTGTTCGGCCACGAACGCGGCGCGTTCACCGGGGCCAGCGCCCAGCGTATCGGCCGCTTCGAACTGGCGGACAAAAGCTCCCTGTTCCTCGATGAAGTGGGCGATATGCCGCTGGAACTGCAGCCCAAACTGCTGCGCGTCCTCCAGGAGCAGGAGTTCGAACGTCTGGGGAGCAACAAGCTGATTCAGACCGACGTTCGATTGATCGCCGCCACCAACCGCGATCTCAAGCAGATGGTTATCGACAGGGAATTCCGCAGCGATCTCTACTACCGGCTCAACGTGTTCCCGATCCACCTGCCGCCGCTGCGCGAACGTCCCGACGATATCCCGCTGCTGGTGAAGGCGTTTACCTTTAAAATCGCCCGCCGCATGGGGCGCAATATCGACAGCATTCCGGCGGAAACCCTGCGCACTCTGACGCGTATGGAGTGGCCGGGCAACGTGCGCGAGCTGGAAAACGTTATCGAACGGGCGGTATTGCTCACCCGCGGCAACGTACTGCAGCTCTCCCTGCCGGAGCGGGATATCGTGGAAGCCCCGCGGACGCCGGCGGTCCTGCCTGAGGAAGGTGAGGATGAATATCAGCTGATCGTCCGGGTGCTGAAGGAGAGCAACGGCGTGGTGGCCGGGCCGAAAGGCGCCGCCCAGCGGCTGGGGCTCAAGCGCACCACGCTCCTGTCACGCATGAAGCGGCTGGGTATTAATAAAGACGAACTGGTGTAACCTCGCGCGCTCCCCCTTTCCGCGCCGGAGAGAGGGAGCGCTGGCGCAGCGCGCTATTTATCGCTGGTAAAACCGTTGCTGGACGCCAGTTCGGCAAACCACAGCGCATTGCGTTTTATCTGTCGCTCGCCGGTCTCCAGATCCAGTCGCCAGAAGCCGTAGCGCCGTTTGAAGGCATTGATCCACGACCAGTTGTCGATAAACGTCCACTGGTGCACGCCAAAGCAGTTCGCGCCGTCGGCTATCGCCCGATGCAGCTGCACCAGATGCTCCTCCATCAGCTGGATGCGGAAAGTATCGTCTATCACCCCGTCCGCCCCGGGCTCGCCCTCTGATTGTCGATCCATCGCGATGCCGATTTCCGCGAGATACCACTTAATATTGCCGTAGTTATCGCGAATATTGGCGGCAATGTCATAGATCGCCTGCGGCAGGATCTCGTTGTTATCACGATAAGGATTAAAGCGGCCCTGCGGGTTCACCGCGTTTTCGAAATAGTATTCCGGGGTGAAATAATCGAGGTCATATTCGCTCTCACGCGCTTTTACCCGCCGCGGCACATAATAGTTTACCCCAAGAAAATCGATATCCGCGCTGAGGATCAACGCCGCGTCGTCTTTGCTGGTCGTCGGCAGGCAGTCGTGGGCGGCAAGGATCTCGCACAGCGCTTTGGGGAATTCATGTTTTACCAGCGGGTCAAGGAAGCTGCGGTTAAAAAACAGGTCGGCATACCCGGCGGCTTTTTTATCCGCGTCGCTGTCGGTGAGGGTATAGCTCGGGGTCAGGTTGAGCACCACGCCGATCTCGCCCGCCAGCGCCAGTTCACGATAAGCCGTTACCGCTTTGGCGTGCGCCAGCATAATGTTAAACGCCACCTGCGCCGCCAGCCGGCCATCTTTCTTACATGGATAGTGAAAGTCGTACAGGTAGCCTCCCTCAACCGGCACAATCGGCTCGTTGAAGGTTATCCAGTATTTAACCTTATGGCCAAACAGGCTAAAGGCGGTGCGGGCAAAGCGGGCAAACAGCTCGGCTACGTGCGCCGATTCAAAGCCGCCGTACTGTTTCTGCAGCGCTTCCGGCATATCAAAGTGGTAGAGATTGATCATCGGCTCAATGCCGTTGGCGATCATCTCATCCAGATAGGCGTGATAAAAACGCACCGCGTCCGGGTCCGGCGCGCCGGTTTCCAAATCAGCGATCAGTCGTGACCACTGTATCGAGGTACGAAATGAGTTGAAGCCGGTCTGTTTCATCAGCGCCACGTCCTGCGGATACTGATGATAAGTATCACACACGGTCTGCGGCCCTACCTGCTGATAAAATCGCTCCGGCTGTTCGGCAAACCAACTGTCCCAGATGGAACGATGGCGCTTATTGGTGACCCCTTCCGTTTGCGGGCCGGACGCCGCCGCCCCCCACAGGAACCCTTGCGGAAACTGATACTGCTGCATAACCTCTCCTTCGAAAAAAGGCTGCGCCCGTCTGGCGCAGCCTGAACGTACTACTCAGCGACCACTTCGATCGATTTAATGAACATATAGCCCCAGTCGCCGGCGAAGCGGCCGAAGTCAATCTGATTGCTCCCGGCTTTAAGCGTCACCGGTATCCGCAGCTGCTGGCCCTGCTCATCCGTCTGCGGGAAGGCCACGGTCTGCGGAGCGCCCCCGTTGACGACAAATGAGTTCTGCTTACCGCCCCATTTGCCGTTGAAGGTTACATTGAGCAGGAACTGACCGCTCCACGGCGCCTGCACCTGCCAGCTGACCTTATCCCCCTCGTTGGCAAATGGGCCGAGGAAGCCGTCCTCACCAACTGCCAGCGCGTCTTTATCACTCTTCATCACCGTCAGCCGCCCCTCAGCCACGCCATAAACTTCGCCGTGATAACGACAGAAATCCGCTGGCGCTTTCCCCGCCGCCTCGCCCACCGTCACGGTCACGGTTTTGCTGCTTTTCAACAGCCCATCGTCCGCCGTGAACGTCAGCGCATAGGTACCTGGCGTCGTAAACCAGGCCCGGGTTTGAGCCCGACCGGCATGGCAGAAATGCACCTGGCCATCGCCGGCGTGCTGCCAGCCCACCTTAACCTCTCGCGACGGCAGGCCATCGTCCTGCCAGCTGGCCGTAAGCTCGACGCCCTGGTCCTGCGTGGTGGTTAGGGCCGGTTCCAGCGTGACAACCGGTGGCTGATTCTCCTCGCTATGCTGCACGCTAATCACATTGGAAGGGGCCGAACGACCACTCTCGTTTTTCGCCGTCACCCGGTAGTAATACGTGTGCCCGAGCTGAAGCTGACGATAATCGTCGCGGAACAGAACCATGGTTTCCGGATTCCATTCGTTAACGCCATCGGAGATATCCCGGCCCACCACCGTCCACGGCCCGGTCGGTGAGGCGGCGCGTTCGACATCGTAGCTGCGTCCTACCGCAGCGCCCATCCAGTTGATCGCGAAGGGCGAGGTGGTTTCGCGCAGCAAAGGCGCGTCCGGCTTCGGCAGCGGTGCCATCGTCTGCTGCCCGGCCATCTGCGCCGCGGCGGTGCGCACCAGATCGACCACCGCCTGCTCCTGGTTCGCTTCGCCTTCTTTGGCAAACCCCGGCAGGTGGTAGCTGTAGTGCCCGGTCGACTCCTTATGCCAGTAGAAGCCGCCGTCGTGACGATGGCCGCGGAAGCCCCAGATAAGCCCGCCGGCGGCTTGCGCCCCGTTGACCTCGCTGTGAACAATCGACTGCATAATGGCGTTCAGTTGATCCGCCGGCAGCAGGCCAAACTCGCCGACGAGATAGACTTTTTGCCCGCCGACGGCGCGCAGATCCTGCGTCACCTGCCCGGGATGGTTATTATCGGCATTGGTGTAATAGTGATTGCTGACGATATCCACATTGGGGTCGGTCAGCGCAAAGGAATTGATTTTCTTATAGGTGCCATCTACCACCAGCTGATGAGGGGCCCATTTTTTAATCCACGCCGCGGTCTGATGCAGGAAATCGGCGTTGGTATCCTCCAGCTCGTTACCGGTTTCCCAGGCCATGATCGCCTTTTCATCATAATAGGCGCGGCCGGTGACGGTATTTGTCCGGGTGATAACCTGGCGGATCACATCCAGATAGGCTTTGAAGGTCTTGCTATCGGTCCGATAAAAGTCTTCCGCTTTTTCATGATAGAACGCCGCCAGCTGCTCGCGCCCGCCCCACCACCACCAGTGGTCGATAAACGGCAGGATCAGACGCAATCCCTGTTTATCCGCTTCGGCAATCATGTTGTCATACACCCGCATGGCTTTCTCATTCAGCCGCGGCATGCCGTCCGCCGTTTCCGGCGCCAGAATATGGGTCTCGCGCCCGCAGGCCTTATCAAATTCCTGCTGCACCGACAGCACGTAGACGCGCTGGGCTTTCGCCCCGGTTTGCACCATCGCCTGGATCCAGTTTTGCTGCTCCTGGGCCGTTGGCCATTTAAAGTATTGCCCCCAGCCGCGCGGATCTGCCCTGCAGGGGCCGCGGGCGTCGTCTTCAATGCGGTGTAGCTCCGGCGCGTGGATCCCGGCGAAACGAAACACCTTGTCGCCGTCCTTGAGAGTGGCGCCGTCGCGAGTGATAAAGTGCGTAAAGTGCGAGCGCTCGGCGGCCAGCGCCCCGCCGGACGCCAGCGCGGACAGCAGCCCCATCAGCAGCATGTTTTTCATCGGCTTCATCGTTCTCTCTCCTTAGAACCAGACCTCGGCCTGTACGCCGAAGTTAACGGTGTCGGTAGAGCCACTGCGGGAATACCCGCCGGCGGTGATGGTATTGGTATCCCAGTTGTAGTTACCGTCTAATGCATCGGAGACACCTTTATCCCACTTCGCGTAGGTGACGAAGAAGCGCAGCTGCGGACGCGCCCAGAAACCGGAGTCAAAGGTCAGCGTTGGCGCAACGGTGACTTTGGTCAGGCCGCCTTTGCCTTTGCCGTTTACCCCTTTGTAGTTTTTGTCATCCAGGTATTCGTAGCCCAGCTCGTACTGCATGGCAAAGTTGCGGGTGATCTGATGATAAGGGCGGATACCAGCGACCCACATCGAGCGTCCCCAGCCATTTTCATCTTCCGTCCACCAGCGGTAGTTTTTATCTTTCTGCCAGAAAGCGAAGGTCGAGATCTCCAGATCGCCCATCGAGGCCACGCTATCCAGCACCACTCGCCAGGACTGGGTGTTTTCCAGGTTGGCCCAGCCCCAGCCGTTTTTACCCAGCGAGTCACCCGCCGCCAGCCCTTTCCCGTACTGCAATGCGAGGCGGGAGTATCCTCCGGTCAGACCATAGAAGCCGTCAAAGTTATAAATACCGGTCACGCCATAGCCCTTCTCGGCGGAAGTCGGATGGTTTTCGTTACGGTTCATGTGGTGGCCGATCAGCTCCAGATCGAAGCCTGTCCCCGCGATCTTTTTCAGCCACAGGTTGAGGGAATAGTCATCCGGGTAGCCCTGATCTCCCTTATCCACCGGGTAGGCTTTGGTTTCATCGGTGGGTGAAAAGGCGTACACCCCGGCGTCGAAGCGGGCGAAGCCGAGATCCATGTTGTCGAAGCCGCCGCCGGTGCCGTTGTACTGAATGTACTCCCAGTCGAACTGATGGCTGGAGGTGTTGGAGCTGCTATAGCGCTTACCGGCCCAGAAGGTCATCTCCGGCGCAAAATCCAGATTGCTCAGCTCGGCGAACCCTTCACGAAACTGTACGTCATGGCCATCGTCATCCTGACAGTTCCAGTCGGAGGTGCATTTCGACTGGTGAGTGAGGTTGGCCTGCACTTTCGCCACCACGCCGCTGTCCGCCGTCAGCGTCACGGTGGGGATCAGTTCGATCTTGGTGTCTTCTTCGTTGCCCAGTCGCCACTTACCGTCCGGCATCAAGCCGACGGAGTCCGCGCGGTTGCCATCGGAGTTCGCCAGGATCCCGGAGCGGATATAGCCATGCAGCGCAAAATCATACTTCGGATCGGCGCAGGCCGGGCTGCTGGCCCCTGCCAGCGAGAGGAGAGCCAGAGGTATTGAGTGTTTCAGCTTTATCATTATTTTTTTCCCACGTTATGTTTGTTAACACGAACCGATAACGGAGGGGAAATTTACGGATCAAAAACGGAAATGTACATCCACTTACGGAAAGCGCTTTCCATAATTGCCTATCTGGTTCACAAAATTAGCTCTGCGGCGAATATATTCGTGAGACTGATCACATAAAATGACAAGAATGCCGCCGGGCGCCGGCAGTGGAGCGGAAGGAGGAGCAGATGAGCAGGTGCCGCCGGGGGATAAGCCGCCGACGGCGAGAGGATCAGCGTTCGGTTTCCGCGAGCTGACGTTCGTACACTTTGAAGAAGGGGCGATAGAGCATCCAGGCGTTAAACATCGCGAACAGGCTCATGCACAAATTTTTCCAGCTGCCGTTCGCCGACCATGCCGCCCCCAGCGGGGAAGGCATCGACCATGGCAGCATCGCCACCGCGCGATCGAGGATACCCAGCTGAGTTAAATACCATGCGATACAGGCGTTTATCAGGGGAACAAAGAGAAACGGCAGTAAAAAAACCGGGTTCATGATCACCGGAAAACCAAACAGTATCGGCTCGTTGATATTAAACAGCGACGGCAGCAGGCCAATCTTGGCCACGCTTTTCAGCTGCCGCGAGCGGCTGCGCATCGCCATCAGCACCAGAGGCAAAGTGGAGCCAATACCGCCGATCAGCAGGTAAAAATCCCAGAACCCCTGCAGATAAATATGCGGCAGCGTTGGCGAACCCGCCGCCAGCGCCTGCTGATTTTCAAACAGATAGGTCATCCAGAAGGGGTTCATGATCCCGGTGATGATCAGCGCGCCGTGGATACCGATAAACCAGAGTAAGTTACAGATAAATAAAGAGATAAGTACCGCCATCAGCGTGTCGGACGCCAGCACCAGCGGCCGCACCGCTTCGCTGATCAACTCCGGTACGATGCGTCCGGTGGTCTGCAGCAGTATGGCATTCATCACGCTTATCGACAGCATCACCACCAGCAGCGGGATCAGCAGTTGAAAGCCATTGCGGGTCATCAGCGGCACTTCATCAGGCAAGCGAATGCACCAGCCTTTTTTGTAGAAAAAGCGAATTATCTCAATGGAATAGGTGCTGGATATCAGGGCGGTAAATATCCCCATACCGCCGAGATAAACATTGCTCACCGCAGTCTCGCGAAAGCCGATAAACAGCAGAAAAGCCAGACACCCGGTTAAACCGCAGAGCCGTTCCGGCAGACGGTACTGCTTGGCGAGACTGGCGCTGGCGCCGAAGGCGACAATCAGCGCCACCAGGCCAATAGTTAGCTGAAAGGTCGGCAGCAGGATAGGCCGCAGCAGCAAATAGACCTGGCCGAAACGCGAGGCGCCGTCGATGGAAACGGGCGGAAACAAAATGGGAACTAACAGGCTGCCAACAATCACAAAGGGCATAGCCAGCGCAAAGCTATCGCGCATCGCCGTAATGTGGTTGTTGCGCGTCAGAACGTTCGCCAGCGGCGCCAGCCGCTGCTCGATGATGTCCACGGCCACATTCATTAACTGAATGTTCATACTCCTACCTTTGCGAATGGTTGTCTCGCCGGGATGATCGCCCACAACACCGGAAAGTGAAAGCCTGCCATAGGTGATCATGGTCACAATTAATAAATCCACAAACGGAAAGCGCTTTCCGTAATGCATCCATTTTGACTATAGTCCGCTCATCCAACCTCATCAGGAGCGGTAATTATGAAAAAAATTATGTTGTGTTGTTCGGCAGGCATGTCCACCAGCCTGCTGATGAAAAAAATGATTGCGGAAGCCGAACAGCGGGGCCTGCCGGTAGAGATCAACGCCTATGGCGTAGCGGAGTTTGCCGAACAGGTTGGCCATTATCAGGTGGTGCTGTTGGGGCCGCAGGTGAAATACATGCAGCAGGATCTGCAAAAACAGGCGGATAAATACGGTATCCGCGTCGAACCCATCAATATGATGGACTACGGCATGCAAAAAGGCGCCGCGGTCCTTGATTTCGCCCTTTCCCTTATCGAAAACAAGAACTAAGGAAAGATCATGAGCTCTCTGTACGCTAAACTGATCGACGTGATCGAACGGCAGATCACGCCGCTGGCCGGCGCGATCGGCCAGCAAAAATATGTCACCTCGATCCGCGATGGCTTTATCACTGCCCTGCCCTTTATGATCGTCGGCTCGTTCCTGTTGGTGTTTATCTTCCCGCCGTTTTCTCCGGATACGACGTGGGGATTCGCCCGCGCCTGGCTGCAATTTTCGCTCGATCATCGCGATGCGCTGATGCTGCCGTTCAACTTCAGCATGGGGGTGATGACCCTGTTTATCGCCGTCGGGATCGCCGCCAGCCTCGCCAAACACCATCATCTGGACTCGCTGACCGCCGGGATGCTGTCGCTGATGTCGTTTCTGCTGGTAGCCGCGCCGCTGAAAGATGGCCAGATCTCTACTGCCTACTTCTCCGGTCAGGGGATCTTTACCGCCATTCTGGTGGCCATCTATTCCACCGAGCTGTACGCCTTCCTCAAACGGCATAACATCACCATTCGCCTGCCGCCGGAAGTGCCTGCCGGGGTGGCGCGCTCGTTTGAAATCCTGATCCCGGTGCTGGCGATCATTCTGACGCTGCATCCGCTGAACCTGTTTATCGAAGCCCAGCTGGGGATGATCATTCCGGAAGCGATCATGTCGCTGGTGAAGCCGCTGGTCGCGGCTTCCGATACGCTGCCGGCGATCCTGCTGTCGGTGCTGGTCTGTCAGGTGCTGTGGTTCGCCGGGATCCACGGCGCGCTGATCGTCACCGGGATCATGAACCCGTTCTGGATGGCCAACCTGTCGGTCAATCAGGCGGCCATGGCCGCTGGCACCGCTATCCCGCACATCTATGTCCAGGGCTTCTGGGATCACTATCTGCTGATCGGCGGCGTCGGCTCCACCCTGCCGCTGGCGCTGATGCTGCTGCGCAGCAAGGCCGTGCATCTGCGGACGATCGGCCGGATGGGGGTCGTGCCGGGCGTATTTAACATCAACGAACCGATCCTCTTCGGCGCGCCAATCATCATGAACCCGCTATTTTTCCTGCCGTTCGTGCTGGTGCCGATGGTGAACGCGACCCTGGCGTACTTCGCGCTGAAGCTGGACCTGGTCAGCCGCGTAGTGTCGATGACGCCATGGACAACGCCGGCGCCTATCGGCGCCTCGTGGGCGGCGAACTGGAGCTTTAGCCCGGTGATCCTGTGCCTCATTTGTATGGCCACCGCCATGGTGATGTACCTGCCATTTCTCAAAGCTTACGAAAAACAGCTGCTGGCCCAGGAGCGTGAAAACGCCGTCGGCCAGGCTGACAACGCGGCGCAGACCGCTTAACGCTAACGATTCAGAGGATAATCATGGAATTAGAAGAACAGGTGATGGGGATTATCATCAATGCCGGCCAGTCACGTAGCCTGTGCTACGAAGCGCTGCACGCCGCTAAAGCGGGTGATTTCGCCACCGCCGACGCCAAAATGCAGGAAGCGGCGCACTATTCCCGCGAAGCTCACCTTGTACAGACCCAGCTTATCGAAGCTGACGAAGGCGAGGGAAAAACCAAAATGACGCTGGTAATGGTCCATGCTCAGGATCACCTGATGACATCCATTCTGGCGAAAGAGCTGATTGCCGAACTGATTGCGATTTACCGCGCGCAGCCGCTTCACGCCTAGCGCCTTGCCCGGCCAGACGCGCTGGCCGGGCCTGATTCCCCGAGGTCACTATGTTACATCTTGGAATAGATATTGGCGGCACCAAAATGGAAGCCGTACTGCTGGACCCGGCGGGCGAATGCGTCCAGCGCCTGCGCCGGCCGACCCACAAAGAGAGCTATGACGCCTTTATGCGTCAGCTGCTGACCCTGATTGCCGATATTCGCGCGGTCAGCCCGCAGCCGTTCACCCTGGGGATCGGCCTGCCAGGGGCTATCGATCCGCAAAGCGGACGCATTAAAAACTGCAACTGCCTGGTGCTCAACGGTCACGATCTGCGCCGGGATATCATGCAGCAGCTTGGCCAGCCGGTGTGGATGGCAAACGATGCCGACTGCTTCACCCTTTCGGAGGCGGTGGATGGCGCCGGCGCCGGAGCTACCACCGTCTTCGGGGTGATTATCGGTACCGGCTGCGGCGGCGGGATCGCCGTTCATCAACAGCTGCTCAGCGGCCCCAACGCTATCGCCGGGGAGTGGGGGCATAATCCGCTGCCGGGCTATACTCCTGAGCGCGATGGCCCGCCGCAGCCCTGCTACTGCGGCAAAACGAACTGCATCGAAAGCTTTCTCTCCGGCACCGGCTTCGCCCGCCGCTATGGGGAACAAGCCCGTGCGGAAGCCATTGTCGCCGCGGCGCAAAACGGCGATCCGCGCGCGCTGGCCCACTGGCGACACTTTATCGATGCCTTTGCCCGCAGCCTGGCGTCGGTGATCAATATTCTCGACCCGCAGGTGATTGTGCTGGGCGGCGGTCTGTCCAACGTCAGCCAGATCTATCGCGATCTGCCTGCCGCCATCGTGCCGTGGATCTTCTCCGACACCTGCCGCACGCAGATCAAACCGGCCCGTTTCGGCGACGCCAGCGGCGTGCGCGGCGCGGCCTGGCTGCCCCGGCTTCCCGGCGCCGCGCAAGGGCAGCGGTAGACACTTTTTTCAGCAGGTATGTTAAGCTAGGCGAAAATGTTCAGACAGAAAAAGCCATGCCAACGATTGATGATGTTTCAAGATTAGCGAATGTCTCAAGAGCGACGGTATCCCGCGTGCTGACCGGCACCCGGGGCGTGCGCGAAGAGAGCCGGGAAGCTGTGCTGCGGGCCGTTGAAGAACTCAACTATCGCCCGAGCTTTGCCGCGCAAAACCTCGCCAGTCAGACATCCAGCCACGTTGGTCTGGTGATTTCCGCGCAGGACGAAAGCCACGGCGCACGTCTGCTGCCGCTGCTCTCTCAGGCGCTGAAAGGGCTGAATAAAAGCCTGCTGGTCCAGTACGTCAGCGACCCGGTAGAGCAGGCGGCGGTAATCGACGATCTGCAGCGCCAGTGCGTGGCGGTGGTGGTGCTGGGCGCCGTTGCCGCCGACGCGCCGCGCAACGTTATCGCCTTTGACCGCTTCGGCGTCGCCGGGAGCAACAGCCAGGGCTATGACTTCGCCTTTGCCACCGAAAGCGCCTGCCGCTATGTGATTGGCAAGGGACACCGCAACATCGCCCTGCTGGTGGACAGCGATAGCGACGATGCCAGCCGTCAGATGCTGGAAGGCTACCGCAACGTCCTGCAGAACTACTCCATTCCTTTTAACCGTCAGCTGGTGCTGACGGCCAACGATGACGTCGAGCAGGCGCTGCTGACCTTAATTAACAGCTTCAGTAAATACTCAGTCATTATCGTTAAACGCGACCGCTACGCGGCTGAGGCGATGCGTCTGCTGCGCGAATTCACCATCGCCGTCCCGCAGGAGGTCTCCCTGCTGAGCCTTGAGGATTCCCCGCTCGCCTCGCTGCTCTACCCGCCGCTGACCTGCATCTCCTGGCCACTGGAGGCGCTGCTGGATAACTGTATTCAGCGTATTCGCAGCCTGATTGACGACCGGCCAACCTTCGCTACCGAGGGCCGCTCGCTGGCTGGCCGCCTGATCCCGCGCCAGTCGGTCGCCGATATTTCTTGATCTTCGCCCGGTTGGCGCCGGGCCAGACTTACCTCCCCTTTTCGCGCTTTCGTTTCCCGGCTCATTATTACCCACTCATGCAAATAAGAATTATTTTCATTTATAAATAGCTTGTGCTATATAACATAGCAATGGCTATAAACGCTGGGAAATTAACCACACCATTGCGAGGGATCCTATGCTACACCTGACACCGCTGAAATCATTGCTGCTGGCCAGCGCGCTGGCTCTGCTGGCCGCGACGCCGGCCTCGGCGCAGGAGAAATTCAGGGTTATCACCACCTTCACGGTTATCGCCGATATGGCGCAGAACGTAGCCGGCGACGCCGCCGTCGTCAGCTCCATCACCAAACCGGGCGCGGAGATCCATGATTACCAGCCCACGCCCGGCGATATCAAACGCGCGCAGGGGGCGCAGCTGATCCTCAGCAATGGGCTTAATCTCGAACGGTGGTTTGCCCGTTTTTATCAGCACTTACAGGGCGTTCCGGAGGTGGTGGTCAGCGAGGGGATCCAGCCGATGGGCATCAGCGCGGGCCCCTATAGCGGGAAGCCCAATCCCCATGCCTGGATGTCGGCAGATAACGCCCTGATCTATGTCGATAACATTCGCGATGCGCTGGTGAAGTACGATCCGCCTCACGCCGACACCTATCGCCGTAACGCCGAGGCCTACAAAGAGAAGATCCGTCAGACGATGGCGCCGCTGCAGGCCAGACTGGCGCAGCTGCCGGCGGATAAGCGCTGGCTGGTCACCAGCGAGGGAGCCTTCTCCTATCTGGCCCGCGACTATGGCCTGCGCGAACTGTATCTGTGGCCGATCAATGCCGACCAGCAGGGCACCCCGCAACAGGTGCGCAAGGTTATCGACACCATGAAGAAAGAACGCATCCCGACCATCTTCAGCGAAAGCACCATCTCCGATAAACCGGCGCGTCAGGTGGCGCGGGAAGCCGGGGCCCACTACGGCGGCGTGCTGTATGTCGATTCGCTGAGCGCCGCCGACGGCCCGGTGCCGACCTGGCTCGACCTGCTGCGCGTCACCACCGAAACCATCGTCAACGGTATCCAGGACGGGATGAGGAAGCAGCCATGAATGCAGCGCAAGCGGGACTGTATGTCGACCAGCTCACCGTCACCTGGCGCAACGGCCACACTGCCCTGCGCGACGCCTCGTTCAGCGTGCCGCGCGGCTCCATTGCCGCGCTGGTGGGGGTTAACGGCTCGGGTAAATCCACGCTGTTTAAAGCGCTGATGGGCTTTGTGCGCGTTGGTCACGGCGAGATCGCCATACTCGGCCAGCCGGTCAACCGCGCACTGCGCCAGAACCTGGTCGCCTATGTCCCGCAGTCGGAAGAGGTGGACTGGTCCTTCCCGGTGCTGGTGGAGGATGTGGTGATGATGGGCCGCTACGGCCATATGGGCTGGCTGCGGCGGGCAAAGCCGCGCGATCGCGAGATTGTCGATGCCGCGCTGGCCCGCGTGGGCATGAGCGAGTTCCGCCATCGGCAGATTGGCGAGCTCTCCGGCGGGCAGAAAAAGCGCGTCTTTCTTGCCCGCGCCATCGCTCAGCAGGGTCAGGTGATCCTGCTGGATGAACCTTTCACCGGCGTCGATGTGCAGACCGAAGCGCGGATCATCAGCCTGCTGCGCGAGCTCCGCGATGAGGGCTGTACCATGCTGGTCTCCACCCACAACCTCGGGTCAGTGAGCGAATTTTGTGATTATACGGTGATGGTGAAAGGCACCGTGCTGGCCAGCGGCCCGACAGAAACCACCTTCACTGCCGAGAATCTGGAGCGGGCTTTCAGCGGCGTGCTGCGCCACGTCGCGCTCACAGGCGGGGAAGCGCAGGTTATCACCGATGACGAGCGGCCGTTTATCAGCCGGCGCGCGGCGGGAGGCCCACGATGAGCTGGCTGCTGGAGCCGTTTGGCTATCACTATATGCTCAATGCGATGTGGGTGTCGGCGCTGGTGGGCGGCGTCTGCGCCTTTCTCTCCTGCTACCTGATGCTCAAAGGCTGGTCGCTGATTGGCGACGCCCTCTCCCACTCGATTGTACCCGGCGTCGCCGGGGCCTATATGCTCGGCCTGCCCTTCGCGCTCGGCGCATTTCTCTCCGGCGGTCTGGCGGCAGGCAGCATGCTGTTTTTGCAACAGCGGTCGCGGCTAAAAGAAGATGCTATTATCGGGCTGATCTTCTCCTCCTTCTTCGGGATCGGGCTGTTTATGGTGTCGCTGAATCCGACGTCGGTGAATATCCAGACCATCATCCTCGGCAATATTCTGGCCATCGCCCCGGAGGATATTATCCAGCTGGCGGCGATCGGCTTTATCTCAATGGCGATTCTGCTGCTGAAATGGAAAGACCTGATGGTGACCTTCTTTGATGAACACCATGCCCGCTCGATTGGCCTGAACACCCGCGGCCTGAAGCTGCTGTTCTTTACCCTGCTGGCCGCCTGCACCGTGGCGGCGCTGCAGACCGTCGGCGCCTTTCTGGTCATCTGCGTGGTGGTCACTCCCGGGGCTACCGCGTGGTTGTTAACCGATCGCTTCCCGCGCCTGCTGGCTATCGCCGTGTCTATCGGCAGCCTGACCAGTTTCTTCGGCGCCTGGCTCAGCTACTATCTCGACGGCGCCACCGGCGGCATTATCGTGGTCGCGCAAACGCTGCTGTTCCTCATCACCTTTATCTTCGCGCCGAAGCACGGCCTGCTGGCCAGCCGCCGCCGCGCCAGGGAGGCCGCATGCTGAACCTGTTCCTGGCCCCGTTCCAGTTTCCTTTTATGGTCAATGCGATAGCGATATCGATCGTCGTCGCCATTCCCTGCGCGCTGCTGTCGGTGTTTCTGGTGCTCAAAGGCTGGGCGCTGATGGGCGACGCCATGAGCCACGCGGTCTTTCCGGGCGTGGTGCTGGCCTACATTATCGGCATCCCCTTCGCCATCGGCGCGTTTATCGCCGGTCTGCTGTGCGCCGTGACGACCGGTTTTCTCGACGATAACAGCCGACTCAAGCGCGATACCATCATGGGGATTGTCTTCTCCGGCATGTTTGGCGCCGGACTGGTGCTGTACGTAGCGATCCAGTCCGATGTTCATCTCGACCATATCCTGTTCGGCGATATGCTGGGGATCTCCCTCAGCGATATTGGGCAAACGACGGCGATCGCACTGGTGATTGCGTTGATTATCGGTCTCAAATGGCGGGATTTTTTGCTGCACGCCTTCGATCCAACGCAGGCTAAAGCCAGCGGCCTGCGCGGCGGACTGCTGCACTACGGCCTGCTGTGCATGATCGCCCTGACCATCGTCGCGACGCTGCAGTCGGTGGGGATTATTCTGTCGATTTCGCTGCTGATTGCCCCCGGGGCGATCGCGCTTCTGCTGGTGAGACGCTTTATCCACGCCCTGCTGCTGGCGGTAGCGGTGGCCATCGGCTGCTCGGCGGGAGGGGTGTGGCTGGCGTTTTATCTCGACAGCGCGCCAGCGCCGACTATCGTGGTGCTGTTTACCGCGCTGTTTGTGGTCGCCTTTGTCGCAAGCACGATCCGCGATAGTCAGAAACAGAAAACTTCAGCAATTATCCCCGGTGGCGGCTAACGCCTTGCCGGGGCTACAAGAGCACGACTTGTCGCCCGGCTGCGCAGCGCTGACCAGGGAAAGCCGCTACTTTTTCGGTCGATATTTTTCCGGCAGCGGCGGCACCGGGCGCCTGTCGTCCAGCAGATGGCGAACAGTGAGGATCGGGTGGCGCCAGAGCATCCGCGGCCCGGCCCAGCGCATAATCTGCTTCATCTCCTCGCGCTTCGCCGGCTGGTAGCAATGCACCGGACACTGCTTGCAGGCCGGTTTGTTCTCGCCAAACACGCACTTATCAAGGCGCTTGTCAGCGTAGGCGTTCAGCGCCTGATAGTGCGCATCATCGGCCTGCGCCTCGGGACTACGCCGCTGGTAGAGGGCAATCATCCGCTGAATCGTCATTTTTTCCCGTTCGATACGCTTCCCCATCTCCCTGCCTTTCGTCTTTTTTAAGATGCATTTATCATACACCTTAATATCCATACCCGACCAGACTCACTGCTTCAGATGCTGAATCAACTGCAGGGCTGCCCCGGACAGAACCCCGAAATGGCTGTAGGCATAGAAATCCCGGATAAAAACGCTGCCCTCGAGCTCAAACGGGCGCAGCAGGCCAAGCGCTTCTTCGTGTCGGTAAACCGGGGCCGGCATCGACGTTAACAGATCGCTCTCGCACAGAAAGGCCTTAATGGCCGAGGATGAGGCGCACTCAATAACCGGTTGCGGACAGGGCAACTGCCGGGCGCGAAAGATATCCGCCAGGATGTTCATTGGCGTACTAGACGGCGGCGGCATGATCCACGGATAGTCCAGCATCGCCTCCAGGGTGACGTCCGCCGCCTGATGCAGCGGGTGATGCTGCCTGGCGACGATGCAGATCCGGTCCTGCCAGTTAATTTTGCCCCGCACCACGATTTTCTCATCATGCGGTAAGGGACCGCAGAGGGCGATATCGATGTCGTGCATCAGCAACAGCTTATACAGCTCGGAGTCAATGCGGTCGACGATCCGCAGATGGATCTGGGGATGGTGCTGATGGAAAGCCGCCAGCTTATCGATGAAATGGCTGGTCAGCAGACTGGAAACGCAGCCAATCCGCAGAATGCCTTTCCCGGCGCCACGGATGAGCTCAATTTCCTCGCGCGCCTTTTGTTCGGTATTCAGCATCGTCAGCGCGTAGGGTAAAAAGGCGCTGCCATATTCGCTCAACGCCATGCCGTGCTTATGTCGTTCGAATAAGGATGCGCTCAGGTCCGCTTCCAGGCTCAATAGCAGTCGGCTCAGTCCCGACTGGGTGATCCCCATTTTCTCTGCGGCCAGGGTCATATTGCCTTCGCGGGCGACGGTAATAAATGCCTGAATCTGCTTAAATTTCATTGGCATGATATTTACTCATTGAATAAACGGTTTTTGCATTTCCCCTGCGCCCTTTTTTAGCGAATAAATATCGCTATCAATACGCTCAAAAATCACCGGAACGCATACTTCAAAAGGATTTATTTATCTCACCACCCACGGCAAAACACATTTTTGAACCGAAGATAATTTATAATGAGAATATATCACCATGACACAGAACAATATTCTATTAATTTCAGGCGCTATATTACCGGTCATCATTACCGTCATCATCGGCTATATTAGCGGTAAACGAAAAGACTTTAACTGGCAGCAGGCAGGAGACATCAATAAAATTGTGATGCTCTACGCATTGCCGCTAAGTATTTTCAGCAATATGGTGATGACGCCGCGACACATCGTCATGACCATGGGCCCGGTCGCCGTGGCTATCATCCTGGCGCTGATTCTCAGCTTCGTCATTCCCTTACTGGTCGCCCGCTATCTGTTTCGACGCGACCTCGCCCTCAGTACGCTGCAGGCGCTGGCCATCGGCTCGCCGGCAGTCCCGTTTATCGGCACCTCGGTGCTGGCCTTTTTATTTGGCACCGTCAGCGCGTCGCTGATCACCGTGTCCAGCATCACGCAAAACGTCTTCCAGCTGCCGCTGGTGATGATACTGATGTCGGTCGCCACCGGCGATAAGAGCCAGCATATTTCCTTTGGCGCACGGGTGGTGAACGCCATTAAACAACCCGTGGTCTGGTCGCCGGTGATCGCCCTGATCATCGTGCTGGCGGATATCCATATTCCGCAGACTATCTCGATGTCGCTGGGTCTGCTGGGCAAAGCCTCTGGCGGGCTGGCGCTGTTTGCCGCCGGGATCGTGCTCTATACGCGCAGCATTGTTATCACCACCGCTACCATTATCACCGTTATCGCCCGCAATATTCTGGTCCCCGGCGCCTGCTATCTCATTTTATTAAAAATGGGCTTCAGCATGGAGCAAATAAAGGAAGTCGTATTGACGATGGCTATCCCGGTAGGCTCCATCGCGATAATTATTGCTATGCAGTATAAAACCGGCGAGCAGGAAATGGCCTCGACGATGGCGCTGAGTATTATTGCCTCCATCATTACGATGGGCGGATTTATTTTCTTAACCTTTTAATTACCGCGATTACACCGCGTGAATACGGAGAGAATATGGCCTCTATCACATTATCGGCTGCTGAACTGTTACTGCATCGGCTACAGGCGCTGGACGTGGCGTATATTTTTATCAACTCGGGCACCGATTATCCTCCAGTCATTGAAGCCTGGGCAAAGGCCCGGGCGACCGGGCAAAAGGTACCGGAGTTAGTGATCTGCCCGCATGAAAACGCCGCCATCGGCATGGCCCATGGCTATTACCTCGGCACCGGCAAGGTGCAGGCGGTGATGGTTCACACCAACGTCGGGCTAGCCAACGCCGCCTGCGGCGTCATCAATCTGGCGAACAGCAATATTCCGGTGCTGATTTTTGGCGGCCGCACGCCGATAAGCGAACATTCCCACTTCGGCTGCCGTAATACGCCGATTGGCTACGGCCAGGAGATGCGCGACCAGGCGGCGCTGATCCGTGAATCCGTAAAGTGGGATTTTGAACTGCGGCTGGCCGATCAGATCGGCGAGCATGTTGACCGGGCCTGGGCGATCGCCAGCTCCCTGCCGAAAGGGCCGGTCTACCTGAGCTTACCGCGTGAGCCACTGTGCGAAACCTTTGCCGTCGATGAGGCCGCGCTGCAGGCTGGCCCTTCGCAGCAGCCGGTCCGCTATGCGCCAGTCCGGGAAGATATCGCCCGTGCAGCCGAGGCAATCGCCTGCGCCAGACACCCGGTCATCTTCGCCCAGCGCGGCGCCCGAACGGCGGAAGGCTTTGCGCGCCTCGATAGTCTGGTGCGCGAATGGGCGATCCCTCTGGTGGAATACTGGGGCACCGAGGTTACCCTAAGCGCCGATAATCCCCTGCTCGCCGGGGCTGATCCCAGCGTCTGGCTCGCTGACGCCGATGTAATTCTGGTGGTCGACTCGCAGGCGCCATGGATGATCGCCGAGGGCGACTGTCGCCAGGACTGCACCGTGATCCAGATGGGCCCCGATCCGCTCTTCTCCCGCTACCCGGTGCGCGGCTATCGCGCGGACATCAACCTGGCGGGCGAGACCGATGAAGTCTTCAGCCTGCTGGAAGAGGCGCTGCGCCCGCTGCAGGCCGCCCGCCAGCAGCATGTGGCGGAGCGGGCGGCATATACGCAGAACCGCATCCAGCAACAGAAAAACCAGCGCGACGCGCTTCTCCATGCCAGCCAGACCGGGGCCATTACCAAACCCTGGCTCAGCTACTGCCTCGGCCATCTGGCTAATCAACACCGCGGCCGGATCGTTTCTGAACTGACCACGCTGCCGCAGTTTGCCGGACTGACCCATGCCGAGAGCTATTACCAGGAAGCGCTGGCCGGCGGCCTGGGCGAAGCCCTGCCCATCGCGCTGGGGCTGCAGCTTGCGCGCCGGGAAGAGCTGATTATTGCCGCCGTCGGCGACGGGTCGTACCTGTTCGCCAACCCTGCGGTCTGCCACCATATTGCGGAGGTAATGAAGCTGCCTGTCCTCGTCGTGGTCGGAAATAACGGCGGATGGGGCGCGGTCGCGGGCGGCACCAAAGCGCTCTACCCGGACGGCTACGCGGCCCGCGCGGAAACCATTCCGGCCACCGCCTTTACCACCTCGCCGGATTTCGCCGCGATCGCCGCCTCCAGCCGCGCGGCGGCCCTGTCGGTTTCCCGGGCCGAAGATCTCCCCGGCGTGCTGGAAGAAGCGGTATCCCTCATACGCACCCGCCGACAGAGCGTGCTGGTTGACGTGCAGTTAGCCCGCTAACGGCTTCTCCTCCGGGCGCTTGTCGTCCGGAGGGGGTTGTCACCCCTTCTGGTCACCTTTATCCACATGGCCCAGCGGCTTCTCTGGGAAGCAGACATCGCGCACCCGGCGTTTCAGCTCGGCCGCATCCGGAAAACCGCCATCCTGCTTGCGCTCCCAGATCTGCTGACCGTCGACATCGATCGTGAAGATCCCGCCGGTCCCCGGCACCAGCGTCACCGAGGCGATGTCGGTGCTGAAGGTATGTAACAGCTCCTGCGCCATCCAGCTGGCGCGCAGCATCCAGTTGCACTGGGAACAGTAGGTGATGGTGATGGCCGCTTTTGAGTTCATCGTCGTCTCGCTAAGTCTGAAAGGGCAAATTGTAAACAAAGTGCAGTTTAAATGAAGAACACATGATTATTTTGTTGCAAACGATAATACCTATCATTACCATTCGCAATCAACAAATGGAGTGAGACCCCATCCGCAACGGAAAAGACGGAGCAACCTGCATCTCTGGAAGTAACGCGTGAGCCGATACTAATAACGATCAAGGCGTGGCGACTATGTACAAATCGACTCCGTCAGCAGCATGGTGTAAAAAACGCCTGCTGGTGACCTCTTTGTTTGCAGCAATTTATCAGACTTCTGCCATCGCAGCAGACACTTCCGCCGTTAGCGGCGAGGCGGTGGATGACACCTCGGAACAAATGACCGTCACCGCCCCCGCGCCGGTGCAGAAAGCCGGTAGCGAACACAGCATCAGCGCCCGGGAGCTGGAGGATAAAGGCGCTAACGATTTTGGCTCGATCATGCGCTATGAGCCGCTCATCAGCGCCACCGGGGCCAGCGGCGGCTCCGGCAACGGCAAAAGCGGCTTCGACCGCGGAGGTTACACCGGCTACAACATTCGCGGTATGGAGAGCAACCGCGTCGGCATCGACGTGGACGGTATCGCGCAACCCAACGCCACCGGCCGCGGCTACGTCGGCCGCGCCGGGCTCAACACCTTCGGCATCGGCCGCGATTATATCGACCCGTATATGTACGGCAGCGTGGATATCCAGTCCGGCGCCACCTCGACGGAAACGGCCAACAGCGCTATCGGGGGGAATGTCTCCTTCCGCCCGAAATCAGCGGATGATTACCTGCGTCCGGGCAAGACCAGCGCCTTCGGCTACCGCAGCGGTTACGACTCTGCGGATCGCAGCTGGCACAACGGGGTGACCGTCGCCGGCGGCGATGAGTTCCTGCGCGGGATTTTGGTCTATAGCCGCCGTGACGGCCAGGAAACCGAAAACAACAGCGGCACCGTCGACGCCTACCCGGCGAACTGGCACTCCGATGCTTTTCTGGCCTCCGGGATCTGGCAGCCTAACGATGAGCACAAGCTGACCAGCACCTTCGACTATTACCATAAAACCAACCACACCCACTACGATACCTGGGACTCCAGCGGCAACAGCACCATCGGCACCGCCAACCAGACCAGCCAGACCCGGCGCTGGGGCCTGAGCCTGAAGGATGACTGGACGCCGATGAACGACTACCTCGACAGCGTCTCCACAAAAATCTACTACCAGCATACCGAAGCCCATGACTGGACTTATATGCCGGACAGCGTCACCCGCAGAATGCAGACGGTGAACTCTAACTACGATACCGACACCTGGGGCCTGCAGACCGCGCTGGCGAAAACCCTGGGCCGCCACGATCTGAGCGCCGGTTTCAACGCCAGCACCAGCAAAACCCAGCGGCCGTTCAGCCAGTCGCCGATCCCCAGCGTTTACAGCGAGATCATGCAGCCGGAGGCAGACAGCCGCAGCTACACCCTCGGCGGCTTTGTCCAGGATAAGATCAACTTCGATCTCGACAGCCACAACTTCGCCGTTATTCCCGGCGTGCGCGTGGTGCATCAATCGACTAAGCCGGAAAATCTGTCCGATCTCGCCGCCAACAGCAGCGTGCTGAGCGAATCGTCGGTGGCGAATCTGTACGGCAAAAACAGCGATACCCAGGTTCTGCCGTCGTTGACCTTCCAGTACGACCTCACCCCGCGCCTGATGACCTACCTGCAGTACCAGCGCGGGGCGCAGTTCCCCAACGCCAGCCAGCTGTATGGCTCCTGGAACCTCGGCTCCAGCTACGCCGGCAGCCAGCAGTATGCCCTGATCGGCAATACCGATCTGAAGACGGAAACCAGCGATAATCTCGAGTGGGGGCTGAAAGGGGAAGTTACCGAAGGCATCACCCTGCGCACGGCGCTGTTCTACAACAGCTATAAGAACTTTATCGCCTATACCCGCTATACCCGCGCCAACAATCCGGGCCAGTTCACGAATGTGCCGTCGAACATCTACACCATTTATCAGGCGGAAAACCGCGATAAAGCCTATATCTACGGCGGTGAGATTAGCACCAAATTTAACTTTGGCACCTGGTTTGAGCAGGTGGACGGCCTGAGCGCCACCCTCGCCCTCGGCTATAGCGAAGGGAAATCGAAATCCAGCTACAGCGGCGATAAATACGTCGACCTCGACAGCGTGGCGCCAATGAAAGCCATCGTCGGCGTGGCGTGGGACGATCCGGCGAAACGCTACGGCACCGCCCTGACGGCGACCTTTGTCAAAGGGAAACAGGCGACCGCCACCAACCGCGAAAGCTACAGCAACAGCGGATCCGCCATCACCGATGCCAGCAGCGACTATATGCGCGTGCCGGGCTACGGCATGCTGGACTGGACCGCGTACTGGCAGGTGGCGAAAAACGTGCGCCTCAATGGCGGGGTCTACAACCTCACCGATCGTAAATACTGGGATTACCTGAGCAGCCGCAATATCGAGACCGGCACCAACCAGGACGCCAACGATAAAGCGCTGGCGGTGATGCCGGGCCGGACCTGGCAGCTGGGCGTCAACGTCGACTTCTGATTGCCCGAATAATAACGCACCTGCCCCCGGCCCGCCGGCCGGGGATATTCATCGTCGAGAAGGATATGATTATGCCAAATGCACACCCTGACCTGTGGCAGCGCTACCAGGCCACCAAAGCGGCCAGTACCGCGAAATATGCCCGCGATATCGCCGCGGAAATGGGGATCAGCGAAGCCGAGCTGACCGCCGCCCGCCTCGGCCATGATGCCGTGCGCCTGAGCGATGACGCCCGGGCGCTGATTGCCGCCCTGGAGCGCGTCGGCGAAACCAAATGCATCTGCCGCAACGAGTATGCCGTGCATGAGCAGGTGGGCCAGTTCACGCACCAGCACCTCAGCGGCCACGCCGGGCTGGTGCTGAACCCGCGCGCGCTCGACCTGCGTCTGTTCCTCAGCCAGTGGGCCAGCGCCTTCCATCTGAACGATAATGGCCGTCAGAGCATCCAGTTTTTCGACCACCACGGCGACGCCCTGCTGAAAGTCTATGCGACCACGCAGACCGACATGACGGCCTGGGAGACCCTGATCGCGGAATATCGGGTGGCGGCGCCGGCACCGCTGACCCTGCGCCCGCTGGAGCCGGTGAAATATGCCGATACCGCCGACGGCGCCGCCCTGGAGAACGACTGGCGCGCGATGACCGACGTTCACCAGTTCTTTGGTCTGCTGCGTAAATATCAGCTTTCCCGCCAGCAGGCCTTCCGTCTGGTGAGCGACGACCTCGCCTGCCGCGTGGATCGCCATGCGCTGCCGTCGCTGCTGGAGACGGTGCGCCAGGAGGGCAATGAAATCATGATTTTCGTCGGCAATCGCGGCTGCGTGCAGATCTTTACCGGCGCCCTGGAAAAGCTGGCCCCCATGCGCGGCTGGCTGAATATCTTCAATACTACTTTTACCCTGCATCTGCGCGAAGAGAGCGTCGATGAAGTGTGGGTGACCCGCAAGCCGACTTCGGACGGACACGTCACCAGCGTCGAACTGTTCGCTAAAGACGGCACCCAGATTGCCCAGCTCTACGGCCAGCGCAGCGAGGGGCACCCCGAGCAGACGCAATGGCGCCAGCAGGTAGACCGCCTGACCCGTGAAGGGCAGCCCGCATGATGCGCTGGTTACTGCTCTTGATCGCTTTCCCGCTGCTGAGTCACGCCGCCGTTGAGCGGCTCGTCACACTCGGCGGAGATGTCACTGAGATCGTTTATGCCCTTCACGCGGAGGAGAGCCTGGTGGCGCGGGACAGCACCAGCAGCTGGCCCCCGGCGGCGCAAAAGTTGCCGGACGTCGGCTACCTGCGACAGCTGAACGCCGAGGGGATCCTCGCGTTACGCCCGCAGCTGGTGTTAGCGAGCGCCCAGGCGCAGCCCTCGCTGGTCTTACACAAAGTGCAGGCGAGCGGGGTGAAGGTGGTGAACGTGCCGGGCGGCGAAAGTCTGTCCGCGATCGATAACAAAGTTGCTGTCATTGCCGAAGCGTTAGGCAAAACGGCGGCAGGCGACGCGCTGCGCCAGCAGCTTCAGCAGCAGATCGCCGCCATTCCCACGCAGCCGGTTGCTAAGCGGGTGCTGTTTATTCTCAGCCACGGCGGAATGAATACCCTGGTGGCCGGACAGCATACCGCGGCCGATGGCGCCATTCGCGCCGCCGGATTGCAGAACGCGATGCAGGGCTTCGACCACTATCGCGCCATGTCGCAGGAAGGGGTCGCCGCCAGCCAGGCGGATCTGGTGGTGATCTCCGCCGATGGTCTCAAAGGGATGGGCGGCGAAGCCGGGCTGTGGAAACTGCCCGGCCTGGCGCAGACCCCGGCGGGGCGTCATAAACAGCTGCTGACGATCGACGATATGGCCCTGCTGGGCTTCGGGCCGCGCACACCGCAGGCGATAATCGCGCTGAGAAACAAAGCGGAGCAGTTGCCCTGATGCGCCCTGCCCTCGCTCGCCGTTTGCTGCTGATGACGCTGCTGCTGGTCTCCCTGACGTTGTTTGCCACCACCCTCGGCGCCATGCGCTTGCCGCTGGTCAACCTGCTGCCTTCCGGGGATGACATGCTGCGCCATATCTGGCTGACCATCCGTCTGCCGCGGGTGCTGCTGGCCCTGCTGGTGGGCGCGGCGCTGGCCCTCTCCGGCTGCGTGATGCAGGGGCTGTTTCGCAACCCGCTTGCCGACCCGGGCCTGCTGGGCATCAGCAGCGGCGCCGCGCTGGCGGTGGCCAGCTGGCTGGTGCTCCCGTTCTCCGCTGCGGGGCTGATCGCTCTGTATATGCCGATGCTGGCGGCGTTTATTGGCAGCCTGGCGGTGATGGTGGTGATTTTCATCCTCAGTCGGGCGGAGGAGGGTTCGCTGTCGCGCCTGCTGCTGGTGGGGATCGCCATCAACGCGCTGTGCGGCGCGCTGGTCGGCGTCCTGTCCTGGCTGAGCAATGACGCCCAGCTGCGCCAGCTGTCGCTGTGGGGAATGGGCAGTCTGGGCCAGGCCGAATGGCCGACGCTGCTGGTGGCCGCGACCTTGATTATCCCGGCGGCGCTGGCGGTGTGGTGGATGGCGTCCCGCCTCAATCTGCTGCAGCTTGGCGATGAAGAGGCGCACTATCTTGGGGTCAACGTGCAGGCGCTGCAGCGCTGGCTGCTGCTGTGCAGCGCGGTGCTGGTGGCCGTCGCGGTGGCCATCAGCGGAGTCATCGGCTTTATCGGCCTGGTGGTGCCGCACCTGATGCGCCTGTGGCTGGGACCTGACCATCGCGGACTGATCCCCGGCTCGCTGCTGGCCGGCGCGATCCTGCTTCTGCTGGCCGACACCCTGGCCCGCACCGTGGCGGCGCCGGCGGAGATACCGGTCGGTCTGCTCACCAGCCTGCTGGGCGCCCCCTGGTTTCTGTGGCTGGTCTTTCGTCGGGAGAACTCCAGACATGGTTAATGAATACTGCGCCCAGGGGCTGTCACTTCACCTTGGTAAACGACAGATTATCGACAACGTCTCCGTCGCGCTGCGCGGCGGCGAGATGACGGCGCTTATCGGGCCGAACGGCGCCGGGAAATCCACTCTGCTGCGCCTGTTGACCGGCTATCTGACTCCGGACAGCGGCACCCGCCATCTTGCAGGCAAGCCGCTGGAGGCCTGGTCCCCCGAGGCGCTGTCGCGCCGGCGGGCGGTCATGCTGCAGCGAACGGCCCTGCAGGCCGACTGGACGGTGGAAACGGTCATTGCCATGGGACGCTCACCGTGGGGCGCGACGGCGGATCCGGCGGTGCTGGCGGCGGTGATGGCCGTCACCGGCTGCGATGGCCTTGCCGGTCGCCGCTATCCCGGCCTCTCCGGCGGCGAGCAGCAGCGGGTACAGCTGGCCCGCTGTCTGGCGCAGCTATGGCGCGACGGCGCGCCGCAGGGCTGGCTGTTTCTCGATGAGCCCACCTCGGCGCTGGACCTTTACTATCAGCAGCACCTGCTGCGTTTGCTCAAACGGCTCACCGCCGGCGGGCAACTGCACGTCTGCGTGGTGCTGCATGACCTTAACCTCGCCGCCCTGTGGGCCGACCGCATCCTGCTGCTCCACCAGGGCCATCTGGTCGCCCAGGGCACGCCGCAGGAGGTGATCCAGCAGCCGGTTATCCATCGCTGGTACGGGGCGGATGTCCGCCTCGTCCAGCACCCGGACAACGCGGTCCCCCAGGTTTATCTGGCGCCATAATCCCCGCGCGGCGCAACTGGAATCCGGATCGCGCCGCGCTTACGCTTTCTGGCAATAATTGCCTGCATTATATTATTGAGGGTCATTTATATTTAAAATCTATACCAATGGCGTAATAACCCAATGAAATATTTACGACAGCTATTTTTAAATATAAACCATCATTACAGAGAAGATATTTCCCGTATTAATCCAAAAACGACACATTGATTATTTACTGCGCTTAATCAACTCGATACACTGTTTTCTTACTAATGATAATAGAGGGAAGAAGAAGCATGGCTATTCCAGGTAATATGTGGATATACGACGACGGTGGGGCACTAATCAAAGGTGGTTGTGATGTTGCAGACAGGGAGTTCAGCATCGAATTTAAAGGGTTTCATCACAATCTCTCCATTCCCACTGATAATGCCACTGGCAAGCCTACCGGCACTCGTCAGCACTCACCAATGATCATCGTTAAAGAATTCGACTATTCCAGTCCATACCTCTACAAAGCAGTAGCTACTGGTCAGAACCTGAAATCTGCTGAAATCAAATGGTATAAAATCAGCGATGCTGGTCAAGAAGTGGAATACTTCAATATGCTACTTGAAGGCGTCCGAATCGTATCAATATCTCCTACAATGGCTTCCCCAGAAGACAAGAACAACAATCATCTTGAATCTGTCGAACTTAGATATGAGAAGATCACCTGGAAACATTGTGACGGAAATATAATTTTCACCGATGCCTGGAATGAAAGACAAACAGCATAATAGATGAGCAAATGGATACGACAGAAGAACTAAATGGAACCTATTTCTATCACGGACAATCCAATCTTTCGGCTGGTGAACTTTTTGATGTCATTTTTCTTGAACAATTTTGTGACGAACTTGGCATTGGTATTGAATCTGGTGCCGCTATCCTCGCCGGGCAACCTTGGCTAAAAACCAGAACAAAGCCAGGAGAGGCAATAAAAGGAACAAGTGTTGTTTCTAAATATGGAAGGATGCTTCTGAGAAATGCAAAAACTCCATTTGGTATTAGGGTTCCTACACCCGTTGGTGTAAGAATGAGAAAAACGAATAGTCTTGCTGCTGTTATCGCCCGTTATGTTCCGTGGTTAGGTTGGATAGGACTTGTAAACTCAATTTATCAAGTTTCAAGAAAAACTCAGGAAAAATACAACCTAATAGCTCGCCCCAAAGACCGTATACAATGGACATCCTTTTAATGAAAAGCATTCAAGATCAGGTTTTAGACTTGTTTAAAGATGAGATCTCAACCCGTTTAGATAAAAATTGGAAAGAAATCCCATTGGAACTTGATTATGACTTATTTGATGCTCCCGGCGACGATCTGCATGACGCTTTAAATAAATTTGAACAAAAATTTAATGTTGATCTTTCCAGTGTTAAATGGTCGTGTTATTTCCCTTGGGAGAATACTCCAATGCTAACTCGGTGGTTTAAAGTAAAACGAGAAGATGTAGAAAAAACGCGTAAACCTTTAACTATCAAAATGTTTGCCGAATCAGCAAAAGCAGGTAAATGGCTTTACGACTAAATAGCTGCGCGGAATAGTAGATCACTGAAAGGGAACTCAGCCCGGATTGTGCGATCTGATCAATCGCCAAACCAACCAAAACCACCAACCGGACTGAGCGATGCCGATCATAGCACCAATACCCCGTGGCGAACGACGCCTGATGCAGAAAGCTATTCATAAAACGCGCGATAAAAATCATGCCCGCAGACTCACGGCCATGCTGATGCTTCATCGGGGTGAACGGGTCAGCGATGTTGCCAGAACTCTCTGTTGTGCCCGTTCATCCGTTGGTCGCTGGATTAACTGGTTTACGCACTCAGGTATTGAAGGCCTGAAATCCTTACCCGCAGGGCGCTCCCGACGCTGGCCTTTTGAACATATCTGCACCCTGTTACGTGAGCTGATAAAGCATTCTCCCGGCGATTTTGGTTATCAACGTTCACGCTGGAGCACCGAATTACTGGCAATAAAAATCAACGAGATAACCGGTTGCCAGTTACATGCAGCAACCGTTCGCCGCTGGTTGCCATCTGCGGGGCTTGTATGGCGCAGGGCCGCGCCAACTCTGCGTATCCGTGACCCACATAAAGATGAAAAGATGGCGGTAATCCACAAAGCGCTGGATGAATGCAGCGCAGAGCATCCGGTATTTTATGAAGATGAAGTGGATATCCACCTTAATCCTAAAATCGGTGCGGACTGGCAGTTGCGCGGACAGCAGAAACGGGTAGTGACTCCGGGGCAGAACGAAAAATACTATCTGGCCGGCGCACTGCACAGTGGCACGGGTAAAGTTAGCTACGTGGGCGGCAACAGCAAAAGTTCAGCGCTGTTTATCGCTCTGCTGAAGCACCTGAAAGCCACTTACCGGCGGGCGAAAACAATCACGCTGATCGTTGATAACTACATTATCCATAAAAGCCGCGAAACACAGCGCTGGTTGAAAGCAAATCCCAAGTTCAGGGTAATTTACCAGCCGGTTTACTCGCCGTGGGTGAATCATGTGGAACGGCTATGGCAGGCACTTCATGACACGATAACCCGTAATCATCAGTGCCGCTCAATGTGGCAGTTACTGAAAAAGGTCCGCCATTTTATGGAAACCGCCAGCCCATTCCCCGGAGGAAAACATGGTCAGGCAAAAGTGTAGCGGTATTAGGCGCAGCTATTTAGCAACCACAAGCCGTTGTCGTAACGAGGTCTACGGCCAGAAGGCAGAACAACATCGACGGCGAACGTAATGTATGAAGACGATCGCGTGGCGGCGGTTCAATTACTGTGACGGTACCCCGCCCCCTCTGCAACTGGAATCCGGATCGCGCCGCGTGCTTTCGTCGGTTTCCCTCACCTGCCCATCTCCGTTATTATGTCTCATCCATGTGATAACGACGACAACTACAAAATCGCAGCCATTTAAAATCAGGGATCTGGATAACACCCCATGAGCACAATTGACAATCTCGACGCCCACACGCCGATGATGCAGCAGTATCTCAAGCTAAAGGCGCAACATCCTGACATTCTGCTGTTTTACCGGATGGGGGATTTTTACGAGCTATTTTATGACGATGCGAAACGCGCCTCGCAGCTGCTCGATATCTCGCTGACCAAGCGCGGCGCGTCCGCGGGCGAACCCATTCCGATGGCCGGCATCCCCCACCACGCGGTGGAGAACTACCTCGCCAAACTGGTCAATCAGGGCGAGTCGGTGGCCATTTGCGAGCAGATTGGCGACCCGGCCACCACCAAGGGACCGGTCGAGCGTAAAGTGGTGCGTATCGTCACCCCGGGCACCATTAGCGATGAAGCGCTGCTGCAGGAGCGCCAGGACAACCTGCTGGCCGCCATCTGGCAGGACAGCAAAGGCTTCGGCTACGCGACGCTGGATATCAGCTCCGGGCGCTTTCGTCTGAGCGAACCGGCCGACCGCGAAACCATGGCGGCAGAGCTGCAGCGCACCAACCCGGCGGAACTGCTGTATGCGGAAGATTTTGCCGAATCGTCGCTGATCGAGGGCCGCCGCGGTCTGCGCCGTCGCCCGCTGTGGGAATTTGAAATCGACACCGCGCGCCAGCAGCTAAACCTGCAGTTCGGCACCCGCGATCTGGTCGGCTTCGGCGTCGAAAACGCCCCGCGCGGCCTGTGCGCCGCCGGCTGCCTGCTGCAGTATGTCAAAGACACCCAGCGTACCTCGCTGCCGCACATCCGCTCCATCACCATGGAACGCCAGCAGGACAGCATCATTATGGATGCCGCCACCCGCCGTAACCTCGAGATCACCCAGAATCTGGCCGGCGGCACCGACAACACCCTGGCCTCGGTACTCGACTGTACGGTGACGCCGATGGGTAGCCGGATGCTCAAGCGCTGGCTGCATATGCCGGTCCGCGATACCGCCGTGCTGGTGGAGCGCCAGCAGACCATCGGCGCGCTGCAGGAGCGCTATACCGAGCTGCAGCCGGTGCTGCGCCAGGTCGGCGATCTGGAGCGTATTCTGGCGCGTCTGGCGCTGCGTACCGCCCGGCCGCGCGATCTTGCCCGCATGCGTCATGCCCTGCAGCAACTGCCTCTGCTGCGTGAGCTGCTGGCCGACGTTGACAGTCAGCCGGTGCAAAAATTGCGCGAGAAAATGGGCGAGTTCACCGAACTGCGCGAACTGCTGGAGCGCGCGGTGATCGACGCCCCGCCGGTGCTGGTCCGCGACGGCGGGGTCATCGCCCCGGGCTATAGCGAAGAGTTGGACGAGTGGCGGGCGCTGGCCGACGGCGCCACCGATTATCTCGATAAGCTGGAGATCCGCGAGCGCGAGCGGCTGGGCCTCGATACCCTGAAAGTCGGCTACAACGCCGTCCACGGCTACTACATCCAGATCAGCCGCGGCCAGAGCCACCTCGCGCCGATCCACTACGTGCGCCGCCAGACGCTGAAAAACGCCGAACGCTACATTATTCCTGAGCTGAAGGAATACGAAGATAAGGTGCTGACCTCCAAGGGCAAAGCGCTGGCGCTGGAAAAACAGCTTTATGACGAACTGTTCGACCTGCTGCTGCCGCATCTCGCCGATCTGCAAACCAGCGCCAGCGCGCTGGCCGAGCTGGACGTGCTGGTCAACCTGGCGGAACGTGCGGAAACCCTGAACTACTGCTGCCCGACCTTTAGCGATAAGCCGGGCATTCGCATCAGCGAAGGCCGCCATCCAGTGGTCGAGCAGGTGCTGAAAGAGCCGTTTATCGCCAACCCGCTGCAGCTGGCGCCGCAGCGGCGGATGCTGATCATTACCGGGCCGAACATGGGCGGTAAAAGTACCTATATGCGCCAGACCGCGCTGATTGCGCTACTGGCCTATATCGGCAGCTACGTCCCGGCGCAGAAGGTGGAGATCGGGCCCATCGATCGCATCTTCACCCGCGTCGGCGCGGCGGATGACCTGGCCAGCGGCCGCTCGACCTTTATGGTGGAGATGACTGAAACCGCCAATATCCTGCACAATGCCACCGAGCATAGCCTGGTGCTGATGGATGAGATTGGCCGCGGCACGTCCACCTACGACGGGCTATCGCTGGCGTGGGCCTGTGCGGAAAATCTGGCCAACAAAATCAAGGCGCTGACGCTGTTCGCCACCCACTACTTCGAGCTCACCCAGCTGCCGGAGAAAATGGAAGGCGTCGCCAACGTCCACCTCGACGCCCTGGAGCACGGCGATACCATCGCCTTTATGCACAGCGTGCAGGACGGCGCGGCCAGCAAGAGCTATGGCCTGGCGGTAGCCGCGCTGGCGGGGGTGCCGAAAGAGGTGATCAAGCGCGCGCGGCAGAAACTGCGCGAGCTGGAGAGTATCTCGCCCAACGCGGCGGCGACCCAGGTCGACGGCACGCAGATGTCGCTACTCGCCGCCCCGGAAGAGACCTCGCCTGCGGTTGAGGCGCTGGAGAATCTTGATCCGGACTCCCTGACCCCGCGTCAGGCGCTGGAGTGGATCTACCGTCTGAAAAGCCTGGTCTAGCCACCCATTAAGGTGAAAAACGGCAGCGCTGTGAAGCGCTGCCGTTTTAGTAAACAAAAAAATGGGTGCTAGAGGATGCGTCCTGACAACCCATACGCGGGGTTGCCCTCGCGCGGATGCTACTTCTTCGATTCGTAAGCGAGAACAGCTTTAAACTCAATATTACGCTCTTTAATACTCAGCTCGCATAGTGAGCTGTGCACCAACAGCGTAAATCCCAGTACCGTAATACAGAGTACGATGATTGCCACAAGGGCATATTTTGTCAGCATATCTTGCCTCCCTGCAAAGAAGAGACTAACATCTGAATTGTCTATGTTCATTCGCTAGCCTCAGTTGATAGAAATATCTCCTGGGGCTTTCGTCTGTCTGGGGTCCTGGTAATGCTCAAGGCCAGACAGCCTCAAGCACCCGCCGCAATTCTACACTCGTCAGGGCGTGAAATTTATCTGCAAGGAATTAATCAGACGAATTTTATAATAATCTGAATGCAGGCTCGCAAAGTCATCCCGGTATATTAACCCTTCACGTAATTTTTTAATTTAATGAAAAAATAATTTCCATAATTGTACTAAATATAAAAAAGGCCCGACTTAGCGGGCCCCTTTCATTAACGCTTATCTTCCGGCAATAGCGGCGGTACGTGCGGCACCTGCGGCGCCTCATCGATATCTTTCTGCGTCATGCGGAACGCTTCCGGATAGTGTTCGCGGCTGGTGCGGCGCAGCGGCTCGGTATCTCGCCAGGTGTAAAGACAGTGCTGGCACTGATACACGGTCCAGACCCCTTTCACCGGCGAGGTCGCCATGACTTCAATCTTTTCATCGGCGCAACGTGGACAAATCATCTTCTTCTCCTTATTTACGGTTGGCCAGCATAGCGGTCAGTTTTTCAGCCCAGGCTTTGGTTTCCGGCAGATCCTGCACCGGCTGGCTGTAGTGGCCGCGAAGGTCCGGCGCAACCGGGGTGGTGGCGTCGATAATCAGTTTGTCGGTAATGCCTGCCGGGCTGGAGCCTGGGTCAAGTTCAAGGACCGACATGTTCGGCAACTGCACCAGGTCTCCCGCCGGGTTAACCTTCGAGGAGAGCGCCCACATCACCTGCGGCAGGTTGAACGGGTCGACGTCTTCATCAACCATGATCACCATCTTCACATAGCCGAGGCCGTGGGGAGTGGTCATCGCCCGCAGGCCCACCGCGCGGGCAAAACCGCCGTAGCGTTTTTTGGTGGAGATGATCGCCAGCAGACCATGGGTGTACATGGCGTTGACCGCCTGCACTTCCGGAAATTCGGCCTTCAGCTGCTGATACAGCGGTACGCAGGTCGCCGGGCCCATCAGATAGTCAATCTCGGTCCACGGCATACCGAGGTAGAGCGATTCAAAAATCGGTTTGCTGCGATAAGAGACTTTGTCGATACGCACTACCGTCATGTTACGACCGCCGGAGTAGTGACCGGTAAATTCACCGAACGGCCCCTCGATCTCACGCTTACGCCCTTCAATGACCCCTTCGAGGATCACTTCCGAACCCCAGGGCACGTCAAAGCCGGTCAGCGGCGCGATAGCGATGGGATACGGGCTCTCGCGCAGCGCGCCAGCCATCTCATATTCAGACTGATCGTATTTCAGCGGCGTGGCGCCCATCAGGGTAATAATCGGGTCGTTACCGAGGGTAATGGCGATCGGCAGATCTTCCCCACGCTCTTCCGCTTTGTGCAGATGCAGCGCGATATCGTGCATCGGTACCGGCTGCAGGCCGAGCTTGCGCTTGCCTTTCACTTCCATGCGGTAGATACCGACGTTTTGCTTACCGAAGTTATCTTTATCCAGCGGATCGCGTGAAACGACACAGGCTTTATCGAGGTAGAAACCGCCGTCACCATCATTGAGGCGGAACAGCGGCAGAATATCGAACAGGTTGATATCATCGCCATCAACAGTATTTTCTGCCCACGCCGGGTTGGCGCGGCGCTCTGGCGTCACCGGGAAGTTATCCCAGCGGCGAATGAACTCATCAATCTGCTTTTTCACCGGCGTGTTAGGCGGCAGGCCCAGCGAGATGGCATGGTTCTGCCACGAGCCGATGGTGTTCATCGTCACGCGAGCGTCGTTAAAGCCGCGAATATTATCGAACCACAGCGCCGGGGCACCGTCGCCGATGCGTCCGGTCGCATTGGCGGCCGCCGCCAGATCGGGCTCAGCGTTCACCTCTTCACTGATTTTCAGCAGTTGTCCCTGGTCATCCAGCGCCTGCAAAAAGCTGCGCAAATCATCAAAAGCCATTATTCGATCTCCTGTGCAAATTGTTCTGCCGTGCGCAAGCCGTTCCAGCGGCGCGCTTTGTGATAGTCGAGGCCAAACTGATCCAGCACCCGGGTGACGATATGATTGGTGATATCGTCAACCGTCTCCGGGTGGTTGTAGTAAGCTGGCATCGGCGGGACCATCGCCACGCCCATGCGGGACAGCGCCAGCATGTTCTCCAGATGGATCGTGCTGAGCGGCATTTCCCGCGGGACCAACACCAGCTTGCGCCCCTCTTTGAGCACCACGTCCGCCGCGCGGCCCACCAGCCCTTCGGCATAACCCGCGCGAATGCCTGCAAGCGTTTTCATACTGCAGGGAATAACGATCATGCCGTCGGTACGAAATGAACCGGATGAGATGGTGGCGGCCTGGTCTGCCGGGCTGTGGGAAAAGTCCGCCAGCGCGGCCACTTCGCGCGCCGTCCAGGGCGTTTCCAGCTCGATGGTGGTTTTGGCCCATTTCGACATCACCAGATGGGTTTCCACCTCCGGCATATCGCGCAGCGCCTGCAGCAATGCCACCCCAAGCGGTGCCCCGGTGGCCCCCGTCATCCCAATAATCAGTTTCATTCCAGACCTCATTACTTTTGTTCGTGTACGAACTTTATATTTAAACTACCCCCTCCAACTCTTATTGGCAAGATCGTTCGTATACGTGCGCATTTTTAATCAAAACGCAGAAAGGGTATAAAAAGGCGTACGAACGGCTATCATAGAGGTGACAGTTTTGTTACGGAGTATTCATGGAGTTACGAAACGAAGCATTCCACCTGCTGCGCCAGCTTTTTCAACAGCATACCGCCCGCTGGCAGCAGGCGTTGCCGGACCTGACTAAACCTCAGTATGCGGTGATGCGCTCGGTAGCGGAGCACCCCGGGATCGAACAGGTGGCGCTGATTGAAGCGGCGGTCAGCACCAAGGCTACGCTGGCGGAGATGCTCAGCCGAATGGAAGCGCGCGGCCTGGTGCGCCGGGAGCACGATCCGGCCGATAAACGCCGCCGTTTTGTCTATCTGACCGACGAAGGCGAGGCGTTGCTTAACCGTTCCATTCCGCAGGGCAATGAGGTCGATGACGAGTTTCTCGGCCGCCTGAGCGATGACGAGCGCGAGCAGTTCTCCCGACTGGTGCACAAAATGATGGCGCCCTGAACGGGCGCTTAACCGACCTTCTCGCGCAGGAAGTCAATAAATGCCCGCACCCGGGTCGGCAAATGCTGAGAGTCGGGATAAAGGGCATACACACCCTGCTGTGGGAAATGGTATTCCGGCAGGAGCGGCACCAGCTCCCGCTGCGCCACCTTTTTGGCTACCAGCCATGCGGGCAGCAAGGCGACGCCGCATCCCGCCAGAGCAAAGCTCATCAGCGCCGTAGCGCTATCAGCAGAAAACCGCGGCGCGCTGGCTATCGCGAAATCCACCTCTGTCTGGTGATCCGTGCGCAGCTGCCAGCGCAGCGGCGTCGGCAGGCGCTCGTGAATAATCCACTCAGCTTGCGCCAGATCGGACAGCGTCTGCACCGGATGGCTTGCCAGCCAGGCCGGAGAGGCGACGGGCAGGATCGCGAAACTGGCTATCCGCGTCGCCCGATAGCGGGAATCGGCCAGCGTACCGAGGCGTATCGCCACATCAAATCGTTCTGAAATGAGGTCGGCATGATGGGAGGAGGAGACGTGGCGCACCCGCAGCGCCGGATGACGACGGGCGAACGCGGCCAGCGCTGGAATGATAACCTGCGCGCCATACTCCGGCGTGGTGGTGATCCGTAGCTCCCCGCTTAAGCCGCTATGGCTGGCCCGCACCTCATCCTGGAGATTTTCCGCCGCGTTCAGGAGCGCTACCCCGCGCTGATAGAACAGCACCCCGGCGTCAGTGAGCCGCAAACGCCGCGTCGAACGCAGCAGCAGCGTCACCCCCAGCTCATTTTCCAGCTGCCGTACGTTAAAGCTGACCACCGCCTTGGTCTGCCCCAGCGCCGCTGCGGCCAGGGTGAAACTGCCGGCATCTACCACGGCGATAAACATGGTCACGCGCTGAAGATTAAGCATCGTCGTCCGGATGATTGTCAAAAATATTCAGACAGTATATCCCGATTAGTCCCGTTTATCCCTCGCTGCGGCAGGTTTACAGTAGCCGCCTGTCTGAGGGAGTGAACCATGACCTACCGCCACCGCGTTGCCACCGTTTTTCTGTTCGGCTTTTTTCTCGATTTGATCAATATGTTTATCGCCAGCATCGCCTTTCCGGCAATCAGCCGCGCGCTGGCGGTTTCCGTCTCGCAGCTGGCGTGGGTCAGTAATGCCTATATTCTCGGTCTGACGGTCGTTGTGCCGTTCAGCGCCTGGCTCAGCGAGCGCTGGGGGGCGAAACGGCTGTTTTTACTCTCGCTGGGGCTGTTCAGCCTCGGCGCGCTGGCGGCAGGACTTGCCAACAGCCTGAGCGAACTGATTTTATGGCGGACGCTGCAGGGGATGGGCGGCGGGCTGTTAATCCCCCTCGGCCAGGCGCTGACGTGGCCGCTGTTTCAGCCGCATGAGCGGGCGAAGCTGTCGGCGGCGGTGATGCTGGTCGGCCTGCTGGCCCCCGCCTGCTCGCCGGCGATCGGCGGCCTGTTAGTCGAGGCGTTCAGTTGGCGCTGGGTCTTTTTCGCCAGCCTGCCTGTCGCTCTGCTAACCTTTGTGCTGGCGGTGCGATGGCTGAACGACACCCCCGGTCCGGTTCGCCCGACTCGCTTTCTTCCACTGTCGCTGCTGGCCGATCCCCTGCTGCGCTTCGCGATGCTGATCTACCTCTGCGTGCCGGGGATGTTTATTGGCGTCAACGTGGTGGGGATGTACTACCTGCAACGCGTCACCGAGATGGCGCCGGGGGCAATCGGTGCCCTGATGGTGCCCTGGTCGCTGGCCTCGTTTGCCGCCATCACCTTTACCGGCAGATATTTCAACCGCTTCGGGCCCCGGCCGCTGGTCATCATCGGCTGCCTGCTTCAGGCGATGGGGATCATGCTGCTGCTGAAGATCGATGCGGACAGCCCGCTGGCGCTGTTGATTCTGGCCTTTACGCTGATGGGCGGCGGAGGCAGCTTATGCAGCAGCACCGCGCAAAGCAGCGCTTTCCTGCATACGCCTGCCGAAGAGATGCCTGACGCCAGCGCGATATGGAATCTTAACCGCCAGCTCAGCTTCTTTGCCGGCAGCGCCCTGCTCGCCCTGCTGCTGAGGGTATTCCCGCCGGCCTACGCCTGGCAGGGGGTATTTATCAGCGCCGCCGTCATTACCCTGTTGCCGCTGCTGTTTTGCCTGCGGCTGAATAATCGGGCGATTATCCATCGCCTGCACACCACTCTGGAGAAGTCATGAATCCTTATCTGCAGGAAGTCCTCGATGCCCATGTCCTTATCGAACGCTGGTTAAGCCATGGCGAAGGAAGCGCTGAGGCGCTGATGAAGCGTTTTGCCGCCGATTTTACCATGATCCCCTTGAGCGGTGAGAAGATGGACTACCCAACGGTGAGCCGTTTTTTCCACCACGCCGGCGGCAGCCGTCCGGGGTTAGATATCGTAGTGGATCAGATGGAAATCATCAGCGAGTGGCACGACGGCGCCGCAGTGCTATATCGTGAAAGCCAAACGCTGGCGGATAGCAGTCAGAACGTTCGCTGGTCGACGGCGATTTTTCAGCAAGCGGAAGGGAAAATTGTCTGGCGCCATCTGCAGGAAACCCGCCTCGGCTAGCCCAAAGAAAAAGGCCCCGACTTTCGAGGGGGCCTTTTTGACAGAAAACGTCTTATTCGCGGAAGAGCGCTTCGATATTCAGCCCCTGTCCCTGCAGAATTTCCCGCAGGCGACGCAGACCTTCCACCTGGATCTGCCGCACGCGTTCGCGGGTCAGGCCAATTTCACGGCCCACATCCTCCAGCGTGGCAGCTTCATAACCCAGCAGACCAAAACGACGTGCCAGAACTTCACGCTGCTTGGCGTTCAGTTCGAACAGCCATTTGACGATACTTTGCTTCATATCATCGTCCTGCGTGGTGTCTTCCGGGCCGTTCTCTTTCTCATCGGCCAGAATATCCAGCAGCGCTTTTTCTGAATCGCCACCCAGCGGAGTATCCACGGAGGTGATGCGCTCGTTCAGACGCAGCATACGGCTGACGTCATCGACCGGTTTGTCCAGCTGTTCGGCGATCTCTTCCGCGCTAGGCTCGTGGTCCAGCTTATGGGACAACTCGCGCGCGGTACGCAGATAGACGTTCAGCTCTTTAACAATATGGATCGGCAAACGGATCGTACGGGTTTGGTTCATGATCGCCCGTTCAATAGTCTGGCGGATCCACCAGGTCGCGTAGGTCGAAAAACGGAACCCACGTTCCGGGTCAAACTTCTCAACGGCGCGGATCAGGCCGAGGTTACCTTCTTCAATCAGATCCAGCAGCGCCAGACCACGATTGCTGTAACGACGGGCAATCTTCACCACCAGACGCAAGTTACTTTCAATCATGCGACGGCGTGAAGCGACATCACCACGCAGTGCGCGACGCGCGAAATAGACTTCCTCTTCCGCGGTCAGCAGTGGGGAATAACCAATCTCTCCAAGATAAAGCTGAGTGGCGTCAAGTACGCGCTGGGTTGCGCCTTGCGACAGCAGCTCTTCCTCAGCCAGATCGCTATCACTGGGTTCCTCTTCTACTAAGGCTTTCTCGTCGAAAACCTCAATTCCGTTCTCATCAAATTCCGCGTCTTCATTTAAATCATGAACTTTCAGCGTATTCTGACTCATAAAGGTGGCTCCTACCCGTGATCCCTGAGCAAAGCACCTTCCACGGCACATCAACAAACGACGCCTGGACGATTTCCCCTGCCCTCTCTGCGAGAGGAACGTAGACACCGCCCTGGCGCCTGTTAGCTGATGCTTCGCTTATCCGTACTTTGCCAAATTATCGCTGCGGTAAGTACTGCAGCGGGTTGACGGATTTCCCCTTGTAACGAATTTCAAAATGTAATCTTGTTGAGCTGGTTCCGGTGCTACCCATGGTAGCGATTTTCTGCCCCGCTTTGACTTCCTGTTGCTCCCGAACCAGCATGGTATCGTTATGAGCGTAGGCACTCAGGTAATCATCGTTGTGTTTGATGATAATAAGATTACCGTAGCCGCGCAGTGCGTTACCGGCATAGACGACGCGCCCATCGGCGGTCGCGACAATAGCCTGTCCCTTACTGCCTGCAATATCGATACCTTTATTGCCGCCTTCCGCGCCGCTAAAGTTCTCGATAACCTTGCCATCAGTCGGCCAGCGCCATGCTGAGATCGGCGAACTGGTTGACGTACTGCTTGCAGTCGGCTGGGTTGTGCTCACCGTTGTTGGTGCCGTCACCGGCGCGACAACCGTTGTGGTTGTGGTCGCTGGTTTATTATTAGGCAACATCTTGGTAGCACTCTGTTCACCTGAAGATTCAGAATACGTAATAGTCGGTTGTGAAGCAACCACCGCGGTCGATTTTTGTGCAGAAGTTGTGCTGGTCGTCGCACCGCCGCTCGCTCTTGCGCTGGCCTGAGAAACGGCGTTTTCGCCGGTGATCGGCTGGCCTGAGGCGTTACCGACCTGCAGTACCTGCCCCACGTTCAGCGCGTACGGGGCCGGGATGTTGTTGCGTTGCGCCAGGTCGCGGAAATCGTTGCCGGTGACCCAGGCGATATAGAATAGCGTGTCGCCGCGTTTTACCGTATAGGTACTGCCGCCGGTATAGCTACCTTTCGGAATATCGCCATATTTGCGGTTGTAAACGATCCGGCCATTTACCGTCTGTACCGGCTCCTGCGCCACCGGCGCCGGCTGCGGCTGAATGGTCTGGGTCTGCATCGGCTGAATCGGCTGCGCCTGAGGAGCGGACTTGACGCCGGAGGGTGGCGGCGTAATCAGCATGCCGGAGTTGGTGCTGGAAGAGGCGGCGCCGCCGGCAGAGCTAACCGGCGCAGGCGGATTATTGGTGTTGGTACACCCGGCCAGCCAGAGTGAAACCAGTGAAAGAGCCGCAATACGGCTGACGGTAAATTTGGTGCTTCCCGCGCTCATTTATCCCCCAGGAATATGTTAACTGCCAATATCTTGCTTACCGGGCGGCGCCCGGCCAGGACACTGAAAAATGTGTCCACCCTACGCCTAAAGTCAGGCAAAAAAAACCTGGAATAATCCGGGTCTCAGGCCAGCTCCCCCTTCACCAGGGGAACAAAGCGAACGGCCTCGACGGTATCAATGATAAATTCGTTGCCCCGACGACGGATCCGTTTGAGAAACTGATGCTCTTCGCCGACCGGCAGCACCAGCACGCCGTCATCATCCAGCTGCGCCAGCAGCGCGGTCGGTATTTCCGGCGGCGCCGCCGTCACAATAATGGCATCAAACGGCGCCCGCGCCTGCCAACCTTGCCACCCATCGCCATGACGGGTTGAAACATTATGTAAATCAAGTTGTTTCAGGCGACGACGCGCCTGCCACTGTAAACTCTTAATTCGCTCTACCGAGCATACGTGATGCACCAGATGCGCCAGGATGGCCGTCTGGTAGCCGGAACCGGTGCCGATCTCCAGCACCCGCGACTCCGGCGTCAGCGTCAGCAGCTCGGTCATTCGCGCCACCATATACGGCTGGGAGATGGTCTGCCCCTGGCCAATCGGCAGCGCGGTGTTTTCCCACGCTTTATGTTCAAAGGCTTCATCAACAAACTTTTCGCGCGGGACCAGCGCGATCGCCTCGAGGACACGTTCATCGACGATGCCCTGCGTGCGCAGTTGATTCAACAAACTTTCAACACGTTTACTTACCATTGCCTGTCAACCCCGACACGTTCCAGCCAATCGGTGACCACCTCATGCGCCTGATGGGCGGTTAAATCGACGTGCAATGGCGTCACGGAAACATAGCCTTCATCCACTGCCGCAAAATCGGTGCCCGGCCCGGCATCGCGCTTATCGCCCGGCGGGCCAATCCAGTACAGGGTGTTGCCGCGCGGATCTTGTTGCGGGATCACCTGGTCGGCCGGATGGCGGTTGCCGCAGCGGGTCACGCGAATGCCCTTGATTTGATCAAGCGGGAGATCCGGCACGTTGATGTTAAGGATCCGCCCGGTACGCAGCGGCTCGCGGCTTAAGGCGCGCAGAATGGTGCAGGTTACCGCCGCGGCGGTATCGTAATGCTGATAGCCGTTCAGCGACACGGCCAGCGCGGGGAACCCCAGATGACGGCCTTCCATCGCCGCGGCCACAGTGCCGGAATAGATGACGTCGTCGCCCAGGTTGGGGCCGGCATTAATGCCGGAAACCACGATGTCCGGACGCGGGCGCATCAGCGCGTTCACGCCGAGATAGACACAGTCGGTCGGGGTGCCCATCTGGACGGCGATGTCGCCATTTTCAAAGGTAAACGTACGCAGGGACGATTCCAGCGTCAGCGAATTTGAGGCCCCGCTGCGGTTACGATCGGGTGCAACCACCTGGACCTCGGCAAACTCCCTTAAGGCCTTCGCCAGGGTCTGTATCCCCGGCGCATGGATCCCGTCATCGTTACTCAGCAATATTCGCATAGTCACCCGTTGTATTGATAAGCTCCCTGACCACGCTGGTGGCGAAGCTGCCCGCCGGCAGCCAGAAACGCAGTTCAACGGTTACGTCATCCCACCAGTTCCAGCTGAGCTGCTGTGGATAGAGAAGCATCGCCCGGCGCGCCGCCTCGACTTTCTCCCGTACCAGCAGCGCCTGCAACGCGGTTTCCTCGGCGATCGCGGCCTGCTCGAAAGCCAGGGCGTCGCGCTGGCTTCCCCAGTCGCCGCTGCCCGGCAGCGTGGCCGTAATCATCAGTTCGCGGTTATGCACCCGCGCCTGCGAAACCTCGAGTTCTTCCGGTGTAACGACAAACCAGCTCCCGCGCCCCGCTAATTGTAGCGCATCGCCATCAACGACCTGATTAAATTCCGTTTTTTTTAATCTAATACTCACTTGCTGATTAAACAACGCGCTGCGGGCTGCCGACAACCAAAAACTGCGCTTATTGCGATCGCGCACTGGCGCGCCGCTCTCCGCCCAGCGCAGGGCGCCCTGCAGGTTACTGCCGCCAATGCCGAAGCGCTGCGCGCCGAAATAGTTCGGCACTCCCCGTTCAGCGATGGCCTGCAGACGCGTCTCCACGTCCTGGCGATCGCTAATCTCGCGCAGGATCACGGTAAACTGGTTGCCTTTCAGCGCGCCTAAACGCAGCTTACGCTTATGGCGAGCATATTCCAGTACCTGGCAGCCCTCGAGCTGAAATTTGCTCAGGTCCGGCATCTCTTTGCCGGGCACCCGGGCGCACAGCCACTGCTCGGTGACCGCGTGCTTATCCTTTTGCCCGGCGAAGCTCACTTCACGGGCGTGGATCTTAAGGAATTTCGCCAGCGCGTCGGCGACAAAGCGCGTATTGCAGCCGTTTTTCAGGATCCGCACCAGCACGTGTTCGCCTTCGCCGTCCGGGGCAAAGCCCAGATCTTCCACCACCAGAAAATCTTCCGGATTGGCTTTCAGCAGCCCACTGCTCTGCGGCTTGCCGTGCAGCCAGGTCAGTTGGTCAAAGGCGATCATTTGTCGGCCTTACGCAGCAGCGCAACCGCTTCGCAGGCAATCCCTTCCCCGCGGCCGGTGAAGCCGAGCTTCTCGGTGGTGGTCGCTTTCACGTTGACGTCGTCCATATGGCAGCCGAGATCCTCAGCGATAAAGACGCGCATCTGCGGAATATGCGGCAGCATTTTCGGCGCCTGGGCAATAATCGTGACGTCGACGTTGCCGAGCGTATAGCCCTTGGCCTGAATGCGGCGCCATGCTTCGCGTAGCAGTTCGCGGCTATCGGCGCCTTTAAACGCCGGATCGGTATCGGGGAACAGCTTGCCGATATCGCCCAGCGCCGCGGCGCCAAGCAGCGCGTCGGTCAGCGCATGCAGCGCAACGTCGCCGTCGGAGTGGGCCAGCAGCCCTTTTTCATAAGGAATGCGTACCCCGCCAATGATGATTGGGCCTTCACCGCCAAAAGCGTGTACGTCAAAACCATGTCCAATTCGCATTAAGCTTTCTCCTGGTGTCGGGAACGGGTGAGGTAAAATTCAGCCAGCGCCAGGTCTTCCGGGCGCGTCACTTTAATATTATCCGCGCGTCCGGCGACCAGCTGCGGATGGAAGCCGCAGTACTCCAGCGCCGAGGCTTCATCGGTGATAGTGGCTCCCTCGTTTAGCGCGCGAGTGAGGCAATCCACCAGCAGCTCGCGAGGGAAAAGTTGCGGGGTGAGCGCATGCCACAGGTCATTGCGGTCGACGGTATGGGCGATAGCGGTTTTGCCCGGCTCGGCGCGCTTCATGGTGTCGCGCACTGGCGCCGCAAGGATCCCGCCGACGCGGCTGGTTTCGCACAGCGACAGCAGGCGGCTGAGGTCGTCCTGATGCAGGCAGGGGCGCGCGGCGTCATGCACCAGCACCCACTGCGCCTCCGGCAACGCCTGCAGGCCGGCGAGTACCGAATCGGCGCGCTCAGCGCCGCCATCCACCACGGTAATTTGCGGATGCTGCGCCAGCGGCAGCTGGCTGAAGCGGCGATCGCCGGGGCTGACGGCAATCACCACCCGCTGGACGCGCGCATCCGCCAGCAGCGCGGCGACCGCGTGTTCGAGAATCGTTTTGTTACCGATTGAGAGATATTGTTTCGGGCATTCCGTTTGCATGCGGCGGCCGAAACCGGCTGCCGGCACCACGGCGCAAACGCCCGGAAAAGTGGCTGCCATGTTGTAATCCTGGGCCTGGTTATCGATTGTTCTGCTGTTGCCCCGATGCCTGATTGCGTTTAGACGCATCCGGTACCAGACGATAGAAGGTTTCGCCCGGGCGGGTCATGCTGAGTTCATTGCGCGCACGCTCCTCAATCGCTTCCTGCCCGCCGTTGAGGTCGTCAATTTCGGCAAACAGCTGATCGTTGCGTGCTTTTAATTTGGCGTTAGTCGCCTGCTGGGCGGTGACGTCGTCGTTAACCCGCGTGTAGTCATGCAGGCCGTTTTTACCGAACCACAGCGAATACTGTAGCCAGACCAGCAAAGCTAATAATAGCAGCGTTAGTTTACCCATCCTGCCCCCTGAAAAACGGCATCATCATCCCAAAACTCGCCCGGGTACGCTACCGGGGCGCGCGGACGATGCCGCGTAACGCGGGGACTGTACCATATTTTTGCTGTCGATACCCATGCTTGATTCATACCAGCAACGGGTTATCCCAACAGCCAGAGGAAGAGTAGCGCAAACATCAGCCCAACGGTCAGGATGGTCGCGCTGACGCTATAGAGCAGTTTGCCATTGAGCAGAGAGTGCAGCGCAATACCGACCACCACCGCCACCGGCATCAACGCAAGGAAGAATGGCCAGGTGTAGAGGAGAAAGAAGAGTGTATTACTGCCATAGAGAAGGAAGGGAATACCCAGCGCCAGCAGCCACGAAATAAAGCCCACGGCAGCGCCCGACAAAGACCAGGTGGTCTCGTCGCCGATCGCCGGAGGCGGTTCTGAACGAATAATACTGAGGTTCTGGGTATTGCGCATATCGAATCCTGTAGACCGGGCAACCGGCACCCCTCGATGCCGCTGCCGTTTCAGGATCTGATAATATCGCTCTGTTGCAGCAGGTCTAATAGTTGGTGCACCAAATTTGTTACCAATTGTTCACCATCCAGATGAATTTCCGCCTTTTCCGGTGCCTCATAGACCGAGTCTATGCCGGTGAAATTGCGTAATTCCCCTGCCCGCGCTTTCTTATACAATCCTTTCGGATCCCGCGCCTCGCAGATGGCCAGCGGGGTATCGACGAACACTTCGATAAAGCGTCCTTCCCCGAGGCGCTCGCGCACCATCTGCCGTTCCGCACGGTGCGGAGATATAAATGCCGTCAATACCACCAGCCCGGCATCGACCATCAGCCTGGCCACTTCGCCGACGCGGCGAATGTTCTCTTTGCGATCCTCATCGCTGAATCCCAGGTCGCTGCACAGGCCATGGCGCACGTTATCGCCGTCCAGCAGATAGGTGCTGACGCCGCGCTCATGCAGGGCCTCCTCCAGCGCCCCGGCGACGGTGGATTTACCCGACCCCGAAAGGCCGGTAAACCACAGCACCACGCCGCGATGGCCGTGATGCTGTTCCCGCTGCTGTTGGGTCACAGGGTGGGCATGCCAGACGACGTTTTCGTCATGCTGGGCCATTATTTGCCTCCCAGCAGGTCGCGGGCGTCCCAGTGCGGGAAATGTTTACGGATCAGTTGGTTCAGCTCCAGCTCGAAGGCGCTGTACTGTGATGCCGAAGTCGATGCCTGCAGGTGCGGCTCGTTGACCATCCCGGCGCCGACGGTGACGTTGGTCAGGCGATCGATAAAGATAAGCCCGCCGGTCACCGGGTTTTGCTGATACGGATCCAGCACTAAAGGTTCGTCAAAGGTCAGCTCCACCAGCCCGATGCCGTTCAGCGGCAGAGACTCGACTTCACGCTGGGTCAGGTTGTTAATATCGACCTGGTAGCGGATAGCGTCGACGCGAGCGCGGGTCTTCTTGCCGGCGATTTTGATGTCGTAGCTCTGGCCCGGGGTCAGCGGCTGTTCGGCCATCCACACCACGTCGATGCTGGCGCTTTGTACCGCCGGCAGCGAGGCTTGCGCGTCAACCAGCAGGTCGCCGCGACTGATGTCGATTTCATCTTTCAGCACAAGGGTAATGGCTTCGCCGGCGGCGGCTTCCTGCAGGTCGCCGTCGAAGGTGACGATACGCGCCACGCTCGATTCGACGCCCGACGGCAGCACCTTCAGACGCTGGCCAACCTGCACGGTACCGGAGGCGACCGTGCCGGAGAAGCCGCGGAAATCGAGGTTCGGACGGTTAACATACTGCACCGGGAAGCGCAGCGGCTGGCTCTCGACCACCCGCTGGATCTCTACGGTTTCGAGGACTTCCAGCAGCGTCGGGCCACTGTACCACGGCATATTCGCGCTCTGGCTGGCGACATTATCGCCTTCCAGCGCCGACAACGGCACAAAGCGGATATCGAGGTTGCCCGGCAGCTGCTCGGCAAAGGTCAGATAATCTTCCCGGATCTCGTTGAAGCGCGCTTCGCTAAACTCGACGAGATCCATTTTGTTGACCGCCACTACCAGGTGTTTAATGCCCAGCAGCGTCGAGATGAAGCTGTGACGGCGGGTTTGATCCAGCACGCCTTTACGGGCGTCGATCAGCAGAATCGCCAGGTCGCAGGTGGAGGCGCCGGTCGCCATGTTACGGGTGTACTGCTCGTGCCCCGGGGTGTCGGCGATAATAAATTTACGCTTTTCCGTTGAGAAATAGCGATAGGCCACGTCAATGGTAATGCCCTGCTCACGCTCGGCCTGCAAACCATCCACCAGCAGCGCCAGGTCCAGTTTTTCGCCCTGGGTGCCGTGACGCTTGCTGTCGTTGTGCAGCGAAGAGAGCTGGTCTTCATAGATCTGGCGCGTATCGTGCAGCAGGCGGCCAATTAAGGTGCTTTTGCCGTCATCGACGCTGCCGCAGGTCAAAAAACGCAGCAGGCTCTTGTGCTGTTGCGCGTGCAGGTAAGCTTCTACGCCGCCTTCGTTGGCAATTTGTTGGGCAATGGTCGTGTTCATGGCGGCTCCTTAGAAATACCCCTGACGTTTCTTCAGCTCCATCGAGCCGGCCTGGTCGCGGTCAATGACGCGCCCCTGACGTTCGCTGGTGGTCGATACCAGCATCTCTTCAATAATTTCGGGTAGCGTCTGCGCTTCAGACTCCACCGCGCCGGTCAGCGGCCAGCAGCCGAGGGTACGGAAACGCACCATCCGTTTTTCAATCACCTCGCCCGGCTGCAGATTGATACGGTCGTCATCGATCATCATCAGCATACCGTCGCGCTCCAGCACCGGACGCTCAGCGGCCAGATACAGCGGCACGATTTCAATATTTTCCAGATAGATGTACTGCCAGATATCCAGCTCGGTCCAGTTGGAGAGCGGGAAGACGCGGATGCTTTCGCCTTTGTTAATCTGGCCGTTGTAGTTGTGCCACAGCTCCGGACGCTGATTTTTCGGGTCCCAGCGGTGGAAACGGTCGCGGAAGGAGTAGATGCGCTCTTTCGCGCGGGATTTCTCTTCGTCGCGACGCGCGCCGCCGAACGCGGCGTCAAAGCCGTATTTGTTCAGCGCCTGCTTCAGGCCTTCGGTTTTCATGATATCGGTATGCTTGGCGCTGCCGTGGACAAACGGGTTGATGCCCATCGCCACCCCTTCCGGATTTTTATGCACCAGCAGTTCACAGCCGTAGGCTTTAGCGGTCCGGTCGCGGAACTCATACATCTCACGGAATTTCCAGCCGGTATCGACGTGCAGCAGCGGGAACGGCAGGGTTCCCGGATAAAACGCTTTGCGCGCCAGATGCAGCATTACGCTGGAATCTTTCCCGATGGAGTACATCATTACCGGGTTAGAAAATTCGGCGGCCACCTCACGAATAATATGGATGCTTTCCGCCTCCAGTTGCCGCAGGTGAGTGAGTCGTTTTTGGTCCATAACCGTTCCTTAAGCCAGATTGACCACCGAAGCGTTAAACCCCTCGGCGGATGATGTATGTTGAAACCAGGCGAGCTGCTGATGCAGCTGCACCACTTCGCCTACCACCAGCAGGGCGGGCATCGGGGCGTCTTTCGCCAGGTGTTCGAGTTGTTGCAATGTGCCGGTTATCGTCTGCTGATCGTCACGGGTGCCGCGGGAAATTACCGCCACCGGCGTGTCGCTGTCGCGACCGTGGGCGATCAGCTGGGCGCTGATTTCCGCTGCCTTCATGGTGCCCATGTAGATCGCCAACGTCTGTTGGCTCTTCGCCAGCAGCGACCAGTCGAAGGGGGCGCTGTCCGGCTTATAGTGGCCGGTGACAAAGACGGCGCTTTGCGCATAATCGCGATGGGTCAGCGGAATACCGGCGTAGGCCGTCGCCCCGGCGGCTGCGGTGACGCCCGGCACCACCTGGAACGGGATCCCCGCCTCGGCGGCAGCCTGCAGCTCTTCTGCGCCGCGGCCAAAAATAAACGGATCGCCGCCCTTCAGGCGCACGACGGTTTTCCCCGCCTTCGCCGCCTCCACCAGCAGCTGATTGGTTTCATGCTGCGGCACCGAATGCTCGCCGGCGCGTTTGCCAACGCAGATCAGCTCGGCATCGCGGCGCACCAGCTCGAGAACCGGCTGAGTCACCAGATGATCGTGGAAAACCACGTCCGCCTGCTGGATCGCCTGCAGACCGCGAAGGGTCAGCAGCCCGGCATCGCCCGGCCCGGCGCCGACCAGAATAATTTCTCCCGTCTCGCGTTCGGGTTTGTCGAGCTCATCCTGCAGCGCTTTTTCCGCCTCCGCAGAGTTGCCCGCCACCATCAGGCTGGCGAAGCGGCCGGTAAAGACGCGCTCCCAGAAGCGGCGACGCGCTTCGGTAGTCGTCAGGCGGGTTTTCAGATGGTTGCGCCAGTAGCTTGCTGATTCCGCCAGCCGACCGAGATTCGTCGGCAGCAGCGCTTCGATTTTTTCACGCAGAATGCGCGACAGCACCGGCGCTTTACCGCTGGAGGAGATCGCCACCAGCAGCGGCGAACGGTCGACGATAGAAGGGAAAACAAACGAGCACAGCGCCTGGTTATCCACCACGTTGACCAACCGGTAGCGCGCGTTAGCTGCCGCAAATACCCGCTGGTTAAGCGCCTCATCCTCGGTGGCCGCAATCACCAGAAAGACATCATCCACCAGCGAGTCGCTGAATTCCGTCGCCCGCCAGCTGAGTGCCTGGCGCGCAGCCAGATCGGCCAGCGCCGGTGACAGCGTTTCAGCGACCACCTGCACCTGCGCCTGGGCGCGCAGCAGGAACTTGATCTTACGTTCAGCAATCTCGCCGCCGCCGATCACCAGCACGGGCCTTTGTTTCAGTTCGGCAAAAAGGGGCAAGTAATCCACGGTGCAACAACTCTCTTACATTCAGCGATACTGCGACTATAGGGTGCGCCTTAGAGCAAATGAAATTACGAAATGGAATGAGTTGTGACACAAAGGAATAACGCGGCGGAAATACAAATATCAAAAAGTGCTTAACGCGCTATTTTTCCGCTATTTAAGAGCAATTGAAATTGTTTAACCGCGGTCACAGTTTCATACTGTACGCGTCAAATTGTCTTGTTCGTGTAAGGACCCCTTATGTTTTCCGCGTTGTGCCGCCGTCTGCTTCCGCTGGCGCTCGGCACCGGTTTTGTTTTTGCCGCCGCCCCCGCATTCAGCGCGCTGGGCGACACCGCCAGTAGCCAGGCCCGCCATATCGCCACCGTCTTCCCGGGACGAATGACCGGAACGCCGCCGGAAATGCTCTCAGCTGACTATCTGCGCCAGCAGTTCGCCCTGATGGGGTATCAGAGCGACGTGCGAAGCTTCAATACCCGCTATATCTATACCGACAGCAATCAGCGCAAGAACTGGCATAACGCCACCGGCAGTACGGTGATCGCCGCCCATGAAGGTAAAGTGCGCCAGCAGATTATTATCATGGCACACCTCGACACCTATGCGCCGCAGAGCGATAAAGACGTGGAGAACAACCTCGGCGGCCTGACGCTGCAGGGCATCGACGACAACGCGATGGGACTTGGCGTATTGCTGGAGCTGGCGGAGCATTTAAAGAACGTCCCTACCCGCTATGGCATCCGCTTTATCGCCACCAGCGGTGAAGAGGAAGGCCGTCTCGGCGCGCAAAACCTGCTGCAGCGGATGAGCGAAGCGGAAAAGAAAAATACCCTGCTGGTGATCAATCTCGATAATCTGGTGGTGGGCGATAAGCTTTACTTCAACAGCGGCCGCAGCACGCCGGCCTCGGTGCGCAAGCTGACCCGCGATCGCGCGCTGGCTATCGCTCGCAGCAAGGGCATCGCCGCCTACACCAACCCGGGACTCAACCCGGCTTATCCGAAAGGCACCAGCTGCTGCAATGACGCCAGCGTCTTCGACAACGCCGGGATCCCGGTGCTGTCGGTCGAGGCGACTAACTGGTCACTCGGCAAAAAAGATGGCTATCAGCAGCGGAGCAAATCGGCCAGTTTCCCGCAGGGAACCAGTTGGCATGACGTCCAGCTGGATAATCAGCAGTATATCGACCACGCGCTGCCCGGGCGCATCGAACACCGCGGACGCGAGGTAGTGAAAGTCATGCTGCCGCTGGTGAAAGAGCTGGCGAAGGTGGAGAAGAAAAGCTAATACGCACAAAAGAACGCGCGGTATCGCCCGCGTGTTCTTTTTGAATTATCACTCAGAGGAAGAGCTAACAGCTTAACCCTCGTGCAATCCGCACTCGCGTTTAAGCCCGAAGAACCGGGTCTCTTCTTCTGCCATGCCCGGCTCCCATTTGCGGGTGGTGTGGGTATCGCCTACCGACAGATAGCCCTGATCCCACAGCGGATGGTACTTCAGCCCGTGCTTCTGCAGGTACTGATACACCGTGCGGTTATCCCAGTCGATAATCGGTAGCACCTTGAACACCCCGCGCTGGACCGCCAGCACCGGAAGCGTAGCCCGGCTGCCCGACTGCTCGCGGCGCAGACCGGCAAACCACGTCTGCGCGTTGAGCTCTTTCAGCGCCCGGTTCATCGGCTCAACCTTGTTGATCTCATTGTATTTCTCAATGCCCTCAACGCCCTGCTCCCACAGCTTGCCGTAGCGCGCCTCCTGCCAGGCTGCGCTTTCAGCCGCGCGGTAGACCTTCAGGTTCAGCTTGAGCTTGTCCGTCAGCTCGTCAATAAACTGATAGGTTTCCGGGAACAGGTAGCCGGTATCGGTGAGGATCACCGGAATATCCGGGCGGATCTGATTCACCAGATGCAAACTGACTGCCGCCTGAATGCCAAAGCTCGACGACAGCACATAGTTTCCCGGCAGATTTTCCAGCGCCCACGCCACACGCCCTTCGGCGTCAAGCTTTTCCAGTTGGGCGTTGGTTTCCGCGAGTGCCAGAATGCGTTCCACTTTCGGCAATGCATTAAGCGCGTTTAGATCGAGTACGGACATATGAACCTCGTTTGCCTGTTTTGCCGGACGACACGGCGTTCGTCCGGCCTACGGGTTTCGCTGGCCCGGATCGCTACGCGCCACCGGGCACCAGGATGTTATTCCCAGAAATCGCGGGCTGGGTCGAGCACCGGGCGAATGATGCCCGCACGCACCGTAAAATCGCCGAAGCCTTCACCCGCTTCGCGCTCTTTCGCCCAGCGCCCTACCAGTTCGTCTAGCGAGTCGAGAATTTCCGACTCGGTAATATTCTCACGGTACATCCGCGGGATGCGGGTGCCGTTGCGGTTACCGCCGATGTGCAGGTTATAGCGGCCCGGCGCTTTGCCCACCAGTCCCACTTCCGCCAGCATCGCGCGGCCGCAGCCGTTCGGGCAGCCGGTGACGCGGGTGACGATATGCTCATCGCTCACGCCGTGCTTGCTCATCACCCCTTCCACCTTGTCGATAAACGACGGCAGGAAACGCTCGGCTTCCGCCATCGCCAGCGGGCAGGTCGGGAAGGAGACGCAGGCCATCGAGTTTTCGCGCTGCGGGGTGACGGCATTCATCAGGCCATGATCCCGCGCGAGCTTCTCGATCCGCGCCTTCTGATCTTCCGGTACGCTGGCGACAATCAGGTTCTGGTTAGCGGTGATGCGGAATTCGCCTTGATGGACCTTAGCAATCTCCAGCAGGCCAGTCTTCAGCGGACGACCCGGATAATCGAGAATGCGGCCGTTTTCAATAAACAGCGTCAGGTGCCACTTATCATCAATCCCCTTCACCCAGCCGATGCGATCGCCGCGGCCGGTAAATTCGTACGGGCGGATCGGCTCAAACTTAATGCCTGCCCGGCGCTCCACTTCCGCTTTGAAGGTTTCGACACCGACGCGCTCAAGGGTGTACTTGGTTTTCGCATTCTTACGGTCGGTACGGTTGCCCCAGTCGCGCTGCGTGGTCACAACCGCTTCCGCCACCGCCAGCGTATGCTCCAGCGGCAGATAACCGAATTCGCTCGCCGTGCGGGCGTAGGTTTTTTTGTTACCATGTTCGATAGAGAGACCGCCGCCCACCAGCAGGTTAAAGCCCACCAGCTTGCCGTTTTCGGCGATCGCCACGAAGTTCATGTCGTTGGCGTGCAGATCGATATCGTTCTGCGGCGGGATCACCACCGTGGTTTTAAACTTACGCGGCAGATAGGTCTGGCCGAGGATCGGCTCTTCGTCGGTAGTGGCGACCTTTTTCTGATCCAGCCAGATCTCGGCATAAGCGCGGGTACGCGGCAGCAGATGCTCAGAGATCTTTTTCGCCCACTCGTAGGCCTCAGCGTGCAGCTGCGACTCGTAGGGGTTGGAGGTGCACAGCACGTTACGGTTCATATCGTTGGCGGTGGCCAGCGCGTCCAGCCCCACCGAGTGCAGCATCTGATGCACCGGCTTGACGTTCTTTTTCAGAATGCCGTGGAACTGAAAGGTCTGCCGGTTGGTCAGGCGAATACTGCCGTAAATGGTGTTCTCAGCGGCAAACTTATCGATCGCCTTCCACTGGGTGGTGGTGATCACTCCGCCCGGCAGACGGCAGCGGAGCAGCATCGCATGGCGCGGCTCCAGCTTCTGGGCGGCGCGCTCCGCGCGGATATCGCGATCGTCCTGCTGGTACATGCCGTGGAAACGGATCAGCAGGAAGTTATCACCTTTAAAACCGCCGGTCAGACCGTCGTTTAAATCTTCCGCAATGGTGCCGCGCAGGTAGTTGCTCTCAAGCTTCATGCGCTCGGCATCGCTCAGTTTACCTTCGACCACTAAAGGCCCCGGATGTTTTTCGCTCATTAGTAGACATCTCGCTGATAACGGCGCTCAACGCGCAGCTCACTTAAAAATTCGTCCGCCGCTTCGGCGTCCATCGCGCCGTATTCGGCAATCACTTCCAGTAAGGTGTTTTCCACGTCCTTCGCCATGCGATTGGCGTCGCCGCAGACATAAATGTGGGCGCCGTCATTGATCCAGCGCCACAGCTCGGCCCCCTGCTCGCGCAGTTTGTCCTGCACATAGATTTTTTGTTGTTGATCGCGGGACCAGGCCAGATCGATACGGGTCAGCAGACCTTCCTTCACATAGCTCTGCCACTCCACCTGATAGAGGAAATCTTCGGTGAAGTGCGGGTTGCCGAAGAACAACCAGTTCTTGCCTTGCGCTCCGTCCGCAGCGCGCTGCTGCATAAAGGCGCGGAACGGCGCAATACCGGTGCCTGGGCCAATCATGATCACCGGGGTCTCCGGGTTGGCTGGCAGACGGAAGTTGTCGTTGTGTTCGATAAAGACACGGACTTCGCCATCCTCTTCCACGCGGTCGGCGAGGAAGCTGGAGGCGCCGCCAGCCCGGGCGCGGCCTTCAATTTCATAGCGCACCACGCCCACGGTGACATGCACCTCGCTCTCCACTTCCGCCTGTGAGGAAGCAATGGAGTACAGGCGCGGCGTCAGCGGACGCAGCAGACCGATTAACGCCTCGGCGTCCAGCTGCGCCGGAGAGAAACGGACCATATCGACGATCGGCGTCGCGGCGGCATACTGCTGCAACTGAGCTTTATCGCCCACCAGCGGCAGCAGCGATTCGCTGCGCGTCAGGGTGGCGTAGTTTTCAACGATAGTCGCGGTGTTAACCGTCAGCTCAAAATGCCACTGCAGGGCTTCCGACAGCGGCAGAGTTTTACCCTCAACGGTCACCGGCTCGTCGCCTTTCAGCCACAGCAGCTCCACCAGCTCTTTCACCAGCTGAGGATCGTTCTGGTACCAGACGCCCAGGGCGTCGCCCGGCTGATAGCGCAGACCGGAATCACCGAGGTCTATTTCGATATGGCGCACATCTTTTTCTGAATTGCGGCCGGTGATTTTCTGATTGACCGACAGGGTCGCCGTCAGGGGCGCTTCTTTGGTATATGGGCTGGTGTGAATATCGTTCACCGCGCCGCTGGTGGCCAGCTGAGCGGGCGCAGCGACCGGCGCACGGGCCTTCAGCGCCTCAACCACGCGCGCGCGCCATTCAGCGGCCGCGGCCTGATATTCAACGTCGGCGTCGACGCGATCGAGCAGACGTTCCGCGCCGAGCTCGGCCAGCTTGCTGTCGAAATCTTTGCCAGACTGGCAGAAGAATTCATAAGAGGTATCGCCGAGACCAAAGACGGCGAACGCAGTCCCGTCCAGCTTCGGCGCTTTCTTAGAGAACAGGAACTTATGCAATGCGACCGCTTCTTCCGGCGGCTCTCCTTCCCCCTGGGTGGACGTCACTACCACCAGCAGTTTTTCCGCAGCAATTTGTTTGAATTTATAATCGCCTGCATTCACCAGCTTCACGTTCAGCTTCGCCGCCAGCAGATCGTCACGCAGCGCTTCGGCGACGCGGCGGGCGTTGCCGGTTTGCGAGGCGGAAATCAGCGTGATCGTCGGTACCTCGGCGGCCGGGGCGGGGGCGGCTACCGCCGCGCCGGACTGCTGATTCAGCACGCCCCAGAAATAGCCAGATACCCAGGCGAGCTGAGTGGGCGTGAAGTCAGTGGTGGCCGCCTGAAGGCGCGCCAGTTGCTCCGGGTTGAGCGGTAGCAAGTTGGAAGGTGGGGCCTGTGTCGTCATGCGTCGTTTGTTCCAGTAAGCAAAGCTGTTATTCGCACCCTGTCAGCGCGACAAAAACAGAAGAGAATAGAAGGTTAACGGCGGGCATAGTAACAATTAAAGAAGGGATGGAAATAATAAATAACCAAATGGACTAACCTGTTTTAGTTGTAGTTATTAACAACAAAATCGATTAAGTAAGCATTTGAAATATAACAGATTAAATCAAATAAAGCAGATAAACATATCCATTTTCTGTTCACGGCCGTTTTAGTTAATGCGAAAAAATGTACTTTCCGGTACCCTACGGCGGTTTTTTTCGTCCTGTTGAGAGTCAATGATGTCCACCACGCTGTTTAAAGATTTCACCTTCGAAGCCGCCCACCACCTGCCGCACGTCCCGGAAGGACACAAATGCGGTCGCCTGCATGGCCACTCCTTTATGGTGCGTCTGGAGATCACCGGTGAAGTCGATCCCCATACCGGGTGGATCATGGATTTTGCCGAGCTGAAGGCCGCCTTTAAGCCGACATACGATCGTCTCGACCACTATTATCTGAACGATATCCCTGGTCTGGAAAACCCCACCAGCGAAGTGCTGGCCAAATGGATCTGGGATGAGATGAAACCGCGGGTGCCGCTGCTGAGCGCCGTGATGGTCAAAGAGACCTGCACCGCCGGCTGCGTCTATCGCGGCGAGTAAGCGAAAAAAAGCCCGGTCAGTACGCTGCCGGGCTTTTTTATCAGGCAATATTCAGATACTTGTGCGTCTGCATAGACAGGCGCCAGTTGCGGGCGATGCAGGTGTCGATACACAGGCGCGTCGCATCTTCTTTCTGACTGATCGGCTGCAGGGCGATGATCCGCGGTTTGTCATCGCTCAGCGTTTCCAGCAGTTCGTCCAGCGCTTCTATGTCGCGGACGCGCCCTACCGGATGCTTGATCTCATCCGCCCGCTGCAGGGCCTGAGACAGCACGTCATAGCCACCGCGCATGTTGACCTTCGGGGAAACCGTCACCCAGGTATTGGGGCTGCAGCGTACTTCATGGGTGCCGCTGGTTTCAATCTGACAGCTAAAGCCGTTTTGTTCCAGAAGCGCGGTTAACGGCGTTAAATCATGAATGCAGGGCTCACCGCCGGTAATGACCACGTGGCGGGCTGTCCACCCCTGCCGCCCAATAATCGCCAGCAGATCCTCGCTGCTTGCCGGGCCCCACTTGTCGCTCTCTTTGGTTTTCGCCAGGATGCTGAACAACGACACTTCCCGATCGGCCAGCTTGTCCCAGGTATGCTTGGTGTCACACCACGCGCATCCTACCGGGCATCCCTGCAGACGAATAAAGATGGCAGGCACGCCGGTGAAGTAACCCTCGCCTTGCAGGGTCTGGAACATCTCGTTAATCGGGTACTGCATAGTCATCTCTGTTTAGGGTGATAAACGTTCATTATCGCAGATTTCGCTGCCCAGGTCTTGTCCTGCGCTGCGATCGCTTTTTTACCCCTCCGTCAATATCCGTGTCGGGAATAATATTATTGATTAAAAAGGCAATCTTTTCTTTTGGCTTAGTTTATTAGCATGATAAGAATTAAAATAAATAGCATTCTGACGCGCGGGGGGAAATATGTAACAGAAAATGTTATTCCTGTCATTCAGGATAAAATAAAAGGTCCAAGAACCAAAATAAAAAACCTTAAAATACAGTAATGTACAAACTGATACATGAAAGAGTGAATTATCTGGCCGATCTGCGAGTCCAATTCTATCCCCCGGTAATAATAACCTTAAACTGGTCTTAATAAAGCCCTGAACGGGCCCCTTTTTTATTTAATTGTCGTTTACTTTTGCCCGCCTAGAATCCCGCAGACCAACCATAATGAGATAGCGTTTATGACCACATTATTAATTACCGGCGTTACGGGGTTTCTGGGCGGTGCCGCGTTAGAGAAAATACTCCATCAGGAAACCCGGTTAGATCTGCTGCTGCTGGTACGTGCTGATAGCCCCGAGGCTGGCCTCGAACGGGTCAAAGAGAACATGCGTAAGTTCAACATCGCCGAGGAGAAGCTGGCGATGTTGCGCCAGCAGCATATCCTGCTGGGCGATCTCGCCTCTCCGGAGCATTTTCTTAACGATCCGCGCCTCGATCAGGTCACGCACATCCTCAACTGCGCCGCTGTCGCCTCATTTGGCAGCAACCCGCTTATCTGGAAGGTTAACGTTGAGGGCACGCTGCGCCTGGCGCAACGTATGGCGCAGGTGACGGGTCTGCAGCGCTTTCTGCACGTCGGTACGGCGATGTCATGTTCGCCTGAACCGGATTCACTGGTCGCCGAAAGCGCGGAGTTTCGGGAACGCGCTGAGCACCTGGTGGAATATACCCACTCGAAGTCGACCATCGAGCAGCTGATGCAGCAGCAGTGCCCTACGCTACCGCTGGTAATTGCCCGCCCCTCTATCGTGGTGGGTCATACCCATCACGGCTGCCGGCCTTCCAGCAGTATTTTCTGGGTGTTCAGCATGGGGCTGATGCTGCAGAAATTCATGTGCTCCATGGAGGACCGAATTGACGTTATCCCGGTGGACTACTGCGCCGACGCCCTGCTAATGCTGCTTAACCAGCCTCTGGCTCACGGCGAGGTGGTGCATATCTCTGCTGGCGAAGAGAACAGCGTGAAGTTTGCCGAAATCGACCTGGCGATGGCTCAGGCCCTGGAGCAGGCGCCGGTGGGGGATAAGTACGCCCAGGTGAGCTATGAAACGCTGGTCAAAATGAGACGCGAACTGAAAGGGATATTTGGGCCATGCAATGAGCGGCTGATGCTGAAAGCCATGCGCTTATACGGCGCGTTCGCCACCCTGAACGTGCGCTTTAGTAACGACAAGCTGCTGAGCATGGGGATGCCAAAACCGCCGCGCTTTACCGATTACATCGACCGCTGCGTGGAAACCACCCGCGGGTTGTCGATCCCTCAGCAAATGGCCGTCGACTTTAAATAATGGCCGCAGGCGTAAAAAAAATGCCAGCCCGAAGGCTGGCATGATTATTTCATAAGGACAGGATTAAGCCTGACCTTTGATCTCTTTACGACCGTTGAACGGCGCTTGCTCACCCAGCGCTTCTTCGATACGAATCAGCTGGTTGTATTTAGCAACGCGGTCAGAACGGCTCATAGAACCAGTTTTGATCTGGCCTGCAGCGGTACCAACAGCCAGGTCGGCAATGGTAGCGTCTTCAGTTTCGCCAGAACGGTGAGAGATAACAGCGGTGTAGCCAGCGTCTTTCGCCATCTTGATAGCAGCCAGAGTTTCGGTCAGAGAACCGATCTGGTTGAACTTGATCAGGATGGAGTTAGCGATGCCTTTTTCGATGCCTTCTTTCAGGATCTTGGTGTTGGTTACGAACAGGTCGTCACCAACCAGCTGGATTTTGTCGCCCAGTACTTTGGTCTGGTAAGCGAAACCTTCCCAGTCAGATTCGTCCAGACCATCTTCGATGGAGACGATCGGGTACTGTTTGGTCAGCTCTTCCAGGAAGTGAGTGAACTCTTCAGAGGTGAATGCTTTGTTGCCTTCGCCAGCCAGAACGTATTTACCGTCTTTGTAGAATTCAGACGCCGCGCAGTCCATCGCCAGGGTGATGTCTTTGCCCAGCTCGTAGCCTGCAGCTTTAACCGCTTCAGCGATAACAGCCAGCGCTTCGGCGTTGGAACCCAGGTTCGGCGCGTAGCCGCCTTCGTCACCAACGGCAGTGTTCATGCCTTTGGACTTCAGCACTTTCGCCAGGTGATGGAACACTTCAGAACCCATGCGTACTGCTTCTTTCAGGGTCGGCGCGCCAACCGGCTGAATCATGAATTCCTGGATGTCGACGTTGTTGTCAGCGTGCTCACCGCCGTTGATGATGTTCATCATCGGAACCGGCATGGAGTATTTGCCCGGAGTGCCGTTCAGTTCAGCGATGTGCGCGTACAGCGGCAGGCCTTTGGACGCAGCAGCTGCTTTGGCGTTCGCCAGAGAAACGGCCAGGATAGCGTTCGCACCGAAGTTAGATTTGTTTTCAGTACCGTCCAGGTCGATCATGATCTTGTCGATGCCAGCCTGATCTTTAGCATCTTTGCCCAGGATTGCCTGAGCGATCGGGCCGTTTACCGCAGCAACAGCTTTGGTTACGCCTTTACCCAGGAAACGGGATTTGTCGCCATCGCGCAGTTCCAGCGCTTCGCGGGAACCAGTAGAAGCACCTGACGGAGCAGCTGCCATACCGACGAAACCACCTTCCAGGTGTACTTCGGCTTCAACAGTCGGGTTACCACGGGAGTCGATGATTTCACGACCGATGACTTTAACGATTTTGGACATTAGGTTTTCCTCAGTACAAGTTAAACTAAAACTCCAGACAAACAATGCACCCGGATGGGTGCATTGCCGTTCAAACTCTTTTTACTTCGCCTGGCGTTTCTGGTACTCGCTCGCGGCTTTCACAAAGCCGGCAAACAGCGGGTGTCCATCACGCGGCGTCGAAGTAAACTCCGGGTGGAACTGGCAGGCCACAAACCACGGATGGTTCGGCACTTCGATGATCTCGACCAACTGATCATCCCCGGAACGGCCCGCAACGCGCAGACCGGCAGCTTCAATCGGTTTCAACAACATGTTGTTGACTTCGTAGCGGTGACGATGACGCTCGGTGATGGTCGGCTCGCCGTAAAGCTGGCGTACCAGAGAATCATCACTCAGCTGGCACTGCTGCGCGCCCAGGCGCATGGTGCCGCCCAGATCGCTCTTCTCAGAGCGGACTTCAACGTTGCCATCTTCGTCACGCCATTCGGTAATCAGGGCCACGACCGGGTATTTACAGTCTGGCACAAATTCCGTCGAGTTGGCGTTTTCCATACCCGCTACGTTACGCGCGAACTCAATCAGCGCAACCTGCATACCCAGGCAGATGCCCAGATAAGGAATATTGTTTTCACGCGCATAGCGCGCGGTGGCGATCTTGCCTTCAACGCCGCGGTAGCCGAAGCCGCCCGGGATCAGGATAGCGTCTAAATCCTTGAGGATTTCGACGCCGCGCGTTTCCACATCCTGCGAATCGATCAGCTTGATGTTGACGGTAACGCGATTTTTCAGACCGCCGTGTTTCAGCGCTTCAATCACCGACTTGTAGGCATCCGGCAGTTCAATGTACTTACCGACCATACCGATGGTGACTTCGCCTGCCGGATTAGCTTCTTCATAGATTACCTGTTCCCATTCGGCCAGGTTTGCTTCCGGACAAGTTAAGCTGAATCGTTTACAAATATAATCGTCCAGCCCCTGAGATTTCAACAGGCCCGGAATTTTATAAATGGAATCGACGTCTTTCAGAGAAATCACAGCCTTTTCCGGAACGTTACAGAACAAAGCAATTTTGGCTCGTTCGTTGGCCGGAACCGCGCGATCGGAGCGGCAGATCAGAATATCAGGCTGAATACCGATGGAGAGCAGCTCTTTCACGGAGTGCTGGGTCGGCTTGGTTTTGACTTCGCCCGCGGCGGCCATGTACGGCACCAGAGTCAGGTGCATGAACAGGGTATGCTCGCGGCCGATCTCTACCGCCATCTGACGAATCGCTTCGAGGAACGGCAGGGATTCGATATCGCCTACGGTACCGCCGATTTCCACCAGCACGACGTCATGGCCTTCGCCGCCCGCCAGTACGCGCTCTTTGATAGCGTTAGTGATGTGCGGGATAACCTGAACGGTCGCGCCCAGGTAGTCGCCACGGCGCTCTTTGCGCAGCACGTCGGAGTAGATACGGCCGGTGGTGAAGTTATTGCGGCGCGTCATCTTGGTGCGGATAAAACGCTCATAGTGGCCCAGGTCCAGATCGGTTTCTGCGCCGTCTTCAGTAACGAACACTTCCCCATGCTGGATTGGGCTCATGGTGCCCGGATCGACGTTGATATACGGATCCAGTTTCATGATGGTCACGTTGAGACCACGGGCTTCAAGAATGGCTGCCAGGGAGGCTGCGGCAATGCCTTTACCCAGAGAGGATACGACCCCGCCGGTCACAAAAATATAGTTCGTTGTCATGCTGAACCTGAGAAGTTAGGGTAAAACGATGGAATAACCAGGACGGGAAAGTAGTATACCCGAACATGCGTGACGCCACAAACTTTCATTCTTCCCCTCCCCTTCGTTCTTCAAGTTGCACCTGTGTTGCGACTCGAACAACTCGAAGAGGCAGGCTACATGGTGTTTCAACGACATAACGGAAAGAGAAAATAGACGCTTTTGGCGAAATGTTTTTGACGTAAATCAAGCGCTTGTTATTTATAAAATCACACAAATCGCGCTTGATCACGAAAATCCGTTAGAGATCAGTTTCCTGGCGTTTTACTTCCTGCCACACTTCTTCCATGGTATCGAGGTCGACGCCGGTCATTTCCAGGCCTCGGGCGGCGACAATACGCTCGACCTCGCGGAAGCGACGCTCAAATTTGAGGTTTGCTTTCTGCAGCGCCACCTCGGCTTTGACGCCCAAATGACGGGATAAGTTCACCGTGGCAAACAGCAGATCGCCCACTTCCTCTTCCAGTTTTGCTTCATCCACCACCGCCTGCTGCGCTTCATGCATCACTTCATCAATTTCTTCATGCACTTTGTCGAGCACCGGGCCCAGCGAGGTCCAGTCGAAACCCACTGCCGAGCAGCGGCGCTGGATTTTATGCGCGCGCATCAGCGCCGGCAGGCTATGGGGAATATCGTCCAGTGCCGAATGCTGGGCTTTTTCCGCCCGCTCCGCGCTTTTGATTTGCTCCCAGCGGGCCAGGACTTCCGTGCTATTGCCCGCCGATGCCTCGCCGAAGATATGCGGGTGGCGACGCTCCAGCTTGTCGCTGATGGCGGCGCAGATATCGTCAAAGTTAAAGCGTCCCTCTTCCTGCGCCATTTGCGCATAGAACACCACCTGGAACAGCAGATCGCCCAGCTCACCGCGCAGATCGTCAAAATCTTCCCGCTGGATAGCATCGAGGACCTCGTAGGTCTCCTCAAGGGTGTAAGGGGCGATGGTGGCAAAGGTCTGCTCTTTATCCCATGGGCAGCCGTTTTCCGGGTCGCGCAGGCGGCGCATGATGCCGAGCAAGCGGTCAATTTGAGTCATGTGACAATCCTGGAAATTTTAAAAATAGTCGGCCGGATAAGGCGTTTAGACCTTATCCGACGTTGCGAAATTGCCGGATGGCGGCTTCGCCTTATCCGGCCTACAGACGAATTAACCGCCGTGCAGACGGCGCGCGTCGATCACATCCGGCACCTGGTTGAGCTTACCGAGCACCCGGCCCAGCACCTGCAGGTTGTAAATCTCGATGGTCATATCGATGGTTGCCAGCTGCTGACGGGTATCGCTGCGGCTGGCGACGCCCAGCACGTTCACCTTCTCATTGGCGAGGATGGTAGTGATATCGCGCAGTAAACCGCTGCGATCGTTCGCCTCCACTCTGACCACCAGCGAGTAGCCCGCCGAGTAGCTTTCGCCCCATACCGCATCGACGATGCGCTCCGGGGCATGCGACTGCAGTTCTGCCAGCTGATCGCAGTCCGCGCGATGCACGGAGATCCCGCGCCCCTGGGTGATAAAGCCGACGATCTCGTCGCCCGGGATTGGCTGGCAGCAGCGGGCAATATGGTGCATCAGGTTGCCTACCCCTTCCACCACTACCCGGCCATTGTCCTTGGTGCGATTTTGCGGCGTGTAGGTTTTCTGCTGCAGTTGCTTCAGCGCGGCCGCATCCTGCTCGGCGGCGCTAGGTTTATTGAACTGCGCCTGCAGGAAGTTGACCATCTGGTTGAGACGGATATCGCCACCGCCGATGGCGGCCAGCAGTTCATCGAGCTCGTTGAAGTTATAGCGCGGCAGCAGGTGCTTTTCCGCATCCTTCAGGCTGATGCCCAAATGCTCCAGCTCGTCGTCGAGGATCTGCCGACCGGCGAGAATGTTCTTGTCGCGATCCTGCTTACGGAACCAGGCGTGGATCTTCGAGCGTCCGCGGCTGGTGGTCACATAGCCGAGGTTAGGGTTCAGCCAGTCACGGCTCGGGTTCGGCTGCTTCTGGGTAATAATTTCGATCTGATCGCCCATCTGCAGCTGGTAGGTGAACGGCACGATGCGGCCGCCAATTTTGGCGCCGATGCAGCGATGGCCGACATCGCTGTGAATATGATAGGCAAAGTCCAGCGGCGTCGACCCCGCAGGCAGGTCCACCACGTCGCCTTTCGGCGTAAAGACATACACCCGGTCGTCGAAGACCTGGCTGCGCACTTCGTCGAGCATCTCGCCGGAGTCGGCCATCTCTTCCTGCCAGGCAATCAGCTTACGCAGCCAGGCGATACGGTCTTCATAGCCGCGGCCGCCGCTGGTGCCGGCTCCCGCGCCCTCTTTGTACTTCCAGTGCGCGGCCACGCCCAGCTCGGCGTCTTCATGCATCTGCCGGGTGCGGATCTGAATCTCCACCGTCTTGCCGCTCGGCCCCAGCACCACGGTATGGATAGACTGGTAACCGTTGGGTTTCGGGTTGGCCACGTAGTCGTCGAATTCATCCGGCAGATGGCGGTAGTGAGTATGGACGATCCCCAGCGCGGCATAGCAATCCTGCAAACGCTCAGCCACAATACGCACCGCGCGAACGTCAAACAGCTCGTCGAAAGCGAGGTGTTTTTTCTGCATTTTGCGCCAGATACTGTAGATATGCTTCGGCCGGCCATAGACTTCCGCCTTGACGCCTTCGGCTTTCATCTCTGAGCGCAGGTGGCCGACAAACTCTTCGATGTAATGCTCGCGGTCGATACGGCGCTCGTGGAGCAGTTTGGCAATGCGCTTGTATTCCGCCGGGTGCAGATAGCGGAAGCAGTAATCTTCCAGCTCCCACTTCAGCTGGCCGATACCTAAGCGGTTCGCCAGGGGAGCATAGATATTGGTGCACTCTTTCGCCGCAAGAACGCGCTCATCTTCCGGCGCGTCCTTGACCTCGCGCAGATGCGCGATACGCTCAGCAAGTTTGATGACCACGCAGCGGAAATCGTCAACCATCGCCAGCAGCATACGGCGAATGTTATCCACCTGCTCGGAAGAGACCGAGTCGGTATGGGTAGCCTTCAGCTGGCGGATAGCGGCCATGTCCCGCACCCCGTGAATCAGGGTCACGACCGATTTACCTACGCTCTCCTGCATCACCTCTTCGCTGACAACTTCGCCGTCGGCCAGCGGGAACAGCAGCGCCGCGCGCAGCGTATCGATGTCCATACTTAGGGTGGAGAGGATCTCCACCATTTCGACGCCCCGCCACAGCAGCAGGTCCGCCTGCGGGTGTCCTTGCGTTTTTTCGCGACAATAATCCCAGGTTTCGGCTAAGCGCTCACACGACTGCTGGCTGGAAATTCCCAGACTCGCGATCCATTTCTTCGGGTCAAATTCACCAGCTTTATTAAGATGTGCACTTCTTACCGCAACCATTGTCCTCTCCTTAAGGGACCGGCCTGCCGAAGTCGGCAAGCCTCAACTTTCTACATGTCATCCTGCAGGTCGCGTCAGCATTCATGGCCAGGGTGGCTCTTCTGCGACGTTGTGAATGACCTTATGTAAGCCTGCGCTCAAACAACACCATTGATTCCAGATGGCCGGTATGCGGGAACATATCCAGCATCGCCAGGCGTTGAATCTGATATCCAGCCTGCAACAGGGTTTCGCTGTCTCGCGCCAGCGTCGCCGGGTTGCAGGAAACATACACCACCCGCCGCGGTGCCAGTTTTATTATATGCGGCATCACACCCGGCGCGCCGGCGCGGGCCGGGTCCAGCAGCACTTTATCAAAGCCGTGCTTCGCCCAGGCCTGACGGGTGACGTCTTCTTCCAGATTTTCATGGAAGAAAGTGACATTTGATAAACCATTGCGGGCGGCGTTTTCCCGCCCCTTCTCCACCAGCGCCGGCACCCCTTCCACGCCCACCACATGGGCGGCGCGTGTCGCCAGCGGCAGGGTAAAGTTGCCCATCCCGCAGAACAGATCCAGCACCCGGTCCTCTGGCCGCAGATCCAGCCACTCCAGTGCGGTACGCACCATCTGCTGATTTACGCCGTCGTTGACCTGGATAAAATCCCGCGGGCTGAACACTAAGCGTAGTCCGTCTGAGGTATACCATGGCGCTTCGCCATGAATATGCTCCAGTATCTCGCTTTGTGGCGCGAGGTACAGGGAAAGACCGTGAGTTTGCGAAAAGCGTTCCAGTTTTTCCCTGTCTGTCGCCGGCAGGGCTGCGGTATGGCGCAGCACCATCAGCGGGCCATTGTCCGCCTGCACCAGCTCGACGTGGCCGAGATGGCGTAATGCGCTCAGCGCGCTTAAGCACTCGCGCACAGCGGGCAGCAATGCCTCAAGTTGGGGCACCAAAACAGGGCACTGCACCACATCGACGATCGCTTTGGCGTTGGCCTGGCGAAAACCCATCTGCAATTGTTGGGTCTTCGGCTGATAATTCAAGCTCAAGCGTGCGCGACGGCGGTAGCCCCACGGCGCGCCGGCGATGACGTCATCTACCTCGCGCTTCATCAGTCGCCCCAGCGCGGCGCGTTTACTTTGCTGCTGAAGCGGAATGCTGGCATGTTGTTGTTGGCATCCGCCGCAGACGCCAAAATGGGGGCAGCGCGGCGCCTGGCGCTGCGGGCTGTCGGTCAGTCGGCGTTTCACCTCGGCGCGGGCGTACTGTTTTTTATCTTCCACCAGCACCACCTCGGCCTGCTCGTGGGGCAGCACGCCGCTCACGAACAACGCCTTCCCCTGATGGCGGGCAACACCCTGACCAAAGGGATCGAGGTCGTTGACTGTAACGGTTATGATCTGGCGCGTCGTCACACGCCGTTTTGCAGAGTAGAATTGCGCCATCGTAGAGAGTTGTCTCAATCAAATAAAACGAGCTCGTTCAGAGCGGCAGCGCCGCGAGGCGCAGCGACGCTGCACAGAACGATGATGTCTATATTCTCCCATAATGGAACCGCATGACCAACTACAGCCTGCGTGCTCGCATGATGATTCTGATTCTGGCGCCAACCGTCCTGATAGGACTGTTGCTCAGTATTTTCTTTGTCGCTCATCGTTATAACGACCTGCAACGCCAGCTGGAGGACGCTGGCGCCAGTATTATCGAACCGCTGGCGGTCTCCAGCGAATATGGCATGAACTTGCAAAACCGCGAATCCATCGGCCAGCTGATCAGCGTTCTGCATCGTCGCCACTCGGAGATCGTGCGGGCCATCTCGGTGTACGATTCGCATAACCGCTTATTTGTCACCTCCAATTACCAGCTCAATCCCAGCGAACTGCAGATCCCGAAAGGCGAGGCATTCCCCCGTCACCTCAGCGTCATCCGCGATGGCGACATGATGATCCTGCGCACGCCTATTGTCTCGGAAAGCTATTCTCCGGATGAATCACCCGAATCTGACGCTAAAATGCCGGGCAATATGCTGGGCTACGTCGCCCTGGAGCTGGATCTAAAATCGGTTCGCCTCCAGCAGTACAAAGAGATTTTTATCTCCAGCGTAATGATGCTGTTCTGTATCGGCATCGCGTTAATCTTCGGCTGGAGGCTGATGCGCGACGTCACCGGGCCAATCCGCAATATGGTTAACACTGTCGACCGCATCCGCCGCGGACAGCTGGACAGCCGGGTCGAAGGCTTTATGCTCGGCGAACTGGATATGCTGAAAAATGGCATTAACTCGATGGCCATGTCGCTGGCGGCATACCACGAAGAGATGCAACACAACGTCGACCAGGCGACCTCCGATCTACGGGAAACGCTTGAGCAGATGGAGATCCAGAACGTCGAGCTGGACCTGGCGAAAAAGCGCGCCCAGGAGGCGGCGCGCATTAAGTCTGAGTTCCTGGCCAATATGTCTCACGAGCTGCGCACCCCGCTCAATGGGGTGATCGGCTTTACCCGCCTGACGCTGAAAACCGATCTCAACGCTACGCAGCGCGACCACCTGACCACCATCGAACGTTCGGCCAACAATCTGCTGGCGATCATCAATGACGTGCTCGACTTTTCCAAGCTGGAAGCCGGGAAGCTGATCCTGGAGAGTATTCCGTTCCTGCTGCGCACTTCGCTTGATGAAGTGGTCACCCTGCTGGCGCATTCCGCGCACGATAAAGGGCTGGAGCTGACGCTGAATATTAAGAACAATGTACCGGACAACGTTATCGGCGACCCGCTGCGTCTGCAGCAGATTGTGACCAACCTCGTGGGCAACGCCATCAAATTTACCGAGCACGGCAATATCGACGTACTGGTGGAGCAGCGGGCCATCAGTAATTCCCGGGTACAGATCGAAATTCAGATCCACGATACCGGCATCGGCATCCCCGAGCGCGACCAGTCCCGGCTATTCCAGGCCTTCCGTCAGGCCGATGCCAGTATTTCACGCCGCCACGGCGGCACCGGGCTCGGGCTGGTGATTACTCAGCGTCTGGTCAAAGAGATGGGCGGGGATATTTCGTTCCACAGCCAGCCGAACCGCGGCTCCACCTTCTGGTTCCATATCAGCCTCGATCTCAACCCGAACGCCATTCCGGATACGCTGAACACCGACGGGCTTGTCGGCAAACGTCTGGCCTATGTGGAAGCCAACGCGACGGCGGCGCAGTGTACCCTGGAGATGCTGGCCGCTACGCCGCTGGAGGTTATCTATAGCCCTACCTTCTCCTCGCTGGCGGAAGCGCAGTATGACATTCTGCTGGTCGGTATCCCGGTTTCAATGCGCGATTTGTCGCCGCATCGGGAAAAATTAGCCAAAGCCTGCGCGATGTCCGATAACGTACTGCTGGCCCTGCCGTGCCATGCCCAGGTCAGCGCCGAAGCCCTGAAGCGCGACGGCGTTGCCGCCTGCCTGTTAAAGCCGCTCACCACCACCCGTCTGCTACCGGCGCTGGTGGCTACCAGCCACGCGCTTGCCTCCGCGCCGCTGATGCAGATCGACAGTCATAAGTTGCCAATGACGGTAATGGCCGTCGACGACAACCCGGCTAACCTGAAGCTGATTGGCGCCCTGCTGGATGATCTTGTGCAGCAGGTGATCCTCTGCGACAGCGGCCAGCAGGCGGTGGACAAGGCCAAGCAGCTGCAGATGGATCTGATCCTGATGGATATTCAGATGCCGGATATGGACGGCATCCGCGCCTGTGAGCTTATCCATCACCTGTCCCATCATCAGCAAACCCCGGTTATTGCGGTCACCGCGCACGCCCTGGAGGGCCAGCGTGAGAAATTACTGAGCGCCGGCATGAACGACTATCTGGCGAAGCCAATCGAAGAAGAGAAACTGCACGCACTGCTGCTGCGCTATCAGCCCGGCCTGCACAGCGTCGTTCCGGCGTCGCTACCGCCCGCAGAGCCGATCGTCGATCATAATCAAACGCTCGACTGGCAGCTGGCGCTGCGCCAGGCGGCCATGAAGCCGGACCTGGCGCGGGAGATGCTGCAAATGCTGATCGCCTTTATGCCGGAGGTGCGTAACAAAGTTGAGGAGCAGCTGGTGGGCGAGCAGCCGGAAGGGCTGGTGGATCTGATCCATAAACTGCACGGCAGCTGCAGCTATAGCGGCGTGCCGCGGCTGAAAAAGCTGTGCCATACCCTGGAAAGTCAGCTGCGGGCAGGCACCGCCGCCGAGGATCTGGAGCCGGAGCTGCTTGAGCTGTTAGATGAGATGGATAATGTGGCCCGCGAAGCGTGCCGGATGGGGGTGTAAACCCCGGATAGCGGCGCTACGCGCCTCATCCGGCCTACGCCCTACGGTCCGGTATTCGGTTGGTAGCCCCGGTAAGCGTAAGCGCCACCGGGGATGGTTCCCGGATCGCGGTGCTACGCACCTTATCCGGACTACAAATACCACTGCGCCAGCCGGGTTACCGCCTGTCGCCCATCTGCAAAACCGCGGCTACGTTACGCGCCGTCATTCGCAGGTTGGCGGCGGCATTGGCCAACGCTTCATCAAGGGTACAGATGGTATACAACACGCTGAATACCGCATCCAGCCCGTGCTGATGCACGACGCCAACATCGGCGGTAAGACTGCCGGCAATCCCGATCACCGGGACGTTAAAACGCTTCGCCACCCTCGCCACCCCCACCGGCACTTTGCCGTGGATCGTCTGGCTATCGATACGCCCTTCGCCGGTGATCACTAAATCGGCATCCGCCACCCGCTCAGCCAGCTGTAGCGCATCGGTGACAATCTCAATGCCCGGACGCAACTGAGCACCACAGAACGCATACAGCGCCGCACCCATGCCGCCCGCCGCGCCGCCGCCCTCAAGGCTCAGCACGTCGATATCTAAATCGCGGGCGATAATCCGGGCATAGTGCCGTAGGCCGCTATCGAGCCGGTCGATCATCTGCGCCGTCGCCCCTTTTTGCGGGCCGAACACCGCGCTGGCGCCCTGCGGGCCGGTCAACGGGTTGGTGACGTCGCAGGCAACGTCAATCCGGCAATCTGCCAGACGCGAATCGAGTTCGCTGAGATCGATTCGCGCCAGCGTCTCCAGCGCGCCGCCCCCGGAGGCGATTTGCTGGCCCTCGGCGGTCAGCAGTTTCGCCCCCAGCGCCTGCGCCATCCCGGCGCCGCCGTCATTGGTCGCACTGCCGCCAATACCAATAATGATCTGTCTTACCCCGGCGTCCAGCGCATGGCGGATAAGCTCCCCGGTACCCCAGGAAGTGGTCAGCAGCGGGTTACGCTGCGCCGGCGGGACGCTCTCCAGGCCGCTGGCCGCCGCCATTTCGATAAAGGCGCACTGGCGATCGCCGGACAGCCCGTAAAATGCCTCAACCGGCTCGCCCAGCGGCCCGGTGACCGTCAGCGGAACCAGAAGCCCGCCGGTCGCCGCCACCATGGCTTCCACCGTCCCTTCCCCACCATCGGCAACCGGCAGCTTGACGTACTCGGCGTCAGGATAAATCTCGCGAAAGCCTTGCTCTATCGCACTGGCCACTTCCAGCGCGCTCAGGCTCTCCTTCCAGGAATCCGGTGCGATCACTATTTTCATCTGCTGTCCTTACTCTGAGCCAACCCCTGGCGCTGTCGCGCAATGCCGGCCCCCGCAGAGGCCGGCGGACTTTTAGCGCACCATGCATGGACGCTTGTTGTCAAAGGTCCAGCCCGGGATCAGATACTGCATCGCCATCGCATCGTCGCGGGCGCCAAGACCATGTTTCTTATATAGCTCATTTGCCTGCATCACGCGGTCCATATCCAGCTCAACCCCCAGGCCCGGGGTACTCGGTACCTGCACCATGCCGCCTTTGATTTCAAAAGGTTGTTTGGTCAGACGCTGGTTGCCCTCCTGCCAGATCCAGTGGGTATCGATAGCGGTGATCTTGCCCGGCGCCGCTGCCGCGACGTGGGTGAACATCGCCAGCGACACGTCGAAGTGATTATTAGAGTGCGAACCCCAGGTCAGGCCGAACTCATGGCACATCTGCGCTACGCGCACCGACCCCTGCATGGTCCAGAAGTGCGGGTCCGCCAGCGGGATATCCACTGACTGCAGGGACAAGGTATGCCCCATCTGCCGCCAGTCGGTGGCGATCATATTGGTGGCGGTCGGCAGGCCCGTCGCGCGGCGGAACTCGGCCATCACTTCGCGGCCGGAGAAGCCCTGTTCGGCGCCGCACGGATCTTCCGCATAGGCCAGCACGCCCTTCAGCTGTTTACCAATCTGAATGGCCTCCTCAAGCAGCCAGGCGCCATTCGGGTCGAGAGTGACGCGAGCATTCGGGAAGCGCTTCGCCAGGGCGCTGATCGCTTCGGCTTCTTCAAAACCGGCCAGCACGCCGCCCTTCAGCTTAAAGTCGTTGAAACCATATTTTTCATACGCCGCTTCCGCCAGGCGGACCACCGCATCCGGCGTCATCGCCTCTTCATGGCGCAGGCGATACCACTCGCACTGCTCATCCGGCTGGCTCTGATAGGCCAGCGGCGTCGCATGGCGATTACCGACAAAGAACAGATAGCCCAGCATTTCGACTTCGCTGCGCTGCTGGCCATCGCCTAGCAGCGAGGCGACGTTGACCCCAAGGTGCTGGCCCAGCAGATCCAGCAGTGCCGCTTCGATGCCGGTCACCACGTGAATGGTGGTGCGCAGGTCAAAGGTCTGCAGGCCGCGGCCCCCGGCGTCGCGGTCGGCAAACTGATTGCGCACCGCGCCCAGCACGTTTTTATACTCGCCCAGCGTTTTGCCCACCACCAGCGGAATGGCATCCTCCAGGGTCTGGCGAATTTTTTCACCGCCCGGGATTTCACCGACGCCGGTATGGCCGGCGTTATCTTTGATAATTACGATATTGCGGGTGAAGTACGGGGCGTGCGCGCCGCTCAGGTTCATCAGCATGCTGTCATGGCCGGCAACCGGGATCACCTGCATGGTGGTGACAACGGGCGTTGAAGAGAAAGTCGTCATAGCATCATCCTTTTTAATTAGTGGCGGCCGAAAACGGGACGTTTGCGGTCGAATGTCCAGCCGGGGATCAGGTACTGCATCGGGCCCGCGTCGTTGCGCGCGCCGCCCGGCAGCGCTTTATAGGCCTCATGGGCTCTGCGCACCTGCTCCCAGTCAAGTTCCACGCCGAGTCCCGGCGCGTCTGGCACGGCAATGCTGCCGTTAATAATCTGCAGCGGATCTTTGGTCAGGCGCGCGTCGCCCTCCTGCCAGATCCAGTGGGTATCGATGGCGGTGGGGTTGCCCGGCGCGGCGGCGCCGACGTGGGTAAACATCGCCAGGGAAATATCAAAGTGGTTGTTGGAATGGCAGCCCCAGGTGAGCCCCCAGTCGTCGCACAGCTGCGCCACCCGCACCGCGCCGGAGAGCGTCCAGAAGTGCGGGTCCGCCAGCGGGATATCGACGGCGTTGAGCATCACCGCATGGCCCATTTCGCGCCAGTTAGTGGCTATCATATTGGTGGCGACCGGCAGCCCGGTGGCGCGGCGGAACTCGGCCATCACCTCCCGGCCGGAGAAACCCTGCTCGGCGCCGCACGGATCTTCGGCGTAGGTCAGAACATCCTGCAGCCCTTTACACAGCGCGATGGCCTCATCCAGCAGCCAGGCGCCGTTAGGGTCGACGGTGATGCGCGCATCCGGGAAACGCTTTTTCAGCGCCCGCGCGGTGTCAATCTCCTGCTCGCCGGGCAGCACGCCGCCTTTGAGCTTAAAGTCTTTGAAACCGTAGCGATCCTGGGCGGCTTCCGCCAGACGCACTATCGCCTCGCTGCTCAACGCCTGCTGGTGGCGCAGGCGGTACCATTCGTGATCGCCCGGCGTATGGTCCAGATAACCAAGGTCGGTTTTCTGCCGATCGCCGATATAGAACAGGTAGCCCAGCACGGTGACGGCATCACGCTGCTTACCCGGGCCCAGCAGCTCGCAGACCGGCACATTAAGCACCTGGCCGAGCAGGTCGAGCAGCGCCGCTTCCAGCGCCGCCACCGCGTTAACCTTCAGTTCGAAGGTCCACGCCCCTTTGCCGAAGGTGTCGAAATCCGCCGCCTGATTGCCTTTGTGCACCTGCTGCACCACGCGATTGAGTCGGGCGACCTCCTGGCCCACCACCTGCGGGATCGCCGCCAGCAGCGTCTGGTAGATGACCTCTCCGCCGGGCGCTTCGCCGACGCCGGTATGGCCGGCGTTATCGGTTAACACCACGATATTGCGGGTAAACCATGCGTTATGCGCTCCGCCGATGTTCAGCAGCATGCTGTCGTGCCCGGCCACCGGAATGACCTTCATCTCTGTGATAATCGGGCTGGATTGAGTAGTCATGATTAACGTCCCGCTACAGGTTTCAGTTCGATACGTTTGATATCGCCCACCAGCACCAGATAGCTCAGCACCGCCACCAGGGCATGGATACCGACGTAGATCAGCGCGCCGTTGAACGAGCCGGTGGTGCCGACGATATAGCCGATGGCGATTGGGGTGACGATGCCGGAGATATTGCCGAACATATTGAACAGACCGCCGGAGAGACCGCTAATCTCTTTCGGCGCGGTATCCGCCATCACCGCCCAGCCGAGGGCGCCGATCCCTTTGCCGAAGAAGGCCATTGCCATAAAGCCGATCACCATCCACTCCACGTTGACATAGTTACACATCAGCATGGTCATGGAGAGCAGCATCCCCAGCACAATCGGCGTTTTGCGCGCAATGTTCAGCGAGCCGGTGCGGCGCATTAACCAGTCGGAGATCACCCCGCCCAGCACCCCGCCGACAAAGCCGCACACCGCCGGAATCGAGGCGACAAAGCCGGCTTTGAGGATCGACATGCCGCGCGCCTGCACCAGATAAACCGGGAACCAGGTGATAAAGAAGTAGGTTAAGGCGTTGATGCAGTACTGACCGATATAGATGCCGATCATCATCCGCGAGCCGATCAGTTGCTTGATCTGTCCCATTTTGACGCTAAACGGCACTTTCTGCGCGCTGCTCTTCTGATCCATGTTGATCAGCGCCCCGCCTTCGGCGATATAGTCCAGCTCTTTCTGGTTCACGCCCGGGTGGTTGTTCGGATCGTGGATCACTTTCAGCCACACAAAGCTGATCACAATCCCCAGCCCGCCCATAAAGAAGAACACATGCGACCAACCCACCTCATGCGTCAGCCAGCCCATGATCGGCGCGAAAATAACGGTGGCAAAGTACTGGGCGGAGTTAAAAATCGATACCGCTGTCCCCCTCTCCTGCGCCGGGAACCAGGCGGCGACGATCCGGCTGTTGCCGGGGAATGACGGCGACTCGGCAAGGCCGACGAGGAAGCGCAGGGTAAACAGCGCAACGATAATGCCAAAGCCGCTGAAGATATCGACGAAGCCCTGCAGCAGGGTAAACATCGACCAGATGAAGATCGACCAGAAATAGACGCGCTTCGAGCCGAAGCGGTCGAGCAGCCAGCCGCCCGGGATCTGGCCGATGACATAAGCCCATGAGAAGGCGGAGAACACATACCCCATCCCCACCGGATCAAGGCCGATATCCCTGGCCATTTCCGAACCGGCGATCGACAGCGTCGCCCGGTCGCCATAGTTAAAAGAGGTGACGATAAACAGCATCACCACTATCCAGTAGCGGGCGTTGGTGCGCTTTTCAGCCGCCGTCGCCGCCTGACTTAATGAACTCATTGTTGTACTCCTGAATCATAGCGTTTAGCTACGTTCATTCTGAACAGCACAACCTGTAGGGTAATCAGAATGACGTGGTCGTGTTTTGATAGTTGTCGTTATATCTGGCACTGCATTTATCACTGGCTGGAGCAGTATATGAAGAGGCACACCGCGGCTCACCGTGCATCCACACAGCTTTTACGCCGCTATTGCAGGTGGTTTGTGGCGAATGCCTGAAAGAATGGGGGGAAGTTCACGGAAATGAAAAGCCAGCGCCGCTGGCGCCGCATAGCGCAGCAAAAAGGGCCGGAGTGTGAAATACCTCACTTGACCCGGTGAAACTGGCTGGCTTAAGCCATGATATTGTTAAGGATATTGTGGCGTTTGCCTAAAGGCGTGGCGCCTGGAAAGCGCTACTATTTTGACGTCCGCGTATCTGGCCGCGACGTATTGAAAGAGCGCCCTCTGCGTAGGGAGAGGGCAGCGCTTTTATGCGAGCAGGGTGGCCCACTGCTCAACCCACGGATTGGAGACGCTCTCCGGCTCCGGGTCTTCGCTGGCGTCAATCTTCAGCATCTCGCCGATGCGCTTCGCGCCCTGCTCCTGCAGCAGCTGATCGAACTTCAGGCCGCCGCCGCAAAAGTTGGCATAGGTGCTGTCGCCGAGCGCGATAATGCCGTACCGCAGGTGAGGCTGATACATATCTTTGATGCCCTCATACAGCGGGACGATGCTGTCCGGCAGATCGCCCTGCCCGGTGGTGGAGGTGACCACCAGCACATACTTACCCGTGTAGGATTCCCAGTCGTTGACCTGCGGATCCTCATACACGGTAGCCTTGTGTCCCAGTCCGCTGAGGATCGCTTCCGCTTCTTCCGCGACCAGCAGCGAGTTGCCGTACATGGTGCCGACAAAAATTCCGACTTCCGCCATGCTATTATCTCCCTGGATTGACCTTATTCTCTTCATCCTGACCGCTGTCGTCGGCAAACTCAACCCTTTCATTTAGCGGGAGAAGCCCGCGCCAGCCAAACTGCGACAGCGCGCGCATCCAGACGTCGTCAAAACCGGCGCGCAGGGTCAGCGGCTCGCCGGTAAAAGGATGGGTTAACGACAGCTCGCTGGCGTGCAGCATTAGGCGGTGACAGCCAAAATGTTCCGCGGCGCTGCGGTTTTGCCGCAGATCGCCGTGCTTGCTGTCGCCGAGGATCGGATGACGGAGGTGGGCCAGATGACGGCGCAGCTGGTGCTTGCGGCCGGTTTTCGGCTCCAGTTCCACCAGCCCATAGCGCGAGGTGGGATAGCGCCCAGTCGCCACTGGCATCTCCACTGTCGCCAGACCGCGGTAGTGGGTTACCGCTGGCTGCGGCCCTTTATCTTCGCGGGCGAACTTATCGGCGATTCTATCCAGCTCCTCCACCAGCGGGTAATCCAGCAGCGCCTCTTCCATCAGCCAGCCGCGGACGATCGCATGGTAGCGCTTCCGGATCTGGTGCTGCTCGAACTGTTGCGCCAGCAGCCGGCCCGCCTCGCTCGACAATCCCATCAGCAGCACGCCGGAGGTGGGCCGGTCGAGACGATGAGCGGTAAAAACGTGCTGACCAATCTGGTCGCGCACGGTCTGCATCACCACCACTTTCTCGTCGCGATCGAGCCAGCTGCGATGCACCAGCCAGCCCGAGGGTTTGTTGACCGCCACCAGCCAGTCGTCCTGGTAGATAATCTCCAGCATCAGGCCTGCTCACCGGCAAACAGCGCGTCTAACAGCAGAAGTTCCGCCAGCATGGATTCGCGGACCGGGTGGGCCTGATCCAGAGCCATTTCGTAATAAGGCGCAACGGCAAAATTTTGCGGCAGCGGCTGGCCGCTCTCCAGCAGTTGGTGCATACGCGGGATCAGGACCCACTGCAGCCACTCCAGCGGCTCCAGGGTATCCAGGCAAAACGGCTTATCGCTGGCGAAGGCGCTGCTGTCCGGCGCCGTCTCCTGCCAGTGCTCCGTTTCGCGCAGCAGGGCTTCAATGGCGCGCAGGCGATCGCGCACGCTATCGTGAAGAGTCATGGGGAAACCTCGATGAGTTAAAAACCGGGCGCAGGATAGCAAATCCGCAGGAGAAATAAAAAAAGGGAGCACTGTATAAACAGTGCTCCCGGTTCGTTTTGCAGCAGTCCCGCTACATTGGTGCTCCCTGCTCGTCCTTGAAAACTTTTCCTGAGGTCTCCTGACCATGTTCATCCATAAACACGTGCATCCTGCTTTCACACCACCCCGATGCGAAATGACTTATCCATAAGTTTGTCCCGATCTTCCTGATCCACCGTTCATCCTGAGCGGCTCTCGTTCTCCATCCTGGAGGTGTCCATTACGCGATCCTGCGTTATCCTTGCTTCATCCTGAAGCCTGTCCCTGCAACGCCGTCCTGGCGGGTCCTGCAGAAGCGCCATCATCCTGATGTTCGCTTCATTTCGCGACGTCCTGTCGACAGACATAGGATCACTGATTCTGCCCCTTCTTACAACCCTTCTTGAGACAATCTCTTAAGATTAGTCCCCACTCAAAAGGACGAAAAAATTAAGATCTGATTTAATACCAACAACTTATATAAAAAAGTATGGATTAAATTTACCTTAAATGATGACGATCTCTTACAGGTTTTGTAAGAGATCTCTCACAAACGATCTGGCAGACTGGATTACAGAACTGGCTCAAGGTGGTTGAGGAAACCCGCAAGTGAGGGAGAAAGCGTAATGCGTTTGGCGGTGCCGAGGGTCTCTTTGACTACCTCGCCGCTGAGATTACAGACGGATATCACATCCAGTTCACTCTCGAGGGTGGCGATAAACAGCGTCGGCGACAGCTTCAACCGCTTCTGCACCACCAGGTGCCCGATTAAATTTTCCTGCACCCGCTGGAAATCCTCTTCACTCCAGGTCTGCAGCAGCGTCAAGGTTTCGCCGGCAAACCGGCCGGACATATCGCCGGCAAACTGAGTGGTATAATAAGAATGAAGCGGCTGTTGTACCACAATGTCGAGGGCGCGTTCAACCGCGCTGATATTTTGCGCCAGCGAAAACGGCTGCGGCTGCCAGAAAACGGCCTCGCCCTGGGTGTCGACAACGCAAGGCGACGGGACGCCGTAAAGCTCTTCACTGCGCGGCAGGCTGTGGCGCTGCTGCTGCCAGAGGGCGCAATATCGTTGGGTAAAAGCGCGTAGCGCTTCTGCTGTCTGATGGTCCACCGGTTTCTCTCTTCACGTTAGACAGGATACACTGGAGCAATAGTGTACCCGCTTTACTATGGTGAAACATGTCTTCTTACGATAATCATCAGGCGCTGGCCGGCCTGACGCTCGGTAAATCAACCGATTACCGCGATACCTATGACGCCTCGCTGCTGCAGAGCGTGCCGCGCAGTTTAAACCGCGACCCGCTGGGCCTGCATGCCGATAATCTGCCGTTTCACGGCGCCGATATCTGGACGCTGTACGAACTCTCCTGGCTGAACGGCAAAGGTCTGCCGCAGGTGGCTGTCGGCCACGTCGAGCTGCCCGATACCAGCCTCAATCTGGTGGAGTCGAAAAGCTTTAAGCTCTATCTCAACAGCTTTAACCAGACCCGTTTCGCCAGCTGGCAGGACGTTGCAGAGACGCTGACTCGCGATCTCAGCGCCTGCGCGCAGGGGAAGGTGAAGGTATCGCTCTACCGCCTGGATGAACTGGAAGGCCAGCCGATTGCCCGCCTGCACGGCACCTGCATCGACGATCAGGATATCGAGATCGATAACTATCACTTCAGCGCCGATTACCTGCAGGGCGCCGCCAGCGGCAAAATCGTGGAGGAGACGCTGGTCAGCCACCTGCTGAAGTCCAATTGCCTTATCACTCATCAGCCGGACTGGGGCTCGGTGCAGATCCAGTATCGGGGTGCGAAAATCGACCGCGAGCAGCTCCTGCGCTATCTGGTTTCGTTCCGCCACCATAACGAATTCCATGAGCAGTGCGTCGAACGTATCTTTAACGATATTCTCCGTTTCTGCCAGCCGGAATCGCTTTCCGTTTACGCCCGCTATACGCGGCGCGGCGGTCTGGATATCAACCCCTGGCGCAGCAATGGCGACTTTTCCCCCGCCACCGGCCGCCTCGCCCGTCAATAATAAACAATTTCACAATTTGCGTGCGTTTAGGCGCGCGCAAGGTTGTGGAAACGCCGTTCGCAGGGCTATTGTAATCACAGGAAGACCATAAGCGTCCTGTAAGGAGTTCACTTGATTACACATGTTAGCCCGCTTGGTTCAATGGATATGCTGTCGCAGCTGGAAGTGGATATGCTTAAGCGCACCGCCAGCAGCGACCTGTACCAACTCTTTCGCAACTGCTCGCTTGCTGTGCTCAATTCGGGGAGCCTGACCGATAACAGCAAGGAGCTCCTGTCCCGTTTCGAAAATTTCGAGATTAACGTGCTGCGGCGCGAACGCGGCGTGAAGCTGGAACTGATCAACCCGCCGGAAGACGCCTTCGTTGACGGGCGGATTATCCGCTCCCTGCAGGCCAACCTGTTCGCCGTGCTGCGCGATATCCTGTTCGTTTACGGCCAGATCCACAATACCGTTCGCTTCCCGAACCTCGATCTCGAAAGTTCGGTTCATATCACTAACCTGGTGTTCTCGATCCTGCGCAACGCCCGCGCGCTGCACGTCGGCGAGGCGCCGAACATGATCGTCTGCTGGGGCGGCCACTCCATCAACGAAAACGAATATCTCTACGCCCGCCGCGTCGGTACGCAGCTGGGCCTGCGGGAACTGAATATCTGCACCGGCTGCGGGCCTGGCGCAATGGAGGCGCCGATGAAAGGCGCCGCCGTCGGCCATGCGCAGCAGCGCTACAAAGACAGCCGTTTTATCGGCATGACCGAACCATCCATTATCGCTGCGGAACCACCGAACCCGCTGGTCAATGAACTGATCATCATGCCGGATATCGAAAAGCGTCTGGAGGCCTTCGTACGTATCGCCCACGGGATCATTATTTTCCCGGGCGGCGTCGGCACTGCCGAAGAGCTGCTCTACCTGCTGGGTATTCTGATGCACCCCGACAACAAAGCGCAGGTGCTGCCGCTGATCCTCACCGGGCCGAAGGAGAGCGCCGACTACTTCCGCGTACTGGACGAGTTTATCACCCATACCCTGGGCGAATCGGCCCGTCGCCACTACCGGATCATCATTGACGACCCGGCGGAAGTGGCGCGGCAGATGAAAAAAGCGATGCCGCTGGTGAAAGAGAGCCGTCGCGAGACCGATGACGCCTATAGCTTTAACTGGTCGATTCGCATCTCGCCGGACCTGCAGATGCCGTTTGATCCGACCCACGAGAACATGGCCAACCTCAAACTCTCCCCGGATCAGCCGGTGGAAGTGCTGGCCGCCGACCTGCGTCGTGCCTTCTCCGGGATTGTCGCGGGGAACGTCAAAGAGGTGGGCATCCAGGTCATTGAGCAGTACGGTCCTTACAAACTGCACGGCGATCCGGAGATGATGCGCCGTATGGACGATCTGCTGCAGGGCTTCGTCGCCCAGCACCGCATGAAGCTTCCGGGCGGCACCGCCTATATTCCTTGCTACGAAATCATCGCCTGATTTCCCCCTCTCCCGCCGGGGCATCGCCTGACGCCTGCCCCCGGCGGGCTCTCTTCCTCTGACTTCCAGAACGCGCTAAAAACCTTTCTGTTACTAATCAATCACCTGAATTATTTCTACATAGCCAAACGTTTGCGTTGGTAAAAACTGCGACAATTATCACTGCAAAAAATGGTTTTAAGCGCAAAAACGTCGACTAGTTCTCTTTTTTACAGTAAATCCCTCGTTATTACGCCGCTCCGCTTTTATCTCATATGCTGCAAATGGTAGCCTTCGCGCCACAAATCGCTGGCTGATCACCAGAAACAGGCTGTTGGACTAAAAATACGCACATTGAAAGTGGATTATTGCATTTGAGATCGCGATCACTGATGCATAAACCATATAAATGTATCTTTCCGGCCCAATTATTACGGAGAAAATTTCTAAAAAAACCGTAATTAAACGAATTTCATGTTACGCAATTGTATTTATTCATTAGATTTTGTTGATTCCTCCAGGAGATACAGATGGAAACCACTCAAACCAGCACCATCGTTTCGGGCGAAACCCGCAGCGGATGGCGTAAAACCGACACCATGTGGATGCTGGGCCTGTACGGTACAGCGATTGGCGCGGGCGTCTTGTTCCTGCCGATCAACGCCGGCGTTGGCGGCATGATCCCCCTGATCATCATGGCGATTCTGGCCTTCCCGATGACTTTCTTCGCCCACCGCGGCATGACCCGCTTCGTGCTCTCCGGGAAAAACCCGGGCGAAGACATCACCGAAGTAGTGGAAGAACACTTCGGCGTAGGCGCAGGTAAGCTGATTACCCTGCTTTATTTCTTCGCTATCTACCCGATCCTGCTGGTTTATAGCGTGGCGATCACTAACACCGTCGAAACCTTCATGGCGCACCAGCTGCACATGACGCCGCCGCCGCGCGCCATTCTGTCGCTGATCCTGATTGTCGGCATGATGACCATTGTGCGTTTCGGCGAGCAGATGATTGTGAAAGCGATGAGCGTGCTGGTTTTCCCATTCGTTATCGCGCTGATGGTGCTCGCCCTGTATCTGATCCCGCAGTGGAACGGCGCGGCGCTGGAGACGCTCTCCCTGAGCGGCGCTTCCGTTACCGGCAACGGCCTGCTGATGACCCTGTGGCTGGCGATCCCGGTGATGGTCTTCTCCTTCAACCACTCGCCGATCATCTCTTCCTTCGCGGTAGCCAAACGTGAAGAGTACGGCGAAGGCGCTGAGAAGAAATGCTCCAGTATCCTCGCTCGCGCCCACATCATGATGGTGCTGACCGTGATGTTCTTCGTCTTCAGCTGCGTTCTGAGCCTCTCTCCGGCAGACCTGGCGGCGGCGAAAGAGCAGAACATCTCGATTCTGTCTTACCTGGCGAACCACTTTAACGCGCCAATCATTGCCTGGATGGCGCCGATCATCGCGATGATCGCCATCACCAAATCCTTCCTTGGCCACTATCTGGGCGCTCGCGAAGGCTTTAACGGCATGGTGATTAAATCCCTGCGCAGTAAAGGCAAATCGATTGAAATCAACAAACTGAACAAGCTGACCGCGCTGTTCATGCTGATCACCACCTGGATTGTGGCAACCCTGAACCCGAGCATCCTCGGTATGATCGAGACCCTTGGCGGCCCGATTATCGCGATGATCCTGTTCCTGATGCCGATGTACGCGATTCAGAAAGTCCCGGCGATGCGTAAATACAGCGGCCATATCAGCAACGTCTTCGTGGTGATTATGGGCCTGATTGCCATCTCCGCGATCTTCTACTCTCTGTTCAGCTAATTCATTCAACGCCTCCCCCCGCGCCGCTTTACGGCGGCGCGCTTTCCGACAGCACGGGAATACATATGATCAGCGTATTCGATATCTTTAAAATCGGCATTGGCCCTTCCAGCTCCCATACCGTTGGACCGATGAAAGCGGGCAAACAATTCACTGACGACCTGATCGCGCGCGGCCTGCTGGCCGAGGTGAGCAAAGTCGTCGTCGACGTCTACGGCTCCCTCTCCCTGACCGGTAAAGGCCACCATACCGATATCGCGATTATCATGGGACTCGCCGGCAACCTGCCGGACACCGTCGACATCGACGCCATTCCGGGCTTTATTCAGGACGTTAATACCCATGGCCGCCTGATGCTGGCCAACGGTCAGCACGAAGTGGACTTCCCGGTGGATCAGTGCATGAATTTCCATGCCGACAACCTGTCGCTGCATGAGAACGGCATGCGCATCACCGCCCTGGCCGGCGACAAGGTGCTCTACAGCCAGACGTATTACTCTATCGGCGGCGGCTTTATCGTTGATGAGGAGCACTTCGGCCAGACTACCGAGGCGCCGGTTGCCGTTCCTTACCCTTACAAAAACGCCGCCGACCTGCAGCGTCACTGCCGTGAAACCGGGCTGTCGCTCTCCGGCCTGATGATGCAGAACGAACTGGCGCTGCACAGCAAAGAAGCCCTTGAGCAACACTTCGCCGCGGTGTGGGAAGTAATGAGCGCCGGTATCGAGCGCGGCATCACCACCGAAGGCGTCCTGCCGGGCAAACTGCGCGTCCCGCGCCGCGCCGCCGCGCTGCGCCGTATGCTGGTGAGCCAGGACACCACCAACAGCGATCCGATGGCGGTGGTCGACTGGATCAATATGTTCGCCCTGGCGGTGAACGAAGAGAACGCCGCCGGCGGCCGGGTGGTGACCGCGCCAACCAACGGCGCCTGCGGTATCGTGCCGGCGGTGCTGGCCTACTATGACAAGTTTATCCGCAAGGTGAACAGCAACTCCCTGGCCCGCTATATGCTGGTCGCCAGCGCGATTGGTTCGCTGTATAAGATGAACGCCTCCATCTCCGGCGCCGAAGTCGGCTGCCAGGGTGAAGTGGGGGTCGCCTGCTCGATGGCGGCGGCCGGTCTGGCGGAACTGCTGGGCGGCAGCCCGGGTCAGGTGTGCATCGCGGCAGAGATCGCTATGGAGCATAACCTCGGCCTGACCTGCGACCCGGTCGCCGGCCAGGTGCAGGTGCCGTGCATCGAACGCAACGCTATCGCTGCCGTGAAAGCGGTCAACGCCGCGCGAATGGCGCTGCGCCGGACCAGCGAGCCGCGCGTGTGTCTCGATAAAGTGATCGAGACCATGTACGAAACCGGCAAAGACATGAACGCCAAGTACCGGGAAACCTCCCGCGGTGGTCTGGCGATGAAGATTGTTGCCTGCGATTAACCTGCTGGCCCGCCACGCGTCGGCGTGTCGGGCCATCGTCCTGCATAACTCTTTTTGTTATATCAATAAAATTTTAGTTATTTAATGGTTATAAGCGCTGTTTGTTACCTTACGCAAAACCGCTAAGGAGAACAGACAATGTCCAACCGATTCCGCCCCGCCTGGCTGCTGGTCCTCGCCGCCCTCTCTACCTCCGCGCTGGCCAAAGCGCCGGAAACCGTCAACATCGGCTATCAAAAGGCGAATATCTTCGCGCTGCTGAAGTACCGCGGCACGCTGGATGAGAGCCTGAAAAAACAGGGCATTGCCGTACGCTGGGTCGAATTCCCCGCCGGGCCGCAAATGCTGGAGGGGCTGAACGTCGGTAGTATCGATCTGGCCGCGACCGGCGATGCGCCTCCGGCCTTTGCCCAGGCGGCGCAAGCCGATCTGGTCTACCTTGCCCACTCCCCCGCTAACCCGAAAACGGAAGCGATTGTGGTGCCTGAACAGTCGGCAATCCACAGCGTGGCCGACCTGAAGGGCAAGCGCGTGGGGTTGAACAAGGGGTCTGACGTCAACTACCTGCTGGTTGCCGCACTGGAAAAAGCGGGCCTCAGCTATAAAGACATCACCCCGGTCTATCTGCCGCCGGCGGACGCCCGCGCCGCTTTCCAGCGCGGGGCGATTGATGCGTGGGTGATCTGGGATCCGTTCCTCGCAGAAGTGGAAACCAACGCGAAAGCCCGACAGATCCGCAATGCCGAGGGGCTGGTGCCGCACTACACCTTCTATCTCGCCAGCCGCAAGTTTGCAGATACCTACCCGGAGACAGCAAAGCAGGTGGTGGATGAGCTGGGTAAACTCAGCGCGTGGGCGAACAGCCATCAGGACGAGGCCGCCGGGCTGCTGTCGACCTCAACCGGACTGGATAAAGCCATCTGGCTGAAGACCCTGGCCCGCCTGCCCTACGGTGCCGAACGCATGACCCCGGCGGTGTATAACGAACAGCAGGCGCTGGCGGATACCTTTACGCGCATCGGCCTGCTGCCGGTGAAAGTCGACGTGCGCAGCGCCACCTGGTCGCTGGATAAACCTTGATTTTCCTGACGACGGGAAGCTCTGCGCCTCCCGTCGCCGACAGGCTTACCCCGCCGTTTTCTCACCATTGCCTATCTGCCAGATAAAGGTGGGCGCTTCACCGTTCACCAGCCAGTTACCGATATTACGTGCCTTATAAATCACCGGATTATGCGAGGCAACCGTCCGCGCATTGCGCCAGTGGCGATCCAGCGCAAGGCGAGTTCGCGTATCCGATGCCCCGAGGGCATTAAACAGCTCCGTCGCCGCCCGCGGGATCCAGTCGCTGGCGATCACCTGCGCCTGCGCCGCTTCCACTTCCGCCTGCTGGTTACGCCGGGCAATCAACGCGTCGTCGTCGCTGATGTGCGCCACATAGGCCTGCTGCAGCGATTCCGCGGCCTGCAGGACCGCGGCCCGGGTCGCCCATGCCCAGCTGCTGATCTGCCCAACCACCTGCAGTACCTGGGCGTCATCGCGCGGCACGGCGGCGTTGCCGTGGCTGTACATCCGGGAACGCTGTTTAACGCCCTGCGCCGCATCCCGCTCAACCGCCAGGCCAATGCCCGCGAGGGTCGCCAGCAGCACATGCTGGTAGAAGGCGGTCTGATAGCGAAAGCGCCGGGCAAAATCATAGACATGGTCGGGTTCCACCCGGGCGCCGGTAAAGCGGGTAGTCCCGCTGCCGGTCAACCGCTGGCCAAAGCCATCCCAGTCATCTTCCCGCACCACGCCGGTCTGCTGGGTGCTGACCAGGGCTATCACATCGCTGGCGGTATCACTGCGCCGGGCAAACACATCGATCCAGTCGGCGTACAGCGCGCCGGTGCTGTAAAACTTCTCGCCGTCGAGTCGCCAGCCGCCCTCTGTCGGCGTCACTCTGGTGTTCACCTCTCCCAGCTTAACCGCGCCGATCTCCGTCCAGCCGCTGCCCACCAGCTCACCGTCGAGGAAGCGACGAAACCAGCGGTCGCGCCCGGCGGAATCCGGCTGATTCAGCTGATCTTCCACAAAGGCAAAGTGCGCGCGCAGGGCCTGCGGCAGGTTAGAGTCCGCTTGCGCCAGCTCGATCAGCAGCGCGCTGAGCTGCGGCAGCGAAGCGCCCCAGCCGCCCTTCTCGCGCGGGATACGCAGCGTGCCGAAGCCCGCTTCTTTCAGCCAGCGGATCGGCTCCTCGGGCAGAATACGCTGCTGTTCGCGCTCCGCAGCGCCCTGGGCGATACGGGTGAATATCGGGCGGAAGGCAGCCGCCAGCGCATCATAATCGGTGCCAGTGGAGAGCAAGGTCATTGTCAGTTCCTTATTCATGGATTGCGTCGATATCTTCTCGCGTCGGTTCATGACGGACCGCCAGCAGGAAGAAAATGGGAATAATGGCGGCAAGCGAGACCACCCAGAACATCTGCGTGCCGAGGGAGGCCTGCAGCAGCGGCAGAATAAACAACGCCAGCGCGCTGCCGATCCCGGAGAGTGCCCGGCTGAAACCGACCCCGGTGGCGCGAATGGCAGTAGGATAGGAGAGCGCCGGGTAGATCATCAGCTGCGCCCCCGGGCCAAACCCTTCGGCGAACAGCCACAGACCCAGCATCGCGATAGCCAGCACGATGCCTGCCGTTGCGTGCGGTTGCCCCACCAGCGCCAGCACAATCAGCGCCACAAACTGCAGGGCGAAGCCGGCTATCGCCACATGACGCGAAGGATATTTCCACGCCAGATGCATACCGAGCAGCCCGCCGGTAAAAGCAAACAGGGCGTTCAGCCCCAGCGATGCCGAAATAGTTTCGAAGACGCCAGCCCCGAGGAACTGGGCAAGAATTGACGGCAGGAAAAAGGCAATCGCCGTGTACTCGAAGGAGATACAGATATTCATCACCCCGGCGACGATAGTCCGCTCGCGGTAGGGCTTTTCGAACAGCACGCGGAAGCTCACTTTCGGCGCTGGCGCCGGCTTCGCCGCCGGAACCTCATGGGCATGGATCCCCCAGGAGTCGCGTAAAATACGCACTGCGGAGGTCAAATCGCCCTGGTTCGCCGCCCACAGCGGGGATTCATTCATAAACCGACTGCGGACGGCAATAATCAGCAGTGCCGGCACGGCGCCGAACAGCAGGGAGGCGCGCCACAGCCAGTCAAGATGCTCCTGCGGCAGCAGGAAATAGAGGCCGAAGATAATGAGAAAGCAGACGGTTGAGGCGGCGTACCACATCGGGCACCACGCCGCGAGGCGAGCCGCTTTGTTGCCTTTGCCGGCAAAGCGGGAAAACTCGGCCAGATAGGACATCGCTACCGGCAGGTCGATGCCAACGCCGATGCCCATCAGGAAACGGGCGCCAATCAACACCCAGACGTTCGGCGCCAGCCCGGCGGCGATAGCCGAAATCACGAAAAAGAACATATCGGCCATAAAAACCGAATAGCGACCATATTTATCGGTCAGCCAGCCGCCGATAATATTGCCGACGATAGTCCCGACCATAATGGACGAAGTCACCAGGCCGGTCAGCAGCGGTGAGAGCTGAAATTCACGTACAACGTCATCAATACCGTAGGAGAGCGTGGTTAAGTCATATGCGTCGAGAAAAACGCCCCCCAGCGCGAGGAAGACAATCATCCGCGCATATTTCGCTTGTTCCTTGCCGGAATTAATTAGCCGCGCCACATCCCCGACGCTACTGACCGGTACCGAAGCGATACCGGGATTATCCACTGGTAATGTACTCATTTTTTCACCTTATTATTTTGTGCAGGTCATCAGCGGTTATAGACCGCGCGCGACGAGAATCAAAACAACAAATCATTCTATAAAAATCAATATAATCAATAAGTTAATAAATATCACCAGCACAAAAAGGACGCGCTTTCACGCATCCTCAAGGGAAATAAATAACAACGAAAATAGACGTCGTGCAGGACGCTTATTCCGCGGACACTGGAACTAATACGTCTTTTACCAGCGGGTCATCGGTGGTTTTTAACCACGTCTGGATCCGCGGGTCAGAAAAAGCCTGTTTTAATTTGACGATATTTTCCTGCGATAAATACGGTGTACCAATCACTAATTGCGAAGCAAAGGTGCGCGGCGCCGGCGGGAATAATATGCCTTTCTCACGCGGCACTTTCCCGGCGTCAAATTGCGAGACATAGCCGATGGCGGCATCCACCGAATTTAACGCCCGCGGCATGGTCAGCAGATCCAGCTCTTTAAAGACAAACTGATGCGGGTTACCGACAATATTTTTCAGCTTCGCCGTGCGCGGCTCCACCGCCGGGTCGAGCGAGATCAACCCAATGCGCTGGAGCAGCCACAGGGCCTGCCCCTGATTGGCGCCATCGTCAGGCACGACAATGGTCGCGCCGTTGGGCAACGCCTGTACCGACGAGTAGCGGTCGGAATAGATGCCAAACGCCCACTGGAACACCGGCACCGTGGTCGACAGCGCAAAGCCGTTAGCGTCCACCACCTGTTTAAGCCACCACTGATGCTGATAGATCGTCCCGGCATACTGACCTTCCGCTACCGCGCGGTCAGCCTGGACCGGATCCTGCACCCCCACCGCCTCCAGTTTCAGACCGTAATCGGGCGCAATATGCTGATTAATATACTCAATGATCCGCTGCTCGCCGGCCATCGCCGGCTCGTAGTGAATTTTTAACGTGCTGCCGAAGACCACCTGCTGGCTTTGGGTATGTCCCCGCCACCACCAGAAGGCGATGGCGAGCAGGATAATCACCGCCAGCGCCGCCAGCCAGGGCCATCGCCGCGCTTTACGTAACTCAAATTGCTCTGTTGTCATACAAGGTTCCCCTGCGTGTGGCGTAAACGGTTGACCAGACGGTCACCCAAAAATTGAATCAACTGGATCGTGGCGATCAGGGCAACGATCGTCGCGATCATGATGTGGTTGTCGAAGCGCTGATAGCCGTACACCACGGCCAGGTAGCCGATGCCGCCGGCGCCGATGGTCCCGGCGATAGCCGAATACTCGATCATCGAGACCAGGTTTAGCGTCACCGCCGCCACCAGCGCGGGCATGGCTTCACTGAGCTGCGCGCTGGCAATGATTTGCCAGCGCGACCCGCCGCAGACGACCCCCACCGCGGTGACCTCCGCCGGCAACTCGCGCAGCGCGTTCTCCACCAGACGGCCAAAGAACGGGACGCCGGCGGCGATCATCGGCACTACCGCGGCGGGGATGCCAATCGTGGTGCCGGTCAGCCAGTAAGTGAACGGGATAATGGCGGCCATCAGCACCAGAAACGGCAGCGAACGTCCCATATTGACCACCCAGTTCAGCAGCCGGTACAGCAGTGCGTGCGGAAATAAGCCCCGCGGCGAGGCATTAAACAACACCACCCCCACCAGCCCTCCCAGCGTGACGACAAACAGCATCACAATGGCCACCATCAGCCAGGTTTCGCCATAGGCGGGGAGCAGCAGCGAAGGGATTTCGCCCCAGGGGGTATCCTGACTGATGACTGTCGGTTTCATACCGCCTCCCTGAGCAACGGCGCACTGTCGAGGATCTCCGCCGTTATGCCGAGCTGCGCCAGCAGGCCCTGCAGTCGCGCGGGCGACAGGCGTTCGCCCTGAAAGCGCACTCCGGCCTGCAGGCGACCGGCCAGCCGACCATTAATCACCTCGACGTGACCGCCAAGGAGATCGATCTGCAGCGCCCACTGCTGGCTCAGGCGGCTGATCCAGTCGGTGGCCACCGGCACATCCCAGCGGTAGCTCAGACGCAGCAGCAGATCGCTGTGGGTAGCTGCCGCCGGCGTCAGCGGCAACAGCTGCTGGCCGAGCAGAGAATCGGGACGCGCCAGCAGATCTTCGATCCGCCCGTACTGGACGATCGTCCCGTCGCGGATCTCCGCCACCGCATCCGCCGCCGTGCGCACCGCGTCCATTTCATGGGTAATCAGGACGATCGCCAGCTGGTACTCATCACGCAGCCGCTTGAGCAGAGCCAGCACCGAGGCCGTGGCCTGAGGATCGAGGCCGGAGGTGGCTTCATCCGCCAGCAGAACGGACGGGCGCAGCGCCAGCGCGCGGGCAATGCCGATCCGCTGGCGCTGGCCGCCTGACAGCTGGGCCGGCCAGGCATCCGCTTTGTGGCTCAGGCCGACGCTCTCCAGCAGCTCGCCAACCCGCGCCTTGATATCGCGCTCCACCACACCAAGCCACGCCAGCGGCAGGGCGACATTCTCCCAGGCGGTCCTGCGGCTCAACAGCGCCGAAGACTGGAAAACGGTGCCAATCGCCCGCCGTTCCCGGCGCAGCGCCTCGCCGGACAGCGCCGACAGATCCTGGCCATTGATACGAATGCTGCCGCTGTCCGGTTGCTCCAGCAGGCTGATGCAGCGCGCCAGGGTTGATTTACCGGCGCCGCTCGGCCCCACCACCGCGGTGATGGAGCGCTCAGGCACCTGCAGCGACAGCCCTTTCAGCACCGCGCTGAGCCGGCCATCCGCCGTGCGGTAACTTTTATGCAGGTCATCAATAGCGATCATGTCACCTTCTCCTCTACCGATGCCGCCGTGCGCGCATCGCGGCGGTAGCTGGCGCCCGGGTGAGGCGCGGCCAGACGCGGGCCGCCGCCGAACAGTTTTTCGCGCAGGGTCCCCTCGCGGTACTCTTGCTTAAAGACGCCGCGCTTTTGCAGCTCAGGCACCAGCAGCTCGACGACGTCGCGGAAGGTTTCGTGAGTGACGGCATAGGCGAGGTTAAAGCCATCGACGTCCGTCTCTTCGACCCAGGACTGCAGTTCGTCCGCCACGGTTTGCGCGCTGCCAACCACCAGCGGACCGAAGCCGCCGATCCCCGCCCAATCGGCCAGGGCCTGCACCGTCCACTGGCGGTTCGGATCAGCGGTCGAAAAGGCCTCCACCGCCGACTGAATGGCGTTGGTGTGCAGATACTTCAGCACCTGATCCGGCTGATACTGGCCGAAATCGATCCCCGTCCAGCCGGAGAGCAGCGCCAGCGCGCCTTCATAGCTGACGTACTGCTTATATTCCTGCCACTTCGCCTGTGCCTCGCGGTCGGTGTCGCCGACAATCACCGTCTGCAGGTTGAAGATCAGGATGCTGTGCGGATCGCGCCCCGCCTCAGCTGCCCGGCGGCGAATATCCGCCACCGTCTTCTTCAGCAGCACCTTCGACGGCGCTGCGACGAAGACGCATTCGGCATGGCCGGCGGCGAACTGTTTGCCGCGGCTGGACGCCCCCGCCTGATACAGCACCGGCGTGCGCTGCGGGGATGGCTCGCAGAGGTGGATCCCCGGCACGGAAAAGAACTGTCCCTGATGGTTAATGGGATGGATTTTCCGCGGATCGCTGAAGATCTTCCGCTCTCTGTCGCGCAGCACCGCCCCATCCTCCCAGCTTCCCTCCAGCAACTTATAGATCACCTGCAAATACTCATCGGCATAGTCATAGCGGGTGTCATGGTCGGTCTGGGTCTGCTGGCCGATATTGCGCGCCCCGCTCTCCAGATAGGAGGTGACGATATTCCAGCCCACCCGCCCTTTGGTCAGATGATCGAGCGTCGACAGACGACGAGCGAAGGGGTAAGGATGCTCAAACGACAGCGAGGCGGTCAGGCCGAAGCCCAGATGCTCCGTCACCAGTGCCATTGGGGTGATCAGAGCCAGCGGATCGTTGACCGGAACCTGCGTCGCCTGGCGGATCGCCGCATCGCCGCTGCCGTTCAGCACGTCATAGATCCCCAGCACGTCGGCGATAAACAGCCCGTCGAACTTGCCGCGCTCCAGCAGCCGCGCCAGATCCACCCAGTACTCCAGATCTTTATACTGCCAGGAGCGATCCCGGGGATGCGCCCACAGGCCCGGCGACTGATGGCCGATGCAGTTCATATCGAAAGCGTTAAGACGAATTTCACGTTGTGATGACATAGCAATCTCCATAGCGCGGCCCGTCGCCGGGGCGCACGCGGCAAAATGAATCAGGGAAAAGAAAGAGAGGTATTCAGTACGCAGGACATCGGGAGTCCTGCGGGATCCCGAGCGTGAGTAACGCTTGCGCCGCCACGTCAGCGGCATGGTCGGCTACCTGCGGCAGGCCCATCAGTTCGCCAAAACGCCCGCGGGCGGCCGGACCGGCCACCAGCACCGGCAGCGCCTCAACGTGCGGCTCAGCCACTGCCCGGGAACGGCTGTCCACCTCCAGGCCCATGCCGAGGGCATCGGCGCGAATCAGGCCGCGGCGGGCGAGGTCCTGTAAAAATGGCTGGCTGTCGGTCAGGGCGCGGTGTGCGGGTCCGGTGGTCAGGATCAGGTGATCGACGCTCAGCGTCTGCACGCCGCCGCCGCGCCGCGCCAGCGTCAGACACAGCGTTTCGCCTTCACCGCTTATCGACAGTAGCCTGGCCGCCTGCACCTGCAGACTGCCCGTGCGCTGGCGCGCCTCCAGCACCTCGGCGACCTGCGGCGCCACGCGGTAGCGGTGGACATCCCAGTAATGGCGCAGATGGCGCAGAAAACGCTGGCGATCGGCGACGCTGAGCGCCTGCCAGATCCGTTGCCCCTGCTGACGAACCGCATCCAGCACCACCTGCCAGCTCAGGCCCTGCTGCGCCGCATACGCGACGTCGAGGCGGATCTGGCGCAGGCGCTGGCGCAGGCTGCCCTGCTGATAGTCGCCAGGCCAGGTTGCCCCTGCGCCGCTAAGGTTGCCGCGCGACAGCAGGCCATGGCGCGAAAAGGCGACGATACTGCCGCGGTGGCCCAGCCGGTCCAGCGTCGCGACCGTATCGGCCATGGTTAATCCGGTGCCCATCACCGCCACCCGGGCGTGTGGGGCGATGGCATCGAGCGCGCCTGGCTGCCACGGGTTGGCAATCAGCGCCGGATGATGACGCCAGGCTTCGGCCTGTGCCGGCAGCGAAGGCGGTGGATGACTGATCGCCAGCACCAGCAGATCGGCCTTAAGCTGCAGGCCGCCGTCGGTGGTCACCGTCCCCTGATGAAAAGCGAGCGCCCGATCGCGCAGGTGGCGAAGCCGTCCGCCGCTGGACGCCGCGGCGTCGGCAAAACGCTGCGCCACATAGCGACCAAACTGGCCGCGCTGAGGGTAGACGGAACCGTCCGGGCGCAGCGCCTGCACATCGACGGTAAAGACAGGCTGATGGCGGTACCAATGATCGAAGGCGCCCTCTTCGTCGCCGGCCAGCTGCATGCGAGCGGCCGGAACGTTAATCCGGTGCGTCGGCTCCGCAGTGGAGTAGGCCACCCCGGCCCCGGGGGACTGGCGCGGCTCCAGCAGCGTCACGCGCACCCCATTCGGCGCCAGGCGCAGCAGCTCAATCGCCACCGCCGCGCCGCTAAAGCCGCCGCCGATAATCACGATATGCGGTTCTGCACTCATCGCTGCCCTCCTCCGGTATGCTGTCTCATGGTCGCGCTCCGGGCCATCAGCTGGCGCTGACCTGGCGCACCGGGCGCTTATCGCCGCCGATGGTTTCGCCAAACGGACCGGTGTTCACGCTACGCGCCTTCGACGAGGCCCCGTTTTCCAGCGGCAACAGAGGCATCACCAGCTCAGCAAAGCGGTGCGCTTCTTCCAGATGTGGGTAGCCGGAGAAGATAAAGTTGCTGATGCCGAGCGCCTGATATTCGCGGATGCGTTCCGCTACCTGCTGCGGATTACCTACCAGCGCGGTACCCGCGCCGCCGCGCACCAGTCCGACGCCGGCCCACAGATTGGGCGCAATGCGCAGATTATCGCGCGATCCCTGATGCAGGGCGCTCATCCGCGCCTGGCCGGCCGAGTCCATGCGGGCGAAGATCTTTTGCGCCTGGGCAATGGTATCGTCGTCAAGATGGGCGATCAGCCGGTCGGCGGCGGCCCATGCCTCTTCTTCCGTTTCGCGCACAATGACGTGCAGACGAATGCCGTACTGCAGGGTGCGTCCGCGGGCCGCGGCGCGCTCGCGCACCACCGCCAGCTTCTCCGCCACCAGTTCCGGGGGTTCGCCCCACGTCAGATAGCTGTCGATCTGCTCGGCCGCCACATCAATGGCCGCATCAGAAGAGCCGCCGAAATAGAGCGGCGGGCCATTCTCCTGCACCGGCGGGAACAACACCTCAGCGCCTTCCACGTGAATATGCTCGCCGTGATAATCCACTTTTTCCCCGCGCAGCAGGCGGGTGTAAACATCAAGAAATTCGCGGGTCACCTGATAGCGCTCGCTGTGGCTGAGGAAGATACCGTCGCCTTTGTTTTCCACCGGGTCGCCGCCGGTAACGACGTTGATCAGCAGCCGACCTTCCGATAAACGGTCGAGGGTGGCCGCCATCCGCGCCGCCAGGGTTGGCGGCTGCAGGCCCGGCCTGACCGCCACCAGATAGCGCAGACGGCGGGTCAACGGCGCCAGCGCCGAGGCCACCAGCCACGAATCTTCACAGCTTTTACCGGTGGGGATCAGCACGCCGTAGTAGCCCAGGCTGTCGGCTGCCAGCGCCACCTGCTGCAGATAAGGTAAATCGACCGGGCGTCCACCCTCGGTGGTACCCAGATAACGGCCATCGCCATGGGTAGGTAAGAACCAGAAGACATTGATCTTGTCGGGAGCTTGCTGCGTCATTATCTATTTCCTATATAACCATATCCGATATTTATCGAAGAGATGTTTTAATTTGGTTATATGAGTGTTAGCGATAATCATGCCAATGGTGAATAAAAAATTAATCTTTTAAAATCAATGCACTGAAAACGGCTTCGCCGCGCCGCGCTGTTGCAAATCGCGCAGCCGCCGCGCATCCGCTGGCGCATTTGCAACAGCCGCGGGCCTTCCCCCTCTGGTTTCTGCGGCCGCCGCAGGATAAGTTCAGAGCATCAACGATCGGAGGCCCTCTATGCTGAACCCAGAATCCCCTTCCACCGCTCCCGCGCTGATCGACCCGGCGTCGAAGGCCTTCCAGAGCCTGCTGGACAAACTCGCGCCAACGGAGGCGACCGTGCTGATCGTGGGCGAAACCGGCACCGGCAAGGAGGTGGTGGCCCGCTATCTCCATCATCACAGCGCCCGTCGCCAGCAGCCGTTTCTGGCCGTTAACTGCGGCGCGCTGACCGAGAGCCTCGCCGAAGCCGAACTGTTCGGCCATGAGAAAGGCGCCTTCACCGGCGCGCAGCAGGGACAGCCCGGCTGGTTTGAAGCCGCGGAAGGGGGGACGCTGCTGCTGGACGAGATCGGCGAATTAAGCCTGCCGCTGCAGGTCAAGCTGCTGCGAGTGCTGCAGGAGCGTGAAATTACCCGCGTCGGCTCACGCAAAGCGATTAAAGTGAATGTCCGGGTGATTGCCGCCACCCACGTTGACCTGGCCCAGGCGATCCGCGAGCGCCGCTTTCGCGAGGATCTCTACTATCGACTGAATATCGCGGTGGTGCCGCTGCCGCCGCTGCGCCAGCGTCGGCAGGATATCCCGCTGCTGGCGCACCACTTTTTATCACTCTACGCCCGGCGCCTCGGGCGGCCAACCCTGCGTCTGGCGCCGGAATCACTGGCCCGGCTGATGGACTATTCGTGGCCGGGCAATATTCGCGAGCTGGAAAACACCCTGCACAACGCGGTGCTGCTCAGTAAAGAAGAGGAGATCAGTCCTGCCCAGCTGCGCCTGGCGACGCTCAACGACGCCCCGGGGCCGGCGAGCGATCATGAACTGGACGACTTTATTCGCCACCAGCTGGCGCTTCCCGGCGAGCCGCTGTGGCAGCGAGTGACCAGCGCCCTGATTCGCCACGCCATGGCACATTGCGACGATAACCAGAGCCAGGCGGCCGCGCTGTTGGGGATCAGCCGGCATACCTTGCGCACCCAGCTCGCTAACCTCGGGCTGATCAAAAGCCGCCGCCGCCCGCCTGCGCCGCCGCGGGCGTTCGCCAACGCAGCCGGGGCCGATCGCGAACTGCGCATTGGCTACCAGCGCTTCGGCAGCCTCGGGATCCTGAAAGCCCGTCAGAGCCTGGAAACCGCCTTCGCCAGCCTCGGCGTCAACGTGCTGTGGAGTGAGTTTCCTGCCGGACCGCAGCTCCTCCACGCCCTCGCCTGCAACGAGATCGACTTCGGCACCACCGGAGAAGCGCCGCCGGTGTTTGCCCAGGCCAGCAATAGCGAACTGATGTACGTGGCGTGGGAGCCGCCGGCGCCGCGCAGCGTGGCGATGGTCGTCCCGCAGGAGAGCGACATTCGCCAGCTCAGCGATCTGCGCGGTAAACGCATCGCCCTCAATAAAGGGTCGAATGTCCACTGGCTGCTGCTGCAGATCCTCGAGGACGCCGGCCTGGGTCTGAACGATGTGCGGGTGGTCTATACCCCGCCGAAATATCCGCTGACCGCCAGCGACTATCTGGCGGTTGACGCCTGGATGATGTGGGATCCGCTGCTCAGCGACGCCGAACACACCGGCGAGCTGCGGGTGGTCGCCAGCGGCGAAGGCCGGGTCAACAACCATCAGTTTTATCTTTCGCGACGGGACTACCTCGCTCAGCATGGCGATATCATGCGCCGCCTGCTGACGGAGCTGACCCACACCGGGCAGTTTATCGACTCGCATCGCGGCGAAGCGGCCCGCTTACTCTCGGCAGAGCTGGGGATCGACGCCCGGTCGCTGAGCATGGCCCTCGCCCGCCGCAGCCATCGCCCGCGGCCGATGGATCTGTCGGTGATCCGCGCCCAGCAGACCATCGCCGATCGCTTTTACGCCCTCGGGCTTATCGCCAAACCGGTCCCGGTGCGCGAAGCGGTGTGGTACGGTGAACCCGCGCCGGACGTCATCAGACCGCTGATGGCGGTCAGTTAGCGAAATTTGCGCGTTATCTTCCTGATTGTTCAGGCGCAGATAGCCTCGATCTGATGGCGATGTTACCCTAAAGACGCTGAGAATAAGGGGGTATCTGTGGCTGTTCATCTGTTAATCGTCGACGCGTTAAATCTGATCCGCCGCATCCACGCGGTGCAGGGTTCACCCTGCGTCGATACCTGCCTGCATGCCCTGGAGCAGCTGATTGTCCACAGTCAGCCCACCCACGCAGTGGCGGTGTTCGATGATGAGGATCGCGCCCACGGCTGGCGCCACCAGCGCCTGCCGGAGTACAAAGCCGGCCGCGCGCCGATGCCGGAGACGCTGGTCGCCGAGATGCCGGCGCTGCGGGCCGCCTTCGAACAGCGGGGGATCCGCTGCTGGGCCTCGCCGGGCAGCGAAGCAGACGATCTCGCCGCCACCCTGGCGGTGAAGGTGGCCCAGGCGGGCCATCAGGCCACCATCGTCTCCACCGACAAAGGCTACTGCCAGCTGCTGTCGCCCACCATCCGCATCCGCGACTACTTTCAGAAGCGCTGGCTGGACGCCCCCTTCATCGCCAGCGAGTTCGGCGTCACCCCGGAGCAGCTGGCGGATTACTGGGGGCTGGCGGGGATCAGCAGCTCGAAGGTGCCGGGCGTGGCGGGCATTGGACCCAAAAGCGCCGCCCAGCTGCTGAACGAGTTTCAGGACCTGGAGGGGCTGTACGCCCGTCTGGCCGAGGTCCCGGAGAAGTGGCGTAAAAAGCTGGCCGCGCATCAGGAGATGGCCTTCACCTGCCGGGAGGTGGCCCGCCTGCAGACCGACCTCCAGCTGGACGGCAATCTGCAACAGCTGCGGCTGACGCGCTGACCATCGTTAAGAGGTGCGCCGGTGCAGGGTGACTGCCTCCGGCACTGCCTGCTTTACCCGGGCCAGGCAATCACCAGGCCGCCTGATATAACCCGACGATATCCGCCAGGCTCGCCTCGCGCGGGTTGCCGCCGGTACACACATCCGCCAGCGCCGCCTGGGCCAGCGCCGGAATATCCTCTTTCCTGACGCCCACCTCGCGCAGATGGCCGGGAATACCGACATCGCGGTTAAGCTGGCAGACCGCCTCTACTGCCGCCTCGCGCGCGGCGGTCAGGCTTAACGCTTCCACCCTGACGCCCATCGCCCGGGCGATGTCGCGATATTTTTCCCCGGTCGCCTCAGCATTAAAGCGCATCACGTGCGGCAGCAGGATGGCATTCGCCACGCCGTGCGGCGTGTTGTAAAAAGCGCCGAGCGGATGCGCCATACCGTGTACCAGGCCAAGCCCAACGTTGGAAAATCCCATCCCCGCCACATACTGGCCGAGCGCCATAGCTTCCCCCGCGCCGGCGTCGCCGGCAACCGAGCCGCGCAGCGCGCCGGCGATGATCTCGATGGCCTTGAGGTGCAGAGCATCGGTCAAAGCCCAGGCGCCGCGAGTGAGGTACCCTTCGATAGCATGCGTCAGGGCGTCCACGCCGGTAGCCGCCTTCAGCGCCGGCGGCATAGCGTCCATCATATCGGCATCGATAAAGGCCACCTGCGGAATATCGTGCGGGTCGACACAGACGAATTTGCGCCGCTGTTCTTCATCAGTGATGACATAGTTAATCGTCACCTCCGCCGCGGTACCCGCGGTGGTCGGCACCGCGAAGATCGGCACGCTGGGCTGACGGGTGGGCGACAGCCCCTCGAGGCTACGGACATCGGCGAATTCCGGGTTACGCTGAATAATACCGATCGCCTTACAGGTATCCTGCGGCGAACCGCCGCCGATGGCGATCAGGTAATCCGCCCCGCTGCGTTGAAAGGCCTGCAGCCCCTGCTGGACCACGGCGATGGTCGGGTTAGGGATCACGTCGCTGAATATATCCCATGCCAGCCCGGCGGCATCCAGTTTGTCGGTGACTTTCGCCGCCACGCCGCAGCGGGCGAGAGTGCTGTCAGTGACGATCAATGCTTTACGATAACCGCGCCGCACCGCTTCATCGGTTAATGCGTTTATCGCCCCCCGGCCAAACCATGCCGTTTCATTGAGGATCATTCTGTTTGCCATCGTGGCTCTCCTGTTAGCGTTGCGGCATCACTCTTCAATGCGTAATCCGTAGGTTTTGAACTTCTCCAGCACGATGGCGATCGCCTCGTCATCCAGCACCGGGACCGGGTCGGTAATCGCCAGCGTACTGAGGTAGAGCTGGGCCAGGACCTCCACTTCATGCGCCAGCCAGAGCGCTTTCTCCAGGCTGGCCTCGCAGGCGATCAGGCCGTGATGCTGCAGCAGCGTGGCTTTGCGGTGCTTCAGCGCCACCGCGACATGCTCAGACAGTTCGCGGGTGCCGAAGGTGGCATAGGGCGCGCAGGGGATCGAATTCCCGCCGGCCGCGGCGATCATATAGTGGATGGCCGGGATGGGCCGGTTGAGGATCGACACCGCCGTACAATGGACAGCGTGATTGTGGACCACCGCCTGGGCATCGGGTCGCGTCTGGTAGGCCGCCTGATGAAAACGCCATTCGCTGGAGGGCAGTTTTCCCTGCTCATGCTGGCCCTCGGCATCAATAAAGACGATCTTGTCTTCCGTCAGCTTTTCATATGGGATACCGGTAGGGGTGATCAGCATTCCTCCCTGATAGCGCACGCTGACATTGCCGGCGGTCCCCTGATTTAACCCCAGGCGGGTCATTTCCAGGCAGGTATCGATAATCTGCCGGGCCAGTCTGTTTCTTTCCATTGCGTTCCTCTTTTGGTGACTCATCATCCATCAACGGCAGGGCAACAGAAATATCGTCGGCTACCGTGGGATAGGGTGAATAATGGTCTTCATCATCAACCTGAATATTCAAAGGGGAATTTTCATGATTATTTTTTGTGAGCCGCGTCAATTATTCCGCCATGAATAAAGCAACCATGCCCATTACGAGAGAGATTAAAATGCCCGTTCTTAATAATATTTCATCAAGCGGGCATTTTATTTCTTTGTAACATTTGCCCGTTTTCCACGATATATATTCATTCGGTCATTAGCGTTGTGGTTTTGTGAATTTATTTTCTCAAACGGTCAGCGTTTTTGAAAAATTAAAGTGACAACAATCACATAAAATGGCCCACAGTACGTTAAGTGTGACCATCATCATATTAACAGACGGTTTTTATTTGAAAATGAAGCCATGAGTTCCGCCGTGACTTTCATTTCACTCACCGGCGCGTCACCTGAGCTCACTTAATTTTGCGGTCTGCTGCAGCACCAGACTGCGCCCTGAATGCTGTTGTAAATGCTTCTGAACTGATGAGGACGCTATGGGAAACACAACGATACCAACGCAAAGTTACCGCGCCATGGAGAGCGGGCAGAGTAAGAGCTACATTATTCCTTTCGCTCTGCTGTGCTCCCTCTTTTTTCTGTGGGCGGTGGCAAATAATCTGAATGATATTTTATTACCGCAATTTCAACAGGCCTTTACCCTGACTAACTTCCAGGCCGGATTAATTCAATCGGCCTTTTACTTTGGCTATTTTATTATTCCCATCCCCGCCGGGATGTTGATGAAAAAATTCAGCTACAAAGCCGGCATCCTTACGGGGCTGTTTTTATATGCCTGCGGCGCCGCGCTGTTCTGGCCTGCCGCCGAAGTGATGAATTACACCTTATTTCTCATTGGATTATTTATTATCGCTGCCGGGCTTGGCTGTCTGGAAACCGCGGCCAACCCGTTTGTCACCGTCCTCGGTCCGGAAAGCGGCGGTCACTTCCGCCTTAATCTGGCCCAGACCTTTAACTCATTCGGCGCCATTATTGCCGTGGTATTTGGCCAGAGTCTTATTTTGTCTAACGTCCCGCATCAGCCGCAGGAGGTGCTGGATAAAATGACGCCGGAACAGCTCAGCGCCTGGAAGCACAGTCTGGTCCTGTCGGTACAAACCCCCTATATGATTATCGTGGCCATTGTCCTGCTGGTCGCCCTGCTGATCGTCTGCACCCGCTTCCCCTCCCTGCAAAGCGATGACCACAGCGACAGCGCGCAGAGCACTTTTTTCGCCTCGCTGACGCGCCTGATGCGCATCCGCCACTGGCGCTGGGCGGTACTGGCCCAGTTCTGCTACGTCGGCGCGCAAACCGCCTGCTGGAGCTACCTGATTCGCTACGCTATCGAAGAGATCCCGGGCATGACGGCCGGTTTCGCCGCCAACTACCTGACCGCCACCATGGTCTGCTTCTTTATCGGCCGTTTTACCGGCACCTGGCTTATCCGCCGCTTCGCGCCGCACAACGTGCTCGCTATCTATGCGTTTATCGCCATGCTGCTCTGTTTGCTCTCCGCCTTCAGCGGCGGCCACGTCGGTCTGCTGGCCCTGACCCTGTGCAGCGCCTTTATGTCCATTCAGTACCCGACCATCTTCTCGCTGGGGATTAAGCATCTGGGCCAGGACACCAAATATGGCTCGTCATTTATCGTCATGACCATTATCGGCGGCGGGATCGTTACCCCGGTGATGGGCTTTGTCAGCGACGCCGCCGGCAATATCCCGACCGCCGAACTGGTCCCGGCGCTGTGCTTCGCCATCATCTTTATTTTTGCCCGTTTCCGTTCACAAGCGGCGACGAACTAAACCTGTTATCCGCATAACCTGAGGGATCTGTAATGAAAAAAATCAGCTTACCGAAGATCGGTATTCGTCCGGTAATCGATGGTCGTCGCATGGGGGTCCGCGAGTCGCTGGAAGCGCAAACCATGAACATGGCGAAAGCCACCGCCGCGCTTATCAGCGAGAAACTGCGCCACGCCTGCGGCGCCCGGGTGGAGTGCGTGATTGCCGATACCTGCATCGCCGGCATGGCCGAGTCGGCCGCCTGTGAAGAGAAATTCAGCAGCCAGAACGTCGGCGTCACCATCACCGTCACCCCCTGCTGGTGCTACGGCAGCGAAACCATCGACATGGATCCGCTGCGCCCGAAGGCCATCTGGGGCTTTAACGGCACCGAGCGTCCGGGGGCGGTCTATCTGGCCGCGGCGCTGGCGGCCCATAGCCAGAAAGGGATCCCGGCGTTCTCCATCTACGGACATGACGTGCAGGATGCCGATGACACCTCGATCCCGGCGGATGTCGAAGAAAAGCTGTTGCGCTTCGCTCGCGCCGGCCTGGCTGTCGCCAGTATGAAAGGGAAAAGCTATCTGTCGCTGGGCGGCGTCTCAATGGGCATCGCCGGATCTATCGTCGACCACAACTTTTTTGAGTCCTGGCTCGGCATGAAGGTGCAGGCTGTCGACATAACGGAGCTGCGCCGGCGAATCGATCAAAAAATCTATGATGAAACCGAGCTGGAGATGGCGCTGGCGTGGGCGGATAAACACTTCCGCTACGGCGAAGATCAGAACGCTGAACAGTATAAGCGCAATGAAACGCAGAGCCGCGCGGTGCTGAAAGAGAGCCTGCTGATGGCGATGTGCATCCGCGACATGATGCAGGGCAACCCGAAGCTCGCAGAAAAAGGGCTGGTGGAGGAGTCGCTGGGTTACAACGCCATCGCCGCCGGTTTCCAGGGTCAGCGCCACTGGACCGATCAATACCCCAATGGCGATACCGCCGAAGCGCTGCTCAACAGCTCTTTTGACTGGAACGGGGTGCGCGAACCGTTTGTCGTCGCTACCGAAAACGACAGCCTCAACGGCGTGGCCATGCTGATGGGCCATCAGCTCACCGGCACCGCCCAGGTGTTTGCCGACGTACGCACCTACTGGTCGCCGGATGCCGTTGAACGGGTCACCGGGCAGCCGCTCACCGGGCGGGCGGAGCACGGCATCATTCACCTGATTAACTCCGGCTCTGCGGCGCTGGACGGCTCCTGCCAGCAGCGCGACGCGCAGGGCAATCCGACGATGAAACCCCACTGGGAGATTGAGCAGAGCGAGGCGGATGCCTGCCTCGCGGCGACCGAATGGTGCCCGGCGATCCACGAATACTTCCGCGGCGGCGGCTTCTCTTCCCGCTTCCTGACCGAAGGCGGCGTGCCGTTCACCATGACCCGGGTGAACATCATCAAAGGTCTGGGGCCGGTGCTGCAAATTGCCGAAGGCTGGAGCGTAGCGCTGCCCAAAGCGATGCACGACCAGCTCGACGCCCGCACCAACTCCACCTGGCCCACCACCTGGTTTGCCCCACGCCTGACCGGCAAGGGCCCGTTCAGCGATGTGTACTCGGTGATGGCCAACTGGGGCGCCAACCACGGCGTGCTGACCATCGGCCACGTTGGCGCAGATTTCATTACCCTCGCCGCCATGCTGCGCATTCCGGTCTGCATGCACAACGTGGAAGAGGCGAAAATCTATCGCCCTTCCGCCTGGGCCGCGCACGGCATGGATATCGAGGGCCAGGACTACCGCGCCTGCCAGAACTACGGGCCGCTGTATAAGCGTTAACAGGTTGGTTTCGCCCGGAGGCGCAGGCTTACCTGGCCTACAGACGCGCGCGGTCTGTAGGCCGGATAAGCGCTGCGCCATCCGGCAATGTTGTTTCGGGAGTCACTATGAAGCAAGACGTTATCCTGGTCCTCGACTGCGGCGCCACGAACGTGCGGGCGATGGCCGTGGATCGACAAGGGAACATTATCGCCCGCGCCGCAACGGCGAACGCCAGCGACATCGCGGCGGAAAAAAGCGACTGGCACCAGTGGTCGCTGGAGGCCATTATGCAGCGCTTTGCCGACTGCTGTCGGCAGATCCATGACCAGCTGGCCTCCTGCACGGTGCGCGGCATCACCGTCACGACCTTTGGCGTCGATGGCGCGTTGGTGGATGAGCAGGGCGCCCTACTGTATCCGATCATCAGCTGGAAATGCCCGCGCACCGCGGCGGTGATGGAGAATATCAGCCAGTATATGCCCGCGCGCCAGCTGCAGCAGATAGCCGGCGTCGGCGCGTTTGCGTTCAACACCCTGTATAAGCTGGTGTGGCTGAAAGAGAACCACCCGCAGCTGCTGGCGCAGGCCCATGCCTGGCTGTTTATTTCATCGCTGATCAACCATCGGCTGACCGGGGAGTTCACCACCGACCTCACCATGGCGGGCACCAGCCAGATGCTCGATCTCCGGCAGCGCGATTTCAGCGCGCCGATCCTGCAGGCGACCGGCCTGCCGCGCCGCCTGTTCCCGCGGCTGGTTGAAGCAGGCCAGCCGATCGGCGCCCTGCTGCCGGAGGCCGCTGCGCTGCTGGGCCTCCCCGTCGGGATCCCGGTTATCTCGGCCGGGCATGACACCCAGTTCGCTCTGTTTGGCGCCGGCGCCGGGCAGGATGAGCCGGTGCTCTCCTCCGGGACCTGGGAGATCCTGATGGTACGCAGCGCGCAGGTCGACACCTCGCTGCTCTGTGACTACAGCGGCTCCACCTGCGAGCTGGACAGCCAGCCGGGCCGCTATAACCCGGGGATGCAGTGGCTGGCCTCCGGCGTGCTCGAGTGGGTGCGCAAACTGCTGTGGAGCGCTGACACCCCATGGCAGACGCTGATTGACGAAGCGCAGGCGATCCCGCCCGGCGCCCAGGGCGTCAGGATGCAGTGCGACCTGCTCGCCAGCCAGCACGCCGGCTGGCAGGGCGTCACGCTCAACACCACCCGCGGCCATTTTTACCGCGCCGCGCTGGAGGGGTTAAGCGATCAGCTGGCGCAGCATCTGCAAACCCTGGAAAAAATCGGCGGCTTCAGGGCGAAAGAGCTGCTGCTGGTGGGCGGCGGCAGCCGCAACGCGCTATGGAACCAGATCAAGGCCAACCGACTCGGGATACCGATCAAAGTCCTCGACGATGCCGAAACCACGGTGGCCGGCGCGGCGATGTTTGGCTGGTATGGCGTGGGCGAGTTCTCTTCGCCAGAACAGGCCAGAGCGCAGGTCGCGTACCGCTACCGCTATTTCTGGCCGCAAACTGAACCTGAACTGATAGAGGAAGCCTGAGATGCTCAAAACCATTTCCCCGCTGATATCGCCGGAACTGCTGAAAGTGCTGGCCGAAATGGGCCATGGGGATGAAATCATTTTTTCCGATGCCCATTTCCCGGCGCACAGCATGGGGCCGCAGGTGATCCGCGCCGATGGCCTGCGAGTCAGCGATCTGCTGCAGGCGATTATCCCGCTGTTCGAATTAGACAGCTATGCGCCGCCGGTGGTGATGATGGCCGCCGTCGAAGGCGATGCGCTCGACCCGACGGTGGAACAGCGCTATCGGCAGGCGCTCTCGGCGCAGGCCCCCTGCCCGGATATCGTGCGGATTGACCGCTTTGCCTTCTACGACCGGGCGCAAAAAGCCTTTGCGATCGTTATCACAGGAGAGTGCGCTAAGTACGGAAATATCCTTTTAAAAAAAGGAGTCACGCCGTAATCTCATGCCGGAGCGTCTGCCTGATGCAGACGCTCAATCAATGATGGGATGAGAATAAATGAAAGCAGCCCGCCAGCAGGCGATCGTCGATCTCCTGATCACCCACAGCAGCCTGACCACCGAAACGTTGTCAAAACAGCTCAACGTCAGCAGGGAAACTATTCGCCGCGATCTGAGCGAGCTGCAGGCGCAGGGCAAAGTGCTGCGTAACCACGGCCGGGCCAAAGTGATCCACCAGCGCAGCCAGGACAGCGGCGATCCTTTCCACATGCGCCTGAAAAGCCATTACGCGCATAAAGCCGACATCGCCCGCGAAGCGCTGGCCTGGATTGACGAAGGGATGGTGATCGCCCTCGATGCCAGCTCCACCTGCTGGTATCTCGCCCGCCAGCTGCCGGACCGCCCGCTGCACGTCTTTACCAACAGCCAGCCCATCTGCCAGGAGCTGGCCAAACGCGACCAGATCACGCTCACCTGCTCCGGCGGCACTCTGCAGCGGAAATATGGCTGCTACGTGAACCCGGCGCTGATTTCCCAGCTGAAATCGCTGGAGATCGATCTGTTTATTTTTTCCTGCGAAGGCATCGACCCGCAGGGCGCGCTGTGGGACTCCAATGCGTTCAATGCCGACTTCAAATCGATCCTGCTTAAGCGTGCGGCGCAGTCGCTACTGCTGATCGACAAAAGCAAGTTCAACCGCTCCGGCGAGGCGAGGATTGGTCATCTGGATGACGTGACGCATATTGTGTCGGATGCGCCGCAGCCTTAAGGGGAAGGCCGGAGGACGCGCACGCGTCTCCGGCCTGAGGGGGAAGGATTAACGCTCGTCGCGACGTCCGCCGACGGCGGCCCACAGGCGGCGCACGTGAACGGTCACTTCTTCACGATCGTGATACAGCTGACGCGCCTGGATCTGGGCGTTAACGCCGTGCTCGTCCAGCTGGGCCTGAATATAGGCCAGATTCTGCGACACCTCTTCATAGCGCTTTTTCATCGGCAGCTTGAGGTTGAAGATGGTCTCCCGGCACCAGCCGTTGACCAGCCACTGCGCCATCAGCGCCGCCACCTTCGCCGGTTTCTCCACCATATCGCAGACCATCCACGAGATGTTGTTGCGGTTCGGACGATAGCGGAAACCGTCTTCGCGCAGCCAGGTCACCTGGCCGGTATCCATCAGGCTCTGGGCCATCGGGCCGTTATCGACCGAAGAGACCCACATGTTGCGCTTCACCAGCTGATAGGTCCAGCCGCCCGGGCAGGCGCCGAGATCGACGGCATACATGCCGTTCGCCAGACGCTCGTCCCACTCGTCCGCCGGAATAAAGACGTGGAACGCCTCTTCCAGCTTGAGGGTGGAACGGCTCGGGGCGTCGGAGGGAAACTTCAGCCGCGGAATGCCCATATAGAACGGTGAGTTGTTGTTGCTGTATGAGTAGCCGGTATAGCAGCAGCCGGGTGCGATAAAGAACACATGCACCACCGGTCGCTTTGGCGTTTCATAGTTGGTCAGCACGCCCGCCTCGCGCAGCGCCGCGCGTAACGGCACCGTAAACTTGCGGCAGAACTTCATCAGCTCTTTGCTTTCGTTGGTATCCGCCACTTCCACACGCAGCTCGCCACCCTTCTCCACCACGCCCTGCAGCATGCCGACGATCGGGGTTATGCGATCCTCCGGCGGCAGGTCGCGCAGCAGTTCGCCGACCACAAACATCTGTCGGGCGAAAATCAGCGAGCTGAACGGCAGATCGCGCACCAGCTTCTCGCCGTCGTCCTGCTGATAACCTTCAAAAATTACATAGCCAGAGTCTTCTTTGACCCGGGCAAAACCAAACACCTCAAGGCGGGCTGCCTTATCGGTAATTTCTGCTGCGCACTCTTTCTCAAACCCAGGGCGACAATAGAGGACAACCTTATTCATGAACAACGCCCTTACGTTTCAGACGAATTGCACCAATTAACATTAAAACCCAACCGGCGAGGAAGCTTACGCCGCCCACCGGGGTCACGAACGCCCACAGACGTAAATGAGAGAGCGCCAGACAATAGAGGCTGCCGCTGAACAGCACGGTCCCTAACGCCAGAAATACGCTGCTCCAGTAGAACCAGATACTGATCCGACGCTGCATCGCCACCGCCAGACCAAAAATCGCCAGGGTATGGAAGGCCTGATACTCCAGGCCGGTATGGATCCAGGCCATCTCCGCCGCGCCGAGCGATTGACTTAAGACATGCGCGCCAAAGGCGCCCAGAGCCACAAAGATAAAGCCGCTAATCGCGGCGAATATCAGCATAAAACGGCTGGTCATGTTGTTACCCTACAAGTAATTATTGTTCATAACGAAAGCGGAATTTTTCTTGTTCACTTGCCGCTTTCGCCAGGATCCACTGCCGGAAAGCGGCTATTTTACCCAGTTCTGCCTGACTGTCATGGCAAACAAGGTAAAACGCATTCTTACTGACCAGAACATCATTAAACGGACACACCAGACGACCGGCTTCAATTTCGGACTGCGCCATGACGTTGTTGGCCAGCGCCACGCCCTGCCCGTGAATGGCCGCCTGCAGCACCATCGCGCTATGGCTGAAAATCGGCCCCTGCTGCACATTAATATGGCTTAGACCAAGCTGACGGGTATAAGTTTGCCAGTCGCGGCGGGACGCATCGTGAAGCAGGGTATGTTGCGCCAGATCGGCAGGCGTTTTCAATGCTTTGTCGCCGGTGAGCAAGAGCGGGGAACAGACCGGCAGCAGATACTCGGCGTACAATTTTTCCACACGCAGGCCCGGCCAGTTGCCGCGACCATAAAAAATCGCCACATCGACATCGTCCGCCAGCTTATCCTCCTGACGGTCCACCGCCTGGATCCTGACATCGATTCCCGGATAAGCTGAGTTAAAGCTTGTGAGTCTTGGCACCAGCCACTGAATGGCGAAACTTGGCAATAAACTGACCGTTAATGCCCCTTTGGCGCTGCGCGCCTGCAGTTTACGCGTCGCTTCCGTCAGTTGCGAAAAAATCTCTTTAATATCCTGAAAATAGCTCTGCCCTTCTTCCGTTAACAGCAGCGAACGATTGCGCCGACGGAACAGCTTAAGGCCCAGAAAATCCTCGAGAGACTTGATTTGATGGCTGACTGCGGCCTGCGTCACAAAAAGCTCATCGGCTGCCCGAGTGAAGCTGAGATGACGTGCGGCTGCATCAAAAACACGTAATGCATTCAGAGGTGGTAATCGCTTCGACATGGTTATTCTGGCTTAGATGTTAACTCAATTTAACAAATAGGAAACAATGATTAACCTATTAGTTTTTTTTATCTGAGCCATTATAAATTGTCCGTTGAGGTTCTACCAGCAAATACCTATAGTGGCGGCACTTCCTGAGCCGGAACGAGAAGCTTTTTTTGGAATGCGTGTTCCATCAAGCTTTTGGCTTACGGTTGTGATGTTGTGTTGTTGTGTTTGCAATTGGTCTGTTTTTGCAGACCCTGGTAGCAAAGCTACCCCTTTTCACTTCCTGTACATTTACCCTGTCTGTCCATAGTGATTTAATGTAGCACCGCAACGCGCGGTGCTTTTTTTTGCCTTTTTACTGCCTTACTCGTCCAGTTCACCCAGTTGTTTCACGTCAGAGCGATTGATCTGCTGTTTGTTGCCCCACGCGTCTTTATACGAGATCATGCCAGTGTCATTATCGGTTTGCGGTTTCCCGTCGGTAACGATGGTCCGCCCATCATTGGTATGCATCACATAGTTAGAGGAACAGGCGCTCAGGCCTAAAGTCAGCATACAGGCAGAGATAATCGCAGCGGCCTTAGTCATTTTCATTCTTCTCTCCTTACGGCTATTTATACTATTCGTAACTCGTTAAGTAATAGGTTAAAACACAAACCCAACACTTTTCAGCATAACCCTCTTTGACCGACGTGGAGTCACATTCGGACAATTCCACAGGACGCAGAGACCTTGTCACGCCCGGCAAATTGCGCGACGATCGCGGCATTGATACGAGGAATTCCATGAACGCATTCAACCCGGCGCACTTTCGCGCGCAGTTTCCGGCTCTGGCCGATGCCGGCGTCTATCTCGACAGCGCGGCGACAGCGCTCAAACCGCTGGCGGTGATCGACGCCAGCGACCAGTTTTATCGCCTGAGCGCCGGCAATGTCCATCGCAGCCAGTTCGCCGCCGCCCAGCGGCTGACCGAGCGCTACGAGGCGGCCCGCGATCGCGTGGCGGCGTGGCTTAACGCCCCGTCCGGCAAAGATATCGTCTGGACGCGGGGGACCACCGAGGCCATCAATATGGTGGCGCAGAGCTACGTCCGGCCGCGCCTGCAGCCTGGCGATGAAATTATCGTTAGCGAAGCCGAGCATCATGCCAACCTCGTGCCCTGGCTGATGGTGGCCGGGCAGACCGGCGCCAGAGTGGTCAAGCTGCCGCTTGGCGCCGACCGCCTGCCGGATATCGCCAGCCTCAGCGCGCTGATTACCCCGCGCAGCCGGGTGCTGGCCATCGGCCAGATGTCCAACGTCACCGGCGGCTGCCCGGACCTGGCGCAGGCTATCCGCCTTGCCCACGCCGCCGGGATGGTGGTGATGGTTGATGGCGCCCAGGGGGCGGTGCATTTCCCCGCTGACGTGCAGGCGCTGGATATCGATTTTTACGCCTTTTCCGGCCATAAGCTGTATGGCCCGACTGGGATCGGCGCCCTGTACGGCAAAAGCGAGCTGCTGGCAGCGATGTCGCCCTGGCTCGGCGGCGGGAAAATGATCGCCGAGGTCAGCTTTGACGGCTTTACGCCGCAGCCGGCCCCCTATGGCCTCGAGGCCGGTACGCCGAATGTCGCCGGGGTTATCGGCCTCAGCGCCGCGCTGGAGTGGCTGGCGCAGAGCGATATCGGCCAGGCGGAAAACTGGAGCCGCAGTCTGGCGAGCCTGGCGGAAGAGGAACTGGCGAAACGGCCGGGCTTCCGCTCTTTCCGCTGCCAGCAGTCAAGCCTGCTGGCCTTTGAATTTGAGGGTATTCATCACAGCGATCTGGTGACGCTGCTGGCGGAGTCCGGCATTGCCCTGCGCGCCGGACAACACTGCGCCCAGCCGCTGCTGGCTGCCTTAGGGGTCAGCGGCACCCTGCGGGCCTCTTTCGCCCCCTACAATACCCAAGACGATGTTGCGGCGCTGGTCCACGCGGTGGATCGCGCCCTGGAAATTCTGGTGGATTAATGACAACTCTGCACCCCTTCGGCACAACCATTACCGACGCTACGCTGCGCCAGATCTTCGCCCCGCTGAACCAGTGGGAGGATAAATACCGTCAGCTGATTTTATTGGGCAAAAAGCTGCCGACGCTGACCGACGAGCGCAAAGCGCAGGCCCATGAGATTGCCGGGTGTGAGAACCGCGTCTGGCTGGGCTATGAGGAGGACGCCGAGGGCAGGCTGCACTTCTTTGGCGACAGCGAAGGAAGGATTGTGCGCGGTCTGCTGGCGGTACTTTTAACCGCCGTGGAAGGAAAAACCCGCGCCGGGATCCTGGCGCAGGATCCGCTGGCGCTGTTCGACGAGCTGGGGCTGCGCGGCCAGCTCAGCGCCTCGCGCAGCCAGGGCCTCAGCGCCCTGAGCGAGGCGGTGCTCGCCGCCGCCCGCGAAAGGTAATCTCCCGATTTCGCTTTCCCGCCGCCGCGCCCGGTGGGGAAACTATTTTCCGGAAGCCGCAGCGTCACGCTGCGCTTTCGCCAGCATCTTCTTCAGGGCATGCGACACCGCGACGAACCCGAAGGTCGCGGTCACCATCGTCGCCGCGCCAAAGCCGGAAGCGCAGTCCATCCGCTTCGGCCCTTCCGCCGAGCTCTTCATTGCGCAGACGCTGCCGTCCGCCTGCGGGTAGACCAGCGCTTCCGTAGAGAAGACGCAGTCTACACCGAGCTTACCTTTGCTGTTTTTCACCACCCCAAACTGGCTTTTCAGCCGCTCGCGCAGTTTGGCCGCCAGCGGATCCTGGATGGTCTTCGCCAGGTCAGCGACCTGGATCTGCGTTGGGTCAATCTGACCACCCGCCCCGCCGGTAGTCACCAGCGGCACCTTGTAGCGGCGACACCAGGCGATAAGCGCCGCTTTCGGCCGGACGCTATCGATGGCGTCGATAACATAGCTAAAGCCGACGCCAAGATATTCCGCCACGTTTTCCGGGGTCACGAAATCATCCACCACCGTCACCCGACACTCCGGGTTGATCAGGCGAATACGCTCCGCCATCACCTCCGCTTTCGCCAGTCCGACGTTGCCGCTGAGGGCGTGGATCTGACGATTGGTGTTGGTGACGCAGACATCGTCCATATCGATAAGGGTGATCGCCCCGATGCCGGTCCGCGCCAGCGCTTCCGCCGCCCAGGAGCCGACCCCGCCGATCCCGACCACGCAGACGTGGGCGTCGGCAAAACATTGCAGCGCTTTTTCACCATATAAACGTGCCGTACCGCCAAAACGCTGGCGCCAGGCATCGCTGATTACAACAGACATAGAACCTCAGAACAAAATGACAGCGCCCGGAGGCCGCCGCAAACGGCGTCATCCGGGCGCCCTGGTCAACAGGCACGGCCAGGGGAGTTAGCCGCTAAAAACATTCCCCGCGCCCGGGGCGTTTTTCAGCACCCATACGCGGCCGTAGTGGTTATACCAGCCGGCACGGTGGCCTGCGTCAGGCCCAATGCCCTGATAGATGTCGAAATGCTGGCCTTTGATGGCCCCGCCGACGTCGAGGGCGACCATCAGGCGCAGTTCGTACTGGCCGTTAAACTTGCCGTTATTATCCAGCAGAGGCACCTCGGCCAGCAAGGTGGTTCCCGGCGGAATAATCGACCGGTCGGAGGCCACCGAGGCGCGGCCGATCAGCGGCACAGCGCTGGCCCCTTTCACCGGCGCGAAAGACTGCGGTTTAAAGAACACGAACGACGGGTTCTGCTCCAGCAGCTCGCGCACTTCCGCTTCGCTGTGCTTTTCACCCCACTCGCGGATCGCCTGCATCGACATATCTTCTTTCTTCACTTCCCCGCGGTCGATTAGCACTTTGCCGATGCTGCGATAGGGCCAGCCGTTTTTCCCGGCATAGCTAAAGAAGTTGAGCGGCGAACCATCGCCAAAGTCGATATAGCCGCTGCCCTGCACGTCCATGATGAAGTTATCCATCAACGAGTTGCTATACGCCAGCACATAGTTATCGCTCAGCGCGCCGGCATAGATGCTGGCGCGGGACGGCAGCTTACCGCGTTTCGGCGGCATACGGTAAATGGGGTACTGGAATTCGCCCTGACGGGTGTGGCGCGCCTGCACCACCGGCGTGTAGTAGCCGGTAAACTGGACGTTGCCATAGTTGTCGACGCCCTGCATCTGCCAGGCGTCGATGCCAAACTGGCGCAGCGTACGGGTGTCGCCGCCGGCGCGCAGCCACTCCTGCAGCGCGTTATAGACGTTGCTCTGGCTATTATAGAGGCGTGGCGAGGCGTTACGAATTTGATTAACCTGCTCGGAGAAGTCGCCGGCGTTGATCGGTGCCCCGACGGCATCCGGCTGGTTTACCAGTGAAAACGGCTGGGTGAACTTGCCATCGCTATATTGCTGACCGCGGTCGGTCGGTTTTGAGGAACAGGCGGCGAGCATGGCCAGCATTGCCCCCGTCGCTACATATTTTGCCCAACGTCCTTTCATGGTGTCTCATCTTTTGCTGCGAAGCCTTAGTGCGTGTTGAAGATAACAAAGCGCCGGAGCTATTGAAATGCGCGATCTCATCGATGGCACAGATTTGTGTAAAAAAACACCACAACATGGCGTTTTATAAGCCAATTCTTACAAAAATGTCGATTTGGTCGAAAAAAGGTTGCATCATCTCGCTAGCGGAGTATAGTGCGCTTCCACGGACGCGGGGTGGAGCAGCCTGGTAGCTCGTCGGGCTCATAACCCGAAGGTCGTCGGTTCAAATCCGGCCCCCGCAACCAATTAAAATTTGATGAAGTAAAGCAGTACGGTGACGCGGGGTGGAGCAGCCTGGTAGCTCGTCGGGCTCATAACCCGAAGGTCGTCGGTTCAAATCCGGCCCCCGCAACCAATCAAATTTGACAAAGTGAAGCAGTACGGTGACGCGGGGTGGAGCAGCCTGGTAGCTCGTCGGGCTCATAACCCGAAGGTCGTCGGTTCAAATCCGGCCCCCGCAACCAACATTACAAACACCCTCAAGGGTGTTTTTTTGTTTCTGCCGCCGGCAAAACCTCTGCCGAAAACGGGAACGGCCATTGCCGCCCCCTCGCCGGTTTGCTTTATGTCATCCGTAACAGCCCCTGAAATACAAGAAACCGCAATTTATCAACGTTTTTTTATACTTCCCTGTATCTCTCAGGAGATCCACAGATGATGCGTGGACAAATGAGTGTACGGCTAAAAGCCACTTACTTAATCCACTCATTTAGAGTTTTGCGCAATAAAAGGACTAAATTCCCGGAACTACCGTTATCTTTACGTTTGTAATCGGCCCCTGGCCAACAAGAATGAAGATAGCAGACTTGATATAATCATTATATTTCGGTGCTTATCTTGCCAGACAGGGCACTGCAACAAACAGGATTTAATTGAGATAATGTATCTATGATAGTTTTCATTATAAGTCAGCACCATACTTTCATTACTGAATAAATCATGATAATTGATGCAAATGTTATATTTTTGATACCAGAGCTTCTTCTGATTGTTTTAAATTATGGTATTAATCCCATCTTTTCCCTTCTGTACTTCACTAATCTCGCAGTAGATGGTCGAACTTTTTGCCACCAAATCATTCACAGCAAAAATATCATTTATTAAAGAAGCTTTTATTTATTCCGAAAAAGTGGCGTTGCGATATTATTACGCGATCGTTTATCGGTATTTTATGCTTATACTTAGCCATAACCAAGCAGATTGTCCTTGATGGCCAATAAATTTAGAAACTTCATATAAATAAAACTATCTTAGGATACGAGCCAAATTATTTATAGTAGTAATAATAACGATCTTTCAGACACTGACCATATTGCACCACGCTTTATTTAACTGTTAAATTGGATCAAGGTCAGATACTTAAACAGGGGTTAGTTAGACAGGGAGAAGCTACATGGCTAAAAAATTTCTAAACGATGTTCCCGAAACTCGCTTTAACATAAAGCCGGGCCTGAAAACAGGAAGCGCCATGAATGTGAAGTTACCTCTACATCTTCTCTCCGCCAGGGATTGTAGTGTCCACCAGACATTTATTAACTATAGCCCCAATAATTGGCCTTAATTTAAACCAAAACAACTTCACTAACGCCATGACTGAACCTGGAGCGATGGAAGAATTAACAAGAATGTCGTTACAGGAGAGGGGTTAACCTGCACGCCTGGGAAAGTCATTGGGCAAAACCGGATAAAAGTTTCAAAAGGGAAATTTTGATGTCTGCAAAGGAACATATTTCTTCATCTGCGGCTATGTCAACAATGATGGGATCAGACGGTATTTATCAGTCGTTGTTTAGAAAAATACATCTGACGGTAGCTATCCATACTCCACTTTCCTGTCTGGCGAAATCTGCGGAGGATGTGGTTATGCATCAGCCAGACGTCCAGCACGTTAAGTCACGCTGGCACGGTCTCAGGTTTCTCAAATGCCAAAAGCAAAAACCTGACCGGGCGGTGGTGTAGTATGAAAATTCATCGACCACTATGGGCTGAGGGAACGTTCCTGTCCTCACAACAGTTTCAGCAGCAGGCCCGCTGGGAAACGTACAGTAACAACAGCATTGCACAGCTGGGTATCCGTCATCCATGGGGTGTGGCGAGAGTCGAGTTTGACAGAGAAGCGCTGGCGTTAGGGAAGTTAAAATTACGTACCCTGCGCCTGCGTTTTTCCGATGGCTCGTTGATCGACTCCGAAGTTTCCGATGCGCTGCCTCTGGCTTGTGATTTACATACTCTGGCGGTGGAAAATACGGCAATAGTTGTCCTGGCGTTACCGCTGGAACATGCGAATGGCGGTAATCTGGGACAGGAAAAGCATACTGAAAGACCCCTGCGTTATCGTCAGGAATGGCATAAAGTACAGGATATTTATGGCAGCGACAGTGAAGAAATGGCCGTTGAATGCCATGCGCTGTCATTGCGTTTCGCCCATGATAACAATCAGGATTACATCACCTGCCCGCTTGCACGTCTGACGCGGAATGGTCAGGGTAACTGGTCTCAGGATGAAAGCTACATCCCGCCGCTGCTTGCCCTCAGCGCACATATTGGTCTGGTGGAGCGACTGGATACGTTGCTGTTGCAGCTACAAGCGAAGTGCCGGCGTCTGATGGCCCTGCGCCGGGAAAGCAATCAGCGTATGGCGGACTTCGCGGTAGCGGATGTGTCCCTGTTCTGGTTACTCAATGCGTTGAACAGCGCTGAACCGGTTCTAAGTGATTTTTTACGGTATCCGAGCATCCATCCTGAACTCGTCTGGCGCGAACTGGCTCATCTGGCCGGCGCGTTGCTGACCTTTTCCCTTGAACACAACGTGAGCGCCATTCCCGCATATGTCCATGATGCTCCAGCCTCCGTTTTTCCGCCGCTTTTTACCCTGCTCAGCGAACTGCTCGAAGCCAGCCTGCCGTCGCGGGTGATTGCGCTCGAGCTGGAATCCCTTCCCGGCAACCGCTGGAAAGCCGAACTTCACGATCCACGCCTGCGGGAAGAGGCGGATTTTTACCTTTCTGTTCGCTCCTCGCTGCCGACGCACGTCGTTCTGCAACAGTTACCACGACTCTGCAAAATCGGGGCGCCGGATGACGTTACGTTGTTGGTTAATGTTGCGCTGAACGGTGTCCCTGTTGTTCCGCTGACGCAGGTTCCGGCTGCATTGCCATTACGGCTGGAGAATCAGTACTTTGCGCTGGATATGCAGAGCGCTCCGGCTAAAGCCATGCTGGATGCCGGGTGCTGCATGATTTACGCGCCGGGTACGCTGGGCGATCTGAAGCCCGAGCTTTTTGCGGTACTGCGGTCATGACACAGGAACGGAAAATCGACATTGACGTACTACTTCGCGACACCTTTCTGACGGTGGTGGAACTGCGTCAGGGCACTTCTGCAAGACACGGACAGGAACTATATCGCCATTGTCTGCAGCAGGTGGAAGGGGTACGCGAGCGTCTGACAGCAGCCGGATTCAGCCAGCAGGACATAGAACATATCACTTACGCTCAGTGCGCGCTGCTGGACGAAACCGTTCTCAGCCGGGACGTTATGGATGATGGCCAGATGGTCTGGCTAAAAAACCCTCTCCAGTCGCATTTTTTCAATACCCTTCAGGCGGGCGAACTACTGTATGAGCGTATGAAGCGGTTTTTACAGGAGCCAGCCCCCACGCCGGCGGTCCTGACCTGTTTTCATCGCGTGCTGTTGCTGGGGTTTCGCGGGCGCTATCAGGACCCCGAATCTGATGAACGGCAGCATCTCATTGCGATGTTCAGCAAGCGGGTTGAGCCATTCAGGGTGCAAGAAGATTCGGCAGTGCTGAACGTGCCTTTGACCAGGCGTCAGCATTACCTGTGGCAGTCTCCTTTTTGCTGGCTGCTACTGCTAATGCTTGTGCTGGTTGGCGTCTGGTGGGGGTTGCATAGCTGGCTGAATGTACTGGTGGATGAACTGCTGCCAACAGGCAAGTCTTGAAGATGAGCCGGGTGAGTAACACGCTGAAACAGGCGCTTTTGCTGTGGAGCATGCTGCTGGTGCTGGCGCTATGGCTGGGATTCAATCAGGCCTCTACGGCGATGAAATTTGGCGTGACAGTGGCGCTTATCATCATCGCAGTAGGCCTGCTGGCGTGCTGGCGCGGAAAAAAAAGACAGACTGAGGCCGACAGCGCATGGCTGTCCCGATTGCCGCCCAAAACATATCGGCAGCCCGTAGTGCTGGTGTGCGGCGACGCGGCAGCATCGTTATTCACAGAAAACCCGCTGCGGCAGGTCGCGGGAGGGCTGTACCTGCATGTTGCGGATGAAGAGCAACTTATCAGACAGGCTGAAGTGCTGCTGGCTGACCGCCCCGCATGGGCTTCTCAGTTGTGTGTGGCCTGCACGGTCGTGCCGGTTGTTCATCTGGATATGGCTGTTCTGGCGGGACGATTGCGACGTTTTGTCGGCGGTCTGGCGACAGTGCGCCGCAGGGCGGGCATAAAAGTGCCGCTGCTGCTGTGGAGCTGGCTGCCCGGCACAGGGCGAGAGGATGATCTACCGTGGTTTATCTGCGCCGGCGGCAAGGTTCAGGTGGCGACGCCCGCCGGAGAAAGCTCTCCGACGGCATGGGCGGCACAGCCCGGAACCGATGGGAGCAGCCTGCGGCTTTGCCATATTCTGCGGATGGAAAGCCTGATGCAGTGGCTCAATCAGATGGTGTTACCAGAGCTGAACGGGTATCCGCCGCTGGCGGCGGGCATGGGGCAGGCGCCATCGCTGCCTGCGCTGGAAGGCAATCTGTGGCAGACATGGACAACGGTAAAAACGGGACTGACGCCGGAGGCGATACCGAAGATCGGCGCATCTCCCCTGCCGTTCCCGGACATGATGCTGCCGCTGTTACCACGTCAATCAGGATTTACGCCAGTGCGCCGCGCCTGCGTGGCGGCGCTGCTGATGACCACCGTGGCAGGAGTGGCTGCGCTCTGTCTGTCAGCAACCGCAAACCGCAGCCTGCTGCTGCGGGTGAGCGACGATCTACATAAATATGATGCCGTTCCGGCAGACAACGACGCCGCTAAAGCCCACCACCTGTCGGTCCTGAAGGACGATGCAAATATTCTGGATAGCTATTTTCGCGAAGGGGAGCCATTACGTCTCAGTCTGGGCTTATATCCCGGCGAACGGCTACGCCAGCCGGTATGGCGGGTTATTCGCGATTACCGTCCACCTGAGAAAAAAAGGGATGTAGCAGACGCATTACCGGTACAGAGCGTGCGTCTCGACAGCATGGCGTTGTTTGACGTCGGACAGGCCCGTCTGAAAGACGGCTCGACAAAAGTGCTGATTAACGCGCTGGTAAATATCAGGGCAAGGCCGGGCTGGCTGATTGTGGTCACCGGATATACCGATACCACCGGCAATAAAAAAGCCAATCAGCAATTGTCGCTGCGACGCGCGGAAGCCGTGCGCGACTGGATGCTACAGACCAGCGACATTCCGGCCACCTGTTTTGCCGTACAGGGGCTGGGCGAAAGCCATCCTGCGGCAACTAACAATACGCCGGAAGGCAGGGCCGCTAACCGGCGCGTCGAAATCAGTCTGGTTCCCCGCACTGACGCCTGTCAGGACGTGAAACAGAACATGCTGCCAGAACCGGCGTTATCTCAGTTAAATCCACAAGGAGTTTCAGCCATCTAACCATGGCTGGCAGGAAGCCTTCTGCTTTTTTGGCACGGGTTCGATATGCGGCTCGCTGAATATCGGTGGTACCGGTACCGAGCAACCGCTATTCACAATTTAGCCTGATGTAAACCTGATGGGCACGAGGTCATGGCTATGGGCGGTAGCGTGCCTGAACAGGGCCCCGCAAGAGGAAATTCTGTGGAATTTGTTACGAAATAAGGAAGCCCACGATGGATGTACAGAACTTCGACCACTCACACCACGCGTTAAAAATCCGCGGCCTGAGCAGCGGCGTGGACGTACTGTCCTTTGAAGGCAAGGAGCAATTAAGCGCCCCATTCCGCTATGACATTCAGTTTACCAGCAGCGATAAGTCTATTGCGCCGGAGTCGGTGCTGATGCAGGACGGGGCATTCAGCCTGACCGCCCCGCCGGTGCAAGGGATACCGACGCAGACTCCCCTGCGTACGTTGTACGGGGTGATCACCGGATTTAAGCAATTGTCTTCCTCACGGGACGAGGCGCGGTATGAGGTGCGGCTGGAGCCCCGTCTGGCGCTACTGTCCCGCAGCCATCAGAACGCGATTTATCAGAACCAGACGGTGCCGCAAATCGTGGAGAAAATACTCCGCGAGCGGCATGAGATGCGCGGTCAGGACTTTGTGTTTAACCTGAAAGGCGACTACCCGTCACGCGAGCAGGTCATGCAGTACGACGAAGACGATCTGACATTCATCTCACGGTTGCTGTCGGTGGTGGGTATCTGGTTCCGGTTCAGTACCGACGCCCGACTGAAAATCGGGGTTATCGAGTTTTACGACGACCAGAGTGGCTATGAGCGCGGCCTGACGCTGCCGCTGCGTCACCCTTCGGGGATGAGCGACAGCGGAACCGAAGCAGTGTGGGATCTGAACACGGCCTACAGCGTGGTATCGAGGTCCGTCACGACGCGGGATTACAACTACCGTGAAGCGATGGCGGAGATGACAACAGGCCAGTTTGACGTAACAGGCGGGGATAACACCACCTACGGTGAAGCCTATCATTACGCTGACAATTTTCTGAAAACGGGTGACAAAGCGACGCCGGAGAGTGGTGCATTCTATGCGCGTATCCGCCACGAACGCTACCTGAACGGACGCGCCATCCTGAAGGGACAGAGCACCAGTTCTCTGCTGATGCCGGGGCTGGAGATAAAGGTCGAGGGTAATGATGCGCCAGAGGTATTCCGCAAGGGCATTCTGATAACCGGGATTACCGCAAGCGCAGCACGAGACCGCAGTTACGAACTGGCATTCACCGCCATCCCCTATTCCGAACGCTACGGCTACCGCCCTCCTCTCATCCGCAGGCCTGTGATGGCAGGGACACTCCCGGCGCGGGTGACCAGCACCACGGCAAATGATGTCTACGCTCATATCGACAAAGACGGGCGCTATCGAGTGAACCTGGACTTTGACCGGGATACGTGGAAACCGGGTTTCGAGAGCCTGTGGGTACGGCAGTCACGCCCCTATGCGGGAGATACTTACGGTCTGCACCTGCCGCTGCTGGCGGGAACCGAGGTTAGCATCGCGTTTGAGGATGGCAACCCGGACAGGCCATATATCGCCGGGGTGAAACACGACTCGGCGCACACCGACCATGTGACCATCCAGAACTATAAGCGCAACGTGCTGCGCACCCCGGCGAATAACAAAATCCGGCTGGACGATGAGCGGGGTAAGGAGCACATCAAGGTCAGCACAGAGTACGGCGGAAAGAGCCAGCTGAACCTGGGACATCTGGTGGATGCTGGGAAGCAGCAGCGCGGTGAGGGTTTCGAACTGCGCACCGATATGTGGGGTGCGATAAGAGCGAAAAAAGGTGTCTTTATCAGCGCCGATGAGCAGGAAAAGGCGCAGGGGCAGGCGCTGATGATGGATGAAGCGTTAAGCCAGCTCCAGGAAGCGCTGTCTTTAGTGGAAGCACTACATAGCGCCGCTGAAGTGGCAAAATCAGAGCTGGCGGATTTACAGACACAAAAAACGCTATTGTCAGAAACGCTGACCGAGCTGAAAAAATCAGCGCTACTGCTTTCTGCTCCCGCGGGGATTGCACAGGTTACGCCCAAAAGCCTGCAATTATCCTCAGGGGAAAACCTGATTAGCACCAGTGGGAAAAATACGGATTTCAGCGTATTTAAAAAATTCACTGTAGCTGCGGGAGAAGCAGTAAGTCTGTTTGCTCAAAAGCTTGGTATTAAAATTTTCGCCAGCAAAGGCAAAGTGGAGATTCAGGCACAAAGCGATGAAATGCTCCTGGATGCATGTAAAGATCTGCGCATAAGCAGTAGCGACGGAAAAATTCTTATTAGCGCAAAAAATGAAATCATCCTAACCAGTGGTGGTGGATATATTCGAATTGGAGGTGGCACGGTGGAATGTGCCGCACCAGATAAAATTATAGAGCGTGGAGCGGTTTGGCAAAAATTCAGTGGTCAGAGTATCAGTCAGGCCATGCAGGAATGGGATTCCACTGATTTTGCCATCACCCCTGAGATCCTCTGGATGCAACCGGCAAACCGGCAAAGAATCAAAAGGTACGCGTTACCCGCGGCGATGGCACTACCGTTGAAATGACGACTGACGATCAAGGGAAACTACCTGTGCAGAGCGGGCTTTTTGTTAAATCAATAAAAATTGATCTCTTAGATAATCAGGAAGATTAAGGATATTCGGAGGGAATATATGTCTACGACGATGCATATGGATCGTGCCGATAAAAATAAAGTTGGCACCGCGGAAATTGAGGACCTGCGGGTAATTCCGGTTATTTTTCTGCCAGGAATAATGGGAACGAATCTTAAAGAAAACTCTGAAGAGAAGAATGCAAAAGCTGTATGGCGATACGATAGCGAAACCTCCTTGTTGGGCTGGACACTTCCATCTTCGGGGCCAAAGGAGAGAAAACAGCTACTTCATCCTGAACGGGTGAAAATAGACAACCGGGGAAGAATTCTGCTGTCGTCTGGAATACAGGAGCAGGTCTCAGCCATTCATCCCTACCCCTCCTCCAATTATGATGAGGAGGGAAAGAAGCGTTATGCTGAAGCGCTGAATAAGATAATGGATAATAACGAGCCGGAAAAAGAACTCTTTGGCTCGCGGCATGATCGAGGCTGGGGAGAGGTAGCCGCCCCAAGCTACGGCGCTTTTCTTGATGCGCTACAGACTGCACTGTACCGGGATAAGCCAACGATAAAAGACAATACGCTGAGTGCGATTTATCAAAAATTAGTTGATGAACCACTGGGGCTGGAATTTGGCGTGGATTCCCTGGATGAAACATACCTTGAAGTCATGAAACTGTATCAGTTTCCAGTACATGTCGTGGGCTACAACTGGCTAGGCTCCAATGTACTGTCGGCAAAAAGACTTAGCGAAGAAGTTGATAGGATTATTGACAAGTATCAAACTCAGGGCATGAAGTGCAGCAAAGTCATTCTGGTGACCCATTCTATGGGAGGACTAGTGGCACGATATTATTCCGAATGCCTGGAGGGCAGAGATAAGATTTACGGTATTGTTCACGGTGTGATGCCGTCTGTTGGCGCGGCAGCGACCTATACCCGCATGAAGCGCGGTACAGAAAATACAGAGTCCGGTTTGGCTGGCGCTGTAGGATATCTTACCAGCCATATCCTTGGCCGCAACGCAGCAGAGATGGTGGCGATTGGCTCTCAGTCTTCCGGCGCGCTGGAGTTACTCCCTGCCAACGATTATGGTGACGACTGGCTTAAGGTCGTTGACCGTGACGGTAGTACATTAACGCTGCCCGCAGATCTTCCGGTCGGAGAGGACGATAAGAAAGAAGATTGTCTTTATAGTGGACTATATCTGAACCGAGAGAAATGGTGGAAACTAATGGATGAAAATCTGTTGAATCCGTTTAACACTACATTGAATTCAAGTCAAATTAATACAGATTGGGAAGCTTATAGTAACTTACTGGCTGATGTTCAGGCATTTCATGAAAATCTGATGGGGAAATATCATCCCCAGACCTACTCATTTTATGGAAAATCAAAAGGGGGGGAATTACCCGCAGCGCATCGGACTCAGGAGACGGCGGTCTGGAGCGGGGCGCTGGCAAGCGGCCAAATAGGTGAGACGCCGCCGGCGCCTAAAATGAATGACGAACGCCTTTATTTAAGTGAAGTCAGCGCCGTTCGAACGGTGAAAGATGAACTTTCCCCGGAAGAGCAGGCATGGAAATTCAAGGGCGATAACGACGTGGTATACGGCTGGGTAGGACAACGTTTTACACTACGGGATGCCTGTGAAAATGGCGACGGTACGGTACCTTTGCGCGCCGGGCAAATCGTTCATGAGAATATTCGGGAGCGTCTGGCAGTACAGGTTCTCCATGAAGCCGCTTACCGGGATACTCTCAGTCAAGCTTTTGCCTTACGCTCTATTATAAAAATTGCCCAGCAGGTCAATTATGATAAAGAAATGGTTTTTGCTTAATGGCCCACATCGCCTGAGAAACGGCCTGCTGCTGACGACGGTGATATTTATCACGGGATGGCTGGCATTCAAACCCGGCGCGTATCAGTATTCATTAAATGACAGGGAGAAAGTGATGGTCACCTCATTATTGCAGCACCCCGAAACGCGGTACTTTGGTTTTTATTCTGTGGCGCTTCCGGCTGAATTTACGCCAGCCGGGATGGTGATGTTTATCCAGGGTTCAGAGATGACCACGGTGGAAACAAAACGGCAATACTTCCCTCCATTTCAGCAGTTCTTGATACGACATGAAGAAGAACTCAGAAACATGCAGCCTCAACTTCCTCAAGATGCGCCTTATCTTAAACAGATTTATCAACTTCCTTCTGACATGAAAGGAAAAATATTTGAATATATAAACACAAATTCAATTTCCGATGTATTCAGAACGCTTGAGGCCTGTAGGTGGAACGATGGAGTATCCTTTATTATAAAAATGAAAGCTCAGGATTCTCGTGATAAAAAATATGACACTAAAAGAAAAATATTTAGTCTGAAATATAACATCCCTGAGAAAAAATCACAATTACTGGCTATTCTGTCAGGGTTGCAACCCCGCCAGGATAATCAGCGCCCCTCAGGCAATCAGCTAGCTATTCAGTATGGGCAGGTTGATGCCTCACTGCTCGGGCAGTATGAAACTTCCATAAACTATCAAAACAGCAAAGAAGTCACTATCACATTAAAGACAGATAACCATAGTTATACCGGCACCCCGTTGCTGGATAAGGACGCCCGGGTGGTGGAAACAGAATACGGAGAAACCCTGTACAAAGGCAAACGTAAGGTCAACGGCCTTGAGATTTCAGAATGGTGGACGAAACAGACTGATAGTTATTATGCAAAACCAGCCATAATTTATAATTTTGAACTGGTTATCCATCAAGATAAGAAAGAAGGGAATAAGCTACTGGAGTTGTCGATGGATTACACCGTTGACCTGTTGCACGCGGATAACGCATTAACCGAGAACGAACTGGTAGCGCTGTGGGAGAATATAACCGAAACAATTAAATATCACTCCAGCCAGTGGTAATGACAATAACATGCTTAGCAATCGTATGTTTTTTGGAAAATTAAAATACATCAGCGCAATATTACAATACTGTCTGCCACAGTAATGAACACGTTGAATATTAAAGCCATATCTTCACACCCTGCCCTTTTATAACGCTTTACAATTTCTTTTACCAACCGCTCAACAGGATAGAAAATATGTCAGGACTTGTTTGTTTAGGTGATGCTACTACTCATGGAGGTAAGGTCATAACCGCATCTTCAACCATGTTTATTAACGGCGTGCAGGTTGCATTGGTAGGAGATTTAGTTTCCTGTCCTAAACACGGGGTTAATCCTATACAGGAAGGTGATTCGACAGCGATGGAACAAGGTAAAAACATCGTCGTGAATAATTGCCAGTGCGCATGTGGATGCCGTGTCATAAGCTCCCAATCGGTAAACAGTATAGAGTCATAATATGGGATGGATGATACCCGTAGTACCGGAAATAAGCCCCCTTCCTAAACCAAATTACAGACGTTGGATTATATTGTTAATTCCCATATTAACCATAGGTGGACTGTGCGGGCTATTTATCTTTAATCTTGTTACATATGGTGACGTATTGATATATGGCATATTACCAACATTATTCCTCTGGTTATGCACCATGGGCGTTGTGATTAATAAATATGAACAATCCGTTGCCTCCTGCCTGGCGTGGAATACTGAAAAAGAGCAAATAAAAGAACACTGGCGGAAATGGAGTCAAAAACAATTAGCAGTAGTTGGCAATGTTATTTACACTCCAGATGGCGAAGGAATAGATTCATTACTGGGACCACTTAAGGATATTCCTGCATATCCACAAAAAGCGAGACCCCTCTCTTTTCCATTGCGCAACACTATCACTGCAATAACGAGTAACATCCATCAAAACCTGGAGCATCAGTATCCAGGTTATCGCAACTATTTGCAGACAATTTATATATTACAGTCTAAAAACAAAGAGTGTAAAACAATAGAGCAAGCGGTTCTCTCGCAGTGGGATCTGGTTCCAGAGACAGTCAACTCCATTGAATGCATTGAGTCATTCTATGATAATGAAAATTTCGACGGTTTGGTTTTAGTCATTTGCCTACAACGCTGGTCAGGAGATGCCTCTGGCAAACACAGTGAATTAGTTTCTGGTCAGTTAATTTCTTCTTATTCATTTGCAAAACGACATGCCATCCCCGTTATCGCTGGTATAGGTCGAACCATGACATTAGAACCCGAGGGGCTGGAATCGAATTTAAATACACTAGTTGAATACAATCAATTAAATAAAAATAAGTTACAACACATCTGGGTTTCTAATATTAACAATGAACTAATAGAAAACATTATGCAGTATGCTAACCAATACGAATGGGAACTGCCAAGGAGACAGCCGTTGCACATGATTGACCATTCTTTTGGCCCAGGAAGTGAGTTAGCATTTCCATTATCCCTGGCGATATTAACTGAAGCCACCAGGAAAACGAGCAAAGAACAGTTGGTTATTTGTCAAAAATCACAAGAAATTGAAACAAAGTGGCTTTGTTTAATTACACCAGGCCACTATTTTGAGCGTGAGGAAAAATAATGCATACTGCGCGCTATGGTTTCTGGGGCTATCTTCTTCTTATTATAGGGCTGGCAGGAATTTGTGCCTTATTGATTTTCATTAATCAGGATTTGTTGGCAAGGAGAGGAGTATCCGCCCAACAGGCGTGGTCACTATGGGGAGGGATATTTGCAATCCTGTTATTCGGACTGGTGTGTTCACCATTCTGGTGGCTCAGGAAACAAAAGAAAGAGCAGACGATTTATCGGCCTGAAGTGCCGGCCAAAAATGAAAAGCGACTATCTGATGATTTTTACATCCTTCTTAAATCAAAACTTCGGTCCCGCTATGGCCTGCTCTGGCGACATAAAGTCCGCCTGCTATTGGTGATGGGGGAATCGACGCAGGTGGAAGCGATTGCACCAGGATTAACGGCGCAGCGCTGGCAGGAAGGCGAGCACACAGTGTTAATATACGGAGGCTCCGCGTCGGCAGCCCCGGATACGACACTTTTGACATCCCTGAAAAGACTGCGCCATTTCCGTCCGCTGGACGGCATTATCTGGCCGCTGACGGAAAAACAATGTTGCCAGACGGCGCAACTGGATAAAGGTTGGCGTGAGCTGGCTACCTGCGGACAATTGCTCGGTTTTCAGGCCCCGTTATATCTGTGGCAAGTTTGTGATGGCGGTGGTTATCAGGCTGGACGTACGCTACAAAGCGTCGGTTGCCTGTTGCCTGAACACTGCGTGCCGGAACAACTGGCGTCGCAGCTGGAAGCGCGGACACTGCAGTTGACCGCACAGGGAGTACAGCAGTTACTGAATAACGACCACCACGATTTCCTGTTACGGCTTGCCCATCAGCTCGCTGAAGGCGGTATTGTTAAATGGAAGACGGCGCTAAAACCGCTCCTTGCCGGTGGCGCGTTTTCTTGCCTGCAACTGCGTGGTCTGATGTTCAGCCCTCCGCTTACCCCCGCGCCAGAGGCCGCGATCCACGCATGGTTGCCATCGCCGGTATGGTTGGGCGTGACTGGCGATAATGCGCGGGGGCGCAGAGTGGGTTTTCCGTGGTGGCGCACTATGTTAGCGATCTGCGCCTGTGTGCTGGCGGTATGGGTGGCCGGAATGATGACCTCCTTTTTCGCCAACCGTGCCCTGATTCAGGAAATCGGGATACAGGCGACGCGGGCGCGCGATATCCGCCTGCCGCTTTCAGAACAACTGGCCGCACTGCATACCTTACAGAGCCAACTCGAGCGTCTGCAGTACCGTATTCGCCACGGTGCGCCGTGGTATCAGCGTTTCGGTCTTGAACGTAACGCGCACCTGCTCAGCGCCGCCTTTCCTTGTTATGCCCAGGCAGCAAACCGGCTGGTGCGCGATGTCGCAGCCGCGTATCTGCAGCAACAATTGAACGCCTTTATCGCCCTGCCGCCGAACAGTCCGCAACGCACCGCAACGGGAGAACAGCGTTATAAACAGCTTAAGGCGCTGCTGATGATGTCCCGCCCGGAAAAATCTGACGCCGCCTTTTTCAGCACCACGCTGATGGCAGAGCATCTACGCTATGCAGCTGTACCGGAAGGTACCCGGCAAAGCGTGCTGCCATCGCTGCTGACCTTCTGGATGGCTAATCTGCCGGAGCATCCACAGTGGAAAATCGCCCCGCAGCCGCAACTGACCAGCGCGGTACGCAAAATTCTGCTGCGCCAGATTGGGGTGCGCAATGCGGAAAACACTCTCTATCAGAACGTCCTGAAACAGGTCTCCCGTAACTACGCCGATATTACGCTGGCAGACATGACCGGCGACACGCTGGCAGACCCGCTTTTCAGTACCGAACAGACCGTACCGGGAATGTTTACCCGTCAGGCATGGGAAGGACAGGTAAAAGAGGCAATAGAACAAGTGGTCACCGCCCGGCGCGAGGAAATCGACTGGGTGCTCAGTGACCGTCGGCAGGACGCATCCGCCGATATCTCGCCTGAGGTGCTGCGCGCCCGCCTGACCACACGCTACTTCACCGATTTCGCCGGTAGCTGGCAGGCCTTCCTCAACAGTATTCGCTGGAATAAAGAGGACTCGCTTTCCGGCGTGCTTGACCAGTTAACGCTGATGGCTGATGCCCGCCAGTCGCCGCTGATTGCGCTCACGGATACCGTGGCATGGCAGGCGGCAACCGGAAGGGAAAGCGCAGGCCTGTCGGATTCATTGGTAAAGTCGGCAAAAGCACTGTTTAACGGCAAGGAAAATACGTCGCATGCCGTCCGTAAAGATGAAACACCGGCGGGACCAATGGACAAAACGTTTGCCCCGCTGTTGCGACTGATCGGGGATACAACCGGAGGGCGGGGTGATACTCAGCTCAGCCTGCAAACCTGGCTGACCCGCGTCACCCGTGTGCGCCTCAAGCTACAACAGGTGATTAACGCCCCCGACCCGCAGGAGATGACCCAGCAGCTGGGGCAGACCGTATTTCAGGGGAAAACGGTCGATCTTACCGATACCCGCGATTATGGCCGTCTGATAGCCGCCAGTCTGGGTGAAGAATGGAGTGGTTTTGGCCAGTCGTTGTTTGTTAGCCCGGTGGAGCAGGCATGGCGACAGGTGCTGACGCCCGCAGCGGATAGCCTTAACCGGCAGTGGCAGCGCGCTATTGTCAACCTCTGGGAGCAGGATTTTGCCGGGCGCTACCCGTTCAAAGACACAGCGAATGACGCCTCACTTCCCCTGCTGGCGCAGTACCTGCGTGACGACGGGCGGATAAATCAGTTTATTGCCACCAACCTCACCGGAATGTTGAAACGCGAAGGCCGGTACTGGGTGGCTGACACCATGAACACGCAGGGACTGGCGATCAACCCGGCGTTTTTACGCGCCCTGAATCGCCTGCGCGATGTGGCCGACACAGCCTTTGCCAGCGGCGATGCCGGGGTACATTTTGAACTGATGGCAAAACCGGCACGTGACGTGATGAAAACGCATCTGGTGATTGACGGCCAGCAACTGGAATATTTCAACCAGAAAGAACGCTGGCAGCGTTTCAGCTGGCCGCATGAGCAGTGGCAGCCCGGCGCATCGCTGAGCTGGACCAGTACGCAGAATATGGAACGTATTCTGGCCGACTTCCGGGGAAGCTGGAGTTTTATTCGTCTGCTGGAACAGGCGCAGGTCACACAGCTGGACAGCAGCAGCTTTAAGCTGCAGTGGCAAGCGCCGGACGGTCTGCCGCTGCATTACCTGATGCGCGTCGAGCAGGGCAAAGGCCCGTTGGCGCTTCTGACGCTGAAAAACTTCCGCCTGCCTGGGCAGCTATTCCTGACAGAGAAAGGGGCGGCGGACAGGAGGGAATATGGAGAGGATGAGTGACTGACTGCAACTGTAAACCCGCTGGCGGGTAAAGGCCCCTGCAACCAGAAGCCGCCATATGCCTGACAGGAAAAGCCTCCACGACAGGCCATTATCATCACCGGCTATTAAGGAAATGCTCATTATGGATGATTTAACCCAACGCTATTACGAAGCCGAAATGCGCTACCTGCGTGAAGCGGGTAAAGAGTTTGCACAAGCGTATCCTGATCGCGCCGCTATGCTCAATCTCGATAAGCCCGGCGCGCGCGACCCTTATGTCGAACGTCTCTTCGAAGGTTTCGCCTTCCTGATGGGCCGCCTGCGGGAAAAACTGGATGACGATCTACCTGAACTGACTGAGGGGCTGGTGAGCCTCCTGTGGCCTCATTATCTGCGTACAATCCCGTCGCTGTCGGTGGTGGAACTGTTAACCGATCATCGGCAAATGAAGCAGAGCGAAACACTGAGTGATTTTCAGGTGCTCTCGAGGCCCGTCGGCGAACACCGGACACGTTGCTGCTACAGCGCCACGCGGGATATCACCCTGCTTCCGCTGGCTTTACCAGAGGTGTCGTTACAGTACGAACAGGATGGACGCTCGGTTATCCGTCTGCGCTTTGAGTGCAGCCCGCTGGCTGGCGACGGGTTACAGATTGATTTATCGAGACTGCCGCTCTATCTCAATGCGGACAGTCCGCTGGCTTGTGCATTACACCGGGCGCTGACGCTGGGGGTGCAGCAAATCTGGTTTCGCCTGCCGGGGGAGGAACGTCGGACACTGGACGGCTATTTTTCCCCGATGGGGTTCGGTAAGGACGATCCGCTCTGGCCAAAAGGCGAATCGGCCTTCAGCGGCTACCAACTGCTGCTGGAGTATTTCACCTTCCTCGAGAAGTTTATGTTTGTCGCCCTCAACGGGCTGGAGAATGTGGTCTGGCCGGCAGGAATGAGTGGATTCGAAATTGACGTGGTGCTCGCGGAAAGCTGGTCTCACGATCTGCCGTTCAGCACCGAAAATATCCGCCTGCACTGCGTACCGGTGATCAACCTGTTCCCGCTGGAAGCCGATCCACTGCATCTTTCTCCGCTGGAAAATGAATACTTGCTGCGCCCCATGCGTATTCAGGACGGGCATACGGAAATTTACTCCGTCGATAATATTATTTCTTCGCGACACACCGGCAGTCAGGCATATGTGCCCTTTTCCAGTTTTCGCCACCGGGGCGGGATGTTGCGTCACGATTCGCCGGAACGTTATTACCATACGCGGGTAAAACGCGGCCCTTCCGGTTTGCATGATACCTGGCTGATCCTTGGGGGCGACGCATTCGATATCGACCGCCTGCTGGAAGACGAAACCCTGTCCCTGAGTCTGACCGGCACCAACGGTCAGCTTCCGCGTAAAGCGCTGCAGAGCACGGTGCTGGACACCCCCGTCTACGCCACGCAGCATACACTGCGGGTGCGCAACCTGTGCGCGCCGACGCAGCCCTGTTATCCCCCGGCGCGTGACCGTTTCCACTGGCGGGTTCTCAGCCACTTAGGCTCCAACTTCCTGTCAATGATGGACAACGCCGAAATCTTGCGCGGCACGCTGGCGCTGTACGACTGGACGGAAAGCGAAATGAACCGACGCCGTCTGGAGGCAATCGTTGACGTTCAGCATCACCTGATTCAGCGTTTTGAAAAAGGTTTTCTACTGCGCGGCGTGGATATTCAGGTCACGCTGGACAGCAACGGTTTCGCCGGCGAAGGCGATATCACCCTGTTTGGCGAACTGCTGCACCGCTTTTTCGCCCTGTATGCCGACATCCACTTATTTACTCAGTTGACGCTGATTCTGCAACCTACAGGAAAATGTTTGCAATGGACAGAACACCACAGCCAGCGCGTACCGGGCTGACGGAAAGGCTTGCTCCGGACATTAACCGAATTAACTTTTACCGTTTCTGCCAGCTTCTTGAACAAAGCCAACCACAGACGCCACTGCTGGGGAGCACAACCAATCCGGCAGACGATCCTGTCCGTTTTCGTCCACATCCGGGGATGGGGTTCCCGGTAAGCGAACTAAAAAGCGTCGAACAGGATTTGGATCATCCTGACGCGCCACCCACGGTGCGCACCACGTTTCTGGGGCTGTACGGTGTGGATTCACCGCTGCCGACAGCCTATCTCGACTACATCGCGCAGCGCCGGGACGGCCATGAAGCGATGATGGCGTTTCTGGACATTTTTAACCATCGCTTTATCACTCAGTACTATCGTATCTGGCGCAAATATAATTACCTTACGTCGTTTGAACCGGGAGCCGTGGATAATATTTCCCGCTGCCTGCTGGGGTTGATTGGTCTGGGCATTCCCGGCAGCGAAAATCATATCGCCACGCCGGTCTCGCGTTTTCTGGCATTACTCAGCGTGATGCGTCTGCCGACGCGTACAGCAGAAGGCATAACGGCGCTGGTCAGATTACTGGCCCCCCAGACGCAAGCGACAGTTATCCCGCACGATCCACAACAAATTGTCCTGCCTGAACCTGCGGGTTTATCAAAAAGATCACGTATTTGCCTGAAAACTCGGGCACTGCTGGGCAACACCGGCACTGACGTTAACAGCCAGTTACTGATGAAGCTGTATACCGAAGACGACGGAGAGGCACGCGGCTGGCTGCCGGGCGGGCAACTACATACCGACCTGCTGGTGCTGTTGCGTGTCTATCTGGGCTGGCGCTACCAGGCCCGCCTGCAACTGACCTTGCCCGTCAGTCTGCTGCCTCCGGCACAGTTAGGAAATCAGCGCGTTCAGGTAAGCCGAACGGGCGTGCTGCGGGCGTCTTTTGCTGCCCCAGTCGCCGGTACGGTCACGGTCAGTCTCGGGCGTTATCAGGGACTCATGCCCACATCATCCACCCGCGACAGGGAGAGTGTTACTCATGTTTCTTACACCCTATAAACGACATGCAGTCAGCGTATTTGCCGCCGTGACGCTGCTGAGCGGCTGCGGTCTGACTCAGAGAGTGACTGACGGCACTAAAGAAGTGGCATCGGCGATTTTCTACAAGCAGATCAAAACGCTGCATCTCGATTTTGTATCGCGCAGCGCGCTGAATACAGATGCGCAAGACACACCGCTTTCCACGATGATCCATGTCTGGCAACTGAAAACACGTGAGCGTTTTGACGAGGCCAACTATGACACGCTACTTATGCAGGAAGAAAAAACGCTGAAATCAGATGTACTGGCCAAACATACCGTCTGGATGAAGCCAGCGGGTGCGGTTTCCCTGAATGTCCCTCTGGATAAAGAGACCCAGTTTATCGCCATCGTTGGTCAGTTTTATCACCCCGATGAACAAAGCAACAGTTGGCGATTGGTACTCAAAAGGGATGAACTGGAAGCTGACAGGCCCCGCACCATAGAGCTGATGAGAAGCGATCTCCGCCTGCTCCCCCTTCAGGATAAGTAACCGATGGCAGCATCTTCTTTATTTGAAATGCTGACTTTCAGCTTCAGTGGCGAGCTGCCGCTGGAGCAGGTCAGCGAGCGGGATCAGCTTATTCTCTCCGTTATGGACAACATGCAGCGCATCATCAACTGCCGGGCAGGAACGCTGGCGCATTTACCGGATTATGGTTTGCCGGACCTCAGCATGATTCATCAGGGAATGACCGCGGGTATTCATGGTTTGATACACCAGATAGAAGAGACGTTACTGCGCTACGAACCCCGCCTGAGCCAGTTGCGCGTGGAGCTGCAGCCGCAGCCACGTCCGGGGCATCTCAATTATCTTATTTATGCCCAACTTCCCGATACCGGCTGGATACGCTTTGATGGTATATTTTCTGCGGAAGGCCGGATTGTGCTGCGTCATCTTAAACAGCAGGAGCGCGCGTGACTTATGTCAGGTAGCGCACCTTCATTGAGCTTGCAGATTGCGCCAGAAAAGTAACAAGGAAAATCAATTTATTGATTTTCGGCTGATAACCACAAAGGAGGAAAAAACACGCTTTTTCCTTTTTTGCCAACAACCTGAAACACCCTCAAGGGTGTTTTTTTGTTTCTGCCGCCGGCAAAACCTCTGCCGAAAACGGGAACGGCCATTGCCGCCCCCATCTCCTGCTTACCCCTTCGGTAACACAATATTGCTTGCCGCCAGCATGCCCATGCGATGGTACATCGCGCAGGCCGCCTCGACGATCGGCATCGCCAGCGCCGCGCCGCTGCCTTCTCCCAGACGCATGCCCATATTGAGATACGGTTCGAGGCCCAGGTGCGCCAGCGCGATACGCGCCCCCTTCTCCGCCGAATAGTGGGACGGGATCAGATACGGTTTCACCTCCGGCGCTATCTGACACGCCGCCAGCGCCGCCGCGTAGGAGAGAAAGCCATCCAGCACCACCGGCAGCCCACAGGACGCCGCCCCCAGCATGACACCGGTCATCCCCAGCAGATCGAAACCACCGACTTTGCTCAGTACGTCGAGGCCATCATTCGGGTCGGGCTGATTGACGGCGATAGCCCGCCGCACCACCTCCACCTTGTTGCCAACCTTCGCCAGCGGCAGATTGGCGCCAATCCCGACCACCTCCTGCGCATCGCTGCCGGTCAGGACGCTGACGATCGCTGCCGCCGGCGTGGTATTGGCCATCCCCAGTTCGCCGACGCCAAACAGGGTAACGCCCTCCTGGGCCAGCGCGCGGGTGTAGCGCATCACCTCCAGCAACAGCTCCTGCCCCTGCTCACGGCTCATCGCCGGACCGCGGGCAATATTGCCGCAGCCCCGCGCCACCCGCATATCCACCACGCCGGGGAGCGGTTCGCTATCGATACCGACATCAATTACATGCACTTTCGCCCCGGCCTGGGCGGCGAGCACGCAGACGCCGGTGGTGCCGCGGGTCATATTTGCCGCCTGGATGGCGGTGACCGCCTTCGGCGAAATCGCCACCCCTTCGTCCCACACTCCATGGTCGGCGCACATCACCAGCAGGGCCTTTTTCGCCACCTGCGGCTGGCCGCCCAGGCCGGGCATTCCCGCCAGCTGCACCGCCAGCGCCTCCAGACGCCCGAGGCTGCCGGGGGGCTTGAGTAAGCCGTCGATGTGTTGCTGTGCCCGCGCCATGGCGTCGGCGTCCGGCGCGGGGATCGCCCGCAGAACCGCGTTTAAATTTTGCATACAGAATCCCTGCCAGGGCTGGCCCGGTCAGCCAGCGATTGAGTTATTTGATTTTGACGCCGATGCCGGAGACCACCAGCCAGACCGCATCCGCCGCGGCCGCCAGGCGCTGATTGACCCGCCCGGCAATATCGCGAAAATGCCGCGCCAGGCGGTTCTCCGGCACAATGCCCATCCCCACCTCGTTGGTCACCAGCACGACGTGCGCCGGACAGCGCTGACAGGCGGCAATCAGCACGCCAATTTCGTCATCAATAGCCTGTTCCATGGCGGCGTAATCCCAGCCGTCGGGGTCGCTGTCGCCGCCGAGCGCGAACAGCAGGTTGGTGACCATGGTGGTGATGCATTCCAGCAAAATCGCCTCCTCTGGGGCGATAGCCGGGGTGATCAGTTCATCAAGCTGCTGCCAGCGCTCGGCGGTGCGCCAGTGGGCGGGCCTGCCGTCGCGATGATGCTGGATCCTTGCGGCCATCTCGTCGTCCAAGATTTGCGAGGTGGCGATATATAACACCTGCGGCGCATCGGCAATCAGCGCCTCGGCATGGCGACTTTTGCCGCTGCGCGCGCCGCCGGTAACCAGAGTCAGCATAGAGGCTCCTGATGTTGGCGCATGATGGCGTAAATTTTATCGATGGCGATATGTTCGCGCATGGCCTCGGCCAGCCGATCAAACTGCCGGGTTTTATAGCGGGCATACTCCAGGGCGCTGTCCAGCGGCGCCAGCCCTTTGCGCTGGCGCAGGCCGTTGAGCAGCGCCCGGGTAAAGGCATCGCTGTCGAACAGGCCATGGAGATAGGTGCCGAACGCCAGGCCGTCGTCGCTTATCGCCCCGTCGTCCACTGCCTGCCCCGCTTTATGCAGCTGCAGCAGCGGCGGGCAGCCTGCCTCGCGGCGCGTCTCGCCCATATGAATTTCATAGCCACTGACGCGCAGCCCCGCCGCGTCGGCTAACCAATCCGGGAGCGCAGACCCCAGGGTCGCCTGCACCTGGGTGGTGGTTTTGTGCTGGGCGAAGTGGGTCACGGTCTTCAGCACCCCCAGCCCGGGCTGGGCGCCAAGGCCAGACTCCACCTCATCGATAATGGTTTCGCCCAGCATCTGATAGCCGCCGCAGATCCCCAGCAGCGGCACCTTGCGCTGCCGGGCCTGCTCGACCGCGTGCGCCATGCCGCTCTCGCGCAGCCAGCACAGATCGCCGAGGGTATTTTTACTGCCCGGGAGAATGACCAGGTCGGCGTCGGCCAGCGCCTGCGGATCGCGGACATAGCGCACCCGGACGTCTGGCTGTGCCGCCAGGGCGTTAAAGTCGGTAAAATTGGCGATATGCGGCAGGTGAACCACGGCGATGTCGATATCGCGCCGGTCGGTGCGATGGTATTTCCCGGCCTGCAGCGCGACGCCGTCCTCATCCTCGAGATCCACGTCAAGCCATGGCATAACGCCCAGCACCGGCACCCCGGTCAACGCCTCGATTTGCTCTATCCCGGAGCGCAGGAGCGCCACATCGCCGCGGAATTTATTGATGATCACCCCTTTCACCCGCGCCCGCTCCTGAGGCTGCAGCAGCGCCAGCGTGCCGTAAATCGCGGCAAACACCCCGCCGCGGTCGATATCGGCCACCAGGATCACCGGGCATTGCGCCATCTCGGCCATGCCCATATTGACGATATCGCGGTCGCGCAGGTTAATCTCCGCCGGACTGCCGGCGCCTTCCAGCACCAGCGCCTCATACTCTCCGGCCAGGCTCTGGTAGACCGCGAGGATCTGCTCGCGCAGGCGCGGCTTGTACTGATGATAGCTCACCGCGTCCATGCTGGTCGCCACCTGCCCCATCAGGACCACCTGCGCCTGACGGTCGCTGGTGGGCTTGAGCAAAATCGGGTTCATGCGGACATCCGGCGCAATCCCGGCCGCTTCGGCCTGGAAAATCTGCGCCCGGCCCATCTCTTTGCCATCCGGCGTAATGCCGGAGTTCAGCGCCATATTCTGTGATTTAAACGGCGCGGTACGCAGCCCATCCTGATGAAAAATGCGGCACAGTCCCGCCACCAGCACGCTTTTCCCAACGTCGGAAGCCGTGCCCTGCAACATCACTGCCAGCGTCATGATGCCTCCTTTATCGCGCCTATCGCGTTGTTGTGCATCCGCTGAAAAAACTCCGCCTCGGTTTTACACAGCGGCAGCCCCAGTTCGCTATGAAGTTTCACCAGCCACGGCTGGGTCAATCCTGCCCGGTCCATCGTCTCCGCGCAGGCAAATACCTCGCCGGGATCCCCCGCGGCCAGCACTTCGCCGTGACGCAGAACGTAAACGGCGTCGCTCACCTCATAGATCAGATCGATATCGTGGCTGGAGATCACCACATGCCGGCCCTGCCCGACAATGCGGCGGATGATGGCGATCATCTGCGCCCGCCCGCGTGGGTCGAGGCCCGCGGTGGGCTCGTCAAGCAGCAGGTAGCGCGCCTGCAGCACCAGCGCCCCGGCGATTGCCACCCGTTTTTTCTGCCCATGGCTGAGGCACTGGATCGGCTGCTGGCGAAACCCCTGGGCATCGACGAGGGTCAACGCCTCATCCACCCGGCGGGCGATCTCCTCTTCCGCCACCCCGAGGTTACGCAGACTAAAAGCGATATCGCTGTCGATATCGGTATAGAAGATTTGCTGATCCGGATCCTGAAACACCGTCGCCACCTGCTGGCGCAGCGCCAGCAGACCGCGCTTGCTGTAATTCAGCGCCTCTCCCTGCCACAGCACCGCCCCCTGCTGCGGGCGCAGCAGGCCGCTCAGGTTCATAAACAGCGTCGACTTTCCGCAGCCGTTGGCCCCCACCAGGCCGGTCACCGCATGGCGGGAAAAATCCAGCGTCAGCCCTTTAAGTACCGGCTCATCCTGATAGCGAAACCAGAGATCGGTTGTGGCAAGCATACTTATCCTTAGAGGTGAAAATCACCCTGGTACAATTTGATATCCAGCGCCGTGCTCATCTGTTGATAGCGCAGGAGGACGCGGGTGAACAGCAGTCCCACCAGCATCGCCAGCGAGCGATAGCCCTGCGGCACGCTACCATAGCCAAAACGCAAAGTTTGCGCGCGGTGAATCGCCATCGCCTCGTCTAACAGAATAAAAATGAAGCGCCAGGTCAGCAGGATCTGCTCCGTCAACAGCCGCGGTACGCGACCGCGCTTGAGTAAAATAATCAACTGGGGGAAAGGCAGATTAAGCACCAGCCAGAGCGTCGCCGCCATCGCCGCCAGGCTGCGCCAGAAGGTCTCCCCGGCCACGGCCAGCCCCTGGGCGGAAATCCCTATCGAGAAAGCGCCCAGCCGAAAGCTCGCTAACAGCATCTGCGGATCGCGGCTGACGCTGAACAGAATGGTCAGCACGCCGACCAGCAAAAAGCCAAAGGGTAGCGCCATCCAGCGGCACCAGCGCCAGAATGAGACCCGCAGCAGCCAGCAGGTCAGCGCGGCGGTCAGCGCCAGCGTCAGCGCCTGGCCCCACGCCGGCAGCGTAAAGGCCAGCGCCATCAGCAGCAGCCAGAGCAGAAACTTACGCTCTGGCTCCACCTGCAGCCAGCGGCTCTGGTAGCTGAGTCGGTCAAACCCGGTCATCACGGCGCTGTCTGCCCCTCGCATATCCGAGAATGTAAAAAATCACCGCCGCGCCCAGCGAGCCCTGCAGGGTAAACAGCAGGCTCTCAATCTCGCCGCTCGCCGGTTCATATAGCGGCTGGAACCAGGGTTGATAATCCGGCGCCACCACCTGGATCTGGCTCTCCGCTTCGCCGTCCGAGCCGCCAAACTCGCCGCCGTGGTTAATAAAAAATGGCAGGATCATCAGGGCGGCCACCATCGCCAACAGGATCAGGGTCTTTTTCATATTAATGTGCCTCCGCGGCGATCAGTCGCCGTTTGGTTAGCTGATCGTAGATCATCACGGTGAGCAAGCCTTCCGCGATGGCGATCGGGATCTGCGTCAGGCAGAAGATGCCCATAAACTTGGCGATCGATCCGCCTGCCCCGGTTGCCGGATCGGGAAAGGCCACCCCGAGCTGGACGGAGGTGACAAAGTAGGTCATCAGATCCGCCAGCATGGCGCAGAGAAAGACCCCGACATCGCGACGGATCCCCGCCCGACAGGCCAGCTTCCACACCAGATAGCCGACCATCGGGCCGATCACCGCCATCGACATCCCGTTGGCGCCAAGGGTGGTCAGGCCGCCATGCGCCAGCAGCAGCGCCTGGAACAGCAGAACGATCGCCCCCAGCACCGCCACCACGCCCGGCCCGAAGAGGATCACCGCCAGACCGACGCCGGTCGGATGCGAGCAGCTGCCGGTCACCGACGGGATCTTCAGCGCCGAAAGAACAAAAATAAACGCCCCGCAGAGGGCCAGCAGCACCTTCTGATTGCTCTCTTCCTGAACGATACGCCGCAGGCGCACCAGGCCGTACCACAGGCAGGGTAAAAACAGCAGCCACCACGCCAGCGCCCACATCGGCGGCAAAAAGCCCTCCATGATATGCATGGCGAACGCCTCCTGCGGGACGATGATCAGCAGAACAGCGGCCGCCAGCCCCCCATACGAAAGCTGCTTCAGCGATTTCACCTGATTCATTACGCCTCCTCCCACTGTTTGTTAACCAGGATGGTCGAGAAATAGGGCAGCGGCTGGTCATCGCTGACCTCGCGCAGACGGCGCCAGCACTGCTCGCCCGGCAGGGTGGCCTCTGACATCATCAGCGCCGCATCCAGCAGCCCCGCCTGCGCCAGCAGCGCCTTAATGCGGGCGAAGCGGCCGTAGACTTTCATCAGCACCAGACTGTCATGCTGGCGCAGCGCCGCGGCAATGTCCGCTTCCGGCGCGGTGCAGGAGATCACCGCCAGCGACTGCTGCTCCATGGCCAGCGGGATTTTCGCCCGCGCGGCAATGGCGGCGAAGGAGGTAACGCCAGGGACAATCTCCAGCCAGTCCGGGCAGCCAATCCGCTGCAGCAGAAAGACCCAGGTGCTGAACAACATGGCGTCGCCTAGGGTGATAAACCCGACCTGCCTGCCCGCCGCCACCTCCTGGGCCAGCGCCGCGGCAACGTCGTTCCACACCGCCTCTTTTTCCGCGCTGTCGGCGCTCATCGGAAAATGGCAGCAGCGGACCTCCGTGTGTGCGCCCAGGTACTCGCGTACGATGGAGAGCGCCAGGCTGTCGCCGCCTTTGCGGCCGGCTGGCGCATACAGCACATCCAGCTGGCCGAGGATCCGCGCCGCACGCACGGTGATCAGATCGGCCGCCCCCGGCCCGCTGCTCAGGGCGTATAGTTTGCCGCTCATGCTGCTTTCTCCATCGTGTCGTTCAGCGCCTGCTGCAGATGGGCGACAAACATCGCCCGCACCGCCGGATTCTCCCCTAACCCGTTAAGCCACGGCGTGGCGGGGATACCGGCGGCATTGAAGCGGGTTTTCCACGAATCGTCTTCGTCAGAGGCCATATCATTAATGGCATGATCGCCGGCCACCAGCATCAGCGGCATCAGATGCACGCCGGTCACGCCCTGGCGGGAGAGTTCGTTAATGACGATGTCCACTTCGGGATAGCTTTCCACCGCCCCCACCCGCGCCGGAAAACCCAGCACCGCCATCATATGATCCAGACAGGCGTAGGCCGCGAAGGCGTGGTGGCTGGCGCCGTGCCCCATAAACACCACTCGCTCCGTCGCCGCCAGCGGCGGCATCTGCTGGCGCAGGGCCTGCATCAGCTGCACATAATCGCCATGACCGCTCAACAGCGGCGCGCCCAGCGTCAGACGCTGAAAGCGCGGGCGCATGCTCTGCACTTCGCGAACGATCTTCTCGTACTCGTCGCCGTTGATAATGTGCAGGGACTGGATAGCCACATCCTGGTATCCCTGCTCGGCCAGCTTTTGCAGAGCCTGCAGCGGAGTATCGATATGAATACCATCGCGCTGCTGCAGTTTGCGAATAATCATCCCCGAGGTGAAGGCGCGGAACAGCGTGCGATCCGGGCAGCTGGCGGCCAGATCGCGCTCGCAGGCGGCGATGTTCTTCTCGCGGGTGTCGTGATAGCTGGTGCCAAAGCTCACCACCAGAAGTGCTTTTTTCATATCCTCTTCCTCAAGTCGCCGACAGCCAGCGCGTCAGCCGCGCAGTGAAATCGGCCTGGCTTTGCAGTAGTTCATCGCCCGTCACCAGCGGCGCCGGACGGGTAATGACGATGCAGGGGATCCCCGCATCAAGACAGGGTTGTACTTTTTCCTGATAGCCTCCTTCCGCCCCCGAGGCTTTCGTCACCACAACATCGGCCCGGCACTGGCGATAAAAGGCGGCGTTAAATTCGGCGCTGAACGGCCCGCAGAGGGCGAAGATCTCCCCGACGCCAAACCCCAGATCGCTACAGTGCTGAACCACCTCCGGCACCGGCAGCACCCGGGCGAGCAGCGTTTTCTCCGCCAGTCCCGCCCGCCAGGCCGCCAGATCTTTGCTGCCGGTGGTCAGCAGGATCCGCTCGCCGAGGCGACGAGCCACCGCGCAGGCCTCGTTCAGATCGCCGACCACGTGAAGTAGCGGATGGCGCAGATCGCTCAGCTGCTCCGGCCTTTGATAGCGGCTGAGCAGAACCCCGACGCTGGCGCAGGCGCGCACAATATTCTGGCTGACCACCTCGGCGTAGGGGTGAGAGGCATCGATCACCCAGCGGGTGCGCTGCGCTCTGAGCCACTCCGCCATCTGCTGCCACTCCATACGCCCGCAGCGTATCTGCCCGCGGATATCGCCGGCCAACCGCTCGCCGGTAGGGGTCGCCACCGACAGGGTGTAGCGCACGTCGGCGGCGTCCAGCTGCTGGCAGATCGCCCGCGCATCGCTGGTGCCCCCGATAACCAGCACGTCGCCGTGATTCACAGCGCGTAGCCTCGCGGGGTGATCATCAGGCCGTTGTCGATGTAAGTCGCTTTGTTGCCAACGATCACCAGACTGGTCATATCCACTGGGGCAAAATCCATCTCCCCGAGGGTGGTCAGCCATTTCTCCTGCTTTTTGCGTCCGGCGGATTTGACTACGCCGACCGGCGTATCTGCGCTTTTACTGGCCGCCAGCAGCGCAAAGGCGCGCGCCAGATGTCCTTCGCGGCCGCGGCTGCGGGGGTTGTAGAAACAGATAACGAAGTCCGCTTCCCCGGCGGCGACTATGCGTTTTTCAATCACCGGCCAGGGCGTCAGCAGATCGCTAAGGCTGATATGGCAGAAATCATGCATCAGCGGCGCGCCGAGCAGCGAGGCGGCGGCGATACTGGCCGTCATCCCTGGGATCAGACGGACCTCAATGTCCAGCTGCTGCTTATTAACCAGCTCCAGCACCAGCCCCGCCATGCCGTAGATGCCGGCGTCGCCGCTGCTGATCAGCGCAACGTTGTGCCCGGCCTGCGCCAGCTCGATGGCCGCCTGGCAGCGCTCAATCTCTTTGCACATGCCGGTTTTGATCACCTGCTTGTCGCCGGTAAAGGCTTTTACCAGGTGGGTGTAGGTCTTGTAGCCCACCACGATCTCTGCCGCCTGCAGGGCCTCCACGGCTTCCATGGTCATCATCGCCTGCGAGCCAGGGCCAATTCCGATTACGCTTAACATCAGTGTGTTACTCCCAAAGTAATGGTCACGCCCTGCTCACGCAGGGTTTCGCCGGACAGGTTTCCCTGACTCAGCAGCCAGGCTACCGGGCCGGAGACGCTGCCGACGCCGACCGTCTCCCGGACAAAAGACGAGGCCGGAAAGCGGTGCTCGTGCTCGCGCAGCGCCTCGGCGCTGAAGGTTTCGAACGGCACCCGGCAGCGGTGAGCCAGCTGGCGCAACCCCGGCTCGTTTGCCTTCAGGCTCACGCTGCCGATCGCTTTCAGCGCCAGCGGGTCAAGACGCTGAGCGGCAAGCTGGCGATCCAGCAACGTACTGAGCAGCGCGCAGGGGGTGTCGCGCCGACAGCCGATCCCCGCCACCACCCGCTGGGGCACCAGCTTCCAGTGAGGTACCGGCAGCGGCGGCAGCGACCGGCGCAGGGTGACGCAGATCAGGGCGTCGAGCGCCGGCAAGCTCGCCAGGTTGCTTACCGGGATAAACCCGCGCCGGTCGCAGCGGCTTAGCGCCCCGGTGAATTCGCCGTCGCACCACAGCCCCACCCGCTTACCGCTCACCAGCATCTGGTTAACGGTTTTCACCGCCGCGCGAAAATCGGTCATCCGGGCGTTCAGCTGGAAGGCCAGCGTGTCGAGGGCGGCCAGCTCGTTGACGTCGGTGGCGGTGGTGATCACCGGGTCGGCGTCGAGCATCCCGGCGAGATAGCGGGTTAGCGCATTGGCCCCCCCGGCATGGCCGGAGAGCAAGCTGATGACGTGCCGGGCGCGCTCATCAATCACCACCACCGCCGGGTCGCTGAGCTTGTCATTCACCAGCGGGGCCAGCACCCGCACGGCAATCCCGGTGGCGCCGATAAAAATCAGCGCCGAGAAGCTGCTGAACGCCTAGCGGGCAGCGCTGGCAAAGCCGCCGTTGAAGGGGATAAACCCCTCTTCCTGCAGCGCTTCGCTGGTGTAACAGGTAAGCGGCAGCATGGCCGCCAGCCGTTTTGCCAGCCGCACGCCGCCGGGCGTCAGGCAAAACAGGGCAATGGATTCAGGCTTTACGGTATTCATGGCTAAAATCCGCTGCGTACAGTTTTGAGTAGTGATACTCATCGCCGAGGAAGGGGCCGACCAGGATCAGCGCCGTTTTGCGGATCCCGGCGTCGCGTACTTTGTCGCCGATGTCCGCGAGGGTACCGCGGACGGTCTGGCTTTCCGGCCAGGTGGCCTTGTAGATCACCGCGACCGGGGTGGTCGCGGGGTAGCCGCCCTCCACCAGCCGCTCCGCCACCCGGTGAATACGTTGCACCGACAGGTAAATCGCCATCGAGGTTTGATGGCTGGCAAAGGCTTCCAGCTGTTCGCGCGCGGGAACCGGCGTGCGCCCTTCCAGACGGGTAATAATCAGACTCTGCGAGACTTCGGGTACCGTGTACTCCACCCCCAGCTCCGCCGCCGCGCCGAGGAAAGCGCTGACGCCCGGCACCACCTGCCAGCGGATCCCGCGGCGGGTCAGCTCTTCGCCCTGCTCGCGCACCGAGCCATATAGCGAGACGTCGCCCGTCTGCAGACGCACCACCGTTTTTCCCGCCTTCACCCCCGCCTCCATCAGGTCGAGGATCTGCTCCAGATGCAGCGCGGCGCTGTCGTGGCACTCCGCCTGTGGCGGACAGTAGGCCAGTAGCTCGGTGTTGATCAGCGACCCGGCGTAGATCACTACCTGCGCCTGCTGTAGCAGACGGTAGCCTTTGAGAGTAATCAGTTCGCGATCGCCCGGACCGGCGCCGACGAACCACACGCAATGGGGATCAAAAGTCTCAGCCATGGTTTTCTTCCTTCTGACAGGCGATGACAAAAACGGGATTATGGGGTTTGAAGTAGTGGCCGCTGCCCAGGGTAGCCAGGGTGGAGACCGCCAGCTGCTGGCAGTCCACCTCGTGGATGCCGCTCTGCCGCAGGTGCGCCAGGGCGCTATGAAGGTTTTCCTGCAAAATAAAAGTCATCACCAGCCGGCCGCCGGGATGCAGCTGCGCCAGCGACCAGTCGATCAGCGCCGTCAGGTGGCCGCCGCTGCCCCCCATAAAGATCGCGTCGGCTTTGTCGGCGACCGCCAGCGGCGCAACGCCCGCCACGATAGCGATGTTGTCGCAGCCAAAGCGCTGCCGGTTCTCCGCCAGCAGGCGCAGCGCGTCGGCCTGACGCTCAATCGCCGTCACCCGCAGCGCCGGGTTCTGTAGAGCAGCCTCAATGCTGACGCTGCCGGTGCCCGCGCCGATATCAATCAGATGGCGCGCCCGGTGCAGCTCCAGCTTCGCCAGCGCCAGCGCGCGCACGGCCTCTTTGGTCATCGGCACCTGGGCGCCGCGCAAAAACAGCTCATCTTTCATCGAGGATCACCACCGCATTCATCTCATATTCGTCCTCCACGGCGCTGACCGGCAGCCAGTGGATCCGCTCGTTTTCCATCGCCAGGTTCTCGCCTATCACCATCCAGCGATGGCCTTTGCCGCGGGCCATCAGCTGGGCGGCTATCTCCCGCGGTCCGCAGCGGCCGTCGGTCACCATGGCGACTTTCCGGTGGGCGGCCAGCGCATCGAAGCTCACCGCCCGGCCATGGCTGCTGGTCAGCCACATATCGTTCATGTCGATGCCCGCCCGGGCGCAGAGGTACTGCACCGCGCTGATGCCGGGGATCACCTGCACTCGTTCCCGGCCAAAATGGGCAATCAGCCGGGTGCCAATGCCATAGAACAACGGGTCGCCAGAGGCCAGCACCACGACGCGGCGCCCGGTACGGGCCTCAATCCACGCCAGCAGCGCCGGCATATCGGCCCCCAGCGCGAAGCGCTCGCCGGCGAAGTCGGGAAACTGCTGGAGATGACGGCTGCCGCCCACCAGCGCCTCAGCGGCGGCGATTGCCTCGCGCGCGGCCGGGATCAGCCACTGCAGCCCCGCCGGGCCCATTCCCACGACCGTCAACATGTCAGCTCCCGGGCAATCGCCTCCAGCGGACGGCTGCTGCCCAGTACCTGGTTATCAAAAGAAAACAGAACCGCGTCGCAGGTGGGCGGTTGCTGAGTGAAGCGCAGCATCTCAAGAACACGCTGGCAGATTCGCTCAGCCAGATGGTTATAGAGGCGCTGGTATCCCCAGGCGTCGATATGCTCCATTGCCGCTTCGGTAGTGTCGCACTCGCTGACCAGCGTCAGCAGCGGCAGCGGCGCGCCAAGCAGCGCCAGATGAGCGACGAGAGTTTCCATCCGCGCATCGGCGATATGGCTGTGGGTATGAAAGATCCCGGCGGCGATTTTGATCAGTTTGCCGGGATGGCCAATGAGCACAATCTGGCGGAAACCGAGCCGAACCGCCTCTTCAATCATGTAGCCGACGAAGTTGCTCATGGTGACCACCATCTGCGGGTCGATGCCCATCTGCTCGCGGACAAAGCGCTCACCGTGGTTGCCCGGCACCAGCACCACGCGCTCCAGCCCGGCGGCGCGTTTTATCTCCAGCTCGAGGGAGAGCGAGCGCTTCCAGCTCTCTTCCGACATCGGGGTAACGATCCCCGTGGTGCCGATAATCGAGATGCCGCCGAGGATCCCCAGCCGGGCGTTATAGGTTTTTTGCGCGCGAAGCGCGCCTTCCGGGGCAAAAATCTCCACCTGCGCGCCGCGGGTAGGACCTATCGCTTCGCGCACGGCGGTCTCGATGGTGTGCCGCGGAGTGCGGTTTATCGCCGGGCTGCCTGTCGGCAGGCCGATCCCTTTGCGGGTCACCGTGCCGATGCCCTCCCCGCCCTGCAGGCTAATCTCTCCGCTGTCATTGAGGATCACCCGGGCAAAAATCAGCATGCCGTGGGTGGCGTCGACATCATCGCCGCCGTCTTTACGGATCGCGGCGACCGCCTGCTGCCCTTCGACGTGCGGGGACTCAACGTTCAGGCACAGGGTGACGCCGGAGGGGGTGACGATCGAGACCTGATGAATCAGATGCTGGCGCATCACCATCAGCGCCGCCACTTTTGCCGCCGCTGTGGCGCAGGAGCCGGTGGTGTAGCCCTTGCGCAGCGCTTTGCCGTGATGCCACACCGGGGCGTCAAAGGTCTGATCGCTCATTGCGCCTCCCGTAGGTGGTAAAGCAGAGCGTTCACAATCGCTGCCGCCACGTTGCTTCCCCCTTTGCGGCCGAGCGCGGCGATGGCCGGCAGGCCGCTCTCGCTGAGCGCCGCTTTCGACTCCGCCGCGCCGACGAACCCGACCGGCACCCCCACCACGCCGCCGATGGCGGTCTCGCGATGTTCCAGCAGGCGAAACAGCGCGGTTGGCGCATTGCCGAAGACGAACACTTTCTCCCCGGGCTCCTGCACCGCAATATCCACCGCCACCATCGAGCGGGTCATCCCCCGGCTTTGCGCCTCGCGCACCACCCGCGGGTCGCTGATATAGCAGCGGCATTCGCCGCCAAAGCGGGCCAGCAGGGTTTTGTTGATCCCGGACAGCGCCATGGTGGTATCGGTATACAGCGTGCAGGGCCGGCTCAAGGCCTCACTCAGCGCGATCAGGGCATCCGGAGAAAACCACAGAATATCCAGCCAGTCGAAGTCAGCGGTGGTGTGGATCACCCGCTTGATAATCGCCTCGTGCAGCGGGCTGGCGAAACGGTAGTCCGGTCGCGTTTCGGCGATGATCTCGCTGATGATGTCGAAGCTTTTCGCCTCGATCGCCTGCGGTTGTTGGATGTACTGCATCAGGTTCTCCTCAGGCCGCGCCGACCAGCCAGTAGCGCACGCCGATAAACAGCGCCAGCGCCAGGCTTGACGCCACCCACATTAATCGAATGGTTCGGGAAATATCGTCCACCGCGATGTCGCGGACGGCGTCGCCTATCCAGGGCTTTTCAACGCGCTGGCCGAAGTAATCGTTCGGGCCGCCAAGGCGGATCCCCAGCGCGCCGGCGACGGTCGCTTCCGGCCAGGCGCAGTTAGGACTGCTGTGCTGATAGCGATCGCGCCAGCCCGTACGCAGCGCCCGGGCGCCATCTTCCCGGCATAGCACCGCGGCAAGGCTGAGCAGCAGCCAGCTCAGCCGGGCGGGAAGGAAGTTGGCTACATCATCAAGACGAGCGCTGACCATGCCGATCGCCTGGTATTTTTCGTGTTTATAGCCGACCATGGAATCGAGGGTGTTGACCGCTTTATAGGCCATGGCCAGCGGCGCGCCGCCGAGGAGCAGGAAAAAGAGCGGCGCGATAATGCCATCCACCGTGTTCTCCGCCACGGTCTCCACCACCGCACGGTTGATCTGCGCTGGCTGGAGCTGAGAGGTATCGCGCCCGACAATCCAGGAGAGCTTATGCCGGCTTTCGGCGAGATCTCCGGCCTGCAGCGGCCGGGCCACCGCCATCGCCGACTGTGCCAGACAGCGTCCCGCCAGCGCGGTGAAGATCATCCACACTTCCACCAGCCATCCAAGCCAGGGGTGGATCCCGTGCGCCAGCGCCAGTACGCCCCAGGCCACGCCCCATGTCAGGCCGATAACCACCAGCCACATCACCCCGCCGCCGATGCGCAGCGCCCGGTCGCTATGGCAGACGCGTCGCACTACACGCTGGCTGACGGCGATCAGGCGACCTATCCAGCGCACCGGATGCGGCCAGTGCGGCGGATCGCCAATGACGACATCAAGTATCCAGGCTACACACCAGGCGAGAAGGGTCATAGCGCCCTCCTTGCTGCCCGCAGCCAGTGGTTGAGCATGGTGGGACGCTGGGCAAAATGGACATGGAGATAGCTGGCAAAGGCGCTGCCGGACTGCCATCCTCCCTGCCACTGCTGGAGCGTCTTACCGTCTCGCTGTTTACGGCAGGCCAGTACGGCGGGGGTGGCGGGAGAAAAATCGGAGTAATGAAATTCATGGCCGCGCAGCCACTCGCCAGGGGCTGCCAGCAGCGTCTGCTGCCGCGCCTGCGCTTCGCAGTAGCCGAACCGGGTCAGACGCGTCCCCATTCGGCTGTGTCCGGGAATAATATCCGCCATCGTGTAGCGCTCGCCGCTGGTGACTTCCAGGGTCGTGCCCAGATACATCAGGCCGCCGCACTCGGCGTAGATCGCCACCCCGCGCCGGTGCGCCGCGCGAAGCTGTGTCAGCATCTCGTGGTTAGCGGATAGCCCGGCCGCATGCAGCTCCGGATAGCCGCCGCCGAGCCAGATCATCTGGCAGGCCGGCAGCTGGCGATCGCGCAGTGGGCTAAAGCGCACCATCTTCACGCCGCAGCGCGCCAGCAGCGCCAGGTTATCGGGGTAATAAAAATTGAAGGCCTCATCGTCGGCGAGGGCCAGCGTCAGTCCTTCGCCGGCATCGGCGGCAAGCTGTTCTCCCCCCTCGCCGATCGGCATGGCGGCCAGTTCGCTGAGGGCCAGCAGCCGGTCTATGTCGAGGGTGCGCCCCAGCAGGCTGGCAAAATCCCGCCATGCCTGCTGATTGACCACCGACTCGCGGGCGGTCACCAGTCCCAGATGTCGTTCGGGCAGCGCCACGCCTTCCACGCGCGGCACATAGCCGAGCACTGGCACCTGACAGTAGCGCTCAATGGCGCTTTTCAGCAGCTGGAAGTGCGCGTCGCTGTTGACCCGATTGACGATAACGCCAGCGATGTCGAGAGCCGGATCAAAATGTTGAAAACCCATCACCGTGGCGGCGATGGAGGTCGACACCGCTTTGCCATCCACCAGCAAAATCACCGGGCAGCCAAGCTGCTTAGCCATTGCCGCGCTGCTGCAGTAGTTAGGGTCGGTGCCGTAGCCGTCATACAGGCCCATCACCCCTTCGATAACCGCGATGTCGGCCTGCTGTAGCTGTTCGGTAAACAGCGCGTTGAGTATCGGGGCGGGAAGCATAAAGCTGTCGAGATTGCGGGAAGCGATGCCGCTGATGGCGGTGTGCCAGGCGGTATCCAGGTAGTCAGGCCCTACTTTACAGGGTTGCACCCGCATACCGCGCTGTTGGAGCAAGCTGAGCAGGCCGAGCGTAACGGTGGTTTTGCCACAACCGCTGCCGGTACCCGCAAGAATGAACGCACGCCTGGTTGCCATACCCTGTCCTGTTCTGGCGGTCAGGGTATAGCTACACGCATGCCTGGTCCTGCGACCACGCACCGCTAAGCCACCCACTTCCCACCGAAGTTGTTGGTCAGTTACCGGCAGGCAGGTCTTCTGGCTTAGCCTCGTTCTCGCCCGCCCTTCCCAATCTTTCGATCAGTGGTTTTTGCGGGGTCGTCAGCATCACAGCAGCGGGGGCTGCGGGGGATTTACACCCCCTTCCCTGACACCAAACTGGTGTCGAACCTGTCGGTTTGTTTCGCCGATGCGCCCTGCATCGACGGGTATTACTTTATGTTTTCTTTTACCGTTTCATCACTCGTCACAATGACGTCAGTGAAGGAAAGCGGTGTTGTGATAATCAGCTGTCTCGTATTAACGGACACTCTATCTCATCACAAAAATAAAAACTGGTGTAGTTTATCCCTCGAATATCACTATTTTGTTGCGCTATGACAATTTATTGCTCTACTGTCGTTTTTTTCATTTTATATTGATGAAGATACTCGGGGATATCAAAAATCGGCAATAGCAAAATATTGTCATTTAAAAAGACTCAGTTTGTGATCCGGCATTAATTTGCTGACGAAATGCCTGCGGCGTTACCTGATAGGTCTGGCGAAACACTTTGCAAAAATAGCTGGTTTGCGAAAAACCTAAATTCCGCGCGATGCTGGCGATGCTCCAGTCGCTGTGGCATAGCAGCTCTTTTGCGCTCGCCATCCGCTGCTGATTGACCCAGGCGTTAAAACCGATCCCCTGATACTTTTTAAACAGTTTGCTGAAGTAGTACGGGCTGAGATAGACATGCGCCGCCACATCCTCCAGACGCAGCTCATCGGAGAGATGCGCGTCGATATAGCGCAGCGCCTTCTTCATTTTGCCATCGTGCGGCGAGGGCGCCCGGCTGGCCTGCGCCGGGTCGTTCTGCGACGGGTTATCTTTGATAACCACAAAGTTGAGCTGTTTTTTCAGGCAATTCTCGACGATCAGCTTCAGCAGATCCGCCGAAGCGATAACCCGCGAATAGTCCATCTCCGGCACATCGCGAAACGCCTGGACCAGCGCCGGATCGTCCTGCCAGCGGTCATCGACGTTCAAGATATCAACCAGTTCAACATCATTGCTCAGACGCACCTGCCCGCACAGCACGAAGCCGACCAGGTGGCCGGCGATCACCAGCGGGATGGAAAAATCGGTTAACCCCGCATGACAGCGGTAGATACACAGCTGGTCTTTTTTCGAGGCTTCCAGCCCGCCGCAGCGGTCGCTCATGCGACAGCGTCCGCTGTGCTCCGGGTGCTGACGCATCAGCTGGCAAAACGGCGTGAAATTAAACAATTCAGAAATCTCATCACCGTGAATATTGACGACCACAACCGCCAGACTGGTGGCTTGCGCAAAATCCTGTGCGATTTTATTGATGAGTTCTGAGTTTAGGGTACTCGCAGAAATCATGATAAAACCCCTCAGTTAATTTTTTGTTATAAATAAAACATATTTTTCATATTTACCTTTTTTAGCATCAGATCCCATCGACGATAAAAAAGTGCATTGACAATAACAAAAGTCTCCCAACCCGGGGAGACTTTTTGAGCGGTTCGTGATATCGGTTCATGAAATTAGCCTGGCTATTTCACAGATACATTCCCCTTATGACGCTAACGCGTATTTTCTTCCTCCACGCAGGTATGACAGGGCAGATTATTGGCGATAAGAAAACGATAAATTGCGGCGCCGAGGCAGGCCCCTAACAACGGTGCGATAATGGGCACGATAAAATAGGGAATATCTCTTCCCCCGGTCATGGCGATATTGCCCCACCCGGCGAACCAGGTGAACAATTTCGGGCCAAAATCGCGTGCTGGATTCATCGCGAAGCCGGTAAGCGGCCCGGTCGAGGCGCCGATCACCGCCACCAGAATGCCAATCAACAGCGGCGCCAGTGGGCCCTTGGGTACGCCGTTGCCATCATCGGTGAGCGCCATGATCATCCCCATCAGCATCGAGGTGATCACCACCTCCACCAGTGCCGCATGCCAGATGCTGAGCTCAGGCGCCGGGTAGGTGCTGAATATACTGGCCAGCTGCAGGCTTTCCAGGCTGCCGCGCACCATATGATGCACCGTTTCAAATTGCGTAAACAGGGTGCTGTAAAGTATCCAGGCCAGCACGGCGCCGCCAAACGCGCCGGCGACCTGAGCCACGATATAGGGCACCACTTTTCTGCCCGGGAAGCAGGCAAACAGCCACAGGGCGACGGTGACCGCGGGGTTCAGATGTCCCCCCGAAATGCCGGCCGTCAGGTACACCGCCAGAGAAATACCCAGTCCCCAGATAATACAGATCTCCCACAGCCCCAGGCTGGCGCCGGTCAGTTTCAGGGCGCTCAGGCAGCAGATACCAAAAAACAGAAACAGCCCGGTGCCTAAAAACTCGGCGATACATTGCGCGCGTAAAGAACCATTCATTGTGACACCTCGTGACGAAGTTCGTGTCCAGGCCAGCCAACCATCCGCTGGCTCGTTGGGTACGGCGAGGCCCACTATAGAAACCGGCAGCGGCAAAGTGTTGGCATCCTGCGGAAATCGGGCGGCGTAAAGTCGCCGAAGAAGAATAATTTATTGCTATTTGTTCGCGAATCCATGCAGCAATGGCGGGCGTTCAGGGGGTATTTTAATTTCCAACTAAATGATAAAAAATTGCGAAAGCGCAGTGCTTATTTTTCAACAAATATCACATCACGCAAAATATCGCATAGCAAAAAAAATTTAAAAAATCACCTTTTAAAATGTAAATACGGAGCGTGAACTGCAATATAATCACATTTATACAAACAATAAAATCAAATAAAAACAACGATATAAAATAAAATAAATCCATTTTATATTATATAAAAACCACTATTTTTCGCTCTCCACCATCAACTCAGCCATTCTTTTTCGCCGCTCCGCCATATAGTTCCCTCACTGGCACATATCCTGCGAGGTCTTTATGCAACAAGAAGCATTAGGAATGGTAGAAACCAAAGGCTTAACCGCAGCCATAGAGGCCGCTGACGCAATGGTTAAGTCGGCCAACGTTTTATTAGTTGGCTATGAAAGGATCGGTTCAGGCCTGGTGACCGTCATCGTGCGTGGCGACGTGGGGGCAGTTAAAGCCGCCACCGACGCCGGTGCCGCCGCAGCCCGCCACGTGGGCGAAGTGAAAGCCGTACACGTCATTCCCCGCCCCCATACCGATGTTGAAAAAATCTTACCGAAGGGGAATAGCCAATGAGCAGCAATGAGCTGGTTGAACAGATCATGGCGCAAGTCATAGCCCGTGTAGCGACGCCAGAGCAGCAGGCGCTTCCCGATACCCCCCATCCCACAGGAGAGACGGCTATGGCAGAGAAAAGCTGCAGCTTAACGGAATTTGTCGGGACCGCCATTGGCGACACCCTCGGGCTGGTCATCGCCAACGTGGATGCCGCGTTGCTGGAGGCGATGAAGCTCGAAAAACACTACCGCTCTATCGGCATCCTCGGCGCCCGCACCGGCGCCGGGCCGCACATCATGGCCGCCGATGAAGCGGTCAAAGCCACCAACACCGAAGTGGTCAGCATTGAGCTTCCTCGCGACACCAAAGGCGGCGCCGGCCATGGCTCGCTGATTGTGCTGGGCGGGAATGATGTTTCCGACGTCAAACGCGGGATTGAGGTCGCGCTGAAAGAGCTGGACCGTACCTTCGGCGATGTCTACGGCAACGAAGCGGGTCATATTGAGCTGCAGTATACCGCGCGCGCCAGTTATGCCCTGGAAAAAGCGTTCGGCGCCCCACTGGGCCGCGCCTGCGGCATTATCGTCGGCGCCCCGGCGTCCGTTGGCGTGCTGATGGCCGATACCGCGCTGAAATCAGCCAACGTCGAGGTGGTGGCTTACAGCTCACCGGCCCACGGCACCAGTTTCAGCAACGAAGCCATTCTGGTGATTTCCGGCGACTCTGGCGCGGTGCGCCAGGCGGTGATCTCCGCCCGGGAAATCGGCAAAACCGTACTGGCGACGCTGGGCGCCGAACCGAAAAACGATCGCCCCTCCTACATTTAATATCCGCGAGGCTGATTCATGAGATCGAAAAGATTTGAAGCACTGGCGAAACGCCCTGTGAATCAGGATGGTTTCGTTAAGGAGTGGATTGAAGAGGGCTTTATCGCGATGGAAAGTCCTAACGATCCCAAACCTTCTATCCGCATCGTCAACGGCGCGGTGACCGAACTCGACGGTAAACCGGTTGAGCAGTTCGACCTGATTGACCACTTTATCGCGCGCTACGGCATTAATCTCGCCCGGGCCGAAGAAGTGATGGCCATGGATTCGGTTAAGCTCGCCAACATGCTCTGCGACCCGAACGTTAAACGCAGCGACATCGTGCCGCTCACTACCGCGATCACCCCGGCGAAAATCGTGGAAGTGGTGTCGCATATGAACGTGGTCGAGATGATGATGGCGATGCAAAAAATGCGCGCCCGCCGCACGCCGTCCCAGCAGGCGCATGTCACTAATATCAAAGACAATCCGGTACAGATTGCCGCCGACGCCGCTGAAGGCGCATGGCGCGGCTTTGACGAGCAGGAGACCACCGTCGCCGTGGCGCGCTACGCGCCGTTCAACGCCATCGCCCTGCTGGTCGGTTCACAGGTTGGCCGTCCCGGCGTCCTCACCCAGTGTTCGCTGGAAGAAGCCACCGAGCTGAAACTGGGTATGCTGGGCCACACCTGCTATGCCGAAACCATTTCGGTGTACGGTACGGAACCGGTGTTTACCGATGGCGATGACACCCCGTGGTCGAAAGGCTTCCTCGCCTCCTCCTACGCCTCGCGCGGCCTGAAAATGCGCTTTACCTCCGGTTCCGGTTCTGAAGTACAGATGGGCTATGCCGAAGGCAAATCGATGCTTTATCTCGAAGCGCGCTGCATCTACATCACCAAAGCCGCCGGGGTGCAAGGCCTGCAGAATGGCTCCGTCAGCTGTATCGGCGTACCGTCCGCCGTGCCGTCCGGGATCCGCGCCGTACTGGCGGAAAACCTGATCTGCTCAGCGCTGGATCTGGAGTGCGCCTCCAGCAACGATCAAACCTTTACCCACTCGGATATGCGGCGTACCGCGCGTCTGCTGATGCAGTTCCTGCCAGGCACCGACTTCATCTCCTCCGGTTACTCGGCGGTGCCGAACTACGACAACATGTTCGCCGGTTCCAACGAAGATGCCGAAGACTTCGATGACTACAACGTGATCCAGCGCGACCTGAAGGTCGATGGCGGCCTGCGGCCGGTGCGTGAAGAGGACGTGATCGCCATTCGCAACAAAGCCGCCCGCGCGCTGCAGGCGGTATTTGCCGGCATGGGTTTGCCGCCTATTACGGATGAAGAAGTAGAAGCCGCCACCTACGCCCACGGTTCAAAAGATATGCCTGAGCGCAATATCGTCGAGGACATCAAGTTTGCTCAGGAGATCATCAACAAGAACCGCAACGGCCTGGAGGTGGTGAAAGCCCTGGCGAAAGGCGGCTTCCCCGATGTCGCCCAGGACATGCTCAATATTCAGAAAGCCAAGCTCACCGGCGACTACCTGCATACCTCCGCCATCATTGTTGGCGAGGGCCAGGTGCTCTCGGCCGTGAATGACGTGAACGATTATGCCGGTCCGGCAACAGGCTACCGCCTGCAAGGCGAGCGCTGGGAAGAGATTAAAAATATCCCGGGCGCGCTCGATCCCAATGAACTTGGCTAAGGGGTGAAAAATGGAAATTAACGAAACGCTGCTGCGCCAGATTATCGAAGAGGTGCTGGTGGAGATGAAATCAGGCGCAGATAAGCCGGTCTCCTTTAGCGCGCCTGCGGCTTCTGTCGCCTCTGCCGCGCCGGTCGCCGTTGCGCCTGTGTCCGGCGACAGCTTCCTGACGGAAATCGGCGAAGCCAAACCCAGCACGCAGCAGGATGAAGTCATTATTGCCGTCGGGCCAGCGTTTGGTCTGGCGCAAACCGCCAATATCGTCGGCATTCCGCATAAAAATATTCTGCGCGAAGTGATCGCCGGCATTGAGGAAGAAGGCATCAAAGCCCGGGTGATCCGCTGCTTTAAGTCTTCTGACGTCGCCTTCGTGGCAGTGGAAGGCAACCGCCTGAGCGGCTCCGGCATCTCGATCGGTATTCAGTCGAAAGGCACCACCGTCATCCACCAGCGCGGCCTGCCGCCGCTTTCCAATCTGGAACTCTTCCCGCAGGCGCCGCTGCTGACGCTGGAAACCTACCGTCAGATTGGCAAAAACGCCGCGCGCTACGCCAAACGCGAGTCGCCGCAGCCGGTGCCGACGCTTAACGATCAGATGGCTCGTCCCAAATACCAGGCGAAGTCGGCCATTTTGCACATTAAAGAGACCAAATACGTGGTGACGGGCAAAAACCCGCAGGAACTGCGCGTGGCGCTTTAACAAAGGATATCCCGATGAATACCGACGCAATTGAATCCATGGTACGCGACGTGCTGAGCCGGATGAACAGCCTACAGGACGGGATAACGCCCGCGCCAGCCGCGCCGACAAACGACACCGTTCGCCAGCCAAAAGTTAGCGACTACCCGTTAGCGACCCGCCATCCGGAGTGGGTCAAAACCGCTACCAATAAAACGCTCGATGACCTGACGCTGGAGAACGTATTAAGCGATCGCGTTACGGCGCAGGACATGCGCATCACTCCGGAAACGCTGCGTATGCAGGCGGCGATCGCCCAGGATGCCGGACGCGATCGGCTGGCGATGAACTTTGAGCGGGCCGCAGAGCTCACCGCGGTTCCCGACGACCGGATCCTTGAGATCTACAACGCCCTGCGCCCATACCGTTCCACCCAGGCGGAGCTACTGGCGATCGCTGATGACCTCGAGCATCGCTACCAGGCACGACTCTGTGCCGCCTTTGTTCGGGAAGCGGCCGGGCTGTACATCGAGCGTAAGAAACTCAAAGGCGACGATTAACAGGGGGTAAGCATGCGCTATATCGCTGGCATTGATATTGGCAACTCCTCGACAGAAGTCGCCCTGGCGACGGTCGATGACGCAGGTGTGCTGAACATTCGCCACAGCGCGTTGGCTGAAACCACGGGTATAAAAGGCACATTACGAAATGTGTTCGGTATCCAGGAGGCGCTAACGCAGGCGGCAAAAGCGGCCGGCATTCAGCTCAGCGATATTTCGCTTATTCGCATTAACGAAGCCACGCCGGTCATTGGCGATGTGGCGATGGAAACCATCACGGAAACCATCATCACCGAGTCCACCATGATCGGCCATAACCCGAAGACACCCGGCGGCGTCGGACTGGGGGTCGGCATCACCATCACACCAGAGGCGCTGCTGTCCTGCTCCGCGGGCACTCCCTATATTCTGGTGGTCTCCTCGGCCTTTGACTTTGCCGATGTCGCCGCGATGGTCAATGCGGCAACGGCAGCGGGCTATCAGATAACCGGCATTATTTTGCAGCAGGATGACGGCGTGCTGGTCAATAACCGGCTACAGCAACCGCTACCGGTGATCGACGAAGTTCAGCATATCGACCGGATTCCACTTGGCATGCTGGCGGCCGTCGAGGTCGCTTTACCCGGTAAGATCATCGAAACGCTCTCCAACCCCTACGGTATTGCGACCGTTTTCGATCTCAACGCCGAGGAGACCAAAAATATCGTGCCAATGGCGCGGGCGCTGATTGGCAACCGCTCGGCCGTGGTGGTGAAAACCCCCTCCGGCGACGTCAAGGCCCGCGCTATTCCGGCAGGTAATCTGCTGCTCATCGCTCAGGGGCGCAGCGTACAGGTTGATGTGGCCGCCGGGGCGGAAGCCATCATGAAAGCGGTTGACGGCTGCGGCAAACTGGACAACGTCGCGGGAGAAGCGGGCACCAATATCGGCGGCATGCTTGAGCACGTGCGCCAGACCATGGCGGAGCTTACCAATAAGCCAGCTCAGGAGATCCGCATTCAGGATCTGCTGGCCGTTGATACGGCGGTGCCAGTCAGCGTGACCGGCGGTCTTGCGGGAGAGTTCTCGCTGGAGCAGGCGGTGGGTATCGCCTCGATGGTCAAGTCGGATCGCCTGCAGATGGCCCTCATCGCCCGTGAAATTGAGCACAAACTGCAGATTGCGGTTCAGGTGGGCGGCGCCGAAGCGGAGGCGGCCATTCTTGGGGCGCTCACCACTCCCGGCACCACGCGCCCGCTGGCGATCCTCGATCTGGGCGCCGGGTCGACCGACGCCTCCATTATCAATGCGCAGGGAGAGATCAGCGCCACTCACCTGGCCGGCGCCGGCGATATGGTCACGATGATCATCGCCCGCGAGCTGGGGCTTGAGGACCGCTACCTGGCGGAAGAGATCAAAAAATATCCGCTGGCAAAAGTCGAAAGCCTGTTTCATCTGCGTCATGAAGACGGCAGCGTCCAGTTTTTTCCGTCGGCCTTACCACCGACGGTATTTGCCCGCGTCTGCGTGGTGAAACCGGATGAACTGGTTCCCCTGCCCGGCGATCTGCCGCTGGAGAAAGTGCGCGCCATTCGCCGTAGCGCCAAATCACGCGTCTTTGTCACCAACGCCCTGCGAGCGTTACGCCAGGTGAGCCCTACCGGCAACATTCGCGACATCCCGTTCGTGGTGCTGGTGGGCGGCTCGTCCCTCGATTTCGAGATCCCCCAGCTGGTCACCGACGCGCTGGCGCACTACCGGCTGGTTGCCGGGCGCGGCAATATCCGCGGCTGTGAAGGCCCACGCAATGCGGTCGCCAGCGGATTACTCCTTTCCTGGCAAAAAGGAGGCACACATGGAGAGTAGCGTAGTCGCCCCCGCCATCGTCATTGCCGTCACTGACGAATGCAGCGAACAGTGGCGCGATGTCCTGCTGGGCATTGAAGAGGAAGGCATTCCTTTTGTTCTGCAGCCGCAGACCGGCGGCGATCTTATCCATCACGCCTGGCAGGCGGCGCAGCGTTCGCCGCTGCAGGTAGGCATCGCCTGCGACCGGGAACGGCTCATCGTGCACTACAAAAATTTACCCGCATCAACTCCGCTGTTTTCGCTGATGTATCACCAGAACAGGCTGGCCCGGCGAAACACTGGCAACAATGCGGCTCGTCTCGTCAAAGGGATCCCATTTCGGGATCGCCATGCTTAATCCACAGGAGAACGCAGTATGAATAACGCACTAGGACTGGTTGAAACGAAAGGCCTGGTTGGCGCCATTGAAGCCGCTGATGCAATGGTGAAATCCGCCAACGTGCAGTTGATTGGTTACGAAAAAATTGGCTCCGGGCTGATTACCGTGATGGTCCGCGGAGACGTCGGCGCGGTCAAAGCCGCCGTTGACGCCGGCAGCGCGGCGGCCAGCGTGGTCGGCGAGGTCAAGTCCAGCCATGTGATCCCGCGCCCGCATAGCGATGTTGAGGCCATTCTGCCGAAATCCGTCTGACCCTCAAAAAAGGAGCACCGCGTGAAGCAATCACTGGGATTACTTGAGGTCAGCGGTCTGGCCCTGGCCATCACCTGCGCCGACGCTATGGCGAAAGCGGCCGCCATCACGCTGCTCGCCCTGGAAAAGACCAACGGTTCCGGCTGGATGGTGGTGAAGATCGCCGGTGATGTGGCCTCTGTCCAGGCGGCGGTGATGACCGGGGCCGAACTCGCCGAACGGCAGCAGGGGCTGGTAGCGCAGAAGGTTATCGCCAGGCCCGGGGAAGGCCTGCTGCCGGCCCGCGTCCAGGCGCCTTCACCAGCGCCTGAAGTCGCCGTGACGGAGGAGAACACGGCCCTCACAGACGCCCCTTCCCACTCTACGGAGCGGGTAACCTGCAACCTGTGCCTGGACCCACACTGCCCACGACAAAAAGGCGATCCCCGCTCGCAGTGCCTGCACGCCGGTAAACGAGGTGACGCGTAATGGATAAACAACAGCTGGCTTCGACAGTCAACAAAGTGCTGGATGAGATGCGCCAGCGTCCCATTCCAATCGGTATCTCCAGTCGCCATATCCATTTAGCGGCGGCTGACTATGCCAGGCTTTTTCCCGCGCAGCCCATCCAGCCGAAAAAAGCGCTGCTGCAGCCGGGACAATATGCTGCAGAGCAGACGGTGACCCTGGTTGGCCCCAAAGGGCGATTAAACAACGTGCGCCTGCTCGGCCCTTTGCGCCAGACCAGCCAGGTGGAAATCTCACGCACCGACGCCCGGATCCTCGGTATCGCCGCGCCGCTGCGCATGTCCGGCAATCTGCAGGGCACGCCGGGGATCCGCCTGATAAGCCCCTTTGCCGAACTGCAGCTGAGCGGCGGGACGATTGTTGCCCAGCGACATATTCATATGTCGCCACTTGATGCGTTGATCCTGCGCGTCTCCCATGGCGATAGCGTCGCGGTGGCGATCGAAGGCAGCGACAGGCGGCTTATCTTCGACAACGTGGCGGTCCGCGTTGCCCCGGATATGCGTCTTGAGATGCACATCGATACTGACGAGGCCAATGCGGCAGGCGCTGACGCTGCGCAAGCCTGGGCAACGCTGGTGACGAAGCCATGAACCACGCGATGCTGCAGCGTATCGTCGAAGAGGTCGCCGCCCGTCTGCGCCGTCGCGCCCTCAGCACGGCCACGCTCAGCGTGGCCCAGCTCGGCGAAGCGGATATCCGCAGCCTGCTGTGCCAGCACGCTTCGCTGCGCATCGTGCAGGTGGATTTACCGCTGCTGGAGCAGCTTGCCGGCCAGCGTGCGCTGGCGGCAGCCGGTTGCGCACTGCATGAGGCGATGGCCTGGGGCGTTCGGGTACAGCTAACGCTGCTTCCCGCCCTGCTCCCCGCGCTGGCGGTAAAAAAACTCGCCCGCTTGCCGCTGACGTTCAGCGACCCGCTTGGCCAGCCCGTCAGGCTTCACGCCGCGTCGGTGCTCACCTATGCCGACGTAGCCCGTTTCAGTGGCGGCTATCTGGTGCTGCGCCGCCGCCCCATTATCACCGCCCTCGCCCGCGAAGCGGCCGTCGCGCGGCATGTTCAATTGATTAAGCAGGAGTGAACTATGCATCTGGCACGCGTGACCGGCGCCGTCGTCTCGACGCAAAAATCGCCCTCTCTGAACGGCAAAAAACTGCTGCTGGTGCGCCGGGTAAGCGCGGACGACGATCGTCCGATTCTCCCCACGAGCGGCGATGAAGTGGCGGTAGATTCGGTTGGCGCTGGCGTCGGCGAGCTGGTGCTGCTCTGCAGCGGCTCGAGCGCACGCCACGTTTTCAGCGGCCCGAATGAGGCCATCGATCTTGCCGTCGTGGGCATTGTTGACTCACTTTCACGCTAAGGGGGCGCCTGTGGCTATCTATACCCGAACCGGCGATGCCGGCAGTACATCACTCTTTACCGGCCAGCGGGTCAGCAAGACGCATCCGCGCGTCGAAGCCTACGGCACCCTGGATGAACTGAACGCTATGCTGAGCCTGTGCGTCTGCGCCGTCGCTGAAGAGGAACAGCGCACCCTGCTCGAAGCCCTGCAGCAGCACATTTTTTGGTTCAGCGCGGAGCTCGCCAGCGACAGCGAACAGCCATCACCGGGTAAGCGCTATATCAGCAGCGAAGAGATTGCCCTGCTGGAGCAGACCATCGATCGCGAGATGGCCCGCGTGCCGGCGCTGCACCAGTTTGTATTGCCCGGACGCTGTGAAGCCGCCAGCCGTCTGCACCTGGCCCGCACCGTTGCCAGACGGGCGGAGCGCCGGCTGGTCGAGCTGGCGGCAGAGGTTACTATCCGTCAGATACTGCTGCGTTATCTGAACCGCTTATCTGACTGCCTGTATGCCCTGGCGCGCAGCGAGGATCATGCCGCTCACCAGCGCCGCCTTGTGACGGAGATCGCGGCCCGCTATCTGGCCGCCAGCGGGTCGCCTGCGCCCGACGCGCCCAAAGCCCAGGCCGGGTCGCTCTCCTTTCACGAGCTGCATCAGCTCATCCGTCAGGCCATTGAACACGCCCGCCAGCTGCAGGTGCCGGTGGTGGTCAGCATCGTTGACGCACACGGCACCGAAACCGTGACCTGGCGAATGCCCGATGCGCTGCTGGTCAGCAGCGAGCTGGCGCCGAAAAAAGCCTGGACCGCCGTCGCCATGAAAACCGCCACCCACGAGCTCGCGACGACCGTACAGCCAGGCGCTGCGCTGTACGGTCTGGAGAGCCATCTGCAGGGCAAAGTCGTCACCTTTGGCGGCGGATATCCGCTGTGGCGCGATGGCCAGCTAATAGCCGGCATCGGCATTAGCGGCGGCAGCGTCGAGCAGGATATGGCTATTGCACAGGCTGCCATGGCGGCCATTAACGTGAGAACTCATCAATGAATACAGCAGAACTGGAAACCCTTATCCGCACCATCCTCAGTGAAAAGCTCGCGCCGACGCCCCCTGCCCCTCAGCAAGAGCAGGGCATTTTCTGCGATGTCGGCAGCGCCATCGACGCCGCTCATCAGGCTTTTCTCCGCTATCAGCAGTGTCCGCTAAAAACCCGCAGCGCCATTATCAGCGCCCTGCGGGAGACGCTGGCCCCCGAGCTGGCGACGCTGGCGGAAGAGAGCGCCACGGAAACCGGCATGGGCAACAAAGAAGATAAATATCTGAAAAATAAAGCCGCTCTTGAAAACACGCCGGGCATAGAGGATCTCACTACCAGCGCCCTCACCGGCGATGGCGGGATGGTGCTGTTTGAGTACTCGCCGTTCGGGGTTATTGGCGCCGTGGCGCCCAGCACCAACCCAACGGAAACCATTATCAACAACAGTATCAGCATGCTGGCGGCGGGTAACAGCGTCTATTTCAGCCCCCATCCCGGCGCGAAAAAGGTCTCGTTGAAGCTTATCGCCAGGATCGAAGAGATCGCCTACCGCTGCAGCGGGATCCGTAACCTGGTGGTGACCGTTGCCGAGCCGACCTTTGAAGCCACCCAGCAAATGATGTCCCACCCGCTGATTGCCGTTCTGGCTATCACCGGCGGCCCTGGCATTGTGGCGATGGGCATGAAAAGCGGTAAAAAAGTGATCGGCGCTGGCGCCGGCAATCCGCCGTGCATCGTTGATGAAACCGCCGATCTCGTCAAAGCCGCCGAAGATATTATCAGCGGCGCCGCCTTCGATTACAACCTGCCCTGTATCGCCGAAAAAAGCCTGATCGTCGTCGCCTCCGTCGCTGACCGCCTGATCCAGCAGATGCAGGATTTTGACGCGCTGCTGTTGAGCCGACAGGAGGCCGATACCCTGCGTGCCGTCTGCCTGCCCGACGGCGCGGCGAATAAAAAACTGGTCGGTAAAAGCCCGGCTGCGCTGCTGGCGGCGGCGGGTCTCGCCGTTCCGCCTCGCCCCCCTCGCCTGCTGATAGCCGAGGTGGAGGCGAACGACCCCTGGGTGACCTGCGAGCAGCTGATGCCGGTGCTGCCGATCGTCAGGGTCGCCGACTTTGACAGCGCCCTGGCGCTGGCCCTGCGCGTTGAGGAGGGTCTGCACCACACCGCCATTATGCACTCGCAGAATGTCTCGCGGCTCAATCTGGCGGCACGCACGCTGCAGACCTCCATTTTTGTCAAAAATGGCCCGTCTTACGCGGGAATCGGCGTCGGCGGCGAAGGGTTTACCACCTTCACCATCGCCACGCCAACCGGAGAAGGCACCACCTCCGCGCGGACGTTCGCCCGCCTGCGGCGCTGCGTGTTGACCAACGGTTTTTCCATTCGCTAACCGGGGGCGCCATGCATACCTTTTCTCTGCAAACGCGCCTCTACAGCGGCCCGGGCAGCCTGGCCGCGCTGCAGCGCTTTAGCCATCAGCACATCTGGATCGTCTGCGACGGCTTCCTGGCGCGCTCGCCGCTGCTTGACCGACTGCGCGCCGCGCTGCCCGCCAGCAACCGCGTCAGCGTGTTCAGCGATATTACACCGGATCCGACCATTCACACCGTGGCGAAAGGGATAGCGCAGATGCAGGCCCTGCGTCCGCAGGTGGTGATCGGCTTCGGCGGCGGCTCGGCGATGGATGCCGCCAAGGCTATCGTCTGGTTCAGCCAGCAGGGCGGTCTGCCTGTCGACACCTGCGTGGCGATCCCCACCACCAGCGGTACCGGTTCTGAAGTGACCAGCGCCTGCGTCATCAGCGACCCGGAAAAAGGGATCAAGTACCCGCTGTTCCATGAGGCGCTCTGTCCCGACATGGCGATCATCGACCCGACGCTGGTGGTTAGCGTACCGCCCACCATCACAGCCCATACCGGGCTGGACGCGCTGACCCACGCCCTGGAGGCATGGGTCTCGCCGCAGGCCACCGATTTTACCGATGCGCTGGCGGAAAAGGCCGCCAGGCTGGTGTTTCGCGCCCTGCCCGTTGCGATTCGTCAGGGCGACTGCATTGCGACCCGCAGCAAAATGCACAATGCATCAACCCTCGCCGGTATGGCCTTTAGCCAGGCTGGCCTTGGGCTCAATCATGCGATCGCCCATCAGCTTGGCGGCCAGTTTCACCTCCCCCATGGCCTGGCCAATGCGCTGCTGCTGACCGCGGTGATCCGCTTCAATGCCGGCGAGCCGCGAGCGGCTAAGCGCTATGCACGCCTGGCCAGGGCCTGCCGCTTCTGCCCGCCCGAAGCTGGCGAACAGGAAGCTTTCCAGGCGCTGCTTACCGCGGTGGAAACGCTGAAACAGCAGTGCGCCATTCCCACCCTCAAGGGCGCGCTGCAGGAAAAGTATCCCCTTTTCTTATCGCGAATTCCCGCCATGGTGCCGGCCGCGCTGGCCGACGCCACCCTGCGCACCAACCCGCGTCCGGTCGATGGCGCGGCCATCGCGCAACTGCTGGAGAACCTGCAATGAGTGAAGCGATAGGGCCACTATCAAGCATTGATGCAGCGGAGATCCGCGAACGCGTTCGGGCCGCTGGCGTCGTAGGAGCCGGTGGCGCAGGCTTTCCGACCCACATCAAACTGCAGGCCCGGGTGGACACCGTGCTGGTGAACGCCGCCGAATGCGAACCGATGCTGAAGGTTGACCAACAGCTGATGGCTCAGCAGGCTGACCGACTGATTCGCGGCCTGGGTTACGCGATGACCGCCACTGGCGCCCGGGAAGGGATCATTGCCCTGAAGGCGAAATATGCTCCGGCGATTGCGGCACTAACCCCACGACTCCCGGAATGGGCCCGGCTGCATATTCTGCCTGACGTCTATCCGGCCGGGGATGAGGTGCTCACTATCTGGCTGGCGACGGGACGCCGCGTACCACCTGCCGCGCTGCCGGTCAGCGTCGGCGTGGTGGTCAATAACGTGCAGACGGTGCTCAATATCGCCAGAGCCGTGGAACAGGGCTATCCGGTGACTCGCCGGACGTTGACCGTCAATGGCGCCGTCGCCCGTCCGCTGACGCTGGCCGTACCACTGGGTATATCGCTGCGCGAGGTGCTGGATCTGGCCGGCGGCGCGACGGTTGACGATCCGGGGTTTATCAACGGCGGTCCGATGATGGGCTCGCTTATTACCTCCCTCGAGACACCGGTCACCAAAACCACCGGCGGCCTGCTGGTGCTCCCGGGCAACCATCCATTGATCCAGCGACGGCGGCAGGATGAACGAACGCTGCTCGCCATCGCCCGCACCGTCTGTGAACAGTGCCGTTTATGCACAGATTTATGCCCCCGGCACCTGATCGGCCATGAGCTTTCCCCTCATCTGCTGGTGCGGGCGGTGAACTATCGCCAGGCGGCCACCCCGTCGCTGCTGCTCAGCGCCCTGACCTGTTCGGAGTGCAACGTTTGCGAGAGCGTCGCCTGCCCGGTGGGTATTTCCCCCATGCGCATCAACCGTCTGCTGAAACGTGAGCTGAGGGCGAAAAACCTGCGCTACGACGGACCGCTGCGTCCGGCGGACGAGATGGCGAAGCACCGCCTGGTGCCGGTCAAGCGGCTCATCAGCAAACTGGGACTTGATCCCTGGTATCAGGAAGCGCCGCTGACGGCGGTGGAGCCGGAGGTGGCCTGCGTCACCCTGCCCCTGCGCCAGCATATCGGCATCAGCGCCGTGCCCTGCGTCGCGCCGGGAGAGCGGGTAACGCGCGGCCAGCTACTGGCGGATATCCCCGCCGACGCCCTCGGCGCGCCGGTGCACGCCAGTATTGACGGCCTGGTCTCCGCCATCACGGAGCAGGCCATTACGCTTGTAAGAGGTTAATCATGACCCAGGCTATCGGAATTTTAGAACTGACCAGCATCGCCAGGGGGATGGAGCTGGGCGACGTCATGCTGAAAAGCGCGAACGTACAGCTCCTGCTCTGCAGAACCCTTTGCCCCGGGAAATTCCTGCTGATGCTCGGCGGCGACGTCGGCGCCGTGCAGCAGGCAATCGCCGCCGGCACCGCGCGCGCTGGGGAGATGCTGGTGGACAGCCTGGTGCTGGCCAACATTCACCCCAGCGTACTACCGGCGATCAGCGGTCTCAACGTGGTCGGGCAGCGGCAGGCGGCGGGGATCGTCGAAACCTGGAGCGTGGCGGCGTGCATCAGCGCCGCCGACCACGCGGTGAAAGCGGCCAACGTCACCCTGGTGCGGGTCCATATGGCGTTTGGTATCGGCGGCAAATGCTACATGGTGGTGGCGGGTGATATCGCCGATGTCGACAACGCCGTCACGGTGGCCAGCGACAGCGCAGGCGAGAAAGGATTACTGGTTCACCGGGCAGTGATCCCGCGACCGCACGATGCGCTGTGGCAACAGCTGATGGAGGGATAATGGAACCGCAAACCCCTACCGAACGCATGATCCAGGAGTATGTCCCGGGCAAACAGGTCACTCTGGCGCATCTCATTGCCAATCCTGGCAAAGATCTGTTCAAAAAGCTGGGTCTGCCGGACGCGGTCTCCGCCATCGGCATTCTTACCATTACCCCCAGTGAAGCATCGATTATCGCCTGCGACATCGCTACCAAGTCCGGCGCGGTGGAGATCGGTTTTCTCGATCGCTTCACCGGCGCGGTGGTGTTGACCGGCGATGTCTCCGCCGTGGAGTACGCGCTCAGGCAGGTCACCCGCACCCTCGGTGAGCTGATGCGCTTCACCGCCTGCCCAATTACCCGGACCTGAGCCCATGAAACGCCTGATGCTTATCGGACCCAGCCAGTGCGGCAAAACCTCGTTGACCCAGGTATTGCGTGGCGAAACCCTGCGCTATCAGAAAACCCAGGCCATCGTCTGGACGCCGGCCGCGATCGACACCCCCGGGGAATATCTGGAAAACCGCTGCCTGTACAGTGCACTGCTCACCAGCGCCTGCGAGGCCGATGTCATCGCGCTGGTACTAAATGCCGATGCGCCCTGGTCACCTTTTTCTCCGGGGTTTACCGCTCCGATGAACCGCCCGGTCATCGGGGTGATCACTAAAGCCGATTTGGCCGCCCCGTCCCGTCTGCAACAGGTCAGGACATGGCTCGAGGCGGCGGGCGCCGGACATATCTTTATCACCAGCGCGTTAACCGGCGACGGGCTTGATGACCTGTTCGCCTGCCTGAATGCAGAGGAATATCAATGACCTATAAAATCATGGCGATTAACGCCGGCAGCTCCTCCCTGAAGTTTCAGCTGCTTAACATGCCGCAGGGGGCGTTGCTCTGTCAGGGGTTGATCGAACGTATCGGCCTGCCCGAGGCCCGCTTCACGCTGAAAACGTCGGCACAGAAATGGCAGGAGACGCTGCCCATCGCCGATCACCATGAGGCAGTGACCCTGCTGCTGGAGGCGCTGACCGGCCGCGGGATCCTGAGCAGCCTGCAGGAGATCGACGGCGTTGGCCACCGCGTCGCCCACGGCGGCGAACGCTTCAAAGACGCCGCGCTGGTCTGCGACGATACCCTGCGGGAGATCGAGCGCCTGGCGGAGCTGGCGCCGTTGCATAACCCGGTCAATGCGCTGGGCATACGTCTCTTTCGCCAGCTGTTACCCGCGGTACCGGCGGTGGCGGTTTTTGATACCGCCTTTCACCAGACCCTGGCGCCGGAGGCCTGGCTCTATCCCCTCCCCTGGCGCTATTACGCCGAGCTGGGCATTCGCCGCTACGGTTTTCACGGTACCAGCCATCACTATGTCAGCAGCGCGCTGGCGGAAAAGCTGGGCGTACCGCTGAGCGCCCTGCGGGTAGTAAGCTGCCATCTGGGCAATGGCTGTAGCGTCTGCGCCATCAAAGGCGGGCAATCGGTGAATACCTCAATGGGCTTTACCCCGCAGTCCGGGGTGATGATGGGCACCCGCAGCGGCGATATCGACCCGTCGATTCTTCCCTGGCTGGTGGAGAAAGAAGGGAAATCCGCCCAGCAGCTCAGCCAGTTGCTGAATAATGAATCCGGGCTGCTTGGCGTCTCCGGTGTGTCATCTGATTACCGCGACGTCGAACAGGCAGCTGACGCCGGCAACGAACGGGCGGCTCTGGCGCTGTCGCTGTTTGCCGAACGCATTCGCGCGACTATCGGCAGCTATATCATGCAGATGGGAGGTCTGGACACGCTGATCTTTACCGGCGGCATAGGCGAGAATTCCGCCCGGGCGCGGGCGACGATCTGCCGCAATTTGCATTTTCTCGGCCTCGCGCTGGACGACGAGAAAAACCAGCGGAGCGCGACCTTTATTCAGGCGGATAATGCGCTGGTCAAAGTGGCGGTGATCAACACCAATGAAGAGCTAATGATTGCCCGCGACGTCATGCGTCTTGCATTGCCGCAGGCGCGCGAGCTGGCGGTGTCGGCATAAACGACGCGCCTCCTCTTGCGGAGAATCATGGTAACCGGCGGGTCGCCATGCCACTATGCGCCCTGGCGAAGGTAAGCGGAAAGGTGAAAACGTGGCTGTTGCACAATGTCCCGCCTCGTGCGGAGAACTTATCCAGGGCTGGATCCTCGGCAGCGAAAAGCTGGTCTCCTGTCCGGTGGACTGGTACAGCACCGTCGAGGTCGAGACCGGGGTACCGCGAAAAGACGAGCGGCCGCTGTCGCGGGCGATGGTCGACCAGCTGCTGGCCCACTGGGGCTACCCCCCAGCGCTGAGCCAGCAGATCCGCATCACCCTGCACTCAACGATCCCGGTGGCCAAAGGGATGGCCAGCAGCACCGCCGATATCGCTGCCACCGCCGTCGCCACCGCCCATCATCTGGGCCATCTACTGGATGAGCCGACGCTGGCGCGCCTGTGCGTCGCGCTGGAGCCTACCGACAGCACCCTGTTTCGCCAGCTGACGCTGTTCGACCATAATACCGCCGCCACGCAAATCGCCTGTCCCCCTCCGCCGGCGCTCGACCTGTTAGTGCTGGAGAGCCCGCTGACGCTGCGCACCACCGACTATCACCAGTTGCCGCGCGAGCCGGGCCTGTTGGCAAACGCCTCCCGGCTGCAGCTGGCGTGGGAGAAAGTACAGCAGGCCTGCCACTGCGGCAACCCGCAGCTGCTGGGCGAAGCAGCGACCATCAGCGCCATTGCCAGCCAGCAGCTGTTGCCTAAGCCGGGGTTTGACGCGCTGCTGGACCTGGTGGAAAGCGCAGGGCTCTATGGTCTCAACGTGGCGCACAGCGGCAGCGTCGTCGGCCTGCTACTGGACCGCCGTCGGCATGACGTCGAATTTCTGCAATGGCGGCTGGCAGACAGCGACATCGCCGCCCACTGGCCGCAGCAGCATCTGTTGGCAATGGTACCCGGGGGCGTCATCCTGCAGTAGGCCTCAGGCCAGCACCCGGCGCAACGCCGCCAGCAGCTGGTCGTTTTCCTCGGCGCTGCGGATCGCCACCCGGAAATAGCGGCTATCCAGCCCCGGGTAGTTGGCGCAGCTGCGGATCAGCACATGCTGGCGCAGCAGGGCATATTGCAGGTCAAAATCGGCTCTGTCGCAGCGCAAGAACAGGTAGTTAGCACGCCCGGGCCACACGGTCAGCCCGGCCATCTCCTGCAGCTGCGCATAGAAACGCGCTCCCTCCTCCTGCAGCCACTGCCAGGTGGCCCGCTGATACGCCCGATCCTGGAGAATAATTTCCCCGGCCAGGGCGGCATAGGCGTTGATGGACCACGGCATTTGTCGCGCGCGCAGTCGGGCCACCGCCTGGGCATCAGCGTTCAGCAGGTAGCCGAGACGCAGCCCCGGAATGGCATAAAATTTGGTCAGCGATCGCAAAACCCAGACGTGCGGATGCTGCGCCAGCAGAGGAATAAACCCCGGCTGGTCGGGGATAAAGTCGAGGAAGGCCTCATCGAGGATCAGGCTGATGTTCAGCGCCCGGCAGCGCTGCGCAATGGCTTCCAGCAGGCCCCGCTCCGGCAGCAGGCCGGTGGGGTTGTTCGGGGTACAGAGAAACAGGCAGTCCAGCGCCGGAGTCAGGGCATCGAGGATCGCGTCGGTCAGCTGCCAGCCATCGCGCTCCCGCAGGGCATACTCCACCACCTCGCAGTCCACCGTCTGCAGCGCCCGCCGGTACTCCGCAAAACCGGGAATGACGATCATCGCCCGCCGCGGCTTAAGGCCGTGGACGAGGGTGAAGATCGATTCAGTTTCGCCGTTGCCGGCGAGGATATGCGCCGCCGGCAGCTGATGGTGGGCAGCCAGCGCCTGATGCAGCTGTTGATACTCGACGTCAGGGTAGCGTTCGGCGCAGCCTGGGTTGTCAACGATCGCCTGCCTGAGCGAGGCAGGCATCCCCAGCGGATTGATGTTGGCGCTAAAATCCAGCAGCTCGCCGGGGGCTATGCCCAGCAGGGCGGCGGCCTCGCGGATATTGCCGCCATGGGCGCTTTTCAGTAAGGCCATGTCCCTTTCCTGTGTGGTTATCCGCGGCGGGCCAGCGTCGCGCCGTCGGCGAAGTAGGCTTTAATCCCGGCGAGGATCGACTCGGCCACCTCCTGCTGGAATTTGGCCGTTTTCAGTTTCCGCTCTTCTTCCACGTTACTGATAAACGCCGTCTCCACCAGAATGGAGGGGATATCAGGCGCCTTCAGTACCGCAAAGCCCGCCTGCTCTACCCGATTCTTGTGCAAATTATTGATATTGCCCATTTTCTCCAGCACCGCCTTGCCGAATTTGAGGCTGTCGGCGATGGTGAGGGACTGCACCATATCGAACATGGTGTGGTCGACATAGCGGTCGCCGCTCTTGCTGACCCCACCGATCAGATCCGAGGCGTTCTGCGTCTGGGCGAGATATTTTGCCGCGGTACTGGTGGCCCCCTTGGTGGAGAGGGCAAACACCGAAGAGCCGCTGGGCTGGCGGCTGGTAAAGGCGTCGGCGTGAATCGACACGAACAGGTCGGCGCGCTGCTTCTGCGCCTTGGCGACACGCACTTTCAACGGGATAAACACGTCTTCGTTGCGGGTCATATAGGCCTTCATATTGCCTTCTTTGTCGATCAGCGCCCGCAGGCGACGGGCGATCTGTAGCACCACATCTTTCTCGCGGGTGCGATACTTCCCCACGGCACCGGAGTCTTCGCCGCCGTGCCCGGGATCGAGCATGATGACAATCGGCCGGTCGCGCCCGGCTTTGCCCGGCTGCGGCCCGCTTTGCGCCGGCGGCACCTGCCGCTCCAGATCGCCTTTGTTGTAATCCTCGAGCAGCGCCAGCAGCGGATCCTGAACATCGGTAGCGTTGGCGGGGTAGAGATCCATCACCAGACGCTCTTTAAAGCCGGCCACCGGCGCGAGGGCAAACAGCTGCGGCTTAACGTTCTGCTTGAGTTCGAAGACCATGCGCACGGTTTGCGGATCAAACTGGCCCACCCGGGCGGACTTAATAAAGGGATCGTCAGCGCGGATCTGCCCCCCCATGCCCTTCAGTACCGAGTTCAGGTTAACCCCCTCCAGATCGACCACTACCCGTTCCGGATTACTGAGGGCAAACTGCCGGTATTTCAGCACATGATTCGATTCCACCGTGACGCGGGTGTAGGTCGATGCTGGCCAGACGCGAACAGCGACCACCCGCGCGGCGGCGGCCAGCCCAACAGGGCTCACGCTCATTAACCACATGGCGCCCGCCCCCTGCAATAAACGGCGACGGCTTAATCCAGAGTTGTTTCCCGACATGCCACTCCCAAGCAATAAAAACGCATTTATACCCAAAACAAACAGATTGACCAGAAACTTTAACGAAAGGCATATAACCTGTCATCTATAAAAGGGTAAACATTCATTGACACCCTGCGCCGGGTCACATGTTTTTCGCGGCTTAGCCTCAAATTGGGGCTTGCGTTTAACGGCAAAACAGAATAAAAATACAATAATTACGAATAATCATGCATTGAGGGTTTGTCATGGTGAAGGAACGTCGCACTGAACTGGTAGAAGGATTCCGCCATTCTGTTCCCTATATTAATGCCCATCGGGGAAAAACGTTTGTCATCATGCTGGGCGGCGAAGCCATTGAGCATGAAAATTTCTCAAATATTGTCAATGACATAGGATTATTGCATAGCCTGGGCATTCGCCTGGTGGTGGTCTATGGCGCCCGCCCGCAGATTGACGCTAACCTCGCCGAGCACCATCACGAGCCGGTCTATCACAAGCAGACGCGAGTGACTGACGCCAAAACGCTGGAGCTGGTTAAGCAGGCGGCGGGGATGCTGCAGCTGGAGATCACCGCCCGTCTGTCGATGAGCCTCAACAACACCCCGCTGCAGGGGGCCCATATCAACGTTGTCAGCGGCAACTTTATCATTGCCCAGCCGCTGGGCGTCGATGACGGCGTCGATTATTGCCACAGCGGACGCATTCGCCGCATTGACGAAGAGGCGATTCATCGTCAGCTCGACAGCGGCGCCATTGTCCTGATGGGGCCGGTCGCGGTGTCGGTCACCGGCGAGAGCTTTAACCTGACTTCGGAAGAGATCGCTACCCAGCTGGCCATCAAGCTGAAGGCGGAGAAAATGATCGGCTTCTGTTCGTCGCAAGGGGTTTACAACCAGGCCGGGGAAATTGTCTCCGAACTGTTCCCTAATGAGGCGCAGGCCCGCGTCGAAGAGCTGGAAGCAGACGAAGACTATAACTCCGGCACCGTGCGCTTCCTGCGCGGGGCGGTGAAGGCCTGCCGCAGCGGCGTACGGCGCTGCCACCTGATCAGCTATCAGGAAAATGGCGCGCTGCTGCAGGAGCTGTTTTCACGCGACGGCATCGGCACCCAGATCGTCATGGAGAGCGCGGAGCAGATCCGTCGGGCGACCATCAATGATATCGGCGGTATTCTTGAGCTGATAAGCCCGCTCGAGCAGCAGGGCATTCTGGTACGCCGTTCCCGCGAACAGCTGGAGATGGAGATCGATAAATTCACCATTATTCAGCGCGATAACACCACCATCGCCTGCGCCGCCCTCTATCCTTTCCCGGAAGAGAAGATCGGCGAAATGGCCTGCGTGGCGGTGCATCCGGATTACCGGAGCTCGTCGCGGGGAGAGGTGCTGCTGGAGCGTATTGCCGCTCAGGCCAGGCAGATGGGACTGAGCAAACTGTTCGTGTTAACCACCCGCAGCATCCACTGGTTCCAGGAGCGCGGCTTCACGCCGGTGGATATCGACCTGCTGCCGGAGAGTAAAAAGCAGATGTATAACTATCAGCGTCGGTCGAAGGTGCTGATGGCCGACCTCGCTTAAGCCCTTCTCCTCTCTATCTAACGGCCCGGGATAGCGCGACGCTTATCGCTTTATCCCCGGCCGGTCTCCCGCCCCTCTTCCCGCCAGCCTGGCGTACGCACGCGGGCGAAATTCCTGGTTTCCGCGCAGGCCATTTCTTTCTCGCTGGCTCACCGATATGCTACTGGCTGTCGACAGGACGTCGACTGGCGCCGCGGCCGCCACCCGCCCTGTAAGGATCGCTTAAAGAATGGAAACCAAACCGAACTGGCTGGTCAGACATATTAATCTCATCACCACCGCGGTCGCCCTCTATCCGTGGTTGCTGATGATACTGCTCCTCTGGGATAACCAGCGCCATCATCAGCATGGCTATGCCGCGCTCGGCGCCGCCATCGCGATATTATTTCTGCTGGCCCTGACGTCCGGCATGAATCTTCTCATCTCCTCGCTGGTGATTTTTTGTGCCCGCTGTTCCACCCCACCGCTGGCCGGCGGCGCAGCAGTCCGCTTTTTCGCGATGAACTCGATCTCGGCGCTCTGGCTTATCCCTCTGTTCTTTAGTTACTGATTTTTCCGCCAGCCCGGGCGACGGCTGCAGCATTGTCCATCGCCCGGACCCGGCGTCTCAGGGGGTTTCGCGCCCGGCGAAAATCTCCGCCAGGCCGCTGCGCCGTTCGGTGCGCGTCACAATGGCCTGGGAGAGCACCTGCTCGTCGGCATAGAGCGACAACCGCCGTTTCGCGCGGGTGATCGCCGTGTAGACCAGTTCGCGGGTCACCAGCGGGACGCTGCGCGCCGGCAGGATCAGCGCCGCGTGTTCGAACTCCGAGCCCTGCGATTTATGCACGGTCATCGCCCAGGCGGTATCATGCTCCGGCAGACGGCTCGGCTGCACCGACTTGATGGCGCCGTCGGGCATCAGGAACCACACCCGCAGCTCGCCGTTGCGCTCCAGGGCGATGCCGATATCGCCGTTAAACAGCCCCAGCGCGCTGTCGTTGCGCGATATCATGATCGGTCGGCCATCATACCAGCGAGAGTGGCGCGGCAGGGCGATCGCCCGCTGGCGGTTGAGCCGCTGCTCCAGCCGCTCATTGACGCCGCTCACGCCGTACGGCCCCTCGCGCAGCGCGCACAGCAGCTGGAATTCGCTGAAAGCGGCCAGCATGGCCTGCGGTTCGGCCCGCTCGCGGCGCAGCTGCAGGTAGCGCTCATAGCCCTGCTGAGCCGCGCCGAGCATGGCTTCGTACTCTTCGGTCGTGCTGAGGGGATGAAGCGCGATATCGTCAAACGGCTGGCGCAACGTGGCCTTCACCTCCGCGCGCGCGCCAGCGTTCACCGCCCGCGCCAGGCTCCCGATGCCGGAGTGACTGCCGAAGCGATAGCTCTTTTGCAGCAGGCACAAACTGTCTCTCAGCGCGCCCGCGATAGCCCCCTCGCCCGCCGGCACCGGCGAACCGGTCAGCCGGGTCAGCTCCTGCGCTCGCGCGGCGGTATAGCCCGAACTCGCCCAGGCGCAGATATCCCCCAGCACCGCCCCCGCTTCTACGGAGGCCAGCTGGTCGCGATCGCCGAGGAAAATCACCCGCCCGTGGGCCGGCAGCGCGTCGATAAGCCGCGACATCATCGGCAGGTCGATCATCGAGGCTTCATCCACCACCAGCACGTCCAGATGCAGCGGGTTGCCGGCGTGATAGCGCATCCGCTGGCTGCCTGGCTGGGCGCCCAGCAGACGATGCAGCGTGCTGGCCTCGGTGGGAATTAACGCTTTCTGCGCGTCGGTCAGCGGCAGCTTTCTCAGCGCCGCCCCCAGCGATTCGGTCAGGCGCGCCGCCGCTTTCCCGGTCGGCGCTGCGAGGCGAATACGACAGCGTGGACTGTCGTCAATCTGGATCAGCGCCGCCAGAAGCTTCGCCACGGTGGTGGTCTTCCCGGTCCCGGGACCGCCGGAGATCACCGAGATGCGGCGGGTCAGCGCCACTGCCGCGGCCACTTTTTGCCAGTCGGTTTCGCCGGTGGCGGGAAACAGCGCATTCAGGGTGGCCGCCAGCCGCGCCTCATCCATCTCCAGCACCCGGTTGGCGTCATTGAAGAAGCGGGCGACGGTCAGCTCGTTGCGCCACATCCGGTTCAGGTAGAGCCGGTCGCCGCACAAAATCATCGGCGCCGGGGCATCGCCGCAGCTTACCGCCGACGACGCGAGCAGCAGCGCGGGCCAGTCCTCCGGCGCGCCGGCTTCGGCCAGCAGCCGATCGCGGATCTCCCCCGCTTTACCGCTCAGCGCCTCGTCGCCGCTCAACCGCGAGAGCGGCAGACAGACGTGCCCCTCGCCGGCATCCCGGCTCAGCAAGGCCGCCGCCAGCTTGACCGCCGGCGGGTCGTTTTGCGCCACCATCAGGGCAAACTGGACGTCCAGCGGCCGCAGCAGACGCTGCTCCACCGCCGCCAGCAGTAGTTGTTCGAAAGTCATGAGGCCTCCTCCTGAGTTTCTCCGGCAAAAAGCTGATCCAGACCGTCAATCAGCGGTCGCACCGGCCGGGTGGTGAAGATCCCCTGCCCCCCCTCCTGCCCGTCCATGCCGCGCAGGAAAAGATAAATCACGCCGCCGAAGTGGCGGTCATAGTCATAATCGGCCAGCCGGTGGCGCAGATAGCGGTGCAGCGCCAGGCTATACAGCTGATACTGTAGATCGTAGCGGTGGGCACGCATCGCCTGCTCCATCGCCGGCCGGGTGTAGGCCTCGCGATCTTCCCCCAGCCAGTTGGATTTGTAATCCAGCAGGTAATAACGGCCTTCGTGACGGAAGACCAGATCGATAAAGCCCTTCAGCATGCCGCGCACCTGGCGGAAATCCAGCGGCGGCGTGTCGGCAGAGAGGGGATCGTACTGGCGGATAAGCGCGTCAAGGCGCTCCGCCGTCAGCAGCTGGGCGATGGGCAGGTAAAATGCCATCTCCACCTGTTTATCCCGCGCCGCAAGCTGATTGAGCGCGATATCCGGCCCCGGCAGGCGGGTCTTCAGCACGCCCCCCAGCCAGTCGGTCAGCACCGGCGCCCACTGCGCGTCAAACCCGCTCAGCTGCAGCTTCTCCGCCATCCACCCTTCCGGCACCGGCTGGGTGAAGTCCAGCTCCTCAAACAGGCTGTGCAGGAAGGTCCCCGGCGCGGCGCCGCGCGGGAACTGGTGCGGAGTCAGCTGCGGCTCTTCCACGACTTCGCCGACGCCGGCGGCATCAACATCCAGACGCGGCAGCAAATCCTGCCCGCCGCTGAAACCATGCTGCTGCAGTCCGGAGTAACTGGTCACCCGCCAGTCGTCGGCGATGCGGCGCTGCAGCTCGCGCGCCGACAATCGCGGGATGGTCGCCGCGGGCGCCTGCCACGGGGTGAGATCCAGTTCGCCCGGAATCTGTAATGCAATATCGCCATGACAGAAGTCCGCCAGCCGCGCAGCCAGCCCGGCGGCGTCCATGGCTTCGCCCGCCTGCAGCAGCCGTCCCAGCGCGCTGAGGTGGAAATCGCTGTTGCCGGATTTCCGGCTGCTGAGCGGCGCCACGCCGAGGCTGCAGTGCCAGACCGCGCGGGTCAGGGCCACGTACAGCAGGCGCAGATCTTCCGCCAGTCGTTCCGCCTCCGCCAGCTCGAGGCTGGCCTCATCCTGGCACAAATCCAGCACCGCCGCGAACGTCTCGCGATCGTGGTAAAACGCCTGGTCCTGTTTACGAAACCGGGCGATAAACGGCAGCCAGACCAGGGGGTATTCCAGCCCTTTTGACTTGTGAATAGTGACAATTTGCACCAGGTGCTTATCGCTTTCGAGACGCATCTGCTGGCTGGCGGCGTTGCTGTCCGGCTCGGCGATATGCTGCGCCAGCCAGCGCACCAGGGCATGCTCGCTTTCCAGCTGGCTGGCCGCCTCCTGCAGCAGTTCGCTGATGTGCAGAATGTCGGTTAAACGCCGCTCGCCGCCGCGGGTCGCCAGCAGGTTCTCGGCGATATGCCGGGCTGTCATCAACGCCCGCAGCATCGGCATCACCCCGCGCTGCCGCCAAATCTGGCGGTATTCGCTGAACTCTTCCACCAGCGCGTCCCACGCCTGCTCGTCCTGGTTCAGGTTTTCAATATCCAGCGCGGTCAGGCCAAACATCGACGTCGCCAGCGCGCTGCGCAGGGTATTTTCCCGCTCCGGGGCCAGCACCGCCTGCAGCAGCCAGAGCAGCTCCTGGGCCTCCAGCGTCTCAAAAACGCTGTCGCGGTTGGAGAGGTAGACTGAGGGAATGCCCAGCGTCTGCAGCGCTTCACGTACCTGCGCTGCCTCCAGCCGGTTGCGCACCAGCACGGTAATATCCGAAGCCTGTACCGGGCGCGAGGTTTCCCCGCGCCACAGCAGCGCGCGCCCCTGCTGACCGGCGCTCAGCCAGTCGCGGATCTGCGTGGCGCAGAGCTGCGCCATAAAGGTCTGATAATCGCCAGACCCGACAGTGTCGCCGGGCATCAGCCAGACGTTCATCGCCGGTACGTCCGCCGCGTCAACGGTAAAGCGCAGCCCCTTGTTCTTCGCCGCCGCCTTCACCGGCAGGAACGGGATCTCGTGGAACATGAAGGGGTTATCGCTGAGGCTGAACAGCCGATTGACGCTGCCCACCATGCCCGGCGAGGAGCGCCAGTTGGTATCGAGGGTGTAGTGCGCGGCAACGTCGCCGCGCGCTTTCATATAGGTAAAGATATCGGCGCCGCGAAAGGCGTAGATGGCCTGCTTGGGATCGCCGATGAGCAGCAGAGCCGTCTCCGGCTGCCGGCGCCAGATGCGGCGAAAAATCCGGTACTGCTGAGGGTCGGTGTCCTGAAATTCATCGATCATCGCCACCGGAAAACGCTGGCGAATGGCGCTGGCCAGCGTCTCGCCGCTGTCGCCGCGCAGCGCCTCGTCAAGCCGGCTGAGCATATCGTCAAACCCCAGCTCGCCGCGGCGGCGCTTTTCGCGGGCGACCGCATCGCGGATCTCGACCATCGCTCTCGCCAGCACCAGATCGGTGAGCGTCAGCGAGGAGGCCAGCAACGACTCTACGGCGCTAAACAGGGGATGCACCGGCGGTTCGCCACCGGCTTTGGTGCGCTCGAGCAGAAACGACTGGGCAAATTTCTCCAGCGCGTCGGGCAGTTGGTAGCTTAACGTCTCTTCCTGCGCCCAGGCGTTCACTTTCTCCATCCACTTGCCCTGGTTGCCGCGATTAAACTTCCGCCGGTCAAGGCCGGAATTTTCCAGCACGCCTTCGATCTCGCCCACCTGCTCACGCCACTGCTGCTTGAGCGAGTCAATGCGGGCGATGATCTGCTGATGGCGTTCGGCCAGCGTCTCGTTAGGGGCTGGCGGCGACTTAAGCTGCGGCGCTTCGCCCTGCAGCCAGCGGTCAAGGGACTTCAGCAGATCGCGCGGCCCTTTCCAGACGTCGTGGATCACCGCCGCGATATCGCGGGTCAGGGGATAGCAGTGGCGGCGCCAGAAATCGGCGCAGGCCTGATAGCGCAGGCGGGATTCATCCTCGATCAGCTGTTGCTCGAACAGCATGCCCGACTCGAAGGCGTTAAGGCTCAGCATCCGTTGGCAAAAGCCGTGGATGGTGAATACCGCCGCCTCGTCCATCTGCCGTTCAGCCAGCAGCAGCGTCTTCGCAGCGTCATCTTTATCGGCGATCTCCGCCAACAACGCGCTGTAGAGCGGATTGTCGGATTCGCCGCGCAGGCAGGCGATGCGCAGTTCGTGGATGTTGCTGCGGATACGGCCGCGCAGCTCTTCGGTCGCCGCCTCGGTAAAGGTCACCACCAGCAGTTCTTCAACGCTGATGGCGCGGGGATAGGCGGCCTCATCGCCCAGCCCCAACAGCAGCCGCAGATACAGCGCGGCGATGGTAAAGGTTTTTCCGGTGCCCGCAGAGGCTTCTATCAGGCGCTCGCCGATCAGGGGCAAGCGCAGGGGATCCAAAGACTCAGCGGTGTCGGTCATTCATTCTCTCGCATCAGGGGTAAGGATTGCTGCAATGCGCTGACGTTTTCCCACACTTTGCCGCCTTTCGGCTGGGCATAGTCCGCTTTGCCATTCTGGCTACCGGAAATCTGGGACAAGATCGTCATGCCCTGCGGATCCACCACCGTCTGATGGAAGAAGTCGGCAAGTTTTTGCGGCGTCAGCAGTTTAATCTGAGCCACTACTTTATCACGTGAATCAAAACGCATATTACCGCGATCGAAATCTTTGCTCAGTTTCGAGGCTTCATCGCCCAGCGTCTGCGGCGCCTGCAGCATCTGGCTTATCACCGCCTGCTGGAGCTGAGCAAACTCTTCCGGCTTCATCGCCCGCAGCTTCGCCTCCGCGGTGGGGAAGAAGGCCTGGAACCGCTGCCAGAGGAAGGCCGGCTGCTTATCGCTACTCTGCAGCAGGAAGCCCATGCCCCACTGGCGCCCCACGTTCATCGGGAAGGCAAAGACCGCGTAGCCGAGCTGCTCTTCAGTACGCAGCTGGTTGTAGAACCACGGCTGAATGATCTGCCCCAGCAGGGTGCTGGCGGCGGTGCTGCTGAACTCATCCACGTTGGGCGGCGCAAACACCGCGGCCAGCGCGGAGTCGGTGCTATTGCCCGCTTTGTTGAAGATCGCCAGCTGCTGCCGGTTCACCACCACGTCTTTATTACGGCACCATTCGTTGCCGTCGGCGCCCAGCTGCTGCTGGATCTGGCGGGCCAGGGTCGTGGCGGCATCGGCGGTCATATTGCCGATCACCATCAGTTCAGGACGCCCCCTGGTTTTCAGGTTGGCGCGGTAGTCGAGCACCTCTTTAAGGGTAATGGAGGGCAGCAGCGCCCGGCGCACTTCGCGCTGGAAGTACGGCACCTGCGAGACCATCTGGATCGGCATAATCGCCTGATCGTAGGCTTTGCCTTTCTCGGCGGAATCCATCATCTGCGCATACCAGGATTTGGCCTGCTCCAGCTGCTCCTCGGTCGGCGTATAGCTGAAGTATCCCTGCAACAGATCGCTGAACAGCGCCGGAAGATGCTGGGTATAGCCGTTGGCATTGACCATTAATCCGTTATTAGCGCCGGTAGAGAACGAAATGCCGCCGACCGCCGCCTGGTTACTGAGCTGGTTGAGGGCGATGCCGGCGAGATAATCGTTGAGGGCAAACATCACCTGCCGGCGAGCGCTGTCCATCGCCTGGGGATTACGCAGCACCAGGGAGATGTCCGCCTTCGGCTCGCTGGCAAAATACTGGCTCGGGGCATACACCACCCGCAGCGTCGGTTCATCAAGGATCAGCTGCGGATGCGGCCAGGCTTTATCGCTTTTGATAAGGGTGAAGTCATCCGGAATATAGGGGTTGAGCGCCGGCAGCTGCAGCTGGATGGCCTGCGATTTGTGCTGCCAGTCAGCGAACGTCTGCTCGCTAATCTTATCCACCTGATACGGCGCATCGACAAAGTAGGCCGTCTTGTTATGCGGCTCCTGGGGGCTGATATACCAGATGCGGGCGTTCTGCGGGGTCATCATCGCCAGCCGGTCTTTGATCGCCTGCGGGTCGTACTGGTCGGCAATATTCACCACGTCCAGCGCATGTTCGACCGGCACTCGGATCATGGTGTCCGCCAGCCATTCCACGTAGTCCATGTCGCGGTTGATCGACGGATAGCGGAAATCCAGCGCCAGTACATGCGCCAGTTCGTCGAAGTACCGTTTATCGATGCCCTGAGTACGCAGGAGGTCGAGGTAGCTGAAAATGGCCGCCGTCACTTCATCGCGGTGCGCCAGGCCTTTGTCGGTGAGGGTGGCTGAGATCGCCAGTACGCCGCTGTTGCCGTTTACCACCGGATCGGAATCGGCGCGGATACCTTCCGCCAGACCCTGTTTTTGCAACCAGTCAGAGAGCGTGCCCGGGCTGCGGTTGCCGATAAGATAGGTGACCAGCTCATCGGTTTTGCTGCGGAAGCGATCGCTGTTGTTGTCGATGCGAAACTCGACGCGCAGCACTTTACGCGGCATCGCCGGCACATAGTGAATAATGATGCCTTTTTGCGCATCCGTGACCACCGGGACGGTAATTTCCGGCCTGCTGATCTGACGATTCGGCACGCGGCCAAAGGTGTCCGCAGCCATGCGCGCCAGCGCCGGCAACGGCTTGTTGCTGTAGATCACCGCTTTCATCAGATTGGCGGAGTACCAGCTATCGCGGAAGGTGTGCAGCGCATCAAGCACCGGGCTGCCGGGCTTATCGCTGAGCGTCTCGAGGTTGCCACCCGAGAAGTGGGCCGCCGGGTGAGCCGGGTTGATGGTCTCCGCGCTGACCTGGGCCATGCGCATCCCGTCTCGCGTCCGAGCCATCGTCAGCTCGGCGTTGACCGCGTTACGTTCGCGGTCGGCATATTTTTTATCCAGCAGCGGCGCGGCGATGGCGTCGGCCAGGCGATCTACGGCCCCGTCCAGCGCATCATTTTCCACTTCAAGATAAAACGCGGTGCGGTAGGGCGCGGTACTGGCGTTATGGCTGCCGCCGTGCAGCTTAAGAAACTCTGCAAGGCTGTCAGGCTGGGGATATTTTTGCGACCCCATCAGCGTCATATGTTCCAGAAAATGCGCCAGCCCCTGATGATCTGCCGGATCCTGCAGGGATCCCACCGGCACCACCAGCGCCGACAGCGATTTCACCGCCTGCGGATCGGAAACCAGCAGCACGACCATGTCGTTATCAAGGCGGATCGCCTGATACTGACGCGTATCTTTTTCGCTTTTGCGGATCGTCTCCTGAATCGGCTGCCATCCGGTGTCGGCCTGACTAAACGGCGCCCAGAGGGCGGCCAGCACTACAAAAACCTTGAACCATAAACTGCGGGGCATTCACGAACCTCATCATTAACAAACTTGCGCTGCACAGCGTGCAGCCTTTTATGTCCATCAGTCCGTGATACGTTGCGCATATTAAATGAACCGCCATTCAGTGCGCAATTTTTATACTATTTAAATTTGTGTGGACCGATGGTAACGATATAGCGGTAACAGATAACGCTGCGTCTGGGCAATGATTTCTTCGTAATGCGCCGGCTCCAGCGAACGCCACAGGCGTTGATACCAGATATCGGCGCCCTCCCCGCTGACCACCATGTTCCCTTCGTAGGTCTGCAGGAATTTGCTCCGCGCTTTCTGCTGCGTCTCTTCGTCCATTAAGATGACATCCTTTTCGGCGTCGTAACAGGCTTTCAGCCAGGCACCACCGCTTTCCGGCAGCAGCAGCAGCGGCTGCGACATCCCCAGCAAATAGCCATCCACCAGCTCGTTAAGGTACGCCTGCGCCTCGGCGGGCGCCAGCGCCGGAAAGCGCCACTCTCCCTCTTTCCGCACAAACAGCCGGCTCTCGCCGGTGCCGCCGCTGGCGCAGTAGACAAGGTGTTCCAGCCAAAGTTGCATCCCCTGGGAGACGCTCAGCAGCGAAGGCCGCCAGCGCAGCAGACCGTCCGGCTGCACCTGCTGCAGCCAGCCGGTCAGGTTCACGCCGCCGCACTGCAGATCGATCTCCATGCTCTGCGCCTGCTGGCGCTCGGCCATCACCCGCTCGGCCAGCGCCTGCATCTCCAGGCGCTGCGTCTCCCAGACCAGCTCGCCAAAGGCGCCATACGGCAGCTCGCCGGCGGCGCGAAAGCGGCGGAACATAGCCGAGACGTCCTGCTCCTCAATAAGCGTATTGAGCAGTTGCTGATTCAGTTGATAACGGCTCAGCCCTTCAAGAGTGAACGGCTCGTCGTCTGGAATATCGTCCTCTTCGGCGCGGAAATTGACCCGCAAACGCTGCTGAAAGAACGCGCGTACCGGGTGCTGCCAGAAGCGCAGGAGCTGATCGAACGGCAGGCTGTCAATCGGCGGCGCGGTGAGCGGCTGTATAAAATCGCTATGCGCCTCTCCCTGCTGGCCGGCGGCCGCCAGCCATTCACGAGCGTAGCTCTTGTTCTCGTCTTCCTGGAAATTGGCTACGTCGAACGGCATGCGCGTATGCAGATGGGTGATGTGGGCTTTAACCCGCGCTTCGCTGGCGTCGCAGTCAAGCTCTTCGTCACCGGCGAGACAGTGGCTCTGGCCGATATAATCCACCAGCTCCTGCACCAGCACCGAAGGAAAACGCTCGCTGTTGTCCTGTATCGAACGGCCGATATAGCTGATATACAGCGTCTGCTCGGCGGACATCAGCGCTTCGAGGAACAGATAGCGGTCATCATCGCGCCGGCTGCGGTCGCCGCGCTGCGGCTTCTGGCTCATTAAATCAAAGCCCAGCGGCGGTAGCGTGCGCGGATAAACCCCGTCATTCATCCCCAGCAGGCACACCACCTTAAAGGGGATCGAACGCATCGGCATCAGGGTACAGATATTGACCGGGCCGGCAAGAAAGCGCTGGCTGATCCGCTGCTGATCGAGGCGCTGGGCCAGCTCATCGCGCAGCAGCGTCAGCGGCACCTGCTCGCCATACTGCGCCTCCAGACCGCTATCAATAACCGCCAGCCACTGCTGCTCTATCAGCGCCAGCGCCGCTTCGGTCTCGCTGTCCGGCAGGAAAAAGTCATTCAGCAGATCGCGACAGACCGGCAGCCACTCCGCCAGCGGCCGCTGCTGGGCCAGGCCGCGTCGCCACAGATTAAGCTGCATCAGCAGCGACGCGAGGTTGCCCACCAGCTCGGCGATCAAACCGCTGGATTCGTCATACGGCAGCACCGACTGCCATTCTCCCTCGCGGCTGTCCATCGCGTAGCCCAACAGCATGCGGGTGAGGCCGAACCGCCAGGTATGCTGCCCGGTCGCCGGCAGGTCCAGCTCACGGACGTTGTCGTCATCCATTCCCCAGCGGACGCCGGACTCGTTCACCCACTGGCGCAGATAGCGCAGCCCTTCTTCCGTGATATTAAAGCGCGCCGCCAGCACCGGGACGTCCAGCAGCGCCAGCACATCTTCACTGGCGAAGCGGCTGTCCGGCAGCGAGAGCAGCGTGATAAACGCCTGCAGCACCGGGTGCGACTCTCGGGCGCGACGGTCGGAGATCGCCCACGGCAGCCAGCGATCGCCGCTGGCGGCGCCAAACACCGCCTGTATATAGGGGCTGTAGCTGTCGATATCCGCCACCATGACGATGATATCCCGCGGCGTGAGCGTCGGATCCGCCTCCAGCATCGCCAGTAGCCTATCGTGCAGAACCTCCACTTCGCGCTGCGGACTGTGGCAGACGTGAATGCTCAGACTGCGGTCATCCAGCGTCAGCGGACGTTTGTCGCGACTGTGGGCGAATGCCTCTGCGCTCTGCCCAGCCACCGCCGCGTTGCGTAGTTCAAGGATATCCGACTGCAGGTTATGCAACAGGTTATCGGGGGCGATGTCGACAAAAGCGTCCAGCTCCTCATAGCGCTCCAGCCCCGCCAACAGGTAGATATAGTCGCGCCCCAGTTTCCCCCAGGAGGCGAGCAACGGGTTGCCGACATCCTGTTCCCCGGCGTCATTAAACAACCCCGGCGCCTGCTCGGTGTCGCGAAACAGGGGTAGCGCGCGCGCCTCGCGGTGATGGCGCCGCTGGCGCGACAGCAGCTTCGCCAGGAACGCCGGATCCTTAATGTCTCCCCAGTAGTAGCGGCAGGGGTTGGTAAACAAGACATAGACATCGACATGCTTACCCAGCGCCTGCAGCGCCTGAAGATAGACCGGCGGCAGCGCGGAAATCCCGCAGATGAAGACGCGCGACGGCAGCCCGGCGGGCGGTTCGTCCGCTTTTTCCAGGGTACTGATAAAGCGCTGGTAGAGATTGGCGCGGTGCCACTGCGGCTGCCCCAGCTCGGCGGTGTAGCTCACCAGCGCCTGCCACAGCGGCGCCTGCCACTGCTGGGCATCGCCGAGACCTTCCACCCGCTGGCCGGCCTCCCAGCGCATCAGCCACTCCGGGCGATAGACGAGGTACTGGTCATAGAGGTCCGCCACCCGGGCGGCCAGCTGAAACAGCTTGCGCTTGTCGCCGTCATCACTCAGATACTGGCGCAGCAGGATAAAATCGTCTTCCTCCAGGTGCTGCGGCAGGAGGGTCATCAGCTTCCAGCTCATGCTCTGCTTGCTGAAGGCGCTTTCGCCAGGAATATCTTTCAGGACGCGCACGAACATATCCCAGATAAAGCTCGCCGGCAGCGGGAACTCGATATTGGCGGCAATCCCGAAGCGCGCGGCCAGGGTCATCTGCAGCCACTGCGCCATGCCGGTACTCTGCACCAGCACCATTTCGGCCTGAAAAGGGTCATCCAGCCGCTGGCGCTCGACGATAAACTCCATCAACGCCTCGAGAACATCCAGCCGGTTTGAGTGGTATACCCTTAACATAATTGCTCCTGACTACTGGCTGACCGGGCAATGCAGCCGGGTCATCTGCACCCGCTTTGCAACGGGTCTACTGATCGTTACCGTGATGCTGACACATCTTTGCCTCGATGTCTGCATACGGCTTACCTGCCCGCGTGCCGGCGACGGCGGCGCGGAGAGCTGGCTATAGCGCCACGCGTCGCGCCACAGTTGACGGGTCTGGTTCAACTGGACAATTCCTTGCGCCATTCCGCGCTGATAGCCGCCCAGCGCGGTGACCGTCAGCACCATCAGCGCCATCGCCAGCACGGTCTCCGGCAGGCTAAACCCCCGCTGACGCTTCAGGGCATTTGACATAAGCTCGCCTCCCTGAGCGGGCAAAAATCGCTCCAGCCGTGGGCGGAAAAACGCACCTGCCCGCCGCGCACCTCGCCGGACTGCCAGACCTGCACCTCGCCGCTGGCGCTGCTGAGCACCAGTGAACCGTCGCCGAAGATACGCAGACAGGCGCGCCAGCCCTGCGGCGCCTGCTCCCGGCAGGCCAGCGCCACCTGCGCCGACCAGACCTGCTGTTTTCCCCACTGCAGCGCGGAATGGGCTATCGCCGTATCGCGGATCGCCTGCGTTTCGCTGGCGGTTTGCGCCAGCAGCGCCCGCTGCTGCAGGTTAAGCCCCTCGAGTAACAGGCTGCCGAGGGTCAGCAACAGGAGCACCATCAGCAGCGACGACATTCCACGCTGGCGGATCACAGGTTATACCCCGTCACCCGCTGCTCAACCTCGCTCGTCAGGCCCGTCTGTTGCGCGGAGCGCGCCGCCAGCGTCACGCTCAGCTCCGGCGCGAAGCCCGGGGTGACCTGACGTTGTACCGAGAAGCGCGTCACCACGATGGCGGCCGGGTTGGTGATTTTCTCCCATCCGCCGCCGCGGCAGTCGCTGGCCCCGCGCAGGGTCTCCAGCGCGCCGTCGCGCAGGCGAAAGCCGGTGCTCTCCGCCGCTGCCGCGGGGGAGGTTTCCCATCTCCCGTTGCTGTTCGCATCCCAGCGCACAATCAGACACTCCCCGCCAGCGGCTAGCTCCAGCCCGGCTCCGCCGCACGCTCCCCGGCAGTACCCGGCGCGCTGCAGATGTTTTCCCACGGCATGCACACGCTGCCACAGCTCGTTCTCCAGGGCCAGCTGTTCGCCCTGGCGCAGAATATGACGCTGCAGGGCAGGCAGAAAGCGGCAGGCCCCCATCAGCAGCAGCGAGCCGATGGCCATGGCGATAAGCGCCTCCGCCAGGGAAAATCCGCGGCGGCTCACTGACACCCTCCTGCGCTGTCGCTGCGGCATAAACGAATCCGCCCCCAGTGTGAGATCACAATGCTCCAGCTGCCGGCCGCGCTCTGCAGCCGCAGATTCCCCGCCCAGGCGGTGCTGCGCAGACCATAAAACCCCAGACCAGGCGTAACGCCAGCCAGCGTGATCCCCGGCCAGCGCGGGCGCAGCGTGAAGGATGTCCCCGAGGCGCAGTCAGGCCCCTCCCCCTCCGCGCTCAGGCACCAGCCCACTTCGTCCTGGCCGACGCGAAGCACGCGGTCCCGGTTGTAGGCGTTGGCGTCATCGCGCAGAAAGAGCAGAAAATCCCGCACCTGGACGGCGGTTTGCCACAGTCGTTGCTGCTGCTGCCAGCGCTGCCAGCCGTACAGGCCGCCGACGCTGAGGATCATCATCAGTGTCAGCGTTACCAGGGTTTCCATCAGGGTGTAGCCATGTTCTCTGTTCATGGCGTCGAGTATGCCGCGGCGATTAGCCCTGGCGCGACGACGGAAAATAGCTTTCCCGGCCAGATACGCAAAAAAGCTTTGCATACTCGACAGAAGAACATTTTTTTGCGAACGTCTACCCAACTTCGCCCACCGCAACCACCTGTGGCCTGGGGGGCAGGTGAAAACAACCTTCTCCCGGTGGTAACGGAAAGCGCTCCCATCGGGTGGTGCGAAGGGCATAAAAAAACCGGCGCCATCGAGCGCCGGTTGGTTATCTCTGCTGGGGGTTAAATCGCCACCGGCGCTTTAATGCCCGGGTGCGGATCGTAACCTTCAATCTCGAAGTCTTCAAAGCGGTAGTCGAAGATCGACGCCGGCTTGCGTTTGATGACCAGCTTCGGCAGCGGACGCGGTTCGCGGCTTAGCTGCAGGTTGGTCTGCTCAAGATGGTTGCTGTACAGATGGGTGTCTCCGCCGGTCCAGACGAAATCACCGACCTGCAGATCGCACTGCTGCGCCACCATATGCACCAGCAGCGCATAGCTGGCGATATTGAACGGCAGGCCGAGGAACACATCGCAGGAACGCTGATACAGCTGGCAGGAGAGCTTGCCGTCGGCGACGTAGAACTGGAAGAAGGCGTGGCACGGCGCCAGCGCCATTTTATCCAGCTCGCCGACGTTCCATGCCGAGACGATGATCCGGCGGGAGTCCGGGTCGTTTTTCAGCTGGTTCATCACCGTGCTGATCTGGTCGATATGGCGGCCATCCGGCGCAGGCCAGGAACGCCACTGTTTGCCGTAGACCGGCCCCAGGTCGCCATTCTCATCCGCCCACTCGTCCCAGATGGTGACGTTGTTCTCGTGCAGATAGGCGATGTTGGTGTCGCCCTGCAGGAACCACAGCAGTTCATGGATGATGGAGCGTAAATGACAGCGCTTGGTGGTCACCAGCGGGAAGCCTTCCTGCAGGTTAAAACGCATCTGATGGCCGAAAATGGAGATCGTGCCAGTGCCGGTGCGGTCATTTTTTGGCGTGCCCTCGGTGAGCACTTTCTGCATCAAATCAAGATACTGTTTCATGGTTCCTCAAGAATTCTGTTGCTGCGGACGGTGGCGGTAAGCCCAAACCATCATAATGATACCCGCAAGCACCATCGGGATCGAAAGAATCTGCCCCATGCTGATGTACTGCACCCAGCCGCCGGTGAACTGGGCGTCGGGCTGGCGGAAGAATTCCACGATGATGCGGAACAGGCCGTAGCCAATCAGGAACAGACCGGAAACGGAGCCGGTCGGGCGCGGTTTACGGATAAACAGGTTGAGGATCAGGAACAGTACCACGCCTTCCAGCGCCAGCTCGTACAGCTGCGACGCGTGACGCGGCAGCGCGCCGTAGGTATCGAACAGCGATTGCCATTCCGGATGCGTCGGCAGCAGCGCCAGGTCTTCGGCACGGGAGCCCGGGAAAATCATCGTGTAGTGGAAGCTCGGGTCTACGCGGCCCCACAGCTCGCCGTTGATAAAGTTGCCCAGACGCCCGGCGCCAAGACCAAACGGGATCAGCGGCGCGATAAAATCGGAGACTTGGAAGAAGGTGCGTTTGGTGCGTCTGGCGAAGATAATCATCACCAGGATCACGCCGATCAGGCCGCCGTGGAACGACATGCCGCCGTCCCAGACGCGGAACAGATACAGCGGATCGGCAAGAAATACCGGCAGGTTGTAAAACAGCACGTAGCCGATACGACCGCCCAGGAAGACGCCGAGGAAGCCCGCGTAGAGCAGGTTTTCCACTTCATTTTTCGTCCAGCCGCTGCCCGGACGATTCGCCCGACGGGTGGCCAGCCACATCGCAAAGACAAAGCCCACCAGGTACATCAAACCGTACCAGTGGAGGGAGACCGGGCCTAGAGAAAAAATGACCGGATCGAACTCCGGAAAATGCAGGTAGCCACTATTCATCTGTCACCATAAAGACTTGTTATTCCGCCGAAAGTGGACAGCGGTGATGATCCATACCCGAACAAAACGGGCACGCCGAAGGAGGCGAATCATAGCATAAGCCACAAGAGCGATCCGCGCCGAACGTGTAAAAGATATGTATACGGATGCTAACAGAATGCCGTTTTCCCGGCGGTCCCCTACTTTGCCGGAGGGTGCGAGCAGAGGATCCCCGGGTTACGGCTTACGCCTCACCCGGGCTGGCGCTACCGCCCGCCGCGGATCAGGCCGCCGAGACCGCGACGCTCCATAAAGGCCGCCACCTGATGGCGCACCTCGGCGGTCATCTGCGCATCGAGGCTGCGACGCGACAGCTCCTGCGCCTCTTCGATATCAATGCGGCGCAGCAGATACTTCACCCTCGCCACCGAGCGGCCGTTCATCGACAGATGGCGGTAACCGAGGCCGATAAGGATCGTCACGCACATCGGGTCGCCCGCCATCTCGCCGCACAGGCGCAGATCGATGCCAAAGCGCTCCGCGTCATGGGCGATCATCGCCAGCGCACGCAATACCGCAGGATGCAGGCTGTCATACATGCTGGCGACCCGGGTATTGTTGCGGTCGACGGCCAGCAGGTACTGGGTCAGGTCGTTCGTCCCTACTGAGATAAAATCGATCCGGCTGGCCAGCTGCGGCAGCATAAAGACCATCGACGGGACCTCCAGCATCACCCCCAGGCGCGGACGTGGGATGGCGTAGCCGATCATCTCTTCCACTTCCCGGCTGGCGCGATCGATCAGCCGACGGGCCTCATCCACCTCCTCCAGACTGGTCACCATCGGCAGCAAAATGCTGAGGTTGCCGGTGGCGGCGTTGGCGCGCAGCATCGCCCGCACCTGGATCAAAAAGATCTCCGGCTGATCGAGGGTGATGCGGATCCCGCGCCAGCCGAGGCACGGGTTCTCTTCGCTGATCGGCATATACGGCAGCTGTTTATCCGCGCCGATGTCCAGGGTACGCAGGGTCACCGGTTTGCTGTTAAACATCTGCAGCATGCCCTGATACTGGGCGACCTGCTCCTCTTCTGAGGGGAAGCCGCTCTGCAGCATAAAGGGAATTTCGGTGCGGTAGAGGCCAATGCCGTCAACAAAGCTGCCGAGCTTCTCTTCGTGCTCCGGGCTTAAGCCGGCGTTAAGCATGACTTTCACCCGCTCGCCGCTTTTCAGCTCCGACGCGCGCTGGAGATCGTCCTCCGCCAGGCGGCTGAGTTCGTTCTCTTCGCTGATAAGGCGCTGATACTCCTGCAACAGGACAGGTTCAGGATCCACCAGCAGTTCACCGCGATAGCCATCGACAATCAGCGTATGGCCATGCAGCAGCGAGGGCTGAATATCGGCGCCCATCACCGTTGGGATGCCGAGGGCCCGCACCATAATAGCGGCATGGGAGTTGGCGGCGCCATCGCGCACCACCACGCCGGCCAGGCGATCCTGCGGCACTTCGGCGAGGGTGGTGGCCGACAGCTCGTCCGCCACGAGGATAATGCGCGCCGGCCAGGTGTTGGGCCCCTGAATACTGTCGTCGAGATGGAACAGCAGACGCTGGCCCAGGGTACGCAGATCGCCGGCCCGCTCTTTCAAATAGCCGTCGCTCAGCGCGGCAAACTGTTCGGCGAACTTCTCAATGATCTTTTTGACGGCCCACTCGGCGACGGCGCCTTTGTCAACTTCGGCAAACAGCTCGCGACGCAGGCGGGCGTCGGAGAGCAGGTGCGAGTAGAGATCGAAGATCGCCGCCGTCTCTTTTTGCGCCCCGGCAGCATAGCGTTTGCTGTAGCGACGAAACTCGTTGGCCGCCTCTTCCAGCGCACCGGTCAGGCGTTCGCGTTCCGAGGCGGTGTCCAGCGTCGAGGCTTCATACACCTGCTCCATCAGCGGCAGGCTGACGTCCATCCAGCCCTCGGCGATCGCCACCCCGGAAGAGGCCGGCAGAGCGCGAATGCGCGTTTGACGATACTGGCCGAACAGGGCGTTCAGCTGGGACTGGGAGAGGATCGCCGCCATCTGGGTGGCGAGGGTGACGAGGAAAGACTCTTCGCTTTCATCAAACTGACGCAGCTCGCGCTGCTGGACCACCAGCACGCCCAGCAGCTGGCGGCGCTGAATGATCGGCACGCCAAGGAAGGCGCGGAAGCGGTCCTCTTTGACGGCGGGGATATATTTGAAGCTGGGGTGTTTTTGCGCATCGGCGAGGTTGATGGGTTCCGCCAGGCGGCCAACCAGCCCCACCAGGCCTTCATCGAACGCCAGCGCAACGGTGCGCCCGCGAGGTTTTTTTAACCCGCGGGTGGCCATCAGGTAATAGCAGCGTCGGTCATTGTCAGCCAGGTAAACCGAGCAGACTTCCGTCTCCATCGCCTGGCAGACATCCGTCACCAGAATATCCAGCGCCTCGTTTAAACGCGGCGCGCTCGCGACCTTCTCGACTATTTCTCGCAACCGAGTGAGCATAATGTGCGTGGCTTAACCTCTTTTACGTCGATAAGCAGGCGCGTTTTGCGGCTTAGGTGCGCTCTCCGCCAGCGACATGGTCACGCTGGCGAACTCTTTCATCACCCGGCGGTAGACGTCGCGCTTAAACGACACCACCTGGCGAACCGGGTACCAGTAACTCACCCAGCGCCAACCATCAAATTCAGGTGTACTGCTGGTTTGCATATTGATGTCCGCATCGTTGCCGATCAACTGCAAAAGAAACCACTTTTGTTTCTGGCCGATACAAACCGGCTTTGTGTCCCAACGCACCAAACGTTTAGGCAACTTGTAACGCAGCCAGTTACGGGTTGAGGCCAGGATCCGCACATCTTTACGGCTTAACCCGACCTCTTCAAACAATTCCCGATACATCGCCTGCTCTGCGGATTCTCCTGGATTAATGCCCCCTTGCGGGAACTGCCACGAGTGCTGACCATAGCGCCGGGCCCACATCACCTGGCCCTGACGATTACAGATTACAATACCGACATTTGGGCGGTAGCCATCGTCATCAATCACCGGACTACCTCAAGATAAGCTTCAATGTGAATGATTGTTTCACACTCGCCGGAAACGGTAAACCACTCTGTTCGCACACTGAGAACGGATAACATTTGAATAACTCACAGTAATTGCCAGAGTTATAAACAATGAAAGCGCGTGACAGCCGATTTTATTCACTTTTTCTGTGGATAGAGTTGTGAAGAAGTACGGAATTAACCCGGGAAAACCCAGAGTAATCCGAACATCGCATCGCTAGCATCTGAAAATAATAGTATCATATTCATAAAGTTAGAATATATTCCTTTCACACATTACAGCATAACGTGACGATCATCACACATGCGATCCGCCGACTGATGAAAGATCGAGCAATGTCGATTTTATCCACAGATTACGCGCAGGCCACCGGCAGATTTTCTCTAAAAATTCGATTTTCGTCGCACGTCAAGGCTGTAAATCGAACCAGTAGTGAGTCTTTTCCCCAGTTATCCCACTTTTCTGTGGATAACATGGTGTAAGATCCTGTTTATTGTCAGTGACCAGTTCTGGAAAACCCGTTTACACCGTTTTCATAAGCCGCATGATGAGTTTAAAAAGCCATATAAATCATGGGATTGGTATAGTTACTCAGAAAACGGTAAACTCTATCCACAACGCGCAAAATTAGCGCTCACTTTTTAACCAAAGGTATTGCCCTATGCCCGCTATCGCTCCGCTCGCCTCACCGCCGCAAAGTCAGGAACAGCTGTTGGCCCAGGCCCGCCAGCTGGCCGGCTATTCGCTGGGCGAGCTGGCGGCGCTGGCGGGGATCCCCATTCCGCGCGATCTGAAGCGCGATAAAGGCTGGACGGGCATCCTGCTGGAGCTGTGGCTGGGCGCCAGCGCAGGCAGTAAACCCGAGCAGGATTTCGCCGCGCTGGGGGTCGAGCTCAAAACGATCCCCATCGACAGCCGGGGACGCCCGCTGGAGACCACCTTCGTCTGCGTCGCCCCGTTAACCGGCAATAGCGGCGTCACCTGGGAGAGCAGCCATGTACGGCATAAGCTGCAGCGCGTCCTGTGGATCCCGGTGGAGGGTGAACGCACCATCCCGCTGGCGGCGCGGCGCGTCGGCGCACCGCTGCTGTGGAGCCCGGACGAAGACGAGGAGCGCCAGCTGCGCATGGACTGGGAAGAGCTGATGGATCTCATTGTTCTCGGTGAGGTCGAGCGCATTACCGCCCGCCACGGCGAGGTGCTGCAGTTAAGACCGAAAGCCGCCAACAGCAAGGCGCTGACCGAAGCCATCGGCGCCCGCGGGGAGACAATCCTCACGCTGCCGCGCGGTTTCTATCTGAAAAAGAATTTTACCGCCGCTCTGCTTGCCCGCCATTTCTTGTTACAACACGATTAATTTTTTGTTCTGCGTTGGGGGTTGCATATAATTGCTGCTTTCTATTTTGCAGGACTTTGAACAATGTTATTTGCATGGATAACCGATCCTAACGCCTGGCTGGCGCTGGGCACATTGACGCTGCTGGAGATCGTACTCGGGATCGATAATATTATTTTCCTCTCTCTGGTCGTGGCTAAGCTCCCCACCGCCCAGCGCGCCCATGCGCGCCGGATCGGTTTGATGGGCGCGATGGTCATGCGTCTGGCGCTGCTGGCCTCAATCGCCTGGGTCGTTAAGCTTACCAACCCGCTCTTTACCGTTTTCGGTCAGGAGATCTCGTTTCGCGATCTGATCTTGCTGCTCGGCGGGCTGTTCCTTATCTGGAAAGCCAGTAAAGAGATCCATGAATCTATCGAAGGTGAAGAGGAGGGGCTGAAGACCAACGTCCACTCCTTCCTCGGCGCCATCGTGCAGATCATGCTGCTGGATATCATCTTTAGCCTCGATTCAGTGATCACCGCCGTCGGCCTGTCGGATCATCTGTTCATCATGATGGCGGCGGTGGTGATCGCGGTGGGGGTGATGATGTTCGCCGCGCGACCCATCGGCGATTTTGTTGACCGTCATCCTTCGGTGAAAATGCTGGCGCTGTCGTTTCTGATCCTCGTCGGCTTTACCCTGATGCTGGAAAGCTTCGACGTCCATGTGCCGAAGGGATACATCTATTTCGCCATGTTCTTCTCTATCGCGGTGGAGAGCCTTAACCTGCTGCGTAATAAGAAAAACCCGCTGTAAACCACAAAATTGCAGCCTGGTCACAGGCTGCAACCCTTTTTCAGACTTTACTGCTTTTTATGTCTCACAAATCAGGCTATTAATAGACGGGTATGGGGTGCAGCTACTGAAGAGGTGTTGACGATGAAGAAATGGGCAGTATTGATTTCCGCCGTAGGACTGGCGTTCTCGGTTTCCGGTTGCAGCAGCGATTACGTCATGGCGACCAAAGATGGGCGAATGATCCTGACCGACGGTAAACCTACCGTGGATGACGATACCGGTTTAATCAGTTACGAAGATCAGCAGGGTAATAAAATGCAGATCAATCGTGACGACGTTTCGCAAATCATTAAGCGTTAATCTTTCCCTGTCGGCCCCAGCTTCTGTTGACGCTGCGCTTACCGACCACCAGTCTTTTGAGAAGAGTCGGGATATACCAGGACGCCGCGGGTTTCACCCACCGCCCCTCCTCGTCACCCGGCTTTTTTGATTTTTTACTTCCTCTTTTTCTCACCCTCTGCCATGTTGATACTCCTTTGTCGGGGAATGCCTGACCTTATAAATAAAAAGGAAGCTGGCTATGCAGTATCACCGTATCCCACACAGTTCTCTTGAAATCAGCACCCTCGGGCTGGGAACCATGACTTTTGGCGAACAGAATAGCGAGGCCGATGCCCACCAGCAGCTCGATTACGCGGTTGCCAACGGCATCAACCTGATCGATGTCGCCGAAATGTACCCGGTCCCGCCGCGCCCGGAAACCCAGGGGCTGACTGAAACCTACGTCGGCAACTGGCTGGCGAAACGCGGCAATCGCGAAAAGCTGGTGCTCGCCTCGAAAGTCAGCGGCCCCGCGCGCAATAACGACAGCAGCATTCGGCCCAATCACGTCCTGGACCGCAAAAATATCCGCGAGGCGCTGCACGCCAGCCTGAAGCGGCTGCAGACCGATTATCTCGATTTATATCAGGTTCACTGGCCGCAGCGGCCAACCAACTGCTTTGGCAAGCTGGGCTATACCTGGGCCGACGCCGCGCCCGCCGTGACGCTGCTGGATACCCTCGAAGCGCTGACCGAGTTCCAGCGCGCCGGGAAGATCCGCTACATCGGCGTGTCGAACGAAACCGCCTTCGGCGTGATGCGTTATCTGCACCTGGCGGATAAGCACGACCTCCCGCGGATCGTGACTATTCAGAATCCTTACAGCCTGCTGAACCGCAGCTTTGAAGTCGGCCTCGCGGAAGTGAGTCAGTTCGAAGGCGTGGAGCTGCTGGCCTACTCTTGCCTGGCTTTCGGCACACTGACCGGCAAGTATCTCAACGGTGCGAAGCCGGCGGGGGCGCGCAATACGCTGTTCAGCCGCTTTACGCGCTACAGCAGCGAGCAGTCGCAGAAAGCGGTAGCGGCCTATGTGGATATCGCCAAACGCCACGGCCTCGATCCGGCGCAAATGGCGCTGGCCTTTGTGCGTCGGCAGCCGTTTGTCGCCAGCACCCTGCTGGGGGCGACGACCATGACGCAGCTGCAGGCCAACGTGGAAAGTTTGCAGCTTGAGCTGAGCGAAGAGGTATTAGCGGAGATTGAGGCGGTGCATCAGGTTTATACCTACCCGGCGCCGTAAGAAAGCAAAGCCCCGGGTAAGGCGTATACGCCTTACCCGGGCTATCGAAGAGCAGATATTGGCGAACCCATCGCCCAGTCAAGCGCAGCGCAAGCCGGGAGGTTATTTACGCCGCCCCCAGACCCACAGCGCGGCAATGGCCACGGCGAATACCGCGCCAAAGCCTATCCCCACGGCGACCGGTGGAACGCCCACGCTCACCGCCAGGGAATAGAGCCCCAGCATCAGCAGCATCGCCACGTTCTCACCGAGGTTCTGTACCGCAATGGCGTTACCTGCCCCGACCGAATGTTTCCCACGCTCCTGCAGCAGCGCGTTCAGCGGTACGATAAAGAACCCGCCGAACACCCCGAGCAGCAGCAGCAGACCGAACGCCGGCAGCAGCGACTGCTGCACCGCAAAGGCTATCACCGCGATACCGATCAAAATCCCGGCCGGCATACAGCGCGACACCGTCTCCAGGGTCACCAGCTTCGCCGCCGCCCCGGCACCCAGCACAATCCCCACCGCCACCATCGCATTAAGATAGGTGGGCATGGCGTTGCTGGTAATGCCCAGCGCCACCGGCACCCAGATCACCAGCAGGAAACGCAGGGTCACGCCAGCGCCCCAGAACAGGCTGGTGCCCATCAGCGAAAAGCGGGTTTCGCCGTTGCGCCACAGCGTCCGGCAGGCGCTGAAGAAGCTGTGCGTCATTGGCTTAAAACGCCACGACTGCCCCGGACGCGCTGCCGGCAGCCTGGGTATCCACAGGTTAGCCACTACCGCCCCGCCGTAGACCAGCGCGCAGACGATCAGCGCCGCCAGCACGTGCCAGTCGGCGAGGATCCCGCCGGCCATGGAGCCCAGCAGGATCGCCGCGATGGTCGAGGACTCCATCAGTCCGTTAGCCTTCACTAACTTATCGCCGGTGGTGAGTTCGCCGAGAATGCCATACTTGGCCGGCGAATAGGCGGCGGCGCCAATCCCCACCAGCGTATAGCCGATAAACGGATTGACGCCGAAGCAGATGCAGCCGGCGCCGAGCAGTTTCAGGCCGTTGGCCACCATCATCACCCGGCCTTTGGCAAAGCTATCGGCGAACTGGCCGACAAAGGGGGCAAAGAGGATGTAAGCGCCCACAAACAACATCTGCAAGACCGGCTGGCTCCACTCCGGATAATAGAGCTGCTTCATCAGCGCCAGGGTGGCGAAGAGAAGCGCATTGTCGCCGAAGGCCGACAGGAACTGAGCGCAGATCACCGCCAGCATCCCTTTCGAGTACAGCGAAGGGTTAGTATGTACTGACTCACTCATGGGTTGTTTCCGCCTCGTCGACCATATTTTTCAGGGTGACATAGTCTGGCTTGCCGCTGCCGAGCACCGGTAGCTGTTTCAGCCAGCGTATATCTCGCGGCACCGCCAGCTCCGGTACGCCGTGCTGGCGAGCGTAGCGCAGCAGGGCTTCACGAGTCAGTTCATTATCGGTGGTAAACAGCACCAACGCCTCGCCTTTGCTGGCGTCCTGTTTAATCGCCGTGGCGTGCATTTTGTCCGGCGACGCGCCGAGGGCCACCTGCTCCACCATCTCGAGGGAGATCATCTCGCCGGCGATTTTGGCGAAGCGCTTCGCGCGGCCCTGAATGCGGACATAGCCCTGCTCGTCGAAGGTAACGATATCCCCGGTGTCATACCAGCCCGCTTCCATCTCGCCGTGCTGGTTTTCCGCCGCAGGCGCTTCCAGCACGCCGGGGTTTTCCACCCGCAGGTAGCCTTTCATGATGTTCGGCCCTTTCAGCTGCAGCCGCCCCCCTTGATCAATGCCTGGCATCGCCAGCAGGCGGGCGTCCATCCCCGGCAGGATGCGGCCCACGGTGCCGACCTTCGCCGCCATCGGCACGTTAATCGAGACCACCGGCGCGCACTCGGTCACGCCATAGCCTTCGAGAATGCGCAGGCCGAATTTATCCTGCCACAGCTGTTTGGTGCTCTCCTGCAGCTTCTCCGCCCCGGCGACCACGTAGCGCAGGCGGTAGAAATCGTACGGATTGGCGAAACGGGCATAGTTGGCGAGGAAGGTCGAAGTGCCGAACAGCACCGTACAGTTGCGATCGTAGACCAGCTCCGGCACCACGCGATAGTGCAGCGGGCTGGGATAGAGAAACACTTCCGCCCCGGTAAGCAGCGGCGTCAGCAGGCCGACGGTGAGGCCAAAAGAGTGGAACAGCGGCAGCGCCGACATAAAGCGGTCATTGGCGGTAAAGTCGGCGATAGTTTTGATCTGCTCGACGTTGGACAGCAGACTCTTATGGCTGTGCACCACCCCTTTCGGATTGCCCTCTGAACCGGAGGTGAAGAGGATCATCGCCGCGTCTTCCGGCTGCTGCTTAACCTGCGCCAGACGCGGCGCCAGCAGATGAGCAAAAATCCACAGTTTGTCAGCGAGGGTGATATCGCCTTTAAGATCTTCCAGGAATACCCAGCGCACCTGGGTCAGTTGCTCCGGCAGGTGCCAGAGTTTGCCTTTATCGAGGAAGGTGCGCGAGGTGAAAATGGTGTTGAGCTCCGCGGCGGCTATCGCGCTGCTGAGCCCTTTCACCCCGGCGGTATAGTTCATCATCGCCGGAATACGCCCGCGGGCGATAGCGCCGAAAATCACCGCCGCGCTGATGCCGGCGTTAGGCAGCATCAGGCCGATCTTCTCGCCCGGCTGGCTGTATTTTTCCAGAATGCGGGCGACAAACAGGGTTTTGGTCAGCAGCTTGCGATAGGTATCCGGCTGGAAGTTGATATCCTCCACGCAGGGTTTGCGCGCGCCGAAGCGGTCCTGCGCCGCCAGCAGCGACTCATACAGGGTTTCCCGCGGGCGCACCGCCATCCGGGCTTCCATCATGATCTGATGCAGCATCTCCCCGGCGATCTTCCGCCGGTCGCGGGCGCGCGGCGCCTCGGGCATCGGCAGATGGGTGGGCGGCAGGAGATGCAGCTGAATACGCGGGAACAGGCGACGTTTCACCAGCCCCTTCAGCCGGCTGAAGGGCGTCAGTTCGGCGCCTTCAATACGCAGCGGCACAATGGTCGCCTGCGATTTGGCGGCGACAAAGGCGGCGCCGTCATAAATTTTCATCAGCGAGCCGCTGACCGAAATTCGCCCTTCCGGGAAAATAACCACCGGCCGCCCCTGCTCAATCAGGCGCACCAGATGTTTGATCGACATCGGCTTGGTCGGGTCCAGCGGCACAAAATCGATAATCGGCGTCAGCGCGCGCATAAACCAGCGCTGGCTGATTGAGGTATAGACCGCAAAAACCGGTCGGACCGGCAAAAACAGCGCCAGCAGAATGCCGTCGAGGAAAGAGACGTGGTTCGGGGTGATTAAGACCTTTTGCTGGTATAAAGCCTGCGTGTCGCCGGTCAGTCTGACCCGGTATAACCCCTTGAACAGCAGTCTGAAAAATCCCAAAAGCATAACAACTCCATGTGACCGGTTGATGAGTCAAAGCAGGTTACACGAGAAGGCATGGGAAAGCAGTGCAGCGGGGGGATTTTCGGAATAAAAAAAACCTGCGCATCCGCGCAGGTCGGTGTAAGACGTTCAGTACGAAGAGCGTACCTGAGAAACTCACCTATCAATACCTCTGGGATCTCGATTGTCACGTTTTTTGGCCGTAACGGGCCAGCGGGAAAACGCAAGGGAGTGAGCCTAAGTGCAACGAGGTATTACGATTTTCGCTATCTGTAACAACGCCGATAGCGGGCAAAAAAAAACCTGCGCATCTGCGCAGGCTGGTGTAAGTAAAGTGGTCAACGTGACGTTGACTCCACCTATCAATACCTCTGGGATAGCCAGAATATCAACCGGATCCGCGAACAAACCAGCGAACATTCGCAACAGCGCATCGCAAAGTGTAAGCAAAGGTTTGTATTTCCCTGCGCCGGTTTCAATTACCGATCGCGTCAATGTAAACAGGTCACCGATAAGCCCGCGCTGAATCACATTTGCGCCATTCCTTCGCCGCCGCGCCTTGAATCTGCCGCTCTTTCCCGTAACATAGCAGTATGTAAACGCTTACCCTAGAAAAGGCATGGTATGGCGACTATTAAGGATGTAGCCCGACTCGCAGGAGTCTCCGTCGCTACCGTCTCCCGCGTCATCAACAACTCTCCCAAAGCCAGCGAAGCTTCGCGTCAGTCCGTGGGCGCGGCGATGGAAACCCTGAACTATCACCCCAACGCGAACGCCCGGGCGCTGGCCCAGCAGTCAACGGAAACCGTCGGTCTGGTGGTGGGCGATGTCTCCGACCCCTTCTTCGGCGCGATGGTCAAAGCCGTCGAACAGGTGGCCTACCGCACCGGCAATTTTTTGCTGATTGGCAATGGCTACCACAACGTGCAGAAGGAGCGCCAGGCGATAGAGCAGCTGATCCGCCATCGCTGCGCGGCGCTGGTGGTGCACGCCAAAATGATCCCCGATGAGGAACTGGCGGGGTTAATGAAACAGATCCCCGGCATGGTGCTGATCAACCGCATCCTGCCCGGATATGAAACCCGCTGCGTGGCGCTGGACGACCGCTACGGCGCCTGGCTGGCGACCCGCCATTTGATCCAGCAGGGGCACACGCGTATCGGCTATCTGTGCTCAAACCATGATATCTCCGATGCGGAAGATCGGCTGCAGGGGTACTACGCGGCGCTGGAGGAGAGCGGCCTGCCGTGCAACGACCGGCTGGTCACGTTTGCCGAGCCGGATGAAAGCGGCGGCGAACAGGCGATGACCGAACTGCTTGGCCGCGGCCGCCACTTTAGCGCCGTCGCCTGCTATAACGACTCGATGGCCGCCGGCGCGATGGGGGTGCTGAATGACAACGGCATCGACGTTCCACGGGAGATTTCGCTGATTGGCTTCGACGATGTCCTGATTTCGCGCTATGTCCGCCCGCGGTTGACTACCGTCCGCTATCCGATCGTCACGATGGCGACCCAGGCGGCCGAGCTGGCTTTAGCCCTGGCGGAGCAGCGGCCGGCGCCGGAGATTACCCATCTGTTCAGCCCGACGCTGGTCCGTCGTCACTCGGTGGTCGCCCCGCAGGAAGGCGATAAGTCATAGCGATAGAGGTGCACGGCGGTGGCCGGGTAATCCAGCCCCTCGCCGATGTAGCGCCAGCCGAAGCGTTCATAGAAATCCCGGCAGGCGGAGTAGAGATAGAGCTCCCGAAAGCCCGCGCGGCGGGCATAATCGATCACATGCCGCTGCAGTTTTCCGGCCAGCCCCTGACCGCGGGCGGCGGGCGCGACGTACAGCGCCGCCAGCCAGGGAAACAGATCCTGGCGGCTGATCAAATCGCAGCGCCAGAGGCCAATCGTGCCGAGCAACTGCTCGCCTTCCACCGCAATAAAGGTCAACGGCAGCGCCTCCGCCGTCTGGCTATGCTGCACGATGCTGGCGAAGAATTGCCGCGGCAGCGTCTCGCCGCCAAAGGCCTGCCACAGCCAGTCGGTCACCTGCGGGGCATACTGCGGCGCAGCGTACAGCGGCAGGATCGTCATACCAGCTTCCCCTGAAAAATCGGCACTGAGTCGAACAGATAGCCGTCAAAGTCGGGGGCGTCCTCATCGGACAGCTCCAGCAGGCTGTTTTTGACGTTTTCCAGATGCTGCCACATCGCCTGCCAGGCGCCCATCACATCGCGACGCCGCAGCGCGGCGAGCAGGGTCTGCCGGTCGCCGAGCCATTTCAGCCGCCAGGCGCGGCTGGCAATATGCACATTGAACTGCTGCCACAGCGGGCTGCTGTCCATCTGCAGCCAGATCCGCTCTACCGTCGCCAACAGCATCTGGTTCTGCGTCGCCCCGGCGAGCACCAGATGGAACAGACGAGCGTTATCCTGCGCGGTGTCGTTGAGAGCGATTGCCCGCTGCTCCTGTTCAATAATCCGCTTCAGATTGTCGATATCGGCGCGGGTGGCCATTTTCGCGGCAAAGGCGGCGATGTTGCTCTCCAGCAGCTGGCGCGCCTGGAGAATTTCAAACGGGCCGACGTCGCTGCTGAGCAGCTGCTCCTCTTCGCTGTCGTTCTCGTGGGGAATGCGCATGACATACACCCCGGATCCCTGACGAATATCCACCGTCCCCTGCAGCTCCAGCATCAGCAGCGCTTCGCGCACGATGGTCCGGCTGACGCCATAGGTTTCGGCAATATGGCGTTCCGGCGGCAAACGCGACCCGACCGGGTAGCGCCCCTGCGCGATCTGGGCGCGCAGGTCATCACCAATCTCCTGATAGGGCTTCTTTTCCGGCGGAACTATCGCTTTTTCCACAAAATCACCTGTGCGTTACATGCCTGCGAGTCAAATACGCCGCTATCTTAGCAAATATTGCCCCCGGCTAGCGGTATTCATCATCGATATCCAGCACCAGTTCACGCCGTTCGCCCAGTTGACGAAACCAGTGCGCCGAGGCTTTGGGTCGCCGGGCGCGATGGTTTTGCAGATCGATTTCGATAAGCCCGTAGCGGTTTTTAAAGGCGTTCATCGGCGATACGTTGTCGGTAAACGCCCACAGCATATAGCCCTGGCAGTTGGCCCCTGCCTCGCGGGCGCGCAGGGTGTGCCACAGATGTTCGCTGATAAAACGAATGCGGTAGCTGTCATCGATGACGCCTTCGCGGTTACGGAACTGGCCTTCGTTTTCCACCCCCATCCCGCTCTCCGCCACGAACCACGGGATGTTGCGATAGTCATTTTTTATCCGCATCGCCATATCAAAGATGATTTGCGGGTAGATTTCCCAGCCGCGGGAGGCGTTCATCCGCCGGCCGGGCAGCTCAAACGGCTCATAATACCAGGCCGGATGGAACGGGGTATGCGGATGCCAGGCCCGCGACGGGGCTTTGACCCGGTGCGGGTAGTAAAGATTAATCCCCAGCTCATCGACGGTGTGCTCGCGGATAACCGCCAGATCTTCCTCGCTGGTCTCCCACGTCACCTGATGCTGCTCAAGCAGCGCGAGAAGCTCCGGCGGCCAGACGCCGTGCACCAGCGGGTCGAGGAACATGCGGTTGTAGAATAGATCGTAGATCTCCGCCGCGCGCAGGTCATGGGGGGCGCGTGAGCGTGGGTAGGTCACCTCCGGATTGAGGATGCAGCCGACGGTCCCGGGATAGCCGAGCTCGCGAAACCGCTTCACGACGCTGGCGGTCGCCAGCACCTTATGATAGTTCCACTGCATCCAGGTGCTGGTGTTCTGCTCATAGGGCCAGCGCAGAGCATCCAGATAGACCCGGGTCTGTACCACAATTGGCTCATTAAAGGTAAACCAGCGCGTCACCTTCGGGTGGTAGCGGGCAAACACCTTCTCCGCGTAGCGCACAAACAGCTCAACCACCGTTTTCGACCCCCAGCCGCCATACTTTTCCAGCAGATAGCCGGGCAATTCATAATGCTCAAGGCAGATCATCGGCGTGATGCCGTTGGCCAGCAGCGCATCGAACAGCTGGTCGTAATAGGCCGCATACTCCTCATCCACCGTGACGTTTTCATAGTCGGTCAGAAAGCGCGACCAGTTGATTGAGGTACGGTAGTGGGTCAGCCCGGCCAGCTTCATCAGCTGCACATCTTCCTGAAAGCGGTTGATAAAATCGGTGGCCACCGCCGGGCCATAGCCGTTATGCCAGACGTGGCGATCGTTTTTGTACCAGAGATCGGGCCAGGAGTCCTGCCCTGGTTTTTTCCCGCTCCAGCCTTCGGTCTGCCAGGCGGAAGCCGCCGCGCCAAGGATAAAATCATCGGGAATGGTCATCCGTACGGTAGTCATAGGCTCCTCAGACAGGGTTGGCGGTTTGTTGATTGTCTACCTGACGCTGCGCGGCATCGGCACGGCGGGAGGCGATTTTGACGAAAGGCAGATAGATAAGCACCGCGACGACGATGCAGATAAGCTGGGTCACCACCGCCCCCATCGAGCCGGCGGTGGAGAGCCAGGCGTTGATCAGCGGCGGCGTGGTCCAGGGGACCATCACCACCGCCTTGCCGGCGAAGCCGGTCAGGGTGGCGAAATAGCCGATGCTGCCGGTCACCAGCGGGGTGATGATAAACGGGATGGCGAGGATCGGGTTAAGCATGATCGGCATCCCGAAGATCACCGGCTCGTTAATATTGAACAGCCCCGGGCCTATCGACAGCTTGGCGATCTCTTTCATCTCTTTGCGCCTGGTGGCGATCATCACCGCAATCAGCAGGCCGATGGTCAGCCCCGAGCCGCCGATGCTCATGTAGACATCCCAGAAGGGCATCGTGATGATGTTCGGTACCTCTTTCCCCTGCTCAAAAGCGCTCATATTGACGGTGATCGCTCCCAGCAGCAGCGGCTCGCGGATCGGCTTGATCATCTGGTTGCCGTGAATGCCGATCACCCAGAACAGCTGGGCGACGAACATCAGCAGCAGGATCCCCGGCAGGCTCTGCACCACCCGCTCCAGCGGCTGCTGCACCACCTGGTAGACCGCATCGTAGAGATACATTCCCGTCAGCTGGTGAAAGAGAAAACCAAAGGTGGCGATCGCGGTGGTGGTGATGATCGCCGGGATCAGCGCGGAAAAAGAGGCAGAGACGTTCGGCGGCACGGTATCCGGCATTTTGATCTTCAGTCCCTTGCGCCCCTCCAGCCAGCAGTAAATCTCCACTGACAGAATGGCGATGAACATCCCAAGGAACAGACTGCGGGTATCGGAAAACTGGCGCAGCAGGACATCTTTCACCACGTGCATCTGGCCATCGACCATCATCTCTACCGTGGTCGGCGTGACGCAGATAAAGCAGATCACCGCCAACAGGCCGGGAAACAGGCTTTTGATGCCGTTGATCCGCCCCAGCTCAATACCGATCAGAAACACGGCGCCGATATTGAGGAAGTTGAGCGTAGCGTAGTTTAGCGCGCTGGTGATCGGCTTCAGCGCCGCAAGAAAGGAGAGCGAGGAAAAGCTGGCGAGCCCATTCTTCGGATCCAGCACCATATTGGAGATCAGCACCGAAAAGGCCCCGACGATGATCACCGGCATCAGGGTAATAAACGCCGATTTGATCGCCATAATGTAGCGATAGCTGTTGAATGTCGTCGCGAAACGCCCCAGCGCGTCGATCAGTTTGTCCTGTAATGCCATAAAAGAGTACCTCAGTGTAAAGGGCTTATTGCGGCCAGGTGAACAGCCAGAGACTTTTGGCATACCAAAACATAGTCGCCAGGCAAAAATAGTTCTGTGACAGCGCTCGCAACGCGCACAGTGGTATCCCAAATATCCGATAAAATCGACATTGGCATACCAGAGTCTGTCGGCTCGTCAGTTCCTGCCAAAAGCGTGATCGCGATGGTTTTTCCGCCCCGCCCCGTCGATATGTCCCTTTTCGGTCTGTGATAAACTGCGCTTTACCACGTGAAATCAGGAATCGATGAATGGCTACAATGCTGGATGTCTCAATTCGCGCAGGCGTCTCGAAAGCGACGGTTTCCCGCGTGTTGAACGGCACAGGTCAGGTGAAAGAGAGCACCCGCCAACAGGTCTTTAAAGCGATGGAAGAGCTGGGCTACCGGCCCAATTTCCTTGCACGCTCGCTGGCCAATCAGACCAGCAATAGTATCGGGCTGGTCGTCTCCACCTTTGACGGCTTTTACTTTGGCCGTCTGCTGCAGCAGGCGTCACGCCAGACCGAAGCCTGGGGAAAGCAGCTTATCGTCACCGACGGCCATGATACGCCGGAGCGCGAAGAGGAAGCGGTGCAGATGCTCGCCGACCGGCAGTGCGATGCGATCATCCTCTATACCCGGCACATGAGCGAGAAGGCGATCATGTCGCTGATTAACTCGATCGCCATGCCGCTGGTGGTGATTAACCGCGATGTGGCGCAGGCCCGCGAACGCTGCGTGTTCTTCGAACAGCAGGAAGCCGCCTTCCAGGCCGTGGAGTATCTGATTACCCAGGGCCACCGCGATATCGCCTGCATCACCGTCCCGATGCATACCCCTACCGGCCAGGCTCGCCTGCAGGGCTACCGCAACGCGCTGATAAAACATGGTATTGAGTGGGATCCGAGCCGGGTGAAGTATGGGGACTCGACGATGACTCGCGGCTACGAACTGTGCCGGGAACTGCTGGACGAGAAAGCCCGCTTCAGCGCGCTGTTTTCCTGTAACGATGATATGGCGCTGGGGGCGTCAAAGGCGCTGCATCAGGCGGGGCTGCGTATTCCACAGGATGTGTCGCTGTTTGGCTTCGACGATGCGCCAAGCGCGAAATGGCTGGAGCCGGGGCTGTCGACGGTTTATCTGCCGATCGACAACATGATCACTACGGCTATCGACCAGGCAATCAAGCTTGCCAATCAGCAGCCGATAGAAACGATCCCGCCGTTTACCGGCACGCTGGTGCTTCGCGAGTCGGTGACGACGGGACCTTTTTTTAAATAAGCTCTAAGGCCAGCAGCTCCTGGATGGTCTGGCGACGGCGGATCAGCCGCGCCTTGCCGCCATCAAACAGCACCTCCGGCAGCAGCGGACGGCTGTTATAGTTGGACGACATCGAAGCCCCGTAGGCGCCGGTGTCATGGAGCACCAGATAATCCCCAGGCGCTACCGCCGGCAGCAGGCGGGTCTCGACTTTGCCCCCCTCCTGCTGGGTAAAGACATCCCCGGATTCGCACAGCGGCCCGGCCACCACGGTTTCGACCTGCGGCGCGGCGCTGAGATCCCGGCCATCCGCCGCCAGAGCGGTGATATGGTGATAGCTACCGTACATTGCCGGGCGCATCAGGTCGTTAAAGCCGGCGTCAATCAGCACGAAGTGACGGCTGCCCATCTCTTTCACGCTGCGCACCTGCGACACCAGCACGCCGGACTCGGCCACCAGGAAGCGCCCGGGCTCAATCTCCAGTTTCACCGGGTGCCCCAGATGGGCCGCGATCTGCTCCCGGGCGCGGTTCCACAGGCCATAATAGTGGGCGGTGTCGATGGCCTCTTCACCTTCGCGGTAAGGAATCGACAGACCGCCGCCGGCGGAGATGGCCTGCAGATCCTGGCCAAAGTCGACGACCTGGCGCACCATCGCGCCGCACACCTGCTCCAGGTGACCATAGTCAACGCCAGAGCCGATATGCATATGGATCCCGACCAGCTGCAGCTGATAGCGTCGCATCACTTCCAGCGCCGCCGGCAGGTGGCTGTACCAGATGCCATGCTTGCTATTCTCACCGCCAGTATTGGTTTTCTGGCTGTGGCCGTGGCCAAAGCCCGGGTTGACGCGCAGCCAGACGCGATGGCCCGGCGACACCTCGCCCAGCTGGCTCAGCATGTCGATCGAGCCGGCGTTCACCGGGATCTGTAACGCCTTCACCCGATCGAGGGTGGCGTCGTCGATCAGATCGGCGGTGAAGACAATATCCTCGGGATTCTGCTGCGGATCGTAGCCTGCCGCCAGCGCCCGCTCGATCTCCCCCAGCGACACCGAGTCCACCTTCACCCCCTGCTCACGCATCAGACGCAGAATATGAATGTTAGAGCAGGCTTTTTGCGCAAAACGCACCACGTCGAACTGGCTGAGCTGGGCTATCTGGCGGCGAATAATCTGCGCATCATAGACCCAGACCGGGCAGCCAAATTCCGCCGGCAGGCGCAGCAGGTTGTCCGCGGTCAGGTCAGTATCGGTGGCGTAAAGCGAGTGTGGCATAAGAACTCCGGTGCAGTGCGTGTGTTGGTCGCTGTTTTTTCTGATTACGCCACAGTGACAGACGAATAAAAAATATCGTTTTATCGCGACTCTATGCAAAAATGATATGGTTTCAGCCGAGCCTCACGGAGACCGCATGCCAGCCGTCAATTTGCGTCATATCGAAATCTTTCACGCGGTGATGACCACCGGCAACCTGACCGAAGCGGCGCGAATGCTGCACACCTCGCAACCCACGGTCAGCCGCGAGCTGGCGCGCTTTGAGAAGGTGCTCGGCCTGCAGCTGTTTGAGCGGACCCGCGGTCGCCTGCAGCCGACGGTGCAGGGCCTGCGTTTGTTTGAGGAGGTTCAGCGCTCCTGGTATGGCCTGGACCGTATCGTCAGCGCCGCCGAGAGCCTGCGCGAGTTCCGCCAGGGCGAGCTGTCGATCGCCTGTCTGCCGGTGTTTTCCCAGTCCTTTCTGCCGCTGCTGTTGCCGCCGTTTCTCGCTCGCTACCCGGAGGTCAGCCTGCAGATCGTCCCCCAGGAGTCGCCGCTGCTGGAGGAGTGGCTCTCCGCCCAGCGCCATGACCTTGGCCTGACGGAGACCCTGCATACCCCCGCGGGCACCGAACGCACCCCGCTGCTGACGCTGAATGAAGTCTGCGTGCTGCCCGCCGGACATCCGCTGGCGGCGCAGGCGACGCTGACCCCCGCCGATTTACAGGGCGAAAACTATATCAGCCTGTCGCGCACCGACAGCTATCGCCAGCTGCTCGACGCCCTGTTCCTTGAGCATCAGGTTAAACGGCGGATGGTGGTCGAAACCCACAGCGCGGCCTCGATCTGCGCCATGGTGCGCGCCGGCGCCGGGATCTCGGTGGTGAATCCGTTAACCGCCCTGGACTATGCCGATAGCGGCGTGGTGGTGCGCCGCTTCAGCGTCGAGGTGCCGTTTACCGTCAGCCTGATCCGCCCTCTCCACCGCCCGCGCTCGGCGCTGGTCGACGCCTTTGTTGCCCACCTGCAGCAGAGTCTGCCGCAGATCCTCACGCCGCTGGCGTCGGTCCTGCAGAGAGCATAAAGTTGACCGCGTCTTCCGCGTGGATCGCCGCGGTGTCAAAGACCGGCAGCGGACTGAGCTCGGCAGGCACCAGCAGGCCAATCTCCGTACAGCCGAAAATAACCCCTTCCGCCCCCTGCTCCGCCAGGGCGGCGATCGTCTGCAGATAATAATCCCGCGACGCCTCGCTGAAGGTGCCGAGACAAAGTTCGTCGAAGATGATCTGATTGATCTGCGCCCGATCGTCAGCCTCAGGGATCAGCGTCTCGATGGCAAACTGCTCCTGCAGACGACCGCGGTAAAAGGTCTGCTCCATGGTATAGCGGGTGCCCAGCAGCGCGACCCGGCGCTGACCTTTGGCGGCAATCGCCCGTCCGGTGGCATCGGCAATATGCAGGAAGGGAACCTGGCAGCGGGCGGCGATGGCATCTGCGACTTTATGCATAGTGTTGGTGCACAGGACAATGCCTTCGGCCCCCGCCTGCTGCAGCCCGATCGCGGCCTCAGCAAGGATCTCCCCGGCGCGATCCCAGTCGCCGGCGGACTGGCAGGCTTCGATGTCGTGAAAATCGACGCTGTGCAGCACCAGGCTGGCAGAGTGCAGGCCGCCCAGTCGCGCCTTAACGCCCTCATTGATCAACCGATAATAGGGGATCGTGGACTCCCAGCTCATGCCGCCTAACAGGCCAATGGTTTTCATCTTCTGCTCCTTATGTCGTTTCTGCCAGTGAAGCAAACTTGTGATCAACTTTCCACTTCTCTGGCCGCGTATTTCTTTTTCATGAAGAGTGGGATAAGTTAAATGAAACAATGTTTCACTTTAAAAACAGGATCGCCCGATGTTTATTTTTCATAAAGACACCACCCTTGAAGACCTCGGCAATGGCGTAACCCGCCGCATTCTGGCCCACGACGGCAAAATGATGGCCGTGGAGGTGAATTTTGCCGCCGGCGCCGTCGGCCCGATGCATAACCATCCTCACGAACAGCTCACCTATGTGCTTTCCGGCGAGTTCGAGTTCACCATCGGCGAGGAGACGCGCGTCGTCAGCGCCGGCGATACGTTGTATAAGCGGCCGGGGATTATGCACGGCTGCGTCTGCCTGCAGCCCGGCACGCTGCTCGATACCTTTACTCCCATTCGCGAAGATTTTCTTGAAGGCTAATCCATAACGGGGGCGTTCGCCGTCCCCGGTTACTGCCCGGCGCCCTTCAATAAAAAGATGCTGCCACAATCATTATCCTGGTAATAATATTTCCCGCTCAGTTAAGCCTAATTTTTCATTCCTTTCAGGCGCCCTTTACGGCCAAAATGCTTACCACCTCACCTTTTTGAAACATCGTTTCGACTTTGATCACATTTCCATCCTGATCTGCATGACGCAGAAACAAATCGCAATAAAATGAAATTAAAACGGTGTTTTATAAAAAACAGTTCAGCATAAAAAAAGGGGCTGTCAGCCCTTACCTGCTAGACCAGTTAAAGAATAACCCATTAATTAACAAGGACATGTTAAGCAGAGGAAGCGTTCAGACATTTTTGCGTTGTCAGGCGTAAAAGGCCGACAGCGCGGCGTCACCGGATCCGTATTACAACTCGTAAGCCAGGTAGGTATGTATGAATGAAAACAAGCTGCTGGGATTGGCATGGATATCGCCCTATATCATCGGGCTGATCGTCTTTACCGCTTTTCCCTTTGTTTCATCTTTCTTTCTCAGTTTTACCGAGTACGACTTGATGAGCCCGCCGGTATTTAACGGCATCGAAAACTATCGCTATATGTTGACCGAGGATAGCCTGTTCTGGAAATCGATGGGGGTGACCTTTGCCTACGTCTTTTTAACCATCCCCTTAAAACTGGCTTTCGCCCTCGGCATTGCTTTTGTGCTCAATTTCAAACTGCGCGGCATCGGCTTTTTCCGCACCGCCTACTACATTCCGTCGATCCTCGGCAGCTCGGTGGCGATTGCCGTGCTGTGGCGCGCCCTGTTCGCCATTGACGGCCTGCTGAACAGTTTTCTCGCCGTCTTTGGCATCGATGCCATCAACTGGCTGGGGGAACCCTCCCTGGCGCTGATGTCGGTCACCCTGCTGCGCGTCTGGCAGTTTGGCTCCGCGATGGTCATCTTCCTCGCCGCGCTGCAGAACGTTCCGCAGTCGCAGTATGAGGCGGCAATGATTGACGGCGCCTCAAAGTGGCAGATGTTCATGAAGGTCACCGTGCCGCTGATCACCCCGGTGATTTTCTTCAACTTTATTATGCAGACCACCCAGGCGTTCCAGGAGTTTACCGGCCCGTACGTGATAACCGGCGGCGGTCCGACCTATTACACCTACCTGTTCTCACTCTATATCTACGATACCGCCTTTAAGTACTTCGACATGGGCTATGGCGCCGCGCTGGCGTGGGTGCTGTTCCTCGTCGTGGCGGTCTTTGCGTCGATCGCCTTTAAGTCATCGAAATACTGGGTCTTCTACTCCGCCGATAAGGGAGGCAAAAATGGCTGATATTCAACAGATGGCGCCGGTGATGAGCGACGCCGATCGTGAGGTCGCCCGTACGCTGCGCCGGGAAAAGGTGAGCCGGGTGGTGCGCTACGTCGTGCTGATATTCGTCGGCCTGCTGATGCTCTACCCGCTGGCGTGGATGTTCTCCGCCTCGTTCAAGCCGAACCATGAGATCTTCACCACCCTCGGGCTGTGGCCTGCCCACGCCACCTGGGACGGGTTTATCAACGGCTGGAAGACCGGCACCGAATACCATTTCGGCCACTATATGCTGAACACCTTTAAGTATGTGATCCCGAAAGTGGTGTTAACGATCATTTCCTCCACCATCGTGGCGTACGGCTTCGCACGCTTTGAGATCCCGTGGAAGAAGTTCTGGTTCGCAACGCTTATCACCACCATGTTGCTGCCGAGCACCGTCCTGCTGATCCCGCAGTACCTGATGTTCCGCGAAATGGGGATGCTGAACAGCTATCTGCCGCTGTACTTGCCGCTGGCCTTCGCCACCCAGGGATTCTTCGTCTTCATGCTGATCCAGTTTCTGCGCGGCGTGCCGCGCGATATGGAAGAGGCGGCGCAGATCGACGGCTGCAACTCCATCCAGGTGCTGTGGTATGTGGTGGTGCCGATCCTCAAGCCGGCCATTATCTCGGTGGCGCTGTTCCAGTTTATGTGGTCGATGAACGACTTTATCGGTCCGCTGATCTACGTCTAGAGCGTCGATAAGTATCCCATCGCGCTGGCGCTAAAAATGTCTATCGACGTCACGGAAGGCGCGCCGTGGAACGAAATTCTGGCAATGGCGAGCATCTCCATTCTGCCGTCCATCATTGTCTTCTTCCTGGCTCAACGCTACTTCGTGCAGGGCGTGACCAGCAGCGGAATCAAAGGTTAAGAGGGAAATATCATGGCTGAAGTGATTTTCAACAAACTGGAAAAAGTCTACTCCAACGGGTTTAAAGCGGTGCATGGTATCGACCTGAAGATTGCCGATGGCGAATTTATGGTGATCGTCGGCCCCTCCGGCTGCGCCAAATCGACCACCCTGCGCATGCTGGCGGGTCTGGAGACCATCAGCGGCGGCGAGGTGCGGATTGGGGACAAAATCGTCAACAACCTGGCGCCTAAATCCCGTGGCATCGCGATGGTGTTCCAGAACTACGCCCTCTATCCGCATATGACGGTGCGCGAAAACCTCGCCTTTGGCCTCAAGCTAAGCAAGCTGCCGAAGGCGCAAATCGACAGACAGGTGGAAGAAGCGGCGAAAATTCTCGAACTGGAAGAACTGCTCGATCGCCTGCCGCGCCAGCTCTCCGGCGGCCAGGCGCAGCGCGTGGCGGTGGGCCGGGCGATCGTCAAAAAACCGGACGTCTTCCTGTTCGACGAACCGCTCTCCAACCTTGACGCCAAGCTGCGCGCCTCGATGCGGATCCGCATTTCCGATCTGCATAAGCAGTTGAAAAAATCTGGCAAACCGGCGACCACCGTCTACGTCACCCACGATCAGACGGAAGCGATGACCATGGGCGACCGCATCTGCGTGATGAAGCTCGGCCACATTATGCAGGTTGATACCCCGGACAATCTCTACCACCAGCCGAAAAATATGTTTGTCGCCGGGTTTATCGGCGCGCCGGAGATGAATATTCGTCCCAGCCAGCTGGTTGAGCACGGTGGTCGCCTGCATTTGACGCTGGGCGATCAGCGGCTGCCGCTCAACGATCGGCTGCAAAGCAAAGTTGAAACCCATAAGAATCAGCAGGTGTTCTTTGGCGTGCGCCCGGAGTTTGTCTCTCTCTCCGATGAACCGTTTGCCGAAGGTTCCTGCGCGGGTGAAATGGTACGCGTAGAAAACATGGGACATGAATTCTTTGTTTATCTCAGGGTTGCTGATTATGAGCTGACCGCCCGCGTGCCGTCGGACGATGCGAAGCCGATGATTGCCAAGGGACTGAATCGCAAAGTCTATTTCACCTTTGATCTCAACAAGTGTCACATCTTTGACGCCAAAACCGAACAGAACCTCTCTCTGTGAACCCTGGAGCATAACAATGAAAAACGTGCTGATAAGCGCCACCCTCTCCGCCACCCTGGGCCTTAGCGCCTTCTCTTCGCTAGCGCAGGATGTCGACCTGCGTATGTCCTGGTGGGGGGGCAACGGCCGCCATCAGGTCACCCTCAAGGCGCTGGAGGAATTCCACAAACAAAACCCAGACATCAACGTCAAAGCAGAATACACCGGCTGGGACGGCCATCTTTCACGCCTGACCACCCAGATTGCCGGCGGTACCGAGCCTGACGTGATGCAGACCAACTGGAACTGGCTGCCGATCTTTTCGAAAAATGGCGATGGCTTTTACGATCTGAATACCCTGAAAGACGAGATCGACCTCAGCCAGTTCGACGCCAAAGAACTGCAGTCCACCACGGTCAACGGCAAGCTTAACGGTATTCCAATTTCCGTCACCGCCCGCGTCTTCTACTTTAACGACGAAGCATGGAAAAAGGCGGGCATCCCCTTCCCGAAAACCTGGGATGAACTCATGGCGGCGGGAAAAACTTTCGAAAGCAAGCTCGGGAAACAGTACTACCCGGTGGTGCTCGAACACCAGGACGTGCTGGCCCTGCTCAACTCTTATATGGTGCAAAAATACAATCAGCCGGCCATCGATGAGAAAGGGCGAAAATTCTCCTACAGCAAAGCGCAGTGGGCGGATTTCTTCGGTATGTATAAGAAGCTTATCGACAGCCATGTGATGCCGGACACCCGCTACTATGCCTCCTTCGGCAAGAGCAACATGTACGAAATGAAGCCGTGGATCCAGGGCGAATGGGGCGGGACCTACATGTGGAACTCCACCATCAACAAATATTCCGATAACCTGAAGCCGCCGGCGAAGCTGGTGCTGGGGGAATACCCGATGCTGCCGGGCGCCACCGATGCCGGACTGTTCTTCAAGCCCGCGCAAATGTTGTCGATTGGCAAATCGACGAAAAACCCGCAGGCGGCGGCGAAAGTGATTAACTTCCTGCTGAACAGCAAAGAAGGGGTGGATATTCTTGGACTGGAGCGCGGCGTGCCGCTGAGTAAAGCGGCGGTCACCTACCTGACCGAGGATGGGGTAATCAAAGCCGACGATCCGGCGGTGTCCGGCCTGAAGCTGGCGCAATCCCTGCCCACCGCTCTGCCGGTCTCCCCGTACTTCGACGATCCGCAGATCGTCGCCCAGTTCGGCACCACCCTGCAGTACATCGACTACGGTAAAAAGTCGGTGGAAGAAGCGGCCGAGGACTTCCAGCGCCAGACCGACCGCATTCTGCGCCGCGCGATGCGCTAACCTGCCCGTCTGAACTCTCCCGCGGCGCACGCCGCGGGAGGGTCTGCCAGACGGCCCTGTCAGAAGAAATATTTAAAGCGCACCCGGGCGCCGTAGCGTTCATCGGGATTCCCGCTCTTCGCTGCCGTGGAATCGAGCCACGAGGCATAGGCGCCAAGGTAAATATTGAAGTTCGGCATCGCCATGATATTCGGCAACTGCCAGGAGGTGTGCAGGGTATGGATGTCATAGCGCCCCGGCGCCAGGATAGCGCAATCGCCATCGCATTCGCTGGTCACCCCGGCCATATTGAACTGGTCGATTTTATTGTGCGCATAGATATAGCCCAGCTCCACGCGATGCCAAAGGGCGTTGATCCCGGCGCTGAAGTCGGTTTCGTCCGCCGCGTCCAGCAGGGCGGTACTCAGATTAATCACCGCCCCATCCTGCGGATCGCTTTTCAGGGTGTTCCAGCTCATGGTCAGCCCGTAGCCGGTGCGGTTTGACTGGTCGACCCAGCGTCCGCTCTGGCTCTGATAGCCGTAAGCATTGTTGACGAGATTGCTCTCTATCGCCGCGGCCGCCGACCAGGCGCCGGACTGCCACGCCGCCACCGGCCGCACGTACACCACATTTTTGCGGTTTTCCAGCGCGTTACCATGATAGTTCTGATCGACAAACAGCGAACTGCCGTCCTCCACCAGGGTGTTAACTTCGAAATACCAGTTATCCACCGTTTTGCTGAACAGAAGGTTACCGCCGCTGCTGCTGCGCCCGCGCCCCTCTTTCATCATGTAAATATAGCCATAGCCATCGGAATAGAGATCGTTGGCGGTATTACCTGAATATTCAATAAAGGTATCCTGATTCAGCGGGAACATATCCCAGGCTTCAAAGCGGCCTATTTTTATTTTCCAGTCATCCTGCTGGCCGAAGAAAAATACCGCATCATCAAGATTCATTTTGCCATCCATATCCGCCAGAGGTTGCACGCTGAATCCGGCATATTGCCCGTCGGCGCCATTCCGTCTGCCATCGAAACCCAGCAGAATACGACCGTTAATATCCCAGCGCTCTTTATCGCCGGGCGCCCAGCTTTTATTCGCGCTGGTTTTGACCGACGTCAGGCTGCCGGTGCGACTGGCGCCATCGAGGTTAAATTCGACGTCGCCATAAAATTTTAATTCGCCATTGTCATTTAGCTGCAAACGCGGCGAAGCAGGCGCCGCGCGGGCGACCGTCGCGGCCTGCTGCTGGCCTTTCAGCGTCTTAATTTCCGCCTCTGCGCTGGCGGCGCGCGCCTCCGTCGCCTTTAGCCGCTGCTCCATTTGCGCCAGTCGCTCCTCCAGCGATAACGGCGCCTGCGCCATAACGGATGGCAGATACAGAGACGTCAGAAAACACCCGACCCAGATTTTATTCATCGGTAAACCCTTTTATTATGGAATGAACTGAATTTTTTATTAATGGGTAACGCACGACGATGCAGGCAATAATAACCCGCCCATCGTCAAAGACGGGTTATTAACGACAACAGCCTTATTATTATTCGAGCTGCCAGGCGCCGGCTTCGGTTAATGCCGCCGAGCCGCTCCAGGCAAATAACGCTAATTCACGGCGGGGAGCCTGCGGATAGATACGGCTGCTCAGGCAGGCTTCGCCGTCATTGACAAAAACCTCCACCGAAGAGCTATCGAAAAATATTCGCAGGTTGAGATCCGCTCCGGCGGTCAACGGCACGCTGCGCGTCCCGCACAGGCCATACTGCGGATAATGCCGCTCCAGCACCAGACGCTGCTGTTGGGCATCCACGTAGATGCGCAGGCCATCGCCAAAGCGCAGACCATACTGCTCGGCGCTGCTGCGGGCGCAGTCCCAGCGCAGATTCACCTCCATCGCCTCGCAGTTGTCGACCATCGTCGTCTGCTGGTTGTTCAGGGTGCTGACCGGCCACGGGAACCAGGCGCCGCGCAGGCTCTCCACTTCTTTCGCCGGGCGCATCTGCAGGCGGTCATCCGCACTCAGGCTCAGCTCGCGCGGCAGGGAGAGCATGCCCGCCCAGCCGTCCTGCTGCTCCGGCAGCGGCGATTCCCACATATCCAGCCAGCCAATCACGATCCGCCGGCCATCGGGGGTGGAGAAGCTTTGCGGGGCATAGAAATCGTGGCCGTTATCCATCTCCCGGAATTCGCCATGGCGAATAAAACGCTGGCCTGGCTGCCACTCGCCGATCAGATAGCCGCTCTGGAACAGATTGCGGTTGCTGAACCCCGCGGCCTGCATCCCCTGTGGGGAAAACATCAGAACGCGTTTGCCGTTGAGGGTGAAGAAGTCCGGGCACTCCCACATATAGCCCATGGTGCTTTCCGCTTCATCCAGCACCCCCGCGTCCTGCCACTGGCGCAGATCGGCTGAACGGTACAGCCGCACCTGGCCGGTATCGCCTTCGCGCGCGCCGACGATCATGTACCAGCAGTCTCCTTCACGCCAGACCTTCGGGTCACGGAAGTGGTGCATACCCGGCGGGGTGTCGACCACCATCCCCTGGCGCTCAAAGTGGATCCCGTCGCGGCTGGTGGCCAGACACTGCACCTGATACAGATTGGCTTCGTCGCCAGGATCGCCGTGGAACTTATGCCCGGTGTAAATCAGCGCCAGGGTATCGCCATCGACCACCGCCGAGCCGGAGAAGCAGCCGTCTTTATCCTCCGGGCCCTCCGGCGCCAGGGCTACCGGCAAATGCTCCCAGTGCACCAGATCCTTACTGCGCGCGTGCCCCCAGTGCATCGGTCCCCACTGGGTGGAGTACGGGTGATGTTGATAAAAGGCATGGTACCAGCCGTCGAACCACACCAGACCGTTTGGGTCGTTGATCCACCCGGCGCGGGCCGCCAGGTGATAGTGCGGATACCAGCGCAGATTCAGCGCCTGGCGTTGTGTCTGGAGTACCTGTTCAGCCCGGGAGATTGTGTAAGTCATCATTTTCACTCTTTTTGATTCAGATAGCGGTAGGTTGCGACACCAGCGGATCGGCGGAGGATTTGCCGGAGCGCAACAAGAAGATGGAAATAAAGGTGGTGCAGAACACCAGCAGGCCCATGATCAGGTAGGACTGGGCGAAGCCATATTTTTCATAGCTGTAGCCCGCCAGCGGCGACAATACGCTGGCGATAATCGAGCTGGTGCAGGCGAAGCCCACCAGATAGAGGGTGGAGGAGAGACGTTTATCGAAGTTGAGGCTGTTGTACTTAAAGATAGCCACCAGCAGTATCGGCAACTCCACCGCGTGCAGCAGTTTGGTGATGGAGATCAGCAGCGGCCCCTCCACCAGACCGGAGGCCACCATGCGCATCGCCATCACCATGCCGGCGAAAATCAGACCGTTTTTGGCGCCGATGCGGTTCACCAGCCACGGCGCGCAGAACATGCCGGCCGCCTCGAGGAACACCTGGAAGGAGTTGAGGTAGCCATACATCTCATTGCCTTCCTGCAGGGTCGCGAACTGCGATGAGAAATAGACCGGGAACTGCTGGTCATAGACGCCGTAGATGCAGGTGCCGATGACGAAAAAGACCAGCGCCCAGAACCGCGGCAGCGTCAGCAGGCGCAGCGCATCTTCCAGCGTCACCTTACCGCCCGATACCGCCTCCTGCATCGCATGCGGCGCCGAGGAGACCCGCAGACGCGCCAGCAGGATAAAGAACACCAGCCCGGAACAGCTGGCGACGAGGAAGTTAAGCTGCGGATTGATGTTAAACAGCAGGCCGGCGAAGAAGGTGGCCACCGCCCAGCCGAGCGAGCCCCACATCCGCGCCCTGCCGAATTCAAACTGGCTCTGACGCGCCACCCTCTCGGTGTAAGATTCCAGCACGCCGATGCCGCCGTTAAAGGTCAAACCGATATAGATCCCGCCAAAGATGCTGCCCAACAGGACGTTGATTTTCAGCAGGTGGCCGAACAGCAGATACGCCGGACCAGAGAGGATCAGCAGCGCGGTGATATACCAGAGCAGATGTTTGCGCAGCCCCAGCTTGTCCTGGATAAATCCATAGCAAACTTGCGCAAACAGCGCGGAAACCGACAGTACGGCATAGATAATACCGGTATCGCCTGCCTTCAGCCCAACCTCCTGGTGAAGCCAGATAGAGAGCAAGGAGCCGGATGACGACCAGGTCACGAAAAAGAAAAATAGTAAGGCACTGAGCAACGGGTAGCTGTGTGAGTGAGGCGCTTTCATCATGACATTCTCGTGTTAGAGGAATGCAATTATGGTAACGTTAACAAAAAACAAAACGCAGGTAGATTCGCTGCGATATATGATGTTAATCACAAAAGTTAACGTTAACATAACGAAGATGCGATCGCGATCAAAAATCAACCGCAGCATAGCTCACGACGGCGATAGCAGAAAATCGTTTCACTCTTTTACATCAGCGACTTAGTTGTATAGCCTGTACTCTGCGGCAATGGCGGAGGAAAAAATGGCGTCCCTGAAAGATGTAGCAAAACTGGCGAATGTATCTCTGATGACCGTCTCACGGGCGCTGAACACCCCGGAGCGGCTGAAGCCTGAGACACTGGCCCGCGTGCAGGCCGCCATCGCCGAAACCAACTACGTCCCCGACCTGTCGGCGAAGAAGATCCGCGGGGCGCGCGCAACCCCCAGCACCATCGGCGTGCTGGCGCTGGATACCGTCACCACACCGTTTTCGGTGGAAATCACCTTATCGATCGAAGAGACGGCCCGCGCCCACGGCTGGAACAGCTTTGTGGTCAATATGTTTTCTGACGATCGTCCGGAAGCGGTGGTCGACCTGCTCCTCTCCCACCGTCCGGACGGCATTATCTTTACCACCATGGGCCTGCGCCAGGTACCGCTGCCGGAAAAACTGCTGACTCTGCCCTGCGTGCTGGCCAACTGCGAAAGCCTCAGCCAGCCGGTGGCCAGCTATATCCCGGACGATGAACAGGGGCAGTACGACGCGGTGAAAGCCCTGCTTGCCGCTGGCTATCGTCGTCCGCTGTGCCTGCACTTACCCGCCAGCCAGCCGGCGACGATCCGCCGCCGCCTGGGGCTGGAGCGCGCCTGCCGGGAGGCCGGTATCGAACCGGACCATCTGAGCCATTCGTATATGGGCCAGGGCGATGAGCATTACCACGATATCCCGGCGGTGGTGCTGGCGCATATCCGCGAGGGTAAACCTGGCTTTGACTCAGTGATCTGCGGCAACGATCGCATCGCGTTTATGGTCTATCAGACGCTGCTGGGCCAGGGGTTACGCATTCCACAGGACGTGGCGGTAGTGGGATACGACAACATGGTGGGCATTGGCGATCTGTTTCTACCGCCGCTCTCCACAGTGCAACTGCCGCATTATGACATCGGGCGCCTGAGCGCCCTGCATATCATTCACGGCGACAACCATCGGGAGACGCGCAAAGTCGCCAGCCCGTGGTTGCCGCGCGCCTCACATTAACGATTACCGATGTTGCGCAGCTTCTCGCCCGCCATCAGGTTGCGCTCAATGTGCTCGAGGGTGACATTCTTGGTTTCCGGGATCAGCCAGAAGGTGATGCCGATAAAGGCCACGTTGAGCGCCGTGTAGAGCCAGAAGGTGCCGGCGGCGCCAATCGCGTCAAGCAGCGTCAGGAAAGTGGCGCCGATGATCATGTTCGACACCCAGTTGGTGGTGGTCGAGCAGGTGATACCGAAGTCGCGGCATTTTAGCGGCTGGATCTCGGAGCAGAGGATCCACACCACCGGCGCCGCGCTCATCGCATACCCGGCAATACACATCATGGTCATGCCGACGGAGAGCCAGGAGAGGCCGCTGGATGCGGTGCCATTGTCGAACTGCATCAGGCAGTAGCCCAGCACCAGAGTGCCCAGCGCCATCACGCTAAAGCCGATTTTCAGCGCTGGCTTGCGGCCCGCTTTATCCACTGTGAACACCGCAATAAAGGTGGCAAACATAAAGGTCAGGCCCACCACCAGGGTGGCGATCATCTGCTGTTCAGTAGTGGTAAAGCCCGCCATTTTAAAGATACGCGGCGCATAGTACATGATGATGTTCATGCCGGTGAATTGCTGCATCGCCTGCAGCAGCATGCCCAGGAACACCGCCCGGCGCACGTTACGATTGACCTTAAACAACGCCCAACCGCCCTGCTTCAGCTTGAGGCTCTCACGGATCTCGTTAAGCTCGTCGCGCGCCTTTTCCGAAGTATCGCGCAGCATCCGCAGCACTTCTTCCGCTTCGATATGGCGTCCCTTCTCCGCCAGCCAGCGCGGGCTGTTCGGCAAAAAGACGACCAGAATGATCAGGATCACCGCCGGCAGCGCCAGCACGCCCAGCATGGCGCGCCAGTTACCGCTGTAGCTAAAGGCGGTATCGGAAAGAAACGCCAGCACAATGCCAAGGGTGACCATCAGCTGATACATACTGATCATTTTCCCGCGCACGTTCTCGCTGGCCATCTCGGAGAGGTACAGCGGCGCGGTATAAGAGGCAATCCCGACTGCCACGCCCAGCACTACGCGGGCCACCAGCAGCACCTCCACGCTGGCGGCAAAAGCGGATCCGATAGAGCCGGCCACAAAGAGTACGGCCCCCGCCATCAGGCTGTATTTACGGCCAAGGCGGAAAGACAGCCAGCCGTTAAACAGCGCGCCTATCGCCGCCCCCAACATCATGCTGCTAACCACCCACTCCTGAAGCTGGCTGGATAAGGTGAAATGGTCGGTTATAAAGGGCAACGCTCCGGATATCACGCCGATATCCAGGCCAAAGAGCAAGCCCGCCACCGCCGCGGCGATGGAAACAAACCAGTTCATCCGCCGGGTATCACGTTGCGTCCGCGGCGATAATGTAGAGTCGTTACTGATTGAAGTCATTTTTTTCCTGCCACACAGAGTAAGACATAAGACGAAAGTACGTGACTGGTGGATGAATAGGTCAGGCAGGATAAGCCAAAGATATGGACTATATTGCTGGCAGGATGGGTTTTGTGATGGACATTAAACTTTCAAAGTAACAAAAAATGCGTTTCCAATAGTTAATAACCCTGTTTATACAGAGCGGTAACATTATACCCGTGTTCCGGAGTATGGACGATCCGCACTTTGCCGTATGGACAATAATTGCTCAGATGGCCGGAGCGATACCACAGACTCCGGCCATCGCGGACGGTTAGCGCGCCAGCCAGCCGCCGTCCACCGCCACCGTGTAGCCATTGATGTAATCGGAGGCTGAGGAGGCAAGGAACACGACTGGCCCCATCAGATCGGCCGGTAGCCCCCAGCGCCCGGCGGGAATGCGATCGAGGATTTCGCTGCTACGCTGCTCGTCGGCGCGCAGCTGCTGGGTGTTGTTGGTCGCCATATACCCCGGGGCGATGGCGTTGACGTTGATGTTGTGTTTGGCCCACTCGTTGGCCAGCAGGCGGGTGACGCCCATCACCGCGCTTTTGGATGCGGTATACGACGGCACGCGGATCCCCCCCTGGAACGACAGCATGGAGGCGATGTTAATGATCTTCCCGCCGCTGCCCTGGGCGATAAAGTGTTTCGCCGCCGCCTGGGACATAAAAAATACGCTCTTGATGTTGAGGTTCATCACGTCGTCCCAGTCTTTTTCGCTGAACGCCAGCGCGTCCTCGCGGCGAATCAGGCCGGCATTGTTGACCAGAATATCAATATGGCCGAACTCCGCCACCGCCCGCTCCAGAAGCTGAGGAATACCGTCGATCTGGCGCAGGTCGGCGGTCAGGCTGAGAAAACGGCGTCCCAGCGCGGTTACCCGCTCGATAGTCTCCACCGGTTCGACGATATTGATACCGACAATATCGCAGCCCGCTTCCGCCAGCCCGAGGGCCATCCCCTGACCTAAACCGGTATCGCATCCGCTCACGACGGCCACTTTTCCCTGCAGGGAGAATGCATCAAGAATCATATTATGTTCCTTAGTCGTTCAGAGCCTGCTGTTTGCAGGCAAGGTTCTCTCGGCCCGGTCCGCGCCGGCGGCGCGACTGAGCGTGGGGCGAACTCTCGGGCATAGCCCACCATAATGAAAATAAAACAGAGTTCCGTTTTGCTGATGGATGCCATCTTAGCCCCGCCCCCAGCCATTTTCAATATTATTTAAAACGATGTTTCATTTTTTATGATGACGATTACAAAAAAAGAAAAAGCGAAGGAGCCTCCCGGCACGCGCCAGGCCGGAAAAGGTTTTGAAAAGATGAAGATTCTACCGATTGTCTGCAGAGGTGCCGAAGCGAAGCCAGCAGCCCGCTGAAAACGCGGGAATTACGCTGAACTGCGTGAGCCATCACAAATAATGAAACAATGTTTTGATAAATTAATACCTGTCTTTTAAAACATATCACTCAGCGACACGCCTCTGGTCCAGCGGCATCGCAGGAAAGAAAGGAGCACTACATGGCTAAAGGCATGCGGGTCAAACTGAATTATCACGTCAGCCACGATCCGGATACCGGGGCGGAAGTCACCCGCTTAACCCCCCCGGAGGTCACCTGTCATCGCAACTACTTCTATCAGAAGTGCTTTTTTAACGATGGCAGCCATTTACTGTTCGCCGGCGAGTTTGACGGCCACTGGAACTACTATCTGCTGAATATCGCCAGCGCCGAGGCCGTCCAGCTAACCGAAGGCGCCGGGGATAACACCTTCGGCGGCTTCCTCTCCCCGGACGATAAGTCGCTTTATTACGTGAAAAATGACCGTATCCTGCTGGAAGTCAACCTGACCACCCTCGCCGAGCGCGAAGTTTATCGCGTTAGCGATGACTGGGTAGGGTATGGCACCTGGGTGGCAAACAGCGATTGCAGCAAACTGGTGGGCATTGAGATTGCCAAAAGCGACTGGACGCCACTCAACGACTGGCAGATTTTCCATGATTTCTTCCATAAAGGACCGCACTGCCGCCTGCTGCGCGTCGACCTGCGCAGCGGTGAGAGCCAGGTGATCCATGAGGAAAAAATCTGGCTGGGACACCCGATCTATCGTCCCTTCGACGACCATACCGTCGCCTTCTGCCATGAAGGGCCGCACGATCTGGTGGACGCCCGCATGTGGCTGGTCAACGAGGATGGCAGCCATGTTCGCAAAGTCAAAGCGCATGCTCCAGGCGAAAGCTGTACTCATGAATTTTGGGTGCCGGACGGTTCGGCGCTGATCTACGTCTCCTATCTGAAAGGCCAGCAGGGGCGGACGATCTATCGCTTTGATCCCGAAAGCGGCGTCAACGAGGCCCTGATGACGATGCCGGCCTGCTCGCATCTGATGAGCAATTTCGATGGCACGCTGCTGGTAGGCGATGGCTCAGGTACACCGGTGGATGTCAAGGATACCGGCGGCTACTCCATTGATAACGATCCCTGGCTGTATGTCTTTAACGTGGCGGAAAAGCGCTACTTCCGCGTCGCGCGCCATGATACCTCGTGGGCGACGGTGGCCAACAGCCGCCAGGTAACGCACCCGCACCCCTCATTTACCCCGGACGATAGCGCCATTCTGTTCAGCTCCGATAAAGACGGTAAACCGGCCATCTATATCGCGAAATTACCCGCGCACCCGTCAATGCTGAGCGCCTGATCCACGCCACACTTTTTTCTGTAACTGGCCTTGCCCTCCTTCATGGAGGGCTTTTTTTGTCCCTTCTCTTTCCCCCATAAAAAAACCCCGGCTGACGGCGCCGGGGAAAACAAACGATGAGGGATGAATGGTCGGTCAGAACGAGTAGGCCACCCCAACGCGGAAGCGGGTCTGACGATCGCTGCGGTCATTGACCCCGACGTTGCCAATTTCACCATACGGCGACCAGTTATTATCCAGCTTATAGGCCACCTTCACGTTATATTCCTGCGAGTAGGGTTTATTGTCGTTGCGGCTGACCCCTTCCGAGCTGCGGGCATAGACATAGTTCAGCTCTGTACGCCAGTCGCCGAGGACAAATCCGGCCCACGCGTCGCCGCGGTTAACTTTGTCATCATCTTTGCCGGCGTTGTTCGGGTAGCGGGTGTACTCATAGCGATAGCGAGCGGCGACATAGAAGCCGTTGTCGAAACTGTACTGCGCGTGCAGGTGCGGCTTGTAGATGGAGCGGCTGTCGTTGCTCTCAATGGTAAACCCGGGAGTGAGGAACAGGTTCGACGTCGCTTTCCAGCGCCAGCTGATGGTGTCTTCATGGCCATTGCCCACCACGTCCGAATAGGGTTGCGAACCGTTGTCGCCGCCTGAGCGCCATTTGGCCTCGACGGTAAAGCCTAAGCCGTTGGCAAAGCGGTGAGAAACGGAGACGCGGTCAGCATTACTTTTATCACTCTTTCCGCCATCAATAAATTCATGACGTAAATCTATCGTTACCGCGGTTGCCGCAAAAGACATACCGCAGAGGGCGGCGAGAACCAGAGATCGTTTTAACATAGGGTACCCTTACAATAAATAAAATGACATTTCGTTTTTATGAAACATCATTTTATTTTTTAGACACCATAGTTTTAGTGACCAGGATCGTAGTTATTTGTTTCAAAAAAGGTGGCACAACAAGACGTGACGAAGCTCAATAATTTCGCCGGGGAGAGTGAAAGAGGGAGGGGAAAAATAAGGGTTCGGCAAAGCACGGCGCATAAAAAAGGCCTCCCGCAGGAGGCCATGGAAATCGAGGTATAGCGCTATGCGCGTTCTACCGCCAGCGCCACGCCCTGACCGCCGCCAATGCACAGCGTCGCCAGACCTTTGCGGGCATCGCGCTTGATCATTTCATGCACCAGCGACACCAGAATCCGGCAGCCGGAGGCGCCGATGGGGTGGCCGAGGGCGATCGCGCCGCCGTTGACGTTGACCCGGCGCTCATCCCACTCCAGTACCCGGCCAACCGAGATCGCCTGAGCGGCAAAGGCCTCATTGGCTTCGATCAGATCGACGTCGTCCAGCCGCCAGCCGGCCCGCTCCAGACAGCGACGGGTGGCATGCACCGGGGCAATGCCCATCAGCGCCGGATCGACGCCGACGCTGGCGAAGGCGCGGATCCGCGCAAGGATCGGCAGCCCCAGCTCCAGCGCTTTAGCCTCGCTCATCATCATTACCGCCGCCGCGCCGTCATTGATGCTTGAGGCGTTGCCGGCGGTTACCGATCCAAGGCGATCGAAGGTGGGCTGCAGGCTGGCCAGCCCTTCCGCGCTGGCATCCACCCGCGGTTGTTCATCGGTATCCACGGTGCGCGCCGCGCCGTTATGCTCGGTGACAACCGGGACGATCTCATCGCGAAAGCGACCGGAATCAATCGCCTTGCGCGCCTTATGCTGTGAGCTGAGCGCCCAGGCGTCCTGCAGCTCGCGACTGATGCCAAATTCCCGGGCCAGGTTTTCCGCCGTGACGCCCATATGATAATCGTTGAAAGCATCCCACAGCCCATCATGCACCAGACTGTCAATCAGCTGGCTGTTGCCCAGCTGGGCGCCGGTGCGGCTGTCGGTAAGCACATGCGGAGCTCGGCTCATATTCTCCTGGCCGCCAGCGATCACCACGTCCGCTTCCCCGCACTGGATCGCCTGGGTAGCGAGGTGCAGAGCCTTCAGGCCGGAACCGCAGACATCGTTAATGGTGATAGCCGATACGGTGTTAGGCAGCCCACCGCGAATAGCGGACTGACGCGCCGGATTTTGTCCGGTCCCCGCGGTCAGCACCTGGCCGAGGATCACCTCATCCACGCTGTGCGGATCGATTCCCGTCTTCTCCACCAGCGCCTTCACCACCACGCTCCCCAGCTCGACGGCTGAATGGCGCGATAATGCGCCCTGAAAGCAGCCAATCGGCGTTCGCAGCGCGCCGACGATCACGACATCCTTCATCCTCTACCCCTGCCCATGCATTTGCGCAAAGAAACAGCGATATACTAGATAATTGTTATCAAAAAACTTTGTAATTGTTTAAAAAAAGTGAAGCCAATCACAAAGAAATAGCTATTCGTTAACGTTCACGCCGCTGCAGATACTGACGCAGCCAGCTGCCGGCCGCTCCCGGCGGCGCTTTCTTATTCCACAGCAGATCGACTGAAATTGCCCGCGGCCAGCCGGGGATATCGAGCGCCACCAGCCCGCCCTGCGGCGCAAACTCCGCCACCAGCGCGCTGGGCAGAATGCACCAGCCGAACCCCTGCGCCGCCATGCTGAGCAGCAGCAGGTAGTTTGGCGCCGACCAGACCTGGCCTGCGGCAGGTTCGGTGGCGCTGGCCAGAAAGGTGCTCAAACGCAGCTCGCGCCAGCTGCGCAGCTCATCCCAGGCGACCTTACCCTGCGCCGCCAGCGGATGGCCAGGGGCTACATAAATGCCCATCGCCGTCTGCAGCGGCAGGCGGGTGCTGCCGATATCGGTGGGGTAGCGCTCCCTCGCCTCAATCAGCCCCACCTGGGCGCGGGATTTTTGCAGGAGATCGATCACATCCTCGTCTTCGCCAATCAAACACTCAAACTCGGTATGAGGAAAGCGGCGGTCAAACTGCACCAGCAGATCTTCCAGCACGTCCGGGTGCAGAGTATCGGAGAGCACGAAGGTCAGCCGCGGCTCCGTCTCGCCGGACAGCGACACAGCCAGTTCGTCCAGCCGCTCGCTGGCGGCAAGAATCGCTTTGACATAGCTCAGCACCTGCTCCCCCTGCGGGGTCAGCGTCGGTTGCCGCGTTGCCCTGTCAAAGAGGATTACACCGAGATCGGCCTCCAGATTGGCGATGGCGGTACTGATCGTCGACTGACTTTTCCGCAGGCGGCGGGCGGCGGCGGAGAACGATCCGCTGTCGACCGCCTCGACAAAGGCGGTTAAGGCTTCCGGTGAATAACGCATGATGTATCTACAATATCGATGGGTCCTATCTTTTTTTTATCATATTTTTCCATAAACTGCCGGGTAATTTCCTGTTCAGGCTAAAACTGGAGGTAGCTCGCCATGCAACAGACCCCACATCAGCGCAAGACGCTCACCGAACGCGTTATCCACGCCATCACCTTCGAAGGACTGGCGACGCTGATCCTCGCCCCTACCGCCGCCTGGCTGATGCAGCGCTCGGTAGTGGAGATGGGCGGACTGAGCATTCTGCTCGCCACCCTGGCGATGGTATGGAACATTATCTATAACGCGGCGTTCGATCGCCTGTGGCCGGTCTCCCGCTTCCCCCGCCAGCTGAAAGTACGCGCCCTGCACGCGCTCGGTTTCGAAACCGGATTCGTCATCATTGGCGTCACCATGGTGGCGATCGTGCTGGGCGTCTCGCTGCTGCAGGCGTTTATGCTGGAGATCGGTTTTATGCTTTTCTTCCTGCCCTACACCATGGCCTTTAACTGGGTATGGGACACCCTGCGCGAGCGCGTTATTCGTCACCGCCGCCCGCGCCAGACGGCGCGCGGTTAATCCCGGCGCGGATCTTCGACGATCCGCCGTGACTTTATCACCAAAAACTATCGCAACAGACGAACCATAAATATGGTAAATTGCACTCCTTTTTTTTGGTTTGACGGTTGATAAAGTCGCATAATGTCTAAAATTTGGTCTAAAGAAGAAACTCTATGGAGTTTTGCCTTATATGGCACTGCAGTAGGCGCTGGGACGCTATTTCTACCGATCCAGCTGGGTTCGGCTGGCGCCATTGTGCTGTTCATCACCGCGCTGGTCGCCTGGCCGCTCACTTACTGGCCCCACAAAGCGCTGAGCCAGTTTATTCTCTCGGCCAATATCGCGCCGGGAACCGGGATCACCGGCGCAGTTAATCACTACTATGGTAAGAAAATTGGCAACCTGATCACCGGCCTCTATTTCCTTGCCTTCTTTGTGGTGGTGCTCATCTACGCCGTGGCCATCACCAACTCGCTGGCCGAACAGGTGGCGCATCGCACGCCGATGACCCCAGGGCTGCGTGCGCTGCTGAGTCTGGGGGTCGTGCTGGTCCTCAACCTGATCTTTCTCATGGGACGGCAGGTCACCATCAAGGTGATGGGCTTTCTGGTCTTCCCGCTTATCGCCTGTTTCCTGTTTCTCTCCCTCTATTTAATCCGCGACTGGCATCCGGAGCATCTCACCAGCCAGATGCAGTTCAGCCCGCAGACGCTCCACCAGGTCTGGATCTCTATTCCCGTGATGGTTTTCGCTTTTAGCCATACGCCGATCATCTCGACTTTTGCTATCGATCAGCAGGAGAAACACGGCGACCTGGCCATGGGTAAATGCAAAAAAATCATGAAGGTGGCCTACACCATCATCTGCGCCAGCGTGCTGTTTTTTGTCTTCAGTTGTCTGCTGGCGATCCCGGCAACCTATATAGAGACCGCCCGCGATCAGGGGGTGACTATCCTCTCCGCCCTGTCGATGGTGCCAGGCGCGCCGGGATGGCTGGCGGTGACCGGCATCATCGTCGCCGTCGTCGCTATGTCGAAATCGTTTCTCGGAACCTACTTCGGAGTGATTGAAGGCGCCAGCGAAATCGTCAAAAGCTCGCTGGGCCTGCTGGGCGTGCGTAAGAGCCGCGCTTTCAACCGCGCGATGTCGATCCTGCTGGTCTCCGCCTTCACTTTTGCGGTGTGCTTTATCAACCCGAATGCGATCTCAATGATCTACGCTATCAGCGGACCGCTTATCGCCATGATCCTGTTTATTATGCCCACGCTGTCGACATGGCTCATTCCGGCGCTGAAGCCGTACCGCTCGGTGGGTAACGCCATTACGCTGGTGGTTGGTCTGCTCTGCGTGTCGGTGATGTTCTTCGGCTAATCCCCTCTGGCGACAGCGGCTGCCTGAGCTGCTGTCGCACATTCTGACAATATTCTCCCCCTTGCCTTCCTTGTGAGCGGATTACACTTACGGCTTAGCCACCGTGAGGAGAGTTCTTATGTCCAGTGTCACCTTATCCGGTCCCGGCACGCTCGGCGATCGCCAGGTCTATCGCTTAGGTTACGGCGCGATGCAGCTGGCCGGCCCCGGTGTTTTCGGCCCGCCCAAAGATCCTGAAGAAGCGGTGCGCGTCCTGCAGGCCGCCGTCGAGGCCGGGATAAACCATATCGATACCTCTGATTTCTACGGTCCACATGTCACCAATCAGTTGATCCGCAAAGCGCTCCACCCCTACCCTGACGATCTATGCATTGTCACCAAGGTCAGCGCCCGCCGTGACGAGAAAGGCAACTGGCTACCGGCCATGTCGCCCGCCGAACTGACCCAGGCCGTTGAAGACAATTTGCGTCACCTGGGGCTCGAGGTACTGGAAGTGGTTAATCTGCGCAGTATGCTGAGCCCGCACGGCCCGGTGGAGGGTTCGCTGGAGGCGCCACTCGCCACCCTGCTGGAACTGAAAGAGCGAGGATTAATCCGCCATATCGGCCTCAGCAACGTGACGGCAAAGCAGGTCGCGGATGCGCAGAAAATGACGCCCATCGTCTGCGTGCAAAACCTTTATAACGTTGCCCATCGCGCCGACGACGCGCTGGTGGATGCGCTGGCCGCCCAGCACATCGCCTGGGTGCCCTTTTTCCCGCTGGGCGGTTTTACGCCGTTGCAGGCGCAGGAGTTGAACGAGGTCGCGGCTTCGCTTGAGGCGACGCCGATGCAGGTCGCCCTCGCCTGGCTGCTCCAGCGAGCGCCAAATATTCTGCTGATCCCCGGCACCTCCTCCCGCACGCACCTCGCGGAAAATATTGCCGCTGCCGAGCTGGTCCTGCCTGCGGAAGCGCTGCGCACCCTCGATAATATCGCCACCGCCGCGCGCCGCTGACCTGCCAGACAAAATGGAGGGAACCCTATCCCTCCTCAATATTTGCCTGGAAAAACCTCACCGCTACTGGCACTATAGATCCTACAAATGGGGCGTGATCGACGATCGTTCTCTCATTATCCCCGTTAATTAAACTTAAGTTTTTATCCTTCGACCGGTCTCCAGCTTGGAGGCCGTTGTCGTTTTTGTCATGACCAAAATTCGAAACTCTTGATTACAGGAAATACAATATCAAATTCCAAGTTTATACATATCAATCTGGCTGCAAAGATAGTCAATAACATCAAACGCTCATAAAAACATCTGATTAACCCAATCAGAATGTTGCTATTGCTATAAGAAAAATCAAACGCCTCACGACAACTATTTACAAGGGATGCATATGACAGAGGGAACGATAAAGACCAGTAAGTATGAATTTATTGCTATTTTCAGAGAGGAGTTGCGCAAACGTACTGAAATTGAAATATTTTTTAACAACACCAGTATCATAACCCAACTGACGCGCGTGGACTTTGCCGAGTTTCATATTCAGACCCATCGCAAAATCCCGTCCGGGCATAAAATTCGCTTTCTCCTGCATAGCGATTCAGGGAAAATAGAGTTTAATGCGGCCCTGACAAAACATGACAATAGCGGTGTCGATAAAGGTATCCGCTACGCTTTTTCATTGCCTGAATGCCTGCAGGTAGTGCAGCGTCGCCGCGATCCCCGCTTTCGTTTACGCCATGAGCATGACTTTTATTGCCGCGGCCGCCATAAAAACGGCGAAAACTATCTTTTCGATATCAAAGACATTTCAGATGGCGGTTGCGCATTGATGACCAAAACGCCGAATCTTAAATTTCTCAGCCACAACGCCTTACTGAAAAACGCCGTACTTATGCTTGCAGAATATGGCGAGATCACCATCGACCTGGTGGTCAAAAATGTCATTGTTATCACCCTGGATAACGCTAATGAAGAGAGTGAGAGCTACTATCAGATATCCTGCCAGTTTAAGTTCCGCCATCTCGATGACCAGCGCAGAATAGAGAAGATACTGCTGGACCTGATCTTAGAAGCCAAGCGCAAAAAGAGAATCTGACAACCTTGGACAGTATATTGCTGTACACCAATGACAATCTCATTGGTCACTCAATCTATCACTACCTTATTGATAGCCATGAAAATGCCACCCGTCTGAGTTATGCCGATGTCATCCATGAGAAACATCTGCCACTGGCCCAGACGATTATTTTCAATTTAATTAATAAGGATATTTCTGCCATCAGAATCGTCGATCTGCTGAATGCGCTCCGCCTTTCCCTGCTGCGCTGCCAGCAGCCGGTGCTAATGGTGAAAAGCGACATTGTCGGGCTGTGCAGAGAGTTGATAAACTTTGACAACGCTATGATTATTAGTGAGAAATCTCCGCTAACTCTTTTTTCATCTATCGTCCAGCGCGCCAAAGGCGTCAGCGAACTGCCGCCGCGAGGATTGCGCAAACAGCTTTCACCACGGGAGTGTCAGATCCTCGAACTGCTCATTGCCAACAATAATAATAAGCGTATTGCCGCCCTGCTCGGCATTGCTCATAAAACGGTTCATAGCCACCGCATCCATATCATGCAAAAACTGGGTATTGATAATTCCCGCACTATGAATCAGCGTATTGCCGCTCTCCATCAATGCTAAATGTTCTCCCGGTAAATCAGTAGCGGATAAAGCGTACTTATTCGCTGTTGATTTACATTTCCCGCCATTCCCATTAATCATCAGGTAGCCTATAATTAATGTATCCTCTGCCTATTGTCTGACTAACCTCGTGAAGAGGGATAATGAACACTAAAATATTCGAAGACAACATTTTATCTCGTAATGATATCGCTGTACGCTACGTCTTTCAGAAAATGTTTTCCCCACAAGGTACTCTGGTCGCGGTGGAATGCTTAAGCCGCTTTGATAATCTTTCTATTTCCCCCGAAGATTTTTTCCGCCATGCTACCGCCGCCGTTCGTGAACGTATTTTTCTCGAACAACTGGCACTGATTGAAAAGCATAAAGCCTGGTTTTTACGTAACCATATTTCCGCAACAATTAACGTTGATGACCATATCCTGAACCTGTTGCGCCAGAAGGATATAAAAGCCAAAATCGCCGCCCTGACCTGCGTCCATTTCGAGGTAACCGAAAACGCCGAGAATCTGCTGCATAATTCTCTTGCCGCCTGGCAGAGCCCACAGGATACCTCACTGTGGCTCGACGACTTCGGCTCCGGCTACGCGGGAATTAACGCTATTCGCGGTTATCACTTTGACTATGTGAAAATTGATAAGGATTTTTTCTGGCACCTGATGCGCAAAGAGTCCGGCCGCCAGCTGATGGATGCGCTGGTGACCTTTTTATCGCGCAACCATCATAATGTGATTATTGAAGGTGTCGAAAGCGAAGCCCATAAAGAATGGCTGCAGGGAATGGAGTGGTTTGCTATCCAGGGACATTACTGGCGGGAAGTCAGTATTGAACAACTGGTCGCCGATCATATTGCCATGTAAAAAAAGCCGGGAATTCCCGGCTTTTTAACGTCACTTAATTATAAACTAATTCCCACGTTGCCCAGCTGGTAATCGGCCCGCTGGTGGCGCTTTTCGGCGTTGGCGAAACATAGCCAACGTAATAGGTGAACAGGCCGCCGCTGACCGCGCTTTCCTGCAAACGCACCTGATTTTGCTGCGGGTCCGCCGGGACAATTTTATTACTCTTATCCAGAGTATTATTATCGTTAGTCGATAGCGCCAGATAAATATTCTGCGCTCCATCCGGCAAGGTATTGGCCAGATACCCGGCGTTTTCGTTACCGACCGCCGTCAGTAAAAAACCATCGACCCAGCGCACGCTGACCCGACGCACCTCATCCTGCGAGGCTGCCCCACCATCATGGCGCAGCTGGCAGTTTGACAGTGCCAGGGTAAACGGCTGCGGTTTCATAAACGCCCCGGCACCGCGATCGTGGACTTCCGCCAGGCTGACCGGCGCCAGCCAGACATTACCGCTGCCGGCATGCTGGCCGCCGTTTAGCGCGACGCTACAGGAAATATCCGTCACCCGCCCGGCAAAATCGACCCGTCCGCGATCGTAATTGGTCTCAAAACCCCACGCCGAGGGGGCGGCGAGGCTGCCGCAAAATAGCAGCCACGCGATAGTGTTTTTCGGCAATCCCTTCATTCCCCCTCCCGTATTAATCGTACGTCAGGTTAAAGATCATATGCGACTCCACCTCGCCGGTGCTGGTCGTCGGGCCATACTGATAAAAACGCGCGTGCAGCGGTATGGTGATGTAGCGGGTCTCCTGATTATTCAAGCGGCCGACGGTGTATTTCTTATTAAACTGCAGCGGGGAGCCATCCTTCAGCACCTGGATGCCAATGCCTTTCGCCATCCCGCTGCCGGCTTTTTCATTCAGCAAGGCGCCCATGGTAGCGGTAGTGCTGGTGGCCAGGGTACCGGAGAACGAGGTGCTAATGTTGGCATATCCCGTTTCACTCAGGCCGCCGCTGCACTGCAGGTCGATATTAAAATCCTTCCCGCCGGCGGTGGTGCCGACCCCTTTCAGGTCGGTGCGCCGGATGGAACCCACATCGACATTCATATTTTTCCCGCTCAGCACCGAACAGGAGGGCGAGACCACGGTGATGGCGTTGGCGCTCAGATAGGTTTCGAGGATCGGGTTACCGCCGCTCTCCCAGTCGTAGGAGGTGTACTTACCCGCCGCCAGGGTGCCGCTGCCGGTGGTTGCCGCGGTTTTGATAATCTCCAGCGTAAAGCGCGACCCTTCGAGGGAATAGTTGGTGGTGTTATATACCCGGGACGAAAAGACGTCGGGATAGACGATATTTACCGTTGCGCCGCCGCGGCTGAAACGCATGCCGATTCCCGGCACGTTGGTGGAGTAGATTTTATTTCCAAGGTCCGTGGCCCCTGGCGACACGATCTTCGCCGCAAAGCGGTTGGTGCCGGAAGTACAGCGATAGCTTGCCCCGCCGGGAGCGCTCATCGTCCAGTCGCGGGTAAGGATCACCGAGCCCACCGGCAGATCCGGGGGCACCACCACCCTGCCCACCACCATGTCCAGCATCACCGTTGGCGATGAGAGACGCGTACAGGAGGCCCAGGACGAGGTGGTTCCCAGCGCCATTAAGACGATAAAAAGCGTTAGTAATTTCCTCAGCGACATACGCTATCCTTTGTTGTTTGCTGTCCCAGATCCACCGAACACTGCCCGCCGCTCCACTTCACAATCGCGCGTTTGGCGTTCGCATCGCTGATAAACATCATGCTGCCCTGGCCGACAACGCCGATCTCCTTGCCGTCGGGGGAGAAAATACTTGCCGCAAACGGCAACGGCTCGTGGTTCGCCTGGCGCGCCTGCAGGGTGAGGTTGTTCTGCACCTTAGTGCCGAACGCGACCTTAACCACGCTGCCTTCCCACGGCACAACCTGCGCCACGGTGCGATCGAAGGCCACGTCGTCATGGCTGCCTTTCGGGTCGATTTCCACGGTGTTAATCCGGTACGGGCGCAGATACGGCAGGATGGCGTAACCATTGCTGTCCACACGGGTGCCCGGCGATCCCGGAAGCATCGCCCCGGCCGCGTCTTTGGCTTCAATCAGGGCCATCGTCGAGCCGCTTTCCGGTGAGAGCACCACGCCGCCGCTGTGGGCGATCATCGTCCCGCTGGCGCCAATGCCGCTCTGACGATAGCCTTCGCCCTGGCTGTAGCTGCCGTTGAGGGTGGTCCATGGCGTACGGTAGCTACCGTTGAGCGCCACATCATGCTGACCGCCGGTGGCGGTGGTGGTCGACACGCCGTAGTTAAGGTTGTTTTCACTGTCCAGCGAACCGTTGATACCAATCTGCGAGCTGGCAAAGCGCGAGTTATTGAACGAGGTGTTCGACGTCAGGTTGGCGGTGCGGTTATCGCCAAACCACAGCGGGTAGCTGAAGTTGAGTGAAATACGATCGTCGCGACGATGACCGGAGCTGTCTGGCGTATAGACGCGCTGCGCGCTCGCCGACCAGGAGAGACGACCAAATGAATTGTTGTAGCTGACCTGATACTGCTTCTCGGTCCCGGAGCGGTTCCAGTAATCGGAGATACGGCCGCTGAGATAAAACCCGCCCCAGCCGTCCGGCAGGTTCTGGTTCACCGTGAAGGTCATGCCGTTTTTTTGCCGCCACAGGGTGTAGTTGCTGCGACTATTTTTTTCCTGATCGACGGCGTACAGCGCGTCGTTGAGGTTGTAATAACCTTTCGTCGAGTAGCGATACGCCGCCAACACGATGCTGGTCTGGGTATCGGTAAACATGCGGTTAAAGGTCGCGCGATAGCTCTGACCCGAGTCATCATGGGCATCGCTCTTCAACCGCGAATGGGTGACGTCAAAAGAGAGCGCGCCGATGCCGGTGTTCATCCCTGTCCCCACCAGGAAGGCCTGATAGTCGTCAAAACCGGTGACCCCGGTGTAGCCGGTCAACAGATTGTTGATCCCGTGCTGCCAGGTCGCCTGATAGAGCATCGGCTTGTAGCGCAGCGCGCTGTCGTCCACTTTACCGGCGGAGAGCGCGTAGCGGGTCATTCCCGGACGCAGCAGCTGGGCGACGGAGGCGTAAGGCACGCTAAACACTTCTACCGAGCCATCCGCTTCTTTCACCGAGACCTCAAGATCGCTGCCATAGCCGGAAGGATAGACATCCTGCAGGGTAAACGGTCCGGGCGGAACGGTGGTCTGATAGATAATATTGCTGCCCTGGCGCACGGTGACGAGGGCGTTGCTCTGCGCCACGCCGCGAATTTCCGGAGCATACGAGCGCATGCCGTCCGGGAACATATTGTCATCGGTGGAAAGATTAACCCCGCGCAGACCGATGGTGTCGAAAAATTCACCATTGGTGAAAATCTGCCCGCCGCTGACGATGGAGTTGAGCTGTGGGATAGGGCGCTGGAGATAGGTCTGGTTGCTGTTCCAGTGCGCTTTACCCTGCTGCTGCTGCCAGTTCAGGTTGCCGATGTGCTTCAGCAGCCAGCCGTCCCACGACAGACCGGCGTTGACGCCCAGATAGGCGCTGCTGTTATCCGACCCGCCCACCGAAGAGGTATGGCTGTTCCAGGCGTTCGCCATCCAGCCAAGATTGAGCGCGGTAATACCTTTGTCCCAGAACTCCGGGCTGACATAGTTTTTCAGGCGTTGATCTTCATAGATCTGCGGTACCGAAATGTTCAACCGCAGGGAGGACTGGACCAGGTTGTCTTTGACGTTTTCTTCGTTGCGCCAGGATTTGAGGCTACCGCAGTAGCCCTCCTGCTCGCTCAGCTGCGGATTGAGCTTTTCCGCCGCGATGCCATATTGGGCCAGCATCGCTTTGGTGTAGCAGACGCCCAGCCGACCATCTTTATCGCGCGCGATGCGTAAATCGTAGCGCCCTTTCCACTCGTCGTTGGTGTAGACGTCAAGGGAGTAAGTGCCTTCGGTAATCGCGCTGGTCGAAAAGCGCGACAGATCGACCTTTTCGCGACTGCCGACAATAAAGCCGTCGTTAAACTGATATACCGTTCCCGGGTTTTCCTGTCCGCTGGAAAATGGCGGAAAGCAGCACAGCGCGATGGCGATCGCGGTGCTTAATCTTCCCGGGCAGAATGACCTCTGCTTCATTAGCTTTTCCCTTATTTAACGGCCACTTTCACTGCGACATCGGCGCCATAGTCATTAATGTTGTTAACGGTCAGGGTTTCGCCGCGGTTGACGGCGGAGGAGAGCGCCACCGTCTGGCTGGACTGCGGCGCCAGCATCACGGTTTTACTGTTCAGGGCTTTACCGCCGTCGCGGGAAATACGGCTGACGGTAATGTAGAACGGCGTCGGGTTGTTGATGGCGAGACTACTGCCGCTGGCGGTCAGGGTCAGCTTCTCGGCCGCCGCATCGCGGTTGCCCAGTCCGGCAGGACGATAAATAAATTTAAAGCGCGAACGGATCGCCAGCTGCAGCACGTTCTGGCCTTCATTTTTCTGATTGGCCACCACCGGCGGAATTTCCAGCAGATTCAGCCACCACAGCGTCTCTTTATCTTTCGCCAGACCGGCGCTGCTGCCGAGCTTAATACGCAGCGTCTGGCCGCTCTTGGCGTCAACGCGCGAAATCGGCGGGGTGATAATAAACGGGGTGGTAATGGTATCCGGTGTGGCATCGGCATCGCCGTTATCCAGCCAGGCCTGCGCCAGCGCCGGACGGTCGGCGTTATTTGAAAGCTGTACCGTTATTTCTTTTTCATTTCCTGGATAAATAAAGCGGGTACCGTTAACAATAATATTGTTGGCATGGGCCGCAAAACTAAAAATGAAACAGAAAAAAAGGGCAATACGCTTCATGCTGACCTCAGAATAAAAATACAAGCGGCGGACATTGCCGCTTTATTATTGTTATTAACTGCCCCATCGCGGGGCAGTTTTATTTTCTGACGGAATTACTGGTAAGTAATTTCGTAAGTCGCGTAGCTATTAACCACACCGGTGGTTACCGTGGTCGGCGCGCTGGTGGCGTAGCCTACGTAGTAGGTGAAACGCGCGCCATCAGCTACAGCGGAAGCGTCGCCTTTCGCTTTCGGCTGAGTGCTGTCACCCGGGATGATTTTGTTGGTCAGCGCGGTAGCGTTGTCAGTAGACAGCACCAGCTGGATGTTCTGAGCACCGGAAGCTTCGGTGTTCGCCAGGTAGCCCTGTTGTTTGCTGGTTGCGCCAGCCAGCAGGTTACCGCCGGTCCAGTTCACGCCCAGTTTGCTTACGTCATCCTGTTTAGTGCCATCAGCAGCCTGGCAGTTAGAGACGTCAATGGTGAAAGATTTCGGTTTCAGGTAAGTATCCGCTGCTGCCGCTTTAACTTCAGTCAGGGTTACCGGAGACAGGTAAACGTTCGCATCGCTGCCCTGGCCGTTAACGGAAACAGTACAGGATACATCGGTAACTTTACCGAAGAAATTAACCTGGCCGCCGCCAACATTGGTATCAGCTGCATGGGCAGCAGTCATGCCAAAAAACGCGGTTGCCATTGCTGCAGAGAGAAGAACCTTTTTCATTGCCATTTCCTTGTCAGAGTGAATTACGAATCAATGAGCACACTGTGAATTCGCATAGAACCAGAAACATCAGGCGATGCTGATTTATGCCACTGCTAATAGAATCTTCGACTGACCGGGAGCCGCAATATTTAAGGCGTCAGGTAACGAACCTAAAAATATAAGTTCGCTGGTGCTATCGGCGTCAAAGAATGCTATTTATTCGCCGACAAATATACATTTGTTCACGTTTCATTAAGTTATATAACAGATAACCATCGACTATTAATAAACAGTCATTGATAGATGAAAACGCGAGGGTGGTTATTTACAGCGCAGCAAGCCTAACGCCAGAGCGAGAGAAAGTGACCGCAACAGCATGCAGAAAAAGCCCTCGGAAGGCCATCGCGATAAGTCTGAATCTGCCTTTGCGGTGGTGAAAACAGCACCAAACCATTCACACAACGAATGGTGAAAGCATGAATGAGGCGCATTCCTCTCCCTGAACAAGGGCAGCCCATGTGATACCCCCTTTCAGGGGCAAATCATTAATTCATTGTTTTTAAATTAAAAAATAGATAAACGATCATGTTTACGCCATCAAACCGCCATAAAAATGTGATCTAAATCGCACTTTTTGCCACGCGCGTTATAGTTAGCAGACTTATTATAAGTCCATCGAAAGCAAACATGCTTTCCACCATAAAAGTTAAAAGGACAAACACCATGAAAAACGTAAAATTACTCGCCGCTGCCGGTATGCTCTCCCTGGTCTCTTTCGCTAGCTTCGCTCATCCGGTGAGCGTGACAGCAGACACCCTGGACAGCGCAGAAGCGAAAATCGCAACCATTGCGAAAGAACAAGGCGCTTCCTATCACATTACCGAAGCGTACACCGGCAACCAGGTCCATATGACCGCCGAGCTGTCTAAATAAGCGAATGGTTGCAGAGGGAGCTGCCGGACAGGCCGCCTGCGGGTGGCTGGTCTGGCTCCCGCCGCCCACCCCGCACGCAGCAATGTCGAGCCCCGTTACGGGGCTTTTTTCGTTTTTGCTCCCGCCGCCTGACGCGCCAGCGCGCGCTGGATAGACAGCACGCTCGCCAGCACCACGATCAATCCCATCAGCGCCATCCCCTGGATCTTTTGTCCGAGGAATATCCATCCCAGTACCACGGCGGTCACCGGGCTCAGCAGACTCATCGCCGACACGGCCACCGGTGAGAGGCGGCCAATCCCCCGAAACCACAGGCCATAGGCCAGCATGGCGCCCGCCAGGCACAGCCACAGATAGCCGGCCGCCTGCAGCACTGTTACCTGATGCAAAGGAGGGTCAACGATCAGCGCCACCGGGGCCAGCACCACCCCACCGATCGTCAGCTGCCAGCCGGTCAGCGCGACGATCGGCAGGGAGAGCGCCCAGCGCCGGGAGAGCCAGGTGCCCAGCGCCATACTGATCGCCCCGAGAAACGCAGCGCCGATGCCCAGCGGGTCGAGGACGGTGTGCGGCGACAGCAGCAGCATGGCCATACCGAGTATGCCGGCGATGGCGGATAACACGGCCAGCCAGGGCGAGCGCTGCCGGTCGACGCACCAGGCGAGGAGCATCACCAGCAGCGGCTGGATCGCGCCGATCACCGCCGCCAGCCCGCCGGGTAAGCGATAGGCGGCGATAAACAACAGCGCCTGAAACGCGCCGATATTTAAGATGCCGGTAACGATCAGCTTTGCCCATTCGCCGCGCTGCGGAAAACGACGGCTCCAGATCAGCAGGGCGATACCTGCCGGCAGCACCCTCAGCAGCGCAGCAATAAATGGGCGGTCAGGGGGAAGAAACTGGGAGGTGACGATGTAGGTCGTCCCCCAGATAGCGGGCGCCAGCGCGGTGAGCAGCAGGTCGAGAATCAGATTACGTGAGAGAAAAGCCATGATTTTATCTTCACTTCAAGGTAAATTAGTGAGTGAAGTATGTACCGCCAAGTATCTTGATATCAAGACAAGTGAGCACTAATGGACAAATCACCGCCGATCGACGCCGTGGATCGCATCCTAGCCCAGTGGCAGCGGGAACGGCCAGACCTCGACTGCAGCCCCATGGGGCCGATAGGTCGCCTGAAACGATGCGCTATGCTGCTGGAGCCGCAGGTGGAAGTGGCCTTTACGCGCCACGATCTGGTGCGCTGGGAGTTTGACATGCTGGCGACGCTGCGGCGCGCCGGAGCGCCTTTCGTACTTTCGCCCACCCAGCTCTTCTCCACGCTGATGATTACCTCCGGCACCATGACCCATCGTCTGAAGGCGCTGGAGAAACGCGGGTTTATTACCCGCCTGCCCAATCCGGAGGATGCCCGCAGTATGCTGGTCGCCCTGACTTCCGCCGGACGCGAACGGATCGATGCCGCAGTGGAAACCCACGTCGACAACGAACGGCAACTGCTGGCAGGACTCAGTGACGGTGAACGCCAGCAGTTGGATCAGGCGCTGCGGGTGTTGATGCGACTGCTGGAAACGGGCTAACAGCCAGCGGCGATAAAGTCGCCGTTGGCGCTGATCGGCACCACGCTGAAAAACAATCCCACGGCAAAGAGGATCAGCGCCAGACCGCCGAGGATCTTCATCAGCGGAACCAGCCAGGGCCGCGGGCGGTGATTCGTGGCCAATCGTTTGACCGTCCGATGGCGCGCATAGTGAACCAGTAGCGACAGACCGAGGATCGAGAGCGCGGTGCCCAGCGCCATGCTCATCACCGCGGCGATGCCCCAGCTAACAATCCCCAACGCATTGGCGAATAATAAAATCATGATCGCCCCGCTACAGGGCCGAACGCCGATAGCCAGCACCACGCCAAGGCGCGTCTTCCAGTCAGCGCCCTGCAGATCCTGCCCCACGCCGTGATGGCCGCAGCCGCACGAGGCGTCATGCTGATGCGCTGGCGTCAGACGGCGAATCACCTGTTTTGTCGGCCACAGGCTTTGCAGAGCGCGAAAGATAACATAAGCCCCAAAGACGCCGATGGTCAGGGCGCTGAGCTTCTCGACGTACCAGCGGCTGGCGCTAAGATCGCCGGCGGCCAGATTCAGCCCCACCGCAAGAATAAAGACAAAGAGTATCGCAGTGACGCCCTGCAACAGGCTGCCGAGAAAGGGCACCACCCGCGCCGCCGTCAGGCTCTCCTGATTGGTGCTCAGGTAGGTCGTCACGATAAATTTACCGTGTCCCGGTCCGACGGCGTGCAGCACGCCATAGAGAAAGGCCCCCACCAGCAGCCAGATACCGCCGCTGTACTGATGGTTATTCAGCAACAGAAGGTACATCACCAGATAGCGATGCAGGGTAATTTGGGTGGCGAGACACCACTGGAGAAAGTCACCCCAGTGGCTGTGCAAGGTGATAGCGGCGGCCAGCAGTAGAAGGCCGCCGCACCCGGCCGCCAGCAGGCGCCAGTCGCGGAGCGCAATCGGAGTCGTCATCGTTATACCATTGTAGTAAACGTAAACCGCCTGACAGCAACTTTACGACAGGCGAGCGAAGGTGTCAGCGCTGAAGGGTGAGGAATTTGTCGAAGCTGTTCACGGGATTGTTCGTAGTCACCAGGCTCCGCATTATCTACCGATCGCTATCTTCCCGACACCGTATTAGCGCAGAATGCCTCAATATCTTGAGCATACCACAGCTATATCTTTTTATGCGTTATTGGTTACCAATACCTTTTAACAGGAATAATTACTCAAAAAATCACAGATAAAAATAAATAAGTTATTTCTTGGCGAGCATTTTTTGTCAGTTATTATGCTGCGCTTCCGGCAAGAATATTCTTTAACTGCTATTTATTGTACTCTTCAGCAGGATCACTCCCATGAAAAGAGGCTTACTTACCCTGGTTACTGCTGCCATCGCTTTCCGTACAGGCCACCTGGCGCAGCGACAAGCGCCAGGTGGCACGTGACGAAAAGTGGTGAACCGGCAGGCTTCGGCGTATCCTGGATGTGAGTCCTTCCCACGCCGAAGCGAGTATTCCAACCCGCCGCCAGACCGTGTCGCAATACTTACCTGTCCTCTACTACCTCCCATTGATATCTTCCTGTATACGTTGACCGTGACGAGTTTTCATCTCATTCAACCGCATGTACCAGATTAAGCTTACCCGTTGAAATACGGCGTAATGTGCTCTATTACAGACAATGCTATTATCACCAGGCTTTTTGCAGTATGGTTTAATCACTGTTGTAGTTTTGCAGTGAATGCTATCCAGACGACTTAAGGTTGTATTTTGTCTGAGAAATTTCTCATGCCATTCCCGAAGGTTGTCGGCGAGGGAGGCTGGTTTACTGGGGTGACATTGCCCAGTAAACAGGCAATCAATCATGACGGCATTGATAGCCGCCTTGCCGTGGCCGGAAGCCCAAGCCTTCATCATCATGCGGGTATCATCAAGAGGATCAGGGATGTACAGGACGTGGAAACCCCCAGGAAAGATTCATCAGTTCAGCCAGCTCACCCTTTCTTTACCCTTCAGATCGCGGCCTCTTATCGTTAGCAATGGAGCTAGCCCATGATACCGCTCGCGCTCGTAGCAAATTAAAACGTTATCACCACGCTGTTTCAAAATAAAAAGGCAGTCAAATTTAACAATGACCTGACGCAGGCTCGGAAAACCAAAAATATGCCTGCAATAAAAGGGAAAACCATGACGAATAACGCCGACATAAAAAAAAGGAACTTCCTGACTCAGAATGAAATTGAGTCTTTACTTAAAGCGGCCGATACCGGTCCTTATGCTGCACGTAATTATTGCCTGACGTTACTGTGCTTCATCCATGGTCTGCGCGCCAGCGAGATCTGTCGTCTACGAATATCGGATATCGACCTTGCTGCCCGATGTGTTTACATCCATCGGCTTAAAAAAGGGTTTTCGACTACCCGCCCGTTGCTGGATAAAGAGATCTACGCCCTAAAGCGCTGGCTGGCCATTCGCAGCAGCTGGCCGCAGGCCGCCAGCGAATGGCTGTTTCTCTCCCGCAAAGGTAATCCCCTTTCCCGCCAACAGTTTTATCAGATTATCGCGTCCTCAGGGGGACTGGCGGGGCTGCCACTGGAGATCCACCCGCACATGCTGCGGCACTCCTGTGGCTTTGCGTTGGCGAATATGGGAATCGATACCCGCTTGATACAGGATTATCTCGGGCATCGCAATATCCGCCACACCGTCTGGTATACCGCCAGCAATGCGGGACGCTTCTATGGCATCTGGGACAATCCCCGTGACAAACAGCGATCGTCGCTGATCCAATAGCCTTGACGCCACGGATGGCGTTGTATCGCGATCGGTCGACAAATTAAAATATTCATGATTATTAACCCTGCGTTAATTAGGATTACTGTTCCCACAAGTTCTTATTTAATCCTTATTACTGAGAGTTAATATAACCCTGCGTTTACTCAGGAATTAGACTGGGTATTTATTGGTGGGAAAAATTTCCGCGGCTGTGTTTTTAATAACGGCTGGTAGTGAAAAATATCCTTTCATTTTATATACCTGGCGGCAACCCGCACAGATACTATTGAGCCGATGATTAAAATCTTTAAAATTAAGAATTATCACCCGACGATATTTTTAGTGTCTGGCAATGTAATATGTTATCAATTCGTGATTAATCATCTTCACCCTGTACCGTTTTAGCATTACAGAACCTATTTCGTCATGGCGTATGGTTTCGCTGTGACGGTCATTCATACCTATTTTCAGGAGCAACTATTGTGAACCGACGTCGTTTTCTAACCGCCAAAGAAGTTCAGGCCATGATGCAGGCTGCTCGTCAGGGCCCTACCGGCGAACGGGACTACTGCCTCATTCTGCTGGCCTTTCGCCATGGCATGCGCATTAGCGAACTGCTGGATCTGCATTATCACGATCTGGATCTCCATGAAGGGCGGGTTAATGTGCGGCGATTAAAGAATGGTTTTTCGACGATTCATCCACTGCGTTTTGATGAGCGCGAGGCGATTGAGCGCTGGAGCCTGGTCCGTGCCGGCTGGAAAGCGGCGGACAAAACGGACGCACTGTTTATCTCCCGCCGCGGCACCGCGCTCTCCCGCCAGCAGGCGTATCGTATTATTCGCTCCGCCGGGGAAAATGCGGGTACCGTCACGCACACTCACCCCCATATGCTGCGTCACGCCTGCGGCTATGAACTGGCGGAAAGAGGGACAGATACGCGTTTGATACAGGATTATCTAGGACATCGCAATATTCGTCACACAGTACGTTACACCGCCAGTAATGCGGCACGTTTCGCTGGCATCTGGGAAAGAAATAATCTTTTAGAGGAAAAAGACCAGAAGACGAAAAATGAAATAACAGATTGATTTTAAAGAATTAAAAAAATAACGAACAGATCAATTGGGGCCAAACTGTTTATATCATAAAAATGTTTTGACATATTTTGCAACTCACTGCGCCATATTTCCGCAAAAAAAAATCACATCTCATTGATTATTATCTATTTTTAAACCTGCAATTACTCAATTTTCTCTAACCATATCTCTGCTGCACCGGCGATCCGTCGCCAACGCCATCGCTATTCCTTTCGCACCCCCTCCCACCACACCAGATTATATTACCATAAAAACCAAATTTGGCAGAATTTAAAACCACAGAATACCAGGTTGACACAAAATACAGATCATTTATCCCAACGAGTCAAAATGGCCCCAATTGTCTCATCGGTTGGGCGAAAACTGTGCAGAGCCGGCAGCCGGACCACTCGGCTGAAATCTGAAATGCCTGGAAGGCACAACGGCTGCCAATCCGGTTCGTTATTTCGACATCGTTCAAAGGAAAACAGTATGAAAATCAAAACACTGGCAATGATTGTTGTGTCAGCCCTGTCACTGAGCTCCACGGCAGCTCTGGCCGATACCACCACGGTCAACGGCGGGACCGTGCATTTTAAAGGAGAAGTCGTTAATGCGGCCTGTGCGGTGGATGCCGGCTCTATCGATCAAACCGTTCAGTTAGGCCAGGTGCGTTCCGCGAAACTGGCCACGGCGGGGAGCACCAGTTCGGCCGTCGGTTTCAACATCCAGCTGGATGATTGCGACACTACGGTAGCCACCAAAGCGTCCGTCGCCTTCGCCGGTACGGCCATCGACAGCAGCAATACCACCGTTCTGGCCCTGCAAAACTCTGCCGCCGGCAGCGCAACCAACGTCGGCGTGCAGATCCTCGACAATACCGGTACGCCACTGGCACTGGACGGCGCCACCTTCAGTGCTGCGACCACGCTGAATGACGGCCCCAACATCATCCCGTTCCAGGCACGTTACTACGCGACCGGCGCAGCGACGGCTGGTATAGCGAACGCGGATGCCACGTTCAAAGTGCAGTACGAGTAAGACCCGAGTCAGGCAGGGAAGCTATTCGGGCCAGGAGGGCCCGCTCTCTATTTTCAACCGGAGTGAAACGATGCAGGGAATGAAATCTGGTCTGCTGCTGCTACTGCCTCCGCTGGCGCTGGCCGGTAATCATTGGAACGTCACGCTGCCGGGGGGCAGCATGCGTTTTCAGGGCCTGATAATGGCGAGCTCCTGCCGCGTCGAAGCCGGCGATCGGCAGATGACGGTCAATCTGGGGCAGATCAGCAGTAATCGATTTCATGCTGTCGGCGAAGACAGCAACCCAATCCCTTTCGCGATTCATTTACAGGATTGCAGTACGGCGGTCAGCCAGCATGTGGGTGTGACCTTTCACGGCGTGGCTGATGGAAAAAACCCCGACGTGCTGTCGGTGGGTGAAGGTCCGGGGATCGCCAGTGGGATCGGTATTGCGCTATTCGACAGCCAGGGCCAGCAGCTCCCGCTCAATCGTCCAGCGGATCGCTGGATATCACTCTACCGCGGACCGACGACGCTAAATTTCGTCGCCAAATATCGGGCGACCGGACGCCAGGTCACCGGCGGTGCAGCCAATGCCCAGGCCTGGTTCTCATTGACCTATCAGTAATTAATCCGCAGACAAACAGGACAACACGGTGAGCAGACAAGGAGATAATGTGAGAAAAACGGCAACGATGGCGCATGGCTTACTGGCAGGATGTGTGCTTTTCGCCGCCAGTATCTTTAGCGCCAGCGCGCAGGCGGGCGTTGCGCTTGGCGCGACCCGGGTTATCTACCCGGCGGGACAGAAGCAGGTCCAGCTCGCGGTGACCAATAATGATGACAACAGTACCTGGCTTATTCAGTCATGGGTGGAAAATGCCGATGGTCAGCGAGACGGCCGGTTTGTCATCACTCCTCCGCTGTTTGCCATGCAGGGTAAAAAAGAGAACACCCTGCGCATTATCGACGCCACAAATAACCAGCTGCCGCAGGATCGGGAAAGTCTGTTCTGGATGAACGTGAAGGCGATCCCTTCGATGGATAAATCAAAGCTCAGCGACAATACCCTGCAGCTGGCGATTATCAGCCGCATCAAGCTCTACTACCGTCCGGGAAAACTGGCCCTGCCTCCGGATCAAGCGGCGGAAAAGCTGACCTTTAGCCGTAGCGGATCGTCGCTGACGCTGACGAACCCCACCCCCTATTACCTGACGGTGACCGAACTGAACGCCGGGACACGCATTCTGGAGAACGCCCTCGTACCGCCGATGGGCAAAACCAGCGTCAAGCTACCCGCGGATGCCGGGAACACCATCACCTATCGCACGATTAATGATTACGGCGCGCTGACGCCGAAAATGAATGGCGTGCTGCGCTAACCCAGAAGCGCCCCGCCGCGCGGGACACGCTGCGCATGACCAGAAGCAATGACAGCCGGGCAACGTCGGACCGGAGGGATAATGTCACATCGGAAATATGGACTGGATCATTTAGGTTGCCGAACTGCCCGGCGCCTGGTATCTCCGGCGCTGGCGCTGTGGCTCTGCTCACAGCCGTTTGCCGCGCGGGCGGACCTCTATTTTAACCCCCGCTTTTTAGCTGACGATCCGGCGGCGGTGGCTGACCTGTCGGGATTTGAAAAAGGCCAGGAGGTTCCGCCAGGCACCTATCGCGTCGATATTTATCTCAACAATGGTTTTATGACCACCCGGGACGTCACTTTCCAGGCCGATGCCCAGGGTCACGGTCTGTCACCCTGCCTGACGCGCGGCCAGCTGGCGAGCATGGGTGTGGATACCGGTCGGGTGCCGGGCATGGCGACGCTGGACAGCACGGCCTGCGTGCCGCTGGCCACGCTTATCAGCGAAGCTACCACGCGCTTCGACGTCGGGCAGCAACGCCTGTACCTCACCGTCCCCCAGGCATTTATGGGTAACCATGCGCGCGGCTATATTCCGCCGGAGCTGTGGGATAACGGTATCACCGCCGGGCTGATTAACTATAACTTCACGGGCAATAACGCCCATAACACCACAGGTGGCAGCAGCCGTTACGCCTATCTGAATCTACAGAGCGGCCTGAACATTGGCGCCTGGCGTCTGCGCGATAACAGCACCTGGAGCTACAGCAGCGGCGGTAGCACCTCATCCAACGAGAATCGCTGGCAGCACGTTAACAGCTGGCTTGAGCGGGACATCACGCCTCTGCGTTCGCGACTCACCCTAGGGGACAGCTACACCAACGGCGATGTCTTCGACGGGATCAACTTCCGCGGCGCCCAGCTGGCCTCCGACGACAATATGCTACCGGACAGCCAGAAAGGCTTTGCGCCGGTGATCCACGGGATCGCCCGCGGCACGGCGCAGGTGTCAATCAGGCAAAACGGCTACGAAATCTACCAGAGCACAGTGCCGCCGGGACCATTTACCATCGACGATCTCTACGCCGCGGGCAATGGCGGCGATCTGCAGGTCACGATCAAAGAAGCGGATGGCTCCCGCCAGGTCTTCAGCGTGCCCTGGTCAACGGTGCCGGTTCTCCAGCGTGAAGGCCATACCCGCTTCGCCCTCACCGCCGGGGAGTACCGCAGCGGCAACAGTCAGCAGGAAACGCCCGATTTTTTCCAGGGCACGGTCATGCATGGCCTGCCGGCAGGCTGGACGCTCTACGGCGGCACCCAGCTGGCAGACCGCTATCGCGCCTTTAACCTTGGGGTGGGGAAAAACATGGGCTATTTCGGCGCCCTGTCGCTGGATATCACTCAGGCCAACGCCACCCTGGCTGACGACAGCGAACATCAGGGGCAGTCGGTGCGTTTTCTCTATAACAAATCCCTGGATGAGACCGGCACCAACCTGCAGCTGGTGGGCTACCGCTACTCTACCCGCGGCTATTATAACTTTGCCGATACCACTTACCGCCGGATGAGCGGCTACAGTGTGGAAACCCAGGACGGCGTTATCCAGGTAAAACCGAAATTTACCGACTACTACAATCTGGCTTACAGCAAGCGCGGCAAGGTGCAGCTGAGCGTGACTCAGCAGTTGGGGCGCACCGCCACCCTCTATCTCAGCGGTAGCCACCAGACCTACTGGGGCACCGACGATGCCGATGAGCAGCTGCAGGCCGGCCTCAACGCCGCCGTGGACGATATCAACTGGTCGCTAAGCTACAGCCTGACAAAAAACGCCTGGCAGCAGGGGCGCGATCAAATGCTGGCGATCAATATCAATATCCCCTTCAGCCACTGGCTGCGTTCCGACAGCCGCTCGGTCTGGCGGCACGCCAGCGCCAGCTACAGCCTGTCGCACGATCTCAATGGCCGCATGACCAATCTGGCGGGCCTGTACGGCACCCTGCTGGAAGACAACAACCTCAGCTATAGCGTGCAGACCGGCTATGCCGGCGGCGGCAACGGCGACAACGGGAGCACAGGCTACACCGCCCTCAACTACCGCGGCGGCTACGGCAACGCCAACGTCGGCTACAGCCGCAGCGATGGCTTTAAACAGCTCTATTACGGGGTCAGCGGCGGCGTGCTGGCGCACGCCAACGGCATCACCCTGAGCCAACCGTTAAACGATACCGTGGTGCTGGTGAAAGCCCCCGGCGCCGGCGGCGTGAAAGTGGAAAACCAGACCGGGGTACGCACCGACTGGCGCGGGTATGCCGTCCTGCCTTATGCCACTGAGTATCGTGAAAACCGGATCGCGCTGGATACCAACACCCTGGCGGACAATGTCGACCTTGACGATGCGGTGGTCAGCGTGGTGCCCACCCATGGGGCGATTGTCCGCGCCAACTTTAACGCCCAGGTGGGGATGAAGATCCTGATGACGCTGACCCATCGCGGCAAACCGGTGCCGTTTGGCGCCCTCGCCACCGGCGACAGCAACCAGAGCGGCAGCATCGTCGCGGACAACGGCCAGGTCTACCTGAGCGGGATGGCGCTGGCGGGCAAAGTGCGGGTGAAATGGGGCGATGGCCCGGACGCTCAGTGCGTGGCCGATTACCGTCTGCCGCCGGAGAGCCAGCAGCAGGCGCTCAGTCAGCTTTCGGTCGCGTGCCGCTAAGGAGATCATGATGAGAACACTGCAGTATCTGCTGGGCACCCTGTTCACCCTGGGCGCACCGGCTGCGCTTGCCGCCGATAGCACGATCGCCATCAGCGGCTATGTCCGCGATAACGCCTGCGCGGTAGCCGGCGAATCGAAGGATTTTACTGTCGATTTACAGGATAACGCCGCGAAGCAGTTTTATGCCGTTGGGGCGACGACGCCGCCGGTGCCGTTCCGCATCGTGCTGTCGCCCTGCGGCACTTCCGTCACCGCGGTGAAGGTCGGTTTCACCGGCGTGGCGGACAGCATCAACACCAGCCTGTTAAAACTCGATGCCGGGGCCTCGGCGGCGGCAGGAATGGGGGTGGAAATTCTCGATCAGCAGCAGTCCCGGCTGCCGGTCAATGCGCCGTCATCCACCATGACCTGGACCACGCTGACCCCGGGCCAGACCAATATTCTCAACTTTTACGCCCGGCTGATGGCCACTCAGGTGCCCGTCACCGCCGGGCATGTCAATGCGACAGCGACATTCACCCTGGAATTTCAGTAAGCGGAGGCTGAAATGAAATGGACTCATGTGGGCTGGCTGCTGGCCGGCCTGTTAACCGCGAGCGCTTCCCTGCGGGCGGCCGACGTCACTCTCACCGTCAACGGGAAGGTGGTGGCCAGACCCTGCACGGTTTCCACCGTCAATGCCACCGTCGAGCTGGGCGATCTCTATACCTTTAGCCTGATCGGTGCGGGCTCGGCATCGGCCTGGCACAGCGTGGCGCTGGATCTGAGCAACTGCCCCGTGGGTACTTCACGGGTGAAAGCCACCTTCAGCGGAACGGCGGACAGCACCGGCTATTACAAAAACCAGGGAACGGCGGGCAATATTCAGCTCGAACTGCAGAACGAGGACGGCACCACGCTGAACAATGGCAGCAGCCAGTCGGTACAGGTGGATGAGGCCAGCCAGTCCGCTCGCTTCCCGCTGCAGGTCAGGGCGCTGTCCGTCAACGGCGGCGCCACGCAAGGCACCATTCAGGCGGTGATTAACGTCACCTATACCTACGCCTGAGCCAGGAGAGCATCATGATGAAAAAAATAATCCCCCTGTTCACCACCCTGCTGCTGCTGGGCTGGTCGATGAACGCCTGGTCCTTTGCCTGCAAAACGGCCACCGGGGCGACGATTCCCATCGGCGGCGGGTCAGCCAACGTCTACGTTAACCTGACCCCGGCGGTGAACGTCGGGCAAAACCTGGTGGTCGACCTCTCCACGCAGATTTTTTGCCATAACGACTATCCGGAAACGATCACCGACTACGTGACCCTGCAGCGCGGATCCGCCTATGGCGGTGTGCTGTCGAGTTTTTCAGGCACCGTGAAATATAACGGCACCTCTTACCCGTTCCCGACCACCACGGAAACCGCGCGGGTGATTTATGATTCACGGACCGATAAACCCTGGCCAGCCGTCCTGTATCTGACGCCGGTGAGCACTGCCGGTGGGGTGGCCATCACCGCAGGATCGTTAATCGCGGTGCTGATCCTGCATCAGACCAACAACTACAATAGCGACTCCTTCCAGTTCATCTGGAACATCTACGCCAACAACGACGTGGTGGTCCCCACCGGCGGCTGCGACGTCTCCGCCCGCGATGTCACCGTCACCCTCCCCGACTACCCGGGATCGATGGCCGTGCCGCTCACCGTCCACTGCGCGCAAAGCCAGCAGCTGGGGTATTACCTCTCCGGCACCACCGCGGACAGCGCCAACGCGATCTTCACCAATACCGCCTCCGCCTCGCCGGCGCAGGGGATAGGCGTTCAGCTGACGCGCAACGGCAGCGCCGTCCCGGCGAACAGCACGGTCTCGCTGGGCACCGTCGGCACCTCGCCGGTCAACCTCGGCCTGACGGCCACCTATGCCCGGACCACAGGCCAGGTTACCGCCGGCAACGTGCAGTCGATCATCGGCATCACCTTTGTCTATCAATGATGACCGATTATATCCTCTCGCCCTGCTCGCTGGCCGCCCGCGGGTTGAGCCAGCTGATGCTGAACGCCGCGAAGCGGCCCGTTGAGCTGCCGGTCGAGGGCGTGTCCCTGCGCGAGCTGGCCGCCGTGAAGCGGATCGTGGTGTATCTCCCTGACGATCCCCTGTGGATGCTCACCACGCTGCGCCAGGCGGCAAGGCTACTCGACGAGGCCTTGCCGCCGTTACCGATGTTGATTCTGAGCCGCAGCCCGGCCATCTGGCTGCGGCAAACGCTGCTCTATCAGGTGAGCCATCCGGATCGTCTGCGCAACGTCCATACTGCCCCCGCCGATCTGTCCTGCGCGGAGCTGGCCCATCGGCTGGAGAATGCGCCGCGGCTTGAGCGGCTTGCCAGCGAAGCCGCCCTGATCCACGGAAAACGGGTCGTCGGGTTGACCCACGCCGAGCTCAAGGTGATCCTCGCCCTGCTGCAAGGGCAGACGATAGGCGAGCAGGCCCAACGTCTCGGATTGAGCCAGAAAACGCTCTACACCCAGCGGCTGGCTGGGGTGAAAAAGCTGGTGGAATGTCATCCGCATCTGGCCCCCCGCTTTCCGCGCACGCTGCTGCCGCGCTCACCCGCAAACGCACTGACGGCGTTTGAACAGGAATGGGTACAAGCGATTCACGATCGCCAGGTCTTCCCGGTTTTTCAACCTATCGTCGATAGTCGCTCACAGCTACAGGGGGTGGAGATCCTGATCCGCTGGCGCCACCGCGGCCAGGTACTTCACCCCCAGACCTTTCTGCCGCACTTCCGCGCCGACTACACCTGGCTGCTGCTTACGGCCTTTGTTCTGCAGGAGGCCGTGCAGAATATTAATGAGTATCCAGGCACCTTCTATTTTTCGGTCAACATACCCTCCTCACTCGCCGACAGTGACAGCCTGCTGCGGATGGTGGAAGCCGCTCGCCAGCAGCTTCGGCAGCCAGAGGGCGTGGCAAGGCTGGTGCTGGAATATGCTGAAACTATCGATTTTCGCCATCAGAGCCGCTCCGCCGCCCACGTGGCGCAGCTGCAACGTGCTGGCGTGCGCGTGATGCTGGACGACTGCTTTTCTCAGGGGAGCGTTATCTTTCCGGCGCGTCGACTGCACTTCAATGCGTATAAACTGGATATGAGCATCGTCAACGACGCCCAGCACGATCCAAAGGCGCTTGCGCTAATAAAAAGCCTGGCCTACTACTGCCAGTTAAGCGACAGTCGCTGTGTGGCGGAAGGGGTGGATTCACTGGCGAAATTTACGCAGTTAAAATCGCTGGGGATTGATCGCTTCCAGGGCTATCTGTTTTCACCACCGATGCGGCGTGAACATCTCCCGGATCTGATCCGCCGCTTTTCCCACCAGCGCGATCCGGCGGATCGTTGAGGGTGCGAGAAAAGCGCACCGGTTAGCACCGGTGCCGGTACGTCATGCGCGAATATCGTCGTATTCGCGGGTGTTATCGAATTCATGTTTGGCAAACGGGCAGAGAGGGATAATCTTCCGCTGCTCCTGGCGCATTTTTTCCACTACCTTCGCCACCAGCTGTTTCCCCACGCCCTGGCCTTTCAGGCTGGGATCAACATCGGTATGTTCGATAATGCTGAGGTGTTCGCCGGTGGGAACAAAAACAATCTCCGCCACCTGGTTTCCCTGCGCGTCGTTAACATAAAATTTGTTATGCCCTTCCAGTATTTCCATCTTCTCCTCGCTTATTTATGACGATATTGCAGAGCGCCGCTCGGGCAGGTATCAATCACGTTTACCACCGTCGCGACATCCACTTCATCCGGGATAATCCACGGCTTACGCTTCAGGTTGAAGAGCTTCGCGCTGCCGCGCACGCAGTTCCCGGAATGCTGACAGATCGCCGTATTAAAGTAGACGTCGATTTTCTCCCCGGTGTAGGCCCGGTAGCCGGCTTCCAGTAATTCCTTATCCATGACATTGCCTCGGTCGTTTTTATCTTTCAGGCTAAGCATAGCCCTCGCCGTGGCGGCTGACTATGCGCAAGCGCGGGAATTGACGCCTCACATCATGCTCTCCCATCGCGCAAGGATCCCGCAGTCAACGATCGGTTGACTTTCATTCCCGCAACGAGGCGATTACACTCATGACACACTGGTATGATCACTCAGGGATGTTCCATTGAATCATATTGCCACCATCGCCCGCCCGGCGCGGTTACTGCTCGTCTTGCCGCTTTCCGGCTGCTCACTTTCGCCAGAGATCCCGGTATTGGGCGCTGCTTTTCCCGGCTGGTTTTTCTGCTTACTGGGCGGTGCGTTTTTACTGATCCCCTGCCATATCCTGATTACCCGTAAAGGCTGGCAGCCGCGCTTTTCTCCCCTGGTCTTCAGCTACGTCGCGCTGATGTTCCTGTTCGCCACGTTGCTGTGGTTTCTGTTTTTTGTTCACTGATCGCTTATGACAACTTCCCGCACTCCCCTGTTACGCAAAAAGTGGCCTCTGCTGGCGCTGGTCCTTGCCGCCATCCTGGCGCTGATCCTCGTTATCTGGCAGTTGCAAACCTCGCCGGAGACCAATGACGCCTATGTCTATGCCGATACCATCGATGTAGTGCCCGAGGTCAGCGGACGCATCGTGGAGATGCCCATTCGCGATAACCAGCGGGTGAAAAAAGGCGATCTGTTGTTCCGCATCGACCCCCGCCCCTATCAGGCAATGCTCGATGACGCGAAAGCCCGGCTGACGACCCTCGACGCGCAGATCATGCTGACCCAGCGCACCATCAAAGCGCAGGAGTATAACGCCCAGTCGGTGGCGGCCGCCGTCGAGCGCGCCAGAGCGCTGGTTAAGCAGACCACCTCCACGCGTATCCGCCTTGAGCCGCTGGTGCCGCAGGGGTTCGCTTCCCAGGAAGATCTCGATCAGGCGCGCACCGCTGAGAAAGCGGCGCGGGCGGAGCTGGAGGCCACGCTGCTGCAGGCCAAACAGGCCTCGGCGGCCGTGACCGGCGTGGATGCCATGGTGGCGCAACGCGCCGGGGTCCTGGCGCAAATCGCCCTCGCTGAACTGCATCTGGAATTTACCGAAGTGCGCGCGCCGTTCAACGGCGTGGTGGTGGCGCTGAAAACCACCGTTGGCCAGTACGCCTCGGCGCTGAAGCCGGTCTTCACCCTGCTGGATGACGACCGCTGGTATGTGATCGCGAACTTCCGCGAAACCGACCTGAACAACGTGCGCCCCGGCGTGGCGGCGCGGATCACCGTGATGACCAACCACAACCGGACCTTTAACGGGGTGGTGGATTCGGTCGGCTCCGGGGTCCTGCCCGAAGGTGGGAGCGTCATCGAAGGGCTGCCGCTGATCCAGAAAAGCATTAACTGGGTCCACGTCTCGCAGCGCTTCCCGGTGAAAATCGCCGTCAGCGATCCCGACCCGGAACTGTTCCGCATGGGCGCCTCGGCCAGCGCCGTGCTGCAGCCGTAGCCGGGCGACGCTATGTTTCCTCTCGCCCATTTTTTACGCCAGGAACTGCGCGACGCGCCGGGACGCGCCAGCTACACGCTGCGCCTGACGCTAAGCTGCGCGGTGCTCATCACCCTGTTTATGACCCTGCAGATCCCTTTCCTGGCCGTTGCGCTGATCGTCGTATTCTACGTCAGCCAGCCTAACGTGTTGATGATTAAGCTGGTCAGCGTGGTCTTTTTTGTCACCGTCACCGTGGCGCTCGGCGGCGTGCTGCTGATCATCAAGTGGACCTATGACTACCCGCTGATCCGCCTGGCGGCTTCCGTGGCGCTCTTTTTCTGCGCCCTCTATCTGATGCGGGTGCTGGGCAAGCTGGGATTGGCCTTTTTCGTGGTGGCGCTGGCGGTGATTTACGCTCAGACCTTCCCGTCGATGACCAGCCAGAGCGAGATCCTGGTGCGGCTGCTGCTTTGGCTGTGGGTGGCGATTAACACCGCGATCCTCGTCACCCTGCTGGTCAACGCCTGCTTTCAGCAGGCCTTTCCCGGCAACCAGTTTAAGGCGCGTCTGGCCGGGATGCTGCACGAGGTCGCCCGGCGGCTGGCGGCCCCGGACGCTGAAGCGCCACCGACCTTCGGCGAGACCGCCGCGCAGTTCAATCAGCTGCAGTCGCTGTTCGCCCAGGTCAGCCGGGCGACACCGGAGATCGCCGCCGCTCCCCAGGCCTGGCGCTCGCGGCTGGCCGCCACTTTGCGCTGCTACCAGCTGGCGACCCTGCTGCAAGCAGACGAGGCGGATAGTGACGATCGCCAGCAGCTGTCGCAGGCGGTAATTCAGCTGAAGAACGCCCTTAGCGAGGAGCCGTTTGACGGCGCTATTCCTCCCCTGACGCTCAGCGGTCGCGGCGTCAATCGCGCTGTTCTGCAGGAGATGGCTACCACTCTGCAGCGGTTGGCGCAGGGTGAGCCGGTTGCCCTGCCGCAGGGTGAGGTGGAGAAGGCGCCCCTACTGGCACCGGACGCCTGGCGCAACCCGGCATATCTCCATTTTGCGCTCAAGACCCTGCTGGCGACCCTAATCTGCTATGTCTTCTATACCGCTGCCGACTGGCAGGGTCTACATACCATTATGCTGAGCTGCGTGATCGTCGCCCAGCCCGGGCTGGGCGCCACGATGCAAAAGACATGGCTGCGCATCGGCGGGGCGCTGCTCGCCTCCCTGCTGGCGCTGCTGTTAATCGTCTTTGTCCAGCCCTGGACCGATTCGCTGACGGGCCTGCTGGCGATGTCCCTGCCGGTGCTGGCCCTGGCGGCGTGGATTGCCGCCGGCTCGGAGCGTATCGCCTACGCCGGGATCCAGATTGGTTTCACCTTTGCGCTGGCCTTTCTCAGCTGGTTTGCTCCGCTGACGAACCTCACCGAGCTGCGGGATCGGGTGCTGGGCATCCTGCTCGGGGTGCTGGTCTCCTCCATTGTTCATTTGTATCTCTGGCCGGACAGCGAAGCGCCGCAGCTGAAAACCCGCCTTGCGGCACTTTATCGCCGGCTGGCGGACTGCCTCGCCGCCCCGAAGGAGGCGGTTCCGCTGGCTCCCCTGCTTGTCGCCTTCACCGACAGCGAAGCGCTGATCCACCGGGTTCGCGCCGAACCGCTGGGCACGTATGCTCACCCCTGGCCCCAGGCGAAAGGCTGGCCGATGCGCGCCACCCTCGCCCAGGCCGAGGAGATCGCCCGCCTCAGCGAAGGCTACCGACTCAACGCCGCGCCGGGAGACCCGACCCTGACCCGCTGCGCCGAACAGCTGCGGCGCTACGCTGAACGTATCGAACAGGAGGCGACGGCGCCTGGCGAACAGCTGACCGCCGACCTGACTAACCCCTTTGGCCCGGCGCTGGCCGCCGCGCTGGCCGCCCTGCCCGACTGGGGGCCGACACCGATAGCGACTGAGCAACAGGCTAAAACGTCATGATGATCCTTCCTTTCTCCGCGCGCCTGCGCGGCACTCTTTTTACCCTGACGCTGACGCTGCTCAGCGGCTGCGCGCTGATCCAGGATGAGCCTGCCCAGGTCGCCATCGTCAATCCGCAGCAGGCCCAGCTGGCGCAGGTGATCCACCTGGCGAACAGCGACTGGCCGGCCGCCCGCTGGTGGGAGGCCTATGATGATCCTCAGCTCAATATGCTGATCAACCGGGCGCTGCAGAACTCGCCGACCATGCAGGCCGCCCGGCTGTGCATCTCCCAGTCGCAGTCCACGGTGGAACTCGCCCGGTCGGCGATGGGCCTGCAGGCCACCGCCGTCGCGGCGCAAAACCGCCTGCGGATCACCGACAAATCCTTTAGCTGGCCCTACTCATACTCCCTGCCGGTGGATAAAAACGGCCCCTGGTATACGCTGAATACCGTTGGCGTCGGGGCGCAGCTGAATATCGATCTCTGGGGGGCCGATCGCGCCCGGGTCGCCGCCGCTATTGGCGAGAAAAACGCCCGGCTGGCGGAGACCGCCGGCATTGAGCTCGACATCGCCAGCAGCGTGGCGCAGCTCTATTTCGCCATGCAGGCGACGTTCCAGAAAATCGCGCTGCTGCAGGAGCTGGAGGGCATTGCCCGATTCTCGGTGGAAGCCCACGAGCACCGGACCCGGCGCGGCCTGGAAGACAGTGTGGATGTGGCCAACGCCCAGGCCGAACAGCTCGCCGCTCGCCAGCAGATCATTAGCGCCGAGGGGATGCTGACCCAGTATCGTGAAACCCTGCGGGCGCTGATCGGCGCCGATGCGCAGAGCATGCCGGCCATCCATCCGGTGGCGCTGCCGGCGCTCCAGGAGACGCTGCCGCCGTCGCTCTCTTTCGAGCTGCTGGCCCGCCGTCCGGACCTGCAGGCGCTGCGCGGCTACGTCACCGCCTCCCTGAGCCAGGTCGATGCGGCGAAAGCGGCCTTCTATCCCCATTTTGATATCAAAGCGTTCTGGGGCTATAACGCCCTGAGCGTCGGGGATCTGTTTAAGTCCTCTTTCCAGCAGATCAACCTGCTGCCCGGGCTGTATCTGCCGATCTTCGACGGCGGCCGTCTGAACGCTAATCTGCAGTCGGTACGCACCGCCAGCAACATCCTGATCAAACAGTACAACCAGGCGGTGCTGGATGCGGTTCGCGATGTCGCCATCAGCTCCAGCCAGCTTAACGACCTGAATCAGCAGCGCGCGCTGCAGCAGCTAAAAGTCACCGCGGCGCAGACCACCACCGATAGCGCTCGCGCCCATTATCAGCGCGGCCTCCTCAGCCGCTACGCCGCCGAAGAAGCCCGCCGGGCGGTCCTCGCCCAGCAGCTGTTGCTGCTGGACATTGAGGCCCAGCGGCTAAGCACCGACATTACCCTGATCAAAGCCCTGGGCGGCGGCTATCGAGGGCAGTAACAAGAATGCCTTCCCAATAGGGGAAGGCATTAAGCTGAAGGGGCGGGGTGGATGCGCGGCGATTACACCAGGGCGCGCAGCTCTTCCCGCATATAGGTGGAAAAGAATTCCGGATGCTTAATCACCAGCCGTTCGCCGGCGGCGACCCGTTCAGCCCACTCCGCCACTTTGTCGGTAAACCCAGCGCTCCAGCCCTGCTGTTGGCCGCGCGCAGCGACGTCGGCCGGGGTGGCTGGTACGCCCAGTTCTTTTAAATATTTGAGAATTCCCTTCGCGGTACTTTCATCCATAGACTGTGGTACTGGCTCAGACGTATTCATACCACCGATGAAATCCAATGCTTTATCAATGACTGCTGGCATAGGTGTGTCCTTATATTAACCACATAGTAAACCTGACTACACTATGGACCGGAAAGCGACGTGATTTCAAAGAACACGCTCACGTTATGGGACATCGCGCATTGTGAAAAGGGGATTTTGTTCTGCTGGGGCGGGGATTGGACAAAAAACAAGCCGGCCCCGTAGGGCCGGCCTGAGGATCGCGTCAGGCGTTGCTGAGGGATTTTTGCGCGGCGCTGGACCGGCTGTTCTCCAGCATCCGGCGGACCGGGACAATCAGCACGGCCAGCACGGCGGCGCAGATCAGCAATGCGATGGAGCAGCGGGCGAAGAGGTCCGGCAGCAGCGACAGCTGATCGGCCTTCACATGACCGCCGATCAGGCCCGCCGCCAGGTTACCCAGCGCGCTGGCGCAGAACCACAGCCCCATCATCTGGCCGCGCATTCTCTCCGGCGCCAGCAGAGTCATGGTCGCCAGCCCAATCGGGCTGAGGCACAGTTCACCGAGCGTCAGCATCAGGATGCTGCCCACCAGCCACAGCGGCGACACACCGGCCCCGCCGTTGCTCAGAACGTTCTGCGCCGCCAGCATCATCAGGCCAAAGCCCGCCGCTGCGCACAGGATGCCAATGACGAATTTGGTCATACTGCCCGGACGAACGTTTTTACGCGCCAGCGCAGGCCACGCCCAGCTGAATACCGGCGCGAGGAGAATGATAAACAAGGCGTTAATCGACTGGAACCAGACCGCGGGGATCTCAAAATCGCCGATCATCCGGTTGGTGTAGTCGTTAGCAAACAGGTTGAAGGAGGTCGGTTTCTGTTCAAACGCGGACCAGAAAAAGGCCGCCGAGACCAGCAAAATAAAGCATACCAGCAGGCGCGCCCGCTCTTTACGGTTGAGTCCGGCGAAGACGAACAGCCAGATGAAATAGAGCGCCACGGAGGCGGCAATTACATAGACCAGCACGCTGGCCACCGCCACCGGGTTAATCACGATCGTGCCCAGGCTGATAAGCGTGACCAGCACCGCCACTCCCAGAGCCAGCGCCAGCAGCCACGCTCCAACGCCATTCTTTTTCGCCACCGGGCTGTTCCAGGTGGAATCGAGGCCAACCTCCGCGTCATAGCGCTTCATCGACGGTACGGCAAAGACACGGAAAATGATCAGCGCCACCAGCATCCCGATCCCCCCGATGCCGAAGCCCCAGTGCCAGCCATGCGATTTGATAAGCCAGCCAGAGATCAATGGCGCGATAAACGAGCCGATGTTGATCCCCATGTAGAACAGCGAAAAACCACCGTCGCGGCGCGCGTCGCCCTTTTTATACAGGGTGCCGACCATCACCGAGATACAGGTTTTAAACAACCCGGAACCCAGGACGATAAACATCAGACCGATAAAGAACAGATCATTGCCCAGCCATGCTGACAGAGCGATCGACAGGTGCCCCAGGGCGATCAGGATAGAGCCGTACCAGACGGCGCGTTGTTGGCCAAGCCAGTTATCCGCCAGCCAGCCGCCAGGCAGCGCGGCCAGATACATACTGCCGGCAAAAATCCCAACGATCGCCGAGGCGTTCTCTCGCGCCAGGCCCATGCCGCCGTCGTACACCGTCGCCGCCATAAACAGGATCAGTAAAGGACGGATGCCGTAAAACGAGAAGCGCTCCCACATTTCAGTGAAGAACAGGGAGCCCAGCGGATAAGGATGGCCGAAAAAGGTACGGCTTTCGTTTTTATTAACAGAGGAATGCATAAATTCTCCAGGTAAGGTGCGCCGCAGCGCAAGTTAACCGTATAAAGCAGGCTGACGATTTATAATTTGTTTGTATTAACATCAAACACGAGCATTTTTAACCATTTGATAACCACGCAATGGTTTTGTCCAGCCCCTTACCTTCCCTTTTTAGATGAAAAGTCGACAAACATCTAGTTTTACAGATTTAATGTTCGCAATAATGCAAACGACGTTGACTTTATATCATTACGCACAAAACGAAATTTTACCCATTAAAAACAAACAGTTAATAATTTATCGAGAGACATAAACCACCGGCGCAGAGGCGGTGTATAACGGCAGGAAAAGTAAGGGAAACAGACTGGATAGTGGAGAAATAGCGCTAAGCGAGAATATTGTCAGCAATCCAGGCGCTACATACCTGGAGAGCCTACCATACAGCAGGTTTAACACGGCATGCCGGCTGCTACAGCCGGCGCCATTCTGCGCGCTATTTCACACGCTGCCCTGCGGCATCAATGACTGGCTCACCGTCCTCCTTCACGAATGCGCCTTGTTGCGGCGCCGTCAGGATCTCCAGCACCACCTCTGACGGGCGGCAGAGTCGGGTGCCCTGCGGCGTCGTTACGATCGGACGGTTAATCAGGATCGGATGCTGAAGCATAAAGTCGATTATCTGGTCGTCAGTAAACCGGTCTTCCGCCAGGCCCAGCGCGTCGTAGGGTTCGACGTTTTTCCGCAGCAGCGCGCGCACCGGGATCCCCATCGCGGCGAGCAGCTGGCGCAGCTCATCACCCGACGGCGGCGTCTCCAGATAATAGATAATGGTGGGCTCGGCGCCGCTGTTACGGATCAGCGCCAGCGTATTACGCGAGGTGCCGCAGTCAGGGTTATGGTAAATGGTGATGCTCATAGTACGTTCTCATGGCTGGTTGAAGGAGAGACGCAGCGCCAGCGCGGCCAGCGTCACGAGCAGTACCGGCAGGGTCATGATAATGCCGCAGCGAAAATAATAACCCCAACCGATGGTGATGTGCTTTTGCGCCAGCACATGCAGCCACAGCAGCGTGGCCAGGCTACCAATTGGCGTAATTTTCGGCCCCAGATCGCAGCCGATGACGTTGGCATATATCATAGCCTCTTTGATAGCCGCTGATGCCGTGCTGCCTTCAATCGACAGGGCGCCGACCAGTACGCTGGGCATATTATTCATGATCGAAGAGAGGAAGGCCGACAGAACACCAGTGCCCAGCGTCGCGGCCCAGAGGCCGCGCTCCGCCAGCATGTTCAGCACCGTGGTCAGATAGTCCGTTAACCCGGCGTTTCGCAGACCATACACCACCAGATACATTCCCAGCGAGAAGATCACTATCTGCCACGGGGCGCCGCGCAGCACCTTGCCGGTGTTAATTACCCGCCCGCGCTTCGCGACAGCAAACAGGATCCCGGCGCCGAGCGCCGCGATGGCGCTGACCGGGATCCCCAGCGGTTCAAGGACGAAAAAGCCAGCCAGCAACAGCAGCAGCACGCCCCAGCCGGTGCGGAACGTCGCTGGATCTTTTATCGCCGTGGCCGGCGCTTTCAGTAACGCCATATCCCAGGCCGGCGGGATATCCTTGCGAAAGAACAGGTGCAGCATCGCCAGGGTGGTGAGGATCGCCGCGAGATCGACCGGCACCATCACCGAAGCGTACTCCCTGAAGCCGATGGCAAAGAAATCTGCCGAAACGATATTCACCAGATTCGACACCACCAGCGGCAGGCTGGCGGTATCGGCAATAAATCCGGCGGCCATGACAAAGGCCAGCATCGTTCCCTTGCTGAACCCCAGCGCTCGCAGCATGGCAATCACGATTGGCGTGAGGATCAGCGCCGCCCCATCGTTGGCAAACAGCGCCGCCACAGCCGCGCCGAGCAGGATAATCCAGGTAAACAGCAGACGACCCCGGCCTCTTCCCCAGCGGGAAACATGCAGCGCGGCCCATTCGAAAAAGCCAGACTCATCAAGCAGCAGGCTGATAATGATAACGGCGATAAAGGTGGCGGTCGCATTCCAGACGATATGCCATACCACCGGGATATCGGCTACCTGTACGCCACCGGTGGCCAGCGCCAGCGCCGCGCCAAATGCCGCGCTCCAGCCGATCCCTAACCCCCGCGGCTGCCAGATCACCAGCACCAGGGTCAGGATAAAAATCGTACCTGCCAGCAACATCGTTCCTCCGCCAATCACATTCGAAAAATCATATATGTTAAGATAAATTTTTTACCGGCAACCCGGCCCGCCAGCCAGTCTGCTGATCATCAGCCGCACATCCTCCTGCTGACTGAGCCAGGCCTGCTCAATCACCTGCGCCGCCCAGGCCGGCATCTGCGGAGAGAGGCGGTAATGGACCCACTTACCCTGTTTACGATCCAGCAGCAATCCGCTCTCACGGAGCATCGCCAGATGGCGGGAGATCTTGGGCTGGGACTGGGCGAGCGCCGTACAGAGATCGCACACGCACAGCTCTCCACGCGCCTTGAGCAGCAATACGATCCCCAGCCGAGTTTCATCGGCGAGGTTTTTGAACAGTTGCAGGGGCAATAAAGACATGATTTCTCCTCAAGCGTGACGGACAGCATACGGGGCCACAAAGAAAGATCAATATACATGCGAAAAAACATATATATTAATTCACGTCTGCGGTGAGCATCCGGGATTTTTCGCCCCGCCATCCCTGCTAAATAGCACGGAAAAATGCCGCGTTTTCTTTTATCCATCATCGAAATATGTCAGGCTGGAGATCCCATTGGATTGCCAGGGCTTTCAGGATGAGTACGATTTATGTGGTTGTTTTAACGTATATAAAACCGCTCGAAGAGGTTGACCGTGCGATCCCCGCCCACATCGAATGGCTCAAAAAAGGCTATGCCGACGGCCTCTTTCTCGCCTCCGGCCGCCGTATTCCCCGCACCGGCGGCGTCATTCTGGCAAAATGCGATAGCCGGGAAACTCTGCAAGCGCGTCTGAGCCAGGATCCCTTCCAGCAGCTGGGTCTCGCCCGTACAGAGATTATTCCCTTTGAGGCCAGCATGGCGTCACCCGCGCTGCAGTCGCTGTTATAACCCTGTCTGAAAGCATATCCCGGAGGAAAAATGCAGCCGTACTTTCACTGGATCAATGAACCTGCCGAGTGGCGCCGCGATTCCGACGGCCTGACGGTGGTCACTAATAAGCATACCGACTTCTGGCGCCATACCTGGTATGGCTTCGAGCGCTTCTCTGGCCATCTCTATGCCGCAGAAGTGGCGGGCGATTTTACCCTGCAGGCAAAAATCTGTGCGGATTTCACCACGCTTTACGACCAGGCCGGGCTGATGATGATGGCCGACGAGCAGACCTGGCTGAAGGCGGGAATTGAATTCAATGACGATGCCCCGGCCATCGGCAGCGTACTGACGCTAACCCACTCCGACTGGGCCACCGGGCTTTTCCCCGGCGACCCGCGCACCTTCTGGCTGCGGCTGACCCGCAAGGGCGACGCGTTAAGGCTGCAGTATTCAACCGACGGCGAGCGCTGGCCGCTGCTGCGGCTCGGCTACTTTCCGCCAGGCCCGGTGAAAGCGGGCGTCATGTGCTGCTCACCGGAGCGTGGCGGACTGGCGGTTGCGTTTCAGGATATTCAGCTTTCCCCGCCGCTGGACAAAGCGCTGCACGATCTGAGCTGAACGCTAGCGGGAAGACCCGACTTTCTCTGCATCCTGGGGCCCAGGATTGCAGGGTTCGCTGGTGCCAGGGAGATAAAAATGACCGTGCTTATCGGGATCGGTGCCGCCAGGGCACCCTGCCCGACCCGAGGAATTATCGATATCGCCGCCGTTCGAACCGTTGCCGCCGTCGGCGCCAGCGCTCACCGACTGCCCGTTATGGCCACCGTGAACACCATGCGCAGCACTGGCCGAAAACGCCACCAGCGCGAATATACAGACTATGAAGCGTCTGCCCATTGATACCTCTCCCTTATTGATATTCCCAGCCTATGACGTTGGTGATGGGTTAAGCCGTTGAGCGGCAAAAATCATCGCGATAAAAACCGCTTTATCCGCAAGGAGTATAGGGTTAAGACTGAGGGAAAGACAGGATCTGTGCCTTCAGATATTTCGCACGCAAAATAGCCTTTATTCCGCGGCATGCATTATCAGGAAATCAATCAGGGCTTTCACCCTTTTCGTTCTGCCTGCGTTTTTTGGGTAATAGAGATAAACCGGCGGATAGGTTTTCCAGTAGTCCTCCATCACGGGAATAAACTGCTCACGATCGGGCTGTAATTGCAGGATAGGTTCAAATAAACGGCCAATCCCCAGTCCGTGGCGAATACCGTCGGCCATGACGTCAATATCATTGCTGATTAACTGTCCGGGCATCTCGACGGTGAGCTGCTCGCCGTGGTCATTGAGGATCAGCGGCAGGATGCGGTTGTTGGTAATAAAGCGATAGCCAATCAGCCGGTGATGATGGAGATCGGCAGGCATCGCGGGCACGCCATATTCGGCAAGATAGGCAGAGGAGGCGTATAGCCCTTCACGAAACGGCTTCATTAACGGGCGGGCGACCACGCCGCCTTCGAGAATATCGCCAAAGCGGATCCCAAGGTCGAAACGTTCTTCAATAATATTGACGGTACCGTCATAGACCGATATTTCCAGCTGGATCCCCGGATATTGCTGACAAAATGCCGCCATCGCCGGTTTGAGAATAAGCAGGTAGGCAAAGCGCGAGAGGGTTATTCTCACTGCCCCGGAGGGCTCCTGATTCTGGTCGCGGATGATTTCCAGCGACTTTTCCAGTGTCTCCACCGCCGCGGCGGTCTGCTCCAGCAGCTGTTGCCCGGTTTCCGTCAGCTCGATACGCCGGGTAGTGCGCACAAAAAGGGGGTGGCCAATATGCTCCTCCAGCAGCCTGAGCGCATTGCTGACCGACGGCGGCGTGATTTCGAGCTTGCGCGCGGCGGCCGAGATATTGCCCTCGCGCGCAATGCTCTGAAAGATGCGTATCTGATTATAAAGCGCGTTATTCATAGCATCTCCTTAAGACACCCTCGCCTGATTATTAAGTACAGGCTAAATATTCTTAAGTCAATGACCGCCTAATCTTCCCCCCCTGCGGCTCGTATACTTTTGTCTCTTCCCGCTGACAACGACTTTCCGGAGACAACTATGCGAATTTTATGTCTGGATATCCCTGCCCCCGGCGCGACGCTGGAACACTATGCGCCGCACCTTACCGCAGAAGCCCTGCACGCCTGGGGACTGTACAAGTCAGGCTTTATTCGCGACATCTATTTCCGTCAGGATCGACCCGGCGTCGCTATTTTCCTCGAGTGCGACACCGTGGAAGAGGCGAATAATGTCATGGCCGAATTTCCGCTGGCAAAAGCGGGTCTATTAACCTTCGAGTGTATTCCACTCGGCTCGTTTATTAGCTGGGAAAATCTCTTCTCTGCTGAATTTAAACATCAGGAGTAACGTTGGGAATGGCTCATATTCTTGTCGTTTCCGGGCATCCGGATCTTAACCATTCCATCGCCAACGCCACCATCCTCGATGAGCTGGCGACCGCCCTGCCTGATGCGGAAATCCGTCGTCTGGACTGGCTCTATCCGGACGGCAAATTCAACATCGCCGCTGAGCAGGAAAGCCTGCTGCAGGCGGATGTGATTGTCTGGCAGTTTCCCTTTAGCTGGTATGGGCTGCCCGGGTTAATGAAACAGTGGCTGGACGAGGTATTTGTCCACGGCTTCGCCCATGGCTCAACGGCGAAACTGGGTGGTAAAAAGCTGATCCTCTCCTTCACCACGGGAGCGCCACAGGCGCTCTATACCGCTGACGGTTTCTTTGGCCATGCCATTGAGGAGTATCTCCTTCCCTTCGAGACCACGGCCAGGCTGTGCAATCTTGAGCTGCTGGCGCCGGTTTATACCTGCGGTATTAGCTACGCCGACCGGGATGCCGACAAAATCGCTCAGCAAAAAACGCTTGCCCGGGAACACGCGGCCAGACTGATCGCGCGGCTTAATACTCTGGTGGAATAACCCAAAGGGAGAAAATAACGATGCAGTATACCCGGCTCGGGAAGAGTGATTTACTGGTCTCCCGTATCTGCATGGGATGTATGGGGTTTGGCGATCCGTCAACGGGTCAGCATCGCTGGACGCTGGACGAAACAGCCAGCCGGGACATCATCCGCCACGCTCTGGAACAGGGCATCAATTTTTACGATACCGCCATCGCCTATCAGAACGGCTCCAGCGAACGGTACGTTGGCCGGGCGCTGCGGGAGATGGCAAAACGCGAGGAGGTGGTGCTGGCCACCAAGTTTCTGCCACGAACCGCCGCGCAGATTGCCGAGGGGATCAGCGGAAAACAGGCGATAGCCCGCTCGCTTGACCAGAGTCTGCGAAACCTCGGGATGGACTACATCGACCTCTACATCTACCACATCTGGGATTACAACACCCCGGTTATCGACGTGCTGGAGGCGCTGCACACCGCAGTGACCGCCGGCAAGGTGCGCGCGATTGGCATTTCCAATTGCTATGCCTGGCAGCTGGCGAAGGCGAACGCCCTTGCCGAACGCGAAGGGCTGACATCCTTTGTTTCTGTGCAGAGCCACTACAACCTGATTATGCGTGAAGATGAACGAGAGCTGTTCGGGCTGTGCGCAGAAGAGGGTATCGCCATGACTCCCTATAGCGCGCTGGCCAGCGGCCGTCTCTCCCGCTTAGAAGGCCACACGCGGCGAGAGGTGGAAGATGATTATGCCCGGGGCAAATACGACGGCACGGCAGAGCAGGACCGGCTCATTATTGCCCGCGTCGCCGAACTTGCCGAACGGCATCAGGTCTCCATGACCGAAATTTCGCTGGCCTGGCTGCTGACTAAAGTCACCGCCCCGGTGATCGGCGCCACGCAAAAGCATCATGTTGACGGCGCGGTCAACGCTGTAGCCCTTCAACTGAGCCCGGAAGACATCCGTTATCTGGAAGAAGCCTATCAGCCGCACTTCCTCACAGGCGTGATGGCGCAAAACACGCCGCAAGCCAAAGACCGTCCTCAGGTGTGGACGCGCTAACGATCCGCCCTGCGGATCGGAAAGGAGCAAATATGAAAAACGTGATTGCCGCGGCAGCCTTGTCGCTTGTGCTGTCTGATTTTACTTATGCCCACGAACAAAGAGATGAAGCTATGATGAAAATTACCCCTTCCACCCTTGCGGACGCTGATATTCAAGCGGTCTCCCCGGCGCTGGCGCGCTTCGGCCGCGAGGCCATCAGCAACGACCTCTGGCAACGTGACACCCTCTCCGCCCGCGACCGTAGCATCGTGACCGTAGCGATGCTGATTGCCCGCAACCAGCCAGGCGAGCTGAAGCACTATATTGCCGTTGCGCTCGATAGCGGCGTGACGCCAGCGGAAGTGTCAGAGATCATTACTCACCTCGCCTTCTACGCTGGCTGGCCCAATGCGATGTCAGCCGTCAGCGTCGCTAAAGCCATCTTTGAAGCCAGGGGCGTGACGGCAGAGGCCCTGCCCGCCGCCTCGCCAACGCTGCTGCCACTCAATGAACAGGTAGAGAAACAGCGTGCAGACACCGTGGAAAAAAATGTCGGCCCCATTTCGCCTGGCCTGGTTAAATTTACCGCCGACCCGCTGTTTCTCGACCTCTGGCAACGGCCCGCGCTTACGCCCCGCGACAGAAGTCTGGTGACGGTCAGCGCGTTAATCGCCGCCGGACAGAGCGCGCAGATTGGCTACCACCTAAACAGAGCTATGGATAATGGGCTTTCGGCTGAAGAGGCCGGAGAAGTGGTCGCCCAGGCGGCGTTCTACGCGGGATGGCCAAATGCGTTTACCGCCGCCCCGGTGGTCGGTGAGGTATTACGATCGCGCGAGAGCAAAACTGAATAAAAAAGAATAAAGGACAGGGAAGCTGTCCTTTATTTATCGTTAATTGTTAATTTAAAGGTACCACGAGGGCTTTCGATCAGGTCTCGCGGAAAGAACATAAACGGTCTATTGAAGTATAGAGACTTCGATCGTGAGTCTGTTCACATCGCTCATTGAGAAAATTTCCGTTACGTATGCCGTCATGAGTCTCATCCTTTGAAAGCAGCGATCGCTGTGGCGAGACGGTAGCGCGGACATGTCTATTTGGTCAGAGATGGACATCTCAATTTAGCTAATACACCGCTACTTCGCTTGATGCATTTAACCTTAAATATCAGCAAGTTGAATTATTAATTTAATATACATTGATGTTATAGCAATCGCTATACAGGCTCCTTAGTCATGACTGACCTGGCCACACCGCATATCGCAAGAATTTGCTCTCTCAGCCAGCGGTGACCGGGGTCGCGTTCCATTCTTGGGTGCCACATCTGCGATACCGTAATACGACGGCTTTTGAACGGCAGCTCGAAAAGGTGTACCTGGTCCGTTACCTGCTGATTGAGTAAATAGAGTGCGGGTATCATGGCAATAAGATCCGATTCCAGCGCCACGGAAAGTGCTGTCGGAAATCCCGGTACGACGCTCGCAATTTTACGTTTTGTCCCCAGTTCGGCCAGCGCATCGTCAACGGATCCGTGCAACGCGCCCTCGGGTGACGCTACCACATGGCCCCAGGCGACATAATCACTCACGCCTATTTCAGCCTGCTTAGCCAGCGGGTGCCCTTTACGGACGACGCCAACAAACCGATCCTCAAACAGTCGTTGCAGCCGTATTTCTGGCCCCATATTACTCTGAACGCCAATCTCCAGATCAACCAGCCCTTCCCGAAGATAGCGCGACGTTTTTTCCGGCTTAGGCGCGAAGCGTATACAGACGTCCGGCGCGGCGTCGGCAACCGCTGCTATAAGCGCAGGCCCAAACGCCACCACAAAACCATCGTTTGCCCTGATGGTAAAAAGACGCGCCAGATTTTGCGCGCTGAACGTTTCAGTTGAGGGCTGTAATACCGCCCTGGCATCGTGCACTGCACGCCTGGCGCGATCCCGGGTCGCTTCGGCCCACGGGGTCAGTACCATGTTACGCCCGGCGCGTACCAGGATCGGGTCTCCTGTGACATCGCGTAACCTGCTTAATGTCCGGCTCATGGCCGAAGTGCTGAGGTTCAGACGACGAGCCGCACCTGCGACACTCGCTTCACTCAGCAATACGTCGAGAGCTACCAGCAAATTAAAATCGGGATCAGACATTACCCTTCCTCCCAGCACATTAAGATAAGGCGTTTGATGCAACAATAAAGTGAAAATAGTGCGCCTTCCGCCTGGTAAAAGCCATCTTTATAGTTTTGTCATCCATACACTCTTCTCAGAGGACAAATGATGACGCTCTTTTCCAGTCACCCCGGCGACGAAGGACTACCTGGCCCGGCGCGCGCACGGGTGATGGCCGCAATAATGACCACCACCTTAATGGGCGTGTTTGATGGCACCATGATCAACATTGCCCTGCCCTCCATGGCTCAGGAGATGCAGGTACCTGCCAGTATTGCCGTCTGGTTCGCCAACGGGTATCTGCTGGCGGCTGCGATGACGCTGGCGATATTCGCGGCGCTTGCGGCCCGTCTGGGTTATCGCCCCGTATTTCTGGCGGGCCTGACGACCTTTACCCTGACATCACTGGGTTGTGCGCTGGCGAATAAGCCCGAAGTGCTTATCGGTATGCGCGTGCTTCAGGGGATCGGCGGCGCGGCGACGCTGAGTATTGCCCCCGCAATACTCAGGTCCGTATTTCCCGGACGCTTACTTGGCCGCATTCTGGGGTTCCATGCCCTGCTCATTGCCTCGAGCTCCGCTATCGGCCCGGTATTGGGCGGTACGATCCTTCACACCCTTAGCTGGCAATGGCTGTTTGCGATAAACGTTCTTCCCGGCACCCTCGCCTTACTGCTGGCGGTCAGAGCGCTGCCGCGGGATGCGATCCGTATGCAGGCGACCTTCGACACCGTGGGCGCCATATTGTCGGCGCTGCTGTTGGGTTCGACGATCATGGCGGCGAACAGCCTACAGAACGCTACTTCTCAATTCGGCAGCCTTTGCTGGATGGCTCTCGCTGCGCTGAGCGGCATGGCTTTTATCTGGCAAATCCGCCGCACGGGTTCTCCCTTACTGCCGCCGAGCATGTTTAAAAATGAACGTTTTACCCTCGCGGCCTTCACGTCGATGGTTGCTTTCGTCAGCCAGGGGATCACCTTTATTGCGCTACCCTTCCTGTTTCAGAGCGAATACGGCTACAGTCCGGTAGTGTCTGCCCTGCTGTTTACGCCGTGGCCATTAGGGATCGTGCTGATTGCGCCGCATGCAGGCCGTTGGGCGGACACGATATCAGCCCCGGCGATATCCACCCTGGGGCTGGTGATATTTGTCGTCAGTTTGATCCTGCTGGCGACGTTACCCGCCAGACCTTCAATGTGGGATATCTGCCTGCGAAGTCTGGTATGCGGAATAGGGTTTGGCTGCTTTCAGAGTCCCAATAACCGGGAAATGCTCTCAAACGTTATTCGTGAGCACGCGAGTTATGCGTCCGGTGTTTTATCCATTATGCGCACTTTCGGGCAGTGCCTGGGAGCCGCCGCCGTAGCCGTTCTGCTGGCAGCAGATGAAAGGTCAATTCATGTTGCGCTGTGGAGCGCCGCCGCGGCCTCTGCGGTATCGGTCGTCGTCAGCGCGAGCCGGTTGCGTAAAATCACTCATCCTGCGGAAACAGGATAAGCGCGAAAATATCACTAAACGCTACGACTCCAGCGCCAGCAGCGCAAAACGCCGATCCCGCAACCAAAGCGGAGTCTTCCGTCGGAGTTCAATAGACTAACAGAATGCTATAACCGCTGATTTATCAAGGGAAAATTGAGTTTGGTAGACTTCAGGAGACTTGAATTTGGAGCGGGCGAAGGGAATCGAACCCTCGTATAGAGCTTGGGAAGCTCTCGTTCTACCATTGAACTACGCCCGCGAAGAGGTGCGAGAAGCATTATAGCCCTTACGCACCCTGTGACAAGCCTGCCGGATGCTGACTGGCGATAAAATAACCTTTTAGCACTTAGGTTTACTTCCCTGCGGCGGCAGGTAACGCAGCGGATCGATGGCTGTCGCCCGGTAGCGGATCTGGAAATGCAGCCGCACTGAGTCGGCATCCGTACTGCCCATGGTGGCAATTTGCTGGCCGGCCTTCACGCTCTGGCCATTATTCACCATTAGCTTATCGTTGTGGGCATAGGCGGTGATGTAATCCTCGCTGTGCTTAATCATGATCAGGTTGCCATAGCCGCGCAGCTGATTGCCGACGTAGACCACCTTGCCCGCCCCGGCGGCATACACCGGCTGGCCGCGGGTTCCGGCGATATCAATGCCTTTATTGCCGCCATCGGCGGTGGAATAAGGCAGGACCACTTTGCCGCTGGTCGGCCAGCGCCAGCAGCGCTGTCCCACCGGCGGCCAAGAGGACTGAGGTACCGCGGACGAAGGCGTGACCGCCGCGGTGCGCGTAGAGGAAGATTTTTTCTTCGTTGTCTTCGTTGAACTGCTGCCGTTAAGCTTCAGCTTCTGCCCCACCTCAATGGTGTAAGGCGGGGAGATGTTATTCAGGCGGGCCAGATCGCGAACGCTGGTGCCGGTGGTGCGGGAGATGCCGTACAGGGTATCGCCGCGTTTAACGGTGTAGGTGCCACCGGAATCGGAGGTGCTGGAGCAGCCGGCCAGCACCAGGCTTGCCGCCAGCATCAGTGTCATATAAAAGCGTTTCATCATCAGGCATCCTGCACTTAACACAACCACTTACCTCGCAATCAGGGCGAATATCATACCAGTCCGTGCAACAATCCCCAATGCTCTACGCTTTTTCTCTGATCTCTACTCCCTCGGCGCGGTAAAAGGATAACCCCCGGCGATAATATCCATCAGCGCCGGCAGATACGGCATCGACGGCAATTTCACCAGAGCCGGATAAAATATTTGCGGTGAGGGGAAGACATCAACCACATAGCAATGAGGAAGTTTTTCGGCATTCACTTCCGAAGATGGCAGCAATGTCGCCGCTTCCAGCCCGTCCTCCAGCCAGTCGAGGATCACTCCGGGCTGGGTAATATGCATAATCACCTTCGCGCTAACGCCGGATTTACGGAACAGGTCCATTAACATTTCATAGGTGCCGGAATCTTTCGCCCGGTGCAGCAGCACCAGCGGCATCTCCGCCAGAGCATTGTAGTCATAGGGGTTGGAAGGCGGTTGCGACAGGCATTTTTTATTAATGACCGCTACCAGTTTAATGGGGTCGAAGGAGATATAATCGAAGCCTTCTCCGCGGTAGGGTCGCTGTATTAATGCCAGATCGATAGCGCCTTCATTTAATAATGTTTCCAGATGACTTGAGTCAGTCACCGAGATATTTATCGCGGTTTCAGGATTGCGCCGATAGAGCTCCATTAATAAAGGCTGAAAATAATTCTGGTACAGATGAGTTAAGCCAATACGTACTTCCACGCGGGTCTTTTGCGCAATATCGGCCGTCTCCCGAGCGGTATCCTCCACCTGGCGTAAAATTTCACAGCCTTTTCGATATAAGAAATACCCCGCTTCCGTCGGTTCAATGCGGTTGCCGCGGCGCTCGAAAAGTGAAACCTGCAGCTCTTCTTCAAGCTCCTGAATCCGCTTGCTGAGCGGTGGTTGCGCCATATTGAGCGACTTCGCCGCCTGACTCACCGAACCGTGTTCCACTACCCGGCAAAAATAGCGTAAGCGTTTAAGATCCATGACCGGCCTCATTAATTATCTTCCGGGCAGTATCACACTAACGCTGAGAAATAAAAAGCCGCGTCGAATTCACCATATTGATTAATTGTTTATTAACATTTTTTTAAAACCAACTTTTTTGATCTACTGACCATCCGGTAAACGGTATTTGTTTAATTTATCGAAGAAAAATATTGTGCGCTTAGCAAAATTGCTTTTTAAAGGAACACTCATGGCAAATTCAGATAAAAAAACGCCGTCACCGGTGCATGATTTACGTTCGGCTCTGGCACTGTTAAAAACGCTGCCGGACGAATATGTTGAGACCGATACCGAAGTCGATCCTCACGCCGAGCTCTCAGGCGTTTACCGCTACGTGGGCGCCGGCGGCACCTGCCAGCGCCCAACGCGCAAGAACGGCCCGGTCATGGTCTTTAACAAAATTAAGGGGTTCGACGATATCAGCGTGGCCATCGGTCTGAACGGCTCGCGCCAGCGCGTTAGCCAGTTCCTGCAGTGTGAACCGGCAAAACTGGGTCATTTGCTGAAAGATTCCGTTGAAAATGCTATTAGCCCAACCATAGTACAGGGCACGGCGGTATGCCAGGAAGTGGTTCACCTCGCCAGCGATGCTGATTTTGATCTGCGTAAACTGCTGCCTGCGCCAACTAACACCGAAGAAGATGCCGGTCCGTATATCACTATGGGCCTGTGCTACGCCTCCGACCCGCAAACCCACGAATCCGATATCACTATTCATCGCCTGTGTGTCCAGAGCCGCGATGAGCTATCAATGTGGCTGACGCCGGGTCGTCATATCGATGCCTTCCGCATGAAGGCGGAAGCGGCGGGCCAGCCGCTGCCTATTTCGATCAGTATCGGCGTCGATCCGGCTATCGAAATCGCCGCCTGCTTTGAGCCACCGACCACCCCGCTGGGTTTCAACGAGCTAAGCATCGCCGGCGCGCTGCGTGGCCGCGCGGTGGAGATGGTGCAATGTAAGACTATTAATGAAAAAGCCATTGCCCACGCCGAAATCGTTATCGAAGGCGAACTGCTGCCGAACGTGCGCGTACGCGAAGATCAGAACACCCATACCGGCCGCGCAATGCCGGAGTTCCCGGGCTATACCGGTGAAGCGAAAGAGGCGATTCCGGTTATTAAAGTCAAAGCCGTCACCCATCGTACTCAGCCTATCTGGCGCACCACCGTCGGACCTGGCGAAGAACATGTCAACATGGCCGGGATCCCGACCGAAGCGAGTATTCTCGATATGGTGGAGCGCGCCATGCCGGGCAAATTACTCAACGTCTTCGCCCACTCGGCAGGCGGCGGCAAACTACTGGCGGTACTGCAATTTAAGAAATCTTCCCCTGCCGATGAAGGCCGCCAGCGCCAGGCGGCGCTCCTGGCGTTCTCCGCTTTCCCGGAGCTGAAGCACGTCATTTTGGTGGATGAGGATGTTGATATTTTCGATAGCGACGATGTGCTGTGGGCGATGCAAACCCGCTACCAGGGTGATGTCGATACCGTAATGATCCCGGGTGTGCGCTGTCATCCGCTCGACCCGTCGCAGGTGCCAGAGTACAGCCCGAGCGTGCTGCAGCAGGGAATGTCGTGCAAAACCATTTTCGACTGCACCGTACCGTTCCATCTGAAACACAACTTTGAGCGCTCTAAGTTCAAAGCGGTTGATGTAAAACGTTTCCTGCCGGACTTCGAATAAGGGCGAATACCATGACACCACGCATCATCATTGGGATTAGCGGCGCTTCCGGGTTCCAGTACGGCGTGAAAGCGCTGGAACTTTTGCGGCCACTGGCGATAGAGGTTCATCTGGTGGTCTCCAAAGGTGCGGAAAAAACCTGCGAGCTGGAAACGGATTACCGCTTAGATGAAGTGATGGCGCTGGCTGACGTGGTACATCCCATCAACCATCTGGGCGCGTCCATCTCCAGCGGCTCGTTTAAAACGCTGGGGATGTTGGTTGCCCCCTGCTCGATGCGATCATTGGGCGCTATCGCCCACTGTCTCACCGATAATCTGCTTACCCGCGCGGCGGACGTAGTGCTAAAGGAACGTCGTCGGCTGGTACTGCTGGCGCGCGAGACGCCGTTTAATCTCGGCCATATACGTAATATGGCGGCAGTTACCGAGATGGGCGGCATCATCTTTCCGCCGGTGCCTGCACTCTATCAGCGTCCGCAAAGCGCAGATGACATTATTACCCATAGCGTAAACCGCGCGCTTGACCTGTTTGACCTGGAGGTCAATAACATCCCGCGCTGGGGTGAGGGCGAGCTGCTTTACACGTAACAGGAACTCGCAATGTTAATTGGTCCGTATGTAAATGGTTCCGCCGTGATTATCGGCGGATTGATCGGCGCAATGGCCGGAGGAAAACTTCCGGAACGCGTCAAAACAGCCCTGCCGATGACCTTTGGTCTCTGCTCCGTCGGCCTGGGTATCACCCTGGTACTGAAGGTGAAATATATGCCGGCGGTAGTGCTGGCGATGGTACTCGGCGCCTTCCTCGGCGAACTGCTGCATCTGGAAAAACGCATCGGCAGCGCGGCGGGATCAACGCGCGGGTTGATTAATAAAGTTCTTCCACCCGTTCAGGGATTAGGTCATGAAGAGTTCACCGAAAAATTCGTGGCTATTTTGGTCCTGTTTTGCGCCAGCGGTACCGGTATTTTTGGTGCCATGACCGAAGGTATGAGCGGCGATCCATCAATCCTGTACATTAAAACCATCCTCGATCTTTTTACCGCCGGGATCTTCGCGACGCTGCTGGGCTACGCGGTGATGACCATCGCTATCCCGCAGATCGTGATTCAGGTAGCGCTGGCGATGCTAGCGGTGTTTATTCTGCCGATGATCACGCCGTCAATGATGGCGGATTTCTCCTGCGCCGGTGGATTGCTGATGGTGGCCACTGGATTGCGCATCTGCAACATTAAGCTTTTCCCGGTCGCCAACATGCTGCCAGGGCTTGTTTTGGTAATGCCTTTCTCCCATTTATGGGCTACCCTAGTGGCCTGAGTACATGACCCGGCGGGTTTGTGCCGGGTCATTTTTTATTTTCAGGAGTCGTCATGGCCGGGGAACACGTCATTTTGCTGGATGAGCAGGATCAGCCTGCCGGTATGCTGGAGAAGTATGCCGCCCATACGTTTGATACCCCTTTACATCTCGCGTTTTCCTGCTGGCTGTTTAACCAGCAGGGTCAGTTACTGGTCACTCGCCGTTCGTTGGGCAAAAAAGCCTGGCCCGGGGTATGGACCAACTCGGTCTGCGGACACCCCCAGCAGGGCGAGACCTTCGAGCAGGCCGTCACGCGCCGCTGTCGCTTCGAACTCGGTGTGGAGATCTCTGATATCGCGCCGGTTCACCCGGCCTTCCGCTACCGGGCGGTCGCTCCAAACGGTATCGTTGAGAACGAAGTGTGCCCGGTATATGCCGCGCGCGTGGTAAGCGAAGTGCAGCCTAACGACGATGAAGTCATGGACTATCAGTGGGTTGACCTGGCAACCATGTTAAGCGCGCTGGCCGCCACGCCGTGGGCGTTCAGCCCGTGGATGGTGCTGGAAGCGGAAAATCGGGACGCCCGCCAGGCGCTGACCGACTTTGTTGCGCGTCTGCGCGGGTAAGCTGACTATTCTCCAGGCCAGGCGCAGCCCTGTGCCTGTCATTAATGCCTGGCGGCGCTACGCTTGCACAGGCCTACGGTTCTGCGCCATTGCGTAGCCCGGATAAGGCGTTTACGCCGCCATCCGGGATCCCCGGCTTGCGCTGCGCTGAGCCAGGCTACGCCAGCCTTAGGACCTCACATCAGACATAAAAAAACCCGGCAAGCCGGGTTTTTTGCTTTTCGCGAAGGGCGATTATTTCTGCGGACGCATCGCCGGGAACAGAATAACGTCGCGGATGGTGTGGCTGTTGGTGAACAGCATGACCATACGGTCGATACCGATACCCAGACCAGCGGTCGGCGGCAGGCCGTGTTCCAGCGCGGTGACATAGTCTTCGTCATAGAACATTGCTTCGTCGTCGCCTGCGGCTTTCGCATCAACCTGATCCTGGAAGCGCTGCGCCTGGTCTTCGGCGTCGTTCAGCTCGCTAAAGCCGTTACCGATCTCACGGCCGCCAATGAAGAATTCAAAGCGGTCGGTGATTTCCGGGTTGACGTCGTTACGGCGCGCCAGCGGAGAAACTTCCGCCGGGTATTCGGTGATGAAGGTCGGCTGGATCAGGTGCGCTTCCGCCACTTCTTCGAAGATCTCGGTCACGATACGGCCCAGACCCCAGCTCTTCTCCACTTTGATGCCGATAGATTCAGCGATCGCTTTCGCGGAATCAAAGTTATCCAGATCCGCCATCTCGGTTTCCGGACGGTATTTCTTGATCGCTTCGCGCATGGTCAGTTTTTCAAACGGCTTGCCGAAGTCGAACACCTGGTCGCCGTAAGGCACTTCGGTATTGCCGAGGATGTCCTGCGCCAGGGTGCGGAACAGAGATTCGGTCAGCTCGATCAGATCTTTGTAATCCGCATAAGCCATGTAGAGTTCCATCATGGTGAACTCTGGGTTATGACGAACGGAGATCCCTTCGTTACGGAAGTTACGGTTGATCTCGAAGACGCGTTCGAAGCCGCCAACCACCAGACGCTTGAGGTACAGTTCCGGCGCGATACGCAGGTACATGTCCAGATCCAGCGCGTTATGATGGGTGATGAACGGACGCGCGGAAGCGCCGCCCGGGATCACCTGCATCATCGGGGTTTCTACTTCCATAAAGCCGCGGCCAACCATGAACTGACGGATGCCCGCCAGGATCTGCGAACGCACTTTGAAGGTCTTACGAGATTCATCGTTGGAGATCAGGTCCAGGTAACGCTGACGGTAACGCGCTTCCTGATCCTGCAGGCCGTGGAATTTGTCCGGCAGCGGGCGCAGAGCTTTAGTCAACAGACGCAGCTCGGTGCAGTGGATAGAGAGCTCACCGGTTTTGGTCTTGAACAACTTACCGCGGGCGGCGATGATGTCGCCGAGGTCCCACTTTTTGAACTGGTCGTTATAAACGCCTTCCGCCAGGTCATCACGCGCCACGTACAGCTGGATGCGGCCGCCTACGTCCTGCAGGGTCACGAAGGACGCTTTACCCATGATACGACGGGTCATCATGCGGCCAGCAACGGCCACTTCAACGTTCAGCGCTTCCAGCTCTTCGTTTTCTTTGCCATCGAAGTCAGCGTGCAGTTGGTCAGAGGTATGGTCACGACGGAAATCGTTCGGGAATGCGACGCCCTGCTCACGCAGCGCAGCCAGCTTCTCGCGACGGGTTTTCAGTTCATTATTAAGGTCAATTGCCGCGTCAGCGCCCTGTGCTTGTTGTTCAGACATGTTGGTTCCTCATAACCCTGCTTTCAAACTTGCTTCGATAAATTGGTCCAGGCTGCCGTCGAGCACCGCCTGAGTGTTGCGGGTTTCCACCCCGGTACGCAGATCTTTAATACGCGAGTCATCCAGCACGTAAGAGCGGATCTGGCTGCCCCAGCCGATATCGGACTTGTTGTCTTCCATCGCCTGCTTCTCGGCATTTTTCTTCTGCATCTCCAGTTCATAAAGCTTTGCTTTCATCTGCTTCATGGCCTGGTCTTTGTTTTTGTGCTGCGAACGGTCGTTCTGGCACTGCGTCACCAACCCGGTCGGGATATGGGTAATACGCACCGCGGATTCCGTACGGTTAACGTGCTGACCACCGGCGCCGGAGGCGCGGTATACGTCAATGCGCAGGTCGGCCGGGTTAATTTCGATATCGATATCGTCTTCCACTTCCGGGTAAACGAACGCGGAGCTGAAGGAGGTATGACGGCGGCCGCCGGAATCGAACGGGCTCTTACGCACCAGACGATGAACGCCGGTTTCCGTACGCAGCCAGCCGTAGGCGTAATCGCCAATGATCTTGATGGTCACGGATTTAATCCCCGCGACTTCACCTTCGGATTCTTCGATGATTTCGGTCTTAAAGCCGCGCGCTTCCGCCCAGCGCAGGTACATGCGCATCAGCATGCTGGCCCAGTCCTGGGCTTCGGTGCCGCCGGAACCGGCCTGAATGTCAAGGTAGCAATCGGCGCTGTCGTATTCGCCGGAGAACATGCGGCGGAACTCAAGCTGCGCCAGCTTCTCTTCCAGGGTATCCAGCTCGGCGACGGCTTCGTTAAAGGTCTCTTCGTCATCCGCTTCCACGGCCAGATCCAGCAGGCCGGCAACGTCTTCCAGCCCCTGGGACATCTGATCCAGGGTATCTACGATGGCTTCCAGGGAAGAACGCTCTTTACCCAGCGCCTGGGCGCGTTCGGGTTCGTTCCACACGTCCGGCTGTTCCAGCTCGGCGTTTACTTCTTCGAGACGCTCTTTCTTGGCATCGTAGTCAAAGATACCCCCTAAGAACGTCGGAGCGCTCCGTGAGGTCCTGAATGCGGTTTTTTACCGGATTTATTTCAAACATGGTCGGTTTCTTTTAATGGATTTGTCAAAATGCGGTGATAAGAGCGGAATTCTACCGGATTCGCGCCCTTATTCCTACACTGTTGTCAATTTGGCCAGAGGTGATCGATGATCAGCTGCAGGCTACGGTTGCCGCGGAACTCGTTGATGTCGAGCTTGTAGGCTAACTGGACTTCACGCACGCCGTTATCCGGCCAGATGGAAGTATCAACGTTGAAGGCGATACCGTCCAGCAGCGGCCCGCCGTCAACCGGTTCGACCATCACCTTCAGGTGACGCTCGCCCACCAGCCGCTGCTGCAGCAGGCGAAAACGACCGTCAAATAGCGGTTCCGGGAACATCTGCCCCCACGGCCCGGCGTCGCGCAGCATCTGCGCCACTTCCATGCTCATCTCCGCCGCCGCCAGCGGGCCATCGGAAACCACCTCGCCCTGCAACAGCGCAGGATCCAGCCATTCGGTCACCAGCTCGCCGAAGCGCTGTTGAAACTCTTCAAAACGCGCCTCCTCCAGCGATAAGCCCGCCGCCATCGCGTGGCCGCCGAACTTCAGGATTAGCCCGGGATAAAGCGTATCAAGGCGCTCCAGCGCATCGCGCATATGCAACCCCTGAATGGAACGACCGGAGCCTTTCAGCGTGCCGTCGCCGGTAGGCGCAAAAGCGATAACCGGGCGATGGAAGCGCTCCTTAATCCGCGAGGCGAGAATGCCGACTACCCCTTGATGCCATTGCGGATGGTACATCGCCAGCCCGCCGGGCAGGGTATCGGCGCTGCGCTCCAGCTGCTGACAGAGCGTTAGCGCTTCCGCCTGCATCCCCTGCTCAATCTCTTTGCGCGTCTGATTAAGCGCATCGAGCTCGTTGGCCAGCACCCGCGCTTCGCCGATGTTGTCGCACAGCAGCAGCGCGACGCCGACCGACATGTCGTCCAGCCGTCCCGCCGCGTTCAGGCGCGGCCCGAGGGCGAAACCGAGGTCGCTGGCCGCCAGCTTTTGCGGATCGCGGTTGGCAATTTCCAGCAGCGCCTTAATACCGGGCCGACATTTGCCGGCGCGAATGCGGCTTAACCCCTGCCAGGTGAGGATACGGTTGTTAGCATCCAGCGGCACGACGTCCGCGACGGTGCCAAGCGCCACCAGATCCAGCAGCTCGGCAAGGTTCGGCGCGGGGATGCCGCGAGCGTCGAACCAGCCTTTATCGCGCAGAAAAGTGCGCAGCGCCAGCATCAGATAAAACGCCACCCCCACCCCGGCCAGTGATTTTGACGGGAAGTCGCAATCGCGCAGGTTGGGATTAACGATAGCTTCCGCCGCCGGCAGCGTCTCGCCCGGCAGATGGTGATCGGTCACCAGCACCGGGATCCCCAGCGCATGGGCATGATCGACGCCGGCATGGGACGAGATCCCGTTGTCGACGGTCATGATCATCTGCGCGCCGCGAGCATGGGCCTGATCGACCACTTCCGGGCTTAAACCGTAGCCGTCTTCAAAGCGGTTCGGCACCAGATAGGAGACGTTGCCGTAACCCAGCGCGCGCAGGGCCAACACGCTGAGCGCGGTGCTGGTGGCGCCGTCGGCGTCAAAATCACCGACCACCACGATGTGCAACCCTTTCTGGAACGCGTCATGCAGCATCTCGACCGCTTTTTCAACGCCGGTGAGCTGCGTCCAGGGGAGCATGCCTTTGACGCTGCGCTCCAGCTCCTGCGCGCTGCGCACCCCGCGGCTGGCATATAGCCGCTGCAGCAGCGGCGGCAGGTCGGCGGGGAGTTCGACGCCGTCAACCGCCTCGCGGCGGCGTAGTTGTATCTGTTGTTTCACGCGAATCAGTTACCGCTTGTCTGTTTTTTGTGCTCATCGAGGAACGCCTTCAGCTCTTTCGGCCCCTGATAGCCCGGCAGCACCATGCCGTTACTGAGGACCATCGCCGGGGTGCCGTTGACGCCCATCTGCACGCCGAGGGTGTAATGTTTGGCGATATCTACGCTGCAGCTCGCCGGCTGCACGCCTTTACCATTCATGGCGTCATCCAGCGCTTTGTTGCGATCTTTCGCGCACCAGATGGCCTTCATGTCCTGCTCCGCCTGGCTTTGCAGACCCTGGCGCGGGAAAGCCAGATAGCGCACGGTGATCCCCAGCGCGTTGTAGTCGCTCATCTGCTCGTGCAGTTTATGACAGTAGCCGCAGGTAATATCGGTGAAGACGGTGATGACGTGCTGCTCCTTCGGCGCTTTGTAGACAATCATCTCATTGCTCAGCGCGTTCAGCTTACCCAGCAGCAGCTGGTTGGTGACGTTGACCGGCTGCGCGCCGCTCACGTCGTACATCGGCCCCTGGATGATATGTTTGCCGTCGTCGGTCACGTACAGCACGCCGCTGTCGGTCAGCACCGTGCTCATCCCGGAAACCGGCGATGGTTGAATATCGGTGCTCTGCACACCCAGCTTCGCCAGCGACTGTTTAATTGCCGCGCTATCGGCGTGCGCCGCTCCTGAAAGGGAGGCCGCCAGCAGGGTGAACATCAATAAACCTTTTTTCATAATCAGTCCTTTTGTTCAGCACTCACGCCCGCGGGTGGTGCTGTTGATGAAGTTGTCGCAGACGCTCGGTCGCCACGTGGGTGTATATCTGCGTGGTGGAGAGATCGCTGTGTCCTAACAGCATCTGCACCACGCGCAGATCGGCGCCATGATTGAGCAAATGCGTGGCGAACGCATGGCGTAACACGTGCGGGGAAAGCTTTTCGCTGTCGATCCCCGCCAGTACGGCATAGTGTTTAATCCGATGCCAGAAGGTCTGGCGCGTCATCTGCTGGGCGCGCTGGCTGGGAAATAAGACATCCGACGCCACGCCGTTCAGCAGCCAGGGGCGACCATACTCGAGGTAATTTTCCACCCACAGTACCGCCTCTTCCCCCAGCGGCACCAGCCGCTCTTTGTTGCCTTTTCCCACCACCCGCAGCACGCCCTGCCGCAGGCTGATGTCGCTCATCGTCAGTCCCACCAGCTCCGAGACGCGCAGGCCGGTGGCATACAGCACCTCCAGCATCGCTTTATCGCGCAATTCCAGCGGCTGCTCCACCAGCGGCGCCTGCAGCAGGCGCTCAACCTGCGCCTCACTGAGATCTTTTGGCAGCCGCTGCGGTAGCTTCGGCGAGGCCAGCAGCGCGCTGGGATCGTCCGGGCGAATTTTTTCCCGGTACAGATGCTGGAAAAAACGGCGCACGGCGCTCAGCAGGCGCGCGGTGCTGGTGGCTTTGTAGCCGCCGGACTGCCGCTCAGCCAGCAGCGCCTGCAGATCGTCGCTGCCAACGCTTGCCAGCGACAGGCCGCGATGGTGCAGCCACTCAACTAACATCGTCAAATCGCGACGGTAGGCGCTGAGCGTATTCTCCGCCAGGTTGCGCTCCAGCCAAAGGGCATCGAGAAACTGTTCGATTAGTGCCAGATCCTGTTTCACATCGGCCTCTTTGTTCGTTAAACGCTCTCATTATGCCTTAAGAGGACGCCTTTCTGGTACACTGCCCGCCATTCACGGCAAGAATCGAGATGTTTACGCGATGAATATAGGTCTGTTTTACGGCTCCAGTACCTGCTACACCGAAATGGCCGCGGAGAAAATCCGCGATATCATCGGCCCCGAACTGGTGACGCTGCACAATCTGAAAGATGACTCCCCCGCGCTGATGAGCCAGTACGACGTACTGATCCTTGGCATCCCGACCTGGGATTTCGGCGAAATTCAGGAAGACTGGGAAGCGGTCTGGGATCAGCTGGACACCCTGAACCTCGAGGGAAAGATCGTCGCGCTGTACGGCATGGGCGATCAGCTGGGCTACGGCGAATGGTTCCTTGACGCGCTCGGCATGCTGCATGACAAGCTGGCGACCAAGGGCGTGAAGTTTGTCGGCTACTGGCCAACCGAAGGCTATGAGTTCACCAGCCCGAAACCGGTGATCGCCGATGGCCAACTGTTCGTTGGCCTGGCGCTGGATGAAACCAACCAGTACGACCTGAGCGACGAGCGCATCCAGAGCTGGTGCGAGCAGATCCTCGGCGAAATGGCCGAACACTTTTCCTGACGCGGCTTACTCCTGCGCCGGTTTTTGCAGCACCAGCCGGCGCAGATCGCGCCACTCTCCGGCGTCCATGCTGTCCGCCGCCAGCCAAAGATGCTGTCCGCGCCGGGTATCGACATGGCGCAAACGCAGCAGCATACCGCTATTGATAACCCACGGCGTCCCGAGGATCTCCCATTCGGCGTTTTGCCAGCGAAGACGGGAATCGGTGAGCAGTTTTATTTCCCCGCGACGGGCATGGATCCGTCGCTGGCTGCGCACGCAGTCGAAGACCACCAGCGACAGCAGCAGCAGCCAGATCGGGGTATAGCTCAGCGGCCAGGGAACCAACAGCACCAGGGCCGCCACCACGCCGTGAAGCAGCAGGGAAAACCACTGCGCGCGCCAGGAGATACGGAGATCAGATTGCCACAGGACCACGTTCCCGATTCCGTGTCTGAATTAAGGTTACCATCCGCTGCAGCTCCGCATCGGCCGGTTTGCCGTGGTTCATCAGCCAGTTGAACAGATCCGGATCGTCATTTTCCAGCAGGCGAATGAACAGCTGTTTGTCAGCGTCGCTGAGGGTATCGTACTCATACTCAAAGAACGGCATGATGGAGATGTCGAGTTCGCGCATCCCGCGGCGGCATGCCCAGTGGATACGTGCTTTATTGTTAATGTCCATGTTGACCTTCCAGCAGCAAAATATAGGTTAGTTTAACCCGTTTTCTGCCGTAACTTTACAGGAATATCGCTGAATGCGAGCATCCTTCCATAAAAACCTTAAAATAATGATGGGTTTATTGATTCCCTGCGTCAGGCGGCTGTCTCACGCCAGCGCACAAATGGCCTGTTGAAAGCACTTGCAATGCACTATAGCTCTTTTACCATTGGTCACACACACTGCGTTAAGCGATTCAGGATATGACTATGGCTTTTACACCTTTTCCTCCGCGTCAGCCTTCCTCTTCCGCTCGTCTGCCGTTAACGCTGATGACCCTGGATGACTGGGCGCTGGCGACAATTAGCGGGCCGGACAGCGAAAAATATCTGCAGGGGCAGATTACCGCCGATGTGAGTCATCTCACCGATGCCCAGCATCTGCTTGCCGCCCACTGTGATGCCAAAGGCAAGATGTGGAGCAACCTGCGCGTATTCCGTCGCGAGGGCGGCTTCGCGTGGATTGAGCGCCGCAGCCTGCGCGACGCGCAGCTGACCGAGCTGAAAAAATATGCCGTCTTCTCCAAAGTCACCATTGCCGCCAACGACGATCTGGTTCTGCTGGGGGTGGCCGGCTTCCAGGCGCGCGCCGCGCTGGCGCCGCTGTTCGCCGCCTTGCCCGACGCTGCCACCCCGGTGGTCAGCGAAGGCGCCACCAGCCTGCTGTGGTTTGAACACCCGGGCGAGCGCTTCCTGCTGGTGACCGGTGTCGACACCGCCAACCGCGTCACCGACGCGTTGCGCGGCGAAGCGCAGTTTAACAACAGCCAACAGTGGCTGGCGCTGAATATTGAAGCCGGCCTGCCGGTTATCGACAGCGCTAACAGCGGGCAGTTCATTCCGCAGGCCACCAACCTGCAGGCGCTGGGCGGCATCAGCTTCAAAAAAGGCTGCTACACCGGCCAGGAAATGGTCGCGAGGGCGAAATTCCGCGGCGCCAATAAGCGCGCGCTGTGGACGCTGTCAGGGACCGCCAGCCGGGTGCCGGAAGCCGGGGAAGACCTGGAGCTGAAGATGGGCGACAACTGGCGCCGCACCGGTACGGTGCTGGCAGCCGTACAGCTGGATGACGGAAGCCTGATGGTCCAGGTAGTGATGAATAACGACATGGAACCGGACAGCGTGTTCCGTGTACGCGACGATGCCGGCAGCCTGAGCATCAAACCATTGCCGTATTCGCTGGAAGAAAATTAAGGAAAAGTTCCCGGCTTGCGGCGCTTGCGCCTTAGCCGGGCTACCCGGCCGCAGAATATCGTAGCCACGGTAAGCGTAGCGCCACCGTGGAATTTCCAGGCCGTAGAGTATTGTAGCCACGGTAAGCGCAGCGCCACCGTGGGATGTTTATCAGGACTGGCCGATGTAAAGATAAATCGCCAGGAAGTGACACACGCTGCCGCCGAGCACGAAGCCGTGCCAGATAGCGTGGTTATAAGGAATACGTTTGCAGACGTAGAAGATGACCCCCAGCGAGTACACCACCCCGCCAACCGCCAGCAGCGTTACCCCGCCCACCGCCAGCTTCACCGCCAGCTGATAGACCACGATAAGCGACAGCCACCCCATGGTCAGATAGGTCACCAGCGACAAAATTTTAAAGCGGTGCGCGATGGTCAGCTTAAACAGGATCCCCAGCAGCGCCAGGCTCCAGATGACGATCATCAGCCCCTTCGCCAGCGGTGAATTCAACCCCACCAGCAAAAACGGCGTGTAGGTCCCGGCAATCAGCAAATAGATGGCGCAGTGGTCGAATTTCTTCAGCCACTGTTTCGCCCGCTGATGCGGGATCGCGTGATAGAGCGTGGAAGCGAGGAACAGCATAATCATGCTGCCGCCGTACAGGCTGTAGCTGGCGATCGCCGTCGCGCTGGCGTTTGTATCCGCCGCCTGCACCAGCAGCAACACAAGGCCGACGATACCGAACACCAGCCCGATCCCGTGGCTGATGCTGTTGGCAACTTCCTCTGCCAGAGAATATCCCTGAGTGATTAATGGTTTGCGAACCATACTGGACTCCGTGAAAACAAGAACGCTTTCATTGCCCACTTAGGGTAACTGAGAATGATTCCAGTGAACACCTGTTAGCTAAAATAAAACGATGTATATTTGTAAATACTTTAAAATCATAAAGTTACATTTTTATTTCAACTCACAGCTGTTCCTGATTATCTTAAAGCGTTTTGAATTCAATGACATAAAACTGGCTCTCGCCAGGATAGATGTCGCTGATGACCTGCCGCAGCTGCCCGAGAGTCATATTCTCCTGTTGCGCATGCTGTTCGGTCAGCGTATCGAGCGTCACCGTCGAGGTCGCGGTCACGGCGATGGTGCAAAAATAGCCGTCATCTTCATAGCGCCCAACGCGCAGCACATCGCCGGGCTTAAAGTGCGACTCCGCTGCATCGCGAATGGTGATGGTTTTGCGCCCGGCGAGGATGTCGTCCTGAAAACGCTGAAAAAAGGTAATGTCATTGGCCTGCATGATATAATTCCGTCCTGGTCATTATGAATTGTGAGTTCGCCCTGTGAGTATGTTCTCCCACGCCGCTGTCGCCAGTCTCAATAATCTTGAGATGATGGTCTACCACTACGTCATTAAAAATCGTGACAAAGTGATGTACATGACCATCCGCGAACTGGCCGAGGCCGCCGGGGTCTCCACGACCACCGTGTTACGCTTCTGCCGCAAACTGCAGTGCGAGGGCTACTCTGAATTTCGCGTGCGCTTTAAATTATATCTCGAGCAGAATGAGCCTCAACAGGCAAATATCGGCGCCAGCGAAATAATGAGCTTTTTTAAAAGCGTCAATAATGACGAGTTCGATGAATTACTCGAGCAGGCCGTCGATATTATTCTCGCCTCCGAACGTATTATTTTTGTCGGCGCCGGCACCTCCGGCGCGCTGGCGAAATATGGCGCACGCTTCTTCTCCAACGTCGGTAAATTCAGCAACCATATTGACGACCCCTATTTTCCGGTAACCAACGATATGGCCCGCAACGCGCTGGCGATCGTGCTTTCCGTCTCTGGCGAGACGGAAGAGATCCTGCGCTTTGCCAGCCAGTTCAGCCTACATCATTGCAAGGTGATGTCGATTACCAGCCATGAGCATTCGCGGCTGGCCAAACTGGCTGATTTCAATCTCTCCTGGCACGTGCCGCAGACGCGCATTGGCGGCGTCTACGATATTACAACGCAAATTCCAGTGATCTATATTCTCGAATCCCTCGGACGTAAATTAGCGCGCAAAATCAGCTAAAAATAACAGCCTGTTTTTTTGATGTAACATATTACCTTTGGCGGAATTTGTTATATCGTGACATTCACTTTCACTTTGCTAGACTCGAGAACAATAGTTATTAGAGAGATTAGCCAGGATGAAAAAATTAACCCTTCCGAAAGATTTTTTATGGGGCGGCGCGGTCGCCGCGCATCAGGTTGAAGGCGGCTGGGATCAGGGCGGCAAAGGCCCCAGCATCTGCGATGTGTTGACCGGCGGGGCGCACGGCGTGCCGCGCGAAATCACTCACCAGGTCGAAGCGGGAAAATACTACCCGAACCACGAAGCCGTCGACTTCTACGGTCGCTACAAAGAAGACATCAAACTGTTCGCCGAGATGGGCTTCAAGTGCTTCCGCACCTCTATCGCCTGGACCCGCATCTTCCCGCAGGGTGACGAAACCCAGCCGAATGAAGAGGGGCTGAAGTTCTACGACGACATGTTCGACGAGCTACTGAAGTACAACATCGAACCGGTGATCACCCTCTCCCACTTCGAGATGCCCCTGCACCTGGTGCAGCAGTACGGCGGCTGGACCAATCGTAAAGTGGTCGATTTCTTTGTGCGCTTCGCCGAAGTGGTCTTCGAGCGCTATAAGCACAAAGTGAAATACTGGATGACCTTTAACGAGATCAACAACCAGCGCAACTGGCGCGCGCCGCTGTTCGGCTACTGCTGCTCCGGGGTGGTCTATACCGAGCATGACAATCCGGAAGAGACCATGTACCAGGTGCTGCATCACCAGTTCGTGGCCAGCGCGCTGGCGGTGAAAGCGGCGCGGCGCATCAACCCGGACATGCAGGTCGGCTGCATGCTGGCGATGGTCGCCCTCTACCCTTACTCCTGCAAACCGGAAGATGTCATGTTCGCCCAGGAGTCGATGCGCGAGCGCTACGTCTTTACCGACGTCCAGCTGCGCGGTTACTACCCGAGCTATGTGTTGAATGAATGGGAACGCCGCGGCTTCAACATCAGGATGGAAGACGGCGACGCGCAGATCCTGCGCGAAGGTACCTGCGCCTATCTCGGCTTCAGCTACTACATGACCAACGCGGTGAAAGCCGAGGGCGGCACTGGCGACGCCATTTCCGGTTTCGAAGGCAGCGTGCCGAACCCGCACGTCAAAGCTTCCGACTGGGGCTGGCAGATTGACCCGGTCGGCCTGCGCTATTCTCTGTGTGAACTGTATGAGCGTTATCAGAAGCCGCTGTTTATCGTGGAAAACGGCTTTGGCGCCTACGACAAAGTAGAATCCGACGGCAGCATCAACGATGACTACCGCATCGACTACCTGCGCGCCCACATCGAAGAGATGATCAAAGCGGTCACTTATGACGGCGTCGATCTGCTGGGCTATACCCCATGGGGCTGCATCGACTGCGTCTCCTTCACCACCGGGCAGTACAGCAAACGCTACGGCTTCATCTACGTCAACAAACACGACGATGGCACCGGCGACATGTCCCGCTCGCGCAAGAAGAGCTTTAACTGGTACAAAGAGGTCATCGCCAGCAACGGTGAGAACCTGTAACTAACCGCCCTCTCCCGGCCGGGGGAGGGCTAATTGCTTATCCGCCAGACACTTCTTTACAGCTTTACCATTGCCAAAACCCGTTCGCCCGTTAAGATAAGCCTCGTGAATATTTGAGGCAATCATGATTAAGCGACAACGCAAAGCCATTCTTTTTGTCCTCCTGGCCTGTCTGGTGGTGCTAACCTGCACCGCTCAACGGATGGCCGGGATGCACGCGCTGGTCATGAACCTCACCGTCGACAGCCCGTCGCTACAGCAAAACCAGGATCAGGCCGAGGCGCCGGTCACGCCGTGCGAGCTCAGCGCCAAGTCGCTGATGGCCGTTCCGCCGATGCTGTTTGAAGGGGCGCTGTTGGCTATCACCCTGCTGCTGGCGGTGCTGGCGGCGATCCCGCCGCCTATCGAACGCCAGTGGCCTCCCCGCGTTATCTCCTCACCCCGATTGCGGGTGCATCTGCGATTATGCATCTTCCGTGAGTGATTGATTCTCCTGACAGTTCAGGTTAATTCATCACTTACGGAGCAAACTTATGTATATGGTATTCAGGCGACTACTGGTCTGCCTGCTTTGGCTATGGCTGCCCGTCAGCCAGGCCGCCGACAGCGGCTGGCTGCGCGCCGCCGACAATCAACACGCCAGCGTGCGCCTGCGGGCGCAAACCGAGAGCAATGGCGACACTCGCCTGCTTTTAGACGTAGCGCTGGAAAAGGGCTGGAAAACCTACTGGCGCTCGCCAGGGGAAGGCGGCATCGCGCCGGCTATCGCCTGGCACACGCCGCTGGAGGTGAGCTGGCGCTGGCCGACGCCGCAGCGCTTCGACGTCGCGGGCATTTCCACTCAGGGCTATCACGGCGACGTCAGCTTTCCGATGACGCTGCGCGGGAAGATACCGCCGACGCTTAGCGGCGTCCTGACGCTCTCTACCTGCAGCAATGTCTGTATTCTCACTGACTATCCCTTTTCGCTGGATATGACGACTCTGGCGGGGGAGCGATTTAATTATGATTTTACCCGCGCGATGGGCACACTGCCGCTGCGCGATGGCCTGACTTCGCAGCTGACCGCCAGCTACGTCAGCGGCAAACTGACGGTGACCGCCCGCCGCGATGCCGGCTGGCAGCAGCCAGCGCTGTTTATCGACAGCATGGAGGATGTCGATTTCGGTAAGCCGAGCTTTACCAGCCGCGGCGATACGCTGACCGCCACCGTACCAGTCACCGATAGCTGGGGCGAAGCGGCGCCGGATCTGAGCGGCAAAACGCTGTCGCTGGTGCTGGCCGATAGCGGTCAGGCGCAGGAAAGCCAAATCGCCGTCGCCGCCGGCAGCGCCGCGCCGGGGCTGGCGTTAGGCTGGGTGCTGCTGATGGCGCTGGCCGGCGGGCTTATTCTCAACGTCATGCCCTGCGTGCTGCCGGTGCTGGCCATGAAGCTCGGCTCGCTGGTGCAAACCGAAGGTCGCGAACGCGGCGCGGTGCGGCGGCAGTTCCTCGCCTCGGTGTGCGGGATCGTCGTCTCGTTCCTGGCGCTGGCGCTGATGATGACCGCGCTACGCCTGGGGAATCAGGCGCTCGGCTGGGGCATCCAGTTCCAGAACCCGTGGTTTATCGGCGCGATGGCGCTGGTGATGGTGCTGTTCAGCGCCAGTTTATTGGGGCTGTTCGAAATCCGCCTCTCCTCCAGCGCCAGCACTTTCCTCGCCACCAGGGGCGGCAACGGCTTAATGGGCCATTTCTGGCAGGGCGCCTTCGCCACCCTGCTGGCGACGCCCTGCACCGCTCCGTTCCTTGGCACCGCCGTTTCGGTGGCGCTGGTGGCGCCCCTGCCGCTGCTGTGGGGCATTTTCTTCGCCATGGGGATCGGCATGAGCCTGCCGTGGCTGCTGATCGTCGCGTGGCCGGGTCTGGCGCAACGACTGCCACGCCCGGGCCGCTGGATGAATCATCTGCGGGTGGTGCTGGGGCTAATGATGCTTGGTTCAGCGCTATGGCTGGTCAGCCTGCTGACGATCCACATCGGCCGTACGCCGGTGCTTACCCTGCTGGTGATTCTGGCCATCGCCCTGCTAGTGGCCACCGCCTGGCGCTACCGCTGGCAGACGGCGCTGCGCGCGGGCGCCCTGGCCATCGTGGTAGCGGGCGCCGTCGCCTTTGTCGCCCAACAGGACGGCCAGGGCCCGCGCCGCGACCGGGTTAACTGGCAGCCGCTCAGCGAGCAGGCTATCGCCAGCGCCCTGGCGGAGCATAAGCGGGTATTTATTGATGTCACCGCCGACTGGTGCGTGACCTGTAAAGCCAATAAATACAACGTGCTGCTGCGCGACGACGTCCAGCAGGCGCTGTTAGCGCCAGACGTAGTCGCCCTGCGCGGCGACTGGAGCCGCCCCTCCGCTGACATTAGTCAGTTTTTAACCGCACGCGGCAGCGCCGCGGTGCCGTTTAACCAGATTTACGGACCGGAATTGCCGCAGGGACAGATTCTGCCTGCGCTGTTAGACCGCGAACACCTTCTCGCCACCCTGTCCGCCGCTAAAGGAAAATAACATGAGAGCTATCACCGCCTTATTACTGCTGTGCGTATCGGCCTTCAGTTTCGCCGCCCCGGCGGAAGGACCACAATCGAACGGTAATGACCAGTTAGCCCAGCTGCTGTTTAACGATCCGAATAGCCCGCGCACCGGCGCGAAAGAGCCAAAACTCACGATCCTCTCGTTTACCGATTACAACTGCCCTTACTGCAAACAGTTTGATCCGCTGCTGGAAAAAATCGTCCACGATAATCCGGACATCCAGCTCATCGTTAAGCTGCTGCCGTTTAAAGGGCAGAGTTCGGTGAATGCCGCTAAAATCGCGCTCTCCACCTGGCGTCAGCAGCCCGATAAATTCTGGGCGCTGCATCAGCGGCTGATGGCGAAAAAAGGCTATCACGATGACGCCAGTATCGCCGCCGCGCAGAAGAAAACCGCCACCGATAGTGTAAATATCGATGACAAGACCATGGATTCGCTGAAGATGAACCTGATTTTGTCGCAGGTGCTGAATATTCAGGGCACCCCGGCGACCATCATCGGCGATCAGATGGTGGCCGGCGCGATCCCTGCTGAAGACCTGGAGGGGCTGGTGAAAGAGCAGCTGGCGAAAGCCCGTGGCCAGTAAAATCAGGCGCTGGCTGCGCGAGCTGGCGGTGTGGCTGCTGATTGGCGCGGCGGTGAGCCTGGCGGTGGATTATTTTCGCCAGCCCGCACTGCCGCAAAACGTCAGCGCCACATCGCTGCAGACACTCGACGGCAGGACGCTGGATCTGCATGCCATAAGCCAGCAAAAGCCGCTGCTGCTGTACGTCTGGGCGACCTGGTGCGGAGTCTGTCGCTATACCACGCCGTCGGTGGCATCGCTTGCCGCCGACGGCGGCAATGTGCTGACGGTAGCCCTGCGTTCCGGCGATAACGCCGCGCTGGAGAAGTGGCTGACCAGGAAGAAACTGGCGCTGCCGACGGTGAATGATCCAAGCGGCCAGCTGGCGCGGCAGTGGGATATCCAGGTAACACCAACGCTGGTGGTCATTTCTCAAGGCGAGGTAAAGTCGGTTACCACCGGCTGGACCAGCGGCTGGGGAATGCGCCTGCGGCTGTGGCTGGCCTCCTGGTAGGCCGCCGGGCTTTAGCGGTTTTTTATGCCGGGTAAGGCGTATCCGCCACCCGGCCTACCATTCGGCTTTGACCCCGTAGGGCCGGCAAGCGCAGCGCCGCCGGGCAATAGACATCTACGGGTTATTTCCCGCCCGCCAGTTCAAGGAAGCTACCCGTCACATACGACGCTTTGTCGCTCAGCAGCCAGGCAATGGCCTGAGCGACCTCTTCCGGCTGGCCGCCGCGCTGCATCGGTAGCGAACCTTTCACTCGATCCACGCGTCCCGGCTCACCGCCGGAGGCGTGCATCTCGGTATAAATCAGCCCCGGACGCACGCCGTTGACCCGGATCCCCTGCGCCGCCACCTCCAGCGCCAGCCCGGTGGTCAGGGTATCTACCGCCCCTTTCGACGCGGCATAGTCAACGTACTCCCCCGGCGCGCCAAGGCGCGAGGCCGCCGACGAAACGTTAACTATCGCCCCGCCCTTACCGCCATGTCGATGTGACATGCGCTTTACCGCCTCGCGACAGCAGAGGAAATAACCGGTGACGTTGGTGGCCAGCACGCGGTTAATACGCTCGGCGCTCAGGCTCTCCACCGTACACTGGGTAAACAGGATACCGGCGTTGTTGACCAGCGCCGTCAGCGGCTCGCCCATGCGGTCAACTGCCTCAAACATCGCCATCACCTGCGCTTCATCGCTGATGTCCGCCCGCAGCGCTGTGGCTTTGCCGCCAGACGCCACAATGGTATTCACCACCTCGGTGGCGGCGTTAATGTTGTGATGGTAATTGACCGCCACGGTATATCCTTCCTGCGCCAGCAGCAGCGCCGTCGCCCGGCCTATGCCGCGGCTCGCGCCGCTAATAAGAGCTATTCCCATACCTTCCCTCCAAAAAAATAAAGGCGCCGCAGCGCCTTTAAAAGTTTAGCTAAAACGCAAACTTACTGGTATTCGCTCATCGGTACGCAAGAGCAGAACAGGTTGCGGTCGCCGTAGACATCATCCAGACGTTTCACCGTCGGCCAGTACTTGTTGTGCAACCCTGCCGGGAATACCGCCAGCTCGCGGCTGTACGGATGGTTCCACTCGCCCACCAGCTCGCCCTGGGTGTGCGGCGCGTTCACCAGAGGGTTATCCTCCAACGGCCATTCGCCGGCTTTGACGCGGTCGATTTCCGCGCGGATCGCCAGCATCGCGTCGATAAAGCGGTCCAGCTCGACCTTGCTTTCCGATTCCGTCGGCTCAACCATCAGCGTTCCCGCTACCGGGAAAGACATGGTCGGGGCATGGAAGCCAAAGTCGATCAGGCGCTTGGCGATATCCAGCTCGCTAATGCCGGTCTCTTCTTTCAGCGGACGAATATCGAGAATGCATTCGTGCGCTACGCGACCATCGCGACCGGTGTAGAGCACCGGGTAGGCGTCTTTCAGTCGGGTAGCGATGTAGTTGGCGTTAAGGATCGCGTTCTGGCTCGCCTGCTTCAGCCCTTCCGCGCCCATCATGCGGATATACATCCAGCTGATCGGCAAAATGGACGCGCTGCCGAACGGCGCGGCGGAAACCGCGCCCTGGCGGGTCAGCATACCTTCAATTTGTACCACGCTGTGGCCCGGCACGAACGGCGCCAGGTGCGCTTTTACGCCGATTGGGCCCATGCCCGGGCCGCCGCCGCCGTGCGGAATGCAGAACGTTTTATGCAGGTTGAGGTGCGAAACGTCGGCGCCGATAAAGCCCGGAGAGGTGATCCCGACCTGGGCGTTCATGTTGGCGCCGTCGAGATAAACCTGGCCGCCAAACTGGTGCACGATCTCGCACACTTCGCGAATGGTCTCTTCATACACGCCGTGGGTCGACGGATAGGTGACCATGATGCAGGAGAGATTGGCCCCCGCCTGCTCTGCTTTTTCACGCAGATCGGCGAGATCGATGTTGCCGTTTTTATCACAGGCAACGACCACTACCTGCATACCCGCCATCTGCGCGGAAGCCGGGTTGGTGCCGTGCGCGGAGCTAGGGATCAGGCAGATATCGCGATGGCCTTCGTTGCGGCTCTCGTGATAATGGCGAATCGCCAGCAGGCCAGCATACTCGCCCTGCGCGCCGGAGTTCGGCTGCATACAGACGGCGTCATAGCCGGTCAGTTTCACCAGCCAGTCGGAAAGCTGGGCGATCATCTGATGATAACCTTCCGCCTGCTCGACCGGGCAGAACGGATGCAGCTCAGCGAATTCCGGCCAGGTGATCGGGATCATCTCCGCCGCGGCGTTCAGTTTCATGGTGCAGGAGCCCAGCGGGATCATCGCCTGGTTCAGCGCCAGATCTTTACGCTCCAGGGCGTGCATGTAGCGCATCATCTCGGTTTCGCTATGGTAGCGGTTAAACACCGGATGGGTGAGGATCGCATCGTCGCGCAGCATCGCCGCCGGGATCGAACGGCTATCCAGCGCCACGTCTTTATCCAGGGTATCGATATCCAGACCGTGATCGTCGCCGACGATGGCGCGGAACAGGTTCAGCACATCTTCGCGGGTGGTCGCTTCATCGAGCGTAATGCCCACCGCGCCGTGAATATCGCTGCGCAGGTTAATCTGCAGGGCTTCGGCACGCGCCAGCACCGCGGCTTTATCCGCCACTTCGACGCACAGGGTGTCGAAGTAGTGGGCATGGCGCAGCTTCAGCCCTTTCTTCTGCAGGCCGTCGGCCAGAATGTCGGTCAGACGATGAATGCGGCCAGCGATACGTTTCAGACCCGCCGGGCCGTGGAATACCGCGTACAGGCTGGCGATGTTGGCCAGCAGCACCTGCGAGGTACAAATGTTGGAGTTCGCTTTCTCACGGCGGATGTGCTGCTCGCGAGTCTGCATCGCCATGCGCAGCGCGGTATTCCCCGCCGCATCTTTCGATACGCCGATAATCCGGCCCGGCATGGAGCGTTTGAATTCATCTTTCGCCGCGAAAAAGGCCGCGTGCGGGCCGCCGTAGCCCATCGGCACGCCGAAGCGTTGGGCGGAACCGAAAACGATATCCGCGCCCTGCTTGCCCGGCGCCGTCAGCAGCACCAGCGCCATAAAGTCGGCAGCGACGCTGACAATCACTTTGCGCGCTTTCAGCTCGGCGATCAGTTTGCTGTAATCGTGGATTTCGCCGGTGGTGCCCACCTGCTGCAGCAGCACGCCGAAGACATCCTGGTGATCGAGCACTTTGTCGGCGTCATCGACGATGACGTCGAAGCCGAAGGTTTCCGCGCGGGTGCGCACCACGTCCAGGGTTTGCGGATGGACGTCGGCGGCAACGAAGAAGCGGTTGGCGCTCTTCAGTTTACTGACGCGTTTGGCCATCGCCATCGCTTCGGCGGCGGCGGTGGCTTCATCAAGCAGCGAAGCGGAAGCGATATCCAACCCGGTCAGATCCAGAGTGACCTGCTGGAAGTTGAGCAGCGACTCCAGACGGCCCTGGGATACTTCCGGCTGGTAAGGGGTATAGGCGGTATACCAGCCCGGGTTTTCCAGCATGTTACGCTGAATGACCGGCGGCAGCTGCACGGCGGTATAGCCCATGCCGATGTAAGACTTGAAGCGCTTGTTGCGACCGGCAATCGCCTTAAGCTCCGCCAGCGCGGCGAATTCGGTAGTCGCGTCGCCCACCTGCGGTGGGGTCGCCAGCTGGATATCCTGCGGCACAATCTGGCCGATCAGGGCGTTAAGCGAATCCGCGCCGACGGTCTTCAGCATCTCTTGCTGCTGCTGAGCGTCCGGGCCAATGTGACGTTCAATAAAGGCGTCGCGGTTTTCAAGCTGACTTAAAGTCTGAGTCATGAGCGATGGTTCCTGAAACGTGCGGTGAATCGTGGTTGTCTGACTGGTTTGCCCGGCAAGCGCTGATGCTTACCGGGCCAGAATACGCAAAATCATTCGCGTTGCAGGAAGGCGGCGACACAGCGACTCCCCGGGAGCTTACAAAAGTAAGTGACCGGGGGGAGCCAGGAAGCCAACGCCCCTGCAGCGTGAAGGATGAAGCGTATTTATTCGTCTTCCAGTAAAGCTTCATACGCGGCGGCATCCAGCAGCGCGGCAACCTGCGCTTCGTCGCTGGCTTTGATCTTGAAGATCCAGCCGTCGGTATACGGGTCGCTGTTGACCAGTTCCGGAGAGTCGTTCAGCTCTTCGTTGACGGCAACGATTTCACCGCTAATCGGCGCGTAGATATCGGAGGCCGCCTTCACGGATTCGGCAACCGCGCAATCGGCACCCGCTTCAACGGTGGCGCCCACTTCCGGCAGGTCAACGAAAACCATATCGCCAAGCAGCTCCTGCGCGTGCTCGGTGATCCCTACGGTATAGGTGCCGTCCGCTTCTTTACGCAGCCACTCGTGTTCTTTGCTGTATTTCAGTTCTGCTGGTACGTTGCTCATCAATTCATCTCCAAAAAAGGGAAATCACACAATGGCTTTGCCATTGCGTACAAAACCAGGTTTAGTCACTTTAACCGGCATTTCACGGTTACGGATTTGCACCACCGCGGTGTCGCCAATCCCGGCCGGCACGCGAGCCAGCGCGATGCTGTAGCCCAGCGTCGGCGAGAAGGTGCCGCTGGTGATAATGCCTTCTTTTTGATTACCGTCGCTATCGGTAAAACGGACCGGCAGACCACCGCGCAGGACGCCTTTCTCGGTCATCACCAGGCCAACCAGCTGCTCGGTGCCTTTTTCGCGCTGCATCTCCAGCGCTTCGCGGCCGATGAAGTTACGATCGGCGGGCTCCCAGGCGATAGTCCAGCCCATGTTCGCCGCCAGCGGGGAAACGCCTTCGTCCATCTCCTGGCCGTACAGGTTCATCCCGGCCTCCAGGCGCAGGGTGTCGCGCGCGCCAAGACCGCACGGCTTAACGCCAGCGTCCAGCAGACCGCGCCAGAAATCAGCCGCCTGCTCGTTCGGCATCGCAATTTCATAACCCGCTTCGCCGGTATAGCCGGTGGTGGCGATAAACAGGTCGCCGGCCTGCACGCCGAAGAACGGCTTCATGCCTTCCACGGCCTGACGCTGAGCGTCGGTAAACAGCGTCGCCGCCTTCGCTTTCGCCTGGGGGCCCTGCACCGCGATCAGCGACAGATCGTCGCGAACGGTAATTTCAAGGCCGTAAGGTTCAGCTTGTTCGGAGATCCAGGCGAGGTCTTTTTCGCGGGTGGCGGAGTTAACAACGAGGCGGAAATAATCTTCAGAAAGGAAATAGACAATCAGGTCGTCGATGACGCCGGCGGAGGCGGTCAGCATGCCGGTGTAGAGCGCTTTGCCTGGGGTGGTGAGCTTCGCCACATCGTTGGCCAGCAAATAGCGCAAGAACTCGCGGATCCAGCTGCCGTGGAAATCGACGATGGTCATATGCGACACATCGAACATCCCTGCATCGCCGCGCACCGCATGGTGCTCATCAATCTGGGACCCGTAATGCAGCGGCATCATCCAGCCATGGAAATCCACCATGCGCGCGCCGCACAGCGTGTGTTGTTCATACAACGGAGTCTGTTGAGCCATCTTTTCCTCATCGAATAAAACGGAACCAGCCACGAAATTGTCGGCGATTTTGCGCCACGAAATTCGGCGTCGGCATCGCTGACGGACGCCGACGCAAACGTTCTCTTTGGCCTGAACTTACCACCGAACCCGGCGCTAAACCATAAGCTCATTCAGGGCATCACATTAGCTTATGGCTAAAATCCGCCGAAAAGCCTACAGAGTTATTGACTGGAAAAAAGCGATTTACGCCACATAAAATTAACATTAACGGCGCAACAATTAGGTAATGATGGTGTTTTATGCGATTTTACGGCTCTAATTTCTTTAACAAAAAAAAGGACGCATTAATAAATCTAATGCGAAAAAAGAGGTGAAATTAGAATATTTCAAATGAGGGGGAAAACCCGGCGCCCAGGCCGGGTGAAAGAAGTGTGACGCGGTTAACGTAACCAGGCAGGCAGATCGTTGAGGCCCATCGCCTGGCGAATCAGCTGCGGTTTCACGCCCGGCAGCGTATCGGCCAGTTTGAGTCCCACATCGCGAAGAAATTTCTTCGCCGGATGGCTCCCGGAGAACATTTCGCGGAAGCCCTGCATGCCCGCCAGCATCAGCGCCGCGCTGTGCTTGCGGCTGCGCTCGTAGCGGCGCAGATAAAGATGCTGGCCGATATCTTTGCCCTGGACGTGCAGGCGCTTCAGCTCGTCAATAAGCTCGGCGGCATCCATAAAACCGAGGTTGACCCCCTGCCCGGCCAGCGGATGGATGGTATGCGCGGCATCGCCGACCAGCGCCAGTCGGTGGGCGGCAAACTGACGGGCATAGCGGCCGGTCAGCGGGAAAACTTCACGTTCACTTGCCAGCTGGCAGAGGCCAAGGCGATTATCGAACGCGATATTCAGCGCCTGGTTGAAGGTGGTTTCATCAGCCTGCTGCATCCGCTGCGCTTCCCCCGGCGATAGCGACCAGACGATCGAGCACAGGTGCGGATCGCTGAGCGGCAGGAAGGCGAGGATCCCGTCGCCATGGAACGCCTGGCGGGCCACCGCCTGATGCGGCTCAGCGGTACGGATGGTCGCCACCAGCGCATGATGATGGTAATCCCAGAAGGTCAGCGGAATATCGGCTTTATTGCGCAGCCATGAATTGGCACCATCGGCGCCGATCACCAGCCGCGCGGTCAGCATGCTGCCGTCCTGCAGGCTGAGAAAGGCTTCATTCTCGCCCCACGCCACCTGCTGAAGTTCCGCCGGAGCCAGCAGGGTAACGTCAGCGCAACGCTGCGCCTTCTGCCACAATGCATGATGCACTACGGCATTTTCGATAATATAGCCAAGGTGGCTAAAGCCCATGCTCTGGTCATCGAAGCTAATGTGGCCAAAGCTGTCTTTATCCCACACTTCCATACCGTGATAGCAGCTGGCCCGCTGGGCGACGATCTCGCGCCAGACGTCCAGCTTTGTCAGCAGCTTTTCGCTGGCGGCATTAATTGCCGAAACGCGCAGCGCCGGCGGCGCATCGGCGGCCAGCGGTCGCGGCTCTGCTTTCTCCAGCACTGCGACGCGCAGGCCGCTACCCTGTAGACCGCAGGCTACCGCCAGCCCCACCATTCCACCGCCAACAATGGCAACATCAACATTTTGCACGTTCTACTCCTTAACGGGGAACCCAACCGAGGGTACGCTGCGCCAGCGCATCGCGCGCCGGGGTAAATAATTCCATCGCCATCAGACCGACGTTGCGCCCCGCCACCAGCGGCGCCCAACGGTTGGCAAACAGATGCACCAGCCCATCGGTCACGCCGATGGTGGCGGCTTTATCCCCTGCCCTGCGCGCCTGATAGCGGCACAGCAGTGGATAATGACCGACATCTTCGCCGCTGAGATGGGCGTCAGCGAGTAATTCCGCCAGGCTCATCACATCGCGCAGGCCGAGATTAAAGCCCTGCCCGGCGATCGGGTGCAGCGTCTGCGCCGCATTGCCGACCAGCGCCAGGCGGTGCGACACCGCGCGGCTGGCGGTGGTGAGGGCCAGCGGATAGACGCTGCGCTTCCCGGCGTGGGTAATACGCCCCAGCCGCCAGCCGAACGCCTGCTGCAGCTCCTGACAAAAGCGTTCGTCAGACCAGCTCTGCACCTCATCGCGGCGCGACTGCGGATGACACCACACCAGCGAGCTCCGCCCTTGCGACATCGGCAGCATCGCCAGCGGGCCATGCTCGGTAAAGCGCTCGAAGGCGCGACCTTCGTGGGGCAACGCGGTGCTGACGTTAGCAATGATCGCTATCTGCTCATACGGCTGCTGCTGCCAGCTGATGCCGCAGCGGGCGCCCAGTGCCGAACGGGAACCGTCCGCCGCCACCAGCAGCTTACCGTTAATGATTTTGCCGCCCTCAAGCGTAAGGCTGACGCTCTCCTGGCTGCGACTGACCGCTTCCACTTTCGCCGGACAGTGCAGCGTGACGCCTGGCGCCTCGCGCAGCAGACCAAACAGCCGCTGGCCGACATCGTGGAGTTCAACCACCTGGCCCAGCGCCGACAGGCCATAATCCGCGGCCGCCAGATTCACAAACCCGGCATGACCGCGGTCGCTGACGTGTACTCGCTGGATGGGCGTCGCGCGTTCGGCGAGGCGTTGCCAGATACCGATACGCGCCAGCTGCTGGCAGGTGCCCGCAGCCAGGGCGATCGCCCGGTCGTCAAAGCCAGGGTGGCGTGAAGAATGCGGATCCTGCGCTTCAATGAGGTGGACCGGCAGCGCGCCGCCGGTCAAACGGGAGATGGCCAGCGCGAGCGTCGCGCCGGTCATCCCGCCCCCGACGATCAGCACGCTCATGACTGGCGCGCCGCCGCCATCAGCGCCTCGATCTCATCCGCCTTCTTCACCACGCCGGCGGTGAGATTTTCGTTACCGTCTTCGGTAATCACGATGTCATCTTCAATACGGATGCCGATGCCGCGATACTGCGCCGGCACGTCGGCATCGGTGGCGATATACAGTCCCGGCTCGACGGTCAGCACCATTCCCGGCTCCAGGACGCGCGAACGGTCGGTGTCGTAATTACCGACATCGTGCACATCCAGACCCAGCCAGTGGCTCAGGCCATGCATAAAGTACGGGCGGTGGGCGTTGTTGGCGATAAGCTCGTCAATCTCGCCTTTCAGGATCCCCAGCCGCACCAGGCCGGTAATCATAATGCGCACCACTTCCTGGTTGACCTGACAGATCGAGGTGCCCGGCCGATAGAGTTTCAGCGCGGTCTCCAGCGATTCGAGCACAATGTCGTAGATCTCGCGCTGCGGCTGGGTAAATTTACCGTTTACCGGGAAGGTGCGGGTAATGTCCCCGGCATAGCCGCGATACTCGCAGCCGGCGTCAATCAGGACTAAATCGCCGTCGCGCAGTTCAGATTCGTTTTCGGTGTAGTGCAGAATACAGCCGTTTTCGCCGCCGCCAACGATGGTGTTATAGGAGGGGAAACGTGCCCCGTGGCGGTTGAATTCATGGAGAATTTCACCTTCCAGCTGATATTCGAACATGCCAGGGCGGCATTTTTCCATCGCCCGGGTATGGGCCAGCGCGGTGATCTCCCCGGCGCGGCGCATCACGGCAAGCTCTTCCGCGGATTTAAACAGGCGCATCTCATGCACAATGGGCCGCCAGTCGATAACCGAGTTCGGCGCCTGCAGATTCTGGCGCGAGCCTTTGCGCAGTTTTTCGAGGGCGTTGAACACAATCTCATCGGCATAGGCATATTCACCCTGGGCGAAGTAGATCGCGTCCAGACCGTTGAGCAGCTGATACAGCTGCTGGTTGATTTCGCTGAACGCCAGCGCCCGGTCGACGCCAAGCTTCGCCGGCGCGGCCTCCTGGCCCAGACGGCGTCCAAACCAGATCTCAGCGGTCAGATCGCGAACCCGGTTGAACAGCACGCTATGGTTGTGGGTTTCATCGCTTTTAATCAACACCAGCAGCGCTTCCGGTTCGTTAAAGCCGGTGAAGTACCAGAAATCGCTGTTCTGCCGGTAGGGATATTCCGAATCTGCACTGCGCACCGCTTCCGGTGCGGCGAAAATCAGCGCCGCGCTGCCTGGCTGCATCTGCGCCAACAGCGTCTGGCGACGCGATAGAAATTCCTGCTGAGTCATGACGCCCCCTGAACGAATTTTAGTTAGTGTAATGTCGGTTTGCGGACTTCCGGTGCGGTTGGCTGCTGACGGGCAAAGGTGTCGTGGCACAGCAGTGCGGCAACGCGGACATACTCGATAATCTCCTCCAGAGACATCTCCAGCTCTTCCTGATCTTCGTCTTCATCGTAGCCCAGCTGGGCAATATTACGCAGATCGTCAATCGCTTCCCCGGTTTCATCCTTCACTTTATCCAGCTTCGGCTGGCTAACGCCAAGACCAAGCAGGAAGTGGTTGACCCAACCGGCGAGGGCGTCGGCACGGTCAAAGACGCTCACCGCATCGCCTTCCGGCAGATACAGTTGAAAGAGGAAACCGTCGTCATCCAGTGAATCGCTGATGGCGGAATGCATGTTACGCAACGCCTGAGCCAGTTCATGGCCAAAGGCGAGACCTTCGTTGGTCAGGTCGTGCACCAGCGGCTGCCAGCTGCTGTCCGTGTTGCCGCCGCACAGCAATCCGCTGATCAAACCGTGCATTTCGGCCGGGGTGAGACCTACCCCTTGTTGGTTCAGTAACTGGTCTACATCGTTGTAACCAGGCATTTCGTTCTGTATAGACATGCGCATTCGTCATCGTTGGGAGGAATATTCATGGTATGCTACCACTTTGGACCCTGGTGAACCAGAATAGGGCTTGTATCTTCGCACCAGGGTAGCTATAGTGTCGCCCCTTCGCAGACCCGGGCCAGGGTGTGAAGGCAGCGCAGTCAATCAGCAGGAAGGTGGCATGTCTGCACAACCCGTAGATCTCCAAATTTTCGGCCGTTCACTGCGAGTGAATTGCCCGCCTGAACAAAGGGATGCCCTGAATCAGGCAGCTGAAGACCTTAATCAGCGGTTGCAAGATTTAAAAGAACGCACTAGAGTCACAAATACTGAGCAGCTGGTCTTCATCGCGGCGTTGAACATTAGCTATGAGTTGACTCAGGAAAAAGCGAAGACCCGCGACTACGCTTCCAGCATGGAGCAGCGCATTCGCATGCTTCAGCAGACCATCGAACAAGCATTGCTTGAGCAAGGTCGCATAAGCGAAAAGCCAGGGTCGAAGTTTGAATAACACTTTGCAGTTAACTGTGTTAGAGTAATCGCAAGAACAAAATTTCTCTGAGATGTTTGCAAGCGGGCCAGTCCCCTGAGCCGATATTTCATACCACAAGAATGTGGCGCTCCACGGTTGGTGAGCATGCTCGGTTCGTCCGAGAAGCCTTAAAACCGTGACGACACATTCACCTTGAACCAAGGGTTCAAGGGTTACAGCCTGCGGCGGCATCTCGGAGATTCCCTTCTTTACTTCGCATCATCCCCCATACGTGTTTTCGGCTGAAGCCGCCCTGTATTACACTTGCTCCTATTGTTTCGCCAGCTCGTAACGAGACCTGCATGACTATACAGCCCGATACCCTGCTCTCCCGTCAGCATATTCGCCAGCAAATCCGCGATCGTCGACGCGCACTCAGCCCGGAGCAACAGCGCCTGTTTGCCCAACAGGCCGCCGAGCGGATGATGGCCTGGCCGCCTATAGTTCTCGCTCACAACGTGGCGCTGTTTCTCTCCTTTGACGGCGAGCTGGACACCCAGCCGCTGATCGACCAGCTCTGGCGCGCCGGCAAGCGGGTATATCTCCCGGTGCTGCATCCCTTTAGCCCCGGCAATCTGCTGTTTTTACACTACCATCCGCAGAGCCAACTGATCGTGAATCGCCTGAAGATCCGCGAACCGAAGCTTGATGTGCGGGATGTGCTGCCGCTGGCTGAACTCGATGTGCTGGTGACCCCGCTGGTGGCCTTCGATGTCAGTGGCCAACGGCTGGGAATGGGCGGCGGTTTTTACGACCGGACGCTGCAAAACTGGCAGCAGTATCGCCTGCAGCCGGTGGGCTACGCGCACGACTGCCAGCAGGTGGATAGCCTGCCGAGCGAAGAGTGGGATATCCCGCTGCCGGCGGTCATCACCCCGGGAAAAACCTGGTGTTGGTAGGTACGCGGGGACGAGAAATTCAGCCTGGAAAGTATTAACAAAAAAACGGGCAGGTACGCGACCTGCCCGAGAGGCAAAAATGATTAGAACAGCAGACGGGCGCGGATAGTCCCCGGGATCGCTTTCATTGCCTGCAGCGCCTGCTGGGCAACATCTTCTTCCGCTTCAATATCAATCACCACGTAGCCCATCTGCGGCGACGTTTGCAGATACTGGGCGGCAATGTTGATGCTCTGCGCGGCGAAGATTTGGTTGATTGCGGTCAGGACGCCCGGCCGGTTCTCATGGATATGCAGCAGACGGCGGCCGCCGTGCAGCGGTAGAGAAACTTCCGGGAAGTTAACTGCCGACAGGGTTGACCCGTTGTCAGAGTATTTCGCCAGCTTGCCAGCTACTTCCAGACCGATGTTCTCCTGCGCTTCCTGAGTGGAGCCACCGATATGCGGTGTGAGGATCACGTTATCAAACTCGCACAGCGGCGAAGTGAAGGGGTCGCTGTTGGTCGCAGGTTCAGTCGGGAAGACGTCGATAGCCGCCCCGGCCAGATGCTTACTGGCCAGCGCATCGCATAGCGCCGGAATGTCCACCACGGTACCGCGGGAGGCGTTGATCAGCAGCGCGCCCGGCTTCATCAGCGCCAGTTCTTCCGCGCCCACCATATTTTTGGTAGAGGCGTTTTCCGGCACGTGCAGGCTGACCACATCGCTCATGTTCAGCAGGTCGGAGAGATGCTGTACCTGAGTGGCGTTGCCGAGCGGCAGTTTGTTTTCAATATCATAGAAGAAGACGTGCATTCCCAGCGATTCCGCCAGAATGCCAAGCTGGGTACCGATGTGGCCGTAACCGATGATGCCCAGCTTTTTACCACGCGCTTCGAAGCTGCCGACCGCCTGCTTGTTCCACACCCCGCGGTGCGCTTTGGCGTTGGCTTCCGGCACGCCGCGCAGCATCAGCAGCAGTTCGCCGATCACCAACTCGGCCACCGAGCGGGTGTTAGAGAACGGCGCGTTAAACACCGGAATACCGCGCTTCGCAGCGGCGTTCAGATCGACCTGGTTGGTCCCGATGCAGAAGCAACCGACGGCAACCAGTTTTTCCGCTGCGGCGAAAATCTCTTCAGTCAGATGGGTACGGGAACGCAGGCCGATGAAATGGGCATCACGGATCGACGCTTTCAGCTGTTCTGAATCCAGCGCGCCTTTATGAAATTCAATGTTGGTGTAACCCGCTGCGCGAAGGCTATCGATTGCCTTTTGATGCACACCTTCAACCAGCAGAAATTTAATCTTGTCTTTTTCCAGTGATACCTTAGCCATTTCCCCGTCCTGTTTTGTCTTAACTGATGTCGTGCTGAACGAAAGTTCGTCTCAGCAACATATCAAAAAAAACTATCGCGGCAATATGAACGTTTGCGTCGCCGTCCTGAAGAAATGTCATCCAGAGGGAAATCGCAGGACAAAACACCAGAAAGAGAAGAAATGGTAGCGTGTAAATCAGAATAGTTGCATAAATGTGACAGAAGTCACTAAATTGCACCTGGTGAAAAAATATTTGCGAGGGAGCCGGTCGGCTCCCTGCGGACAGACTATTTTACGATGGTCTTCACGCCGTCGGCAGTACCAATCAGCGCCACGTCGGCGCCACGGTTGGCGAACAGCCCCACGGTGACGACGCCAGGAATACCGTTGATCGCGTTTTCCAGCGCGATCGCATCGAGAATTTCCAGGCCGTGCACGTCAAGGATCACGTTGCCGTTATCGGTCACCACGCCCTGACGGTACTCTGGACGGCCGCCCAGCTTGACCAGCTGACGCGCCACGGCGCTGCGCGCCATCGGAATGACTTCCACCGGCAGCGGGAACTTGCCCAGAATATCGACCTGCTTGGAGGCGTCGGCGATGCAGATAAACTTATCCGCGACCGAGGCGATGATCTTTTCACGGGTCAGCGCCGCGCCGCCGCCTTTGATCATCTGCATATGGCCGTTGATCTCATCCGCGCCGTCAACATAGATCCCCAGGCGATCGACGCTGTTAAGATCGAAGACGGTGATCCCGAGGCTTTTCAGCTTCTCGGTGGAGGCGTCGGAGCTGGAAACCGCCCCTTCGATCTGCCCCTTCATGGTGCCCAGCGCGTCAATAAAATGGGCCGCCGTCGAGCCGGTGCCTACGCCGACAATAGTCCCTGGCTGTACATATTGCAGTGCTGCCCAACCTACCGCTTTTTTCAGTTCATCCTGCGTCATAATTCTGGTCCGAGATGTGAATGCCTGTGGCGCATTATAGAACATCGATAGTGGAAATGTCCCTGCGATGCAGATCACACAACTGAACAGACCAATTTCGTCTGTATCAAATAAAAATTTATGTCATAGTGCGAGATAACGATTAGTTATGGGGGCACGCCAGAATAATGAAACGACCGGACTACAGGACACTACAAGCGCTGGATGCGGTGATTAGGGAACGAGGATTTGAGCGCGCCGCGCAGAAGCTATGTATTACCCAGTCCGCCGTCTCACAGCGTATTAAGCAGCTGGAAAATATGTTCGGCCAGCCGCTGCTGGTGCGTACCGTGCCGCCGCGCCCCACCGAGCAAGGACAGAAACTGCTGGCTCTGTTGCGCCAGGTTGAACTGCTGGAGGAAGAGTGGCTGGGCGATGAACAAACCGGCTCTACGCCGCTGCTGCTGTCGCTGGCGGTGAACGCCGACAGTCTGGCGACCTGGCTGCTGCCGGCGCTGGCCAATGTTCTGTCAGACTCCCCTATTCGTCTCAACCTGCAGGTGGAAGATGAAACCCGCACCCAGGAGCGCCTGCGCCGTGGCGAAGTAGTGGGCGCAGTGAGTATCCAGCCGCAGGCGCTGCCAAGCTGCCTGGTGGATCAGCTGGGGGCGCTCGATTACCTGTTTGTCGCATCAAAAGAGTTTGCGCAACGCTATTTCCCGAATGGCGTGACGCGTTCGGCGCTGCTTAAGGCGCCGGTCGTCGCCTTCGACCATCTGGACGATATGCATCAGGCGTTCCTGCAGCAAAACTTCGACCTGCCGCCGGGCAGCGTCCCCTGCCACATCGTCAACTCGTCGGAAGCTTTCGTGCAGCTGGCGCGCCAGGGCACCACCTGCTGTATGATCCCGCATCTGCAGATCGAAAAAGAGCTCAACAGCGGCGAACTTATCGATCTCACCCCGGGCCTGTTCCAGCGCCGCATGCTCTACTGGCACCGCTTCGCCCCGGAAAGCCGCATGATGCGCCGGGTGACCGATGCGCTCATTGACTACGGACACAAGGTGCTGCGTCAGGATTAAACCGCGGGCATAAAAAAGCCACTTCGCTGAAGTGGCTTTTTTGTTTCTATCGCTTACTGGGCCGGTTTCGGCGTTTCCGCCGGTTTCGCCGGGGTGGCTGGAGCAGCGGCTTGCGCCGGCTGCAGCTCAAAGACTACATCGACCTGGTCGTCAAACTGGATAGTCGCCTGCTCGTAGGTTTCCTGGGCAGAAACCGGCGCAGCGTCAGCAGCCTTCATCATGCGAACCATCGGGCTCGGCTGATAGTTGGAGACATGGTAGCGCACGCTGTACACCGGACCCAGCTTGCTGTGGAAGCCTGCGGCCAGCTCCTGCGCCTGATGCACGGCGTCGTCGATCGCCGCTTTACGCGCTTTATCTTTGTAGGCGTCCGGTTGCGCAACGCCCAGCGAGACGGAGCGAATCTCGTTGAGACCCGCTTTCAGGGCGCCATCCAGCAGACCGTTGAGTTTATCCAGCTGGCGCAAGGTCACTTCCACTGTGCGCACCGCGCGATAGCCTTTCAGAATGCTTTTCCCGTTCTGATAGTCGTAATCAGGCTGGGTACGCAGATTCGCCGAGTTGATGTCCTTTTTAGCAATACCGCTCTTTTCGAGGAAAGAGAGATATTGCGCAACGCGATCGTCAGCCTGTTTTTTTGCCGACGCGGCGTCTTTTGCCGACACGTTCACTTCGATCGCCAGGGTGGCGATGTCCGGAACCGCGGCAACGCTTGCTGTGCCTGAAGTCACAATGTGCGGGCCATCCGGCAATTCGCTGGCCTGTGCCGCCATCGTGGTCAATCCGAGTGTTGCCGCCAGGGCTAAGACTTTTAACTTCACTGTCGTTTCTCCATGTTACTTAAATCGCCCTTACGGGACGCATGCCAGCAAGCTTAGCGCGTACAGCAGGAAAGTCCATCGGACAACGCTTAGTTAAGCAACGCCTGGATATGGCTGACGCCTTCTCTTGCCAGCTGAAACGCAATAAACCACATGACGGCGCCGACCACAATATTGATGATCCGCTGAGCTCTGGCGGTACGCAGTCGCGGCGCCAGCCAGGCGGCTAACAGCGCCAGGCCAAAGAACCACAGGAAAGAGGCGCTAATGGTCCCTAGCGCAAACCAGCGCTTCGGCTCCACCGCCAGCTGACCTCCCAGGCTGCCTAACACCACAAAGGTGTCCAGATAAACGTGCGGGTTAAGCCAGGTCACCGCCAGCATGGTGATAATGATTTTCCAGCGCCCCTGCTGCATTACCTCTACATTGGCGAGTTCAAGACTCTGACTGAACGCCGTTTTCAATGCGCCGAAGCCATACCACAGCAAAAAGGCCACGCCGCCCCAGGTCACTAGCGCCAGCAGCCACGGGGATTGCATCAGCAGTGCGCTACCGCCAAAAATGCCAGCGCAGATTAACAGCAAGTCGCTGACCGCGCATAGCAGGGCAATCATCAGATGATACTGACGACGGATCCCCTGATTCATCACAAAGGCATTTTGTGGGCCAAGCGGCAATATCATAGCCGCTCCCAGGGCAAGCCCCTGAAAGTAATAAGTAAACATAAGGATTTATCCGCTGAGTTCGAGAGTGGCGCTGACTATAGCGCGAATGAATTATTAGCGGAAATTGAAAGAATTAATCATTAATTAGAACAACTAATGATGAGCTATTGAAAAAGGCCGGCATGGCCGGCCTGAGTTATTGAGAGGCGCTTTACTCTGCTTTTTCCGGCAGGCGCACCACATGAACATCCATCTGCGGGTAAGGGAAGCTGATGCCGTTGGCGTCAAATTCACGCTTGATACGCTCGAGGATATCCCAGTAGACGTTTTGCAGATCGCTGCTTTTGCTCCACACGCGCACCACGAAGTTCACCGACGAGGCGCCGAGTTCGTTCAGACGAACGGTCATTTCCCGATCGCGCAGAATTCGATCGTCAGATTCGATAATCGAGGTCAGCAGCTGCTTTACCTTGTCGATATCAGCATCGTAAGCGACGCCGATAATAAACTCATTGCGACGCGCAGGCTCCCGGGAGAAGTTAATGATATTGCCGGCGATGATTTTCCCGTTCGGGACCACCACTACTTTACCGTCCGCGGTACGCAGGGTGGTGGAGAAAATCTGCACGTTCAACACCGTACCTGCCACGCCGCCAAGGTCGACATACTCGCCAGCGCGGAACGGGCGGAACATCACCAGCAGTACGCCTGCGGCAAGGTTCGACAGCGATCCCTGCAGCGCTAAACCCACCGCCAAACCGGCAGCACCCAGCACCGCAATCACCGAGGCGGTCTGCACGCCTACCCGCCCCAGGGCGGCAATCAGCGTAAAGGCGATAACCGCATAGCGCACCAGCGCAGAGAGAAAATCGGCCACGGTAGCGTCAATTTTACGCGCCAGCATCAGGCGGTTGACGGTATTAGAGACGACGCGCGCCACGATCATCCCGACGATCAGGATAGCGATAGCCGCGACGATGTTGACGGCATAGCTCAGCAGCAGCTCCTGGTTGCGTGCCAGCCACGTCCCGGCGTGGTTGATGCTATCGACAACGTTCAAATCTTCCATTTAACATTCCTTATGAATCCCCTGGGGGGAAGTAAATAACTCAGCCTGCGACAGGGCAGTCAGGTTATAGGGTAAACAATAAGTGCACGTTTTGCCAAATGGATCACAGTTTTCTGCCACGCTATCCTGTTGTTAAGATAATAAAAAAGCCCGCATTGCTGCGGGCTTCCGGGTAAGAAACAGATTTTTCTTACAGAACGTCGATCGCGTTCAGCTCTTTAAATGCCTGCTCCAGACGAGTCACCATGGAAGTCTGGGCAGCACGCAGCCATACGCGCGGGTCGTAGTATTTCTTGTTCGGCTGGTCTTCGCCTTTCGGGTTGCCCAGCTGGCCCTGCAGGTAAGCTTCGTTCGCTTTGTAATACTGCAGGATACCGTCCCAGGTTGCCCATTGGGTGTCGGTATCAATGTTCATTTTCACCACGCCGTAGCTGACGGAGTCTTTAATTTCCTGAGCGGAAGAACCGGAACCGCCGTGGAACACGAAGTTCAGGCTGTTGTGCGGCAGGTTGTGTTTCTTGGAAACATATTCCTGAGAGTCGCGCAGGATGGTCGGGGTCAGAACTACGTTACCTGGTTTGTACACGCCGTGTACGTTACCGAAGGAAGCGGCGATGGTGAAACGCGGGCTGATTTTGCTCAGCTCGGTGTAGGCGTAATCCACGTCTTCCGGCTGGGTGTACAGGGCGGAAGCGTCCATGTGGCTGTTATCCACGCCGTCTTCTTCACCGCCAGTGCAGCCCAGTTCGATTTCCAGGGTCATGCCCATTTTGGCCATGCGAGCCAGGTACTTAGAGCAGATCTCGATGTTTTCGTGCAGGGACTCTTCAGACAGGTCGATCATGTGGGAAGAGAACAGCGGTTTGCCAGTAGCGGCGAAGTGTTTTTCACCGGCGTCCAGCAGGCCGTCGATCCACGGCAGCAGTTTCTTCGCGCAGTGGTCAGTGTGCAGGATAACCGGCACGCCGTAGTGTTCAGCCATCTGGTGCACGTGGTGGGCGCCAGAGATAGCGCCGAGGATAGCAGCACCCTGAGGAACGTCAGTTTTCACGCCTTTACCTGCGATGAACGCTGCGCCGCCGTTAGAGAACTGAACGATAACCGGAGAGCGAACTTTCGCTGCAGCTTCCAGAACGGCGTTGATGGAATCAGTACCTACGCAGTTTACCGCCGGCAGTGCAAAGTTGTTTTCTTTCGCTACCTGGAACACTTTCTGAACGTCGTCGCCAGTGATGACGCCCGGTTTTACGAAATCAAAAATTTTAGACATGTTACTTAGTCCTGTATCTGTATCTTCGACCGTTGAAGAAGGTTCGCGAGCCCTTAAGCGCGCTGAAAAACAGGCGGGTTTCCCCGCCTGAACTGAATTACTGCTTAGCGCGCTCTTCGAGCATCGCTACTGCCGGCAGGACTTTGCCTTCGACGAATTCAAGGAATGCGCCGCCGCCAGTGGAGATGTAGGAAATTTTGTCAGCGATGCCGAACAGGTCGATCGCTGCCAGGGTGTCACCGCCGCCGGCGATGGAGAAACCTTCGCTGTCCGCGATAGCGTTAGCCACGATTTCAGTCCCTTTACGGAAGTTAGGGAATTCGAATACGCCAACCGGGCCGTTCCACAGGATGGTTTTGGCGTTCTTCAGGATTTCAGCCAGTTTCTGTGCGGAAACGTCGCCAAGGTCCAGAATCTGCTCGTCATCTTTGATGTCGTTAACAGATTTCAGGGTTGCCGTTGCGGTTTCGGAGAACTCGGTCGCTACGCGAACGTCGGTCGGAACCGGGATATCGCAGGTGCCCAGCAGGCGCTTGGCTTCATCAACCAGATCTGCTTCGTACAGGGATTTACCGACGTTGTGGCCCTGAGCGGCAACGAAGGTGTTAGCGATACCGCCGCCCACGATCAGCTGGTCAGCGATTTTAGACAGGGAATCCAGAACGGTCAGTTTGGTGGACACTTTAGAACCACCAACGATAGCGACCATCGGACGAGCTGGCTCTTTCAGCGCTTTACCCAGCGCGTCCAGTTCAGCGGCCAGCAGCGGGCCTGCGCACGCCACGTCAGCAAATTTGCCGATGCCGTGGGTGGAAGCCTGCGCGCGGTGCGCAGTACCGAAAGCGTCCATCACGAACACGTCGCACAGCGCAGCGTATTTCTTAGACAGTTCTTCGTCGTCTTTTTTCTCGCCTTTGTTGAAGCGAACGTTTTCCAGCACCACCAGTTCACCGGCAGCCACTTCCACGCCGTCCAGGTAGTCTTTAACCAGGCGTACCGGGTTGGACAGTTTGTCTTTCAGGTAATTAACAACCGGCAGCAGAGAGAATTCTTCGTTGTACTCGCCTTCGGTCGGACGACCCAGGTGAGAAGTAACCATGACTTTCGCGCCCTGCTTCAGCGCCAGTTCAATGGTCGGCAGAGATGCACGGATACGTGCGTCGCTGGTTACTTTCCCGTCTTTAACTGGTACGTTCAGATCCGCACGGATAAAAACGCGTTTACCAGCCAGATCCAGATCGGTCATCTTAATTACAGACATGGTGAATCCTCTCGTTGATTCATAAAGTTTTGTCGACGTTTACGCGTCGAACCTGAAACCAATAGCCGCCATCGCTAACGTCGTGTCGAGCATTCGGTTAGCAAAGCCCCATTCGTTATCGCACCAGACCAGCGTTTTGATCAGATGCGCGCCACTGACCCGGGTTTGCGTACCATCGACGATGGCGCTGTGCGGATCGTGGTTAAAATCTGTCGAGACCAACGGTAATTCCGTATAGTCAACTATACCATGAAATGCACCTTGTGCTGCTTTTTGCAGCAACTGGTTGACTTCACATGCTTTTACCGGTTTTTTCACCGTCACGCTCAGGTCAATTGCCGTCACGTTAATCGTCGGCACCCGCACGGCAATCGCTTCAAAACGGTCGTTAAATTGCGGAAAAATACGGGTGATCCCTGCCGCCAGTTTGGTATCCACCGGAATGATCGACTGGCTGGCCGCGCGGGTACGCCGCAGATCCGGATGATAAGCGTCAATCACCTGCTGGTCATGCATCGCCGAGTGAATGGTGGTGACGGTGCCGGACTCAATGCCATAGGCGTCATCGAGCAGTTTAATGATCGGAATAATGCAGTTGGTGGTGCAGGAGGCGTTGGAGACAATGCGATGCCCGGCGCGAAGTTCATCCTGATTTACGCCGTACACCACCGTCGCGTCGAGGTCGTTGCCGCCGGGGTGGGAAAAGAGCACTTTTTTCGCCCCCGCCTGAAGATGGGCTTCACCGTGTTCACGACTCCCGTATACCCCGGTACAGTCAAGCACGACGTCCACCGCCAGTTCGCGCCAGGGCAGCGCCGCAATGGTCGGCTCATGCAGCAGACGGATGGCATCGTCGCCAACAAACAGCTGCTCGCGCTCCTGACGGACATCCCAGGCGAAACGGCCATGGCTGGTGTCATATTTCAATAAATGCGCGATGCCCGCGGCATCCGCCAGCTCATTGATTGCCACCACGGTGATTTCCGCACGACGCCCGGATTCATATAGAGCACGAACCACGTTGCGTCCAATGCGACCGAAGCCATTAATCGCGATGCGAATGGTCATAGATCTCCTGCAAGGCTGTCCCTGTTATGAGGTGGCTGACAGAGTAATCCAGCAACGCTCTGAGGGGAACCTTACCAGCTGCAAACTGCGACTGATTGATTAATTGTCGAACATTTAAACGACTGAAACGCTTCAGCTAGAATAAGCGAAATGAGGAATAAAAGGAATGTTTGTCCAGCGCAATAAACCAGCTATATGACTCACATCACATTTTTGCTGGAATAATTTACAACCTTATTACATGGTTCAGGAATAGCAGATACAAAAAAGCCGGGTGGCGAGATAAAAGCAAAACGGTAACCCAGGGGTTACCGTTTTTGGTGTTGGCACCCTCTCCTGTGGGAGAGGGTTGGGGTGAGGGCATCAGCCCGCACCGTACCAGCGATTACAGCAGCGCTTTCGCTTTAGCGACCACGTTATCAACGGTGAAGCCGAACTCCTCGAACAGCTGCTCAGCCGGCGCAGACTCACCGAAGGTGGTCATGCCAACGATAGCGCCGTTCAGGCCAACGTATTTGAACCAGTAGTCAGCGATACCCGCTTCCACGGCAACGCGCGCGGTCACGGCTTTCGGTAGTACGGATTCGCGATAAGCCGCATCCTGCTTGTCGAACGCGTCGGTGGACGGCATGGAAACCACGCGCGCCTTCACGCCTTCGGCAGTCAGTTTGTCCCATGCGGCAACCGCCAGCTCCACTTCTGAACCGGTGGCGATAAAGATCAGCTCCGGCTGGCCGGCGCAATCTTTCAGCACATAACCGCCGCGGGCCACGTTCGCCAGCTGCTCTGCGGTACGCTCCTGCTGCGCCAGGTTCTGACGGGAGAGGATCAGCGCGGTCGGGCCGTCCTGACGCTCCACGCCATATTTCCACGCAATCGCGGATTCAACCTGGTCACACGGACGCCAGGTGGACATGTTCGGGGTCACGCGCAGGGAAGCCACCTGCTCTACCGGCTGGTGAGTCGGGCCGTCTTCGCCCAGACCGATGGAGTCGTGGGTGTAGACCATCACCTGACGCTGTTTCATCAGCGCGGCCATACGTACCGCGTTACGCGCGTATTCCACGAACATCAGGAAGGTGGAGGTGTACGGCAGGAAGCCGCCGTGCAGCGCGATACCGTTGGCGATAGCGGTCATACCGAACTCGCGCACGCCGTAGTGGATGTAGTTCCCGGCAGCGTCTTCGTTGATCGGCTTAGAACCGGACCACAGGGTCAGGTTGGACGGCGCGAGATCTGCGGAGCCGCCGAGGAATTCCGGCAGCAGCGGGCCGAAGGCTTCGATGGCGTTCTGCGAGGCTTTACGGCTGGCGATTTTCGCCGGGTTGGCCTGCAGCTTCGCGATGAACTCGTTAGCTTTCGCGTCGAAGTCAGACGGCATCTCGCCTTTCATACGGCGGGTGAATTCGGCTGCTTCCTGCGGGAAGGCTTTGGCGTAAGCCGCAAACTTCTCGTTCCATGCGGCTTCTTTCGCCTGGCCGGCTTCTTTGGCATCCCACTGGGCATAGATGTCAGACGGGATGTCAAACGGCGCGTGTTTCCAGCCCAGCGCTTCGCGGGTCAGGGCGATTTCGGCGTCGCCCAGCGGCGCGCCGTGGGAGTCGTGGGTACCGGCTTTGTTCGGCGAACCGAAACCGATGATGGTTTTGCACATCAGCAGGGACGGTTTGTCGGTGACCGCCCGCGCTTCTTCTACCGCGCGTTTGATGGCGTCAGCGTCGTGACCGTCCACGCCGCGCACCACGTGCCAGCCGTAGGCTTCAAAGCGTTTCGCGGTGTCGTCGGTGAACCAGCCTTCAACGTGGCCGTCGATGGAGATGCCGTTGTCATCATAGAACGCCACCAGTTTACCCAGTTTCAGGGTACCGGCCAGGGAGCACACTTCGTGAGAAATGCCTTCCATCATGCAGCCGTCGCCCATGAAGGCGTAGGTGTAGTGGTCGACGATATCGTGTCCCGGACGGTTGAACTGCGCCGCCAGGGTTTTCTCGGCGATAGCCATCCCGACCGCGTTAGCGATACCCTGGCCCAGCGGACCGGTGGTGGTTTCCACGCCTGCGGTGTAGCCGACTTCCGGGTGACCCGGGGTTTTGGAGTGCAGCTGGCGGAAGTTTTTCAGCTCTTCAATCGGCAGATCGTAGCCAGTGAGGTGCAACAGGCTGTAAATCAGCATCGAACCATGGCCATTTGACAACACAAAACGGTCACGGTCAGCCCAGGCCGGATTGTTCGGGTTATGGTTCAGGAAATCACGCCACAGCACTTCGGCAATGTCAGCCATACCCATCGGGGCCCCCGGGTGGCCGGATTTGGCTTTCTGTACAGCGTCCATGCTCAGCGCACGAATAGCGTTAGCAAGCTCTTTACGTGAGGACATTTTGACTCCAGTTCGGACTGTTGAAGGCCATGCCCTTAACGACTTGACGAGAGCGCGTTTTGGGCTACGCCGGAAAAAAGTGTGAACAATGTAACCCAAGCGACAAGTCATGTACATGGAGCATCCTTTTGCCCTTTAAGAAATCTCTGGAACAGGTTGTGCTACGCCGGAATCCGCTCGCCCGCATCCTGCGATACTCTTTATAATTTACGCAGAATACGGTTCCCTGCCGTCGCCGTATTTTCGGATAAACAACCATAAGATTGTGGAAGATAAAAATGAAAATTCGCTCAACCGTACTTGCTCTTGGGATCGCAGCAACCCTCACCGGATGTCAGAACATGGACTCCAACGGTCTGCTCAGCTCAGGCGCCGAAGCCTTCCAGGCATACTCTCTCAGCGACGCGCAGGTGAAAACCTTAAGCGACCAGGCCTGTAAAGAGATGGACGCCAAAGCGAAAATCGCCCCGGCCAACAGTGAATACAGCCAGCGGCTAAACAAAATCGCGGCTGCGCTGGGCGATAACATCAATGGTCAGCCCGTGAACTACAAGGTCTATGAGACCAAGGATGTCAACGCCTTCGCCATGGCCAACGGCTGCATCCGCGTCTACAGCGGGCTGATGGATCTGATGAACGATAATGAAGTCGAGGCGGTGATCGGCCACGAAATGGGCCACGTCGCGCTGGGCCACGTGAAGAAAGGCATGCAGGTCGCCCTGGGTACCAACGCCGTGCGTGCGGCGGCGGCCTCCGCGGGCGGTATCGTCGGTAGCCTGTCGCAGTCTCAGTTGGGCGATCTGGGCGAAAAACTGGTGAACTCGCAGTTCTCCCAGCGTCAGGAATCGGAAGCGGATGACTACTCTTACGACCTGCTGCGTAAGCGCGGTATCAATCCGTCGGGACTGGCCACCAGCTTCGAGAAACTGGCCAAGCTGGAAGCCGGTCGTCAGAGCTCCATGTTTGACGATCACCCGGCATCGGAAGCCCGCGCGCAGCATATTCGCGATCGCATGAAGGCCGACGGCATTAAATAAGCGACAGCGGGAGGCGCTAGCGCCTCCTCACCAATCTTTGCCAGCCAACAATCAAATAGCCAGGGCTTTATTGAAGACAGCCACTTGGAACTCTTTTTACGTAACGCTTATACCCGTCATACTTCAAGCTGCATGTGCGTTGGCAATAACTCGGCCTATCCCTGGGCCTCGCCCCTACGGGGCCAGCGCAAGCGCTGTTCAAAACGGCTAGCCGTTTTGTCCGGCAACTCGAAATATTTAGGGTATATACCAAACGTGATTATCGCGATGGGTTGCCGGATAAAGCCGAATGGGGCCAGGGGATTATCGCCACCTTCAAATCGGGGTTTACCCAGGGACCGGTCGGCTTCGGTGTGGACTGTATCGCCCAGTATGCGGTGCGCCTTGACGGCGGTCGCGGGCCCAGCGGCCTGCGCCTTGATTAACCCCCTGTACCGTACGGCACAGGGGGTTACCGGGGTTATTCGCCCTTCTTCGCCGCCTGGATGTACAGCATCTCCAGCGCCAGGGTCGCCGCCGCCAGAGCGGTAATTTCGGACTGATCGTAGGCCGGGGCGACTTCCACCACGTCCATCCCGACGATGTTCAGATCCTTCAGGCCGCGCACCAGCTTGATCGCGCGGTCGGAGGTCAGCCCACCGATAACCGGGGTACCGGTGCCTGGCGCAAACGCCGGATCCAGACAGTCGATATCAAAGGTCAGGTACACCGGCATGTCGCCGACGATCTGCTTCACCTGGGCAATCACGTCATCAACGCTGCGGTCGTTAACCTGGCCGGCGTCGAGCACCGTAAAGCCATTGTCTTTGTCGAACTCGGTGCGGATCCCGATCTGTACGGAGTGGTTCGGATCGATAAGCCCTTCGTTCGGCGCGGTATAGAACATGGTGCCGTGGTCGAACTCGCAGCCGTTGGCGTAGGTATCGGTGTGAGCATCGAAGTGCACCAGCGCCATTTTACCAAAGTGCTTGGCATGGGCGCGCAGCAGCGGCAGGGTAACGAAGTGGTCGCCGCCAAAGGAGAGCATACGTTTGCCGGCCGCCAGCAGCTTCTCGGCGTGAGCCTGCAGCTTCTCGCTCATTTCGCGCGCGTCGCCGAAGGCGTACACCAGATCCCCGCAGTCCACCACGTTCAGGCGCTCGCGCATATCGAAGTTCCACGGGAAACGGTTGTGCTCCCAGGCAAGGTTAGTGGAAACCTGACGGATCGCCGCCGGGCCATGACGGCCGCCCGCGCGCCCGGAGGTCGCCATATCGAACGGCACGCCGGTGATGACCCAGTCCGCATCGCTTTCATACGGCATAAAGTTCATCGGCAAACGCAGAAAGCCAAAGGCATTGGATACCAGGGAGTTATCGTATTGATGACCTAAAGTGCTCATGGATATGACCTCTTTTGACAGTCGTGGAACGTAAAAAATAAGTATAAAAAAACCCCTCCGCGTCGTTAGGCCCGACGAGGAAGGGTTTGATAGATAAATCGCTTATTGGCGTGAATTATCGCCGGTAATGCATACGGGTTCAAGTGAGTATCGCATGCTGCCGGATGACGGCTTCGCCTTATCCGGCCGACATACGCAGGCCCGGTCAGCGCAGCGCCACCGGGCATCAGCGGCTACTCGTCTTCCAGATAAGTATAGCCGTACAGTCCCGCCTCGAACTCCTCGAGGAACTGCTGCTGCAGCGCATCGTCCAGACCGGTATTTTTCACCTGATCGCGGAACTGGGTCAGCAGCGTATTCGGATCCAGCTGCACATACTGCAGCATATCCGCCACGGTATCGCCCTCGTCGGACAGCTCAACCTCAACGCTGCCGTCAGGGAAGACGAACACGTCCACCGCCTCGGTATCGCCGAACAGGTTATGCATGTTGCCGAGGATCTCCTGATAGGCGCCAACCATGAAGAAGCCCAGCATCGGCGGGTTCTCCGGGTCGTATTCCGGCATCGGCATGGTGGTGGCGATCCCGTCGCCGTCCACGTAGTGATCGATGGCGCCATCGGAATCGCAGGTGATGTCCAGCAGCACCGCGCGGCGCTCAGGCGACTTGTTCAGCCCTTCCAGCGGCATCACCGGGAACAGCTGATCGATCCCCCAAGCATCCGGCATCGACTGGAACAACGAGAAGTTGACGTAGATTTTATCCGCCATTCGCTCCTGCAGCTCATCGATGATGGGACGATGGGCGCGGTTGCTCGGGTCGAGCTGCTTCTGCACCTCATGGCACATGTTCAGATACAGCTGTTCCGCCCACGCGCGCTCCTGCAGGTTGAAGGTGCCTGAGGAGTAGCCGATGTGGATATCGTGCAGGTCCATCTGGCTGTCGTGCAGCCATTCGCGCAGCGAGCGGCGGTTGCCGGTCTCGTGCATCTCCAGCCAGGTTTCCCACATGCTCTGCAGCGGACGCGCAGCGTCTTCCGCCGGCGGGGTCGCCTCGGTGTATTCGTTACGCTCCACGCCGATGATGTTGGAAACCAGCACGGTATGGTGCGCGGTCACCGCGCGGCCGGACTCGGTGATCACCGTCGGGTGCGGCAGGCCATTCTCTTCGCAGGCATCGCCGATCGCCCAGATGATATTGTTGGCGTATTCGTTCAGACCGTAGTTCACCGAGCAATCGGACTGCGAGCGGGTGCCTTCATAGTCCACGCCCAGGCCGCCGCCGACGTCGAAGCACTGAATATTGACGCCCAGCTTATGCAGTTCGACGTAGAAACGCGCCGATTCACGCACGCCGGTGGCGATATCGCGAATGTTAGCCATCTGCGAACCGAGGTGGAAGTGCAGCAGTTGCAGGCTCTCAAGATGGCCTGCCTCGCGCAGAATTTCGACCAGTTGCAGCACCTGGGTCGCTGCGAGGCCGAACTTGGACTTCTCGCCGCCGGAGGACTGCCATTTACCGGAGCCCTGCGAGGCCAGACGCGCACGCACGCCAAGGCGCGGCACCACGTTCAGGCGCTCGGCCTCTTCCAGTACGATAGCGATCTCGGACATCTTCTCAATGACCAGATAGACCTTGTGGCCCATCTTCTCGCCCACCAGCGCCAGACGGATATATTCGCGGTCTTTATAACCATTACAGACGATGACGCTGCGGGTCATCCCGGCGTGCGCCAGCACGGCCATCAGTTCCGCTTTCGAACCGGCTTCCAGGCCCAGCGGCTCGCCGGAATGGATCAGCGATTCAATCACGCGACGGTGCTGGTTAACCTTGATCGGGTAGACGAGGAAGTAATCGCCGTTATAGCCATACGATTCACGCGCGCGTTTGAAGGCGGCGTTGATCGAGCGCAGGCGGTGCTGCAGGATCTGCGGGAAGCAGAACAGCGCCGGCAAGCGCTGCCCTTGCGCTTCACGCGCTTTGACTAATTCCGCGAGGTCAACGCGCGCTTCCGGGACGTCCGGATCCGGGCAAACGCTGATGTGGCCCAGTTCGTTGACGTCATAATAGTTATTGCCCCACCAGGCAATATTATAAGTACGCAGCATCTTGCTGGCTTCCTGGGAGCTCATCGCTACCTCCTGCATGGAACGTAGTACACCGTGTTCGCCTGCTGACGAAGGCGAAACCATAGACATGTCGTCAGACATAGCGAACCTCAATTTTTAATAATAAGTGTAAGACAGTTAACTACTATCGCAGTCCAAAGATGCGATAACAACCCATGAACAGTCCTAAAGCCCAGCACTATCTGCTGGTTTTGCGACTGCGCGACCGGTTTCTTATTCATATCATCGTAAAACACGTAGCCGAACAGAGTATGACAGTCCGGAGAAACCACGAGAAAACTCTTGCCAGGCAAGAGCGCCCTTGTTCAGTTTTCTGACGGCCGACCGGCCCTGGAATCCTGAGAAGCGCCGAGATGGGGTGAACATCGGCTGGTTTGCATGAGAGAGATGCAGGTTGCGGAGTGCTGACGCGCGACAGAACGACGCGACGAATCAAACGAAAAACATTGGTTCATTATCTGGTATCACCTCCACACCGCCCTGCGACAGGGTCGGCGACAAGCCAAAGCTATACATACCGGGCAACAGGCGCTACGCCGCTGCGAGATTCTGTAAATACAGACTGCTTAACCCGGCTGGAAGTGGCACCACAGGGCCATGCCCCGTGCGCTTTTTTAATGAGCCGCGCGCGGCGTTTTATACCGAGAAGCGGGGTAAAAAGCAAAATAAAAATGTGCCTGTTTGCGCGGTTGTCAGGAAATTTTGCCAGGCGGGTTTTCCCATAAATGCGACCGCCATCAAAAAAGGCTGGAAATGGGCTCAAGATTTGACCTAAAATGGCCGTCCAGAAGTTAATCCGTCTATACTGATTAACACTCAGACTGCTCGTGTCGCTACCTGCGCGGCTTTGCGCTGATTATCCACCAAAGCCACATTACACAACAGTATGAGCTATCCGAATCGTCCACAGGTGAAATAAAATATGGCAAAACACCTTTTTACGTCTGAGTCCGTATCAGAAGGGCATCCTGACAAAATTGCTGACCAAATCTCCGATGCCGTGCTGGATGCGATCCTCGAGCAGGATCCGAAAGCGCGTGTCGCATGTGAAACCTATGTCAAAACCGGCATGGTGCTGGTAGGCGGCGAAATCACCACCAGCGCATGGGTTGATATCGAAGAGATCACCCGCAACACCGTCCGCGAAATTGGCTACGTGCATTCCGATATGGGCTTTGACGCCAACTCGTGCGCCGTACTGAGCGCCATTGGTAAACAGTCTCCGGACATTAACCAGGGCGTTGACCGTGCCGATCCGCTGGAACAGGGCGCCGGCGACCAGGGGCTGATGTTTGGCTACGCCACTAACGAAACCGACGTGCTGATGCCGGCGCCGGTGACTTACGCTCACCGTCTGGTGCAGCGTCAGGCTGAAGTGCGTAAAAACGGCACCCTGCCGTGGCTGCGCCCGGATGCGAAAAGCCAGGTGACCTTCCAGTATGACGACGGCAAAATCGTCGGCATCGACGCGGTCGTTCTGTCGACTCAGCACGCGGAAGATATCGATCAGAAATCCCTGCAGGAAGCAGTGATGGAAGAGATCATCAAGCCGATTCTGCCGACCGAATGGCTCAACGCGTCCACCAAATTCTTCATCAACCCGACCGGCCGTTTCGTTATTGGCGGCCCGATGGGCGACTGCGGTCTGACCGGTCGTAAGATCATCGTTGATACCTACGGCGGCATGGCTCGCCACGGCGGCGGCGCGTTCTCCGGTAAAGATCCATCTAAAGTTGACCGTTCCGCAGCCTACGCGGCGCGCTATGTGGCGAAGAACATCGTTGCCGCAGGCCTGGCCGATCGTTGCGAAATTCAGGTTTCCTACGCTATCGGCGTTGCAGAACCGACGTCCATCATGGTGGAAACCTTTGGCACCGAGAAAGTGCCTTCTGAACAGCTGACCCTGCTGGTGCGCGAGTTCTTCGACCTGCGTCCATACGGTCTGATTCAGATGCTGGATCTGCTGCACCCGATCTACAAAGAAACCGCAGCCTACGGTCACTTTGGTCGCGAACATTTCCCATGGGAAAAAACCGACAAAGCGGCGCTGCTGCGGGAAGCGGCCGGTCTGAAATAATCTCCGCGCTTCCTCTCTTCAAGGCCAGCCTCGCGCTGGCCTTTTTATTTACGCCTCCCCCCCTTTTCTGCGCCCCCATTTCAACGCGCGGCCGCCAAAAAATGAAAGCGATTACATAGTAAAGACTGTCACCTTCTGCCCAAAGACGCTATCTCCTGTACCCATTTTTCACAATGTTACATATTGTTTCGGTCAACTCTGATTACCGTTTTTCAAAATGTCGTCTATCCTTGTTTATATTGCTGATTTAAAAAGCATTTAATGAATTACGTTTCTTTACCTTTGTGGAAACGATTACACAGCCGTGATTATAGTCACGTTTTTTTACCGACGAGTGTCCTACCCTAACCATCGACAGAATCAATAACTCAACTGGAGGGCGTTATGCCTGACAACAAAAAACAAGGGCGTTCGAACAAGACTATGACGTTCTTCGTCTGTTTCCTCGCCGCGCTGGCTGGCCTGCTGTTCGGCCTTGATATCGGTGTTATTGCGGGTGCCTTACCCTTTATTGCCAATGAGTTCCAGATTTCCGCCCACACCCAGGAGTGGGTGGTCAGCTCCATGATGTTCGGAGCTGCCGTCGGCGCGGTCGGCAGCGGCTGGCTCTCTTTCAAACTGGGCCGGAAAAAGAGCCTGATGATCGGCGCCATCCTCTTCGTCGCCGGTTCGCTGTTCTCTGCCGCCGCGCCAAACGTCGAGATCCTGCTGGTTTCCCGTGTGCTGCTCGGCCTGGCGGTGGGCGTCGCCTCATATACGGCTCCGCTGTATCTGTCGGAAATCGCGCCAGAAAAAATTCGCGGCAGTATGATTTCCATGTACCAGCTGATGATCACCATCGGGATCCTTGGCGCCTATCTCTCTGACACCGCTTTCAGCTACAGCGGCGCATGGCGCTGGATGCTCGGGGTTATCATCATTCCGGCGGTATTGCTGCTGATCGGCGTTATCTTCCTGCCGGACAGCCCGCGCTGGTTCGCCGCCAAACGTCGCTTTGTCGATGCGGAACGCGTGCTGCTGCGCCTGCGCGATACCAGCGCCGAAGCGAAACGCGAGCTCGATGAAATCCGTGAAAGCCTGAAGGTAAAACAGTCCGGCTGGTCGCTGTTTAAAGACAACAGCAACTTCCGCCGCGCGGTGTTCCTCGGCATCCTGCTGCAGGTGATGCAACAGTTCACCGGGATGAACGTCATCATGTACTACGCGCCGAAGATCTTTGAGCTGGCGGGTTATGCCAACACCACTGAGCAAATGTGGGGGACAGTGATCGTCGGTCTGACTAACGTGCTGGCCACCTTTATCGCCATCGGTCTGGTCGACCGCTGGGGCCGTAAACCGACGCTGATCCTTGGCTTTATCGTGATGGCCGCGGGTATGGGCGTCCTGGGTACCATGATGCACATCGGCATTCACTCCTCTACCGCGCAGTACATCGCCGTCCTGATGCTGCTGATGTTCATCGTCGGTTTCGCCATGAGCGCCGGCCCGCTGATTTGGGTACTGTGCTCCGAAATCCAGCCGCTGAAAGGCCGCGACTTCGGTATCACCTGCTCCACAGCGACCAACTGGATTGCCAACATGATTGTCGGCGCCACCTTCCTGACCATGCTCAACTCGCTGGGCAGCGCCAATACCTTCTGGGTGTACGGCGGTCTGAACGTGCTGTTTATCCTGCTGACGCTGTGGCTGATCCCGGAAACCAAAAACGTCTCGCTGGAACATATTGAACGTAACCTGATGCAGGGTCGTCCACTGCGCGAGATCGGTGCCCGCGATTAACCTTCCTGAGCTTCCTCCCATCCCGGGAGGAAGCTTCCTCTTGCTCTCCCCCCTCCGCCGCACTATCCTCTGGCGCTATGAAAACGCCCCGTATTCCCATCGCTATTCAGCAGGCCGTCATGCGCAGCCTGCGGGAGCATCTCGCCAATGCGAATCGCAAGCTGGAACGCCGCTATGCGGAACCGACGCTGGTCTACCTGCAGCGTGGTACTTCCGCCGGCACCGCCTGGCTGGAGAAAAACGAAATTCGTTTAAACCCGGTGCTGCTGCTGGAAAATCAGCGTGAGTTTATCGATGAAGTGGTGCCGCATGAGCTGGCGCACCTGCTGGTCTGGCAGCATTTCGGCCGCGTCGCGCCGCACGGGAAAGAGTGGAAATGGATGATGGAGAGCGTCCTTGGCGTTCCCGCGCGTCGCACCCACCGCTTTGAACTCGCTTCGGTCCGCCAGAACACCTTCCCCTATCGCTGTCGCTGTCAGCAGCACCAGCTCACCGTCCGTCGCCATAACCGGGTGGTTCGCGGCGAGGCCACCTACCGCTGCGTTCGCTGCGGCGATCTGCTGGTGGCTGAAAAATAACCATCGGAATTAATTAGAAACTTTCTGATCTGACTGATTGCATCTGGCACCCTCATTCGCTACGTTGCGGGCTCGTTTTGACACGGAGTTAACGATGTCCCGTATGCATGTTTTAGCCGTAGCGGTATTGAGCGCGGCAGTCAGTGGTCCGCTTGCGGCCGCTGGTATTAATAGTTTTTCCCAGGCCAAAGCCGCTGGCGTCAAAGTGAATGCCGACGTTCCGGGCGATTTTTATTGCGGCTGTAAAATCGACTGGCAGGGGAAAAAAGGCGTTATCGATTTGGAATCCTGCGGCTATAAAGTGCGTAAAAATGAGAACCGCGCCAGCCGGGTTGAATGGGAGCACGTAGTGCCGGCATGGCAGTTCGGCCATCAGCGTCAGTGCTGGCAGGAGGGGGGACGTAAAAACTGCGCCAAAGATCCGGAATACCGCAAGATGGAAAGCGATATGCACAACCTGCAGCCGGCGGTGGGAGAAGTGAATGGCGATCGCGGCAACTTTATGTACAGCCAGTGGAGCGGCGGTGAAGGCCAGTACGGCCAGTGCACCATGAAGGTCGATTTTAAAGATAAAATCGCCGAGCCCCCTGCCCGCGCTCGCGGCGCCATCGCCCGCACCTACTTCTATATGCGCGACCGCTATCAGCTGAATCTTTCCCGCCAGCAAACTCAGCTGTTTACCGCCTGGAATAAACAGTACCCGGTCACCGCCTGGGAATGTGAACGTGATGAGCGCATCGCGAAAGTGCAGGGCAACCATAATCCGTATGTCCAGCAGGCTTGCCAGGCGCAAAAGAGCTAACCTACACTAGCGGCAATTGTTAATTTGCAGCCCTGTGCTTCCCGCCCGATGGCGGGAAGCTGGCATCTGCGCAACGAACGGAATATCAAGCATGCGCATTCCTCGCATCCATCATCCAGAACGCCTCATTGTCGGCAGCCAGTTCGCGCTGAGCGATGACGCGGCCAACCACGTCGGCCGCGTCCTGCGCATGACCGCCGGTCAGCACCTACAGCTTTTTGACGGCAGTAACCAGGTGTTTGACGCGGTCATCACCGAGGCCGGTAAGAAAAACGTTACGGTTGAGGTGCTCAGTGGCGAACCCGACGATCGGGAATCGCCGCTGCATATCCATTTAGGCCAGGTGATGTCCCGCGGCGAAAAAATGGAATTCACCATCCAGAAATCGATCGAACTCGGGGTAAGCCTCATAACGCCACTGTTTTCCGAGCGCTGCGGCGTTAAACTGGATGCCGAACGTTTGCAGAAAAAGATCCAGCAGTGGCAGAAAATCGCTATTGCCACCTGCGAACAGAGCGGTCGTAACGTGGTACCGGAAATACGTCCGGCGATGCAGCTGGAGGCGTGGTGCGCCGAGCAGGACAGCGGGCTGAAGCTCAACCTGCACCCGCGCGCCAGCGCCAGCATTAACACGCTGCCGCTGCCGGTTGAACGCGTCCGTCTGCTGATTGGCCCGGAAGGCGGGCTGTCGGCTGAAGAGATAGCGATGACCGCGCAATACCAGTTTACTGATATCCTGTTGGGACCGCGCGTTCTGCGTACAGAGACTACTGCGCTCACCGCCATCACCGCCCTACAGGTGCGTTTTGGCGACTTAGGTTGAGGCGTTAACGGAGAAGAACCATGATCAAGCTCGGCATCGTGATGGATCCCATCGCAACCATCAACATCAAGAAAGACACCAGCTTCGCTATGTTGCTGGAGGCGCAGCGTCGCGGCTATGAACTCCATTATATGGAGATGAACGACCTCTATTTGATCAACGGCGAAGCCCGCGCCCGGACGCGCACGCTGAGCGTCGAACAGAACTACGATAAATGGTATGACTTCACCGGCGAGCAGGATCTGCCGCTGGCGGACCTTGACGTCATCCTGATGCGTAAGGATCCGCCGTTTGATACCGAATTTATTTATGCCACCTACATCCTGGAGCGAGCGGAAGAGAAAGGCACGCTTATCGTCAACAAGCCGCAGAGTCTGCGCGACTGTAACGAGAAGCTGTTCACCGCCTGGTTCTCTGAACTGACTCCGGAAACGTTGGTCACCCGCAATAAAGCCCAGCTGAAAGCCTTCTGGGAAAAGCACGGCGATATCATCATGAAACCGCTCGACGGCATGGGCGGCGCCTCTATTTTCCGTGTTAAAGCCGGCGATCCAAACCTTGGGGTGATTGCCGAGACGCTGACCGAACTGGGCAGCCGCTACTGCATGGCGCAGAACTATCTGCCGGCCATTAAAGATGGCGACAAGCGCGTGTTGGTAGTGGATGGAGAGCCCGTGCCTTACTGCCTGGCGCGAATTCCGCAGGGTGGCGAGACCCGCGGCAATCTGGCCGCCGGCGGCCGCGGCGAAGCCCGCCCGTTGACCGAAAGCGACTGGGAAATCGCCCGCCGCGTCGGCCGGACGCTGAAGGCCAAAGGCCTTATCTTCGTCGGCCTGGATATCATCGGCGACCGTCTGACGGAAATTAACGTCACCAGCCCCACCTGCGTACGCGAAATCGAAGCCGCCTTCCCGGATATTTCGATCACCGGTATGCTGATGGACGCTATCGAAAGACGTATCGATAAATAAGCACGACGGCGGACCAACGTCCGCTTTTGGCGCAGCGAGCGCGGATTACCGCGCTCGTGAAACGTTGCCAGCCTGACGCCACTCGGGCGCCGGCCAGATAAAGTGCATCGACACCATTCTACTTTGCCCGCATACTGGGTGTTGCTTTTTTGAACCAGGAACGAACCTCTGACAATGAATTTACAGCATCACTTTCTGATTGCCATGCCCGCGCTTCAGGACCCCATTTTCCGCCGCTCCGTAGTCTATATCTGCGAGTACAACGACGAGGGTGCCATGGGCATTATTATCAATAAGCCGCTGGAAAATCTGCAGGTGGAAGGGATCCTTGAGAAGCTCAAAATTGTCCCGGAGCCGCGCAATCCAGAGATCCGTCTGGATAAACCGGTGATGCTGGGAGGCCCGCTGGCGGAAGACCGCGGCTTCATTTTGCATACCCCGCCCTCTGACTTTTCCTCGAGCATTCGCATCTCGGATAACACGGTGATTACCACCTCGCGGGATGTTCTTGAAACCTTAGGTACCGATCGGCAGCCGGGCAACGTGCTGGTTGCGTTGGGCTACTCTTCGTGGGAGAAAGGGCAGCTGGAGCAGGAGATTTTAGATAATGCCTGGCTCACCGCCCCGGCGGATCAGAATATTCTTTTCCGTACGCCGATCGCCGATCGCTGGCGCGAGGCGGCTAAACTGATTGGTATCGACATTGTGACGATGCCAGGCGTCGCGGGGCATGCGTGATGAGCGGAACCTTTCTCGGCTTTGACTTTGGCACCAAAAGCATCGGCGTGGCGGTGGGACAACGCATCACCGCGACCGCACGACCATTACCGGCGCTGAAGGCGCAGGACGGTAAACCGGACTGGAACGTCATCGAAAAACTGCTTAAAGAGTGGCAGCCTGAGGCGGTAATCGTCGGCCTGCCGCTCAATATGGACGGCACCGAGCAACCGCTGACGGCGCGCGCGCGTAATTTCGCCAATAAAATTCATGGCCGCTTTGGCGTCGCGATCCTTCTCCACGATGAACGGCTGAGTACGGTTGAGGCCCGCGCGGGCCTGTTTGAACACGGCGGCTACCGGGCGCTGAATAAAGGCAGCGTCGATTCGGCCTCTGCCGTAGTCATACTGGAAAGCTACTTCGAGCAGAGCTTTTAAACTCTGCCCTCCTGCGCCGCCGGCGGACCGCTGACGGCGCACGTTTACCCGCTTAGTGGCGCAGATGTTCGTTAGCCCAGCTCACCGCCTGGGTGCGATTTTTCACGCTCAGTTTACGAAACACATTGTACAGGTGCGTCCGCACCGTGTTCTCGCTGATAAACAGCGCGCGGGCGATATCCAGGTTCGTCGCGCCGCAGCGCAGTTCGTTGAGGATCTCGCATTCCCGCTCGGTCAGCGGCGAGTTCTCTACTGGAGTCGATGCATGGTCCGCAGCGTACATCGCCGGGTGCATCACGCTCAATTCAGCCGTCTGCTCGCCGTTCAGCACGGCCTTAACTCCCTCAATTAAGCGCGATTCATCATCGTCATGCCGGAACACGCCATATAAAGCCGGCCACTGCGCCATTTCGTATAGCTCATACTTTTGTGCGCTATTAATAATCAACAAACGAGGATTATCTGCCTGCAGGCGAATAATATCCCGCCACACCCCGTTTAATTTCTTATTTGACACTGCAATATCAAATAATATTACAGAATCTTTTGCCAAACGCTGCGCCAGCGGTTTATTAATATTTTGTAAAACCACCGGTGCCATCAGGGTTTCGCTCAGATAGCTGGCAAAGGCTTTGCTTTGAATAGACGGGTGGGTAATAAAGGTTACCTGACGAGAAGATGATGAATTTCCATTTAAATTAATCACTTAAAACTCTCCTTAGCTGTTACCCACCGCCATGGTGGTTAAATGAATAAAAAAAGATACAAACAGTCGTGAATTTATAAATCACCAAGGTAATTTACAAACTGAAACGTTATTCCATGAGAATCATCCTATTCCCACAAACAGCATAAATCGAATGACTCAAAGCTGTCAAAAGATAATCAAACTTTTTTCCTGGAAATGCGTATTCACTGTCGACATATCTAATCTGAATGTGTTATTTGAATTTATAATCAAAAGTTATTTGTATTACCAAATAATATTAATAAACAACAAATAAACATTCATCTAACATATCATTTAACCTGTCATATCAATCTCTTTCTCATCTTATAGCGCGCCTGCAGCGACACGTTGCTGAAAACTCTGGGTAAAGGTCAACATTCCGGCCTGCATCCCGGTCTGCATCACACCAGGCAATTGATGTACTTTTCCTTCACGGATCAAATTCGCCACCGCTGGCGTGTTGACCAGAAGCTCGTATAGCGCAACTCTCCCGCCCTGACGTGCAGGTAACAATTTTTGCGCCAGCACCGCGCACAGGCTTCCGGCAAGCTGGCTACGAACCTGATCTTTCTCCTCCGCCGGAAAGACATCGATCAATCTCTCCACCGCCGGCGCCGCGCCGCGGGTATGTAATGTCGCCATTACCAGGTGCCCGGTCTCCGCCGCGGTTAACGCCAGGCGAATGGTTTCGCTATCGCGTAGCTCCCCGAGCAGGATCACATCCGGATCCTGGCGCAGCGCCACGCGGAGCGCCGCGGCGAACGAAGGACAGTGACGGCCAACTTCCCGCTGCTGGATCAGACAGCGCTCGCTGTGATGAATAAATTCCACCGGATCTTCAAGCGTCAGAATATGGCCATCAAGATGCTGATTGAGGTGCCCCACCATTGCCGCCAGGGTGGTCGACTTGCCGCTGCCCGTCGCTCCGGTGACCAACAGCAAACCACTCTCTTCCGCCAGCAGTTCGCTCAGCGCAGGCGGGGCGCCGAGCGTGTCCAGACGCGGGCACTGTTCAGGAAGCAGGCGCAGCACCAGCGATATCCCACGCGTATGGGCGAAGGCGCTGGCGCGCAGCCGCGCACCGCAGGTCAGGGTCAGCGCAAAGTCAATCTGGCCGTGTTCCTGCCAGTGCAGTAACTGTGCGGCATCGAGCCAGTCGTTGAGTAAATTCGCAATATCCGGCGCGGGAAAGGGCGCGGGCTGCAGCCTGCCCTGCCGCCGCCAGCGTGGTGCGGCGGAATTGCACAGGTGTAGATCGGAGACATTATGCTTTACACTAAGGGCTACGATTTCTTCCAGCTTCATAACTCATCCTCGGAATATGAACGATATTGCGCATAACCTGGCACAGGTCCGGGACAAAATCTCCGGTGCTGCCGCCCGATGCGGGCGTGCGCCAGAAGAAGTGACATTGCTTGCAGTGAGTAAAACGAAACCTGCGAGCGCGATCGAAGAAGCCATTGCGGCAGGCCAGCGGGCATTTGGTGAAAACTACGTCCAGGAGGGCGTGGAGAAGATTAACCATTTCCAGCAGGCTGGCGTCAGCGGGCTGCAGTGGCACTTTATTGGCCCCCTGCAGTCCAACAAAAGCCGGTTGGTGGCAGAGCATTTTGACTGGTGCCACACCGTCGATCGGCTGAAAATCGCCACCCGCCTGAACGAGCAGCGCCCGGCGCATTTGCCGCCGCTGAAGGTGCTGATTCAAATTAACATCAGCGATGAGCAGAGCAAATCCGGCATCCCGCTGGAAGCGCTCGACGGCTTAGCGGCGGAGATCGCTGAGTTACCTCATCTGGAACTGCGCGGCCTGATGGCCATTCCCGCGCCTGAGTCAGAATATGTAAGGCAGTTTGCCGTCGCCCGGCAAATGGCGGTAGCATTTGCACGATTAAAAACGCGGTACCCCACGGTCGATACGTTGTCTCTGGGAATGTCGGACGATATGGAAGCCGCAATCGCGGCGGGAAGCACGATGGTGCGCATCGGTACAGCCATTTTTGGTGCGCGCGACTACAGCAAATAATAAGGAATCTGAGGAACGCCATGAAGACGTTGACTTTCCTGCTTTCAACGGTCATTGAGCTTTACACGATGGTCGTGTTGTTACGCGTCTGGATGCAGTGGGCGCGCTGCGACTTTTACAACCCGTTTTCGCAGTTTGTGGTGAAAGCCACGCAGCCGATTGTCGGACCGCTGCGCCGGATTATCCCGGCAATGGGGCCGATTGACAGCGCCTCGCTGCTGGTGGCATTTATTCTCTGCGTCATCAAAGCGATCGTGCTGTTTATGGTGATCACCTTCCAGCCGATCATCTGGATCTCCGCTCTGCTTATTCTGCTGAAAACCATCGGCTCGTTGATCTTCTGGGTACTGCTGTTGATGGCGATCATGAGCTGGGTCAGCCAGGGCCGTAGCCCGGTGGAGTATGTGCTGATGCAGCTGGCGGACCCGCTGCTGCGCCCTATCCGCAACCTGCTGCCGTCGATGGGCGGTATCGATTTCTCGCCGATGGTGCTGGTATTGCTGTTGTACGTAATCAATATGGGCATCGCCGAAGTGCTGCAGGCCACCGGTAATGTACTGCTGCCGGGGCTGTGGATGGCGCTATGAGTGCCGTTGAAACCTGCGCTGACGGGCTGGTGCTAAGGCTGTACATTCAGCCTAAGGCCAGCCGCGATAGCATCGTGGGCGTACATGGCGACGAGCTTAAAGTCGCCATTACCGCCCCGCCCGTTGATGGCCAGGCCAATGCCCACCTGGTGAAATTTCTCGCCAAACAGTTCCGCGTCGCCAAAAGCCAGGTACTGATTGAAAAAGGCGAGCTGGGCCGCCATAAGCAAGTTAAAATCATCGCCCCACAACAGATCCCGACTGCGGTCGCGGCGCTAACTGAATAAACAGGATTCATCATGCAAAAAGTCGTCCTCGCTACCGGCAACGCCGGCAAAGTGCGCGAACTGGCCTCGCTGCTGGAAGATTTTGGTCTCGATATCGTCGCTCAGACCGAGCTGGGCGTGGACTCTGCGGAAGAGACCGGCCTGACCTTCATTGAAAACGCGATTCTGAAAGCGCGCCACGCGGCGCAGATCACCGGCCTGCCGGCCATCGCCGACGATTCCGGTCTGGCCGTCGATGCTCTTGGCGGCGCGCCGGGTATTTACTCCGCCCGCTATTCCGGCGTCGATGCCAGCGACCAGCAGAATCTTGAGAAGCTGCTCGACGCGTTAAAAGACGTGCCGGACGACCAGCGTCAGGCCCAGTTCCACTGCGTACTGGTCTATCTGCGCCATGCCGAGGATCCCACGCCGCTGGTGTGCCACGGCAGCTGGCCTGGGGTAATCACCCGGCAAGCCGCCGGTCATGGCGGCTTCGGTTACGACCCGATCTTCTTCGTCCCGTCAGAAGGGAAAACCGCGGCCGAACTGAGCCGTGAAGAAAAGAGCGCCATTTCCCATCGCGGGCAGGCGCTGAAACTGTTACTGGAAGCATTACGTAATGGCTAATTTGCCGCCGCTGAGTCTCTATATCCATATTCCCTGGTGCGTGCAGAAATGCCCGTACTGCGATTTTAATTCGCATGCGCTGAAAGGCGAGGTGCCGCATGATGACTACGTCCAGCATCTGCTGAACGATCTGCAGGCTGATGCGCACTATGCCCAGGGACGGGAAATAGGCACTATTTTTATCGGCGGCGGTACGCCGAGCCTGCTGTCCGGCCCGGCCATGCAAACCCTGCTCGATGGCGTCCGCGCCTGCCTGCCGCTGGCCGCCGGGGCGGAAATCACCATGGAAGCCAACCCGGGTACCGTGGAGGCCGATCGCTTCGTTGATTATCAGCGCGCCGGGGTGAACCGCATCTCCATCGGCGTACAAAGCTTTAGCGAACCGAAGCTGCAGCGCCTGGGGCGGATCCACGGCCCGGAGGAGGCCAAGCGCGCAGCACGTCTCGCCAGCGGCCTCGGCTTGCGCAGCTTCAACCTCGACCTGATGCACGGTCTGCCGGACCAGTCGCTGGAGGAGGCGCTGGACGATCTGCGTCAGGCGATTGCCCTCAACCCGCCGCATCTGTCGTGGTACCAGCTGACCATTGAGCCGAACACCTTGTTCGGCTCCCGGCCGCCGGTGCTGCCGGATGACGACGCGCTATGGGATATTTTCGAGCAGGGGCATCAGCTGCTGAGCGCCGCCGGCTATCAGCAGTACGAGACGTCCGCCTATGCTAAGCCAGGCTTCCAGTGTCAGCATAATCTCAACTACTGGCGCTTTGGCGACTACCTCGGCATCGGCTGCGGCGCGCACGGCAAGATCACCTTCCCTGACGGACGCATTCTGCGGACCGCCAAAACACGCCACCCGCGCGGGTATATGGAAGGCCGTTACCTGGAGCGCCAGCACGATGTGGGAGAAGCGGATAAACCGTTTGAGTTCTTTATGAACCGTTTTCGCCTGCTGGAGGCCGCGCCGCGCGCGGAGTTCAGCTTGTGTACCGGCCTTGATGAGCAGGTTATCCGTCAGCAAATCGATGCCGCTATCGCCGAAGGCTATCTGCTGGAAGATGCGCAAAACTGGCAAATTACCGAGCACGGTAAACTGTTTTTAAATTCGCTGCTGGAGCTGTTCCTCAGCGAAGAGTAATCCCTGCGGGCGGCACGTCGTCGCCCGTATCTTTCCCCTTACATCCTCTCCCGCTACGGTCAAATCGACTGGCGTTTTTTTGTTCACTTATTTGCAGCGAATCACAAAATCCGATCGACTTTTTTCCTTTTCTTGACTCATTTTTTGCGCAGTGGTAATCCTGCTTCATCGGTTGAGCAAATGTAAAACCGACGTATCCTACATGTGAATTATTGGTAACTCTGATTAAAAAAGTCTCTGTAACGTCGGCGCAACCCGGCGGGCTTAAGCCTATAAAAAAGAGGGTAACACAATGAATTACCGTAATATTTTTATCACACTCTCCGCACTATCCGGCACCGTCACGGCTTCAGCCTGGTCTGCAGAGTCCGCCACCGTGGCCTTTTTAATGCCCGATCAGGCCTCTACCCGCTATGAACAGCACGACTTCCCCGGTTTTAAGGCGGAAATGAGCAAGCTTTGCGCGGATTGTAAGGTCATCTATCAGAATGCCAACGCCAACGCGTCGCTCCAGCAGCAGCAGTTCAACTCGGTTATCGCCCAGGGGGCGAAAGTGATCGTCCTGGATCCGGTTGACTCTTCCGCCGCCGCCGCGCTGGTCGAAAACGCCCAAGCGCAGGGGGTCAAGGTCATTGCCTATGATCGCCCGGTACCAGACAAACCGGCTGATTTCTACGTCTCATTTGATAACGAGGGCATTGGCTACGCCATCGCAAAATCTCTTACCGACCATCTGAAAGCGAGCGGCGTGCCGCAGGATGCCGGCGTGCTGCAAATTAACGGTTCGCCAACCGATGCCGCCGCAGGGCTGATCCGCGACGGTATCCATCGCGGATTGAAAGAGTCCGGTTACAAAACGTTGGCCGAATTCGACACCCCGGAGTGGGCGCCGCCGAAAGCCCAGGAGTGGACCGCCGGGCAGGTTACCCGCTTTGGCGACAAAATTAAGGGCGTGGTCGCGGCAAACGACGGTACCGGCGGCGGCGCAATTGCCGCCTTTAAGGCTGCCGGCGTCCAGCCGCTGCCGCCGGTCACCGGCAATGACGCCACTATCGCCGCGCTGCAGCTGATCATCGCTGGCGATCAGTACAACACCATCTCCAAGCCATCGGAGATCGTCGCCGCGGCGGCGGCCAAAGTGGCGGTTGATTTTATCCAGGGCAAAAAACCGCAGGCCAGCACCACCCTGTACAACACCCCTTCCCAGCTATTTACCCCGGAAGTGGTGACGGCCAAAAACATCAAAGCGGAAATCTTCGATAAAAAAATCCAGACCTGGGATCAGGTGTGTAGCGGCGAGTACGCCGCCGCCTGCCAGAAGTTAGGCATCAGCAAGTAACTTTTGCCCCTGCGCCCGCCGCGGCGGGCGCGATTTCGCCATGATTGAGGTCGTTTTGTATGCCGCAACAACAACACAACTCCGCCGCCGGGCGGCCAATACTGCAACTGCGCAACGTCTCTAAACATTTTGGCGCGGTGTCCGCGCTGACGGATATCGAATTAGAAGTCCACGCCGGCGAGGTGGTCGCGCTGGTCGGCGACAACGGCGCGGGCAAATCCACGCTGGTGAAGATCCTCGCCGGCGTCCACCAGCCGACCTCCGGCACCATTGAGTTTGACGGCAACCCCGTCACCCTCGATAGCCCCGGCAAGGCGCTGGAATACGGTATTGCCACGGTGTTTCAGGATCTGGCGCTGTGTGAAAACCTTGATGTGGTAGCAAACCTGTTTCTGGGTCATGAAATTTCGCCGTTCCAGCTCGATGAAGTGGCGATGGAAGTGAAAGCCTGGACGCTGCTGCAGGAGCTGGCGGCACGTATTCCGTCGGTACGCGAACCGGTGGCATCGCTTTCCGGCGGCCAGCGGCAGACCGTCGCCATCGCCCGTTCGCTGCTGCTGAACCCTAAAATCATTATGCTCGATGAACCCACCGCGGCGCTGGGCGTCGCGCAGACCGCGGAAGTGCTCAACCTGATTGAGCGCGTTCGCGAGCGCGGGCTTGGCGTCATCATCATCAGTCACAACATGGAAGACGTTCGCGCCGTCGCCGACCGTATCGTGGTGCTGCGTCTCGGGCGCAACAAAGGGATCTTCACGCCCGATGCTTCTAATCAGGATCTGGTCGCCGCGATCACCGGCGCGACGGAAAACGCCGTCTCACGCCGGGTTGAACGTAAATCACAGCCAACGACTTCCGGAGCGATGTAATTTTATGAACAGTAAGACCGCATCCCACACCGCGCTGGATCGCAGCGATGAGCGCGTTCGTCACGACGAGGGGCTGTTCGGCGCCCTACGCGCGCAGATAACCCGCATCAAAACCGGCGATCTCGGCACCGCGCCGGTGATAGCCGGGCTGATTGTGATTTCCCTGGTTTTCACCTTCCTCAACCCGGTCTATATCGCGCCGAATAACCTGGTGAACCTGCTGTTTGACTGCGCGACGGTCGGGTTTATCTCGCTCGGCATCGTCTGCGTGCTAATGCTTGGTGAGATAGACCTGTCGGTCGGCTCCATGAGCGGCCTGGCATCGGCTATCGTCGGCGTGCTGTGGGTGAACGCAGGATGGCCGCTGGCGGGAGCCATCGCCGTGGCGCTGGCCTGCGGCGTGGCCGTCGGGCTGGTCTACGCGCTGCTGTATACCCGCGTCGGAATGCCGAGTTTCGTCGCCACTCTCGCCGGCCTGCTGGCGCTGCTGGGTATGCAGCTGTATATCCTCGGGCCGAGCGGCAGCATCAACCTGCCCTATACTTCGCCGCTGGTGCGCTTTGGCCAACTGCTGGTGATGCCCGGCTGGTTCTCACACCTGATGGCATTGCTGCCAGGGCTGGCGATCCTTATTTTTGGCCTGAAAAAACGCTCGCGGCGCCTGGCGGCCAATCTTTCCGCCGAGGGAGTCAGCTCGCTAGTGGCGCGCGCGATCGCGCTGACGATTATCTTCGAGGCCGCGGTGCTTTATCTCAATCAGGGGCGCGGTATTCCATGGATTTTCGGTCTCTTTGTCGCCTGCGTGATGATCCTCAACTACGCGCTGAAACGGACAAAATGGGGTCGCTCGATGTTCGCGGTTGGCGGCAACCGTGAAGCGGCGCGCCGTTCGGGCATTAACGTGCGGGCGATTTATGTGAGCGCTTTCGTCCTGTGTACCACGCTTGCGACCTTCGGCGGCATTCTCGCGGCGTCGCGACTGGCTTCCGCCAGCCAGCAGGCCGGCACCGGCGACGTCAACCTCAACGCCATCGCCGCGGCGGTGATCGGCGGCACCAGCCTGTTCGGCGGACGCGGCAGCGCCTGGTCCGCGCTATTGGGGATCATCGTGATTCAGTCGATTTCAAATGGGCTGACGCTGTTGAACCTGCCGTCTTCGCTGCGCTATATCATTACCGGCGCGGTACTGGCGATTGCGGTAATCATTGATTCTCTGGCTCGCCGTTCACGCGTGTCGCACGGCCGCGCCTGAGTGGCGAAGTGCGCGGCCCAAAGGTATGCGGGCCGCGAAATTTTGATTATTTTAACGAGCCAACCAGCGCTTTGCGGCTGTCCTCCAGCGATACCACCCGGCTGCAGACGTCCTTACCAAACTGCTGGAAATCGGCCTCCTGGTTTTTCCATTCCTCCTGAATCGCCGTTTGCAGGCCGCCGAGGCTGCCAAGAATGCCCTGTAACGGATTACCGCCGCCTTTGAGCACCGCTTTGGCGCCCATCTCGTTAATGCTGTCCTGCAGAATGCCGCCCATCGCCTGATTCACCAGCTGCTGGCCATCGGCGCGTACCTGGTCGATAGCTTTATAGTGGAAAGTCAGGCCATCGCTGCGACGTTCGATAATGCGGTTCATCTGTTCTTTCAGCTGCGCGTCCAGTTTGGTCAGGCGACCGTGCATGCTGCTGTTGGCGCCAACCTGTTCGGTAATGATTTTATCCAGCGCCTTGCGGCTTTTTTCGACTCGCGAACGCGCGCCTTCGTCAATCCACGGCAGGCTGCTGCGCAGGCTGGCCTGATAATCCTGCGCCTGTTCGCGCTGGGCGGCGCTGAGCGCATAGGCCTTGCCGTTAAAGGTCAGATTGCCGTCCGGCTTTATCACCAGATCGCCGTTTTCCCCTTTCACCTGCACCTGCTGCGGGCTGAGGATCACATCGTCACGCGGCGTGACGCTACACTGGTAATCCGCATGGGCAGACAAAGCGGTGATGGAGAGCGCCACCGCCAGCAGCGTTTTACGCATCATAAAACTCCCTTAAGACAAAACGGGCCGGCAATTGCCGACCCTTGTCAAACTTAGTCCCACCAGACGTCAAAAAGTTCGCTGGTGCGCACATCCTCTAACTTACGCGCTTCCAGCCATTTGCGTACGATAGCCTGATGCTCTTCAGTGCACTTACCAATCTCCTGCATGCAGATGAGCCCTTCCCAGGAGAAATAACCGCTGCCGTCGAAGGCCAGCTTGTTCGGCTCTATCACCTCTTCGATCAGATCGTTGACCGTCTGGTCGATCTGCTCTTCGCTGGTCCCTTCCGGGAAACGCCAGGCGACGGAGAAGCCTAACTCCTGAAACTCATCGATATGCATTTTTTTACGCAGACGACGGCTACGATTCTTGGCCATTATTTCACCCTCTCGAACATTAAGTCCCATACGCCGTGGCCGAGACGATGGCCACGCTGTTCAAATTTGGTTACCGGGCGCGATTCCGGGCGCGGTACGTAATCGTTGCTTGCCGACTGGTTACGATAGCCTTCCAGCGAGGACATCACTTCCAGCATATGCACGGCATAGGCTTCCCAGTCGGTCGCCATATGGAAGACGCCGCCGAGTTTCAGTTTGCTTTTGACTAGCTCAGCGAAAGGCGGCTGCACGATACGACGTTTATTATGACGCGCTTTATGCCACGGGTCAGGGAAAAACAGCTGCACCATATTCAGTGAGTTATCCGGGATCATGGTATGCAGCACTTCCACCGCATCGTGACACATCACGCGCAGATTTTGCACACCTTCTTCTTCAGCAGAAGCCAGACAGGCGCCAACGCCCGGGGAGTGCACTTCAATGCCGAGGAAATTCTGTTCCGGTTTGGCTTTCGCCATCGCCACCAGCGAAGCCCCCATGCCGAAACCAATTTCTAGTGTGACCGGCGCGTCGCGGCCAAACAGGGCGGCGAAATCGAGCGGCGCATCGTTGAATTCAACGCCCATCACCGGCCAAATGTTATCCAGCGCATGCTGCTGCCCTTTCGTCAGGCGGCCCTGGCGACGGACGAAGCTACGAATACGGCGCAGCGGGCGACCGTTTTCATCGAATTCCGGAGAGATGACGTCGTTTTTCATAAAAGTTTGGTCTGCTTGTGAATGTGTTCGGAAAACGGGCATTATCCAAAGTTACCCGGCGGATGCAAGGGTTTACAGCCACTCGCCCTTATGCTGCAATCTGCCCCCCTGTAATCGCGATCCCGGAGCCGTAGCTTTGACTTTTCTCGCCACGCAATTTTCAGCCCAGGTTCTGGACTGGTACGACAAATACGGGCGTAAAACCCTGCCCTGGCAAATCGCCAAGACGCCCTACAAAGTATGGCTCTCCGAAGTGATGTTGCAACAAACCCAGGTGACCACGGTAATCCCCTATTTTGAACGCTTTATGGCGCGTTTCCCCACGGTGGTTGATTTAGCCAACGCGCCGCTGGATGAGGTGCTGCATCTGTGGACCGGTCTGGGCTACTACGCGCGGGCGCGCAACTTACATAAAGCCGCGCAGCAAGTCGCCACACTGCATGGCGGGGAATTCCCCCGGACCTTTGACGAAGTGGCGGCGTTGCCCGGCGTCGGGCGCTCAACGGCGGGGGCGATTTTATCCCTTTCGCTCGGTCAGCATTATCCGATTCTCGACGGCAACGTGAAGCGCGTGCTCGCCCGCTGCTATGCTGTCAGCGGCTGGCCGGGGAAAAAAGAGGTGGAAAAACGGCTGTGGGACATCAGCGAAGAGGTCACCCCGGCAGAGGGCGTCGAGCGCTTCAACCAGGCGATGATGGATCTCGGGGCAATGGTTTGTACCCGCTCGAAGCCGAAGTGCGAGCTGTGTCCGCTGAGCAACGGCTGCGTGGCCTACGCGAACCATTCATGGGCGGAATATCCGGGCAAAAAACCGAAGCAGACCCTCCCGGAACGCACCGGCTACTTCCTGCTGATGCAGCACGGCGACGAGGTGTTTCTTTCCCAGCGTCCGCCGGTGGGTCTGTGGGGCGGGTTGTTCTGTTTTCCGCAGTTTGCAGACGAAGCGGAGCTACGCGAGTGGCTGGCGCAGCGCCAGATAAAGGCCGATAATCTGACGCAATTAACCGCTTTTCGCCACACTTTCAGCCATTTCCACCTGGATATTGTGCCGATGTGGCTTACAGTGCACTCATCTGGCGCATGCATGGATGAAGGCAACGCACTCTGGTATAACTTAGCGCAGCCGCCGTCGGTCGGTCTGGCGGCCCCCGTGGAGCGCTTGTTGCAACAGCTAAAAGCCGGAGCGCCGGTATAAATTTTTCGGCTATCAAAGAGGATTAATTATGAGCAGAACCATTTTTTGTACCTTCCTGCAGCGTGAAGCGGACGGCCAGGATTTCCAGCTGTATCCGGGCGAGCTCGGAAAGCGTATTTACAACGAAATCTCCAAAGAAGCCTGGGCGCAGTGGCAGCACAAGCAGACCATGCTGATCAACGAGAAAAAGCTCAGCATGATGAACCCGGAGCACCGCAAACTGCTTGAGCAGGAGATGGTGCAGTTCCTGTTTGAAGGGAAAGACGTGCACATCGAAGGCTACACGCCGCCGGAAAAACAGTAAGGGCCCTGCGGCCTTTAAAAAAACAAACACAACACGCACGCCCGGAATGATGAAAAAATACTTAGCGCTCGCGCTGATTGCGCCGTTGCTCGTTTCGTGTTCCAGCTCCAATAAAAAAGGCGCCGAATACAACGAGGCCTGGGTCAAGGACACGAACGGATTCGATATTTTGATGGGCCAGTTCGCCCACAACATCGAGAACATTTGGGGGTACAACGAAGTCCTGCTCGCCGGGCCAAAGGACTACGTCAAGTACACCGACCAGTATCAAACCCGCAGCCACATCAACTTCGATGAAGGGACGATCACCGTCGAGACCATTGCCGGCACCGACCCTCGCGGACGTCTGCGCCAGGCGATCGTCAAAACCCTGTTGATGGGCGATGACCCCAACTCCATTGACCTCTATTCCGATGTCGATGACATCCAGATCTCCAAAGAGCCGTTCCTCTATGGTCAGGTGGTGGATAATACCGGGGCGTCGATTCGCTGGGAGTGGCGCGCCGCGCGCTTTGCCGACTATCTGCTGCAAACCCGTCTGAAGAGCCGCAACAACGGCCTGCGCGTGGTCTACAGCATCACCATTAACCTGGTGCCGAACCACCTCGACAAACGTGCGCATAAATACCTCGGCATGGTGCGTCAGGCCTCGCGTAAGTATGGGGTTGATGAGTCGCTGATCCTCGCGATTATGCAGACCGAATCCTCCTTTAACCCCTATGCGGTCAGCCATGCCGACGCCATGGGGCTGATGCAGGTGGTCCAGCACAGCGCCGGCAGAGACGTCTTCCGCTCCCAGGGTAAATCCGGCCTGCCAAGCCGCAGTTATCTGTTCGACCCGGCGAATAATATCGACACCGGTACCGCCTACCTGGCGATGCTGAACAATGTTTACCTCGCCGGCATCGATAACCCCACCTCGCGTCGCTACGCGGTGATCACTGCCTATAACGGCGGCGCCGGCAGCGTACTGCGGGTCTTCTCCAGCGATAAAGTGCAGGCGGCCAATATTATCAACAGCATGGCGCCAGGGGACGTCTACCAGACGCTGACCACCCGCCATCCGTCGGCGGAATCGCGCCGCTATCTGTACAAAGTTAATACGGCGCAGAAAAGCTACCGCCGTAAATAGCCCTCCTCCCGACTCCGGCCTCAGCCCCGCGCTGAGGCCGCGCTTATTCTCCGCCATACTCTGTAATATCTTTCGGTTTTCTGCGGCAGTTAACAGAAGCATTAAGCTAGTGAATGATAGAATCACATCAAAATAACGGGATTAATGTTATTTTAAAAACATAACAAGCCCACATTCGTGAGGATAACTACATGAATCTTAAGCTGCAGCTCAAAATACTGTCGTTCCTGCAGTTCTGCCTTTGGGGGAGCTGGCTCACCACGCTTGGCTCGTACATGTTTGTCACGCTGAAGTTTGACGGCGCGGCAATCGGCGCAGTGTATAGCTCGCTCGGTATCGCCGCGGTGTTGATGCCGACGCTGCTCGGCATCGTCGCCGATAAGTGGATCAGCGCCAAATGGGTATACGCCATCTGCCACCTGGTCGGCGCGTTAACGCTGTACCTCGCGGCGCAGGTCACCACGCCGGGCGAGATGTTCCTCGTGATCCTGCTTAACTCGCTGGCCTATATGCCGACGCTTGGCTTGATCAATACCATCTCCTACTACCGCCTGCAGTCGGCGGGGCTGGATATTGTCACCGATTTCCCGCCAATTCGTATCTGGGGCACCATCGGCTTTATCCTCGCCATGTGGGGCGTGAGCTTCTCCGGCTTTGAACTGAGCCATATGCAGCTGTACATTGGCGCGACGCTGTCGGTCCTGCTGACTCTGTTCACCCTGACGCTGCCGCATATTCCGGTCGCCAACGCCCAGCGCAATCAAAGCTGGACGGAGATGCTCGGCCTGAACGCTTTTGCGCTGTTTAAAAACAAGCGTATGGCTATCTTCTTTATCTTCTCGATGATGCTCGGCGCCGAGCTGCAAATCACTAACATGTTCGGTAACACCTTCCTGCACAGCTTCGATAAAGATCCGCTGTTTGCCGGCAGCTTTATCGTCGAGCACGCGTCAGTGCTGATGTCGATTTCGCAGATTTCCGAAACGCTGTTTATCCTGACCATCCCATTCTTCCTTAGCCGCTACGGCATTAAGAACGTGATGCTTATCAGTATTGTGGCGTGGATGCTGCGCTTTGGCCTGTTCGCCTTTGGCGACCCGACGCCGTTCGGCACTGTACTGCTGGTGCTGTCGATGATCGTCTACGGCTGCGCCTTCGACTTCTTTAACATCTCCGGTTCGGTGTTCGTTGAGAAAGAGGTGCGCCCGGAAATCCGCGCCAGCGCTCAGGGGATGTTCCTGATGATGACCAACGGCTTCGGCTGTATTCTCGGCGGGATGGTGAGCGGCAAAGTCGTCGAACACTTTACCGTCGAGGGGATCACTGACTGGCAGAGCGTGTGGCTGATTTTCGCCGGCTATTCGCTGGTGCTGGCCTTTGCCTTCGTGGCGCTGTTCAAATACAAACACGTCAGACAACCGACCGCCGCCCAGCAGAGCGTGTGATCGGCAAAAGTAAAACGCCCCGCCTGTTCGGCGGGGCGTTTTTTTATCCCTTCAGCACGTAGCCATACAGCCGCTTAATGCCGTCCGGATCCGTCTCGCTGTAAACCCCCTGCAGCTCCGGCGAGAAGCCAGGCAGCATATTGACCCCCTCCTCCAGCGCGAGGAAATAGCGCAGCACGGCGCCGCCCCAGACCTCGCCGGGCACCACGCACAGCACGCCCGGCGGATACGGCAGCGCCCCCTCCGCCGCGACGCGGCCTTCCGCCTCGCTCAGACGCACCAGCTCAACGTTGCCGCGAATAAACTCGTGGTTGGCATCCTGGGGATTCATCACCACCCTTGGGAAGCTCCGTTTACGGAACATCTCTTTTTGCAGGCTCTTCACGTCAAAGCTAACGTACAGATCGTGCATCTCCTGGCACAGCTCGCGCAGGGTATAGTCGCGATAACGCACCGGATATTTGTTATAGATGGTCGGCAACACATCGGCCAGCGGCGTATCCGCTTCAATATGCTGTTCAAACTGCCCGAGCATCGCTACCAGCTGCGCCATTTTTTCGGCACTTTCCGCCGGCGTCAGCAGGAACAGAATCGAGTTGAGATCGCACTTCTCCGGCACGATGCCGTTTTCACGCAGATAATGCGCCAGAATAGTCGCCGGAATGCCGAACTCACTGTACTCCCCACTCTCCGCGTCGATGCCCGGGGTGGTCAGCAGCAGCTTGCACGGGTCGACAAAATACTGGTCGTCCGCATAGCCCTCAAAACCATGCCAGCGCGCGCCCGGCTCGAAGCTGAAGAAGCGGCGCTCCCGGGCGATCGCCTCGGTCGGGTGATCCTGCCACGGGCGCCCCGCCACCGTCGGCGGAATAAAGGGCTGGATCATCTTGCAGTTAGCGATGATCGCTTTGCGCGCCTCGATGCCCAGCGCCACGCACTCGGCCCACAGGCGGCGGCCGCTCTCGCCTTCGTGGATTTTAGCGTTGACGTCCAGCGCGGCGAACAGCGGATAGAACGGGCTGGTGGAGGCATGCAGCATAAAGGCGTTATTCAGCCGCTTGTGCGGACAGAAGCGCGCCTGGCCGCGCAGATGGTTATCTTTTTTATGGATCTGCGACGTCTGTGAGAAGCCGGCCTGCTGCTTGTGCACGGACTGGGTGACAAAAATACCCGGATCGTCGGGGGTCAGCTCCAGCAGCAGCGGCGAGCAGTCGGCCATCATTGGGATAAACTGCTCATAGCCCACCCACGCCGAGTCGAACAGGATGTAATCGCAGAGGTGGCCGATCTTATCCACCACCTGGCGGGCGTTATAGACCGTGCCGTCGTAGGTTCCGAGCTGGATCACCGCCAGACGAAACGGGCGGGAGGCATTGGCTTTCTCAGGCGCCGCTTCGCGGATGAGATCCCGCAGGTAATGCTCATCAAAGCAGCGCTCGTCAATGCCGCCGATAAAGCCGAACGGATTGCGCGCGGCTTCCAGGTAAACAGGCGTCGCCCCCGCCTGGATCAGCGCCCCGTGATGGTTTGACTTGTGGTTGTTACGATCGAACAGCACCAGATCGCCGCGGGTCAATAGCGCGTTGGTCACGACTTTGTTGGCCGCCGAGGTGCCGTTGAGGACGAAGTAGGTTTTATCCGCATTGAACACCTTCGCAGCGAACTTCTGTGCGTGCTTGGCTGACCCTTCGTGGATCAGCAGATCGCCTAATTTCACGTCGGCGTTGCACATGTCGGCGCGAAAGACATTTTCGCCAAAAAAGTCATAGAACTGACGGCCTGCAGGGTGCTTTTTGAAAAACGCCCCGTGCTGATGCCCCGGACAGGCAAAGGTGCTGTTATCCATCTCGACGTACTGGGTCAGGGTATTGAAAAACGGCGGCAGCAGACGCGCTTCATAATCACAGGCCGCCGCCTCCAGCTCCAGCCACTCCTGATCTTTACCGGCGATCACCGCCTGCACCCCCTCCGGCTTGTCGACCGCCGTCTCACTCAGCAGGTAGACCGGCAGGTTAAATCCGCTACGCCTGAGGAGAGTAAGGATGCCGCTGCGACTGTCGGCCGCGGAGATGACGACTGCCGCCACATCGGTAAAATCGGTACTGTCCAGCGCCACAACGCGACGGTGGGTGGACAAGCGGGTGACCAGCTCGCAGCTGGCGGCAATGTGCATGGATTTCATAAGCGCAAATGCCCGTATCGGGAGTGTAAAAATCTCAGACAAGGGAGACCTTGCCCAACGATGTGTCCGGGTCTGACGGATTCAGCTCCGACCGCCGGACATCAGTAAAAGCAGACGCGTCCGATCTTACTGTTGCCCTACAGTGAGCATACGTGTCCTTCACCGCATGGTGAACAGAGGGGTAAGCGTAGCAAGATGAGGCAGCCCGCGCATCTGGGCGCGGCGTCGCTGGCGAGATAATGGCTGTGTCGTCATCGGCGGCCTCATATCAGGGAGGAGAAAATTCGCGCAATCATGGCACCTTTCCCGAACAGGCGCAAGATGAAAACCGTATGCACTTATATCACGGATACACAAGCTTTCCCGGTAAGTTAACGCCATAATAATGCGGTTATCAGGGATTTTTAACAGGAGTCAGCGTGGTTACAGGACCTTTTATTAACGCCAGCGCGGTGCTGGTCGGCGGTGTGCTGGGCGCCTTACTCAGCCAACGGTTGCCGGAACGGATCCGCACCGCAATGACCTCTATTTTTGGCCTGGCGTCATTGGGCATCGGCATTTTACTGGTCATTAAGTGCGCCAATCTGCCGGTGATGGTGCTGTCGACCCTGGTGGGGACGCTGCTCGGCGAAATATGCAATATGGAAAAAGGCATCAATACGCTGGTCAGTAAACTCCAGCAGTTGATGTCAGCGAAAGGCAAGAAAAAGGCTTCGGCTCATGAGTCTTATATTCAGAGCTATGTGGCGATTATCGTCCTGTTCTGCGCCAGCGGCACCGGCGTCTTCGGCGCCATGCGCGAAGGGATGACCGGCGACGCCAGCATTCTGATTGCCAAAGCGTTTCTCGACTTTTTCACCGCCACCATCTTCGCCTGCACCCTGGGCATTGCCGTCGCCGCCATCAGCGTACCGATGCTGCTTATCCAGCTGACTCTTGCAGCCTGCGCGGCGATCATTATGCCGCTTACCACGCCGATGATGCTGGCGGATTTCAGCGCCGTCGGCGGCATGCTGCTGGTGGCCACCGGGCTGCGCATCTGCGGGATAAAAATGTTTGCCGTAGTGAATATGCTGCCTGCGCTGGTGCTGGCGATGCCGATTTCCGCGGCCTGGACGCTGTTTTTTGCCTGAAAACGCGTGCTTTTAGCGCAATGTGGTGATAGATTGTTCAGTCTGCTGCAAAACAGATAAATTTCGTTGACGAGGCGCGGCGATTACGGTTTAATGCGCCCCGTTGCCCGGATAGCTCAGTCGGTAGAGCAGGGGATTGAAAATCCCCGTGTCCTTGGTTCGATTCCGAGTCCGGGCACCACTATTTAAAGAACCCGCCCAAAAGGCGGGTTTTTGCTTTTCTGCATCCGGACTCTTCATCGAACTCCGTTCGATTATTCGCCGCACAGCGGCTCACCCCTTCGGGGCCAGCGCGGCAAGCGCGCTGTTCAACGCCTGCGGCGTTAGTCCGAGTCCGGGCACCACTATTTAAAGAACCCGCCCAAAAGGCGGGTTTTTGCTTTTCTGTAGCCGGACTCTCCATCGAACTGCGTTCGATTATTCGCCGCACAGCGGCTCACCCCTTCGGGGCCAGCGCGGCGCGCGCGCTGTTCAACGCCTGCGGCGTTAGTCCGAATCCAGGCACTCAAATACCGATACCACCATCCGGAATACCAAGTCTGGCAATACGCCTTACAAGCCCAGCGACGCGCAGTGTCTGGACCTGCTGATTAAACCCAACGGCTCTAAGCTCTGGCAGCTCAAGTACCGCTTTGGCGGGAAGGAGAAGAAGCTGGCGTTTGGCGCTTACCCAACCGTTACGCTGGCGAATGCGCGTAAGCTGCGTGAGGAAGCCCGCGCCGTACTCAGCGCGGGTGACGATCCGGGGGTAAAAAAGCAGCAGGAGAAGCAGGCAAAGAAAAGCGGCAACACCTTTGAAGAAATCGCCCGTAAATGGGTGGCAGGCAATATCCGCTGGACGGAGGCACACGCCGCTAAAGCCCTGCGCTCGCTGGAGCTGCACGTATTTCCACTGATTGGCAAAATCCCCGTTGCCGACCTGAAAACCGCCGATCTGCTGATCCCGCTGCGGGTGGCGGAGAGAAAGGGCAATCTGGAGACCGCCGCGCGGCTCCAACAGCGCATCACGGCGATCATGCGCTACGCGGTACAGGAGAGCCTGATCGCCAGCAATCCGGCAAACGATCTTACCGGAGCCATCGCACCGCCGCCGAAAAACCACTACCCCGCTCTGCCGCTGGAGAAAATGCCGGAATTACTGGAGTGCTTCGAGGGCTATTCCGGCAGGCTGTTAACCCGTCTGGCGGTGCAGCTTAACCTGCTGATCTTTATTCACTCCAGCGAACTGCGCTTTGCCCGCTGGACGGAGATCGATCTGGATGGCGCAATGTGGACCATCCCCGCCGAGCGTAAGCCGATTCCGGGTGTGCGCTATTCAGAGCGTGGCGCAAAGATGAAAACGCCGCATCTGGTGCCGCTGTCAAAACAGGCGGTCACGGTGCTGAAACAGTTAAAGCTGCTGTCCGGTAACAGCGAGTTGCTGTTTCCCGGCGATCACGATCCGCGCAAGCCAATGAGCGAAAACACCATCAACAAGGCGCTGCGGGTGATGGGCTACGATACGAAAGTGGACGTATGCGGTCACGGCTTCCGCACGATGGCCTGTAGCGCGCTGATCGAGTCCGGGCGCTGGTCGAAAGATGCCGTGGAGCGGCAGATGAGCCATCAGGAACGTAACAACGTGCGCGCCGCCTATATCCACAAGGCGGAGCACCTCGATGAGCGCACGCAGATGATGTAGTGGTGGTCGGACTATCTCGACGCCTGTCGGCAGAATTTTGTTGCGCCATATCGGTATGACAGGCAGGTTCAGGTGGCCTGAGCCATTCAGTGGATCACGTAGGAAAGCAGATCTCAGCGGATCTGCTTTTTTATTTGTACCAGCTTCGTAATCCATTTCTCGGCGCCAGATCTCCCCGGATAAACACCAATCTGCGCCAGTGCCAGCCCTTTCAGCCCTTTGGTCTGTTCTGGCCTGGCGCTGTTACCGTTAGCGCTCCTTTACCCCTTCGGCCTTTTGCTTTTCATGATTGCACCAGAACAGGAAATTATTCCTCTTCCCGTCGCCCGTAAACCCGCACCACATACCGCCCGCACCCGTCGCCGTGGCCCAAATCCATTGAGGTCAGCGCCAGCGCTTCCCTGTGACTGAATCCCTGCGCCAGATATCGGCGGAGCGCATCCTGCGTCCATGCATAAAGGAATGACTGCAGGATATAAATACCCCGTCAGCCCGGTCTTCGCGATTTCTTTGCGCCAGTAATCCACCGCTTGCTGGCGACTGGGCTTGTCAATCAGTCTGCCGTCACGTTGTTCTGCGACAGCCAGGGCATTTTCCAGCACTTTTTTCACTGCGCCAGCGTCCTGAATGGTTTCACGGGGACGATGGCCTTTGGTACCAAATACCACCGTGAACCGGATTTCGCCGCGCTCCAGCGCCAATTTCCACGTTTTCAGTGACTGACAGCACTGAACCGCTTCCTACGAGTTCAATGTTGTCAAGGCCACGAGACGGTGAGCACCGCACTAGCATGCCCTATGCCGAGGGCACCCGTTCCGTTACTGCACAAGGACCAGGTAAGGATGGTACCCGTGCTCCCTACCCCTACGGTTCCCAGGTCAGACGGGGTTCCTACGAAGTCGAAGTTGTTGACGTCGGGTGTGCACTGCCCGGCAGGGCGGTTTCCTATTAGACCAAAGATATTAGCCATCTTGACAGTATTCGAGGCATCCTGGAGAGCGAGAGAATTTGAAACGTCTCCAACGGTGCCTTGCGCGGATAGGGTAACTGGCATGCGATTGGTCCCACTGCCACCATCATCGACAGAGGTGCACGAGGTCGTTATAGTGCTTTGCTGCACCCGCATGAGTTGCCCGGATGCGACGGACGCGTCAATCTGGCCAAATTGGACTGTAGGTGTGTCTATGTTGACGGTGCACGAAACGGGCAACTTCACACGTACAGCAGACGGTAAGGGAATAGAGACCGTGGGGGGACTCCCCCACGCACTGAATTTTGCAAACACAAGTGGTACCACGTTGTACGTCCCGGGAAGGGCGTTCGGGCCTGCATGGACGAACACACTCCCGGTGAACGTGGATGGATACGACATTGTCTCGGGATTCATCCACGCTTCTGAACCTGCCGCGACGGTAGGGGCCGCCCAAGGACACAAGGGTTGCGAATAGGTTTGATTCACGAGGATACCGTTATCCGCCAGCGTCGCAGAGCCAGTCACCCTTCCCGTGGCGTACTGGGACGAGCCAGTCATCGTGCCCGAGATCCCTAACACGAGGTCCGGACCAAGCGATATGCCGTAGAACCCGTCACTGGTCATGGTAAGAGTCTGTTCATTTGGGTTGCGCATGCAGGGGCCTTGGATGGCCACGAGTTCGGGTCGTGAGACGTACGCCGGTGTCGCGAGGGAATTGCGCGAGGAGCCGTTACCGGATGCGGCGGTCCCGGGGATGGTGAGGTTCACCGGAACGCGCCAGGTAGCATCCGCCCCGCCTTGGCGTATGACCTCAATGAGGGCGTAAGAGGGGGCGGAGGACAGGAGTCCTACCATAGCCCCCCAAATTTTCCACCGGGCACGGTAATCCGACACACGCCTGGCTTGTTTCGTTTTAGACCAGTGACGTGTCTGCTCATAAAGCCGACGGACCTTCTCCCGGTGGTTGGTCAGTGCGCGAGGGGCAATGCCGACCACACCCTTATCCGTGAGCCACGCGCCCAGCCAGTCAAAACCTCGGCTCACTTTGCCAATAAACGTCTTGTCCGGGTGTTTCTCAAACCCTAATGACGCAAGATATTTATTGAGTTGCTTCACCTGCTTACGTAACTGCCAGCGGCTGTAAGTTAAAATAACAAAATCGTCCATATAACGTCCATAATAGATTTTATGTTGATGAGCAAAATAATTATCCACAGCCCAGAGATGCAACGCCCCCATGAGCGGACTTAACGCGCAACCACGCGCGATACCCTTTTCGGGCGTGTAAAACTCGCCGCCCTCTTCCACGCTGTAGTGAATATACTGAGTTAAAATAGTCAGATACGCCGGGTGCGTAATATGCTCTCTCAGCTGCAACAGCAAAGTCTCTTTATTGATAGCCCCGTAATACCCCTTAATGTCGGTGCGGCAAACCCAGCGGTAACCGTTTTCGGTCAGGCTCTGCGAGATCCGACGTACGGACGATCTACCACCGCCATGCCCCTTCACATGCTCACACTTCTCATGTACCGGGATGGATGGGGTGATGGACAGCGCCACCCACTTAAGGGCCAGCGCATCCTCCGCGGACCACATCACCTGACGGCGTGTCCCCACCACCAACATGGGGGACAGGTGGTGCTCTCCCGACTGCAGTTTTCTGAGAAACGCTTCCCGGCAGGCAGGCCAGCGCTGTCGCAAATGCCAGATATCCGCATTCGCTGGCGCCGTTTTGCGCGACTCACACAGCCAGGCCCAGGCCTCGTCTAAACGTTGCGCATCACGCAGGTCGTCGTTATGCCACTTCGTGCGTTCATCGTGCTCCGCACTCAGCTCATTACACTGTGTGGGATTCATGTTCATCATTTCCCGCCCTGACAGGTATAGGTCACCTGACGGACCGGTTTATCCGGCGACGTCGATAAACCGGAGATGTCAAAACTGACACGGCACTGACGTGCTGCTGTCTCGCCCCACTTAACCAGTAACTCCCCCCGCTCCGGCAATCCGGTCAGATAAACCTGTCCGTCATCACCCACGATGCTGCTATTCACCTCTGCCATCCCCGCATTCAGTAACGTGGCAACTGCTCCAAACGGCACCACGCCATTGTCGAGTTTAAGCGTCATCAGCACCTGATAACCCACCCGGGTCGCAAAGTTTGCTTTGACGACAGCGCCTTTGGTCGGGTATACATTGAGGTTGGTCTGTGTGAGGTCGACATTTTCCGGTAAGGTGCTGGGGTCAACACCCACGCTGTTGCGGGTGTAATCCGTCAGGTAAGGCACTACCGCATATCCGCGCCAGTCGGTGACCGCCGTACCACCGTTGACACTCACGCCAGCCGCCCCCGGGGCACTCACCAGCGCCACCGAATCGCCCATGGCACGTGACAGCGTTATCCCGCCACTATGCACCATCACCCCGCCACTGGCGCTCATGTTGATAGCCTGCATATCGCTGCTGTAGCTGTATCCGCCGCTGATACTTCCCTTGCTTCCCTGGTAACCGGTATTTAAGTTGGTGTTACTGATCTGTCCCTGGTTACCCCAGCTTTGCGAAGCACTGTAGGACAGTTTCCCGTCCATAGTGTTACCACTGAGCCCGGTCTGACTCAGGGTCCGCCCGGTGTTATCATGAGTGAGCGTCGTGGTGGCATACATTGATTGCAGGTTACGTGAATAGCCAAAGATGCTGAACGGCACACTGACGTTAAACGAAATCTGGCGATTTTCCGGCCAGTTACCGTTCGCATCCTTTGTCCGATCAATGTTGTAGTTGACACCGTAACTGACGCCTTTCAGGCTGTTGCTGTAACCCAGCGACATGCCGGTCAGCGTACGTTCGCCTCCCCAGTAGTCATCCCGGCTGGCCCGGAAATACATGGTTCCCCAGTCCCCGAGTTGCTGGCTGAGCTGCGTCTGGAAGCTGTTACGGCGGCGCTGCAGGGACCACGGGCTGACTCCCTCCTGCAACTGGTGTCCCTGACTGTTGAATTCACTGAAACTGTAATAATCCTCGGTTGAATACCGCAGCGCGGTTAAATCAACAGAGGTGCCCGTGGACAGCAGACTTTTGGAATAACGGACGCGATAAGACTGGCCTATCAGGGTGGATTCGTTATCAAACTTCGCCGATGAATTCGTGATATCAGCCGAGAGCGCACCGACGTATCCCAGGGATACCCCGGTACCGATGTTGAACGCCTGGTAGTCTTTTGCTGCGAGAATACCGCCGAACAGCGTGACATCACCGGGCAGTCCGTATACCACGGTCCCCAGCATAAAATCAGCCCGGCGGGAACCATCTGTCAGATTGCCGTCATACTGTCCCGCCGTCAGCTCATACTTCCAGCCACCGGGACGCAACATGACCGGCAGGGAAGAGTAGGGCACGATGAACTGGCGCTCGGTGCCGTCCGCTTCCGTGACTTTGACATCATAGTCCCCTGACAGGCCGGCCTGCTGGATATCATTGATGTAAAACGGCCCTGGCGCCACATAGGTCTCGTACACTACATTGCCGTTTTGACGCACAGTCACTCGGGCATTACTGTTCGCCACGCCGCTGATGGCCGGCGCATAGCCACGAAGCTGGCTCGGGAGCATCTGTTCATTAGAGCTGAGCTTCACCCCACGGAAAGGGATACCGTCAAAAACGTCACTACCGGTGCTACTCTCACCCATGAGTAAGTTCGAGCGCCAGCCCCGAATATCGCGGGCAAGGTAGGTATTCGAAAAGCGTGTCTGGGTGGTCGTCAGGGCATTATTACCGCCGTTATTCTCCACCCGGGTATGGGTCATGGTGCTGCGCAGGCGCCACGGCCCCGTGTTTGCCCCGGCGCGCACGGTTGCAAAGAGGTTGTTATTATGTGAGGTCTGGTTCTGGCCGGAATTCGTGGTACGACCGGCGCTGAGGCTATAGTTCGCCATCAGGGCGGAAATCCCCTCCTCCCATTGCGACGGGTCAACCGCACCACGTACTTCAGGCTGCATTGCGGCCTGAGGTACGCTGATATCCAGACGCAGGCGCGCCAGATCCAGCATGGTGGTCGCCTGAGGGATAAGCGCGCCAATATTGTCTATCTCAGCCGTAGCAGGCAAATCTTTCAGGTCCGGCAGTTGCCTGACATTCACTCCAAACGTTTCCAGTTCAGATGGCGTGAGAACCGGCGCAATTTTGCCCTGCGTATTTTTCTGAAAATCCAGGGTGTACTGCCCTGCATTGCGCTGGTTAACAAATACCCATACCGTATATTTCCCCGGCTGAACTCCCCCGGCCTCAGAAAATGCGGAAAGGTCGACAGCCGTATTATCGCCGGAATTACCAAGAAATCCCGGATCAAAATAATCACCGGCCCAGGCTGGGTTAATACAAACCAATAAAAAACCTGCCACCGGGGAGTAACGGAAAAGCTTCCCGGAAGAAGGCTTCCCGAAATTAGAAATAAGATGCATGTCGCTTTTTTCCATTCACCAGAAAAGATTGTATTTATTAAAATACTTACCCAGACAGTACGCTGACCTGCTCTGGAGTATTCCGTCCTTCACCGTCAATAAGACTCCAGGTCACCTGCCCCCGCGCACCGGATGATAATGGGTACCTCTGCTCCCCAAATGGCGGTATCATTTTTGAAAGCGCGTTTTTTTCGACCGGATATTTCCCGACAGACAGTGAACGAAAAGTGAGATAATATGGTGTCGGGTTTATCACTTTCAGTTCCCCACTCTGCGATATAAACCGTATTTCCCGCGCAAATTCGGACACATCATACTCAGGCATCCCCTCCGGGCGATAAAACAGCTTCAGATTATTTTGCATAGCCAGCGTCAATGACGCTGAATCCGTGTTTTTCTCCTGACCAGGTATGGTTTTCAGGCTCAGAATAAATACCGACTCACGATCCTTAGGCAGTGTATTACGCGTTAAACGGATACGGAGCGTCAGCGCATCTGATGCTTCCAGCCGCTGTAAGGGAGGCAATACAATAAATGGCACCCCTCCACTCTGATTACCGGATACGTTATCCTGTTCATCAGCCTGCCATGGAATAACCCGCGACTGTAAAAGGAAAGGCTTTGCGGTATTATTGGTAACTGTAAATGTAATACCATTGTGGCTCTCACCCGGATATATCACGCGTGTGGATTGTAATTTAATACCGTCAGGGTTATTACCAGTCGACCCATATGATGGCGAGCTGATGATAAACATGGAAAAAAGCAATATCATTAGTCGATATTGACGCAAACAAAAAATACGCAGCATGAGGTTTATTATATTCCTTTTACGGCCGATTGATGTTCGATACTTTCACCACCGAAATCATTAATGGTTGTCCAGGAAACGGTCCGCACAGTCCCGTTGACGGGGTAATACTGTGTGGAGAATGGCGCAAGCATTGCCCCCGCCTCTGTCCCTTTCACATCCATGCTCTTACCGTCTACATTCAGTCGGGACAGGGTCACGTAATACGGCGTGGGATTGCTAATACCCAGTCCATGTTCCGTATTGCTGAAAGTCAGCTTTTTGGCCGCTTCACTCGCCGGCATTGACAGCCCGGAAGGCCGGTAAAACAGTTTAATCACCGACTGTATACCGACTGAAATACGGGCTGACACACCAGACTGTGTCCCTTCGGCGGCATCTGATGTCGAAGGAATAGCCAAAAAACTCAAATAAAAAACCGATTCACGATCCGCAGGTAATTGTGCTGCGCCATTACGGACTATCAGTACCGAATTTTGACTGTTTGGCTCCAGCCTGAATAAGGGAGGCGTCACCATAAAGGGTACAGCAGACTTCGGGTCCGTCTGAGTGTTTCTACCGTCAGGTGGCGCAAATACATCGGCTTTTATCAAATAAACCTGGCCGCTGTTATTCTTTATCGTCGCCTGTGTATCTTTTGCTCTGGCATCAAATATAACGCGTGTCTGACTGAGCTGCAGTCCCCCCTCAGCGGCACTCGCTACATTACAGACCAGCATTAAGCCTATAAACCCGGCAAACCACAGTATAAATCTGCCCGCAGCTTGTGCGAATACATTCATTTTTATCGCCAATTCATTCATAAATAAACTGAAGCGTCACGGTGGCGTTCATATTACCGCCCTTCAACGAAGGTCCGGCAGTACAGTTACCACAGGATAAACGTGCTTCAAAATTCAGTGTCTGACCATTAAGGGTATTAAGCTGCTGGTCCGCAGTACCGACAATTAGCTTATCCATATTAGCGATTGCGGCCATCTGGCCTTGCTGAACCAGTTTTACTCCATACCCCTGAGAATAATCACCGGCCGCATTATCATTGCGGAACAGCGGAATTCCGGACGTGAAGGTATTCCCTTTAATCTGGACTTTGGGTGTTAATCCCCAGCCACTACAGTCAGAAAACGTCATCGAAAATAACTGCGGGTCGATACCATCTCCCCCTGCCGCAATTACCGTGGAAGAGGACACAGGCGAAAATGTAATACTGGGCCGATCCACTGAAATCTGACAGGAGCCTCCAACCAGCGTGGCTGAAAAATTAACCGTCGTTGAGGAAGAGCCTGCATATACTGATGTGGTCAGTGCAAACAACATGCCTGACAACATAAAGCCGACCAGTTTTGTGGAACGGGTCCGTTCATTGTAATGCATCCTTTATACTCTCCAGATTCAGTCAAACGATACCGTAAACGTTAATGTCGATTTGACGGCGCCAGGGGTCACACTTTCAATTCCAGCCCTCACCAGGCCCAGCAGGAAGGGTTCGTTATGGGGCGTGCCTGCATTCCCGACGGGCGACAGAGCAAAACTGACGTTATTACTGACCGCCTGTGAGGGGTTATAAAACGATCCCAAATCTATATCTCCAGTGTCCTGGCGTACCATGAACCCTACACCTGTGGCCACCGAGCCCGGATCGCGGAAAATGGTACTGTCTGAATACGGTGTGCTGCCCGACACCGACATCTTTGGCGTTGTCGCCCCGCTGCATATCACGGTCGCCGTCAGAGGTAACATCGCCACGGTAGCGCCGGACTGAAAATCAACGGCTTTGTGGATACCAAACTGGAGTGATGACTGCGATAACTGGACATCACAGGTACCATCGCTGATTTGCGCGGTAAAATTCACCTCCGCCGTGTCAGCGGCCTGAATGCCCGATGATACCAACACGCAGGCGAGCGCCACGCCGGATAACGGCTTAGCGGACCGAACCATGAAACACCTCCGTACCGCCATAATCATTGATAGCCTTCCATTCAACCCGCCCCTGATGCGGCGCACGCGCATATAACTGAGCCCCAAAAGGCGCTATCATGGTGTTGCCTGCTACCGCACTGAGAGGAACCCTGACTCCGGCCACCTTAAGATCGGCGAGCGTAATGTAATACGGAGTTGGGTTGGTCACCCGAAGGCCCTGCCCGGTGGATGAAAACTGCAGCATACCCATAGCCTGCTGCTGCGGTAACGCCAGCCCTCCCGGGCGGTAAAACAGCTTAACTACCGTTGCCGTGGAAACCTGAAGTGACCCCCCTACCACGGATGACGGGGAAGCGCTCTGCTTTTCCCCCGCCGGCATGGCAACGCTGCGAAAATAGAAGAGGGATTCTCTGTCCGTCGCCAGCCCATCCGCACCCGGTTTTTTCACCACCAGAACCTGATTCGTACTGCCCGGCTCAAGGCGAAATAATGACGGCGTCGTAATGAACGGAGTCTGTACGTTGTTACCTTCGATATCCCGTGAGACCTGTGCCCTGACCAGATAAGGTGCGACCGATGAGACTGAACTTGTTACGCCGACGCTGCGCCCTCTGGCATCATCACTGCTCTGAAATATAATGCGCGAGCTGTCGATGGAAATTCCCGCGAAGGCGGAAGCCATTCCTGCAAATATCAGGAGTAAAACAAAAGTGACATGCTGGAAAGTTTTCATCGTTAATTAATAAAGGGAACGCGTTGCCACGTCCCCTATTCACCTTATGGTTAATTGACAATATAAGCCACAGTCACCGGTACGCTATAACTACCCGCTGCCGGCGTAGCGTCAGTGGTACCCATACCTACATTGAAAGAATAACTATTCGTGTCAGCAGAGGTCACATCCAAAGCCACATTCTGTGACTCAGCCACCTGCACATCGTTAGCATCCTTAATCATAAAGCCAACGGTATCACCCGTCGCGGCGGTAAACAGCTGCTTGCTCGGGTCGGAGCTTGCGCTCTGCCCCTGAATAATCAGCGCGCCAGTCTCATCAGCGCAGTTGGTTAATTCAACCGGCAGCGCAACAGAGCCCTGCTGAGTGTTAGGGGTAAAAGAACTTGCTTTGTAGACCCCCACATTCAGGGTCGCCAGGCCATTGTTAACGGAAACATCACAGGTAGTGTTGGTGATAATACCTTCCAGCGTCACATCAGCAGACGGTGCTGCATTAGCCATCATGCTGACACCAGAAAGGCTTGCAAAAACTGCAGCAGCGATAACACTTTTCTTAATAGACATTTTTCACTCTCACTTATTTATAAAAGACACGTACAGAACATTTCGCCGAAATATAATACTGCCCCTCCCCCTGCGCAAACAATGAGACAGGCAGAGTCCTTGTGAGCGATTAAGATTACATATGTAATCCACTCCACTCTCTTGTAACCGGAATGAAAACACTGTATACACCGGACTGACACGCAAAATGAATAACGGATGATGATGACCCGGTCTTCAAACAGACTGGTATCACGCAGATATAACGATGAGCGCTAATAAAAGCGATATTTTGACCAGCATTCAATTTACCTGCCAGACCAGGCGTTGTTGAAACCAGCATATTCACAGAGAGTATAATATATCCGAATACTATTATCCGGCGCATTTAGAATGCGCCTGTATTTCAGGTTCTTCGCTCTGGATTATTCACATGGAAAAGAAGACAAGGGATGGCGACTATCGACAGACAACAATGCAGAGTCAATCGTCGGACTACATTTTTACCATCAGATAATCTGAAAAATGCCATCAATCAATTAAGAAGTTTCGTGGGCACGGATAAAAATGGAGAATACACTGAGTTTATTACGTAGATGCCCCGTGCTTTTTTTTGAGTTATATCGCTTATATCTGCGATGAACAAACCTGGTATTAGCCAGCCTATAGAGGCGCGAACTCATTACGTAGTACAAGCTCCCCCGCAGGGGTCACCGGGGCGAGTATATCTACTCATTCTGGAATATGGAATAACCATGATACCTACGGAACATAAACAACTGCCATTGTCGATAACAGCAGGAGAAATATACCCACTCTCCCCTTAAGAACACCACCTGAGCCTTTGCATTATTATAGTTACGATTGTAATGAGATACACCAGAGAGGGGCGTCTGTTTCTCCGGGAGAGAGATACTTCGCACTCAGTCGCATTAAAAAATCCCAGAAAAACCAGCAGTGCCGGGAAACAGAAGTAGTCAAAATTGGCTTGCATTTGAACATGATTATGACATAGACACCATCACCTGGGATGACAGGGCGGAATAAACATACCGGTTTTATAACCTGGAAATCTTCCGCCGAAAGATATGACTTATACATGTTGTAAGTCGTGACATTTAGTCAACATTGATCGAAAGCAGAGTTCGCATAGAATCGAAAAGTTGTCGATCGCGTTATATCGGAAGCAACGGTCGTTTTTTGGAAATAAGCAGGGATCTGCTTCCCATTGTGTACATCGCAACCGTGCTTTTTAGCCTGCACAAAGCCATACTCCCGGATGGCGTCAGCCCGGAGTCCTTCGAAAAGGCCTCACCGTGAGGTGAGAAACTATCTACCGGAGCGTGATCGCTCCAAATGGTGGGTTTTTGCTTTTCTGCATCCGGACTCTCCATCGAACTGCGTTAACCCGTGATTTCCCTGCTGCGTTTTTCTCCTGGCCAGCCCGCTGCTAGTTAACGACAAGCGCAGGCCTATTCTCCATAGAATCTTTTCGCAAATACATTTTCAGATATCAGATAACACACTGATTAAAATCGCCATTTTCCCGCTAAAAGCGGCTAAAAACGCCCTTTTCTGGAAATCGATCCGCCCAGGTGGCTGCCCTGCTTTCCCTCCAGATGGCCAAATAGCATCTTATATTCCATTTTGCGCTAAATGACAGAGAAATATTCTTTAAATAACCGTTTTCACAGTTCTAGTATGCAAAAATATCTTAAACGAGTGGGTAAATGGTTATGTCACTGTTTCATTCCGTGAGCGACCTGATCGGTCATACTCCCCTGCTCCAGTTGCACAAACTGGATACCGGGCCCTGCAGTCTGTTTTTAAAACTGGAAAATCAGAACCCCGGCGGGTCAATTAAAGATCGGGTTGCGCTGTCGATGATTAATGAAGCCGAGCGCCAGGGAAAACTGGCGCCCGGGGGAACGATTATCGAAGCCACCGCCGGCAATACCGGCCTCGGTCTGGCGCTGATTGCGGCGCAGAAAAATTACCGCCTGATCCTGGTGGTGCCGGACAAAATGAGCCGCGAGAAAATCTTTCACCTGCGGGCGCTGGGCGCGACGGTGCTGCTCACCCGCTCCGACGTCAATAAAGGCCACCCGGCCTACTACCAGGATTATGCCCGCCGCCTTGCCGATGAAACGCCGGGCGCCTTTTATATCGACCAGTTTAATAACGACGCCAATCCGCTGGCCCATGCCACCTCCACTGCGCCGGAGCTTTATCAGCAGCTGGAGGGCGACATCGACGCCATCGTCGTCGGCGTCGGCTCCGGCGGCACGCTGGGTGGGCTTCAGGCCTGGTTTGCTGAGCACTCGCCGAAAACGGAATTTATTCTCGCCGATCCGGCGGGTTCCATCCTTGCCGATCAGGTCGATACCGGACGCTACGGCGAAACGGGATCCTGGCTGGTCGAAGGGATCGGCGAAGATTTTATCCCGCCGCTGGCCAGGCTGGAGGGGGTACATACCGCGTATCGCGTCAGCGACCGCGAAGCGTTCCACACCGCGCGCCAGCTGCTGCAGGTTGAGGGCGTGCTGGCCGGCTCTTCCACCGGCACCCTGCTCAGCGCCGCGCTGCGCTACTGCCGGGCACAAAGCCGTCCGAAGCGGGTAGTAACCTTCGCCTGCGACAGCGGCAATAAATACCTGTCCAAAATGTTCAACGACGACTGGATGCGCCAGCAAGGACTGATCGCCCGCCCCGAACAGGGCGATCTCAGTGATTTTATCGCCCTGCGCCATGACGAAGGCGCTACCGTCACGGCCGCGCCGGACGACACCCTGGCCGCGGTCTTTACCCGCATGCGGCTGTATGACATCTCCCAGCTGCCGGTTCTGGAGGATGGCCGCGTGGTCGGCATCGTCGATGAGTGGGATTTGATCCGCCACGTACAGGGCGATCGCCAACGCTTCTCCCTACCGGTTAGCGAAGCGATGAGTCGCCATGTTGAAACCCTCGATAAGCATGCGCCCGAGAGCGAACTGCAGGCCATTCTCGATCGCGGTCTGGTGGCGGTGATCGCTGACAACGCGCGTTTTCTTGGCCTGGTCACCCGCAGCGATGTATTGACCGCCTGGCGTAACCGAGTCGCACAATAAGGAATTTTTTATGTCATCTATCCACACCCTGAGTGTACATAGCGGAACCTTCACCGACAGCCACGGCGCAGTGATGCCGCCGATTTATGCCACCTCCACTTTTGCTCAGCCAGCGCCGGGGCAGCATACCGGTTATGAATATTCCCGCAGCGGGAATCCCACCCGCCACGCGCTGGAGACGGCGATCGCCGACCTGGAAAACGGCACGCGCGGCTACGCGTTCGCCTCCGGGCTGGCCGCCATCTCCACCGTGCTGGAGCTACTGGATAAGGACAGTCACCTGGTGGCGGTCGATGATGTGTATGGCGGCACTTACCGCCTGCTGGAAAACGTTCGCCGCCGTAGCGCGGGTCTGCAGGTGAGCTGGGTGAAACCCGACGACCTGGCGGGAATTGAAGCGGCGATCCGCCCCGACACCCGCATGATCTGGGTGGAAACGCCCACCAACCCGCTGCTGAAGCTCGCGGATCTCAGCGCCATCGCCGCCATCGCGCGCCGCCATAACCTGATCAGCGTCGCCGATAACACCTTTGCTTCGCCGGCGATCCATCGCCCGCTGGAGCATGGGTTTGATATTGTGGTGCACTCCGCGACCAAGTACCTCAACGGCCATTCCGATGTCGTCGCCGGCCTGGCGGTGGTTGGCGATAACTCCGGGCTCGCGGAAAAGCTTGGCTATCTGCAGAATGCGGTAGGCGGCGTGCTTGACCCGTTCAGCAGCTTCCTGACGCTGCGCGGCATCCGTACCCTGGCGCTGCGGATGGAGCGCCACAGCGCGAACGCGCTGCAGTTCGCCGAATGGCTGGAACAGCAGCCGGAAGTGGAGCGAGTCTGGTTTCCCTGGCTGGCCTCGCACCCGCATCATCAGCTGGCGCGCCAGCAAATGGCCCTGCCCGGCGGCATGATTTCGGTGGTGGTGAAGGGCGATGAAGGTTACGCCGAGCGCATCATCAGCAAGCTGCGCTGGTTTACGCTTGCGGAGAGCCTGGGCGGCGTGGAGAGTCTGGTGAGCCAGCCCTTCAGCATGACCCATGCCTCGATCCCGCTGGAGAAACGCCTGGCGAACGGTATCACACCGCAGCTGATCCGCCTGTCGGTGGGGATCGAAGATCCCAACGATCTGATTGCCGACTGGCAGCAGGCGCTGCGGGCGGAGTGATTATTCCGACGCGCGGGTCGTTGTCAGCGCGTCGGCCATTCCCTGCTGAAGGTGGGCGATAAACTGCGTCAGCTTCGGCAGGGGCCGACGATCCTGGCGCCAGAGCAGATGCACAGGCCGCGGCTGCGGAGTCCACGCCTCCAGCACCCGAACCAGGCTGCCGCTGGCCAGCGCATCGGCCAGCAGTACCTCCGGCTGCATCAGCAGCCCGGCCCCGGCGATCGCCGCCTGGCGCAGCGCGTAGCCATCGTTGCAGCGCAAAACCGCATCGCGTTTCCAGCGCACTTCTCCCTCTACGCCCGGCAGCCGCCACTCGTTGCGGGCGGTCCAGACCGTATGGGACAGGCAGAGATGATCGGCGAGATCCTCTGGCGTCCCGGGGGTCCCGTAACGCGCCAGATAAGCCGGCGCGGCGCAGATCACCATCCGATACGGCGCCAGGTAGCGAGCCACCAGATCCTCCTGATGGATCTCGCCGATACGGATCGCCAGATCGAACCCCTCATCCACCAGATCGACCATCCGGTTAGTCAGATCCAGTTCCACCCGGACCGCAGGCCAGGCCTGCAGGAAGGTGGCGGTCAGGGGCGCGATCACGCTGGCGCCGAACGAGGTGGGAGCGCTCACCCGCAGGGTGCCGGCCGGCGCCAGCCGCAGCCGCTCGACCGCGCTTTCGGCGATGGAGACCTGCTCCATCACCCGTTTCGCTTCGTCAAAATAGACTCGCCCGGCGTCGGTGAGGCTCTGGCGTCGGGTGTTACGCTCCAGCAGACGCGTCGCCAGCTGGCTTTCCAACTGGGCGATATATTTCCCAACCATCACCGCCGACAGCCCCAGGCGCGACGCCGCCCCGGTAAAGCTGCCGCACTCCACCACGGCAATAAACGTCTCCATCCCTCGTAATTTGTCCATATTGCTAACCTCTGGTTAGTAATGTTCTAACTTTTAGCCAGTTTATCCGAGATTACTTTTATTAAAAAATAGCCTCTCACCTCATCAGGAGTCTGCCATGAAAATTATCGTTATCGGTGCCAGCGGCACCATCGGTCGCGCGGTCAGCGAAGAACTGAGTCAGAGACATGAGGTTATCCGCGTCGGCCGCACCCGGGGAGATTATCAGGTGGATATCACCTCGCAGGAGAGCGTCGAGGCGCTATTTGCCCAAACGGGTGAAGTAGATGCCATCGTCTCCACCACCGGCAATCTGCACTTTGGGCCGTTAAGCACCATGACCGACAGCCAGTTCAACCTCGGTCTGCAGGACAAGCTGCTGGGGCAAATTCGCCTGGCGCTGGTCGGCCAGCATTTTCTGCGCGACGGCGGGTCGATTACCCTGGTCAGCGGTATCGTCGCGCAGGAACCCATTGCTCAGGGGGTCAATGCCACGACGGTCAACGCCGGTCTGGAAGGCTTTGTCCGCGCCGCCGCCTGCGAGCTGCCGCGCGGGATCCGCATCAATCTCATCAGCCCCACCGTGCTCAGCGAGTCGCTGGCAGCCTACGGCGACTTTTTCCCGGGCTTCCCCAGCGTTCCCGCCGCCGCCGTGGCGCAGGCCTATCGCCGCAGCATTGAAGGCGTTCAGACCGGCCGCATCTACCCGGTCGGCTACTAGCCTGTGCCGGCCCGCCGGGGCCGGCGCTTACATCAGGCCGTCGTTGCAGGTACACTGACGGCTGATTGTCTCCGGCCGAAAAACTGATGTTGAAAAAATTATCCTTAATTATCCCGCTACTGGCGCTTATCGCGCTGCTGATCTGGTGGTTCACCCCGCATTACACCGAGGAAGATGAAGCTTACTACCGGGCGGTATTTTGCATAATCGATCATGACGACAGCCGCCAGTTCCTCCACGATATGCAGAATATCGTCGAGGGGGGAAATTCTGACTACGCGCTGCATAAAACCCATTACCTTCCGGCGCTGGGGCAGCGGATGCTGGATACCTGGCGCCAGCTCAGCCCGCAGGAACAGCAGGCGCTGCGTCAGGACAAGCAGCGCTGCGGCGAGATATTGCGCGAAAAACAACAGGGGAAATCATCCTGACGAGTTGGCAAAATTGCAGCATATCGCCAGCGTCGAATAAGATTGTGCTGTTGATGACCGGATCGCTGTCACAAAATATCCGGTCGTCGTCGCGTCACAGTACGACGTTTTTTCTGCGGCGGAATACGATAAAAAGTAGTTGATCTGGTACGAACTAACTCTTATTTTGCTTCACAGTTTTCAAAATGAGATAAAACTGATGCCTGTCATTATTGCCAGTAGTGTTAAAGAAGCCAAAGCGTTAATTAACGGTGGAAAATACAGGGAAATTATTCTTAACTTCGATATTGATGCCGATGACTTTTTCTCTCTCGCCAGCCATTCCGCCGGAACTAAAATCTCCATCGCCGACCGCAACGATCGCTCTCCGGTAGAATCAGCAAAATAATTAACCCGCGAGGGACGTCTATGTGGTTGTTTATTGGAACCTTTGCGCTGGCTTTTCTCGCAGCGCTGATGCTGGTCTGGCTCGATGACCGGATCGCCGAAACGGATTGACCCTGCGCTGGACGTTAACGTCACGCAGGGCTGCGCGCCGCCGAAAAGCGGCGCACAGCAGAGACGTTACAGGGAGGCCGCCAGCCGCTCAACGGCCGTCAGCAATCCGGCTTCTGACACCGTGGAGTAAGAAAGACGCAGGGTACGGGTATCCGGCTTATCGTGATAGAACGCTTCACCCGGGACGTACACCACGCCGTTTTCCAGCGTTTTCTTCATCCATTCCATGGTATCGAACGGATAGCGGAAACGCGCCCACAGGAACATCCCCCCCTGCGGGCGGCTGAATTCCAGGTGCTCGCCAAGGCGGCTTTCCAGCGCATCGGCCAGCGCCACGCACTTCTTGCGGTAGTCTTCGCGAATCAACGCAATCTGGTTATCCAGCCGGTTCAGACTGAGGTATTCCGCAGTGATCACCTGCGACAGCATATTGGTATGCAGATCCGCCGCCTGCTTCACAATCACCGTCTGCTGCGCCAGCCAGTCCGGCATGACGATCCAGCCGATGCGCATTCCCGGCGCGAGGATCTTCGAAAAGGTCGACGTGTAAACCACCTGATCTTCACAGCCCAGCTCGACAGCATGCTGATAGAGCGGGCGCCGAACGGCGTCAGTAAAGCTAATTTCGCCGTAGGGATCGTCTTCCAGAATGACGAAATCATATTTTTTCGCCAGCTCAACCAGCCGGCGACGACGCGCCTCGCTCAGCGTTTTGCCGCCGGGATTGCCGAACGTCGGCACCAGGTAAACAGCTTTGACGCGGGTGGTCTCCAGCAGGTCGGCCAGCTGCTCCACCAGCATCCCGTCATCGTCGGTGTCAACGCTGAGAATATTGGCCTGCGCCAGCTGAAATACCTGCAGCGCCGCCAGATAAGTGGGACGCTCAACGACGATAGTATCGCCCGGATCGAGCAGCGTACGGGCAACGATATCCAGCGATTGCTGGGAGCCGGAGGTGATATAGACCTGGGCGGCTGAACAGGCGACGCCACGGGAGTGGCAAATTTCACTCACCGCCTGGCGCAGCGGCGGGTAGCCTTCCGTCAGACCGTACTGGAATGCGTCATTAAAACGCTCGCTCATCACCTTCTGCACCGCCAGCTCCAGGCCTTCGGTATCAAACAGTTCCGGGGCCGGAATGCCGCCGCCAAGCGAAATCACGCCGGGCAGTTTACTGTGCTTGAGAAGTTCGCGGACGGCGGAGGGCTTGAGTTCACCCGCGCGGGCGGCGAGACGCCGATCGTGCATACTATTTTCCTTTTCTGTCTTGTTGTTGTGTTAATTATCTTGGCTTTGTTGCAGGTGCTCCCCGGCAGCGCTTACCATGCCGGGGCTATCCTTTTCAGTACGTTGTCACCCGGACAGGGGTATGCCGCTACCCGGGTTTCGTACGTCATGCTTTGTCTTTCAAAACGATTAACGGCTCGATATCGCTCTCTTTTTTCACCACCAGCGACGAATCGCCGCGCAGGCAGGTACCGCCGTAGTTACCGCCGACGGTAAATGTGCACACCTGAATGTACTTACCGTCCACTTTCGGCAGGCACCACAGCTGCTGGTAGATATTCTTGCGATCGACAAACTGGCCGCTGGTCTTATCCAGAAGTTCATCCTGAGGGCCGATCAGGTCGATATTGTTGCCGCAGCGCCCGGAAATAGGCTTCACCGCATAGCCGGTTTTCGCCAGCTCGTCGTTAACCTCAAAATCGGTATCCAGCAGATAGCGATGATGCGGGAACAGCGACCACAGCACCGGCAGAATGGCTTTGTTGCCGGGGATCACCGTCCACAGGGGTTCGAATACCAATACTTCAGGACGCAGCAGGACGTCAATCAGCCGCACCTCATTCTGCGGATGTCCGGTACGAATCGGTACCGCCGCGTACTCCTCGGCGCTGACTTCGCGCACCTGCTCAATGGCGGTTTCCCATGCCCAGGTTTTCCAGACGCAGTTGACCAGCCGCCCGTCGGCGTCGATCAGCTGACCGGCAGCGTCCCAGCGCAGCTCATCAAGGCCAAAGAGAATTTTGCTCTCAAAACCGGCCTGGGTCAGCGAACGCTGAATAAACTGCGCGTGGTAGTTCTCTTCCAGATCCTTGTCCTGCATGATGTGGACGAAGGGCCGCGCCCGGCTGTGTTTCCACGCCCCCGCCAGCTCATCGAGCAGACCTTCCGCCGGATTGTGGCCGGTGCCGTAGTAGCCCTGCTTCAGCCACTGTTCGAGGATCAGCCCGCCTTCGGTATGGCAGGAAGCGGAATCGGCATTGTACTCGTACACCTTCAGCCCGCGCTCGTCCATGCAAAAATCCATGCGCCCGGTGATCATATGATGACGGCGGCGCTGCCACGAGAGGCGCAGACGAGGCCAGAGAATTTTCGGAATATCGAACAGCGCCAGCAGGTTGTCATCCTTCATCACCTTATCGGTGGCGTGCAGATACATCAGGTGCAGCTCGTTGGTGGCTTTGATCAGCTCCTGTTCGGCACTTTCGCTGATGGTGAAATACTGATAGGGATCCTGGTTGATGAAATGACCGTTGGCTGCCACGTAGGCTTTCTGCAGCGGGTCTTTCTCGTTCAGCCATTTACCGCGAAACTGGCCGTTGTTTGGCAGCCGCGCGCCTTTGATGGCCATCGCCTCGCCCGGCAGCACCGGCTGCGGCAGGCTGTGTTCGGTATCGGCGGTCTGGATCATCCAGCCTAAAATTTCGGTATCGGCAAAGGTATCTTTGATGGTGTACCGGCCGTCGTTGACCTCGAGGGTCAGCTCGCGGGTCCACTGCTGGCCCTGCGGCAGCGGCGAGTGAATCACGTTCTGCTCGGCGATACGCACCTTATTGCCGACAAGCTGGGTGATCACCGCCACATGGCCGGTGTGCTTAAACTCGCCCCCCTTCTGCCAGATCAGCAGCGAACCAGCGATAGGCGGACGGCGGGAGCCGTTGGCGAAGGCCTGCAGCGGCAGAATATTGTCATTGACCACTTCGCGCAGGAAACGCAGGGAGAAGATTTCATAAGCCATCCCCACATCGGTGAAGACAAAGCCATAGGTCAGGAACAGAAAGCGGCGCGCAAACTCCACGCACTGCCATTTATGCCCCATATACTCATTACCGATGTAGCTGCGAAACGTCGCGTCATCCGGGTAGTCCTGCGGATTTAAGCTACTGTAATTCGATGAATAAATCGCTACGCCACCGGGTGCATAGCCTAACAATGTCCCAAACGGGGCGTCACTGCTTGTCGATCCTTTGCTCATTTAGCCTGACCTCAAATTAATGCAGCCCGGGCAGTTGGCGAAACAAAACTCCCTCTTCTTATCCTGCCGCAGGCACTTACCAGACAGAGGTGTAACGATGATACCACTCATTCGTTTCGCTAATCGTGCCGTTAAGGAAATTAACCCTGCAGCCGGAAACAAAAGTGATATCGTTATCGGTGATATAACAAAAAACAACGCAACATCAGGAGTCGACAATGAGCACACCCTCGCATCTGAATGCCCAACCGCTGGTCTGGGGACACGGCCCGCGGACGTTTGAGGTGTTCCTTGAGCCCACCTGCCCCTACTCTGTCCGCGCGTTTAATAAACTCGACGATCTGCTCGATGAGGTCGGCGCCGATAACGTGACCATCAAGATACGCCTGCAGTCGCAGCCGTGGCATCTGTTCTCCGGGGTTATCGTCCGCTGCATCCTCGCCGCGTCCACCCTGCCGCACGGCAGAGAGCAGGCGCATAAGGTGATGCAGGCCGTGGCCGACCATCGGGAAGAGTTTGAGTTTACCGATCACTGCAGCGGGCCGAATATGAACGCCACGCCGCAGCAAATCATTGAGCGCATTGAACGCTACAGTCACGTGCTGCTGGGGGCCGCCTTTGCCCGCCCGGAGCTGCAGGACGTGATCAAGTGGCACAGTAAATACGCCCGTCAGAACGGCATCCATGTCTCGCCGACCTTTATGGTCAACGGCCTGGTGCAGCCGGATCTGGGCAGCGGCGATGATGTCAGCGTGTGGGCCGCGCGGATTATGGCCTGAGGTCACCTGCTACACTTTTTGTACATCCACGAAAAAGGCAAACCAGCATGTCAGAGCAAAACTACCAGCCACCAAAAGTGTGGGAATGGAAGCAAAACAGCGGCGGCGCGTTCGCCAACATCAACCGTCCCGTTTCCGGCGCGACTCATGAACGCGTCCTGCCGGTGGGAACCCATCCGCTCCAGCTATACTCACTCGGCACGCCCAACGGCCAGAAGGTGACGATCATGCTGGAAGAGCTGCTGGCGCTGGGCGTCAGCGGCGCGGAGTACGACGCCTGGCTGATACGCATTGGCGAAGGGGATCAGTTTTCCAGCGGCTTTGTCGAGATCAACCCGAACTCGAAGATCCCGGCCCTCAGCGACCATTCCACCACGCCGCCGACCCGGGTATTTGAGTCCGGCAACATTCTTCTCTATCTGGCGGAAAAATTTGGTTTCTTCCTGCCGAAAGATCCTGCCGGTCGCACCGAAACCCTCAACTGGCTGTTCTGGCTGCAGGGCGCGGCGCCGTTCCTCGGCGGCGGCTTCGGCCACTTCTATAACTATGCGCCAGTGAAGATCGAGTACGCGATCGACCGCTTTACGATGGAAGCTAAACGCCAGCTCGACGTGCTGGACAAACAGCTCGCCCGCGGTCGCTATGTGGCCGGCGAGGAGTACACCATCGCCGATATGGCTGTCTGGCCGTGGTATGGCAACGTAGTGCTGGGCAATGTCTATAACGCGGCGGAGTTCCTCGACGCCGGGAGCTATAAAAACGTGCTGCGCTGGGCGCAGGATGTCGGCAACCGCCCGGCCGTCAAGCGCGGACGCATCGTCAACCGCACCAACGGCCCGCTCAATGAGCAGCTGCATGAGCGCCATGACGCCCGCGACTTTGACACCCAAACGGAAGATAAGCGCCAGGCGTAAGGTCTTCACCCTTTCCCGTTGACGGGAAAGGGTTCCCACCACAGGACGGTTCCGCCTGCGAAGCCGTCCTGTTTAGCTTTCCAGCCGATAGCCCGCCAGAAAATAGCGCATCGCCATACCCGACCCACCTTCTTTGAAGAAATCCATCACCATATCCCTGTCCAGGCCATAGCGACGGGTGAGGATCCCCGCTTCCCAGGCGCTGAGCTGGCGGTCGCCGGTTTTTTCAAACATGCGGTGCGAGTAGCCGAGCACAAACCCGCGTTTATAGTCGGCGCAAAAATTCGCCGCATGCGCGGCGGTGTCAGCATAGGATGCCTGTAGCCCCGCCATTAAGCCTTTGCCAAAATGATTTTCCATCGCGCCCTCCCAATCGTTATATAATAAATTATATAGCGTTTTTTTGAGCGAGCGGTAGCGCTATTTATGACGGTTGCACTAGCGTAAATACTTCTCAAACCATGCCAGCGTGCGTTGCCAGGCCAGATCAGCCGCAGCCCGATCGTAGCGCGGCGTGGAATCATTATGAAAGCCGTGATTCACGCCCTGATAGAAATAGGCCTCGTAGACTTTATGGTGTTCCTTCAACGCCTGTTCATAGGCAGGCCAGCCTTCATTAATGCCGCTATCGAGGCCGGCATAGTGCAGCAGCAGCGGTGCTTTAATTTTATCAACCTCCTTCAGCGGCGGCTGGCGACCGTAAAACGGCACCGCGCAGGCCAGCTCCGGGATCGCCACCGCCGCCGCGTTGCTGACGCCGCCGCCGTAGCAAAAACCGGTGATACCGACCTTCCCCGTCGCCTGTGGATAGTTCGCCATAAACGCGACCGCCGCAAAAAAATCATTCATCAGCTTCACGGGATCGACTTTTTGCTGTAGGGCGCGGCCTTCATCATCATTCCCCGGATAGCCGCCGACGGCGCTCAGGCCATCCGGCGCCAGCGCGATATACCCCGCTTTCGCTACCCGCCGGGCTACATCTTCAATATAGGGGTTCAGGCCGCGGTTCTCATGCACCACCACCACAGCGGGCGCTTTGTCGGCTATTTTTGTCGGCGTCACCAGGTAAGCCCGCACTTCGCCGTGACCGTCAGGAGAGGGATAATGAATATACTCCGGGCGGATATCCGGGTCGGTGAACGGTACCTGCTCTGCCAGGGCATAGTCGGGCTTCAGCAGATTAAACAGCGCCAGCGCGGTCATCCCGCCGACAGTATATTTCCCCGCCAGCTGGAGAAACTCGCGTTTACTGATTTTGCCGTGGGCATAGTAGTCATAATATTCGAGCAACTGCTGCGGGAAATCTTTGGCCGTTAATCGCGTCATCACCCTGCCTCCGTTGTTAAGCGCTCTTTAAGCAAAGCAGAAGCCCGGACATACGCCAGCCCAGAAAAGCATTAAACGGGGAGAAACAGCCCAGCGGCTAACACCGCCGGGAGAGAAGGGATCAGTGTTTCACTTTGGTCAGACGATCAAGGTAGCCCATCACAAAGGCCGAAAGCACGAAGGTCAGGTGGATAATCACGTACCACATCAGCTTATTGTCCGGGACGTTTTTCGCATCCATAAACACCCGCAGCAGGTGAATAGAGGAGATCGCCACGATGGAGGCGGCAACCTTATTTTTCAGCGAAGTCGCGTCCATTTTGCCCAGCCAGCTGAGTTTTTCTTTACCCTCGTTAATATCCAGCTGCGAGACAAAATTTTCATACCCGGAGAACATCACCATCACCAGCAAACCGCCCACCAGGGTCATATCCACCAGCGACAGCAGGGTCAGAATCATATCCGACTCGCTGACGCTAAAAATATGCGGCAGTATGTGGAAGATCTCCTGAAAAAATTTGATGGTCAGCGCAATCAGACCGAGCGAGAGGCCAAAATAAACCGGCGCCAGCAGCCAGCGCGAGGCGTACATAGCATTTTCCAGAAAGCGTTCCATAAGATCCTGTCAGTTAACATAAACGGCCGCCATTATATCGCAACAGGGTAACGCTTATGCAACATCAGCCGCCAGCGTCATCTGCAGGCGGCCAGAAACGGTTTCTTTAAAGTATGACCTCAAAGTCCTGCAAAGCGGAATAGCCCTCGCTTTGTAGGCCAACCATTGAAGCAGCCAGCAGGCCAAATTTCGCGCCGACCCATTTTCCCTTCCCGGCAGCAAAACAAAGAGGAACCTTCCGCCACTCCTCCTCGGCTCGCCAGGAAAATTGACACAGGCCGCCTTCGCCTACGGCCACCTGCAGCTGACACTTGCCGCACTTAAGCTCAGCAAGAACCTGACGAGTTTCGCGCACCACGCCCGCATCGCTCATCCAACCGTGTCGCCACACGAGCCGGTAACCCCCTTGCCCAAACTCCACCAGCAAAGCGGCGTAGCGTTCGCCGTATACGATCAGGCCTCCGGCATCACCGTCCTGAGCGGCATATAACGTTACGCTTGTTTTCGCGCTAAAAGTTAGCGCCGGGAATTTCTGCAGCAACAGCTGCGGCGCCCAGTATAACGCTCTCTGTCCATCGACTTCGGATAATGGGACGCAGCGTAATCGAAGTTCGCCTTCCGCCGGCAGCAGCCACTCAGGGCTGGGGTTAGCCTGCCACTGCCACTGTATTCCCGGTTGGCCTTGCGCAAAATAGTCGCTGGTTTGCGGCGCCATTGCCGGTGAAGGCGTTAACCCTTTAGGACGCGGCCAACGTAAAACCGGCTGTCCGACGCCGCAGTTGCCAATCTGCTCACCGATACGCGGCCAGCCATCGTTACCCCAGGACATCGGCTGGAGGTGAACCACGCGGCCATAGAGGTGTAAGTCCTGGAAATGAACAAACCAGCATTCGCCCTCCTCACCCTCCACCCAGCCGCCCTGATGTGGTCCGTTTATCGAGGTGTTTCCCTGGAAAAGCACGTTTTTGGCTTCCCAGGGCCCCGTCATCTGGCGCGCGCGCAGTACCGTCTGCCAGCCATTTTCAACCCCGCCCGCAGGAGCAAAGATGTAGTACCAACCGGCGCGTTGATAAACCTTTGGCCCCTCAAGGGTAGGTAAATCGCAGCAGCCGTCATAGATAATCTGCCCTTCGCCCAGCAATTCGCTGGCGTCCGGCGCCATCGCAAACAACTGCAGTTTATGCTTGATGCCGCTGCGGCTATGGGCGAAGGCATGTACCAACCAGGCCTGACCATTGTCGTCCCAGAACGGGCAGGGATCTATCCAACCTCTGGCCTCGCGCAGGCAGTGCGGAGCGCTCCATTTCCCCCACGGATCCTCGGTATGGCAGATAAAAATACCTTCATCTGGCGTGCTGAAGCAGACCCACAGCTTGCCATCGTGCCAGCGAATCGACGGCGCCCATACGCCCTTACCCGGCTGATACCGGTCATAACCAGGTAGCGGCAGTTCATCCATAACGTGGTTGATGATAGTCCAATTAACCAGGTCCGTTGAATGCAGGATCGGTAAAGCGGGCACATGGTTAAAACTGGAAGAGACCATAAAGAAATCATCGCCTACGCGCACGATATCCGGGTCGGAATAATCGGCGCATAAGATAGGATTCTGGTATTCAGAAGGGGTCATATTTCGCATCTCCTCAGGCCTTTTCCGGAACGGCGTTTAGCGGCAAATGCGTCTCTGAATGCCCCTGCTGCTGACGCATGGACAGCTCGCGCTGAATTGTCTGCATCATTTTGTCATCCAGTTTATAGAAACGCGCCAGCCACCACAGGAGCAGGTAAGATAGTGATGGACCGAGGGTTAACAGCCCCACAATTCCCATTGTCGCCAGCGGAGTCTGCGCCGTTACGCCCGCCTGATAGCCAAATAGCCCAAGCGAAAAACCTACGGCGGCGCCAGCAACCGCCATGCCCATTTTCAAAGCAAACAGATTACCGGAATAGGATAAACCCGTGATGCGACGGCCAAACTTCCATTCGCCATAATCGGCAGCGTTGGCCATCATGTTCCATTTAAACGGCTGGTACATCTGATGGAAGAAGCCGACCAGGAAGTATAAAGGGAACACCACCGGCAGCCAGGTCGGCGGCACAAAGAACATTACGACGCCAACCAGGACCAGCAGGAGGTTGATATTTTTAAACAGCGATACCGCGCGATAGCGCTTGGCCAGCCATCCGGCGGCGATGCTGCCGATAATCGTGCCAACGACGCTGGTGGAAACAAATGCTGATTTCATGGCCGTTCCCGCTGCTGACTCCACACCGCCTAACATCAGGTAGGTTGCATAATAGAGCGTGGCGGCGCTGCGCATAACCCCGGCCATACTGGAGAAAAAAGTAATTATCGCCACAATACGCCACTGGTCATTCGCCAGCAGCTGACGGAGGTCTTCGCGTATGCTCCCCTGCTGTTCAACAGCTGGAGCCACGCGTTCTTTGGTAGAGAAGAAGCAAAAAGCCAGCATTACAATAGCGATCGCGCCCATGATTCCCATTGTCGCCTGAAAACCAAACTGCTTATTTTCTTTACCGAAAAAATCCACCAGGAACAGGGTTGCGACAGAAACCATCAGACCGGCCAGAGATGAGATCGTAAAACGATATGACTGGGCTGAAAGGCGATCCTTCTCATCACGCGTAATGACTCCGCCCAATGCGCAGTAGGGAATATTGATAAAGGTGTAACACAGCATGAGTAAGGTGTAGGTCAGGTAGGCATAAACCAGTTTACCCGATGCGCCAAATTCCGGAGTCGTGAAGGTCATTACCGCCAGCACGGCATAAGGTACGGCAAACCAGATAAGCCACGGGCGAAAATGGCCCCAGCGGGTCTTTACACGGTCTGCAACAATGCCGGTTAGCGGATCGGTAATCGCATCCAGAACCCGCGTCACCAGGAACATCACTCCGACTGCGGCAGCAGAAAGCCCGTAAATATCCGTATAAAACCATGTCAGAAACATGGTTACCGAAGAGTAAACGATACCGCAGGCTGCATCCCCCATGCCATATCCCAGCTTCTCCGCAAATGACAGTTTATTATCGTGATTCACAATATAATCCCTCTCAGATGAAGTGGTATTCACTGTAGAGGCAGGATAAAAACTATCCTATTGTCATTTTTCGCATCGGGTTTATGTTTTCTGTTAACTGAGAAAGTTGTCACACATCTATAAGATTGGTCTTACAAGTTATTGCGTCACCTATTAAAAAGCTGGCGCAAGGCCAGCCTGAGAAGAAAAGTGGAAAGGGGGAGGTTACTTCGCTTTGACGGTCTCTTCGCCCACCAGCCCGATCTTGAGATAGCCCGCCTGATGCAGGGTATCCATCACTTTCATCATCGTCTCGTAATCGACGGTTTTATCCGCGCGGAAGAAGACAGTGGTATCTTTTTTGCCGGCGGTCAGGCTATCCAGGGCGTTAATCATATTCGCTTCGGTAACCGGGTCGTTGCCGAGGAACATGCTCTTATCCGCCTTCACCGACAGGTAGATGGGTTTTTCCGGTCGCGGTTGCGGCTGGCTGGAGGAGGCCGGCAGATTGACCTTCACGTCGACCGTCGCCAGCGGCGCGGCCACCATAAAGATAATCAGCAGAACCAGCATGACGTCGATAAACGGCGTCACGTTGATCTCATGCATTTCGCCGTTATCGTCCAGATTTTCATTAAGACGCATCGCCATAGCCGATCAACCTACCCGTAATTTCTGCGCGCTGCGCACCGGCTTCACGCCGCTGGCGCTGAGGTCCAGATCGCGGCTTTGCAGCAGGAGTACCTGAGCGGCGACATCGCCGAGCGAGGCCTTGTAGCTGCCGATCATGCGGGCGAAGATGTTATAGATGACCACCGCCGGGATGGCGGCGAACAGGCCGATGGCCGTCGCCAGCAGCGCTTCTGCGATGCCCGGCGCTACCACCGCAAGATTGGTGGTCTGGGTCTGGGCGATGCCGATAAAGCTGTTCATGATGCCCCAGACGGTACCAAACAGACCCACAAACGGGGAAATGGCGCCGATGGTCGCCAGATAGCCGTTACCGCGCCCCATATGGCGACCAACCGCCGCAACGCGGCGCTCAAGGCGAAAACCGGTTCGTTCCTTGATGCCTTCATTGTCTTCGGCACCGGCAGAGAGTTCGAGTTCGTTCTGCGCTTCATTGATAAGCTGGGTGGTGAGGCTTTTCGCCTCAAAGGCGCTGGCGATATCGCTGGCCTGATCGAGAGAGCGGGCTTCCGCCAGCTGCTGCTGTTCACGTTTGAGGCGACGCTTGCTGGCGAGGATTTCCGCCCCTTTACCGAAGAAAATGGCCCATGTGACGACCGACGCCAGAATCAGGCCAATCATCACCACCTTAACGACAATATCGGCATGATGATACATACCCCAAACGGAGAGATCCGCCTGCATCAAATTATTACCCACGCTCTATCTCCACGACGATAATCACAAAATCTGCCCACAATAATATCAAAACGACATCGAATTGATAGTGGTTCTCATTAGTATTTACACTGTGCAGCAAATCACGTTTATTTTCCTTGCGCTTACGCAGTAAAAAAGCGGCTAACCGCGGGCCGGGTAAAATTTTCGCCTGTATCGGCGGTGCGCTGGTACAGAAAAGCAGATTCATGTTAGTTTAGACGTCCAGACGTATAAAAACAGGTTCGTCAACATGGCTGATAAACATCTTGATACCGCGCTGGTCAACGCCGGGCGGAGCAAAAAGTACACCCAGGGCTCAGTGAACAGCGTTATCCAGCGCGCGTCATCGCTGGTTTTCGACACTGTCGAGGCCAAAAAGCACGCCACCCGCAATCGGGCCAACGGCGAGCTGTTCTACGGTCGTCGCGGCACCCTGACCCATTTCTCGCTGCAGGAAGCGATGTGCGAGCTGGAAGGCGGCGCCGGCTGCGCCCTTTTCCCCTGCGGCGCCGCGGCGGTGGCTAACACTATCCTGGCGTTTGTCGAGCAAGGCGACCATGTGCTGATGACCAATACCGCCTATGAGCCAAGCCAGGACTTTTGTACCAAAATTCTCGCCAAACTCGGCGTCACCACCAGCTGGTTCGATCCCTTAATCGGCGCCGATATCGCCCGTCTGGTTCGCCCTGAGACCCGCGTGGTGTTCCTCGAATCGCCCGGCTCGATCACCATGGAAGTGCACGATGTGCCGGCGATAGTCGCCGCCGTGCGTCAGGTCGCCCCGGAAGCGATTATCATGATCGATAACACCTGGGCGGCGGGGATCCTGTTTAAAGCCCTGGATTTTGGCATTGATATTTCCATTCAGGCAGGTACCAAATACCTGATCGGCCATTCCGACGCCATGGTGGGCACCGCGGTGGCGAATGCGCGCTGCTGGCCGCAGCTGCGTGAAAATGCCTACCTGATGGGGCAAATGCTGGACGCCGATACTGCCTATATGACCAGCCGCGGCCTGCGCACCCTGGGCGTGCGCCTGCGTCAGCATCATGAAAGCAGCCTGCGCATCGCCGAGTGGCTGGCGCAGCACCCGCAGGTGGCGCGGGTAAACCACCCCGCCCTGCCCGGCAGTAAAGGTCATGAGTTCTGGAAACGTGATTTCACCGGCAGCAGCGGGCTATTCTCGTTTGTGCTCAGCAAGCGCCTCAATGATGCCGAACTGGCGGAGTACCTCGACAATTTCAGCCTGTTCAGTATGGCCTATTCGTGGGGCGGCTTTGAGTCGCTGATTCTCGCCAACCAGCCGGAGCAAATCGCTCACATTCGACCGGATGCTGAAGTCGACTTCAGCGGCACGCTGATCCGCCTGCACATTGGTCTCGAAAATGTTGACGATCTGCAGGCGGATTTAGCAGCGGGCTTCGCGCGTATCGTGTAAAGTGACAGTCAGTGGCAACAATAGCGGACGCTTTTTAGCAAAGCGGCCGCTTTTGTTGCGCCCGGGATCAAGGTGCTCGGGCCTCTTCAGGAGTACACTAGTCAACAATACGGTACCACTTAGGAAAGTCCATGGTTGTCATTCAAGAGATTGTCGCCGCGCTGTGGCAACATGATTTTGCCGCATTGGCGAACCCTCACGTTGTGGGCGTTGTATATCTGGTTATGTTCGCGACCCTGTTTCTGGAAAACGGGCTGCTGCCCGCCTCCTTTTTACCGGGAGACAGCCTGCTGCTGCTCGCCGGCGCGCTGATTGCTAAAGGCGTCATGGACTTTGTGCCCACTATCGCCATTCTGACCGCCGCCGCCAGCCTCGGCTGCTGGCTGAGCTATGTGCAAGGGCGCTGGCTGGGCAATACGCAAACGGTGAAAGGCTGGCTGGCGCATCTGCCGCATAAGTACCATCAGCGCGCCACCTGCATGTTTGACCGCCACGGCCTGCTGGCGCTGCTCGCGGGCCGTTTTCTGGCGTTTGTCCGCACCCTGCTGCCAACCATGGCCGGGATTTCTGGCCTGCCGAACCGCCGCTTCCAGTTCTTCAACTGGCTGAGCGCCCTGCTGTGGGTCTGTGTGGTGACGGGTCTTGGCTATGCGCTGAGCATGATCCCGTTTGTGAAGCGCCATGAAGATCAGGTGATGACCTGTCTGATGATCCTGCCGATTGCCCTGCTGCTGGCTGGCCTGCTCGGCACGCTGTTCGTGGTCATTAAAAAGAAATATTGCAGCGCCTGACGCTTATCTGCCGGGGGGCCTGCGCCCGCCCGGCCGCCCTTTCCCGGTATTACATCCCCTGCATCGTGCGAATACGCGCGGCGTCTTCTCCCGGCGTCAAACCGAAGTAGCGCTTAAACTCGCGGCTGAACTGCGAAGGGCTTTCATATCCCACGCGCATCGCCGCCGCGCTGGCCTTCATGCCGTCATGGATCATCAGCATTCGTGCTTTGTGCAAACGGTAGTTTTTCAGATACTGCAAAGGAGATGTGCTGGTCACCGCTTTAAAATTATGGTGAAACGCTGACACACTCATATTCGCTTCCGCCGCCAGCCGATCGACGCTGAGGTTTTCGGTGTACTGGCTTTCGATATGCTTGAGCACGCGGCTTATCAGGCTGAAGTGGGTCTGCCGGCTGACCAGCGCCAACAGCGCGCCGCCGCAGGGCCCCGTCAGCACATAATACAGAATTTCGCGGACGATTTGCTTGCCAAGGATCCGTGCGTCCAGCGGCCGCTCCATCACGTCAAGCAGCCGTTCGGCAGCGCACAGAATATCCTCCGAGAGTACCGCGGAGTTTATCCCGCTGGAGGCGACCGCGGGCTGAAACAGCGGATCTTCGCCAATATCCATCAGCAGCTCTTGCAGTTGCAGGATATCGACGTTCAGGCGCATCCCGGCGAGGGGCACCTCCGGGGTGGCAAAGGTTTCGCACTCGAAAGGTAGCGGCACGGTCAACAGTAAATATTCGTTTGTATCGTAGCGAAAAGTCCGTTCATTGATATAACCAATTTTATGGCCCGAAAAGAGAAAAACGATCCCCGGCTGATACATCACCGGCGTCCGGGGCCCCGGTTGCGTTCCGTACAGCAAACGGACGTCAGGCAGCAACGAACTTAACATTTCGTGCTTATCTTTCAGCAGGTTAATCTTCTCCGTTAATGTCCGACATATCTCTGCGTGTTGCATTGCCACCGTCTCTCCCGATGTTTCTTCACCTGTACATTGTGCGCAGGCCGCTACAAATTCTCCAGCCATATGGAGAAATAGGCAAGACATCGGCAGGAATGTGCATTGAGGGTCAACGGCGCCAGGACCACAATAACCTTCATCGGGCAGCGGTATCGTCCCTGTCGACGGTTTTACTCTTTGGAGGACTTAAGCAATGAATAATTTCGACCTGCATACCCCAACCCGCATTCTGTTTGGCAAAGGCGCGATTGAAAAGCTGCGTGAACAGATCCCGGCGGAAGCCCGCGTACTGATCACCTACGGCGGCGGCAGCGTCAAAAAAACAGGCGTCCTGGATCAGGTCCTCACCGCTCTGAATGGCCTGGATGTCCTTGAATTTGGCGGCATCGAGCCGAACCCGTCTTACGAAACCCTGATGAATGCGGTGAAACTCGCCCGGGAAGAGAAAGTGACCTTCCTGCTGGCGGTCGGCGGCGGTTCGGTGCTGGATGGCACCAAGTTTATCGCTGCAGCAGCCCACTACGACGCGGATATCGATCCGTGGGAAATTCTGGAAACCTATGGCAGCAAAATTGCCAGCGCCATTCCAATGGGCTCGGTACTGACTCTGCCGGCGACTGGTTCTGAATCCAACAAAGGCGCGGTCATATCGCGGAAAACCACCGGCGACAAACGCGCGTTTATGTCTTCGCACGTCCAGCCGCAGTTCGCGATCCTCGATCCGGTTTATACCTATACCCTGCCGCCGCGCCAGGTCGCGAACGGCGTGGTTGACGCCTTCGTCCATACCGTCGAGCAGTACGTGACCTACCCGGTAGACGGCAAAATCCAGGACCGTTTCGCCGAAGGCATTCTCCTGACCCTGATCGAGGATGGCCCTAAAGCCCTGCAGGAACCGGAGAACTATAACGTGCGCGCCAATATTATGTGGGCGGCGACGCAGGCGCTGAACGGCCTGATCGGCGCAGGCGTGCCACAGGACTGGGCGACGCATATGCTCGGCCACGAGCTGACGGCGATGCACGGCCTGGATCACGCCCAGACGCTGGCTATCGTGCTGCCGGCGCTGTGGAATGAGAAACGCGATGCCAAGCGCGAGAAGCTGCTGCAGTATGCCGAGCGCGTGTGGAATATTACCGAAGGCTCTGACGACCAACGTATCGATGCCGCCATCGCCGCAACGCGTCAGTTCTTCGAGCAGATGGGCGTGCCGACCCGCCTTTCCGATTACGGTCTCGACGGTAGCTCCATCCCGGCGCTGCTGGCGAAACTGGAAGAGCACGGCATGACTAAACTTGGCGAACATCAGGATATCACCCTGGACGTCAGCCGCCGTATTTACGAGGCTGCACGCTAAGCGCTCCCCGCCTGATTCACCTCTCCTTACGTTAAACAAACGCCGGGGAGAGGTGTTTTTACTACCGTTTTTAGCTATTTCGTCCAGACTTAATGCTACCCCTCGGCGGATCCTGCTTCGCCGAGTTCATTAACAGGAGGAAGGCATGACACATCCAACCGTTATAAAACTGCACGACGGCAACCTGATGCCGCAGCTGGGTCTCGGCGTGTGGAAAGCTGGCAACGAGGAAGTCGTCTCCGCCATTCATAAGGCGCTGGAAGTCGGTTATCGCTCTTTTGACACCGCCGCCGCGTACCAAAATGAGACCGGCGTCGGCAATGCGCTGCACAGCGCTGGCGTCAACCGCGATGAGCTCTTCATCACCACCAAGCTGTGGAACGACGATCAAAAACGGCCGCACGAGGCGCTGAAAGAGAGCCTCAGCAAACTGAAGCTGGACTATGTGGATCTCTATTTAATCCACTGGCCGGTACCGGCTATCGGCCATTACGTCGAGGCCTGGCAGGCGTTGATCGAGCTGCAGCAGCAGGGGCTGACCAAAAGCATTGGCGTGTGTAATTTCCAGGTACCGCATCTGCAGAAGCTGATTGATGAAACCGGCGTCGCCCCGGTGATCAATCAGATAGAACTCCATCCACTTATGCAGCAGCGTCAGCTGCACGCGTGGAACGCCACCCACAAGATCCAGACCGAATCCTGGAGCCCGCTGGCCCAGGGCGGCGAAGGCGTCTTCGATCAAAAAGTCATCCACCAGCTCGCCGATAAGTACGGCAAAACGCCGGCGCAAATCGTCATCCGCTGGCATCTTGATAGCGGTCTGGTGGTGATCCCGAAATCCGTCACGCCGTCGCGTATCGCGGAAAACTTTGACGTCTGGGACTTCCGTCTCGACAAAGATGAGCTGGGAGCGATCGCGAAGCTGGACCAGGGTAAACGTCTCGGTCCTGACCCGGATCAGTTCGGCGGATAATGCTCTCTCTTGCCATCGCCTTTAGCGCCTCGGCGTTAAAGGCGATGGCAGACCAGATGAATATCCTCTGGCTCCAGCGCAAACAGCGCCGGGTCGGGCTTATCCGCTAAGCGACATCCCTGAGCCAGATAAAAATCGACGGTGTTTTTGTTGGGGATCGACGAGATATAGAGGCCGGACGCCCCCATTTCTGGCAGCTGGTGCAGGGCATACTGAAACAGTCGCCGCCCCCAGCCCTGGCCGCGCTTTCCCGCCCCGACATAAAAGAATAATAGCTGGCGCAGCTCGCCATTCATGCCGCGAGGCAGCGTATCCAGCGCCGCTGCGGCAATCATCTGCTCATCGTCAAAAAAGGCGAAAAAAATACCGCCGCGATCGTAACAGGCCTCGTGAATCGGAGTATAAACCTGACGATCGTGAGGGTCCCAGCCACGCACGTCATAATATTCCCGATAAGCCCGCAGCTGACCGTTATCGAGACGGTAGAGCGTATCGATAATTTCGCTGCGGTCTATCTCCCAGAGCTGGTCCAGTTGTTGTCGCGACAGGATGACCGGCGTCATCACCTCTCTCCTTTTTTCACAGATGTTCCCGGCGAGCGATCCCGCCGGGCCAGCCGCTTAGCGTGATACGGCCTTCGGCTTAACGCGTTTTTTCGCGCCCGCAGCGGCAGGCGTCTGGCGCTGATGGGCGATCGGCGTGTGCTTGGTCAGCGCCGGACGAGTATGGCGGTTCTGGCGACGCGCTTCACGCATTTCGTCCAGGGTTGGCGCTGGCACCAGGCAGTCGCGACGGGAGCCAATCAGGTGCTTCTTGCCCATCGCCTCCAGCGCCTGACGGATCAGCGGCCAGTTTGCCGGATCGTGGTAGCGGAGCAGCGCTTTGTGCAGACGGCGCTGTTTATCGCCCTTCGGCACCACCACCTCTTCGCTCTTATAACCAATTTTACCCAGCGGGTTCTTGCCGGTGTAATACATGGTGGTCGAGTTCGCCAGCGGCGACGGATAGAAGTTCTGCACCTGGTCGAGACGGAAGCGATGCTTCTTCAGCCACAGCGCCAGGTTCACCATATCTTCATCACGGGTCCCCGGATGAGCGGAGATAAAGTACGGGATCAGATACTGCTCTTTACCCGCCTGCTTCGAATAGGTGTCGAACAGCTCTTTAAAGCGGTCGTAGCTGCCCATTCCCGGCTTCATCATCTTCGACAGCGGTCCCTCTTCGGTATGCTCCGGGGCGATCTTCAGATAGCCGCCGACGTGGTGGGTCGCCAGCTCTTTGATATAGCGCGGATCTTCGACCGCGATGTCATAGCGTACCCCGGAGGCGATAAGGATCTTCTTGATGCCCTTCAGCTCGCGAGCGCGGCGATAAAGATTGATCGTCGGTTCATGGTTGGTATCCATGTGCGGGCAAATATCCGGATAGACGCAGGAGAGACGGCGGCAGGTCTGCTCAGCGCGCGGCGATTTACAGCGCAGCATATACATGTTGGCCGTTGGCCCGCCGAGATCGGAGATCACCCCGGTAAAGCCGGGCACGGTGTCGCGAATGGCTTCGATCTCATTAATGATCGAATCCTCAGAACGGCTCTGGATTATGCGTCCTTCGTGCTCGGTGATCGAGCAGAACGAACAGCCGCCGAAGCAGCCGCGCATGATGTTGATTGAGAAGCGGATCATCTCATACGCCGGAATACGCGCATCGCCATAGGAAGGATGCGGCACCCGCTTGTACGGCAGCGCGAAGACGCTGTCCATCTCTTCGGTGGAGAGCGGGATTGCCGGCGGGTTGATCCAGATGTAGCGCTCGCCGTGCTTTTGCATCAGCGCCCGGGCGCAGCCGGGGTTGGTTTCGTGGTGCAAAATGCGCGAGGCGTGAGCGTACAGGACCTTATCGCCTTTCACCTTCTCGAAGGAGGGCAGCAGCACATAGGTTTTTTCCCACGGTTTGGGCCGCGGCGGCTGCACAGTAATGCTTTTCGCTTCCTGTTTTTTCGGCGCGACCGGTTTGTTATCGGCGCACGGCAGATCTTCACCGTACGGATGCGGGATGGGGTCAATTTTACCGGGCGTATCCAGACGGGTGGAATCCACGCCGCTCCAGCCCGGCAGCGCCTCTTTCACCATGATGGCGGTATTGCGCACATCGCGGATCTGGTCGATGGTTTCGCCCATCGCCAGGCGATGAGCCACTTCCACCAGCGGACGCTCGCCGTTGCCGAACATCAGCATATCGGCCTTGGAGTCCACCAGCACCGAGCGGCGCACGGTGTCGGACCAGTAATCATAGTGGGCGGTACGACGCAGGCTGGCTTCGATGCCACCGAGGATCACCGGCACATCTTTCCACGCCTCTTTACAGCGCTGGGTGTAGACGAGGGTAGCGCGGTCCGGACGTTTGCCCGCCACGTTACCCGCCGTATAGGCATCGTCATGACGTAGTTTACGGTCGGCGGTGTAACGGTTGATCATTGAGTCCATGTTGCCGGCGGTCACGCCGAAGAACAGGTTCGGTTTTCCCAGACGCATAAAGTCGTCTTTGCTGTTCCAGTCCGGCTGGGAGATGATCCCTACCCGGAAACCCTGCGCTTCCAGCATGCGGCCGCAGATAGCCATCCCGAAGCTCGGGTGGTCGACATAGGCGTCGCCGGTGACCAGAATAATGTCGCAGCTATCCCAGCCAAGTTGATCCATCTCTTCACGCGACATCGGTAAAAAGGGCGCAGGGCCAAAACAGGCAGCCCAGTATTGCGGCCAGGAAAAAAGGTCACGATCCGGTTGGATCAGGGATATTGCGCTCATATTGCTTCCGGGGAAAATGATAAAAAAATAACCAAAAGGGCGTGGATTATAAGCCGGAATGATAGTGGAAATGAAGGAGGATTTTCTCAAACCCTGACCGTGCGCCGGCCAGGGTCAGAGAGATTACGGCGCGGGATTCACCAGCATCTGGCCGATCGAGCCGCGATCGGCAAGCTCCAGCGTCTGACTCAAATACTGGAACGGGAAGTGCGGCCACGATGGTTGAGCGTAATAGACCAGCAGCTCAACCTGCCCGTCGACCCACACGGTGTCCTTCCAGCCGCGATCTTCCGGGAAAGGAGACGAGCCGTTGACATTACGGATCTGGAACATCACCCCTTCAATATGGAACGACTGCGGGCGGTCGGCGCGCACCGTCCAGCGCTCCCAGGTCCCCTGCTGCGCCGTGATATCGATACGCTGCGGATCCCACAGCTGGCCGTTGATGCCCGGATCGTCGCCAAGGGTGATATCCCGGCTGCGGATCGGCGTACCGGAGAGCAGCTCGGTCGGCAGCAGGCGCACCGGCAGACTGTCGGTCACCAGCGGCAGCAGCCCGGTCGGACGCAGCGTCAGCACCAGCGTGGAGACCAGGATGCTTGACGGTTCAAAAAAACCGCGGATACGGTCGACGATGCTCGCCGCTTCGCCGCAGGTAATGGACACTTCATCGCCGTTAGTCATATCGACCAGAATTTCACGCCGCTCCCCCGGGGCCAGCGATAGCTGCTTGAGCGAAACCGGCGCCGGCAGGAATCCCTGATCGCCGGAAATCACATGCAGCAGTCGGCCATCGCTCATCTGCAGCTGATAGCGCCGGGAGTTGGAAGCGTTCAGCAGGCGCAGGCGCACCCAGCCGCGCGACACTTCAACATACGGGCTCTGCACGCCGTTAACCAGCAGCGTGTCGCCCACAAAGCCGCCGCTGCCCGGTTCGCTATATTCCGGCGTGCCGAAGTTATCCAGCCGTTTATCCTGAATAATCACCGGGAAGTCATCGACGCCATAGTGGTTAGGGATCGGCAGGTTCTTGCTGACCTCGTCTTCCACCAGCCACATGCCCGCCAGACCGTTGTAAACCTGTTTCGCCATCCGGTTCGGCGTGTTGGCCTGATACCACAGCGTCGCCGCGCTCTGGCGGATAGGCAGCACCGGCGCCCAGTCGGCGTTCGGCGACATCATGCGCGCCGCGCCGCCAATCAGCGGGCCAGGCACCTGCAGACCGCGGATGGTCATCGCCACGTTCTCCGTCAGGCGGTTGCTGTAGATAAGCTTGACGTCGTCTCCGTTCCAGACGCGGATCGTCGGCCCCATATAGCGGCCATTGATCCCCCAGACGGGGGCGCGGGTGCCGGGGGTAAACGACCAGTGGGAACGCTGCAGCGTCAGAAACAGCGGCTGGCCGCGACGAGATTCCAGCAGCGGCGGAACCGGCAGCGCAGGCTGCTGGCCGGCGGCATGGGCCTTCAGCGGCGCGGCGCCAGCGCACAGCGCTACGCCGGAAGCCTTAATAAACTGACGCCGACTGAGTGACATATTAACTCCATGACATACTGACAAATGAAAAAGGGAATTCGTTTCCCGCCAGCAATACGCGCGCGTTGGCGGCGTTTCCTGTCTTATTGCTTTCCAGCCGCTTCGCGCTCGGCCACTTCGTTGTCCAGATCAGCGATTTTGGCGGCCATCAGCTCGCGGCAATGCGTCGCCAGCGCGCGCACGTTGTCTTTACCAAACTGCGTGGTATCTACCGGCGGCAGCATTTCCACAATCACCAGACCGTTGTTCCAGCGATTGAGCTTTATTTTATTCGATGTATTCGAGACACACACCGGAATAATCGGCACCCCAGCGGCAATAGCCGCGTGAAAAGCCCCGGTTTTAAACGGCAGCAGGCCGCGGCCGCGGCTACGGGTCCCTTCCGGGAACATCCAGAACGAAATTTTACGCTTTTTAAAAGCGTTGACGACTTCGGCAATAGTGCCGTGCGCTTTGGTTCGGTTATTACGGTCAATCAGCAAATTGCCCGTCAGCCAGTACAGTTGGCCAAAGAACGGGATCCACAGCAGGCTCTTTTTACCTACGGTGACCGTCGGAGCCTGCACGATATTCGACGCCGTCACCATATCATAGTTGTTCTGGTGGTTAGCGATGTAGATCGCGTTACCATAGCTTTCCGCGTCGGCGGGTTTGCGTAGCTCTACCTTGAGGCCAAATACCGGAGATAAACGGCCAAACAGATGGCCGAAAGTGGCAACGTGTTTTGGATTACGTGGGCTGAACAAGCAGTACAGACAGCCAAGTACGCACACTACGATGCAATAAATGACCACGAAAATTACTCGAAAAATGAATAGCATAGCTACCTCTAAAACCCAAACCGCTTAGAATTATTCGCTGCTGGCAGAAGGCAGGCTCACAAGTTCTGCGCAGGCCGGGACCGTTCTTCCTGGGTCCCTGATGATGGACATTGTTAATCGCAACGCCTGAATAAACAACGATTTTGCGGCATTTTTTCGTCTCCTCCCGTCAAAGACGGGAGGAGACGCGCTTACTCTTCGCTATCGCCTGCCGCGGCACGACGCGGCGAGTCAATTTCCACGCGGTCAATTTTCTGCAGCCCGCGCATCAGCGAACCGCGGCGGCCGCGCTCGCCGGTGACTTTTTGCAGCTCTTCCGGACGCAGTTTGATCTTCCGTTTGCCGACGTGAATGGTCAGCGTACTCTGCGGCGGCAGAACAAACAGATGTGCCAGACCGTCCTGGCCGGCTGCGGCTTCCGCCGCCGGAATGCTGATAATTTTGTTGCCCTTGCCTTTCGACAGCTGCGGCAGATCGCTGACCGGGAACATCAGCATCCGCCCGGCGGCGGTGATGGCCAGCAGCATATCGGACTCATCCTCAATCACCAGCGGCGGCATCACGTGCGCGTTGTCAGGCAGGGTGATTAGCGCTTTCCCGGCACGGTTGCGCGCCACCAGATCGTTGAAGGTACAGACGAAACCGTAGCCCGCGTCGGAAGCCATCAGCAGTTTCTGATCGTCGCTTTCCATTAGCATATGCTCCACGGTCGCGCCCGGCGGCAGGGTCAGTTTGCCGGTAAGCGGTTCACCCTGGCCACGCGCGGAAGGCAGAGTAATCGGATCGATGGCATAGCTGCGTCCGGTGGTATCGATAAACACCACCGGCTGGTTGCTCTTGCCCTTCGCCGAGGCTTTCCAGCTGTCGCCCGCCTTATAGCTCAAGCCCTGGGCGTCAATGTCGTGTCCTTTGGCGCTGCGCACCCAGCCCATCTGCGACAGAACGATAGTCACCGGCTCAGACGGCAGCATGTCATGCTCGCTCATCGCTTTCGCTTCTTCACGCTCGTGAAGCGGCGAGCGACGGTCGTCGCCGAAGGCATCGGCATCGGCCTGCAGCTCTTTTTTCAGCAGGTTGTTCATCTTACGTTCAGACGCCAGAATCGCCTGCAGCTGGTCGCGCTCTTTTTCCAGCTCGCTCTGCTCGCCGCGGATCTTCATCTCTTCCAGTTTGGCGAGGTGGCGCAGTTTTAATTCCAGAATCGCCTCCGCCTGGGTTTCGCTGATGCCAAAGCGCGACATCAAGGCCGGCTTCGGTTCATCTTCAGTGCGGATGATCTCAATCACTTCATCGATATTAAGAAACGCCACCAGCAAACCTTCGAGGATATGCAGGCGCTTCAGCACTTTCTCTAACCGATGGTTTAGACGGCGACGCACGGTATCGCGACGGAACACCAGCCACTCGCTGAGGATCTCCAGCAGGTTTTTCACCGCCGGGCGGCCGTCAAGGCCGATCATATTGAGGTTGATGCGGTAGCTCTTCTCCAGATCGGTGGTGGCGAACAGGTGGTTCATCACCTGTTCCATGTCCACCCGGTTGGAGCGCGGGACAATTACCAGACGGGTCGGGTTTTCGTGGTCCGATTCGTCGCGCAGATCGTCAACCATCGGCAGCTTTTTATTGCGCATCTGCGCCGCAATCTGCTCCAGCACTTTGGCGCCGGAGACCTGATGCGGCAGCGCACTGATCACCACCGCGCCGTCCTCTTTACTCCACACCGCGCGCATGCGCACTGAGCCGCGCCCGTTCTGGTAGATTTTGCGAATTTCCGCCCGCGAGGTGATGATCTCCGCCTCGGTCGGGAAATCCGGCCCCTGTACGATATCCAGCAGTTCGTCGAGGGTGGTTTTCGGCTGCTCAATCAGCGTAATCGCCGCTTTGGCCACTTCCCGCAGGTTGTGCGGAGGAATATCGGTCGCCATGCCTACCGCGATGCCGGTGGTGCCGTTCAGCAGGATGTTCGGCAGACGCGCTGGCAGCATTTTCGGCTCCTGCAGCGTGCCGTCAAAGTTTGGCACCCAGTCGACCGTCCCCTGCCCCAGCTCGCTGAGCAGCAGCTCGGCATACTTCGACAGGCGGGATTCGGTGTAACGCATGGCGGCAAAAGATTTGGGATCGTCCGGCGCCCCCCAGTTTCCCTGACCATCCACCAGCGGATAGCGGTAAGAGAACGGCTGCGCCATCAGCACCATCGCTTCATAGCAGGCGATGTCGCCGTGCGGGTGATATTTACCCAACACGTCGCCGACGGTGCGGGCGGACTTTTTGAATTTCGCGCTGGCGTTCAGCCCCAGCTCGGACATCGCATAGACGATGCGACGCTGGACCGGTTTTAAGCCATCGCCAATAAACGGTAATGCCCTGTCCATGATCACGTACATGGAGTAGTTCAGGTAAGCATTTTCCGTAAATTCATGCAGCGCAAGGCGCTCTGCCATATCGCTCATTAATCGTGGATCCTCAATCTGGGTACCGACCGTTCGGACGGCAAAACTACCCGCGATAATACCCGATCTCACGCCCTGAGTCACAGGCCGTGAGATCGGCTGAGGATTCCGTCACGCTTAATCAGGCCAGCGGCAGATAAATATCGGTTTGCAGTTCATGCTCAGCCACCTCATGGACAAAATTGAGGTAACGGAAGTACACCGGAAAATCCCGTAACGTCTCGCCTGAAGCGGGTAACCAGTCGCGATAGAGAAACCAAACGCTGTTCGCCAGCGTGTCCAGCGAGCCGTGATGGCGCACGACGGCGCAGCGTCCGCCGGGGATTTCGCCGTTAATCACGCCAAAGGCGTTTTCACCAACCGGCCGATCGACCGTACCGCAGATATCAAAACGAAATGCCTCCTGCGGGGTGGTCTGCGGATCGTCCCAGGCGATCCCCCAGGTATCGCTGGTGGCGACGGGCGATAGTCCGCTCGTCTTACGCCAGGCGATAAAACGCGCGGCGGTGGCGTTGACAAGGTCCGGGCTACCGCGATGTTGCAGTACGGCTATCCGGGTGGAGGGGCACGAAATAATGTTGACGTCCATCGACGTTTGCTCCTGTAGCGTATGTTTCGGTACGCGTCGATGCCACTCGGCCCAGTCCGGTTGTTGACGGAATTGGGTCGGGCTTTGGTCAAACGCGGTACGGAAGGCACGACTGAACGACTCCGCATTCTGAAATCCGGCATCAAGGGCAATATCGATGACTTTATCGCGGGGGTTGAACGCCAGGCGCCAACAGGCGCGTCGCAGACGCAACCACTGAATATACCGGTACAATGGAATGCCGGTATAAGCGCTAAATTGCCGGTGAAAATGGTAAGGCGAACTGTGCGCTATCGCGCTCAGCGTCTCCAACGACAGCGGCTCATCAAGATGGCGCGCAATGTACCTACAGACGCGCTGGAAGCGCCCGACATACGCCGGGCTGGCCTTAATATCGTTCATCGTCTCCTCCTCGCGACATACTCTGACAGAGCGAGGATCGCGATTCCTGACCGATCTTGCGCTTATCCGACGGAGACTTATGGCGCGATTTTACGGATCTGTTTAACGTCGATTTCTACCGAGTTCCAGTCCTTATCGACTTCCCCCTGAATTTCTACTGTGTCCTGCGGGCCGACGGTCACGCCGTTCCAGCGCTTGTGGTCGATATCGACATTGATCACCCCGGAAGCATCCTGGAATTTATACAGGTCATCAGAGATGCGCTCGACGATTTTACCGCGCAGGGTCACCCAGGTGTCATCACGCAGCGACTTGGCGTTCGCCACGGTGGTCACCGCGCCGCTCGGCCCGGTGAAGCCGCCAGCCTGGGTGGTAGTGGTAGTCGACGGTCCGGTGAATCCTCCCTGCCCGGCGGCCAGTACCGGCATGGAAACCAAAGCAATAATCGCGGTCATCGCAGCAATTTTTTTCATCTTATATTCTCCCTTTTGTGTTGGTATGGCTCCTATTACGCCCGGCAAAACTTAACGACTTCTTAAGCGGAAAAAAGAAATTTTAATGCTGTACATCACCCGCTTCAACGCGGTTTACTGCGCAAAGAAACGGGATCGTCGGAGGGAAACATGCGCATATTACTGGTGGAAGATGACAAGCTTATCGGCGACGGCATCAAAGCCGGGCTGAGCAAAATGGGCTTTAGCATTGACTGGTTTACCGCCGGGCTGGAGGGCAAAAATGCCTTATACAGCGCCCCCTACGACGCCGCAATCCTTGACCTCACCCTACCCGGCATCGATGGCCTCGATATTCTGCGCGAATGGCGCGATAAAGGCCGCCATGAGCCGGTGTTGATCCTCACCGCCCGCGATGCCCTCAGCCAGCGGGTGGAGGGCCTGCGCCTGGGCGCCGATGACTACCTGTGCAAACCTTTCGCCCTGATTGAAGTGGCAGCGCGCCTCGAAGCGTTGATCCGCCGCGCGCACGGCCAGAGCAGCAGCGAACTGCGCCACGGCAAGGTGATCCTCGATCCGAACCGCTTAACCGCCAGCCTCGACGGCGAAAGCCTGGCGCTGAAGCCGAAGGAGTTCGCCCTGCTGGAACTGCTTATGCGCAACGCCGGGCGCGTATTGCCGCGTAAGCTTATCGAGGAAAAGCTCTACACCTGGGACGACGAGGTCTCCAGCAACGCCGTGGAAGTTCACGTCCATCATCTGCGCCGCAAGCTCGGCAGCGACTTTATCCGTACCGTCCACGGCATCGGCTATACCCTGGGTGACGCATGAAACGACTTGCCCGCCTGAGCCTGCGCCTGCGCCTGACGCTGCTGTTTGCCGTACTGACCACCGCCGCCTGGGGGATGGCCAGCGTTATCGCCTGGCAGCAGACCAGCAAAAAGCTGGATAAGCTGTTCGATACCCAGCAGCTGCTGTTCGCTCGCCGCCTGAGCGTCATGCATTTCGATGAACTGCGCGCCCCGCCCGCCTCGCTCGGGGAAAAGAAAAAGGTACGCCACGGGCACATCGACGACGACGCGCTGGCGTTCGCCATCTTCACCCGCAACGGCAAAATGGTGCTTAATGACGGCGAGAACGGAGAGGATATTCAGTGGAATTCGCAGCGCGAAGGATTCAGCGATGGCTATCTGCGTGACGACGATGACGAGTGGCGTTTCCTGTGGTTAACCACCGCCGACGGCCGCTACCGCATCGCCGTCGGCCAGGAGTGGGATTACCGGCGCGAAATGGCGATGGATATCGTGACCTCGCAGCTCACCCCGTGGATGGTTGCCCTGCCGCTGATGTTCGTGCTGCTCATCGTGCTGTTAAGCCGCGAGCTGGCGCCATTGAAAAATCTGGCGCGCACGCTGCGCCTGCGCGCGCCGGACTCGGCGGATTCGCTCAGCGTGGAGAAGATCCCCGCCGAAGTTCGCCCGCTGGTCGAAGCGCTGAATCAGCTGTTCCGACGCACTCACGACGCCATGCTGCGCGAGCGTCGGTTTACCTCTGATGCCGCCCATGAGCTACGCAGCCCGCTGGCGGCGCTGAAGGTGCAGACCGAAGTCGCCCAACTCTCCCTGGACGATCCCGAAGGGCGTGAGAAAGCGTTGGATCAGCTCCACCAGGGGATCGATCGCGCCACCCGACTGGTGGATCAGCTGCTGACGCTGTCGCGGCTGGACTCGCTCGCCCAACTGGATGATGTGCAGCAGGTCGCTATCGCCGATCTGCTGCAGTCGGCAGTGATGGAGATGTATCACCCGGCGCAGCAGTCCGGGATTGAGCTGCGCCTGCATCTTAATGCCAGCCATATCGTCCGCACCGGCCAGCCGCTGCTGCTCAGTCTGCTGGTGCGCAATCTGCTGGATAACGCCGTACGCTATAGCCCTCGCGGCAGCCAGGTCGATATCACGCTCAACGCCCGCGAGTTCCGGGTGCGCGATAACGGCCCAGGCATTAGCCCGCAGGCGCTCTCGCGCATTGGCGAGCGTTTTTATCGTCCGCCGGGGCAGGAGGCGCCGGGCAGCGGCCTGGGCTTGTCGATCGTCCGGCGCATCGCCTCGCTGCACGGCATGCAGGTTGATTTTGCCAACGCGCGCGACGGCGGCTTCGAGGCCCGCGTGTACTGGTAGCGAGATTATTGCTCATTTGGCAAAAGACTTTGCACATTTTGCTCATTTTACTGCCCCGCTTCGCGGGGTAAGATCGTCGGCAAATTTTCATATATGAGGGTAAAAAATGAGCAACATCCTGATTATCAATGGGGCGAAAAAGTTCGCGCACTCTAATGGTCAACTGAACGACACCCTGACCGAGGTCGCGGAGAGTTATCTGCGCGACGCCGGGCACGATGTTAAAAGCGTTCGCGCCGAAAGCGAGTACGACGTAAAAGAAGAAGTACAGAATTTCCTGTGGGCCGATGTGGTGATCTGGCAGATGCCGGGCTGGTGGATGGGCGCTCCGTGGACGGTGAAAAAATATATGGATGACGTCTTTACCGAAGGCCACGGCTCGCTGTACGCCAGCGATGGCCGTACCCGCTCCGACGCCAGCAAAAAATATGGCTCAGGCGGCCTGGTGCAGGGGAAAAAATATATGCTTTCTCTGACCTGGAACGCGCCGATGGAAGCCTTCACCGACAAAGACCAGTTCTTCCACGGCGTCGGCGTTGACGGCGTTTACCTGCCGTTCCATAAAGCCAATCAGTTCCTCGGCATGGAGGCATTGCCGACCTTTATCGCCAACGACGTGATTAAAATGCCTGATGTCCCACGGTATATCGCAGAATATCGCAAGCATCTGGCGGAAATTTTTGGTTAACTAGAGGTCTAGCTCTACATATTTCGAGTTATTCGAACCTGGAGTATGACGAGATCCACACAGAAGGAGTTGAGTTAACCATGTTAACAGTGATTGCAGAAATCCGTACCCGCCCGGGCCAGCACCACCGCCAGGCGGTTCTCGATCAGTTCGCGAAAATTATTCCGACCGTTTTGCAGGAGGCCGGCTGCCACGGCTATGCCCCGATGGTGGATCATGCCGCCGGCGTCAGCTTCCAGACCACAGCGCCCGACTCTATCGTCATGGTCGAGCAGTGGGAAAGCGTCGCGCATCTTGAAGCACACCTGCAAACCCCGCACATGAAAGCCTGGTCGGAAGCGGTCAAAGGCGATGTGCTGGAGACCAGCATCCGTATTCTGCAGGCCGGCGTTTAAGTCCGCCGACTCAGTAATGCCATGAAAAAGGGGGCACTGTTGCAAATAGTCGGTGGTGATAAACTTATCATCCCCTTTTGCTGATGGAGCTGCACATGAACCCATTCAAAGGCCGGCATTTTCAGCGTGACATCATTCTGTGGGCCGTACGCTGGTACTGCAAATACGGCATCAGTTACCGTGAGCTGCAGGAGATGCTGGCTGAACGCGGAGTGAATGTCGATCACTCCACGATTTACCGCTGGGTTCAGCGTTATGCGCCTGAAATGGAAAAACGGCTGCGCTGGTACTGGCGTAACCCTTCCGATCTTTGCCCGTGGCACATGGATGAAACCTACGTGAAGGTCAATGGCCGCTGGGCGTATCTGTACCGGGCCGTCGACAGCCGGGGCCGCACTGTCGATTTTTATCTCTCCTCCCGTCGTAACAGCAAAGCTGCATACCGGTTTCTGGGTAAAATCCTCAACAACGTGAAGAAGTGGCAGATCCCACGATTCATCAACACGGATAAAGCGCCCGCCTATGGTCGCGCGCTTGCTCTGCTCAAACGCGAAGGCCGGTGCCCGTCTGACGTTGAACACCGACAGATTAAGTACCGGAACAACGTGATTGAATGCGATCATGGCAAACTGAAACGGATAATCAACGCCACGCTGGGATTTAAATCCATGAAGACGGCTTACGCCACCATCAAAGGTATTGAGGTGATGCGTGCACTACGCAAAGGCCAGGCCTCAGCATTTTATTATGGTGATCCCCTGGGCGAAATGCGCCTGGTAAGCAGAGTTTTTGAAATGTAAGGCCTTTGAATAAGACAAAAGGCTGCCTCATCGCTAACTTTGCAACAGTGCCCCGCACATATCACGGAAACGGACAACACCTGGCTGTACTCGCTGTCGCATCAGACGAATGACACCGGCGAATCAGAATGGATTCATTTTACAGGCAGAGGGTATCTGTTACGTACCGATGCTTTGTCGTATCCGGTGCTACACCTTAAACGTCTGGGCCTGTCAAAAACCTTCCGCCGTCTGGTTGTCACTCTCATCCGGCGTTATGGCGTCAGTCTTATTCATCTGGATGCCAGCGCCGGGTGTCTGCCGGATTTACCCACTTTCGACTGGTAACCAGAAACAACATGAAATCATTAACCACGGAAACAGCGCTGGATATTCTGATTGCGTGGCTGCAGGACAATATCGACTGTGAATCCGGAATTATCTTTGACAACGATGAGGATAAAACGGATTCGACAGCCCTGTTGTCCTGTATTGAACAGGCCAGGGAGGATATCCGTACCCTGCGCCAACTGCAGCTTCAGCCCCCGAACCGGTGAGTTTCACTCATCATCTCACTCACCAGACTTCATTCCACTGACGCCAGCCTGAACAGGGCTGGCGTTTTCATTTATCTGCAAAAAGGAATATCGATTATGTCTGATATCACAGCCTCCCGTCCGGAAGTAGTCAACGGGCATACGGACGTTATCTGCTCAACCAGTATCCGCCACATTCTGGCTGTACGAAAAAGTACACTGCTGCAAATCAACACACTTATCCGGCAACTGGCTGAAATCTCAGCAATGACCGAAAGTATTGGCGGTAAAACCGCACTGGACTGGGCGATGAAACAGGATTTTCGCTGTGGCTGCTGGCTCATGGAGAAACCTGAAACGGCAATGAAAGCCATCACACACAATCTCGATCGTGAAATCTGGCGTGACTTGATGCAACGTTCCGGGATGCTTTCCTTAATGGATGCACAGGCCCGTGAGACATGGTACCGGTCACTGGAGTACGATAATTTTCCGGAAATCAGCGAAGCGAACATCCTGAGCACATTTGAACAACTGCACCAGAATAAGGATGAGGTGTTTGAGCGAGGGGTGATCAACGTCTTCAGAGGGCTGAACTGGAATTACAAAACCAATTGCCCCTGTAAATTTGGCAGTAAAATTATCGTCAACAATCTGGTGAGATGGGACCGGTGGGGATTTCATCTTATCACCGGACAACAGGCTGACCGACTCGCCGATCTGGAAAGAATGTTGCACCTGTTCAGCGGTAAACCAATCCCCGACAATCGGGAAAACATCACTATTCGTCTGGATGAGCACATTCAGTCTGTTCAGGGTAAAGAGAGCTATGAAGATGAGATGTTCAGCATCAGATACTTTAAGAAGGGCTCCGCGCATATCACATTCAGAAAACCAGAACTGGTTGATCGGCTAAATGACATCATTGCAAAGCGTTATCCGGGACAATTATCAGCCATCTGAGTCAGATGGAAAAAAGCTTACCTGACCCATTACCTGACCCAATTCAAAGGAAAAAGAAAAAGGGTTAGCTGGTTTATTAGCTAACCCTTTGTTGTGTATGGTGGCCCCTGTTGGGTTTGAACCAACGACCAAGCGATTATGAGTCGCCTGCTCTAACCACTGAGCTAAGGGGCCGTGGCGAGGGATTATAAAGTAACTGGCGATTGCAATCCAGCGTAAAGCGCGCAGCTGCTGTTTTTATAAACAATGCATTTTCAATCCTTTATAATCATGTTTTAGCCATACAGCCGGAGAAAACATGATTAGCGATATCCTTGCGCCGGGCCTGCGCGTTGTCTTTTGCGGTATCAACCCGGGGAAGTCCTCCGCCCATACCGGCTTTCATTTTGCCCATCCTGGCAATCGCTTCTGGAAGGTCATCCATCAGGCCGGGTTCACCGATCGGCAGCTCAGGCCGGAAGAGGAGCTGCAGCTGCTGGATACGCGCTGCGGCATCACCATGCTGGTAGAGCGTCCGACGGTGCAGGCCAGCGAGGTCGCCTTGCAGGAGTTACGCAGCGGCGGCCGTGAGCTGGTGCGGAAAATTGAGGAGTATCAGCCGCAGGCCCTGGCGGTGCTCGGCAAGCAGGCCTTCGAGCTGGCCTTTAACCAGCGCGGCGCGAAGTGGGGGAAACAGGCTATGACCATCGGGACGACCCAGGTGTGGGTGCTGCCTAATCCCAGCGGCTTAAACCGGGCGACGCTCGATAAGCTGGTGGCGGCCTATCGTGAACTGGACGATGCCCTGGCAACCCGCGGCCAGTAGCGGAGAGAGGCGACTTTCCCGGGATGGCCACCTGAACGCCATAAAAAAAGCTCCCCGCAGGGAGCTTTTTAACAGCCTGTAGACGATGCCCCGCGACGATTAATCGTCGAGGAAGCTACGCAGCACTTCAGAACGGCTCGGGTGGCGCAGTTTACGCAGCGCCTTCGCTTCGATCTGACGGATACGTTCGCGGGTAACGTCGAACTGTTTACCCACTTCTTCCAGCGTGTGGTCGGTGTTCATGTCGATACCGAAACGCATACGCAGCACTTTCGCTTCACGAGCGGTGAGGCCGGCCAGCACGTCATGCGTTGCCGCGCGCAGGCTCTCGGTGGTCGCAGAATCCAGCGGCAGCTCGAGGGTGGTATCCTCGATGAAATCCCCCAGATGCGAATCTTCATCGTCGCCGATCGGCGTTTCCATGGAGATAGGCTCTTTGGCGATCTTCAGCACTTTACGGATTTTGTCTTCCGGCATCAGCATACGCTCAGCCAGCTCTTCCGGGGTCGGTTCACGGCCCATCTCCTGCAGCATCTGACGGGAGATACGGTTGAGCTTGTTAATTGTCTCAATCATATGCACCGGAATACGGATGGTGCGCGCCTGATCCGCGATAGAGCGGGTGATGGCCTGACGGATCCACCAGGTGGCGTAGGTCGAGAACTTGTAGCCGCGACGGTATTCGAACTTATCGACCGCTTTCATCAGACCGATGTTGCCTTCCTGAATCAGGTCGAGGAACTGCAGACCGCGGTTGGTGTATTTCTTGGCGATAGAGATAACCAGACGCAGGTTCGCTTCAACCATCTCTTTCTTCGCACGACGGGCTTTCGCTTCGCCGATGGACATGCGACGGTTGATATCTTTAACCTGCTCGATGGTCAGGCCGGTCTCTTCTTCAATCTGCTGCAGCTTCTGCAGGCCGCGCTGCACATCTTCTTTCACTTCCAGCAGCTTCTCAGACCACGGCTTGTTCATTGCCACCGCGGCGTTGAACCAGGTTTCGCTGGTTTCGTTGCCGGTGAACAGGGTGATGAAGTTTTTCTTCGGCATCTTGCACTGCTCAACGCACAGCTTCATGATGATACGTTCCTGAGTACGAACGCGATCCATCATGCTGCGCATGCTGTTGACCAGGTAATCGAACTGCTTCGGCACCAGGCGGAACTGCTTGAAGACTTCAGACAGCTTCAGGATCTCTTCCTGGGCGGCGGCATGGCTACGACCTTTGGCTTTGATGGTGTCGCGCGTCAGCTCGTACTGGGTACGCAGCTCGGCGAATTTCTCACGGGCCAGCTCTGGGTCGATGCTGTTGTCGTCATCGCTGTTGTCGTCGGCGTCTTCATCTTCGTCTTCGTCTTCGTCGTCATCCATCTCTTCCTGAGACAGCTCGGAGCCAACGTGGGTGGCGGTTGGCGCCATATCTTCTTCGGCGTTCGGATCGACGAAACCGGTGATCAGATCGGACAGACGGGCTTCTTCCGCTTCAACGCGGTCGTACTGCTCAAGCAGGTAGGTGATCGCTTCCGGATATTCGGCAACGGAGCACTGCACCTGATTGATGCCGTCTTCGATGCGTTTGGCGATGTCAATTTCGCCTTCACGGGTCAGCAGCTCTACGGTACCCATTTCACGCATGTACATACGCACCGGGTCGGTCGTGCGCCCGATTTCGGATTCCACGCTGGAGAGCACCTGCGCGGCGGCTTCGGCAGCATCTTCATCCGCGGTGTTTTCGGCAAGCATCAGATCATCGGCATCCGGTGCTTCTTCCATCACCTGAATACCCATGTCGTTGATCATTTGGATGATGTCTTCGATCTGATCGGAATCGACGATATCTTCCGGCAGATGGTCATTGACCTCGGCATAGGTCAGATAGCCTTGCTCCTTACCACGTTGGACAAGAAGCTTCAGCTGTGACTGCGGGTTTTGCTCCATAAGACGGTATCCACACTTAATTCGTTTGATTGGTGTCGGCAGACGGGCTGTCGACATTTAAAGCGAGGGCGTACTTATATTATTGCCGCTGCGCCTCTGCGCGGCTGTCGGGGGCTTCCCGATCGATACTCGGCACTTAAGCCGTTAAATACTTTTCCTTCACGTTGTTCTGCGTTTTCTTACTGCTTTGATACAACGTGAAGGATATTGTCTGTCATTTATTTTTTCGCCAGCTCCTGGCTGATGGTCCAGAGCTCCCGGCGTTCTTCACTGCTTAAACCGTGTGTGCGATCGCGAGCTATCAACTCTTCCTGTCGCAGTTCCAGCAGTGAATCAAACATATGGTTGAGCGAGTCGGTGAAGGTTTGTTCAGCGATGTCTTTATCTGCTATATCGTCCCACATCGACAGTTTTTCAAGGGTTGCCGCCTCTTTTGTGCCTCGATATTGCTCTAAAAGTTGCCCGGTTGTCAGACCAGGCTGCGCCAGACAGCTCTTCACCAGTTCGCTGAACAGGCTCAGCCCCGGCATTTTGCGCGAGTCCAGTCCCTCCAGCGGCGGGACTAACGGCGCCAGATCCGGGTTTTGCACCAGCAGTCCTATCAGTATACGCATGGTCGTGCGTTTTAGCTGCGGTGCGGGACGCGGCGCGCCATTTTCCGCCTGTTTTGGCATTAATCGTTCAAGCTGCGCGTCATCTAAAATGCCCAGCTTATTGCCCAACTCCTGACGCAAATAGATGCGCAGCGTTTCGCCCGGGACCTGGGTTATCAGCGGCAGCGCCAGCGTGCTCAACTGCGCGCGCCCGTCCGGAGTACTCAGATCGACCTGCGGCAGCAGGCTGTTAAACAAGAACGTGGAGAGCGGCTGAGCCTGCTCCATCCGCGCCTCGAACGCCGCTTTGCCCTCTTTACGCACCAGCGTATCCGGGTCTTCGCCGTCAGGCAGAAACATAAAGCGTAGCTGGCGACCATCGGTCATGTACGGCAGCGCCGTCTCCAGCGCGCGCCAGGCGGCATCGCGGCCGGCCCGGTCGCCGTCGTAGCAGCAGATGACGTTATTGGTCACCCGGAACAGCAGCTGGATATGGTCGGCCGTGGTCGAGGTACCCAGCGAGGCCACGGCATAATTAATGTCGTACTGCGCCAGCGCCACGACGTCCATATACCCTTCGACAACCAGCAAACGCGGTGGTTCGGGGTTATCCTGCTGCGCTTCATACAGGCCATACAGCTGGCGGCCTTTATGGAATATGTCGGTTTCCGGGGAGTTCAGATACTTCGGCAGGGCATCGCCCAGCACCCGTCCGCCAAACCCAATCACCCGGCCTCGCTTATCGCGGATGGGGAACATCACCCGTTCGCGGAAGCGGTCGTAACTGCGTCCCTGATCGTTGGTGACCAGCATGCCGGCATCAATAAGCGACTGGCGGTTTTCCTGATTGCCGCCAAACCGTTTTAAAACGTTATCCCAACCTGGGGGAGCATAGCCGATGGCAAAGCGCGTAATCACCTCGCTGCTTAACCCCCGTTTCGCCAGGTACTGGCGCGCAGGATCGGCGGCGGGCTGCATCAGAGACTGTTGATAAAACGCATTCAGACCATCCAGTAACTGGTAGAGGTTCTGCCGTTGATGGCGCTCTATCTGGCTGGGTCCGTTGCCTGCTTCATAAGGCACTTCGAGGTTGTGCATGGCGGCCAGCTCTTCGACCGTTTCCACGAACTCGAGCTTGTCGTAGTTCATCAGGAAGTCGATAGCATTGCCGTGCGCCCCGCAGCCGAAGCAGTGGTAAAACTGTTTTTCACCGTTGACGGTGAAAGAGGGGGTTTTTTCGTTATGGAACGGACAGCACGCGTGAAAATTTTTGCCCTGCTTTTTCAGCTTTACCCGCGCATCGATCAGATCGACGATGTCGGTTCTGGCAAGCAGATCGCTAATAAATACACGTGGAATTCGTCCAGCCATAAGCCCCGTTATTTCTGATGACTATAAACGAAAATAAGCCGCGCATTCCTTTCGGAAGCACGGCCTTACAACTACAACTCGGTCTGAATTGAGAGCGTCGCTCTCAACAGATTAGTACAGACGAGTACGGCGTGCGTTTTCGCGAGCCAGTTTCTTCGCGTGACGTTTCACTGCAGAAGCTTTAGCGCGCTTACGTTCGGTAGTCGGTTTTTCATAGAACTCACGACGACGAACTTCCGCCAGAACACCTGCTTTTTCGCAGGAACGCTTGAAGCGACGCAGAGCTACGTCGAACGGCTCGTTTTCACGTACTTTAATTACCGGCATGTGCCTCTCACCTTTGATTAATTCGGTTTGCCGCTGGCCGCAATGCCAGCTTATTTCAAAATGGTGCGGAATTTTACTGCAACTACTGCTGCTTTGTAAAGCACCGGCGCCTTTTTTGAAAGGGACTTTTATAAGGGTGAGGAGTATACACGAAGAGAGCACCAGGGGTGAGCAAAGTTTTACATCGCCGGTCATTGGACCTACACTGCGCGGTATTGAAGCGAGGTAAAACAACTCATGCGTGTACTGGGCATTGAAACATCCTGCGATGAAACCGGCATCGCGATTTATGACGACCAGCAAGGTCTGTTAGCCAACCAATTGTATAGTCAGGTGAAACTGCATGCGGATTACGGCGGCGTGGTGCCGGAGCTGGCATCGCGCGACCACGTGCGCAAAACGGTGCCGCTGATCCAGGCGGCGCTGAAAGAAGCCGGTCTGACGGCGAAAGATATCGACGCCGTCGCCTATACGGCGGGTCCAGGCCTGGTCGGCGCGCTGCTGGTCGGGGCGACCGTTGGCCGGTCGCTGGCCTTCGCCTGGAACGTGCCGGCGATCCCGGTACACCATATGGAAGGGCATCTGCTGGCGCCGATGCTGGAAGATAATCCGCCGGCGTTCCCGTTCGTCGCGCTGCTGGTTTCCGGCGGCCACACCCAGTTGATTAGCGTCACCGGTATTGGTCAGTATGAACTGCTGGGCGAGTCGATTGACGATGCGGCGGGCGAAGCCTTTGATAAGACGGCGAAACTGCTGGGACTGGATTATCCCGGCGGGCCGATGCTGTCGAAAATGGCGTCCCAGGGCACCGAAGGCCGCTTTGTCTTCCCGCGGCCGATGACCGACCGTCCGGGGCTGGACTTTAGCTTCTCCGGCCTGAAGACCTTCGCCGCCAACACCATTCGCAGCAACGGCGACGATGAGCAAACCCGCGCCGACATCGCCCGGGCGTTTGAGGATGCGGTCGTCGATACGCTGATGATTAAATGTCGCCGCGCGCTGGAGCAAACCGGCTTTAAGCGTCTGGTGATGGCGGGAGGCGTGAGCGCCAACCGTACCCTGCGGGCGAAGCTGGCGGAGATGATGCAAAAACGCGGCGGCGAGGTGTTCTACGCCCGCCCTGAGTTCTGTACTGACAACGGCGCGATGATCGCCTACGCCGGCATGGTGCGTCTGCAAACCGGCGCCAAAGCCGAGCTCGGCGTGACGGTTCGCCCGCGCTGGCCGCTGGCCGAGCTGCCTGCCGCCTAACGCATCCTGAAACAGGCCGACGTCACGTCGGCCTGCCTTCCTGACTACTCCATACTTTTACATAGCGAGCAGATGGCTCCCTGATGCTTGTGCGAGTGCATCACGTCCGGGCGCTCGTACTCTTCCTCACAGCTAACGCATTGATACACGGTGGTGGAGGCGTTCCCCGCCGCGTCATAGCGCGGCTCGGCGATGCCGTCATCCACCTGCTTAATATAGTAGCGCCCGCGGGTAAGGAGCCCCATCAGCGGGGTCATGACAAAGGCGACGACCAGCGCAATCAGCGGCGAGAACGGCGCCAGCGTCGCCCCCAGCAGACCGAAGAAGGCGCAGATCGACAGCCCGGCGGCCAGACCAAAGGAGACCACGCCCACCGGGTTAACGTTGTAGATCATGCCGCGACGATACTCCGGCTGCGCCGGCGCCAGCTTGAGCAAGCCTTTATTAAAGGTGATGTCGGTCGCCACCACCACGACCCAGGCGATGGCGAAGTTGGAGTAAAAGCCGAGGATCCATGACAGGGCGCTGAACATATCGCCCTCCATCAGCGCCAGGGCAATCGCCAGGTTGACCACCACAAAAATAATCCGTCCCGGATAGCGTTTGGTGGTGCGGGTCCAGGCGCTGGTCCACGCCAGCGAGCCGGAGTAGGCATTGGTGACGTTAATTTTGATCTGCGAGATCACCACCAGCACCACCGCCAGCGTCAGGGCCAGCCAGCCGGGCACCAGGTTATCGAAGACGCTGACGAACTGCTGCACCGGTTCGGTATTGTGCACCGCCGGGAAACGGGTCAACAGATAGAAGCCGAGGAAGGCGCCGATGATCTGTTTGATCGCCCCTAACACCACCCAGCCCGGGCCGGCGGAAAAGACCGCCAGCCACCAGCTTTTACGATTCTCCGCGGTCTTAGGCGGCATAAAGCGCAGGTAATCAATTTGCTCGCCAATCTGCATGATCAGCGACAGGCATACCCCGGCGCCGAGCATGATGGCGGTAATATCCACCGTCGACGCGCTGTTTTTACCGGCGAAATGCAGGAAGCCGTCCACCAGCTGCGGATCTTTGACAATCAGCCACACCACCGGCACCACCATCAGCACCAGCCACAGCGGCGTGGTCCACACCTGCAGGCGGGTCAGGGCTTTCATGCCATAGACCACCAGCGGGAGCACCATCAGGGTGGCGATCAGATATCCCATCCACAGCGGGATCCCGAGGCCCACCAGCAGGCCCTGGGCCATGATCGAGCCTTCGAGGGCGAAGAAGATAAAGGTGAAGCCGGCAAAAATAATGCTGGTGATCACCGAGCCGAAATAGCCGAAGCCGGCGCTGCGGGTGATCAGGTCAAGGTCAATGTTGTAGCGCGCGGCAGTGATCGCCAGCGGAATGCCGGTGAGGAAGATCACCAGCGCCGCCACCAGGATCGAATAGATGGCGTTGCTGGTGCCCCAGGCCATACCGATGCTGGCGCCGATGGAAAAGTCGGCCAGATAGGCGATGCCGCCCAGCGCGGTGACCGCGACGACGCCCGGACCCCAGCGGCGAAAGCTCAGCGGGGCGTAACGTAAGGTGTAATCTTCTAAGGTTTCCCGGGAGCCGGAAGTCCGCGTTGTCGCGGGTAATTCAGGGTTAAGATCCAGTGATGACATAGTCATTCCTTAATGGTTAGGCATGACTTGAATTAGCAAACCTTATGCCATATTGCAGGGCAGGCGTGGCGCGGAGGTGGAGGCAGGATGATATAAAGAGAGAGCAGAGGCTGCACCATCCGGACGCGCTTGCGCCCGGCTGGTGCAACAGGCCTATTTGCCAAGCATGCCTTTGTCTTCGAGGAAGGCGATAATGGTGCTCAGGCCGTCGCCCTGCTTCAGATTGGTGAAGGTCCATGGGCGATCGCCGCGCATACGCTGGGTATCGCTCGCCATCACCTCCAGCGACGCGCCCACATAGGGGGCAAGGTCGGTTTTATTGATCACCAGGAAATCGGATTTGGTGATCCCCGGTCCGCCTTTGCGCGGGATCTTCTCCCCTTCGGCCACATCGATGACGTAGATGGTCAGATCCGCCAGCTCCGGGCTGAAGGTGGCGCTCAGGTTATCGCCGCCGCTTTCCACGAAGATAAGGTCGAGGTTACCGAACTTTTCACTCAGCGCTTCCACGGCGGCGAGGTTCATTGAGGCATCTTCGCGGATCGCCGTATGCGGGCAGCCGCCGGTTTCCACACCGACGATGCGTTCAGGCGCCAGCGCGCCCGCTTCGGTGAGGATGCGCTGATCTTCTTTGGTATAGATGTCGTTAGTGACCACCGCCAGCTGCCAGGTATCGCGCATCGCTTTACACAGTGCTTCCAGCAGAGCGGTTTTACCGGAACCGACCGGGCCGCCGACGCCGACGCGCAGCGGGTGTTTATAAGAGTTCATGGCTTCTCCTAGGAACGGAATAATCGAGAGTATTGGGTTTCATGCCGGGCAGAGGCGATGGCGGCGAGCGGGGTGGCCGATCCGATATCGCCGTCCGGCGCGGCCAGCGCGCGGGGCATCTCGGCCGCGTAGTGGTCACAAAGACGTAAAATCAGCTGCTGGGCGGCCTGCTGGCCGAAGGGGACCAGCTTGACGCCGGCCATCACGGCGCTCTCAATCCAGCTATAGCCCAGGCTGAGGGCCATCTCGGGCAGGGCGATACGCCAGCGCACGCCGAGCCAGGCCATCCCGGCGAGCTGACTTTGCTGGCACAGGGAGCGCCACGGCGGCGGACAGTCCGGCTGCCAGTCGCTCAGCAGACGGGCAAACGCCGCGCCGCGGTTGCGCTCTTCCTCCCGCAGTTCACGAGTTTCCCGGCAGGCCAGCAGATAGGCGGTCCAGCGCTGGGCCGCAGCGATATCGGCTTGTTCGCAGGCGCGGTACAGGCGGGCGAACAGCGGCAGGTCAACGGTAAAAAAGCCTTCCGTCATCTGGCGTCGCTGCCAGCGCTCGAAGGCCGCGACGTCCGGCACCCAGCCGGCTTCCACAGCCCACTCCAGCCCCTGGGACCAGCTGTAACCCCCTACCGGCAGGTTGCTGCTGGCCAGCTGCATCAGCCGCAGGCGTTGTTCCGCTGTCGACATGCTAGTGGCTGTGAGCGTGGTGGTCATGATGAGCATGATGATGACCGTGGCTCTCGCTGGCGTAAGCGCCGGCTTCCGGCTCGAACGGCAGCTGGCCAAAGGTCACCGTCAGGCCGAACTGGCGCAGCATATCGTCCAGCACGTGATCGTGATGGTAGCGCAGCTCGCCCGGCATGATCTGCAGCGGCACGTGACGGTTGCCGAGGTGGTAGCAGGCCTTCGCCAGCATAAACGGATCGTCGCAGCGCACTACCGACACCCCTTCATCAGCGGCAATCACCTGCACAAACTCGGTGCCTTCTTCGTTGCTGAGCACATCGCCGCCGCGCAGCAGCAGGCCGCGGGGCAGCAGCAGGCCGGCTTCCCGGCCATCGTTGAGGGTGACCTTAACCCGGCTTTTGACGCGAACATCAATCGGCAGCGTAACGCTGGCGGTCACGGCGGCGGGGATCTCCAGACGTTGAGTTAAATAAAGCATCCGCTCTCCTTAAAACAGAATCTATGGTCACTCCCGTTTTTGCAACACCGATTTTGACGACAAGTTGGCTTGCTTGAATCTATCCGGCGTCTGAATGGGATTTTATTCCCGCGCCTCGATGAGTTCCGCGCCTGATGAACCTCCAGAAAATATACGGCTTCAATGAGCCTTTCCGTTTTACAGGTTCCTCAACAGGCCGGTGGGCCGTTAGTATCATCAATATCAGTATTCGCAAAACCAGATGAATGATTGTTTAAACTGGTGTATTTCTGCCTTTATGCTTCGTAAGTTTGCTGTCGCGCCGTCAGTGCCCAGGCTATTCTGGCCAGCTTGTTTGCCAGAGCACAGGTGACGACAAAGTTGCTTTTCCGACACAACAACTCCCTGACCCAGTCGGCCAACTTGCCAGACTGGTGTTCCAGTTTTTGTATGAATACCCTGGCACACTGAACCAACAAAGTTCGGATCTTTTTGTTGCCCCGCTTGCTAATCCCTAACAATGTCGTCCGACCTCCCGTGCTGTACTGTCGGGGTACCAGCCCTGTTGCCGCCGCAAAGTCACGGCTGCTGGCGTACTGCTTCCCGTCGCCAATCTCAGTTGAAATAGTACTGGCAGTCAGCGTTCCAACGCAGGGAATACTCAGCAAGCGCTGTCCAACCTCATCTTCGTCCAACTTTCGTTTCAACTGAGATTCCAGATCTTTAATCTGCTCAACAAGATAGTGATAATGCTGTTGTAATTTCAGCAGTAACTGGCTGAGATAAAGAGGCAAACTACTGTCCTCAAGAAGGGTACTCAGTCGACTAATAACGGCAGCACCTCGCGGAACGCTGATACCAAATTCCAGCAGAAAAGCATGCATCTGATTAGTTGTTTTCACCTTATCCTGAACCAGGGATTCACGGACACGATGCAGAGCTCGCATTGCCTGCTGAGATTCGGTTCTGGGCTGCACGAAACGCATAGATGGACGTGATGCTGCTTCACAGATAGCTTCAGCATCAACGAAGTCATTTTTGTTGCTTTTAACGAATGGGCGGACAAATTGCGGTGATATCAGCTTTGGAAAATGCCCTAACTCTTCCAGCTTGCGTGCCATAAAGTGAGAACCGCCACAGGCTTCCATCGCGATGGTTGTTGCCGGGCATGTCGCCAGAAATTCGATTAGCTTTGGTCGGGTGAATTTTTTACGGTAAACGGCCTTCCCACGATGATCCTGACAATGAATATGGAAAGAGTTCTTACCCAGATCGATACCAATAAGCGCAATGTTTTCCATGATGGTTCTCCGAATGAAAGCCTGTCCTCAGCATAGTACTGGGAAGGAGGGAGTGACCATCTCATTAAATATCGTTGCGCCATCGGCAGAACGTCTGCCGGCTCGCTGGTGATAAGTTCGCCATCCACCCGCACCTCATAGGTCTGGGCGTCGACGGTGATGTTAGGCTGCAGGCTGTTGTGCACCATGTCGGCTTTCTGCACCGTACGGCAGCCTTTCACCACGGCGATCGCGCTGCGCAGGTTCAGCCGCTCGGCAACGCCATTGGCTGCCGCCGCCTGCGACAGGAAGGTGAGGCGGCAGTGATGGCGGGCGCTGCCCAGCGCGCCAAACATCGGGCGGTAGTGCACCGGCTGCGGGGTCGGAATAGAGGCATTGATATCGCCCATCGGCGCGATGGCGATCATGCCGCCTTTGATCACGGTGGCCGGTTTCACGCCGAAGAAGGCTGGTGACCAGACCACGAGGTCAGCCAGCTTACCCACCTCAATGGATCCGACTTCGTGTGCGATGCCGTGGGTCAGCGCCGGGTTGATGGTGTATTTGGCGATGTAGCGCTTCACGCGGAAGTTGTCGTTATCCCCGGTCTCCTCCGCCAGCGCTCCGCGCTGCACCTTCATGCGATGCGCCACCTGCCAGGTGCGGAGAATCACTTCTCCGACGCGGCCCATGGCCTGCGAATCGGAGGAGGTGAGCGAGAAGGCGCCGAGATCGTGCAGCACGTCTTCCGCAGCGATGGTTTCCCGGCGAATGCGCGACTCGGCAAAGGCCACGTCCTCGGCGATGTCCGGGTCCAGATGGTGGCAGACCATCAGCATATCGAGATGTTCATCGATGGTGTTGAGGGTGTAGGGCAGCGTTGGGTTGGTGGACGACGGCAAAATGTTCGGGTGGGCGCAGGCGGTGATGATGTCCGGCGCATGGCCGCCGCCGGCCCCTTCGGTATGGAAGGTGTGGATGGTGCGCCCGCCGATGGCGGCGAGGGTGTCTTCCACAAAACCGGATTCATTCAGGGTGTCGCTGTGCAGGGCGACCTGGATGTCCATTTCATCGGCGACGGTTAACGCACAGTCGATCGCCGCCGGGGTGGCGCCCCAGTCCTCATGGATCTTCAGGCCAATAACGCCCGCCGCCACCTGCTCGCGCAGGGCATCCGGCTGAGAAACGTTTCCCTTGCCCAGCAGGCCGATATTGACCGGCAGGCTGTCGGCCGCCTGCAGCATGCGTGAGATATACCACGGGCCCGGGGTGCAGGTGGTAGCATGGGTGCCCGCGGCCGGGCCGGTGCCGCCGCCGACCATGGTGGTCACGCCGGAGACCAGCGCCTCTTCCGCCTGCTGCGGACAGATCCAGTGAATATGGGTATCGATCCCGCCGGCGGTGACAATTTTTCCTTCGGCGGCGATCACTTCCGTCGCGGCGCCGATGGGGATGGTGACGTTGGGCTGGATGTCGGGGTTACCGGCTTTGCCGATGGCGAAGATCCGGCCGTCCTTCACGCCGATATCGGCCTTAACGATCCCCCAGTGATCGACGATCAACGCGTTGGTGAGCACCAGGTCGACACAGTCGGCGGCCAGCATTTGTCCCTGGCCCATGCCGTCGCGGATCACTTTGCCGCCGCCGAATTTGACCTCTTCCCCGTAGGTGGTCAGATCGTCCTCCACCTCGATCCACAGCTCGGTATCCGCCAGGCGCACCTTGTCGCCGACGGTGGGGCCGAACATATCGGCATAGGCCTGGCGTGAAATATTACTCATCGTTTACCTCCAGAGGGCCCATGACCTCGCCGCGGAAGCCGAAGACGGCGCGGTGACCGGCGAAGGCCACCAGCTCGACCTCGCGTTTCTGGCCGGGTTCAAAGCGTACCGCCGTGCCCGCCGGGATATTCAGGCGATAGCCGGCGGCCTGCTGACGGTCGAACTTCAGCGCCGGGTTAACCTCGGCGAAATGGTAGTGCGAACCGACCTGAATCGGCCGATCGCCGTGGTTCTCAACGACCACGCGACAGGTTGCCCGGCCGGTATTCAGGGCTATCTGACCGGGCTTAACGTGATATTCACCGGGGATCATGGCGCTACCTCAGATAATCGGGTTGTGAACGGTGACCAGCTTCGAGCCGTCCGGGAAGGTGGCTTCGACCTGGATATCCGGGATCATTTCCGGGACGCCCTCCATCACCTGCTCGCGGGTCAGGACATGACGGCCTTCCTCCATCAGCGAGGCCACGCTTTTGCCGTCCCGAGCGCCTTCCATAATAAAGGCGCTGATCAGGGCCACGGACTCCGGATAGTTGAGCTTCAGGCCGCGGGCCAGGCGACGCTCCGCCACCAGCGCGGCGGTAAACAGCAACAGCTTGTCTTTTTCTCGGGGGGTCAGTTCCATAACGTTCTCTTAAGTCAGCCAGATTCGGGGAAGTACGGGAGATTTACCGGTGAGATGAGGGCGCAGAAACTGCCATACGTCGCGCATCACCCGCTGGCAAATCAGATTATCGTCACTGAGGAAACGCACCGTCAGCAGGCGGTCGGTCAGGCTGGCGCCGGCGTAGAGGCCGAGCGGCGCCAGCGCGTCGCGCACCCCGTCGAGCAGGGCATCGGTAGCGGGATAGCACAGCAAAGTGCCGACCCAGGGACGTTCGGCGACGCTGGAGAGCTCTCCCTCCTGCAGCTGCAGGCGCTCGACCAGCAGCGGCTCATCGTCCACCCATACCTCCAGCCGGTTGCTGAGGGTGCCGTGGCTGAAGGTTTCGCCAATCACCGGGCGGCCAAGGCAGAGCAGATCCCAGGCCAGCAGCCTGCTGGAGGCGCAAAGATGAAAGGTAGTGAACAGCCGGGCATTGGCCCCGGGAAAGAAGATGGCATCCTGCGGGAGCCACTCCAGGGTCGCCTGCGGGGCAAGGGTCAACTGCTGGCGAACTAGCGCTTGTGCGCCGCTGCTGCGGTAAAACTTGCTGGCGCCAGGCATGGTTATCAGCGTATGGCAGCCGGGGGCAAGGTGCGCGCTAATTGTCAGCTCATCACCGCCGACGATGCCGCCGGGCGGGTGAAGCAGATAGAGGTGACAGGTCTCTTCTTCCGGGTAAAACGGGCGCTGGACGGTCAGCGGGCCGACGTGTTGGGCGCTGGCGAGAACGGTCTTGCCGCCGGCCTGCTGAAAGCGGAGATCCAGCGTGGCCTGCCAGCCTTTTTTGAGTGGTGGTAACACGGTGCCGTGCAATGTTGCGCCCCTGCAAAATCAAGATAAAACAGCAGCAATGAGTATTGATCGGCGGGAGTTTATCCCGGTCATACGAAACGCTTATGTCATCCGTAACCCGGAGCGTCGCGACGGGCGCGAGGGGAAAGCGGCATAACCGCTCCGGATTATTCACCCGGATAATCTTTGCCGTCAATATCCTGATCCGCAGCCTGGGCGCGGCGGAAAAGGCGGCGGATCGGGTTGCGCCGCGCCGCCAGCCGCCAGCGCAACTTTTGCCTTTCCATGCTGCTAACATATTGTTACAAAAGGAGGATGTGGCGATGATCGCCTTTGATGGCGAGGAAGCGTAAAAGGGCGGGTGAAAGGCGCGATTAGCGCAGGGGAGTTCCCCGGCTGGCGGAGCCGGGAGGGGTGATTACTTCTGCTCTGGCGTTTTTTTCTTCTTCACGCGGGTCCAGATTTTGCTCTCCTGGCGGCGCCACAGACGCTGAATGTTGTCGTGATGGCGCAGGAGGATCAGGCAGGAGAGCATCGACACCGGAAAGGTGTACTGCGGTTTGAACCACCAGACGTAGAACGGGGCGATCAGGGCGCTGACGATAGCGCCCAGGGAAGAGTAGCCGCTGAGCAGGATGGTCAGCAGCCAGGTCCCGGCCATCACCCCGGTGAGATCGAGCCCGATGGGGGCGATAGCGCCGAAGGCCGTGGCGACGCCTTTACCGCCGCGGAAATGAAAGAAGACTGGCCAGATATGGCCCACGCAGGCGGCAATCGCCACTAATCCCAGCCAGAACGGCGTAAGGCCCAGCGCCCAGGCGCCCCACACCGGGAGCATGCCCTTCAGCACATCAAAAATAAGTACCGCTACGGCCGCCCCTTTTCCGCCAATTCGTAGTACGTTAGTGGCCCCGGGGTTGCCTGAGCCGCTGTCGCGTGGGTCGGGCAGGCCAGCAAGGCGACATACCAGAATGGCGCTGGAAATGGAGCCGCAGAGGTAGGCGAGGAGTACCAGTCCAGGCGCGATTGCACTCATAACGCTGTTCCGTTTTGAAAATGTCGTTGTATTCTCTGCATCTGTGGATAATACGCATAATTCGCCGGAAGTGGTATCCGGTTTAGCTAAAAAGCAGGCAGGGCGTGATGGATATTGTATTTATAGAGCAACTTTCGGTAATCACCACCATTGGTGTTTATGACTGGGAACAAACCATTGAGCAGAAGCTGGTGTTCGATATCGAAATTGCATGGGATAACCGCAAGGCGGCCGCCAGCGATGATGTCAGCGATTGCCTCAGCTATGCTGATATCAGCGAGCGCGTGATTGCGCATGTGGAGGGGGGAAAATTTGCGTTAGTGGAGCGGGTGGCGGAAGAGGTGGCCGACCTGCTGCTGGAAACATTCCAGTCGCCATGGGTGCGCATAAAAGTCAGCAAACCTGGCGCCGTGGCTCGCGCGGCAAACGTCGGGGTGATTATTGAACGTGGCCTTAATCTGAAACAAAACTTTTCAGGTCATACTTGTTAAACAAATTGCGTTTATACCGGTCATAGCATCCGGTCATCAGGCAATTTTACTGGCGATGTCCTTCCAGAACGGTGGACGAATCCGTGTGTACTTCCTGTACGCTGCGGATTACGCGCGCTCTGGCAGCCGGGTTGTGCCTGTTGAACGATACCGTGTTCCTGGTTTTTTTCATTTTACTTTTTTAAAGGGTTTAATTGGATGAGCGATATACACTCGCTGCTGGTGGCGGCAATATTGGGTGTGGTTGAGGGTTTGACAGAGTTTTTACCTGTTTCCAGTACCGGTCATATGATTATTGTTGGTCATCTGCTGGGGTTTGAAGGTGATACCGCAAATACCTTTGAAGTGGTGATTCAGTTAGGTTCGATACTCGCCGTGGTGGTGATGTTCTGGCGTCGCCTGTTCGGCCTGATCGGCATCCATTTCGGGAAACCGCCGGCGCATGAAGGCCAGGGCAGCGGCCGTTTGTCGCTTATCCATATCCTTCTCGGCATGATCCCCGCGGTGGTGATGGGGCTGATTTTCCATGACACCATTAAATCCTTGTTTAACCCGGTGAACGTGATGTACGCCCTGATTGTCGGCGGCGTATTGCTGATTGCAGCGGAAGTGCTGAAGCCGAAACAGCCGCGCGCGGTCGGGATTGACGATATGACCTACCGTCAGGCGTTCGTCATCGGCTGCTTTCAGTGCCTGGCGCTGTGGCCAGGTTTCTCCCGCTCGGGGGCGACTATCTCCGGCGGCATGCTGATGGGCGTCAGCCGCTATGCGGCCTCGGAGTTCTCTTTCCTGCTGGCGGTACCGATGATGATGGGCGCCACCGTGCTGGACGTCTACAAGAGCATCGGCTTCCTGAACATGGGCGACGTCCCGATGTTCGCCGTCGGCTTCGTGATGGCGTTTATCGTGGCGCTGATTGCGATTAAAACCTTCCTGCAGCTGATCAAACGGATCTCGTTCATTCCGTTCGCTATCTACCGCTTTATCGTCGCGGCAGCGGTGTACGTGGTCTTCTTCTAAGGCCTGCGCCCTCAGCCTTGCGGCTGGGGGCAACGCTGTTCCTTCCACTGCGCTACCGCCGCAATTCTCCGCCGCGTCAGCTCCTCGCGAATTTCCGCCCCTTTAAAGCCCGCCGCCACGACCTCTTTAGTGGAGACCGACTGCGCCACTTCCCAGGCCTCCAGCAGCAGGCGCCCTTGCGGGTAATCGCTGGCCTCGAAACCGGTGCGTCCGCGGACGTCGGCTTCGCTGGTGAGCGCGATCTGCTGCACGCGCTGCGGTTTGCGCCACGCGTCAATGCTGTCGAAGAGTTTGACGAGGGTTTTCGGCTGCAGAATTGGCAGGGTGTGGATTAGGTCATGGTACTCCGCCACCAGTTTCGCGAGATCGCGGATATCGTTTGGCACCCGCAGACGCGCGCAGAGCTGCTCCACCAGCTTGACTCCCGCCGGACCATGGCCGTGGTGACGCGGCCAGAGCGCCTTCGGCGTCAGCCCTTTGCCGAGGTCATGGCACAGGGTGGCGAAACGTACGTCGACATCCGGCGACAGCATCGCGGCCATCGTGACGGTCATCAGGGTGTGCAGGCCGGTGTCGATTTCCGGATGCCATTTCGCCGGGGCCGGCACGCCGTACAGGGCGTCAATCTCCGGGAACAGCACCTTGAGAGCCTGACAGTCGCGCAGCGTCTGGAAAAAGACCTGCGGGTTGCGAGTAGTTAATGCGCTTTCCGTCTCCTTCCACACCCGCTCCGGCGTTAAATGCGCCAGCTCGCCGGCCTCAACCATCGCGGCCATCAGGGCCTGGGTCTCTTCGGCAATGCGAAAACCGAGGTGGGCGTAGCGGGCGGCAAAGCGCGCGACGCGCAGCACGCGCAGCGGATCTTCACTAAACGCGGGAGAGACATGGCGCAGCAGGCGCTGACGGAGATCGTTCTGTCCGCCGTAGGGGTCGATAATTGCGCCGTCGGCATCCTGGGCGAGGGCATTGACCGTCAGGTCGCGGCGCAGCAGATCGGCTTCGAGGGTGACGTCCGGGGCGGCATAGCAGGTAAAACCGGTATAGCCCGCGCCGGATTTGCGCTCGGTGCGGGCCAGGGCATACTCTTCCCGGCTTTGCGGATGGAGGAACACGGGAAAATCGCGGCCTACCTGTTGATAGCCCGCGTCTAGCATCTGTTGCGGGGTGGCGCCCACCACCACCCAGTCTCGGTCTTTGACCGGCAGCCCTAACAGCGCGTCACGCACCGCGCCACCGACCAGATAACTCTTCACGCCTGATTCTCCCGTATCCGTTTTTCGCAAGATGATACGTAAGTCTGGCAGAGAAGACGAATTAGTTCATCCACCGGTCTTTACGTTTGCGGCTTGGCACCAGATGCGGCAGCACCAGACCGAGCAGCAGACCGACGCCCAGCACACCGCCGCCGTACATAAACCACTGCATGATAATGGTGCGCTGTTTATCATCAAGCTGCAGATTTGCCGCATTCACCTTCTTCTGCGCGACAACCAGCTCGTTTTTCAACTTTTGGTTCTCGTCCTTCAGCGCGTTAATCACGCTGTCGCTGCCGGCGACTTTCTTCTGCATATCCGCCGTGCGCTGGTTCCAGGTGGCATCGATGTTATTCAGCTTATCGGTCAGCGTTTTGACCTGGTTTTCCAGATCCGGGACGCGGGTGCGCAGGCTGGGCTCGTTGCTCAGCTCTTTCAGCGGGATCCAGGCGGTACGGCCGTTGCTATCGCGAATTTGCGCGTAACTGGTGCTGTCGTTCGTTTGCAGTACCGACACTTCTTCCCCGGCGTTGATGGTGCCGACCAGACGATAATTATCGCCCGGGCCGCTGCGAACCCAGGTGTTCAGCTCATCGGAAACGTAGCGCTTTTCTTCTGCGTGAACCGCCGTGGCGGCGCTAAGCGCGAGCAAAGTAAAAGTAATCAGGCGTAATTTTGGCATCAGGTCATCGTTTGGTCATAAAAAGTGGAACGATAGTAGAGGCATCGCCAGAGCGACGCAAAGTTTTCCGCCACAATCGGAATCATCCAGGAGGTGGCCCGGCAAAAAGCGCGTTGCATGGCGATTCACCGCAAAATACTATCTACTGACAAAAAATATTGTCGTAAGTTCGCCGCAATTTGTCGGCGCAGCACAGAAGCGGAAGAATTCAGTCATGGCTCAAGAAATCGAACTCAAGTTTATCGTCGCTCAGGATGGGGTAGAGACGCTGCGCGAGCAGCTCAATGCGCTCGAGGCGAAACATACGCCCGCGGGCCAGTTGCTGAACATTTATTACGAAACCGCCGATAACTGGCTGCGTCGTCACGATATGGGGCTGCGCATCCGCGGCGATCAGGGGCGTTATGAGATGACGCTGAAAATCGCCGGTCGGGTGGTCGGCGGCCTGCACCAGCGCCCGGAATATAATATTCCACTGGATAAACCGGAGCTGGCGCTTGAGCGCCTGCCGGCGGAGGTCTGGCCGCAAGGGGAACTTCCGGCCGCGCTGGCGGAGCATGTCCAGCCGCTGTTCAGTACCGATTTTGCCCGTGAACGCTGGGTGATCCAGGAAGGAAAGAGTGAGATTGAGATTGCCCTCGATCGTGGCGAAGTGAAGGCGGGCGAACATCAGGAGCCGATCTGCGAACTGGAGCTGGAGCTGCTCGCCGGGGAGACCGCCGATCTGCTGCGCCTCGCGCATCGTTTGCTGGAGAGCGGCGTCCTGCGTCAGGGGAGCCTGAGCAAAGCCGCGCGCGGGTATCATCTGGCGCAAGGTAACAATGAGCGTCCGGTGACCCGGCTGGCGGTGCTGCCGGTGGCAGCGAAGGCCAGCGTGGAGCAGGGGCTGGAGGCGGCGCTGGAGAGCGCCCTGGCGCATTGGCTGTATCACGACGAGATCTGGCTGCGCGGCAACGCAAAAGCCAAAGCGGAAATTCTGCTGGCGATAGCCCGCGTGCGCCATGCCCTCGTGCTGTTCGGCGGCATCGTGCCGCGTAAGGCGACCACCCACCTCCGCGCGTTGCTGAACGACGCCGACGCCGTTCTGCTGGCTGCGGACACCGCCGACGAAGCGTTATTCCGCACCGAGGTCGTTGGCGCCAAACTGGCCCTGACCGAATGGCTGGTCCAGCGCGAGTGGCGTTCGTTCCTCAACGAGGCGGGAGAGAAAAAAATAGCCGGATCGTTCAAACGGTTTGCCGATATTCACCTCTCGCGGGTGGCGGCCGAGCTGCGCAGCGCCGTGCAGCATCTGGCGATAGAAGATGCCGCTGACCAGTTGCCGAAGCTGTCCCGCGACATCGACAGCGTCCAGCTGCTGGCGGGCGCCTATGGCGACGCCGTCGCGCCCTGGCTGGAGAACTGGCAGGAACTTCAGCGTGCGATAGAGCATGACGACCGCAGCGTGTTTGAATATTTCCGTCGCCAGGCGCTGGCTGCCGAGCCGTTCTGGCTGCATAGTGGAAAACGATAATTACAGGCCAGGGAGCCCTTATGATGCCGCTTTCTCCGCAGTTACAGCAGCACTGGCAGACGGTCGCTGACCGTCTGCCAACGGATTTTCCCGTTGCCGAACTGAGCCCACAGGCCAGGTCGGTGATGGCGTTCAGCGATTTTGTCGAACAGAGTGTGATCGCTCAGCCGGGCTGGCTGAATGAGCTTGCGGACTCCGCGCCGGCGGCGGAAGAGTGGCGGCATTACGAAGCCTGGCTGCAGGAGCGCCTGCAGGCCGTCACTGACGAAGCGGGGTTGATGCGAGAGCTGCGTCTCTTCCGCCGCCAGATGATGGTCCGCATCGCCTGGGCGCAGGCGTTGTCGCTGGTGCGCGAAGAAGAGACGCTGCAGCAGCTGAGCGTCCTGGCGGAGACCCTGATTGTCGCCGCCCGCGACTGGCTGTACGCCGCCTGCTGTAAAGAGTGGGGAACGCCATGCAACGCCGAGGGTCAGCCGCAGCCGCTGCTGATCCTCGGGATGGGAAAGCTGGGCGGCGGCGAGCTGAACTTCTCTTCCGATATCGATCTGATCTTTGCCTGGCCGGAGCATGGCGCCACCCGCGGCGGCCGTCGCGAGCTGGATAACGCCCAGTTCTTTACCCGCCTGGGGCAGCGGCTTATCAAGGCGCTCGACCAGCCAACGCAGGACGGCTTTGTTTATCGGGTGGACATGCGCCTGCGGCCGTTTGGCGACAGCGGGCCGCTGGTGCTCAGCTTTGCGGCGCTGGAAGATTATTACCAGGAGCAGGGGCGGGACTGGGAACGCTACGCGATGGTGAAAGCGCGGATCATGGGCGATAACGACGGCGCCTACGCCAGCGAACTGCGCGCGATGCTTCGCCCCTTCGTCTTCCGCCGCTATATCGACTTCAGCGTGATCCAGTCGCTGCGTAACATGAAAGGCATGATCGCCCGTGAAGTGCGGCGTCGCGGGCTGAAAGACAACATCAAGCTCGGCGCCGGCGGCATTCGTGAAATTGAATTTATCGTTCAGGTCTTTCAGCTGATCCGCGGCGGTCGCGAACCTGCGCTGCAGCAGCGCGCGCTATTGCCGACACTGGCGGCGATTGATGAGCTGCATCTGCTGCCGGAAGGCGACGCGACGCTGCTGCGCGCGGCCTATCTGTTCCTGCGCCGGCTGGAAAACCTGCTGCAAAGTATCAACGATGAACAGACCCAGACCCTGCCGCAGGATGAACTGAACCGCGCCAGACTGGCGTGGGGGATGCATACCGATGACTGGGAGACGCTGAGCGCGCAGCTGGCGAACCATATGGCCAACGTACGGCGGGTGTTTAATGAACTGATCGGCGATGACGAGGCTCAGTCGCCAGATGAGCAGCTGGCCGAGTACTGGCGCGAGCTGTGGCAGGATGCGCTGGAAGAAGATGACGCCAGTCCGGCGCTGGCGCATTTAAACGACGCCGACCGCCGCAGCGTGCTGGCGCTGATTGCCGATTTCCGCAAAGAGCTGGATCGGCGCACCATCGGCCCGCGCGGCCGCCAGGTGCTGGATCAGCTGATGCCGCATCTGCTGAGCGAAATCTGCTCGCGCGCCGATGCGCCGCTGCCTCTGGCGCGGATCACGCCGCTGTTGACCGGGATCGTCACCCGCACCACCTATCTTGAACTGCTGAGCGAATTCCCCGGCGCGCTGAAACACCTGATTACGCTCTGCGCGGCATCGCCGATGGTCGCCAGCCAGCTGGCGCGCCACCCGCTGCTGCTGGATGAGCTGCTGGATCCCAACACCCTCTATCAGCCGACGGCGACCGATGCCTATCGCGACGAGCTGCGTCAGTATCTGCTGCGGGTGCCGGAAGAGGATGAAGAGCAGCAGCTGGAGGCGTTGCGCCAGTTCAAGCAGGCGCAGCAGCTACATATCGCGGCGGCGGATATCGCCGGCACCCTGCCGGTGATGAAGGTCAGCGATCATTTAACCTGGCTTGCCGAAGCGATCCTCGATGCGGTGGTGCAGCAGGCATGGGGGCAGATGGTGGCTCGCTACGGCCTGCCGACCCACCTGCACGATCGCCAGGGGCGCGGCTTCGCCGTCGTCGGCTACGGCAAGCTCGGCGGCTGGGAGCTGGGCTACAGCTCCGATCTCGACCTGGTGTTCCTCCATGACTGCCCGGCGGAGGTGATGACCGACGGCGAGCGGGAGATTGACGGCCGTCAGTTCTACCTGCGGCTGGCCCAGCGGATCATGCATCTGTTCAGCACCCGCACCTCGTCCGGTATTCTCTACGAAGTGGACGCCCGGCTGCGCCCTTCCGGCGCGGCGGGGATGCTGGTTACCACCGCTGACGCGTTTGCCGACTATCAGCAGAACGAGGCCTGGACGTGGGAGCATCAGGCGCTGGTGCGCGCCCGCGTGGTCTATGGCGACCCGGCGTTGCAGGCGCGCTTTGACGCCATTCGTCGCGATATCCTGACCACCCCGCGGGAGGGCGCAACCCTGCAGATCGAGGTTCGCGAGATGCGCGAGAAGATGCGCGCCCACCTCGGCAACAAGCATCCCAATCGTTTTGATATCAAAGCCGATGCCGGCGGGATCACGGATATTGAATTTATTACCCAGTATCTGGTCCTACGCTATGCCAGCGACAAGCCGAAGCTGACCCGCTGGTCTGATAATGTGCGTATTCTCGAGCTGCTGGCGCAGAACGACATCATGGACGAGGAGGAAGCGCGCGCCTTAACGCACGCGTACACCACCTTGCGTGACGCGCTCCATCACCTGGCCCTGCAGGAGCTGCCGGGACACGTGGCGCCAGAGGCCTTCAGCCGGGAGCGCGAGCAGGTCAGCGCCAGCTGGCAGAAATGGCTGATGGCTTAACTATAAAATCGGGTGTGCTATTATCGCGCGCAAAGTTTGCGTCTCGCAGGAGAGAGTCATGAAAGTAACGCTGCCGGAGTTTGAACGTGCAGGAGTGTTGGTGGTGGGTGATGTGATGCTGGACCGCTACTGGTACGGCCCCACCAGTCGTATTTCCCCGGAAGCCCCGGTGCCGGTGGTGAAGGTGGAAAATATCGAAGAACGTCCTGGCGGCGCGGCAAACGTAGCGATGAACATCGCCTCGCTGGGGGCAACCTCGCGCCTGGTGGGATTGACCGGGATTGATGACGCCGCCCGCGCGCTGAGCCAGGCGCTGGCCAACGTCAATGTGAAGTGCGACTTCGTCTCCGTCCCGACTCACCCGACTATCACCAAGCTGCGGGTGCTGTCGCGCAATCAACAGCTGATCCGCCTCGACTTTGAAGAGGGCTTCTCCGGCGTCGATCCGCAGCCGATGCACGAGCGCATTCAGCAGGCGCTGGGCTCTATTGGCGCGCTGGTCCTTTCGGACTATGCCAAAGGGGCGCTGACCAGCGTCCAGACCATGATCCGACTCGCACGCGAAGCGGGCGTGCCGGTGCTGATCGATCCGAAAGGCACCGATTTCGAACGCTATCGCGGCGCGACGTTGCTCACCCCGAACCTCTCTGAGTTTGAAGCGGTGGTGGGCAAGTGCCAGGATGAAGCGCAGATCGTTGAGCGCGGCATGAAGCTCATCGCCGAATTCGAACTGTCGGCGCTGCTGGTGACGCGCTCTGAGCAGGGGATGACGCTGCTGCAGCCGGGGCGTCCGCCGCTGCATATGCCGACCCAGGCCCAGGAAGTGTACGACGTGACCGGCGCCGGCGACACGGTGATTGGCGTGCTGGCGGCGACCCTGGCGTCCGGCAACACCCTGGAAGAGGCCTGCTATTTCGCTAACGCCGCGGCGGGAGTGGTGGTCGGTAAGCTGGGTACATCCACCGTTTCCCCTGTCGAGCTGGAAAACGCGGTCCGCGGCCGGGCTGAGACCGGCTTTGGCGTGATGAGCGAAGAGGAACTCAAACAGGCGGTTGCGGCGGCGCGCAAGCGCGGCGAGAAAGTGGTGATGACCAACGGCGTCTTTGACATTCTGCATGCCGGTCATGTCTCCTATCTGGCGAATGCGCGTAAGCTGGGCGACCGTCTGATCGTGGCGGTCAACAGCGATGCCTCCACCAAACGTCTGAAAGGCGAGACCCGCCCGGTGAACCCGCTGGAACAGCGGATGATCGTGCTGGGGGCGCTGGAAGCGGTCGACTGGGTGGTGTCATTTGAAGAAGATACTCCGCAGCGCCTGATCGCTGGCATCCTGCCGGATCTGCTGGTCAAGGGCGGCGACTACAAACCGGAGCAGATCGCCGGCAGCGAAGAGGTCTGGGCGAACGGTGGCGAAGTGCTGGTGCTCAACTTTGAAGATGGCTGCTCGACTACCAATATTATTAAGAAAATACAAAAAGATAGCGAAAAATAACTTTTTCGTTATTCACCCGCCTGTGTGGTGAAACATTACGGCCTGCGATAGCGATATCGCGGGCCGTTTTTATTTAATCATGTGGAAAATGATTTAGCGCAATAAATAATCATGTTAAGCGCATTTTTCGTACAAATCGCGTTAAGGTAAGCGTAAATACTGAAGTGAGTAAAAGGCATATGACTTATCAGAACATCCACCGCTGAAGGAGTATGCGCATGAACCATAACGATATGTATTCAATGAAGAATTTTGATTTTTTGGCGCGGAGTTTCGCCAGAATGCACGCCCAGGGCCAGCCAGTTGATCTTCAGGCCATTGTCGGCAATATGGATGAAGAACATCGTGAATGGTTTTGCCAGCGCTATGAACTGTACTGTCGCCAGGTGAGTAGTCAGGCGGAAGCCGCCCATTAAGCCAAACGCAAAACGGGCCCCCAGGGGCCCGTTTTTTACTGCTGCTCTTCGCTGCCCGGCGTCGCCGCCGGGCGGTTTTCGAGGTCATTCAGGCGCTGCTCCAGCAGCGCCAGTTTTTCCCGGGTCCGCAGCAGCACCTGAGTCTGCACATCAAACTCTTCGCGGCTAACCAGATCCAGACGGGTCAGCTGCGACTGCAGCGCCTGGCGGATTTTCTTCTCAACATCCTCACCCAGATCGCGAAGTCCTTTTGGCATCGACTCATGGACCTGGCGGGCGATTTGTTCAATTTTTTTCGGGTCAATCATGGTGGTTTCCTGCTCGGGTCGGATGATTGATCATTGTAGTGCGAACCAGGCCGCCTATAAACCAGAAATGTTTGAAGCTTATGCATTGCCGAGGATAGTCAATAGCGTTATAGTTATCTCGCTTATTCTCAGGGCGGGGCGAAATTCCCCACCGGCGGTAAATCAACCATGGCGTTGAAAGCCCGCGAGCGCTTCCCGTGACTACGGGAAGGTCAGCAGATCCGGTGTAATTCCGGGGCCGACGGTTAAAGTCCGGATGGGAGAGAGTAACGGCACAGTCGGGCCCAGGCCCGCTCGCGTTGACTTTTGCCGCTAAACCGGCGCTCCTAAGACTGCCCTGATTCTGGTAACCATAATTTTAATGAGGTTTTTTTACCATGAATCAGACGCTCCTTTCTTCTTTTGGTACCGCTTTTGAACGTGTGGAACACGCTTTGGACGCCCTGCGCGAAGGCCGCGGCGTGATGGTGCTTGATGATGAAGACCGTGAAAACGAAGGCGATATGATCTTCGCCGCTGAAACCATGACCGTTGAGCAGATGGCGCTGACCATTCGTCACGGCAGCGGCATTGTGTGCCTGTGCCTGACCGAAGATCGCCGCAAACAGCTGGATCTGCCGATGATGGTAGAGAACAACACCAGCGCCTACGGCACCGGCTTCACCGTGACCATCGAAGCGGCCGAAGGTGTGACCACCGGCGTCTCCGCTGCCGACCGCGTGACCACCGTCCGCGCGGCCATCGCCGACGGCGCGAAACCTTCCGATCTTAACCGTCCAGGTCACGTCTTCCCGCTGCGTGCGCAGCCGGGCGGCGTACTGACCCGCGGCGGCCACACTGAAGCCACTATCGACCTCGTGACCCTGGCTGGCTTTAAACCGGCAGGCGTGCTGTGCGAGCTGACCAATGACGATGGCACCATGGCCCGCGCGCCGGAGTGCATCAAGTTCGCTCAGCAGCACAATATGGCGGTAGTCACGATTGAAGATCTGGTGGCCTATCGTCGCGAACATGAGCGTAAAGCCAGCTAAATAGCGGTTCGCTACGCCCGAGCACAGCCCACTTGTTAGTGGGCTGTGTTGTTTCTGCGCTTTAACCGATGCCCATCGTCTGGAGTACCACCAGGCTCAGCCCCATGACCGACATCCCGCACAGGACGCCGTAGCTTGGATTGCTTTGCGGATCGATCTCTTTCGCCAGCGGCATCAGTTCATCGACCGACAGCGCCACCATAATCCCGGCGACGGCAGCCATGATCGCGCCCATCACCAGCGGCGAGACCAGGCTCCCCAGAATCAACCACGCCAGCACGCCGCCCAAAATTTCCGCCATGCCGGAAAGCCCGGCCCAGAGCACCGCTTTGCTGCGCGAGCCGGTGGCGGCATACACCGGTCCGGCAACCGCCAGTCCTTCCGGAATATTGTGCAGGGCGACGGCAAGGGCGACGCCCATGCCAAGCTCGAGGTTGTTGCTGGCCGTGACATAGGTGGCGATCCCTTCCGGAAAGTTATGCAGGCTGATCCCCAGCGTCAGAAGAATAGCGGTGCGGCGTAAGTTGCGCGGGCGCGGCATGGCGGGAGTCATCAGATCCTGCGGGTGGGCGTGCGGCAGCAGGCGGTCAAGGCCAAAGTAGCCCAGCAGGCCGACAACAAACATTCCGTAGCCGAGCAGCGGCGACATGCCCTCGGCGGCCAGCGCGGCAGGCAGCATTTCCATCAACGAAATCAATAGCATAATCCCGGCGGCAAAGCCGAGGGAGAAGCCAAGCAGGCGGTTAGAGGGTTTCTGGCCAATCACGCCGAATATGGCGCCAATGAAGGTTGCGCTACCGGCTAACAGCGTCAATATTAAGGGTGATGACATCGCTTCTCTCCCTGTGAAAATAATTACATACGAGTATATTGCCTGAGGATGCGCGTACGGGACACGTCCCTTTACCGCGAATTACATTCAAATTTTCTGACGATCATCATCATGGTTATCTGAGTTTATCCTGGCGCAAAAGCGCGTAATGTGAGCACATCACATTGACACCCTAAGGATATCATCATGTCCCGTACCCGAATGCCCGCGTTGTTTCTCGGCCATGGCAGCCCAATGAACGTGCTGGAAGACAACCGTTATACCCGCGCCTGGGCTCAACTGGGCGAAACCCTGCCGCGTCCGAAAGCGATCGTGGTGGTCTCTGCGCACTGGTTTACGCGCGGTACGGGCGTAACGGCGATGGAGGCGCCGAAGACCATTCATGACTTCGGCGGTTTTCCGCAGGCGCTGTATGACACGCATTATCCGGCGCCGGGCTCTCCGGCGCTGGCGCAACGGCTGGTGGAGCTGCTCTCGCCGGTGCCGGTCACCCTCGATACAGAAGCCTGGGGATTTGACCATGGCTCGTGGGGCGTGCTGATTAAAATGTATCCGCAGGCGGATATCCCGATGGTTCAGTTGAGCATCGACAGCACCAAACCGCCGGCCTGGCATCTCGAAATGGGGCGGAAACTGGCCTCGCTGCGTGATGAAGGCATTATGCTGGTGGCCAGCGGCAACGTGGTGCATAACCTGCGCACCGCCCGCTGGCATGGCGAGAACACGCCGTACCCTTGGGCAGAGTCCTTCAATAACTACGTGAAGGCGAATCTGCAATGGCAGGGGCTGGACGAGCAGCACCCGCTGGTTAACTACCTGGCACACGAAGGGGGCTCGCTCTCCAATCCGACGGCGGAGCATTTCCTGCCGCTGCTGTATGTCCTGGGGACGTGGGATGGCGTTGAGGCGATAACGATCCCAGTCGATGGCATCGAGATGGGCTCGCTGAGCATGCTGTCGGTGTTGGTTGGCGCCTGATGATAGCGCGCTCCGGCGGCATTTACCGTCGCCGGAGCGCGGCATTATTCGACGAAAATGTGCGGATAGAAGCGCGACAGATCCTGGGTGATCAGCGCCCGGTCTTCGCGAATACCGATCCCTGCAGGCTGGTCGTTGATGAGCCAGCTGCCAATCAGCGTATAGCTATCGCCAAACTTCGGCAGCGGGTAAAACGCCTGCACGATGGTGCCTTCTTCCCCGTACGGGCCTTCTACTGCCTCCACCACTTTGCCATTTTCAACGATCGACACGTTAGCGCCTTCGCGGGAGAAGATTGGCTTAATGACGTACTTCTCCATCTCCGGGTGAGTATCTTCGCTGAAGTAGGCCGCCAGCAGATTAGGGTGATTGGGGAACATCTCCCACAGCATCGGCAGCAGCGCCTTGTTGGAGATAATGCTTTTCCACGCCGGCTCCAGCCAGCGGACGCCAGCGTCTTCCAGCTTGGTGGAGAACATCTCCCGCAGCATAAACTCCCACGGATAGAGCTTGAACAGATTGCCAATCACCTGATCCTGCAGATCGGTAAACTGGCCTTTTTCGCCCAGGCCGATATCTTCAACGTAGAGGAATTCCGTCGCCAGCCCCGCTTCAGCGGCGCAGTCCTGCAGATACTGCACGGTACCGCGATCTTCAACGGTATCGCGGCAGCAGGCCATATGCAGCAGCTGAAAGCCAAACTGCTCGCGCAGCTCGCCGAAGCGATCGATCAGCTTTTCCTGCAAACTGTTGAACTGGTCGCTGCCCGCCGGCAGCTTGCCGGCGTTGAGCTGATCTTCCAGCCAGATCCACTGGAAGAAGGCCGCTTCATACAGCGAGGTCGGGGTGTCGGCATTGTTCTCCAGCAGCTTCGGTTCGCCGACGCCATCCCAGGCCAGGTCGAGACGTGAGTAGAGCGACGGCTGGTTGGTTTTCCACGACTGGCGTACAAAACCCCAGGTGTGTTTAGGGATGCGGAATTTGGTCATCAGCTCATCGCTGGCGATCACTTTTTCCACCACCTGGAGGCACATCTGATGTAGCTCAGCGGTGACCGCTTCCAGCTTTTCCACCTGCGCGAGGGTCAGCTTGTAATACGCCTCTTCGCTCCAGTAGGGCTCGCCGTACATGGTATGGAAGTTGAAACCGTACTCGGTCGCTTTCTCGCGCCAGTCCGGGCGCTCGGTAATACTGACTCTTTCCATGTTGCTTAGCCGCCCATTGAGCGAGAAGAGGACGTTGAGCCTGCGGCGCTACGCTGCATGGTCGACTGTTTCGCTACCGACTCGCCAAAGCCGCCGCGGGTGACGGTGGTGGTGGTGGCTGGCTTCGGCGCCATCGCGGTTTTCGGCACATTTATGGTGCGGCCCGGCTGGGCGGCGCCATAGCTCTTGCCGCTGGCGTCAGTGTACTGACCGTAGGCCGGGCTGGCCGGATTTTTCGAGCTGAACAGCGGCTGCTGTTGCGCCATGCCGCCGCCCATCAGGCGGCCCATCATGTAGCCGGCCATCAGCGGCATCCAGAAGCTGCCGCTGCTTTGCGCCTGCGCCTGGTTTTCCGGGGCGACGCCCGCCTGGGCTGGCGTCTGCTGGCACTGGCCTTCGCCAAACTCGGCGACGCAGTCTTCGCGGGTGGCATACTTCGGCGCAGTGCGCTCTGCCTCTTTTACCGCGTTGGTGTAGGCCGTGGTGCATTCGGCTGCTTTGCCCGGGTTGGCGGCGGAGCAGTCATCGGCGTTCTGGTACAGCGACACCGTTTCATCGCTTTTTTCACAACCGGCGAGCATAAAGACCGCGGTAACGGCCAGCGCGACCGGCGTCAGATGGCGTGCGCTCCAGCTTTTGCGGAACGACGAATGATTAATATTTTTTGTCCGTTTCATATTTGTCTTCCAGGACCCAGTGGTATGGCGTGTGTTAACGCTCAGGATAGAGGATGAGTGGTGGAAAATGAAGCGAAGAGGGGCGCTAAGCGGGGGATCTTTACGTTGCCTTACGTTTAACGCATCGCCTGTCCGACGGACAGGCGATGCGCATCACAATATGAGAATTACTGACGGAACGGATTGCTGCCGCTGCTCTGGGTGGTCCGTGCGGACGCCGGCTTCACCGCCGCGGTAGTGTTGCCGTAGCCATCAGCGGTGGCATCCTGTTGCGGATTTTCCGGCGCGACGCTATCTGCGGAGGTGGAGATGGGTTTACCCAGCGTGTTGTTCAGGGCGACCAGATCCTGCTCGTTCAGGGTACCTAACGCCGACTTAATGTTCAGCTCGTTGATCAGGTAGTTGTAGCGCGCATTCGAGAGCTGCTGCTTAGCGTTATACAGCGTAGTGGTGGCGTCGAGGACGTCAACGATAGTACGCGTACCCACCGAGTAGCCAGCTTCCATGGCATCCAGGGAGCTTTGCGCAGAGACCACCGCCTGTTTGTAGGCGTTGATGCTGCTGATGGAGGCGTTCACGTTGTTAAACGATGAACGCACAGTCTGCACGACGCTGCGGTGGGCGCTTTCCAGCTGCTCGCTGGCGCCGACGAAGTTGTATTGCGCCTGCTTGACCTGCGAGGTCACCGCGCCGCCCTGGTACAGTGGCAGAGAGAAGTTCAGGCCGATTTGGTTCTGCCCGTTATCACTGTCGTTGTAGGCGAGCGGGGTATTGGTTTTCGAACCGTTGTAACGCGTATTCGAGACCCCGGTAGAGGCGGAAAGGTTCAGGGTCGGCAAATGGCCGTCCTGCGCCTGGCGAATCTGCTCGCGGGCCAGGTCCTGGCTCAGACGCGCCTGCAGCAACGACAGGTTGCGGTTCTCCGCTTCCTTCAGCAGGGCATTGACCGCCTGCGGCTTGTTGGTTTTAAAGCCGTTCACGTTCAGGGAGGCCAGCTCCGGATAGTAATTACCGGTGACCTGACGCAGTCCTTCGACGGCGTTGTCGAGATCGTTACGCGCGGTGACTTCGTTCGCCAGCACGGCATCGTATTGTGAACGGGCGTTCTGTACGTCGGTGATCGCCACCAGGCCTACGTTAAAGCGCTGCGTGGTTTGATCCAACTGGCGGTAAATGGCCTGTTTCTGCGCTTCGGTATAGGAGAGCGTATCGATGGCGGCCAGCACTTTAAAATAGGCCGTCGCGGTATTCAGAATCAGAGTTTGCCGATCGGTCTGATACGTGACATCCTGAATCCCTGCCGTTTTTTCCTGCAGCGTCAGGGCGCGCCATTTCGACATATCAAACAGAACCTGCGTTAACTGCAGCGAACCGCTGGTGACGTTAGAGTTGACGCCGTTGCTGTCGCGATAGCCATTGGTATAGGTATAATCCGCTCCCAGCCCAAGCTGAGGCAGTAATGGACTGCGCGCTTCGTTGATCTTTTCGAACGCGGCGTCACGATCGGCTGCCGATTTACGCAGATCGGGGTTGCTGATGCGTGCCTGCTGGTAAACCTGAAGCAGGTTTTCCGCCTGGCTCATGGCGCTGAACCCGGTCAGGCTCAGGCCGATAAGAATGGGGAGCAATTTCTTCATTTGCATTCCTTGTTGTGAAGCATTTAGCGCTGGTCTAATTCTAAGAAAAATTCCGCTGATTGTATCGATTCTGCCGCCGTAAAAAGTTGGCGTTACGTGCCATCCGGCGGTAATTTGCACCAATCTAACATACGGACCGTAAAACGGTAGCCAAACGGTTTGGAAATCCCTAATTTCAGATTCGCAGGACATGACAATGAGCAAACCCACGCAGCAGGGAATTACCTTCTCCAAAAATGATGTAGAAATTATTGCACGCGAAACGCTATATCGTGGTTTTTTTTCGCTCGATTTATACCGTTTTCGCCACCGCCTGTTTAACGGCGGCATGAGTGGCGAAATCACCCGTGAAATTTTTGAGCGCGGGCACGCCGCCGTCTTGCTACCCTTTGACCCGGTGCGCGACGAAGTGGTGCTGGTCGAACAAATCCGTATCGCCGCCTATGATACCAGCGAGAGCCCGTGGCTGCTGGAGATGGTCGCCGGCATGATTGAAGCGGGTGAAACGGTGGAAGATGTTGCCCGTCGGGAAGCGCTGGAGGAGGCCGGGCTTGAAGTTGGGCGGACGAAACCAATATTAAGCTATCTGGCCAGTCCCGGCGGCACCAGCGAACGGTTATCGATCCTGGTGGGAGAAGTTGATGCATCGACGGCAAAAGGCATTCACGGCCTGGCCGAGGAAAACGAGGATATTCGGGTGCATGTGGTGAGTCGGGAGCAGGCTTACCAGTGGGTAGAAGAGGGGAAAATCGACAACGCAGCCTCTGTCATCGCCTTGCAATGGCTGCAATTGCATTATCACAATTTACGAAATGAGTGGACAAAATGAAGCGTTATACACCTGACTTCCCTGAGATGATGCGCCTGTGCGAGACCAACTTCGCGCAGTTGCGCCGCCTGTTGCCGCGAACGGATGCAGCGGGTGAGAAGGTAAGCTATCAGGTGGGAAGCGCGCAGTATCGGTTAACGATAGTTGAATCGACCCGCTACACTACTCTGGTGGCAATAGAGCAGACTCTGCCTGCAGTGAGCTACTGGAGCCTGCCATCGATGACCGTCCGCCTCTACCATGACGCCATGGTGGCCGAAGTGTGTTCGAGTCAGCAGATCTTTCGCTTCAAAGCGCGATATGATTATCCTAATAAAAAGTTGCATCAACGCGACGAAAAGCATCAAATTAACCAGTTTTTGGCCGACTGGCTGCGTTACTGTTTAGCACATGGAGCGATGGCGATTCCGGTTTGTTAGCGTCGTTAAACCTAAGGACACCATTTGGAAAGCCTGTTAAACCTACCTCTGGCTGGTGAGGCCAGAGTCAGGATATTACAAATTACTGATACTCACCTGTTTGCTGAAAAGCATGAAACGTTGTTAGGCATCAATACCTGGGATAGCTATCAGGCCGTACTGTCGGCCATTCATGCCTCACAGCGTCCATGCGATCTGATTGTCGCAACAGGCGATCTGGCACAGGACCACTCCTCCGCGGCCTATCAGCATTTTGCTGAGGGCATCGCGAGTTTTGCTGCACCCTGCGTCTGGCTACCGGGCAACCATGATTTCCAGCCGGCGATGTACAGCACCCTGCAGGAGGCGGGCATTTCCCCTGCCAAGCGCGTGTTTCTCGGCGATCGCTGGCAGATCCTGCTGCTCGACAGCCAGGTGTTTGGCGTTCCCCATGGCGAGCTGAGCGACTTCCAGCTGGAGTGGCTCGAACATAAGCTGGCGGAGGCGCCGGAGCGCTATACTTTACTCCTGCTGCACCATCATCCGCTGCCGGCCGGCTGCAGCTGGCTGGATCAGCATAGTCTGCGCAACGCCGGCGCGCTGGACAGCGCGTTGAGCGCCTGGCCGCGGGTGAAGCATCTTTTGTGCGGCAATATTCATCAGGAACTGGATCTCGACTGGAATGGCCGGCGCATGATGGCGACGCCGTCGACCTGCGTCCAGTTTAAACCGCACTGTGCCAATTTCACTCTGGATACGGTGTCACCGGGCTGGCGCTGGCTGGAGCTTCACCCTGACGGGACGCTGACCACCGAAGTGTGCCGCCTGGAAGGCGCCGCGTTTCATCCGGATATTGCTTCAGAAGGCTACTGATGGCGACGCTCCTTTATCTGCATGGCTTTAACAGCTCTCCGCGCTCGGCGAAGGCGACGGCGTTAAAGACCTGGCTGGCGCAGCACTATCCAGAGATCACCATGGTGGTGCCGGAGTTGCCGCCTTACCCGGCGGAAACGGCGGAGCTGTTGGAGTCCATCGTGCTGGAGCACGGAGGCGAGCCGCTGGGGGTCGTAGGGTCGTCGCTGGGCGGCTACTACGCGACCTGGCTTTCGCAGTGCTTTATGCTGCCGGCGGTGGTGGTTAACCCGGCGGTGCGGCCGTTTGAACTACTAAACAATTTTCTCGGCCACAATGAGAATCCATACACCGGGCAGCAATATGTGCTAGAGTCTCGCCATATTTACGATCTCAAAGTCATGCAAATCGACCCGCTCGAAGCGCCGGATTTACTCTGGCTGCTGCAGCAGACCGGGGATGAAGTGCTTGATTACCGCCAGGCCGTTCATTACTACGCCTCTTGCCGGCAGACGGTAGAGGAGGGCGGTAATCACGCATTTGTCGGCTTTGACGATCATTTCACTCAGATTATCGAATTTCTCGGCCTGCGCTAAACGGCCCTGAACGACCTACGAATACACACCATGACGCAATCTTCATATAATGCTGATGCCATTGAGGTACTCACCGGGCTAGAGCCGGTGCGCCGCCGTCCGGGCATGTATACCGACACCACTCGTCCTAACCATCTTGGTCAGGAGGTTATTGATAACAGTGTGGATGAAGCGCTGGCAGGCCACGCCAAACGCGTGGAAGTTATCCTTCATGCCGACCAGTCCCTGGAGGTCATTGACGATGGTCGTGGGATGCCGGTCGACATCCACCCGGAAGAGGGCGTGCCGGCGGTTGAGCTGATCCTCTGCCGGCTGCATGCGGGCGGTAAGTTTTCCAATAAAAACTATCAGTTTTCCGGCGGCCTGCACGGGGTGGGGATCTCGGTGGTCAACGCCCTGTCAAAACGCGTGGAGGTCAACGTGCGTCGCGACGGTCAGGTCTACAGCATCGCCTTTGAAAATGGTGAAAAAGTGGAAGACCTGCACGTCACCGGCACCTGCGGCAAACGCAATACCGGGACCAGCGTCCATTTCTGGCCGGACGAAAGCTTCTTCGACAGCCCGCGCTTTTCCGTTTCACGTCTGACCCACCTGTTAAAAGCGAAAGCGGTGCTGTGCCCGGGCGTGGAAATTGTTTTCCGCGACCAGGTGAACAACAGCGAGCAGAGCTGGTGCTATGCCGATGGCCTGAACGATTACCTGAGCGAAGCGGTGAACGGCCTGCCGCTGCTGCCGGAAAAACCATTCGTCGGCGCCTTCTCCGGCGAGACGGAGGCGGTGGACTGGGCGCTGCTGTGGCTGCCGGAAGGCGGCGAACTGCTGACCGAGAGCTACGTGAACCTGATCCCGACTATGCAGGGCGGGACGCACGTTAACGGTCTGCGTCAGGGGCTGCTCGACGCGATGCGTGAGTTCTGCGAGTACCGTAATATCCTGCCGCGCGGCGTAAAGCTGTCAGCGGAAGATATCTGGGATCGCTGCGCGTACGTGCTGTCGGTGAAGATGCAGGATCCGCAGTTCGCCGGGCAAACCAAAGAGCGCCTGTCGTCGCGCCAGTGCGCGGCGTTCGTCTCCGGCGTGGTGAAGGACGCCTTCAGCCTGTGGCTGAATCAGAACGTGCAGGCCGCGGAGCTGCTGGCGGAGATGGCCATCTCCAGCGCCCAGCGCCGTCTGCGCGCCGCCAAAAAAGTGGTGCGCAAAAAGCTGACCAGCGGTCCGGCGCTGCCGGGTAAACTGGCGGACTGTACCGCCCAGGATCTGAACCGTACCGAGCTGTTCCTTGTCGAAGGGGATTCGGCGGGCGGCTCAGCCAAGCAGGCGCGCGATCGCGAATATCAGGCGATCATGCCGCTGAAGGGCAAGATCCTTAATACCTGGGAAGTCTCTTCCGATGAAGTGTTAGCTTCGCAAGAAGTGCACGACATTTCGGTGGCGATTGGTATTGACCCGGATAGCGATGATTTAAGCCAGCTGCGCTACGGTAAAATTTGTATTCTGGCGGATGCGGACTCCGATGGTCTGCACATTGCCACCCTGCTGTGCGCGCTGTTCGTAAGACATTTCCGTACCCTCGTGAAAGAGGGGCACGTCTACGTGGCGCTGCCGCCGCTGTACCGTATCGACCTCGGCAAAGAGGTTTACTACGCGCTGACGGAAGAAGAAAAAACCGGCGTGCTGGAACAGCTAAAGCGCAAGAAGGGCAAGCCAAACGTCCAGCGCTTTAAAGGGCTCGGTGAGATGAACCCGATGCAGCTGCGCGAAACCACCCTTGACCCGAATACCCGCCGCCTGGTGCAGCTGGTGATAAGCGATGAGGACGAGCAGCAGACCACGGCGATAATGGATATGCTGCTGGCCAAAAAGCGTTCGGAAGATCGTCGCAACTGGCTGCAGGAGAAGGGCGATATGGCGGATCTGGAAGTGTAAGTCTGTACGCTGCGCCAGACGTAAAAGGGAGCCTCAGGCTCCCTTTTTGGCACTGTTGCAAAGTTAGCGATGAGGCAGCCTTTTGTCTTATTCAAAGGCCTTACATTTCAAAAACTCTGCTTACCAGGCGCATTTCGCCCAGGGGATCACCATAATAAAATGCTGAGGCCTGGCCTTTGCGTAGTGCACGCATCACCTCAATACCTTTGATGGTGGCGTAAGCCGTCTTCATGGATTTAAATCCCAGCGTGGCGTTGATTATCCGTTTCAGTTTGCCATGATCGCATTCAATCACGTTGTTCCGGTACTTAATCTGTCGGTGTTCAACGTCAGACGGGCACCGGCCTTCGCGTTTGAGCAGAGCAAGCGCGCGACCATAGGCGGGCGCTTTATCCGTGTTGATGAATCGTGGGATCTGCCACTTCTTCACGTTGTTGAGGATTTTACCCAGAAACCGGTATGCAGCTTTGCTGTTACGACGGGAGGAGAGATAAAAATCGACAGTGCGGCCCCGGCTGTCGACGGCCCGGTACAGATACGCCCAGCGGCCATTGACCTTCACGTAGGTTTCATCCATGTGCCACGGGCAAAGATCGGAAGGGTTACGCCAGTACCAGCGCAGCCGTTTTTCCATTTCAGGCGCATAACGCTGAACCCAGCGGTAAATCGTGGAGTGATCGACATTCACTCCGCGTTCAGCCAGCATCTCCTGCAGCTCACGGTAACTGATGCCGTATTTGCAGTACCAGCGTACGGCCCACAGAATGATGTCACGCTGAAAATGCCGGCCTTTGAATGGGTTCATGTGCAGCTCCATCAGCAAAAGGGGATGATAAGTTTATCACCACCGACTATTTGCAACAGTGCCGTGTTACTCGGTAGAATGCTCGCAAGGTCGGCTAGAAATTGGTCATGAGCTTTCTTTGAACATTGCTCTGAAAGCGGGAACGCTTTCTCATAAAGAGTAACAGAACGACCGTGTAGTGCGACTGAAGCTCGCAATACCATAAGTCGTTTTTGCTCACGAATATCAGACCAGTCAACAAGTACAATGGGCATCGTATTGCCCGAACAGATAAAGCTAGCATGCCAACGGTATACAGCGAGTCGCTCTTTGTGGAGGTGACGATTACCTAACAATCGGTCGATTCGTTTGATGTTATGTTTTGTTCTCGCTTTGGTTGGCAGGTTACGGCCAAGTTCGGTAAGAGTGAGAGTTTTACAGTCAAGTAATGCGTGGCAAGCCAACGTTAAGCTGTTGAGTCGTTTTAAGTGTAATTCGGGGCAGAATTGGTAAAGAGAGTCGTGTAAAATATCGAGTTCGCACATCTTGTTGTCTGATTATTGATTTTTCGCGAAACCATTTGATCATATGACAAGATGTGTATCCACCTTAACTTAATGATTTTTACCAAAATCATTAGGGGATTCATCAGCGTATAGTGTTTTGCAGTTTAGAGGAGATATCGCGATGCATACGCGGAAGGCAATAACGGAGGCGCTTCAAAAACTCGGAGTCCAAACCGGTGACCTCTTGATGGTGCATGCCTCACTTAAAGCGATTGGTCCGGTCGAAGGAGGAGCGGAGACGGTCGTTGCCGCGTTACGCTCCGCGGTTGGGCCGACTGGCACTGTGATGGGATACGCGTCGTGGGACCGATCACCCTACGAGGAGACTCTGAATGGCGCTCGGCTGGATGACGAAGCCCGCCGTACCTGGCTGCCGTTCGATCCCGCAACAGCCGGGACTTACCGTGGGTTCGGCCTGCTGAATCAATTTCTGGTTCAAGCCCCCGGCGCGCGGCGCAGCGCGCACCCCGATGCATCGATGGTCGCGGTTGGTCCGCTGGCTGAAACGCTGACGGAGCCTCACGAACTCGGTCACGCCTTGGGGGAAGGATCGCCCGTCGAGCGGTTCGTTCGCCTTGGCGGGAAGGCCCTGCTGTTGGGTGCGCCGCTAAACTCCGTTACCGCATTGCACTACGCCGAGGCGGTTGCCGATATCCCCAACAAACGGTGGGTGACGTATGAGATGCCGATGCTTGGAAGAGACGGTGAAGTCGCCTGGAAAACGGCATCGGATTACGATTCAAACGGCATTCTCGATTGCTTTGCTATCGAAGGAAAGCCGGATGCGGTTGAAACTATAGCAAATGCTTACGTGAAGCTCGGTCGCCATCGAGAAGGTGTCGTGGGCTTTGCTCAGTGCTACCTGTTCGACGCGCAGGACATCGTGACGTTCGGCGTCACCTATCTTGAGAAGCATTTCGGAACCACTCCGATCGTGCCTCCGCACGAGGCCGTCGAGCGCTCTTGCGAGCCTTCAGGTTAGAGGCCGTCGACAATGATAATCTGGATCAACGGACCTTTCGGCGCCGGAAAGACGACGCTCGCTAAGCGGCTGCGCGATCGGCGTTCCAAATCGCTGATCTTTGACCCCGAGGAAATCGGGTTCGTGGTGAAAGAAACGGTCCCCATGCCAGCGAGCGGAGACTATCAGGATCTCCCCTTGTGGAGGGGACTTACGATCGCGGCGGTCAGGGAGATTCGAAGGAATTACTCGCAGGACATCATCATCCCAATGACGCTCGTGCACCCGGACTATCTGACTGAGATACTCGACGGGGTAAGGCGGATCGACGATCAGCTGCTGCACATCTTTCTGACGCTCAACGAGGACCTATTGCGTCACCGGATCGCGAACCAGACCATGCATCCTGACCCGAATCGAAATGCGGAGATTCGAGAGTGGCGATTAGCGAATGTCGCCCGATGCTTGGCCGCAAGGGAACGGCTTCCATGCACAACCCGTGTTCTCGATAGTGGTGCACACACCAGCGATGAACTCGCAGCGATGGTGCTCGACGGAATCGATGGGCGCACCTGATCGCCTTCGACGCCTGCGCAAAGCGTAGCGCGAGGGTGGCGGGCTCACGACCAAACGCCCAGAGGTCGATCATCGCAGGGATGTTTGGCTTTGTGGTGCGGACGACGGGACTCGAACCCGTACTCTCACAGAGAAGCAGATTTTCGTACCACCTCGACTTTCGCCGCCGTCTGATGACGTTCGTGGTCTGGACTGTCCCTTCGCCATTGCCCGAAGGCTTTAGGCGCCGCCCGTCCAGTCTCTACACCTTCCCCCGAAGGGGCTTGGCTCGGGATTGGCTTAGGGTATTGCCCGTTAGCGTTCCCCGACTTTGAGCGGTTCTACTCCGCGGATTTCCCCGCGGGCACTCCAATTTTAAAGTCTGCTGCGTCTACCGATTTCGCCACGTCCGCCTTTTTTCGCCGTTCCTAGCGCTCGTGCGATGCACCTATGTTGCACCTAGCGCCGAATCGTTCTTCGTCATCCTGAAAAACCACGTCTCCTAAAGCCTTGCATAGCTTATCTTTTCTCCACCACGAACTTTTTTGTGGGATGGTAGAAAAAAAGACTTTTTAAGTCCGCTGGCTTGCCAGGCCTTGTTAGCTTGTACGGTCATGGTTATCGGGTAAAGAATATTGACGGCATCGCTGGTGTCGGTGGCTGAAAAGCCGGCTCCCATCAGGGCAATAGCCATTTCAGATGCAGGCGTACAGGGCAATGGTCAACAGCTACAGCCTGTCTGACGATTCCGGCGTCATGGCTGCGGCGGCTATCACGCATTTTTTGTTCGGTCAGGCGGTGTTTTCGTACCTCAATGGTTGGAGCGTGTTGATCGGACCTGGTACAGGTTTGGACAGCACGGGCTGCAAATACGCAAGGGATTTAATGGGCCTGGTGGCGTTCACGGCTTTTATCGTGACGTTTCTGTTCAGGGGCTACTCATAATCTCGTGGCTCGGCGGTTCCCGGCACACCATGACAGTAAGGAAGGACCCTGTGTCTCAACTCTCCCAGCTTCGAAGCCCCGCCGCCGTGCAGGCTGCCATCGATGAGTTCGTGCAACTGGGCCGCACGAAATTCCTGGCGCGCCACGGCTACGGCAAGTCCCGCGACTTCCTGGTACGTGATCCGAAGACCGGCACCGATTGCGATTCCAAGGCCATCGCCGGTGTGGCCTTCGGCAAGCAATTTCCCGAGCAGGGCCCGCTCACTGCTGACAGCTTCTCCGGTGGCGAGGCGACCGTCGTTCCGGCGCTGACGCGGCTCGGGTTTCGCATCATTCGCATCGGCGAAGACTGGTCCGAAGAAGAGGTCCTGGCCACGGTCGAAGACTATTTCGACATGCTGCGTGCCGAGGCGGCTGGGGAGCCGTACAACAAGTCCGAGCACAACCAGGCACTGCGCCAACTGCTGAACGGTCGCAGCAAGTCTTCAGTCGAGCTCAAGCACCAGAACATTAGCGCCGTACTCGATGCCCTGGGCCTGCCCTATATCAACGGCTACAAGCCACGCGGCAACAGCCAACTGCTGCTGCGTAAATCCGTACACGCCTACGTTCTGGAACATCAGCAGACGGTCGGCGCTCTTGTCGATGCCCTGGAGGAGGTAAAACTTCCGGGTGACAAAACCTACCGAGCGGCTTTGGTAGAACCACCCGCCCGTGAAGTGCTTGTGCGTACCCCGGCATCTCTACGGCAACGCCTACCGCGAAAGTTCGATTATGCCGCTCGCGATGAAGCCAACCGCAAGCTGGGCCGGGCAGGGGAGCAGTGGGTGATTGGCTACGAACAGCAACGCCTGACCGAGCTCGGCCACCCAGAGCTTTTTCAGCGGCTGGATTGGGTGTCCGACACCCAGGGAGACGGTGCGGGGTTCGACATCCTGTCGTTCGAAGAGGACGCCCATGAGCGCTTCATCGAGGTGAAAACCACCAATGGCGGGGTAGGCTCGTCTTTCTTGGTCAGCCACAACGAACTCGAATTCTCCAAGGAGGCGGGCGATCAATTCCATCTGTATCGCGTGTTCCAGTTTCGGGACGGTCCGCGCCTGTTCACGCTACCCGGCGACCTCAGCCAACATGTGCATCTCAAGCCGACGGGCACTGTTGCAAATAGTCGGTGGTGATAAACTTATCATCCCCTTTTGCTGATGGAGCTGCACATGAACCCATTCAAAGGCCGGCATTTTCAGCGTGACATCATTCTGTGGGCCGTACGCTGGTACTGCAAATACGGCATCAGTTACCGTGAGCTGCAGGAGATGCTGGCTGAACGCGGAGTGAATGTCGATCACTCCACGATTTACCGCTGGGTTCAGCGTTATGCGCCTGAAATGGAAAAACGGCTGCGCTGGTACTGGCGTAACCCTTCCGATCTTTGCCCGTGGCACATGGATGAAACCTACGTGAAGGTCAATGGCCGCTGGGCGTATCTGTACCGGGCCGTCGACAGCCGGGGCCGCACTGTCGATTTTTATCTCTCCTCCCGTCGTAACAGCAAAGCTGCATACCGGTTTCTGGGTAAAATCCTCAACAACGTGAAGAAGTGGCAGATCCCGCGATTCATCAACACGGATAAAGCGCCCGCCTATGGTCGCGCGCTTGCTCTGCTCAAACGCGAAGGCCGGTGCCCGTCTGACGTTGAACACCGACAGATTAAGTACCGGAACAACGTGATTGAATGCGATCATGGCAAACTGAAACGGATAATCGGCGCCACGCTGGGATTTAAATCCATGAAGACGGCTTACGCCACCATCAAAGGTATTGAGGTGATGCGTGCACTACGCAAAGGCCAGGCCTCAGCATTTTATTATGGTGATCCCCTGGGCGAAATGCGCCTGGTAAGCAGAGTTTTTGAAATGTAAGGCCTTTGAATAAGACAAAAGGCTGCCTCATCGCTAACTTTGCAACAGTGCCGTTTCTAGACTAGTCATTGGAGAACAGATGATTGATGTCTTAGGGCCGGAGAAACGCAGACGGCGTACTACACAGGAAAAGATCGCTATTGTTCAGCAGAGCTTTGAACCGGGAATGACGGTCTCCCTTGTTGCCCGGGGATGGGGAGTAAGCTTAGTCAGCCGTTGTCTCCGGGTGTCGCGTGCGCAGTTGCACGTCATTCTCAGACGAACCGATGACTGGAAAGATGGTCGCCGCAGCCGTCACTCAGATGATACGGATGTGCTTCTCCGTATACACCATGTTATCGGAGAGCTGCCCACGTATGGTTATCGTCGGGTATGGGCGCTGCTTCGCAGACAGGCCGAACTTGATGGTATGCCTGCTATCAATGCCAAACGTGTTTACCGGATCATGCGCCAGAATGCGCTGTTGCTTGAGCGAAAAACCGCTGTACCGCCATCGAAACGGGCACATACTGGCAAAGTGGCCGTGAAAGAAAGCAATCAACGATGGTGCTCTGACGGTTTCGAGTTCCGCTGTGATAACGGAGAAAAACTGGGGGTCACGTTCGCGCTGGACTGCTGTGACCGTGAGGCACTGCACTGGGCGGTCACTACGGGCGGCTTCGACAGTGAAACAGTACAGGACGTCATGCTGGGAGCGGTGGAACGCCGCTTCGGCAGCGAGCTTCCGACATCTCCAGTGGAGTGGCTGACGGATAATGGTTCATGCTACCGGGCTAATGAAACACGCCAGTTCGCCCGGATGCTGGGACTTGAACCGAAGAACACGGCGGTGCGGAGTCCGGAGAGTAACGGCATAGCAGAGAGCTTCGTGAAAACGATAAAGCGTGATTACATCAGTATCATGCCCAAACCAGACGGGTTAACGGCAGCAAAGAACCTTGCAGAGGCGTTCGAGCATTATAACGAATGGCATCCGCATAGTGCACTGGGTTATCGCTCGCCACGGGAATATCTACGGCAGCGGGCCAGTAATGGGTTAAGTGATAACAGGTGTCTGGAAATATAGGGGCAAATCCAATGGCGCAGATACGCTTGCGGATCGATACCATTCAGACAGCAGGTCCGTTCACTACCGTAATCGCTGCCGAAGAACACATTGATTGCCCCTCAATAATCCTGCCGTCAACGTCAAAATTGCTGGTCGGGCTCGACTTATTTAATTGTGTAAACAGGGCCTCTCAGCGAAAGGCCCTTATGCATCACCTGACGTCGTTAAAAGTCACTACACCCAAGATGACGTTCAATGGCACCATGCGATTCAATGTAAGCCTGGGCCGTCTGTTCCAGTACACCAGGCTCAGCGTTGTATGTGTTAGCTGCATCAAATACCAACGACAGCACTTCAGGATACACAACCAGATGTGTAATGGAGTTATCTTCACCCAATACTTTTCCCCACGCCTGCTCAATCAGATTTCTGAGAGCCACCACCTCACGACTCTTACACCAGACATCGTTATTAAGTAGCAGTACCATAAGATAAGGAGTGGTATCGTTAGCCACAGCTTCCCTACTCCAGAGATAATATAAAGGGGCGGGCTCAACAGATTTATCTTTACGTCGCTTGCACTGCAAATATTCAGAAATTAGTCTATGCAGTTCACCAGTAAAATCAGCCATCAGAGAGGGAATTGCCTTGTTCATACCTGGGCAAGGTATTAATTTAAATTGTAATAATTTAATTTTAGGATGTGTAGCTGCAGCCCGATACAGAGTTGCAAGGACATACTTTTGCCAGAGGGCGTTACAGGAAAGCTTAACGTTTGATTCTGTATACATAATAAATCACCTTACAGTTACAATAGGTCAAAAACCGCTGTAGCCAAAGTTACGCTGGCCTGATGCTTTAGTGTCGAGCTTCGTCAGATAATCCAGACGTGCCAATAAGCGCTGATATTGCTCAGGGAAATCAGGATCGTTAATATCCAGGATGTAACGTCCATTAGCAGGGAAATGAACTAGTCCCTGGTGATCTTCCAGTTCTAACCCTAAGGCACTGTACCAGGCTCCGGTAATTAACCCTCTCAGGGTGTCAGAGCGCTCATAGTCTCCCAGGTGGTAATAGGCGTCTTTGTTAAAAAAAAGGCAGACGTGATAATGACATTTAAAGGACTGCGTATATTCTTTCGCCCAGATAATACAAACCGACGTTGCGTAGGTGCGTTTGCCTTGTTGTTTTTTACGGTGTTGATCTGCATTAATTTTCGCATTCAGCGAGTTACGGAAACGAGATATCTCTCCGGGACTCAGGTTAGGAAAACAGGTAATGGTATCCCCGTTGTCAATCACGGGAGGATAATGGAGATCCACCCGTATTGCCGTTATTCTGGGATGTTTCTGGAAGAGGTTATTCACCTGGTTTCTTATTTTTAACCCGTGAGCCTCATGACATTCACCGTAAAGAGTTTCAATCGTAATCATGTTAATATTCCTTTTGCTTTCAGAGATAAGCTAATAGTTAACCTACCCAATACACAACAGAAGCAGATATTAATATTCGTATCAGTAGTTCCCAGAGGGATATATAACCCTCTGGGCGTCAATTAAGAAAAACGCTACTGCCTATTGTTACATTAGAGAACAGGATGATGTTACACAGTTACATTAGAACGTTCTAAAACATTAAACAGAGTTATGATCTACACACAACTAATTATTTGGTATCAGAATACCATTAGCTCTATTAGTACATCATATCCATCATTACACATATACTATACATCACAGATATAATATATATTACCTATCCAACGCACATGTATTTATAACTCCATTGCCAATAGCTACAAGGACTATAAAATGTTACTCTGCAGTTAGATCAACAATACCTTTATCCCAGTGTCTTTTTACAGTGGATAAACTGATGCTTAATTTTCTGGCTGTTTGTGACTGACTGAACCCCTGCAATTTCAACTGTCTGATATTTTTACTATGAATACTCCCTTCTTTCCTTCCTGGTTTTCTTTTAATTTTCCGGATACTGATGTCGGGAATTTTTCCTCTAATATCTGTAGGTAAAATCATCCCGGTGAGTACCACAGGAATATCATCACCATCCGGCAACTCTGATGACGTAAAAAAGCAAATATTAATACCTTGTCTGATACTTAAAGATAAAACCTCCTGTATTTTTTCCGGCGTATTACCAAAACAAGTTAACGATTTAGTAATCAGAATATCACCCCTTTGCATATCCTGCGTCAGGAGTCGAACTAACCGTTTTCTGTCTGCCAGAGTATAATCCGGGCGACCCAATTCGCCTGTTAACTGCAATAGTGGTTCTTTAAAATATCTCTGAATCATGGATTTTAAGCGATTAAGTTTTGACCATTTTTCAGAGTCTATGTATGCAAAACTCGCCATAATGCCTCAAACTGGTGTCATGAATTAATTATTGAACCTGTTTTTTCCTGAGTCGCATTACTCTTTTCTAAGGGAGGCTCTCCAGATACATCGGAAAAGTACTCGATAAAAGAGTTGGCCACTCCCGGGTAATGATTGCTCTCTTTAACCTCAGAAAGCGGTTTCTGTTCATCATTTACACCACGATTTCTGGGTTATGAATAAATCTACGCGGGCCATAATCATTCATCTTCAAATGGGTTAATAATAATAACATCTCCACCTGTTCTGGAACTTTGTGAAACTTCCTCTGTTCTCAGAACAGGCACTATTACAGCCTTATTATTGATATAAAAAATCGGAATATGAAAAGTACAAAATCCTGTACTACGAATCTGATGTCGCCTCACTGTTTCTTTCGTACCATACTCAATCAACTCATCTATCGGCAGGCAAACTGAATTGCAAAAGTCAAAAAAATAATCCCCAAAAACACTGGTTTTAATCAGAATGGTTTTATAAAACCCTCCTGCACGATTCAGGGTATGGGAAACTTTTCTGTTCGTGTAAATACAAATTGCCTTCTCAACTTTATAATATTCCAGCATTAAGGTCGCATTCTCTTTAATTCCCTTTTTCTCTGCAACTCCCATAGCATTTCTGGTGCTTTCATGAGGAAATATCTTTCTATCGAGAACATCATATTCATATTTGATATGCGATTTATAAATGCTATGAAAAAACTCTCCTTTTGTTATTTCAGGCTTTGTCCGTTGCACAAATGGTTCCTCATTAAAAAACTGACGTAGCTTATCCTCTATATCAGTTATAGCAGCAATATTTTCATTTATCCTGTTTAAAACAGGAGCCCCTAGCTTTAAACACTCTTTAATCGCTGCTGAAAATGAGCATTTTTTTAAATGCTGATACTTTTTAATTACATCAACTTCATATGTTTCTGCAAGAGAGAAAGAGACACGTTTCATCATGAAACTCCTTTTTAATTATAAAATTAAAATATAGAAATATATATTATTCTGATACTATAAGGTTAATACTGACTAATCCACCACAATAGATCACTTAATAACCACCCACAGGATTTCTTTCCAATAGTTTTACGTGGCGGGAATTTTCCTTCACGTTCCAGTTTCCAGGCTTGTGAACGAGAAATAGACGTAATTTTCTGGCGTTCCTTTTCTCGTACCAGTCTGTCACAGGTGTATCCATAGATCTTCAAAATTGATAAACGGTTCTCATCTCTTAACGGCTTCCACATATTGCTCTCCTTATATATTCATGATTTTCAGATTGTATATGCATGTGAGCTGCTCAAATCACTACATCTATCTGTAGTGGTATGCTGTTGAACAGCACCAGCAACTCACGAGCAAAACAATACATTTGCACAACCAAGAAATCAAATTGCGAGAAATGATTTAATTAACTGACTTCTAATAACACAATAACAACAAAGAAAGTCACAATATAAAAATAACTTAAACAATGCTTTTTGGTATACAAAATAAAAATCAAAATCACAATATTCGTAGGTTATTTTATGCAGACAAAAACAAAAAAAATCTTGTTATAATCTATGATATCAAGAGGAGGGGTAGTGACCAAAAATTCTCCCCAGAAAAGCCCCCACAACATTAGTTTGAAAACGTGACGAAGTTCACAAAATTATCTTCTGGCGATAATAGAACTTGTAAGAGGGAGTTGATTTTTGCCAACTTTCTAAAGCTAAAGTGCAGACAAAAGATAATAATTGAATGAAAACGATACATATTTTCAGATGAAAGTGACGTGACTGTAGAGGGCTATAACCGTAAAATCATTTGCGTCCTGAGCAATATGCAACAAAAGGGAATGCTCGTAAAAAAATCAGGAATAAACGCTAAGGATATCGTATTAGATTCAGCATCGTATAATGCCACTGCATAACTGATTCCCATTTCGTAGAGGCTGTTAACTCTGTATCAATGTCCTGACAAAGGACTGTATCAAGTTTCTCTACTGGAAACAGCTATGCAATAGACGGAAGAATTTAACATTATGGTAACTAAAAAGGTAAAAACAAACCACCCGTACTATCGTGTTTTATCCGGCACCTCCATGCCGTTTCCCCACATACATGAAGCTGTTTCCGAACAGTTGCTTCTACTCATTTTCAAAGCACGCAGATTGTATCTGGATCCAGAATATCGTCCTTGGTTTGATGAACAACATCGGATTCTCTCGGCATTACGCGCTAACACAAAACTCCAAAGTATTTTAGAGAAAAACAGAGAGAACTACTCCATAAGTGAGACCGATAATCCACTATCTAAAGATCTGTATGCTGCTTTTCAGGTTATGTGCCATTTATACAATGGTTTTGATAACAGACTCGTCAGCCTGAAAACCTGGGGAGATATGAACAGGGAACCAACAGCAAAATTTGTCGGCCAAAATAGTGGTGGCTGGAAAACACCTGAGATGGAAGAATTCGTCAGAAACGATTTGTTCAATATTCTGACAGATTGTAAAGCTCATTGCTCACCACTTCCCGCTCTGGTTCGACAAGGATATTGCCATCAGGATCTTTCTGTTGCGCACTCATGTACTAAAGAATTACTGGAACAACTGAACCGATACCATCAAATTGATGAATCAGCGATACTTGCCAGAACCCTTGGTTTGGCTATTAACAACTGCTATCACTCAGAAACAGAGATTCCTGAATGGCTTTCTCCTTTTGAAAATGAATACAAAAGTCCCTGGAATTGTGAGAAACCAGATACTAACGATGTGAGTAAACTTAGAAAACAATTGCTAACAATCGGGCGTACAGAATTCGTGGACAAAATGTTTTCGCTAGCCAACAAAAATGCAACAAAGATAATATATGATGGATACGTTAAACTTTATGCTCTGGAAATATATGAATGGTTAAATAAATTAGTGCAATATTTTAAAGGAAATGATTTTATTCGTTACACCTGGAAGTTCACAACAATTATTTCCGATGAAAGTGACACGATTGAAAACACCACCGCAGGGGAAAAAGACTATTGTCAAATCACTATACAGCGTGATGAACTTCTGAAACTGATTTATACCAATACCCTGCAGGATGCAGCAATGAATCTTGCTGATTGCCTGCAACAGGCATACACAGAACCGTTAAAAATGGAAATAAATTATCCAGGAATAAACATTGATGCAAAAGAGCGTAAAATTAGAAAATCTATTGAATTCAGGAGCGAACTGAATAACTTCACAAACATCATGAAACAACTGGAAATATTTGAAAAATGGTATAACGCCAATAAAATTCTGTTGGTAAGTAACAAAAAGATACGTACAGAAAAGATTGACGTGAATATTCGTCTTGCAGGACTAAAAGGCTATGATCTGAATGAAGGTATACCTGATGGTCAGGGACGCAGAATTAAAGATGGTGTGAATGAACTTGTCAAGGCAGATGGCAGTCTACAACTTCCACAAGATATCAGTGACACTTCGCTTAACCGTTACCGTCAAGCAGTTCAACACATTATTAAGGATGAGATCGACACGTTGCTGATAGCACAGAGGGAAAAAAATAAAATAAATCCATATAGCGAAGATAGATACTCGATACGACCTTTATGGGGAAAATGTCTGGTCGAACAGTAACTCACTGAGAAAGGGGATAGCAGTTCGCTATCCCCAAAGGAGACTTTCCAGCAAGATCTCAAAAAATGAGACACTCAGCAAATTATGCGGCTTTACCATTAACAGATTCAGCCACAAGAACGACAGCGTGTCTGTTTCGCTCAGGATGTTCACTCCAGATTTCTGATTCCGGGATGCTTTTCCCGTCATAACTGATCCGTTCGCCATCAAACGGGTAATACCGTGCGGAATCAGTATCTAAAATAAACACCTTCAGATTCGTTGAACGACGCGCAATATGCTGCCAGAGAGCTTTACCTCCTTCATATTGCTCGTTATCACTTAATAGTACAACGCCCGCTTTTGTGACTATCGTTTCATAAACAAACGTTGCAAGACCAACATCACGTACAGCGCCATCGACAACAATCCCTTCAATCTGAGCAACATCCTGTTCTTCCCAGAATTTCTGGACAAACACGCCTTCAAGCCGGGGACGACGCTGAAGCTCCAGAGTGGCAACAACCTTATGGCGAACATCACCATCAATAACAGAAGGTGCAGCTTCGATTACCGCAGCAAACGGAGTCTTTGGATCCCAGATGATCTGGTAAAGCACGCCCTGAATAGTTACTCCATCCAGTATCGAAAAACGACGAGCTACAGTAGCAGGGGAGTAAGACATTGGAATTACAGCCATTTTTGAATCCCCTCTGAGTAATACCGGCACGAAAATTTACCTCAATAATTATAGTAAACAATACAAGAACCAAGTGCATCAACAATACCCATCAATTGTACACAATTCGTACAGCAACCAGGAACTCCCTCACCTTCTGCCAAACAGATTGACAACATTATTGCCTGTTTGCTGTTGATAGTTATTAACCCGGTCCTCCCAGATCTCAAGTGCTCTGCGTTTTTCTGGCAAATAATCGTATCGATCATAATGTTTTGAACTGACATCGTTCAACGCATGATTTTGAATACGATCGCGGATTTCCTTACTGATCCCAGCTTCTCCCATTAACGTTTTACAGGTCCGACGTAAGTCACGTGCTGTAAAAATTTTAAAGTCAGGATTAAAAGCCCGGAAATACATGATAGCGCGAGCCAGACTGTCCGTACGAACCGGACGCTTACCATTAGTCGAAAGTGGAAAAATGTAAGGGCTGGATTTTTCTTTTGTTAACTCCTGCACACAGGATAATTCCTGTAATGCTGATTCAGTCAACGGTATCAAATGCTCTCGTTTATTTTTAGAGACATCAGCAGTCACCAGCAGCGTTTTTTGTTGAAAATCAACATCACACCACTGACTGGCGATCATTTCGAAAGGACGTTGCCCTCCGGTATAGATACAGAATCGGATCAAATGTTGCATCAATAATCCAACGTTGGTTGCTTCAGCAAAATGTTCCATTAGAAAACGCAACTCTTCAAGTGTCAGCCAGGTATCACCGACTTTTTCAGCAGATGACTGTTTCGGTATCACTGACACCGGATTTGCCTCCAGCCCAAAAGTAATCCCTACACTTGTGTTCATCGGATCGTTATCTGCTTTCAGTCCATAGTTAAATGCAGCCATCAGGTAAGAACGGATCCGGTTAGAGTGAACCACAGCACCGCGCTGAATGATCCCGGCCAGGATATGTTTAATCTGTCCGGAAGTCACATCTTTAGCTTTAGTTTCACGGGGGATCACTGTATAGCATTCATTTTCAAGGCGTTTCAGAACATCCTGCCATGTCCTCTTATTATCAATTTTCATTTTGTTAACATAACCATGAATCAATGCTTCAAATGAGCCCTGTGATTGATGGAGTTGTATCCGCTGCTGTTCTGCAAACTGTTGTCGTTCCAGTTCTGCCTGGGGATCCTTTCCTTCAATGAGCCAGGCACCATACTTTTTTGCCAGTTCATTCGCTGTGGCCAGTTTCATCTCAGGCCATATACCCAATTGAATGAATCTTTCTTTTTTCCCTTTTTCCACGTAATAGCGGAAATAGAAAATCTTGCTGCCAGAAGGCTGAACTTTGACACCAAGTCGTCCAGTGCCACGTTGAGAGCTGTTGCTCCAGACATAGAACGATGTCTTTTTTGCTTTCAATGCTCGGATGGCTGTTTCAGTAAGATTGACGGCCATAGAACCTCTTTTCTAAACCAGTAACAATCAGAATAACTCGTGATTTTGGGTCAGGTAATGGGTCAGGTAACGATCGTACAATGAAGAAAAAACGGAACCAAGCGGAGACAGGGAAAATCACATAATTTATTGATTACAAACAACTAATAAAGCAATCACGAACAAACAAAAACAATATAGAACGAACTTGCCTCATGACTCATAATCGCTTGGTCGTTGGTTCAAACCCAACAGGGGCCACCAAATTTTAGCTTTAAAATCAAACAAAAAAGCCACTTTTTCGAGTGGCTTTTTTGTTGCCTCGTAATGGGATGGCGACAGGACAGCTGCACAAACCGCCAGGCAATTCTCTGACATTGATGCTTTGTAAACATCCCGTTAAATTAACAAAACCAGAATAACTCGTCCTTTATTCCCATTTTCAGCGCAGCCATCGATAAAAGATAACTCCGGTATCGTTAAAACTAACAAGAAAAGTCTGGCAATATGCACATACAACAATTACTTTTATCAATTTATTGAATATTAAAACAATATTTAGATTTCTTTATCATGCACATCATGTGTTCAAGTTCAACCGGCTGCGAAAACAAATAGCCTTGGAAAAAAACCAACCCCATCCCCTTCAATTTATTGAACTTTTCCAAACTGTCTACCCCCTCTGCGATGCAATCGCTCTGCGTTAACTGGCAGTAATAGATAAGACTTTTCATCAATGCCATAGCATGTGGGTCGCGTTGGAAATCGTTAATAATACTCTTATCCAGTTTGTAACCGCAAAAACGTGCCAACCTTATCGGAAAAATCACGCTGTTTTGCGAAAAACAGTCATCAAGAAAGATACGAAAGCCTCGTTCTTGAATTTTCCGCATATTCGCTATCGTATTTCCTTGTTGTGTGAGGTCGACAGTTTCAGCAAATTCTAACACCAGACAATCGGCCCACAGCGGATTATGCAACTGCAACCATGCAGTTTCCATCAAACAGATAAGATGGTGATGGTGCGCGATGCAGGTCGGTATATTGACGGTAAAATAAAATTCGCCCTGATAGCGATTGATACCCTGCACCGCTTCTTGCAGAACGAAAGCTGTAAGCGAGAACCAAATGGCTTCTGACTGTATGTTCGGCAGAAACTCGGTTGGTAGCAGAACGACGCCGTCCTTTCGCCAACGCGAGAGCACTTCAATGCCTTTAATATGCAGATGGATATCGACAATGGGCTGGAAGACAGGATAGACCTGACCGTTCTGAATGGCATGAACTAGCTCGCTTTCAAAAGGGGTGGGCGTGGCCAAAGCTTGCACTGCCTGGCATTCTTTTCGGCTATCCGTAAAGCAGTTGACCTGCTGCGTAAAAGACTCAACCATCATTATTAATCCTGAAGATCTTTACTTAAAGTAGAGTTTGGACGACGCCGTAAATATATATATCCAAATGGCGACATTGAATTTTTCAAGCCGTAAAACAGAATATTATATATCTTTCACTGACCGTAAATTTACTGATAGATAAATGTTACTCCGATGAGGGACTGAACATTTCCCGCAGTAACCTGACCTATGGTACGGGCATAATTCGCAGTTAAACCGAGATTCACCGGTGAAGGGCCTACCGTCCCCAAAGAGATAGTGTTGTTTGCAGAAACAATCGCTCCATTACGTGTCATTTGCACGCCAACGCCCTGTGCTGGAGAGGCAGAAGCAGTGTTAGCAAATATCGAATTTGCACTATCTGTAGTCGTACCGGAGAGATAGTAACTAAGATTTTGATTCTGTGCGCAATGAACGGTAACCGGCACGGCCATCGATCCCGGATAATTAGGAAGCGTCATTGTGACATCTCTGGCGGAAACATCGCAGCCACCAGTAGGGACGACTACATCTCTCATTGAGTATAAATTCCATGTAAATTTTACGGTCTGAATATTACCTCCGCTCGTAATATCAGACCCTACCTGATACATTACTAACTGTGCGAATCTCGTACCACCTTTAATCGCGACACTACTCGCTGCAGAAATTGGAGTTAAGTAAAGCTGAGTATTCCAGGGTACATAACTACCTGATGTAAAATTATGAGGAGATGTAGCGCTTCTCAATGGAAAAGTATAGGAAGAGCCATAGTATCGAAGAGTACCAGTAAAGTTAGATAGAGCCCCACCATACATCGAACCAAAAAGCATCATAACATTATCATTACGATGTGTAGGAGCATCATTCCTACACACCACTGAACGGGAAATATCAACAACTAAGTTCTGCCCTACTGCAATAGTGGGCTGAAGATTGACGTATACATTCACAGAACCAGGACCAGCCATACTGTGAAGAGTTTGGCCTGAAGCATCCATACAAGAAAATGCCCAAACATTGATAGACCAGCCTGCTAATAGCAAGACGGTAAACTGAGGGATAAGTTTATTCATTCACATATTCTCCTTGCTCAAGCATAGCTGTAGGTGACGTTAATAACCGCCTGAATAGTTCCCTGGGTAGCACCACCTTTCACAGATAGTACCCGTACCTTGAGCGGAAAACTCGCCGACTGAGAGCTATCGTCAACTTGTACTAACTTCGCTGCCCCATTATTAAGTCTCCTACCGCTGTCGTCCTGCAATTCGAGCTGAATATTGCCCGCTGTTCCCTGATTTTTGTAATAACCTGTATTGTCCACCATACCGCTAAAGGTAGCGACCACCCGCGAGGTGCCAATTGGACAGTTGGTTAAACTAAGCGCCGTGTCGTGCCACGCTGAAGTGGAACCAGCTGACTTTAGGCTGAAGGTAAAGAGATCGCCGAGATCTATACTAGCGTTGGTAGTTGCGATATTACACGGCCTGGCCACCACTCGACCGTTCACCGTAATGTTGATATCGGCGCCCTGTGACGTGCTGACGCTCATGGACAGTAACCCCACCAGTAGCGCTCCTGCAAATCGATATTTCATTAAAACCTCCGGTTACTGGAATTCAAGGGTAAAGGTTGCTGTCGCATAAACATGGCCAGCGGTGACTGGTACACGGGTTGCCATCAGCCGCGCATAAAAACCCAAGATATTGGTCTGCCCAGGTGTCAAATTCGTCCAAGCGATTGATGATGCAGCCGCATTTATGGGCAGCATCGTTTGCTGATTGTCCAGGATCTGTACCGCCATCCCCGATGCGGCAAAAGCATCACTATCGATTTTTAAAAGTTTGTCATTATTGCTATCCGGAGTGCCGGTAAAGCCAACTTTCACTGCCGTAGCCGAGCTGCCGCAAGGTGATAACACGATGCGAAACGGTAACGCTGGAGTGACAGATCCAACGGCACTGAACTGTTTCACAGCATTATTCATCAGGTCGACGGTAAATTCTTTCGATTCGATGGCGACCGCACAAGCGTTATCGCGCACATAGCCGCTGATTGATATGGTACTGTCAGCCGCAAAAGCGTTCGCACAGATTAAGATCAGTGCAGCTCTCAGAAGGTTAAGTGGTGTATCCATTATCATGCGTTCCTTAACGGCATTCTGCCGATAGCTGGCTCAGCGACTGCCGCTGACTCTCCTCCGGCAAGCGGTAACGGGCCACACAGCTAGCTCCCACCCCTTCACCCCATTTAACCTGTAGGCTTCCAGCAAGCGGCATGCCACTCATATAGGCCTGACCGTTATCAGCTACAATACTGCCGCTCTGACTGCTGCCTGAAGTCACTATTGCACCGAACGGTACCGGTTTACCTTTACGGGTCAGGGTTATCAGCAACTTGACACCAACATGGGCTTTGAAATCTGCTCGCACAATCGCGCCGTGGGTGGGCACCACGCTGACTACTGCATCATCAAGGTCAACATTATCTGCAAGTGTATTGGTATCAAGAGCCACTCGGTTTTCCCGATACTCAGTGGCGTAAGGCACAACCGCATAACCACGCCAGTCGGTGGTCACACCGGTCTGGTTTTCCACTTTGACCCCATCCGCACCCGGCGCTTTCACTAGTACCACTGTATCATTCAGCGGTTGGCTTAAGGTCACACCGTCCCCGTGAGCCAGCACGCCTCCACTGACGCCATAATAGAGTTGCCTGAATCCATCATTGCGACTGTAGCCAAGATTGGCACTACCGTAGCCGCCACGGTAGTTCAGTGCGGCATAGCCAGTGCTGCTAGTATCGGTTTCTCCTCCATTGGCATAGCCAGTTTGTACGCTATAGCTCAGGTTGTTATCTTCCAGAAGAGTGCCGTAAATCCCGGCCAGATTGGTCATTCGGCCATTAAGATCGTGTGACATACTGTAGCTAGCGGAGGTGTGGCGCCATAAGGATTGGCTGTCAGAACGAAGCCAATGACTAAATGGAATATTGACGTTAACCGCCAGCATCTGGTCACGTCCTTGCTGCCAAGCGTTTTTGGTCAGGCTGTAACTTAGCGTCCAGTTGATATCTTCAACCGCGGCGCTCAGTCCTGCTTGCAACTGCTGGTCTGCCTTACCTGTTGTCCAGTAGGTTTGATTGCTGCCGCTCAAATAAAGCGTGGCAGTACGTCCTAACTGTTGGGTAACATTCACCTGTACTTTGCCGCGCTTGTTCCAGGTAAGGTTGTAGTAATCAGTGAATTTCGGTTTCACCTGAATAACGCCATCCTGAGTCTGTACGTCGTAACCGCTCATCCGGCGATAGGTAGTATCAGCAAAATTGTAATAACCTTTTGTAGAATAGCGATAACCCACTAACTGGATATTAGTACCTACATCGCTCAGCGCCTTGTTATACAGAAAGCGAATTGACTGTCCCTGATGATCGCTGTAGTCAGACAACGTGGCGTTCGCCTGAGTAATGTCCAGTGAAAGGGCACCAAAATCACCCATATTTTTTCCCATGCCGAGGTTCACGGCTCGGTAACGTTCAGCAAGTTGAGCGCCACCATAAATTGTCCATCCGGTGGGTAAACCATGTAAAACAGTCCCCTGAAAGAACTTAGGCTCTTCCTGCTGAACGTTGCCACTACGATACTCTCCGGCTGTCAACGCATAGCGGGTATACCCTTCACGCTGTAGCACGGGTACCTTTGACCACGGCACGCTAAAGACCTGACGGGTACCATCGTTTTCTTTAATTGTGACCTGTAGGTCGCCACCACTACTCGCAGCATAAAGATCGTTAATTGCGAAGGGACCAGGCGGTACTGTACTCTGATAAATCTCATAGCCATTTTGTTTGATAGAGACCTGAGCAGTGCTACGGGCAATACCATGGATTACTGGCGCAAAGCCTCTCTGGCTATCCGGCAACATGTTGTCATCACTGGCGAGTTGAGTACCACGGAAATTGAAGCCGTCAAAAATATCTCCATTGGTATAACTATCTCCTAAATAGCTGCGCGGAATAGTAGATCACTGAAAGGGAACTCAGCCCGGATTGTGCGATCTGATCAATCGCCAAACCAACCAAAACCACCAACCGGACTGAGCGATGCCGATCATAGCACCAATACCCCGTGGCGAACGACGCCTGATGCAGAAAGCTATTCATAAAACGCGCGATAAAAATCATGCCCGCAGACTCACGGCCATGCTGATGCTTCATCGGGGTGAACGGGTCAGCGATGTTGCCAGAACTCTCTGTTGTGCCCGTTCATCCGTTGGTCGCTGGATTAACTGGTTTACGCACTCAGGTATTGAAGGCCTGAAATCCTTACCCGCAGGGCGCTCCCGACGCTGGCCTTTTGAACATATCTGCACCCTGTTACGTGAGCTGATAAAGCATTCTCCCGGCGATTTTGGTTATCAACGTTCACGCTGGAGCACCGAATTACTGGCAATAAAAATCAACGAGATAACCGGTTGCCAGTTACATGCAGCAACCGTTCGCCGCTGGTTGCCATCTGCGGGGCTTGTATGGCGCAGGGCCGCGCCAACTCTGCGTATCCGTGACCCACATAAAGATGAAAAGATGGCGGTAATCCACAAAGCGCTGGATGAATGCAGCGCAGAGCATCCGGTATTTTATGAAGATGAAGTGGATATCCACCTTAATCCTAAAATCGGTGCGGACTGGCAGTTGCGCGGACAGCAGAAACGGGTAGTGACTCCGGGGCAGAACGAAAAATACTATCTGGCCGGCGCACTGCACAGTGGCACGGGTAAAGTTAGCTACGTGGGCGGCAACAGCAAAAGTTCAGCGCTGTTTATCGCTCTGCTGAAGCACCTGAAAGCCACTTACCGGCGGGCGAAAACAATCACGCTGATCGTTGATAACTACATTATCCATAAAAGCCGCGAAACACAGCGCTGGTTGAAAGCAAATCCCAAGTTCAGGGTAATTTACCAGCCGGTTTACTCGCCGTGGGTGAATCATGTGGAACGGCTATGGCAGGCACTTCATGACACGATAACCCGTAATCATCAGTGCCGCTCAATGTGGCAGTTACTGAAAAAGGTCCGCCATTTTATGGAAACCGCCAGCCCATTCCCCGGAGGAAAACATGGTCAGGCAAAAGTGTAGCGGTATTAGGCGCAGCTATTTAGGGCCAGGCGTGAACGTAGGGGCGTAATATCGCGCTCCAGCCAAGTATTAACGTGTTGCCACTTATTTTTGTTGCGTGAAGTACCGTCGTCACTAGTGTAATTCCAGGTAGTATTATCGCGTAGCCGCCAGGCACCGAGGTTAAGTCCACTTTGCAAGTTTAACCAAGCATAATTGCTGCCGCCGCCGGTATCGTTATGCACATTGTTACCAGTGAAGTTATAGTTGAGCAATCCAGCATTAATGCCGGCATCCCATTGTTCGGGCGGAATATAGCCACGCGCACGATTGCCCATAAAAGCCTGAGGTACGGTGAGATATAACCGTTGCAGACCAACATCAAAATGAGTCGTCGCACCGTTTATAAGTTTGGTTAGCGGAACGCAGGTATCGGCGGTAGGGCGATCGATTCCTTTTATCCCCTCGATGTTCACGCCCATCCCAGCCAGCTGGCTGCGGGCCAGGCAAGGATCTAATCCATGACCTTTTTCGCCGAGGTTAAAGGTGACATCGCGCGTGGTAATAAATCCATCGTTCAGGTAGATATCGACGCGGTAAGTGCCGGGCGGTACCTCCTGTCCATTTTCAAAGTCAGACAGATCCGCCACTGAAGCAGGATCGTCAGCTAAAAAGCGCGGGTTGAAATAGATCTCTGTCTGCGCATGCCCCTCCGACAGAATAAAAAAGAACGCCATAAAGAGTTTAGCCATAGCAGAGATAGCGCAAGGAAGAAACCTTGTGCTAGAGGAACCAAAACGGTCCAGTCCATATTTGAGATGTGACATAGTCCCTCCGGTCTGAATTCGCCCGGTTGTCAGTTCTTATTGTTATTTGTGACGTGGCCCGCCAACGGACCGCTCCGACATTAACGCAATACACCATTCATCGTTGGAGTCAGTGCTCCGTAATCATTAATTGTGCGATAAGTGATGCGGCTACCAGCATCTGGAGGCAATTTAACTGAAGTTTTACCCATCGGCGGCACCAACGCGTTTTCCAGTATCCGGGTTCCGGCGTTGAGCTCGGTCACCGTCAGGTAATAAGGAGTAGGATTCGTAAGCGTCAACGATGATCCACTGCGGCTAAAAGTGAGCTTTTCCGCTGCTTGATCAGGCGCTAGCGCTAATTTCGCCGGACGATAATAGAGTTTAATGCGACTGATAATCGCTAACTGTAAGGTATTATCGCTAAGTTTGGATTTGTCCATTGATGGGATGGCTTTAACATTAACCCAAAATAAACTTTCCCGATCCTGCGGCAACTGGTTATTAGTAGCGTCAATAATCCGTAAAATATTCTCTTTTTTTCCTTGCATAGCGAAAAGTGGTGGTGTAATGACGAAACGACCATCTTTTTCATTTTCAGAATTTTCTATCCAAGACTGGATCAAATAGGTATTACTATCATCATTATTTGTTACACCCAACTGCACTTGTTTTTGTCCAGCTGGATAAATAACCCGGGTAGCACCGAGCGCGACACCAGCCTGTACCATGGTCGAATAACTGCTTGTGGCTAGTAAAAAGAGCCCCACCCAAAATCTTCTTGTAATTCGCAATCTTTTATTCACATTCACTCCTTTTGTGCTTACGGTATTACCTATTTGTCAAATGTCCGCAGGTTTATTACTGGTAGGTGAGAGAAAACCATACTTGTGCGTTTGCCATCCCCCCAGTGACCTGCTTACCAGTAGCCCGATACTTGGCTACAAAATGTAGTGTGGTTGGACCGGTATAGAGCCTCTGCCAGAGGGAAGGTGGACCATTCAAGGGAATCAGCTGATCTTCTTTATTAAAAAACGCGATACCTATGCCAGTAGCGATGCCCGGCCCCTCCCCTACAGAGAGCACATCTGGATTTTTTCCATCAGCTACGCCGCGAAACGATACTCCGACTTGCTGGCTGACCTTTGTACTACAATCTTGAAGGTGTATATCGAATGGCACAGGGCTGGCATCCTCCCCTGTTGAATGAAAGCGATTACTGCTGACTTGCCCCATATTCACAGTCATCTGCTGATCACCTACTTCCACGCGGCAAGACTCTGCAATAATGACCCCATGGAATTGCAAACTTCCCCCAGCTACCATGACGTTCCAGTGATCACCAGCTAGCGCCAGCGGGGGTAGCAGAAACATCAGGAAACCTGTTTTCATTCCTTGCACGTTATTACCCCAATCCCGTTGTGGATAACGGGCCGTCCTGGCCCAAAACGCATCCCTGTCTGATATTGAAATTACTCGTATTGCACTTTGAAGGTGGCGTCAGCGTTAGCAGTACCCGCTGTCGCCGCGCCAGTGGCGTAATAACGAGCCTGGAAAGGAATGATATTGGTGCCGTCGTTCAACGTGGTCGCTGCACTGAAGGATGCTCCATCTAGTGCCAGCGGGGTACCGGTTTTATCAAGGATTTGTACGCCTACATTGGTAGCGCTACCAGCAGCAGAATTCTGAAGCGCCAGAACGCTGGTGTTAGTTGTATCAACTGAGGTACCGGAGAAAGCAACAGACGCTTTGGTAGCAACGGAAGTATCGCAATCGTCTAACTGAATATTGAAGCCAACAGCGGAGCTAGTGCTACCTGCCGTAGCCAGTTTCGCCGAACGAACTTGGCCAAGCTGAACAGTTTGATCGATGGAACCAGCATCTACTGCACAAGCTGCGTTAACGACTTCGCCTTTAAAATGCACTGTACCGCCATTAACGGTGGTGGTATTAGCCAAAGCCGCGGCGGAGCTCAAAGATAGAGCAGACATCGCTGCAATTACAAAAATTTTTGCATTCATAAAAAATCCTTATTTTCAGTAAAATTAGTCATGTACTCAATTTCATCTAATTCAATAACTGCATGTTACTTAACAATAAAAATCATCGTATAATTAATGTCATCTTTTTCCTTTTGCCAATATCAACGGATCCCATACACAACAAATGAATTGAGTATGGCTTATTAATAAAAATCAAAAAACAGCCACATAACCAATATAAAAAACTACACAATTGCAAACCATTTTTTGACAGATTCTAAAATGGCCTTTTGCTGTTTCATAAAATAGTTTCTTTTTTCAGCTGGCTTATTTAAGGTATAAATCAGGTAAAACAAATTCATTGCTCTCAATTGCAAAGCTTTATTAAAACCAACCAAACCGAGTTTGATAGCTAAGTTGTTTACTCTCCCGCTTAGGGTTTTTTCTGAAGTCTTAAGCATATAAGCAAGTTGACGGTTTGAAATACCGCTCATTAAATATAGCATCGTGCTCCATTCCGAACCTCTTATCTTTTCTGGATTGATGCTTATCACGCTTGCCAATGCCAACATACAACTTTCTATAGTCTCTATAAACTGATTTAGTTTCATTCTGTAGGGAACTATATATACATTGTGCATTTTAAATACATTCATTCTAGATGGCCAATGCAACGGTTCTAAAAATATTTTGAGCACATTCATTTTCATTACTTCACCCAGAATTTTAAGCATGACATCTTTATTTGCGATACTGATGATCACAATAGCTCCATCATAACTCTTTGAGCTCACAATAAAGGCATCCTCAGACATTACCGTCTTACTAGATTTAATAGTAGTAGCGAACGCGTTCCGAAAAAAAAAGTTGTCACTAATAACGACTATCTTCATTTAACCGCCTTCAGCTATCCTCAACGCAGGATGTTCCTTATGTCACAAATAAGCACTGCTGAACTCAGCAGATGGAAATTGGCATCATCTGTACGATGGCTTTCCCAAAGATTACCCTCGGATAGCTCCCCAAAAAAATGAAAGAATAGTCTTAAGTTTATAATTGAGATTCTTATCCCTTGACGATAGACTTTGTACAACACATAAAATTTAACAATTTTGCAACACAACTCATTTGTAATAAGGATGCTGATATGAAAAAGCGATAAAGAATCTTAAGAACCAACCCAACTACCTAGATAAATCAACTGGTTAAACTTGATCTTGATTAAGATTTTTCCTTATATTAACCTGATTACAAGATTTACTAAGTAAAACCTCTCTTTTTGCTTAACAGGAGCGCAACATGCTTGAAGAGGAGTCGGTGTGTCATTCAGAACCGACTTTATACACAATTGAAGGTAACATTCATTTTTGTCCTAATGAAAATACTCTTCGTAATGTAATTGATGGGCGAACTGTAACCCTCCTGAGTACAGCATCAGAATGTTTTAAGATCCTGATAGAGAATCAAGGTAGAGTGATCTCAAGAGATGAAATGAAAGAGCTAGTGTGGGGTAAGCGTGGAGTGATTGTTAGCAGTAATACTTTTTATCAAAACATGCTGAACCTCAGAAGAGGCCTGGAAAAAGTAGGTGCCGGTAAACGCCTAATTTCAACTCATTATGGGAAAGGTGTAACTATAGACAATGGGTTAGATATAACCCCAATAGTAACTTCAGTGAGTAATTGCCTGGAACCTATGAATGGCACCAAGAACATACCTTTCAGCACATCTGAAGCTATTAACACTGCTGATGAGCACTTTCTAAATAACTTTAAGCAATTAGAAGAAAAAGGTATCATCAAAAAAAACCGGTACAATCACGGTATGATACTGATAACTAATCTGTTACTTTTGTTTTTCTGCATCCTGATGTTCTATACTGCTCACAATTTAAAGAGGGAAAATTACTTTAGTCATTATACAAAAACAAAGCTTAAAGTTAAAAATTGCGACATATATACAGATCCAGCCCTGCTGAATGAACATGAATTAAATGAATTGCTAAAACAGAACCCTCCTGACTGTGAAGAAGGAGAAACTTTATACTTATCTTCAGTCTATCCGATACAAAGGATGTCAGTAATACGCTGTATCGGGACTTTCCTGCCGGGGGAAGAATGCGAATCAGATTACTATCTCGAATGAATATAGTCGGTTCAATTACCGCAATTATCCTATTTATCACTTTCGTTTCGTTGGCAATCGACAACTGGACTGAATGGAAGGCACAACACTCAGATACAATGACTTGTGATGCTATCATTAATGTTCATAAAGAGCATCAACTACTGTCCATTCGTTTGAAATACTCTTTCCTTGGTCATGAAGGAGTAGCAAATTTATCTGGCGTGCTGAATAACGGTAATAAAGGTATTTTTAGTATAAGCAGAACTGTTCTTTTCAAATATAAGCGTATTAATGAGGGAGTTTATCTTGAAAATACAACCACTACTATATCATTACAAGATACTGCAGGCCCAGATGGTCTAAAAAAGTTGCTTCCAGAATTCTATACTGAACATGGGGCCCGCACCAGTTTTCAAGTATACGCACAAAAACCCGGTGGGTACATTTTTGTTAAAGAGTTTACTCCTGCTTTTTACTGCACAGAACAATAAGTAAACTTCGTTAACAGAATATGATGCCACTCCCTGTAGGCGAGATCTTATAGTCCCAGTATTTGCATTTTTTCAGCTTTACAAAGGCTTTTTCACCCTGAAAAAGCCTTTTTGAATCGATCAAAAATTAGACTTCAACTAAACTAAAATGCGTTCAAGATTTCTAAAGACTTGTTCGGATAGGCTGAGTTACCCTTTCATGAAACCAGTGCATAATGAATCCCTTGTGTCCCTCATAGATACAACTACTGACTCGCACAATAGGATGAAAATACGGGATATATCAGTTAGTGTTTGACTAGCAATGTTATTTATGGGTTGAGTAGCTAATGTAAGAATCCCTGTTTTAGTTGCACGCTATTTTTAATTGCTCAAGTTTTCTGACCTTGGCCCAAATTCAGTGTAGTGCTAAATCAGAGATCTTCGTCTTTCCGGAGACTTCTGGTTTAGCTTGGCACTGTTTTCAGGGAGGAGTTCATATTGGTATAATCGCCTGAATCATTGATAGCCATTTTCTTTCCCGCATACCTAGTTCTCTCACTTTGAATCTATTCTTGGAGCGAGCCTTACAGGTCAATCACTTTGAGCACAGTAAAAGCCGGTATGTATTAAGTCACATAAGACTAATAACAAATTGCAACTTGATGGCTAAATTAAGGGGCGGTAGAAATGGCGAATAATTGGTAATCATTGGTAAATAGTGGCAATCTATGTCAATGATAAATAACGCAAACTATTGATTTTCGGTTGTTCTGGTAGGAACTCATAATCGCTTGGTCGTTGGTTCAAACCCAACAGGGGCCCGGGATATCAAGGGTTTATGTGCAAACGTAGGCCCTTTTCCTTTTCCAGACGCCCTCAAAATAGCAGAGATCGGTCAGCCACCGGCCAAACCTGGACCTATGCTTATACCGGCAGGCGCCGAAGACGCCCGCCGGGTATACCGCACTATTTCAGCCCAACGCTCAGGAGGTCGGTAATGCCATCATGTGGTACTTATTGCCATTGAAGTTAAAGAAACCGACGTCTTCGAACTGGTTGCGGGTATGAAACGCATACGAGCGCGGGTTCAGCACATTGACAAAGGTAACGATGACGGGATAACGCGGTGCAAACACCTTGCGCTGATACTCAAGCAGCATCTCGCCCACGCCCCGGCCACGATACTCTTCTGCGACGCAGATGGGGCCATACTGATATGAGCTTACTGCATCCAGTTTTTCCCCCTGGTAGCGATATTCGTTGAGAATACTTGCCATGTATTTAAACATGGGCCACGGGCTGAGAAATTCCCACGATCCGCCGAGCAGCAGACCAATGACCTTGTCACATGAACGATCAACGGCGATCACCACACCACTTTCGGCTGAACTTAGTTCGCTTAATTGCTGCTCCGTCATATCGGTGGTGACAAATCCATTCGCCCGTTGCTCGCCTGCAAGATTTTTTGCGTGATAGCGCTCCAGCAGTTGTTTCACCTCAGGGATGTCTACGTCTTGCGCCAGACGAATGACGATATTTTCATTGACCATTGCCATTTCATACTCCTGTAAAATATTTTACTGAAAGCGTCACCATCATCGCACCCACGGTGACAAACAGAACTTTGCGAATGATTTCACCATTGGTTTTAATGGCGGGCAGAACCATAAGCGCCATGTACCTCTGCATTTATTGCTTCAATATAATCAGTACAGGCGGGAATGATGGAGGATAGGGTGATTTGCCAGGTATAAAATTGCGGCAACTTCCATATTACATAACAGTCCTCTTCAAGCCTTTTTCTGAATTCGTCTGTTGGTATGGGAAACGCGTCTTTGATACGATCTGCGATTGATAGAATAATTCCATTCTTCATAAACATACCCTGTCCTGAAGCTACCAGCATAATAAGATTTATTTCACTATTTATCTGAATTGTTCATTCAGATATTTCCATTGTATTCTAAATAGTGCGATTAATTTATAACGCAGATTTATTAATCCCTTCAAGGTAGCGGATAAAATCCAGACGATCTTTCTATCTTTAGAGCTTACTACAAACCCTTAAATTTTAATCACATAATTTTTACAAAACATTATCCTGCGAGCCATTAGCTGAATCAGTTCAGCAAAACACTGTCAATGATTCATTAATAACTAATGGAAATAAGATATATCAGTATTAGCAAGGCTACTGGATACGACGTTTCTCAAGTCAGGTCAGCGATGCGGATAACTGCGCATTCCTATTCCTACTGCCCTCAGGAGCGTTGATGTCGAACGGTTCGGCTTGACGGTAGCGTTCCATCGGTCGACTATGAGGGCATGGCGCGATATCGGTATGCCCTTAGACCGGTTATGTTGTCAGGGATGAAAGACAGCGATTGCATGACTACCGTCTCCCTTGTGATGAGCATGGCCGCGGTTGCATAAAAGGCTAACGCAAGCGAGAAACGGCACTATGCAACTTTTTTAGTTAAGCTCATTCTTTTCCCGGCGGTATCTGGTCAGCCCTGTCTTTCATGACAAATGTTGGTGAATTGCTTATCCGCAATGAATGTGGCATAACACCAGTCCAGAATAGAAAGATGTAGTTTTTTATATTATTGGCTCCACATCGAGGATTGGCTGATGAGATTGACGGTTCTGGTTGATAATAATACATTAATTGACAGGTACCTTATCGGTGAACCTGGTGTGTCTTATCTGATTGAGTATGATGGTCAAAAAATCCTTTTCGATACCGGATATTCGGATGTTTTCCTGAAGAATGCGCAGACGCTGAAAATTGATTTAACCAGTATCGATAGCATCGTTTTTTCTCATGGGCATAACGATCATACCTGGGGGCTAAATCATTTAGTTCAATATTATGACCGGATAAATTTCATTCCTGAAAGAAAGATAAACTTAATCTGTCACCCAGATGCATTAACCCCAAAATACTTTGATGCAAAAGCCATCGGGATAAACTACAGATTCGATCAAAATGATCCCTTTTTTGACAAAATTTGCAGCAAAAAACCTTATCCACTCACTGAAAACATTATCTTCCTCGGTCAAATACCAAGGGACAATAAATTTGAGATGCTGACACCGGTAGGCCAAACGGTGGATGATAAAAGCGAAATTACAGATGATTACGTTATGGATGATTCTGCGCTGGCAATAAAAACAGAAGATGGACTGGTGGTAGTCACAGGCTGTTCTCACGCGGGAATAGCTAACATTATTGAATATGCAAAACAGGTTACCGGAGAAAAACACATTGTTTCGGTCATTGGCGGGTTCCATTTGCAAAATGCTGATGAAGATCGCCTCATGCAGACAGGGGATTACCTTAAAGTATTGTCCCCAGACTCCGTCTATCCGTGCCATTGTACCGATCTTGCGGCGAAGGTTAGCCTGGCGCGTTTTATCAAAATTAACGAGGTCGGCGTTGGATTAACGCTGAATTTTTCTGCCACCGGGAAATAAATGTGAAAGCGCGCAGATGACAGCGCCTCTGAATGCCATCTGCGCCGGCGCCAACCCGACGCTAGCGAGCAAAACCTGCGACGCCCTGTCGCAAAAAGCGGGCCGCTGCTGAGCCTTTGCGCAGAAGAAGGCCGCTAACTGCGCATTTAGTCACTTTTTCTGCCGTTTTACCGCGGTCGCTTAGTTCAGTGACCGCACCTGCTGATAAGAATTGAGCCGTTCCCGCAGCGAGGTGAGCCAGACATCCGGCTCCTGACGGCAGATTTCGGTGAGGATCGGCGTCAGCACCAGCTCGGCTTCATGGAAGTCGGTCCACTCCGGCGGCTCCAGTGAAAAAGGATCGTTCATCAGCCAAATCACCATCGGCGTCCAGGCGCGCGGATCCAGTTGCAGATAATCCTGACAGCGCATCATATCTCGGGTCCGCGCCTCATCGGGGACGACATCCTTTCCCACCGCGGCGCTACTCATTGCCAGTACTGTTATTCCTGCCATTAGATGTTTCCAAACCCATTTTCGCCAGAAGGCGCGTTTTTCTTTCGCCATTGTTATTATTTTACCTGCCAGTTGTCGCCGGACGATATTCCCGAGAACTCACCTTAATAAGAGCAGATTAATCGTTTGCATTTTTTTTAACAGCAGACCGCGCTGAAGCAAGTGAACGCCCGTTCCTACAGCTGTCATCCAGCTATGCAAATATATTCGTCTGGCTCAGCTCCACAATATTTCCCTGGCCCAAAACGATTTGTGTTACAATTACGCCTTATAACGGCATCGATAAAAATAACCCCCGCCGCACCTGCACCAGGCATCGCCCTTCTTTTTTCATATCAGGATTTACGCCCCCATGAATGCGATAATCATTGACGATCATCCATTGGCACGTATCGCCATTCGCAACCTTCTCGACAGCAACGGTATTACCGTCGCGGCAGAGCTCGACAGCGGCGCTCATGCCGTGCAGACCGCGGAAAGCATGCAGCCTGACCTGCTCATCGTCGACGTCGATATTCCGGAGCTCAGCGGTATCGAGGTGCTGGAGCAGCTGCGCAAACGCCGCTACCAGGGAACAATCATCATCATTTCCGCTAAGAATGAACTGTTCTACGGCAAACGCAGCGCCGACTGCGGAGCAAATGGTTTTGTGAGTAAAAAAGAGGGAATGAATAATATCCTCGCCGCAATCGAAGCAGCCAATAATGGCTACAGCTATTTCCCCTTTTCACTGGAACGCTTCTGCACCCACGGCATCACCGATCAGGACCGGCTGGATACGCTGTCAACGCAGGAGATGAAGGTGTTCCGCTATATTCTCAGCGGCGTCGACTACACCACCATCGGCAGCAAAATGAACATCAGCAATAAAACGGTAAGTACCTATAAGGTCCGTCTGATGGATAAATTAGGCTGCAGCACCCTGCTTGAGCTATATGACTTTGCGCAACGCAATAAAATAGGGTGATGGCATGGCGGTTCGTCTTATTTTATCCGTCGTTGTCGGGCTGGCGCTGAGCCTCTCGCCTGCCGCGTATGCCATGAAACAGCTGGAGCTGAAGAGCCATTCTCATATCGCGGCGATCGATATCCCGCTTAGCGGTAAGGAGAAAGCATGGCTGGCGGCGCAGCCGACGCTGACCGTCGGGACCTGGCTTCCCGAGAGGACGCCCATCGTCTATGACGGCGACGAGAAAAGTTATCAGGGCATTAACGCCGACTATCTAGCGCTGATGGCGCACAGCCTCGGACTGAAGGTGATTATCCGCCAGTATGACACCGAGCAGCAGGCGCTCACCGCCCTGGCCGACCGCCAGGTGGATACCCTGCTCACTCAGGTGGCGCACCGGGATGCGCTCGCCCCGGGCCTGGATCAATCCGCGCCGCTGCTTAAAACCTGGCCGACGCTGGTCACCTCGCTGAAATCCCCTCTGCCGCCGCTGACCACTGACCGCCGCGTCACGCTGGCCTGCACCCGCGATTGCGCTTTTTTCGATATTATTCAGCAGGCGTTTCCCAACGCCAAAATCACCCTTTATGATAGCGACTATCAGGCTCTCGCCTCGGTGGTCAGCGGCGAGAATCAGTATTTTATCGGCAACAACATCACCACTGGCCACTGCATCTCGAAATATTTCTCGCAATCGCTGGTTATCGCGCACTATTTTCGTCAGCAGGAGCAACACAACCGCTTTGTCACCCGTGACGATCGGCCAGAGTTGCATCAACTCTTCGACCGTTTTATCCATGCCGTCGACAGCGACACCGCGATGCGGATCATGCAAAACTGGCTCAACCGTGGCGATCTGTCGTTTCTCAATACCCCGCTTACCTTTAGCCCCGAAGAGCAGCGCTGGCTGCAGAAGCATCGTCGCGTCCGCCTGCTGGTGAACCCCTATTTTCCGCCATTTACCCTGGTGGATAACGAGGATGAACTGCGCGGCATCATGGCCGATATGCTGAATATTGTCTCACTCCAGACCGGCCTGCAGTTTGACCCTATTCTGGTGCGCAACCGTCAGGCTCTGGCAAAGCGCATGGAAAAAGAGGACTGGGCGATCATGCCCGCCACCACCCTGACCCCACAGCCGCAGGCCTACGTCACCCTCAGCGATCCGCTCATTAACGTGGCCTTTGTGCTGGTCGCCCGCGGCAGCGCCCCCGATCAGCATCTGCTGACGCGCTCGGCGCGGATCGCCCTGCCGGTCGGGCCTATCGCCGCCCATGATCTGAAAGCGCGTTTTCCGCTGATTAACTGGGTGGAAACGGATAACGTTGGCGTCGCCATGAAGATGGTAGAGGAAGGCGAAGTGGATGCCGCCGTAGCCTCGGAGCTTTCCGCCCGCTATATGATCGACCACTACTATCCACAGGGTCTGCACTACACCCGCATTGATGGACTCCCCGTCGCGGCCATTCGGCTGGCCATCCCGCGCGATGAACCGGTGCTGGCCGCCATTCTTAACAAAGCGCTGCAGGTTATTCCGCCACGGGATATTCTGCAGATGACCGAGAAGTGGTCGAAAATCTCCAGTCAGCAAATAGAGAACTGGAGCCAGTACAGCCGCCAGTTTTACCAGCTGATCGCCTTTGCGCTGGTGCTGATCGCCATCAGCCTCGGCTGGGGACTCTCTCTGTGTCGGGAAGTGCGCAAACGTAAAGACTCCCAGCAGCGGCTCGAGGAGGAGCTGGCGCAGAAGGAGGCCCTCTCCTGTGCGCTGGAGCGCGAAAAAGACAAAGCGATTCAGGCGACAAAAGCCAAGAGCCGCTTTCTGGCCAGCATGAGCCACGAGCTGCGCACGCCGGTGAGCGCCATCGTCGGCTTTCTGGAGCTGCTGGCGAAACCTGAGCTGAACGTCGGCCAGCGTAAAGAGGCGATCGAGCTGGCGGGGTCGACGGCGCAAACCCTGCTGGGACTTATCGGCAATATTCTTGATATCGACAAGATTGAATCGGGAAAATACCAGGTTACCCCGCAGTGGAGCGATGTCGCACAGTTAGTGTCGCAGCAGTGTCATACCTTCGACGCGCTGGCGCAGCAAAAGGGCATCGATCTGCACTACCATAATGCGCTGCAGGAAGGGACCATGCTGTGGGTCGACCCGCAGGCGCTACGGCAAATCCTCAATAATCTCATCGGCAATGCGCTGAAGTTTACCGTCGAAGGCGCAATTCAGGTCTCCTGCCGGCTGACGCCGGCGAATGAGACACAGGGAGAGCTGGCCCTCATGGTTAGCGACAGCGGCTGCGGGATCAGTGAAGCAGAGCAGGCCACCCTCTTCCACCGCTATGCCCAGGCGCGCCAGGGACGCCAGCAGACCGGCTCCGGACTGGGGCTGGTCATTTGCAAAGAGCTGGTTGCGCTGATGCAGGGTCGCCTGGAGATGGTCAGCCGTCCGGGCGTGGGGACCACTTTCACCATCACGCTGCCGGTCAAGGCGAGCCGCTGCGCGATCCACGCGCCGCAGGCGTCGCCCGCCAGACCGCAGGCTCTACCCGGGCTGGCGATACTGATAGCGGACGATCACCCCACCAACCGGCTACTGCTCAAGCGCCAGCTCAGCACTATCGGCTATAGCGTCGATGAAGCCTGCGACGGTGAAGAGGCAGAGAATAAGCTCGCCAGCAAACATTACGATCTGCTGATAACGGACCTCAATATGCCGAAGAAAGATGGCCTGGCGCTGGCGGCCTCACTACGCCGTCGCTATCCGGGCCTGGTAATTTGGGGCGTGACTGCCAGCGCGCTGCCGCAATCGCGGGAGGCGTGTCTGGCCAGCGGCATGAATATGTGTCTGTTTAAGCCGGTGTCGGTCCAGACGCTGAGTCATGAGCTCAGCCGTTTAGCGGTGGGCCGCGCATCACCTCACGCTACCCGGCACCTGAAGCTCAGCGTGCTGAGCGAGAATACGGGGGGAGACCAGGCGCTGATGAATGAGATGCTGGAGACGTTCCGCGATGCGTCGGCCGCGGATTTACAGGCTGCCGGACAGGCAATCGCCCGGCATGAGCCGCAGATCTTTCTGCGGGCGCTGCACCGTCTGCACGGTTCAGCACAAATTCTGGGGATTACTGCGCTACAACAACTGTGCGCCCCTTTTGAGGCAAAGCGGCCTGATTCGCTGACGCCGGCAAGCTGTCTGGAGGTGGTACAGCGCATCACCGGCGTCATGCGCGAGATCGATGGCGAAATCGACGCCCTGATCGGCCGCTAGCCGTTCCGCTCGGGCAGTCCGCCTGCCCGAGCGTTAAGGGGACATCCTTGTCAGTTTTTTCCTCTGCGCTCTCTCAGGGTGGAACAAGTATCAGTTGCCTGCCACCAGCATCTCGCTATCCACCACAATGCCCTCTTCAGCGCCCTTCAGCACCAGATTCGCTTCGTAATATTTACCGGCTTTCAGCAGTTCTTGCGCCTGCGCTACCGCCTTACGGGTCTGGTTAAGCGGCATCAGATACTGGTTCTCAATCACGCCAATACCGGCCAGACGCAGGGTATCGATAGCCCCTTTCTGATCGCCTTTCGCCAGCTTTTCGTTGGCGGATTGGATAGCGCTCTCTTTTTCCGGCGTGGCCACATAGTCTTCAGACAGGGCGATAGAGGCGTTAATGATCACATAGCGATCGGCGATCATTTTGGCTTTAGCATCAGTTTTCACAAACTTCGCCCAGCTGGCATCATCGGCGGCCAGCAGCGCGGCGGCGTCGTCTGTCAGTTTTTTGGCGCTATCCGGCTGGCCATGGAACAGCGCCAGACGGGCGAACTGGATGTCGCGCATCGCATTCGCGCCCTGCACCGCCACCTGCAGCACATCGGCGGCTTCTTTCTGTACCTGCGTCGTGGCTGCCGCGGCTGGCGCTGCCGTCGCGCTATCTGTTGCCCATACCGGAGAGGTACTCATCATGGTTGCCAGCAGGCTCGCCAGAATGACTTTTTTCATCGTTGACTCCTGATTAAAATCGGTAAGCATCACCAAACGCAGCCAGCTTAAAAAATATCGCGGGCATTGAGAATCAGAGCCCGGAAGTAATATTGCGGGCCTGGTCTGACAGCTGTCAGACCAGGCGTATAAAGTGACCTCGGCGCTCTTATTTACGCCTGCCGATCGCGCGGCCTACTATTTTCCTCAGACCTTTCTTTTGGCCCGCTGAATAAACCCTCACGCTTTTTATTCAGCGTCAGGCCGCCAACCGGGATCTGCGGAGCAATTATGTTTATGTTTAGCCATTACACCTTAAATGCGTTTAGCCCACGCGTCTTCATTCGATATAAACGGCATGCCTGCCTGATGGCGGTATTGCTGTTTATCTGCGGAGCCTGTTGTCTGGCCTGGCCGTTGGTCGCCGGCTGGTATCTCGCCACAGTAATCGGCATGTTATTGATGATCTGCGGCTTCTATTCGCTGTACAGCCTGATTGTCTTCCGCCAGCAGCACTGGAAATCACGCCTGGTGGCGCTGATCTTCGCCATCGCCTGGATCGTGCTCGGCCTGAGCTTTGTCATCAATCCCCTCAACGGTATGAGCAGTCTGGCCATTTTATTTGGCTTTTTATTTGTTCTCGGCGGTATTTCCCGCATCGTTAACGGATGTCAAACCCGCAAACAAAGCGGCGCTGGCTGGAATATTTTTATCGGCCTGTTGGATTTACTTATCGCCTGCCTGTGGCTGGCCATGAACCCGCAGCAAAGCTGGTTATTTATTACCGCCTTTATCGGCGTTGAAATGATATTTAGCGCCATCGGCTTGTTGGTCCTGCGCAATAAAATGAAGCACGCTCAGGCTTAAGCCCTATTTTGTCACTGGAGAAGAAAATGAATTTACCTAAAGCACTCGTATTGACCGTGGCGGCTACCACATTCTGTCTGATGACCAGCCCGGCGTTCGCGGTTGAGGAAACCACGCCGCAGAATATGACCTGTCAGGAATTTATGGATATGAACCCAAAAAGCATGACCCCGGTGGCCTTCTGGGTAGTGAATCGCAACACCGACTTTAGCGGCGGCGACTATGTTGACTGGCATGAAGTCGAGACCGTTTCGGTACCGAAAATGCTGCAGGAGTGCCACAAGAACCCCGCCGCTAAACTTGGCGATCTCAGCGCGGTCATCAAAAAATAACCCCCCCCGGCATCAGGCCGGGGAAACCCGCCGCGCTGCGGCGGGTCCCGCTTTACTCATCGATACCGCATTCGCACGGCAGATGGCGGCCGATAAGCTTGCGATACAAAAACGCCCCGATAATCGCCCCCACCACCGGCGCCAGCAGCGGCACCAGAAAGTAAGGGATCGCCAGCCCACCGGTAAAGGCGATCGAGCCCCACCCGGCCAGACTGGTAAACAGTTTTGGGCCGAAGTCGCGCGCCGGATTCAGCGCAAAGCCGGTTAGCGGCCCCATCGACGCGCCGATCACGGCGATCAGCAAGCCAATCAGCAACGGCGCCAGCGGCCCGCGCGGAATTCCGTTGCCGTCGTCGGTCAGGGCCATGATCATCGCCATCAGGATTGCCGTGATGGTGGTCTCCACGGCAAACGCTTGTATAAAAGTGATATGTGGATGCGGGTACGTGGAAAAGACCCCGGCCAGGTTAAGACTGGCGGCAGTGCCGCGCACGATATGCTGACTCTGTTCAAGATCGAGAAACAGCTGGCGATAGAGCCCATACACCAGCGCGGCGGCGCAGAAGGCCCCGGCCGTCTGGGCAACAATAAACGGCAGCACCTTGCGGCGTTCAAAACAGGCGAACAGCCACAGGGCAATGGTCACCGCCGGATTAAGGTGCGCGCCGGAGACACCGGCCGTCAGGTAGATGGCCATGGCGACGCCAAGGCCCCAGATAATACTGATCTCCCACTGACCAAAGCTGGCCCCGGCGACCCGCAGCGCAGCGACGCAGCCCGCGCCGAAGAAAATGAGCAATCCGGTGCCAAGAAACTCGGCCACGCACTGCCCGGTTAAGGTAGAAGTCTGGTTCATTATCGGCATCCTGAAATAGCACGTTAAAGAGAGAGGCTGGCGCGAGCGCCCGTTTAATTCGCCTGACCGGCCAGTAGCAGCCCGGTGGCGACCGCATTGCGCGGCCCTTCTGTTCCCCGAATATTGCCCTGCCCGGCGACCACGCCATAGTGCGACAAGGCTTCCGTGATAAGCTGCGGGATCTCAAAGTCCAGCGATGAGCCGCCCACCAGCACCACAAAGGCGATATCGCGAATGGAACCGCCGGGTGAGACCTGGCGCAGCGCGCGCAGGCAGTTTGTGACAAACACTTTCTCTTTCGCCTGCCGGCGCACGAGACGAATTTTTTCCAGCGGGCTGGCGTTATCGATCGGCACCAGTTCGCCCTCCTTGATGTACACCACTTTGGCGAACACCGCCGGGCTGAGGGCTTCCCGAAAGAACTCCACCGCGCCATTCTCGTGACGAATACTGAACAGGCTTTCCACTTTGGCCAGCGGGTATTTTTTTATCGCTTCCGCCAGCGAAAGATCCTCGAGGCCCAGCTCGGTTTTAATCAACAGGCTGACCATATTCCCAGCCCCGGCGAGATGGACCGCCGTTATCTGCCCCTCCGCGTTGACGATCGCCGCATCCGTCGAGCCGGCGCCGAGGTCGAGGATCGCCAGCGGCGCCGCACAGCCGGGAGTGGTTAACGCCCCGGCGATGGCCATGTTGGCCTCCACGCCGCCCACCACCACCTTGGTCTGCAGTCGGGCGCTCAGTTCGCGGGCGATAACCTGCATTTGCAGACGATCCGCTTTCACCATCGCCGCCATCCCGACGGCATTCTCCATGGCGCACTCGCCGGCCATCCCGCCCTGCACCTTGCGCGGAATAAACGTATCCACCGCCAGCAGATCCTGGATGTATATCGCGCTCATCTCATGGCCGGTCAGGGACGCCATTACCTTGCGCACCCGCTCAAGCATGCCGCCGGCGTGGGTGCCCGGTTCGCCGCGGATGTCGCGTACCGGAGCGCAGGCGCTCATCGCCTGCATGATGGCTTCCGCGCCCTCGGCGACATCGGCCTCTCCGCGGCGCTTTTCGCCGCCAATGTAGAGGTTGCCCGCCGGGATCACCCGCGACTGCACATCCCCCTGCGGGGTCTTGAGCACCACCGCGGAACGGTTGCCAATCAGGGCGCGGGCGATGGGGACGATGGCCTGGGTCTCTTCCGGGCTTAGCCCGAAGAAGGTGGCGATCCCGTAGGGATTCGACAGGATCCGCACCACCTGGCCCGGCGCGGCCACTTCCACCGCCGCCATCACCCCCTCGGGGACCTGCTCCAGCAGCGTCACTTCATCTACCACCGGCAGGGTTTTACGCAGGCGGTTGTTCACCAGCACGCCGTCGTCCTTTTTGAGGATCGCCGCCACCACGTTGATCCCCCGGTCGAGCGCCTCATTGAGCCACCACACGGCGTCAAGGAAATCGACGGCGTCGTCAATCAGTACGATCCACCCCTCGGCATACTGCGCCGCCGGCAGCGTCGCCAGCCGCCCGAGGGCGATAGTCGTCCCCACGCCAACGCCCACCCCGCCCGGCGTCTGCGGGTTATGACCGATCATGGTCGATTCGGTGATAATGGTCTCGGTGATGGTCTCCATCGCCACATCGCCAATCACCGGCGCGGCTTCGTTAAGATAGATGCGAGAGACATCGCTCATCGACCACGGTGTTTTCGCCAGGGCCTGCTCCAGCGCGGCGAGGGTCCCGGCGATATTGTCCCGCGTCCCTTTCATGCCCGTCGTCGCGACGATCCCGCTGGCAACAAACGCCCTCGCCTGCGGGTCGTCGGACGCCAGCGCCACCTCGGTGGTGGCGTTGCCGATATCAATCCCGGCTATTAACGGCATGCTGACCTCCGCTTAGCTTCCTTTACGCAGCTTATGCCGCTGCTGATACACTTCCGCCGACTCCCGGACAAAGGCGGCATTCACTGTCGCATGCCAGGTGTGCTCCAGCTCGTCGGCGATCGCCAGCAGCTCCGCCTGCGAGGAGCGGAACGGGCGCAGCGCGTTATAGATAGCCAGAATGCGCTCGTCAGGAATGGCGATAAGCTCCGCCGCGCGGCGGAAATTGCGCGCCACCGCATGGCGCTGCATCTGCTCGGCAATCTGCGCCTGGTACTCAAGGGTCTGGCGGGAGATCCGCACATCCTGCGGGCCCACCTCGCCAGAGAGCACCTTCTCGAGGGTAATATCGGTCAATGGTTTGCCGGTAGGCGTCAGGATATGCTCCGGGCAGCGGGTGGCTAACGGATAATCCTGCACGCGCATGGTTTTCTCGCTCATGGTCACTCCCTTACTAAGTCGACGTGCAGGGTGACGGGCTCGGCGTCCTGCACCACATGTTTGGTCTCTTTGATATGAAATAGCGCGGCTTTGGCCATAAATTTCGGCCGCACCATCTGATCGTTCACCACTGGCACCGGCGAAGGCGACTCTTTGCGCGCATAGCGCGCGGCGTTTTTGCCAATCTGCCGGTAGGTCTCCAGCGTCAGCAGCGGCGCCTGGGAGAACAGCTCCAGGTTGCTGAGCGGCAGCAGATCGCGCTGATGGATGACCGTGGTCCCCTTCGACTGGATACCGATGCCGATCCCCGAGCCGCTCAGGTTGGCCGCATCCCAGGCCATAAAGGAGACGTCGGACGTGCGCAGAATGCGCACCACCCGGGCGTGAAGCCCCTCTTCTTCCACCCCGGCAATCAGCTCTTTGAGGATCGCGCCATGGGGCATATCGATCAGAGTGTGATGCTGGTGTTTATCGAAGGCAGGGCCGACGCCGATCACCACTTCATCGGCGCGTTCATCGGCAGAAGCCACCCCGCCCTCGCGGGTTTTCAGGGTAAAAGAGGGCTGAATTTGGGTTGTCTGTTGCACAGGAATACCGCCTTATTCAATGGTGTCGGGCTGAACCACGCCCGGAATATTTTTGATCTCCGCCCAGCGTTCGGCAGAGATGCGATAGCCGGTGCCCGGCCCCTGATAGTCATTGATGTCGTTGACCGCACTCACCACCTCGAACTGCCGATCGAGAATGGCCGAGGTCTGCAGGTAATCGCCGGTGACCCGCTGGCGCAGCATATTGAGAATATTGCTGGCGATATCCTCAAAGCCGCTGCGGCTCAGCGCGCCGACAATATCGAGGCCGGTGATGTTGCGCTTCATCATCTCTTCCACCGCACTCAGATCCTCCACCACGTTACGCGGCGGCATCTCGTTGCTGCCGTGCGCGTAGGTGGCGGCCTCCACCTCCTCGTCGGCGATTGGCGGCAGCCCCAGCTCGCGGAAAACCGCCTGGATCGCCCGCGCCGCTTTCTGGCGAATGGCAATGGTTTCCGCCTCGGTCACCGGACGCAGGCCGCCGTCAACCATCAGGTCACGCTGCAGGATGTTGTAATCATCAAAATCTTCCGCATCGAAGTTCGAGCCGGCGAACATGTTGTCGTAGTTCGGCACCGCGCTGTAGCCGGAGAAAATAAAGTCGGTGCCCGGCAGCATCTGCATCAGGGTGCGCGCGGTACGGCGAATATCCGAGTGGGAGAAAGTCTGGTCGTTGGCGGACGCCACTTCGAGGTCGAGCATAGAGGCGATCAGGTTTTCCGCCAGCACCGCCCGAATGCCCGACGGCACAGCGCCGGTCATGCCGATACAGCTCACCGCGCCGTTTTGCAGTCCCTGAACCCCGGCGCCTTTGGTAATGAAGATGCAGCGCGATTCGAGGTAGAGCATCGACTTGCTCTCCGAATAGCCCATCAGCGCTTCGGATCCGGTGCCGGAGGTGTAGCGCATTTTCAACCCGCGGGAGGCGTAGGCCGAGGCGAGGAACGCCTTTGACCACGGAGTATCATCGCCGTCGGTAAATACCGCTTCCGTGCCGTAGACCGACACCGTCTCGGCGTAGCTGGTTAAGCCACGCATGCCCAGCTCCAGCTCGGTGGCCTCTTCCACCGAGCACTGCGTCAACACGCCGGGGCGGCCGCACTGCGAACCGACCAACAGCGCCAGGGCGTTAAACGGCGCGTAGCGCGCGATACCGACCGTGGTCTCCTGTTCTGAGAAGCCGCGGATCCCGGCCTCGGCGGCGTCAGCGGCAATCTGCACCGGATTATCTTTGAGATTGGTGACGTGGCACTGGTTGGAGGGGGTCCGGCGGGCACGCATCTTCTGCAGCGCCATCATCATCTCCACCACGTTCATCTGCGCCATCACCTCGACCGCTTTGGCCGGCGTGATGGCGGTAGTGATGGCAATGATCTCCTCCCGGCTGACGTGAATATCCACCAGCATGCGGGCTATTTCCACCGCCTCCAGGCGCATTGCCTGCTCTGTGCGCTCAACGTTGATCGCGTAATCGGCGATAAACCGGTCGATCATGTCAAACTGGTCCCGGCGTTTGCCGTCCAGCTCGACGATCAGACCGTTGTCCACTTTTACTGAAGAGACCGGGTCAAAGGGGCTGTCCATGGCGATCAGCCCCTCTTCAGGCCACTCGCCAATCAGCCCGTCCTGATTGACGGGGCGCTGGGCCAGTACTGCAAATCGTTTTGATCTTTTCATTGTTCATCGGCTCAAAAGGTGAAATCCGCAGACGGTAGCGAATACGCCGGGCCAGCGTCGTTGCCGCCCGGCCATTACCGGCAATAGCGGAACTTTAAATGAGCCAGTGGTGAAAAAAATAAATTTAATTTCGTTTCAATTTGGCACACGAAATCTACCGGCAGTTTCACTATGAAACTTTACTCCGGCGGCAAAAATAAAAAATGTGATCGCCCGCAATGATATAAATCAATTAATAAAAAACGCCCTTAATTACGTTTTGCCGACGCTATTTTAACCCTATTGACTAAATCATGGCGGGCGACAAAATAACGCTGACAAAAATAAAGCAAGCCAACCGAATGGTAATAGTTTTTTACTATCGCCCCCTACTGACTATTCGCGCCAGCGTTATCCTGGTGCGGGAGAGAATGATGAACAAGAGCCAACAAGTTCAGACAATCACCCTGGCTGCCGCCCAGCAAATGGCGGCGGCGGTGCAAAAAAAAGCCACTGAGATCAAGGTGGCGGTAGTGTTTTCCGTGGTTGACCACGGAGGCAACACGCTGCTTATTCAGCGGATGGACGAGGCCTTCGTCTCCAGCTGCGATATTTCCCTGAATAAAGCCTGGAGCGCCTGCAGCCTGAAGCAAGGTACCCATGAAATTACGCCAGCGGTCCAGCCAGGACAATCTCTGTACGGTCTGCAGCTTACCAACCAACAGCGAATTATTATTTTTGGCGGCGGCCTGCCAGTTATTTTTAATGAGCAGGTAATTGGCGCCGTCGGCGTTAGCGGCGGTACGGTCGAGCAGGATCAATTATTAGCCCAGTGCGCCCTGGATTGTTTTTCCGCATTATAACCTGAAGCGAGAAGGTATATTATGAGCTATCGTATGTTTGATTATCTGGTGCCAAACGTTAACTTTTTTGGCCCCAACGCCATTTCCGTAGTCGGCGAACGCTGCCAGCTGCTGGGGGGGAAAAAAGCCCTGCTGGTCACCGACAAAGGCCTGCGGGCAATTAAAGATGGCGCGGTGGACAAAACCCTGCATTATCTGCGGGAGGCCGGGATCGAGGTGGCGATCTTTGACGGCGTCGAGCCGAACCCGAAAGACACCAACGTGCGCGACGGCCTCGCCGTATTTCGCCGCGAACAGTGCGACATCATCGTCACCGTGGGCGGCGGCAGCCCGCACGATTGCGGCAAAGGCATCGGCATCGCCGCCACCCATGAGGGCGATCTGTACCAGTATGCCGGAATCGAGACCCTGACCAACCCGCTGCCGCCTATCGTCGCGGTCAATACCACCGCCGGCACCGCCAGCGAGGTCACCCGCCACTGCGTCCTGACCAACACCGAAACCAAAGTGAAGTTTGTGATCGTCAGCTGGCGCAACCTGCCGTCGGTCTCTATCAACGATCCGCTGCTGATGATCGGTAAACCGGCCGCCCTGACCGCGGCGACCGGGATGGATGCCCTGACCCACGCCGTAGAGGCCTATATCTCCAAAGACGCTAACCCGGTGACGGACGCCGCCGCCATGCAGGCGATCCGCCTCATCGCCCGCAACCTGCGCCAGGCCGTGGCCCTCGGCAGCAATCTGCAGGCGCGGGAAAACATGGCCTATGCTTCTCTGCTGGCCGGGATGGCTTTCAATAACGCCAACCTCGGCTACGTGCACGCCATGGCGCACCAGCTGGGCGGCCTGTACGACATGCCGCACGGCGTGGCCAACGCTGTCCTGCTGCCGCATGTGGCGCGCTACAACCTGATCGCCAACCCGGAGAAATTCGCCGATATTGCTGAACTGATGGGCGAAAATATCACCGGACTGTCCACTCTCGACGCGGCGGAAAAAGCCATCGCCGCTATCACGCGTCTGTCGATGGATATCGGTATTCCGCAGCATCTGCGCGATCTGGGGGTAAAAGAGGCCGACTTCCCCTACATGGCGGAGATGGCTCTGAAAGACGGCAATGCGTTCTCGAACCCGCGTAAAGGCAACGAGCAGGAGATTGCCGCGATTTTCCGCCAGGCATTCTGACTGTTAACGAGGGGGCCGTAATGTCGCTTTCACCGCCAGGCGTACGCCTGTTTTACGATCCGCGCGGGCACCATGCCGGCGCCATCAATGAGCTGTGCTGGGGGCTGGAGGAGCAGGGGGTCCCCTGCCAGACCATAACCTATGACGGAGGCGGTGACGCCGCTGCGCTGGGCGCCCTGGCGGCCAGAAGCTCGCCCCTGCGGGTGGGTATTGGGCTCAGCGCGTCCGGCGAGATAGCCCTCACTCATGCCCAGCTGCCGGCGGACGCGCCGCTGGCTACCGGACACGTCACCGATAGCGACGATCATCTGCGTACGCTCGGCGCCAACGCCGGGCAGCTGGTTAAAGTCCTGCCGTTAAGTGAGAGAAACTGAATGTATCGTATCTATACCCGCACCGGGGATAAAGGCACCACCGCCCTGTACGGCGGCAGCCGCATCGAGAAAGACCATATTCGCGTCGAGGCCTACGGCACCGTCGATGAACTGATATCCCAGCTGGGCGTCTGCTACGCCACGACCCGCGACGCCGGGCTCCGGGAAAGCCTGCACCATATTCAGCAGACGCTGTTCGTGCTGGGGGCTGAACTGGCCAGCGATGCGCGGGGCCTGACCCGCCTGAGCCAGACGATCGGCGAAGAGGAGATCACCGCCCTGGAGCGGCTTATCGACCGCAATATGGCCGAGAGCGGCCCGTTAAAACAGTTCGTGATCCCGGGAAAGAATCTCGCCTCTGCCCAGCTGCACGTGGCGCGCACCCAGTCCCGTCGGCTCGAACGCCTGCTGACGGCCATGGACCGCGCGCATCCGCTGCGCGACGCGCTCAAACGCTACAGCAATCGCCTGTCGGATGCCCTGTTCTCCATGGCGCGTATCGAGGAGACTAGGCCTGATGCTTGCGCTTGAACTGGCTGGCGTCAATATCGTACTGCTTCATTTTGCGCCACAGGGTGGTGCGGCCGATATTGAGCAGCTGCGACATCTCCTGCACCCGCCCGCTGGTCACCCGGGCGGCGTGAATAATAGCTTCCTTTTCGATGGCGCTAAAGGTCAGGCTGGCCGGCAGCAGCGATGACGCGCTATCCCCGCCCGGCCGCTCGGAAAAGAGATATTCCGGCAGATTACTCAGGCGAATGTGGCCGTTGTCGCTGCTGATGGCGATATTCTCAATGACGCTGTTGAGCTCAAAATCATTCCCCGGCCATGAGTAGGCCACCAGCTGCGCCAGCGCGTCATCGTCCACTTTCAGTCGCGAAGAGAAACGCTTCTCCAGGCTCTTCAACCGGTTATGCACCAGCGACGGAATACTGTTGCGTCGGGCGCGCAGCGGCGGGATGACGATCTCAAAGGAGTGCAGCGCATAGTACAGCTGGCGGCTAAAGCGGTTCTGTTCCACCAGATTGGCCAGATCGACGGTGGTGGTGGCAATCACCTTCACATCCACCGGGATCAGGCGCCGGGCGTCGAGGCGGGTGAGCACGCCCTGCTTAATCACCTGCAGCAGGGCCGACTGCAGCTCCGGCGCCAGATACTCGATCTTTTCCAGAAACAGGGTGCCGCCGTTGGCCAGCTCAAGGCGGCTCAGGCGACCATTTTCATCGTCGGTAGGGGCGCTGCCCATAAAGTCCTGGCCCAGCACGCTGTCGGCATATAGCTGGCAGTTGACGGCGATGTAGGGGCCGCCCGCCCGTTCGCTTTCATTGTGAATAGCCTGGCTCAGCAGCTCTTTCCCGACCCCCTCTTCGCCGCACAGTAGCACCGGGAAGCCGCCGCGCGCCGCCTGGCGGCCAAAGTGGATCAGGCGTCGGGTTTCCGGATCGTCGGCAGACATCTGCTCAAAGGTGTGGCTGACTTTACCGAGCTGGCTGGTCATCAGCTGCCGCATCTGCTCCACCGGATGCAGCAGCAGAATAAAACTGTTGCCTTGCGCCTCGACAATCGGTTTTAAGGTGATCACCGCGTCGACAAACTGATGCTGACTTTCAAAGGTGACTTCGACGTGATTCAGGCCGCGGGCGTGTTTGATGGCGCGGCGCAGCAGCGCCGGGAGGGTCACCAGATCGGCGATATTTTTCCCCTGGCTGGCCTGAGCATCAAGATGCAACAGTCTCGCCGCCTGAACATTGAGAAACTGCAGCACGCCCTGTTCGTTCCACGCCATCACCCCATCGTCCATGCTCTCCAGCAGGCCGTACATCTGATTGAGGTGGCGGTTGGATTCCGCCAGCAGGCTGTCGGTAAGCAGGGAGTTACCCACCTCGCGGGCGATGGCCAGCGTCAGGGAGAGGTCGGCGCTGGACTGGTGCTCGACCAGACAGCAAAGCGAGATAGAGCCGAACAGCCGCCCGTGGTTATCAAACACCGGCGTCGAGCAAAAACTCCATGGCTGTAGCGCCTGCTTAAAATGCCGATCGCCGGCGGTGTTGATCGGCTGGCCCTGCATCGCGGCCAGCGACAGCGCGCAGGTGCCGATAATGCTCTCCGCGCAGTAGCTGCCGTCGCGAAATCCCAGGGCAGCCAGCTGGGCCAGGGTTTGCGGCTCGCCGCAACGGCTCAGGATGCAGGCGGACTCATCAAGAATAAACAGCGCGCAGGGGCGGCCGTCCATAAACTCCCAGGCGTCTTCCAGCGCCGCCTGGCCGATGGTGAGCAGCGCGGTTTTACGCCGACAGATGGAGTCGAAGGTCAGGCCCTGGGCCTGGTGCGGCGTTTGCCAGGTTTCGCGCTGCATAAACTTGCTGCAGCGGTGCCATGACTGGGCGATGACGGAAGAGACCGCCTTCCCGGTATCCTGAGTCTGAACAGTCATATCCTTTTCCGCGTTGTACCATAGAGAACCCCTCCGGCAGCGACTGCCGGAGGGGAGAAAGAAAAACCGCTGACCTGGGTCAGCGGTTTAGCCACCGCGAATTAACGCGCCAGCCACTGCTGGCCTAACAGATCGGCGGTGAGGATAGCGGCATGGACGCTCTCCGGGGTCACCGCAAACGGCATATTATGGATGGTTTCCCCTTCCGCGCAGGTGGCTTTCGCCACCGCGGCGATTTTCTCGTCGATCCCCTCTTTGACGCCCATCTGCGCGAGCGTCACCGGCAGGCCGACGCGCTGGCAGAAGCCCAGCACCGTTTCAATCTCGTCCATCGGGCTGTTCTGCAGCACCAGCTGCGCCAGGGTACCGAAGGCCACTTTCTCACCGTGATACAGATGGTGGCACTCTTCAAGAATGGTGAAACCGTTGTGGATTGCGTGGGCGGCGGCCAGGCCACTGCTTTCAAAGCCAATGCCGCTGAGATAAGTGTTCGCCTCGATGATGCGCTCCAGCGCTTCGGTCACTACACCGGCCTGCGCCGCCAGACGGGCCTTTTCGCCCTCCGCCAGCAGCGTATCATAGCACAGGCGGGCGAGGCTCAACGCCGCCTCGGTGGACTGTCCTCCGGCCATGCTGGTGGCGCGCGCATCGTAGCAAGCTTTGGCCTCGAACCAGGTGGAGAGCGCATCGCCCATGCCGGAGACCAGCAGGCGTACCGGCGCTTTGGCGATAATCGCCGTGTCCATCACCACCATATCCGGGTTTTTCGGATAGATCAGATACTCTTCAAACTCGCCCGCTTCGGTGTAGATCACCGACAGCGCGCTGGTTGGCGCATCGGTCGAGGCGATGGTCGGGATCACCACCACCGGCAGCTTCTGGTAGTAACCGATCGCCTTCGCGGTATCGAGGGTTTTACCACCGCCGATCCCGACCACGCCGCGGCAGCCCTGTTTTTGCAAAATCGCCATCAGACGGTTGATTTCCGCATGGCTGCATTCGCCGTTAAACCGTTCCGCATGGCAGCGAATATCGTGGCTCTGCAGGCCATTCACCACTTTCTCTCCCGCCAGCTTCATTACGAAATCGTCGGCGATGACGAAGAAGCTTTCCGCCAGGTTTTTGGCATATTGACCGAACAGAACAGCAGCATCAGGACCCTGAAGATATTTGGCTGGAGATTGAATAACTTTTAGCATTCCTTTCACCCTCAAATAAGTGCGCATGTAAACATGATGAGCCCTGGCGTTATCCGCGCCGGCCAGTGAAGCGCGGCCTGAACGGAGCGTACCGGAGCAGTGCGATCACTGTAGGGCCGGCAGGGAACAAAAAAATCTTTCGCCTTTTTGTTCTGATATGAAACACAGGTTAATTTTTTACGTTCCATATTGGAACAAAAAACCCTAGTCTCTGTCAGGATTGCGATCCCGATCCGCTCCTTTGCCGCATAATGCCCTTACAATCCTCCGTGTTTGACCGCCTTTTCTCCCGCAGTCGGCAGAAAATCAGCAAAAAATTTTTTCCCACCCGCTTCGCCGGCTATCCTGACCGCCGCTTATGGCAGAAGAAAAAAAGCGCGCCAGCTCGCATTTTCACCATATCCTCAGCAAAAACGTTCCATAAAGAAACAAAATCAGGAAGCAATGTTTCGTAATGAAACCCGATCGTCGGGGCATTCTTTTTTTCGTCCGCTCAGCCAGAATCATCATATCGCCAGGCACGCTCCACCGTCAGACGATACCCCTACGCGATGACCGCCTCCGCCAGCAGAGAGGCGGCATCGAACCTTCTCCAACGGAGCACTGAATAATGAAAAAGCTGATTAACCGTGTTGAAGATGTACTGAATGAACAATTACAGGGGCTGGCTAAAGCCCATCCGCAGCTGACCCTGCATCAGGACCCGCTGTATGTGACCCGCACCGACGCGCCGGTGGCTGGCAAGGTGGCCCTGCTCTCCGGCGGCGGCAGCGGACATGAACCGATGCACTGCGGCTATATCGGCCAGGGCATGCTCTCCGGCGCCTGTCCGGGGGAAATCTTCACCTCGCCGACACCGGACAAAATGTTTGAATGCGCGATGCAAATTGACGGCGGCGAAGGCGTCTTGCTGATTATCAAAAACTATACCGGCGACATCCTGAATTTTGAGACCGCCACCGAGCTGCTGCATGAGAGCGGCATTAAAGTCACCACCGTGGTGGTCGACGACGACGTGGCGGTGAAAGACAGCCTCTATACCGCCGGTCGTCGCGGCGTCGCCAACACCGTACTGATCGAAAAACTGGTCGGCGCCGCCGCCGAGCGCGGCGACTCGCTGGAAGCCTGCGCTGAACTGGGCCGCCGCCTGAACAATCTCGGCCACTCGATTGGTATCGCCCTCGGCGCCTGCACCGTACCGGCTGCCGGGCAACCCTCCTTTACGCTGAAAGATGACGAGATGGAGTTCGGCGTCGGCATTCACGGCGAGCCGGGCATCGACCGCCGCCGCTTCAGCTCGCTGGACCAAACCGTCGATGAGATGTTCGATACCCTGCTGGAAAACGGCGCTTACAGCCGCACGCTGCGCCAGTGGGATACCGTCAAGGGCGCGTGGCAGGAAGTGCAGCAGAGCAAAACCGCGCTGCAAAACGGCGACCGGGTTATCGCGCTGGTTAATAACCTCGGCGCCACTCCGCTTTCCGAACTGTATGGTGTGTATAACCGCCTCGCCCAGCGCTGCGAAGCGTCCGGCATCATCATCGAACGCAACCTCATCGGCAGCTACTGTACTTCGCTGGATATGGCGGGCTTCTCCATCACTCTGCTGAAAGTGGATGACGAGACGCTGACGCTATGGGACGCCCCGGTTCACACCCCGGCGCTGAACTGGGGAAACTAAGGAGCACGACATGTCACTGAACAGAACGCAAATCGTCGACTGGCTGTACCGCTGCGGCGATATTTTCACCAAAGAGAGCGATTTTCTCACCGGCCTCGATAAAGAGATTGGCGACGCCGACCACGGTCTCAATATGCACCGCGGTTTCAGTAAAGTGGTCGAAAAGCTGCCGTCGATTGCCGATAAAGATATTGGCTTTATCCTCAAAAACACCGGCATGACGCTGCTCTCCAACGTCGGCGGCGCCAGCGGCCCGCTGTTTGGCACCTTCTTCATTCGCGCCGCGCAGGTGACCCAGGCCCACCAGAGCCTGACGCTCGACGAGCTGTACCTGATGATCCGCGAAGGTGCGGACGGTGTCGTCAATCGCGGCAAAGCGGAGCCAGGGGATAAAACCATGTGCGACGTCTGGCTGCCGGTGGTGGACTCCCTGCGCCAGTCCAGCGAGCAGCACCTGTCGATCGCCGCCGCGCTGGATGCAGCCTGCGAAGTGGCCGAGCGTGCGGCCCACGCCACCATCACTATGCAGGCGCGTAAAGGCCGCGCCAGCTATCTCGGCGAGCGCAGCATCGGACATCAGGATCCCGGCGCGACCTCGGTGCTGTTTATGGTTCAGATGCTGGCCGCCGCCGCCAAAGAGTAAGGAAATTGCGATGGTAAACCTGGTTATTGTTTCTCATAGCGCCCGGCTGGGCGAAGGTGTCGGAGAACTGGCCCGGCAGATGTTAATCAACGATGGCTGCAAACTGGCGATCGCCGCCGGGATCGACGATCCCGACAGCCCGATCGGCACCGATCCGCTTAAAGTCATGGAGGCGATCGAATCCGTGGCCGATACCGATCACGTGCTGGTGATGATGGATATCGGCAGCGCGTTGCTCAGCGCCGAAACCGCCCTCGATCTGCTCGATCCGGCGATTGCCGCGAAGGTGCGACTGTGCGCCGCGCCGCTGGTGGAAGGGACGCTGGCGGCCACCGTCAGCGCTGCCTCCGGCGCGGGGATCGACAAGGTGATCGCCGACGCCATGAGCGCCCTGGAGGCCAAGCGGGTTCAGCTGGGTTTACCTTCGCCAACTTCTGACGCCGCGCCGGCGCCGATGCTTGCCGACGACGGCGACACAAAATCGGTGTCAGTCATTATTAACAATCACAACGGCCTGCACGTGCGTCCGGCGTCGAAGCTGGTCGCCGCGCTGGCGGGCTTTAACGCCGATCTGCTGCTGGAGAAAAACGGGAAGTGCGTCAAACCGGACAGCCTCAACCAAATCGCGCTATTGCAGGTCCGCCGCAACGATAAGCTGCGCCTGCTGGCCCGCGGTCCGGATGCCGACGCGGCGCTGGCGGCGTTTCAGGCGCTGGCCGCCGATAACTTCGGTGAATCGCCTGCGGCGCAACCGGCAGCGGCTCCGGCAACGCCCGAGCGCGTCGAAGGCGCTGCCCTGCGCTATCCGCTGGCCCTGATCCAGCCGCTCCGCCCGGCTGCCGCCGATGCCGCCCGCGAGCAGCAGCGCCTGCGCCAGGCCATTGACCAGACGCTGGCGGATCTTATCGCCCTGACCGAGCTGGCGGAAAATAAATTTCACGCCGATATCGCGGCGATCTTCGCCGGGCACCACACCCTGCTCGACGATGACGATCTGTTTGATGCCGCCAACGATCGCCTGCTCACCGAACAATGCTCGGCGGAATGGGCATGGCATCAGGTGTTGATGGAGCTCAGCCAGCAGTATCGCCAGCTGGATGACCCCTACCTGCAGGCGCGCTATATCGATATCGAAGATATTTTGCAGCGCACCCTGCGCCATCTGCAGGGCGTTCAGGAGAGAGTGCCGACGCCCGGCGAGCCAACAATTATTATTGCCGACAACATTTATCCCTCAACCGTCTTACAGCTGGATGCCAGCTTCGTTAAAGGCCTGTGCCTGCGCGATGGCAGCGAACAGGCTCACGGCGCGATTATCGCCCGCGCGGCGGGGATCGCCTGGCTGAGCCAGCAGGGCGAGGCGCTGAACAGCGTGCAGCCCGGCGAGACTATCGTGCTCGATATGCGCCACCAGCGCCTTATCCGTGACTAAAATTCACGTTGACCGTTACCGCTCCGGGGGCCTGCCTCCGGAGGGTGAGTTTTCGCTTACTCTTCAGGAACCACTATGTCTCAATTCTTTTTTAACCAGCGCGCCAGCCTCGTCAACGATGTGATTGAGGGTACCATTATCGCCAGCCCGTGGAATAACCTCGCCCGTCTGGAGAGCGACCCGGCGATCCGGGTGGTGGTCCGTCGCGATCTGAATAAAAACAACGTGGCGGTGATCTCCGGCGGCGGCGCCGGCCATGAACCGGCGCACGTCGGCTTTATTGGTAAAGGCATGCTGACCGCCGCGGTCTGCGGCGATCTGTTCGCCTCGCCGAGCGTCGACGCGGTGCTCACCGCCATTCAGGCAGTGACCGGCGAGGCGGGCTGCCTGCTGATCGTCAAAAACTACACCGGCGATCGGCTTAACTTCGGTCTGGCGGCGGAGAAAGCGCGCCGACTCGGCTACAACGTGGAGATGCTGATCGTCGGCGACGATATTTCGCTGCCGGATAACAAACAGCCGCGCGGCATCGCCGGGACCATTCTGGTGCATAAAGTGGCTGGCTATTTCGCCGAGCACGGCTTCAACCTCGCCACCGTCCTGCGTGAAGCGCAATACGCCGCCAGCCATACCGCCAGCATCGGGGTGGCGCTGGCCAGCTGCCACCTGCCGCAGGAAGCCGACAGCGCGCCGCGCCATCAGGCCGGTCACGCCGAGCTGGGAATGGGCATCCACGGAGAGCCGGGCGCCTCGACGATCGCCACGCAAAACAGTGCGGAAATCGTTAACCTGATGGTGGAAAAACTGACCGCCGCCCTACCGGAAACCGGCCGCCTGGCGGTGATGCTCAATAACCTCGGCGGCGTGTCGGTGGCTGAGATGGCGATCCTGACCCGCGAGCTGGCCAACACCCCGCTGCAGGCGCGCATTGACTGGTTAATAGGCCCGGCCTCGCTGGTGACAGCGCTGGATATGAAAGGCTTCTCGCTGACCACCATCGTGCTGGAGGAGAGTATTGAGAAAGCGCTGCTTTCGGATGTGGAAACCGCCAGCTGGCAGAAGCCGGTGCAGCCGCGGACTATCAACGTCGTGCCGTCCACCCTCGACAGCGCCCGGGTGGATTTTACGCCCTCGGCCAACCCACAGGTGGGCGATTACGTGGCGCAGGTGACCGGCGCCCTCATCGATCTTGAAGAACATCTCAACGCGCTGGATGCCAAAGTAGGCGACGGCGATACCGGCTCCACCTTCGCCGCCGGGGCGCGTGAAATTGCCGAGCGGCTCGAGCGTCAGCAGCTGCCGCTGAACGATCTGCCAACGCTCTTCGCGCTGATCGGCGAACGCCTGACGGTGGTGATGGGCGGCTCCAGCGGGGTATTGATGTCTATCTTCTTCACCGCTGCCGGGCAGAAGCTGGGGCAAGGCGCCAGCGTGGCCGAGGCGCTGAACGCCGGTCTGGAACAGATGAAGTTTTACGGCGGCGCCGATGAGGGAGACCGGACGATGATCGACGCTCTGCAGCCGGCCCTGGCGGCGCTGCTGGCCGAACCGGAGAATCTGCAGGCCGCTTTCGCCGCGGCGCAGGCCGGGGCGGATCGCACCTGCCAGTCAAGCAAAGCCGGCGCCGGACGCGCGTCCTATCTCAACAGCGATAGCCTGCTCGGCAACATGGACCCCGGCGCCCACGCGGTGGCGATGGTGTTTAAGGCGCTGGCGGAACGCTAAGCCTTCCCCGGTGGCGCTGCGCTTACCGGGGCGACGTAACACCGCCGAATAGCAGGTCGGGTAAGGCGTAAGCCGCCACCCGACAAAAAAACGGCACCGCCGGTAGCCCGGATAAGGCGCGACGCGCCGCTATCCGGGCTTTACCACGACGGCTTTTTACTTGCTGTGCCAGTACGCCTGGGAACGCACCAGCTGCTGATCGATGCTCTCGTCTTCAAAGCGCGCCAGCAGCGATTTCACCACCGCGCCTTCGCCGGTCAGCCAGATAAAATAATCCTCCGCCGGCACCTTCACCTGCGCCAGACGCTCGGCGACGAAGGCCGGATTGTGGCCCACCACCCACTCGATGTTAAAGCCGTCGAGATCCGCCAGATAATCTTTATACGACGCATCGGCGATAGTAACGATGGCCGTCACCTGCGGCCTCGCCGGCAGCTGGCGTAATCCCAGCAGACGACGGCGCAGCGCCGGCATGCCGGACTCATCGCAAACATACAGCTGCCAGGCATAATCTTCCGGCACCACCAGCGAGCCGCGCGGGCCGCCGATCACCAGCTTATCGCCCACTTTTGCTTCCAGCGCCCAACGGCTGGCGATACCGCCATCGTGGATATAGAAATCGTAAGCCAGCTCGTGACGTTCGGCATCGTACAGCGGCGTATAGTCACGGGTGGCAGGCCGCACGCCCTCGCCCCAGTCAATCCCCTCCTCGGTCACCTGCGGCGGGGTAAATGCCGCGCCCGGCTCGGGGAAAAAAAGCTTGGTATGGTCGTCAAAGCCGTGAGAAGCGAAGCCTTCCAGCGCCTCGCCTCCCAGCACGATACGCTGGAACGCCGCGCCTGCGCGCTCCACGCGCAGCACCGTCAGCTCACGGAAACGCAGCTCATTGCGGACACGCTGCGGGTACTTGTCTGCTTTGGTTTTTGTCATCATCGATTGCCTTCGTGAACGGTAAATAGATATATCTAAACTTGATGCAAATGATAATGATTGCCAACTAAAAAGAATGCAAGTCTTTTTTTGATATAGTCAAAACAAACCGCATCAAAATCCACAATCAGAAAATAATTACATATATATCAATATATTAAAAAATAAATAGCAACCAGCATTGCGAACATTAATTTTTTAGATATAAATTAGATATATCAAAAACAGCAGGAGGTAACCATGCGACATCATCATGAAGAGGGGCGTGGGCCACGCGGGCGCCACGGTGACCCCAGCGAACACGGCGACCATGGCCGCCGCGGCGGCGGACGTCGCCAGCGTTTCTTTGGCCACGGTGAACTGCGGCTGATCATTCTGGATATCCTCAGCCGCAGCGCCAGCCATGGCTATGAGCTGATCAAAGAGATCGAAACGCTTACCCAGGGGAACTACAGCCCCAGCCCGGGGGTAATCTACCCGACGCTGGATCTGCTCCAGGACCAGGGCCTTATCAGCGTGGAAGATGACAACGGACGTAAAAAAATCGTTATCAGCGAGGAAGGAAAACAGCTGCACGCCGAGAACCAGGAGCACTTGGCCCATATCCAGGAGCGTCTGCAGGCGCGGATGGTCGGCTGCGAGCTGCGCCGCGATCCGCAGATGAAGCGCGCGCTGGAAAACTTCAAAGCGGTCCTCGACCTGAAAGTGAACCAGCAGGCCAGCAGTGCCGCCCAGCTCAAGCAGATCATCGGCATTATTGACCGGGCGGCGATGGAGATCTCTCAGCTCGACTAAGCCTCTTTTTCCACCACCGGCTGCCCCGCGCTGGGGCAGCCCGCACCACGGCGGATCGCCCCGTCTATTGCCGCCAGGCAGAAAATCTCGTCAGCTCAGGAATAAAACGTGCCAATAGTGGCGCAATGAGATTAAATTTTACACAATTCGTCTTTTGCTTTGCATTTATCCCGATTTTCACCGCTTCTGCCGAACTGGCGTAATCCCTGCAATACTTAATCCAGTATCGTGTGATACGTCCGCCCCAGGAGCACATTTTGAACAGGTTACCTTCCAGCGCATCGGCTCTGGCCTGCAGCGCACACGCACTGAATCTCATTGAAAAGCGCACGCTTGATCATGAGGAAATGAAAGCACTTAACCAGGAGGTGAGAGAATACTTTAAAGAGCATGTGAATCCGGGGTTTTTAGAGTATCGAAAATCGGTCACAGCCGGCGGGGATTACGGAGCCGTAGAGTGGCAAGCGGGAGGGTTAAATACGCTTGTCGACACCCAGGGACAGGAGTTTATCGACTGCCTTGGTGGGTTTGGCATCTTCAATGTAGGGCACCGTAATCCAGTTGTGGTATCCGCCGTCGAGAATCAACTCGCGAAACAACCGCTTCACAGTCAGGAGCTGCTGGACCCGCTACGCGCGATGCTGGCGAAAACCCTGGCAGCCTTAACGCCCGGGAAACTAAAGTACAGTTTCTTCTGCAACAGCGGTACCGAATCGGTAGAGGCGGCCATCAAGCTGGCGAAAGCCTATCAGTCGCCGCGCGGTAAATTTACCTTCATCGCCACCAGCGGCGCGTTCCACGGTAAATCGCTGGGCGCGCTGTCGGCCACCGCCAAGTCGACCTTCCGCAAGCCGTTTATGCCGCTGCTGCCGGGCTTCCGCCACGTGCCGTTCGGCGATATCAACGCCATGCGCACCATGCTGAGCGAGTGCAAGAAAACCGGCGACGACGTCGCGGCGGTGATCCTCGAGCCGATTCAGGGCGAAGGGGGCGTGATCCTCCCGCCAACGGGGTATTTGCCGGCGGTGCGTAAACTGTGCGACGAGTTTGGCGCGTTGCTGATCCTCGACGAAGTGCAGACCGGCATGGGCCGCACCGGCAAGATGTTCGCCTGCGAGCATGAGAACGTCCAGCCGGACATTCTGTGTCTGGCGAAAGCGCTCGGCGGCGGTGTGATGCCGATCGGCGCGACGGTGGCGACGGAAGAGGTCTTCTCGGTGCTCTTCGATAACCCGTTCCTGCACACCACCACCTTCGGCGGCAACCCGTTGGCCTGTGCGGCGGCGCTGGCGACGATCAACGTGCTGCTGACGCAAAACCTGCCGGCGCAGGCGGCGCAGAAAGGCGATATGCTGCTGGACGGTTTCCGCCTGCTGGCGCAGGAGTATCCGGACCTGGTGAATGAAGTGCGCGGGAAAGGCATGCTGATGGCCATTGAGTTTGTCGATAACGAGATTGGCTACGACTTTGCCAGCGAGATGTTCAGACAGCGGGTGCTGGTCGCCGGGACGTTAAACAACGCCAAGACGATCCGCATTGAACCGCCGCTGACGCTCACCCTTGAGCAGTGCGAACAGGTGCTGAAGGCGGCGCGCAAGGCGCTGGCGGCCCTGCGCGTTTCGGTCGAAGAAGCGTAATAAAGTGTCCTTCACCCTCTCCCTCTGAGAGGGTGAAGGATAACCCTCACACCTGCGGTAACAGGCCGATAAAGCTGCGCTTCTGCCGCGGCTGCGACATCATCTCCTCCAGCTTTTCGACGCAGGCTAAATAGTGCGGCGTCTTCTTATGCGCCAGCACCGCCTCATCGTCTTTATAGGCTTCGTAGATAAAAAAGCGGGTTTTCACCTCGGGATCCTGCAGGACATCAAAGCGCAGGTTGCCTGGCTCCCGCAGCGCGCCCTCGTGGTTGGCGCGAAACACCTCGAGAAACTCATCCACCCGCTCGGGTTTAATATTGATCTCCACTAGCGTGACGTTCATTTCAGCTCTCCCTGTTTTTCTTCCTGCCAGAACTGATACGCTTCGCGCGCGTTCAGATTCTCATGCACCACCTTTTTCACCGCCTTCAGCATCGCGCGCGGGGCGCTGGACTGGAAGATGTTGCGCCCCATATCCACCCCGGACGCGCCCTGGTCGATCGCCCGCCAGCACATCTCCAGCGCCTCATGCTCCGGCAGTTTTTTACCGCCGGCGATAACGATCGGCACCGGACAGCTGGCGGTCACTTTTTCAAAGCCTTCCTCAACGAAATAGGTCTTCACAAACTGCGCCCCCATTTCGGCGGCAATCCGGCTGGCCAGCGAGAAGTAGCGCGCATCGCGGGTCATCTCTTTGCCGACGCCGGTAACCGCCAGGACCGGCATACCGTAGCGATTGCCGGCGTCCACCAGTTTGATGATGTTATTGATCGACTGATGTTCGTATTCGCTGCCGATATAGACCTGCGCCGCCACCGCGCATACGTTGAGCCGCAGCGCGTCTTCCATCGCCACCGCCACGCATTCGTTGGAGAGTTCGCTCAAAATCGAATTGCCGCCGGAGGCGCGGAGCACCACCGGCTTATTGGTGGCCGCCGGTACCTGGCTGCGCAGTACGCCGCGGGTGCACATCAGCACGTCGGTGTCGGCAAACAGCGGCGCAATCGACAGGTCGATACGCTCCAGCCCGGTGGTTGGCCCCTGGAAGTAGCCGTGATCGAAGGCCAGCATCACCGTGCGGTTGCTGTGCGGATTAAAGATGCGCGCCAGCCGCGACTGCATGCCCCAATCCAGCGAGCCGCAGCCTTTCAGGGTATACAGCGTATTCTGCTGCGGGCGGTCAATACCGAAGTCCTTCCCCTCTTTGATATCGTCTAAATCTGCCATCTCATCCTCCGTCAGAAGTCGTAGTTGTTGATGTTCTCTTTGCTGAACACCACGCGCTCCGGCAGCAGCACGATACCGTTGCCCTTCGCCTCATACTGGTAGCCCTGCACGCTGTTCGGTTCGACCTTCAGCGAGCCGATATCTTTCACCTCAACGCTGTCGCCCACGTTAAGATCGCCCTTTTTCAGCAATCGATCGGCGACGTTAACCGCAATTTTGCCCTGCTGAACCACATCCCACAGGCCGAACGCTTTCACCGTGCCGCGCTCAACGTACGGACGCATCACGTTCGGCGTACTAAAGCCGACAATCGCCACGCCCTGACGCTTGAGGTTCTCTGCCGCCTGCGCCGCCGCCGGCAGCGCATTGGCATCCGGCGCGATAATGGCGTCGAGATCCGGATAGGCTTTTAAGATCCCCTCGGCGGTTTGCAGCGATTTGGTGGCATCGTTATAGCCAAACTGGGTGGTGACGATTTGCCACTGCGGATGCTCTTTTTCGATTTTGGCTTTGGCTTCCTTCACCCACTGGTTCTGGTCGGTCACCGTCGGGCTGGAGTAGAAAAACGCGACTTTGGCGGCAGGTTTGCTGACCTGCTTTTCCGCCATCTCGACCAGCAGGCCGCCGAGCTGCTGCGGCGTGCCCTGGTTGATATAGATGCTGCGGCACTCCGGCCTGGTATCGGAATCCCAGGTCAGGACTTTCACCCCGCGCTGCATCGCCCGCTTCAGCGCCGGACACAGGCCGTCCGGCGAGACAGCGGAAACGATAATCGCGTTGTAGCCCTGGTTGACGAAGTTGTTGATAAGCTGCACCTGGCCGGAGACGCTGGGCTCGGTGGGACCGTCATAGGTGACATCCACGCCCAGCGCTTTCCCCGCCTCTTTCGCGCCGTTGCCGCCGCTGGTAAAGAAGCCGACGCCGACCAGCTTAGGAATAAAGGCGATGCGGTCCGCCGCCTGCGCGGTAACCACGCTCATCGCCAGCGCCAGCACGATCAGTTTTAATTTCATTTTATGCTCCGATTGTTTTATGCGAGAAAAGACGCCGCCAGGTCGCGCGCACCCATTCACGGTGCAGGCTCAGCGAACGCCCCATCACCACCACAACCAACAGCGCCCCTGACAGCGCGCTCGACACCTGGTTGGGGATGCCGACCATCTGTAAACCCTGTTGCAGATACCCCACCAGCAATGCCGCCAGCGCGGTACCCAGTATCGATCCCGAGCCGCCGTAAATATTGGCCCCGCCGAGCACCGCCGCGGTCAGCGCCGGCATCAGCAGGTCGCGGCCTAAATCCGAACGTGCCGAGCCGAAATAGGAGACCATCACCAGCGCCGCGACCGCCGAGGCGACGCCAACCAGGCCATACAGCACGTACGGGATGCCGTTCACCGACAGCGCGGCATAGCGCGCGGCGCGCGGGTTTTGCCCGAGTAAAAAGAGGTGGCGGCCAAAGCGCCCGCGATGGGTCAGCAGCCAGAAGAAAAAGGTGATAATCGCGAACAGCACCAGCGGCAGCGGCAGTCCGGCGAGGGTTAAATTGGCGAAGGCGGTGAAGCTATCGGGAAAACCGCCAATCCCCTCGTAACCGGTCGCGCCGGCCATCCCGGAAAGCAGCAGCGCGCCGCCGCCGTACAGATACAGCGTACCAAGCGTGATCACCAGCGGGCTGATGCCGGTGTAGTGGATCAGCGCGGCGTTGAATAACCCGCACAGCAGTCCCAAGAGCAACGTCAGCGATACCGCGAGCCACAGCGGCCAGCCCGCCTGGGTCATCACCCCGAGGGCGATGGCGCACAGGCCGATGGTCGAGCCCAGCGAAATATCGATCCCGCCGCTGATGATCACCAGCGTCAGCGGCAGCGCGACGATGCCGATGCAGATAAAGTCGCTGGTGCTAAAGAGCAGCATATTGAGATCCAGCATGCGCGGATTCAGCGCGCCGAACAGCAGGATCTCCACGATCAGCAACGCCAGCAGCGCGCTTTCCCAGTTAAGCTTCAGCTTCATTTAAGCCACCTCTTTGCTTTTGCGTTCGGGAAAGCGGGCAACCTGTTTCCCCCCTTTGTTACCGGGCTGGAAACGGCTGTACTTCAGCGCCCGCTGATGGCGGGCCAGCGCCTGACGCAGACGGCCATCGAGCACCAGCACGCCGAGCAGCACCAGGCCGGCGATAAAGTCGTTCCACCAGGCGGGAAGGCGGAACAGTACCAGTACGGTGTCAATTTGGGTGAGGAAAAAGGCGCCGAGAAACGCGCCAAGCAGCGTGCCGGTACCGCCGAGCAGCGAGATCCCGCCCAGCACGCAGGCGGCGATGGCTTTCATCTCCAGGCCGCTGCCGGTCTGATTAGGCACAAAACCAATCTGCGCGGCGAAGACGATCCCGGCGCAGGCCGCCAGCATACCGTTGAGGGTAAAGGCCAGCATCCGCGTGCGGTTGACCGCCACGCCCAGCTGGCGCGCGGCGGCGAGGTTATCGCCAACGGCGTAAAAATCACGACCAAAGGCGGTGCGCGACAGCAGCCAGCCGCCCGCCAGCAGCAGCGCCAGCACCAGCCAGCCCAGCGGCGACACGCCGATAAACGCGGGCTCCGAGAGCGATTTCAGGCTGTCGGGCAAGCCCTCGATCCATTTCCCGCCGGTCCACAGCAACATCACCCCGCGATACAACCCCAGCGTACCGAGCGTCGCGACGATCGCCGGGATGCGCAGCCCCACGACCAGCAGGCCGTTAAAAGCTCCGGCCAGCGCGCCAATCGCCAGCGCGAAGGCGATAGCCGTCGCCAACCCATAGCCGTTGTTCAGCGCCACGCCGACGGCGATGGCGCATAGCCCAACAGTCGAACCTACCGACACGTCAATATTGCGGGTCAGCATCACCAGGGTCGCGCCCAATGCCAGCAGGCAGAGGATTTGCGAGCTGGAGAAAATCATCGCCAGGGTCTGCAGGCTGAAATAGGCTGGATTGAGCGCCACCAGCACAACAAAGAGCGCCACGATGGCAAAGAAGGCGCTCAGTTCGCGATTCTTGAGTAACGTTTTCATGCCTGCCCTCCAAAGGCCAGGGTCATCATGCGATCGACGGTCACCGCCTGCCGCGCCAGCTCGCCGCTGTAGCGGCCCTGATGCATCACCAGCACCCGGTCGGCCAGGCCGATGAACTCATCCAGATCGGAGGAGATCATCAGCACTGCCACATTTTGCGCGGCGACGCTTTTCAGCAGCTGATAGATATCGGCGCGGGCGGAGACATCCACGCCGCGCGTCGGCTCATCGACAATTAGCAGCAGCGGGTTGGCCTCCAGACAGCGCGCCAGCAGCACCTTCTGCTGGTTACCGCCAGAGAGAGTGCGCACCGGCTGATCGCCATCGGCCAGCTTGATCCCCAGCGCCCGGTGATAGCGCTCAACCACCGCCGCCTCCCGTTTCCCCTGCTGCCACCACGACGGCTGATTGAACATCACCGTGTTCCAGCGCACCGGCGCATCAAGAAACAGCCCCGAGACCTGGCGGTCTTCCGGCAGATAGACCAGCCCGCTGGCCAGCCGGGCGCGGGTGCTGTCATTGCTAATCTCGCGATTCTCCAGCCAGATCCGCCCGGCGCGCGGTGGACGCAGGCCGTATAAGGTTTCGGCAAATTCGGTGCGCCCGGATCCCACCAGCCCGGCGAGGCCGACGATCTCCCCGGCGCGGATCTCCAGATTGAGATCGATAAAGCCTTCTCCGGTAAGATCCTCCACCCGCAGCACGGGAAAATCCTGCGCCTGGGTGCGGCGGTTGCCCGGCAGCGCCAGCCACAGCTTTTGCGTGTCGCTCAGCGTATGGTCGCGGCTGGCCGGCGTCATAGCGCTAATCAGTTGCTCATCGCGGTAAGTTGCGGTCTCGCCGCTCAGCACTACCGCCCCGTCGCGCATCACCGAAATATGGCTGGCAAGCTGGCGGATTTCGGGCAGTTTGTGCGAGATAAACACGATCCCCACGTCCAGCGCCTGTAACGCGCGGATCTGGCTAAACAACCTCTCCGTTTCCCCCGGGGTTAAAGAGGCGGTGGGTTCATCAAGGATCAGGATCCGCGCTTCGCGCATCAGGCCGCGCAGGATCTCGACCATCTGTTGATCGGCTACCTCGAGCGTGCTGGCGCTGGCGTCGAGGTTGATCTGGCAGTTCAGCTGCTGCAGTTTTTCCTGCAGTCGCGCGGTGGTATCCGCCCGCTTCGGCAAACGAAAGAGAATGTTCTCGCGCACGCTGAGGTTGGGAAACAGCATCGGCTCCTGCGGCACCAGATAGATGCCCAGCTGGTGGGCCAGCGCCGGGCTGAGGCGCGCAAACGCGCGGTCGCCGATCGTCAGTTCACCGCTATCCGGGGTTTCGACGCCGGCGATGATCTTCATCAGCGTCGATTTACCCGCGCCATTGCCTCCCATCAGGGCATGCACCTGGCCCGCGCATAGCGTAAAGTCGATGCCCTTCAGCACGGCAACGCCGGAGAACTGTTTGCGGATCTGGCGAGCTTCAAGCAGTGGCTTCATCGTCGCGCCTCGTTTGAACAAATGATTTTTAAATTTAATAATGTTCAAAAGCGTAGACGGTGAACTATATTTACAACCGTGCGAAGATCACAGTTTGGCGCTTTAGATCCTCAGGAAAAAATGGGCCAGCGATGAAAGATCCGTTTTGCCAGTCGGCTCACACTTTCCGGCCGCGCAATAGCGAACATATGATCTAAATTTTTATAAGAGTTCAATTTATGAGCGAAAAACGCATTACGGAAGAGAACCGCTACGCCGGGCTGGCGTTAGCCGAGGAAGAGCTGGTGGCGCGGGTGGCGTGGTGCTACTACCACGACGGCCTGACGCAAAATGACATCGGCGAGCGTTTGGGGCTGCCGCGGCTGAAGATTTCCCGCCTGCTGGAGAAAGGCCGTCAGTCCGGGGTGATCCGCGTGCAGATCAACTCGCGCTATGAGGGCTGTCTGGCACTGGAAAGTGAACTCCAGCAGCGTTTTGGCCTCAAGATTGCCCGCGTACTGCCGGCGCTCAACACCCCGCCGATGAATACCCGGCTGGGGATCGGCGCGGCGCAGTCGCTGATGGGTATTCTGCAGCCGGGTCAACTACTGGCGGTCGGCTTCGGCGAAGCCACCATGAGCTGCCTGCAGCATCTCAGCGGCTTTATCGGCTCGCAGCAGGTGCGGCTGGTGACCCTCTCCGGCGGCGTCGGCCCGTATATGACCGGTATCGGCCAGCTGGATGCCGCCTGCAGCGTCAGCATTATCCCGGCGCCGCTGCGGGTTTCTTCGGCGGAGGTCGCCGAGATCCTGCGCCGCGAGTCGAGCGTGCGCGACGTGATCCTCGCGGCGACGGCGGCGGACGCGGCGGTAGTCGGCATTGGCGCTATCGATCAGCGGCGCGACGCGACCATTCTGCGCTCCGGCTATATCAGCGAGGGCGAACAGCTGATGTACGCCCGCAAAGGCGCGGTCGGCGACATTTTAGGTTATTTCCTGCAGGCCGACGGCAGGCCGGTAGAAGGACTGGAGATCCATCGGGAACTCCTCGGCGTGACCCTTGATGAGCTGGCGCAGCTGCCGACCATCGTTGGCGTCGCCGGGGGAGAAGAAAAAGCGCAGGCGATTTATGCCGCTCTGATTGGCAAGCGCATTAATGGCCTGGTAACGGAAGAGACAACAGCACGCGCGGTACTCGCGCTGGCCTCCTGACGGCCAGGCGCCGCGCGACCACAGCGAGGCGCATGTCATGAGTTACCTGTTAGCGTTAGATGCCGGGACCGGCAGCATTCGGGCGGTCATTTTCGATCTTAATGGCCGTCAGCTGGCGGTAGGCCAGGCCGAATGGAAACACCTGAGCGTTGATAACGTCCCCGGCTCGATGGAGTTCGACCTTACCACCAACTGGCAGCTGGCCTGCCAGTGCATTCGCCAGGCGCTCGACGCCGCTCGGCTCTCTGCCGCCGATATTCAGTCCGTCGCCTGCTGTTCGATGCGCGAAGGCATCGTTCTCTATGACCGCAACGGCGAGGCCATCTGGGCCTGCGCCAACGTCGATGCCCGCGCCAGCCGCGAAGTGGCGGAGCTTAAGGAGATCCACGACTATCGCTTCGAATCCGAGGTATACGAGGTCTCGGGACAAACCCTGGCGCTCAGCGCCATGCCGCGCCTGCTGTGGCTGGCGCACCACCGCCCCGATATCTACCGCAAAGCGGCAACCATCACCATGATCAGCGACTGGCTGGCGGCGAAGCTTTCCGGCGAGCTGGCGGTCGACCCGTCAAACGCCGGCACCACCGGCATGCTCGATCTGTTCAGCCGCGACTGGCGTCCGGCGCTGCTGGATATGGCCGGGCTGCGCGCCGATATGCTGTCGCCGGTCAAAGAGACCGGTACCCTGCTGGGCGCCGTCACCGAAGCGGCGGCGCAGCAGAGCGGCCTGCGCGCCGGGACGCCGGTGGTGATGGGCGGCGGCGACGTCCAGCTCGGCTGCCTGGGCCTTGGGGTGGTGCGCGCCGGGCAAACCGCGGTACTCGGCGGCACTTTCTGGCAGCAGGTGGTCAACCTGCCGCAGGTGCGGACCGATCCGCAGATGAATATTCGCGTTAATCCTCACGTGATTCCCGGCATGGCGCAGGCGGAATCGATCAGCTTCTTTACCGGCCTGACCATGCGCTGGTTTCGCGACGCCTTCTGCGCTGAAGAAAAACTGATTGCCGAGCGGCTCGGCGTCGATGCCTATTCGCTGCTGGAGGAGATGGCCAGCCGCGTCCCCGCCGGTTCCCACGGCGTGATGCCTATTTTTTCCGACGCCATGCACTTTAAGCAGTGGTACCACGCCGCGCCGTCGTTTATTAACCTCTCCATCGATCCGGAGAAGTGCAATAAAGCGACCCTGTTCCGCGCGCTGGAAGAGAACGCGGCGATTGTCTCCGCCTGCAACCTCGCGCAGATCTCGCAGTTCTCCGGGGTGACATTCGACAGCCTGGTGTTTGCCGGCGGCGGCTCTAAAGGCGCGCTGTGGAGCCAGATCCTCAGCGACGTCACCGGCCTGCCGGTGCGGGTGCCGGTGGTCCGCGAAGCCACCGCGCTGGGCTGCGCCATCGCCGCCGGAACCGGCGCCGGATTGTATGGCGATATGGCCAGCACCGGAGAACGGTTAGTGAGCTGGCACCGCGAGTTCACCCCAAATCCGCAGCATCGCGAGCTGTATCAGGAGATGATGAGCAAGTGGCAGACGGTGTACGCCGATCAGCTTGGCCTTGTCGATAGCGGGCTGACAACGTCGATGTGGCAGGCGCCGGGTCTGGAACGCTGCCAGCGCGTTGCGTCTTCCCCCTCACCCTAACTACCGGTGCCGCTCCGCCTTTCCCCCCTCTCCCTTTGGGAGAGGGCCGGGGTGTGGGGCAACGCTTCGCCGTTCTTTGAATCCCATCACAATCACCGCACTCCCCTTTTCCCTTTTTCTCCACGATGGCTAAATTAGTAACTCATCCGACCACATAACAATAATTTTACATTGGAAGCCACTATGAGCCGCTATCCGTCGCTTTTCGCCCCGCTTGAGCTGGGCTTCACAACGCTCAAAAACCGCGTGTTGATGGGCTCAATGCACACCGGGCTCGAAGAGCTGCCGGACGGCGCGCAGCGGCTGGCGGCCTTTTACGCCGAGCGCGCCCGTCACGGCGTGGCGCTGATCGTCACCGGCGGCATCGCTCCGGCGCCCTCTGGCGTCACCATGGCCGGCGGCGCGGTACTCAACGACGCCAGCCATCTGGCGCATCATCGCCATATTACCGACGCGGTACATCAGGAAGGCGGCAAAATCGCTCTGCAGATCCTGCACACCGGCCGTTACAGCTACCAGCCCGCGCTGGTGGCCCCCTCGGCGCTACAGGCGCCGATCAACCGTTTTACCCCCCATGAACTGAGCCACGATGAGATCCTGACGCTGATCGATGATTTTGCCCACTGCGCCCAGCTGGCGCGCGAAGCGGGCTATGACGGCGTCGAGGTGATGGGCTCTGAGGGCTATCTGATTAACGAATTTCTCGCCGCGCGCACCAACCAGCGCGACGACCAATGGGGCGGCGATTATGCCAGGCGCATGCGTTTCGCCGTAGAGGTGGTTAAGGCGGTGCGCCAGCGCGCCGGCCACGATTTCATTATCATTTACCGTCTGTCGATGCTCGATCTGGTCAACGACGGCAGCACGCTGGCGGAAGTCACTGAACTGGCCAAAGCGATTGAAGCGGCGGGAGCGACCATCATCAACACCGGGATTGGCTGGCACGAAGCGCGCATTCCGACCATCGCCACGCCGGTACCGCGCGGAGCTTTCAGCTGGGTCACCCGCAAGCTGAAGGGCGCGGTGTCGATCCCGTTGATCACCACCAACCGCATTAACGATCCGCAGGTCGCGGAGGATATTCTCGCCCGCGGCGATGCCGATATGGTATCGATGGCCCGCCCGTTCCTTGCCGACGCCGAATTTATATCAAAAGCGCAGGACGATCGCGCCGATCAGATCAACACCTGCATAGGCTGCAATCAGGCGTGTCTCGATCGGATCTTCGTCGGCAAAGTCACCTCCTGTCTGGTCAACCCGCGCGCGTGTCATGAAACCCTGATGCCGGTCCTGCCTGCCAACGCGCCTAAACGGCTGGCGGTGGTCGGCGCCGGGCCTGCCGGTCTGGCCTTCGCCGTAAACGCTGCCGCCCGCGGTCATCACGTCACGTTGTTTGATGCGCTCCCGGAGATCGGCGGTCAGTTTAATATCGCCAAACAGATCCCCGGCAAAGAGGAGTTTCACGAGACGCTGCGTTACTACCGCACCATGCTCGATCTTCATGGTGTCGATCTACGCCTGAACACCCGCGTCACGACAGACGATCTGCTGGCGTTCGATGAGACGATCCTCGCCACCGGTATCGCCCCGCGCCTGCCGGCGATCGACGGGATCGATCATCCAAAAGTGCTGAGCTACCTTGATGTCTTGCGCGATAAAGCGCCGGTTGGCGCGAAGGTGGCGATTATCGGCTGCGGCGGCATCGGCTTCGACACCGCGATGTTTTTAAGCCAGTCGGGCGCGGCCACCAGCCAGGATATCGGCGAGTTCTGCCGCGAATGGGGTATCGATACCAGCCTGCAAACGGCGGGAGGGCTGAGTGCTGAAGGCCCGCAGCTGAGTAAAAGCCCGCGACAGATTGTGATGCTGCAGCGCAAAGCCAGCAAACCGGGCGAAGGGCTCGGCAAAACCACCGGCTGGATCCACCGCGCGACGCTGCTGGCGCGCGGGGTGAAAATGATCCCGGCGGTCAGCTATGAAAAGATCGATGATGAAGGGTTACATGTCACTATCGGCGGCGAGCGCCAACTGCTGGCGGTCGATCAGGTGGTGATCTGCGCCGGTCAGGAGCCGCGCCGCGAGCTGGCGGATCCGCTGCGCGCGGCGGGGAAAACGGTGCATCTCATCGGCGGTTGCGACGTGGCGGCGGAGCTGGATGCGCGTCGGGCGATTGCCCAGGGCACTAAACTGGCGCTGGCGATTTAGCCCTGTCCCGGGGGCGGCGCGATGCGCCTTCCCCGGGCTACCACGATAATCCCGCACGCTAGCCCGGCTAAGGCGACAGCCGCGAGCAGGGGGAAACCGCGACAAGAATCAGCGCTGCTTACGCACCTTGGTTGCTTTCAAAATGACAAACTTATTGTTCGTCGCAATCGTCGTGCAATTACCAAACGCACGCTTCAGCTTACGGAAGTAATCGAGGTGGCGGTTGCCGACGACGTACAGCTCGCCGCCGTATTTCAGGCTGCGGCGGGCATCGTTAAACATCTGCCAGGCGATATGGTCGGTAATGGCGTGCTGCTGATGGAACGGCGGATTACACAGGATCGCCGTAAAGCGGTCAGGCTCAATGCCGGAGAGCGAGTTGTTGACCATGAATTCACAGCGTGCGATATCGTCCGGCAGATTGCGCTCGACGTTCAACCGGCTGGAAGCCACCGCCATGTGCGACTCATCGGTGAACATCACGCTGGCGTTTGGATTTTGCGCCAGCGCCTGCAGGCCAATCACCCCATTGCCGCAGCCGAGATCGGCGATCTCGCCTTCTAGATCAGACGGTAAATGCTGCAAGAAGAAACGCGCGCCGATATCCAGCCCGCTGCGGGCAAAAACGTTGGCGTGGTTATGGATGGTCCACGGCGTGCCGTCCAGCTTCCAGCTGTAGGTTTGCGGCGCATCGGCAAGCTCAGGAGCGGTGAAAACGCAGTGGATCAAACGCGCTTTTTTCCACGCCAGCGAGGTGGTGGTGGTGCCGAGGATTTTTTCAAACAGCGCCAGCGTCGAGTTGTGCACATCACGGGCTTTCGCCGCGGCGATGATGCGGGTTTCCGGCGTGACTACTTCGCGCAGGGCGCGCAGCTGCTGTTCCAGCAGCGCCAGCTGTTTTGGCACCTTAATCAGCACCAGCGCCGGCGCGGCCGGTAGCGGGCTCAGGCTATCCTGAAAGCGCACGCTCTCTTCATCGATACCGTTCATCCGCAGGTTGTGGCGGGTCGCCAGCTCGGAAATAAAGGAGTCGTTGATGCTGACCGGGTTGCGATCCGCCAGCGCGCAGGCGAGCGCGCCGAAGCCGTCGTTGAAGATGAGCGTCAGGCCGTCGACGTCATTCACCTGTTGCAGCAGATATTCATCCGCCGCTTCCCATGCCTGAAGCGCTTCTTCTTCAGCGTTAGGTGGGAACCGCTCTAATGTGAATAACTCACCGTTTAACTCTGCCTGGCTCATCGCCTCTCCGCCTCCGGAATAGTAAAACCCGCGAGTTTATACGCAAATCCTGTCCAGTTGAAGAGAGATCGCTGATCATCGCCGCTCAGCGTAGATCGCCCTCGTCATCGGCTCGCAGCAGCGTTATCGACGCGCGGGCGCCGGGCATCAGCTGCTGCAGATAACCTACCAACCGCTCTCCCGCCTCATGCAGGGCCGACAACGGCATCGCCGGCAGGCTTTCGAGAATAAACCACATCGTCTGCGCGCCGCTGTCCAGCCGGGTGCGCACGCCCTGTCGCCAGTTCCAGCGTCGGCAGGTTACGCCTATATCATCCCGCCAGATGACTTCGCCCGGCTCCGGATATTCCACTACCGACTCTGCCGATTTTAGCGTATCGAATGGCTCATCGCCGCGGGCAATGGCCAGCCGCGGTTCGCCACGGTAGGCGGCCAGATTTTCCCCACCGACCGGGACGGCATAGCGAATGCTGATCGCGTTGTAGATATCCACCACCGGATCGATGGCCGGCAGGCTCCCCTCTTTCAGCACCCACTTGCGCAGCGCCTGCGCCGAACAGGGGGTACGTTTCGCCTTCGCGCCGAAGGCGCTGAACGCTTCATCCCATGCCGCCAGGTGCGCTTGCGCCCAGGGCACATCATCCTGCTGCACCGCCAGGCAGGCCTCGGCCAGCGCCTGCTCCGCGACGGCGGGATCGGCCACCGGCGCGCTCTCCACCACAATACTTAATGCCCGAAAGCCCGGCGCCAGGCGGCTGACCGCAGATTCGATTGACGGCGTTACGCTACGCATTCGATAATCCTGTAATGACCAATTTGTTTCATCATAGTGACCAATGAACGTAAAAGTCAATATAACGACCGATTCAGGATCTGATGTCGACCAGGTAAGTCGCGCCGTCGCCACGCGGCTGAAGGCCTACCGTAAAGCGAAAAAAATGTCGCTGGACGAGCTGTCGCGCCGGGCCAGCATCAGCAAAGGTATGCTGGTCGAGATGGAAAAAGAGGCCGCCAATCCCAGCATTGCGATCCTCTGCAAACTCGCCGCCGCGCTGGGCGTATCGGTAGCGGATATTGTCAATGTGGCAAGCGAACCCGCGTTGCATATTATTCCCGCCGAGCAGATCCCCACCCTCTGGCAAGGCCCGCTGGGGGGCAGCGCCAGGCTCCTCGCCGGCACCGCCGGGCCGAATATGATTGAGCTGTGGCGCTGGGAAATGCAGCCCGGCGAAGCCTTTGCCTCGCCCGGCCACCCGGCAACAACCTTCGAGCTGCTGCACGTGGAAGCCGGCGCGCTGACGCTGACGCTTGGCGAGACCTGCCGCACGGTGGCGGCCGGGGAATCGGCGGTGGCCCGCACCGAAATAGAGCACGGTTACCGCAATGAGGGTACCGCGCCGCTGGTCTTTACCATGACCGTGGCTGAACTGCCCTCCTGACAGACATAATGATAAGACGATGACAAAACTCATTTATTTACAGGGCTATCCTGAATCGCTGCTGGCGCAGGTGACCACGTTAATCGAGCAAGGCCGCCTCGGAGAGGTGCTGCAAAAGCGCTATCCGCAAGGGCACGACGTTAACAGCGATAAAGCGCTGTATCAGTACACCCAGGACTTGAAAAACCGCTTTCTGCGCGGCGCGGCGCCGATCAACAAAGTGATGTATGACAGTAAGATCCACGTGCTGAACAATGCGCTCGGCCTGCATACCGCCATTTCCCGCGTGCAGGGCGGTAAGCTGAAAGCTAAAGCGGAAATTCGCGTGGCGACGGTATTTCGCGACGCGCCGGAAGCCTTTCTGCGGATGATCGTGGTTCATGAACTGGCGCATCTGAAAGAGAAGGATCACAACAAGGCTTTCTATCAGCTGTGCTGCCATATGGAGCCGCAGTACCACCAGCTGGAGTTCGACACCCGCCTGTGGCTGACGCACCTTTCGTTAAATCGTTCTGCGTAGTGACGCACTGGTTTTGTCATGACGGCATGATAGAGTGGCGGCAGGTTCCCTTTAACGGAGTTCGTCAACGTTTATGATACGTTTCGCAGTTGTTGGCACAAACTGGATCACCAAGCAGTTTGTCGATGCCGCCCATGAAACCGGCAAATATAAACTTACCGCCATCTACTCCCGCAGCCTCGAACAGGCGCAAGCCTTCGCCAAAGACTATCCGGTCGAGCATCTGTTTACCTCGCTCGATGAACTGGCACAGAGCCCTGACGTTGACGCGGTCTATATTGCCAGCCCGAACTCGCTGCACTTTCCGCAGACCCGGCTGTTCCTGAGCCATAAGAAGCACGTCATTTGCGAAAAGCCGCTGGCGTCGAACCTGCAGGAAGTCGAGGCGGCGATAGCGCTGGCGAAAGAAAATAACGTGGTGCTGTTTGAAGCCTTTAAAACCGCCAGTCTGCCTAACTTTCTCCTACTGAAAGAAACGCTCGCTAAAGTGGGCAAACTACGCAAAGCCTTTATCAACTACTGTCAGTACTCCTCGCGCTATCAGCGCTACCTTGACGGCGAAAACCCCAACACCTTTAACCCGGCGTTCTCTAACGGTTCGATTATGGATATCGGCTTCTATTGCCTGGCGTCCGCTGTGGCGCTGTGGGGCGAGCCGCAGGCCGTTCTTGCCACCGCCAGCCTGCTGGACAGCGGCGTAGACGCCCAGGGCACCGTGGTGCTGAGCTATGGCGACTTCGACGTGACGCTGCATCACTCCAAAGTTAGCGATTCCGCGATCCCCAGTGAAATTCAGGGCGAAGACGGCGCGTTAGTGATCGAAAAAATCTCCGAATGTCAGAAGCTGGCGTTTGTGCCGCGCGGCGGTAAAGCCCAGGACCTGACGCAGCCCCAGCACATTAATACCATGCTGTATGAGGCGGAGACCTTTGCGCGGCTGGTGGAGACACAGGATGTGGATCACCCGGGCCTGGCGGTGAGCCGGATCACCGCCAAACTGTCCAGCGAAATTCGTCGCCAGACCGGGGTGATCTTCCCGGCCGATACGCAGCCGCTGGCGTAAAAGAGTGTAAAGGCCCGACCGGCCGCCATTGACGAAAACCGCCCTGTGACATATTTTGTTACGTGCAAAGGGGAGTAACTTCCTTGCCGGTTGATCGTCATTACGATGCGTGCAATACCGCATCCGGTCGCCGGGCAATAACCAAAGCCCATCGCGATGTACTTTGGTTGTTGTAAGTGAGACCTTGCCGGAAGGCGAGGTCTATGCATAAAAGCGCAGCGGCTGCCGTCTTCCGACGTCAGCCGTTTTGTTTTTATGTAAGGAATATCAAATGAATACTGTCGGCACGCCGTTGCTATGGGGTGGATTCGCTGTCGTTGTCGCGATCATGTTGGCAATCGACCTGCTGCTTCAGGGACGACGCGGTTCGCATAGCATGACCATGAAGCAGGCCGCTGGCTGGTCAATCCTCTGGGTCACGCTTTCTCTGCTGTTCAACGCCGCCTTCTGGTGGTATCTGGTGCAAACCCAGGGCCGGGCCGTCGCCGATCCGCAGGCCTTAGCCTTCCTCACCGGTTATCTGATTGAAAAAGCGCTGGCGGTCGATAACGTCTTCGTCTGGTTGATGCTGTTCAGCTATTTCGCCGTACCGCCTGCTCTGCAGCGCCGGGTGTTGGTGTATGGCGTACTGGGCGCGATCGTTCTGCGTACCATTATGATCTTCGCCGGCAGCTGGCTGATTTCGCAGTTCGACTGGCTGCTGTACGTCTTTGGCGCCTTCCTGCTGTTTACCGGCGTGAAGATGGCGCTGGCGAAAGAGGACGACTCCGGCATCGGCGATAAACCGCTGGTGCGCTGGATCCGCAGCCATCTGCGGATGACCGATAAAATCGAGAGCGAGCGCTTCTTCACCCGTAAAAACGGGGTGCTGTTCGCCACCCCGCTGCTGCTGGTGCTGATTCTGGTGGAACTGAGCGACGTGATTTTCGCCGTCGACAGTATCCCGGCAATCTTCGCGGTCACCACCGATCCGTTTATCGTGCTGACCTCGAACCTGTTCGCCATCCTCGGCCTGCGCGCCATGTACTTCCTGCTGGCGGGGGTCGCTGAGCGCTTCTCGATGCTCAAATACGGTCTGTCGGTGATCCTGGTGTTTATTGGCGTGAAGATGCTGATCGTCGACTTCTACCATATCCCGGTTGCCATCTCGCTGGGCGTGGTGGGCGGCATCCTGGCCGTCACGCTGCTGATTAACGCCTGGGTCAACAGGCAGCACGACAAGCAGCGCAAACTGCCAGAGTAATCTGCTACCGCGCCGTCGGCCCTCGCTGGCGGCGCGGTAATCAGCTATAGCAGACGTTCTCGTAACGAGAATACCTGCTCATGTCACAATTATGTTGCTACGCAGTTAAAAAATAAGATCCATATTAAAATCACAGTATTTTACGCTTCCCGCCAGTCTTTCTTTCCGTATACTCGACTATGCAAACATCTACTTACATCCTGACATAAACGTAAAAAATAATACGTGGCTGGGATGGCTTGCTACATCACTGGAAGGAATGAATTATGACAACACGCACTCCCTCATCAGGGTGGCTCTCCCGCCTGGCGCAAGGCAGCCTGGTGAAACAAATTTTAATCGGCCTGGTGCTTGGCGTACTGTTGGCGCTGGTCTCTAAGCCTGCGGCTATCGCCGTCGGTCTGCTGGGGACCCTGTTCGTCGGCGCGTTAAAAGCGGTAGCGCCGGTGCTGGTATTGATGCTTGTCATGGCCTCGATCGCCAACCATCAGCACGGACAAAAAACCAGTATACGCCCCATTCTGTTTCTCTATCTGCTGGGCACCTTTAGCGCGGCGCTGACCGCGGTGTTGTTCAGTTTTCTCTTTCCCTCGACCCTGCACTTAACCACCGCCGCCGACAGCATCACGCCGCCGTCGGGGATTGTTGAGGTGCTGCGCGGCCTGCTGATGAGCATGGTGTCCAACCCGATCGACGCTCTGCTGAACGCCAACTATATCGGCATTCTGGTGTGGGCGGTGGGGCTTGGTTTCGCCCTGCGTCATGGTAACGACACCACCAAAAACCTGATCAACGACGTCTCCCACGCGGTGACCTTTATCGTTAAAGTGGTGATCCGCTTTGCGCCGCTGGGGATCTTCGGCCTGGTATCTTCCACCCTGGCGACCACCGGTTTCGAGACCCTGTGGGGCTATGCCCAGCTGCTGCTGGTGCTGGTGGGCTGTATGCTGCTGGTAGCGCTGGTGATTAACCCGCTGCTGGTGTTCTGGAAGATCCGCCGCAACCCCTATCCGCTGGTGCTCACCTGCCTGCGCGAAAGCGGCGTTTACGCGTTCTTCACCCGCAGTTCCGCCGCCAACATTCCAGTGAATATGGCGCTGTGCGAGAAGCTGAATCTGGATCGCGATACCTATTCGGTCTCTATTCCACTGGGGGCGACCATCAATATGGCAGGCGCGGCAATCACCATCACCGTGCTGACGCTGGCGGCGGTGCATACGCTGAATATTCCGGTGGATCTGCCGACGGCGCTGCTGCTGAGCGTGGTCGCTTCGCTGTGCGCCTGCGGCGCCTCCGGCGTGGCGGGCGGCTCGCTGCTGCTGATCCCGCTGGCCTGTAATATGTTTGGGATCCCGAACGATGTGGCGATGCAAGTGGTTGCCGTTGGCTTTATTATCGGCGTGCTGCAGGACTCCTGCGAAACCGCGCTGAACTCCTCCACCGACGCCCTGTTTACCGCCGCGGCCTGCATGGCGGAAGACGACCAGCTGGCGAAAAACGCCCTGCGCGGATAACGCCTTTCCCCTCCGCTATCGGGCGGAGGGGCTCTCTTCCTGTACTGCGTTTTCAACCTTAAACGGATCGATACCGCGCTTTTGCATCCGGCGGAAGCGAATGATGTTCAGCCCGTTGACGATCAGGAAACTGCCTTCTATCAGCGTCCCGCCAATGGAACCCAACCACAGATTATGCGTGACCCAGCAGGCGGTGGAGCACCACATCACGCAGCGGACGGTTAGCCCTTTGCAGCGAAACAGCGCCCAGGTGCTGGCGACGGTGCCAATGATCGGCAGCAGCTCCATGGCATGCTGCAGTTTACCCAGGCCGAGAATCAACGTCAGGAGGATAAAGACTGTCATCACCCACAGGCTACGGGTGCGTAAGGAAATGACCGTGCGAAGCGCATTGAGCCCGGCGCTCATTCCAGCCGGCCCGGCGCCCTTCAGGAAAAAATGAACGCCGATAATAGCGCTATAGACCGCCAGCTGTAGCCTGAAACGGCGTTCATCGCGGTTGATAAAGGTGGTAATGCCGATAAGAAAGGCGATGACGCCGACCCCCTGGGCCAGCCAATACGCGGTCATGTAAGCTCCCTGACTGAAAAAAACAAACGGCGCTTCACTGGCTGAAACGCCGCTGTTACGAGCCCGATGGCGCAACGCTATCAGGCCGATACACAAACCAAGCCTCTGGGCGCCAACGCAAATACGCCTTTACAGGGTAACACCGCTTTTAAAGATGGCCAGCTCGCGGAAGTCATTCTGCTCATTACAGGTCGGTTTACCGTTGGCGAAGGCTACAATGGCATCCACAAACTCTTCCAGCAGCTGCGGCATCGTTTTGCCGTGGAGCAGCTGCCCGGCATCAAAGTCGATCCAGTGCTTTTTCTTCGCCGCCAGCTCGCTGTTGGTGGCGATCTTCACCGTTGGCACAAAGCCGCCGTACGGCGTGCCGCGACCGGTGCTGAACAGCACCATATGGCAGCCGGCGCCGGCCAGCGCGCTGGTGGCGACCGCGTCGTTGCCCGGCGCGCTCAGTAAATTCAGACCATGAACCTTCAGGCGCTCGCCGTAGCGCAGAACATCCACCACCTGGCTGGAGCCCGCTTTCTGAGTACAGCCCAGCGACTTATCTTCGAGAGTAGTGATCCCTCCGGCCTTATTACCCGGCGAGGGGTTTTCGTAAATAGGCTGGTCGTGAGCAATAAAGTACTGCTTAAAGTCATTGACCATGGTCACCAGCTTGTCGAAGGTCGCTTCGTCGCGGCAGTGGCTCATCAGCAACTGTTCAGCGCCGAACATCTCCGGCACTTCGGTCAGCACGGTAGTGCCGCCGTTGGCGATCACATAGTCTGAGAAGCGGCCCAGCATCGGATTAGCGGTAATGCCCGACAGGCCGTCCGATCCCCCGCACTCGAGGCCAAACTTCAGCTCGCTGAGCTTGCCCGGCTGGCGTTTATCCTGACGCATCACTTCATACAGCTGATGCAGATGCTCAACCCCCGCCTCCACTTCATCGTCCTGATGCTGGCAAACCATAAAGTGCACGCGCTGCGGGTCAAACTCGCCCAGCGTCTCGCGAAAGGCCTCCACTTGGTTGTTTTCACAGCCAAGGCCAACCACCAGCACCGCCCCGGCGTTCGGGTGACGAACCATATTTTGCAGCATGGTGCGAGTGTTGATGTGATCGTCCCCAAGCTGCGAGCAGCCATAGGTGTGGCTGAAGAGATGTACCCCATCGATATCCTCAGCGCCATACGTCTCTTTCAGGAAACGGTTCTGCATTTGTCTGGCCATCGCGTTGACGCAGCCGACGGTCGGCAGGATCCACAGCTCATTGCGCACGCCGACGTCACCGTTGGCGCGACGATAAATCTGTACTTCGCGATCCGCAGGCTGTGGCGGTTGGGCAACCAGGTCCGGTTGATAGCGATACGCGTCAAGGTCGCTGAGATTGGTGCGCGTATTGTGCGCATGAACATGCTCGCCCGGCGCGATATCCGCCAGCGCATGGCCAATCGGCAACCCGTACTTAACGACGTTTTCCCCTTTCGCGATAGCGCGCAGTGCAAACTTGTGGCCGCGAACGATATCCTGGCCGAGGGTGACCGAGTCATTATCAATCGTCACCACGCTACCGGCAGCGATATCCGTCAGCGCGACCGCGACGTTATCCTGCGAATGGATTTTGATGTATTGCATATCAACCGACCTCTGGCCTTAGTTCAGTTCAATGGCGAAATAGTCACGCGCATTGTTAAAGCAAATGTTTTTCACCATCTCGCCCAGCAGCGCGATATCCGCAGGCGCTTCGCCGGCAGCCACCCAACGGCCGATCATCTGGCAGAGAATGCGGCGGAAGTATTCGTGGCGCGTGTAGGAGAGGAAGCTGCGACTGTCGGTCAACATCCCGACGAAGCGGCTCAGCAGCCCGAGCTGCGCCAGCTGGGTCATCTGCCGCTCCATACCGTCTTTCTGATCGTTGAACCACCAGCCGGAGCCGAACTGCATCTTGCCTGGCATGCCTTCACCCTGGAAGTTACCGATCATGGTGCCCAGCACTTCGTTATCACGCGGGTTCAGGCAGTAGAGAATAGTTTTCGGCAGCAGGTTTTCTTCGTTCTGCTTGCTCAGCAGCTTAGACAGCTCTTCCGCCATCGGACGATCGTTGATCGAGTCGAAGCCGACGTCTGGCCCTAACAGTTTGAACTGACGGAGGTTGTTGTTACGCAGCGCGCCAATGTGGTACTGCTGGACCCAGCCGCGACGGGCATACTCTGCGCCGAGGAACACCAGCACCGCGGTTTTAAACTGCGCCACTTCGTGTTCGCTAAGGGTCTCGCCAGCCAGGCGGCGCGCCAGAATGTCATCCAGCTCGGCGTCGGTCGCTTCGGCAAACAGCACCACGTCGAGCGCATGATCGGAGACTTTGCAGCCGTGTGCGGCAAAATGATCCAGACGTTTGGTCAGGGCGCTTTGCAGGTCAGCGAAGCGGCGAATATCGGTATCGGATACCTCGCCCAGCTTAGCCATATAATCATTGAAGGTCGCCAACTCGATGTTGAACGCTTTATCCGGGCGCCAGCTCGGCAGCACTTTGATGTCAAAGGAGTTGTCTTTGGCGACAGCCGCGTGGTGCTCAAGAGAATCAATCGGATCGTCGGTGGTACCGACCATCTTCACATTCATCTGCTTCATGATTCCGCGGGCGGAGAAGGCATCCTGAGCCAGCAAATCATTACACTGGTCCCAGATCTCATCGGCGGTGGATGGCGACAACAGCTTACCTGTAATACCAAAAGGTCGACGCAGCTCTAAATGGGTCCAGTGGTATAACGGGTTGCCAATAGTGTGCGGAACCGTGGCCGCCCAGGCGTCAAATTTCTCGCGATCGGACGCATCACCGGTACACAGACGCTCCGGCACGCCGTTAGTGCGCATTGCGCGCCATTTATAGTGATCGCCTTTCAGCCAGATGTCATACAGGTTTTTAAAGCGATAGTTTTCGGCAACCTGCTGCGGCGGAAGGTGGCAGTGGTAGTCGAAAATCGGCTGATCTTTGGCGTAATCATGGTACAGACGGCGGGCAAACTCGGTATCAAGTAGAAAATCTTCAGTCATAAACGATGTCATTCGCGTGTCCTCTTCGCTCCAGTGTGGGAGCCTTTCAGATGATTGACTACAATGCTGACAAAGTTATCACACCAATTTCTACAGACCGAACTGTTTTTCGTGAGTTAGATCAATAAACGTCGATAAAAAAATGACCGCCCTGGAGCAAAACACCTCGCCAGAGCGCGCCATCTCTGGCTTTCCAGGCAAGGGATAAAGACCACACTAACTTTCCCACTTTTGTGACAGCTCTCAACTTTTAAAGTTGTATGACAAGTTATCTTTCTGCCGTCGCAACATATAAACCGACGGAATGCATTACCGGTGCTTATGGCATCGGCTTATACGGAATGGATACCGACTTTCAACATAACAACTGATGGTAAGGTTCAGGCCAGAGGGGACTACCCTCCTGAATCCTCCGTTTCGCTTTCCCGGCCGCTTATTGCGCTCGGTAAAGGCCGCACCTGATGCGGAAAGATAACAGACGATGAGGTTTACATGCGTAAAATTAAAGGGTTACGTTGGTACATGATCGCGCTGGTGACGCTGGGCACCGTGCTGGGCTACCTGACCCGTAACACCGTAGCGGCGGCCGCGCCGACGCTGATGGAAGAGTTACACATTTCGACCCAACAGTACTCCTATATCATTGCAGCCTATTCCGCTGCCTATACCGTTATGCAGCCCGTCGCGGGGTATGTCCTTGATATTCTGGGGACCAAAATTGGCTATGCCTTCTTCGCCATCGCCTGGGCGGTATTCTGCGGCTCAACGGCTCTGGCCGGCAGCTGGGGTGGACTGGCGCTGGCCCGTGGCGCAGTCGGCGCAGCGGAAGCCGCAATGATCCCCGCCGGCCTGAAGGCCAGCTCAGAGTGGTTCCCGGCAAAAGAGCGCTCTATCGCGGTGGGCTACTTCAACGTGGGTTCCTCTATTGGCGCCATGATCGCGCCGCCGTTGGTGGTGTGGGCGATTGTCATGCACAGCTGGCAGATGGCGTTCATCATCTCCGGGGTATTGAGCTTCGCCTGGGCCATCGCCTGGCTTATCTTCTACAAACACCCGCGCGACCAGAAAAAATTATCTGACGAAGAACGTGACTACATCATTGGCGGTCAGGAGTCTCAGCATCAGACCAATAACGCGAAGAAAATGTCGCCGTGGCAAATCCTGCGCAACCGTCAGTTCTGGGGTATCGCCCTGCCGCGCTTCCTCGCCGAGCCGGCCTGGGGGACCTTTAACGCCTGGATCCCGCTGTTCATGTTCAAAGTTTACGGTTTTAACCTGAAAGAGATCGCCATGTTCGCCTGGATGCCGATGCTGTTCGCCGACCTCGGCTGCATCGTCGGCGGATATCTGCCGCCGCTGTTCCAGCGCTGGTTTGGCGTCAACCTGATCGTGTCGCGTAAAATGGTGGTCACCATGGGCGCCCTGCTGATGATTGGCCCGGGGATGATCGGCCTGTTCACCAGCCCATACGTGGCGATTGCCCTGCTGTGCATCGGCGGGTTCGCTCACCAGGCGCTGTCCGGGGCGCTGATTACCCTCTCTTCCGACGTCTTTGGCCGTAACGAAGTCGCTACCGCCAACGGTCTGACCGGGATGGCCGCCTGGCTGGCGAACACCATGTTCGCCCTGGTTGTCGGCGCGCTGGCGGACACCATCGGCTTTAGCCCGCTGTTTGCGGTACTGGCCGTCTTTGACCTGCTGGGTGCGCTGGTTATCTGGACGGTGCTGAAAAACAAACCGGCTGACGATGACTCGACGCCGCTTAGCAGTCGCAAACCGGTCACGCAGAGTTAGATCGAATGGCAAGGTAATCGCCGATCAAGCCGCCTTCTCAGGCGGCTTTTTCATGTCTGCCAGTGGTGGAAAGCGCGTAAAAGTGGTATAACAAATCGAATATTGTCGCCATCTTCCGGGAGCGAATATGGAAATCATTGAACCACGCCGTCTATATCAGCAGCTTGCCGCTGAGCTGAAGACGCGCATCGAACAAGGTGTCTACCTTGTAGGGGATAAGCTGCCCGCCGAGCGCTTCATCGCCGATGAAAAAAACGTCAGCCGCACCGTGGTTCGTGAAGCCATTATCATGCTGGAAGTGGAAGGGTATGTCGAAGTCCGCAAAGGGTCGGGTATCCACGTTATCTCCAACCATCCGAAATACCAGCAGGTGGCCGATGAAAGCCTTGAGTTCGCCAACTATGGCCCCTTTGAACTGCTGCAGGCGCGGCAGCTAATTGAAAGCAATATTGCCGAATTCGCGGCGACTCAGGTGACCAAACAGGACATCATGAAGCTGATGGAGATTCAGGAGAAAGCGCGTAACGAGAAATGTTTCCGCGACTCCGAGTGGGACCTGCAGTTTCACGTCCAGGTGGCGCTGGCGACGCAGAACAGCGCGCTGGCGGCGATCGTGGAAAAGATGTGGACCCAGCGCGTGCATAACCCCTACTGGAAAAAGCTGCATGAGCATATCGACCTGCGTACGGTCGATAACTGGTGCGACGACCACGATCAGATCCTGAAAGCTCTGCTGCGAAAAGATCCCAACGCCGCCAAGCTGGCGATGTGGCAGCATCTGGAAAATACCAAGCAAATGTTGTTTAACGAAACCAGCGATGACTTTGAATTTAATGCCGATCGCTACTTATTTGCCGAAAACCCAGTCGTTCATCTCGATACCGCAGTCAACGGCGCGAAATAAGGCCTTATCCCTCCGGCGCGCCCCCCTGCGCGCCTGTCTGACAGTGAGGCTGGAGTAAGCAAGTCATATATAGTGTCAGCCTGTGTAAATCCTCTCGCCTCCCATCTCCGCAATCAGCAAAATCAACGAGCAACACGTTGCAATTTCTCTGACGGAAAGTCAGGTGATTTGTTACAATTAGATGCATTTTGTCGTTCTGGGGGTAGGTATTTACTTACTTCAGTCTTATACAGGGAAGCGTTCAGAGCGCCTAAGCAGCGACCATAATCTCATAAAAATCTTGTCGCCCTATATGCCGCGCGCTCAGACGTGCCGTTAACCGATGTACCAGGAATCGTGAATGGAACTATTTACCCAGTTATTGAATGCCTTGTGGGCTCAGGATTACGAAACGCTCGCGAATCCCTCCATGATAGGCATGCTGTATTTTGTCTTGTTTATGATTTTGTTCCTTGAGAACGGGTTATTGCCTGCCGCGTTTTTACCGGGGGATAGTCTGCTCGTGCTCGTGGGCGTGCTGATCGCCAAAGGGGCGATGGGTTTTCCGGAAACCTTGCTGCTGCTCACCGCCGCCGCCAGCCTCGGCTGCTGGCTAAGCTATATTCAGGGGCGTTGGCTGGGTAATACGCGGATCGTGCAAAACTGGCTGTCACACCTGCCTTCGCACTATCACCAGCGTGCGCATCACTTGTTTCATAAGCATGGGCTCTCCGCGCTGCTGATCGGCCGCTTTATCGCCTTCGTACGCACGCTGCTGCCCACCATCGCCGGGCTTTCCGGCCTTAATAACGCCCGTTTTCAGTTTTTCAACTGGATGAGCGGCCTGCTGTGGGTGCTCATCCTGACCTCGCTTGGCTATCTGCTGGGTAAAACCCCGGTATTCCTCAAGTATGAAGATCAGCTGATGTCCTGCCTGATGCTCCTGCCGGTTGCCCTGTTGGTCTTCGGACTGATCGGCTCGCTGGTGGTGCTGTGGAAGAAAAAATACAGAAGCCGGGGCTAATGATGGTCATGAAACGCCCTTCCCTGCGCCAGTTCAGCTGGCTGCTGGGTGGTTCTCTTCTGCTCGGCGCCCTGTTCTGGCTTTGGCTGGCGGTGCAGCAGCAGGAGGCCACGCTGGCGATACGCCCGGTTGGCCAGGGTATCGGAATGCCGGACGGTTTCTCCGTCTGGCATCATCTCGATGCCAACGGCATCCGCTTTAAAAGCATCACGCCGCAGAAGGATGGTCTGCTGATTAAGTTCGATTCCACCGCCCAGGGCGCGGCGGCGAAAGAAGTTCTCGGCCGCGCTCTGCCACATGGTTATATTATTGCCCTGCTGGAGGACGATAACTCGCCCACCGCCTGGCTATCCCGCCTGCGCGACGCGCCGCATCGCCTCGGGTAAGCTGCCGCCAGACTGCGTTTTTAACCCAGTCTGGTGGTTTCCCGCATTTGTTACTATGCTTAAACCTGCGGGAATCAACGCATTCACGTTCACCAACGGGAACGGGTATATCCTCCGGGTATCCCCTCAGACAATGGAAGGTACTATCCATGAAACACCGCATCGCTCTGCTTCTGGTCCTGACTTCACTTAGCGCCAGCGCCCTAGCCGCCTCTCCCTGCCAGGAAAAAGAGCAGGATATTCAACGAGAGATCAGCTACGCCGAAAAGCATCATAATCAAAGTCGCATTGATGGGCTAAATACCGCGCTACGTCAGGTTCGGGAAAACTGTAGCGACAGTAAACTCAAAGCCGATCATAAGCAAAAAATTGCCAAACAGCGGGAAGAGATCGCTGAACGTCAGCGCGATCTGCAGGAAGCCCGGAAGAAAGGCGATGCGGACAAAATTAACAAACGCCAGCATAAACTCAATGAAGCGCAACAGGAGTTAAAAACGCTGGAGTCTCGGGATTACTAATCACCATTAACTTTCGCAACACGGACCACGCTACAGGAGAACGACATGGCTAAAGAGAATGTGACTGACGACCTTCGTGCAGAACTGAAAACGCTGGCGGATACCCTGGAGGAAGTACTAAATTCCTCGGCGGACAAGTCGAAAGAAGAGATGGGTAAACTGCGCAGTAAAGCCGAGAGCGCGCTGAAAGAGAGCCGCGCTCGTTTGGGTGAAACCAGCGAAGCGATTCTTCGTCAAACTCGTGAGACCGCCGCGCGAGCGGATGATTATGTTCGCGAAAATCCGTGGACTGGGGTAGGAATTGGCGCCGCCGTCGGGCTGGTGCTGGGTGTCCTGCTGTCGCGTCGCTGATTATGGCGAATACTCAACACACGCAGGGACCGGGTCAGCGCGTTTTCTCCATTGGTCAGCGCATCGTCACGCTGCTGGTCGAAATGGTGGAAACGCGGCTGCGTCTGGTCGTCGTGGAGCTGGAGGAGGAGAAAGCCAACCTCTTCCAGCTGCTGATCATGACCGGACTGACGCTGCTGTTTGCCGCGTTTGGCCTCATGAGTCTGCTGGTGCTGGTTATCTGGGCCGTTGACGCTCAGTACCGCCTGCACGTGATGATCGCCACCACCGTTGTACTGCTCCTTGCCGCCGCGATCGTGGGTATCCTAACCCTACGTAAGGCGCGCCGATCCACGCTGCTGCGTCTAACGCGTAAAGAGCTGGAGAACGACCGTGCCCTTCTGGAGGAGGATAAATCGTGAATGGCCGACAGGAGCGTGAACGGCACAAGGCGCAGCTGCTGCGCCAGATCCAGCAGCAACGGCTGGAGCTCAGCGCCTGCCGCCGTCACTGGCACGAGGCGACTGCGCCCCTCGACCGCGGCTGGCATACGCTGCTGAGTTTACGTTCGTGGCTGATGGTTGGCAGCGGTCTGATGGCCGTATGGTCCGTACGACATCCGCATTTTTTAATGCGCTGGACCAAACGCGGACTCGGACTGTGGAGCACCTGGCGCCTGGTGCGCGGGATCCTGCGCCAGTCGGCAGTTCGCTAGCGGCCCTGAGCGTGGGCGCTTTCCCTGGCGCCCACGCTCTGCCATTTCCCTGTCCGTTACCGCACCCTGTTCGCAGCAACATGCGCCTTTTCCGTAGCGCGCCCTTCTCTACGACGCCCTTTACCTCACGCCATACCAGGACCGGTGGTGGCCCATCGCGTTCGGTACACTTTCGCCTCCGCGTACTGATTGCTCAGAAACTTTGAAATAGATCTACAGTTTTCCTTGCTAACAATTCCCTCTCCGCCTCGCTACTATCCTCTCCATCGACAGCAACACCGCGTAACTACGCGGGATTGCACTAAAAAACAAAACCGCCGCCCTTTGGGTTTTCTGGAGTAACAAATGAAAAAATTAGAAGATGTTGGTGTATTGGTAGCGCGTATTCTGATGCCGATTCTGTTTATCACTGCAGGATGGGGCAAAATCACCGGTTATGCGGGAACCCAGCAGTATATGGAAGCCATGGGCGTCCCGGGCGCGCTGCTGCCGCTGACCATCCTCCTTGAGTTCGGCGGCGGTCTGGCGATTCTGTTCGGTTTCCTGACCCGGACCACCGCGCTGTTCACTGCGGGCTTTACGCTGCTGACCGCGTTCCTGTTCCATAGCAACTTTGCGGAAGGCGTGAACTCCCTGATGTTCATGAAAAACCTGACCATTGCGGGCGGTTACCTGCTGCTGGCCATTACCGGACCGGGCGCCTTCAGTATTGACCGTGTACTGAATAAGAAATGGTAAGCGCACTATACTGAATGAATGAAAAAAGCGAGGAGACCACTCCTCGCTTTTGCTATCTGTAGTCTGAAAGAGGAGCAAAGATGGGACAATTAGTCGACGGCGTCTGGCAGGATACCTGGTATGACACAAAATCCACCGGTGGGCGTTTTAAACGTTCCGTTTCCGCCTTCCGTAACTGGCTGACCGCCGACGGCGCGGCTGGCCCCAGCGGTGAAGGCGGTTTTGCAGCGGAAAAGGATCGCTATCATTTGTATGTTTCTCTCGCCTGCCCGTGGGCGCATCGCACGTTAATTATGCGTAAATTAAAAGGTCTGGAGCCTTTTCTCCCCGTATCCGTGGTCAATCCGCTGATGCTGGAAAACGGCTGGACCTTTGACGATAGCTTCCCGGAAGCCACCGGCGATACCCTCTACCAGCATGACTTTCTTTATCAGCTGTATCTGCACGCCGACCCGCACTACACCGGACGCGTGACCGTGCCGGTGCTGTGGGATAAAAAACAGCAGACCATCGTCAGCAATGAGTCGGCAGAAATCATCCGCATGTTTAATACCGCCTTCGATGGCCTTGGCGCCCGGGCCGGGGATTACTACCCGCCAGCGCTGCGGGAACAAATCGATGAGCTGAACGGCTGGATCTATGACAACGTCAACAACGGCGTGTATAAAGCCGGCTTTGCCACCAGCCAGCAAGCTTACGACGAAGCGGTGGATGCGGTCTTTACCTCGCTGGAGCGGCTGGAGCAGATCCTCGGCCAGCATCGCTATCTGACAGGCAATCAGCTAACGGAAGCCGACATTCGCCTGTGGACAACGCTGGTACGCTTCGACCCGGTATATGTGACCCATTTTAAATGCGATAAACGGCGCATCAGTGATTACCTCAATCTGTACGGTTTCCTGCGCGACATCTACCAGATGCAGGGTATCGCCGAGACGGTGAGTTTTCCGCATATCCGTCACCACTATTACCGCAGCCATAAAACCATTAACCCTACCGGTATTATTTCCATTGGGCCGCAGCAGGATCTCAACGAACCGCACGGTCGCGATCAGCGCTTCCGTTGATCTGTCGGGCGCCAGTGATGGCGCCCAATAATTCAGAAAACAGATATTTACCCACCATTCATTCACGTCTATTCTTATTGCGATCGCTTAAAAAACAAGTGATTGACGGTTAATTGAGGCGTAGAAATGGACTGGTATCTCAAGGTATTAAAAAACTATATAGGATTTGGCGGCCGTGCGCGGCGCAAAGAGTACTGGATGTTTATTCTGGTCAACCTCATCCTGACCGGCGTATTGAGCATCATCGATAAAATGCTGGGCTGGCAGCGGGCTGGCGGCGAAGGCATTCTGACGACCATCTATGGCGTACTGGTCTTTTTACCGTGGTGGGCGGTGCAGTTTCGACGCCTGCATGACACCGACCGCTCAGCCTGGTGGCTGCTGCTGCTGTTGATCCCGGTCATCGGCTGGCTGGTGATCCTGATCTTTAACTGCCAGCGCGGCACCGAAGGCAATAATCGCTTCGGGCCCGATCCGAAACCCTTTTCCTACTAATCTTCCTGCTCCTCCCGCTAGCGGGAGGAGGGTCTTCATCACTATCTGCCGGCAAACAGCTTGGGGATCTCACGCAGACACCAGGACTTCGCTTCGCCCATACTGTCCCGTCGCCAGGCCATGATAATGTCAATTTCATTGGTGTATTCCGGGCTGACGACCCGCAGGCGACCTTCGGCAATATCCTTCTCCACCAGCGGATAGGGCATAGTCGCCACGCCCAGTCCGGCCAGTAGCGCCTGACGTTTATCTTCTATCGTACTCACCGTTAAACGCGGCTGTTTATCCAGCAGTTGAACGGTGAGAACGGGCCGCTCGCGCGCGGTATCCGCCACCGCGACGCCGCGGTATTTCACGCGGGTAACCTCAGAGAGCGGCTCCGGCTCCTGATGGATCGGGTGATCCGGCGCCGCGACGTACACGCTGAGCACCGAATAGAGTTTGCGCGAGTTAATCTCCGAAGAGGAACAAAAATGCATATCCGGTGCGACAACGATGTCCGCCCGCCCCTGCTCCAGCCGCTCCCAGGCGCCGGCCAGCACCTCAGTGATAATCGACAGCTGGGTGTTTGATTTAGTCGCCAGTTTCTCAATCAGCGGAAACAGATCCGGAGTGGGCACCAGCGCTTCGGTAACGATCGTCAGGTGGGTTTCCCAACCGCGCGACAGGGCTTCAGCATCGGTGGTGAGTTTATCCGCCGCTTCAAGCAGCACGCGCCCGCGCTCCAGCAGCATTCTTCCAACGTTAGTGAACTTCGTGCGATGACCTGAGCGGTCAAACAGCACCACGTCCAGTTCCTCCTCCAGTTTTTGCATGGTGTAGCTCAGGGCGGAAGGCACGCGTCCCAGCTCATCAGCTGCGGCAGCGAAGCTTCCGCGCCGGTCGATCGCATCCATCACGCGTAACGCTTCCAGCGTTAATGCTCTCTCTTTGGCCATCGCTTTCTCATTCAGGAAATTTGAACATACCGGGCAGAATATCTGGCTAACAATACAGCGTCCATACCTTTACCATTGATTTAGTGTAAAGAGAGGTCAAGAACATGATTACTACCCGAACAGCCAAACAATGCGGACAAGCAGACTTCGGCTGGCTGCAGGCCCGCTACACCTTCTCCTTTGGCCACTACTTCGACCCGAAATTACTGGGCTTCGCATCCTTGCGCGTCCTCAACCAGGAAGTGCTGGCGCCCGGCGCTTCCTTCCAGGCCAGAACGTACCCAAAAGTCGATATCCTGAACCTGATTCTGGAAGGCGAAGCGGAGTATCGCGACAGCGACGGCAACCACGTGCAGGCCAAAGCCGGTGAAGCGCTGCTGATCGCCACCCAGCCTGGCGTGAGCTATAGCGAGCATAATCTGAGTAAAGAGCAGTCGTTAACGCGAATGCAACTTTGGCTTGATGCCTGCCCGCAGCGGGAAAACCCGCTGCAGCAGAAAATCAATGTCGCAGACGCGACGCTGCAGCTGCTGGCCTCTCCGGAGGGCGGGGATAACAGCCTCCAGCTTCGCCAACAGGCCTGGGTCTACCATATCGCGCTGGAGAAAGGTGAGCAGATCAACGTGCAATTACATGGTCCACGCGCCTACCTGCAGTCGATTCACGGCTCCGTCCATGCCGTCGCACAGGAACAGCAAAAGCAGGCTCTCACCTGCGGTGACGGCGCATTTATTCGTGACGAAGCTAACATTACCCTCGTCGCCGATACGCCGCTGCGCGCTTTGCTGATAGATTTACCGGTGTAACAACGGAAGTGATGGAGTCTGTCAGTGAGTAAGAAGAAAAACAGAAAAAAGGCGTCACCAACGCCGTTAGCCCCGGTGCAACCGCAAGTCGCCGGGGCCGCCAGCTTTGGTTATGATGAGATGCTTAGCGAACTGGAAGCCATTGTTGCCGAAGCGGAGATCCGCCTGCGGGATGAAGAAAGTCTCGCCTGAAACGGCAAAATGGCTGGGTTGATTTTCATTAATGGCCTGAAGAAGATATCGGCCCCGCGAGGGGCCGATGGCATTATTCACTCAGCGCGTCGGCAAGATCTTTTTTCACCTGCGTGCGCTGCTCCGGCGTCAGTACCTTATTCACCTCAAAATAGTACTTCACGCGGTAATAACGCACCTGCTGATCAATCTTGCTGAAGGCCGCCAGCTGATCGTTGACCGCTTTTTCATCCCATTTACCGGAATCAATCACGTTTATCAGAGCCCCGTCTTTAATTTCCTGTTGGGAAATCTGCTGGACATTACTCTCCAACTGCTGATGCAGGCTTTTAATTTTCGCGACCTGATCTTTGGTAAGTTTTAAGTGCTGAACAATAGGATCCTGCGCCGGTGCTGGCGCCGCCTTAACGTCTGCGGCCTGAGCCGTGATAGAGAAACCGGTGGTCAACAGCGTGGCAAAGGCAATACGGGTTATCAATTTCATTTTTTTTCCTGAAGTAAAGGTGGCAGAAATAGCGGATTATTATTTTACAGGGCGCAGTGAATAAATGTAAAAAATGATAGCCAAACATTATATATCCACAGCACTAATATACTTCACTAAAACATATAAAATATGAATGCTGTGTTAATTTATATATTTGACGCCCTAACATCACCAGTTTTTATTTTAATTTCAACAGCAGGCAAAATATTTGACAGCGGTGACTTTTCCTTTAATTTAATTAGCGCATATTACGTTATCCAGCGCATCAAGGATATCATTTAAAAATAGATAAGGAGATTGAGATGTTATTACGTTTTCGCGTATTACCGCTGGTTTTTGTCATCTCGCTGTTAAGCGGCTGCGGCCTGGCTTCTAAAGCCTTTTATTCCGCGGGAGACAAATTATTTCAACCCGGAGATGACGCCGTCGCTTCGATGCAGACGTATTCAGTGGCTCAGTTCCTGCAGCCGTTTACTCTCAACCCGGCGAAGGCCAGCAGCGATTATCTGGGTAAATGGGTCAAGGTACGCGGGGTGATTGTCGACATTCGTCGGAAGAGCGGTATCGCCGGCAGCTACTATTTTATCGTGACCATGCGAGATGAACAGAATAAAACGGATAAACGTCTTACCTTTAATTTTGGCTCGCATAACAGCGCAGACGTAGAGGCTTTAAGCAACGGCAGCGTCGCCACGATCGTCGGCCAGGTTCATCAGGTGCAAGATTCCACGATCCCGACGCTACAGAATCCTAAGGTGGTTAAATAACGGTAGCTGACCGATAAGCCGCCTTCTTTTGGTATAGCGTCGTGGACAGTCATTCATCCTTTCTCCGCTATTCGAATAGCAAAAACCCCGCCGGAGCGGGGTTTTGACATAAAAAGGTGAAACTGACCGATAAGCCGCATTCTTTTGGTATAGCGTCGTGGACAGTCATTCATCCTTTCTCCGCTATTCGAATAGCAAAAACCCCGCCGTAGCGGGGTTTTGACATAAAAAGGTGAAACTGACCGATAAGCCGCGTTCTTTTGGTATAGCGTCGTGGACAGTCATTCATCCTTTCTCCGCTATTCGAATAGCAAAAACCCCGCCGTAGCGGGGTTTTGACATAAAAAGGTGAAACTGACCGATAAGCCGCGTTCTTTTGGTATAGCGTCGTGGACAGTCATTCATCCTTTCTCCGCTATTCGAATAGCAAAAACCCCGCCGGAGCGGGGTTTTTGCGTAAAAGGTGAAACTGACCGATAAGCCGGGTTCTGTCGTGGACAGTCATTCATCTAGGCCAGCAATCGCTCACTGGCTCAAGCAGCCTACCCGGGTTCAGTACGGGCCGTACCTTATGAACCCCTATTTGGCCTTGCTCCGGGTGGAGTTTACCGTGCCGCGGACTGTTACCAGCCGCGCGGTGCGCTCTTACCGCACCCTTTCACCCTTACCTGATCCCGCTTGCGCGGGCCATCGGCGGTTTGCTCTCTGTTGCACTGGTCGTGGGCTGTGACACCCCCCAGGCGTTACCTGGCACCTTGCCCTATGGAGCCCGGACTTTCCTCCCCTCCGCCCGTCTCCCCCCGAAGGAGGACGACGACGAAGCGGCGACTGTCTGGTCAGCTTCGGCGCGCAGTATAGAGGGTTTACCGCCCGTTGTCATCCCTCAGTGGTCATCCCAACCTGCAGGGTGGCAGCAATATTACGCGACGCGCGGTAAATATTATCAAACGCCCCGCGAAATGCCTCTTCCAGCGTCGAAACGGAAGTTAACACGCTGAATACGGCATCGATACCGTGCTGGTGAACCACGCCGACATCGTGAGTCAGGCTGCCAGCAATACCGATCACCGGCTTACGGTATTTCTTCGCCACCCGGGCCACCCCCACCGGCACCTTACCGTGAACAGACTGGCTATCGAGCCGCCCTTCCCCGGTGACCACCAGTGAGCAGTCATGGATTTGTTCTTCCAGCTTCAGCGCCTCGGTAACGATCTCAATCCCGCTGCGCAGCTCCGCATTGAGAAAGGCCATCAGCGCCGCGCCCATGCCGCCGGCCGCTCCCGCGCCGGGGATCGACTTCACGTCCACCTGCAGCGACGCCTTAATGACATCGGCATAATGCGCCAGATTACGATCCAGCTCGACGATCATCGCCTCGGTCGCCCCTTTCTGTGGGCCAAAGATCCGCGACGCCCCACGCTCGCCCACCAGCGGATTGGTAACATCGCAGGCCACGTGGATCATCCTGTCACGTAAGCGCGGATCGATGGCGGAAAGATCGATCCGGCTCAGACGGCTCAAATTGCCCCCGCCATGGCCGATCTCTTGTCCCTCGGCGTCACAGAGGCGGGCGCCTAGCGCCTGCATCATACCCGCCCCACCGTCGTTGGTCGCACTACCGCCGATGCCGATAATGATCCGTTCCGCACCATGCTCCAGCGCCTGTAATATTAGCTCCCCGGTACCCCGTGAAGTGGTGATGAGCGGGTTACGTTTGTCGGGCGGAACGAGCCCCAGACCGCTGGCTGCCGCCATCTCAATAAACGCGGTGACGCCGTCGCCGGACATGCCCCAGCAGGCCTTCACTCTCTCACCCAGCGGACCCGTTACCCATGCGAAATGTTCCTTTCCCTGGGTGGCGGCAATCATGGCTTCCACCGTCCCCTCGCCGCCGTCGGCGACGGGCAGGGAAACATACTGTGCATCAGGGAAAATTTCCCGAAATCCTTTTTCTATCGCCTGAGCTACCTCGCTGGCAGAAAGGCTTTCTTTGTAAGAGTCTGGGGCAATGACGATTTTCATAATTTTGTAGCCTGACAGTGCCGCGCAAGGCAAGCATAACAGGGCGCGCAGGGCGCCCTTCTTGTTAGCGAGTGACTTCCACTTTCGCCAGTTTTTCGTAATAGCACGCCAGCGCGCTATGGTCTGCAGTGCCGAGACCGTCCGCGCGCAGCGCCTGCATCATCTCCATCACCGCCGCCGTCAGCGGCAGTTGGGCGCCCACGCCGTGTGAGGTATCCAACGCATTGGCCAGATCTTTAATATGCAGGTCGATACGGAAACCCGGTTTGAAGTTACGGTCCATCACCATCGGGGCTTTCGCATCCAGCACGGTACTGCCCGCCAGACCGCCGCGAATAGCCTGATAAACCAGATCCGGATTGACGCCGGCTTTAGTCGCCAGGGTCAGCGCTTCAGACATCGCCGCGATGTTCAGCGCGACAATCACCTGGTTAGCCAGTTTGGTGACGTTGCCCGCGCCAATATCGCCGGTATGCACTACGGAGCCGGCCATCGCTTTCATCAGATCGTAGTATTTATCGAAGATCGCTTTATCGCCGCCGACCATGACCGACAGCGTGCCGTCGATGGCTTTCGGTTCGCCGCCGCTCACCGGCGCATCCAGCATATCAATACCTTTGGCTTTCAGCGCTTCGCTGATTTCCCGACTCGCCAGCGGCGCAATGGAGCTCATATCGATCACCACGGTGCCCGGTTTCGCCCCTTCAATAATGCCGTTTTCACCCAGCGCCACCTCTTTAACATGCGGAGAGTTCGGCAGCATGGTGATGATCACCTCGCACTGTTCGGCAATCGCTTTCGGCGTCGTCGCGGTCTCAGCGCCAGCGGCGATCACGTCGGCAATCGCTTCCGGGTTACGGTCAGACACCACCAGCGAGTAACCCGCTTTCAGCAAATTTTTGCTCATCGGTTTGCCCATAATGCCAAGACCGATAAAACCTACTTTGATTGTCATAATGTTCTCTCTCTTCATCCTGGTGATTATTTTTTAAACGCGTCGGCAAGTTTCTGGGTTGCAGAACGGAAGACGCCCAGATCGCTGCCAACGGCGACGAAGGTCGCGCCCCATTCCAGATAGCGGCGCGCATCGGCTTCCACTGGCGCCAGAATGCCGCTTGGCTTACCGTGCTTCTTCGCGCTGGCGAAGATATGCTGGATAGCGCGCTGCACCTCAGGATGGGCGGCATTGCCCAAATGGCCTAAGGCGGCGGCCAGGTCGCTCGGGCCGACAAACACACCGTCCACGCCCTCGGCCGCGGCAATCGCCTCGACGTTGTCCACTCCGGTCTGGCTCTCAATCTGCACCAGAATGGAAATGTTCTTGTTGGACTGGGCGAAGTAGTCCGGCACGGTGCCAAACATATTGCCGCGGTGGGAAACGGAGACCCCGCGGATCCCTTCCGGCGGATAACGGGTCGAAGCCACCGCCTGCGCCGCCTGTTCAGCCGTCTCGACAAACGGCACCAGGAAGTTATAGAAGCCGATGTCCAGCATGCGCTTGATGATGATGGGTTCATTGGTCGGCACACGGACTACCTGCGCGCTGGAGCTACCTTTCAGGGCCATCAGCTGCGGAATGAGCGTGGTGACGTCGTTTGGCGCGTGTTCCGCGTCCAGCACCAGCCAGTCGAACCCCGCCAGACCCAGCACCTCGGTGCTAATCGGGTTAGCCAAAGCGCACCAGCAGCCAATCTGCACCTGATGCGCCGCCAGCGCGGCCTTAAATTTGTTCGGAAAAATTGCGTTATCCATGATTTTTACCTTGCGTTAATCGTTGCTTACTTCTGCAATTCCATACGTTTGATATCGCCAACCACAAACAGGTAGCAGACCATCATCATCAGCGCGGAGCCGCCAACAAAAATCAGTGCGCCATTAAATGAGTGCAGTTCGCTCACGATGTAGCCAATAACCAGCGGCGTGGCGATCGAGGCCACATTGCCAAAGACGTTGAATACCCCGCCGCACAGGCCAACAATCTCCTTCGGCGCGACATCCGAGATAACCGGCCAGCCCAGCGCGCCAAAGCCTTTGCCAAAGAACGCCAGCGCCATCAGCGTAATGACCAGCGGCGTGCTGGCCGTGTAGTTACACAGGATGATGGACGACGCCAGCAGCATTCCCAGCACAATGGGCAGCTTACGCGCAAAAGTCAGCGTGCAGCCGCGGCCAATCAGATAATCCGAAAACAGCCCGCCCAGTACGCCGCCAGCAAAGCCAAACAGCGCCGGAATCGAAGCCACAAACCCCACTTTCAGAATCGACATTCCCTTGTCCTGCACGAGGTAGATCGGAAACCACGTCAGGAAGAACCATGTAATGGTATTCAGGAAATACTGACCGAAAAATACGCCTAACATCATTCGGTTAGTCAGCAACTGGCGGATATAGTCCATCTTCGGCCCGGCCGCCGGGGCGGCCTCTTTTTTATGGTCCATATCGACCACTGCGCCGCCTTCTGAGATATATTTCAGCTCCGCGGCCGACATTCGCGGATGATCGGTGGGGTTATGCACAAACTTCACCCAGATGATGGTGAGCACAAACCCTATTATCCCCATCACGGTAAAGACATGTTCCCAGCCCAGCGCGAAGGTCAGCCAGCCGAGCAGCGGCGAGAACAGAGCCAGCGAGAAGTACTGAGCGGCATTAAAGATAGCTGAAGCCGTACCCCGCTCTTTGGCCGGAAACCAGGCCGCCACAATGCGGGCGTTGGCGGGAAACGAGGGCGCTTCGGAAAAGCCCAGCATAAAACGCATAAAGAACATGGAGACCCCGGCCCAGGCGAGCGGGAACACATCAATAAAGCCTTGCAGGAAGGTAAACAGTGACCAGAAAAACAGACTGTATGAATAAACCTTTTTCGAGCCAAATTTATCCAGCAGCCAGCCGCCAGGGATCTGCATCAGCAGATAAGCCCAGCCGAAGGCGGAAAAAATGTATCCCATCGACACCGCGCTGAGCCCCAGCTCTTTCGCGACTTCAGTACCGGCGATAGACAAGGTCGCGCGGTCGCCATAGTTCACTGCCGTCACCACAAATATCATCAACAGAATTAAATAGCGGGTCGGTATTCCTTTTTTTTCATCTAATGTAGAATCCAAAATCATTTAGACATTCCTCGGGCACAGAACACCTTTTATAATTGTTTTAAGTGGTTTCTGATTTATTTAAAAGACGATATTGAAACTGTCTATTCGCATATCGATCACCTCAAAAACATGACTCAGTATAATCAGCACGCCCCCGCCAGACACTATGCATACCCACAATATAAAGTTATTATTTAAAGCCATAATTGTGCTTATGCCATAAGTCATGGGCGCTAATCCACACTTCTTACGATTGCCTGCCCTGCAGAGGTTAGCGTCATAAAAAGGAGTGATGACGATCACATTTTAAAATCAACTCAGCTGACATCCTTTATTCCATCATACTGATACGTAGCAAATGAATTAGCGTTTTATTTTATTATTAGCACCTGTTTGGAGATGACTGGACAATGGCTGACATTGCAATTCGACAACAATCGCCGACCGCGTTTTATATTAAAGTTGACCCGACAGATAATGTGGCGATTATTGTCAACGATCGCGGCTTAACCGCCGGAACGCGTTTCCCGGACGGCCTGACGCTCGTCGAGCATATCCCGCAGGGTCACAAAGTTGCCCTGGTGGATATCCCCGCCCATGGTGAAATCATCCGCTACGGCGAAGTCATTGGCTATGCCGTACGCGATATCCCGCAGGGAAGCTGGATTGACGAGTCGCTGGTGGAGCTGCCCACCGCCCCGCCGCTGAATACCCTGCCGCTGGCCACTAAAGTGCCTGAACCGCTACCGCCGCTGGAAGGTTACACCTTCGAAGGCTACCGCAATGCTGACGGCAGCGTGGGTACCAAGAATCTGCTGGGTATTACCACCAGCGTGCACTGCGTCGCTGGCGTGGTCGATTACGTGGTGAAAATCATTGAACGCGACCTGCTGCCAAACTATCCCAACGTCGATGGCGTGGTGGGCCTGAATCATCTCTACGGCTGCGGCGTGGCGATTAATGCGCCGGCGGCGGTAGTGCCGATTCGCACCATTCATAATATCGCCCTCAACCCAAACTTCGGCGGCGAGGTGATGGTCATTGGCCTCGGCTGTGAGAAGCTGCAGCCGGAACGCCTGCTGCAGGGCACGGAAGACGTCAAAAGTATCCCGGTGGACAGCGCCAGCATCGTCAGCCTGCAGGATGAAAAGCATGTTGGTTTTAAATCGATGGTCGATGACATTCTGCAGGTCGCCGAGCGCCACCTGGCGAAACTGAACCAGCGCCAGCGGGAAACCTGCCCGGCCTCTGAGCTGGTGGTCGGGATGCAGTGCGGCGGCAGCGACGCCTTTTCAGGCGTGACCGCCAACCCGGCGGTAGGTTACGCGTCCGACCTGCTGGTGCGCTGCGGCGCGACGGTGATGTTCTCGGAAGTGACCGAAGTACGCGACGCCATTCATCTGTTGACCCCGCGGGCGATTAACGAAGAGGTCGGTAAACGTCTGCTGGAAGAGATGGCCTGGTACGATAACTATCTTGATATGGGCAAAACCGACCGCAGCGCTAACCCCTCCCCCGGCAACAAGAAAGGCGGTCTGGCCAACGTGGTGGAAAAAGCGCTGGGGTCGATTGCCAAATCAGGGAAAAGCGCCATCGTTGAGGTGCTCTCTCCGGGGCAGCGTCCGACCAAACGCGGCCTCATTTACGCCGCAACCCCCGCCAGCGATTTTGTCTGCGGCACCCAGCAGGTAGCCTCTGGCATCACGGTGCAGGTATTCACCACCGGTCGCGGTACGCCGTACGGGCTGATGGCAGTACCGGTGATAAAAATGGCGACCCGTACCGAGCTGGCCAACCGCTGGTATGACTTAATGGACATTAACGCCGGGACCATCGCCACTGGCGAAGAGACGATTGAGGATGTCGGGCGGAAGCTGTTCGAATTTATTCTCGACGTCGCCAGCGGACGCAAAAAAACCTTCTCCGATCAATGGGGCCTGCACAACCAGCTGGCGGTATTTAACCCGGCGCCGGTAACCTGATCGAGAGCGTAAGGATTTAACCACTTTTAGCCCGGATCTATCCGGGCTTGTTGGTTAGGGATGCTGGGCGGCAAGAAAAGCGGTTCTGCCCTTTTCTTCCGACATTTTTTCCGACATTTCTTCCGACATGTGGGAGGACGCTCAAGCAGCTCTTCACTATCTGAAGGGCTGCTTGCCAGGCTTCAATTGGGTTTACAGGATCACTCCCCCTGCTGCTCCAGGGCGTACTTATACAACGCATTTTTCTTCACGCCGTGGATTTCCGCGGCTAGCGCGGCGGCTTTCTTCAGCGGCAGCTCCGCCTGCAGCAGCGCCAGAGTACGCAGCGCGGCCGCCGGCAGCGCCTCTTCCTGAGCCTTGAAACCTTCGACGATCAGCACCATCTCGCCTTTACGACGGTTTTCATCTTCCTTCACCCACGCCACCAGCTCACCAATCGGCGCGCCATGGATCGACTCCCAGGTTTTGGTCAGCTCACGAGCCAGCACCACATAGCGGGATTCTCCCAGTACCGCGCAGATATCCTCCAGACTCTCCACCAGACGGTGGGTCGACTCATAGAAGATAAGGGTGCGCGGCTCTTCTTCCAGCGCTTTCAGGGTATCGCGGCGGCCTTTCGATTTCGCCGGCAGGAAGCCTTCATAACAGAAACGGTCGGAAGGCAGGCCGGCGGCGCTCAGGGCGGCGATAGCCGCACAGGGGCCCGGCAGCGGCACCACGCGAATATTCGCTTCGCGACAGGTGCGCACCAGATGGTAACCAGGATCGTTAATCAGCGGCGTGCCGGCATCGGAAACCAGCGCGATGTTTTGCCCTTCTTTCAGTTTGGCAAGCAGGGTTTCCGCCTTTTGCTGCTCATTATGGTCGTGAAGCGCAAACAAACGGGCGTTTATCGCAAAATGTTGCAGCAGCAAACCGGTATGACGGGTATCTTCCGCTGCAATTAAATCAACAGCTTGCAGCACTTCCAGTGCACGCTGCGTGATATCAGACAGATTTCCTATCGGAGTGGGCACAATATAGAGCTGCCCCTGAGAATTATCCGCTGATTCGTGTTGTTTCATTGTCTCGTCCGTATTGCCGATTTAATATTGAGCATTGAGCCAAAAAAATATCACTGGACACTTATGGTACCGTCAACATTTCTTCGTTCTAAGCCCGCGCGCTGCCTGCCCGTATTGCTGGCGACTCTTATTTTTGCTGGCTGCGGCACCCACACGCAGGATCAAAGCGCGGCGTTTATGCAGGGTACGTCGCAGGCCAACTCCAGTTTCTACTTACAGCAGATGCAGCAAAGCACGAATGATAGCAAGACCAACTGGCAATTACTCGCCATTCGTGCACTACTGCAGGAAGGGAAGAAGCAGCAGGCTATCGACCTGTTTAACCAGCTGCCGGCGAACCTGAACAGCTCTCAGGCCCGTGAACAGTCGCTGCTGGCGGTGGAAGTGAAGCTGGCGCAGAACGATTATCAGGCCGCCCGTAATCTGCTGGCTAAGATCGATCCGACAAACCTTGAGCAGCCTCAGCAGGCGCGCTACTGGCAGGCGCAAATCGATGCCAGCCAGGGCAAACCATCGCTGACCCTGCTGCGCGCCTTAATCGCCCAGCAGCCGCTGCTGAGTGACGCCAAACAGCGTCAGAAAAATATTGATGCGACCTGGCAAGCGCTCACCTCGATGCCCCAGGACCAGGCCAATGCGCTGGTGATCAACGCCGATGAAAATATCCTCCAGGGCTGGCTGGATCTGCAGCGGATGTGGTTTGACAACCGCAACGATCCGACGCTACTGAAAGCGGGCGTTAAAGACTGGCAGACGCGCTATCCGCAAAACCCGGGCGCTAAAATGCTGCCGACGGTGCTTGTGAATATGCAAAACTATAAGCCTGCGTCCATCAACAAGATTGCGCTTTTTCTGCCGCTGAACGGTCAGGCGTCGATCTTCGGCCGCACTATCCAGCAGGGCTTTGAAGCCGCCAAAAACGGCGCGCCGTCGGTGACGGGCAGCGCGGTTCCCGCCCAGGTCGCCCAGGCGGCGAATGTCTCCGGTAATGATGATGTGGTGAGTCCGTCGCAGGCAGAAATCAGCGATCTTACCGCCGCCGGAAGCCGCGCGGATCCGGTTCAGGCCCCGACGCAGGACCAGGCAGCGCCTGCTGCGGAACCGGCAGCCCAGGCGCCGGCAACATCCGCCACGCCGCAGACTACCGCTTCCCCGGCCACCCAGCCGGTTACCGCGCCGGCCGCACAGCCGCAGCCCGTGGTCGCAACCGCCGCTAACCCTTCTGCGGAACTGAAAATTTACGACACCACCAGCCAGCCGATAAGCCAGCTGCTCGCCCAGGCGCAGCAGGATGGCGCCACCCTGGTGGTTGGGCCGTTGCTGAAAGAAAACGTTGAAGAGGTTATCAAGAGCAACACGCCGCTCAATGTGCTGGCCCTCAACCAGCCGGAAAAAGTCGAAAGCCGCGCTAACCTCTGCTATTTCGCGCTTTCTCCGGAAGACGAAGCGCGTGACGCCGCCCGACATATCCACCAACAGGGGAAACAGACCCCGCTGCTGCTGGTTCCGCGCGGCGCGCTGGGCGATCGTGTGGTTAGCGCTTTTGCCGACGAGTGGCTGAAGCTGGGCGGCGCCAGCGTCCTGCAGCAGCGTTTTGGATCCACGGCCGAGCTGCGCGCCGGCGTGAACGGCGGCGGGGGCATTGCGCTGAGCGGCACCCCGGTCTCCACCCTGCCATCAGCGCAGAACAGCATCCTCGGCAGTGCGGATGAGATGCCGGTAAGCAGCGGCGGCAGCGTCGATGCGGCCTATATCCTCGCCACCCCGGAACAGATTGCCTATATCAAACCGATGATCGCCATGCGCAACGGCAGCCAGAGCAATGTCACCCTGTACGCCAGCTCGCGCAGCGCCCAGGGCACCGCGGGGCCGGATTTCCGTCTGGAGATGGAAGGCTTGCAGTATAGTGAGATCCCAATGCTGGCCGGCAGCAATCCGTCGCTAATGCAGCAGGCGCTGTCCGCGGTGCGTAATGACTACTCGCTGGCGCGTCTGTATGCCATGGGCGCTGACGCCTGGTCACTGGCAAATCACTTCACGCAAATGCGCCAGACGCCTGGCTTCGAGCTGAACGGCAATACCGGCGATCTGACGGCCAACCAGGATTGCGTGATTAACAGGAAACTGTCATGGCTCAAGTACCAGCAGGGAAAAATCGTTCCGGCCAGCTAAGCAAACAGACCGGCGATGCCTGGGAAAACCAGGCGCGCCGCTGGCTGGAAGGCCAGGGCCTGCGTTTTATCGCCGCCAATGCCCGCGAGCGTGGCGGCGAAATTGACCTTATCATGCGCGACGGCACGGTCACCGTTTTTATCGAAGTGCGCTACCGCCGTAGCGCCCGGTACGGTGATGCGGCAGCCAGCGTCACTCCGCAAAAACAACAACGACTGCTTAAAGCCGCCCGTTTGTGGCTCTGCCGACAGAATGGGAGCTTTGAGACTGTGGATTGCCGTTTCGATGTGGTAGCCTTCACCGGAAACGACATCCAATGGCTAAAAAACGCCTTTGGCGAATAGCGTAATACCAGAAGTAAGGGATCCCGTGCTCGACAGAATCAAAGCCTGCTTTACCGAAAGCATTCAAACCCAAATTGCCGCAGCGGAAGCACTCCCGGACGCCATCTCCCGGGCGGCGATGACGCTCGTCCAGTCCCTGCTTAACGGCAACAAAATCCTCTGTTGTGGTAATGGCACCTCCGCCGCCAACGCACAGCATTTTGCTGCCAGCATGATTAATCGCTTTGAAACGGAACGCCCTGGTTTACCTGCCATTGCACTAAATACCGATAATGTGGTCTTAACCGCCATCGCTAACGATCGCTTGCATGACGAGATCTACGCCAAGCAGGTGCGCGCCCTGGGACACGCCGGCGATGTGCTGCTGGCGATCTCTACGCGCGGAAACAGTCGGGACATCGTCAAGGCGGTGGAAGCCGCCGTGACCCGCGACATGACCATCGTCGCGTTAACCGGCTATGACGGCGGTGAGCTGGCGGGCCTGTTAGGTCAACAGGATGTCGAAATCCGCATCCCCTCCCATCGCAGCGCGCGTATCCAGGAGATGCACATGCTGACCGTCAACTGTCTGTGCGATTTGATAGATAACACTCTTTTTCCACACCAGGACGATTAAGGAGAACACATGAAGGCTCTCTCGCCCCTCGCCATCCTGCTTTCTGCACTACTGCTGCAGGGCTGCGTTGCCGCCGCGGTAGTCGGAACGGCAGCAGTCGGCACCAAAGCCGCAACGGACCCGCGTACGGTGGGAACCCAGGTCGATGACAGTACCCTGGAACTGCGCGTCAATAGCGCCTTGTCGAAAGATGAACAGATTAAGAAACAGGCCCGTATCAACGTCACCGCTTATCAGGGCAAAGTCCTGCTGACCGGCCAGTCGCCGACGCCGGACCTCTCCGCGCGCGCCAAGCAAATCGCCATGGGCGTGGAAGGGACCACGGAAGTGTTTAATGAAGTGCGCCAGGGCCAGCCGATTGGTTTAGGCACCGCCTCGTCTGATACCTGGATTACCACCAAGGTGCGTTCGCAGCTCCTGAGCACCGATCAGGTCAAATCCTCGAACGTGAAAGTAACCACGGAAAACAGCGAAGTCTTCCTGATGGGGCTGGTGACCGACCGCGAAGGCCGGGCGGCGGCGGATATTGCCAGCCGGGTAAGCGGCGTATCCCGGGTGACCACCGCCTTTACCTACATTAAATAAAGCTGCAGTTTCCCGGCTGGCGCTGCGCTTAGCCGGGCTACCGCCCCCTGTCCGTTTTGTGCCGGGTAAGGCGTAGCCGCCACCCGGCATCCAATCCGGCTATGCGTACGTTTACGGCAAACTACACCAGCGCCAGCGCACCGACAATCGCCCCGCACAGCGCCACCAGTCCGCCCGTCAGCCACAGCGCTTTGGCCGGGAAGGCTTTACGCAGCATAATCAGCGACGGCACGCTCACTGCCGGCAGTGTGATGAGCAGCGCCAGCGCGGGCGCCGTCCCCATACCCGCCAGCATCATTGTCTGCACAATCGGAATTTCCGCCGCGGTAGGGATGACAAACAGGCAGCCGGCGATCGCCATCGCGATAACCCAGAACAACGTATTATCCACCACGCCATCGGCGTGCGGGAACAGCCAGACGCGCGCCGCTCCCAGCACCAGCACCGCGAGGATATAAACCGGGATCGTGTTCCAGAACAGCGTCCACAGCGCCTGCAGCCAGCGGCTAAAGAAGCCGCCCTGAGTCGCTTCCGACGGTGCAGCAGGCACCGCTACCGGCTGCGTCGCCGCCTCTTTCACCCATTTCTGCACCAGCGTCGCCACAGTTAATACTGTCGCCAGACCCGCCACCAGGCGAACCAGCGCAAACTGCCAGCCCAGAACAAAACCCATAAACACCAGCGTCGCCGGATTGAGTAGCGGGTTCCCCATCCAGAACGCCAGCGCCCCGCCCATCGACACCCGCTGTTTGCGCATCCCGGCCGCGACCGGCGCGGCGCAGCAGGTGCACATCATGCCGGGCAGCGAGAAAATCGCTCCCAGCAGCGTGCCCTGAAACCGCGATTGTCCCAAGGTGCGTAGCAGCCAGTCGCGCGGAATGAGTACCTGAATCAATGACCCGAGCAGCACGCCGAGCACCGCCGCTTTCCAGACGGCAAGGAAGTAAACCATCGCATAGTCCCACGCCGCCATCAGCGGGTTAGCGTCGGCCTGGGCAAGAATGGATTTACCGATACTGTGGGTTTCCGCAGCGGTGAAGGCTTTCCCGTAGTACGGCTGCCATTTGACGTACCACAGACCAACAATCACGACGAGAAAGAAAAGCGCGGGTTTCCACCATTGAAATGGTGACGCCGCCTGAGATGAAGACTGACCAGCCATAGCATTCCCCAGCAAGAAATGTGGATATGAATTGAAGCCGTGAATACTACGCCGGAAGCCTGCGTTTGCAAACCGCTATTCAGCCTGCCGCGCGGCGCGCTCCCGTAGTTCCGATGATGTCAGAATTCGCACCCCTTCGTGGGTGGGCGACAGCGCCTCCGCCAGCAGGGCGATCGCCACATCGCGGGCCGCAATGGATTTCCAGTTCCCCGGCAAGAGCCGGAACAATGGTGCGAGGAAGGTCTCATTGGTCCGCTTTTTTTCCCGCTCGCCTGACAGCATCGACGGCCTGGCGATGGTCAGCCGCGGCCAGTCTTGCTCAATCAGCGCCGCCTCCATTTCCCCCTTCACCCGATTGTAGAAAAACGGCGAGTGGGCGTTGGCGCCCATCGCGCTAACCACCAGCATATGTTGCGCACCCAGTCGTTTGCCGGTCAGCGCGGTATCAACCACCAGCGTGTAGTCAGCATGGACGAAGGCCTCTTTGCTCCCGGCCTCCCGGCGCGTCGTTCCCAGGCAACAGAAGACGATATCCACCGGGTCAACCACCTGCGCCAGGGCATCGGTCAGCTGGGGATCGTGAGGATTAAAGACACCTTCCGCTGGCGCCAGCGGGCGACGCGTCGGCGCGGCGATGGTGCTTATACGGGGCTCATTCTGCAGCAGCCGGAGTAAGTGACCGCCAACTAACCCGGTCGCGCCGGTTAATAATACCTGACTCATTGGTTCTCCTTTACAGAATTCTCCGCCTTGCACTTTCAGGCTCATGTTCCAGGCTTAATACCTTACAAGGTAAGTATCCACCATCATCATGGAATTACCTCATTGACCATCCAGACAGTGGAGGAAGCATGAGTAAAAAGATAGCCGTCCTCATTACCGACGACTTTGAAGATTCTGAATTTACCTCTCCCGCCGAAGCCTTTAAGCTCGCCGGGCATCAGGTCATCACGATCGAAAAGCAGGCTGGCAAAACGGTGAAGGGTAAGCAGGGAGAAGCCGAGGTCGCCATCGACAGAGCCATCGATGACGTCACACCGGGTGAATTTGATGCCTTATTGCTGCCCGGGGGCTACTCTCCCGACCAGCTGCGTGGTGATGAACGCTTCGTCACCTTTACCCGCGATTTTGTCAACGGCGGTAAGCCGGTGTTTGCCATCTGCCACGGTCCGCAGCTGCTGATCAGCGCCGATGTGATCCGCGGACGTAAGCTCACGGCGGTGAAACCGATTGTGGTGGATGTGAAAAACGCCGGGGGCGAGTTTTACGACCAGGAGGTGGTGGTCGATAACGAACAGCTGGTCACCAGCAGAACGCCGGACGATCTGCCGGCCTTCAATCGCGAAGCGCTACGCCTGCTCGGCGCCGGCATCACGCCGCCAGTATAATTTTTTCCCGAAACCCAGCGTGTTGTCGGTAAATTTGATTTCGTCCGGACGAATCTCCCATACCGGCGCCGACAGCATGCGGGCCACCGGGAAGCGCTTGACGTAGCGCTGGCGCATTCGCGCCTCTTCGTCACCGCTCAGACGACGGATCTCGCCTTTGAACTGCACGCCGCGGATCAGGGCCACCGTTTTTGGCTGGCCGTTAACCGTGCCGGCCACCTTCGCCCTCTGTCCGGTCATCTGGCCATGGCGGGTGTGCTCCTCGCTGAGCAGATAAAAGGCCACGGTATCCGGGTCATAGACGTAAAAGGCATTCGCGCACCACAGCTCGTCTTCACGGGAGACGCACCAGGTGACGACGTGCTGTTTACTCAGCCAGCGACCAATGGCGGCAAGCGTATCCATCTTTCTTCTCCATTATGCTATGGTGCACACACCTTACCATAGTGACTTTGTGACCGTGTGCTGGTTTCTGTATCTCATTCGAACCGCGGATAATCGCCTTTATACCGGCATCACCACCGACGTGCCACGCCGCTTTCGCCAGCATCAGGCGGGAAAAGGCGCAAAGGCGTTGCGCGGCAAAGGCGACCTGCAGCTGGCCTTTAGCCACGAAGTTGGTGAACACTCACTTGCATTGCGACTGGAATATCGCGTCAAGCAGCTAACGAAGCGCGAAAAAGAGCGCCTCGTTGCCGGAGAGGATGCCTTCGAAACCCTGCTGGCAAGGCTTAAAGACGATTAAAGTGCTCGCTGTATTCTACCTGGCCATGGACGCCGTCGAGGGCGTCATCCGCCAGACGGTGAACCTGGAACGCCTCGGCGCTGTCCGGCCAGCGGCAGCGGAGATCGAAGCGCGCGGCCGGTTCAAAGCCGAAGCGACGGTATAAATCCGGTTCGCCCAGCGTCACCACCGCGGCGTAGCCAAACTCATTCAGCGAGTCCAGCCCTTCATAAACCAGCTGCCGGCCAATGCCCTGTCCGCGGTAGCGTTCATCTACCGCCAGCGGCGCCAGGCCGACCCACTGCAGCTCTTCACCTTCCACCGCCACCGGGCTGAAGGCAACGTAGCCGATCACCTGGCCTTCATCATCCGTCGCCACTACCCCCAGCGTGATCAGTCCATCTTCACGCAGATCGTGCACCAGCTGCGCTTCGGCATCGCGGCCGAAGGTACGACGCAGCAGCGCGTCGATTCCCGGTGCATCAATCCCAATCTCCACTCGAATCAGCATGCCTCACCTACCGATGTCTGTTCAGGTTTCTGCGGGCTCTTCAGTCCAGCTTCGACAAAATCCGCCAGTTGCAGCAACATCACGCGCAGCGCTTTTGGCATCTGCTCGAGCTCAATGGCGTCCATCAAATTTTTTACATACAGCCCCAGCTCCGTATCGCCTTCAATGACCAGACGACGCTGGAAGAATAGCGTATCCGGATCCTGCTTGCGCGCGGCGATCATTAACAGATCGCTGGCGTCGGCGCTGAAGCTGACGTCGGCGTCGGCCTGCTGGCTGACCACCAGTCGACCATCGACTACCGAGGTATACCACAGCAGACCGATGTCACGCACATGAATACTTAACCAACGCCCCTCAAGAAACTCCAGCTCCCCCTCCGCCAGCGCCTGGCGAAACTGCCAGCTCAGCACTTGCTCCAGCACCTGGCGCTTGAGGGCAAAAGGCGCCAGCTTAACCGGCACGCTCATTAAAGACGGGCCAAAGTGGACCAGCCGGGAACGCAGTTTATCCAACACAAGCTTTACTCCATGAATGCAATAGTTCCGCTATTGTGCCATATCACATAAACAACATAGCGGCGTAAATCAACAAAAACGCGATGACGGCCGCCAGTTATTGGCGCCGCCAATACACTTTTAACTGCCTCAAATCAAAAATTGTCACCAGAAGGTTAACTAAAATCCCTGCTCGTTAACCATTCAGCGTCCCTGACGGGCCGCATTTTTCAGGAAAAATTATGGAGCTGCTCTGCCCAGCCGGTAACCTTCCGGCGCTTAAGGCGGCCATCGAAAACGGCGCCGATGCCGTCTATATCGGGCTGAAAGATGACACCAACGCCCGCCACTTTGCCGGCCTTAATTTCACCGAAAAGAAACTGCAGGAAGCCGTCAGCTTTGTGCATCAGCACCGTCGTAAGCTGCATATCGCCATCAATACCTTCGCTCATCCCGACGGCTACGCCCGCTGGCAGCGAGCAGTGGATATGGCCGCTCAGCTGGGCGCCGATGCGCTCATTCTGGCCGATATCGCCATGCTGGAGTACGCTGCGGAGCGTTACCCACACATTGAGCGTCACGTTTCGGTGCAGGCTTCCGCCACCAATGAAGAGGCCATTCGCTTCTATCATCGCAACTTCGACGTCGCGCGCGTCGTACTGCCGCGCGTGTTGTCTATTCATCAGGTGAAACAGTTGGCCCGCGCTACGCCGGTGCCGCTGGAAGTCTTCGCCTTCGGCAGCCTGTGCATCATGGCGGAAGGCCGCTGCTATCTCTCTTCCTACCTGACCGGCGAATCGCCCAACACCGTCGGCGCCTGTTCGCCTGCCCGCTTCGTACGCTGGCAGCAAACGCCGCAGGGGCTGGAATCGCGTCTCAACGAAGTGCTGATTGACCGTTATCAGGATGGCGAAAATGCCGGTTATCCGACGCTGTGCAAAGGCCGCTACCTGGTTGATGGCGAGCGCTATCACGCGCTGGAGGAGCCCACCAGCCTCAACACCCTGGAACTGTTGCCGGAATTGATGGCCGCCAATATCGCCTCGGTGAAAATCGAAGGCCGTCAGCGCAGCCCGGCTTACGTGACCCAGGTGGCGAAAGTCTGGCGCCAGGCGATCGATCGCTGCAAAGCCGATCCGCAGAATTTCGTACCGCAGTCCGCCTGGATGGAGACCCTGGGCGCCATGTCCGAGGGGACACAAACTACCCTTGGCGCTTATCACCGTAAATGGCAGTGAGAAACATGAAATATTCATTAGGGCCGGTGCTGTACTACTGGCCAAAAGAGACGCTGGAAGATTTTTACCTGCAGGCGGCAAACTGCAGCGCCGACACCATTTATCTCGGCGAAGCGGTATGCAGCAAACGCCGCGCCACCAAAGTTGGCGACTGGATCGAAATGGCGAAAACGCTGGCCGCTAGCGGCAAGCAGGTTGTGCTCTCCACCCTCGCGCTGGTGCAGGCCTCTTCTGAACTGGGCGAGCTGAAGCGCTATGTCGATAACGGCGAATTTCTGATTGAGGCCAGTGATTTGGGCGTGGTAAATCTCTGCGCCGAACGCAAGCTACCGTTCGTCGCCGGGCATGCGCTGAACTGCTACAACGCCGTCACCCTGCGCCTGCTGCGGAAACAGGGCATGGTGCGCTGGTGCATGCCGGTGGAACTCTCCCGCGACTGGCTGGCTAATTTACTGACCCAGTGCGAAGAGCTGGGTATCCGCAACCAGTTTGAAGTCGAAGTGCTGAGCTACGGCCATCTGCCGCTGGCTTATTCCGCGCGCTGCTTTACCGCCCGCTCGGAAGACCGGCCAAAGGACGAGTGCGAAACCTGCTGCATCAAGTACCCAACCGGGCGCAGCATGCTGTCGCAGGAGAACCAGCAGGTGTTCGTGCTCAACGGTATTCAGACCATGAGCGGCTACGTCTATAACCTGGGCAATGAGCTGACCTCCATGCACGGCCTGGTGGATATGGTGCGCCTGTCGCCGATGGGCAACGAGACCTTCGCCATGCTCGAGGCCTTCCGCGCCAACGAAAACGGCGCTGCGCCGCTGGATCTCACCAGCAATAGCGATTGCAACGGCTACTGGAAACGATTGCCAGGACTGGTGCTTCAGGCCTGATAAACCGCTCACTTTGTTAACAACAGTGCTCAGATTTTAATGCATTATTAAAGATGCAGCTTTTCTGGCTGGCGCGTCCAGGATGCGCCAGGCTGGAAGAAGACCTTCAATCTGATGACGATGCTGTAGCAAAGTGAGCCTTTATGACTGACAAATCTGTTCCATTCTCGGTGCTCGATCTGGCGCCGATCCCGCAAGGATCTTCTGCCAAAGAAGCCTTTACCCACTCTCTGGATCTCGCCCGGCTGGCCGAATCGCGCGGCTATCATCGCTACTGGCTGGCGGAGCACCATAATATGGTCGGCATTGCCAGCGCAGCGACCTCGGTGCTGATTGGCTATCTCGCCGCCAACACCACCACCCTGCATCTCGGGTCCGGCGGCGTGATGCTGCCTAACCACTCTCCACTGGTGATAGCTGAGCAGTTCGGCACCCTGAACACCCTTTACCCCGGGCGGATCGACCTCGGCCTTGGCCGCGCGCCGGGCAGCGATCAGCCGACCATGCGCGCCCTGCGTCGCCATATGAGCGGCGATGTCGATAATTTCCCGCGCGATGTAGCGGAACTGGTGGACTGGTTTGACGCCCGCGATCCGAACCCGCACGTGCGCCCGGTTCCCGGCTACGGGGAGCGCATTCCAGTATGGCTGCTGGGCTCAAGCCTCTATAGCGCGCAACTGGCGGCGCAGCTCGGCCTGCCGTTTGCCTTCGCCTCGCACTTCGCGCCGGATATGTTGTTCCAGGCCCTGCATCTGTATCGCAGCAATTTCAAACCTTCGGCGCGGCTGGAAAAACCGTACGCGATGGTGTGTATCAATATCATCGCCGCCGACAGCAACCGCGATGCGGAGTTTCTCTTCACCTCCATGCAGCAGGCGTTTGTGAAGCTGCGTCGCGGCGAGACCGGGCAGTTGCCGCCGCCGGTGGAAAATATGCATCAGCTGTGGTCAGCGTCCGAGCAGTATGGTGTGCAGCAGGCACTGAGCATGTCGCTGGTCGGCGATAAAACTAAAGTCCGCCATGGGCTAGAGTCGATTCTGCGTGAAACCGAGGCGGACGAAATCATGGTCAATGGCCAGATCTTCGACCACCAGGCGCGTCTGCATTCTTTCGATTTAGCGATGCAGGTGAAAGAGGAGCTGTTGGGGTAACACACACGTCAGCCCGGTGGACGTCGCGCCACCGGGCAATAGCTTTACTGATAAACCGGCAGCAGATTGACGCTCGACAGGATATGTACAACCGCATTGCCGAGGCCAAAGAGCAGGATCAGCACAATCATTGGCGTTCCGCCCCAAACGCGGAACTGTGGGCTGCCGAAGCGTTTGCGTGAGGCGCGAGCCAGCAGCGCCGGTACAATCGCCGCCCAGATCGTCGCCGCCAGGCCAGCATAGCCGATGGCGTAGAGGAAACCATCGGGTTTGACCAGTCCGCCAATCATCGGCGGGATAAAGGTCAGCAGCGCGGTTTTAAAGCGTCCCATCGCGCTATCGTCAAAGCCAAACAGATCCGCCAGGTAGTCGAACAGCCCCAGCGTCACGCCGAGGAACGAACTGGCGACAGCAAAGTTCGAGAACACCACCAGCAGCAGATCCAGGCTCCGACTATTCAGCACGCCGCTCAGCGCCTGCACCAGCACATCAATGTTGCCGCCCTTCTGCGCGATGTCGATAAACTGCGGACGAGGGATGTTACCCATCGTCACCAGCAGCCAAACGACATACAGACCCAGCGCCAGCAGCGTACCGTAGGTTAAGCAGCGGATGATGGTGCGCGGATCTTTTCCGTAGTATTTCATCAGGCTCGGCACGTTGCCGTGATAGCCAAACGAGGCCAGGCAGAACGGGAGCGTCATCAGCAGGTATGGCGCATAGGAGGCATTCTTCTCCGCAACGTTAAATAGCGTCGTCGGCTCGACGTGCCCGAGCAGGCTACCGAAGGTCAGGAAGAAGGTGATCACCTTAGCGCCCAGTACGATAGCCGTCATGCGGCTCACCGCTTTGGTGCTCATCCAGACGATAAACGCCACCAGCAGCGCAAAGCCGAAGCCCGCCGCGCGCGCCGGCACCTTCAGCGACAGTTCACTGAAGGTGTGGTGGAGGATCGAACCGCTCGCCGAAATATAGGCGTAGGTCAGGATATAGAGCACAAAGGCGATTGATACACCGTTCACCAGGTTCCAGCCCTTGCCGAGCAGGTCTTTGGTAATGGTGTCGAAGCTGGAGCCGATGCGGTAGTTAAGATTGGCCTCGAGGATCATCAAACCGGAGTGCAGCATGCAGAACCAGGTGAAGACCAGCGCCGCCAGCGACCAGAAAAACCACGCGCCGGACATCACCACCGGCAGCGAGAACATGCCCGCGCCGATAATCGTGCCGCCGATAATCACCACGCCGCCAAACAGAGACGGACGGGTTGCCGTAGTGGTTAGTGTCGCCATTTACCGAATTCTCCAGTCGAAAATACTTCGCTCACGTTGAGCATGACGCACTGTACCAGTACACGAGTACAAAGGGAATAAAAAAAGCCCCAATCATGACGATCGGGGCTGTATTATTTAGTTTACGCTAGCGGGCGGCGTTGATTACGCATCGCCACCGAAGCGACGGCGACCGGCTGAGTCATCGCGGCGCGGCGCGGATGCATCGTCACGACGCGGCGCACGGCCTTCACGACGTTCGCCGCTGAAACGACGTCCTTCACCACGACCGCCTTCACGACGTTCGCCACCGAAGCCACGGCCGCCTTCACGACGCTCGCCGCCGAAGCCACGGCCGCCTTCGCGACGCTCACCGCCGCCACGACGTTCGGTGCGCGGCTGCGCATCGCCCAGCAGCTGCATGTTCATCGGCTTGTTCAGGATACGGGTACGAGTAAAGTGCTGCAGCACTTCGCCCGGCATCCCTTTCGGCAGCTCAATGGTGGAGTGAGAAGCGAACAGCTTGATGTTACCGATGTAACGGCTGCTGATATCGCCTTCATTGGCGATCGCGCCAACGATATGACGCACTTCAACGCCGTCATCGCGACCCACTTCAATGCGATACAGCTCCATGTCACCCACGTCACGACGCTCACGCTTCGGACGATCTTCGCGATCGCCGCGCGGGCCGCGATCATTACGGTCGCCACGACGGTCGAAACGATCGTCACGATCGCGGAATTCACGACGTGGACGCATCGGCGCGTCCGGCGGAACGATCAGCGAACGTTCGCCCTGAGCCATCTTCAGCAGCGCAGCAGCCAGCGTTTCCACGTCCAGCTCTTCACCTTCCGCCGTCGGCTGGATTTTCGCCAGCAGTGCACGGTACTGATCCAGATCGCTGCTTTCCAGCTGCTGCTGAACTTTCGCGGCGAATTTTTCCAGACGACGCTTGCTCAGCAGCTCCGCGTTAGGCAGTTCCACTTCAGGAATGGTCAGCTTCATGGTGCGTTCGATGTTGCGCAGCAGACGACGCTCGCGGTTCTCAACGAACAGCAGCGCGCGGCCAGCACGACCGGCACGACCAGTACGGCCGATACGGTGAACGTAGGATTCAGAATCCATTGGGATGTCGTAGTTCACCACCAGGCTGATACGCTCAACGTCCAGGCCACGGGCCGCAACGTCAGTCGCAATCAGGATATCCAGACGACCATCTTTCAGGCGTTCCAGAGTCTGCTCACGCAGCGCCTGGTTCATGTCGCCGTTCAGCGCCGCGCTGTTGTAGCCATTACGCTCCAGCGCTTCAGCTACTTCCAGGGTCGCGTTTTTGGTACGGACGAAGATAATCGCCGCATCAAAGTCTTCCGCTTCCAGGAAACGCACCAGCGCTTCGTTTTTACGCATGCCGTAGGCAGTCCAGTAGCTCTGGCTGATATCCGGGCGAGTCGTCACGCTGGACTGAATGCGCACTTCCTGCGGCTCTTTCATAAAGCGACGGGTAATGCGACGGATAGCTTCCGGCATGGTGGCGGAGAACAGCGCGGTCTGATGCCCTTCCGGGATCTGCGCCATAATGGTTTCTACGTCTTCGATAAAGCCCATGCGCAGCATTTCATCTGCTTCATCCAGTACCAGGCCGCTCAGTTTGGAGAGGTCCAGGGTGCCGCGCTTAAGGTGGTCCAGCAGACGACCCGGGGTACCGACGACGATCTGCGGACCCTGACGCAGGGCGCGCAGCTGCACGTCATAACGCTGGCCGCCGTACAGGGCAACCACGTTCACGCCGCGCATATGTTTAGAGAATTCCGTCATTGCTTCAGCAACCTGTACCGCCAGTTCGCGGGTCGGCGCCAGCACCAGAATCTGCGGTGCTCTCAGCTCAGGATCGATGTTGTTCAGCAGCGGTAAAGAGAATGCTGCGGTTTTACCGCTACCGGTCTGGGCCATACCCAGAACGTCGCGGCCGTCCAGCAGATGCGGAATGCACTCAGCCTGGATCGGAGATGGTTTTTCGTAACCCAGATCGGTGAGCGCTTCAAGGATAGGAGCCTTCAGGCCCAGATCTGCAAAAGTGGTTTCGAATTCAGCCATGTAGTACGTGTGCCTCAAAATTAATGGCGGCCAGTCTACATAACTCATCGTGAAAATTTACGGTAATTTTCATTGAAAAGTGTGAACCGGCTCAAAGTAGGTGTATTAACGAACAACAACGCCCTCACCCGCGAAGGTGATGGCAAGCAAAAAACTATGGGCTGATGTGTTCGTCAGCTATTGCTGGTCCGATTCTGCCAGGTCATCTTGCTCCTGGCCCAAGAGCGATAATTCCAACAATGCGTATCGGTGCTCAACGTAGTTGTGTACGTTGTTGGCGACCGCCAGTTTGAACAGTGCCGTAGCGCTGTCCTTGTCCCCCAGACTTAGGTAGTACTTACCTAAATAGAAGTTGGTTTCACTGAGATGCTCAGCGAGCGAGGTGTTATCCGTTGCGTCTGCCTTCAGACGAGTCATCAGCTCTTTTTCGCTAATGTCGCCAAGGTAGAACTCGACAATGTTCCATCCCCATTGCTCTTTATCCGACTTGTTTAAGCGCTCTCTGAGTGCTTCAAGCGCCCGCTTCTCGTCGAGTTTACGCTCGGCGATATAAAGCCACAGGCTACGGAAAGGATCATTGGGATCGTCTTGATAAAACGCCAGCAGATCATCTTGCGCTAACTTAGCCCGGCCGCCGTAATACAGGGCGATACCGCGGTTCAAGTGCGCGTAGTTGTAAGTTGGATCAAGCTCAAGTACAGAATCAAACGCTTCATAGGCAGCATCAAAATTGCCTGCCTGCGTTAAGTAAATGCCTAAGTAATTGAATACTTCCGGCATATCGGGTCGGATTGCCAGCGCTTGTGAAAAATCATTTCGCGCAAGTGCCCTCAGACCGAGACTATCATACAACACTCCGCGCTCATATAAAAGCTGTGCGCGTTCGTCATCGGATAAAGCCCGACTGGCAAGAATTTGTTCCATGCGTGCCAGAATCACTTCTTGCTGTAAAGTCGGTTGCAATGGTACTGCGAGGACGGCGTCCTTACGCCAGGCGGTGCTACTGCATCCTGCCAGCGTGAGAGCTGTCGCCACGAAACACCAGCGCAAAAAAGGCTTCATTTCCCACTCCCGAAGACAACGATTGGATGAACGTCCTGTTCCCCGGCTGCAAACGAGGCGTCCTGCCCGTAAAACGCCCTCCGCAAAAGCGGAGGGCTAACGGCAACCTTACTCGCCCTGCTCGGCAGCCGGAGCTTCCGGCGCTGCGGCAGACGGAGTCTGTTCAGTTGCTTCTTTAATGCTCAGACGGACACGGCCCTGGCGGTCAACTTCCAGAACCTTAACCGGTACTTCCTGACCCATCTGCAGGTAGTCAGTCACTTTCTCAACGCGCTTGTCAGCGATCTGCGAGATGTGAACCAGACCTTCTTTACCGCCGCCGATGGCAACGAATGCGCCAAAGTCAACGATACGGGTCACTTTACCATTGTAGATGCGGCCAACTTCGATCTCAGCGGTGATCTCTTCGATACGACGGATAGCATGCTGCGCTTTGTCGCCGTCGGTCGCTGCGATCTTCACGGTACCGTCATCTTCGATCTCGATGGTAGTACCGGTCTCTTCGGTCAGGGCACGGATAACAGAACCGCCTTTACCGATAACGTCTTTGATCTTGTCCGGGTTGATCTTGATGGTGTGGATACGCGGTGCGAATTCAGAGATATCGCCGCGCGGCGCGTTAATCGCCTGCTCCATCACGCCCAGGATGTGCAGACGCGCACCTTTAGCCTGGTTCAATGCAACCTGCATGATTTCTTTGGTGATACCTTCAATTTTGATATCCATCTGCAGCGCAGAGATACCGTCGCGGGAACCCGCAACTTTGAAGTCCATATCGCCGAGGTGGTCTTCGTCACCGAGGATGTCAGACAGCACGACGAAGTTGTCGCCTTCTTTCACCAGACCCATTGCGATACCCGCCACAGCGGCTTTTACCGGCACGCCGGCGTCCATCAGCGCCAGAGAGGCGCCGCAGACGGAAGCCATGGAAGAGGAACCGTTAGATTCGGTGATTTCCGATACCACGCGCACGGTGTACGGGAATTCTTCAATAGTCGGCATCACGGCCAGTACGCCGCGCTTCGCCAGACGACCGTGACCGATTTCACGACGCTTCGGAGACCCCACCATGCCAGTTTCGCCTACGGAGTACGGAGGGAAGTTGTAGTGGAACAGGAAGGAGTCGGTGCGCTCGCCCATCAGTTCGTCGATGTTCTGCGCATCACGTGCGGTACCCAGAGTCGCGGTAACCAGCGCCTGCGTTTCGCCACGGGTGAACAGCGCGGAACCGTGAGTACGCGGCAGAACGCCGGTACGAACGTCCAGACCACGGATCATATCTTTTTCACGGCCATCGATACGCGGCTCGCCGGCCAGTACGCGGCTACGAACCACGTTTTTCTCGATGGCGTGCAGGATTTCACCCAGCTCGTTAGCGTCCAGGGTTTCATCTTCAGCAACCAGCGTGGCGATGGTTTCAGATTTGATCACGTCAACCTGAGCGTAACGCTCTTGTTTGTCGGTGATACGGTAAGCATCGCTCAGACGGGATTCAGCCAGCGCAGCCACGCGCGCGTTCAGCGCTTCGTTGACCGCTTCCGGCTGCCAGTCCCAACGCGGTTTACCGGCTTCTTTCACCAGGTCGTTGATGTTCTGAATAACAATCTGCTGCTGCTCGTGGCCGAAGACCACCGCGCCCAGCATCTGGTCTTCGCTCAGCAGTTCCGCTTCGGATTCCACCATCAGCACGGCCGCTTCGGTACCGGCAACCACCAGGTCCAGTTTGCTGGACTTCAGTTCTTCCTGGGTTGGGTTCAGTACGTACTGGTCGTTGATGTAACCCACGCGCGCAGCGCCGATTGGGCCATTGAACGGAATACCAGACAGCGACAGCGCAGCGGAAGCACCGATCATCGCGACGATGTCTGGGTTAACCTGCGGGTTAACGGAAACGACGGTGGCGATAACCTGAACTTCGTTAACGAAGCCTTCCGGGAACAGCGGGCGAACCGGGCGGTCAATCAGACGCGCGATCAGGGTTTCGCCTTCGCTTGGACGGCCTTCACGACGGAAGAAACCACCCGGGATTTTACCGGCAGCGTAGGTACGCTCCTGGTAGTTAACGGTCAGCGGGAAAAAGTCCTGGCCTGGCTTCGCTTTTTTCTGACCCACAACGGTAACGAATACCGCAGTGTCATCCATGCTAACCATCACAGCGGCCGTTGCCTGGCGCGCCATCATGCCGGTTTCCAGGGTCACGGTATGCTGGCCGTACTGGAATTTACGAACGATCGGATTAAGCAAAATTCTATCCTTTTTATCTATAAATCACGCCATATCCACGACATAGCGTCTATTGACCCGATCTTCTGCATCCTCGCGACTAATGACAACCTTTACCCGCCCCTGCGGATGAAGCCTCTCATTAGCCGCGCGAACCTCTGCATGAAGATCATTACTAGCAACAATACATGAGTTTTGAATGAATTGCTGCCGCCCGGTCGAAAAAAGGGGCCGTCAGGCCCCTTTTTCTGAAACTCGCAGAATTAGCGACGCAGACCCAGACGCTCAATCAGCGCAGAGTAACGGGCAACATCTTTACGTTTCAGGTAGTCGAGCAGTTTACGACGCTGAGAAACCATGCGCAGCAGACCACGACGGCTGTGGTGATCTTTTTTGTGCTCTGCAAAGTGGCCCTGCAGGTGGTTGATCTGTGCGGTCAGCAGTGCAACCTGAACTTCGGTAGAACCGCTGTCGTTTTCGCCACGACCAAACTCAGAAACGATTTTTGCTTTAGCTTCAACGCTTAGAGACATTTTATAACTCCAAAAATTAAAAGAAAGAAAGGGTGCCGATCTCTAATTCAGCGACCCCTGATGCAACGCCCGAAAATGTTAAAACACGTTAGCGGACGTTAAGCGGCGATATTCTACTCGTAGCAGGCTTTTATCGCAAGAAAAGCGCTTACGCCGGGTATTCCACCACCAGACGACGCGGGGCCACGCGGCCTTCATCGTCAATTTCGCCCATGCCGAGAAACTTGCCGGACTCGCTCTCCATCACCCGCACCAGCCCGTTAAGCGGCGCGCCTGACTGACGTACCGGGTTGCCGTTCTTAAAGTAGACTGCGGAGGTTTCTGGAATATTAACCAGCGGGTAATCCGAGGCCGGGCTGTCCATCGGCATCAGCAGCGGATCAAGCAACTGAGCGGCAGGAATATCCTGCGCCGCCGCCTCATCGACCAGCGCCTGCAGCTGCTCGAGGGTCACCATCCGCTCGACCGGGTATTTGCTTACTGCCAGGCGACGCAAGAAAATCACGTGCGCGCCGCAGCCGAGCTTCTCACCTAAATCATCGATAATCGTCCGGATGTAGGTGCCTTTCGAGCAGTGGATCTCCAGCTCCAGCTCATCGCCTTCGCGGCGAATAAACAGCAGCTCATAGACGGTTATCGGCCGGGCTTCCCGCGGAACTTCAATACCCTGGCGAGCATATTCGTATAGCTTCTTGCCCTGATATTTCAGCGCCGAATACATCGACGGCACCTGCTGCGTCTCGCCGCGGAAGCTGTCCAGCGCCGCCGCCAGCTGTTCGTCGCTAAAAGTCAGCGGGCGCTCTTCCACCACCTGACCGTCGGCATCGGAGGTATCCGTGCGCTGGCCAAGTTTGGCGATCACGCGGTAACGCTTATCGGAGTCCAGCAGATACTGGGAAAACTTGGTCGCTTCGCCAAGGCAGATCGGCAGCATACCGGTCGCCAGCGGATCCAGCGCGCCGGTATGCCCGGCGCGGTTGGCGTTATAAATACGTTTTACTTTCTGCAGCACATCGTTACTGGAGGCGCCCTGAGGCTTGTCCAGCAACAATACGCCATGCACGTCGCGGCCGCGACGACGAGGACGACTCATCAGTCCTCCTTGCTGTCGTCCGGGTTCACACGACGCTCATCGTCGTGTTTCACCACGCTGGTGACCAGGTTGGACATACGCATCCCTTCCACCAGTGAGTTGTCGTAGAAGAAAGTCAGTTCCGGTACGATGCGCAGACGCATCGCTTTCCCCAGCAGAGAGCGGATAAAGCCAGAAGCTTCCTGCAGCGCTTTGATGCCCGCTTTCACCGCGGCTTCATCTTTGTCGTTAAGGAAGGTGACATACACCTTGGCATAGGCCAGGTCACGGGACATTTCCACACCGGAAACGGTGGTCATCATGCCCAGACGCGGATCTTTAATTTCACGCTGCAGGATGATGGCAATCTCTTTTTGCATCTCCTGGGCCACACGCTGCGGGCGACCAAATTCTTTCGCCATAATAAGTTCTCCAGAATAAAGACAAAAAAGGGGCCAAAAGCCCCTTTTTAAAATGATTGCCGGGTGGCGCTTCGCTTCCCCGGCTGCTTAGCCATCAAATGATTAATCGATGCTACGCTGGATTTCGATGATTTCGAACACTTCGATCATATCGCCAACGCGAACGTCGTTGTAGTTCTTCACGCCGATACCACATTCCATGCCGTTACGGACTTCGTTAACGTCATCTTTGAAGCGGCGCAGGGATTCCAGCTCGCCTTCATAGATAACCACGTTGTCACGCAGAACGCGGATTGGGTTGTGACGTTTGATCGTCCCTTCGGTAACCATACAGCCCGCGATGGCGCCGAATTTCGGCGATTTGAAGACATCACGCACTTCAGCCAGACCGATGATCTGCTGTTTCAGTTCCGGAGACAGCATGCCGCTCATCGCCGCTTTCACTTCGTCGATCAGGTTATAGATGACGGAGTAGTAACGCAGATCCAGGCTTTCCGCTTCGATAACTTTACGCGCAGAGGCATCGGCACGAACGTTGAAGCCAACCAGAATCGCGTTGGATGCTGCTGCCAGGGTAGCGTCGGTTTCGGTGATACCACCTACGCCGGAACCGATGATCTTCACTTTCACTTCGTCGGTAGACAGTTTCAGTAAGGAATCGGAAATCGCTTCGACAGAACCCTGTACGTCCGCCTTCAGTACGATGTTCACTTCGTGAACTTCGCCTTCGGTCATGTTAGCGAACATGTTTTCCAGTTTAGATTTCTGCTGACGCGCCAGCTTAACTTCACGGAATTTGCCCTGACGATACAGCGCCACTTCACGCGCTTTTTTCTCGTCACGCACTACGGTCACTTCATCACCGGCAGCCGGCACACCGGACAGGCCGAGGATTTCCACCGGAATGGACGGACCCGCTTCCAGCACTTCGCGACCCAGTTCGTCACGCATCGCGCGCACACGGCCATATTCGAAGCCGCACAGAACAATGTCGCCCTTGTGCAGAGTACCTTCGCGAACCAGAACGGTAGCTACCGGACCACGACCTTTATCAAGGAAGGATTCGATGACCGCGCCGCTCGCCATACCGTTGCGGACCGCTTTCAGCTCAAGAACTTCAGCCTGCAGCAGGATCGCGTCCAGCAGGTCGTCGATGCCGGTACCCGCTTTCGCGGAAACGTGGACGAACTGGCTCTCGCCGCCCCACTCTTCCGGCAGGATGCCGTACTGGGACAGTTCGTTCTTCACGCGATCCGGATCGGCTTCTGGCTTATCGATCTTGTTCACCGCCACTACCACCGGTACCTGCGCCGCTTTAGCGTGCTGGATAGCTTCGATAGTCTGCGGCATCACGCCGTCGTCTGCCGCCACCACCAGAACCACGATATCCGTCGCCTGCGCGCCACGAGCACGCATGGAGGTAAACGCGGCGTGGCCCGGGGTATCCAGGAAGGTGATCATGCCGTTGTCGGTTTCGACGTGGTAAGCACCGATGTGCTGGGTAATACCACCCGCTTCGCCGGAGGCAACCTTGGTAGAACGAATGTAGTCCAGCAGCGAGGTTTTACCGTGGTCAACGTGACCCATAATGGTCACGACCGGTGCGCGCGGTTCAGCCGCCGCGCCGGTGTCACGGTCGCTCATTACGGCTTCTTCCAGTTCGTTTTCACGACGCAGGATAACTTTGTGGCCCATCTCTTCGGCAACCAGCTGTGCGGTTTCCTGGTCGATGACCTGGTTGATGGTCGCCATGGCGCCCAGCTTCATCATCGCTTTGATGACCTGAGAACCTTTCACCGCCATCTTGTTAGCCAGTTCGCCAACGGTGATGGTTTCGCCGATTACGACGTCACGGTTAACGGCCTGCGCTGGCTTCTGGAAGCCCTGCTGCAGAGCGGAACCTTTACGGTGCTTACCGCCTTTACCGCCGCGCACGGCCGCGCGGGCTTCTTCACGATCAGCTTTCGATTCAGCGTGTTTGTTGCCTTTCTTCGCCGGACGAGCCGCTTTGCTGCTACGGCTACGGCCGCGACCGCCTTCGACTTCACGATCGTTATCATCTTCAGCCTGACGAGCATGCTGTGATGTGGTGACGTGATAGTCGCTGCTATCTTCCGGGCTGTCTGAGGTTTCAGACCAATTTTTTTCGTTTTCTTCAGCCATACGGCGTGCTTCTTCCGCTACACGGCGCGCTTCTTCTTCAAGTTTGCGGCGTGCTTCTTCTTCCGATTTGCGCTTCAATTCCGCGGCTTCGTTCTCGCGACGGATCTTTTCAGCCTGGGCGGTTTTGGTCATTTCGTCGGTATGTTGATTGCTCACTTTGTCTTTTTCCGCAGCTTCACGTTTCGCTTTATCAGCGACTTCACGTTTAGCTTGTTCTGCGGCCTCACGTTCAGCTTTTAATTGCGCCTCGCGTTTCGCTGCTTCTTCAGCTTCACGACGGGCCTGCTCTTCCGCTTCACGCTGCGCCTGCTCTTCCGCGGCCAGGCGTTCAGCCTCTTGCGGATCGCGTTTCACAAAGGTGCGTTTCTTGCGGACTTCGATTTGTACCGATTTACTCTTTCCACCGGTACCTGGAATATTTAACGTACTGCGCGTCTTACGCTGTAACGTCAGCTTGTCTGGCGCCGAGCCGTGTTCACGGTTCAGGTGCGTCAACAAAGTTTGTTTCTCTTGCGAGGTCACAGAATCATCAGCCGATTTGCGGATGCCTGCGTCAGCAAATTGCTGTATCAGGCGATCCACAGAGGTCTGAATCTCTGAGGCCAGCGCTTTAATAGTCACATCTGTCATGCTGTTCCTTCCTGCTACAGTTTATTACGCTTCGTCGCCGAACCAACAAATGTTGCGAGCGGCCATGATGAGCTCGCCAGCTTTCTCGTCGGTCATCCCTTCGATATCAGCCAGGTCATCAACGCCCTGCTCGGCGAGATCTTCCAGCGTACAAACACCACGGGCAGCCAGTTTGAATGCCAGGGCACGATCCAGACCTTCGAGATTCAACAGATCATCGGCAGGTTTGTTATCTCCCAGGCTTTCTTCCTGAGCCAGCGCCAGCGTAGTCAGTGCGTTTTTCGCACGCTCACGAAGTGCTTCAACGGTGGCTTCATCCAGACCGTCGATTTCCAGCAGTTCTTTCATCGGCACATAGGCCAGCTCTTCCAGCGAGGAGAAGCCTTCTTCAACCAGCACTGTCGCGAAATCTTCATCAATATCAAGATATTTGGTGAAGGTATCGATAGCGGCATGCGCTTCCGCCTGGTGCTTAGCCTGCAGATCGTCAACGGTCATGACGTTGAGTTCCCAGCCGCTGAGCTGTGAAGCCAGGCGGACGTTCTGACCGTTACGGCCGATCGCCTGCGCCAGGTTGCCCGCTTCTACCGCGATATCCATGGTGTGTTTATCTTCATCCACCACGATGGACGCGACGTCTGCCGGCGCCATAGCGTTAATCACGAACTGCGCCGGGTTATCATCCCACAGGACGATATCGATGCGTTCACCACCCAGCTCAGTCGACACGGCCTGCACACGCGCACCGCGCATACCGACGCAAGCGCCAACCGGGTCGATGCGCTTGTCGTTGGTTTTCACCGCGATTTTGGCACGAGAGCCCGGATCGCGAGCCGCCGCTTTGATCTCCAGCACTTCTTCACCGATTTCCGGCACTTCGATGCGGAACAGTTCGATCAGCATCTCAGGTTTGGAACGGGTGACGAACAGCTGGGCGCCACGCGCTTCCGGACGGACAGCGTACAGTACGCCGCGAATGCGGTCGCCCGGACGGAAGTTTTCACGCGGCAGCATATCTTCACGCAGGATCACGGCTTCAGCGTTGTTACCCAGATCCAGTGTGATATTGTCGCGGTTCACTTTTTTCACCACGCCGGTGATGATCTCACCTTCGTGCTCGCGGAACTGATCGACCACCATCGCGCGCTCGGCTTCGCGGACTTTCTGCACGATAACCTGCTTAGCGGTCTGGGTGGTGATACGGTCGAAGGTAACAGATTCGATCTGATCTTCGACATAGTCGCCGACGTTCATGCTTTCATCTTCGAAACGCGCTGCTTCCAGCGTGATCTCGCGCGTTGGCTGGGTGACTTCTTCTACAACCAGCCAACGACGGAAGGTATCGAAATCGCCGCTCTTGCGGTCGATTTCAACGCGAACGTCGATCTCTTGTTCGTATTTTTTCTTGGTGGCCGTTGCCAGCGCGCTTTCCAGCGCTTCGAAAATTTTCTCACGCGGCAGCGCTTTTTCGTTGGAAACGGCTTCAACAACAGCCAAAATTTCTTTGTTCATCGGGGCCTTTCACCTCAATCCAGACTGTTAAAAGTGGGGAACCAGGTTCGCCTTCTGGATGTTACTCAGCGCGAACACTTCATCTTTGCCTTCGACGGTTACCGTGATCATCTCACCGTCTACCGCTTTGATAATGCCCTGCCATTTGCGGCGGTTCTGAACCGCCATGCGCAGCACCAGCGCAACTTCTTCGCCGGTGAAACGTTGATAGTGTTCGGCGGTGAACATCGGACGGTCAAGACCAGGCGAAGAGACTTCCAGGTTGTAAGCGACAGTGATCGGGTCTTCGACATCCATGACGGCGCTTACCTGGTGGCTCACATCAGCACAATCATCAACGTTGATGCCATCTTCACTATCAATATAGATGCGCAGTGTGGATGTGCGACCGCGAATAAATTCGATGCCGACCAGCTCAAAGCCAAGCGCTTCAACCGGCGCAGTGAGCATCTCTGTCAATTTTTGCTCTAATGTGGACAAACCCACCCCCAAGACATAAAAAAAGGGCGTATAGCCCAGTTATTCTGAAGTCAGATAACAAAAAACCCCGATAAATCGGGGCTTTAGATAACTGAACCCTGAGATCGCCATGGCGATCTGGAACACCTTCCGCAAGAATTCTTTCAAATTCGGCTACGAAGGACACCTAGTCCTCACAGTATATTTGAAAAAGTACTTAATGGGAAAGTGGTTGCGGGGGCCGGATTTGAACCGACGACCTTCGGGTTATGAGCCCGACGAGCTACCAGGCTGCTCCACCCCGCGCCTGAAACGTGGCATATTTTACTCTTTTTGAGCAAAAGACGCAAATACTGCTGGGATTTGGTACCGAAGACGGGACATAAAATCGAGATGAATTGTAACGGCGATTAGTATATTTTGTCAACATGCTTTTTAGCGCCCCCGATTGCCGTTTGTGCTGGTATTTCAGGCTTTTTTAGCAAAAAGATGATGAAGCACTTCCTGTCGCCAGTAAAAGATGGTTAAATGAATACTCACAATTAATGCATAAAAATGCAGTTAAGGTTGTTGGGTCGAACTCACCACAGTCTATCGAGCAGGGTTTTATTTTATGACGACGATTCTCAAGCATCTCCCGGTTGGTCAACGTATTGGTATCGCTTTCTCTGGTGGACTGGATACCAGCGCCGCGCTGTTATGGATGCGCAAAAAAGGCGCCGTGCCTTATGCATATACCGCTAACCTGGGTCAACCGGACGAAGACGACTACGATGCTATCCCGCGCCGCGCGAAAGAGTACGGCGCTGAAGGCGCCCGTCTGATCGACTGCCGCAAACAGCTGGTCGCAGAAGGGATCGCCGCGATTCAGTGTGGCGCTTTCCATAACACCACCGGTGGGTTGACCTACTTCAACACCACGCCGCTAGGCCGCGCGGTCACCGGCACCATGCTGGTGGCGGCGATGAAAGAAGACGGCGTTAACATTTGGGGCGATGGCAGCACCTATAAAGGCAACGATATCGAACGTTTCTATCGTTACGGCCTGCTGACCAACGCTGAACTGCAGATTTACAAACCGTGGCTGGACAGCGACTTTATCAATGAGCTCGGCGGTCGTCACGAAATGTCCGAATTTATGATCGCCTGCGGCTTTGATTACAAGATGTCGGTCGAGAAAGCCTACTCCACCGACTCCAATATGCTCGGCGCGACCCATGAAGCGAAAGATCTCGAATTCCTGAACTCCAGCGTCAAGATCGTCAACCCGATTATGGGCGTGAAGTTCTGGGACGAAAACGTGAAGATCCCTGCGGAAGAGGTCACCGTACGCTTTGAGCAGGGCCATCCGGTGGCGCTGAATGGTAAAACCTTTGCCGATGACGTCGAGATGATGCTGGAAGCCAACCGCATCGGCGGTCGTCACGGCCTGGGCATGAGCGACCAGATTGAAAACCGGATTATCGAAGCGAAAAGCCGCGGCATTTATGAAGCTCCGGGGATGGCGCTGCTGCATATTGCCTACGAGCGTTTGCTGACCGGTATCCATAACGAAGATACGATTGAGCAATATCACGCCCACGGTCGCCAGTTGGGCCGCCTGCTGTATCAGGGCCGCTGGTTTGATTCCCAGGCGCTGATGCTGCGTGATTCGCTGCAGCGCTGGGTCGCCAGCCAGATCACCGGCGAAGTCACCCTCGAACTGCGTCGCGGTAACGACTACTCGATCCTCAATACGGTATCAGACAACCTGACCTATAAAGCGGAGCGTCTGACCATGGAAAAAGGCGATTCCATGTTTACTGCCGAAGACCGTATCGGCCAGCTGACCATGCGTAATCTGGACATCACCGATACCCGCGAGAAGCTGTTCGGCTATGCCCAGTCTGGCCTGCTGAGCGCCTCCTCGGCAACCGGTTTACCGCAGGTTGAAAATCTGGAAAACAAAGGCAAATAATCGCCTGACAATGTTGCTTTCCGCCGGCGGATCACCGCCGGCTTTTTATTTTGCATGACCCACCAACGTAAAAAAAATGCCATGACGCATTTTTTCCTTATCGCCAGACCAGCAAAACTGTTGACTATAATAGCCTCAATTGATTAATTCATATCTGGTGATACACATCATGAATATTAAACCGCCGATCAGGCCGCAAAAGACCATTGACCGACTGATCGATGTACTTGAGCCACACGCGACACCCGTTAACGCGATCGCCAGAAAAAGACTGACATGGGAATATAAAGGCAAAACCCAGCTCTTTATTTTTAAAAAAGGCGAGCTGTCGATTATTCGTAATTCCGACAGGCTACTGATGGTGACCGTCTATGAGCCGCATCTTTTCGGCGTGGCGGAAATGCTGCAGCCCAGCCGCAGCCACAGCCTGCGAGCCGAGGTATCATGCGAACTGCTACGGATCGACCACGACCTGGCTTCGGCGCTTTTTCGCCAGCATAACCTATGGGAAGAGGTGACCAGCCTGTTGGCTTATCATACCTCGTATATGGTGTATCGTGACGATCTGGTCCTGCAGCAGCGTACCTATTCGGTCATCCGTAACCATCTGCTGGAGATGATGCTATTAAGCGAAGAGACCCGACAGCGAGTATCTATTCTTGAGTATATTCAGGACAGGACCCTTCTGTCGCGTAGCAGTATTCTCAATGTATTGTCAGCATTAAAGAAAGGCGGTTATATTGCCTTTGCCCGCGGCGGTTATTTACAAAATATCGTCTCACTTCCTGAAAAATTCTGACCTGCACTCCTCCTATCATTTATTGTTATTTGCTGCAGCGGGGAAGATGTTTAAATTTAAACCAATAACCGTTACCGCTAAAAGAACAAAAATTTTATGCTAAGCGCCTGGGTTTCCCGGAAGACAATCTATTCCTGAGTTCGCCAGCAGACGACCACAAACGGCGTTAACCGCCGGGCCTGCACCGGCTCAGGATATGCCAGCGGAAATCGGCCAGACGTGTGCGGCGGTAGCGAGAGTTGCCCCCTCGCCTGCTGCGACCATAACAATGAGATGCACGAACCCGTTAATTATGCCCGAACGCCCATATCGGGCTTTTTTTTATCTGAAGGAATTTAATAATGAAGTCTATTGCTGCAAAAATGGTTGCCGTAACGATCGCTTTGGGAGCCAGCAGCGCTGCCTGCGCAGCCGTTAACCTGCATGGAGAAGCTGGCGCCGAGTTTACCAATCTGTCCGCCAGCTTTGGCGCCGGGGAACCGGGTATGACGTTCAGTTCTCAGTGGGCTCATAGCGACAACGATGGAGATAGTGTAGGACTGGGAATGGGTTATAACTTTAACCTTGGCCCTTTTCTGATGACCCTGGGCGGTAAGGCGGTCTATCTGAACCCAAAAGATGGTGATGAAGGTTACGCCATCGCCGCCGGTGGTGGCGCTGAACTCCCCCTTGGTCAGTATTTCACGCTTTTCGGCGAGGGCTATTACTCACCGGACTCAATGTCCAGCGGCGTTAAGGATTATGTGGAGGCCAATGCCGGGGTACGCCTTAACGTGCTCCCGTCTCTGAATATCGAAGCTGGCTATCGCTATATTGATATGGCAGGGAAAGATGGCAATCGCGATAACACGCTGGCCGACGGCGCTTACGCCGGGGTTAACTTCCGCTTTTAACTCTTCACAGGGATTGCCGGTCGGCAGTCCCTGTTTCATTCTCAGCTGGTCAGCGGCACGCTTTTCAGTACGCGGTTGATCTCTTGTAGGCCCGCAACATTATTCTCTTTGCGGTAAACCTCATTCATGGACGCCATCTGCTCCAGGCGGGTCAGGGCGCCATACACCTTATACGCCTCGCTGTGTCTGTCGAACACATCGCGGCGCTCCACGTCCTGCAGATAATGACTTTTCAACGAATGGTTAAGGCGACTAATCAGTGCCGTATTGTCCTGGAAATAGCGCCTCACCGCCTGGGCATGATTCGCTGTAGTCCCAGACTCACTGGGCGATACCGGTATGGTTAGCGCATTAATCGTCTCCACCGTTTGGAAGGGCGATGTTGAACTGCACCCAGCTAAACCGAGTACGCCGGCGACGATAAGCAACCCGATCTTGTTCATTGTGTCACTTCACCTCTGTTAATTTGACGAGGCGACTTTAACGACAGTAAAAGGAGGCAACCAGCGAAGAGATGTTTATAAATAAATGGCCAGCGGGGACAAAAACAAAAAAAGACGCTTTTCAGCGTCTTTTTTCTGGAATATTGGTACCGAGGATGGGACTCGAACCCACAAGCCCGTTAGGGCACTACCACCTCAAGGTAGCGTGTCTACCAATTCCACCACCTCGGTACAGAATACTTAGTGCGGGATATCGCTGGTCGGCTGAGCCGGCGCAGTTGGCTGAGTTTGCTCCGTTTTCGGCGCGCTCAGATTATCCCACTCACTTCCTTTACTGGTCTTGTTGCTGTTGATATTACCCAGCGCCAGACTGATGATGAAGAACAGCGCAGCCAGGATGCCGGTCATACGGGTCATAAAGTTGCCAGAACCGCTGGACCCAAACAGTGTGCCGGAAGCGCCTGCACCGAAGGAGGCTCCCATATCAGCGCCTTTACCTTGCTGCAGCATAACCAGACCTACAAGGCCAATCGCTACAATAAGGAAAACAACCAAAAGAGCTTCGTACATAATCAACCTGTTCCTTGCGGATTCGCCGCATACCAAGTGCTTCGACCAATAAAGCGGGACGTTTTAACGTTTCCCACTGAAGCGGGTGTGAATACTAACCAAAGCGAATGACCTTCGCAAGGGCAATTTCGACACATTGTATCAACTGCAGAAAAAAACAGCAAAAAGCCAATTTTCGATCATAAAAAAGGCGGCAAGCGCCGCCTTTTTAACCACTTAGCCGGCAAAGCTAAACGCTTTTTACCGCCTCAGCGATGCGGTGCGCAAACTCGTGCACCTGATCTTCATGCTCGCCTTCCACCATCACGCGGATCAGCGGCTCCGTACCCGATTTACGCAGCAGGACACGGCCGCGTTTTCCTAACGCCGCCTCCACTTCCGCGGTCACCGCTTTGACGTGCTCATTCTCCAGCGGGTTACCGCTGCCCTCGGTAAAGCGGACATTCACCAGCAGCTGAGGGAACATTTTCATCCCGCTGCACAGGTCATGCAGGCTCATGTGGTTGCGGACCATCGCCGCGACCACCTGCAGGCTGGCGACAATGCCATCGCCGGTGGTGGTTTTATCCAGCAGGATCACATGGCCGGAGTTTTCCGCACCGATGCGCCAGCCTTTTTCCTGGAGCATCTCCAGTACATAGCGGTCACCGACCTTCGCGCGGGCAAACGGGATGCCTAACTGCTTGAGCGCCAGCTCCAGCCCCATATTACTCATCAGCGTGCCGACGGCGCCGCCGCGCAGCTGCCCCTGACGCAATCCTTCCCGGGCTATGATATAGAGGATCTGGTCGCCATCGACTTTATTGCCTTCGTGGTCAACCATAATCACCCGATCGCCATCGCCGTCGTAGGCGATGCCCAGATCGGCTTTTTCCGCCAGCACGCGCGCCTGCAGCGCCCGCACGTCAGTGGCGCCGACCTCTTCGTTGATGTTGAGACCGTCTGGCTCGCAGCCCATCGCGATAACCTGGGCTCCCAGCTCGCGGAAGACATTAGGGGCGATGTGATAGGTCGCGCCGTGCGCGCAATCCACCACCACTTTCAGCGTGCCCAGGCTCAGTTCGTTGGGAAAGGTACCCTTACAAAATTCAATGTAGCGCCCCGCCGCATCGACGATACGGCTGGCTTTGCCCAGCTCAGCCGAATCCACGCAGGTGAGCTCTTTCTCCATTTCGGCTTCAATCGCCTCTTCGACATCATCCGGCAGCTTGGTGCCCTCAATGGAGAAGAATTTAATGCCGTTGTCGTAGAAAGGGTTATGTGAAGCAGAGATAACAATCCCCGCCTCGGCGCGGAAGGCGCGCGTCAGGTAGGCGATGGCCGGTGTCGGCATAGGCCCGGTGAACGACGCAGAGAGCCCCGCTGCCGCCAGTCCAGCTTCCAGCGCCGATTCCAGCATATAGCCCGAAATACGGGTATCCTTGCCGATGATAATTTTACGCGAACCGTGACGCGCTAACACTTTGCCCGCCGCCCAGCCCAGCTTGAGCACAAACTCCGGAGTGATCGGCGCATCGCCGACGCGGCCACGAATACCATCGGTGCCAAAATACTTGCGGTTACTCATAACGTTTTTTTCCCTTAGCGGCGAGGGTGGCTTCCACCACGCGCAGCGCTTCTACCGTTTCTTTGACATCATGGACGCGGATAATCTGCGCGCCCTGCATTGCTGCAATGACGGCACACGCCAGGCTGCCGTTCAGCCGCTCCGACGGCCCGACGTTCAGCAACTGACCTACCATCGACTTACGTGACATACCGACCAGCAGAGGCAGACCAAAGTGATGAAACTCCCCAAGCCTGGCCAACAGTTGGTAATTGTGGGAGAGATTTTTACCGAAACCGAATCCCGGGTCGAGCAGCAATTTTTCTTTTGCGATCCCCGCCTGTTCGCAGCGCACAATGTGCTCATTAAAAAAACGCTCAACATCGGCGAAGACGTCCTCATACTTCGGCGCCTCCTGCATGGTTTTTGGTTGTCCCTGCATATGCATCAGACACACCGGCAGTCCGGTTTCCGCGGCGGCCTGCAGCGCGCCGGGCTCGGTCAGCGAACGAATATCGTTGATGATATGCGCCCCGGCCCTGGCCGATTGGCGAATAACCTCCGCCTTGGAGGTATCCACTGAGATCCATACCTCAAAGCGCTGGGCAATGGCTTCAACCACCGGTATCACCCGCGCAAGCTCCTCTTCCACACTAACCTCAGCCGCCCCTGGCCGCGTCGATTCACCGCCGATATCAATGATGGTCGCGCCGGCGTTGATCATCAGATTGGCATGCTTCACCGCCTCAATCAGCGAATTATGGGCGCCGCCATCGGAGAAGGAGTCAGGCGTCACATTTAGAATACCCATCACGTGGGGGTGAGAGAGATCGAGGGTTGAGCCCTGGGCTACAAGTTTCATCACAAAATCCCTGAGACTGAAGAGGTTAAAAAAGAAAAACCCCGGAGCGGACGCCCGGGGTTTTAAGGTTAAACAAGCATCAACAGCGGTAGCTTACTTGTCGCCCAGCTGCTCTGACATGGTGTTGCCCGGGTTCGGCGTACGCGGTTCATCAACCGGACGCGGCGCACGAGGCGTGCCATTGTTGTCAGAGTTGTTAGAAGAACCAGGTTCTTCCCAACCCGCTGGCGGACGAACTTCGCGACGAGCCATCAGGTCGTCAATCTGCGGCGCATCGATGGTCTCATACTTCATGAGCGCATCTTTCATCGCGTGCAGAATGTCCATGTTGTCGTTCAGCAGCTGGCGAGCACGACCGTAGTTACGCTCAATCAGCGATTTAACTTCCTGGTCGATGATACGCGCGGTTTCATCGGACATATGCTTCGCTTTCGCAACGCTACGGCCGAGGAAGACTTCACCCTCTTCTTCCGCATACAGCAGCGGACCGAGTTTGTCGGAGAAGCCCCACTGGGTCACCATGTTACGCGCCAGGTTCGTCGCCACTTTAATATCGTTGGACGCACCGGTAGAAACATGTTCCGGACCGTAGATAATCTCTTCCGCCAGACGACCGCCGTACAGGGTGGAGATCTGGCTTTCCAGTTTCTGACGGCTGGCGCTGATTGCATCGCCTTCCGGCAGGAAGAAGGTCACACCCAGCGCACGACCGCGCGGGATAATCGTCACTTTGTGCACCGGATCGTGCTCCGGCACCAGGCGACCAATAATCGCATGGCCCGCTTCATGATAAGCAGTAGACTCTTTCTGCGCTTCCGTCATCACCATGGAGCGACGTTCCGCACCCATCATGATTTTGTCTTTCGCTTTCTCGAACTCAACCATCGACACAACGCGTTTGTTGCCGCGGGCAGCAAACAGCGCCGCTTCGTTGACCAGGTTGGCCAGATCCGCACCGGAGAAGCCCGGGGTACCGCGCGCAATGATTGCCGCATCGATATCCGGCGCCAGCGGAACGCGACGCATATGCACTTTCAGGATCTGCTCACGACCGCGAACATCCGGCAGGCCAACCACCACCTGGCGGTCAAAACGGCCCGGACGCAACAGCGCGGGGTCAAGAACGTCCGGACGGTTAGTCGCCGCGATAACGATGATACCTTCGTTACCTTCGAAGCCGTCCATCTCAACCAGCATCTGGTTCAGGGTCTGCTCACGTTCATCGTGACCACCGCCCAGGCCTGCGCCACGCTGGCGGCCGACGGCGTCGATTTCATCGATGAAGATGATGCAAGGCGCGGCTTTCTTAGCCTGTTCGAACATGTCACGCACACGAGAAGCGCCCACACCGACGAACATTTCGACGAAGTCAGAACCGGAAATGGTAAAGAACGGTACCTTCGCTTCACCAGCGATCGCTTTCGCCAGCAGCGTTTTACCGGTACCCGGAGGGCCGACCATCAGGACGCCTTTCGGGATTTTACCGCCCAGTTTCTGGAAGCGGCTCGGCTCACGCAGGTATTCTACCAGCTCGCCGACTTCCTCTTTCGCTTCGTCACACCCGGCAACGTCTGCAAAAGTGGTTTTGATCTGGTCTTCCGTCAACATACGGGCTTTGCTTTTGCCGAAGGACATCGCGCCCTTCCCGCCGCCGCCCTGCATTTGCCGCATAAAGAAGATCCAGACGCCGATCAGCAGCAGCATTGGGAACCAGGAGATGAAGATGGAAGCCAGCAGGCTCGGCTCTTCTGGTGGTTCGCCAACAACTTTGACGTTTTTAGTCAACAGGTTATCGAGCAGCTTCGGATCGTTAACCGGAATGTAAGTCGTGTAACGGTTACTATCTTTCTTGGTAACGTTGATCTCACGTCCGTTGATACGCGCTTCGCGAACCTGGTCCTGATTGACCTCTTGCAGGAAGGTAGAATAATCCACCTTGCGGCCATTCGACTCGCTGGGCCCAAAGCTCTGGAATACTGACATCAGCACAACGGCAATGACCAGCCAGAGTATTAGGTTTTTCGCCATGTCACTCAAGGGATTAACCTCTTATTACAACTGTGTTAAAAACAGCGTCAGGATACTCTATATCCAGTTTCTTTCAAACTTTCGTTTGAAATCTGCCGGTTATGGTTTACGCCCGGTCGCTACAATATACACTTCACGCGAACGAGCGCGGGAAGAGTCCGGCTTACGAACTTTGACCTTCGTAAACAGGGAGCGAATTTCTCGAAGATACTCATCGAAGCCTTCGCCCTGGAACACCTTCACTACAAAACTACCACCTGGCGCTAATACATCACGAGACATTTCAAGCGCCAGTTCTACCAGATACATAGCCCGGGGAATATCCACCGCCGGTGTTCCGCACATATTCGGCGCCATATCGGACATGACAACTTGGACTTTACTGTCGCCCACTCGCTCAAGTAACGCTTTCAGGACTAATTCATCACGAAAATCGCCCTGAAGGAAGTCCACACCAACGATTGGATCCATTGGTAAAAGATCGCAAGCGATGATGCGGCCGCTGTTGCCGATCTGCGTGACCGCATACTGCGACCAGCCACCGGGAGCAGCACCGAGGTCGACTACCGTCATCCCCGGCTTAAAAATTTTGTCACTTTGCTGTATTTCATCAAGTTTAAACCAGGCACGGGAACGTAACCCCTTTTTCTGTGCCTGTTGAACATATTTATCGCTAAAGTGTTCCTGAAGCCAGCGGCTTGAGCTGGCAGAACGCTTTTTACCTGTCATTTAACATTCCCGTTCGGGTTCATCGTACTTTACTGCGTAAAAATCGACGCGGTAGTTTGGCGATATATGGGAGATGGCGGTAGAATGACCCGTTTTCAATCCCAACGTAAGCAAAAAAATACGATGAATCTGAGTACTAAACAAAAACAGCACCTGAAAGGTCTGGCACATCCGCTCAAGCCGGTAGTTATGCTTGGCAACAATGGTTTGACCGAAGGGGTACTGGCCGAGATCGAACAAGCGTTAGGGCACCATGAACTCATCAAGGTGAAGATCGCCTCAGAAGATCGCGAAACAAAAGCCTTGATCGTGGAAGCCATCGTACGCGAAACCGGCGCCTGTAACGTACAGGTCATCGGTAAAACGCTGGTTCTGTACCGCCCAACGCCAGAGCGTAAAATCTCGCTGCCACGCTAAGAATATCCTGAATCTCGACACAACTTTGTGTAAAACGAGGGATTTCTGCGGCCAGGCGAGCAAAATGCCATGCTCCTGACGTTGATAAAAGGCCGCTATGCGGCCTTTTTCCTTTCTTTACAATCTATAAACATCGTAGCGGGAAATACGCCTTACAGGTATTCAACCTTGGTAATTTCGTATTCCACTTCCCCACCCGGGGTACGGATAGTCACGACGTCATCCTGCTCTTTGCCGATCAGACCGCGGGCGATCGGCGAGTTCACGGAGATCAGATTCTGCTTAAAATCAGCTTCGTCATCGCCCACGATGCGGTAGGTCTGTTCCTCGTCGGTATCGAGGTTCAGCACGCTGACGGTAGAACCAAAAATCACCCGGCCGTTGTTCGGCATTTTGGTGATATCGATAACCTGCGCGTTAGACAGCTTCGCTTCGATATCCTTGATACGCCCCTCGCAGAAACCCTGCTGCTCACGCGCGGCGTGATACTCGGCATTCTCTTTCAGATCGCCGTGTTCACGGGCCTCAGCAATAGCGGCAATGATTTCAGGACGACGCACAGACTTCAGATAATCCAGTTCTTCGCGCAGTTTTTCAGCGCCACGTAAGGTCATCGGAATCGCTTGCATTAGTTATACCTCTTTATCATTCCTTCAGGGAACGGCTAGCTCCGCTCCGCCACCTGTCCTGCCCACGGGCAGGACACGAGCAAAAAGAAACCGACCCGGGAAACACTCCCCAGGTCAGCAGCAATTTTTCATTTGATGGGTATTTTACCCCGAAGTTCATTATGGGTCATCGTTTACTTTACTGGGCGTTGCACCGTAGTATGACGGCCTGGCTTCAGGTTGTTAGCGCGAGATTATGCGATTTCCCAGATTTATCATCGGATTGACCGCCGGTATAGCGCTTAGCGCTCAGGCGGCGAATATTGACGAGTACATCAACCAGCTTCCCGCCGGTGCGAACCTTGCCTTTATGGCGCAAAAGGTCGGCGCATCGACGCCGGAAATCGACTATCACAGCCAGCAAATGGCGCTCCCGGCCAGTACGCAAAAGGTCATCACCGCGCTGGCGGCGCTGCTGCAACTGGGGCCCGATTTTCGCTTTACCACCACGCTGGAAACCAAAGGTTCCCTTGACGGCGGCGTGCTGAAAGGCGACCTGATTGCACGCTTCGGCGGCGATCCGACGCTTAAACGGCAGGATATTCGCAATATGGTGGCGACGCTGAAAAAAGCCGGCGTGCAGCGTATCGAAGGCAATGTGCTCATCGATACCTCGGTCTTCGCCAGCCATGACAAAGCGCCCGGCTGGCCGTGGAACGACCTGACGCAGTGCTTCAGCGCCCCGCCGGCGGCGGCGATTGTCGACCGTAACTGCTTCTCTGTCTCGCTGTATAGCGCGCAGAAACCGGGCGATGTCGCCTTCATTCGCGTTGCATCCTATTATCCGGTCACCATGTTCAGCCAGGTGCGAACGCTGGCGCGTGGCTCATCGGAAGCGCAGTATTGCGAGCTCGACGTGGTGCCGGGCGATCTCAATCGCTATACTCTCACCGGCTGCCTGCCGCAGCGTAGCGAGCCGCTGCCTCTGGCCTTCGCCATTCAGGATGGCGCCAGCTATGCCGGAGCGATCCTCAAAGCCGAGCTGGCCCAGGCGGGGATCACCTACAGCGGCACGCTGCTGCGCCAGACGCTGGCCAATGAGCCCGGCACCGTGCTGGCAACCAGCCAGTCGGCTCCGCTGCACGATCTGCTGCGGATCATGCTGAAGAAGTCAGACAACATGATTGCCGACACCGTCTTTCGCACCATCGGCCACGCCCGGTTCGGCGTACCTGGCACCTGGCGGGCGGGCTCCGATGCCGTACGGCAGATCCTGCGTCAACAGGCTGGGGTCGATCTCGGCAACACTATCATCGCCGACGGCTCTGGCCTGTCGCGCCACAACCTGATCGCCCCGGCGACCATGATGCAGGTGCTGCAGTATATCGCCCAGCACGATACCGAGCTCAACTTCATCTCCATGCTGCCGCTGGCGGGCCATGACGGATCGCTGCAGTATCGCGCCGGTCTTCATCAGGCGGGCGTCGATGGTAAAGTTTCGGCGAAAACCGGGTCGCTCCAGGGGGTTTATAACCTCGCAGGCTTCATCACTACCGCCAGCGGACAAAAGGTGGCCTTCGTGCAATATCTCTCCGGATACGCCGTGGAGCCAGCTGATCAGCGCAATCGCCGCATCCCACTGGTCCGCTTTGAAAGCCGCTTGTATAAAGATTTGTACCAGAACAATTAAAACAAAAGGGCCGCATCAGATGCGGCCCTTTTTGATCCAGAGAAGTCAGGATTAGCGTTTGTAGATGAATTCGACGCCTTCTTCGTCGTCCTCATCCCAGTCGTCATCCCAGTCTTCGTCATCTTCTGCTTCGGCTTCGGCCTCTTCAAGCTGCTGACGGTGATAGTCGTCCCACATAAACTCGACTTTCTCCGGCTTCTGCTCTTCTTCCGCCTGCACGATCGGGTTTTCGATGATGAAGGTCATCACGTCCCAGCACAGCTCTTTCACGCCCTGCTGGCTGGCCGCGGAGATCAGGTAGAATTTCTCTTCCCAACCCAGCGCTTCAGCAATCGCTTTGGCTTTGGCTTCGGCTTCGGCCTTGTCCATCAGGTCAATCTTGTTGAAAACTAACCAGCGTGGTTTGGAGGCTAGCTTCTCGCTGTATTTCTCCAGCTCGCCGATGATAATGCGCGCATTCTCAACCGGATCGGAGCCGTCGATCGGATCGATATCGATGAGGTGCAGCAGTACGCGGCAGCGCTCGAGGTGCTTGAGGAAGCGGATACCGAGGCCTGCCCCTTCCGCTGCGCCTTCAATCAGCCCCGGGATATCGGCAACTACGAAGCTCTTTTCATTGTCCATACGCACCACGCCCAGGCTTGGCACCAGGGTGGTAAACGGATAGTCAGCCACTTTCGGCTTGGCGGCGGAGACCGCACGGATGAAGGTGGATTTGCCGGCGTTCGGCATGCCCAGCATCCCGACATCGGCCAACAGCATCAGCTCCAGCTGCAGGTCGCGTTTATCACCCGGGGTACCCATGGTTTTCTGACGCGGCGTACGGTTGACGGATGATTTGAAACGGGTGTTGCCCAAACCGTGCCAGCCGCCTTTCGCCACCATCAGACGCTGACCGTGTTTGGTCATATCGCCCATGGTCTCGCCGGTGCCCTGATCGATAACCCGGGTGCCGACCGGCACTTTTACCGTCACGTCTTTACCGCGCTTACCGGTACAGTCGCGGCTTTGACCATTCTGCCCACGTTCGGCGCGGAACGATTTTTCAAAACGGTAGTCGATCAGGGTATTCAGGTTCTCGTCCGCTTCCAGCCAGACATCGCCGCCATCGCCGCCATCGCCGCCGTCCGGACCGCCTTTCGGAATATACTTTTCGCGGCGGAAGCTTACGCAACCATTGCCGCCGTCACCTGCTACGACCAGGATCGTTGCTTCATCTACAAACTTCATTTTACTCTCCGTAAATCATTCGCCTGAGCGGGGCAGCGGTACTACCGCCTCTCGCTTACGCCAACGTCCCCAAAGACGATGACCGATGGCGGAATACATCGCGCCCGCAACCACGACAAACGCACCGAGATAACCAATCAGGTTTAACATCGGTCTGGCGAAAACATCGGGCCAGGCCATTGATAATAAATCAGAAAACAGTAGCGTAAACAGTGGCGTCAAGGTGATTAACGCGCTGACCTGCGCCGCCTGCCAGCGCGCCATGGCTTCCGCCAGCGCCCCGTAGCCGACCAGGGTATTCAGCCCGCAAAAAATCAGGCATGCCAGTTGCCAGCTGCTTAACCGGGAAATCACTCCGGGCTCAGCAAGCGGCAGTAATGCAATCGTACACAAAGTGTACAGCAAAAATAGTATCTGCTGTGATGCCAGACGGCGCAATAACACCTTTTGCGCGACGCCGTAGCTTACCCACACCGTAGCGGCAGCAACGCCGAAAATTACCCCCCACGTGTAGTCCGTCAGGCGGGTAAAGATTTCAATCAGACTGGTATTGAAGAACATCACCAGCCCGCTGAGCAGCATCAACGCGCCCACCACCTGGGTGCCGCGCATGCGCTCTTTCAGAATTACGACGCTAGCCACCATCATCCCCACCGGCGATAGCTGGCCGATGACCTGAGAAGCCGTGGGGCTGAGGTATTGCAGGGAAGAACTAAACAGGATGAAGTTACCGAACAGACCGCCGGTGGCAATCGCTAATAACACCAGCCAGCGCGGCTTGCGAAAAATTCGCATCGGCGGCAGTTTGCCTTTGATCGCGAGGATCGCGCCAAGCCCAATGCTGGCCATCAGGAAGCGATAAAAGACCACCGTAGGCGGCGCCATCACCTCGAGAACCTGTTTCATTGCAATCGGCAACGCTCCCCAACACATTGCGGTGGTAAGCGCCAGAATAATGCCAATCCCAGCCTGCTGCTTCATGCCTGTTTCCCTGCAAAAATTTTCCGGTAGACGAATGTAAAAAGCCCCGCAACGTGTTGCGGGGCTTTCATCCGTTACCGGGACGCGAAAAACTTATTCAGCAACGATGCTGATGAATTTACGGTTTTTCGGGCCTTTAACTTCGAACTTGACTTTACCGTCAGTCAAAGCGAACAGAGTGTGGTCACGGCCGCAACCAACGTTGGTACCAGCGTGGAATTTAGTACCACGTTGACGAACGATGATGCTACCTGCCAGAACTGCTTCACCGCCGAAACGTTTTACGCCCAGACGTTTAGCTTCTGAATCGCGACCGTTACGAGTCGAGCCGCCAGCCTTTTTATGTGCCATTTAAATCTACTCCTCAGGTCTTAGGCGCTGATGCCAGTGATTTTCACATCAGTGAACCACTGACGATGGCCCTGCTGCTTACGATAGTGTTTACGACGACGAAACTTAACGATTTTAACTTTCTCGCCACGACCGTGAGCAACAACTTCAGCTTTGATTACGCCGCCCTCAACGAAAGGAACGCCGATCTTGATTTCTTCACCGTTTGCGATCATCAGCACTTCAGCGAATTCAACAGCTTCGCCAGTTGCGATGTCCAGCTTTTCCAGGCGAACGGTCTGACCTTCGCTTACTCGGTGTTGTTTACCACCACTTTGGAAAACCGCGTACATATAAAACTCCGCTTCCGCGCACCTCTTTATGTGATTCAGAGTGCGCTATAAATATTCACAATAGGGCGCGAATATTACGCAAAACGCGAGCCTTTGACAAGAGCGATTAGCGATCAATGCAGAAAAAAAACACAACTTTCACGACAACGTTTATCTACGGCAATTTTTCAGTACAATCATATCTTCTTTTAATTCTGTCTTAATCCTTCTGTGATCCCACCTGGATTCATGGTAACAGGACATTTGGCCCGGCTTTTGCGATGAATTTAGAAAAAATCAATGAGTTAACCGCGCAAGATATGGCGGGTGTCAATGCGACGATTCTTGAGCAACTCAACTCCGATGTTCAGCTTATCAATCAGTTAGGCTATTACATCGTCAGCGGCGGCGGCAAACGCATTCGCCCGATGATTGCTGTGCTCGCCGCACGCGCGGTGGGCTATCAGGGGAGCGCGCATGTCACCATTGCCGCGCTGATTGAATTTATTCATACCGCCACCCTGCTGCATGACGACGTCGTCGATGAGTCTGATATGCGTCGCGGCAAAGCCACGGCCAATGCGGCGTTTGGCAATGCCGCCAGCGTGCTGGTCGGCGATTTTATCTATACCCGCGCCTTTCAGATGATGACCCAGCTGGGCTCGCTGAAGATCCTTGAGGTCATGTCGGAAGCGGTGAACGTCATTGCCGAAGGCGAAGTGCTGCAGCTGATGAACGTCAATGACCCGGATATCACCGAAGAGAACTACATGCGCGTTATCTACAGCAAGACGGCGCGTCTGTTTGAAGCTGCCTCGCAGTGTGCGGGACTGCTGGCCGACTGCACTGCGGAAGAAGAGCGCGCGTTGCAGGATTATGGCCGCTATCTCGGCACCGCTTTCCAGCTAATCGACGATTTACTCGATTATAGCTCTGACGGCGAGCGGCTCGGTAAAAACGTCGGTGACGACCTGAACGAAGGTAAACCCACGCTACCGCTGCTGCACGCCATGCACCATGGCACACCCGATCAATCAGCGATGATCCGCGGTGCGATCGAGCAAGGCAACGGCCGCCATCTACTGGATGCTGTGCTGGAAACGATGGCGACCTGCGGTTCGCTGGAATGGACGCAGAAGCGTGCCGAAGAAGAAGCTGACAAAGCCATTGCCGCGCTGCAGATCCTCCCGGACACGCCCTGGCGCGAAGCCTTGATTGGGCTGGCGCATATTGCAGTCCAGCGCGATCATTAATCCCCCCTCCTTTCCCGCGCGACGCGCGGGAAAGTTCCAGTAAAATGCCATTTCTCTCCCTAAACTTCCGAATATCTTGATAGATTCTGAATATTCCGGCGCTTTAACAGAACTTGTTAGAACCCTACATAGTACGCGGGTATAGTGTCTCTATCGCCCATGTGGGACGATCTGGACCTTTAACACCAGGAGAATTTATGGATAAGTTCATCGACTGGCATCCCGCAGATATTGTTGCGGGATTACGTAAACGGGGAACATCGCTGGCGGCAGAGTCGCGACGGCACGGACTAAGTTCTTCAACGCTGGCGAACGCCCTGACCCGCCCCTGGCCGAAAGGCGAATTGATTATCGCCACAGCGCTGGAAACGCAGCCGTGGGTCATCTGGCCGTCACGCTACCACGACCCGGTGACTCATGAGTTTATCGACAGAACGCAGATGATGCGTCAGAAGAAGATCGACAAGTGATGTGATTGCTCGACAGCGACCCGGAACAACGTCCCGGGGCGCTGTCAGGACGCGGTTACTCGCCCTTCACGCGTTGAATATTGGCGCCCAGCGCCTGCAGTTTATCTTCGATACGCTCATAGCCGCGATCGATATGATAGATGCGATCGACGATGGTGGTCCCTTCAGCGATACAGCCGGCCAGCACCAGGCTCGCCGACGCGCGCAAATCGGTCGCCATCACCTGCGCGCCAGAAAGCTGCTTCACGCCGTGACAGATAGCGGTATTGCTCTCGATCTCCGCGTGCGCGCCCATACGGATCAGCTCCGGAATGTGCATGAAGCGGTTTTCAAAGATCGTTTCGGTGATCACGCCGGTCCCTTCCGCTACCAGGTTAAGCAGCGTGAACTGGGCCTGCATATCGGTCGGGAAGCCCGGGTGCGGCGCGGTACGCACGTTGACCGCTTTCGGACGGTTGCCGTGCATATCGAGGCTGATCCAGTCTTCGCCCGTTTCGATGTCAGCCCCGGCGTCGCGCAGCTTCGCCAGTACGGCATCCAGGGTATCCGGCTGCGCGTTACGGCAGAGGATCTTGCCGCCGGAAATCGCCGCGGCCACCAGGAAAGTCCCGGTTTCAATACGGTCAGGCAGCACACGGTAGACGCCGCCGCCCAGGCGCTGCACGCCTTCGATGGTAATGCGATCGCTACCCTGGCCTGTGATTTTTGCGCCCAGCGCGTTCAGGAAGTTGGCGGTATCGACAATCTCCGGCTCGCGAGCGGCGTTTTCAATAATCGTCGTTCCCTCCGCAAGCGTCGCTGCGCTCATGATGGTTACGGTGGCGCCGACGCTCACCTTATCCATCACAATATGCGCGCCTTTCAGGCGACCGCTGACCGAGGCTTTGACATAACCTTCTTCCAGTTTGATCTCGGCGCCCAGCTGCTCCAGACCGCTAATATGCAGATCGACCGGACGCGCGCCGATAGCGCAGCCGCCAGGCAGAGAAACTTGCCCCTGACCGAAACGCGCCACCAACGGGCCCAGCGCCCAGATAGAGGCGCGCATGGTTTTCACCAGATCGTACGGAGCACAGAATACATCGACCGGGCCGGCGTCAATCCATACCGAACCATTGCGCTCGACCTTCGCGCCCAGCTGGCTCAGCAGCTTCATGGTGGTATCGATGTCTTTCAGCTTAGGTACGTTTTGGATCTCTACCGGCTCTTCGGCAAGCAGCGCGGAAAAGAGGATTGGCAGGGCGGCGTTTTTTGCCCCGGAGATGGTGACTTCACCCTGAAGGCGAGTCGGCCCCTGAACACGGAATTTATCCATTGATTCTGTTCTCTATTAAAAATTCACATACGCTGCAGGGGATCCCCCACAGCTTAGAAGCCATTGAGTTTGCGGTCTCGCGCCCACTCCTGCGGAGTAAAGGCCTTGATCGACAGCGCATGGATGCGGTTGTCGGCAATATATTCCATCAGCGGCGCGTAGACGCTCTGCTGCTTTTTCACCCGACTCATGCCATCGAACATCTCACCCACAGCAATAACCTGAAAGTGGCTGCCATCGCCAGAGACGTGGACTTCCTGGAGGGGGAGTGCGTTCATCAGCACGGTCTGAATTTCATGATTTTCCATGGGCTCAAATTTATCTGATAGTGAAAACAGCCCAACATCTTAGAGGAAAGTGGCGCGGTCTTAAACAAGCAAAAAGCCCCGGCGAAAAGATTGCCAGGGCTTTCGGAATAGCTTCAGTGCTAAGGCACTGAAAAGATTATCAGATCAGATCGGCAGGCAGGTTGTAAAGACCGATCAGCGTTTGCAGGTTTTCGCTCTTGCCGACCAGCTGCGCTTCCCGGCCCTGACGGCGAATCAGCGCCACAAAATGCACTAACAGCGCCAGGCCCGCGGTGTCCACGCGCGTGGTCTGACTGAGATCGATGATCGCCGTTCCCGCCGTCGCCTGGGCGCGCGCCTCCCAGAGCGGGACCAGCAGATCCTGATCCAGCTCCCCGTGCAGCGCCAGCGTCTCGCCCTCGCGAGTCCAGCTCAGCTGCCCGCTCATTATTTTTTCTGTTCCAGGGTGATCGGCTGCGCAGAGATCGCTTTCAGCTGCGCGGTCAGGCCATCAACGCCCTTGGTGCGCAGCAGATCGCTCCACTCATTCTGTTTGGTGGTGATCATGCTCACCCCTTCCGCGATCATATCGTAGGCCTGCCAGTTGCCGGTCTGGGTATTTTTACGCCACTGGAAGTCAAGACGTACCGGCGGACGACCGTTCGGGTCGATGATAGTGACGCGGATCGGAACGATGGTTGCGCTGCCCAGCGGCTGCTCCGGAGCAATCTGGTAAGTCTGCCCATGGTACATCGCCAGCGCCTGACCGTAGGCCTGCTTCAGGTATTCACGGAAGGCGGCAAAATAGGCCTCACGCTGCGCAGGGGTCGCTTCTTTGTAATAGCGGCCCAGCACCAGCGCGCCGGCATATTTTACCTGTACATACGGCAATAACTCCTGGTCGACGATGTCGCGCAGATAGTTAGGATTAGCTTTAATCTTCGGCTGTTCATTCTTCAGGCGATCGAAGGTTTTCTGCGCCGCTTCATTCATCAGCTTATACGGATTGGACTGATCTGCGGCCTGGACGGCGGTCAGCGGGGCAATCACCAGCATGGCGACCATGAGTAAGCGTTTAAACATATCGTATTTCTCCTGAAATTAATGCGTCGTGCCGGCTGCCGGCGTCGCGTCAGTATGACCTTCTGCCTCGGCCTTATCATTGCCAGAATTCTGATTGTCGCCGCCCTTACTGTTATAAAGGAACTGACCAATCAGATCTTCCAGCACCATGGCGGACTTGGTGTCCTGGATAGTGCCTCCGTCTTTAAGGATAGTCGTCCCGAGGTCCGGGTCTTCAAAACCGACGTTCAGCGCCAGGTACTGCTCGCCCAGCAGGCCAGAGGTGCGGATCGCCAACGAACTGGTATCCGGGATATGGTTGTAGCGCTCATCGATATCGAGCTCCACGCGTGGCAGATAGGTTTTCGGATCGAGCGTAATGTCCGCTACCCGCCCCACTACCACGCCGCCGATGCGCACCGGCGAGCGCGCCTTCAGGCCGCCGATGTTATCGAAAGTCGCATAAAGGCGATAAGTCGGCTCGGTGCGTAGCGAGGTGACGTTCGCCGCCTTCAGGCAGACAAACAGCGCCGCCAGCAGCGCCACCAGTAAGAACACCCCTACCCAGATTTCAGTTTTTTTCGTTTGCATGAACTCAATTCCCAAACATCAGCGCAGTCAGCACAAAATCCAGCCCCAGAACCGCCAGCGACGCATGCACCACGGTACGCGTTGTCGCCCGGCTAATCCCGGCGGAAGTGGGGATAGCGTCATAACCATTAAATAACGCAATCCAGGTTACCGTAATAGCGAACACCAGACTCTTAATCAGGCAGTTCACCAGATCCATTCGCCAGTCGACGGCATTTTGCATCGCGGTCCAGAAAAAACCACCGTCAATGCCTTTCCAGCTCACACCCACCAGCGCACCGCCCCAGATCCCTACCGCGACGAAGATAATCGTCAGCAGCGGCAGCGAAATGACACCGGCCCAGAAGCGTGGGGAAATGACGCGACGCAGCGGATCCACCGCCATCATCTCCATACTGGAGAGCTGTTCCGTGGCCCGCATAAGGCCAATCTCGGCGGTCAGCGCCGACCCGGCGCGGCCGGCAAACAGCAGCGCGGCGACCACCGGCCCCAGCTCACGCAGCAGCGACAGCGCCACCAGCATGCCAAGACTGGTCTCTGCGCTGTAGGTGGTTAACACCAGATACCCCTGCAGCCCGAGCACCATACCGATAAACAAGCCCGATACAATGATAATCAGCATCGACAGGACGCCGACGTTATAGAGTTGACGAACCAGCAGCGGCGCGTGCTTGCGAAACTCTGGTTTGCCGACAACGGCGTTGAAAAGCATTAATCCGGCGCGTCCAAACGTCGCGGTGGTTTTAATACCGCGATGACCTAGCGCGGCCAGCGCATTAAACAGCATGAGTCGCTCAACTCCCTATGCCTAATAAATCATGGTGATAGTCGCCAGCAGGATAACGGAACGGCACCGGACCGTCGGCAATACCATCAATGAACTGACGAACCCGAGGATCGGTATTCTCCCGTAGCGACTGGGCGCTACCGTGGGCGACAATCTTTTTATCCGCCACGATATACGCGTAGTCCGCAATACTAAGCACCTCGGGCACATCGTGCGAAACCACGATGCAAGTGACACCCAGCGTGCTGTTGAGTTCAGAAATCAGCTTCACCAGCACGCCCATAGTGATGGGATCCTGCCCGACGAACGGTTCGTCGAACATAATCAGATCCGGCTCCAGGGCAATGGCTCTCGCCAGGGCGGCGCGGCGCGCCATCCCACCGGAAAGCTCAGAAGGCATTAACTTCGCCGCACCGCGTAGCCCCACCGCTTCCAGCTTCATCATCACCGTCGTATGCAGCAGCGCAGGCGGCAAATGCGTATGTTCGCGCAGCGGATAGGCAACGTTGTCAAAGACATTGAGATCGGTGAACAGCGCGCCGGACTGGAACAGCATGCTCATCCGCTTACGCACCGTATAAAGACGCGAACGCGTCATCTGCGGCACGTTCTCGCCATCAAACAGGATCTCTCCCCTGTCCGGCGGGATCTGGCCGCCGATCAGGCGTAACAGGGTAGTCTTGCCGATCCCCGAAGGTCCCATGATCGCAGTAATTTTACCGCGCGGCACCGACAGCGAGATGTCGTCGAAGATCACACGATCGCCGCGTGAAAAGCGGATACCGCGCACTTCAACTAAATTCGCCTGAGTTTGGCTCATAAAATCATCCTTACTAAACACCTGACGGGCAAGCATGGCCCTTTCTTGCGCCACAATCACAACATTTTTACAGAATCTTACCTGCACAGGTTAGCGAAAGCTGGCATTTGTTTTACTTTTGGCACACATAAAGTCAAAATTAAGAATTCGTTACGCTGCGTAGGGATAACCCAGCGAGGCGACGATTATACCTGAAGAAAGGACTTTAGATGCTCTTAGCGACGGCTCTGTTAATTATTGGTTTATTGCTGGTTGTCTACAGCGCCGATCGTCTGGTCTATGCCGCCTCCATCCTGTGTCGTATGTTGGGGATCCCGCCCCTGATCATCGGCATGACAGTGGTCAGTATCGGCACCAGTCTGCCTGAGATCATGGTCGCCACCGCGGCCTCGCTGCACGGGCAGACCGATCTGGCGGTCGGCACCGCGCTCGGATCTAATATCACCAATATCTTATTGATCCTCGGTCTCGCCGCCTTACTCAGGCCATTTACCGTGCATTCTGATATTCTGCGCCGCGAATTACCGCTAATGTTGCTGGTCAGCGTGCTGGCGGGACTGGTGCTCTACGATGGACAACTGACCCGTCTCGACGGGCTATTTTTACTGGCATTAGCGCTTCTGTGGCTGCTGTTCACCATCAAAATCGCTCGCCTGGCGGAGCGCCAGGGAAGCGATAGCCTGACCCGCGAACAGCTGGCGGAGCTGCCACGCGAAGGGTCGCTGCCGGTCGCCCTGCTCTGGTTAGGGGTAGCGATGATCGTCATGCCGATGGCGACCCGCATGGTGGTGGATAACAGTACAGTGCTGGCAAACTATTTCGCCATCAGCGAACTGACCGTCGGCCTGACGGTGGTGGCGATAGGCACCAGCCTGCCGGAGCTGGCCACCGCCATCGCCGGGGCGCGGAAAGGGGAAGATGATATTGCCATCGGCAATATCATCGGCGCCAATATCCTTAATATCGCACTGGTGCTGGGTTTACCGGCGCTGATCGCGCCGGGGAGCTTTGCGACCGAAGCCTTCACTCGCGATTATGGCGTGATGCTGCTGGTCAGCCTGATCTTCGCAGTGCTGTGCTGGCGCCGTCAGCAGCAGCCGGGACGACTGGTTGGCGCGCTGCTGGTCGGCGGCTTTGTGGTTTGGTTGGCGATGCTGTTTTGGACAGCACCGCTCTTCGTTGAATGATTCGGGATAACATCATGTCGCAAATAGATTTGCCCACGGATTTTGACTTTCAACAGGCAGGCCGTCAGGTGCTGGAAATTGAACGTGAAGGTCTGGCCCAGCTCGATCAATACATAAATGAAGACTTTACCCATGCCTGCGAAACGATTTTCCGCTGCGGCGGGAAAGTCGTGGTGATGGGGATGGGCAAATCCGGCCACATCGGCCGCAAAATGGCGGCAACCTTCGCCAGTACCGGCACCTCGGCATTTTTTGTCCACCCCGGCGAAGCGGCGCACGGTGATTTAGGTATGGTCACCCCGCAGGATGTGGTAATTGCGTTGTCGAACTCCGGCGAATCGAATGAAATCCTCGCGCTGATCCCGGTCCTCAAGCGCCAGCAGGTGAAGCTTATCTGTATCACCAGCCGGCCGGAGAGCAGCATGGCGCGCGCGGCGGATATCCATCTGTGCGTGAAAGTGCCGAAGGAGGCCTGCCCGTTAGGACTGGCGCCCACGTCGAGCACCACCGCCGCGCTGGTGATGGGTGATGCCCTCGCCGTCGCCCTGCTGGAAGCCCGCGGCTTTACCGCTGAGGATTTCGCCCTGTCGCATCCGGGCGGCGCACTCGGCCGTAAGCTGTTGCTGCGGGTCAATGATATTATGCATACCGGTGATGAAATCCCGCACGTCGGCCTGCAGGCGACCCTGCGCGATGCGCTGCTGGAAATCACGCGTAAAAATTTAGGCATGACCGCTATCTGCGATGACGATATGAACATCATCGGTATCTTTACCGACGGTGACCTGCGCCGGGTCTTCGATACCGGCGTTGATATGCGCGATGCCAGCATTGCCGACGTCATGACCCGGGGAGGTATCCGCATCCGCCCCGGCACTCTGGCGGTGGATGCGCTAAACCTGATGCAATCCCGTCATATCACCTGCGTGCTGGTTGCCGATGGCGACCATCTGCTGGGTGTGGTACATATGCACGATCTGCTGCGCGCGGGCGTAGTGTAAGTAAGGAAAAAATAATGAATAATGCTGATGCTCAGTTAGCGACCTGCTACGGGCCGGTAAGCCAGGCGTTTGTCGATCGCGCGGCGAAGATCCGTCTACTGATCCTTGATGTCGACGGTGTATTATCCGACGGGCTTATCTATATGGGTAATCACGGCGAGGAGCTGAAAGCGTTTAACGTCCGCGATGGCTATGGTATCCGCTGCGCGCTGACCTCGGGTATTGAAGTGGCGATTATTACCGGGCGAAAAGCTAAACTGGTAGAAGATCGCTGTCAGACGCTGGGCATTACGCATTTGTACCAGGGGCAGTCGGACAAGCTGCTGGCGTTCCGCGATCTGACGGACAAACTGCACGTGCGGCCGGAAGAAGTCGCCTACATCGGCGACGATCTTATTGACTGGCCGGTGATGGCCGAAGTGGGCCTTAGCGTCGCCGTCGCCGATGCGCATCCGCTGCTGCTACCGCGGGCGAATTATGTCACGCGAATTAACGGCGGACGCGGCGCGGTACGCGAAGTCTGCGATTTGTTACTATTGGCGCAGGGCAAGTTGGATGAGGCCAAAGGGCAATCAATATGAGTAAAACCAGACGTTGGGTTATCATTTTACTGTCGCTGCTCGCGCTGATCCTTATCGGCCTGAATCTGGCGAATACGGACGACACGGCCCAGCCGGAGGTCAATCCTAACGACCCTACGTATAAAAGCGAACATACCGACACCGTGGTATACAGTCCGGAAGGCGCCCTGAGCTATCGGCTGATTGCCGAGCACGTGGAATATTTTTCCGATCAGGAGGTCTCCTGGTTTACCAAACCGGTGATGACCACCTTTGATACTAACAAGGTGCCTACCTGGTCGGTCAGAGCAGACAAAGCGAAGCTGACGAATGACCGGATGCTCTATCTTTACGGGCACGTTGAGGTGAATGCGCTCGCGCCAGATTCTCAACTGCGCAAAATTACGACGGATAACGCCCAGATAAATCTGGTAACGCAGGACGTTACCTCCGATGACATGGTGACGTTATACGGCACCACATTTAATTCCAGCGGCCTGAAAATGCGTGGAAACCTTCGCAGCAAAAATGCCGAGCTGATTGAAAAGGTGAGAACCTCTTATGAAATTCAGAACAAACAAACTCAGCCTTAAGATTGCGCTCGCCGGCGCGTTACTGGCCGCCAGCCTGCCGGCCCTCGCCAAGACGGGCGATACCGATCAGCCGATCCATATCGAATCCGATCAGCAGTCGCTGGACATGCAGGGCAATGTCGTCACCTTCACCGGTAACGTGGTCGTGACCCAGGGGACGATCAAGATTAACGCTGATAAAGTGGTGGTCACCCGTCCGGGCAACGAGAAAGGCAAAGAGGTGATCGAAGGTTTCGGTAACCCGGCTACTTTCTATCAGATGCAGGATAACGGCAAGCCGGTAAAAGGCCGGGCGTCGAAAATGCGCTACGAGCTGCAGAACGATTACGTCGTGCTGACGGGCAACGCTTATCTGGAACAGCTCGACAGCAACATCAAGGGCGACAAGATCACCTATCTGGTGAAAGAGCAAAAAATGCAGGCCTTCAGCGACAAAGGTCGACGCGTCACCACCGTTCTGGTGCCGTCCGAGCTGCAGGACAAAAGCGGCAACCAGCAAAAGAAGAGTAACTAATCCGTTATGGCAACCTTAACTGCGAAGAATCTCGCTAAAGCGTATAAAGGCCGCCGCGTGGTGGAAGATGTCAGTCTCACCGTTAACTCGGGCGAGATTGTCGGCTTGCTCGGCCCGAACGGCGCCGGTAAAACGACCACCTTCTACATGGTGGTCGGGATTGTGCCCCGCGACGCAGGCAATATCATCATCGATGACGAAGACATCAGCCTGCTGCCGCTGCACGCGCGCGCGCGACGGGGCATCGGCTACCTGCCGCAGGAAGCGTCGATTTTCCGTCGCCTCAGCGTCTATGACAACCTGATGGCGGTCCTGCAGATCCGTGACGATCTAACCAGCGAGCAACGGGAAGATCGCGCTAAAGAGCTGATGGAAGAGTTTCATATTGAGCACCTGCGCGACAGCCTCGGTCAGGCGCTCTCCGGTGGTGAACGCCGCCGCGTCGAAATCGCCCGCGCGCTGGCGGCGAATCCGAAATTTATTCTTCTGGATGAACCCTTTGCCGGCGTGGATCCGATCTCCGTTATCGATATTAAACGCATCATTGAGCACCTGCGCGACAGTGGTCTCGGCGTTCTGATTACCGACCATAACGTCCGTGAGACCCTCGCGGTCTGCGAACGCGCGTATATTGTCAGTCAGGGACACCTTATCGCTCATGGTACACCGCAGCAGATCCTCGAAGATGAGCAGGTTAAGCGCGTGTATCTTGGGGAAGACTTCAGACTCTGATAGGGTAGAGGTTACAGACGTTTTAGCCGGAGATATTTACCCTGAACATGAAGCAAGGTTTGCAATTAAGGCTTAGCCAACAGCTTGCCATGACGCCGCAGCTGCAGCAGGCGATTCGTTTGCTGCAGTTGTCCACGTTAGAACTCCAGCAAGAGCTCCAGCAAGCGCTGGAAAGTAACCCGTTGCTTGAGCAAACCGATCTTCACGACGAGGTAGAGGCAAAAGAGGTGGAGGACCGCGAGTCCCTCGATACCGTCGATGCGCTTGAGCAAAAAGAGATGCCCGACGAACTGCCTCTCGATGCCAGCTGGGATGAAATCTATACCGCTGGCACGCCGTCGGGTAACGGCGTCGACTATCAGGACGACGAGCTTCCCGTCTATCAAGGCGAGACCACCCAGACGCTGCAGGACTATCTGATGTGGCAGGTTGAGCTGACGCCTTTCACCGACACCGACCGCGCTATTGCCACCTCTATCGTCGACGCCGTCGACGATACGGGGTACCTCACGATTCAGATTGAAGATATTGTCGACAGCATCGGCGATGACGAGATCGGCCTGGAGGAGGTGGAAGCGGTCCTCAAGCGAATCCAGCGTTTTGATCCGGTTGGCGTCGCAGCGAAAGATCTGCGCGACTGCCTGCTGATCCAGCTGTCGCAATTTGCTAAAGAGACGCCGTGGCTGGAAGAGGCGCGGCTGATTATCAGCGACCATCTTGATCTGCTGGCCAACCATGATTTCCGCACTCTAATGCGAGTCACCCGCCTGAAAGAAGAGGTGCTTAAAGAGGCGGTCAACCTGATCCAGTCCCTGGATCCTCGCCCTGGCCAGTCCATTCAGACCAGCGAACCGGAATATGTCATCCCGGATGTGCTGGTGCGCAAGGTGAGCGGCCGCTGGACCGTCGAGCTCAACGCCGACAGCATTCCACGGTTGAAAATAAATCAGCAGTATGCGGCAATGGGCAACAGCGCCCGCAATGACGCCGACGGCCAGTTCATTCGCAGCAATCTGCAGGAAGCCCGCTGGCTGATTAAAAGTCTGGAAAGCCGCAACGATACCCTGCTGCGCGTCAGCCGCTGCATCGTAGAGCAGCAGCAGGCTTTTTTCGAACAGGGTGAAGAGTATATGAAGCCGATGGTGCTGGCCGATATCGCCCAGGCCGTCGAGATGCATGAATCGACGATTTCCCGTGTCACCACGCAAAAATATCTGCACAGTCCGCGCGGTATTTTTGAACTGAAGTATTTCTTCTCCAGCCATGTGAATACCGAAGGCGGAGGCGAAGCCTCGTCGACGGCTATTCGCGCGCTGGTGAAGAAGCTCATCGCCGCGGAAAACCCCGCGAAGCCGTTGAGCGACAGTAAGCTCACCTCCATGCTGTCCGAGCAGGGTATTATGGTGGCGCGCCGCACTGTCGCGAAGTACAGAGAGTCTTTATCCATCCCGCCGTCAAACCAGCGTAAACAACTGGTCTGACATAACCGATAAGGAAGACACTATGCAGCTCAACATTACAGGACACAACGTCGAAATTACGCCTGCGATGCGCGAATTCGTTACGGCGAAGTTCAGCAAGCTGGAGCAATTTTTCGACCGGATCAATCAGGTCTATATTGTGTTAAAAGTAGAGAAAGTGACGCAAATTGCGGACGCGAATCTGCATGTCAACGGTGGCGAAATCCATGCCAGTGCGGAAGGGCAGGATATGTATGCGGCTGTCGATGGTCTTATCGACAAGCTGGCAAGACAGTTAACGAAGCACAAAGATAAACTAAAACAACACTAATTGTCCGGGCCCCCTTGCGCCCGTCGCTGGATATCATCGGCGACGGGCGCGGGGGCGCTCAGGTGAAATTATGATGAACAACGATTCGGCTCTACAACTGAGCAACGTCCTGAACCAGGAATGTACCCGTAGCCAGGTGCACTGCCAGAGCAAGAAGCGTGCTCTGGAAATCATCAGCGAACTGGCCGCCAAACAGTTAAGTTTGCCGCCGCAGGTGGTGTTCGAAGCGATCCTCACCCGCGAAAAAATGGGCAGTACCGGGATCGGCAATGGTATCGCCATTCCCCACGGAAAACTGGAAGAGGATACGCTGCGTGCTGTCGGCGTTTTTGTCCAGCTGGAAACCCCCATCGCCTTCGACGCGATCGACAATCAACCTGTCGACCTGCTGTTCGCGCTGCTGGTGCCGGCCGACCAGACAAAAACTCACCTGCATACGCTCTCCCTGGTGGCCAAACGGCTGGCGGACAAAGCGATTTGTCGTCGCCTGCGCGCGGCGCAGAGCGATGAAGAGTTGTATGAGATCATCACCGAAGCAGGAAGCAGCGATGACGCATAACGGCAGTCGCACCTTATCCTTTATCGTACTGAGGAGAAACGGTACATGGTACTGATGATCGTCAGCGGCCGCTCGGGCTCGGGGAAATCCGTCGCTCTGCGAGCGCTGGAAGATATGGGCTTTTACTGCGTGGATAACCTGCCGGTCGTGCTGCTGCCCGACCTGGCGCGGTCGCTGGCTGACCGTAATATCTCCGCAGCCGTCAGCATCGACGTGCGTAACATGCCGGAATCCCCGGAGATCTTCGAGCAGGCGATGCAGAATCTGCCGGAATGTTTTTCTCCGCAGCTGCTGTTCCTTGATGCCGACCGCAATACCCTGATCCGCCGGTACAGCGACACCCGTCGTCTGCACCCGCTGTCGAGCAAGAATCTGTCGCTGGAAAGCGCCATCGACGAAGAGAGCGATTTGCTGGAGCCCCTGCGCTCCCGCGCCGATCTGATCGTCGATACGTCGGAAATGTCGGTGCATGAGCTGGCGGAAATGCTGCGTACCCGACTGCTGGGTAAACGCGAGCGTGAACTGACGATGGTCTTCGAATCCTTCGGCTTCAAGCACGGTATTCCGATCGATGCCGATTACGTCTTTGACGTGCGCTTTCTGCCCAACCCGCACTGGGATCCGAAACTGCGTCCAATGACCGGCCTGGATAAACCAGTGGCCGCCTTCCTCGATCGGCACACTGAAGTGCACAACTTTATTTATCAGACCCGAAGCTATCTTGAGCTATGGTTACCGATGCTGGAGACCAACAATCGCAGCTATCTGACGGTGGCCATTGGCTGTACCGGCGGTAAACATCGTTCGGTTTATATTGCTGAACAACTGGCTGACTACTTCCGCTCGCGCGGCAAGAACGTGCAGTCTCGTCATCGGACGCTGGAAAAACGTAAATCATGACCGTAAAGCAGACCGTTGAAATCACCAATAAGCTGGGCATGCACGCCCGCCCGGCGATGAAGCTGTTCGAACTGATGCAGAATTTCGATGCCGAAGTACTGCTGCGCAACGATGAAGGCACGGAGGCGGAAGCCAACAGCGTGATTGCCCTGCTGATGCTGGACTCGGCGAAAGGGCGACAGATAGAGGTGGAGGCCAGCGGTCCGCAGGAAGTTGAAGCCCTCGCCGCGGTGATTGCCCTGTTTAACGCTGGCTTTGACGAAGACTAAACGTGACGCTTCCCGGCGACGGACGACTGGCGACTGTACCAGCCCCGGCGCCGGAGTAACCTGCTAATAGAGCTTATGCTCGCGCATGAACCCTTCCCCGCCCAGCTGTCGCATCTGGCGTAAGATCCAGGCCTGACGACTGCGCACATAGCCTGACGGCGCATCGGCGCGATAGCGGATCGGGTTCGGCAGCACCGCGGCCAGCAGAGCCGCTTCCCCCGGCGTCAGCTGACTGGCGGGTTTATGAAAATAGCGCTGGGCGGCCGCTTCCACACCAAATATCCCATCGCCGAACTCGGCAATATTCAGGTAGACGGTCAGGATCCGCTTTTTACTCCACACGGTTTCGATCCCGACAGTCAGCCCGGCTTCCAGCCCCTTACGCAGCCAGCTGCGGCCATCCCATAAAAACAGGTTTTTCGCCGTCTGCTGCGACAGCGTTGACGCGCCGCGGATGCGGGTCTCGTGACGTTCATTGTGCGCCAGCGCTTTCTCAATCGCCGACACGTCGAACCCCCAGTGTTCCGGGAACTTCTGATCTTCGGCGGCAATCACCGCCAGCCCCATCCATGGGGAGATTTTATCCATAGCGACCCAGTCGGAATGCGCCAGATAATGGAAATCGCCGGACAGCCAGGCGCTCACCTGCCGCTCAAGCATCACCGCCGAAAACGGCACCGGCAGCACGCTAAACAGCGCGATCCCCCCGCCCCAGAAAACGGCGGCGATCAGCAGCAGACGCAATGCCAGACGTTTTAGCAGCGCAAAGGGCGCAATGCGGAGCCTCATGCGCTCAGCGCCAGCACGCGGGCCACCAGCTTCTCAATTCCGGTGGCGGCTTGCGCAATGTCCTCCGCCAGCATATACGCCGGAGTGGTGACCACTTTGTTGTCTTCATCCACCACGATGTCGTCGACCGGGCAAGGCACGTGCTCTGCCCCCATCTCTTCCACCACATCGGCGGTATCAAGATCGGTCCCAATGGTTATCCGCAGCGGAAACGCAAAGATTTTCGGCAGCATCGCCGGGGCAATGCACATAAAGCCCAGCGGCTTGCCGGTCTGATGCATCGCCAGCGCCAGGGCCCGCAGATCGGGATCCACCTGGCATTCGCTGCCCTCGGCGGCGAAGCTGCTTAGATTTTTCGCCGCGCCGAAGCCGCCAGGGACGATCAGCGCGTCCAGCGTCTCCGCACGCGCCTGCGCCAGCGGCAGGATGTCGCCGCGGGCGATACGCGCTGCTTCCACCAGCACATTGCGCTGCTCTGGCATCGCCTCCCCGGTTAGATGGTTGATGACATCGCGCTGCGGTTTATCGGGCGCAAAGCACACTGCCTGCGCGCCGTTGCGCGCGATCGCCAGCAGGGTAATCACCGCCTCATGGATTTCACTGCCGTCGTACACGCCGCAGCCGCCCAGTACCACACCAATTTTTTTCATCGCTTTCGCTCCTCCATGCAACTCGCTGAAACCAGTCAAAAATGTCGATTAACTCGCTATGCTTCACATATTTTACTGATTCATGTAACAAATTAGTTAAGCTTTGCTATCTTAATGAGCGAGCAATCCACTTCTTCGGTTGCGCCACGTAACAACATCACTCAAACAACACTGGCTCAACCACCAGTTCCCTGGTGTTGGCGCAGTATTCGCGCACCCCGGTCTGTCCGGGGTCATTTTTTGCTGGCTTTCGCCACCCACGCCTTCAGTACCGCTACATCGTTTTGCCACTCGGATTTCATCTCTTCAACCCATTCAGCGACATTATCAGACCAGGCAGGCAGATCCGGAGTCTGGATCTGCTGGCCCAGCTGCTGGATGTGGCGCAGTCCGATAGAACCGGCCGCCCCTTTGATCTTATGCCCCTCTTCGACAATCCCTTTTTGGTCGCGGGCGGTCAGATTAGACTCCAGAACGGACATGTAGCCCGGCATCATCTTCTCAAACACCGCGAGACCATCGTTGATAAGCTTCGGTCCCACCAGCTCGATATATTGCTCCAGCATATCGGTATCCAGCACCGCGTCGGCTTTATGCAGATCAGCCGCCGGCGCTTCCTGCGCTTCCTCATCCGGTGCATCCCAGAATTTCTTGATCATGGCCGTTAGCGCTGGCACCGATAGCGGCTTACTCAATACATCGTCCATCCCGGCGTCGAGATACTCTTTCTTATTCTTCAGCACGTTGGCGGTGAGGGCGACCAGCGGCGGTAGCTCGTCAGCGGCAAAGCGCTGTTTCAGTTCACGGGAAATATCCAGTCCGGTCATGTCCGGTAACTGAATATCCAACAGCACAAGGTCATATTCGCCTGGCTCAAACATCTCCAGCGCGGCTTTCCCGGTCATCGCCACATCAACGCTGTTACCCAGTTTTTCCAGCACTGAACGGGCCACAATAACGTTGAGCTCAATGTCCTCAACCAGCAGCACGTTGAGCGCCGGTAATGGCATGTCGTCTTCAGCCAGCGTATCTTCCACTTCTTCCGCAATGGCAGGCGCATGGACAGTAAGCGTAAAGGTCGCCCCTTTACCCGGCTGGCTGGTAACGCTGATATCACCGCCCATATTACGCGCCAGGCGACGCGAGACGGCGAGACCAATCCCGGTTCCGGTGGCCGGTTTGCCGCCGTGGCTGTCTTTGACCTGGTAATACATGGCGAAAATTTTGTCCTGTTCCGCTTCAGGAATACCAATTCCGGAGTCTTCCACTTCGAAGTGCAGGATATCGCCTTCGTCATAGCGCACGCGGACGTTCACCCCTCCGCCCTGCGGGGTAAACTTCACGGCGTTGCTGATAAGATTCCACAGGATCTGCCGCAGGCGGGTCCCATCCGTGATTACCTTATGCGGCAGCGGCAGGCTCGGCTCCAGCACAAAGCGCAGCCCCTTCTGCTGTGCCTGCAGGCCGGATAGGTTTTCAAGGTCGGCAAGGAAGCTGGTGAAGTCCACCGGCTGGTTATCGAGCTGCACCTTGCGGCGCTCCATTTTGTCCATGTCGATAATATCATTGAAGATATTCCCCAGCGTCACCGCCGAGACATGGATAGTTTTCAGGTATTTTTCCTGCTCGCTGGTCAGTTCGGTATCCAGCAAAATTCGGCTCAGCCCGACGATCCCGTTTAGCGGGGTACGCAGCTCATGACTGATGGTAGAAATAAAGGTGGTTTTATCCCGGCTGGCGCGCTCAAGAGCGTCCTGATAGCGTTTACGTTCGGTGATATCGCGGCCGAAGCCCATCAGGCCGCGACGCTTACCGACGCGATCGTAGTAGGGGACCTTGCGGATTTCAAAGCACGCTTTGCGGCCATCGGGATAGTCCAGCCACTGCTCATAGGTCAGCGATACATTATGGCGGAACACCTTCTCGTCGGTCTCCAGTACCTTTTCCGCCGCCTCTTCGCTATAGACGTCCTGCGGTTTGAGGTGGATCAGCTGTTTCTCGCTTTTGCCGGTCAGCAGCTCCATCGCCCGGTTACAGCCTGAAAACTCCTTATCCTCATTGCGATAGAAGACCAGGTCCGGGGAAGCATCAAGGAAAGAGCGCAGAAAGGAGGATTGCTGTTCGAGCTGGATCTGCGTCTCTTCACGCTCTTTCATCTCAATCTTCAACTGCTCGAGGGTGGTCTCGCGCTCGGCTTCCGCTTTTTCACGTTCGCCAATCTCCTGATTCAACTGCGCGATGTTATCTTTCAGTTGGACGTTCAGCTTTAGATCGCGCTCACGCATCTCCTCCAGCTTGTCCACTAGCCGCGAAAGACGCTGACGGGACTCTTCGAGCTGCTCCACCACCACCGAGAGAAAGTAGACCGCCCAAGGTGTGATCAGCAGGCCAAAGAAGATAGAGCGGATAACGTCGATACTTTCAACCTGGCCATGCAGCACCATGGTAACCGCCATCTGTACCACGATGGCCAGCACCACCAGCGCAAGAGCCAACAGCATCGAAAAGCGGACCAGACCCAGCTTCATCATCAGGTCGACATAATACTGCGCCAGCATACGAATTTGCTTCATAGGGGATTCCTTCACGACAACTCCGCACAATAATACTCAATTCTGAGCAATGCGCTGTAAGTTGTGCAAAAAATGCGGGCAGGAGTCGATACGGCGGCCGGCCGCTGAGGCGAACCAGCCGCAAAAGAGGGGGATCAGAAGAGGGATTAACGCTTGCTTAACGCCTCCCAGAGTCCTTTCAGGTAGGTTACGCCGAGGGCGCGGTCGAACAGGCCATAGCCCGGCCGTCCGGTCTCTCCCCAGATAAAGCGACCATGATCCGGGCGAATATAGCCGTCGAATCCGTTGTCATACAGCGCTTGCATCACTTTGTACATATCGAGGGAGCCGTATTCTGACGGATGGGCGCACTCGTAAAAGTCTTTATCCTGTATCAGCTTTATATTGCGGACGTGGGCAAAATGAATTCGCTTACGCCGGGTAAATTCGGCCAGGATGGCGTACACGTCATTATCAGGATCTTCGGCAATCGAGCCGGTGCAGAGCGTAATGCCGTTGGCGGGTGAATCGACGGCCCGGCAGATCCAGTCCAGATCGTCGCGGTTTTTGACCACCCGCGGCAGGCCAAAAATGGAGTACGGCGGGTCGTCCGGGTGGATCGCCATTTTCACCCCAACCTCTTCGCAAACCGGGATCACCGCCTGCAGAAAATAAACCAGGTTCTCCCGCAGCTTCTGATCATCCACCGCGCTATATTTGGCAAACAGGGTCTGCACCTCCGCCAGCCGTTCCGGCTCCCAGCCCGGCAAGGCGAAGCCGTTTGAATTCTCAAGCACCTCCTTCACCACGTCTTCCAGCCGCTTATCGATATCTTTCTTCTCAAACGCCATCGTCAGCGAGCCATCCGGTAGGACGTAGTTCATATCCGTCTTCATCCAGTCGAAAACCGGCATGAAGTTATAGCAGATGACTTTAACGCCAAAGCGGGCAAGGTTGCGGATGGTCTGCTGGTAGTTGGCAATATAGCGGTCACGGGTAGGTAGGCCGATTTTGATGTCGTCATGGATGTTGACGCTCTCGATCACCTCCATTTTCAGGCCTGCGGCATGGGCCTGACCGACCAGACGCTCAATTTTATCCACCGGCCATACTTCGCCCACCGCGACGTCGTAGAGCGCGCCGACCACCCCCTCAACGCCAGGCACCTGGCGAATATGTTCTAATGAAATCTTGTCTTCCTCTGGTCCAAACCAGCGCATTGTCATCTGCATTGTCTTCACCTGCTCAACTTAGTTTAATTTACCCTACTACCATACCAGCAATCATAGATGATTGAGCGTTGGCTGTCGTGATAGCGATCACATTCCTGCCGACCGGCTCGCCAGCGGTGAATGCGTCGGTGCATTCATAATTTTTTTCAATTTATTTCAATAGATTAATCATGCCATGGCTTTTTCTGCCGAGCTTTCTCAAATGTGATCCAGGCCTGATTATGATCTTTTGCATACTTGTATGGTAATAAAAGTAGCGTAATTTGTTCAGAAAAAAGACAATGGAAGGAATCAAAATGAGAAGCGTCGTCGTCAAAGAGCCAGGCCAACTGAACATTGAATCACGTCCGGTTCCAGTTCCGGGCGCCCATGAAGTACGGGTGAAAATTGCTTTTGCCGGGATCTGTGGTTCCGATGTACACATCTATCACGGCCACAACCCTTTCGCGAAATATCCCCGCGTCATCGGCCATGAATTCTATGGCATCATCGACGCCGTCGGCGAGCAGGTATCTCCGGCACGCATCGGCGAGCGTGTCGCGGTGGACCCCGTTGTCAGCTGCGGCCATTGTTATCCTTGCTCGGTAGGAAGGCCGAATGTCTGTACGCAGCTCCAGGTCATAGGAGTTCACCGCGACGGGGGATTTAGCGACTATGCCTGCGTGCCGGCGAAAAATGCCTGGCGCATCCCCGAGGCTATCAGCGACCGTCAGGCAACGATGGTTGAGCCTTTTACCATCGCGGCAAATATTACCGCCCAGCTGCAGCCCACGGCGCAAGATGTTGCCCTGGTTTACGGCGCTGGCCCGATGGGGCTGACTATCATTCAGGCGCTAAAGGGGGTATATGGCGTTAAGCAGGTGATCGTCGTGGATCGCATTGCCGAACGTCTGCAGATGGCCCGGGAAAACGGCGCCGATCTGACGCTCGATAACACTGACCAGCCGCTCGCGGAACAGCTGGCGCAGCGGCAGCTTGCCCCCACGCTGGTCATTGATGCCGCCTGCCACCCGGCGATCCTGCAGGAAGCCATTCTCCTCGCCTCCCCCGCCGCCCGCATCGGTATACTCGGTTTCTCCGGCGAGGCCTCAACCCTCACTCAGCAAAGCATCACCAGTAAAGAAATTTCTATTTTCTCCTCCCGGCTGAACAGCGGGCGTTTTCCGCTGGTCATCGACTGGATGGAGAAAGGCCTTATTCGTCCGGAGGCGTTAATCACCCATTGTATGCCGCTGGAGCAGGTGAAAGAGGCCATGGAGATTTTTGCTAACGACCGTAAGACCTGCTGCAAAGTGCTGCTGCAGCTGGGTTAAACCGGCATCGTATAGAATAACGGCCGACGGATATCTGCGTATCCGCCGCGCCTGATATAAATAATATAATGAGCATGGTGTTATCATGGGAAAAAATATCCGCTGGATTATCGTCCTGTTATTATTTTTAGTATATATGATAAATTATCTTGACCGGGTGGCATTATCCATTACGGTCCCGATGATTGAAAAGGACCTTGCACTTAACGCTGAACAATTCGGCATTATTTTCGGCAGCTTTTTCTTCGGCTACGCGGTATTTAATTTTATTGGCGGTTTGGCCGTGGATAAGTTTGGCGCAACGCTGGTAATGGGCCTGGCGGTCGGTCTGTGGTCGCTGTTTTGCGGCTTAACCGCGGTAGCCACCGGCTTTTATTCCATGCTGGTGCTGCGGGTGCTTTTCGGGATGGCGGAAGGCCCGATCTGCGCATCGGCGAACAAGATGATCAACGGCTGGTTTCCTAAAAAGCAAGCGGCTACCGCCGTCGGCTTTCTCAGCGCAGGCTCTCCGCTGGGCGGCGCGGTCGCCGGCCCCATCGTCGGTTACCTGGCCCTGGCATTCGGCTGGCGCCCGGCTTTTATGATTATTTTCGCTATCGGTATTGTATGGATGATAGCGTGGTTTTTCATTGCCGCTAATTCGCCCGAAAAGCACAAAAAAGTCAGCCAGGAAGAACTTAAGCTGATTAATAAAATGAAAGAAGAAGAAGTCGCGCTGGAAACAATAGAAAATCAAACAGCTCACTCGCTGGGTTATTATTTGAAACAGCCAATTATTCTGGTAACGGCCTTTGCCTTCTTCTGCTACAACTATATTCTGTTTTTCTTTCTCAGCTGGTTTCCGTCCTATCTGGTACAACAGCACCATCTGGATATTAAACAGATGAGCCTTACCACTATGATCCCATGGATAGTCGGCTTTGTCGGTCTCGCGCTTGGGGGCTATATTTCCGATAAAATTTTTAAACTCACCGGGCGCCTGCTGCTGTCGCGCAAAATTGTGCTGGTGGTATGCCTGCTGATGGCCGCTATCTGCGTGGGACTGGCGGGTACCGTCAGCAGCGTCGTGCCTGCCGTTCTGCTGATGTCGGTCTCCATCTTTTTCCTCTATGTAACCGGGGCGATCTACTGGGCGATCATCCAGGACGTGGTGCATAAATCCCGCGTCGGCGGCGCCAGCGGCTTTATCCATCTTATCGGCAGCGTCTCCGGCATCGTGGGGCCGATTGTTACCGGCTATATCGTGCAGTCTACTGGTAAATTTGACAGCGCTTTCGTACTCGCCGGCACTATCGCCGCGCTTGGCGCCCTGCTGGTGCTGTTCGTGATCAAAACTCCGCGTGTGACGATGAAAGCCAGCCAGGCATAAATGGCAGGAGCGCGATGTCCGGCATTGTTCCGGACATCGCGCTCGTACTTCTCACTCAGCCTGGGGAGCAACCCAGCTACGGCCCAGCGCCGAGCCCTGAGCGCCCTGCTGATTCAGATAACGATCCAGTTCAACCATGCCGGTCCAGCGATTTTCACACCACAGCGGCGCCAACAGCGTGGGCCGACGGGCGCTGGCGGAAATACGGTGGTAGATCACCTCCGGCGGCGTATGGCGGATCATCTCTCCAGCGGTGACGGTATACGCCTCCAACTCAATGCCATCGAGACGCCCGGCCTGCCACGCTTTGGCCATAATGCTGCCTTTCACAATATGCAGTGGATGCAATTTGATCCCATCCACGCCGGTCGCCACTACCTGCTCCAGCGTCTGCAGACAATGCCCCTGGCTCTCTCCTGGCAGACCGACGATCAGATGCGCACAGACTTTCAGCCCCCGCTCTCGCGCCAGGCGCGCGGTACGCTGATAACAGGCGAAATCGTGTCCACGGTTAATGCGATGCAGGGTCTTGTCATGAGCAGTTTGCAGCCCCAGCTCCAGCCATACCTCATACCCTTGCTGATGGTATTCACTCAGCAGGTCAAGGACCGCCTGCGGAACGCAGTCCGGGCGGGTGCCGACGCACAGGCCAACGATATTTGCGGCACTGACGGCCTGACGATACATTGAACGGAGCACCTGCACTTCAGCGAAGGTGCTGGTGTAGGCCTGAAAATAGGCCAGATAGCGCTTCGCCCGGTTGACGAGCTGCGCCTGATGAGCGAGCTGTTCGGCGATAGAGCGATGCTGCTGCGCCTCATCGGCAAATGATGCCACGTTACAGAAAGTGCAACCGCCGCGGCCCAGCGTGCCGTCGCGGTTTGGGCAGCTAAAACCGCCGTGCAGCGTTAGCTTATGGACCTTTTCGCCATAGCGACGCATAAGATCCCCACCAAACATATTGACTAATTTCTGTAACTGCATAATCTGATAGACCGCCCTCAACAAAGGGGGCCAAGCCTGCCACTTTTCGTCACCGACGGCGATGACCTGGATCAATCGTCAGCGCGGCGACCAACCCTATTGCATAAACAATCAAGATTACTGCAATTTCATTCAACCACCAGGTGATGAGTTTTCCTTATATTTTATCTTCGCATTGCCCTAATCTGCTTTCTGGTAAAAAACGGTATTAATGTCCAGTAGTTAAAAATATTGCAGTCAAATATGCTAATAATGAAATGTATTTCAGCGCATATTGGTAATGCAAAGCCGCGTGCACAGTGAGACAGATCACACTAGCCGCACCACCAGCAGGCGTATTCAAAGCGTAAAAATTGCCATTATTTTCTTTAATAACAATTAGTTAACTTGTGTATAGCACATTTTTGTATTAATAAGATTGCCATTTGACGTAAGTGTGGATTCCCGATAAGTTGGGAATCCGCTGGAAGCTTTCTGGATGAGCACTCTGCTCATCATATTTATGCAGTAATTGAGATTCCCTCTTAACAGCAAGTCCTCAAACTTGTGTACCGATGCGAAAAGGATTTAAAGAGGGCGAATGCGAGGTGTAAACCCCGTCGCCATGCTCTTTCTGTGCCTGTGCGCAATCGGTATCGGAGGGTGTCCGTAGAGCCTGGGGAGGTTCACTGATATGTTGTACGACAAATCCCTTGAGAGGGATAACTGTGGTTTCGGCCTGATCGCCCACATAGAAGGCGAACCTAGCCACAAGGTAGTGCGAACCGCAATACACGCACTGGCCCGCATGCAGCACCGTGGCGCAATCCTTGCCGATGGTAAAACCGGCGACGGTTGCGGTCTGCTGCTGCAAAAACCCGATCGTTTCTTCCGCATCGTTGCCGAAGAGCGCGGCTGGCGTTTAGCCAAAAACTACGCCGTTGGGATGCTGTTCCTGAATAAAGATCCTGAGCTGGCTAAAGCGGCGCGCCGCATCGTTGAAGAAGAACTTCAGCTTGAGACCCTGTCGATTGTCGGCTGGCGCGATGTGCCGACCAACGAAGGCGTGCTCGGTGAAATCGCCCTCTCCTCGCTGCCCCGTATTGAGCAAATCTTTGTCAACGCCCCGGCTGGCTGGCGCCCGCGCGATATGGAGCGCCGTCTGTTTATTGCGCGTCGTCGCATTGAAAAACGTCTGCAGGAAGACAAAGATTTCTACGTTTGTAGCTTGTCCAATTTGGTCAACATCTATAAAGGTCTGTGTATGCCGGCGGATTTGCCGCGCTTCTACCTGGACCTCGCGGACCTGCGCCTGGAGTCGGCTATCTGCCTGTTCCACCAGCGCTTCTCCACCAACACCGTACCACGCTGGCCGTTGGCGCAGCCGTTCCGCTACCTGGCGCACAACGGTGAAATTAACACCATTACCGGCAACCGCCAGTGGGCCCGCGCCCGTACCTATAAGTTCCAGACCCCGCTGATCCCTGACCTGCACGACGCCGCGCCGTTCGTTAACGAAACCGGCTCCGACTCCAGTTCCATGGACAACATGCTGGAGCTGCTGCTGGCCGGCGGGATGGACATCGTGCGCGCCATGCGTCTGCTGGTGCCGCCAGCCTGGCAGAACAACCCGGATATGGATCCGGAGCTGCGTTCGTTCTTCGACTTTAACTCCATGCATATGGAGCCGTGGGACGGCCCGGCGGGCATCGTCATGTCCGATGGCCGCTACGCGGCCTGTAACCTCGACCGTAACGGTCTGCGCCCGGCGCGCTACGTCATTACCAAAGATAAGCTCATCACCTGCGCCTCCGAAGTCGGCATCTGGGATTACCAGCCTGACGAAGTGGTCGAGAAAGGCCGCGTGGGCCCGGGCGAGCTGATGGTTATCGATACCCGTGCCGGACGCATTCTGCACTCAGCGGAAACCGATGACGATCTGAAGAGCCGCCATCCGTATAAAGAGTGGATGGAGAAAAACGTTCGTCGCCTGGTGCCGTTCGAAGATCTGCCGGACGAAGAGGTTGGCAGCCGCCAGCTGGATGACGACACGCTCGCCAGCTACCAGAAACAGTTTAACTACAGCGCGGAAGAGCTGGACTCCGTCCTGCGCGTGCTCGGCGAAAATGGCCAGGAAGCAGTCGGTTCGATGGGCGATGACACGCCTTTCGCCGTGCTCTCCAGCCAGCCGCGCATTATCTACGATTACTTCCGTCAGCAGTTCGCCCAGGTGACTAACCCGCCGATCGACCCGCTGCGCGAAGCGCACGTCATGTCGCTGGCTACCAGCATCGGTCGCGAAATGAACGTCTTCTGCGAAGCGGAAGGCCAGGCGCATCGTCTGAGCTTCAAATCGCCGATCCTGCTGTACTCCGATTTTAAACAGCTGACGACGATGGAAGAAGAGCACTATCGCGCCGACGTCCTCGATATCACGTTCAACCCGGCAGAGGCCTCCCTCAGCGAGACGGTGAAAGCGCTGTGCGATAAAGCGGAGCAAATGGTGCGCGACGGCACCGTGCTGCTGGTGCTCTCTGACCGCAACATCGCCAAAGACCGTCTGCCGGTACCGGCGCCGATGGCCGTTGGCGCGATCCAGACCCGTCTGGTCGATAAAAGCCTGCGCTGCGATGCCAACATCATCGTTGAAACCGCCAGCGCCCGCGATCCGCACCACTTCGCCGTGCTGCTCGGCTTTGGGGCGACGGCTATCTATCCATACCTCGCCTACGAAACGCTGGCGAAGCTGGTCGACAGCAAAGCCATCGATAAACCGTACCGTGCGGTGATGCTGAACTATCGCAACGGTATCAACAAAGGTCTGTATAAGATCATGTCCAAGATGGGGATCTCGACCATCGCCTCCTACCGCTGCTCGAAGCTGTTCGAAGCGGTCGGTCTGCATCGCGATGTCTCCGATCTCTGCTTCCAGGGCGTGGTCAGCCGCATCGGCGGCGCCAGCTTCGACGACTTCCAGCAGGATCTGCTGAATCTGTCGAAACGCGCCTGGCTGGCGCGTAAGCCACTGGCCCAGGGCGGTTTGCTGAAATATGTGCACGGCGGCGAATATCATGCCTACAACCCGGACGTGGTGCGCACCCTGCAGCAGGCCGTGCAGAGCGGCGAATACAGCGATTATCAACAATACGCGAAACTGGTTAACGAACGTCCAGCGGCCACGCTGCGCGACCTGCTGGCGCTCAACCCAGGCGAAGACGCCATCAGCATCGACGAAGTAGAGCCGGCGAAGGAGCTGTTTAAACGCTTCGATACCGCGGCGATGTCGATCGGCGCCCTGAGCCCGGAAGCGCACGAGTCGCTGGCGGAAGCGATGAACAGCATCGGCGGCTTCTCCAACTCCGGTGAAGGCGGTGAAGACCCGGCGCGCTACGGCACTAATAAAGTGTCGCGCATCAAGCAGGTCGCGTCCGGCCGCTTCGGCGTCACGCCAGCCTACCTGGTCAATGCCGACGTCATCCAGATCAAAGTCGCCCAGGGGGCGAAACCGGGTGAAGGTGGCCAGCTGCCGGGTGATAAAGTCACCCCATACATCGCCAAACTGCGCTATTCGGTACCGGGCGTCACGCTGATTTCCCCGCCGCCGCACCACGATATCTACTCTATCGAGGATCTGGCGCAGCTGATTTTCGACCTCAAGCAGGTCAATCCGAAAGCGATGATTTCGGTCAAACTGGTTTCTGAGCCGGGCGTTGGCACCATCGCCACCGGCGTGGCCAAAGCCTATGCCGACCTGATCACCATCGCCGGCTACGACGGCGGCACCGGGGCGAGCCCGCTCTCTTCGGTGAAATATGCCGGCTGTCCGTGGGAGCTCGGCCTGGTGGAAACCCAGCAGGCGCTGGTTGCCAACGGTCTGCGTCATAAGATCCGTCTGCAGGTGGATGGCGGCCTGAAAACCGGTCTTGATATCATCAAAGCGGCGATCCTCGGCGCGGAGAGCTTCGGTTTCGGTACCGGCCCGATGGTCGCGCTGGGCTGTAAATACCTGCGTATTTGCCACCTGAACAACTGCGCTACCGGCGTGGCGACCCAGGATGACAAACTGCGTAAGAATCACTATCACGGTCTGCCGTTCAAAGTGACCAACTACTTTGAATTTATCGCCCGTGAGACCCGCGAGCTGATGGCCCAGCTGGGCGTCAAGCGTCTGGTGGATCTGATTGGCCGCACCGATCTGCTCAAAGAGCTGGATGGGTTCACCGCCAAGCAGCAGAAACTGGATCTGGGTAAACTGCTGGAGACCGCAGAGCCGCATCCGGGCAAAGCGCTGTACTGCACCGAGAACAACCCACCGTTCGATAACGGCGTGCTCAACGCCCAGCTGCTGCAGCAGGCGAAACCGTACGTGGATGAAAAGCAGAGCAAGACGTTCTGGTTTGATATCCGCAACACCGACCGCTCCGTGGGGGCCTCGCTGTCCGGGTATATCGCCCAGACCCATGGCGACCAGGGACTGGCGGGCGACCCGATCGTCGCTCACTTTAGCGGTACCGCGGGCCAGAGCTTCGGCGTGTGGAACGCCGGCGGCGTGGAACTGCATCTGACTGGCGACGCCAACGACTACGTCGGGAAAGGCATGGCGGGCGGTCTGCTGGCCATTCGTCCGCCGGTGGGCTCTGCGTTCCGCAGCCATGAAGCCAGTATTATCGGCAACACCTGCCTGTACGGCGCGACCGGTGGTCGTCTGTACGCCGCAGGCCGCGCGGGCGAGCGTTTCGCCGTGCGTAACTCCGGCGCCATCACCGTGGTGGAAGGCATCGGCGACAACGGCTGCGAATATATGACCGGCGGCATCGTCTGCGTGCTCGGAAAAACCGGCGTCAACTTTGGCGCAGGGATGACCGGCGGCTTTGCCTATGTCCTGGATGAAGATGGCGACTTCCGCAAACGCGTGAACCCGGAGCTGGTGGAAGTGCTGGACGTTGATTCTCTGGCCATCCATGAAGAGCACCTGCGCGGTTTAATCACCGAGCACGTACAGCTTACCGGTTCGCAACGCGGCGAAGAGATCCTCGCCAACTGGCCGGCCTTCTCCGCGAAGTTTGCGCTGGTTAAACCAAAGTCCAGCGATGTTAAAGCACTGTTGGGTCACCGTAGTCGTTCCGCAGCTGAGCTGCGGGTGCAGGCGCAGTAAGGGGTTAAGATGAGTCAGAACGTTTATCAATTTATCGACCTGCAGCGTGTTGATCCGCCAAAGAAACCGCTGAAGATCCGTAAAATTGAGTTTGTGGAAATTTACGAGCCGTTTTCAGAAGGCCAGGCCAAGGCGCAGGCGGATCGCTGCCTCTCCTGTGGCAACCCGTACTGCGAATGGAAGTGCCCGGTGCATAACTACATCCCGAACTGGCTGAAGCTGGCCAACGAGGGGCGTATTTTTGAAGCGGCCGAGCTGTCGCATCAAACCAACACTCTGCCGGAAGTCTGCGGGCGCGTCTGCCCGCAGGACCGCCTGTGTGAAGGCTCCTGTACGCTGAACGATGAGTTCGGCGCGGTGACCATCGGCAACATCGAACGCTATATCAACGATAAGGCATTCGAGATGGGCTGGCGTCCGGATCTCTCCGACGTGAAGCCGACCGGTAAAACCGTCGCGATCATCGGCGCTGGCCCGGCGGGCCTCGCCTGCGCCGACGTGCTGACCCGTAACGGCGTCAAGGCGGTGGTATTTGACCGCCATCCGGAAATCGGCGGCCTGCTGACCTTCGGTATCCCGGCGTTCAAGCTGGAAAAAGAGGTGATGACCCGCCGCCGGGAGATCTTCACCGGCATGGGCATTGAGTTCAAACTCAATACCGAAGTGGGCCGCGACGTGCAGCTCGACGACCTGCTGAAGGAGTACGATGCGGTGTTCCTCGGCGTCGGGACCTATCAGTCGATGCGCGGTGGACTGGACAACGAAGACGCTCCGGGTGTTTACGACGCGCTGCCGTTCCTGATCGCTAACACTAAGCAGATCATGGGCTTTGGTGAAACCGCCGATGAGCCCTATGTCAGCATGGAAGGCAAACGCGTGGTGGTGCTCGGCGGTGGCGATACCGCGATGGACTGCGTACGCACCTCCGTCCGTCAGAATGCGGCGCACGTGATCTGCGCCTATCGCCGTGACGAAGAGAACATGCCCGGCTCAAAACGCGAAGTGAAAAACGCGCGCGAAGAAGGCGTTGAGTTCCAGTTTAACGTCCAGCCGCTGGGCGTGGAAGTGAATGCCAACGGTAAGGTTTGCGGCGTGAAGATGGCGCGCACCGAAATGGGCCAGCCGGATGCGAAGGGCCGCCGCCGCGCGGAGATCGTCCCCGGCTCTGAGCACGTGGTGCCGGCTGACGCCGTAGTCATGGCGTTTGGCTTCCGTCCGCACAGCATGGAGTGGCTGGCGAAGCACAGCGTCGAACTGGACTCCCAGGGCCGTATTATCGCCCCGGAAGGCAGCGAAAACGCCTTCCAGACCAGCAACCCGAAAATCTTCGCCGGTGGCGATATCGTTCGCGGTTCCGATCTGGTGGTCACCGCGATTGCCGAAGGCCGTAAAGCGGCGGACGGGATCCTCAACTACCTTGAAGTCTGATTAGGTCCGGAACCTCACGCATAAAAGCCCGATGGTTAACGTCATCGGGCTTTTTTATTGCTCATTCGCCGGGCAAACCGCCGCTTTCAGCGCCGTATTATACCAGCCGCAGATATGCTCCAGGCGGGTAATCGCCGAGCCGACGGTCACCGCCCACGCGCCGCAGCGCATCGCCTCCGCCGCCTGGGCAGGCGTGTTATAGCGCCCTTCGGCAATCACTCTGCAGCCCGCCACGCTCAGGCATTGCACCAGCGCCAGATCCGGCTCATCCGGCGTCTCTTCTGCGGTATAGCCGGAGAGAGTCGTGCCGACAATCTCAGCCCCCAACTGCCAGCACTCGAGAGCATCGTCGAGAGATGAGCAATCGGCCATCGCCACTTTCCCCAGCCGATGAATTTCTGCTAATAGCGCCGACACTGACGCCGGACGCTGACGCTGGGTGCCGTCAATAGCAATAATATCCGCTCCGCCCTGCGCCAGCGCGTCGATATCTTCCAGCCATGGCGTAATACGCACCGGGCTATCGGGCAAATCGCGTTTGATCAACCCAATAACGGGCACTGTCACTAACGGACGAACGGCCTGCAGGTTGGCCAGGCCTTCGATGCGCAGCGCTACCGCTCCCGCCTGCTCAGCCGCCAGCGCCATTGCCGCGACGATAGCGGGATTATCCAGCGGACTGCCCGGCACCGGCTGGCAGGAGACAATTAATCCGCCATGATGACGGATACGCTGGTCCAGTTGTGCGAGTAAAGACATGTCTGCTCCCTAAAAACTACCTGTGGCGATGACGATACCAGCCATAGGACGCCTCGTTTGTGGCAGAGTTAACAAAGCGGACAGACAAAAAAACAGGCCCCGCAGGGCCTGTCAGAGAAGGGATTTACTTCACCACGCGCAGCGCCGGGCGACCACCGCGCGGCGGCGGCGTGTCGTCAGGATCGTCGTCGTGATTATCCGGCTTATCGCCATCGATCACCGACATCACCGTTTCGCTTTCACTCTCCGGCGCGACGTCATCATCGTTGAGGCTGCTGACGTCTTCGTCATAGGCCGCTTCCGGTTCGAACATCGTACCAGCGCCGTTCTCACGGGCGTAGATGGCGAGTACCGCAGCCAGCGGGACAGACACGTTGCGTGGTACGCCGCCAAAGCGCGCGTTGAAGCGCACTTCGTCGTTCGCCAGCTCGAGATTGCCTACCGCACGCGGGGCAATATTGAGAACGATTTGCCCATCGCGCGCGTACTCCATCGGCACGAGCACGCCCGGCAGCGTCACATCCACCACCAGGTGCGGCGTCAGCTGGTTATCCAGCAGCCAGTCATAAAACGCCCGTAACAGATACGGGCGACGCGGCGTCAGCTGTGATACATCCATTATTTAGCCCCGACCGAGGCGCATTTCACGCTCGGCTTCAGTTAAAGAAGCGAGGAAGGAATCACGCTCAAATACGCGAGTCATATAGCCTTTGAGCTCTTTCGCGCCAGCGCCAACCAGCTCCACACCAAGAACCGGCAGACGCCACAGCAGCGGCGCCAGGTAGCAGTCCACCAGGCTGAACTCATCGCTCAGGAAGTAAGGTTTCTGGGTGAAGACCGGCGCGATGGCCAGCAGTTCTTCACGCAGCTGCTTACGCGCAGCATCAGCTTGCGCTGCGGTACCGCTCTGGATGGTGTTCATCAGCGAATACCAGTCCTTCTCGATACGTTGCATATACAGGCGGCTTTCACCACGCGCCACCGGATAAACCGGCATTAACGGCGGGTGCGGGAAACGCTCATCCAGATACTCCATAATGATGCGGGATTCCCACAGAGTGAGCTCACGATCCACCAGCGTCGGTACGCTTTGATTCGGGTTGAGGTCAATCAGATCCTGAGGCGGGTTATCCTTCTCCACGTGCTCTATCTCAAAACTGACACCCTTCTCGGCCAGCACAATGCGGACCTGATGGCTATAGATGTCAGTAGGACCAGAAAACAGCGTCATTACCGAACGTTTGTTGGCAGCGACAGCCATGAAAACCTCCAGGTATATTCAGAATTTTGTACTGCTGCCGGCCACTCATGACCAGCCAGATGTAAAAACCCCATTAGCGCGATGTCACCTTCGTTCACGAATAAAACAAAAAATGAACAATCACCAGCATTTGGGCAGAAAATTGGATGATAGTTTACCAGATTTTGAAGACGTTGTGGTGAGGGGATTCTGGAAATGCTGAAAAAGTGGCGAGAACCGGCGCTATGCTTGTGGATAACAGCCGTTTTATCCATAAAAAAACCCGCCGAAGCGGGTTTTTTCGCAAATTGTTCTGCGTGAGCAGAAAACAATTAACGTTTGGAGAACTGCGGACGACGACGTGCTTTACGCAGACCGACTTTCTTACGTTCAACCTGACGAGCGTCACGAGTAACGAAGCCAGCTTTACGCAGTTCGGAACGCAGGGACTCGTCGTACTCCATCAGAGCGCGGGTGATACCGTGACGGATCGCACCAGCCTGACCAGAGATACCACCACCTTTAACAGTGATGTACAGATCCAGTTTCTCAACCATGTCGACCAGTTCCAGCGGCTGACGAACTACCATGCGGGCAGTTTCACGACCGAAGTACTGTTCCAGAGAACGCTGGTTGATAACGATTTTACCGTTGCCCGGTTTGATGAAAACGCGAGCTGCGGAACTTTTGCGGCGACCAGTGCCGTAGTATTGATTTTCAGCCATTGCCTATAATCCCGATTAGATGTCAAGAACTTGCGGTTGCTGTGCCGCGTGGTTGTGCTCGTTACCCGCGTAAACTTTCAGTTTACGGTACATAGCACGACCCAGCGGGCCTTTTGGCAGCATGCCTTTAACCGCGATTTCAATCACACGCTCAGGACGGCGGGCAATCATCTCTTCAAAGGTCGCTTCTTTGATACCACCGATGTGGCCGGTGTGGTGGTAGTACATTTTGTCTTCGCGCTTGTTGCCGGTAACAGCAACTTTTTCTGCGTTCAGAACGATGATGTAATCACCGGTATCAACGTGCGGAGTGTATTCCGCTTTGTGCTTACCGCGCAGGCGACGAGCCAGTTCAGTAGCCAGACGGCCCAGAGTTTTACCGGTCGCGTCAACAACATACCAGTCGCGTTTTACGGTTTCTGGTTTAGCTGTAAAAGTTTTCATTAAAAGCTTACCCAAATAATAAGTTACACGTTGGTGAACACCCAAACGTTTAGTCAGTTGAGGTTCACACGACATTGTCCAGCAAACCTACCCCTTCGAATAGCCTATGCCGGCGCATAGAAAGTTTCGGGAAAAAAACCTTCTCGTAACGTGGGGTCGCAAGATTATAGAGAAGTCGGGGTCAAAGATCGACCCCTTTATGAGATTTTTCAGGCCGCGCCCGGGGCGGCCTTGCGGCCCTGAATCCGCCTGAAAAAGTCCCCTGTCAGGGCATATGCGGACGTTTGAGGTACTCTTCGCTCTGCATCTCCTGCAGACGCGAGAGACAGCGCTGGAACTCAAACTTCAGCCGCTCGCCCTGGTAAATGTCGTACAGCGGTACTGCCGCGCTGACCACCAGCTTTACATGGCGCTCGTAGAACTCATCCACCAGAGCGATAAAGCGGCGGGCCTCGCTCTCCAGCTGCGCGGTCATCACCGGCACGTCGAACAGCATCACCGTATGGAACAGTCGGGAGAGCGCGATATAGTCATGCTGGCTGCGCGCATCCACGCATAGCGTGGCGAATGACGCCGCCAGCGTCTGGTTTTCTACGCCGAGGGTAGGCAGCTCGCGATGGTTAATCTCCAGCGTCGGTCCGGCAGCGCGCGGCGCGCCCGCCAGCGCGAGCCACAGTTTATCCATCTGTTCGCGGGTGTCGTTATTCAGCGGCGACAGCCACAGGTGCGCCTGCGTCAGGGTACGCAGCCGATAATCGATGCCGGCATCGACGTTCATAATATCGCAATGCTGCTTGATGGCGTCGATCGCCGGTAGAAAACGGGCCCGCTGCAGGCCATTGCGATAGAGTTCATCCGGCGGAATATTGGAGGTCGCCACCAGGGTGATGCCGCGGGCGAACAGGGCTTTCATCAGCCCGCCCAACAGCATGGCGTCGGTAATATCGGAGACAAAAAACTCGTCGAAACAGAGCACGTCGGTTTCCGCTTTAAAGCGGTCGGCGACGATCTCCAGCGGGTCGCTATGTCCCTGCAGGGTGGTCAGCTCTTCGTGTACGCGCAGCATGAAACGATGGAAATGCAGGCGCTGTTTACGCTCGCCCGGCAGGCTCTGGTAAAACAGGTCCATCAGCCAGGTTTTGCCTCGCCCCACGCCGCCCCACATATACAGGCCGCGGACAGGTGCCGTCCCGGCAGCCGGCTCGCGCTTACCCAGCAGTTTGCCGAATTTCGCGCGCAAACCGCCGCCTGACGCGACCGGCGCGGGCTGCGTCTGCAGTTCCTGGTAAATGGTATCAAGGCGGCTCACCGCTTCTTGCTGGACGTCGTCGGGTTGATGGCTGCCCTCTTTCAGGGCTAAAAGGTAACGCGATGTTGGAGACAGGCTTTGCATGATCTAATTGTTATTCCTTGAAAACCGTAATGCCGAAGCTCACGATTGACGAAAAAAAGGCCGTTCTACACTACGCGATGATACGCCAGGATTCCACTTCTGTGGAATTAGCGGTTATAGTGGCACTATCGGGCGCAGGCGGAGAGCCTAAGAGCCACCCTACGGAACCACAATACAACGGGAGATGTTCATGACCTGGGAATACGCGCTAATTGGGTTAGTCGTCGGTATCATCATTGGTGCCGTCGCCATGCGTTTCGGCAACCGCAAACTGCGCCAACAGCAGGCGCTGCAGTACGAACTGGAAAAGAATAAAGCCGAGCTTGAAGAGTACCGTGAAGAGCTGGTGAGCCACTTTGCGCGTAGCGCCGAACTGCTGGATAACATGGCGCACGACTATCGTCAGCTATATCAGCATATGGCGAAAAGCTCTAACAACCTGCTGCCGGACTCGATGGCAGACGCCAACCCGTTCCGCAACCGTCTGGAAGAGTCTGAAGCCAGCAACGATCAGGCGCCGGTCCAGATGCCGCGCGACTACTCCGAGGGCGCATCCGGTTTACTGCGCGGAGGCGCAAAACGCGATTAAGCCTCGCTGCGATTAAAATATTCTCCGGGCGCGCCCGTCGCGCCCGCTCCTTCCCCCACTTCCCGGCTACAATTTAAACCAGTCCCCACGTTGTTACCTGTGCAAAAATTCAATAACATCAGGTTATTCAGGACATTTTTCCATACACCTCAGGTTACGAGAGCCAGCATCTAATGAAGAAACAGACTTTGCTGTTGAGTGCGTTAGCGTTAAGCATTGGGTTATCGTTGTCGGTCCTGCCTCCGGCAGCGGCATCCTTACCGACTCAGGTGCCCGGCCAGGGCGCGTTACCAAGCCTGGCGCCGATGCTGGAAAAGGTTCTGCCGGCGGTGGTTAGCGTACAGGTGGAAGGCACTGCCTCGCCGACGCTCAATATGCCGGAAGAGCTGAAAAAATATTTTGGCGATAACGCCCCGCAGGAGCAGGCGCAGCCGTTTGAAGGGCTCGGCTCCGGCGTTATCATCGACGCGGCGAAAGGCTATGTGCTGACCAATAACCACGTCATCAATCAGGCGCAGAAGATCAGCGTCCAGCTGAACGATGGCCGTGAGTTCGATGCCAAACTGGTCGGGAGCGATGAACAGAGCGATATCGCTCTGCTGCAGCTGATTAAGCCAGACCACCTGACGCAAATCGCCATTGCTGACTCTGATAAACTTCGCGTCGGCGACTTCGCCGTCGCCGTCGGCAACCCGTTCGGCCTTGGCCAGACCGCCACCTCCGGCATTATCTCTGCCCTTGGCCGCAGCGGCTTGAACCTTGAAGGGCTGGAGAATTTCATTCAGACCGACGCCTCGATTAACCGCGGCAACTCCGGCGGCGCGCTGCTGAACCTCAACGGCGAGCTTATCGGGATCAACACCGCGATCCTCGCGCCGGGCGGCGGCAGCATCGGCATCGGCTTTGCCATTCCAAGCAATATGGCGAAAACCCTCGCCGACCAGCTTATTCAGTTTGGCGAAATCAAGCGCGGCCTGTTGGGCATTAAAGGCATGGAAATGAGCGCCGACATCGCCAAAGCGATGAATCTCAACGTTCAGCGCGGCGCCTTCGTCAGTGAAGTCCTGCCAAACTCCGGCTCCGCCAAAGCGGGGATTAAATCCGGGGACGTCATCGTGAGTCTGAACGGCAAACCGCTGAACAGTTTCGCCGAACTGCGTTCGCGGATCGCCACCACCGAGCCGGGTACCAAGGTCAAACTGGGCCTGCTGCGCGATGGAAAGCCGGTCGATGTCGAAGTGACCCTGGATAAGAGCACCTCCTCAACCGCCAGCGCGGAACTGATTATCCCGGCGCTGCAGGGGGCCTCGTTCAGCGACGGCCAGATGAAAGATGGCACCAAAGGAGTGGTGATCGATAATGTGGATAAAGGCAGCGCCGCCGCCCAGGTCGGTCTGCATAAGGATGACATTATCATTGGCCTTAACCGGCAGCGTATTCACTCAATTGCCGAACTGCGCAAAGCGCTCGAAGGCAAACCGCCGGTCATCGCCCTGAACGTGATCCGCGGCAACGAAAGCATCTATCTGCTGCTGCGCTGATTGTCTCTCCGGGCATCGCCGCCATGTGCGATGTCCGGACAACTCATGCTATGCTGCGCCTGACCATTCATTAACGATATCTGCATCATGCCTGGAAAGTTATTACGTTCAGTACTCATCGGTTTGCTTGTCGGGGGTCTGCTGCTGGCCCTGATGCCCTCGCTGCGCCAGTGGCAGTTGGCGCCGACTACCCAGAACGATACGGCAGACGACTCCCCGGCGAGCTATAACGCCGCGGTGCGCCGCGCGGCGCCCGCCGTGGTGAACGTCTATAACCGCGCCCTTAACAGCACCAGCCATAATCAGCTGACGCTTGGCTCAGGGGTGATTATGGATCAGCGCGGCTATATCCTGACCAACAAGCATGTTATCAACGATGCCGATCAGATTATCGTCGCCCTGCAGGACGGCCGCGTCTTCGAAGCGCTGCTGGTAGGATCCGATTCCCTCACCGATCTCGCCGTGCTCAAGATCAATGCTACCGGCGGGCTGCCGGTGATCCCGATCAATCCGAAACGCACGCCGCACATCGGCGACGTGGTGCTGGCGATTGGCAACCCTTATAACCTGGGGCAGACCATCACCCAGGGGATTATCAGCGCCACAGGGCGCATTGGCCTCAATCCGACCGGCCGCCAGAACTTCCTGCAGACTGACGCCTCGATCAACCACGGTAACTCCGGCGGGGCGCTGGTGAACTCCCTCGGCGAGCTGATGGGGATTAACACCCTCTCCTTTGACAAGAGCAATGACGGCGAAACGCCGGAAGGCATTGGCTTTGCGATCCCGTTCCAGTTAGCGACCAAAATTATGGATAAACTGATCCGCGATGGCCGGGTGATCCGCGGCTATATCGGCATTAGCGGCCGGGAGATCGCCCCGCTGCACGCGCAGGGCGGAGGGATCGATCAGATTCAGGGGATCGTCGTTAACGATGTGGCCCCGGACGGTCCAGCGGCGCAAGCCGGGATCCGCGCCAACGACGTAATCATCTCCGTGAATGACAAACCCGCCGTCTCGGCGCTGGAGACGATGGATCAGGTGGCCGAGATCCGCCCGGGATCGGAAATTCCGGTGGTCATCATGCGTGATGATAAGAAAATCACGCTCCATATCGCCGTCCAGGAATACCCGGCCACCAACTAAACGGCTCCCCGTTTGGGGAGCCACGTTAATCGCTAAATACCGGACCGGCCGGGAATCTGACCAGAAACCCGGTCACCGCCAGCAGCGATCTCAGCGCGGGCCAGACTATCTGTCGCTCGCGAAGCTCATCATCCAGCGTCAGTAGCGCAAATTCCCCCTTCTCACCCAGCACGCCACCCTGCCAGAGCAGACGCTGCGCCTGCTGCCGCGCCCAGGGCGACTCACTCTTCCAGGCCAGCAAATGCAGCAGCGCCTGCTGTAGACAGACGCTGTGAGAATGGTTATCCCGCCGCAGCCGCCGGTAGACGGGCAGGGACACGCTGCGCACGGTATAAAATCCACTGCCCGCCTCTTCATCGCCTTCAGGGATAGCGCGGGCGAACTGCCCCGCCACGTCACACAGCCGGTTGTGCGTCAGTGGAAGTTGCCGGGCGCTGAGCGCCCCGGCCGCCATGCACAGCAGACCGCTGCGCTGCAGCGAGGGCGTCGCAGAGCGCACGACCGCCGCCGGTAAGGCGCTCACCGCCCGTGTTGCCTCGTCAGCGTTGTGGTCAGCGCCGGCCTCATAACAGCTGGCCAGCAGCGCTTCACCAGGCGTGGCGTTCAGCGGGGGCGAAAGCAGGTTCAGCGCCGGCTGCAGTTGTGCAAGTTCATCGCCTGACGCCAGCATGGCGTCAACCACCGCCTCCCGTGTTGATGTCCGGTTTTCCGGACAGCATGCTATGCCTTCATTCATCACCGTCTCCTTATGAGAAATCTCCGCGGCCGGCTTGCCAGCCGCGGGAACAGGCTGGCTTACATCGCCAGCACGTACTTGAGCATCACCCCGGCGGCGATCGCCGAGCCGATCACCCCCGCCACGTTCGGGCCCATGGCGTGCATCAGCAGGAAGTTCTGCCCGTCCGCTTCCAGACCCACCTTGTTCGACACCCGCGCCGCCATCGGCACCGCCGACACCCCCGCCGAGCCGATCAGCGGGTTGATTTTGTGCCTGCTGAACACATTCATCAGCTTCGCCATCAGCACCCCGGCGGCGGTCCCCACGCAGAAGGCGATCACCCCCAGCACCAGGATCCCCAGCGTCTGCGGCTGCAGGAACTTGTCCGCCACCAGCTTGGCCCCCACCGACAGTCCGAGGAAGATGGTCACTATGTTGATCAGCGCGTTCTGCACTGTATCGCTCAGCCGCTCCACCACCCCGCTCTCGCGCATCAGGTTGCCGAAGCAGAACATCCCCAGCAGCGGCGCGGCGTCCGGCAGCAGGAGCGCCACCAGCAGCAACAGCACCGCCGGGAACAGGATCTTCTCCCGCTTACTCACCGTGCGCAGCTGCACCATGCGGATCTTCCGCTCCTTATCCGTGGTCAGCGCCTTCATGATCGGCGGCTGGATCAGCGGCACCAGCGCCATATAGGAGTACGCCGCCACCGCGATGGCCCCCAGCAGCTCCGGCGCCAGCTTGCCCGACAGGTAAATCGCCGTCGGACCGTCGGCGCCGCCGATGATGCCGATGGCCGCCGCCTGCGGCAGGGTGAAGCTGATGATGCCGAAGTAGTTCAGCGTCAGCGCCCCGAGCACGGTGGCGAAGATCCCGAACTGCGCCGCCGCCCCCAGCAGCAGGGTGCGCGGGTTGGCCAGCAGCGGGCCGAAATCGGTCATCGCCCCGACGCCCATAAAGATGACCAGCGGCGCGATGCCCGAGCCAATCGCCACCTTATAGAAGATGGCCAGCACCCCGGCGGAGTAGCCCATGTCCACCGCGAGGCTCTCCATCTGCCCCTGTACCGACGGCAGGGCCAGCGCCAGTGCCTCTTTGATGGCGTGGACGTCCGGCGCGCAGTGGAGCTTCGCGGCAATCACCGCCAGCTGCGCCGGGTCGTGGTGAGCCAGCAGGCTCTCCAGGGCGGTGAGCGCCAGCCCGGCCTCCGGGATATTGGAGAGCAGGCCGCCGAAGCCAATCGGCAGCAGCAGTAACGGCTCGAACTTCTTCGCAATCGCCAGCCAGAGCAGCAGCAGGCTGACCAGCAGCATGATGGCCTGGCCGGCGCCGAGGTGCATCAGCCCCATGCCCTGAATCAGGGCGTTCAGACTTTCCATTTCCGTTCCTTTTCCTTACGCCAGGGTCATCAGGGTGTCGCCGACCGCCACCGCGTCGCCGGCTTTCACCGCGATACCGCGCACGGTCCCGGCCTGCGCGGCGCGGATTTCGGTTTCCATCTTCATGGCTTCCAGAATCAGCAGCACCTCGCCTGCGGCCACCGTCTGGCCTTCCGCGGCCAGCACCTTCCAGATGGTGCCCGCCAGCGGGGCGGACACCGGGGTACCGGCGCCGGCCGGGGCGGCAGCGGCGGGTGCAGAGGCAGGAGCAGGAGCAGGAGCAGGAGCAGCCGCCGTCAGCTGGCTGACGTCACCGCCGTCGCTGACTTTGACCACAAAGGCTTTGCCTTCCACCTCCACGGTGTAGACGCCGGAGGCGGCAGGTTTTTCTGCTTTTGCCACTGGCTGCGCGGCTTCCGCCTGCGGTACCGGCTCAAAGGCTGCCGGGTTGTGGCGGTTTTCGAGGAACTTCAGGCCTGGCTGCGGGAACAGCGCCACGGTGAGCACGTCGTCGATGGCGTTTTCGGCAAGCGTGATGCCCTTCTCCTGCGCCTGGCGTCTGACGTCGGCTTCCAGCTGCGCCAGCTCCGGCTTCAGCAGGTCGGCCGGGCGGCAGGTCACCGGGTCGGCGCCGTCGAGCACCCGCGCCTGCAGGGCGGCGTTCACCGGCGCCGGGGTGCGGCCGTATTCGCCTTTCAGAATACCGGCGGTCTCCTTCGCAATGGTTTTGTAGCGCTCGCCGGTCAGGACGTTGAGCACCGCCTGGGTGCCGACAATCTGCGAGGTCGGGGTCACCAGCGGGATGAAGCCGAGGTCCTCGCGCACGCGGGGGATTTCCGCCAGCACCTCATCCAGACGGTGGGCGGCGCTCTGCTGCTTCAGCTGGCTTTCGAGGTTGGTGAGCATCCCGCCCGGCACCTGGGCGACGAGGATACGGCTGTCGGTGCCCTTCAGCTGGCCTTCGAAGGCGTGGTATTTTTTGCGCACCTCGCGAAAGTAGGCGGCGATGCTCTCCAGCCTGTGGATATCCAGCCCGGTGTCATATTGCGTGCCGGCGAGGGTGGCCACCAGCGCCTCGGTGGCCGGGTGGCCATAGGTGGCGCTCATCGAGGAGATGGCGGTATCGACGCCGTCGACCCCGGCTTCAATGGCCTTCAGCAGGGCCATCTCCGCCATCCCGGTGGTGGCATGGCAGTGCAGGTGCAGGGTGACGTCGTAGCGCTTCTTGATTTCGCTGACCAGCTCAAAGGCGGCATGCGGCGTCAGAATGCCGGACATGTCCTTGATGGCGACGGAGTCAACGCCGGTCTCCAGCAGCTGTTCGGTGAGGTCGAGCCAGGTCTGCAGGGTGTGGGCCGGGCTGGTGGTGTACGAAAGCGTACCCTGGGCGTGGGCGCCGTGGCGGCGGACCGCCTGCAGGGCGGCCTGCATGTTGCGCGGGTCGTTCATGGCATCGAAGACGCGGAAGACGTCCATGCCGTTTTTGACGGCGCGCTCCACGAAGCGCTCCACCACGTCGTCGGCGTAGTGGCGGTAGCCGAGCAGGTTCTGGCCGCGGAGCAGCATCTGCAGCGGGGTCTTGGGCATCGCCTTTTTCAGCTCGCGCAGGCGGACCCACGGGTCCTCGCCGAGAAAGCGGATGCAGGCATCAAAGGTGGCGCCGCCCCAGCACTCAAGGGAGCGGTAGCCGACGTCGTCCAGCTGAGCGGCAACGGGCAGCATATCGTCGAGACGCAGACGGGTAGCGAACAGGGACTGGTGGGCGTCGCGCAGGACGACATCGGTAATGGCAACGGTCATGAATTCCTCCGTGAATTAAGGGTGAAGACGGCGATGGTGGTGAATGGCGGCGACAATCGCCGGCTTCAGGCGGGCGAAATCGTCGGCGGGCGCGACGGCGGCCGGTGCCGCTGCGGGGGCGGCGGACGGCTCAGGAAACAGGCGGTTGACGGCGAGGGACATTCCCCGGATGGCAAAGATGAGCAGCAGCAGGAACACCAGCACAAAGCCCATGCCGAGAAACATCAGGGTGAAGCCTTCGCCTAACAGGACGGCATTGTCAGTCATAAAATGGCCTTTGGGGGGAGCGCAATAATGGCTTACGGTAGCCCACGTCAGCAGAGTGGATTTCCCCGGACCGCCTGGTCAGAAGCCTCGGTTTAGCAGTCAGCTGCCGCTGCCATTACTGCGCGATATATTCAATCGGGGTTATTTAATAAAGCTCACATGTTTGCAGATTTCATCGGCGACAATTTCTTTGCGCTGATTAAAGATCACTTTATTCTGCTCAAACAGGTTATTGCCGTGAGTATCGATCGATACAATTAACGGCCCGAACTCTTTCACCCGGCAAACCCATAACGTTTCTGGCATGCCTAAATCACGCCATTGCGCATCTTCAATCTCTTCCACACAGACCGCGGCGACTACCGCACAGCCGGCAGGGAACACACAGTGCAAGGCTTTATGTTCCATACAGCCCTCTTCGGTTCCTTTGCCCATACCGCCTTTGCCGACGATTAATTTCACACCGGTCTTAGCAATAAATTCTTTTTCAAATTTTTCCATGCGCATACTGGTGGTTGGCCCAACGGAGACCATTTCAAATTTATCTTCCGTACCTTTAATCGGGCGCACAATGGGCCCGGCATGTAATATCGCGCCACCAGCAACGTTTACCGGTAATTCACGTCCGCCCTCAATTAAGCGACGATGAGCCACATCACGGCAGGTCACAATATGGCCGTTGAGATAAATAATATCGCCCGCTTTAATATCCGCTAAATCTTCATCTTTAATGGGCGTAGTGAGTATTTTTTTAGCCATCAGAATGCCACTCCTGTGTGAGACGTAATGGTGTAGTTCAGGTCTTTATCGAAAACGATATGCCCTTTACGGTGCGACCAGCAGCCGACGTTGACCGCCACGCCAATAGTGGAAGGGTGGCGTGCGGTATTTTCGATATTGACGCCCATCACGGAGGTATTGCCGGACATTCCCTGCGGGCCAAGGCCAATTTTGTTGATGCCGTCTTCGAGCATTTTTTCCAGCAATGCCGCACGTTCGTTGTCATTGTGCGAACCAATCGGACGCATCAACGCTTTCTTCGACAGCAGCGCCGCGGTTTCTACAGACGTCGCCACCCCAACGCCAACCAGCAGCGGCGGGCAGGCATTCAGGCCATAGCTGGTCATCACATCCAGCACGAAGCGAGTCACCCCTTCATAGCCAGCGCCCGGCATCAATACCATCGCTTTACCCGGCAGCGAGCAGCCGCCGCCAGCCATATAGGTGTAGATGCTGCACTGGTCGGAATTCGGAACGATCTCCCAGAATACCGTCGGCGTCCCTTTGCCGACGTTTTTGCCGGTGTTGTATTCATCAAAGGTCTCCACGCTGTTATGACGCAGCGGGGAGTCGATGGTAGCTTTGATTACCGATTCGCGCAGCAGCGCTTCCAGCTCGCCGATCAGCGGGAAGTTGGCGCCGCACTCCACTAGAAACTGGATCACGCCGGTGTCCTGGCAGGAAGGACGATCCAGTTCTTTCGCCAGACGTTGGTTTTCAATCATGGTGGTGAAGATCACGTCGGCCAGTTGACTGGTCTCTTTCTTATGCAGATCTTGCAGCTTTGCCGTGACGTCATCAGGCAATACTTTGCCGGTATATCCCACGAACCTGGCCATAATGTCGGTCATGCGGGATATCTGTTCACTTTTGCTCATAAAGGCTCCTTAGTCAGAACAGCGTCCGTAAATTACGGATGAAAAGGGAAAAGGATTGGCAGCAGGATCAGGCTGACAATGGTAGAAACGATAATTAGAGGAATGCCGGATTTGGCGTAATCGACGAACTTATAGCCCCCGGCCGACAGCACCATCATGTTGGCAGGCATACCGATCGGCGTCGCATAGGCGCAGGAGCTACCGATTACCGTCGCCATCAGTACCGCACGCGGATCGGCGCCCATACCGGCGGCAATCGACAAACTCACCGGCACCAGCAACGCGACGGTGGCGGTATTAGACATAAAGTTGGTCATCACCACGGAGAGGGCAAAGACCACTACCAGCAGCATAAACGGTGAGGAGTTATTACCCAGCAGGCCGATAACCTGATCGGCAACCAGCTTACCCGCACCGGTCATTTCCAGCGCTTTAGCCAGCGCCAGGGTGCCGCCGAAGATAAAAATAGTTTGCGAATCAATGGCTTTATAAGCCTGTTTTTCCGTCAACACGCCGGTGATGACCAGCACCAGGGCACCAATGCAGCCGGCTACCGTCAGACTAATACCGGTCTGTTTTTCGAAAATCATGCCGAGGATCGTGGCGATCAGCACCACCAGGGACAGGATCTGCTTCCAGCGCGGAACGTGGCTGTAATCCCGCTGTTCGCCAATGCTGCCCACCTCACTACTGTTCGAGTTATTAGGCAGAAACTTATAGCCGATGGTTAGGAAATAGAGGATGCCGCAGACCAGCATCGGCAGGCCCACTTTCGCATACTCAAAGAAACCGAAGCCGCTGCCGATATTCTGCAAGGCCGATTGCGCGATCAAATTACCGGGGGCGCCAATCAGCGACAGGTTGCCGCCAAGCGCGGCAGCAAACACCAGCGGCATCAGCAGACGCGAACGGGTGAATCCCGATTTGGCGGCTACACCGATAACGACCGGGATCAAAACGGCTGCCGTACCGGTATTGGAGAGAAAACCGGACATTACGCCAACCACCACCATAATGATGAAGATCAGCTGCTTCTCCGTTTTGGCGAAGTGGGTGATCACGCCACCGACTTTGTTTGCCATCCCGGTTTCAAATAACGCCCCGCCAACGATGAACATGGCGACAAAAAGAATGACGTTGCTGTCGATAAAACCGGCAAACGCCTGCTTGAGATCCAATACACCGGTGAGCACTAACGCCACACAAACCACCATGGAAGTCACTGCCAGTGGCACTTTCTCCCAGACAAACATGAGGATAGCGAACACCAGCAAACATAGGGTGATGGTAATAGGTTCCATACTTATAATTTTTCCTATCAATGATATATGATATTGTATCCAATATTGACGAAGGAGAAATTATTCCCATGTAAAAAGTAAGTCAATGCGTTTTTGCGGAATGATCGCGCAATGAGATCTGCATCAAGATCCTGTGCAGATCGTCACGAAAAGTAACTAATAGCGCAGATAAATGTAAGAAAAGCCAGCCTGTCGCTGGCGGAGGAGCCCTTCAGGTGGTGGTATCGGGCAGGTATCGAGTGAGCATATTTTCCATCGAGCGAATAATATGTTCATGCATTCGCTGGCGGGCCAGTGCTTCGTTATGTTGCTCAAGCGCTTGTAAAATCGCTTTATGTTCGCGAATTGAGATAACGGCATACTCTTCTTCGGTGACTTTATGTCCCATCGACAGGCCGTTCCACATGTTGCAGAGTAGCATCTTCATTTTTTCATTGCCCGCCGCGCTCCAGATCTCCATATGGAAAGCCTGGTTCAGGTCGGAATATTCAGCAGAATTATTGTCTGCCAGCGCCTTCTCTGCGGCATAGTGAACCTGGGCGATGCGTGAAATATCGGTCCCTGGACGAGAAGCTTTCGCCACGGCTTCACTTTCCAGTACGGCGCGAATTTCATAATGTTCGCGGATGGTCTGCTCATTAATCCCCAGCACCACCGCGCCTTTATTCGGCCGCACTTGAATCAGACCGTCGGCGGCTAAAATTTGAAACGCTTCGCGTACCGGCATGCTGGAAACGCCAACCAGTCGGGCAATCCCTTCAAGGGTAATCTCCTGCCCTTCCACTAAATCCCGCGACAGGATCGCTTTACGCAACACCGCCGCCACCTGCTCCTTCGCGGAAAGAAGCTTAATTTTCCCTAATTTAGGCTTCTGCACTTTCCCAATCCTTCATATGTTGACGCATAATTTCCGCAAGCATAAGGAAATAACGCTGCGTTGTCTGGGCAATTTTTCCGCCTTCGCCATTGCCGATGGCGTTGGCCAGTTCGCTCAGTATCAGAGCCGATTCCTGGCCATTCTCTTTCAGATAAAGAATGACATAAGAAATATAACCGTCCAAAAATTGCTGATACGCCTTCGCCAGATAGCGATTATCAAGATAGGAAATCAGCAGCTGATGGAACGCCAGTTCGCGCGTATTCTCTCCCGGACGCGCCAGCTCCTGCGCGCGTGCGCGCAGCACTTCCCCCTGATTCGCCGGCACAAGGGCAAAGAGTTCGGCGGCCATCACCGCAATAACGCGAAAAATATGGCTCACATCCTCCACGGCCAAGGTGGAGACCTGCATATGCCGGTTAGGCAAGCGCACCAGAAACCCTTCCTGCTCAAGAGATTGCAGCGCTTCCCTAACCGGCATACGTGAAAGTCCCAGCTGTTCCGCGATGCTCTCTTGCGTCAGCTCATCCCCAGCCTTCATCGCACCGGAAAGGATCTGGTAGCGAATCATCTGCGCGATTTGGTCCCGGGTCGGCTTTCTTTCAATCTTTTTCACGCTGTCCTCATGGCTGGTGGCTTAAAACGCGGGGATTTTAGCAGATTTGCCCGGCAGCAGGCGCATTGGGGCGAAAAGTGAGGTAATAAAAAGCCGGAACTGCGGTTCCGGCTCTTCTGTTAGGGCGAGATTACTTGTTGACGAAGTCTTCGCCGAGCGCGATATCTTTCTTCAGGGTGTCCAGCATGCCCTCCAGCGCCTGCTGTTCAAAGGCGCTGAGTTTGCCGATAGACTGTCGCTCTTCCACGCCGTTTTTCCCCAGCAGCAGCGGCTGGGAGAAGAAACGCGCATAGTGGCCGTCGCCTTCCACGTAGGCGCACTCCACCACGCCTTTTTCCCCCTGCATGGCGCGAACCAGAGAGAGACCAAAACGGGCAGCCGCCTGGCCCATCGACAAGGTCGCCGACCCGCCGCCCGCTTTCGCTTCCACGACTTCGGTACCGGCGTTCTGAATACGTTTAGTCAGGTCGGCAATTTCCTGATCGCTAAAGCTGACGCCGGGGATCTGCGACAGTAAAGGCAGAATGGTGACCCCGGAGTGACCACCAATGACCGGGACTTCCACCTCGGTTGCCGATTTACCTTTCAGCTCCGCCACAAAGGTATTGGAACGGATGATGTCCAGCGTGGTAACGCCGAACAGTTTGTTTTTATCGTACACGCCGGCTTTTTTCAGTACTTCGGCGGCGATAGCCACGGTGGTATTCACCGGGTTGGTGATAATGCCGATGCAGGCCTGCGGGCAGGTTTTGGCAATCTGCTGCACGAGGTTCTTCACGATACCCGCATTCACATTAAACAGGTCGGAACGATCCATGCCGGGCTTACGCGCCACGCCCGCGGAGATCAGCACTACATCCGCGCCTTCCAGCGCCGGAGTAGCGTCTTCACCGGAAAATCCTTTAATTTTTACATCTGTGGGGATATGACTTAGATCTACCGCCACGCCCGGTGTAACCGGAGCGATGTCGTACAACGAGAGCTCTGAACCTGAAGGCAGTTGGGTCTTAAGTAGTAGGGCAAGCGCCTGGCCGATACCACCGGCAGCGCCAAGGACTGCAACTTTCATCCTAAACTCCTTATTATGGTTAATTTAGTCTTTCGTTATTCCGTCGCCTGGACCTTAATTCACAAGATGAACAATTACAATGATTATGGCTGAAGAATGCATTATTGTGCGTAGCAATAGAACAGCGGCGCACTTTATGCTTCCTGACTGACCATCCAGCAAAGCGAAGTACCGGATCGACTATTGGTTACAATACACCCAGCCAGTTGCGCAAAACAACACCAACTCAATAACATTTCATTTACTTTTACATGGCTTTAAGCGTTGTGATGAGAACATGTTCCTTATACGGTTTTTTTGCTAAAATATGCCCCCTTCATAACATTATTGACCTATCCTTTCGCGGATTATTTGCATAAAAATTCATGGTTATGCATAATGATGTTGATTTTACCACCATAATCTGGGTGACTTATGCGAAGTTCGGCAAAACAAGAAGAACTGGTTAAAGCGTTTAAAGCGCTGCTTAAAGAAGAGAAATTCAGCTCGCAGGGAGAGATCGTCCAGGCGCTGCAGGAAGAGGGCTTCGAGAATATCAACCAATCGAAGGTTTCCCGCATGCTCACCAAATTTGGCGCGGTGCGTACCCGTAACGCCAAAATGGAAATGGTCTATTGCTTGCCTGCCGAGCTTGGGGTACCGACCACCTCCAGCCCGCTGAAGAATTTGGTGCTGGATATCGACTATAACGATGCCGTAGTGGTGATTCATACCAGCCCCGGCGCCGCACAGCTGATCGCCCGTCTTCTCGACTCGCTGGGCAAAGCGGAAGGCATTCTTGGCAGTATCGCCGGGGATGACACCATCTTTACCACGCCTGCGCGCGGTTTTACGGTGAAAGATCTGCACGACGCCATTCTGGTCCTGTTTGAGCAGGAACTCTGAGTAATTCCCCTCTGGCTACCGTCAGAGGGCGACTCCCTTTTCTTTTGCCTCTCCCCCCTTCCGGCACAACAACTATTTAACACTTAGTGTCATTTACGCCGTCTATACGTTCTTTTACTAACGCGAAAATCGTAAAACGCACAAAAGATCAAATTCGTATACCTTTATGAATTTATTAGAAATAAATCTTATCGCTGTCGCTAACGTGTCATTTTTAATTCTTATCCGTTATAAAAAGCGCAATCTATTGTAACTATTAACTCACAAAACAATTAGCATGGTATTAATATTTTTGGTGATTAGTGTATACTTGGTTTTGTGATGAGGGTCACGAAACAAAGACCCCCAACAAAAAGATTCGACGAGGTGAACATCATGAAAATCAAAACCACTGTAGCTGCTCTCAGCATCCTGTCCGTCGTGTCGTTTGGCGCTTTCGCCGCTGATATTATCAACAGCGAGCAGGCCCAGGGCCGCGAGGCCATCGGCACGGTTTCCGTCGGCGCGGTAGCATCTTCCCCGATGGATATGCATGAAATGCTGAACAAAAAAGCGCAGGAAGAAGGGGCTTCTTCTTACCGCATTATTGAAGCCCGCACTGGCGACCACTGGCATGCCACTGCTGAGCTGTATAAATAAGTTTTAGACGTCAACGATTAACCTGACAAAAATTCTCTACCGCGGCCCGGCGACATACATCGCCCCGCCGCGGCAAAACAAAGACTGGAGTAAAGATTATGAAACGCGCAATGATCATCGCATCCCTTGGCCTGGCTTCCCTTCTCTCTTTCGGTACCAGCGCGGCTGTCCAGCAAGTGAACGCAGAGCAAGCCCAAAATCTGCAATCCATGGGCACCATCTCCGTATCCCAGGTAGGTAGTGCGCCAATGGACATGCGTCAGGAACTGGCGGCTAAAGCCGAGAAAGAAGGCGCCAGCAGCTACCGTATTATTGAAGCACGTACCGGCGATAGCTGGCACGCCACCGCTGAGCTGTACAAATAAACCCTCGTCGTCTTATTTCGACGACTTGCCCCCGCCTGCCGGGGGCTTTTTTATGCTTGTCGGGCATTAAAACGCAACTCCCCCTCCAGCTCTTCCTCTGCTTCATCAAACAATAAAATCAATGCGCCAAAGCGCCGGCGCTGCTTGTCATTTAAATGGATGAACTCAATATCCAGCGGCAGCGGTAGCAGGCCACCGGTCACTGCGTCCCATAGCGAATCCAGGTTGTTGACCTTATCCTGAGCCAGCTCGAAGGTTCGGGAAAACTCCCGGTAGAAATCCTGTTGTTCAGCGATTTCGTCAAAATCAAACGTATAGGTGGTCATGACAGCCCCTCCCGCTTCTCTTTCTGTCGCCGTTAAGTATAGCGATAAAAAAACCGACGCCTGGGCGTCGGTTTATGGGTTAGCTGCTGGTCAGCACATGCTGGTACTTATGCAACATCTCAACCAGTCGCCGTACCGGCTCGGTAACCTGCGGCGAGGCCTCCCAGACCCGCAGCTTCTCCTGATAGACATCAAGCTCCGCCAGCAGCTGGGTAAAATAGCGCCGACGCTTATCATCGCTGCCGGCGGAGATCACATGGTCCGCGGTACGTCGCAGCTGACGATGGAAGGCGGAGAGATCGTCATTCACCGGCACGGGCGCATCGCGCAAGCGCTGATGGGCGATGATTAACGTCAAGGCCAGACGGAAACGGGCGACGTCACCCGGGAATTTATTGAGTAATAAAAACAGCTGCTGATAGAGCGCGGGCAGATGATTCTCTTTGCGACGCGCCGAGTTGGTGGTCAGCGAAGAGACCGCCGCGGAGACAAACTGGTTCAGCAGCACCCGACCGGTTCTGGCCCGGGAGTTATCTCTGACAATGAGAATAACCATCAGAGCGAGGAAACAGCCGACGATCTGCCCCAGCGCGCTATCGAGGAACTGGCTGAACTGGAACTGCATCGGGTTATCCAGCACCAGAATGTTGATGGTGCTCGCCAGCGCCCCCAGCGATCCGAGACGCCTTTTCTGCACTTCGATCCCGATAAAGAACGCCATTGCCGCCAGGCTGATGCAAAGCAACAGCATGCTCTGCTGCGTCGCCGGCATGATCACCAGGAAGTACAAGGTGCCCAACGGTAACGCCGCCAGGGTGCCATAGAGGAAGTCTATCGCCACCATACGCGGGTTTGGCAGGCGCATCGCCAGCGCGGTAACCACGGCGATCATTACCATCGCGCCGCTGCCTGAGGTCCAGCCCGTCCACAGCCAGAATAGCGTTCCGAGAATACAGGAGACGGAGGTGCGCCAGAAGTTCACCATCGCGTGATGACGTTCGGCGGATTCCACTTTAACCACCGTTTCGCCGCGCAACACGCCATCCTCGATACGGCTGATTTTAGTATTCCCCACCACGCCGCGCTTAAGCAGCAGATAACGCGTGGCGGCGCCCACCCAGCTATATATCGTGACCGGGGTATTATGCTCGCCTTTCCAGGTCAGGAAGCGGCGCATGCGCTTCAGCTGCTGGTGAACATCCTGCACCGTCTCAACCGGCTCGGCGAACAGCTCGCGATAGTCGTCCGTGACCATTTCCGGGCGTGAGTTCTGAATCAGATAGGTTTCGCAAGCCTGGGTGATAAGGGTTAGCGAAAGGGTGTTGATCGCCTTCAGGCGCTGATTCGCCTTTGCCCAGCGTGAGGATTCCATAATCAGGTTACTACGCATACCTTCCAGCGCCGTAGTGCGGCGTACCAGCGCTCCCCAGGCTTGATCCACTTCCTCTTTTTCACCGTGCGCGACGCATAACTGCATCAGCTTATACTGGGCAATTAGCAGGTTATCGAGCTCGAGGTCGATCTCTTTTTTAATCGAACGCGGCGAAAACAGGAGATCGGCGACGATGGCGCTGACAATACCGATGACAATTTCGCTGCAGCGTTCGACAGCAAACTGCGGCGCCAGCATCGGATTGGTATGGATGGTAATAATGATAATCAGCGCGGTGTACCCGGCCAGCCCCCAGGCATAGGAGTTTTCGACCTTGACCAGCGACGAAACCCAGGTACAAAACCCGGCCCACAGACAGCAGACCAGCATCATCAGCAGAGGCGCGCGGATCATCAGGATGATGATAACCAGCGCCGCAATACAGCCAATAAAGGTCCCGGCAATACGCAACATACCGCGATAGCGGATCGCGCCGGAGTACGGTTCGCCGCCAGCAGCAAAGGCCGGCCCGGCGGCGACGATCGCTGCCGTCAGTACCGCCCAGCGCGGCGTTTCGAGCTGAAAATGGAAACCGACAAACAGCGCCAGCACCACCGCGCATGCAAGCTTAATGGCAAAGCGGAGATGCCGGGGAGCAATGGTATATGTCCCCATAGCGATTAACCAAATTCGCGCAGGCGCATAGCCAGTTTCTGGAAGAAGTTGGCCTGGCTGGTATCACGATCTTCTTGACCGGTGATCACTACCGTCGCCGTGGTGCCCGATGGCCACAGATTCCCCTGCTGGTGATCGAGGCGAATACGCACCGGCACACGCTGCGCCAGACGCACCCACTCAAGGTTGGAGTCGACCGAGGCCATCCCTTTCGAGTCGCTGCTGCTGCTGGCGTTGGTCACCCCCGCAGCGATACTGTCCACCGTCCCTTTAATGGTTTTGCTGCTGCCCAGCGGGGTAATCTCCGCACGATAGCCTGGACGGACGCCCTCCAGTTTGGTCTCTTCCAGATAGGCCATGACGTAAAACGTATTCTCTTTCACCAGCGCCACCGCCGTGGAGCCACGGGTGATAAATTCCCCAGTGTAGACGTTAAGGTTAGTCACCCAGCCATCCGCAGGGGCGCGAATGACCGTCCGCTCCAGATCTAGCCTGGCCAGGTCGCGACTAGCCACCGCTTTCGCCAGCTGATGTTCAACGGTTTGCAGTACGTTGTTCGCCTGATCAATCTCTTCCCGCGACATCGCCTGTACGCCAAGCTTATTACGCCGACCGGCTTCGACGCGTTTTTCCTGAGCTAACGTCTGATAATAGGCGACATCAGCTTCCGCCTGCGCCAGCGCTTTTTGGTAACGAGGTTGGTCAATAACGAACAATACCTGGTCTTTCTTAACCAGTTGGTTATCCTTGACGTTTACCTGAGAAATCAGCCCGGAGACGTCGGGGGCAATCGCCACAATGTCGGCGCTAAAGCGCGCATCACGCGTCCACGGCGAGGCGGTGTAATAAACCCAGGCGCGGAAAATCGCCACGAAGGCCAGAATGACCAGTATCACGGTAATGGCAGTACGGAGGATATTTCTTGTTAGTGTTTTCACATCAACCTCAAACGAACAAGCGCGATATCAAATAAAAAAGGCAGCAATAGAGCGCCGTATTAAACAGTGCTGGGTGCCAGACAAAATCGTAAATGCCGGTCGGAACCAGCAGTCGGTGCACCAGCCAAAAGATAGCCAGCGACAAAAGCAACTCGAAGAAGATCGGCGGAAACGATAAGCCGAAAATCACGATGACAGGAAACAGACTCATGATGACCTTGAATAAGAAGCGTACAGGTAGTGAGCAGATGCGTTTATTATGTAGCTAACAATATATTAACGTAACGATTGCCGCATTATCTATAATGTGTGATCTAAATCACTTTTAAGCCAGAGTGAATAATGGAACGATTAAAACGCATGTCCGTTTTCGCCAAAGTGGTCGAATTAGGTTCATTCACCGCAGCGGCCCGCCAGCTTCAGATGAGCGTTTCCTCGATCAGTCAGACCGTCGCCAAACTGGAAGATGAGCTGCAGGTAAAGCTGCTCAACCGCAGCACCCGCAGCCTTGGCTTAACTGAAGCAGGTAAAATCTATTACCAGGGCTGCCGTAGGATGCTGTTTGAAGCGCAGGATGTCCATGAGCAATTATACGCATTTAACAATACCCCCATCGGGACGCTGCGCATCGGCTGCTCTTCAACTATGGCACAGAATGTTCTGGCGCGCATAACGGCGAAAATGCTCAAAGAATACCCCGGGCTCTCTGTTAATCTGGTCACCGGCATACCTGCGCCAGACCTGATCGCCGACGGCCTTGACGTGGTGATCCGCGTGGGCGCCCTGCAGGATTCCAGCCTTTTTTCCCGCCGCCTGGGCTCAATGCCGATGGTATTATGCGCCGCTAAAAGCTATCTGGCGCAGGCTGGCAATCCAGAGAAACCGGCCGACCTTGCCGGACATGCCTGGCTGGAATATAGCGTGCGGCCGGACAATGAGTTTGTCATTATCGCGCCGGAAGGGATCTCGACCCGCCTGACCCCGCAGGGGCGCTTCGTGACCAACGACCCTATGACGCTGGTGCGCTGGCTGACCGCCGGGGTGGGTATCGCCTATGTACCCTTAATGTGGGCGATCGAAGAGATCAACCGCGGTGAGCTTGAGATCCTGCTGCCCAGCTATCAGTCCGATCCGCGACCGGTCTACGCCCTGTATACGGAAAAGGATAAACTGCCGCTGAAAGTGCAGGTCTGTATCAACTATCTGACGGAGTATTTTGTCGACGTGGCGAAGATCTATCAGGGCATGCACGGGCGCGGGATCGCCCGGTGAAGCGGTTCCCGGCAGCGCCGGGAACCAGGTCAGGATCAGGCGGTGCCGCCGACGGTAAGGTTATCGACCTTCAGGGTCGGCTGGCCGACGCCCACCGGCACGCTCTGGCCCTCTTTGCCACAGACGCCGACGCCGTTATCCAGGCGCAGGTCGTTGCCCACCATCGAAATCTGCTGCATGGTCTCAATGCCGGAGCCAATCAGCGTGGCCCCTTTCACCGCCTTCGTGACCTTCCCTTTTTCGATCAGATAGGCCTCGGAAGTGGAGAAGACGAATTTACCGGAGGTGATATCCACCTGCCCGCCGCCGAAGTTAGGCGCAAAGATACCGTAGTCGACCGATTCGATAATCTCCTGTGGCGTCGACTGGCCCGCCAGCATATAGGTGTTGGTCATACGCGGCATCGGCAGATGGGCATACGACTCACGTCGGCCATTGCCGGTCGGTGCGACGCCCATCAGGCGCGCGTTGAGTTTATCCTGCATATAGCCTTTCAGAATGCCGTTTTCGATTAGCACGTTGTATTGCCCCGGCGTCCCTTCGTCATCAATGGCCACCGAGCCACGGCGATCGGCGATGGTGCCGTCATCCACTACGGTGCACAGCTCAGAGGCGACTAATTCCCCCATATGGCCGCTAAAGACCGAGGTGCCACGCCGGTTGAAATCGCCTTCCAGCCCATGGCCAACCGCTTCATGCAGCAGGACGCCAGGCCAGCCGGCGCCGAGCACCACCGGCAGCATCCCCGCAGGGGCGGCGACCGCCGAGAGGTTGACCAGCGCCATGCGCACCGCTTCTTTCGCCCAGGCATCGGCCCGCACGTCGCCCTCATGGGAGGCGAGGAAATAGTCATAACCAAAACGCCCGCCACCGCCGCTGCTGCCGCGCTCACGCTTGCCATCCTCTTCCACCAGCACGCTGACGGAAAGACGAACCAGCGGACGAACGTCGGCGGCCAGAGTGCCATCGGTGGCGGCGACCAGGATCAGCTCATACACCCCGCTCAGGCTGGCTGAAACCTCCTGCACCCGCTGGTCCGCCGCCCGGGCGACTTTGTCTACCCGGCGCAGAATATCCAGCTTCTCTTCCCGGGTCATACTCTGCAGCGGGTCGATGCTGGTGTACAGGGCACGATGCTCTACGGCGCCGAGGGTCTGCACTTTGCCATTGCCGGTGTCGCGCACAATGGTCCGCGCCGCCTGGGCGCTCTGCTCCAGCGCCAGTTTGCTGATCTGATCGGCGTAGGCAAAGCCCGTTTTTTCGCCGCTGACGGCGCGCACGCCTACGCCCTGGTCGATATTGTACGACCCATCTTTAATGATGCTGTCTTCCAGAACCCAGGATTCGTGATAGCTCGACTGAAAATAGAGATCGCCGTAATCGAGGCGGCGCTCGGTCAGTTGACCAAGAATGGCAAACAGGTCCTGATGATTCAGGCCATTTGCCGACAGTAATTGTTCACTTACCAGGTTCAGACTCATCGTTATGCTACTCGTTTGTTGCCGCCTGACAGGCGGAAATACAGAAGGCTATCTATTGAGATTGCGGCAATTCCCGGCAATCGTCAAATCATTGCTTTTTATTGCTGCGCGCCTGGCGCAGCACTTCATTGATCTGCGGCTGGTCAATCGGGCCGGTGATGCGGTAGCGCAGAATCGAAACTTTATTCCACAGCGGACCCAGCACTTTGCTGGCGGCAAATACCGCCGCGCCGACGATGGGGTTGACGGCAAAGGCCGCCGCCACGCCGACGGTCGCGGAGATCTCCGGCGCCACCACCGCCTGCAGATCCAGCTGGCGACGCACCAGATCGACCGACCCTTTCATAGCAATATCCGCTTCAAGGCCATCCACCAGCGTATCATCGGTATGCAGTACGCCATCCTTAATCCATGCCGTACTGTTAATCGAATCGAAGTAAAAGCCTTCGCTGAAGGTATCGCTGAAATCGAAACGCAGTTTACGCAGCAGGGCATCCACACTCAGCAGACGCAGCAGCTGGCCAGCGTGCCCGGTACTCAGGTCGGTAAACTGCCCCTTGCCCAGGTGGCTTTTAATGATGCCATTGAGCGACGCGACATCGGGTGACCAGGGCGGCGCGCGCCAGTGCAGATCGTAGTCGATATCAAACGGCGAATCCTTCACCGGCGTGGAGACGCCAAAGAAATCCGCAAATGCATCCGTCTTATTGCCGTGCAGTCTGCCTTTCAGCGAGGTTCGAACCCCTGAAGGGGCGTTCACCCACACGCCGTTGGTCGTCAGCCGGCCAAACCCGGTATCCACCAGGCCGTTGGAGAGCGTTAAGGTATCCCCTTTGATCGCCACATCCCCATCGATGCGGCCATATTTTTGTCCCCACAGCCAACATTCCGCGCAGCGTAGCTGCAGATCGGGCCAGCCATGGAAATCCAGCCGCGTCGCCGTCTGGGGGGCCACATTCTCTGTTGCGTTCTGGCCGCTGGCGCTGGCCGGATTGAAATAGAGATAACGCACATTTGCCAGCCACGGAGCATTGTCGCGCATCGTCAATGTGGCATTGATCTCACGCCCCTGCGCCTCAACCTGCGAGCCGCCGGCGACCGGCTGGGACATCAGACTGACGTTGTTCCACTGTTGACCCGCAAGGGCCAGCGACGGCGTACGCAGCACAATGCGCGGTGGAAAGAGCACGCTGCTGCTCACTTCATTTGCCGCGCCGTTCTCGAAGAGCGCCAGCCACTGCGCGCCATCCATCGGCGGCAGATTGAGCTCGATACCGGGCTGATCGGGCAGCGGAGAGTACCCTTTGCTGTCAGTGGTAAGGATCGCTCTATCCAGCGTCAGCTTATGATTGAGCAACCAGCGGCTGTTAATATGATTCTTCGCCCCGATGGAGCCGGTTATGTCGAAGCTGCTCAGGCCGCCGGCGACGTTAATTTTGACCGGAAGGGGTTCGCCGGCGGGCTTACTGACTGGCGAAGGTAAGCGACTGCTCACATTCTTCAGATCGCCGTTGATATCGACCTTATAGCTGGCATTGCCATGGTACGGCAGTTCGATGGCGACCTTGCCATCCCACGGGACGCTACCGCTCAACGCCTCACTCACGGCTTTCGGCAGCAGCCCGGTGCGCGACGGCTGCCAGTTGGCATTCATCCCGACATCCACCAGAAACGCTTTTTCACCTTCGCGGGTGGAAAAATTGAGGTTCAACGGCTGATTAAACCAGGTCGCGCTCAACGTTTGACTATTGAGATCGCCATTCACAAAGCTGAAATTACCGCTCAGGTTCTGCAGCGTAGTATCTAACGGTTTGATAAACAGGCTATTATTCTGCAGGCGCACATCGCCTTTCGCGGTGGTCATCTCGCCGTCGAGGGGGATATTCAGATGTAAGCGAGCGCTCACATCCCCATCCAGCTGCAGGGAATCCAGCGCCGCCCCGAGCGACTCTTTCAGCGGCGTAGTATTAAAGTAAGGTCCAACCTCTTTGCCCGGGCCTTTGATATCGGCATCAATCAGCAGTTTTTCCTGCGCATAGTCCGGGATTGCGGCATCGAGATTGCTGGCGGTCACGTTGCCAAGCATCGCTTTATCCGCCCGCATCCACAGGCCGTTGTTGATAAAATTGAGGTCGATGTTCAGCCCGGTTAGCGCCGGCCAGTCCGGTTGGAAGGCAAAAGTGGCGTTCTTCAGCGGAACATAAACCTGGAACTGGCCTTCATTATGCGGATAAGGGAATAGATGCGGATTGCCGCCATACACCAGCGTCGCATCGCTGGCTTGCCCCGCTTTAATCGCGCCGCTGAGATAGTCCACCAGCGCTTTGCCCATCAGATTTTCCGGGAAATAACGCCATGCCTGGCCACCGTCATTGGTGCTGATGCCCGCCAGAATGCCCAGCCAGGGATCGTCCCCCTGCGGTTGCAGATAGCGGAAGCCGCCGCGGGCGCGTACGCCTGTCGCCTGCACGTCGATATCGCGGCCATCAAGCATAAACCCTTTGTCGTTTTTCACCCAACTGAGCGTGGCTTCGCCAGCGGCTATCTCCAGCGGCGCGCGGAAGACGCCGGCATACGGCATCAGCGCCTTCGCCATATGGGCGCGTAATTCCCCGTGCTCAACGCTGCCATTCAGACTGCCGGAGAAGTGCTCTGCCCCAGGCAGGAGTTTCCACTGCTTCCACGCCAGATCGCTCCACTGCGCCTGAAAACGCGTTTTCTCCGTCGCCTGCAGGGGGATATCGAGAGCCAGCAAATTGATTTTGCCGCCAGGCTGCGTGGTACGCCAGAGTTCGCCCAGAGAAGGCGCCAGCTTATCAGCAAACGGCTGTAACCCGCTCAGGCCGCTGAGAGCCAAATTGCTGGCGCGAATACGTAACTCATCGCTACGCTGACGATCGTCGCCACCAACGTCCTGCGCCGGGATCCACGCCATCGCCAGGGCTCCGCTTGGCCAGGGTTTATCATCGATAGCGATCCGCGTATCGGGAATATAAAAGGCCCAGCTTTGCTTATCATGGGAGAGATGCGCCGTCAGGTTATCCACCGACAAATGATGGACTTCGTTATCGCCCTGCCAGCTGGCGCCCCCTTTTTTCAGCCATACGTCGCCGCTGGCCACATCGCCTTTTTCAATGGTCATCCAGCCTTCGAGGCTGAAGCGGGCGCTTTTCAGGGCGATATTGTCCTGCATCCAGCGTCCCAGCCACGGTTTGACGTCGATATCATCCGCCTGCAGCCAGACCCGGCCTTTATTCAGCAGGCCATCCTCATCGCGAAGATCCATCCGCACCAGCATGACGCCATGCTGGCCGGTGAGGCTGGAGAGGCTGAGCTGCCCCTCGGCGCGATGACGGTTCCTGCCGTTAAGCCATGTCAGTTGCGGAACCGCCAGCTCCGCCCGCTGACCGGAAAGGGTCAGGAAGCTCAGATGGCTGTCGCGCAGAGTAAAGTGATCGAACTGACGTAAAAAGAGATCGCTGATGCGGTCGGTTTTCAGGCTTTCGCCACCGTCATTGGTCTGAATAGGGGTATTGGTATGGACCTGCAGCTGCCAGAAGGTGAGGTCGCGGAACTGCCAGCGCATATGCAGCAGGCTCTGCCAGACATCCAGCGCCAGGGTTACGCGCTTGACCGCCATTGTGCCGCCATCTTTCAGCCCGACATGGATATCGCGGGCGTCTAACGTCGGACCAAAAGTCTGCCAGCTGGCGGTGATCTGCGAGGCGTCCACCGGCGTACCGGTGAGGGTGGAGATCTTCTCCAGCAGCTGCGGACGCCAGGCGTCGAGCTGTGGCAACACGAGACGCAAGCCACTCACCAGCAGCGCGACGATAACAATCAATGTTGCCACGGTGAGCAATAAAATCCCGGGCAGTCGCCTCACGCCTCTCTCCTTGTCAGCCGCACAATGACGCGGTGTCTTACATCATAACCACATCGAACTGCTCTTGATTATAGAGCGGCTCAATTTGTACCTTCACCTGTTTGCCGACAAAGATTTCCACTTCCGCCAGCGCATGCGACTCTTCCCCTTTCAGGGTTTCCGCCACCGCAGGGGAAGCATAGACCAGGAAGCGATCGGAATCATAAGCATGATGTACGCGGACGATCTCACGCATAATCTCATAGCACACCGTTTCCACCGACTTTACCGTTCCACGTCCGTGGCAGGTTGGGCACTCGTTGCACAGCACATGCTCCACGCTTTCACGGGTGCGTTTACGGGTCATCTCCACCAGGCCCAGCTGGGAGAAGCCGTTAATGCTGGTCTTCACCCGATCTTTACTCAGCGCCTGCTCTAAAGAGTGCAACACCCGTCGACGGTGATCTTCATTGTTCATGTCTATGAAATCAATGATGATAATGCCGCCGAGATTACGCAAACGTAGCTGGCGGGCTATCGCCTGGGTGGCTTCGATGTTGGTATTGAAGATCGTATCGTCAAGATTGCGGTGCCCGACAAAGGCCCCGGTGTTGATATCGATGGTGGTCATCGCCTCGGTCTGGTCGATGATCAGATAGCCCCCGGATTTGAGCTCGACTTTACGCTCCAGCGCGCGCTGAATTTCGTTCTCAACGTCAAAGAGATCGAATATCGGCTGACGGCCGCTGTAGTGTTCCAGCTTGCTGGTCATTTCCGGGATATATTCGGCGGTGAATTCGAGCAACGCCTCATAGGTCAGGCGCGAGTCGACGCGAATGCGATCCAGTTGCGCATCGGCAAAATCACGCAGCACGCGCTGGGCCAGAGCCAGCTCGCCATACAGCTGATAGCGGGTCTGGTTGCGCTTTTTGCGCTCCATCACCTTGGTCCATACGCGCTTAAGATAAGCGGCATCGGCGGCCATCTCCTGCTCGTGAACACCTTCCGCAGCGGTGCGAATGATAAACCCGCCCTGCTCATCGCAATATTCTGCGACGACCTTTTTTAGGCGCTCGCGCTCGGCTTCGCTTTCAATCCGCTGAGAGACCCCCACGTGGGAGGCGCCTGGCATAAAGACCAGATAGCGGGAAGGCAGGGTAATATCGGTGGTCAGACGCGCGCCTTTGGTACCCAGCGGATCTTTAACCACCTGGACCATCAGGTCCTGGCCCTGGCGCACCAGCTCCGAAATATCGCGCACGGTAAACTGCTTTTGCTCCTCACCGGCGACGCACTCGGTATGCGGCATGATATCGGAGGCGTGAAGGAACGCCGCCTTATCCAGACCAATATCTACAAAAGCCGCCTGCATTCCCGGCAGCACTCGGCTAACACGACCTTTGTAGATATTGCCTACTATTCCGCGTCGCGCTTCACGCTCAATATGGATTTCCTGCAGAATACCGCCATCAATATACGCAACGCGCGTTTCGGATGGCGTTACGTTAACTAATAATTCAGCCGTCATCTTTATCCCTTTCCTTTACGCAGTGAGTTAAAGTTACTGAGCAACTCATACGTTTCCACCAGCGGTAAGCCGACTACGGCGTGATAGCTGCCATTAATCTTCCTGACGAAGCAACCACCCAACCCTTGAATACCGTATGCACCTGCTTTATCTAAAGGCTCGCCGCTGGCCACATAATCGGCGATATCCTGCTCGCTGAGCCGCCGGAAGGTCACTTCCGTGACCACCAGACAGTCCAGCGTTTGCTGCTTATCCGCCAGCGCCACCGCGGTCATGACCTGATGGGTGTGGCCGGAAAGCAAACGCAGCATCGCTGCAGCGTGTTCGGCGTCGCGCGGTTTTTCCAGCACTTCGCCGTTCAAAATGACAATCGTATCCGCTCCCAGCACCGGCAAATCGCGGGTGGCCATCGCCACCCCGGCCTGCGCTTTTTCGCGCGCCAGGCGGACGACATAGTGCTGGGCGCTCTCCTGCGGCTGTCGCTGCTCCTCGATACCAGGAACCAGACGCTCGAAAGCGAGACCAAGCTGAGTCAGCAGTTCCTGCCGACGCGGGGAACCAGAAGCGAGATACAGAGTTGTCATATCAACCTTATTGCACTGCAAATTGCTGACGCACTTTACGCATCAGCAGGAAGAGCCATGGCCAGAGGATGCCGTTTACTACACTACTCCAGAATACTTCCGGACGGAAAGAGACGTTGATCACTAAAAACTCTGCCCAGAAAACAATGATATCCACGGCCAGGGATAACAGCATTACCACCAGCGCCTGCTGCCACAGCGCCAGGTTACGGAACAGCTGATACTTCAGCGCGACCAGATAGGCGACGATGCTTAAAGACAGCGCGCGAACGCCGAGCGTTGAACCGCTGATGAGATCAAGAATAGCCCCCATCACGAAACCCGTCCCCACGTTTACCCGGTGCGGCAACGCGAGGATCCAGTACAGCAGGATCAATAATACCCAGTTGGGCCGGAAAACGCTGATGTCCGCCGGCCAGGGCATAATTTGCAGCAATAGCGCGATAAGAAACGAGAGCCAGATAACCCAGCGTCCCTGGCTACGGTAACTTGCCACTATTGCCCCCCTGCAGGCTGCGACGGCTGAGGCGGCGTCAACCCGGTGGCGGGCGCCGGCATCTGCGGCCCCATCGCATCCGGCGCAGGCAGTACCTGCGGCATCATCTGCATCAGACGTTCGTTAGCCACCCGATGAACCTCTTCCGGGGTCATCGGGTTAGCGCCATTACGATCGGCGCCCCACAGCAGCAACAGATAGCGCAAGCGCTGCAGCCCGGCCGTCGGACGCGCCTGAATCACGGTATAGGCGCGCTGGGTGTCCAGTTTCACCGAGGAGACTACCCCAACCGGATACCCTTCAGGGAAACGACCGCCGAGACCGGAGGTCACCAGCACGTCGCCGACGCGAATATCGGTATTCGCCGGCAGATGCTCAAGCTGGAGATCGTCCGTGCAGCCGTTACCGGCGGCAATGACGCGAATGTCGTTACGCAGAACCTGGATCGGCAGCGCATGAGTGGCATCGCAGATCAGCAGCACCCGGCTGGTCATTTTCGCCACGGCCACGACCTGCCCCACGACGCCTTTATCGCTGATAACCGGCTGGCCTTCATAGACGCCGTTCACGCTGCCTTTGTCAATAACCACCTGATCGCTGTAAGGGTCGTTGACCGTTGAGATGACCTGCGTCACCATTTTTTGCTCGTCCTGGCGCAGCGGCGAGCCAAGCAGTTCACGCAGGCGCGCGTTCTCCTGCTTGTACTGGCCCAGCATCAGCAGATCGCTGTTTTTCAGCAACAGCTCCTGGCGCAGCGCGCGGTTTTCCAGTTCGAGCTGGTCGCGGGTAGCTAGCGTCTGCGATACGCTGTCGAGCAGTTCCCGGGGACCATTAGAGACAAAGTAGAAAGGGCTGACGGCTGTATCCATGTACGTTCTGATTTGACTGAACGTACCCAGGCGGCTGTCGGCGATAATCACGCCAAGCGCCACCAGCACCGCCAGAATAAGGCGAATCTGTAGCGAGGGGCCACGGCTAAAAATTGGCTTCATAGGCTATGCGTATTCTCGTGTCAGTAAAGACCAGGGGCAGCTCGTATGCCGCCCCGGACCTTCAGGCTGACTACTCTTCGCTAAACAGGTCGCCGCCGTGCATGTCGATCATCTCCAGCGCCTTGCCGCCGCCACGCGCTACGCAGGTCAGCGGATCTTCAGCAACCACGACTGGAATACCGGTTTCTTCCATTAACAGACGGTCCAGGTTGCGCAGCAGCGCACCACCGCCGGTGAGAACCATCCCGCGTTCAGAGATATCAGACGCCAGTTCCGGCGGGCACTGCTCAAGGGCAACCATGACCGCACTCACGATGCCGGTCAGAGGCTCCTGCAGCGCTTCAAGAATTTCGTTTGAGTTCAGGGTGAAGCCGCGTGGCACGCCTTCCGCCAGGTTACGACCGCGCACTTCAATTTCGCGCACTTCATCGCCCGGGTAAGCCGAACCGATTTCATGCTTGATACGTTCAGCGGTCGCTTCACCGATCAGGGAGCCGTAGTTACGACGCACGTAATTGATAACGGCTTCGTCGAAGCGGTCACCGCCGATACGTACAGAAGAGGAATAGACCACGCCGTTCAGGGAGATAACCGCCACCTCAGTGGTACCGCCACCGATATCCACCACCATGGAGCCGGTCGCTTCAGAAACCGGTAAGCCTGCGCCAATCGCTGCCGCCATCGGCTCTTCGATCAGGAAGACTTCACGGGCGCCTGCGCCCTGCGCGGATTCACGAATAGCGCGACGTTCGACCTGGGTTGCGCCAACCGGTACACACACCAGCACGCGCGGGCTCGGGCGCATAAAGCTGTTGCTGTGCACTTGTTTGATAAAGTGCTGCAGCATCTTTTCCGTCACGAAGAAGTCAGCGATAACGCCGTCCTTCATCGGGCGAATCGCCGCGATATTACCCGGGGTACGGCCGAGCATCTGCTTCGCTTCATGACCCACGGCGGCGACGCTTTTCGGCGATCCGGCACGATCCTGACGAATGGCCACCACGGAAGGCTCATTCAATACGATGCCTTGTCCTTTTACGTAAATAAGGGTATTCGCGGTACCCAGGTCAATGGACAGGTCATTGGAAAACATGCCACGAAATTTTTTTAACATACTAAGGGATAATCCTGAAAGCTGGGGCGGAAAACAAAATCCGCTTACTTTACCAACCACACGCAGCAGCGACAAGGCGCAAAAATCACCTGCTGCGGTGAAAATTAGTGCAGTTCATTTCCTTTGTTACAAATTTTCCCGACTCCGTTCATTGCTGAAATCTTCAGCAGCGCTCCACGCCTGAATTTGTAACCTGTCAAAGGAGGGTCACTGGCATTTACATTGCGATGATCCGGCAGGTAGACAAGCACACCCCCTTCACGATGGCGCGCGTTATTCTACGTGAAATCACGCTAAACGGCAGATCAAACCGAGTATCTTTGCGAATATTTTTTCACATTTGTGTCAAGTGGCTGTGAGGCGGCAAAAAATTCCCCCTGCCCGCCCGTGACACCGCATTGGGACAGTACCAACCACTCGCTGCGGCTGCGTACGCCCGTCGCAAAAACTTGCATAGGCATGCCTTTACAGGCTTCCACCAGGCTTTGCACCAGCAGTTGGTTCTCGCTGCGCTTTTCGATGTTGCGCGCCAGACCCGGATGCAGTTTGATCAGCTCCGCATCCAGCTGCTTGATCCAGCTGGTTCCAACCAGGGTTAACCCCGCCTGAACCACTGCCACCCGAACGCCCAGAGCGTTAACCAATCGCATAACCGGCTGCAGACGGCCGATATATTGACAAACATCTGCCTCTGCAAGTTCAAAAATAATCCGCTGACGCTGCGATTTTTCACACTGCATCAAGGCATCGCGCAGCCAGCGCTGGAAACGCGGACGGATCAGCGACTCCACCGACAGCTGGAGCGCCAAATTCTCCTCGGGCCAGAAGCCTAAAAACGGCAGCAGGCGCGTTACCTGCAGGCGGTCATACTCCTCCGCCAGGCCAAACTGCAGCACCATCGGCATGTATTCCGCTGCAATCACCTCTTCTTTACCGTCGTACATCCGCGACATCAGTTCACGATGATGTACCCGCCCGTCGCGGGTGACAGCAGGTTTTTGGTACAACCGCGGCCCGCCGCGGCTCAGCATCTGTTCGATCAGCGTTCGCCAGCGAACGTTGCCGCGACCTTTCTCCGGAAGGGTGTCATCATAGACCGACCAGCTGTTGCTGCCCTGCAGCACCGCGTTGCGCGTCGCCGCTTCCGCATGTTCCATCACCTGCGCCGCCGATTGCCCGCTGCGGAAAGAACAGATGCCGATATGCATCATATCGTCGCGATCGAGGATACGCGTTGGAGGCAGCGCATCCATCGCCTTCAGCAACAGGCCGGCGATACTATCCGCCTCTTTCAACGTACGGTGCGGCAGCAGCACGGCGAAGTCGCTACGGTGATAGCGCGCCAACAGCGCGCCGGGGTAACGCATAATAAAGGTAGAGAGCAGGTTGATAAGCGTAAAGTAATGTTCTTCGGCCGCCGCCCGTCCCCAGTTGTCCCGTAGCAGATCAAACTCCGGCAGACGGATCATCATCACGATGCCGTAGGCTCCCACCTTCTCCTGGTCTTCCAGCAGCGTGGCCAGCTGATTGTCAAAAAACAGGCGGTTATTCAGTCCGGTTTTCGAATCCTGCGCCGCGTAGGAGCGAATAAGCGTATCCATCCGGCTGCGCTGATCGCTGGCGAACTGCAGCTCCGACAGCAGCATATCCAGCGCGCTACTGGTGCTGGCCGGCCATTCATAGACCGACCCGCGCACCTGCGGCCCGCGCTCGCCGCTCAGGATACGCGTGGAACGCAGCTCCAGCAGCTCCTGGCCGGCCAGCTGGCGGCGGATCCAGCGGACGGCGAAGAAAATAATTACCACCATGAAGCCAATTGAGATCGACAGCGGGGCAGTGATCGACAGCGAACGGAAATAGTTCACCATCGGGTCAACGTAGACCAGATGCAGCGTAATGCCAGGATGTTTAAGCGACTGAACCGTGATCTCACGGAATTGCTCATGGCTGCCGAGCGGGCGATAGCTATCGGGTCGGGAATGGCTGTAGAGCGGTTTGCCGTTGAGCATGAAATCGATATGCACGATCTCGATCGGCGTCATCAGCTCATCCAACTGCGGTTCAAGCTTATCGAAAGAGGTGGTGATGAGCCGGTTATCCAGCATGGTCGCCACCGCCTGAACGCGGTTTTCGACCTTGTTCTCAATGCCGTTATAAAAACTCAGCGAAGCGCCAATCAGCGTGACAAAGATGGTCAGGCTAGTTAGCAGCGTAATAAAGGCTGAGAACTTCGTCGTTAATCGCATCCCTGTGTTAACTCCGCGAGTGAATGACTACCCGATGAACCATCAGGCTCCCGTGCCGGCGCGCGCCTTGCCGCAAGCATTAACCTTTTAAAGCGCGACGCATACTATCAAAGATGGCGAGTCTGGCAATGGAATGCGTATTATCGGTAAAAGTATGCCGATAGCGAGTATAGTTTGCAGAAAAAATTTGCCAATCGTCGCCCGCCTGCGGCCTGTGCCAGAAGCGCTTTAATTTTAGACGCAGGATGACAAACCCGCGCCGGCGGCGCAAATTATTACCGCTATACCGTCTGGCCAGCTTAACGCTCCCTTTTCCCTGCTAAAGATGCCGGGTCATGCGCGGCAAAGGAAACGTCTTGCGCCACTTTCCGATGATTCCTGGACGACCGCGCCTCTGCTTCGGCGGCGGCTCCTCATCCTAATGTGCAATTTTTCGTGACATATTCGCCATTCATCGCCGTCTCCGTCATGCTTAGGAAAACGCATGACGGAGGACACCATGAAAAGAAAAAAACTGACGGAAGCCGACGTCACGGCCGAATCCGTTTTTATGCTCAAGCGGCGCCAGGTGCTGAAAATGCTGGGTATCAGCGCGACCGCGCTTTCCCTTCCCGCCGCCGCGCAGGCCGACCTGCTGGACTGGTTTAAAGGCCACGACCGCCCACCAGCGCCAGCGGGCAAGGCCCTGGAGTTTGCTAAACCCGCCGAGTGGCAGGCTAATCTGACGCTTACCCCGGAAGATAAGGTCGCCGGTTACAATAATTTTTATGAATTCGGCCTCGATAAAGCCGATCCGGCGGCGAACGCGGGTAGCCTGCGCACCGATCCCTGGACGCTCACCATCGGTGGCGAAGTGGCGAAACCTCTGACCCTTGACCATGACGATCTGACCAAACGCTTCCCGCTGGAAGAGCGCATTTATCGTATGCGCTGTGTGGAAGCCTGGTCGATGGTGGTCCCCTGGGTCGGCTTCCCGCTGCATAAACTGCTGGCGCTGGTGGAGCCCACCAGCAGCGCGCGCTATGTGGCCTTCAAAACCCTCTATGCTCCGGATCAAATGCCCGGCCAGAAAGACCGGTTTATCGGCGGGGGGCTCGCTTACCCTTACGTGGAGGGGCTACGGCTGGATGAAGCGATGCACCCGCTGACGCTACTCACCGTCGGGGTGTATGGCAAAGCGCTGCCGCCGCAAAACGGCGCGCCGGTCCGCCTGACCGTGCCGTGGAAGTACGGTTTTAAAGGCATAAAATCCATTGTTAGTATCGAGCTGACCCGCGAGCGGCCGCCAACCACCTGGAACCTGGCGGCGCCGGACGAATACGGCTTCTTCGCCAACGTCAATCCGCACGTCGATCACCCCCGCTGGTCACAGGCTAGCGAGCGGTTTATCGGCGCCGGCGGCGTGCTCGATGTGAAGCGTCAACCGACGTTGCTGTTTAATGGCTATGCCGACGAAGTGGCGTCGCTGTATCGCGGCATGAATCTGCGGGAGAACTTCTAGTGCGTTTCACCGTCAAACAGATCGTCTGTCTGAAGGTTTTACTTCACCTTGCGGGGTTTTTGCCGCTGGTCTGGTTATTCTGGGCCGGGCACCAGGGCTACTTGAGCGCCGATCCAGCCAAGGATATCCAGCACTTTACCGGCAGAATGGCGCTTAAGTTTCTGCTGGCGACGCTGCTGGTCTCTCCGCTGGCGCGCTATGCGAAGCAGCCATTATTGATTCGCGTTCGTCGGCTGTTAGGTTTATGGTGTTTTGCCTGGGCGACGCTGCACCTGACCAGCTATACCCTACTGGAGCTGGGCATTAACAATCTGGCGCTGCTGGGCTCGGAGATTATCACCCGCCCCTATCTGACATTGGGCATGATCTGCTGGGCGATTCTGCTGGCGCTGGCGGTGACCTCCACGCAAGCGATGCAGCGAAAACTGGGGCATCGCTGGCAACTTTTACACAACTTCGTCTATCTGGTGGCGATCCTCGCGCCGATACACTACCTGTGGTCAGTGAAGATCGTCTCGCCGCAGCCCGTTATATATGCCCTGCTGGCAGCGGCGCTATTGACATGGCGTTACAAGAAGTTCCGCCAGTGGTGGCGCGCAATCCGGTAATGTGCAGTTTCCCGCAGATCCTTTATCAACCGCGACTCTTTTTCAGATAGCGGTTGATAATCTTCCCTGATAAGACCAGTATTTAGCTGCCAATTGCTACGAAATCGTTATAATGTGCGACTTTGGTTTTCCTGACGGGGTTTTCTGACCCTGAAAAGGTGACAAGGGCGCATTGAAGGTATATGTTGTTTTTTACCCGAAAATGGCAGGAGATCGCCACACAATGGCAGTGAAGTTTCACATTTTGCTTTTGAATGGTCCAAACATTAACATGCTCGGTACCCGCGAGCCTGAGAAGTATGGCCCTCTCACGCTGGCTGAAATTGTTAACCGTTTAACATCTGAAGCGGCGGCGCTGAATGTGAGTCTGGATCACCTGCAGTCCAACGCGGAGCATGCGTTAATCGACCGAATTCATCAGGCTAAAGACAACGTGGACTATATCCTGATTAATCCGGCCGCGTTCACGCATACCAGCGTAGCAATCCGTAACGCTTTGCTCGCCGTGAACATCCCGTTTATCGAGATTCACCTGAGCAATGTGCATGCACGCGAACCCTTCCGCCAGCACTCGTATCTGTCAGATGTCGCCGCTGGCGTCATTTGCGGGCTGGGGGCGGATGGTTATTCATACGCTTTACAGACGGCGGTAAAACGCCTGTCACAATCACACTAAACAAAGAGTACGGAACCCACTCATGGATATTCGTAAGATTAAAAAACTGATCGAGCTGGTTGAAGAATCAGGTATCTCCGAACTGGAAATTTCTGAAGGCGAAGAGTCTGTTCGCATCAGCCGCTCTGCACCGGCCGCAAGCTATCCGGTTATGCAGCAGGCTTATGCTGCGCCGATGATGCAGCCTCAGGCGCCTGCCGCCGCGACTGCCGCACCAGCTGCTGCGGCTGAAGCGCCGGCGAAAGCGGAAATCAGTGGTCACATCGTACGTTCCCCGATGGTTGGTACTTTCTATCGTACGCCGAGCCCGGACGCGAAAGCGTTTGTGGAAGTTGGCCAGAAAGTTAACGTGGGCGACACCCTGTGCATCGTCGAAGCGATGAAAATGATGAACCAGATCGAAGCCGACAAAGCCGGCGTGGTGAAAGCCATTCTGATCGAAAGCGGCCAACCGGTAGAATTCGACGAGCCGCTGGTAGTTATCGAGTAACGAGGCGAACATGCTGGATAAAATTGTCATCGCTAACCGTGGCGAGATCGCACTGCGCATCCTGCGTGCCTGTAAAGAACTGGGCATCAAGACTGTCGCTGTGCACTCTACTGCGGATCGCGATCTAAAACACGTATTGTTAGCGGATGAGACGGTCTGCATCGGTCCGGCTCCGTCCGTAAAAAGCTATCTGAACATTCCGGCCATTATCAGCGCCGCTGAGATCACTGGCGCGGTAGCGATTCACCCGGGTTATGGCTTCCTCTCTGAGAACGCTAATTTTGCTGAGCAGGTTGAGCGTTCCGGCTTTATCTTCATCGGCCCGAAAGCCGACACTATCCGCCTGATGGGCGACAAAGTGTCCGCCATCACCGCCATGAAGAAAGCTGGCGTTCCGACCGTTCCAGGTTCTGATGGCCCGCTGGGCGACGACATGGACGCTAACCGCGCCCATGCCAAACGCATCGGCTATCCGGTGATCATCAAAGCTTCCGGCGGCGGCGGCGGTCGCGGTATGCGCGTTGTACGTAGCGACGCTGAACTGGCACAGTCCATCTCCATGACCAAAGCGGAAGCCAAAGCGGCTTTCAACAACGACATGGTCTACATGGAGAAATACCTGGAAAACCCACGCCACATTGAAATTCAGGTGCTGGCGGATGGTCAGGGCAACGCTATCTATCTGGCTGAACGTGACTGCTCCATGCAGCGCCGTCATCAGAAAGTGGTCGAAGAAGCGCCGGCGCCGGGCATCACCCCGGAACTGCGTCGCTACATCGGCGAGCGTTGCGCGAAAGCCTGTGTGGATATCGGCTACCGCGGGGCGGGTACCTTTGAGTTCCTGTTCGAAAACGGCGAGTTCTACTTCATTGAAATGAACACCCGTATCCAGGTAGAGCATCCGGTAACTGAAATGATCACCGGCGTTGACCTGATCAAAGAGCAGCTGCGTATCGCAGCCGGCCAGCCGCTGTCTATCAAGCAGGATGAAGTGGTGGTTCGCGGCCATGCGGTGGAATGCCGTATCAACGCCGAAGACCCGAACACCTTCCTGCCGAGCCCGGGCAAAATCACCCGTTTCCACGCGCCGGGTGGCTTTGGCGTGCGCTGGGAGTCACATATTTACGCCGGTTACACCGTACCGCCGTACTATGACTCCATGATCGGTAAACTGATCTGCTACGGCGAAAGCCGTGACGTGGCGATTGCCCGCATGAAGAATGCGCTGCAGGAGCTGATCATCGATGGCATCAAAACCAACGTCGATCTGCAGATGCGCATTATGAGCGACGAGAATTTCCAGCATGGTGGCACCAATATCCACTATCTGGAGAAAAAACTCGGCTTGCAGGAAAAATAATTCTGCTCTCTCAGCAAAAGGCCGGGTAAACCGGCCTTTTTTCTTTTTCTCTCTCCTCATCTATACCATGCGGTACAATCCCCGCTTTCTTCATCCTCAAGGGACAAAAAATGGACAAACGCTTTGTTCAGGCCCACAAAGAAGCGCGCTGGGCGCTGTGGCTGACCCTTCTCTACCTTGCCGCCTGGCTGGCCGCCGCCTATCTGCCGGGGGTGGCTATTGGCTTTACCGGCCTGCCACACTGGTTTGAAATGGCCTGCCTGCTGGTACCGCTGCTGTTCATTCTGCTGTGCTGGGCGATGGTCAAACTGATTTTCCGCGATATTTCTCTGGAGGACGATGATGCAGTTTGAGGTCATTATTCCCCTGATCGCCTACCTGGTGGTGGTGTTCGGTTTATCCCTCTACGCCATGAGAAAACGCGCCTCAGGTAGCTTTCTTAATGAGTACTTTCTCGGCAGCCGCTCGATGGGCGGCTTCGTGCTGGCCATGACGCTAACCGCCACCTATATCAGCGCCAGCTCATTTATCGGCGGACCCGGCGCCGCCTATAAATACGGCCTGGGCTGGGTGCTGCTGGCGATGATCCAGCTCCCCGCCATCTGGCTGTCGCTGGGCGTGCTGGGGAAAAAATTCGCCATCCTTGCGCGTCGCTATAATGCTGTCACCCTCAATGACATGCTGTTTGCTCGCTATCAGAGTCGCCTGCTGGTCTGGCTGGCCAGCCTGAGTCTGCTGGTGGCCTTTGTCGGCGCCATGACCGTCCAGTTTATCGGCGGCGCCCGCCTGCTGGAGACGGCTGCCGGTATTCCTTACGATACCGGCCTGCTGATCTTCGGGGTCAGCATCGCGCTGTATACCGCCTATGGCGGCTTTCGCGCCAGCGTGCTCAACGACACGATGCAGGGCATGGTAATGCTGATCGGCACGATCGTGCTGCTGGTAGGCGTGATCCACGCCGCCGGGGGGGTTGGCCATGCGGTAGAGACGCTGCAGTCGATCGACGTCAAGCTGGTGTCCCCGCAGGGCGCGGAAGATATCCTCTCGCCAACCTTTATGGCCTCGTTTTGGGTGCTGGTCTGCTTCGGCGTTATTGGTCTGCCACATACCGCAGTGCGCTGTATCTCCTACAAAGACAGCAAAGCCGTGCATCGCGGCATCATTATCGGCACCATCGTGGTGGCGATCCTGATGTTTGGCATGCATCTGGCTGGGGCATTAGGCCGGGCGGTGATCCCCGATTTAACCGTGCCGGATCTGGTGATCCCGACGCTGATGGTTAAAGTGCTTCCGCCCTTTGCCGCCGGGATCTTCCTTGCCGCGCCGATGGCGGCGATTATGTCGACGATCAATGCCCAACTTCTGCAAAGTTCCGCTACGATCATCAAAGATCTGTACCTGAACTGGCGGCCGGATCAGGCGACTAACGAAAAGCGGCTTAAACGCATGTCCGCCGGCATCACGCTCCTGCTGGGGGTCTTGTTGCTGCTCGCGGCCTGGCGGCCGCCGGAGATGATAATCTGGCTGAACCTGCTGGCTTTCGGCGGCCTGGAAGCCGTCTTCCTGTGGCCGCTGGTGCTGGGCCTTTACTGGGAACGCGCCAACGCGGCTGGCGCGCTGAGCGCGATGATCGTAGGCGGCGTCCTGTATGCCGTACTGGCCACGCTGAAAGTGCAGTTTCTGGGCTTTCACCCGATCGTTCCCGCGCTGCTACTGAGTTTGCTGGCGTTTGTGGCGGGGAACCGTTTCGGTCGTCCCGCCCCACAGCCCCCCATTTTGACTACTGATAAATAAAGAGTTTTGCTATGCCATGGATCCAACTGAAACTAAATACCACCGGCGCGAACGCTGAAGATCTTAGCGATGCGCTGATGGAGGCCGGATCGGTCTCGATCACCTTCCAGGATACGCACGATACGCCGGTATTTGAGCCATTGCCCGGGGAAACCCGCCTGTGGGGGGATACCGACGTAATCGGCCTGTTCGATGCTGAAACCGATATGAAAGCGGTCGTTGCCCAACTGGAGCAGCATCCGCTGCTGGGCGCCGGGTTCGCGCATAAGATCGAGCAGCTGGAAGATAAAGACTGGGAACGGGAATGGATGGATAACTTCCACCCCATGCGCTTCGGGGAGCGGCTATGGATCTGCCCAAGCTGGCGCGATGTTCCGGATGAAAATGCCGTCAACGTGATGCTCGATCCGGGTCTGGCCTTTGGCACCGGTACGCATCCGACGACATCCCTGTGCCTGCAGTGGCTGGATGGGCTCGACCTCAACGGAAAAACGGTGATTGATTTCGGCTGCGGCTCCGGCATCCTGGCGATTGCCGCACTGAAGCTGGGGGCGGCAAAAGCAATCGGGATTGATATCGACCCGCAGGCTATTCAGGCCAGTCGTGATAACGCGCAGCGTAACGGCGTTTCTGAACGCCTGGAGCTCTATCTTCCTCAGGACCAACCGGAGTCGATGAAAGCCGACGTGGTGGTCGCGAATATCCTGGCAGGCCCGCTGCGTGAGCTGGCGCCATTAATCAGCGTCCTGCCCGTTTCAGGCGGTTTGCTGGGGCTTTCCGGCATCCTTGCCAGCCAGGCGGAGAGCGTCTGTGAAGCCTATGCCGATCTCTTCGCCCTTGACCCGGTGGTCGAGAAGGAAGAGTGGTGCCGGATTACCGGCCGGAAAAACTAAGCGCGATGCGGCCTACGGGCCGCATTTTTGTTTCCAGTTGCCACCAAATAATGCCAGGAAATGAGAGGCAGATCGCACTACAGAGCACTTTTTTGGCTACAAAAACAGCGTTTTATATCGCCATGCGGCCAGTTTATCCAAGAAAAATCGAGAAGTTTTATGATTTTATAAATGGACACAAATTATCCATCATCCATTAAATCAATGATTAATATAAGTATTTATTCATCCCTTTTACGCTAGTCCCGGATTCATTGATCTGCAACAGAGGATTGCTCAAAGTTTGGCCTTTCATCTCGTGCAAAAAATGCGTAATATACGCCGCCTTGCAGTCACAGTATGGTCATTTCTTAACTCATGCGCATCGGACACCACCAGCTCAGAAATCGCCTGATCGCAGCGCCCATGGCTGGCATTACTGACAGACCATTCCGGACGCTGTGCTACGAGATGGGAGCGGGTTTAACCGTTTCCGAGATGATGTCTTCTAACCCACAGGTGTGGGAGAGCGACAAGTCCCGTTTACGGATGGTGCATATCGATGAGCCCGGTATTCGTACCGTGCAAATCGCCGGTAGCGTGCCGGAAGAGATGGCTGCCGCCGCGCGGATTAACGTGGAAAGCGGCGCCCAGATTATTGATATCAATATGGGATGCCCGGCGAAAAAGGTGAATCGCAAGCTTGCAGGTTCAGCCCTCTTGCAGTACCCCGACCAGGTGAAGTCGATCCTGACGGCGGTCGTTAACGCGGTGGACGTTCCTGTGACTCTCAAGATTCGCACCGGTTGGGAACCGGAACACCGTAACTGCGTAGAGATTGCCCAACTGGCCGAAGAGTGTGGCATTCAGGCTCTGACTATTCACGGACGCACCCGCGCCTGCTTGTTTAACGGAGACGCTGAGTACGACAGTATTCGGGCAGTTAAGCAGAAAGTTTCCATTCCGATTATCGCGAATGGCGACATTACTGACCCGCTTAAAGCCAGAGCTGTGCTCGACTATACAGGGGCTGATGCCCTGATGATAGGCCGTGCAGCTCAGGGAAGACCCTGGATCTTTCGGGAAATCCAGCATTATCTGGACACTGGAGAGCTGCTACCCCCGCTGCCGCTGGCAGAGGTGAAGCGCTTGCTTTGTGCGCACGTTCGGGAATTGCATGACTTTTATGGTCAGGCAAAAGGGTACCGAATCGCGCGTAAACACGTCTCCTGGTATCTTCAGGAACATGCTCCAGATGACCAGTTTCGGCGCACATTCAACGCCATTGAGGATGCCAGCGAACAGCTGGAGGCGTTGGAGGCATACTTCGAAAATTTTGCGTAATAGAAATAAAGAGCTGACAGAACTATGTTCGAACAACGCGTAAATTCTGACGTACTGACCGTTTCTACCGTTAACTCTCAGGATCAGGTAACTCAAAAGCCCCTGCGTGACTCGGTTAAACAGGCACTGAAGAACTATTTTGCTCAACTGAACGGTCAGGATGTGAATGACCTGTATGAGCTGGTACTGGCTGAAGTTGAACAGCCCCTGTTGGACATGGTGATGCAATACACCCGTGGTAACCAGACCCGCGCTGCTCTGATGATGGGCATCAACCGCGGTACGCTGCGTAAAAAACTGAAAAAATACGGCATGAACTGATACTAGTCAGTTGCTTGCTTGATATAAAAGGCGCTCTTCGGCATGGGGAAGCGCCTTTTTTATTATCTGCGCCAACAGAACTCATTACTAATTCACCAGCCGTAGCGCAGGCCCTCCCGATAAACGCGCAGCACAGACCACCGCCATTATATTATCCACCAGCGCAGGCGCCTGCTGATAAAGATCGAAGCGTTGCGGATCGAGCAGCCAGTTTTTAATCAGCCCGGAAAAAGCACTGTGTAAAACAATTAATATCATCTCAATGTTTGTTTCGGCTGGCAATATATTGTTACGCACGCAGCACTGCAGGATGCCGCCAATGAGTGAATAATTAAAACCAATACGTTGGCGAATTTCGTATTCCGAAAGCATATCACTGGAAAACTCACAGCGCTGATAAAGAATTTGCATCAGAGCGCGCTGTCGAGGATTCGCAGCAATATAGCGCAGGCCTGCAATAAACCGCTCGCGTAAAGCATTTAGCGGCTCATGTTCGTACTCTATGGCCTGACTGGGCTGAATCAAATCTCTAAGCGGCGGCTGCTGCTGCCACATTTCATTAAACAGCTCCGTCTTACTGGCAAAATGCCAGTACACCGCGCCGCGAGTCACTCCCGCCGCATCGGCGATATCCGTCAGGGTGGTGTTGGTTACTCCGCGCAGGGCGAACTGCTGGATTGCGGACTCAATCAGGAGCTGCCGCGTGCGCTGCGCCTCTTCTTTTGTTTTTCTTGCCATACAAGGCCCCACTTCCCGATAAGCAGATCATATAGGATATTCTTAATTAGAATTAATCTAGCATTTGCCATGAAGTATTATTTAGCAAAAATGCAGACAAGTTAATCCTGATGCGAAAAGAGAATTAATTATTCAAGTGAATATCACCGGAAAATACATTCACTGAAATAATGTCTATTTATCAACTTTTACAATTGCGATAAATCGCAATACTACAGTGACCATTTTTTTGTTTTTGCGTGCCTTGCTGATTGCTTAAAAATAAGTATCTCTTACATCCAACGGCGTTTATTTGTAGGATGGCAAACTGCTTTTTGATTCCCTCTTTCTTTCACAGATTCGCCGCCTGATTGGGTACGTAATCTATAAGGAACCGCCATGACGACTCACGCCAGAGTGACACTTTTATCCGGTTTAATTATCTCGGCCTTATTGCTAACCGGTTGCGATAATTCTGACAACCAGCAACCCCATGCGCAGGCGCCGCAGGTGACGGTCCATGTAGTGAACAGCGCGCCGCTATCAGTCACCACCGAACTGCCGGGCCGAACCTCTGCTTTTCGCGTAGCGGAAGTCCGCCCCCAGGTGAGCGGTATCATTCTGAAGCGTAACTTTGTTGAAGGAAGTGATGTCGAAGCAGGCCAGTCGCTCTATCAGATCGATCCGGCGACCTACCAGGCGGCGTGGAACAGCGCCAAAGGCGATGAGGCCAAAGCCGAAGCCGCGGCCGCTATCGCCCATTTGACGGTGAAACGCTACGTTCCACTGCTGGGTACTAAATATATCAGCCAGCAGGAATACGATCAGGCAGTGGCCACCGCCCGCCAGGCCGATGCCGATGTCATCGCCACCAAAGCTGCCGTAGAAACGGCCCGTATCAACCTGGCCTACACCAAAGTAACCTCCCCCATTAGCGGGCGCATCGGTAAATCGAGCGTCACCGAAGGGGCGCTGGTCACCAACGGCCAATCGGATGCCCTGGCTACCGTCCAGCAGCTCGATCCCATCTATGTTGACGTGACGGAGTCCAGTAATGACTTCATGCGCCTTAAGCAGGAAAGCCTGCAGCGCGGCGGTGATACTAAAAGCGTTGAGCTGGTCATGGAGAACGGCCAGGCCTATCCGCTCAAAGGTTCACTGCAGTTTTCTGACGTCACTGTTGATGAAAGTACGGGCTCAATTACTCTGCGCGCTATCTTCCCTAACCCGCAGCATGTCCTGCTGCCAGGGATGTTCGTCCGCGCCCGCATAGACGAAGGCGTCGATCCGCAGGCTATCCTGGTACCGCAGCAAGGGGTGACCCGCACGCCGCGTGGTGATGCCTCCGTGATGCTGGTGAATGACAAAAACCAGGTTGAAACCCGGGAAGTGGTCGCGACTCAGGCCGTTGGCGATAAGTGGCTTATCACCAGTGGGCTGAAGCCGGGCGATAAAGTGATTGTCAGCGGCTTACAGAAAGTCCGTCCAGGCGTCACTGTCAAAGCGGAAGCGGAGCGTGCGGCGCCGGCCGTGCAATAAGGATACCCAGCCATGTCTAAGTTTTTTATTCATCGACCGGTCTTCGCCTGGGTGCTGGCCATCATTATGATGATTGCCGGCGGCCTGGCCATCCTGCAGCTGCCGATAGCTCAGTACCCGACAATCGCCCCTCCTGCGGTAGCGATCTCCGCCACCTACCCCGGTGCAGATGCCCAGACCGTACAGGATACCGTCACCCAGGTTATCGAGCAGAATATGAACGGCATCGACAACCTGATGTATATGTCGTCGACCAGCGACTCTGCCGGTTCGGTAACCATTACGCTCACCTTTAAATCGGGTACCGATCCCGATATTGCCCAGGTACAGGTGCAAAACAAACTGCAGCTGGCCACGCCGCTGCTGCCCCAGGAAGTACAGCAGCAAGGGATTAGCGTCGAGAAATCCAGTAGCAGCTTCCTGTTGGTCGCCGGCTTTATCTCTGATAACCCGACCACCACCCAGGACGATATTTCTGACTATGTTGCCTCCAATGTCAAAGATCCTATTAGCCGCCTCAACGGCGTGGGCGATGTGCAGCTGTTCGGCGCGCAGTACGCTATGCGCGTCTGGCTGGATGGCAACCTGCTGAATAAATACAACCTGACGCCGGTGGACGTCATCAATGCGCTGCAGGTCCAGAACGATCAGATCGCCGCGGGTCAGCTCGGCGGTACGCCAGCGCTGAAAGGCCAGCAGTTGAACGCGTCAATCATCGCTCAGACGCGGCTCAAAGATCCGCAGGAGTTTGGCAAGGTCACGCTGCGGGTCAACGCCGATGGCTCTGTCGTCCATCTGAAAGACGTCGCCCGCATTGAGCTGGGGGGAGAGAACTATAACGTTGTCGCCAGAATTAACGGTAAACCTGCCTCTGGTCTGGGTATTAAGCTTGCGACCGGCGCCAACGCCCTGGATACCGCCACCGCGATTAAAGCGAAGCTGGCCGAGCTGCAGCCCTACTTCCCTCAGGGGATGAAGGTGGTTTATCCGTATGATACGACCCCTTTCGTCAAAATCTCCATTCACGAAGTGGTCAAAACGCTTTTTGAAGCAATTATTCTCGTCTTTCTTGTCATGTATCTGTTCCTGCAGAACATGCGCGCAACGCTCATTCCAACCATTGCCGTACCCGTGGTGCTGTTGGGAACCTTCGCGGTATTGTCGATGTTTGGCTACTCCATCAACACGCTGACAATGTTTGGCATGGTGTTGGCGATAGGTCTGCTGGTCGATGACGCTATCGTAGTAGTGGAAAACGTCGAACGTGTGATGGTTGAGGAGAAGCTCTCGCCAAAAGAAGCGACGGAAAAATCTATGTCGCAGATCCAGGGAGCGCTGGTGGGTATCGCCATGGTGCTCTCCGCAGTATTTGTCCCGATGGCCTTTTTCGGCGGCTCAACCGGCGCGATTTATCGTCAGTTTTCAATCACCATCGTCTCCGCCATGGCGCTCTCCGTGCTGGTTGCGCTGGTACTGACTCCGGCGCTCTGCGCCACGTTGTTGAAGCCAGCCTCAGCTGAACACCATGAGAAAAAAGGATTTTTCGGCTGGTTTAACGCCCGCTTCGACCAGAGCGTTAACCACTATACCAACAGCGTCAGCGGTATTTTACGTGGAACTGGCCGTTATCTGGTGATCTACCTGCTGATCGTCGTGGGGATGGCCGTGCTGTTCATGCGCTTGCCCACGTCCTTTCTGCCCGACGAAGACCAGGGCGTCTTCCTGACCATGATCCAGCTGCCGTCCGGTGCTACCCAGGAGCGCACGCAGAAGGTCCTGGATACGGTGACAGACTACTACCTGCATAACGAGAAGGCCAACGTCGAAAGCGTCTTTACCGTTAACGGCTTCAGCTTCAGCGGCCAGGGACAAAACTCCGGTATGGCGTTTGTCAGTCTGAAGCCCTGGGAAGCGCGCAGCGGCGATGAAAACAGCGTGGAGTCCATCATCAAGCGGGCCACCGTAGCCTTTAGCCAGATCAAAGACGCCATGGTTTTCCCGTTCAACATGCCAGCCATTATTGAGCTGGGTACCGCCACCGGCTTCGACTTTGAACTGATCGACCAGGGCGGACTCGGTCATACCGCTCTGACCCAGGCGCGCAATCAACTGCTGGGCATGGTGAAACAGCATCCGGATCAGCTGGTTCGGGTACGCCCTAATGGGCTGGAAGATACCCCTCAGTTCAAACTGGATGTCGATCAGGAAAAAGCGCAGGCGCTGGGCGTATCGCTCTCCGATATCAATGAAACGATATCAGCCGCGCTGGGCGGATACTACGTCAATGACTTTATTGACCGCGGCCGCGTGAAAAAAGTGTACGTTCAGGCTGATGCCCACTTCCGTATGCTGCCGAGCGACATTAACAACATGTATGTTCGTAGCGCCAACGGCGAAATGGTGCCGTTCTCCGCCTTTGTCACTTCACGCTGGATATATGGCTCGCCGCGCCTGGAGCGCTACAACGGGTTGCCATCTATGGAGATCCTCGGTGAAGCTTCGCCAGGCAAAAGTACCGGGGAAGCCATGGCGCTGATGGAAACGCTGGCCAGTAAACTGCCGAGCGGCATCGGTTATGACTGGACCGGGATGTCTTACCAGGAACGGCTCTCCGGCAACCAGGCGCCTGCGCTCTATGCCATCTCGCTGATCGTCGTATTCCTGTGTCTGGCGGCGCTGTATGAGAGCTGGTCGATCCCCTTCTCAGTCATGTTAGTGGTTCCGCTGGGGGTCATTGGCGCGCTGTTAGCCGCCACGCTGCGTGGGCTGAATAATGACGTTTACTTCCAGGTCGGGCTCTTGACCACGATCGGTTTGTCGGCCAAGAATGCGATCCTGATCGTCGAGTTCGCCAAGGATCTGATGGAGAAAGAAGGGAAAGGGATCATTGAGGCCACGCTGGAGGCATCGCGGATGCGCCTGCGGCCTATTCTGATGACCTCTCTGGCCTTTATTCTCGGGGTCATGCCGCTGGTGATTAGCCATGGTGCCGGCAGCGGGGCGCAGAATGCGGTTGGCACCGGCGTGATGGGCGGGATGCTGACCGCGACGCTGCTGGCAATCTTCTTTGTTCCGGTCTTCTTCGTGGTCGTTAGACGACGCTTTACCCGGCACGCTGAATAACTCGGCTATGTCTTGAAGGCGCCCCTTGCGGGCGCTTTTTTTCGCATGCAATATTGGCAGCCAGCTAAACGCGCCACAGTCTGGCAACCGCCATCGCACGCAGCATTGCTGAATCACAATCTTTCTCTCCATCTTTTCTGCATATTCCCGGGCTTATCTTCACGATATTTACGCGGCTCATATATTGAGATGATTTCGGCCTCCGGCCCGGACAATCCGCGGTGATAAAATAAGCCATTCCGTTCTGCACTGGCTTTCAGTACAACCCAGCGGATTATCCAGAGGTAATATCATGAAAAAGTATTTAATCGTGGCGCTGCTGGCCTCTCTGCTGGCAGGCTGTGCCCATGACTCTCCCTGCGTACCGGTTTATGACTCGCAAGGCCGCTTAGTCCATACCAATACCTGTATGAAAGGCACAACAGAAGACAACTGGGAAACCGCAGGCGCAATCGCCGGGGGTGCGGCCGCGGTAGCCGGCCTCACGTTAGGGATCGTTGCTCTGACCCGCTAGATCGCTTCCCCAACCGCAGATACAGGTATATCCCCTGTATCTGCTCCACTCCATTCCCCAAAGTAAGCGATCATTCAGGCTCTTCCTGACGATAGTTCGCCAGCTTTCTTAGCCGTTGTTGTTGCCAGAGACCGCTGGCAATGAGTCGTCCATCGCTATCGGCAAACTTTTCAGATTCAGGGTTCAGGACCAACAAACACCAAAGGCCCGGTCGAAGAGCGGGCCTTTACTCTGATGGTGAGCAATGATGGCGAACGTCCTGTCCCTCTCTCCGGACCGTTGCTGCGCAATGTTCATATCGATGCCAGTTAGATTTTCCCTGGGCAGCAAAGAAGCTCATCGGCAAACGATAACACAAAAGCAAAAGGCCCAGTCTTTCGACTGGGCCTTTTGCTTTATTTGATGCCTGGCGATTCCCTACTCTCACATGGGGAGACCCCACACTACCATCGGCGCTACGACGTTTCACTTCTGAGTTCGGCATGGGGTCAGGTGGGACCGCCGCGCTATTGTCGCCAGGCAAATTCTTTACAACGTGCCGAACTTTAACCTAAAAAGTGGTGCTGATACCCAGAGTCGAACTGGGGACCTCACCCTTACCAAGGGTGCGCTCTACCAACTGAGCCATATCAGCACGCTAAATTTGATGCCTGGCAGTTCCCTACTCTCACATGGGGAGACCCCACACTACCATCGGCGCTACGGCGTTTCACTTCTGAGTTCGGCATGGGGTCAGGTGGGACCACCGCGCTAGTGCCGCCAGGCAAATTCTGTTTTATCAACACGTCTCACCAACGTATCGATTAATCTGTATCAGAGCTGAAAATTCTCTCAATCCGCCAAAACATCTTCGGCGTTGTAAGGTTAAGCCTCACGGTTCATTAGTACCGGTTAGCTCAACGCATCGCTGCGCTTACACACCCGGCCTATCAACGTCGTCGTCTTCAACGTTCCTTCAGGAGACTTAAAGTCTCAGGGAGAACTCATCTCGGGGCAAGTTTCGTGCTTAGATGCTTTCAGCACTTATCTCTTCCGCATTTAGCTACCGGGCAGTGCCATTGGCATGACAACCCGAACACCAGTGATGCGTCCACTCCGGTCCTCTCGTACTAGGAGCAGCCCCCCTCAATTCTCCAGCGCCCACGGCAGATAGGGACCGAACTGTCTCACGACGTTCTAAACCCAGCTCGCGTACCACTTTAAATGGCGAACAGCCATACCCTTGGGACCTACTTCAGCCCCAGGATGTGATGAGCCGACATCGAGGTGCCAAACACCGCCGTCGATATGAACTCTTGGGCGGTATCAGCCTGTTATCCCCGGAGTACCTTTTATCCGTTGAGCGATGGCCCTTCCATTCAGAACCACCGGATCACTATGACCTGCTTTCGCACCTGCTCGCGCCGTCACGCTCGCAGTCAAGCTAGCTTATGCCATTGCACTAACCTCCTGATGTCCGACCAGGATTAGCTAACCTTCGTGCTCCTCCGTTACGCTTTGGGAGGAGACCGCCCCAGTCAAACTACCCACCAGACACTGTCCGCAACCCCGGTCAGGGGCCAACGTTAGAACATCAAACATTAAAGGGTGGTATTTCAAGGTTGGCTCCACGCAGACTGGCGTCCACGCTTCAAAGCCTCCCACCTATCCTACACATCAAGGCTCAATGTTCAGTGTCAAGCTATAGTAAAGGTTCACGGGGTCTTTCCGTCTTGCCGCGGGTACACTGCATCTTCACAGCGAGTTCAATTTCACTGAGTCTCGGGTGGAGACAGCCTGGCCATCATTACGCCATTCGTGCAGGTCGGAACTTACCCGACAAGGAATTTCGCTACCTTAGGACCGTTATAGTTACGGCCGCCGTTTACCGGGGCTTCGATCAAGAGCTTCTCCTTACGGATAACCCCATCAATTAACCTTCCGGCACCGGGCAGGCGTCACACCGTATACGTCCACTTTCGTGTTTGCACAGTGCTGTGTTTTTAATAAACAGTTGCAGCCAGCTGGTATCTTCGACTGGTCTCAGCTCCACCCGCAGGGGCTTCACCTACACACCAGCGTGCCTTCTCCCGAAGTTACGGCACCATTTTGCCTAGTTCCTTCACCCGAGTTCTCTCAAGCGCCTTGGTATTCTCTACCTGACCACCTGTGTCGGTTTGGGGTACGATTTGATGTTACCTGATGCTTAGAGGCTTTTCCTGGAAGCAGGGCATTTGTTACTTCAGCACCGTAGTGCCTCGTCATCACACCTCAGCCTTGATTATCCGGATTTGCCTGGATAATCAGCCTACATGCTTAAACCGGGACAACCGTCGCCCGGCTAACATAGCCTTCTCCGTCCCCCCTTCGCAGTAACACCAAGTACAGGAATATTAACCTGTTTCCCATCGACTACGCCTTTCGGCCTCGCCTTAGGGGTCGACTCACCCTGCCCCGATTAACGTTGGACAGGAACCCTTGGTCTTCCGGCGAGCGGGCTTTTCACCCGCTTTATCGTTACTTATGTCAGCATTCGCACTTCTGATACCTCCAGCATGCCTCACAGCACACCTTCGCAGGCTTACAGAACGCTCCCCTACCCAACAACACATAGTGTCGCTGCCGCAGCTTCGGTGCATGGTTTAGCCCCGTTACATCTTCCGCGCAGGCCGACTCGACCAGTGAGCTATTACGCTTTCTTTAAATGATGGCTGCTTCTAAGCCAACATCCTGGCTGTCTGTGCCTTCCCACATCGTTTCCCACTTAACCATGACTTTGGGACCTTAGCTGGCGGTCTGGGTTGTTTCCCTCTTCACGACGGACGTTAGCACCCGCCGTGTGTCTCCCGTGATAACATTCTTCGGTATTCGTAGTTTGCATCGGGTTGGTAAGTCGGGATGACCCCCTAGCCGAAACAGTGCTCTACCCCCGAAGATGAATTCACGAGGCGCTACCTAAATAGCTTTCGGGGAGAACCAGCTATCTCCCGGTTTGATTGGCCTTTCACCCCCAGCCACAAGTCATCCGCTAATTTTTCAACATTAGTCGGTTCGGTCCTCCAGTTAGTGTTACCCAACCTTCAACCTGCCCATGGCTAGATCACCGGGTTTCGGGTCTATACCCTGCAACTTAACGCCCAGTTAAGACTCGGTTTCCCTGCGGCTCCCCTATACGGTTAACCTTGCTACAGAATATAAGTCGCTGACCCATTATACAAAAGGTACGCAGTCACACCCGAAGGTGCTCCCACTGCTTGTACGTACACGGTTTCAGGTTCTTTTTCACTCCCCTCGCCGGGGTTCTTTTCGCCTTTCCCTCACGGTACTGGTTCACTATCGGTCAGTCAGGAGTATTTAGCCTTGGAGGATGGTCCCCCCATATTCAGACAGGATACCACGTGTCCCGCCCTACTCTTCGAGTTCACAGCCTGTGCATTTTGGTGTACGGGACTATCACCCTGTACCGTCGGACTTTCCAGACCGTTCCACTAACACACAAGCTGATTCAGACTCTGGGCTGCTCCCCGTTCGCTCGCCGCTACTGGGGGAATCTCGGTTGATTTCTTTTCCTCGGGGTACTTAGATGTTTCAGTTCCCCCGGTTCGCCTCGTTAACCTATGTATTCAGTTAACGATAGTGCAACGAATTGCACTGGGTTTCCCCATTCGGACATCGCCGGTTATAACGGTTCATATCACCTTACCGACGCTTTTCGCAGATTAGCACGTCCTTCATCGCCTCTGACTGCCAGGGCATCCACCGTGTACGCTTAGTCGCTTAACCTCACAACCCGAAGATGTTTCACTTCTGATTGCGAAAATTTGAGAGACTCGAACACACATTAACTGTGTGTCGTTTCAATTTTCAGCTTGATCCAGATTTTTAAAGAGCAAAATTTCACAATGCACTTCGCAGTACATTTTGAAATTTATTATTTATCAAACAATCTGTGTGGACACTACAAAGGCAGGTTCTTTAAGGTAAGGAGGTGATCCAACCGCAGGTTCCCCTACGGTTACCTTGTTACGACTTCACCCCAGTCATGAATCACAAAGTGGTAAGCGCCCTCCCGAAGGTTAAGCTACCTACTTCTTTTGCAACCCACTCCCATGGTGTGACGGGCGGTGTGTACAAGGCCCGGGAACGTATTCACCGTAGCATTCTGATCTACGATTACTAGCGATTCCGACTTCATGGAGTCGAGTTGCAGACTCCAATCCGGACTACGACATACTTTATGAGGTCCGCTTGCTCTCGCGAGGTCGCTTCTCTTTGTATATGCCATTGTAGCACGTGTGTAGCCCTGGTCGTAAGGGCCATGATGACTTGACGTCATCCCCACCTTCCTCCAGTTTATCACTGGCAGTCTCCTTTGAGTTCCCGGCCGAACCGCTGGCAACAAAGGATAAGGGTTGCGCTCGTTGCGGGACTTAACCCAACATTTCACAACACGAGCTGACGACAGCCATGCAGCACCTGTCTCACAGTTCCCGAAGGCACCAATCCATCTCTGGAAAGTTCTGTGGATGTCAAGACCAGGTAAGGTTCTTCGCGTTGCATCGAATTAAACCACATGCTCCACCGCTTGTGCGGGCCCCCGTCAATTCATTTGAGTTTTAACCTTGCGGCCGTACTCCCCAGGCGGTCGATTTAACGCGTTAGCTCCGGAAGCCACGCCTCAAGGGCACAACCTCCAAATCGACATCGTTTACGGCGTGGACTACCAGGGTATCTAATCCTGTTTGCTCCCCACGCTTTCGCACCTGAGCGTCAGTCTTTGTCCAGGGGGCCGCCTTCGCCACCGGTATTCCTCCAGATCTCTACGCATTTCACCGCTACACCTGGAATTCTACCCCCCTCTACAAGACTCTAGCCTGCCAGTTTCGAATGCAGTTCCCAGGTTGAGCCCGGGGATTTCACATCCGACTTGACAGACCGCCTGCGTGCGCTTTACGCCCAGTAATTCCGATTAACGCTTGCACCCTCCGTATTACCGCGGCTGCTGGCACGGAGTTAGCCGGTGCTTCTTCTGCGGGTAACGTCAATCGCCAAGGTTATTAACCTTAACGCCTTCCTCCCCGCTGAAAGTGCTTTACAACCCGAAGGCCTTCTTCACACACGCGGCATGGCTGCATCAGGCTTGCGCCCATTGTGCAATATTCCCCACTGCTGCCTCCCGTAGGAGTCTGGACCGTGTCTCAGTTCCAGTGTGGCTGGTCATCCTCTCAGACCAGCTAGGGATCGTCGCCTAGGTGAGCCGTTACCCCACCTACTAGCTAATCCCATCTGGGCACATCTGATGGCATGAGGCCCGAAGGTCCCCCACTTTGGTCTTGCGACGTTATGCGGTATTAGCTACCGTTTCCAGTAGTTATCCCCCTCCATCAGGCAGTTTCCCAGACATTACTCACCCGTCCGCCGCTCGTCACCCGAGAGCAAGCTCTCTGTGCTACCGCTCGACTTGCATGTGTTAGGCCTGCCGCCAGCGTTCAATCTGAGCCATGATCAAACTCTTCAATTTAAGTTTGATGCTCAAAGAATTAAACTTCGTAATGAATTACGTGTTCACTCTTGAGACTTGGTATTCATTTTTCGTCCGAGGACGTTAAGAATCCATGTCACTTTGAGTGCCCACACAGATTGTCTGATAAATTGTTAAAGAGCAGTTGCGACGCGCTTTAGCGCTCTGTCGCGAGGTGGCGTATATTACGCTTTCCTCTTTCAGAGTCAACCCGTTTTTCAGGATTTTTCTCTGCAACCGAACCGGCTGTTTGTGTGAAGTGATTCACATCTGCCGTGTCAGTGGGTGCGCATTATAGGGATCCCATTTTTTTGCACAAGCCTTTTTTCGATCTTTTTTTCTGAATGGTGATTTTTCACCCTTTTCGCCGTGTATTTGCACGATTTGCTCAATTTTCACCGTTTTCAGGGGTTGCACAGGGAGATAAAAGCCACCAAAGTCTTCTTATGCTCCCGTATTTTTGAGGTCTATATGTCTGCTCAGCTGCGCCCCTACAAAGCATTTTTCCCACAAATCGGTCTTCGCGTCATGATTGACGCATCCAGCGTTGTCATCGGCGATGTCAGAATTGCCGATGACGTCAGCGTCTGGCCTCTGGTGGCCATTCGCGGCGACGTCAACTATGTATCGATAGGTCAACGCAGCAATATTCAGGACGGTAGCGTTCTCCATGTGACCCATAAGTCCTCTTATAAGCCGGAGGGAAATCCGCTGATCATTGGTGAGGATGTAACTGTTGGTCATAAAGTGATGCTGCACGGCTGCACTATCGGCAACCGCGTACTGGTTGGCATGGGTTCGATCTTATTAGATGGTGTCGTCGTTGGCGACGACGTCATGATAGGTGCGGGAAGTCTGGTACCGCAGAACAAACAGCTGGAAAGCGGCTACCTTTACTTTGGCAATCCGGTCAAACAGATCCGCCCCCTGACAGAGGCGGAACGGGAAGGACTCAAGTATTCAGCAAATAACTATGTGAAATGGAAAAATGAGTACCTGGATCAGGATAACCAGATCCAGCCCTGAGCATCTTCCTGACCATCGCGGATCAATGCTTCTGCCTCTTCCTCTAGATCCCAACGATGTTCCTGGAAGGCGGCCAGCCACTGCGCTGGCCCCTCTGCGCCGAAACGCTGCTGCAGGATTTGCCCTGAAATTGCGCAGGTTAATTGCATCCCATTCACCAGCGCGGGAAAAACCACGCCCTGCCGTTCGGCATCCCATGATTCCCGGTCAGGAAACTGAATCGCCTGATTCATGCATTCAGTTCCTGCTGCAGCGTTTCAATGACCGGAGCGATAGCCGGCAGAACGCCGTGCCATAGCAGAACAGCATGGGCGGCTTGCGCCACCAGCATTCCCAGCCCATCGGCACAGTGAACTGCGCCATATTGCTGGCACCAGTGAAGAAACGGTGTCGGCCCTTTCTGGTAAAACATGTCATAGCAATATACGTCAGCGTTGACAATAGATGCCGGGATAGCTGGTACATCACCGTCTATTCCACTGGACGTCGCATTGACGATCAGATCGAATGTTGCCCCGGATAAGGTATCCATCTCCCTTGCGCTAACGCTCCCGGTATGGGCGAAGAGAGTGGCTAACTCACGGGCACGAGAATAGGTGCGATTCACGATCGTGACGGCGCATCCCAGCGACAGAAGCGGCAAAAGAACCCCGCGAGATGCCCCACCAGCACCAACAAGCAGGATCCGTTGGCGTGGCTTAATGAATCCCAGGCGTTCCAGATCGCTCAGAAGACCAATACCGTCGGTGTTGTCCCCCAGTAAACGGCCATCTTCCAGGCGTTTCAGGGTGTTTACTGCTCCCGCCAGCGCTGCGCGTTCTGTCAGTTCGTCGGCACGCGCAAAGGCTTCCTCTTTAAAAGGAACGGTGACGTTGGCCCCCTGTCCTCCTTCTGCAAAGAACTGATTCAGAGAAGAGACAAAATCGTCCAGCGGCGCCAGTACACGTCCATAAGGATGAGTAATTCCTAACTGGCGGGCAAACAGCTGATGAATAGCAGGCGACTTGCTGTGCGCGATCGGATTACCAAAAACGGCATAGGTTTCCATGGTTCACCCCTGGCGGAACAGTTCACCCGTCAGGGCATCACGGATTTCAGATGGGTTTTGCCGGCCGCCCGTGGCGCCATCCACCACCGGGAAGCTGTCGCCAAACTGAGCATGGACCTCTGCGGTAGTACGGCACGGTGGTTGCCCGGTGAGATTGGCGCTGGTCGAAACCAGTGGTTTTCCGTAGGCTTCGCACAATTCGATTACCAGCGGATGGTTAGTCACGCGTACGGCCAGTGAATCAAAACGTCCAGTCAGCCAGCGCGGCGTTTCAGGACGCGCCGGGAATACAAACGTCACCGGTCCCGGCCAGCAAGAGAAGATGGCTTCCCGCTGTGAGTCACTTAACCGTGAATCATCAATATAGGGCTTCAGTTGCTCAAAGCTGGCGGCGATAAGGATCAATCCTTTCTCAACAGGACGCTGCTTCAGCTCCAGCAGGCGCATAACGGCCGTTTCGCTGTCAGGGTCGCAGCCGACGCCAAACACAGCTTCGGTGGGATAGGCGATGACATGTTCATTTTTCAGGACCGCCACGGCATGGGCGACGGCTTCTGAGGGCAGGTTATTGTTCACTGATTTATTCCGCCGGGATCGGCTTTCCACATTGTTTACTGGCACAGAAGCGTCTGAGCCCCTGCGCCGTCTTCTTTTCAATTAACAGCGGGTAATGGCATTCAGGGCATTCGCCCGCCACCGGTTTAAAATTGATAACGAACTGGCAATCAGGATAGCGATCGCAGGAGTGAAAGGTTTTACCGAAACGGGAACGACGCTGGACCAGATGGCCTTGTCCGCACTGCGGGCAAGCGATAGCCGTCTCATCGGGTTTATCAATCAGCTCGGTATGTTCACATTCCGGATAGCGGCTACAGCCAATGAACATCCCAAAACGCCCCTGGCGTAACACCATAACCGCACCGCACGATGGGCACTCTTGCCCCTCCAGCACCTTAACGATATGCCCGTCCGCCTGGCTTTTCAGGGGACGAATATAGTCACAGTCCGGATAATGCGAACAGCCGAGAAACGGGCCATGTTTCCCGGAACGGATCACCAGTTCGGCCCCGCACTGCGGGCAGGGCTCATTTTTACGCACCGAAAACAGTGCTGATTTGGTCATAACAACTCGATGTTGCTGCAAAAAGATTAATGCAGCATACCTTCATTTACTTCGAAGAGTAATTCTTCCATTTGCTGATAGGCGTTTTCACAGCCCGGGATATTGAACAGTACCATCAGGATGACCCATTTCAGGTCTTCCAGCTCAAATTCTGCCGTATCCAGCGCCAGTACGCGCTCTATCACCATTTCTCGCGTTTCGAGGTTCAACACCTGAATCTGCTCGAGGAAGAGTAAAAACCCCCGGCAACTGGCATCCAGACGCTGGCACTCCTCTTCGGTATATACCCGAAGAGAGAGCGGGTCGGAAGCGAGCTGCATGGGTTCAACGAGACCCTCCTGGTAATCAGCCAGTTTCTCGAGCCACATTAACGCGTTATAGATGTCTTCCCGCTCAAAACCCGCATCGGTAAGATCCCGCGTCAGTTTGTCCTGATCCACGCGCATTTCTGCTTCGCTATGGATGTAAGTTTCAAACAAATACATGAGTACGTCGAACATGGCTTGCCCTCCTTAATCGGACATAGCCGCCGGGTACAGCTGCGATCCAGCCTGCTAACTCCAGTTCAAGTAGCTGAGCTACGGTTACTGGCACAGATTGGCCGGCACGTTCAGCGACAACGTCAACAGGTGTTACCTCATCTCCTACGTTAGCCAGGAGCTCCGGAAATGGCAATGCTACAGACGGCTGATCGACGCAAATATTTATCGAATCAGACGTATCAGTCAGCCAGGCCAGCTCGTTATGCCAGTATTCCACAATATCCTCTGGCGAGGTCACTGGCACCGCGCCTTGCTTAATTAACCAGTGCGGGCCTTCCGATCCCGGATTGCCTATCGGGCCAGGCAGGGCGAACACATCCCTTCCCTGCTCCAGGGCGCAGCGGACGGTGACCAGCGATCCGCTTCGCAACGCCGCCTCAATCACCAGCACGCCCAGGCTTAAGCCGCTGATAATCCGGTTGCGCCTGGGGAAATGTGCGGGAAGCGGCGGCGTAATGAGTGGAAATTCAGATACCAGCGTACCGCCATTGTCGATGATCTGCCGGGCGAGGGTTGCATGGCGCCGCGGATAAACCTGACTCAGCCCATTGCCCAGTACCGCGATAGTTTTACCCTCCGCCGCCAGCGCGCCGCGGTGCGCGACCCCGTCAATGCCTAACGCCAGCCCACTGGTGATGGTAATCCCTTTCTGCGCCAGCGTTTCGCTGAACAGTTTCCCCCAGCGGGCGCCATACCAGGAGTGCGAGCGACTGCCAATAACGGCAAGCTGCGCGCTGTGAAGCAGGGCGAGGCCGCCGCTGACCAGCAACGCGCCGGGATAATCAGCGATAGCCTTTAACCGCAATGGATAGCGCGGATCGTCACCCCGTAACAGATGATGATCCGGTTGTCCCAGCCAGCGCCGCGTCTCGTCAAGCTCATGCTCGTCAAGCCGGAAAAATAACTTTGCCTGCGCCGCGGTCATCCCGACGGCATGCAGCGCTTCACGATCAACGCTGGCGGCTGCGCATAAGCGCTGAGCGATCTCTACCATCCTGTCGCCATACAAGCTACTGACCTTCATCAGCCGCAGCCAAATCTCGTCGGGCGTCATCCTTACCCCCTGCCATAAGCGGTATTGACAATCTTTGCGATTGGACAGTGAGACTGTCAATTGCAGGGGGTTTTGTCTAGAATAGAGCTAATAATCTTATCAACTCCTGAATACGACTCTGGAACTTTATGGCAGTTTTGCAAGTGTTACATATTCCGGACGAGCGCCTTCGCAAAGTCGCCGAGCCGGTCAAAGAAGTGAATGCGGAAATTCAGCGTATCGTCGATGATATGTTCGACACCATGTACGCCGAGGAAGGCATCGGTCTGGCCGCAACCCAGGTCGATATCCATCAGCGCATTATCGTTATTGATGTGTCGGAAAATCGTGAAGAGCAGCTGGTATTAATTAACCCGGAAATGCTGGAGAAAGATGGCGAAACCGGTATTGAAGAAGGCTGCTTGTCTATTCCTGAACAGCGCGCCCTGGTGCCGCGTGCGGAAAAAGTGAAGATCCGGGCACTGGATCGCGATGGTAAGCCGTTTGAACTGGAGGCCGATGGCCTGCTGGCTATCTGTATCCAGCATGAGATGGATCACCTGGTCGGCAAACTGTTTATTGACTATCTGTCACCACTCAAACAACAGCGCATTCGTCAGAAGGTAGAGAAACTGGATCGTTTACGTTCCCGTGCCTGATAACAAGGAATACCGTGTCACAATCACTACGTATCATTTTCGCCGGCACCCCTGATTTTGCAGCGCGTCATCTTGATGCGCTGCTGTCGTCTGAACATCAGGTTGTTGGCGTATTTACTCAGCCTGATCGCCCTGCTGGTCGCGGCAAAAAATTGATGCCAAGCCCGGTAAAAGTGCTGGCAGAAGCCCATAACTTACCTGTGTTCCAGCCATCCTCCCTGCGTCCGCAGGATAACCAGCGGTTAGTTGCCGATCTCGGCGCCGATATTATGGTGGTAGTGGCGTACGGTCTGATTCTGCCTAAAGCGGTGCTGGAGATGCCCCGTCTGGGCTGTATCAACGTTCACGGCTCGCTGCTACCGCGCTGGCGTGGCGCAGCGCCTATTCAGCGTTCACTGTGGGCGGGGGATAGCGAAACTGGCGTAACCATCATGCAGATGGACGTCGGCCTTGATACGGGGGATATGCTGTATAAGCTTTCCTGCCCCATTACCGCAGAGGATACCAGCGGCAGCCTGTACGATAAGCTGGCCGAGCTCGGCCCTCAGGGGCTGCTGGCAACGTTAGCCCAGCTGGCCAACGGCACCGCACGGCCTGAAGTACAAGATGAATCGCTGGTGTGCCATGCCGAAAAGCTGAGTAAAGAAGAGGCTCGTATCGATTGGTCGCTTTCCGCTGCGCAGTTGGAACGCTGCATCCGCGCGTTTAATCCGTGGCCAATGAGCTGGCTGGAAATTGACGGACAACCGGTAAAAGTGTGGCGGGCATCGGTCATCGCCGAAGCCGCTCACGCCGAACCGGGTACTATCGTGGCAGCAACCAAACAGGGTATTCAGGTCGCCACGGGGGATGGGATCCTCAGCCTGGAGTCGCTACAGCCTGCGGGTAAAAAAGCGATGAGCGCCCAGGACTTACTCAATTCCCGCCGGGAGTGGTTTATCCCTGGCACCCGTCTCGCCTGACGGTCGTCTCTTCTGAAGCCCGGGTTCGCCGGGCATTTTTATTTTTGCGCTTATGAAAAAGAATATAAATTTACGCAGCCTGGCCGCCCAGGCTATCGAACAAGTTGTTGAAAAAGGGCAGTCTTTAAGCAACGTACTGCCCCCTCTACAGCAGAAAGTCAGCGATAAAGATAAAGCGCTACTGCAGGAGTTGTGCTTTGGTGTACTACGTACTCTAAGCCAGCTGGAGTGGCTTATCAGCAAGCTAATGGCGCGTCCGATGACCGGCAAACAGCGCACCGTGCACTTTCTGATCATGGTTGGTCTCTATCAGTTACTCTACACCCGCATTCCCCCACACGCCGCGCTGGCGGAAACGGTAGAAGGCGCGGTGGCCATTAAACGCCCGCAGCTTAAAGGGCTGATCAACGGCGTGCTACGCCAGTTCCAGCGCCAGCAGGAAGCGTTTTTAGCCGAATTTGCTGAGCATGAAAACCGCTATCTTCATCCCAAATGGCTGCTGAAACGCCTGCAGCAGGCCTGGCCGCAGCAGTGGCAGGAGATCGTCGAGGCGAACAACCAGCGCCCGCCGATGTGGCTGCGCGTTAACCGCAACCATCATTCCCGGGATGAGTGGCTTGCCCTGCTTAACGAGACCGGTTTAGAGGGCTTCACCCACCCTGATTATCCGGACGCCGTACGCCTGGCCACCCCTGCCCCGGTCCACGCGTTACCAGGATTTGATGAAGGTTGGGTAACCGTTCAGGACGCCTCGGCCCAGGGCTGTATGCGCTACCTGCAGCCGGAAAATGGCGAACGCATCCTCGATCTCTGCGCGGCACCGGGCGGGAAGACGACGCATATTCTGGAAGTCGCCCCCCAGTCTCAGGTCATGGCGGTGGATATTGATGAACAGCGTCTGTCCCGCGTCTATGACAACCTGAAGCGTCTGGGTGTAAAAGCGGAAGTAAAACAGGGCGATGGTCGCTTCCCTGAGCAGTGGTGTGGCAATGAGCAGTTCGATCGTATTCTGCTGGATGCCCCCTGCTCCGCAACCGGCGTTATTCGCCGCCATCCGGATATCAAATGGCTGCGCCGGGATCGGGATATCGCCGAGTTAGCCCAACTGCAGGCCGAGATCCTCAATGCCATCTGGGGGCACCTGAAGCCAGGCGGCACGCTGGTTTACGCAACCTGTTCTATTCTGCCGGAAGAGAACAGTCAGCAAATTGCCGCCTTCCTCGCGCGAACTCCGGATGCAGAACTTCACGCAACCGGCACGCCGGCGAGCCCCGGGCAGCAAAATCTGCCGGGCGTGGAAGAAGGTGATGGCTTCTTTTACGCTAAGCTAATCAAACGTCGGAACTAATGGGTTACTGCAGATGAAGATTATTATTCTGGGCGCCGGCCAGGTCGGCGGCACGCTGGCGGAAAACCTCGTCGGCGAGAACAATGATATTACGCTGGTTGATACCAATGGCGACCGTCTGCGCAGCCTGCAGGATAAGTTCGACCTGCGTGTCGTCCAGGGGCATGGCTCTCACCCTCGCGTACTGCGTGAGGCGGGGGCCGATGATGCCGATATGCTGGTAGCGGTCACTAGTTCGGACGAAACCAACATGGTGGCCTGCCAGGTCGCTTATTCATTGTTCAATACGCCAAACCGCATAGCGCGTATTCGTGCGCCTGATTACGTTCGTGATGCGGAAAAGCTCTTCAACTCTGAAGCGGTACCCATCGATCACTTAATCGCTCCGGAACAACTGGTCATCGACAACATCCACCGTCTGATCGAATATCCCGGCGCGCTGCAGGTCGTGAACTTCGCAGAAGGAAAAGTCAGTCTCGCGGTAGTAAAAGCCTATTATGGTGGCCCGCTGGTGGGGAATGCCTTATCCACTATGCGGGAGCATATGCCGCATATCGATACGCGCGTGGCCGCCATTTTCCGCCACGATCGCCCCATCCGCCCGCAGGGTTCGACGATTGTCGAGGCCGGAGATGAAGTCTTCTTTATTGCCGCCTCGCAGCATATTCGCGCGGTCATGAGCGAACTGCAGCGACTGGAAAAGCCGTATAAGCGTATTATGCTGGTCGGCGGGGGCAATATTGGCGCGGGTCTGGCCCATAAGCTGGAAAAAGATTACAGCGTTAAGCTTATCGAACGTAATCAGCAGCGAGCCGCTGAGCTGGCGGAAAAGCTGCAGCATACTATCGTCTTCTACGGGGATGCATCGGACCAGGAGCTGTTGGCTGAAGAGCATATTGACCAGGTGGACCTGTTTATTGCCGTCACTAACGACGACGAAGCCAATATTATGTCGGCTATGTTGGCCAAGCGAATGGGCGCGAAAAAAGTGATGGTGCTAATCCAGCGCAGAGCCTACGTGGATCTGGTCCAGGGTAGCGTCATCGATATTGCGATTTCGCCTCAGCAGGCCACAATTTCCGCACTCCTCAGTCATGTCCGTAAAGCCGATATTGTCGGCGTCTCCTCCTTGCGCCGCGGCGTTGCAGAAGCGATTGAGGCAGTCGCGCACGGCGATGAGAGCACCTCCCGGGTAGTCGGGCGTTCGATCGATGAGATCAAACTTCCACCGGGCACGATCATCGGCGCCGTCGTGCGGGGCAATGACGTGATGATCGCCAATAATAATCTACGGATCGAGCAGGGCGACCATGTGATCATGTTTTTGACCGATAAGAAGTTTATTTCCGATGTCGAAAGGCTGTTCCAGCCAAGTCCTTTCTTCCTGTAATTCCCAGGGCGCCGAACAGGCGCCTTTTTATTATCCCTTATTATTCAAAGGTTAATATTTTGCAGTAACTATCTGCTGGGAATGGCAAATGAAAATACATTTGTTAAACTTACAACGTCAGCTGGCACAAGGAGAATAAAATGAGTTTTTTAAAAGAGTTTCGCGAATTCGCGATGCGCGGGAACGTTGTCGATTTGGCAGTGGGTGTGATCATCGGTGCAGCATTCGGTAAAATTGTTTCATCACTGGTCGCGGATATTATTATGCCGCCACTCGGCCTGTTGATTGGCGGGATCGATTTTAAACAGTTTGCCGTCACGCTACGTGATGCCCAGGGCGATGTCCCGGCTGTGGTGATGCATTATGGGGTATTCATTCAGAACGTTTTCGATTTCATCATCGTCGCGTTTGCCATCTTCATGGCGATTAAATTGATGAATAAGTTAAATCGTAAGAAAGAAGAGGCTCCGGCGGCACCGCCAGCTCCCTCTAAAGAAGAAGTTCTGCTGAGCGAAATTCGCGATCTGCTGAAAGAACAAAACAACCGTTCTTAATCAGCAGAGAAAGCAGAAGGCCAGTGGTAAAAAAGCGATTCGCTTGCTTGCCACTGGCCTCCCGATCAATCCTTCCTGCATGTTTATCTTTACGTTGATAGCTTCCTTTCCCTTTCTTGTTTTTCTCTACGCGCTGCCTGAATAACGGATCGTGGAGAAGTGCCTCAATGGCGTTATCTTTAATTTGTCCTTTAGTATGCTGATAGCGACTCATAGTTACTCCGGTATATGTATAAACTCGGCGCGAGTGTAGATCCGCGCGTTTAAAAAATCAACGTCCGCCATTGCCGTTGCTGGCCCCTTGTTCAAGGGCCTCAAGGATAGAACAGTAAACGCTGCTGTGGGCAGTGCCGCAACAGGCATCGTTGAGCCGCTGCAGAGAGCGGCGCATCGTCTGTAGCTCTTTAATCCGCGCCTCAACTTCACTTAATCGCGCCTGAACGATCCCTTTCGACTCCTGGCAGGTATGATGCTCCGGATCGATGCGGATCGACAATAATTCGCGGATCGCTTCCAGGCTGAAACCCAGTTGTCGGGCATAACGAATAAAGCGCAGCCGTTGAAGATCGTTATCCGAGTACAGACGAAATCCTCCCTCGGTGCGTATGTCATGATCCATCATCTGCTGCTTTTCATAGTAGCGGATGGTATCAGGCGTCACGTCAGCCAGTTTTGCCAGTTCACCAATACGATACATATTTACTCCTGATTTATTTTTTGCAGCAACGCATCGGCGTACTCACCGCGTAAAAAGTCGGTGTTCAGACCTGCCTGACGTAACTTCAGCTCGAGCAGGGCAAGGCGTTTGCTAAGTTCGGCATGACGCGGATCGTCCTGACGGACGCCGTTCAGTAAGTCTGCCAGAGCCAACGCTTCTTTGCGTTGCTCCAGTTCCGGAGGAAGACATCCTGCATTTTTCAGAAGGCGATAGCCTGCCCGCAACTCCGCCGGCACATGTGAATCGTCATCGAGAGTCAGCGGTTCTCCGCTGCCGGGTAAATTATCGAACTCACCTTTGGTTTGGGCATCGAGGATATAACGTTCCGCCCACTGATCCAGCAACCACATTCTACGGCTCCAGGGGATGAACAAAAAGAGTACAGATAGTGTAGTGAAATGGGGATGGGGTAGATATAAAAAAACCCGCCTGGGCGGGTTTTTTTACGTTACTACAGATTACTCTGCAGCAGCTTCTGCTTTCGGCTCAGCACGATCAACCAGCTCGATGTATGCCATCGGCGCGTTGTCGCCTGCACGGAAGCCACACTTCAGAATGCGAGTGTAACCACCGGCGCGGCTCGCGAAACGCGGGCCCAGCTCGTTAAACAGTTTTGCCACGATCTCGTTATCACGAGTGCGGGCGAATGCCAGACGACGATTAGCAACGCTATCAGTCTTGGCAAGAGTAATCAGCGGCTCAACTACGCGACGCAGTTCTTTCGCTTTCGGCAGGGTCGTCTTGATGATTTCATGACGAACCAGCGAACCTGCCATGTTACGGAACATAGCCTGGCGATGGCTGCTGTTGCGGTTCAGTTGACGACCACTCTTACGATGGCGCATGACCTTATCCTTCTCAGTAAAACCTTAACCTGTGATCCGGTTACTCGTCAGCAATGCTTGCTGGTGGCCAGTTTTCCAGGCGCATGCCCAGAGACAGTCCACGGGAAGCCAGCACGTCTTTAATCTCAGTAAGAGATTTTTTACCCAGGTTCGGCGTTTTCAGCAACTCAACCTCGGTACGCTGTACCAGATCACCGATATAGTGGATAGCTTCTGCCTTGAGGCAGTTAGCAGAGCGGACAGTCAATTCCAGATCGTCAACAGGGCGCAGCAGGATCGGATCGAATTCTGGTTTCTCTTCTTTCACTTCTGGCTGACGTACATCACGTAGGTCAACAAAAGCTTCCAGTTGTTCAGCCAGGATGGTTGCCGCACGACGAATCGCCTCTTCAGGATCGATTGTGCCGTTGGTTTCCATTTCGATGACCAGCTTGTCCAGGTCGGTACGCTGTTCTACACGCGCAGCTTCAACATTGTAGGCAATACGCTCTACAGGGCTGTAGCAGGCGTCGACCAGCAGACGGCCGATTGGGCGCTCATCTTCTTCCGAATGAATTCGGGCAGAAGCCGGCACATAACCGCGACCGCGCTGAACTTTGATACGCATGCTAATAGCAGCGTTCTCATCAGTCAGGTGGCAAATCACGTGCTGCGGCTTGACGATTTCGACATCACCGTCGTGGGTAATGTCGGCTGCGGTCACAGGGCCAATGCCAGATTTATTCAAAGTAAGGATGACTTCATCTTTACCCTGAACTCTCACCGCCAGCCCTTTCAGGTTGAGCAGGATTTCAAGGATGTCTTCCTGAACGCCTTCTTTGGTGCTGTACTCGTGCAGTACACCATCAATCTCAACCTCGGTCACCGCGCAACCCGGCATCGATGAGAGCAGAATACGGCGCAGTGCGTTACCCAGAGTATGGCCGAAGCCACGCTCTAAAGGCTCAAGGGTCACCTTGGCGTGCGTCGAACTCACTTGCTCGATATCGACCAGGCGCGGTTTTAGAAACTCTGTCACAGAACCCTGCATTGTGTCCTCTCTTTGGTACTAAGCTTTACTTGGAGTAAAGCTCGACGATCAGGTGTTCGTTAATGTCCGCAGACAGATCAGAACGCTCCGGCTGACGCTTGAACGTACCTTCCATCTTGCCAGCATCAACTTCCAGCCAGGTTGGCTTTTCACGCTGCTCAGCCAGCTCCAGAGCGGCTTTCACGCGAGATTGCTTTTTCGCTTTCTCACGAATGCTGACAACGTCATTCGCTTTAACCTGATAAGAAGCGATGTTAACAACACGACCGTTTACCATAATCGCTTTGTGGCTAACCAGCTGGCGTGCTTCAGCACGAGTGGCGCCGAAGCCCATACGGTATACAACGTTGTCCAGACGACCTTCCAGCAGAGCCAACAGGTTTTCACCGGTGTTGCCTTTCAGACGTGCTGCTTCTTTATAGTAGTTACGGAACTGACGCTCCAGCACACCGTACATACGGCGAACTTTTTGCTTTTCACGCAACTGCACACCATAGTCAGACAGACGCGGCTTACGCGCACCGTGCTGGCCAGGAGCTTGTTCAATTTTACACTTGGTATCGATCGCGCGAACGCCAGACTTAAGGAATAAGTCGGTGCCCTCACGACGGCTCAGCTTGAGCTTAGGACCCAAATATCTTGCCATTTTCTTTCTCCAACTAACCTGGAAAACGCAGCGTTATACGCGACGTTTTTTCGGCGGACGACAACCGTTATGAGGGATCGGAGTCACATCAGTAATATTAGTGATGCGGAAACCAGCGGCGTTCAGTGCACGAATGGTAGATTCGCGACCCGGACCCGGACCTTTGACCATAACTTCCAGATTCTTGATGCCGTATTCTTTTACGGCTTCTGCGCAACGCTCTGCTGCAACCTGAGCTGCGAACGGAGTGGATTTGCGAGAACCACGGAAACCGGAACCACCGGCTGTTGCCCAACCCAGTGCGTTACCCTGACGATCAGTGATGGTAACGATGGTGTTGTTAAAAGAAGCATGGATATGAGCCACGCCGTCAGAGACTTGTTTTCTTACACGCTTACGTGCACGAATTGGTGCCTTTGCCATTATTCAATCACCCCGATTATTTCTTGATCGGTTTACGCGGACCCTTACGGGTACGTGCGTTGGTCTTGGTACGCTGACCGCGAACCGGGAGACCACGACGATGACGCAAACCACGGTAGCAACCAAGGTCCATCAGACGCTTGATGCTCAGGGTGATTTCACGGCGCAGATCACCTTCAACGACAAATTTACCTACTGCTTCACGCAGAATATCAATTTGTTCTTCAGACAGCTCACTGATCTTAACATTTTCAGCGATGCCCGTTTCAGCGCAGATGGCTTTAGAACGGGTTTTGCCGATACCGAAAATAGCGGTTAAAGCGATAACGGTATGTTTGTGATCAGGAATGTTAATGCCTGCTATACGGGCCACTATGCACTCCTACTATTTAATATGTACGCACCATGCTGAAAAGCCCGTTTTCAGGATACTCAAATGGAAACGTACAGACATACAAAAGATTGGCTGGCTAATCTAGCCAGCTCAATCCAACTTTGCAAGAAAAATATGCGAAAAAATCAGCCTTGGCGCTGTTTATGCTTCGGCTCGGCACTGCAAATCACACGGATGACACCATCACGCTTAACGATTTTGCAGTTACGGCATAATTTCTTGACGGAAGCACGAACTTTCATTTTTACTCTCCGTAACTTCTCGGGCGACCAGTTTTAACGGCCGTAGCCTTTCAGGTTCGCCTTCTTCAATGCAGACTCATACTGACTGGACATCATCAGAGTTTGCACTTGAGCCATAAAGTCCATAATCACGACAACAACGATAAGCAGCGAGGTCCCACCGAAGTAGAACGGCACTTTCATCGCGTCACGCATGAACTCCGGGATCAGGCAGATAAAAGTAATGTACAACGCACCAACCAGAGTCAGGCGAGTCATCACTTTATCGATATACTTCGCCGTTTGCTCTCCCGGACGAATTCCTGGTACAAATGCACCGGACTTCTTCAGGTTATCTGCTGTTTCACGCGGGTTGAAAACCAACGCCGTGTAGAAGAAACAGAAGAAGATGATTGCAGACGCATAGAGTAACACATAAAGCGGTTGCCCAGGCTGCAAATACAGCGAAATTGTTGTCAGCCAGTTCCAACCAGTACCACCCCCGAACCATGACGTGATGGTTGCCGGGAACAGTATAATACTGGAAGCGAAGATTGCCGGGATTACCCCCGCCATATTCACTTTCAGCGGTAAATGTGTGCTCTGTGCAGCATAGACACGACGACCCTGTTGACGTTTCGCGTAGTTTACCACAATGCGGCGTTGACCACGCTCAACGAATACAACAAAGAAGGTCACTGCAAATACTAATACTGCAACCAACAGCAACAGGAGGAAGTGCAGGTCGCCTTGACGCGCTTGCTCGATAGTATGGGCGATGGCCGGCGGGAGTCCCGCAACGATACCGGCGAAGATAATGATCGAGATACCGTTACCGATACCACGTTCAGTGATCTGTTCGCCGAGCCACATCAGGAACATAGTCCCTGTGACCAGACTGACAACAGCGGTGAAATAGAATGCAAAGCCTGGATTAATCACCAGGCCTTGCATACCAGGCATATTCGGCAGACCGGTAGCAATACCGATCGACTGGAATATCGCCAGCACCAGAGTACCGTAGCGGGTGTACTGGCTGATCTTACGACGACCAGACTCCCCTTCTTTCTTCAGTTCCGCCAGCGGTTGATAAACCACCGTCAGCAGCTGCACGATGATCGATGCCGAAATGTACGGCATAATCCCCAGCGCAAAGATAGAAGCACGGCTGAGAGCACCACCAGAGAACATGTTGAACATTTCAATGATGGTGCCTCGCTGTTGCTCAAGCAGTTTGGCAAGTACAGCGGCATCAATACCAGGGATCGGAATAAAAGAGCCAATACGGAACACTATCAGCGCACCGACCACAAACAGAAGTCTGCGTTTCAGTTCGCCAAGGCCACCTTTGGCACTTTGAAAATCTAATCCCGGTTGTTTAGCCATCTGCTACTTATTCCTCAATTTTACCGCCAGCAGCTTCGATAGCAGCACGAGCACCTTTAGTCACACGCAGGCCACGAACAGTTACCGGACGAGTTACCTCACCAGACAGGATCACTTTCGCGAACTCGATCTGGACACCGATAATGTTAGCCGCTTTCAGCGCGTTCAGGTCTACTACATCGCCTTCTACGTGAGCCAGATCGGAGAGACGGATCTCTGCGGTGATCATCGCTTTACGAGAAGTGAAGCCGAATTTCGGCAGACGACGGTACAGAGGCATCTGACCACCCTCGAAACCGCGACGTACGCCACCGCCAGAACGAGATTTCTGACCTTTGTGACCACGACCACCGGTTTTACCGAGGCCAGAACCGATACCACGACCCAGGCGTTTACCCGCCTTTTTGGAGCCTTCGGCCGGAGACAGAGTATTTAAACGCATCTCTTACTCCTCAACTTTAACCATGAAGGAAACCGCGTTGACCATACCACGAACAGCAGGAGTATCCTCGCGCTCTACGGTGTGACCAATACGACGCAGACCCAGGCCAAGCAGCGTTGCCTTGTGTTTCGGCAGACGACCGATTGCACTGCGGGTTTGAGTAATTTTAATAGTCTTTGCCATGGTTTATTTCCCCAGAATTTCTTCAACGGATTTACCACGCTTGGCAGCGACCATATCCGGGGACTTCATGTTTTCCAGACCGTCGATAGTTGCACGAACCACGTTAATCGGGTTAGTGGAACCATACGCTTTAGCCAGAACGTTACGAACCCCAGCGACTTCCAGAACGGCGCGCATTGCACCACCGGCGATGATACCGGTACCTTCGGAAGCCGGCTGCATGAATACACGAGAACCCGTGTGAGTACCCTTAACCGGGTGCTGCAGGGTGCCGTGGTTCAGCGCGACGTTAATCATATTGCGACGGGCTTTTTCCATCGCTTTCTGGATCGCTGCTGGAACTTCACGCGCTTTACCGTAACCAAAACCAACGCGACCGTTACCATCGCCTACTACAGTCAGAGCTGTGAAGGAGAAAATACGACCACCTTTAACGGTTTTAGATACGCGGTTTACCGCGATCAGCTTTTCCTGCAGTTCGCCAGCTTGTTTTTCGATGTGAGCCATCTTACACCTCTACCTTAGAACTGAAGGCCAGCTTCACGGGCAGCATCTGCCAGTGCCTGGACACGACCATGATATTGGAACCCGGAACGGTCAAAGGAAACATCTTTGATGCCTTTTTCCAGAGCGCGTTCAGCGACAGCTTTACCCACAGCTGCTGCAGCGTCTTTGTTACCGGTGTACTTCAGTTGTTCAGCGATAGCTTTTTCTACAGTAGAAGCAGCTACCAGAACTTCAGAACCATTCGGTGCAATTACCTGTGCGTAAATGTGACGCGGGGTACGATGTACCACCAGGCGAGTTGCGCCCAGCTCCTGGAGCTTGCGGCGTGCGCGGGTCGCACGACGGATACGAGCAGATTTCTTATCCATAGTGTTACCTTACTTCTTCTTAGCCTCTTTGGTACGCACGACTTCGTCGGCGTAACGAACACCCTTGCCTTTGTAAGGCTCAGGACGACGGTAGGCGCGCAGATCTGCTGCAACCTGGCCGATCACCTGCTTATCAGCGCCTTTCAGCACGATTTCAGTCTGAGTCGGACATTCTGCAGTGATACCCGCAGGCAGCTGATGATCAACCGGGTGAGAGAAACCTAAAGCCAGGTTTACTACATTCCCTTTGACCGCTGCACGATAACCTACACCAACCAGCTGCAGCTTCTTAGTGAAGCCTTCGGTAACACCGATAACCATTGAGTTCAGCAGGGCACGCGCGGTACCAGCCTGAGCCCAACCGTCTGCGTAACCATCACGCGGACCGAAGGTCAGTGCATTATCTGCATGTTTAACTTCAACAGCATCGTTGAGAGTACGAGTCAGCTCGCCGTTTTTACCTTTGATCGTAATAACCTGACCGTTGATTTTTACATCAACGCCGGCAGGAACAACGACCGGTGCTTTAGCAACACGAGACATTTTTTCCTCCGATTAGGCTACGTAGCAGATAATTTCGCCACCAAGACCAGCCTGGCGCGCTGCACGATCAGTCATAACACCTTTAGAGGTAGAAACAACTGCGATACCCAGACCGGCCATAACTTTCGGCAGCTCATCTTTTTTCTTATAGATGCGCAGACCTGGGCGGCTGACACGCTGAATGCTTTCTACAACAGCTTTGCCCTGGAAATACTTGAGAGTAAGTTCCAGTTCAGGCTTGGTGTCGCCTTCAACTTTAAAATCTTCGATAAAACCTTCTTCCTTCAGCACGTTGGCGATTGCCACTTTCAGCTTGGAGGAAGGCATGGTGACCGCAGCTTTGTTCGCGGCCTGACCGTTACGGATACGGGTCAGCATATCCGCGATCGGATCTTGCATGCTCATCTGTCTTTACTCCCGTGATTCAATTGGTGACAATTACCAGCTAGCCTTTTTCAGACCCGGGATTTCACCGCGCATAGCGGCTTCACGGACCTTAATACGGCTCAACCCGAACTTCCGCAGGAAACCATGCGGACGACCTGTTTGACGGCAGCGGTTACGCTGACGAGACGGGCTGGAATCACGCGGCAGAGTCTGCAGCTTGAGAACGGCATTCCAACGATCTTCGTCGGTTGCGTTCACATCAGAGATGATAGCTTTCAGTTCAGCGCGTTTAGCGAAGAATTTATCAGCTAAAGCCACGCGCTTTACTTCGCGTGCTTTCATTGATTGCTTAGCCATTAAGTAACCCTACCTTACTTGCGGAACGGGAAGTCAAAGGCAGCCAGCAGAGCACGGCCTTCTTCGTCAGATTTCGCAGTAGTGGTAATGGTAATATCCAAACCACGAACGCGGTCGACTTTATCGTAGTCGATTTCTGGGAAGATGATCTGCTCACGGACACCCATGCTGTAGTTGCCACGACCGTCGAAAGACTTAGCGGACAGGCCGCGGAAGTCACGAATACGCGGTACAGCAATAGTGATCAGGCGCTCAAAGAACTCCCACATGCGTTCGCCACGCAGAGTTACTTTACAGCCGATCGGATAGCCCTGACGGATTTTGAAGCCTGCAACTGATTTGCGTGCTTTGGTGATCAGCGGTTTTTGACCGGAGATTGCTGCCAGGTCAGCTGCTGCGTTATCCAGCAGTTTCTTGTCAGCGATCGCTTCACCAACACCCATGTTCAGGGTGATCTTCTCGACCCGAGGGACTTGCATGACAGAATTGTAGTTAAACTCAGTCATGAGTTTCTTAACTACTTCGTCTTTGTAGTAATCATGCAGTTTCGCCATCGTACTACTCCAAATTACTTGATAGTTTCGCTGTTAGACTTGAAGAAACGGACTTTTTTACCGTCTTCGAATCTAAAGCCTACACGGTCAGCCTTGCCGGTTGCCGCATTGAAGATTGCAACGTTAGAAACCTGAATTGCAGCTTCTTTTTCAACGATGCCGCCTGGTTGGTTCAGAGCCGGAACCGGCTTCTGGTGTTTCTTAACCAGGTTGATACCTTCAACAATGACCTTGCCGGAAGACAGGACATTCTTAACTTTACCGCGCTTACCTTTATCTTTACCGGTTAACACGATAACTTCGTCATCACGACGGATTTTCGCTGCCATGATTCGCTCCTTAGAGTACTTCTGGTGCCAGAGAGATAATTTTCATGAACTTCTCGGTACGAAGTTCACGAGTTACCGGCCCAAAAATACGCGTACCGATAGGCTGCTCGCTGTTATTGTTCAGAATAACGCATGCATTACCATCGAAGCGAATGACAGAACCGTCCGGGCGACGAACACCCTTCTTGGTGCGCACCACTACCGCCTTCAGCACATCACCTTTTTTGACCTTACCACGCGGAATTGCTTCTTTGATGGTGATCTTGATGATGTCGCCTACGCCTGCGTAGCGACGGTGCGAGCCACCCAGAACCTTGATACACATTACGCGACGTGCACCGGAGTTGTCGGCGACGTTCAGCATAGTCTGTTCTTGGATCATTTTAGTGCTCCGCTAATGTCAACTACTACTGAGACCCGAAAATTAGGGTCGTTAAAAAGCCCCATATCGAGGGCGCGGCATTATAACACCACAAACCAGATATGGGTAGAAAAAATAAACGGCTCATCGCTGAGCCGTTTATCCGTATCGAGAATGCGTACTCTATTACAGAACCGCTTTCTCTACAACGCGAACCAGCGTCCAGGACTTAGTCTTGGACAGCGGACGGCATTCGCGGATTTCAACCTTGTCGCCGATACCGCATTCGTTGTTCTCGTCATGTACGTGCAGTTTGGTCGTACGTTTGATGAATTTACCGTAAACCGGGTGTTTCACCATACGTTCGATAGCAACAACAATGGATTTCTCCATTTTGTCGCTAACTACGCGACCTTGCAGAGTACGGATTTTATCGGTCATTACGCACCCGCCTTCTGAGTCAGTAAAGTCTTAACGCGTGCAACATCACGACGCACTTGCTTCAGCAGATGAGTCTGTTGCAGCTGGCCACTTGCAGCCTGCATGCGCAGGTTGAACTGCTCACGCAGCAGGTTCAGCAGCTCAGCGTTCAGCTCTTCAACGCTTTTTTCACGCAGCTCTTTTGCTTTCATTACATCACCGTCTTAGTTACAAAGGTGGTTTTGATCGGCAGTTTCGCTGCTGCCAGGCCGAATGCTTCACGGGCCAGCTCTTCCGGTACACCGTCCATTTCATACAGGACTTTACCCGGCTGAATCAAGGCAACCCAGTACTCCACGTTACCTTTACCTTTACCCATACGAACTTCCAGCGGCTTCTCGGTGATCGGTTTGTCCGGGAATACACGGATCCAGATCTTACCTTGACGCTTAACTGCACGGGTCATAGCACGACGTGCTGCTTCGATCTGACGTGCAGTCAGACGACCACGGCCAACAGCTTTCAGACCGAAAGTGCCGAAGCTAACATCCGTACCCTGCGCCAGACCACGGTTGCGGCCTTTGTGCACTTTACGGAATTTTGTACGCTTTGGTTGTAACATCAGCGACGCTCCTTATTTACGGCCTTTACGCTGCTGCTTTTTAGGTTGAGCAGCCGGTTCCGGTTGTTCAACAGCAGCCATACCACCCAGGATCTCACCTTTGAAGATCCATACCTTAACGCCGATTACACCGTAAGTGGTGTGCGCTTCAGAGGTGTTGTAGTCGATGTCAGCACGCAGAGTGTGCAGCGGTACGCGACCTTCACGGTACCATTCGGTACGTGCGATTTCCGCGCCGCCCAGACGGCCGCTAACTTCAACTTTGATACCTTTAGCGCCCAGACGCATTGCGTTCTGTACAGCACGCTTCATCGCACGACGGAACATAACGCGACGTTCCAGCTGAGAAGTGATGCTGTCAGCAACCAGTTTTGCGTCCAGTTCAGGTTTACGAACTTCGGCGATATTGATCTGTGCAGGTACGCCAGCGATATCCGCTACGACCTTGCGCAGTTTTTCTACGTCTTCGCCTTTCTTACCGATAACGATACCCGGGCGAGCGGTGTGAATGGTCACACGGATGCTCTTAGCCGGACGCTCGATAACGATGCGAGATACAGACGCTTTAGCCAGTTCTTTAGTCAGGAACTGACGTACTTTAAAATCGCTGTCCAGGTTGTCAGCGAATTCTTTGGTGTTCGCGAACCAGGTAGAGTTCCATGGTTTGACAATACCCAGGCGAATACCATTAGGATGTACTTTCTGACCCATTGCTAGTCTCCAGAGTCTCAGCGATCGGACACAACCACAGTGATGTGGCTGGTGCGCTTCAGGATGCGATCTGCACGACCTTTAGCACGCGGCATAATGCGCTTCATGCTCGGGCCTTCGTCTACGAAAATTTTCGCAACTTTCAGATCATCAATGTCAGCGCCATCGTTGTGTTCAGCGTTAGCAATGGCAGATTCCAGTACCTTCTTGACCAGTACAGCAGCTTTTTTGTTGGTGTAGGTCAGAATATCCAGGGCCTGCGACACTTTCTTACCGCGAATCAGGTCAGCTACAAGGCGAACCTTCTGAGCAGAAGAACGAGCATGGCGATGTTGAGCTAAAGTTTCCATCTCTTCCTCCTACCTTATTTCTTCTTCGCTTTTTTATCAGCAGCGTGGCCGCGATAAGTACGAGTCGGTGCGAATTCACCCAGTTTGTGACCGACCATTTCGTCGGAAACAAATACTGGAACGTGCTGACGACCATTATGGACAGCGATGGTCAAACCGATCATGTTAGGAAAGATCGTTGAACGACGGGACCAAGTGCGCAGGGGCTTCTTGTCTCCGCTTTCCACCGCTTTCTCTACCTTCTTCAGCAAGTGCAGGTCAATAAAAGGACCTTTCTTGAGAGAACGTGGCATGGCTTATCCTCTAAAATTATTTGCTACGGCGACGTACGATGAATTTATCAGTACGCTTGTTGCTGCGGGTCTTCTTACCTTTGGTCTGCAGGCCCCACGGGGATACCGGGTGCTTACCAAAGTTACGACCTTCACCACCACCATGTGGGTGGTCTACTGGGTTCATCGCAGTACCGCGAACGGTAGGACGAACACCACGCCAGCGTGCAGCACCTGCTTTACCCAGAACGCGCAGCATATGCTCAGCATTGCCAACTTCGCCCAGAGTCGCGCGGCAGTCTGCTTCGACTTTACGCATTTCACCAGAACGCAGACGCAGGGTGACATAAGCACCGTCACGAGCAACGATCTGAACGTAAGTACCAGCGGAACGAGCCAGCTGACCGCCTTTACCAGGTTTCATTTCTACGTTATGAACGGTAGAACCAACCGGGATATTGCGCATCGGCAGGGTGTTGCCTGCTTTGATTGCAGCATCAACGCCAGACTGAATCTGGTCGCCAGCTTTCAGGCCTTTCGGGGCCAGGATGTAACGGCGCTCGCCGTCTTTGTACAGAACCAGCGCGATGTTCGCGGAGCGGTTCGGATCGTACTCAAGACGTTCAACAACTGCCGGGATACCATCTTTGTTGCGTTTGAAGTCAACAATACGGTAAGCCTGCTTGTGGCCACCACCGATATGACGGGTGGTGATACGGCCATTGTTGTTACGACCACCGGATTTGCTGTTTTTTTCCAGCAACGGAGCAAAAGGTTTGCCCTTGTGCAGCTCTGGGTTAACCACTTTAACGACGTGGCGACGACCCGGAGATGTCGGTTTACATTTAACAACTGCCATTGTATTACTCCTCCGACTTACTCAGCGCCGCCAACGAAGTCCAGATTCTGGCCTTCTTTCAGGGTGACGTAAGCTTTTTTCCAGTCGCTACGACGACCGATACGCTGTCCGTGACGTTTAACTTTCCCTTTAACAACCAGGGTGTTAACGACTTCGACTTCGACTTCAAACAGTTTCTGCACAGCAGCTTTGATTTCTGCTTTGGTCGCGTCTTTAGCAACTTTGAGAACGATGGTGTTTGTTTTTTCCATCGCAGTAGACGCTTTTTCAGAAACGTGCGGTGCGCGCAGCACCTTCAGCAGACGTTCTTCACGAATCATGCCAGCATCTCCTCAACTTGCTTAACAGCATCAGCAGTCATTACGACTTTGTCGAAGGCGATCAGGCTAACCGGGTCGATACCGTTCGCATCACGTACGTCAACCTTATGCAGGTTACGTGCGGCCAGGAACAGGTTCTCGTCCAGCTCACCGGTGATGATCAGCACATCTTCCAGAGCCATGTCTTTCAGTTTCTGTGCCAGCAGCTTAGTTTTCGGCGCTTCAACAGAGAACTTCTCGACAACGATCAGACGATCCTGACGTACCAGTTCGGACAGAATGCTTTTCAGCGCGCCGCGGTACATCTTCTTGTTAACTTTTTGACTGTGGTCCTGCGGACGAGCAGCGAAGGTCACGCCACCGGAACGCCAGATCGGGCTCTTGATAGAACCAGAACGCGCACGGCCGGTACCTTTCTGGCGCCACGGTTTTTTACCGGAGCCAGTGATTTCAGCACGAGTCTTCTGAGCACGAGTGCCCTGACGCGCACCGGCTGCATAAGCAACAACAACCTGGTGAACCAGCGCTTCGTTGAAATCACGACCGAAGGTAGTTTCGGAAACAGTCAGCGCGCTCTGCGCGTCTTTCAATACTAATTCCATTGCTATCTCCTCACGCCTTCACAGCTGGTTTAACGATCAGGTCGCTACCGGTCGCACCCGGGACAGCACCTTTAACCAGCAGCAGGTTGCGCTCAGCGTCAACACGTACTACGTCCAGGCTCTGAACGGTTACACGCTCATTACCCAGCTGACCTGCCATTTTCTTGCCTTTGAACACTTTGCCCGGAGTCTGGTTCTGACCGATAGAACCCGGAACGCGGTGGGACAAGGAGTTACCGTGAGTAGCGTCCTGGGTACGGAAGTTCCAGCGCTTAACGGTACCAGCAAAACCTTTACCTTTAGAGGTACCGGTTACGTCAACTTTTTTAACGTCAGCAAACAGTTCAACGCTAATGTTCTGACCTACGGTGAATTCTTCGCCGTCAGCCAGACGGAATTCCCACAGACCACGGCCAGCTTCAACGCCAGCTTTAGCGAAGTGACCCGCTTCCGGCTTGGTTACACGGTTAGCTTTTTTAGCACCGGTGGTAACCTGGATTGCGCGGTAGCCATCGTTAGCCAGGTCTTTAACCTGAGTAACACGGTTTGCTTCAACTTCGATTACGGTTACTGGGATAGAAACGCCATCTTCAGTGAAGATGCGGGTCATGCCCACTTTTTTACCGACTAAACCAATCATTGTTTCAACCTCTCAATCGCTCGATGACCTGATTAACCCAGGCTGATCTGCACGTCTACACCGGCAGCCAGATCCAGACGCATCAGAGCATCAACGGTTTTTTCAGTTGGCTCAACGATGTCAACCAGACGCTTGTGAGTGCGAATTTCGTACTGGTCACGCGCGTCTTTGTTGACGTGCGGGGAGATCAGAACGGTAAAGCGCTCTTTGCGGGTCGGCAGCGGGATCGGACCACGGACTTGCGCACCAGTGCGCTTAGCAGTCTCGACGATTTCCGCGGTTGATTGATCGATCAGACGATGATCAAACGCTTTCAGGCGGATACGGATTCTTTGGTTCTGCATGAGACCAGAGCTCCAATTATTTTATAGACGAAATGATTACTCCTCATACCCATTACGATTGATGGGAGAGTGTAACCGTTCTTACATAGTCCCCCGATTGGGGACATTGTTTGATAACCCAAATGCGATTACCAGGGTTCATATTGAACCGGCCGTCAACTTTGACAGGCCCGCGCATTATACGCAAATTCTGGCGCGACGCAAGTGCTGTTTAGAAAATCATCACCAGGATTTGCGCGCCTTCGCGTTAGCGCGCTGTACGGGGCTGCAATGCGGAGTAAGAGCGCGGAATGTGGGATCCATTCCCGGAAAATGCCTTTTGTGCTGAATGGGAGAGGATGAGCATAGTGACGCAATGTTCATCGATCATTGCGGGGTCAACTATGCTCGCCGCCCTCCCCTTCTTGCTGTGCTATAGCGGTTTGACCGTGGCATTATGCCACCAGGATCTGCGCCACGGTCTGTTGCCCGACCGTTACACCTGTCCCCTGCTGTGGAGTGCTTTACTTTTTTATCTCTGTCTGGCGCCGCACCAGCTGCATGATGCCGTCTGGGGGGCGATAGCGGGCTATCTCTCTTTGGCTGCGATTTACTGGCTATACCGCGGTATCCGCGGCTATGAAGGGTTGGGTTATGGAGATATAAAATATCTTGCCGCCCTCGGCGCCTGGCATGGCTGGCGATTGCTGCCGCAGTTGGTCCTGGTTGCCTCGCTACTCGCCGGCATAGCGTGGGCAGGAGCAGGTTTATACGCCAGTTGCGGCAGGAAGAGCAAATGGGGAAGAAGCAACCCGCTGCCGTTTGGGCCATTCCTGGCGGCCGCGGGTTTTTGGTGCGGGTGGCAGACGCTGGCTAATCTGACACTTTGATCTGCGACTGCAGGTAATTTTGCAGACCGATTTTGCCAATCAAATCGAGTTCGGTTTCCAGCCAGTCGATATGGCCTTCTTCATCCGCCAGGATCTCAATCATCATATCGCGGCTGACGTAGTCATGGACGCTGTCGGCATAGGCAATAGCCTCACGCAAATTTTGCGCCCCTTCCAGCTCCAGCCTCAAATCGGACCGCAGCATCTCTTCCACATCTTCACCGATGCCAAGTTTGCCGAGATCCTGCAGATTAGGGATACCTTCGAGAAAAAGAATACGCTCGATATACTTATCGGCGTGCTTCATTTCGTCGATGGATTCGTGGTACTCAATATCGTTGAGGCGCATCAGGCCCCAATTTTTAAACATTCTCGCATGAAGAAAGTACTGATTAATTGCGACTAGCTCATTTCCCAATAATTTATTGAGATAACTTATGATTTTGACATCACCTTTCATTATATAGTCCCTCCGCTTCCACTCATTGAAGCGTAGTCCGGCCTATAGGGATGTCAAAAGAGAAGCGTGGACTTCAGGCGATTTCTTTGAATTCCGGCATGGTGGTTAATTCATCTTCCATCACTTCACGCGCGGCACGAACACACTTACCGCATTGATTTCCCACGGGAACAAACTTACGTAATTGCTGAAAAGATTGCGGTTGAAACTGGCGCACAACCTGACGAATTTTTTTATCGCTGACGCCATTGCACAAACAAACGTACATAGAAACTCCCGTTCAATTTATGCACAAATATTAAATGAGAATGGTTATGATTACAATAGACCATTTGCTCATTATCCGCCGCAACGCACGATATGAATAGCCAGCAAAAATCCGTTTTTCGCTGAATGACAGACAGCAAAAAGGGCGCCGAAGCGCCCTTTTTAATTCAAAGCTAACGAATTAGCCCAGAACTTTAGCTACAACGCCCGCGCCAACGGTACGGCCGCCTTCACGGATTGCGAAACGCAGACCGTCGTCCATCGCGATCGGGTGGATCAGGGTAACAACCATTTTGATGTTGTCGCCCGGCATTACCATCTCTACGCCTTCCGGCAGTTCGATGGTGCCAGTCACGTCAGTAGTACGGAAGTAGAACTGCGGACGGTAGCCTTTGAAGAACGGAGTATGACGGCCGCCTTCGTCTTTGGACAGGATGTACACTTCAGATTCGAACTTGGTGTGCGGGTTGATGGTGCCCGGCTTAGCCAGTACCTGACCACGTTCGATTTCTTCACGTTTGATACCACGCAGCAGAACACCTACGTTCTCACCAGCACGGCCTTCGTCCAGCAGTTTGCGGAACATTTCAACGCCAGTACAGGTGGTTTTCGCGGTTTCTTTGATACCAACGATTTCAACTTCTTCACCTACTTTGATGATACCGCGCTCTACACGACCGGTAACAACGGTACCACGACCGGAGATGGAGAATACGTCTTCGATCGGCAGCAGGAACGGCTTGTCAATCGCACGCTCTGGTTCCGGGATATAGGTATCCAGGTGGCCAGCCAGTTCGATGATTTTCGCTTCCCACTCTGCGTCGCCTTCCAGCGCTTTCAGAGCAGAACCACGAACGATCGGAGTGTCGTCGCCCGGGAAATCGTACTGAGACAGCAGTTCACGAACTTCCATCTCAACCAGTTCCAGCAGCTCTTCGTCATCAACCATGTCGCATTTGTTCAGGAACACGATGATGTACGGAACGCCTACCTGACGACCCAGCAGGATGTGCTCACGAGTCTGCGGCATCGGGCCGTCAGTCGCAGCAACAACCAGGATCGCGCCGTCCATCTGCGCAGCACCGGTGATCATGTTTTTAACATAGTCGGCGTGGCCCGGGCAGTCTACGTGCGCGTAGTGGCGAGTCGGGGTGTCATATTCAACGTGAGAGGTGTTGATGGTGATACCACGAGCTTTTTCTTCCGGCGCGTTATCGATCTGGTCGAATGCGCGAGCGGAACCACCGTAGGTTTTAGCCAGAACGGTAGTGATGGCAGCAGTCAGGGTAGTTTTACCATGGTCAACGTGGCCGATAGTACCAACGTTGACGTGCGGTTTTGTACGTTCAAATTTTTCTTTAGACACGGCTATATTCCTTACTATAGTGCTCTCCCCTTCGGAGAGAGCACGGGACTTAGGTTTTAATCCTGTGGATTATTTACCACGGGCTTCAATAACGGCCTGAGCAACGTTGTTTGGCGCATCATCATACTTCAGGAATTCCATGGTGTATGATGCACGACCTTTGGTCAGAGAACGCAGCTGAGTTGCATAACCGAACATTTCGGACAGCGGTACTTCAGCGTGGATCTTAACGCCGGTTACTTCGGATTCCTGACCGCGCAGCATACCGCGACGACGGCTCAAGTCACCGATAACGTCACCAGTGTTCTCTTCCGGAGTTTCTACTTCAACCTTCATGATCGGCTCAAGCAGAACTGGTTTTGCTTTCTTAAAGCCTTCTTTAAAGGCAATAGACGCAGCCAGTTTAAACGCCAGCTCAGAGGAGTCAACGTCATGGTAAGAACCGAAGTGCAGACGGATACCCATATCAACTACCGGGTAACCTGCCAGCGGACCAGCTTTCAGCTGTTCCTGGATGCCTTTATCAACGGCCGGGATGTATTCGCCAGGAATTACACCACCTTTGATGTCGTTGATGAACTCGTAACCTTTCGGGTTAGAGCCCGGCTCCAGCGGGTACATGTCGATCACAACGTGACCGTACTGACCACGACCACCAGACTGCTTGGCGTGTTTACCTTCGATATCGGTAACTTTCGCGCGAATCGCTTCACGGTAAGCAACCTGAGGTTTACCGACGTTCGCTTCAACGTTGAATTCACGCTTCATACGGTCAACGATGATGTCGAGGTGCAGCTCACCCATACCGGCGATAATGGTCTGGTTAGACTCTTCGTCAGTCCATACGCGGAAAGACGGGTCTTCTTTAGCCAGACGACCCAGAGCCAGACCCATTTTTTCCTGGTCAGCTTTGGTTTTCGGCTCAACGGCGATGGAGATTACCGGCTCAGGGAATTCCATACGCTCCAGAATGATCGGCGCATCCGGGTCACACAGGGTGTCACCAGTAGTTACGTCTTTCAGACCGATAGCAGCAGCGATGTCGCCCGCGCGAACTTCTTTGATCTCTTCACGTTTGTTAGCGTGCATCTGAACGATACGACCGAAACGCTCACGTGCAGCTTTCACGGAGTTCAGTACGGTATCACCAGAGTTAACCACACCGGAGTACACGCGGAAGAAGGTCAGGTTACCCACGAACGGGTCGGTAGCGATTTTGAACGCCAGTGCAGAGAACGGCTCGTCGTCGCTTGCGTGACGCTCAGCCGGGGTATCTTTACCGTCGTCCAGGATACCGTTGATCGCAGGTACGTCAACCGGGGATGGCAGGTAATCAATTACCGCATCCAGCATCGCCTGAACGCCTTTGTTCTTGAACGCAGAACCACAGGTTACCAGGATGATTTCGTTGTTCAGAACGCGCTGACGCAGAGCTTTTTTGATCTCTTCTTCAGTCAGTTCTTCACCACCCAGGTATTTTTCCATCAGCTCTTCAGAAGCTTCAGCTGCGGATTCGATCAGGTTCTGGTGCCATTCATCAGCCAGGTCCTGCATGTCAGCCGGGATATCTTCGTATTCGAAGGTTACGCCCTGGTCTGCATCGTTCCAGTTGATGGCTTTCATTTTCACCAGGTCAACAACGCCGGTGAAACCTTCTTCAGCACCAATTGCCAGCTGCAGCGGAACCGGGTTCGCGCCCAGACGGGTTTTGATCTGACCAACAACTTTCAGGAAGTTAGCGCCCATGCGGTCCATTTTGTTAACGAACGCGATGCGCGGAACTTTATATTTGTTTGCCTGACGCCATACGGTTTCAGACTGCGGCTGAACACCACCAACTGCGCAGTAAACCATTACCGCACCATCAAGAACACGCATGGAACGTTCTACTTCGATAGTGAAGTCAACGTGCCCCGGGGTGTCGATGATGTTTACGCGGTGCGGTTCATACTGTTTGGCCATACCAGACCAGAATGCAGTAGTCGCAGCGGAAGTGATGGTGATACCACGTTCCTGCTCCTGCTCCATCCAGTCCATGGTAGCGGCGCCGTCATGAACTTCACCGATTTTGTGGTTTACACCGGTGTAGAACAGAATACGTTCGGTAGTAGTGGTTTTACCGGCGTCGATGTGCGCACTGATACCGATGTTACGGTAGCGTGCGATGGGTGTTGTACGAGCCATTTGATTCCTCGTTTATTTCTTTAGGCGTTCAGTTAAGTTATCCAGAGCGGGCGACTCATCTGAAGCGCCCGCCTGGTGACTATGACTCCGAAGGGATTACCAACGGTAGTGAGCGAACGCCTTGTTGGCTTCGGCCATACGGTGAACGTCTTCACGTTTCTTAACTGCAGTACCTTTGTTGTCTGCAGCATCAGTGAGTTCGTTCGCCAGGCGCAGAGCCATGGATTTATCACCGCGTTTACGAGCAGCTTCAACGATCCAACGCATTGCCAGGGCATTACGACGGACCGGACGAACTTCAACTGGAACCTGATAAGTAGAACCACCTACGCGGCGGGACTTAACTTCGACAGTCGGGCGCACGTTTTCGAGCGCAACTTCGAAGGCTTCCAGTTCAGATTTACCAGAACGCTGAGCCAGGGTCTCCAGCGCGCTGTATACGATAGTTTCTGCAGTAGATTTTTTACCATCTACCATCAGGATATTGACAAATTTAGCCAGCAGTTCTGATCCGAACTTCGGATCCGGCAGAATTTTACGCTGACCAATGACGCGACGACGTGGCATGGAAATACTCCGTTGTTAATTCAGGATTGTCCAAAACTCTAAGAGTTTAGTATGACATTAAGATAAATCAGTTTGGCCTTACTTAACGGAGAACCATTAAGCCTTAGGACGCTTCACGCCGTACTTGGAGCGAGCCTGCTTACGGTCTTTAACGCCGGAGCAGTCAAGCGCACCACGAACGGTGTGGTAACGAACACCCGGAAGGTCTTTAACACGACCGCCACGGATCAGGATCACGGAGTGCTCCTGCAGGTTGTGACCTTCACCACCGATGTAGGAGGTGACTTCGAAACCGTTAGTCAGACGCACACGGCAAACTTTACGCAGTGCGGAGTTCGGTTTCTTAGGAGTGGTGGTATATACGCGAGTACATACGCCACGTTTCTGCGGGCAGGCTTCCAGCGCTGGCACGTTGCTCTTTGCAACTTTGCGCGCGCGTGGTTTGCGTACCAGCTGGTTAATTGTTGCCATTAAATAGCTCCTGGTTTTAGCTTTTGCTTCGTAAACACGTAATAAATCGCCTCATATATTATGAGGACGCAGAATTTTAGGGCGGTGCCGAAAAGGTGTCAAGAAATATACAACGATCCCGCCATCACCAGGCCAACTGACCGGCATGTTTGACTGTGAGTCTGACGAAATCAGTATAGCTAACCCTGCCGACACTGTCCGCAATTTGACCAGCCAGCCCGCGGGCGTCAACGTCGTCTTGCAGCACGTATAGGGTTATGGGGGCGGATTGCAGGATCTCAAGGAAGCGACCATCGGCGATGGCCGCGGTGACGCCGTCAGACAGTAGTACCAGATCGTCGCCGTGCTCCATCAAACGAAGCATCGCTGCGATGTCGGCATGCCAGGGGGAAACACTGAGCGTATGGAGCATGGGGGCCTCAGAAACGCAAAATCACATCAAATTCATGCAGACGGGCGCGCAGGGCATCCGGCGCCAGGCATTCGACATCCACCACCCACGGGGTCGCGGGATCCAGGCCGCGCTCTCGCGCTGAGTCGGCGCACAGCCAGCACTGGTCGATATCATATAGCGACAGCAATTTAAAGGTAGCGATGTAGTCGCGGGCCAGCACAGCGCCAGGCCGCTGTTCGGGTAACAGCTGAAACACGCCGTCGCCCACAAAAAACACGCCAATATCGTCGGTGAGCGCGGAGGTTGCTAATAAGGCATCGAGGCCTTCCCTGCCAGCGGCGCTGCCGTGCGGCGCAGAGGAAAATACAAAAGCCACACGTTTCATCAGAACTGCACCATCCGATCGCAAGTAAGCGCCGCTTCCGCTAGCGCGCCGAGCCCGCTCAAGGTAAAACCCGGCTGCAAATTGTGGCCAGGCAGAGCGAGCTGTTGCGCTTCGCGTTCGTCCGTTACGCCACGACGCAGGGCGGCCGCCACGCAGATATGCAGCGCGACGCCGTGCTCATCGTGGAGGGATTGCCACCCGCGCACCAGATCGAACTCATCGCTGGCGGGCGCCGTCAACTGGTTAGCGTTAAGCACGCCTTCGCGATAGAAAAAAACGCACGCCAGCTCATGGCCTTCCTGCAGCACGGCCTGGGCAAATTGCCAGGCGCTGCTCGCCTGCTGCGTGCCATAGGCTGGGCCGGTCACCGTGAGGGCAAAACGCATTACTTATCCAGCCCCTGGAAATCGCCGCTTTTGAACTGGCGAATATAGAGGTAGACGGTGTGCTTGGAGATGTTCAGACGATCGGCTACCTGGTTAATAGCGTCTTTAATATCGAAGATCCCTTTCTCGTAGAGATTCAGCACGATTTGACGGTTTTTCGCATTGTTAGACACGCTGCGATCGGCATTCACCTCTTCAATGGTGAACTCCAGCGTCTGGGCGACCAGATCGTCTACCGAAGAAGCAAAGTTCACCGGCGAGTTCACTTCAGGCGTTTCTGGCGGAATAAAGGTGCTCATGATCTGGGAAAACGGCACATCCAGATTCATGTTGATACACAGCAGACCAATCACCCGGTGATCGCGGTTGCGAATGGCAATCGTCACCGACTTCATCAGTACGCCGCTTTTAGCACGGGTAAAGTAGCATTTGGAAACGCTGCTATCGGCGCCCGTCATATCGTGCAGCATGCGCAGCGCAAGATCGGTAATCGGTGAACCAATTTGGCGGCCGGTATGTTCACCATTGGCGATACGGATGGCAGAGCATTTCAGATCCTGCAAAGAATGCAGCACGATTTCACAGTGCGAACCGATGAGCATCGCCAACCCGTCCACTACCGCTTCATAAGATTTGAGAATATCGAAATCGGTCTGGTCAAAGGGACGTTGATCCAGCAGGTCAAGCTCGCTGGTTTCATTGGTTAAAAGCGACCTGGACATGAAAAAAAGCACTCCTTTTCAGGAGCCTGTCGTTATTGTCAGGGCAGGCTCATCATCATTATTAAGCTATCTAAAGTAATACAGCGCCTGAGGATCTTTCCAGTTTTAATTATATCTGCGCTCAATAAAAAAGCCGCCGCCTCTGACGAGACGGCGGCCTGAACCTGATTACTTCTTAGCGTCAGCTTTCGCGTCCGCGGCTTTCGCATCGCCTGCGGCTTCCGGCTGTGCATCTGCCTTCGGCGCCGGTTTGATATCCAGCAGTTCTACATCAAAGACCAGCGTAGAGTTGGCCGGGATGCCCGGGACGCCAGTTTTACCGTAGGCCAGGTCCGGCGGAATAACCAGCTTGATTTTGCCGCCTTTCTTGATGTTCTTCAGGCCTTCAGTCCAGCCCGGGATCACGCCGTCGAGACGGAAAGAGAGCGGCTCGCCGCGAGTATAAGAGTTATCAAACTCTTTACCGTCGATCAGGGTACCTTTGTAGTTTACCACCACGGTATCGCTGTCTTTCGGCGCATCGCCAGCGCCTTCTTTCTCGACTTTATACAGCAGGCCAGTTTTTGAGGTTTTCACGCCCTTCTCTTTGGCAAAGTTGTCACGGAACGCTTTGCCTTTGGCTTCGTTCTCAGTGGCGTCTTTTTCCATTTTCTGCTGAGCCGCGGTCTTCACGCGCGTTTCAAAGGCCTGCAGAGTCTGTTCGATCTCCTGGTCGGACAGTTTGCTCTTATCGGCAAACGCGTCCTGTACGCCGGCGATCAGCTGGGCTTTATCCAGCTTAATGCCCAGCTTCTCTTGTTCTTTCAGGGAGTTTTCCATGTAACGCCCCAGGGACGCGCCCAGCGCATAGGCAGATTTCTGATCGTCATTTTTAAATGCCGATTTACTCTCAGCCGCCGGGGCTGCCTTCGTTGCCGTATCTGCAGCGAAGGTCAGCGGTGCATTCAGGGCGACGGCCATTGTGGTCGCCAGCAGCGTTACTTTAAACAGTGATTTCATCCATTTCTCCAGGGCCGGGGCCTCTCGCCCCAGGGTTATCGTAAAAAGCAAAAAACGTACTATAGAACGTTGCCGTTAAAATCTACATACGGACGTTCCTGAATATCGCCTCTTTTAGGACTATTTTTGTATGAATAAGTTTCCTGTACGGCGCAGCGATGCTGCGCGCCAGGGGAAACTTAAGTAGAATCCGCCCGCAGGATCAGACTAAAGAGGTTACCCATGCACGATAGCACATTAGAAACGCGCCTTGCGGAGCTGGAAAGCCGGCTGGCGTTTCAGGAAATCACCATCGAAGACCTCAACAAAACCGTGACCGCCCACGAGATCGAGATGGCGAAGATGCGGGAGCATATGCGTCTGATGATCGAGAAGCTGAAGGCGACCCAACCCTCCCATATCGCCTCCCAGGCGGAAGAAACGCCACCGCCGCACTATTGAGGCGTAAAAAAAGCGGGTTTCCCCGCTTTTTTGTCGTCTTCGTGCCGAAGCGCAAAGATTAGTGGCAGCCGCAGCCACCGTGGCCGCCGCAGCCGCCTTTACCATGGTCGTGACCATGATCGTGGCCGTGGCCGCCGCAGCAACCGTCATGACCATGGTCATGATCGTGATCGTGGCCATGCGCGCCGTGCACGTGACCGTGCTCCAGCTCTTCCGCAGTCGCTTCGCGGATGGCGACGACTTCCACATTAAACTTCAGGTTCTGGCCAGCCAGCATGTGGTTGCCATCAACCACAACGTGGTCGTCTTCAACTTCAGTGATTTCTACTGGTACCGGACCCTGATCGGTTTCCGCCAGGAAGCGCATGCCAACCTGCAGTTCATCAACGCCCATGAAGACGTCTTTCGGTACACGCTGCACCAGGTTTTCGTCATACTGACCGTAAGCGTCGTTAGCGCCGACGGCAACGTCAAATTTGTCGCCCACTTCGTGGCCATCCAGCGCGTTTTCCAGGCCGGAAATCAGGGAGCCGTGACCGTGCAGGTAATCCAGCGGCGCGCTTACCGGAGACTCATCAACCAACACACCGTCTTCTGTACGTACCTGATAGGCCAGGCTGACCACCAGGTCTTTTGCTACTTTCATGATATCTCCTGAGATGGGAAGAATAGTGGCGCAGATTGTAGCGGAATTCTGCTGCCGTGTACCCTTTAGCTTAAAAAAAGCCGACGGATAACGCTAGTCGGGATGAAAAATGCCAATCACCTGCTCCTCTTTGCGTACATGCTCACGGGCCTCTTTATCTGCCTCACGCATCTGATGACCGCATTTAACGCACTCAACAACATCGACATTATTCTCACGCCACATTGCCAGCGAATCCTGCGCCTGGCACGCCGGACATTTCGCCCCGGCAATAAAACGTTTACGCACTGCCATAAGATTTACCTTTATTCAAACTCGTCCCAGCCGTCCAGCTGCCGGCTCTCTTTCTGCATTTCGCGCTGGAAAATCTCTTCCAGTTCGCGCCGGGCCTCCCGCACGCGTGATATCTGTACCGTATCAGTATGCACTGGCATTAGCTCGCGCAGCATTCGCATATCGAGGCGTCGGAAGTGCAGCTGCGCGCGCTGGGCCTGGTGAGGATGCATCCCGAGGGTGATGAGCGCTTTGCGCCCCAGTTCCAACGCACTGGAGAAAGTTTCACGAGAAAACTGCGTCACGCCGGCCTGCAGCAGCTCATGCGCCTCAACGCGCCCGCGAGCGCGGGCCAGAATATGCAGATGTGGAAAGTGTTGTTGACACATTTCCACCAGCCGCATGGTATCTTCTGGCTCATTACAGGTGATGACGATCGACTGCGCCTCTTCCGCTCCCGCCGAGCGCAGCAGCTCCAGCTGGGTGGCATCGCCAAAATAGACTTTATAGCCATAGTTGCGCATCAGATTTACCGCGCTGATGTCCCGCTCCAGTACCGTAATACGCATCTTATTGGCCATCAGCAGGCGACCAATGACCTGACCAAAGCGACCAAACCCGACAATAATCACCTGCGGCTTGTCATCCTCCACCCACGGCGCCTCATCAGTATCGTCCGCCGGGTTCAGCCGTCGCGACAATAGCTTATCTATCCCCTTCATCAGCAGCGGCGTCGTCATCATCGACAACGTTACCGCCACCAGCAGCAGCGCCATCTGGTCGTGCTGAAACAACCGCTGAGAGGCGGGCAGCGAAAAGAGGACAAACGCGAACTCGCCGCCCTGGCTTAATACGCCCGCGAACTGCATCCGCTCGGAACTTCGCAGGCCATAGAGACGGGCCAGCAGATAGAGCACCAGCATTTTTACCGCCACCAGCACCGCCACGCTCACCGCCACCCACAGCAGATGGGTATACAGTACGCCAAGGTTCAGCGCCATGCCGACGGAAATAAAGAACAACCCGAGCAGCAGCCCCTTGAACGGATCGATAGCGATCTCCAGTTCGTGGCGATACTCACTTTCCGCCAGCAGCACGCCGGCAATAAAGGTGCCCAGCGCCATCGACAGCCCCAGCGCCTCCATAAACAGGGCAGATCCGAGGACCAACAGCAGCGTGGCGGCAGTGAACACCTCCCTGACCCCCGAGCTGGCGATAAAACGGAACACCGGCCGCAGCAGATAGCGTCCGCCAATCAGCATCCCGGCAAAGGCCAGGACCTTCATGCCGACCGTCAACCAGTTCACATGCTCATCCGCTGAACCGGCCAGCAGGGGCACCAGCGCCAGCGCCGGGATCACCGCCAGATCCTGAAACAGCAGCACCGAAAAGCCTAGCTGTCCCGCTTCGCTGCGGCTCATTCCCTTCTCACGCATCAGCTGCAGCGCCATGGCGGTGGAAGACATCGCCAGGCCGATCCCGCCGACCACCGCCGCCTGCCATGAAAACCCGGTCGTCATCAGCAACCCACCGAGGATCGCCGCGCTGAGCATCACCTGCGCCGCGCCAACGCCGAAGATGGAGCTCCGCAGTCGCCATAGCTTGGCGGGATTGAGCTCCAGGCCGATGATAAACATCAGAAACACTACGCCGAGCTCAGAGAAATGGAGAATTTCATCCACATCGCTGATAAACCCGAGCCCCCACGGACCAATGGCGATCCCGGCCAGCAGATAGCCCAGCACCGCGCCAATCCCCAGTCTTGAAGCCAGAGGGACGGCGATGACGGCCGCGAACAAAAACAACACCCCCGCCAGCAGCAAATCAGATCCCGCCATGGACACCTCCGGCGGCGATAGGGTTGGCCAACCAGTCCCGGTAGGCCAGGGCGCGGCTGCGCAGCTCCTCTGGCTGCTGCCTCCGGGCCCAGTAGACGATAATGGGGCTCATCCAGTGCATACGGCACATGCCGGCGGTCAGTTCAAAAGGACGTAAAATATCGTTCATCGGATAGCGATTAGCATCGCGACGGTAGGCGCTCTCAGGCTCGCCGGTGGTGATCACGCTGCGCCAGTACTTTCCCGCCAGTTCGTTCCCTCCGGCGCCGCTGGCGAAGCCGCGGCTTAACACACGATCCAGCCACTCCTTAAGCAGCGCCGGACAGCTCCAGGTATATAAAGGGTGCTGGAAAACAATCACCTCATGCTGGCGCAGCAGGTCCTGTTCGTAAGCAATATCGATAAAAAAATCCGGATAGTGCGCGTAGAGATCGTGCACGGTGACGTTCGGCAACTGTAAGGCCGGCTCTAATAAAACCCGGTTGGCCACGGAATCCTGAGATTCTGGGTGGGCATACAGCAGCAACACTTTCGCTGTCTGAGACATCATTCCCCTCCCGTAGGTCTTCTGGCGGCCTGCACAGCCCCGGCGTTTTGACACAGCCAGAATGACTTTGTGTATCGTCTTCGTTTTGGGCTACCATGGCGGCCCGGTGAAGCGATTCGCTTCCACACTACATTATCATAATGACAAATTAACATAGTCTGAACATACGGCGCCTTATGATTGTTTTCTCCTCGTTACAAATTCGTCGCGGCGTACGCGTCCTGCTGGACAACGCCACCGCTACCATCAATCCTGGCCAAAAGGTCGGTCTGGTGGGGAAAAACGGCTGCGGGAAATCGACGCTGCTATCGCTTTTGAAAAACGAGATAAGCGCTGACGGCGGCAGTATGACCTATCCCGGCAACTGGCAGCTGGCCTGGGTGAATCAGGAAACCCCGGCGCTACCGCAGCCGGCAATCGATTATGTCATTGACGGCGATCGAGAATATCGCCAACTGGAGGCCGCGCTCCAGCAGGCTAACGAACGCAACGACGGTCATGCTATCGCCACCGTCCACGGTAAGCTGGACGCCATCGACGCCTGGACGATCCGTTCGCGCGCCGCCAGCCTGCTGCACGGTCTGGGTTTCAGCAATGAACAGCTTGAGCGGCCGGTCAGCGATTTTTCCGGCGGCTGGCGTATGCGCCTTAACCTCGCCCAGGCGCTGATCTGCCGCTCCGATCTGCTGCTGCTCGATGAACCGACTAACCACCTCGATCTCGATGCGGTGATCTGGCTGGAGAAGTGGCTGAAGGGCTATACGGGAACGCTGATCCTCATCTCCCACGATCGCGATTTTCTCGATCCTATCGTCGACAAAATTATCCATATCGAACAGCAGACAATGTTTGAGTACACCGGCAACTACAGTTCGTTTGAAGTGCAGCGCGCCACCCGCCTCGCTCAGCAGCAGGCGATGTACGAAAGCCAGCAGCAGCGCGTCGCGCACCTGCAAAGCTATATCGATCGCTTCCGTGCCAAAGCCACCAAGGCCAAGCAGGCGCAAAGCCGGATCAAAATGCTGGAGCGGATGGAGCTTATCGCTCCGGCGCACGTGGATAACCCGTTCCACTTCAGCTTCCGCCAGCCGGAGAGCTTGCCTAACCCGCTGCTGAAGATGGAGAAAGTCAGCGCCGGCTACGGCGAGCGTATTATTCTCGACTCCATCAAGCTTAACCTGGTGCCGGGCTCGCGTATCGGCCTGCTGGGCCGCAACGGCGCCGGGAAGTCGACGCTGATTAAGCTCCTGGCAGGCGAGCTCCAGCCCGTAAGCGGCGAGATCGGCCTCGCGAAAGGCATCAAGCTCGGCTACTTCGCCCAGCATCAGCTGGAATTCCTGCGCGCCGATGAGTCGCCGCTGCAGCACCTGGCGCGTCTGGCGCCGCAGGAGCTGGAGCAGAAGCTGCGTGATTATCTCGGCGGCTTTGGTTTCCAGGGCGATAAGGTGAGCGAAGAAACCCGCCGCTTCTCCGGTGGAGAAAAAGCGCGCCTGGTACTGGCCCTGATCGTCTGGCAGCGCCCTAACCTGCTGCTGCTCGATGAACCGACCAACCACCTTGACCTCGATATGCGTCAGGCCTTAACCGAAGCGCTGATCGACTTTGAAGGGGCGCTGGTGGTCGTATCGCACGATCGGCACCTGATCCGTTCCACCACTGACGATCTGTACCTCGTCCACGATGGTAAAGTCGAGCCGTTCGACGGCGATCTGGAAGATTATCAGCAGTGGCTCAGCGACTCGCAAAAACAGGAGTCCCAGAGCGGCGAGGCGCCAAAAGAGAGCGGCAATAGCGCCCAGGCGCGCAAAGACCAGAAGCGTCGGGAAGCGGAGCTGCGCAGCCAGACCCAACCGCTGCGCAAAGAGATCGCCCGTCTGGAAAAAGAGATGGACAAGCTCAACGCGCAGTTGGCCAGTGCGGAAGAAAAACTTGGCGACAGTGAGCTTTATGACGCCTCACGTAAAGCCGAGCTGACCGAATGCCTGCAGCAGCAGGCCAGCGCGAAGTCCGGGCTGGAGGAGTGCGAGATGGCCTGGCTGGAGGCCCAGGAGCAGCTGGAGCGCATGCTTCAGGAAGGCTAAACTCTTCCTCTTCATCCTGCCTGCGCGTACGCTGCCGCTGGCAGGGTGGGTTTCTGCCCTCTTCATGGCCTGGCCATCAGCGACATCAATGATTTGTTTTTGCTGTAAGCTGGCGTCACTGGCCGCAAGACCACATATTGGCTAACCCCCTGCATGCCCTGCGCGGTATAGTCATCATCACGTTTATTAATTGTTCTGGTGCTATGGTTGAAATCATCCCCACAGACATGACGCCCCCCGAAAACGATTCGCGTGAGTTCCATCCGATGCGCGGCGTGGGCAATCGTCATCTGCAAACCATGCTGCCGCGGCTGATTCGCCGTAAATTGCGCTTTACCCCGCACTGGCAGCGCCTTGAGCTGCCGGACGGCGATTTTGTCGATCTGGCCTGGAGCGAAGACCCGCACCAGGCGCGCCATAAGCCGCGCCTCGTCGTTTTTCACGGCCTGGAAGGCAGTCTGCACAGCCCGTACGCCCATGGTCTGATCCACGCGGCGATGCAGCGCGGCTGGCTGGGCGTGGTGATGCATTTCCGCGGCTGCAGCGGCGAACCTAACCGCAATCACCGCATCTATCACTCCGGCGAAACGGAAGATGGCACCTGGTTTTTGCACTGGCTGAAGCGCGAGTTTGGTCCCGCGCCGACCGCGGCCGTCGGCTATTCGCTGGGCGGCAATATGCTGGGCTGCCTGCTGGCAGAAGAAGGCGACCGCTGCCCGCTGGATGCGGCGGTGATCGTCTCCGCGCCTTTCATGCTCGAAGCCTGCAGCTATCATATGGATAAGGGCTTCTCGCGGGTTTATCAGCGCTATCTGCTCAATCTGTTAAAAGCCAACGCTTCACGCAAGCTGAAAGCGTACCCGGGCTCGCTGCCCGTCGATTTACGCCAGCTCAAAGGGATGCGCCGCATCCGGGAATTTGACGATATGATCACCGCCAAAATCCATGGCTTTGCCGATGCGCTGGATTATTACCGGCAATGCAGCGCCATGCCGCGGCTCAGCGATATCACTAAGCCGACGCTCATCATTCACGCGAAAGACGATCCGTTTATGGATCACCACTCTATTCCGCCGCAGGAGCAACTGCCCGCGAACGTAGAGTATCAATTGACCGAGCAAGGCGGCCACGTTGGTTTTGTCAGCGGCACTCTGCGTAAACCGGAGATGTGGCTGGAAAGACGCATTCCCGACTGGTTAAACCGCTGGCTGGAGGTTCCCGCATGATTATTCCCTGGCAGGATCTGGATCCCGAAACGCTGGATAACCTGATTGAAAGCTTTGTGTTACGTGAAGGCACCGATTATGGTGAATATGAACGTTCACTTGCCGATAAAGTCGCCGATGTAAAACAGCAGCTGAAACGCGGAGAGGCGGTCCTTGTGTGGTCGGAACTGCATGAGACGGTCAATATTATGCCGCGCGCGCTGTTTAACGGCTAAGGCGACGCCACTACATCGTTTAACCAGGGAGTTGTTATGTCTGCCAAACATCCGGTGATCGCCGTCACGGGCTCCAGCGGCGCGGGCACTACCACCACCAGCCTTGCCTTTCGCAAAATCTTCGCGCAGCTAAACCTGCACGCCGCGGAGGTGGAAGGCGATAGCTTTCATCGCTACACCCGCCCGGAAATGGACATGGCGATCCGTAAGGCGCGGGATCAGGGCAAACATATCAGCTACTTTGGCCCGGAGGCGAACGACTTCGGCCTGCTGGAGCAGACCTTTGTCGACTATGGTCGCCACGGTAAAGGTCAGTCGCGGAAATACCTCCACACCTATGACGAAGCCGTGCCGTGGAATCAGGTGCCGGGGACCTTTACCCCCTGGCAGCCGCTGCCGGAGCCGACAGACGTGCTGTTCTATGAGGGGCTGCACGGCGGGGTTGTCACGCCGCAGCATGATGTCGCCAGCCATGTCGACCTGCTGGTCGGGGTGGTGCCTATCGTTAACCTCGAGTGGATCCAAAAGCTTATTCGCGACACCAGCGAACGCGGCCACTCCCGGGAGGCGGTGATGGACTCGGTCGTCCGCTCGATGGAAGATTACATCAACTTCATTACCCCGCAATTTTCCCGCACCCATATCAACTTTCAGCGCGTGCCGACGGTGGACACCTCCAACCCGTTTGCCGCCAAAGCGATCCCCTCGCTGGACGAGAGCTTTGTGGTGATCCATTTCCGCAATCTGCAGAATATCGATTTCCCCTGGCTGTTGGCGATGCTGCAGGGCTCGTTTATCTCGCACATGAACACCCTGGTGGTGCCGGGCGGTAAAATGGGGCTGGCGATGGAGCTTATCATGACGCCGCTGGTCGAGCGCCTGATGGAAGGCCGTAAGATAGGCTAACCAAAAAACCCCGGCCTGGCCGGGGTTGAGATTCGATACAACGGCAGGCGAAGACTACGCCTCGATCACTTCATAGGAGTGAGTGATGTTCACCGCTTTTTCCAGCATCAGCGCCACCGAGCAGTATTTCTCTGCCGACAGGTCCACCGCCCGGGAGACCGCGGCATCTTTCAGCGCCTTGCCGGTGACGATAAAATGCAGATTAATATGCGTGAACAGACGCGGAGCCTCTTCGCGACGCTCGGAGGTCAGCTTCACTTCGCAATTGGTCACGTCGTGACGACCTTTTTGCAGAATGGAGACCACATCGATCGCACTGCAACCGCCCGCCGCCATCAGCACCATCTCCATCGGGCTGGGAGCCTTATCCCCGGAGTTGCCATCCATCAGAATCTGGTGTCCCGATGCGGACTCCCCGATAAAGGTTAACCCTTCTACCCATTTCACACGCGCTTGCATAAAATTTAACTCCAGTATCGCAATATTCCTGTCAGATTACGCGCACATAACAATTCTCGCAACGGAAGGCGACCTGCGTCATGCTGAAGCGAGACACCAGGAGACATGCGGCGAAAGCTATGCTAAAACAGTCTGGATGCTACAGTAATACATTGATGTACTGCATGTATGCAGAGGAGTTCACATTACGGGCTGTCGAAAAATCATCAGCCAGCTTCCCAGGTATAGGGAAACAATACGATTGCATGCCCGGACGCCGTGTAGTGTCGGCGCCCGGAGATAGCTTATAACAGAGGATAACCGCGCATGGTGCTTGGCAAACCGCAAACAGACCCTACCCTTGAATGGTTCTTGTCTCATTGCCACATTCATAAGTACCCATCAAAGAGCACGCTGATCCACCAGGGTGAAAAAGCAGAAACGCTGTACTACATCGTTAAAGGCTCCGTGGCTGTACTCATCAAGGATGAAGAAGGTAAAGAGATGATCCTCTCCTACCTCAACCAGGGCGATTTCATCGGTGAATTAGGCCTGTTTGAAGAGGGTCAGGAGCGTAGCGCCTGGGTACGGGCGAAAACCGCATGTGAAGTGGCCGAAATCTCTTATAAGAAATTCCGTCAGCTGATCCAGGTGAACCCGGACATTCTGATGCGTCTCTCTTCGCAAATGGCTCGCCGTCTGCAGGTCACGTCTGAGAAAGTGGGCAACCTCGCCTTCCTCGACGTGACGGGCCGTATCGCCCAGACGCTGCTGAACCTGGCGAAGCAACCGGATGCCATGACCCACCCGGACGGTATGCAAATTAAAATTACCCGCCAGGAAATTGGTCAGATCGTCGGCTGCTCTCGTGAAACCGTTGGTCGTATTTTGAAAATGCTGGAAGATCAGAACCTGATTTCCGCGCACGGTAAAACCATCGTCGTCTACGGCACCCGTTAAGTTGCTAAGCGGCGTATTGCTCCCGCAGTACGCCGTTTTTGTTTTTCCCTCATGTGGCGCAGGCTGATTTACCACCCGGAAGTCAACTATGCACTGCGGCAAACGCTGGTGCTGTGTCTGCCCGTGGCCATCGGTCTTCTGCTCGGCCATCTCCAGCAGGGGCTGTTATTTTCCTTAGTCCCCGCCTGCTGCAACATTGCCGGTCTTGATACCCCGCATAAGCGCTTTTTCAAACGCCTGATTATCGGCGGCTGCCTGTTTGCCGGATGCAGTCTGGTGGTGCAGTTGCTGCTTGCCCAGGCGATACCCCTGCCGTTTATTCTAAGCGGCCTGGCGCTCTTGCTCGGCGTTACCGCGGAGATCAGTTCGCTGCACGCGCGGCTGCTGCCCGCGTCGCTGATCGCCGCCATCTTTACCCTGAGCCTGGCGGGCAATATGCCCATCTGGGAGCCGCTGCTGATCTACGCCTTCGGCACGCTGTGGTACGGCGTGTTTAACTGGTTCTGGTTCTGGCTGTGGCGCGAACAGCCGCTACGGGAGTCGCTTAGCCTGCTTTACCGGGAGCTGGCGGACTACTGTGAAGCCAAATACAGCCTGCTGACCCAGCATACCGATCCCTCGACCGCCCTGCCGCCGCTGCTCACCCGCCAGCAGAAAGTGGTCGATCTGATTACCCAGTGCTATCAGCAGATGCATATGCTGGCCGCTAACCAACGCAACGATCATAAGCGCCTGCTGCGGGCGTTTCAGATGGGGCTGGATCTGCAGGAGCATATTTCGGTCAGCCTGCATCAGCCGGAAGAGGTGCAAAAGCTGGTGGAACGCAGCCATGCCGAAGCGGTGATCCGCTGGAACGCGCAGACCGTCGCCGCCCGCCTGCGCGTGCTGGCGGATGACATGCTCTATCATCGCTTTCCAAAGCGCTTTCAGATGGATAAACAGATCGAGGCTCTGGAAAAGATCGCCAGACAACATCCGGATAACCCGGTCGGCCACTTCTGCGCCTGGCACTTCAGCCGCATCGCCCGGGTGCTGCATACCCAGCGCCCGCTGTATGCCCGGGACCTGATGGCCGATAAAGAGCGTCGTTTACCGCTATTGCCCGCGCTAAAGAACTACCTGTCGCTAAAATCGCCCGCGCTGCGCAATGCCGCCCGCATCAGCGTGATGCTGAGCGTCGCCAGCCTGATGGGCAACGCCCTGCACTTGCCTAAGCCCTACTGGATCCTGATGACGGTGCTTTTCGTCACCCAGAACGGCTATGGCGCCACCCGGGTGCGTATTGTTCACCGGGCGGCGGGGACACTCGCCGGCCTGACGATCGCCGGGCTGACCTTGCATTTTCACGTTCCGGAGAGCTACACCCTGAGCGGGATGCTGCTGATTACCCTGCTCAGCTATCTGATCATTCGCAAACACTATGGCTGGGCGATGGTTGGGTTTACGGTGACGGCGGTATATACCCTGCAGCTGCTGACGCTTAACGGGGAACAGTTTATTATCGCCCGGCTGATCGACACCCTTATCGGCTGCCTGATTGCCTTCGGCGGGATGGTCTGGCTGTGGCCGCAGTGGCAGAGCGGCCTGCTTAAAAAAAACGCCCACGATGCGCTGGAGGCCGACCAGCAGGCAATTCGCCTGATCCTCAGCGCCGATCCAAAAGCCCCCGCGCTGGCCTATCAACGCATGCGCGTCAACCAGGCGCACAACGCGCTCTACAACTCCCTGAATCAGGCGATGCAGGAACCCGGGTTTAATACCCACTATCTGGAAGATATGAAGCTGTGGGTGACGCACAGCCAGTTTATCGTCGAACACATCAACGCTATGACCACCCTGGCCCGGGAGCATACGATGCTGACCCCGGATCTTGCCCAGCGCTATCTCGAATCCTGTGAGATTGCGCTGCAGCGCTGCCAGCAGCGGCTGGACAGCGATGGTCCCGGCAGCGCAGGGGATGCCAATATTATGGAGTCGCCGGAAAGCGAGGCGCCGATCGGTCCGTTAAGCACCCTGGAGCAGCATCTGCAACGCATTCTGGGCCATCTGAACACCATGCACACCATTTCATCAGTGGCATGGCGTCAGCGGCCGCACCATGGCATCTGGCTGCGGAAGATCAGCCGTTAATCACCTTTGCCACGGCCTGAGCAAAGCGCGCCATCCCCTCGGCAATATCCTGCTCGTCGATGATCAGCGAGGGAACAAAACGCATCACGTCCGGCCCGGCGTTGAGCACCATGACGCCGGCGTCGGCCGCGGCATAGAGGAAATCACGCGCACGGCCTTTGTGCTGCGGCTTGAGTTCCGCGCCGATCAGCAGGCCCATCCCGCGTATATCACTGAACAGATCAAACTCGGCATCCAGCCGCTGCAGGTGTTTGACGAACAGTTCGCGCTTCGCGCTCACGCCATCCAGCACCGCCGGGGTATTGATCAGATCGAAGGCGGCGTTGGCGACCGCGCAGGCCAGCGGGTTGCCGCCGTAGGTTGAGCCATGGGAGCCCGCATGGAAGGCGCTGGCGATCTCGTGGGTGGTCAGCATGGCGCTGACCGGGAAGCCGCCGCCCAGCGCTTTGGCGCTGGTCAGAATATCCGGGGTCACGCCGTAGTGCATATAGGCGAACAGCGAGCCGGTACGCCCCATACCGCACTGTACTTCATCAAAGACGAGCAGCGCCTGGTGCTGATCGCACAGCTCGCGCAGTCCCTGCAGAAAAGCCGGCGTGGCCGCCGTCACGCCGCCTTCGCCCTGAATCGGCTCCACCACCACCGCGCAGGTGTGGTCATCCATCACCGCTTTTACCGCCTGCAGATCGTTGAAGGGAACATGGACAATATCCGCCGGTTTTGGGCCGAAACCATCGGAATACTTCGGCTGACCGCCGACGGAAACGGTAAACAGGGAGCGGCCATGAAAGGCATTATGGAAGGCGATGATTTTGGTTTTATACGGGCTATGGCGGGTCACCGCATAGTGACGCGCCAGCTTAAAGGCCGTTTCATTGGCTTCGGTGCCGGAGTTCATAAACACCACGCGCTCGGCGAAGGTAGCCTCGACAAGTTTACGTCCCAGACGCAGCGCCGGCTCATTGGTAAAGACGTTGCTGGTGTGCCACAGCGTTTCGCCCTGCTGATGCAGCGCCGCCACCAGCGCCGGATGGCAATGGCCAAGCGCCGTCACCGCGATACCGCCGGCGAAATCGATATACTCTTTCCCCTGCTGATCCCAGACGCGGCTGCCTTTCCCCTTCACCGGGATGAATTCTGCCGGTGCATAAATTGGCAAAATAACTTCATCGAATGTGGCGCGGGTGATTGCCGGTTGTTCAGTTGCCATGTCTTGCCCATCCCTCTTCGTTACGCAGATGCGATTATGATAATATAATCACAAAATATGCATAAAAAATCAGTCAATAGCAACTGAAAATCACCGTTTCAAAAAGTTGGCCAGCAATTGATGGCCCTGCTCGCTGAGGATGCTTTCCGGATGAAACTGCACGCCCTCGAGATCCCATTCGCGGTGACGGATCCCCATAATCTCACCGCTGGCGCTGCGGGCAGTGACGTTAAACTCGGACGGGAGCGTCGGCGGGTCAATCACCAGCGAGTGATAGCGGGTCACCGTCAGGGGATTATTCAGCCCCTGAAACACCCCTTCGCCGTTATGCTCGATAAGCGAGGTTTTGCCATGCATCACCTGGGCCGCCCGCACGATAGTCGCGCCAAACGCCTGGGCGATCGCCTGGTGCCCGAGACAGACGCCCAGCAGCGGCGTTTTTCCGGCATAGTGGCGGATAACCGCGAGGGAAATCCCCGCCTCATCCGGCGTGCAGGGGCCTGGCGAGATCACGATTTTCTCCGGCGCCAGCGCCGCTATCTCCTCCAGCGTCAACGCATCGTTGCGCCTGACCAGTACTTCCGCCCCCAGTTCGCAGAAGTACTGATACAGATTCCAGGTGAAAGAGTCATAGTTATCGATAAGCAGGATCATAGCGGCTCCGGAACAATCAAAACCGGGCTATTCTACTCAGATTCCCGCGCTTCGCTTACCACTTTGCGAAAGATCGCCACCAGCGGGGCCAGATCGCCCATCGCGCTCTGCTGGCAGGCCGCACTCCAGCCGGCGGGGTCAACGTCACGCCAGTTAAGAAGGTAGCCGGCATGTATCGCCAGCTGTTCAAAGAAAATGCGCTGGGTCAGGCCATTGCCAAGACGAAAAGGGTGCAGCACATTAATTTCACCATAGAACCAGCTCAGGCGTTCGATGAAGGTATCGCGCGGCAGGCCATTGAGATAATCCTCCTGCTCAAGGGCCTGCATCAGGGCATTCCCCTCCTCCTCGATCCGGGCAAAGTGGCAGAACGGCGTATCGCCCAGGTAGAGGTTCACTTCACGCAAGCGGCCCGCCCAGTCAAACAGATCCTGATACAACTGATGATGAATAGCGCACAAATAGGGTAAGCCGCGCACCCGCGGGCCCAGCGGCAGAGTGGCCGCCCGCAGCGCTGTCATCTCAAAGGCGGCCTGCTGCAGATTTTTAGCCTGGCGGATGCCGAGACGGTTGCGCAGCACGTTCAGCGCCGGATAAAGGTAAGGATCGCGTTCATCGCCGAATTTATCGCTCATACTCCCTCCGCAACGTCGCCAGACGCGCCAACGCCTCTTCGGCAGTCAGCGTAACCAGCGGCACCGTCACGCCTTCAAGGCGACGGCTGGCCTGAAAATTGGTATTGCGTGTCTGTTCCCAGAGTCGGGATTTTTGCTTATCGGTGAGTGGACGCATCGTCGCCCCCCTTATCGTCCCCTGTGTGCCACAAGTATAAGCAGCAATTTCAGGTTATGCCGGGAGGCGACCGGGCGCGGCGATAGACCACCGCGCCGCGGGAGGATTAGGGCAGCACTTTCGCAGAGAGGATAACGACCGGTTTGGTCGGCACATTCTGGTACGGACCAACGTTATGGGTCTGGACCTGGGAGATCTTATCCGCAACATCCATCCCCTTCACCACTTTGCCGAATACCGCATAGCCAAAGTCGCGCTGGCCATGGTCGAGGAAGGCGTTATCCGCCACGTTGATGAAGAACTGACTGGTGGCGCTATCCTGATCGGCGGTACGCGCCATCGCGATGGTACCGCGGGTGTTGCGCAGGCCGTTGTCTGCTTCATTCTTGATCGGCGGGTTAGGCTGCTTCTGCTGCATCTGTTCGTTAAAGCCGCCGCCCTGCACCATGAATCCCGGGATCACGCGGTGAAAGGTGGTGTTGTTGTAGAAGCCGCTGTTGACGTACTTCAGGAAGTTATCCACGGAAATCGGGGCTTTCTGGCTGTTTAACTCAAGCTCAATGTTACCTGCCGAAGTGGTCAGCAGCACATGCGGATCGCCCTTTGCCGCCATGGCCGGGGAGAACGCTGAAATAGCGAAAACGGCAGCCATCGCCGCCAGTGTTGATTTGAGCATGGAAATTCCTTAACGGAGCAGAATAAAAGCGAGTGCCTTGATTCTAAAGAGCCTTTGCATCCTGGGCCAGCCTTTTACCAAATTTTACTTAGCTGTAATAATTGTAACCGCGCAAACGATCTCCTTTGCAGCGAACAAGCGTGATGCAGATCACATTAAAACATGCAAAAGATAACCCATTTCACAATAAACATTTAATTACATCACCTGAACGAATAAAATCTGTCCGCCCGGCGCAGCGTCAACGCGCTTTACCTTTCTATTCACAGGCCAGTCATGACTAACAGCAACCGTATTAAGCTCACATGGATCAGCTTCTTCTCCTACGCCCTGACCGGCGCGTTGGTGATCGTCACCGGGATGGTGATGGGTAACATTGCGGATTATTTCCATCTGCCCGTTTCCAGTATGAGCAACACCTTTACCTTTCTGAACGCCGGTATTCTTATCTCCATCTTCCTCAATGCCTGGCTGATGGAAATCGTGCCGCTGAAAACTCAGCTGCGCTTTGGCTTTATTTTGATGGTGCTGGCGGTGGCCGGCCTGATGCTCAGCCACAGCCTGGCGCTGTTCTCCGCGTCAATGTTCGTTCTTGGCCTGGTGAGCGGGATCACCATGTCGATCGGGACCTTCCTGATCACCCATATGTATGAAGGCCGTCAGCGCGGGGCGCGTCTGCTGTTTACCGACTCCTTCTTTAGCATGGCGGGCATGATTTTCCCGATGGTCGCCGCCGTCCTGCTGGCGCGCAGCATCGAGTGGTACTGGGTCTACGCCTGTATTGGTCTGGTGTATGTCGCTATTTTCGTCCTGACTTTCGGCTGTGATTTCCCGGTGCTGGGCAAAAAAGCCCAGAGTGAAAACAGCCAGCCGGTGGTGAAAGAGAAGTGGGGCATTGGCGTACTGTTCCTCTCCGTTGCGGCGCTGTGCTACATCCTCGGTCAGCTGGGCTTTATCTCCTGGGTACCGGAATATGCGAAGAGCCTGGGCATGAGCCTCGGCGACGCCGGTAAACTGGTGAGCGATTTCTGGATGTCCTACATGATCGGCATGTGGTCATTCAGCTTCATCCTGCGCTTCTTCGACCTGCAGCGTATCTTAACCGTCCTCGCCGGGCTCGCGACGGTGCTGATGTACCTGTTTATCAATGGTTCGCCGGAGCATATGCCGTGGTTTATTCTGACCCTGGGCTTCTTCTCCAGCGCCATTTACACCTCGATCATTACGCTCGGTTCGCAGCAGACGCGGGTCGCTTCGCCGAAGCTGGTGAACTTTATCCTCACCTGCGGCACCATCGGCACCATGCTCACTTTCGTGGTCACCGGCCCGATTGTGGCGGCCAGCGGTCCCCTGGCCGCGCTGCACACCGCTAACGGCCTCTATGCCGTGGTATTCGTAATGTGCTTTATCCTCGGCTTCGTCTCCCGTCATCGCCAGAACAACGCTCAGGCGGCGTCTCACTAAGCCTTCGGCCCCTTTGCATCCGCAAGGGGGCTGTTCCTCATAAAAGAAAGCTCCTCGCCACCGCGGTCAGTTTGGATCCAGCTTTGCGCCGGCTGGGTGGTCGCGATCACCCTTCCCTGGCGAATTGACCAGCGCACCGGCACCTGGCAGCGGACGGCCTCAAAGCCATTCTCCGCCGGGAGAATGATCAGGTTAGCCGGGTTGCCGCTGACAATGCCGTAATCCTCGAGGCCAAACGTGCGGGCGCTGTTGTCAGTGATAAGCTGCAAGCCGTCGTTGATCTGCTGGTAGCCCATCAGCTGGCAAACATGGAGCCCCATATGCAGGACCTGCAGCATATTGCCGGTCCCCAGCGGGTACCACGGGTCAAAGACGTCATCATGACCAAAGCAAACGTTGATCCCCGCCGCCAACAGCTCCTTCACCCGGGTAATGCCCCGTCGCTTCGGGTAGTCGTCAAACCGGCCCTGCAGATGAATATTCACCAGCGGATTGGCGACAAAGTTGATGCCGGAGAGCTTAAGCAAGCGGAACAGACGCGAGGTATAAGCGCCATTATAGGAGTGCATAGCGGTGGTATGGCTGGCCGTTACCCGCGGCCCTATCCCCGCTTTCAGCGCCAGCGCGGCAACGGTTTCAACAAAGCGCGACTGCTCATCGTCAATTTCATCGCAGTGAATATCCAGTGGGCGGTCATATTGCTGCGCCAGACGGAAGGCGATATGCAGCGATTCCACACCATATTCACGGGTGAACTCAAAATGCGGGATCGCCCCGACGACGTCCGCCCCCAGCTTGAGGGCCTCCTCCAGCAGCGCCTCGCCGTTGGGGTAAGAGAGGATCCCCTCCTGTGGAAAAGCGACAATCTGTAACTCGACCCATGGCGCCACCTCCTGTTTGACCTCCAGCATCGCCTTCAGCGCCGTTAACGTGGGATCGGAAACATCGACATGAGTGCGGACAAACTGCACGCCATTGGCGATCTGCCACTTCAGGGTTTTCCACGCCCGGGCTTTGACGTCCTCATGGCTGAGCAGCGCTTTCCGCTCCGCCCAGCGCTCAATCCCCTCGAACAGAGTACCGGACTGATTCCAGTTCGGCTCGCCGGCCGTCTGGGTGGTATCCAGATGGATATGCGGCTCGATAAAAGGCGGGATCGCTAGCCCGCCGCGAGCGTTCAATACCTCATAGCTTTCATCGTGCGCCTCCCCCATCGGCGTGATCGCGCCAAAGCGGCCCTTATCAATGGCTATTTGCCACAGGCCGTCGCGGTCTGCCAGGCGTACGTTCTGAATCAACCAAAGCGGCGCTGCTGTCATATCACCCTCTCTATTCAATACGGCTTGTTTTCTGTCTAACCCCAATCGCGGCTTACCCAATTCTTGTACACAAAATCAGCAAAAAGGAAAAGTCAGCGTTTTCCATGACTTATAAAAATACTGACAAATCAAACGCATACCCATTAAGTGGTAGGTGAAGTTGTCATTGATTTGCATCAATAAGCCTGATGGCTGAATCGTTAAGGTAGGCGGTAATAGAAAAGAAATCGAGGCAAAAATGAGCAAAGTCAGAATCGCTATTATCGGTAACGGCATGGTTGGCCATCGCTTTATCGAAGAGCTTCTCGATAAGGCGCCTGCCGGACAGTTCGACATTACCGTGTTCTGTGAAGAACCGCGTATCGCCTACGACCGCGTCCACCTGTCGTCTTATTTCTCCCATCACACTGCGGAAGAACTGTCGCTGGTACGCGAAGGTTTCTATGAGAAACACGGCGTCAAGGTGCTGGTCGGCGAACGGGCGATCACCATCAACCGCCAGGAGAAAGTGATCCACTCCAGCGCCGGGCGTACCGTGTTCTACGACAAGCTGATTATGGCGACCGGCTCATACCCGTGGATCCCGCCGATTAAAGGCGCGGAAACCCAGGATTGCTTCGTCTATCGCACTATTGAAGATCTTAACGCCATCGAATCCTGCGCCCGCCGCAGCAAACGCGGCGCGGTAGTCGGCGGCGGCCTGCTCGGCCTGGAAGCGGCCGGCGCGTTGAAAAACCTCGGCGTGGAAACCCATGTTATCGAATTCGCGCCGATGCTGATGGCCGAACAGCTCGACCAGATGGGCGGCGAGCAGTTGCGGCGCAAAATCGAAAGCATGGGCGTGAAAGTTCACACCAGCAAAAACACCAAAGAGATTGTTCAGCAGGGCACCGAGGCGCGCAAAACCATGCACTTCGCCGACGGTAGCGAGCTGCAGGTCGATTTCATCGTCTTCTCAACCGGGATCCGCCCGCGCGATAAGCTGGCCACCCAGTGCGGGCTGGCGGTCGCCCAGCGCGGCGGCATCATGGTCAACGATAGCTGCCAGACCTCCGATCCGGATATCTATGCCATCGGGGAATGCGCCAGCTGGAACAACCGCGTCTACGGTCTGGTCGCCCCCGGCTATAAAATGGCCCAGGTGGCCGTCGACCATCTCCTCGGCAGTGAAAATAGCTTCACCGGCGCCGACCTCAGCGCCAAGCTGAAGCTGTTGGGTGTGGACGTGGGCGGGATCGGCGATGCCCACGGCCGCACGCCGGGCGCCCGTAGCTACGTCTATCTCGACGAAAGCAAAGAAGTTTATAAGCGCCTGATCGTCAGCGCCGACAACAAAACGCTGCTCGGCGCGGTGCTGGTCGGCGATACCAGCGACTACGGCAATCTGCTGCAGCTGGTGCTCAACGCCATCGAGCTGCCGGAAAACCCGGATTCGCTGATCCTCCCGGCCCACGCCGGCAGCGGCAAGCCGTCCATCGGCGTGGATAAACTGCCGGACAGCGCGCAGATCTGTTCCTGCTTCGACGTCAGCAAAGGCGACCTGATCGCCGCTATCAATAAAGGCTGCCACACCGTGGCGGCGCTGAAAGCGGAAACCAAAGCCGGGACCGGCTGCGGGGGCTGTATTCCGCTGGTCACTCAGGTGCTCAACGCCGAGCTGGCGAAACAGGGCATCGAGGTCAACAACAATCTGTGCGAACACTTCGCCTACTCTCGCCAGGAACTGTTCCACCTGATCCGCGTGGAAGGCATCAAAACCTTCGACGAGCTGCTGGAAAAACACGGTCAGGGCTACGGCTGTGAAGTCTGTAAGCCGACCGTCGGTTCCCTGCTGGCCTCCTGCTGGAATGAGTACATCCTCAAGCCGCAGCACACGCCGCTGCAGGACAGCAACGACAACTTCCTCGCCAACATTCAGAAAGATGGTACCTATTCGGTGATCCCGCGCTCAGCTGGCGGCGAAATCACGCCGGAAGGGCTGGTCGCCGTGGGCCGCATCGCGCGTGAATTCAATCTGTACACCAAAATCACCGGCTCTCAGCGCATCGGCCTGTTTGGCGCGCAGAAAGACGACCTGCCGGAGATCTGGCGGCAGCTAATTGAAGCGGGATTCGAAACCGGCCACGCCTACGCCAAAGCGTTGCGAATGGCGAAAACCTGCGTCGGCAGCACCTGGTGCCGCTACGGCGTTGGCGACAGCGTCGGCTTCGGCGTGGAACTGGAAAACCGCTACAAAGGCATCCGCACCCCGCACAAAATGAAGTTCGGCGTCTCCGGCTGCACCCGCGAATGTGCCGAGGCTCAGGGCAAAGACGTCGGGATCATCGCCACCGAGAAAGGCTGGAACCTGTACGTGTGCGGTAACGGCGGGATGAAACCACGCCACGCCGATCTACTGGCCGCGGACCTCGATCGCGATACGCTGATCAAATATCTCGACCGCTTTATGATGTTCTACATCCGCACCGCCGATAAGCTGACCCGCACTGCCCCGTGGCTGGACAATATGGAAGGCGGTATCGACTATCTGCGCAGCGTCATCATCGATGACAAGCTCGGTCTGAACGACCATCTGGAAGAAGAACTGGCTCGCCTGCGCGCCGCCTTCGCCTGCGAGTGGACCGAGACCGTCAACAACCCGGCGGCGCAGACCCGCTTCAAACACTTTATCAACAGCGACCAGCGCGACCCGAACGTTCAGGTGGTGCCGGAACGTGACCAGCACCGCCCGGCCACGCCGTATGAGCGTATCCCGGTTACTCTGGTGGAGGAAAAAGCATGAGCCAGTGGGTAAATATCTGCAGCATCGACGACATCCTGCCGGCCACCGGCGTCTGCGCCCTGCTCGGTCAGCAGCAGGTGGCGATCTTCCGTCCCTACCATGACGACAGAGTATTCGCCATCAGCAACATTGATCCGTTCTTCAACGCCAGCGTACTGTCTCGCGGGATTATCGCCGAGCATGACGGCGCGCTATGGGTCGCCAGCCCGCTGAAAAAACAGCGCTTCCGTCTAAGCGACGGCCTGTGCATGGAAGATGCCAGCCACTCTATCGCCCGCTTCGACGCTCGCGTGAAAGACGGACACGTTCAGCTTAAAGCGTAAGTCCTTCTCCCTCCCCCCGGCCACGGGGGGAGATATAAGTAACAGTTCTGACCGACAGCGCATGAGTGCGGGATATGTCGCATGTTTTGTATTACCTTTGCTGCTATTCTACGACCACTCGTTTTCTACCCCTTATTTTTATGAGGTTATTCTGTGGATCACTTACCCATATTCTGCCAGTTGCGCCAGCGCGATTGTTTACTGGTTGGCGGCGGGGATGTCGCCGAACGCAAAGCCCGTCTGCTGCTGGATGCTGGCGCTAACGTCACGGTCAATGCGCTCGACTTCACGCCCCAGTTTCAGGTGTGGGCTGATTCACAGATGCTAACTCTGGTGCAGGGGGAGTTTATCCCCTCGCTGCTGGATAACTGCTGGCTGGCCATCGCCGCTACTGATGATGAGACGGTCAACCAGCAGGTTAGCGAGGCGGCCGAAGCGCGGCGTATCTTCTGTAACGTGGTGGATGCCCCGCGCCAGGCCAGCTTTATCATGCCGTCGATCATCGATCGCTCGCCGCTGATGGTCGCCGTCTCCTCGGGCGGGACATCACCGGTTCTGGCGCGCCTGCTGCGCGAGAAACTGGAGTCAATTCTGCCCCTGCATCTCGGCCAGCTGGCCCGCTATGCCGGCCATCTGCGCGCGCGGGTTAAGCAGCAGTTTGCCACCGTAGGCGAGCGTCGCCGCTTCTGGGAGAAGCTGTTTGTTAACGACCGTCTGGCGCAGTCGCTGGCTAATGACGATCGGCAGGCAGTCGCGGATACCACTGAGCAGTTGCTGACGGAGCCGTTGGAGCATCGCGGCGAGGTGGTGCTGGTTGGCGCCGGCCCCGGTGACGCCGGGCTGCTCACGCTCAAAGGCCTGCAGCAGATCCAGCAGGCTGACGTGGTGGTCTATGATCGGCTGGTCTCCGATGACATCATGAATCTGGTGCGCCGCGATGCCGATCGGGTGTTCGTCGGCAAGCGCTCAGGCTACCACTGCGTCCCGCAGGAGGAGATCAACCAGATCCTGCTGCGCGAAGCGCAAAAAGGAAGACGCGTGGTCCGGCTGAAAGGCGGCGATCCCTTTATCTTTGGCCGCGGAGGGGAAGAGCTGGAGACGCTTTGCGAGGCGGGCATCCCCTTCTCCGTTGTGCCTGGCATTACCGCCGCCTCCGGCTGCTCCGCTTATTCGGGGATCCCCCTGACCCACCGCGATTTCGCGCAGGGCGTCCGCCTGGTCACTGGCCACCTGAAAACCGGCGGCGAGCTGGACTGGGCGAACCTGGCGGTGGAGAAGCAAACCCTGGTGTTCTACATGGGTCTGAACCAGGCGCCGGCGATCCGCGAGAAGCTTATCGCTCACGGCATGGCTGAAGATATGCCCGCCGCCATCGTCGAGAACGGCACCGCTGTGACGCAAAAAGTGGTCAGCGGCACCTTAGGACAACTGGATATTCTGGCGCAGCAGATGGCCAGCCCGGCGCTGATCATCGTCGGCCGCGTGGTCGGTCTGCGGGATAAACTGAACTGGTTTTCGAACCATTAACCTTGCCTCCCATAAAGTGACAGGCATAAAAAAGGGCGGGATAGCATCCCGCCCTTTTAGCTGTTGCGTCGCTTACGGCTTGGCGACAAAGCCAATCGCTTCGTATACCGCTTTCAGGGTTTGAGAAGCCCGCGCGCTGGCCTTTTCCGCACCGTCTTTCATCACCTGATTGAGAAACGCTTCGTCGTTACGGAAACGGTGATAGCGCTCCTGCAGGTCAATCAGCATGCCCGATACCGCTTCGGCGACTTCGCCTTTCAGGTGGCCATACATTTTGCCTTCAAAATGCTGTTCCAGCTCAGGAATAGTTTTCCCGGTAACCGCGGAGAGGATATCCAGCAGGTTGGAGACGCCCGCTTTCTCTTTCAGATCGTAACGCACTACCGGCGGCTCGTCGGAGTCGGTGACCGCACGTTTAATCTTCTTGACCACCGATTTCGGATCTTCCAGCAGGCCGATGACGTTGTTGCGGTTGTCGTCGGACTTGGACATCTTTTTCGTCGGCTCCAGCAGCGACATCACGCGCGCGCCGGATTTAGGGATAAACGGCTCAGGCACTTTAAAAATATCGCCGTAGATGGCGTTAAAACGCTGGGCGATATCGCGGCTTAGCTCAAGGTGCTGTTTCTGATCTTCGCCCACCGGAACCTGGTTGGTCTGGTACAGCAGAATGTCAGCGGCCATCAGTACCGGATAATCAAACAGACCGGCGTTGATGTTCTCCGCGTAGCGCGCTGACTTGTCTTTAAACTGAGTCATGCGGCTCAGTTCGCCGAAATAGGTGTAGCAGTTCAGCGCCCAGCCTAGCTGGGCATGTTCCGGCACGTGCGACTGCACGAAGATAGTGCTTTTCTGCGGGTCGATGCCGCAGGCCAGATACAGCGCCAGGGTGTCCAGCGTCGCCTTGCGCAGCTGCTGCGGATCCTGGCGCACGGTGATGGCGTGCTGGTCCACGATGCAATAGATGCAGTGGTAATCGTCCTGCATGTTTACCCACTGACGCAGCGCACCCATATAGTTGCCAATGGTCAGTTCACCTGAGGGCTGTGCGCCACTAAAAACGATGGGCTTAGTCATGTTTCAATTCCTGAGTTTCACTGTGCGGTAACCCGAGAGCGGGTAAGAGTTCGTTAAACTGGTCGAAGAGATAGTCCGGCTCGCTCAGCGCAAGCGGTTCACCATAGTTATAACCGTAGGTCAGACCAACAGAGCAGCAGCCTGCCGCTTTGGCCGCCTGAATATCATTGCGCGAATCGCCGACAAACAGCAGCTCGGCTGGAGCCAGAGAGAGCTTTTCCGCCACCAGCAGCAGCGGTTCCGGATGCGGCTTTTTATTCTGCACGTCATCGCCGCCAATCACCACGGTAAAATATTTCGCAATATCGAGCGCGTCCAACAGCGGGGCGACAAACGGCGTCGGCTTATTGGTAACCAGCGCCAGCGGCAGGCCTTTGGCATACAGCGCGCCGAGCGTATCGGCCACCGCCGGGAACAGGAAACTGCCCTCTTCCGCCGCTTCGGCGTAATAGCGGTCAAACAGTTTACGCAAAATGCGCAGCTGCTCGTCTTGCGGAATATCATGATCGTCGACGGAAGGCTTACCCATCGCCGCACGTAACGTTGCTCGCTCCTGACGAGCCCAGGTCAGCGCCCGCTCCATCAGGACATCGGCGCCGTTACCGATCCAGGTGATAACGCGTTCTTCTCCCGCCACCGGCAGCTCCAGGGCGTACAGGGCGTTATCAACCGCCGAGGTTAGACCCGGCGCGCTGTCCACCAGCGTGCCGTCGAGATCAAATGCGATGCCGCGGATCGCCTGTAATTTATCCATGACTCACCTTCGCTAATTCACTACGCATTTGATCAATGACTTGCTTGTAGTCCGGCTGACCGAAGATCGCCGAACCGGCAACAAACATATCCGCACCCGCCGCGGCGATTTCGCCGATATTGCTGGCTTTCACGCCGCCATCCACTTCCAGGCGGATGTCGTAGCCGGACGCATCGATGCGCTGGCGCACTTCACGCAGTTTATCCAGCGTCTGGGGAATAAAGGACTGGCCGCCAAAGCCCGGGTTAACCGACATCAGCAGGATCACGTCCAGCTTATCCATCACGTAATCGAGGTAGCTCAGCGGCGTCGCCGGGTTAAACACCAGGCCCGCTTTACAGCCGTGCTCTTTGATAAGCTGCAGGCTGCGATCGACGTGTTCGGAGGCTTCCGGATGGAAGGTGATAATGCTGGCGCCGGCTTCGGCAAAATCAGGAATGATGCGGTCGACCGGCTTCACCATCAGGTGAACGTCGATTGGCGCGGTAATACCGTAATTACGCAGTGACTTCAGCACCATCGGGCCAATCGTCAGGTTTGGCACGTAGTGGTTGTCCATAACGTCGAAGTGCACGACATCCGCACCCGCCGCCAGCGCCTTCGCGGTATCCTCACCCAGACGGGCAAAATCAGCCGACAGAATCGAAGGGGCAATCAAATACTGCTTCATCCGCATCTCCTTGAAATTTATTTGGTCTTAGGCGGACGGTAGAGCGCTAATAGCTCGTCCACCTTTTTACGCGTACCACCGTTGCTGCTGATGCTGCGCCGCACCTTCACAATATGCGTTTCTGCCGCGTTTTTATACCATTCCTGCGTCAGCGGCGTGCGGTGGTTGGAAATCAGCACCGGGATGCGCTTTTTCATCAGCGATTCCGCCTTTTGCGCCAGCAGTACCTGTTGTTCCAGGTTGAAACTGTTGGTGTGGTAGGCGGTAAAGTTCGCCGTCGCCGTTAGCGGCGCATAGGGCGGATCGCAATACACCACTGTGCGGCTATCCGCACGTTGCATGCACTCTTCGTAAGATTCGCAGTAAAACTCGGCGTTTTGCGCCTTCTCGGCGAAATGATAGAGCTCAGCTTCGGGGAAATAGGGCTTTTTATAACGGCCAAACGGCACATTGAACTCGCCGCGCAGATTGTAGCGGCACAGGCCATTGTAGCCGTGACGGTTCAAATACAGGAACAGCACCGCGCGACGCAGCGGATCCTGGCTTTGGTTAAATTCATCACGATACAGGTAGTAGCGCTCAGCGACGTTATTTTCCGGGGTAAACATCTCACGGGCGGCGGCGACGTATTCGTCGGTGCGCAGTTTGACGATGTTGTACAGGCCGATTAAGTCACTGTTGATATCCGCGAGGATATAACGAGAAAAGTCGGTATTAAGAAATACCGACCCGGCGCCCACAAAGGGCTCGATCAAGCACTCGCCTTCCGGCAAATGCTTTTTAATATCGTCAAGCAGGGGGAACTTTCCCCCTGCCCACTTCAGAAAAGCGCGATTCTTTTTCATGCTGCCTAACTAATTACACGTTCTCCGGCTGTGGAGAAAGCTCCGACAGCATCCTGCGCTTAAGACTACCCCACGGCATTATTTCAGGTCAGCCTGAACCTGATGCAGCGGTTTTGCCCATGGATTTTTCGCCTGCACGTCCGCCGGCAGCGAGGTGACAGCACGTTTCGCTTCATCTTTCGATGCATAGATACCGCTCACCAGCACGTACCATGGTTGGCCGTTACGCGACGTTTCATAGACAACATATTTATCCAGCTTCTCTTTCTTCGCCCAGTTGTTGAGGTTGTCGTAGTTAGAGGAGCTGCTGAGCTGCAGAGTATAGTGACCCGACGGCGCAGTTTTCATTGAGCTGACGTCACCTGCCGTCTTCCCGCTCTTCGCTGCCGGCGCTGCCGCAGCTGCCGTTGCCGCTGGCGCTGCGGTCGTCGTGGTCGGCTTGCTCTGAGCGGTGGCCACCGGTTTGCTTTCGCTGACGGACGTTTTCGCCGGAGCGGTGGTCGCCGTGCTTTCAACATGCTTCGGCTGGACCGGCTTTGATTCTACCGGCGTTTTCACCACGGCCTGTGGCTTCGGCTGCGGCTTCGCTTCGATAACGGTATGCTTACGTTCAGCCGGACGCGGGGTCGCTGCTGTCTGACGCTCGGTCGCCTGGCGCGGCGCCGCGGTGCCATTGGCGCCATTCCGGATTGGCGCGACGGTAGCCGGTTCAGTCGGCAGCGTCGAGTTAGCCACGGCGCCGTCCAGTTGGCCCTGCTGCTGGGTCAACGCATTGTTCAGATCGCCCTGAACTTCGATACGCTGCTGACCCTGCGGCGCAACCGCTGCCTGGCCCTGCGTCGGGTTCGCGGCAATAGGCGGTACCGTTACGTCCTGCTGTGAGGTGCTGTTAGCGGCGGCAGTCTGGTCCTGGCCGGCAGCAGGCATGCTGGCGGACTGGTCGTCAGACAGATTAATGCTCTTCTCGCCGGAAGCGGTCTGCTGGCTGGAAGATGATGGCGATTTCAGTGCGGAACCGATACCCACGATCAACAGCAGCAGCACCAGAATCCCCACACCCATCATGATATACTGGCGGGAGGCCGGTTTGGCCGGCGCTTTTTTACGCTTGCGCGGACGACGCTCTACAGGCTGCTCTTCGAGCATCTCCTCGTCTTGCGCATCCAGTTCTTCTTCGAACTCTTCCTCTTCACGCTCGCGACGGGCCTTACCAGCGCGCGTCGGACGGCCTTCATCGGCATCAAGATCAACATCGTCAAAATTGATCTGCGGATCGGCATCACGCTCGGAAGACTGACGGGAACGACCAGCACGACGATCGTTGCGATCGGCTTTCATATCGTCTTCTGGTTTGAAATCATCCATTTAACACCCCACTAAAAGGCTTATGCTCACGATTATTGCACATCACCCGAAATGATAACGCCGCGCGAACGCGGCCAGACCTTCTTATTGTTGCGCCTGCTGAGTATCAGCAATCGCGCCAAGAACCACATCGTGCGGCACTCCGCCGCGCAGCTCGCTGCTTCCTATTGCGAGCGGGAGCACCAGCCGCATTTCGCCAGCCAGTACCTTTTTATCGCGCATCATATGGGGCAAATACGCCTGCGCACTCATTTCCTGCGGGCCGCGTACCGGTAAGCCTGCACGCTTGAGCAGATCGATAATGCGCTGAGTATCCTGCGCGCGGAACTGCCCCAGCCGTTCGGACGTGCGTGCCGCCATCACCATACCTGCCGCCACCGCTTCGCCATGCAGCCAGTTACCGTAGCCCATTTCCGCTTCGATAGCATGGCCGAAGGTATGTCCAAGATTGAGTAAAGCACGTAACCCGGTTTCACGCTCGTCGGCTGCCACAACCTCCGCTTTCAGTTCACAGCAGCGGCGAATGCAGTACGCCATGGCGGTATCGTCCAGCGCCAGCAGCGCATCAATGTTGTTTTCCAGCCAGCTGAAGAATTCACCATCCAGGATCACCCCGTACTTGATGACCTCAGCCAGTCCGGAAGCGAGCTCGCGCTTCGGCAGAGTTTTCAGACAGTTAAGATCAACTACCACGGAAACCGGCTGCCAGAAGGCGCCAATCATGTTTTTGCCGAGAGGGTGGTTCACTGCGGTTTTGCCGCCGACCGACGAGTCGACCTGCGACAACAGGGTGGTAGGGACCTGGATGAAACGCACGCCGCGCTGATAGCTTGCCGCGGCGAAACCGGTTAAATCACCGATCACCCCCCCGCCAAGCGCCACCAGAGTGGTGTCGCGGCCATGTGGTTTTTGCAACAGCGCAGTAAACACGGTATCCATCACCGCCAGGCTTTTGTATTGCTCGCCGTCTGGCAGAATGACGCTGTCAACGTTGACCCCTGACTGCTCCAGCGCAGAGCGGACGGTATCCAGATAAAGCGGCGCCAGCGTTTCGTTGGTGACCAGCATAGCCTGGTCGCCCGACTTGAGTGGCAGGAAGGAAGCTGGATCGTTAAACAAACCAGCCGCGATGGTAATCGGGTAACTACGTTCCCCGAGGGTAACAGTAAGCCTCTCCATAACGCGACATCCACCTCAATGACTATTACTCTGACGCACTTTTATTAAGCCAGAATCAGTTGCTTTCCAGCATATGAATAATCTGGTTCGCGACGACTTTCGCACTCTGATCGTCTGTGCGGATAGTCACATCGGCGATCTCTTCATACAGCGGGTTACGCTCGTCAGCCAGCGCTTCCAGCACTTCACGAGGCGGCGCATCGACTTGTAGCAAAGGACGCTTTTTATCGCGCTGCGTACGGGCCAACTGCTTCTCGATCGTAGTTTCCAGGTAGACCACCACGCCGCGGGCGGAGAGACGGTTACGCGTTTCACGGGATTTTACAGAGCCGCCGCCAGTCGCCAGCACAATCCCCTGTTTTTCCGTCAACTCATTGATAATTTTCTCTTCACGGTCACGGAAGCCTTCTTCGCCTTCAACATCGAAGACCCAGCCCACATCAGCGCCAGTGCGTTTCTCAATCTCTTGATCAGAATCGTAAAATTCCATGTTGAGCTGTTGGGCTAACTGGCGCCCAATAGTGCTTTTGCCGGCACCCATAGGCCCAACCAGAAAGATATTGCGTTTCTCTGCCATTTTTTCGGTACTACTAAGACTATTCGTTAATGATAAACCCGCTTCGCAGACACCCAGCGCCGCAGGGCATGAACTGAAACCTCATATGCAATAGAGCGAGAGTCAGACTAAAAATTATCTCAATACTCCGGCTGGTTTGGCAACTGAATAAAATCGCCGGACAATAAAGGGAGGATTGATGTCGTACCCGACTCTCAAATCGGTACCCCTTGTATGCTAAATCCGTCCTCACGTCAAACACCTGAAACGTGTTTAGCATGAAAAACCTGCTTAACGTACTGCCAGAATCCGTGGCGTAATAAAGACAACCAGTTCGCGACGTTCATTATCTTTCCCGTCACGACGAAACAGACGTCCCAGTACCGGGATATCGCCAAGCAGCGGGACGCTGTCGCGGGCGGTTTTGTTTTTCTGCGAAAAGATGCCGCCCAACGCTAAAGTCTCGCCGCTGCGAACTTCCACCAGGGTCTCTATCTCCTGCTTATCGATGGCCAGCGCTTCGCCGTTTTCCTGCTTCAGCACCTGGCCTGGCGTATTCTCGCTTATTCGCAGCTTAAGCCGCACTCTTCCCTGCTGCAGCACCGTCGGCGTGACCTCCATGCCCAGCACCGCCTCTTTGAACTCCACCGAAGTGGCGCCGCTTTCGCCACTGGAAACCTGATAGGGGATCTCGCTTCCCTGCTTGATGCTGGCAGGCTGCATGTGGGAGGCCAATAAACGCGGGCTGGCAATAATTTCGACCTGCTGCTTGCGCTCCAGCGCGGATAGCTCCAGCTCAAGCAAGCGACCGTTGATCTTGCCGATGTTAAACCCTGCGCGGGTGCTGGCATCGTTTACCGATACATCGCTGCTTAGGGTGGTGATTTGCCCGGAGCCTGGCGGGCTTCCGGCTTCCGCAAGCCGCCACTTCACCCCCAGCTCACGAAGGCTGGTTTCGCTCATCGACACGATATGGGCGGCCAGCTCCACCTGGCCGACCGGCAGATCCATCTCCTGCGCCCAGGCCTTCAACGCCGGCAGGTGCCGGGCATCATCGCGGATCAGCAGCCGATTAGTCCGCTTGTCCGCCATCAGGTGTCCCCTGGCGCTGAGCAGCTTTCCGCCGCTTTTAGCCAGCTCTTCAGCGTCGGCAAAGTGCAGGGTCACGCTCTCCGCCTGCAGGGGCAGGTTCTGCAGGCGTTTCTCCTGTTCGGCTTCACGCTGCGCCTGATTTGCCTTTTGCCAGGCCTGAGTGTGCGCGTAGATGACCGTCCCCTGCTGTTGCAAAGAGAGACCCGCGCTATCCGCTACCGCCCGCAGCGCCTGGCTCCAGGGAACCTTCTGCAGACGCAGGGAGAGCGTGCCGCTGACGTCCGGCGCGACGACGAGGTTCTTATGGTTCATTTCGGCCAGGGCTTGCAGCACCTGAGCCACTGGCGCATCGTCAATCACCAGCGAAACCGGTTTATCATTGCGGGCGGCGGGGGCCACCACCAGCGGCAGCAGCAGAAGCAGCAGGCTTATCCATCGCATCATGTTGTTTCCCTTCACGTTGCCAGCGCCACGCTGGCGGTTCACATCCCGAAGACGTGACGATGTCCAGCTCACCGGCCGTCAGCCGGCTCACCCGCCAGCCCGTGGGCAATTGCTCATCCATGCGTACCCGTCGCCACTTTCCGTTCCCATCCTGCAGAAACCCCGTCCAGCCAGCATCATCCCCAACCGCCCCGCCATAGCGCCATTGCGAAAGCTGCGCCGTGCGGCAGGGATCCTCAACCGGCTGGAAAGGGTCACGCTCGGCCGCCAGCAGCGACAGCGGTAGCCACAGGAAGATCCAGCGTTTACCGCTCATCTTCCGCCTCCAGCAGCAGTCGCAGGCGGAGCGTCTGCGCCTCACGGCCCAGCGACAACGAACGCGGATTCATCCCGCAGCGCGCCAGCCAGGAAAAAAGCGCGGGTACCGTTGACCAGGACAGGGTCAGCTCCATCTCGCCGCCGCTTCCCTGCGGACGCCAGGCGATAAGCTTCGCTCCGGAGAGCGGAATGGCTATGGGCGAAAATGACTGCGTGTCGATGCGCGCCCCGGGATTTTCCTCGCCGGGGATGCGCAGCGCCATGATCCGCCGCCACTGCGTTTGCAACGCCGCATCACGGGTTACCGCCGCCTGCGGCGGGCGCAGATCGCGCCAGAGCGCCACGCCGCCTCCCGACAGCCCCATTGCGATCAGGATCGGCAGCCCCGTCCAGGCGCCCCGAAGGTTAATCCGCATCAGCGCGCGCTCCCGTCAGGGTAAAACTGAACTGCCAACGCCCCTCGGCGTCGCGCTGGATCCCGCCGGCTTTTGCCGGCGCGAATCCCGCGACGCGAGTCAGCGCAGCCTCCACGCTGGTTAGCGCCTGCAGGTTAAGGGCCAGGCCGTCCAGCGTGAGGAGTACGCCCTGGTACTCCAGCCGCGTCAGCCACGCCTGCGCGGGCAGATCTGCCGCCAGCGCCTGCAGCCTGGGTTGCCAGGCGGCGATCGCCGATCTGCGCTGGTACTGCTGGCGCTGCCATTGATGCTGCTGCCACGCCTCACGCATCGCCTGCTCGCGCTGCTTAAGCGAAGCGAGCAGCTGCGCGTCGGCCGTCGTGTGAAGCGTCGCCAGGAAGTCGCGCTGCAGACGCGCCGTTCGGCTCACCAGCAGGCCCATCCCGCCCAGCAGCACAATGCCGATGGTTAACAACAGGACGTAGCGCAGGCGCTGGCGGCGACGCAGGTCGCGCCAGGGAAGAAGATTAACGACATGCGTCATGCCGCCCGCCTCCCAGCGCCAGCCCAAGGGCAATGGCGTAACGATCGCCATCGGCTGGCAGCGGGGGCTGCCGACGGTGAATCACTTGCCAGACATCAAAGCGACTGGCCTCATCGCCCGCGTCAATACACAGGCGCAGCGGAACCTGAAGCTGCCCCGCCAGCTGGCTTAAGGACCCGACATCAGCGCAGGCGTCGCTGCCCCAGGCCTCACGGGTCGCCCACAGCCAGCGCTTTTCATCCCGCCACGCCAGGCCCTGGTCTGCCGCAGTCATCCAGGGGAAAAAGGCGCCGAGCGCACTGGCATCCGGTACGATGGCCGCCACCCGCAGCCGCAGCCGCCCTGCCAGCTCCCGCAGAACATTGATATCCAGCCGCTGCGCCGCCGTAACCTGCCAGCCGTCATCCCGCGAGGTGGGCGCATAATCAATACATAGCGCGGAGGCAGGCATTGCCAGCTGCTGGCTCATGGCGCTGGCTACCCACGTCGCCTGTTCCCGCTCCCGCAGGGCGAACTGGGGATACGGAAGACGCTTTTGCAGTGTGCGCACCGCGGGAAAGGCGATACTAACCTGATGCTGCGCCGGTAGCTCCCGCCGCCAGGCGGCCAGCCGCGAACCGAGTGCGCTGACGTCCGCCACCATTCCCTGACGTACCAGCCCCGGCGGCAATGGGATACGCCACCAGCGGCGCAGCGCCCAGTGTGAACGTTCATGCAATAGCGCGACAATGGCAATGCTATCCTGTTGGATATGCATTCCAAGCCGCCAGTTTCTGAAAGCCATGCTTACGATCTCCTTATCCGGCAAAACTGCCCGGCTATATCAATGCACCTGGCTTGCCTTTATACTACCGCGCGTTTGTTTATAAACTGCCCAAATAAAACTAAATGGGAAAACACCGGTGAAGTTCGTAAAGTATCTATTGATCCTTGCAGTCTGTTGCGTACTGCTGGGAGCAGGCTCGATTTTTGGCCTCTACAAATACATAGAGCCGCAACTCCCCGACGTCGCAACCCTGAAGGATGTGCGTTTGCAGATCCCGATGCAGGTCTATAGCGCCGACGGTGAGCTTATTGCGCAGTACGGCGAAAAGCGCCGTATCCCTGTGACGTTGCAGCAAATTCCCCCCGAGCTGGTGAAAGCGTTTATCGCCACCGAAGACAGCCGCTTCTATGAGCACCACGGCGTCGATCCGGTAGGTATTTTCCGCGCCGCCAGCGTGGCGATGTTTTCAGGCCACGCCTCCCAGGGCGCCAGCACCATCACCCAGCAGTTAGCGCGTAACTTCTTTCTCAGCCCCGAGAAGACGTTGATGCGTAAGATTAAAGAGGCCTTTCTGGCCATCCGCATCGAGCAGTTGCTGAATAAAGATGAAATCCTTGAGCTGTATCTGAACAAGATCTACCTCGGCTACCGCGCCTATGGCGTCGGCGCCGCGGCGCAGGTCTATTTTGGCAAACCTATCGACCAACTGACCCTGAGTGAGATGGCGGTGATTGCCGGTCTGCCGAAAGCGCCTTCCACTTTTAACCCGCTCTATTCGATGGATCGCGCGACCGCCCGTCGCAACGTGGTGCTGTCGCGTATGCTGAGCGAAGGATACATCACCCAGGCGCAATACGATGAGGCGCGCAGCGAACCCATCGACGCCAGCTATCACGCGCCGAAAATCGCCTTCTCCGCCCCTTACCTGAGTGAAATGGTGCGCCAGGAGATGGTGAATCGCTACGGCGAGCAGGCCTACGAAGACGGTTATCGGGTCTATACCACCATTACCCGCAAAAACCAGCAGGCGGCCCAGCAGGCGGTACGCAATAACGTGCTGGATTACGATATGCGTCACGGCTACCGCGGCCCGGCCAGCGTACTGTGGAAAGTCGGCGAAACGCCGTGGGAGACGAAGAAGATCGTCGATTCGCTGAAGCGTCAGTCTGGCTACGGTCCGCTTTTCCCGGCGGTGGTCACCTCCGCGAATGCCCAGGAGGCTGTCGCGCTGTTGGCTAACGGCGACTCCGTTTCGCTGACGATGGAGGGCGTGCGCTGGGCCCGTCGCTTTATCTCTGATACGCAGCAAGGGGCGACCCCGCGTAAAGTCAACGACGTTGTGCAGGCCGGGCAGCAGATCTGGGTACGCAAGGTGGGTGACAGCTGGTGGCTGTCCCAGCTCCCGGACGTCAACTCAGCGCTGGTCTCCATTAACCCGCAAAACGGCGCGATTATTGCCCTTGTCGGCGGGTTTGACTTTAACCAGAGCAAATTCAACCGCGCCACCCAGGCGCTGCGCCAGGTCGGCTCCAACATTAAACCGTTCCTCTATACCGCCGCGATGGATAAAGGCTTAACGCTGGCAAGTATGCTCAACGATGTGCCGATCTCGCGCTGGGATGCGGGCGCAGGTTCCGACTGGCGGCCGAAGAACTCGCCGCCGCAGTATGCCGGTCCGATTCGTTTACGCCAGGGCCTGGGGCAGTCGAAAAACGTGGTGATGGTGCGCGCTATGCGCGCCATGGGCGTAGACTACGCCGCCGAGTATCTGCAGCGCTTTGGCTTCCCGGCGCAGAACATTGTCCACACGGAATCGTTGGCGCTGGGCTCAGCCTCCTTTACGCCCCTGCAGGTCGCTCGCGGTTATTCGGTGATGGCCAACGGCGGCTTCCTGGTCAATCCTTTCTTTATCAGTAAGATTGAGAACGATCAGGGCGGGGTCCTCTTCGAGGAGCGTCCGAAAATTGCCTGTCCGCAGTGTGATTTACCGGTAATTTACGGCGATACGCCAAAATCCAACGTGCTGGAAAACAAGGATGTGGAAGATGTCGCCACCTCCGCGGAACCGCAGAATGGCAACGTGCCGCCGCAGCCGCAGCTGGAGCAGGCCAACCAGTCGCTGGTCGCGCAGAGCGGCGCACAGGAATACGCGCCGCATGTGATTAACACACCGCTGGCCTTCCTGATCAAGAGCGCGCTGAACAGCAACATCTTTGGCGAGCCGGGCTGGATGGGCACCGGCTGGCGCGCCGGACGCGATCTGCAGCGGCATGACATCGGTGGGAAAACCGGGACCACCAACAGCTCGAAGGACGCCTGGTTCTCAGGCTACGGACCGGGCGTGGTGACCTCGGTTTGGATCGGCTTTGACGATCATCGTCGCGATCTTGGCCGGACCACCGCCTCCGGAGCGATTAAAGATCAGATCTCTGGCTATGAAGGCGGTGCCAAAAGCGCCCAGCCGGCCTGGGACAGCTTTATGAAGAGCGTGCTGGAAGGCGTTCCGGAAGAACCGTTAACTCCGCCGCCGGGTATCGTCACGGTGAATATCGACCGCAGCACCGGTCAGTTGGCGAATGGGGGCAATAGCCGGGCGGAGTACTTTATTGAAGGAACCCAGCCCACCCAGCAGGCAGTCCGTGAGGTGGGCACCACCCTGACTGACGGCGGCGGTGAAACCCACGAATTGTTCTGACAAAAAAAGCGCCTGCGGGCGCTTTTTTATTGCTACTTAGCGTGGACGCTCGTTCAGAGTCGGCCCTGGGCCTGCAGCCATTCCCGCACTAAAAACAGCGCGCTGACGTTACGGGCCTCGTTAAAATCTTCTTCATCCAGCAGCGACATCAGCTGCGCCAGCGGCCAGCGCACCTGCGGTAGCGGCTCAGGTTCATCGCCCGGCAGTGACTCCGGATAGAGATCTTCCGCCACCATGATATTCATTTTGCTGGAGAAGTAGGAGGGGGCCATACTGAGCTTCTTCAAAAACGTCAGCTTATTGGCGCCATAGCCAACCTCTTCTTTCAGCTCGCGATTGGCCGCTTCATCCACGGTTTCACCTGGATCAATCAGCCCTTTGGAGAAGCCCAGCTCGTAGGACTCCGTCCCCACGGCATACTCACGAATCAAAATAATGTGATCATCCACAATCGGCACAATCATCACCGCTTCACGGGTGGAAGGCCGCATACGTTCATAAACGCGACGCACACCGTTGCTGAACTCCAGATCGACGCTTTCGACATTAAAGAGGCGCGAACGGGCGACAGTTTCAACATTGAGAATGGTGGGTTTTTGTAATGATTTGCTCATTGTCATCGGTCTATGCTGTGATTAAGCAGTCATTGTGCGATACGCAACACGCTTTCGGCAATCCAAATTGCTACTTATTTACAGAGTTGTAACCTTTTCCCTTCAGGGGGAAAAGTAATAAAGATAAAAAAGTCAATAGCTTGAATTCGCTTTGAGAATTTACCGATTTCTGCGCTTTAACGTTTTTGGTAAGCTTGTGCGCTGCTGCATGACATATTCACTACCCTGTAAGCAGGTGCGCCGCTAACACTGCAGCTTGACGTTAGTCTTCACGTTCACCGACGATTTCGTAAGAAAAAAATAACTTTGATGGGATGGGCATGGGCACCTTTCTGATATTCCTTACAGCTCTGCTAATCTGCGTATTGCTCATCGGATGGTGGTATCGCGCTCACGCCAGACGCCGCCGACTCCCCCTACTGCACGCCTTTAGCGACGCTACCACGCGGCAGCTTCCTGCGGATGAGCGCCAGGCTATTGAGAAGTATGTTGCCGAGTTGAGCCACGCCCAGCAGGTGCCGGCGTCCGGTGCGACCAGCGCGCCTGTCGCTCTGGCGCTGAACGAACAGAGTGATACCGTCTATGCGGTGACACGCGCCATCACCCGCTACGGGATCACCACCGACGCGCCGAATAAATGGCGCTATTTCCTCGATTCGGTTGAAGTTCATCTGCCGCCGTTCTGGGAACAGCATATCAACGATGAAAACAGCGTCGAGCTGATCCCCACCGACAGCCTGCCGCTGGTTATCACCCTTAACGGTCATAGCCTGAGCGACTATCGCCAGGAAGCGCAAAGCTACGCCCTGGAACGCGCTTCGGCCACCCAGGCCTCCATTCGCGGCGAAGAGAGCGAGCAGGTAGAGTTGCGGCAGATCCGTCGGGAAACGCCTGAAGAACACGCTCTGAATCGCCCGGACGGGCTGCGCGAAGCGATCCTGATCGTCGCCTCCTTTCTGTTCTTTTATTTCAGCCTGATTGGGCCAGCTGTCTTTACCCCCTGGCTGGTCGCCGCAGGTTTGTTGCTGCTCGCCGCCGGACTGTGGGGGATTTATGCCCCGCCGCGTCGCGCCGCGCTGCGCGAAATCCATTGCCTGCGGGGCGTCCCTAAGCGCTGGGGATTGTTTGGCGAAAACGATCAGGAGCAGATCAATAACATCTCGCTGGGCATTATCGATCTCATCTATCCGCGCCACTGGCAACCCTGGATTGCCCAGGACCTGGGGCAGCAGACCGATATTGATATCTATCTCAACCGCCACGTGGCCCGTCAGGGACGCTACCTGTCGCTTCATGATGAAGTGAAAAACTTCCCGCTGCAGTACTGGCTACGCAGCGCGATTATCGCCGCCGGCGCCCTGGTGGTGGTGATTATGCTGTGGGCCAGCGTACCGTTGAATATGCCGTTTAAGTTCACCCTGTCGTGGCTGAAGGGCGCGCAAACGATTGAAGCCACTACCGTCAGCCAGCTGGAAAAAGCCCATGTGCGCATTGGCGATACGCTGCGCCTGACCGGTACCGGGATGTGTAACATCCGCACGCCGGGCAGTTGGTCCGCCAAAGAGGATTCGCCGTTCCTGCCTTTCGATTGTTCACAGATTGTGTGGAACGACGCCCCTCCTCTGCCGCTGCCGGAGTCTGACATTGTCAGCAAAGCGACCGCCCTGATGCAGTCCGTCCAGCGCCAGCTGCACCCGGAAACCGACGATGATTCCCGCGTCAGCCCTGCCCTACGCTCCGCCATTCAGAAATCAGGCATGGTGCTACTGGATGATTTCGGCGATATCGTGCAGAAAACTAACGATCTCTGCTCGGCAAAGGATGATTGCCTGCGACTGAAGAATGCGTTGGTCAATCTTGGCAATACCCGTAACTGGGAAACGTTAACCAAGCGCGCCACCGCCGGCAAGCTGGATGGCGTGAACGTGCTGCTGCGGCCGGTCAGCGCCGAGTCGCTGGAGAATCTGGTGACCACCTCAACCGCGCCCTTTGTGATACGCGAAACCTCACGGGCCGCGCAGGCGCTGAACAGCCCGGCTCCCGGCGGTTTTCTTATCGCCAGCGATGAGGGCAGCGTACTGGTCAATCAGCCGTGGCCGGCGGTGAGTCTGTATGATTATCCGGCCCATGAGCAGTGGGGCGAACTGCGGCGGCTGGCCGGTATGCTCATGCATACCCCCTTCCATGCCGAAGGTATCGTTACCAACCTGTTTACTGACGCCAACGGCACGCAGCATATCAACCTGCATCGCATCCCCGACCGCAGCGGCCTGTGGCGTTATCTGGGCATCACCCTGCTGCTGTCAATGGTGGGGTGCACGGCTTACCACGCCGTGCAGGCCCTGCGTCGTTATCAACGCCATCGTCAGCGTATGGAAGAGATTCAGAAATATTACGAAAGCTGCCTTAATCCGGTTTTGCTCCCCTCATCTGACTCGCAAGATTAATTTTCCCGGCGACAGGGTGTGATACCCTGTCGCCCATTTTCCGCTCGCTGGAGAGTCATCATGCACTTTGATATCGCCTGGCAGGAGGTCGATACCGTTCTGCTGGATATGGACGGCACGCTCCTGGACCTCGCCTTCGACAACTACTTCTGGCAAACGCTGGTGCCTGAAACCTGGGGGGCCGCCCGCGGCCTCAATTTGCAGGAGGCGAAAGACGCCATGCGCCAGGAGTATCACGCCGTGCAGCATACGCTAAACTGGTACTGTCTGGATTACTGGAGCGAGCGCCTGGGTTTGGATATTTGTGCGATGACCAGCGAACAAGGTCCGCGCGCCACGCTGCGCGAGGATACCGTGCCGTTCCTTGATGCGCTCAAGGCCTGCGGTAAGCGACGCATTCTGTTGACCAATGCCCATCCCCACAATCTGGCGGTGAAGCTCAAACACACCGGCCTGGACGCGCACCTTGATTTATTACTTTCCACCCACACATTTGGTTATCCGAAAGAGGAGCAGCGTCTGTGGCGCGCCGTGGCGGAGGAAACTGGCCTTGAGGCGCACAAAACGCTGTTTGTCGACGACAGCGAGGCGATACTGGATGCCGCGAGGGAGTTTGGCATTCGTTACTGCCTGGGTATTACCAATCCTGACTCCGGACTGGCGGAAAAGCAGTATCTGCGCCATCCGGGGCTGAATGATTACCGACGACTGATCCCTTCGCTTACCCCGAAGGAGAGGCGATGAAAGAAAAGCCCACCGAAACCGTCAGACTGGACAAATGGCTTTGGGCCGCCCGCTTTTACAAAACCCGCGCGCTGGCGCGGGAAATGATTGAAGGCGGCAAGGTGCATTACAACGGACAACGTAGCAAACCCGGAAAAATCGTCGAACTCGACGCCATGCTGACGCTGCGCCAGGGCAACGACGAGCGGACGGTGCGCATTATCGGTATTACCGAACAGCGCCGCCCGGCAAGCGAAGCCGTCAACCTGTATGCAGAGACGGCGGAGAGTATCGAGAAGCGTGAAAAAATGGCCCTGGCGCGCAAAATGAACGCCCTGACCATGCCGCACCCTGACAGACGTCCGGACAAGAAAGAGCGCCGCGACCTGATGAGATTTAAACACGGCGAGAGTGAATAACTCGCGCCAGAAAGAGAGATGATTATGACTCAACACGATCAATTACATCGTTATCTGTTTGAAAACTATGCCGTGCGCGGCGAGCTGGTGACGGTGTCGGAAACCCTGGAACAGATTCTGGCGAATCACACCTATCCCCAACCGGTCAAAACGGTGCTGGCGGAGCTGTTGGTCGCCACCAGTCTGCTGACCGCGACGCTGAAGTTTGCCGGCGACATTACCGTACAGCTGCAGGGGGATGGCCCTTTACAGCTGGCGGTGATCAACGGCAATAACCAGCAGCAGCTGCGCGGCGTCGCGCGCGTGCAGGGCGAGATTGCGGACGATGCGGATCTGAAAACGATGGTCGGCAACGGCTACCTGGTCATTACCATCTCTCCGGAAGAAGGTGAGCGCTATCAGGGCGTGGTCGGTCTGGAAGGCGATACGCTGGCCGCCTGCCTGGAAGATTATTTCCAGCGTTCAGAGCAGCTGCCGACGCGCCTTATCATCCGCACCGGCGATCATGAAGGCCAGCCGATGGCGGGCGGGATGCTGCTGCAGGTGATGCCGGCGCAGGATGCCCAGACTGCCGACTTCGAGCACCTGGCGACGCTTACCGAGACCATTAAGGCGGAAGAGCTGTTCACCCTGCCGGCAAATGATGTGCTGTGGCGCCTGTATCATGAAGAAGAAGTCACGGTCTACGACCCGCAGAGCGTGGAGTTCAAGTGCACCTGCTCCCGCGAACGCTGTGCCGGCGCGCTGAAGACGCTGCCGGATGAAGAGATTGATAGCATCCTCGCCGACGAAGGCGAAATTGACATGCACTGCGACTACTGCGGTAACCACTATATCTTCAATGCCATGGACATCGCCGAGATCCGTAATAACGCCTCTCCGGCCGATCCGCAGGTTCATTAATCCCCGCATCTTTCTCAGGCACAGGGCGGCAATGTTGTTTGTCGCGTTGTGCCTGACTTTTAATTTATTCGCGAGTTGAATCGATTTTCCCTGAAAGAGTTACGTAATTTAATTTCAGGAAAGCGATTACATTCACATTTCGGCAGTTTTTTTAATTACTTTTTAACCATTGAGAAACATCTAACCCCACCATCCGCCCATTTCCTGAGATAATCCACTCCACTTCGTGACAGGAGTCACCGTTTTTATCGTCATTCTGAGGAATGTCGAGATACGTAAATCTATGAGCCTGGTCGCGGTCAATACCCGGCAATTAACCCTACAATTTACAGCAGTACATCTTGGCTAAGGAGCAGTGACATGCGCGTTAATCATGGTTTAACCCCGCAGGATCTCAAGGCTTATGGTATCAATGACGTCCAGGATATCGTCCACAACCCCAGCTACGACATGTTGTTTCAGGAAGAGCTCGACCCGAACCTGGAAGGCTACGAACGTGGCGTATTAACCACTCTGGGTGCTATCGCCGTCGACACGGGCATTTTTACCGGTCGTTCTCCGAAAGATAAGTATCTCGTGCGCGACGACACCACCCGCGACACCGTCTGGTGGTCCGATAAAGGCAAAGGTAAAAACGACAACAAGCCGCTTTCGCAGGAAACCTGGCAGCATCTGAAAGGGCTGGTGACCCAGCAACTGTCCGGTAAACGCCTGTTTATCGTCGACGCTTTCTGCGGCGCCAACGCCGATACCCGTCTCAGCGTACGTTTCATTACCGAAGTGGCCTGGCAGGCGCACTTCGTTAAAAACATGTTCATCCGTCCGAGCGATGAAGAGCTGGCTGAATTCGAGCCCGACTTCATCGTGATGAACGGCGCGAAATGCACCAATCCGCAGTGGAAAGAGCAGGGCCTCAATTCGGAAAACTTCGTCGCCTTCAACCTCACCGAGCGCATTCAGTTGATCGGCGGCACCTGGTACGGCGGCGAGATGAAGAAAGGGATGTTCTCGATCATGAACTACCTGCTGCCGCTGAAGGGCATCGCCTCCATGCACTGCTCAGCCAACGTCGGCGAGAAAGGCGATGTCGCCATTTTCTTCGGCCTCTCAGGCACCGGCAAAACCACCCTCTCCACCGACCCGAAACGCCGCCTGATTGGCGATGACGAACATGGCTGGGATGACGACGGCGTGTTTAACTTCGAAGGGGGCTGCTACGCCAAGACCATCAAGCTCTCTGAAGCGGCCGAGCCGGATATCTATCACGCCATCCGCCGCAACGCCCTGCTGGAAAACGTGGTGGTACGCGCCGACGGCACGGTCGATTTCGATGACGGTTCAAAGACCGAAAATACCCGCGTCTCCTACCCCATCGACCACATCGACAACATTGTTAAGCCGGTGTCTATAGCGGGTCACGCTACCAAAGTGATCTTCCTGACGGCCGATGCGTTCGGCGTCCTGCCGCCGGTCTCCCGCCTGACCGCCGACCAGACGCAGTACCATTTCCTGTCCGGGTTTACCGCCAAACTGGCCGGCACCGAGCGCGGCGTAACCGAACCCACGCCAACCTTCTCCGCCTGCTTCGGCGCCGCCTTCCTGTCGCTGCACCCGACGCAGTACGCCGAAGTGCTGGTCAAACGCATGCAGGCGGCTGGCGCGCAGGCTTATCTGGTCAATACCGGCTGGAACGGCACCGGCAAGCGCATCTCGATTAAAGATACCCGCGCGATCATCGACGCCATCCTCAATGGCTCGCTGGACAACGCGGAGACCTTTACCCTGCCGATGTTTAACCTGCAGATCCCGACGGCGCTCCCGGGCGTGGATACCCACATCCTCGATCCGCGCAGCACCTATGGTTCCCCGGAGCAGTGGCAGGAAAAAGCCGACCAGCTGGCGAAGCTGTTTATTGAGAATTTTGAGAAGTATACCGATACGCCAGCGGGCGCCGCGCTGGTGGCGGCAGGACCGCAGCGCTAACGGGCGCAAAGGTGAAAAAGCCGGGCTTGCCCGGCTTTTTATTGTGCAACATCCTGAGCAGCTAACCGCGGGCGCGATCAGCTCTCCCTGGCGGGTTTCATCGGCGCCAGCATCCGGTGCACCGGCAGCCAGGCGCGGATCAGTAACCCGCCGCGTTCGCTGGAGCCAATCTCCAGCCGGCCGTTGTGATTGTCGATAATACGCTGAACAATCGCCAACCCCAGCCCGGTGCCGCTGGTGCTGCGGGCGCTGTCGCCGCGTACAAACGGCTGAAACAGGTGCTCCCGCTGCTCAGGTTTAATCCCCGGTCCGTCATCTTCTACCTGGAACCAGGCCCGGCTCGCTTCGCTGCCGCTGCTGACCTTGATCCAGCCATTGCCATAGCGGGCCGCGTTGACCACCATATTCGCCAGCGCGCGCTTGATAGACAGCGGGTGCATACGTACCGGAATTTCGCCGGCCTGCAGGGCGGTGGCGATTTCCCGCTCATAGCCGCTCTCCGCAGCGATCACTTCCCCCAGCACCGCATTCAGATCCGCCAGCTCCATCGGCATCTCCTGCCCGGTGCGCAGATAGTCGATAAACTGCTCGATGATGGCGTTGCACTCTTCGATATCTTTGTTGATCGACTCCGCGAGATAGCCGTCCTGCTCGCCCATCATCTCGGTGGCCAGACGAATGCGGGTCAGCGGGGTTCGTAAATCATGACTGACCCCGGCCATCAGCAGCGTACGGTCATCAGCCAGCTGCTTCACGCCCGCCGCCATATGGTTAAAGGCGCGCGTCACCGAACGCACTTCGGAGGCGCCATACTCGCGCAGCGGCGGCGGAATAATGCCGCGCCCGACCTGCAGCGCCGCGTGCTCCAGATCCACCAACGGGCGGTTCTGAATACGAATAAACAGCCAGGCGCCGCCTATCGCCAGCAGCATGATCGCCAGGGTATAGCGGAACAGCGGCGAGAAGTCGCCCTGATGGATCTCGGTCAGCGGCACCCGCACCCAGATATTGGGCGACAGCCAGGTCTTCAGCCACACCACAGGGGAGCTTTTATTGACCTCTACCCGCACCTCTGTGGGGCCACCAAGCTGATGGGCCATCTGCTGACTTAAGAATTCATAATGCTGCGCCCAGCGCAGGCCTGCGTCTTCCGCCGCTTCATTGGAATAGAGCGAAATCCCCAGCTCGCGATAAATTTCACGACGAAACGCCGGGGGCACCACCAGCTGGGTGCCATCCTCCAGCTGCAGTTTGTCGGTCATCAGCATACGCACTTCGTAGGCTAACACTTTATTAAACTGCTGGAGACTCGGCAGGATCGCGAAATTCAGTACCACCAGATAGGTCGTCACCAGGCTGACGAACAGCAAGGTGACGATCAGGAGCAGTGTGCGAGCAAAGGAGCTGCGCGGCGAAAAGCGCACGCGTTTCATGCCTTAGAACCGTCCGGGACGAAGACGTAGCCCAGACCCCAGACGGTCTGGATGTAGCGCGGATGCGCCGGGTCCTCTTCCACCATGCGGCGCAGGCGGGAGATCTGTACGTCGATGGAGCGCTCCATCGCAGAGTATTCGCGGCCGCGGGCGAGGTTCATCAGCTTATCGCGCGACAGCGGCTCACGGGGATGGCTCACCAGCGCCTTCAGGACCGCGAATTCGCCGCTGGTCAACGGCATCGGCTCGTCTTCACGGAACATCTCGCGGGTACCCAGGTTCAGTTTGAATTTACCAAAGGCGATAACCGCCTCTTCCTGCGACGGCGCGCCCGGCAGCTCGTTCGCCTGGCGGCGCAGCACCGCCCGGATGCGGGCCAGCAGTTCGCGCGGGTTAAACGGCTTCGGAATATAGTCGTCAGCCCCGATCTCCAGGCCCACGATCCGATCGACCTCTTCGCCTTTCGCCGTCACCATAATGATCGGCATCGGGTTACTCTGGCTGCGCAGACGACGGCAGATAGAGAGACCATCTTCGCCCGGCAGCATCAGATCCAGCACCATCAGGTGGAAGGATTCACGGGTTAACAGACGATCCATCTGTTCGGCGTTCGCCACGCTACGAACCTGGAAGCCCTGCTCGGTCAGATAACGCTCGAGCAGCGCACGCAGGCGCATGTCGTCATCCACAACCAGAATCTTATAATTCTCTTGCATTGTTTGTACTCCCAAAGGTTCACTGCAATAGTCAGTGCGTATTCTCAAAAAAGCCCGGCGCGCTCACCAGCTAAATCTGGTATATATTCCAGGCTAAATTGTTACAAAGCATATTTAACAGCAGGTTAAGTATACATTTAATCATAAGACACAGTATTTATCCTGTCGGTATTATTACGCGCTACAAATTGTGCGCAACGACAGACAGTCAGAAGGTTGAACTCACGATGAAAACGCCGCTGATCACCCGCGAGGGATATGAAAAACTGAAGCAGGAGATGGACTACCTGTGGCGCCAGGAGCGTCCGGAAGTGACCAAAAAGGTGACCTGGGCCGCCAGCCTCGGCGACCGCAGCGAGAACGCGGACTACCAGTACAACAAAAAGCGCCTGCGGGAGATCGATCGCCGGGTCCGCTATCTGACCAAATGTCTGGAACAGTTGAAAATCGTCGATTACTCGCCGCAACAGGAAGGTAAAGTCTTCTTCGGCGCCTGGGTAGAGATTGAAAACGATGAAGGCGATATCAAGCGCTTTCGCATCGTCGGTTACGATGAAATTTTTGGCCGCAAAGACTATATCTCCATCGACTCGCCGATGGCGCGCGCACTGTTAAAAAAAGAGGTTGGCGATCTGGCCATCGTCAACACGCCGGCGGGCGAAGCCAGCTGGTATGTCAACGAGATCGAATACGTTAAATAGACAAGAACTTTCCGAGAGACGCCCGGCGCGGCTGGTATTTTTAGCCGTCAGTCCGTATAACTAGTCCCTGTTTTTTGACCCTAAAGATGAATTAAAAGCCATGATGAATGATTCGCTCTGCCGCATTATTGCGGGTGAACTTCAGGCCAGAGCCGAACAGGTAGAAGCTGCCGTTCGCCTGCTTGATGAAGGGAACACCGTGCCGTTTATTGCACGTTATCGTAAAGAAGTCACCGGCGGTCTGGATGACACGCAGCTGCGTAATCTGGAAACTCGCCTCGGCTATCTGCGCGAACTCGAAGACCGTCGTCAGGCGATCCTCAAATCCATCGCTGAACAGGGCAAACTGACCGACGCGCTGGAAAAAGCCATCAACACCACGCTCAGCAAAACCGAACTGGAAGATCTCTACCTGCCCTACAAGCCGAAGCGCCGTACACGCGGGCAGATCGCTATCGAAGCCGGGCTCGAACCGCTGGCTGACCTGCTGTGGAACGAACCGGCCCACGATCCGGAAGCGGAGGCCGCAAAATATATTGATGCCGATAAGGGCGTAGCCGACAGCAAAGCGGCCCTGGACGGCGCGCGCTATATTCTGATGGAGCGGTTTGCCGAAGACGCCGCGCTGCTGGCGAAGGTCCGTGACTATCTGTGGAAAAACGCCCACCTGGTCTCCACCGTCGTCAGCGGTAAAGAAGAGGAAGGCGCTAAATTCCGCGACTACTTCGATCACCATGAACCGATCGCCACCGTGCCGTCGCATCGCGCGCTGGCGATGTTCCGCGGTCGCAACGAAGGCGTCCTGCAGCTCTCTTTAAACGCTGACCCGCAGTTTGACGAGCCGCCGAAAGAGAGCCACGGCGAGCAAATTATTATCGACCACCTGGGCCTGCGCCTGAATAACGCCCCGGCGGACAGCTGGCGTAAAGGCGTCGTCAGCTGGACCTGGCGGATCAAAGTCCTGATGCATCTCGAAACCGAGCTGATGGGCACCGTGCGCGAACGCGCGGAGGACGAGGCAATCAACGTCTTCGCCCGCAACCTGCACGATCTGCTGATGGCCGCGCCCGCCGGGCTGCGCGCCACCATGGGACTCGATCCGGGCCTGCGCACCGGGGTGAAAGTGGCCGTCGTCGACGCCACCGGTAAACTGGTCGCTACCGATACCATCTATCCCCACACCGGCCAGGCCGCCAAAGCGGCCGTCGCCGTCGCCGCGCTGTGTGAGAAGTACAACGTTGAGCTGGTGGCCATCGGCAACGGTACCGCCTCGCGTGAAACCGAGCGTTTCTTCCTCGACGTGCAGAAACAGTTCCCGAAGGTCACCGCCCAGAAGGTGATCGTCAGCGAAGCCGGGGCTTCCGTTTACTCCGCCTCCGAGCTGGCGGCGCAGGAGTTTCCGGACCTCGACGTGTCGCTGCGCGGCGCGGTCTCCATCGCCCGCCGTCTGCAGGATCCCCTGGCCGAGCTGGTGAAAATCGACCCGAAATCCATTGGCGTCGGCCAGTATCAGCACGACGTCAGCCAGACCCAGCTGGCGCGTAAGCTGGACGCGGTGGTGGAAGACTGTGTGAACGCCGTCGGCGTTGACCTGAACACCGCCTCCGTTCCGCTGCTGACCCGCGTCGCCGGCCTGACCCGCATGATGGCGCAGAACATCGTCGCCTGGCGCGACGAGAATGGTCAGTTCCAGAACCGCCAGCAGCTGCTGAAAGTCAGCCGTCTGGGGCCGAAAGCCTTTGAACAGTGCGCGGGCTTCCTGCGTATCAACCACGGCGACAACCCGCTGGATGCCTCCACCGTTCACCCGGAAGCTTACCCGGTGGTCGAACGTATTCTGGCCGCCACCCAGCAGGCGCTGAAAGATCTGATGGGCAATAGCAGTGCGCTGCGCCACCTGAAGGCAGTGGACTTCACCGATGAGAAGTTTGGCGTCCCGACGGTCACCGACATTATCAAAGAGCTGGAAAAACCGGGCCGCGATCCGCGTCCGGAGTTTAAGACCGCGAAGTTCGCCGATGGTGTGGAGACCATGAATGACCTGCTGCCGGGAATGATTCTGGAAGGTGCCGTCACCAACGTCACCAACTTCGGCGCGTTTGTTGATATCGGCGTTCATCAGGACGGACTGGTACACATTTCGTCGCTTTCTGACCGGTTTGTTGAGGATCCGCACACCGTGGTGAAAGCGGGCGACATCGTCAAGGTCAAAGTGATGGAAGTCGATCTGCCGCGTAAGCGTATCGCCCTGACCATGCGTCTCGACGAGCAGCCGGGCGACAGCAACGCCCGCCGCGGCGGTGGTCAGGAGCGCCCGCAGGGAAATCGCCCGGCCGCGAAAGCCGCCAAACCCCGCGGTCGCGAGGCGCAGCCTGCCGGCAACAGCGCGATGATGGATGCCCTCGCCGCAGCGATGGGTAAAAAACGCTAAACTCTCCCTGCCCCTTTTTCAGGGGCAGTTTTTTTTCATGACCAGGCCATCGCCATCACGCGCAAAACAGGTTCAGTTGTTTCTGATAACCTGCTTTTATTCCATGCCTGAAAGGCAGCGAAATTAATATTTTCATTTCGTTAACTTCAGAAACCTTAATTAAACATTAGATCGCCGAAATAATATTTCGCGCATTTTTGATTACAGGCTGACTTTGCGGCATATCAATAAAAAGGTGATTTTCACTTTAAAAATAGCCTGCAGCGCATCATATGTATTGATGATAAAAACCATTCTCATTATCATCGATTACAGAACGTTTTTTCTTTTTTCGTTGGCTACGGTCCCCGGCGCAGCTGCCTCCAGGCGTCCGGAAAATTCTTCTTCGGTTAGCGATAGACAAGTAGGCCCTATGCAATTCACACCTGATAGTGCGTGGAAAATTACCGGTTTTTCTCGCGATATTAGCCCAGCATACCGTCAGAAACTGCTCTCCCTCGGCATGCTGCCCGGTTCCTCTTTTCATGTGGTTCGCGTGGCGCCGCTCGGCGATCCTGTTCATATTGAAACCCGACGCGTCAGTCTGGTATTACGCAAAAAAGATCTCGCCTTAATCGAACTGGAAGCGGTTGCACAATAACGGCTGGCCCGGCACAAGAGTCTGAAATATGCAAAAATTAACCGTTGGTTTAATTGGTAATCCTAATTCCGGCAAGACCACCTTATTTAATCAGCTGACCGGCGCTCGCCAGCGCGTGGGCAACTGGGCTGGGGTGACCGTTGAGCGTAAAGAGGGGATTTTCGCCACCACTGACCACCAGGTCACGCTGGTCGACCTCCCGGGAACCTACTCCCTGACCACCATCTCCTCGCAGACCTCGCTGGACGAGCAGATTGCTTGCCACTACATCCTGAGCGGCGACGCCGACATGCTGATTAACGTGGTCGATGCCTCCAACCTCGAGCGCAACCTCTATCTGACGCTACAGCTGCTCGAGCTGGGGATCCCCTGCGTCGTCGCGCTGAACATGCTGGATATCGCCGAAAAGCAGCAGGTGCGGATCGATATCGACGCCCTCGCCGCCCGTCTCGGTTGCCCGGTCATTCCGCTGGTATCGACTCGCGGACGGGGGATCGAAGCGCTGAAGATCGCCCTCGACCGTCATCAGGCGAACAGCGATCTTGAGCTGGTCCACTATCCGCAGCCGCTGCTGCGCGAAGCTGACCTGCTGGCGCAGCAGATGTCAGCGCAGATCCCGACCCGGCAGCGGCGCTGGCTGGGTCTGCAGATGCTGGAGGGCGATATCTACAGCCGGGCCTATGCCGGCGACGCCGCCGATAAACTGGATATCGCCCTGGCGAATCTCAGCGACGAGATCGACGACCCGGCGCTGCACATCGCTGACGCGCGCTATCAGACCATCGCCGCCATTTGCGACGCCGTCAGCAATACCCTGACCGCCGAACCAAGCCGCTTCACCGCCGCGATGGACAAAGTGATCCTCAACCGCTTCCTCGGGTTGCCGATTTTTCTCTTTGTCATGTACTTGATGTTCCTGCTGGCGATCAACATCGGCGGCGCGCTGCAGCCGATTTTCGATGCCGGCTCGGTCGCGATCTTTGTGCATGGCATTCAATGGCTGGGTTACACCCTGCACTTCCCGGACTGGCTGACCGTGTTCCTCGCCCAGGGGATCGGCGGCGGTATCAACACCGTGCTGCCGCTGGTGCCGCAGATCGGCATGATGTATCTGTTTCTCTCCTTCCTTGAGGACTCCGGCTACATGGCGCGCGCCGCCTTTGTGATGGATCGCCTGATGCAAGCCCTCGGCCTGCCGGGGAAATCCTTCGTCCCGCTGATTGTCGGTTTTGGCTGCAACGTGCCGTCGGTGATGGGCGCCCGCACCCTTGACGCGCCGCGCGAGCGTCTGATGACCATTATGATGGCGCCGTTTATGTCCTGCGGCGCGCGGCTGGCGATCTTCGCCGTCTTCGCGGCCGCCTTCTTTGGTCAGAACGGCGCGCTGGCGGTCTTCTCGCTCTATGTGCTGGGCATTGTGATGGCCATCCTCACCGGCCTGATGCTGAAGCACACCATTATGCGCGGCGAAGCCTCGCCGTTCGTGATGGAGCTGCCGGTGTACCACGTCCCGCATATCAAGAGCCTGATTATCCAGACCTGGCAGCGCCTGAAAGGCTTTGTGCTGCGCGCCGGGAAGGTGATCGTCATCGTCAGCATCTTCCTCAGCGCGCTGAACAGCTTCTCACTGAGCGGTAAGGTCGTCGACAACATCAACGACTCCGCGCTGGCCTCGGTGAGCAGGGTCATTACGCCGGTGTTTAAACCGATCGGCGTGCATGAAGATAACTGGCAGGCCACCGTCGGCCTGTTTACCGGCGCGATGGCGAAAGAGGTGGTAGTGGGTACGCTGAACACCCTCTATACCGCCGAAGATATCCAGAATGAGGAATTCAATCCGCAGACCTTCAGCCTCGGCGAAGAACTGCTCGCCGCCGTCGATGAGACATGGCAGGGACTGAAAGACACCTTCAGCCTCAGCGTCCTGGCCAACCCCATCGAAGCCAGCAAAGGCGATGGCGAAATGGCCACCGGCGCCATGGGGGTGATGGGCAGTAAATTTGGCAGCGCGGCGGCGGCATACAGCTACCTGATCTTCGTCCTGCTCTATATTCCCTGCATCTCGGTGATGGGCGCCATCGCCCGCGAATCAAGCCGCGGCTGGATGACCTTCTCCATCCTGTGGGGGCTGAATATCGCCTATTCGCTCTCGACGCTCTATTACCAGACCGTTAGCTTTAGCGATCACCCGCGCTACAGTCTGGTGTGTATCCTGGCGGTAGTGTTGTTCAACGTGGTGCTCTTCGGCCTGTTGCGCCGGGCGCGCAGCCGGGTGGACGTCTCGCTGCTGGCCACGCGAAAAACGCCGGCCTCCTGCTGTTCCAGCCCGGCTGGCGATTGCCACTAAGGAGGGACTGTGGCGTCGTTAATGGAAGTCCGCGATATGCTGGCCCTGCAGGGCCGCATGGAGGCGAAACAGCTCAGTGCTCGCCTGCAGACGCCTCAGCCGCTGATTGACGCCATGCTTGAGCGAATGGAAGCCATGGGTAAGGTGGTCCGGATCAGCGAAACGAGCGAGGGCTGCCTCTCCGGCAGCTGTAAAAGTTGCCCTGAAGGGAAAGCGGCGTGCCGACAGGAGTGGTGGGCGCTGCGATGAAAGGAGTCAGGCCTGGTCGCGCAACGAGGTAAAACGAGTAAGACAGCTATGAAAAACGGGCCAGCAGGCCCGTTTTCTTATGACTGGATTATTTATAAACGTCAGCGTTCGCGTGTACGGTTTTTTCGTTTTTCTGCCCGGCAATCACCACAAAGTATTTCCCACCCAGCTCATCGGCTTTTTTCGACAGATCACGTCGGGCATCCATCGGCGACGTCGTCCTGGAGGTCGTAATGCTACCGACCTTGGTCAGATTCATCTTCGCCACGTCTTCTTTTTGGATCTCTTTCGCGGCGAATGCGCCGAAAGAGAGGGTGCCTATCACCAGAGATGCAACCATTCCTGTAACAAGTTTCATAGCCTCTACTCTCCATAAGGTTGTTATTGTAGGTCACGGTGGCGGATTGAAATAATCAACCACCGTAACAACCTAAGTATTGCTAGGAATGGCCCTTTTACCATGGCGCGGCAAAAAAAATTACCCCAGCCGCCTCTTCAGCGCCAGCAGCGGCTCGCAGAAGGCCGCGGGATGGGAAACAAACGGCGCATGCGCGGCCTTATCGAAGAGGATTGACTCGCTTTCCGGCCACAGGTCATCCAGCAACGGGACGATCTTGCGCGGCACCAGTCCATCCAGCCGGCCATACAGCCGCAGAAACGGCATCGGCAGCCTGACCAGCGCCTGACGCAGATCGACGGTTCTGAGGATCTCCAGTCCGCCATTCAGCGCCTCGGCGGAAGGCATCGGCAGCGAGAGCACCGCCTGCTTTAACGCCCGCGCATCCTGACGCGCGCTCTCTGTGCCCATGGTTTGCAGGGCGAGGAATCGCTCGACGGTGCGCTGGAAATCGTCGCTCAGCTGCTGCTGAAATCCGGCCAGCACCTCGGGCTTGATGCCGGGCCAGTCGTCACGAGCCGCGAAACAGGGGGAAGAGGCAACCGTCACCAGCGCCTGCACGCGTTCCGGACGCATAATCGCGACCTGGCTGGCCACCAGCCCGCCCAGGCTCCAGCCCAGCCACACCGCCTGTGGAGGGGCCTGCTCCAGCACCCGCTGCGCCATCGCCTCCAGCGACATCGCCCCAAACCCGCCGCTGCGGCCATAGCCCGGCAGATCCACCAGGTGGAGGGTAAAATGCGAAGCCAGCTGCGGCGTGATGCAATCCCATACCTGAGCGTTCAGCCCCCAGCCGTGCAGCAGCACAAGATGACAATCTCCTTCGCCGATTGTTTGCCACCAGATGTCGTTCATCCGTTACCGTTCTCTTTTTACTGGACAGAAGGCCAAATATGCTAACAGCACACAGCTTATGCTGGCTATGCCAAATGCCGCTGGCAGTCGCCCGCTGGGGGATCTGCTCCCGCTGCAGCCGCGCCCTGCTCGCCTGTCCCCCGCTCTGCCCGCAGTGCGGCCTGCCGGCGGCGGCATCCCGTCACCCCTGCGGCCGCTGCCTGCAAAAGCCGCCTCCCTGGCATCGGCTGGTGGCGGTCAATGACTATCGCCCGCCGCTGAGCGGTCTGGTGCAGCAGCTGAAGTTTCACCATCGCCCGGAGCTGGGCCCCGCCCTCGCGCGTCTGCTGCTGCAGCGCCTTCTGCAGCGTGACGATTTGCCGCCAGTAGACGCTCTGATCGGCGTGCCGCTATGGCATCGCCGTCGCTGGCGCCGGGGTTATAATCAGTGCGACGAACTGTGCCGACCGTTAGCCCGCTGGCGAGGATGCGTCTGGCATCGCGAAGGCCTGACTCGCCAGCGAGCCGGCGCCGTCCAACATTCGCTCAATGCCCGCCAGCGCAGGCAGAACCTGAAAAATGCCTTTCAGCTTGAATTTGCCGTGCAGGGACTCCATATCGCTCTGGTGGATGATGTCGTCACGACCGGCAGCACCGTCGCCGAGATATCCCGCCTGCTTTTGCGAAACGGCGCCGCGACGGTTCAGGTATGGTGTTTGTGCCGTACCTTGTAGACCCCCGCTGATGGGCGTATTATAACCCAGTAAAATAGTCAACTATTAGGCCAACGCTATGATCCGTATTTCCGATGCTGCACAAGCGCACTTTGCCAAACTGCTGGCAAATCAGGAAGAAGGGACGCAAATTCGCGTATTTGTGATTAATCCCGGCACCCCAAACGCTGAGTGCGGCGTATCCTACTGCCCACCGGATGCGGTGGAAGACACCGACACGGCGCTGAAATTTGAACAGCTGACCGCCTATGTCGATGAGCTCAGCGCGCCCTATCTGGAAGACGCTGAAATTGATTTCGTCACTGACCAGCTCGGCTCGCAGCTGACGCTGAAAGCGCCGAACGCCAAAATGCGCAAAGTCTCTGACGATGCCCCGCTGATGGAGCGCGTCGAGTACCTGCTGCAGTCGCAGATTAACCCGCAGCTGGCGGGCCACGGCGGCCGCGTATCGCTGATGGAGATCACCGACGACGGTCTGGCTATCCTGCAGTTCGGCGGCGGATGCAACGGCTGCTCGATGGTCGACGTGACCCTGAAAGAAGGTATTGAAAAACAGCTGCTGAACGAGTTTCCGGAGCTGAAAGGGGTTCGCGATCTGACCGAGCATCAGCGCGGCGAGCACTCCTACTACTAAGCCCTTCCTCCGGCGGCACCCTGCCGCCGGTCCTCCCTGGCCCTTTCTGTGTTACCGCGCAACATCTCCCGCTAAATGACCGGCAAAAACCGGGGAAAGAGTATGACTTAAGTCTCATATTTAACATTTTCCCCCGTCAGGTGATTCTCAACCCTCACATGTTACCCGTATCATCCATTTCAGGCGCCACCGGCAAAAAAATAGCCAGCTATCCTTTCTCTGGGTAAGGATAATGCAAGCGTTTACGGCGCCAGACTATTTTGCTCCCTGACGGAGCGGATGCTCTACAGGTTCGAACTTTGACGTTACCCATAACAAATTAAGGCCAGGTAAATCATGCCATTAGTCATCGTTGCTATCGGGGTTGCCCTGTTGTTGCTGTTAATGATCCGTTTCAAAATGAACGGCTTCATTGCGCTGGTTCTGGTGGCGCTCGCCGTCGGATTAATGCAGGGTATGCCACTGGATAAAGTGATCGTCTCCATCAAAAACGGCGTTGGCGGCACCCTTGGCAGCCTCGCGCTGATCATGGGCTTCGGCGCTATGCTCGGTAAGCTGCTGGCAGACTGCGGCGGCGCCCAGCGTATCGCCACCACGCTTATCAATAAGTTCGGTAAGAAGCATATTCAGTGGGCGGTGGTCCTGACCGGCTTCACCGTTGGCTTCGCCCTGTTCTATGAAGTGGGCTTCGTGCTGATGCTGCCGCTGGTGTTCACCATCGCCGCCTCGGCCCGTATTCCGCTGCTGTACGTCGGCGTACCGATGGCAGCCGCGCTCTCCGTCACCCACGGCTTCCTGCCGCCGCATCCGGGTCCGACCGCGATCGCCACCATCTTCCATGCCGATATGGGCAAAACGCTGCTCTACGGCACCATTCTGGCTATCCCGACGGTTATCCTGGCGGGACCGGTATTTGCGCGCTTCCTGAAAGGGATAGATAAGCCGATCCCGGAAGGCCTGCATAACCCGAAAGTGTTCACTGAAGAAGAGATGCCAGGCTTTGGCGTCAGCGTCTGGACCTCGCTGGTTCCGGTGATCCTGATGGCGATGCGCGCCGTGGCTGAGATGATCCTGCCGAAAGGCCACGCCTTCCTGCCAATTGCCGAGTTCTTCGGCGACCCGGTGATGGCCACCCTGATTGCGGTACTGATTGCCCTGTTCACCTTCGGTTTGAACCGCGGCCGCTCCATGGAGCAGATCAACGATACCCTGACCTCTTCGATCAAAATCATCGCCATGATGCTGTTGATTATCGGCGGCGGCGGCGCCTTCAAGCAGGTGCTGGTGGATAGCGGCATGGATAAATACATCGCCTCTATCATGCACGAATCGAACATGTCTCCGCTGTTTATGGCGTGGTCTATCGCCGCGGTGCTGCGTATCGCGCTGGGTTCGGCGACCGTAGCCGCCATCACCGCGGGCGGGATCGCCGCGCCGCTGATCGCCACCACCGGCGTCAGCCCGGAGCTGATGGTTATCGCCGTTGGCTCCGGCAGCGTTATCTTCTCCCATGTTAACGATCCGGGCTTCTGGCTGTTCAAAGAGTACTTTAACCTGACCATCGGCGAGACCATCAAGTCCTGGTCGGTGCTGGAAACCATTATCTCAGTCTGCGGCCTGGTGGGCTGTCTGCTGCTGGGGATGGTGGTGTAAGGTCACTCCCGCCACAGAAAAAGGCCGGTCCGCGTGAAGCGGGCCGGCCTTTTTTATCGGACATGCTCTTCGCCGCGCAGAGGAGCGCGCGGCAGGAAGTTATCAGGAGGCGGCTTTCTTGCTTGCCGCCTTGCGCCGTTTATCCAGATCCTTAATCAGCTTATTGACCCGTTCATCGGCAAACATCTGCTCCAGGGTGACGGACAGCTTCCGGCGCCAGTTCGGGTACTCGGTGCTGGTGCCCGGAATGTTAACCGGCGTCGCCATCTCCAGCCAGTCTTCCGGCTGCAGGCCCAGCAGGGCGCTGTTGCTGTCGGCAATATAACGCTGCATCCCCCGGTTGAGGATCCCCGTCATGCTCATCAGCGAGGCCTTATGGCCGGCGCGCTTGGGCAGACAGCCGTACTTATGCAGCGCGTCCAGCAGCCCTTGTTTCGCCAGCTCGCGGTCCTGGTACAGTCCGCGCAGCACCACCTCATCAGGATAGAGGCCCAGCGCTTTACCTAACGTCAGATCGCCGCTTTCCCAGTAGCCGCGGAGAGTGGGCAGGTCGTGCGTCGTCGCCACAGCCATTGATTGCTCCGGGTACAGCGCCGGCGCGCGGAACGTTTTCTCTGCATCACTCTCAAAATAGAGCACCTTATAAGAATAGACGCCGCTGTTGCGTAACTTGCTGACGATCTCCACCGGTACCGTGCCCAGATCTTCACCGATCACCATGCAGCGATGACGCTGGCTTTCCAGCGCCAGAAGCGACAGCAGATCGTCGACCGGATACTGAACGTAAGCGCCATGGTCGGCGGTTTCACCATACGGGATCCACCACAGACGCAGCACAGACATCACGTGATCGATGCGCAACGCGCCGCAGTTCTGCATATTAGCGCGCAGCAGGTCGATAAACGGCTCATAGGCGCGGGCGGCAATGATATGCGGATCCATCGGCGGCAGGCCCCAGTTCTGGCCCAGCGGGCCCAGAATATCCGGCGGCGCGCCTACGGATGCTTTCAGGCAGTACAGTTCACGATCGCACCAGGTTTCCGACCCTCCCTCGGCGACGCCCACCGCCAGGTCGCGGTAGAGGCCGATCGGCATGCCGTCACGCTGGCTGGTTTCCCAGCAGGCGGCAAACTGACTCCAGGCCAGCCACTGCAGCCAGAGATAGAAACTGACGTCATCCTCATGCTCAACGCAGAAGGCTTTCACCTCCGGGCTGTCGATATCCTGAAAGGCCTTCGGCCAGGCCGGCCAGCCCCAGCGCAGCGGGTCCTGTTGTACCTGCCAGGCGTGCAGCGCATCGAAAGCCGCCTGCCAGTAGAGGCTTTCCCCTTCGCGCAGAACAAACTCGCGGAACGCTGTCATCTGCTCATCTTCACGACGAGAGAATTGTTTCCATGCCATACGCAGCGCGGTCATTTTCAGCATAGTGACGGCGGTATAATCCACATCGTCCGTTTCCCGCGCCGCCTGCAGTGCCTGCTGCGTTGCCGGAGACTGCCACCACGCCTGCGCCTCTTCGCTACGCTGGAAATCTTCAACCGCGTTGACGTCGATATAAATAACGTTCAGCCAGCGACGTGAAGACGGGCTATAGGGGCTGGCGCTCTCCGGGTTCGCCGGATAGAGGGCATGAATCGGGTTAAGGCCAATAAACGACCCGCCGCGGCGGGCGATTTCCGGCAGCATGGCCCGCAGATCGCCAAAATCGCCGATCCCCCAGTTTTTCTCTGAGCGCAGGGTATACAGCTGCACGCAGGTGCCCCACAGCTTTTTCCCCTCTTTCAGCGGCTGCGGCTCATAGCAGCGCGCTGGCGCGACGATAGTCCGGCAGTGCCAGCGCTCCCCCTCCTGGGTGAGGGTCAGGGAGTGGTACCCCTCCGGCAGTTTGGCCGGCAGCGGCAGCGTCTCGCCGCCGCGGGTTTTCCCTTGATACTGCTTACCGTCCTCAGTAGTCAGGATCCACTGATACTCACCGCGTCCTGCCACCGGCAGCGACATTTTTTTGCCGTGAGTGAAAATTTTCACGTTCGGCAGCGGGTTAACCGCCACTTTCGTGGCGGCGGTAGAGCGATGCATCGCATCCAGCAGGCGCTGTTTGGTGACAGCCGCGATAGACTGCGGCTTGCCGTGCGCGTTGATATAGCTGGGGCTGATGCCCGCCGCCAGCGCGGCATTATCGAGGCGTTTACTCTCCATAGGCCTTCCTTTAGCGTTTCGCCTGCCAGATACGTTGCTGATAATCGCGGATCGAGCGGTCGGAGCTGAACATGCCGCAGCGCGCGGTGTTGAGGATAGCCGCGCGGGTCCAGGCCTCCTCGTCGCGATACAGCTCATCTACCCGTTTTTGCGCCGCTACGTAGGCTTCGAAATCGGCCAGCACCAGGTACGGATCGCCGCCCTGCAGCAGGCTGTGCAGCATCTGATCGAAGGCATGCTTGTCGCCGTTGCTGTAGGTGCCGTTCTCCAGCTCCTTAAGCACCGCATCGAGCAGCTTGTCTTTTTTACGCCATTTCAGCGGATCGTAGCCTTTCGCTTTCAGGGCTTTCACCTCTTCAACCGTGTGGCCGAAGATAAAGATGTTCTCCTCGCCCACCTGCTCAGCGATTTCCACGTTAGCGCCATCCAGCGTCCCGACGGTCAGCGCGCCGTTCAGCGCCAGCTTCATGTTGCCGGTGCCAGAGGCTTCTTTACCCGCGGTGGAGATCTGCTCGGAGATATCCGCCGCCGGGATCAGTTTTTCTGCTGCCGATACACAATAGTCCGGCAGGAAGACCACCTTCAGCTTATCGCCGACTTTCGGGTCGTTGTTGATCGCTTCCGCTACCTTATTGATGGCAAAAATAATGTTTTTCGCCAGATAGTAGCCCGGCGCCGCTTTCGCGCCGAACAGGAAGACGCGCGGTACGCGGTCGGACTGCGGGTTTTCGCGGATCTCTTTGTACAGCGCAAGGATATGCAGCAGGTTAAGGTGCTGACGCTTATACTCGTGCAGACGTTTGATCTGGATATCGAAGATCGCCTGCGGGTTGATCTCAATCCCGGTACGCTGCTTCACAAACTCAGCCAGATGAACTTTGTTGGCCTGCTTGATATCGCGATAAGTCTGACGGAACGCCGCATCGTCAGCATATTTTTCCAGGTTGATCAGCTGGTCGAGGTCATTGGCCCACTCTTTTTTCAGCGTCTCATCCAGCAGCGAGGCCAGCGCCGGGTTGCACTGCTTGATCCAGCGGCGCGGCGTGATGCCGTTGGTCACGTTATGGAATTTGTTCGGCCACAGCTGGTTATATTCCGGGAACAGATCTTTTACCACCAGATCCGAGTGCAGCGCCGCCACGCCGTTGACAGCAAAGCCGCCCACCACGCACATGTTGGCCATCCGAACCTGTTTGTCATGCACCACCGCCAGCTTCGCCCAGACCTGCTTATCGCCCGGCCAGGTTTTGTCCACCAGCTGTTTAAAGCGGTCGTTGATCTCTTTAATGATCTGCATATGGCGCGGCAGCAGCGCTTTCACCAGCTTCTCATCCCAGCATTCCAACGCTTCCGGCATCAGGGTGTGGTTGGTGTAAGCAAAGGTTTTGCTGGTGATCGCCCAGGCGTCGTCCCAGCTCAGCTGGTGCTCGTCAATCAGCACGCGCAGCAGCTCCGGGATGGCGATGGTCGGGTGCGTATCGTTCAGCTGGATCACTTCGTAATCCGCCAGCTCGGCCAGCTTGCGGCCTGCCAGATGATGACGGCGCAGGATATCGGCCACTGAGCAGGCGCACTGGAAGTACTGCTGCATCAGGCGCAGTTTTTTACCGGCCTGATGGTTGTCGTTCGGGTACAGCACCTTGGTCAGTTTTTCCGCGTCGATGCCCTGCTGCTCGGCGCGCAGGAAATCGCCATCGTTGAATTTGGTCAGGTTGAACGGATGAGCGTGTTTGGCCTGCCACAGACGCAGCGGCTGGGCGACGTTGTTGCGATAGCCAAGCACCGGCAGGTCCCAGGCTTCGCCGGTAATGACGAACGCCGGCTGCCATTCGCCGTTTTTGCTGACTTTCCCGCCGATACCTACCTGGACATCCAGCGCTTCGTTATGACGGAACCACGGGTAGCTGCTGCGCCCCCAGTCGTCAGGGGCTTCCATCTGCTGGCCATCGTCAAATGACTGGCGGAACAGGCCATACTGATAGTTGAGACCGTAACCGGTCGCCGACTGCCCCACCGTCGCCATGGAGTCGAGGAAGCAGGCTGCCAGACGTCCCAGGCCACCGTTACCCAGCGCCGGGTCAGTCTCTTCTTCCAGCAGATCGGTGAGGTTGACATCGTAGCCTTTCAGCGCGTCGCTGACGCCCTCGTACCAGCCCAGGTTGAGCAGGTTGTTGCCGGTCAGACGACCAATCAGAAACTCCATTGAGATGTAGTTAACGTGACGCTGTCCTTGCGCCGGTTTCGCTACCGGCTGCGCCGCCAGGAGTTCCGCCAACGCTCCGCTGACTGCGCGCCACCATTGACGCTGTGTCATCTCGGAAGCGGACTGTAAACCAAAATGCTGCCACTGACGCGTCAGTGCAGCCTGAAACTGAGCTTTGTTAAATGTAGTCTGTGACATAATGAGATCCGGGTCCTTTACTAAAACGATGGCGCTAGTGTGCCGACCTCCCGATTCATCGTCCTCATCCTGACGGGGATTAGACAGGGAGGAGTGGCGGGGATGAGCGAAAAGTGTGATCCTGAACACTATAGTGTGGGTGAGAAGGCAAAAATATGCTGTAAAAATCACCGCGATATGACAATCGAGAGGTTACCTCCGGTAGCTAAAAATTTGTTACAGGCCAATACGCGTAAAAAATCTTCCAGTTCCTCGCCACGTTATTAACAAAATAATTAGAGGCCCCTGAAGAAATAAGCACCTTTCATCGCATTGACCCGCAAAAAAGATTACTTCTAAGAAATCGCTGACAATAATTTAATAAAAACAAACAACTACTCTTAGCGTAAAATAAATCTACCCACACTCCGCCAGCTACCGCCTGAAAACCGCGGCCGACCAGTCCTGCCTGCGATTTTTTCCCATTCTCAGCCAATGTCGAAATTTGTGACATAGAGCAAATTCAAGAGCATAAACTTCGGACATAACTTGCAATAAATTTCATAATCACCGACCTTATTAGATATTAATTACGAAGCGCAAAAAAAATCGCAACCTCTCTCTTGCACAGCGAAATGTAGAACTATGTTGATTCCGTCCAAATTAAGTCGTCCGGTCCGCCTTGAACACACTGTGGTTCGTGAGCGCTTACTGGCGAAACTTTCCGGCGCGAACAATTATCGTCTCGTGCTGATCACCAGTCCTGCCGGGTACGGTAAAACAACGCTCATTTCTCAGTGGGCCGCGGGTAAAAACGATCTTGGGTGGTTTTCGCTGGACGAAGGCGACAACCAGCAGGAGCGTTTTGCCAGCTATCTGATCGCGGCGATTCAGCAGGCTACCGGCAACCACTGCGCGGCCAGTGAAGCGATGGTGCAAAAACGCCAGTACGCCAGTCTCTCCTCTCTTTTTGCGCAGCTGTTTATTGAACTTGCCGACTGGCAGCGCCCGCTGTATCTCGTCATTGATGATTACCATCTGATCAATAATCCGGTGATCCATGACGCGATGCGCTTTTTCCTGCGCCATCAGCCGGAGAATATGACCCTGGTGGTCCTGTCGCGTAACCTGCCGCAGCTGGGCATTGCCAATCTGCGCGTCCGCGATCAGCTTCTGGAGATTGGCAGTCAGCAGCTGGCCTTTACCCACCAGGAGGCGAAACAATTTTTCGACTGTCGTCTGACATCGCCTATCGAAGCCGACGACAGTAGCCGGCTGTGCGACGATGTCGCCGGGTGGGCCACCGCGCTACAACTCATCGCCCTCTCCGCCCGCCAGAATAACTCCTCCGCCCAACACTCCGCCCGCCGCCTCGCCGGGATTAACGCCAGCCATCTGTCGGATTATCTGGTGGATGAAGTGCTGGATAACGTTGACGCCCGCACGCGCAACTTTTTGCTGAAGAGTTCTCTGCTGCGCTCAATGAACGACGCGTTAATCGTGCGCGTCACCGGCGAAGAGAATGGCCAGATGCAGCTGGAGGAGATCGAACGCCAGGGGCTGTTCCTGCAGCGGATGGATGATTCCGGCGAATGGTTCCGCTATCACCCGCTGTTTGGCAGCTTCCTGCGCCAGCGCTGTCAGTGGGAGCTGGCGGTTGAACTACCGGAGATCCACCGCGCCGCGGCGGAAAGCTGGATGGCGCAAGGTTTCCCCAGCGAGGCCATCCACCATGCGCTGGCGGCCGGCGATGCCAAAATGCTGCGCGATATCTTGCTCAATCATGCCTGGGGCATGTTTAACCATAGCGAGCTGGGGCTACTGGAGCAGTCGCTGGCGGCGCTGCCATGGTCCAATCTGCTGGAAAATCCGCGCCTGATCCTGCTCCAGGCCTGGCTGATGCAGAGCCAGCATCGCTACAGCGAAGTCAATACCCTGCTGGCGCGCGCCGAGCAGGAGATGAGTGTGGAAATGGACACCGCGATGCATGGCGACTTCAACGCGCTGCGCGCGCAGGTGGCGATTAACGATGGCGACCAGGACGAGGCGGAACGTCTGTCAATGGTGGCCCTGGAAGAGCTGCCGCTGGCCAACTATTACAGCCGCATCGTCGCCACATCGGTGCATGGCGAAGTTCTCCATTGTAAGGGGAAGCTGACCAAATCCCTCGCCGTGATGCAGCAGACCGAACAGATGGCCCGCCGTCACGACGTATGGCATTACGCCCTGTGGAGCATCATTCAGCAAAGCGAAATCCTCTTCGCCCAGGGCTTCCTGCAGGCCGCCTGGGAGAGCCAGGAGAAAGCCTTCCAGCTGGTACGCGAACAGCATCTTGAGCAGTTGCCGATGCATGAGTTCCTGCTGCGCATCCGTTCTCAGCTGCTGTGGGCATGGGCGCGCCTCGACGAGGCTGAAGCTTGCGCCCGCCAGGGGATGGACGTGCTCTCCACCTATCAGCCGCAGCAGCAGCTGCAGTGCCTGGCGCTGATGGTCCAGTGCTCACTGGCGCGCGGCGATCTGGATAATGCCCGCAGCCACCTGAACCGGCTGGAAAACCTGCTCGGTAACGGTCACTATCACAGCGACTGGGTCTCCAACGCCGATAAGGTGCGAGTGATCTACTGGCAGATGACCGGTGATAAAACCGCGGCGGCCAACTGGCTGCGCCAGACGCCAAAGCCGGAGTTCGCCAACAACCACTTCCTGCAGAGCCAGTGGCGCAACATCGCCCGGGCGCAGATCCTGCTGGGCGATTTCGAACCGGCGGAAATGGTGCTGGAAGAGCTGAACGAAAATGCGCGTTCGCTGCGTTTGATGAGCGATCTCAACCGCAACCTGCTGCTGCTCAATCAGCTGTACTGGCAGTCGGGACGCAAGAGCGAAGCGCAGAAAGCTCTGCTGGAAGCCCTGACGCTCGCCAACCGCACCGGTTTTATCAACCACTTTGTGATTGAAGGCGAGGCGATGGCCCAGCAGCTGCGCCAGCTGATCCAGTTGAACACGTTGCCGGAGCTGGAGCAGCATCGCGCCCAGCGTATTCTGCGCGACATCAACCAGCATCATCGCCACAAATTCGCCCACTTTGACGAAGGGTTCGTCGAGCGACTGCTGAATCATCCGGAGGTGCCGGAGCTTATCCGCACCAGCCCGCTGACCCAGCGCGAGTGGCAGGTGCTTGGCTTAATCTATTCCGGTTACAGCAACGAGCAGATTGCCGGCGAGCTTGACGTGGCGGCCACCACCATCAAGACCCACATTCGCAACCTGTATCAGAAACTGGGCGTCGCCCACCGGCAGGACGCGGTACAGCATGCCCAGCAGTTACTTAAGATGATGGGATACGGCGTCTGACGACGCCGTTGCCGTTTAGCACAGCTCCAGCTGAAGGTTGTTATCAGTGATCACCTTCAGCACGCCGGCCGGCGGCAGCACGTCGGTATAGACCGCATCGACCATACTGATGCTGCCCATGTTGACCATCGCATTGCGGCCAAACTTGGTATGGTCCACTACCAGCATCACGTGGCGTGAATTCTCAATGATCGCCCGCTTGGTACGCACTTCATGATAATCAAACTCCAGCAGCGAGCCATCGCTGTCTACGCCGCTGATGCCGAGAATGCCGAAGTCGAGGCGGAACTGCGAGATAAAGTCGAGGGTGGCTTCCCCAATAATCCCGCCGTCCCGGCTACGCAGTTCGCCGCCGGCGAGAATAATGCGGAAGTCCTCTTTCACCATCAGCGTGTTGGCGACGTTAAGGTTATTGGTCACAATCCGCAGATCGTTGTGATCGAGCAGGGCGTGCGCCACCGCTTCCGGCGTGGTGCCGATATCAATAAACAGCGTCGCCCCGTCCGGGATCTCGCTGGCCACCCGCCGGGCGATACGCTCTTTCTCCGCCGTCTGGGTCGCTTTGCGATCGTGCCAGGAAGTATTCACCGAGCTGGAGGGCAGCGCCGCGCCGCCGTGATGGCGGAGGATCATTTTCTGTTCGGCTAAATCGTTCAGGTCGCGGCGGATGGTCTGCGGGCTTACCGCGAACTGCTCAACCAGCTCTTCCGTGCTGACGTAACCCTGTTTTTTTACCAGCTCGATAATGGCGTCATGACGTTGTGTTTGTTTCATGAAATATCCCTGGAAAAATGTCGCCTACCCGACCCCTGTCGGTAAGTCTTTATGCGCGTTTTCGCCCATGTAAGGTATCAACAAACGCCATCGCCAGGCCGGTCGCCAGACCAGCCACGTGCGCGCCGTTGGCGATCGCCATGCCGAAAACGTCAAACCAGCCAGCAATTAACCACACTAAAGAGAAGAGTATCAACCCGCGCTGCAGATAAATACCGCTCTGCGGATCGCGCTCGCCCCGCAGCCAGACGTAGCCCATCAGCGCGTAGACCACGCCCGACAAGCCACCAAACCACGGGCCGCTAAACTGGTGCTGCACGAAGCCGCTCAGCAGAGCGCTGATGACGGTGATCACCACCAGCTTGCCGCTGCCGATGCGCTTTTCCACCGCGCCGCCAAGATACCACCACCATAGCAGGTTGAAGAGAATATGCATCAGCGAGAAATGCATGAAAGCATGGCTGAAATAGCGCCAGGCTTCGAACTGCAGCGAAGGATCGTAGGGCCAGGCCAGCCAAATCATCACCGGCTGATCGCCCAGCAGATTTTGCAGGATGAACACCGCGATGCAGATCAGCAGAATCGCCCAGGTGAACGGACCGGCGTTATGCCGCAGCGTGGCAAAGAAAGGAAAGCGCTGATAGCGCAACCCGCTATTGGTCTGTCCGGACTGCCAGCTCGCCGCCAGATAGCGCGGGTCCGCCGGGTTTTCGAGAAAACGCGCCAGCTCAGCCCTGACGCGCCCGGCCTGACTCTCATCAGCCAGCCAGACGTCGCTCTGTGTATGCTGCTGGATGGTCAGGATAATCCCCTGCGTCGCCATATAATCGACAAACGCCTGGGCCACCCGCGGGTTGGCAAAAGAGGTAATCATTAACATGCAGCGAATCGCTTATTCCACACAAAGGGGGATAGTATACCTGCCAGTCGTTAAAACGTCCCGCGCGCCACTTCCGCCGGGAAATGGCGATGCCAGGCGTCGAACCCGCCGTCAACGCTATAGACCTTATCAAACCCCTGCTGCAGCAGATACTGCGCGGCGCCCTTGCTGCTGTTGCCGTGATAGCACATCACCATCACCGCCGTGTCAAAGTCGTTGTCACGCATAAACGCGCCCAGCGTATCGTTGGTCAGATGAAACGCGCCCGGCGTATGACCCATCGCATAGCTTTGCGGATCGCGGATATCGACCAGTACCGCCGTCTGCTGATGCAGTTTCTGGTGCGCTTCTTCAACATTGATGCATTCAAACTGTTCCATGATTCTCTTCTCTTTCTCGTCATGACGGGCGATGACCGGCCCAATTTTACCCTGTAGTGTACCGTCAGGCGGTAAAGAAACGCCAATATGTTACACCCATCACTTCAAAATGTTTTTTTGATGTTACCAAAAGCGCGTTTGTTTGCTATAGTGAGCGATATCGAGCATTTATGAGCTTAAACGAAAGTGTGAGAGGGTAAGAACGTGGAAACCAAAGATCTGATTGTGATAGGCGGAGGCATCAACGGTGCCGGTATCGCGGCAGATGCCGCCGGGCGTGGTTTATCCGTACTGATGCTGGAAGCGCGCGATCTCGCCTGCGCCACCTCCAGCGCCAGTTCCAAACTGATCCACGGCGGGCTACGCTACCTCGAACACTATGAGTTCCGTCTGGTCAGCGAAGCGCTGGCCGAGCGTGAGGTGCTGTTAAAAATGGCCCCGCATATCGCCTTCCCGATGCGCTTTCGCCTACCGCATCGCCCGCATCTGCGCCCGGCATGGATGATCCGTATCGGCTTGTTTATGTACGATCATCTGGGCAAACGCACCAGCCTCCCGGGATCCACCGGGTTGCGTTTTGGCGCAGAATCGGTACTTAAACCGGAAATTGTGCGCGGTTTCGAATATTCCGACTGCTGGGTCGACGATGCCCGCCTGGTGCTGGCCAACGCGCAGATGGTCGTCCGCAAAGGCGGCGAAGTGCGTACCCGCACCCGCGCTATCTCGGCGAAACGTGAGAATGGCCTGTGGGTGGTGGAAGCGGAAGATATTGATAGCGGTGAGAAGTTTACCTGGAAGGCGCGCGGCCTGGTCAATGCCACCGGCCCATGGGTCAAACAGTTCTTCGACGAAGGGATGCATCTGCGCTCGCCTTACGGCATCCGTCTGATCAAGGGCAGCCACATCGTGGTGCCGCGGGTGCATACCCAGAAACAGGCTTATATTCTGCAGAACGAAGATAAACGCATAGTGTTTGTTATTCCGTGGATGGATGAGTTCTCTATCATCGGCACGACGGACGTCGAGTATAAGGGCGATCCGAAAGCGGTGGCCATTGATGATAAAGAGATCAACTATCTGCTGAACGTCTATAACGCGCACTTTAAAAAGACCCTCAGCCGGGACGATATCGTCTGGACCTACTCCGGCGTCCGTCCGCTGTGCGACGACGAGTCGGATTCGCCGCAGGCCATTACCCGCGACTATACCCTGGATATTCACGATGAGAACGGTCAGGCGCCGCTGCTGTCCGTCTTCGGCGGCAAGCTGACCACCTATCGCAAACTGGCCGAGCATGCACTGGAAAAACTGACCCCCTATTACAAAGGGATCGGCCCGGCATGGACCAAAACCGCGGTGCTCCCCGGCGGCGATATCGGCGGCGACCGCGACGACTACGCGGCAAAACTGCGCCGTCGCTTCCCATTCATCAGTGAATCACTGGCCCGCCATTATGCCCGCACCTACGGGAGCAACAGCGAGTGGATCCTGAAGGAAGCCAGCGCCCTGAGCGATCTCGGGGAAGATTTCGGCCACGAGTTTTATGAAGCCGAGCTGAAATATCTGGTGGAGCACGAGTGGGTGCGCAGCCTGGATGACGCCATCTGGCGTCGTACCAAACAGGGCATGTGGCTGACTGCCGAGCAGCAGGCGCGCATTAGCGAATGGCTGGCGCAGCATGCGGGAAAGTCTGAGCTGTCGTTAGCGTCGTAACGCTGCCGGCGGAAACGCCTGAGGCCAGGTTCAACCGCAATAATCAAACAACGGGGCCAAATGGCCCCGTTGTGTTGCATTGACTGGCTTACAGCCTTACCGGGTCGATATGCCAGATATATTTCGCGTACTCCTGGATCGTCCGGTCAGAAGAGAAGTAGCCCATGTTGGCAATATTCAACATCGCCTTATAGGCCCACTCTTCCGGGTTTTGATACAGCTCGTCGACGCGATCCTGGCAGTCCACATAGCTACGATAGTCCGCCAGAACCTGGTAGTGGTCGCCAAAGTTAATCAGCGAATCCAGCAGGTCGCGGTAGCGCCCCGGTTCCGCCGGGCTGAAGACGCCGGTACCGATCTGCGTCAGCGCCTGGTGAAGCTCTTCATCCTGCTCGTAGTATTCGCGTGGTTTATAGCCGCTGCGACGTAGCTCCTCCACCTCTTCCGCGGTGTTACCGAAGATAAAGATATTCTCTTCGCCCACGTGCTCCTGCATCTCCACGTTCGCCCCGTCGAGGGTGCCGATAGTCAGCGCGCCGTTAAGGGCAAACTTCATATTACTGGTGCCGGAAGCTTCAGTGCCTGCGAGGGAGATCTGTTCCGACAGGTCTGCCGCCGGAATGATCAGCTGCGCCAGGCTAACGCTGTAGTTGGGGATAAAGACGACCTTCAGCTTGTCGCCAATCTGCGGATCGTTATTAATCACCGCCGCCACATCGTTGATCAGGTGAATAATGTGCTTGGCCATGTAGTAGGCCGAGGCCGCCTTACCGGCGAAAATATTCACCCGCGGCACCCACTCGGCCTGCGGATCGGCCTTGATCCGGTTATAGCGGGTGATGACGTGCAGCACATTCATTAGCTGCCGTTTGTATTCATGGATACGTTTGATCTGCACATCAAACAGCGCCTTCGGATTGACCACCACATTGAGCTGTTGAGCAATATAGCTGGCCAGCCGCTGTTTGTTCTCAAACTTGGCCTGACGCACCGCCTGATTGACCATCGGGTAGTCGATATGCTGTTTCAGCTCATCAAGCTGACTCAGATCGGTCCGCCAGGTGCGGCCGATATGCTCATCCAGCACTTTCGACAGCGGCGGGTTGGCCAGCGCCAGCCAGCGGCGCGGCGTCACACCGTTGGTCACGTTGATAAAGCGCATTGGGAAGATTTTGGCGAATTCGGCAAACAGTGACTCCACCATCAGTCGGGAATGCAGCTCGGACACCCCGTTGACCTTGTGGCTGACCACTACCGCCAGCCAGGCCATCCGCACACGGCGGCCGTTAGACTCGTCGATAATCGAGGTGCGGCTGAGAAGGTCGGTATCGTTCGGATACTGCTCCTGCAAGGTCTTGAGGAAATAGTCGTTAATCTCGAAGATAATCTGCAGATGGCGCGGCAGAATTTTACCCAGCATATCCACCGGCCAGGTCTCGAGCGCTTCGCTCATCAGGGTGTGGTTGGTATAGGAGAAGACCTGACAGGTCACCTCGAACGCCTCGTCCCAGCTGAACTTATGTTCGTCGATAAGCAGACGCATCAGCTCCGGTATCGACAGCACCGGGTGGGTGTCATTCAGGTGAATGGCAATCTTGTCCGCCAGGTTGTCATAGGTTTTATGCAACATGTAATGGCGACTCAGGATATCCTGCACCGTGGCCGACACGAGGAAATACTCCTGGCGCAGGCGCAGCTCGCGGCCGGAGTAGGTCGAGTCGTCCGGATAGAGCACGCGGGAGACGTTTTCGGAGTGGTTTTTATCCTCTACCGCGGCGAAGTAGTCGCCCTGGTTGAATTTACCGAGGTTAATTTCGCTACTGGCCTGCGCGCTCCACAGACGCAGTGTGTTGGTGGCGTCGGTGTCAAAGCCGGGGATGATCTGGTCGTAGGCTTCCGCAATGATCTCCTCCGTCTCAATCCAGCGGGTTTTCTTTCCTTCCTGCTGAATGCGGCCGCCGAAGCGCACTTTATAGCGGGTGTTGTGGCGCTCAAACTCCCACGGGTTACCGTACTCCAGCCAGTAGTCAGGAGACTCTTTTTGCCGGCCATCGACAATATTCTGTTTAAACATCCCGTAGTCGTAGCGGATGCCGTAACCGCGTCCCGGCAGACCCAGCGCCGCCAGGGAGTCAAGGAAGCAAGCCGCCAGGCGGCCCAGACCGCCGTTGCCAAGCCCGGGGTCATTCTCTTCATCGATCAGCTCTTCGAGATCGAGCCCCATCTCCGCCAGCGCGCTGCTCACATCGTCATAAATGCCCAGCGACAGCAGCGCATTCGAGAGGGTGCGGCCGATCAGAAACTCCATCGACAGATAGTACACCTGGCGCACTTCCTGGGAGAGCTGCGCGCGGTTGGAGCGCAGCCAGCGCTCCACCATGCGATCGCGAACGGCAAACAGCGTGGCGTTAAGCCATTCATGCTTGTTGGCGATGGCCGGATCTTTACCGATGATAAACATCAGTTTATAGGCAATAGAATGCTTTAACGCCTCAACGCTCAGCGTCGGTGATGCATAGCTAAAGGGTACATTCATAACAATGACTCCAGTGGTTACATCAAGCGTTGATAAAGTTCGCGATAGGAGTTCGCGGCAACCTGCCAGCTAAAATCCATATTCATCGCCTGACGCTGCACGTAGCGCCAGAGCGACGGGCGCGACCAGAGGACAAAGGCGCGACGGATAGCGCGCAGCAATGACAGCGCATTGCTGTCCTCAAAGACAAACCCTGTCGCCAGACCATCGGCCAGATTCTCCAGCGAACTGTCAGCGACGGTGTCCGCCAGACCGCCGGTGCGGCGCACCAGCGGCAGCGTCCCGTATTTCAGACCATACAGCTGAGTCAGGCCGCAGGGTTCAAAGCGGCTCGGGACCAGAATGACGTCGGCGCCGCCCATAATGCGGTGGGAGAAGGCCTCATGGTAGCCAATCTGCACACCCACTTTGCCCGGGTGTTCGGCGGCGGCGGCGAGGAAACCTTCCTGCAGCACCGGATCGCCGGCGCCCAGTAGCGCCAGCTGGCCGCCCTGCTCAAGCAGACCCGGCAGCGCTTCAAGCACCAGGTCCAGCCCTTTCTGGCTGGTAAGACGGCTGACGACGGCAAACAACGGCGCTTTATCATCGACCTTCAGGCCCATGGCAATCTGCAGCTGACGCTTGTTCTCCGCCTTCTCCTCCAGCGTGTCGCGATCGTAGCGCATCGGCAGCAGCAGATCGTTTTGCGGGCTCCAGATACCGTCGTCAACGCCGTTGAGAATTCCCGACAGCCGACCTTCATGATGGCGCTGGCGCAGCAGCCCCTCCATGCCGTAGGCGTACTGCGGCTCGGTGATCTCGCGCGCGTAGGTCGGGCTCACCGCCGTAATATGGTCGGCGTAGTAGAGGCCGGCCTTGAGAAACGAGATCTGCCCGTTAAACTCGAGGCCATGCATGTTATAGAACGACCACGGCAGCTCAATGTCATTCATATGCCAGGAGTAAAACATCCCCTGGTACGCCAGGTTGTGCACGGTAAACACCGATTTAGCCGGGCGTCCGCGCGCCGCCAGGTAGGCCGGCGTCAGGCCGGCGTGCCAGTCATGGGCATGCACCACATCCGGGCGCCAGAACGGATCCAGTCCGCTGGCCATTTCACTTCCCACCCAGCCCAGCAGCGCAAAGCGCAGGACGTTGTCGGGATAAGCGTGCTGGTTGGTATCGTGGTAAGGGCTCCCCGGACGGTCATAGAGATGCGGGGCGTCTATCAGGTAGATCCCCACGCCGTTAAAGTGGCCGTACAGCAGCGTGATCCGCCCGGCGAAGGTATCCCGGCGGGTCACCACCTGGGCATCCACCACGCCGCGACGGATATCGGGAAACGCCGGCAACAGCACGCGCGTATCGATACCCTCCGCGATTTGCGCCGCCGGCAGTGCGCCGATGACGTCCGCCAGACCGCCCGTCTTTAACAGCGGGAACATCTCAGAACATACATGTAAGACCTGCATTAGCGCTCCTGTTTGTGCCCTAATTTCCGCAGCATGTCGCGGGTCACCAGCACGATACCTTCCTCTGAGCGATAGAAGCGGCGTGCATCCTCTTCCGCATTCTCACCAATCACCATTCCTTCCGGGATAACACAGGCGCGGTCAATCACGCAGCGACGCAGGCGGCATGAGCGCCCCACCCAGACATCTGGCAACAAGACTGCCGAATCTATGTTACAGAACGAATTCACCCGCACGCGCGGGAACAGCACCGACTGCACCACCACCGACCCGGAGATAATGCACCCCCCGGAAACCAGCGAGTTCAGGGTCATGCCGTGACTACCGGAGCGGTCCTGCACGAACTTCGCCGGCGGCAGCGATTCCATATGGGTGCGGATCGGCCAGTTCTGGTCGTACATATCCAGCTCCGGCGTGACTGACGCCAGATCGAGGTTAGCCTTCCAGTAGGCTTCCAGCGTCCCCACGTCGCGCCAGTAAGGTTCGGCGTTCGGGTCGGACTGCACGCAGGAGAGCGGGAAAGGATGTGCATAAGCCATGCCAGCTTCGGTGATCTTCGGAATGATGTCTTTGCCGAAATCGTGGCTGGAGTTCTCGTTGCGATCGTCTTCTTCCAGCAGCTCATAAAGATAGGCGGCGTCAAAGACATAAATGCCCATGCTGGCCAGCGATTTGGTCGGGTCGGTCGGCATCGCCGGCGGGTTGGCGGGTTTCTCGACAAACTCAATGATTTTTTCGTTTTCGTCGACCGCCATGACGCCGAAGGCGGATGCCTCTTCAATGGGCACCGGCATGCAGGCCACGGTGCAACGCGCCCCTTTTTCGACATGGTCGATCAGCATGCGCGAGTAGTCCTGCTTATAAATATGGTCGCCCGCGAGGATCACCACGTACTCGGCCTTGTAGCGGCTGATGATATCCAGGTTCTGCGTCACCGCATCCGCCGTGCCGCGATACCAATTTTCGCCATGCACGCGCTGCTGAGCCGGCAGCAGATCGACAAACTCGTTCATCTCTTCGCTGAAGAACGACCAGCCGCGCTGGATGTGCTGCACCAGCGTGTGCGACTGATACTGGGTAATAACGCCGATGCGGCGGATCCCTGAGTTAATGCAGTTAGATAATGCGAAATCGATAATACGGAACTTGCCGCCAAAGTGAACGGCAGGTTTCGCACGCTTAATGGTGAGATCCTTCAGCCGGGTGCCACGCCCGCCCGCGAGGATCAACGCCACGGATTTGATGGGTAATTGACGCGCCAGCATCAGCGGATCGTTTTTTTCAAGCCTAACCATGATTAACTCCTTTTTACACCCCCGCTTTCCAGCTCATCCCGCCGCGCCGCCGCCACGGGTCCAACCGAAAGCTTCAGGGCTTACGACCTTTGAAATACGCACACTCCGTGCGCGGGCCCATGCCAGACAGCCATGATGACCGGATTATCCTCTCCGGCGAATGGAGGAACGGCGCGCCATTCCCCCTCGGGTAAAACCATATCCACCACCTCTGCGGTGGCGTTCAGCGTGAGCAGCCAGCGATCCGACAACTGGATCTGCATACACGCGGCCCCCTGCTGCCACTCCGCGGCAGTCAGGGGCTGGGCGTTGCGATTAAGCCAGCGGACGTTGCCATCCCCCTCCTGCCACCAGCGGTTGCGGGTGAGCGCCGGAATACGGCGCCGCAGGTGGATCAGCGCCGCGGTAAAGGCGGTTAATCCCGGGTTCGCCTGGCGCCAGTCCAGCCACGTCAAGGCGTTGTCCTGGCAGTAAGCATTATTGTTACCGTGCTGGCTGTGGCCCTGTTCATCGCCCGCCAGCAGCATTGGCGTCCCCTGAGCCAGCAGCAGCGTCGTCAGCAGCGCATGCGCGCTGGCGCGCCGCCGTTCAATCACCGCAAAATTCGCTTCTAATCCTTCTATACCATGATTGTTGCTGTAGTTATTGTTAGTCCCATCGCGATTCTCCTCCCCGTTTGCCTCATTGTGTTTCTGATTGAAACAAACGCAGTCGCGCAGCGTGAAGCCATCGTGGGCCGTCACCAGGTTGACCGTCGCCGATGGCGGCTTGCCATCGCGGGCAAAGAGATCGCTGGAGGCCGCGAAACGTTGCGCAAAATCCCCCAGGGAGACATTTTGCTGTAGCCAGAAGCGTCGGGCGCTATCGCGAAAATGGTCATTCCATTCAGCGAACAGCGGTGGGAAATTACCCACCTGATAGCCGCCCGGGCCGATATCCCAGGGTTCCGCAATCAGTTTCACCTGCGACAGCACGCTGTCGCGGCGGATAGCCTCGAACAGCGGCGCATCCTGGCGGAATTCCGGCGTCCGCCCCATCACTGAGGCGAGGTCGAAGCGAAAGCCGTCGACATGGCACTCATCCACCCAAAAGCGCAAACACTGGCGCGCCCACTCCACCACGCCGGGGTGGCTAAGATTGAGCGTATTACCGCACCCGGTCCAGTTGTGATAATCGCCATCCTCCCTTACCCAATAATAGCTACGGTTGTCGATTCCGCGCAGGGAGACGGTGGGCCCTTCGAGATCGATTTCCGCACTATGGTTGAGCACGATATCCAGAATCACTTCGATACCGGCGGCATGCAGCGCCTTAACCGCATCGCGAAACTCATCCAGGGCGCGATCCGGGTCGCTGGCGTAGCGCGGATCCAGCGCGAACCACGCCAACGGGTTGTAGCCCCAGTAGTTGCTTAACCCCATCCGCTGCAGTCGCGGCTCGCTGGCGAACTGCGCCACCGGCAACAGCTCAAGGGCGCTGATGCCCAGCGATTTGAAGTAAGCGATCATCGCCGGGTGGCCCAGCGCTTTATAGGTTCCGCGAATGGCTTCCGGTAGCTGCCGATTAAGCAAGGTGAGCCCTTTCACGTGCGCTTCATAAATCACCGTTTCCCCCCATGGGGTACGCGGCGGTTTATCGCCACGCCAGTCATAGCGCAGATCCACCACCTGCGATTTTGGCGCGACCGCGGCGCTGTCGCGGCGATCGGGCTGCCACATGCCGCCGTGCAGGCGCTCATCGTCAGGCAGATCGCCCTCGACCCGGTGGGCGCTGGGATCGATCAACAGCTTGGCCGGGTTAAAGCGGTGCCCCTGCGCCGGGTCCCAGGGACCATGTACCCGATAGCCGTAGCGCAGGCCCGGCCCGGCGGCGGCCAGCCAGCCGTGCCAGATGTCGCCGCTGCGCGCCGGGAGATCGAAGCGTTGCTCGTTGCCCTGCTCGTCGAATACGCACAGCTCCACCCGCTCCGCATGGGCGGAGAAGAGGGCGAAATTCACCCCCTTGCCGTCATAGCTGGCGCCCAATGGCGCAGGTTTGCCTGCCGCGAGTGAGGTCATTGCGCCTCCCGGACCAGCCAGATCGTCGCCAGCGGGGGCAGGGTCAGCGACAGCGAATGTTCGCGGCCATGGCTGGCGATAGCGTCGCTTTCCACCACGCCGCCATTGCCCTGATTGCTGCCGTGATAGTGCATGGAGTCGGTATTTAGCGCCTCGCGCCAGCGGCCCGGCTGGTTAATGCCGAAGCGGTAGTCGTGGCGCGGCACCGGCGTGAAGTTGCTGGCGACGATAATCTCGTTGCCCGCCCGGTCACGGCGTACAAAGACAAACACCGAGCGCTCATGGTCGTCGACCACCAGCCATTCGAAGCCGTAGGGGTCAAAATCCAGCTCGTGCAGCGCTTTATGATGACGGTAGGTATGGTTCAGGTCGCGCACCAGCCGCTGGACGCCGTGGTGCCAGTTGTCGCCGCCCTCCAGCAGATGCCAGTCGAGGCTAACGTCATGGTTCCACTCGCGGCCCTGAGCGAACTCATTGCCCATAAACAGCAGCTTTTTCCCCGGGAAGGCGAACAGCCAGCCGTAGTAGGCGCGCAGGTTGGCGAACTTCTGCCAGGCATCGCCCGGCATGCGGTCGAGAATCGATTTTTTGCCGTGCACCACTTCATCGTGGGAGAGCGGCAGCACAAAGTTCTCGGTGTAGTTGTAGAGCATGCCGAAGGTCATTTTGTCATGATGGTAGCGGCGATGCACCGGATCGAGCTTCATGTAATCCAGGGTGTCGTGCATCCAGCCGAGGTTCCATTTGAACCAGAAACCGAGGCCGCCGCCGGCTGGCGGACGGGTCACCCCGGCAAAATCGGTGGACTCTTCCGCCATGGTGACCGCGCCCGGCGTCTGTTCGCCAAGGATGCGGTTGGTGTTGCGCAGAAACTCAATGGCTTCCAGATTCTCCCGACCGCCGTATTCGTTGGGGATCCACTCTCCCGCCTTGCGGCTGTAATCGCGATAGATCATCGAGGCCACCGCGTCGACCCGCAGCGCATCGATGCCGAAGCGTTCGATCCAGTACAGCGCGTTACCCACCAGGTAGTTGCTGACTTCCCGACGTCCGTAGTTGTAGATCAGGGTATTCCAGTCCTGGTGATACCCCTCGCGCGGATCGCTGTGCTCATACAGCGAAGTGCCGTCAAACGAGGCAAGGGCAAAATCATCCGCCGGGAAGTGGCCGGGCACCCAGTCAAGAATGACGTTCAGCCCGGCGGCGTGCGCGGCATTGATAAAGTAACGGAAATCGTCGCGGGTGCCGAAGCGGCGGGTCGGCGCATAGAGCCCGGTGGGTTGATAGCCCCAGCTGCCGTCGAACGGGTGCTCGTTAACCGGCAATAGTTCGAGATGGGTGAAGCCCATCCATTTCGCATAGGGCACCAGCTGGTCGGCCAGCTCGCGGTAGCTCAGCCAGAAATTATTATCGGTATGACGGCGCCAGGAGCCGAGATGCACTTCATAGATAGAGATCGGGGCATCAAACCGGTTCGCCGCTCTGCGGTCCGCTGGCTGTTCCACTTTGGGCGGCAGGTCGCAGATAAGCGAGGCGCTTTCCGGACGCATTTGCGACTCAAAGGCGTAAGGGTCGGCTTTGACCCGCAGATTGCCGTGGGCGTCAATCAGTTCGAATTTATACAGCTGGCCATTGTGCGCGCCGGGAACGAACAGCTCCCAGATCCCGGACTCTTTGCGGAATCGCATCGGGTGGCGACGGCCATCCCAGTAGTTAAACTGCCCCACCACCGATACGCGGCGGGCGTTCGGCGCCCACACCGAGAAACGGGTACCGGTGACGCCGTCCATGGTGGCAGCGTGCGCGCCCAGCGTTTCGTAAGGGCGCAGGTGGGTCCCTTCCGACAGCAGCCAGACGTCAAGGTCCTGTAACAGCGGACCAAAGCGATAAGGGTCATCGATCAGATTCTGCTGCCCGTGCCAGGTGACGGCCAGCTGATAGCGAAAAGCGTTTTTACGCCGCGGCAGGACGCCGCTGAAGAAACCACGCGAGTCGAGACATTCGAGCTTGCCGACTTTGCGTCCGGTTTTCGGTTCAATAACCCACACGTCGGTGGCATCGGGTAATAATGCGCGCACTTCCAGCCCGGCGTCAGTACGGTGCATGCCGAGCACGGAAAAGGGATCCGCGAAATGACCGGCGATTAGCGCATTAATCACGTCTCTATCAATATGATTAGACATGCTTTCATCCTGTTGTAAGTGTCGCTCATTCCTGTAACTGGCGACTTTTTTGACCTGAACGGCGCAGTGCTCTCAGCATCCTCCTGCTCCGTCCCACCTTCAGGTAAGGAATTCCTTACTTAAAGCATAGCCAAGGCTGAGTTACCTCCGTGGGGAAAAATCTAACATCCGCGTTTACTCCTTGTATTACGCAAAAAAAAAGGGGGCTTGAAGACCCCCTTTCTGTTCATCCTGGGCTTACGCCAGCTGGCGAAGCATCCGGCGCAGCGGCTCCGCGGCGCCCCACAGCAGTTGGTCGCCAACGGTAAAGGCCGATAGATACTCCGGCCCCATATTCAGTTTACGCAGGCGTCCTACCGGGGTGGTCAGGGTGCCCGTCACCGCGGCTGGGGTCAGCTCGCGCATGGTAATCTCACGATCGTTCGGTACCACTTTGGCCCACGGGTTGTGCGCGGCCAGCAGCTCCTCAACGGTCGGGATAGAAACATCTTTCTTCAGCTTGATGGTAAACGCCTGGCTGTGGCAGCGCAGCGCGCCAACGCGAACGCAGAGGCCGTCTACCGGGATAACGGACGAGGTGGCGAGGATCTTGTTGGTCTCCGCCTGGCCTTTCCACTCTTCGCGGCTCTGACCGTTATCCAGCTGTTTGTCGATCCACGGGATCAGGCTGCCCGCCAGCGGTACGCCAAAGTTATCGACCGGCAGCTCGCCGCTGCGGGTCAGCGACGTCACTTTGCGCTCAATATCCAGGATGGCGGAAGCCGGGTCCGCCAGCTCCGCGGCCACATGATTATGCAGCTGCCCCATCTGGCTCAGCAGCTCGCGCATATGACGCGCGCCGCCGCCGGAAGCCGCCTGGTACGTCGCCACGCTGACCCACTCCACCAGATCCTGAGCAAACAGGCCGCCGAGGGACATCAGCATCAGGCTGACGGTGCAGTTGCCGCCGACAAAGGTTTTCACGCCGTTGTTCAGGCCGGCGGTGATCACATCCTGGTTAACCGGGTCGAGGATAATGATCGCATCGTCCTTCATGCGCAGCGAAGAAGCCGCGTCAATCCAGTAACCCTGCCAGCCGCTTGCGCGCAGCTTCGGGTAAATCTCGTTGGTGTAATCGCCGCCCTGGCACGTGACAATAATGTCCAGCGCCTTCAGCGCGTCCAGATCGAACGCATCCTGCAGCGTGCCACCGGTGCTACCGCCGAATGACGGCGCTGGCTGTCCCAGCTGGGAGGTAGAGAAGAACACCGGGCGAATGGCGTCGAAATCGCGCTCTTCAACCATGCGTTGCATGAGGACAGAGCCGACCATTCCGCGCCAGCCGATAAAACCAACATTTTTCATAACGTATTCCTGCGAGGTGTGTGCTGTTTGTGCCTGGCCAGTTTCCAACTGGATTATCCCTCACCTTACAAAATGCAGCTAAAGTCGCAAGTGAAATTAATCAATGATTGCTGAACAATCAGAAAAGCAACTTATCCTGCACATTGTCCACCGTCGCTGGTCGTCGTCAAAAGCGCAACGATTATCGGGGAAATCCCCCGGGGAATGGAATATTTTCCGTCGCTATTTTATTGATCCTGATTATGGATTAAGCGTGAAATCTGGTGCTTTTCCGCTTGCCAAAAAAAAGCGACAAACCCAGTCACAGCAAGGGCTGACGAGGGATACGAGCATCGTCGTAGCGCTAATAAGGGCCAATAGCTGGCAAGGAAAAGAGGGAAAAAGGGCGGCTTATTGCAAAGAAGCCAGGGTAAGCAGCGTTACCCTGGCTTTTTATTTCCCGCGAGCGGGAGATGAGCGGGCTTAGCTCAGCAGCTGGAAGGCGATCATACCGACAATCGCCCCGGTGGTGCCAAGGATGGTTTCCATCATGGTCCAGGTCTTCAGCGTCTGGGCTTCACTGGCGCCGGTAAATTTACCGAACAGCCAGAAGCCGGCGTCGTTCACGTGGCTTACCACAATCGAGCCGCCGGCGATACAGATAGACAATGCCGCCATCTGCGCGCCGCTGTAGTTCAACTGCTCAATCACCGGCATCACCAGGCCGACCGCCGTCAGGCACGCCACGGTGGCAGAGCCCTGAATGATACGCACCGCCGCCGCCAGTACGAAGCAGGTAATAGCGATCGGCAGCCCCATTCCGGTCAGCGCTTCACCAAGCGCCGGGCCAACGCCGGAGTCAACCAGCACCTGCTTGAAGACGCCGCCAGCCCCGATCACCAGCAGAATAATCCCGGCCGGCTGCAGCGCGTGGCCGCAAATCTCCATCACCCGGTCTTTCGCCATTCCCTGACGTACCGCCAGACCGTAAATCGCCACCAGGCAGGCCACCAGGATCGCGGTGAACGGGTGGCCGATAAACTCGAACCATTCGTAGGCAGTGGAACCCACCGGCACAAAGCGCGCGGCGATGGTTTTCAGGCCAACCAGCACCAGCGGCAGCAGGATCAGCGCCAGGCTGAAGCCGAAGGAGGGCATTTTGCCTTCGCCGAGATGCGGTTCCGTGACGTCGTCAGGAATATGCAATTCGACGTAGCGGCTGATGAAGTTGCCCCATAGCGGACCGGCGATAATCATCCCCGGAATGGCCGCACACAGGCCAATCAGGATCATCCAGCCGAAGTCGGCGTGCATTTGCGACGCCAGCAGCATCGGCGCCGGTCCAGGCAACAGAAACGCCGCGGCGGCGGCAACGCCGGCAAACAGCGGGATCACCAGCTTCACGAGGTTAGTACCGGTATGGCGCGCCATCGAGAAGGCGACGCTAATCAGCAGTACGATCGCCACTTCGAAGAACAGCGGCAGCGCGCAGATGAGACCGGCGAGACCAATCGCATAGTGCGCGCGATTGTGGCCAAAGGATTTGAGCATCTTGACGGCAATCTGATCGACCGCCCCCGTTTCATGCAGGATCTTACCGAACATCGCGCCGAGCGCGACGACGATCGCCAGGAAGCCCAGCGTACCGCCCATCCCTTTCTCCATCGTCGCCGCGATTTTATCCAGCGGCATGCCGGAGAAGAGGCCGGCGCCAATAGAAACCACCATCAAAGCCACGAAGGCGTGCATTCGCGCCTTCATGACTAAAAACAGCAGCAGCAATACCGAGCCGACTGCTGTTAAAACAAGCGTTAAAGTACTCACTAGTGACTGCCTTTGTTGATCACCTCGATGGTGCTGGCCACCACGCCTTCCAGCGGCTGGTCGATATCGACGATAAGCACATCGCTCTCGTCGGCGCCTGGTTCCTGCAGCGTTTCAAACTGCGTCACCAACATTTGGGTTTTAAAGAAGTGCCCTTTACGCGCCTTCAGACGGCTTTCGATCACGTCGAAATCGCCTTTCAGGTAGATGAAGGAGAGGTTCGGGTTGCCCTTGCGCAGAATGTCGCGATAGCTCTTCTTCAGCGCCGAGCAGACGATCAGCGACACCTTGTTGGTACGCTGCATGGCGAACGCGGCGTCATTTAGCGCCTGCAGCCACGGCGTGCGGTCATCATCGTTGAGCGGCTCGCCGGAGGCCATCTTGGTGATATTGCTGCGCGGATGGAGAAAGTCGCCGTCAAGAAACGCGGCATGCAGTTGATGCGCCACTTCGCTGGCGACAGCGGATTTTCCGCTGCCGGAAACGCCCATCAGGACATAGACGTGGTGATCATGGTTAGTCGTGCTCAAAGCGTCCTCCCACTGGACTGGTACGCCGCGCCGGGGCTGACTCATCCAGCGCGAAGGCGGCGTATCGGTTAATTGTTACGGGTAACTGTTATCGGTAACATTGTCATGCCGGACCTGTGGAGAAGCAATATCCATTCGTGCCAGATGTGAATATGTGTGATCTACTTCAAACTTGTCAGTTTAAATTGATCCGCCCGGTGACAATGTGAAACCTAAATCTAACATCTTAGGGGTAATCGCTTCACCACGAATGCGCGCCAGCAGCCGTTCGGCGCCGATGCGCCCCATCCGCTCGCGCGGGGTCAGGACGCTGGCCAGCCGCGGCTCCATCACCTGGCCGATATCATGGCCGTGGAACCCGGCGATCGCCATATCATCGGGGATCTTCAGTCCCAGACGCTGGCACTCGAACGCCGCGCCGACCGCGAGGTCATCGTTGGTGCAGAAAATGCCGTCGAGCTGTGGATATTCGCGGCGCGCCTGGCGCATCAGCTCAATCCCCGAAGAATAGGACGAGGATTGCTCCACCATCACGCTGTAGGGCGTCATCCCGGCGTCAAGCATCGCCTGCTCGTACCCCTTCTGTTTGATGATAGTACGTTCATCAAGACGCGCCCCCAGATAGGCGACATGGCGGTGGCCGCGGGCGATGATCGCCGCGGTCATCTGCCGGGCGGCTTCAAAGTTATCAAACCCGACGGCAATATCGAGACACGGCGACCGGCTGTCCATCAGTTCCACCACCGGAATGCCGGCGACTTCGATCATCTTCAGGGTGCGCGGCGTATGGGTGCGTTCGGTGAGGATCAGGCCATCAATGTTCCAGGAGAGCATCGATTCGAGGCGTTTCTCTTCCATTTCCGGCTTATAGCCGTAGTGCGCCAGCATGGTTTGATAGCCGAAGGCGTCGGTGACGCTTTCGATACCGCGCAGCACTTCCGAGAAGACCTGGTTGGTTAACGACGGCAGCAGCACGCCGATGGCGCGGCTGGTGGCGTTGGAAAGAATGTCAGGGGCGCGATTGGGAATATAACCCAGTTCATCGAGGGCAACGGCAATCTTGCCACGCAGCGCTTCGGAGACCTGCTCCGGGTTGCGTAAATAGCGACTGACCGTCATTTTGGTCACGCCGACAAGATCGGCTACATCCTGAAGTACGGGTCTTTTCTTTTTCATCGTCCTGACTGTGATCAACGGGAAACATTTTCTCAGTTTATCACGGACAAAGCGCAACCTTCCCTAACATGAGGGAAGGCTGCGCAATTTATTTAACCTGGCTCAGATAACTATCAAACCGGCGGCAGATCGAACAGCAGGATCTCGCTATCGCTGTCGGCATGAACCGAAATCGCCTGCTCGTCCCAGATAGCCAAACCGTCGCTGGTGGTGGCTTTGGTACCGTTGATGGTCACTTCGCCTTTGACCACCTGGATCCACACGCGGCGTTCCGCGGCAATCTGGTGAACCGACTGCTCATCTTTCAGCAGCGCCCAGCGATAGAGTTCCATATCCTGGTACACCTTCAGCGAGCCATCTCGCGCATCCGGCGACAGCACCAGCTGTTTGCCCTGGGCGGCGTCGAAGCGGCGCTGCTCGTAGCGCGGGGTAATGCCGGTTTCTTCCGGAATAATCCAGATCTGATACAGACGCAGACGATCGGTTTTGCTCGGGTTGTACTCAGAGTGGCGCACCCCGGTACCCGCGCTCATGATCTGGAACTCGCCCGCCGGCACCTGCTCTTTGTTGCCCATGCTGTCCTGGTGCTCCACCGCCCCTTCCAGCACATAGGTCAGGATCTCCATGTCTTTGTGCGGGTGGGTACCGAAGCCCTGACCGGCGTCGATGACGTCGTCGTTAATCACCCGCAGGGCCGAGAAGCCCATAAAGTTCGGGTCATAATAGTTGGCGAAAGAGAAAGTATGCCAGGAATCCAGCCAGCCATGGTTAGCGTGGCCACGTTCGTTCGCTTTGCGTAAATAGATCATGTTGCACCCCCGTATGTTGTCGATGGAGTCAGTGTGGACCCATTTCGCCGGCGATCATAGAGGGTGAAAATTGACTCCTCTGTTCAAAAAATATGAACAAGCGCAGAGGAGCCAATTTGACTTATCGGGTAAGGGTAATGGTGGCCGGTGAAGGCTGCTCAAAGCCGCGCTGCAGGATCTCCATATTGGTGAGAACGTCAGTTTCCTTGACGTAATTCGGCTGGCCGTTGACGAGGGTGTCGTACAGCGCGTCGTACACCCGACCATAATCGCCGCTCTCCAGCGGCACCGCTTCGCGCACCATCTCCCCTGCCTCGTTGACATACACCAGCTCGCCAACGCTGTCGTCCGCGCCAAATCCCGGCTCGCCCGGCATGACATTGGCCTTCAGGCTGGTCTCCTGCTGGTCAATGCCGTACTTCACAAACGAACCTTTGTGCCCGTGAACGATAAATTTCGGGTAATCGATCTGCACCAGATGGCTGGTCTTAACGATGGCCTTCATATCGCCGTAGAACAGCTGGGCTTCAAAGGTGTCATCCGGGTTGGCTTTATTGCGCAGCGAGCGCAGATCGTAAGAGACATGGTCCGGGCGGCCGAACAGCGAAATGATCTGATCCAGGGTATGCACGCCAAGGCCATAGAACTCGCCGTTTTGCGGACCGCCGGGGTTGGTCTCCGCCAGCGGGCGATAATTATCGAAATGGCTTTCGATCTCCACCAGTTCGCCGAGTTTCCCGCTCTCAATCACCTTTTTGGTGGTCAGGAAGCAGGAGTCGAAACGGCGGTTCTGATAGGGCGTCACCGTCAGGCCTTTGCTGTTCGCCAGGGCAAACAAAGTTTTTGCTTCCTCCAGCGTCGGGGTGAACGGCTTTTCCACCAGCACGTTTTTTCCTGCCTCCAGCGCCTTTTTCGCATATTCAAAATGGCTGTCGGCGTGAGTGCAGACCACCACCAGCTTGACCAGTGGATCGTTTAATACTTCATCAAGGTCGCTGGTGAAATGAATATGGGAATACTGCGGCGCCTGCTCCTCGGGCTTCGCCCGGCGGCGGTAAATGTGCGCTACCTGCCAGCGGTCTTTGCGGTGCAAAACGTAAGGAAGGTGATAGCGGGTGGTGCTTTTACCAAAGCCAATAAATGCGCAGTGCAGAGTCATAACGCTGTCCTTAGTTAATGAGCTACCTTCAACCATAGCGCAAGCCGGTCCCTCACTTCATCCTCTCTGTTTGCTTGCAGTGAAGATTCGTTAGGAAAATAGTTCGAGTATCACTCATACGTAATTATTAATAACTTATTGATTAATAAGTTATTAAATCAGCAGTTTTCGGCAAAAAACCTTGATCGCCATGGCAAAACTGCGGATAAGTGGAGAGCAAACCAGGAGGTTGCTGATGACTAACGGAGTAGCCAGCCGCTGCTGATGGACAAACAGTATCTCGCCATAAACGGCGCCCTTTTTTTCTGGCTTCTCGCGCTGATCGCCTGGTCTGTCGATGCAAGCGCGCTGGCGCGCCTGGCGGCCGCCTGCGCGCTTATCGCTTTCCTCCTCCATAGCCAACGGAACAAGATTAACGCGATGTTTATTAACAAAAATAAAACGGAACCTCAGATATCAGAAGCAGCCACGCCTCCGGCAATTAACCCAGAACCCGAAGCGGTCGCCAGCAAAAAACACGAGACTACGGTCATCGCCAGCGGGGTGCATTTCGTCGGCAATATAGTCGCCAGCGGCCATGTCTATATCCACGGTCAGGTCACCGGCAACATTGAGGCCAAAGAGCATTTGATTAAGGTAATGCGTGAAGGCCAGGTGGAGGGCAACGTCAGCTGCCGGGAGCTAATAATTGACGGCAAGGTGCAGGGGCAGTGTCATGGCGACAGCATCACCATCGAGGAGCACGGCCATCTGGAGGGTACCCTCGCCTATCGCGCGCTGGCGATCAAGAAAGGCGGCGTTTTTAGCGGTCGCGCTGAACTGCTGGCCGCCGCGGAGAACAAAAGTCATATTCTCGGTCTGGTAGCAGACGCACCCTCCAAAGCCGAGGCGGAGCCCGTCAGGCCGCAGAGCGCCTGAGATAGCAGCAAAAAAAAAGCCAGCACCCGGCTGGCTAAAGTAATACTGGAAGCAATGTGAGCAATGTCGTGCTTTCAGGCTTTCCGCAAGGGTCTCCCTGAATGCAGGACAATAATAATCATTCTCATTCGCACTTGTCTACTTTTTTTTGCAAATAATGCGTGTTGACTCGAACGCCGTAGTCAGTGATGTTTAAAGGGACTTTTCACCTGAATGAGGAACAAGGAATGAGTGACATCGTGATACGCCATGCTGAACCGAAAGATATTGACGCGATTCGTCAAATTCACGCCCAGCCGGAGGTGTATCACAACACGCTACAGGTCCCTCATCCATCCGAACATATGTGGCGGGAGCGGCTAACCGATACGCCCGGCGTGAAGCAACTGGTGGCCTGTATCGATGAGCAAGTCGTCGGCCATTTAAGCATTGCCGTCGTCCAACGTCCCCGCCGTAGCCACGTCGCCGATTTTGGTGTCAGCGTGGATTCGCGCTGGCACAACCGCGGCGTCGCCAGCGCGCTGATGCGTACCATGATTGATATGTGCGACAACTGGCTGCGCGTCGAGCGTATTGAGCTGACGGTGTTCGCCGATAATGCCCCGGCGATTGCGGTGTATAAGAAGTACGGCTTTGAGATCGAAGGCACCGGCAGGCGTTACGCGCTGCGCAACGGTGAGTATGTGGATGCGTATTATATGGCGAGAATGAAGTAGCGTGTTGCCGGGTGGCGGCTTCGCCTTACCCGGCCTGCGTTCGCACAGTTGTAGGCCCGGTAAGCGCAGCAGCGCCACCGGGCAACACATCAATACCCCGCCGTTAAATCATCCGGCGAACGCGGATCGGAGGCGCCATACAGCATGCCGTCCGGCCCCACCATGATGCTCTGGGTACTGCCCATCGCCTCTTTCAGCGCCACTTTCTGCCCCTTCGCCTCCAGCAGCTTGAGGGTATCCGGGCTAAAGCCTTTCTCCACCCGCAGCTCATCCGGCAGCCATTGATGGTGGAAACGCGGCGCGTTGGTGGCTTCCGCGACGTTCATCCCGAAATCGATGGTATTGACCACCATCTGCAGTACGGTGGTGATGATCCGACTGCCGCCCGGGCTGCCGGTCACCAGCCAGGTTTTGCCATCTTTCACCACAATGGTCGGCGACATTGACGACAGCGGGCGTTTTTTCGGCTCCACCGCATTGGCTTCGCCGCCCACCAGACCATAGACGTTAGGCACGCCGGGCTTCGCCGAGAAATCATCCATCTGGTTATTGAGCAGAATGCCGGAATTACCGGCCACAATGCCGGTACCGAAGGTGGTATTCAGCGTATAGGTCACCGCCACCGCATTGCCGTCTTTATCGACCACCGAGAAGTGGGTGGTCTGGTTGCTTTCATAGGGCGCCAGCTTGCCCGGACGGATCTGGCTGGAAGGCTTCGCCTTGTTGACATCAATCTCGGCGGCGATCGCTTTGGCGTAAGCCTTGCTGGTCAGCGCCTGCCACGGCACGTTGACGAAGTCAGGGTCGCCGAGATATTCAGAGCGGTCGGCGTAGGCGTGTTTCTCCGCCTCCGCCATCACCTGCATGGCGTCGGCGCTGCCAAAACCATATTTCTGCATATCGAAGTTTTCGAGGATATTGAGGATCTGCACGATATGGATCCCGCCGGAGGACGGCGGCGGCATAGAGTAAACCTCATACCCGCGATACTCGCCGCTAACCGGCGTACGCTCCATAGCCTTATAGCCGGCGAGATCGGCTTTGGTGATTAGCCCGCCGTGCTTTTTCATCTCGTCAGCGATCTGGTCGGCGATGGCCCCTTTATAGAAGGCGTCCGGGCCGTGCTCGGCAATCAGCTCCAGGCTCTTACCGAGGTTCTTCTGCACCAGCCGATCGCCCTTCTTCAGCGGCTCGCCGTTCTTCCAGAAGATCGCTTTACTATTTTCATGCTGCGGGATCACTTCGCTGCCGTAGGTCTTCAGATCGTCCGCCAGCGCATCGTTAACGATAAACCCCTCTTCCGCCAGCTTAATCGCCGGACGGATCACTTTGTTCAACGGCATGGTGCCATACTTTTCCAGCGCGAGGGAGAAACCGGCGACGCTGCCTGGCGTGCCGGAGGCTAGATGCGAAGTCAGTGATTTTTTACTGTCCGGGTTGCCCTGGTCGTCAAGGAACATGTCGCGGGTGGCCTGCTCTGGCGCCATTTCGCGGAAATCGATCGCCGTGGTCTTGCCGTCTTTAGTCCGCAGCATCATAAAACCGCCGCCGCCAATATTCCCGGCCTGCGGATGGGTGACCGCCAGCGCGTAGCCTACCGCTACCGCCGCATCGACAGCGTTACCGCCCTGGCGCAGGATATCCACGCCGACGCGGGTCGCCAGCGCGTCCACCGAGGCCACCATCCCCTGCCGGGCGCGTACCGGGTGGAACACATCTTCCTCTACGCCATAAGAGACCGGCGGCGGCGGTGGCGGATTGGCGGCGACGGTAAAGCTGCCCCCCGCCAGCAACGCAGCGATGACCACCTGACGCCATATTGTTGTTTTTATCATTGTCTTACTCCTGAAAGGTAGGTTTCATTCCCCGCTTAAGCCTGGTTGATAACTCCTAAAAAATCATTGTTATGGCAGATTCGAGGTACACTTAAGTGATCCCACGCACGGGAGGAGAAAACCATGAAAGCGATTCTGTTTCTGGCGGCGCTGATGCCGCTTGGCGTATTAGCCCAGCCGATCAATATTAATAACAACCCTAACCAGCCGGGTTACGTGGTCCCCAGCCAGCAGCGCATGCAAAATGAGATGAAGATCCAGCAACAGCAGCAGCAGAGCATGCTGAAGCAGGATCTGAACAATCAGACCCGCTCGCAGCAGCAGCATTTGCAAAACCAGCTGCAGACTAATCAGCAGCGCGCGGCCCAGGGCGGCAATCTGAATGCGCCGCAGCAGGTGCGGCCAAATAACAACGGTGGGATGCTGCGGCAGACTAATCCGTAAAGGTCGTCCGCCGCAAATCCGTCTTAAGGCTGGAAATTCGGCCCGATGACATCAATGGCATCGGTGCAGATGCAGTCTACGCCCCAGCACAGCAGTTCGGCGGCGCGCTGGGGTTTATTGACCGTGTACACCAGAATGTGCAGGCCGGCCTGTTTCAGGCTCGCCACCCGCGCCGCATCCAGCAGTTTGTGATTGAGGTGAATCGACACGCAGCCCAACCGGGTGGTCAATTCGCGCCAGTCATCGCGCCACTCATCCAGCAGCAGCCCGCGCGGCAGCTCGGGCGCGGCTTCCTGCGCCGCCTCCAGGGCGTCGATTTCAAAAGAGGAGAGCAGCGGCGCGGTCATGCCTTGCCATAGATCGCGCGCGGCCAGCGCCACCACTCTGCCGGTCTGCGGCCCCAGCCCGGTGGTCGGCTTAATTTCGATATTCGCCATCATGCCGTGACAACGGCAGCGCTCCGCCACCTGGGAGAGCAACGGCAGCGGCTCGCCCTTAAATTCACGGCTGAACCAGCTACCGGCATCGACCTTCAGCAGATCGTCCCATGCCAGCTCGCCCGCCACGCCCCAGCCATTGCTGGTGCGTTCGAGATTATCGTCATGCAGCAGAAAGATCTGCCCGTCCTTCGACAGCTTGGCGTCAAATTCAATCATCGTGTGCCCGTAGCGGGCGCCGACGTCGATAGCCGCCAGGGTGTTCTCCGGCGCCAGTTTACCGCCGCCGCGATGGGCGACGATGCGGGGATAAGGCCAGTTACTCATGCGCGTTGTCCTGTTTCACCATCAAAGAGGTGCAGATGTTCCAAAGGCAGATGCAGCCATAGCGTGCTGCCTGCCGCCGGGCGCTGCTGGTGCGGCAGTCTGACCACCAGCTTCTGTTCGCCCCAGCGCCCGTGAGCGAGGTTATCGGCACCTAAAATTTCCAGGGTGTCCATCAGCAGCGGAATGCCGCCTTGCGCCTGCGAGCTTAAGATAAAATGCTCCGGACGGATACCGAGCGTCATTTTACGCCCAGCGTGGCGCCGGTGCTCATGATTCGTCGGCAGCTGCATGCCGCCCGCCAGCTCAAAGCGACCGCCGTCATCGCTGATGCGCCCTTCCAGCAGGTTCATGGCCGGGCTGCCGATAAAGCTCGCCACAAAGCGGCTGGCTGGCTTCTCGTACACTTCCACCGGGGTGCCGATCTGCTCGGCAACGCCTTTGTTCATCACCATCACCCGCTGGGCGAGGGTCATCGCCTCCACCTGGTCATGGGTGACGTACAGCGAGGTGGTTTTCAGGCGGCGATGCAGCTGCTGCAATTCCAGACGCATCTGCACGCGCAGCTTGGCGTCGAGGTTTGACAACGGTTCGTCGAAGAGGAATACCGCCGGGTCACGCACGATGGCGCGGCCCATCGCCACACGCTGGCGCTGGCCGCCGGACAGTTCCCGCGGGCGGCGCTTGAGCAGACCATCCAGCTCCAGAATGCGCGCCGCCTCCTGCACCCGCTCGGCGATCAATCCCTTACCCATGCCGCGAATCTTCAGCCCCCACGCCATGTTCTCTTCCACGCTCATATGCGGATAAAGGGCATAGTTCTGGAACACCATCGCGATGCCGCGATCCTTCGGCTCCATCTCGGTCACCCGTTTACGATCGATCCAGATATCGCCGCTGGTCACCCGTTCAAGTCCCGCGACCATCCGCAGCAGCGTTGATTTCCCGCAGCCCGACGGGCCGACCATGACGATAAATTCTCCGTCCGCCACGTCCAGCGTCAGCGGTTGAATTACCTGGGTTTTGCCATCCCAGCTTTTGCTTACTGCCTGTAGTTTTAAACCAGCCATTTTATTTCTCACTATCGACCAGGCCGCGCACAAACGCGCGCTGCATGGCTAAAACGATGACGACCGGCGGGATCAGGGTCAGCAGCATCGCCGCCATCACCTGATTCCACTGGGTAGTACCTTCGCCGGTGGCGATCATGCCTTTAATACCGGCGACGGCGGTGCCAAGATTCACATCCTGAATAATCAGCAACGGCCACAGATACTGGTTCCAGCCGTAGATAAAGGTGATGACGAACAGCGCGGCGAGGTTGGTTTTCGACAGCGGCAGCACGATGTCGCGAAAGAAGCGCATCGGCGAAGCGCCATCGATACGCGCCGCTTCAATCAGCTCGTCCGGCAGGGTCATAAAGAACTGGCGGAACAGGAAGGTAGCGGTGGCCGAAGCCATCAACGGCAGCGTTAACCCGGCATAGCTGTCGAGCATGTTGAGGTTGGCGATCACCTCCACCGTCGGGAAAATACGCACCTCGACCGGCAGCATCAGGGTGATAAAGATCATCCAGAAGAACAGGTTACGCAGCGGAAAGCGGAACCAGACGATAGCGAACGCCGAAAGCATCGACACCACGATTTTGCCGACCGTAATGGCGAACGCCATGATGAAGCTGTTGAGCATCATCAGCCAGAACGGCGCGCTGTTGACGCCGACGCCGTTCACCCAAATGGTCTTCATGTTCTCCAGCAGATGGCCACCGGGGATCAGCGTCATCGGCGTTTCAAATACCGATTTGTTATCCAGCGTCGCCGCCACGAAGGCGACGTACAGCGGGAATAAAATGACGGCGATACCCAGGGTCAGAATGGTGTGGCTGAAAATCGTCAGCCCGCGACGGTTCTCAATCATTGGTAACGCACCTTACTTTCAACGTAACGGAACTGCACCACCGTCAGGATAATGACGAGGAACATCAGCACCACCGACTGCGCGGCGGAAGCGGATAGATCGAGCCCGGCGAAACCTTCGCGATAGATTTTGTAGATCAGAGTGGTGGTCGCCTGCACCGGGCCGCCAGCGGTGGCGGCATCGATCACCGGGAAGGTGTCGAAGAAGGCATAAACCAGGTTGACCACCAGCAGGAAGAAACTCACCGGCGCAATCAGCGGCAGCGCCAGCTTAAAGAAGCGACGAATCGGCCCGGCGCCGTCGATGGCGGCGGCCTCAACCAGCGAACGCGGAATCGACTGCAGCGCGGCGAAGAAGAACAGGAAGTTGTAGCTTATCTGCTTCCACACCGAGGCGAAGACCACCAGAAACATCGCCTGGCCGCTGTTCTGCGCATGGTTCCAGTCATAGCCCAGCTCGCCGAGGAAATGGGTGATCAGCCCGCGCCCGGGGTTAAAGAGGAAGATCCACAGCACCGCCGCGACGGCGGGGGCCACGGCGTACGGCAGCAGCATCAGCGTTTGATAAAAGCGGCTGCCGCGCACCACATAGTCGACCAGCGCGGCGAAAAACAGCGAAATGAGCAGGCCGCTGACGGTCACCAGGGCGCTGAATTTTATGGTGGTCCAGAACGAGTCCAGGTAGTACGGATCGTGGAACAGCGCAACGAAGTTATCCAGGCCGACGAACTGGCTGGAAAGGCCAAAGGGATCGACGCTCTGCAGCGAGTACCACAGCGCTTCGCCTGCGGGCCAGATAAAGAAAATCAGCGTGATAATCAGCTGCGGCGCGACCAGCACATAGGGCAGCCAGCGCGAGCGGAATACCGGACGGGATGATGACATTGAGATTGGGTTCCTGAACAATGCCGGGTGGCGGCTACGCCTTACCCGGCCTACATAGGGCACATCGTAGGCCCGGTAAGCGCAGCGCCACCGGGCAAGTTACAGATTACGATTTGGTCGCTTGTTCGAAGCGACGCAGCAGCTGGTTCCCGCGCTGCACGGCGGAATCCAGCGCCTGCTGCGGGGTTTTCTTGCCGGTCCACACGCTCTCCAGCTCTTCATCGACGATGGTGCGGATTTGCGGCATGTTGCCCAGGCGCAGACCTTTGGTGAACGGCAACGGCGGCTTGTTCAGCATCTGGCGGGTAGCGATATCGGCGCCCGGGTTCTTATCATAGAAGCCCTGCTGACGCGTCAGATCGTAGGCCGCGGTAGTGATCGGCAGGTAGCCGGTTTTCTGGTGCCACTCGGCGGCGTTTTCCGGTTTGGTCAGGAAGTCGAGGAACTTCGCCACGCCGGTGTAGGTCTCTTTGTCCTTGCCCTGCATCACCCACAGGCTGGCCCCGCCGATGATGGCGTTCTGCGGCGCGCCTTTCACGTCGGCATCGTAAGGCATCATGCCGACGCCGTAGTTGAATTTGGCGTACTGGCGGATATCGGCCAGCGAGCCGGACGAGGCAGTGGTAATGGCGCAGTCGCCGTTATAGAACTTTTCGGTAGACTCGTCTTTACGCCCGAAGTAGCTGAAATCGCCCTTCTTGTTCATCTCTTCGAGCAGCGCGATATGCTTCACCTGCTCCGGCTTGTTGAACTCAAGAACCGCGTCGGTACCGTCGAAGCCGTTATTCTTCGTGGCCACCGGCAGACCGTGCCAGGCGCTGAAGTTTTCAATCTGGATCCAGCCCTGCCAGCCGCTGGCGTAGCCGCACTTCATCCCGGCGGCTTTCAGCTTCGCGGTGTAGGCCGCCAGATCCTGCCAGGTCTTCGGCGGCTGCTCCGGATCTAAGCCGGCTTTTTTGAAGGCGTCTTTGTTGTAGTAGAGCACCGGGGTAGAGCTGTTAAACGGCTGGGAGAGCAGATGGCCGGTTTTCGAATCGGTGTAATACCCGGCCACCGTCGGTACGAACTGCGATTCATCAAACTTGATGCCCGCCTCGCTAAACACCTGGTAGACCGGCTTAATGGCTTTTGACGCCATCATGGTGGCGGTGCCGACTTCATACACCTGCAGGATAGCCGGCGCGTTGCCGGTACGGAAGGCGGCGATACCGGCGCTCAGGCTCTGCTCGTAGTTGCCTTTGTATACCGGAACGATTTTGTAATCAGGATTGGCCGCGTTAAAGCGTTGCGCCAGAGAATCCACTTCTTTACCCAGCTCGCCTTCCATTGAGTGCCAGAATGGGATGGTGGTAACCGCCAGGGCCTGACCGGCAAAAGCCAGGCTCAGCGCCAGTCCTAAAGCTGTATGTCGTAACGATATCATCGGTTATCTCTCTTGTTGTGCCGGATGCGCGATTTCACGCGTTTTATGCTCGCGGGGTAACATGACATGTTCGAATTACAGAAAAATAACTTTTTTATTACAAAAAAAAGATAGTAACGGGTCAGAGAGATGACAAGCCGATGAAAGGATGGGGGAAGTAAAGTGGGAGCTGAGACACGGATAATATTCGTGCGGTCGGCTCCCGGGGTCGGCGCAAGCGCCTCGCCCGGGCTACAAACCGGCGAAGCCGCCGGGTTGCAACGAGTTAACCGTCATCCACGCAAACGCGCGACAATCTGTTCCAGGGTAAGTTGCCCTGCTGCTGCCTCGACGGTCATGCCGACGAAGTCTGGATTCGCTGGCAATATAATTCCATTTCGCTTTAAAAAAAGCAGGGTGATAAACAGTGCCGTACGCTTATTACCATCATTAAATATATGACCGCGAGAAATCGCCAGCAGATGCATCGCAGCGAGTCGCCACACGTCTGTCACACCTTCATATTCAATTTTGTTTAGCACCCTATACATTATCGCTTCGGCACGCCCCGGATCGGGCATACCGGCAACGCCAGGCGTGACGCGGAGCAGCCTGTCGTGAAACTGTATTATCTCTTCCGCTGAGATAATCTGCAGCGTCATTTATCCGCAAGCTCCCTGATCTCATCACCATGAACCGCCATGATAGCCGCGAACTCATCATCCATTCTGGCCGCCTGGTAGCGTTCAAACTCTTCTGCACTAATGATGACTGCAGATTTATGCCCACGACGGGTAATGGTCACAGGTACACCTGTCACTGCGCTTTCCAGCACATCGGCCAGATTTTGCCGGGCTTCGCTATAGTTAACCGTTCTCATAAAAACCTCCAAAGCTGTACTCTTTTATTGTACAACATACATGTACAAAAAAAGAGCCAACAGGCTCTTTTAAATGTATTCGTGCGATCGGCTCCCGGGGTCGGCGCAAGCGCCTCGCCCGGGCTACAAACCGGCGAAGTGAACGACGCCGGGTTGCGATGAATTAACCGCCGAGATAGGCGCTGCGCACCGCCTCGTTGGCCAACAGCGCGTCGCCGGTATCCTCCAGCACCACGTGACCGTTTTCCAGTACGTAGCCGCGATCGGCCAGCTTCAGCGCCTGGTTGGCGTTCTGCTCAACCAGGAAGATCGTCATTCCCTGCTCGCGCAGCTGCTCGATGGTGTCGAAAATCTGCTGAATGATAATCGGCGCCAGCCCCAGCGACGGTTCATCCAGCAGCAGCAGGCGCGGTTGGCTCATCAGGGCGCGACCGATCGCCAGCATCTGCTGCTCGCCGCCGGACATAGTGCCGGCGCGCTGAATACGGCGTTCATGCAGACGCGGGAACAGCTCATACACCCATTTGATGCGGGTCTGGAACTGATCGCGGTCGGCAAAAAAACCGCCCATCGCCAGGTTCTCTTCCACCGTCATACGCGAAAAGACGCGCCGCCCTTCCGGAACGATCGCCACCGCCTCGCGCATGATCTTCGCGGTTTGCCAGTCGGTAATATCCTTACCGTCAAAGACAATGCGCCCGCTGGAGGCGCGCGGGTCGCCGCACAGCGTGCCGAGCAGGGTGGTTTTCCCCGCGCCGTTGGCGCCGATAAGCGTGACGATCTCGCCCTGTTTGATATGCAGGCTGACGTTGTGCAGCGCCTGAATCTTGCCGTAGTGGGCGCTGACGTTGTCAAAAGTTAACATCGCGTTTTCCATCTTATGCCTCACCAAGGTATGCGCGGATCACGTCCGGGTTATTACGAATCTCTTCCGGCGTCCCGTTGGCCAGCGGTGTTCCCTGGTTCACGACGTAGATGCGATCGGAAATGCCCATCACCAGCTTCATATCGTGTTCGATAAGCAGGATGGTGGTGTTGTGATGGTTACGCAGCTCGGCGATAAGCTCGTCCAGCTCTTTGGTCTCTTTCGGGTTCAGCCCCGCCGCCGGTTCATCGAGCATCAGAATTTCCGGCTGGGTCACCATGCAGCGGGCAATCTCCAGCCGACGCTGGTCGCCGTAGGCCAGGTTGCTGGCCTGACGGTTGGCATGCTCCAGCAGGCCGATACGCTCCAGCCAGGTGGCGGCCCTGTCCAGCGCTTCGCTCTGCGCCCGACGGAAGGCCGGCGTTTTCAGCAGGCCGGAGAAGAGCCCGGTTTTCAGCTGCTGATGCTGCGCCACCAGCAGGTTTTCAATCACCGTCATTTCGCGGAACAGGCGCACGTGCTGGAAGGTCCGCACCACGCCCATCCGCGCAATCTGCTGACCCGGCAGCCCTTCCAGGTGCTGGTCGCGCAGCAGAATAGTGCCGCCGGTGGGCTTGTAAAAACCGGTCAGGCAGTTAAAGACGGTGGTCTTCCCGGCGCCGTTGGGGCCGATCAGCGAGACGATCTCGCGCTCTCTGAGCTCCAGCGACACATTGTTGACGGCCAGCAGACCGCCGAAACGCATCATCAGGCCGCTAACGGATAATAATGGCTGACTCATGCCTGCTCTCCTTTCGCCTGACCGTTTTTCAGCTTCAACTGCACGCGCGTCATTGGCAGAAGCCCCTGCGGACGCCAGATCATCATCAGCACCATCAGGCCGCCGAGCATTAACATGCTGTATTCGTTGAAGTCACGCATCAACTCGCGCGAGACCACCAGCAGAATAGCCGCGAGGATCACCGCGAACTGCGAGCCCATCCCGCCCAGCACGACGATCGCCAGCACAAAGGCTGACTCGGCGAAGGTAAAGGATTCCGGGCTGACGAAGCCCTGGCGCGCGGCGAACAGCGTGCCGGCGAAGCCAGCAAACGCGGCGCTGATGGTAAAGGCGGTCAGCTTGATGCGCGTCGGGCTCAGGCCCAGCGAACGACAGGCGATCTCATCTTCACGCAGCGCTTCCCACGCCCGGCCCAGCGGCATTCGCAGCAGGCGGTTGATGACGAACAGGCTGAGCACTACCAGCAGCAACGCCACCAGGTAGAGGAAAATCACCCGGTCGGAGGGATCGTATTTGACGCCGAAGAAGTTGCTGAAGGTATCCCAGCCGCCTTCGCGGGCGCTGCGGCTAAATTCGAGGCCAAAGAAGGTCGGTTTCGGGATCTGGCTGATGCCGTTCGGCCCGCCGGTGATCTCGGTATTGTTGAGCAGCAGAATGCGCACGATCTCGCCGAAGCCTAAGGTCACAATCGCCAGGTAGTCGCCGCGCAAACGCAGCACCGGGAAGCCCAGCAGGAAACCGGCCGCCGCGGAGACCAGGCCGGCCAGCGGGAGACAGGTCCAGAAGCCAAGACCGTAATAGTGGTTCAGCAGCGCAAAGGTATACGCGCCGATGGCATAGAACCCACCGTAGCCCAGCACCAGCAGGCCGGAAAGGCCGACCACCACGTTCAACCCGAGGCCGAGGATGATATAGATCATCGTCAGGGTGGCGATATCCACCGTGCCGCGCGACACCATAAACGGCCAGGCCACGGCAATCACCAGCAGGGCGATCAGGAACAGCTTCTGCTTCACCGTCGACCCGTCAATCGCCGGCATAATAAACTTCGGCCCGGAGACGTTCTTAACCGCTTTCTGGAACAGCGGCCGCAGCAGCTGGAAGAAAAAGACCACCGCGGTACCGATGAAGATCCACTGCCAGCGAATATCGGCGGCGGTATCGACCACCAGTTTGGTGCCGTTCAGCTCCAGCTGCACGCCCATAAAGACGCCCGCCAGAATGAAGAACATCACGGCAGAGAGCAGCGCCATTGCAATTTGCATCGGTTTCATACTTTTTCCACCTCCGGGCGGCCCAGAATGCCGGTCGGCATCACTAACAGCACCAGAATCAGCAGCGCGAAGGAAACGACGTCCTTATATTCGGTGCTGAGATAGGCGGAAGAGAGCGCCTCGGCAATACCCAGGATCAGGCCGCCGATCATCGCGCCAGGGATACTGCCGATCCCGCCGAGCACGGCGGCGGTGAACGCCTTCATCCCGGCCATAAAGCCGATGTAGGGGTTAATCACGCCGTAGAACTGCCCCAGCAGCACGCCGGCCACCGCCGCCATCGCTGCGCCGATGACAAAGGTCAGGGCAATGACGCGGTCGGTGTTAATCCCGAGCAGGCTGGCCATTTTCAGATCTTCCGCGCAGGCGCGGCAGGCGCGCCCCATCCGCGAGTAGCGAATAAACAGCGTCAGGGCCAGCATGGCGATAAAGGTCACCACCCAGATCACCAGTTGCATGGTGGTGATCGTCGCGGAGAAGCTGTCGCTGTGGCCGACGACCCACTGGCCGTTAAACAAGCTCGGCAGCGCCACGTCGCGGGAGCCCTGGGTCAGGCTGACGTAGTTCTGCAGGAAGATAGACATCCCGATGGCGGAGATCAGCGCAATCAGGCGCTTGGAGTTACGCACCGGCCGATAGGCCACGCGCTCAATGCTCCAGCCGTAGGCGCTGGCAATCACAATGGCGCCCACGAATCCGGCGGCGACCAGCAGCCAGCTAGTGTCAATGCCCATCATCATCAGCGCGGCGATGATCATGAAGGAGACATAGCTGCCAATCATATAGACCTCGCCGTGGGCGAAGTTGATCATGCCGATAATGCCGTACACCATCGTATAGCCGATGGCGATCAGCGCATAGGTACTGCCCAGCGTGACGCCGTTAAACATCTGCTGCAGAAAATAGAGAAACTGCTCGGACATAAGGTAACCTTTTTCAAACCGCCCGCGGTTCGCGGGCGGAGGGATAACTCGTCTTCAGCGCTTATTTCGCCGCGCTCGAAGAGCCGTCGGCGTGCCACTGGAAGACACCAAACTCAAATCCCTTCAGATCGCCTTTTTCATCCCAGGTCAGCGGCCCAATCACGGTTTTCGCCCCGTGCGCTTTCAAATCTTTGATTAAATCCAGCGGCTGCTGGCTGCCGGTTCTGTCCATCGCCTGCGCCAGCGACTGCACGGCGGCATAGGTGATCCAGACGTACGGTCCGCTCGGATCTTTCTTCTCCGCTTTCAGCGCGTTGACGATGGCGCTGTTGGCAGGGTCCTGATCGTAGCGTTTTGGCATTGTCACCAGCATGCCTTCCGCCGCGGCGCCCGCGATATTGGACAGCGAGGCGTTGCCGACCCCTTCCGGCCCCATAAACACGGTTTTCAACCCGACGGAGCGCGCCTGGCGCAGCATCTGGCCCATTTCCGGGTAGTAGCCGCCGTAGTAGACGAAGTCGATGTTCTCTTTCTTCAGGCGCGCCAGCAGGGCGGAGAAATCTTTTTCCCCCGCGGTGATGCCATCGAAGAAGACGATGTTGGCCCCGGCTTTCTTCAGGTTGTCCTGCACCGAACGCGCCAGCCCTTCGCCGTACTGCTGCTTGTCATGAATGATGGCGATACGCTGCGGTTTCACTTTCTCGACGATATATTTCGCCGCGGTCGGCCCCTGCGAGGAGTCGAGGCCGGCGGTACGCATGATGTACTGGTATCCGCGCTGGGTCAGCTCCGGGTTGGTCGCCCCGGGGGAGATCATCAGGATGCCTTCATCCTCATAGATGTCGGAAGCCGGCTGGGTGGAAGAGGAGCACAGGTGGCCGATAACGTACTGAATGCCGTCGTTGACGATTTTGTTGGCCACCGCGACCGCTTGCTTCGGATCGCAGGCGTCGTCATATTCGACGGCCACCAGCTTGTCGCCCTTAATGCCGCCGCTGGCGTTGATGTCTTTAATCGCCTGACGCGCGCCATTGAACTCCATGTCGCCCCACTGGGCCACCGGACCCGACATCGCGCCGACCACGGCGACCTTAATATCCTTGGCCATCGCCGCGTGCGACATCGCTAATGCGACAATGCCCGCGACGATGGTTTTCGCGTTCCTTTTCATGCTGCAGAACCCCGTTCGTGATGTGGTGTAAATGTTTTGTATTTTTATGGTTAAAAAGCATTCTGTGCTTTTATTAAACAACGCCATTTTTACCATTGAGTTTAATGGTTTAGCGCAGTTTTTCACTAAAAAACAGATTAAAACCTCTATTTTTCAGTCGATTAAGCAAAGATAATATTCTGTATTTTGGTGAAGATAAACAAAAAAAAGTCCATCCTGCAGCATAAAATAACGATACATAAGGCGGAATAAAACGCTGCACATTAGGTTAAAATTCTGCTTATTTTTCGATCCATGACGGATTGCGCTACCCTGACAACGCCAGGAAAACGAATCCCCTGATGTACGCGCAAAAAACAGCGCTCCGCCAGACAGCAATTTTGGGTACACTGGCGCCTCTGTTTTGCACTGGATTTGCCGCCCATGAAACTGACCATTATCCGTTTACAGCACTTCAGCGATCAGGATCGCATTGATCTGGGGAAAATCTGGCCGTCGCAGGATCTGTCGACGCTGACCCTTGATGAAAACCATCGTCTCTACGCCGCCCGCTTTAACGAGCGCCTGCTGGGCGCCGTGCGCGTTACCCTGCGCGGCGTCGAAGGTGAGCTCAGCGATCTGTGCGTGCGTGAAGTGACCCGCCGCCGCGGCGTCGGACAATACTTAGTGGAAGAGACATTGCGTGATAACCCGGCGATCAATAGCTGGCGCGTCGCCGACCACGGGGTGGAGGACCGCGGCGTGATGGCGGCCTTTATGCAGGCGCTCGGCTTTAGCGCCCAGCAGAATGGTTGGGAAAAGTATTAAGCCGTAGCCCCAATAAGCGGAGCATGACCAAGGAAGAACCCGGCGGCGCTTCGCTTAGCCGGGCTACCTAGCGACTGTAGCCCCGGTAAGCGCAGCGCGACCGGGGTCAGACAACGCATCGGCAGCGGGAAAGGCGCCCCCCATTTAACCCAGCATTTCGCGTTGCAAAAAGGCGTCAAGACCCGAAATCCCCGGGAGCTTACATCAGTAAGTGACCGGGGTTGAGGGCCGCAGACAACGCATTTGCAGCGTGAAAGTCCCCCACCCATTTATCCCAGCATTTCGCGTTGCATAAATGCGTCAAGACCCGACATCCCCGGGAGCTTACATCAGTAAGTGACCGGGGTTGAGGGCCGCAGACAACGCATTTGCAGCGTGAAAGGCGCCCCCCATTTAACCCAGCATTTCGCGTTGCAAAAAGGCGTCAAGACCCGAAATCCCCGGGAGCTTACATCAGTAAGTGACCGGGGTTGAGGGCCGCAGACAACGCATTTGCAGCGTGAAAGGCGCCGGTTAAATTATTTGGCGTCGGTCGCCGTACCGTTCGCATGCCAGGTAAAGACCCCGAACTCAAAGCCTTTCAGGTCGCCTTTCTGATCCCACGACAGCGGGCCCATCACGGTGTCTACTGTCGCGCCTTTCAGGTATTTAGCGATTTCCGCCGGATCGTCAGACTGATTCAGGCCTGCCTGCAGCGACTGCAGCGCCGCGTAGGTGGTCCACACGAAGGCGCCGCTCGGATCCTGTTTCTTCGCCTTGATCGCATCCACGATCGGTTTGTTCGCCGGCACCTGGTCGTAGTTCTTCGGCTTGGTTACCAGCAGGCCTTCCGCCGACTCGCCGGCGATGTTAGACAGGGAGACGTTCGCTACGCCTTCCGGGCCCATAAACTGGGTTTTCAGACCGGCGGCGCGCGCCTGACGCAGGATCTGGCCCATTTCCGGGTGATAGCCGCCGTAGTAGACGAAATCGATATTCTCTTTCTTCAGGCGCGCCACCAGGGTGGAGAAATCTTTCTCACCGGCGGTGATCCCGTCGAAGAAGACCACGTTTGCCCCACCTTTTTTCAGGCCATCCTGCACCGCACGGGCCAAACCTTCGCCGTACTGCTGTTTGTCATGTACCACTGCGATACGCTGCGGCTTCACTTTGTCGAGAATGTATTTCGCCGCGGTTGGCCCCTGATCGGAGTCCAGACCGGTGGTGCGCAGGATCAGCTTATAGCCGCGCGCCGTCAGCTCCGGAGCAGTCGCTGCCGGGGTAATCATCAGAATGCCTTCGTCTTCATAGATATCAGACGCCGGCTGAGTGGAAGAGGAACACAGGTGACCAATAACGTATTTGATGCCGTCGTTGACCACTTTGTTGGCTACCGCTACCGCCTGTTTCGGGTCGCAAGCGTCATCATATTTGACGATCTGCAGCTTATTGCCCTTGATGCCGCCCTTAGCGTTGATATCCGCTACCGCCTGCTCTGCGCCGGTAAACTCCTGGTCGCCGTACTGGGCCACCGGGCCGGACATCGCCCCGACTACCGCGATTTTGATATCTTCCGCCAGCGCCGCGCTGCTCATAACTAAGGCAATACATCCTGCCAGTAACGCTTTACCCTTCATATTCATCCTGAGGCTCCCCATTATTATGGTTTTTGCATTTGTTGTGATGTTGTTTATTAGCGCATTATTTTGTTTATACCCATAGGAAAAGCATATGATAGCTAATCAACCGGGGGCTGCCCGCGCTTTTGCAGCACACTATGCTAAACATACCGTCATTCTGAGGAATTTGAAACGACTAAATTGCGGGCTATGTAACAGATAAGTGACAAATAAAAAAACCGCGCCAGCATGAACCGGACGCGGTGCAAAACAGAGCCTGATTACCAGCCAGCGGGTAGGTAGCCCACCGCGGATGCTATCGCGTAGGCGGCGCTGCAAAGATACAACAACACAATGAAGCATTGGATAAGCGGATGGGTCATCCAGGCCGGACAGGTCCAGCCCGGGGTCAGATCGCCACGCTGGCGGGCGCCCTTGAGCATCAGGATCGGCATAATCGATAAAATGACGCCGCTGAACACCCCGGCAAAATAGAGCGCGTTGACGAAGGAGACCATGCCGCTATAGGCCAGTACGAACGGCGGGATCGCCACCACCAGCAGCACCATCAGGCGCCGGGCGGGCTGTTCGTCATTCCCCAGGCGGAACTGATCGAAGATATTGGTCAGGAAGCTGCCGCCCAGTCCCCAGTAGGAGGTCAACATCGCGCACAGCGCAAACAGGTTGGCGGAGAAGAAGGCCCACTCGCCAAGCGCCCTGCCCCAGGAGATGGTGGCCACATCCGAAATATTGTCCAGACCGTTAAGCGAGATCACCGACAACGGCACCAGCGCCAGCAGGGTAAAGGTCAGCGCCATGCCGACCATAATAGCTTTAGGCAATTTTTCCGGTTTGTCGGCGAAGCCCCGCGCCATCTCCGGGACGATATACTGTGCCGAGAAGCAGAATGCCACGACGTTGAAGACCGGAACCATATACAGCCAGTTGCCGTCGAGCAGATAGCCGACGCGGGTGGTCTCTTTCAGCAGCGTGGCAATCACCAGCACCGAGATCATCACCACCATGCCGATGCTGATAAATTTCTCGCCGCGGCCGATCGCCTTCAGCCCCAGGTAGAGTACCCCTGCCGCCGGAACGAAAAACAGCACGCTGCCCAGCGCCGGCGAGATGCCAAACAGGGAGTGCAACAGCTTACCGCTGCCGGTCATATACGCCGTCAATGCCCCGACGCTATTGACGCAGACGGAGAGAAACATCATCAGCGCGCCAAAGCCGCCGACGTAGCGCTTCGATAATCCACTGAGCTGCAGATGTTTACGGGTGCGCAGCGTGGATTCCGCGACATAGAGCATGGTCACCGTGGTCAGACTACCCACCAGCACCAGCCAGAACAGCAGCGGTAAGAAGCCCGCTTTGCTCGACGCATAGGCGATAGAGAGGACGCCCGCGCCAATATTGGTACCGACAATCATCGATACCCCTTCGACGAAGCTCAGAGATTTTGCAGGGACAGCCGTACGTTCCCGGCCGGTGAGGACGGGAGAAAAGGTGGAGTTTTCAGACATAATACTTAATGAGATGGTCACTCCCTCCTTCCCAGTACTATGCTGAGGACAGGCTTTCATTCGGAGAACCATCATGGAAAACATTGCGCTTATTGGTATCGATCTGGGTAAGAACTCTTTCCATATTCATTGTCAGGATCATCGTGGGAAGGCCGTTTACCGTAAAAAATTCACCCGACCAAAGCTAATCGAATTTCTGGCGACATGCCCGGCAACAACCATCGCGATGGAAGCCTGTGGCGGTTCTCACTTTATGGCACGCAAGCTGGAAGAGTTAGGGCATTTTCCAAAGCTGATATCACCGCAATTTGTCCGCCCATTCGTTAAAAGCAACAAAAATGACTTCGTTGATGCTGAAGCTATCTGTGAAGCAGCATCACGTCCATCTATGCGTTTCGTGCAGCCCAGAACCGAATCTCAGCAGGCAATGCGAGCTCTGCATCGTGTCCGTGAATCCCTGGTTCAGGATAAGGTGAAAACAACTAATCAGATGCATGCTTTTCTGCTGGAATTTGGTATCAGCGTTCCGCGAGGTGCTGCCGTTATTAGTCGACTGAGTACCCTTCTTGAGGACAGTAGTTTGCCTCTTTATCTCAGCCAGTTACTGCTGAAATTACAACAGCATTATCACTATCTTGTTGAGCAGATTAAAGATCTGGAATCTCAGTTGAAACGAAAGTTGGACGAAGATGAGGTTGGACAGCGCTTGCTGAGTATTCCCTGCGTTGGAACGCTGACTGCCAGTACTATTTCAACTGAGATTGGCGACGGGAAGCAGTACGCCAGCAGCCGTGACTTTGCGGCGGCAACAGGGCTGGTACCCCGACAGTACAGCACGGGAGGTCGGACGACATTGTTAGGGATTAGCAAGCGGGGCAACAAAAAGATCCGAACTTTGTTGGTTCAGTGTGCCAGGGTATTCATACAAAAACTGGAACACCAGTCTGGCAAGTTGGCCGACTGGGTCAGGGAGTTGTTGTGTCGGAAAAGCAACTTTGTCGTCACCTGTGCTCTGGCAAACAAGCTGGCCAGAATAGCCTGGGCACTGACGGCGCGACAGCAAACTTACGAAGCATAAAGGCAGAAATACACCAGTTTAAACAATCATTCATCTGGTTTTGCGAATACTGATATTGATGATACTAACGGCCCACCGGCCTGTTGAGGAACCTGTAAAACGGAAAGGCTCATTGAAGCCGTATATTTTCTGGAGGTTCATCAGGCGCGGAACTCATCGAGGCGCGGGAATAAAATCCCATTCAGACGCCGGATAGATTCAAGCAAGCCAACTTGTCGTCAAAATCGGTGTTGCAAAAACGGGAGTGACCATAGATTCCGTTTTACTCCGGCGGTTGTCACCGCCGGAAAAAAGGTGATATCAGGGTGATAAACCACTCACGCTGAGCATAAACAGCCGGCTGCGGCGTCCTGTTTCTGTTCGGCTTCCCTGCCGCCGCAGCCCGCCGGGGAGACGTTAGCTCTTCAGTACGCGCGCCAGAATATCCAGCGCTTTCGAGAACTGGGCATCCGGGATAGTCAACGGATACAGGAAGCGGATCACGTTGCCGTAGACGCCACAGCTCAGCAGCAGCAGGCCGTTCTCCTGCGCTTTCTGTTGCACCTGGCGGGTGAATTCCGGCGACGGTTCGCCTGTTTGCGGATCGTTAAACTCCACCGCCACCATCGACCCCCGGCCGCGGACATCAACGATCGCCGGACAGGTGGCGCGCGCCTGGTTGAGCACTTCCTGCAGATGGCTACCCAGCTGCTCAGCGCGCTGACACAGCTGCTCTTCGGCAATCACATCCAGCACCGCGTGCGCCGCGGCCACCGCCAGCGGGTTACCGGCATAGGTTCCGCCCAGCCCGCCAGGCGCTGGCGCATCCATCACTTCGGCGCGACCAACGACGCCCGACAGCGGGAAACCGCCGGCGAGGCTTTTCGCCATCGTCATCAGATCCGGTTTCACCTCATAGTGCTGCATGGCGAACAGCTTGCCGGTACGGGCGAAACCGGTCTGCACTTCATCGGCGATCAGCAGAATGCCGTGGGTATCGCACAGGTCGCGCAGCGCCTGCATGAAATCGGCCGGCGCGACGTTAAAGCCGCCTTCCCCCTGGATCGGCTCGAGAATGATGGCCGCTACCTGGTCCGGCGCAATATCCGCTTTGAAAATGCGCTCCAGGCTTTTCAGCGCATCCGCGGTGGTCACACCATTCGCCGCATTGGGGTAAACGCCGTGATACACCGAGCCCGGGAACGGCCCGAAGCCGATTTTGTAGGGCGCGACCTTACCGGTGAGGGCCATGGTCATAAAGGTACGGCCGTGGAAGCCGCCGCCGAAGGTAATCAGCCCCGGACGACCGGTGTAAGCGCGGGCGATTTTCACCGCGTTCTCGACCGCTTCCGCGCCGGTGGTGAAGAAAGCCGTTTTTGCCGGCCCGTCAATTGGCGCCAGATCGTTGATACGCTCCGCCAGCGAAACATAGCTTTCGTACGGCACAATCTGATAGGCGGTGTGGGTGAACGCCTGCAGCTGGTCGGCAACCGCGGCGACCACTTTCGGATGGCGGTGACCGGTATTTAACACGGCGATCCCGGCGGCGAAATCGATCACCTCATTGCCTTCGATATCCCACAGCGTGGCGTTTTCCGCCTTCTCGACAAAGTAGTTACACATTACGCCTACGCCGCGCGGCGTCGCCTGCTGGCGACGTTGATTCAGTTCTGAGCTTTTCACCTGCGAATCTCCTGTCGTGTATGTCACGTTATCGCAACAAATTAGAAACGATGTCGTTTATTTACACAGGAGTTGGCCCTATAATCGAGTACCAATTTTGAATATCTGAGGGATCCAATTGCGTTCGCTGGTGGGTGACCTGGTGCTGGTCCGTCTGCAGGAAGAGCGGGATCCTCTTCTGCACAAACGCTTATATAACGCGCTGCGCCGCGCGATCCTCGACGGTTCGCTGGCGCCGCAAAGCCGTCTGCCGCCGTCGCGGGACCTGGCGGGCGAGCTCGGCGTATCAAGAAACACCATATTAACAACTTATGAACAATTGCTGGCGGAAGGATATGTGGTTTCCCGTCGGGGAAGCGGAACATTCGTTGCCCAAACCGCCCCTGAGAGCTCATTGACGGCTAAAGAAGAGCGGGAAAACAACAGTCTTGCGGCACCGACGGCGCATCTTTCACGCCGAGGCCAGCATCTGCTCGGCCAGGTCAGCGCCAGCCCGCGCCAGTGGGGAGCGTTTATACCCGGCGTGCCGGACGTTAACGCCTTTCCCCACCCGCTGTTCAGTAAGATCCAGGCCCGCATCAGCCGTCGGCCCAAACCGGAGCGGCTCAGCTATAGCTGCAACGGCGGCTCCCCGGAACTGCAGCAGGCGCTGGTGGATTATCTGCGCGTGTCGCGCGGCGTCCACTGTCAGTCAGATCAAATTCTTATCACCGAGGGGATCCACCAGGCGATCGATCTGGTCACCCGCATGCTGTGTGATAACGGCGATCTGGCGTGGGTGGAGGAGCCTTCCTACTGGGGGATCCGCCACGTGCTGGCGATGAACGACGTTCGGGCAGAGCCCCTGACCGTCGATGCCAACGGCCTGTGCCCGCCGGAGACGGTTGACGATGCGCCGAGGCTGATCTTCGTTACGCCTTCCCACCAGTATCCGCTGGGCGCGGTGATGAGCCTTGAGCGCCGCCAGCGGCTGCTGGCGCTCGCCCGTCAGCAGGGGAGCTGGATCGTCGAAGATGATTATGACAGCGAGTTTCGCTTTTCCGGTCAGCCGATCCCCGCCCTGCAGGGTCTGGTCGCCGACGCCCCGGTGGTCTATATCGGCACCTTCAGCAAGACGCTCTATCCCGGCCTGCGCCTGGGCTACGTGGTGATCCCGCGGCCGCTGGTCAGCGACCTGAAGCACGCCCATGCTGAGCTTTACCGCGGCGGCCATTCGCTGATCCAGATGGCGCTGGCGGAGTTTATTACCGCCGGCCACTATTCGGCCCATATCCGCCGTATGCGGCTGCTATACAGCCGTCGCCGCGCCTTTTTAACTGAGCTTATCCAGCGGCACTGTATGCCGTACGCCCTGTCTGACTTCAGCGATAATGCCGGGCTGCATTTGATCCTCAATTTGCCCGCAGAGGCTGACGATGTGGCGATCGCCAGAGAGGCCAATGCGCGGCACATTCTGGTGCGGCCGCTGTCGCGCTACTACCTGACGGCGGCGCGCAAGAAAGGATTACTGATGGGATTCGCCAGCCAGCCCGAAGAGCAGATGGCGTCGGCGTTCAGCGTCTTACTCGGCTGCCTGCAGACGCACTGCCCGCAGATGCTCCTGCTCCGGGAGGACGCAGAAAAACAAAACGCCCCAACCTGAGGCGGGGCGTTATCGGGGAGCCTGATATCAGGTATCAGGCAGGCGTGGCGTATCAGGCTTCGATAGCGGCACGCAGTTTTTTCATGGCGTTCTTTTCCAGCTGACGCACGCGCTCTGCGGATACGCCGTAGCGGTCGGCCAGTTCCTGCAGCGTGGACTTGTTATCTTCGTCCAGCCAGCGGGCGCGGATGATGTCCTGGCTACGCTCGTCCAGGCCCTGCATCGCGTCAGTCAGCTTATTCGCCGCCTGCTCTTCCCAGTTATCGTCTTCGATGCCGTCGGCAAAGTTAGACGTTTTGTCCTGCAGATACAGGACCGGCGCCATCGGCTGGCTGTCGGACTCATCGTCGGACGACATGTCGAAGGTCATGTCCTGGGCCGCCATACGGGATTCCATCTCGCGGACGTCTTTGCTCGACACGCCCAGCTCACGGGCCACCATTTCCACTTCATCCTGGTTGAACCAACCCAAACGCTGTTTGGTTTTACGCAGGTTAAAGAACAGCTTACGCTGTGCTTTGGTGGTAGCGACCTTCACAATACGCCAGTTGCGCAGCACGTATTCGTGAATTTCGGCTTTAATCCAGTGCACGGCGAAGGAGACCAGGCGCACACCCACTTCCGGGTTGAAGCGACGCACGGCTTTCATCAGGCCGATATTGCCTTCCTGGATCAGATCCGCCTGCGGCAGGCCATAGCCCGAGTAGTTACGAGCAATGTGAACAACAAAGCGCAGGTGAGACAGAATCAGCTTTTTCGCTGCTTCCAGATCGCCCTGGTAATGCAGCTTTTCAGCAAGCTCCCGCTCTTCATCAGCCGACAGCATCGGCCAAGTGTTAGCGGCCCGGATGTACGATTCCAGGTTACCAACGGGGGCTAAAGCTAAAGTTTGCATTTCTTTGGTCATTCAAATCCTCTCAATTGATATCTTCTGACGCGTTCTTGTCCCCATCAGGCAACAAGCATGCCAGCATTCATGAGCAACGAGAATATCACTCACATTAGTATCAGACAGTGATTTTATCCACAAGTTCCATGCAACGGTGTGAATAAATTACGCACAAAATGTGACACCACGATGAAAAAGTGAGGGCAGGAAAAGGGGAACAAGCTTGCGGTATCTTTCCCTGCGAACAGGAACTCATTGCAGCAGGGAAAGATTATATCACGCTTTTATTAATCGGGAGTAAAGTGACGTAAATGTTGCACTGTCGCCAGCCAGGCGGCTACCCACCCGATCATCGAGCAGACGATCAACATCAACAGACACTCGTCGAAGCCTAAGCCGCTCAGCTCAAACTGGGTGCCGAAGACTTTCGCCACTTCGGTCACCGCCGACGAGAGGCGCATTACCAGAATCTCCGACAGGATCAGCGATAAAAACGCGCCGGAAAAGCCCAGCATCGCTCCGCCGTAGAGGAACGGACGCAGGATAAAGCCGTCGGTGGCGCCGATAAGCTTCTGAACGTTAATGGTATCGCGGCGGGCGAAGATGCTCAGGCGCACGCTGTTGCCGATCACCAGGAACACCGCCGCCACCATCAGCACGCCGATCATCGCCGACACGCGTCCTACCAGCCCGGTGAGCGAGGAGAGACGGGCAAACCAGCTGTCGTCCATCCGCACTTCATCGACGCCCTGGATCCGCGTTACCCGATCGCGCAGGGTATTCAGCGCCTCGGTGCTCTGGAAATCCAGCTTCGGCACCACGATGGCGACCGCCGGCAGCGGGTTCTCCTCCAGCATATCCAGGGCGCCGCCAAAGCCAGACCAGTTACGGAATTCCCCCAGCGCCTCATCGCGGGATAAATAATTCACCTTGTCGACGCCCTGCTCCGCCTGCAGCTGGCCCACCACCCGCGCCGCGGCATCGTCATCCAGCGTTTTTTCCAGATAAACGGTGATCTGCGGCGAGGGATAATACTGGGACGCCGCGCTGCTGACGTTTTTGTAGACCATGTAGCAGACGCTTGGCAGGGTCAACGAAATGGCGATGACCATTACCGTCAGGAAGGTCGCCAGCGGCGTGCTTTTTAGATCCTGCAGCGCGCCGTGCCAGGCATAGCGCACCTGCTCGTTGAATACGTTGCTCTTACGCGAGGCCGGGTTAGGCGCCGCTTTCGGCCGTTTTGGCGCATTGCGCCCGCCACCGCCGCCGCCCGCGGCGTTGCGCAGGCGATCGAACTTGCTGCCGAACTGGCGAATCTGGTTCATTGCGTCGCGCTTATTCACCCCGAATGCCTCCATGCAGATGGCCGTCGCTAAGCGTCAGCACGCGGTACGGACGACTGGAGATAAGCCCCAGATCGTGCGTGGCCATCAGTACCGTCACCCCGACGCGGTTAAACTCTTCAAACAGACGTAAAATCCCCTCCGAGAGCGCCTCGTCGAGGTTGCCGGTCGGTTCATCCGCCAGCAGCACCGCCGGCTTGTTGACCACCGCGCGAGCGATTCCCACGCGCTGCTGCTCACCGCCGGAGAGCTGAATGGGAAAATTCTTCGCTTTGTCCAGCAGGCCAACCTTGTCCAGCGCCGCCGAGACGCGACGACGAATATCATCGCCGCTGGCGCCGGCGATAATCAGCGGGATCGCCACGTTGTCATACACGGTACGATCCATCAGCAAATGGTGGTCCTGGAAAATCATACCGATCTGGCGGCGCAGGAACGGCACCTCACGGCTCTTCAGACGGCTGATTTCATGACCGCTGAAGAAGATTTTCCCGGCGCTGGGCCGTTCGATACCACAGATAAGCTTCAGCAGGGTACTCTTCCCTGCGCCGGAATGGCCGGTCAGAAACGCCATCTCGCCCGGCTGCAGGTGGAAGGTCACCCCCTGCAGCGCTTGTCTCCCACCGAGATAGGCTTTGCTGACTTGTTCAAAGCGAATCATTCTTAATCCTCTCGGGCAAAAAGTGCCTCAATAAAGTCGCCCGCATTAAACGGACGCAGATCCTCAATACGCTCGCCGACGCCAATATAGCGAATCGGAATGCCGAACTGATCGGCCACCGAGAAGATCACGCCGCCTTTGGCGGTGCCGTCCAGCTTGGTCAGGGTGATCCCGGTCAAACCTACCGCCTCATGGAACAGTTTGGCCTGGCTAACAGCATTCTGCCCGGTGCTGGCGTCAATGGTTAACATCACCTCGTGCGGCGCGTCGACGTCCAGCTTTTTCATTACCCGGACAATCTTCTTCAGCTCTTCCATCAGGTGCGATTTATTTTGCAAACGCCCGGCGGTATCGGCAATCAGTACGTCAACATGGCGCGCCTTCGCCGCCTGAATGGCGTCGAAAATCACCGAGGCGGAGTCGGCGCCGGTGTGCTGGGCGATCACCGGGATATTATTACGCTGGCCCCAGACCTGCAGCTGTTCCACCGCCGCCGCACGGAAGGTATCCCCCGCCGCCAGCATCACCGACTTACCCTGCTGTTCAAACTGACGCGCCAGCTTGCCGATGGTAGTGGTTTTCCCCACCCCGTTCACGCCGACCATCAGAATAACAAATGGCGTTTTGCCTTCAACGTTCAGCGGCTCGTCTACTTTGGCGAGAATCTCGCCCATCTCTTCTTTCAGCAGGCCGTACAGCGCTTCCGCATCGCGCAGCTGCTTACGGCTGGCGCCTTCCGTCAGGTTGGTAATGATCTTGCGGGTGGTTTCCACCCCGACGTCGGCGATCAGCAGCTGTTCTTCCAGCTCTTCAAACAGATCATCGTCGATCTTCTTACCGCGGAACAGGCTGATAAATCCGGAACCGAGATTTTGCTTCGTTTTCAGCAGGCTACGTTTGAGGCGGGCGAAGAAACCTTCTTTTGTCGGTTTTTCCTGCTCCTGAGCCAGCGCTTCAAGCGGCGCCTCGTCCTCGGGCGCCGGCACCACTACCGCCGCCTCTTCTGCCGCTTCGGCCGCCAGCGCCTGCGCTTCCAGCTCTTCATCGCTTAACGGCGCGTCCTCTTCGGGCACTTCTGTCTCCTGCGGCTGGACAACGATGCCTTCCACAGGCTGCTCTGCTACGGCTTCCGCCACCACCGGTTCGGCGATAACCTCTTCCGCCAGCGGCTCAACCACCGCAGGCTGTTCAGGCGGTTCGCTGACCGCGGGCTCCGGTTCAACAACAGGCGTTTCTTCGGTCAGAGCAGGCGTTTCCACCCACTCTTCTTCCTGCGCGCTGGCAGGCTCCGCGAGGTGCGCTTTTTCGCTTTCGACCACCGTCTCGGTCACTTCGACGACGTCTTCGGCAAACGCCGCCGGGTCTGCTTTCGGCGCGCTCGGCTCAGCAGGGGTTTCAACCGCCGGTATCTCTTCGGCAACCGCTTGCTGTTCTTCTACTTTTTGCTCAGTCTCGGTTTCCTGTGCCTGTTCTTTCTGTCCAAAGCCCAGCCAGGAAAAGAAGCCACGTTTTTTCTCTTTTGCCATTTGCGACCACACTCCTCGCTGTTTATTCATGGCGCAGCTTCATCAGAAGCTGAAAAAATGATGAAATTAGTTGGATAGTCTATCACTTAACTTAACTCGCAGCACCGCCCCCGGATTAAGGTTTCGTCAACCGCCGTCGATCGCTAGAATAGCAGGCTGGAAGTTGAGACTTGAGCAGAGAGATGAAAAAACCAAACCACGCGGGCAGCGGCCAGATCCGCATCATCGGCGGGCAATGGCGCGGCCGTAAATTACCGGTGCCGGAGAGCCCGGGCCTGCGGCCGACCACCGACCGGGTTCGCGAAACCCTTTTTAACTGGCTGGCGCCGTCCATTGTTGACGCGCACTGCCTCGATTGCTTTGCCGGCAGCGGCGCGCTGGGGCTGGAAGCGCTGTCCCGCTATGCGGCCAGCACCACGCTGCTGGAGATGGAGCGCGGCGTAGCCCAGCAGCTGCAAAAAAATCTCGCCACCCTGAAAGCGGATCGCGGCAAGGTGATCACCACCAACACCCTCAGCTTCCTGAGCCAGCCGGGGACCCCGCACCAGATCGTGTTCGTCGACCCGCCGTTCCGTCAGGGGCTGCTGGAGGAGACGCTACGTCTGCTGGAGACACAAGGCTGGCTGGCCGATGAGGCCCTGGTGTACGTCGAAAGCGAAGTCGAAAACGGCTTACCGCCGGTGCCGGCTAACTGGCAATTGTATCGTGAAAAAGTGGCCGGACAGGTCGCCTACCGTCTTTACCAACGTGAGGCCCAAGGAGAGCACCATGCTGATTAATTTAGGCCGCCTGCTGATGCTGTGCGTCTGGGCCTTTCTGTTATTGAATCTGTTTCAGCCCTTCCCGAAGCCGCTGAATATCTTTGTCAACGTCGCGCTGATTTTCATGATCCTGATGCACGGTCTGCAGCTGACGCTGCTCAAGGCGACGCAGCCGAAAGAGGCGCCGCCGCTGAGCCGCTTTGAGCAAATCCGCATTTTTATTTTCGGCGTGTTTGAGCTCGTGGCCTGGCAGAAAAAACTGAAGGCGACGCTGAAAAAATAGTCCTGAAAAGGGCTCAGGGATCGGGCGTAAACGCCACGAACGCTGTGCCCTTATAACTCAACATCCCACGATCGCCGACGCTCAGCGCGTGATATTGCGGCGCGTCAAGGCGAAACACCACCTCCAGACCACCGTTTTCGGGGCGAAAGCTCGCTTCATAGCGCATCTCACTGCCTGCAGGCGTCACCGTCTGCTGCCGCGAGCGCCGATCGTTAATCACTTTTTCCCGTTTATTGCTGACGATAACCCGCTTTTGTAGCAACGGCGCGGCGTCATTCGCCTGTTTCTCACGGCGCTGCTGGACATAGCGAAACGAAGCCGCCACCACAATCACCGCGACGACCAGAACAAAAAAGAGGGGCATTTTACTCATTAGGGTTACCCATAAAAAATATCAGGAATCAGCATACTGCGTCGGGAATAACATTGTCATCTGCTACGCCAAACCACTACACTGAGTAGTAGCATCACGCATCCGTAACTTTCTTTATGATAACAGATACAGGGACTTACTATGCTTTGGTCATTTATTGCTGTCTGTTTCTCCGCATGGCTTTATGTCGATGCATCCTATCGTGGGCCGGCATGGCGACGCTGGGTTTTTAAACCTGTCACCCTGATTCTGTTGCTGTTACTGGCCTGGCAGGCGCCGATGTTCAATGCCATCAGCTATCTGGTGCTGGCTGGCCTGTGCGCCTCGCTGCTCGGCGACGCCCTGACCCTGCTGCCGCGCCAGCGGGTGATGTACGCGGTGGGCGCTTTCTTCCTGTCACATCTGCTGTATACCATCTGGTTCGCCAGCCAGCTGACGCTGTCGTTCTTCTGGCCGCTGCCGCTGGTGCTGCTGGTATTCGGCGCCCTGCTAATGACGGTGATCTGGAGTCGGCTGGAAGAGATGAAAATGCCGGTGCTGACCTTTATCGGAATGACGCTGGTAATGGTCTGGCTGGCCGGCGAGCTGTGGTTTGCCCGCCCCACCAACACCGCGCTGTCCGGTTTCGCCGGCGCAGCCCTGCTGCTGCTGAGCAATGCCGTGTGGCTGGTGAGCCACTATCGTCGCCGCTTCCGCGCCGATAACGCCATCGCCGCCGCGTTCTACTTTGCCGGCCACTTCCTGATCGTGCGCGCGCTGTACCTGTAATTTAGTTCTTGACTCTGGAGTCGACTCCAGAGTGTATCCTACGGCTAATGAGAAAATTATCATTTCCCGGAGGGTGCCATGTCGACTCCAGACGCGCAGGATAAAAAAGTTCCACAATTCTCGTCTTTCACCATGCGGCCAGCAACCGCCCCGGCGGAGAGCTGCTGTACAGATCACGCCTGCGCCACAGAGTCCGCCCCTGCCGCCGAAGCGCTTAGCGGCGCCCGCTATAGCTGGCAAGTTGATGGCATGGACTGCGCCGCCTGCGCCCGCAAGGTGGAAACCGCGGTCCGTCAGGTGCCCGGGGTCAGTCAGGTCCAGGTGCTGTTCGCCACAGAAAAGCTGCTGGTTAACGCCGAGGGCGATGTCCGCGCTCAGGTTGAGAACGCGGTCCGCCAGGCGGGGTATACGCTGCGCGATGCCGATGCTCCCGCAGCAGAGCAAACCCGAGGGTCGCTGCTGCGCGACAATCTGCCGTTACTGACGCTGGTTATCATGATGGCCTTGAGCTGGGGGCTGGAGCAGGCCAACCACCCTGCCGGTCAGTTGGCCTTTATTGCCACCACCCTGGTTGGCCTGTGGCCGGTTGCCCGCCAGGCGCTGCGCCTGATCAAGAGCGGGAGCTGGTTCGCCATTGAAACGCTGATGAGCGTCGCCGCCATCGGGGCGCTGTTTATCGGCGCCACCGCGGAGGCGGCGATGGTCCTGCTGCTGTTCCTGATCGGCGAGCGTCTCGAAGGCTGGGCCGCCAGCCGCGCACGGCAGGGGGTGAGCGCGCTGATGGCGCTGAAGCCCGACACCGCCATCCGTCTGCGCAACGGCGTGCGGGAAACCGTCGCCCAGCGCGACCTGCGTCCCGGAGATGTGATTGAAGTGGCTGCCGGCGGGCGTCTGCCGGCGGATGGCCAGCTGCTGTCGCCGTTTGCCAGCTTTGATGAAAGCGCCCTGACCGGCGAGTCGGTGCCGGTGGAGCGTCAGGCCGGGGAACGGGTAGCGGCGGGCGCCACCAGCGTCGATCGCCTGGTGCAGCTTACCGTGATATCCGAACCGGGCGACAGCGCCATCGACCGCATCCTGAAGCTGATTGAAGAGGCTGAGGAGCGTCGGGCGCCGATCGAGCGCTTCATCGACCGCTTCAGCCGGATCTACACCCCGGCCATTATGGTGGTGGCCTTGTTGGTCGCTATTGTCCCGCCGCTGTTCTTCGCCAGCGCCTGGCTGCCGTGGATTTATAAAGGGCTGACGCTGCTGCTGATCGGCTGTCCGTGCGCGCTGGTCATCTCCACGCCGGCGGCCATCACCTCCGGCCTGGCGGTCGCCGCTCGCCGCGGGGCGCTAATCAAAGGCGGCGCGGCGCTGGAGCAGCTGGGCCAGGTGCGCCAGGTGGCGTTCGATAAAACCGGCACCCTGACCGTCGGCCAGCCGCAGGTGACTTCGGTTATTGCCACGGCCGAAGTTGACGACAACGCGCTGCTGGCGCTGGCGGCGGCGGTGGAGCAAGGCTCCAGCCACCCGCTGGCGCAGGCTATCGTCCGTGAAGCGCAGCGGCGTCAGCTGAGCATTCCGCTTGCCAGCGGCCAGCGGGCGCTGGCGGGCTCTGGTATCGAAGCCGAAGTCAACGGCAGCCGCATCCTGATCTGCGCCGCCAGCAAAGCCGCCCCGGCAGAGCATGAGGCGCAGATCCAGCAGCTGGAAAGCGCCGGGCAAACGGTAGTGCTGGTGATGCGCGGCGAGATACTGCTCGGCATTCTGGCGCTGCGCGACACCCTGCGCGACGACGCGCGTCAGGCGGTGGATGCTTTGCATCAGTTGGGCGTTCAGGGGGTGATCCTTACCGGGGATAACCCGCGCGCCGCGGCGGCCATCGCCAGCGAACTGGGGCTGGAATTCCGCGCCGGTCTGCTACCGGCGGACAAGGTCAACGCGGTGATAGCGCTGAATGCCGACGCGCCGCTGGCGATGGTCGGGGACGGTATCAACGACGCGCCGGCGATGAAAGCGGCCACCATCGGCATCGCCATGGGCAGCGGAACCGACGTGGCGCTGGAGACGGCCGACGCCGCGCTGACCCATAACCGTCTGACCGGCCTGGCGCAGATGATTTCCCTGGCGCGCGCCACCCACGCCAATATCCGCCAGAACATCGCGATTGCCTTAGGGCTGAAGGGGATTTTCCTCGTCACCACCCTGCTCGGCCTGACCGGTCTGTGGCTGGCGGTGCTGGCGGATACCGGCGCCACCGTGCTGGTAACGGCTAACGCGCTGCGGTTATTGCGTAAGAAGTTGTAGCATCGATACCGGCTTCCCTGCTCGCGCTACGCTTAGCAGGGCTACGGTTCCAGACCGTCGGGTAGCCCGGATAAGGCGCTACGCGCCGCCATCCGGGAGAGGCTCAGGGACGTAGGCCAGGTCAGGCGCAGCCGCCACCGGGGAAAATATCGGACACGGTGCCTGAAATAGCGCCCGGCGGCGCTGCGCTTGCGCGGGCCTACGGGTGGAGCGGTTTGTTGCTGCTGTAAGCCGGGTCAGGCGTAGCCGCCACCCGGCAAAAGACAACATAACGGCATAAAGGGGTAGCCCGGATAAGGCGCTACGCGCCGCCATCCGGGAGAGGCTCAGTGGCTTTTGCGGATCAGGTAGCGGTACGGCAGGGCTTCGGTTTCCTGGGCCACCAGCTCATGCTCCATAAAGCGGCAGAATCCCGGGATATCGCGGGTGGTGGCCGGATCGTCAGCAATAATCAGCAGCGTCTCGCCCACCGGCATCGTCCGCACGGTTTTACGCACCATCATGACCGGCTCCGGGCAGCGGAGTCCCAGGGCATCCAGGGTGTGGTCAGGAGTGGAGAAAAGGTCGCTCATTTTAGTCTCACGTCAACAAAACGGCCCTAGTTTACCCCCTGCTCGCCAGTACGCAAGCCAGGTTAACGTTTGCGCGAAAAACAACCATTGCATTACGCCGGCAACGCAGTATCATGCAGCCGTTTTTAATTGGGTTCCCTCACCCCAACGTTCCGCTGCCGATTGCTCATTCACCTGAAGCATGACGGGCATAAAAAGGTCACAATATGAATCCGTTTACTACCGTACAGCGCAAAAAAGCGCTCGTCTGGCTTTCGCTATTTCATTTGCTGGTCATCACCTCCAGCAACTATCTGGTTCAGCTGCCGATCTCCATCTTTGGTTTCCATACCACCTGGGGCGCGTTTAGTTTTCCGTTTATTTTCCTCGCCACCGACCTGACGGTGCGAATTTTTGGCGCCCCGCTGGCGCGACGCATCATTTTCGCGGTGATGGTCCCGGCGCTGGCCATCTCTTACGGCATCTCCGCGCTGTTCTACATGGGCGAATGGCAGGGCTTTGCCGCGCTGGGCACCTTTAATCTCTTCGTCGCGCGCATCGCCGTCGCCAGCTTTATGGCCTATGCGCTGGGGCAGATCCTCGACGTTCACGTCTTTAACCGCCTGCGGCAGAGCCGCCGCTGGTGGTTGGCCCCTACCGCCTCGACGCTGTTCGGCAACATCAGCGATACCGTGGCGTTTTTCTTTATCGCTTTCTGGCGCAGCCCGGACCCGTTTATGGCCGCCCACTGGGGGGAAATCGCCCTCGTCGACTACAGCTTTAAAGTGCTTATCAGCATCATTTTCTTCCTGCCGATGTACGGCGTGCTGTTAAATATGCTGTTGAAAAGACTGGCGGATAAATCTGATTTGTCGGCATTACAGCCGAGTTAAAGGTACTCGCGGGCTGATGTGTTAAGATAGCCGGATGAGCCATTAGTGGCCGTTTATCGAAAGGAAGATGTCAATGCGCAATTTGGTTAAATATGTCGGTATTGGCCTGCTGGTGATGGGGCTTGCCGCCTGCGATAACAGCGATTCAAAAGCGCCAACCGTTGGCGCAGCAGCGGAGAGCAATGCCAGCGGCCAGGCAATCAGCCTGCTGGATGGCAAGCTGAGCTTCACCCTGCCTGCGGGCATGGCCGACCAGAGCGGCAAACTGGGTACCCAGGCGAACAATATGCACGTCTACTCTGACGCTACCGGCCAGAAAGCGGTCATCGTCATCGTCGGCGACAGCACCAATGAAGATCTGGCGGTGCTGGCGAAACGCCTGGAAGATCAGCAGCGCAGCCGCGACCCGCAGCTGCAGGTGGTAAGCAATAAACCGCTGGAGATTAAAGGCCATACCCTGCAGCAGCTGGACAGCATCATCTCCGCCAAGGGGCAGACCGCCTGGTCTTCCGTGATCCTCGGCAAAGTGGATGACAAGCTGCTGACCCTGCAGGTCACCCTGCCGGCGGATAACCAGCAGCAGGCGCAGACCGAAGCGGAAAGCATCATCAACACCCTCACCATCCAGTAATTACTGGCCTGGTGCGCTGGCCTCCGGTTCGCTAACCGGGGGCCGTTTTTTTAGCCGCCAGCCCAACAGCAGCGCCGCCATCACCAGCCCCGCCGCGGCGAGATAAATCATCGAGATCCCGGTCCACGCCATCAGCAATCCGGCCAGCGGCCCGCTGACGCCCAACGACAAATCCATAAACACGGTATAGGTCGCCAGCGCCGACCCCTGATTGTGCTGCGGCACCGCTTTCACCGCCACCACCCCCAGCGCCGGGAAGACCAGCGAAAAGCCAGCCCCGGTAAGGAAAGTACCGATTTTCGCCATCATCGGCGTATCGGCAAAGCCGACCAGCAGCAGGCCGATAGCCTCCACGCTAAAGCAGAGCATCGCCACGTTCAGCCCGCCGAGTCGGTTAATGGCGTTGGGAAACAGCAGCCGCGCGCCAACGAACGCGCAGCTGAATAATGTCAGCGCGAAAGCCGCGCCGTCCCAACCTTTGGCGTCATAAAATAGCGTGATAAAGGTGGCGATCACCCCAAAGCCGGCGGAGGCCAACGCCAGCGCCATGCCGTAGGGCCAGACCCGGCCGAGCACCGCGCGAAACGACATCGCTTTGCCTTTGGCAGCCTTCACCGCCGCGCGGGGCAGCGCGCAGAGGATAGCCACCAGCGCTACCGCCATAATGACCCCGGCCAGACCGCTGAGGCCAATGTGCGAATAGCACAGCACGCCGAGCGGCGCGCCCATCGCCATCGCCCCATAGGTCACAATCCCGTTCCACGAGATCACCCGCCCGATATGCAGCGAACCGACCACGCCGACGCCCCACAGCGTCGAGCCTGTGCCGGCGAAGCTCTGGCCGATACCAAGGATCACCCGTCCGAGGCATAGCAGCAGCAGGCTAATCAGTGGCCAGCCGCTGCCCCAGGCGGCCAGCAGATAGCTTAAACCGCTCAAAAAGCAGCCACCGAGGCCGAAGACGACAATCTTTTTGGGCCCCAGCAGGTCGGCATAGCGCCCGGCATGCGGGCGGCTGAGCAGCGTGGCGAAATATTGCAGGCTAATCACCAGCCCGGCCCAGAAAGCGCTAAAGCCCATGACATCATGAACATAGCCGGGCAGCACCGCCAGCGGCAGGCCGATGGTGAGGTAGCTGGCAAAGTTAAAGATAACGACAGAGACAATCCGCAGATTGAGGCGCAGTCCATTAAGCGCCGGTTCGGCGACGGGTTCGGGCATCAGGTTCCACCAGATTTCGACAACCAGCTTTCACTATTACCACGCTGTCGGCGGAAAAGCAGCCCTCCTTTCGGAATATTGGCAGTCGGCGAACCGCTACACTTATCTGGCGCGACTCATAAAAGGAATACCTATGTCCCCTCCGCAGGCTGATAAAGCCGGGCTTCATATTTTACTTAAGCTGGCGGCGCTGGTGATTATCCTCGCCGGGATCCACGCCGCCGCCGATATCCTGGTGCAGCTGCTGCTGGCGCTGTTTTTCGCTATTGTTCTCAACCCGCTGGTCACCTGGTTCATTCGCCGCGGGGTGCGGCGTCCGTTCGCCATTACCCTGGTGGTGACGGCGATGCTGGTGATGCTCACCGCGCTGCTCGGCGTGCTGGCGGCGTCGCTCAATGACTTTGTCGCCATGCTGCCCGATTTCAACCGCGCCCTGACGCGCAAGATCCTCCAGCTCCAGGAGTATCTCCCCTTCCTTAATCTGCATATCAATCCGGAGCGGATGCTGCGGCGCATGGATTCAGAACGGCTGATGACCTGGGCCACGACGCTGATGACCCAGCTTTCCGGGGCGATGGCCAGCATCGTGCTGCTGGTGATGACGGTGATCTTTATGCTGTTTGAGGTTCGCCACCTGCCCTACAAACTGCGTTTTGCCCTCAATAACCCGCGCCTGCATATCGCCGGATTGCACCGGGCGCTGAAAGGCGTCACCCATTATCTGGCGCTGAAGACGCTGATTAGCCTGTGGACCGGGCTGATTGTCTGGCTGGGGCTGCTGGCGATGGGGGTACAGTTCGCCCTGATGTGGGGGGTGCTGGCGTTTTTGCTGAACTATGTGCCGAACATTGGCTCCGCCATCTCCGCTATCCCCCCATGCTGCAGGCGCTGCTGTTCAGCGGCATCTATGAGTGCCTGTTGGTAGGGGCGCTGTTTCTGGTGGTGCATATGGTGCTGGGCAACATGGTGGAGCCGCGCATGATGGGCCACCGGCTGGGGATGTCGACCCTGGTGGTGTTCCTGTCGTTGTTGGTCTGGGGCTGGCTGCTGGGGCCGGTGGGAATGCTGCTCTCGGTGCCGTTAACCAGCGTCTGTAAAATCTGGATGGAAACCACCGTCGGAGGCAGCAAGCTGGCGATCCTGCTCGGCCCGGGCCGTCCCAAAAGCCGGCTCCCCGGCTAGCGGCGTTTCACCGGCCAGAAGATGGTCAATACGCCGGCGACGATGATCGCCACGCCCAGCAGCGATTGCCAGTAGAACGGCTCATGCCAGCCGGGCAGCCAGATGGCGGCGGCCCACACGAGGATATAGCTCAGGCTCAGTAGCGCATACGCTTTCGACAGCGGCAGGCGATGGAGGGCAAAGTACCAGCAGACCATCGACAGCAGGTAGCCCAGCAGGCCGAAAAACAGGCCGAAAGTCCCGGGCTGGAAATGCAGCAGATGCTGGAGAAATGCCACAATATCGGTCAGCGGCGGCAAGGCCACCATGGCGCTGCGCAGCAGCAACTGCGCGGCGCTGACGAGGCCGACGCTGAGTAATGCCCAGAAAAAGCCCATCAGACGCTGGTCCCCAGAATGACAATGCCCACGACGATCAACCCGACGCCAAGCCAGTGGCGACGGGCGACCGGCTCATGCCAGATGCCCCAGCCCGCGAGGGTAACCCAGACGAAATTCAGACTCAGCATCGGATAGGCGATGCTGACCGGAATAGACTGCAGGACGCTCAGCCACAGCAGCATGCCGCAGCCCAGACATAACAGCGCCATCCCCAACCAGAAGAGTATATGGCGACTCCGCCGTCCGCGACGGGACGGGCGGGTCGCCTGTTTCTGGCAGAGCTGTCCGGCGCAGCTCAGCAGGCTGGCGCACACCAGACAGATCCAGACGCTCATTGCGGCAGGTACTGAAGGAAAACGACCCGGCCCAGCTCGTAGGCGTTATCCGGTTTCGGTAACGGTAAGTCGAGCATACTCTCTCCTTTATCCATCAACAGCACCAGCGAGACCGGCCCCTGCTGACGATGCGCGGCCAGCCAGTCGGCAAAACCGGCCTGGCTGACAAAGCTTCCCTGAGCATCCGGCCAGTCGAGACCGTACTTCAGCTCACCCTGTTTGTCGAACATAATAATATCGCTTCGCTTCAGCTCCCAGGCCAGGCCGCCGGCGATCCCAACGTTGTTGGTCAGGACGTAACGGCTGGGCTGCAGGGATTCGCTGACGATATCCACGAGGAACTGCGGCTGTTTGCTGTCGATAACCCGGTCCGGGATGGCGAAGCCCACCAGCAGCGCCAGGCCGAGCGGACAGAGCGCGGCGAGGCTCCAGCGGCGGCCAGAGTCTTTCATCGCCAGCCAGCCCATCAGCGCCCAGACGGCAAAAGCGATCGCCGCCAGCAGACATTTATACAGCTCAATCTTGGTCCACACCGGCTTATGCATGAAGCCCCACGGCGAGACCACCAGCACGGCGATAAGCCCCAGCAAACCAACGCCCAGGTTGATCATCCCGTTGATGCGCAACGCTTTCGCGCCGGTCTTTGCGGCCTCCAGCGCGTAGCGGGCCATCAGGATCGACAGCGGCGCAAAGCACGGCAGAATATAGGTCGGCAGTTTGCCTTTGGCGATACTGAAGAACAGGAACGGCATCGCCACCCAACCTAACAGATACAGCGCGCCGCGGGCCTCATCGCGCTCAAGCCAGCCGCGCTTTAGCGCCCCCGGCAGCAGGGCCAGCCACGGCAGACTGCCGGCGATCAGGAACGGGATGTAGTACCAGAACGGCGCTTTGTGCTGGGCGTCTTTTTCAGCAAAACGCTGAATATGCTCGACCCAGAAGAAGTAGCGCCAGAAGTCCGGCTCGCGCTGAGCGATAGCCAGCCCCCAGGGCAGCACCACCAGCGTACAGACGATTACCGCCAGCCAGCCGTAGGTCAGCACTTCACGCCAGCGTTTACGGGCGATCACCCACGGCAGAACGCCCACCACCGGCACCGCCAGCGCCAGGAAGCCCTTGGTCATCACCCCCATCCCGCAGGCGACGCCCAGCAGCACGTAGCCCAGTATTTTGCCGCTGCGGCTGTGCGCCTGCGCCGCGCCCCAGAAGCTGCACATCGCCAGCGCCAGCCACAGGGTGATCATCGGGTCCAGCACCGCATAGGTGCCAATCGCATACACCAGCATCGCGGTGAGGAAGATAATCGGCGACAGGATAGCTACCCGCTTATCACGAAAGATCCGCCACGCCAGCCAGGCCACCAGCAGGGCGGTCATGGTGATGGCGAAGACCGACCCGAAGCGTACGCCGAAGTTATTATGGCCAAACAGCCACTGACCGATACTGTTGATCCAGTAACCGGCAATCGGTTTTTCGAAGTAGCGCAGGCCGAGAAAATGCGGTACCACCCAGTCGCCGGTGGCCAGCATTTCACGGCTGATCTCCGCGTAGCGGGTTTCGTCGGGTTGCCAAAGCAAACGGAAATTGAGCGGCAGCAGATAATACAGCGCAAACAGCGCAATCAGAGAGACGCCATAGCGAATGCTTTTCATCAAATACCCGAAGTCAGTAATTGTTCACGTCCGAGCCAGCCTTCCCGGCCAGCCAGTTCACCACGAACCACTTTGCCTGAGGGCAGCTCGCTAAAGTCAGCGGGCAGCAGCTGGCTCAGTGGGCAAAACTGAATTTCTTCTTCCGCCGCCATGGTCAGTAGTTCATTGAACTGATCGGCGTAGGCAATGCCTTCCACTTCAGCGTGAATGGTATAGACCGGAACGCCCGCATCGCGATGGATGCAATCCAGCAGGTAGCGGTTAAAGCCGGCGATATCCACCGCCGTGCCCACCGCCTCGTCCCAGGTCGGCAACGTGACCGGGATCTGCACGGTACCAGAGACGCCGCTGCCGAGCTGGGGCAGAAACGGCCGCGTGCCGCGACAGTCGCTGTTGTAGAGAAAATCGAAGGGTTCTTTGGCTTTAACCACCCGCTGATCGGCGCGCCAGCCGGCGACGGCCGAGCAGGTCACCGGCCGGCCGATGATGCGCTCGAGCTCCAGCAGGCCGCGCTCAACCTCCAGCGCCAGCCGTTCCTGCGGCCAGACGCCGCTCCACGCCTGCCAGCTGTAGTGGTCCCAGGCGTGCAGGCCGACTTCATGAGATTCGGCGGCGGCGCGGATCACCGCTTCGTTCCCTGCGCCGATGCGGCGCCCCGGCCAGGCGGTGCCGGCCAGCAGAATATCCCAGCCGTACAGCGAGGCGGCTCTGGAACGCAGCATCTTCCACAGAAACTTCGGTTTTACCAGGCGCCACAGGTGGCGCCCCATATTGTCCGGCCCGACGCTGAAGAAGAAGCTTGCCTGGATCCCATGCCGGCCCAGCAGCTCCAGCAGCCGCGGAACGCCGTCCCGCGTGCCGCGAAAGGTATCGACATCTATGCGTAAGCCGACCTGTTTCATGGATTTTTATCGTCCACCAGTTCAACCGTGCGCAGGAAGAAGTCCAGCGTGTGTTCGACCGTTTCTTCCATCTCCACCTTCGGCTCCCAGTTCAGGCAGCGTTTGGCGTTGCGGATGCTCGGCTTACGATGCTCAACGTCCTGGTAGCCCTTTCCGTAGTAATCGCTGCTTTCCACTTCACGGAAGCCGGCGAACGGCGGGAAGCGATCGCGCAGCGGATGACGTTCGAAGCAGGCGAGCAGCATTTCGGCCAGCTCTTTGATACTCGCTTCGTTATCCGGGTTGCCGATGTTAATGATCTGCCCGTCGCAGCGGCCGTCTTTGTTCTCGATGATGCGGAACAGCGCTTCGATACCGTCGCTGATGTCGGTGAAGCAGCGCTTCTGCTTGCCGCCTTCGATAAGCTTGATCGGCGACCCTTCCACCAGGTTGAGGATCAGCTGAGTGATGGCGCGGGAGCTACCGATACGCGCGGCATTAAGGTTATCCAGACGCGGCCCCATCCAGTTGAACGGACGGAACAGGGTGAACTTGAGGCCGTTCTTATCGCCATAGGCCCAGATCACGCGATCCAGCAGCTGCTTGGAGACCGAGTAGATCCAGCGCTGTTTGTTGATCGGCCCCACCACCAGGTTGGAGCTATCTTCGTCGAAATTTTTGTCGGTGCACATGCCGTACACTTCCGAGGTCGACGGGAAGATAATGCGCTTATTGTATTTTACGCAGTCGCGGATGATTTTCAGGTTCTCTTCGAAATCCAGCTCGAACACGCGCAGCGGGTTGCGGGTGTATTCGATAGGCGTGGCGATGGCCACCAGCGGCAGCACCACGTCGCATTTCTTAATGTGATACTCGATCCACTCAGAGTGAATGCTGATATCGCCTTCCACAAAGTGGAAACGCGGACAGTCGAGAAAACGGCTGATGGCGTCGGAGCCGATATCCAGACCGTAAATCTCATAGTTGTCGTCCTGCAGCAGGCGCTCGGTCAGGTGGTTACCGATAAAGCCGTTGACGCCGAGGATCAGCACCCGGGTGCGACGCTTAATCGCCACCACCGGTTTGCTGCTGATCACCGCCCCGGACACCAGGCCCAGCGCCTGCGCCAGCTGAGCGCCCTGCATGTACACGCCGCGTTCGGTCTGGCCGGTGACAATCTCCAGCGCCCCGTCCTGGCACGCGACGATCAGCGGCGCAATGGAGAGCACGGTGCCCGGTTTAGCTGCTGGCAAATCGTGGCGAACGCGGGATTTCCAGACGATAAACTTGTTCGCTCCGGCGTAGCCGAAGGCGCCCGGCCACGGATCCGAGACCGCACGCACCAGATTGTGCAGGGTCTGCGCCGGCAGCTCCCAGTCCAGCCGGCCATCTTCCGGGGTACGACGCCCCACATAGGTTGCCTGGCTGTGATCCTGCGGACGCTCATCGGTGGTGCCGGCGAGGATCGCCGGCAGCGCCCGGCTCAGCAGCTCAGTGGCGGCAGCGCACAGCTTACGATGCAGCGTCAGGGCGGCGTCATCCGCGCCAATCGCCACGGCCTGCTGGGCGACGATATCGCCAGCGTCTGCGCGGTTCACCATCCGGTGCAGGGTGACGCCGGTTTCGCTTTCGCCATTGACCAGCACCCAGTTCAGCGGCGCGCGGCCGCGATATTTTGGCAGCAGCGAACCGTGCAGGTTGAACGCCCCTTTCGGCGCCAGATTGAGGATCTCATCGCCCAGCAGGTTGCGATAGTAGAAGGAGAACAGCACGTCCGGCTTCATCTCGCGGATACGCTCAATCCACAGCGGATGGTTCACGTCTTCCGGCGCCCACACCGGAATACCCTGCTCGGCGGCAAGGCGCGCCACGGAGCCAAAGAAATGGTTTTCGCCAGGGTTATCCGGGTGGGTGAAAATAGCAGCGATATCATACCCGGCGTCCAGCAGGGACTGGATACCGGTGCAGCCCATATCGTGATAAGCGAAGACTACGGCTTTCATGAACGATCTTCCTCTTTAGATGCCGTTTCCGGCTGGCGAACAACACGTTGAATAAAGTAGCGGGGGCGGGCGCGCACGTCGTTATAGATGCGGCCGATATACTCCCCGAGCAGGCCCATACCGACAAACTGGGCGCCGATGAACATGAACAGCACGGCGAAGAGCATAAACACCCCTTCCGCCGCCCACTGCGGGCCAAAGGCCAGACGCAGCACCACCAGCAGCAGGCCGAAGGCGAAGCCCAGCAGGGCAATCACGCTGCCGAAAATGCTGAGCAGACGCAGCGGCGTGGTGGTCAGACAGGTCACCAGGTCGTACATCAGGTTGATCAGGCGCATGAAGCTGTATTTGGAGTCGCCGAATTCGCGCTCGGCGTGCATCACCGGGATCTCCACCGCGCGCCGGGCGAAGGTATTCGCCAGGATCGGGATAAAGGTGCTGCGCTCATGGCAGTTGAGCATGGCGTCGATGATATGACGGCGGTAAGCGCGCAGCATGCAGCCGTAGTCGCCCATCGCTTTGCCGGTGGTGCGCTGGATCAGGCGGTTGATCATCTTCGACGCGGTTTTACGGAAGATGCTGTCCTGACGGTTCTGGCGGACGGTGCCCACCACGTCGTAACCTTCATCAGCCTTCGCCACCAGCCGCGGGATCTCCTCCGGCGGGTTTTGCAGGTCGGCGTCGAGGGTAATAATCAGATCGCCGGTTACATGGCTGAAGCCGGCCATGATCGCCGAGTGCTGGCCGTAGTTACGGTTTAACAGCACGGCGACGACGTGGCTGCCTTCCGCCTCGGCGGCTTCGGTGAGCATGCGCGCGGAATCGTCGCTGCTGCCATCGTCGATCAACAGAATTTCATATTGCCGCCCCAGGGTGGCGCAGGCGGCATCCGTACGACGAAGCAGTTCCGGCAGGCTATCCTGTTCGTTATAAACCGGGATAACCACCGAGACCTTCTTCACGGGAGGGTAAGTAAGCATATCAACGTCCTGACAACTGGCGCAGTGCGGAGATAACGCGAGTGACATCGTCATCGGTCATATCCGGGAACAACGGGAGAGAGCAGATGCGGGCGCTGTTCCATTCGGTATTCGGCAGGGAAACCTCAGGGAAGCGCTCGCGGTAATATTTTTGCGTATGGGCCGCACGGAAGTGCAGGCCGGTGCCGATGCCCATCGCCTTCAGCTTTTCCATCAGCGCGTCGCGGCTGATGCCGCACGCGGCCTCATCGACGCGGATGATAAACAGATGCCAGGCGTGTTGGTGATCCCAGGTCGGGACGCTCAGCGGTTTAAACGGCGTGTCCGCCAGCTCGCGCAGGTAGCGCTGGGCAATCTCGGTCCGGCGCTGATTGGCGTGGCTCAGTTTTTCCAGCTGGACCAGCGCCAGAGCGGCGTTGATATCGGCAAGGTTGTACTTGAAGCCCGGGGTGATCACCTCCGCCTGCGGCGCGCGGCCGTGGGTCTGGCGATCATAAGCGTCCACGCCCAGACCATGGAATTTCAGGCTACGGATGCGGGAGGCCAGCTCGTCGTCGTCGGTGACAATCAGCCCGCCTTCGGCGCAGGTCATGTTTTTGATCGCGTGGAACGAGAAAATGGCGGTCCCCTGCCAGCCCACGTGGCGGCCTTTATAATGGGTACCGGCCGCATGGGCGGCGTCTTCGATCACCGAAATGCCATGGCGCTCGCCCACCGCGCGAATGGCGTCGATGTCGGCTGGCGCGCCCGCGTAGTGCACGGGAACTATCGCTTTGGTACGCGAAGTGATCGCCGCTTCCACCGCGTCAGGGGTAATCATCAGATTGTCGTTATCGACATCGATCATCACCGGCGTGGCGCCCAGCAGGCAGATCATATTGAGAGTGGAGACCCAGGTCTGGGACGGCGTAATGACTTCATCGCCGGGGCCAATACCCAGCGCCATCAGGGTCACATGCATCCCGCCGGTCGCTGAACTGACGGCAATCGCATGACGGTTGTCGGTCAGCTGGCAGAATGCCGCTTCAAGTGCCTGATTCTTCGGCCCGGTGGTGATCCAGCCCGACGCTAAAACTTCACGCAGGGCTGCCAGCTCTGCGTCGCCCATCGACGGGCGCGAAAAAGGCAAAAAATCGCTCATCATCATCCTGTTCTGTAGATGACCCACGCACGAATCTGGGTCGTTAGAATAAAATATCCTGCGCCTGCGGACTTAAACGAAATTAAAATGAAGTGAGTTCAGCACGGCATTCCATTTCAGGGTATCTCGACCACTATTAATGTAGTCGACCTTGCTTAGGATAATATTAAGAAATTAATATTTCTTCGGAATAAGAAATAAATTCTTAATAAACAGTATGATAGGAGTTTTTTATGGCAGAAATTTGACGGAGATGCGTTCCTGTCACGAAAAAGAGAACAGGAACGCAATAGTTGAAATTAAACGAGAACTAAACCAGTTCACAATTTATTATTCTGTCATTGTCACGCTTAATGACAAAAAGTTAGCGCAGATCAGAAAGTTATTTCTGCTGAATTACAAATTTGCAGGAAAATCCGCAGGCAATTCGCTCGCCGGGCAATTAATGACCTCGTCATTATCCGCGCCACAGTCGCGAATGAAGGTGATAGTGGCGAACTCGTCAATCACTTCCGTCGGGTAGGCCGGGCCGGCATCGCGATACGAATTCATCAGCGGAATATGGTCGTTCTGGAAGCAGATGGTTTTTTCCGGGTTATTCATGATCCAGCGCGGGAAGAAAATAGTGCCGTGGAACAGTTTGTCGCCCAGGTTGACGATCAGGCTGACGTCGGTGCCGGTCGGTTCGGTCCAGGAGATTTTGTAGATACTTTCCCCCACCCGCACAATGTACGCTTCCTGATCTTTCACCCAGCGATTGCCGACGATGCCGCTGTGAATACGGTAGTCGAGGGTGTGGCCATTTTTGACGTAAATCTCGTAGTTCCAGCCGTTGTCGTAGGTATAGACCAGATGTTTACCGATAAAGCCGCTGAGGTCATGTTTGTCGAAAGTGCTCATCATTTATTCTCCTCTGTTTTGTTGAGGACAGCATACGTCTTTAAAAAATGAATGAATAACGCTATGTTTGGATTAAATACATTCAAATTTTAGATTGATTATGCACAAGACAACCCTGGAGCAGTGGGCGTTACTCGAAAAGGTAGTGGAATTGGGGAGCTTTGCCAGAGCGGCGGAGGAGACCAATCGCAGTCAGTCATCGGTAAGCTATAACCTCGCGCTGCTGCAGGAGCGCTTAGGCGTGGCGCTGCTGGCGCCGTCCGGCCGGCGGGCGGTGCTGACGCCGGCTGGCGAACTACTGCTGAATCAGGTCAAGCCGCTGCTGCAGGCCTTCGCCTACGTCGAGACGCACGCCGCCACTCTGCGCAACGGGGCGCGGACCCGCCTGGATCTGGTGGTCGACAGTATTTTCCCGCGCCAGCGGCTGTTCGCGATTTTACGCCAGTTTCAGCAGCGCTATCCGCAGACCCAGGTCAGGCTCACCGAAGTGCTGGAAAACCTGGATGACGAGAGCGCGGCGCGGACGGAAGCCGATGTGATGGTGTTGACCCGCCGCCAGGATATTACCGGCCGCGGGGAGTGGCTGATGAATATTGATTTCATCGCCGTCGCCCACCGCGACCACCCTCTCGCCGCGCTGGACGGACCGCTGGAGGATAGCGCGCTGGCGCCGTGGCCGCTGGTGCGCATTGCCGATCAGGGCGGAGATAGCCAGGCGCCGCGAGACGCCTGGACCTTCTCCACCATTGATGCCGCCATTGATGCGGTGATGTATCAGGTCGGCTTCGGCTGGCTGCCGGAGGAGCGCATTCGCCCCCATCTCGACCAGGGCGTGCTGAAGCGGTTGCCCCTCAGCCATGGCGCGCGCCGCGCGACGCCGCTGCATCTGATCGTCAAGCGGGACCTGGCGCCGATCGACGAACAGGTGGCCACGCTGCTGGCGTTGTTCCGGACGCCCTGAGGGGTAAGGCGGCGCTGGTCGCCTGGGCGTAATGATACGATTTTCTTATACTTTCCGGCGCAATATTGATCCAGGTTACTCCCAAAGTATGATGAATCACTAAAATCGTCATACTTTCCTGTCGTTGAGATTGCCGTCTTGTCTATTATCCGCCTCACCCTGCTGGCGCTGGTCGCCTGCGTCCCTCTGCTGGCTCAGGCCGCGCCGTACCAGCTCACCACCGCCTGGCCGGTTAACGTCGGCCCGCTGAATCCCCATCTCTATACGCCCAACCAGATGTTTGCCCAAAGCATGGTCTATGAACCGCTGGTGAAGTATCAGGCTGACGGCAGCGTACAGCCCTGGCTGGCAACCCGCTGGCGTCACTCCGCCGACGGCAAAACCTGGTGGTTCACCCTGCGCGACGATGTGGCCTTCTCCAACGGCGAACCGTTTAACGCCCAGGCCGCGGCGGCCAATTTTCAGGCGGTGCTGGCCAACCGCCAACGCCACGCCTGGCTTGAGCTCGCCAACCAAATAACCGACGTGCGGGCCCTCAGCGCCACCGAGCTGCAGATCACCCTGAAAAGCGCCTACGCCCCCTTACTGCAAGAGCTGGCCCTGCCCCGCCCGTTCCGCTTCATCGCCCCCTCGCAGTTTATCGATGGCGGCACCGCCAGGGGCATTAAAGCCCCGATCGGCACCGGCCCGTGGCGGCTGGCAAGCTCGCAGCTCAATCAGCGCGATGTGCTGGTGCGCAATGAGCGCTACTGGGGTCGCAAACCCGCGCTACAGCAAATCACCATCAAGGTGATCCCTGACGCCACCAGCCGGGCGGTGGCGTTCGAAACCGGGGAAATCGATATGCTCTACGGCGATGAAGGGCTGCTGCCGCTGGACACCTTCGAACGCTTTCGCCATCACCCCGGCTACGTGGCGCGCCTGTCCGCCCCGGCGGAGACGGTAATGCTGGCGCTAAACGCCAGCCAGGGCCCGACCCGCGAGCAGGCGGTTCGTGAGGCGCTCAACTACGCCGTCGATAAACAGACCCTTGTCGATAGCGTGTTGTATGGCACCCAGCAGGTTGCCGACACCCTGTTTGCCCCCTCCGTCCCCTACGCCCCGCAGGATCTGACGCCGCGCCGTTACGACCCGACAAAAGCCCGCGCCCTGCTGGAACAGGCCGGCTGGCAGCAGCTGGAGGGCCAGCCCTGGCGACAAAAAGCCGGGCAACCGCTGGCGATTGAGCTGGCGTTTATTGGCACCGACGCGCTGGCTAAATCGATGGCCGAAATTATTCAGGCCAATCTGCGGCAGGTCGGCGTGCAGGTCACCCTGGTGGGCGAGGAGGAAAGCAGCATTTACGCGCGCCAGCGCGAAGGCCGCTTCGGCATGATCTTCAATCGCACCTGGGGCGCGCCCTACGATCCGCATGCCTTTTTAAGCTCAATGCGCGTCCCGTCGCATGCGGATTACCAGGCCCAGCGCGGCCTGCCAGACAAGGCACTGATTGATAAAGAGATTAGTGAAGTGCTGACCACCGGTGACGAGGCGCAGCGGAGAAAACTGTACCATGATGTGCTGACCCGTCTGCATCAGGACGCGGTGTATCTGCCCATCAGCTATGTCTCGCTGATGTCGGTCGCGCGCCAGGAGGTCGGGGAGATCCCGTTCGCCCCGGTGACCAGCGAGATCCCTTTCGACCAGATTACCCCGGTAACGCCATAATGCTACGCTATATTTTACGCCGCCTGCTGCTGCTGATCCCGCTGCTGCTCGCCGCCTCCGCCATCATCTTTCTGCTGCTGCGGCTCGGCACCGGCGACCCGGCGCTGGATTATTTACGCCTGTCGAACCTGCCGCCCACTGAAGAGATGGTTGCCTCGACACGCGAGCTGCTGGGGCTCAACCAGCCGCTGGCAATGCAGTATCTGCACTGGCTATGGCGGGCGCTGCACCTGGATTTCGGTCTCTCCTATGCCACCCAGCGCCCGGTGCTGGACGACCTGCTGCACTTCCTGCCGGCCACCCTGCTGCTCACCGGCGCGGCGCTGGCGCTGATCCTCGTCACCTCCCTGCCGTTGGGCATCTGGGCGGCGCGCCATCGCGATCGCCTGCCGGACTATATCGTACGGCTGATTGCCTTCCTCGGCGTCTCAATGCCCAACTTCTGGCTGGCCTTTCTGCTGGTGATGCTCTTTTCCGTGCATCTGCAGTGGCTCCCGGCGATGGGGTATGGCGACTGGCAGCACCTGATATTGCCCGCCGTCTCCATCGCCTTTATGTCGCTGGCGATCAACGCCCGCCTGCTGCGCGCCAGCATGCTGGACGCCGCCAGCCAGCGTCACGTGATATGGGCGCGACTGCGCGGATTGAGCGCGCGCCAGGTGGAGCGCCGACATATCCTGCGCAATGCCACCCTGCCGGTGGTGACCGCCATGGGCATGCACATTGGCGAGCTGATCGGCGGCACCATGATTATCGAAAATATCTTTGCCTGGCCCGGGGTCGGCCGCTACGCAGTTTCCGCCATTTTCAATCGCGATTACCCGGTGATCCAGTGCTTTACCCTGATGATGGTGACGGTGTTCGTGCTGGCTAATCTGGCGGTAGATGTGCTTAACGCGGCGCTCGACCCGCGCCTGCGCCGCCACGAGGAGGTGAGCGCATGAGAGGGCTACAAAGCTTTCGCTGGCCGGTAAAACTGGCCATGCTGGTTATCGCGCTGCTGGCGGTCATCGCCATCGGCAGCGGCTGGTGGCTGCCCTGGGATCCAGCGGCGATTGACCTTCAGCAGCGGCTGCTGCCGCCGGGCGCAGCGCACTGGCTCGGCACCGATCATCTCGGCCGGGATATTTTCTCACGCCTGCTGGCCGCCACCCGCGTTTCGCTGGGGGCGGTGATGGCTTGTCTGCTGCTGGTGCTGCTGATCGGCCTGGCGGTCGGCGGCAGCGCCGGACTGCTGGGCGGCCGTGCCGACCGCGGCCTGATGCGCATCGCCGAACTGTTTATGACCTTTCCGACCTCGATCCTGTCGTTCTTTATGGTGGGAGTGCTGGGTACCGGGCTGACCAATGTGATCCTCGCCATTGCGCTGTCACACTGGGCCTGGTACGCCAGAATGGTGCGTAACCTGGTGGTTTCCCTGCGCCAGCGCGAATTTATCCTCGCCGCCCGTCTGAGCGGCGCCAGCCAGTGGCGGCTGTTCAGCGACCATCTGGCCGGCGCGGTGATCCCCTCGCTGCTGGTGCTCGCCTCGCTGGATATCGGCCATATGATGCTTCACGTAGCCGGCATGTCGTTCCTCGGTCTCGGCGTCAGCGCGCCGACGGCGGAATGGGGGGTGATGATCAACGACGCCCGGCAGTATATCTGGACCCAGCCGCTGCAAATGGTCTGGCCGGGGCTGGCGCTGTTCATCAGCGTGATGGCTTTTAACCTGCTGGGCGACGCGCTGCGCGATCGTCTCGATCCCCACCTGATCGCGGAGCATAGCCACTGATGCCGCAGAAGATCCAACTGGAACAGATCTCGCTTGCCGCTGACCGACCGCTGGTCAGCGACGTCTCCTTCACCCTGCGCCGCGGCCAGGTGCTGGCGCTGCTCGGCAGCAGTGGTTGCGGAAAATCGCTGACCTGCGCCGCCGCGCTGGGCCTGCTGCCGCCCGGCGTCAGGCAAACCGCCGGCCGGGTGCTTCTCGACGGCATTCCGGTGCACGGCGAACAGCTGCGCGGGGCGACCATCGCCACCATCATGCAGAACCCGCGCAGCGCCTTTAACCCGCTGCATACCATGGCCGCGCACGCCCGGGAAACCTGCCGGGCAGCGGGTCGTGAAACGAATGACGCCGTGCTGCTGGCAGCGATGGAGGAGGTCGGTCTGGACAATCCGCGGGCGCTGCTGAAGCGCTACCCTTTTGAAATGAGCGGGGGCATGCTGCAACGGATGATGGTCGCTCTCGCCCTGCTCAGCCGCGCGCCCTTTATCATCGCCGACGAGCCGACGACCGATCTCGATGCCATCGCCCAGGCACGCATCCTCGACCTGCTGGCGGATATTGTCGCCAGGCGCGGTCTGGGACTGCTGCTGGTGACGCATGACATGGGCGTCGTGGCGCGGCTGGCGCATCACGTAACGGTGATGGAGAACGGTCGCCTCGTTGAACACTGCGATGTGAATACGCTATTTAGCGCCCCGCGGCACCCGCTCAGCCAGCGCCTGCTGGCCGCGCATCTGGCGTTATACGGTCTGGAGAAAACACCATGAATTTACTCAGCGCTACCGGGGTGAGTCACGATTATCCTCACCACGGCAGGGTCCTGCATGCGATCCATCTCGCCATCGCCCCTGGCGAAACGGTGGCCCTGCTCGGACGCAGCGGCTGTGGGAAAAGCACCCTGGCGCGGATGCTGGTGGGTCTGGAAACGCCGCAGCACGGTGATATTGCCTGGCGCGGCACGCCGCTGGCCGCCCTGAAGGGCGAGGCCATCGGCGCCTTCCGCCGTGATATTCAGCTGGTATTTCAGGATGCCTTCAGCGCGGTGAATCCGCGCAAAACGGTGCGCGAGATCGTCAGCGAGCCGCTGCGCCATCTGTTACGCTTGTCGCGTGAGGCGCGTGCGCGGCGGGTGGAAGAGATGCTGCTGGCCGTCGACCTCGCGCCGTCGCTGCTCGATAAGCGCCCGGCGCAGCTCAGCGGCGGACAGCTGCAGCGCGTCTGCCTGGCACGCGCCCTGGCGGTACGGCCGCAGCTGTTGATCCTTGATGAAGCGGTTTCAAATCTCGATCTGCTGCTGCAGGCGGAGATTATCGCCCTGCTGAAGCGTCTGCAGGCGCAGTTTGACACCGCCTGCCTGTTCATCACCCATGACCTGCGGCTGGTGGAGCGCTTTTGCCAGCGAGTGCTGGTGATGGAGCACGGGCGCATCGTCGAAACCGCAACGGTTAGTCTACCGCTACGCCTGCGCTCTCCTGCCGGACAGGCGCTCCAGCAGGCGGTGCTCCCCCCTTTTTCTGCCACTCTGCTTAACGAGGCCATGCCATGCAGCGCGTAACCCTGACCCTTGATGATGACCTGCTGGCCGCCCTCGATGCGCTAAGCGCCCGCCGCGGCTACCACAACCGTTCGGAGGCGGTACGCGATATTCTGCGCGACGCCCTCAACCAGGATCCTCCGTCGCCGGAATCACGGCGCGGGTATGCCGTCCTGTCGTACGTGTATGAACATGAAAAACGCGAACTGGCGAGCCGGCTGGTGGCCACCCAGCATCATCATCACGATCTCTCCGTCGCCACGCTGCATGTGCATATCAGTCATGACGACTGCCTGGAGATTGCGGTGCTGAAAGGTGATATGGCCGAGGTACAGCATTTTGCCGACGACGTGATTGCCCAGCGCGGCGTGCGCCATGGGCATTTGCAGTGTTTAGCGGATGATTAATTATTTGAAAATTCTTGGGTGGTTTATCAACAGTTGATAAACCATATAAATTATACGCTTTGTTAATTATCCCGCTTCGCCAATAATGGCGCCTCATTTAACGATCTCGTTATGGCGAGGCTCCTGCATAAATACAAGTTACCGCCCTGTTGGTATCGAGAGAGACCACTCAGGGAAATACAGGCTTCCATCGAATCAAGGTGTTGCCAAGGTAACTTCTGGCGGTCATGACCGTTCAGATACGTTATGCAGTGCTAAAACCAGGACGTAGGGATCTGCCTGCGCTAACCCTGTCTTGTTCGCCCCTATGAGTGATTTTTTATAGGGATTTTTAAACATGTCTTCCATTCAACTCTGCGCCGCCCATCAGGCGACCTCTGGCTTCGACGGCGATGCGATCGCCCAGTACATGCGTACCGATTTTATTACGCTGCAGGAACATCTCAGCGTTCATGAGGCGCGCGAACACTTTATCTCCCAGCTGGCCAGCGATGATATTCCCGGGCAGGTGTTTGTCGTCGCCGGCAAGAAGCTGCGTGGCAGCCTGTCGGTCAAAAAGCTACTCCAGGAAACGGATATCAACCAGTCTATCCGCCACCTGATGGACAGCTGCCTGTTTCGCGTCAAACCTGACGATGAGCGCCAGCAGGTGATTGCCGAGCTCAGCGAGCGCGGCCTCGACCTGGTCCCCGTCGTCGATAAAGGCGAGCTGGTCGGCTGCCTGATGGAGAAGGAGATCGCCCATCTGCTGGAGGATGACGTCACCGAAGATGCTCAGCTGCAGGGGGCAACGCTGCCGCTGGAAAAACCGTACCTCGAGATCAGCCCCTGGACGCTGTGGAAAAAACGCTCGGTGTGGCTGCTGCTGCTGTTCGTGGCCGAAGCCTACACCAGCAGCGTACTGCAGCATTTCGAAGAAGCCCTGGAATCGGCCATCGCGCTGGCCTTCTTTATTCCGCTGCTCATCGGCACCGGCGGCAACAGCGGAACGCAGATCACCTCGACGCTGGTGCGCTCGATGGCGCTGGGGGAAGTGCGACTGCGCGATATGGGGCGGGTGATCCGCAAAGAGGTATCGACCTCGTTTCTGATTGCCCTGACCCTGGGCCTGGCGGGCTGCCTGCGCGCCTGGATGATGGGGATTGGCATGGAAATCACGCTCATCGTCAGCCTGACGCTGGTGTGCATTACCCTGTGGAGCGCGATTGTCTCCTCGGTCATTCCGATGGTGCTTAAGCGGATCGGCATTGACCCGGCGGTAGTTTCCGCGCCGTTTATCGCCACGCTGATTGATGGCACCGGGCTGATTATCTATTTCAAAATCGCCCAGTATTTTCTTGGGTTGAACTGATCATATACGTCCGGGCACCAGGGCGCCCGGACGCGTAGATTACCCTTCCACCAGCGCCTGCGCGCAGGCCCAGGCGCTTGACCACGCCCACTGGAAGTTATACCCCCCGAGCCAGCCGGTAACGTCCATCACTTCGCCGATAAAGTAGAGACCCGGCGCCTTACGCGCCTCCATAGTACGCGACGAGAGTTCGTTGGTGTCCACGCCGCCGAGGGTCACCTCCGCCGTCCGGTAGCCTTCGGTGCCGTTCGGCTGCACGCGCCAGGCGGTTAACGTCTCCACCAGCGTCTGCTGATCGCGAACGTTCAGTTGCTTGAGCGTCACATCAGGTATCTGCCCCAGCTGCTGCAGACACTCCACCAGCCGCTTCGGCAGCTGCATCGCCAGGGTGTTCTTCAGGCTCTGGTTGGGATGCGCGCTGCGCTGCTCGTTAAGGAAGTCATCAAGATCGCAGTCCGGTAGCAGATTAACGGTGACGAACTCGCCGGGCTGCCAGTAGCTGGAAATTTGCAGCACCGCCGGTCCGGAAAGGCCGCGGTGGGTGAACAGCAGATTTTCGCGAAACAGAGTGCCGTTCTCGGCGGTAATGGTCGACGGCACCGACACGCCGGAGAGGACCTGCAGCTGCTCAAGCAATGGCTTGTGGAGGGTAAACGGCACCAGTCCCGCGCGGGTCGGCAGCACCTTCAGGCCGAACTGCTCGGCGACTTTATAGCCAAACGGCGAGGCGCCGAGCCCCGGCATCGACAGACCGCCGGAGGCGATCACCAGCTTTTTGGTCATCAGCGTTTCGCCGTTCACCTGTAGCCGGTAGCCTTGTTCATCGCGCTCCACGCTGAGGATTTCGCTGCGCAGACGGATCTGCACGCCGCCCTTTTCACATTCCGCGAGCAGCAGATTGACGATCTGCTCCGCCGAATCATCGCAAAACAGCTGGCCGAGGGTCTTCTCATGCCAGGCGATGCCATATTTGCCGACCAGCTCGATAAAGTCCCACTGGGTGTAGCGCGCCAGGGCAGATTTGCAAAAATGCGGGTTTTGGCTCAAATAGGCCGCCGGTTCAACATACATGTTGGTAAAGTTGCAGCGGCCGCCGCCGGACATCAGAATTTTTCGCCCCGGCTTTTTGCCGTTATCCAGCAGCAGGACGCGGCAGCCAAGCTGGCCCGCCTGCGCTGCGCAAAACATACCCGCCGCTCCGGCGCCAACGACAATGGCATCAAACCTTTCCACACCGCGTTCCTCGTTCCCCAATTGTCGGGTTTTGTAAATATTTCACTCTGGTCACACCAGCGGGAAAAATCCCGCATTAGATACATCATTGAAAGATATAGGATTACTCCCAACAGGGTAAAACCTAAACAGGAAGAAAATCAAAAAAAGTCTATATTTCACTTTGCCCGCGCCGCTAAAGTCACTGATAATGCGCCGCGTTCATGTCCTCAAAATGGCGTAACGTCCTATGCTACATTTATTTGCCGGTCTGGATTTACATACCGGACTATTATTATTGCTTGCTTTAGCTTTTGTACTGTTTTACGAAGCAATTAACGGTTTCCATGATACCGCAAACGCGGTGGCTACGGTTATCTACACTCGCGCAATGCGCTCACAGCTCGCTGTGGCGATGGCGGCGCTCTTCAACTTCTTCGGCGTTCTGCTGGGCGGTCTCAGCGTAGCCTATGCCATCGTGCATATGCTGCCGACCGATCTGCTGCTTAACATGGGTTCCGCACATGGCCTCGCCATGGTGTTCTCTATGCTTCTGGCGGCGATCATCTGGAACCTCGGCACCTGGTACTTCGGTCTTCCAGCTTCCAGTTCTCATACCCTGATTGGCGCCATCATCGGCATTGGTTTAACCAATGCGCTGATGACCGGTACTTCCGTGGTTGATGCGCTGAATATCCCGAAAGTCATCGGCATTTTTGCTTCGCTTATCATCTCGCCGATCGTCGGTCTGGTGATCGCGGGCGGCCTGATTTTCCTGCTGCGTCGCTACTGGAGCGGAACCAAAAAACGCGCGCGTATCCACCTGACGCCCGCAGAGCGTGAAAAGAAAGACGGTAAGAAAAAGCCGCCGTTCTGGACCCGTATCGCGCTGATCCTGTCTGCTATTGGCGTGTCGTTCTCTCACGGTGCTAACGATGGGCAGAAAGGCATTGGCCTGGTGATGCTGGTGCTGATCGGCGTCGCGCCGGCGGGTTTCGTGGTGAATATGAATGCCTCTGGTTACGAAATCACCCGTACCCGCGATGCGGTCAACAACGTGGAAACCTTCTTCCAGCAGCGTCCTGAACTGCTGAAAAAAGCCACCGGCGTCGATCAGCTGGTGCCTTCTCCGGATACCAATACCGCGGCCAATGGCGAGTTCCACTGCCATCCGGCGAACACCATCAACGCCCTTGACCGCGTCAAAACCATGCTGACCGGCGTTGAGAACTACGAGTCGCTAAAACCGGAACAGCGCGGCCAGCTGCGTCGCATCATGCTCTGCATCTCCGACACCACCGACAAGGTGGCGAAGCTGCCGGATGTGAGCGCTGACGACCAGCGTCTGCTGAAGAAACTGAAAACCGATATGCTGAGCACCATCGAGTACGCGCCAATCTGGATTATCATGGCTGTCGCGCTGGCGCTGGGTATCGGCACCATGATCGGCTGGCGCCGCGTGGCGACCACCATCGGTGAGAAGATTGGTAAGAAAGGCATGACCTACGCTCAGGGGATGTCGGCTCAGATGACCGCAGCGGTTTCTATCGGTCTGGCGAGCTACACCGGGATGCCGGTTTCCACCACCCACGTACTCTCCTCCTCGGTAGCGGGGACGATGCTGGTGGATGGCGGTGGTCTGCAGAAAAAGACGGTGACCAGCATTCTGATGGCCTGGGTGCTGACCCTGCCGGCAGCGATTATCCTTTCAGGCGTCCTTTACTGGCTCTCCCTGAAACTGATTTAAGCGTTATTCGTTCGAAACGGGCCAGCTTGCTGGCCCGTTTTTTTATTCTGAAACGTTAGTGCCAGATCATCAGCGCAATCAGGCTCACCACCACCAGGCCGCACAGGGCGCTGGTCAGGATAAACTGGCGACGAACACGTTCGCAGCGACGAATAAATTCATCATCGTGATGGTCACGGTAGCGCTGGGCATAGATATACCACACCAGCCGCATCTGTTTGCTGGGCTGCCCGTGCGAGGTAAAAAAGCCGCCGCCATCAACATACTGATAGAGCAAGGGATCGCAACCACGTAGCACCACCAATAATGCACGCAACGATGAGAAGTAGCGTGCCATATTCACCACACAAACGACACACAGGGCCCAAAACAGCGCAATAGTGCTGATCATACCTCCTCCCCGGCGACCCGCCTACGGAGAAAACCTCCGCGGCTACCGCTCCCCAAATAACCCACGACGATACCGTAAAGAGTGCGATTCCGATCACATTTATTTTTCCGACCGGCTCATTAAATAGTGTAGGAGATCCATTAATTTTTTTACCACAAGGTTATTCGTTATCAATACGTAAGACGGATAAATTTGTTTAACTTTTAGGTGAACCCAGTGCATTGACGGAGTGCGGGGGGCGCTATAAGGTAGGAAATATCTTCTACAATGAAGTCCTTAAAGGCTACCCTCCCGCGAATGTAGCACGCAGGACGCGGGCGAAACGGCAGCGCCAGCTGTCAGGTCCAATGGTCATCGACAAACTTATGGAAGGAGTAACACTATGGCTTACAAACATATTCTGATTGCAGTAGACCTGTCCCCGGAGAGTAAAGTACTGGTTGAAAAAGCCGTTTCTATGGCCCGCCCGTATAACGCGAAAGTCTCCCTGATCCATGTGGATGTGAATTACTCCGACCTCTACACCGGGCTGATTGACGTTAACCTCGGCGACATGCAAAAACGCATCTCCGAAGAGACCCATCACGCGCTGACCGAGCTCTCGACCAACGCAGGCTATCCCATCACCGAGACCCTGAGCGGCAGCGGCGACCTTGGCCAGGTGCTGGTCGATGCGATTAAAAAATACGATATGGACCTGGTGGTCTGCGGCCATCATCAGGACTTCTGGAGCAAGCTGATGTCCTCTGCCCGCCAGCTGATTAACACCGTTCATGTCGACATGCTGATCGTCCCGCTGCGCGACGAAGAAGACGAATAACCGTCTCGTTTTATCCGCGCAATACGCCCGCCGATGCGGGCGTTTTTTATTTTCGCTTTCCCTCGCCATGCGGCAGAACTTCAATCCATAAAATCGCCATTAAATTAGTGTGATCAACCAGTTATTCGGCGAAATATCTATATAATAATCTATTCCATAAGCCAATAACCGCAGCATGGCGAGTTATCAGACATTTTCGGCGCGTTCTGGCATACGCGTTCATACTTTTTGGGAAAGTAATACAAGGCGAAGGAATATGAATACAACTGCACCTACGGGCTTGCTGCAGCAACCTCGTCCGTTCTTTATGATCTTCTTTGTGGAGCTCTGGGAACGTTTTGGCTATTACGGCGTTCAGGGGATCCTGGCGGTCTTCTTTGTTAAACAGCTGGGCTTCTCTCAGGAACAGGCCTTTATCACCTTCGGCGCCTTCGCGGCGCTGGTTTACGGGCTGATCTCCATCGGCGGCTACGTGGGCGACCATTTGCTGGGGACCAAACGCACGCTGGTGCTCGGCGCCATTGTGCTGGCTATCGGCTACTTTATGACCGGGATGTCGCTGCTGAAACCGCAGCTGATCTTTATCGCTCTCGGCACCATCGCCGTCGGCAACGGTTTGTTTAAAGCCAACCCGGCGAGCCTGCTCTCCAAATGCTATCCGCCGAAGGATGCCCGTCTCGACGGGGCATTTACCCTGTTCTATATGTCGATAAACATCGGTTCGCTGCTGTCGCTGTCGCTGGCGCCGGTGATCGCCGAAAAATTTGGCTATGCGGTAACCTATAACCTGTGCGGCGCGGGGCTGATTATCGCGCTGCTGGTCTACTTCGCCTGCCGCGGGATGGTGAAAGATATTGGCTCCGAGCCGGATCATCGCCCCCTCAGCCTACGCAATCTGGCGCTGGTGCTGGCCGGTACGGTGGTAATGATTTTTCTCTGCGCCTGGCTGATGCATAACGTGATGATCGCCAACCTGGTGCTGATTGTTCTGTCGGTCGTGGTTATTGCGTTCTTTTTCCGTGAGGCGTTTCGCCTCGATAAAACTGGACGCAACAAAATGTTCGTCGCCTTTATTCTGATGATCGAGGCGGTGCTGTTTTACATTCTGTATGCCCAGATGCCGACCTCGCTGAACTTCTTCGCCATCAACAACGTCCATCATGAGATCCTTGGCTTTACCATCAACCCGGTCAGCTTCCAGGCGCTGAATCCCTTCTGGGTAGTGGTCGCCAGCCCGGTGCTGGCGGCGATCTACACCCATCTCGGTCATAAGGGTAAAGACCTGACCATGCCGGTGAAATTTACCCTCGGGATGTTCCTCTGCGCGCTGGGCTTCCTGACCGCCGCGGCGGCCGGGATGTGGTTCGCCGACGCCCAGGGGTTAACCTCGCCGTGGTTTATTGTGCTGGTTTATCTGTTCCAGAGTCTGGGCGAACTGTTAATCAGCGCTCTGGGGCTGGCGATGGTTGCCGCGCTGGTGCCGCAGCATCTGATGGGCTTTATTCTGGGGATGTGGTTTCTGACCCAGGCCGCCGCTTTCCTGCTGGGCGGCTATGTGGCGACCTTTACCGCGGTGCCGGAAAACATCACCGACCCGCTGCAGACCCTGCCGGTCTACACCAATGTGTTCAGTAAAATTGGCCTGGTGACGCTGGGCGTCACGGTGGTAATGGCGCTGATGGTGCCGTGGCTGAACCGGATGATTAATACCCCGGCCAGCGCCGAATAACCGTTTGAGATGGCCGATCCGCTGGCGCCGTTTGTTTAAATATTGCGGTTCCCGGCTCGCGCTACGCGGAGCCGGGCGACGATTCGGTAGCCCGGATAAGGCGCGTTGCGCCGCTATCCGGGAGTTACCACCACGGCGTAATATTACTCCGGCGTACCGGCGTAAATATCAAACCGATGTCCTTTGGTCACCACCGCGTTAGGCGTGGCGACATCCGCCAGCGGCGGCGCATAATCCGGGCGCTTGACCACCACTCGTTTGGTCGCCAACTGACGCGCTGGCGCCAACAGACCATCGGCGTCTAAATCCGGCCCCACCAGCGACTGAAAGACGCGCATCTCTTTCTTCACCAGCGCGCTTTTCTGCTTATGCGGGAACATCGGATCGAGGTACACCACCTGCGGGCGCGGGGTGATATCGGTTAACGCCGTCAGGCTGGAGGCGTGGATCAGCTGCAGCCGCTCCTGCAGCCAGCCGCCGATTTCCGCGTCAGCATAGCCGCGCGCCAGGCCATCATCGAGCAGCGCGGCGACCACCGGATTGCGCTCCAGCATCCGCACGCGACAGCCGACCGACGCCAGCACAAAGGCATCGCGTCCCAGCCCGGCCGTCGCATCGACGACATCCGGCAGGTAATCGCCTTTAATACCCACCGCTTTAGCCACCGCTTCGCCGCGGCCGCCGCCAAACTTGCGCCGGTGGGCCATCGCCCCGCCGACGAAATCGACGAAGATGCCGCCAAGCTTGGGCTCATCGCGCTTGCGTAGCTCCAGATGCTCCGTCGTCAGCGCCAGCGCCATCGGGTTATCGTCATCCTGCTCCAGCCCCCAGCGGGCGGCTAAAACAGATAAGGCGCCGTCACCGGCGCCTGTTTCATCAATTAAGCAGATCTTCACGTAGCAATCAGCCTTTGATCCCGTAATGCTCCAGCATCGCGTCCAGCTGCGGCTCGCGCCCGCGGAAGCGTTTGAACAGCTCCATCGGCTCTTCGGAACCGCCGCGGCTCAGGATATTGTCGAGGAACGACTGACCGGTTTCACGGTTGAAAATCCCCTCTTCTTCGAAGCGTGAGAAGGCGTCTGCCGCCAGCACGTCGGCCCACAGGTAGCTGTAGTAACCTGCCGCATAGCCGCCAGCGAAGATGTGGCTGAAGGCGTGCGGGAAGCGGCCCCAGGTCGGCCCCGGCACCACGGCGACCTGCTTTTTAATCTCGGCCAGGGTCTCAAGGATTTTCGCCCCCTGCTCCGGTTTGTACTCCGCATGCAGGCGGAAATCGAACAGGCCGAACTCCAGCTGGCGCAGAATAAACATCGCCGCCTGGTAGTTTTTCGCCGCCAGCATTTTCTCCAGCAGCTCCTGCGGCAGCGGTTCTCCGGTTTCATAATGGCCGGAGATAAACGCCAGCGCTTCCGGCTCCCAGCACCAGTTCTCCATAAACTGGCTCGGCAGCTCGACCGCATCCCACGGCACCCCGCTGATGCCGGAAACCCCGGCGGTGTCGATGCGGGTCAGCATATGGTGCAGACCGTGGCCGAACTCGTGGAACAGGGTGATCACTTCGTCATGGGTGAACAGCGCCGGCTTGCCGTTGACCGGGCGGTTGAAGTTACAGGTCAGGTAGGCGACCGGCTTCTGCAGGGAACCATCCAGTTTACGCATCTGGCCGACGCAGTCGTCCATCCACGCCCCGCCGCGCTTATGCTCGCGGGCATACAGGTCGAGATAGAAGCTACCGCGCAGCTCGTTGTGTTCGTCATACAGCTCGAAGAAGCGCACTTCCGGATGCCACACATCGACATCGGTACGCTCTTTAGCGGTAATACCGTAAATGCGCTTAACCACTTCAAACAGGCCGCTAACGGCTTTGTTTTCCGGGAAATAGGGGCGCAGCTGCTCATCGCTAATGCTGTAGAGGTGCTGCTTCTGTTTTTCGCTGTAGTAGGCAATGTCCCACGGCTGCAGCTCATCGACGCCAAACTCGGCTTTGGCGAAGGCGCGCAGCTGGGCCAGCTCTTTTTCGCCCTGCGGACGGGCGCGTTTTGCCAGGTCGGTGAGGAAGTCGAGCACCTGCTGCGGATCCTTCGCCATTTTGGTGGCGAGGGATTTAAACGCATAGCTGTCAAAGCCCAACAGCTGCGCCAGCTCGTGACGCAGGGCGAGGATCTCCGCCATCACCGGGCTGTTATCCCATTTCCCGGCGTTCGGGCCCTGATCGGAGGCGCGGGTGGAATAGGCGCGATACATCTCTTCGCGCAGCGCCTGGTTATCGCAGTAGGTCATCACCGGCAGATAGCTCGGAATATCCAGGGTCAGCAGATACCCTTCCTGCTCTTTGGCCTGCGCCTGAGCCTGAGCGGCGGCCAGCGCGCTTTCCGGCATGCCGGCCAGATCGGCGACATCGGTCACCAGCTTGTTCCAGCCCATGGTGGCGTCGAGGACGTTGTTGCTGTACTGGTTGCCCAGCTCAGAGAGGCGCGCGGCGATTTCACCGTAGCGTTTCTGCGCCTCCGGCGGCAGGCCAATCCCGGATAATTCAAAATCGCGCAGCGCGTTATCAACCGCTTTTTTCTGCGCGGTATTCAGCGTGGCGTAGTTATCGCCATCGCGCAGGTCGCGATAGGCTTTATACAGGCCTTCATGCTGGCCGACCCAGGTGCTGTACTCGGAGAGCAGCGGCAGCGTCTGTTCGTAGGCCTCACGCAGTTCAGGGCTGTTTTTAACCGAATTCAGATGGCTGACAGGCGAGAAGATGCGTCCCAGCACATCGTCCACTTCCGCCAGCGGCTGGCAAAGATTTTCCCAGCTATACGGCGCGCCATGCGCCACCGCGCTTTCCACCGCGGCCCGGCAATCCTCCAGCGCTTTGGTGACCGCAGGGACCACGTGCTCTGGTTTGATCGCAGAAAAAGGCGGCAGGGAGAAAGGCGTCAATAATGGATTGGTCATATGCGCTGTCCTGTTGAAAAGGGTGAATGAAGCGCGCGTCCGGCGCTTATGCATGAGATCTAGAATGGGGGATAGTTGGGGGAATTTCAATGACGGGCGGTGCGTCAGCCTGGGTATTGCTGCGATAAGTCCGCCCGTTGCCGGAAAAGCGCGACACGCAGTGCAGCGTGCCGGAAACCACATTACTGCCTTTTTTGCGCCATCTCCCAGGCCGCCGACAGATTCAGCCGCTGCCAGAATTGCTGTTCGGGGGTGGTGCCGGATAGCGGGTAACCCGCCGGCAGCGCGGTGTTGACCATCAACGTTCGACGCTGAGCCGCTGACAGATGCGGCAGGGCATCTTCCAGCAGCACTTCCGCCCCCTCCGGCACCTGTAAACGCGGCTGCGGACCCTTCTGCTGCGGCAGATCGTAGGTCATGGTGAAGCGAGAGAAATCACGCATCGCCGGATCGCGCCAGGGATCGTCTTTCACGCTGCTCTTCGCGCACTCGGCAAGCGATGTGCCGCAGGCCTTCGCCAGCGCGGCGCGCAGCTGATCGCGGGCTTCGTTAAATAATACCCGGTAGTGCGGATCGTTAAGATAGTGGGCCACGTTGCGCTCGGCCACCATTCGCGAGCCGATCACGTCCAGCGGGTAGTGGACGCCCAGCACGATGCGCGAGTAGCCATAGCGGGCGCCGCGCGCCACCAGCGCGTCGTAGCGCTCCGGGATCATCGCCGCCAGCAGCAGCGCATCGGTATAGCCGGTGTTGGTGTGGCCGCTGGGGAACGAGCCGCCGTCGGCGGTGTAGGGCTGGTTATCTTTCACCACCACATCGTCAGGCACCAGGTGAATGGTGTTGCCCTGCACCAGAAACGGCCGCGGATTATTGAAGTGCTTTTTCGCCTCGCCGGTGCTGACCTCCGAGGCTTTGATCAACGCTGCCGCTTTCCCCAGCGCGCCCTGGTCATAGGCGGTCAGAAACGCTTTGCCAAGGCGTGGCCCCAGCGCATCGCTGAGGAAGTAGAGGTAGCTAATGCCTTCCGCATCGGCCAGCGCCTGACGGCGCGTGGTCTGCACGGCGTCGCGATTGATGGCGGTCACCGTCGCCAGATTCTGCTTCACGACGGTCTCCGGCAGGGTGCTGAACGCCGACAGCAGCGCAATGCCCGCCTGCTGGTTGGCCCGGGTCTGGAAGTCATAGCCGCTGGCCTTCAGCCAGGCGGTATCGGCCTGAGTTTGGTTTTGTTTGGTGCGCGCCAGCCGATCGCGGGTCAGCGTGGCGGCATTCCCCTGCAGAGCGTGGCGTAGCTGCGCCAGCGCCTGTTGCTCAAGATCGTCATACGCCTGGCTGGAGGCAGCCGGCGTCACGCTATTGGCGAGGGCCGCCGCCCTGTTCAGCGGGATGTCTTTAGCCAGAACCGGTTGCGCCAGCAGCAGCGCGACGGCCAGCAGCGAGAGTTGCCTTTTCATTATTTTTCCTTTTATTCAAATAATTACCTTGCCTGTATCCGACGCTAGCGCGGCCGTTTGACGTTTTTATGACAGCGTTATGTTTTGCAACGCTTTTGGCAGAAATGAAACAGCGCGGCGGCGCAGCGGTAATCTCGGCCGATCTGCGGTAGACTATCGGTTAACTTGTTTACTTCCCGGAATCTCTGCATCCATGCTCAGTTATCGCCACAGCTTTCACGCAGGCAACCACGCCGACGTCCTCAAACACACCGTTCAGAGCCTGATCATTGAATCACTGAAAGAGAAAGAAAAACCGTTTCTCTACCTGGACACTCACGCCGGCGCGGGCCGCTATCAGCTGAGCGGCGAGCACGCCGAACGTACCGGCGAGTATCTTGAAGGCATCGCCCGCATCTGGCAGCAGGACGACCTGCCGGCAGAGCTGGAGCCGTATATTTCGGTCGTAGAACACTTCAACCGTAACGGCCAGCTGCGCTACTACCCGGGCTCGCCGCTGATTGCCCGCCAGCTGCTGCGCGAGCAGGACAGCCTGCAGATGACCGAGCTGCACCCGAGCGACTTCCCGCTGCTGCGCGCTGAATTCCAGAAAGACAGCCGCGCGCGCGTCGATAAAGCCGATGGCTACCAGCAGCTGAAAGCCAAGCTGCCGCCGGTATCGCGCCGCGGTTTGATTCTGATCGACCCGCCGTACGAAATTAAAACCGACTATCAGGCGGTGGTCACCGGGATTAACGAAGGCTACAAACGCTTCGCCACCGGCACCTACGCCCTGTGGTACCCGGTGGTGCTGCGCGCGCAAATCAAACGCATGATCAAAGAGTTAGAAGCCACCGGCATTCGCAAAATCCTGCAGATTGAGCTGGCGGTGCGTCCGGACAGCGACCAGCGCGGCATGACCGCCTCCGGGATGATCGTCATCAACCCGCCGTGGAAGCTGGAGCAGCAGATGAATAACGTGCTGCCGTGGCTGCACAGCAAACTGGTTCCGACCGGCACCGGCCACGCCACCGTCAGCTGGATCGTACCGGAGTAATCGCAACCATCGGTGGAACCTTTTAAGCCTCGCGCTACAATCGCGGCAATCAACGATTAAGGACATATGGGCATGAGCAAACATTATGATTACCTCGCCATCGGCGGCGGTAGCGGCGGTATCGCCTCAATTAACCGCGCGGCCATGTACGGCCAGAAGTGCGCGCTGATTGAAGCCAAAGAGCTGGGCGGCACCTGCGTCAACGTCGGCTGCGTGCCGAAAAAGGTGATGTGGCATGCGGCGCAGATCCGCGAAGCGATTCATCTTTACGGCCCGGACTACGGTTTCGATACCACCATCAACCATTTTGACTGGGAGAAGCTGGTCGCCAGCCGTAGCGCCTATATCGACCGTATTCATACCTCTTACGACAACGTACTGGGTAAGAATAAAGTCGACGTGATCAAAGGCTTCGCGCGCTTTGTCGATGCCCACACCGTGGAAGTCAACGGCGAGATCATCACCGCTGACCATATCCTGATCGCCACCGGCGGCCGGCCGAGCCACCCGGATATTCCGGGCGTCGAATACGGTATTGATTCCGACGGTTTCTTCGAACTGCCGGCGCTGCCGAAGCGCGTGGCGGTGGTCGGCGCAGGCTATATCGCCGTTGAGCTGGCGGGGGTGATTAACGGCCTCGGCGCCGAAACCCACCTGTTCGTGCGCAAACACGCGCCGCTGCGCAGTTTCGATCCGCTGATCGTTGAGACCCTGGTGGAAGTGATGAACGCCGAAGGCCCGCAGCTGCATACCAATGCGATCCCGAAAGCGGTGGTGAAGAATGCCGACGGCAGCCTGACGCTGGAGCTGGAAGATGGCCGCAGCCAGACCGTTGACTGCCTGATCTGGGCGATTGGCCGCGAACCGGCGACCGACAACTTCAATCTGGCGGCAACGGGCGTTAAAACCAACGATAAAGGGTACATCATCGTTGATAAATTCCAGAACACCAACGTGCCGGGCATCTACGCGGTGGGCGATAATACCGGCGCCGTTGAGCTGACGCCGGTCGCCGTGGCCGCAGGCCGTCGTCTCTCCGAACGCCTGTTTAACAACAAACCGGAAGAGCATCTGGACTACAGCAACATCCCGACCGTGGTCTTCAGCCATCCGCCAATCGGCACCGTCGGCTTGACCGAGCCGCAGGCGCGCGAGCAGTACGGCGACGACGCCGTGAAGGTCTACAAATCTTCCTTCACCGCGATGTATACCGCCGTGACCTCTCACCGTCAGCCGTGCCGCATGAAGCTGGTGTGCGTCGGCCCGGAAGAGAAGATTGTCGGCATCCACGGCATCGGCTTCGGGATGGATGAGATGCTGCAGGGCTTTGCGGTGGCCCTGAAGATGGGCGCCACCAAAAAAGACTTCGACAACACCGTCGCCATTCACCCGACGGCGGCAGAAGAGTTCGTCACCATGCGCTAAGACGCGATCGCCGGATGATAAAAAGAAGCCCCCAGGGGCTTCTTTTTTTATGCTCAGGCCACGCCGTTATTGCCATGGCGCATAAACGCCGGGCGCTGATTGAGCGCCATATACCAGCGCTCCACGGCTGGCATCTCCGGATGGGCGAAAGGGGTCATTTTCCAGCGATGCACCGACAGCCCCAGCACGATATCGGCCAGGGTGAAGCGCTCGCCGGCTATCCACGCCCCGGTACGCTGCAGCTGCGCTTCAACAATGCGCACGCAGTGGGTCCAGGCGGCAATACTCTCTTTAATCGCCACCGGATCCTGAAAGCGCGGATCTTTACGCACCAGCCCCATAAAAGCATGGCGCCAGGCAGTGTTAAACTCGGTCGCCTGCCAGTCCATCCAGTGCTCCACCTCGGCGGCGGGCTGCGGCTCGGCGGGCAGCAGATCCCAGCGCTCCGCTTTGCGCGCCAGATAGCGGCAGATACTGTTCGACTCCCAGAGCACGAAGTCATCGTCCAGTAGCACCGGCACCAGGCTGTTAGGATTCAGACGCTGAAACTCAGGCGTATCCAGGGGCTTAAATCCGCTGCCGTAATCTTCCTGCTGGTACGCCAGCCCGGCTTCCTCGCAGGTCCACAGCACTTTCCGTACATTAATTGAAGAGCGTTTACCCAGAATTGTTAGCATCGTCAGCGATTCCTCAGCCATAAAAGACAGTTCATTCACTCTACTCTATTGCCAGCCAGCAACAAGGCAGAGCGCTGGATAATGTGTATAGTTGATTCCAGCCTGTTTGCCGAAAAGGAACCCGACATGTTGACCCCTTTTACCGTTTTGATGCCTGCAAATATTCGTTTTGGCCGTGGTCAGGCCGAGAGCGCCGCCCCCTGGCTGGCGCAACAGGGCGGCCCAATCCTGCTGGTGCATGGCGCCCGCCCGCAGCGGGCGGCGTTTCTCCGCCAGCAGCTGGAGGCGCTGCAGCTTGCGGTCACGACGCTGGCGATAAGTCGCGAACCCTGGCTTAGCGATATCGAGCAGGGCGTCCAGCTGGCGCGCGAGAAAGGGATCAGAGCGGTGGTCAGCCTCGGCGGCGGCGCGGTGATTGACGCCGGTAAGGCGATTGCGGCGCTGGTCCCCGCCGCCGGCCCGGTGATCGACTATCTGGAGGTGGTGGGAACGGGCCGTCAGCTGGAAGCCAGTCCCCTGCCGTTCGTGGCGATCCCCACCACCGCTGGCACGGGCGCGGAGGTCACCAAAAATGCGGTGATCAACGTTCCGGAACAGCAGCGGAAAGTGAGCCTGCGCGACGACCGAATGCTGCCTGACCTGGCGATTGTCGACCCGGCGCTAACCGACAACGCGCCGCGGAGCATCACCCTGAGCTCCGGCCTCGACGCCCTGACCCAGGTGATCGAGCCCTGGCTCTGCAGCCGGGCCACTCCCTTCACCGATGCTCTCTGCCAGCAGGCGATCCCGCGGGGAATTCGCGCGCTAAAAATCCTGATGGAACAAGAGTGTCCGGCCAGCCGCGACGAGATGGCCTGGGTCAGCCTGTGCGGCGGACTGGCGCTGGCGAACGCCGGGCTGGGGGTGATCCACGGCCTCGCCGGCCCGCTGGGCGGCCTGAGCCGCGCCTCGCACGGCGCCCTATGCGGCAGTTTGTTGCCGTTTGGCCTGGCGCTCAATGAGTCGCAGATCAACGACCCTGGCCTGCGCCAGCGCGTTAACGATGTCCGCCGCTGGCTGGCCGACGGGCTGGACGTCCCTGTGGATCAGGTCTGGGACAGTCTGCGGGAATGGAGCCATCGCGCTGGCCTTGGCACCCTGCGCGACCTCGGCGTAGCGCGCGATGCGCTGGAACCGGCGGCGCTGGCCGCCAGCACCTCCTCATCGATGAAGGCCAACCCGGTCAGCCTGAGCGGCGAACAGCTGCTGGAGATGCTGGAGGCGGCGTGGGAGTGAGCGCCCCGGGATAAAATTTTGTTGCATAATGAATGCTCCGAATTTCATCTGCGCCAGGATCTACAATTTTTAATTACTTATCAACAGCGTACTTTGAAATGGCAGCTTTTCTTCTCGGCGGAAAAGCGTGATCTCACGCACAGTTTGCTTCACACTCACCGAAGCGACTGTCTACGCTTAATAGACAAGGCCGGGTATGCCCGGCCCCGAACTCACGCTATCCGGAGGTCCGTATCGCTATGTTCAGCCAGAAATTACGCCACGTTGAAGACGAGGAGTTAAGGATCGACATCGATCCCTGCTACGAAGCCGATCCGTACGAATTAAAGCTGGATGAGATGATAGACGCTGAACCGGAGCCTGAGGTGATCGAGGGGCTTCCGGCGTCCGATGCCCTCACCCCGGCGGATCGCTATCTTGAGCTGTTTACCAACGTGCAGAAATCACGCATTTTCGCGGACAGCAAAACCTTCCCCGACTGCGCGCCGAAACACGATCCGCTGGACATCCTGCGGAACTACCGCAAGGTCAAACGCCAGCCCGACTTCGATCTGCGGCAGTTCGTTGAGGACAACTTCTGGCTGCCGGAGAGCCAGAGCGACATCTATATCTCCGACCCCAGCCTGACCCTGAAAGAACACATCGACAAGCTGTGGCCGGTGCTGACCCGCGAGCCTCAGGATCATATCCCGTGGTCATCGCTACTGGCGCTGCCGCAGGCCTACATCGTGCCCGGCGGCCGCTTTAGCGAAACCTATTACTGGGACTCTTATTTCACCATGCTGGGGCTGGCGGAGAGCGGCCGGGAAGATTTGCTGAAATGCATGGCCGATAACTTTGCCTGGCTGATTGAAACCTACGGCCACATTCCGAACGGCAACCGCACCTACTACCTCAGCCGCTCGCAGCCGCCGGTGTTCGCCCTGATGGTCGAACTCTTTGAAGAGGATGGCGTGCGCGGCGCGAAGCGCTATCTGGACCATCTGAAGATGGAGCACGCCTTCTGGATGGACGGCGCCGAGTCGTTGATCCCGCACCAGGCGTATCGCCACGTGGTGCGTATGCCGGATGGCTCCCTGCTCAATCGCTACTGGGACGACCGTGACACGCCGCGGGATGAGTCGTGGCGCGAAGACGTGGAGACCGCCCGACACTCCGGGCGGCCCGCCAATGAAGTGTACCGCGACCTGCGGGCGGGCGCCGCGTCCGGCTGGGACTACTCCAGCCGCTGGCTGCGGGATATCACGCGGCTGGCCAGCATCCGCACGACGCAGTTTATCCCCATCGACCTGAACGCCTTCCTGTTCAAGCTGGAGACGACCATTGCCAACCTCTCCGGCCTGAAGGGCGATCGCGAGACGGAGGCGGCCTTCCGCCAGAAGGCCCAGGATCGGCGGGCGGCGGTCAACCGCTATCTGTGGGATGATGAGAACGGCTGTTTCCGCGATTATGACTGGCGCCGTGAACAGCTGGCGCTGTTTTCCGCAGCCAGTATCGTCACCCTTTACGTCGGCCTGGCGACCCACGAACAGGCAGAACGCCTTGCCGATGCGGTGCGGGCCCGCCTGCTCACCCCCGGGGGGATCATGGCCACCGAATACGAAAGCGGTGAGCAGTGGGATAAACCCAACGGCTGGGCGCCGCTGCAGTGGATGGCGATCCAGGGATTTAAACGTTACGGCCAGGATCCGCTGGGAGATGAGATTGCCTGGAGCTGGCTGCAGACGGTCAACCACTTTTACAAGCAGCATCACAAGCTGATTGAAAAATACCATATTGCCACCGGCGTCCCCCATGAGGGCGGCGGCGGGGAGTATCCCCTGCAGGATGGCTTTGGCTGGACCAACGGCGTGGTGCGCCGACTGATTGGCCTGTACGGTGAGCCAACCTAGTCGGGCTGTTCCCGGCGGCTTTCTCCTGCTATGTTCAGAGGATTCGCCCTGCCCGGAACGACGCTTATGCCTGAACTTCTGACGCCGCGCCTGCGCTGCTCACCGCTGCAGCTGGACGACTGGTCGTTTTTTCTTTCCCTGCAGCAGGATCCGCAGGTCATGCTCTACGTCGCCGATCCCCGACCGCAGGCGGCCATCCGCGAGGCGTTCGATTCGCGGCTGCCGCCGTGGACGCCCGGGGATGAACACTGGCTGTGCCTGGTGGTGCGCGACAGGCTGACCCATACCCCGCTCGGCCTGACCGGCTACCAGCATCATCAGCGCGACATTGCCGAGGTTGGCTTTCTCTTCGCCCCGGCGGCGCAGGGTCGGGGCTACGGCTACGAATCGCTGCGCGCGCTGTGCGACTACGCCTTTACCACCGGCGGCGTCCGCCGCCTGACCGCCAGCGTCACCGCCGGCAACGAGGCGTCTAAGCAGTTACTGCTCAAAGCCGGCTTCCGGCTGGAGGGAGAGCTGCGGGAAAACTACTGGCTCAACGGACGCTGGCACAACGACTGGCTGTTCGGTCGGCTGCGTGGGGAGGGCGATGCGCCGTAGCGCACCGCCGGTCACAGGCTGGGGGCAGTCAGGATCAGAGGAACATCCCGCCCGAGACTTCCACACGCTGCGCGTTCATCCACGCCAGCTCATCGCTGAGCAGGGCGGCGATGGCGTCGCCGATATCATCCGGCAGCCCAACGCGCCCCAGTGCAGTCTGGGCGGCGATATGCCGATTCACCTCGGCGTTATCGCGCACCTCCCCGCCGCCAAAGTCGGTCTCAATGGCACCCGGCGCGATGATGTTCACCGATATCCCCCGTCCGCCCAGCTCTTTCGCCTGATAGCGGGTCAGAACCTCCATCGCCCCCTTCATCGCGGCGTAGGCCGCATAGCCCGGCAGGGCAAAGCGCGCCAGGCCGCTGGAGACATTGAGGATACGCCCCCCATCCTGCAGGAGAGGCAGCAGACGCTGGGTCAGGAAAAACGGCCCTTTGAACTGGATATTCATCAGCTCGTCAAACTGCGCTTCGCTGGTCTCGGCGAAGGGCGCGTTGAGTCCGATTCCGGCATTGTTCAGTAAATAATCAAAGGTAGTGCGTCCCCACTTCTGCGCCAGCACCTGCGCCACCTCGCTGGCGAATGCGTCGAATGTTGTGGAATCGCCGACGTTCAGCGCTAATGCTGCCGCTTTGACCCCTTTTTGCTCTATTTCCGCCACCACGTCGAGGGCCGCCTGGCGGTTGCTGTGATAGGTCAAAAGAATATCGGTTCCCTTTGCCGCCAGCTTCAACGCGGCGTTTTTACCCAAACCGCGGCTGCCGCCGGTCACTAAAGCGATACGTTGTGTCATCAGAAGACCCCTTTCAGGTTGCGTTGTGATTGTGTTGTAGCTTATTAACTGCTCATGCAACAATAAATACGCTATATTGCGTTTTACTGTTTCAGTAATAACAACAATAGGCGATCGGCATGGATAAAATTCATGCAATGCAGTTATTCATTCGCGTAGCGGACCTGGAGAGCTTCTCCCGCGCCGCCGAGACCCTGGCGCTACCTAAGGGTAGCGTCTCGCGACAGATTCAGGCCCTGGAAAGCCATCTTGGCGTGCGGCTCCTGCACCGCACCACCCGCCGGGTCCAGCTCACCCAGGATGGGATGGTCTACTACGAGCGGGCGAAAGATCTGCTGAGCAACCTCGACGAACTGGACGGCATGTTCCAGCACGATCCGGCGAGCATCAGCGGCCGGCTGCGGGTGGATATGCCGGTCGGTTTTGCTAAAAAAATGGTGATCCCGCATCTGCCGACTTTTTTACAGCAGTATCCGGGCATCGAACTGGAGCTGAGCAGCAGCGATCGGCTGGTGGACGTGATCCGCGAGGGGTTTGACTGCGTGGTGCGCGTCGGCGCGCTCAAAGACTCAGGGCTGATTGCCCGGCCGCTGGGCAAGCTGACGCAAATTAACTGCGCCAGCCCGGACTATCTGGCGCGTTTTGGCTATCCGCAATCCCTGGAGGATCTGGCGGATCATGCCCTGATCCACTACGCCAGCACCCTCGGGGTCCGTCCCCCCGGCTTTGAGGTAATGATCGACGGCGCGGTGCGCTGGGTAAAAACCGGCGGCATATTGACGGTCAACAGTACGGAAACCTATCAGGCAGCCTGTATCGCCGGGCTGGGGATTATTCAGGTGCCACGCACCGGCGTGCGCGAGGCGTTACGCGCCGGCGACCTGATTGAGATCCTGCCCCAGTACCGCGCCGAGCCGCTGCCGGTCTCGCTGATCTACCCGCACCGGCGCAATCTCTCCCGCCGGGTAAATCTGTTTATGGAGTGGCTGGGCGGACTGATGAAAGCGTATGTCGATTGAGCGGCGCGGCTGGAAAACGGGCGGCGGGGAGAGGCATTCCTGCAGGATACGGCATTTAAGGTATACTTTTTGCTGAATCTCGCTGTAAAAAAGGAAGAAATTACGTATGACGCCGGAAAACGACGATCGACGCCCGCCACAGGAACCGGATACGCAGCCGGAGAAAAGCAAAAGCACGCTCGAGGCCCTTAATGACACCGCCGTCGGGCAAAAAGCCAGCCAGGCGCTGAAGACCGTCACCGGAACGGCGGCCAAAGTGCAGCGCAACCCGGTGATCGCCCATCTGCTGCGCGCCGCAGAGCGCTTCAATGACCGGCTCGGCAATCAGTTTGGGGCGGCTATCACCTATTTCTCGTTCCTGTCGATGATCCCGATCCTGATGGTCTCCTTTGCCGCCGCCGGCTTCGTGCTGGCCTGGCACCCAACCCTGCTGCAGGACATTTTCGACAAAATTCTGCAAAACGTCAGCGACCCAACGCTGGCGGCAACGTTGAAAAACACCATCAACACCGCGGTGCAACAGCGCACCGCCGTCGGTCTGGTCGGCCTGCTGGTCGCCCTCTATTCCGGTATTAACTGGATGGGCAACCTGCGCGAAGCGATCCGCGCTCAATCGCGCGACGTCTGGGAGCGCCGGCCGCAGGACGAGGAGAAAATCTGGGTCAAGTACTTCCGCGATCTTATCTCGCTGATCGGTCTGCTGGTGGCGCTGATTATTACGCTGTCGATCACCTCCGTCGCCGGCTCCGCCCAGCAGATGATTATCTCCGCGCTGTATCTCGACAACATTGAATGGCTGAAACCCGCCTGGCGGCTAATCGGCCTCGCCATCTCGATTTTTGCCAACTATCTGCTCTTTTTCTGGATTTTCTGGCGCCTGCCGCGCCATCGTCCGCGGCGCAAGGCCCTGTTTCGCGGCACGCTTATCGCGGCGATTGGCTTTGAAATCATAAAAATCGTCATGACCTGGACGCTGCCAGCGCTGGTGAAATCCCCCTCCGGGGCGGCGTTCGGATCGGTGCTGGGGCTGATGGCCTTTTTCTATTTCTTCGCCCGCCTGACGCTATTCTGCGCCGCGTGGATCGCCACCGCGGAGTATAAAGACGACCGGCGGATGCCGGGCAAAACCCACCGCTGAGGTATTGCGAGGATGAATAAAAGAGGCAAAATTCATCCTCGCGCTTGATTTCAGCAGATAAATCCAGCATGTAACTTTTATTTAACTCAAAACTGGTTTTATTATCTATCTTTTTAATTGTGTGAAGCATTTCATAGAACTATTTTTACTGGTGTAAAAATTATCCGCTTTTTGCCTCTTTTTTGCCCATTTTCCGCGTTTGTTACAGATTGAAATGTCCCTGTGGCTGTGGCTATATGGCTTTTCGTTCGCGCAAAAATAAGAAAGATCTATGCAAGCCACAGCCACCACTCTCGAAAACACGCAGGAAACCGCCCCGGTCAACTCACGCAACAAGGTTGTTGTCGCCTCGCTCATTGGCACCGCCATTGAGTTTTTCGACTTCTACATCTATGCCACCGCCGCGGTCATCGTCTTCCCGCATATCTTTTTCCCGCAGGGCGATGCCGCTGCGGCCACCCTACAGTCGCTGGCCACCTTCGCCATCGCCTTCGTCGCCCGGCCGATCGGCTCCGCGCTGTTTGGCCACTTCGGCGATCGCGTCGGCCGGAAGGTCACCCTCGTGGCCTCGCTGTTAACCATGGGGATCTCCACCGTGGTGATCGGCCTGCTGCCCGGCTATGAAAGCATTGGCATTGTCGCGCCGATGCTGCTGGCGCTGGCGCGTTTCGGTCAGGGCCTTGGCCTCGGCGGGGAATGGGGCGGCGCAGCGCTGCTGGCTACGGAAAACGCCCCGGCGCGCAAGCGCGCCCTGTATGGCTCCTTCCCACAACTGGGCGCGCCGATCGGCTTCTTCTTCGCCAACGGCACCTTCCTGCTGCTCTCCTGGCTGCTGACCGACCAGCAGTTTATGGAGTGGGGCTGGCGCGTGCCGTTTATCTTCTCCGCGGTGCTGGTGATCATCGGTCTGTATGTTCGCGTCTCGCTGCATGAGACCCCGGTCTTCGCCAAAGTGGCGGCGGCGAAAAAACAGGTCAAAATCCCGCTGGGTACCCTGTTGACCAAACACGTCCGGGTGACGGTGCTGGGCACCTTCATCATGCTGGCCACCTATACCCTGTTCTACATCATGACCGTCTACTCGATGACCTTCAGCACCGGCGCGGCGCCGAATGGCCTGGGTCTGCCGCGTAACGAAGTGCTGTGGATGCTGATGATGGCGGTGATTGGCTTTGGCGTGATGGTGCCTGTCGCCGGCCTGCTGGCGGACGCCTTTGGTCGTCGCAAGAGCATGATTATCATCACCACGATGATTATTTTGTTCGCCCTGTTCGCCTTTAAACCGCTGCTGGGCTCCGGCAATCCGCTGCTGGTCTTCGCCTTCCTGCTGCTGGGCTTAAGCCTGATGGGACTGACCTTTGGCCCGATGGGCGCGCTGCTCCCGGAGCTGTTCCCGACGGAAGTGCGCTACACCGGCGCGTCGTTCTCCTATAACGTGTCGTCGATCCTCGGCGCTTCGGTCGCGCCGTACATTGCCGCCTGGCTGCAGGGTAACTACGGTCTCGCGGCGGTCGGCACCTATCTGGCGGCGATGGCGGCGCTGACGCTGATCGCCCTGCTGCTGACCCACGAGACCCGCCACCAGTCGTTGTGATCCTTCGCCCTGACGCCCCCGGCGTCAGGGCTCTCCTCTACTTTTTCATCTGCGACAAAATGATCCGACACTGGTTGCTATCGCCCTCCGCCGGGGAGATCAGCGCCAGCAGCGCGGCGGCCGGCGTCACCAGGGTTGCCAGCGCCGCCGCTACCGCGCCGCGGACAATCAGCGGCCCGGCCTTCACCCCCGCCTGCGGCGATTTAAAGGTGCCCCGGACATACAGCGGGGAACGCAGGGTGATCACCCGAAAGCCTTTGCTTTCCGGATCGATGGTCAGGTCCAGCTGCTCGGAGGCGAAGCTGGCGGTCCCGGTCACATTGATCAGCGCGTTTTCTGTATCGAAGGCAAAAATCTGCGGCCGGGCGACGCCGTTGGTTACGTCGATATTGGCCGCGGCGCAGTTCACCCGAACCTCCTCATCGCCAAAAATCTGGCCGATCAGGTAGTTACCGACGTTAAGACCGAGGATTTCCATCAGGTTGCGACTGATCAGTCCGTCGTTCATCAGCAGCTTCAGGTTACCGTTACTGTTGCCGAGCAGGGCCGCCACCGAGTTGCCGCTGCCGCGCAGCTGGACGTCGCCATTCATCTCGCCGAGGGTTTTCTGCATCATCTCGACGTTTGGCATCAGCGCCTTCAGCTTCAGGCGTCGCGCCTGCAGATTGGCCTCACCCTGCAGCGGCTTTTTATCGCCCTGCAGGTGTACGCTGCCGGCAATCGACCCGTTGGCCAGGCCAAAGCGCACCGGCTGCAGGCGCAGGTCACCATCCTCCAGAATCACATGGGTCGACAGATCGCTGATCGGCAGGGTGCCGCCGTGCTCAATTCTCCGGCCCTTAAAGCGCACATCGGCATCCATCACCTGCCACTTGTCGGTTTCAAAGCGGTCCGCCGGCAGCACTTTACCCGCCGGCTGCGGCCGGTCACCCGCCTGGCGCGAAGCGCTTTTCTTCGTTCCTTTGCCGGAATCAACGCCGATTAATGGCCCGAGGTCCGCCAGACGCAGCTGCTTCGACTCCATATCACCGCTGAGTTTCGGCCGCGGCTTGCCGGTGGTGTAGGTCAGGGAGCCATGAATGTCGCTATCGCCGATTCGGCCGTTAAAATTCTGATAGTTAAAGCGCATGCGGTTTTTTTGCGTAAAGTCGGCGCGCAGGCGGCCGTCGGTGGAGAATGACGGCGTCTCCGGCAGCAGCACGCCGGTCAGGTCATAGAGATCGCGCAGCGAGTCGCCGGCGAATTTTAGCCGCAGGTCAATGCCGCCGACGTTGAGCGGGTCGCTGACCGTGCCGCTGAACGCTACCCGGGTGTTACCGGAGTGGAAGTCGCCCTGCAATGGGAAGGGGGCGCTTGCGCTGCGCAGGGCCAGCATGCCGCCGATTTTCCCGTTGCCGGTGACCGGCTGGCCCTTGTAGCGGCCCTTCAGCGACAGACCAAAGACATAGTCGCCTGGTTTCGCCGCGCTATGGCGATCCTTTGTGCCGGTCACTTCGCTGAACGGCAGCGGTTTGCCTAGGGGATCGACGAGGATGGTGATATCGCTGCGGGTGATCTTGTCGTCAATGGCGATAGTCCCGCGATCAAAGAGAATATTATCGAGGCGAAAGGACCAGCTGGAGGGCGCGCTGTCGCCCGGAGTACGCTTATCGCCCGCCAGCTGAAAGGTCCAGTTATTGTTGTCTTCCGCCAGGCGGATCAACCGTACGTCGGGCTGCTCCAGCTTGATCCACGGCAGGTACACCGTTTTGCTCAGCAGCGCCAGCGGGGCAAGGGTCGCCTCCACCCGCGGCAGATGGATCATGGTCACCTGGGGAATGGCCGGCGGGTTGCCCAGCACGATATCCTCCGCGTGTACGTGGGGCCACGGGATCCAGCTGCGCCAGCCGCGCTCGTCCGGCTGCCGTTCCCAGACCACGCCGAGATCGCCGCGGATGGCGAACGGGCGGTTAAGTTCGGCGGACACTTTCTGATTGATCGTCGGCTTCAGCCGGTTCCAGTCAAAGGTGGCCAGCACGATAAAGAAAAGAACGATCAGCAATAGTATCGTTCCTGTGATGATAACCAACGTTTTACGGGTTCTGCTCATCCCTACTCCGCTCCTTTTGCATCACGTCAGTCCTGAATATAGTCAAAAAGCGGCGTTTATCCTGGAAATGCGCTTTTCGTCACATTACGCGCGTCAGGTCAAAAAAATAATGGAACGATGTTTTAATATGATTGACCAGCAAAACAGCGCAGCGCACACTAGCGCTTATATCGATTCCATTGCAGGTTCTGGCTATGTCTAAAAAAATTGCCGTTATTGGCGAATGCATGATTGAGCTGTCAGAGAAAAACGGGGCCGTTAACCGCGGCTTTGGCGGCGATACCTTAAACACCTCGGTCTATATCGCGCGGCAGACGGATGCCAGCGCATTGAGCGTCCACTACGTCACCGCCCTGGGAACCGATGCGTTCAGCCAGCAGATGCTCGACAGCTGGCAACAGGAAAACCTCAACACCGATCTTATCCAGCGGATGGCCGACCGCCTGCCGGGGCTGTATTACATTGAAACCGATGATACCGGCGAGCGTACCTTCTACTACTGGCGCAACGAGGCGGCGGCAAAGTTTTGGCTGGAGAGCGATCGCGCGGCGGCGATTTGCGAAGAGCTGGCCACTTTCGACTATCTCTATCTGAGCGGCATCAGTCTCGCCATTCTCAGCCCGGCCAGCCGCGACAAGCTGTTCACGCTGCTGCGTGAGTGCCGCGCCAACGGCGGCAAGGTGATCTTCGACAACAACTATCGTCCGCGCCTGTGGGCCAGCCAGGCGGAAACGCAGCAGGTCTATCAGGAGATGCTCGCCTGCACCGATATCGCGTTTCTGACCCTCGATGATGAAGACGCGCTGTGGGGAGAAAAACCGGTTGCTGAGGTGATCGCCCGCACCCACGCCGCCGGCGTGGAAGAGGTGGTGGTGAAGCGCGGCGCGGATGCCTGCCTGGTCTCGGTTAGCGGGCAACCGCTGCGGGAAGTGCCGGCCGTCAGGCTGGCCAAAGAGAAGGTGGTGGATACCACCGCCGCCGGAGACTCCTTCAGCGCTGGCTACCTGGCCGTTCGCCTGACCGGCGGCGATGCCGAATCCGCCGCCAGACGCGGACACCTGACCGCCAGCACGGTGATCCAGTATCGCGGGGCGATCATCCCGCGGGAAGCGATGCCGCAGTAATTCTCCGCACAAAGCGCTCTCCGGCCGCCGCTGGCGCGCCGGAGAGGCGTTAGGTTACTACCCCGGCGGGATGTCGCTGGCCTCGCTGTGGGCGTCAACCGTATCGGCGCTGCCGCTAGCCGCCGTGGCCGCCGGATTCGGCGCCATCAGTTTTTCCCAGGTGGCCTGCAGTTCCTTCATATTGTATTCCGGTTCGCCCTTCGGCTGTTGCAGCACCAGCGCCATGTCCTGCGAGAGCTGCTGGCGCAGATACTGGTTCAGCATGTCCACCGTCAGGGAGTTGAGGAACTCCTGACGCAGCTTCTGGTACTGCTCCGGCGCGATGTCCACCACCTGATTCTGCAGGGAGCGCATGCGCTGGCTCATCAGAATGTCGGTGTCAGTGCGCGCATAGGTGGCAAACAGCTTCTGCAGCTCGAGGCTTTTCTGAGCGATAAGCGCGTCAAACTCCTCCTGCGGCAGGCCGTTGTCCCGCACTTTCGCCAGCTCGCGCGAAACCACGCTCAGGTTGTTGTTCAGGCGCTCGCCCGGTGAATCGATGTTGATGGCGCACTGCGCGCGCTGATATAGCACCCGGCAGTCAAAGCCAAGGCCAATATCCTTCACGTTATTTTTGCTCAGGCTCTGCTGCACGTGCCAGAACAGCGCTTCACGGGCGAGATCGTCACGCCAGTAGCGCTGCAGCGCCGCGGAGTCGCGGATCGGCTGCCATGGCGCATCCCACATGATGGACAGTTTGTCCTGACGCACCGCGTTGGTCATGATGCTGACCGGCACGGTAGGCAGCGGCGATAAGGTCGGCACCGCTGCGGGGGTTTCCCGCTTGCCCTTCAGATCGCCAAAGGTCTTATTGATTTGCTCGGCAACGCTGCGGCTGTCGACATTCCCCACCACGATCAGCGTCATGGCGTCGGGGGTGTACCATTTTTGATAAAAGTCTTTCAGCTGCGCCACGTCGATCGGCTGCTTCAGCGGCGCGGCGGGGTCATGGCCCAGCATGGTGGACCCTTTCAGGCGATAGCGCCACCAACCCTCTTTGGTATCCAGTGGCCAGGTCGCCACCATGTCGCTGCCCTGCAGCGCATGATTGATCGATTCAGGCGTAATGGCCAGTTTACCGCTGGCGTCCGCCAGCCAGCTCAGCGCCTCTTTCAACAGATCGTTGCGGTTATTGGGCAGGCTGAGATTAAACATCGTGTAATCGTAGGAGACGATGGCCGGCGGCAGAGGACGCTTCGGGTCAATACTCTGCTGCCATAAAGAGCGCGCCTGCATCGTCGGCAGGCTGCCGCTTTGCGTCAACGCCAGGCGGGGAATAAAGCGGCTGAAACCGCTCTGCTGAGTGCTTTCGCTCAGCGAGCCAATATTGACGGACAAACGGACTTCGATACGGTCGCTGGGACGTTGCGGCGTGGCCAATACCTGCCACGACAAACCATTCGCTAAGGTCCCTTGTTGCCAGGCCGGATCAGGCTGGAGCGCTTCTGCCTGCACATAACCGGCCGCCGCTACCATCAGCAAACCGCCCGTTAAGAGTTTAATTGTTGTGCCCTGCATGTGAACCCCTGATGAACATTCCTGGTTACAACAGCACCCCACTGACGGGCTGCCGAAAAAAGTGAGAGTGAAATACGTCGGTTAGACCACACGGAGACGAAAATGTCGCATGACAACGTAAAATAATCATTTCGTGTCATTCCCGCCGGGCGGGAATGACCTCTAATTATGCGCAGGAGGCCGTACTCCAGCAAGGGAGTACGGGCCTAAGAGGAGGATTTAAGAGGATAATTCGTGCGTTTTGTTCGCCGGAACACGGTTATTCAGAACGTCATCCATCTGTTTGGCATCCAGTTCTTTCACCCATTTCGCCACCACCACCGTGGCAACGCCGTTACCCACCAGGTTAGTCAGCGCGCGGGCTTCGGACATAAAGCGGTCGATACCGAGGATCAGCGCCAGGCCAGCCACCGGTAAATGCCCGACGGCCGAGATGGTCGCCGCCAGCACGATGAAGCCGCTGCCGGTCACCCCTGCCGCCCCTTTCGAGGAGAGCAGCAGCACCACCAGCAGGGTGATCTGATGGAAAATATCCATATGGCTGTTGGTCGCCTGGGCGATAAAGACTGCGGCCATCGTCAGATAGATAGAGGTGCCATCGAGGTTGAACGAATAGCCGGTCGGGATCACCAGGCCCACCACCGATTTGCGGCAGCCCAGCTTCTCCATCTTGTCGAGCATTCTCGGCAGCGCCGATTCTGATGAGGAGGTCCCCAGCACAATCAGCAGCTCTTCCCGGATATAGCGGATAAATTTGAAGATGCTGAAGCCGGTGGCCCGGGCGATGCTCCCCAGCACCACCACCACGAACAGGATACAAGTGATATAGAAGCAGATAATCAGCTGCCCCAGCTGCACCAGGGTGCCGACGCCATATTTACCGATGGTAAAGGCCATGGCTCCGAAGGCGCCGATCGGCGCCAGGCGCATGATCATATTGATAATGCCGAAGATAACCTGGGAGAAGCTTTCAATGACGTTGAAAATCAGCTGGCCCTTGCTGCCCAGACGGTGCAGGGCAAAACCAAACAGGACGGCGAACAGCAGAACCTGCAGAATGTTGCCGCTGGCGAAGGCGCCAATGACGCTGCCCGGGATCACATCCAGTAAAAAGGCCACGACCCCTTGATCTTTAGCCTGCTCAGCGTACACCGCCACCGCTTTCGCATCGAGCGTCGACGGGTCGACGTTCATCCCGGCGCCCGGCTGCACCACGTTGACGATAATCAGACCGATAATCAGCGCGATGGTGCTGACAACTTCGAAATAGAGCAACGCCACCGCCCCGGTACGGCCAACGGCTTTCATGCTTTCCATCCCGGCGATCCCCGTCACGACGGTACAGAAGATAACCGGAGCAATCACCATTTTAATCAGCTTAACGAAGGCGTCGCCAAAGGGTTTCATTTGCGCGCCCAGTTCCGGGTAAAAATGGCCCAGCAGAATACCGATCGCTATGGCCGTCAGCACCTGGACATAGAGGCTTTTAAAGATAGAGGTTTTCATAGGGTGTCCTTTGGGAATAACCACAGAGCAAGAAGGGATATTTGACGTCTGTGGCTTAAAAATAACACCCTGGAAACATTTCAGAAATAACTAACGCCGAAAGTGCAACGCAATTGTTAAAATCTTTGAGCTGACTCGCACAAGTCAACAAAACATTTACAAATTTGCATCCTCCCGGGCCGGGGAGAGATAGCGCGCGCTGAATGCCTCCTGCGGCAAAGCGCAACCGAACAGATGGCCCTGGAGCACCTCGACGCCGGCGGCTTGCAACCAGCGGCGCTGGGCGTCGTTCTCCACCCCTTCCGCCACGATACGCAGCGACAGGCCGCGCGCGAGCTGGATCATCGCCGGCACCATGCTGACATCCTCCGGCAGCATATCGATGAATACTTTATCGATTTTCAGAATATCCACCGGCAGAGCTTTCATCTGCTGCAGCTGGTGCAACCCGGCATAACCCATGCCAAAATCATCCAGCGCAATCTGTACCCCGGCCTCGCGCAGCGGTCGCAACCGCGCCATCACATCCTGCGGATCGTCCATCCGGCAGCTCTCCGTCACCTCGAGGATGAGGGTGCCCGGGGCGATGCGGTAGCGGGCGATCAGCTTTAGCATCTCCTCGCCGCGGTCGTGTTCCAGCAGCTGGAGCAGGGAAACATTGACCGACAGCGGCAGCATAATCCCCTGGCTTTGCCAGGCCGCCAGCTGGCGGCAGGCCTCTTCCATCACCCAGTAGCCGACCGGGATAATCAGCCCGCAGGACTCAATGCGCTCAATCAGCGACGGCGGTAGCGACCAGCTGCCATCCGCCTGCCGCTGGCGCAGCAGTACCTCGGCGCCGCAGATCTCGCCGCTGGCGCAGGCCACCTGCGGCTGCAGCCAGATCGCGAACTGCTGGTTATCGAGCGCGGTCATAATGTCGTGCTCTTCCATCAGGCGGCGCTGAGCCTTTTCCATCTGCTCGGGATCGAAGAACTCGATCTGGTTTTTGCCTTTACGTCGTGCAGTGACGGCGGCCGACACCGCGCGCCGGTAAAACTGCTCGGCGCTGAGCCCGGCGTGGAACATGGCTATCCCGACGCTGGCGTAGGGGCGCAGCTGCAGCCCATGCAGCGGTAAACGCTCATTAATAATAGTGAGCACTTGCTTACTTAACGTTACCGCCTGCCACGGTTCGGCGAGGCCATCGGCGAGAATCGCGAAGTCATACCCGCTCACCTGAGCCAGCACCATCTGCGGCGGGATCGCGGCCCGCAGCTTCTCCACCAGCGTCAGGAGCAGCATTTCGCGCTGACTCTCCTTGAGGACCCCGGCAGCGTCCTGCAGGGTTTCACAGGCGACGACGATCAGCGCGGCGCTCTGCGGGCGGGCCACCGTCTGCTCCAGCATCGCCAGCAAAAAGGCTTTATTCGGCAGCTCGGAGACCGGGAAGCGGGTCGACTGGATGGACAGCTCATCATGCTGGCGGACCAGGCTCTGCTGGTTGCGGTTATAGCTACGCACCAGCATACCGATCTCGTCGTCATGGTGCAGGCGCGGGAGGGTCAGCTGATGGCCAAGACGCTCCTGCTGGGAGAGATCGTTCAGCTCGCGGGCGATACGCCGCAGAGGGCGAACCATCAGCCGGTTGATGCACCAGGTGAGCGCCACCGTCAGCATCAGCACCAGAAGTAAGTAAGCAGTCACTAACGTAGCAAGGGCGCTCATGACGAATTTATACATGCGATAGGAGTCGGCCTGCAGCACCAGATAGGCCAGCGGCTGCGGGTTGGCCGGCCGCTCCAGCGAATAAATGGGCAGCGAAATCTGCACCGGCAGTTCAAACAGCCGGGTGACGGTTACCGGCACCGGCCGCTCGGGGATAAATCGCATCCGCAGCGCCTGGAACTGGTTCGGCAATACCACATCCGCCCGGCTGACGATGCCAGCAGGCTGGATACGGCTTAAAATGGCTTCCGCTTCCGGAATATCGGCTTTCAGAATAGCCGCAGACAGCGGTTCGCGAACGGATCGCGCGATACTTTCTAACTGCGTGGCCGTGGTAAAGCGACTCTGTTGCACAAAGTGAAACAGCAAAATAGTGCAAAAAACCAATACAAAGGCCATGGACACGCTCGCGACCATCGCCATCTGTTTGATTGTAAGTGAACGGCTGACGCGCAACGGTGTTCTCCACTGATACTGAATACATACCCGGTATCAATCCTTCAATCCCGGTCGTTTCAGGCTGATTATATACTTAAATCCTTCGCCCACGCCCGCGAGGGATGAAGTGACGGGATATTTCCGCGCGGTGGCGCGGACGCCGGGATACATCCCCGACGGCCAACGGTGGGCAACGCCTCACGAGTATACGCGAAGCGCGTCGCGGAGTGGCGCTCTGTAACGTAATTCAGCCTATTCTGCTACCAGTCGGCGTAGGGCACCAGCGGCTGGGGCGGCATATCCAGATCCCCCTGCCAGCCGGCCGCCGAGTAGCGGACGTAAAGCAGCGCATGGCTCGGGGTGTAATCCTTCGCCTGCTGAATATCGACCGCGGCGCCGACGAACCAGTTGCTGGTCACCCGCCGCTCCACTAGCGCTCTGGCGGTGTAACCGAATCCATGGCTGCTGCTTCCCTCCTCCGTCAGCTCGCTGGCGCGCTGCCGGTAGTCGGACGGGATCAGGTTCAGCAGCGGATAGCGGGCTTGCGTCTGGGTGCGCGAATGGGACCATGACACCGACCCGCCGAGCTCCCAGGACCAGTTCTCGGTGCGCTGACGCCAGGTCACCGGCACGGCGAACGAGAGATACTCCTGTGGGCTGTAATAGCCGCCCTGGCCGAGGGTGTAGCCGCTGAGATCTTTGTCGTAGTGCCAGATCATATTGTTGAGGCCGACGGTGACGCGACGATTATTCTCGTTGATGACCTTGTAGTAGTACCCGGTCATCCAGCGCACGCGCCAGTTATCCGCCACGTTTTTACCGGTCAGCGAGTCGGCGCCCAGCGAGGACCAGATGCCGTGAGCATCCCCGCGATCGTAGCTCAGGCTCAGGCCGCCGCCGTCGGCGCGGACGCCGCCCCAGGTGGCGCCGGTATGGCTGCTGCTGTCCTTCTGCCCGCCAAAGGAGAGCAGCGAGCTGGAGATAGGCCGCCGGTGGACGTTGACCGTGTACCCCACCGGCCCGACGTCGCTGCTGTAGCTCAGCCCCCCCACCACATCGACGACATTGAAGCCCATCGGCGTGGTGCCGATATCCCCGCTCCAGGTGTCATTCTTCCAGCCGACCGCCACGCTGGCCCCGCTGTCGGTCTGATTTTTACTGCCGCTGGTACAGGCGATCTCCCCGCAGGTGCCCCAGCTGGGCGAGTAGCTCCCGTCGCTGTGGGTGGAAAAGCTGCCGGCATCCATATTGACCAGGTCGGTGCGGAAGAACATCCGGCCATCCGCCAGCGGAGCATCCACCTGCAGCATGGTGGTATGCGCCTTCAGGTCGGAATAGCCGCCGGTGCCGCTGGAACCCCAGAAGTCATGTTCCAGGGTGACGTTCAGATCCTGCTGCCGATAAAGGTCGGCGGCATCGCTGCGGATCCCACGCTTCAGCCAGTCATCATGGCTGTCGTTGCGCGTCAGCCGCGTAAAAGTATCGTTATCCTGCGGCTGCGCGGGGGTAATGCCGGAGGCCACCATCGCTTCCCGGTAGTGCGTCAGCGCCTGCTGCGGCGCCCCGCTCTGGGTGGCAAAGCGCGCGGCATCGCGCAGCACCAGCGCGCTCTCCATCGAGGGCGGCTGCGCCTTCGCCTGCGGCACAATCTGATTAAAAATCCGTTGCGCGTCAGCGGTATCGCCAAGGCCAGCTCGCGCCAGCGCCACCCGCCGCTGCATGTTCATGGATTCGGTCTCTGCGCCTTTCAGCTGCATGACCTGCGCCCGGGCGGCCGGTTTATCGCCCTCCGCCAGGTAGACTTCCGCAAGGCCGAGGCGCGCATCGCCGTTGTCGGCCTCCTGACGCAGCACCCGCTGATAGTCGGCAATCGCCGTCTGGCTGTCGCCGCGCTGCTGCGCCCAGTCGGCCAGCGTCAGATCATAGCGCACCGAGGCGGGCTGCCGTTTGATGAGGGCGATCGCCTGCGCTTCGTCGCCGCTGTCGCGCAGCTGGTTGGCCTGGCGCAGCACCCGGTCGCTTTGCAGGCGCGCTTCGAGTTCACGAATGTTATCCGTCCACGCGCTGCGCGGCAGAGCGGCGATTTGCGCCAGAGCCAGATCGTCCTGGTCGTTCCCCGACAGGTAGAGTCCCGAGGCGTAGACCCGTTCGGCGTCCTGCGGCTGGCGGTTGACCATCGTCCGCATCAGCGCGTCGGCCTCCTGGCGTTCGCCGGCGCTGACCAGATCCCGCGCCAAACGGTAGGTTATCCAGACGCTGTCCGGATCCAGCGCCAGGCGCCGACGCTGAACTTCCGCCGCCTGCGCCCAGTTGCCCTGGCTCTCCAGAGCCTGCGCCTGTTTCTCCAGCCGGTCGTTAGTCAGGCTGCGCTCAATATCATCGATACTGCGCCGCTGAGCGGGGGGGAGGCCGGCGATCCAGGCGCTGGCTTTCTCCGGCGATTCGGCGCGATAGAGGTTGGCCAGGCCGCGCACCGCCAGGTTATTGCCGCGATCCAGGCGCAACGCCTGCTGATAATAGCGCTCCGCCGCCGCCGCCTCTTTGCGCGCCGCCGCGACATCCCCCAGCCCCAGCACGGCATAGCTGTCGGTGCGATCGACCCGCTGCGCCTGGGCATAATAGTTCTGCGCCTGCGAAAGCTGGCCGGCTTTCAGGGCGTTATCCCCCTGCTTTATCAGCAGCCAGTAGCGGTTAGTTTGCAGCAGGCTGTCCCACTTGCCGCGGTTCGGGCTGTCAGGGTCCATGGCAATCGCTTTACTGAGCTGCGCCACTGCCCGCGCGCGGTCGCCGCGCTGGGAATAGGCCTGGCCGAGAGCGCCCACCGCGTCGCTGTCGCGGCTGTCGGCCTGAACGGCTTTCTGCAGATCCGCGACCGCCTGCGTGGTATTCCCGGACCTGACCGCCGCCAGCCCTTCCGAGCGGGCGCGGAAAGTCGGATCCTGCAGCTGCGCCTGCTGTTGGTCGAGCAGAACGCGGGCGTTCGCCGCCACCGAGCCGGTGGGAAACTGCAGAAGAAATTGCTGCAACGCCTGCACGCTGGCCTTGCTCACCGGCATGCTTTTCACCTCACTGAACCACATATCGGCGGCGATACCGCGTCCCGAGGCCGATCGGGCCATCTCCGCCAGATAGGCGAACCCCTCCTGCGGTTTGTTATCGGCGAACATCTGCTTCGCCAGCGAAGTCAGCAGGCTGACGTTGCCCGGCGCGCTGGCGTTCAGTTTTTTCAACTGGCTGACGCCTTCGCTATGGCGGGCCGGCAGGCGCGCCACCAGCGTCCAGTATTCAATGGCGACGTCAACGTCATCCGGCACCCCGCCGTACAGTTTTTCATAGGCGGCGATGGCTTCATCGACCTTCCCGGCCACGCCCAGCAGTCGCGCCTGCTGCAGCGCCTGGCGGCCCTCGCCGGTGTTGCTTTTCATCTCATTGCGCGACGCCTTCAGCTCCGGGGAGTCCGGCGCCAGCTTCGTCAGTCGTTCCAGCTCTTTTTGCGCCCCGGCGGCATCCCCCTGACGCAGCAGATAGCGCATCCGCGCGGCAATCAGCTCCGGGTTGTTGGGATCAATCAGCTCCAGACGGTACAGCGACTGGCGCACCAGGTCTTCACGATTGCTGGCCTCGCCGAGGCGGACCTGCTCCAGCAGATGCTCCTGGGCAGGCGTCGTCGCCGCCTGCGCTAACGGCAGCAGCGCAACGCCGAGGGACAGCGTGAGTAAACTTAGTGTGAGCTTGCGCATTCCTGGTTCCAGTCAGGTTGTAATTCGCCACTCGCCGTGAAACGAAAACGGTGTTGATCCCAACCCTGGCCGAACAGCGTCAGAACTGCGCTGTAGTAGGCATCCGCGCCGGGATAGTTATCGGCGACGCGCTGGCGTTGCACCGACCGGGCCTCGTCGTCCTGTAAAAACGGCAGCATTGCCGCGGAGAAGCCCACTGGCCCCTGACCGCTGGTTTTGCCGGTGGCGATATTCACTTTCTCCGGGGGTATCCCCTGCTTCGTGGTCTGCGCCGCCATCGGCGTGAAGCGTTGCAGCAGACGCGCTTTCTGCTTATCGCCATCATGGAGCATGCCCACCCACAGGTAGACGCGAATCGCGTCATAGCTGCCGATCGGCGGCTTTTCGGTTTTCAGCTGCCAGCCTTTCCCTTTCTCATAGCGCACCCAGTCCGGGGTAAAGCCTTTCGGCGCGGTCTCCAGCAGCAGGCGCAGGTTACTATCGCGCAGAGCGGGCCACGGCGCGCCAAAACGCACAAAGTAGGTGGCCAGCTGCGGCGGAAGATAGCTGGGGTTAAACCGCCAGCCGCTGTCATCGGCAAAACCGACTTTTCCCGGCAGCAGCATCGTGCCGAGGCCCGGCACCGCCACCGTCTCTTCAGCGACAATCCGCGCCAGCAGGGCTTTTCCGGTCTCGGTGTACTGCGGCTGTTGCCACAGGCGCCCCGCCTCCAGCAGCGCCCAGGCTATCCACAGATCCGAGTCGGACGCCGAGTTGCTGTCCAGCAGGGTCCACTGCTCATCGTCCTTTTTGCCCCACAGCCAGCCCGGCAAATGTTGTTTCAGATCGCCTTCCGCCAGGTTGTTCTGCGTCCAGGTCAGCAGTTTGTCGAACCCCGCGCGATCGTTGGCCGCCAGGGCGAAAAACAGGCCATAGCTCTGCCCTTCGGAGGTGGAGATTTTGCGCGCATCGCTGGGGTCAATCACCCGTCCCTCGGGGCTGACGTACGCTTGTTTAAACTGCTCCCAGGCGGGCCACTGGCAGGCGGCGCCCACCTGGCCCGCCGCCAGCAGCAGCGCCGAGAGCACCGCGCCACAAAGTACTTTCATCATGGTTTACTCATCATCCAGGCTAAGACGGCGGCGGCTGATGATGCGCAGCATGCGCCACAGCACCCATGCCAGCAGCACAATGCTGATGGCGGCGAAGATCGCCAGCAGTATCGGGTGGTTAGACAGCGCGAACCAGATGCGCTCGAACCAGGGCAGATGACCCACGTAGTAAATATCCCCCACCCGCAGGCTGTTGACGCCGGATTCGCGGATCACCGCCACCGAGCCAAACATCGCTGCCCGCTTACCGCTGTCGTTGAGGGCGTTGGTCAGCAGTTCATTTCCGCGCGGGCTGTCGGCCAGCAGGGCCACCACGCTGCGCTGATCGTTATACGGCGACTGGAAGCCAATCACCGCCGCCATCGGCCCGGAAGAGGTAATGTCGGTGCGGGTATTGGGCGTGCGGGCCTCATCGTCGGGATAAATGCTCGCCAGGTCATAGTGGCGCATCGGCATTTTCACCCAGCTTTTGGTCGCCTCGACCAGCAGGTTGATTTTGGTGTCGTCCTTGAGCGACGACGGGATCGCGCCGATCAGCAGCAGATCCGCATCTTTGTTCTTGATCTGGTTGCCATCGTCGGTCATTTGCAGATTAATCGCCGCCAGACCGGTCTGCGAACCGATGCCCCCCAGCGCCTGCAGCAGCGTCGCCACCTGGCCCTGGGTCGGCGCCTTCGGCACCACCACCAGCGTGTCGGAAAGGTCCGCCATACGGCTGTAAGGGAAGCCCGCATTGGCGAAGACGCGCAGGTCCGGCAAGGCGATAAAGTGATAATACTTCGAGAAGTCGATGGTCGAATCGTCGCCGATCACCACGTGGTTCTGCACCGGCTGGAAGGTAATACAGTTGTCGATGGAGCCGCCGGGCATCGGGTTCATATACTGGAAGTCAAAGCGCAGCTGGTTGACCGCCCCAAGACGCAGCGCGGGGATGGTGACCTCCGATTTGCCGTCCAGCAGCCCCTGCAGCACCGGCAGGCGCAGGATCAGTTTGTTCACGTCCTGGGAGCTGTTAAGGCTGAACGACTGCAGGAACTGGTCGTTGAGGCTGATATCCATCCGCGAGCTGTCCTTCACCGGCGGCATGGTGTAGCGGTATTTCAGATCCATATCGATGCCGTTGGCCCGCAGCAGATAGAGATCCGGCGGCAGGTTAAGCGCCACGGTGATGGCATCCGGCACCAGGCCGCTGGACTGCAGCTGTTGCTCATAGGTTTTCAGCTCAGCAAAGGTAACCGAACGGTCGGTGCGCACCCAGTTCGGCGCGTCGTAAGGCTGACGCGGCTGCAGGGTTTTGATGCCGTCCACGGTGACGCTGCTGCCGCGGAACAGAATATTGCCCTGAGCAATCCCCTTCGCCGCCAGCAGCAGGTCGTTATCATCGCGGCCGAAAATCACCAGCAGCTTGACGTAGGGATCGTTCGGGTTGTCGATCATTTCGATGGTCGGCGCCTTGACCGGCGGATGATCGCGCAGGAAGTCCGGACGCTTGTCGTTGGTGGCGAAGACAATGGCGTTACGATCCGGCAGTTCATTGAAATAGACCGGGAACTGCTGGCCGCGCCAGCCGGCCTTGCTGCCGAACCAGGAGGCGACTATCGCCGCCGCCTGCTGCTGGGTGACCGCTGGCGAGCCCGGGAAAATCATCGGCAGCTTCAGCGGGCGGTTATCGCGCGGATCGTAGAACGGCACCGGGAAGTGTGACAGATCGTTATTTACCTTCAGCGACTGGTAGGTGAGATCCAGATAGCTTTCGCGTCCGACGTCCAGCCACAGCGTGCTGCTGGCCGGGTTTTCGCAGACGTCGCGGTAGTGGCCGACAAACTCCAGCCGTACGCGGTTGAAGTCGGTGATGTACAGCGGGTCAATCGGCAGCTGCGCGCGGATCTTTTTCCCCAGCTGCTCTTTGGTGACGGGCAGGACGCCCATCAGCTCATCGTTAAGATAGACCTTCAACTGCGACTGCACGGGCAGCAGCGAGGGCGATGGGGTGTATTCCAGATTGAGCAGCGCGTTGGCGACCAGCTCATCGCTGCGCATGCCGAATTCGACCGACGCGTCAGGCCGTGAGCCGCGCAGCACGATGCTGCCGGGCGGCGGCGCGATGGTGGCAAAGCTCAGCTTCACCTCCCGCTGCGGCACGTTCTCGGCCACCGCCGCCGGAGCGGTCGGTTCGGCGAGGGTCGCCGTCGGCTCGCCCACCACGATCGGCGCAGCCGGGGTCGCGGCCTGCGGCTGAACGCCAGGGGCAGCGTTCGCCACCGCGGCCGGCGCCGCGTAAGAGGCCAGTGGATACCAGCTGCACATGCCCACCGCTACTGCACACATCCAGGAAAGTTTTCTTTTCATCGCATTATCATCATTGTTGAGCCATTGCCGGGTCTGCGGAGAGCGTCGGCGCGGCGCGTTCAGGGCGTCGGGGTACAAACGACGCTATCCAGGCCACCAGCGAAGTGAGCGCGCGGAAAACCACCTTCACCGACGGCGGCGAAAACTCCGCCAGGTGACGATAGCCACGGAAGCCCAGCTTGAGGATATCCAGCAGGCTTTCCATCGGCTTATCTTCCGGGAAGCTATCCTGCCAAAGCGCCCACGTATCAGCGCGGGCAAACGTACACTGCACAAAATCGATATGCTGCTGGTTGGTTAACGGCAGCAGCTGGAGCCCCACTTCGCTGCCGTTGACCCGCGCGACCCTGACCGGGAAGGCATACTCCTGCTGTCCCCGTTTGAGCAGCAGCCTGGCGTTCTGGCCTTCCAGCACCTGCGCGTCGCCGTTAATTTTGATCCCCAGTCCGCCGTCGGAATAGTCGTGGACGGTGCAGGAGAACAGGTGACCATCTTCGCGGGCGATAGCCGCCGGCATGCTCATTTCGACACGGTGCGAACGGCGAACCTGCTTGCTTTCAACCGAGACCGCCACCGCGCCGCCAAGAATAATCAGGTTGTAGAATACCCAGACAATACTCACCCAGACGGTGAGGATTTCATTTTCCGGGCCGTACATGAAGCGCCAGATCCCCACCGCGACGCCGACCAGATTGAGCAGCACCAGGTAGATATAGGGCCGGGAGATCACCCAGTCGACATACTCCTCTTCCACCAGCCCGCCCTTCGCGGTGACGTTGAACTTGCCTTTATGCGGGTTGATCAGCGCCACAAAAGTGGGCGGCGCGATATACCAGGCCAGCACCGTCTCGTAAATTTCACTCCAGAACGAATGGCGATATTTGCCCTGAATCTTCGAGTTGGTCAGGCTGGCGTGGATCATGTGCGGCAACACGAATAGCGCGATCATCAGCGCTGGCGCATAAATGATATAGGCATGGAGCAGCAAAAAGGCCAGCGGCGCCGTGAGGAAGATGAGGCGCGGAATACCGGAGAGAAAGTGAAGCATGGCGTTGGCGTAGCAGACGCGCTGCACCAGCTTCAGGCCTTTGCCAAACAGCGGATTATCGAGGCGGAATATCTGCACCATCCCGCGCGCCCAGCGGATGCGCTGGCCGATATGCGCGGATAAACTCTCCGTCGCCAGCCCCGCCGCCTGCGGAATACGCATATAGGCGGAGGTATATCCCCGCCGGTGCAGACGCAGCGAGGTGTGGGCATCTTCGGTCACCGTTTCGACGGCTATCCCGCCAATTTCATCCAGCGGGCCGCGGCGGATAACGGCGCAGGAGCCGCAGAAGAAGGTGGCGTCCCACATGTCGTTCCCGTCCTGCACCAGGCCGTAGAATAGCGTCCCTTCGTTCGGCGTTTTGCGAAAACGACCAAGGTTGCGCTCAAAGGGATCGGGCGAGAAGAAGTGGTGCGGGGTCTGCATCATCGCCAGCTCTTTCTCTTTCAGAAACCAGCCCATAGTCATCTGCAGAAACGAGCGCGTCGGCACATGGTCGCAGTCAAAGATCGAGACGAACTCCCCTTTGGCATATTTCAGCGCATTATTGATGTTGCCGGCCTTGGCGTGTTCGTGGCTGGTACGGGCGATATAGTGCACCCCAACATCTTTGGCAAACTGGCGAAACGCTTCCCGTCCGCCGTCGTCGAGGATCCAGATGTTCAGCTTGTCCTTCGGCCAGTCGATGCCCTGCGAGGCGTAAATGGTGTTTTTCACCACGTTGAGATCTTCGTTATAGGTGGGGACGAAGATGTCCACGGTTGGCCACAAATCCATGTCCTCCGGCAGCGGCACCGGCTGGCGATTCAGCGGCCAGACCACCTGGAAGTAGCCCAGCACCAGCACCACCCAGGCGTAGGTCTCTGCGAACAGCAGAATGATCCCGCACACCAGACTTACCGGGTCGTTCCAGTTCAGCGTCGAGGTATAGCGCCACCAGATATAGCGGCACGACACCGTCAGCGACAGCACGATCAGCATCAGCGCCGAGAAACGGCCCGGGATTCGTCGCACCAGCAGCGCCACGCCCCACAGCAGCATCAGGAAGATAAACTGCGACAGCGGGTTAAAGGGCTGCGTAATACACATCAGCGCCAGCACCAGCGAGCAGAAGGTCACCCCCCCAAGGATCGCCCGGCGCAGTTTAGGATTGAGGTGCGCCAGCTCTTTCTGTTTATCCAGATGGCCGGTGCGGGCGTTCATCTGCTCAGGCAATTTTTCCATCCACTGCGTATAGCGACCGTGCACCCCTTCCAGCGCCGCCAGCGAACGCCAGTTGACCTTTTTCTCCGGCTCCGGCACGCGCGTCGTCAGTAACCACAGGGATTGCAGCAGGTAGCGCAGCGGATCCAGCGGACGCGGGCGATGCGGATTTATGTGGGGAAAATAGGTTTCATGGCGGGCCAGAATCGCCTGCCAGCGCGGCGTCTCCAGCGGCATCAGCGCCCAGACCAGCGACGCCCACAGACAGCCAAGCGACGCCGACAGCCACGAAGCGCCGTGCTGCCGATAGTCATCATAGCGCGCACGCAGCCGCTCCCCCACCGGCGGGGCCAGCAGCAGCGTACTGAGGCGGATCATGCCGCTCTCCCGGCGGAATAGTGGATCAGGCACCAGTTCGCCAGGGTCAGCACCTCTTCCGCCGCCAGCGAATCCTGACGATACTCCCCGAGAGGTTGTTTCGCCGCCAGGCACTCGGCCATCGCCTCATCGCGGTGAATCGTCACCGGCAGGATGCGCGGCTGGCTCTCCAGCCACAGCTGGTAGAGATCTTCCTGCAGCTGGCTGCCGACCCGCAGATCGTTAATCAGAATATCGCCGTTGGCCGGGAGGGGCTGCTGGTGTAGACGGATATGGCTATTGGCGTCGGGATGAACCACCACCAGCGAGCGATCGCAAAGCGTCAGCAGCTCGCGAGTCAACGGCGAATAACCCGCCGGCAGATCCAGCAGCAGCCAGCGGTACTGGCCCTGTAGCTGCTGTACTGCCTCCGCTATCGCCCCCAGGGTGGGCTGCAGCTGGTCGACATTTTCTCTTTCGCCGGCGCTGAGCTGGCCAAACGGCAGTAGATCGATATGCTGCGTATAGCGCAAGCCCGCGTCACGCCAGTCCCGGCCGTCGAGCAGCGCCCGCGCCCAGCCGTCCTGATGATGGATATCGGTATTAAAGAAAAAGCGCAGCATATTATCCGGGCTGGCGTCGATCGCCAGCACGCTTTCACCGAGCAATTGCAGGGCCCAGGCGAGTGCAGCCGTAATGGACGTGACGCCAGTTCCCCCGCGCACGCCCTGTAATCCCAGAATAGCCATCTCCGGCTTCCTTATTTTTTCTCTGCAAACTCTGCCAGCAGCGGCCAGCGCTTCAGCGCCGCGTTCAGCTGTTCGCGCCTGGAAATATCATGATAATCAATATCCGGCAGGGAAAATGCCCGGCTAAGCGCCAGAAAATCATTTTGAAAGGTGTACCCCAGCGTGGCGTCCGTGGGTACCGCAGGATCTTTTGCTGGCATATCTCTGTCCGTTCGAAATTTATTATTAAACCAGAGGACGTATACAGCTCATCCTTAAAAGCAGGTGTACATGCTAAAACTGATGACCTTTAATTTCAATGTTAGGTTTACTCTGTCGGTTTCGCTAGTAAACTTATTCAGTGTCAATCAGGGCGCACGAGGGATGCCGTGGATAATGTATTTACTTTGGGTATTTCATCATTATGGGATGAAGTGTGCCATATGCCGGTCGGCGGAGTATGGTGGCTCAACGTCGACCGTTATGCCGATGCCGTCAGCCTGTTTAATCAGACACTGGCCGCGCAGGCGAAAAACAGCCACGTTGCCGCGCTGGTTATGGGAAACAAACCCAAGGATATCATTTCATTAGATCATATTCACGGTCCGGATAATATCGCGCTGTTCACCCTGCCGAATCGCCCGCAGGCGCTGGAGGAAATACACCGCGATTTAGTCTGCTCCCTCGAACCTGGCAATTATTTGTTTATTCTGCTATGCGCTGAAAATGCCTGGCAAAATATAAATAATGAAAAGTTATGCGCCTGGGTAGAAAAGACCAGCCGCTGGGCGCAATATCACCGTTGCGCGTTCTTAGCGATCAATTCCGCGCAGGAAATCGATCGGCAGTTGACTCCCTTATTACGTGAGTACCGCTCCCTTTCCGGACTGGCAAGTATTCGTTACCAGGGCGACCGGCATATCTTTGATATTGCCTGGTGGGGAAGCGATAAGGGTATCAGCGCCCAACAGCAGCTGATGGTGCAACATGATGACGCTGGCTGGCGATTAGCGCAGGACGCTGAAACCAGCGTGCAGCCGCGCAGCGACGAAAAAGCGATCCTCAGCCATGTGCGCGTGCTGGAAGGCGCACCGCCGCTGTCGGAATACTGGACGCTGTTTGACACCAACGACGAGGTCTTCAACGCCGGGCGCACCGCGCAAGCGGCGACGATCCTCTTCTCCATTACCCAAAATACGCAAATTGAACAGCTGGGCCGCTATATTCATACCCTGCGTCGCCAGCGCGGTACGGCGCTGAAAATCATCGTCCGTGAACAAACCCCGAGCCTGCGCGCGACCGATGAGCGGCTACTGCTCAGCAGCGGCGCCAGCCTGGTGATCCCCAGCAGCGCATCGCTCTCCCGCTGCCTGACGCTAATCGAAAGCGTACAGAACCAAAAGTTCTCCCGCCATATCCCGGAAGATTTTGCCACCCTGCTGACCTGGAGCCAGCCGTTAAAGCTGCGCGGCTACCAGAAGTGGGATGCCTTCTGCGAAGCGGTGCACAACGTGATGACCAATACCCTGCTTCCACCCGACAGCAAAGGCGTGATGGTGGCCCTGCGCCCGGCGCCGGGGCTGCGCGTTGAACAGGCGCTGACGTTATGCAAACCTAACCGGATGGGCGACATCATGACCATCGGCAATAACCGGCTGGTGCTGTTTTTGTCGTTTTGCCGGATCAATGACCTCGATACCGCGCTAAACCACATTTTCCCGCTGCCGACCGGCGATATTTTTTCTAACCGTATGGTGTGGTTTGAAGACAAGCAAATCCTCTCGGAAATCGTAATCATGCGCGGCGTCGAGTCGGCGCGCTGGAACACGCCGCTGCCTCTCTCAGTCGGTAAAAACGAGACCATTAACGCCACCCACGATGGACGCCACTGGCGACGCTACCCCGAACCACACCGGTTAACCACCCGCGAGGAGCAAGCCTGATGATGTCTCTCGCCGATATTCTGCAACTGGTGGTGCTCTGCGCCCTGCTGTTTTTTCCGCTGGGCTACCTGACGCGCCACTATCAGCGCCGGATCCGCACGACGTTAAGACTGATGTTCTTTAAACCCCGTTACGTGAAACCGGCAGGGGTATTACGCCGGGGAACAACGGTTAAGCAAGGCAAAGCGAACAAATGACAAATAAAAAAACGACCGCGGCACCGCTTCCGCTCTGGCAGTACTGGCGCGGCCTTGGCGGCTGGAACTTCTACTTTCTGGTCAAGTTTGCCCTGCTGTGGGCCGGGTATCTCAATTTCCATCCGATGCTGAACCTGGTATTTCTCGCCTTTCTGCTGGTGCCGATCCCGCGCGAAAAGCTACACCGTATCCGCCACTGGATCGCTATTCCGCTGGGATTCGCGCTGTTCTGGCACGATACCTGGCTGCCCGGGCCAGAGTCGATTTTTAGCCAGGGGTCGCAAATCGCCGGCTTCAGCGCCAGCTATATCTGGGATCTGATTGTCCGCTTTATCAACTGGAGCATGGTTGGCGCCTTCTTTGTTTTACTGGTGCTATGGTTGTTTATCAGCCAGTGGCTGCGCGTCACCGTGTTTGTCTCGGCAATGATCGTCTGGCTGGCGGTCAGCCCGCTGCTGCCGGCCTTTACCCTATGGCCCGCCGGTCAGCCCACCACGGCCGCCGCCACGACCGCACAGGCCAATACCGGGGCCAACGCCGCCGCTGGCGCCGCGTCCAGCCCCGCCAACAGCGATATTCCGCCGCAGACCGAGCCGCCGACCTCAGCCAACCTGACCAACTGGCTGAACGCTTTCTATGCCGCCGAGCAGAAGCGCAAGACGCCGTTCCCGGACCAGCTGCCGGCGGATGCGCAGCCGTTTGACCTGCTGGTGATCAACATCTGCTCCCTCTCCTGGTCGGATATTGAAGCCGCCGGTCTGATGGATCATCCGCTATGGAAGCACTTTGATATTGTCTTCAAAAACTTTAACTCCGCGACCTCCTACAGCGGCCCGGCGGCGGTGCGCCTGCTGCGCGCCAGCTGCGGCCAGCTGTCGCATACTAATCTGTATCAGCCGTCCGGCGCCGACTGCTACCTGTTTGAAAACCTGGCAAAGCTCGGCTTCAACCAGCAGCTGATGCTCGGCCATAACGGTCTGTTCGGCGACTTCCTGAAAGAGCTGCGTTCGCTGGGCGGTATGCAGAGTCCGCTGATGGACCAGACCGGCCTGCCGGTCAGCCTGCAGGCGTTTGACGGCTCCCCGGTGTATGAGGATCTGGCGGTCCTCAACCGCTGGCTGAAGACCGAAGAGGCCAGCAGCAATCCGCGGAACGCCACCTTCTATAACACCCTGCCGCTGCATGACGGCAACCACTTCCCGGGACAAAGCAAAACCGCAGACTACAAAGTGCGGGCGCAGAAGCTGTTTGATGACCTGGATAACTTCTTCACCGAGCTGGAGAAATCGGGGCGGAAAGTGATGGTGGTGGTGGTGCCGGAACACGGCGGCGCGCTGAAGGGCGATAAGATGCAGGTATCTGGCCTGCGCGATATTCCAAGCCCGTCGATCACTAACGTCCCGACGGCGGTGAAATTCTTCGGCATGAAGGCGCCGCATGAAGGGGCGCCGATTATCATCGTTCAGCCCAGCAGTTATCTGGCGGTGTCGGAGCTGGTGGTGCGCGCCCTCGACGGCAAAATGTTCAGCGAGGACAGCGTCAACTGGCAGCAGTATGTCGCCAACCTGCCGCAGAGCGCGGCGGTGTCCGAGAACGCCAACGCCATCGTCATCCAGTATCAGGGCAAGCCTTATGTCCAGCTGAATGGCGGTAGCTGGGTGCCTTATCCGCAATAAGCGACAAGGCCGCCTATGTTGGCGGCCTTACATCGTGAGACGTTCCCATTCTACCTTCTCAGCCCGCAGGCATACGGGCGGGGAAGGCGGCAAATCAATCACCGAATTTAGCGCTGATCCTGTTTCGCCAGCCAGACCAACAGCTTGAGGCTCGCAGAGTAATAATCATCCTTGTCGTCAATCTGCGGCGCCTCCTGCGGTTCACCCAGCGTCAGATCGCGCACCGCCAGCAGGCCGCCGGCCATATACCAGGGAGCCACCTCGTTGGTGCTGACGTTGATCCACGCCGGGGTTTGCAGGCGCGGGTAACTCTGCATCCAGGCCTTCCAGGGCGCGAGCAAGGCGCTGTGCGGATCGGCCCACGAGAGATACAGCGGGATACGGATCGCATCGAAACTCATCCGCGGCGGCCACTCTTTGGCTGGCAGCATCTTGCCATCCGCCCGCAGCGCCACCCAGTCGCTGGGTAGATGTGATTTCCCCCAGCCCATCTGCCCCAGCAGCGCCTGTCCGTCGCTCTGCAATGTCCGCCAGGCGGTGAGATGCGTCCGCTCCGCGAAGGCGCGCCAGGCCGGGAAGATGAAATAGGAAGGGTTAAGGTTCAGGTGATCATTGAGGTTGAACCCTTTCACGCCCGGGAGCATTACCTGGCGACCGGCGAAAGACACCACCGTAGACTTCAGCAGGGCGGCGGTGATGGCGTCAGAGGCAATCGCATAGCGCTTATCCTGCCACTGCTTTTGCGCGCGTAGCAGCGCCCAGGCGATCAGGGTATCGCCATCGGAGGCGTTGTTTTTATCGGCGATAGGGTCCGGCGCCACCGGGTTATAGCGCCAGTAAAACAGCCCGTTAGACTTGTTGCGCAGGGTGTTGTCCGTCCACTGCCACAGCTTGTCGAACGCCGGACGATCGTTATTCGCCACCGCCAGGAGCATGGCGAAGCCCTGACCTTCCGTATGCGACACATTGCCATTGGCGGTATCAATGATACGACCATCCGGCATCATAAAACGGGCCTTATAGCGCTCCCAGGCCGTATCCGCCCACGCCCTGGGCACCAGCATCACTACCGTTGTCACTATCACCGCCACTAAAGCACGCAGGGGCATAAATTCACTCTTTATGGATGGTAGTAGAGAAACTGAACGTCAGACACGGAGAACACCCGCTCACGCTGCAGTATCACGTGGGCACTGCCTCCCTGACTCTGCAGCCAGCGAGAATATAACCCCTCGAGTATGGCACAGAACGCGTTGCACCAGCGCACGCGCCCCGCTTCGTCGCGGCTGACCGGCAACGCCTGATGGCGCAGGCGCAGGCCGTCCTCACCGACATCGATGGTCACCACGCCCCAGTGAAAATGAGTCAGCAGCCGGTTGATATTGGCCTCCAGATCCCCCACCGTCTCCGACGCCGGCAGCGGATGGGTCTCCGCCAGCGAGGCGCCCATCTGACGCAGGAAAGGCTGGCTTTCCAGCTCGCCGGCATTATTTAGCATACCTTCGACCATAATAATCAACAGATCGAACCATCCGGCAGGCGTCTGCTGCTGCTGAAACCAGGTCATCACCACCGGGTTATTGTTCTCCGTCATCATCAATGATCTCCTAACATATAGCGAATATAGAGCCCGGCGGTGCTTTCGTTATAATCCCCGAAGGTGTCATAGCCAATCTGGCCCCCCAGGGTCATTTGTTTGTTGACCTTGTAATCCGCCCCGGCGCGCAGGGTATACCCTATGCCGCTCTTCGAGGTCGCGGAGTAGTAGGCTTCCTTGGCAAACCCATTGCTCACCGCCGTCTCCAGGGTCTGTTGCCACTCCGAATTGGTCGGGAAATAGGCGCTCTTATCCTGACTGTAAGACTGATAGCCCACCGAGCCGCCGAGCTTCATGGTCCAGTTATCATATTTCTCCGTCAGACTGACCGGCAGCGATACGCTGACGTAGTTTTGCGGACTAAAGTAGCCCCCCTGACCATAGGTGAAGTAGCTGAGGTTTTTGGAGTAATCCATATAGCTCATGCTCAACCCGGCCTGCAGCTGGCGGTATTCGTCATGGTAGGGACGAAGATAGACCCCGGCATTGGCGTTGATACTGGTGTTGCTGGCGACGTTCTGCCCCAGATAGCTGTATCCACCGCCGCCGACATAGAAGCCCGCGTCGCCGTCGTCATAGCTCAGCTGCAGGGTGCCGCCGTTTTTCGTCACCTGCCCCCAGGTTTTCCCGGAATAGGCGTCTTTCAGACCCACGTAGGAAAGCAGGCTGTCGGTTAGCGAGCGGCGTTCGCCGGTGAGGATCAGCGACAGATAGTTGGTCAGCTTGGGCGACCATTTCACCCCGCCGACTACGGTATTAAGATCCTGGCCCAACGGCGTGCTGCCGATATCGACCCGGTAATCGTCACCACTTAACGCCAGCGCCAGTTCGACGCCATTGGCCTTCTGCGAATCGGTCGAGCCGCTGGTCTGGTCAACGTTCGGCTTGCGGCTGGACGAAGAGAGATAGCTGGCCACCTGCCCCGCATCATAGCTCCCGAGCTTCGCCAGGTTTTCCATCCCGCTGCTGGTGGTAGGATTGAAATCTGCCGCGTTCAGGGTGCCGAGGCCGCTTAACGCCTCGGCCCCTGGATTGCTGGCGAAATAGGCCGTCCGCTCCGCCTCGGTCATCGAGGCGATCGCCGCCTGCTCGCTGGTGGCGGTACTCACCATGTTGGAGACCGCGTTAGCCAGCGGGTTGGCGCCGTAGCGACGCCAGGCGTCGCCGCTGGCGGTCCCGGCGTTCAACGACACCGGGGTGACGGTAAAGTCAAAGCGCGAGTCGCCAAACGGCGAGGATGACCAGGTCAGCGGCGTCCGGAGCTCCGTCAGCTTGCTGGTGCCCGATTCGCCGTCGCGTCCACGCACGTCCATTCCCCCCTGCAGCCAGCTGCCGGTTTTCTCCTGCAGCGACTCCATCATGGTGTCCACCTGACGCAGCATCCGCGTCTGGGCGGTGTCCACCGGCAGATCGGTGCGCTGGATCCCCGGCAGCGTGGAACCAGGCGCGGCGGCCGACTGGGCAACCTGCCACGGCATGTACTGCCCGTAGGCGGAGGCCGTCCGCGTCGGCGCCGACGTTTGCGACACGCCGATAAAGGGGTTATCCGCCGCCAGCACCCCGCCGACGGTCGGCGTTTCGCTACTGTTGGTGCTTTGCATGCCCAGCAGTTTGCCGCGGGCGCTGCGCAGATAGGTCATCGCCTGCTGATGATGTCCCTGGGCCTCCGCCACTCTCGCCAGCAGCAGCAGGCGATCCGGGGAGTTATCCTGGCGCAAACCGCCGGCCAGCTGTTCAGCGCGATCGTTGTTCCCCGCCGACAGCGCCACGTCGATGGCCCCGGCGCGCGCATCCTGGTTCGGCGTATCGCGCGTCATCAGGTAGTCATAGACCACCCCGGCCTCTTTGTTCATTTTGCCGCTCTGGTACAGCCGCGCCATGGCGAACATCAGATCGGTATTTTGCGGATCGCTTTGCATAGCGCGGATCAGCTTGTCATACGCCGCAGCGTAATTGCCCTGCTCGCGCAGGCGGTCGGCTTCGTTGATCACATAGCCATTGCGAATGCTCGCCAGCTGCGTCGGCGTACTGCTGGCCTGCAGCTGCGGATTGCTGATCAGGTTCTGCGCCTCGCCGGTCAGCCCGGCCTGATTCAGGACAGCGATCTGATCGGCGTAATCCCCGGCATTGCCGGATACGCCGCTGCTGATATTGTTGCGCACCAGCGAGACCGCGGTGGTCAGGTCGCCGCTCTCGGCCAGCAGACGCGCCAGCTTGCCGGCGTCCGCCGGGGCTTTTGGCGGCGTGGAGGCCATCGCCCGCAGGGTATTGCTGGCGGCGATGGTATTGCCCTGCGCCAGGTAGTTTTCGGCCGTCACCAACTGCAGGTTGTAGTTCACCCGCTGGCGCAAATCGCGCATGTCGCTGGTCTGGCTGCCGCCGGGAATGCGCGCCAGCAGCGTCTGCGCCTGCTGCCAGGCGCCGTTTTCGCTGGCAAACAGGGCGGCGGCATACAGCGCACTGTTGCTGGCGCCGGGGCGATAGGCCGCCGACATCAGCGAAGAGGCCTCGCTGCCGTTACCCGATTTTTGCAGCAGCCGGGCCAGGTCGAGGCGCAGCCAGGGATCGTCCGGATAGCGGGCGACGCCTTCGCGCAGGGTGGCAATGGCGCCGGCTGGGTTACCGCCGCTGACCTGCGCCTGGGCCTGACGGCGCAGGGCATCGCCCGGCATACCGGCCACCACCCGCGGCTGCAGTTTTTGCCGCAGGCTCTGCGGGAGCGTCTGCAGCATCGCCTGCGCCTCGGCGGATTTATTCTGCTCGCGCAGCACGTAATAGAGGTTTTCCCGCGCCGCCGCGTTCTGCGGATCGTCATTTAACAGTGAGCGCAGCGTTTGCTCCGCCTGGGGCAAATCTTTGTTGTGCCGCAGCACATCGGCGCGGAACAGCTTCGCCGAGGCGCCCTGCGCCCCGCTCTGCTGCGCCAACGGCGCGGAGAGCGCCAGCGCCTGGCTGATATTGCCCTGCTTATAGGCCTGCTGGGCCTGCGCCAGCTGGCCGTAGAACAGCGCATCGGCCGCCTGCTGACGACGGGTCGCCGAGGCGTCGCCGCCGAGGTCCGCGGCCCGGCTCAAATACTGCGACGCGGCCTGGTAGTCGCCGCTGCGCTGGGCGATATAGCCCATGCCCGCCAGCGCATCGGCATCCTGGGGGTTGGTCTGCAATACCTCTTCAAACTGCTGTTTCGCGGCGGCGGTATTGCCGCTGTTGAGATTGGCGTAGCCCTCGCCGCGCGCCTGACCGCTGCGCCGTTCGCGAAAGTAATTCTGAACTTCGCTGTCCTGGGGATGCCGCTGCATCCAGGTGTCGTAATACTGCTCATCCCCGGCCTGCGGGCCCAGCCAGAGCAGCGCCTGGCGCAAGCCGCTGTCCGCCTCTTTATTGCCGCTGGCCATCGGCTCGAGCAGGGCGATCCCTTCCCGGCGAGTCTCTTCCCGCCAGGTTAACGCTTTGCCCAACGCCACCCGCGGGGCGTTCTCCTGCGGATGCTGCGCCACGTACTGGCGCAGCTCGCTGATAGCCTGCGGATAGAGCGATTTGTCGCTGGCCATGGTCAGGTAATATTCCGCCGCCAGCCCGGCAGGCGGCGTATTGCCATTGAACATACTGCGCCAGGTCGCCAGCGCCCCGGGGATATTGCCTCCGCGCGCCTGCTGGCGGGCCAGGTTGAGCTGGCCCTGCGGCACCTGCGACATCTTTTTGGCGTTGTCCAGATCCTGTAGTCCCGGGCTGTCAGGGGCCGCTTTCGCCAGCCGCGCGCGCCACTGCGCCGCCGCCTGCATATCGCCGCCCTGCTGCGACCAGAGCGCCATCAGATACAGCGCCTGGGTGTTGTTGGCATCCACCGAGAGCACCTTCTGCAGGGACTCCATCGCCAGCTCGTCATGAGATTTCTCATGCCAGTAGTTGGCCTGAGCGAACAGCGCCTGTAGCGCCGCGTCGTTCCCCGACGCCAGCGCGCCGCCCGAGGCAGCGAGAGTCAACGCGCCGGTGAGGCAGAACGTGGTGAGCCGACGGGTGTTTTTCATCGTTATTATTATTTTTCTTTTCATTGGTTATCCCCCGAACCCAGACGCTTACGGGCGTGACGTTTAAACATCGCGGTCAGCGCCAGTCCCATTATCGAGGTGGCAATCAGCCCCAGCACCGCCAGGAAACCTGAGTGCTGGCTGGCATACCAGACCGCCATCATGTACCACGGCATCTGACCGCTGGGGAACGGCGTACTCACCTGGAAGCTGCGCACCCCGTTATCGCTGGTGATCACCGCGGTATCGCCGCGGATCCCGGCGTTAATGCGCGGCGAGTCCAGATCGGTCTTCAGTCGCGCCAGCTGGTCATCATTGCTGGCCAGCGCCACCACCACCAGGCGGGTGGAATTCCACGGCGAGCGATAGCTGATGAACCCGCGCCAGGCGCTGCTCGACGAAAAGTAGCGATCGGCGTCGAGGCTGGCGGAAGTCCAGTCGCCGGTGAGCCGGCGCTGGACTTTTTGCCACAGGTCTGGCTCGCGGACGCTCAGCACATTATCTACCGGGCGGTAGGGTGAGTCGGCCAGCAGGCTCTGGTTAAAGGCCTGCTGATCGAGAGCGGTGACCGCCAGCACGTCACGTTCGCGCAGCGACTGCAAATCCCCCCCGCCGGTGGGCATCCCGAGCACGACGCGGTTATTCGCCAGCGCGGTGCCGGTCGCGTTCCCGGAGCGTGCCGCCAGATTCAGCAGGGTCGCCACCTGGGTTTCAGACGGGTCCGCCGGCAGCAGGAGGGTCGTCTGCGAATAGTCCGCCAGCCGCGAGAAGGGGAACGAGGCGCCGACAAAGTAGGAGAGATTGGGCAACAGCGAGAAGTGACGCGTCTTGCTCAAATCGATCCAGGAGTCGTCAGTGATCCGGCTCTTGATATTGTTATTCAGCAGCACCGAACACGGAACATCGTCCTTCGGCACCACATTGAAGTACATCGACAGCTGGTTATCGCCGTAAATCAGGTAGGGCGCCAGCGGGATGGTAAAGCGCTCCTGGCGCGCATCGCCCCCGAGGTAGCGCCAGACTTTCTCCAGCGGCCCCTGCTTGTTCATCGGCAGGTTGTTGAGGAAGGTGCCGTTGAGCGTGACGCTCAGCAAGGACTTGTCCTCATTAATCCAGCTTTCCGACGGGAAGCGGTAGCCAACCTGTAGCGGAATGGTCTCTCCATCCCACAGATAGAGATCGGGCGCGGCGCGGAAGGCGATACGTAAAGGTTCGTGCCAGACGCCGCTGACGGTCGGGCTTTGATCCTTACGCAGCAGCTCGCTGAGCTTGACCGGACGATCGGTGGGGATCCAGCGCGGGGCATCATATGCTTTGCCAACCGGGATGGTCTGCGGTTCGACATCCAGCGTCGCGGTTTGCGGCGCAAAGTTGCCGCGGGTTAACCGCCAGGCGGCCATGCGCAGCGCCGTATCGTTTTTGCCGACAATCAGCAGCAGTTTATAGGCCGGATTGGCGGGGTTGGCGATGATGCGCAGCAGCGGCTTATCGGTTTCCGGCAGCATCATGCCGCCCACCTGCTCCCCCGGATGGCCAATCACGATGCCGTGGCGTTCCGGCAGACGGTCGCGCAGAGCGCTGAAGGCGATGCCGCGATAGTCCGCCTGGATACCCAGCCAGGAGGAGATCAGCGCCGCGGCGCTGAAGACGTCCGCCGACGGCTTGGCCCCATAGGCGACCGCAATGTCCGCCGGGGTCATCTGCATGCTGTCAAAGAAGGGCCGCGGGAAGTGGCTCAGGTCGTCGCTGATGTTCAGCTGCTGGCTTTCCCAGCTGAAATGCGACGTGGGCAGCACCGTCACCCGCGACGTATCATGAATGTCACGCTGGCACTGCAGGGTATCGCCATCGTTGATCTTCACGCTCAGGTTATTGCTGGAGACCATCAGCGCGGGCGGAATATCCAGCTGATAATGGGAGACATCCTCGCCATCGGCGCCCAGCGGCAGCGTGCCGAGCGGTTGACCGTTGAGCATCAGCTGCAGGGTGGCGTTGCGGCTCGCCATCTCCGGCGATACGCGAACGGCAAGGCTGAGCTGAGAATGGATCACCACCTGATCGGCAGGCAGGGTAAAGCTGACCCCACCCTGTCGCTGGCCGCCGCTGAGGATAATCCCGTCCGGCATCCCCATCTGCGCCAGATTCAGATCGCCTCCCCAGACCGGAGCGACAGGAATGACCTCCGGCGCGGCCGTGCCGCTCACCGGCGGGGGTAAGTCCGGCATAACCGGCGCAGGGGCCGTCGCCACCGCATCGCCGGCGGTGGCGGGGGCTGCCGGAGAGGCGCCCTCCTCCGGCGAGGCAGCCGGAGGTTCGTCGCCTGGCTCGCTGTCCGCCGCGTCGTTGAGCTGCGGGAAGCTCAGCGGGGCAGCGGAGCCGGAGCCCGGTTCTTCACTGTGTAGCGCAGGCGCAGAGAGCATCCCTGCCAGCAGCGCCAGCGTGGTTAATCGCTTCATAACGTCCCATCCTCCTGCGCCGTTTTCGCCACTGTTGCCCGATTGCGCTGGCTACGACGGGTTTTCCACGTCAGCCAGAACAGTTCGAACACGCAGCGTAAAATGGTGAAGAAGGAGCGGAACGGGTTATCCTGCGGGCGCGGCGGATTAATCCACGCATCCGCGCGGGCCAGCACCACGCGCACCAGTTCACGGCGGCGCGAAAGCGGAATATCTTCATCAAACTTGAGGCGCAGGAAGCGCTCGTCAGAGGTGACCAGCTGGGCCGGAATCGAGATAGCCCCGGACTGCAGGATCAGCTCAATCTCTTCGATGTCATCCTCCAGATGGCGATTATCAGGCGCGACCACGCGGCAGCCGCCCATCGACAGATCCGCGGTATGACTGCGCGAGACGATGCCGCTGGCGTAATGGATCACCACCGGAATGTCGACATCGATACGAATGGTTTTTCGCACCTGCCGCGTTTCGCGCGCCACGGCAATCGCCGCCAGCAGGAAGATCAGACTGTAGATCCCCCACCCGACGTTGAGGGCGATAACGTTGGGATCCGAGCCAAAGTAGTCATGGCCAATCGCCCGGACGATGCCGACGATCACCCCCAGGGCCAGCAGGCAGGCCACCACCAGATGCGGGCGCACCACGGTGAAATCGAAGTAGCCGACGTCCAGCAGGCCGCCCTTATCGGTGACGTTGAACTTGCCGCGTTTAGGGAAAATCATCGTCACCAGGGTCGGCAGCACCAGGTGGAAGGCCAGCACAATATCGTAGATCTCCCCCCAGAAGCTGTAGCGATAGCGGCCGTTCATTCGCGAACCGACGTAAATAGCGAGGAACAGGTGCGGCAGCGCATAGGAGACAATCAGGCTCGCTGAAGAGTAAATAATATTGAGGTTAAACAGCAGGTAAGCCAGCGGGGCGGTGACAAACACCACCCTGGGCAGCGCGAACTGGTAGTAGAGCATGGCGCTGAGATAGCACAAGCGCTGCTGAAAAGTCAGCCCGCGGCCAAACAGCGGATTATCGACGCGGAAAATCTGCGTCATCCCGCGCGCCCAGCGGGTACGCTGGATGACGTGCACCACCAGGCGTTCAGTAGCGAGGCCTGCGGCCAGTGGGATATCGAGAAAGGCCGACTTCCACCCCAGACGCTGAAACTTCAGCGCCGTATGAGCATCTTCGGTCACCGTTTCGACGGCGAAACCGCCGATCTGCGCCAGCGCCTCGCGACGGATCACCGCGCAGGAGCCGCAGAAAAAGGTGGCGTTCCAGTTGTCGTTCCCCTGCTGAATCGGGCCATAGAACAACATCCCTTCGTTGGGAATGTTGCGTCCGACGGAGAGGTTACGTTCAAATGGATCCGGGGAATAGAAGTAGTGCGGCGTCTGCACCAGAGCCAGCATCGGGTCTTTCAGGAAGCCGCCGACGGTGGCCTGCAGGAAGACGCGCGTGGCGACGTGGTCGCAGTCGAAAACGCAGATAAGCTCCCCCTGAGTCAGGGTCAGCGCATGGTTAAGGTTCCCCGCTTTGGCGTGCTTGTTGTCATTGCGGGTGATATAGCCCACCCCAACGTCGGCGGCGAAGACGGCAAACTCGCTGCGCTTACCGTCATCCAGAAGATAGATTTTCATTTTATCTTTTGGATAATCAATGCATTGTGCCGCCAGGACGGTATCGCGCACCACCTCCAGCGGTTCGTTATAGCTCGGAATATAGATATCGACCGTCGGCCACTTACTCATATCATCCGGCAGCGGAACAATGCCGCGCTTCAGCGGCCAGACCGTCTGCAGATAGTTAAGCAGTAGCATCACCCAGATATAGACTTCCGCCAGAAAGAGTCCCATGCCGAGAATAGCTTCAATGGACGAGTTGAAGTGCAGGGTCTGCGTGAGGCGAAAATACATGTAACGGGTGGACATCAGCAGCGACGTGACGACCATAATGACCGATACGCTGCGGCGCTTGCTGAAGCCCATCAGAAAGAGAATACCGATACTTAACAGACCAAAAATATACTGCTTCTGGCTGTCCATCGGCGTGATCACCACCAGCACGGCGACGGGTGACAGCACCAGCGCCAGCAACCAAAAAAGAGATTTTTTCATTCAGCAGCCCTGCAAAAAGTTAACGCCCTGACATGCGTGGCTGGCTGTGCACCGTGCCATCGCCAATATGAATACCCAACAGCGAAGATATTTTTTTAGCCATGATTTCAATATCGAAGGCCGCTGCCGAGGAAGCGTTAAAGTCCAGGATCGACTTCTGCGAGGCATTGGCCTCCACTACGCTTTCATCACGATGGATCACGCCAAGCAGTCGCTCGCCCAGTTTCTCTTCCATCAGGCTGGTGACGTCCCGGCTGACCTGGCGACGGCTATCGCTTTGGTTAATGACGAAATAGTGCCCGTGCTTATGATTCAGCGCCGCGCCGGTCAGGCGCTGCTTTTCTACGTGCGCCAGGGTCGACATCGAGGCGGTATCCGCCAGCAGCGGGATAAGATGCAGGTCCGCCAGCCCCGTCAGCGCCTTTAGCGCGGGCGAAGGTCCAGGGGGCATATCGGCGATGGTGATAAGCCCGGGATAATTAAGCAGCGCGGACAGACCGCGCTGGAGGAAATGGTCATTATGGGTCAGTTGCTCATCAAACGCCTGACGCTGCGCCTCGCTCACTTCGCCATATGGCAGGACGAAAATATTACTGCCGGCGCTCAACACGCACTGGCTCCAGTCGTGCAGCTCCAGCGCCTTCGCCACATAGCCCCGCTCATCGTTCAGCGGTACGCCAAAATGCAAACGCAGCGCGTTCTGGACATCAAAATCCAGCGCCAGAACTTTGCTGCCCGTCCGCGCCAGCGAATAGGCTAAATTGGCCGCCAGGGTCGTTTTCCCTACGCCGCCTTTCGGTGAACAGACGCAAATCAACGGCATGTCGCGATCCTTTCCAGAAGTGATTTCAAAGGCTGGTCTTTATTTTTCGCCACCGGCTCCGCGCTTTTCGCGGCGAACAGGTGGGCATAGTTCTCGGCGGCGGGCGCGGGTCGGGGGGCCATTCTCGGCGGCGGCGCCATGGCCGGTTCCGACGCCGGAATTGAAGGCGCAGGGGTCGGCGCAGGCTCCTGCCTGACCGGCTCCGGTGCGGCTGCGGCGGTCTCCACGACCGGCTGGGGGGTAGCAGGCGCGGCCGAAGCGGCAGACACAACAGGATCAGAGGTTGGCGCCGCTGCTACGGCCGCCTCTACCTGGCGGAACAGATCCGCAGGCACCGACTGCGGCAACGGCGCGGAGACCGAGCCTCCCAGCGCCAGAGAAGAGGTTTTCTCGGCGCCGGGATTTAGCTGATTGAGGATCGCCCAGTCGCCGTGTTCCCGCGTGGCGGCTTGCGAAGAAAGATCCTGAAAGTTGAGGTTTTGCGTCCGCGTTTTTTCTTGAAAGCGCTGCAGATCATCATAATGGTTCATTGATAACCTCATGATTTTAAAAATTTCATATTAAGTTTGTTGTTATTTTCTGGGTATATTAAAAATATCGTCACGCTTCTGGGATGCCAGATAACGCGCCGATGGTGACGTACCAATACACACGATTGACAGGGTTATAATAGTTTAGAATTTGATTTTCGGGATGATTCCACGGCAGAAGTATCGCTACACTAACATTCCCCTTGCAGAAGGGTAGCCCCATTTTTTAGGTATGCGTACATCCTTAACTTCCCGCAATCACCACGCTTCCCAGTCGTTTTTATATAAAAGTATTAGGTCATGATGAAATCATAGCGTCAGATCAGCGAAAGAATAAACCTGAACCATTTTAATTTCTCTTTAATTCTATAAAAATGGACTGAAAGGCTTATTTTTTCGGATAATCTACGAAGAATGCTCTGAGAGCGTGACATAAACTGCGGCAATATGCGCAAGCGCCAGGTTTTATCCACGGCGGGAGAGAAGCTCCCGGCCATGGGACCGGGAGCGCGCCATCAGGCGTGGGACTTTTGCGGATTCTCATCCTGGTCGACGGCAAAGCAGGCCACCAGCTGGCCGCCGTAATCCTTCAGCTGCGGCTGGAGCTGAGTGCAGGGGCCAAAGCGACGGCGACAGCGCGCGTTAAAGGCGCAGCCCGGTGGCGGATTTAGCGGGCTCGGCAGTTCGCCGGTCAGCTTGATCCGCTCGCGCCGGTCGTCTGGGTTCAGACGCGGCGTCGCCGACAGCAGCGCCTGGGTGTACGGATGACGCGGATTGTTGAAGATCTGGTCTTTGGTGCCCTTCTCCACGCAGCGGCCGAGATACATCACCATCACTTCATCGGCGATGTGCTCGACGACCGACAGGTCGTGGGAGATAAACACGTAGGACAGCCCTAAATCCTGCTGCAGATCCATCATCAGGTTCAGCACCTGGGCGCGTACCGAAACGTCCAGCGCGGAGACCGGCTCATCGGCAATCACCACATCTGGATCCAGCATTAACCCGCGAGCAATAGCGATACGCTGACGCTGACCGCCGGAGAACATATGCGGGTAGCGATCGTAATGCTCGGTTTTCAGGCCCACTTTCGCCATCATCGCCAGCGCTTTTTCACGCCGCTGCTCTTTGCTCAGGCTGCTGTTAATCAGCAGCGGCTCCTCCAGAATCTGCCCCACTTTTTTACGCGGGTTCAGCGAACCATACGGGTTCTGGAACACAATCTGGATTTTTTGCCGCCGCAGCTTCTGCGCCTGCGGGTCGTGCTTAAGCAGATCCTGCCCCTGATAATAGAGCTCGCCGCCGGTGGGGATCTCAATCATCGTCAGCAGACGACCGAGGGTCGATTTGCCGCAGCCCGACTCCCCCACTACCGCCAGCGTTTTACCGCGCTCAAGGGTAAAGGAGACGCCGTCCAACGCCTTCACCAGCCGTTCCGGGGCGAATAACCCCTTCTTCACCGGATAGTGTTTTTTCAGATCAATGGCCTGCAACAGCGGTTGTGGCGTGGCGGCCTTTTGCGTACTCATAATCCAGGCCTCCCGGCATCATCGAGTGGGTAGTGACATTTAGACTGGCGGCCGCCGGTCAGATCCGCGAGCGCCGGCTCTTCGCTACGGCATTTATCCGTGGCATAGGGGCAGCGCGGATTAAGCAGGCAGCCGTTGGGACGGTCATATTTCCCCGGCACCACGCCCGGCAGCGAGGCCAGACGCGCTTTATCCTGGGCGAATTCCGGCAGCGCGCGCAGCAGCGCCTGGGTATAAGGATGGCGCGGCGCGCGGAAGATATCTTTCGCGTCACCGGTCTCCACCACCTGACCCGCGTACATAACGATAATTTTATGCGCGGCTTCCGCCACCAGCGCCAGGTCGTGGGTGATCAGCACCAGCGCCATATTCTCCTGCTGCTGCAGATCCAGCAGTAGCTCAATGATTTGCGCCTGAATGGTCACGTCCAGCGCGGTGGTCGGTTCATCGGCAATCAGTAGTTTTGGCCGACAGGCAATCGCCATCGCGATCATCACACGCTGGCTCATGCCGCCGGAAAGCTGATGCGGATAGACGTCCAGCCGCGAGGCCGGATCGGGAATGCCCACCAGGTTCAGCAGGTCGATGGCCCGCTGGCGGCGGGTTTGCTTATTACCACCCTGATGGACCTTAATCGCTTCCATAATCTGGTAGCCGACGGTAAAGCACGGGTTGAGGCTGGTCATTGGATCCTGGAAGATCATCGCCACTTCCGCCCCCACCAGCTGGCGCCGCTCTTTTTCAGAGATGCGCTGCAGATCGCGGCCGTTAAATTCCAGTTTGTCCGCCATCACCCGGCCGGGATAGTCAATCAGCCCCATAATCGCCAGCGAGCTGACGGATTTACCGGAGCCGGACTCCCCGACGATACCGACCACTTCACCCTGCTTCACGCTATAGCTGATGCGGTCTACGGCGCGAAACGGCGCGTTTTCATCGCCGAAATGCACCGATAATTTATCTACATTCAATAACGCCATCTCGAACCTCTTACTGCTTCAGTTTGGGATCGAGCGCGTCACGCAGACCGTCACCCATCAGGTTAAATGCCAGCACCGTCAGCAGGATCGCCACGCCCGGGAAGGTGACTACCCACCAGGCGCTCTGCGCGAACTGCAACACGTCGGAAAGCATGGTGCCCCACTCCGGCGTCGGCGGCTGCGCGCCCATGCCGAGGAACCCCAGCGCTGCCATGTCGAGAATGGCGTTGGAAAAGCCCAGCGACGCCTGAACGATCAGCGGCGCGAGACAGTTAGGCAGAATATTAACGAACATCTGGCGCATCGCGCCGGCGCCCGCTACGCGGGAGGCGGTCACGTAGTCACGGTTGACCTCCACCAGCACCGCGGCGCGCGTGAGACGCACATAGTGCGGGAGCGCCACGAAGGTTAGCGCCAGCGAGGCGTTGACGATGGAGGGCCCGAAGATTGCCACCAGCACCAGCGCCAGCAGCAGACTCGGCAGCGCCAGCATAATATCGACGACGCGCATGATGATTGAGTCCACCACTCCGCCGAAATAGCCCGCCACCAGGCCGAGCACCACGCCGAGGATCAGCGACAGGACCACCACCAGGCAGCCCACCAGCAGCGACAGGCGGGCGCCGTACATCAGGCGCGACAGAATATCGCGGCCCACGTCGTCGGTGCCGAGCAGATGCGACAGGCTGCCGCCGTCCTGCCAGAACGGCGGCGCCAGCAGCGAATCACGGAACTGATCCGCCGGGTTATAGGGGGCGAGGAAGTTGGCGAATACCGCGATGACGATCATCACCACCACGTATACCAGCCCGACGACCGCCCCTTTGTTGCGTTTGAAATAGTGCCAGAACTCCTGCAGCGGAGTCATGGGTACCGGCGCAGCGATAACTTTATTTTCAGTAACTTGTGACATGATGGCCCCCTTACTTCTTATGCCGGATACGCGGGTTCACCACGCCGTACAGCAGGTCGACCAGCAGGTTGACGAGGATAATCATCGTCGCCACCAGCAGCACCCCGCCCTGCACCACCGGATAATCGCGACGCTGCAGCGCGTCGATCAGCCAGCGACCTAAACCAGGCCATGAGAAAATGGTTTCCGTCAGGATGGCGCCCGCCAGCAGGGTGCCCACCTGCAGACCAATCACCGTGACCACCGGCAGCATCGCGTTACGCAGAGCGTGGATCACGATCACCCGCATCCGGGTCAGGCCTTTGGCGCGCGCGGTACGGATATAGTCTTCGCCAAGCACTTCCAGCATCGACGAACGGGTCATACGCACGATCACCGCCAGCGGGATGGTGCCCAGCACGATAGCGGGCAGGATCATATGCATTAAGGCGTCAATAAAGTCGCCCTGCTCGCCCCAGATGGCGGTGTCGATCAGCATAAAGCCGGTCAGCGGCAGGGTATCGTCAAGGAACACCGTATCGCTGATGCGCCCGGAGACCGGCGTCAGGTTCAGCTGTACCGAAACCAGCATAATCAGCATCATGCCCCACCAGAAGATAGGCATTGAGTAGCCGGTCAGCGCCAGGCCCACCGCGGTGTGGTCAAAGATGGAGCCGCGTTTTACCGCAGCCAGCACGCCCACCGGAATGCCGACGGCGACGGCGAAGATCATCGCGCAGACGCCCAGCTCAAGGGTGGCTTTAAAGCGCGGGACAAACTCCTGCCACACGGGAATGCGGCTTTTCAGCGAGATGCCTAAATCGCCGTGCAGCACGCCCCAGATATAGTGGGCATATTGCTGCCACAGCGGCTTATCAAGGCCCATTTCGGCCAGCAGCTGCGCGTGACGTTCGGGGGAAATACCACGTTCGCCCGCCATAATCATCACCGGATCGCCGGGGATCATATGGACGAAGGCAAAGGTGAGAAGGGTGATACCGATAAATGTCGGGATGACAAGTCCCAGACGTCGGAGAATAAACTGCAACATAACCCGGATTCTCTCTAGTGACGCCCCGCCTGGCGACAGGGCGTCTGTATTGCTCACAAAAGCATTCCCCGGAATAGCGGGAATACGCCCCCCGCCTCTCCCACGCGGGGAGAGGGGGTCAGGCATCGTGCTTATTATTCGACAGAGACGTTATCGAAGTGGTGTTTGCCCAGCGGGTCCACCACATAGCCTTTGACTTCTTTACGCACCGGCTCATAGACGGTGGAGTGAGCAATGATCAGCGCCGGAGCCTGGTCATGCATCACTACCTGAGCCTGTTTGTACAGTTCAATACGCTTGTTGTGGTCGTCGGTAGCGCGGGCCGGCTGAATAAGATCTTCAAACGGCTTATAGCACCAGCGCGAGTAGTTGGAGCCGTCTTTCGCCGCGGCGCAGCTGAACAGGGTCGCGAAGAAGTTATCCGGATCCCCGTTGTCGCCGGTCCAGCCCATCATCACGCTCTGGTGCTCGCCCGCTTTCGCCCGCTTCAGATACTCGCCCCACTCGTAGGTGACGATCTTGGCCTGGACGCCAATCTTGGCCCAGTCAGCCTGAATCATCTCCGCCATGCGGCGGGCGTTCGGGTTGTACGGACGCTGTACCGGCATCGCCCACAGATCGATGGTGAAGCCTTTTTCCAGGCCCGCTTCTTTCAGCAGCTGCTTCGCCTTCTCCGGATCGTAGGTATAGTCCTTAACGTCGTCGTTATAGCCCCACATGGTCGGCGGGATCAGGTTCTTCGCCGCCTGGCCTGCGCCCTGGTAAACCGCTTTGATGATCGCTTCTTTGTTGACCGCGTAGGTCAGCGCCTGACGTACTTTGACGTCGTCCAGCGGTTTCTTCTCGGTGTTAAAGGAGAGATAACCAACGTTCAGACCCGGCTGTTCCAGCAGGGTAATGTTCTTATCTTCCTTCATGCGCGCGATGTCCGCCGGGTTCGGGTACGGCATCACCTGGCACTCATTTTTCTGCAGCTTGGCATAGCGCACGGAAGCGTCCGGGGTGATGGAGAAGACCAGACGATCGATCTTCGGCTTGGTACCCCAGTAGCCCGGGAAGGCTTTATACAGAATGCGGGAATCTTTCTGGTATTGCAGCAGCTGGAATGGGCCGGTACCGATAGGATTGAGATCCACTTTTTCCGGCGTGCCGGCTTTCAGCATGTTGTCAGCATACTCTTTCGAAAGAATGGAGGCGAAGTCCATGGCCAGATCAGCGAGGAACGGCGCTTCCGGACGGGTCAGGACGAACTGGACGGTATTATCGTCCACTTTCTTCACTTCGCTAATCAGGTCCGGTAAGCCCATCCCTTCAAAGTATTCATAGCTGCCGCCAGAAACTTTATGGTACGGGTTATTAGTATTCTTCTGGCGATCGAAGGAGAACACCACGTCATCGGCGTTCAGGTCACGGGTTGGTTTAAAGTCTTTATTATCCTGCCACTTCACACCCTGACGGAGGTGGAAAGTATAGGTTTTGCCATCCGCACTGACTTCCCATTTCTCAGCAAGTCCTGGAATAACTTCCGTCGTACCGGTTTTAAATTCGACCAGGCGGTTATAGATCGGTACGGAGCTGGCATCATAGGTGGTGCCAGAGGTGAAGAGCTGTGGGTTAAATCCTTCCGGCGAGCCTTCAGAACAATAAACCAGGGTTTTCGCTTGCACGCTGGCGGCGACGGTCATGGCGACCAGGCTCAGACCAAGCTTCAGCATCCCTGATTTCTTCAAGGAAATACTCATTATTCTGCTCCAAAATTGTGATGTTGTTTGCATATATCCGCCGGACCTTTATTTATTTTTTACCCGGTCCGGTCGGTGGTGCCCGAAGGCGTAGAGAGAGATGGGGATTCCTTTCGCAAAAACGACTGAGTTGCAGTACGGATTCTCCATGAAATGCCCCTCATGCCCTACAATCTGTCAACAGAATGGGGAAACGTCAATACAGCCAGCCGGGTTTTACATCCAGCGTGAGAAACGGCAGGCAAAGATTAAAAAAACTTCAGGACGCTATTTTCAGCAGAGAAATTTATGCTACTGGCAATTCAGCAGAATAAAGACCTTATTAATTTGCAACACCCAGTGGGAAACAATGCCAGCAAATGAGAAAAATTTCTTGCTGTGTGACCAATATGTGAGCGATTAATAGCGTGAACGTTAAAACGCACAGCGGAAAATGCTGCATTCAGCCATAAGCTTCGCGAAAAAAGATCTGTTCATCGATAAAAAAATGCAATGGAAGATGTCACAAAATAGCGAATAGCCGGCTGAAAACGTGAGTAAAGACGTTTATTGTGATTTTGGTGGTATTTTTGGCCAGTTGTGCACTGATGATGCCCGGCGGCGCTGCGCTTGCGCGGGCCTACGAAACGCGAGTCGAACCTCCTGCCCCCGGAGGTTCTCATCCTCACTGGCCTCAGATGCAAAAAAGCCTGCTCATTGAGCAGGCTTTTCGAATTTGGTCGGTGATAGAGGATGACTCACCACTTCGTGGCTCGCCCTGCGGGCCGTTGCTGACGCAACGTTCTCTCGCTTCGCTCGAGTCGAACCTCCTGCCCCCGGAGGTTCTCATCCTCGCAGGCCTCAGATGCAAAAAAGCCTGCTCATTGAGCAGGCTTTTCGAATTTGGTCGGTGATAGAGGATTCGAACCTCCGACCCCTTCGTCCCGAACGAAGTGCGCTACCAGGCTGCGCCAATCACCGAATGCGGGGCGCATCTTACTGCTGGGATGCCTACCCGTCAATGCCTTATTTTCAAAAAATCGCTCAACCGGCGAGAAACTCAGCAGCCTGAGCAGCGAATCGCCGGTTGCTCAACGTTTTTAGCGGCAGTTCACCTCAAACGTTTTGCGATACTCGGATACCTTACATGTCACCGGCTCGCCGAGATAGGTCGCGCCCGCCGGGGTGAATGTAAACTCTCCCAGTAGCATCGTCAGCTCCCCCAGCTCCAGGCAGGATTGCTGATGACGCATAATATCCGGGCGGGTATCGTTATTCACCGCCCGGGCGATGTCGCTGTATGCCAGCTTGTCGGCAAAGGCATTAGCACAAAACTGCAGTTCGCTTTGCGCCATATGCGCGGCCTGCCCCTTCAGCTCGGCATGCTGTGCCAGCAGCAGCTGGCGAACCTCGCCGGCCCGGCTGTAGCCAATCGCCGTATAGCCGGCCTTATTGCTGAGGTTGACGCTGGCGCCAGCCGCAAGCAGCGCCTCGACATTGGCTTTATTATTCATTTTGACCGCCAGCATCAGCGGGCTGAGATCGTTGGCGGAAAGCTGGTCCACCTTTGCGCCGCGCTGCACCAGCGCCGCGATCACCGCAGGCGCCCCCTGCCCCGCCGCCACCTGCAGCGCCGTGAGTCCTTCACGGTTCGGCTGATCCACTTCCACCCCGGAGGCCGACAGCGCCAGCACCAGATCGGGATCATCCCCCGCCGCCGCCAGCATCAGCGGTGTGGTGCCGGATTTATCCGCCAGGCTGGTGTCCGCCCCGGCGTTGGCCAGGGTCGTGATGGTTTCCGCCGATCGCGCGTGATCGACAGCGAGGAAAAAGGCCGATTCCCCGGACGCGTTGACGGCCTTCACGTCCGCGCCGTGCTTGAGGAGCAGCGCCACTATCTCGTCGACGTTCTTCTTAAACGCGCCGGGCGCCAGTTGTAACGCCATGTCTTCGGTCATCAGCGCGCGATTGCCCGTCGCCAGCGATTTCGCCGCCGTTGCGCCAACTATCTTGTCCAGCGTACTCTCCTCTTCGACAGGCGCATCGGGCTTTTTCATCGCCAGAATATGCTGATAGTCGTTTCTGACGTCCCCGCCGTCGGAGATGGCGGACATCAATGCCGTACTCTTGTCGATGGAGGTCTGATTCACCGACGCTCCCGCCTGGAGAAGATCGCCGATAATCGCGGTATCGCTGCCACGCGCCGCCGCCAGCATCAGCGCCGTGACGCCCTGGCGCGTCTGGAGGTTCGGCTTCGCCCGACGCTTAAGCAGCAATTCAACCACATCGCGTCGATTTTCCGCAGCAGCGACCATCAGGCCGCTTAAGCCGGTTTTATCCTGACCATCCACATCAATGCCGTTATCCAGCATGGCTGCGATCGTCGCTGGCGCATCGTATTTACAGGCCAGCAGGAACTGGCTGGTCTCTTCCTCAGACTGGCAGCCCGCGAGCATCATCAGGCACAGTAGGACCAACCCCTTTATCACCTTCATCCTTTCTCTCCATGAAAAGTTCATGCACAGGGGAAGCGAGGAAACAGGGGTAATCAAAGAAGAAGAGGTCACCTGCCAGACACGTCCACTGTGCGAAAAAAATCCCTCGCGCGGCGTCAGCCGGCGAGGGATTAGCTTATCCTGGGCTCAGGAAAGGAAAACAGACCCGAGAATCTGAAAACTATCGGGCCTTACTTTTTCCACCGGCACCAGTTGTTGTTCTCATTGATCCCGCCATCCGGCGAGGTATAGCCGAGGCAGCCCATAATGGTGTCGTACAGCTCGACGTGACGGCGCGGCACCTTCATCGCAGCCTGCTGCTGCAGATGGGCAAACGCGGCGGCGTGATCGGGATTTTCCAGGTACTTATCCGACATCCACACCATCATCGGCACGCGGAACTGCTCCGGCGGCGCCATCTTGCGCGGCGTACCGTGCAGGTGTTCACGCTCGTTAATCGACTCCCCGTGGTCGGCGGCATAGAACACAATCGCTTTCTTATCCCGCAGCTGGTCGAGGACGCTGACGATAAAGTGATCGACATAGGTCACGCTATTGTCGTAGGAATTGATCAGTTCCGCTTTCGAGCACTTGTTGTCGACGCCGACGCACTCCGGTTTCCACTGGGCGAAGCTGCGCGGGTAGCGTTGGGTGTAGTTAAAGTGGGAGCCTTTGGTGTGGAGAATGATCAGATGCTTACCGGAGGCGTTGCCCTGCGCCATACCGCGCTTCATCTCATCCACCAGCAGCATATCGTCAACGCTCTTACCGCGGTTGCGCGGCTCGGCGCCAATCTGCTCGCGGTAGGCGATATTGTTGGCCATCGTGTTGCTGTAGAACCACATCTCGCTCTGCATGGCGTACAGATTGCCGCTGAAGCCCAGCTGATGCAGCACGGCAAAGACATTCTGCTCTTTGAGCGTCCGCTGTGGGTTATCTTCCGCCCCGCCCTCGCGCACAAACATGCAGCGTAACGACAGTTTGGTAGCGGTATCGCACGAGTAACCGCGGAAGGCGACGAGATTCTTCTCTTTCTCCAGCTCTGGCGTGGTATTGCGGCTATAGCCGAGGATGCCCATATGGTCCCAGCGGGTCGTTTCGCCAATGATAAACACCACATAGGTATCATCCAGACCTTCCGGCGCGACGTAGGTGAACTTCTTCGCCGGGTTAATCAGCGATTTGTTGTCTGAGGATTCATCCACCTGCGCCCAGGCGTACAGTCCCAGCGCCGACAACCAGTTCGACGGCAGGTAAGAGTTGGCGATCACCCCGCCATAGCTCGGCATATCCACTTCCGAATGGCGCTCCACATCATGCTGGCGCAGCTCTAGCAGGCGGATGGGTCCCCAGACAATTAGTCCGGCCAGCACCACGATCAGCACGTTTTTAACCCGCTGGCCCGGGGTGCGCAGCTGGCGCAGCAGCGTATGGCGGCAGCGGTTGCTCCAGATGAACAGCAACGGCGGCGCGCTCACCGCCACCAGCCAGAGGATCAGGTGCCAGCCGATGACCTCTTTCGACAGGTCGATATCGGTGGTCATCACCGAAGCGATAATCCCGTAGCCAATCACCACATTGAGGAACGTCATGTAGTAACTCGCCGCGGCGGAAAACAGGACAATCAGCGTCGCCAGAATGCGCCAGATACGGCGGCCGAACAGCGACAGAAGACGTAACAGGAAGAAGGTGACAAATACCGTGGCAACCAGTTCAACAACACCGGAAAGCCCTTTCCAGAAAGTGAACTCTTGAGCATAACCATCGAAACGCCGGAAAAAAACGGCGACGTTCATAAACCAGCCGATGTACAGCGCCAGCCAAAAACTAAGCTTCTGCTGCGTCATCGTTCTAATATATTTCATGCAAGCAAACCTGGAAAAAGAAGAATAAAACACCGCCTGACGCTGTGGCACGAGTCAGTAGGCTAATAGGGTGCGTTAGGGTTGGTTATCAGAAACCTCTACAAACCGCGATAAGTAGACCACAGGGAACGAGAAAAGTATCAGGAGGGAATGTGATCCAGCCAAACATTTACAAAACATTTGGCTGGATTGGCACTATTTGCTTAGGGAAATAACCAGGGGCACGTTTCACGCTGCAGGTTTCAGGCGTGCGCCTCGTTATATACCGTGCTTTTCGGCTGACGAATGGTGGTGGATAACGCCAGCGAGAGGATCAGCAGGGCGAAGATCACGCAGAAGGTCACGTAGAAACCGCCGAACAGCGAAGCGATGAGAGAGCCGCAGATGCTGCCGATACCGAAGCCCAGATAAATCACGCCATAGTTTTTCGCCAGATTGTTCAGACCAAAGAACTCACTCACCAGCGACGGGAAGACGGTAATGGTGCCGCCGAAGTTAAAGGCGACGCAGGCGATGGCGGCGAAGAAGGTCAAGGCATTCAGCGGGGCGAACAGCAGCGCGGCCATCCCCACCAGCGACACGACCTGACCGATGGTAATCACGCGAATGCGGGAGATTTTATCAGACAGGATACCTAACACCAGGCGACCGCTGAGGTTCGCAATCGAGATAACCGTTACCGCGTTGGCCGCCGTGGCGACATCCAGGTGGACCATTCCCTGGGCAATATCTTTCGCTACGCCAATTACGTACAGACCGCTCATGCAGGCCGTCAGGAACATCACCGCCAGCATCCAGTACTGCGGTTTACGCATCGATTCGGCGAGGGTGAAGTCGTTTTCCACGACGCCGTTGGCCGCGGTGGCTGCCGGGTGATTTGGCGCATCTTTCATCAGGGTCGCGCCAAAGACGATCATCACCAGCACGATAGCGCCCCAGATAACGAAGGTTTTTTCCAGGCCAACGGTGGCCAGCAGGTGGGAATCAATGAATTTGAACCCCAGGCTGCCGAGACCATAGGAGCCAATGGAGAAGGCGGAGATCAACCCTTTACGCTCCGGGAACCATTTCACGCAGTTCGACAGGGTCAGCAGGTAACCGGCGCCGTCCGCCAGCCCCACCAGCACGCCCGCGCTCAGCCACAGCATCATCAGGCTGCTGGAGTGCGCGGTCAGGAAGAAGCCCAGGCCGAGCAGGATCCCGGAGGCCATGGTGACGCGCTTCACGCCAAAGCGCTCCTGCAGCTTGCCGGCGACCGACGAAGAGAGCGCCAGCCCGAGGCTCAGCAGACCAAAGGAAAAAGCCACCTGACTGACCGGCTCGCCCAGTTTGTCAGACAGCGAACTGTTAAACAGGCTCCAGGTATAAACCGAACCGAGAGCGAATTGGGTGATGATGGTGCCGATCAGTGTCAGCCAGCGGGTCGATTGACGGTTTGCAGCGTTCATAGCAGTTGTCCTGATAAATTAACTGCCGCCACAATAGCGAAGGCCCCTCATCCAGTGGGGGAAAAAGGCATGAACTGCCATCAGCGGGGAATGAAATGCATTAATGTTGGAATGAATGGCATTGCATAACATTCATTCCGTAAATTACAGGCAAAAAGTTAGTGTGCGCTATCTCACAGAAATGCGCCATTGCTGAGATTTAACAATAACCACATCGTTTCAAATGCGTAACAATTCCCGATTAAAAATTGGCGCTGACCCCCATCAAATAGAGCGTATTTTCCCCTGACGGCAGGTTATCCGCCTGCGATAGCGTTGCCCATGCCGCCACGTGGGATCCCAACCGCATATCAGCGCCCAGGGTGACATCGCTCCAGCCTCCCTCCCTGGCACGGGTCATCGGCGCCCAGACATCGCTGGCGAGCGACTGGTTATAGCTCACCTGCGCCCAGGGATGCACGCCCCACAGCGCCTGATAATCCATGCGCCAGCCGAGCGTGTTAACGTAGCCCGCCTCGCCTGCGTTTCTCACCGTCGGCGCGGTGACGTCGCTGCGCAGGCTGGCCACCGGCCCGGAGGTTACGCCGTTTGCCAGCGGATAATTCCAGCCAACGCTCAGGCCGCGGCCGCTGTCCGGCGGCGCCAGCCCCTGGTTTAACGCCAGCCCGCCGGGCGTCTCAGAGGACTTCATCCGCTCGGCGAGAATATCTTCATAACGTGGTTGGTGATCGCTATCCCATGTATAGCGTTCCGACGTATTACTTTTTGTATCGATAGCGATATATTCCTGTTGCCAGGCATTCGCTCCAGAGACACATGACACCCAGACGGATACGCTCGCCGGGATCAAGAACCCCCGGAGGCCATTGCATTTCTTTATTATCATTAATGCGACTCCAGAAAAGAGCCGAATCGGCAATATTGCTGTGTTTTTAGTGGGGATACGATTTCCCTGTATTAACTATTATCTTTATCTTTCAGCCGTCAAGGCGGGCGTCCACTTTTTTAGCGCAGAGGGAGAAACAGCTATGCAGCGTTGCGGATGGGTGAGTCAGGATCCGTTATACATCGAGTATCACGATACCGAATGGGGTGTGGCGCAAAAAGAGGGTCGCCAGCTGTTTGAAATGATCTGCCTTGAGGGCCAGCAGGCCGGTTTATCGTGGATCACGGTGTTAAAAAAACGGCAGAACTACCGCCAGGCTTTTCACCAGTTCGATCCGGTGCGCGTGGCGGCGATGGGTGATGACGATATCGAGCGACTCCTGCAGGATACCGGCATCATTCGCCATCGGGGAAAAATCCAGGCCATTATCGGCAACGCCCGCGCCTATCTGGCGATGGAAGAAAATGGCGAGTCGTTCACTGATTTTGTCTGGTCCTTCGTCGACAATGCGCCACAGGTGACCCGCGCTGCGACGCTGGCGGAAATTCCCGCCACGACGCCGGCTTCCGATGCGCTGTCGAAGGCATTGAAAAAACGCGGCTTTAAGTTTGTCGGCTCGACAATCTGTTATTCCTTTATGCAGGCCTGTGGGCTGGTCAACGACCATGTCACCGGCTGCTTCTGTCACCCTGGAGGTCAGGATGATCCGCAAGTGGGACACTGAAGATACCGCGCCGCTGCTGGCGCTGTGGCTGGACAGCACGATTCATGCCCATCCTTTTATCAGCGAAAGCTACTGGCGCGACAGCGTCGCGGTAGTACGGGATGTCTATCTTCCCGCCGCCAGCACCTGGGTCTGGGAGCAGGATGGCGAGTTAAAAGGCTTTGTCAGCGTACTGGACTCCCGTTTCGTCGGCGCGCTGTTTGTTGCGCCGGGCGCCACCCGCCAGGGTATTGGTCGGGCGCTGCTGGATGAAGTCAAACGGCACTACGCCTGGCTGAGCCTTGAGGTTTATCAGAAGAACGAATCGGCGGTCAGTTTCTACCATGCGCAGGGCTTCCGGATTGAAGACTGCGCATGGCAGGACGATACTCAGCACCCGACGTGGATTATGCGTTGGCCGGCGGATCAAATGCCGTAAGCGGCAGCGCCGGGCCGGTATATTTCTCCAGCCACGCCAGGGCGGTGTTCCCGGCACAGCCGTTGCCCAGCCGGGATGTCGGAATATCTTTGGTTAAGACGTTCACCGCCCCGTTTTTGCAGATGCCGACCTGCGGATCCAGGTCGGGCCACGCTCCTTCATGCAGGCAAATCACCCCCGGGCGGATCCCCTCCGTCACCACGGCGCCGGCCAGCACCTGACCGCGGGCGTTCCATACCCGCACCAGATCGCCATCGACAATCCCGCGCGCCTGCGCATCCTGCGGATGAATAGTCACCGGTTCGCGCCCGGCGACGGCATAGCGCTCGCGCAGCGCGGTGTGGTTCAGTTGGCTGTGCAGACGGTGGGCCGGATGGGCCGACAGCAGCTGCAGCTGCCCCGCCTCTGCGTTGCCATGCCACTCGTCGGGCTCCAGCCACATCGGATGCGGCGGACAGTCGGCGTAACCAAAAGCGGCGATGGTCGGCGAGTGGATCTCTATTTTACCGCTCGCCGTTTTCAGCGGGTTGGCCTGGGGATCGGCGCGGAAGGCGGCGAAACGCGCAAAACGGGCATTCTTCGGCTCCTCCGGCATCTCAATCAGCTGGTTAGCCTGCCAGAATTCGGCAAATGGCGGCAGCGTCACCTGCTGCTGGGCGCCGCGCCGGGCGGCCATCTGATAGAAAGTCTCCAGCCACTGCAAATCACTCTTCCCTTCGGTGAAGCGTTCGCGGCCACCCGCCTCCCAGCGTTCGCTGAGGTCGGCAAAGACCGCGAAATCGTCGCGCGCTTCATCTCGCGGGGCAACCACCTGCTTCATCGGCACCAGATGCTGGTTACTGTAGTCCCCGGTCATGGTCAGATCGTTACGCTCAAACGAGGTGGTCGCCGGCAGGACGATATCGGCATGGCGCGCGGCGGCGGTCCAGAAGCATTCGGAAATGACGATAAGCTCCGGTTTCTGCCACGCCTGAATCAGTCGGTTGGTGTCCTGATGATGAGTAAAGTTGGCGCCGCCGGCCCACCAGATAAAGCGAATATCGGGAAAGCGCCGCGCCATGCCGTTGTGCTGATACTCCGCCCCCGGATTCTCCAGCGCCTCGACAATTCGTGCGACCGGGATCTTCTCCACCGCGTCCACGCCTCCCGCCACGCTCCCCTGCATCGAGCCCAGCACCGCCGCGCGGCGGGTCGGGTTGCCGCCGTTGGCAAAATGATAGGAAAGACCAAACCCGCCACCGGGGGTACCGATCTGTCCCAGCATGGCGGCCAGAGTGACCAGCATCCAGTGTTTCTGCTCGCCATACTGCTGACGCTGCATGCCCCAGCCGGCCATAAGCATAGTGGTATTTTCGTGGAAAAGTTTCGCCAGTTCGCGGATTTTATCTGCTTTAACGCCGCAGATCGCTGCTGCCCACTCAGCGGTTTTCGCTACGCCGTCGCTTTCGCCGGTCAGATAGCGGGCAAAAATATCGTAGCCGCTGGTGCAGCGGGTAAGAAACGCATCATCCTGCCAGTCATTTTCCACCAGCGTATGGGCGATCCCCAGCATCAGCGCGACGTCGGTGCCCATATGCGGCGCGATCCACTCCATCGAATCGCCAAAGAAATCGACGGTTTCCGATCGCATCGGATCGATGCAGATCAGCCGCTTACCGCTCTGGCGCAGCCGATCAAACCACGGGATCCCTTGCTCGTCGGAGGCATTCCAGGCAATTTTCAGCGTGTTCAGCGGGTTGGCGCTCCACAGCACCACCACTTCGCTGTGCTCGAGCACCAGCGGCCAACTGGTCTGCTGCTGATACACCTCATTGCCGCCAACGACATAAGGCATGATCGCCTGCGCCGCGCCGGTGGAGTAATCGCCAAGATGGCCGGTATAGCCGCCCGCCAGGCTCATATAGCGCTGCAGCAGCGTCGCCGCCTTATGCAATACGCCGTTAGAGCGCCAGCCGTAGGAGCCGGCAAAAATGGAGGCCGGACCGTAGCTGTCGCGGATCCGCCGATGCTGGGCATCGATCAGATCCAGCGCCTGCTCCCAGCTCACCCGCACGAATTCATCCTGACCGCGGACCCCCTGGGGCTTGTCCGGTGAAGCAAGGAAGCCTTTACGCACCATTGGATAGCGCACGCGGGTTTTGCTGTGCACCTGATCGCGCACTGCCGTTTGCAGCGAGTTGGCAAACGGTGTCGCCAGCGCGCCGCGGGAAGAGAGGACGTTTTCCCCGTCCGTTTCCACCAGCATCGGTCCCCAGTGGGCGGCGGTTAAGATGGTTTTGGTTGCAGATGAGGTTGGCAAGGGCGGCTCCTGGTCAGCGAATGCAGGTGTCATGACGGCGTGATGGGCAACCGTTCAATGTTATTTACAAAAAGAGATGGTATCCGGGGAATTTTCTCCGTAATCGCGCGTCATAATCAACCGTCACGTTCGCTGTGACAAAGAATAAAAAGGATTAAGGACATTAAATGAAAAAACGCGTACTTATGATTGCGGCGCTGGTCAGCGGCACTCTGGCCATTTCTGGCTGCACCACCAACCCCTATACCGGTGAACGTGAAGCAGGCAAATCCGGTATTGGCGCAGGTATTGGCTCCTTAGTGGGCGCTGGCGTCGGCGCGCTCTCCTCTTCCAAACATGACCGCGGCAAAGGCGCGCTGATTGGCGCAGCGGCCGGCGCGGCGCTCGGCGGCGGCATTGGTTACTACATGGACGTGCAGGAAGCGAAGCTGCGCGACAAAATGCAGGGAACCGGGGTCAGCGTGACGCGAAATGGCGACAATATCGTGCTGAACATGCCGAATAACGTCACCTTCGACAGCAATAGCGCCAACCTGAAGCCGGCCGGCGCCAACACCCTGACCGGCGTGGCCATGGTGCTGAAAGAGTATGAGAAAACCGCCGTTAACGTGGTCGGCTACACCGACAGCACCGGCAGCAAGGATCTGAATATGCGTCTATCGCAACAGCGTGCAGACAGCGTCGCCAGCGCGCTCATCACCCAGGGCGTGGCGGCCAATCGCATTCGCACCACCGGCATGGGCCCGGCGAATCCTATCGCCAGCAACAGCACGGCGGAAGGCAAAGCGCAGAACCGTCGCGTAGAAATTACCCTCAGCCCGCTGCAGTAAGCGCAACCTCATGTCGCCCGGCAGCCGCTCTGCCGGGCAAAATGCTTGATATCGCTATTTTTCGCGCTAAGGTGTTGGCAGATTTTCAGCAAAGGAAGCCACCATGGCGAAAGCGGCGCGTGCAACTATCAGCGATGTGGCGAAAGCCGCAAAGACCGGCAAAACCAGCATTTCACGTTATCTTAACGGCGAGAAGCATCTGCTTTCCGACGACCTGTTATCACGTATTGAAAAAGCCATTGCCGAACTCGACTACCGCCCCAGCCTGATGGCCCGCGGCCTCAAGCACGGCCGAACCCGCCTCATCGGCCTGATCATCGCCGATATCACCAATCCCTACTCGGTCAACGTCATGAGCGGCATTGAAGCAGCCTGCCGGGAAAAGGGCTTCACCCTGCTGGTGTGTAATACCAATAACGAGCTCGATCAGGAGCTGCACTACCTGGACCTGCTGCGCAGCTACCAGGTGGAAGGCATCGTGGTCAACGCAGTCGGTATGCGGGAGGATGGCCTGAACCGCCTGCAGCAGTCGGCCCTGCCGATGGTGCTGATCGACCGTAAAATCCCCGACTTCGCCTGCGATGTGGTCGGGCTTGATAACGCCCAGGCCGCCACCACCGCCACCGAACATCTGGTGGAAAAAGGATTCGAGGCCATCCTGTTTCTCAGCGAACCGCTGGGCTCGGTGAATACCCGTCGCGAGCGCCTGAGCGCCTTTCGCGCCACGCTTGCCCGCCACCACGGCGTGGTGGCCGAAAACGCCGAGGTGCAGCTTAACGACGGCGCGATGCTGGACAACGTCCTGCGTCAGTTCCATGCCCGCCACCGCGGGATGCGCAAAGCGGTCATCTCCGCCAACGGCGCGCTGACGCTGCAGGTAGCCCGCGCCCTAAAGCGCGTCGGCCTGATCTGGGGGAGCGATATCGGCCTGCTGGGCTTCGACGAACTGGAGTGGGCGGAGCTGGCCGGCGTCGGTATTACCACCCTCAAACAGCCGACGTGGCAGATCGGCTACGCGGCGGTCGAACAGGTTATTCGGCGCATTGCCGGCACTAACGACCCCATCCGCGAACGGGTATTTTCCGGCGAGCTTATCGTCCGCGGATCAACCTCCCGTTAACGATCCTTCGTGATGCCGATCATAAATTAAACATCTCGCCCTTTCTTATGGAACCGATACCATCTAGCGTATTAAGGAGATTAAGCAACAAACGCCGGGAGTAAGAGCGCGATGGCCAGAAAAATTATTGTCGTTACCGCTGCGTATGGTAATGACCATGTTAAATCCTTAGGCGGGCAGGCCGCCGTCCTGCCGTTTATCGCCAACGCCGGCGCGGACGGCGTCGAAATCCGCCGCGAGCTGTGCAGCGCGGAAGAGCTCAACGCTCTGCCCTCGCTGGCGGCCACCATTGAGCGCCACGGCCTGCTGGCCTGCTACTCCGCGCCGCAGGCGCTGTTCACCGACAACGGCGAGCTTAACCCGGATCTCCCGACGCTGCTCGCGGAAGCGCAAACTCTGAACGCTCTGTGGCTGAAGCTCTCCCTTGGCCATTTCCTCCACAATCAGCAGTTGGATGAGCTGCGCGATATCCTCAGCGACAGCGGCATGGCGTTGGTGGTAGAGAATGACCAGACCGACTGCGGCCAGCTGGCGCCGATGCAGCGCTTCAAAGCCGCCTGCCGGGTCCATCAGCTGCCGATCACCTTAACGTTTGATATGGGCAACTGGCTGTGGGTTGGCGATTCGCCGGAAGAGGCGGCACGTCATCTTGCGCCGGCAGTCAGCTATATTCATGTTAAAGCGGCGGAGCCTCATCATGAGAAATTCCGCGCTGTACCGCCGGATCAGGCCGCCGAACGCTGGCTGGCCCTGCTCGATAATCTTCCCGCCGACGCGCCGCGTGGAATCGAGTTTCCGCTGACTGGCCATGACCTGACGGCCGTGACCCGCCGCTACGTCAACCTGTTACGCGAGGATTAAGTCGTGGAAAATTTAGATGTCATCACCATCGGCGAAGCTATGGCCATGTTTGTCGCCACCGAAACCGGGGATCTGGCCGAGGTGGAGCATTTCATGAAACGTGTCGCCGGCGCCGAGCTGAACGTCGCCACCGGCCTGGCGCGCCTGGGCCTGAAAGTCGGCTGGGTGAGCCGCGTCGGCAACGACAGCTTTGGCCGCTTCGTACTGCAATCGCTGGCGAAAGAGGGGATCGATAGCCACGCTGTGGCCATCGACAACCGCTTCGCTACCGGTTTCCAGATGAAATCGAAAGTCGAAAATGGAACCGATCCCATTGTGGAGTATTTCCGCAAAGGATCCGCAGCCAGCCATCTTTCGCCGGACGATTTTCGCGCCGACTACTTCACCAGCGCCCGCCATCTGCACCTGAGCGGCGTCGCGGCGGCCCTTTCTGAGAGCTCTTACGCGTTGCTGGAGCATGCGGCGAAGGTAATGAAAGCCGAAGGAAAAACCCTCTCTTTCGACCCCAATCTGCGCCCGGTGCTGTGGAAAAGCGAAGCCGAGATGGTGGAGAAACTCAACCGTCTCGCCTTCCAGGCTGACTGGGTTTTGCCAGGCTTAAAAGAGGGCGTGATTCTTACCGGCCAGCAGACCCCGGAAGGGATTGCCGATTTCTATCTCTCCCGCGGCGTCAAGGCGGTAGTCATTAAAACCGGCTGCGACGGCGCCTGGTTCAAGAGCGCCAGCGGCGAACAGGGAACGGTCGATGCCATTAAAGTCGATAACGTCGTCGATACCGTCGGTGCCGGCGACGGCTTTGCCGTCGGGGTGATTAGCGCCCTGCTGGAAGGCAAAACCCTGCTTCAGGCGGTGAACCGCGGCAATAAAATCGGTTCGCTGGCGATTCAGGTCCAGGGCGACAGCGAGGGGCTGCCCACTCGCGACGCGCTGGGCGAGTAACTTTTCTACGCAACGATAACAGCCGTCCTGTACCCTACCTGCAGCGCGGCACAGCAGCGTCCGTTTCGACGGACGTATGTCTCCTCATTGACAGAGGCAAGCCTATGAATAGCTCAACAAATGCAACGAAACGCTGGTGGTACATCATGCCTATCGTGTTTATCACGTATAGCCTGGCGTACCTCGACCGCGCCAACTTCAGCTTCGCCTCCGCGGCAGGCATTACCGAAGACCTGGGCATCACCAAGGGGATCTCCTCCCTGCTGGGGGCGCTGTTCTTCCTCGGCTACTTCTTCTTCCAGATCCCCGGCGCTATCTATGCGGAGCGCCGCAGCGTTCGCAAACTGATCTTTATCTGCCTGATCCTGTGGGGCGGTTGCGCCTCCCTGACCGGTATTGTGCATAATATCCCGGCGCTGGCGGCGATCCGCTTTATCCTCGGCGTCGTCGAAGCCGCGGTGATGCCGGCGATGCTTATCTATATCAGCAACTGGTTCACCAAATCAGAGCGCTCTCGCGCCAACACCTTCCTGATCCTCGGTAACCCGGTGACGGTCCTGTGGATGTCGGTAGTCTCCGGCTACCTGATTCAGGCCTTCGGCTGGCGGGAAATGTTCATCATCGAAGGGGTGCCGGCGGTGATCTGGGCCTTCTGCTGGTGGGTGCTGGTGAAAGATAAGCCGTCGCAGGTGTCCTGGCTGGCGGAGAGTGAAAAAGCGGCGCTGCAGGAACAACTGGATCGTGAACAGCAAGGCATCAAAGCGGTGCGTAACTATGGCGAAGCCTTCCGCTCCCGCAACGTGATCCTGCTCTGCGCGCAGTATTTTGCCTGGAGTATCGGCGTATACGGCTTTGTACTGTGGCTGCCGTCGATTATCCGCAGCGGCGGTGAAAATATGGGGATGGTGGAAGTGGGCTGGCTCTCTTCTGTCCCGTACCTGGCGGCCACCATCGCCATGATCGTCGTCTCCTGGGCCTCGGATAAACTGCAAAACCGTAAGCTGTTCGTCTGGCCGCTGCTGCTGATTGGCGGACTGGCCTTCATCGGTTCCTGGGCGGTCGGCGCCAACCACTTCTGGGTCTCCTACACCCTGCTGGTGGTGGCCGGGGCGGCAATGTATGCGCCTTACGGCCCCTTCTTCGCCATTATTCCGGAAATGCTGCCGCGCAACGTCGCCGGGGGCGCCATGGCGCTGATCAACAGCATGGGCGCGCTGGGCTCCTTCTGCGGCTCGTGGTTTGTCGGCTACCTGAACGGCGCCACCGGCAGCCCCGCAGCGTCCTATATTTTTATGGGGGTAGCGCTTTTCGCCTCAGTATGGCTGACTTTGATTGTTAAGCCAGCTAATAATCAAAACCTTCCACTTGGCGCTCATCACGCCTGAACGACTCATACTACGGAGATTCGCATGAAGCCGTCTGTCATTCTCTATAAAACGCTTCCCGACGACCTGCTACAGCGTCTGGAGGAGCACTTTTCCGTCACTCAGGTGAAAAACCTGCGGCCGGAGACCGTTTCGCAGCACGCTGAGGCCTTCGCCCAGGCTGAAGGCCTGCTGGGCTCCAGCGAAAAGGTTGACGCCGCGCTGCTGGAGAAGATGCCGAAGCTGCGTGCGACCTCCACCGTTTCCGTTGGCTATGACAACTTCGACGTCGAGGCGCTGAACGCCCGCCGGGTGCTGCTGATGCATACCCCGACCGTGCTGACCGAGACCGTCGCCGATACGGTCATGGCGCTGGTGCTGAGTACCGCGCGCCGGGTGGTGGAAGTGGCGGAGCGCGTCAAAGCGGGTGAATGGACGAAGAGCATTGGTCCGGACTGGTTCGGCACGGATGTTCACCATAAAACCTTAGGCATCGTCGGCATGGGCCGCATCGGTATGGCGCTGGCGCAGCGCGCCCACTTCGGGTTCGGCATGCCAATCCTGTATAACGCGCGTCGCCAGCATCCGCAGGCGGAAGAACGCTTCAATGCCCGCTATTGCGATCTCGATACCCTGCTGCAGGAGGCTGACTTTGTCTGCCTGATCCTGCCCCTGAGCGAAGAGACTCACCATCTGTTCGGTCAGGCGCAGTTTGCCAAAATGAAATCTTCCGCCATCTTCATTAACGCCGGGCGTGGCCCGGTAGTGGACGAGCAGGCGCTGATCGCCGCCCTGCAGAACGGTGAGATCCACGCTGCCGGTCTCGATGTGTTCGAACACGAACCGCTGGCCAAGGACTCACCGCTGCTGAGCCTGCCGAACGTCGTCGCGCTGCCGCATATCGGCTCCGCCACCCATGAGACGCGCTACAATATGGCGGCCTGTGCGGTGGACAACCTGATCGACGCCCTGAACGGCAACGTAGAGAAAAACTGCGTCAATCCGCAGGTAAAATAAGCCATAAAAAAACCCGAGTAACGGCGGCAACCGCCCTCCCCGGGTTCTTTTTGCATCCTGTCCATCATCCTGCCCGTTCGCCGCAGCCAACGTCAGCCAGATGAAGCATTAACGGGTGGCGTTCACCGCCGCCGTCCATGCCTGATTAAACGCCTGATGCTGCGCCGCCAGCGGCCCAATCAGCGCATTGTACTGGCTGGCCTGCTGGGAGGTCGGGAACTGAATGCCGTTGGCGACAAAGCTCACCTGCGTCCCCTGCTGAGCGACAAAATCCCCCACCTGAACCAGCTGCTGGGTAAAGATCTGCGCGGCCGGGATCAGCGGCTGCAGCGCGTCGGCTGGCGCCGTCACCACCTTGGCGTAAACCTGATCGAAGACCGGCTTGAGATCGTCAGCCTGCTTCAGCGCGCCATGCGCGGCATCGGCCTGCATTTTCGCATTCTGCAGCTGCTGGCTGAGCACGCCCAGCGCGCCGTTCGCCTGACGCAGCGGCTCACGCTGGGTCATATAATCCTGCGGGACGCGGATCGCATTGACGCTGTCCACCACCGGGCGCAGACCAGCGTCCATCGCCTGGCTCACCTGCTGCGAGTAACCGTAGATCACCGCGTAGTCAGAGACAAAAGGCCCAAACTGTTTTTTCTGATCGGCGGTCAGCGTCGGCAGACGTTCACCGCTACGCATCGCCGTATTCTGCAGGAAGTCGATAAACGCTTTGCGCTGATCGCCCTCTTTATCAAAACACCCACTCAGGCTAACCACCATCAATAAGGCCGCCATAGCCGCAAACCAGCGAGAGCAGGACTTTCCTGTCGCCATTTTTTTACTCCTTTCAGCCAAAAAAAGCGCACAACGGCACACACGTGCCAGACGCTGACAAGGATAGTCCAGCTCGGCCTCGCAGGATACCCTTTCCTGCTAATCTTACGCGGGAAAAACACCATTTTGCACGCCATCGTCGCGCTGTAGAACGTCTGTTATGCGCATCACAAATATGGTCTTAAGATCAGGTGGGCCAGCATCTCATAAGTCATTGATATTAATATAAATAAAAAGCCACAACCCGGCACTGCGCCTTAAAGCGGACGATAATCGCACGCTTTGGCACGCGTCTGGATTGCCTGCCTCGCACTTCAATGATTTGATGAATGAGCGATTAACGGCGACATGTTCGATTATCGCACAAATCAAACTCAACGACGCGAAGGCGACGATAATAATAAACCTCTGTCCCTCGCTCAGTCTGCCAGGAAAGCCGTATGACTAAGACAACCATCGACATTCAGGCCTTTATCAACGAGCACCCCTTCACCCGCTACCAGTGGATGATCCTTGCGCTCTGCTTTATCACCGTCGCGATGGACGGGTTCGATACCGCAATTATCGGGTTCATCGCCTCCGACCTGGTGCAAGAGTGGGGCGTGGAAAAATCGGCTCTCGGCCCGGTGATGAGCGCCGCGCTGGTGGGTCTGGCGGTCGGCGCCTTAACCGCAGGGCCGCTGGCTGACCGCATCGGCCGCAAAAAAGTGCTGATCATGTCGATCGTGGTGTTCGGCGGATTCAGCCTGCTCACCGCCTTCGCCACCAGCCTTAATCAGCTGACGCTGCTGCGCTTCCTGACCGGTCTGGGCCTTGGCGCGGCGATGCCGAATGCCGCGACGCTAATGAGTGAATATGCGCCGGAGCGCCGTCGGGCGCTGCTGGTGAACCTGATGTTTGTCGGCTTTCCGATGGGATCTTCGCTGGGCGGCTTTTTATCCGCCTGGATGATCCCGCACTATGGCTGGCAGAGCGTGCTGGTGCTGGGCGGCGTGATGCCCCTCCTGCTGGCGGTGGCATTAATATTCCTGCTGCCAGAGTCCGTCCGCTATCTGGTAGTGAAGCAGCACCCGGCGCAGCGCATTGCTGCTATCCTGCGCCATATCGCGCCGCTGCCGAAGACAGTGGAATTTGTACTACGCGAAGCGGGCCAGGTGAAAGAGAAATCCGCGATCGGCGTCATTTTCTCTCCTCGCTACGCGGTGGGTACCGTGATGCTGTGCCTGACCTACTTTATGGGTCTGCTGATTTTCTATCTGCTGACCAGCTGGCTGCCGCTGCTCATCCGTGAAACCGGCGCCTCGATGAGTCAGGCCTCAATTATTACCGCCCTGTTCCCGCTCGGCGGCGGGATTGGCGTGCTGATCCTCGGCGCCCTGATGGACAAGATCAACCCCAATAAAGTGGTGGCCGTCGGCTGGCTGCTGACCGGCGTTTTTGTCTGCCTGGTGGGCTTCTCCACCAGCAGCCTGGCGCTAATGGGAGTGATGGTCTTTATCGCCGGCAGCATTATGAACGGCGCGCAGTCGTCGATGCCGGCGCTGGCGGCTGGCTTCTATCCGACGCAGGGGCGCGCCACCGGCGTCGCCTGGATGCTGGGTATCGGCCGCTTCGGCGGCATCCTCGGCGCGTTCAGCGGCGCCTTCCTGATGCAGGCTCAGCTCTCCTTTGAGACCATTTTCACCCTGCTGGCCATCCCGGCGTTCCTGTCAGCCATTGCGCTGCTGATCAAGTACCGGGTCAGTAAATCCGTGCCGGCGACGACAGATGAGGCGAGAAGCCTGCAGAAAGCCTAACCCTATAAGCCGGCGCCCCGCGCCGGCTTTGCCGCTTTTTTCTTATCCTTTTACAAAAATTTTCGAAGCCACCTCATCGCGTTAATAATCATTCTTTTAGGCTACGCTGCCGTTTGGCTGTCGGGGCAGATTCGATAGCCTGTTGGCAAATAATCACCGACGTTACCATCCCTTGCGCCATTTTCTGACTATTCTTAATGAGCTATAGAAAAATCTTTTCCGCTGTGTGATAAAAGGAGTTCTCAATGGAATATAAAGATCCCGTGTTTGAACTGCTGAGCAGCCTGGAACACATCGTTTTTAAGGATGATAATCAGAAACTTACCTCAAACCGTAAATCCACTGTGTTTAGTGAATTTGAACAGCTGCGTAAAGGCACTGGACTTAAGATTGACGACTTTGCCAACGTCATGGGCGTGAGCGTCGCCATGGTAAGAGAGTGGGAGTCGAGACGGGTCAGACCGTCTCCCACCGAGCTGAAATTGATGCGCCTGATTCAGGCCAATCCACAGCTTTCACGACAATTACTCGATTAATCTCGCGCGCAGCGGCAAAGGCCAGTAAGGGAGCTTTTGCCGCTGCACCGTAAAAAAAAGTTTGCTATCAGGTGCTGAACGTGCGTTAATGCTCGCAGGTTTGATGTACAGACCACAGAGCAGTCGAATAGAGCAGTCCTTCTAAGGTTATCCAAAGATACCCCCGTAGTGAACTTTCCCTTTATCGCTTTAAATCTGTAGTCCAGACCCCTACGCCGCAAGGCTCACTTATTTTTTTAAAGGTAATTCACTATGTCCGGTAAAATGACTGGTATCGTAAAATGGTTCAACGCTGACAAAGGCTTCGGCTTCATCACTCCTGACGATGGCTCTAAAGACGTGTTCGTACACTTCTCTGCTATCCAGAACGATGGCTACAAATCCCTGGACGAAGGTCAGAAAGTATCCTTCACCATCGAAAGCGGCGCTAAAGGCCCGGCAGCTGGCAACGTAACTTCTCTGTAAGTTCAAGCCGCTAAGAATCGAGAATCCCTGCCTGATGGCGGGGATTTTTTTTATCTGTCGCCAGTAGCCGCCAGCATAAGATGGCGGCTACTGGGCATTCAGAGCAGGGAAAAGTGCCAGCCCGTCTCCCGCCACGCCAGACTATGGGTCAGCTTCAGACCTTGTAAAAACGCCTCATCATGCGACACCACCAGCATCGCGCCGGGAAACGCCGCCAGCGCGCTTTCAATAGCCTGCGTCGATGCTAAATCGAGATGGTTGGTCGGCTCATCCAACAAAAGCAGTTGGGCAGGCTCGCGTCGCCAGAGCACGCACGCCAGAGCCGCTTTCAGGCGCTCGCCGCCGCTGAGCGCCGACAGCGGCAGAGTGACCTTATCCGCGCCCAGCTGGAGCTGCGCCAGGCGGGTGCGCAGGAGGCCCTCATCCAGGGGGGTATCTTCCAGGCTCAGGTGCGCCATTACCGACAGGGATAAATCCAGCTGCGTCAGATGTTGATCGAGGTAAGCGGCGCTCACCGAAAGCCGGACATCGCCTGACGCGGCCTGCTCCAGCCCCAACAGCGTTTTCAGCAAAGTGGTTTTGCCACAGCCGTTTGGCCCCTTTAGCGCGATGCGCATCGGGCCATCGATACGCCAGTTCAGCGGCGCAGCCGGCGCATGGTCGAGCTGTAATGACTCCACCACCAGCACCTGCTTGCCGGCGGCCACTTCGCTACCCGGCAGGGTGAACATCACCGGATTGTCGTCTTCTATCCGCTCCCGCGCCTGCTGCACGGCGGCATTCAGACTGCTGTTCTGTTCACGATGCTGACGGCGCAGCGCTCCCGGGCGCTCTTTTGCCGAGCCTTTGTACTTCACGCGTTCGAAGGAGGCGATATTTAGCGTATCAACGGTACGCAGCGTCTGAGCCGAGCGCCGCTGGGCGGCGTCATGCTCCTTTTGCATTCGCGCGCGGGGGCGCCGTCGGTCGGTCACGGCATGCTCCAGCGCCGCGCGCGCGGCCTGCTGCTCCGCCATACGCTGGCGCTGATATTCATCATAGTTGCCGCCGTAGCTGCGCAGCGCCGTCGGTGTCAGCTCAATAATCCTCGGCATCCGCGTCAGCAGCTCGCGGTCGTGGCTGGCGATCAGAGCCCCGCCCTGCCAGCTTTCCAGTTGGTGATAGAGCCACTCCCGCCCCTGGCGGTCCAGATGGTTGGTAGGCTCATCCAGCAGCAGATAATCGGCGCCCGAGACGAAGGCGCCGCACAGCAGAGCCTTCATCCGCTCGCCGCCGCTGAGTGAAAACGCGGGGCGATCGGCAGAGAACGGCGGGAGATCGGCTTCACGGAACGCTAAACTCAGGCGATCGGTGAGATCCCAGTGACCATCTAACAGATCGAAATCGTCGGCCAGCCCTTGGCCCTGTTCAAGGCGAGACAAGGCGGCAAAAACCGACGCATAGCCCAGCAGCGTAGCGAGGGTGGTCTCCGGCGTGAGCGTCGGCTGCTGCGCTACCCAGGCAACGGCGGCGGCGCGCTCAATATGGCCGCCGGCAGGAGAATCAAGGCCCGCCAGCAGACGCAGCAGACGCGTCTTGCCGACGCCGTTCCGGCCGACCAGGCCGCAAAGGGACGGTTCCAGCGAGACGCTGAGCGGACCAAACAGGGTCTGTCCCGTCGCAAACTGACAGGTGACCTGATGTAAAACAAAAGCGGGGATGTGGGCGCAATGAGCCATAAGCACTCCTGAATGAAATCAATACTCCCCTACCCGCAACGTCTGCGAGGTAAGGCGTGAAATTCATCAGTCGTGTTTGTTCATTTGTGGGGCGCGCTCCGGTGAGACGAGGGATTCGTCGGGACATAGGATAGCCACACTCCGGTATGCGTTGCAAGCCTGTTTTATTCAACGATCTTGTAAAAATAAAAAGGCCTCCTGATATCAGGAGGCAAATGATTTATTTGGTGAACAATGAAAGGGTGCATTGAGAATGCCTGACACCGCAAGCATGGTGGGGATAGATCCCCACCAGATGCTCTTACTGTTTAATATCACAGGCTAAGAATGCCACCAGCTCAATATTTCCCTGCCTGCGCTGTAATTCACATAGCGAATCACGAACCATCCAGGTCAATAATAAAATAGTGAAGCAAATCACTACTAAGCCAAACAACAGATACTTTTGCAGCATTCCACGCCTCCAGTGTGTGTAAGTTCACACAGATATTGCAAATACCTCAGGGTTAATAAGGGGGTTACCTGATGTTGATGCAACATGTCGGAGTAGGCTATTTTGGGTATTACCGAGCAACTGCTTATGCGATGAAACACTCCCTTATGCCCGAGATTGCGAAGTTAAGAATGAAGGCCCTGAACTTCTGGGATAAGCATGGTATCCGTGCCGCAGCTGATGCTTTTGGCGTATCAACACGAACGCTCTACTGGTGGCGCCAGTTGCTTCGCACCGGTGGTCCTCAGGCGCTTATTCCAAGAAGCAAAGCCCCCCTGGTTCGCCGTTCAAGGCACTGGCACCCTGATGTGATCAAGGAAATCAGGCGCCTGAGAACTGAGCTACCCAATCTCGGCAAAGAGCAGATTTTTGTCAGGCTGAAGGCATGGTGTGAACTGCGACATTTTACCTGTCCCAGTACATCAACCATTGGAAGGATCATTGCCGGAGCGCACGATAAAATGCGGATGGTTCCCGTTCGCCTCAGTGCCAGAGGCAAAGTCAGGTTGATAAAAAAACGCTCAGTGAAGCCCAGAAGGCCTAAACAGTACCGCCCGGTAAAAACAGGCGAACTCATAGGGATGGACGCGATTGAACTCAGAATGGGGGATCTGCGCCGCTATATTATTACCATGATCGACGAGCACAGCGACTACGCGCTCGCCCTGGCAGTTCCTTCACTCAACAGCGATATCACCAGCCATTTCTTCAGCAAGGCCACAAAGCTCTTTCCTGTTGCTATCAAACAGGTTGTTACTGACAACGGTAAGGAATTCCTTGGAAACTTTGATAAAACGTTGCAGGAAGCCTCGATTAAACACATCTGGACCTATCCGTACACACCGAAAATGAATGCGACCTGTGAGCGATTTAACCGGACACTTAGAGAACAATTTATTGAATTCAATGAATTGTTGCTTTTTGACGACCTGAATTTGTTTAATCAAAGAATGGCTGAATATCTGGTGCTGTATAACAGCAAAAGGCCACATAAATCACTCGAACTGATGACGCCAGTGGACTATATTTTACGTGAGAGTAAAAATTGCAATATGTGGTGGACCCATACACAGTGTTGATTTTCAACAAGTAAGAGGCTACTCTTATGGTGTTCATGCATAGGGGAGCCTCACTTTGATTACTATCAGGTGGGGCTTTTCTCTGTCTGTCTCCCGCTGAATACCTGAGACACACAGTCTCAAGCACCCGCCGCCATTCTAGCGTAAATACCTCTCGGAATTATGTTTATATATTCCTAAAACATTTCTCAACGATGAATGCAAATAATGAAGATATCAATGGCAGAATTATTAACGGTTCACCTATTTATATTTCACGTATAAAAAAACCTGCCCTGAGGCAGGTCTTTATTATTACCGATACGCTTACTGCAGCAGAGAAATATCCGCCACTTGCAGGAACAGTTCACGCAGTTTGGACAGCAGCGTCAGACGGTTGATGCGAACATCTTTGTCTTCAGCGTTAACCATCACGTTCTCGAAGAACTCATCCACCGGCTCGCGCAGCGCGGCCAGCTCAATCAGCGCATCCTGATAACGGCCTGCGGCGAAATACGGCTGCAGCTTGTCGCGCAGCACCACCAGATTACCCGCCAGCTTGATTTCCGCCGCTTCTTTCAGCACTGAAGCGTGAACGATGTCGTTCAGCGTCTCATCGGATTTCGCGAGGATGTTAGAGACACGTTTGTTTGCCGCCGCCAACGCGGAGGACTCTTCCAGAGTACGGAAGTGCGATACCGCCTTCATACGCGCATCGAAATCCGCCGGGCGGGTTGGACGACGCGCCAGTACCGCCTGGATCGTGTCGACGCCGTAGCCTTCGTCCTGATACCAGGCACGGAAGCGGCCCAGCATAAAGTCGATCACATCATCAACCACGTTGGCGTTGGTCAGCTTCTCACCGTACAGACGAACCGCTTCTTCGGTCAGCGTCTGCAGATCGAGATCCAGGTTCTTCTCAACGATGATACGCAGCACGCCCAGCGCGGCGCGACGCAGCGCAAACGGGTCTTTATCGCCTTTCGGATGCTGACCGATACCAAAGATACCCGCCAGGGTGTCCATCTTATCGGCAATCGCTACCGCGCAGGCCACCGGATTAGACGGCAGCGCGTCGCCAGCAAATCGCGGCTGATACTGCTCGTTCAGCGCCACGGCCACGTCTTCCGCTTCGCCGTCATGGCGCGCGTAGTGCATCCCCATCACGCCCTGGGTGTCGGTGAACTCGAAGACCATGTTGGTCATCAGGTCGCACTTGGACAGCAGGCCCGCGCGGGTTGCGTGGTTCACGTCAGCGCCAATCTGTTCGGCAATCCAGCCCGCCAGCGCCTGGATGCGATCGGTCTTGTCGCGCAGAGTCCCAAGTTGCTGTTGGAACAGCACGGTTTCCAGACGCGGCAGGTTATCTTCCAGACGTTTTTTACGGTCGGTATTGAAGAAGAACTCGGCATCGGCCAGACGCGGACGGACCACCTTCTCGTTACCGGAGATGATCTGCTGCGGATCTTTGGACTCGATGTTGGCCACGAAGATAAAGTTCGGCAGCAGTTTGCCGGCGTTGTCGTAGACCGGGAAGTACTTCTGGTCGCCCTTCATGGTGTAAACCAGCGCTTCAGACGGCACAGCGAGGAATTTTTCTTCGAACTTCGCCGTCAGCACCACCGGCCATTCCACCAGCGAGGTGACCTCTTCCAGCAGGCTTTCGCTCAGATCGGCTTGACCGCCAATCTTACGCGCCGCCTCTTGCGCATCAGCTTTGATTTTGGCTTTACGCTGTTCGTAATCGGCGATGACTTTACCGCGCTCCAGCAGGATCTGCGGGTACTGGTCGGCATGGTCGATGGTGAACTCCGGCTCGCCCATAAAGCGATGGCCGCGAATCACGCGATCGGACGGAATACCGAGGATAGTGGCCGGGATCACTTTGTCACCCAGCAGCAAAGTCACCGTGTGTACCGGACGCACGAAGTGGACGTCAGACGCGCCCCAGCGCATCAGTTTCGGGATCGGTAGCTTCGCCAGCGAGCTGGCAATCATGTTCGGCAGCAGCGCTTCGGTGCTTTCACCCTTCACATGGGCGCGATACAGCAACCACTCGCCTTTGTCCGTGGTCAGACGTTCGGCCTGATCGACGGTGATACCGCAGCCGCGCGCCCAGCCTTCGGCCGCTTTGCTTGGCTTGCCTTCGGCATCGAACGCCTGGGCAATAGCCGGGCCGCGTTTTTCCACTTCGCGATCGGCTTGCGCCGCCGCCAGGTTGGCCACCTTCAGCGCCAGACGACGCGGGGCGGCAAACCATTCCACTTTACCGTGCGCAAGGCCAGCGTTATCCAGCTCCGCGGTCACATTCGCAGCAAAAGATTCCGCCAGGCTGCGCAGCGCTTTTGGTGGCAGCTCTTCAGTGCCGATTTCCACCAGAAAAGTATTCTCAGACATGGCCGCCTCTTATTTATTCTTGTTGCACATCGGGAAGCCGAGCGCTTCACGGGAAGCGTAGTACGCTTCCGCCACTGCTTTAGTCAGGGTGCGAATGCGCAGGATATAGCGCTGACGCTCGGTGACGGAGATGGCTTTACGCGCATCCAGCAGGTTGAAGCTGTGAGCCGCTTTCAGAATACGCTCGTAGGCCGGCAGCGGCAGCGGGGTCTCCAGCGCCAGCAGCTGCTGGGCCTCTTTCTCATATTGTTCGAAGCAGGTGAACAGGAAGTCGACGTCGGCATATTCGAAGTTATAGGTGGACTGCTCCACTTCGTTCTGGTGGAACACGTCGCCGTAGGTGGTTTTCCCCAGCGGGCCATCGCTCCAGACCAGGTCATAGACGCTGTCCACACCCTGGATGTACATCGCCAGACGCTCCAGACCGTAGGTGATCTCGCCGGTCACCGGCTTACACTCGAGGCCGCCGACCTGCTGGAAGTAGGTGAACTGCGTCACTTCCATGCCGTTGAGCCACACTTCCCAGCCCAGACCCCAGGCGCCTAGCGTCGGGTTTTCCCAGTTGTCTTCGACAAAGCGAATGTCGTGGATAGTCGGGTCCATACCCAGCTCTTTCAGCGACCCGAGGTACAGCTCCTGGATGTTGTCCGGAGAGGGTTTAATCACCACCTGGAACTGATAGTAGTGCTGTAAACGGTTCGGGTTTTCGCCATAGCGGCCATCGGTTGGACGACGGGAAGGCTGTACGTAGGCGGTCGCCATCGGCTCCGGTCCTAACGCGCGCAGGCAGGTCATCGGGTGAGAGGTGCCGGCGCCGACTTCCATGTCCAGTGGTTGAACAATGGTGCAGCCCTGACGAGCCCAGTAATCCTGTAAGGTCAGGATCAGGCCCTGGAAGGTCCTGGTATCAAACTTTTGCATATGATTTCGTGCTGGATACGTGTGGATTTAAAGGAAGGAGTCAGTATACCCGCTGGCTGCGAGATATACAGTACGAAACGGCGTTGTTTCAGGAAAACGGACGAAATTTACGCCAGGCGGGGTCGATTCAGCGCATCGAAAGATGCATAAACTGGCCGTCCGGGTCAAAGGAACAGATGAAACGCTCATTCTTGCCGGTACGGCCAGAAAGCTCATAGCTCGCCTGGAATTGTTCAAAGTGGTTCACGTCAACGAGCTGCGTTTGCGTGTTATAGCGGATAGCCGCCTGATCCTTGCAAAGCTGCGCCATATTGAGCGTGGTTTGCGGCGTAATACGAGCGCGCTGCGCTTTTTGCGTCGGCGGGGAGACGGTCTCGCTGCAGCCCGCGAGGAGCAGCACCAGCATGACGGAAACAACACCTTTCACCACGTTCTCCTCCACCGCCTTGTTAGCAAGTTGTTATCCTAAAGATTCAGTATTACAGGTATTTTGCGAATATCATGAAACTGCGACAAGTCTGTGACCGAAAACTCAGACTAATCTATTGCGACACCGGGAAACCGGGCAGGTCATATCTTATTTCGCCAGCAGACATTGAGGGACTGATGCAAGAAAAGATACACTGGATCACCAACCTGCGCGGCATCGCCTGCATGATGGTGGTGATGATCCACAGCACCAGCTGGTATATCACTCACCCCCATGCGATTACCCTGCTGCAATGGGATATCGCCAATCTGCTCAATTCCGCCTCCCGCGTCAGCGTGCCGCTGTTTTTTATGATCTCGGGCTACCTCTTTTTTGGGGAACGCAGCGCCCAGCCGCGCCATTTCTGGCGGATTGGCCTGTGCATTGCGTTCTATAGCGCGCTATCTCTGCTGTATATCACGCTGTTTACCCATATCAACGTCGAGCTGTCGTTAAAGAATTTGCTGCAGAAGCCCGTCTTCTACCACCTGTGGTTTTTCTTTGCTATCGCCGTCATCTACCTGCTCTCGCCGCTGCTTCAGGTTAAGTCCACCAGTAGCACAATGCTGCTGGCGCTGATGGCGATCCTCGGCATTCTGGCCAACCCCAATATGGTCAGCGTTAAAGCCGCCGGGATTGAGTGGCTGCCAGTCAACCTTTATATCAACGGCGACACCTTCTACTACGTGCTCTACGGCGTGCTGGGCAGAGCCATTGGCACCCTGGACACCGATAAAAAATGGCTAACACCGCTCTGCGCCGCGCTGTTCATCGCCGCCGTGTGGGTCATTTCCCGCGGCACGCTGCATGAGCTGCGCTGGCGCGGAGACTTCGGCGACACCTGGTATCTCTACTGCGGACCGGCGGTGTTTGTTTGCGCGGTCACCCTGCTGACGCTGGCCAAAAACTGGCTTAACGCGGGTCCCCTGCCCGGTATCGCCTGCATTGCGCGACATTCGCTGGGGATCTACGGCTTTCATGCCCTGATAGTGCATGCGCTGCGCGCCAGCCATCTGGAGCTATCCCGCTGGCCGCTGCTGGATATTGTGTGGATATTTAGCGCCGCCCTGCTCGGCAGCCTGCTGCTGTCAGGCCTGGTGCAGCGGATTGATAGCCGCCGGCTGGTCAGCTAACGGTCCGCCGCCCAGGGGGGCCCGACTTACGTCTCAGGCCCCTCTTCCGTCACGCTGAGAGGTTCCCGTAAGCGCGTCGGGTCCCAGACATCACGCACGTTTTTCTGTACCGCAACAGCGCCAAACAGGCTCAAAAAATACGCCAGCCCATAGAACCCTTTCTCGCTGAGCAGCAGAGTGGCATTCCACAGTCCGATAACCAGCAGACCTACAGCGATAACGAAGACCACCAGACAGGTGGTGTAGTACAGCGCGGTGGTCGGAATGGCTTCATACTTATCGCGCACCGTCTTTTGATAAGATGCCGCGGCAAACAGCCCCAGTACCAGGACGGCAAAATAATAGCCTTTCTCATTCAACTGCATATCGGCATTCCACAGCCCCACCAGATAGGTGACGATGCCGCCGATCAGGGCAATCCAGGAGATCAAATGAAACGCAGGAGAATACGTCGCGTGCTTGTTTTCCATCACTTTTTACCTTTTACGCGCCTCGGGGCGGCGCTTATTCCGTTTTTTGCATCGCGCGGGCGATGCGGGTCCGTTCGGGGGTTGCCGATGCGCCATATAAGCAGACAAACCATGCCGCGATATAGACGGCTTTTTCATGCCAGTCTGCCGGTACATACCAGGCGCCGACCAGCAGCAGGCCGACCGATAGCAGCAGCACCAGCCGGCATAAGGCAATAAAACCGTCGTCCTGTTCCTGCCACTGACTGGCGCGCTGATGGGCGAGAACAGCAAACATCCCCATCACCAGCACGCCGAGAAAATACCCTTTGCCGCTGAACAGCGGGCAGGTCCGCCAGATACCGAGCAGATAAACCAGCGATCCTGCCGCCATCATCCCCCTGGCAATATTGCGTTTTGTGATCATCTCACCTCCCTGGTCGACAGGGGCTGATTATGACCGACTCCCTCGGCGATGCCTCAGATTACGTACGACAAAGCGGAGATTTCGGAATAAATAAATACGCATTTATGGATGGATGTAGCCGGGACATTCAGGAAGGGAATCCGCCCGGCGCTGCCGGACGGACTGAGGCTAAGACATCAGCGGTTTCAGTTGCTGATAAATCTGGCGGAAGGTTTCCCGCTGCGGCGCATAGTGGGCCACACGGCGATCGTCCGGGCGATGGGCTTGTTCAAGCGGCAGCGGCTTCAGCAGCCCGGGGCGGTCTGCCTCGTCGTGAACCGCCAGCTGCGCCAGCCTGGCGGCCCCCAGCGCCGGGCCGACATCGCCCCCGGTACGGTAATCGAGCTGCAGGCCGCTGATATCCGCCAGCATTTGCCGCCAGTAAGCGCTGCGCGCCCCGCCGCCGATAAGCGTGATGCTCTGCGGCTTGATGCCGCAGGCGTGCACCACGTCCATACCATCCGCCAGCGCATAGCCCACCCCTTCCAGCACCGCCCGCGCCAGCTCTGCCGGCCCATGCTGATGCGTCAGGCCAAAAAAGACGCCCTTGGCCTGCGGGTTGTTGTGCGGCGTGCGTTCGCCCGACAGATAGGGCAGGAACCACACCGGACCGGCGCTTTCATCCGCCGTCTGCGCCGCCGCGATCAGCGCCGGCACGCTGGCGAGACCGGTTAATTTTGCCGCCCAGTCCAGACAGGAGGCCGCGCTGAGCATCACCGACATCAAATGCCAGCGGCCCGGCAGGGCATGGCAGAAGCTGTGCACCGCGCTTTCGGGTTTGCTAAGGAACCCTTCACTGACGGCGAAGTAGACGCCTGAGGTGCCCAGCGACAGCATCGCCTGACCGGCATCGGCCATGCCGACCCCGACCGCGCCCGCGGCGTTGTCGCCCCCGCCGCCCACCACCAGCGCCGGCGGCATATTCCACGCCTGCGCCACCTCAGGTCGCAGTTGCCCGGTGACGTCGCTGCCTTCGAACAGTGCCGGCATCGCATCCCGACTGAGATCGCAGGCGGCGAGCATCTCGTCGCTCCAGTCGCGCCGGGCGACGTCCAGCCACATCGTGCCGGCGGCGTCAGACATATCGCTGGCGAGCTCGCCGGTCATGCGCAGGCGCAGATAATCCTTGGGCAGCAGCACTTTATCGACCTGGCTGAACACTGCCGCCTCGTGGCGCTGTACCCATAAGAGCTTCGGCGCCGTAAAGCCCGGCATCATCAGGTTGCCGGTGATCTGCCGGGAAGCGCTGACTTTGTCTTCCAGCAGCTGGCACTCTTCGGCGCAGCGGCCGTCATTCCATAAAATGGCCGGACGCAACACCTGTAACGATTTATCCAGTAGGGTGGCGCCGTGCATCTGTCCGGCAATGCCCAGCGCCTTCACGTCGCGCAGGCTATGCTGCGCGCCCAGGGCTTTCATCGCCGTGTCCGTCGCCAGCCACCACTGTTCGGGATCTTGCTCCGACCACAGCGGATGCGGACGCGAGACGGTGAGTTTTTCGGTATGCGATGCCACTACCTCACCCTGCTCATTGAGCAGGATGGCTTTGACGCCCGACGTCCCCAGATCGATGCCGATATACATACTCCCTCTCCTTAAACGCGCGCCACGGCTGAGCGTGGCGCGAACAGAGCATCCTGGTTGCGGCGCCGGTCACGCCGGGCGCCGCCGCATGATTACTTGTCAAACAGATAATGGTTGACCAGGTTTTCCAGTTGTTCCTGCTGGCCGCTGCGATGCTGCGGCGCCAGCTGATGCTGAGCGGCATACTGGGCAATATCGCTCAGGGTCATCTGCCCGTTAAGGATCTGCTGCCCCAGCTCACCGTTCCAGCCGGCGTAGCGTCTGGCCACGCGCTTATCCAGTTCGCCGTCCTCGATCATCCGCGCCGCGACCTTCAGCGATAGCGCCATGGTATCCATCGCGCCAATATGACCATAGAACAGATCGTATTTGTCGGTGCTCTGCCGGCGCACTTTCGCATCAAAGTTGAGGCCGCCGGTAGTGAAGCCGCCCGCTTTAAGAATTTCATACATCACCAGCGCATTCTCTTCGACGCTGTTCGGGAACTGGTCGGTATCCCAGCCCAGCTGCGGATCGCCGCGGTTGGCGTCGACGGAGCCGAACAGCCCCAGCGCGATGGCCGTCGCAATTTCATGATGGAACGAATGGCCGGCGAGCGTGGCATGGTTAGCTTCAATATTCAGTTTAATCTCTTTTTCCAGACCAAACTGTTTGAGGAAGCCGTAAACGGTAGAGGCATCATAGTCATACTGATGCTTGGTCGGCTCCTGCGGTTTGGGCTCAATCAGCAGCGTGCCTTTAAAGCCGATTTTATGCTTATGCTCCACCACCAGCTGCATAAAGCGGCCAATCTGCTCACGCTCCTGGCGCAGGTCGGTATTCAGCAGGGTTTCATAGCCCTCGCGACCGCCCCACAGCACATAGTTTTCACCGCCCAGTTGATGGGTGGCATTCATGGCGGTGACCACCTGGGTGGCCGCCCAGCTAAATACTTCCGGATCCGGGTTGGTGGCCGCGCCGGCGCCGTAGCGCGGGTTGGTAAAGCAGTTTGCGGTCCCCCACAGAAGCTTCACGCCGCTCTGCTGCTGTTTCTCAGCCAGCACCTCGACCATCCGGGCGAAGTTATTGCTGTACTCCTTGAGCGAAGCGCCTTCCGGCGAGACGTCAACGTCGTGGAAGCAGTAGTAAGGCACGTTGAGTTTATGGAAGAATTCGAACGCCACATCGGCTTTGCGTTTGGCCATCTCCAGGGCGTCGCCAGGCTGCTGCCAGGGACGATCAAAGGAGCCCACGCCAAACATATCGGCGCCATTCCAGCAGAAGGTGTGCCAGTAACAGGCCGCAAAACGCAGATGATCTTCCATCCGTTTGCCCAGCACCAGTTCATCCGGGTTGTAATGACGGAAAGCCAGCGGGTTAGTGGATTTCGGGCCTTCGTAACGAACGCGATCGAGTTGATCGAAATAGGTCTGCATAGAGAACTCCATATTCAGAGATGCGGCGAATAACCAATCAGATACCCTAAATAATTCGAGTTGCAGGAAGGCGGCAGGAGCGCGAGTCCCCGGTAACCGGGGGCGGAGCAACGAATGTCACCAACCCACCTACAACTTGAAGTATGACGGGTTTAAGCCAATATAGAATTTCGCTTTCATTTTCCTCAATTACGTTATTTCACACCGCCATTGAGAGAATCCACAAACGTGCGCCAGCTCGCAAAAATAATATCCAGTCGCCGTTGCGCCGCTCTGTCAGAGACAGTCCAGTGCAATAATAAGAGCGTGCATGAATAAAATACGATCGCCGTCATAATTTGCACATTAAACGAAATTTCATAACGGCAAAATAAGAACCGGTAATTGCCAGCCCTGCTTTCCGCGTTAAGAATCTGTAACGTATCCGCAACCTCATGTATCAAACATTATTTTCCGTTCGTCTTACCTACCCTTACAAAAAAGGTATCGTTATTATGAAGATAAAGAACCTTTGCCTTACGCTTTGCGCCAGCTCCCTCCTGCTCGCCAGCATGGCGGGGATGGCGAAAGAAGTGAAGATTGGCATGGCCATCGACGATCTGCGTCTGGAGCGCTGGCAGAAAGACCGTGATATTTTCGTCAATAAAGCGGAATCCTTAGGCGCCAAAGTTTTTGTCCAGTCCGCTAATGGCAATGAAGAAACGCAGATGTCGCAAATTGAAAACATGATCAACCGCGGCGTCGATGTGTTAGTCATTATTCCTTATAACGGCCAGGTACTCAGTAACGTTATTAAAGAAGCCAAGCAGGAAGGTATTAAAGTCCTGGCCTATGACCGTATGATTAATAATGCCGACATTGATTTCTATATATCTTTCGATAATGAAAAAGTTGGTGAAATGCAGGCGCAAAGTCTGGTCGACAAAGTGCCGCAGGGTAATTATTTCCTGATGGGCGGCTCGCCGGTGGATAATAACGCTAAACTGTTCCGCGCCGGACAGATGAAGGTTCTCAAGCCGTATGTCGATGATGGCAAAATTAAGATTGTCGGCGATCAGTGGGTTGACGGCTGGCTGCCGGAGAACGCGCTGAAAATAATGGAAAACGCGCTAACGGCGAATAATAACAAGATCGATGCCGTGGTCGCCTCCAATGACGCCACCGCCGGCGGCGCCATCCAGGCCTTAACCGCCCAGGGGCTGGCCGGCAAAGTGGCGATCTCCGGTCAGGATGCTGACCTGGCGGGCGTGAAGCGCATTATTTCCGGTACCCAGACGATGACCGTCTATAAACCGATTACCACCCTGGCCACCAACGCCGCTGAAATCGCCGTTGAGCTGGGTAACGATAAGCAGCCGAAGGCCGATACTACGCTGAATAACGGCTTAAAAGACGTCCCTTCGCGCCTGTTAACGCCAATTGAGGTGAATAAAGAAAATATCGACGCCACGGTGATTAAAGACGGTTTCCATAAAAAGAGTGAACTGTAATGGCTGACGCCCCGCTGCGGGGCGTCATTTTCATCCCGCCGGATATCACTGTTGCGGAGTCTTTATGACCTGGCTACTCGAAATGAAGAACATCACCAAAACCTTCGGCGCTGTTAAAGCCGTGGATAACGTCAGCCTGCGCCTGAACGCAGGCGAGGTGGTCTCGTTATGCGGTGAAAATGGGTCGGGGAAATCGACGCTGATGAAGGTGCTGTGCGGTATCTATCCGCACGGAAGCTATGAGGGCGAGATTATTTTTGCCGGCGAAACGCTGCAGGCAAACCATATTCGCGATACCGAACGCAAAGGCATCGCCATTATTCATCAGGAGCTGGCGCTGGTGAAACATCTCACCGTGCTGGAGAATATTTTCCTCGGCGCCGAGATATCCCGCCATGGTCTGCTGGATTATGAAACCATGACGCTGCGCTGTCAGAAGCTGTTGGCGCAGGTCAATCTGCCCATTTCCCCCGATACCCGCGTCGGCGACCTCGGCCTTGGTCAGCAGCAGTTGGTGGAGATCGCCAAGGCGCTGAATAAACAGGTTCGCCTGCTGATCCTCGACGAACCGACCGCCTCCTTAACCGAACAAGAAACCGCGACGCTGCTGGCGATCGTTCGCGATCTGCAAAACCACGATATCGCCTGCATCTATATCTCGCATAAGCTCAATGAGGTCAAAGCGATCTCCGATACGATCTGCGTGATCCGCGACGGCCAGCACATCGGCACCCGCGATGCCAGCGGCATGAGCGAAGACGATATCATCACCATGATGGTCGGCCGCGAGCTCACCGCGCTCTATCCCAGCGAGCCGCACGCCCACGGCGAGGAGATCCTGCGGGTTGAACATTTAACCGCCTGGCACCCGGTAAACCGCCATATTAAACGGGTCAATGACGTCTCATTTTCCCTGCGTCGCGGAGAAATCCTCGGCATCGCCGGGCTGGTCGGCGCCGGACGTACCGAGGCGGTACAGTGCCTGTTCGGCGTCTGGCCGGGGCGCTGGCAAGGGGAGATCTTTATTGATGGCCAGCCGGTGAGCATCTCTAACTGCCAGCAGGCCATTGCCCACGGCATCGCCATGGTGCCGGAAGACCGCAAAAAAGACGGCATCGTGCCGGTGATGGCGGTGGGCAAAAACATTACCCTCGCGGCGCTCAACCAGTTCACCGGCGCAATGAGCAGCCTGGACGACGCCGCCGAGCAGCACTGCATTCAGCAGTCCATTCAGCGTTTGAAAATTAAAACCTCCTCGCCGGAGCTGGCGATTGGCCGTCTGAGCGGCGGCAACCAGCAAAAGGCGATTCTGGCGCGCTGTCTGCTGCTCAATCCGCGCATTCTGATCCTCGACGAACCCACCCGTGGCATCGATATCGGGGCGAAGTATGAAATTTATAAACTGATTAACCAGCTGGTGCAGCAGGGCATCGCGGTCATTGTCATTTCATCCGAACTGCCCGAGGTGCTCGGTCTCAGCGATCGGGTGCTGGTCATGCACGAAGGCAGACTAAAAGCCAATTTGGTTAATCAACATCTGACCCAGGAACAGGTGATGGAAGCCGCGCTGAGGAGCGAACGCCATGTCGAAGAACACGTCGTCTGAAATCAAACTCACCCCAACCGCCCCCGCGGCCCTGCCGGCGCTAAAAGGGCTGAATCTCCAGGTCTTCGTGATGATCGCCGCCATCGTCGTCATTATGCTGTTTTTCACCTGGGTTACCGATGGCGCCTACCTGAGCGCACGCAATATCTCCAACCTGCTGCGGCAGACGGCCATCACCGGCATCCTCGCCGTCGGCATGGTGTTTGTGATTATTTCGGCAGAAATCGACCTCTCCGTTGGCTCGATGATGGGGCTGCTGGGCGGCGCTGCGGCGATCTTTGACGTCTGGCTCGGCTGGCCGCTGCCGCTCACCATTCTGGTGACGCTGGTGATGGGCCTGCTGCTCGGCGCGTGGAACGGATGGTGGGTAGCCTATCGCAAGGTGCCCTCGTTTATCGTCACCCTCGCCGGGATGCTGGCGTTTCGCGGCATTCTGATCGGCATCACCAACGGGACCACCGTCTCGCCCACCAGCCCGGCGATGTCGCAGATCGGCCAAAGCTACCTGCCAGACGGCATCGGCTTCGGCATCGGCGTTGTCGGCATGGCGGTGTTTATCGTCTGGCAGTGGCGCGGGCGGATGCGCCGGCAGGCGTTAGGTCTGGCGACCTCGTCCTCCACCGCCGCCGTCGGCCGCCAGGCCATTACCGCGGTGATTGTGCTGGGCGCAATCTGGCTGCTCAATGACTATCGCGGCGTACCGACCCCGGTGCTGATCCTCGCCGCCCTGCTGCTGGCGGGCCTGTTTATGGCCACCCGCACCGCCTTTGGTCGCCGCATCTACGCCATCGGCGGCAACCTGGAGGCGGCCCGTCTGTCCGGGATTAACGTCGAGCGTACCAAGCTGGCGGTGTTTGCCATTAACGGCCTGATGGTCGCCATTGCCGGGCTAATCCTCAGCTCACGGCTCGGCGCGGGGTCGCCTTCGGCGGGCAATATCGCCGAACTGGACGCCATCGCCGCCTGCGTCATCGGCGGCACCAGCCTGGCGGGCGGCATCGGCAGCGTCGCCGGGGCGGTAATGGGGGCGTTTATTATGTCGGCCCTGGATAACGGCATGAGCATGATGGACGTCGCCACCTTCTGGCAATATATCGTTAAAGGCGCCATTTTGCTGCTGGCGGTGTGGATGGACTCTGCCACCAAGCGGCGCGCATAAGGAGAGACTCTCTGAAGAATGTCTGAATTCTTTGCGCTACCGCCAAACTTCGCCATAAGGCGCTTGAAATATCTCGGGCATTAGCCGGTAGTGTATACCCAACATCATTCGGGTTGCAGACGGCGCCCCCGGCCGCGTACCGGCGTACGTGGCCGGGATGAGTGGTAAGTCAGGCCATCGGCAACATCTTGAATGAAGGGGTATGACCGGGGTTAGAGCAGGAACATTATCTATGTTTGAAAAGCGTCACCGTATTACGCTGTTATTTAACGCCAACAAAGCTTATGACCGCCAGGTAGTTGAAGGTGTCGGCGAGTATCTGCAGGCCTCCCAGTTGGAGTGGGATATCTTTATTGAAGAGGACTTTCGGGCACGCATCGAAAACATCAAAGAGTGGTTGGGCGATGGCGTTATCGCCGACTATGACGATCCCGAAATCGAAAAGCTGCTGGCCGATGTCCACGTGCCCATCGTCGGCGTCGGCGGATCTTATCATCAGCCAGAGCAGTACCCGCCGGTCCACTATATCGCCACCGACAACGCCGCGCTGGTGGAAAGCGCTTTTCTCCATTTAAAGGAAAAAGGGGTGCACCGCTTCGCGTTTTACGGACTCCCCACCTCCAGCGGTAAACGCTGGGCGGTAGAGCGCGAGTATGCCTTCTGCCAGCTGGTCGCGAAGGAGAAGTATCGCGGCGTGGTCTACCAGGGGCTGGAGACAGCGCCGGAGAACTGGCAGCACGCGCAAAACCGGCTCGCCGACTGGCTGCAAACCCTGCCGCCGCAAACCGGCATCATCGCCGTCACCGACGCCCGCGCCCGCCACGTCCTGCAGGCCTGCGAGCTGCTGCATATCCCGGTGCCAGAGAAACTGTGCGTTATCGGCATCGATAACGAGGAGCTAACCCGCTATCTCTCTCGCGTCGCCCTCTCCTCTGTCGCCCAGGGCACCCGCCAGATGGGTTATCAGGCGGCAAAATTACTCCACCGGCTGTTGAATAACGAGGCCCTCCCGCTGCAACGCCAGCTGATCCCGCCGATGCGCGTCGTTGAGCGACGCTCCACCGACTACCGGTCGTTAAACGATCCCTCCGTGATACAGGCGATGCATTACATTCGCAACAATGCCTGCAAAGGCATCAAGGTGGAACAGGTGCTCGACGCCGTGGGCATCTCTCGCTCTAATCTGGAAAAACGCTTCAAAGAGGAGGTCGGGGAGACCATCCACACGGTGATCCACAGCGAAAAACTGGAAAAGGCGCGCAGCCTGCTGGTGTCCACTAGTCTGTCGATCAATGAGATTTCGCAGATGTGCGGCTATCCGTCGCTGCAATATTTCTATTCGGTGTTTAAGAAGGAGTACGACGTGACGCCGAAGGAGTACCGCGATCGGCACAGCGAGGTGATGCTGTAGGGTAAAAAAATGCCCGGCGACAAGGCCGGGCATCCGGATTACAGATGGGCGGCGATGAGCCGCTGATTGTCCTGATACATCGCGAAGAGATAGTTGTTGTAGCTCGACCCTTTGGTCGAATATCCCTTCAGCTTATGAATCATGGTGCTGGCAGTTACTTCCTGATCCGCCTTGCGCAGCTGCAGGCGCGACTTGCGGAAAGAAGAATAGGCCGGGTGGGTGTTCAGGTTTGTTACGTAAGCCTGCACCGACTGCTCTACCGACTCAAACTGCGAGTAACCTTTCATCGCGCCGCGGCAGCGACCGGCGCCGCACTTCATGCCGAACAGGTTGTTATTCTCGCGCGCCAGCCTGGAGGTACCCCAGCCACTTTCCGCCGCCGCCATGGTCGCCACCATGCTGTTCGGAATAATGTCGACACGCTCAAGCAGCGCGTTCCAGGGCACATGACGCGTATTGCCTGACCACTTCACCTTATAGCGGGAAGCGATATCCTTCAGGCGCGCCTTCTCAGTCGGCGACCAGCGAGCATCGTACTGCTTGGAAATAAGCCAGTTACGATCCGCAGTAATCGCCTGATTCTGCTTGGTAATATAAGGCATGACCGTCCGGAGAAACGCTTTTTTCCTTGGTGTTCCGGAAGGGTATTTTCGCAAGTCAGGAAGTGAACTGCTCTTTACACTATTGCGAGAATACTCTTGTTTACTGCTTACCTTAGTACTACTTATCTTCTTTACCGTTGGGGCTTTATGACTCTTTGTCGCTGTGTGCGTTGTCGCCAACACACTACCTGAAAAGATGCAGGTTAGTAACATAAGTATGGCGGCCCCATATCGTCGTATGGGATTCGATATCATCAGGTCTCCTGGTCGGATATATGCATTCCAACACCTTGTTTTTCACAAAAAAACGATAGCTGAATCGCTAATAGTATCAAAAATACGCACTGAGGGCATCAACAGAAATAGTCCAATTCCGAATTGCTGTCATCTGAAATCGGTTTCTGCGGCGCATTGCCAGCGCTAAATTGCTAGCTTCGTCTCATTTTTAGCCTATTTTTTGAGCGGCGTCACTCACCCCTTTTCATCCTCCTGGTAAAACGCGCGTCAGGAGGAGTTCACCCGCGCGGCGACAAGGCACACTAGATAAAAACCGCTCACAGGATCTCGCAATGAAACTCGCTGCGCTTGCCACGTTATTCGTGCCTGGGATGGCCTTTGCCGCCTGGACTACCACCGACTTTCCTGCTTTTACCGAAGAAGGGACCGGCCGATTCATCAGCCAGAAAGTGGTTGAGAAGGGTACACGTCCCCTGCAGCTAAATTTTGACCAGCAGTGCTGGCAGCCTTCCGGCGGCATTAAGCTCAACCAGATGCTGTCCATGGAGCCCTGTCGCGGCACACCGCCGCAATGGCGCATCTTCCGCCAGGGTCTGTATACCCTGGAGGTGGATACCCGTTCCGGCACGCCAACGATGATGATTTCGCTGGAGGAAAAAGAGACCAGCGCCGCGGCGCCGCAGATCCGCCAGTGTCCGAAGTGGGACGGAAAACCTCTGACCATCGACGTCAGCAAAACCTTCGCCGAGGGCAGCAAGGTCCGCGATTTCTACAGCGGTAATGTCGCGACCGTCAGCGGCGGCAAAATCACCCTGCAGCCCGCCTTCGGCAGCAATGGCCTGCTGCTGCTTGAGCGCGCCGAGACGGCCGCCCCGGCGCCGTTTGACTGGCACAATGCCACCGTCTACTTCGTCCTGACCGATCGCTTCGTAAACGGTAACCCGGCCAACGACAACAGCTATGGTCGCCATAAAGACGGCATGCAGGAGATCGGAACCTTCCACGGCGGCGACCTGCAGGGATTAACCAGCAAGCTGGATTATCTGCAGCAGATGGGAGTTAACGCCCTGTGGATCAGCTCCCCGCTCGAGCAGATCCACGGCTGGGTCGGCGGCGGCACGAAGGGCGATTTCCCTCACTACGCCTACCACGGCTATTACACCCAGGACTGGTCGAAACTGGACGCCAACATGGGGACCGAAGCGGATCTCCGCCGACTGGTGGATGAAGCGCATAAGCGCGGAATACGTATTCTGTTCGACGTGGTGATGAACCATGCCGGCTACGCCACCCTGGCCGACATGCAGGAGTTCCAGTTCGGCTCCCTGTATCTGCAAGGAGATGAGCTGAAAAAAACTCTCGGCGAGCGCTGGACGGACTGGAAGCCGGGCGCGGGACAGACCTGGCACAGCTTTAACGACTATATCAACTTCAGCGACAAAGCCGGGTGGGAGAAATGGTGGGGTAAGAAGTGGATCCGCACCGATATCGGCGATTACGACAATCCGGGCTATGACGATCTCACCATGTCGCTGGCCTTCCTGCCGGACCTGAAAACCGAATCGAAGGAGGTCTCAGGCCTGCCGAACTTCTATAACCATAAACCAGACACCGCAGCGAAAGCGATCCCGGGCTATACGCCGCGCGACTATCTGACACACTGGCTGAGCCAGTGGGTACGTGACTACGGCATCGATGGCTTCCGCGTCGATACCGCCAAACATGTGGAGATGGACGCCTGGCAGCAGTTAAAAACCCAGGCCACCGCCGCGCTGGCGGAGTGGAAGAAAGCCAATCCGGATAAAGCGCTGGATGCGGCGCCGTTCTGGATGACCGGCGAAGCCTGGGGACATGGAGTGATGCAGAGCGATTATTATCGCCACGGTTTTGATGCGATGATCAATTTCGACTACCAGGACCAGGCGGCGAAAGCGGCGACCTGTATGGCCAATATTGACCTCACCTGGCAGCAAATGGCGGACAAGCTGCAGAGCTTTAACGTCCTGAGCTACCTCTCCTCGCACGATACGCGGCTGTTCCGCGAAGGCGGCACCACCGCGGCGGAGCTACTGCTGCTGGCCCCTGGCGCCGTGCAGATTTTCTATGGCGACGAATCATCGCGCCCGTTCGGCCCCACCGGCTCGGACCCGCTGCAGGGTACCCGCTCGGAGATGAACTGGCAGGATGTCAACGGCAAGGCGGCCCGCAGCGTTACCCACTGGCAGAAGATCGGCCAGTTCCGCGCTCGCCATCCGGCAATCGGCATGGGCAAACAGACAACGCTGTCGATGTCGCGTGGTTACGGGTTCGTGCGTGAGAGCGGTGAAGACAAAGTGATGGTCATCTGGGCCGGGCAGCAGCAGTAATCCACATGTGGCTCTCCGCCCTGCGGGGAGCCTCCATTCAGCACGAAATGCTAACAAAATAGCAATTTACAGGATAAAGATAAAAAGCCGCCTCCTCCCGCCGATTTGCACCACGCCAGCGCTGGCGTTATGGTTAGCCACTTTCCAGAACCACCGATAGACTATTCGCGATGACATTTTCCCTTTTCGGCGACAAATTCACCCGTCATTCAGGCATCACCCGCTTGATGGAAGACCTTAATGACGGTCTGCGCACGCCGGGCGCTATTATGCTGGGCGGCGGCAACCCCGCTCAGATCCCGGAAATGAATGACTACTTCCAGCAGCTGCTGGCCGACATGCTGGATAATGGCAAAGCCCTTGATGCGCTTTGTAATTATGATGGTCCACAGGGCAAAAGCGAGCTGCTGGCTCTGCTGGCGAATATGCTGCGCGACGAGCTGGGCTGGGAGATCGAACCACAGAATATTGCGCTAACAAACGGCAGTCAGAGCGCATTTTTCTACTTATTTAATCTGTTTGCAGGCCGTCGGGCAGATGGCACCACCCGTAAGGTACTGTTCCCACTGACGCCGGAATATATCGGCTACGCCGATGCCGGTCTGGAAGAGGATCTGTTCGTTGCCACCCGGCCGAACATCGAACTGCTGCCGGAAGGCCAGTTTAAGTACCATGTTGATTTTGAGCATCTGCAGGTGACGGAAGAGACCGGGATGATCTGCGTCTCGCGCCCCACCAACCCGACCGGCAACGTCATCACTGATGAAGAGCTGATCAAACTGGATGCGCTGGCGAATCAGCACGGGGTCCCGCTGGTGATTGATAACGCCTACGGCGTGCCGTTCCCGGGCATTATCTTTAGCGACGCCCGACCGCTGTGGAATCCGAACATCGTGCTGTGTATGAGCCTGTCCAAGCTGGGCCTGCCGGGCAGCCGCTGCGGGATTATCATCGCCAACGAAAAAATCATCACCGCCATCAGCAACATGAACGGTATTATCAGCCTCGCCCCTGGCGGCATCGGGCCGGCAATGATGTGCGAAATGATTAAACGACAGGATCTGCTGCGCCTGTCAGAGACGGTGATCAAGCCCTTCTATTACCAGCGGGTGCAGGAAACCATCGCCATTATTCGCCGCTATCTGCCGGAGGAGCGCTGCCTTATTCACAAACCGGAGGGGGCAATCTTCCTCTGGCTGTGGTTTAAGGATCTGCCGATCTCCACCGAGCTGCTGTATCAGCGGCTGAAAAAGCGCGGCGTGCTGATGGTGCCGGGGGATTACTTCTTCCCTGGTCTGGATAAACCGTGGCCGCACACCCACCAGTGTATGCGCATGAACTATGTACCGGACCCGCAAAAAATCGAAGCCGGAGTGAAAATCCTCGCCGAAGAGGTTGAATTTGCCTGGCGCGAACAGGAAGCATAGTCTCGGACGCCGCGGGCGGGTAACGTTCGTCAGCGACCCCATTCACGCCAGCGCCAGCCGCTGGCGTTTTTGCGCGCATAGCGCTTCCAGCTCCGCGGGAACCATCACCCGCAGCGCCTGCGTCGGGCAGGCGGCCACGCAGGCCGGTCCTTCGGCGCGGTGAGCGCATAGATCGCATTTCAGCGCCTGCGCCTGCTGGTTCATTACCATAACGGTCATCGCGCCGTACGGGCAGGCCACCATGCAGCTTTTGCAGCCGATGCAGCGCCGCTGGTCGACCCACCAGACGTCATTGTCGCGCTGAATCGCCCCCTGTGGGCAAACGCTGGCGCAGGGCGCATCCTCGCACTGCCGACAGGCCATCGCCGTCGATATGTCACCGCTTTTCACCACCCGGATACGCGGCGCGAAATGGTTCGTCGACAGGGCGGCGACATCCTGCGCCTGCTGGTGCGCCACCGCGCAGGCCACTTCGCAGGTACGACAGCCGATGCACCGCTGGGCATTGGCAATAAGAAACTGGTTCATCCTCTGCTCCCTGGGGATAAAACCGCAGGGTGCCAGAATAGTCCCTGCCCGCGCTTTGATCCTGAATGGAATCAGCGCTGTTTTTTGTCAGATGGCCGGCAGGATGTGGTCATTTGCCTGACGCTTCACGCACCGTGAAACCCAGCTCACGCGAAATTGCTTCGGCGGTCTCACGTAGTGGTTTTAACAAGTTCTTTTCGCCAGCTCCCCGGCACGAAGTCCGCCGGGGAGCCGACGTTAATGATTACCGGAACAATGCCTTATCGCGCAGGATATGATCGTTACCGCGACGGCGGGTGAAGCCAATCCGATCGAAATACTCCAGGATCTGGATCGCCAGCTTCCGCCCTACGTTTAAGGTATCGCGGAAATCCGCCGCGCAGGTTGAACCGCGCAGCCGATCCAGCTCGCGCACCCGCTGGGCGAACTGCACAATGCGATCGTTGCGGTAGTAACGATCCTTGACGATCGCGGTAATCATCCCCTGCTGCGCCGCCTGGCGCAGCACCGCGCGCATCAGGGACTCTTCAACATGGACTTCGCGCGCAAGATCGCGCACCCACCACGGATCGTCGCCGAACAGAGTCTCCACCTTCTGCCAGACCGCCTGCTGCTCGTCGGTAAACCCGGCTTTATGCTCCGGCAAATGCAGCCAGCCGTGATGACTGTGGACTAAGCCGCTCTCGCGCATCTGCTCAATCAGCAGCAGCACCAGCGCTTCATCTTCCATCGGCAGCGCGATGCGGCGCAGGCGCTCCCGGCCAGGGCCCGGCTCGTCTCGATGCTGCTCATGGTAGCGCGCAAGGGCATCCAGCAATTTTCGCTGCCAGCGGGCGGCAAGCGGCGCGCTAAGCAGGCGCTGTCCGGCCTGCAGATAGTCCGGTCGCTGGATCAGGGCCGCCATTCCGGCTTCGCTGAGCTGCCGCGCCCAGGCGAAGTGCTCAAGCCGGACGGCATCCCGCTGCAGATGCAGCTCCAGCGCCTGCGCATCGTCAGCGCCGACCGCTGCCAGGGCGTGCAGCCACTGCAGATATTCCGGTTTACGTTTGCCGCGACGCGGAGGATCCAGCGTCACCACCCGTGCGCCCGCCAGCGTCAAGCGAGCAGAGATATCGCGGAGCACCAGCCGGTCGTTATCCGCCAGCCACAGCGGAGTATCCAGCACCAGCTCCGCCAGGTTGCCCTCAAGGAGCGACACCCGGCCGGTAATGTGGCTGGCAGCATGGTGAATATGCAGCGGCTGCCACTGGCTGAGCGGCGTATGGCACTGCAGCTCGACAATCACCCGTTCTGCTGGCTCCGGCGGTGGTGAGGAGAGCAGCCAGTCGCCGCGGTGCACTGCCTCTTTTTGCGCATCGCCGACAATATTCAGCGCAATGCGCTGCCCGGCGTGCGCCTGCTCAACCGCTTGATTCTGGGCATGCAGGCCGCGGACGCGCATCGGCGTGTTGACGCCGGTAAGCCACAGGGTATCCCCGACCCGTACTTCGCCGGAGAGCGCCGTCCCGGTGACCACCAGCCCCGCGCCTTTGACGGTAAAAGCGCGATCCAGCGCCAGGCGAAACCGCTGCTGCTGCGGGCGGGGGCGCTCCGCAAGCTGCAGCAGATGGCTGCGCAGTTCCGCAATACCGATGTTTTCCGCCGCCGCGGTGGGAAAGAAAGCGACGGCGTCAAAGCCCAGCTCGCCCAGGGTCTGCTCGACCTCAGCCTGAACCTCCGCCACCCTGGCGGCCGCCACGCGGTCCGTTTTGGTCAGCGCCACGGTCAGCGTCGGCTTTCCGGTCAACTGCAGGATCGCCAGGTGTTCGCGGGTTTGCGCCATCACCCCGTCATCGCAGGCCACCACCAGCAGCGCATGGTCAATACCCCCCACCCCCGCCAGCATGTTGGACAAAAACTTTTCGTGCCCGGGAACGTCAATAAATCCCAGCACCCGCCCGTCCGGCTGCGGCCAGTAGGCATAGCCGAGATCGATCGTCATTCCCCGCGCTTTCTCTTCCGGCAAACGATCGGCATTCACGCCGGTTATCGCCTGCAGCAGCGTCGTTTTGCCGTGGTCAACATGTCCAGCGGTGGCAATAATCATCGTAACAACATCTCCATAAAGCGGGTTTCATCTTCCAGACAGCGCAGGTCCAGCCAGAGCCGACCGTCATAAATGCGGCCAATCACCGGACACGGCAGCGCGCGCCAGCGGGCCGCCAGCGCCTCCAGCCGGCTACCGCGGCCGTCATGCGGGGTAAAGGTCAACGCCGCGCTGGGCAGGCGGTCGACGGGTAACGAGCCGCTGCCAATCTGCGACTGGCAGGCTGCCACGCTGACGGCAAAATCAGCATAGTGTGCCGCCAGGTCAGGCTGCAGGCGTTCAGCCAGCCGGCGGATCTCCTCCGCCGGACGGGTGAGCAGGCGCAGCGTCGGCAATTTCTCCCTCAGCGCCTCCGGGTGCTGATAGAGGCGCAGCGTAGCCTCCAGCGCCGCGAGGGTCATTTTATCGGCGCGCAGGGCCCGCTTCAGCGGATGGCTTTGCAGCTGGGCAATCAGCGCGCGTTTGCCGACGATAATCCCGGCCTGCGGGCCACCGAGCAGCTTGTCGCCGGAGAAACTGACCAGGCTCACCCCGGCGGCGATCATCTCCTGCGGCATCGGCTCCTTTGGCAGGCCATACTGACTGAGATCCACCAGCGACCCGCTGCCCAGGTCGGCTACCACCGGAACATCCAGTTCGCGACCAATGGCCGCCAACTCCGCTTCGTCGACGGCTTTGGTAAAGCCCTCAATACTGTAGTTGCTGGTGTGGACCTTCATCAGCAGCGCGGTATTGTCATTCACCGCCTGGCGATAATCTTTGGCATGGGTGCGGTTGGTGGTACCCACTTCTTGCAGCTGGCAACCCGCCTGGCGCATCACGTCGGGGATGCGAAATGCCCCGCCGATCTCCACCAGTTCGCCGCGAGAGACCACCACTTCGCGACCGCTGGCGGTGGCCGCCAGCATCAGCAGAACGGCCGCCGCGTTGTTGTTCACGATACAGGCATCTTCCGCGCCGGTGATCTGGCACAGCAGATCGGCAATGGCGCGATCGCGATGGCCGCGCCCGGCGTCGTCGAGATCATATTCGAGCGTCACCGGCGCGCGCATCGCGCTGGCGACCGCCTCCACGGCCGACTCCGCCTGGATGGCGCGCCCCAGATTGGTATGCAATACCGTACCGGTGAGATTAAACACCGGACGCAGGGCGCTCCGCTGGCCGGCGGTGAGCCGCTGCGCGCAGGCGCTCGGCCAGTCATGGCTCCAGTCCGGCAGTGTCTGATACTGGCGGATTTGCTCCCGCGCCTCATCGAGCATCTGGCGCAGCTGCGCCACCACCTGCGAATGGCCGTGCTGCGCCAGCAGGGGAGAAAAAGCGGGGTCGCGTAGTAAGCGGTCAATGGCCGGAAGCCGGGTATAAAGCGCACGAATTTCGGTAGTCATGAATGGGCCTGGCGGTAAGTTATTTTCCCCCCTCCCGACGGGAGAGGGAGTCAACAATCAGCGGCGATTGTAACGCCTCCTTGCGCAAACTGTTACCTGCCTGGGTCAAGTCCGCGGCGGTTCAGTGCGCGCAAAGCTGGCGCGCTGGAACAACGCATCCACCAGCTTCACCAGCTGCGGCCGGGTGGCGCACCAGCCGGGCGCGACCCGGCGAAAGTTCAGATAAGCAATGGCGCAGGCCGTGGAAATGGTCGCCAGATTAACCTCGTCGCCGCGCAGCGTTCCGTCTGCCGCGCAGGCTTCCAGCCTGTCGAGACCGCGAGCCACTTTCTCCCGCTGGCGGAGCAGCTCTTGCTCTGACTGTTGCGCACCCGGGCGAGCCTTTTCACGCACCAGCGCCTGGGCGGCCTCCATCACGCCATCCGCCAGCGCCTCTAGCTGGCGCATCCTGAGAGCGGCTCTGGGGTCGGCGGGGATCATCGGCGGCGCCACGCCCAGCAGCTCCAGATACTGGGCGATGACCGGGGAGTCAAACCAGCACTCACCGTCGTCCGTCACCAGCGCCGGTACCTTGCCCAGCGGGTTATAGCGCGCCACACCGTTGCTTTCGCTGTAGGGGGATTCGTTGACAAACTCAAATGGGATGCGCTTTTCCAGCAGGATCACCGATATTTTGCGCACGAAGGGACTGGTGTAGCTGCCGATCAGTTTCATAGCCTGCTCCTTATCGCCAACAAATTATCGCCAACAAAGATATGAGTATGGCTCAGGGCAGGACAAAAGGCAGGTGAGCGTCCGGCTCAACCTGCCGCCGATCGCATTAATGATCGAGATAGAGGTAGTGCATCCAGCTGGTCATCCGCAGCAGCACTTTACGCATCACCGAGACGTGGGCGAAATGGTCGGAGTAGACCGCCACCTGCGCGTAGATACCATCGGGTAATGCTGATAGCCCTTGTTCAAGCGATCGCGTTCCGTCGACACGCGGGTGGTATTGGCCTGGCCTCAGAGAGCTGCGGCTTGGGGACGTTAATACAGTACAGCGTCGTTACCAGGTTGGCCTGCAGGCGGTCGACTCGCGCCTGATAGGGCGCCGGGTCAATCGTAAATAGCGCCTCGCCTTTCTCGACGCGCTGAGTGGCTCTATCGGTTCGGCTTTACGGGAATTATTTATCTGATTTTATTCAGAATATACTGATATTCGCCCCGCTATTTTGAGGATAATTCACGCCTTTCATTTATGCCATCCGGCGTAAAAAAGTTATTCGGCAATTAAGGTTGCTTAGTTACAGGGTCATCCCGGCGTGGAAGCAAAACCGGGCCGAGATCACAGCGGCGTAAACCCCTCGCGAAATTCTTTGTGATCAAAATCACAAACAAACAACAAAAACACGAAACAAAAATGTGACAAATATCACACAAAAAGGCAGATCAGCGGCTAAAAAGGCGCTGTGTTGTTTTTTTACACAGTAATTTTGTGATCATCATCACTACAAAACCCTCTTAGCCCCCTATATTCATGTGATCCAAATCACATAAAAGGGCGCTGGCTGGACAGCTAAACGATTCAGTGCCAGATTTCGCACTATCAATCAGGGCCCGGCTACCTCTGCCGCCACATTAACAACAAACCTCGGGCTTTAAGCCTGCGCGCTACGCAAAACAGAAGAAGGGGTGTTTTATGTCATCCGATATCAAGATCAAAGTGCAAAGCTTTGGTCGTTTCCTCAGCAATATGGTGATGCCGAATATCGGCGCGTTTATCGCGTGGGGTATCATCACCGCGCTTTTCATTCCGACAGGGTGGTTGCCAAACGAAACGCTGGCGAAGCTGGTCGGTCCGATGATCACCTACCTGCTGCCGCTGCTGATCGGTTACACCGGCGGTAAATTAGTCGGCGGCGAACGTGGCGGCGTGGTCGGGGCGATCACCACCATGGGCGTTATCGTCGGCGCGGATATGCCGATGTTCCTCGGCTCCATGATTGCCGGCCCGCTGGGCGGCTACTGCATCAAGAAATTCGATAACTGGGTAGACGGTAAGATCAAATCCGGTTTTGAAATGCTGGTGAATAACTTCTCCGCCGGCATCATCGGGATGATCCTCGCCATTCTGGCCTTCCTCGGCATCGGCCCGGCGGTCGAAGTTCTGTCGAAAATTCTGGCGGCTGGCGTTAACTTTATGGTGGCGCACGACATGCTGCCGCTGGCGTCTATCTTCGTCGAACCGGCAAAAATCCTGTTCCTTAACAACGCCATCAACCACGGTATCTTCTCGCCGCTGGGTATTCAGCAGTCCCACGAGCTGGGTAAATCCATCTTCTTCCTGATTGAAGCTAACCCGGGTCCAGGGATGGGCGTTCTGCTGGCGTACATGTTCTTTGGCCGCGGCAGCGCAAAACAGTCTGCAGGCGGGGCGGCTATCATCCACTTCCTGGGTGGTATCCATGAAATCTACTTCCCGTACGTGCTGATGAACCCGCGCCTGATCCTGGCCGTTATCCTCGGCGGGATGACCGGTGTCTTCACCCTGACTATCCTCAATGGCGGTCTGGTTTCCCCGGCTTCCCCGGGTTCCATTCTGGCGGTACTGGCGATGACGCCGAAAGGCGCCTACTTCGCTAACATCGCCGCGATTATCGCAGCGATGGCGGTCTCCTTCGTGGTCTCTGCGGTTCTGCTCAAGACCAGCAAAGTCAAAGAAGAAGACGATATCGAAGCCGCAACGCGTCGTATGCATGACATGAAAGCGGAATCCAAAGGCGCCAGCCCGCTGGCGGCCGGTAATGTCACCAACGACCTGAGCCATGTGCGTAAAATCATCGTCGCCTGCGACGCCGGGATGGGTTCCAGCGCCATGGGCGCCGGGGTACTGCGCAAGAAAGTGCAGGATGCCGGGCTGAGCAACATCTCGGTCACCAACAGCGCAATCAATAACCTGCCGCCGGATGTTGACCTGGTCATCACCCACCGCGACCTTACCGAGCGCGCCATGCGCCAGGTACCGCAGGCGCAGCATATTTCGCTGACCAACTTCCTCGACAGCGGTCTGTACACCAGCCTGACCGAGCGCCTGGTCGCGGCCCAGCGCCACATCGACAACGAAGTCAAAGTCACCGATAGCCTGAAAGACAGCTTTGACGATACTAACAACAACCTGTTCCAGCTGGGCGCGGATAACATCTTCCTCGGTCGCAAAGCAGCCACCAAAGAAGAAGCCATTCGCTTCGCCGGTGAGCAGCTGGTGAAAGGCGGCTACGTCGAGCCGGAATATGTGCAGGCGATGCTGGATCGCGAAAAACTGACCTCGACCTATCTCGGCGAGTCCATCGCGGTACCGCACGGCACCATCGAAGCGAAGGACCGCGTGCTGAAAACTAGCGTCGTCTTCTGCCAGTACCCGGAAGGCGTGCGCTTCGGTGAAGAAGAAGATGAAGTCGCGCGTCTGGTCATCGGCATCGCCGCTCGTAATAACGAGCACATTCAGGTTATCACCAGTCTGACTAACGCGCTGGATGACGAAACCGTGATTGAGCGCCTGGCGAAAACCACCAGCGTCGACGAAGTTCTGGCACTGTTAAATAAATAATCAGCGCTATCCAACCCTCTCCTTTGGGAGAGGGTTGGGGTGAGGGGAAAGGCCTCACCCCAGCCCTCTCAGGTGAAAACATTAATTGAAGGTTAATACTATGAAAGCATTACATTTTGGCGCAGGTAATATCGGACGTGGCTTTATCGGTAAATTGCTGGCCGACGCGGGCATCGAACTGACGTTTGCCGATGTCAATCAGACCGTACTTGATGCCCTGAATGCCCGTCATAGCTATCAGGTTCACGTCGTCGGTGAGAATGAGCAGGTGGACACCGTCTCCGGCGTCAATGCCGTCAGCAGCATCGGCGATGAGGTTGTGGACCTGATCGCTGAGGTGGATCTGGTCACCACCGCCGTCGGTCCCGTCGTGCTCGAGCGCATCGCGCCAGCGATCGCCAAAGGGCTGGCACAGCGCAAAGCGCAGGGCAGCGAACGCCCGCTGAACATCATCGCCTGCGAAAATATGGTGCGCGGCACCACGCAGTTAAAAGGCCACGTGTTTAACGCACTGGCGGAAGAAGATAAAGCGTGGGTGGAAGCGCATATCGGCTTTGTCGACTCTGCCGTTGACCGTATTGTGCCGCCATCGGCTTCCGCCACTCATGACCCGCTGGAAGTCACCGTGGAAACCTTTAGCGAATGGATTGTCGATAAGACTCAGTTCAAGGGCGCGCTGCCGACTATCCCGGGGATGGAATTAACTGATAACCTGATGGCATTTGTCGAACGCAAGCTCTTCACCTTGAACACCGGGCATGCTATAACCGCCTACCTCGGAAAACTGGCGGGCCATCAGACGATTCGCGACGCGATCCTCGACAAGAAAATTCGTGCCGTCGTGCAGGGCGCGATGGAAGAGAGCGGCGCGGTGCTGATCAAACGTTACGCCTTTGACCCGCAGAAGCACGCGGCTTATATCCAGAAAATACTTGGCCGTTTCGAGAACCCGTACCTGAAAGACGATGTTGAGCGCGTTGGCCGTCAGCCGCTGCGCAAACTGAGCGCTGGCGACCGTTTAATTAAGCCGCTGCTGGGTACACTGGAATACGGGCTGCCGCACCGCAACCTGGTGAAAGGGATTGCGGCGGCGATGCATTTCCGTAGCGAAGACGATCCGCAGGCGCAGGAGCTGGCGGCACTGATCGCCGACAAGGGGCCGCAGGCCGCGCTGGCGCAGATTTCCGGCCTGGATGCCGCAAGTGATGTCGTCGCGGAGGCCGTTAACGACTACAACGCGGAAAAATGATGCACAACCTGGCGCGACCAACGTCGCGCCCATTACGACTCCTGTCAGATATGCAGGCAATGATGGAAGAAACACAAGCATTTGAAAACCGTGTGCTTGAGCGTCTGAATGCTGGCAAAACCGTACGAAGCTTCCTGATCGCCACCGTCGAGCTGTTAACGGAAGCGGTCAATATTCTGGTGCTTCAGGTGTTCCGTAAAGACGACTACGCGGTGAAATACGCCGTCGAGCCCTTGCTGGAGGGCAGCGGGCCGCTCGGCGATCTCTCTGTACGCCTGAAGCTGATTTATGGCCTTGGGGTGATAAGTCGTGCCGAATATGAAGACGCTGAGCTGCTGATGGCCCTGCGCGAAGAGCTTAACCACGACGGCAATGAGTACAGCTTTACCGACGACGAAATTATCGGTCCGTTCGGCGAGCTGCACTGCGTCGCCGCCCTGCCGCCAACGCCGCAATTTGATGACAGCGATGCCGAACTGCTGGCAATGCAGAAACTGCGTTACCAGCAGATGGTGCGCTCAACGATGGTGCTGTCCCTGACTGAGCTGATTTCACGAATCAGCTTAAAAAAAGCCTTTCAGAAATCAACGCTCTGATTCCGGTTCCGTCTGGTCGCAGGTCGGCCGGTAAAGCTGACGATAATATTCCAGACGCTGCAGGAACAACGCTTCCTTATCCTGAGGAATGTCTCGCGGTACATGCTGCAGACGCGGAGACTTTTTCAAATACTCCATAAACGCCTGACTGGAAGCCATAAAATCAACCGCTTTGTCGATTAAACGTGGTACGCCGTCGCCGATCTTTGCCATCACGTCCTCCTTTTGGGAATAATCTGATTAAGCATTAGCCAATTCACCAGCGTGGGTTAAGGAAAACGTGCTTATCTGCCGACAGGCTTCACAAAAATGAAATTAGAACGGGTATTAGGCGGAATATTAATAAAATTCAAATTATTAGCGATAAATGATATTGCATTCCGCGGGCGACAAACGGCGAATTTTTGATAAATAGCTATCAACAATAGTGGTCACGGCACATACTATAGGCGAATGAAGCCCCTTTATTAACAGATCAAACCACCATGAAAGAAGTCGAAAAGAATGAAATCAAGCGTCTGAGCGATCGTCTCGACGCCATCCGCCACCAGCAGGCCGAGCTGTCGCTGGTGGAAGCCGCCGATAAATATGCTGAACTGGAAAAAGAAAAAGCCACTCTGGAAACGGAGATTGAACGTCTGCGTTCCGTCCAGAGCCAGAAGCTGAGCAAAGAGGCGCAGAAGCTGATGAGCCTGCCGTTCCGCCGCGCGATTACCAAAAAAGAGCAGGCCGATATGGGCAAGCTGAAGAAAAGCGTTCGCGGCCTGGTGGTTGTCCATCCGATGACCGCCCTGGGCCGGGAAATGGGTCTGAAAGAGATGACCGGTTTCGCCCGCAGCGAATTTTGATACCCAGCCCTCTCCGTACGGAGAGGGCTATTCTGTCTTCACTCCCCCACATTTTTACCTTCAGCCGGGTCGATTGGTCCAACCAATAATTTCATCCACCCCCTGGCAGTTCACAAATCCGTCAAAACCCATCACAAACACGTTGCTTAAGAGTAACATCTGATTAACCATTCATTGTCATCAACCCTGATACCCTTAATTGGCCGGGCCAATTTTACCTTCGGTGGGATCGGCAATGAGCGCAGACTCAGCCCTCCTCTCCTGGCGGCCCGATGGAGACCCTGCATGAATCTCTGGCAACAAAACTACGATCCCGCCGGTAATATCTGGCTATCCAGTCTTATCGCATCGCTACCGATTCTGTTTTTCTTTTTTGCGCTGATTAAGCTCAAACTGAAAGGCTACATCGCTGCCACCTGGACCGTCGCAATCGCGCTGGTCGTTGCATTACTGTTCTATAAAATGCCGGTGGACCGCGCCTTAGCCTCGGTGGTCTACGGCTTCTTCTACGGCCTGTGGCCTATCGCGTGGATTATTATCGCCGCGGTCTTCGTCTATAAAATCTCGGTGAAGACCGGACAGTTCGACATCATCCGCTCATCGATTCTGTCGATTACGCCGGACCAGCGCCTGCAGATGCTGATCGTCGGCTTCTCGTTCGGCGCCTTTCTCGAAGGGGCGGCGGGTTTCGGCGCACCGGTGGCGATTACCGCCGCGCTGCTGGTTGGTCTCGGGTTTAACCCGCTGTATGCGGCTGGCCTGTGCCTGATCGTCAACACCGCGCCGGTGGCCTTCGGCGCGATGGGCATCCCGATTCTGGTCGCCGGCCAGGTGACCGGTATCGATAGCTTCGCCATCGGCCAGATGGTGGGCCGCCAGCTGCCGTTCCTGACCATTATCGTGCTGTTCTGGATCATGGCGATTATGGACGGCTGGCGCGGCATTAAAGAGACCTGGCCGGCGGTGATAGTCGCAGGCGGTTCGTTCGCTATTGCCCAGTACCTCAGCTCTAACTTCCTTGGCCCGGAGCTGCCGGATATCATCTCGTCGCTGGTCTCCCTGGTCTGTCTGACCCTGTTCCTCAAACGCTGGCAGCCGGTACGCATCTTCCGCTTCGGCGATCTCGGCGCCTCGCAGGTGGATATGACGCTGGCCCGCACACGCTACACGGCGGGACAAGTGATCCGCGCCTGGTCGCCGTTCCTGTTCCTGACCGCCACCGTGACCCTGTGGAGCGTGCCGCCATTCAAAGCGCTGTTCGCTCCTGGCGGCGCGATGTATGACTTCGTTATCAATATTTCGGTACCATTCCTCGACAAAATGGTTACCCGTATGCCGCCGGTGGTTAGCGCCGCAACGCCCTACGCCGCGGTATATAAATTCGACTGGCTGTCGGCAACCGGCACCGCCATTCTGTTCGCCGCCCTGCTGTCCATCGTCTGGCTGCGCATGAAGCCGAAAGATGCGCTGACCACCTTCGCCGGGACGCTGAAGGATCTGGCGCTGCCGATCTACTCTATCGGCATGGTGCTGGCGTTCGCCTTTATCTCTAACTATTCCGGGCTGTCGTCGACCCTGGCCCTGGCGCTGGCCCATACCGGCCACGCGTTTACCTTCTTCTCGCCGTTCCTTGGCTGGCTGGGGGTATTCCTGACCGGTTCGGACACCTCGTCTAACGCCCTGTTCGCCGCGCTGCAGGCAACGGCGGCGCAGCAGATTGGCGTCTCCGATATTCTGCTGGTCGCGGCTAATACCACCGGCGGCGTTACCGGCAAGATGATTTCCCCGCAGTCGATCGCCATCGCCTGCGCCGCGGTAGGCCTGGTGGGTAAAGAGTCGGATCTGTTCCGCTTTACCGTCAAACACAGCCTGATCTTCACCTGCATGGTGGGGCTGATCACCACGCTGCAGGCCTACGTTTTAACCTGGATGATCCCGTGATAGTGATGCCTAAACGCCTGGCCGACGACGTGGCGCGTCGCGTCCGGGCGCTGATTGAAGAACAACAGCTGGAGGCGGGCATGCGACTGCCCGCCGAGCGCCAGCTCGCCGCCCAGCTCGGCGTCTCACGCAATTCCCTGCGCGAAGCGCTGGCGATGCTGGTCAATGAAGGGGTGCTGTTGAGCCGTCGCGGCGGCGGCACCTTCGTCCGCTTTCAGCATGAGCCGTGGTCAGAGCAAAACATCGTCCAGCCGCTGAAGACGCTGCTGGCCGATGACCCGGACTACAGCTTCGATATCCTCGAAGCTCGCCACGCCATCGAAGCCAGCACCGCGTGGCACGCGGCGATGCGCGCCACCGACGCCGATAAAGAAAAAATTCGTCTGTGCTTTGAAGCGACCCAGAGTGAAGACCCGGATATCGCCTCGCAGGCGGATGTCCGCTTTCACCTGGCGATCGCCGAAGCCTCGCATAACGTGGTGCTCCTGCAAACCATGCGCGGCTTTTTCGACCTGCTGCACTCCTCCGTTAAGCAGAGCCGCCAGCGCATGTATCAGGTGCCGCCGGTGTTTGCCCGCCTGACCGAACAGCACCAGGCCGTCATGGAGGCGATTGTCGCCGGCGACGCCGAGGCGGCGCGCCAGGCGATGATGGGCCACTTAGGCTTTGTCCACGCCACCATCAAACGTTTTGATGAAGACCAGGCCCGCCAGGCGCGAATTACCCGCCTGCCCGGTGACCACAATGAAAATTCCAGGGAGAACTCGTGATGATTATTTCCGCCGCCAGCGACTATCGCGCCGCCGCACAGCGTATCCTGCCGCCGTTTCTGTTCCACTATATTGACGGCGGCGCCTACGCCGAACATACCCTGCGCCGCAACGTCGAGGACCTTTCCGATGTAGCCTTGCGCCAGCGTATTTTGCGCAATATGTCGGACCTGAGTCTGGAAACGACATTATTCAACGAGAAGCTGGCGATGCCGACGGCGTTGGCGCCGGTCGGGCTGTGCGGGATGTACGCCCGCCGCGGCGAAGTGCAGGCCGCCGGCGCGGCGGACGACAAAGGCATTCCGTTCACCCTCTCTACCGTTTCCGTCTGCCCGATCGAAGAGGTCGCCCCGACCATCAAGCGCCCGATGTGGTTCCAGCTGTATGTCCTGCGCGACCGCGGCTTTATGCGCAATGCGCTGGAGCGCGCCAAAGCCGCCGGCTGCTCGACGCTGGTCTTTACCGTCGATATGCCGACTCCCGGCGCCCGCTACCGCGACGCCCATTCAGGCATGAGCGGCCCGAACGCCGCCCTGCGCCGCTACTGGCAGGCCGTCACCCATCCGCAGTGGGCGTGGGACGTCGGCCTTAACGGTCGCCCGCACGATCTGGGCAATATCTCCGCCTATCTCGGCAAACCGACCGGGCTTGAGGATTACATTGGCTGGCTGGCGAATAACTTCGATCCGTCGATTTCATGGAAAGACCTGGAGTGGATCCGCGATTTCTGGGACGGTCCGATGGTGATCAAAGGGATCCTCGATCCGGAGGACGCCCGCGATGCGGTGCGCTTCGGCGCTGACGGCATTGTCGTCTCCAACCACGGCGGCCGCCAGCTCGATGGCGTGCTCTCCTCGGCCCGCGCCCTGCCGGCAATTGCCGACGCGGTGAAAGGCGACATCACTATTCTCGCCGACAGCGGCATCCGTAACGGGCTCGACGTGGTGCGGATGATCGCCCTGGGCGCCGACAGCGTGCTACTGGGCCGCGCTTACCTGTACGCCCTGGCGACCCACGGTAAGCAGGGCGTGGCGAATCTGCTGAACCTCATCGAGAAAGAGATGAAAGTGGCGATGACCCTCACCGGGGCGAAAAGCATCCGTGAAATCAGCCGTGATTCGCTGGTGCAGAACGCGGAAGCGCTGCAGACCTTCGATGCGCTGAAGCAGAATAACGCCGCGTAATTCTCCACGTTTTCCCTTACGCCGCCCCTCTCCCTCAGGGTGAGGGTTCGCCAAATATCTGCTATTCTGCCCCCGCAATTAAGGGGGCAGTATGCTGAACATCGTGTTATTCGAACCAGAGATCCCGCCGAACACCGGGAATATTATCCGCCTGTGCGCCAACACGGGCTTCAGTCTGCATATCATTGAGCCGATGGGCTTCACCTGGGACGATAAACGCCTGAGACGCGCCGGACTGGACTATCACGAGTTCACTGCCGTGCAGCGCTATGCGGATTACGCGGCGTTTGTCGCCAGCGCGCAGCCGCAACGGTTGTTCGCCCTCACAACTAAAGGCACGCCCGCCCACAGCGCGGTAAGCTATCAGGACGGTGATTTCTTGATGTTTGGTCCGGAAACGCGCGGCCTGCCGGCCAGCATCCTCGATGCCCTGCCGCCGGAGCAAAAAATCCGTATTCCGATGATGCCGGACAGCCGCAGCATGAACCTGTCAAACGCGGTGTCGGTGGTGGTGTATGAAGCCTGGCGCCAGCTGGGGTATCCTGGCGCGGTCTTGCGCAGCTAACCTGAGCGGTTCCCGGATTACGGCGCGTTGCGCCTTATCCGGGCTACATTTCTGTGCTTAGCAGCGGCAAATGGCAATACATCAAATCCCGTCGCCGTACTCGAAGGTGTGGTGGATGCCGTTGAAATGCTGATCCATATCCATCGCCGGCTTGTCGCTCTCCGGCTTGCCGACGATACGCGCCGGTACGCCCGCCGCGGTGGTGTGCGGCGGAACCGGCTGCAATACCACCGAACCGGCGCCAATCTTCGCGCCACGCCCGACTTCAATATTGCCGAGGATCTTCGCCCCGGCGCCAATCATTACGCCTTCGCGAATTTTCGGATGACGGTCGCCGCTGGTTTTACCGGTCCCGCCGAGGGTGACCGACTGCAGAATAGAGACGTCATCTTCAATCACCGCCGTTTCGCCGACCACAATGCCGGTGGCATGGTCGAGCATGATCCCGCGGCCGATTTTCGCCGCCGGGTGGATATCCACCTGGAAAGAGACGGAGACCTGATTTTGCAGGAAAATCGCCAGCGCGCGTCGCCCCTGAGTCCACAGCCAGTGGCCGATACGATAGGCCTGCAGGGCATGGAAACCCTTCAGATAGAGCAACGGCGTGGAGTATTTATCCACCGCCGGGTCGCGCGTGCGCACCGCCTGAATATCGCAGGCGGCGGAGGCGATCATTTCCGGATCGGCGGCGTAGGCCTCTTCCACCACTTCGCGAATGGCGATCGCCGGCATAATCGGGGAAGCCAGCTTGTTGGCCAGCATATAGCTCAGCGCGCTGCCGAGATTTTCATGCTTGAGTAGCGTTGCGTGGTAAAAACTGGCGAGCATCGGCTCACAGTCAGCCAAAGCCCGGGCTTCGGCTTTAATATTATTCCAGACGATATCCAGTTCTTCACACGGCATTGCATACTCCAGGCGATATAGTAATGACCTGCCAGTTCTGCGCTGGCAGGGTCATTCAGGTGACAAAGGAAAGCTAATTGCTGCTGCGCTCGTCCTTGCGGGCGCGACCCAATAAGGTCAATGCTGCCTCGCGCGCAATTTTTCCGCAATACAATACCTGATAAATTTCCTCGGTTATTGGCATTTCGACACCTAAACGCTGTGCCAGAACGCGAACTTCCTTGGTATTGCGGTAGCCTTCAACCACCTGGCCAATCTTGTCCTGGGCGCTCTGCACGTCCATACCCTGGCCGAGCATCATGCCGAAGCGACGGTTACGGGACTGGTTGTCGGTGCAGGTGAGCACCAGGTCACCGAGGCCGGCCATGCCCATAAAGGTTTCCGGATCGGCGCCCAGCGCCGCGCCGAGGCGGGACATTTCCACCAGCCCACGGGTAATCAGCGCCGTACGCGCATTGGCGCCGAAGCCGATGCCATCCGACATACCTGCCCCGATGGCAATGACGTTTTTCACCGCGCCGCCGAGCTGCACGCCGATAAAGTCCGGGTTGATGTAGACGCGGAAGCTTTTGCCGCAGTGCAGTAGGCGCTGAAGGTCTTCCGCAAACTGCGGATCCGTGGCCGCCAGCGAAATCGCCGTCGGCAGGCCGGCGGCCAGCTCTTTGGCGAAGGTTGGCCCCGAGATCACCGCCAGCGGAATATCATCGCCCAGCGCTTCACGCGCCACGTCCTGCAGCAGACGGCCAGTTTCGGCCTCCAGGCCTTTGGTGGCCCACACCAGCCGCGCGTCGGAACGCATCAACGGTTTAATCTGGCGTAACACCTGACCGAATACATGGCTCGGCACCACGACAAGGATGTCGCGGCTGGCGGCCAGCGCGGTGGCCAGGTCGCTCTCAAGATGCAGCGTATCCGGGAAAGGCACATCGGGAAGGAACGCGGCGTTGCAGCGATCGTGTTGCAGCGTCGCGATATGTTTCGGGTCATGGCCCCACAGCACAACGTGGTGGCCATTTCTTGCCAGGGTGATGGCAAGAGCGGTGCCGTAAGAGCCGGCACCGATCACAGTCATTGCAGCATTAAGTGCGTTCATCAGGCATCCTGATGTTGTTCAGCACCTTCGCCAGCCTGCTGCTGCAGATAGTTCATGAACAGCGCGTCGAAGTTCACTGGCGCAAGGTTAAGTTGCGGGAAGGTACCGCGGGAAACCAGGCTGGTGATGCACTCGCGCGCGTACGGGAACAGAATGTTCGGGCAGTATGCGCCGAGGCAGTGCGCCATCTGGGTGCCTTCGATGCCGTCGATGGAGAAAATACCGCCCTGCTGTACTTCACAGAGGAACGCGGTTTCTTCGCCCAGCGCAGCGGTCACGGTCACACGCAGCACCACTTCATAAACGCCTTCAGCCAGCTGGGTGGAGGCGGTATCCAGATCAAGTTTAACTTCCGGCTGCCAGTCTTTCTGGAAAACTTGCGGCGCGTTCGGCGCTTCAAAAGAGATATCTTTGGTATAGATACGCTGGATCTGGAAGGTCATTTCGGTGCTGTTTTGTTCTGACATAGTAAAACCCTTTCGTGTTGTCCTTAAATACGCGCTTCCGCCAGGGAAAGCGCGCAAAAATTAGCGCAAGAGGGGATCAAGTCCACCACGTGAATCAAGCGCATACAAGTCGTCACAGCCGCCAATGTGCTGCGCATCAATAAAAATCTGCGGAACCGTCGTCCGTCCGCTGCGCTGGATCATCTCCTCACGCTTCGCGGCATCGCCATCGATCGGCAACTCATGGAACGTTACGCCTTTGCTGTTCAGCAGCGCTTTCGCGCGGATGCAGAACGGGCAGGTCGCTTTGGTGTAGATCTCAATATTGGCCATGACTTCACTCCTGTTGTTACCCTGAGGGTTTTACGCCGCAGCCTGTGTTCCCTTCACGTCAGGCGTGAAGGAGAAAACGCGGCGGCATCACCACGCGAGGTAAGTTATTTGCCGCGTACCAGAGGGAGGTTTTCGCCGCTCCAGCCAGCAATGCCCTCTTTCAGTACAAAGACTTTTTCAAACCCGGCTTTGTTCAGCGCGCTGGCGGGCTCTTGCGCCTGCATGCCGGAACCGTCTACCACAATAATGGGTTGCGATTTGTGTTTTTCCAACTCGCCGACGTTATTGGCTTTGATATCGCTGGGCAGCAGGTTAATAGCGCCGGCAATATGGCCTTTACGGAAATCGTCACGCTGACGCAGGTCGACCACCACCGCATCTTCTTTATTGATAAGACGCGTCGCTTCACCACGGGTGATGACTTTAACTTTCGACATCAGCCCCTTGAAGGTGGTGAACACTACCGCACCCAGCAGCGCGATCCACGCGATGCTCAGGACCGGGTGACGGCCGATGAATTGCATAATTTCTTGCATGGGGGGTTACAACTCCCGACTAAGTGAGAAAAAAACCAGGAAAGGAGTATACCTGTGCCTTGCGGCAATTACAGCCAGTGAGCGCGATGTAATGTATTTTCTGCGGGCGGTGGCGAAAAAAAGCCGCTCTCGCTGACCCGGCGCGGCCCGGCCGCTCCCTTTCTTTGATCTTTCACGGGGATTTAAACGATTCAGCTGTAGTAAAATTACGCAAAATTTCTGTCTTTGAGCATGAGGTTGTCGCAATGTCGGTTTCTAAAAAACCTATGGTACTGGTGATTCTGGATGGCTACGGCTATCGCGAAGACCAACAGGATAACGCCATTTATAGCGCTAAAACGCCGGTAATGGACGCGCTGTGGGCCAAACGTCCACATACCCTGATCGATGCATCCGGTCTCGAAGTCGGCCTGCCGGACCGTCAGATGGGGAACTCCGAAGTAGGCCACGTCAACCTGGGCGCCGGTCGTATCGTCTATCAGGACCTGACCCGTCTCGATGTGGAAATTAAAGAACGCACCTTCTTCGCCAACCCGGTACTGACCGCCGCGGTCGATAAAGCGGTTGCCGCCGGCAAAGCAGTACATATCATGGGCCTGATGTCGCCAGGCGGCGTCCACAGCCACGAAGATCACATCATGGCGATGGTGGAGCTGGCGGCAGAGCGCGGCGCTGAGAAGATCTACCTGCACGCCTTCCTCGACGGCCGTGATACGCCGCCGCGCAGTGCGGAAAAAACGCTGGCGACATTCGAAGCCAAATTTGCCGCGCTGGGCAAAGGTCGCATCGCGTCGCTCATCGGCCGCTATTACGCCATGGACCGCGACAACCGCTGGGATCGCGTAGAACAAGCTTATGATCTGCTGACCCTGGCCAAAGGCGAATTCCAGGCCGATACCGCCGTCGCGGGTCTGCAGGCCGCCTACGCCCGTGACGAAAACGACGAATTCGTGAAAGCCACCGTTATCCGCGCCGCCGGCCAGGCCGATGCCGCGATGGAAGACGGCGACGCGCTGATCTTCATGAACTTCCGTGCCGACCGCGCGCGTGAAATCACCCGCGCCTTCGTCAACGCCGACTTCGACGGCTTTGCGCGTAAGAAAGTGGTTAATCTCGATTTCGTGATGCTCACCGAATACGCCGCCGACATCAAAGTCGCCTGCGCCTATCCGCCCGCCTCGCTGGCCAATACCTTCGGCGAGTGGATGGCGAAGCACGATAAAACCCAGCTGCGCATCTCCGAAACTGAAAAATACGCTCACGTCACCTTCTTCTTCAACGGCGGCGTAGAAGAGCCGTTTAAAGGCGAAGAGCGGATCCTGATTAACTCGCCGAAAGTGGCGACCTACGATCTGCAGCCGGAAATGAGCTCCGCCGAGCTGACCGAGAAACTGGTCGCCGCCATCAAAGGCGGAAAATACGACACCATCATCTGTAACTACCCGAACGGCGATATGGTTGGCCATACCGGGGTGATGGAAGCAGCCGTAAAAGCGGTTGAAGCGCTGGATCGCTGCATCGACCAGGTGGCTCAGGCGGTGGAATCCGTTGGCGGCCAGCTGCTGATCACCGCCGACCACGGCAACGCCGAGCAGATGCGCGACCCGGCCACCGGCCAGGCGCACACCGCCCATACCAATCTGCCGGTTCCGCTGATCTACGTCGGTAATAAAGCGGTCAAAGCGGTCAACGGCGGCAAACTTTCCGACATCGCCCCGACCATGCTGTCGCTGATGGGAATGGAAATCCCGCAAGAGATGACTGGCAAGCCGCTGTTCATCGTGGAATAATCCTTCCCCATGAGGGGAAAGGCGATGTATTCAACTACATGGATCGCAGCGGCAGTTCGATCCGTCCTTTACGCCAGCGCGCTCAGCGCTGGCGTATTGCTGTGCGCGTCATCTGCGCATGCCGACGATCGCGATCAGCTAAAGTCCATCCAGGCCGACATCGCCGCCAGGCAGCGGGCGATTAAGCAACAGCAGCAGCAGCGCGCAAGCCTGCTCGCCCAGCTCAAAGCGCAGGAAGAGGCGATCGCCGCCGCGGCCCGCAAACTGCGCGAAACCCAGGATAGCCTGAACCAGCTCAATAAGCAGATTGACGAGATGAACGCCGCTCTCGCGAAGCTGGAGCGCCAGCGCGCGTCTCAGGAGCGGAACCTCGCCGCGCAGCTCGATGCCGCTTTCCGCCAGGGGCCGCATACCGGCATCCAGATGGTGCTCAGCGGTGAAGAGGGCCAGCGCAATCAGCGGATGCAGGTCTATTTCAGCTATTTCAACCAGGCCCGCCAGGAGACTATCGCGGAGTTGAAGAAAACGCGCGAAGAGATGGCGGTGCAAAAGTCGATGCTCGAAGAAAAACAGAGCCAGCAGCAAACGCTGGTCTACGAGCAAAAGGCCCAGCAGGCGAAGCTGGAGCAGGCGCGTAACGAACGGAAAAAGACCCTTTCCGGCCTGGAGTCTTCCATTCAGCAGGGTCAGCAACAATTAAGTGAATTACGGGCTAACGAATCGCGCCTACGCGGTCGTATCGCCCAGGCGGAGGCTGCCGCCAAAGCCCGCGCCGATCGGGAAGCACGCGACGCGCAGGCGGTGCGCGACCGCCAGCAGGAAGCATCGCGCAAAGGCACTACCTATAAACCAACGGAAAGTGAGCGTTCGCTGATGTCACGCACCGGCGGGCTGGGCTCGCCGCGCGGTCAGGCGTTCTGGCCGGTTCGCGGTCCGCTCCTTCATCGATATGGCGAACAGCTGCAAGGTGAACTACGTTGGAAAGGGATGGTTATCGCCGCGTCTGAAGGCACCGAAGTCAGAGCCATTGCCGATGGTCGGGTCATTCTGGCCGACTGGCTGCAGGGCTATGGTCTGGTGGTGGTGGTCGAACATGGCAAAGGCGACATGAGCCTGTATGGCTATAACCAAAGCGCGCTGGTCAGCGTTGGTACCCAGGTGCGTGCCGGCCAGCCTATCGCGCTCGTAGGCAGCAGCGGCGGTCAGGGCCGTCCGTCGCTCTATTTCGAAATTCGCCGCCAGGGTCAGGCGGTCAATCCACAGCCGTGGTTGGGAAGATAAGTTTTGCTTCAATTTCGCGCAATTGCTCTTGCCGTAGCCGGTTCGCTGGCTCTGGCGGCGCCAGCGTTCGCTGGCAAACTCTCCATCGTTATTGACGATTTTGGCTACCGCCCGCAGACCGAGAATCAGGTGCTGGCGCTGCCGGCAACTATCTCCGTCGCCGTGCTGCCGAACGCGCCGCACGCCCGGGAAATGGCCACAAAAGCGCATAATCAGGGCCATGAAGTGCTCATCCACCTGCCAATGGCGCCGCTCAGCAAACAGCCGCTGGAAAAAGACACCCTGCGTCCCGAAATGAGCAGCGAGGAGATCGAGCGCATTATTCGCGAGGCTTACGGCAAAGTCCCTTACGCCGTCGGGCTGAATAACCATATGGGCAGCGCGATGACCTCCAACCTGTTTGGCATGCAGAAGGTGATGCAGGCCCTGGAGCGCTACAATCTCTATTTTCTCGACAGCGTCACCATCGGCAACACCCAGGCCATGCGCGCCGCGCAGGGTACCGGCGTGAAGGTGATTAAGCGCAAGGTGTTTCTCGACGATACGCAGAATGAAGCCGATATCCGCAACCAGTTCAATCGCGCCATCGCCCTGGCGCGGCGCAACGGTTCGGCGATAGCCATTGGACATCCGCATCCGACGACGGTGCGGGTGCTGCAGCAGATGGTCTATAACCTGCCGCCGGATATCACGCTGGTGCGCCCGAGCAGCCTGCTGAACGAGCCGCAGGTCGACAACTCGACGCCAAACTACGCCCAGCCGCCTGCGCAACAAACGCAGCAGAAGCCGCGTAATCCGTTCCATGGCGTGAAGTCTTGCAAACCGAAGCGCCCACTGGAGCCTGTGAACGCCAGCCGCTTCTTCACTATCCTCAGCGATAGCATCAGCCAGAGCGCGCTGATCCAGTACTATCGCCTCAAATGGCAGGGCTGGGACAACCCCGGCAACTAGACCACTCAGGGGTCCGTTCGCTTTTGCGCGACGGGCGCCTGGTTATCTTCGTGGGCGTACCACGCCTTAAAATATTTCAGAAAGCTGTAAAACGTCGCGTACAGGCCGGTCACCACGCCGACCTTGCCATAGCGCCACGCCCCGCTAAACAGATACCACTTAAAGAAAGCGCCAATGGCGCTGACGATCCCCCGCGTCAGCGAAGGTTTGATCTGCTGGTACTTCACCACCCGGGTGGTATAGCTGTTCAGCTTATTAAACACTTCATGCAGCGAATAAAAGGTATCGTGGCGAACGAAGCCCGGCAGCCTGACGGAGCTCGCGTGTCCGACCACCTGGTCATCCACCGGCCGATCGTTAAACCGCGCCTGCTGGCGGTTAAAGAGGCGCACCGGATAATCTGGTGAGGAAATGGGGTAGATAGTCCGTACCTGTTTGCCTAGCACAAACCAGTAGCGCGGCAGACGCCAGGCGCAGGTCGGGTCAGGCTCCTCCCCCGCTTTTAGCGCCTGAATGGCCGTCACCACGTCATTATCAAGAATTTCGTCGCTGTCCATGCACAGCACCCAGTCATGGCTGGCCAGCCCGATGGCATAGTTCATTTGCGCGCCGTGGGCTTTATAGGCATGGTGATGGACGGTGAGACCAAACTGCTGGCAAATAGCGACGGTTTCGTCGGTACTGCCGGAGTCGACGACGATACATTCATCGGCCACCTTCAGCAGAGGCGGCAGCACCTCCATCAGCAGGCGCGCAGAGTTACAGGTCAGTAAGCATACGGAGAGTTTAAGCATGATAGTTACAAAGTTAAACTGCGACTAAACACACTGTATAAGCGAATAACCGTAAAATCGATGTAGAAATTGTGCGCTTAATATTAAGCAGGCTAAAAATGTTATCCAAATCTAAATTAAGGCGCCCGCAGGCGCCTTTTTTGCTGATTTTTACGCCAGCATGGGGGATTAGTCCCAGCTCAAAACCACTTTACCGGACTGGCCGGAGCGCATCGCGTCAAAACCTTTCTGGAAGTCATCAATGCCGAAGCGGTGGGTGATGATCGGTGAGAGATCCAGACCAGACTGGATCAGCGCCGCCATCTTGTACCAGGTTTCGAACATTTCGCGACCATAGATACCTTTGATAAACAGCCCTTTGAAGATGACCTTGGTCCAGTCGATGGACATATCCGACGGCGGGATACCCAGCATCGCGATACGGCCGCCGTGGTTCATGGTATCCAGCATGCTGCGAAAAGCCGGCGGCGCGCCGGACATCTCCAGACCCACATCGAAACCTTCGGTCATCCCCAGCTCGGCCATCACGTCATTAAGGTTCTCTTTGGCCACGTTCACCGCGCGGGTAACGCCCATTTTGCGCGCCAGCTCAAGACGGTACTCGTTGACGTCGGTGATCACCACGTTACGCGCGCCGACGTGTTTCGCTACCGCCGCCGCCATCACGCCGATCGGACCGGCGCCGGAAACCAGCACGTCTTCCCCGACCAGATCGAAGGAGAGCGCGGTGTGCACCGCGTTGCCGAACGGGTCGAAGATAGACGCCAGGTCATCAGAGATATTGTCGGGGATTTTAAAGGCGTTAAAGGCCGGGATCACCAGATACTCAGCAAAGCAGCCCGGGCGGTTGACGCCCACGCCTATGGTGTTGCGGCACAGATGGGTACGGCCCGCGCGGCAGTTACGGCAGTGGCCGCAGGTGATATGCCCCTCGCCGGAGACGCGGTCGCCAATCTTAAAGCCGCGCACTTCCTGACCAATCCCCACCACTTCGCCGACATATTCGTGACCGACCACCATCGGCACCGGAATGGTCTTCTGCGACCACTCATCCCAGTTGTAGATGTGCACGTCGGTCCCGCAAATGGCGGTCTTGCGGATTTTAATCAGCAGATCGTTATGGCCGACTTCCGGTTCCGGTACGTCGGTCATCCAGATGCCTTCTTCCGCTTTCAGTTTGGATAACGCTTTCATCTCATACCCTTATTAGGCGATGACGCCCAGTTGTTTGCCGATGCGGGTAAAGGCTTCCACCGCACGCTCAATTTGTTCAGGGGTATGCGCCGCCGACATCTGGGTGCGAATACGCGCCTGGCCTTTCGGTACCACCGGATAGAAGAAGCCGGTGACATAGATCCCTTCTTTCTGCAGCTCGCGGGCAAAGTTCTGCGCCACCACCGCCTCACCCAGCATCACCGGAATGATGGCGTGGTCGGCGCCGGCCAGCGTGAAGCCTGCCGCGGTCATTTTTTCGCGGAACAGACGCGCGTTAGCCCACAGGCGATCGCGCAGGTCTGCCCCCTCTTCAACCATCTCCAGCACTTTGATGGAGGCGGCCACGATGGCCGGCGCCAGAGAGTTGGAGAACAGATACGGACGGGAGCGCTGGCGCAGCCACTCAACCACCTCTTTGCGCGCGGCGGTGTAGCCGCCGGAGGCGCCGCCCAGCGCTTTACCCAACGTGCCGGTGATGATATCGACGCGCCCCATCACATCGCAGTATTCGTGGGAGCCGCGGCCGTTTTCGCCGACGAAGCCGACGGCGTGGGAGTCATCGACCATCACCAGCGCATCGTATTTATCCGCCAGGTCGCAAACGCCTTGCAGGTTGGCGATCACGCCATCCATCGAGAACACGCCGTCGGTGGCGATCAGCACGTGACGCGCGCCGGCCTCGCGAGCTTCTTTCAGACGCGCCTCCAGCTCTTGCATATCGTTGTTGGCATAGCGGAAGCGCTTCGCTTTACACAGACGCACGCCGTCGATGATCGAGGCATGGTTCAGGGCGTCGGAGATAATGGCGTCTTCCGGGCCGAGCAGCGTTTCAAACAGGCCGCCGTTGGCGTCGAAACAGGAGGAGTAGAGGATCGCGTCTTCCATACCGAGGAAATCGGCCAGCTTCTTCTCCAGCTGCTTATGCGTATCCTGGGTGCCGCAGATGAAGCGTACCGAGGCCATCCCGAAACCGTGGCTGTCCATGCCGGATTTCGCCGCGGCAATCAGTTCCGGGTGGTTCGCCAGACCCAGATAGTTATTGGCGCAGAAGTTAATCACGTGGCTGTCGCCGACGGTAATGTCCGCCTGCTGCGCCGAGGTGATGATGCGCTCTTCTTTGAACAACCCTTCGGCCCGAGCGGTCTCCAAATTGCTAGTTAACTGTTTGTAGAAATCACCACGCATTGCAACTCTCCAGATTCGGCAAAATTTGGCACATATTACCCAAAGCTATACGCTGATACGAGATGATGCAGGCTTGAATGAATTATTTGCAGCATAAATCACGTCAGCCCAGCACCTTATTCTGCGAATGGCTGTAGGCTTGCTCATGTGGTGATATGATAAGAGCATTCATGTCCGGATTGTCTCCGGGCTCTCAACTTCAAAGGTACAGTTATGATCATCGTTACCGGCGGCGCAGGCTTTATCGGCAGCAACATCGTTAAAGCGCTGAATGACAAAGGCATCACCGACATTCTGGTTGTCGACAATCTGAAAGACGGCACCAAGTTTGTAAACCTGGTTGACCTGAACATCGCTGACTACATGGATAAAGAAGACTTTCTGATCCAGATTATGGCGGGTGAAGAGTTCGGTGAAATCGAAGCAATCTTCCACGAAGGCGCGTGCTCTTCCACTACCGAGTGGGATGGCAAGTACATGATGGACAACAACTATCAGTACTCCAAAGAGCTGCTGCACTACTGCCTGGAGCGCGAAATCCCGTTCCTGTACGCCTCCTCCGCGGCCACCTATGGCGGACGCACCAGCGACTTCATCGAGTCCCGCGAGTACGAACAGCCGCTGAACGTTTACGGCTACTCCAAATTCCTGTTCGACGAATACGTCCGCCAGATCCTGCCGGAAGCCAATTCGCAGATCGTCGGCTTCCGCTACTTTAACGTCTACGGGCCGCGCGAAGGCCACAAAGGCAGCATGGCGAGCGTCGCTTTCCACCTCAATACCCAGCTGAATAATGGCGAAAGCCCGAAACTGTTTGAAGGCAGCGACGGCTTCAAGCGCGACTTCGTCTACGTGGGCGACGTGGCTGACGTCAACCTGTGGTTCTGGGAAAACGGCGTTTCCGGCATCTTTAACCTCGGCACCGGCCGTGCGGAATCCTTCCAGGCCGTCGCCGATGCGACCCTGGCATACCACAAAAAAGGCAGCATCGAGTACATCCCGTTCCCGGACAAACTGAAAGGCCGCTACCAGGCGTTCACTCAGGCGGATCTGACTAACCTGCGCAAAGCGGGCTATGACAAACCGTTCAAAACCGTTGCCGAAGGCGTAACGGAATATATGGCCTGGCTAAACCGCGACGCGTAAGAAACAAGCATGAAAATATTGGTGGTAGGCCCGTCTTGGGTGGGCGACATGATGATGTCGCAAAGTCTTTATCGTACGCTCAGGGCGCGCTATCCCCAGGCGATTATCGACGTGATGGCGCCAGCCTGGTGCCGTCCGTTGCTTTCGCGCATGCCGGAAGTGAACGAAGCGATCCCGATGCCGCTGGGTCACGGCGCGCTGGCTATCGGCGAACGCCGTAAGCTCGGCCACAGCCTGCGCGAACGTCGCTACGATCGCGCTTACGTGCTGCCGAACTCGTTTAAATCGGCATTAGTCCCTTTCTTTGCCAATATCCCGCTGCGCACCGGCTGGCGCGGCGAGATGCGCTACGGACTGCTCAACGACGCCCGGGTGCTGGACAAAGACGCCTGGCCGCTGATGGTGGAACGCTACGTGGCGCTGGCCTACGACAACGGCGTGATGCGCTGCGCCAAAGATCTGCCGCAGCCGCTGCTGTGGCCGCAGCTGCAGGTCAACGAAGGGGAAAAGTCGCAGGCCTGCAGCGCCTTTAACCTGTCCAACGATCGGCCTATCATCGGCTTCTGCCCCGGCGCGGAGTTCGGCCCGGCCAAACGCTGGCCGCACTATCACTATGCTGCGCTGGCGAAAAAGCTTATCGACGATGGCTATCAGATTGCGCTTTTCGGCTCGGCGAAAGATAACGAGGCCGGCAAAGAGATCATCGCCGCCCTCAGCAGCGAGCAGCAGGCCTGGTGCCGTAATCTGGCGGGTGAAACCCAGCTGGAGCAGGCGGTCATTCTGATCGCCGCCTGTAAAGCTGTAGTGACTAACGATTCGGGGCTGATGCACGTCGCCGCAGCGCTGGACCGCCCGCTGGTGGCGCTGTATGGCCCGAGCAGTCCGGACTTTACCCCGCCGCTGTCGCATAAAGCGCGGGTTATCCGTCTGATTACCGGCTACCACAAGGTGCGCAAAGGCGATGCCGCCGAAGGCTATCATCAGAGCCTGATCGACATCACCCCAGAACGCGTCCTGCAAGAGCTGAACGAACTATTAGCGGAAAAAACCGAGCACGAGGAAGCGTAACGGATGCGGGTATTGATCGTTAAAACCTCCTCCATGGGCGACGTGCTGCACACGCTGCCCGCGCTAACCGACGCCGCGCAGGCTATCCCCGGCATCCGCTTCGACTGGGTGGTTGAAGAGGGTTTCGCGCAGATCCCCTCCTGGCATGAAAGCGTCGAGCGGGTGATCCCGGTGGCGATCCGCCGCTGGCGCAAAGCCTGGTTTTCCGCGCCGATCAAAGCCGAGCGTCAAGCCTTTCGCGAGGCCGTTCAGGCGGTAAAGTATGACGCCATCATCGATGCCCAGGGGCTGGTAAAAAGCGCCGCGCTGGTTACTCGCCTGGCGCACGGCGTCAAGCACGGTATGGACTGGCAAACGGCCCGCGAGCCGCTGGCGAGCCTGTTTTACAACCGCCGCCACCATATCGCGAAACAGCAGCACGCGGTGGAGCGTACCCGTGAGCTGTTCGCCAAAAGCCTTGGCTACGCGAAACCCCAGACCCAGGGGGATTACGCCATTGCGCGCCATTTCCTGCAGCACGAGGCTAGCGCTGCCGCGCCCTATCTGGTGTTTCTGCACGCCACCACCCGCGACGATAAGCACTGGCCGGAAACCCGCTGGCAAGAGCTTCTCGATCTGCTGGCCGACAGCGGCGTCCACATTAAGCTGCCGTGGGGGGCCCCGCACGAAGAGGCGCGGGCGAAGCGGCTGGCGGAAGGCCGGGAGTATGTCGAAGTGCTGCCGCGCATGAGCCTTGAGCAGGTGGCGCAGGTTCTGGCCGGCGCCCGGGCCGTCGTCTCGGTCGATACCGGGCTGAGCCATCTGACCGCCGCGCTGGATAAACCGAACTTTACGCTCTACGGCCCGACCGACCCGGGGCTGATTGGCGGATACGGTAAAAACCAGCATATCGTGCGGCCGGAAAACAGCGCCAGCACCGGCGATATTGCGGCCAGCCGGATTCATCTTCTCCTGCAAAATCAGGGGCTGCTCTGATGGGATCCCTGTTTAAGCAGATCTACCGCTATACGCGCCCTCGCGCGTATCGCCACAATGAAAATCTGTGGCCTTTTACCCGTATTACGCGCGCGCCAAGCGGCGAAATCAGCGCGTTACGCTATAAAGGGAAAACGGTGCCGCTGGTCAGCCTGAGCGCGCTGAAAAACAGTATGCAGGGTGAAGTCCTGCTGACCGCCACCGGCCCCTCAACCCGCAATATCGATTTTTCCCTGTTGTCGAAAACGATCCCGGTGATGGGCGTCAATGGCGCCTGGCATCTTGCCGACCGGCTGCACTTTTCACTCTATACCATCGTCGACATGGAATTTTTCGATAAGAAGCCGGACATTATCCGCGCCATTGTCAGCCAGCCGGATATTTTGCTGTTCACCACCATGCACGGGATCGCCAAAATCGTCGATCGCTATGGGGACGCGCTGCGCTGCCGTTTGGCGTTGATTGAGGACGGTTGCTATAAGATTTACCAGCCGAAAGTCGCCAGCGAAGCGATAAAGCGCACTTACCAGCAGAATGCGGCGATGTGCTTTCATCCTCAGCGCCCGGATATCTGTTTTAGCACCGATATTCGCCAGGGCATCTTTGATGCCGGCACGGTGGTCTACTGGGCGCTGCAAATTCTCGCCTGGCTGGGCTTCAATACTATCCTGGTGAGCGGCCTGGATATGACCAACTTTAACCAGCCGCGATTCTACGAAACACAACAAGAAAAATTGCCTTCTTACCTGGCAACAAAAGTGGATACCCTCGTCATGCCCTCCTTTGCGCATGCCGCGCAGGTACTGCAGCAACGCCAGATTCGGGTGATTAATTTTTCCCCAGAAAGCGCTGTGCCGGATACTATCTTCGAAAAGGTTGCGTTTAATGAGTACTTTAAAAGTGAGTAACTTCGCCAGACAGGGTTACTCGATTGTCTTTCCTTTGTTTTTATTTTTCAGCGCGATTTTTTGCATGTCCACCCGGACCAATAATCTGCTGCATTTATCGATCCTGCTGCTATTGCTGTCGCTGGTACGCCAGGAAAACCGCCAGGCGCTGGCCGGGGTGTTACGCGAGCAGTGGCAGACCTGGACGCTGCTGGCGGCTTTCTTTATCTATTACGCCCTCAGTAATGTGTGGGGCCATACGCCGCAGCATATTGACTCGCCGATCACCCACGGCGTGTATCTGACCGGGTATCTGTTGCTGATGACGATGCTGCTCAGGGACGGACGAACCCGCCGACTGGCGATGCTGGCGGTGGTCGGCGGGATCACCGTGCTCTCCCTGTGGACGCTGATTATCGACCATACGCTGGTTCTCACCGAACGAGCGGTCTCCCCCGAGAACCCCGGACCAACGAACGTTATCGACCTTGCCGGTTACTGCGGCATCGGCATTTTAATCTGCGGCATGCTACTGAAAGAAAAAGCCAGCCACTGGCTCTATCTGCCGGTGGTCATCATGCTGGTGATGCTGCTGCTCACCCAAAGCCGCGGGCCGATCATCGCCCTGGTGCTGGCGGTCGGCTGTACGCTGCACCTGCACGTCTTCACCCGCCGCAACCTGCTGATCGCCGCGGCGCTGGCCGTGCTGGTAGCGCTGCTTTTGGTCATGACGCCGGTGGGCGACATGCTGCTCGCCCGTTTCGAGGAGCTGGGCACCCAAAGCGGGCTGCGCCTGAGCATCTGGCACCATACGCTGTCGGAGATGGCCAGCCAGCCGTGGCTGGGGCGCGGTTTCAGCTATGAACTGGATTTCATCAACTACAGCGGCGAGCACATCACCACCACCCACAGTGTGTATATGGGCGCCCTGCTGAAAGGCGGCATCGTGGGGTTACTGCTGCTGTTGGCGATCATTGCCTGCGGGCTATGGCAGGCGTGGCGCAAGCGCCATACCGACAGCCGCTACAGTCTGGCGATCCTGTTTTACGCGCTGGTGTTTATGGCCTCGCAGGGGATGTTTATCATCAGCAATCCCCGGGAAACCTGGGTCCTGTTCTGGCTGCCGCTGGGCATTGCGCTCAGCAAAGGGTTGGCGGAAAAACGCTAACAAAAAGGGCCGTCAGCGGCCCTTTTTATATTAACTTTTTAAATTAACTGCGGGCGGCGACCAGCCGGTCGGCCTGCTCTTTAATCACGGGCCACACCGACTCAATCGCCACATCGGCGACATTCGCTTCTTCACAGACTATCTGCTTCGCCTTGTCATAGCCCGGCGCCCAGATGTGATAGCCGGGCAGCCCGGTATTCTTGAGTTTGCGTTTGTTATAGACCGCCACCATCGGCTTATCGAAAGCCCGGGCAATATGCACGATCGAGGTGTCCGGCGTAATGACTAAATCACAGCTGCGGATCACTTCTACGGCGGAGTTGATGGTGCTGTCGGCGATGTACAGCGCCATATCCAGCCCCAGCTGGCGGATTTTTTCACTGCGCCCCACCATCACGATACAGACCCGGTAAGGCAGAGCATGTAGCCGCTCGACCAGGGTCGCCACCTGGTGACGACAGAAGTCTTTATCCTCGGAGGCGGTAAAAGGGTTAATGGCGATACGCAGTTCGACCTCTCCGGCCTGAGAAAGCAAGCGGGCCACTTTCTCCCGCTCATGGCGGCAGCCGGGGAGATGATAGTGATACGGGCGGTCGTCAACGATGCCAAACAGCTTCACCACCTGCTTATAGCGCAGGGAAATATGGCTGTTGCCGTCAAAAAAAGCGATTGAGTGATCGTAAAGTTTATAGGGCTCTTTATTAAAACCAATCACGCTGGTCGCCCGTAAATCGGCGAGTAATTTAAAGCGTTCATAGCTGGTCACGTCATCAAAATCGATAACCGCATCAAAACCCGCCGCCCGCAACGTATTTAAGGACATGCGGGGCCGATATAAATATACTTGCTGAATGAATTCTGAGCCTGCTAATATTTCGCTGCATATTGGTCCGGTTAACACCGAAACCTGATATCCCCGTTCGGCCAGTATTCTGGCGCAGCCGGTCGTGACCACCATATCACCGACTTTATCATCCAGACGCAATAGCAGCACGCGGCGCACAGCCGCTGGGTCGAAGGCTTTACGCGCCGGCTTATTTCTGTATCGATAGTTAATTAAATTAAATTTAATGCCGCGGAAAAAAGCATTCTTTTTCCGCGTTAATTGTTTAAGGATACGCATACGGTACCTTGAGCTGTGTTAGCGCTGTGTAATTTTCCGCTGGTAATATTCTGCCAGCGTCATGCCCTTCACCTGCGGCGCCAGCCAGCTAAAAAAGGCTTCGAGGTCAGCGTATAAACGCTCAATATCCCGTTCATTCTGGAACGTGGGGCTGCCGCCGGGCATATACTCTGAAGAGTGGAGCATATATTCCACGTAGTCATTGCCCTGCGTCAACGTTTGTTCGACGACTTTTTTCATCGTCTCCACATTGCCGCCCATCGGTCGCAGCCAGTGTACGGAGGGGGAACGCACTTTGCCGCGCAGGCGGTCGTAGCCCTGCTTCACGCTGTTCATCCACGCTGAGTGCTTGTACTGGATGCTCATCGGCACTTCCAGCAGCGGCGAGTGGCCCTCGCGGCTGATGTCATTTTCATCGAGGAAATAGGCATGCTGCGGAAAGCGGCGATAATCGGTCCCGCCATCGCCCTGCGGCGCCCCCTTGGCGGTCTTCCAGTTCACCCGCGGGGTCACCGAGCAATCCACCTGATACCCGTATTCCACCAGCAGACGCGCATAGCGCTCGTCAAAAGCCCAGCGCCCGGCGCGATGGCTAACCATTTTGGTCTGGAAGGTATCCTCCAGCAGACGCGTCATATAGTCGACCTTCTCACGCATCATAGCGTCGCTGTATTCAATAAGATAAGGCTTATGGCGCCAGTCATCTGCGGTCAGCGGCTCGGTCGGCGGGCTGTTCCACGCATGCAGATGCATGCCGACTTCCGCGGTGCCGCGGGCAATCACGTCTCTGGCGAATTCGATATAAAAGGGATCGATGGCCATTTCATAGTTGGTCAAATAGACCGGTTTAAAGCCATACTTTTCGCAAAGCTGCTGAAAACGCGGAAGATAACGCGCATTCTCGGTGGTGATGCTGTCATGTTTTTGCCAGAGGTTATCGCCCTCTGTATCAATCGTAATGAGAAATGCGGGATTGTGCACGAAAACGTCCTCAGGCCATACGTATCGGGTCATGGTAGAGCAATACAACGCTTCTCTCAATCTGTCTGATCCCCTAGAATCGGAACCCTTATCCTGGATGAAGAACAGAGTATGACGCCTGAAACCCTCTCCCGCGGCCCGTTGAACCCGGCGCGGATCCTGGTCATTAAGCTGCGCCATCATGGCGACATGCTGCTGATCACGCCGCTTATTCACGCGCTGAAACAGCAGTACCCCGCCGCCAGCGTGGATGTCCTGTTGTATGAAGAGACCCGGGATATGCTCGCAGCCAACCCCGATATCCACCATATTTATGGTCTCGATCGCCGCTGGAAAAAGCAGGGAAAAAGGTATCAGCTGAAGATGCAATGGCAGCTCATTCAGACGCTGCGCCAGCAGCGGTACGATATGGTGCTTAACCTGGCCGACCAGTGGCCGAGCGCGGTTATCAGCAAACTGACCGGCGCCGCGACGCGGATTGGTTTTGATTTTCCGAAGCGCCGCCACCCGGTCTGGCGCTATTGCCACACCGCGCTGGCCTCCACCCAACAGCACAACCAGTTGCATACGGTACAGCAGAATCTCTCTATTCTCGCTCCGCTCGGTCTCCCGTTGAACGACGCGCCGGCGCGGATGGGCTACAGCGAAGCAGACTGGGCCACCAGCCGCGCCCTGCTGCCGGAGGAGTTCCGGGAAAACTACATCGTCATCCAGCCGACGTCGCGCTGGTTCTTTAAATGCTGGCGCGAAGATCGGATGGGCGCCCTGATCAACGCGCTGTCCGCCGAAGGATACGCGGTGGTGCTCACCTCCGGCCCCGATGCTAGAGAGAAGAAGATGGTGGATACCATCATCGCCGGCTGCCCGCAGGCGCGACTACACTCTTTAGCCGGCCAGTTAACGCTGCGCCAGCTGGCGGCGGTGATCGATCATGCCCGGTTGTTTATCGGCGTCGACTCGGTGCCGATGCATATGGCTGCAGCCCTTGGCACTCCGCTGGTCGCCCTGTTCGGTCCCTCGAAGCTGACCTTCTGGCGTCCGTGGCAGGCGAAAGGCGAGGTGATCTGGGCCGGCGACTTCGGTCCGCTGCCCGATCCGGACGCTATCAACACCAACACCGACGAACGTTATCTTGATTTAATTCCTACCGACGCCGTGATCGCGGCGGCGAAAAAGGTACTGGCATGAGTAAATTCAGGCTGGCTCTGGTGCGGCAGAAGTACCGCCCGGACGGCGGCGCAGAACGGTTTGTCTCCCGCGCGCTGGAAGCCCTCGACAGCAGTCATCTGCAGCTGAACGTCATCACCCGCGAATGGCAGGGGCCGGTGAAACCGGACTGGCAGATCCATATCTGTAACCCACGTAAATGGGGGCGCATCAGCCGCGAGCGCGGCTTTGCCAACGCCGCGCGCGCGCTCTGGCAGCGCGAGTCCTTCGACCTGGTGCAGAGCCATGAACGTATTCCCGGCTGCGATCTCTACCGCGCTGGCGATGGCGTTCATCGCCGCTGGCTGCAGCAGCGCTCGCGCATTTTACCGGCCTGGAAAAGCCGCCTGCTGTTCGCCGACCGTTACCACCGCTACGTCATGCAGGCGGAGCGCGAGATGTATGAAGACTCACATCTGCGCGGGGTGATCTGCAACGCCGAGATGATCAAGCGCGAGATCATTGAAGACTTTGGCCTGCCGGCGGAGAAGATCCACGTTATCTATAACGCCATTGATAACCAGCGTTTCCTGCCGCCGGGCGAAGAAACCTTTGCCGCCTTACGCGCCAAATGGCAGTTGCCGCTGCAGGCAACCTGCCTGATTTACGTCGGCTCCGGCTTTGAGCGTAAAGGGCTGGCGGCGGCGATCCGCGCCATCGCTCCCACCGATCGCTACCTGCTGGTGGTCGGCAAAGATAAGGATCAGCCGCGCTATCAGGCGCTGGCGAAGAGCCTGAACTGTGAAGCGCGGGTGCGCTTCTTCGGCATGCAGTCGGAGACATTGCCCTTCTATCAAATGGCCGATGGTCTGCTGCTGCCGACCCTCTACGATCCGTTCCCCAACGTCATCCTCGAGGCAATGGCCTGCGGTCTGCCGGTGATCACCACTACCGGCTGCGGCGGGGCGGAGTTTATCGTCGACGGCCACAATGGTTACGTCTGCGACGCTCTGGATATCCCGGCGCTACAGCAGGCGGTAATGGCCCTGCCCGCGCGCGCGCTGGGCTCCGCGCAAGGCGGTCACGCCCGCGAGCGCATTATGGCCTGCACCAGCGAGCGACTCTCAACCCAGCTGCTTTCTCTTTATCAGGATCTGGTGAAATAACGATGCGCATCTTATTTGTGATTGACGGTTTACCCGGCGGCGGCGCGGAAAAAGTGGTCCTGACCCTGGCGGCACAGTTCCTGCGCGACGGCGATCGGGTGTCGCTCATTTCGCTGCGCGATGTCTGCGAGTACCCATTGCCCGAGGGGCTCGACTACCAGGTAGTTGCCGATCGCTGCCGTAAACCGTGGCGCAAGCTGACCGAGCTGTCCCGCCGCGCCCGCCAGCTGGATGCCGCAGTCGTGCGGGCCGAACAGCAGGGGCAATTTGACCTTGTGCTCTCCAACCTGCACAAAACCGACCGCATCGTCGCCCGCAGCCGGGCACTGCGCGAGCGTAACGTCTGGTTCTGTCTGCACGGCGTATTCTCTGCCTCCTATCTCGGGCACCGCACCGGCTTTGACCGCTGGATGAAGCAGCAGAAAATTAAGCGAATTTATCAGGGTCGCAACGTGGTGACGGTTTCCGACGCGGTGGGGCGAGATCTGGTGGAAGAGTTTGCCCTGCGCCCGGCACAGCTGAAAACCATCTACAATCCCTTCGATATCACTGCCCTGCGCGCCGAGGCGGAAGCCGATAGCGAGCGCCCGGACGGTGACTACCTGATTCACGTCGGTCGCTTCCATCCGGGCAAACGCCATGACCGCCTGCTTGAAGCCTATGCGCAGAGCGGCATCGACGCACCGCTGGTGCTGCTAGGCCAGGGAAAACCGGAGCAAGAGCAGCGCCTGCGCCAGCTGGCAAAAACGCTGCACATTGACGATCGGGTGTGGTTCAAAGGTTTTCAGAAAAACCCCTTACCGTGGATCAAAGGCGCACGGATGCTGGTTTTGAGCTCCGATAGCGAAGGATTCGGCAATGTGGTGGTGGAGGCGCTGCTGTTACATACTCCTGTCGCCAGCACCCGCTGCCCCGGCGGCGTCACCGAGATCCTCACCGGCGAACTTGCCCGCGGTCTGGCGGATCTGACCAGTCCGGCGCTGGCTCAGACGATGCAAAGCATTTACCATAACCCGCCGGCCATCGACGATGCCGCGCTGGAAAAATTCAGCGTCGTATCCATTTGTCAGCAGTACCGTCAGCTGCAGCGCACCTGACGCCGTTAGTTAACCAGGATCGAAGATTTATGAGTCAAACGCCTTTATTGAGCATCGTGGCTGCCGTCTACAACGGTGAGAAATTTCTAGCGCAATTCTTTGAGTGCATTGAACAGCAGCAGCTGGACAGCTATGAACTGATCCTGGTGAACGATGGTTCGACAGACAACAGCCTGGCGGTGATCGCCGAATGGCAGGAGCGGCTGCAGAACGTCCAGGTGCTGGAGCAGGAAAACCAGGGCGTCTCGGTCGCGCGCAATACCGGCCTCGCCGCCGCCAGCGGCAAATATCTCGCGTTTCCGGATATCGACGACAAACTCTATCCGGGCATGTATCGCACGCTGCTGGAGATGGCCGAGAAAGAACATCTCGATATCGCTACCTGCAACGGCACCTATGTGTACGAAAAGCGCCGCGAGAGCCACCCGATCTTCCCACTGGATCGCCTGCCCTCGACGGATGTGCTGCCGGGCCATGTCTGGCTTAAGCAGGCCCTGGACTCGCGGAAGTTTCTGCACGTCACCTGGCTTAATATTTATCGTCACGACTTTATCCGCCAGCATCACTTCCATTTCGAGCCTGGCCTGCGCCATCAGGATATCCCATGGACCACAGAAGCCCTGCTGGCCGCGGAGCGCGTGCAGTACACCAGTCAGCAGTTCTATGATTACTACATTCACTCTGAGTCGGTGTCGCATAAGCCGGACAACGACGACACGCTGATGCGTTCGGCGCGCCACTATATGAAGATTCTGGAGATGCTGGAGGCGATTAACCAGCGCTACCCGGATAAAGTACGCCATATCGCCGCCTGTCGCTGGCAGATCGCCAAAGAAGGCCTGGGGATCATCCATACCTTCGATAGCATGAAAGATGAGTCCAAAAAGCATGTTATTATTAACGAATTCTTCGACCGCGGTATCTGGCGGTTAATCTGGAAAAACGCCTGTACTTTCCGTTTACGCTGGCGCCTGGGACGCCGTTATCTGCGTATTAAGCGTTATCGCCACGCGGGATAGACCAAAAACCCGCTGTTTCCGCCAAAGAGATAGCTTTACGCGGGCTAAATGCTTAGAATTTGCCCGCCAAAACAGAGAACGGATAAATAGTTTGGAATTGCTTTATACCACCCTACTTTACCTTATTCAGCCGCTGGTGTGGCTGCGGCTGCTGCTGCGCAGTCGTAAGGCTCCTGCCTATCGCAAACGCTGGGCGGAACGCTATGGCTTCTGTCAGAACAAGGTAGAGCCGGATGGCATTCTGCTGCACTCCGTTTCCGTCGGCGAGACCTTAGCCGCCATTCCGCTGGTCCGCGCCCTGCGCCACCGCTACCCTTCTCTGCCGATCACCGTCACCACCATGACGCCGACCGGCTCCGAGCGCGCCATGTCGGCGTTTGGCAAAGATGTTCATCACGTCTATCTGCCCTACGATCTGCCCGGCGCCATGAACCGCTTCCTGAACACCGTTCAGCCGAAGCTGGTGATCGTTATGGAGACCGAGCTGTGGCCGAATATGGTGGCCGCGCTGCATAAGCGTAAGATCCCGCTGGTGATCGCCAACGCGCGCCTGTCCGAACGTTCCGCCAAAGGCTATGCCAAACTGGGCGGCTTTATGCGCCGCCTGTTGAGCCGCATTACGCTTATCGCCGCGCAGAATGAAGAAGATGGTAACCGCTTCCTCTCTCTGGGGCTGAAGCGCAACCAGCTGGCGGTCACCGGCAGCCTGAAATTCGATATCTCCGTCACGCCAGAGCTGGCGGCCCGGGCGGTGACGCTGCGTCGGCAATGGGCACCGCACCGCAAGGTCTGGATTGCCACCAGCACCCACGACGGTGAAGAACAAATCATCCTCCAGGCGCATAAAAAACTGCTGGAGACTTTCCCGAACCTGCTGCTGATCCTTGTTCCCCGCCATCCGGAGCGCTTCCCCGACGCCCGTGAGATGGTACAAAAGGCTGGGATGAGCTTTACTCTGCGCAGCACCGGCGAGATCCCCTCCTCCAGTACCCAGGTAGTCATTGGCGATACCATGGGCGAGCTGATGCTGCTCTACGGCATTGCCGACCTCGCCTTCGTCGGCGGCAGCCTGGTGGAGCGCGGCGGCCATAACCCGCTAGAGCCGGCGGCGCACGCCATTCCGGTGCTGATGGGCCCGCATACCTTCAACTTCAAAGATATCTGCGCCAAGCTGCAGCAGGACGATGGCCTGATCACCGTTACCGATGCCGATTCGCTGGTCAGGGAGGTGTCCACGCTCCTGACCGATGAAGATTACCGTCTGTGGTATGGCCGTCACGCGGTGGAAGTGCTGCACCAGAACCAGGGCGCGCTGTCGCGTCTGCTACAGTTACTGCAACCTTACCTGCCGCAGCGGAGTCATTAATGTCGAACCGGCTTTCCGTGGTGATGATCGCTAAAAACGCCGCCGACCTGCTGCCGGATTGTCTGGGCTCCGTTAGCTGGGCGGATGAAATTATCGTCCTCGACTCCGGCAGCACCGACAACACCGTTGAGCTGGCCCGCCGCCTCGGCGCCCAGGTCTATACCCATACCGACTGGCGAGGCTATGGCATTCAGCGCCAGCGCGCGCAGGATTACGCCACCGGCGACTGGGTGTTGATGATCGATACCGATGAGCGCGTCACGCCAGAACTCAGGCAGGCTATTCTTAAGGTACTGGACGCCCCCCAGCGCGGCGCCATCTACAGCATCGCCCGCCGTAACTATTTTCTCGGACGCTTTATGCGCCACAGCGGTTGGTATCCCGATCGCGTCCTGCGCCTGTACGAACGCGCCCGTTACCGCTATAACGATAATCTGGTCCATGAATCGCTGGATAGCCTGGGCGCCGAGGTTATTCCGCTGACCGGCGATCTCCTGCACCTGACCTGCCGCGACTTCGCTGGCTTCCAGCAAAAACAGCTGGCGTATGCCGCCGCGTGGGCGCTTGAGCGTCACCAGAAGGGCAAGAAGACCTCGATGGCAGGGATTTTCAGCCATACGCTGGGCGCGTTCCTCAAGACGTTGCTATTGCGCGGTGGGGTGCTGGACGGTAAACAGGGATGGTTACTGGCGATGGTCAACGCGCAGTATACGTTTACGAAATATACCGAGCTGTGGGCGCTGAGCCACGGCTACTCGAAGAAAGAGTCATCATGAGCACAAAAGCGATCTATCCGGGTACCTTCGACCCCATCACCAACGGTCATATCGATATTGTCACCCGCGCGGCAAGTATGTTCGATAAAGTGGTGCTGGCTATCGCCGCCAGCCCGAGTAAAAAGCCGATGTTCAGCCTTGATGAGCGCATTGCGCTGGCAGAGCAGGCGACGGCCCACCTGGTGAACGTGGAGGTTATCGGCTTCAGTGATTTAATGGCCAATTTCGCGCGCGCGCAGCAGGCCAATATCCTGATCCGCGGCCTGCGGGCGGTGGCGGATTTCGAGTATGAGATGCAGCTGGCTCATATGAACCGCCACCTGATGCCCACCCTTGAGAGCGTGTTTCTGATGCCGTGCAAAGAGTGGTCGTTTATCTCTTCCTCACTGGTGAAGGAAGTGGCGCGCCACCAGGGCGACGTTTCTCACTTTCTGCCAGCTAATGTGCATCAGGCGCTGTTGAATAAGCTGAAGTAACGCATCTGCCGGGACATGAGCCACGTCGGCTGGCGCAGTACTGCGCCGCTGGGTCATTCACACCGACTCTGTCCCGGTCTTTGTGCCAGATGGCGCTACGCTGACCTGGCCTACAAACGCCCCCGGCCCACCAGATGCGCACCCGCAGGCCCGCTGACCTGGCCGACAAACATTCCTGTTCCTGAGATCTACTTCTGGCACTGACGGCAATAAAAGGTCGCCCGCTGGGCATGTTTGGTCCCGACGACCGGCGTGCCGCAGATCCGGCAGGGTTCGCCCTTGCGGCCATAGACCTGTAGCTCCTGGGCGAAGTAGCCCGGCTTGCCATCGCTTTGCAGGAAATCCTTTAACGTGGTGCCGCCCTGCTCTATCGAACGCAGCAGGACCAGCTTAATCACCTTCACCAGCTGCTCACACTCTTCCCGCGACAGCGAGGACGCCAGCCGGTCAGGATGGATCCCGGCGGAGAACAGCGATTCACTGGCGTAGATATTCCCCACGCCCACCACCAGCTTGTTATCCATCAGCCAGGATTTGATCGCGGTTTTCTTCTTCGCGCATTTTTGCTGGAGATAGTCGGCGTTGAACGCGTCGCTGAGCGGCTCCGGGCCAAGATGGGCCAGTACCGGATGGCCTTCCAGCGTTCTGGTCCACAACCAGGCGCCAAAGCGGCGTGGATCGGTGTAGCGCAACACCTTGCCGTTACTCATGACCAGGTCAACGTGATCGTGTTTTTCAGCAGGCAGCTCTTCGCTCAGGATGCGCAGGCTCCCCGACATCCCAAGATGGACGATGATCCAGCCGTCCGGCAGCTCCAGAAGCAGGTATTTGGCGCGGCGACGCACGCTGAGAACCGGAACGTCGCTCAGGCGATAGATCTCTTCGGAAACCGGCCAGCGCAGCCGTCCGTTGCGCACGACGGCGTGCAGAATGGTTGCGCCAACCAGGTGCGGCTCGATGCCGCGACGGCTGGTTTCAACCTCTGGTAATTCAGGCATGATTTTCCTCCGTTTACCCGACGTATTGTGCTTCACGGACAGGTGACTGAAAAGGGAGTATGTGAAAGCAATATGGGGGAGTTTTAAAAACAAAAAACCCCGCCGAAGCGGGGTTTTTATACAAGGAGGCTAAAATTATTTAATTTTAGCTTCTTTGTAGATAACGTGCTGACGTACAACCGGATCGTACTTTTTCAGTTCCATTTTTTCCGGTTTGGTACGTTTGTTCTTCGTGGTGGTGTAGAAGTGACCAGTACCAGCGGAAGAAACCAGCTTGATTTTCTCACGAATACCTTTAGCCATGATTTATTTCCTCTAAGTACTTAGTACTTTTCGCCACGGGCACGCAGTTCAGCCAGAACTGTATCGATGCCTTTCTTATCGATTACACGCATACCTTTAGCAGATACGCGCAGGGTGACAAAACGCTTCTCGCTCTCAACCCAGAAACGGTGAGAGTGCAGGTTCGGCAGGAAACGGCGTTTAGTCGCGTTCAGTGCGTGGGAACGGTTGTTACCGGTCACCGGACGCTTGCCAGTAACTTGGCAGACTCGGGACATGTCTATTCTCCAAAAATCAAATTAGCTCGAGCTTCGTATGGGGTATTGGCGCCTCGTCAGGCTTTACAGCCTGGTCATCGCAGTTCAATGTGAACTCTCGACTGCCAGGCCCAAATGCCAAACCCGAGATTCTCAAAGGTGGCGTAGTATACGCTGACTCGGCGATGTGCTCAAGTCCCGAACAGACAAAGATCCCGAAGGATCGCCAGTTCGGGGCTAAATCCAGCCACGTTCGGCAAAAGATACATACGCACCGCGGCCGATAACCAGATGATCAAGCACGCGTATCTCCATGAATCTACAACATTTTATCACCCTTTCGGTAATCAGTCTGTCGGCCTGACTTGGCTCCGGGCTACCGGAGGGATGATTATGCGCAAGGATCACGGCGGCGGCGTTCACTTTGATGGCTTCGCGTACAATTTCTCGCGGATGCACCTCAACGTGGCTAAGAGTACCAGAAAAAAGACGACTATGTTTCAACACCCGGTTCTGATTATCTAAAAAGATCACCATAAAGATCTCGCGCTCCTCTTCCGTCAGCTGGCTTTGTAAAAACTCGCGCGTCATCGAGGGGGTGACCAGCGCGGCCTCCTCGACCAGCTGCGAGCTAAAATAGCGTCGCGCCAGCTCGGCAATGCCCTTCAGTTGCGCATATTTCGCCAGCCCCAGTCCGTCCACAGCAATCAGTTGCGCTTTATCAGCGGAAAGCAGAGCGTAGAGTGAGCCAAAACGCTGTAGTAACGCCTGGGCATAGCTGAGCACATCCTGACGACGCGTGCCGACGCGCAGAAAAAGCGCCAGCAGCTCAACATCCGTTAGCGTTTCGATGCCGTATTGCAGCATCTTCTCCCGTGGCATCAGATTTTCCATTCCGTCCATGCGCCCTCCTGGATGAATCAGCCTATCCTGGCACAGCCTGACGGCGCTGCCGACCCGCCGATTTTCACCCTGCGTAGCCGCTCGCAAAGTGAATGCCCGGCAGAGGCACGACGGCGGCAGGATTGTGATAAGATGCGCGGATTCTGGTCTACGGCAACAGGAAGACATCATGATGACTCTGGCGGGTAAAAAAATCGTCCTGGGCGTCAGCGGCGGCATCGCGGCGTATAAAACCCCGGAACTGGTGCGCCGGCTGCGTGAACGCGGCGCGGAAGTGCGTGTCGCGATGACGGAGGCGGCAAAAGCGTTCATCACCCCACTCAGCCTGCAGGCGGTATCCGGCTATCCGGTTTCCGACAGCCTGCTCGATCCGGCGGCGGAAGCGGCAATGGGCCATATTGAGCTCGGTAAATGGGCCGACCTGGTGATCCTCGCCCCAGCGACCGCCGATTTAATCGCTCGCGTGGCGGCCGGCATGGCCAACGATCTGGTGTCGACGATCTGTCTTGCCACCCCATCCCCGGTTGCCGTGGTGCCCGCCATGAACCAGCAGATGTATCGCGCGCAGGCCACCCAGCATAATCTGCAGACGCTCGCTACCCGCGGGCTGCTGCTATGGGGACCAGACAGCGGTAGCCAGGCCTGCGGCGACGTCGGCCCGGGGAGAATGCTCGATCCGTTAACTATCGTAGACATGGCCGCGCAGCATTTCGCCTCCCCTGTCAAAGATTTGCAACATCTCAACCTCATGATTACCGCGGGCCCGACCCGTGAGCCATTGGATCCGGTGCGTTATATCACCAACCACAGCTCTGGCAAGATGGGCTTCGCGATTGCCGCCGCCGCAGCGCAGCGGGGCGCGAACGTGACCTTGATCAGCGGGCCGGTATCGCTACCGACCCCGCCGTTTGTGCAGCGCATTGATGTCACTACCGCGCTGGAGATGGAAGCGGCCGTCCAGGCTGGCGCCCAGCAGCAGCACATTTTTATTGGCTGCGCCGCAGTAGCGGATTACCGCGCCGCCGTCATCGCCGAAGATAAAATAAAAAAACAAGGTGATGAATTAACAATAAAAATGGTTAAAAACCCGGATATCGTGGCCGGGGTCGCGGCGCTAAAATCACATCGCCCCTACGTCGTTGGGTTTGCCGCCGAAACGAATAATGTGGAAGAATATGCGCGGCAAAAACGTGCCCGCAAGAACCTCGACCTGATTTGCGCCAACGATGTTTCCCAGCCTAATCAGGGCTTTAACAGCGACAGCAACGCACTACACCTTTTCTGGCAGGATGGGGAAAAGCGCTTACCACTTGAGCGCAAGGAACTCCTGGGCCAATTATTACTCGACGAGATCGTGACCCGTTATGATGAAAAAAATCGACGTTAAGATTCTGGACCCGCGTGTCGGCCAGCAATTTCCGCTGCCGACCTATGCCACCTCCGGCTCCGCCGGACTTGACCTGCGAGCCTGTCTCGACGACGCCGTAGAGCTGGCGCCGGGCGCAACCACGCTGTTGCCGACCGGCCTTGCGATTCATATCGCCGATCCCTCTCTGGCGGCGGTGATCCTGCCGCGCTCCGGCCTGGGTCATAAGCATGGCGTAGTCCTGGGCAACCTGGTGGGCCTTATCGACTCCGATTACCAGGGGCAGCTGATGGTGTCCGTCTGGAACCGCGGTCAGCAGAGCTTTATTATCGAGCCGGGCGAACGTATCGCACAGATGGTCTTTGTGCCGGTCGTTCAGGCGGAATTTAACCTGGTGGAATCCTTCGATGCCACCGACCGCGGCGAAGGCGGCTTCGGTCACTCAGGGCGTAAATAAGCCCAGCAACACGGAATCTGCATCCCAACGCGCATAACGCAATAACATTACCGCAAGCCCTGGTTTGCGGTCGCGTTGTGGATGTCTGCCTGACAAGTGCTTATTTTCAGGGGTATTTTAAAACATGGCAGAAAAGCAAACTGCGAAACGGAATCGTCGCGAAGAAATACTTCAATCTCTGGCGCTGATGCTGGAATCCAGCGATGGTAGTCAGCGTATTACCACCGCGAAACTGGCGGCTTCCGTCGGCGTCTCTGAAGCCGCGCTGTATCGCCATTTTCCCAGCAAAACCCGCATGTTTGACAGCCTGATCGAGTTCATTGAAGACAGTCTGATTACGCGCATCAATTTGATTTTGAAAGATGAAAAGGACACCACCGCGCGCCTGCGCCTGATCGTTCTGTTGATTCTTGGCTTTGGCGAGCGTAATCCTGGGCTGACGCGTATCCTCACCGGGCACGCGCTGATGTTCGAACAGGACCGGCTTCAGGGTCGCATCAACCAGCTTTTTGAGCGCATCGAAGCGCAGCTACGCCAGGTGATGCGCGAGAAAAAAATGCGCGAAGGCGAAGGCTACACCCTCGACGAAACCCTGCTGGCCAGCCAGCTGCTGGCTTTCTGCGAGGGCATGCTGTCGCGCTTTGTGCGCAGCGAGTTCAAATATCGTCCGACGGATGATTTCGACGCCCGCTGGCCGCTGGTCGCCGCACAGCTGCAGTAAATCCTCACATGCAGCCGCCAGGCTGCATGATTCTCCTCGCAATCTGCGTAAGTTTGTCGCAAATTCCAGGGCCATTGGTTGAATTGCCCAATGCGCGTTTCCGCTTTCCTTTCCTACTATCCAGCTTGCTGAACATTTCCCCCTCCCCCAACACCACCCGACAAGGAGAGATTTGATGGCGACGTCACGGCGGGATTTACTGAAGATAGGCGGGTTGGCAACCGCATCGCTACTGGTCAGTCAAAAAAGCTTCGCAGCATGGGCCCCCTCTGAACGCTATCCGGACCCACGCATCGTGGCCGTCGATGATAGCTTTCGTCGCTATATGCTTGCCAGCGCAAAGGTCGAACGCATCGCCAGCGGCTTCCGCTGGGCGGAAGGCCCGGTCTGGTTCGGCGACATGCGAATGCTGCTGTGGAGCGACATTCCGAATAACGCCATCATGCGCTGGGATGAAGTCAGCGGAGAAACCAGCGTCTTTCGCTACCCGGCCAATTATAGCAATGGTCACGCCCGCGACAGACAGGGGCGCTTAATCAGTTGCGAGCACGACACCCGCCGCATTACGCGTACCGAATACGATGGGTCTGTTACCGTACTGGCCGATAGCTACCAGGGTCATCGCCTCAATTCTCCAAACGATATCGTTGTGAAGTCAGACGGCACCATCTGGTTTACCGATCCGCCATTTGGCATCAGTGGTTTTTACGAAGGCCACAAAGCAACATCAGAATTGCCGCAAAACGTCTATTGTCTGGAGCCGGAAAGCCGCAAACTGAGCGTGGTACTGGGCGACGTAAAAGGGCCAAATGGTTTGTGTTTCTCGCCGGATGAAAAGACCTTATACGTGGTGGAAAGCCGGGCGACACCGAACCGCTTAATTCTGGCGTGGGATGTGGAAGGCAATACGCTGAAAAATAAACGGGTGTATCTCGACTGTGGGAACGGTACCGCCGATGGGTTCGCCTGCGACGCAGACGGCAATCTGTGGTGCGGATGGGGAAGCGGAAACGAAGAACTCGACGGCGTGCGGATCTTCAACCCACAGGGTAAGCATATCGGCACCATTAAACTGCCAGAGCGCTGCGCGAACTTGTGCTTTGGCGGCGAACAGCGCAATCGTCTGTTTATGGCGTCCAGCACGTCAATCTATTCGTTGTACGTCAATGCGCAGGGCGCTAAGCTGATATAGCGGAAATCCGGCAGCCGAGGCTGCCGGGCGCATCATCAGACGCCGTAGGCTTCACGATAGGCGCGAACTGACGCCAGGTGTTCCGCCATCTCCGGCTTTTCTTCCAGGTAAGCGATCAGCTCTTTCAGAGTGATGATTGAGATAACCTGGCAGCCGTAATCCCGCTCCACTTCCTGAATGGCGGAGATCTCGCCGCGGCCGCGTTCCTGACGATCCAGGGAGATCAGAACGCCCGCCAGCTGCGCGCCCTGGGCCTGGATAATCTCCATGGATTCGCGAATCGCCGTACCGGCGGTGATCACGTCATCCACCAGCATTACCCGGCCCTGCAGCGGGCTACCGACCAGATTGCCGCCTTCGCCATGGGTTTTTGCCTCTTTGCGGTTAAAGCAGTAAGGCAGATCGCGGTCATGATGCTCGGCTAACGCCACCGCGGTGGTGGTGGCGATTGGGATTCCTTTGTAGGCCGGGCCAAACAGCAGGTCAAACTCAATTCCGGAATCCACCAGCGCCTCGGCATAAAAACGGCCCAGCAGAGCCAGATCGCGCCCGGTGTTAAACAGGCCGGCGTTGAAGAAATAGGGGCTCTTGCGCCCGGATTTCAGCGTGAATTCGCCAAACTTAAGAACCTGCTTGCTAAGCGCAAACTCAATAAACTGGCGCTGATACGGCTTCATGGATTCGCTCCTTTGGTACTTTTCATCATTGTCAGACTGCGCGCTCCCCTTCGCAGGTGTGATGAAGGATAAAGCGCAAAAAAAAAGGCGACTTCTCAGTCGCCTTAATCATTAATTTTCTAACGCCGCCTTCTGCGTCGTGATAATGGACTCGATCCCCCCTCGGGCTAACGCCAGGAGAGTGAGGAGTTCTTCATGGGTAAACGGCTCACCTTCCGCAGTGCCCTGCACCTCAATAATACGGCCATCTTCGGTCATCACCACGTTCATGTCGGTCTCCGCGGCGGAGTCTTCGATGTACTCCAGATCGCAGATGGCTTCGCCATTTACGATACCGACGGAGACCGCGGCCACCATCCCTTTCATCGGATTGGTTTTCAGCTTGCCGGCGGCGACCAGCTTATTCAGCGCATCGGCCAGCGCCACGCAGGCACCGGTAATGGAGGCAGTGCGGGTGCCGCCGTCGGCCTGCAGTACATCGCAGTCGAGAGTAATCGTGAATTCGCCCAGCGCTTTCAGGTCAACCGCTGCGCGCAGCGCGCGGGCAATCAGGCGCTGAATTTCCATCGTCCGGCCGCCCTGCTTGCCTTTTGCCGCTTCACGCGCGTTACGCGTGTGCGTAGAACGCGGCAGCATGCCGTATTCAGCGGTGATCCAGCCCTGGCCCTGGCCTTTCAGGAAACGCGGAACGCCTTCGTCAATAGAGGCAGTACACAGCACTTTGGTATCACCGAATTCGACCAGCACGGAGCCTTCAGCGTGTTTTGTGTAATTACGGGTCAGGGTGACGGGACGCACCTGATTAGCGCTACGGCCTGCTGGACGCATGATAGAAATCTCCGGCTTGAAACGAATGTGAGGGCGCATTATACGAATTTCATGGCAAAAAGCCTATGCCCACTCCAGCCGGACGCGCCGATAATGTCAGTCCAGCGTTTTACGATAAGATTTCAACCCCACACCAATGACAATCACCGCCAGGCCTATCAGCGGCAAGAGGTCAGGCAACAATGCCGTTGCTGAATAGCCTTTCAGCATAATGCCCTTAACCAGGCGGATGAAGTAGGTCAGCGGTAAACAGGAGCCAATGGCTTTCGCCCAGTCAGGCATACTAATAAAGGGGCTAATAAAGCCGGACAGCATAATGGAAGGGATAAAGTAAAAAGAGGACATTTGCAGCGCCTGCAGCTGGTTTTGTGCTAAGCCAGAAATACCGATACCAATTGACAGACAAAGAAAGACATAAATTAACAGCACAAAAAATAGTAGGAAGACGCTACCGTGAAGGGGGATATCGAACAACAAAACGGCGGCAATCAGGATTAACGTCGCCTGAAACAGACCAATGATAACAAAAGGCGTTATTTTCCCAATAATGACCTCAAGCCCGGACAACGGAGAGACCAGTAAATTTTCTAACGCCCCGTTTTCTCGCTCGCGGGTAATTGACAGGGCGGTCATCAGGATTAACGTTGTACTGAGTATAGACCCCATAATACCGGGGATAGTATTAAACTGGGTTATCCCCTCAGGGTTAAACATGCGATGAATGATAAGCTCGAAATCATCCTCTTTTTGCACCACACGCATGTCGCCCGGCAAATCGTGCTGAAACATCGACTTCGCCACCTGCACAAGGGCGCTGAGCGCATTCCCCGTGGTGATCGGATCGATGGCATCCCCCTGAATTAATAGTTGTGGCTTTTCTCCACGCAGTAACTTGCGCGTAAACCCTTCAGGGATCGTCACGATAAAAGTGACATCCCCCCGCACAAAGGCTTTCTGCGCCGCCTCTTCTGAATCGACAGGAATCATCGAAAAATACCCGGTATTTTGCGCTTCCGTCACAAAGATTTGACTCATGCGTTCGGTATCATAATTTAGTAAGGCGGTCGGAAGATTATGCGGATCCATATTGATGGCATAGCCAAGAATGATCAGCTGAAAAAGAGGTGTCAGGAGCACCATACTGATGCTGACTTTATCACGGCGTAGCTCGTGAATTTCCTTAATAACCACGCCAATCCACCGCGTAACGGAGAAGCTAAAATTAATTTTTTTCACAATTATTTTTCATCAAGTAGGTAAATGCATCTTCCAGATTGGTATCCACCTTACAGAACTCATAACCCTGTTGCGTAAAGGCAAAAAGCGCGGATTTTAACTTCGCTTCATCTCTGGATGTAATATAAAGCTGATTGCCAAAAATGACCGTTTGCTCAATATCCGGCAAGCGCTGTAGCTGGCTTTCAAGCAGCGTCAGACCGGCGCCGCTGGTTCGCATGGTGATCAAATTCTGGGAGGCGATAATCGACGCAATAGTGCCATTCGCCAGCAGCCGACCATAAGAGAGATAGGCAACCTTATGGCAGCGCTCAGCCTCATCCATATAATGCGTGCTCACCAGTATCGAGATCCCCCGGTCAGAGAGCTGGTGCAGCATTTGCCAGAACTCTCGCCGCGCCTTGGGATCCACGCCAGCAGTCGGCTCATCCAGAAATAGCAAAACAGGTTCATGCAACATACAGGCGGCGAGGGCCATTCTTTGCTTCCAGCCCCCAGAAAGCTCCTTAGCCAGCTGGTGCTGTCGGGCAGTGAGGCCTAACTCAGAAAGCGCACGTTCAACCCGCTCTCTACGCCGATCGAGGCTATATAACCGCGCAATAAAAAGTAAGTTTTCCCGAATAGTTAAATTTCCCCACATTGAGAAATACTGGGTCATGTAGCCTATCTTTTTTTTTATTTTTTCCCGCTGCGTAAAGATATCCATACCCAGACAAGTACCTTCACCGGAATCCGGCGTAATCAAACCACACATCATTCGAATCGATGTCGTTTTTCCGCTACCGTTCGGACCGAGAAAACCATAGATCTCGCCTTTTGCCACCTGTAAAGAGAAATCCTTTACGACGTGATGCTCGCCAAAATGTTTATTGAGATTTTTTACATCAATACAAAGATTATTCATCGCCAATAATCTCCACATCAAACGGTTGGCCGATTTTCATCCGCCCTGCCTGCTGCAGCGCAGGGATAGCCTCCGCCATAAAAATGAGCTTCTCACGACGTTTCGTACTATAAATAACTGGAGGCGTAAACTCGGCCTCAGGGCTGATATAGTTAATAATGCCAGCAATGGGCTCAGCGCAACCATCGCATATAAGTTTTACCTTAGATCCGATTTTAAATTTACCGAGCTTCGCTTCGGGTATAAAGAAGTGTACTTTTATATTCTCAGGAGGTAACAGACTGATTATTGGTTTACCAGCAGAAGGGCGCTCCCCGGCACGATAAATAATATCGAAGACCTTAGCATTGACCGGAGAAACAATCGTCGTTTGCTGGACATCCCACAGCGCCTTATCCCGTTCGAGTTTTGCCGCGGCCACCATTGAGCGCTGCTTGCTAATCTCATCCTGCCGGGCAGGGAGTTGCCGTGCTTTGAGTTGATTAATTAACTCTTCAACCTGTGCGCCTTTTTGAGTTAATTCATCCCGGATATCCTCCCATTCCGCAAGCGATATGGCATGATTGGCGTAAAGATTACGATATCGCCCAAGCTGTCGCTTTACCTGAGATTCTGCCGATTGTGCTTTTTTAATCTGCGAACGTATAATATCCAGCTCTTCAGGCCGTTCGCCAGATTCCAGATTTCGTAATAGAGCCCTCTCTGCTGATAGCTTTTCCTCAGCGCGCAGGAAAATATTTTGCGCATCGAAGGACTCAATCTTCACTAACTCCTGTCCTGCGGCGACGTTATCTCCTTTATTGATCAAGATCCGTTCTATTTTTTCATTACCAGAATATGAAAGGTATACAAATTCTCCATGTGAATAACCGGATAACATGTTATCTGGTTTGTTATCACACCCGGTGAGTATCAGCACCGATATCAATATAATAAATACATTTATTGGCTTTCGCATTAAAACGCATCCATACGCATATCATTTCCCTTATCACTACGGTCTGGATTGAGGCACGCTCGCTCCAGGACCGGACAATCATCGTCAGTTTAATCTCTTAAATAATGCTTAACGTAGCTTTCATTCAATTTATCTATAGAGCTAAGATTTAACCCAGCTATCGAATTAAAAGAATAATCTTTTGTGAATGCAAGAATCGACGATCCGCCCGGGGAGAACCATTTAGCACTCTGTTTAAAAGGCCAGGGAAGTTCATAACCTTCTTCTCTCAGCAGGTGATTAAGCATGCTCCAGTCTGCTCTAAAATCTTCGCCACAAAATGGAGTATCATCCTGTACATTTTCGGCAGTGAACAATGCTATCGGCGTACAAAAATCAGCTGTCGAGGAAAAGTATATATTATAGAAACTGATGATGAGTTTCTGTACTTTTTCAGGAAAAGTTCCAGGAATGGTCAGCACACCCAGCAAGTATTTATAGTCCGGATATCTTTTTATAAAGTCAAATATCCCTTGCCATAAATAATCAAGCACCTTACTTTTTTGATAAGGTTTCTGAATGAAACCGCGGCCAATTTCCACACACTTCTCTAAACAGGAATAGGCATTATCATGGTATTTAAACAAGCTGTTGCTATAGAGGCCTGTTACACCATGTTGGGCCAGTTGCTCGCCAACGGGCATAACACGATATGCTCCCAGGATTTCCACATCAGAAGGATCCCACAAAATGATATGATAATAACTTTCATCAAAAACATCGTTATCTCTGTCGTTACCAGTTCCGGCACCAATATCGCGATAACAGCGTTCGCGTAAGCGCCCTAACTCATCAATAATGGGTGAGGTTCGGTTAGTATTACAGCGATATATCACTAGTTTTCTACCGTCTTCAAACTGCCTTAATATTTCGCACTCCTCTATTGCGCTAATTAGCTCCTCTTTACCTGGTTCTAATTCTTGCGGCGCAATCGTATCTAACATAGCCGGGCCATTCTTCGCTATACTCTGGAGGTGCGTCAAACATACATTTGCCGCGGCAGAAAGATCTTTATTGTATTCTTTAAACGAGGATAAGGCTATTTGCTGTCCTATATTGATTTTCATGGTCTTGCCATGATGGCGGAGAGCTTCACGAATAACCATCATATTCGACAGTTGCCGCCAGAATGTTGCAGTAAGATAATAAATCTTACTGTTTGCTCCCGTAATATGAATTGGTACCAATGCTGCATTATTTCTCATAGCAAGCTGTAAAAAACCGGGGTTCCACTTATGCTCCTGTAACCCGGAAAGAGACCAGTTAGCCAGCTTACCCGCAGGACATATAATCAATACGCCTCCTTTTCGCAGGTGATCGTTCATCTCGCGGAATTTTTTATGGCTCATCTTACCGGCCATATTCTCAATTCCAATGGTAAGTTCCGATACCTGGGGGAATATAATTGGCAAAACTTGATTGGCTATTATTTTTATATCACTCCTGACTCGGGAGACCATATGTATTAAACTAAGTCCATCGATAACCGTCGGATGATTTGAAATAACAACCGTAGCCCCATGCCCAGGTATGTTGTTAAGTTGGTGGTGTTCGCTTTCACATTTCAACTCAAGGAGTTCAACAACTGCATTAACCCACTCGACCCCATTTTTATTAACGAGTCGCTCGTTATATATTAAGCGAGAAAATACCTTATTGCCAAATGCCGTCCTGAACAGCCATTTTTTCCAAAAAGGTATGGTTGTATTTGGAAAAAATTCCCTTACGACTCTGTCAAAGATAGCGTCCATATTAAAATCCTTTTTATAGAACTCATCTTAAACGACTATACTAGCGTTCTTTCAGTCGGACAATACCGCATAAAACTTAAAAAGGCCAAAACAAAACAATTAGATATAATTAATACAACAGTATTCTCACCATAAATACAACCACCAAAGTTTTAATAAATTTATAGTAATCAATGCAAAAAAAACATACATAATGCTTAAAGGTAATACCCTATCTCATTTCTGGTGGTTATACTTCCTAAAACTCACAGAATAGCTTGTCTGGCGGTATATGCATTTGTACAAAGGCATCCGAATTCCATGCCCGTATCTAATATCAGAAAATATTAACTACGGATTCCCATAATATATAACCCCACCTACAGCCCCTGGTGAAAATAACTTTGCGGCGATATCCCTTAAAACAATCGTCCTTGAAGTATTTCATCACTATTCCTGTTAAGTCACCGCCCGCACGGCTATAATCCTTGCATTCATTATTACGAAAACAGGAACGCCTATGATCCGCAGTATGACCGCCTATGCCCGCCGTGAAATCAAGGGTGACTGGGGTAGCGCCGCATGGGAGCTGCGCTCGGTAAACCAGCGCTATCTGGAAACGTACTTCCGCCTGCCGGAGCAGTTCCGTAGTCTGGAGCCCGTGGTACGCGAGCGCATTCGCGCCCGCCTGACTCGCGGTAAAGTCGAATGCACCTTGCGTTTTGAACAAGATCCCAGCGCTCAGGGTGAACTCATCCTCAACGAAAAGCTGGCTAAACAGCTGGTAAACGCTGCCAACTGGGTGAAAATGCAGAGCGATGAAGGGGAAATCAACCCGGTTGATATCCTGCGCTGGCCGGGCGTGATGGCCGCCAAAGAGCAGGATCTCGACGCCATCGCCGCCGACATTCTGGCCGCTCTTGACGGCGCGCTGGACGACTTCATCGTCGCCCGCGAAACGGAAGGCCAGGCCCTGAAAGCGCTTATCGAGCAGCGGCTTGAAGGCGTGAGCGGCGAAGTGGCGAAAGTTCGCGCTCATATGCCGGAAATTCTCCAGTGGCAGCGCGAGCGCCTGGTCGCCAAGCTGGAAGATGCGGAAGTACAGCTGGAAAATAACCGCCTTGAGCAAGAGCTGGTGCTGATGGCGCAGCGTATCGACGTTGCCGAAGAACTGGACCGTCTCGAAGCGCACGTTAAAGAGACCTATAACATTCTGAAGAAGAAAGAAGCTGTGGGTCGCCGTCTCGACTTTATGATGCAGGAGTTCAACCGTGAATCGAACACCCTGGCGTCAAAATCGATTAACGCCGAGGTGACCAACTCCGCGATTGAGCTGAAGGTACTCATCGAGCAAATGCGCGAGCAAATCCAAAACATAGAGTAATCTTCACCAGTGGTCAAAGACGGACTTAAAACCATTGTAAATCATTAAATTATGAAAAAATGACACTCATAAAATCCATTGCAAACCTACTAAGTTTGGGTAGTTATGGGTAGTAGATTGGGGAGTATTTTCTCGCTATAGTTAGTTAAGCGAGACTGTACTCCCCAATTTTTTGAGGTCGAGAAATGGGCAATTTGCATGACAAAACCGTTAAAAAACTGATTAAGGAAAAATCATCCGTCCGACACTCCGATGGCGATGGACTGTATTTGATGACTCCCAAACGCGGGGATGCCTACTGGATGCTGCGCTACACCACACCAGCAACTAAGCTTCGGCGCGAGTACACTATCGGTAAAGTTGATGATTGGTCACTGGCCGATGCTCGTGATGAGGCCGCCAAGCTGAGGTTAGCGATCAAACGTGAAGGAGTTGATCCCGTCCAAGAACGCAAGAAAGTTAATCAGAATCCCTTTAAAACACTGAATGATTTGTATGCTGACTATCATCAGCTCCGCCAGCGACAAATTGCTACCCACGAAAAAGAAAAGAGCCTTTACGAACGAGAGGTGGCTTGGCGTATCGGTAAAGTCGAGCTAGATAAAATAAGACCACTCGACATCAGTGAAATCCTACGGGATATCGCTAATGGTTATGGTGATAAACCACCAAGACCAACCATATCTAACGACGTAATGCGTATGCTCAAGCGCATTTTTGATCATGGCATCAAGCTCGATGTTACTCAGTTCAACCCTGCAAGCCCTTTTCGACCCAAAGATGCAGGTGGGGAGGAACAAGCTGCAAACGACCCTATGACCGAAACCGAAGTCGTTGAGTTCTTTACCAAGCTCAGAGCGATCCCTGCACAATTCAGTCGAGAGAACTATTTGGCTTGTGCTTTGTTGATTGCGACTTGTACTCGGAAAATGGAGTTATTGGCCGCACCATGGCATGAGTTTGATTTGCCAAATCGAGTGTGGCATCTGCCGAAAAAACGCACCAAGAAACGTCGCGCAATCGACATTCCTCTCAGTGATGCAGCCCTGTTGTGGTTGGAAGAGCTGAAGATACGCAGTTGTGGTAGCGAATGGGTATTCCCAGCCAGACGAATAAGCAAAAAGGCACGTACCCCACATGTCTGCGAGAATACCTTAAACCATGCACTGAAGAAGTTGTTTGAACAGAACTTTTTCTCGTTTGAAAAGCGCCGGGTGCATGACCTAAGAGGCACTGCCAGAACCCGAATGGGTAAGATGAATATTCCTGACAATATAGCTCAACGATGCCTTAACCAAATTCCAGGTAACCGAACTGATGGTATCTATAACAAAGATGCTTATTTTGAGGAGCGCAAAGTGGCTCACAACATGCTTGGTGAGTGGCTGGCTCCAATTGTTAATGGCGATGGGGAAAATAAGATTGTCAATTTTGACACGGTTTCTAAATCACAATTTTCACGGCAATAATTGACGTGAAATTACAAACTTACAAACCAAAAATTCAAATTAGTTTGAAAAGTCTGAAAATCACGTCGATAATCAACGTGTATTTTATTTTTTATAAACCAAAATGGGATCAGTTATGCTGAACACTGAAGCCAGACAGCAACTACAGAAACTGCTGCCGTTGGATATGATCGCCACCAAATCATGGCTGGAGACGCAAGGACTCAACCTGCATTTTCTGGACAATGCAGTCCGGAGCCAAACGCTGATCCCTGTCGCAGCCGGTGTTTACACTAGGCAAGAAGCGAAGCTATCCTGGAAAGGAATCGTTGCTTCGTTGCAACGCATGGCCGATGTCCCTGTCCATGTTGGAGGTCTGACAGCATTAGAGCTGGAAGGACTTGGCCATTACCTGTCCAAAGGAAACAAACCCAAGATTCACCTCTATTCTACTGAGATGCTGCCTAGATGGCTGGCTAGAATCGATGCGCCAGCACAATTTAAGTGGCATGGCACTCGTCGCCTATGGCCAGAGACGCTAATGCAAGACAACCAGTACCTGAGGCAAGATAGCTGGCAAGCATCTCTTCCTTCATTACATTATTCCTGTCCAGAGAAAGCCATTTTGGAGCTTTTAGCTATAGTGCCTAATACCATCAGCTTTGAACACGCTGACCAACTTATGCAAGGATTACACAACCTATCGCCTCGTAAGCTGAATTCCTTGCTGAAAGCCTGTAGCAGTATCAAAGCAAAGCGACTCTTTCTCTGGCTGGCAGGAAGACATCAACACGCTTGGCTTAAATACCTCACACCAGAACAGTATGCACTGGGCACTGGTAAACGACTGATCGCTAAAGGCGGCAAACTAGAGCCAACCTGGCAAATAACAGTGCCTAAGGATATGTGAAAACATGAATAGACAAAGCCACTACTACCGACAAGTGCAGCTACTACTCAGGATTATTCCTTTTGTTGCGCAGCACGACTGTTTCGCTCTAAAAGGTGGAACCGCTATCAATTTGTTCGTTCGTGACTTTCCTCGACTTTCGGTTGATATCGACTTAGTTTTTCTGCCCATGATGGAACGGAATGAAGCCCTGCAGACCATCAAGAGCAACCTAGATACGCTGGCCTCCAAGATAACGGCTAACATCGACAATACTCGTGTTGTCCGCTCCTTCCTGGATAAATCAGATGCTCTGCGTTTATTGGTGGAGCGAGATAACGTTCAAATCAAAATTGAACTCTCACCCGTACTGCGCGGCACGGTTTACGAGCCCAGGGTCATGCCGGTCAGTAAAGCCGTTGAAGAAGAGTTTGGCTTTGCCGAAATGGCCGTGGTGAGCTTCTCGGATTTGTATGCAGGCAAAATCTGCGCAGCGCTAGACCGCCAACATCCAAGGGATCTTTTCGACATCAAACAGTTACTCGATAGAGAGGGGATAACCGAGCAACTACGTAAGGCATTGCTGGTATATATTATTAGCCACCCTCGCCCTATTGCCGAGCTGCTAAACCCCCATTTCAAGGACATTACCGGTTTGTATGAGGGGGAGTTTAGCAACATGGCCGAACAGGACATTCCTCTAGCCGATCTGGAAGCCGCACGAGAACAACTCGTCAGGATCATCAATACATCCCTGACACCACAGGAGCGAGAATTTCTGCTCTCATTCAAGAACTACACACCGAATTGGACCCAGCTCGGATTGGCCGGCATAGACCAGTTACCTGCCGTCCGCTGGAAACTGCAAAATCTGGCCAGGATGAAACCCGAAAAACATGCGGAGGCTTACGCCCGGCTCAAAGACTTGCTGGGAATGTGAAAATCCCCGGCTCTCGAAGGGGCCGGGGATCTGATCTTGCTCAAGCGGCCTTTCGCTGCTCAATCCACCACAACAGATCTGAAAGCCGCCAGGCTACACAATGAGCACTCAGTTTGACTCGTTTGGGGACTAAGCCTTGTCTCTCCATAGACCACCACTGAGTGCGGCTGACGCCGGTGATCGCCCTGCGATCATGCTCTCTGACCAGTCTTTCACACTGGCCTGACTGACTGAGTACTTGAGCACGGACATCTTCAGTGGGTAATACGAAGGTTTGTTCATTCATTACGTTTTCCTCCGGAGATTGAATGGGAAAAGTGGGAAACTGGGAAATTAGTCATCAAGTTCCAGCTCCTGTATTCCGGCATAGATGCGTTCAGGCCACAGTGCGAAAAAACGATGGGACTTACCTTGGATCATGAGTTTTAGCGTTGCCCGCTCAGGCTCGTTGGTTGCAAGCCATCCCCGCTGGAGCATCGGCATCACCTCACGCATGTACTGGCCAGGCATGTCCAGCTGCCGCAGAAACTGTTTCTTATCGATCAGCCATTGCCGCTCACCATCAAGCTCTCGGATGTAGCCCAGCAAAGAAGTGGCATTTTGATGACCGAGTGGTTGCAGAGCCTTCTCCCATTTCGGCAGCAAAACTTTTAAGCGGGACAGAACTTGGTGTTCCTCAGAGTTCATCACATGACCCCGAGCAGCTAACCACTGCCCCCAAACTTGCTTCACAGAGTCGATAGACTCCTCCTCATCCCAAGGCACCAAATAATTTCGCGAAGCCAAAGCAAGCGCAGTAGCTACCAACGCAAAGCGCTGCAGCACGCGAATTACCTGCGATGACATATTGCTAGTTCGCCACTGATCAACCAACCGCTGGATCTCAGACTTGGCGTAGTGGGCAAGCTCATCCGTCGATGTCAGCAGGTTCATCCATTCGGGGAACAGGCTCCCGTGATACCGGCTGGTCTGCAGCTTCAAATGATCAACAAACAGTTGCGGACACTGAAAGCGATGCAATGCATCAAAAGTGCCAAATCGACCAAAAACAGGTATTTCGACCAAACGGATCTGTTGACCGGCCTTAGGCCGCTTCCCAAGCGATTCAAAAACTTCTGACAGCCACACTTCACCGCTGCTCAACGCCAATGTCCGCCAGTGAGAAGGTCTGGCGAGTGCTCCGCTTTCCGTTGCCCGCAGCTTACTGGTACCCGCGACTATATGGTAAACAGCAATATCGACGTCCTCTGGCCGTGCCAGGCCAATTTCATCCAGTGCGAGTAACATGTCATGCTGCTCGGCGGCCACCGCCGCCAAGCCATTCGCCGTGGAAATCCAGCTTCGAACGAAAGATCTATCGCTGTAAACCGATGCCGCCAATTCGAGTAGTGACGTTTTGCCAGAGGAAGAAGGCCCGACCAAATGGAAAATGCCGTTCTCCACGGCGGCTGGATGCAGCAGAGGCGCAGATAACGCAACGCCCACCACAAACACCATCAATGGATTTCCGATGCATAGTGCCCCCACCTGTGATTGCCACTGCGCCGAGGTTCCTGCGCTTTTCAGCATCGAGTCGTTCAGTTGACCGGCGTAGTAATACGGCTCTGAATTCGTACCGACAGACCAATCCTGGGTTACATATATACCGTCATGCCATCCTGTTGTATCCACGCAGATCCCTGCGGGGGCTTTCACAATCTCTTGCAGCAGATACCGCTGCAAACGAGGCCAACTTTGTGGGTAAGGTTCCAGCCAATAGCCGGAATCAATCAGGGCATCACGTACCTGGCGTGACTGATCACCATGCAATACGCGATTGAAAACAATATCTTGAAGTAGCTGGTTATCCATATTGCGCCATTGGATCAGCGCACCAAAGCCGTGTTTTTTTGATTTCTTCCGCGTCCTGGCTATAACTTTGATCCAACCCCCTACTACTTGCCGATCTTCTTTTTCAAGACATTCAAGGTGAGTCTCTGTAAGATGAAATCCCATTCTTACCTCCCGCCAATTAGAGCTCAGCCATCCAGCGACGAACATCCATCGCTCTGAAACGCACAGCCTTGCCCGCTGGGTTGGGCTTGATGGGCTGCGGAAATTTACCGGCTTTGACATACCGGCGCAAAGTTGGCTGAGAAAGTTTGGTCAACGAGCACACTTCTTCATAGGTGAGAAAGTTGTCGCTAGAAAAAGAAAAGTTCATATTTATCTCCCATAACATTTTGATTTGTCATGAGGGATCATACTGTTCAACTAATGCTATCCTCGTCGCTGTAGTTGTCCATTTTGGGCACATTGAGCGATATTTATCGGTGCTGCAAATACAGGAATGAGAACAAAGAATTAAAACTATCGACTCACAAACCAGAATGTAACAAATTGAATTTTAATGACTAAACCAAAACCATTACATGTCACGCTATTCATTCGTGACATGTAACGCCGGAATTTTTATTCTAAACACTCACAGAACTGTTCAGAATATTCATGGAGAGCGCTATGGCTAAAACACTGAAACAAATGCTGGAAGAACAGCCTGAGCATATCGTTGCGGCAGCAAGAGAAAATGCATCATTGATACTGGCGGAGCTGGATAAGGGAAAACAGCCCGAAGAAGCAGGGAAAATGGCTGGAAGTGATGAAAGTTAATCGTCACTAAAGGTCCGGAAGTCATAATCATAGCTTCCCAAAAGGTATTGTCTCTGTTGCCGACGCTTCGCTGGCCTTTCCTGAGCAATACTATGCCGCTGATTGAACATCCACACGATAATAACCGAAATACCCAGGGCCAATGCCGCAGGCCATTTAAAGCACAGTAGAGCGAGCCAAAAGAGCACCATGAGCCTGGGAAGGCGCATATACCAGCAAAGCACACGCCACAACCACACCACCAAAGGCAAACAGATCAACAACCAGACGAAGTTGGTGTTGCCATAGGCCGCCAATCCTGTGACAAAGAGCAGCATCAAGAGAATATTGCCTAGGAATTTCATCGTCGGGGACTCTCCCGAAAAACTTTCACATGTGAAAGTCAGCACGTTTAAAGACAGGCTACCACGGCACAGGAAAATGCAAGCTCTAACCAGCTTAGTTACGTGGTTTTTGATCTTCTTCAGACATAGTTTGGTTCGCTTTATAGCTGTAAAGGCTCCATGCGAACACCAACGTGAAAAACAGCCAGAGCCCAAACATCCCCCACTCGAAAGCAGTCATGATTTCCCCTTCTGTGACCAGTTCTAAAATTAATCATGGCCCCAGTCCAAAATAAATACAACAAGCAATTGAAAATTAATAACTTTGTTCTGTCAGAACATTTTATAAAAACACAAAGGACAATATTCCACACTGGAAAAATATCTGATTATTCCCGCCCAATACCTAGCCAATAACTTTCCACATAACTATCTATCTGGAATGTTGCTCATCAAATTCCACATAAGTGGAATATCACGGCTAAATCATCGGCTGGAATAAATCGGCAGGGTTTCCTATCTATCTGGAATCTTAGTACCAACATTCCATCTGGATTACTGTCACTAATATTCCAAAGTAGAGTGACTTTATTCTTGCTATGGAATGAACTTGAAAAGCTTCCTATCTATCTGGAATTTCAAGGAAGAAAGTGATGATTCCTGCACTCATCGTTCATCAACCCAAAAACTCCGATCACAAGACTTGAGCTACATATGGGTCATCAAAAAGCCACCGAAAAGCCATCTCTCAGTGATAGGCGTTAACGAACACAGGGCAGTGACACCAACCTTCCATCAAAAAGCGATCTGTTGGTAGCATTTGAGTGCTATATCGAACTGACGCACAGCTTGGGAAATTGCTGGCCAATTGCTGGATAACGACATGGCCATCTGATAGTGCAAGCCTTTGACTACTTCAGTCAGTAGACTGTGGGCACGGCATTTAAAAGCCAGCTTAACGCTCTGAACATCAAAGGCGGAATGATTTAGACCAAGACAGCGCCTAAAAAATCGCCGTTCAGAACCGTAAAATGCAATTTCAACTCACAAAATGTCATTCTGATATAAAGATTTATGGTATGCTTCAGCGATATTTACTAACCCCAATTTACTAGAGGCCTAGCCATGATCCGCTGCCATCTTGCCCGCATGATGGGCGAACACAAGATGCGTATTGCCGACGTCGCCAGAGAAACAGGGCTCAGTCGCGCAACGGTGACTTTGCTCTACAAAGAGACAGCCCAGAAAGTGGATCTGGAAGCCATAGAGAAGCTGTGCCTGCTGTTTGAATGCCAGGTAGGTGACCTGCTTGAGCTGACAACAGCATGAGGATAGCCTCCAAAGCCACATACACTAGCTGTAATAGCATACATAAACGAATGAAAACGAGAAAAGAATCATGACAAGTGCACAACAACGCGCCGCCCTACAACGCCAAATTTGGGCGATTGCTAACGATGTTCGCGGCGCGGTAGACGGCTGGGATTTTAAGCAATACGTACTGGGCACGCTTTTCTACCGCTTTATTAGCGAAAATTTTCGTGCCTACATCGAAGCCGGGGATGAGAGTATTAACTATGCCGAACTGCCCGATAGTGTAGTTACACCTGAAATCAAAGATGATGCCATCAAGACTAAGGGTTACTTCCTTTACCCCAGTGAACTGTTCGAAAATCTGGTCAAAGACGCTCATAATAATCCAAGTCTCAATATCGAACTTGCTGACGTTTTCAAGGCCATTGAAGCATCTGCTAGTGGCTACCCGTCAGAAAACGACATCAAAGGCCTGTTTGCCGACTTCGACACAACCAGCAACCGCTTGGGTAATACGGTAAAAGATAAAAACAGTCGATTAGCCGCGGTACTTAAAGGCGTAGCGGAACTGGATCTTGGCGACCTTCATAACAGTGACTTTGATATGTTTGGTGACGCCTACGAGTTTTTGATCTCGAGCTACGCCGCGAACGCTGGTAAATCCGGTGGTGAATTCTTCACGCCACAACATGTTTCCAAGCTGATTGCGCAGCTTGCCATGCACAAGCAAACCAGTGTCAATAAAATATACGATCCAGCCTGTGGCTCAGGTTCTTTGCTGCTGCAAGCAACCAAACATGTCGGGCCTTACGTTATTGAAGAGGGCTTCTTCGGTCAGGAAATCAACCACACCACCTACAACCTGGCTCGGATGAACATGTTTTTGCACAACATCAACTATGACAAGTTCAACATCCAACTCGGCAACACGCTGACAGACCCACACTTTGGTGACGACAAGCCCTTTGATGCCATCGTCTCCAACCCGCCGTACTCAGTAAAATGGGTAGGCGCAGACGACCCTACCCTGATCAACGATGATCGCTTTGCGCCTGCTGGCGTGCTTGCGCCTAAATCCAAAGCCGACTTTGCTTTTGTGCTTCATGCGCTCAGTTACCTTTCTAGTAAAGGCCGCGCGGCGATTGTTTGTTTTCCGGGTATTTTTTATCGCGGTGGTGCTGAGCAGAAAATCAGAAAGTATCTAGTAGATAATAACTTTGTAGAAACCGTGATTTCTCTGGCACCCAACCTGTTCTACGGCACGACCATCGCGGTAAATATCCTGGTACTAGCTAAAAATAAGACCACCACAGATACCCAATTTATTGACGCTAGTGGGTTGTTTAAGAAAGAGACGAATAACAACGTCCTTACCGATGATCACATCAAGCAGATCATTGGGGTGTTTGATAGTAAAGAGAACATCGAACACTTTGCCAGAACAGTGCCCTATGAAGAAGTAGCCAGCGAAAAAGATTACAACCTGTCTGTCAGTAGCTATGTAGAAGCCAAAGACACCCGCGAAGTCGTTGATATCGCCCAACTGAATGCGGAACTGAAATCCACCGTGGCCAATATTGACCAGCTAAGAAAAGACATTGACGCAATTGTTGCTGAGATCGAGGGCGAGGAGCTAGAAAGATGAGCATCGCGAGTCTTATGGAAAAGCTATTGAATGGGGTCGAGGTGAACTGGAAAGCTCTGGGTGAGTTGGGTGAACTAGTTCGTGGAAACGGCTTACCAAAAACCGATTTTACTGAGTCAGGAGTACCAGCTATTCACTACGGGCAGATTTACACTTATTACGGACTCTCAACCCAAACGACTATATCTTTTGTTTCACCTGAAACAGCCAAGAAGCTAAAAAAGGTAGATAGAGGTGATGTCGTAATCACGAATACAAGCGAAAATCTTGAGGATGTAGGAAAGGCTCTAGTTTATTTGGGTAAACCGCAAGCCGTTACAGGTGGTCACGCAACCATCTTTAAGCCAAATAGCCTTATAATTGGCAAATACGTTGCGTATTTCACGCAAACATCTGCGTTTTTTTGCGAGAAAAGGAAGTTGGCAAAAGGAACAAAGGTTATTGATGTTTCTGCGACCGATTTGGCAAAGATTCAAATCCCTATTCCCTGCCCCGAAAACCCCAAAAAATCACTGGAAATCCAGGCCGAAATCGTCCGCATTCTGGACGCATTTTCCGCCATGACCGCCGAGCTGACCGCCGAGCTGACCGCCGAGCTTAACTTGCGCAAAAAACAATACAACTACTACCGCGACCTGTTGTTGAGTTTTGAAGAAGGGGAAGTGGAGTGGAAGACCTTAGGGGAACTAGCAGAGAATCTCGACTCAAAGAGAAAGCCAATCACGAGCGGCTTGAGGGAAGCAGGAAACATTCCGTATTACGGTGCGTCTGGAATTGTCGATTATGTTAAAGACTATATTTTCGATGGCGACTTTTTGCTCGTTTCTGAAGATGGTGCAAATCTATTGGCGCGCAATACACCAATAGCATTTAGCATCAGCGGCAAAACCTGGGTTAACAATCATGCTCATGTGCTTAAGTTCGACACTTATGCAGAGAGAAGATACGTTGAGTATTACCTGAATAGTATTGATTTGACGCCATATATTTCTGGTGCTGCACAACCGAAACTGAACAAGAAAAACTTGGAAAGTATCCGTATACCAAACCCTTCGCCAACAGAAAAAGAGCGAATCGTCGCCATCCTCGACAAATTCGATGCTCTGACCAACTCCATTACGGAAGGCTTACCCTGCGAAATTGAATTGCGTCAGAAACAATACGAGTATTACCGCGATTTATTGCTGAGCTTCCCGAAGCCGAAAACAGAGGTAGCCGCCTGATATGAGCAAAACACTAACCGAAATAGCTGAGGAATTAAAAGCTAGCGACAAAAAGACACAATTGATATATGCATTTAATGGCACAGGTAAAACACGTTTGTCGCGCGAGTTTAAAGAGCTTATTTCCCCAAGGAACGCAGGCGATGAAACAGAGCCTACGCGCAACAAAATCCTTTATTACAATGCATTCACTGAGGATTTATTTTATTGGGATAATGATTTACAAGGCGACAGTGAGCCAAAATTAAAAATTCAGCCAAACAGCTTTACTGACTGGATTCTTAAAGAGCAAGGGCAAGACCAAAATATCATTGCTAACTTTCAGCGTTATGCGAATGACAAGCTAACACCTCGGTTTAATCAAGAATATAAAACCGAAGACAAAGATGGTAACGAAGTCACAATAAAAGAATTTTCAGAAGTAACCTTCTCTCTTGAACGTGGCGATGATGAGCAATCCGGTAACCTGAAAATTTCCAAAGGCGAAGAAAGTAACTTTATCTGGAGTATTTTTTACACTTTATTAGATCAGGTAATTACTATTCTCAATGTGGCTGAGCCTGGTGAGCGTGAATCCAATCAGTTTGATCAGTTGGAATATGTGTTTATTGATGACCCTGTTAGCTCTCTTGATGAAAACCACTTGATTGAATTGGCTATCGACTTAGCAGAGTTAATACGGTCTAGTGAATCAGGGCTTAAATTCATTGTATCCACTCATAATCCATTGTTTTACAACGTACTTTACAATGGCATCAAAGCCAAGAATGGGTATATTCTCAAGCGTTATGAAGACGGCACTTTCGACATGGAAGACAAGCAAGGCGACTCGAATAAGAGCTTCTCTTACCACTTGTACATCAAACGCTTAATTGAGCAGGCCATCGAAAAAAATGAAGTTCAACGCTACCATTTTACGCTACTTCGAAACCTGTACGAAAAAGTAGCCAACTTTTTAGGCTACCCTCAGTGGTCAGATTTATTACCTGAGAACAAACAGTCTTATTCGAGGTTGGTTATGAATTTTTACAGCCATCGAACATTATCAAACGAAGAAGTAGCCGAACCAACAGAACCCGAAAAACAAACAGTGAAGTTCTTATTGGATCATTTAAAGAATGAATATGGCTTCTGGAAGCAGGAAGAACAACATGGTTGATTACACCAAACCCATCGCCGAATCTAATCGGTTTATCGTCCTTGACAGATACCGCCAAGAATGGAAAGTCGCTGAAAGTTACCAGAGTGAAGGCGATCTCGAGCGGGAACTGATCCAGGATTTGGTCAACCAAGGCTATGAATACCTTCCTACTCTGAATAACCCAGAAGCCATGTTGGCAAATGTGAGGGAACAACTGCAATCCCTCAACAATGTAAAGTTTTTAGAGGGGGAGTGGAAGCGCTTCGTTGAAACTTACTTGGACAAACCCAGCGATACCATCGTAGATAAAACCCGCAAGATCCACGACGACTATATCCACGACTTTGTTTTCGACGATGGCCGCATCAAAAACATCTACCTGGTTGATAAAAAGAATATCGCACGCAATAAAGTGCAGGTGGTTAAGCAGTTTGAGCAAACTGGCAGTCATGCCAACCGCTACGATGTGACAATATTGGTGAATGGTTTACCGTTGGTGCAAATTGAGCTGAAAAAGCGTGGCGTAGCCATTCGAGAAGCGTTTAACCAGGTACACCGTTACAGCAAAGAGAGCTTTAACAGCGAGCATTCGTTGTTCAAATATTTGCAGTTGTTTGTTATCTCAAACGGCACCGACAGTCGATATTTTGCTAATACAACTCAACGTAATAAACACAGTTACGACTTCACTATGAACTGGGCGAAGTCAGACAACACGCTGATCAAAGACCTAAAAGACTTCACCGCCACCTTTTTGCAAAAGCACACACTACTGAACGTCCTATTGCATTATTCGGTGTTCGACGTCAGCGATACCTTGCTGGTGATGCGTCCCTATCAGATTGCAGCTACTGAACGCATTTTATGGAAAATTAAAAGTTCGTTCGAAGCTAAAAATTGGTGCAAACCAGAAAGCGGAGGGTTTATCTGGCATACCACAGGCTCAGGTAAAACCTTAACCAGCTTTAAGGCCGCCCGGTTGGCCACTGAATTGGAGTTTATCGACAAGGTGTTCTTTGTAGTCGACCGCAAAGACCTCGATTACCAAACAATGAAAGAGTACCAGCGCTTTTCGCCCGATAGTGTGAATGGCTCCGATAGTACAGCAGGTTTAAAACGAAACCTAGACAAGGATGATAACAAGATCATCGTAACAACTATCCAGAAACTCAATAATCTAATGAAAAGCGAAGGCGACCTGTCTATTTACAACAAGCAGGTAGTTTTTATCTTCGATGAGTGTCACCGCAGCCAGTTTGGTGAAGCCCAGAAGAACTTGAAGAAAAAGTTTAAACGCTTCTACCAGTTTGGTTTTACTGGTACGCCAATCTTCCCGCAAAACGCGTTAGGCGCAGAAACCACTGCCAGTGTGTTTGGCCGGGAATTGCATTCTTATGTCATCACCGATGCCATCCGCGATGAAAAGGTGCTCAAATTCAAAGTGGACTACAACGATGTACGCCCGCAGTTTAAGGATATAGAAACCGAACAGGACGAGAATAAACTTAGTGCATTGGAGAACAAACAGGCACTGCTGCACCCGGAGCGAATTAGAGAGATATCTCAGTACATTCTGAACAACTATCGCCAGAAAACACATCGTCTGCAAGCGAACGGGAAAGGGTTTAATGCGATGTTTGCAGTAAGCAGCGTGGATGCCGCCAAACTGTACTACGAATCGCTCAATAAGTTGCAATCTGGTAGCGAAAGACCGCTAAAAATTGCCACGATTTTTTCCTTTGCCGCTAATGAAGAGCAAGATGCTATTGGTGATATAGCGGATGAAAGCTTTGAAGTATCGGCGATGAACAGTAGCGCCAAGGAGTTCTTAAATGCGGCCATTGCCGACTATAACGCATACTTCAAGACCAATTTCAGTATCGACAGTAACGGCTTCCAGAACTACTACCGTGACTTGGCAAAGCGGGTAAAAACTAAAGAAATCGATTTGCTGATTGTGGTTGGCATGTTCCTCACTGGTTTCGATGCACCAACACTAAATACTTTGTTCGTTGATAAGAACTTGCGTTACCACGGATTAATGCAAGCCTATTCGCGTACCAACCGCATTTATGATGCGACCAAAACCTTTGGCAACATCGTCACCTTCCGTGATTTGGAAAAAGCCACTGTCGATGCCATCACTCTGTTTGGTGATAAAAATACCAAAAATGTCGTGTTGGAAAAGAGCTACACAGAATACATGGAAGGCTTTACCGATATTGTTACCGGTGAAGCTCGGCGCGGATTTATGGATGTGGTAAGCGATCTAGAGCAACGCTTTCCTGATCCGGCCAACATTGAAAAAGAATCGGACAAAAAGGCGTTTGCAAAACTCTTTGGCGAATTCCTGCGCATCGAGAATATCCTGCAAAACTACGATGAGTTTGCCAGACTGAAGGCCTTACAAACCTTGGATATGAGTGATCCGGAGGCCGTAGAAGTATTTAAAGCTGAACATTATTTAGATGATAAAAAGCTGGCTGAACTACAAACCATTCGCCTGCCACCAGAGCGTAAGGTTCAGGATTATCGTTCAACCTACAACGACATTCGAGACTGGCAGCGCCGCCAAAAATCAGCCGAAGAAAAAGAGAAATCCACCATCGACTGGGATGACGTGATATTTGAGGTTGACCTGCTCAAGTCGCAAGAAATCAATCTCGATTACATTCTGGAGCTGATCTTCGAGCATAACAAGAAGAACAAGAGTAAAACGGACCTAGTAGAAGAAGTTCGCCGCGTGATCCGCGCCAGCCTCGGTAACCGTGCCAAAGAAAGCCTAGTGGTAGATTTCATCAATGAAACCGACCTCGATCAGATTGGCGACAAAGCCAGTATAATCGAAGCTTTTTTCTCCTTCGCCCAAGCCGAGCAACAACGCGAAGCAGAGGAACTGATAAATACAGAAAAACTGAATGCTGAAGAAGCCAGACGCTATATCACTACTTCACTAAAGCGGGAGTATGCCAGCGATGCAGGAACCCAGTTGAATGCTATTCTGCCCAAGATGAGTCCATTAAATCCGCAATATCTCACCAAGAAACAGAGTGTCTTTCAAAAGATCGCTGCATTTGTTGAGAAGTTCAAAGGTGTGGGTGGGAATATATAGCAGCTTTAACCCAACAAGGGCGTCGCTAGTGAATAAACGGAAGTATCAAACTTTCTTAAGGATAAGAACTATGGAGGAGATGGTTTGCTGAGGATAATTTCAGATTTGTTACATCAGTCACCTGGATTAAAAGGACGTCAAATTGCAAAGGAATTGAAGCTGGATAAGTCTCAAGTGAATTCGTTTCTTCACAAAAATCAGGATACGTTTGTGAAAAACTCAGATCATGAATGGTATCTAATTCAGACTCAGCATGTGGAAATCGACTTCGCTACCGGTTGGATTGATGCTAAAGACTTTGAAGCCGCTATAGGTAAACTTGTGTATCATAAAGATATAAGCAAGGTAACATTCAGATTTGGCGCTGAATGCAAGTTTTTGCTTATAGCCTTAGCACGTTTCCTCGCGCTCGCAAATCAGCTTATCGCTAATGGGAAGGATGTGCTGATAGATACTACAGCATGTCCTAACACACACAGCTTCTTCAGCAGAAATGGCTTCTTTGACTATCTTAGTCAAAGTGTTACTTGCCTTCCTGATAGACCCGTTTTGTCAGCAGCTAAAACTTATCGGGATAATAGCGATACCTTGGTCGAACTAGGGGAAATTGCACAGCCAACCCAAAACAAAGAGCTTGTAATTCGTTTGGGCGACAGGTTTGTTGAGCATTCTTCAACTAGCTATTTCTTAGCGGCTAAGACTGTTTTTTCAGAGCTCGTAGGCAACGTAACTGATCACAGTGAATCCAAAATACCCGGACTAGCAGGTCTGCAAGTATATCGACCGTATAATAAACCAAAGCATATTCAAACTGTCATATCGGACTCTGGCTTAGGTATTGCCACTACCTTGAGAACAACGTTACAAAGCGAACATCCGAAATTGTACGCACAGTTTTCTGCGGAAACTGTTGAGAATGATATTGCGCTCGTTCAAAAAGCATTTACATCTGGTGAGGTTAGTCGCTTTGGTAAAGGTCGGGGACTCGGGTTTAAGAGTAGCCGAGAGCACGCTAGCAAAGAGAAAGTTATCATATTTATTAGGCAGTTAACTTTCTCATTGGCTTTGGAATACTCAAAGGGACAACTCATCAATGTTTATGAAGAACGAGGGTTAGTCCCTATCACAGGAACCCATATTTGTTTTGACTTCTATGTTGACAGTTTCTGATTAATAGTGTCAACTTAAGCAGATGAAACAGTTAACTCATAAAATTCTTCTTTCAGAAGTCGTAGGGTCTGATCATGCCTTTGGTAACGACGAAGGTAGCGAAGCCTATGTGAAGATTAAAAAGATCGTTGATGGCCATCCATCATGCGATATTTTTGCTATCAGCTTGGAAGGGATTCGATTCACTGATGCTTCATTTCCTCGTGAAAGTGTAATCTCGTTGGCTAAAGCATTGAAAGGAGAAAAAGGTTTTTACCTTTCTAATGTACCGAGTCGTGACCTTCTGGACAATTGGTCTTATGGCGCTACAGCCAAGGATCAACCTCTTCTAGTCAAGAGCGATAGCGGTTACGAAGTGCTCGGTGTGAAACTTAGTGCGACTGTTAAAGAGCTTCTCGATTTTGTTATTGCAAAAAAGACAGTGACTTCGTCACATGTATCTAAGCACTTTGACATTTCAGCACAGAATGCCAGTGGTCGATTGAAGAAGCTTCATGCTACAGGTCTTGTGTTAGGTCAAAAAGAAGTGGCAGAGTCAGGTGGACTGGAATTTGTCTACCGATCAATTTTGTAGTTTTTTTGATTTTCTGGTTAATCTGCTTGCGTTAATCAGAATTGAAGGTTATTATTTGATCAGATCCTTTGGATCTTTTTTATTAATATCTGATAAATGTGATTAAGTTAAGCAGAATAGGAGGCTTTATGGCTACAAATCCCCCATCAGGTGACGGACACAGAAACGGTGCCGTTAAAGGTAGATCTCAGACTCAGACGCCAAGCGGACATTGGGTAAAGCGAGATGCTGATACTGGTCGATTCATGGATGTAAAGACATCCGACAAAACACCTTTTAAAGGTGTCAGGAAGGAGAAGTAGTTTGGCTAATGGTAAAACCCATTTGGTCGTCGGGGCTGCGGTTGGTTTAACCGTTGCCCTGGCGGACAACAAAAAACAAGCTGTCAGTCACCATCCTGTAACTGCCATTACGGTTGGCTCTCTATTTGGCAAGCTTCCAGATATTTTGGAACCCTCTTTGGGTAACCCTCATCATCGCCAGTTTTGCCACAGTTTATTTGTGTTAACTGCACTAGGTGTTGGTCTTAAACATTTGTATGAGTGGCAACCGGAAGAGGCAATTGATCAGTGTCTTCGCGGGCTGGGACTAATTGCCGGATGTGCTTATGTCAGCCATTTGCTTTGTGATGCGACAACACCGCGCTCACTTCCTTTAATTGGCAAACTATAGGAGATTTGAATGGTCGTTGAAGTCACGAGGCACATTAAGCGTCCTGTTGAGCGGGAGCTTTGGGCTCGCGCAGCTGCTCGTTGTCAGTTTAGCGGGTGCAATAAATTGTTATACAAATCAGCGGTGACCCAGGAATCGGTCAATGTCTCTCAAAATGCACATATTTACGCATTTTCTGAGAATGGGCCTCGTGGTTGGGGACTCTTTAAAACCAAGCCAACCAGTTTGAATGACGTCAGCAACCTTATGTTGCTGTGCTACGACTGTCACAAAAAAATTGACCAAAAAGGCAGCGAAGATAGGTATCCAGCCGACCTCTTGATTAGTTGGAAAATGCAGCATGAGCAACGTATAGAAATCCTCACGGGCATTGCTCCTGATCGCAAATCAAATGTTGTTTTATATGGTGCCAATATTGGAACTGAAAGATCACCGATAAATTATCACAGTTGTGTTGAGGCAATGTTTCCGAATTGGTATCCGGCAACTGAAAAGCCAGTGACACTATCCATGGTATCAGAGCTGAAAGATCACTCTGAACAATATTGGCAAGCAGAGTCGCAACACCTAACGAAACGTTTTCAAAGTAAAATTTCATCAATCATCGAAGAGGACTCTTGTAAGCATTTTTCATTGTTCGCGTTAGCTCCTCAACCATTGTTAATAAAACTTGGCGCTTTGCTCACCGACAAAATTGACGTCGAGACTTATCAGCTGCATCGAGAGCCTAAAGGCTGGTTTTGGCAAGACTGTTCAGATGATTTTGAGTACATCATCAACAGACCTCAAAATATGGAGGGAAAGCCAGCCCTGCTACTTTCTTTGAGTGACCATGTGTCGCATGAGCGAATTACTGGGGTTATAGGGCCAGATACATCGATTTGGGAAGTGACTATCAAGCAGCCTCATAATGATTTCATGCAGTCAAAGCAGCAGCTCTCCTTGTTCAGAAAGTGCATAAGAAAGCTGATTGTTGAAATCAAAAATACACACGGGGATGCGACGCCACTGCAAATTTTTCCTGTGATGCCAGTATCGTGTGCCGTCGAATTAGGACGGGCCAGAATGCCTAAGGCTGATATGCCATGGCTTATTTATGACCACGACATAAAAACACAACAATTTGTAATGGCAATCGAGCTCCGGGGAGATCTATATGAGTAATAGCAAAAGTAACGATGTTCTAAACACAATTCTCGAAAAAATTGAGCTACCTGACAGTGCTTATGAAAAGGCTGAAAAACGCTATAAGGATCTAGGTGATTGGTTACATCGCCCAGAGTCAACATGTGTGAATTTTGATCCCCACGTTTTTTCTCAAGGTTCCTTTCGTCTAGGTACGGCGATTAGGCCCGATTCAGAAGAACAGTATGACCTAGACATGGGGTGCAATCTTCGGCGTGGCCTGGATAAAACGTCTATCACTCAAAAGCAACTAAAGCACCTAATCGGTCATGAATTAGAGCTTTATCGAAACGCCAGAGGCATTAAGGAAGAGCTAGCCGAGAAGAAACGTTGTTGGCGCTTAGAGTATGCCGATGGGCTTAGCTTTCACATGGACATAGTTCCGTGTGTGCCAGAGAGTGATACAGGAAGAGGACTGTTGAAAAAGCGGATGGTCGAAAACTCTAAGTTTGATGAAAACTTGGCTCAAAACGTGTCTCAGCTTGCAGTTTCGATTACCGACAACACAGATTCCACTTATGCAGTTGTGGATGAAAATTGGCGTATCAGCAATCCTGAAGGATATGCTCGATGGTTTGAAACGCGCATGAAGACGGCACGGTTAGTAATAAACGAACGTGAAATGCGATTTAAAGCCAGTATAGATAGTCTGCCATATTATCAATGGAAGACACCCTTACAACAGGTGATCCAATTATTGAAGCGTCATCGTGACACTATGTTCAAAAACAATGAGGATAGTAAGCCAATATCGGTAATCATCACTACATTGGCAGCTAAATCATATAAAGGTGAAAGTGATTTGGCTTCAGCGTTGAATACGGTGCTCTCCGAGATGGATGACCATATTTCTGCACAAGCGCCAATGATTCCGAACCCAGTTAACCCAGCCGAAGATTTTGCAGACAAGTGGTATGACGAAAAATCTGCTCAATACCGATTACAAGAAAACTTTTATAAATGGCTGTATCAAGCTAGAGCTGATTTTAGTGCTCTTTGCTCAAGTGATGATACGCAACGAATAGTAAATGCGGCGCAAAATGGTTTGGATCTGAAGCTTGATTCAAGTTCGGTAGCACGTCTCTTGGGGATTCCTGCGGTGACAGCAAAACCAACTTTCGCAATTCAATCATCTGATCCAAAGCCATGGTTTAAGCAATAGATGAAGCACTGGAAGGCTGTAGGCCTAGAGGCTTTTCTCTCGGCCTATCCGAACATTAGATTAGTAGATGTCCATGCAGATAAGGTTGAGTTGCAGGGAGAGTATCTGTTAAAAGCACAGCTAGCTGGAAGTCGGTTTATAGAGCGAACATTTTCTCTAAGGATTGTATGCCCAAGTGATTATCCTAGGGCTTTACCAGTGGTGTTTGATACCGCTGGTTACTTTCCTCGTAATCAGGACTTCCATACTTACTCTGATGGATCATTTTGTCTTGGCTCAGACCTGAAAATTAAGTCAATTTTGAAAACCGACTCGTCATTGACAACCTTTTTCGAAAAGATTGTTGTCAGGTTTCTTTATTCGGTGTCCCATAGGGTTGAATTTGGCAACTTTCCTTATGGCGAACTGGACCATGGTGAGAAAGGCCTGATTGATGATTATTCTCAGTTGTTCAATATCAATGGTAAAGCATCAGTTCTACGGGCACTGAAAGCGTTAGGTTTGCGCAAGCGTGAGGCAAATAAATTACCTTGTCCATGTGGTTGTGGTGATCGTCTTGGCTCGTGTGACTATCGGTTTGTCTTGAATGAGTTTCGTCAAGTTGAGCGTCGCCGATGGTTTCGCTTCCATTTGTTAGAATCTTTCACTCCAATTGAAAAACCTAGGAAAAAGTCGCGTAAATTAAGTTCAAAAAACAAATAGCATCCTAACAACCGATATTATTTCTTGGCTACGATACAAATACTTGGGAAGCCCACTGCCTATTATTTAGACTGGCTTTAAAAGGTTGGAGCTGTAAAGTATCATATCTAAGATTCCAAATGTTCCACGTACTACTATCGACGTTACCTAACAAAAAGTAAAACTAGCTATAAAATTCCCAGTTTCCCACTTCTCCCAGTTTGTTATTATGGCTAGTACTTTCTTATAACTACCTAGTAATGAGATAGTCTTCGTGGGTAGTAAATTGGGTAGTGAATATAATAAAAAGACCAGCAACATTCATAACTATTTGTTTTTATTTAAAAATAAAATTTTAGTTTACAAGCAGATCCAGAATATCGAGTAACGCTTTCTCGTTTGTTAATGTATTTCGGTATCCAGGGCCATGATAAATCATGGCCTTTTTATTTATCTCTCTCACGGGCGAATGATAAGAATCTACTTATAAAAAATAGTCGTCCAGTTTTCGGTTGTGGCAAATAAGCACAACGCGGCACAGTCAGGAAAACACTACCGCGAGAGAAAAGAATGGACTTTAATGCGCTTCACCAGCAAAACCAACCTTTGTTGCTTGCCAATGTCTGGGATGCCAGCAGCGCTCAGGCTGCTCAGCAGGCTGGTTATCAGGCGCTGGGATCCTCCAGCGCTGCTATCGCCGCAATGTTAGGGTATGAAGATGGCGAAGAGATGAGTTTTGACGAGCTGTTTTATGTCGTCTCACGCATCAAAACCGTTAGCGAACTGCCGTTAAGCGTCGATTTAGAGGCGGGCTACGGCGCGACAACCAGCCACATCATTGACAATATCCGGCGTCTGGCGCATCTCGGCGTGAGTGGAATAAATCTCGAGGATAGTCATGTGGTGGATAGTACGCGTCGTCTTGACGATGCGGAGCGCTTTGCCGTCAAACTGCAGGAAATCACCCGCGCCTGTCCCGGTCTGTTTGTTAATGTCCGCACCGATACCTTTCTTCTCAACGTACAAGATGCGCTGGTTCAAACGCTCTATCGCGGTCAACTCTACGCCAAACACGGCGCATGCGGTTTTTTTGTGCCTTGCGTCACCCGCGCGGAGGATATTACCGCCATCGTTCACCACGTGCCTTTACCCTTAAACGTAATGTGTATGCCTGAGCTGGCTGACTTCAGCACCTTATCGACACTGGGCGTAAAACGAATTTCGATGGGCAATTTTATTTATGCTGCGACGCAGGCCAGACTGAAAGACTTATTATGTCAGGCGCAAACCCAACACTCTTTCTCAGGTGTTTTTTGACCATGAAAATTACCGACAGCATGCAGTGCGATATCTGGTATCAGGCGCTGCTTGAACGCGCGGTGGAATTCACCGGCGTTTTTTTCGTCGGCGTGAAAACCACCGGCGTATTTTGTATCTCGGTCTGTCGGGCGCGAAAACCCCGGCGGGAAAACGTCGAATTTTATAATGACTTTAAATCCGCGCTGGATGCCGGCTTCCGGCCATGCAAAGTCTGTCGCCCGACGGAGAATGCCCGGACGGCCCCCGCCTTTGTTGAACAAGCGCTCCGCCTGCTGCGAGAAGCTCCAAAGGTCCGCCTCAGCGATAGCGAGCTACGTCAGCACGATATTAGCCCGGAACGCGTTCGCCGCTGGTTCCTGCAAAACCACGGGATCACCTTTCAGGCTTTTCAACGGATGCAGCGTTTGAATATGGCGCTTCAGGAATTAAAAGCAGGCCGCTCAACTACCGATGTCGCTTTCGATAGCGGTTACGAGTCCTTAAGCGGCTTCGGCTATACCTGCAAAAAATTGACCGGTTTCGCACCCAGCGCGCAACGCCAGGTTGTTTTAATTCATCGTTTTACCACCCCGTTAGGGCCAATGTTTGTTTGTGCAACGCAACGGGGAATTTGTCTGCTGGAGTTTGTCGACAGACGAGCGCTGGAGTCAGAATTCAGCGACCTGCAGCGGCGGTTCAACGCCAGCATCATCGCAGGTGAAAATGCCCACACCAGGCAGGCGCAACAGGAAATAACGGAGTATTTCGCCGGACAGCGTCAATCGTTCGAGGTGGCGCTTGATACCCCAGGCAGCGAATTCCAGCGAGCGGTCTGGCGCCGTTTACAGCACGTTAGCTTCGGTGAGACGACGCATTATCAATCGATTGCGATGGAGATAGGTAAACCAACGGCCACGCGCGCGGTGGCTGCTGCAAACGGCGCTAACCGCGTCGCGATTATCATCCCGTGCCATCGAATTATCGGCAAAGATGGTTCGATGACCGGTTACGGCGGCGGCATTGCACGAAAAATATGGCTTATTAACCATGAGGCAACCATCAGGGAAAAACGCGGCTGATTTTACTTTCAGGATCAACGGGCCCCTCCCTGACTTTCACCGCGGCTCGGTAAGCCTATTTTTTATCCAGCACCCGGCAGGTTAAAAACGCCCCTGCCGCGCACAGCAGCGCCGGAGCCAGATAGCTGTGATCCATGTGGGTGAACTCCATCACCAGCGCCACTGCGGTCAACGGCATCTGCATGGAGGCGGCGAGAAACGCGGCCGCCCCCACCACAGCGAAGCTGCTTTTATCACCGCCAGGGAAGCCGAGCTGCCAGAGCGCGCAGAGCAGCAGGCTGACCAATCCGCCCACCGCCAGCCCTGGGGTTAACAATCCACCCTCCGCGCCGCCGCGCAGCACCGCCAGAATCACCACCATCTTCAATACTAACAGGACAGCGACCATGGAGAGAGGCAGCCCGTCGCTGAGCGCCAGCTGCATTGGACCCTTGCCATTGCCCGGAAGCTCGGGGAAATAAAGACTCAGGATGGCAAGAAGAGAAAACCCCAGCAGACAGAACACCGGCATCTGCCAGTTACTTCGCGCGCGTGAACGCGCCGCGCTGGTCGCTTTGCGAAAGAGCCAGGCGCCGGTGCCAAGAATCGGGCCCGCCAGAATCGCCCACCAGAGAAAGGTGTGCGGAAGTGCGCTGGAAACAAAATGGTATTGCGATTCATCCCCTAACCCCAGGGTGGCCGTCCAGGCGGCAATCGCCGAGGTCATCATCGCCGCCAGCGTTTTTTCCCAGCTAAACGACAGCAGCATGACCTCAAGGCTGAACAACGCCCCGGCCAGCGGGACGTTATAGACCGCCGCCAGACCCGCGCCCGCCCCACAGGCAATCAGCGTGCGGGTTTCATCTTCCAGCAGGCGCAGCTTACGCGCCACCATCCCCGCCCCCAGCGCGCCCATTTCCCGGGGCGCCACTTCGCGGCCAAGCGGGGAGCCCAGCGCTACGGTGACGATCTGCAGCAGCGCGTGGATCGTCGTGGTGCCCGCGGGCATGGGTACGCAGGGGTTGGCCACCGCCGCCGCAATGGAAACCCGCCTCTGCCCATAGCGACCAAGCAGCCACCAGCCAAATCCGGCGACGGCGCCGCCGGCCACGATTGCCACGATGCGGCGTGGCCAGGACGACTCCGTGACGCCCTGTAAAAATGACACCGAACCGACGATCTGCCCATAACTGTAACCAAAAGCCAGGTGCTGAATCGCGTGTAAAATCAGTGCCAAAACCATGCCGGACAGACCGGCCAGAATCCCGGTTAATACCACGGCTATCAGGCGGATCAGATGATTTTTATTCCCGGCGGCGACGCTCATTTTCTCAGGCCTTGAAAAGGAAAAATAAAAGAATAAAGGGCGAGACTTAAACATTGCGTAATCATAGTGTTTTCGATAGTGATACCCATCGCTTCACTTAGCATTACTTTTTCTAATCAATAAAAATCCCTAAAAAATCAATAAACCTTTAAATCAAGCCATCACAGATACTATTTCCATTAATTTTTCCTGGCGTAAATGATTCGCTTTAGAAAATCTCAATCGTGATCCTGCGCACAAATCGTTAACCTGCCCGCCATTACCTGGGGGGATCTATGCTGCTTCATGTTCTGTATTTAATCGGTATCACCGCGGAAGCCATGACCGGCGCACTGGCTGCCGGGCGCCGGCGGATGGATACGTTTGGCGTCATCATTATCGCCACTGCGACCGCGCTGGGCGGGGGTTCCGTTCGCGATATCCTGCTGGGGCACTATCCTCTTGGTTGGGTGAAGCATCCCGAATATGTCATCATTGTCGCCGTCGCCGCTGTCCTCACGACCATTGCCGCTCCGGTGATGCCGCACCTTCGTCGGCTGTTTCTGGTGCTGGACGCGCTGGGGCTGATCGTGTTTTCCATCATCGGCGCGCAGATCGCCCTGGACATGGGCGAAGGCCCGGTTATCGCCTCTATTGCCGCCGTGATCACCGGTGTCTTCGGCGGCGTACTGCGCGATATGTTCTGCAAACGCATTCCGCTGGTCTTCCAGAAAGAGCTGTATGCCGGGATCTCCTTTGCCGCAGCCGTACTCTATATTGCTCTGCAACATTACGTCAGCAGCCACGATGTGGTGGTGCTGGCTACACTGCTGTTCGGCTTTACCGCCCGCATGCTGGCGCTACGCTGGAAACTGGGGCTACCGGTCTTCCACTACACCCATGACGCCCACTAACCGCCTTAAAATCCGGGGATGCGCTGCCCGCTAAGCCATTGCGCCAGCGCCACCACGTCCGGATGGTGCAGGAAAGCCACCAGCTGGCGGGCTCTGATCTCCCCCACGCCCGGCAGCGTGCGCCATTGCGCTTCACTTTTTGCCGCCAGCAAATGCCAGTTCTCGCTTTCGAGCTGCGCCAGCGCCCCCTGCGGCACCGGGATCCCCATCGCCAGCACCCAGCGGATAAAAGGTCGTTTGCGAACGAGATCAAACTGATGCCAGAGGTGCTGCCCGCGGGCGGCGGAAATCCCTGGCACCGCCTGCAGCTGCTCAACGGTAAGCGCCAGCCAGGAAAAGATATGCGTCATCGGGTTTTGCTGCTGAATGACGCGCCATAAATTTTCCCCCACGCCATCGACATTCAGGGCGGACTTTGATGACAACCAGATCAGCCTGGAAAGAAACTGTTCGCTGCACTCAGGGGTGGCGAAATAGCAGGTTAGCGCATTAAATTTCGCCGGCGGCGGCGTCGGTTTATGGCGCTCGGCCGTCCGCCAGACGACGGCGTCGACCCGAGGAATACCCTGCCCTGCCAGACTGATCTGCAGCTGATCGCCAACCCCAATATCCAGCATCTGCCAGCGGGACACAGAGCCAACGTTAACCCGCTGCACGCGTTTATCATCCAGCCGCTGGGGCTCAAGCTCGGCCACCACGTTGAGTCTGCCGCTGCGGCCGGTACTGAAACGGATCGCCCGTACCTGCATCACCCGCGATGCCGGAGGATATTTCCAGGCTGCCAGCCACTCGCCCTTTCCGGGCGACCAGACTCGCCCCGGCGGCTCGCGTCCTTCGCGCACAATCACACCGTCGCTGACGAAGGGCAGCGGCGAGCGATACCAGCGCTGGCGCCACTGCGCCACCTGCTCGATGCGCGACACCGGATGGGTATATTGTCCGCTGTACTTAAACCCCGCCTGCGCCAGCAGCTGCTGACGACGGCGCATATCGGACGGACCGTCTGGCCAGGCCCAGATAAAGACGTCCAGTTGGCTGAGCGCCGCCGCCGCGTCGGCTCGCATCATCAACCCGGCGACTTTCGCCCGCGCATTCATCCCCCCGGCGTGCTGCTGGACATGGCCGTCCCGGCGCAGAAAGAGTTCCCCCTGCAGTACGCTGTCGGCCAGTTCACCGGTCATCACTTTCGCCAGCGCCGGGATCTGCCGGGCTCGGGCGGTCCATGCCTCACCGCGTAGACCATCGCCGCGGCTAATGGCCTGAACCAGACGCCCCTGGCGATAAACGAGAGTCACCGCCACGCCGTCCACTTTAGGCTGTATCCACAGGTCGGATTTATTTTTCATCCAGCGGGCAACGCTGTCCTCATCCGCCAGCTTGCGCACGCCGGTATGGGCCACCGGATGACGCGCATCGCCGGTGGGCGGAGGCAGATCGTCATCCTCAGGCGTCGCGCCCGGAAAGCATTGTCGCCACTGCGCCAGGCGCAGGGTGAGCTGGTCGTAAACGTCATCGCTCACTCCGCTGGCGCCCTGCCGCCAGTAAGCCTCTTTCCAGGCGACAATTTGCTGATGAAGGCGTGATGTCTCCTGCCTTCCTCTGGCCGGCGGCCAGTCCGGACACGTCGCCAGCGCGCTGGCAGAGAACATCCCTAACGCCAGCCACCACCCTCCTTTACGCATTGCAGTCCCCTCCTCCATCACCTGGCGGAGAGTCTGCTGCAGAATGCCGCGAGCCGCGACGGAAGCTTTTTCGCCTTGCGAAGCGCCTTCCAGGATTTACGCCTCATTGCAGCAACGGCTGGCGAATTCAGGAAAACGGCAGGCAAAATGAAAGAAACAGCGGCAAAAAGTGTGACAATGACTGCGTCACGCCGCGGCGACGTGTATAATAGGCTCGTATGTAGGACCTCTTTCGATAACCACATACAAAAGACACTCATGGCTCAAGGCACGCTTTATATTGTTTCCGCCCCTAGCGGCGCGGGTAAATCCAGCCTGATTCAGGCTTTATTAAAAACCCAACCGTTGTATGACACCCAGGTATCGGTCTCCCATACCACGCGGGCGCCGCGTCCGGGTGAAGTGCACGGCGAACACTATTTCTTCGTGAATCACGACGAATTCCGCTCGATGATTGGCGAAAACGCGTTTCTGGAACATGCAGAGGTCTTTGGCAACTATTACGGCACGTCGCGTAAAGCGATCGAGCAGGTGCTGGCGACCGGCGTCGATGTCTTCCTCGATATCGACTGGCAAGGCGCGCAGCAGATCCGTAAAAGCATGCCCGGCGCGCGCAGTATTTTTATTCTGCCGCCGTCAAAAGATGAACTGGACCGTCGCCTGCGCGGCCGCGGCCAGGACAGCGAAGAGGTGATCGCGAAACGGATGGCCCAGGCCGTTGCGGAAATGAGCCATTACGCGGAATATGATTACCTGATTGTGAACGATGATTTTGACACCGCCCTGAGCGACCTGAAAAATATCATCCGCGCTGAACGTCTGCGCATGAGCCGCCAAAAGCAGCGACATGGCGCTTTAATCACCAAACTATTGGCAGACTGAACCCACATTCAGTATCATGCCCAGTCATTTCTTCACCTGTGGAGCATTTTAAGTATGGCACGCGTAACTGTTCAGGACGCTGTAGAGAAAATTGGTAACCGTTTTGACCTGGTACTGGTCGCCGCGCGTCGCGCTCGTCAGATGCAGGTTGGCGGAAAGGATCCGCTGGTACCGGAAGAAAACGATAAAACCACCGTTATCGCACTGCGCGAAATCGAAGAAGGTCTGATCAACAACCAGATCCTCGACGTACGTGAGCGCCAGGAACAGCAAGAGCAGGAAGCCGCTGAATTACAAGCCGTTACCGCGATTGCTGAAGGTCGTCGTTAATCACACAGCGGGTCGCCCTTGTATCTGTTTGAAAGCCTGAATCAGCTGATTCAAAACTACCTGCCGGAAGACCAGATTAAGCGTCTGCGGCAGGCGTATCTCGTTGCACGTGACGCTCACGAGGGTCAGACACGTTCAAGCGGTGAACCCTATATCACGCACCCGGTCGCGGTAGCCTGCATTCTGGCCGAGATGAAGCTCGACTATGAAACGCTGATGGCCGCGCTGCTGCATGATGTGATTGAAGATACCCCCGCCACCTATCAGGACATGGAACAGCTTTTTGGTAAAAGCGTCGCCGAGCTGGTAGAGGGGGTGTCGAAACTTGATAAGCTCAAGTTCCGCGATAAGAAAGAGGCGCAGGCCGAAAACTTTCGCAAAATGATCATGGCGATGGTGCAGGACATTCGCGTCATCCTCATCAAGCTTGCCGACCGCACCCACAACATGCGTACTCTGGGCTCGCTGCGCCCGGATAAACGCCGCCGCATCGCCCGCGAAACGCTGGAAATTTACAGCCCGCTGGCGCACCGTTTAGGTATCCATCACATCAAAACCGAGCTCGAAGAGCTGGGCTTTGAAGCACTGTACCCTAATCGCTACCGCGTCATTAAAGAGGTGGTCAAAGCGGCGCGCGGCAACCGTAAGGAGATGATTCAAAAGATCCTCTCCGAAATCGAAGGGCGTTTGCAGGAAGCGGGGATCCCCTGCCGCGTCAGCGGTCGCGAGAAGCATCTATACTCCATCTACTGTAAAATGGTGCTCAAAGAGCAACGTTTTCACTCGATCATGGATATCTACGCCTTCCGCGTTATCGTCCATGATGCCGATATCTGCTATCGCGTGCTCGGCCAGATGCACAGCCTCTACAAACCGCGTCCGGGTCGTTTTAAAGACTATATCGCCATTCCGAAAGCTAACGGCTATCAGTCTTTGCACACCTCGATGATCGGCCCCCACGGCGTCCCGGTCGAGGTACAAATTCGTACCGAAGACATGGACCAGATGGCGGAGATGGGGGTAGCGGCGCACTGGGCTTATAAAGAGCACGGCGGCGAAAGCAGCACCACCGCGCAGATCCGCGCTCAGCGCTGGATGCAAAGCCTGCTGGAGCTGCAGCAGAGCGCCGGTAGCTCGTTTGAATTTATCGAGAGCGTAAAATCCGATCTGTTCCCCGATGAGATTTACGTTTTCACCCCGGAAGGGCGCATTGTCGAACTGCCTGCTGGCGCCACGCCGGTGGACTTCGCCTACGCGGTGCATACCGATATCGGTCATGCCTGCGTCGGCGCGCGCGTCGACCGTCAGCCCTATCCGCTGTCGCAGCCACTCTCCAGCGGTCAGACTGTCGAAATTATCACCGCGCCGGGCGCTCGCCCGAACGCCGCCTGGCTGAACTTTGTCGTCAGCTCGAAAGCGCGCGCCAAAATCCGTCAGCTGCTGAAAAACCTTAAGCGCGACGATTCGGTCAGCCTTGGCCGTCGTCTGCTCAATCACGCGCTGGGCGGAAGCCGCAAACTCGCCGAGATCCCACCGGAGAATATCCAGCGCGAACTCGATCGCATGAAGCTGGCCTCGCTTGACGATCTGCTGGCGGAAATCGGTCTGGGCAACGCCATGAGCGTCGTGGTGGCAAAAAACCTGCAACAGGGCGAAGCCGCTGCGGCGCCGGTACCGGCTAACGCGTCGAACCACGGTCATCTGCCAATCAAAGGCGCCGATGGCGTGTTGATCACCTTCGCCAAGTGCTGTCGTCCAATTCCAGGTGACCCGATTATCGCCCACGTCAGCCCGGGTAAAGGGCTGGTTATCCACCATGAATCCTGTCGTAACATTCGCGGCTATCAGAAAGAGCCGGAGAAATTTATGGCGGTTGAGTGGGATAAAGAGACCGCTCAGGAGTTCATCACCGAAATCAAGGTGGACATGTTTAACCACCAGGGCGCGCTGGCTAACCTGACGGCGGCGATCAACACCGCGTCTTCCAATATCCAGAGCCTGAATACGGAAGAGAAAGATGGCCGCGTATACAGCGCCTTTATCCGCCTGACCGCGCGCGACCGCGTGCATCTGGCGAATATCATGCGCAAAATCCGCGTCATGCCGGACGTGATTAAAGTCACCCGTAACCGAAACTAGCTTTATGAACTCAAAGCGCTACGAGCGTATCTGCGAGATGCTCGCCAGGCGTCAGCCTGACCTGACGGTCTGCATGGAGCAGGTCCATAAGCCTCATAACGTCTCTGCGGTCATCCGGACCGCAGATGCCGTTGGCGTACACGAAGTGCATGCCGTCTGGCCGAGCAGCCGGATGCGTACCATGGCCTCCGCCGCCGCGGGCAGCAACAGCTGGGTGCAGGTTAAAACCCACCGCACTATCGCAGATGCCGTCGGCCACCTGAAAGGCCAGGGCATGCAAATTCTTGCCACTCACCTTTCCGACAAAGCCATCGATTTTCGTGAAATCGACTATACGCGTCCAACCTGCATCCTGATGGGTCAGGAAAAAACCGGCATCACCCAGGAAGCGCTGGCGCTGGCCGATCAGGACATCATTATCCCGATGATCGGCATGGTGCAGTCGCTGAACGTCTCCGTCGCCTCGGCGCTGATCCTCTACGAGGCGCAGCGCCAGCGGCAGAATGCCGGGATGTACCAACGCGCCAACAGCATGCTGCCGCCGCAAGAGCAGCAGCGCCTGCTGTTCGAAGGCGGCTATCCGGTGCTGGCCCGCGTCGCCAGACAAAAAGGTCTGCCTTACCCCCACGTTAACGAGCAGGGCGAAGTGGAAGCCGATGCCGCGTGGTGGGCTACCATGCAGGCTGCGAGGTAAACCCAATGTCAGGCCGCCTGTTAGATGCCGTTCCGCTCAGTTCACTCACCGGTGTGGGCGCTGCGCAGAGCAGCAAACTGGCGAAGATTGGCCTGCATACGGTACAGGATCTGCTGCTGCACCTGCCTTTACGCTACGAAGATCGCACCCATCTTTACCCGATAGCCGAGCTACTTCCCGGAGTTTATGCCACCGTGGAAGGTGAAGTGCTCAACAGCAATATCACCTTCGGCGGCCGGCGGATGATGACCTGCCAGATCAGCGACGGCACCGGCATCCTCACCATGCGCTTTTTCAACTTCAACGCGGCGATGAAAAACAGCCTCGCGACCGGTCGTCGGGTACTGGCCTACGGTGAAGCCAAACGCGGGAAGTACGGCGCCGAGATGATCCACCCGGAATATCGCGTCCAGGGCGATATGAGTACTCCGGAGCTGCAGGAAACGTTAACCCCAGTCTATCCGACCACCGAAGGCATCAAGCAGGCGACCCTGCGCAAGCTCACCGATCAGGCGCTTGAGCTCCTGGAAACCTGCGCGATTAGCGAACTCCTGCCGCCGGAGCTGGCGCAGGGGATGATGAGCCTGCCGGAGGCGCTGCGTACGCTGCACCGCCCGCCTCCCTCCTTGCAACTTAGCGAGCTGGAAAGCGGCAAGCACCCGGCGCAGCAGCGTCTGATTCTGGAAGAGCTGCTGGCGCATAACCTCAGCATGCTGGCGCTACGGGCAGGCGCCCAGCGCTATCACGCCCTGCCGCTCGGCGCCAACGATACCCTGAAAAACCAACTGCTGGCCTCCCTGCCCTTTAAGCCCACCGGCGCGCAGGCGCGGGTTACCGCCGAGATTGAACACGATATGGCGCTGGACGTGCCGATGATGCGCCTGGTGCAGGGCGACGTTGGCTCCGGTAAAACGCTGGTCGCTGCCCTGGCCGCCTTGCGCGCTATCGTCCACGGCAAACAGGTGGCGCTGATGGCGCCCACCGAACTGCTTGCCGAGCAGCATGCCAATAACTTCCGCAACTGGTTCGAACCGCTGGGCATAGAAGTCGGCTGGCTGGCGGGCAAACAGAAAGGCAAAGCCCGTCAGGCGCAGCAGGAGGCTATCGCCAGCGGCGAAGTGCAGATGATTGTCGGCACTCACGCCATCTTCCAGGAGCAGGTGCAGTTTAACGGCCTGGCGTTGGTGATTATCGACGAACAGCACCGCTTCGGCGTGCATCAGCGGCTGGCGCTGTGGGAGAAAGGTCAGCAGCAGGGATTCCACCCGCATCAGCTGATCATGACCGCCACGCCGATCCCCCGCACCCTGGCGATGACCGCCTACGCCGATCTGGACACCTCGATTATCGACGAGCTGCCGCCAGGCCGAACTCCGGTGACCACCGTCGCCATCCCCGACACCCGGCGCAGCGATATTATCGACCGCGTGCGCAACGCCTGTACCCATGAAGGTCGCCAGGCCTATTGGGTCTGTACGCTGATTGAAGAGTCCGATCTGCTGGAAGCCCAGGCGGCGGAAGCCACCTGGGAAGAGCTCAAACAGGCGCTGCCGGAGCTCAATATCGGCCTCGTCCACGGGCGGATGAAACCGGCGGAGAAGCAGGCCGTGATGCAGGCCTTCAAGCAGGGTGAGATGCATCTGCTGGTAGCCACCACGGTGATTGAAGTCGGCGTCGACGTGCCTAACTCAAGCCTGATGATTATCGAAAACCCGGAACGTCTGGGTCTGGCGCAGCTGCATCAGCTCAGAGGGCGCGTCGGGCGCGGCGCAGTCGCTTCCCACTGCGTGCTACTCTATAAATCGCCGCTCTCCAAAACGGCGCAGAAACGTCTGCAGGTCCTGCGCGACAGCAACGATGGTTTCGTCATTGCCCAGAAAGACCTCGAAATTCGCGGTCCCGGCGAGCTGCTCGGCACCCGCCAGACCGGCAACGCCGAATTTAAAGTGGCGGACTTACTGCGCGATCAGGCGATGATCCCCGATGTCCAGCGCATTGCTCGCCACATTCATGAACGCTATCCGCTGCAGGCCCAGGCGCTTATCGAGCGCTGGATGCCGGAAACCGAACGCTATTCCAACGCGTAGCGCGCTTTTGCCGCGCTGCGGGCAACTTTTCTACACAACGAGTGGATTATGAAACGAGAACTGGCCATCGAATTTTCGCGTGTCACCGAAGCCGCCGCGCTGGCGGGCTATAAATGGCTGGGCCGCGGCGATAAGAATACCGCCGACGGCGCAGCGGTTAACGCCATGCGCATTATGCTTAACCTCGTCAATATCGACGGCACCATCGTCATCGGCGAGGGCGAAATCGATGAAGCGCCGATGCTCTATATCGGCGAAAAAGTGGGTACCGGCAAGGGCGATGCGGTAGATATCGCCGTCGATCCCATCGAAGGCACCCGCATGACGGCGATGGGCCAGGCCAACGCCCTGGCGGTGATGGCGGTCGGCGATAAGGGCAGCTTCCTCAACGCGCCGGATATGTATATGGAAAAGCTGATCGTCGGCCCGGGCGCTAAAGGCGCTATCGACCTTAATCTGCCGCTGGAAGAGAACCTGCACAATATCGCCCGCGCCCTGAACAAGCCGCTGGGCGAGCTGACCGTCACCGTGCTGGCGAAACCGCGCCACGACGCGGTCATTGCCCAGCTGCAGCAGCTGGGCGTGCGCGTGTTCGCTATTCCCGATGGCGACGTCGCGGCCTCTATTCTCACCTGCATGCCGGATAGCGAAGTCGACGTACTGTACGGCATCGGCGGCGCACCGGAAGGGGTGGTTTCCGCCGCGGTGATCCGCGCCCTCGACGGGGATATGCAGGGGCGCCTGCTGGCTCGCCACCACGTGAAGGGCGATAACGAAGAGAACCGCCGCATCGGTGAAAATGAGCTGGCGCGCTGCAAAACCATGGGCATTGAAGCGGGCAAAGTGCTGCGTCTGGATGAAATGGCGCGCAGCGATAACGTCGTCTTCTCCGCCACCGGGATCACCAAAGGCGATCTGCTGGACGGCATCACCCGCAAGGGCAACATGGCCACCACCGAGACGCTGCTGATCCGCGGCAAGTCGCGCACTATCCGTCGTATTCAGTCGATTCATTACCTCGACCGTAAAGATCCGGACATCCAGCAGCACATCCTGTAATACCGTTTTTTCTCTCCCAGGCAACCGTCCGCAGGCGGTTGCCCTGTTCTTCGTTTATATTTGATCAATAGAGCTTTCTTGCGCCTTCGGGGTGGAAATCTGGCTCGTCTGGACCGAAGATAAGGCATCGCTTGGCAACAGGAGAAGACGATGGCGGACTGGGTTAGCGGCAAAGTGACAAAAGTGGAGTACTGGACGGACGCCTTGTTCAGTTTATACGTGCGGGCGCCTGTTCATCCGTTTACCGCCGGGCAATTTACCAAGCTCGGGCTGGAAATCGACGGCGAACGCGTGCAGCGCGCCTACTCCTACGTCAACGCCCCCGGCAATCCCGACCTCGAGTTCTATTTGGTCACCGTCCCGGAAGGCAAGCTGAGCCCGCGTCTGGCGGCGCTGAAGCCGGGCGATGAAGTCCTGGTGGTGAGTGAAGCGGCAGGTTTCTTCGTCCTCGAGGAGGTACCGGATTGCGATACCCTGTGGATGCTGGCGACCGGCACTGCGCTGGGGCCGTACCTGTCAATTTTGCAGGAAGGCAAGGACCTTGAGCGCTTTAACAACCTGGTGCTGGTCCACGCCGTCCGCTACGCCGCGGACCTGAGCTATCTGCCGCTAATGCGCGAACTGGAGCAGCGCTATGCCGGCAAACTCCGTATTCAGACGGTGGTCAGCCGCGAAACCGTGGAAGGCTCGCTGACCGGCCGGGTGCCGTTTCTGATTGAAACCGGCGCGCTGGAAGAGGCCGTCGGCCTGCCGATGACCACCGACACCAGCCATGTGATGCTGTGCGGCAACCCGCAAATGGTGCGCGATACCCAACAGCTGTTAAAAGAGACCCGGCAGATGACCAAACATCTGCGTCGCCGGCCGGGCCATATGACGGCGGAGCACTACTGGTAATCAGGCGTCCGCTTTCCAGCGCACGTCCTGGGTCTCCTTGCCGAACTTATTCTCGCCCTGGGTGCCGACAAACGCCCCCAGGTCGATCAACATCATGACGATAATCAGCGTCGGCACAAAGCGCCCGACGCCCCACTGCCAGACCTGCGGCAACATCGCCCAGTTCCCCGCCAGCAGCATCCACGCCAGAACCATCAGCAGCGCCCACAGCCCGGATTTGCCGCGATCGTGCAGCCGCTTGACCACCACCGCCGCCGTCGGCCACAGCAGGCAGACGATAATAAACGCCGCCGTCTGCAGGTTGAGCAGATTGCTGCCTGCCAGGGTAAACAGGGCGCTCATGGTCACCAGCCAGATGGCAATCCAGATCCAGAAATCGCGGCGGCCAATGCGCCCTTTAATTGAGAATAACCACTGCTGTAGGGTCATGCGTTTTTCCTTATCATCATCGTCTGCGTAGTTTACCCTGGCGTCGTGACTTTTTGACAAGCGCCGCGCTTCCCGATTTAATCGTCAGCAGGCAAAAAAAGGAACGACGGGCATGAAGAAGTGGACAATTTTGTGGTTAAGTGGGCTGATGGGCCTTGCCGTCGGCCCGCACGCGTTGTCCGCAGAGAGCGAATCGACGACCGCGGCAGCGCCCTACCTGCTCGCCGGCGCGCCGAGCTTTGACCAGTCGATCAGTCAGTTCCGCGAGAAATTCAACGCCGATAACCCAAAGCTGCCTCTGAACGAATTCCGTTCCATCGCCACCAGTCGCGATCGGGCTAACCTGACCCGCGCCGCCAGCAAAATTAACGAAAATCTCTATGCCTCCACCGCGCTGGAGCGCGGCACGCTGAAGATCAAATCCATGCAGATCACCTGGCTGCCGATCCAGGGGCCGGAGCAAAAGGCGGCCAGGACCAAAGCGCTGGAGTATATGAGCGCCATGATCCGCGCCTTCGTGCCGACTTTTAGCCAGGCGCAAAGCCAGCAAAAACTGCAGAAACTGCTGGCCGCCGGCAAGGGCAAGCGCTACTTCGCCGATACCGAAGGCGCCGTGCGCTATGTGGTGGCAGATCATGGGGAAAAGGGCCTGACCTTCGCCATTGAACCGATTAAGCTGGCGCTATCTGAAACGCTGGAAGGTAACAATAAATGACAAAAAGCAAAGCCTTTCCAGTGACGAGTCTCTATACTGTTTCACAGACCATGCTGCCCTCTGGGGCGGCTATATTCCTTAATTCGCTTAAGTAGCGTGGAGAATTAAAATGCGACATCCTTTAGTGATGGGTAACTGGAAACTGAACGGCAGCCGCCACATGGTAAACGAACTGGTTGCGAACCTGCGTACCGAGCTGGCTGGCGTAAGCGGCTGTGCAGTTGCCATCGCCCCGCCGGAAATGTATCTGGACCTGGCTAAGCGCGCGGCAGAAGGCAGCCACATTCACCTGGGCGCGCAGAACGTTGACGTGAACCTGTCCGGCGCATTCACCGGTGAAACCTCCGCCGAAATGCTGAAAGATATCGGCGCGCAGTACATCATCATCGGCCACTCCGAGCGTCGTACCTACCACAAAGAATCCGACGAGCTGATCGCGAAGAAATTCGCGGTGCTGAAAGAGCAGGGTCTGACCCCGGTTCTGTGCATCGGTGAAACCGAAGCCGAAAACGAAGCGGGCAAAACGGAAGAAGTTTGCGCACGTCAGATCGACGCCGTGCTGAAAACCCAGGGCGCTGCCGCTTTCGAAGGCGTGGTTATCGCTTACGAACCAGTATGGGCTATCGGTACCGGCAAATCAGCGACCCCGGCTCAGGCGCAGGCGGTGCACAAATTCATCCGTGACCACATTGCTAAAGCTGACGCCAAAATCGCTGAGCAAGTGATCATCCAGTACGGCGGTTCCGTTAACGCTGGCAACGCCGCAGAGCTGTTCACCCAGCCGGACATCGACGGCGCGCTGGTTGGCGGCGCCTCCCTGAAAGCTGACGCTTTCGCGGTGATCGTTAAAGCAGCAGAAGCAGCGAAAAAAGCGTAATTCGCTTTTCCCGGTGGCGACACGCGACCGGGTTGACTGACAAAACGTGGGAGCCCGGCTTAGCACAGCGCAAGCCGGGCTTTCTTTTGCCGTTACAGTTTCCCCAACAGCTGATACCAGGCGTAGTCCAGCGGCAGTAAAATCAGATAACTCACCGCCGCCAGCGCCAGACACAGTTGCATCCCCGCCCTCGCCGGGACCTTGCCTAACCCCATCGCCACCACGATCGGCGACGCCTGATAGGGCAGCAGCGGCGTGGAATAGCCCAGCACCTGAATCATAATCACGCTTAGCAGCGGGAAGCCGGTGGCGTCGGCAAAGCTCTGGGCAAAGGTGGTATACAGCGCCGGCACGCCGTTGGCGGTCATAATAAAGTTCAGCGCGCTGGTTATCCCGGTCAGGGCGAGAAAGCTGGTGAAAGGATTGTCTTTATCCAGGGGCATCACCTGCAGCAGCGCATTGCCCACTGCGCCGCCAATCCCGGTTTGGGTGACGGCGATCGCCAGCCCCAGAATCCCGGCGACGTAAATGCAGGTGCGCATATTCACCCCGCTGGCAAACTCCTCGCCGTTGATAAAGCCCACCCGCGGCAGCAGCGTGATCACAGCCGCCGCCAGGCCGGTCCACGCCGGGCCGACGCCGTGCCAGCTCTCGGTCACCCATAGCGAGAGGACCACCGCCAGCAGCCACGCCAGACGTTTCTCGTCGCGGCTCATCGGCGGCAGCGGCGCCAGGTCGCGCGGTGGATGCGGCTTGCCGGGAAACAGCCAGCAAATCAGCGCCACCAGCACCGCCCCTTTCAGCCAGCCAAGCACCGGCGTATGCAGCAGTAAATAGGGAACATAATTCAGATGCATACCGTACGAGCCTTCCGCCGCGCCACTCATCACCAGATTCGGCACGTTGGCGGGCAAAATCGTCGCCGACAGCTGAAAGGTGCCGAACCCCACCGCCAGCGCCAGGCCGAACCAGCCGCGGCTACCGTCGGCAATGCCCGCGCGGCGGGCCATCGCCGCCACGATCGGCATCAGCAGCGCGATGCGCCCCATGTTGGAGGGCATCACGAACGCCAGGGCGTAGCTCAGGAGTACCACGCTGGCGACCATCCGCGGCCAGGAGTCGGTGAGCCTGGCCGACAGCGCCTGCGCCGCCCGGTCCGCCAGTCCGGTTTTACGGATGGCGATGCCGAGCACAAAGCCGCTGAACACCAGCCAGAACGCCGAAGAGGCAAAGCCGCCGAAGATCACCTCCGGCGGAGCGATTTTCGCCATCATCGCCGCTGCGAAGAACAGCAGCGCGGTGATAAATTCCGGCAGCAGCGACGTCGCCCAGAGCACGATGGTGACGCCGACAATCAATGAAGGAAGGAACAGCGGGTGGGTAAGCCAGAGCGACATGCCTGTCTCCTGTCGTTTTTTTCAGCAAGAATACGACGACAGGTAAGACAGGTAAACGCCAGAACTAGTGGTTTGCGTTAAGGATGGCGCAGCGATGATCCTGAATTTCTTCCGCTGAAGCCCGGTTCAGGGTCAGCAGGTTACGCTCCGTCGCCAGCAGCACCAGCGAGCCGTCGCTCTGTTGCGCCATTGCCAGCGCGAAGCGTCCCATATGCTGGCGCGCCTCCGGCACCTCTTCCGCCAGCATCAGGAACGGGCTACGCTGGGCCAGCTCCGCCTCCGTCACCCGGCGCGCCAGGTATTCGTGGCCCTGAAGCCCGCCCGGTAGCGGCAGCCAGCGGCTGCTGATCGCTGCGGCATCCTTATCTAACTGCGCGCGCACATCGGGGCGCAGGCAGGAGATATGAATATGGAAATGGTTTTGCGTACGTCCACTGCGCGAGTTGATCGCCAGCGATACCGCGTTATCAGGAACCGGCGCGCCGTGGCGCTGGCTCATGATTTCACGCCCCTGCCAGGCCTGCCAGAAAAAGTTCGGCGTCAACGGATCCAGCAGCAGCGGGCTTTCGGTGCCGTTGATGCGGTAGGTCGGCATCAGCAAATATTGCAGCGGGCCGTTACGGTCTTTAAACAGCACATAGCCGCCCTTGAGGTTCACTTCCGCGCACGGCGACGGGTTTTGCTGCTGTTGCTGATGGGGTACGCACTGCTGCAGGACAATCTTGCGTAATGCGTCCGGGTTGCCAGAGTGCAGCCAGTAGTAGCCGCCCGCCAGCGCCGCGAGGATCGCCACCAGCAGCGCCAGCAAAAAGTATCTTACTCTTCTCATTTTCATTCCCTGTTAAGCCTGAAGCGGAAGAGTAGCGTAATTTGATGACTAAATGAAAACAGATGGTGGACGGGGCGTTGTCCCGGGTGGCGGCTGACGCCTTACCCGGGCTACGCACCGCGCAAAACTATAGCCCTGCTAAGCGTAGCGCAAGCAGGGACAAGAGAATTAACGCTGGCTAATCTGGTCGAAGGTGCCGCCGTTGGAGAAGTGCTCTTTCTGCGCTTTCGTCCAGCCGCCGAACTCCTGATCGATGGTAAACAGCTTCAGTTTCGGGAATTCGTTAGCATATTTCTTCGCCACATTCGGATCGCGCGGGCGGTAGAAGTTCTTCGCCGCAATCTCCTGGCCTTCCGGCGAGTAGAGATACTTCAGGTACGCTTCCGCCACCTGACGCGTGCCTTTCTTATCCACCACTTTGTCGACCACCGAGACGGTCGGCTCAGCCAGAATCGACTCACTCGGGGTCACGATTTCAAACTTGTCTTTGCCCAGTTCGTTGGTCGCCAGCAGCGCTTCGTTTTCCCAGGCGATCAGTACGTCGCCGATACCGCGTTCTACGAAGGTATTGGTCGAACCGCGCGCGCCGGAGTCCAGCACTTCCACGTTTTTATACAGCGCCTTGACGAATTCCTGGGCTTTCGCCTGGTCGCCGTGATTCTGATGCAGAGCATAGCCCCAGGCCGCCAGGTAGTTCCAGCGGGCGCCGCCGGAGCTTTTCGGGTTCGGGGTAATGACCGACACGCCCGGTTTGATCAGATCGTTCCAGTCATGGATCTGTTTCGGATTGCCCTTGCGGACGAGGAACACGATGGTGGAGGTATACGGCGCGGAGTTATCCGGCAGGCGTTTCAGCCAGTTTTTATCGATGCGGCCGCGTTCGGCAATAGCGTCGACATCGTAGGCCAGCGCCAGCGTGATCACATCCGCTTCAATACCGTTAATCACCGAGGTCGCCTGTTTGCCAGAGCCACCATGCGACTGGCGGATCACCACGTTGTCGCCGGTCTCCTGCTTCCAGTGTGCGCTAAACGCTTTGTTGTACTGTTCGTACAGCTCGCGCGTTGGATCATAAGATACGTTTAATAGCTGAATGTCTTTTGCCAGAACGCTGGCGGATGCCAGCAACAGAGTTAACCCTACGCCCCACTTATTCATCGCACCGCTCTCTTTATGTGTGTTGTGATGGGTTAAGCGTGCCAGAAAGCGATTCAATGATTAAAGAATAAAAAAAGATTGGCTATAACTTGCGGATATAAAGACGCGAGTAAGGATGACCCCCTCCCGGGCGGGAGAGGGCGCGAAGCGATTAGACTTCTTCCATGCGACCCAGCAGCGCCTGCAGACGTTCCTGCCAGCCCTGCTGCTGCTCTTTCAGCTGGCTGTTTTCGCGCTCCAGCTCTTCACGACCATGCTGCGCGCTCTGAACTTCCTGCACCAGGGTGTTGTTCTTTTCTTTCAGCTCTTCGATTTCCATCTGCAACAGAGTGATGGTATCAATCGCCTGCTGAACCTTAGATTCTAATTTCTCAAACACTTCTAATGACATCGTCATACCTCTCCTGAACTTGCAAGGCGTTGATAGAAACTCGTGTTTCGTATACGCGGTCCCGCCTTAACGAAAATTAGCGCACATAGCGGTGTTATCGTCGATTGTATGAATCCCCGCCGCCCCTGTCCAGCGGCAAGCCGCGTAGATTGCGGTTTGCAACACTTTTCAGTCTTTACCTGGTGCTTTCAGCGCAGTTCGCTCGTAGTTCATGGGTCAATGTTAATTTTATGGTTAACAAAATGCGTGGTGAAACGCTCCGGCAGCGCTCTCGATGCGCGCAAATGGCGCGAAAACGCTCATTTTCTTGACGAGGCACACACATTTGAAGTTCGATATTTCTCGTTTTTGCTCGTTAACGATAAATTAACACTATGCCTACATGGCAATATGGTCGTCTGTGACCACCCTACATACAATAATCATCACCACGCTTCAGGATTCGATTATGAGCCAAACATCAACCTTAAAAGGCCAGTGCATCGCAGAGTTCCTCGGTACCGGGTTGTTGATCTTTTTCGGCGTTGGGTGCGTGGCTGCGCTCAAGGTCGCGGGAGCCAGCTTCGGACAATGGGAAATCAGCATCATCTGGGGTCTGGGCGTCGCCATGGCGATCTACCTGACCGCCGGGGTCTCCGGTGCGCACCTTAACCCAGCGGTGACTATCGCGCTGTGGCTGTTCGCCTGCTTCGAAGGCCGCAAAGTGGTTCCTTTTATTATTTCGCAATTCGCTGGCGCCTTTTGCGCTGCGGCATTAGTTTACGGGCTTTACTACAATCTTTTCCTCGATTATGAAACCACCCACCATATGATTCGCGGCAGCGTGGAAAGCCTCGATCTGGCCGGCATTTTCTCCACTTACCCGAACCCGCACATCAATTTTGTGCAGGCCTTCGCGGTAGAGATGGTGATTACCGCTATCCTGATGGGCGTCATCCTGGCGCTGACCGACGATGGCAACGGCATACCGCGCGGCCCGCTGGCCCCTCTGCTGATTGGCCTGCTGATTGCGGTGATTGGCGCCTCCATGGGACCGCTGACCGGCTTCGCCATGAACCCGGCGCGTGACATCGGCCCGAAAGCCTTCGCCTGGCTGGCGGGGTGGGGTGACGTCGCCTTCACCGGCGGCAAAGATATTCCTTATTTCCTGGTGCCGCTGTGCGCACCGGTGGTCGGCGCGGCGCTGGGCGCATTCAGCTATCGTAAGCTGATTGGCCGTCACCTGCCTTGCGACACCTGCGTGGAGGAAGAGCAACAGAGCCCCTCCTCTTCCACCGCTCAACATAAAGCTTCGCTGTAATCTGACTACGGGACACCGACTATGACCGACAAAAAATATATCGTTGCGCTTGACCAGGGCACTACCAGCTCCCGGGCCGTTGTGATGGATCATGATGCCAATATCGTCAGCGTCTCCCAGCGAGAATTTGAACAAATTTATCCTAAGCCAGGCTGGGTCGAACACGACCCGATGGAAATCTGGGCTTCCCAAAGCTCGACGCTGGTCGAAGCGCTGGCCAAAGCGGATATCAACTCCGATCAGATCGCGGCCATCGGCATCACCAATCAGCGTGAGACCGTGGTGGTGTGGGAGCGAGAGACCGGTAAACCCATCTACAACGCTATCGTCTGGCAGTGCCGCCGTACCGCGGAGATCTGCGAGCAGCTCAAGCGTGACGGGATGGAAGAGTATATCCGTAAGGCCACAGGCCTGGTGGTGGACCCGTACTTCTCCGGCACCAAGGTGAAATGGATCCTCGACCATGTCGAAGGTTCCCGTGAGCGTGCGAAGCGCGGCGAGCTGCTGTTCGGCACCGTTGACACCTGGCTTATCTGGAAGATGACCCAGGGCCGCGTGCACGTCACCGACTACACCAACGCCTCGCGTACCATGCTGTTCAACATCCACGACCTCGACTGGGACGACAAGATGCTCGACGCGCTGGACATTCCGCGCGCCATGCTGCCGGAAGTGCGCAAGTCTTCCGAAGTGTACGGCCAGACCAACATCGGTGGTAAAGGCGGGACCCGTATTCCTATCGCCGGGATCGCCGGTGACCAGCAGGCGGCCCTGTTCGGCCAGCTGTGCGTCAAAGAAGGGATGGCGAAAAACACCTACGGCACCGGCTGCTTTATGCTGATGAATACCGGCGAAAAAGCGGTCACCTCCACCCACGGTCTGCTGACCACCATCGCCTGCGGCCCGCGCGGCGAGGTGAACTACGCTCTGGAAGGGGCGGTGTTTATGGCCGGCGCGTCTATTCAGTGGCTGCGCGACGAGATGAAGCTCATCAGCGATGCCTTCGACTCCGAGTACTTCGCCACCAAAGTGAAGGATACCAACGGCGTATACGTGGTACCCGCGTTCACCGGTCTTGGCGCACCGTACTGGGACCCGTATGCCCGCGGCGCGATTTTCGGCCTCACCCGCGGCGTGAACTCCAACCACATTATCCGTGCGACGCTGGAGTCCATCGCCTTTCAGACCCGCGACGTGCTGGAGGCTATGCAGGCTGACTCTGGCATTCGTCTGCACGCCCTGCGCGTAGACGGCGGCGCGGTGGCTAACAACTTCCTGATGCAGTTCCAGTCCGATATCCTCGGCACCCGTGTCGAGCGTCCGGAAGTACGCGAAGTGACGGCGCTGGGCGCGGCCTATCTGGCCGGTCTGGCGGTCGGTTTCTGGCAGAATCTGGATGAACTGCAGGAGAAAGCGGTGATTGAGCGCGAATTCCGCCCGGGGATTGAAACTACTGAGCGTAACTATCGTTACAGCGGCTGGAAGAAAGCGGTGAAACGCGCGTTAGCGTGGGAAGAGCACGACGAAGCGTAAGATTGTGAAGTTATTCCCGGCTTGCGGCGTAAACGCCTTAGCCGGGCTACAAAACCCCAAACAGCACGATCTTGTAGCCCGGACAGGTGCGCAGCACCGCCTCCGGGTTTTTTATCAGCCAAATATCGGCAGCAGCAGGTACAGCTTAATCACCAGCGCGTTGACGATATCGATAAAGAACGCCCCCACCATCGGCACTACCAGGAAGGCCATATGCGATGGCCCGAAACGGTCGGTAATCGCCTGCATATTGGCGATCGCCGTCGGCGTTGCCCCCAGGCCAAACCCGCAATGCCCGGCTGCCAGCACCGCGGCATCGTAGTTTTTGCCCATCATCCGATAGGTGACGAACACCGCATACAGCGCCATCGCCAGCGCCTGCACCGCCAGGATAATAATCATCGGCAGCGCCAGCGAGGCCAACTCCCACAGCTTGAGGCTCATCAGCGCCATGGCGAGGAACAGCGACAGGCTGACGTTGCCCAACACCGATACCGCGCGATCGAACACCCGATACAACCCCGCCAGCGCCAGGCTGTTGCTGAGGATCACGCCGATAAACAGCACGCAGACGAAGGTCGGCAGCTCGAAGACGCTCCCCGCCAGCAGTTGCGCAACCACCTTGCCCAGCGTCAGACAGATGGCGATCAGGGCGATACTTTCGATCAGCACCAGCGAGGTGATCACCCGCCCCACGTCCGGCTTTTCAAAGGCGGTTGGCGCCACCTGATCGTCCGGTGTCCCGTCCGGTGAGGAAGAGTGCTTCACCAGATAACGCGCCACCGGGCCGCCGATCAGGCCGCCCAGCACCAGGCCGAAAGTCGCGCAGGCCATCGCCACCTCGGTGGCGTTGGCAAAACCGTAGCGCTCAACGAACAGCTTACTCCACGCCGCCCCGGTGCCGTGGCCGCCGGATAAGGTAATCGACCCGGCCAGCAGACCCATTAGCGGATCCAGCCCCAGCAGCGTCGCCATGCCGATACCGAGGGCGTTCTGCAGCAGCAGCAGGCCAACCACCACGATCAGGAAAGTGCCCAGCACCTTGCCGCCGGCCCGCAGGCTGGCGAGGTTGGCGTTAAGACCGATGGTGGCGAAGAACGCCAGCATCAGCGGATCTTTCAGACTCATATCGAAATCAATTTCGATATCCATGCTTTTTTTCAGCGCCAGCAGCGCCAGCGCCACCAGCAGACCGCCGGCAACGGGTTCAGGAATAGTGTATTTCTTAAGGAAGGGAACGGTTTGTACGAGTTTTCTGCCGAGTAACAGCACGAGCGTTGCGGCAACGAGCGTCGATAAGGTATCGAGATGAAACATAAAAAGCTCCTTATGGGCGCATGATCCATTCACACGCGACGATATTCCTGGTGTCTTTAGCTTCTCATCATGAGGAGTCAGAGGGGGATTTTACGCAGAACGGCGGAAAAATTGACAGGAAAAGATATTTTGTATCCTGAATGATGCGATTTAGCATACAAAATGTTAATTATCTCGTTGCGCATATTCACGGTATAAATTTTTATGAGCAAACGCTGGCAAACGTTTGCTTTTGGTCTACAGTCCGATAAAATTCCCGCTTTGCCACCTTGGGATTGCTTGTGATGTCCGTTAACACCGCAGAGTCAGAAAATGCGCAACCGGTTGCGCATAAACCAGCCAGCGAATTAATCTACCGCCTCGAAGATCGCCCGCCGCTACCGCAAACCCTGTTCGCCGCCTTCCAGCACCTGCTGGCGATGTTTGTCGCGGTGATCACCCCGGCGCTGTTAATCTGCCAGGCTCTCGGTCTCCCGGCGCAAGATACCCAACATATCATCAGCATGTCGCTGTTCGCCTCCGGCGTCGCCTCTATTATTCAGATCAAAGCCTGGGGCCCGGTCGGCTCCGGACTGCTCTCCATCCAGGGCACCAGCTTCAACTTTGTCGCCCCGCTGATCATGGGCGGTACCGCCTTGAAAACCGGCGGCGCCGACGTCCCCACCATGATGGCCGCCCTCTTCGGCACCCTGATGCTGGCCAGCTGCACCGAAATGGTCCTCTCCCGGATCCTGCACCTGGCGCGCCGTATCATTACCCCGCTGGTTTCCGGCGTGGTGGTGATGATTATCGGCCTGTCGCTGATTCAGGTCGGACTGACCTCCATCGGCGGCGGCTACGCGGCGATGGCTGACCACACCTTTGGTGCGCCGAAAAATCTGCTGCTGGCGGGTATCGTGCTGGCGCTGATTATTATCCTCAACCGCCAGCGCAACCCGTACCTGCGCATCGCCTCGCTAGTGATTGCCATGGCTGCCGGTTATCTGGCGGCGTGGTTCCTCGATATGCTGCCAGCCAACACCGCCCCGACCAACAGCAGCCTCATCACCGTCCCGACGCCGCTCTATTATGGCCTCGGCATCGACTGGAGTCTGCTGCTGCCCCTGATGCTGGTGTTTATGATCACCTCCCTGGAAACCATCGGCGATATCACCGCCACCTCCGACGTCTCCGAACAGCCGGTCTCGGGTCCGCTGTATATGAAGCGCCTGAAAGGCGGCGTGCTGGCTAACGGCCTGAACTCCTTCGTTTCCGCGGTCTTCAACACCTTCCCGAACTCCTGCTTCGGCCAGAACAACGGCGTGATCCAGCTGACCGGGGTCGCCAGCCGCTACGTCGGCTTTGTGGTCGCCCTGATGCTGATCGTCCTCGGCCTGTTCCCGGCGGTGAGCGGCTTCGTGCAGCATATCCCTGAGCCGGTGCTCGGCGGCGCCACGCTGGTGATGTTCGGCACCATCGCTGCGTCCGGCGTGCGCATCGTCTCCCGTGAACCGCTGAACCGTCGGGCGATCCTGATTATCGCTCTGTCGCTGGCGGTAGGCCTCGGCGTGTCGCAGCAGCCGCTGATCCTGCAGTTCGCCCCGGACTGGCTGAAAAACCTGCTTTCCTCCGGGATTGCCGCCGGCGGTATCACGGCGATTGTTCTGAATTTAATTTTCCCGCCAGAAAAGGCGTGATCTCATGCGTTCCCGGTCGCGCATCGGCCGGGACGTCCTCCAACCACCTGCCCCATCACGGAAATAAACCACGCCTGCCTTGAGAAGTGCGCCTAAATCGGGCATAACACGGTGATGTGCATCTCACAGAATGGAAGACCATGAAATTTCTTGGAAAGCTGATTCTCTGGCTGCTAGTCGCTCTGCTGCTCGTCATTATTGGCGCGTGGTTCCTGCTGCAAACCCACTGGGGCGCCCGCCAGGCCAGCGCCTGGCTCAGCAATGGCACCGGCTGGCAGGTCTCCTTCGATGAGATGGAGCACGATTTCTCCTCCCCCCTTCATGTGCAGTTGCGAAACGTCACCTTTGGTCGGGAAGGCAAGCCTGCCACTTTGGTGGCAAAAACGGTCGACATTGGCTTCAGCACCCGCCAGTTTAGCGATCCGCTGCATGCGGATGAGATAGTCCTTAACGACGGCACTCTGAATCTGTCACCCCACTCTGCAGACCTGCCGTTCGCTGCCGACCGGCTGATGTTGCGCAATATGGCTTTCAACAGCCCGGAAACCGGCTGGGCGCTCAGCGCGCAGCGCGTCACCGGCGGCGTCAGCCCATGGACGCCGGAGGCGGGCAATGTGCTGGGGAAAACGGCGCAGATCCAGATGAGCGCGGGCTCGATGACGCTCAATGGCGTCGAAGCCAGCAACGTTCTGATTCAGGGTAAGATTGATCAGGGCGAGGTCACCCTCTCCACCCTCGGCGCCGATGTCGCCCGCGGCACCTTAACCGGCAATGCCAAACGCAGCGCCGATGGCAGCTGGCGGGTGGATAACCTCCAGCTCAACGAGATTCGACTGCAGAGCCCCGCCTCGCTGGCCGAGTTTTTCGCGCCGTTAACCACGGTCCCCTCTCTGCAGATTGGCCGCCTGGACATCACCGACGCCCGCCTGCAGGGACCGGACTGGGCGGTAACCGACCTCGACCTGAGCCTGCGCAACCTGACCCTTAGCCACGGCGGCTGGCAGAGCGAGGACGGCACGCTGTCGATGAACGCCAGCGAATTTATCTACGGTTCGCTGCATCTTTTCGACCCGATCCTCAATGCCGAATTCTCTCCCCAGGGCATTGCGCTGCGCCAGTTCTCCTCGCGCTGGGAGGGCGGCATGGTGCGCACCTCCGGCAACTGGCTGCGCGCCGGGAACGCCCTGGTGCTCGACGATACCGCTTTCGCCGGACTGGAGTACACGCTGCCGGCGAACTGGAAACAGCTGTGGATGACGCCGCTGCCAACCTGGCTGCAAAGCCTGACGCTGAAAAAATTCAGCGCCAGCCGCAATCTGATCATCGATGTGGACCCTGCTTTCCCGTGGCAAATTACCGCCCTCGATGGCTATGGCGGCGAGCTACAGCTGGTGAAAAACGGCAGCTGGGGAGTATGGAACGGCAGCGCGACGCTGAACGCCGCGGCGGCGACTTTCAACCGGATCGACGTGCGCCGCCCATCACTCAAACTGAACGCCACAGCCTCGACGGTCAATATCACTGAGCTTAGCGCCTTCACCGAGCGCGGCATTTTGCAGGCCACCGCCGCGGTATCCCAGCTGCCGCAGCGCCAGGTCAATCTGAGCTTCAGCGGCCGCGGCGTGCCGCTGAATATTCTGCAGGCCTGGGGCTGGCCGTCGCTACCTATAAGCGGGGATGGCAATCTCCAGCTGACCGCCAGCGGCAGCGTGCAGGCCGATGCCCCGCTCAAACCGACGATCAACGGGCAGCTCAGCGCCGTGAATATGGAGAAACAGCAGGTGGCGCAAATCATGCGCAACGGCGAGGTCAGCCCCGCCCCCGCCGCGCCAGCGCCCGCTCCCGTCACCCCATAGCGATGCCCATTCCCTCTCCTCTATGGGGAGAGGGATTGCTTCCCGGCAAAACTCCACTCTGACTACTCTCTCCCTTTCAGGGAGAGAGTTGGGGTGCGAGTCCTGAAACCTGTGCGCAATACGCGGCTATCTGTACCTATTTAGCGCAACAGGTTCCTTTCAAATATCAGAGTTGCTATAACCAAATCACTGGAAGTCGATAAAAAACCGCTCCCTGTACCTACAAAAATATAAAAGGATCAATCATGCCTGAAATACGTCAGCGTATTCTGGAGAATATGCAAAAATTCTCCCGGGCCATGATCGGCGCCGTATTGTTCTTGCCGGTCATTGGCTTAATTCTGGCCCTCAGTTCAGTATTAACTAATCCGACATTAATTGCTGAAACCAGTTTCTTACATCAGCTTGGGCAAATGCTCGGCGACACCTTTTGGCCTTTATTTGGCAACCTCGGCTTATTATTTTGCGTCGGCATCAGCTATGGCCTGGCAAAGGATAAAAAAACCGAAGTCGCACTGGTTTCAGTGATGTGCTTTATTATGTTTCTTGGCGCCAACCACTCCTGGCTGGAACACACCCATGGACTCGCCGAAAAAATTAACGGTGAATATTATGGCACCGGGCAAACCCAGCTGCTGGGCTTTGTGGTGGTGGATATGGGCGTTTTCCTGGGCATTATTCTCGGCTGCACGATTGCGTGGGTGCACAATAAAGTCTCTGCCATTGAGCTGCCTGGCGCGCTGTCGATGTACGGCGGCGCCAAGCTGACGCTGGTGGCGATGACGCCGGTGGTTATCTTCTACGCCATCGCCTTTACCTGGATTTGGCCCTTTATGACCCACGGCATCTCCGCCCTCACCGGTTTTATGAAAAATGCCGGGGTCGCCGGGGTCTTCGTCTATGGTTTCTTTGAAAAATTCCTTATCCCCACCGGCCTGCACCATTTCGTCTGGTCCCCCTTCCAGCTCACCCAGATTGGCGGCACGCTGAACGTGGATGGTCAGGTGGTCTCCGGCACCCAGGCCATATTCCTCGCCTATATGCGCCATCCCGACCTGACGCCGGTCATGAACGACGCATTACGTTTTTCGCAGCAAGGGATGACCACTATCTTTGGCCTGGCGGGCGCCTCGCTGGCGTTCTACCACACCGCGAAACCGGAGAAGAAAGCGATGGCGAAGGCGATTCTGCTGCCGGCGATTATCACCTCGATGCTGACCGGCATCACCGAACCGATTGAGTTCACCTTCTTATTTGTCTCGCCGCTGCTGTGGGTGATCCACGCGACGTTAACCGCCGCCTCGCAGGCCATTTGCGACATCTTCACCGTACGTCCCTGGGGAGCATCGGGCCTGATCGAGTTTCTGATCTATAACCTGCCGCTGCCGGTCTCCTTAACGCGCTGGCCGGGCTATGTCCTTATCGGTATCGGCCAGTTCGCCGTCTACTACGTGATTTTCCGCACCCTGGTGGTGAAGCTGAACCTGAAAACGCCGGGCCGGGAAGATGACGAGAACGTGAAGCTCTACAGCAAAGCAGAGTACCGCCAGAAAGTCGCGCAACCGCAGTCGGTCACCGATGACATTATCCGCGGCCTCGGGGGCAAGGAGAATATTCTCTCCGTCGATAATTGTTTTACTCGCCTGCGCGTGGCCGTGCGTGATATGGCGCGGGTTGATGACACGCAATTAAAAAATACCGGCGCCAACGGCGTCGTACGCAATCGAAATGAAGTTCAGGTTATTTATGGCGTCAAAGTGGGACAGGTACGTTCCCGGGTTGATAACTGGTTAGCAGAAAATTAATGAGGAGTATTTATGAAATTAACCGTATTAGGCGGGGGCGGCGTTCGCTCTGCATTTTTAGCGAAATCTCTGGCCTATAACGCTCACCGCATTGGTTTAACAGAAGTCGTTTTTCTCGATAACTCTGCTGATAATCTGGCGATATTTGGCGAAATTGCCCGCTATGTATTTAATACCATTCGCCCGGATATTCAGTTTAGTACCACCACCGACCCGGTCGCAGCGCTGCAGGACGCCAACTATATCATTACCACCCTGCGGGTTGGCGGCGATGAAAGCCGCATTCGCGACGAACGTATTGCGCTTGAGCATAACACTCTCGGCCAGGAGACCACCGGCGCCGGCGGTTTCGCGATGGCCATGCGCTCGATCCCGGCGATCCTTCGCTATTGCCGGCTGATCGAAGAACATGCCGCCGAAGACGCTATTCTGTTTAACTTTACCAACCCGTCAGGTCTGGTGACGGAAGCGATTATTAAGTCCGGCTTTAAGCGCCGGGTCTATGGGATCTGCGATGCCCCCTCCGAGCTGATTCGTGAACTGCCGGCGATCCTTGGCTGTGAGGAGCGCGACCTCAGCGTGGAATGCTATGGGCTGAACCATTTCTCCTGGTTTACCCACTTCACCGTCCGTGGGGAAGAGGTGACCGAACGGCTGATCGCCAGCCCGGAACTGTACCAGAAGACGGCGATGCAGTACTTCTCCCCGGAGCTGGTACGGCTTTGCGATAATCAGCTCCTCAATGAATATCTCTATTATTACTACTATCGCGACGAGGCGCTGAAGGCGATTCAAGGGGCCGGCGAGACGCGCGGAGAGCAGATCGCCCGCATCAATCAGGAGATGCGCGAGGCACTGCGCACCGTGGATGCCAGAACGCAACCGGAGGCCGCCTTCACCATCTGGATGCAGCATTACCTACGCCGGGAAAACAGCTATATGCAGAACGAATCCCGGCAGGAGAAATTCCACACCCGCGAACCGCTGACGCTGCGCCAGTTTATCGAAGAGCCGGACACCGGCGGCTATGCCGGAGTGGCGCTGGATATCCTGGAAGCGGTGAACAGCACCACCACCAAGCGGATCGTGGTGTCGATCCAGAATCACGACACGCTCGACTTTTTGCGCCCTGACGACGTGATCGAGATCAGCTGCGACCTGAGCCGGGATGGCCTCAAGCCGGTGACGCCGGTGAAGGTACCGACGGCGCAGAAGAATATGATTGCCTGCGTGAAAGAGTATGAGCGGCTGGCGGTGGCGGCGATCCTGCAGCAGGATAAATCGCTGGCGGTGCGGGCGCTGATGGCGCACCCGCTGATCGGTTCCTATTCGCTGGCGAAAACCCTGGTCGAAGCCTATCTCGACGATGAGCAGTTCGCCGCCTGGCGGTAATCCGCTGCCGATGGGATTCCCCCGCTCGCACCGCGCTTAGCGGGGCTACGAACGGAGCGGTTTGTGTTTTATGTAGGCCGGGTCAGGCGTAAGCCGCCACCCGGCAAAATAGCCGTATCACCCGGTAGCCCGGATAAGGCGCCAGCCGCCATCCGGGAACTCCCCCCGCTCGCACCGCGCTTAGCGGGGGCTAACTATTGCTACGTAGACTGGTAAACCACATCTTCAATAGTCGCTCAAAGCCTAAGATGCAGTAGCCGAAAAACGGGTTGCTCCAGTAAATATCATCATCGAACTTCTGCGGGTCGTGAATAATAAACGCCGTATCCGCGGCCTGCGCCAGCGGGCTTTGGTAGTCGCCGGTAAAGCAGACCAGATTAATCTCCTTCCCCTCCAGGGCCTTAACCCAGTTGAGCGCCGAGCTGCTGCGCCCGGATTTAGAAATGATCCAGATGGAGTCGAAGCAGGCGGCGTTTTTCTGTTCGAGGATTTCGTAATCGGGCCACAGCGCCAGGCTGGCATTCACGCCGGTGACGAGAAACTTGTTGTAAATATACTGGGCGATCAGCTGTGAAAAGCCGCTGCCGTGGATCAGGATGCGCTGCTGTTTAAGGCTTGCCAGCAGCGGCGTCAGCGCTTCTTCCGGCTGAACGCTCATGTAGTCGATATCGTTGGTGACATCGAGCTTCGGCATGGTGATATTGAACTTGATGAAATAGACCAGCTCCAGCCAGCCGCTGAACTTCAGTTTTTTCGCCAGCCGGACCAGGGAAGAGGGGTTGCTGTAGCACTGTTCGGCCACAGCGCGAACTCCCTGGCGGATACACTGCTCCGGGTCGTTCTGAATAAAGCGCAGCACGGTCATTTCCGTTTTGCTTAGCTTCACGTCACGAAAGATATTTTCTACGTCCATGGCGGGCTCCTCTCAGCGGCAGAATACGCTAACACCGTTCGACAACCGCGTCTGCGGCCTGAGTCACCACAATGAAATGAACGTTACTTTTTGTACAAAAATGGAATAAAAAAACCCTCTCCGCCTGGCGAAAAGGGCTGCTGCTGTTAACCTATTTACAACGTAATCGTCAGCGTATTGCCCTCGGCGCTCACTACCACTCCCCATTCGCTACCGGTCTGCGTACCGCCCTGCACGCCCGCGACCTGCGGGATATTGCGCAGACATAACGTCCAGCCGCGGGCCTCGCCTTCGCCGCTCACGGCGATGGCGTTACCCTGGCGCCTGGCCTTCAGGGTGAAGATCGTCGAGCCGTCTGCCGCCGGAACGTCACAGCGTGCCTCGCGTCCATCCTCAAGGTGGAACAGCTGGAAGGCGGTGCCCTCATGCCAGGCGTAATCCGGCTTCTGGTCATTGTTGCCCAGCGCCAGCAGGCTGTTGTCGCGAACGTAGACCGGCAGGCTCAGCGCATCGTGATGCTGCTTATGCCAGCGGCTACCCGGCAATTCATCGTTATGCCACAGATGCGTCCAGTGCCCTTCCGGCAGATAAAACTGCACTTCGCCGGCCTCGGAGAACACCGGCGCCACCAGGACCGAATCGCCCAGCATATACTGGCGGTCGAGATAGTCGCAGGCCGGATCGTCCGGAAACTCGAGCATCATCGCGCGCAGCATCGGCGTGCCGCACTCGTTGGCCAGCGCCGCCTGACGATAGAGATACGGCATCATGCGGCATTTCAGCTGCGTGAAGTGGCGCACCACGTCGCAGGACTCGTCATCGTAGGCCCATGGCACCCGATAGGATTTGCTGCCGTGCAGCCGGCTGTGGCTGGAGAGCAGGCCGAAGGCGCACCAGCGCTTGTAGACGTGGGCCGGCGCGGTGTTTTCGAAACCGCCGATATCGTGACTCCAGAAACCGAAGCCGGACATGCCGATCGACAGCCCGCCGCGCAGGCTTTCCGCCATCGATTCGTAGTTGGCGTAGCAGTCGCCGCCCCAGTGCACCGGGAACTGCTGCGCGCCCACCGAGGCGGAGCGGGCGAACAGCACCGCCTCCTGCTCGCCGACGGTCTCTTTCAGCACCTTCCACACCAGCTCGTTATAGATGAAGGCGTAGTGGTTGTGCATTTTCTGCGGATCGGAACCATCAAACCACTGGACGTCGGTCGGGATACGCTCGCCAAAGTCGGTCTTGAAGCAATCGACCCCCATCGCCACCAGGCCTTTTAGTTTGTCAGCGTACCACTGGCGGGCTTCCGGATTGGTGAAGTCATAAATCGCCAGCCCCGGCTGCCACTTATCCCACTGCCACAGCGAACCGTCCGGACGCTTCAGCAGATAACCCTTCTCTTTCAGCTCTTTGAACACCGGCGAGCGCTGACCGATGTACGGGTTGATCCACACGCAGACCTTCAGCCCTTTCGCCTTCAGGCGCTTGATCATCCCTTCCGGGTCCGGGAAAGTTAGCGGATCCCATTCAAAATCGCACCACTGGAAGGCCTTCATCCAGAAGCAGTCGAAGTGGAAGACGTGCAGCGGCAGATGGCGCTCAGCCATGCCGTCGATAAAGCTATTCACCGTCGCTTCGTCATAGTTGGTGGTGAACGAGGTCGTCAGCCACAGACCAAACGACCATGCCGGCGGCAGCGCCGGGCGGCCGGTGAACTGCGTATAGCGGTTAAGCACCGCTTTCGGCGTCGGGCCGTCGATGACGAAGTACTCGAGGTATTCGCCTTCAACGCTGAACTGGACTTTAGAGACTTTCTCCGAGCCCACCTCGAAGGAGACGCGCTGCGGATGGTTGACCAGCACGCCGTAGCTGCGGTTGGTCAGATAGAACGGGATATTTTTGTAGGATTGCTCGGTGCTGGTGCCGCCGTCCTCGTTCCAGGTTTCTACCGTCTGGCCGTTGCGCACCAGGGCGGTAAAGCGCTCGCCGAGGCCGTAGACGGTTTCGCCGACGCCGAGGTCGAGGCGCTCAAACATGTAGTTGCGCTGGGTCTTACTATCCTGCACGTAGCCGTTGTTTTTTAGCTGGCTACCGGTGATACGCAGGCCGTCGCGCAGAAAATCCAGCCCCCAGAATTCGCCTTTAGTCACCCGCACGCTGAGGCTGCCGCTTTTCAGCTCGGCGAACCCGGCCGTATTTTCTATTTCGACATGGACGTCTTTCTGCACGTTCAGCGGATAGTGCGGGCCGTTATCCAGCGCGCCCTGGAAGTGCTCCATACGCACGCCGATTATCCCTTCCTGCGGCGAGAAAAAGCGCAGGGTGAACAATGGCGTATCCAGCTGCCAGGCGCGTTCGCGGACATCGCGCGGCGCGGCATAGACCACCATTTCATTCCCCTGCTGCTCCACCTCGTAAACCTGTACGGGTTGGATCAGGTTGAGCCCTGGTTGAATGAGCCAGTTTCCATCACTGATTTTCATTAAAACGTCCTCTTAGTTTTGCCATTCTTTGTCGATCGGGGCGGCGGTGAAATCTTGTTCGTTGCGACGCGCGCCCTCGGCCAGCTCGGCCATCATTTTTTTCAGGAACGGCGTTTTCAGCGTGTAGTAGCGTTTGGCGATCACCGCGCTCAGCAGGTAGCACACCGCCGGAACGAGGGTGAACAAGGCGATAATGATGGTGAGGGTGGCGCTGTTCTGGGTTTTAGCGGCGGCGTCATAGCCGCCGCCGGCCAGCATCCAGCCGATCAGCGCGCCGCCCAGCGCCAGCCCCAGCTTGAGCACAAACAGGGTGCCGGCGAAGCTGATGCCGGTCAGGCGTTTGCCGTTACACCATTCGCCGTAGTCGACGGTGTCGGACATCATTACCCACTGGATTGGCGTCACCAGCTGGTGCAGTACGCCAATGACGAAGATAAAGACAAACATGGTGATTTCGGCGTCCATCGGTACGAAGAACATCGCCACGCTGAGCACCGCCAGGAGGGCGTTGGTCCACCAGAAGACGCTGACTTTGCATTTCCAGTCGGTCAGCGGTTTCGCCAGCGCCGAGCCAATCAGGTTGCCGACGCAGTAGGTCGTGAGGAAGGCGGTGAACAGCGCCGCCGAGCCCATGATCCAGGTGGTGTAGTACATCATCGCGCCGCCGCGAACGCAGACCGCAAGGATATTGAGGATGGTGAGCACGCCGACCACCCGCCACTGGTCATTGCGCCAGATATCGCGCAGGTCTTCACGCATCGAGGTACTGCTCGGCGGCGCTTCGACACGCTCTTTGGTGGTAAAGAAGCAGAAGGCCAGCATCAGGAAGGCAATCACCGACAGCACCGCGATGCCCCCCTGGAAGCCGAGCGCTTTGTCTTCGCCGCCGATAAAGTTGACCAGCGGCATCATCAGCACGGTGGAGAGCATGCCCCCCGCCGTCGCCAGCACGAAGCGCCAGGACTGCAGCGAGATGCGCTGCGTCGGGTTGTCGGTGATCACGCCGCCCAGCGCGCAGTAAGGGATATTCACCACGGTGTAGAGCAGGGTCAGCAGCGTGTAGGTCACGGCGGCGTAGATCAGCTTGCCGTTGTGGCTTAAATCCGGCGAGCTGTAGGCCAGCACGCAGACGAGGCCGAACGGGATAGCGCCGAAGATGATCCATGGGCGGAACTTACCCCAGCGGCTGCGGGTACGGTCGGCAAGCAGACCCATACACGGGTCGGAAATCGCGTCCAGCGCGCGCGCCAGCAGGAACATGGTGCCGACAAAGCCGGCGGGGATACCAAAAATATCGGTGTAAAAAAACATCATGTACAACATGACGTTATCAAAAATAATGTGGCTGGCGGCATCACCCATGCCATAACCAATTTTCTCTTTGACGGACAAAATGTGATCTTTCATATGCGCACTATTCCCTTAGCGGCACCGAGGGTTGGTACCGGTTACGGTTTTTGTAAACCTTTGCCGCACTAAGATGAATTGCGATATCTCGTTATCAGATTACGTTTCTTGTTTTCTGTGATCGTGGTAGGGAATCAGGGAGTGAAAAAGTGTAACTCACGGATTTTGTGAGGATTTGTCCAGGACTGTTCTGTAAAGTCCAGTTTTAACAGTAAAAAAGTGCGTTTAGGTATGTGGTAAACGGCTGAAAGTAGCTATAATGCGCCCCGCCTCCATGTAGCAATCGAGGCGCGGAAGATCGTCATCTCCGGTGAGGTGGCTGGACTTCAAATCCAGTTGGGGCCGCCAGCGGTCCCGGGCAGGTTCAACTCCTGTGATCTTCCGCCAGTTTGCCTCTGCTCCCCCACAGCCACGCCATACCAACCTGAGCCCCCCAAACTCATCATCCCAGCCAATCATTTTCATCCAAACCCTGCGTTATTTTGTCTCTCGCAAACCCGTTACACTGGCGCGGTGGCCGTGTGCCGTTACCAACCGAAACAGGAGAGCCATAATGACCCCCGAACTCAGACACTGTTTTTCCATTACCATCCAGGTTGATAAACCGATAATCGTCTCCCGCAGCCCGCAGACCGGTAAGCGCCAGCTGATCCCGATTATCGGCGGCAGCGTCTCGGGTCAACTTCGCGGCCACGTATTACCCGGCGGCGTCGACAGCCAGATAATCGAACCCGACGGCACCTGCAGGCTGTCCGCCCGCTATGCCCTGCAGGTGGCGGAAGGCACGGTCTATGTGGAAAACAATGGCATCCGCCGGGTGCCGGCCCAGTATCATGACCAGCTTTTCGCCGACGATATGCGCTTTTTTAGCGATATTCCGCCAGAAGCCATCTATTTTCGCACCGTGCCCACCTTTGAGGTGGATGCTCCCGCGCTCAGCTGGCTAACCACCTCGCTGTTTATCTGCGCCGGTGGCCGGACCCAGGATGGGGTGATGCTCGACTTCTATCAGGTGGGCTGATTTTCACTTTCTGCATATAACTGTTATTGCCGTTAGCCCGTTTTTCCCCTCCCGGCAGCGGTCTACGATGGCTCCATCTTTTCATTCACCCGAATCACAGACCGGAGCAGTTATGAAAGCTATCGCCATTACTCAAGCCGCCGCTGACGGCAACAACATCCCTTCTTTAACCGAGATCGACCTGCCGATCCCCACCGCCCACGGGCGTGATCTGCTGGTCGCTGTGAAGGCTATCTCGGTCAATCCGGTAGACACCAAAGTGCGCGCCGGCTTTCAGGGCGACACGCCGCGGGTGCTGGGCTGGGACGCCGTTGGCGTGGTGCAGTCCGTCGGTGAGGAAGTGACGCTGTTCGCGCCCGGGGACGAGGTCTGGTACGCCGGCGCGCTGGGCCGGGCCGGCAGCAACAGTGAATATCAGCTGGTGGATGAGCGCCTGGTGGCGCACAAACCGCGCACCCTCGATAATGCCTCCGCCGCCGCGCTGCCGCTGACGGCGATCACCGCCTGGGAGCTGCTGTTTCACCGTCTCGGCGTTGAGGAAGGCGGCAATGCGGGCGACACGCTGCTAATCGTCGGCGCGGCGGGCGGCGTGGGGTCTATCCTGACCCAGCTGGCCAGTAAACTGACCGCCATGACGGTGATCGGCACCGCCTCGCGTCCCGAGAGCCAGCAGTGGGTCCGCGAGGCGGGCGCGCACCATGTGATCGATCACAGCAAGCCGCTCGCCGACGAGCTGGCGCGCATTGGTATCACGTCGGTAACCCATGTCGCCAGCCTAACCAATACCGAGCAGCACTTCAACGCGCTGATCAACGCCCTCGCCCCGCAGGGCAAGCTGGCGCTGATTGATGACCCGGAGACCCTGGACGTGGTGCCGCTGAAAGCCAAAAGCCTGTCCCTGCACTGGGAATTTATGTTCACCCGTTCAATGTTTGAGACGGATGATATGATCGCCCAGCATCAGCTGCTCACCCGCGTGGCGGCGCTGATCGACAACCACACTATCAAAACCACCCTTGGCGAACACTACGGCGCCATCACCGCCGCCAATCTGCAGAAAGCGCATCGCCAGCTGGAAACCGGACGCGCCGTCGGCAAGATCGTGCTGGAGGGGTTTTAAGATGATATCGCTTATCGCCGTGCTCAAGGCGAAACCGGGCCAAACGGACGCCCTGCGTCAGGCCCTGCAGGCGCTGCTCCTGCCGACGAGACAGGAGCCTGGCAACCTCGACTATGCCCTGTTTCAGCTGCGCGACGCGCCGGACACCTTCTATATGCGCGAGGCGTGGCAGGGACAGGACGCCCTCGATGCCCATGTCGCGATGCCCTATTTTCAGGCGTTTATGACGCAGATGGAGTCTCTGCTGGCTGAGCCGCTGCGGCTGGACTTTCTGACGCCGGTTGAGCCTTAGCCCACCGGCTGACGAGGGGTGGGAAAATCACGCCCCTCCGCCGCGCGGGTTTAAAAGTGGGCGGGAAGCGGGTGGGCGATGGTCCTCAGCACACCGCGATGGACCGTAATGTAACCACCTTTGCGCAGCTCCGACAGAATCGACATAATGCGGCTGCGCGACAGGTTGGTACGGCGCTGAATAAAGCTCAGGACGTTGATTTGGCGACGATATGCCTCCGGATAGTCCGCCAGCTCTGTTAGCAGGGTTCGCACCATCAGATAAGAATCCACCCCCATCATCTCCTGCGAACGCATGCTCAACACCATCAGCCGCTGCGCCAGAACATGGGCCATCTCCTGCCACAGGTTTTGCGCATTGAGGATCTCGACCGCGGCCTGGTGTCCTATCCAGCGTCCGCGCAAATCTGTCTCAGCAAACAGAGAGCAGTGGTGTTTTTCCGGAATACCGTTGAAGACGCCGTAACCATCGATTAATCCCAATAGCGAAGGGGCAAATATCGTTGATATCACCATGTTGTTTTCCGCATGGCATAGCGAGGCAATCCCCTCTTCGAGCAGAATTAATCCGGATTCAGCCTGGGTCGGCGGAAAACGATAATAGGTCGATCGCGGCAGCGCAAAGGGTGAGCTGGCGGGCAGGAACGCAGATAACAGGGATTCCACCGCGAATAACGGCTTTGTCTGTCTTCCGTAATAAAAAGACGGTAACGCCTGGTCGGTAGAGAGGCTGGCTGCAGGTATCGACATGGTTTTTATGCCATCAGGTCAGGTTGAAAAAGTGATTCATTGAGAATCATAGTATCAACAGGTGAAATAACGAATAAAAGACAAGACGTTACGGGGATAAAAAGAGTGTAAGCATCATTATCTGCAATAACTATTTATCTCTATTCTACAGGAATAAATAATACTATATGCCGTAAATACCTATAAGGCTTAGCGGCGATAAAGATAAGGCCATCTTATTATTTACTGCGCTGGTTAAGGCCGCGCCTGAGGGTTTCTCTACCGCTTTCCCCCTCGCATCTCGGCCAGTCCAGGCTACGCTTATCGATGCCACTGACCAGCCGCATTCCCCTCCCGTTCTATTGAGTCCATTCATCAAGAAGAGGTTTCGCTATGCTGATCAACGCTATTGGTACCTACTCCGCCAGCCAGCCGCTGGAATCAATGGCCATCACCCGCCGCGACCCGGGGCCGCAGGATGTACAGATCGCCATCGCTTACTGCGGCGTCTGCCACTCCGATCTCCACCAGGCGCGATCGGAATGGGCGGGAACGCTGTATCCCTGCGTGCCGGGGCATGAAATTGTGGGTCGGGTGACCGCGGTCGGCAACGCCGTCTCGCGCTACGCCGTCGGCGATCTGGTGGGCGTCGGCTGTATGGTCGATAGCTGTCAACAGTGCGAAGAGTGCGCCGAGGGGCTGGAAAACTACTGCGACCACATGGTGCTGACCTATAACGGGCCGACCCAGGACGCGCCGGGACACACGCTTGGCGGTTATTCACAGCAGATCGTGGTCAATGAACGCTACGTGCTGCGGATAACCCATCCCGAAGCGCAGCTGGCCGCCGTCGCGCCGCTGCTGTGCGCCGGGATCACGACATACTCGCCGCTGCGCCACTGGCACGTCGGGCCGGGTAAAAAAGTCGGCGTGGTCGGCATCGGCGGCCTCGGGCATATGGGGATCAAGTTGGCCCACGCCATGGGGGCCCACGTGGTGGCCTTTACCACCTCCGAATCCAAGCGTAATGCGGCCAGAGCGCTGGGCGCCGATGACGTAGTGGTGTCGCGCAATGAAGACGAAATGGCGGCCCACGTCAAAAGCTTCGATTTCATCCTCAACACCGTGGCGGCGCCGCACAATCTCGATGCCTTCACCACGCTGCTGAAACGTGATGGCACCATGACGCTGGTTGGCGCTCCGGCCACGCCGCATCCGTCGCCGGAAGTGTTCAATCTTATCTTCCGCCGCCGGTCGATTGCCGGCTCGATGATCGGCGGTATTCCGGAAACTCAGGAGATGCTCGACTTCTGCGCCGAACACGGCATCGTCGCCGATATCGAACTGATCCGCGGCGATGAGATCAACGAAGCCTGGGAAAGAATGGTCAAGGGTGACGTGAAATACCGCTTCGTGATCGACAGCGCGACCCTCGCCGGCTAAGCGCCGCGACGAAAGGTACGCCGCCATTCCGTCGGGCTGACGCCAAAGCGCGCTTTAAACTGCTGGCGCCAGGTGACCGCTGAAAGATAGCCCACCGCCTCCGCCACCTGCTCGACCGGCAGATCGCCCGCCTCAAGCAGAGTCTGGCTGCGGCGCAGACGTTCGGCGGTCAGCCAGTCGGTAATGCTCATCCCGGTTGCCCGGGCGAAGTGGCGGGTCAGGGTACGGCGGCTCATCGCCACCACCCGGGCCAGCGAATCGAGACTGTGCGGCTCGGCAATATGCTGCTGCAGATAATCCAGCAGGCAGTTGATTCGCGCATCGCGGGTGTTTTTCGGCACCGGCTGGGCGATAAACTGCGCCTGGCCGCCCTCGCGGTGCGGCGAAACAATCATCCGCCGGGCGATCTGGTTGGCCGCGAGGCTGCCGAAACGCTGGCGGATGATGTAGAGGCAACAGTCCAGCGCCGCCGCGGTGCCCGCCGAAGTAATGATCCGCTGGTCGTCGACGTACAGGGCGTTGATATCCAGCTGCACCTGCGGAAACCGGCGCTGGAAATCCTGCTCGAACTCCCAGTGAGTCGCCGCTCGCCTGCCATCCAGCAGCTCGGCGTAGCCGAGGACAAACGCGCCGAGACACAGGCCGACAATCTCCGCGCCGTTATCCCGGGCCCGCACCAGGCTATCAAGCAGCGCCTGCGGCGGACGCCGATCGACCTCGCCCCAGTAAGGCACCACCACGATATCCGCCTGTTCCAGCGCGGCGAAATCGCCGGTGGCGTACAGCGCAAAACCATCGCGGGCGCGCAGCAGCCCCGGCCGCTCGGCGCAAATGTGCAGATTAAAGCGTTTGATTTCCGAAACCGAATCGCCAAACAGCATGCAGGGGACGGCGTAGTGAAACGGGCTAAAGCCCTCTACAGCGACAATCGCCACGTCGGTGAGTTTCATCGTCCTTTCCCCTTGCGCATGTTAATAAACCACGGTTTCCCCATCCTGCGGGATACTCACCACATCGGCAATCTGATTATCCAGCGCATACTGGCGCATCTCTTCCCGGCTCACCAGACAGTGGTTGACCGCCTCGAGGTGGATAGCCATGATTTTCGCTTCCGGCAGGGTGAAGTGCACGTTCAGGAGATCTTCCTTGCCCATGATAATCGGGCCAAAGCCGATGACGTGGGCGTAGCCGGCGTTCAACACCACCACGTCCGGGCGCAGCTTCAGCAGGTCGGCTGCAATGTCATCACGCCAGATGGTATCCCCCATCAGCCACAGCGTCTTCTCCTGCGGATGGCGAAACACCACGCCGCAGGCCTCGCCCAGGCGTTCAGCCATCGCCGGCACCGCGTAGGTGCGGTCGCTGCCATGCTGCCCGGAGGTGGTTTTCAGCAGACGCACGCCGGCAAATTCGCTGTCTGCCGACAGCAGGCGCAGATCCTGAAATCCCTGGCTGCGCAGCAGCGCGGCGTCGGCCTCATGCTGGACGAACACCGGCAGGGTTTTCGGGATCGCGGCGATCGCTGCCGCGTCCCAGTGATCGTCATGGGTGTGGGTGACGATCACCGCATCAACATCGACAATTTTATCGCGGGAAAACGGCAGCTCAACCAGCGGATTGCGCAATTCGCTGCGCGCGGTGCCCGGAAAACCCGGCCAGGCGCCTTTGTCCGCCAGCATCGGATCGATGAGAAATCTTTTCCCAGCGTAGTGAATAATCTGGGTCGCATTACGGATGTGGGTGATGTTCATGTTGGCATTCCTCTGGGGTCATCTGACGAACATCGTACTGAGTCCCCTCCTGGCTCAACAGGGGCGTTTGGGCAATGATCGATGAAATCGGGCCAACCTGCGGCGGTTGCCATCCGCCTCCGGCTATGTTGTTCTTAAGGCTCAATTTTTGACAGGAGTGGCAGGATGAAAAAGAAACTGACCGCCGCCGATATGCACGACCCGCAGGTCATCGCCGAGACGCCGTGGTTCAGCATGCGTAAGGTGGGTATTGATGTCGCCCCCGGCGAGCGCCGCGACTTTTATTCCATTCATTACCCGCGCCCGGCGGTGGGGATTGTGGCCATCCAGGATGAGAAAGTGCTGCTGATTCGCCACTACCGCTACCTGATCGATAAGGTGGTGTGGGCGATCCCCTCTGGCGGCGTCGATGAAGGGGAAGACCCGGCGGTCGCCGCGCTGCGCGAGCTGCGGGAAGAGACCGGCTGGCAGGCGCAACGCGTTGAGGAGATCATTCGCTTTAACCCCTCCTACGGCAGCAGCGATCAGCTGTTTATCACCTGGCTGGCCACCGGTTTACACTGGGTGGGGATGGATGCAGATCAGGATGAGGTGATGGAGACCGGCTGGTTTACCTTCGACGAGATAAACCAACTGATCGCCCGCGGCGAGATGCCGGACGGGCTGTCGCTGGTGCCGCTGCTGCAGCTGATGGCGCAGCGGCGAAGCGGCTCGCTTACGGCTTAAGCATCCGCCAGCGGAACCACAGCTGGGCCACGAGGATCAGCACGCCGCCGATAATCTTCTGCAGCGGCAGCTGTTCGCCGTACCACAGCGCGGCGGCAATGACCGTCAGCAGCGGTTCGAGCACCATGATGATCGCCGCGCTGGCCACCGCCGCATACTTCTGCCCCTTCATCTGCAGACCGAAGCGCAGGCTGGTAGCGATGACAATGCTGGCCACCAACCAGCCGAGAGTCGGCAGGGTCATCGGCTGGTCCCAGCGTTCAACGGCAGCGGAGATGGTCAACCCGACGATACCGGTGATCGCCAGCTGCACGGTGGTCAGGGGGATCAGCGGTACTTCACGCGCGCAGCGGCTGGTGTAACAGAACCAGATCGACTGCACCAGCGCCGTCAGCAAAAACCAGCCCTGGCTGGGGTGGAAGGCTATCGGCATATGCAGACTGAGCAGCCCCAGGCCTACCACCGCGATCGGCAGGCACTCCCACCAGGCGCGAGGCGGGCGCACCTTCATCATCACCCATGCGGTCAGCGGGACGAACATCATCGACAGGCTCATGATAAACGCCCCTTCGCCGAGCGACGCCGTCGTGGAGACCGAATAGATCCACAGGCAGAGGTTGAGCGCAAACCAGAGTCCGCTGATGATGAGTTTTGGCCAGTGCTGCTTTTGCGGGCGAAAACCGCGGCAGAACGGCAGCAGAAGCAGCGCGGCGAAGAAAAAACGCAGCCCAAGAAACGCGAACACCGGCATGCCGGCGATCGCCTCGCGGGAAAATATCCAGCCGCAGGCGGCAATCACCGTCGCGGCAATCAGCAGCAGGTCAGCCTGCCGTTGGCGTACCATACGCACCTCTCCCTGTGTGTTGGCTTACCAGCCAGGCACCGCGCCGCCGTTGAAGATAGTCTCTGCCGCCTTCGCCACCTCCGGCGACTGGTACGACTGCATAAACTCCTTCACGTTTTGCGCGTCTTTATTGTCTTCCCGGGTCACGATGATGTTCACGTAGGGCGAGTTTTTATCTTCGATAAAGATGCCGTCACGAACCGGCGACAGCCCGGTTTGCTGCAGGTAGGTGGTGCTGATGATAGCCACGTCGACTTTGGGATCGTCGAGTACGCGCGGCAGTTGCGCCCCTTCCAGCTCCATGATCTTCAGGTTACGCGGGTTGTCGGTGATATCCACCGCCGTCGGCAGCAGGCCGGTCCCGGCTTTGAGGGTAATCAGCTTCTCTTTTTGCAGCAGCAGTAGCGCCCGCCCGAGGTTGGTCGGATCGTTGGGGATAGCGATCGTCGCGCCGTCTTTCAGTTCGGCGACTGACTTGATCTTGCGCGAATAGCCGGCCATCGGGAAGACGAAGGTATTCCCGACCGCCACCAGATGATAATTATGCGCTTTGTTGTCCTGCTCAAGGAAAGGCCGATGCTGGAAGACGTTGGCGTCCAGATCCCCGGCGTTGGTCGACTCGTTGGGCAGCAGTGAGCCGCTGAACCCCACCAGCTCGACCTCCAGACCGTACTTCTCTTTGGCCACCTTCTTCGCCACTTGCGCCACATCCTGCTCGGCGCCGTTAATCACACCGACCTTAATGTGCTTCGCTTCATTACCCTTTTGGTCGCAGCCGACCAGCGCCAGACCCGCCAGCATCACTGCGGCGGCGGCCCGTAAACGTAATCTCATCCTCTTCACCCTGTCTGTCCTGAATGTCATTGTTTTTTTCGTACAAAACTATAGCGACTTTCGGGTCGGGTAATAAACAGCAAACCACGCAACTGGAAATAAAATCATCTTCGCGAAACGCGAGGCGCTAGCCCCGTCGCCACTCGCCCGGCGTCACGCCATAGCGCATTTTGAAGCGCTTCGAGAAGGACGCCAGCGACTGAAAGCCGCAGCGTTCGGCAATGACCTCGAGGTTGGTCTGACGCTCCAGGCGCAGCAGCCGGGCGGCCAGCGCCATTCGCAACTGCGACAGCCACGCCTGCGGCGTCAGGTGATAGACGCGGGCAAAATGACGGGCAAAGGTGGCCCGTGATAAAAACGCGCGGGCGGCCATACTCTCCAGCGTCCACGGTTGCTCCGGGGTCGCCATCACCGCCAGCACCGCCGGCATCAGGCGTTCATCGCTCATCAGGCGCAGCAGCCCGCCGGGCGGCTGTTGCTCGCCAAGCAGCATGCGCAGCAGGAGCACCAGCAGCGTATCGCCGAGGCTGCGCACGATAGCGCTGCCGCCGGGACGCTGCGCCAGGCTCTCGCGCACCAGTATATTAAGCAGCGCGTCCAGCTCCTGGCAGTCTTCACGCGCATCGGTATGGAGATGGATCAGCGTCGATGCTTCACTGAACAGCCAGCTGACGTGCGGACCAAAATAGAATTCGCCGCACAGCATCTCCAGCGCCCCCTCCGCCGGGCCGGCGCGCATTTCCGTCACCGTGCCGTTAAACCGGTGCGCCACCGGCAGCACCTGGCCCCACTCCACCAGGCTCTCCATCAGATGCGGCGAACCGTGCGGCAGGAGGACGACATCTCCCGCGCGCAGGTGATGAGTCTGGCCGCCGACGTTGAGCCGCCCCTCGCCGCGCAGCACCACGTGCCAGGGCACCACGCCGCTGCGCATTTGCTGGTGCCCGGCCTGCCAGCGGCCGCCGAAGCGACAGTGCAGGTTCACTTCGCAGCGCGGCGCCAGCAGCGCCAGCAGATGACTGAGACTGTCCATGCTTCTCCTGAGACGATAAGACAAAAAGGTGAGACGAAGACCGCCAGTCTAGCATGCGGCAAGCGCCTAAGATGACCCCATTGCCAACACACCCTCGATAACAACAGGAGTTAACCATGAGCCGTTTAGCAGATATCCGTGAACAAGACGCCACCGGCAAAGCCGCCGATATTTTCGCCGGGATCAAAAAAGCGATGGGCAAAGTGCCGAACGCCTACCTGACCATCGGCGGCCACTCGCCGGCGGCGCTGCAGCAGGCGCTGGCGCACAATGCGATGCTCCATAAAGGCAGCCTCAGCGCCCAACAGCTGGAGGCGATTAATCTGTCGGTCAGCGAAGCCACCGGCTGTGACTACTGCCTGGCCGCGCACACCCTGATGGCGAAAAAAGCCGGCTTCAGCAGCGAGCAGATCCATGCCCTGCGCCGCGGGGAGTATGCGGAAGAGGCGCAGCTTGATGCGCTGGTGAAATTCGCGCAGACCCTGGTGACCACCACCGGTACGCTGCCGGAAGCCGACGTCGCCGCGCTGCGCAACGCCGGTTTTAGCGACCAGCAGGTGATTGAGATTATCAGCGCCATCAGCGCCATCCTGTTCACCAACATGGTGAACCGGGTTAACGACACGGTAGTCGACTTCCCGAAAGCCGATTAATCCGTCGCGCAGCGCCGGTTTTACAGCCCCAGATCGCTGAGCCCCGGATGATCGTCCGGGCGGCGCCCCTGCGGCCAGTGGAACAGGCGCTCGCTTTCGCTAATTGGCAGATCGTTGATGCAGGCGTAGCGCGTCTGCATCAGTCCATGCTTATCAAACTCCCAGTTCTCATTGCCATACGAGCGAAACCAGTTGCCGCTGTCGTCGCACCACTCATAGGCGAAGCGCACGGCAATGCGATTCTCCTGCCATGCCCACAGCTCCTTAATCAGCCGGTATTGCTGCTCCTTGCGCCATTTTCGCTGCAGGAACTCAACAATTTGCCCCCGACCGTGGACAAATTCGCTGCGGTTGCGCCATTCGCTATCCACGGTGTAGGCCAGGGCGACTTTTTCCGCATCGCGGCTGTTCCAGCCATCTTCCGCGGCGCGGACCTTCTGGATAGCGCTGTCGCGGGTAAACGGCGGTAACGGGGGACGTTGTTCGGTCATACTTACTCTCCTTTGCGGGCTAATTGCTGCTGCAGGCGCTGATTCTCCTGCTCCAGGTCATGAATACGTTGCTGCAGGTTCTGGCTGTACTCCGCCACCTGCTGCGCGCTGTAGCGCGGCGTAATGTGCTGCGGGCAGTTCCAGTCAAACGCCTGCAAATGAAAAAGAAACAGACGTTCAATGCGGGCGCGATAGTTGGCCGGCGCCACCTGCGCCAGCAGCTGCGGGTGGTCCTCTGCCGCCAGGACCTCGACGGTGGCGTAGATTTTCAGCCTGGCACGGCGCGGATAATCCATCAAAAACAGGCAGGCCCGGTCGCTGCCGCGCAGATTGCCGGTAGTAATGTACTGGCGGTTACCGCCGAAATCGGCCATCGCCAGGGTGGTGTCATCCAGCAGATGCAGAAACCCCGGCGGGCCGCCGCGATGCTGAATGTAGGGCCAGCCGCTCTGCGACACCGTCGCCAGATAAAAGCTGTCGCGGGTGGCGATCATCCCCGCTTCGCTGTCGCCGAAGCGGTCGGCCTGGCGGCGACTGCGCGGCGTTTGCCACAGCGAGTCGCTGCCCATTTCATGCTGCACATCCATCACGTCCGGGGTGATAGCGATATCGAGAAAGGTTGCTGCCATAGCGCCTCCTGTTGTCTGGCGCCATCATGGACTGTACTGTGAAGAATGATAATACGGGTAAAGTGGCAATCATCTTTCCGCAAAACGGGAGAATAATGGATCGATTAAACGCGATGGCGCTGCTGGTGAAAGTGACCGAGCTGGGGAGCATGTCGGCGGCAGCGCGGGCGCTGAATATGCCGTTGACCACCGTCAGCCGCCATATTGGCGAACTGGAGAGCGCGCTGGGCGTACGCCTGCTGGCGCGAACCACCCGCAAACTGACGCTCACCGACGCCGGGGGCGATTATGTCGCCGCCGCGCGGCGGATCCTTGAGGAGGTGGAAAACGCCGAACGCCAGGCGACGGGCGAATATCAGGAGCCAAAGGGTGAGCTGGTGATCTCCGCGCCGACGATGTTTGGACGCCAGCACGTTCTTCCGGTAATCAGTGAATTTATCGCCCGCTACCCGCTAATTCGCGTCCGTTTGCTGCTCAGCGATCGCAATGCCGACCTGGTGAGCGACCATGTCGATCTGGCGGTGCGGATTGGCGACCTGGCGGACAGCAGCATGGTGGTCACCCGCCTCGGCACCATGCGGATTGTGGCCTGCGCCCATCCGGCGCTGCTGGCGAAATACGGCGAGCCGCAGCGGCCGCGCGATCTGGCGGCGCTGCCGATCATCCGCATTGAATCGCCGATGCCCTATCGCGGCTGGCGCTTTCGCGCCGCTGAGCGCGAGGACCAGCTGATTAACCTGCCGCCGGTGCTATCCGTTACCACGCCGGAGAGCGCCGCCGATGCCGCGCGGCTGGGGGTGGGGGTGGCCCGCTTACTGCATTATCAGGCGCTGGATGGCCTGCGCCACGGGGAGCTCCGTCTGCTGCTGGAAAACGTCGAGCCGGATCCGGCGCCGGTCCATTTGCTGTATACCGCTCGGGATCTGGCGCCGCTTAAGCTGCGCAAATTTATCGATTTTGCCGCACCGGCGCTGCGTCAGGCACTGCTGCGCATCGCCGGGGCCGCTTAATGCGTCGCGGTCTTCAGCGGCGCCTCCTTTAACAGCCATGAGAGGACAAACGCCACCGCCATAATGCCGGCCGCCATCAGAAACGCCGCGTGGATCGCCGCGCCGAAGGCGTCGAGGTAGTCGAGGCGGATATCCGCGGGCAGGTGCTGGACCGCCACCGGATTCATTCCCGGCGGCAGCACCGCGCCTTCCGGCAGCAGTTGTTGCAGGTTGCTCTGCAGCACGTGCGTGAACACCGCGCCAAACAGCGCCACGCCGATGGAGCCGCCAATCGAGCGGAACAGGGTCACGCCGGAGGTGGCGACGCCGTACATCTGCGCCGGCATCGCATTCTGCACCGCCAGGACCAGCACCTGCATCACCAGCCCCAGACCCGCTCCCAGCACGCCGGTAAACAGGTACAGCTGCCACAGCGGCGAGTGAATGGTAATGCGGGTCAGCAGTACCATGCCGGTCACGCCGAGCAGGGTGCCGAGGATCGGAAACAGGCGATATTTACCGGTACGGCTGATAATCCGCCCGCTGATAATCGAGGTCAGCAGCAGGCCGCCCATCAGAGGGATCAGCTGCAGCCCGGCTTCGGTGGGCGTCGCCTCCTTCACCACCTGCAGATAGAGCGGCAGGAAGGTTACTGACCCGAACAGCGACATGCCGATGACGAAGCCGATCAGGCTGCACAGCAGGAAGCTGCGGTTGCGGAACAGCGCCAGCGGAATAATCGGCTCGGCGGCCATCCGTTCTTCGTAAATAAAGCCGATGATCCCCACGATGCCGAAGGCCAGAATGCACCACAGCTGCGGGTCATTCCACGCATGGACGCTGCCCCCTTCCGAGGTAAACAGGATGATGCACAGCAGCGCCATGCTGAGATAAATCGCCCCCAGCCAGTCAATCTGATGCTGGCTGCGTTTATTGCTGCTGTGGAATACCGCGCCGATCACCAGCAGCGCGAACAGGCCGAGCGGCAGGTTGATATAGAAGATCCAGCGCCAGGAGGCGTGCTGCACCAGAAAACCGCCGATCAGCGGGCCGATCACCGTCGCCAGGCCGAAAACGCCGCCGAACAGCCCCTGATAGCGGCCGCGGTTGGCGGGCGGAATGACGTCGGCGACCGCCGCCATGCTGATCACCATCAGGCCGCCGCCGCCGAGCCCCTGCAGGCCGCGCATCAGCACCAGTTGGGTCATATTCTGCGCCAGCCCGCAGAGCGCGGAGCCGACGAGAAACAGCCCAATCGCCACCTGCAGCACGATTTTGCGGCCGAACAGATCGCCAAATTTACCGTACAGCGGCACCGCGATGGTGGAGCTGAGGATATAGGCGGTGACCACCCAGGAAAGCTTGTCCAGCCCGCCCAGTTCGCCGACAATCGTCGGCAGCGCGGTGGAGACAATGGTCTGATCCAGCGCTGAAAGCAGCATCACCAGCAGCAATGCGCTGAACAGCAGGCGTATCGACTGCACCGGTGGGTTAGCGACTTGAGAAGTCATTACAACGCTCGCTTGAAATTAATTAAATGCATAATTAATATTTAGTGAAAGAATGAGTCGGGTCAAGAGATCGCCATATCATGACAGCACAAAAGGATCAGGATGCTCCCCGCCGCCCGGGTCGGCCGCGCGGTAAAAAACCGGGTACCGCCAACCGCGAACAGTTGATGGACATCGCCCTGACGCTGTTTGCCCGCGACGGGGCGGGCCGCGTATCGTTGAACGCCATCGCCAAAGAGGCCGGGGTGACACCGGCGATGCTGCATTACTACTTCAGCTCGCGGGATGCGCTGGTGACTCAGCTGATTGAGGAGCGCTTTATGCCGCTGCGCAATCACATCAGCCGCATCTTTGTCGATCATCCACAGGACCCGGTGCTGGCGCTGACGATGATGGTCGAGACGCTGGCGCATATGGCGGAGAAAAACGCCTGGTTCGCGCCGCTGTGGATGCAGGAGATCATCGGCGAAATGCCGATTCTGCGCCAGCATATGGATGCCCGCTTCGGCGAGGAGCGTTTTCAGGTGATGCTGGGGACGGTGCGTCGCTGGCAGCAGGAAGGCAAGATCAATCCGGCGCTGGCGCCGGAGCTGCTGTTTACCACGGTAATTAGCCTGGTGCTGGTGCCATTTTCACGCATCCACAGCGATCCGCGTTTACAGGCGGTCAACCGTCAGACCATCGTCAGCCACGCGCTGGCGTTAATGGGCCACGGCGTTGGAGGTTAAGGCGTGGTTTTGACGCTTTTGTAGTCCGGATAAGACACCACGCGCCGCCATCCGGGATTTTCCCTGCTCGCACTGCGCTTAGCAGGGCTACCACTCCCGTGTTATGTCCGGGCAGATTGCGCTCCCGATATTTCTTCTGCGCTATGTCTCTTATGCCGCAGGGAGCGCACAGGGGGCGGCCAGTCGCCGCCGCCCCCTGTACCCCCGGGCTCCGGCCAGCAAAATCGCCGCTACGCGGTCCCTTCGACTTATCCCTGCAGGCTTCGGGTCGGGCCGAGGCAGCGTCCCTGCAAAACACGGCCCTTAGCCCGCATCCATGCGGGCTGCCCCGGCCTTCCGGGAACGTCTCAGCGATTTTGAGGCCGCCAGCACCGGCAGTTTCAGTCGCGCATGTGGTTAAAATAACAACAGGTCGCACGAACCGTAGGCCGGATAAGGCCTTTATGCCGCCATCCGGCACAACCACAGGTGCGGTACCTGACCGCCCGGGGATACCAGGATCGTTACAGCGCCTTCGACAAATAGTGGCGCTGCATGCCTGCGTGCGGGAAGTCGGGCAGCGACATCTGCAGCTGATAGCCTAATTTCTGATAAAACGGCAGCGCCTGGAAGCTAAAGGTATCCACCAGCAGATGGCTGCAGCCTTGCGCCTGCGCCTGCTGTTCCGCCTCCTGCATCAGCTCGCTCCCCAGCCCGCGCCCGCGCGTCGCCTCGCTAACCCACAGATACTCAATGCACAGCCAGTTGCCCTTGCGTTTGGCAATCAGCCCGCCCTGCATCACCCCTTGCGCATCACGCGAGTAAATCCCCAGATCGCCAAACTGCGCCGCATCGAGATACTGCTGATTATACTGCCGCAGACCGGCAAACAATTCTTGTTGATCGTCGGGATTAATGCTTTTTGTAATGATTAGTGTCATTAACTATCTCCAGTATCGCGCTGCCGAATGGTTATTTTCCCTCTCCACTTTCACAAAATATTCTTATTTTCTCCATGATTATTTGCCTTAATTTTTTGCGTTCTAAAAGTAAGCAAAAAACCTTTCCATTATCGCGACGGATCGTATAATGGGGAAAAATGAGAATGATCATTCTCACCACGAAACCAGAGGAGATGCGCTTTTCACCTCCTGAAGACCGAAGAGGTTGGCTTCAGCGGAGACACAATAACAATCACGTTCAGGAACATCTGTGTTCCTTTTTTGTCATTTTCGCTCACCCGAAAATGCCTCAGCGCCCAACCTATTCCCTCGTTTTTAAATAAACGGGGCGGACGTCTTATATCTTGAGAAAATATAATGAAATACATCATAGCTCCCATCGCGACAGCATTATTTCTCCTTAGCGGATGCGATAATGCGCAGACATCTGCTCCGCAGCAACCCACGCCGGAAGTGGGCGTGGTCACCCTGCAAAGCCAGCCGGTGCCGGTAGTCAGCCAGCTCACCGGCCGCACCACCGCCTCGCTCAGCGCCGAAGTTCGCCCGCAGGTGGGCGGCATCATCCAGAAACGCCTGTTTACCGAAGGCGATATGGTGAAGGCCGGGCAGGCCCTTTACCAGATCGATCCCTCCAGCTATCGCGCGACCTGGAACGAAGCGGCGGCGGCGCTGAAACAGGCCCAGGCGCTGGTGGTCTCCGATTGCCAGAAGGCCCAGCGCTACGCGTCGCTGGTCAGGGATAACGGCGTTTCCCGCCAGGATGCTGACGACGCCGCCTCCACCTGCGCCCAGGACAAGGCCAGCGTGGAATCGAAGAAAGCGGCGCTGGAGAGCGCGCGCATTAACCTGAACTGGACCACCGTCACCGCGCCGATTGCCGGGCGCATCGGCATCTCGTCGGTTACGCCGGGGGCGCTAGTCTCCGCCGATCAGGATACCGCGCTGGCGACGATCCGCGGGCTCGACACCATGTATGTTGATCTGACGCGATCCAGCGTCGATCTCCTGCGTTTACGCAAACAAAGCCTGGCCAGCAACAGCGACACCCTCAGCGTGACGTTAACCCTGGAAGATGGCAGTACCTATCCCGAAAAAGGGCGTCTGGCGCTCACCGAAGTCGCCGTCGATGAATCTACCGGCTCGGTAACCCTGCGCGCTATCTTCCCCAACCCGCAGCACGTCCTGCTACCGGGGATGTTCGTCCGCGCGCGCATCGATGAAGGCATCATGAACGACGCGATCCTCGCCCCGCAGCAGGGGATCACCCGCGATGCCAAAGGCGACGCCACGGCGCTGGTGGTCGATGCCGCCAACAAAGTTGAGCAGCGTACCGTGGAAACCGGCGACACCTACGGCGATAAATGGCTGGTGCTGAGCGGCCTGAAAGCGGGCGACAAGCTGATTGTCGAAGGCACCGGTAAAGTGGCCCCCGGACAGACAGTGAAGGCCGTCGCCGTCAACAATAACGGAGGCAACGCCTGATGTTCTCCCGTTTCTTCGTGCGTCGCCCGGTCTTTGCCTGGGTGATCGCCATTCTGATTATGCTCGCCGGGGTGCTGGCGATCCGCACCCTGCCGGTAGGCCAGTACCCGGACGTCGCCCCGCCGGCGGTGAAAATCTCCGCCACCTATACCGGGGCGTCCGCCGAAACCCTGGAGAACAGCGTCACCCAGGTCATCGAGCAGCAGCTCACCGGCCTCGACCATCTGCTCTACTTCAGCTCCACCAGCAGCTCCGACGGCTCGGTCAGCATCACCGTCACCTTTGAGCAGGGGACCGACCCGGACACCGCCCAGGTGCAGGTGCAAAACAAAGTGCAGCAGGCGGAATCGCGGCTGCCGAGCGAAGTCCAGCAGTCCGGCGTAACGGTGGAAAAATCGCAGAGCAGCTTTCTGCTGATCCTCGCGGTGTATGACAAAACCAACCGCGCCACCAGCTCCGATATCTCCGACTGGCTGGTCAGCAATATGCAGGACCCGCTGGCGCGCGTGGAGGGCGTCGGCAGCCTGCAGGTATTCGGCGCCGAATACGCGATGCGCGTCTGGATGGACCCGACCAAACTCGCCTCCTACTCGCTGATGCCTTCCGACGTCCAGTCGGCGATTGAGGCGCAGAACGTGCAGGTTTCCGCCGGTAAAATCGGCGCGCTACCGTCGTCCAATGCCCAGCAATTAACCGCCACCGTGCGCGCGCAGTCCCGGCTGCAAACCCCTGACCAGTTCAAAGCGATCATCGTGAAAAGCCAGGCCGACGGCTCGGTAGTACGCCTGAGCGATGTCGCGCGGGTGGAGATGGGTAGCGAGGATTACACCGCCACCGCCAATCTGAACGGCCACCCTGCCGCCGGGATCGCGGTGATGATGGCCCCCGGCGCCAACGCGCTGGACACCGCGACGCTGGTGAAAAGCAAAATCGCCGAATTCCAGCGTCAGATGCCGCAGGGTTACGATATTGCCTATCCGAAGGACAGCACCGAGTTCATCAAAATCTCGGTCGAGGATGTGATTCAGACCCTGTTCGAAGCGATTATCCTCGTCGTCTGCGTGATGTATCTGTTCCTGCAGAACTTCCGCGCGACGCTCATTCCGGCGGTTGCGGTGCCGGTGGTGCTGCTTGGCACCTTCGGCGTGCTGGCCCTGTTCGGCTACTCGATTAACACCCTGACGCTGTTCGCCATGGTGCTGGCGATCGGCCTGCTGGTGGATGACGCCATCGTGGTGGTGGAGAACGTCGAGCGCATTATGCGCGACGAAGGGCTCCCCGCTCGCGAAGCCACCGAAAAATCGATGGGCGAAATCTCCGGCGCGCTGGTGGCGATTGCCCTGGTGCTGTCGGCGGTGTTCCTGCCGATGGCCTTCTTCGGCGGTTCGACCGGGGTCATCTATCGCCAGTTCTCGGTAACCATTATCTCGGCGATGATGCTGTCGGTGGTGGTAGCGCTGACCCTTACCCCGGCGCTGTGCGGCGCGCTGCTCAGCCACTCCAAACCGCACACCAAAGGGTTCTTCGGCGCCTTTAACCGCCTGTGGGGACGTACGGAGGCGGGCTACCAGCGCCGGGTGCTCGGCGGCCTGCGCCGGGGCGCAGTGATGATGGGCGCTTACGCGCTGATTTGCGGGGCGATGGCGCTGGCGATGTGGAAGCTGCCGGGCAGCTTCCTGCCGGTGGAGGACCAGGGGGAGATCATGGTCCAGTACACCCTGCCCGCCGGGGCGACGGCGGTGCGTACCGCCGAGGTGCGCCGCCAGGTGACCGACTGGTTCCTCACCAAAGAGAAAGCCAATACCGATGTCATTTTCACCGTCGACGGCTTCAGCTTTAGCGGCAGCGGGCAGAACGCCGGGATGGCCTTCGTGTCGCTGAAAAACTGGTCGCAGCGCAAAGGGGACGACAACACCGCCCAGGCCATCGCCCTGCGCGCCACCAAAGAGCTGGGGAAGATCCGCGACGCCACCCTCTTCGCCATGACCCCGCCGTCGGTAGACGGTCTCGGGCAGAGCAACGGCTTCACCTTCGAACTGATGGCCAGCGGCGGTACCGACCGTGACAGCCTGATGAAGCTGCGCAGCCAGCTGCTGGCGGCGGCCAACCAGAGCAGCGAACTGCAGTCGGTGCGCGCTAACGACCTGCCGCAGATGCCGCAGCTGCAGGTGGATATCGATAACAACAAAGCCGTCTCGCTGGGGCTGTCGCTGAGCGACGTGACCGATACGCTCTCCAGCGCCTGGGGCGGTACCTACGTGAATGACTTTATCGATCGCGGCCGGGTGAAGAAGGTCTATATCCAGGGCGAAAGCGACGCGCGCGCGGTGCCGTCGGACCTTGGCAAATGGTTCGTTCGCGGCAGCGATAACAGCATGACGCCGTTCTCCGCCTTCGCCACCACCCACTGGCAATACGGCCCGGAAAGCCTGGTGCGCTACAACGGCTCCGCCGCCTTTGAGATCCAGGGCGAAAACGCCGCCGGCTTCAGCTCCGGCGCGGCGATGGACAAGATGGAAAAGCTGGCCGACAGCCTGCCGGCGGGCTCCACCTGGGCGTGGAGCGGCATTTCGCTGCAGGAAAAGCTGGCCAGCGGCCAGGCGATGAGCCTATACGCCATCTCGATTCTGGTGGTATTCCTGTGCCTGGCGGCGCTGTATGAGAGCTGGTCGGTGCCGTTCTCGGTGATCATGGTCATCCCGCTCGGCCTGCTTGGCGCGGCGCTGGCGGCGACGCTGCGCGGCTTAAGCAACGACGTCTACTTCCAGGTGGCGCTGCTGACCACCATCGGCCTGTCGTCGAAAAACGCCATCCTGATCGTGGAGTTCGCTGAATCCGCCGTGGATGAGGGGTATTCGCTCTCCCGGGCGGCGATCCGCGCCGCGCAGACTCGCCTGCGCCCGATTGTCATGACCTCGCTGGCGTTTATCGCCGGGGTGCTGCCGCTGGCCATCGCCACCGGCGCCGGAGCCAACAGCCGCGTGGCGATCGGCACCGGGATTATCGGCGGCACCCTGACGGCCACCCTGCTGGCGGTGTTCTTCGTACCGCTGTTCTTCGTGCTGGTGAAACGTCTCTTCACCCGCCAACGTCCTTCTCAGGAGTAAGGTATGTTTCGTTTAAGTTTTATGTTTATCGCGCTCCTGACCGCGGGCTGCGTCTCGCTTGACCCGCATTATGATCGCCCGGCCGCGCCGGTGCCGGTCACCCTGCCCGGGGCGCACGGCGAATCGACGGCGGTGGTCGGCGACTGGCAGAAAGTGGTCAATGACGCGCGGCTGAAAAAAGTGGTCAGCATCGCGCTTAACAGCAACCGCGATGTGCAAAAGGCGCTGGCCGATATCGAGGCCGCGCGCGCCCAGTATGGCGAAACGCGGGCATCGCTGTTTCCCACCGTTGATGCCGAACTGAGCCACACCCGCAGCAAAACGGTGGCCAGCGGCCTGAGCTCCGCTTCACAGGCCAACGGCGCGGTCTCCAGCTTCGAACTGGACTTGTTCGGCAAGAACCAGAGCCTGTCGCGCGCGGCGCGCGAAACCTGGCTTGCCAGCGAATTCACCGCGCAGAATACCCGGCTGACGATGATTGCCGATTTGACCACCGCCTGGGTGACGCTGGCGACGGATAACAGCAATCTGGCGCTGGCGCAGCAGACGATGGACAGCGCGGCAAACTCGCGCAACATCGTCGCCCGCCAGATGGCGGTTGGCACCGCCTCCGCGGGTGATTTAAGCTCGGCGGAAAGCGTCTATCAGCAGGCGCGCGCCAGCGTCGCCAGCTATCGCACGCTGGTGGCGCAGGATAAAAACGCCATTAACCTGCTGGCGGGGGAAACCGTGCCGGAGAGCCTGCTGCCCGGCACTCTCGAGAGTCTCGGGGATAACAGCATCGCGCTGGTGCCGGCGGGCGTGTCGTCGTCGGTGCTGCTGCGTCGGCCGGACATTCAGGAAGCGGAGCACAATCTGAAGAGCGCCAATGCCGATATCGGCGCGGCGCGGGCGAACTTCTTCCCGTCGATTTCCCTGACCGCCAGCGCCGGGGTCGGCAGCGACTCGCTGTCGTCGCTGTTCAGCCACGGGATGCAGGTGTGGTCGTTCGCCCCCTCCATCAGCCTGCCGCTGTTCACCGGCGGCAGCAACCTGGCGCAGCTGCGCTATGCGGAAGCGGAGAAAAAGGGGCTGATCGCCACCTACGAGAAATCGATTCAGAGCGCGTTTAAGGACGTTGCCGATGCGCTGGCGCGCCGGGAAACGCTGAGCGAAGAGCTTGATGCTCAGCGGCAGTATGTCGCCACCGAGCAGACATCGCTGGATATCGCCATGAAGAGCTATCAGGCCGGGGTCGGCGATTATCTGTCGGTGCTCACCGCTCAGCGCACGCTGTGGTCGGCGAAAACGACGCTGCTGTCCCTGCAGCAGACCGACCTCAATAACCGGATCACCCTCTGGCAGTCGCTGGGCGGCGGCGCCAGTTAAACTTACCCGCCGGGCGACCGAGCCCGGCCTCTACAAGGAATCGTTATGGCACGTGTTTCCCTCTCCTGGGCGCTGATCCTCGGCCTGCTGTCGGGTATCGGCCCGCTGTGCACGGATTTTTATCTGCCGGCGCTGCCGGAGATCACTCAGCAGCTGCAGGCCACCAGCACCCAGACCCAGCTGTCGTTGACCGCCGCGCTGATTGGTCTCGGCCTGGGTCAGCTGTTTTTCGGCCCGCTGAGCGACCGCATTGGCCGCCTGAAACCGCTGGCGCTGTCTCTGCTGCTGTTTATCTTCTCTTCGGCGATGTGCGCCCTGACCCGCGATATCAACATGCTGATTGTCTGGCGCTTTTTACAAGGCTTTGCCGGCGCCGGCGGCTCGGTGCTGTCGCGATCCATCGCCCGCGATAAATACCAGGGCACCCTGCTGACCCAGTTTTTCGCCCTGCTGATGACCGTGAACGGCATTGCGCCGGTGCTGTCCCCGGTGCTGGGCGGCTACGTTATCACCGCCTTCGACTGGCGAATTCTCTTCTGGACGATGGCCGCCATTGGCGGCGTGCTGCTGGTGATGAGCCTGGCGATCCTGCGGGAAACGCGCCCGGCCACAGCGGCGCATGCCAGCCGCCAACGGCCCGGCCAGCCGGTGCTGAAAAATCGCCGCTTTCTGCGCTTCTGCCTGATCCAGGCCTTTATGATGGCCGGGCTGTTCTCCTACATCGGCTCTTCTTCCTTCGTGATGCAGAGCGAATACGGCATGAGCGCCATGCAGTTCAGTCTGCTGTTCGGTCTGAACGGTATCGGGCTGATCATCGCCGCGATGATCTTTTCCCGTCTGGCGCGCCGCTTTAGCGCCGAAAGCCTGCTGCGCGGCGGCCTGACGCTGGCCGTGAGCTGTGCGGCGATCATGCTGCTGTTTGCCTGGCTGCATCTGCCGATGCTGGCGCTGGTCGGCCTGTTCTTTACCGTGTCGCTGATGAGCGGCATCAGCACCGTCGCCGGCGCGGAGGCGATGAGCGCCGTCGACGCCGCGCAGTCCGGGACCGCGTCCGCGCTGATGGGCACCCTGATGTTTGTCTTCGGCGGCATCGCCGCGCCGCTGGCGGGTCTCGGCGGCGAAACGATGCTGAAAATGAGCCTCGCGATGGCCATCTGCTACCTGCTGGCGCTGCTGCTGGGCCTCAGCAAACCGCGCGACGCACGCTAATCTCCTGCTGCGGTAATAAAATATTCCAGATTTATTACCGCACTATTTCCCGCCATATCTACCATTCTCTATTATTTTCCGCGTACTAATCGTGATACTCTTCACAGGCAAGGAATAAATAATTCCTTATACTGCGCGCCACTGAGAATAACGAGGTTTCTATGAGTATCGACCTGAGCAAACTGCTGACCGAGCGACGTAACGCCAACAGCGCCAACATTGACACCCTCTCCACCCTCGAGATGCTGACGGTGATAAACCAGGAAGACCAGCAGGTAGCCCAGGCGATAACGCCCTATCTGCCGCAGATTGCCGAGGTGGTGGATAAGGTCGCGGCGGCGCTGCAGGCCGGTGGCCGCTTGATTTACATTGGCGCGGGTACCTCAGGGCGTCTGGGGATCCTCGATGCCAGTGAATGCCCACCGACCTTCGGCACCCGCCCGGAGCAGGTGGTGGGGATCATCGCCGGCGGACATAAAGCGATTCTCAGCGCCGTGGAAAACGTGGAAGACAACAAAGCGCAGGGGGCGATGGATCTGCAGAACCTGAACTTCAGCAACCGCGATGTGCTGGTGGGGCTGGCGGCCAGCGGACGCACGCCGTACGTCATTGGCGCCATGGAATACGCCCATAGTCAGAATGCCTTTGTCGCCATCGTCAGCTGTAACCCGCATGGCGAAATGGCCCAGCTGGCGGACGTGGCGATCACCCCGGTAGTCGGCCCGGAAGTGGTCACTGGCTCTACCCGCCTGAAAGCCGGCACCGCGCAGAAGCTGGTGCTGAACATGATCTCCACCGGGGCGATGATCCGCGTCGGCAAGGTGTACAGCAACCTGATGGTCGACGTTGAAGCGACCAACGCCAAGCTGATTGAGCGCCAGGTCTCTATCGTGATGGAGGCCACCGACTGCGATCGCGCCACCGCCCAGAAGGCGCTGGAGGCCTGCGGCCGCCACTGTAAAACGGCGATCGTGATGGTGCTGGCGGACTTAAGCGCCGCAGAGGCGCAGTCGCTGCTGGCGAAAAACAACGGCTATATCCGCAAGGCGCTCAGCAACACCTGAGCGCCGACAGACAGGTAACGGGCAATGGCAAAAATAACGAAAGAGATGATAGCGCGGATCCTCGCCCACGTGGGCGGCGCCGCAAACGTCGCGCAGGCGGGCAACTGCATGACGCGCCTGCGCTTGACCCTGCGCGATGAAAGTCTGGCCGACAGCGCCGCCATCCGCCAGATTGACGGCGTGATGGGGGTGATCGTCAGCGACGAGCAGTTCCAGGTGGTGCTCGGCCCCGGCAAGGCGCAAACCGCCGCCGAAATGATGAACGGCCTGCTGGAGGCGGCGCCCGCCGCCGCGCCGACGCTGGCCGACGTCGCGGCGGAGAAAAAGCAGGCGCTGAAGGGCAAGCAGACCAGCGCGGTGCAGAAGTTTCTCGCCAAATTCGCCACCATCTTTACGCCGCTGATCCCCGGCTTTATCGCCGTCGGGCTGCTGCTGGGCTTCGCCACCCTGGCGGAACAGGTTTTCGTGCTGGAGAACGCCCATCCGAACGCCAGCCTGGTGGCGCTGATTGGCTATATGAAGGTCTTCAGCAAAGGGATGTTCACCTTTCTGAGTATCCTGATCGGCTATAACGCGCAGAAGGCGTTCGGCGGCTCCGGCGTGAACGGCGCGATTATCGCCTCGCTGTTCGTGCTGGGCTACAACCCGGAGGCAACCAGCGGCTTCTACGCCGGCATTTCCACCTTCTTCGGCCATGGCATCGATCCGCGCGGCAATATCATCGGCGTACTGATCGCCGCTATCCTTGGCGCGTGGGTTGAACGCCAGGTGCGGCGGGTGATGCCGGCCAACCTCGATATGATCCTCACTTCGGCGGTGACGCTGCTGATCATGGGCGCGGTGACCTTTACGGTGATCATGCCGATTGGCGGCTGGTTGTTTACCGGCATGTCATGGCTGTTCCTGCATCTTAACGGCAACCCGTTTGGCTCGGCGGTGCTGGCCGGCCTGTTCCTGCTGGCGGTGATGTTCGGCGTCCATCAGGGGTTTGTCCCGGTCTATTTTGCGCTGGTGGACGCCCAGGGCTTTAACTCGCTGTTCCCGATCCTGGCGATGGCCGGGGCCGGGCAGGTGGGGGCGGCGCTGGCGCTGTTCTGGCGGGCGAAGCGCGATTCGCTGCTGCGAACCCAGATTAAAGGGGCGATTATTCCGGGCTTCCTCGGGATTGGCGAGCCGCTGATCTACGGCGTCACCCTGCCGCGGATGAAGCCGTTTGTCACCGCCTGCCTCGGCGGCGCCTGCGGCGGGTTCTTCGTCGGACTGATCGCCTGGCTGGGGCTGCCGGTCGGCCTGAACACGGTGTTCGGTCCGTCCGGTCTGGTGGCGCTGCCGCTGATGACCTCCGGCAGCGGAATTTACGCCGGGATGGCGGTCTACGCCGGCGGGCTGGCGGTCTCCTACCTGTGCGGTTTTGTCCTCACCTGGCTGTTCGGCAGTAAAAATGTCGATTTAAGCTAGAACGCGACTATCGGTTAATGCCCGGCGGCGGCTTCGCCTTACCGGGCCTGCAAAATAGTTACGCCGCCGCGCCCGACTACCATTTCCTGCCCCGCCGCCCGGGCGCGCGCATGCTATGATTCCCCTTTGTCATATTTCGCTTGAGGAAAAGATGGGCTCCAGCAAAAAAGGGATGCTGAACGTACTGATTGCCGCCGTGCTGTGGGGCAGTTCCGGGGTGTGTGCGCAATTTATTATGCAGGAAAGCCAGATGTCGTCGCCGTTTCTGACCATGACGCGTCTGCTGTTCGCCGGGCTGATCCTGCTGATGCTCGGCTTTGTTCACGGCGACCGCATTTTCCGCGTGCTGCAAAACCGCCGCGACGCCCTAAGCCTGCTGTTTTTCTCGCTGTTTGGCGCGCTAACCGTGCAGTTCACCTTTCTGATGACCATTGAAAAATCCAATGCCGCCACGGCCACGGTGCTGCAGTTTCTGTCGCCGACGATCATCGTCGCCTGGTTCGCCCTCGCCCGCAAAGCGCGTCCCACTCCGCTGGTGCTGGGGGCTATCTGCACCTCGCTGGCGGGCACCTTTCTGCTGGTGACCCACGGCAACCCAACGACGCTGTCGATTTCGCCGGCGGCGCTGTTCTGGGGGATCGCCTCGGCGTTTGCCGCCGCCTTTTATACCACCTATCCTTCAACGCTGATTGCCCGCTACGGGACGCTGCCCATCGTCGGCTGGAGCATGCTGTTCGGCGGCGCGATGCTGTTGCCGTTTTACGGCGGCCAGGGCACCGATTTTGTGGTTAACGGCAGCCTGCTGTTAGCTTTTTTCTACCTGGTGGTGATCGGTACTTCGCTGACCTTCAGCCTCTATCTCAACGGCGCGCAGAAGATTGGCGGCGCAAAGGCCGGGATCCTCAGCTGCGCCGAACCGCTGAGCAGCGCCCTGCTGTCGCTCCTGCTGCTGGGGATCACCTTCACGCTGCCGGACTGGCTGGGCACTCTGCTGATCCTCGCGTCGGTGGTGCTGATCGCCATCGACTCGCGGCGGCGGGTGAGAGCCGCCTGAGCAGGCGAGAAAAAGCGCATTTTCAATAAGTTAAACTGACCACTATTTGCGTGTTTTCGCGCCTGCGCATATAGTTGACGGAAGCGATTACGGAAGGAGAAGCCTGATGAAAGCATGTTGGATGGTATGCCTGGTCACCGCCCTGAGCGCCACGTCGGCGTGGGCCGAATCACCGCTGCAAAGCCTGCAGTTCGAGCAGCAAAAACAGCAGGTGCTCAAAGCGGTGAAGGAAAAATGCGCGCCAGCAAGCCACCTCAGCGACAACGATTTTGCCAATAAAGTGCTGGCGACCGACGGTAACAAGAACGCGGTCCGCGAAGCAACGCTGGCGAAGGAGCGCAATAACCAGAAAAGCTACCAGGCCGCAATCGACAAAATCGTCTGTCCGGCCAAATAGCGGTTATTTCAGCCTCGCGACCAGCGTTTTCCAGTCAAACGGCGTAAGCTGCCTGTAGCTCAGGCTACGGGCGGCCATCTGCTCCGGCAGCTGGCGCTGGCTTTTCGCGATCGCCTCGCTCATTATCCCGGCGCTCCCCACGTCACGCAGGGTTTTCACCACCTCCTCCATCTCTTCGCTGCGCCGAATGCCATGTTCCGCCACCCGGCTGATCAGATAGTCGGGGAACGCGCCTGTCCAGCCCAGAGAGGGGAAACTATGATGCAAGGAGCTAAGCACCTCCTCCTCAACGCCGTATTCACGAGCCGCGAACAGGCATTCTGTGGTAAGCGCTTCAAGACCTTTGATCATCACGCTACGGCACATTTTTATCGCCGACACCTGGCCCACCGTACTGGCGCCATAGCGGGCATTCAGCCCCAGCCTCTGCAGACGCGGCGCGATCGCCTCCGCCTGCGGCCCGCCGATCAATAACGGTGTCTGCAATCGGGCCGGCGGTACCGGCGCCATCACCGCGACATCAATGTAGGCGCCCGGCAGAAAATGTTCAGCCGCCTGCCGTTTCGTCTCCGGCGCCACGGAGTTGAGATCGAGGAAATATTGTCCCGGCTGCAGCAGCGCGGCCGCCTGCTGCGCCACCTTTAGCGCCTCACCGGCGGTCACAGTAGAAAAAACCAGCGTGGCCCCCTCCAGCGCCTGCGCCAGCGAATTTCCCACCTGAACGCGCGAATCACGGGCTTTACTGAGCATTGCCTCTCGCTCCGGGCCATTGAGCTTGCAATCCCAAATGGTCACCGCATGCTCACGGGCCAGATCCGCCGCCAGAATGCCACCCGCCTCGCCAAAACCAATAAACGCGATTGTCATCATCACTCCTCACGCGGCCAGACGCGGGCCGGAATAAAAACCTCGCCAGCAAACAGCAGTCGCGCCGTGCGTAACAGGCCGCAGCCAGCCAGGGCGCCGTCAGCATCAAGCTGAAGCGTCACGCTAAATTCGCCTGTCGGATGCTCGACGCTGAGCAGCGGCGTATCGCCTGGCGCTACCTGCGCCAGGCCCTGCGCGACAGAGCCGGGGAGCAGACAAGCGCTGGCCACGCTCACCGCGCCAAATACGCCGATCGACGCGTGGCAGCGGTGGGGGATAAAGGTGCGGCTGCTGATGGCGCCGCCGTGTCGCGGCTCGGCGATCAGGGTCATCTTGGGCACCGTGCGCTGGCTGACGTCGCCAAGCTGCATCAGCGGCCCGGCCTGCAGGCGAATCGACTCCAGGCGACGTTTAAGCGCGTCGTCATTATCCAGCTGTTCGCGCGTCTCATAGCCGGTGCAACCGAGGTCGCAAGCGCGCAGCAGGATCACCGGCATTCCGTTATCGATGCAGGTCACCTCGACGCCGTCAAAACGGTCACGAACCCGGCCGGTCGGCAGCAGCGCCCCGCAGCTGGAGCCGGCGACATCAAGAAAATGGAGCAGGATCGGGCTGGCGCTGCCCGGCACGCCATCGATACGGCTCTCGCCGACGTAGTTGACCCCGTCGGCGTCACAGGGGATCTCTGCCACCGCCAGTTGCCCCGTGTTCTCCATAAAAATACGCACCCGAGTGAGCGGCGCATCGTGACGAACCAGACCGCGCTCGATGGCGAAAGGGCCAACGGCGGCGAGAATATTGCCGCAGTTTTGGCCATAATCCACGGTAGCCGCCGCCACGTTCACCTGGGCAAACAGATAGTCCACATCGGCGTCAGGCCGTGCGGAGCGGCGGATAATCGCCACTTTGCTGGTCAGCGGATCGGCGCCGCCGATCCCGTCAATTTGCCGGGGATCAGGCGAGCCCATCACCGCCAGCAGCACCGCATCACGTCGCACCGGATCGGCAGGCAGATCGTCGGCCAGAAAACAGGCCGCTTTAGAGGTGCCGCCGCGCATCCATAGACAGGGGATTCCGCGTTGCGCCATTTATTCCTCCACCTCGTCTGCGCGGTCGTAATACCGCAGGCCCTTTTCCGCCAGACGCGGACGCATAGCGTAAATATCCAGCCCCAGCTCGCCATTGCGCATCCGCTCACGTTTCGCAAGCTCATTGCTCATGCGGGCTTCCGCTTTATGGAGCACATCACGGACCCGGGCGTGAGGCAGCACCACGACGCCATCGTCGTCGGCCACTACGACATCGCCCGGCTGTACAAGCTGACCTGCGCATATCACCGGGACGTTAACCGAACCGAGGCTCTCTTTCACCGTCCCCTGGGCATAAACCTGACGGGACCAGACGGCGAATCCCATTTCCCGCAACGTTTGCGAATCACGAATGCCGATATCGCCCACCAACCCGACCACGCCGCGCGATTGGAGAGACGTCGCCAGTAGATCGCCGAAGAAGCCATCGCCGCACGGCGAGGTCGGGGCCACCACCAGAATATCGCCGGCGCGGCACTGCTCGACCGCCACATGAAACATCCAGTTGTCGCCAGGCGTCACCAGCACGGTTACCGCGTTGCCCGCCCGGCTGACGCCCTGCTGAATCGGACGGATTGCCGGTCCCATCAGCCCCTGACGATCCCAGGCTTCATGGAGCGTCGCCACCCCGGCCGCCTCACAGCGGCGCAAAACCGCCTCGTCATGGCGCGGCAGGTGGCGGATCACAAGGCCTTTTTTATTTAACAGGTTCATGCCAGGTTCTCCGTTACGCGGGGGAAGATGCTCTGGAAGGCTTCGCCGTGAACGATATCGCGCGCGGCCGTGATGCCGATATTGCGCTTGGCCTGCACCCCGCGCTGCAGCGCCACGCGGGTGTAGTATTCCCACAGATGCTCCTGACCCTGCATGCACTGAATGGCCTGATACTTTTTCTCCCAGACAGCGGTGATGTCCAGTAACACATCGGGTTTCCAGTTGCACTGCTCCGGCTGGTGCGGTTCGAAACAGTAAACCGGGGGAGCAGCGACAATTTTCTCACCGGGGCGATAGCCCTCTGCCTGGGCGATAATCCGCGCTTCCTGCGCCAGATGGGAGGCCAGGGGGTGATCGTAGTTATAGGGATCCTGCAGGGAGTGCGTCAGGACAAAGTGGGGCTGGATACGGCGATACACATCCGCCAGACGAAATAGCGTCTCTTTATCGGCGCGCAGCGGATAGTCACCGATATCAAAGAATTCGACGCTGGCGCCCAGGATCGCGGCGGCGGCCTGCGCCTCTTCGCGACGCACCTGCTTCACCGCCTCCTCGGTCATGTTGCCTTTACGCCACAGTTTGGCGGACTCGCCGCGCTCGCCAAAGGATAAACAGACCACATGGACCTGATAGCCCTGCAGGGCATGCAGCGCTATCGCACCGCCCGCGCGCCAGACGAAATCGGCCGAGTGGGCGCTGACGACAAGGGCACTTTTTTCGCTAATCGGATGAGACATGATGGCTTCCTCTGTTGTTTTTTTCAGCTTGTCATGTCCCGTCGTGGGGAGGTAATTCGTTAACTTGCGAAGGCTATGATTTTTATTTATGTTGTCGTTTCACTCACTTTTTCAGGCCTGACGAACAATGCTAAAGAGAAAGCACGATAAAATTATAAATATCATGCAGCTGCGCTTTTTCTGTCAGGTCGCGCTGCGCGGTAGCGTCTCACGCGCGGCCGATGACTTATTCCGCACGCAGTCAGCGATAACCCGGGCTATTCGCGATCTTGAAGCCGCGTTGAACGTCACGCTGTTCGAACGCCATTACAGCGGCATGGTGCCCACCGAGTATGGCAAGTGCATCCTGCCGCGCGCCCGGCGGGCGATTGACGACCTGCAGGCCATCCCGGCGCTGCTGCAGAAGCACCATACCCGCAGCAGCGGCCCGCTGGCGGACGCCGGCTGGCTGTTCAATACCCGCCGCTTAGCCATTTTTATTCAGCTCTATCACGTCAACCATACCCAAACCGTCGCGCAACAGTTGGGGATCACTCAGCCGGCGGTCAGTGCCGCGCTGAAGGTCCTGGAAAAAGGAGCGGATTCGGCGCTATTTCGCCGGACGCCAGAGGGGGTGCGTCCCACGCCTGCCGCGGAGCTACTCTATCCCCCGGTGAGCAGAGCGCTCAACGAGCTGGAAAACATCTGGAGCGATCTCGCTGCCCGTCGCGGGGTGCTGGAGGGCACCGTGCGCATTGGCGCCCTGCCGCTGAGCCGGACCCGGCTACTGCCCTCCGCCATCGCCGCCTTTCTGGCCCAGCACCCGGGCATCACCCTCATGACCAATGAAAGCCCGTATGAGTCGCTGGTCGCCGATATGCGGGCAGGTAATATCGATTTTATTATCGGCGCCCTGCGCCAGGATGAAGATCTCCCGGACCTCTGTAGCGAAGCGTTATTCGAAGAGGATATGTTGATTTTACTGCGTAATAACCACCCGCTGCTTCGCCATCCGGACCCGCGCAGCCAGCTGGCGACAGCGCAATGGGTGCTGCCGCGCGCCAACGCGCCGGCGCGCAATTTGCTGGATAAGGCGTTTGTCACCCTGGGGCTGCCGCTGCCTCAGCCGACGGTGGAGACCGGGGATGCGGCGATGGTGCGAGGATTGCTGCAGGGCTCCGACATGCTGGCGGCGGTCTCCGCCAGCCAGATGCGTTTTGAAACTGACAATGGGCTGCTCAGCGTGTTGCCGGTTCCCCTGCCCGATACCACCCGGCGTATCGGGCTGACGTTTCGCGCAGGCAGCCTGCCCTCCCCGGCGACGCAGGCGCTGTTGCGTTTTATTTATCAGCAGGTTCAGGACGGGGCCGTTTAACGTTTACCCGCCACCGAATAGGTTACCTGCTGGTTGCGCGTTTGCTGAAACGCCTCCAGCGTCTGCCCGCGCATCGCGGCGTAAATATGCAGGTTGGATACGCCGACCACCGCGCCCATTTTCTCCAGCAGGAAGAAGCTGGCGCCATACTGAATTAATCCCCGCCAGTCGCGCGCGTTGAGCAACTGCTGTTCCTCCTCACTCAGTCCGGCTTCGGCATAAAGCGACTGAGGCGACTGCAGAAAACGTTCGCGCCAGGCAGGCTCAATCAGCCGATGCAGGAAACGGTTAAGCCGCAAGCCATTCAGGCTGCGCTCGTGGGTAAAAGGATAGGTTCCCGGCAGTTTCTCCACCCCGGCCAGCTGCTGCGCCATATGCTGGCGATGGCGCGTCAGGGTATCGACGGGGGGCAGGCGCGCATTGTTCTCAAGGATCAGCGTGGCGATACCGGTCATCGACGGCAGGTAATAGTCGCGCCAGGTTTCGGTGACATTGGCTGATAGCGCGCCGCGCATCACCAGCCACATGATCACTTCGGACCCCTCCATCCCCCCCAGCTCGGCATATTCGCCAAGGGTCATTTCGGTAAGCTTTTCCGGGTCATTAACCAGCATATCAACAAACTGGGCATCCCAGTCGGGATTATTAAATCCGCAGCGCTCGCCATGAACCTGATGCGAGAGCCCGCCGGTCGCGACAATCGCCACATTGATATCTTCCGGGAAGCTTTCAATCGCCCGGCGCAGCGCCTGGCCGAGTTTGTAACAACGGCGCGCGCTTGGTACCGGAAATTGCAGCACGCCGATCTGTAACGGGATCACCGCCGTCGGCCACCCCTGCGCTTCATCCCAGGGCAACAGCGCCGAAAGCGGCGAGAAAAGGCCGTGGTCGAGCTTTTTATCCATAAAGAACGACATATCAAACTCGTCGGCCATCAGGCTGGCGCCAATGTGCCTTGAGAGCGCCGCGTTGCCCTGGACCGGCGGCAGGCAGCGCGGTCCGCCGCCCTCATCGGCAACGTCATATTGACTATCGATTCCCAGCGTAAAAGTCGAATAGTGATCGAAGAAAAAGGCGGTCACATGGTCATTAAAGATGTACACCAGCGCATCCGGTTTTTTCTCCTCCAGCCAGCGCTGCAGCGGTTCGAAGCTCTGGAAGATCGGCGCCCACGCCGGGTCCTGCTGTTTATGATGATCGACCGCGAAGCCGATAGTCGGGGTATGAGAGACGGCGATACCGCCGAGAATGTTAGCCATCAGATAACTCCACTTATCGGTGTTCGAGGGGGGATGACAAAGCGTCAAGTTCTGCCTCTGTGAGTCGAGGCTTAGCGTGATTCATACGGTGCAACAAAATACAGATCCCCGCCAGGCAGGCCGGCAGCGCAAGCACCAAAAAGATCGACGAGTGTCCCGGCACGGCCAGCATCAGCATCCCGCCCAGCGTGGAGCTGAGGATAGCCCCGGTACGGCCGATACCATGCATCCAGCTGACGCCGGTAGCGCGGATCTCGGTTTGATAATAGGCGGGCGAATAGGCCTGCAGACCGTTCTGCGCGCCGTTAATGCACATCCCGCTGATAAAAATCAGCACCGACAGCGCCGCCGAACCGAAATCCATTACCCCCTGGGACAACAGGCACAGACAGCCGAGGAAATAGGTTGCCGCAATCACGGCTTTCGCCGAAGCGCGATCCATCAGCATACCGACAAGGATCCCGCCCAGCGGGCCGCCGAGCTGGAACAAGCCGGTCATCATCGCCGCCTGCTGCAGCGACAGCCCGCCGGAGCGGAGAATGGTTGGCAGCCAGCCGTTCAGCAGGTAAATCACGAACAGCCCCATAAAATAGGTTAACCACAGCGCTATCGTGCCGCGGGCATAGCCATGCCGGAACAGCTGCGCCACTTTGCTGCTCCGCGTGATGGGCGGCGCATTCAGCTGGAAAACGGTTTCAGCCGTAAACTGGCCCCCAAGCCGGTTAAGCGCCCTGGCGATCTGCTCGCCCGGTAGTCGGCGCGCCACCATGTTCATCGCCGACTCTGGCAACATCACGATCATAAAGGGGAGCACCACGAGCGGCAGCACGCCGCCAAAAACCAGCGCCGAGTGCCAGCTGTAATGCGATAACAAACCGGCGGCGATAAAGCCGCCGAGGCCGGAACCCACGTTAAAACCGCTGTACATCAGGGTGATCATCACCCCTTTACGCCGCTCCGGCATATATTCCGCCACCAGCGTGACGCAGTTGGGCATTACGGCGCCAAGGCCAAGGCCGGTGAGAAAACGCATCAGCGCCAGCTGCGTCGGGCTTTGCGCCACGGCGCCGGCCAGGCTGAACAGCGCAAACAGCGCCACCGACCAGAGTAAAATTCGCTTTCGGCCGTAGCGGTCAGAAAGCGGACCCGCTACCAGGGCGCCAATGGCGACGCCGAACATGGCCGCCCCAAGAATCGGCCCCATTTCGGCCCGGCTGATGCCCCAGTCCTCGATGAGCGCCGGGGCGACAAAGCCCATCACCGCGGCGTCATACCCATCCAGCATAATGATGATGAAACAGAGCAGCAGCACGTTCCATTGAAAGCGCGAGACCGGGCGGGTATCTATCCACGCTTTCACATCGACAACGTTCGTGTGATTCATAGGGTGACTTCCTCAAGCAGGCGGTACGAATGTTCTGGTTAGTGTTTTTTGAGTGGAACTTTCGTACTCAACTTAAGGCAGGTCACGCAGGCTGTCCGGTTCGAAAATCCGGCGTCAGATATGAGTTTTATTTATAATGTGAGGGATACGACAAAAACCAGCCAGCAAAAAACCCGCAGCCAACGGCGGCGGGTCAGGGCAAGAGCAGCGTTTAGTGCTTCGGAATAATTAAATCGCCGCGCAGCGGGCTGCCGCCCGGGTTGTCCGTTTTCTCGGTCAGCCAGTTGACGATCCGCGACGCCATCGCGTCCATGGAATATTCAATCGCCGGGATAGTCGGGATACCGGGCAGCTGTAACGATCCGGCGAGGCTAAACACCATGACATTTTGCGGAACGGCGCGGTTAAACGCCTGCAGCTGCGGCACCACGCGCTGCGCCTGCTGTTCATCGCTCACCAGCAGCGCGTTAAAGTTCAGCGTCGTGGCGTTATTGACCAGCTCCTGCACCGCCACCGACGGCGAGGTGTTATCCAGAAACACCAGGTTGCGATTAAACGGCAAAAAGTTTTTTTCCAGCGCGTGCTTGTAGCCCAGCAGCACCTGGTCGGCAAAGCCGCTGCTCTGCGGATGAATCAGCGCAATCTGCCGTCTCCCCTGGCTAATCAGATAGTGACAGGCGGTTTCGGCGGCGAAAGCATGATCGAACTGAATACTGTTGTCGCCTTCGCTATCGAGGCAGTCCACCAGCACCACGTCCGGGCGGTTAATATTCAGAGGAAAACGCGCGCCGATGATTAGCACGTTATCGCACAGCCCGCAGGTCAACTCCTCCAGAGAGTTCATCACGCCGTTGCTGGTGTTGGCGAAGCGCAGCAGCAGGTGTTTCTGGTGCTGGCTGAGCTGTTTTTCCAGGGCGTAGAGATAGCTGGTGGTTTGGTTGATGTTGTCCTGGGCGCAGATGACGCCGATGCAGCCGGTGGACTGGCTGAGCAATGACTGGGCTATCATGTTTGGCCGGTAATTGAGCGCTTCCGCCGCCTGCAGCACCGCCTGACGACTGGCTTCCTTCACGCCACGTGAGCCGCTCAACACTCGCGACACCGTGGCTTTGGAAACCCCGGCAAGTCGTGAAACATCATTGATTGTCGACATCATTTTCCCCTGCGCGGGCGCCGCGTCCCGCCAAAATCCTGTAAACCTGAATCGCTTCAATTATGACCAGCGCAGTATATCCATTTCGCCATTTGTTTGGAAACCGATTTTCCATTTCAGCGCAAAACATCGCCAAATCGACAGAATAATGTGAGCGAAATCCAATAAATCCGCCCTATAAGCAGGAGATATTGACCACTATCACAGTTCTGCTTTTTATAAATGGAAACCGGTTTCCGTCTGATATCAAATCACCCACGCAATAACTTTTTACATTTTGAGGATGGTCGTCGATGTACAAGATTATGCTGTGCTGCTCTGCCGGGATGTCCACCAGTCTGCTGGTCAGAAAGATGGTTGAGGCGGCGAATGAACGTGACCTGCCGGTGCAGATTGACGCCTATGGCGTTTCCGAATTTGACATGCAGTTTCCGCAGTATCAGGTGGTGTTGCTTGGCCCCCAGGTGAAATACATGTTGAAAACCCTGTCTGACAAAGCGGCTTCCCTGAACATTCCCGTTCAGCCCATCGATACGATGGACTACGGTATGCAGCGGGGAGACAACGTCCTGAATTATGCTCTGTCGCTGATCCCAGCGGCGCACTGAGAGGTGTTGAAATGAGTTCTCTGTATCAGTCCATGATTGCCGTGATCGAGCAATCTATTACTCCGCTGGCAGGACGCCTTGGGCAGCAGAAATACGTTATCGCTATCCGCGATGGCTTCACTGCCGCCTTGCCGTTTATGATCATCGGCTCTTTCATGCTGGTATTTATCTTTCCGCCGTTTTCACCCGATACCACCAACGGCTTTGCCCGCGGCTGGCTTGATTTCTCCCAGCACTACCGCGAACAACTGATGCTGCCGTTTAACCTCAGCATGGGCGTGATGACCTTCTTTATCTCGGTCGGCATTGGCGCCAGCCTCGGTCGTCAGTTTCAGCTCGATCCGGTGATGTCCGGTCTGCTGGCGTTTATGGCTTTCCTGCTGGTCGCCGCGCCCTATGCCGATGGCAAAATTTCCACTCAGTATCTGTCCGGTCAGGGCATTTTCACCGCGCTGATCACCGCCATCTACTCCACCCGCGTTTACGCGTGGCTGAAGCAAAACAACATTACGATTCGTCTGCCGAAAGAGGTCCCCACCGGCGTCGCCCGTTCGTTTGAAATCCTGATCCCGGTGCTGGTGGTTATTGCGACTCTGCATCCGCTGAATCTGTTTATCGAAGCGCAGACCGGGATGATCCTGCCGCAGGCGATCATGCATCTGCTGGAGCCGCTGGTTTCCGCCTCCGACTCGCTGCCGGCGATTTTGCTCTCTGTTCTGATGTGCCAGATTTTCTGGTTCGCCGGTATCCACGGCTCGCTGATTGTTACCGGCATTATGAACCCGTTCTGGATGGCCAACCTGTCGGCAAACCAGGCGGCGCTGGCGGCTGGCACGGTACTGCCGCACGTCTACCTGCAGGGCTTCTGGGATCACTATCTGCTGATTGGCGGCGTCGGTTCTACCCTGCCGCTGGCCTTCCTGCTGCTGCGTAGCCGGGCCACCCATCTGCGCACCATCGGCAAGATGGGCATCGTGCCGAGCTTCTTTAATATCAACGAGCCGATTCTGTTCGGGGCGCCGATCATCATGAACCCGATGATGTTTATCCCCTTCGTCTGCGTACCGATGGTCAACGCGGTGCTGGCTTACGGCGCGACGCGTCTTGGCTGGCTGAGCCAGGTGGTGTCGCTGACGCCGTGGACTACGCCGGCCCCAATTGGCGCGTCGTGGGCGGCTAACTGGACCCTGAGCCCGGTGGTGATGTGTCTCATCTGCATGGTGATGTCGGCGGTCATTTACCTGCCGTTCCTGCGCGCTTATGAACGTTCCTTAATGAAAACCGAAGTTGAGAAAGCCAAAAATAGCGTTCCGGTAGCAGAAACCGTTAGCTAATCCCTCTCCTTCCGGAGAGATAATAAGATGACAGCGTAATAATGCAGAAAATGGACTTTCACTGCATTATTAAATAATAAATACCTCAGGAATACACATGATTGAATTAGAAGATGCGGTAATGGAAATTATCGTTAATGCGGGACAGTCACGCTCATTATGTTTTGAAGCGCTGCATGCGGCCCGAACCGGAAATATCGACGAAGCGCGCTTACTCTTAAACGAGGCCGACGGCTACGCCCGCCGGGCGCATCAGATGCAAACCCAGCTCATCGGGCAGGATGCCGGTGAAGCGCGTCAGCCCATGACGCTGATTATGGTACATGCCCAGGATCATTTGATGAATTCGCTGCTGGCCCGCGAGTTCTCAGAAGAATTAATCCATCTGTACCAGCGTTAATTAATATGGCATAACGTTAGCGAGAATATTATTCTCCGGCGTCGCTGTACCCTAAAAAACAAATCAGCTTATTTTGGCTATTTATTCTAGCCAGAATGGGATGGTTATTATCTGAAATATATTAATTATTAAAGCGAGATAACCATGAATTCTGTAAAAAAACTGCCTTTAGCCATGGCGGTGGTCGCCGCGCTGTGCCCAATTTCTGTCATGGCGCAAGAATTTACGCAGGAACAGATCGACGCCATCGTCGCCAAAGCCGTTGATAAAGCGCTGGCCGACCGCCAGGCAAAAATCGACGCCGCGGCCAACAAAAAGGTCGACGTGATTACTAACCCGGAAACCACCGCCGCCTCGCCGGATATGGCCATTCCGTTCGGCCTCAAGTTCAGCGGCTACGCCCGCTATGGCGCCCACTTCCAGACCGGCGACCAGAAATATGTCGGCGTCGACGGCTCCTATAACGGCGCCTCGGCGATCGGCCGTCTGGGCAACGAAAGCAACGGCGGCGAATTCCAGATCAGCAAGGCCTTCAAAAGCGCGCAGGGGGCTATCTGGGATCTTAACGTGATGTTCGACCACTGGAGCGACGAAGTTAACCTGAAGAAGGCCTACGTCGGGGTCACCAACGTGCTGGAATCCAACCCCAACGCCTATCTCTGGGCCGGCCGCGACTTCCACCAGCGTCCGCAACAGGGGATCAACGACTACTTCTGGATGAACCACGACGGCCAGGGCGCCGGGGTGAAGAACTTTGATATCGGCGGCGTGCAGTTCGACGTGGCGGCGGTCTCGCAGGTGAAATCCTGTAGTCCGGAAGTGATGGCCGATGAGACCAACCCGTCGCGCATCACCTGTACCGGCAGCTCCGACACCGGCGACAACGGCCACTACGCGCTGACCACCAAAACCCACAACATCAAGGCCGGGCCGATCGACGTCGAGGTGTACGCCAACTACGGCTTTGACTCGAAGGCGGTGGACAGCGACGCGCGTCTCGAAGCCTGGCAGGGCGGGCTGGTGCTGAGCCACACCAACGACAGCGGGGTGAACAAGGTGATCCTGCGCTATTCCGACAACTCGGATAACAGCGTCTATAACAAAACCGACGACCTGACCACGGTCTACGCCAGCTTCGAGGGCAGCCATAAGTTCACCCAGCAGGCGCAGGTGGAATATCTGCTGGCCTTCCACGACTACGACAACGGCAAAGATAATACCGACAACCGCAAAAACTACGGCGCCATCGTCCGGCCGATGTACTTCTGGAACGACGTGCACTCCACCTGGCTGGAAGCGGGCTACCAGCGCGTGGATTACGACCAGGGCGGGGATAACCACGGCTGGAAGCTGACGCTGTCGCAGAACATCGCCATCGGCATGGGGCCGGAGTTCCGTCCGATGCTGCGCTTCTATGTGACCGGCGGCCAGGTGGACAACGAGCATACCGCGAAGGTCAACAACACCAAAGACCAGCAGCTGGATTCGCTGAACGTCGGCGGGATGTTTGAGGCGTGGTTCTGATGCGAGAGCGTTGTTGAAGGAGCGTTCCCGGCTGGCGCTACGCTTAGCCGGGCTACAACTGGTGCGCTCCATTTATGCCGGATGGCGGCATCAATGCCTTATCCGGCCTACGTTCCTTCCTGTGGGACCCCACCCCAGGACCGGCAAGCGCAGCGCCGCCGGGCAGTCAGACCCGTGCCCTGGTGGCGTCATCAATTCTTTATCTCTGGCTTAATCGGCGGGCGATACGCTCAAGCTTCATCATCAACAGCAGCGTGACGCCCACCAGCACAATGGTCAGCGCCGAGCCATCGGCGATATTGCCGCGATCGGTGAGGCTGAAAATGGTCACCGGCAGCGTCGTCCAGCCCGGCGGATAGATCATCACCGTCGCCCCTAGCTCTCCCATCGACAACGACAGGCTCAGCGCCAGCGCCGAGATCATCCACGGCGTCATCAGCGGCAGCGTCACATGGCGCAGGCGATACCACGGCGAAGCGCCCAGGCTGGAGGCGACGTTTTCAATATCAGCGGAAATACGCGCCAGCCCGGTCGTTACGTTGCTGAAGGTAAAGGCGGAGATCAGCACGAAGTGCGCCGCCAGAACGATAAAGAAGGTGCCGTTCATCTGCAGCGGCCCCTGGCTAAACGCCACCAGAATGCCCAGCCCGACGGAAACCGAGGGGATGGCGCTGGGCAGATAAAACGCCAGGCCAAGATATTTCTGTAGCGTCGCGCCATACTGGCGCAGCGCCAGCGCCGCCCACATCCCGCACAGCAGCGCCAACAGGCTGGCGCAGAAGCCCACCATCAGGCTCGAAAACAGCGAATCCCACGCCGCGCCGCGAAAGGCGTTAACAAAGTGAGCAAAGGTAAAGCCGGTGGGCAGCAGGCCGTTCCATTGTTTACTCAGGCTGGAGAGTAAAATCACCGCCAGCGGCAGCAGGAAAACGCCGGCAAAAAGCGTCACCGCCAGCGCGCCCGCCGCCGCGCGGCCTTTACGCGACCAAATCAACATCGTTAACTCCTTACGCCAGTGCGCGCCGCCGCCAGCCGATAGAGCATAAACAGCCCCAGCGACAGCAGAATATTGATCAGCGCAATCATGCAGGCCACGCTGTAATCCGACTCCAGAATCGCCTTGCTGTAGACCATCATCGGCAGGGTATTGACCCCTTTGGCGCCAATAAACAGCACGATCCCGAACTCGTTAGTGGTCAATAGCAGGCACAGGCTGCCGCCCGCCATCAGCGCCGGGAGCGCCGCCGGGAAGATAACCTGGGTAATCACCCGTAACGGATGAGCGCCGAGAATACTCGCCGCTTCCAGCTGGCTCTTATCTATCTGCCGCAATCCCGCCATCAACGGACGCATCACCAGCGGCGTAAAGACGGTAATCTCCGCCAGAATCACGCCGTTAATCGAATAGAGGAAGTCTACCGGCGGCAGTTCAAAAGCAAACAGCGCCATCAGGGTGCCGTTGAGCAGCCCCGCCGAGCCGTAAATAAAGGTGAACGCGAGAGTGATAAGAAAAGTCGGCAGCGCAATAAAAGTATCAATGACCCGGCTCACCAGTTGGCTGCCGGGAAACGGAATAAACACCAGAATCAGCGCCAGGACGCTGCCGAGCACCAGGCAGCCAAGGGTAGCGAACACCGCAATCTGTAAGGTATTGAGCAACGCGCCAATAAAGCGTTTTGAGTCAATCACCTGCCAGAAGGTCTCGAGGCTCAGGTTGCCGCTGGCGTCGCGCAGCGCCTGTTCGGCGATCAGCAGCAGCGGATAGAAAAACAGCGTCGCCAGCACCAGCAGCGGCAACGCCAGCCACAGGTAAGGGCGTAGGTTTCGCGCCGGACGCGCAAGCGTGAGGGTTTGCGCCATCATTGCACCTCGATCAGAACCGCATCGCCAGGTTCGAAGTAGAGCGACAGCTTGTCCCCCGCGCGCGGCAGTGGGTTGACCTGAGTCATGACGCCCGCACCGCTTCGCCGGCAACATCGCACAGCAGATGCGTCAGATCGCCCTGCCAGTGCACCGACGTCAGGGTGGCGTTGAGGCGATTACTGGTTGCCGATCGCGGCGCCAGGCTCATGTGCTGCGGGCGAATGCATAACAGCTTTTTGTTGCCATGCAGGCCGCCCCGGCTGAAGGCGTTAATCAGGCCGCCGCCGCAGCTTACGCTAACCAGCCCCGGCTCGGGGCTGTCTTTCAGCGCCGTCGCCTGCAGGATATTGGCGCGGCCGAGGAATTCGGCGCTAAAGCGGTTCGGCGGATAGTGGTACAGCTCGTGCGTTTCACCGTGGGCGATCAGCGACCCGTCTTTCATGATGCCGATTTTGTCCGCCAGGGTCAGCGCTTCGGTCTGATCGTGGGTGACGTAGAGGATGGTGAGCTCCGGCAGTTCGCGATGCAGGCGGGCAATCTCTTCCACCATGTTATGGCGAATTTGCGCATCCAGCGCCGACAGCGGTTCATCAAGCAATAGCACCCGAGGACGCACGGCAATCGCGCGGGCTATCGCCACGCGCTGCTGCTGGCCGCCGGAAAGCTGATGCGGGTAGCGGGTGGCGTAATCCGCCATGCCGACGATTTTTAAGGCTTCAGTCACCCGCTCGGCGATAAGCCCCCTGGGCTGCTTTTGCGCCCGCAGGCCGAAAGCAACGTTATCTTCCACCTTCATATGCGGGAACAGCGCGTAGTTCTGCACCACCATCGCCAGCCGCGTTTGTACGGCGGCAACTGGGTGACGTCAGTATCGCCGATCAGGATCCGCCCGCCAGCCGGTTGCACAAAACCGGCAATCGCCCGCAGAACCGTGGTTTTCCCGGAACCGGAAGGGCCAATCAGCGCCAGCACCTCACCGGGCTCAATGGTCAATGACAGCGGTTTTAAGACCACGTTGCCGTGGTATGAAACGCGCAGCGAGTCCAGGGTGATCCCGGACGTCCCCGCCAGCGACGGGGAAGAAGTGACGGTGGTTTTCATCAACATCAGGCTTACTCGCTATCGGTCACTTTATGCCAGCGGGCAATGTCAGCCGACAGCGATACCGCGACATCGTCCCAGTTAGGTTCCCAGCTCTTCACGCCGTCGAGCGCCGCTTTCGCCGCCTTAAAGTTAGCATCATCCGGCGCTACATCGTTGCGTACCGGCAGGCCCCAGGAGCGCGCGCTGACGCTGGATTGCGCCGGTTTATCCAGCAGGAAATTGATCAGCTTTTTGCCGTTTTCGCTGTTCGGTCCGTTCTGTACCAGCCCGATGGTGTAGGGCAGCGCCAGCGCGCTGCGCTCGCCTTTGTCATCCGCCGGCCAGAAAATTTTAACGTTCGGGTTACGCGCCATCTGCGACAGGTTCATCTGCAGATCGCCGTTGGCGACGTACAGCTCGCCTTTGTTGACCAGCGCCGTCAGCTTACCGGTCGAGGCCGATGGGCCAACGTTATTGGCCTGCAGCTTGCCCAGATACTCGAAGCCGGCGTCTTTACCGCCGAGGCTGTGGAACGCCTGCAGCATCACCGCGGTACCGTCGCCCGCCTGACCCGGCGTGGAGTACTGCAACTTGTTCTTGTAGCGGCTATCCAGCAGATCCTGCCAGCTGGCCGGCGCGGTTTTCAGCAACTGGCTGTTATAGATGAAGGTCAGATAGTTGTTCACCAGCGGCGCGTAACGGTCGTTAGCGCCGGGGATCTGCGCGCTTCCCTGCGGGGTAAAGGTTGCCAGCAATTGCTCTTTCGCGGCGCGCTGGATAAACGGCGGCACCGTGACCAGCACATCAGCCTGCGGATTGGTGCGCTCCTTGGCCAGACGCTCGACGATCGCGCCGGAGCCGCCTTCCACATACTGCACTTTGATGCCCGTCGCTTTGGTGAAGGCAGCGAACTGGCTCTGATACCAGCTGTTATCGCCGTCATGCAGGCCGTCGGCGGAGTAAACCGTGACGACGCCGTCCGCCCAAACCGGAGAGCTGGTCAGCGCGAACAGGGACAGCAGAGCAAGTCGGGAGAGTTTCATCGTGTAAGCCTCATCGCAGTTAGTTATTCTGGTGTAGACCAGATTTAGCTTCACGCTACCGAGGGTTTATGACAAAACGATGAAAGAAGTATGTCGAAGGAGTTAAAACGAGCGGGATGCGTAGCCCCGGTAAGCGCTAGCGCCACCGGGGAGATGAAAAAATTTAACTAATAAAATCAATGGGTATCGACTTCGATCCGCAGGCTATCATGCCGCCAGTATTCGATATCGTAGTCGAGAATACGCCCGTGCTGATCGTAATTCAGCCTGCGCAACAGCAGCGCCGGGCGCCCCTCCATCACCCCCAGCGCCTCGGCGGCCTGCGGCGGCATTGAGGTGGGATAAAACGACAGATGCATACTGGTATAGATCAGGTCGTAGTGAGTTTGATAAATCTCGGTCAGACTGCCGTTGAGATCGTGGCGCAGCAGCTCAGGCACCCGCGCGGGCAGACAGTGGTTTTCGCAGTAGCACACCGGACGCCCGTCGGCATAGCGCAGCCGGGTCAGCAGGTAGACCTGATCGAAGGGCTGCAGCGCCAGCGGCGCCATCACATCCAGCGGCACGGCAGCCAGGCGGCCATCAAGCAGCACCGTTTTCGGTTCGCGACCCTGCTCGAGACACAGCTTGTGGAAGTTGGTATTTTGCGTCGGATCCAGCCATAGACGCTCCGGCGTCACAAACCAGCCGCGGCGGTCGGCGCGGTAAATCACGCCGCTGGCCTCCAGCTGCGCCAGGCTCTCACGCACCGTAATCCGCGTCGTGTTGAACAGCGCGCACAGCTCGCGCTCGGAAGGCAGCTTGTCGCCGCTTTTGAGGGCGCCGTTTTGAATACGCGCCTGCAGCTGCGCCTTAATCATCAGGTATTGCGGCATCTCGCCAGAGGGTGATTTCATGTTTACTCACTGCCACTTTTCGTGCGCTCATTATACATAGCCAGATGAATTTTTTGTTGCAGCGCCACATTTCCTTTGACCCTGTCCCGGCTTTGTCTCCATGATAACTATAAATCTGGTATAGACCAAATGGTGAGACAAATGACTTCACGGAACTACCTGCTGCTGACCCCCGGCCCGCTAACCACCTCCCGTACGGTAAAAGAGGCGATGTTGTTCGATAGCTGTACCTGGGATGATGATTACAATCTCGGCGTGGTACAGACCATTCGCCAGCAGCTGGTGCAGTTGGCTACCCCGGCCGACGGTTATACGGCGGTGCTACTGCAGGGTAGCGGCAGCTACGCGGTCGAAGCGGTGCTCGGCAGCGTCATCGGCGAACAGGGCAAAGTGTTGATCGTCAGCAATGGCGCCTATGGCGCGCGTATGATTGAGATGGCGCAACTGATGGGCATCGCCTGCCACCCTTACGACTGCGGCGAAGTCTCCCGTCCGGACGCGGCCGCGATCGAACAGATCCTGCAGAACGACCCGGCGATCACCCATATCGCGATGGTACACAGCGAAACCACCACCGGTATGCTGAATCCGATCGAAGAGGTGGCCGAACTGGCGAAACGGTACGATAAACGCTATATCGTCGATGCGATGAGCAGCTTCGGCGGCATTCCACTGGATATCGCCGCGCTAAATATTGATTACCTGATAAGCTCCGCCAACAAATGCATTCAGGGCGTGCCGGGCTTTGCCTTCGTGATTGCCCGTGAAGCGGAGCTGGCCGCCTGCAAAGGCCGTTCGCGCTCGCTGTCGCTGGATCTGTACGCCCAGTGGCGCTGCATGGAGGACAACCACGGCAAGTGGCGCTTCACCTCGCCGACGCATACCGTGCTGGCCTTCGCCCAGGCGCTGAAAGAGCTGGCGCAGGAGGGCGGCGTCAGCGCTCGCCATCAGCGCTACCGCAACAATCAGCGCCGGCTGGTCGCCGGGATGCGCGCGCTCGGCTTCCGGCCGCTGCTCGACGATAGCCTGCACTCGCCGATCATTACCGCCTTTTATTCACCGGATGCGCCGCAGTATCGCTTTCACACCTTCTACCAGAAGCTGAAAGATCAGGGCTTCGTTATCTATCCGGGCAAAGTATCGCAAAGCGACTGCTTCCGCATCGGCAACATTGGCGAAGTCTACGACGCCGATATCACCGCCCTGCTGGCGGCTATCGACAACGCCATGTACTGGAAACAATAAGGAACCGCCATGAACCGTATTAGCGCACTGATCCTTGACTGGGCAGGCACCACCGTAGACTTCGGCTCTTTCGCCCCGACGCAAATTTTCGTCGAGGCCTTCCGCCAGGCCTTCGATATTGAGATAACCCTTGAAGAGGCCCGCGTGCCGATGGGGCTTGGCAAGTGGCAGCACATTGAGGCGCTGGGCAAACTCCCTGCTGTCGATAGCCGCTGGCAGGCCAAATTCGGCCGCGCGATGACGGCCGCGGATATCGATGCGATCTACGCCGCGTTTATGCCGCTGCAAATCGCTAAGGTTGTCGATTTTTCCGCACCGATTGCCGGCGTGGTCGACACTATCGCCGCGCTGCGCGCCAAGGGCCTGAAGATCGGCTCCTGCTCGGGCTATCCGCGTCCGGTGATGGAAAAGCTGGTACCGGCCGCCGCCGCCCAGGGCTACGCCCCGGACCACTGGGTCGCCACCGATGACCTTGCCGCCGGCGGTCGTCCGGGCCCGTGGATGGCGCTGCAGAACGTGATTACCCTGGGCATAGACGATGTGGCCCACTGCGTGAAGGTCGACGACGCCGCGCCGGGCATCAGCGAAGGGTTACATGCCGGGATGTGGAGCGTCGGGCTGGCGGTGTCCGGTAACGAATTCGGCGCAACCTGGGAGGAGTACCAGGCGATGTCGAAAGCGGAAATCGCCACCCGCCGCGAGCGGGCGGCAGGCAAACTGTATGCCGCCGGGGCGCATTATGTGGTTGATACCCTGGCGGACCTGCCGGAAGTGATTGCCAACATCAATGCCCGGCTGGCAAAAGGCGAGCGGCCTTAAGCGGGTGAATTCACCTTCACTTTGGCCGCCACCAGCAGGCCGGTAAACAGCATCAATATCCCTGACAACACCAGCGGCGACAGCAGCCCTAAGTGGTCAAGCGCAATGCCGCCGACCGCGGCGCCGCAGGTGTTGGCCAGCTGGATCACCGCCACCTGAATCGACCCGGCTTTTTCCGCCTGATCGGAGAGGGAACGGGTGATCCACGTTGACCACCCCACCGGGATCAGCGCAAACGCGAAGCCCCAGATAATCGCCACCGTCGAGGCGATGATTTTGCTCTCTCCCCACAGCACCAGCGCCACCGCGCAGGCGGTCAGCACCAGCGGCGCAATCGCCAGCGCCGCTTTCACCGAACGCTTGAGCAGCACCGAGGAGAGCGAGGTGCCGATAAAGCTGGCGATACCAAAGCTCAGCAGCACCAGCGTCAGGCCGTCGACATCAAACCCGGCGAGGGTCATGTACACAGGGCGAATATAGGTAAAGAAGGCGAACTGTCCGGCAAAAGCCATGAAAATGGCGCACATTCCGGCCATCACCCCCGGACGCTTCAGCAGACCAAACATATTTTGCTGCTGAGAAGCCGATTCACCGGGCAGCGACGGCAGCGCTTTCAGCACCCAGAGCGTACACAGCACGCCCATCACCGCCGCGCCGTTAAAGACGTTGCGCCAGCCGATAAGCCCGCCAAGGAAACTGCCCAACGGGGCGGCGATCACCAGCGCGATTGATACCGCGCCGAAAATAATCGATAGCGCTTTCGGCACCACGCGCATCGGCACCAGACGCATGGTAAGCGAGGCCGACATTGCCCAGAAGCCGCCGAGCGCCAGGCCCAGACAGGCGCGCCCCAGCAGTAGCAGGGTGAAGCTATCGGCAAACGATACCAGCAGGCAGGAAAAGGTCAGCAGCAGCGAAAACAGAATAACCACATAGCGGCGATCGGTTTTGCCAATGACGGAGGTGATAAACAGGCTGGAAAACATCGCGACGAATGCCGTCGTCGTCACCGACTGCCCGGCCATCCCTTCGGAGATGCCTAAATCCAGCGCCATCGGCGTCAGCAGACTGACCGGTAGAAATTCGACGGTAATCAGGCAGGCAACGCAGAAAGCAACCGCGAAAACCGCCGACCAGTTTGGCCGCGCGAGATCGCGTGCATGGGATTTGGTTTCATTTGAATGACTCATGAGTGACCTGCGAAGAAAGTGGCTGAAAGCCGCGCAGTGTAACATTTTGTTTGTGACGAATTTAACGTTTTCGCAACTCTCATCGCTTTTCATAAGAGGATGCGTAGCTGCTCGTATGTTTAAAAAAACGATGCTTGCTATCGCTTTAACAAATCTCAGGAGAATTTAATATAGCACTATGTGCTATACTTTTAACGACAGGATGTCAGCAATGCGTATCTTCAAAACCAAATGGTTCGCCAGAGAGGCTAGCTCTCATGGCATTTCCGACGACGAGCTCTATCAGGCAATTCAATCTGCGCTTCAGGGCAAGGTGGTTGATTTAGGAGGAGGGGTTTATAAAAAGCGACTCAACAAGAATCGCGATCGCGCAATCATCCTTACCAAAAGCGCAGAGTATTGGTTTTATACCTTTCTATATGCCAAACAGGATATGGCCAATATCAACCATCGCGAGTTAATGGGTTTTCGTGAGTTAGCAAAACACTATGCCAATCTCTCTGAAGAGAAAACGACGGCCTTAGTTAAAAGTAAAGAATTAGTGGAGATTTGCGATGACAGCAAAAAATAAATACAAAAGCCCGGCTTTCGAAGCGATCCATAGCGCTGCGTCGGGGCTATTCAGCGTTGGCGCAATCCCACAGGAAACAATGCGCCATTTTGATGAATCATGTCTCGGTAGCGTAGCCGCACTTCAACCCATTGAAATTAAAGCGCTACGTGAACAACTCAATGTTAGCCAACCCGTGTTCGCTCGTTATCTGAATACCAGTGTGTCTACCGTGCAAAAATGGGAGACTGGCGCTAAACGACCGAGCGGAATGTCATTAAAATTGCTTAGCGTCGTACAAAAACACGGCCTGAAAATCCTACTGTAGTTATCCTGCCGGATGGCGCTTACGCTTATCCGGCCTGCAAGTGACGAGTGCGGAAACCGTAGGCCGGATAAGGCGCAGCCGCCATCCGGCACAAAAAGCGATGAACCCCAGGCCGAATAACTATGAGATCAGTGCAGCCAGTGCACGCCGTCTTCCGGGAGAAACAGGTCGTTATAGCGCTGCTGAAGGTTATGCAAATCGCTCATATCCGGATCCAGCTCGCGCAGAAACCCTTGCGCCAGGCGGATCTGCGCCTCGGTGATCGGCGCCGCTAAACGCGCTTTTTGCATCAGGCGATACCAGTAATGCAGGTTTTTTTCGCTGGCGTCGACAATCGCGACCTGCCAGATGAGCAGCACCTGGGCGGCGTTCTGCAGATGTGCTTCATTCGGCCGCTCCAGGTAACGCAAATACTCATTACCGGCGGTTTTTCCCAGCTGATCGATCATCGATTCCAGCGGGACAGGCGTGATGCCGAGGCGTTCGCTCAGGCGGCGGATCGCGCGGCGTGAATCAGAGGTAAGCACCCGAAATCCCACAACAAACACCACTACCAGGGTGGCCAGTCCTATCCAGATCATGCATCCTCTCATCCAATCGCAGCCTGACTATCATAATGGGAATTTGCCTGCTGTCGACTGTCGGGCCTGGCATAATGCGCAAGAAATAAAAAAGCCCGGCGCGAAGGCCGGGCAAGGTTACCAAATACCTGGTGAATCAGGCGGTCTGCAAAATACGGTTCTTTTTCTCGCGGCGAATTTTACGCTCTTCAAAGATAGCCACGATGGCCATCAGGCAGATACAGCCGACGGCGGCGGCGTCCAGCGCCGCAAAGGTGCCGGCCCAGCCGGTCAGGCCGAAGACCGGGGTGCCGTCGGCGATCATCCCGAGACCCAGTTTGGCGAAGCTATCGCCGATCAGATAGGCGAAGGTGCCCTTGATCCCATCGGCGGCGCCGATCGCTTTTTTCGGTACGAAACCGACGGCGGCGACGCCGATCAACAGCTGCGGACCAAACACCAGGAAGCCCAGCGCAAACAACGAGGCCAGATAGACGTACTGGTTGCTGGCATGTTGGTAAACCCCGAGGGTGGCGATAATCAGCGCCAGCGCGATGCAGGCCACCAGCGCGCGGCGGCCGTTGGCCAGATCCGACAGCCAGCCCCACAGCAGCGTGCCGACCAGCGCGCCGACCTCAAACAGGGTAAAGCCCTGAATCGCCACCTCTTTCGACAGCTTCAGCTCCTGGAAGGCGTACACGGTGGACCACTGATCGATACCGATACGCACCACGTAGAGGAAGATGTTGGAGAAGCACAGCAGCCAGATCACTTTGTTTTTCAGCACGTACTCAACAAAGATCTGCCACTTGGTCATCGCATTTTCTTCGGTCTCTTTGTCCTCTTCGCTGATCGCTTCGCCAAACAGCTCTTCCGCCGTGCCGAGGCCGTAGGATTCCGGAGAGTCGCTACCGTAGCGCAGGCCGATAAAGCCAACGATCAGCGCAATAATCGACGGGAAGATAAACATGCCGATCACATGGCCGTCGAACAGATAGTTGGCGCCAAACAGCGCCACGCCCGCCGCGCCCGCGCCGCCGAGGTTGTGGGAGATATTCCAGAAGCCGAGGAAAGTGCCGCGTTTGCGTCTGGGCGTCCACTTGGTGATGGTGGAATAGCTGCACGAGCCGCCGGTGCTCTGGAAGAAACCGCTCAGCGCATAGAAGGCGATCATCAGGAACAGGCTGGTAGAACCCGCCCCCATGCTGGCGCTAAAGCCCAGCATACAGATGGCGGAGAGGATCAGCATAAACGGCAGGAACTGCTTGGTGTTTTTGCCGTCGGCATAATAAGAGACCAGCGTCTTGCCCACGCCGTAGGTGATGGAGAAGCCCAGGCCAATCATCCCCAGCTGCGTCATGCTCAACCCGTAGGTGGAGATCATGTCGTTCTGCGCGATGTTAAAGTTCTTGCGGATCAGGTACATGGTCAGGTAGCCGATGAAAACCACCAGATAGGACTGCATGAAAGGTTTGAACCACATTTTGCGCCGCACATCGAGCGGCAGATCCAGGGTCGGCTTGCGCACCTGATTCAGAAAGGCCAGCATGGGTATCTCCTGAGCTGATTTTTTATGCCTGCGTAATAACCAGGCATTGTAAAAACCAGCGCGCCGTCTGGCCTGAGACGGCGTCCAGGTAAAACCGGGAAAATTTCTTAGTTTTGCCCCGTTCGCGGCGAAAGGGTGAGCTACATCACGCTTCGCTGGCGGTACGCGGCGCCTGCGCGTTTAAAAACGGCAGCAGCAGCAGCGCGGAAATGCCGGCGGCAATCGCAATCACCACGAAGAATCCGGTCCAGTGCCAGATATCCATCACCTGCGCCAGCGGCCAGCCGGAAAGCGAGGCGCCAAGATAAGCGAACAGGCCGACAAACCCGGTTGCCGCCCCGGCGGCTTCTTTATGCGAACATTCCGCCGCCGCCATGCCGATCAGCATCTGCGGGCCGAAAACGAAGAAACCGGTAGTGAAGAAGCAGGCCGCCTGCATGACATAGCTGGCGAACGGCATCAGCCACATGCCGCCAACCGACAGCAAAATTCCGGCGGCGAAAATCAGGTTCATCGGCCCACGGTTGCCGTTAAACAGCTTATCCGAGCCCCACCCCGCCACCAGCGCGCCGATAAAACCGCCCAGCTCAAACATGGTCACCGCCGAGTTAGCGGTCACCAGATCGACGCCTAGCGTCTCCGACATATACAGATTGCCCCAGTCGTTAATCGCCGCCCGCACCACGTACACCAGCACATAGCACAGCGACAGTAGCCAGATGTAGGGATTGGCCAGCACGTAGCGGGTCAGGATCGCTTTACGAGACATCCCAGCGCCTTCCTGCTGCTGGGCGATTTCCAGCGCATCGTGACGCCAGTCGCCCACGGCGGGTAACCCCACCGCCTGCGGGCGATCGCGCAGCCGCCAGCACAGATACAGTCCGGCGAGGATCGCCAGACAGCCGGCGATGGTCATCCCGGCACGCCAGCCGTAGTGCAGCGCCGCCGCTCCCACCACCATCGGGATCAGCGCGCCGCCGACGTTATGCGCCGTATTCCATAGCGCCCACCAGCCGCCGCGCTCGGTCCGCGAATACCAGGCCGTCAGCAGTCGGGCGCAGACCGGCGAGCCCCAGCCCTGGAAGAAGGCATTCAGCGCCCACAGCAGCGCGAAAGCCCATAGTGAGGAAGAAAAACCGAACAGAATATTCACCACCCCGGTGGCGATAAGCCCCAGCCCCATAAAATAGCGGGCGTCGGAGCGGTCGCTGACGATACCGGAGAAAAATTTCGACAGTCCGTAGGTGATATAGAACAGCGTGGCCAGCAGGCCAATATCGCTGCGGGTCAGGACGTTGCTGGCGAGAATTTCCGGGACCGCGGCGTTAAAGCTTTTGCGGGTGAAATAGAACAGCGCGTAGCCCAGCCAGATGGTCAACAGGATATGGCGACGCCAGTAGCGATAACGCGCATCAAGCTCGCGTTTATCGCTAATCGGCGCAGCGTCCGGCGGGGCTTTTAAAAAGGCGAACATCGGCGATCCTCTCAGGCGTAACGCAGCGGTAGATTGACGCACACCCGGGTACCGTGGGTGCAGGAGATCGTCAGTGTGCCGCCCAGGGCGGTCACGCGCTCGCGCATGCCGGTCAGGCCGAACCCCTGCAGATTCGACCCCGGCGGCAGGCCGCAACCGTCATCTTCCAGCACCAGCATTAGTCGCTCATCCTGCTGCCAGCCCTGCAGAGTGACAGCGCTGGCGCTGGCGTGCTTGACGATATTATTCAGCCCCTCCTGGCAAACGCGAAACAGCGTCACGCGCTGGTTCTCGCTCAGTCCCGCCTCGTTAATCCGCCAGTCGAGATGGCTGACAATGCCGCGGTCCTCCAGCTCCATCTCGCGCATCAACGAACGTACCGCCTGCTCCAGCGGCAGGTCGTCGAGCTGACGCGGACGCAGACGGCCTAGCAGTCTACGCACCGAGTCGTAAACTCCCAGCGACAGCTGTTCTATCAGCTGACCGCTCTGGCGCACGCTGGCATTGTCCGGCGCCAGCCGCTGTACGATCCCGGCCTGGGTGCGGATCGCGGTGATGGTCTGGCCGATATCATCATGGAGCTCGCGGGCGACGTCTCGCCGCACGCTCTCTTCGGTCTCCAGCAGGCGTTCAGCCAGCCGACGATTACGCGCCAGCTCGCTTTGTAATGACTGGTTCAGCTCGCGTAACCGCTGGATCCCCGCCCCCAACAGCAGCCCGGTGAGGCTCTGTGCCAGCAGGGAAAGCAATAAATCGACCGGGTGATCGTGCCAGGTCTGGCTGGCAATCAAGGCGATAGCGTTCATCAGGGTGGCGATCAGCGCGCCCTGCCAGCCGTAGTGCCAGGCGAGGGCGATAATCGGCAGCGCCAGACAAAACGGGGTAAAGCGGGAGAGCTCGGCGGGCAGGCCAAGCTGCAGCCACAGGCTAATGGTGAATAACAGCAGATACCAGATCAGATGCCGCCCGCGCCAGTTAACCGGCTGCGCCACCAGCGCCGGCCCCAGCGGCCGCCAGACGGTGCTGGTAAGATAGTGCCAGAAAACCAGGCAGGTCGGCGCCAGCGTCAGGCCGCCGGTCAGCGTCAACAGCAGGGCGTTAAGCCCCTCGTCCCCCTCCGCCAGCCACGGCAGCGATTGCAGCAGCGCGGCGGCCATTAACGCCCCGCCCTGGCGCAGCAGCGTCAGCCAGTCGCGCTGCTGCCGGTAGCGCGAGATCAACGCCACCGGCAGCAGAGTCAGCAGGCTTCCGGTCATCAAAATTATCGGGTGCGCCAGCGCCACCTCCTGCGCCAGCCAGAAGATAAGCAGCCATTCGGTTCCCAGCAGCACTGGCCAGTAGCCGCGGGGGCATTGCAGCATTAACCCCAGCCGCAGGCCAAAGGGAAACAGCAGCACCGCTAAATCCGCGCGTTCCACCAGATGCAGACTGATGCTCCACAGGCAGAACCAGGCGGCCGCGAAGATAAAGGCGCAGCCGATGACCGACAGCAATCGTGAGACGACGGCCTTCATTGCCAGCTATCGAACATGCGGCGCGCCAGCTCAACGTCGTTGCTGACGCCCAGCTTTTCCAGCAGGTTGGCGCGGTGTACGTGGACGGTTTTCGGCGACAGACCGAGCTCGGCGGCAATCTCTTTCACCGCCATGCCCTGCGCCAGCTTTTCCGCCACCTGACGCTCGCGTTTGGTGAGCGGATCCTGGCGCCCGGCGGCCAGCTTCATGGCGATATCCGGCGTGAGATAGCAACCGCCCGCCGCCACCGTGCGTACCGCGGCGATAAGTTCATCGGGGCTGCAGCGTTTCGACAGGAAGCCGCGCGCGCCGGCGTTCAACGCCTGCTCGATCAGCGCCGGGCTATCGTGTACCGACAGCATGATGGTCGCCATCCCCTTCGGCAGCTGGCTGAGCAGCTCCAGCCCGGAAATATCCGGCATTGAGATATCGCAGATACAGACCTGCACGCCGCGCCCCGGTAGCCCCGTCAGCTCCTCGCGGCCGCTACCAAATTCGGCGACAACCTGAAAATCAGCTTCCAGCCCCAGCAGCTGAGCAAAGCCGGAGCGGACAATCAAATGATCGTCAATAAGGGCGATGGTGGTCATGGTGTGTCCTGGTGCCTGAAAACGCCGGATGGCGGCGTAAACGCCTTATCCGGCCTACGGATTCACTGCTTGTAGGCCGGATAAGCGCAGCGTCATCCGGTAAAGGCGCTTACCTTAGCGATAAGCGCGTGGCTGTTCAAGCCTTGAGCGCTATTCGAAGAACACCGCAATTTTGTTAAACATGGTGGGATCGGACTGGTTACGCGCCACTTTGGTGACATCTTCCAGCTTTTCAATCTGGCTAATCATCTGCCCCAGTCGCTGGTCATCATTTACCAGCAGCCAGATGCGGCTGTGTTCGCTGCCCTGAATTGGCAGACAGAGAATGCCTTCGACGTTAAACGCGCGACGGGCAAAAAGCCCGCACACGTGGGTCATGACGCCGGGATGGTTGCGGACGGTGAGTTCCAGAATGACGTTATCACATTGTTTTTGCATGGCTTATTCCCCCACCATTTCAGTATTGGCCGCACCCGGCGGTACCATCGGATACACTTTCTGCTGTGCGTCGATGCGCACGTGGATCAGCGCCGGCCCCGGACGGTCGATGATCGCCTGCAGCGCCGCCTGCGGATCGAATTCATTATTTAAATCACAGGTTTGCAGGCCAAAACCGGCGGCAATCTGCATAAAGTTAATCATCCCCGGATAGGTGGCGGCAAAAACGCCCTGCTGATAGAACAGGCTCTGCTGCTGATGCACCAGCCCCAGCGCTTCGTTGTTCAGCAGGATAATTTTTACATCCAGCTGATTTTCGGCGGCGGTGGCCATCTCCTGAATATTCATCATCAGGCTGCCGTCGCCGGAGAAGCAGATAACCTTGCGCTGCGGATTGGCCAGCGCCGCGCCGATGGCTGCCGGCAGGCCGAAGCCCATGGTGCCGAGGCCGCCGGAGGTCAGCCACTGGCGCGGACGATTGAGCGGGTAGGCCTGCGCCGTCCACATCTGGTGCTGGCCAACGTCGGTAGTGATGATCGCTTCATCATCCACGCAGGCGGCCACGGCGTTAATCAGGCCGTAATGGGAGAGCGGGTCGCTTTCCTGCGGGATGGCGCAGGGGAATTCGCGCTGCAAGTCGGCCACCAGCTGGCGCCATTCCTCGCGCGGCTGCGCCTCAATCTGCGGGTTCAGCTGGGCTAAGACTTCCGCCACATCGCCCTGAATCGCCACGTGCGGTTGCTTAATTTTGCCCAGTTCGGCGCGGTCGATATCGACGTGGATAATCTTCGCGTTCGGGCAGAACTGCTCGGTCTTGCCAATCGCCCGGTCATCAAAACGGGCGCCTAAAACAATCAGTAAATCCGCCTCCTGCAGAATGAAGTTGGTGCTGCGCGCGCCGTGCATCCCCAGCATGCCCAGCGACAAAGGATGCGCCTTCGGCAGCATGCCCAGCGCCATTAAGGTCATGGTGGTCGGCAGGTTGGCTTTTTCCGCCAGCTCACGGATCGCCTGCGGCGCGTTAATCACCCCGCCGCCCAGATACAGTACCGGGCGTTTCGCCGCGTTGATCATTGCCGCCGCTTCACGCACGCTTTCAGGCGCGAATGCCGGTGCCGGGGCGCGCTCGCCAGGCTCAGGCAGCGCTTCCAGCTCAATGGTCGCCGACTGCACGTCCTTAGGAATGTCTATCCACACCGGCCCGGGACGCCCGGACTGGGCAATACGGAAGGCGTCGCTGATCACCTGCGGCAGCTCGGCAATGTCGCGCACCAGATAGTTATGTTTGGTGATGGGGATAGAGATGCCGTAGGTGTCCACTTCCTGGAAGGCGTCGGTACCGATCATCGAGGCCGGTACCTGGCCGGTGATGCAGACCAGCGGAATCGAATCCAGGCGGGCATCGGCGATCGCCGTCACCAGGTTCGTCGCCCCCGGGCCGCTGCAGGCCATACAGACCGCCGGCTTGCCTTCGGTACGCGCCATCCCCTGGGCGATAAAGCCCGCGCCCTGCTCGTGGCGCGCCAGGATGTGGCGGATCTGCGTGCTCTGGCTTAAGGCATCGTAGATAGGCAGGATGGAGCCGCCCGGAATGCCGCTGACCATAGTGATACCCTGGCGCTCCAGTAAATGAACAACCAGCTGCGCGCCGGTAAAGCGCATTGTGTTTGATGTGGTGCCCGAACTTGCCATGCTCCAGTCCTTTTCTTCTGGGCCGACTTTACCGGGGGGCTCGCCAACAAAAAACCCCGCTCGGTTTGCGCCGGCGGGGTTTGGAATTCGTGTTGTTCCGGACCCTACGGCGCATTGCCGACGACGACCACCACAGACACGACGACCACCGCGGCTGGCGCGGTTTTTAGTAGGGTCGAAGCGATCAGGGTTGCGTTCATTAGGGACCTGTTGTGTCGAAAAATAAGCTGAATTTATACAAACACAGGTTTTACGTTTTCACAATGGATTTATTTTCATCCACGAAAATTTGCGCGAAAGATCACAGTTCGGCGCAAAAGGACAGAAAACAAAAAACCCCGCCGGAGCGAGGTTTTTATCAGCATGGTTACAGGTGGTAGCCGCAAGCACACTGTATTACGTCAACGCCAAAAGTATACGCGATCGCTGCAGTTCGCGCAATTTAAGGTCGGTTTTTCTCTGTCATAGAGTATGGATGAGAGGGGCGGATTTGTCCAAAAAATACTGCTCATCCATACAGTATTTATCTATACTGGGTGTGTTCACTTTGTGCCATTCGGGGGCCGCAAGTTTGACCGGCGCAACGAAGTCCTGGCTGAAACGGGTGGTGCCGTCAGTGCCTTAACCCCGAGAGAGCACACTGTGTTACGTCAACAACGTGCAGTCACTGGCCCGCGCGGCAACGCGTGGCTCAGCGCTGCGCACCCCTGTCGTTGCAGGCGGCGGGCCGGGAAGCCGTTCATGGAAAGGACGAACTATCGGCCAGGGCAGACGCCGCCGGCGACAGGCAGGGATAAGCTGGCAACGGGCAGCGGAAAGGTACGTCAGCTTATTGTGCTCCTTAACCACAGGAGACGCGCGTATGGGCGGAATGGATATTATTATTTTGATCCTGAAACTCATGGTTGCTGTGTTGCAACTACTTGATGCAGTCCTGAAACAGTTCCGCTGATTCAGGTTCAAGTCGCACCTGAGGGGGGCGGGAAACCGCCCCCCTGCAGGCGCCCGCCGGGCGTCCCGGTATGACTTGATGGAGGATGCTATGCCACCCCTGTTAATTGCCGCCACGACGCCGGATGCCCCGGGGTTCGCGGCGCTACGAATTGAAAGCCTTGAACAGCATTTCAATATGCTGCGCCGCCTGGCGGAAAACTGGCAGAGCGGCAAAAACCGCTTTAACGCGCCGGGCGAAACGCTGCTGGGCGCCTTCGTCAACCACCAGCTGGTAGGGGTATGCGGCATCAATAGCGATCCCTTCAGTCCGCAGCCGCGGGCCGGGCGCATTCGCCACCTCTACATCAGCGAACGCTATCGTCGCCGGGGCATCGGCCAGCAGCTGCTGGTCTCGGTTATCACCCACTCCAGCGCCTGGTTCGACTTTCTCAACACCCATGCCCCGGCGCAGGCCTGGCCCTTTTATGAAAGGCTTGGTTTTCGCCCGGTGTACGATGAACCGCGGGTAACGCATCGCCTGTTTTGTTCGCTTTAACCCCCCGCTGGCAGGCAGCGCGGGCGCGTGTTACATTCCGGTGACCTTCACTGTTGAACCTGTCTGCGATGACCCTCACCGTATTCTGCATTTTGCTGTTCGCCGCCCTGCTGCACGCCAGCTGGAACGCTATCGTCAAAGCCAGCGGCGATAAAATGTACGCGGCGATCGGCGTCAGCGGCTCGGCCGCGCTGATCGCCCTGGTGATGCTCCCCTTTGCCCCGCAGCCCGCGCTGGTCAGCGCCCCCTATCTGCTGGCGTCGTGCGCGTTACAGGTGGTGTATACGGTGCTGGTGGCGAAGACCTACCAGGTATCGGATATGAGCCAGACCTATCCGCTGATGCGCGGCACTGCGCCGCTGCTGGTGGCGGCGATAAGCGTGCTGTTCCTCGGCGATCGTCTGTCGCCGCTGGCCTGGCTGGGTATCGGCGTCATCTGCCTGGCGATTCTGGCGATGGCCTTTAACGGCCGCGCCAGCTCGCGCAAAGGCATCGTGCTGGCGCTGATCAACGCCTGCTTTATCGCCGGTTATACGCTGGTGGACGGCACCGGCGTCCGGCTGGCGGGCTCGGCGCTGGGCTACACCCTGTGGACCTTTTTTATGAACGGCTTTTGCCTGCTGTGCTGGGCGATGGTGGCGCGACGGCGTGAGGCCAGTCGTTATTTACGTCAGCACTGGAAAAAAGGCATCCTCGGCGGGATCGGCACCATGGGCTCCTACGGCCTGGCGCTATGGGCGATGACCCAGGCCCCGCTGGCGGTGGTCGCCGCGCTGCGTGAAACCTCCATTCTCTTCGGCGCGCTGATCGCCTTTATCGTCCTGAAAGAGCAACTGATGCCGCTGCGCATCGTGGCCGCCTGCGGGATTGCCGCCGGGGCGATCCTCCTGCGCCTGGCGTAGCCTGAGATGGCAACATTAGTTGCCGTTCCTGTTTACATAATCTGCCTGGAATTCCCTCAACAATCGGCACTTTGCAGTTGTTCTGTCATTTTAATATGGTAGATTCCTCCATCGTTTACGGGATGTGCCAGTCACATATTCTTCATTTCTCTTTACTCACAAAGTATTCATCGACATGAAACGGCATAAGAACTTCAATTTGTTGTTGATGCTGGTACTGCTGGTGGCCGTCGGCCAGATGGCGCAGACCATTTATATTCCGGCCATCGCTGACATGGCGGTCGCGCTGAACGTCCGCGAAGGGGCGGTACAAAGCGTGATGGCGGCCTATCTGCTGACCTACGGTATTTCACAGCTGTTCTACGGCCCGCTCTCTGACCGCGTCGGTCGCCGACCGGTGATCCTCGTCGGGATGTCGATTTTTATGCTGGCGACGCTGGTAGCTATTACCACCCATAGCCTGCCAGTGCTGATCGCCGCCAGCGCCATGCAGGGGATGGGCACCGGGGTCGGCGGCGTGATGGCGCGTACCCTGCCCCGCGACCTGTACGAAGGCGCTCAGCTGCGTCATGCCAATAGCCTGTTAAATATGGGTATTCTGGTCAGCCCGCTGATTGCCCCGCTGCTCGGCGGCATCCTCGACACCCTGTGGAGCTGGCGCGCCTGCTACGCTTTCCTGCTGGTCCTGTGCGCCGGGGTGACCTTCAGCATGGCGAAGTGGATGCCGGAAACGCGCCCGGAAGGGGCGCCGCGCACCAAACTTCTGGCCAGCTACAAAACGCTGTTCGGCACCGGCGCCTTTAACTGCTATCTGCTGATGCTGATCGGCGGCCTGGCGGGGATTGCGGTATTCGAAGCCTGCTCCGGGGTGCTGATGGGCGCGGTGCTCGGCCTGAGCAGCATGGCGGTGAGTATTCTGTTTATTCTGCCGATCCCGGCGGCGTTCTTCGGGGCGTGGTTTGCCGGCCGGCCGAACAAGCGTTTCCCGACCCTGATGTGGCAGTCGGTGATCTGCTGCCTGCTGGCAGGTCTGATGATGTGGATCCCAGGGCTGCTGGGCATCATGACCGTCTGGACCCTGCTGGTGCCTGCGGCGCTGTTCTTCTTCGGCGCCGGGATGTTGTTCCCGCTGGCCACCAGCGGCGCGATGGAGCCGTTCCCGTTCCTCGCCGGAACCGCCGGGGCGCTGGTGGGCGGCTTGCAGAATATCGGCTCCGGCGTGCTGGCCTGGCTGTCGGCGATGATGCCGCAAACCGGTCAGGGCAGCCTCGGCCTGCTGATGATGCTGATGGGCCTGTTGATTCTGCTGTGCTGGCTGCCGCTGGCCTCGCGCTTCACCCACCATCAGCAGCCGGTATAAGCGCGGCGGCCGTTCCCCGGATGGCGGTTGACGCCTTATCCGGGCTACCGGACTGGTCGTCTGCCGGCCCGCGCATGCGCAGTGCCGTCATTTTGCCGGGTGGCGGCTCACGCCTTACCCGGCCTCCCTAACAACACCGAGGGATAGCCCGGCTCATTTTCAGGTCAGGCTATGCAGCCACTCGATAAAGGCGTCGATTTTCGGCCACTGACGGCCCGGCAGGGTGGTCACGTAATAATGCTGATGGCATTTCAGCGTCATATCGCCGAACGGGGCGATCAACTCCCCACTCTCCAGCCGCTTCTGCACCAGCCGTTTACGCCCCATCGCTACCCCGACATGATTCATCGCCGCAATCACCGCTAAATCAGAACGATCGAAGCCAATGCCCGACGATTGCGGCAGTTCAATCCCAAATTGCTGTGCCCAACTGAACCATTCATCGGTGCCGGAATCATTGCTCCATGCCTGGCGATCGTGAAGCAGCGTACAGTGGCGCAGACTGGCAGGATTTGACGTTAACTGCAGCTGGCGGGCGTAATACGGCGTACATACCGGCACGATCGCCTCATCCATCAGAAAATGGTGGCTTAGCTGCGACGACGGCGCGTCATCAAAATAGATTGCCAGATCGATACCCGCCCGCTGCAGGTTGACGTTATCGTTGCCGGTCAGCACGGTCAGCGAGATGGCCGGGTAGCGGCGACTGAAATCCCCCAGCGCCGGCACCAGCCAGCACTGGGCGATAGAGGGCCGCGAGTAGACCGTCAGACTGCCGGAGAGCTCCTGGTTTTTGATGTCCAGAATCTCCTGATTGAGACCATCCAGCGACGCCTTCAGCGCCCAGTAAACGCGCTTCCCTTCACGCGTCAGCTCCACTTTGCGGTGCGAGCGGACAAAGAGCTGGATCCCCAGCTCCTCTTCCAGCTGATTAATCCGGTGACTGACGGCGCTTGGGGTGAGCGCCAGCTCGTCGGCGGCAAGGGCGAACGACTCGTGCCGCGCCGCCACCTCAAACGTCGACAGCCTGGAGAGTTGCCAGCCGTTCAGCAACCGGGTACCTAAGGTTTTTAGCACATCCATTATGCGCTCCTGGCGATAAAAGGGAGTCTGGATGATAAAAAAATAACGCCGGAACTTCCGCTAAAGGATGAGTTAATTTGACCCATAGCATATTTAGAGGTCACTTTTAGAGCTAAATCACCTTTTTGATTCAATTTGGCTCATCTGAAAGGTCATTTATATCGTTTGTCAGCCCATGCCGAGTTTCTGTTCAATAACCACACGTTACTTACGGCGAGGTGGGGTATGGAATCGCAAATTTGGGTTGTGAGCACATTGCTGATTAGCATCGTGTTAATTGTATTAACCATCGTCAAACTGAAGTTTCATCCGTTTCTGGCGCTTCTGCTGGCGAGCTTTTTCGTCGGGGCGATGATGGGAATGGGCCCGCTGGAGATGGTCAACGCCATTGAGAGCGGGATCGGCGGTACGCTGGGCTTCCTGGCGGCGGTGATCGGTCTCGGCACCATTCTCGGCAAGATGATGGAGGTCTCCGGCGCGGCGGAGCGCATCGGCCTGACGCTCCAGCGCTGCCGCTGGCTGTCGGCGGATGTGATTATGGTGCTGGTCGGCCTGATCTGCGGCATTACCCTGTTTGTCGAAGTCGGGGTGGTGCTGCTGATCCCGCTGGCATTCTCCATCGCCAAAAAAACCAATACTTCGCTGCTGAAGCTGGCTATTCCGCTGTGTACCGCGCTGATGGCGGTGCACTGCGTGGTACCGCCGCATCCGGCCGCGCTGTTCGTGGCGAATAAACTGGGGGCTGATATCGGGACGGTTATCGTCTATGGCCTGCTGGTCGGTCTGATCGCCTCGCTGGTCGGCGGCCCGCTGTTCCTCAGGCTGCTCGGCAACCGCCTGCCGTTTAAACCAGTGCCAGCCGAGTTTTCCAACCTCGACGTTCGCGAAGAATCGACGCTGCCGTCGCTCGGCGCCACGCTGTTTACCGTGCTGTTACCGATTGGCCTGATGCTGGTGAAAACCGTCGCTGAACTGAATATGGCGAAAGGCGGCACGCTGTATACAGTGCTGGAATTTATCGGCAACCCCATCACCGCGATGTTTATCGCCGTCTTTGTCGCCTATTACATGCTCGGCATCCGTCGGCAAATGGGGATGGGCGTTCTGCTGACTCATACCGAAAACGGCTTTGGGTCCATCGCCAACATCCTGCTGATTATCGGCGCCGGCGGCGCATTCAACGCGATTTTGAAATCCAGCGGCCTGGCCGATAGCCTCGCGGTGATCCTGTCGAACCTTGATATGCACCCGATTTTGCTGGCCTGGCTGGTGGCGCTTATCCTGCACGCCGCCGTTGGCTCCGCCACCGTGGCGATGATGGGCGCTACCGCCATCGTTGCCCCGATGCTGCCGCTTTATCCCGGCGTAAGCCCGGAGATCATCGCCATTGCCATCGGTTCCGGCGCCATTGGCTGCACGATCGTCACCGATTCCCTGTTCTGGCTGGTAAAACAGTACTGCGGCGCCAGCCTCAGTGAAACGTTCAAGTACTACACGACAGCGACATTTATCGCGTCGCTACTTGCACTGGCCGCCACCTTCCTGCTTTCTTTCATTATCTGAGCGCAAAGAGACGTATGATGAAACACGTTGACCTGACCACCTTAACCGCGACCTTCCCGCTTGTGCAGGATCTGATCGCCCTGAAAGAAACCACCTGGTTTAACCCGGCAACCACCACCCTGGCGGAGGGGTTGCCTTACGTCGGTCTGACCGCCGACGATGTGCAAGACGCCCATGCCCGCCTTCAGCGCTTCGCGCCCTATCTGGCGGCAGCCTTCCCGGAAACCGCCGCGAGCGGCGGGATTATCGAATCAGAAGTGGTTGCCATTCCGGCAATGAAACGCAGCCTTGAGCAAAAATTCGGCCAGCCAATTAGCGGCGAACTGCTGCTGAAAAAAGACAGCCATCTGCCGATCTCCGGATCAATCAAAGCGCGCGGTGGGATTTATGAAGTGCTGACCCATGCGGAAAAGCTGGCGCTGGAAGCCGGGCTGCTGACGACCGCAGACGATTATCGCAAATTGCTGACGCCGGAGTTTAAACAGTTCTTTAGCCAGTTCAGCATCGCCGTCGGCTCCACCGGCAACCTTGGGATGTCAATCGGCATCATGAGCGCGTGCATTGGTTTTCAAGTCACGGTGCATATGTCCGCCGATGCCAGGGCGTGGAAAAAAGCCAAACTGCGCAGCCACGGCGTAACGGTGGTTGAGTATGAAGAGGACTATGGCGTGGCGGTCGAACAGGGGCGCAAGGCAGCGGAATCCGATCCGAACTGCTTTTTTATCGATGATGAAAACTCGCGCACGCTGTTCCTCGGCTATGCCGTAGCCGGCGAGCGCCTGAAAGCGCAGTTCGCGCAAGCAGGGCGCGTGGTCGATGCCGATCATCCGCTGTTCGTCTATCTGCCGTGCGGCGTCGGCGGCGGCCCCGGCGGCGTGGCATTTGGCCTGAAGCTGGCCTTCGGCGACCATGTTCACTGCCTGTTCGCCGAACCGACCCATTCGCCATGCATGCTGCTCGGCGTCTATACCGGGCTCCACGACCAGATAGCGGTGCAGGATTTAGGCATTGATAACCTGACCGCGGCCGACGGTCTGGCGGTCGGCAGGGCGTCCGGGTTCGTTGGCCGGGCAATGGAGCGCCTGCTCGACGGGTTCTATACCCTTGACGACCAGAAGATGTATGACATGCTGGGCTGGCTGGCGGCAGCGGAAAATATCCGCCTTGAACCCTCCGCGCTGGCCGGGATGGCCGGAGCGCAGCGGGTCTGCGCCAGCAAAGCGTACCATCAGCTGCAGGGGCTGAGTGAGCAACAGCTGCAGCAGGCCACCCACCTGGTGTGGGCCACCGGCGGCGGCATGGTGCCGGAGGAGGAGATGGCGCAGTACCTGGCGAAGGGGCGCTAATCTTTAGCGCAGCAGCGGCATCAGCGCCTCTGGCGGCCGCTGCTGTCGCCGCAGGTCCCGCATCACTCGCATATAAGGCCCGCTAAAATCGTAGAACTGCCGGTAACCCGCGCACAGCGGGTCTTCCTGTTCGCCACAGCGGCACAGGCGCAGCCACGGGCAGCCGTAGCAGGTGCTGTTGGCCGCCGGCGCGCCTGGCTGGGTCAGCGTCTCGCCGCACCAGGCGCTCAGCGTCTCGCTAAACAGTAAAATATTGATGCGCCCAATATCTTCCCGCACCCAGCGGTGAAAGACTGCGCAGAGAAACTCTCCCCAAAGCGCGGCGTCGCCGGCCGCCAGCTGCGGAATAAAATGGATAGCGGTGAGCCCCTGTTGACGCAGCTGCGCATAGAACGCCTGCGGTTGATGGCAATGATGCGCCTCCACCACGACAGCCTGAAAGGGAGTGTCATGTTGCTGGCCGGGGGCATGAGTGAGAGGCAAATTCGCCGGACATCCTGTCATGACATATCCCTAATGAATAAAACGATCGGTTGAAGGTGAGTAACAGCAAACAGGAATGCCAGAGAAAGTACTGCGAGTGCGATCAAAAATTTGTCACGAACCGCCCGCGGCTGTAAAAAATCGCTATCGTCGACATCCATCAGATGACGACGGCGGGTATAGCCCCAGAGGATCACCGCCACAATCGCCAGTACACCGATCGACAGCCAGAACGGCAGGCCGGCGCGGTGCCAGCTGTGCTTAATCGCCAGCGCCATCAGCGCGCCGTAGCCCAACAGGGTGCGAAACCAGGCCAGCGAGGTGCGCTCTGGCTGAAGACCGGGATCGCTTTCCCGCCGCGCCCGGCGTTTATCCGCCATACACCACCAGCAGCATCACCGCGGCCACCACCGCCAGCAGCAGAATGCTAATCACCAGCAGCGTGCGGGTATAGGGAAGGTCCTGCTTGAGGCGCATCGCCTTCTCGTTATTCAGCCAGCGCAGATAGCCATAGATGGCCATGCCGCCGGCAAAGAGACACAGCAGCAGGGCGAGAATTTCACGGATCAGCGGCGTGGCAAAGTCCGGCGCTAACTGGTCAAGGCCGACGCCGGCGGCAAGAAAACCGAGCGCCGTGCGGATCCATGCCAGAAAGGTGCGTTCGTTAGCCAGCGAAAAGCGGTAATCCGGCGCTTCGCCGAGGCGGGAGATTTTCATTACAGTTCCTTGTTCATCGCGCTGCAGGCTTCAGCATAGCGTAAATCAGGAACCGGGGAGAAGAACCGGCGCCCCGCAGGGCGCCGGTATTATAACGGGGATTAATGCAGCTCAGGCCAGTAATCTTTGTTGGCGGCAATGAGGTCGTTGAGGATCGCTTTCGCCACCGAGGCGCTCGGCACGGTTTTCGACAGGGTAATCGCCTGCCACAGCTTGTGGTAAGAGCGCTGTTCCCAGGCATCGACCACCAGTTTTTCCACTGCCACCTGCTGGCTCATCAGCCCTTTCTGGAAATGCGGGATGTCGCCTACCGTCAGCGGCTCCGGTCCGTTGTGGCCTACCAGACAAGGGATCTCCACCATCGCGTCGGCGTCAAAGTTATGGATCGCGCCATTGTTCGGCACAATCAGCAGCATCCTTTCCTGCGTGTTAAAGGCGATAGCCGTCGCCAGATCGACGATATAGGAGGCATGCTCGTCAATCTCCAGATCGCCGGCGGTGGATTTCCCGGCGGCGATGATCGCCCGGCAGGCGCTGAAGACGTTTTTCTCCCGATGATCCATCACCTCATTGGCGCGGGTGCGTTCCGGGTTGGAGTGGGCTACCACATAGTCCGGGAACAGATAATATTTCAGGTAGGTGTTCGGCATGGTCTGCGGATCCAGCGCCTGCACATCTTTCGCTTTGGCAAAGGTGTCGTTCCAGCTGGCCTCGGTGTGCGGATCGTTCGAGGGCGGCACATAGCCGTATTTCGCCACATATTCGCGCAGTTTCGGCATCAAATCATTGCCGTCGAGGTCCTCAATCGAGGTCCACCAGCCGAAGTGGTTGAGGCCGTAGTAGCGCACGCGCATCTGTTTACGGTCTTTGAGGCCGACAATCTGCGCCATCCGCCCTTCAATGCCGATCGGCATATCGCAGATGTTGAGGATTTTGGCGTTCGGCCGCAGACGACGAGTGGCTTCCGCCACAATCGCCGCCGGGTTGGAGTAGTTAAGCATCCAGGCGTTCGGCGAATATTTTTCCATATAATCCACCAGCTCCAGCACGCCGCCGATAGAGCGCATACCGTAGGCGATCCCGCCCGGTCCGCAGGTCTCCTGGCCCAGCACGCCGTGGCGTAGCGGAATTTTCTCATCCTGTTCACGCATCGGATATTTCCCGACGCGGATATGCGCCATGACAAAATCAACATCGGTAAACGCCGCCTGCGGATCGGTGGTATAGCTGAATTCAATCTCCGGCGCCTGCTCTTTGAGGATCACTTTGCACGCCTCGGCGATGGTCTCCTGGCGCGCGCCGTCGTTGTCGTAAAATTTCAGCGACCGCAGCGGAAAACGATCCTGGTTTGCCAGCAGCATCAGGACAATGCCCGGGGTGAAGGTGCTGCCGCCGCCTGCGATAACAACTGAGAATTTTTTCATGATACTGCCTCCGTCATGGTGGTATGTTCGGTCGAAAGAGAATCTTTCATCAGGTTTTCCAGCTGGTCGCGCACCTGGGGAACGTGCAGGCCGACGATGACCTGAATCCCGTTGCCGCGGCGTACTACCCCGTGGGCGCCCAGCGCTTTAAAGACGTCGTCACTTTGCGTTTTCGCCATATCGACCAGCGCGATGCGCAGTCGGGTGGCGCAGTTGTTGATGCTTTCAATGTTGTCGGCGCCGCCGAGGGCCTGCAGGAAGCCAGCGGCCTGACCCAGCCGGGTCTCTGGCGCGGCGGCGGCCGTGGTTTTACCTCGTGCCGCCTGGTAATCGGCCTTGCTGTAGAGCTTGATTTCGCTCTCTTCCCGGCCAGGCGTCTTCAGGTTCAGACGCAGGATCAGGGTACGGAAGACTACGAAGTAGAGGGCGGTGAAACAGAGGCCGATGCCTATCTGAATGAACATCATCGAAGCGTGGTGATGGAACATTGGGATCCAGTTTTGCGGCAAGAATTGATCGAGCAGGCCGCCGCCGAAGTTGCCCACCACGCCGCAGATGTACATCACCGTCGCCATGGTCGCCGCCAGCACCGCGTGAACGGCGAACAGCAGCGGCGAGATGAAGAGGAAGGTGAACTCCAGCGGCTCGGTGATCCCGACCAGCATCGCGGTCAGGGTGGCGGGGATCAGCAGGCCGGCGACCTTGACGCGGTTTTCCGGCGCGGCGGTGAAATAGAGCGCCAGCGCAATCCCCACCGACCCAAACACTTTCGAGTTACCGTGCAGGGCAAAGCCGCCCTCCGGGAACAGCGTCTTCAGCGGTTCCGTACTCTGACTGAACGCCTGCAGATGCTCTGCCCAGTAGACCTGCAGTCCGCCCTCCACCACCGCCGGGCCAAAGATGAACGGGCCATAGACGAAGTGGTGCAGGCCGGTGGGGATCAGGATGCGCTCAAGGAAGATGTAAACCCACACTCCAAGCGCCCCGGCTGAGCGCAGAAAGGCCTGCAGCGATTCAATACCCAGCTGGACCTTTGGCCAGCCGAGCAGGGTCAGCCAGGCGCAAGGGATCATCGCGAGGAAGGCGACAATGACCACAAACGATGAACCCTGAAAGATGCCGAGGAATACCGGCAGGGGTTTATCGAAATAGCGATTGTGCAGGGCCGTCACCAGACCGGAGATGACGATGGCGCCGATAATGCTGGTGTCGAGGGTTTTGATCCCGGCAATCATCGTCAGGCCGCTGCCGGCCGTGGGTTCAGCGGAAAAATCGACGCCGAAGAAGTGGCCCCAGGTCATCCCCATGGCGTTGATAAAATAGTTCCAGGTGAGAAAGCTCACCAGCACCGCCAGACAGGCCCGGCCCTGGGCCTGTTTCGCCAGGCCGATCGGCAGACCGACGGCGAAAATCAGCGGCATATTACGAAAGACGGTCCAGCCGCCCTCCTCAATGATGTGAACGATCTGGGCAAACAGGCTGTCGGGTGCGGTCAGCGCTTCGCCGACGAACATCGGGTTGCGCAGCATGATGGCGATACCGACCACAATCCCGGCAAAAGGAAACAATAAAACCGGGGTAAACATGGCGCCGCCAAAGCGTTGTATTTGACTGAGCATTGGGAAATCCTCATGTAACAACTCGTAGGGTGAGTGGCCTTCTTTTTCTTGATTACCGGCCTGACTGGAGAATAAAAATTTGCCCGTCCGACAACATGCCGCGCCGTTGCGATTCGTGATCCCATTCATGGTTTTAATTTGGCCAAAGTTGTCTACTTCGATAACAAAAGTTAGACATCGATAAGTCAGGCAGCGAAATTAACTAAATGAATGTTTCTTAATTGATTGTAATTAATCTATTTTTTTAGAAAAAAGAGCACAAAGCGACATCCCCTTTTCCTGCACAAGAGGACTACTGGTGATCTACAAATCCATTGCTGACCGCCTGCGGCTGCGGCTGAATTCCGCCGACTTCGCCATCGGCAGCCCGCTACCAGGAGAGAAAAAACTGGCCGAGGAGTTCGGGGTGGCGCGCATGACTATTCGCAAAGCCATCGATCTGCTGGTGGACTGGGGATTGGTTGTGCGTCGCCACGGCTCGGGAACTTACGTGGCGCGTAAAGACGTCCATCATGAAACCAGCAATCTGACCGGCCTGGCGGAAGTGCTGCGCAAGCAGGGTAAAGAGGTGGTGAGTCAGGTGCTGGCCTTCGAGGTGATGCCCGCCCCGCCGGCCATCGCCAGTCTGCTGCGGATTAAAATTGATGAACGGATCTACTTCTCACGGCGGGTGCGCTACGTCGACGGCAAGCCGCTGATGCTGGAGGATAGCTATATGCCGGTGAAGCTGTTCCGCAACCTGTCGCTGAGTCATCTGGAAGGGTCGAAATTTGATTATATTGAGAAGGAGTGCGGGATCATCATCAGCGGGAACTATGAAACGCTGACGCCGGTGCTGGCGGACAAGCAGCTGGCGCGCTCAATGAACGTCCCGGAGCAGACGCCGCTGCTGCGTATTACCTCCCTTTCCTACAGCGACAGCGGCGAGTTTCTTAACTATTCGGTCATGTTCCGCAACGCCAGCGAGTATCAGGTGGACTATCACCTGCGCCGCGTCCAGGCGCAAAGCCCGCTAGCTCAGTCCCCAGAACAGCACGGCGAGTAGCTGCGGGGTGATAATGCGCAGGAACATCACCAGCGGATAGACGGTGGCATACGAGAGCGCCGCTGCGCCGCTGGTGGCGTGCAGGTTGTTGGCGAAGGCCAGCGCCGGCGGGTCGGTCATGGAGCCGGCCAGCATGCCGCACAGCGTCAGATAGTTCATTTTCGCCAGCATGCGCGCGAGGATGCCCACCGTCAGCAGCGGGATGGCGGTGATGAAAATGCCGTAAGCGATCCAGCTCAGACCATCGCCCTGGGTCAGGGTGGCGACAAAGTCACCCCCCGATTTTAGCCCGACCACCGCCAGAAACAGCACGATCCCCAGCTCGCGCAGCGCCAGGTTGGCGCTCGGCGGCATAAACCAGTACAGCTTGCCGATACTGCCGATACGCCCAAGGATCAGCGCCATAATCAGCGGCCCACCGGCCAGTCCCAGCTTCAATGCTGCAGGGAAGCCGGGAATAAACAACGGGATAGATCCCAGCAGTACCCCGAGTCCGATGCCGATAAACACCGGCAGCATCTGGACCTGCTGCAGCTTCTGCTGAGCGTTACCCAGTTCGGCGGCCACGGCGTCAATTGCCTCCGGACGGCCGACCAGGTTGAGGATGTCACCAAACTGCAGGCTGGCGCTGCTGCTGGCTACCAGCTCGACGCCTGCCCGGTTAAGCCGGGAGATCACTACGTCATAGCGCTGTTTGACGTGCAGATCGCGTATTTTCTTTCCCAGCACTTTTTCGTTAGTGACCACCACCCGCTCCACTTTCAGATCGGTGCCGCGCGTCGACAGCGAGGTCGCCACCTCCTGGCCTATCACCAGCTGCGCATTGTGCAAATCCTCAGGTCGCCCCACCAGGTGCAGCAGGTCGCCAGCCTGGATAAGGGTGCCCGGCGCAGGCACCATCAACAGCTCACCGCGTTTCAGCCGCGAACAGACGATGTTGTCGTTGTTGAGCATCGGCACATCCTGAATCGCCATCTGGTTGAGGTTGGGGTTTTCCACCCGCACGTTGATGGTGTGCAAATGGGCGTGGCCGTTACCGCTGCTCTCCTCAAACCGCTGGGCCTCTTTCTCGACATTGATGCGAAAGAACAGACGCACCAGCCACATGGTCAGCAGAATGCCGCAGATGCCGAACGGATACGCCATCGCGTAGCTCATCCCCATCTGATCAACCACCTCGAACGGTACGCCGAGATCGCGCAGAATTTGCTGCCCGGCCCCCAGCGCTGGCGTGTTGGTCACCGCGCCGGAGAAGATACCGAGCACCACCGGGAGAGGAATATTGAACAGCTTATGCAGCACCGCGGTCACCAGGCCGCCGAGGATAACGATAAGAATAGCGAACAGATTGAGCCGCAGGCCAGAGACCCGCAGCGAGGCGAAAAAGCCCGGCCCCACCTGAATACCGATGGTGTAGACGAACAGGATCAAGCCGAATTCCTGAATAAAATGCAGCATCGGGCTGCTGAGGGCGACGCCCGCCTGATCGACAAAGTGGCCGACGATAATGCCGCCAAATAACACGCCGCCAATACCAAAGCCAACGCCGCGGATTTTGACATTGCCGATCCACAACCCAACCACCGCCACCAGCGCCAGCACGCTGACCGTCAATGCTATCTCACTCATGGTACCGTCCCTGTGAATAACATTATTATTAACAGGGATTATGACCGCGGCCAGGCGGATTGTATGCTGCCTGGCGCACAATAATCATGGAGTAAGATACGCTACTCAGGCGCGTTCTTATTTTTCGCTGCGATAGTGAGTTGCTGAATACTTTTCTCCGGGGAAGGAAGTGCTTCAGGCATAGTGCCACCCAGGTCTTTAATAGTCTGGTGTACTTTTTGCCCTACGTCATAATGCGTTTTGTTGGCGAGTTGCTTCGAATCAACCGCGTCCCGACGTAGTTTTTCTTCCGTTTGGGTAGCACGAAACAGGTTGGCCGCGAGCTCAGTCGATCCCATATAGTCGAGTATTTTTTGGCTTTTCTTTAGGCCCTTACGCTCATGGATTGCTTTTTGGTCAAGACCACCATAGAGACCTTTATAACCATGGTTTTGAAAGACAGCAAAATCAAGAGTCGTCTCAACACCAGCACGTTGGGCCGTTTCAACCAGATGTTTATTATGCTCTTTGAGCTCATTGCGCAGGAACAGTCGCTTTTCATCCTCTCGTAGAGACTTAAATATTTGATCATCTTGCAATTCCTGGCGCCGGGTTTGCAAGGCAAAGTACGTTTGCCCCGCAGCAATCACCGGTTTCGACGGATCGCCATTTTGCACTACCAGATAGCAGGCGTAGCGTGAGAGGTGGAAATCTTCAAGATTCCTGCTGGCGCCAGAACCTAATTCGACCATTTTGTTGGTTTCAACAAAATGGTCTGCCGAGGGATGACCACTCGCCTCACATGAAATTATCGCTTTTGCAATGACCTTATAAAAATTCCGCCACTCTTTATAGTCAAGCAGGGGACCAAGGTTGCGGGCAGACCAATACTCCCGCCCCGCCTCATCGCTCTTTCTAATCGCTTCAAATGGCTGCTGTTCGTTCATAACGTATCCTTGTTTGAGTGAGTCCCAAAGTATGATTATTTTTTAAACTGAAACACCCGTTGCAGCAAAGAAGTTTATTGTGCTCTCGCACACAAAAAAGCCCCGAAAATCGGGGCCTTATAAGTTATTCGCTTAATTAACTATTTAACGCTGGTCGTTCGCTGATGGCGATACGCTGCGGGGCGATCTGCTCAGGCTCATTGCGGGTCAGATCGATATGCAGCAGGCCATTGGTGAAGGTCGCGCCAGAGACCTCCATGTTGTCGGCGAGGGTGAAGCTCAGGCTGAAGGCCTGGCTCACCAACCCCTGGTGCAGCCATGTGGTCTCTTTTTCCGCCTGCTGCGGCGTGCCTTTCACCACCAGACGGGTGCCTTCCAGTTGAATATCCAGATCTTCCTGACGGAAACCGGCCAGCGCAAGAGTAATGCGGTAGTGGTTATCGTCGCTTTTTTCGATGTTATAGGGCGGGAAGCTTTGGCTTTCACCGGCGGTTTGCAGGGCGCTGGCCAGTTTGTCAAAACCGATCCATTGACGCAGCAGGGGGGATAAATCGTAGTTACGCATACTGTTTTCTCCTTCTAAGAAGCGAGTGAATACCTGCGAATTCTGTAAATTCGCATCTGCTCCCTGACGGCGAGCAGGTTGTTACATCAGGCCGCCACGCGGCCTGAAACGGACAATTAGTTGATTTCGATGCGGCGCGGCTTGTTCGCTTCCGGGATCACCCGTTCCAGATCGATATACAGCAGGCCGTTCACCAGATTGGCGCCGCGGACGTGAATGTTTTCCGCCAGCTGGAATTTGCGCTCGAAGTTGCGCTCGGCGATCCCCTGATACAGGTAGGTCCGCTCTTTCTGCTCGGCGGCGTGGGCGCCTTTGACGATCAGCAGATTGTCCTGGGCAGTGATCTCCAGCTCGCTTTCAGCAAAGCCAGCCACCGCGATAGCGATGCGATAGTGGTTTTCGTCTACCAGCTCGACGTTATACGGAGGGTAGCCGCCGTTGCTCTGGCTTTGATTGTTTTCCAGCAGGTTGAACAGGCGGTCGAAACCAATGGCTGAACGATATAGCGGGGAAAGATCGAAGTTACGCATAGTAAATAGCTCCTGAAAATCAGCGAGAATCAAATGACCTTCCATCGTGGACAGGCCGCGGTAATCCGGAATACCCCTCAGGCGTATTCTCAGTGGGTTACACCTATAAAATGGGTTTCTCCCCGTGCTTTTCAAGGGATTGAGGGCAATTTTTTTTGCAGTTTATCGATGATTGCTTAGACTGGGTGGAGGAGCACAAAAAGCAAAGTGCGATGCCCGCCACAGTGCGGCGCAATAACACTATGCATTCACGGGATGGCCCGATATAACCGCTGAAAGGTTATCTCAACGCCCGAAACGACAATGGAAGAACAATGAAAAGCAGACGACTGTTAAAGCTGGTCCTGTTCAGCGGGATAATAAGCCTGAGCGGTTGCTCCAGCGTAATGTCACATACCGGTGGCAAAGAGGGAACCTATCCGGGCACGCGATCCAGTGCGCAAACGCTGGGGGACAGCGATACCAACTGGGGTGTGAAATCGCTGGTGGCGCTGGACATGCCGTTCACCGCCGTCATGGATACCCTGCTGCTGCCGTGGGATATGTTCCGCACCGACAGCTCAATCAAATCTCGGGTCGAAAAGAGCGAGAAGGCTACGCTGGCGACCAACTCGGTGATCCCGCCAGCGCCGATGCCTGCCCAGTAAGTTATCGTCCGGTCTGCGTAACCCACAGCTGACGATAACCGTCCACCTCCTCCATCCAGGCAATCTGTTTACCGTCTGGCGAAAAGACGATCGCGTCCGCCGAGGGCGCATGCGCATGCGTATCGGTTAAAAAGGTGATATCTCCCGTACCGGCATGGCAGCAGGCAATCCGATCCTCCAGCGCAAAACCCAGCCACTCTCCCGACGGATGCCAGTTAAACGCCGACTGGATACCCGACGCGTGATGCGTCAACTGCCGCGGCTCGCCCCCCTGCGGGGAAATAAGCCACAGCTGCACTACGCCGGCGTCGTCGCGCATCAGAAAGGCTATCGCCGTCGCCTGGGGATTGGCGCGCACCCAGTGGCGCGGGACGTTCACCAGTCCCGGGTAGCGGCGATGGTGGGTGAAGGTCAAACGACGCTGGCTGACGCCCACCGGCGGCGCCGGCATTGTGGTTGCGGTACCGGCCAGCGGCGCCCCGCCAGGCTGCTTCCAGCCGGCTTCATCCTGCGGCAGATCGACAATAAACAGCTCAGGCACTTTATCGCCATTTTCCGCCAGCGTATCGCCAATAAACGCCAGAGTATGGTTCCCGACCCAGCCCTCCTCATAGGCGCGATTAATCTCATCGCTGCCCGGCGCGGGTGCCGGCGTCGTGCGACTTACCAGCACGCACCAGTGGCTGCCGCCATATTCGCGCGGATGCTGTCCCTGCGGCGTCACCGGTCCATAGGGCGCCGCCACGCCGACGTTGCGCAGATCCAGCGCCGGATCGCGCTCGTGCAGCACGTGATCGTTGTAGGTAAAACTGACAAACTGACCGTTGGGGCTATAGACATGGACGTGGCTGCCGCCGCGCAGCGCGCCGGGCGTGTAGGGGGGGGTAATGTCCATGGCGTCCAGATTCTCGACAGCCCCCTGAAAGGCCACCACCCCGCGGCGATGATGAAAATCATACTGCCACTGCGCATCCGGCCGCTCGGGGCCATGAATAAACACATAGCGCTCCTGGGTTGGATGCACGGTTACCACGCCCACGTGCGCGCCCTGCGTGGCACGATAAATGGTCTCCACAGTACCGCTGTTTACGTTCACTCGCTCAATGGTTTCGCCGGTAAACGATGCGCCGGACGGACGAACGTCGAATACCAGCCACTGGCTGTCGGGAGTCCAGGTATTAATATTGGTAAGCTGGTGATGACGGGGAGCAAAAGTGACTTGTTTCATGACGATACCCTGATGCGAGACTTACGCATCAGGGTAGCGTATCGCAAAAAATTAGCCTACACGTTTCACATCGCCGACCAGCAGGATATAAGACAGCGCGCCTATTAACGCCACCACGGAGATATAAACCAGCGCCGGGCCAAAGCCGTAATCCTGCGCCAGATAGCCAATCACCAGCGGGACGGTGATGCCGCCCAGGCCGCCAACAAAGTTAAACACCCCGCCGGTCAGGCCGATCAGGCGCATCGGCGCCAGGGAGGAGACCAGCGACCAGGTGATAGACGCAAAACCGTTACCGAAGAACGCCAGCGCCATCAGCGCCATGATCCAGATGGGGTCGTTGGTGTAGTTTGCCCCCATGATGCAGGTGGAGATCAACAGTCCACAGATGATCGGCGTTTTGCGCGCCACGCCCAGCGAGTAGCCTTTTTTCACCAGCTTATCCGCCAGCCAACCAGACAGCAGGACGCCAAAAAACGCGGCGAGGAAGGGCACCGTGGTCATAAAGCCGGCCTTCAGCGCGGTGATGCCTTTTTCCTGGGTTAAGTAGTTCGGAAACCAGGTCAGGAAGAACCACAGCGTCGAGGTTACCGCGAACTGTCCAAGGTAAACGCCAACCAGCTTGCGGTGAAAAACCAGCTTCCAGTCCGCTTTCGATAACGGTTGACGCGCCTCTTTCTTCACCGGCGCATCGCCATCCACCAGGCCGCCGCCGTCGCGGATATAGTCGAGTTCGGCTTTACTGATGCTTTTAGTCAGGCGCGGCGGTTGATAAACCTTGAACCAGATCAGCGACCAGATAATGCCGATACCGCCGGTAACGATAAACACCCAGTGCCAGCTCAATAGCTCCTGGATCCAGATCAGCAGCGGGGTGAGGAAAGCCAGACCCACAAATTGCCCCGAGGTATAAAACCCGACGGCGGAAGCGCGCTCGTGCTCCGGGAACCAGCTGGTCACCATGCGGTTGTTGGTCGGGAAGGCTGGCGCTTCGAAGATGCCGGTAATGGCGCGTAAACCGATAAGCGACATTAAACCGGTGGCGAAGCCTTGTAGCAACGTCGCCACCGACCAGCCAAATATAGCGATAAAGTAGGTAAGCCTGGATCCCACGCGGTCAAGGAACCAACCGCCAGGGATCTGGCAGAGGGTATACAGCCAGGCAAAGGCGGAAAATACGTAGCCCATTTCCGCTTTGCTAATACCAAACTCCTCCTGAATATGCGCCGAGGCGACGGCGAGGTTGGCGCGGTCAACATAACAAATAACCACGGTAATAAAGATCATGATGAGCGTCAGATAACGGCGACGCCCGGTTTTTACAGCGGTAACTGAAATATCCATCGCAATCTGTCTCCAGATTTTGGGCATAGCGAAGCCGCTCACCATGCCCGGTAATTTACAGAGGGTGTTTTTGTTTTTTATTAATAACTATGTTGCGATGCGCTAAATAATTCGTGCTGGGGAAAGGCGGCAAATTTTCGCATCCCTGGGAGCATACAATAGTATGTGACCAGGGTAAGAAAATGCAGCCAACGCATCACCAGTGCGAAGTATGATGCGCATTTACCATTCGGCGACAGATCCATCCTCATACCGCCACAACGGATTTCGCCAGTCCGGCGCGTTTTTACTTAACTCAATCACGCGGGCCTCATCAATTTCCACGCCCAGCCCCGGCTTCATCAATGGTTTAAAGAAGCCGCCTTCCATATTGAAATCTTCTTTGTTTTTCACAAAATCAAGCAGTTCGGCGCCTTTGTTGTAATGGATCCCCATGCTCTGCTCCTGGAAGACCGCGTTATGCGAAACGAAATCAACGTGCAGACAGGCTGCCAGCGCGATCGGCCCCAGCGGACAGTGCGGCGCCAGCCCAACGTCATAGGCTTCCGCCATGCCGGCAATTTTATAGCATTCGGTAATACCGCCTGCGTGCGACAGATCGGGTTGTAAAATAGCCACCCCGCCCGCTTCCAGGACCCGTTTAAATTCAAAGCGCGAAAACATACGTTCGCCGGCGGCAATAGGAATATGGGTTTGCGCCGCCAGCCGCGGATAATATTCCGCCTGCTCGGCCAATACCGGCTCCTCAATAAATAATGGGCGATATGGCTCCAGCTCTTTAATTAATACCTTAGCCATCGGCGCGCTAACGCGGCCGTGAAAATCGAGACCAAACTCAATTTCATTGCCAAACGCTTCGCGGATTTGCGCCACGGTATTCACCGCGGCATCAACCGCGCGGGAATTATCAATGATACCCATCTCTTCGCAGCCGTTTAATTTAAAGGTGTCGAAACCAATGCCGCGCAGCTTCTTAATCCCGTCAATCACTTCGGCGGGGCGGTCGCCGCCCACCCAGCTGTAGGCTTTAATTTTGTCGCGCACCAGCCCGCCCATCAGTTGCCACACCGGGGCATTCAGGACCTTACCTTTAATATCCCATAGCGCCTGATCAATACCGGCGATGGCGCTCATCATAATCGGGCCGCCGCGATAAAAGCCGCCGCGGTACATTACCTGCCACAGGTCGTTAATCCGCGCCGGATCCTGACCAATCAGGTAATCGCCAAATTCATGAACGGCTGCCTCCACCGTACGGGCGCGCCCTTCAATCACCGGTTCGCCCCAGCCGACGATGCCTTCATCGGTTTCAATCTTCAGGAACATCCAACGCGGAGGTAAACGGTACGTGGTGATATTGGTTATTTTCATTTCACTGCCTCTCGATACGCTTTTACGAATGCGGCTGCCTGCTGCGCGGTACGTTCAACCGGCTGGCCGGCACGATAGAGATCGCTACCCAATCCTGCCCCAACACAGCCGGCATTAATCCACTGCGCCAGGTTTTCCGGCGTCACGCCGCCAACGGCAAAGACCGGAACCTCGGGCGGCAGCACGGCTTTCAACGCTTTGATGTAATCCGGGCCAAAAGCCGATGACGGGAAGATTTTTAGCGCCTGCGCGCCGGCATCGAGCGCGCTAAAGGCTTCGCTGGCGGTGGCGCAGCCTGGACACACGGTCATGCCGTAACCCACCGCTCGCCGGATCACTTCCGGTTGAATGTTTGGCGTCACAATCAGCCGACAGCCCATGGCCGCCAGCCTGTCGACCTGCTCCGGTTGCAGCACCGTGCCCGCGCCGATAAGCGCCTGCTCGCCGTAAGCGTCGACGACCTGCGGAATACTTTTCTCCCACTGCGGCGAGTTCAGCGGGATTTCGACCGCGTCGAAACCGGCGTCGATAACGGCGCCAACGTGAGCCAGCGCCTCGTCTGGCGTAATACCGCGCAGGATAGCGATAAGTGGAAGGTTAGTTTGCCACTGCATAAGCGATGCTCCTTATTCCTGTCTGAAATGCCGTATCGCCCGCAACCGCGCTGACTTCACGGCCAATGGCGGCGAATGCCTGCTGATAGCGGGATGTTAACGATGACCCAGCGACGAGACTGATCGCCTGCTGTCCGGCGAATGTGTCGCTGAGGGTGGCAACTTCAGCGCCAATCAGCAGGCCGGAAAGAAATTCGCTAACCTGCTCGCGAGGCAGCGCGCCCAGCACGTGCGAAGCGCGAACTTCAAACAGCTGCGGCAGGACGGCGGGGTTGTTGATACCGCGCTGCAGACCTGCCGCGAATGCGGCAGCGGACGTTTCCTGCGGCGGTAAGCCGGCGCCCACCAGCGAGTGCTGAAGCAACAGATGATGCAATTCACCGGTCAAAACGGTACGAAAATCGTGAATTTGCCGGCGATCGGCCAGTACCCACTTGCAGTGGGTTCCCGGCATCACGTAGACAGACGAAGGGGCTAAGGCGCGTGCGCCCAGCAGCTGCGTTTCTTCCCCACGCATGACGTTATGGTTATCGTCACGGGAAACGCAAAGGCCGGGAATTATCCAGATATTGTCGCCAACGGCAGTTAACTGCTGGCCAATATCCGAGAACGCGGCAGGAAGCGGCAAATAAGGGGCGATTTTCCAGCCCACGTTGCTGCCGACCATCCCTGCCATCACCACCGGCGTGGCGCCATCGCGCCAGTGCTGGGTGATTTCCGCTAACACCGCAGCGGGAGAGCGACCATTCAGGCGCGTTACGCCTGCTTCAGATTGCCTGCTTTCCAGGCATTCTTCGCCCTGATAAAGCCAGGCGCGTAAATTCGTCGATCCCCAATCTATTGCGATGTAGCGAGCCGTCATGTGATTTCCTTAAGCCTTCGTGTCGAGCTGGCGATCATCGTCAACGCCGCCTGCTCCGCCGCGTCGCTATCCTGATGCCGAATGGCGTCAAATAGCGCTTTATGTTCCTGGAGGGTTTTCGGCATGTTGCCTTCATCGCCCATCCAGGTCCGTTCAAATACCGCCCGCTGCAGCGAACTGATCGCCACGCTAAGCTGCTGCAAAACCGGGTTATGTACTGACTGCAGCACCGCCTCGTGGTAGCGAATATCCGCTTCGTTAAAGGCATCCCGGTTTTGGTTGTTGGCGATCATGTCATTGAGCGCCGACTCGATTTCCGCCAGATCGCTTGAGGTGGCGCGTTCCGCCGCCCAACGCGCGATGGCGGGTTCAACCAGGTTGCGCACTTCACTCATCGCGCTGATAAGACGCGGGTCATAGTCATTTTCCAGTACCCACTGCAGCACCTCGGTGTCGAGGTAGTTCCACTGGTTTCTGGGAGCGACAAACGCGCCGCGATAGCGCTTCATTTCAATCAGCCGCTTCGCCATCAGGGAACGAAACACTTCACGAATGATGTTGCGCGAGGTTTCAAACTCCTCACAGAGTTCCGCTTCGGCCGGAAGCGCCGAACCCGGGACGTATTTACCGCTGACGATCTGTTTGCCCAGCGAGATCACAATGCGATCGGTCTTATTGAGAGTCATGGAGAGTCCTTGTGCTCTATGTGTACTGCTCTACTTTACCGTCGCTGCTGAATTTCGCCTCATGTTTGTACTACTAACGTGATGCTGTACGTTATCAACATGAGCATAATGTAGTACAACATTATTGTGTTGTACTACAATTTGGATCACAAAAAGAACAATTCATAAAAATTAAAGCGCAGCGGCCCTGACAAGAGGCGATAAGAGAGAAAATTAAGGGGAGGAGGCGTTAAAACGCTTCGCCGACCTGGAAGTAAAAGCCGCTGCTGCCATTGCCGATACCGTAGTCGAGGCGAACATTAACGCGAGGTTTGAATTCAAAGCGGTAGCCAATGCCCGCCGAAGGCAGCCAGCGGCCATTATTCAGCGACGACAGTGAGGGCCCCATGGTTCCCGCCCCGGCCCAGGCGACAATCCCGTGCCGCCAGGTGAGCTGCCGGCGGTATTCCAGCTGGCCGCTGACGACGTTTTTATCCCGGTAGCGCCCCTGGTAGTAGCCGCGCATCCGTTCATCACTGCCGAGCAGCGGCATCATGCTCCACGGTACCTCGCCCTGGGTGAAGGCGCCATCGGCTTCCCAGGCGAGCACGCTTTTCTCGCTCAGGGCATGATAATGGCTATAATGCAGCTGAAATTCCTCAAAGCGGGTATCGCTACCTAATCCGGGCGCATAGTGGGTATAGCGGAGGTTGGCATACTGACCCCGGCGCGGGTTAGGGACAAAGTCGCGATCGTCCCAGTTGATATCGATGCTGGCGCCGGAGCTGAATACCGACGGCCCCTGCGGAGTGTTTTCTATCTTCGGCCGATCGTCATGGTCCATCTCATCGGCATTCTGCGCCGCCAGCGACCATCCCGCCCCGAGATAAACATGATCGATAAGCTGCCGATAAAGGGTGGGTCGCAGGGTCAGTACCTGGGCGGTATACTTCTCTTTTTCATTGTCTTTATCCCCGGCATGAAAACCCTGCCCCCAATAATAAGTGGGCGTATTGGCTATCGACCCGTCGACAAAAACGCGCCACAGATCACGATCGAAAAAGGTGTAGTTTTTCACGCTGAGGCCAAAGGCGCCGGTAGAGCTGGCGTAGCCGCTGAGCGTCAGGGTCGAGTTCTGGCTGGTGGTATCCTGCGGGTCGGGACGATACAGGCCGACGACAGCGGTGCCAATGCCCAACCCTAGTTCCGGCGTATAGAACGGACCGGGCATCACGCCCCAGTCGATGCCTTTGCTGGCGTCGAACTTATCGCTGGCGCCGAGATGCTGCAGCCAGCCGTCGATTTTCTCGCGGCTGAGCGCCTCGGCCTGGCTGCCTGTCGGGCAGGCCATCAGCAGCAGAAAAGTGATAAACAGTCGGCTCAAAAGCGATACTCGCCGGCAATAAAGAAACTGTTACGTTCGGCAAAGCCAAACTCGGTAGTAATATTAAAATTCTGCGTCAGCTCGTATTGCGCGCCCACCAGAACGTTCCATGGCGACTGCAGATGCTGCTTCACATCGAAGCGACCGTTATTGTCCTGGTTGGCCAGATTAACCATATTCTGCAGCATCGGCGACGGCATCGAGAGATCGCTGAGGCTGCCTTTAAACTCCTGCTGCACATCCTGATACATGCTGCCAACCCACAGATTTAGCTTTCCGGCGGGGAGATGCAGCGCATCGACCGATGGCGTACTGAAACGATAGCCAACGCGTGGCGAAAAGGTAAGCGCATCGATGCTGCCGTCGAGGATATCAAAGCGCGTTTGCGTGTAGTTGGCGTCCAGCACGGTAAACCAATTGCCGACGCCGCCCACCAGGGTGGTGCCCATCCCGTAGGTAGTACCTTTAAAATCGAGACGAAAGTCGAGATCCTGCATCCCCGGCAGGGGCACCACTTTACCGTTCGGTCCCTTCAGGCCGACAGCTATCTGCGAAATTGAATGCCCTTCGGTGTGCCCCACCAGGCCATAAACGTTCATAAACGGCAGCAGCCAGGCATCCAGCTTGAGCGTCTCGGTTTTGCTGCTTTCCCGCGTATGACCAACGCCAATCTGGAAAGCGTTATCCAGCGAGACCGGCCCATTAGCGAAAATGTTATTCACGGCGTGCTTGCAGACAGGATCCTTACCGCAATCGATATTGCGGCCATCCAGCGACAGCCCGGTGAAGTTTATGCTGTCGACATTAATATTCTGCCGCATATCCATATAGTTAATGCTGACGCCAAACGGCAGCGGCAGGACGTAGCCGCGCTTTCTGGCCTCATCGCCTAGCAAAGGGAGTAGCGAGGACGATGCTGCGGCCGCAGGTTGGCGACTTTCTGGCGCCGGCAGATCCGCGGGCTCTGCGCCGTGATAGGCATACGCCGGTTCGAGCGGCGCCGTTGGTTCCGCGGCCGCGCAAATCTGAACAGAGGCGAATGGCAGCGTAACCAACATCAAACGGTGGTATATATTCATGAAAAGTATGATGTTAGTTCTGAGTTGCTAAAAAGAGGGCGGGTAGCTTATAGAATCCCCTGCAAGGATTGAGGGATTTAAATGCGGATTAACATCTGTTCATGAAAAAAGAGAAGACAGACCCGGCGAACGCCGGGCCGGAAAGAAGTTTACGCTAAAACGTATTTTTCAATGGCGAAGGCAACGCCATCTTCAAGGTTCGATTTGGTGATGAAGTTCGCCGCTTCTTTGACCGCAGGAATGGCGTTATCCATTGCCACGCCGACGCCGGCAAATTCAATCATCGCGATATCATTTTCCTGATCGCCAATCGCCATAATCTCTTCCGGCTTGATGCCCAGCGCATCGGCCAGCGACTTCACGCCAGTGCCTTTATTGACGCGTTTATCCAGTATTTCGAGGAAGTAAGGCGCACTTTTCAGCACGGTGTACTTCTCTTTCACTTCCGCCGGAATACGGGCGATGGCCTGGTCGAGGATTGCCGGCTCATCAATCATCATCACTTTCAGCAGCTGGATCTCAGGATCCATTTTCTCCGCTTCGCAGAACACCAGCGGAATGGTTGCCACATAGGATTCGTGGACGGTGTAGTAGCTGATATCGCGGTTCGCGGTATACAGCGTATTGCGATCCAGCGCATGGAAGTGGGAGCCGACCTCGCGGGAGAGCTGCTCAAGGAAGCGATAGTCGTCATAGCTCAGCGCGGTTTGCGCGACGGTGCTTCCGTCACCAGCCTTCTGCACCAGCGCGCCATTGTAGGTAATGCAGTAATCACCCGGCTGCTCCATATGCAGCTCTTTCAAATAGCTGTGGACGCCAGCGTAAGGGCGACCGGTGGTCAGCACCACGTTAACACCGCGCTCGCGCGCCGCGGCGATGGCGGCTTTCACCGCTGGAGAGATGGTATGGTCGGGCAGCAGCAGCGTGCCGTCCATATCGATTGCAATCAGTTTAATAGCCATAGGGTCCCCGGGTAAGATGAGTCTCCCCTCATGCTAACGCGATTCCGCTCAAAAAACAGTAAAAGTGTCGGCCAGAAAGGGGGATGGAACCGCAGCAGCGGATTCCTCTTTTAGCGGCAAAAGAAAAGCCCGATCGCGCGATGCGACCGGGCTTATACATCCTGTTGCCCCGGTAAAACTCGTTACCGGGAAACATGCGGCTTAAATATCGATATTCGCCGCTTTCAGGGCATTCTCTTCGATAAACGCGCGACGCGGCTCAACGGCATCACCCATCAGGGTGGTGAACAGCTGATCGGCAGCGATGGCATCCTTGACGGTCACGCGCAGCATGCGACGGCTGTCCGGATCCATGGTGGTTTCCCACAGCTGATCCGGGTTCATCTCGCCCAGACCTTTATAGCGCTGGATGGAGAGACCGCGACGGGACTCTTTCACCAGCCAGTCCAGGGCCTGCTCGAAGCTGGCTACCGGCTGACGACGTTCGCCGCGCTCGATGTAAGCATCTTCTTCCATCAGGCCGCGCAGTTTCTCGCCCAGGGCACAAATACGACGATATTCCGGCCCCATAATGAACTCGTTATCCAGCGGATAGTCGGTATCCACGCCGTGGGTACGTACGCGAATAACCGGCTCAAAATGCTGCAGTTCTTTGTTCTCGTGGAGATCGAATTTCCACTGGCTGCCGTGCTGTTCTTTCTCGTTCAGCTCGGAGACCAGGGTGTTCACCCAGCGGGTCACCTTCTGCTCGTCCGCCAGGTCGGCCTCGGTCAGGGTCGGCTGATAGATAAGCTCTTTCAGCAGCGCTTTCGGGAAGCGGCGCTCCATGCGGCCAATCATTTTCTGGGTGGCATTGAACTCGGCAACCAGTTTTTCCAGCGGTTCGCCCGCCAGCGCCGGCGCATTGGCGTTGGTGTGCAGGGTCGCACCGTCGAGCGCGATGGAGATCTGATACTGATCCATCGCTTCGTCGTCTTTAATGTACTGTTCCTGCTTGCCTTTCTTCACTTTGTACAGCGGCGGCTGGGCAATGTAGACGTGGCCGCGCTCAACGATCTCCGGCATCTGACGATAGAAGAAGGTCAACAGCAGGGTACGAATGTGCGAGCCGTCGACGTCCGCATCGGTCATGATGATGATGCTGTGGTAGCGCAGTTTATCCGGATTGTACTCATCGCGACCGATACCGCAGCCCAGCGCGGTGATCAGCGTCGCCACTTCCTGGGAAGAGAGCATTTTATCGAAGCGGGCTTTCTCAACGTTAAGGATTTTACCCTTCAGCGGCAGGATCGCCTGGTTCTTGCGGTTACGACCCTGTTTAGCAGAGCCGCCCGCGGAGTCCCCTTCCACCAGGTACAGTTCGGACAGCGCCGGGTCGCGCTCCTGGCAATCCGCCAGTTTGCCCGGCAGGCCTGCCAGATCCAGCGCGCCTTTACGACGAGTCATCTCACGAGCGCGACGTGCGGCCTCACGGGCGCGCGCGGCGTCAATAATTTTGCCGACCACGATTTTCGCATCGGATGGGTTTTCCAGCAGGTATTCGCTCAGCAGTTCGTTCATCTGCTGCTCCACCGCCGATTTCACCTCGGAGGAGACCAGCTTGTCTTTGGTCTGCGAGGAGAATTTCGGATCCGGCACCTTCACGGATACCACGGCAATCAGGCCTTCACGCGCATCGTCGCCGGTGGCGCTGACTTTCGCTTTTTTGCTGTAGCCCTCTTTGTCCATATAGGCGTTAAGGGTACGGGTCATCGCCGCGCGGAAGCCGGCGAGGTGAGTACCGCCGTCACGCTGCGGAATGTTGTTGGTAAAGCAGTAGATGTTTTCCTGGAAGCCGTCGTTCCACTGCAGGGCCACTTCCACGCCGATACCGTCTTTTTCGGTGGAGAAATAGAAAATATTCGGGTGGATCGGCGTTTTGTTCTTGTTGAGATACTCAACGAACGCCTTGATGCCGCCTTCGTAGTGGAAATGGTCTTCTTTGCCATCGCGCTTATCGCGCAGGCGGATAGAGACGCCGGAGTTCAGGAACGACAGCTCGCGCAGGCGTTTCGCCAGGATGTCATATTCAAATTCGGTGACATTGGTGAAGGTTTCCAGGCTTGGCCAGAAACGCACCATGGTGCCGGTTTTGTCGGTTTCGCCAGTCACGGCCAGCGGTGCCTGCGGCACACCGTGTTCGTACATCTGCTTGTGAACTTTGTTATCGCGCTGGATAACCAGCTCCAGCTTCTGCGACAGGGCGTTAACCACCGAGACGCCTACGCCGTGCAGACCGCCGGAAACTTTATAGGAGTTATCATCGAATTTACCGCCAGCGTGCAGGACGGTCATGATAACTTCCGCTGCGGAGACGCCCTCTTCCGGGTGAATGCCGGTCGGGATGCCGCGGCCGTCATCCTGGACGGAGACGGAGTTATCGCTGTGGATGGTGACAACGATATCTTTGCAGTAACCCGCGAGCGCTTCGTCGATAGCGTTATCCACAACCTCGAATACCATGTGGTGCAGACCGGTGCCGTCATCCGTGTCGCCGATATACATACCCGGGCGCTTACGCACCGCATCCAGCCCTTTCAGGACTTTGATACTGGAGGAGTCATAAGAATTCGACATCAACGTTTCTCGCTCATTTAATCTTGGGTTAATCCGTTATTTTACCTTTTTCCACGCGGAACATCTTCGAATTTTTGTCCGACATGTCCATAACGTGTTCAGCGCTGATCGCGCTGACGAAAACCTGAGACTGCGTCGCTTTCAGGCGGCTGGATAACAGACCGCGGCGGGCATCATCAAGTTCCGAGGCAAAATCATCTATCAGGTACAGGCAGCGCCGCCCGCTGACGCGGGTGAGGAACTCTCCTTGCGCCAGACGCAGGGCGCACATCAGCAGCTTAAGCTGCCCGCGCGACAAGGTATCTTCCACCGGCGCCCCGTCGGCGCGAATGCGAAAATCCGCTTTATGCGGGCCGTGGGCGGTGTAGGTTAACATTCTGTCGCGCTCGAAATTCCGCTCCAACACCTCCGCGTAGTCGGTCTCTTTTTCCCAGCCGCGCTGGAAAGAGAAGGTGAGCGTGAATTCCGGTAAAAATTGCTGACAGGTATCCGCCATGTCTTCGACGATAGCGGCGCTGTATTCGGCACGCCAGCGGCTGATCTGCTCCGCCAGCGGGATTAATTCCAGATCCCAAGGCCGCAGCTGGGCATAGCGGCTGACCTGACGCAGCGCGGCGTTGCGCTGCTTGACCAGGCGCTTCAGGTTGCTCCAGGCGGTGAAGAATCCGGCTTCGTTATGAAAGCATCCCCAGTCAAGGAATGCTCTTCTGTATTTGGGGCCGCCGTTGAGTAAAGTAAACCCCTCCGGCGTAATCAGCTGCATCGGCATCAGGTGCGCCAGCTCCGCCACTTTGTGGCCGTCGGTGCCGTCGATACGCACCTTGCTGTCGCCCTGTTTGTCTTTGGTCAGGCCGATGGCGGTTTCCCGCTCTTCGCCCTGCAGACGGCCATGCAGAACAAACGCATCCTGCTCGTGTCGGATCACCCGGCCAATTTGCAAACTGCGAAATGCCCGGCCGTGGCCAAGCGTGTAGATAGCTTCCAGCACGCTGGTTTTGCCGCTGCCGTTCGCGCCAACCAGGAAGTTAAAGCCGGGAGATAAAGCGAGATCCGCGCTTTCAATATTGCGGAAGTCTTTGATGAGCAAGCGCGTCAGTGACATATCAGCGTTCTTTGGGCCAGGGCGTTATCGGCGCAGCCAGTTTCAACGCGGACTGCGCGCAGACCCTGGAGCGTACACAAAGTACGTGACAGGGGCGAGCACAGCCCAGGTTGAAAATGGCAAGTAAGATAGCCCGATATTTTCCACTACAATCTCATAGGCATGACGACATAGGCTGCGGATTGAGAGGCCGCATCCTCAATCTGCACGCTCGACACCGAATCCGTCAGCAGAATGCGTACATTCTCGCACTTCAGCGCATTCAGCACATCCAGCACATAGCTAACGTTGAAGCCAATCTCCATCTCCGTTCCGGCGTAGGTCACATCCAGAATCTCTTCCGCTTCTTCCTGTTCCGGGTTATTGGCGGTGATTTTCAGCTGGTTTTCGCTAACGTACAGCCGCACGCCGCGGAATTTCTCGTTGGAGAGAATCGCCGCGCGCGCAAAAGCCTGCTTCAGAATATCGCAGCCCGCTTCGAGGTGTTTATCCGGATTTTTCGGCAATACGCGGCGATAATCCGGGAAACGGCCATCAACCAGCTTAGAGGTGAAGATAAAATCGCCAACGTGGGCGCGGATATTGTTGCTGCCAATCTGCACGCGCAGCGGGGTATCGCCGCCGTCGAGCATCCGCATCAGCTCAATCACCCCTTTACGCGGCACGATCACCGAATGGTTCGGCAGCGACGCTTCCAGCGGCATCGAACAGACCGCCAGGCGGTGACCATCGGTGGCCACCGTGCGCAGTTCGCTGCCTTCGGTTTCAAACAGCATGCCGTTTAAGTAGTAACGAACATCCTGGTGCGCCATCGAGAACTGGGTGGCTTCGATCAGACGCTTCATGGTCGCCTGCGGCAGGGTAAACTCCACTTCACTCTGCCAGTCATCCAGATTCGGGAAATCGGCGGCGGGCAGGGTCGACAGCGAGAAGCGGCTGCGGCCGGAACGCACCAGCATGCGATCGCCTTCCAACTGAACCGCGATCTCCGCGCCTTCCGGCAGGCCGCGGCAGATATCAAAGAATTTCCGTGCCGGAACGGTCGTTGCGCCCGCTTCGTGCGGCTGAACCAGCGCCACGCGCGCCACCATCTCCATTTCAAGATCGGTACCGGTCAGCGACAGCGCGCCGTCCGCGACCTGAAGCAGCAGGTTACCGAGAATGGGCAGCGTCGGACGACCACCTAACGGACCGCTCACCTGTTGCAGCGGTTTTAATAAATGTTCACGTTCTACGGTAAATTTCATAGCGTCACGAGGATAATGTTCTGATTAAATTGGAAAAATCTTCTTTAATGTCGTGGCTTTCTTCACGCAGCTGCTCAATCTTGCGGCAGGCGTGCAGCACGGTGGTATGGTCGCGACCGCCAAACGCATCGCCGATTTCCGGCAGGCTGTGGTTGGTCAGCTCTTTGGCCAGCGCCATCGCCATCTGGCGAGGACGCGCCACCGAACGGGAGCGGCGTTTGGACAGCAGGTCCGCTACCTTAATCTTGTAGTACTCCGCCACCGTCTTTTGAATATTGTCGATGGTGACCAGTTTTTCCTGCAGCGCCAGCAGATCGCGCAGCGCTTCGCGCACGAAATCGATGGTGATCGCCCGGCCGGTGAAGTTGGCGTTGGCGATAACGCGGTTCAGCGCCCCCTCCAGCTCACGCACGTTCGAGCGCAGACGCTTGGCAATAAAGAACGCCACTTCGCCCGGCAGGCGGATGTCGTTCTCGTCGGCTTTTTTCATCAGGATCGCGACGCGGGTTTCCAGCTCCGGCGGCTCGATCGCCACCGTCAGCCCCCAGCCGAAGCGGGATTTTAGACGATCCTCAACGCCGTTGATCTCTTTTGGATAACGATCCGACGTCAGGATGATCTGCTGATTACCTTCCAGAAGCGCATTGAAGGTGTGGAAAAACTCTTCCTGGGATCGTTCTTTATTGGCAAAGAACTGAATGTCATCGATCAGCAGGGCGTCAACGGAGCGGTAGTAACGCTTAAACTCTTCGATGGCGTTGTTCTGCAGCGCTTTAACCATGTCCTGAACGAAACGCTCGGAGTGCATATAGACCACTTTCGCGTTCGGCTTACGCGCCACAATGCCGTTCCCCACCGCGTGCAGCAGGTGAGTTTTACCCAGACCCGTCCCGCCATAGAGGAACAGGGGGTTGTAGGCGCCGCCCGGGTTATCCGCCACCTGACGCGCCGCCGCGCGGGCCAGCTGGTTAGATTTACCTTCGACGAAGTTATCAAACGTGTGTTTCACGTTAACGTTAGAGCGGTAGGTCGGCTCCGCCGGCGCCGGGACATTATCCCAGCCAGGGCGCACGATCGTCGGCGCCGCGCGCGCGGTCTGCACCTGCGCCGCCGGAATGGCCGCCGCAGCCGGGCTTACCGCCCCTTTCTGCAGCGAGCTGGCGGGCTTAGCGCCCACCTCAAAACGCAGCTGCGGGGCGTCCGCACCGCAAAAATCATTGAGGAGTCCATTGATATTATTGAGGTATTTGTCCCTTACCCAGTCGAGCACAAAACGGTTTGGCGCATACAGTGCCAGCGTGTTATCGCTCAGTTCCGCCTGCAATGGGCGGATCCACATGCTGAATTCTGTGGCTGGTAACTCATCCTGCAATCGGGCAAGACACTGCTGCCAAAGCGAAAGTGACACGGCGGACTCCACTCGAACATAAAATCGATATCAAAGAAAAACTGAAACAATCGTGATTGTTGGCACACGTCGACAAGACCCTGCATTAGCCGAAAAGCCCCTGCACAAAAGGGGTGACGTGCGAACCGCTATCTGCGGTTATTACCCGCTGCGGATCCGGGGATCGCGATCGGGACCGGGGATCATAGCCTAAACTGAGAAAGAGATCTTGTGTTTCTCAACAGATTCTTCCCGATTTATCCACAGGAAGGATCGAAACCGGGTAAGTGTAATCGATCCTGCGGGGAGTGAAGCACGATTTCCGCCGCATATTGGAAAAATTAATGAGCTATGCCGCTTTTGGGCGGAAACGATCTAATAAAGATCCTTGCGGATCCTTGCGCTTTACTGGCCAGGCCGTATAATCCCCCACCCGGCGCGTAATGCCCGTTTTCGTCACGCGTCTCAGCTTATTTTTTGTGCGACGAGGTGCGAGAAATAAGGAAAGAGAATTGACTCCGGAGTGTACAATTATTACAATCCGGCCTCTTTAATCACCCACGCTGAGGCGTAAGTCGTTCGAAGTTCGTTCGGGTCTACGCAAAAGTCAGTGAATTTATTCAAGTTTAGGTAGAAATCGCCATGAAACGCACTTTTCAACCGTCTGTACTGAAGCGCAACCGTTCTCACGGCTTCCGTGCTCGTATGGCTACTAAAAATGGTCGTCAGGTTCTGGCACGTCGTCGTGCTAAAGGCCGCGCTCGTCTGACCGTTTCCAAGTAATAAAGCTAACCCTGCGTGGTTAAGCTCGCATTTCCCAGGGAGTTACGCTTGTTAACTCCCAGTCATTTCACTTTCGTCTTCCAGCAGCCACAACGGGCTGGCACGCCGCAAATCACCATCCTCGGCCGCCTGAATTCGCTGGGGCATCCCCGCATCGGTCTCACCGTCGCCAAGAAAAACGTGAAACGCGCACATGAACGCAATCGGATTAAACGTCTGACGCGTGAAAGTTTTCGTTTGCGTCAACATGAACTCCCGCCAATGGATTTCGTGGTGGTGGCGAAAAGAGGGGTTGCCGACCTCGATAACCGTGCTCTCTCGGAAGCGTTGGAAAAATTATGGCGCCGCCATTGTCGCCTGGCTCGCGGGTCCTGATCGGCCTGATTCGAGTTTATCAGCGCCTGATTAGTCCGCTACTCGGGCCGCATTGTCGTTTCACCCCAACCTGTTCTCAATACGGAATTGAGGCCTTTCGCAGGTTTGGAGTGATAAAAGGCAGTTGGTTGACGATGAAACGCGTATTAAAATGCCACCCTTTACACCCTGGTGGTGACGATCCCGTCCCGCCTGGACCATTTGATACCAGAGAACACTAACGATGGATTCGCAACGCAATCTTCTTATCATCGCTTTGTTGTTCGTGTCTTTCATGATCTGGCAAGCCTGGGAGCAGGACAAAAATCCGCAGCCCCAGCAGCAGACCACGCAGACTACGACCACAGCAGCGGGTAGCGCCGCCGACCAGGGCGTACCGGCCAGTGGCCAGGGGAAACTGATTACGGTTAAAACCGACGTGCTTGAGCTGACTATCAACACCAACGGTGGCGATATTGAGCAGGCGCTGCTTCTGGCGTATCCAAAAACGCTGAAATCGACCGAACCGTTCCAGTTACTGGAAACCACGCCGCAGTTTGTCTACCAGGCGCAGAGCGGCTTAACCGGCCGTGACGGTCCGGATAACCCGGCAAACGGCCCGCGTCCGCTGTACAACGTCGATAAAGAGGCGTTTGTGTTGGCCGATGGCCAGGATGAGCTCGTTATCCCGCTGACCTACACTGACAAAGCCGGCAACGTCTTCACCAAAACCTTCACCCTGAAGCGCGGTGGCTATGCGGTGAACGTGGGTTACAGCGTGCAGAATGCCAGCGAGAAGCCTCTGGAAGTCTCGACCTTCGGTCAGCTGAAGCAGACCGCTGCGCTGCCGACCAGTCGCGATACGCAGACCGGTGGCCTGTCCACGATGCATACTTTCCGTGGCGCCGCGTTCTCCACTGCGGATTCGAAATACGAGAAATATAAATTCGATACCATTCTGGATAACGAAAACCTGAACGTCAGCACCAAAAACGGTTGGGTTGCCATGCTGCAGCAGTACTTCACCACCGCATGGGTGCCGCGGAATAACGGGACGAATAACTTCTACACCGCCAACCTCGGCAACGGCGTTGTCGCTATTGGCTACAAATCGCAGCCGGTACTGGTGCAGCCAGGCCAGACCGACAAACTGCAGAGCACGCTGTGGGTCGGCCCGGCTATTCAGGACAAAATGGCTGCCGTTGCGCCGCATCTGGATCTGACCGTCGACTACGGCTGGCTGTGGTTCATCTCCCAACCGCTGTTCAAGCTGCTGAAATTCATCCACAGCTTCCTCGGCAACTGGGGCTTCTCGATCATCGTTATCACCTTTATCGTTCGTGGCATCATGTACCCGCTGACCAAAGCGCAGTACACCTCCATGGCGAAGATGCGCATGCTGCAGCCGAAGATTCAGGCCATGCGTGAGCGTCTGGGCGACGATAAACAACGTCAAAGCCAGGAGATGATGGCGCTGTATAAAGCGGAAAAAGTAAACCCGCTGGGCGGCTGCTTCCCGCTGATTATTCAGATGCCGATCTTCCTTGCGCTGTATTACATGCTGAGCGCCTCGGTTGAACTGCGTCATGCGCCGTTTATCCTGTGGATCCACGACCTGTCTGCTCAGGACCCGTACTACATCCTGCCGATCATCATGGGCGCGACCATGTTCTTCATCCAGAAGATGTCGCCGACCACCGTGACCGACCCGATGCAGCAGAAGATCATGACCTTTATGCCGGTCATCTTCACGGTGTTCTTCCTGTGGTTCCCGTCTGGCCTGGTGGTGTACTACATCGTCAGCAACCTGGTCACCATTATTCAGCAGCAGCTGATTTACCGTGGTCTGGAGAAACGTGGCCTGCATAGCCGCGAGAAGAAGAAATCCTGATACTCTTCATTCTTCAAGCCGCAGATGCGTTGGCTTCATTAGTTCGCCCCAGTCACTTACTACAGTAAGCTCCTGGGGCCTCACTAACTTGCCGCCTTTCTGCAACTTGAATTATTTCGAGTATCTACGGTAGCGTTAATGCCAGAGAAGGCGGTCAATGGACCGCCTTTTTTACATCTACATAGAGAGTCACCATGAGCCATAACGACACTATCGTCGCCCAGGCAACCCCTCCGGGACGCGGGGGTGTGGGCATCCTGCGTATCTCCGGCCTTAAGGCGCGCGACGTCGCGCAGGCGGTGCTGGGCAAGCTGCCGAAGCCGCGCTATGCCGACTACCTGCCGTTCAACGACGTTGACGGTACCCCGCTGGATCAGGGGATTGCGCTGTGGTTCCCCGGGCCGAACTCCTTTACCGGGGAAGATGTGCTTGAGCTGCAGGGCCACGGCGGCCCGGTCATTCTCGACCTGCTGCTTAAACGTATTCTGACCCTGCCGGGCCTGCGCATCGCCAGGCCGGGTGAGTTTTCCGAGCGCGCGTTCCTCAACGACAAGCTCGATCTGGCGCAGGCAGAGGCCATCGCCGACCTTATCGACGCCAGTTCAGAGCAGGCGGCGCGCTCGGCGCTGAATTCGCTGCAGGGGGCGTTCTCCGCGCGGGTGAATCATCTTGTGGAAGCGCTCACTCACCTGCGCATCTACGTGGAAGCGGCCATTGACTTCCCGGATGAAGAAATCGATTTCCTTTCCGACGGCAAAATTGAAGCCCAGCTGAACGAGGTGATGGCCGATCTCGACGCCGTCCGCGCTGAAGCTCGTCAGGGCAGCCTGCTGCGCGAAGGGATGAAAGTGGTGATCGCCGGGCGGCCAAATGCCGGTAAATCAAGCCTGCTGAACGCCCTGGCGGGCCGCGAAGCGGCGATCGTCACCGATATCGCCGGTACCACCCGCGACGTGCTACGCGAGCATATCCATATCGACGGCATGCCGCTGCATATCATCGATACCGCAGGCCTGCGCGATGCTAATGACGAAGTGGAACGTATCGGCATCGAGCGCGCCTGGCAGGAGATTGCCCAGGCCGATCGGGTGCTGTTTATGGTCGATGGCACCACCACCGGCGCCGTTGACCCGGCGGAGATCTGGCCAGACTTTATCGAGCGCCTGCCCGCTAAATTGCCGATTACCGTAGTGCGCAATAAAGCCGATGTCACCGGCGAAGCGCTGGGTATCAGCGAAGTAAATGGCCACTCACTTATTCGCCTGTCGGCACGTACCGGCGACGGCGTGGAGGTGCTACGTAACCACCTCAAGCAGAGCATGGGCTTCGATACCAATATGGAAGGCGGCTTCCTCGCCCGCCGCCGTCACCTGCAGGCCCTGGAAGAGGCGGCGAACCATCTGCAGCAAGGCAAAGCCCAGCTGCTGGGCGCCTGGGCCGGCGAGCTGCTGGCGGAAGAGCTGCGCCTCGCGCAGCAGGCGCTGAGCGAGATCACCGGGGAGTTCACTTCCGACGATCTGCTGGGCCGCATCTTCTCCAGCTTCTGCATCGGTAAGTAACCGTCAGTCCGTAAACGTTCACTAACCCGTATTAACGCCGCGTTAATGCGGGTTTTTTCTTGCCCTTTGCAACGCAACGTTCTCTACTTTTATCTCCCCCTCTGCCGCGAGACTAAAACATGACCGTTGAATATACCGTGATCGAGAAGGTGCCCTCCGCCGAAGCGTTTTGCCACCTGCGGGTAGCCGCCGGCATGTCGCCGCGCCCCCTGGAAGGCGCCAGAGCCGGACTGCCGCATAGCTGTTATGGCGTACATATCCTCTGGCAGGAGACGCCGATCGCGATGGGACGCATCGTCGGCGACGGCGCGATTAATTTCGATATTGTCGACGTCGCCGTCGATCCGGCTCACCAGGGAAAAGGCCTTGGCCGGCTGGTGATGGAGAAGCTGGTCGCCTGGCTGGACGCTAACGCCTTTGATGGCGCCTACGTTACGCTGGTGGCGGATGTGCCGGAACTGTACGCGAAGTTCGGCTTCGAAAGCGTTCGCCCGGAGAGCGAGGGGATGGCCCGCGTCTGGCGAACCCGCAGTCGTTAGCTCGCATTTCCTGCCAGGAAAAGAGCGTTGTCCAAATGGCAACTCGTCTTACGGCGCGTTCCTCACTATGCTGAATGCCATTCACATCGCGAGGATCCCATGACACGCTTTCTTCTCTGCAGCTTTGCCCTGGTTCTGCTCTACCCCTCCGGCATCGATATGTATCTGGTCGGCCTGCCGCGTATTGCTCAGGACCTGGGGGCCAGCGAGGCGCAATTACATATCGCCTTCTCGGTCTATCTGGCCGGTATGGCCTCCGCGATGCTGTTTGCTGGCCGCATCGCCGACCGCTCGGGGCGTAAGCCTGTCGCTATTGTAGGTGCAGCGATCTTTGTTATCGCCTCCCTGATCTGCGCCCAGGCGCATACCAGCAGCCACTTCCTCATCGGACGCTTTATCCAGGGGATCGGCGCCGGCAGCTGCTACGTGGTGGCTTTCGCTATCCTGCGCGATACGCTGGACGACCGTCGCCGCGCCAAGGTGCTGTCGTTGCTCAACGGCATCACCTGCATTATCCCCGTCCTGGCGCCGGTGCTTGGCCACCTGATTATGCTGAAATATCCGTGGCAGAGCCTGTTCTACACGATGACCGGCATGGGCGTCATGGTCGCTGTGCTGTCGGTCTTTATCCTGCGTGAAACGCGGCCGACGGCGCCTCCGCAGGCAGCGTCACCGCAGCATGACGCTGGCGAATCGCTGTTGAACCGCTTTTTCCTCAGCCGCTTACTCATTACCACCCTCAGCGTGACGGTGATCCTGACCTACGTTAACGTCTCGCCGGTACTAATGATGGAAGAGATGGGGTTCGACCGGGGAACTTACTCAATGGCGATGGCTCTGATGGCGATGATCAGCATGGCGGTCTCCTTCTCAACGCCGTTCGCCCTGTCGCTGTTTAATCCCCGCACCTTAATGCTGACCTCACAGGTGCTGTTTCTGGCGGCAGGCGTGACGCTGAGCCTCGCCACTCGCCAGGCCGTCACCCTGATCGGGCTGGGCATGATTTGCGCCGGCTTCTCCGTTGGGTTCGGCGTCGCGATGAGCCAGGCGCTGGGGCCGTTCACGCTGCGCGCGGGCGTCGCCAGCTCGGTCCTCGGCATCGCGCAGGTGTGCGGTTCATCGCTGTGGATTTGGCTCGCCGCCATCATCGGACTCAGCGCAATGAATATGCTGATCGGGATACTCATTGCCTGTAGCATAGTGAGCCTTGTTTTGTTACTGGTCGTCACCCCGCCGCGGGTTGCGCAATACGATGAAGAAGCCGCTGTCGAGTCTTGATCTTAATTTACTCCTCTGCCTGCAGCTCCTGACCCAGGAGCTCAGCGTTACCCGTACGGCGAAGCGGATGAACGTTTCGCCGTCAGCGGTGAGCAAGTCGCTGGCCAAACTGCGCGCCTGGTTTGACGATCCGCTGTTTGTGAAAACCCCGCTGGGCCTGGCGCCCACGCCGCTGGTCAGCAGCATGGAGCAGGATCTGGCGGACTGGATGCAGATGGGCAACCAAATCCTCGATAAACCGCACCATACCATGCCCAGCGGCCTCAAATTCGAACTGGCGGCGGAAACGCCGCTGCTGATGATCCTGTTTAACACCCTCTCTCAGCGCATCTATCAGCGCTATCCGCAGGCATTGATTCGTTTGCGCAACTGGGACTACGACTCCCTGGACGCCATCATCCGCGGTGAGGTGGATATCGGCTTCTGCGGACGCGAAAGCCATCCGCAGTCGCGTGAGCTGCTGAGCCTGCTGCCGTGGTATATCGATTTTGATGTGCTGTTCACCGACCTGCCGCAGGTCTGGCTGCGCGCCGATCATCCGGCGCTCAGGGAAGAGTGGGATCTGGCGGCATTCTTACGCTATCCGCATATCACTATCTGCTGGGAACAACGCGATACCTGGGCCCTGGACGACGTGCTGCAGGAGCTGGGGTATAAGCGTAACGTGGCGCTGACCGTGCCGGGGTTTGAGCAATCACTTTTTATGGCCGCTCAGCCGCAGCACACCATGCTGGCCACCGCGCCGCGCTACTGTCAGCACTATAATCAGCAGCACCAGCTGCCGCTCGTCTCCCGGCCGCTCCCCCTGGAGGCGCAGCATCTGGAAAAGCTGCGCGTTCCCTTCACCCTGCTATGGCATAAGCGCAACAGCTACAACCCGAAGCTTGTCTGGCTTAGAGATACGCTGAAAGCGCTCTATTCCGGTACGCTTTAAGCCTTGTTTCGTGCCCATAGCACCTTATTTGCGCAAGAATTTGTAAAATTCAAACAAATTCCCTTTTCAATGGGGGATTTCGGCATTAAAACCTGTTAATACCAGGCGATAATAGCGCCCGCAGTTTTATCCAGACCATTACTCACGGAGCGACGTATGGCAACGCATTTTGCAAGAGGGATACTCAGTACCGGGGAGCCGCTATCGACACGTTTGTCAGCGGCCTGTCATCAATCCGCACGTCTTCTCCCGACATATCGCCAGGCTCGCTTTTGCGCGTCGCGCTCGCTGCTTGCCGAGCTGCTGTTTATGCTTTACGGCATCAGCGAGCTGCCTGAAATCATCAACGAAGCGAATGGCCGACCGGTTTTTAGCGATCGCCAACTCCCCCGCTTTTCGATCGCTTATACTGGCAATATCGTTGGTGTTGCCCTCACCACCGAGGGGGATTGTGGCCTCGACATGGAACTGCAGCGCACTGTCCGCAGCCACGACGCCGACCGGCACAATTTCAGCAACAATGAGAATCTGTGGATTAACATACAGCATGATCCGGACGAAGCGCGCAGCCAGCTGGTAGCGCTGCGTCGCAGCGTGCTAAAGCTGACCGGCGAAGCATCAACGCAGCTGCAGCTGCTGCCCGGCTCTGGCCGCCTGCGCACCGCCGGCAGTCAGCCAATCGAAGCGGTATGTGACGCCGAATCGCTGCTGGTATGGTCCATTGCCGCTACCCCGAACATCGGCTCGCTGAAGGTCTGGGAATATGATGCTAAGGGAGGTGACTGGCGCAGCCTGGCGGATGCGCAGCAGCGCGCACGCGAACCGTCAGCCCGCCTGATGCGCTTTACCAGCTTACCCATGGAAAAAACCTTATCCCTCAATTGACCGGTCTTGCCGGCATCATGATCCAAAGGAGCAATCATGTCAGATACCTTGAAAGTGGTTACGTTACTCGGCAGCCTGCGTAAAGGGTCGTTTAATGGAATGGTCGCGCGCACCCTGCCCGACATCGCGCCAGCGGGCATGGATATCTCCGCGCTGCCGTCGATCGGTGATATCCCGCTGTACGATGCTGATATGCAGGAGGAAGAAGGTTTTCCGCAGCGCGTGCAGGAGATTGCGCAACAGATCCGCGAGGCGGATGGGGTAGTGATAGTCACTCCAGAATATAACTATTCCGTGCCTGGCGGCCTGAAAAACGCCATCGACTGGCTGTCACGCCTGCCCGAGCAGCCGCTGTCCGGCAAACCGGTACTGATTCAGACCAGCTCAATGGGCGCCATCGGCGGTGCGCGCTGCCAGTATCATCTGCGGCAGATTCTGGTCTTCCTTGATGCGATGGTAATGAATAAACCGGAATTTATGGGCGGCGTCATCCAGAACAAAGTGGATCCGCAGGCGGGTGAAGTGGTCGATCAAAGCACCCTCGACCATCTGCGCGGCCAACTGACCGCTTTCGGCGACTATATTCGGCGGGTTAAAGCATAAAAAAAGCCCGGCAGCGATGCCGGGCTTTTTCATCATGCGTGCGGATTAATGTGCATCGATAAAGACAATTTTCAGCACGAACAGCAGCGAAACGATAATCACACACGGGCTGAGCTCGCGCAGCCGGCCGGTACCGATCTTCATCACGCAGTAAGAGATAAAGCCCAGGGCGATACCTTCGGTGATCGAGAAGCTAAACGGCATCATCACTGCGGTGATGAACGCAGGCACCGCCTCGGTCAGGTCGCTCCACTTCACGCGCGCGAGGCTGGAGGTCATCAGCACGCCAACGTATATCAGCGCGCCCGCGGCGGCATAGCCAGGAACCATCCCCGCCAGCGGAGAGAGGAAAATAACCAGCAGGAACAGGATACCAACGACAACGGCGGTCAGGCCGGTACGCCCGCCCACGGAAACGCCGGAAGAAGATTCGATATAGGCCGTCACCGACGAGGTACCGATGAAGGAGCCCGCCACCGACGAGACGCTATCGACAAACAGCGCTTGCTTCATGCGCGGGAATTTACCGTTGGCATCCGCGAGACCCGCTTTATCCGTCACGCCAATCAGCGTCCCGGAGGAGTCAAACAGGTTGACCAGCATAAAGGAGAAGATCACGCCGGCCAGGCCCAGGTTCAGGGAGCCCGCCAGATCGACCTGACCAATCACCGAAGCCACGCTCGGCGGCGCCGAGACGATCCCGGTGTAATGCACGTCGCCCAGCATCCAGCCCAGCAGGGTGGTCACAACGATAGAGACCAGTACCGCGGCGTGAATGTTGCGCGACGCCAGAATCGCGATGATAAAGAAGCCCAGCACGCCCAGCAGTACGCTGTGGGAAGTCAAATGACCAATGCTGACCAGCGTTTCCGGATTGGCGACAATCACCCCGGCGTTTTTCAGGCCCATCATGCCGATAAACAGGCCGATACCGCTGGTGATACCTACACGCAGGCTAAGCGGAATATTGGCGATCATCCAGTAACGTACGCGGAAGATGGTCAGCAGCAGCAGGCCCACGGCGCCCCAGAAGATGGCGCCCATGCCCACCTGCCACGGCAGCCCCATCGCCTGCACCACCACAAAGGCGAAAAAGGCGTTCAGGCCCATCGCCGGCGCCAGGGCGACCGGCAGGTTCGCGAACAGACCCATCAGGATACTGCCGAAAGCGGCAATCAGACAGGTGGTCACAAACACGGCGCTGGTATCCATGCCCGCTACGCCAAGAATTTGTGGGTTAACAAAAACGATATACACCATCGTCAGGAACGTGGTGAAACCGGCGATGGCTTCGGTGCGCACCGTGGTGCCGTGCTCGCGCAGCTTAAATACGCGCTCCAGCAGACCCTGGCCAGAAGACTGGCTGGTTTGTTGTTGACTCATTATCGGTTTCCGAACGTAAGGAGGGAAAATTCGAGGCTATCCTATACCAAATTACGGCACCAGGCGCGGTTGTATGGTAATTTTTTTCATTTATTTTGCTTATACGGCAACGATTGCGTCGCGGCATTGAGCATTACGAAAACGTTAAACTTGTTAATATGGAAAGGCTATGACTCAACCAGAAGCAGTATTTTTTGACTGTGACGGCACGCTGGTCGACAGCGAGGTGATTTGCTCCCGCGCCTACGTTCACATGTTTCAGGAATTCGGCATTACGCTGGACCTCGCCGAGATTTTTAAGCGCTTCAAAGGTGTGAAGCTGTACGAAATTATCGACACCATCAACGCTGAGTATGGCGTTAACCTGCAAAAGGCCACCCTGGAGCCGATTTACCGGACGGAGGTCGCTCGCCTGTTCGATAGCGAGCTGGAGGTGATTCCCGGAGCCCAGGCGCTGCTGGATGCGGTAAGCGTCCCGATGTGCGTGGTTTCCAATGGCCCGGTCAGTAAGATGCAGCACTCGCTCGGACGCACCGGCCTGCTGCGCCATTTCACTGACCGCTTGTACAGCGGCTACGATATTCAGCGCTGGAAGCCCGACCCGGCGCTGATGTTTCATGCGGCAGAGGCCATGCAGGTAAAAGCCGAAAACTGTATTCTGGTGGATGACTCCAGCGCCGGCGCTCAGTCGGGGATTGCCGCCGGCATGGAAGTGTTTTATTTCTGCGCCGATCCGCACAACCAGCCGATCGATCATCCCAAAGTGACGACCTTTACCGATCTGGCAGAGCTGCCGGCATTGTGGCAGGCGCGCGGCTGGGATATCACGCGTTAAGGGCCTGGTGAGCGGCACGTTGGCATCGATGAACCCCCGCTATGCATCTGCGTAAGCGGGGAATAGAACTAGCGGCTTTTTATTGCTGCAATTCCGCCGCCGCTTTATCGGCAATAATCACCAGTGAAGGGTGCAATTTGAGCACTGAAGCCGGCACCTGCACGCTGACCGGACCTTCCACCAGTTGCTTTAACGCGTGCGCTTTTGCCGCACCGCTGACAATTAGCAATAAATTTTTCGCCGCCATCACGCTTCTCGGCCCCATGGTGACATAGCTGTCTGGTACTGCCGAGATATCCCCGCCCATCTCGCTGTTAGCGATAAGAGCAATCATTTCCCCATGAATCGGCACTTCGACCGTCTGATCATGAAAGCGGGTGGTATTCGGCAGGTTGCCGCAAAAATGGCCGTCAGCCCCCAGCCCCAGCACCATCAGATCCAGACCGCCAGCCTCTTCCAGATGGCGATCGTGCTGAGCGGCGTTGTCCAGCGTCAGCTTGTGAATGTTCTCTTCTTTGATCTGCGCCGGAGTAAAAAACAGCTGGCGCAAATTAGATATCGTGACGCCTTCTCGCGACTGGCCGCGAAAAGGGATCTCATCGAAGTTGTAATAGTGCACCCGATCATAGAATGCTTTGCCTTTCACGGCGGCGGTCAAATGCTCATACATCCGCTTTGGCGTGCTCCCCGCCGTCACCGCCAGATTCACCCGCCGCGGCGCCGTGATATAGCCCAGAACATGATGGCTGGCGACCAGGCTCATCTCTTCATAATCTTCGGTCACAATCATTTTCATCTTGTCGTCCTTCACAAGCACAAAACGGGGGCTGAAGGCCCCCTAAAGGTTATTTAAACAGTTTTTGCACAAACTCGGCGTAGGCCGGGCGCCAGACGTCCATTTCATGGTTCAGGCCGGGATACTGGTGGTAATCAAATTTAATCTGCTGTTTTTCCAGCTCACTTTTCAGACCAGCAATGTCTTTACCGGTCACAGAATCTTTTTCCCCGACGACCACGGTAAAGTTACGCAGCTGCTTATTGATCGCGTCAGGCTGCTTCAGCTGCGCTTCCACGCCGGCATTCGGCACCGTGGTAGTCGTAACGCCGCTAAAGGTGGCGAGCCAGCCAAAGCTCTCCAGATGATTCATTCCGGAAACCAGCGCCTGATAACCGCCCTGCGAGAGGCCCGCCAGCGCCCGACCGTCGGCATCTTTACGCACGTTAAATCGGGCATCGATCAGCGGAATAATATCCTGCATGAGCTCTTTATCCGCCGCCTGCGCATTAAGTGGATAGAAGGTTTTGCGCCGCTCCTGCGGCGGGAAGTTTTCCGCTACCGCTTCCGGGATATCGGTTTCGGTATCCGGGACCACCACCAGCATCGGCTTAATCTTGCCCTCCGCCAGCAGGTTATCCATGATTTGCGGGATCCGCCCCTGATCGATGGCCGACAGGCCGCTGTCGCCAAAGCCATGATAGAAATAGAGCACCGGCAGCGGATCGCCGGTTCCGCTATAGCCCGGCGGCGTCCAGACATAGAGACGACGTTCGGCGTTCAGAGCCTTCGAGTGATAGGTGAGGGTGCGCAGATCGCCATGCGCAACCTCCCGATCGTCAAGAATACTGCCCGGCACCAGAATCAAACTGGTGTTCACCTGGCGCTGCGGCTTCTGATAGCGGCTGCCGGTATCTACCGAGCGGAAGCCATCCACATCGAAATAGTATTCATAGAGATTGGGCTTCATCGGCTCGCTTTTCCATGTCCAGACTCCGTCCGCTGCCTTGGTCATGTCGTGCGAGACAAAGGAGTCCGGCGTGGCGCCAGTCACTATCGAGACCCGCCGGGCATCAGGGGCAAACAAGCGGTAAGTGATACTCTTATCCGCGTTAACCTGGGTGATAAAGTGGCTCACCGGCAGGCTTGGGTCCGGCATCGCGGGTAATGGCGCCGCCTGGAGGGTAAACGCCGCGCCCGCCAGCGCCAGGGCGAAATAAATTGCATGTCGTTTCATCGTTGTTCCTCTTTCGTTGTGTCCGCTCAGTTATCGTCTCACCACCAGATTTCCGCCTGCGCCCCCACGGCAAACTGATCGTTCTTCCCGTCTTCAAAAATGCTGGTGGTATTATTCGCGGCCTTATCCAGGTCAATATCCTTCGCTTTAATATAGGTGGCATAGAAACGAATTTCCGGGCGCGAGGTCAGCATACTGGTATTGACTTTGAAGGTATGGAACAGCGTGGTCTTGTAGCCGGACTCGTTATATTTCTTGCCGGTAACATCTTTGTTTTGCTGTTTGAAGTACCCCAACTCGACGCCGGTCTGGTTATATTTATCCCAGATATAAGCCGGTCGCAGAACCGTACGGATAGATTCAAAATCGGAGTGGGCCCCGGTTTCGTAGCTATAGACGTCGTTACCAAAAGAGTAGACGATGGCATTCGCCATAATAACGTCATCGCGTAAATAGGTTTCCCCCTGCGAGGTTAAGCGCACGGCGGTGCCATTGGTATGATCGCCATAATAGCGGCCATTAAAGGTGGTATAGGGGCTGGATCCGGCATAGCGTGAGAAGCTGCTGGCAATAGAGTTATTGGCCAGTAAGAAAGAGAATTCGTTAAAGCCGCCGTTAGCAAATTTCTGCGTTAACGAGGTACCAGCCATCCAGGTATCTTTCCACGGATAATAACCTTCATTGCCCTCTTTATATTTCTCTGATGAACTTTGGTTGGCGGCGACATAGCGTCCGCTAACCATCAGGCTGGCTTTATCCCACAGCGGAATCTCTTTGTAGCGAACGTCCAGGGTGTTGGTGTTAATTTGCTGCTTATTGCTTAAAGAACGGTCATAATCATCGACATCTTCGCGAATCAACGCGATATCGAATTTCCCGGCGCCCACCTGCCAGTTTTCCAGCCCTACGCCGGCCGCCGCATCGGTTCTCTGCGTTTTCCAGTCCAGCATCTGGATTTCAATTTTTGGCGCCCCGTGTTTGCCGACCCAGAAATCGGCTTCCGGCGCAAACGGCAGGAACCCTTTGGTGTTAACATACATATCCGAGAATTGAATGTAGTTTTCGCCGCCGGCATTGTCACCAAACCAGCCAGTGGAATACTGCTGGCCGACGTTCCCGTCGAGCATCACGATGGCGTCGACGCGTTTATCGCCTTCCTGAAACACCCGCTGCTTCAGCTGCAGATCGAACCAGCCGGAATATTCATTGCCCAGGCGGCCAAGCGAACCGATCGCCCATGATTTTGGCGAGCCGTGCGAGGCGGTCCCCCAGCCGGAACGGAAGTAGCCGTTATAGCTAAAGCCAATTTCATCTTTCACGAACTTGCTAAAGTCTTTCAGCGTCATCGCGCTGTAGGCTGGCGCGCCATCGGTGACAGGTTGTTGATTTTTAACCAGCACCGCATCCGGTTTAACCGCCGTTTTCGGCCCGGCGGTCGCCCCCCCGGTCTTGCGCTTCTGACCTTCCGCAGGTGGAGACCATGAGGCCCAAATCTGGTCTCTTTTTCTTTCCTGGTCCTGATATTTTTTGAGCTCTTTTTGCGTGTCTTTGAGCGCTTTTTCCAGCAGCTCAAGCCGTTGTTCCACCGTCAACTGGCTCGCTAGCAGATTAGTTGAATAACAAAGTGGCGCCAGCAAGACTATCGCCGAAGCGATCCTGTTTTTTCTCATCATAATATTCCCTTATATAATCATTGGCGTAAATAAAACACGACAACAACCCTATTCCGTGCCGGTGCTAATAGCCGTATCCATACCGTTTGACGTCGCGGCGGCTGTTATTTTTGCGGTTAGACAAAAACAAAAAAACCTGAAGAAGACCATCTGCCTTGGCAGATAATCCTCTTCAGGTTTTGCCCGCGCATCGCGGTAGCAACCCTCATTCAGCCATTATTGGCCCGCATAAAACAAAAAACCTGATATCGCCCCCAGGAGCAATATCAGGTTTTGCCTGCTGTCGCAGTCACAATCCGTTTAAACCATCCTGAGCGTTAAAACTCAGTGAGTGGCAGCTGATTGTTACGCGATAAAATGAATAACTCAAACGGGCAGATTGTTAATTGTGACGATAATCTCAGCAATCTCGCTGCCGCGGGGTAAAACATATCTAATTCTGATAAATCCATTTACCAGAATTAGACAGAATGATTATTACTCTTTCGGATCTTTGCCAGCGAGCAGTTTATCCAGCTCATCGCCGCCAACGTGACGGAAATCCTGACCTTTGACGAAGTAGAAAATATATTCGCAGATATTCTGGCAGCGGTCGCCGATACGCTCGATGGAGCGCGCGCAGAACAGCGCGGTCAGGACGCTGGGAATAGTGCGCGAGTCTTCCATCATGTAGGTCATCAGCTGACGCACGATGCCTTCATACTCCTGGTCGACTTTCTTATCTTCGCGATAGATACGTACCGCTTCGTCGAGATCCATACGCGCAAACGCATCCAGTACGTCATGCAGCATCTGCACCGTGTGGCGGCCCAGCGATTCGAGGCTCACCAGCAGCGGCTGGTGCTGCTGGGAAAACTTCTCCAGCGCGGTGCGGCAGATTTTATCCGCCACGTCGCCAATGCGTTCCAGCTCAGCGATAGTCTTGATGATCGCCATCACCAGGCGCAGGTCGCTGGCGGTCGGCTGGCGCTTGGCGATGATGCGCACGCACGCTTCATCGATAGCCACTTCCATCATGTTGACCTGCTTGTCGCCGTCGATGACGCGTTTCGCCAGATCGCTGTCCTGGTTATGCATGGCGGTGATGGCATCAGAGAGCTGCTGTTCCACCAGCCCACCCATGGTCATCACCTGGGTGCGGATATACTCCAGTTCAGCGTTGAACTGGCCGGAAATATGTTTGTTAAGATTTAGGTTGTCCATGGTGTCTCCTGATTGCCCAACTGGTGAGAGCCTGAAAGCACAAGGGCAAATCAACCGTAGCGGCCAGTAATATAATCTTCAGTTTGTTTCTTCGCGGGCTTAGTGAACAGGTCATCCGTGTTGCTGAACTCAATCAGCTCGCCAAGATACATAAATGCCGTATGGTCGGAGCAACGCGCAGCCTGCTGCATGTTGTGAGTCACGATAACGACGGTGTAGTCCTGTTTCAGCTCGGTGATCAGCTCTTCGATACGCCCGGTGGAGATCGGGTCCAGCGCGGAGCACGGCTCATCAAGCAGCAGCACTTCCGGGCGGATCGCGATACCGCGGGCAATGCACAGACGCTGCTGCTGACCACCGGAGAGAGAATACCCGCTCTGGTGCAGTTTATCTTTGGTTTCGTTCCATAATGCGGCTTTGGTCAGCGCCCACTGCACGCGCTCGTCCATATCGGCACGGGACAGCTTTTCAAACAGGCGCACGCCGAAGGCGATATTGTCGTATATGGACATCGGGAACGGCGTTGGTTTCTGGAACACCATGCCAACCTTAGCGCGCAGTAGGGCGATATCCTGGGTGTTAGTCAGAATGTTGTCGCCATCCAGCAGGATCTCACCTTCCGCGCGCTGCTCCGGATACAGTTCAAACATCTTGTTGAACGTGCGCAGCAGGGTGGATTTACCACAGCCTGACGGACCGATAAACGCCGTCACCTGGTTTTTGGTGATATCCAGGTTGATGTTCTTCAGGGCATGGAATTTGCCGTAGTAGAAGTTCAGGTTACGAACTGAAATCTTACCCGGAGCTGTATTCACCATACTCATCTCAATCTCTTCCTCATTCAGCGCAGCAGTTGCTGCGCCGCAAAAAATTAACCGTGTTTCTTCTTGGCGAAGATAACGCGCGCCAGGATGTTCAGCAGCAAGACGCACAGGGTGATAATCAACACCCCGGCCCATGCCAGTTGCTGCCACTCCGCAAACGGACTCATGGCAAATTTGAAAATGGTCACCGGCAGGTTAGCAATCGGCTGCATCATGTCGGTGCTCCAGAACTGGTTGGACAGCGCGGTGAACAGCAGCGGCGCCGTTTCCCCGGCGATACGGGCAATAGCCAGCAGGATCCCGGTCATAATCCCTGAGACGGAGGCTTTCAGGGTGATCGCCGAGATCATCTTCCACTTCGGCGTCCCCAGCGCATAGGCCGCTTCACGCAGGCTATCCGGCACCAGCTTCAGCATGTTTTCGGTGGTACGAATAACGATAGGCACCTGCAGCAGCGCCAGCGCGATAACGCCCGCCCAGCCCGAGAAGTGCTGCATCTGCGCCACCACAATGGTGTAGACGAACAGACCCACCACGATAGACGGCGCGGAAAGCAGAATGTCGTTGATAAAGCGGATGATTTCCGCCAGCACCGACTTGCGGCCATATTCCGCCAGATAAATTCCGGCGAGGATACCCAGCGGCGTACCAAATACGGTTGCCCACAGGATCAGCAGGCCGCTGCCGGCGAGGGCGTTAGCCAGTCCACCGCCCGCCGTATTCGGCGGCGGCGTCATTTCGGTGAACAGCGCCAGACTCATGCCGTCGAAACCGCGGGTTATCGTCGCCATCAGGATCCAGATAAGCCAGAACAAACCAAACGCCATGGTCGCCATCGACAGCGCCAGAGCGATACGGTTCTTCATGCGGCGTTTGGCCTGCATCTTGCGACGGGACTCCGCCAGTTCGGCGGTAGTTTGCAATTCAATGGTCGCCATTAGCGTGCCCCCTCATTCTTCGCGAGGCGCATAATCATAAACTTCGACGCGGCCAGAACGATAAAGGTGATAACGAACAGGATCAGGCCCAGCTCCATCAGCGCCGCCACGTGCAGGCCGGTTTCCGCTTCGGCGAACTCATTAGCCAGCGCGGAGGTAATACTGTTCCCCGGCATATACAACGAGATGCTGTCGAGCTGGTAGGTGTTGCCGATGATAAAGGTGACCGCCATGGTTTCACCCAGCGCGCGGCCCAGACCGAGCATCACCCCGCCGATCACCCCGTTTTTAGTGAACGGTAAAACGATGCGCCAGATCACCTCCCAGGTGGTGCAGCCGATGCCATAGGCCGACTCTTTCATCATCACCGGGGTCTGCTCGAAAACATCGCGCATGACCGCGGCGATGTAAGGGATGATCATGATGGCCAGAATGACGCCAGCGGCGAGAATACCGATACCAAAAGCCGGGCCGGCAAACAGCGCGCCGACGAACGGGATGGTCGACAGGACGTTGCCGACCGGCTCCTGGAAGTAAGTCGCAAACAGCGGGGCGAAAATAAACAGGCCCCACATGCCGTACACGATGCTCGGGATTGCCGCCAGCAGCTCAATCGCAATGCCCAGCGGACGCTTGAGCCAGGCGGGGGACAATTCTGTCAGAAACAGCGCGATGCCGAAGCTCACCGGAACGGCGATCAGCAGCGCGATAAAAGAGGTGACCAGGGTTCCGTAAATCGGGACCAGCGCGCCGAAGATCTCGTTAGGCGCATCCCACTCTTTGGTCCACAAAAAGGCAAAGCCAAACTTTTGAATGCTCGGCCAGGAAGAGATGATCAGGGAAACGATGATGCCGCCCAGCATCAATAGCACAATCAGCGCAGCCAGTTTTACCAGCGCACTGAAAATCATGTCACCCTTTTTCCCCGGAGGGGTAAATGCAGGCTTGGTTGCAGCCATAGATTACTCTTTACGTATTAAAACTTGTTCGAATAAATGCCCGGTGGCGTTGGCTCCCGGGCCTACAGTCTGAACCGTAGGGCGGGCAGCGCCTGAACGCCCCCGCCATCTTCGTCAAAAATCTACTGTTAGTACAGCGCTTTACCGCTGCTGTCTTTGACGTTGGTTTTCCATGCCGCGCGAACCTGCTCTACCACGCTTTCCGGCAGCGTCGCGTAATCCAGCGCATTCGCTTCTTTGCCGCCGTTTTTATACGCCCAGTCGAAGAACTTCAGCACTTCAGCGGTCTGTTCCGGCTTGTTCGTCGCCTTGTGCACCAGGATGAAGGTGGTTGAGGTGATCGGCCATGCATTCTCGCCTTTCTGGTTGGTCAGGTCCTGAGCGAAAGACTTGCTCCAGTCAACGCCTTTTGCGGCGTTAGCGAAGTTGTCTTCAGTCGGGCTAACCGGCTTGCCGTCGGCAGAGACCAGTTTGGTGTAGGCCAGGTTGTTTTGCTTAGCGTAAGCGTATTCGACGTAACCAATCGAGCCCGGCAGACGCTGAACAAAGGCGGCGATACCATCGTTGCCTTTACCGCCCAGACCGGTTGGCCAGTTTACGGTAGAGCCGGCGCCGATTTTCGATTTCCACTCTTCATTCACTTTGGACAGGTAGCTGGTGAAAACGAAGGAGGTACCTGAACCATCGGCGCGGCGGACCACGGCGATGTTCTGCGACGGCAGCTTCAGGCCCGGGTTGAGCTTAGCGATCGCTTCGTCATCCCATTTTTTAATTTTACCCAGGTAGATATCACCGAGGGTTTTGCCATCCAGCACCAGCTCGCCAGATTTCACGCCAGGCAGGTTAACCGCCAGTACCACGCCGCCAATCACGGTGGGGAACTGGAACAGACCTTCCTGAGTCAGTTTGTCATCAGCCAGCGGAGCATCAGAAGCACCGAAATCAACGGTGTTGGCAATAATCTGCTTAACGCCACCAGAGGAACCAATACCCTGGTAGTTCACTTTATTGCCGGTTTCTTTCTGATAGGTATCAGCCCATTTGGCATACACCGGCGCAGGGAAAGTTGCGCCTGCGCCAGTCAGGCTTGCTGCTGCGAAGGCAGAGAAAGCGCTCATCGATAAGGTCGCGGCGACAACTGTTGCGACGGTGGTACGCATAACGTTCATAATGTCTCCTGCTGGGATTCGTAAATCATTGTTTCGAGGCTATGGTGAGCAAAATAGGTCAAAGAGGTGACAGTAAAATGTACGAATTATGACAGTTTTATGACAGGCCGGGAGAGTGGATTTTACGCCAAATAATACACTTATAACTCAGATGGTTATCTTTAATCATGACCGTGCAATGACAAAATAATTTTCTTTTTATGACGGCGAAATCGGACCGTAAAACGATCGTTTGTCATCTACCGCCAGCCAAAATATTACGCACGTAATCGGTGGAAAACAGCAGGTGCAAATAAAAAGGGCCGCCGTCGGCAGCCCTTTGCAGGATAGGATGCTTTACTCAACCGTTACCGATTTCGCCAGGTTACGCGGCTGGTCAACGTCAGTGCCTTTGATCAGCGCGACGTGATAAGCCAACAGCTGCAGCGGAACCGTATAGAAGATAGGGGCGATGGTCTCTTCCACATGCGGCATCTCAATGATGTGCATGTTATCGCTACCGTTGAAGCCGGCTTCACCGTCGGCGAAGACGTATAGTTCACCGCCGCGGGCACGAACCTCTTCGATGTTGGATTTCAGTTTTTCCAGCAGTTCGTTGTTCGGCGCCACCACGATCACCGGCATTTCCGCATCAATCAGCGCCAGTGGGCCGTGCTTAAGCTCGCCCGCCGCATAGGCTTCCGCGTGAATGTAGGAGATCTCTTTCAGCTTCAGCGCCCCTTCCATAGCGATCGGATACTGATCGCCACGGCCAAGGAACAGCGCATGGTGCTTATCAGAGAAGCGCTCTGCCAGCTGCTCAATACGCTTGTCCTGGGAGAGCATCTGCTCGATACGGTTCGGCAGAGCCTGAAGGCCGTGCACGATATCATGCTCGATAGACGCATCCTGACCTTTCAGTCGCGCCAGTTTCGCCACCAGCATCAACAGCACGGTTAGCTGAGTGGTAAAGGCTTTGGTCGAGGCCACGCCGATTTCCGTTCCGGCTTTGGTCATCAGCGCCAGATCGGACTCGCGCACCAGCGACGAGCCCGGCACGTTGCAGATGGCCAGCGAGCCGAGATAGCCCAGCTCTTTCGACAGACGCAGCGCCGCCAGGGTATCGGCGGTTTCACCGGACTGGGAGAGGGTGATCATCAGGCTATTGCGACGCACTGCGGACTTGCGATAGCGGAATTCGGAGGCGATTTCCACATCGCACGGGACGCCGGCTAACGCTTCGAACCAGTAGCGGGAGACCATCCCGGAGTTATAGGAAGTCCCGCAGGCAACTATCTGAATATGTTCAACCTGAGCCAGCATTTCATTGGCGTTCGGCCCCAGTTCGCTGAGATCCACTTCGCCATGGCTGATGCGCCCGGTCAGGGTGTTCTTAATCGCGTTCGGCTGCTCGAAAATCTCTTTCTGCATATAGTGGCGGTAGATACCTTTATCGCCAGCGTCATACTGCAGATTGGATTCGATCTCCTGGCGCTTCACTTGCGCAGCGGACTTATCAAAAATCACCACCGAACGGCGAGTCACTTCCGCGATATCGCCTTCTTCGAGGAAGATGAAGCGGCGGGTAACTGGCAGCAATGCCAGCTGGTCGGAAGCGATAAAGTTTTCACCCATCCCCAGGCCAATTACCAGCGGGCTACCGGAGCGGGCCGCCAGCAGAGTTCCCGGGTCACGGGTATCCATGATCACCGTACCGTAAGCGCCGCGCAGCTGCGGGATAGCGCGCAGGACGGCTTCACGCAAGGTACCGCCTTGTTCCAGCTCCCAGTGCACCAGATGGGCAATAACTTCGGTATCGGTCTCAGTGACGAAGACATAGCCGCGAGACTGCAGCAGGGCGCGCAGCGGCTCATGGTTTTCGATGATCCCGTTATGGACCACCACAATGTGTTCAGAAACATGCGGATGCGCATTGCTCTCAGACGGTTCGCCGTGCGTCGCCCAACGAGTATGGGCGATCCCGGTACCACCGTGTAACGGTTGCTCTTCTACCGCCTGAGCCAGCATCTGAACTTTACCCAGGCGACGCACGCGGGTCATATGACCTTCGCTGTCGACCACTGCCAGACCGGCAGAGTCATAGCCACGGTATTCCAGACGACGTAAACCTTCGAGAAGGATTTCAGCAATATCACGCTGCGCGACTGCGCCAACAATTCCACACATAGTTAAATTTCCTGATAATGGCGATATGCCATGCGTTGTCGCTGACCTGTATTTGCCCGTTTTCCGGGCGCCCCGAGCCTTGTAGAGAGTGGGGTTATTGTTATGGTACTGCCTGCGGACGGGGATCTATGTTGACCCTCTCATCCTGGTTCGCCGGGAAAATTTCCCCGGCGATAATCCAAATTATTTCTTCTTCACCGGACGCTGCCAGCCCTGTTTGTGGACCTGCGGTACGCGGCTCAACACCAGCTCGTTATCGGCGATATTGCGCGTGACGGTGGTGCCGGCGGCGATCGTGACGCCGTTGCCTACCGTGACCGGGGCCACCAGCTGGGTATCCGAGCCGACAAAGACATCATCGCCAATAATCGTTTTATGCTTGTTCGCACCATCGTAGTTGCAGGTGATGGTGCCCGCGCCGATATTGACGTTATCGCCAATCTCCGCATCGCCCAGATAGGTCAGATGACCCGCCTTGGAGCCTTTCCCGAGACGCGCTTTTTTCATTTCCACGAAGTTACCAACGTGGGCGCCTTCCAGCAGTTCGGCGCCCGGGCGCAGACGGGCAAATGGACCGATGGTGCAGGCCGCATGCAGCTGGGCATCTTCCACCACGCTGTAGGGGCTAATTTCGCAGTCATCGCCGATGGTGCTGTTTTTGATCACGCAGCCGGCGCCGATTTTCACTCGATCGCCCAGCACCACGTTGCCTTCCAGAATAACGTTAGTATCGATCTCTACATCGCGCCCGTGCTGCAGCGTACCGCGCAGATCGAAACGCGCCGGATCGCGCAGCATCACGCCCGCCAGCAGCAGCTTTTCCGCCTGCTCCGCCTGGTAGACGCGCTCCAGGCGCGCAAGCTGCAGGCGGTTGTTGACGCCTTCGACTTCGCTCAGGCGCTGCGGATGCACTGCGACGATCTGGTGTCCTTCCTGGTGCGCCATGGCGATGATATCGGTGATGTAGTATTCACCCTGAGCGTTGTTATTGGTGAGTTTCGCCAGCCAGCGCTTTAGATCCGCTCCGCCGGCGATCAGGATCCCGGTGTTGATTTCCTGGATCTGGCGCTGGGCCTCGCTGGCATCTTTGTGCTCAACGATGCCCGTCACCTGGCCATTTTCACGGGTAATGCGGCCATAGCCGGTTGGGTCATCCAGCTTCACCGTTAACAGACCAATCCCACCCTGTGGTTTCGCGGCGCGCAGGCGCTGTAGCGTCTCAACGGAGATCAGCGGCACGTCGCCATAGAGCATCAGGATGTCTTCATCATCATTGAAGAATGGCGCCGCCTGCTGCATAGCGTGCCCGGTTCCGAGCTGCTCGGCCTGCAGCACCCAGTTCAGGTTGTCTTCATGCAGAGTCTGACGCAGCAGATCGCCGCCGTGGCCGTATACCAGGTGTACCGCACATGCGCCTAAATCGTTAGCGGCATCAATGACATGCTGCACCATTGGCTTCCCGGCCAGGGTATGAAGCACCTTAGGAAGATCGGAATACATGCGGGTCCCTTTGCCTGCAGCAAGGATAACCACGCTCATCGCACTATTTGACATACTCATCCTGACGGTAGTTAGAACGAAAAGTAAAAGCCTTTCACGTTGAAATTTCTACATATTTTTCATCATAAAACGAGACGTGGAGAAAACGTCCAGGCTCACTGTTTTACCCCATTTTATGACGCTATTTTTAACCACTGCAAATCAGTTTAACGCTGAAAAAGGAGGGCGGGGTGGAGAATCATTAACTATCTCACTGCTTTTGCTGTTTTTTCGCCACCTGAATAAAGCCGCAGCGGCAGGCGTTTATCAGCACCCACAGCGGGAAGAACCAGGATAAATATTCGCCAGTCGCTGGCGGGGGAGGGCGGTAAAGTGATGGATGCTATCCATAAAAAACGAAAGGCCACCTATCAGGTGACCTTCTTTTCCCGGTTTCACATCGCCAGTGTTGTCGTTTTGATGGGCGATACGTCGTGTCAGCGGGCGAGATAGCGCGGAGCTTAGAAGCTCAGGACGCTAAATTTAGCGATGATTTTATGGAACAGTTTCATGATGATTTCCTGACGCAGGTGCAGTTTATAACGCTCTTTTTTGTGATATACATCACACAAAAAGAGTTTACGCCTCATCATTTAACTAATCAATAACAATTAAGGGTGAATGCTGTTTTCACTTCATCCGCTCGTCAGCAGCGGGCAATAAAAAAAGCCAGCCTGGAACCCAGACTGGCTTTTTACGTTCAAGCCGGTGTTACATCGCTTTTTTGGTCAACTCGATAACGCGCAGTTTAGCGATCGCTTTGGCCAGTTCCGCAGACGCCTGAGCGTAATCCACATCGCCGTGAGAGCTCTTAATGTGCTCTTCCGCTTTGCGTTTCGCTTCCAGCGCTCGCGCTTCGTCGAGGTCCTGACCGCGAATTGCGGTATCCGCCAGGACGGTCACGCTGCCAGGCTGCACTTCAAGAATGCCGCCGGACAGATAGATAAACTCTTCATGACCGTGCTGTTTAACGATGCGAATCATACCAGGCTTAATGGCGGTGAGCAGCGGCGCGTGGCCCGGGTAAATACCCAGTTCACCTTCGCTACCCGTTACCTGGATTTTTTCGACCAGACCAGAGAACATTTGTTGCTCTGCGCTGACGACGTCCAGGTGGTAAGTCATTGCCATATCACCCTCCGATTAAGGCGTTAAAGTTTTTTGGCTTTTTCCACGGCTTCGTCGATGGAACCGACCATGTAGAACGCCTGCTCTGGCAGGTGATCGTATTCGCCTTCCATGATGCCTTTAAAGCCACGGATGGTGTCTTTCAGCGCCACGTATTTGCCCGGAGAACCGGTAAAGACTTCTGCCACGAAGAACGGCTGGGACAGGAAGCGCTGGATCTTACGCGCGCGAGCTACCACCAGTTTGTCTTCTTCAGACAGTTCGTCCATACCGAGGATGGCGATAATGTCTTTCAGTTCCTGATAACGCTGCAGGATGGACTGAACGCCACGCGCGGTGTCGTAGTGTTCCTGACCAACAACCAGCGGATCCAGCTGACGGCTGGTGGAATCCAGCGGGTCAACGGCCGGGTAGATACCCAGGGATGCGATCTGACGGCTCAGTACTACGGTTGCATCTAAGTGAGCAAAGGTAGTGGCTGGGGATGGGTCAGTTAAGTCATCCGCCGGTACGTATACCGCCTGTACGGAGGTGATAGAACCGGTTTTGGTGGAGGTGATACGTTCCTGCAGAACGCCCATCTCTTCCGCCAGGGTCGGCTGATAACCTACCGCTGAAGGCATACGACCCAGCAGCGCGGATACTTCAGTACCGGCCAGGGTGTAACGATAGATGTTATCGACGAACAGCAGTACGTCACGACCTTCGTCACGGAATTTCTCAGCCATGGTCAGGCCGGTCAGCGCAACGCGCAGACGGTTTCCCGGCGGCTCGTTCATCTGGCCGTACACCAGGGATACTTTATCGATAACGTTGGAGTCGGTCATTTCGTGGTAGAAGTCGTTACCCTCACGAGTACGCTCACCTACGCCCGCAAACACAGAGTAACCGGAGTGCTCGATCGCGATGTTACGGATCAGCTCCATCATGTTTACAGTTTTACCTACACCCGCACCGCCGAACAGACCAACTTTACCGCCCTTGGCGAACGGACACATCAGGTCGATAACTTTGATGCCGGTTTCCAGCAGTTCCTGAGAGCTGGACAGCTCTTCATAGGACGGTGCCGCGCGGTGGATAGCCCAACGCTCTTCTTCGCCGATGTCGCCTTTCATGTCAACCGGTTGACCCAGTACGTTCATGATACGACCCAGCGTTGCTTTACCTACCGGGACTTCGATCGGGTGCTCGAGGTCTTTTACATCCAGACCGCGGCGCAGACCATCAGAAGAACCCATGGCGATGGTACGTACGATACCGCCGCCCAGCTGCTGCTGAACTTCCAGCACCAGAACTTCATTACCATTCTGTACCTCAAGGGCTTCGTACACGCGTGGTACGGCATCCTGAGGGAACTCGACGTCGACCACGGCGCCGATTACCTGGACAATCTTTCCAGTAGCCATCTTAAATCCTCTACGAAATAACCTGGTTAAACCGCGGCGGCCCCCGAGACGATCTCGGTGAGTTCCTGAGTAATGCTGGCCTGACGAGCTTTGTTGTATACCAACTGCAGCTCTTTAATCAGGCTGCCGCCATTATCGGTCGCGGCTTTCATCGCCACCATACGGGCGGCCTGCTCGCTGGCCAGGTTTTCAACCACGCCCTGATAAACCTGAGATTCGACGTAGCGGCGCAGGAGGGTATCCAGCAGCGCTTTCGGATCGGGCTCATACAGGTAATCCCAGGATTTACGTTTCAGATCAGCATCTTCTGATGCCGGTAACGGCAGCAGCTGAGTGATCGTCGGAACCTGAGACATGGTGTTAATAAATTTGTTGCTGACAACGTACAGCTTGTCCAGACGGCCTTCATCATAGGCCTGCAACATCACTTTTACCGGGCCGATCAGTTCGGACAGGGATGGGTTATCCCCCATACCGGTCACCTGTGCAACCACGTTGCCGCCCACGGAGTTAAAGAAAGAAACGCCCTTAGAGCCGATCATTGCGAGGTCGCACTGAACGCCTTTATCGGACCATGCTTTCATTTCCGCCAGCAGTTTCTTGAACAGGTTAATGTTCAAGCCGCCGCACAGACCACGGTCGGTCGACACCACCAGGTAGCCCACGCGCTTAACGTCGCGTTCTTCCAGGTAAGGGTGCTTATATTCCAGATTACCGTTCGCAAGGTGACCAATCACTTTGCGCATAGTATCTGCGTAAGGACGGCTGGCCGCCATGCGCTCCTGCGATTTACGCATTTTGGAAGCGGCGACCATCTCCATCGCTTTAGTGATCTTTTGCGTGTTCTGGACGCTTGCGATCTTACTACGTATCTCTTTTGCGCCGGCCATGAGCTTCTCCTCAATGCCTTGCGGCCTGCCCTAAGACAGACCGCCAGACGTTACCAGGACTGGGTTGCTTTGAAGGAATCGAGGATGCCTTTCAGCTTGCCTTCGATTTCGTCGTTATAGCCACCGGACTGGTTAATCTCTTGCATCAGCGGAGCGTGATCACGGTCGACGTAAGCCAGCAGAGCGGCTTCGAAGCTACCGATTTTCGCCAGTTCTACATCAGCCAGGTAACCACGTTCTGCTGCGAACAGAACCAGAGACTGCTGCGCGACGGACATCGGCGCATACTGTTTCTGTTTCAGCAGCTCGGTCACTTTCTGACCGTGGTCCAGCTGTTTGCGGGTTGCATCGTCAAGGTCGGATGCAAACTGGGAGAACGCCGCCAGTTCACGATACTGCGCCAGCGCGGTACGGATACCACCGGACAGTTTCTTCATGATCTTGGTCTGCGCTGCACCACCAACACGGGATACGGAGATACCCGGGTTAACCGCAGGACGAATACCGGCGTTAAACAGGTTGGTTTCCAGGAAGATCTGACCATCGGTAATAGAGATTACGTTGGTCGGAACGAATGCGGAAACGTCACCCGCCTGCGTTTCGATAATCGGCAGCGCGGTCAGAGAACCGGTTTTCCCTTTCACTTCACCTTTGGTGAAGGCTTCAACGTATTCGGCGTTAACACGCGCAGCACGCTCCAGCAGACGAGAGTGGAGGTAGAATACGTCGCCCGGGAACGCTTCACGTCCAGGCGGACGACGGAGCAGCAGGGAGATCTGGCGATAAGCAACAGCCTGTTTAGACAGATCATCGTAAACGATCAGCGCATCTTCACCGCGGTCGCGGAAGTATTCGCCCATTGCGCAACCAGCGTATGGCGCCAGGTATTGCAGTGCAGCAGATTCAGATGCAGTCGCTACCACTACGATGGTGTTAGCCAGCGCGCCGTGCTCTTCCAGTTTACGCACCACGTTAGAGATGGTGGACGCTTTCTGACCGATAGCGACATAGACGCACTTGATGCCGGAATCACGCTGGTTGATGATGGCATCGATAGCCAGCGCAGTTTTACCGGTCTGACGGTCGCCGATGATCAGTTCACGCTGACCACGACCGATTGGGATCATGGCGTCAACGGATTTGTAACCGGTCTGTACCGGCTGATCGACGGACTGACGTTCGATTACGCCCGGTGCGATCGCTTCAACGGCGGAGAAACCGTCATTTTCCAGCGGACCTTTACCATCAATTGGCGCGCCCAGGGTGTTAACCACGCGGCCCAGCAGGCCACGGCCTACCGGAACTTCCAGGATACGGCCAGTACATTTCACCTTCATGCCTTCGGCGAGGTCAGCGTACGGACCCATTACCACCGCACCTACGGAGTCGCGCTCCAGGTTCAGTGCGATAGCGTAACGGTTACCCGGCAGGGAGATCATCTCGCCCTGCATACATTCGGCAAGGCCGTGGATGCGGATAACACCGTCACTTACAGAAACAATAGTACCTTCGTTATGAGCTTCGCTCACAACATTGAACTGAGCAATGCGCTGCTTGATCAGTTCGCTGATTTCGGTGGAATTCAGTTGCATGCTCCAGTCCCCTTAAGACTGCAAGACGTCTGCAAGGCGCTCAAGACGGCCGCGTACGCTGCCATCAATGACCATATCACCCGCACGGATGATAATACCTGCCATAACAGACTTATCGATTTTGCAATTCAGCTTAACTTTGCGTGACAGACGTTTTTCCATCGCGCTGACGATCCTGGCAAGCTGTTCATCACTCAGTTGGTTGGCAGATATTACTTCTACCTCTGCGATGGCCTCACTGGCCGCGCGCAGGTGAATGAATTGCTCAAGAACGTCCGGGAGCACCTTCAGACGATTATTTTCCGCCATCACCTTAATCAGGTTCTGGCCATTTTCGTCGAGTTGCTCGCCGCAGATAGCGATAAACGCTTCTGAGAGCGTTTCCGGCGCCAAAGCACCGGAGAGAAGCTCTGCCATTTGGTCGTTTTTGGTCACTTCGGCGGCAAACGCCAGCATATCCTGCCAGCGTTCAACACTGTTGTGTTCGACGGCAAAGTCAAAAGCTGCTTTGGCGTAGGGGCGAGCTACCGTTACAAATTCAGACATCAGCCCCTCCCTCCTTACAGTTCAGCGACAAGTTTATCCACGATGTCGCTGTTAGCAGCTTCATCCACGGAACGTTCGATGATCTTCTCGGCGCCAGCAACAGCCAGGATAGCGACCTGCTTACGCAGCTCCTCGCGTGCACGTTTACGCTCAGCATCAATTTCAGCCTGCGCTTGTGCAACGATTTTGGTGCGTTCCTGTTCTGCTTCAGCTTTAGCTTCGTCCAGAATCTGAGAGCGGCGCTTGTTCGCCTGCTCAATGATTACCTGGGCTTCCGCTTTCGCTTTTTTCAGCTGGTCGGTCGCGTTGGCCTGTGCAAGGTCCAAATCTTTCTTAGCGCGTTCTGCAGAAGCTAAACCGTCAGAAATCTCTTTCTGGCGTTTTTCGATGGCAGCCATTAAAGGCGGCCATACGTATTTCATGCAGAACCATACGAAGATAACAAACGCGATGGCCTGGCCGAGGATTGTTGCGTTCATGTTCACAGCACAATACCTCTTTAATTAACTCTGTGGCTTAGGTTTCTAACAACTTACTACGCGACGGCGAACATCACGTACAGACCCAGACCTACAGCGATCATCGGGATAGCATCCACCAGACCCATAACGATAAAGAACTGAGTACGCAGCAGAGGGATCAGATCCGGCTGACGCGCTGCGCCTTCCAGGAATTTACCTCCGAGGATGCCGATACCGATCGCAGCACCGATTGCCGCCAGACCCATCATCACAGCGGCAGCCATGTACAGCAGATCCATATTCAGGTTTTCCATGACAGTCTCCAGTTTGTTTCAGTTAAAACGTAGTAGTGTTGGTAAAAAATCAATGCTCTTCAGATGCCATCGACAGATAGACAATCGTCAGAACCATGAAGATGAAGGCTTGCAGCGTAATAATCAGGATGTGGAAAATGGCCCAAGGCACATTCAGAACCCACTGTGACCACCACGGCAACAGACCAGCAATCAGAATGAAAATCAGCTCACCGGCATACATGTTGCCGAACAGTCGCAGACCGAGAGAGACCGGTTTGGACAGCAGGCTTACCCCTTCAAGGATTAAGTTGACAGGAATGAACGCCCAGTGATTGAACGGCTGCATGGTCAGTTCTTTAACGAACCCACCAACGCCTTTCATTTTGATGCTGTAGAAAATAATCAGGATGAACACGCCAAGCGCCATCGACAGGGTGATGTTCACGTCGGCAGACGGAACCACGCGCAGTGCAGGCAGGCCGAGTATGTGCTCACCGATCCAAGGTAAGAAATCGATAGGCAAGAGGTCCATCAGGTTCATCAGGAAGACCCAGACGAACACGGTCAGCGCCAGCGGCGCGATAACCTTGCTCTTGCCATGGTACATGTCTTTGACGCTGCCATGGACGAAGCCGATGATCATTTCGATGAAGGTTTGGAATTTCCCTGGTACGCCGCTGGTCGCTTTCTTAGCAACGCTACGGAACATGGCAAGGAACAGCAGACCGAGAACCACCGAGAAGAACATGGAGTCAATGTTGAGCGTCCAGAAGGTGGCTGTGTGGTTGTGCGGATCCACCAGCGAGAATGTACGCAGGTCCAACTGAAGGTTGTTCAGATGGTGTCCTATGTAATCCTGCGGCGTCATATTTTCTGAAGCCATGATGCCTTTACCCTTTGTTGTTAATTACAGCTGGCGCCAGAACTTGTACCACCAGCACCAAAACCCACGTCACGATCAGTGGCAAAAATACCACTTTTAAAACGGCCAGCGCCACCGCCAGAAGGGCGAAGGTCAGCAACACCTTGAAGGCTTCACCGAAGGCGAAGGTCCAGGCCACACGGCCTTTTGCTGGTGTATGCGCCTGATGACGCCAGGCAAAAATTATAAACATCAGATTTGGCAAGACCACTGCCAAACCGCCGCATACAGCGGAAATGCCCCAGAAGGGGTCTTTGAGGCTGAACAGCAGTCCACTTGCCATTACTGCCAGTAACTGAATAAACAGAAGCTTGCGAGCAACGTTTCGACTCAAGAGCGACACTGACATCACGTTTTTACTCCTGCTCCCTTTGAGGTATGTCGCGTGTCGTATAAAACGTCCTTTAAGACGAAGAGTCAAGCATCAAAAAGCGGACAAATTATACGGTGACGCCCCGTGATTTCAAACAATAAGTAGCAAAATAGTGAATAAATGTTTAATTATTTTCCAACGGACAACTTTCCGTGCATTTCAGCGTTCTGTGAGCGGTCATACAAAACTGCAAATAACGAGGAAACACGGCAATTAAAGCGTGCATCAGATCACATAATAAACATTTCAAGCGCCCTTTAATGAATCAAGGACATAAAACACTATTTTTCATGCTTTTGATATTCAAGATAAAAAGTGAGGACATTATCTAAAACAACCTCACATACAATAAAAACCTTTTATTGACATTTATAATAAAAATTTAACATCACTATGCTGTTCATCATTGTCGATTTTTAGCACCCTGATATTTTCAAAGTTGACTATTTTGTCAGTGAATCACTTACACTAAGTTAACTGCAAGAAAAGCCTTAGTAAAAACAAGGTTAAATGCAGCCCGTTAATATCGGGGGACGTCCTTTATTTTTGTAACATGCGCGGGCCACATTTTTTCCACATTTTTTGATAAAAATTAACTCGATTTTGGCTTAATCACCACCAGATGCCGCTCCCCTTCCAACCGAGGAACATGCAGCTCAATCACCTCGACAATGTCATACCCTTCCGGCAGACTTTCCATTTCTTCTTTTTGCGCTAACCCTTTGAGCGCATAGAAGTGACCATTCGCTGCCGGCAGATGATGGCACCAGCTCACCATATCATTAAGCGATGCGAAAGCGCGGCTTATCACGCCATCAAACGGCGGCTCGGCCGGGAAGGCTTCCACGCGGCTCTGCACCGGGGTGACGTTATCCAGCTTCAGCTCGTGCTGCACCTGACGCAGGAAGCGCACGCGCTTGCCAAGGCTGTCCAGCAGGGTGAAATGTGACTCCGGACATACGATGGCCAACGGGATCCCCGGCAACCCCGGGCCCGTACCAACATCGATAAAGCGCGAGCCCTGCAGATAAGGCGCCACGATGATGCTGTCGAGAATATGACGCACCAGCATCTCATTCGGATCGCGAACGGAGGTCAGGTTATAGGCTTTGTTCCACTTATCGAGCAGTCCGACGTAAGCCACCAGCTGATTTTTCTGGTGATCGGTGAGCGAAATACCCGCTTCATCCAGCAGACGAGAAAGTTTGTTGAGCACGGTAAGTACCTTCAAAAAATAATGAGCCCGGAGGCGCTAACGCTTACCGGGCTATGAATGATAAAGGCGAACGCTGATTATGCAACTGGGAAATCAGCGCGGCAGGCAGCCGCAATCAGGCGCTGCGGCGCAGCATCCCCTGCTTTTTCAGCCAAACCAGCAAAATAGAGATCGCCGCCGGGGTGATCCCGGAGATACGTGACGCCTGCCCTATCGACGACGGTTTATGGTCGTTCAGTTTGGCAATCACCTCGTTAGACAGCCCAGTGACCTGGCGGTAGTCGAGGGTCGCTGGCAGCAAGGTATTCTCATTGCGCTGTTGTTTCTCAATCTCATCCTGCTGGCGCGCGATATAGCCCTCATACTTCACCTGGATCTCTACCTGTTCAGCCGCCTGACGATCTTCCAGTCCCGGGGTGAATGGCGAGAGTTGAACCAGCTGTTCGTAGGTCATTTCCGGACGACGCAGCAGATCTTCGCCGCTGGCTTCACGCGACAACGGCGCGGTCAGGTGAGCGTTCACTTCGTTGGCGCTCTCTGCCTGCGGATTCACCCAGGTGGATTTCAGACGCTGGCGTTCACGTTCGATGCTTTCCAGCTTCTCGTTGTAACGTGCCCAGCGTTCGTCATCCACCAGACCCAGCTCGCGCCCCTGTTCGGTCAAACGCAAATCGGCGTTGTCTTCGCGCAGCATCAGACGATATTCAGCGCGGGAAGTAAACATGCGGTACGGTTCTTTGGTACCCAGGGTGCAGAGGTCATCTACCAGCACGCCGAGGTAAGCCTGATCGCGACGCGGCGCCCAGCCCTCTTTTTCCGCAGAGAAGCGGGCGGCGTTAAGTCCGGCCAGCAGCCCCTGAGCCGCCGCCTCTTCATAACCGGTGGTACCGTTGATTTGGCCGGCGAAGAACAGACCCTGAATAAATTTGCTCTCAAGCGTTGGCTTCAGATCGCGCGGGTCGAAGAAATCGTACTCAATAGCGTAGCCTGGACGGACGATCCGCGCATTCTCCATCCCCTGCATCGAGCGGACGATTTGCATTTGCACATCAAACGGTAGGCTGGTGGATATACCGTTCGGATAAATTTCGTTTGAGGTCAGTCCTTCCGGCTCGAGGAAGATCTGATGCTGGTTGCGATCGGCAAAGCGCATGACTTTGTCTTCGATCGACGGGCAATAGCGAGGTCCGATCCCTTCGATCACTCCGGCGTACATAGGACTGCGATCGAGGTTATTGCGGATCACATCGTGGGTTTTCTCGTTAGTGTGGGTGATATAGCACGGTACCTGGCGCGGATGCTGATCCGCGGATCCCATGAACGAGAAGACCGGCATCGGGTTATCGCCATGCTGCTGCGCCAGCACGCTGAAATCGATGGTGCGCGCGTCAATACGCGGCGGAGTACCGGTTTTCAGACGACTTACGCGCAGAGGCAATTCACGCAGACGACGAGACAGCGGGATAGACGGCGGATCGCCGGCGCGGCCGCCGCTGTAGTTGTCCAGACCAATATGGATTTTGCCGTCAAGGAAGGTCCCGACGGTCAGCACTACCGCTTTAGCGCGGAATTTGAGGCCCATCTGGGTGACGGCGCCCACGACGCGATCGTTTTCGACAATCAGATCTTCAACCGCCTGCTGGAAGATCATCAGGTTCGGCTGGTTCTCCAGCGCGGTACGTACTGCCTGACGATAAAGCACGCGGTCAGCCTGGGCGCGGGTGGCGCGCACTGCCGGTCCTTTGCTGGCGTTTAGTATCCTAAACTGAATACCCGCCTGATCGATCGCTTTGGCCATCAAACCGCCGAGCGCATCCACTTCTTTTACCAGGTGTCCTTTCCCAATGCCGCCAATCGCCGGGTTGCAACTCATTTGCCCCAGCGTGTCGATATTGTGTGTCAAAAGCAGGGTTTGTTGACCCATACGCGCTGCGGCCATTGCGGCCTCAGTGCCTGCATGACCCCCGCCAATGATAATGACGTCAAAAGGATCCTGATAAAACATGGTGGTCTGCCTCGCATAAAGCGGTATGAAAATGGATTGAAGCCCGGGCCGTGGATTCTACTCAACTTTCGTCTTTCGAGAAAGACTCCGGGATCCTGAGTATTAAAAAGAAGATCTTTATATAGAGATCTGTTCTATTGTGATCTCTTATTAGGATCGACTCTCTTTGTGGATAAGTCGGATCCGCGAAGTAAGATCAAAAGCTTAAGAAGGATCACTATCTGTGAATGATCGGTGATCCTGGTCCGTATAAGCTGGGATCAGAATGAAGGGTTATGCACAGCTCAAAAACCATACTACGGTTATTCTTTGGATAACTACCGGTTGATCCAAGCTTTTAAGCATGGTTATCCACAGAAGATCGGACGATCTTTACAATTCTCAGAGCAAATTTTTCCAGGATCCCAGCCAGATTTCCGCTGGATCCTCCGGAATTTCGTGTTCAAGGACGTTGATCTTCAGCGTCTCACCGATCTGTTTTGCCCCGCAGGCCTTCAGCGCCGCTTCTAATTTATCGATCGCGCCGCAAAAGGTGTCGTATTCGCGGCTGCCGATCCCTATAGCGCCAAAGCGCACGGCGGAAAGATCGGCCAGCTTCTCCTGCAGCGCGTCATAGAAGGGAACCAGGTTGTCGGGAATGTCGCCGGCGCCATGGGTGGAAGAGATAATTAACCAGATCCCTTGCGCCTGCAGATCGTCCACCAGCGGACCGTGCTGGATTTCAGTGCTATAGCCGGCTTCTTCCAGCTTTTCCGCCAGATGCTCTGCTACATATTCCGCACTGCCCAGGGTGCTGCCGCTGATAAGTGTAATGTCTGCCATAGATCGCCGATCGCCCGCTCAACTGTTCAGAGTGGCGTATTGTACGCTGTGAGCGAGCTGGGATCTACCTGTGGAAAAATGTGGGATTAAAAAAAGCGATCAGGGCTTGATGGTGCGCATGATCGGGTTCTGCAGCACGATCAGAGTTTCAGTGGACTGAATTTCATCGATTGTTTGGATCTTGTTGATAAGTACCTGCTGCAGAGCATCGATGGATTTACACATCACCTTAATAAAGATGCTGTAGTGGCCGGTGGTGTAGTAAGCCTCGGTGACCTCCTCCAGACTTTCCAGGCGGGCGAGGGCGGAGGGATAGTCTTTGGCGCTTTTTAAAATAATGCCGATAAAGCAACCGACGTCGTAGCCCAGCTGCTTGGGGCTGACGTCAATGCGCGCGCCGGTAATGATACCCGCCTGCTTCATCTTTTCGACGCGCACGTGAATGGTGCCCGGGCTGACGCTGAACTGTTTGGCCAGTTCGGCATAGGCGGTACGGGCGTTGGCCATCAGCGCATCAAGAATGCCGCGGTCCAGATTGTCGATCTGATAATTTTCCATATCTTTTTCTTATGAAGTTTGAGGGTTCTTACTATTTTAGCGCCATATTTTAATGAATTAAAAGTTGATGCGCCTTTTTATTGATTGATTATTGTATTGTCGCCCTGTTTTGTTGCTTAATCAATGGCAACAGGACGCAGGAGTCATAAAAATGAAAACCGCATATATCGCAAAACAACGCCAGATCAGTTTCGTTAAATCCCACTTTTCCCGTCAGCTGGAAGAGAAGCTTGGCCTGATTGAAGTCCAGGCGCCAATCTTAAGCCGCGTGGGCGATGGGACGCAGGATAACTTGTCCGGCTGCGAGAAAGCGGTTCAGGTAAAAGTGAAAACACTGCCCGACGCCCAGTTCGAAGTGGTTCATTCGCTGGCGAAGTGGAAGCGTCAAACCCTGGGACAACACGACTTCAGCGCGGGCGAAGGGCTGTACACGCACATGAAAGCCCTTCGCCCCGATGAAGACCGTCTGACGCCTATCCATTCCGTCTATGTGGACCAGTGGGACTGGGAGCGCGTGATGGGGGATGAAGAGCGTCACGTCGGCACCCTGAAGGCAACCGTCGAGGCGATCTACGCCGGGATCAAAGCCACCGAGCTGGCGGTCAGCCAGGAGTTTGGCCTGACGCCGTTCCTGCCGGAACAGATCCATTTTGTTCACAGCCAGGAGCTGCTGAGCCGCTATCCAGAGCTTGATGCCAAAGGTCGTGAGCGGGCTATTGCCAAAGAGCTGGGCGCCGTCTTCTTAATTGGTATCGGCGGCAAACTAGCTGATGGCAAGCGCCACGACGTGCGTGCGCCGGATTATGATGACTGGAGTACTGAGGTTTCTGAAGGTTTTGCCGGCCTGAACGGCGATATCCTGGTGTGGAACCCGGTGCTGGAGGATGCGTTCGAGATCTCCTCGATGGGGATCCGCGTTGACGCCGAGGCGCTAAAGCGCCAGCTGGCGCTGACCGGCGATGAAGATCGCCTGAAACTGGAGTGGCACCAGGCGCTGCTGCGCGGCGAGATGCCGCAGACTATCGGCGGCGGCATTGGCCAGTCTCGTTTGACGATGCTGTTGCTGCAGCTTGACCATATCGGTCAGGTGCAGTGCGGCGTATGGCCAGCGCAGGTTCGCGAAAGCGTTTCCGCGCTGCTGTAACGATTAGCGCCGCCAGCGTCGCAGCAGGCGGCTACGCAGCCCGGTGTCAAAGCGCCAGATATGATCGAAGATGCGCATGATGCCGGGTTTGCCGTGAACCGACATCGCCACCGCGTGAAAACGGTGCTGATGCTTACGCTGTAACTCCCCCACCTGAGCAATCACCTCATCCGGCAACCGTTGGGCAATAAAGTCGGAGATCACCACGGCATCCGCATCCACCCACTGCGGGTTTTGCAAACGTTCAATAATGGCGCGAAAACAGCTGGCCAGATCGGTGCCGCCGCGAAAACGCTGGCTCAGGAAACGGATCGCCTGCTCCAGTCCGCTCTCGCTGGTCAACTCGTAATGCACCACTTCGCTGGAGAACAGCATAATGAAGCAGCGACGGTTATCGGCCAGCGCGATGCGCATCAGGGCCAGACAAAAGGCCTTAGCGCACTGTTCGTTAAAACCGCCCATCGATCCTGACGTATCGACGCAGACAATGAACGGCCCGCGCGGTTGCTCATCAAAATCCTGCCGCGTTACCGGGCGTTCGGTAATTTTCTCGCGCCAGGCATCGCCGTGTAGCCGGTAGGTGAGCAGCTGTTTCTCCACCAGCTTGCGATAAAATTCAAACTCCAGCTCCGTGATGCCAAGCGTCGCCAGCTCCGGCGGCAGCAGGCGTAGAATGTCGTCACTCTGTTGGAGGCCGTCGACCTGTTCAGGCACCGTTGCCGGCTCGCGTACCAGGCTGCGGAAGGTTTCCATCGGCGCATCTTTCTTCGGCACGGATTTCGCTTCCCTTGAACGCCCCAGCTGTTCCGCCAGCTGCAGCAGCTCCGGTTGCTGGTTAAGAAAATCGCCATAGCGCACGATCAGCTGGTAGTCGCCTCGTTTGAGTTCCCCGGCGCTCATATCCCACAGGCGTCCGGCGGCGGTATCATTTTCCGCCAGCACCGGATCGAGCTGACCGCTGAGCGTCATTCGTTCCTGGACCTCACTGAGCAACTGGTCGCGCTCCTCGTCCAGCAGCTGCTGGTTAAGGCTGGTGGCTTGCACCACCAGGCTCAGTCGCCAGCGCTGTAAAAACAGCGTATGGAGCGCCGGGGTAAAGGTGGCATTGTCATCCACCAGCTTCTGCGCCTGGGCGGCAAAAGGGGACTGGAGCTGGTGCAGTTTGCCGAGAATTTGCGGGAGCTGGACGATAAACTGCGAGGTAGAGAGCAGCTGAGCCTGCTGATAGGTTTGCACTTCGGCGTCCAGATCCGGCGGGATGTTAACTTCTTTTAAGCGGGCGCGAACGGCTTCCCGCCAGCGCGGAATATCCGCCGCGATGATGTTTTTCAGGCGGGGAAATTTTTCAAAGAACACCGCCAGCTGAGGAGAGGCCAACAGCGCCAGCAGCATCTCCTCGATCATTCCCTCTTCGCTGACTGCCAGCATGACATTCAGCATATCGAGCGTCATGGCTGCTTCGCCTGTTTAATCTGCGCGCCGACGTCCTGCAGGCTGGCTTCGATTCTTCCCAGCCATTCGACCGGGATAAACAGGCACTTTTGCTGCTCGCTGAAGCGGTTGTGTTGCTGGTGCCACTCATCATCCAGCGCTTCCAGCTGCTGGCGAATTTCCGCCGGCATATTCTCCTGCGCTGCGCTGCCGGGCAGCGCGAGGCGTGAGCCCTGCAGGCTCACATCGCGGACGACCAGATGCTGGCTGGTGTCGACATCCATATTGAGTAGTTGGGCAAAGCCGATCCCGTTGAGCTTACCGCGGATCTCGCCGCCCTTTTCCAGCCAGTTGGCTAACGCCTCGCGTTCAAAAGTAATGTGGATCACTTCCATATCGTGAAGTTTGAGCGGCTGCTGCAGCAGCAGCGTCAGGGTGGTCCCCTGGATCTCCGCCGGCAGTTCATAGTGCGGTTTGCGGCTAAACATCCCGCCAAGGCGGGTGACCTTCAGCGCCGTTTTGTCGCTTTGCTGTTGTTGGATCTGAATGCGTCGCTGCACAATCGCCCCCAACCGCGTCAGCATCGCCTGCTGTTGCCAGGCGTGACAGGTCATGAGCGTTTCCAGCTGCTGCGACATCAGGTTCATACTTTCGACGTTGTGCCACAGACAATCTTTCAGCAGGATAAGGTCAATCGGCGCGATGCTGTCGCGGCCGCTGAAGAAGGCGCTGGCCTGCAGCAGGCGAATAGCCTTTTTCCAGCGGCGATCCGAGACGTAGGGGGCATTTGGCAGGGCGTCCAGCTGCTGGCGGAGCTGGAATATCAGCTCAAACACCGCGTCCGGCAGTTTAATATTGCCGATCTGCTGCTGCCATTGGGTAAATTCCTCGTCGCTCACCTGCAGCGCGCTGGGCACTGGATTGCTGTTTTCATCCTGCTGGCTGACCAGCATCGAACGGAAATTACCTTTATCCTGCACTTTATCAAGCCATAGACGGATCAGCATTCGGTCATACAGCGCTTCCAGGCTGCTGTCGGCTTCCGGGAGTTCGTTCGACGCGGCCACCAGCAGGCGCATTGGGATTTTCTCTTCATGCGCGCCATTGCGGAAGTGACGTTCGTTAATCGCCGTCAGTAGGGTGTTGAGGATAGCCGGACCTGCTTTCCATATTTCATCGAGAAACACGATTTCCGCTTCCGGCAGGTAGCCGGCGGTTAAACGTTCGTAACGGCCTTCATCTTTCAGCGCCTGAATGGACAGTGGCCCAAATACCTCTTCCGGGGTGGAGAAGCGGGTCATCAGGTATTCAAAAGCGCGCGCCTGCTGGAAGGCGAATTTGAGGCGGCGGGCAATCAGGCTTTTGGCGATCCCCGGTGGACCAAGCAAAAAAACGCTCTCGCCGCTGAGCGCCGCCAGCAGGCAGAGGCGTATCGCGTGGCTGCGTTCAAAGAGTCCTTTTTCGAGTGCCGCGCTGAGCCGGGAAATTCTTTCAGCCAGTAAATGTGTTTGAGCCATAATTGAGTTGCGTGCTTTGTCATGTATCGTTATTGGGACGAGTATAGATGTTAGAGCCGGGGCGGTAATAGCCTGAAGAATCGATTTATTTTTTTTGAGCCAGGTTAATATGGTGTCTGTTAGGGGTACGATTTCACAAATAATCGTGCATACTGTGCGCTTTTTGTGGGCCAAGGGACTAGGCACACATTTGTTTTATAAACGAAAAGACTAGTCTATGAGCACTGATAATAAACAATCGTTGCCGGCGTTAACGCTGGCGGCCATCGGCGTGGTGTACGGCGATATCGGTACCAGTCCACTGTATACCCTGCGCGAATGCCTGTCAGGTCAGTTTGGCTTTGGCGTAGAGCGCGATGCCGTTTTTGGCTTTTTGTCGCTGATTTTCTGGCTGTTAATCTTTACCGTATCGATTAAATACATCACCTTCGTGATGCGGGCGGATAACGCCGGGGAAGGCGGGATCTTAACGCTGATGTCGCTGGCCGGACGTAATACTTCGGCCAGAATGACCTCCGTGCTGGTGATCCTCGGCCTTATCGGCGGCAGTTTCTTCTATGGCGAAGTGGTGATTACCCCGGCGATTTCGGTAATGTCGGCGATAGAGGGGTTAGAAATTATCGCCCCGCAGCTCGATACCTGGATTGTCCCTATCTCCATTATCGTGCTCACCCTGCTGTTTGTGATCCAGAAGCACGGGACTGGCATGGTCGGCAAGCTGTTTGCGCCGATTATGCTGATCTGGTTCCTGTTGCTGGCGGTGCTGGGCGCGCGAAGCATTTACGCTAATCCGGAAGTTCTGCAGGCGCTGAACCCCTACTGGGCTGTGCACTTCTTCCTGCAATACAAGACCGTTTCCTTTATTGCGCTTGGCGCGGTGGTGCTGTCGATTACCGGGGTGGAAGCGCTGTACGCCGATATGGGCCACTTCGGCAAACTGCCGATCCGCGTTGCCTGGTTCTCCGTCGTGCTGCCCTCGTTGGTGCTGAACTATTTTGGCCAGGGCGCGCTGCTGCTGAAGCACCCGGAAGCGATTAAAAACCCGTTCTTCCTGCTGGCGCCTGAGTGGGCGCTGATCCCGATGCTGATTATCGCCACGCTGGCGACGGTTATCGCCTCCCAGGCAGTGATTTCCGGGGTCTTCTCCCTGACCCGTCAGGCAGTGCGTCTGGGCTATCTGTCGCCGATGCGCATTATCCATACCTCGGAAATGGAGTCCGGGCAGATTTACATTCCGTTCATTAACTGGCTGCTGTACGTTTCTGTGGTCATCGTTATCGTCAGCTTTGAGCATTCGTCTAACCTGGCGGCGGCGTATGGTATCGCCGTAACGGGCACCATGGTGCTGACCTCCATTCTGTCGGCGACCGTGGCGCGCAAAAACTGGCACTGGAACAAGCTGTTTGTCGGTCTGATGCTGGTGGCCTTCCTGTGCATTGATATTCCGCTGTTCTCGGCGAACCTCGATAAGATTGTCTCCGGCGGCTGGCTACCGTTGTCCCTGGGGATGGTCATGTTTACGGTGATGACGACCTGGAAGAGCGAGCGTTTCCGCCTGCTGCGCCGGATGCACGAGCATGGCAACTCGCTGGAAGCGATGATCTCTTCGCTGGAGAAGTCACCGCCAGTGCGTGTGCCGGGTACTGCGGTGTATATGTCCCGCGCCCTGAACGTGATCCCGTTTGCCCTTCTGCATAACCTGAAGCACAACAAGGTGCTGCATGAGCGAGTGATCCTCCTGACCCTGCGTACCGAAGATGCGCCTTACGTGCATAACGTTCGCCGGGTGCAGATTGAGCAGCTGTCACCGTCCTTCTGGCGGGTGGTGGCCAGCTACGGCTGGCGGGAAACGCCTAACGTTGAAGAGGTGTTCCACCGCTGTGGCCTGGAAGGACTCAGCTGCCGGATGATGGAAACCTCGTTCTTTATGTCGCATGAGTCGCTGATTATCGGCAAACGGCCATGGTATCTGCGCCTGCGCGGCAAGCTTTATCTGCTGCTGCAGCGTAACGCCCTGCGGGCGCCGGATCAGTTTGAGATCCCGCCAAACCGGGTTATCGAGCTCGGTACCCAGGTCGAAATCTGATGTCAAAAAAGCCCTTCCGTTGCGAAGGGCTTTTTGTTTCTCACTCCGGTTGTTATGTCCTGTCGCTGCCTCGCGAAACGTTTCGATGGCGATCACATTTCTCTCTTCTGGTGATGGTTTTCTGCTCACACATTGATAATAATTATTTTAGCGAAACGTTTCGCTAGTGGAGCAAAAGAGAAAAAATGAAAAAAGGCACCGTACTTAACGCTGATATTTCCGCGGTCATTTCCCGCCTGGGCCACACCGATACGCTGGTGGTCTGCGATGCCGGATTACCGGTTCCCCGCAGCAGCACGCGCATTGATATGGCGCTGACTCAGGGCGTACCTTCATTTATGCAGGTGCTGGAAGTGGTGACGACGGAAATGCAGGTTGAAGCGGCTGTCATCGCGGAAGAGATTAAAACCCATAATCCGCAGCTCCACGCGACGTTGCTCACTCACCTCGAGCAGCTGCAGCAGCACCAGGGAAATACCATTGAAATTCGTTACACCAGCCATGAGCAGTTCAAAAAACAAACCGCAGACAGTCAGGCGGTAATTCGCAGCGGGGAGTGTTCCCCGTTTGCGAATATCATTCTCTGTGCCGGCGTCACGTTCTGAGGTCGCCGTCATGGAAGCCTTATTGCAACTGAAAGGGATCGACAAAGCGTTCCCTGGCGTCAAGGCGCTCTCCGGCGCGGCGCTGAATGTCTATGCCGGCCGGGTGATGGCGCTGGTAGGGGAAAATGGCGCCGGCAAGTCCACTATGATGAAGGTGTTGACCGGGATCTACACCCGTGATGCCGGCTCTTTGCTGTGGTTAGGCAAAGAGACGACCTTTAACGGCCCAAAATCCTCCCAGGAAGCCGGGATCGGCATTATCCATCAGGAACTGAACCTGATCCCTCAGTTGACGATCGCCGAGAACATCTTCCTTGGCCGCGAGTTCGTTAACCGTTTTGGCAAAATCGACTGGAAGCTGATGTATGCCGAAGCCGACAAGCTGTTGGCAAAGCTGAATCTCCGCTTTACCAGCCAGAAACTGGTGGGCGATCTATCGATTGGCGATCAGCAAATGGTGGAGATCGCCAAAGTGCTGAGCTTCGAATCGAAAGTCATCATTATGGATGAACCGACCGATGCGCTGACCGATACCGAAACCGAATCGCTGTTCCGCGTCATCCGCGAACTGAAGTCGCAGGGGCGCGGTATCGTCTATATCTCCCACCGTATGAAAGAGATCTTCGAGATTTGCGACGACGTGACGGTCTTTCGTGACGGGCAGTTTATCGCCGAGCGCGAGGTCTCGTCGCTGGATGAGGACCGACTTATCGAGATGATGGTCGGCCGTAAGCTGGAAGACCAATATCCCCACCTCGATAAGGCGCCCGGCGCGGTGCGCCTGAAGGTCGACAACTTCTGCGGCCCGGGGGTGGATAACGTGACCTTTGCCCTGCGCCAGGGGGAGATCCTCGGCGTTGCCGGGCTGATGGGCGCGGGGCGGACCGAACTGATGAAAGTGCTGTACGGCGCGCTGCCGCGCAGCAGCGGTTCCGTGACGCTCGATGGCCGCGAAGTGGTGACCCGTTCGCCGCAGGATGGTCTGGCGAACGGCATTGTCTATATCTCCGAAGACCGTAAGCGCGATGGTCTGGTTCTCGGGATGTCGGTAAAAGAAAACATGTCCCTGACGGCGCTGCGCTATTTCAGCCGGGCGGGCGGTAGTCTTAAGCATAAAGATGAACAGCAGGCGGTGAGTGATTTCATCCGCCTGTTTAACGTGAAAACGCCGTCCATGGAGCAGGCGATCGGCCTGCTCTCCGGCGGCAACCAGCAAAAGGTCGCCATCGCCCGCGGGCTGATGACCCGGCCGAAGGTGCTGATCCTCGATGAACCGACCCGCGGCGTCGACGTCGGGGCGAAGAAAGAGATCTACCAGCTCATCAACCAGTTCAAAGCCGACGGCCTGAGCATCATTCTGGTCTCCTCCGAGATGCCGGAAGTGTTGGGCATGAGCGATCGCATCATAGTGATGCATGAAGGGCATCTCGGCGGTGAATTCACACGCGAGCAGGCCACCCAGGAAGTATTGATGGCTGCCGCTGTGGGCAAGCTTAACCGTGTGAATCAGGAGTAAGAAAGATGACAACCCAGGCTGTTTCTGGTCGCCGCTATTTCACAAAAGCGTGGCTGATGGAGCAAAAATCGCTGATTGCCCTGCTGGTGCTGATCGCGGTGGTATCGACCATGAGCCCCAACTTTTTTACCGTCAATAACCTGTTCAATATTCTGCAGCAAACCTCCGTTAACGCCATTATGGCGGTAGGGATGACGCTGGTCATACTGACCTCGGGGATCGATCTGTCCGTCGGTTCCCTGCTGGCGCTCACCGGTGCGGTGGCAGCGTCGATCGTTGGCATTGAGGTTAATGCGCTGGTGGCGGTCGCGGCTGCCCTCGCATTAGGTGCGGCGATCGGCGCAGTCACCGGGGTGATTGTAGCGAGAGGCCGCGTGCAGGCCTTCATCGCCACCCTGGTGATGATGCTGCTGCTGCGCGGCGTAACCATGGTGTACACCAACGGCAGCCCGATCAATACCGGCTTTAGCGATAATGCCGATCTGTTTGGCTGGTTTGGCATCGGGCGTCCGCTGGGGATCCCGACGCCGGTATGGATCATGGCGATTGTCTTCCTGGCGGCCTGGTACATGCTGCACCATACTCGCCTGGGCCGTTATATTTATGCCCTGGGCGGTAATGAAGCGGCGACGCGTCTGTCCGGGATTAGCGTCAATAAAGTTAAAATTATCGTTTACGCCTTGTGCGGAATGCTGGCTTCGCTGGCCGGGATCATCGAAGTGGCGCGTCTCTCCTCCGCGCAGCCGACGGCGGGGACGGGCTATGAGCTGGACGCCATTGCGGCGGTGGTGCTCGGCGGCACCAGCCTCGCTGGTGGCAAAGGACGCATTGTCGGCACGCTGATTGGTGCGCTGATCCTTGGCTTCCTGAATAATGGTCTTAATCTTTTAGGCGTTTCTTCCTATTACCAGATGATCGTTAAAGCGGTGGTGATTTTGCTGGCGGTACTGGTAGATAACAAAAAGCAGTAACTGAGAACTCTACAGGACATCTTAACTATGAATATGAAAAAACTGGCGACCCTGGTCTCTGCTGTTGCGCTAAGTGCGACCGTTAGCGCGAACGCGATGGCCAAAGACACCATCGCTCTGGTTATCTCTACCCTCAACAACCCGTTCTTCGTGTCGCTGAAAGACGGCGCGCAAAAAGAAGCTGACAAGCTGGGCTACAACCTGGTGGTGCTGGATTCCCAGAACAACCCGGCGAAAGAGCTGGCGAACGTCCAGGATTTAACGGTGCGCGGTACCAAGCTGCTGCTGATCAACCCCACCGACTCTGATGCCGTCGGCAACGCCGTGAAGATGGCGAACCAGGCGAAAATCCCGGTCATCACTCTCGACCGTCAGGCGACAAAAGGCGATGTCGTGAGCCATATCGCCTCTGACAACGTGCAGGGTGGGAAAATGGCTGGCGATTACATCGCGAAAAAAGTGGGTGAAAGTGCAAAAGTCATTGAGCTGCAGGGCATTGCCGGAACTTCTGCGGCGCGCGAGCGTGGCGAAGGCTTTAAACAGGCCGTGGCGGCGCACAAATTCAACGTCCTGGCCAGCCAGCCGGCCGATTTTGACCGCACCAAAGGCCTGAACGTGATGCAGAACCTGCTGACCGCACATCCTGACGTCCAGGCAGTGTTTGCGCAAAATGATGAAATGGCGCTGGGCGCCCTGCGCGCGCTGCAGACCGCAGGCAAGTCCGATGTGATGGTGGTTGGATTTGACGGCACTCCGGATGGCGAAAAAGCAGTAAACAGTGGCAAACTGGCGGCGACCGTCGCACAGTTGCCGGAGCAGATCGGCGCGAAAGGCGTTGAGACTGCTGATAAGGTACTGAAGGGCGAAAAAGTGGAAGCTAACTACCCGGTTGAGCTGAAGCTGGTCGTTAAGCAGTAATATGCGATTCGGACTGGCAACGGTCCGAGGGACAATATAAAAAAAGAAAAGCAGGGCATGCGCCACCGGATCCCGGTGGCGCGCTTTCCCGGGAACAGAAATGATGAAAACTGCAGGCAAACTTGTCGTCCTTGGCAGTATCAATGCCGATCACATTCTTAACCTTGACGCTTTCCCGACGCCGGGCGAAACCGTCACCGGCCACCATTATCAGGTGGCGTTCGGTGGAAAAGGGGCCAACCAGGCGGTGGCCGCCGGGCGCAGCGGAGCGGATATCGCGTTTATCGCCTGCACCGGCGATGACGATATCGGTGAACGCATCCGTCGTCAGCTGGCGAGCGATAAAATCGACGTGGCGCCCGTGCGCGCGGTTGCCGGGGAAGCGACCGGGGTGGCGTTAATTTTCGTTAACGCCGAAGGTGAGAATGTCATCGGTATTCATGCCGGCGCCAATGCGGCGCTTTCCGTCTCCCAGGTTGAGGCGGAAAAAGAGCGTATCGCCAGCGCACAGGCGTTGTTGATGCAGCTGGAGTCGCCGCTGGAGAGCGTCATAGCGGCGGCGAAAATCGCCCATCACCATCACACCACCGTGGTGCTGAACCCCGCGCCAGCGCGTGAACTACCGGATGAACTGCTGGCGCTGGTGGATATTATTACCCCTAACGAAACCGAAGCGGAAAAGCTGACCGGTATTCGCGTTGAGAGTGACGAAGATGCGGCAAAAGCCGCCGACGTGCTGCATGCCAAAGGCATTGGTACGGTGATGATCACCCTCGGCAGCCGCGGCGTCTGGCTCAGTGCCGAAGGCGAAAGCCGCCGGATCCTAGGGTTTCGCGTACAGGCCATTGATACTATCGCGGCCGGTGATACCTTTAACGGCGCGCTGGTGACCGCGCTGCTGGAAGGGACCGCCCTGCCGGAGGCGATTCGCTTTGCGCATGCCGCAGCGGCGATCGCCGTAACCCGCAAAGGCGCTCAGCCGTCCGTGCCGTGGCGCACAGAGATCGATGAATTTTTAGCGCAACAGGGGTAATGCTTGGCTACGATGAAAGATGTGGCCCGCATCGCGGGCGTTTCCACATCGACGGTGTCACACGTCATCAATAAGGACCGCTTTGTCAGCGAGGCGATTACCGCCAAAGTTGACGCTGCGATCAAAAGCCTCAACTACGCCCCCTCTGCGCTGGCGCGTAGCCTCAAGCTCAATCAAACCCGTACCATCGGCATGCTGATCACCGCCAGTACCAATCCGTTTTATTCGGAGCTGGTGCGGGGCGTGGAGCGTAGCTGCTTTGAGCGGGGTTATAGCCTCGTGCTCTGCAATACCGAAGGTGATGAGCAGCGAATGAATCGTAATCTGGAGACGCTAATGCAAAAACGCGTCGATGGATTACTCCTGCTGTGCACGGAGACCCATCAGCCCTCCCCGGAAATCATGCAGCGCTATCCGTCGGTACCGACGGTTATGATGGACTGGGCCCCCTTTGATGGCGATAGCGATCTGATTCAGGATAACTCGCTGCTCGGCGGCGATATGGCGACCCAGTATCTGATTGACCAGGGGCATTCACGCATTGCCTGTATTGCCGGCCCGCTGGATAAAACCCCGGCGCGCCTGCGTCTTGAAGGCTATCATGCCGCGATGGCGCGCTGCGGCCTGCCGGTTGCCGAAGGATACGTGGTGACCAGTGATTTTGAGTTTGGCGGCGGGTTTAGCGCGATGCAGCAGCTGCTGGCGTTGCCGCAGCGTCCGCAGGCGGTGTTTGTCGGTAACGATGCGATGGCGGTTGGCGCTTATCAGGCGTTATACCAGGCCGGGCTGCAGATTCCGCAGGATATGGCGCTGGTGGGCTACGATGATATTGAGCTGGCACGTTATATGACGCCGCCATTGACCACCATTCACCAGCCAAAGGATGAGCTGGGGGAACTGGCCATCGACGTACTGATCCATCGCATGGCCGATCCGCAGCAAAAACAGCAGCGCGTTCAGTTAACGCCGGAGCTGGTGGTTCGCGGTTCCGCTTAGCGTTTATGCCGCTCGCTAATCAGGTTGCGGCCATCCTTCGCTCTTAACAGCATAAACATCAGCGCCGATATAATGGTTATCACGCCCATGGTTATAAAGGTGTAGTGAAACTGCTGTACCGTGCTTGCATTATCAAAACCTTCATAGAAGCGTAGCACCGCAGCGCTGATGGCCACCCCGAGACTAATTGAAAGCTGCTGGGTGACGGCCAGCAGGCTGTTGCCGCTGCTGGCATTATCATCGGTCAGATCGGCCAGGGTAATGGTATTCATGGCGGTAAACTGCGTGGACATCGCCATCCCCAGCACGAACAGCGGCAGAAGAAGCATCCACAGCGGCATCTCTGGCGACTGCAGCGAGAACTGGGCGATCATAAGGCCAATAAACACGGTGATCCCCACCAGGGTCTTACGATAGCCAAACCAGCGCAGCACCTGGGTAACGGTGGATTTCGCAATAATCGAGCCGATAGCGGTGGGGGCGATCATACAGCCGGCGATAATGGCCGGATAGCCGAAACCAACCTGCAGCATCAGCGGCATCAGAAACGGTACGCAGCCGGTACCTAACCGCGTGGCGAGGTTGCCGGCAATGCCAACCGAGAACGTATGGGTCTTAAATAAAGAGAGCGAGATAAGCGGCGTCGGATGGCGACGCGCGTGACGCACATAGGCCACGAGCAGTAACAGACTGACGGCAATCACGGCCAGCGCCTGCCATGTCGCCACGATTTTTTCCCCAAACAGTTCAATACCGCTGGAAAATAACACCAGACTTAAGCCAAATAACAGAAAACCGCCTATATCGAAGCGTCGGCGCGGCGTTGTGAAATTTGGCATGTATTTACGGGCGTACAGAATGCCAATTACGCCGATCGGAATGTTTATCAGGAAAATCCAATGCCAGCTGGCCCAGGTAACAAATACCCCGCCGAGTACCGGGCCCAGAATCGGCCCCACCAATCCCGGCATGGTGACAAAGTTCAGGACCGGCAACAGTTCGCTGCGGGGGTAGGCACGCAGCAGGGCCAGCCTCGCCACCGGCATCATCATCGCCCCACCGATCCCCTGAATTACGCGAAAAATGACCAGTTCCGTTAAGGAACTGGAGAGGGCGCAGGCGAGGGAACCGAGGGTGAACAGGCTAACGGCGATGATAAAGACCCGGCGCGTGCCGAAGCGATCGGCCAGCCAGCCGCTGACCGGGATCAGCATCGCCACCGTCAGCGTATAGCTGATAATGGCCGACTGCATCGCTAAGGGAGAACGATTAAGACTGTGGGCGATAGCCGGGAGGGCGGTGTTAAGAATGGTGGCATCCAGCGCCTGCATAAAGAAGGCCATCGCCGCGATCCACGGCAGGCCAGCCATGCTGCGCCCTTTTTTTCCGCTCATGCCAAATCCTTGTTATTGATTTACGTGGTGTGGGGCGTTCAACAATGCCTGGCAGGCGAGCAACGCCCCCGGCGCATCACTGTTAAGAATGGCATCGACAATCGCCTGGTGGAGATCGAGCTTCACCACTTCATTTTGCGTAATCGACGTGAAGTAGGTGTGGTAGACCGAATGAAACAGCGAGGCGAAAGAGCTGAGGAAAGGATTACCGCTCATTTCATAGATATGTTCATGCCAGGCCATATCGACTTCTATCCAGCGTTCGCGCTGAAAATGGCGTTTCAGAGCAATCATCTCTTCCATTAATGTATTGAGCTGCGCTTTTTGCCCGGCGGTGCCGTTGGCGGCGGCGAGAAAGCAGGCCTGTGGCTCCAGGCTGCTGCGCATGACGAGAAAGTGGCTTACCACCTCTTCGAAGTTATCTTCTGTTAGCCACCAGGAGAGCAGTTCCTTATCAAGGAAATTCCAGCTGCTGCGCGGCATCACCCGGGTGCCAATGCGAGGGCGGGGCAGCAGCATGCCTTTTGCAGTAAGCGTCTTCACCGCTTCGCGGACGGCGGTACGGCTTACGCCGAACTGCTCCCCCAACTCCATTTCGCCGGGAAGAATGCTTTCCGGCTGATATTCGCCAGTCAGTATTTTTTGGGCGAGCTTTTCGGCCAGTACCCAGGAGATGTTCTTTTGTGCCGCCAGTTGCTGTGCGCTTAAAGACATAAATGCCGTTCCTTTCTTTCCTCTACTCTAACAGTATGCCACCAAGCGCCCCGTTTCGTCGGTTAAAACGGCAAAACGGCGGTTTTTTGCGACATTCCTCGCCGCGTTGTTGAAAAAAGAGACGGTTGAAAACTTTTTTTGCATTTCCCCTTGTCACCTCAGAATTACTCCCTATAATGCGCCTCCACTGACACGGAACAACGGCAAACAAGCCGCCGGGTCAGCGGGGTTCCGGTGAGGACCTCGCAGAGAAAAGCAAAAATAAATGCTTGACTCTGCAGCGGGAAAGCGTAATATGCACACCCCGCGCCGCAGCGAAAACGAAGCGGCACTGCTCTTTAACAATTTATCAGACAATCTGTGTGGGCACTCAAAGTGACATGGATTCTTAACGTCCTCGGACGAAAAATGAATACCAAGTCTCAAGAGTGAACACGTAATTCATTACGAAGTTTAATTCTTTGAGCATCAAACTTAAATTGAAGAGTTTGATCATGGCTCAGATTGAACGCTGGCGGCAGGCCTAACACATGCAAGTCGAGCGGTAGCACAGAGAGCTTGCTCTCGGGTGACGAGCGGCGGACGGGTGAGTAATGTCTGGGAAACTGCCTGATGGAGGGGGATAACTACTGGAAACGGTAGCTAATACCGCATAATGTCGCAAGACCAAAGTGGGGGACCTTCGGGCCTCATGCCATCAGATGTGCCCAGATGGGATTAGCTAGTAGGTGGGGTAACGGCTCACCTAGGCGACGATCCCTAGCTGGTCTGAGAGGATGACCAGCCACACTGGAACTGAGACACGGTCCAGACTCCTACGGGAGGCAGCAGTGGGGAATATTGCACAATGGGCGCAAGCCTGATGCAGCCATGCCGCGTGTGTGAAGAAGGCCTTCGGGTTGTAAAGCACTTTCAGCGGGGAGGAAGGCGGTGAGGTTAATAACCTCATCGATTGACGTTACCCGCAGAAGAAGCACCGGCTAACTCCGTGCCAGCAGCCGCGGTAATACGGAGGGTGCAAGCGTTAATCGGAATTACTGGGCGTAAAGCGCACGCAGGCGGTCTGTCAAGTCGGATGTGAAATCCCCGGGCTCAACCTGGGAACTGCATTCGAAACTGGCAGGCTAGAGTCTTGTAGAGGGGGGTAGAATTCCAGGTGTAGCGGTGAAATGCGTAGAGATCTGGAGGAATACCGGTGGCGAAGGCGGCCCCCTGGACAAAGACTGACGCTCAGGTGCGAAAGCGTGGGGAGCAAACAGGATTAGATACCCTGGTAGTCCACGCCGTAAACGATGTCGATTTGGAGGTTGTGCCCTTGAGGCGTGGCTTCCGGAGCTAACGCGTTAAATCGACCGCCTGGGGAGTACGGCCGCAAGGTTAAAACTCAAATGAATTGACGGGGGCCCGCACAAGCGGTGGAGCATGTGGTTTAATTCGATGCAACGCGAAGAACCTTACCTGGTCTTGACATCCACAGAACTTTCCAGAGATGGATTGGTGCCTTCGGGAACTGTGAGACAGGTGCTGCATGGCTGTCGTCAGCTCGTGTTGTGAAATGTTGGGTTAAGTCCCGCAACGAGCGCAACCCTTATCCTTTGTTGCCAGCGGTTCGGCCGGGAACTCAAAGGAGACTGCCAGTGATAAACTGGAGGAAGGTGGGGATGACGTCAAGTCATCATGGCCCTTACGACCAGGGCTACACACGTGCTACAATGGCATATACAAAGAGAAGCGACCTCGCGAGAGCAAGCGGACCTCATAAAGTATGTCGTAGTCCGGATTGGAGTCTGCAACTCGACTCCATGAAGTCGGAATCGCTAGTAATCGTAGATCAGAATGCTACGGTGAATACGTTCCCGGGCCTTGTACACACCGCCCGTCACACCATGGGAGTGGGTTGCAAAAGAAGTAGGTAGCTTAACCTTCGGGAGGGCGCTTACCACTTTGTGATTCATGACTGGGGTGAAGTCGTAACAAGGTAACCGTAGGGGAACCTGCGGTTGGATCACCTCCTTACCTTAAAGAACCTGCCTTTGTAGTGCTCACACAGATTGTCTGATGAACGTAAAGAAGCAAGGCGTCTTGCGATTGAGACTTCAGTGTCCCCTTCGTCTAGAGGCCCAGGACACCGCCCTTTCACGGCGGTAACAGGGGTTCGAATCCCCTAGGGGACGCCACTTGCTGGTTCGTGAGTGAAAGACGCGTGCCGATGTATCTCAAAACTCATCTTCGGGTGACGTTTGAGATATTTGCTCTTTAAAAATCTGGATCAAGCTGAAAATTGAAACGACACACAGTCAATGTGTGTTCGAGTCTCTCAAATTTTCGCAATCAGAAGTGAAACATCTTCGGGTTGTGAGGTTAAGCGACTAAGCGTACACGGTGGATGCCCTGGCAGTCAGAGGCGATGAAGGACGTGCTAATCTGCGAAAAGCGTCGGTAAGGTGATATGAACCGTTATAACCGGCGATGTCCGAATGGGGAAACCCAGTGCAATTCGTTGCACTATCGTTAACTGAATACATAGGTTAACGAGGCGAACCGGGGGAACTGAAACATCTAAGTACCCCGAGGAAAAGAAATCAACCGAGATTCCCCCAGTAGCGGCGAGCGAACGGGGAGCAGCCCAGAGTCTGAATCAGCTTGTGTGTTAGTGGAACGGTCTGGAAAGTCCGACGGTACAGGGTGATAGTCCCGTACACCAAAATGCACAGGTTGTGAACTCGAAGAGTAGGGCGGGACACGTGGTATCCTGTCTGAATATGGGGGGACCATCCTCCAAGGCTAAATACTCCTGACTGACCGATAGTGAACCAGTACCGTGAGGGAAAGGCGAAAAGAACCCCGGCGAGGGGAGTGAAAAAGAACCTGAAACCGTGTACGTACAAGCAGTGGGAGCACCTTCGGGTGTGACTGCGTACCTTTTGTATAATGGGTCAGCGACTTATATTCTGTAGCAAGGTTAACCGTATAGGGGAGCCGCAGGGAAACCGAGTCTTAACTGGGCGTTAAGTTGCAGGGTATAGACCCGAAACCCGGTGATCTAGCCATGGGCAGGTTGAAGGTTGGGTAACACTAACTGGAGGACCGAACCGACTAATGTTGAAAAATTAGCGGATGACTTGTGGCTGGGGGTGAAAGGCCAATCAAACCGGGAGATAGCTGGTTCTCCCCGAAAGCTATTTAGGTAGCGCCTCGTGAATTCATCTTCGGGGGTAGAGCACTGTTTCGGCTAGGGGGTCATCCCGACTTACCAACCCGATGCAAACTACGAATACCGAAGAATGTTATCACGGGAGACACACGGCGGGTGCTAACGTCCGTCGTGAAGAGGGAAACAACCCAGACCGCCAGCTAAGGTCCCAAAGTCATGGTTAAGTGGGAAACGATGTGGGAAGGCACAGACAGCCAGGATGTTGGCTTAGAAGCAGCCATCATTTAAAGAAAGCGTAATAGCTCACTGGTCGAGTCGGCCTGCGCGGAAGATGTAACGGGGCTAAACCATGCACCGAAGCTGCGGCAGCGACACTATGTGTTGTTGGGTAGGGGAGCGTTCTGTAAGCCTGCGAAGGTGTGCTGTGAGGCATGCTGGAGGTATCAGAAGTGCGAATGCTGACATAAGTAACGATAAAGCGGGTGAAAAGCCCGCTCGCCGGAAGACCAAGGGTTCCTGTCCAACGTTAATCGGGGCAGGGTGAGTCGACCCCTAAGGCGAGGCCGAAAGGCGTAGTCGATGGGAAACAGGTTAATATTCCTGTACTTGGTGTTACTGCGAAGGGGGGACGGAGAAGGCTATGTTAGCCGGGCGACGGTTGTCCCGGTTTAAGCATGTAGGCTGATTATCCAGGCAAATCCGGATAATCAAGGCTGAGGTGTGATGACGAGGCACTACGGTGCTGAAGTAACAAATGCCCTGCTTCCAGGAAAAGCCTCTAAGCATCAGGTAACATCAAATCGTACCCCAAACCGACACAGGTGGTCAGGTAGAGAATACCAAGGCGCTTGAGAGAACTCGGGTGAAGGAACTAGGCAAAATGGTGCCGTAACTTCGGGAGAAGGCACGCTGGTGTGTAGGTGAAGCCCCTGCGGGTGGAGCTGAGACCAGTCGAAGATACCAGCTGGCTGCAACTGTTTATTAAAAACACAGCACTGTGCAAACACGAAAGTGGACGTATACGGTGTGACGCCTGCCCGGTGCCGGAAGGTTAATTGATGGGGTTATCCGTAAGGAGAAGCTCTTGATCGAAGCCCCGGTAAACGGCGGCCGTAACTATAACGGTCCTAAGGTAGCGAAATTCCTTGTCGGGTAAGTTCCGACCTGCACGAATGGCGTAATGATGGCCAGGCTGTCTCCACCCGAGACTCAGTGAAATTGAACTCGCTGTGAAGATGCAGTGTACCCGCGGCAAGACGGAAAGACCCCGTGAACCTTTACTATAGCTTGACACTGAACATTGAGCCTTGATGTGTAGGATAGGTGGGAGGCTTTGAAGCGTGGACGCCAGTCTGCGTGGAGCCAACCTTGAAATACCACCCTTTAATGTTTGATGTTCTAACGTTGGCCCCTGACCGGGGTTGCGGACAGTGTCTGGTGGGTAGTTTGACTGGGGCGGTCTCCTCCCAAAGCGTAACGGAGGAGCACGAAGGTTAGCTAATCCTGGTCGGACATCAGGAGGTTAGTGCAATGGCATAAGCTAGCTTGACTGCGAGCGTGACGGCGCGAGCAGGTGCGAAAGCAGGTCATAGTGATCCGGTGGTTCTGAATGGAAGGGCCATCGCTCAACGGATAAAAGGTACTCCGGGGATAACAGGCTGATACCGCCCAAGAGTTCATATCGACGGCGGTGTTTGGCACCTCGATGTCGGCTCATCACATCCTGGGGCTGAAGTAGGTCCCAAGGGTATGGCTGTTCGCCATTTAAAGTGGTACGCGAGCTGGGTTTAGAACGTCGTGAGACAGTTCGGTCCCTATCTGCCGTGGGCGCTGGAGAATTGAGGGGGGCTGCTCCTAGTACGAGAGGACCGGAGTGGACGCATCACTGGTGTTCGGGTTGTCATGCCAATGGCACTGCCCGGTAGCTAAATGCGGAAGAGATAAGTGCTGAAAGCATCTAAGCACGAAACTTGCCCCGAGATGAGTTCTCCCTGAGACTTTAAGTCTCCTGAAGGAACGTTGAAGACGACGACGTTGATAGGCCGGGTGTGTAAGCGCAGCGATGCGTTGAGCTAACCGGTACTAATGAACCGTGAGGCTTAACCTTACAACGCCGAAGATGTTTTGGCGGATTGAGAAGATTTTCAGCTCTGATACAGATTAATCGATACGTTGGTGAGACGTGTTGATAAAACAGAATTTGCCTGGCGGCACTAGCGCGGTGGTCCCACCTGACCCCATGCCGAACTCAGAAGTGAAACGCCGTAGCGCCGATGGTAGTGTGGGGTCTCCCCATGTGAGAGTAGGGAACTGCCAGGCATCAAATAAAGCAGAAAGCCCGGTCAAAAGACCGGGCTTTTTGTTTTTGCGTTTAAAAAGAACCCCGCCCCGAAAGGTGCGGGGTTTTTTGCTGTGTGGGGTATATCTCCCCCGGTGGCGCTGCGCTTACCGGGGCTACAAAACCGTACCCCGGACAAAGTGCGCAGCACCGCCTCCGGGAAAATCCCTCCTATATCACCGTCGATAAATGACTATTGCCTCTCTAACCAACTCACAATAAATGTCGCGATCTGTGGTACATCATTTAAATCCAGCAGCGGAAGTGAGGTCGCGATCGATACATCGCTGGCCACGGCGATGGTATGCTCATCAATTACCAGCTCTTCTACACGATGGCCGCTGTTTTGCCGAAAAAGCAGGATCTTCGGCACGGGTTCATGTTTGAACCCCTCCACTAAAACCAGGTCCAGTTTGCTGGCATCCATTCGACTGACCAGCCACGTGAGATCTAATTCCGGCTTCTCTGGCGTCTCGGTCATCAATGCCCACCGCTGTTCGCTGGCGACAATAGTTTGCGCAGCGCCCGCCTTACGCAGTTCATAGCTATCTTTGCCCGGCTTATCCACGTCCATATCATGATGGGTGTGCTTTATCAGTCCCGGGCGTAATCCTAGAGCGCAAAGCTCAGGGATAAGACGCTTTAATAATGTTGTTTTTCCGGTACCGCTCCATGCGGCGATCGCCAGTAATGGGATCATGATGGCTCCTGCATCTGCTGCAAATTTTCGAGCGTATTTACATTAATGAAAGCAGTTTTCACATCGCTGAAATTCACCGGGCGCCCACCCATTTGTCGCATAAAAACCATCACCCTGCGCTCTCCATGTGCCAGATAAGCTTCCAGTTCCGGAATGATTTGACGATGAACTAATGCAACGGCAGGATGATCCCGTTCGCCGTCATGGGCCCAAACGACCGGTGCGTCCCCTCTCTGCTGGATAAAGCGCTCCACCAAAAAGGACGGAATGAACGGCGTGTCGCAGGGGCAAAAAACAAACCATGGGCTCGCGACCTGCTGCATCACAGCAAGCATTCCGGCCAGCGGCCCCTGATAACCCTCCTGTATGTCTCGAAAGACCGGATATCCGCTGGCACGCCACTGTTCAAGATGACGATTGGCGCTAATGACTAACTCATCTACCTGCGGGGCTAATGCTTCCGCGACGTGTCGCCAGAGAGGGCGACCATTTAGCGCCTGTAATCCTTTATCAATGCCGCCCATCCGCGTGGCCCTGCCGCCCGCCAGCACGACGCCGGTTATCGCCTCGCTTTGCATATGAATATCGCCTCTTTCATTGTGGGATTGACCCTGTTAACTTGTCCCTATCAAGAGTAAGGAGCATGACCATGAAATGTAAACGTCTGAATGAAGTAATTGAACTCCTCCAGCCAGCCTGGCAAAAAGAGCCTGAACTGAACCTGATGCAATTTTTGCAGAAGCTGGCGAAAGAGGCCGGCTATGATGGCGAACTGAGCGATCTTTCCGACGATATTCTGATCTATCACCTGAAGATGCGCGACTCTTCCAAAGATGCTGTCATCCCGGGTATTCAGAAGGATTATGAAGAGGACTTTAAAACCGCGCTGCTGCGCGCCCGCGGGGTAATAAAAGAGTAAAAGGTTGTAAGCGCTACCGCGTAAAGTGCAATGAGATGATATCCTGAACTATTCGTACGATTATCGGATGTCAGGATGCACGATAAGGCTTTTACTTTTCAGACGCTTCGCCCGGATACCATTATCGATGGGTTATTCGATCTGGGTATGCGGGTGGACTCCGGTCTCACCCCGCTAAACAGCTATGAGAACCGCGTTTATCAGTTCCAGGACGAAGAGCGCCATCGCTATGTGGTAAAGTTCTATCGTCCTGAGCGCTGGTCCGCAGAACAGATCCTTGAAGAACACCAGTTTGCGCTTCAGCTTGTAGAAGATGAAGTGCCCGTTGCTGCGCCGCTCTTATTTAATGACAGCACGCTTCATCAGCATCAGGGATTCTACTTTGCCGTATTCCCAAGCCTTGGCGGTCGTCAGTTCGAAGCGGATAACCTTGATCAGATGGAATGGGTTGGCCGCTATCTGGGGCGCCTGCACCAGACGGGCTGCAAACAGCGCTTTACTGCCCGCCCGGAAATTGGCGTGCAGGAGTACCTGCTGGAACCGCGTCAGGTGTTTGAGCAGGCGACGCTGATCCCCTCTGGCCTGAAGGCCGATTTCCTGAAGGCGACCGATAAACTCATTGCTGCCGTCATGGAGCAATGGCACGGCCGCGGGAACAAGTTGCGCCTGCACGGTGACTGCCATGCCGGTAATATCCTCTGGCGCGACGGACCACTGTTTGTCGACTTAGACGATGCGCGCACCGGCCCGGCGATTCAGGATCTGTGGATGCTGCTCAACGGCGATAAGGCTGAACAGCGTATGCAGCTGGAGACTATTGTCGAGGCCTATGAGGAATTCAGCCCCTTTAACAGCGATGAAATCGCGCTGATTGAACCTTTACGCGCTATGCGACTGGTTTATTATCTGGCGTGGTTGCTCAGACGCTGGGACGATCCCGCTTTCCCGGTCAATTTCCCCTGGTTAACCGGGGAGGATTACTGGCGGGGGCAGACGTCGACTTTTCTTGAGCAGGTGAAGGTTCTACAGGAACCCCCGCTTCAGTTAACGCCAATGTATTAATGTGATATATCCAGGAGAGAGTAAATCATGAAAAAAGTTTGGCTGGCGCTGGCTGGTATGATTCTGGCTTTTAGTGCATCCGCTGCCCAGATCACCGACGGCAAGCAGTACATCACCCTTGATAAGCCGATAGCTGGCGAGCCGCAGGTGCTCGAGTTCTTTTCGTTCTACTGCCCGCACTGCTACCAGTTTGAAGAAGTGCTGCATGTCTCTGACAATGTGCGCCAGAAATTGCCGGAAGGCACTAAAATGACCAAATACCACGTTGAGTTCCTGGGTCCGCTGGGCAAGGATCTGACGCAGGCATGGGCGGTGGCCATCGCGCTGGGCGTTGAAGACAAAATTACTGCGCCGATGTTCGAAGCCGTGCAGAAAAACCAGACTGTGCAGAGTGTGGCTGACATTCGTAAAGTGTTTGTCGACGCTGGCGTGAAAGGGGAAGACTACGATGCCGCATGGAATAGCTTCGTGGTGAAATCTCTGGTCGCTCAGCAAGAGAAAGCGGCAGCCGATCTGCAGCTGCAGGGCGTACCGGCTATGTATGTTAATGGTAAATACCAGCTGAATCCGCAGGGGATGGACACCAGCAATATGGATGTCTTCGTCGCTCAGTATGCGGATACCGTGAAGCAACTGGTAGAGAAGAAATAAAAAAAACGCCGGTCACTGACCGGCGTTACTTTATCTGTTTTGCAATAGCTACCGTTCTTTGTCCCTCATGATGTCAGTCAACTGACGGTCTTTCTCTTCCCATAGGCCATTCAGCCAGCGCTGGAAGCCGCGCTTAAAGTTCTTATCGTTAACGTAATCGCCGTGCAGCTCTTCGCCAATAGGGACCAGATTGATACGGACCACGATGCGCGTCAGGCGGCCGCTTAACATATCGTAAAATGGTCTTGTATGATTATCCGGGTAGCACAGCGTGACGTTCAGCAGTTTATCGAACTGCGAACCGAGTACGTTGAGCGCCATGGCGATACCAGCGGCTTTCGGCGGTAACAGGTTATGGTAAGGAGAGCGCGTTTCGCGCTTTTTTTCTTCGGTAAAACGCGAGCCTTCCACAAAATTGACGATAGTCGTCGGATGCGCGCGAAATTTTTCACACGAACGGCGGGTGGTTTCGACATCTTTACCGCGGCGCTCCGGGTGACGAATAAGATAGCTGCGCGAGTAGCGGCGCATAAAAGGCATATCCAGCGCCCAGCAGGCGAGGCCAATGAAGGGTACCCACGCCAGCTGTTGTTTAAGGAAGTACTTATTCATCGGAATATGCTTGCGGAACAGCACGCACAGCACCACGATGTCTGCCCAGCTGTGGTGGTTGCTGATCAGCAGATACCAGTTCTTTTTGTTCAGGCCTTCCAGACCCTGGACGTCCCATTTTAGCCAGGGATTGAGATGCAACAGCAGCGCCAGCCCTTCGCACCAGCAGTACATCATAAAATTGCAAAAAACGGATATAGAGCGCCATACCGCTGGAATGGGGACCAGCAGTTTAATCAGCCCGGCGACGATGATCGGTACAGAGCAGATAATGGTGACTAAGATGGTTAAGGCGATACTCAGCGGAAGTGTTATCGCAGCGAGTAATCTCGACATAGTTAGTTTATTCAGAAAGTTAGGCTGACAAAGAGCGCCTTTAAGCTGCGCAAGAGGCTGATTTTATCAGAAAACGCGGCAAATGACGGGTCTTACCAGAACAGAAAAAAACAAGGATCTTCTATCCACATGGAAGATTAGGTCATCAAATTAATGCCAGGATCGTTGATCTGTTTTTAAGTGGTTGATAAATAGTAAATAATACTATTTATTCATTTATTTTCAGGGGCGGATAAGCTGACGTTGTAAAACTATACACAAAGTTATCCACAAGCTAAGTTGTCGCGCGATCGCGACGATCGTTGAATCTTTTCCGCGAATTGCGGGAAAAATTCAGGATTTCATGCCCGTCTGTGGCATCCTTTATCCATAATCTGATAAACAGGCACGGAAATTATGGTTCAGATCCCAGAAAACCCTCTCATCCTCGTTGACGGCTCCTCCTATCTTTATCGGGCGTATCATGCGTTTCCGCCGCTGACTAACAGCGCAGGGGAGCCCACCGGGGCTATGTACGGCGTACTGAATATGCTGCGCAGTTTGATACTGCAGTATCAACCGACTCATGCCGTCGTGGTCTTTGATGCGAAAGGGAAAACCTTCCGTGATGAATTGTTCGAGCATTACAAATCTCACCGCCCGCCGATGCCGGACGATCTGCGCGCGCAGATTGAGCCGTTGCATAAGATGGTGAAAGCGATGGGGCTGCCGCTGATGGCAGTCCCGGGCGTCGAAGCTGACGATGTGATTGGCACCCTGGCGCGGGAAGCGGAAAGGGCAGGTCGCCCAGTCCTGATCAGCACCGGCGATAAAGACATGGCCCAGCTGGTGACGCCGGGCATCACCCTGATCAATACCATGACCAACACTATCCTCGGACCGGATGAGGTGGTTACTAAGTACGGCGTCCCGCCGGAGCTGATTATTGATTTCCTGGCGCTGATGGGCGACTCCTCGGATAACATTCCCGGCGTGCCGGGCGTGGGCGAAAAGACCGCCCAGGCGCTGCTGCAAGGCCTCGGCGGCCTTGATACGCTGTATGCGGAACCGGAGAAGATCGCTGAACTGAGCTTCCGCGGCGCGAAAACGATGGCGGCGAAGCTCGAGCAGAACAAGGACGTGGCTTATCTCTCTTATCAGCTGGCGACCATCAAAACCGACGTCGAGCTGGAGCTCACCTGCGAAGAGCTGGAGGTGCAGCCGCCGGCGGCAGACGATCTGCTGGCGCTGTTCAGACAGTATGAATTTAAGCGCTGGACCACCGACGTTGAGGCCGGAAAATGGCTGCAGGCTAAGGGGGGCAAACCGGCTGCGAAACCTGCAGCGCCTGCAGCAGCGGCAGAAGCGGAAGAAGAGGTTGAAGACGCTACTGCACTTTCAGCAGAGCATTATGTCACTATCCTTGATGAGGCTACGCTGCTCACCTGGATCGATAAGCTGAAGCAGGCGCCGCTCTTTGCCTTTGATACGGAAACCGACAGCCTGGATAACATCTCCGCCAACATGGTTGGTCTTTCATTCGCTATTGAGCCGGGCGTGGCCGCCTATGTCCCGGTAGCGCATGATTACCTTGATGCGCCGGATCAGATCCCGCGCGAGCGCGTGCTGACGCTGCTTAAACCGCTGCTGGAGGATGAGAAGGTGCTCAAGGTCGGGCAAAATCTCAAATACGATCGCGGCATTTTGGCTAATTACGACATTGAGCTGCGCGGGATTGCGTTCGATACCATGCTCGAGTCTTACATTCTCGACAGCGTGGCGGGCCGCCACGATATGGACAGTCTTTCCGACCGCTGGCTGAAACATAAAACCATTACCTTCGAAGAGATCGCTGGTAAAGGTAAGAATCAGCTCACCTTTAACCAGATTGCGCTGGAAGAGGCTGGTCGCTACGCGGCGGAAGATGCCGACGTTACGCTCCAGCTGCATCTGAAGATGTGGCCGAAGCTACAGCAGCATGAAGGCCCGCTGAATATCTTCCAGCACATTGAAATGCCGCTGGTGCCGGTGCTGTCTCGCGTTGAGCGCAACGGCGTTAAAATCGACCCCGCCGTGCTGCATGCGCACTCGCAGGAAATTGCCCAGCGCCTGGTTGAGCTGGAGCAGCGGGCACATGAGATCGCCGGGGAAGCGTTTAATCTCTCCTCCACCAAACAGCTGCAAACGATCCTGTTTGAAAAACAGGGTATCAAGCCGCTGAAGAAGACGCCGGGCGGTGCGCCGTCCACCTCTGAAGAGGTGCTGGAAGAGCTGGCGCTCGATTATCCGTTGCCGAAAGTGATTCTGGAGTATCGTGGGCTGGCGAAGCTGAAGTCGACCTATACCGATAAGCTGCCGCTGATGATTAACCCCAAAACGGGCCGCGTGCATACCTCCTATCATCAGGCGGTCACCGCCACCGGCCGTTTGTCGTCTACCGATCCAAACCTGCAAAACATTCCGGTGCGTAACGAAGAAGGGCGCCGTATTCGCCAGGCGTTTATCGCGCCGGAAGATTACGTCATTGTCTCGGCGGACTACTCGCAAATCGAGCTGCGCATTATGGCGCACCTGTCGCGGGATAAAGGCCTGCTGACCGCCTTCGCGGAAGGGAAGGATATTCACCGGGCGACGGCGGCTGAAGTATTTGGCTTACCGCTGGACAGCGTCAGCAGCGAACAGCGGCGTAGTGCGAAAGCCATCAACTTCGGTCTGATCTACGGCATGAGCGCCTTTGGCCTGGCCCGCCAGCTGAACATCCCGCGTAAAGAAGCGCAGAAGTACATGGATCTTTATTTCGAGCGTTATCCGGGCGTCCTGGAGTATATGGAGCGCACCCGCGCACAGGCGAAGGAGCAAGGGTATGTTGAAACGCTGGATGGCCGTCGACTCTATTTGCCGGATATCAAGTCCAGCAATGGCGCTCGTCGTGCCGGCGCGGAGCGTGCGGCGATTAACGCCCCGATGCAGGGAACGGCTGCGGATATTATCAAGCGGGCGATGATTGCCGTTGATGAATGGCTGCGGAGCGAGAAACCTCGCGTGCGGATGATCATGCAGGTTCACGATGAACTGGTCTTTGAAGTGCATAAGGATGAGCTCGATGCCGTATCGAAAAAGATCCACGAACTGATGGAGAACAGCACTACGCTGGCGGTACCGTTGCTGGTGGAAGTGGGCAGCGGCGAAAACTGGGATCAAGCGCACTAAGTATACAAAGCGCAACGCGATTTTCTGTAAGTAAGCAACATAACTTATAGAGTTTTGTGAGGATCATTTGAATTTGCTATGTAAATAGTGAAAAAAAACTACAAAAAATGCTTTATCCGTGAGCGAAAGAAGAGTAAAGTTATTCGCGTAGGGTACAGAGGTAAGATGTTCTATCTTTCAGACCTTTTACTTCACGTAATCGGATTTGGCTGAATATTTTAGCCGCCCCGGTCATTTATGACCGGGGCGTTTTTTATTGCGCGAAAGAAAAGTTTTAGGCTGTGAAAACAACGTAGTATGAACGTCCGGATAGGGCGCTACGCGCCGTTATCCGGAAAAAGCGGGGGTTACTCGGCGTCTTCGACGGCTTCTTGCGGCGGGATTTCGTTAAACCAGCTATCCAGCTTCTGTCGCAGCTTATCGACGCCAGATTTTTTCAGCGAAGAGAAGGGTTCAACCTGGACATCGCCATTGAAGGCCAGTACCGCTTCACGCACCATATTCACTTGCGCTTTACGCGCGCCGCTGGCGAGCTTATCGGCTTTGGTGAGCAGTACCAGCACCTGAATATCGCTCTCTACCGCCCATTCGATCATCTGCTGATCGAGATCTTTAAGCGGATGACGTATGTCCATCAGCACCACGAGACCCTTCAGGCACAGACGTTTTTCCAGGTATTCCCCCAGCGCGCGCTGCCACTTGATCTTCATCTCTTCGGGTACTTGCGCATAACCATAGCCGGGCAGGTCGACAAGGCGCTTGCCCTCAGCGACTTCGAACAGGTTAATCAGCTGCGTACGCCCCGGGGTTTTGGAGGTACGCGCCAGATTCTTCTGATTAGTCAGCGTATTCAGCGCGCTGGATTTTCCCGCGTTGGAGCGGCCGGCGAACGCCACTTCAATACCGGTATCGGCAGGAAGATGGCGGATATCTGGCGCGCTAGTGACAAAGTGCGTCAGTTGATAATTCCAGTTGGTCAAGACGGTCGTCTCCGTTAAAACAGGCTATGGCAGGGATTATACCTGAACAGCAGAAAAAGGCTGTTTTTACCGCACGCCGTTCCTGTAAGTAAAAACCATATGGTTTGTGAGACATTGACTATTCTTTGTATAGGACATACCTGAGGAAAATAAGACAAAACATATTTAAAGTGTTGAAAATTAATTAATTATAGAAATAGAGAATTCTGAAAATAGATTTTTAACTGCCAGACTGGTTGTCGATTTTTGTCAACAAGGTAAAGTAATACACAACGGCGGGGATGCTGAAAGGATTAGGACTCAGGACGAGGAGTCAGGAAGCGCCAGGAGGCGAAGACCACAGGATAGTCAGGATGACGCGCGTCTTGGAGACGTTTTACAGGGAAAAGGAAGAAACAGGGACCGTTGGACGCTAAGGGAAAGACAGGGTGAGTCGTTAGCGAACAGGGAAAGAAGAGCCCGTTAAGGGTGGTCAGTGAGGAAAAAGGCGACAGAGTAATCTGTCGCCTTTTTTCTTTGCTTGCTTTCTGCTAGATTCCGCCTCAATTCTATACTGAATACTACTGTCTGAAGATTACACATCATGAAAAAACCGACATCCGCCACCCGTGGCAAATCCGGCCGCAAGTCGCGTGAAGAGTTAAATCAGGAAGCTCGCGATCGCAAACGGCAGAAGAAACATCGTGGCCACGCGGCAGGCAGTCGCGCGAACGGCGGCGATGCGGCTTCAGCGGGTAAAAAACAGCGTCAGGCGCAAGATCCGCGCGTGGGTAGCAAAAAACCGATCCCGCTGGGCGTGAGCGAAAGCAGCGCTCCAGCCCCCAAGCAGCATAAACCAAAGAGCGAGAAACCTATGCTTTCACCGCAGGCTGAGCTGGAGTTGCTGGAGAATGATGAGCGCCTGGACGCGCTGCTGGAACGTCTGGAAGAGGGCGGCACCCTGAATGCTGAAGAGCAGAGCTGGGTGGACGCCAAACTGGATCGCATTGATGAGCTGATGCAGCAGCTCGGCCTCTCTTACGATGATGAAGATGAAGAAGAGGAAGAGCGTCAGGAAGATATGATGCGTCTGCTGAAGGGTGGAAACTAACATTTGCATCCCATCGGATTCCCGGTACTCCTTATAACCCTTCTGGTTATATGTTATCTGCTGTGGTTATTCGTTAAACTACGACGGTTGTCGCGGCGTCAGAAATGGCTGCGCAACCGGCTCATGACCCGCGGTGCGGTGGGGCCGGGACGGCGTACCCGTCGGCGGCACCATCGGAAGGAGTGAGCATGTCTGAGCAGATAATCGACTGGGATCTGGCCCTGATCCAGAAATATAACTATTCCGGGCCGCGCTATACCTCGTATCCCACCGCGCTGGAGTTTTCACCGCAATTTGGCGCGGCGGAATTCGATGCCGCTGTGGCCCGTTACCCACAGCGTCCCCTGTCGCTGTACGTGCATATCCCGTTTTGCCATAAGCTGTGTTATTTCTGCGGCTGCAATAAGATAGTCACCCGCCAGCAGCATAAGGCCGATCAATATCTCGATGTCCTTGAACAGGAGATCATCCACCGCGCGCCGCTGTTTGCCACTCGCCAGGTGAAGCAACTGCACTGGGGGGGCGGCACGCCAACTTATCTCAATAAGGCGCAAATCAGTCGCCTGATGGATCTGTTGCGCAGCCATTTCCATTTCAGCGCGGAAGCCGAGATCTCCATAGAGGTCGATCCGCGTGAGATCGAACTGGATGTCCTCGATCATTTACGCGCTGAGGGTTTCAACCGCCTGAGTATGGGCGTACAGGACTTCAATAAAGAGGTTCAGCGTCTGGTTAACCGTGAGCAGGACGAAGCGTTCATCTTTGATTTGCTCAACCATGCGCGGGAGATTGGTTTTACCTCGACCAATATCGACCTCATTTATGGCCTGCCGAAGCAAACGCCGGAGAGCTTCGCCTTTACCCTGCAAAAGGTCGCCGAGCTCAATCCTGACCGCCTGAGCGTGTTTAACTATGCGCATCTGCCCACGCTCTTTGCCGCTCAGCGGAAGATTAAAGATGCCGATCTGCCCTCCGCTGAGCAGAAGCTGGAGATCCTGCAGGAAACCATCGGCTCGCTGACGACGGCAGGCTATCAGTTTATCGGCATGGACCATTTCGCCCGTCCCGATGATGAATTAGCGGTCGCGCAACGTCACGGCGTACTGCATCGTAATTTCCAGGGCTACACCACTCAGGGCGATACCGATCTGCTGGGGATGGGCGTTTCGGCGATCAGCATGATTGGCGACAGCTACGCCCAGAACCAAAAAGAGCTCAAGCAGTACTACCAGCAGGTAGCAGAGCAAGGGAACGCCCTGTGGCGCGGGATCGCGTTAACTCGCGATGACTGTCTGCGTCGCGACGTGATTAAAGCGTTGATCTGTAACTTCCAGCTGGATATCGCGGCGGTCGAGGCGCAGTGGGACGTGGATTTTGCGTCTTATTTCGCCGAGGATCTGAAGCTGCTGGCGCCGCTGGCGCATGACGGGCTGGTGGCTGTGGATGATAAGGTCATTCAGGTGACGGCGAAAGGCCGCCTGCTGATCCGCAACATCTGTATGTGCTTTGATGCCTACCTACGGCAAAAGGCCCGGATGCAGCAGTTCTCACGGGTTATTTAATATTTTCCCCCTCTCCCGCAGGAGAGGGGGAACAATTAGCTGAACAGCCCGACCAGCGCAGCGCACAGCACGGCAGCGACTGCCGTTTGTGGCGTGTGACTCGCAGCGGCGCCGCTCGATATCATACTCACCAGTGATTCAAACATGATGCTCTCCCCTAATGCCGGGCACGATCATACTCAACTCATCGGAACAGTAAAGTACAAAATAGCAGCACTTTGCGCCGATCGGCTATTTTTCATCATGCTGTTGAACCCTACTCCATACCCAACTCTTTTAGCTTACGCGTCAGGGTATTACGTCCCCATCCCAGCAGGCGCGCAGCCTCCTGCTTGTGCCCCTGAGTATGGCGCAGGGCGGTCGTTAGCAGCGTGCGCTCCATTTCGGGTTGCGCTTCTGAGAGCAGGTTTTGATGACCGGATCGCAACGCCCGATCGGCCCACTGACCCAGCAGCGTAGCCCAGCTGTCAGGCTGCATCTGCGTTGGGCTATCAGGAATCGTGGTCTCAAACAGTTCGCTCGGCAGATCCTGCGTCAGCACCTCCTGGCCGGCGGCCATGACGGTGAGCCAGCGACAGGTGTTTTCCAGCTGACGGACGTTGCCTGGCCACGCCAGGCGGGTCAGCGCTGTCTCCGTTTCCGGATGCAGCTGTTTGGCTTCAACGCCGAGCTCGCGGGCGGCTATCTGCAGAAAATGGCGGGCCAGGCGTGGAATATCTTCCCGGCGCTCGCGCAGCGGCGGTAAATGCACCCGGATGACGTTCAGACGGTGGAACAAATCTTCACGAAATTTCCCCTCCTGCACGCGCTGTTCCAGGTTCTGGTGGGTAGCGGCGATGATCCGCACATCGACCTTCACCGGCGCGTAACCGCCCACGCGATAAAACTGACCATCCGCCAGCACGCGCAGCAGACGAGTCTGGACATCAAGCGGCATATCGCCAATTTCATCCAGGAACAGCGTACCGCCGTCAGCCTGTTCAAAGCGACCCTGACGGACGGTATTTGCGCCGGTAAAGGCTCCTTTTTCATGGCCGAACAGCTCGGACTCAATCAGGTCCTTGGGGATCGCCGCCATATTCAGCGCGATAAACGGCGCTTTTGAGCGTGGACTATGGCGATGCAGGGCATGTGCGACAAGCTCTTTACCGGTACCGGATTCGCCATTGATCAGCACGCTGATGGATGAGCGCGACAGGCGGCCAATAATGCGAAAGACATCCTGCATAGCTGGCGCTTCGCCGATGATGTCGGCAGTTGGGCTACTTATCGGCGCATTTCGCGGCTGCTGCTGCTCTTGATAGTGGCTTATCGCCCGGTCGACGAGGGCGACGGCTTCATCGATATCAAAAGGTTTAGGCAAATAATCAAACGCGCCCTGCTGATAAGCGCTGACCGCGGCGTCCAGATCGGAATGCGCGGTCATTATGATGACCGGAAGCATTGGATGGCGCTGCTTAATCTGTTTGAGCAGCGCCAGACCATCCATTCCGGGCATACGGATATCTGACAGCAGTACATCCGGGGTTTTGGTGGTGAGGGCATCTAGCACCTCATTGCCGCTTTCGAACGTTGTGCAGCTCAAGCCGGCTCCGGTGAGCGCGCGTTCAAGCACCCAGCGGATGGAGCTATCGTCATCAACGATCCAGGCTATCCCTCGTTGCATAAACACCTCTACTTCCGAATAGGCAGGTATACCGAAAATTCGGTATGACCCGGCCAGCTGGTGAATTCAATTTTGCCGGAGTGCTGATCGATAAGGCTACGGGCGATAGATAAGCCCAGGCCGGTACCGCCTTCGCGGCCGCTGACCATCGGATAGAACAGCGTATCCTGGAGATGGGGCGGAATACCCGGGCCATTATCTTCAACGTCGATGCGGGCGGCGAGGCGATAACGCACCCCGTGCAGCGTCAGCTGGAAAGCGGTGCGGGTGCGAAGAATAATTTCGCCCCCTTCCGGCCCCAGCGCCTGCAGCGCATTACGGACGATGTTCAGCAACACCTGTTCAATTTGATCCGGGTCGTGGGGTAGCTCTGGTAGGCTGGGGTCGTAATCGCGGATCAACTTCACGTTGTCCGGCAACTCCATGGAAACCAGTTTAACTACCCGTTCGGCGACTTTGTGGATGCTTTCGGTAACGTGCATGCCCGGATGCTGTGGTCCGAGCAGGCGGTCGACCAGATTTCTTAGCCGGTCGGCCTGCTCAATGATCACTTTGGTATATTCCGTTAGCGCCGGGTCGGGCAGCGCTTTGCTGAGCAGCTGGGCCGCGCCGCGCAGGCCGCCTAACGGGTTTTTTATCTCATGCGCCAGGCCGCGGACGAGGTCGCGAGCGGCGACCTGCTGCGCATGCTGCAGCTGCTCCTGGCTCAGGCGGCGCTGATTATCCATCGGCGCCATTTCCAGCAGAATAAAGCCTTCCGGCAGCCGCTGGGCGGTCAACGACAGGATGTGCGAACGGCCATCGATAACCAGCGTCACTTCGTTATCGGTAAATCCCTGGCCCGCCTGCAGGCTCTCCTGCATCAGCCCGATATTCAACGAAAAATAGCTCAACAGCTCAGGTAATGGGGTGCCAAACAGTTTGCGCGAGCTCTGCGCCAGCAGCTGCTGCGCCGCAGGGTTGGCAAAGTGCACCGCCAGGTCATCATCGACCAGTAAAATACTGTTGATAAGGGAGTTAAGGATCTGCCCAGCATCGGGCAGTGTGCCTGTTGCCATTCGACAGTCTCCTGAAAATGAGTGCACCAATTTAGTGCAGTATAGCTTTTTATCGGTAAAAAGCTCGCGAGATCAGCGTGTTGGTGGAGAAAAAAGCCCATCCTGAGATGGGCTGAAAGTTTCCACGGCAACAAAATATCCCGGGCATCTCGCGCCACAACACGACATACCCTGGATTTACAGCAAAATTAGACGCTGTAGTACAGTTCGAACTCAACCGGATGCGGAGTCATGCGTACGCGGTCGTTCTCTTCCATACGCAGGGCGATGTAGGCATCGATAGCGTCATTGGTGAACACGCCGCCAGCGGTCAGGAACTCGCGGTCAGCATCCAGGGCCTGCAGGGCTTCTTCCAGAGAACCGGCAACCTGCGGGATCTCTTTCGCTTCTTCCGGCGGCAGGTCATACAGGTTTTTATCCATTGCTTCGCCCGGATGGATTTTGTTCTTGATACCATCAAGGCCAGCCATCAGCAGCGCCGCAAAGCACAGGTACGGGTTGGCAGCCGGGTCCGGGAAGCGCACTTCGATACGACGCGCTTTCGGAGAGGTCACCACCGGAATACGGATAGAGGCAGAGCGGTTACGGGCAGAGTAAGCCAGCATAACCGGCGCTTCGTAACCCGGGACCAGACGCTTGTAGGAGTTGGTGGTCGGGTTCGCCAGGGCGTTGATGGCTTTAGCGTGTTTGATTACGCCGCCGATGTAGAACAGCGCCTGCTCAGACAGACCGGCGTATTTGTCGCCGGAGAACAGGTTGGTACCGTTTTTCGCCAGAGACATATGGCAGTGCATGCCGGAGCCGTTGTCGCCGAACATCGGTTTCGGCATAAAGGTCGCGGTTTTACCAAAGCGGTGAGCGACGTTGTGAACAACGTATTTGTAAATCTGAATTTCATCCGCTTTTTTGGTCATGGTATTGAAGCGGGTTGCCACTTCGTTCTGACCTGCGGTTGCTACTTCATGGTGATGGGCTTCAACAACCAGACCCATCTCTTCCATGATCATACACATGGTGGAACGGATGTCCTGAGAAGAGTCTACTGGCGGAACCGGGAAGTAACCCCCTTTCACGCCCGGACGGTGACCTTTGTTACCGCCTTCGTATTTGGTGGAGGAGTTCCACGCACCTTCAATGTCATCGATCGCGACATGGGAGCCGGAGATAGAGGCGCCAAAACGGATGTCGTCGAACAGGAAGAATTCTGGTTCTGGCCCGAACAGGACGGTATCAGCGATGCCGGTGGCGCGCAGGTACTCTTCAGCGCGTTTCGCGATGGAGCGCGGGTCACGGTCATAGCCCTGCAGGGTGCCTGGCTCGAGGATATCGCAGCGGATGATCAGGGTCGGTTCTTCGTAGAACGGGTCAATGACCGCGGTGGACGCGTCCGGCATCAGGACCATGTCAGATTCGTTGATACCTTTCCAGCCACCAATCGAGGAGCCATCAAACATTTTGCCTTCTTCGAAGAATTCGGCATTTACCTGATGAGACGGAATCGTGACGTGCTGTTCTTTACCTTTGGTATCGGTGAAGCGCAGATCGACAAACTTCACTTCGTGCTCGTTCAGCATCGTCAAAACGTGTTCAGCGGACATACTTAAACTCTCCCGGATTGGTCATTGTCGTCGTGGTAACGAAAACTTCATACTGCTTAAAAGTGGCGTTGTTGCCTTAAAAAATATAAAGCGAAATCTGTGCCAACTTTTAAATGCCCTATAAAACGCTGTATCATGCGCACCATAGTGCAAAAGGACTGCACCATGATGGAGATAATGCACCAAAATAGTGCTTCAGTGTGAACATTGAGCACCATTTTGGTGCAATTTTTGTTACGGTGCCCTTTTATCGCTCCGTGAAAGCGGTCACAAAGAAACTCTGCAATACTTGTTTGCGGAGGATGTTTGTGATCCTGTTCAGTCCTTCGCTTAATACGTGTACAATAACGCGCTATTTCTAATGCCTGAGGCAAAGTTGTGATCGAAAATCTGCGTAATATCGCCATCATCGCGCACGTTGACCATGGTAAAACTACCCTGGTTGACAAGCTGCTACAGCAATCCGGTACGTTCGACGCACGTACTGAAGCACAAGAACGTGTGATGGACTCCAACGATTTGGAGAAAGAGCGTGGGATTACCATCCTCGCGAAAAACACCGCAATCAAATGGAATGATTACCGTATCAACATCGTTGATACCCCAGGGCACGCCGACTTCGGAGGTGAAGTTGAGCGTGTTATGTCCATGGTTGACTCTGTGCTGCTGGTGGTAGATGCCTTTGATGGCCCGATGCCGCAAACGCGCTTCGTGACCAAAAAAGCTTTTGCCCACGGTCTGAAGCCGATCGTGGTCATCAACAAAGTTGACCGCCCGGGCGCGCGTCCGGACTGGGTTGTCGATCAGGTGTTCGACTTGTTCGTTAACCTCGATGCGACCGACGAACAGCTGGACTTCCCGATCGTTTACGCGTCCGCGCTGAACGGTATCGCGGGTCTGGATCACGAAGACATGGCTGACGACATGACCCCGCTGTACCAGGCGATTGTCGATCGCGTGCCGGCGCCGGACGTTGATCTTGACGGTCCGCTGCAGATGCAGATCTCCCAGCTGGACTACAACAACTACGTTGGTGTTATCGGCATCGGCCGCATCAAGCGCGGTAAAGTGAAGCCGAACCAGCAGGTCACTATCATCGATAGCGAAGGCAAAACCCGTAACGGTAAAGTCGGTAAAGTGCTGACTCACCTGGGTCTGGAGCGAATTGAGAGCGACGTAGCTGAAGCTGGCGACATCATCGCGATCACCGGTCTGGGCGAGCTGAACATCTCCGACACCATCTGCGACCCGCAGAATGTCGAAGCGCTGCCGGCCCTGTCCGTTGATGAGCCGACCGTTTCCATGTTCTTCAACGTCAACACCTCTCCGTTCTGCGGTAAAGAAGGTAAGTTCGTTACCTCTCGCCAGATCCTGGACCGTCTGAATAAAGAGCTGGTGCACAACGTGGCGCTGCGCGTTGAAGAAACCGAAGACGCTGATGCGTTCCGCGTGTCCGGCCGTGGTGAACTGCACCTGTCCGTTCTGATTGAAAACATGCGTCGTGAAGGTTTCGAGATGGCGGTTTCCCGTCCGAAAGTTATCTTCCGCGAAATCGACGGCCGTAAACAAGAGCCGTTCGAGAACGTGACGCTGGACGTCGAAGAGCAGCACCAGGGTTCTGTCATGCAGGCGCTGGGCGAGCGTAAAGGCGACCTGAAAAACATGAATCCGGACGGTAAAGGCCGCGTACGTCTTGACTACGTGATCCCAAGCCGCGGTCTGATCGGCTTCCGTTCAGAGTTCATGACCATGACCTCCGGTACCGGTCTGCTGTACTCCACCTTCAGCCACTACGACGACGTTCGTCCGGGCGAAGTGGGCCAGCGTAACAACGGCGTACTGATCTCCAACGGTCAGGGTAAAGCGGTAGCGTTCGCGCTGTTCGGTCTGCAGGATCGCGGTAAGCTGTTCCTCGGCCACGGCGCTGAAGTTTACGAAGGCCAGATCATCGGTATTCACAGCCGTTCCAACGACCTGACGGTAAACTGCCTGACCGGTAAGAAACTGACCAACATGCGTGCGTCTGGTACTGACGAAGCCACGGTTCTGGTTCCGCCGGTTAAGATGACCCTGGAGCAGGCTCTGGAGTTCATCGATGACGACGAACTGGTAGAAGTTACTCCGACCTCTATCCGTATCCGTAAACGTCACCTGACCGAGAACGACCGTAAACGCGCGATGCGCGGTGCAAAAGAAGAGTAATTTTTTCTTCTTGTTGTTCGCTAAACCCCGCCTCTCCGGCGGGGTTTCTTTTTTTCATTCCTGCATCACACGCCAATAGTCAAATCCAGCCTTTCCCGCTAAAGTTAATTTTCCACGGCGCGGAAGGAGACAAAAATGCTCTATATCTTTGATTTAGGTAATGTGATTGTCGACATTGACTTCAACCGGGTATTGGGAGCCTGGAGCGATTTAACCCGCATCCCGCTGGCGACGCTGAAGCAGCATTTCACCATGGGTGAGGCTTTCCATCAGCATGAGCGCGGCGAGCTCAGCGATGAAGACTTTGCCGCCGCCATGTGCCATGAAATGAATATGCCCCTCAGCTATGAACAGTTTGCTCACGGCTGGCAGGCGGTATTTGTCGCGCTGCGCCCGGAGGTGATTACCATCATGCATAAACTTCGTGCCCAGGGGCATCGGGTGGTGGTGCTCTCCAATACCAATCGTCTGCACACCACGTTCTGGCCCGATGAATACCCGGAAGTGCGCGCGGCCGCCGATCGCATTTATCTGTCGCAGGAGATGGGATTGCGTAAGCCTGAAGCGCAAATTTATCTGCGAGTACTGGAAGAAGAGGGGTTTTCCGCCGCAGATACGGTCTTTTTTGATGATAACGTCGATAATATAGCAGGGGCCAACCGGTTGGGGATCACCAGTATCCTGGTGACTGGTAAGGAGACCATCCCTGACTATTTCGCGAAACAGCTATGCTAAAAACCGTTCATCAAAAATTACTCCACCATACCCGGCCGCTGCTGGCGTGGCTAAAGCTGCTGTGGCGGCGCATTGATGAAGACCATATGACCACCCTGGCGGGGAACCTCGCCTATGTGTCATTACTGTCCCTGGTGCCGCTGATTGCCGTCGTGTTCGCGCTGTTTGCGGCCTTTCCTATGTTCTCCGAAGTCAGCGTGCAGATCCGTCATTTTATCTTCGCCAATTTTATTCCGGCGACCGGGGATGTAATCCAGGGATATATCGAGCAGTTCGTGGCCAACTCCAGCCGCATGACCGCCGTAGGCGCCTTTGGCCTGATCGTCACCTCGCTGCTGCTGATGTACTCGATCGACAGCGCGCTAAACACCATCTGGCGTAGCACGCGCAGCCGCCCCAAAGTTTATTCCTTTGCCGTTTACTGGATGATCCTGACCCTCGGCCCGCTGCTGGCGGGCGCCAGCCTGGCGATCAGTTCCTATCTGCTGTCGCTGCGCTGGGCAAGCGACCTGGACGGCGTAATTGATAATCTGCTCCGCCTATTTCCGCTGATCCTCTCCTGGGCAGCGTTCTGGCTGCTCTATAGTATTGTACCGACTACCCAGGTACGTAACCGCGACGCGGTGATCGGGGCGCTGGTGGCGGCGCTGCTGTTTGAGGCAGGTAAAAAGGCGTTTGCCCTCTATATCACCACCTTTCCGTCCTATCAGCTAATTTATGGCGTGATTTCGGTGGTGCCGATTTTGTTCGTCTGGGTGTACTGGACCTGGTGTATCGTCTTGCTTGGCGCTGAAATTACTGTCACTCTCGGTGAATACCGCAAACTTAAAACAGAAGAAACAGAACAACCATGATTGCATTAATTCAACGCGTATCCCGTGCAAGCGTTACCGTGGCGGACGAGGTGACGGGCGAAATTGGCCCGGGGCTTCTGGTGCTGCTGGGCGTCGAGAAAGACGATGATGAACAAAAGGCGAATCGCCTTTGTGAACGCGTGCTGGGCTACCGCATCTTCAGTGATGCGGAAGGGAAAATGAACCTGAATGTCCAGCAGGCGGGCGGCAGCGTGCTGGTGGTTTCGCAATTTACGCTGGCGGCCGATACCGAGCGGGGGATGCGACCGAGCTTCTCGAAAGGCGCTGCCCCTGACCGCGCTGAGGCGCTGTATGAGTATTTCGTCGCCCGCTGTCGCCAGCAGGAAATGCACACCCAGACCGGAAGATTCGCTGCGGATATGCAGGTTTCTTTGGTCAATGATGGTCCCGTGACCTTTTGGTTGCAGGTATGACCCAGCTTCCGGGCAGGCTGCGGGTAACAAAAGAGAGTACGACTATGTATCACCTTCGTGTACCGCAAACAGCAGAAGAGTTAGAGAGCTACTACCAGTTCCGCTGGGAGATGCTGCGTAAGCCGCTGCATCAGCCTAAGGGATCGGAACGTGACGCCTGGGATGCGATGGCGCATCATCAGATGGTAGTGGATGAAGAGGGCAACCTGGTTGCCGTCGGCCGGCTATATATCAATGCGGAGAATGAAGCCTCCATCCGCTTTATGGCTGTGCATCCCTCGGTGCAGGATAAAGGGCTGGGTACGCTGATGGCGATGACCCTGGAGTCCGTCGCGCGTCAGGAAGGGGTTAAGCGGGTTACCTGCAGCGCGCGCGAAGATGCGGTGGAATTTTTCGCCAAGCTCGGATTTGTCAATCAGGGTGAGATCACCACCCCGACCACCACGCCGATCCGTCATTTTCTGATGATCAAACCGGTCGCGTCGCTGGACGATATTTTGCACCGCGGCGACTGGTGCGCACAGCTCCAGCAGGCGTGGTATCAGCATATTCCGCTGAGTGAAAAAATGGGCGTACGTATTCAGCAGTACACCGGGCAGAAATTTATTACCACCATGCCGGAGGCGGGGAACCAGAATCCGCACCATACGCTGTTCGCCGGCAGCCTGTTTTCGCTCGCTACCTTAACCGGATGGGGGCTTATCTGGCTGATGCTGCGCGAGCGGCACCTGGGAGGCACCATTATTCTGGCGGATGCGCATATCCGCTACAGCCAGCCTATTAGCGGCCGCCCCAGCGCCATCGCCGACCTCGGTTCTCTGAGCGGCGATCTCGACCGACTGGCGCGCGGGCGTAAAGCCCGCGTGCAAATGCAGGTGGAGCTTTTTGGCGACGATAAACAGGGCGCCGTTTTCGAGGGGATCTACATCGTGCTGCCGGCGAAGCCCTTTGGCTCGTACGAAGAGGGCGGCAACGAGGAAGAGTAAGCGCCTGCGGCAGTTATCGTCCTGGCGATGCCACACGCCAGGCGATATCCCGCATGGCATCACGCGCGGCGTTGCTGACGCCTCCCAGCTGAAAGAAGCCGTGGATCACCCCCAGATAGCGCTGACAGGAACTCTCCACCCCTTGCTCCGTCAGCCTTCGGTACAGCACTTCGCCCTCATCACGTAAAGGATCGAACTCCGCCGTCAGGATGTGGACCGGTGGCAGACCGTGAAAATCTTCGCGCCACAGCGGACTGGCATCCGGATGGGTAGCGGGTGTGGCCGCTAAATACATTTCGTAGCCGCTAAGCAGCGTGTCCCGGGTAATGATGTAATCCTCGCCGTTGCTGGCGTAGCTTGCCATGCTGGCGGTAGCGTCGAGCATCGGGTAAATCAAGATAAGCTGTGCAGGCTGCCATGTTCCCGCCGCTTTCAGGCGCAGAGCCGTGACCAGGGCGAGATGCCCGCCGGCGCTGTCGCCAGCCAGGGTGATACGTGATGCGTCAACGCCAAGCTGCTCCGCGTGCCGGTGGATAATCATGACACCTTGTTCTGCGTCATCGTGCGCCGCCGGAAAGGTATGCTCCGGCGCCAGGCGGTACTGTACAGCGATCACCCGGCAACCGCTGAACATGGCTAACTGACGGAGTTGGTTATCGTGGGTGGTAAAGCCGCCGCTGACAAAACAGCCGCCGTGGTAGTAGATAAGCGTGGGTAGCAGGCCGTCGGCTGTGGGCGGTGAAACGACGCGGAAGTGCATACCCTCCAGGGTGATATCCTCCACCCGCACTCGCGTTTCCGTCTCCCCGGCGAGTACCGCACTGGCGATATAGCCGGCCCTCCGATCATCAATATGCTGATCGCGTGATGACGGACGACCTGCCGCAATAAATGCCTCAACCAGCGAAGCAATCCCTTTTTCCAGCGCCATATGAAGTTCCTTATACTGTTTTAATATCCAGTGTTATAGCCTGGATTATGGCGAAAAGACAGGCCTGTTGAGGTCGCCTGTGCATTATGGAAAGCGGCTCGCAAAAAAGAGTTTACCTGACAAAATCCTGTTTGTTTCCGATTTCAAAAGCTGTAGATTGCTCATAACTTCATCACTGGTGATATACTTGAGGTATATATGAGCATGATGGCTGAAAGGGATATGGGCAGAATTCTTCTCGATTTATCAGACGATGTCATTCAACGTCTCGATGACCTCAAAGTGCAGCGTAACATTCCGCGAGCGGAACTGTTACGTGAAGCGGTTGAACAATATCTGGAGAAACAAGATCGAGCTAAAGATACCATCTCCAGTGCGCTGGGTCTGTGGCAAGACTGCGAAGAAGACGGCATGGAATATCAACGTCAGCTACGCAAGGAGTGGTAATGACCTCCGGATCTGCGCTTTTTGATACCAATATTCTTATTGATTTATTTAGCGGGCGTCGCGAAGCCAAACAGGCGCTGGAGGCCTGGCCACCGCAGAATGCGATCAGTCTGATTACCTGGATGGAGGTGATGGTTGGCGCTAAAAAATATCACCAGGAGCAGCGCACGCGAATGGCGCTGAGCACCTTTAATATCATTAACATCTCACAGGATATTGCAGAGCGAAGCGTTGCGCTGCGGCAGGAGTATAAGCTTAAGCTGCCGGATGCCATCATTCTGGCGACGGCGCAACTCCATCGTCTGGAACTAATTACGCGGAATACGAAGGATTTTGCCGGTATTCCTGGCGTAGTCACGCCGTACGAAATCCACCCTGAATAATTCGAGTGGCAGGAGGACGGCAAGTGAGCGATAAACTCGTCTGAAACGAATATCTCCAGCCAAAGGTTGGCCTCTGATAACGGTCAGTGACGCGTGTGAATAATCCCTGCGCACGTTCGTGTCACAAGAAGGAAAACGGGCGACAAGAGCCGCCCGAAATCATACTGCAGAACTTACTCCCCTTCGCCGGGGAACATGAACGGGTTAATTGAGCTTCTGGCGAAGCCCTCCTGTTCCATGCGGGCGTCGAGCACCAGGGAGGCCAAATCGTCGGCGACGGCTTCGACTTTCGGATCCTTCTCCTGATACATAATCTTCAGGTAGGTTCCGCAGTCGCCGCAGCTTTCGGCTTTCACCGCCGCCTGCTCGTTGTCCAGCGACCAGTAGTGCAGGTCGCGGCTCTGCTCGCAGTTGCTGCACTTGACGCGTACTACGTGCCACTCAGTTTCGCACAGGTTGCAGTGCAGATAGCGCAGCCCCTGAGTGGTGCCGATTTGCACGATGCTGGAGACCGGCATCGAGCCGCACACCGGGCAGAACTGGCGCTGTTCGCCGTATTCGGCGCGCGCTTTTCCTGGGATCAGACTGGCCATCTGCGCCCAGTAGAGCGACAGCGCAGCCCAGATAAACGGCGCTTTGTCGCTACTGACGGAGGCGAAATCGGAAACAAACAGCGCGCTGGCCATCTGCTCCAGCTCCTGCTCAGAGGCTTTTTCCAGATTCTCAATGACCGCCAGCGCCGGGCCGCTCATCTCCGGCTTCAGCTCGGCAATCAGCGAGTGCAACAGCTTGTGCCAGTGCTTGTCGCGCGGCAGGACGTGGATATCCAGCGGCGGCTTGCCCTGTTCGCTGGCCGCTTTAATGCGGGCGGTGAGATCCATCTGCAGCGGATGGTCGTACAGCACTACTTCCTGGGCATGGGCAATCAGCGCGGCAAAGCGCAGGTAATCGCCTAGCGGGTTATTAGCGGCCAGCTCGCGCAAGCGTTCAGCGCGGCGGTTATACAGATTTTTCAGCCTGGGGAACAGTAACGGCGGAATTGCTTCCGCCGTGCGTTTCTCGCTCGAACCCAGCTCGTCTTGCGGGATTATGCGAATACTCATTCAGATGACTTTTCCTGTTTCTGGCGGACCTCTCGGTACCAGCGCGGGTGATGTTTCTTCGCCCACGTTTTGGTAACCCAGCCTTCCACCATCGCGGTAATGGTGCCTTTCACCCAGAGGGCGGCGTAGATATGCACCATGATAACCACAATTAACGCCACTGCGGCAAATGAATGCAGCATCAGCGCAAATCGGATCACCGGGATTGAGAAAGCCGGCGCAAAATACGGACGCCAGATGATCACACCGCTCACCAGCAGCAGTACCAGGAAGATAATCGCCGCCCAGAATACGCATTTCTGGCCGAAGTTATAGCGCCCGGTATCGCCCACCTCCTCGTTGACGACGATCTTACGAATATTCTTCGCCCAAAAGATATCATCCCGATTGATTAGGTTGTGATGCCAGTAACGGAAAAACATGATGATAAACGACGCGAACATCACCACCCCGACGAACGGGTGGAGAATTCGCGCCAGCTGCGGCGTGCCGAGGATATGCATCAGCCAGTTAAAGGACGGGAAGAAAAAGCCTAACCCGCTCACCGCCGCCAGGACGAAGCAGAAGGCGGTGACCCAGTGGTTGATGCGTTCCGGCGCCGTGTAGCGCACGATGGTGTCACGTCTTTTCATTTGCGCACCTCGTCTTTCTCTTCATGCAGATTGTCCTCTTCCTCTTCCGCGCGGTTCGGACCGACGCCGACGTAGTGGAAGATACTGGCTGCGAAGGTCGCGGCGAAGCCGACGGCCGCCAGCGGTTTCCAGATGCCTTTCCAGAACTTGACGGTCTGGCTGATCTCCGGGTTTTCCGGCAGGCCGTGGTACAGATTCGGCTTGTCGGCATGGTGCAGCACGTACATGACGTGGGTGCCACCGACGCCGGCCGGATCGTACAGGCCCGCATTGTCATAACCGCGGGTTTTCAGCTCAGCCACGCGTTCGCCGGCCAGCGTTTTCATATCCTCTTTGGAGCCAAAGTGGATTGCGCCGGTCGGGCAGGTTTTCACACAGGCTGGTTCCTGGCCGACGGTCACGCGGTCTACGCACAGGGTACATTTGTAGACGCGGTTGTCTTCCGGGTTCAGACGCGGTACATCGAACGGACAGCCGGCGATACAGTAGCCGCAGCCGATGCACTGCTCGGACTGGAAGTCGACAATGCCGTTGGCGTACTGAATGATCGCGCCTTCTGACGGGCAGGCCTTCAGGCAGCCCGGGTCCGCGCAGTGCATGCAGCCATCCTTGCGGATGAGCCATTCCAGCTTGTCGTTTTGTTCCACCTCCGAGAAGCGCATGACCGTCCATGACTTGGCGGTCAGGTCCGCCGGGTTGTCATACACCCCGACATTGTGACCGACTTCATCACGAATATCGTTCCATTCGGAGCAGGCCACCTGACAGGCTTTGCAGCCGATACAGGTGGTGACGTCGATAAGCTTCGCCACCTCCTGCTGGTGGTCCCGCGCCTGAGGCGCGGGGGTGAAACCGTTAGTCGCGGAACGACGAATAATATCTTGCGATTGGTAAGCCATAAGTCGTCTCCGTTACACCTTTTCCACGTTCACAAGGAAAGCTTTGAACTCCGGCGTCTGCGTATTCGCATCACCGACGAACGGCGTCAGGGTATTGGCAATAAAGCCTTTTTTCGCCACGCCCTCATAGCCCCAGTGAATAGGAATGCCGATGGTATCGATATCCTTACCGTCAACTTTCAGCGTGCGAATACGTTTGGTCACCACCGCCTTGGCTTTGATATAGCCGCGGTTGGAGGAAACTTTCACGGTATCGCCGTGGCCGATGCCGAGCTTATTCGCCAGTTTTTCCCCGATCTCCACGAACTGTTCCGGCTGGGCGATGGCGTTAAGTAGCGCATGCTTGGTCCAGTAGTGGAAGTGCTCGGTTAGACGGTAAGTGGTGCCGACGTACGGGAACTTCTCGGCCTTACCCATCTGCTCGAGATCGCTTTTGAAGACGCGAGCGGCCGGGTTAGAGACCACGTTCGGGTGCAGCGGGTTGGTTCCGAGCGGCGTTTCAAACGGCTCGTAGTGTTCCGGGAACGGTCCTTCCGCCATCTTGTCGATAGCGAACAGACGGCCCATCCCTTCCGGCTGCATGATAAACGGACCGACGTCGCTGCCAGGCGCTGCGGCGCTGTAGTCCGGAATATCCACGCCGCCCCATTTGGCGCCGTCCCATTTCAGCAACTGACGCTTCGGATCCCACGGTTTACCCTGCGGGTCCGCGGAGGCGCGGTTATACAGGATGCGGCGGTTGAGCGGCCAGGCCCAGGCCCAGCCCAGGGTATTGCCGAGACCGGATGGATCGGCGTTATCGCGGCGCGCCATCTGGTTACCTTCCGGCGTCCAGCTCCCGGCGAAGATCCAGCAGCCGCTGGAGGTGGTGCCATCATCTCGCAGCTGCGCAAAGGAGCTCAGCTGTTGGCCTTTCTTGACGATCACCGCGCCGGTTGCCGGGTCGGTGATATCCGCCAGCGCTTTACCGTTGCTTTCCATCGCCACTTCTTCCGATGCCGGCTCGTGTGGCGTGGAGTAGTTCCACGTCATGTTGAGCACCGGCTCCGGCGCCGGGCCACCCTCTTCGGCATACATCTTACGCAGGCGAGTGAAGATACCGGCGAGAATTTCACCATCGGTGACGGCGATCCCCGGGGCGTCCGCGCCTTTCCAGTGCCACTGCAGCCAGCGGCCGGAGTTGACGATAGACCCATTCTCTTCGGCGAAGCAGGTGGAGGGCAGACGGAACACTTCGGTCTGGATTTTCGCCGGATCGACATCGTTCGACTCACCATGGTTTTGCCAGAAGGTGGACGTTTCGGTATTGAGCGGGTCGATAGTCACGAGGAACTTCAGCTTCGACAGGGAAGCGACGACCTTGTTTTTATTCGGGAACGAGGCGACCGGGTTAAAGCCCTGGCAAATATAGCCATTCACTTTGCCCTGATTCATCATCTCGAAGTACTGCAGAACGTCGTAGCTCTTATCCCACTTCGGCAGCCAGTCATAGCCCCAGCTGTTTTCCGCGGTGGCTTTGTCGCCGAAGAAGGCTTTCATCATGGAGACGAAGAACTTCGGATAGTTGCCCCAGTAGTTGACCTGGTCTTTCAGCAGCGGCTTCGGCGTGTTAGCCGTCAGGTAGGTCTGCAGGTCGGCCTGTTTTTCGTTCGGCAGCGACATGTAGCCTGGCAGGCTGGTGGAGAGCAGACCGAGGTCGGTCAGACCCTGGATATTGGAGTGGCCGCGCAGGGCGTTGACGCCGCCGCCCGCCATCCCCATGTTGCCGAGCAGCAGCTGGATCATCGCCATGGTGCGGATATTCTGCGCACCGATGGAGTGCTGGGTCCAGCCGAGAGCGTACAGGAACGATGCGGTCTTATCCGGCGCGCTGGTTTCAGCAATGTATTCACAGACTTTGAGGAAGTCGGCCTTCGGCGTACCGCAGATGTTTTCGACCACATCCGGGGTATAACGGGAAACATGCTGCTTCAGCAGGTTCCAGACGCAGCGCGGATGTTGCAGCGTAGTATCGCGTTTGGCGAAGCCGTTTTCGTCCAGCTCATAGTTCCAGCTGGTTTTGTCGTACTGACGTTTTTCTGCGTTATAGCCGCTGAACAGCCCGTCGTCGAAGCTATAGTCCTCACGCACGATCAGGCTGGCGTTGGTGTAGGCTTCGGTGTATTCGCGGTTGAATTTTTCGTTATTCAGCAGATACAGGATCACGCCCGACAGGAAGGTAATGTCGGTACCGGAACGAATCGGGGTATAGAAATCAGCCACCGACGCCGTACGCGTAAAGCGCGGATCGATAACGATGAGCTTGGCGCCGTTATGAATTTTGGCTTCCATCGCCCAGCGGAACCCCACCGGATGCGCTTCTGCGGCGTTACCGCCCATCACTACGACCAGGTTGGCGTTTTTAATATCCACCCAGTGGTTGGTCATCGCACCGCGACCAAATGTTGGAGCAAGACTTGCTACCGTTGGTCCGTGTCAGACACGCGCCTGGTTATCCACCGCCAGCATCCCGAGGGCGCGGGTGAATTTTTGCGTTAAATAGCCGGTTTCGTTACTGGAGGCGGAGGCGCACAGCATCCCGGTAGTCAACCAGCGGTTGACGGTGGTGCCGGCGTCGTTTTGCGCGATAAAGTTGGCGTCGCGGTCCTCTTTCATCAGCTTGGCGATGCGATCGAACGCTTCGTCCCAACTGATTTGCTGCCATTTATCGGAGCCTGGCGCGCGATATTCCGGGAATTTCAGGCGGCTTTCAGAATGGATAAAGTCCACCAGACCAGCCCCTTTCGGACAGAGCGCACCACGGTTGACCGGATGATCCGGATCGCCTTCGATATGGAAAATGGATGCTTTGGCGTTTTTCGCGCCGTCGCCGAGGCTATACATCAACAGCCCACAGCCGACAGAACAGTATGTGCAGGTGTTACGGGTTTCGCGCGTGCGCAGCAATTTGTACTGCCGTGTCTCCGCGAGCGCAGTTGCCGGGGCAAAGCCCAGCGCTGCTGCCGTGGTTCCCGCCATACCGCCAGCGCAGATCTTAAAGAACTGCCTTCTGCTGACCTGCATGGTTCGCTCCTTGTTTCGACATTGTCACATGTAGTTATTTGCTTTGCGGTGAAGGCCGCAAAGGTTCAGAATTAGGGCAAATTTCCCTCATTCCTGAAGGGATAAAAACAGAATACCACATTGTGTGTATGCCTGTTCCAATACGGTTAAAGCAAAGTGAACAAGAAGCCTCTCGAACAAATCAAAAATGTGATGAATGTCACAGGATATCGCCAGGTCTCCCTCTGGAAACGCGAGGATCTGCAACACCCTCAGCCAGATGAGTTAGCGGAAGAGGTGCCCGTCGCGCTGGTCTACAACGGTATCTCCCACGTGGTGATGATGGCCTCCCCGAAAGATATCGAGCAATTCGCCGTCGGCTTCTCCTTATCCGAAGGGATTATCGAGCACCGGCGGGAGATTTTCGGCATGGACGTGGTAGCGGTGTGCAACGGCCTTGAGGTGCAGATTGAGCTCTCCAGCCGGCGTTTTATGGGCCTCAAAGCCCGGCGTCGCGCGCTGGCCGGGCGCACCGGCTGCGGCGTATGCGGCGTCGAGCAGCTCAATGATATTGGTAAGCCGGTCCAGCCGCTGCCGTTCACTCAGTCGTTCGATTTAGCCAATCTCGATCAGGCCCTGGCGCATCTTAACGACTTTCAACCGGTTGGCCGGCTCACCGGCTGTACTCACGCGGCCGCGTGGGTCCGGTTGACGGGCGAACTGGCGGGGGGGTTTGAAGACGTTGGCCGGCATGTCGCCCTGGATAAATTGCTGGGCCGGCGGGCGGAAGTCGGCGAGGGGTGGCAGCATGGCGCCGCGCTGGTCTCCAGCCGCGCCAGCTATGAAATGGTGCAGAAGACGGCGATGTGCGGCGTCGAGATCCTGTTCGCGGTCTCGGCGGCCACCACCTTAGCAGTGGAAGTTGCCGAGCGCTGCAATCTGACGCTGGTGGGCTTTTGCAAGCCGGGCAGGGCGACAGTTTACACCCATCCGCAGCGTTTAATTGCGGGTTAAATATTGGTCAATAAATTTGAACAATGACAGCAAATCCTTCCGCTTTTTGTTTAGCGATGTGCGGGATACTATTTAACACATCAAGGCACAGCGCCTTATCTAAACAACTAAATGAAAGGGTTTATATCATGAAAAGCATCAAAACTTTTGTCGCAGTAATCGCTATGGCCGCCTCTTTCGCTTCCTTCGCTGCTGAAACCGTGACCGCAACCGCCTCCACAATGGACGGCGCGGAAGCGAAAATCGCCGCACAGGCGCAGGCTGCCGGCGCTTCGTCTTACAAAATCACCGAAGCGTTTACCGGCAACCGCGTGCATATGACTGCCGAACTGAACAAATAAGCGTATAGCAACTGTCGAAAGAGCGCCTCAGGGCGCTTTTTTAGTTTATACCCGCCAGGCGCAGCAGCGCGGTCACCACGGCGGCGGCGATAATCACGCCGATCAGCGGGACCTTGCGCCAGGCGAGGAACACAGCGAAAGCAACGCCCAGAACGCGCGCCATACCGGCGAAATGTGCGCCCTCATAGAAAGTGGTGGCAAGGGCGACGGAAAAAAGCAGCACCGTCGCCGCATCGGAAAGCAGCGCCTGCGAGCGCTCGGAAAATGCCAGCCGATTGCCGAGCTTCGCGCCGCCGAGGCGCATCAGATAGGTTCCCAGCGACAGGATGGCGATACCGGCGATAAACAGCGTCATATTGCCCATTATTTTTTCCTCGACAGTAAACCGAACAGCGAAAGCAGCACCGGCAGCCCGGTGGGCACAAACGGTACGGCGGCAAGCGCCAGCGCGGCGCCGCTGGCGGCGCGGATCAGCGTAGTGCGGTTTTTAAAGGCTGGGATCACCAGCGCCAGCAGGATCGCCGGGAAGACCGCATCAAGCCCGATGGTTTCCGGCGCTGGCAGCAGTTTGCCGACGGCCGCGCCGGTTAGCGTACCGAGGGGCCAGATCAGCGCGACGCCAGCGCCGCACAGCCAGTAGGCCGCTTTGCGCTGCGCGGGGGTGGGCTGCGACAAGCCAAAGACCACGCTCTCGTCGTTCATAATGTGGCACCCGATAAAGCTTAAGGCGCGCCGACCAACCAGTTCGCGTACGGTCACCCCGAACGGGATATGACGCGCATTGACTAACAGGCCGGCGGCGGCGGCGGCCAGCGGACTACCGCCGCTGGCGACAATGCCGATAAACATGAATTCAGAAGCGCCTGCCAGCACGGACACCGAAAGCAAGAGCGGCACCCATAAAGGGAAGCCGTAAGCCACCGCCAGCGACCCATAGGACATGCCCACCACCCCGACGGCAAGGCAGACCAAAACAATCGCTTTTATCGTGTCTCCGCTGAGACTGGAGAGAGTTTGTTTCATATCACTTAGCCATATCGAACGAATTTCCATTATAATGAACATATAATGATCGTTTTTCAAGGCGAACGAATTGTTCGATATAAAAAACAAGGGGCGTGTATGACACAGCCAATCAGCGTTATCGCCAAAAGTCTGGTGCGGGAGCGGGCGCGGACCGGGCTTTCGCTGGCGGAAGTCGCGCGTCGGGCGGGTATCGCAAAATCCACGCTATCGCAACTGGAGTCCGGCAACGGCAACCCGAGTCTGGAAACGCTGTGGTCGCTCTGCGTAGCGCTGGATATTCCATTTGCCAGGCTGCTTGAGCCGCAGGTGAACAAAACGCAGGTGATCCGCCGCGGCGAGGGGACCAAAGTGGTGGCAGAGCAGGCGAACTATCAGGCCATTTTGCTGGCCGCCTGTCCGCCCGGCGCGCGTCGGGACATCTATTTGCTGCTCACCCAGCCCGGCGCCGACCGCATTTCGCATCCGCATCCGCCAGGCTCGGTGGAACATATTATCGTCACCCAGGGGCGGGCGCGAGTAGGGCTGACGTCGGCGCCGGAAGAGCTCGGCGAGGGCGACTATATCTGCTACCCGGCGGATCAGGAGCATGTTTTTCAGGCGCTGGAGCCGGATACTCAGGCCCTGCTGATCGCTGAGCAAAACTGACATCGCGTCGGCGGGGGACGCGAGCTCGCTGGACGTCATAGCCATATTGCGGGAAACTAGCTTTCCTATGCGAAAACAGGGATTTTTATGTCGCTGAAAGCCATTGCCAAACAACTTGGGATCTCCGTCACGACCGTCAGCCGGGCGTTGAACGGCTACGACGATGTGTCGCAGGAGACCCGCGCCCGGGTTGAGGCTGAAGCGCAGCGCCGGGGCTATCGCCCCAACACTTTCGCCCGCCGCCTGAAAATGGGCACCATCGATGCCGTTGGTCTCGTCTTCCCTGTCCGCCCCGCGCCGCTCAACAATAACGTTTTTCTCGAGATGGTCGGGGAGATCAGCCATGAGCTGGCGCGCCATGACATTGATTTGTTGCTGATCGCCGATGATGAGCAGGCGGATAAACATGGCTATATGCGCATGGTGCAGGGCCGTCGCGTCGATGCATTAATCGTGGCCCATACTCTGGATGACGATCCGCGGCTGGCGCAGCTGCAGGCCTCCGGCTTTCCGTTTCTGGCGCTCGGCCGTAGCCGCCTGGCGCAGCCCTACGCCTGGTTTGATTTCGATAACTATGCCGGCACCTGCCGCGCCACCCGCCATCTGATTCAACAGGGCCACCAGCGTATCGCTCTGCTGGGCGAGAACAACAATCAGGCGTTTATTTTGCAACGGCGTAACGGCTACCTCGATGCCCTGCGCGAGGCGGGGTTATCCGATGCATGGCTGCGTAGCGTGCCGGCGACGCGCCGCGCCGGCTATCAGGCCACGCTGGAGCTGCTGCGTCTGCCTGAGCCGCCTACCGCGATTATCACCGACTGCAACACCCATGGCGATGGCGCCGCGATGGCGCTCGCTCACCTGGGGCGTTTAACCGGCGACAACCGCGTCGCCCTGGTGGTGTACGACGGGCTGCCGCAGGACAGCATCATTGAGACCGATGTCGCCGCGGTGATCCAGTCCACGCGCCAGGGCGTGGGACGGCAGATTGCCGATATGGTGCGTCGCTTAATCGCCGGGGAGGATCTCGCCACGCTGCAGGTGCTATGGCAGCCGGAATTTTTCCCGGGTGAAACCGCCTGATCTGACCCCTTTTTAACCCGTAATTCTGAAGCCGATCACGGATCCGAAACGTTTTGGTTGGCATCCGAAACGTTTCGGATCAACAGTAAGACATTCCTTGTGATGGAGATGTCTGATGTCTGATTCGCTGATTCACCTGCAAAGTGCCGGTGCCGATATTGTGATTAAAACCCGCCCTTTCGCCGAAATTGTCTACTGGGGACCGCATTTAAGCCACTTTTCGCCGCAGGATGCCGACAGCCTGACGCGCCCGGTCGCCAACGGCAGACTGGATGTCGATTCGCCAGTGACCTTAATGGCGGAGCTGGGCCATGGTCTGTTTGGCGCGCCGGGCATTGAAGGCCATCGTCAGGGGCTGGATGCCTCTCCGCTGTTCACCACCAGCGAAGTGCGGCACGAGGGCCAGACGCTGACCCTGGTCAGCGAAGATCCGCAGGCCGGCCTGCGCCTGCAGAGCGAGATCGCGTTGGATGCCAGCGGCGTGCTGAGCGTGCGCCATGGCGTGACCAATCTGCGCGCCAGCCCATGGCAGGTGGATCGCCTGGCGGTCACGCTGCCGGTCGCCGAACGCGCTCGCGAGGTGATGGCTTTCCATGGCCGCTGGATCCGCGAGTTTCAGCCTCATCGCCTGACGCTGGAGCACGACAGCTTTGTGCTGGAGAACCGCCGCGGGCGCACCTCTCACGAACATTTCCCGGCCCTGATCACCGGCAGCCGCGCCTTTAGCGAGATGCAGGGTGAAGTTTGGGGCGTGCATCTGGCCTGGAGCGGTAACCATCGCCTGCGGGCGGAGGTGAAAACCGATGGCCGTCGCTATCTGCAGGCCGAGGCGCTCTATCTGCCGGGCGAAATGGCGCTGGCGGAAGGGGAAACCTTGTGGACGCCGTACCTGTATGCCAGCTACTCGGCGAATGGGCTGAACGGCATGAGCCAGCAGTTCCATCGTTATCTGCGCGAACGGATTATTCGTTTCCCGGGCAACAAACCGCGCCCGGTGCATCTCAACACCTGGGAGGGGATCTATTTCGACCACGACCCGGACTACATCATGCGTATGGCCGACGAAGCGGCGGCCCTGGGCGTCGAGCGCTTTATTATCGATGACGGCTGGTTTAAAGGGCGCAACGACGACTGGGCGGCGCTTGGCGACTGGTATCTCGATGAGAAAAAATACCCCTACGGCCTGACGCCGGTTATCGATCACGTGAAGTCTCTGGGTATGGAATTCGGTATCTGGGTGGAGCCGGAAATGATTAACCCGGATTCCGATCTGTACCGGGCGCACCCGGACTGGGTGCTGGCGCTGCCGGGCTATACCCCGCTGACCGGCCGCCATCAGTTTGTCCTGAACCTCAACATTCCCGAAGCGTTTGATTATCTGCTGGAGCGGATGAGCTGGCTGCTGGGCGAGCATGCGGTGGACTACGTGAAGTGGGATATGAACCGCGAGCTGGTGCAGCCTGGGCATCAGGGACGCGCCGCTGCGGACGCGCAAACGCGCCAGTTTTACCGCCTGCTGGATACGCTGGTGGCCCGTTTCCCGCACATTGAATTTGAATCCTGCTCCTCCGGCGGCGGACGGATCGATTATGAAGTCCTCAAACGCAGCCATCGCTTCTGGGCTTCTGACAACAATGACGCCCTTGAGCGCAACACCATCCAGCGCGGCATGAGCTACTTCTTTCCACCCGAGGTAATGGGCGCGCATATTGGCAATCGCCACTGTCATGCCACCTTCCGCCAGCATAGTATCGCCTTCCGCGGCCTGACGGCGCTGTTCGGTCATATGGGCCTTGAGCTGGATCCGGTGAGCGCCGATGAAGAAGAGCGCGCCGGATACCGAAAATATGCGGCCCTGCATAAACAGTGGCGCGACGTGATCCATCACGGCGTGCAGTGGCGAATAGATATGCCGGATGCTACCACTCTTGCCCATGGCGTCGTCAGCCCGGATAAAGCGCAGGCGATTTTCCTCGTTAGCCAGCTGGCGATGCCGGACTACACCCTGATGGCGCCGCTGCGCCTGGCGGGCCTGGAGGCGAGCGCCCGCTATCAGGTGACGCTCCTCGATCATCCGAACATTCAGATCACCGGCGAGGGCGGCCACACCATGCGGAAGCTGCCGGCATGGATGACGACGCTGCAGACGGTGAGCGGTGAGTGGCTGCAGCAGGCGGGGCTGGCGCTGCCCATCCTCGACCCGGAAAGCGCCATTCTGATTGGTCTGCAACGCGTGTGATGGTATCGGGCCGCGCTGCGGCCCTTCTTGAGGAAAATATAATGAACCCGACCGTCTGTACCCACAAAAACAACCCCAACTTCTGGATTTTCGGGCTGTTCTTCTTTCTCTACTTCTTCATCATGGCCACCTGCTTTCCGTTTCTGCCGATCTGGCTGTCGGACGTCATCGGCCTGAATAAAACCGAAACCGGCCTCGTTTTCTCCAGCCTGTCGCTGTTCGCCATCTGTTTCCAGCCGATCCTCGGAGTGATCTCTGACAAGCTGGGGCTGAAAAAACACCTGATGTGGATCGTGACCGTTCTGCTGGTGCTGATTGCTCCCTTCTTCCTTTATGTTTTCGCTCCGCTGCTGAAAACCAATATCTGGCTCGGAGCGCTGAGCGGCGGCGCCTATATCGGCTTTGTATTCTCCGCAGGCGCCGGCGCGATGGAGGCCTATATCGAACGGGTAAGCCGCAACAGCGGGTTTGAATACGGCAAGGCGCGCACCTTTGGCTGCCTGGGATGGGCGCTGTGCGCGACTACCGCCGGAATGCTGTTCAGCATTAATCCCGAATGGGTGTTCTGGATGGGGTCGGCCGCCGCGCTGCTGCTGGTGGTGCTGGTGGCCATCGCCAAACCGCAGGCCAGTCAGTCCGCGCAGGTAATGGACTCGCTCGGCGCCAATCGCCCGGCGATCGATTTAAAAACGGCGGTGCGCATGTTCCGCCAGCGTAAGATGTGGATGTTTATTCTGTATGTTATCGGCGTGGCCTGCGTGTATGACGTTTTCGATCAGCAGTTCGCCACCTTCTTCAAATCGTTCTTCGCGACCCCGGAAGCGGGCACCCGCGCCTTTGGTTTCGCCACCACCGCGGGAGAAATATGTAACGCCATCATTATGTTCAGCTCGCCGTGGATTATTAACCGTATCGGAGCGAAGAATACCCTGCTGATCGCCGGGATGGTGATGGCGGCAAGAATGATTGGCTCTTCCTTCGCCACCACCGCCGCGGAAGTCGTAGCGTTGAAAATGCTCCATGCGCTGGAGGTGCCGTTCCTGCTGGTGGGCGCCTTTAAATACATCACCGGCGTGTTTGACGTCCGGCTGTCGGCGACCATTTATCTGGTGGGCTTCCAGTTCGCCAAGCAGGTGGCGGCGATCTTCCTCTCCGCTTTCGCCGGCAATATGTACGATCGGATCGGCTTTCAGGATACCTATATGATCCTCGGCGGTATTGCCCTGACCGTCACCTTAATCTCCGCGTTTACGTTAGCGGGTAAGACGAAAACCGAGCCGCTGCGCGATAATGCAATGACCGTTTAATCGACCGGCCTCCCGTCTGGAGGGAGGCCAGTTATTTTTACGCCAGATAAAACACTTCTTTGAGCTCCGCGCTCAGCGGGCTGTTGTCCGGGTTGCTGGGCATCACCTCGCGCATGTATTTCCACCAACGCTGGCATACTTCCGTGCTGGCGACCGCTTCCCAGCGGGCTTCCGATTCAATCTCCACCGTCGCGAACAGGAGATGGCGTTCTTTATCGAGATAAATGGCGTAGTGGTGCGCGCCGTGCGCTTTCAGCACTGCTTCCAGCTCCGGCCAGATGGGGTTATGGCGGCGCTGGTACTCCTCGTGCGCGTCGGGGTTCACCTGCATGACGAAGGCTTTACGGATCATAAGGCCTCCAGATAGAGCTCGCGAACCTCATCGCGGCTGGCGGGGCGCGGGTTACACGGCGCGCATGGGTCGGCCAGCGCTTTATCCAGCCAGCCTTCGATATCGGCTTTGCTGACGCCAAGCTGGCTAAAACCCTGGGGGATCCCTACGCGTTTGCTCAGCGTGCGGATGGCATTGATGGCCTCCATGCTGGCAGCTTCATCGCTCATGCCGCGAGTATCGACGCCCATCGCCTGCGCCACGCGGGCAAAGCGCGCCACCGCGTTCGGGCGGTTAAAGTTTTCGATGATCGGCAGCAGGATGGCGTTGCATACCCCGTGCGGCAGATTATGGGTGGCGCCAGGCTGATGGGCCAGGGCATGTACCAGCCCGAGACCGGCGCTGTTGAACGCCATGCCCGCCAGATACTGGCCAAAGGCCATCTGCTCGCGGGCCTGCAGATCGTGCCCATCGTCTACCGCTTTCGGCAGCCACAGGTTAATCAGACGAATGGCCTCGAGGGCGTTGGCGTCGGTCAGCGGATGGGCGCCAACGGAGACAAAGGCCTCGATGGCGTGGGTCAGGGCATCCATGCCGGTGGCGGCGGTAACGGCTGGCGGAATGTCGAGCATCACGCTGGCGTCGTCGACGGCGATATCCGGGATCAGGTTCGGGTCGATAATCACCTCTTTCACCTGCCGCTCGCTATCGATAATTACCGCGTTGCTGGTCATCTCCGCCGCCGTGCCGGCGGTGGTGTTGATGGCCACCAGCGGCACGCCAGCGTTTTTCACTTTGCCGACGCCGGAGTAGGCGGTGGAGGGGCCTGGGTTGGCGGTGAGGATTTTTATCGCTTTGGCGGTATCAATCGGGCTACCGCCGCCGAAGGCGATCAGGTAATCGCAGCGGGCCGCCTGGTAAGCCGCATAGCCTTGCTGCACCAGCGCTTCGGTGGGGTTGGGGAATACCTCGTCAAATAGCTGATAAGCCATCTGCTGTTCATCCAGCGCGGCGAACAGGCTGTCCAGCAGGCCCAGCTTCACCAGCTGACCGTCGGTGACGATCAGCGCCTTGCCCCACTGTTTGCCCGCTACCAGCTTGACCATATCACCGATCGCGCCTGCGCCGTGGAGGCTGATTTTAGGTAGTGCCAACATAAAACTCATGATAATTCTCCTTAATGTTGATTTTGGGAAATCCGTTTCCCCTACCCTGACCCTCTCCCGCAGGGAGGGGGCCAGGGTGAGGGGGAAATTAACATCGTCTTCGCTGCATCATCCGCCGGGTAATAATCGGCAGGGAGATCACCACGATCAGCATGGCGCCGATAATCACCGACATCACGATGCCGGGGACGTTCAGCAGGCTCAGGCCGAAGGTCACCAGCCCCATCAGAAAGGCGGCGATGATCACCCCGGGCATGCTGCCGGAGCCGCCGAGAATATTGACGCCGCCGAGCACCGCCATGGTGACAACCGCCAGCTCCCAGCCCATCGCCAGGGTGGGGCGGGTACTGCCGAGCCGTGAGGTCAGCAGGACCGCCGCCAGCCCGGCCATCAGCCCAACCAGCGCGAACAGCACCAGGTTATGACGCTTAACGTTAATCCCGGAGAACCAGGCGCCGGTCGGGTTATTGCCGATGGCGTAGGTCCGGCGACCAAAGTTGGTTTTATGCAGCAGGAAGGTGAAGGCGGCCGCGAGGAGGATAAATAGCGCAAACTCAAAAGAGAGCGCCCCCCACACGTACCCCTGGCCGAACCAGGCAAAGCTCTCCGGATAGTGATTGAGTGCCTGATCGCCCAGCAGGATATAGGTGATGCCGCGATACAGGCTCATGGTGCCGATGGTGATCACAATGGACGACAGGTTAAAGCGGGTCACCAGCAAGCCGTTGCACAGGCCGCACAGCAGACCTACGCCCAGGCCGATGACCACCAGCAGCGGAGTGTCCATCCCCGCTGCCGCGCAGAAGCCCATCACCGTTGAGCTGAGAGCCATCGTCGAGGCTACCGACAGATCGATTTCCCGGGCGATAATCAGCATCGCCATCGGCAGGACGACGATCGCCTTCTCGGTAAAGGTAAAGGTGGCGTCCGACAGGTTCCAGATATTGAGGAAGTACGGGGAAGCCACGGCGTTGCCGATAAATACCGCCAGGGTGACCGCCAGTAAAAACCCTTCCCAGCACAGCAGGCGGCGCAGCGGCGACGGCGCGGCCGGGGCGTTTTTCATCTCTTCAGATACCATCATTTTGCTCATGATTTCACCGCCTGTTTCTGTCGGGCTAACGCCGCGTTGCGCAGGATTAACCGCCCGTGACCGCGATTGCCGCGCTCGTTGAGCAGCACCGCCATGACGATCACCGCCCCGGAAATCGCCATTTGCCAGAAGGGCGAGATGCCGATCACCGGCAGGGCGTTATTGATGACCCCAAGGAACAGCGCGCCGCACAGGCAGCCCAGCACCCGTCCGCTTCCGCCCATGGTGCTGATACCGCCGATCACGCAGGCGGCGACCACCTGGAGTTCAAAACCGTTGGCGACGTCGACATAGGCGACGGCGAAGCGCGAGATCCACAGATAGCCGCAGAAGCCGGCCAGCGCGCCGGAGAGACAGAAGCTGACGAACTGCATTTTTCCGGCGTTAATGCCGGTGTAGTATGCCGCCGTCGCGTTGCCGCCCGCGGTGTATAAGGCCCGGCCGGTGCGGCTGTAGCGCAGGAAATAACCCACCAGCAGCAGCGCGGCGATGGCGCACCAGCTCAGTAGCGGCAGCCCCAGGAGGGGGCTGCGCGGCAGACTGAGAAAATCAGCGCTCATCTGATGTGAGTTAACCCAGCCGCCGTCAGTCAGCAGGAAGATAATGCCGCGATAAATGCTCATAGTGCCCAGGGTCACCACAATGGCGGGAATGCCGAGGCGCCAGACCAGCAGGCCGTTAATTACTCCCATCAGCAGGCCCAGCAGAGTCGCCAGCGCCAGCAGCGCTACCACCGGAATACCCGGATAGTGGGCGTTAATCAGGGCGACGATCATCCCGGTCAGCGCCAGGTTGGCGGCCATCGACAGATCAATGCCTTTGGTGAGCAACACCATCATCTGGCCGAGGGCGAGGATGATAAGGATGGCGGTATCGTTAAACATCTCCACCAGATTGCCCGGTGAAACGAACGACGGCGCCCGGCTGCCGATGGCGCCGATCATCAAAATAATGACCACCGCCAGCAGCGCTTCGCGATGTTTCAGCCATGCGTGTCCCATCATGCCGCCTCCTGGCCGATGCCGCTGGCGGCGCTAACGATGGTTTCCGCCGTCGCTTCCCCTGCCCGGTACTCGGCGACCATCAGCCCTTCGTGCATTACGATAATCCGGTCGGCCATGCCCATCACTTCCGGCAGCTCTGACGACACCATAATCACCGCCAGCCCCTGGCTGACCAGCTCGGACATAAACTGATGCACGGCGGCCTTTGAGCCGATATCGATGCCTTTGGTCGGCTCATCGAGAATGATCACCTCGGGCTGGGTCGCCAGCCATTTGCCAATCACCACTTTCTGCTGGTTGCCGCCGGAGAGGGTCTCCACCGGCTGCCGCCAGCTGAAGGCTTTTACCTGCAGGCGCGAGGCGTACTCGTCGGCCAGCCGCCATTCCCGGGCGTCGTTCAGGACGCCGTTAGGGTTGAGCTTGCTGAGCTGCGGTAAACTGATGTTCTGGGCGATAGGCAGGGCGATGATCGCTCCCTGTTTCTGCCGCTCTTCCGGCACGCAGACGATGCCCGCGCGGATGGCGTCGGCGGGCTGGTGAAAGCGCATGGTTCTGCCGTTCAGGCGGATCTCGCCGGAGGAGGGGCGCGAGACACCGGAGAGCGCCTGCATCAGCTCGGTGCGTCCGGCGCCCACCAGGCCGTAAAAGCCGAGAATTTCTCCCTTGCGCAGGCGGAAGCTGATATGGGCAAACTCGGTAGGATGACAGAGATCGGTCACCTCCAGCACCGTTTCTCCGGGCGTGCAGTCGACTTTCGGGTAGGTTTGGCTGATCGCCCGGCCCACCATCATCGACACCATCCGCTCTTCGGTGATGTCGCTTATCGCCCCGGAGCTGACGTACACCCCATCGCGCAGGATGGTGTAATAATCGGCCAGCTCGAAGATTTCATCGAACTTATGCGAGATAAACAGGATCGCTTTGCCGTCCTGCTTCAGACGCTCAACGATGTGATAAAACTCGAGGATTTCATGCTGGGAAAGCGCGGCGGTCGGCTCATCGAGGATCACCACCTGGGCGTCGAAAGCCAGCGCCCGGGCAATCGCCACCATGTGACGCTGGGCGATGCTGAGGGTTTTCAGCGTGGCTCGCGGGTCGATCTGGACTTCCAGCCGGGTGAGGATCTCGTTGGCTCTGCGGTGCATCGCCGGCCAGTCGAGCGTTTTCAGCAGTCCCTTATACAGATACTGGCCGACGAAAATGTTTTCGCTGACCGAGAGTTCGTCAAACAGCACGGTTTCCTGGTGAATGGCGGTGATCCCTACCTTATGCGCCGACTCCGGCGTTGGCAGATGAATGGGGATCGCTTTATAGAGGATCTCGCCCTCTTCGGGCTGATAAATACCGGTCATCACTTTGACCAGCGTGGATTTCCCCGCGCCGTTTTCGCCGATTAAGGCGGTCACTTTGCCGGGCCAGAGATCAAGCTGCACGTTCTCAAGGGCGCGCACACCGGGAAAAATTTTGGTGATCCCCTTCAGCGACAGCAGTGGCGTTGATGCTGACATGATAGTTCTCCACAAAAATCACCCCTCACCCTAACCCTCCCCCACAGGGGCGAGGGAACGGTCCGGCGTCCGCTGGCCGCATCGCGCAGAGGGCCAGCCGTTCCCCCTCTCCCTCCGGGAGAGGGCCGGGGTGAGGGAACAAGGATTAGAAAATTTTCGAGAACTTATCGATGTTGCTCGCATCGTAGACAAACGGCTTGGCCATCGCGCCATTCCCCTCGGCGTCCAGCTTCACTTTGCCCAGCTTGCCCATACTGGCTTCGGTTTTGGTCGCCGTGCCTTTGACTAAATCGTCGGCCAGATAGGTGGCGGCGTAGCCCAGGTCAATCGGGTTCCAGATGGCGAAGCTTTTGCTGGCGCCGGACTTGATCGCGCCGGCCATTTCCGACGGCAGCCCCAGCCCGGTGACATACACTTTGCCGATTTTGCCCTGGTCCTTCACCGCCTGCGCGGCGGCAACAATCCCCACCGACGACGGCGAGACAATGACTTTCAGGTCCGGATATGATTTCAGCAGACCCACCGCTTCGCGGTAGCTTTTATCCGACAGATCGTCACCGTAGGCGACGGTGACCAGCTGCACCGACGGATACTGCGGTAGCACCTTTTTCATCTCCTCAATCCAGATGTTCTGGTTCGTGGAGGTTGGGGTGGCGCTTAACACGGCCACCTCGCCTTTCTCAACGTTCAGCGCCTGCAGCGCATCGGCGGCAAGCTTGACGTTGGTTTCGCCAATTAAGGCGTTATTTGAGGGGTTAAGATGGATCTGACGGCCTGCCGGCGCCACGCCGGAGTCCCATGAGACCACCTTGATGCCGCGCTGCATCGCTTTTTTCAGCACCGGCACCACCGCGTCCGGATCGTTGGCGGAAATGGCGATCGCATCCACCCCCTGGGCGATCAACCCGTTCAGCACGTCGATCTGCGCCTCGGCGGTGGTAGTGGTCGGGCCGGTGTAGATCACTTTGACATCACCTAACTCCTTGGCTGCCTGTTGGGCGCCAACGTTGGCGGCTTCGAAGAAGCCATTTCCCAGCGATTTCGCCACAAGGGCGATTTTAACTTCGGCTAAGGCGGAACCGGACAACGCCAGGGCGGCAACGGTGAGGATCAAGCTTGTCTTTGTTTTCATTGCTTTTACTCCACATGAGTTAGTTTTGTAGGGTTTGCAGGTGATATTTCGCCCCGTCTCGGTGAGCGGGGCGCGATGTTGTTATGGATAAAGATCTAAAGCGGACTGCAGCGGCTGCACGTTGAAGCGTTTGCCAAGGGCGATAAGCTCGTCGCGGGTGATGGTCTGCTTCATCCCGCCCATCGACAAGACTTTCACCAGCACTTCGGCGGACTTCTCGGCGGTATCGATCAGGCCGAAGGTCTCATCCAGCGTGGGGCCGCTGCCGAAGACGCCGTGGAACGGCCACAGCACCAGCGAGTGTTTTTGCATGGTTTCGGCGGTCGCCTGGCCGATTTCATCGGTGCCCGGCACCATCCACGGTAGAATGCCGACGCCATCCGGGAAGACCACCAGACATTCGGTGCTACCTTCCCACAGCTTACGGGTGAAAAGATCGCTGTGGTTCTCCAGAACATAGGTCAGGGCGATCAGGTTGGTGGCATGGCAGTGCATGATCACCCGGTCTTTGCCGCCGGTCAGTTTGATGCGCTCGCTGTGCGACAGGAAGTGTGCCGGCAGCTCGGAGGTCGGGACGGCATCCTCCGTCAGGCCCCACAGGATATGGTATCCCGCGCCGTCGCTGTCGACCTTCACCACGCCGAGGTTAGCGGCCGGGTCGAGCTGGACGTTACGGAAGAATTTGCCGGAGCCGGTGACGATAAACGGCTGGTTGGCCAGGGTTGGCATCGGCTGGCTGAGGGCGATATAGCGCGGTTTGGCGTGGAAATCCGCCGCGTAAGGTTCGATATCCGCTTCATCCAGACGCAGCGTCAGGTTGCCGCCGTTGCGTTCGTCCCAGCCTTTCAGCCAGGCGTCGGAGGTGGCTTTGATCATGCCCTGGACGAACCAGGCGTCGATAATGGTCTGCATAGTCTTGTCTTTCCTGTTGATTCGGTGCGGGGTTGACCCCCTCACCCTAAATATGTGCGTGCCCCCGGATTGCGCCGTAAACGGCTTATCCGGGCTACCGGTTCGTAGCCCGGGTAAGGCGTCAGCCGCGACCCGGGGAAGCTCGTGCATTACCCGCGCTGGCTCAGAACCGCATTCTCATAAGCCCGTACGCTGTCCAGCCACTGGCTGCCCGCCGGCGTGTCGTGACGCTGACAGTACATCTCCCAGATGGCCTGCCACGGCAGCGATTTTTGCTCTTCGAGCAGCGCCAGGCGGGCGGTGTAATCGCCGTCGTTCTCCAGCTGGCGCAGCTGGGCGGTCGGTTCCAGCAGGGCGCGCAGCAGCGCTTTTTTCATATTGCGGGTGCCAATCACCCAGGCCGCGATGCGGTTGATGGAGGCATCGAAGAAGTCGAGGCCGATGTGCACGCGGTCAAACAGGTTATGGCGAATGATTTCGCTGGCGATGGCCTGGGTTTCATCATCCAGCAGCACCACGTGGTCGCTGTCCCAGCGCACCGGACGGCTGACGTGCAGCAGCAGGCGCGGGATGTAGAGCATGGCGGCGGAGATCTTGTCGGAGATCACTTCCGTCGGATGGAAGTGGCCGGCATCGAGGCACAGCGCCGTCTGACGGCTGGTGGCGTAACCCATATAGAACTCGTTGGAGCCGACGGTGTAGCTTTCGGCGCCGATGCCGAACAGCTTGCTCTCCACGGCGTCGATATGGTGCGCCGGGTCGAGCTTCTCGCTGATCACCTCATCCAGGGCGTTCAGCAGCCGCTGGCGCGGGGCGAAGCGGTCAACGGTTATATCCTTCATGCCGTCCGGCACCCAGATATTCATCACCGACGGCGTGCCCAGCTGTTCGCCAAAATAAGCGGATACGCGGCGGCTGGCTTTGCAGTGGCCGATCCAGAACTGGCGGATCTCATCGTTGGCGTGCGACAGGGTAAAGCCGTCGGCGCTCAGCGGATGCGAGAAGCAGGAGGGGTTGAAATCCAGCCCCAGTTTGTTGGCTTTCGCCCACGTAACCCAGTTTTTAAAGTGCTCCGGCTTAATCTCATTGCGCGCTACCGGCGCGTCGGATTCCAGGTAAATAGCGTGCAGATTGAGACGCTTTGGCCCCGGGATCAGGCTCAGCGCCTGCTCAAGGTCAGCGCGGAGTTCTTCTGCATTGCGCGCTTTGCCCGGGTAGTTGCCGGTCGCCTGGATGCCGCCGGTCAGGCTTCCCGCCGGGTTTTCGAAACCGGCGACGTCGTCACCCTGCCAGCAGTGCATGGAGACGGGCAGACGGTCCAGCTGGCGCAGGGCCTCCTCGACATCCACGCCGACGGCGGCGTAGCGCTGCTTAGCAATTTCCCAGGCTTGTTCAAGTTGAGTGGTCATGCGCAAAGCTCCTTGGTCTGTTGTGGCTGAAACTGCGCCACGAAACGGGCAATTTCACTATCAGGATTGGGGGTAAAAGTGGTGAGCGCCGCGTTGCCGCGCACTACCTGACGAAACTCATCGACATTGGCCAGCTCGTCGAGGGTCATTAACTGGATGCCGATATTGCCGAGGGTGGAGGCCTCTATCGGGCCGGCCACGACGGCGATCCCGCAGGCGTCAGCGCACAGCTGGTTGAGCAGCGTGTTCTGACAGCCGCCGCCGACGATATGCAGCTGGCTGAAGGGGTGGCCGCGCAGCGCCGCCAGCTCGTTAAGCACCCGGGCGTAGAGCAGCGCCAGGCTGTCGAAAATGCAGCGCGCCAGTTCGGCATCGCTTTCAGGAACCGGCTGCCCGGCGTCGCGACAGGCGGCCTGGATCTCGGCGCTCATACTGGCCGGGTTGATAAAGCGGTCATCGTTGCAGTCAATTATGAAGCGGCACGCCGGTAGCGCGGCGGTGCGGGCGATCAGCCCCTGCAGGTCGCCGACGTTTTGCTCTTTTAGCACCCGCTGCAGCAGCCACAGGCCCATGATATTTTTCAGCACCCGATAGCGGCCTTCGGCTCCGCCTTCGTTGGTGATATTGGCCTGCAGCGCCGCGTCGCAGGTGTACGGCGTCAGGCTTTCAAACCCCATCAGCGACCAGGTGCCGGAGGAGAGATAGGCGGCATGGCGGTCGGCCAGCGGGGAGGCGATCACCGCGCTGGCGGTGTCGTGGCTGGCGACAGCGACTACCGGAATTCGGTTACCCTGCGGGCAGATCCAGTGGCCTATCACATTGCCGGGGTGGGTCGGCTTTCCGAACCACGCCAACGGCGCGCCGGTCCAGTTCAGCAGCGTCTCATCCCAGCTATCGCTGTTAATATTGACCAGCTGGGTGGTGGTGGCGTTGGTATATTCCCAGTTCAGATTGCCGGTCAGGCGGAAGCTGAAATAGTCGGGGATCAGCAGGGCATGGGCAGCCTGACTGACCAGCTCCGGCTGCTGCTCCACCAGAGCGCGCAGCTGATAAAGCGTGTTAAACGGCAAAAACTGAATGCCGCTGCGGCGATAGATTTCCGCCCGGCCCAGCTGCGCTTCAGCGTGACGCAGCAGGCCCTGGGTGCGGTCGTCACGATAGGAAATCGGCAGCCCGACGCGCTGGCCCTGCTTATCCAGCAGGACATAATCTACCCCCCAGGTATCGATGCCGATACTGTCTATCAGAATGCCCTGCTCACACACTTTCTCCAGCCCGCAGCGGATCTCGCCTTCCAGGCTATCTACATCCCAGCAGTCGAAGCCGTCTACTTTCTGCAGACTATTGGTGAAGCGATGAATTTCGCGCAGCGTCAGGGCGCGCGGCCCGGGCTGATAGCTGGCGAGCATCACCCGCCCGCTGGAGGCGCCTAAATCGACAGCGACACAATGACGAATACTCATGAAACGATCCTTCTTAAAATCATTGTCCGCAGTCTAAAAAAGGCCGTTTACTGACACCTTCTCGCTACGGACAGCCAAAACTGGCCGCTGGCAAGAAAGCAAAGGTGACCGTGAGGGACATCACAGTTTGCGGTTTTAGGGGATGGCGAGGGGGATGTGATGGCCTCCGCAGTTCCGCATCTTTCCGGCTGATTCTTGAAAAAGCGGCAGGATTTACGAATTTCGCGGTCAAAAATTGAAGGCCGGATAGCCAACCCTTCATTACTATCAGCCGGTGACTGATAATTTTTCTCATTACGAGGGTGGCATCATGACCATATTGCACAGTACGGATTTCTTTAAGGCCGGGATCTCGACGGTGGCTATTGAACCCCGCCTCCCTCAGTCGGCCTTTCCGGAACATCACCATGATTTCCATGAAATAGTTATCGTGGAGCAGGGATCGGGTATTCACGTCTTCAATGGCCAGCCCTACACCATTGGCGGCGGTTCGGTCTGTTTTATCCGCGATCACGACCGCCATCTTTACGAGCACACGGATAATCTGTGTCTGACCAATGTGCTCTATCGCGCGCCGGATGCGTTTCGCTTTCTCGCCGGGGTCAGTCAACTACTGCCCCAGGAACAGGAAGGAAACTACCCCTCGCACTGGCGGGTGAATCAAACCGTCCTGCAACAGGTGCGGCATATCGTGGCGCAGATCGAGGCCGTGGGGAGCGATACGGATACTCATGCCGTCGCCAGCCGTGAGATCCTGTTTATGCAGCTGCTGGTGCTGTTACGTAAAAGCAGCCTTGCGGAAGAGGCCACCAACAACGATGCGCGGCTGAATCAGCTGTTGGCCTGGCTTGAAGACCATTTTGCGCAGGAGATCTGCTGGGAGGAGGTGGCGGCGCAGTTTTCGCTGTCGCTGCGTACGCTGCACCGCCAGCTGAAGCAGCAGACCGGTCTGACGCCACAGCGCTATCTTAATCGGGTGCGCCTGATGAAAGCCCGCCACCTGCTGCGCCACAGCGATGAAAGCGTGACTGATATCGCTTATCGCTGCGGCTTCGGCGACAGTAACCACTTTTCGACGCTTTTTCGCCGGGAGTTCGACTGGTCGCCGCGCGATATCCGCCAGGGGCGCGACGCCATTCTTCAGTAACGCGAGAAGAGTCAACGTATTGCAGACTAAAAACGCGAATAATGCGCCGTTATCCGCGTTTGGAGTGTGAGCCGTGGCCGGTCTGATTTTACGTAAAGAGGAGTTTTTCCCTTCCGCCACACAGGCAGTGGCGGTGGCAGACCGCTACCCGCAAAATGTCTTTGCCGAACATACCCATGAGTTCAGCGAGCTGGTGCTGGTGTGGCGAGGCAACGGGCTGCACGTCCTTAACGATCGTCCCTGGCGCATTACCCGCGGCGATCTGTTCTACATTCGCGCCGAAGATAAACACTCCTATGCTTCCGTTAACGATCTGGTTCTGCAGAACATCATCTATTGCCCGGAGCGGCTGCAGCTCAATTTTGACTGGGCCGGGGCGATCCCTGGCCTCTTCGGCACGCCGTGGAAGCCCCACTGGCGCATGGGCAGCACAGGTATGGCGCAGGCGCGCCAGGTGATTAGCCAGCTTGAGCATGAGTGCGCCCGGCGCGACGCGCAGGGAAATGCGATGGCCGAACTGCTTTTTGCCCAGCTGGCGCTGACGCTGCAGCGCCATCGCTACGCGACGGATGATCCCGCGGCGACGCAGCGCGAAGCGCTGCTGGACAAACTGCTGGCCGCGCTGGCGGCCAGCCTTAGCCGCCCCTTTGTTCTGGAGCGTTTCTGCGAGCAGGAGGGCGGCAGCGAGCGGGCGCTTCGCCAGCAGTTTCGCCAGCAAACCGGGATGACCATCAATCACTATTTACGCCAGCTGCGGATCTGCCATGCGCAGTATCTGCTGCAGCATACCGAGCGCTTAATCGGCGATATCGCCATGCAGTGCGGCTTTGAGGACAGTAACTACTTTTCGGTGGTTTTTAGCCGGGAAATCGGCATGTCGCCGGGGCAGTGGCGGCAGCGCAGTCGCGCCGCCGCCTGAAGAGCGTCGTTGTCAGGCAGATGATCCGGTGATTAACTGGCCATTCCCAGACCGACGATATTGGCGGCGATGATGATCACCACGCAGCCGAGGCTCAGGACGCTCACCGGACGACGGCCGGCGTTGTTCCACTCCTTCAGCACCAGACCCACCACACCGCCGCACAGCACGTAGAAACTCATGTGCAGCATCCAGCTCATATAATCATACTGCGCCGGAATGCTGGCGTGGCCCCAGGCATAGAAGAAGAACTGGAGATACCACATCAGACCGCCGAGGGCAGAGAGCAGAAGGTTGCTGATGATAAGCGGTTTGGCCAGCGAGAAATCGGCTTTGACTGACAGGTTCTTCACTTTCGCCAGACGAATAAAGCAGAAGCCAAGGTTAACCAGCGCCCCGCCGCCCATAGTCACCACGTAGCTTGGCAGCGCTGCGTACAGCGGGTCGACGCCGAGCGCCGCGGCGGCATCATGCATCGGTTTGGCGGCGTTCATCGCGAACGACATCCCTGCGGAGAAGATACCGCACATTACCGCCAGCAGAAGCCCTTTCTTCAGATTGAACTCTTCGGCTTTGATGCCCATTTTGCGCTCTTTCAGCTGGCCTGCGCGGGTGACGATGCCGACGCCAATCACCGCCACCAGCACGCCGAGCAGCGTCATTTGACCGCCCTGGGTGTGCATCAGCACTGCAAACTGACCGTTAATAATCGGCGTCATCAGCGTGCCGACAATCAGCGTGATGCCAATGGCGATGCCAATCCCCATCGACATGCCAAGATAGCGCATGGTCAGGCCATAGTTGATATTACCAATGCCCCACATGGCGCCGAACAGAAAGACCGGCAGCAGCGTGGAGGCGCTAAAAGAGCGGTAGTAGGCCCAGAAGTCGGGTAACAGCGTGGCGCTGATGGCCCAGGGCAGAATCAGCCAGGAGACGATCCCCCCGACCGACCACATGGTTTCCCACGACCAGTGTTTTACTTTCTTGAACGGGGCATAGAAACAGGCGGCACTGGCGGCCCCTATCAAATGCCAAAAAATACCCATCGTAATCGCGTGGTTCATTGATTTTATCCTCATCTTTTTTTTATCGGAGACGGCGGCTTCCGATGGGATGAGTGTAAAAATTGGCCGCTTTGGCCGCCTTCAGGACGTTGCCACAGGATGGCGAACCCTGGCAACCATGGGCTTAATTAGTTGTTCTACATCACAAAACGACGGGTATTTCTTCTGGTTATATCCATATGAAAAATACGGCATTGATAAGCATTTTCAATACCATTTAATTAACTATAATGGACAAACTGCTTACGCGGCGTTAACACTTGAGCCGCTCGACAATAATGGAGATGATTATGAGCTATACCCTGCCATCCCTGCCTTACGCTTACGATGCTCTGGAACCGCACTTCGACAAGCAGACGATGGAGATCCATCACACTAAACACCACCAGACCTACGTGAACAATGCCAACGCCGCGCTGGAAAGCCTGCCGGAGTTCGCTAACCTGTCCGCTGAAGAGCTGATTACCAAGCTGGATCAGCTGCCGGCTGACAAAAAAACCGTACTGCGTAACAACGCCGGCGGCCACGCGAACCACAGCCTGTTCTGGAAAGGCCTGAAAACCGGTACCACCCTGCAGGGCGACCTGAAAGCGGCTATCGAGCGCGATTTCGGTTCCGTGGAGAACTTCAAAGCGGAATTCGAAAAAGCCGCTGCTACCCGTTTCGGCTCCGGCTGGGCGTGGCTGGTCCTGAAAGGTGACAAACTGGCCGTTGTCTCCACCGCCAACCAGGATTCCCCGCTGATGGGCGAAGCCATTTCCGGCGCTTCCGGCTTCCCGATTATCGGCCTGGACGTCTGGGAACACGCTTACTACCTGAAATTCCAGAACCGCCGCCCGGACTACATCAAAGCCTTCTGGGACGTAGTGAACTGGGACGAAGCTGCAGCGCGTTTTGCCGCCAAAAAATAAGGTTGCATTGCGCTAAAAGAGAAGCGAGTCTGATGACTCGCTTTTTTTATATCTGTAGCAAGGAGAGCAGCCATGCATTATCCGGTGAATGTCTTTGTCGGCAAAATCAGGGACTACGCGGGCAGTCGCCCCAGCGCGATCGGCAAAATCCAGGTCGACGGAGAATTGCAGCTCGGCGATCTCGGTCTCAATGGGGACCAGCAGGCGGAGAAGAAAATCCACGGCGGGCCGGACCGCGCGCTGTGTCATTATCCGCGCGAACACTATGCCGACTGGATCCGTGACTTCCCCCAGCAGGCCGAGCGGTTCTGCGCGCCGGCGTTCGGCGAAAACCTCTCCACCACCGGGCTTACCGAGCAAAACGTTTATATCGGCGATATCTTTCGCTGGGGCGAGGCGCTGATCCAGGTCACCCAGCCGCGATCGCCGTGCTTCAAGCTCAACTTTCATTTTGCGATCAATGATATGGCGCAGCTGATGCAAAACAGCGGAAAAACCGGCTGGCTGTACCGGGTGATTGCCGGAGGGCAAGTTTCCAGCGATGCGCCGCTCGAGCTGGTTTCCCGGCTGAGTGATGTCAGCGTTCATGAGGCCGGGGCGATTGCCTGGCAGATGCCGTTTGATGATGATCAGTACCACCGCTTATTGTCGGCAGCGGGCCTGTCTGTTAGCTGGAGCCGAACGATGCAGAAACGGCGTTTAAGCGGCAAGATAGAGGATAGTTCGCGGAGATTATGGGGGAAATAATCCCCCATATTAAGTATTCCCGGGGATGCTCCCGGCGCAGCGCCGCACAGCGCAGGCCGGGTCGGCGTCAGGTTCGTTTATACAGCGGCAGCCAGATTGTTAAACGCAGACCACCCAGCGGGCTGTCGTCGGCCTTCACCCAGCCGCGGTGCTGCTGAATAGCGGTTTCGACAATCGCCAGCCCCAGGCCGGTGCCGCCGGACTCGCGGTCGCGCGCCTCGTCGGTCCGGTAGAATGGCCGGAAAATCTGTTCGCGATCCTCCGGGCTGACTCCCGGGCCGTCGTCATCGACGTTAACCGTAATCCCGTCTTTATCCACCGAGAAGCTGACGGAAATTTTCGTATGCGAGTAGCGCAGGGCGTTGCGCACGATATTCTCCAGCGCGCTTTCCAGCGCATTGGGGTTACCGTACAGCGGCCATGGGCCCGGCGGATACTCAACGGTAAAAGATTTCCCCATCTGCTCAGCTTCAAAGGCCGCATTGTCCAACACTTCGTTCCATAGCTGATTGGCTTTCACCGTCTCGCTGACCAGGGCGTTTTTCGCCTGATTGCGCGACATCACCAGCAGGTCGTTGATCATGCTGTCCAGCCGGTGCGCTTCAGTTTCGATACGCTCCAGCTCCTTACTCTCTCCGCTGCGGCGACGCAGCAGGGCGGTACCTAATTGCAGGCGCGTAAGCGGCGTGCGCAGCTCGTGCGAGATATCGGACAGCAGCCGCTGCTGGCTGGTCATCATCCGCTCCAGGGCCGTCACCATCTGGTTAAAACTGGCGCCAGCGGCTAAAAACTCCTGCGGCCCGGCTTCCAGCTCCGGATGCTGGCGCAGGTTGCCCTGGGCGACTTCATCGGCGGCATTTTTCAGCTTACGCGCCGGTTTCGCCAGGCTCCACGCCAGCCACAGCAGCAGCGGGGCGCTGACCAGCATCGTGACGATCAGCAGCAGCAGCGGCCGGTCAAACAGCAGGTTGATAAAGTCGGATTGTGAGGTGCTGGCGGGACGAATCAGATAGAGCTGATAGTTATCCTCCCCGTCCCGGACGGAAAACGGGCCCACCATTTCCAGGCGGCCATAGCGTTTTTTCTGCGGATGATCGGCGTTATCGGCCTGGCCGATAAAGTTACGAATGATCTGCATCTCGTTGCGTTCTGCGCCGATCACGCGGCCTTCGCTGGTCACCAGCAGCAGGCGTTGTCCCGGAGGCGCCCATTTATCGATGGCGCGAAACAAACGACGCCACCACATCAGGTCGTTTGGCGGATCGTTGGCCAGCTCGGCCTCGACGTGCTGCTCGATCATGATGCCCTGACGCTGCTCGCTTTCCAGCAGCTCGGTCATCTGCCGGGAATCCAGTTTGGGCAACATCAGCACCAGCATCAACACCAGCGCCAGCGTGAGCCAGAAGATGGCGAAGATGCGTGCAGTCAAACTTCCAATCATGAAGCGGAAACCATCAGATACCCGCGGCCACGCAGCGTTTTAAACCACGGATGGCCATCTTTGCGCTCCGGCAGCTTACGCCGCAGGTTGGAAATATGCATATCGATGGCGCGGTCGAACGGCGTCAGGCGCTTGCCTAACACTTCCTGGCTTAAATGCTCACGGGAGACTACCTGACCGAGATGCTGCGCTAACAGATAGAGCAGGGTGAACTCGGTGCCGGTGAGCTCCAGCGTCTGGCCATCGAAATTGGCTTCCTGGCGGCCCGGATTGAGGCTTAAGGCATCCACTTCCAGGGTTGGTGAGCCGGCTTCGGTCGTCTGCTGCTGCTCGCTCCAGTGGGAACGGCGCAGAATCGCGCGTATACGGGCCACCAGCTCGCGATCGTTGAATGGCTTAGGCAAATAGTCATCCGCGCCCAGCTCGAGGCCGAGAACGCGATCCAGCTCGCTTCCGCGCGCTGTTAGCATGATAACCGGAGTCTGGTGTGTCTGACGCAGCTCTTTCAGCGTATCGATACCGTTTTTCTTCGGCATCATCACGTCGAGCAGCAATAAATCAACGCTGTCGTCCAGAAGGGCCAGCGCCTGTTCCCCATCATGGGCCACCAGCACGTTAAAACCTTCCATATCGAGCAGCTCTTTTAACAGGGAGGTGAGCTCCCGGTCATCATCAACTAACAGGATTTTATTCATTGTTTAAATACCTCCGAGGCAGAAATTACGTCATCAAGGCCCGCTAATCCATGACTTTACGTTGTTTTACACCCCCTGACGCATGTTTGCAGCCTGAATCGTAGACTGTCTCTCGTTGAATCGCGACACAAACGTTTTGGGAGTATGTGATGCGCAATGTTATCGCTGCCGTCATGGCCTCAACGCTGGCGCTAAGTGCATATAGCCAGGCCGCTGAAGTCGTTACCAGCGTTAACTGGCTCCCCGGAGACGAAGGGGGACAGCGCGGTAGCCAAAGCCATATGTTTGACGGCATAAGTTTAACCGAGCAGCAACGTCAGCAGTTACGGGATCTTATGCAACGGGCACGCCACGACAGGCTCCCCGTTAATGTTAGCGAAATGGAGACAATGCATCGCCTTGTCACCGCAGAAAATTTTGATGAAAACGCTGTGCGCGCTCAGGCAGAAAAGATGGCGCAGGAACAGGTTGCCCGCCAGGTCGAGATGGCTAAGGTTCGCAACCAGATGTACCACCTGCTTACGCCAGAGCAGCAAGCGGTTTTAAATGCTAAGCACCAGCAGCGTATGGATCAGTTGCGTGAGGTTGCAAGGATGCAGAAAGGCTCAGCGATGATGCTTTCGAGTAGTAGCAACACCCTGCAACCCCAGTAACAAACCCTGTTTTCCTTGCCATAGACACCATCCCTGTCTTCCCCCACATGATGTGGGGGTTTTTTTTGCCCTTTTTACGGTAAATCAACTCCTTCGCCTATCCCGTGAGCGTCACAAGTTCGGGTTATACTAAGCGCATTGCAGGAGAAGGAGCCTATATGAATCAATCTTATGGCCGGTTGGTCAGTCGCGCCGCTATCGCCGCGACGGCTATGGCCTCCGCGTTACTTTTGATCAAAATTTTTGCGTGGTGGTATACCGGTTCTGTCAGTATTCTGGCTGCGCTGGTGGATTCGCTGGTGGACATTGCCGCCTCGCTGACCAACCTGCTGGTGGTTCGCTATTCGCTACAGCCTGCTGATGAAGAACATACCTTTGGTCATGGCAAAGCGGAGTCGCTGGCGGCGCTGGCGCAAAGCATGTTTATCTCCGGCTCGGCGCTGTTCCTGTTTCTCACCGGCATTCAGCACCTGGTGCGTCCGGAGCCGCTGCAGGCCGCCGGCGTCGGGGTCGTCGTCACATTGATCGCCCTCGTTAGTACGCTGGCGCTGGTGACTTTCCAGCGCTGGGTGGTGCGAAAAACCCAGAGCCAGGCGGTGCGGGCGGATATGCTTCATTATCAGTCTGATGTTATGATGAACGGCGCCATTCTGGTGGCGCTGGGCCTATCCTGGTACGGCTGGCATCGCGCCGACGCGTTGTTTGCCCTGGGGATTGGCATCTATATTTTATATAGCGCGCTGCGGATGGGCTATGAGGCGGTTCAGTCACTACTCGACCGCGCCTTGCCTGACGAGGAGCGTCAGGACATTATCACCATCGTGACCGCATGGCCCGGCATCCGCGGGGCGCACGATCTACGAACGCGGCAGTCAGGGCCGACCCGCTTTATTCAGATTCATTTGGAAATGGAAGATAATCTCCCGCTGGTGCAAGCCCACGTGATTGCAGACCAGGTGGAGCAGGCGATTCTGCGCCGTTTCCCGGGGTCCGATGTCATTATCCATCAGGATCCCAGCTCTGTGGTGCCAGCGGCGCAGCAGGGCTTTTTTGAGCGTTAGGTTATAGTCTGTAAACTCGATGTAAAAATGTGGGGCAGATCGGCATTTTTTGTATAAATTACCGCCGTTTGGTCTGACCTGAATCAATTCAGCTTGAGGCGTTTGATATACTATTGTCATTAGCGTCGTGCACTCCTGGTGAGGGAGCGCTTCAGGCAACAGAATTATTTTTTGCTTCCTAAGTTCAGAGGTAGTCATGATTAAGAAAATCGGTGTGTTGACAAGTGGCGGTGATGCGCCGGGCATGAACGCAGCAATTCGTGGCGTTGTGCGCGCGGCATTAACGGAAGGTCTGGAAGTTTTTGGAATCTATGACGGTTACCTCGGATTGTATGAAGACCGTATGGTTCAGCTCGACCGTTACAGCGTTTCCGACATGATCAACCGCGGCGGCACCTTCCTGGGCTCCGCTCGCTTCCCGGAATTCCGCGAAGAACACATCCGCGCTGTGGCTATCGAAAACATGAAGAAGCGCGGCCTGGACGCGCTGGTGGTTATCGGCGGTGACGGTTCCTATATGGGGGCGATGCGCCTGACCGAGATGGGCTTCCCATGCATCGGCCTGCCGGGCACCATCGACAACGATATCAAAGGCACTGACTACACCATCGGCTTCTTTACTGCCCTGAGCACCGTGGTGGAAGCGATTGACCGTTTGCGCGACACCTCCTCTTCGCACCAGCGTATCTCCGTGGTGGAAGTGATGGGCCGTTACTGTGGCGACCTGACCCTGGCGGCGGCGATTGCCGGCGGCTGTGAGTTCATCATGGTGCCTGAAGTGGAATATACCCGTGACGATCTGGTGGCAGAAATCAAAGCCGGTATCGCGAAAGGGAAAAAACACGCTATCGTGGCCATCACCGAGCACATGTGCGACGTTGACGAGCTGGCAAGCTACATCGAGAAAGAGACTGGCCGTGAAACTCGCGCCACCGTCCTCGGCCACATTCAGCGCGGCGGTTCCCCGGTTCCTTACGACCGCATCCTGGCTTCCCGCATGGGCGCCTATGCGATTGAGCTGCTGCTGCAGGGCCATGGCGGCCGTTGCGTCGGCATCCAGAACGAGAAGCTGGTGCACCACGACATCATCGATGCCATCGAGAACATGAAGCGTCCGTTCAAGAACGACTGGCTGGATTGCGCGAAGAAACTGTACTAAGTTACGCGCCGGATAAACAAAAGGCCTTCTCATGGAGAAGGCCTTTTTTATGGCGGAAGGTTTATTCGATATCCAGCGGGTCTTCCGACAGGATCATCCCGGTGTTATCGGCATACAGATGGTCGCCGGAGAAGAAAGTCACCCCGCCGAAATTGACGCGCACGTCGCTTTCGCCGATGCCTTCGCCAGCCGCGCCGACCGGAATCGCCGCCAGCGCCTGAATACCAATGTCCAGTTCCTCAAGGTCGTCAACCTGGCGCACCGCGCCATAGACCACCAACCCTTCCCATTCATTCTGGACGGCCAGACGCGCCAGGTCTGCGTCAATTAACGCGCGTCGTACTGAGCCGCCGCCGTCGATCAGGAGAATATGACCACGGCCATTCTGCTCGAGCAGATCGTAGAGCAACCCGTTATCCTCGAAACATTTAACCGTAATGATCTGTCCACCAAACGACGACCGTCCTCCAAAGTTAGAGAACAGCGGTTCCACGACGTTGACATCTTCCTGGTAGATGTCACAAAGCTCGGAAGTATCGTATTTCATAGGCTTAACGTTCAGTTGCTGCGAGAGTTTTTAGTATATCCCGCGAATCGCATTGTTGGCAAAATCATCAATTGTTAATTGATATTTGTCAGTTAAGCCATCAGCTTACTGGCAATAATTCCGATAACAAACAGCAGGTTGGTTAGTAAAGCCCCTTTGACCGTCTTTTCGAGCATTGGCCGCATCGCCAGCGGATCGGATTCGCGCAGGACGTAGCGCGCCTGTTTCACCAGCAGCGGCGTGGCGAGAATAAACAGCCAGCCCCAGGCTGAATGCAGCGCCAGCAGGTTAAACAGCGCCAGACACAGCAGGGCGCCGAGCAGCAGGCAGGCATGATAGCGGCGGGCATTGACCGGGCCCAGGCGCACGGCGAGGGTGTTCTTCCCGTTCTGCCGGTCGCTGTCGATATCGCGCAGATTATTGATGTTCAGCACGGCGGTCGCCAGCAGACCGCAGGCTGTCGCCGGCAGAAAAATGGCCGCTTCCACATTATGGGCTTGCAGATACCAGCTGCCGAGGACGCTCAGCCAGCCGAAGAAAACGAGTACTGAGATATCACCCAGACCAATATATCCATACGGACGGGTGCCCACCGTGTAGGTGATGGCGGCCACGATAGACAGGCCTCCCAGGGCGAGGAAGCCGATGAAATCGCCGACGCTCTGCCAGGCGGCGCACAGCAGCGCCAAACCAAACAGGCAGATGAGTACGACGGTGACGATCAGGGCGCGCTTCATCTGCTGGGGGGTAATCACCCCTTTCTGCATCCCGCGCAGCGGCCCGATGCGATCCGGTTTATCGCTCCCCTTAACCGCGTCGCCGTAGTCATTGGCGAGGTTGGAAAGAATTTGCAGCAAGCCGGCGGTGATCAGCGCCAGCAGGGCAACCCAGGGATCAAAATGGCCCTGCTCCCAGGCAAGGACGGTGCCAACAATAATCGCGGCAAATGCCAGCGGTAACGTTTTAGGACGCAGGCTTTCCAGCCACGCCTGTGAACGGCTGATATCAGTCATAGTTATTCTAGCCAATAAAAATGGGGGCGATAGCCCCCATCAACAGTGATGAAAATGCATTGCACCGGATTATAGGATAAAACGGCTCAGATCTTCATCTGCCACCAGAACATCCAGGTGTTTACTCACATATTCGGCATCGATAGTGACGGTCTGGCCGTTCATCTCGCTGGCATCATAGGAGATATCTTCCACCAGGCGCTCCAGCACGGTGTGCAGGCGACGCGCACCGATGTTCTCGGTGGTTTCGTTTACCTGCCATGCGGCCTGGGCGATGCGCTTGATGCCGTCTTCAGTGAATTCGATGTTCACCCCTTCGGTCGCCATCAGCGCCTTGTACTGCACGGTGATGGAGGCATTCGGCTCGGTCAGGATGCGCTCGAAGTCGTGGGTGGTCAGCGCCTTCAGCTCAACGCGGATCGGCAGACGCCCCTGCAGTTCCGGGATCAGATCGGATGGGCTGGCCACCTGGAATGCGCCGGAGGCGATAAACAGGATGTGGTCGGTCTTGACCATCCCATGTTTGGTGGAGACGGTGCAGCCTTCCACCAGCGGCAGCAGGTCGCGCTGTACGCCTTCGCGGGAGACGTCCGGGCCGGAGGTGTTGCCGCCGCGCTTACAGATTTTGTCGATTTCGTCGATAAAGACGATACCGTGCTGCTCTACAGCGTCGATGGCTTCCTGCTTCAGCTCTTCCGGATTGACCAGTTTGGCCGCTTCTTCTTCAATCAGCAGCTTCATCGCGTCTTTGATTTTCAGCTTACGCGGTTTCTGCTTCTGGCCGCCGAGGTTCTGGAACATAGACTGTAGCTGGCTGGTCATCTCTTCCATGCCCGGAGGGGACATGATTTCAACGCCCATCGGCGCCGCAGCGAGATCGATTTCAATCTCTTTATCGTCCAGCTGGCCTTCACGCAGTTTTTTACGGAACGCCTGGCGCGCTGCAGACGGTTCCTGCGACGGCTCAGTCTGGCCCCAGTTGTTCTTCGCCGGTGGGATCAGCACGTCAAGCACGCGCTCTTCCGCCAGCTCTTCCGCGCGGTAACGGTTCTTATCGATGGACTGCATGCGAACCATTTTGATCGCCGCATCGGTCAAATCGCGGATGATGGAGTCCACTTCTTTACCGACATAGCCCACTTCGGTGAACTTCGTCGCTTCAACTTTGATAAACGGCGCGTTGGCCAGTTTTGCCAGACGACGGGCGATTTCGGTTTTACCGACGCCGGTTGGGCCGATCATCAGAATGTTTTTCGGCGTGACTTCATGACGCAGCTCTTCGTTAAGCTGCATCCGACGCCAGCGGTTACGCAGGGCGATAGCAACAGAACGCTTGGCGGCGTCCTGACCGATAATGTGTTTGTCCAGTTCGCTGACAATTTCGCGTGGGGTCATTTCAGACATGGGAGATCCTTACGCTTTAGAAGGTAATTCTTCGATGGTGTGGAAATGGTTGGTGTAGATGCAGATATCACCTGCAATATCCAACGCTTTCTCGGCGATGTCGCGCGCGCCCATATCGGTATTTTCCAACAGCGCGCGGGCCGCGGCCTGGGCGTAAGGACCGCCGGAGCCGATAGCAATCAAATCGTTTTCCGGCTGTACCACGTCACCGTTACCGGTGATGATAAGCGACGCGTTTTCGTCCGCGACGGCCAGCAGCGCTTCCAGTTTGCGCAACATCCGGTCAGTTCGCCAGTCTTTGGCCAGCTCAACGGCGGCCTTCACCAGATGGCCCTGGTGCATTTCCAGTTTACGTTCAAACAGTTCGAACAGCGTGAAGGCGTCGGCGGTGCCGCCAGCGAAACCGGCAATCACTTTGTCGTTGTACAGACGACGCACTTTCTTCACATTGCCCTTCATCACGGTGTTGCCCAGCGTGGCCTGGCCATCACCGGCAATAACAACATGGCCGTTACGGCGAACACTTACAATTGTAGTCACGAGCAGACCCCTTGGTTGCAAAAGCGGAACAGGGGCCCCGCGCTGTCCGCGGGGCCGAATGCAATTATAGATGGGGGGGATTTTGAGGGTTTCAACCCCTGGCGGCGAGACGAATGCAGTTCGCGTGTCCAGCCATCTTCAGGCGGGTGATCATCTCGTTGGCGCTTTCTTTGCCTTTCAACGGGCCAATAACCACGCGGTTCCAGCCGTTGTTAGTGGTAATGTGCGAAGCAAACCCTTCGAAAGCCAGCTGAGCGCGGACGGTTTCGGCCTGCTCGGCGCCTTTAAAGGAGCCGCACTGGATCATCCAGCTACGATCGTCTTTCTTCTCGGCGGTGGTTTTCGGCGCTTCTTCCACCCGAGTTACCGGCGCCGCGGCCTGGGTACGCGGCTGCGTGGTATTGGTATGCGCTGGCGTCTGCAGCAGATCCTGGTACGGCTGCTGGTTTGACGCGGTCTGCTTCGGCTGTTGCTGCTGAACCGGCTTCGGCTGCTGAACGCGCGGCGGCTGCTGTTGGACGGTCTGCGCCTGAGTCTGCGCCCACTGTTGCTGCTGCGCCTGCTGCTGTTGCTGCGCTAAACGCTGACGCTGAAGCGTCTGCTGGCGCTGCGCCGGCGTTTGTTCGTTCCACGGCACTTCGGTCAGCTGGGTCGGCTGCTGGCGCATATCGGCCTGCATCTGGGCGAGCAGCTGGCGCTGCTCGTCGGTCAGCTGTTCCGGTTTCATGACTTCGCCACCGGCGGTCGGTTCGGTCGGCGCGCGGACGCCAGGCTGGCGGCTTTCCAGCTCTTTAATATAGCGCCAGCGCTCTTCCGGTTTGGGCGGCAAGCCGTTGCCGGCGGCCTGGCGATTTTGCATCGCTTCCGCTTCTTCTTTCTTATGATGCGTAATGAAATAGAGGCCACCGATAAAGGCCACCAGCACAGCCGCCGCGATCGCCACCATCGCCGGTGAAATCGCCGGAAGGCTGCTTTGCTTATTCCTTGAGCTTCGGGTCGTGCTCTTTTTGCGCCGCGAAGAAGCCGGTTGGCTGCGGCGTACATAATCTCGTTGTGCCACTATCGTTTCGCTGTCTTATATTCGTTCGTCAGCCCGCCATGTTACTTAAGCGGCGGGCCTTTGACCAGAAGAGCAGGCCCGAAAGCCTGATGGTTATCGTCTGATTTTTTGCGTACTGCCGCGAACAATCAGTTCGCAATCGAGCAGACGCGAGCCGCTGTTCACGTTATGCCCCTGCATTTGCTCCAGTAATAGCAGCATTCCTTCACGGCCGATATCAAACCGTGGCTGTGAAACCGTGGTCAACGGCGGATCGCAAAATTCAGACAACGCGATGTTATCGAAGCCGACAATTGACAGGTCGTCCGGCACTTTCAGACCGCGACGTTTTGCCAGCGATAAGGCGCCCAGCGCCATCACATCGCTATGGCAAAAGACCGCCGTGGGCGGCACCGGCTGCGCCAGCAGCTGCTCCAGCGCATTGGCGCCGGCTTCGAAGGTAAAGTTGCCGCGAGCAATATAGTGCGGATCGACGGTGATACCGCTGCGGCGCAGCGCCTGCACATAACCCTGCAGGCGATAATGGCACAACGGCATATCTTCCGGGCCGGCGATACAGCCGATACGCTGATGTCCCAGCTCGTGGAGATAATTTACCGCGTTAAAGGCCGCCGTCAGGTTATCGATATGGACGGTGGGCAGCTCCAGCTCCGGCGCAAACTCATTCGACATGACCATTGGCGGCAAATTGCGCTGCTCTTCCACGCTGGCGTCAAACGGCAGGCGCGAGCTGAGCAGCACCATGCCGTCGATCTGCTTGGTGATGATAAGGTCGATAAAGGTTTTTTCTTTCTGATTCTGGTGGGCGCAATCGCCGATTAACACCAGATAGCCGTGCTCGGCGGCAGTGACTTCAATACCGCGGATCACTTCACTAAAGAAGGGATCGCAGATATCCGGGACGATCACGAGGATCGTTCGCGATTCGTTGCGCTTCATATTGCGTCCGAGCGACTGCGGTAAATAGCCGACTTCCAGCGCCGCCTGCTCGACCCGGTTACGGGTGGCTTGCGACACCTTATCAGGGTTCATCAACGCTCGGGACACGGTTGCCGTGGAAACGTTTGCCTTGAGGGCGACGTCTTTCATGGTGGCGGCAACCACTTGTTTTTTGGGCTTCACCTGGTTTCTCCTCGCTGAATGGCGCTGGCATTTCCCTTGGGCGCTAACTGCTGCATCATTTTTATCAGATAGTCGCGGCAGTGAGTTACAGAATTTTCATGAAAAACGTGATGCTTGTTAAATTTTTCGATCCGGCTCGCAAGAGAAGGCTTATCCTTCAATCGGATCGACATCCAGCACCCACTTCACTTTTCTCGCCTCCGGAAGCGTATTGATCAGCGCCAGCGTACCGCTAACGATATGTTGCAGACGCACCCGCGAAGGATGCTGCAGCAATATTTGCCAGCGCCAGCGGCCGCCGCGCTTTGGCGCCAGCGCCGGAACCGGACCGAGCACCCATAGCTTTTCGTCGGCCAGCGGGCTGGCCTGCAGCAGATTGCGCAGCTGTTGCAAAAACAGCGGCGCCTGCTGGTTGTTATGGTCTTCCGCACGAATCAGCACATGGCTGGTCCACGGCGGCAGCTGCATCGTCCGCCGCTCTGCCAGCGCCTGTTCGGCAAAGGCGTCGTAGCCTTTATACAGCAGGGTCTGCAAAAGAGGGTGTTCCGGATGGTGGGTTTGAAGAATGACCTCGCCCTGTTTTCCTGCCCGGCCCGCTCGTCCGGAGACCTGGGTATAAAGCTGAGCGAAACGCTCTGCGGAGCGGAAATCAGCGGAAAACAGCGCCCCGTCGACATCCAGCAGGGAGACGAGGGTGACGTCCGGGAAGTGGTGCCCTTTGGCCAGCATTTGGGTGCCAATCAGAATACGCGCCCCGCCGCGATGGACGGCGGCGAGATGCTCCTCCAGCGCTCCTTTGCGGCTGGTGGTATCGCGGTCGATACGCGAGATAGGCACCTCAGGGAACAGCGGCGCCAGGGCCTGCTCCAGCTGCTCGGTGCCGATCCCTACCGGCACCAGATGCGTGGAGCCGCAGGAAGGACACTGGCGCGGGATCGGGCGCTGGCTGTCGCAATGGTGGCAGCGCAGATGGTGCTGCGCCTGGTGCAACGTATAGTAACTGTCGCAGCGCGGGCATTCCGCTATCCAGCCGCAATCGTGGCACAGCAGCGCTGGCGCAAAGCCGCGGCGGTTAAGAAACAGGATCACCTGGTTATCCGCTTGCAGGTGCTGGCGCATACGGCTAATCAGCGCGGGAGACAGGCCCGCCTGCAGCGGTTGCCCTTTGAGATCGAGCACGTGCTGCTGGGCCGGGCGCGCATTGCCCGCGCGTTTGCTTAAGGTTAACTGGCGGTATTTACCCTGGCGGACGTTATGCAGAGTCTCCAGCGCCGGCGTCGCCGAGCCGAGAATTATCGGGATCTGCTCGCTGTGGGCGCGCCATACCGCCAGGTCGCGGGCATGGTAGCGCCAGCCTTCCTGCTGCTTGTAGGAGCTGTCATGCTCTTCGTCGATGACGATGACGCCGAGATCTTTAAATGGGGTAAACAGCGAGGAGCGGGTGCCGATCACAATGGCCGCTTCGCCATTTTTCGCCTTCAGCCAGGCCGAGAGACGTTCGCTGTCATTGAGCCCGGAGTGCAGCACTTCCACCGGCGCGTTAAAGCGCTGGCGAAATCGGGCGATGGTTTGCGGCGTCAGGCCGATCTCCGGCACCATCACCAGCGCCTGGCGCCCCTGCGCCAGCACATTCTCCAGCACGCTCAAATAGACTTCCGTTTTCCCGGAGCCGGTAATACCCGCCAGCAGCCAGGCGGAGAAACGATCGGCGGCGCTGTGGATCGCCCCGACGGCGGTGGCCTGCTCGGTATTCAGGCGCAGGCGTTCGCCGGCAACCGAATACTCGCTGCGCCAGTCGGTGAGGGCGGGCGCTTCGCAGGTCAGCTCCGCCAGCCCTTTACCGCGCAGCGCCTGCAGCGCCGCTTCATTGAATTCCAGTTCGCCAACCTGATGACGCCAGATTTTGCCCTGGCGCAGCGCCGCCAGCGCCTGCTGCTGCTTCCGGGAGCGTTTCAGACCGTTAAGGTCGACAACCTGCCCCTGCTCGGTGGCGAACCAGTACCACAGCGGCGTGGCGCTGGCGGGTTTGCCCTGGCGCAGCATAACGGGTAATGCATGGAACAGCACATCGCCGATCGGGTGATGGTAATACTCAGCCGCCCACATCAGCAGTCGCCAGACAGTCGTGGAGAAGACCGGCTCGTCGTCCAGCGCTTCGGCGACCGGTTTTAGCTCATCCAGCGGCAGTTCGCTGCGCTCGCTCACCGCCGCGACAATGCCGATCCGCTCCTGTTTGCCGAACGGCACCCGCACCCGACAGCCCGCTTTGACCGCCATGCCTTCAGGCAGCAGGTAGTCAAAAGTGCGCGGTAGCGGAACGGGTAGGGCAACGTGGGCGACGGACATGTCATCTTCCTGACTTGAAATCTGGCGGGATAGTATACACATTACGATAAGGCGGCGCGGATCAGTTTGCATATGCTGGTCAAATTCTGTATGATTCGCCGCCTTTGATGCGCTTTATATCGCATTGAAGATTGACCATTACCGCGTGCTTCACGCTGTCAGCAGCGTAGAAGGCGACGGGAAATTACTAATATCGCGTGGTGTCTGGCGTTAGGGCTGGAAGAGCGACGCGGCCTTAACTGAGGTTCTCCCATGAAAAAAGGTATTCACCCAAATTACGACGAAATTACTGCTACCTGTTCTTGCGGTAATGTCATGAAAATCCGCTCCACCGTTGGTCACGACCTGAACCTCGACGTGTGCGGCAAATGCCACCCGTTCTTCACCGGCAAACAGCGTGATGTTGCTACCGGTGGCCGTGTTGACCGCTTCAACAAGCGCTTCAGCATCCCGGGCAGCAAGTAAGTTGCCAGAAGAAGCCGCCTCAGGGCGGCTTTTTTGTCTCTCCCGCCTGCCTGGGCGGGAAAGAAAAAAAGGGCGGAAGATTATTCCGCCCTTTTTTTCGTCTCAGTATTCCCACGTATCCGGGTCGATTCCCAGTTCACGCATAATCGCTTTCGCCGCTTCCGGGATCTCATCGCTGCGCTCTTTACGCAGGTCTTCATCGTTAGGCAACGGTTGTCCGGTAAAGGCATGCAGAAACGCTTCGCACAGCAGCTCGCTGTTGGTCGCGTGACGCAGGTTATTCACCTGACGACGCGTGCGTTCATCGGTGAGGATTTTTAACACCTTCAGAGGAATGGAAACCGTAATTTTCTTTACTTGTTCACTCTTCTTACCGTGCTCAGCGTATGGGCTGATATATTCGCCGCTCCATTCAGCCATGAGATACCTTAATCCTCTGTTTATTAGTGAAGGGCCAGAATATTCCGCCCGGGCTATAATTGCGCGTAGTTTACCGTATGCGCGGGCTTTCTGACATGAGATAAGCCGCCGACGACGTGCGCTAATGCATATAATTTTAACGGCTATTTGCACTTTGCTCAATCTATACGCAAAGAAGTTTAGATGTCCAGATGTATTGACGTCTATTGTGACAATGATTACTCTGGAGCCTGACTTTTCACCGATTCAGCCCAGGAACTTCCCAACATGACGCGTAAACAGGCCACCATCGCAGTGCGTAGCGGTTTAAATGACGACGAGCAGTACGGTTGCGTTGTCCCGCCGATTCACCTCTCCAGTACCTATAACTTCACCGGCTTTAATGAACCGCGCGCCCACGACTACTCCCGTCGTGGCAATCCGACGCGCGATGTGGTGCAGCGCGCCTTAGCGGAGCTGGAGGGCGGCGCCGGCGCGGTGCTGACCAATACCGGAATGTCGGCGATCCTGCTGGTGACGACGGTGTTCCTTAAACCTGGCGATCTGCTGGTGGCGCCGCACGACTGCTACGGCGGCAGCTACCGTCTGTTCGACAGCCTGGCGAAGCGCGGCTGCTATCGCGTCCAGTTTGTCGATCAAAGCGATGAGCAGGCGCTGCGGGCGGCGCTGGCGGAAAAACCGAAGCTGGTGTTGGTGGAAAGCCCAAGTAATCCATTGCTGCGGGTGGTGGATATTGCGAAAATCTGTGGTCTGGCGCGTGAGGCCGGGGCAATTAGCGTGGTGGACAACACCTTCCTGAGCCCGGCGTTGCAAAACCCGCTGGCGCTGGGCGCCGATCTGGTGCTGCATTCCTGTACCAAATACCTCAATGGTCACTCCGATGTGGTGGCCGGGGTGGTGATTGCCAAAGATCCGGCAACTGTCACCGAACTGGCATGGTGGGCGAATAATATTGGCGTCACCGGCAGCGCCTTCGACAGCTATCTGCTGTTGCGCGGGCTGCGGACGCTGTCTCCACGGATGGAAGTGGCGCAGCGAAATGCCCTGGCGATCGTTGAGTATCTGAAAACCCAGCCGCTGGTGAAAAAGCTGTATCATCCATCGCTGCCGGAAAACCAGGGGCATGAAATTGCGGCGCGTCAGCAAAAAGGTTTTGGCGCAATGTTAAGCTTCGAGCTTGACGGTGACGAGCAGACGCTGCGCCGTTTTCTGAGCGGGCTGTCGCTGTTTACACTGGCGGAATCGCTGGGGGGCGTTGAAAGCCTGATTTCCCATGCGGCAACGATGACGCATGCCGGCATGGCGCCTGAAGCGCGTGCCGCCGCCGGAATTTCAGAAACGCTCCTGCGTATATCGACCGGTATTGAAGATGGTGAAGATTTAATTGCCGACCTGGAAAATGGCTTCCGGGCAGCAAACGAGGAATAAAGATGAGTGTGATTGCGCAGGCAGGGGCGAAGGGTCGTCAGCTGCACAAATTTGGTGGGAGTAGTTTAGCGGATGCGAAATGTTACCTGCGCGTCGCGGGGATCATGAAGGAGTATTCGCAGGCGGGGGATATGATGGTCGTCTCCGCCGCTGGCAGCACCACCAACCAGCTGATCAGCTGGCTTAAGCTTAGCCAGAGCGATCGCCTTGCTGCGCATCAGGTTCAGCAGTCGCTTCGCCGCTATCACACCGAGCTGATTGGCGGTCTGCTGGAGCCTGCGGCGGCGGATACGTTGATAGCCGCCTTTATCCACGACCTTGAGCGTCTGGCTGGTCTGCTGGACGGCGGGGTTTCCGAAGCGGTCTATGCGGAAGTGGTCGGCCATGGGGAAGTGTGGTCCGCGCGCCTGATGGCGGCGGTTCTCAACCAGCTGGGTATGGAAGCCGCCTGGCTGGACGCGCGCGCGTTCCTGCGCGCGGAACGCGCCGCGCAGCCGCAGGTGGATGAGGGATTATCTTACCCACTGCTGCAGCAGCTGATGGCGCAGCATCCTAACAAACGTCTGGTGGTGACCGGCTTTATCTCCCGCAACCAGGCCGGCGAAACCGTCCTGCTGGGCCGTAACGGGTCTGACTACTCTGCCACCCAGATCGGCGCGCTGGCGGGCGCCTCCCGGGTCACTATCTGGAGCGACGTTGCCGGGGTGTACAGCGCGGATCCGCGCAAGGTGAAAGACGCCTGCCTGCTGCCGCTGCTGCGTCTGGACGAAGCCAGCGAGCTGGCGCGCCTGGCCGCGCCGGTGCTCCATGCCCGCACGCTACAGCCGGTTTCCGCCAGTGATATCGATCTGCAGTTACGCTGCAGCTACACGCCGGAACAGGGTTCCACGCGCATTGAGCGCGTGCTGGCCTCCGGTACCGGCGCACGGATTGTCACCAGCCATGACGACGTCTGCCTGGTGGAGTTCCAGGTGCCGGCCGGTCACGATTTCAAACTGGCGCATAAAGAGCTGGACGCTCTGCTCAAACGCGCCCAGCTGCGCCCGTTAGCCGTTGGCGTCCATGCCGACCGTAAGCTGCTGCAGTTCTGCTATACCTCCGAGGTGGCCGACAGCGCGCTGAAATTGCTCGATGAAGCCGGTCTGCCGGGCGAGCTGCGTCTGCGTCAGAAGCTGGCGCTGGTGGCGATGGTGGGCGCGGGAGTCACCCGTAACCCGCTGCACTGCCACCGTTTCTGGCAGCAGCTCAAAGGGCAGCCGGTGGAGTTCACCTGGCAGTCTGAAGAGGGGATCAGCCTGGTGGCGGTGCTACGCGCCGGGCCGACGGAAAGCCTGATCCAGGGGCTGCATCAGTCCTTGTTTCGCGCCGAAAAGCGTATTGGCCTGATGCTGTTCGGCAAAGGGAACATTGGTTCCCGCTGGCTGGAGCTTTTCGCCCGTGAACAAACTACGCTCTCGGCGCGTACCGGTTTCGAGTTTATTCTCGCCGGCGTAGTCGACAGTAAACGCAGCCTGCTGAATTACGACGGGCTGGATGCCAGCCGGGCGCTGGCTTTCTTCAACGATGAAGCGGTGGAGCAGGATGAAGAGTCGCTGTTCCTGTGGATGCGCGCGCACCCGTATGATGATTTAGTGGTGCTGGACGTCACCGCCAGCGAACAGCTGGCCGACCAGTATCTTGATTTCGCCAGCCATGGCTTCCACGTCATTAGCGCCAACAAGCTGGCGGGCGCCAGCAGCAGTGATAAATATCGTCAGATCCACGACGCGTTTGAGAAGACGGGGCGCCACTGGCTATATAACGCCACCGTGGGCGCCGGCTTGCCGGTGAACCATACGGTGCGCGACCTGATCGACAGCGGCGATACTATTCTCGGCCTGAGCGGTATCTTCTCGGGAACGCTCTCCTGGCTGTTCCTGCAGTTTGATGGCACCGTGCCGTTCACCGACCTGGTGGATCAGGCGTGGCAGCAGGGGCTGACCGAGCCGGATCCGCGCGTCGATCTGTCCGGTAAGGATGTGATGCGTAAGCTGGTGATCCTCGCGCGGGAAGCGGGCTATGACATCGAACCGGATCAGGTGCGTGTGGAATCACTGGTACCGGCGCACTGTGAAGAGGGGTCGGTCGATCACTTCTTTGAGAATGGCGAAGAGCTGAACGAGCAGATGCTGCAGCGTCTGGAAGCGGCCCGCGAGATGGGGCTGGTGCTCCGCTACGTGGCGCGCTTTGATGCCAACGGCAAAGCACGCGTCGGTGTGGAAGCGGTACGCGAAGAGCACCCGCTGGCGGCGCTGCTGCCGTGCGATAACGTGTTTGCCATCGAAAGCCGCTGGTATCGCGATAACCCGCTGGTGATCCGCGGGCCCGGCGCCGGGCGCGATGTGACCGCCGGGGCAATCCAGTCGGATATTAACCGCCTGGCGCAGCTGCTGTAAGCGTCGCGTTATACTCTTGAACCAGTGAGGCCACTATTTGCGTTACGCGCCCTGCGGAATACAGGGCGCTCTGCGCAAACGCGGGTCTGTTTTCCAGCCATATTGTAAACCGTCGGCTGGCCGCAAGGTCTGGTAGGAAGGCGTTCTCTTCTGCAGTGCCGGCAAGCCGGCAGACCATTTTCTGATTCTCTTCCTGCGTCCAACGCTGCCATGAATTTTGCCACCAGCCATGATGGGTTTTCCCCTGTAGCTGCCACGGAGCCGGGCTGGCTGGGTTCCTTATCTCTTCTTCCACATACCATAGATCGCCTTGCCGCTGACGAAAAAGCGGCGCCCAGGCAACGATCGCCGCGCCGCGTAAAAAGCATTCATGCGCAATAACGTGCGTTTTCACCTCTGGAAACCGCTGGCTGAGCAGTTTGAAATGACCGTGCGCGGCGATAACCGGGCGCAATATATTGCCGCGGGCATGGCGCTTTTGCATTGCGCTGCCGTACTGGATTTCATCGAACTGACTGCGTTGTAAAAAGCGCATTTCAGTGAGAGAAATACGTTGAATAATATCGTCAGTCTCCTCCCTGTCGGCTTGTCCGCCGCGCCAGTGATAGCGTAATGATTCGCCTACCGCGAAAGGAGTGAAATTAGAGGTAAGATGAATAACATTACCGCGCACGGCATCAAAGCTTAATAAAAAATAGAGCTTTTGCCCGGCGGCATTACCCTGGAATGGCGCTATCAACGGTACGCTGCAAATACGTCGTGGGGCTTCAATTGGGGCGATGTGTGGGAATTTTGGCGTCCAGACCTTTTTACAGTGGCGGCACTGAAGGCGTTGCGTACCCTGCGGATTGCGGCCGTAGCGAATAATATCCCGCTGATAGCATACCGGGCAAAAATAGCCGTAGCGGCGGGCATGATCCGTCAGATAAGCCGCCAGCCAGGGGCGGAATTCCCGTTCGTTAAACAGGGGGGGATAGCTGCCGCAGGCTGCGCAGTAGAGCGCCGGGTAGCCCAGCCGAAAATTCGGGAAATGATACTCAGCCGCAGACGGTAAACCTAAATTGCGGCAGCCAAAAGTTTTACAGGCATTAATGGTAAAGAGAGTATCCACTGGCAGGTCAATACCAACGATTTTTACAGGTCGTTAATTTTGTCCTGCTCAGGTTGCATACAACTGTGAATGCTCTCACATAAAAAAGTCTTTCAGAACGTAACTTAGCGGTTCTTTATCACTCTGAAAGGAACTCCGATGAAACTAAAAGCAATGAGCGCAGCACTTCTGTTGACTTTGCCTTTCTGGGCCTGCGCCAAAGATGTCACCATAATTTATACCAACGATCTTCATGCCCATGTCGAACCTTATAAAGTGCCATGGATAGCGGATGGTAAACGAGATATTGGTGGTTGGGCGAATATCACGACGATGGTGAAACAGGAAAAAGCGAAAAATAACGCGACCTGGTTTTTTGATGCCGGGGATTATTTTACCGGGCCTTATATCAGTAGCCTGACGAAGGGCAAAGCGATAATCGATATTATGAATACGATGTCCTACGATGCGGTGACTATCGGTAATCATGAGTTCGATCACGGCTGGGATAATACGTTGCTTCAGCTTAGCCAGGCGACATTCCCGATTGTTCAGGGCAATATTTTTTATCAGAACAGCGATAAATCGTTCTGGGATAAGCCCTATACCATTATCGAAAAAGATGGCGTGAAAATTGGCGTGATTGGCCTGCACGGCGTGTTTGCTTTTAATGACACCGTTTCTGCCGCGACGCGAGTGGGTATCGAAGCGCGCGATGAGGTGAAATGGCTACAGCATTATATCGATGAACTTAACGGTAAAGTGGATCTGACCGTGGCCCTGATCCATGAAGGCGTCCCGGCGCGTCAGTCGAGCCAGGGGGGAACCGATGTGCGTCGTGCGCTGGATAAAGATATTCAGACTGCGGGTCAGGTGAAAGGCCTGGACGTTTTAATTACCGGCCATGCTCACGTTGGCACACCGGAGCCCATTAAAGTGGGTAATACGTTGATTCTTTCTACCGATAGCGGCGGCATCGATGTGGGTAAACTGGTGCTGGATTATCAGGAGAAACCGCACCAATTCACGGTGAAGCACTTTGAGCTGAAGACGCTTTATGCCGATGAGTGGAAGCCTGATCCGCAGACAAAACAGGTCATCGACGGCTGGAATAAGCAACTTGATCAACTGGTGCAGCAGGTCATTACACAATCGCCCGTTGAACTGACCCGTGCGTATGGTATCTCTTCGCCGTTGGGCAATCTTGCCGCTGACGCCTTGCTGTTGGCAGCAGGTAGGAGTACGCAGATGGCGTTAACCAACTCGGGCGGGATCCGGAATGAGATCCCCGCCGGGGCGGTGAGCATGGGCGCCGTTATCAGCACCTTCCCGTTTCCCAACGAGCTGGTCACCATGGATCTAACCGGGAAGCAGTTGCGTAGCCTGATGGAGCATGGCGCCGGGTTGAGCAACGGCGTGCTGCAGGTCTCCCGGGGACTGGAAATGAAGTATGACAGCAGCAAACCTGTGGGCCAGCGCGTTGTGTTATTCAGGCTAAACGGTAAACCGATTGACGATACGACGGTTTACCATATTGTCACCAACAGCTTCCTTGCAGATGGCGGCGATGGTTTTGTCGCGTTTACCGAGGGGCAGGCGCGTAATACCTCCGGCGGCTATTACGTTTCAAATGCGGTCGTAGACTATTTCAAAGCCGGGCAAAAGATAACGGATGAGCAGCTTAACGGGCAGCGCGTTGTCGATGTGAAGAAATAAGTTTTTAAGGCCGGGCAGTCAGCCCGGCCTTAAGCGATCAGTGGGCCGCAAATACCGCCCTGGCGGCAAACAGGCCGTTGAGGGCCGCCGGGAATCCGGCATAGACCGCCATCTGCATGATCGCTTCCGTAATCTCCTCTTGCGTCAGGCCGACGTTTAATCCTGCGGCAATGTGTACTTTCAGCTGTGGCTCGGCGTTACCCAACGCCGTGAGCGCGGCGATGGTGGCGATTTCCCGGCTGCGTAAATCGAGCCCTGGCCTGGCGTAAATATCGCCGAAGGGGAACTCAATCAGATAGCGGGCGAAATCGGGGGCGATATCCCGCAGGCTCTCGACGACGGCTTCCCCGCCCTTACCATCCACCCGCTGAAGCATTTCCTGACCGATGATATAACGTTCGCTGGACATCGTTTTTTTCCTCTCTGTGATGGTGCGTTAAGAGGAAGGGTAGGGAAGTGTGCCGGACTTGAGTAATACCCTTTTCGTGATACCTTTTCAGTATGACAACATCGCGATTACATTCCCTGGATATTCGCCTGCTGCGCGCCTTTGCCGTGGTAGCGGAGGAAAATAACATCAGCCGGGCGGCGCAGCGGTTATTTATCTCGCAGCCGCCGCTGACCCGCCATATCCGCCATCTGGAAGCGCAGTTGGGGGTGACGCTGTTTCAGCGCCATAGCAAAGGCCTGATCCTGACCGACGCGGGTAAAGAGGTGCTGGAGATGATTCAACCTCTGCTGGCGCTCCAGGAACGCACGCTGGCGGCATTGAGTGAGCTCGCCGCCCACTCGCCGCAGGCTCTACGTCTGGGCGTGACGACGGCCTTCGAACAGGGCATTTTCGCCGCCGTTGAGGCTGCGCTGAGCGAACATACCCGCGCGTTGCATATCACCCGCCACGCCTCACCGCCGCTGGCTCAGCAGGTACGCAAAGGCAAACTCGATGCGGCGCTGGTCGCGTTGCCGCTCAATACTGAAGGGCTGCACCTGCACCCATTGCCGTATCATGAGCCGCTCATTGCGGCATTACCTGCCTCCTGGCCGGAAGCCGCCAGGCCAGGGCTGACGTTAAGCGCGCTCAATCATCGGCCGCTGTTCTGGTTTAAACGCGAGCGTAATCCTGGTTTCTTTGACTACACGCGCCGCATTTTCGACCGGGCTGGCTATGCCCCGACGTATGTGGAAGAACCGGCCGAGCATGATGTGCTGCTGGCGCGTATTGCGCGCGGGGAAGGCATGATCCTGCTGCCGGCGTCCTTTTCCGCGATTCAGCGTCAGGGGGTGGCGTTCTGCCCGGTGGCTGAGGGCGACGCGATGCCGTTAAGCCTTGGGGTGATTTATGCGCCTCACCAGGCAGAGTCCGTGCAGCAATGGCTTTCTCTGCTGGATGGCATTCTGGCGACTGGCTAGTCTCAGGCTGACTCGCGAGCCACCTTATATTGCCCACCGAGCCGCTTCCTGTGCGTGGCCAGGTGATCGGAAGATGAACTTTTTTCATGTAGGTGACCTATTCCTCACTCTTTACGCAGATTTTTCTATTGACGCCCGCACGCTTTTCCGTCATTTTTACATCTGGACGTCTAAACGTATAGAAGTTCGTAATATAACAGCCATTACATGCGATTGATGAGGTAAGGTATGAGCTTTTTTCACGCCAATCAGCGGGAAGCCCTGAATCAGAGCCTGGCGGAAGTCCAGGGCCAGATTAATGTGTCTTTTGAATTCTTTCCGCCGCGCACCAGTGAAATGGAGCAAACCCTGTGGAAATCCATCGATCGCCTGAGCAGTCTGAAACCGAAGTTTGTTTCGGTAACCTATGGCGCGAACTCTGGCGAGCGCGATCGCACCCACAGCATCATCAAAGGCATTAAAGAGCGAACCGGTCTGGAAGCAGCGCCGCACCTGACCTGTATCGATGCCAGCCGCGATGAGTTGCGCACTATCGCTCAGGATTACTGGAACAACGGTATCCGCCATATCGTCGCCCTGCGCGGCGACCTGCCGCCGGGCAGCGGTAAACCGGATATGTACGCCGCCGATCTGGTGACGTTGCTGAAAGAGGTAGGCGATTTTGATATCTCTGTCGCCGCGTATCCGGAAGTGCATCCGGAGGCGAAAAGCGCGCAGGCGGATTTACTGAACCTGAAGCGCAAAGTAGAAGCAGGGGCCAACCGCGCGATCACCCAGTTCTTCTTCGATGTGGAAAGCTACCTGCGTTTTCGCGATCGCTGCGTCTCGGCAGGCATCGACGTGGAAATCATTCCCGGTATCCTGCCGGTCTCCAACTTTAAACAGGCGAAAAAGTTTGCGGATATGACCAACGTCCGTATCCCGGTGTGGATGTCAAAAATGTTCGAAGGGCTGGATAACGACGCCGAAACCCGTCAACTGGTGGGGGCGAATATCGCCATGGACATGGTGAAGATCTTAAGCCGGGAAGGGGTCAAGGATTTCCACTTCTACACCCTGAACCGCGCCGAGATGAGCTACGCCATCTGCCATACGCTGGGCGTACGCCCGGCCTGAGTTTTCATTAACGTTTAGTGCGATGGCGAAGCCGGTATTCGCCATCGCTTTTTTTTGCCCAAAACGCTGATACAGGTCAGGGGAGAGCAGAAGATAAAGCGCGTATAGTGCCAGCCTGATAATTGACAGGGATGGGTTATGCAATGGCAAGGAAGAGCGATCCACTGGCGTTTGGTGGGTTGGCGTTATTAACGCTGATCTGGAGCTTTAGCTGGATCGCGATGAAGCAAGTGACGAGCTATATCGGCGCTTTTGACTTCACGGCGCTGCGCTGTATTTTTGGCGCCGTGGTGCTATGGATAGTGATGTTGATCCGCGGTAAAGCGCTCAAGCCGACGCCTTTCGGCTACACCCTGGCGATCGCGTTATTGCAAACCTGCGGCATGGTCGGTCTGGCACAGTGGGCGCTAATGAGCGGTGGCGCCGGTAAAGTGGCGATCCTGAGTTATACCATGCCATTCTGGGTAGTGGTGATGGCCGCGTTATTCTTAGGTGAGCGCATGCGGCGATGGCAGTATATCGCCATCGGGGTGGCATGCGTGGGCCTGATACTCGTACTTCAGCCTTGGCAACTCGACTTTACCTCCCTGAAAAGCGCCTTGCTGGCGATCCTCTCCGGCGTGAGCTGGGGGGCAGGTGCGATCGTCGCGAAGCGTATGTATACCCGGTATCCGCAGGTTGATTTGCTGGCGCTAACGACATGGCAGATGCTATATGCCGCCGTAGTAATGAGCGTAGTGGCCTGGCTCGTCCCGCAACGAGCGGTAGACTGGCAGCCCGACGTTTTCTGGGCCCTGGCTTACAGCGCAATCCTTGCAACGGCGCTGGCCTGGAGTCTGTGGCTTTTTGTACTGCGTAATTTACCGGCAAGTATAGCCGGTCTGAGTACGCTGGCCGTACCGGTCTGTGGCGTGCTATTTTCCTGGTGGCTACTACATGAAAATCCAGGAAAGGTGGAAGGTTGTGGCATTGCGTTGATAGTACTGGCGTTGGCGATGATCAGTATCAAGAGACGAGGGGCATAGCCTGCTCCGGCCTGCAGAGATGCATAAAAAACACCCGGCTGACGCCGGGTGTTTTGCTCTGGTTTATTCCCATTCCTGCAGGAAGCGCTGACCATACTGGTCGGCCACCAGCAGTGCGGCGTAGACCTGGTCGGAATCAACGCCGCCCGGCATATTGTGAATGGTTTCGCCTTCAGCGCAGGCGGCTTCCGCCACCAGACGCATTTTGGTCGGGATATCACCTTTGATATCCAGCTGCGCCAGGGTGATCGGCAGCCCAACGCTGTGGCACAGCGCGGCGACGGTCTCTATTTCGTCCACCGGCGCATTTTCCAGCACCAGCTGCGTCAGGGTTCCGAACGCCACTTTTTCCCCGTGATAATAGTGATGGGCGTCAGGGATGGCCGTCATGCCGTTATGAATCGCGTGCGCCGCCGCGAGACCACCGCTTTCGAAACCCACGCCGCTCAGATAGGTGTTGGCTTCCACCACCCGCTCCAGCGCCGGGGTGACCACGTGCTGTTCGGCGGCCAGCATCGCTTTTTCACCCTCTTCGAGTAAGGTGTTGTAGCATAGCTCGGCCAGCGCCAGCGCCGCCTGGGTGCACTTCCCGCCCGCCATGGTGGTGGCGCCGCTACGGGAGCAGGCGCGGGCTTCGAACCAGGTGGCCAGCGCATCGCCAATCCCGGCGGCCAGCAGGCGGGCCGGCGCGCCGGCAACGATCTGCGTATCGACAATGACCATGTTGGGGTTGCGCGGCAGCATCAGGTAGCTGTCGAATTCCCCTTCGTCGGTGTATATCACCGACAGCGCGCTGCACGGTGCATCGGTGGAGGCGATGGTGGGGGCGATCGCCACCGGCACATTCATAAAGTGGGCCAGCGCTTTCGCGGTATCCAGGGTTTTGCCACCGCCGATCCCCAGCACGGCGGTGCACTTCGCGTTGCCGGCGATATCGCGTAGGCGGTTGATTTCATTATGCGAACACTCACCGCCAAACGGCGCGATTTCGGCCGCCAGGCCAGCGTCGGCCAGGCTTTTACGCAGCATCTCTTCCGCAAACCCCAGGACGAACTTATCACCGACCACCAGCCAGCGCTCGGCCAGCGGTTTCAGATAGTCGCCGAGGCGCTTGATGGCGCCTGCGCCCTGGATATATTTGCCTGGTGATTGAATAATGCGATCCATTTCGATTCCTCCTCGATGACCGTGACGCCGCCCGCAGGCGGCTCGCGGATCCGGTTACAGATTCAGCGTGCCAAAGGCGTTATTCCAGTCTTGTTCAAACTTCTCTATGGCTGACTCTACCGCAGGGGTGCCGAGCATTTGTTGCGCTACATCTAGTGGAAGGGTGATTGCTTCACAGCCAGCCAGCAGACAATCCAGCGCCTGGCGTGGCGTTTTGAAGCTTGCCGCCAGAACTTTGCTCTCGGGCGCATGCATTTCCAGCAGGGATTGCAGCTCCTGCACCATGCGGATGCCGTCCCCGCCCTGGGCGTCGACGCGGTTAACGTAAGGCGCGACGTACTTTGCGCCGGCCAGCGCGGCTAGCAGGCCTTGCGAAGCGCTGTAGACGGCGGTGCCAAGGGTCGGGATGCCTTCTTTCTTCAGCAGTTTGATAGCGGCGAGCCCTTCGGCGGTGACCGGGATTTTGACCACAAGGCCCGGCACGGCATTGCTCAGACGTTTGGCCTCTTCCACCATGCCCTGCGCGTCGCGGCTCATGGTCTGCGCGAAGAGGGTGCCCTCCGGACCGACGGCTTTTTGCAGGCGCGGCAGCACATCCCAGACCGGGACTTTACCGGCGGCGATAATGCTCGGGTTGGTGGTTACCCCGGCCAGCGGGTAGATGCGGGCCAGGCGTTCCACTTCGGCGACGTTGGCGGTATCCAGATAGAGTTCCATTGTGTTTTCCTCAATGCTTAATTCGGTGCTGTCGTTGAGGTAAGCATACGGCTTTCGTTCGAAGGATAGCCAGATGACAAATTTGCCAAAAACTGGATAAATGTACGCATCGTGATTAAGGATGATTTAGATCACATTTATCGGCGCTGGCTGGGATGGGAGGTAACTATAGCGCGCACAAAAGTCAGGTTTAACACACAAAAATCTAGTTTTTTACCGGGGATGCTTTTTCCGTCAGCTGGCTATGGTACTGGCGGCGGTATTCAGACGGCGAGCGTTCCGTAGTTTTGCGGAACAGGCGGCAGAAGTAGTTGCTGTCGGCGAAGCCGCAGGCGTGGGCGATGTCTTTCACTTTCATATCGTGGCCCTTCAGCAGCATACGGGCCTGTTCGAGACGAATATGGTTTAGATATTCATTGAAGCCCATTGGCCCACATTTCTGGAACAGATGGGAAAGATAGTTGGGAGAGAGGTAGAACGCCTGGGCCACCGATTCCCGGCTCAGCGGTTCCGCATAATGGATGTCCATATATTGGCGGATCGCTTCGAACAACGCCTGGCTGCGCGAGGAGGTTTGCGCCTGGCTGCCGAGAAGATCATGGCAGTGGCTGAGCAGGCTGACGACGATGCTGCGGGCGGTTTGCTGCTCCTGCGGTTGCATCCGGAGTTCATTGAGCGCCTGCAGCAGAAATGATCCGACGCGCGGCCCGCGGCGCAGCGCCTGCCGCTTGTCGACAACAGTTATCGCCTTGCCATTCCAGTGCTGCAGCGAGCACTCCAGCTGCTGCTTATCGAACAGGATGCTTAACAGCAGGCAAGGCGCTTGCCACTGCGGGCAGTTCCAGCTATCGCCAGGAATATAGAGCACGTCATGGGCCTCAAGGAGCGGGGCGTTATCGCCGAGCGCCTGGTCGGGCAACTGCCCATCAAGGAGAATATTCAGACGGGGAAAATCAACCTGCACCACCGGCTCAGCAGGCGAGCGCGTCTCGCCGGCGAAATAAACCCGGCCGAGGCTGGTCTGCTTTTTTAGCAATGCATCAATAAGCTGATTGATATCGTTGTCCATCATTCTTCCGTTCAGCGCATCACCCTTTTCATCATACCGGACATTATTCCAGCGGTAAAAGCGCTTGCCTGTCGCTCTTGCCTCCCGGATAAGATATGTTATATCGTAACAATTTGTCGCCATTGATAGCAAACTCAGGAGAGAGTAATGACCAGAATGATCCCCCTGCTGGCCTTAGGATTCGGCATGGCTTTAGCCAGCGCCCAGGCGTTCGCCCACGGCAACCATAGCCATGGCCCGGCGTTAACCGAAGTGGAGCGTCAGGCCAGCGAAGGCATTTTTGCGGATAAAGATGTGCAGGACCGCGCGCTGAGCGACTGGGAGGGCGTCTGGCAGTCGGTGAACCCGTATCTGCTCAACGGCGATCTCGATCCGGTGCTGGAGCAGAAGGCGAAAAAGCCCGGCGGCAAGAGCGTGGAGGAGTATCGCGCCTATTATAAGAAGGGCTACGCCACCGATGTGGAGCAGATTGGCATTGAAGATGACGTGATTGAGTTCCACGTTGGCCAGACCGTCAATAGCTGCAAATACCGCTATTCAGGCTATAAAATTCTGCATTACGCCTCCGGTAAGAAGGGCGTGCGTTATCTGTTCGAGTGCCAGCAGGGCGATGCCAACGCGCCGAAATTTGTGCAATTCAGCGACCATATCATTGGCCCGCGTAAATCACAGCATTTCCATATTTTCATGGGCAATGAATCACAGGAGGCGTTGCTGAAAGAGATGGATAACTGGCCGACCTATTATCCGTATGCGCTGCATAAAGAACAGATCGTTGATGAGATGCTGCACCACTAGAACGGGCGGAAAACCCCCGGCCGGGCGGCCGGGGGGAGATAGATTAACCGGTGTTACGCATACCGGCGGCGACGCCGGCGATGGTGACCATCAGCGCTTGTTCAACGCGCGGATCCGGGTCCTTGCCCTCTTCTTCAGCCTGGCGTGAACGGTGCAGCAGTTCCGCCTGCAGGACGTTCAGCGGGTCGGTATAGATATTACGCAGCTGGATAGACTCGGCGATCCACGGCAGGTCGGCCATCAGATGGGAGTCGTTGGCGATGGCCAGCACGACGTTGATATCGGCAGCCAGCAGCTTGCGCAGCTCGGAACCCAGCGCCCACAGCTCCGGCTTCACCAGGCGCTGATCGTAGTACTCCGCCAGCCACAGGTCGGCCTTCGAGTAAACCATCTCCAGCATGCCGAGGCGGGTAGAGAAGAACGGCCAGTCGCGACACATGGCTTCCAGTTCACTCTGTTTTCCACCTTCGACCACCTTCTGCAGCGCAGCGCCAGCGCCCAGCCAGGCTGGCAGCATCAGGCGGTTCTGGGTCCAGGCGAAGATCCACGGAATGGCGCGCAGCGACTCGACGCCGCCGGTTGGACGACGTTTTGCCGGACGCGAACCCAGCGGCAGTTTGCCCAGCTCCTGCTCCGGGGTCGCAGAGCGGAAGTAAGGGACGAAATCTTTGTTTTCACGCACGTAGCCGCGATACATCTTGCACGACACGTCGGACAGCTCGGCCATGATGTCGCGCCATTCTGCTTTCGGCTCCGGCGGCGGCAGCAGGTTGGCTTCCAGAATGGCGCTGGTATACAGCGACAGGCTGCTGATGGTGACTTCCGGCAGGCCGTACTTAAAGCGGATCATCTCGCCCTGCTCGGTAACGCGCAGGCCGCCTTTCAGGCTTCCCGGCGGCTGCGAGAGCAGCGCGGCGTGGGCCGGCGCGCCGCCGCGGCCGATAGAGCCGCCGCGACCGTGGAACAGCGTCAGTTCAATACCGGCTTTTTCGCAGGTTTTGATCAGCGCGTCCTGCGCCTGGTACTGCGCCCAGGAGGCGGCCATCACGCCGGCATCTTTAGCGGAGTCAGAGTAGCCGATCATGACCATCTGCTTGCCCTGGATAAAGCCGCGGTACCAGTCGATATTCAGCAGCTGGGTCATGACGTCGTTGGCGTTGTTGAGGTCATCCAGCGTTTCGAACAGCGGGGCCACCGGCAGAGCAAAGCCAATCCCGGCTTCTTTCAGCAGGAGATGAACCGCCAGCACATCGGACGGCGTTTTCGCCATCGAGATCACGTAGGCGGCGATCGATCCGCGCGGCGCCTCGGCGATCACCTTGCAGGTGTCGAGAACTTCACGCGTCTCTTCGCTTGGCTCCCACTGGCGCGGCAGCAGCGGACGTTTGGAATTCAGTTCGCGGATCAGGAAAGCCTGTTTGTCGGCTTCCGACCAGCTTTCGTAGTCGCCGATCCCGAGGTAACGGGTCATTTCACCCAGCGCTTCGGTATGGCGGGTGCTTTCCTGACGAATATCAATACGCACCAGCGGTACGCCGAAAGACTTCACGCGGCGCAGGGTGTCGAGCAGCTCGCCGTTGGCGATAATGCCCATGCCGCAGGCCTGCAGCGATTTATAGCAGGCGTACAGCGGCTCCCACAGCTGCTCGTTCTGAGTGATCAGTCCCGCCGGTTTCGGCAGCTTCTGACCTTTCAGACGCGCTTCCAGCCAGGCCTGGGTCTCCATCAGTTGAGAGCGCAGTTTTTTCATCAGATAACGGTAAGGTTCCTGAGCGCCCTCGGCGCCAGCCAGGGCGCGCAGCTCGTCGGTACACTCCACCATCGACAGCTCGGAGATCAGCACCTGCACGTCTTTGAGGAACAGGTCGGTCGCTTTCCAGCGGCTGAGCAGCAGCACGTGGCGGGTGATGTCGGCAGTCACGTTCGGGTTGCCGTCGCGGTCGCCGCCCATCCACGAGGTGAAACGCACCGGGACGAAGTCCACCGGCAGCTGATAGCCAAGGTTGGCTTCCAGCTGTTCGTTCAGCTCGCGCAGATAGTTAGGCACCCCTTCCCACAGGCTGTTTTCCACCACCGCGAAGCCCCATTTGGCTTCATCGACCGGGGAAGGGCGGTGCTTACGAATTTCATCGGTATGCCACGACTGGGCGATCAGCTGGCGCAGACGGCGCATTAGCTGATGGTGCTCGTAGTCAGCGATATCTTTGTTGTCCAACTGCTTAAGGCAGTTGTTCACTTCCACCATTTTATGGATCAGCGTCCGGCGGGTGATCTCGGTCGGGTGGGCGGTTAACACCAGCTCCAGAGACAGCGATTCCACCGCTTGTTTGATGGTCTCTTCGTTGAGATTGGGTTGGTCTTTGAGCTTTCTCAGGGTACGCGCAATGACTTCCGGATTGCTGGCCGCTTCGCCATTGGCCGAAATGCTGTGGTACTGCTCAGCGGTGTTGGCCAGATTCAGAAACTGGCTGAAGGCACGGGCCACCGGCAGCAGTTCGTCGTTTGACAAATTCTGCAGCGTGGTCAGCAGCTCCTGGCGGTTAGCTTCGTTGCCGGCGCGTGAAGATTTGGACAACTTACGGATAGTTTCGACACGATCAAGAATATTTTCTCCCAATGCATCCTTGATGGTATCGCCCAGCACCTTGCCGAGCATACTGACATTACTACGCAATGCGGAATATTGTTCGTTCATGTTACCCCAGACACCCCATCTCATTTTATTTTGTTATATCCGCTGCGCTGGAACGTGAGCAACGGATAAGCAACCCGTCTTTTATAAAGCCACGTAAATACCCCCACGTCAATTACTGCGAAATCGCTTCAGCAAACGAGTAAATCGCCGTAATTTGCGAAATTTAATTCAGGGAGCGCTGGATAAGTATCGCTTATGGAAATGTGACGATCGTCACCGTTCCGCCCCGGGAGAACGGGGCGGAAAAAGAGGGCGATTTTAGTGCCAGCAGAAGTGATGAACCACCTGGCTAATCAGCTCCCGGGTCGGCTTGATAAAGCGCGTCTCCAGATACTCGTCAGGCTGATGGGCCTGATTGATGGAGCCCGGGCCGAGAACCAGCGTCGGACACAGCGTCTGGATAAACGGCGCTTCGGTGCAGTAATTCACCACGTCGGTCTGCGCGCCAAGCAGTTTCTCGACCACCTGCACCAGCTTATGGTCCGGCGGGCACTCGTAGCCGGGGATCGGCGGATGCAGCTCAGAGACCGTCAGGCGGCCCGGCCAGCGTTCGCTGACCGGGGCCAGCGCTTCGCCCAACAGACCATTAAGATCGTTTAGGGTCATCCCCGGCAGCGGGCGGATATCCATATGCAGTTCACAGCAGGCGCAGATACGGTTTGAGGCATCGCCGCCATGGATAGCGCCCAGGTTGAGGGTTGGGTAAGGGACCGTAAACGCCTCGAAGTGATAGCGCTCTTTAAGCAGATCGCGCAACTGCATAATCCGGCCGATGGCGTCGTGCATCAGCTCAATCGCGTTGACCCCGCGCGCCGGATCGCTGGAGTGGCCGGACTGGCCCTGAATACGGATCGCGTTGGACATATGGCCTTTGTGGGCGCGGATCGGCTGCAGGGAGGTGGGCTCGCCGATGATGGCGCAGTCCGGGCGCAGCCGGGTGGTTTCGGCAAAGTAGCGCGCGCCGGCCATGCTGGTCTCTTCGTCGGCAGTGGCCAGAATATACAGCGGCTTTTTCAGCGTGGTGACGTCGACATCGCGCAGGGCGTCGAGAATAAAGGCGAAGAAGCCTTTCATATCGGCCGTGCCGAGGCCGTAGAGCTTGTTATCGTGTTCGGTGAGGGTGAACGGGTCGCGCGTCCAGCGGCCATCATCGAACGGCACGGTATCGGTATGCCCGGCGAGCAGCAGGCCGCCGGCGCCGTGTCCGGTGCTGGCCAGCAGGTTGAATTTATGGCGCGTATCCGGCACCGGCTGTATCTCAACATTGAAGCCGAGATCGCGGAACCAGCCTGCCAGCAAATTGATTAAAGACTCATTGCTTTGATCGAGAGCCTCTTCAGTCGCGCTGATGGACGGTGTGGCGATCAACGCGCGGTAAATCTCGATAAAGGGCGGTAAATTGTTTTTCATTGTTGACACACCTTGGGTCGTGATAGTATCAATATTCATGCATTTATTGTGAATAAAAATACAGTATCGTTGAGCGTAAGAAAACCCATCGAATGTAAGGAGATGCGCTTCCAATGTTAAATACGCTGATTGTGGGTGCCAGTGGTTATGCCGGCGCAGAGCTGGTGACCTATATCAATCGTCATCCGCATATGAACATAACCGCTTTGACGGTCTCCGCGCAAAGCAATGATGCGGGAAAATTAATTTCCGACCTGCATCCGCAGCTCAAAGGCATTGTCGATATGCCGCTGCAGCCGATGTCCGATATCAGCGAATTCAGCGCTGGCGTGGACGTGGTGTTTCTCGCCACCGCGCACGAAGTGAGTCACGATCTGGCGCCGCAGTTCCTTGCCGCTGGCTGCGTGGTGTTCGATCTCTCCGGTGCCTTCCGCGTTAACGATGGGGCGTTCTACGAAAAATATTACGGTTTCACTCATCAGCATCCCGACCTGCTCAAACAGGCGGTGTATGGTCTGGCGGAGTGGAGCGCGGATGCGCTTAAAGACGCGCAGTTAATCGCAGTGCCAGGCTGCTATCCGACGGCGGCGCAGCTGTCGCTGAAGCCGCTGATTGAGGCCAATCTGCTGGATCTCAACCAGTGGCCGGTAATCAACGCTACCAGCGGGGTGAGCGGCGCGGGTCGTAAAGCCGCGATCGGCAACAGCTTCTGTGAAGTTAGCCTGCAGCCGTACGGCATATTTAACCATCGCCATCAGCCGGAGATTGCCAGCCACCTCGGGGCAAAGGTAATTTTTACCCCGCACCTGGGTAATTTTAAGCGCGGCATCCTGGAAACCATTACCTGCCGCCTGAAGCCGGGCGTCGGCCATGCGCAGATCGCGGCGGTTTACCAGCAGGCTTACGCCGATAAACCACTGGTACGTTTATATGATAAAGGCGTGCCCGCTTTGAAAAGCGTCGAAGGCCTGCCATTCTGTGATATCGGTTTTGCCGTGCAGGACGATCATCTCATCGTCGTCGCGGCAGAGGATAACCTGCTGAAAGGCGCCGCAGCGCAGGCGGTGCAGTGCGCGAATATTCGTTTCGGCTTCGCTGAGACGCAGTCTCTTATTTAAGGTGTGATGATGAACCCATTAATTATCAAACTTGGCGGCGTATTACTCGATAGCGAAGAAGCGCTGGAGCGCCTGTTTACCGCGCTGGTTAACTACCGTGAAGCGTACCAGCGTCCGCTGATTATCGTCCACGGCGGCGGCTGCGTGGTGGATGAGCTGATGAAGCAGCTCAACCTGCCGGTGCAGAAGAAAAATGGCCTGCGCGTTACGCCGGCTGAGCAAATCGACATCATCACCGGCGCGCTGGCGGGAACCGCCAACAAGACGCTGCTGGCGTGGGCGAAAAAACATGGTATTTCCTCGGTAGGCCTGTTCCTCGGCGATGGCGATAGCGTGAAAGTCACGCAACTGGATGCTGAGCTGGGCCATGTCGGGCTGGCGCAGCCGGGCTCCCCGGCACTGATCAACACCCTGTTGGCCGGCGGTTACCTGCCGGTGGTGAGCTCTATCGGGGTGACCGATGAAGGCCAGCTGATGAACGTCAACGCTGACCAGGCGGCGACAGCGCTGGCGGCCACCCTGGGGGCGGATCTGATCCTGTTGTCTGACGTTAGCGGTATCCTCGACGGTAAAGGGCAGCGCATTGCCGAGATGACCGCCGAGAAAGCGGAACAGCTGATCGAGCAGGGGATTATCACCGACGGCATGATTGTTAAAGTGAATGCGGCCCTTGACGCCGCACGTGCTCTGGGCCGTCCGGTGGATATCGCCTCCTGGCGTCACGCCGAGCAGCTGCCGGCGTTATTTAACGGCACGCCGATCGGCACACGTATTCTGGCTTAAGATTTCATGCCCGGCGGCGCGTCGTCTGCCGGGCTTACAAGACCGTAGGCCGAGCGGCACAATGCCGCCGGCGGAACTAACGAATAAAGGAAGCATGTTATGGCACTTTGGGGCGGGCGTTTTACACAGGCAGCAGATCAACGGTTCAAACAGTTCAACGACTCGTTGCGCTTCGACTATCGTCTGGCGGAGCAGGATATCGTTGGCTCTGTCGCCTGGTCGAAAGCGCTGGTAACGGTCGGCGTTCTGAGTGCCGCTGAACAGCAGCAGCTGGAAGAAGCGCTGAACGTGCTGCTGGAAGAGGTGCGCGCCAATCCGCAGCAAATCCTCGCCAGCGATGCCGAAGATATTCACAGCTGGGTGGAAGGCAAGCTGATCGATAAAGTGGGCCAGCTGGGCAAGAAACTGCACACCGGGCGCAGCCGTAACGACCAGGTCGCCACCGATCTTAAACTGTGGTGCAAAGATACCGTTGTCGAACTGCTCTCGGCGAACCGCCAGCTGCAGAGCGCGCTGGTGGAGACCGCCCAGCAGAATCAGGACGCGGTAATGCCGGGGTACACCCACCTGCAGCGCGCCCAGCCGGTGACCTTCGCGCACTGGTGTCTGGCCTACGTTGAAATGCTGGCGCGTGACGAAAGCCGTCTGCAGGACGCGCTGAAGCGCCTCGATGTCAGCCCGCTGGGCTGCGGCGCGCTGGCGGGGACGGCGTATGAGATCGACCGCGAGCAGCTGGCCGGCTGGCTGGGCTTTGCCTCCGCCACCCGCAACAGCCTCGACAGCGTGTCCGATCGCGATCATGTGCTGGAGCTGCTTTCCGATGCGGCTATCGGTATGGTGCATCTGTCGCGCTTTGCGGAAGATCTGATTTTCTTTAACTCCGGCGAGGCGAACTTCGTCGAGCTTTCCGACCGCGTGACCTCCGGCTCCTCGCTGATGCCGCAGAAGAAAAACCCGGACGCCCTGGAGCTTATCCGTGGCAAATGCGGCCGCGTGCAGGGTGCGCTGACCGGCATGATGATGACGCTGAAAGGACTGCCGCTGGCCTACAACAAAGACATGCAGGAAGATAAAGAGGGGCTTTTCGACGCCCTGGATACCTGGCTCGACTGCCTGCATATGGCGGCCCTGGTGCTGGACGGCATTCAGGTAAAACGCCCGCGCTGTGCGGAAGCGGCGCAGCAGGGCTATGCCAACGCCACTGAGCTGGCGGATTATCTGGTGGCGAAAGGCGTACCGTTCCGCGAGGCGCACCATATTGTCGGTGAAGCGGTAGTGGAAGCCATTGCGCAAGGGAAACCGCTGGAAGCGCTGACCCTGGCCGATCTGCAGAAATTCAGCCCGGTGATTGCGGACGATGTGTATCCGATCCTGTCGCTGCAGTCTTGCCTCGAGAAACGCGCAGCGAAAGGCGGCGTCTCGCCGCAGCAGGTAGCCCAGGCTATCAACGAGGCGAAGGCTCGTTTAAGCTAATCCTTAGATATCTGCCCTCCCTGACCCGGCCAAGCCCAGCGACGCCGGGTTTTTTATGCAAAAAAAAAGCGGACGCAAGGTCCGCAAAAGTTCACGTTGGCTTTAGTTGTTCGGGTAGAGAAACAGTGTGACGGGTCAGTGATTTTCACAGGTAGACCGTCTTTATGGGCGTATTATTGAACAGAAAACTTGATAGGGATAATCGTTCGTTGCTATGCTATCTATCGCCATGGACTATCGTGGCGATGGAGGATGAATAATGAATATTCGCGATCTTGAATACCTGGTAGCGCTCGCCGAACACCGCCACTTCCGGCGGGCGGCTGACTCATGCCATGTGAGCCAACCGACGCTCAGCGGACAGATCCGCAAGCTGGAGGATGAGCTTGGCGTCATGCTGCTGGAGCGCACCAGCCGTAAGGTTCTGTTTACCCAGGCGGGGCTGTTGCTGGTGGATCAGGCGCGTACCGTGTTACGCGAAGTAAAAGTGCTCAAGGAAATGGCAAGCCAACAAGGGGAAACCATGTCCGGGCCGCTGCATATCGGCCTGATCCCGACAATTGGCCCGTACCTGCTGCCGCACATCATTCCGATGCTGCATCAGACCTTCCCGAAGCTGGAAATGTATCTGCACGAAGCGCAGACCCATCAGCTGCTGGCTCAGCTCGACAGCGGTAAGCTCGACTGCGCCATCCTGGCGCTGGTCAAAGAGAGCGAGGCCTTTATCGAGGTGCCGCTGTTCGATGAGCCGATGATGCTGGCTATCTATGAGGATCATCCGTGGGCGAACCGCGATCGGGTGCCGATGTCGGATCTGGCCGGTGAAAAGCTGCTGATGCTGGAGGATGGCCACTGTCTGCGCGATCAGGCGATGGGCTTCTGCTTTGAAGCGGGGGCGGATGAGGATACCCACTTCCGCGCGACCAGCCTGGAAACGCTGCGCAATATGGTGGCGGCAGGCAGCGGCATTACCCTGCTGCCGGCGCTGGCGGTGCCGCAGGAGAGAAAACGCGATGGCGTAGTCTACCTGCCGTGCATTAAGCCAGAGCCAAGACGCACCATCGGTCTGGTTTATCGTCCAGGCTCCCCGCTGCGCAGCCGCTATGAACATCTGGCGGAGGCCATCCGCGGCACGATGGATGGCCATTTCGACAAGGCGTTAAAACAGGCGGTTTAAGCCGTTCAGCGCGGCAACCCGGTACGCTTCCGCCATGGTCGGGTAGTTAAAGGTGGTGTTGACGAAGTACTCAATGGTGTTGCCACCGCCTTTCTGCTCCATGATCGCCTGGCCGATATGAATAATTTCGGCCGCGCGCTCGCCAAAGCAGTGAATGCCAAGGATCTCCTTGGTTTCACGATGGAACAGGATCTTCAGCGTACCAACGCTCATACCGACGATTTGCGCCCGCGCCAGGTGTTTAAACTGGGCGCGGCCCACCTCATACGGCACTTTCATCGCCGTCAGCTGCTGCTCGGTTTTCCCGACGGAGCTGATTTCCGGAATGGTATAGATCCCGGTCGGGATATCTTCAATCAGATGCGCTGAGGCTTCGCCTTTCACCAGCGCCTGGGCGGCAATGCGTCCTTGATCGTAAGCGGCAGAAGCCAGGCTTGGATAGCCGATGACATCGCCAACCGCATAGATGTGCGGGAGGGCGGTCTGATACATGCTGTTGACCTTCAGCTGACCGCGGCTGTCGGTCTGCAGACCGATATTTTCCAGCGCCAGGGTGTCGGTGTTGCCGGTGCGGCCGTTAGCGTACAGCAGGCAATCGGCCTTCAGCTTTTTGCCGGACTTCAGGTGCATGATCACCCCGTCATCCACCCCTTCAATTTTCTCATACTCCTCGTTGTGGCGAATAACCACGCCGCTGTTCCAGAAGTGATAAGAGAGCGAGTCTGACATCTCCTGATCGAGGAAGGCCAGCAGACGATCGCGGGTGTTGATCAGATCGACCTTCACCTCCATGCCGCGGAAGATCGACGCATATTCACAACCGATCACCCCGGCGCCGTAAATGATCACATGGCGCGGCTCATGCTGCAGGCTGAGAATCGAATCGCTGTCATAGATGCGCGGGTGGTGGAAATCGACATCCGCCGGATGGTAGGGGCGCGATCCGCAGGCGATAACGAATTTCTCCGCGGTCACAGTCTCGACCGTGCCGTCATGGCACTCCAGCGCCAGAGTATGCTCATCCACGAAGTGGGCATTGCCCTGCAGAATTTCACAGTGGTTGCGCTCATAGAATCCCTGGCGCATATGAGTCTGCTGGTTGATGACGCTGTCGGCATGGTTAAGGATGTCGGCGAAAGAAGAGCGAAGAAGGCGGGAGTGGTCGCTGTAGAGGGGGTTTTGGTTAAACTCGATAATACGGCTGACGGCATGGCGGAGGGCTTTCGACGGGATGGTGCCCCAGTGGGTGCAACCGCCGCCGACATTATGGTAGCGCTCGATGACGGCAACGCGTGCTCCCTGTTTCACCAGTCCCATGGCGGCGCCTTCCCCGCCAGGACCGGAACCAATCACTATTGCATCATAATCCCAAGAGTGTGACATGGCATTACTCACCTGTTTTATACATAAAATAAACACGATGATAACATTCGCTGCGCTTTAACCCAATTATCGTTGTGCTTTTTTGCAGCATAAAAGCAGAAACGGCTCGTAAACAATCATTCACAATCCAGGGCAAACCGATTAGTTTTAATCTCTGGTATAGTGCCAGCAGGGCTATTGGAAGGATTCATACATCGTGATGGGCGTAAGAGCACAACAAAAAGAAAAAACCCGCCGTTCGCTGGTGGAAGCGGCATTCAGCCAACTTAGCGCTGAGCGGAGTTTCGCCAGCCTGAGCTTGCGTGAAGTGGCCCGGGAAGCAGGGATCGCGCCGACGTCCTTTTATCGTCATTTTCGCGACGTCGATGAGCTGGGCCTGACGATGGTCGATGAGAGCGGACTGATGCTGCGCCAGCTGATGCGCCAGGCGCGCCAGCGGATAGCCAAAGGCGGCAGCGTGATCCGCACCTCGGTCTCCACCTTTATGGAATTTATCGGTAACAACCCGAACGCCTTCCGCCTGCTGCTGCGCGAGCGCTCGGGAACTTCTGCGGCGTTTCGCGCCGCCGTCGCACGCGAGATCCAGCACTTTATTGCGGAACTCGCCGACTATTTAGAACTCGAAAACCATATGCCGCGCGCCTTTACCGAAGCGCAGGCTGAAGCTATGGTCACCATCGTTTTTAGCGCTGGCGCGGAAGCGCTGGATGTCGGCCCTGAGCAGCGCCGGCAGCTGGAGGAACGGTTGGTACTGCAGCTTCGAATGATCTCGAAAGGCGCGTATTACTGGTATCGCCGTGAACAAGAAAAAATGTCACATCATTCCGAATAACGTGAAGGACGAGCAATGAAACACTCAGTTCAAGATAAAGGTACGCTGCTGCTGGCGCTGATTGCCGGGTTATCCATTAATGGCGCCTTTGCGGCGCTGTTCAGTTCGATAGTTCCGTTTTCCGTCTTCCCCATTTTATCCCTGCTGCTGACGGTCTACTGTCTGCATCAGCGCTATCAGAATCGCAGTATGCCCGTTGGGCTACCGGGCCTGGCCGCCGCCTTTTTTATTCTCGGGGTGCTGTTGTACAGCACCGTCGTGCGTGCGGAGTACCCGGATATCGGTTCTAACTTCTTCCCGGCCGTTCTGTCCGTCGCGATGGTCTTCTGGATCGGCTACAAGATGCGTAACCGCAAAGATACCGCAGCCGAGTAAGCCGCCAGCGGTAAAAAAACCGGCAATATGACGTTGCCGGTTTTTTTGGGCCTATTTGCGGGTCAGCAGGACGCCGCACTCCATGTGATGGGTATACGGGAACTGGTCGAACAGCGCCAGCCGGGTAACGTTGTGCGTCTGGCTTAGCGTTTCCAGATTGCGACACAGCGTTTCCGGGTTGCACGAAATGTACAAAATACGCGGATAGGCCTGCACCATTTTTTCCGTCTCGCTGTCCAGCCCGCTGCGCGGTGGATCGACGAAGATGGTTTCGCACTGATAGCTATGCAGATCGATACCCTGCAGCCGGTTGAACTGCCGCACCCCGTTCATCGCCTGAGTAAACTCTTCCGCCGCCATGCGGATAATCTGCACGTTGTCGATATGGTTAGCGGCGATGTTGTACTGCGCCGCCGCCACCGACGGTTTGGCGATTTCGGTGGCCAATACGCGATCGAAATTACGCGCCAGCGCCAGCGAGAAGTTACCGTTGCCGCAGTACAATTCCAGCAGGTCGCCAGTCGCCCCTTTGGTGACATCCAGTGCCCACTCCAGCATCTGAATGTTCATGGCCGCGTTCGGTTGGGTAAAGCTGTTTTCCACCTGACGGTAGATCATCTCCCGCCCGCCAACCGGCAGGCGTTCATCTATATAGTCTTGATCGAGCTCGATTTTGGTTTTGGTCGCCCGCCCAATCAGATGCACATTGAGCCCCTGGGCTCGCAGGGCGTCACGCAGCGCCTCCGCTTGCTCACGCCAGGCATCGTCCAGCTTTTTATGATACAGCAGCGAAACGACCGCCTGGTTGCTGAGGGTGGTCAGATAGTCAATCTGGAACAGCTTCTGGCGTAGCACGGGATTGTTGCGTACGCCCTCCAGCATGGCGGTCATCAGCTGATTGATCAGCGCGCTGGCGGCCGGGAAGCTGTCAACGCGAATCCGCGACCGGGTCTGCTGATCGAAAATAATATGGTACAGATCGTCGCCATCGTGCCACAGACGGAACTCGGCGCGCATACGGTAGTGGCTGACCGGCGAACGAAACACTTCCGGAACCGGCGCGGCAAAAGGCGCCATCATGGTTTGCAAACGGACGACTTTTTCTGCCAGCTGCGCTTCGTATTGTTCGGTAGGAAGGTGTTCGGGGGTCATGATGTATCCTGAATAAAATAAGTACGCGGGGATTGTAGGGAAAGCGCCGGGGATGTCCAGCCTCGAATGCCGCGGGAAATATAATTAGCAGTCTGGACATCTATATGGTTCTGATTGTAGCATTCGCCTACCGGTCCTGTGAGTTAAAAGGGAACCCAGTGGAAATCTGGGGCTGACGCGCAGCGGTAAGGAAGATGAGAAATGAGCGCACTCGGTGCAGACACTGCGGCTAGCCGTGGGAAGTCATTATTTCTTGAAACAGCCTCCAAGCCCGAAGACCTGCCGGAATACGTCGCACTGGGTTTTATCGTCGCGAGCAACTGATAAAACCTGCGGCATCCTTTTTCTGTTTCGGATGCTTTTACAATGATTAAAAAAGCTTCGCTGATGACGGCCTTATCCGTCACGGCATTTTCCGGCTGGGCGCAGGATAGCAATTCAGATACGTTGGTGGTGACAGCAAACCGTTTTCAACAGCCGGTCAATACCGTGCTGGCGCCGACCGACATTGTGACGCGCGATGACATCGACCGCTGGCAGTCCAAAGATTTAAACGATGTCATGCGTCGTCTTCCCGGGGTCGATATTGCCCGCAACGGCGGCATGGGGCAGAGCGCTTCGCTGTATGTTCGGGGGACGGAGGCTCGTCACGTGCTGGTGCTGATCGACGGTGTGCCGATGGCGCGTCCGGGGATCTCCAACGGCGTAGATATCAGTCAGATCCCTATCTCACTGGTCCAGCGGGTGGAATACATCCGCGGCCCGCGCTCCGCGGTGTACGGCTCCGGAGCGATCGGCGGGGTGGTGAACATCATCACCATGACCGACGCTGAGCGTTCGCAGATCAACGCCGGCGCGGGTACGAACGGCTATCAGTCCTATGACGGCGCCTTTAACAAGCGGTTTGGCGATACGTTGGTTACCGCTGCTGGCGCCTATCAGACCACCAAAGGGTTTAACGTCCAGCCGAATTCCTCTTACAGCGGCGACAGCGATCGCGACGGCTACCGCAATAAAATGCTGTGGGGCGGGGTACAGCATCAGTTCGATGACAACTTCTCGGGGTTCTTCCGCGGCTATGGTTATTCCGCCAACGCTGACTATGACCAGGGTAACTGGGGCTACGCAGGTGGAAACGATGAAGATCAATCCTATACCCAATCCTGGGATACCGGTCTGCACTACCACTCCGGAATTTACTCCTCCCAGCTGATTGCTAACTATCAGCGCATCAAAGATTACAACTACAGCAGCGACGCTGGCCGCTATGCCGCGGGCACCACCCTGGATGATATGGAACAGCGCTATATCCAGTGGGGAAATAATGTTGTGGTAGGCCATGGGGCAGTGAGCGGCGGCGTTGACTGGAAACAAGAGAAGCTGAAATCCAGCGGAACGACCAGTACCGACGTGTATAAGCGTGACACCACCGGTCTTTATCTGACGGGACAGCAGCAGATTGACAGCGTGACGCTGGAAGCTTCCGGCCGTGAGGATCATGACGAGCAGTTTGGCTGGCACGGTACCTGGCAGACGGCCGCAGGCTGGGAATTTATCGACGGTTATCGGACAACGCTCTCGTACGGCACAGGATTCCTCGCCCCCTCCCTCGGGCAGCAGTACGGGGCAGAACGCTTTGGCATCGCCTCTAACCCGAATCTGAAGCCAGAGGAGTCGAAGCAATGGGAAGCGGGCCTTGAAGGGTTAACTGGGCCGGTCGACTGGCGCCTCTCCGCGTATCGCTATGAGATTCAAAACCTCATCGATTACGACAACAACGCCTATTACAACGTCAAGTCGGCGACGATTAAGGGGCTGGAGTGGACGGGGAATATAACCACCGGGCCGGTGGAGCACCATCTGACGCTGCAGTATGTTGACCCTCGCGATGATGAAACCAATAAGATCCTCTATCGCCGGGCGAAGCAGCAGGTGAAATACGAGCTGAACGGCCAGGTCTACGATCTGGGGTGGGATGTGACGTATCACTACATCGGCAAGCGTTACGATTATGACTACGACAACTCGCGTACCGTCAATATGGGTGGGTTGAGCCTCTGGGATGTCGGTTTATCGTATCCCGTCACCTCACACCTGACAGTTCGTGGTAAAATAGCCAACCTGTTCGATAAAGATTACGAGACAGTTTATGGCTACCAATCTGCAGGACGGGAATACACCTTGTCTGGCAGCTACACCTTCTGATCCACGTCCCACCGTGCTGGTGTTTGATTCCGGCGTCGGTGGGTTGTCGGTTTATAATGAGATTCGGCAGCTGCTGCCGAATCTGCATTACATCTATGCTTTCGATAACGTTGCCTTCCCCTATGGCGAGAAGAGCGAGGAGTTTATCGTTGAGCGCGTTGTGGAAATCGTCACCGCTGTCCAGCAGCGTTATCCCCTGGCGCTGGCGGTGATCGCCTGCAATACCGCCAGTACCGTCTCCCTGCCTGCCCTGCGTGAAAAGTTCGCTTTCCCCGTCGTTGGCGTGGTGCCGGCGATCAAGCCCGCCGCCCGTTTAACGGCGAACGGCATTGTTGGCCTGCTGGCGACGCGCGGAACCGTAAAGCGTCCTTATACCCGTGAGCTGATCGACCGCTTTGCCAATGAATGTCGGATTGAAATGCTGGGGTCGGCGGAGCTGGTGGAGCTGGCGGAAGCGAAGCTGCACGGCGAGCCTGTGCCGTTAGAAGAGCTGCGCCGTATCCTGCGCCCATGGCTGCGGATGCAGGAGCCGCCGGATACGGTGGTGCTGGGCTGCACCCACTTTCCTCTTTTACAGGAGGAGCTGCAGCGCGTTCTGCCGGAAGGCACACGGCTGATCGATTCCGGCGCGGCGATTGCCCGACGCACCGCCTGGCTGTTAGAGCATGAAGCGCCGGATGCGAAGTCCAGCGACGAGAATAAAGCATTCTGCATGGCGCTGACGGCAGAAACAGAACAGCTTTTACCCGTTCTGCGTCGCTATGGCTTCTCGACGCTGGAAAAATTACCGCTCTAAGGGCGTTTTGCACAAAAAAGAGACGGTTGAATAATTTTTTGAAAACAGGGCTTGTCAACGTCTCAGAACTCCCTATAATGCGCCTCCACTGACACGGAACAACGGCAAGCAAGCCGCCGGGTCAGCAGGGTTTTAGCGGTGAAGTTCAGCGCTAAAAACTGACAGAGAAAAGCAAAATAAGGGCTTGACTCTGAATGAGGAAAACGTATTATACGGGACCTCGCAACGGTGAGCTGAAAGCCGCGTTGCAACTGCTCTTTAACAATTTATCAGACAATCTGTGTGGGCACTCAAAGTGACATGGATTCTTAACGTCCTCGGACGAAAAATGAATACCAAGTCTCAAGAGTGAACACGTAATTCATTACGAAGTTTAATTCTTTGAGCATCAAACTTAAATTGAAGAGTTTGATCATGGCTCAGATTGAACGCTGGCGGCAGGCCTAACACATGCAAGTCGAGCGGTAGCACAGAGAGCTTGCTCTCGGGTGACGAGCGGCGGACGGGTGAGTAATGTCTGGGAAACTGCCTGATGGAGGGGGATAACTACTGGAAACGGTAGCTAATACCGCATAATGTCGCAAGACCAAAGTGGGGGACCTTCGGGCCTCATGCCATCAGATGTGCCCAGATGGGATTAGCTAGTAGGTGGGGTAACGGCTCACCTAGGCGACGATCCCTAGCTGGTCTGAGAGGATGACCAGCCACACTGGAACTGAGACACGGTCCAGACTCCTACGGGAGGCAGCAGTGGGGAATATTGCACAATGGGCGCAAGCCTGATGCAGCCATGCCGCGTGTGTGAAGAAGGCCTTCGGGTTGTAAAGCACTTTCAGCGGGGAGGAAGGCGTTAAGGTTAATAACCTTGGCGATTGACGTTACCCGCAGAAGAAGCACCGGCTAACTCCGTGCCAGCAGCCGCGGTAATACGGAGGGTGCAAGCGTTAATCGGAATTACTGGGCGTAAAGCGCACGCAGGCGGTCTGTCAAGTCGGATGTGAAATCCCCGGGCTCAACCTGGGAACTGCATTCGAAACTGGCAGGCTAGAGTCTTGTAGAGGGGGGTAGAATTCCAGGTGTAGCGGTGAAATGCGTAGAGATCTGGAGGAATACCGGTGGCGAAGGCGGCCCCCTGGACAAAGACTGACGCTCAGGTGCGAAAGCGTGGGGAGCAAACAGGATTAGATACCCTGGTAGTCCACGCCGTAAACGATGTCGATTTGGAGGTTGTGCCCTTGAGGCGTGGCTTCCGGAGCTAACGCGTTAAATCGACCGCCTGGGGAGTACGGCCGCAAGGTTAAAACTCAAATGAATTGACGGGGGCCCGCACAAGCGGTGGAGCATGTGGTTTAATTCGATGCAACGCGAAGAACCTTACCTGGTCTTGACATCCACAGAACTTTCCAGAGATGGATTGGTGCCTTCGGGAACTGTGAGACAGGTGCTGCATGGCTGTCGTCAGCTCGTGTTGTGAAATGTTGGGTTAAGTCCCGCAACGAGCGCAACCCTTATCCTTTGTTGCCAGCGGTTAGGCCGGGAACTCAAAGGAGACTGCCAGTGATAAACTGGAGGAAGGTGGGGATGACGTCAAGTCATCATGGCCCTTACGACCAGGGCTACACACGTGCTACAATGGCATATACAAAGAGAAGCGACCTCGCGAGAGCAAGCGGACCTCATAAAGTATGTCGTAGTCCGGATTGGAGTCTGCAACTCGACTCCATGAAGTCGGAATCGCTAGTAATCGTAGATCAGAATGCTACGGTGAATACGTTCCCGGGCCTTGTACACACCGCCCGTCACACCATGGGAGTGGGTTGCAAAAGAAGTAGGTAGCTTAACCTTCGGGAGGGCGCTTACCACTTTGTGATTCATGACTGGGGTGAAGTCGTAACAAGGTAACCGTAGGGGAACCTGCGGTTGGATCACCTCCTTACCTTAAAGAACCTGCCTTTGCAGTGCTCACACAGATTGTCTGATGAAAAACAGCAGTAAAAACCTCTACAGGCTTGTAGCTCAGGTGGTTAGAGCGCACCCCTGATAAGGGTGAGGTCGGTGGTTCAAGTCCACTCAGGCCTACCAAATTTGCGAAGCAAATTTGAAGAGGTTGCAAACGATGGGGCTATAGCTCAGCTGGGAGAGCGCCTGCTTTGCACGCAGGAGGTCTGCGGTTCGATCCCGCATAGCTCCACCATCTTTACTGCGAACACAAGAAAACTTCAGAGTGAACCTGAAAAGGTGCACTGCGAAGTTTTGCTCTTTAAAAATCTGGATCAAGCTGAAAATTGAAACGACACACAGTTAATGTGTGTTCGAGTCTCTCAAATTTTCGCGACACGATGATGTTTTACGAAACATCTTCGGGTTGTGAGGTTAAGCGACTAAGCGTACACGGTGGATGCCCTGGCAGTCAGAGGCGATGAAGGACGTGCTAATCTGCGAAAAGCGTCGGTAAGGTGATATGAACCGTTATAACCGGCGATGTCCGAATGGGGAAACCCAGTGCAATTCGTTGCACTATCGTTAACTGAATACATAGGTTAACGAGGCGAACCGGGGGAACTGAAACATCTAAGTACCCCGAGGAAAAGAAATCAACCGAGATTCCCCCAGTAGCGGCGAGCGAACGGGGAGCAGCCCAGAGTCTGAATCAGCTTGTGTGTTAGTGGAACGGTCTGGAAAGTCCGACGGTACAGGGTGATAGTCCCGTACACCAAAATGCACAGGCTGTGAACTCGAAGAGTAGGGCGGGACACGTGGTATCCTGTCTGAATATGGGGGGACCATCCTCCAAGGCTAAATACTCCTGACTGACCGATAGTGAACCAGTACCGTGAGGGAAAGGCGAAAAGAACCCCGGCGAGGGGAGTGAAAAAGAACCTGAAACCGTGTACGTACAAGCAGTGGGAGCACCTTCGGGTGTGACTGCGTACCTTTTGTATAATGGGTCAGCGACTTATATTCTGTAGCAAGGTTAACCGTATAGGGGAGCCGCAGGGAAACCGAGTCTTAACTGGGCGTTAAGTTGCAGGGTATAGACCCGAAACCCGGTGATCTAGCCATGGGCAGGTTGAAGGTTGGGTAACACTAACTGGAGGACCGAACCGACTAATGTTGAAAAATTAGCGGATGACTTGTGGCTGGGGGTGAAAGGCCAATCAAACCGGGAGATAGCTGGTTCTCCCCGAAAGCTATTTAGGTAGCGCCTCGTGAATTCATCTTCGGGGGTAGAGCACTGTTTCGGCTAGGGGGTCATCCCGACTTACCAACCCGATGCAAACTACGAATACCGAAGAATGTTATCACGGGAGACACACGGCGGGTGCTAACGTCCGTCGTGAAGAGGGAAACAACCCAGACCGCCAGCTAAGGTCCCAAAGTCATGGTTAAGTGGGAAACGATGTGGGAAGGCACAGACAGCCAGGATGTTGGCTTAGAAGCAGCCATCATTTAAAGAAAGCGTAATAGCTCACTGGTCGAGTCGGCCTGCGCGGAAGATGTAACGGGGCTAAACCATGCACCGAAGCTGCGGCAGCGACACTATGTGTTGTTGGGTAGGGGAGCGTTCTGTAAGCCTGCGAAGGTGTGCTGTGAGGCATGCTGGAGGTATCAGAAGTGCGAATGCTGACATAAGTAACGATAAAGCGGGTGAAAAGCCCGCTCGCCGGAAGACCAAGGGTTCCTGTCCAACGTTAATCGGGGCAGGGTGAGTCGACCCCTAAGGCGAGGCCGAAAGGCGTAGTCGATGGGAAACAGGTTAATATTCCTGTACTTGGTGTTACTGCGAAGGGGGGACGGAGAAGGCTATGTTAGCCGGGCGACGGTTGTCCCGGTTTAAGCATGTAGGCTGATTATCCAGGCAAATCCGGATAATCAAGGCTGAGGTGTGATGACGAGGCACTACGGTGCTGAAGTAACAAATGCCCTGCTTCCAGGAAAAGCCTCTAAGCATCAGGTAACATCAAATCGTACCCCAAACCGACACAGGTGGTCAGGTAGAGAATACCAAGGCGCTTGAGAGAACTCGGGTGAAGGAACTAGGCAAAATGGTGCCGTAACTTCGGGAGAAGGCACGCTGGTGTGTAGGTGAAGCCCCTGCGGGTGGAGCTGAGACCAGTCGAAGATACCAGCTGGCTGCAACTGTTTATTAAAAACACAGCACTGTGCAAACACGAAAGTGGACGTATACGGTGTGACGCCTGCCCGGTGCCGGAAGGTTAATTGATGGGGTTATCCGTAAGGAGAAGCTCTTGATCGAAGCCCCGGTAAACGGCGGCCGTAACTATAACGGTCCTAAGGTAGCGAAATTCCTTGTCGGGTAAGTTCCGACCTGCACGAATGGCGTAATGATGGCCAGGCTGTCTCCACCCGAGACTCAGTGAAATTGAACTCGCTGTGAAGATGCAGTGTACCCGCGGCAAGACGGAAAGACCCCGTGAACCTTTACTATAGCTTGACACTGAACATTGAGCCTTGATGTGTAGGATAGGTGGGAGGCTTTGAAGCGTGGACGCCAGTCTGCGTGGAGCCAACCTTGAAATACCACCCTTTAATGTTTGATGTTCTAACGTTGGCCCCTGACCGGGGTTGCGGACAGTGTCTGGTGGGTAGTTTGACTGGGGCGGTCTCCTCCCAAAGCGTAACGGAGGAGCACGAAGGTTAGCTAATCCTGGTCGGACATCAGGAGGTTAGTGCAATGGCATAAGCTAGCTTGACTGCGAGCGTGACGGCGCGAGCAGGTGCGAAAGCAGGTCATAGTGATCCGGTGGTTCTGAATGGAAGGGCCATCGCTCAACGGATAAAAGGTACTCCGGGGATAACAGGCTGATACCGCCCAAGAGTTCATATCGACGGCGGTGTTTGGCACCTCGATGTCGGCTCATCACATCCTGGGGCTGAAGTAGGTCCCAAGGGTATGGCTGTTCGCCATTTAAAGTGGTACGCGAGCTGGGTTTAGAACGTCGTGAGACAGTTCGGTCCCTATCTGCCGTGGGCGCTGGAGAATTGAGGGGGGCTGCTCCTAGTACGAGAGGACCGGAGTGGACGCATCACTGGTGTTCGGGTTGTCATGCCAATGGCACTGCCCGGTAGCTAAATGCGGAAGAGATAAGTGCTGAAAGCATCTAAGCACGAAACTTGCCCCGAGATGAGTTCTCCCTGAGACTTTAAGTCTCCTGAAGGAACGTTGAAGACGACGACGTTGATAGGCCGGGTGTGTAAGCGCAGCGATGCGTTGAGCTAACCGGTACTAATGAACCGTGAGGCTTAACCTTACAACGCCGAAGATGTTTTGGCGATTTGAGAGAATTTTCAGCTTAGATTCAGAGTTGAGTACGCAATATAAAGAATTGCGTACTGAGCACAAAGAATTTGCCTGGCGGCACTAGCGCGGTGGTCCCACCTGACCCCATGCCGAACTCAGAAGTGAAACGCCGTAGCGCCGATGGTAGTGTGGGGTCTCCCCATGTGAGAGTAGGGAACTGCCAGGCATCAAATTGCAGTAAGCCGGGGTGACAACCGGTGGTAATAAAGCGAAGAAATTCGGTGGAGCGGTAGTTCAGTCGGTTAGAATACCTGCCTGTCACGCAGGGGGTCGCGGGTTCGAGTCCCGTCCGTTCCGCCACTTATTTAACATTAAGCCTGCTCAAATAGCAGGCTTAGTGGTAAGAAAATTTTAGGGGCGTAGTTCAATTGGTAGAGCACCGGTCTCCAAAACCGGGTGTTGGGAGTTCGAGTCTCTCCGCCCCTGCCATTTATAAGAATCCTTTGCTCAGGCAAAGGATTTTTTTTATCTCTAATCTCCATTGGCAATATCCCCGACGAAAATACCTTGCTGATCTCCGTCCATGGAGAGTAGCGTTTATTCCAGAATAGGGTTTTTCAGGATCTCATGGATCTGCGCCTGCTTATCGCTATTTTGTAACCAGATCGCATAAAGTGGACGGGATAACGTAGCGCTGTCCATGACCGTATGTAACCCATGCTTCTCTTTCGCCCAGCGAACAGGTAGCCAACAGCAGCCGTTCAGGCGCGATAATTGCTGATAGATCAGTTCAGCTGAAGAGGTAGTGAGCAGCGGAACATCATCGCTTCCTATCAGTCCCACTTCGTTTTGCTGAAAATCAGGCCCCCATTCAAGGCGCAAGTAATTCAATTCATTTCTGTTTTTTGCAGGCGATGCGCAATACAGGGCAAGAGTAAAATTACCCAACAGCTGGCTGCTTAATTCATCCATCTTCGGCGATTCGGTGGTGATCAGCAGATCCAACTGGCGTTCGTGAAGCTGTTTAACCAACGACTGCCGCTGCGCGATACGGGCTTCAAACTGGAGATTGTAAGGTGCGCTGTAGAGGGTACCGAGCCAGCTGTTAAGCATACATTCCCACAGGGAGGCGCTGGCCCCAATGGAGAATTCATTATGTCGCGAAGAGTGTGCCACCTCCTTGCGCGCAGCCTGCCAGGTATTCATGAGCGTTTCGGCATAGGGGAGGAGCTTTTCGCCGGCGGTCGTCAGGCGGATGTTATTACGATGACGGGTGAACAGATTCACACCAAGTTGATTTTCCAGCTGACGAATACGAAAGCTGACTGCTGACTGTGTCAGGTAAAGCGCCTCTGCTGCTCGCCCAAAGTGACGAGTTCTACTCACTTCCAGGAAAGTCTTGAGCAATTCCGTATCCACACCGTTCTCCACAAAATTATTTGTCGTGATGATTTAAATGTTTTGTTTGACGCTCTGTCAAGCGTAACTAATACTCCGCGCCATAAATAGCTCGGCCAAAGAATCAGGAGCGTGTAGGATGGCGGAAAGCTTTACGACGACTAATCGTTTTTTCGACAATAAAAATTATCCACGCGGGTTCTCCCGTCACGGTGATTTCACCATCAAAGAGGCGCAACTGCTGGAACGTCATGGTTATGCCTTTAACGAACTGGAACTGGGTAAGCGCGAACCTGTTACCGAAGATGAAAAACAATTTGTCTCGGTGTGCCGTGGTGAACGTGAGCCGGTGACGGAAGCAGAACGCGTATGGATTAAGTATATGGCGCGTATCAAGCGGCCGAAGCGTTTCCATACTCTGTCCGGCGGCAAACCGCAGATGGAAGGCGCTGACGATTACACCGAAAGCGATGACTAAGAAAAAAGGGCGTAAGCCCTTTTTTTTACGCCATCATTTTCTGCAGATGGTTGAGCATCCGATCAATTGCCCGATAGCTGAGCGCCTCCTGCAAATGACAGCGTTCAATCTCTTCAACCTCTGCCAGATCGGCAATGGTTCTCGCAACCTTTAACAGACGCTGCCAGGCGCGAATAGAAAGCCCCAGCTGCGTTAGCGTCTGTTCCAGCCAGACAGCATCCTCCCGCCTTAAGCGACAGCAGTTCTTCATTTCACGATTCTCAAGATGGGCATTGAGTTTATTTTGCCTGAGCATTTGTCGTTCACGCGCCGCCAGCACCCGCTGCCGGACCGTTGCGCTCGATTCTTCGCCCTGCGAGCCCTGACTCAGTATTCCTGGCGGCGGCAATGGGATCTCTAAGGAAAGATCGAAGCGGTCGAGGAAGGGGCCTGACAGGCGTCCAAGGTAGCGCAATGTCTGCTCCGGCGATGCACGATTATGTTTACCCTGATAATGTCCTGTCGGGCTTGGATTCATCGCTGCAATAAGCTGAAAGCGCGCCGGATAATTAATTTTGGCGCGCGAGCGTGATATGTGGATCTTGCCTGACTCAATGGGTTCGCGTAGCGCATCCAGTACCCGCCGCTCAAACTCCGGCAGTTCATCAAGAAACAGCACGCCATTATGGGCCAGGGAAATCTCACCGGGGACCGGTATCGAGCCGCCGCCCACCATCGCTGCCAGCGAGGCGCTATGGTGGGGGGCGCGGAACGGCCTCTGACGCCACCGCGTCTTTGCGGTGTGGAGGTTGACCAGACTCTGTATGGCCGCGCTCTCCAGCGCTTCCTGATTGCTTAATGGCGGCAGGAGACCGGGGAGTCGGCTGGCTAGCATGGTTTTCCCGGTCCCGGGCGGGCCTATCAGGAGCAGATTGTGACCACCGGCGGCCACAATCTCCAGCGCTCGTTTGCCCTGCTGCTGGCCGATAACATCGAGCAGATCTTCGTAGCGTTCATCCCGAGCAGGCGCCTCGGCGAGAGGCGGCGAAAGCGATGTCTGCCCCGCAAGAAATGCGCAAACCTCCTGCAGATGGTCGGCGACCAGACAATCGCTGCCGCCGATCAGGCCGACCTCCGCCGCATTGTCAGAGGAGACGACAATGCGCCGGCCGGCTTTGATGGCCTCCATTGCGCTGGGGATCGCCCCTGGAACGCCTCGTAACCCACCTGTAAGGGCGAGTTCGCCCACAAACTCATATTGATTCAGTCGCGTCGTGTTGAGCTGCTCTGAGGCAACGAGAAGCGCGAGAGCGATGGGCAGATCGTATCGTCCGCCTTCTTTGGGCAGATCCGCTGGCGCCAGGTTAATGGTTATCTTCTTCGCAGGAAAAGCGTAGCCGCTGTTGATCAGGGCGCTGCGGACCCGGTCGCGGGCCTCTTTCACGGTGGTTTCCGGCAGCCCGACCATAGTTAGACCAGGAAGACCGTTGCTGAGATGAACCTCAACGGTAATCAATGGCGCTTCGATACCGAGCGCCGCGCGAGTATAGACGATAGCGAGCGACATAAAACCTCCTGGACAGAGAAGAATTATGGTTGGCATGACGTAAAGCGAGAATGGAAAAAGTGCGAATTTAGAACTGCGTATCCATACTTTTCGCGGCACATCGTTACATTTAGCCGAAAATGGACGTTTGATCGCAAAACAGAGCTATGTTGGCAAAGAGGGCGCCGAAGAGCGCGGCAGGGGTGAGAAAACTGAATTTTTTTCATTTTTGATTTTTTTCATATAAAACAATTATTTTTATTGAAACCGTTAGGCTGATCAGCAACGAAGATATAAAAAAATCTTGTGCTTTATGTGATGTCTGTGGTAACTCTTTAGGTATTCCTTCGAACAAGAAGCCAGAAAGTATAGAAAATGACAGCCCTTCTACGAGTGATTAGCCTGGTCGTGATTAGCGTGGTGGTGATTATTATCCCACCGTGCGGGGCTGCACTTGGACGAGGAAAGGCTTAGAAATCAAGCCTTAACGAACTAAGACCCCCGCACCGAAAGGTCCGGGGGTTTTTTTATAACTGAAATAACCTAAGCGAGGAGCAGATGATGACTTTTAGCATAAAATTCTGTTTCTCCCGATTTATGACGGGGAACTAACTATGAATGGCGCGCAGTGGGTGGTACATGCTTTGCGGACACAGGGAGTCGACACAGTTTTTGGCTATCCGGGTGGCGCAATTATGCCGGTTTACGATGCACTGTATGACGGCGGCGTGGAGCACCTGCTGTGCCGGCATGAGCAAGGGGCAGCCATGGCGGCCATTGGTTATGCACGAGCAACCGGTAAAACCGGGGTGTGTATCGCGACGTCCGGCCCGGGCGCGACCAATCTGATCACCGGCCTGGCGGACGCCCTGCTTGACTCTATTCCCATCGTAGCTATCACCGGCCAGGTGGCCGCACCCTTCATCGGCACGGATGCGTTCCAGGAAGTAGACGTTCTCGGTTTGTCACTGGCCTGTACTAAGCACAGTTTCCTTGTGCAGTCTCTGGACGAACTGCCGCGGGTTATTGCCGAGGCTTTCCAGGTGGCAAACTCAGGCCGTCCAGGTCCGGTGCTGGTTGATATCCCTAAGGATATTCAGATGGCGCAGGGCGACCTCGATCCCCATTTCTCTACCGTCGCCGATGAGATGGCATTTCCGCAGGCGGAAGTGGCGCAGGCTCTGCAGATGCTGGCCCAATCGCAGCAACCGATGCTGTATGTTGGCGGCGGGGTCGGCATGGCGCAGGCGGTACCGGCTTTGCGCGAATTCCTGGCGGTGACCAGGATGCCGGCAACCTGCACCCTGAAAGGGCTGGGCGTGGTGGATGCTGATTATCCCTATTATCTCGGCATGCTGGGAATGCACGGCACTAAGGCGGCCAACCTGGCGGTACAGGAGTGCGATCTGCTGATCGCCGTCGGCGCGCGCTTTGACGATCGCGTGACCGGTAAGCTCAATACCTTCGCACCGCATGCCAAAGTGATCCACATGGACATCGATCCGGCGGAGCTGAACAAGCTGCGTCAGGCGCATATCGGTCTGACAGGCGATCTGAACTGCCTGCTGCCGGCGCTGCAGCAGCCGTTAGCTATCGATGGCTGGCGCGAGCGGAGTGCCGCACTGCGTGCCGAGCATGCCTGGCGTTACGATCATCCCGGTGAGGCAATCTACGCGCCGCTGCTGCTGAAGCAGCTTTCCGACCGCAAGCCGGCGGACAGCGTGGTGACCACCGACGTTGGCCAACACCAAATGTGGTCGGCTCAGCATATGACCTATACCCGCCCGGAAAACTTTATCACCTCCAGCGGCTTAGGCACCATGGGCTTTGGCCTGCCGGCCGCCGTTGGCGCCCAGGTGGCGCGCCCTAACGATACGGTGATCTGTATCTCCGGTGACGGCTCCTTCATGATGAATGTACAGGAGCTGGGCACCGTTAAACGCAAGCAGTTACCGCTGAAGATCGTGTTACTCGACAACCAGCGGTTAGGGATGGTTCGACAATGGCAGCAGCTGTTTTTCCAGGAACGTTATAGCGAAACCACTCTGACTGATAACCCTGATTTCCTCACGCTGGCCAGCGCCTTCGGTATTCCTGGCCAACACATCACCCGTAAAGACCAGGTTGAAGCGGCACTCGACACCATGCTTTCGAGCCAGGGGCCATACCTGCTTCATGTCTCAATCGACGAACTTGAGAATGTCTGGCCGTTGGTGCCGCCCGGCGCCAGTAACTCTGAAATGCTGGAGAAATTATCATGATGCAACATCAGGTCGCTTTACAGGCACGTTTCAACCCGGAAACCTTAGAGCGCGTGCTGCGCGTTGTCCGCCACCGGGGTTTCCACATCTGCGCAATGAACATGGAAACCGCGCCGGACGCACAGAACATAAATATCGAATTGACCGTTGCCAGCCCGCGGCCCGTCGAATTACTGTTTAGTCAATTAAGCAAACTGGTCGACGTTGCCTGCGTCGAGATCCAGCAACCCACATCACAACAAATCCGCGCCTGAGCGCAAAGGAAGAAAAATGACGACGAAAAAAGCTGATTACATTTGGTTCAATGGCGAGATGGTTCCGTGGGGCGAAGCGAAAGTTCATGTGATGTCCCATGCGCTGCACTACGGTACCTCGGTATTCGAGGGGATCCGTTGCTACGACTCGCACAAAGGCCCGGTGGTGTTCCGTCATCGCGAACATATGCAGCGTCTGCATGATTCAGCCAAAATTTATCGTTTCCCGGTCTCCCAGAGCGTCGACGAACTGATGGAAGCCTGCCGCGAAGTCATTCGAACCAATAATCTGACCAGCGCTTATATCCGTCCGCTGGTGTTTGTTGGCGATGTCGGCATGGGGGTAAACCCGCCTCCGGGTTACAACACTGACGTGATCATCGCGGCGTTCCCATGGGGAGCCTACCTCGGCGCAGAAGCGCTTGAGCAGGGGATCGATGCAATGGTCTCTTCCTGGAACCGCGCGGCGCCGAACACTATCCCGACGGCAGCGAAAGCCGGTGGTAATTATCTTTCCTCGCTGCTGGTTGGCAGTGAAGCGCGTCGCCATGGCTATCAGGAAGGTATCGCCCTCGATGTTAACGGCTATATCTCCGAAGGCGCAGGGGAAAACCTGTTTGAAGTGAAGGACGGTGTACTGTTCACCCCGCCGTTTACCTCTTCCGCGCTGCCGGGCATTACCCGCGACGCCATTATCAAGCTGGCGAAAGATCTTGGTATCGAAGTCCGCGAGCAGGTGTTGTCCCGTGAATCCCTGTATCTGGCGGATGAAGTCTTCATGTCCGGCACTGCGGCGGAAATCACCCCGGTGCGCAGCGTGGACGGCATCCAGGTCGGCGCAGGCCGTCGCGGTCCGGTAACCAAACGCATTCAGGAAGCCTTCTTTGGCCTCTTCACCGGTGAAACAGAAGATAAATGGGGCTGGTTGGATCCGGTAAGTAAGTAATTAAAAATGGGACGGCACGCACCGTCCCATTTAATAAACACAGATGGGAGTAAAAAGAGCATGCCTAAGTACCGTTCCGCCACCACCACACATGGCCGCAATATGGCGGGCGCCCGCGCGTTGTGGCGCGCAACCGGAATGACCGATGCCGATTTCGGCAAACCGATTATCGCCGTCGTTAACTCCTTTACCCAGTTTGTCCCCGGGCACGTGCACCTGCGCGATCTCGGCAAACTGGTTGCCGAGCAGATTGAAGCCGCCGGTGGCGTGGCCAAAGAATTCAACACCATCGCAGTGGATGATGGGATCGCTATGGGCCACGGGGGTATGCTCTATTCACTGCCATCCCGCGAGCTGATCGCCGACTCGGTGGAGTACATGGTTAACGCCCACTGCGCTGATGCCATGGTTTGTATCTCCAACTGCGACAAAATCACCCCGGGGATGCTGATGGCCTCCCTGCGTTTGAATATTCCGGTGATCTTTGTTTCCGGCGGCCCGATGGAAGCCGGGAAGACCAAGCTGTCAGATAAAATCATCAAGCTTGACCTGGTGGATGCGATGATTCAGGGGGCGGATCCGAAAGTGTCCGACGAGCAGAGTAATCAGGTGGAACGCTCCGCCTGCCCGACCTGCGGCTCCTGTTCCGGGATGTTCACGGCGAACTCCATGAACTGCCTGACCGAAGCGCTGGGCCTGTCGCAGCCGGGCAACGGCTCTCTGCTGGCGACCCACGCCGATCGTAAGGAGCTGTTCCTAAACGCCGGGAAACGTATCGTGGAGCTGACCAAACGCTATTACGAGCAGGATGACGCTTCCGCGCTGCCGCGCAATATCGCCAGCAAGGCGGCCTTTGAGAACGCTATGACGCTGGATATCGCCATGGGCGGCTCCACCAATACCGTTCTGCACCTGCTGGCGGCGGCGCAGGAAGCTGAAATCGACTTCACCATGAGCGATATCGATAAGCTCTCCCGCAAAGTGCCGCAGCTGTGTAAGGTGGCGCCGAGCACGCAGAAATACCATATGGAAGATGTGCATCGCGCCGGCGGCGTGCTGGGCATTCTGGGCGAGCTGGACCGCGCCGGGCTGCTGAATCGCGAGGTCAAAAACGTCCTTGGCCTGACGCTGCCGCAGACCCTGGAACAGTACGATGTGATGGTGACCCAGGACGACGCGGTGAAAAAAATGTTCCGCGCCGGCCCGGCGGGCATCCGTACCACCCTGGCGTTCTCGCAAGACTGCCGCTGGGATACCCTGGATGACGATCGCGCCGAAGGCTGTATCCGTTCTCTGGAACACGCTTACAGCAAGGACGGCGGCCTGGCGGTGCTGTACGGCAATTTCGCAGAAAACGGTTGTATCGTGAAAACCGCCGGCGTGGACGACAGCATCCTGAAATTTACCGGTCCGGCGAAAGTATATGAGAGCCAGGACGATGCGGTTGAGGCCATCCTCGGCGGTAAAGTCGTGGAAAGCGACGTCGTGGTGATCCGCTACGAAGGGCCGAAAGGCGGGCCGGGGATGCAGGAGATGCTTTACCCCACCAGCTTCCTGAAGTCGATGGGGCTGGGCAAAGCGTGCGCGCTGATCACCGATGGCCGTTTCTCCGGCGGCACCTCAGGGCTCTCTATCGGTCACGTCTCTCCGGAAGCGGCGAGCGGCGGCAACATTGCGCTCATTGAAGATGGCGACATGATCGCGATTGATATTCCGAACCGCAGCATCCAGCTGCAGCTGAGCGATGCGGAAATTGCGGCGCGTCGTGAAGCCCAGGAAGCGCGTGGCGACCAGGCGTGGACGCCGAAGAATCGCCAGCGTCAGGTCTCCTTTGCCCTTCGCGCCTACGCCAGCCTGGCGACCAGCGCCGACAAAGGCGCGGTACGCGATAAATCCAAGCTGGGTGGCTAATCATGGCGGATTCACAACCCTTGTCCGGCGCTCCTGAGGGCGCCGAGTACCTGCGAGCAGTGCTGCGCGCGCCGGTTTATGAAGCGGTGCAGAAAACGCCGCTGCAAAAAATGGATAAGCTCTCGTCGCGGCTGGATAACGTTATTCTGGTGAAGCGTGAAGATCGCCAGCCGGTACACAGCTTTAAGCTGCGCGGCGCTTACGCGATGATGTCCAGCCTGACTGCCGAACAGAAATCCCACGGGGTGATCACCGCTTCGGCGGGCAACCATGCCCAGGGCGTGGCGTTTTCCGCATCGCGGCTGGGCGTTAAGGCGCTGATCGTGATGCCGGTAGCGACCGCCGATATCAAAGTCGATGCCGTTCGCGGCTTTGGCGGCGAAGTGCTGCTGCACGGCGCCAACTTTGACGAAGCGAAGGCGAGAGCGATTGAGCTGGCGCAACAGCAGGGTTTTACCTGGGTGCCGCCGTTCGATCACCCGATGGTCATCGCCGGACAGGGAACCCTGGCGCTGGAGCTGCTGCAGCAGGATGCCCATATTGACCGCGTATTCGTCCCGGTGGGCGGCGGCGGTCTGGCAGCGGGCGTGGCGGTGCTGATCAAGCAGCTGATGCCGCAGATCAAAGTGATCGCGGTGGAGGCGGAAGATTCTGCTTGCCTGAAGGCGGCGCTGGACGCAGGCCATCCGGTGGATCTGCCGCGCGTCGGCTTGTTTGCCGAAGGCGTGGCGGTCAAACGCATCGGCGATGAAACGTTCCGTTTATGCCAGGAGTATCTGGACGATATCATCACCGTCGATAGCGATGCTATCTGCGCGGCGATGAAGGATCTGTTCGAAGATGTGCGGGCGGTGGCGGAGCCTTCCGGCGCGCTGGCGCTGGCGGGGATGAAAAAGTATATCGCCCAGCATAACATCCGCGGCGAGCGTCTGGCTCATATTCTGTCCGGGGCCAACGTCAACTTCCACGGCCTGCGCTACGTGTCCGAGCGCTGCGAGCTCGGGGAACAGCGCGAAGCGCTGCTGGCGGTGACGATCCCGGAAGAGAAAGGTAGCTTTTTGAAGTTTTGCCAGCTACTGGGGGGCCGCTCAGTGACGGAGTTCAACTACCGCTTTGCCGATGCCAAAGACGCCTGTATTTTTGTCGGGGTACGGCTGAGTCGTGGCCTGGAAGAGCGGAAAGAGATCCTCCAGTTACTGAACGACGGCGGCTACAGCGTGGTGGATCTCTCTGATGATGAGATGGCTAAGCTGCATGTGCGCTATATGGTCGGCGGCCGGCCGTCAAAAGCGCTGCAGGAGCGGCTGTTCAGCTTCGAGTTTCCTGAATCGCCGGGGGCGCTGCTGAAATTCCTGCATACCCTTGGCACCCACTGGAATATTTCACTGTTCCACTACCGCAGCCACGGCACTGACTATGGTCGGGTACTGGCGGCCTTCGAGTTGGGCGAGCACGAGCCGGACTTTGAAACTCGTCTCAATGAGCTGGGCTATGAGTGCCACGACGAAACGCATAACCCGGCATTCCGCTTTTTCCTCGCGGGTTAGTGGTTGGGAAGAATTTTCCAGAAAGCATCAATAAGCGGCTCATGCAGCCGCTTTTTTTGTGCGCAAACACCCAGCTCAAACGGCGTTTGCTCATCGCTGCGCTCCAGGATCATCACCCTGTTGCGTACCGGCTCCGGACTGTTCTCCAGCACCACTTCCGGCAGCAGCGCCACGCCGCATCCCAGGGCGACCATCGACACCATCGCTTCGTGCCCGCCGACGGTGGCGTAGATCGACGGATTGCTGATTTTATGCCGCCGAAACCACAGCTCGATGCGCCGACGTACCGGCCCCTGGTCGGCCATGATAAAGGGCACTGTCGACCAGTCGGGGCGCTCGACGGTCACCTGGTTGCGCACCGGGCAGGGAAGGGCCGGGGCAATTAACACCACGGCGAGGTTCTCCAGCATCGAAAACGCCACCGACCCTGGCAGAGTCTCCGGCTTACCGGCAATCGCCAGGTCGGCTTCGCCGGTGACGACCTTCTCCATAGCGTCGGCGGCGTCGCCGGTCGAGAGCTTGATCTCCACCGAGGGGTGCGCGGCGCGAAAGCGGTCGAGGATCGGCGGCAGATGGCTATAGGCGGCGGTGACAGAGCAGAAGATGTGCAGCTCGCCGGAGAGCGAAGGGCCCTGCTGATCGATGACGTGACGAAGCTGCTGATACTGCAATAAAGTCTGTTGGGCAAAGGTACGTAACTCTTCCCCGGCTTCGGTAAGGGTCACCGTGCGATTATCTCGCACGAACAGCGGCTGGCCGAGGTCCTCTTCCAGACGTTGGATCTGGCGCGAAAGCGTCGACGGGCTGACGTGCATGGCCCGCGCGCTGCGGCCAAAATGGCGGCTTTCCGCCAGATGCAGAAAGGTTTTCAGATCGCGTAAATCCACGGCGCGTACTCCCCGGTTTTGTATTTCATAAAATGCAACGTGACGTTGTGAATATATCAATTTCCGCAATAAAATTCCTGTCATATAGTAAGTTCATTCTCGCAAAAGCGAACCGAACAATAAGCACGACACAACATCACGGAGTTACAGACATGGCTAACTACTTTAATACACTGAACCTGCGCCAGCAGCTGGCACAGCTGGGCAAATGCCGCTTTATGGCGCGCGACGAATTCGCCGATGGCGCAAGCTACCTTCAGGGTAAAAAAGTGGTCATCGTCGGCTGCGGCGCGCAGGGCCTGAACCAGGGTCTGAACATGCGTGACTCCGGCCTGGATATCTCCTATGCGCTGCGTAAAGAAGCGATCGCTGAGAAGCGCGCCTCCTGGCGTAAAGCGACTGAAAACGGCTTCAAAGTCGGCACTTATGAAGAGCTGATCCCGCAGGCCGACCTGGTGGTTAACCTGACGCCGGACAAACAGCACTCAGACGTTGTGCGCTCCGTACAGCCGCTGATGAAAGACGGCGCAGCGCTGGGTTACTCCCACGGCTTCAACATCGTGGAAGTGGGCGAGCAAATCCGTAAAGACATCACCGTGGTGATGGTGGCGCCGAAGTGCCCGGGCACCGAAGTGCGTGAAGAGTACAAACGCGGTTTCGGCGTACCGACGCTTATCGCGGTACACCCGGAAAACGACCCGAAAGGCGAAGGCATGGCGATTGCCAAAGCATGGGCTGCGGCGACAGGCGGCCACCGCGCGGGCGTGCTGGAATCTTCCTTCGTGGCGGAAGTGAAATCTGACCTGATGGGCGAGCAAACCATCCTTTGCGGCATGCTGCAGGCGGGTTCTCTGCTGTGCTTCGACAAGCTGGTGGCGGAAGGTACCGATCCGGCGTATGCAGAAAAACTGATTCAGTTCGGCTGGGAAACCATCACCGAAGCGCTGAAGCAGGGCGGCATCACCCTGATGATGGATCGCCTCTCCAACCCGGCGAAACTGCGCGCTTATGCGCTGTCCGAGCAGCTGAAAGAGATCATGGCGCCGCTGTTCCAGAAACACATGGACGACATTATCTCCGGCGAATTCTCCTCCGGCATGATGGCGGACTGGGCGAATGATGATAAGAAACTGCTGACCTGGCGTGAAGAGACCGGCAAAACCGCCTTCGAAACCGCGCCGCAATATGAAGGCAAAATCGGCGAGCAGGAGTACTTCGATAAAGGCGTTCTGATGATCGCGATGGTGAAAGCGGGCGTTGAGCTGGCCTTCGAAACCATGGTGGCCTCCGGCATCATCGAAGAGTCTGCTTACTACGAATCACTGCATGAGCTGCCGCTTATCGCCAACACCATCGCCCGTAAGCGTCTGTATGAGATGAACGTGGTTATTTCCGATACCGCTGAATATGGTAACTACCTGTTCTCTTACGCTTGCGTACCGCTGCTGAAAGAGTTCATGACCACCCTGCAGACCGGCGACCTGGGCACAGCGATTGCCGAAGGCGCGGTAGATAACGCGCAGCTGCGCGATGTGAACGAAGCGATTCGCAGCCACGCTATCGAGCAGGTTGGTAAGAAACTGCGCGGTTATATGACCGATATGAAGCGTATCGCGGTAGCCGGCTAATTCCTCGTCGTCTTTCGACTTGCCGATGCGTTGGCTACGGTACGTACACCCCAGTCACATAGTAATCTTTGTTCCTGGGGATGTACTTCCTTGCCGCCTTCCGGCAAGCCGAAATCCATAGAGGCATGGATTTGTTTAGTAGGCCTGATAAGCGAAGCGCCATCAGGCAAAAACCCGGAGATTAAGATCCCCGGGTTTTTTATTATTTCCGGTACAGCACTTTGATGATGTGGTAGCCGAACTGGGTATGCAGCGGGCCGGTTGGCTCCAGTTCAGGGCAGGAGAAGACCACTTTATCGAAGGCCGGTACCATCTGGCCCTGGCGGAACTCACCCAGATCGCCGCCGCGTTTGCCTGACGGACAAATGGAGTGTTTCTTTGCCAGCTTGCCGAAATCGGCGCCGTTTTTGAGCTGCTCGAGCAGATCGAGCGCCAGTTTCTCTTCTTTTACCAGGATATGCAGTGCTGCCGCGGTTTTAGCCATGATTGCGCCTTGAGTGAGTTGGGATAAATCAGGGCGCCATAGTATCACGCGCTAGCGGCGATACAGCACCTTGATGATGTGGTAGCCGAATTTGGTTTTCACCGGGCCATAGGGTTTGAGCAGCGGACAGCTGAAGACGGCTTGATCAAACGGACCGACCATCGCGCCTTGCTGAAACTCGCCTAAGTCGCCGCCGTTGCGGCCAGACGGACATTTAGAATAGCGTTTCGCCAGATGATCGAAGCTGACGCCCCGCTCCAGTTTGGCGAGGATCTCCAGCGCCAGTTTCTCTTCTTTGACCAGGATATGCAGGGCCGCTGCGCTTTTTGCCATGACATCATTCTCAGGATGGTTTGCGTGGCTGACACTTTACCATCAGTCAGTAAATCTCGGCTCCGCTTTCTGCTACAATCCCCACCCCGTTCGAAGATTGAGCAAGACTCCCATGCGTTTAAACCCTGGCCAACAACAAGCCGTCGAATTCGTCACCGGACCGTGCCTGGTGCTGGCGGGCGCCGGTTCCGGTAAGACCCGCGTTATTACGAATAAAATCGCCCACCTGATCCGCGGCTGCGGCTATCAGGCGCGCCATATCGCGGCCGTGACCTTTACCAACAAAGCCGCGCGCGAGATGAAAGAGCGCGTTGGGCAAACGCTGGGGCGCAAAGAGGCGCGTGGCCTGATGATTTCCACCTTCCACACTTTGGGGCTGGATATCATTAAGCGCGAATACGCTGCGCTGGGTATGAAGTCTAACTTTTCCTTATTCGACGATACCGACCAGGTGGCGCTGCTTAAGGAACTGACCGAAGGGTTGATCGAAGATGACAAAGTGGTGCTTCAGCAGCTGATCTCGACGATCTCCAACTGGAAAAACGATCTAAAAACCCCGGCGCAGGCCGCCGCTGGCGCGAAAGGCGAACGGGATCGTATTTTCGCCCACTGCTATGGGCTATACGACGCGCACATGAAGGCCTGCAATGTCCTCGATTTTGACGATCTGATCCTGCTGCCAACGCTGCTGCTGCAGCGCAACGAGGAGGTGCGCGAGCGCTGGCAAAATAAGATCCGCTACCTGCTGGTGGATGAGTATCAGGATACCAATACCAGCCAGTATGAGCTGGTGAAACTGCTGGTGGGTCAGCGGGCGCGCTTTACCGTGGTGGGCGATGACGACCAGTCGATCTACTCGTGGCGCGGCGCGCGGCCGCAGAACCTGGTGCTGCTCAGCCAGGACTTCCCGGCGCTGCAGGTGATCAAGCTTGAGCAGAACTACCGCTCATCCGGGCGTATTCTGAAAGCCGCCAATATTTTGATCGCCAATAACCCTCACGTCTTTGAAAAGCGGCTGTTCTCCGAACTGGGATATGGCGCGGAGCTGAAAGTGCTCTCCGCCAACAATGAAGATCATGAAGCGGAGCGCGTGGCCGGGGAGCTGATCGCCCACCACTTCATTAATAAAACCAATTACAAAGACTACGCGATCCTTTATCGCGGCAATCACCAGTCGCGGGTCTTTGAAAAGATGCTGATGCAGAACCGCATCCCGTACAAAATCTCCGGCGGCACGTCGTTCTTTTCGCGTCCGGAAATTAAAGATCTGCTGGCCTATCTGCGCGTGCTGACCAACCCGGACGACGACAGCGCCTTCCTGCGTATCGTCAACACGCCGAAGCGCGAGATCGGCCCGGCGACGCTGCAAAAGCTCGGTGAGTGGGCGATGGGCCGCAACAAAGGCTTGTTCACCGCCAGCTTTGATATGGGTCTCAGCCAGACGCTGACCGGGCGCGGCTATGAATCCCTCACCCGCTTCACCCACTGGCTACGCGAGATCCAGCAGCTGGCCGAACGCGAGCCGGTCAACGCCGTGCGCGATTTGATTCGCGGGATCGACTACGAATCCTGGCTGTATGAAACCTCACCCAGCCCGAAAGCCGCGGAAATGCGCATGAAAAACGTCAACCAGCTGTTTACCTGGATGACCGAGATGCTGGAAGGCAGCGAAATCGATGAGCCGATGACCCTGACCCAGGTGGTCACCCGCTTTACCCTGCGCGACATGATGGAGCGCGGCGAATCGGATGAAGAGCTGGATCAGGTGCAGCTGATGACTCTCCATGCGTCAAAGGGGCTGGAGTTCCCCTACGTCTATCTGGTGGGAATGGAAGAGGGATTGCTGCCGCACCAAAGCAGCATTGATGAAGATAACGTCGATGAAGAGCGACGGTTAGCCTACGTTGGCATCACCCGTGCGCAGAAAGAGCTGACCTTTACGCTCTGTAAGGAGCGCCGGCAATATGGCGAACTGGTGCGTCCTGAACCGAGTCGTTTTCTGCTGGAGCTACCTCAGGACGACCTTATCTGGGAGCAGGCACGCAAAACCATTACGCCTGAAGAGCGGATGCAAAAAGGCCAGGCCAACGTCGCTAATATTCGGGCGATGCTGGCAAAGGCGAAAAAAGCTTAGCGTCTCAGGCGATAAACTGCTGCCAGGCGGCGGAGAAGGGCATCACCAGTATTAGCGAGGGCAGCATATTGGCGGTAGGGAAGGCACGGATCCCGCACAGACGGAAACCGGTCGCCAGCATAATGATGCCGCCGCAGGCGGTGAAGTCGGCGATCATCGACGGATTGATTAACGCCATGATAAAGGTTGCCGCGAAAAACAGGATAACGAAAACAATCAGCTGGGGAATAAAGATCACGGTGATGATATACCCCAGCGTGGAGGCGAAAATCGCGGCAGTAAAAAAGTCGAGGATCGACTTGGTCAGCAGAATGGTCGGGTCGCCGGTCATCCCTTCGGTTAAGGCGCCGAAGATGCCGGTACCGCTGGCGCAGAACAGGATCAGCACGGCGATAAACTGATTCATAAAATCTTCCGCACCGACGCTGGCGCTGGACTGCGCCGGAAAAATACGTTCAATGGGGCTGCGCAGCGTTGTTCCGGCTCGTTCAATCCATTTTTCAATATTCAACAGGCCGCCGATAATCGTGCCGACAATAATAGCCAGGGCAATCGGCGGCAGGTTATGCAATTTATTGACAAAGAATATGCCCATACTGATTGAGATCAGTCCGGCGATCAACGGTAAGGTTTTTTTGAAATGTTCCGGAATAAAACGATTCAGTGAAGCGCCCGCCAGCGCACCAACGAGAAGCGAGCCGCTACAGACAAATATACCTATAGCCATAATTTATTTTCCCTAATAAAAATCAGGGCCTGAATATACAGGCCCTGAAATATTTAAATTAATTATTTAATGTTAAATACGCGGCTGGCATTACCCCAGGCGATTTTCTCTTTCAGGCCTGCTTCAAGTTCTAAAGGATCAAACCAGTCGCAGGCCTGATGAATATCTTCATACGGATAATCGACAGAGAACATCACGCGATCGGCGCCCATGACTTCAATAGCATTATTCAGTGAATGGGTATTGAAATGGCCGCTGGTGGTAACGATGAAGTTATTCTGCAGGTAGTGCATTAACGGTTTTTCCGCTTTACCCAGACCGCAGCCGAAACGCTGACGATAGAGACGATGTTGAGTGCGCGGCAGCATATGTACCAGCCCTTCGCCGAGGTGACCCAGCACCAGATTGAGGTTAGGATAACGATCGAACAGACCGCTCATCATCAGACGAATAGCATGCACTGCCGTTTCCTGAGCGAAGCCCCAGGCAGAGCCGATCAGGCTTTCGTAACCGGTATAGATGCCACGCGCCGGGCCTTCCAGCGGTTCACGAGGATGCAGATAGACAGGCACGTTCAGCTCGTTGACCTTATCCCAGAATACCAGCATGGATTCGTCATCAAGATACAGGCCATGCTCGCTATCTTTAACGTTGGTGTAGCCGTTGATCAGCGCACCTTTCATGCCTAACTTTTTCACGGCGCGCTCCAGCTCTTCCGCCGCGGCTTCCGGGTTCTGCAATGCCAGGGTGGCGAAGGCGCTGAATTTGTCCGGATTTGGCTTAACATAATTCTCAACGATAAAATCGTTGGTATCGCGGGCAAAAGAGACGGCTTTGGCTTTATCTAAAATAGACTGGGCGCCAGGTGAAGTCAGAGAAAGAATTACATGATCAATATGACGCTGCGCCATTTCTTCCAGCTGAATGCTGCGATCCAGCAGGCGGCGTTCAACATCTTTCATATATTCTGTGCCGTTACGACCTGCTTCACCAGATGAATCCCACAGACGGTTATTTTCAGGAGTGGATACGTGTTCTTCTAAAGCAATTTTTCCGCGCATGATATTTTCCTTGCGATATGAGTCAGTGTGGCTTGATGCGAGGAGAATAAAAGCTTTCACGTATTACCAGCAATAAACCAAACGTAATAGGGGTTATTAATAAAACCAATACACGGGCGTATTTTGTTACTTAGATTTTAATAGAAGTACTCTGCTGTGCGGGATCGGCAAGCGTAGCGATCAGCGAGCGTAGCCAGATATGTCCGGGATCGCGGTGCAGCCGCTGATGCCAGACCTGACGGATGGCGATTTTGGCGAGGGGAAAAGGCAGCGGCCAGCTGCGGCAGGGATAGCGCCGGGTGATATGCCGCGCCACCTGTTCCGGGACGACGGCAATCATATCGCTTTCGGCCACCAGCTCACCGGTACCTAAAAAACTTGGTAACGTTAGCGCAATGCGCCGGGGCATGTGGTGCTCATCAAGCAGCTTATCCATATCGCCATGGGCAGTCCCCTCCACGCGGATCGCCAGATGCTTTTCCTGGCGCCAGTCTTCGGCGCGGAGCTGTGCGCGAATGCGAGGATGGTTTTCCGCAGCCAGGCAGACATATGATTGATCGAAGAGATGTTGCTGGTAGACGCTTTCCGGAAGCTGCGTCAGATAGCCGATCGCGAGATCGCATTTCCCGGATTCGAGGGCGTTGAGGGTCTGCTCATCCAGATTCTGTACCGTAAAGGTGATCCCGTCCGCCGCCTGCTGCTGGAGCGCAATTTGCAATAAAGGCAGCAGCGTCATTTGGCTGATATCGGTCATACCGATCGTAAAATTACGCTGGCTCTGCTGGGGAAGAAATTCAGGTTTGACCGCTAAATCGTTATCGGCAAGCTGGAGAAGAGTCGAGATGGTGGGGGCGATCGCGTCCGCTCGCGGCGTCGGGATCATCCGCTGCCCGACCCGGACAAACAGCGGGTCAGCAAAATGATCTCGTAGTTTTTTCAGCAAAAGGCTGCCGGTGGGCTGGCTGATATCGAGCGCGTCCGCTGCTGGGGAAACATTGCCCAAGCGGTAGAGCGCAGAGAAAAAGCGTAGCGATTTGAAATCCAGTTCTTCCCGCATCCGCCCTCCTGGCTGGATATTATTTCAGCGTATCGCCGCTGGCGACCCGAAGTATCCAGTGGACGTAGCTTTGCCACTGACACTCCTGATCGACCATCTCCCGACCCAGCGGATGTTCATCCAGCCAGTTTCCCGGCAATATCAGCGTCAGTTGTTCGTCTTGAGCGGTCAGCTGAATGGCGGGCAACAGATCGTCGCGCCGCCGGCTGGCAAACAGGATTGCCAGTCGCAGCAGACGACACAGATGCTCAGCCACCCGCGGTGGGACGGCATTCTGTTGATGAAGCGAAGAGAGGTCGATAGCGTTAGTCTGGTTAAGGAGCAGCGTGGCAATCAGCTTCTTCTGCGCCGGGGTAAAGCCCGGCAGGTCGAGGTTATTGACCAGATAGGCGGCGTGTTGCGGCGCGCGCTTAAAATCCACGCTCAGCCCAATCTCATGCAGCGCACAGGCGCTAAGGAGTAAATCACGGCTTAGCGGATCCAGCTCCCAGCTGCCATCCAACTGACTGAGCAGATGACTGGCAAGGCCGCCGACGCGCTGGGCCTGTTCGGTGTCGATCATAAAACGACGCTGAATATTACGCAGCGTGCGGCTGCGGATGTCCTGCTCAACGGAGAGATGCAGCATGCCGTACACCAGGCCTTCGCGTAACGCGCCGCCCGCGAGGGTCATACACTGAATATTCAGTTCGCTGAAGATAGCGATCAGGATCGCCAGCCCGCTAGGAAACACCAGCGCCCGCTCAAGGGTTAAGCCTTCGATCTCCAGCTCTTCCAGACGTCCGCACTGGATAGCGCGCTGTTTAAGCTGCTGGAGTTTGGCGAGGGTGATTCGTTCATCCATCCCCTGCGCCATCATAATTTCCTGCAGAGCCTGAACGGTGCCGGAGGCGCCAACGCACACTTTCCATCCGTGATAGCGCAGCACATCGGCGACGGGCAGTAGCACCTCGCGCGCAGCCGCTTCGGCGAGATCGAAATTCTCTTTCGTCAGACTACGGTCGGCAAAATAGCGTTCAAGCCAGGTGACACAGCCCATCGACAGGCTAAACAGCGAGGTTGTTTGTGCGCCGGTCCCGGTCACCAGCTCGGTGCTGGCGCCGCCGATATCGACCACCAGGCGCTGATCGGCGCCGCCGGTGGTGTGGGCGACACCCTGGTAAATCAGGCGCGCTTCTTCTTCGCCGCTGATCACTTGCACTGGAGTGCCGAGGATCTCCTGCGCTTTCGCCAGAAACTCTCCCGCATTGACGGCAAGACGCAGCGTGGCGGTGGCCACGACGCGGATTTGCGTCGGCGGAATATCCTGCAGGCGCTCGGCAAACAGGCGTAAGCACTGCCAGCCCCGTTCCATCGCTTCTGCGGAGAGGGTGTTGTCGCTATTCAGGCCGGCGGCCAGTCGAACCTTACGCTTAATGCGGCTCAGCGTCTGGATGCTGCCCGCCACCTCGCGCACCACCAACATATGGAAACTATTGGAGCCCAAATCAATGGCGGCATATAGCGAGGTGGAGCTCATACTCTTCATCGTTCAGAAGGCTCCCTGGTCGGCGGGGCGCTTAGGCCCGATCCACATCACTGAGCGGGTCGCCAGAGGAAGGTCGCCCTGGCAGATTCTGAATGACTGAGCGTATGGCATAGATCTCTTAACCTGAACGACGACGATTGCGCGGTGGACCGTTACGGCGCGGGCCGTTGCCTGGGCGCGCACGGGTCAGACGCAGCGGCTTAGGCAGGTCGGTCATCAGCGCGTCCGGGTTGTACTTACTGACCGGAATTGAGTGACCAATATAGGTTTCGATCGCCGGCAGATTCAGCGCATACTCTTCGCAGGCGAGGCTAATGGAGTGACCGCTGGCGCCAGCGCGACCGGTACGGCCGATGCGGTGAACGTAATCTTCGCAGTCGTCCGGCAGATCGTAGTTAAAGACGTGGGTCACGGCCGGAATGTGCAAACCACGAGCGGCAACATCGGTCGCGACCAGAATATCGAGGTCGCCACGGGTAAATTCTTCGAGAATGCGCAGACGTTTTTTCTGCGCCACGTCGCCGGTCAGCAGACCTACGCGATGGCCGTCGGCGGCGAGATGGCCCCAGATATCTTCGCAACGGTGCTTGGTATTGGCGAAAACGATGGCGCGATCGGGCCACTCTTCTTCCAGCAGCGTCTGCAGCAGGCGCATTTTTTCTTCGTTGGACGGGTAGAAGAGCTCTTCTTTAATACGGTGGCCCGTTTTCTGTTCCGGCTCGACTTCAACGTACTCGGCGTTATTCATTTGTTCGAACGCCAGTTCGCGGACGCGATAAGAAAGGGTCGCGGAGAACAGCATGTTCAGGCGCTGAGTGGCCGGCGGCATGCGGCGGAACAGCCAGCGGATATCTTTAATAAAGCCGAGATCGTACATGCGATCGGCTTCGTCCAGCACGACAACCTGAATGGCGCCGAGGTTAATGTGGTTCTGCTTCGCGTAATCGATCAGACGACCAGTGGTACCGATCAGAATATCGACGCCGCTTTCCAGCACTTTCAACTGCTTATCGTAGCCGTCGCCGCCGTAAGCCAGACCCAGCTTCAGACCGGTGGCCTGCGCCAGTGGCTCAGCGTCGGCGTGGATCTGTACCGCCAGTTCACGCGTCGGCGCCATAATCAGCGCGCGCGGTTGGTTAACCTGGCGATCGGCGATAGCCGGGTGAGAGAGAAGATAATGAAACGTTGACGTCAGGAACGCCATCGTTTTACCGGTACCGGTTTGCGCCTGCCCGGCGACATCGCGGCCTTCCAGCGTCAGCGGAAGGGCGAGGGCCTGAATGGGTGTGCAATTATGAAACCCTTTCTTTTCAAGGGCTTCAATGACTGCCGGGTGCAGGGCGAAGTCGGAAAACTTCTGTTCTGTTAAATGTGTTTTGCTCATAGTGTGGTAGAATATCAGCTAACTATTGCATTAAGAAAGCGTATCCGGTGAAATAACGTCAACCTTTCGTTGGCGGTGTACGAAATTATTCAAGGTACGTCTACGGTAACTGAACGAATCCAGGATAGCTTAGACTACTAAGCGAGTCGGGAGCGATAAATCTGCAGCATGCAGTTCGCGTTCGGGCACCCTGGCGTCAACAGGCGAGTCCATGATGGATTGCGCCAGTTGGCAGGCCAGAGAATTGAGGTATCCTGAAGAATAGCGTGCATAACGTAGCCGCAGCGCGTCGTTGATGGCTACGACACCAACACACCAGGCTTATTCCTGTGGAGTTAAATATGAGCGATAAAATTATTCACCTGACTGACGACAGTTTTGACACGGACGTACTCAAGGCTGACGGGCTGACCCTCGTCGATTTCTGGGCAGAGTGGTGTGGTCCGTGCAAAATGATCGCCCCGATTCTGGATGAGATCGCTGAAGAGTATCAGGGCAAACTGACCGTAGCTAAGCTGAACATTGACCAGAACCCGGGCACTGCGCCGAAATACGGCATTCGCGGTATCCCAACCCTGCTGCTGTTTAAAAACGGCGAAGTGGCGGCCACTAAAGTTGGCGCCCTGTCCAAGGGTCAGCTGAAAGAGTTCCTCGACGCTAACCTGGCGTAAGCAAATTGCTGTTCCGGCGTCCAGATTCCTATTTTTTGCGGAACTCTGGACGCCCGGCTGGAGTCGTGCTAAGTTAATCCACAGACTTCGTTTTAAACATACCTTGTTTGAATCTTGTTTTACCCGAAGCATCCCGCATAAATGCGCGTGAAGCTAATAATTCCGGGCTTTTCACTCATTCCGTCTAGTCGTTTCAGTTCTGCGTTCTTTCCTGTGACCAGGCAACGTACAGACACGAGATGAAGGCCGTTAACAGGCATGGAAGTTCCTGCCATACCATTCACAACATTAAGTTCGAGATTTACCCCGAGTTTAAGAACCCACACCACTATGAATCTTACCGAATTAAAGAATACGCCGGTTTCTGAGCTGATTACTCTCGGCGAAAATATGGGGCTGGAAAACCTGGCTCGTATGCGTAAGCAGGATATTATTTTTGCCATCCTCAAGCAGCATTCGAAGAGTGGCGAAGATATCTTTGGCGACGGCGTACTGGAGATACTGCAGGATGGATTTGGATTCCTCCGCTCCGCAGACAGCTCCTACCTCGCCGGCCCTGACGACATCTACGTATCCCCCAGCCAAATCCGCCGTTTCAACCTCCGCACTGGTGACACCATTTCCGGTAAGATTCGTCCTCCGAAAGAGGGTGAACGTTACTTTGCGCTGCTGAAAGTTAACGAAGTTAACTACGACAAGCCGGAAAACGCGCGTAACAAGATCCTGTTCGAGAACTTAACGCCGCTGCACGCGAACTCTCGCCTGCGTATGGAGCGTGGTAACGGTTCTACCGAAGACTTAACCGCTCGCGTACTGGATCTGGCCTCCCCGATTGGCCGCGGCCAGCGTGGTCTGATCGTCGCGCCGCCGAAAGCCGGTAAAACCATGCTGCTGCAGAACATCGCGCAGAGCATCGCATACAACCACCCGGACTGTGTCCTGATGGTACTGCTGATCGACGAACGTCCGGAAGAAGTGACCGAGATGCAGCGTCTGGTGAAAGGTGAAGTGGTTGCTTCCACCTTTGACGAGCCGGCATCCCGTCACGTGCAGGTTGCCGAGATGGTTATTGAGAAAGCGAAACGTCTGGTTGAACACAAGAAAGACGTTATCATCCTGCTCGACTCCATTACCCGTCTGGCGCGTGCCTACAACACCGTGGTTCCGGCTTCCGGTAAAGTGTTGACCGGTGGTGTGGACGCCAACGCTCTGCACCGTCCGAAGCGTTTCTTTGGTGCGGCACGTAACGTCGAGGAGGGCGGTAGCCTGACCATCATCGCCACGGCGCTGATCGACACCGGTTCCAAAATGGACGAAGTTATCTACGAAGAGTTTAAAGGCACCGGTAACATGGAACTGCACCTCTCTCGTAAGATTGCTGAAAAACGCGTCTTCCCGGCTATCGACTACAACCGTTCCGGTACCCGTAAAGAAGAGCTGCTTACCACTCAGGAAGAGCTGCAGAAAATGTGGATCCTGCGCAAAATTATCCATCCGATGGGTGAGATTGATGCGATGGAATTCCTCATCAATAAGCTGGCAATGACCAAGACGAATGATGACTTCTTCGATATGATGAAGCGCTCGTAAGGTAAAAAAAGCCAAAAACGCCACGCCTTTGCGTGGCGTTTTCATTTTTGGGTTTGTATGATCCAGAGACAGAGAAAGCGGGACGAAAGTTGTCGTATAATGGCGCCGGATAGCAGGCGGAGACAGCTTTAACAGACTAAAATCTATACAATAAATTTGTAATGTTCTGCTTTTCCCCTTCTGGAGTTGGGGCATCATCGCTATACTTCCCGGATTAACTATGCTGAGAGCACATGCGTTGTGAATTTACTCACTGCTATTACTGAATTAATCAGTATTTTCTTATTCACGACCCTCTTTATTTTTGTCGCGCGGAAAGTGGCAAAAAAGATCGGGTTAGTGGATAAACCCAACTATCGCAAACGGCATCAGGGGTTGATTCCGTTGGTCGGTGGTATCTCAGTTTATGCAGGTATCTGTTTCACTTTCGCCATCGCCGATTATTATATTCCTCACGCCTCGCTGTATCTGGCCTGCGCGGGGGTATTGGTGCTGGTTGGCGCGCTTGACGATCGCTTCGACATCAGCGTGAAAATTCGCGCGGTCATTCAGGCCGCGATCGCCGTGATTATGATGATGGCAGGGAATCTGCATCTGAGTAGTTTGGGCTTTATTTTTGGCTCGTGGGAACTGGTGCTGGGGCCCTTCGGCTTCTTCCTGACGCTGTTTGCCGTCTGGGCCGCTATCAATGCGTTCAACATGGTCGATGGTATCGACGGCCTGCTCGGCGGACTGTCATCGGTCTCTTTTGCGGCGACCGGGATTATTCTTTGGTTTGATGGTCAGTACAGCCTGGCGATGTGGTGTTTCGCGATGATCGCCGCCATTCTACCCTATATTCTTCTCAATCTTGGCGCCCTCGGCCGCCGCTATAAAGTCTTTATGGGTGACGCTGGCAGCACGATGATTGGCTTCACCATCATCTGGATCCTGCTGGAAACCACGCAAGGTAAAACGCATCCCATTAGCCCGGTGACCGCGCTGTGGATTATCGCTATCCCGCTGATGGACATGGTGGCGATTATGTATCGCCGCCTGCGCAAAGGCATGAGTCCTTTCTCACCGGACCGTCAGCATATTCATCATTTGATCATGCGCGCCGGGTTTACTTCCCGCCAGGCGTTTGTCCTGATTACCCTGGCCGCCGCCCTGCTGGCGCTGGTTGGCGTCGTGGCGGAATACACCCGCATTGTGCCGGAATGGGTGATGTTAATTCTCTTTTTGGTAGCCTTCTTTCTTTATGGCTACTGTATTAAGCGCGCCTGGAAAGTGGCGCGCCTGGTTAAGCGCATCAGACGCAGAATTCGGCGACACAGCGGCAATAATCCGAAACTAACCAAGTAGAGCTGGGGATGTGATGACTCAACCATTACCGGGAGCACAAGCAGTGAACGTTGAGAACGAGCTGGATATTCGCGGGCTGTTTCGCGCTTTATGGGCAGGAAAAGGCTGGATAGTCGGCGGCGCCGTACTCTTCGCCGCCATCGTGCTGGTGTACACCTTCTTTGCTCGCCAGGAGTGGAGCGCCACGGCGATCACCGATCGGCCTACTGTCAATATGTTGGGGGGATACTATTCCCAACAGCAGTTCTTACGCAATCTGGACATTAAAGCCGACCTCGCCTCGGTCGACCAGCCTTCCGCCATGGATGAAGCGTATAAAGAGTTCATCATGCAGCTGGCCTCCTGGGATACCCGGCGCGATTTCTGGCTGCAAACGGACTACTACAAGCAGCGTCAGTCGGGTAATGCCCGCGCTGATGCGGCGATGCTGGATGACCTGATTAACAATATCCAGTTTATGCCAGGCGATGCGGCCAAGAGCATTAACGACAGCGTCAAACTGACCGCCGAGACCGGGCAGGATGCCAATAATCTGTTGCGTCAGTATGTGGCCTTCGCCAGCCAGCGGGCGGCAGGCCATCTTAACGACGAACTTAAAGGCGCCTGGGCGGCGCGGACGGTGCAGATGAAGGCGCAGGTGAAGCGCCAGGAAGAGGTGGCCGAGGCCATCTTCAACCGCCGGACGCACAGCGTGGAGCAGGCGCTGAAGGTGGCTCAGCAGCACAATATTTCACGTAGCGAAACGGATGTTCCTGCCGATCAGTTGCCGGATTCAGAGCTATTTTTATTGGGCAGGCCGATGCTGCAGGCCAGGCTGGAAAACCTGCAGGCCGTCGGGCCGGAATATGACCTCGATTACGACCAGAACCGCGCCATGCTGAGCACGTTGAACGTCGGTCCAACGTTAGATCCGCGTTTTCAGACTTACCGGTATTTGCGGACGCCGGAAGAACCTGTAAAACGCGATAGCCCGCGCCGTGTATTTCTGATGGTGATGTGGGGGATTGTGGGTGCGCTCATCGGCGCAGGCGTGGCGTTATCGCGTCGTCGTGTCCTGTGATTGCGGCCTGTGGTGAAGGGCAGATGACCTTCATCGCCTAATCGAAGAGAATCGATGTGAAAGTACTAACTGTATTTGGCACGAGGCCGGAAGCCATCAAGATGGCGCCTCTGGTCCATGCGCTGGCAAAGGATCCTCATTTTGAGGCGAAAGTATGCGTGACCGCGCAGCATCGGGAGATGCTCGATCAGGTGTTGAAACTTTTCTCTATTGTCCCGGACTACGATCTCAACATCATGAAGCCGGGGCAGGGGCTGACCGAGATCACCTGTCGCATCCTTGAAGGGCTGAAGCCGGTGCTGGAGTCGTTTAAACCCGACGTGGTGCTGGTGCATGGCGATACCACCACCACCATGGCGGCGAGCCTGGCGGCGTTTTACCAGCGGATACCGGTGGGTCACGTAGAGGCCGGCCTGCGCACCGGCGATTTAAGTTCGCCGTGGCCGGAAGAAGGCAACCGTACGTTGACCGGCCATCTGGCGACATACCATTTCGCCCCCACGGAAACCTCGCGGCAGAACCTGCTGCGGGAAAATATTGCCGACAGTCGCATCACGGTTACCGGGAATACGGTCATTGACGCCCTGTTCTGGGTGCGGGATCGGGTGCTGGGTGATGAAGCGCTACGGGAGACCCTGCTGCAGCGCTATCCTTTCATCAGCCACGGTAAAAAGATGATTCTGGTTACCGGCCACCGGCGGGAAAGCTTTGGGCTTGGTTTTGAACAGATCTGCCAGGCGCTGGCCGAGATAGCCCATACCCACCCTGAGGTGCAGATTGTCTATCCGGTTCACCTGAATCCTAATGTCAGCGAGCCGGTGAATCGTATTCTTGGTCATATTGACAATGTGATGTTGATTGAACCGCAGGATTACCTGCCGTTCGTCTGGCTGATGGATCGCGCCTGGCTGATCCTGACCGATTCCGGCGGCATTCAGGAAGAGGCCCCCTCGCTGGGTAAGCCGGTGCTGGTCATGCGCGATATGACCGAACGTCCGGAAGCGGTGGCCGCCGGCACCGTGTGTCTGGTGGGCACCGACAGCCAGCGCATCGTCGCGGAAGTGACGCGACTGCTGGAGGATGATGCTGCATACCAGGCGATGAGCCGCGCGCATAATCCCTATGGCGATGGCGAAGCATGTCGTCGCATTTTGTCTGCACTTAAAAATAATCAGGTAACGCTATGAGTTTTTCTACCATTTCAGTGATTGGCCTTGGCTATATCGGGCTGCCAACCGCTGCCGCGTTCGCCTCCCGGCAGAAGCGGGTGGTCGGCGTTGATGTTAATCAACATGCCGTGGAGACCATTAACCGTGGAGAGATTCATATCGTGGAGCCAGATCTGGCGAGCGTGGTGAAGACCGCGGTCGAGCAGGGGTATTTAAGCGCCACCACCACCCCGGTGGAGGCGGATGCTTACCTGATTGCCGTGCCGACGCCGTTTAAAGATCGCCACGAGCCGGATATGGTGTTTGTCGAGTCGGCCGCCAAATCTATTGCGCCGACGTTAAAGAAAGGGTCGCTGGTGATCCTCGAGTCCACTTCGCCGGTCGGGTCGACCGAACAGATGGCCGAGTGGCTGGCGGAGATGCGCCCGGATCTTAGCTTCCCCCAGCAGGTGGGTGAAGCGGCGGACGTGAATATCGCCTACTGCCCGGAGCGGGTATTGCCCGGTCAGGTGATGGTCGAGCTGATTAAAAACGACCGCGTTATCGGCGGCATGTCGCCGGTCTGCTCCGCTCGCGCCAGCGAGCTGTATAAAATCTTCCTTGAAGGCGAATGCGTGGTGACCAACTCGCGCACCGCCGAGATGTGCAAGCTGACGGAAAACAGCTTCCGCGACGTCAACATCGCTTTTGCCAACGAGCTGTCGCTGATTTGCGCCGACCAGGGGATTAACGTCTGGGAGCTGATCCGCCTGGCGAACCGCCATCCGCGCGTCAATATCCTGCAGCCGGGCCCGGGTGTTGGCGGCCACTGTATCGCCGTCGACCCATGGTTTATCGTGGCGCAAAACCCGCAGCAGGCGCGTCTGATCCGCACCGCTCGCGAGGTCAACGACCACAAGCCGGAATGGGTTATCGAACAGGTGAAAGCGCAGGTGGCGGACTGCCTGAATGCCACCAACAAGCGGGCCAGCGAACTGACGATCGCCTGTTTTGGCCTCGCTTTTAAACCGAATATTGACGACCTGCGCGAAAGTCCGGCGATGGAAATTGCCGCGCAGATTGCCCGCTGGCACAGCGGCACGACCCAGGTGGTTGAGCCCAACATTCACGCGCTGCCGAAGAAACTCGATGGACTGTGTACGCTGGCGCCCCTTGAGGCGGCGCTGGCCAGCGCCGATGTGCTGGTGATGTTGGTCGATCATAACCAATTTAAAGCCGTTAGCGGCGATAGCGTCACCCAGGCGTTTATCGTCGACACCAAAGGAGTGTGGCGGTGAGAACCATTCTGGTCACCGGCGGCGCGGGCTTCATTGGTTCGGCGGTAGTGCGGGAGATTATCCAGCACACCGCCGATCGCGTGGTGGTGGTGGATAAACTGACCTACGCCGGCAATTTAATGTCGCTGGCGCCGGTGGCGCAGGATGCGCGTTTCGCCTTTGAACAGGTGGATATCTGCGACCGCGCCGAGCTGGATCGCATTTTTCGTCAGCATCAACCGGATACGGTGATGCACCTGGCGGCGGAAAGCCATGTCGATCGTTCGATTGACGGCCCGGCGGCGTTTATCGAGACCAATATCGTGGGCACCTATACGCTGCTGGAGGCGGCCCGTAGCTGGTGGAATACCCTGGCTACGGCGCAAAAATCGGCGTTTCGCTTCCATCACATCTCCACCGATGAAGTGTATGGCGATCTGCACGGCAGCGATGATTTCTTTACCGAGACCACGCCCTATGCGCCAAGCAGCCCCTATTCGGCTTCGAAAGCCAGCAGCGACCACCTGGTGCGCGCCTGGCTGCGAACCTATGGCCTGCCGACGCTTATCACCAACTGCTCAAATAACTACGGCCCGTATCACTTTCCCGAGAAGCTGATCCCGCTGACGATCCTTAACGCGCTGGCGGGCAAGCCGCTGCCGGTGTATGGCAATGGACAACAGATCCGCGACTGGCTGTACGTGGAAGATCACGCCAGAGCGCTGTATCTGGTGGCGACCCGCGGCGAACCGGGCGAAACTTACAATATCGGCGGTCATAACGAACGTAAAAATATCGAGGTGGTGGAAACCATTTGTCAGCTGCTGGAAGAGCTGGCGCCGGATAAGCCGCAGGGCGTGGCGCACTATCGCGATCTGATCGCCTTCGTTGCCGATCGTCCGGGCCACGATCTGCGCTATGCCATTGATGCCTCGAAGATTGCCCGCGAGCTGGGCTGGACGCCGGCAGAGACTTTCACCTCCGGTATGCGTAAGACCGTGGCGTGGTATCTGGCGAACGAGGCCTGGTGGCGTCGGGTTCAGGACGGAAGCTATCAGGGCGAGCGTCTTGGGCTGCAAAGCTAATCATCTCTGGGGGGAATGATGAAAGGTATTATTCTGGCGGGCGGTTCCGGAACGCGGCTACATCCCATCACCCGCGGCGTATCGAAGCAGCTGTTGCCGATCTACGATAAGCCGATGATCTACTACCCGCTGTCGGTATTAATGCTGGCCGGGATCCGTGAGATCCTGATTATCACCACGCCGGACGACCTACGTGATTTCCAGCGTCTGCTCGGCGATGGCTCAGAGTTTGGCATTGCGCTGCACTATGCCGTACAGCCGACGCCGGATGGTTTAGCCCAGGCGTTTATCATCGGTGAAGCCTTTCTTAACGGCGAACCGGCGTGTCTGGTGTTAGGCGACAATATCTTCTTCGGCCAAAGCTTTAGCCCGAAGCTGCGCAGCGTCGCTGCCCGCACGGAAGGGGCGACGATTTTTGGCTATCAGGTGATGGATCCTGAGCGCTTTGGCGTGGTGGAGTTTGATGATAACTTCCGTGCGCTATCGCTGGAAGAGAAGCCGAAGCAGCCGAAGTCGAACTGGGCGGTCACCGGTCTCTATTTCTACGATGGCAAGGTGACGGAGTATGCCAAACGGGTCAAACCATCCGAGCGCGGCGAGCTGGAAATCACCTCCATCAACCAGATGTATCTGGAGGATGGCGCATTGACCGTCGAACTGCTTGGACGCGGCTTTGCCTGGCTGGACACCGGCACCCACGATAGCCTGATCGAGGCCAGCATGTTCGTGCAGACCGTCGAGAAGCGCCAGGGCTTTAAAATCGCCTGTCTGGAAGAGATCGGCTGGCGTAACGGCTGGCTGGACGACGACGGCGTCAAACGTGCGGCGAAGCAGCTGGAAAAAACCGGCTACGGCCAATATCTGCTGGATCTGCTCCGTGCCCGTCCGCGCCAGTATTGACCCCCTGGAGTGGGAGAACCGCTTCTTTGCCGTGAACAGCGCGATCGTGCGCTTTGACGAGCACGCGCCGCGGCTGACGCCTGAGGCGCTGGCGGGGTGGTCGCGAGTGCAGGCGAAGATCGCCGCCAGCGACACCGTCCGGCTGGACGCGCTGCAGCGGCTGGGTTTTCAGCTGGTGGAAGGTGAGGTCGATCTGGCGCTGCCGGTGGGCAGCCCTGCAGATGCCGGCGCAGACGTCGCCGTGGAAGCGGATATTGCGCCGCTGCGCGAGCAGGCGGCGCAGGCATTTGCCATGAGCCGCTTTCGCGCGCCCTGGTACGCTGCCGACGCCAGCGGCCGCTTCTATGCCCAGTGGATTGAAAATGCGGTGCGCGGCACCTTCGATCATCAGTGCCTGATTTACCGCCATCCTGAGGGCGATATTCGCGCCTTTGTCTCCCTGCGGCAGATCACTGCGACCGAAGCGCGTATCGGCCTGCTGGCCGGACGCGGCGCCGGGGCGCAGTTGATGCAGGCGGCGCGGTACTGGGCCGCCTCGCGCGGACTTTCTACACTGCGGGTGGCGACCCAGATGGGCAACACCGCCGCGCTTAAACGTTATATTCTCAGCGGTGCTAACGTGGAAAGCACCGCCTACTGGCTATACAGGTGACCCCCATGATCCCATTTAACGCGCCGCCGGTGGTTGGAACCGAGCTTGATTACATGCAGTCTGCGATGAACAGCGGCAAGCTGTGCGGCGACGGCGGCTTTACGCGCCGCTGCCAGCAGTGGATGGAGCAGCGATTTGGCACGGCAAAAGCGCTACTGACCCCTTCCTGCACGGCTTCGCTGGAGATGGCCGCGCTGCTGCTGGATATCCAGCCGGGCGACGAAGTGATTATGCCCAGCTATACCTTTGTCTCCACCGCCAACGCCTTTGTGCTGCGCGGGGCGAAAATCGTCTTCGTTGATATCCGTCGCGATACGATGAATATCGACGAAACGCTCATCGAAGCCGCCATCACCGATAAAACCCGGGCGATTGTCCCGGTGCATTATGCCGGCGTAGCCTGCGAGATGGACACCATCATGGCCATCGCCGACAAATACAACCTGTTTGTGGTGGAAGACGCCGCACAGGGGGTGATGTCCACCTACAAGGGGCGCGCGCTGGGCACCATCGGCCATATCGGCTGCTTCAGCTTCCATGAAACCAAAAACTACACCGCCGGCGGTGAGGGCGGGGCGACGCTGATCAACGATCGCACGCTGGTGGAACGCGCGGAGATTATTCGCGAAAAAGGTACCAACCGCAGCCAGTTCTTTCGCGGCCTGGTGGATAAATATACCTGGCGGGACATTGGCTCCAGCTATCTGATGTCCGACCTGCAGGCCGCCTATCTGTGGGCGCAGCTGGAAGCGGCGGAGCGCATCAACCAGCAGCGCCTGGCCCTGTGGCAGAACTACTATGATGCGCTGCTGCCGCTGGCGCGCGCCGGGCGTATCGAACTGCCGACGGTTCCGGCCGACTGCGGGCAAAACGCGCACATGTTCTACATTAAGCTGCGTGATATCGAGGATCGCAGCAGACTGATCGCCTGGCTGAAAGAGGCGGAGATCCTCGCGGTATTCCATTACATTCCCCTGCACAGCTGCCCGGCAGGCGAACAGTTCGGCGAATTCCGCGGTGAAGACCGCTACACCACTCAGGAGAGCGAGCGTCTGGTACGCCTGCCGCTGTTTTACAATCTGTCTGTGGTGAACCAGCGGACGGTGATTAACTCGCTGCTGAGCTACTTCTCCTGATATGTCGTTAGCAAAAGCCTCACTGTGGACGGCGGCATCGACGCTGGTCAAAATCGGCGCCGGTCTGCTGGTCGTCAAGCTGCTGGCCGTCTCGTTTGGGCCGGCGGGCGTTGGCCAGGCCGGTAACTTCCGGCAACTGGTCACCGTACTCGGCGTGCTGGCCGGGGCCGGGATATTTAATGGCGTCACGAAGCTGGTGGCGCAGCATCACGACGATCCCCCGCGCCTGAAGCAGGTGGTGGGCACCTCGTCGGCGATGGTGCTTGGCTTTTCCACCCTGCTGGCGCTGGTATTTTTACTGGCGGCGGCGCCGATAAGCCAGGGGCTGTTCGGCCATACGCACTATCAGGGGCTGGTACGCCTGGTGGCGCTGGTGCAGATGGGGATCGCCTGGGCGAATTTCCTGCTGGCGCTGATGAAAGGCTTTCGCGATGCGGCGGGTAACGCCTTCTCGCTGATTGCCGGGAGCCTGATCGGCGTGGCGGCTTACTATGCTTGCTACGTGTTGGGCGGCTATCAGGGCGCGCTGCTGGGGCTGGCGTTAGTTCCAGCGCTGGTGGTGGTCCCGGCGGGTATTATGCTCTGGCGGCGGGGTAATATCCCGCTGAGCGCCCTGCGTCCGCGCTGGGATAACGGTCTGGCGGGACAGCTATCGAAATTTACCCTGATGGCGCTGATAACCTCAGTGACCCTGCCGGTAGCCTATGTGATGATGCGTAATCTGCTGGCGGCGCATTACGGCTGGGAGGCGGTCGGGATCTGGCAGGGGGTTAGCAGCATCTCCGATGCCTACCTGCAGTTTATTACCGCCTCGTTTAGCGTCTATCTGCTGCCGACGCTGTCGCGGCTGAGCGCCAAAACGGATATCACCCACGAGATAGTCAAGTCGCTGAAATTCGTCCTGCCGGCAGTAGCGGCGGCGAGCCTGACGGTCTGGCTGCTGCGCGATTTTGCCATCTGGCTGCTGTTTTCCGATCGCTTTACCGCGATGCGTGACCTGTTTGCCTGGCAGCTGGTGGGCGACGTTTTAAAAGTAGGCGCCTACGTCTATGGCTATCTGGTGATCGCCAAAGCGTCGCTGCGTTTTTATATTCTGACGGAAATCAGCCAGTTCGCACTGCTGACCACATTCTCACACTGGCTTATACCGGCGCACGGCGCGGTTGGCGCGGCGCAGGCATATATGGCCACTTATATTGTTTATTTCGCCCTTTGTAGTGGCGTGTTTTTACTCTGGCGTAAACGGGCATGACAGCACTGATACATGTACTGGGATCGGATATCCCGCATCATAACCAGACCGTACTGCGGTTCTTTAACGACGAACTGGCCGCCGACCCGCAGGCCAGGAGATTTATGATCGTCGGTGATGAGGCCAGCGTGCGTGATGGGTATCCGGCGCTGGACATCACCTGCTATCCGGGGAAGAAATCGCTGGCGCAGGCAGTGATTGCTACCGCGAAAGCCAACCGCCAGCAGCGCTTTTTCTTCCACGGCCAGTTTAATACCGGGCTGTGGCTGGCGCTGTTGAGCGGCGGCATCCGCCCGTCGCAGTTTAACTGGCATATCTGGGGGGCGGATCTGTATGAAAATTCTGCCAGCCTGAAGTTTCGCCTGTTCTATCCGCTGCGCCGTATGGCGCAGGGGCGGGTAGGGCGCGTTTTCGCCACCCGCGGCGATCTCAGCTGGTTCGCTAACCGCCATCCGCGCGTCCCGGGCGAGCTGCTCTACTTCCCGACCCGTATGGATCCGGCGCTGAATACCCTGGCCGTTAACGCTCCGCGCGGTGATACCCTGACTATTCTGGTGGGCAACTCCGGGGATCGCAGCAATGAACATATTGCCGCGCTGAAGGCAATCCATCAGCAGTTTGGCGATACGGTAAACGTCATCGTGCCGATGGGCTATCCAGCGAAAAACGACGCCTATATCAATGAGGTTCGCGAGGCGGGGGCGGCGCTGTTTAGCGGTGAGCATCTGCAGATCCTCAGCGAGAAGCTGGAGTTTCATGATTATCTGGCGCTGCTGCGCCGCTGCGATCTGGGCTATTTTCTGTTTGCCCGCCAGCAGGGGATCGGCACCCTGTGTCTGCTGATTCAGGCGGGCATCCCCTGCGTGCTCAATCGGGAAAACCCGTTCTGGCAGGATATGGCCGAGCAGCATGTGCCGGTGCTGTTCACCAGCGACGCGCTGGACGTCAGCGTGGTGCGCGAAGCGCAGCGTCAGCTGGCGAGCGTGGATAAATCCGCTATCGCCTTCTTCCGGCCGAACTATCTGACGGGCTGGCGGCGGGCGCTACGGTTAGCGGCGGAGGGGCAGGCATGACGTTAATGCAATTTAGCGGGCTGCTGGTGGTCTGGCTGCTGTCGACGCTGTTCATCGCCACCGCCACCTGGTTTGAGTTCCGTCGGGTACGCTTTAACTTCAACGTTTTTTTCTCGTTGCTGTTTCTGCTGACCTTTTTCTTCGGCTTCCCGCTGACCAGTATTCTGGTGTTCCGCTTTGACGTCAGCGTGGCGCCGCCGGAGATTTTGCTGCAGACGCTGCTGATCGCGGTGTGCTTCTACGCAGTCTACTACGTGACCTATAAAACGCGGCTGCGTTCGGCATCGCGTGAGGTTGCGCATCGCCCGCTGTTTACCATGAACCGGGTGGAAACCCATCTGGCGTGGGGCATTTTGATGGGGCTGGCGCTGCTGTGCGTCGGCATCTTCTTCGCCCACAACGGTTTCCTGCTGTTTAAGCTCAACTCCTACAGCCAGATTTTCTCTGCTGAAGTGTCCGGCGTGGCGTTGAAGCGCTTCTTTTACTTCTTTATTCCGGCGATGCTGGTGGTCTATTTTCTGCGCCAGGATTATAAGGCATGGATCTTCTTCCTCGTCAGCACGGTGGCCTTTGGTTTGCTGACCTACGCCATCGTCGGCGGGACCCGCGCCAATATCATCATCGCCTTCGCCATCTTTCTGTTCATCGGTATTATTCGCGGCTGGATCAGCCTGTGGATGCTGGCGGCGGCGGGTGTGCTGGGTATTGTCGGCATGTTCTGGCTGGCGCTGAAGCGCTACGGGATGAACGTCAGCGGCGACGAAGCGTTTTATACCTTCCTCTATCTCACACGCGATACCTTCTCACCGTGGGAGAACCTGGCGCTGCTGCTGCAGAACTACGACAAGATCGATTTCCAGGGTCTGGCGCCGATGATCCGCGACTTCTACGTCTTTATCCCCAGCTGGATGTGGCACGGTCGCCCGACGATGGTGCTCAATACCGCCAACTACTTTACCTGGGAAGTATTAAACAACCATTCGGGGCTGGCGATCTCGCCGACGCTGATTGGCTCGCTGGTGGTGATGGGCGGCGTCTGGTTCGTACCGCTGGGCGCCGTGGCGGTAGGGTTGATTATTAAATGGTTCGACTGGCTGTATGAGCTGGGCAACCGGGAGAGCAATCGCTATAAAGCGGCTATCCTGCACAGTTTCTGTTTCGGCGCTATCTTCAACATGATAGTGCTGGCGCGCGAGGGGCTGGATTCGTTCGGCTCCCGCGTGGTGTTTTTCCTCGTGATCTTTGGTATCTGCTTGCTGGCGGCGAAACTGCTGTACTGGTTCCTGGATAGCGTGGGACTGATTCATAAGCGCGTAAAACCGCTTTCGCAACCGCAAGTCTGAGAAGGATGGACATGACTGGGACCATTTCCGCGCCGTTGTACCTGTTAAGAGGGCTGCAGCTCATAGGCTGGCGCGATATGCCGCACGCTCTGGATTATTTGTTTGCCGACGGCGTTCTCCGCGAGGGGACGCTGGTAGCCATTAATGCTGAGAAAATGCTGGCCGTAGAGGATAACCCGGAGGTACGGGCGCTGATTGAGGCGGCGGAGTTTAAATATGCCGATGGCATCAGCGTGGTGCGTTCGCTGCGCAAAAAATACCCGCAGGCCCAGGTATCCCGCGTCGCCGGGGCCGATCTCTGGGAAGCGTTAATGCAGCGCGCTGGCGCTGAAGGGACACCGGTGTTTTTGGTTGGTGGTAAACCTGAGGTCCTGGCGCAGACAGAATCCAGGCTGCGTCAGCGCTGGCAGGTGAACATCGTCGGCAGCCAGGACGGTTATTTCACCCCTGAGCAACGCCAGGCATTGTTCGAACGCATTCGCGACAGCGGGGCGAAAATCGTCACCGTCGCGATGGGGTCGCCGCGCCAGGAGATCTTTATGCGCGACTGCCGGCGCCTGTATCCGCACGCGCTGTATATGGGCGTCGGCGGCACTTACGATGTTTTTACCGGGCACGTCCATCGGGCGCCGAAGTTCTGGCAGGATCTGGGGCTGGAGTGGTTCTATCGTCTGCTTTTACAGCCGAGCCGCATCAAGAGACAGTTCCGCCTACTGCGCTATTTACGTTGGCATTATTCCGGTAAGCTCTGATATTCCACTGCAACCAGGCGAGTTTGCATACATATTCTGTGTAATCTCTTCACTCGCCTGATACTTTATTTGCCATTTCCGCAAAATTAATTAACCATTCGCAGGCTTCATACGCGCCGGGGAGACCTGCGCGTCGGCAAGGCTATGGTTTCAGTTAATAACAATAACCGGGAGCACCCGGAATACGGCAAACACAAGAGGATATATGACTGAGAAAAAAGCGGAGCTCCAGCGTGGACTGGAGGCCCGGCATATTGAACTGATCGCCCTTGGCGGGACGATTGGCGTGGGGTTGTTTATGGGGGCGGCCAGTACCTTGAAATGGGCTGGGCCTTCCGTGCTGCTGGCGTACATTATCGCTGGCCTGTTCGTCTTTTTCATTATGCGCTCAATGGGCGAAATGCTGTTCCTTGAGCCTGTCACAGGCTCCTTCGCGGTGTATGCGCATCGCTATATGAGCCCCTTCTTCGGCTATCTGACCGCGTGGTCCTACTGGTTTATGTGGATGGCGGTGGGGATCTCGGAGATTACCGCCATCGGGGTCTATGTGCAGTTCTGGTTCCCGGAGATGGCGCAGTGGATCCCGGCGTTGATTGCCGTGGGGCTGGTGGCGTTGGCTAACCTCGCGGCGGTCCGGCTATACGGTGAAATCGAGTTCTGGTTCGCCATGATAAAAGTGACCACCATTATCGTGATGATCGTCGTGGGTCTGGGCGTCATTTTCTTCGGCTTTGGCAACGGCGGCCACTCCATCGGTTTTGGTAATCTCACCGAACATGGTGGTTTCTTTGCTGGCGGCTGGAAGGGCTTCCTGACGGCGCTGTGTATCGTGGTCGCGTCCTATCAGGGGGTGGAGCTCATCGGCATTACCGCAGGTGAAGCGAAAAACCCGCAGGTGACGCTGCGCAGCGCGGTGGGCAAAGTGCTGTGGCGGATCCTGATTTTCTACGTCGGCGCGATTTTTGTTATCGTCACTATCTTCCCGTGGGATCAAATCGGCTCCAACGGCAGCCCGTTCGTACTGACGTTTGCCAAGATCGGTATTACCGCGGCGGCGGGAATTATCAACTTCGTGGTGCTGACGGCAGCGCTTTCCGGCTGCAACAGCGGAATGTACAGCTGCGGACGTATGCTGTACGCCCTGGCGAAGAACCGTCAGCTGCCGGCGGCGATCGGTAAGGTATCGCGCAACGGCGTTCCGTCCGTCGGTGTGGCGCTGTCGATTCTGATCCTGCTGGTGGGCTCCTGCCTGAATTACATTATTCCTAATCCGCAGCGGGTGTTCGTCTATGTCTATAGCGCCAGCGTCCTGCCGGGGATGGTGCCCTGGTTTGTGATCCTGATTAGTCAGCTGCGTTTCCGTCGCGTGCATCAGGCGGCGATTGCCAGCCATCCGTTCCGTTCGCTGCTGTTTCCGTGGGCCAACTATTTCACGATGGCCTTCCTGATCTGCGTGCTGGTCGGGATGGGACTGAATGATGAAACCCGCATGTCGCTCTTCGTCGGCATTATTTTTCTGGCCGCCGTCACCCTGATTTATAAGGTGTTTGGCCTCGGAAGACAGGGGCAAGTCAATAATACGGCTGAATAACCGTCAAAACGAACAAAGCATGAGCAAACGATAATTTTCTTTAAAAAGGCACTAGACAGCGGGGTAGGAAGTCCGTATTATCCGACCCCGCAACGGCGCTAAGCGCCCGTAGCTCAGCTGGATAGAGCGCTGCCCTCCGGAGGCAGAGGTCTCAGGTTCGAATCCTGTCGGGCGCACCATTAACCCGGTGCTGGAGCTGCGGTGGTTTTAATACCGCGTAAAAGGTTTGCAGTGGTGGCTATAGCTCAGTTGGTAGAGCCCTGGATTGTGATTCCAGTTGTCGTGGGTTCGAATCCCATTAGCCACCCCATTATTTGATAGAGTTGTGAATTTGCGAAGGTGGCGGAATTGGTAGACGCGCTAGCTTCAGGTGTTAGTGTTCTTACGGACGTGGGGGTTCAAGTCCCCCCCCTCGCACCACGACTTTAACGAATTGAACTAAAAATTCAAAAAGCAGTATTTCGGCGAGTAGCGCAGCTTGGTAGCGCAACTGGTTTGGGACCAGTGGGTCGGAGGTTCGAATCCTCTCTCGCCGACCAATTTTGAACCCCGCTTCGGCGGGGTTTTTTGTTTTCTGCTGCCGTCCGCCATCTCTTATTTCTCTGATCTTGCTGATAAAAAATCTTCTCTTTGCTTAAGAATACGCGTCAGGAAAACTCTCAATTCATCACTGTGGTAGATGCAATTTCCCCGGATCCTGTGCGATAATAACCGGGTAGATGCTCATTCCATCTCTTATGTTCGCCTTCGTGCCTCATAAACTCCGGAATGATGCAGAGCCGTTCTTACGGTGCTTATCGTCCACTGACAGATGTCGCATTTATGCCTCATCAAACACCATGGACATTACGTTGAGTGAAGCACCCAATTTGTTGTCAAACAGACCTGTTTTAACGCCTGCCCTGATTTCAGCGCAGGCGTTTTTTTCTTTCAGGGATCCGTCAATGCGAAGGCGGGGGAGAAGGGCTATCGCCCCGCAGGAGGCGATAGCCATGCCAGGTTATGGCTGAGGATTATTCTGCAGCGTCAGCAGCAGTCCATCGCGGCGCATAGCGGCGGCTTCTTCCGGCTGATGCAGGCGGTCCAGGGCATCCGCCAGCCAGGCGTAATCAAAGGCATCCGGACGCTGCTTAAGCGCGGCGCGGAAGGCGATGCTGGCCTCCTGCCATTCGCCGTGCCGCATCAGCGACTGGCCCAGGGTGCTCCACAGCAGCGGACGGTCGCCAACGGCTTTGATCTGCTGGCGCAGCACTTTCTCCAGCTGTTCCGGGTTATTGGTCTTCAGACGCGGGATCGGCATCACCAGACGGTCATCATACTGTTTCTTCAGACCATCAATGATAATTTGCTGCGCGGTATCGTGATCGTCGCTCTCGATGAGGCGCTCGGCCATCGCCACCTGCAGCGGCACCAGCGCCCGCGTTTTACGGCTCTGGTTGCGCCACCATTCGCGTACTCCTTCGCTGCCGCCATCGGCCAGCGCTTTATCCATCAGGCCAACCCAGGCCAGCTGTTCCAGCGCCGCGCGGTGCGCTTCATCGCCGACGTTAGCTTTCGCCATCGACGGAATGATGTCCAGCAGCGACTGCCAGGCGCCGGTGCGGGTGTATGCCTGTTCGGCGAGGCGCAGCACTTCCGGATGACGCGGGGTAATTTCCAGCAGCTTATCGATGCCATGGCGCGCAGCGTGATTTTCATTACGCGCCAGCTGCAGGCGAACGCGAGTGATTTCCACCGGGATCAGGTCATCGCCCGCCAGCTCGGTGGCGCGCTCCAGATGCTGGTTGGCCCGCGCTTCATCGCCGCGCTGCTGGGCCGCTTCCGCCGCCAGCAGATAGTTCACCACCGGCTGTTCGGCGTGATCGGCATTTTTCGCCATCAGCTTCTCAACCTGCTGGTAATCACCTTCCGCCAGCTTAAGCAGCGCCTGCTCGGTTTGCTTACGCGCGCGACGGCGTTTACGGCCGACAAACCAGCCGCGCGTATGCGCCCCGGTGCGGAAAATGCGGCGCAGCAGCCATTCAATGGCGAACAGCAGCACCATGGCGAGGATCAGGATGATCACCAGCCCGGTCACGCTGGTCTCGATATTGTAATTATCGGTCTGGATCAGGACGTAGCCCTGATGCCCGGCGATCATCGGGCCAAGCACGATCCCGGCGATCAACAGTGCGAAGAGTAAAAGAATTTTCAGCATGCGTTACTCTCCTTGCGGCGCAGCGGGGGCGGCCGGCGCAGCAGGTGCGGGCGAAGGCGCGCCGCCCGCGGTAACGGCAGGCTGTGCCATCAGGTTGCGCACTCGGGTCTGCATCAGTTTTTCCAGCAACGCCTGGCTCTGCAGCGTTTCCGGCACCGTCATGGTAATGCTTTGCTGACTGAGCTTATCCACCTCGTCGAGGAAGGCTTTGGTGGTGGCGTCATCGGTATCATAATAGGCGCGTACCCAGGTCGAGACGTTATCCAGCGACTGTTTCCAGGTCTCTTCCTGATGGCGCGGAACTGCCTGCGCGGCGACCAGCAGGCGAGAGCGAATATTTTCCCGCAGATAGATATCCTGATTCGGCGCCAGCAGCGGGACCGCCGTTTCATCGCGGCGGCGCACGGTGATAAAGCTGTCCATAAAGTTCTGCCAGCTTTTCTGCAGGTTGACGCGCCATTCGCTGATAGAGCTGGAAAGCTCATCGCTATCAGCGTCCATCGGCGAATCGTCATCGTTATTATCGGCCAGCCGCAGGTTATCGATTTGGTTCGCCAGCTGATTAACCTTGAGGATCATGCCGTCGTAGTCCACCTGGCTTACCGCGGAGAGGGTGGCGATGTCGTCGGTGATCGCCTGGCGGGCGCCGATGAGGCTTGGGTCGTTCATGTCGGCGAGGCTGGCGTCAGCGCTTTTCAGCAGCGCGGCGGCGGTAGTGACATCCTGATCGCTCCACAGCTTACGTCCCGCCAGCTTGACGAGGAAGTCGGCCTGGGCCAGCAGCCAGGTTTTGGCATCGCTACCGGAAATCACCGCCACTTTTTGCTGCAGCTCATCCAACTGTTTGGCCAGCGTCTCCTGCTGATGTTTGGCTTCGTTTAGCTGGTCGGCCTGCTGTTTGATAACACCTTCCAGTTCACTTTTTTGATTTTCCTGCGCTTTTTGCAGCGCCGCGACCTGGCTTGCTAATTCAGAGGTAGTTGCGTTTTGCCGCGTGGCCTGTTGTTTGTTCAGGCCATACAGGCCGATGCCGGCGGCTATCGCAATGGCGATAGCGATCGCGCTGAGCGCCAGGCTGGTTTTATTGCCTGCCTTCTTCTTCTCAGTGTTCTCTGGCTGTGGTGTGGTCTCCACGGCCTCCCTGGTCTCTTCAACCACGGCGGATTGATTTTGTTGTTCCGTCATTATGGCTTCCAATGTTGAGAGTTATTGTAATGCGCGTAGCAGCGCATCGTTGTCGGCGCTATCGGCAACCTGAATCTCCTGCCAGCCCAGTTCCCGGGCCTGAAGGGCCAGACGTTCGCTGACAACGACAACGCGGCAGTGCAGGAGCCACTGTTCGCGATACCATTGCGGTATTAACGACCATAGCTGCTGCAGCATCTCGCCGCTGGTGACCACCAGCGTGGTGACTCCGCGAGATTGCCAGCGCATCGCTTCTTCTGCGCCATCGTAATGTTTTGCACTACGTTGATAACATTCACAAAATGTGACCCTGGCGCCGCGCTCGGTCAGCGTTGCGCCTAAGAGTTCCCGCCCGCCATTGCCGCGTAGGATCAGCGCATTTTTCCCGGCAATGTTTTGTAATTCAGGTAATTGTAGCAAGACTTCGCTAATTTCCCGATCTAACGGGTAATGGATATGCTGCCCACTGACCGTATGCAGGGCCAGCGCCGTCGTGCGGCCAATGGCAAAATAGCGCGGAGAAGTGGGCCAGAGCAGGCCCTGCTGCTGCAGACGGGCATGGGCGAATTCCACCGCATGCTGGGATAGCGCAAATAGCAGATCGTCGGGTCCCAGTCGGGCAAGCGCATCGCCCAGCGCGGGAAGCTCCCTGCCGGGCGTAAATTCTATCAGCGGAAAGCTCCAGGCCACGCGTCCCATGGCCCGCAGACGGCTGACCAGCGCTTCTCCTTGCGGTAGTGGACGAGTGACCAGGATGCTCATCGCGGGGCTTCTCCATCATAAACCGCCGCGAGAATCTCGCGGGCGCCATTATCCAGAAGCTCTTCCGCCAGCGAGATGCCGAGGGCTTCCGCTTGTTCCGCTGGCCCGCGTCGTTCGCCGCGCACCAGCTGTGAACCATCCGGAGCGCCAACCAGCGCCCGCAGCCACAGTTCCCCGTCCTTCAGTTCCGCATAGCTGCCGATCGGCACCTGGCAGCCGCCTTCGAGGCGGGTGTTCATCGCCCGCTCGGCGCGCACGCGCACCGCCGTTTCCGTATGGTTGAGAGGCGCTAACAGCCCCCGGGTCCATGCATCATCAAGACGGCATTCGATGCCGACCGCGCCCTGGCCGACCGCCGGCAGAGATTGCTCAGGCGACAGCGGCTGGCGAATACGCGCTTCCAGCTGCAGGCGCTTCAGGCCGGCGGCGGCGAGGATGATGGCGTCGTACTCGCCGTTATCCAGCTTACTCAGCCGGGTACCGACGTTACCGCGCAGAGAGCGGATCGCCAGGTCCGGACGGGTGGCGGCCAGCTGGCACTGACGGCGTAAACTTGACGTGCCAACGACGCTGCCGGCCGGCAGTTCGTCAATCGAGGCATAGCGATTGGAGACAAACGCGTCGCGCGGATCGTCGCGCTCGCAGATAGTCACCAGCCCCAGGCCCTCCGGGAATTCCACCGGCACATCTTTCATCGAATGGACGGCGATATCGGCGCGCCCTTCGAGCATGGCGAGCTCTAACTCTTTCACAAATAAGCCTTTGCCCCCCACCTTTGCCAGCGGAGTATCAAGGATGACATCCCCGCGCGTGACCATCGGCACCAGCTCGACCTTCAGTCCGGGATGCGCTTGTTCCAGGCGCGCTTTAACATACTGCGCCTGCCATAGCGCAAGCGGGCTTTGCCGTGTGGCAATTTTCAAAACTTTGTCTAACATGCTTGTTACCGTCATTATCGACCACTATCCATCCTAACATTGTTGTCTTACGGATGTTAGTTTTCACGGTTTATGTGGGAGGTGGCTCCGGCCCACTCTTTTTTAACCTTTCATGCGCGTGGCGGTTGCCGGAGGCGTAGTGAGGAATTTACAGGTAATAAACGGTGCTACACTTGTATGTAGCGCATCTTTCTTTACGGTCAATGAGCAAGGTGTTAAATTGATCACGTTTTAAACCATTTGTCAGTCCGCTGCTCATCACAACCACACCGACGACGAATGGTGACGGTTTTTGTTGAAATACTGAAATCCTCCGTACTATTGTACCTCGGGTTTTTGAACATCAGGCGATATGTCTTGTACCTCTATATTGAGACACTGAAACAGAGACTGGATGCCATCAACCAATTGCGCGTGGATCGCGCGCTTGCTGCCATGGGACCCGCTTTCCAGCAGGTTTACAGTCTACTGCCAACGTTATTACATTATCATCACCCGCTGATGCCGGGTTACCTTGACGGTAACGTTCCCCGTGGCATTTGCCTCTACACGCCTGATGAAACCCAACGCCACTATCTTGAGGAACTGGAACTGCATCGCGGTATGCAGACTCAGGAGCCGCCGAAAGGCGAGCTGCCGATCACCGGCGTCTACTCGATGGGCAGTACTTCCTCCGTCGGCCAGAGCTGCTCTTCCGATCTTGATATCTGGGTATGTCACCAGGCCTGGCTGGATAGCGAAGAGCGTCAGCTGCTGCAGCGAAAATGCAGCCTGCTTGAGAGCTGGGCTGCCTCGCTCGGCGTGGAAGTCAGCTTCTTCCTGATCGACGAAAACCGTTTCCGTCATAACGAAAGCGGTAGCCTCGGCGGCGAAGACTGCGGTTCGACCCAGCATATCCTGTTGCTTGATGAGTTCTACCGCACCGCGGTGCGCCTCGCCGGCAAGCGTATTCTGTGGAATATGGTACCGTGCGATGAAGAAGAGCATTACGATGATTACGTGATGGGGCTGTATGCCCAGGGCGTGCTGACGCCTAACGAATGGCTCGATCTCGGCGGCCTCAGTTCGCTGTCGGCGGAAGAGTACTTCGGCGCCAGCCTGTGGCAGCTGTATAAAAGTATCGACTCCCCCTATAAAGCGGTGCTGAAAACGCTGCTGCTGGAAGCCTACTCCTGGGAATACCCCAATAACCGCCTGTTAGCGAAAGATATCAAACAGCGTCTGCACGACGGGGAGATTGTCTCCTTCGGCCTCGACCCGTACTGCATGATGCTGGAGCGCGTGACCACCTATCTGCAGGCCATAGAAGATGAAACCCGCCTCGATCTGGTGCGCCGCTGCTTCTACCTGAAAGTTTGTGAAAAACTCAGCCGCGAACGCGCCTGCGTCGGCTGGCGTCGCGAAGTCGTCAGCCAGTTGGTGAATGCCTGGGGCTGGGACGAAAAGCGTCTGATGATGCTCGACAACCGCGCCAACTGGAAAATCGATGAAGTGCGCAAGGCGCACAACGAACTGCTCGACGCCATGATGCAGAGCTATCGTAATCTGATCCGCTTCGCGCGGCGCAATAACCTTAGCGTCTCCGCCAGCCCGCAGGATATTGGCGTGCTGACCCGTAAGCTGTATGCGGCCTTTGAAGCGCTGCCGGGGAAAGTGACGCTGGTAAACCCGCAAATTTCGCCGGATCTGTCGGAACCGAACCTGACCTTTATCCACGTGCCGCCGGGCCGTGCCAACCGTACCGGTTGGTATCTGTACAACCGCGCGCCGGACATGGAATCGATCATCAGCCATCAGCCGCTGGAATATAACCGTTATCTTAATAAACTGGTGGCCTGGGCCTGGTTTAACGGCCTGCTGACCTCACGCACCCGCCTGTTTATTAAGGGCAACGGCATCGTCGATCTGGCGAAGCTGCAGGAGATGGTGGCCGACGTGTCGCACCACTTCCCGCTGCGCCTGCCGGCGCCGACGCCAAAGGCGCTGTACAGCCCGTGCGAAATCCGCCACCTGGCGATTATCGTCAACCTCGAATATGACCCAACCGCGGCCTTCCGCAACCAGGTGGTGCACTTCGATTTCCGTAAGCTGGATGTTTTCAGCTTCGGCGAAGAGCAAAAATGCCTGATCGGCAGCGTCGACCTGCTGTATCGCAACTCGTGGAACGAAGTGCGTACGCTGCACTTTAACGGCGAACAGGCGATGATCGAGGCGCTGAAAACGATCCTCGGCAAAATGCACCAGGACGCCGCGCCGCCGGACAGCGTGGAGGTGTTCTGCTATAGCCAGCACCTGCGCGGCCTGATCCGCACCCGCGTGCAGCAGATGATCTCCGAATGTATCGAACTGCGTCTCTCCAGTACCCGCCAGGATACCGGGCGCTTCAAAGCGCTGCGCGTCTCCGGCCAGACGTGGGGGCTGTTCTTCGAGCGGCTTAACGTTTCGGTGCAGAAGCTGGAAAACGCCATTGAGTTCTACGGCGCTATCTCGCACAACAAGCTGCACGGGCTGTCGGTGCAGGTGGAAACCAATCACGTTAAGCTGCCGGCGGTGGTGGATGGCTTCGCCAGCGAAGGGATTATTCAGTTCTTCTTTGAAGACGCGGATAACAACGACAGCGGCTTTAACATCTATATTCTTGATGAGAGCAACCGCGCCGAGGTCTATCATCACTGCGAGGGCAGTAAAGAGGAGCTGGTGCGCGACGTCAGCCGCTTCTATTCGTCATCGCACGATCGTTTCACCTACGGCTCCAGCTTTATCAACTTCAACCTGCCGCAGTTCTATCAGATTGTCGAGGTAGACGGGCGCACCCAGGTGATCCCTTTCCGCACTCAGGCGATTGCCGCCGCGATACCCACCAGCCAGGACGTTACCGCCTCGCCGGTGCTGCAGCAGCGCTACTCGTAGATTTGGCCCGGATAAGGCGTGAGCCGCTATCCGCAGATATTCCCTGCTGGCACTGCGCTTAGCAGGGCTACGGTTCTAAGTCGTCGGGTAGCCCGGATAAGGCGCGATGCGCCGCTATCCGGGAAACACGTCATTAACGGAATTTCACCGTCTCACCGGCCTGCTGGCTCGCAGCCTGCTCCAGCAGATCCCAGAAGGTTTCGCCGCTGCGATCGCAGATCCACTCGTCGCCTTTGAGATCGAAGTGATAGCCGCCCTGTTTGGTGGCCAGCCACACCTGGTGCAGCGGCTCCTGACGGTTAATAATGATTTTGCTGCCGTTTTCAAAGCTGATGGTCAGCACGCCGCCGTTGATTTCGCAGTCGATGTCGCTATCGCCGTCCCAGTCGTCCAGACGTTCTTCGATGGTCATCCACAGGCTATCGGCCAGGCGATGGAATTCACTGTCGTTCATAATTTGATTCTGCTTTTTTGATTTTTGAAGATGGGTCGCAGTATAGCGCGAAACAAAAGCGCGCGCAGTCGGATGCTAAAGGCTTGCTTTTACGTCTTCTCCTGCGATGATAGAAAGCAGAAAGAATGAATCACGGGCAACTATCAATGAAAAACGTTTTTCCTACGCTTGCCGTTTTGTTTGCGATCTTCAGCCTGACCGGCTGCGGTCTGAAAGGGCCTCTCTATTTCCCACCGGCGGACAAAACCGCGCCGCCGCCGACCAAACCGGTTAACCCTGGCATTCAGAGCGCAACGCCGGATCGTAACGATCGTGGCGATACCGGTGGTCCGAGCCAGGTCAATTACTAACGATAACGTTCTGTTCCGCGCAACTGGAGTAGATGATGCAGTTCTCTAAAATGCATGGCCTTGGCAACGATTTTATGGTCGTTGACGCGGTAACGCAGAATGTTTTTTTCTCGCCGGAGCTGATTCGCCGCCTGGCGGATCGCCACCTTGGCGTCGGGTTCGATCAGCTATTGGTCGTCGAACCGCCCTACGATCCGGATCTGGATTTCCACTACCGGATCTTTAACGCCGACGGCAGCGAAGTGTCGCAGTGCGGCAACGGCGCGCGCTGTTTTGCCCGCTTCGTCCGGCTGAAAGGCCTGACCAATAAACGTGATATCCGCGTGAGTACGGCCAACGGGCGTATGGTATTAAGCGTAACGGAAGACGATCTGGTGCGGGTGAACATGGGCGAGCCCAACTTCGAGCCGTCCCAGGTGCCGTTCCGCGCCAACAAAGCGGAAAAGACCTATATCATGCGTGCCGCCGAGCAGACAGTATTGTGCGGCGTGGTGTCCATGGGAAATCCGCACTGCGTCATCCAGGTTGATGATGTGGATACGGCAGCGGTGGAAACTCTCGGCCCGGTGATGGAAAGCCATGAGCGTTTTCCGGAGCGCGCCAATATCGGCTTTATGCAGGTGGTCGGCCGGTCTCATATCCGTCTGCGCGTCTACGAACGCGGCGCGGGGGAAACCCAGGCCTGCGGCAGCGGCGCCTGCGCCGCGGTGGCGGTGGGGATCCAGCAGGGGCTGCTGGCGGAAACGGTACGCGTGGAATTACCCGGCGGTCGTCTTGATATCGCCTGGAAAGGCCCGGGCCAGCCGCTGTTTATGACCGGCCCGGCGGCCCATGTCTATGATGGATTTATTCATTTATGAAACCAATCGGGGAAGAACAGCAGGAGGTTGCCAGCGCGTTGAACGATCGCGCAGTGGTGGACTATCTGTTGCAACATCCTGAATTTTTTATTCGTAATGCCGCCCAGGTCGAACATCTCCGCGTCCCGCATCCGGTACGCGGTACGATTTCGCTGGTGGAGTGGCACATGATGCGGGCGCGTAACCATATTCATGTGCTGGAAGAGAATATGTCGCTGCTGATGGAGCAGGCGGTCGCTAATGAAAGCCTGTTCCAGCGCCTGCTGCAGCTGCAAACGCGGCTGGCGGCGGCGGAGAGCCTCGACGATATGCTCAACCGCCTTCACCGCTGGGCACGCGAGCTGGGGCTGGCGGGCGCCACGGTGCGCCTGTTTCCTGACTGCTGGCGCCTCGGCGCGCCCTCGAAGTTTACCCATCTGGCATTAAACCGGCAGGCGTTTGAGCCGATCCGTATTCAACGTCTGGGCCAGGCGCGCCACTATCTTGGACCGCTGAACGGCCCGGAGCTGCTGGTGGTGCTGCCGGAGGCGAAGGCCATTGGGTCTGTGGCGATATCGCTGCTGGGGGGCGATAATGCCCCGGGGGTGATGCTCTTCAGCAGCCGCGATGCGCAGCATTATCAGCCAGGGCAGGGGACGCAGCTGTTGCAGGAGATTGCCCAGATGCTGCCCGGCCTGCTGGAGCGCTGGATTGAACGCGCATGACCGATTCTCCTCTCTTCTCCGCCGTCGCCCGCTTTCTTCGCCATCTTGGCGTTGAACGCCAGCTCAGCCCGATCACGTTACTGAATTACCAGCGACAGCTGGACGCGCTGATCGCCCTGGCGGATGAGGCGGGCCTGAAAAGCTGGTCGCAGTGCGATGCCGCTCAGGTGCGAAGCTTTGCGGTGCGTAGTCGCCGCGCGGGGTTAGGCCCGGCAAGCCTGGCGCTTCGCCTGTCGGCGCTGCGCAGTTTCTTCGACTGGCTGGTCGGCCAGGGCGAGCTCAGCGCCAATCCGGCGAAGGGGATTGCCGCGCCGAAAATTCCCCGCCACCTGCCAAAAAATATTGACGTCGATGACGTCAATCGACTGCTGGATATCGATCTCAACGATCCGCTGGCGGTGCGCGATCGGGCGATGCTGGAGGTGATGTACGGCGCGGGATTGCGTTTGTCCGAACTGGTCAACCTGGATATCAAACACCTCGATCTCGAAAGCGGTGAGGTCTGGGTGATGGGCAAAGGCAGCAAGGAGCGTCGTTTGCCGATCGGTCGCAACGCGGTGGCATGGATTGAGCACTGGCTGGATTTGCGCGGCCTGTTCGGTACCGATGACGACGCGCTGTTTTTGTCGAAGCTGGGCAAACGTATTTCGGCGCGCAACGTACAGAAGCGATTCGCCGAGTGGGGCATTAAGCAGGGGCTGAACAGCCATGTGCACCCGCACAAGCTGCGCCACTCCTTTGCCACCCATATGCTGGAGTCGAGCGGCGATCTGCGCGGCGTGCAGGAGCTGCTGGGGCATGCTAACCTCTCCACCACCCAAATCTATACCCATCTTGATTTTCAACACCTTGCCTCGGTGTACGATGCCGCGCATCCGCGCGCTAAACGGGGGAAATAATGCGTTTTTACCGACCTCTGGGCCAGATTTCCGCGCTGACGTTTGACCTGGACGATACCCTTTACGATAACCGCCCGGTGATTGACCGGACGATGCACGAGTCGCTGGGCTTTGTGCGCAGCTACCATCCTTCGCTCAGCCAGTTCGACGCCCATGAGCTTAATCAGCTGCGTCAGACGCTGCTGGCTGCTGAACCTGAGATTTATCATGACGTGACCGTCTGGCGCCACCGTGCGCTGGAGTTAGGTATGCGTAATGCCGGGCTCTCCGCCGAAGCGGCGAAAGCGGGGGCCGATGCGGCGATGGAACACTTCGCTCACTGGCGCAGCCGCGTCGATGTTCCGCAGGAGACCCACGATACGCTGGCGAAGCTGGCGGAGAAGTGGCCGCTGGTGGCCATTACCAATGGCAACGCCCGCCCGGAACTGTTCGGTCTGAGCGACTATTTCCGCTTCGTGCTGCGCGCCGGGCCGGATGGCCGCTCCAAGCCGTTTGCCGACATGTACCACCTTGCGGCGGAGCGTCTGAATGTGCCGCTCGGGCAGATTCTGCACGTCGGCGATGATCTGACCACCGACGTGGCCGGCGCTATTCGCTGTGGGATGCAGGCCTGCTGGATCAAACCGCAAGGCGCGGACCTGATGCACACCGCGGACAGCCGCCTGCTGCCGCATATTGAAATTTCACGGTTGGCATCTCTGACCTCGCTGATATAATCACCAGTCACTCTGTATATATTAACAGGGGTTCGTGGAACCCCTTCTCTTCCGGCGGTGCCAATGGACGTTTCTTACCTGCTCGACAGCCTTAATGACAAACAACGTGAAGCCGTAGCGGCCTCGCGCACCAATATGCTGGTTCTGGCAGGGGCGGGCAGTGGTAAGACGCGCGTTCTGGTGCACCGTATCGCCTGGCTGCTGAGCGTGGAGAACTGTTCCCCGTATTCCATTATGGCGGTGACCTTTACCAACAAAGCGGCGGCGGAGATGCGCCACCGTATCGGCCAGCTGATGGGCACCACCCAGGGCGGCATGTGGGTGGGCACCTTCCACGGCCTGGCGCACCGTTTGCTGCGCGCGCACCATCTGGATGCCAACCTGCCGCAGGACTTCCAAATCCTCGACAGCGAAGACCAGCTGCGTCTGCTGAAGCGTCTGATTAAGGCGATGAATCTCGATGAGAAACAGTGGCCGCCGCGCCAGGCGATGTGGTACATCAACAGCCAGAAAGATGAAGGACTGCGCCCGCATCATATTCAGAGCTACGGCAACCCGGTCGAGCAGACCTGGCAGAAGGTCTATCAGGCCTATCAGGAAGCCTGCGACCGCGCCGGGCTGGTGGACTTCGCCGAGCTGCTGCTGCGCGCCCACGAGCTGTGGCTGAACAAACCGCATATCCTGCAGCACTACCGCGAGCGCTTCACCAATATCCTCGTCGATGAATTCCAGGATACCAACAACATTCAGTACGCCTGGATCCGCCTGCTGGCGGGCGATACCGGCAAGGTGATGATCGTCGGCGATGACGATCAGTCTATCTATGGCTGGCGCGGCGCGCAGGTCGAGAACATTCAGCGCTTCCTTAACGACTTCCCCGGCGCGGAAACCATCCGCCTGGAGCAGAACTATCGCTCGACCAGCAATATTCTCAGCGCTGCCAACGCCCTGATTGAAAACAACAACGGTCGGCTGGGCAAAAAGCTGTGGACCGACGGCGCCGACGGCGAGCCGATTTCGCTGTACTGCGCCTTCAACGATCTCGACGAAGCGCGCTTTGTGGTGAACCGAATTAAAACCTGGCAGGAGAACGGCGGTGCGCTGGAGCAATGCGCCATTCTCTATCGCAGTAACGCCCAGTCGCGCGTGCTGGAAGAGGCCCTCCTGCAGGCCAGTATGCCGTACCGTATCTACGGCGGCATGCGCTTCTTCGAGCGTCAGGAAATCAAAGACGCGCTCTCTTACCTGCGCCTTATCGCCAACCGCAACGACGACGCGGCCTTTGAGCGCGTAGTCAATACGCCGACCCGCGGCATTGGCGACCGCACGCTGGACGTGGTGCGCCAGACGTCGCGCGATCGCCAGCTGACGCTATGGCAGGCCAGTCGCGAGCTATTGAAAGAAAAAGCGCTGGCCGGTCGCGCCGCCAGCGCCCTGCAGCGCTTTATGGAGCTGATTGACGCGCTGGCGCAGGAGACCACCGATATGCCGCTGCACGTTCAGACCGATCGGGTGATTAAAGACTCCGGCCTGCGCGCGATGTACGAGCAGGAGAAAGGCGAGAAGGGCCAGACCCGTATTGAAAACTTAGAGGAGCTGGTGACGGCGACGCGCCAGTTCAGCTACAACGAAGAAGATGAAGATCTGATGCCGCTGCAGGCGTTTCTCTCCCACGCCGCGCTGGAAGCGGGCGAGGGGCAGGCGGACACCTGGCAGGACGCGGTTCAGCTGATGACCCTGCACTCGGCGAAAGGGCTGGAGTTCCCGCAGGTGTTCATCGTCGGCGTCGAAGAAGGGATGTTCCCGAGCCAGATGGCCCTTGATGAAGGCGGCCGCCTGGAGGAGGAGCGTCGCCTGGCCTACGTCGGCGTAACGCGCGCCATGCAGAAGCTGACGCTGACCTATGCGGAAACCCGCCGTCTGTACGGGAAAGAGGTTTATCACCGTCCGTCGCGCTTTATCGGCGAGCTGCCGCAGGAGTGCGTAGAAGAAGTGCGTCTGCGAGCCACGGTGAGCCGCCCGGTAAACCATCAGCGACTGGGCGCGCCGATTGCCGAGAGCGATACCGGCTACAAGTTAGGCCAGCGCGTACGGCATCCGAAGTTTGGCGAAGGCACTATTGTCAACCTCGAAGGCAGCGGCGAGCACAGCCGACTGCAGGTGGCTTTTCAGGGCCAGGGAATCAAATGGCTGGTGGCGGCTTACGCCCGGCTGGAGGCAGTGTAACTTTAAGAAAAATATCATTATTTTGTAATATTCTGCTACCTTTATACGTTAAGGCGCCTGATTTGCGCTTTCGCGTTCCGTTGCGTGTTGACGCCGATTTTGCGCTGGCGTAACATGCGCGCACGATTACGCTAAGAGGACATTCGCCTTGGACACACCCAGTAGATGCTGGCTCAACTTCCTGTCATTCAGGAACAACTCCTAAGGCTATCCTCTTATGCTGATAGCCTTAGCGGTTGTCAGCGACCTGCCCCATTCCCGTCGCGCTGAGTCAGGCTTAATGGTCTGAAACCCAATTTGTTTCTGTGTGCCCACCGAACTGTCCGATAATTTTTTTGCATTGGGAGTCCCGGTCATGCTGAGCGCATTTCAACTGGAAAACAATCGTTTAACGCGCCTGGAAGCCGATGAGATCAAACACCTCGCCAGCTCGGTGTGGGTCGATCTGGTCGAGCCTGACGACGATGAGCGAAGCCGCGTGCAGACGGAACTGGGTCAAAACCTGGCGACGCGCCCGGAACTGGAAGATATCGAAGCCTCCGCGCGTTTCTTTGAAGATGAAGACGGGTTACACATCCACTCGTTCTTCTTTTTTGAAGATGCCGACGATCACGCCGGCAACTCTACCGTGGCGTTTACCATCCGCGAAGGCCGCCTGTTCACACTGCGCGAGCGCGAACTACCCGCTTTCCGCCTCTACCGTATGCGCGTGCGTAACCAGACGCTGGTCGACGGCAACGCCTACGAACTGCTGCTCGACCTGTTCGAGACCAAAATCGAGCAGCTGGCGGATGAAATTGAAAACATCTACAGCGACCTGGAAAAGCTGAGCCGCGTCATTATGGAAGGCCATCAGGGCGACGAGTACGACGAAGCGCTGTCGACGCTGGCGGAACTGGAAGATATCGGCTGGAAGGTGCGCCTCTGTCTGATGGATACCCAGCGCGCGCTGAACTTCCTCGTGCGCAAGGCGCGCCTGCCGGCGGGCCAGCTGGAGCAGGCGCGGGAGATCCTGCGCGATATCGAATCTCTGCTGCCGCACAACGAATCGCTGTTCCAGAAGGTGAACTTCCTGATGCAGGCGGCGATGGGTTTTATCAATATCGAGCAGAACCGCATCATCAAGATCTTCTCGGTGGTCTCGGTGGTATTCCTGCCGCCAACTCTGGTGGCCTCCAGCTACGGGATGAACTTTGAATTTATGCCGGAGCTGCATTGGAGCTTTGGTTATCCGGGAGCCATCGTGTTTATGATGCTGGCCGGCCTGGCGCCATATCTCTACTTCAAGCGTAAAAACTGGCTGTAAAAAAAGGGAGCGTCGGCTCCCTTCTTTACTGGCTGATGCAGGCTTAGCCTCTGCGCAACCGGCGTTGGGTATACAGCGCATCGACGATAAACACCGCCAGCGCGACCCAGATAAAGCCAAAGGTCACCATTTTATCCTTGCCCGGCACTTCGCCGTAGAATGTCACCGCCAGCAGGAACATCAGCGTTGGACCGATGTACTGGAAAAAGCCCAGCGTGGAGAGCCGCAGACGCGTTGCCGCCCCGGTAAAGCACAGCAAAGGGATGGTGGTCACCACGCCCGCGGCCATCAGCAGCAGATTGAGCGACCAGGGGTTCTCGCCCATATGGCTGGTCGGGCTGTCGGTGATGCCGAACAACCAGATTGCCGCCACCGGCAGCAGCCACAGCGTTTCCACCAGCATGCCGGTTTGCGCATCGACAGCAATTTTCTTTCGCACCAGGCCGTAAAAGGCAAAACTGAAAGCCAGCCCAAGACCGATTATCGGCAGCGAACCAAAGGTCCACAGCTGGACCAGCACGCCGCAAAAGGCGAGGATCACCGCCAGCCACTGCAGACGACGAAAGCGTTCGCCGAGGAAAATCATCCCCAACAAAATATTCACCAGCGGGTTGATAAAGTAGCCGAGGCTGGCTTCCAGCATATGGTGGTTATTCACCGCCCAGATGAACAACAGCCAGTTACCGCCGACCAGCACTGCCGAGAGCGCCAGCAGGAAGATCTTGCGCGGCGTTTTCAGCAGCTTTTTCACCTGTGGCCACTGGCGGCTGACGCTGATGAGCGCCACCATGAAGAAGAAAGACCAGATCACGCGATGGGTCAGAATTTCATCGGCGGGAACATAGTAGATAAGTTTGAAGTACGCTGGCGCGATACCCCAGATAAAGTAGGCGGCGAGGGCCAGAATGATCCCCAACCGCGTCTGTTTCGCATCCATCGGTAAAATCCATTGCCAAAGAGAGTGATGTTACTCGATTTTGGCCAATCAACCCACCATATAGGTGGCCGTTGCGCTGGCAATATAGACCTGAGCTTCGTTATGCAGTTCCACGCGGGCAACCGCCACTTTATTGCCGGCGCGCAGCAGGGTGCTGGTGGCGGTAAAACGTTCGCCGCGGCCCGGACGCAGGTAGTCCACGCGCAGGTCGATGGTTCCCATACGGGAAAGCCGTTGGCGCAACTCTTCTTCGTTGATGGTGTCATGGCGGGTAAGGGTACTGCCGACGCAGACCAGGCCAGCGGCAACGTCCAGCGCGGAGGCGATCACCCCGCCATGCAGAATGCTTTGCGCCCAGTTGCCGACCATCATCGGCTGATTATTAAAGCTAAGCTGGGCAAACGCTTTTTCGTAGCGTTCCAGTTCGAGACCGAGGGCGCGGTTAAACGGCATGTGATAGACGAAAATCTCCCCTACCAGTTTCAGGGCTGCTTCGGCAGTAAGTTCAGACATAACACCGGTTCCATTCGTTAATAAAATGTTGATTTTATGCTTCTAAAATATTGATTTCCACTTTCGGAGCGGATTAGGGGGCAGGTGATTAATAAACAGGTAGAATGGCTTCAGGTTAAACAAAAATAAAAACTATTTTTCAGGAGACCAGCATGCGTATCTCTTTGGCCTGCCTGGTGGCGCTGTGCGCGCTACCGGCCGGTGTTATGGCGCAGGACGCGTCGGTACACGACAAACCGGCAGTGCGCGGCAGCATTATCGCCAACCTGCTCCAGGACCATGATAATCCTTTCCTGCTCTACCCTTATGAGAGCAACTATCTGCTCTATACGTGGACCAGCGACCTCAATAAAGAGGCGATCCGCAGCTATGACTGGGCCGAAAATGCCCGTAAAGATGAAGTGAAGTTTCAGCTAAGCCTGGCGTTCCCGCTGTGGCGCGGTATCCTGGGCGATAATTCGCTGCTGGGCGCGTCCTATACCCAGAAATCCTGGTGGCAGCTCTCTAACAGCAAAGAGTCGGCGCCGTTTCGCGAAACCAATTATGAACCCCAGCTGTTTTTGGGCTTTGCGACCGACTACCAGTTTGCCGGCTGGACGCTGCGCGATATCGAGATGGGGTATAACCACGACTCGAATGGGCGTTCCGACCCCACCTCGCGCAGCTGGAATCGGCTTTATGCCCGCCTGATGGCGCAAAACGGTAACTGGCTGGTGGAAGTGAAGCCCTGGTATGTGGTGGGCAACACCGATGATAACCCGGATATCACCAATTATATGGGCTATTACCGGCTGAAGGTGGGCTACCAGCTGGGAGAGGCGATCCTCAGCGCGCAGGGGCAATACAACTGGAACACCGGCTACGGCGGGGCGGAACTTGGCGTGAGCTATCCCATTACCAAACATGTTCGCGCCTATACGCAGATCTACAGCGGCTATGGCGAGTCGCTTATCGACTATAACTTTAACCAAACGCGCGTCGGCGTCGGGCTAATGCTCAACGATCTGTTTTAATCGTTGCACTCTGGCTCGCAGGCGCTGAAAATAGCGCCTGTTTTCTTTTCAGGCAAATGGGGTCAACGTGGCACAGGCGGAAGTATTAAATCAGGAATCGCTGGCTAAGCAGGTTTTACAAGAGACCTTCGGCTACCAGCAGTTCCGTCCTGGCCAGGAAACGATTATCGAGACGGCGCTCGAAGGCCGGGACTGCCTGGTGGTCATGCCGACCGGTGGCGGCAAGTCGCTGTGCTATCAGGTGCCGGCGCTGGTCATGGGCGGTCTGACGGTCGTGGTCTCACCGCTGATCTCGCTGATGAAGGACCAGGTCGATCAGCTGCTGGCCAACGGCGTGGCGGCGGCTTGTCTGAACTCGACGCAAAGCCGCGAGCAGCAGCAGGAGGTGATGGCCGGCTGCCGCAGCGGGCAGGTTCGTCTGCTGTATATCGCGCCGGAACGGCTGATGCTGGATAACTTTCTTGAGCATCTGGCGAACTGGAACCTGGCGATGCTGGCGGTAGACGAGGCGCACTGTATCTCGCAGTGGGGCCATGACTTCCGTCCGGAATATGCCGCGCTGGGCCAGCTGCGTCAGCGGATGCCGCAGATCCCGTTTATGGCGTTGACCGCCACCGCCGATGATACCACCCGCCGCGATATCGTCCGCCTGCTGGGGCTTAACGATCCGCTGATTCAGGTCAGCAGCTTCGACCGGCCAAACATCCGCTATATGCTGATGGAGAAATTCAAGCCGCTCGATCAGCTGATGCGCTACGTTCAGGATCAGCGCGGCAAATCGGGCATTATCTACTGCAACAGCCGTTCGAAAGTGGAAGACACCGCCGCCAGGCTGCAAAGCCGCGGTATTAGCGCGGCGGCTTACCATGCCGGTCTGGAAAACGACGTGCGCGCCGAGGTGCAGGAGAAATTCCAGCGCGACGATCTGCAGATCGTGGTGGCGACGGTGGCCTTCGGGATGGGCATTAACAAGCCGAACGTCCGCTTTGTGGTGCATTTTGATATTCCGCGCAATATTGAATCCTACTATCAGGAGACCGGCCGCGCCGGGCGTGATGGCCTGCCAGCGGAAGCGATGCTGTTTTACGATCCGGCGGATATGGCGTGGCTGCGCCGCTGTCTGGAAGAAAAACCCGCCGGGCCGCTACAGGATATCGAACGGCATAAGCTGAATGCGATGGGGGCGTTTGCCGAAGCGCAGACCTGTCGCCGTCTGGTGTTGCTGAACTATTTTGGCGAAGGGCGTCAGGAGCCGTGCGGCAACTGCGATATCTGTCTTGACCCGCCAAAGCAGTACGATGGCTTAATGGACGCCCGCAAGGCGCTTTCAACGATTTACCGGGTCAATCAACGCTTCGGAATGGGTTACGTGGTGGAGGTCCTGCGCGGGGCCAACAACCAGCGCATCCGAGAGATGGGCCACGATAAGCTGCCGGTTTACGGTATCGGCCGGGAGCAAAGTCACGAGCACTGGGTGAGCGTGATCCGCCAGCTGATCCACCTTGGGCTGGTGACGCAGAATATCGCCCAGCACTCCGCGCTGCAGCTGACCGAAGCCGCGCGACCGGTGCTGCGTGGCGAAGTGCCGCTGCAGCTCGCCGTGCCGCGTATCGTGGCGCTGAAGCCAAAGGCGATGCAGAAATCCTTTGGCGGCAATTACGACCGTAAACTGTTCGCCAAGCTGCGCAAATTACGTAAAGCGATCGCCGACGAAGAGAACATCCCGCCATATGTGGTCTTCAACGACGCGACGCTTATCGAGATGGCCGAACAATCGCCGCTGACCGCCGGCGAAATGCTCAGCGTCAACGGCGTGGGGACACGCAAGCTCGAGCGTTTCGGAAAGCCGTTTATGGCGCTGATTCGGGCGCATGTTGATGGCGACGATGAGTAGTCAGCTGGCTGAAAAAGTGCCAGAATAGTTTCTCTCTTCATTATTTTCCTGCGAGTTAACTATGCTGATGCTTTTCCTCACCGTGGCGCTGGTGCATATCATTGCGCTGATGAGCCCGGGGCCGGACTTTTTCTTTGTCTCACAAACGGCCATCAGCCGCTCGCGCAGAGAGGCGATGATGGGTGTGCTGGGGATCACCTGCGGCGTCATGGTCTGGGCGGGAGTGGCGCTGCTCGGCCTGAACCTGATCCTCGCCCGGATGGCGTGGCTGCATAACATTATAATGGTCGGCGGGGGCCTGTATCTATGCTGGATGGGCTACCAGATGCTGCGTGGCGCGCTGAAAAAAGAGAAGGTGGCCTCGGCGGAGCCGCAGGTGGAGCTGGCCCGCAGCGGACGCAGCTTCGTGAAGGGATTGCTGACCAATCTGGCGAATCCGAAAGCGATTATCTACTTCGGCTCGGTGTTTTCGCTGTTCGTGGGTGACAGCGTCGGCGCCGGCGCGCGCTGGGGCATTTTCCTGCTGATTATCGTTGAGACGCTGGCCTGGTTTATGGTGGTTGCCAGCCTGTTCGCCCTGCCGGGGATGCGCCGCGGCTATCAGCGGATGGCGAAGTGGATCGACGGTATCGCCGGTACGCTGTTTGCGGGCTTCGGCATCCACCTGATTATCTCGCGTTAACCGGCATGCTGTTTCCCCACCCGGTTGTTTCCGGGTGGGAAAGTATCAGTGGCGAAGCCGCTGCAGCTCGTCTTCAGACAGACCGGTCATTTCCATAATCGCCTGGTCATCAATACCGCGACTGCGCATCGCTTCGGCAACCTGCACCAGAGCCTGGTGTTTACCTTCTTTTATGCCTTGCTGTACGCCTTCCCTGATGCCTTTCTCCATACCTTCTGCAAGCCATGTTTCCGCCAGCGTCATCAGTAATCCTCCATGCTGCGGCACGCGCTGTGCCAGCCCGTACAAGAGTGTCCGAGTATCTTCGGCATCCCCTGCCTGAGCCATATAGTTTACCAATACGGTGATTTGTTGTCCGCTCATCTGCTCCAGCATTAAGAGGTGGGTCAACTTATCCAGCAATTGCGCCATATCGCGCTGGCGGATGTGCTTTTGCACCAGCGTCAGGGCTGCCATGCTGCGGTGCTGCATGATGTCGTCGTCGGGGATCACCGTGATATCGACCAGCGGAAACGCCCCGCTATAGAGCTGGCTGGCGGTCTCAGGATCGGCAAAATTATCCAGCCAGCGCATCGACCAGGGATAGGGGCTGCGTCGTCCCTGATAGAAGAGAATAGGGATAACCAGAGGCAGCGTTTTATGGCCGCTCTCCAGGTGCCGCTGCATGGCGGCGATGGCATAGCGCATTAAGCGAAAGGCCATCAGCTTATCGGGTGCGCTCTGGTGCTCGATCAGAACATGGACATAGCCCGCACCGCGGGTGGTTTCCAGCGAATAAAGGATATCGCTGTAGTAAGGCCTGAGATCGTCTTCGAGAAAGCTGCCGGATTCCAGACGCAGGGTGTCCAGTTTGCAGATCTGTGTTAATGACGGAGGCAGGTGGAGCTCGATAAAATCGCGCGCCGTCTCTACCCGTGAGAGAAAAGTTTTAAATACCGCATCATGAGGGGTCGCCGTTTCCGCCATTGCCGTTCATCCATGAATCACGTATCTGGCGGCATCCTGGCACGGCGGGTTCAGCGCCGACAGCGGGCAAAAAAATTAATTACCCACTTTGCGCGCCGGCTCGCGCAGAGAGAAAGCGTCGTTCACCTGGCGAACCTCTCTTTGCGAGCGAGATTCCATGATTCAGGCATGGCGGGCGGAGGCGAGCAGCGCCCCGACCAGCATAAACAGTGAACCAAAGACTTTGTTCAACGCCTTCATCTGCTTTGGCCCTTTGATCCATGCGGAAATGCGCTGCGCCAGGGTCGCATAGCCAATCATCACAATGATATCGACGACGATGGTGGTGACGCCCAGAACGATATATTGCATCACCTGCGGCTGGTGCGGCAGGATAAACTGCGGAAACAGGGCGGCCAGAAAAACAATGCTTTTGGGATTGGTGAGATTTACGAACACCGCGCGCTGAAACAGTTTGCCGCGCGTCTGCGCCTTCGCCAGCGTATTCAGGTCGATCGCCCCTGCCGCCCGCCATTGCTGGATACCCAGCCAGATCAGGTAGGCGGCGCCGGCCCACTTCAGCACCTCAAAGGCCAGCACCGAGCGGGAGAAGAGAGTGCCGAGACCAACGCCAACCAGCACGATATGAATGGCCAGCCCAGTCTGCAAACCGGCAATCGACGCCGCCGCGCCGCGGTATCCGTGGTTAATGGAGGTGGTCATGGTATTAATCGCTCCGGAACCCGGCGACAGGCTGAGAATAATTGATGTCAGCAGGTAGGCGAACCACCACTCAATGGTCATGAGAAACTCCCTGATTGTCTGTTTTTATGCCACAATACGCTATTGTGTCAGCATTGTGTGATACACGGTAAAAAAACGATTTTCAGCGGTTAACAGGGGTGTAAACCCGATGTTTGGGCAGAAAAAGGACTGGGAAACACGAGAAAACGCGTTTGCGGCCTTTAGCATGGGGCCGCTGACGGATTTCTGGCGACAGCGCGAAGAAGCTGAATTTAAAGGCGTCGACGATGTACCGGTACGCTTTGTCCGCTTTTGCGCGCAACATAACGATCGTCTGGTGTTGATTTGCCCCGGGCGCATTGAAAGCTACGTGAAGTATGCTGAAGTGGCCTACGATCTCTTTCACTGCGGCTTTGACGTGATGATCATTGACCATCGCGGGCAGGGACGCTCGGGCCGCCTGCTCTCAGATACCCACCGCGGACACGTGGTTAACTTCAGCGACTATGTTGATGACCTGGCCGCGCTCTGGCAGCAGCAGGTGGTTCCTGGACACTGGCGAAAACGGTTTATCCTTGCTCATTCTATGGGCGGAGCGATTGCCACGCTTTTTCTGCAACGTTACCGGGCGCATTGCGATGCAATAGCGCTCTGCGCGCCGATGTTCGGGATTATCATTCGGCTGCCGGACTGGATGGTGCGCCATATTCTCGACTGGGCTGAGGGCCATCAGCGCATTCGCGAAGAGTATGCCATCGGCACCGGGCGCTGGCGGGCGCTGCCTTTTGCCGTTAACGTGCTGACGCACAGTCGGCAACGCTATCGTCGCAACCTGCGCTTCTATGCCGATGAGCCGCGGCTGCAGGTCGGCGGTCCGACCTGGCACTGGGTGCGTGAGGGCATGCTGGCCGGCGACGAAGTGCTGGCGAATGTGGAAAAAGATACCGCCCCGACGCTGCTTTTACAGGCGGAGGAGGAGCGGGTGGTCGATAATCTGATGCACGACCGCTATTGCGAATTACGGGCCGCTGCCGGCCATCCCTGTGAGGGCGGTAAGCCGCTCGTCATTGAAGGGGCATATCATGAGATCCTTTTTGAAAAGGACGCTATGCGCTCAGTCGCGCTCAATGCCATCGTCGAGTTTTTCAATCGACATACTTAATCCGACGATAACGCTCGTCGCCCTGCTTAGAGGTTAACTTTTTTATGTACCAGGTTGTTGCGTCTGATTTAGACGGCACGCTGCTTTCCCCCGATCATTTCCTGACCCCGTATGCCAAAGAGACGCTGAAGCTGCTTACCGCCCGTGGGATCAATTTCGTCTTCGCCACCGGCCGTCACTACATCGACGTCGGGCAAATCCGCGATAATCTCGGCATCCGGTCGTACATGATCACCTCTAACGGCGCCCGCGTTCACGATAGCGATGGTCAGCAAATCTTTGCCCATAACCTCGATCGCGATATTGCCGCCGACCTGTTTGAGATCGTGCGTAACGACCCGAAAATCGTCACTAACGTTTATCGGGAAGACGAGTGGTATATGAACCGCCATCGTCCGGAAGAGATGCGCTTCTTCAAGGAGGCGGTGTTTAACTACAAGCTGTATGAGCCGGGCGAACTGGATCCGCAGGGGATCAGCAAAGTATTCTTTACCTGCGAGGATCATGAGCATCTGCTGCCGCTGGAGCAGGCGATGAACGCCCGCTGGGGCGATCGGGTGAACGTCAGCTTCTCCACCTTAACCTGCCTGGAAGTCATGGCGGGTGGGGTATCGAAGGGGCATGCGCTGGAGGCGGTGGCGAAGATGCTCGGCTACACTCTTTCCGATTGCATCGCCTTCGGCGACGGTATGAACGACGCTGAGATGCTGTCGATGGCTGGCAAAGGCTGCATCATGGCCAACGCCCACCAGCGGCTGAAGGATCTGCATCCGGAACTGGAAGTGATCGGCAGTAACGCCGACGATGCTGTCCCGCACTACCTGCGTAAGCTATACCTCGACTGAAAAAGATTGACGACTGGCGAATAAGTGTCCAGTCGTCAACCTGACTCTTCGCTACAATGCCTGTTCTTTATCCAACGAGACGACCATTGTGGCGCTGTTAATTATCACCACTATCCTGTGGGCCTTTTCTTTTAGCCTGATTGGCGAATACCTGGCCGGTAGCGTCGACAGCTATTTTTCGGTGCTGATGCGCGTGGGCCTGGCGGCGCTGGTGTTCCTGCCTTTCCTGCGCACGCGCGGCCAGTCTCCGCGCACGATCGTGCTCTATATGCTGGTGGGCGCGATGCAGCTAGGCATCATGTACCTGCTGGCTTTCCGCGCCTATCTCTATCTGACGGTCTCGGAATTTCTGCTGTTTACCGTGTTTACTCCCCTGTATATCACGCTGATCTACGACCTGCTCAGCGGACGTAAGCTGCGCTGGGGCTATCTGCTGAGTGCCGCGCTGGCGGTGCTGGGGGCGGCGATTATCCGCTATGACAAAGTCAGCGATCATTTCTGGACCGGGCTGTTACTGGTACAGCTGTCAAACCTCTGCTTCGCCATCGGTATGGTGGGGTATAAGCGTCTGATGGAGGTGCGTCCGATGCCGCAGCACAATGCCTTTGCCTGGTTCTATGTCGGGGCCTTTATCGTGGCGGTGGCGGCGTGGTTTATGCTCGGCAACGCCCAGAAGCTGCCGACCACCACGCTGCAGTGGAGCGTGCTGGTGTGGCTCGGCGTGGTGGCTTCCGGGCTGGGTTACTTTATGTGGAACTATGGCGCCACCCAGGTGGATGCCGGCACGCTGGGGATCATGAATAACGTCCATGTCCCCGCCGGGCTGCTGGTTAACCTTGCCATCTGGCAGGAGCAGCCGCACTGGCCGAGCTTTATTAGCGGAGCGTTGGTGATCCTGGCCTCGCTGTGGGTCCATCGCCGCTGGGTCGCTCCGCACTCCGGACAAACGGCAGATGATCGCAGGCGTGGTTCCGCGCAGAGCGAATAAACGCTTCGGTGACCGGTTGACGCTGTTCGCCATCGCGAACGGCCGCGTACAACCGGCTCCATAATCCCTCACCCAGGGTTTTGGTGACCACCAGGCCCTGGCGTTCAAAGCTTTCCACCACCCAGTGCGGCAGCGCGGCGATGCCCATCCGGGCAGCCACCATCTGGATCAACAACAGCGTGTTATCGACGCTTTTCAGCTGCGGGCTGATGCCGGCCGGCTGCAGGAAGTGGCGCCAGATATCGAGGCGCCCGCGCTGCACGGGATAAATCAACAGCGTTTCCGCGGCCAGATCCTCCGGGGTAACCAGCGTCTTCATAGCTAACGGATGCTCGGGCGCCAGCACCAGACGCACCTCAAAATCAAACATCGGCGAGTAGTGCAGGCCGCTGCGCGGCAGAATATCGGAGGTCATCACCAGATCCAGTTCACCCTGCTGCAGCGCAGGCTGTGGGTCGAAGGTGACGCCGGAATGGAAGTCGACCTCCACATGTGGCCAGCGGGCGCGGAAATTCTCCAGCGCCGGCGTCAGCCACTGAATACAGCTGTGACATTCGATAGCCAGCCTCAGCCGGGTCTGCTGTGGTTCGTTACAGTCCTGCAGGGCGCGAGCGATCTGCGGCAGCACCTGGTTGGCCAGCTGTAAGAGGATTTCCCCCTGAGGCGTAAAACGCAGCGGCTGGCTCTTACGCACAAAGAGACGAAAGCCAAGGCGCTGTTCCAGATCGCTGAACTGGTGAGACAAGGCGGACTGGGTCTGGTGCAGGGCCGCTGCCGCACCCGCCAGTGAACCGCTGTTCCGCAACGCTTGCAGCGTTTTCAGATGTTTAATTTCGATCATGAAAGTCCTTCACTTCGCCATGAGCAATTTGCGCTTGAGGAATATACAGTAACTGTCAATTATGGATGTGTAAACATCTGGACGTCTAAAACTCGTCATATTTCGACTTGCAGATGCGTTGGCTGCCTTGCTTACCCCAGTCACTTCCTTCAGTAAGCTCCTGGGGATGCGCATCGTTGCCGCCTTCCTGCAAGCCGAACTATTGAGATTTTTTCTTCAGATTCAATGAAATAAGAGAGGAACATAAATGACAATTATTAACCACACCCTCGGTTTTCCTCGCGTTGGCCTGCGCCGCGAGCTGAAAAAAGCGCAAGAGAGCTACTGGGCGGGCAACGCCACTCGCGAGGAACTGCTGGCGGTAGGCCGTGAGCTGCGCGCCCGTCACTGGGAGCAGCAGAAACAGGCGGGCGTTGATCTGCTGCCGGTGGGGGATTTCGCCTGGTACGACCATGTTCTGACTACCAGCCTGCTGCTTGGCAACGTGCCGGCTCGTCATCAGAACAAAGACGGATCCATCGACATCGATACCCTGTTCCGCATTGGCCGCGGCCGCGCGCCGACTGGCGAACCGGCCGCCGCTGCGGAAATGACCAAATGGTTCAACACCAACTATCACTATATGGTGCCGGAGTTCGTGAAGGGCCAGCAGTTCAAACTGAGCTGGACCCAACTGCTGGATGAAGTAGACGAAGCGCTGGCGCTGGGCCACAAGATCAAGCCCGTGCTGCTGGGGCCGGTAACCTATCTGTGGCTGGGTAAAGTGAAAGGTGAACCGTTTGACCGCCTGACCCTGCTGAATACCATCCTGCCGGTTTACCAGCAGGTGCTGGCCGAACTGGCGAAGCGCGGCATCGATTGGGTGCAGATTGATGAACCGGCGCTGGTGCTGGAGCTGCCGCCAGCGTGGCTGGAGGCCTTTCAACCGGCTTATGACGCCCTGCAGGGCCAGGTGAAGCTGCTGCTGACTACCTATTTTGAAGGCGTTAGCGACAATCTCGCGACCATTGCTGCGCTACCGGTCCAGGGGCTGCACGTCGATCTGGTGCACGGCAAAGATGATGTTGCCGAACTGCACAACCACCTGCCGGCCGACTGGCTGCTGTCCGCGGGCTTGATCAATGGGCGTAACGTCTGGCGCGCCGATCTCACCGAAAAGTATGCGCAAATTAAAGACCTCGTCGGTAAGCGCGAGCTATGGGTCGCGTCATCCTGCTCTCTGCTGCATAGCCCGATCGATCTAAGCGTGGAGACGCGCCTTGATGCGGAAGTGAAGAGCTGGTTTGCCTTCGCGCTGCAGAAATGCGGTGAGCTGGCGCTGCTGCGCGATGCGCTGAACAGCGGCGATACAGCGGCGATTACCGAGTGGAGCGCGCCAATCCAGGCCCGTCGCCATTCGACCCGCGTGCACAACGCGGAGGTGGAAAAACGGCTGGCGGCGATCACTGCTCAGGACAGCCAGCGCGCCAGCCCCTATGAGGTTCGCGCGCAGGCACAGCGCCAGCGCTTTAACCTGCCGAAATGGCCGACCACCACCATCGGGTCATTCCCGCAAACGACCGAGATCCGCGGCCTGCGCCTGGACTTCAAAAAGGGTAACCTTGACGCCAGTCATTATCGGACGGGGATTGCGGAACATATTAAGCAGGCGATCGTCGAGCAGGAGCGGTTAGGTTTAGACGTACTGGTGCACGGGGAGGCCGAGCGGAACGACATGGTGGAATACTTCGGCGAACATCTGGACGGTTTTATCTTCACGCAAAACGGCTGGGTGCAGAGCTATGGTTCCCGCTGCGTGAAGCCGCCGGTGGTGATCGGCGACGTCAGCCGTCCGCAGGCGATCACCGTCGACTGGGCGAAGTATGCGCAGTCGCTGACCGACAAGCCGGTGAAAGGGATGCTCACTGGACCGGTGACCATTCTGTGCTGGTCCTTCCCGCGGGAGGATGTCAGCCGTGAAACCATCGCGAAACAGATTGCGCTGGCCCTGCGTGATGAAGTGGCGGATCTGGAGGCGGCGGGGATCGGCATCATCCAGATTGATGAGCCGGCGCTGCGCGAAGGGTTACCGCTGAAGCGCAGCGACTGGGATGCCTATCTGCAGTGGGGTGTGGAAGCCTTCCGCCTTAATGCTGCGGTCGCCAAAGACGACACGCAGATCCATACTCACATGTGCTATTGCGAGTTCAATGACATCATGGACTCCATTGCCGCGCTGGACGCTGACGTGATCACCATTGAAACCTCGCGGTCCGATATGGAGCTGCTGGAGTCGTTCGAAGCGTTCGAGTACCCCAATGAGATCGGGCCGGGAGTATATGATATTCACTCGCCAAACGTGCCGAGCGTGGAGTGGATCGAAGCGCTGCTGAAGAAAGCTGCGCAGCGTATCCCGGTGGAGCGACTGTGGGTTAACCCGGACTGCGGCCTGAAAACTCGCGGCTGGCCGGAAACCCGCGCCGCGCTGGCGAATATGGTGCAAGCGGCGCGAAATCTGCGCCAGTCCGCCTAATCGTTACGCGAAAAATCAAAAAGGAGGCATTTGCCTCCTTTTTTCATGCTTAGGGCGATTAGCCTTTTTTACCGCCATACTGAGCAAACCAGGCGAGCATCCGCTGCCAGCCATCTTTGGCTGACTCTTCATGATAGCTGGCGCGATAGTCGGCATTAAAGGCATGATCGGCTTCGGGATAGACCACGATTTCCGCCGTGGCGTTGGCTGCCCGCAGCGCCTGACGCATAGTCTCGACGGTGTCCTGCGGAATGCTGGCGTCTTTAGCGCCGTACAGACCAAGCACCGGGGCGTTGAGATCGACGGCGATATCTACCGGGTGCTTCGGCGAATTCAGTGATTTTTCTCCCACCAGCTTACCGTACCAGGCCACCGCCGCTTTAAGCTGCGGGTTGTGCGCGGCATACAGCCAGGTAATGCGTCCGCCCCAGCAGAAGCCGGTGATCAGCAGACGATGGGCATCGCCGCCGTGGCGCGCCGCCCAGCTGGCGACGTGGTCGAGATCCGCCAGCACCTGCGCGTCCGGCACCTTGCTGACCAGCTCTTTGAACAGGGTCGGGATATCGTGGTACTCATTCGGATCGCCCTGACGGAAGTACAATTCAGGCGCGATAGCCAGATAGCCTTCCTGTGCCAGGCGGCGACAAAGATCGCGAATATGTTCATGCACGCCGAAAATTTCCTGTACCACGATAACGATCGGCAGCGGACCGTCGGCATTTTTCGGGCGGGCGTGGTAGGCCGGCATGTTTTCACCCTGAGAGGGAATCGACGTCTCTCCGGCGATAATATGCTCTTCCGGCGTATGAACGGCGGTTGCGGCGTGTGGTGAAGCTGCAGGTGCGAATCCAGGTTGCTTGGTGGTGGTCATGGTATTCTCCGTACCCTTATTTATTAGCGCATCAGTAACTATAGACCCTTTACCTTTAGTTCGGGCGGTAATAAAGCACAGTGCCTGAAAGCGGCTATCTTTTGTTCTGTGATGATGAATATAACTTGTTAATGTGATGTGTATCACTATTTACTGAAAAACAACTGCAATCATTATTGGTCTTGGTGACTATCATCACAAAATGTTGCCAGGGGCTTCTGTACAGTACCGTTTTGCTTCTGCTGATAATTCGACCCACAGAGGAGTTTTTTATGTCCAAGTCTGATGTTTTTCATCTCGGCCTCACCAAGAACGATTTACAAGGGGCTACGCTGGCTATCGTCCCTGGCGATCCGGAGCGTGTGGAAAAGATCGCCGCGCTGATGGATAAGCCGGTTAAACTGGCATCTCATCGCGAATTTACCTCCTGGCGCGCGGAGCTGGACGGCAAACCAGTGATCGTCTGCTCTACTGGCATCGGCGGCCCGTCGACTTCCATCGCCGTGGAAGAGCTGGCGCAGCTGGGGGTGCGTACCTTCCTGCGTATCGGCACCACCGGCGCGATTCAGCCACATATCAATGTTGGCGATGTACTGGTGACGACCGGTTCTGTCCGTCTGGACGGTGCCAGCCTGCACTTCGCGCCGATGGAGTTCCCGGCCGTCGCAGACTTCGCCTGTACCACCGCGCTGGTGGAAGCGGCGAAATCAATCGGCGCCACCACCCATATCGGCGTGACTGCCTCCTCGGATACCTTCTACCCGGGCCAGGAGCGTTACGACACCTTCTCCGGCCGCGTGGTGAGCCGCTTCAAGGGCTCAATGGAAGAGTGGCAGGCAATGGGCGTGATGAACTATGAAATGGAATCCGCCACGCTGCTGACCATGTGCGCCAGCCAGGGCCTGCGCGCCGGGATGGTGGCTGGGGTTATCGTGAACCGTACCCAGCAAGAGATCCCTAACGCCGAAACCATGAAGCAAACCGAAAGCCACGCGGTGAAAATCGTCGTGGAAGCGGCGCGTCGTCTGCTGTAATTCAACTCTTTCCCTGTCAGGCCGGATCCTCCGGCCTTTCTTTTTTGCGTCGCCTCTCGCAGGAAATTCCTTTTAAACTGGACGTTTGTACAGCACAATTCTATTTTGTGTCATCAGGTTATCGCAGGGGGCGTCGTGGATCTCTCCATTATTATCAGCGCGGTTATCGCACTGGCAGCCGGGTTAATGGTCGGCTGGCTGGCGACCAAAGCGCGTGCCGATCAAATTCGGGCCGATCTCATCGAGGAACGGCGAGAGTTGGATATTGAGCTGAGCGCCGCCCGCCAGCAACTGGCGCAGGAGGCCCACTGGCGTGAGGAGTGTGAGCTGCTGAACAACGAGCTGCGCAGCCTACGGGATATCAATACCTCGCTCGAGGCCGATCTCCGTGAGGTCACCACCCGGCTCGAATCCACCCAGCTGCATGCGGAAGATAAGATCCGCCAGATGATGAACAGCGAGCAGCGCCTTAGCGAGCAGTTTGAAAACCTCGCCAACCGTATTTTCGAACACAGCAACCGGCGGGTCGATGAGCAAAACCGCCAGAGCCTGCATGGCCTGCTGACGCCGCTACGCGAACAGCTGGACGGGTTCCGCCGCCAGGTGCAGGAGAGCTTTGGCCAGGAGGCGCGTGAAAGACATACCCTGGCGCATGAGATCCGCAATCTGCAGCAGTTGAACGCGCAGATGGCACAGGAGGCGCTGAACCTGACCAAAGCGCTGAAGGGGGATAACAAAACTCAGGGCAACTGGGGGGAAGTGGTCTTAACCCGCGTGCTGGAGGCCTCCGGCCTGCGCGAAGGCTATGAGTACCAGACTCAGGTCAGTATTGAGACCGACAACCGCTCGCGGATGCAGCCGGACGTTATCGTGCGCCTGCCGCAGGGTAAGGACGTGGTGATCGACGCCAAAATGACCCTGGTCGCCTATGAGCGCTATTTCAACGCCGAAGACGACTACACCCGCGAAGTCGCGCTGCAGGAACACCTTGCCTCGGTGCGTAACCATATTCGCCTGCTGGGACGCAAGGATTATCAACAGCTGCCTGGCCTGCGCTCGCTCGACTATGTGCTGATGTTTATTCCCGTTGAGCCGGCGTTCCTGCTGGCCATCGATCGCCAGCCTGAGCTCATCAGCGAGGCGTTGCAAAATAATATTATGCTGGTCAGCCCGACGACGCTGCTGGTAGCCCTGCGCACTATCGCCAATCTGTGGCGCTATGAGCACCAGAGTCGTAACGCGCAAAAGATTGCCGAGCGGGCGGGGCGCCTTTACGACAAAATGCGCCTGTTTGTGGATGATATGTCCGCCATTGGCCAGAGCCTGGATAAGGCGCAAGAGAGCTATCGCCAGGCGATGAAAAAGCTCGCTTCCGGGCGTGGTAATCTGCTGGCCCAGGCGGAGGCCTTTCGCGGCCTGGGCGTGGAGGTCAAGCGCGGGATTAATCCTGATTTAGTCGAACAAGCTACGGCTCAGGACGAGCAATATCGTCTCGAAGATGAGGATAACCTGCCGGAAAATGACGCATTTTCACCCGACTCTGCCGAGACGGTGCGTAGCCGGGAGGCGGCTCCGCCATGCTGAAACGTATGGGAAATGCGCTGAGTCTGATACACTCAGTGAACATTTTCTTGAAAAGCAAGCAGGCATAGAGATGGTTGAGGATTCACAAGAAACGACGCATTTTGGCTTTCAGACGGTCGCTAAAGAGCAGAAAGCAGATATGGTGGCGCATGTATTCCATTCTGTCGCCGCAAAATATGATGTGATGAACGACCTGATGTCGTTTGGGATCCATCGTTTGTGGAAGCGTTTCACCATCGACTGCAGCGGCGTACGTCGCGGGCAGACCGTGCTGGATCTGGCTGGTGGTACCGGTGATTTGACGGCCAAGTTCTCCCGCCTGGTAGGGGAAACCGGCCGCGTCATGCTTGCTGATATCAATGATTCTATGCTCAAAATGGGCCGCGAAAAGCTGCGCAATATCGGCATCGTAGGCAACGTTGAGTATGTTCAGGCCAACGCGGAAGCCCTGCCTTTTGCTGATAATACCTTTGACTGCATTACCATTTCTTTCGGTCTGCGTAACGTGACCGACAAAGAGAAAGCGCTGCGTTCGATGTACCGCGTGCTGAAGCCGGGCGGACGTCTGCTGGTGCTGGAGTTTTCTAAACCCATTATCGAACCGCTGAGCAAAGCCTACGACGCTTACTCCTTCCATATCCTGCCGAAGGTGGGCGAGCTGGTGGCAAAGGATGGCGACAGCTATCGCTACCTGGCGGAATCTATTCGTATGCATCCGGACCAGGAAACCCTGAAAGGGATGATGCAGGATGCGGGCTTCGAAAACGTGGATTACTACAACCTGACGGCGGGTATCGTTGCTTTGCATCGCGGTTACAAGTTCTGACAGGAGGGACGCTATGCCTTTCACACCCCTGGTTACCGCTGGCATTGAAACGGCGCTGAATACTTTCCTCTGGCGCGACAAAGCGCTTAAACCCGCTCGTCAGCGCCTGCTGGGCAAGGTATTGCGGGTCCAGCTGCAGGATTTCGCCACGCCCGTGGTGCTGGTATTCAGCGAACGCCAGGTTGACGTCCTGAGCGCCTGGGACGGAGAGGCCGATTGCACCGTGATTACCCGGCTCAGCGTGCTGCCAAAACTGCGCAATCGTCAGCAGCTCACGGCGCTTATTCGCAGCGGTGATCTGGAAGTGCAGGGCGATCTGCAGGTGGTGCAGAATATGGTCTCCCTGTGCGACCTGGCAGAGTTTGATCCCGCTGAACTGCTGGCGCCCTATACCGGCGATATTGTGGCCGAAGGCGTCGGTAAAGTCCTGCGAGGCGGCGCTCAGTTTCTGCTGAAGGGCGCAGAGCGCCAGCAGCGCTATGTCGCGGAAGCGATCACTGAAGAGTGGCGCCTGGCGCCGGGGCCGCTGGAGCTGGCCTGGTTTGCTGAAGAGACAACGGCTATTGAGCGCGCGCTGGCCGCACTGGAAAAACGGCTGGAAACGCTGGAGGGCAAATGACGCCAGGAGAATTACGGCGCCTGTATTTCATCATCCACACCTTTTTGAGCTACGGGCTCGATGAGCTCATCCCCAAAATGCGGATCACGCTGCCGCTGCGTATCTGGCGGCGGATGCTGTTCTGGATGCCAAACCGCCATCAGGATCAGCCTCTTGGCGCCCGCCTTCGGCTGGCGCTCCAGGAGTTGGGGCCGGTGTGGATAAAATTCGGCCAGATGCTTTCCACCCGCCGGGATCTCTTTCCGCCGCATATTGCCGATCAGCTGGCGCTGTTGCAGGACCGCGTGGCGCCCTTTGAAGGGAAGCTCGCGCAGCAGCAGATAGAGAAAGCGATGGGGGGGCTGCCGGTCGAGACCTGGTTTGATGATTTCTCCGTTGAGCCGTTAGCCTCGGCGTCCATCGCCCAGGTGCATACCGCGCGTCTGAAGGAGAATGGCAAAGAGGTGGTGATCAAGGTTATCCGCCCGGATATTTTGCCGATCATTAAAGCGGACATGAAGCTCATCTACCGCCTGGCGCGCTGGGTACCGCGTCTGCTGCCTGACGGTCGCCGTCTGCGCCCGCAGGAGGTAGTTCGTGAATATGAAAAAACGCTGCTGGATGAGCTGAACCTGCTGCGGGAATCCGCCAACGCTATTCAGCTGCGGCGTAATTTCGAAGACAGCCCGATGCTGTACGTGCCTGAGGTGTACCCCGACTACTGCAGCGAAAGCATGATGGTAATGGAGCGCATTTACGGTATCCCGGTGTCCGATGTGGAGGCGCTGGAGGCCCAGGGCACCAATATGCAGCTGCTGGCGGAGCGGGGCGTGCAGGTCTTCTTCACCCAGGTGTTCCGCGACAGCTTCTTCCATGCCGATATGCATCCTGGCAACATATTCGTCAGCTACGAGCATCCGGAAGATCCGCAGTATATCGGCATCGACTGCGGTATTGTCGGCTCACTGAACAAAGAAGATAAGCGCTATCTGGCGGAAAACTTTATCGCCTTTTTCAACCGCGATTATCGTAAAGTTGCCGAGCTGCACGTCGATTCCGGTTGGGTTCCGCCCGATACCAACGTTGAAGAGTTTGAGTTCGCGATCCGCACGGTCTGCGAGCCGATCTTTGAGAAGCCGCTGGCGGAGATCTCCTTCGGCCACGTGCTGCTTAATCTGTTCAATACCGCGCGGCGTTTCAATATGGAAGTCCAGCCGCAGCTCGTTTTACTACAGAAGACATTACTTTACGTAGAAGGGGTAGGCCGGCAGCTCTATCCTCAGTTAGACTTGTGGAAAACGGCGAAGCCTTTCCTCGAGTCGTGGATCAAAGATCAGGTCGGCATTCCGGCGCTGGTGCGCGCGTTTAAAGACAAAGCGCCGTTCTGGATCGAAAGAATGCCGGAAATACCTGAGCTGGTGTATCAGAGCCTGCAGCAGAGCAAACAGCTGCAGACCAGCGTCGATACTATTGTACGGGATATGCATGTGCGTCATGTGCGCCAGGGCCAATCCCGTTACCTGTTTGGTATAGGCGCGGTTTTATTGCTTAGTGGTACGCTGCTCTTTATCCATCGCCCTGAGTGGGGAATGATGCCCGGTTGGCTGATGGCCGGCGGTGTGGTGACCTGGCTTATTGGCTGGCGGAAAACCCACTGATCGGTTCGCCTCTTCATGACGCAGGCTTATTTGCGCAAAATCATGTCGGCGGCCTGACGAAGAGGCGGCTCGCAGGATGGCGTGTATAATGCGTCCACACAATTCATCATCTGTCATAGGGGAACGTGTATGGGTGGTATCAGTATTTGGCAGTTATTAATTGTTGTCGTCATCGTAGTTCTGCTTTTTGGGACGAAGAAGCTGAGCTCGCTGGGGTCTGACTTAGGGGCATCTATCAAAGGCTTTAAAAAAGCCATGAGTGATGATGATAAACCCGAAAAGTCGGCGCCAGACGCAGATTTCACGGCGAAAACCATCGCCGATAAACAGGATGATGCAAAAAAAGACGAGACAAAACGCCACGACAAAGAGCAGGTGTAACTCGTGTTCGATATTGGTTTTAGTGAACTACTGCTGGTGTTTGTGATTGGCCTCATTGTTCTGGGGCCACAGCGGCTTCCCGTAGCGGTTAAAACGGTAGTTGGCTGGATCCGTACGTTACGCTCGCTGGCGACCACGGTACAAAATGAGCTGGCCCAGGAGCTAAAACTGCAGGAGTTCCAGGAGAGCCTGAAGAAGGTGGAAAAGGCTAGCCTGAATAACCTGACGCCGGAGCTGAAAGCCTCGATGGATGAACTGCGCGAGGCCGCGGAGTCGATGAAGCGCTCCTATAGCGCCCACGATCCCGAAAAAGCCAGCGACGAAGCCAATACCATCCTTAATCCGGTGGTCAAAGGCAGCGAAGCGCAGCGCCAGGACGTCACGCCGGCGACGGCAGAACATCAAGCCAGCGCTCCGGCTCATGCGCCAGATCCCGTTGCCGACGAGCAATCTGCTTCACCGGCTGACCTTCAGGCAGAGAAAACGTCCGCTACGGCGGCAGTTCCCCATTCTTCCCCCGCATCGAGTGATAAACCGTAAACATGGGCGTAGACGATACACAACCGCTAATTTCGCATCTGATTGAGCTGCGCAAGCGTCTGCTCAACAGCATCATTGCTATTCTGGTGATCTTCCTGGCGCTGGTCTATTTCGCCAATGATATCTACCAGCTGGTCTCGGCCCCGCTTATCAGTAAGATGCCTGTGGGCGCGACGATGATCGCCACCGATGTCGCTTCACCTTTCTTTACGCCGATAAAGTTGACCTTCATGGTGTCGGTGATCCTGTCGGTGCCGATTATTCTTTACCAGGTATGGGCCTTCGTCGCGCCGGCGTTGTATAAGCACGAACGCCGGCTGGTGGTGCCTTTACTGGTATCCAGTACCCTGCTGTTCTATATCGGCATGGCTTTCGCCTATTTTGTCGTGTTTCCGCTGGCGTTCGGCTTCCTGACCCATGCGGCGCCGGAAGGGGTGCTGGTCTCGACCGATATTCGCAGCTATCTCGACTTCGTGATGGCGCTGTTTATGGCATTCGGGGTCTCCTTTGAGGTGCCGGTCGCCATTGTGTTGCTCTGCTGGATGGGCGTTACCACGCCGGAAGACTTGCGTAAAAAAAGGCCGTATGTGCTGGTGGGTGCCTTCGTGGTGGGCATGCTGCTGACGCCGCCGGACGTATTCTCGCAGACACTGCTGGCCATTCCGATGTACTGTCTGTTTGAAGTCGGGGTGTTCTTCGCCCGCTTCTACACCGGGAAGCGCCTGACGCGCGATGACGACGCCGCGGCCGAAGCTGAAGCCGCAGAGCACAGAGAAGAGTAATACCGCCAACCGCCCGTCAGGGCGGTTGGCATATGGGAGCGATCATGTTTGATATCGGCGTTAATCTGACCAGTTCGCAGTTTTCCCGCGATCATGATGAGGTAGTGGCGCGCGCCCTGGCGGCGGGGGTTAACGGCATGCTGCTGACCGGCACAAATTTGGCGGAGAGCCAGCAGGCGCAGAAACTGGCGAGCCGCTATTCCGGCTGCTGGTCCACGGCGGGGGTTCATCCCCATGACGGTAGCAGCTGGACGCCAGCGGTCGCCGAGGCGATTTATACCCTCGCCGGCGAGCCGCAGGTGGTGGCGATAGGCGAGTGCGGTCTGGATTTTAACCGGAATTTTTCCACGCCGCACGAGCAGGAGGTAGCGTTCAGCGCCCAGTTGGCGCTGGCCGCTGAGCTGTCGATGCCGGTGTTTTTGCACTGCCGCGACGCCCACGATCGGTTTCTGACGCTGCTTAAACCCTGGCTTGAGAAGATCCCGGGCGCGGTGCTGCACTGCTTTACCGGCAGCCGCAGCGAGGTGCAGGAATGCCTGGATCTGGGCCTGTTTATCGGTATTACCGGTTGGGTATGCGATGAGCGGCGGGGACTGGAGCTGCGCGAGCTGCTGCCGGCGATCCCGGCGGAACGTCTGCTGCTGGAGACCGATGCGCCTTATCTGCTGCCGCGCGACCTCAAGCCGAAACCGGCATCGCGGCGTAACGAGCCCGCGTATTTGCCGCATATCCTGGCCAGCGTCGCGGCCTGGCGCGGCGAGGAGGCGCAATGGCTGGAGGCGCAAACGGACGCAAACGTCAGGGCGCTGTTTGGCGTCGACATTAATGGCGTTTAGATTTTCTGGAAGTCGGTATTTTTAACGCTCTGCAGGACTTGCTTATTCAGCAGGTTTAACAGCAACATAGAGCGCGCTTCGCCGTCGGGCTCGGTGAAGATCGCCTCCAGGCCTTCAAACGCGCCGTCGGTGATTAGCACGCTATCGCCCTCATGCGGCGTTTCCGGGTCGGTAATCCCTTCCGGTTTGTAGATAGAAAGCTGATGGATGACCGCCGAGGGGACGATAGCGGGTAGGGCGCCAAAGCGCACGAAGTTGTTAACCCCGCGAGTGGCGCTGATGGTGGTGGTATGAATCACCTCTGGATCGAACTCAATAAACAGGTAGTTCGGGAACAACGGTTCGCTGACCATGGTGCGTTTACCGCGAATGATTTTTTCCAGCGCAATCGTCGGCATCAGGCAGTTAACTGACTGACGTTCCAGATGTTCCTGGGCTCGTTGTAGCTGCCCACGTTTGCAATACAGTAAGTACCAGGCTTGCATAATGACTCATTCCACTTCTAATAACGGCAAGCATAACAAATGGCTGGTGTAATCGCGAAAGCCATTATAATTGAAATCCAAATTTCAGCGTTCTTTCACGCTAATTTAACAAAATTACAGCATCGCGCCGTCGAACACCGTATAATTAGCCGCCTGTAGAGAGGTCAATAACACTTCCATGAAATATCACGATCTTCGCGACTTTCTGACACTCCTGGAACAACAGGGCGAACTAAAACGTATCACTCTGCCGGTCGATCCTCACCTGGAAATCACCGAAATTGCCGACCGGACTCTGCGCGCCGGCGGCCCGGCGCTGCTGTTTGAGAATCCGAAAGGCTACACCATGCCGGTGCTGTGCAATCTGTTCGGCACGCCGCGTCGCGTGGCGTTGGGGATGGGGCAGGAGGATGTCAGTTCGCTGCGCGAGGTGGGTAAACTGTTGGCCTTTCTGAAAGAACCTGAGCCGCCAAAAGGCTTCCGCGACCTGTTTGATAAGCTGCCGCAGTTCAAGCAAGTGCTGAATATGCCGACCAAACGCCTGCGCGGCGCCCCCTGTCAGCAAAAAATCATCCAGGGCGATGATGTCGATCTGAATAAAATCCCGATTATGACCTGCTGGCCGGAAGATGCCGCGCCGCTGATCACCTGGGGGTTGACGGTAACCCGCGGGCCGCACAAAGAGCGGCAGAACCTGGGAATTTATCGCCAGCAGCTGATCGGCAAAAACAAACTGATTATGCGCTGGCTGTCTCATCGCGGCGGCGCGCTGGATTTCCAGGAGTGGTGCGCGGCGCGTCCGGGCGAACGCTTCCCGGTTTCCGTGGCGCTTGGCGCCGATCCGGCAACCATTCTTGGCGCGGTGACGCCGGTGCCCGATACCCTGTCGGAATATGCTTTCGCAGGCCTGCTGCGCGGCACCAAGACCGAAGTGGTTAAGTGCGTTTCCAATGACCTTGAAGTGCCGGCCAGCGCGGAAATTGTGCTTGAAGGCTACATTGAGGCCGGTGAAATGGCGCCGGAAGGCCCGTATGGCGATCACACCGGTTACTACAATGAAGTGGACAGCTTCCCGGTATTTACGGTAACCCATATTACCCAGCGTGAAGACGCGATTTATCATTCTACCTATACCGGCCGACCGCCCGATGAGCCAGCGGTGCTGGGCGTGGCGCTGAATGAAGTCTTTGTGCCGATCCTGCAAAAGCAGTTCCCGGAAATCGTTGATTTCTATCTGCCGCCGGAAGGGTGCTCCTATCGCCTGGCGGTGGTGACCATGAAAAAACAGTACGCGGGACATGCCAAGCGCGTAATGATGGGCGTCTGGTCGTTCCTGCGCCAGTTTATGTACACCAAGTTCGTGATTGTCTGCGATGACGACGTCAACGCACGCGACTGGAACGATGTGATTTGGGCGATCACTACCCGTATGGACCCGGCTCGTGATACGGTACTGGTAGAGAATACGCCAATTGATTATCTGGATTTTGCCTCGCCGGTTTCCGGCCTGGGTTCAAAAATGGGGCTGGATGCCACCAATAAATGGCCTGGCGAAACCCAGCGTGAATGGGGTCGCCCAATCAAAAAAGATCCTGCCGTTACGGCGCGTATTGACGCCATCTGGGATGAACTGGCCATCTTTAAACAACAGTAAGCGGGGCTAACGCCGCTGTTTTGCTCTATTGACCCGACAGAGGGGACGCATGACAACCTTAAGCTGTAAAGTGACCTCGGTGGAGGCGATTACCGATACCGTATATCGTGTTCGATTAGTGCCGGAAGCGGCATTTTCCTTCCGTGCCGGCCAGTATCTGATGGTGGTAATGGATGAGCGCGACAAGCGCCCGTTCTCCATGGCTTCCACGCCGGCGGAACAGGAATTTATCGAGCTGCATATCGGCGCCTCGGAGCTCAATCTGTACGCGATGGCGGTCATGGATCGCATTCTGAAAGAGCGTGAAATTGAGGTTGATATTCCGCATGGCGAAGCGTGGCTGCGCGATGACGAAGATCGCCCGCTGATTCTGATCGCCGGCGGTACCGGATTCTCTTATGTGCGTTCTATTCTGTTAAGCGCGCTGGCGCGTAACCCGGATCGCGATATCGCCATTTATTGGGGCGGCCGCGAGGCTAAGCATCTGTACGATCTGGCCGAGCTGGAAGCGTTAAGCATCAAGCATCCGAATCTGCGCATCGAGCCGGTGGTCGAACAGCCGGAAGAAGGGTGGCGTGGTCGCTCCGGTACGGTACTCACCGCCGTGCTGCAGGATTACGGTACGCTGGCCGAGCATGACATCTACATTGCCGGTCGTTTTGAGATGGCCAAGATCGCTCGCGACCTGTTCTGTAATGAGCGCGGCGCGCGTGAAGATCGCCTGTTTGGCGATGCGTTTGCGTTTATCTGAAAATAAAAAACCCGCCCCTGACAGGCGGGAAGAACGGCAACTAAACCTGCTCTCTTCGCCATAGCCGCCAGGTTCTGGTGGCAATGGCGTTGAGATACCCTTTCGCTTAAACCCGCTCAAACACGGTAGCGATCCCTTGTCCCAGGCCGATACACATGGTGGCGAGGCCGAACTGAGCGTCTTTGCGCTCCATCTGGTTGATCAGCGTGGTGCTAATACGCGCCCCGGAACAGCCCAGCGGATGACCGAGCGCGATCGCCCCGCCGTTGAGGTTGATCTTCTCATCGATCTGCTCCATTAAGCCCAGATCTTTAATACACGGTAGGATCTGCGCGGCAAATGCTTCATTCATTTCAAAAACGTCGATATCGCTGGTGGATAAGCCCGCTTTTTTCAGCGCCAGCTTTGAGGCCGGAACCGGGCCATAACCCATAATGGACGGGTCGCAGCCGACCACCGCCATTGAACGGACGCGAGCGCGCGGCTTCAGCCCCAGCTCGCGAGCGCGGCTTTCGCTCATCAGCAGCATCGCCGCTGCGCCATCGGAAAGGGCGGAAGAGGTACCCGCCGTTACCGTACCGGTCACCGGGTCAAACGCCGGTTTAAGCGTGGACAGCGTCTCGACGGTGGTTTCCGGGCGGATCACCTCGTCATAGTTAAAGGACTTGAGTACGCCATCGGCATCGTGGCCGCCGGTGGGGATAATCTCCGCTTTGAATGCGCCGGACTGGGTTGCAGCCCAGGCACGAGCGTGAGAGCGCGCGGCGAACTGATCCTGCATCTCGCGGCTAATACCGTGCAGACGCGCCAGCATCTCCGCAGTCAGCCCCATCATTCCTGCCGCCTTTGCCACGTTGCGGCTGAGGCCCGGATGGAAATCGACGCCGTGGCTCATTGGCACATGGCCCATGTGCTCGACGCCGCCAATCAGGCAGACGCTGGCATCGCCGGTCATGATCATACGGGCCGCATCGTGCAGCGCCTGCATGGAAGAACCGCACAGACGGTTGACCGTATTTGCTGGTACCGAATGCGGGATCTCCGCCAGCAGCGCCGCGTTTCGGGCGATGTTAAAACCCTGCTCGAGGGTTTGCTGCACGCAACCCCAGTAGATATCGTCTATCGCGCTTGCCTCAAGCGACGGATTGCGCGACAGCAGGCTACGCATCAGGTGCGCGGAGAGGTCTTCCGCGCGCACGTGGCGAAATGCGCCGCCCTTCGAACGGCCCATCGGGGTGCGAATTGCATCGACAATGACAACCTGTTCCATTGTGACTCCTTAAGCCGTTTTCAGAGCGCCAACCGGACGGGCTGGCTCTACCTGGGGATAATACGCTTCGTTATGGCGCGCTTTGTCACGAAGACCGGCTGGCACTTCATACAGCGGGCCAAGGTGCTGGTATTGCTGTGCCATATCGAGATACTTCGCGCTGCCGATGGTGTCCAGCCAGCGGAATGCGCCGCCGTGGAACGGAGGGAAGCCCAGGCCGTATACCAGCGCCATATCCGCTTCCGCCGGGCTGGCGATAATGCCTTCTTCCAGGCAGCGGACGACTTCGTTAACCATCGGGATCATCATGCGGGCGATAATCTCTTCATCGCTGAAATCGCGCTTCGACTGGCTGACGTCGGCCAGCAGGCTGTCGACGGCAGCATCTTCTTCTTTCTTCGGCTTACCTTTGCTGTCGTCTTTATAGCGCCAGAAGCCGAGGCCGTTCTTCTGGCCGAAACGGTTGGCGTCAAACAGGGCGTCGATGGCGTCGCGATAATCTTTCTGCATCCGCTGCGGGAAGCCCGCCGCCATGACCGCCTGAGCATGGTGCGCGGTATCGATGCCGACCACGTCCAGTAGATAAGCCGGGCCCATCGGCCAGCCAAACTGTTTCTCCATCACTTTGTCGACTTTGCGGAAGTCCGCTCCGTCGCGCAGCAGCTGGCTGAAGCCGGCGAAGTAGGGGAACAGTACCCGGTTGACGAAGAAGCCGGGACAATCATTCACCACAATCGGCGTTTTGCCCATTTTGCTGGCCCAGGCCACCACTTTGGCAATGGTATTATCCGAGGTTTTTTCGCCGCGGATCACTTCAACCAGCGGCATGCGATGCACCGGGTTAAAGAAGTGCATACCGCAGAAGTTTTCCGGGCGCTGCAGAACGCTGGCCAGCTCGCTGATGGGGATCGTTGAGGTGTTGGACGCCAGCACGGTATCCGGGCGCACTTTTGCCTCGGTTTCCGCTAGTACGGCTTTCTTCACTTTCGGGTTTTCCACCACCGCTTCAACGACGACGTCCACGCGGTCAAAACCGCTGTATTCCAGGGTTGGCTGAATGGTGCTAATCACTCCGGCCAGCTTCAGACCGTCGATTTTGCCGCGTTCCAGCTGTTTATTCAGCAGTTTCGCCGCTTCGGTCATGCCCAGGGTCAGCGATTTGTCGCTGATGTCTTTCATCACCACCGGCACGCCCTTCCAGGCCGACTGGTAAGCGATACCGCCGCCCATAATGCCAGCGCCCAGGACGGCAGCATGCTTCGGCGTCTCGACATCTTTGGTCAGCTTTTTCGCTTTCGCTTTGACGTACTGGTCGTTCAGGAAGATACCAACCAGCGCGCGGGCCTCATTGGTATGGGCCAGCGGGACAAAGCTTTTATTTTCCAGCACCAGGGCTTCTTCACGACCAAGACGCGCGGCGGCTTCAATGGTTTTGACCGCGGTGATCGGCGCCGGGTAATGCTTCCCGGCGGTTTGCGCGACCATGCCTTTGGCAATCGTGAAGCTCATGGCGGCTTCAATTTTGCTGAGCTTCAGCGGCTCCAGCTTCGGCTGACGTTTCGCTTTCCAGTCCAGGTCGCCATTCATGGCCTGACGTAGGATCGCCAGCGCGCCGTCGCGTAGTTTTTCCGCAGCGACCACGCCATCCACCAGGCCGATTTTCAGTGCTTGATCGGCGCCGACGTCTTTCCCGGCGGCAATAATTTCCAGCGCGCTATCGGCGCCGAGCAGGCGCGGCAGACGCACGGAACCGCCGAAGCCCGGCATAATGCCGAGCTTGGTTTCCGGCAGCCCAATGCGCAGATCCGGCGTGGCGAGGCGATAGTCGGTCGCCAGCACGCATTCGCAGCCGCCGCCCAGCGCATAGCCATTGACGGCAGAGATAGTGGGGACGGGGAGATCTTCCAGACGATTGAAGACGCTGTTAGCAAAATGCAGCCACTGGCTTAACTGCTCCTCAGGGACCAGGAACAGCGAGAGGAATTCGGTGATATCCGCGCCGACGATAAATGCCGCTTTTTCAGAGCGCAGCAGCAGACCTTTGAGATCGCTTTGTTTTTCCAGTACGTCCAGCGCATGACCGAGGCTGGCTACGGTTGCGGTATCAAGCTTGTTGACCGAACCTGGGGCATCGAACACCAGTTCGGCGATGCCATCTTCCAGCCAGTCGAGGTACAGGGTGTCGCCTTTGTAGAGCATGTCAGTCTCCTGAATCCAGCAATATGATCTGGTCATACCAGATGAAACGGAGTGTGGAATTTATGTTAAAGAATTGCAAATTACTCTTTAAATAATTGCTGGTCGGATCACATCCGGCGGAAATCACCCGCACGCAGGTCGATGTGCTAAGATGCGGTGTATCACGATCCCATAAAAGCAAAGGATAAAAGATGGAATCCCTGGCCGCGCTCTATAAAAATCATATTGTTACCCTACAAGAACGTACCCGCGACGTCCTGGCCCGTTTTCAAATGGATGCTCTGCTGATTCACTCCGGCGAGCTGGTTAACGTCTTCCTTGATGACCATCCGTACCCGTTCAAGGTCAATCCGCAGTTCAAAGCCTGGGTGCCTGTGACTCAGGTGCCTAACTGCTGGCTGCTGGTGGACGGTGTGAATAAACCGAAGCTGTGGTTCTATCTGCCGGTAGATTACTGGCATAACGTTGAGCCGTTGCCGACCTCTTTCTGGACCGAAGAGATAGACGTGATCGCGCTACCGAAGGCCGATGGCATCGGCAGCCAGCTGCCTGCCGCTCGCGGTAATATTGGCTATATCGGCCCGGTGCCTGAGCGCGCGCTGGGCCTGGGTATCGCCGCGGATAAGATCAACCCGAAAGGGGTTATCGACTACCTGCATTACTACCGGGCTTACAAAACCGATTACGAGCTGGCCTGCATGCGTGAAGCGCAGAAGTCGGCGGTGAATGGTCATCGTGCGGCCTACGAAGCTTTCCAGTCGGGAATGAGCGAATTCGATATCAACCAGGCCTATCTCACCGCCACCGGCCATCGTGATACCGACGTGCCTTACAGCAATATTGTCGCGCTGAATGAGCATGCCTCCGTCCTGCACTACACCAAACTGGACCATCGTGCCCCGGCGGAGATGCGCAGTTTCCTGCTCGACGCCGGTGCGGAATATAACGGCTATGCCGCAGATCTGACGCGCACCTGGGCGGCGCACGGCGATAACGACTTTGCCCATCTGATCAAAGACGTTAACGATGAGCAGCTGGCGCTGATTAGTACCATGAAGGCCGGTACCAGTTACATTGATTACCATATCCAGTTCCATCAGCGTATCGCGAAGCTGTTGCGTAAACACCAGTTGGTTACCGACATGAGCGAAGAGGCGATGGTGGAGAATGACCTGACCGGGCCGTTTATGCCGCACGGGATTGGCCATCCGCTGGGTCTGCAGGTGCATGATGTCGCTGGCTTTATGCAGGATGACACCGGTACGCATCTGGCGGCGCCGTCGAAATACCCGTATCTGCGCTGCACCCGTATTATCGAGCCGCGGATGGTGTTAACTATTGAACCCGGCATCTACTTCATCGAGTCGTTACTGGCACCGTGGCGTGAAGGCCCGTTCAGCAAGCACTTTAACTGGCAAAAAATTGACGCCATGAAGCCGTTCGGTGGGATCCGTATCGAAGATAACGTGGTGATTCACGAAAACAGTATCGAAAATATGACGCGCGATCTGAAGCTGGCCTGATGGAGAGCTGGTTAATCCCGGCGGCGCCGGTTACCGTCGTTGAGGAGATTAAAAAAAGCCGTTTTATCACGCTGTTGGCGCATACCGACGGCGTGGCGGCGGCAAAAGCTTTTGTCGAGTCCGTCAGAGCGGATCACCCTGATGCCCGCCACCACTGCGTGGCGTGGGTCGCGGGGCCGCCTGATGATTCGCAACAGCTGGGGTTTTCAGACGATGGCGAACCGGCGGGAACGGCGGGTAAACCGATGCTGGCGCAGCTGATGGGAAGCGGCGTCGGCGAGATAACCGCTGTCGTCGTGCGTTACTACGGTGGTATCCTGCTGGGCACCGGCGGTCTGGTTAAGGCCTATGGCGGCGGGGTGCATCAGGCGCTGGCGCAGCTGACGACGCTGCGCAAGACGCCGTTAACGGCATATACTTTGCAGTGTGAGTATGGGCAACTGGCCGGCGTTGAAGCGCTGCTCGCCCAATTCTCCGGGAACGTCGTTGAAAGCGAATATCTGGCGTCAGTTCGGCTGCGCGTGGCGCTTCCCCAGGCCGAAGTGGCGGCTTTTTCAGCAAGACTGGCTGATTTTAGTCGTGGTTCATTGCAATTACTGAAGATTAACGAATAATCCCCTCTGTTTTTTGCCTATCAAAGGAAGCGCCAGAGATGCATTTTCGCGCCATAACCCGAATCGTTGGACTGCTGGTCATCTTGTTTTCGGGGACGATGATCGTCCCGGGATTAGTGGCCCTGATATATCGCGATGGCGCGGGACGGGCCTTCACTCAAACCTTCTTTGTCGCTCTGGCGATCGGCTCCATGCTGTGGTGGCCGAATCGTAAGCAAAAAGGCGAACTGAAATCTCGTGAAGGGTTTCTGATCGTGGTGCTGTTCTGGACCGTGCTGGGGAGCGTGGGGGCCTTGCCCTTTATCTTCTCCGAACAGCCGAACCTGACGGTGACGGATGCCTTCTTCGAGTCATTTTCCGGCCTGACGACGACCGGGGCGACCACTCTGGTGGGGCTGGACTCGCTTCCGCACGCTATCCTCTTTTATCGCCAGATGCTGCAGTGGTTCGGCGGCATGGGGATCATTGTGCTGGCGGTAGCGATTCTGCCTATCCTCGGCGTCGGGGGGATGCAGCTCTACCGCGCGGAAATGCCCGGCCCGCTGAAGGATAACAAGATGCGTCCGCGTATTGCCGAGACGGCGAAGACATTGTGGCTCATCTATGTGTTACTCACGATCGCCTGCGCATTGGCGCTCTGGTTTGCCGGTATGCCGGCGTTCGATGCGATCGGGCACAGTTTCGCCACCATCGCCATCGGCGGTTTCTCGACTCACGATGCCAGCGTCGGCTATTTCAACAGCCCGATGATCAACTCCATCATTGCCATCTTCCTGCTGATCTCCGGCTGTAATTACGGTCTGCATTTTTCGTTGTTGAGCGGACGCAGCCTTAAGGTGTACTGGCGCGACCCCGAATTTAGGATGTTCATTGGCGTCCAGTTGACGCTGGTCATCGTCTGTACGCTGGTGCTATGGCTTCATAACGTGTACGGCTCGGTGTTGACGACGCTGAACCAGGCGTTTTTCCAGGTGGTGTCGATGGCGACCACCGCGGGGTTCACCACCGATAGCATTGCACGCTGGCCGCTGTTCCTTCCGGTGCTGTTGCTGTGCTCCGCATTTATCGGCGGCTGCGCTGGCTCCACGGGCGGTGGATTAAAAGTGATCCGTATCCTGTTGCTGTTCAAGCAGGGCAACCGTGAGCTGAAGCGGCTGGTGCACCCGAATGCGGTGTATAGCATTAAATTAGGTAACCGCGCGCTGCCGGAACGTATTCTGGAAGCGGTATGGGGATTCTTCTCCGCCTATGCGCTGGTCTTTATCATTAGTATGCTGGCGATTATCGCCACCGGGGTGGATGACTTCTCTGCTTTCGCCTCCGTGGTGGCGACATTGAACAACCTCGGGCCTGGGCTCGGCGTCGTCGCGGATAACTTTGCCACCATGAACCCGGTCGCGAAATGGATCCTGATTGCTAATATGCTGTTTGGTCGTCTGGAAGTGTTCACCTTGCTGGTGCTCTTTACCCCCACTTTCTGGCGCGAATAACAGGAGTGCTCGTGAAAACTTTAATTCTCTTCTCCACCCGCGACGGGCAGACCCGTGAAATCGCTTCGTTTCTCGCCTCTGAGCTTAAAGAGCTGGGCATCGATGCGGACACCCTGAACCTGAACCGTACCGATGTCGTCGAATGGCATCACTACGATCGGGTGGTCATTGGCGCGTCGATTCGCTACGGGCACTTTCATCCGGCGGTGGACCGCTTTGTGAAAAAGCATCTGGCAGCATTGCAGGCGCTGCCGGGGGCATTCTTTTCGGTTAACCTGGTGGCGCGTAAACCTGAGAAGCGCACGCCGCAGACCAACAGCTATACGCGTAAGTTTCTGCTGAACTCGCCGTGGCAGCCGCAGAGCTGCGCGGTATTTGCCGGCGCGCTGCGCTACCCGCGCTACAGCTGGTACGATCGGTTTATGATCCGCCTGATTATGAAAATGACCGGGGGTGAAACGGATACCCGCAAAGAAGTGGTCTATACCGACTGGCAACAGGTATCCCGGTTTGCTCGGGAAATCGCACAAATGGCGCGCAAATAGCGCGTAAAACTCGCGTTGTGATGGAAAATCGAGCGAACGAAAAGTTTTTTTGCATTTCCCCTTGTCACCTCAGAATTACTCCCTATAATGCGCCTCCACTGACACGGAACAACGGCAAACAAGCCGCCGGGTCAGCGGGGTTCCGGTGAGAACCTCGCAGAGAAAAGCAAAAATAAATGCTTGACTCTGCAGCGGGAAAGCGTAATATGCACACCCCGCGCCGCAGCGAAAACGAAGCGGCACTGCTCTTTAACAATTTATCAGACAATCTGTGTGGGCACTCAAAGTGACATGGATTCTTAACGTCCTCGGACGAAAAATGAATACCAAGTCTCAAGAGTGAACACGTAATTCATTACGAAGTTTAATTCTTTGAGCATCAAACTTAAATTGAAGAGTTTGATCATGGCTCAGATTGAACGCTGGCGGCAGGCCTAACACATGCAAGTCGAGCGGTAGCACAGAGAGCTTGCTCTCGGGTGACGAGCGGCGGACGGGTGAGTAATGTCTGGGAAACTGCCTGATGGAGGGGGATAACTACTGGAAACGGTAGCTAATACCGCATAATGTCGCAAGACCAAAGTGGGGGACCTTCGGGCCTCATGCCATCAGATGTGCCCAGATGGGATTAGCTAGTAGGTGGGGTAACGGCTCACCTAGGCGACGATCCCTAGCTGGTCTGAGAGGATGACCAGCCACACTGGAACTGAGACACGGTCCAGACTCCTACGGGAGGCAGCAGTGGGGAATATTGCACAATGGGCGCAAGCCTGATGCAGCCATGCCGCGTGTGTGAAGAAGGCCTTCGGGTTGTAAAGCACTTTCAGCGGGGAGGAAGGCGTTAAGGTTAATAACCTTGGCGATTGACGTTACCCGCAGAAGAAGCACCGGCTAACTCCGTGCCAGCAGCCGCGGTAATACGGAGGGTGCAAGCGTTAATCGGAATTACTGGGCGTAAAGCGCACGCAGGCGGTCTGTCAAGTCGGATGTGAAATCCCCGGGCTCAACCTGGGAACTGCATTCGAAACTGGCAGGCTAGAGTCTTGTAGAGGGGGGTAGAATTCCAGGTGTAGCGGTGAAATGCGTAGAGATCTGGAGGAATACCGGTGGCGAAGGCGGCCCCCTGGACAAAGACTGACGCTCAGGTGCGAAAGCGTGGGGAGCAAACAGGATTAGATACCCTGGTAGTCCACGCCGTAAACGATGTCGATTTGGAGGTTGTGCCCTTGAGGCGTGGCTTCCGGAGCTAACGCGTTAAATCGACCGCCTGGGGAGTACGGCCGCAAGGTTAAAACTCAAATGAATTGACGGGGGCCCGCACAAGCGGTGGAGCATGTGGTTTAATTCGATGCAACGCGAAGAACCTTACCTGGTCTTGACATCCACAGAACTTTCCAGAGATGGATTGGTGCCTTCGGGAACTGTGAGACAGGTGCTGCATGGCTGTCGTCAGCTCGTGTTGTGAAATGTTGGGTTAAGTCCCGCAACGAGCGCAACCCTTATCCTTTGTTGCCAGCGGTTAGGCCGGGAACTCAAAGGAGACTGCCAGTGATAAACTGGAGGAAGGTGGGGATGACGTCAAGTCATCATGGCCCTTACGACCAGGGCTACACACGTGCTACAATGGCATATACAAAGAGAAGCGACCTCGCGAGAGCAAGCGGACCTCATAAAGTATGTCGTAGTCCGGATTGGAGTCTGCAACTCGACTCCATGAAGTCGGAATCGCTAGTAATCGTAGATCAGAATGCTACGGTGAATACGTTCCCGGGCCTTGTACACACCGCCCGTCACACCATGGGAGTGGGTTGCAAAAGAAGTAGGTAGCTTAACCTTCGGGAGGGCGCTTACCACTTTGTGATTCATGACTGGGGTGAAGTCGTAACAAGGTAACCGTAGGGGAACCTGCGGTTGGATCACCTCCTTACCTTAAAGAACCTGCCTTTGCAGTGCTCACACAGATTGTCTGATGAAAAACAGCAGTAAAAACCTCTACAGGCTTGTAGCTCAGGTGGTTAGAGCGCACCCCTGATAAGGGTGAGGTCGGTGGTTCAAGTCCACTCAGGCCTACCAAATTTGCGAAGCAAATTTGAAGAGGTTGCAAACGATGGGGCTATAGCTCAGCTGGGAGAGCGCCTGCTTTGCACGCAGGAGGTCTGCGGTTCGATCCCGCATAGCTCCACCATCTTTACTGCGAACACAAGAAAACTTCAGAGTGAACCTGAAAAGGTGCACTGCGAAGTTTTGCTCTTTAAAAATCTGGATCAAGCTGAAAATTGAAACGACACACAGTTAATGTGTGTTCGAGTCTCTCAAATTTTCGCGACACGATGATGTTTTACGAAACATCTTCGGGTTGTGAGGTTAAGCGACTAAGCGTACACGGTGGATGCCCTGGCAGTCAGAGGCGATGAAGGACGTGCTAATCTGCGAAAAGCGTCGGTAAGGTGATATGAACCGTTATAACCGGCGATGTCCGAATGGGGAAACCCAGTGCAATTCGTTGCACTATCGTTAACTGAATACATAGGTTAACGAGGCGAACCGGGGGAACTGAAACATCTAAGTACCCCGAGGAAAAGAAATCAACCGAGATTCCCCCAGTAGCGGCGAGCGAACGGGGAGCAGCCCAGAGTCTGAATCAGCTTGTGTGTTAGTGGAACGGTCTGGAAAGTCCGACGGTACAGGGTGATAGTCCCGTACACCAAAATGCACAGGTTGTGAACTCGAAGAGTAGGGCGGGACACGTGGTATCCTGTCTGAATATGGGGGGACCATCCTCCAAGGCTAAATACTCCTGACTGACCGATAGTGAACCAGTACCGTGAGGGAAAGGCGAAAAGAACCCCGGCGAGGGGAGTGAAAAAGAACCTGAAACCGTGTACGTACAAGCAGTGGGAGCACCTTCGGGTGTGACTGCGTACCTTTTGTATAATGGGTCAGCGACTTATATTCTGTAGCAAGGTTAACCGTATAGGGGAGCCGCAGGGAAACCGAGTCTTAACTGGGCGTTAAGTTGCAGGGTATAGACCCGAAACCCGGTGATCTAGCCATGGGCAGGTTGAAGGTTGGGTAACACTAACTGGAGGACCGAACCGACTAATGTTGAAAAATTAGCGGATGACTTGTGGCTGGGGGTGAAAGGCCAATCAAACCGGGAGATAGCTGGTTCTCCCCGAAAGCTATTTAGGTAGCGCCTCGTGAATTCATCTTCGGGGGTAGAGCACTGTTTCGGCTAGGGGGTCATCCCGACTTACCAACCCGATGCAAACTACGAATACCGAAGAATGTTATCACGGGAGACACACGGCGGGTGCTAACGTCCGTCGTGAAGAGGGAAACAACCCAGACCGCCAGCTAAGGTCCCAAAGTCATGGTTAAGTGGGAAACGATGTGGGAAGGCACAGACAGCCAGGATGTTGGCTTAGAAGCAGCCATCATTTAAAGAAAGCGTAATAGCTCACTGGTCGAGTCGGCCTGCGCGGAAGATGTAACGGGGCTAAACCATGCACCGAAGCTGCGGCAGCGACACTATGTGTTGTTGGGTAGGGGAGCGTTCTGTAAGCCTGCGAAGGTGTGCTGTGAGGCATGCTGGAGGTATCAGAAGTGCGAATGCTGACATAAGTAACGATAAAGCGGGTGAAAAGCCCGCTCGCCGGAAGACCAAGGGTTCCTGTCCAACGTTAATCGGGGCAGGGTGAGTCGACCCCTAAGGCGAGGCCGAAAGGCGTAGTCGATGGGAAACAGGTTAATATTCCTGTACTTGGTGTTACTGCGAAGGGGGGACGGAGAAGGCTATGTTAGCCGGGCGACGGTTGTCCCGGTTTAAGCATGTAGGCTGATTATCCAGGCAAATCCGGATAATCAAGGCTGAGGTGTGATGACGAGGCACTACGGTGCTGAAGTAACAAATGCCCTGCTTCCAGGAAAAGCCTCTAAGCATCAGGTAACATCAAATCGTACCCCAAACCGACACAGGTGGTCAGGTAGAGAATACCAAGGCGCTTGAGAGAACTCGGGTGAAGGAACTAGGCAAAATGGTGCCGTAACTTCGGGAGAAGGCACGCTGGTGTGTAGGTGAAGCCCCTGCGGGTGGAGCTGAGACCAGTCGAAGATACCAGCTGGCTGCAACTGTTTATTAAAAACACAGCACTGTGCAAACACGAAAGTGGACGTATACGGTGTGACGCCTGCCCGGTGCCGGAAGGTTAATTGATGGGGTTATCCGTAAGGAGAAGCTCTTGATCGAAGCCCCGGTAAACGGCGGCCGTAACTATAACGGTCCTAAGGTAGCGAAATTCCTTGTCGGGTAAGTTCCGACCTGCACGAATGGCGTAATGATGGCCAGGCTGTCTCCACCCGAGACTCAGTGAAATTGAACTCGCTGTGAAGATGCAGTGTACCCGCGGCAAGACGGAAAGACCCCGTGAACCTTTACTATAGCTTGACACTGAACATTGAGCCTTGATGTGTAGGATAGGTGGGAGGCTTTGAAGCGTGGACGCCAGTCTGCGTGGAGCCAACCTTGAAATACCACCCTTTAATGTTTGATGTTCTAACGTTGGCCCCTTACCGGGGTTGCGGACAGTGTCTGGTGGGTAGTTTGACTGGGGCGGTCTCCTCCCAAAGCGTAACGGAGGAGCACGAAGGTTAGCTAATCCTGGTCGGACATCAGGAGGTTAGTGCAATGGCATAAGCTAGCTTGACTGCGAGCGTGACGGCGCGAGCAGGTGCGAAAGCAGGTCATAGTGATCCGGTGGTTCTGAATGGAAGGGCCATCGCTCAACGGATAAAAGGTACTCCGGGGATAACAGGCTGATACCGCCCAAGAGTTCATATCGACGGCGGTGTTTGGCACCTCGATGTCGGCTCATCACATCCTGGGGCTGAAGTAGGTCCCAAGGGTATGGCTGTTCGCCATTTAAAGTGGTACGCGAGCTGGGTTTAGAACGTCGTGAGACAGTTCGGTCCCTATCTGCCGTGGGCGCTGGAGAATTGAGGGGGGCTGCTCCTAGTACGAGAGGACCGGAGTGGACGCATCACTGGTGTTCGGGTTGTCATGCCAATGGCACTGCCCGGTAGCTAAATGCGGAAGAGATAAGTGCTGAAAGCATCTAAGCACGAAACTTGCCCCGAGATGAGTTCTCCCTGAGACTTTAAGTCTCCTGAAGGAACGTTGAAGACGACGACGTTGATAGGCCGGGTGTGTAAGCGCAGCGATGCGTTGAGCTAACCGGTACTAATGAACCGTGAGGCTTAACCTTACAACGCCGAAGATGTTTTGGCGGATTGAGAAGATTTTCAGCTCTGATACAGATTAATCGATACGTTGGTGAGACGTGTTGATAAAACAGAATTTGCCTGGCGGCACTAGCGCGGTGGTCCCACCTGACCCCATGCCGAACTCAGAAGTGAAACGCCGTAGCGCCGATGGTAGTGTGGGGTCTCCCCATGTGAGAGTAGGGAACTGCCAGGCATCAAATAAAGCAGAAAGCCCGGTCAAAAGACCGGGCTTTTTGTTTTTGCGTTTAAAAAGAACCCCGTCCCGAAAGGTGCGGGTTTTTTTGCTGTGTGGGGTATATCTCCCCCGGTGGCGCTGCGCTTACCGGGGCTACGGGCCTGTCGCGTTCTGTAGCCCGCACCGGTACACCACATCACCACCGGTAACGCCCCGCAATATCATTGCCCCTGTAATCAGACAAGCCTTCCCCCGCCAGATACGATAAACTAACGCCGATTTTGCATCAGGAAGCCACTATGAACCACTCCCTCAAACCCTGGAATACCTTTGGCATTGAACGCTTCGCCAAGACGATAGTACGCGCCGAAACTGAGCAACAGTTGCTAAGCGCCTGGCAAACCGCTGCCGCGGCAGGCGAACCCACGCTGATCCTTGGGGAAGGCAGTAATGTCCTGTTTCTGAACGACTATGCCGGTACGGTGATCCTCAACCGGATTATGGGGATCGAGGTGAGCGAAACGCCGGAAGCCTGGCGCTTGCACGTCGGCGCCGGCGAAAACTGGCATCAACTGGTGCAGTTCACGCTACAGCATGCGATGCCAGGTCTGGAAAATCTGGCGTTAATCCCTGGCTGCGCAGGATCTTCGCCGATCCAGAATATTGGCGCCTACGGCGTTGAGCTACAGCGGGTTTGCGAATATGTTGACTGCATTGAGCTGGAAACCGGGCGTAAGCAACGTCTTTCAGCCGCGGAATGCCGTTTTGGCTATCGCGACAGTATCTTCAAACATGAATATCAGGACCGCTATGCCATCGTTGCGATTGGCTTATCGTTAGCGAAAACATGGCAGCCTGTACTGAGTTACGGTGATTTAACGCGTCTCGATCCGCAGACCGTCACGCCGCAGCAGGTATTTGATGCGGTCTGTCATATGCGAATGACTAAATTGCCGGATCCAAAGATTAACGGTAATGCCGGCAGCTTTTTTAAGAACCCGATCGTCAGCGCTCAGGTTGCGGAAGCGCTGCTGGCGCAGTTCCCTCATGCACCGCACTATCCGCAGGCAAATGGCAGCGTCAAGCTGGCCGCTGGCTGGCTAATCGATCAATGTGAGCTCAAAGGACAACGCATCGGCGGCGCTGCCGTCCATCGGCAGCAGGCGCTGGTACTGATTAATGAAGATCGAGCGACCAGCGAGGATGTGGTGAAACTTGCTCATTATGTTCGCCAGCGGGTGGGTGCGAAATTCGATGTATGGCTTCAGCCCGAGGTGCGCTTCATTGGCACGCATGGTGAAGTCAACGCAGAGGAGAGCATTGCGTGAAAGACCATACTATCCCTTTAACGCTAATTTCTATCCTTGCTGATGGCGAGTTTCACTCTGGCGAACAGCTTGGTGAGCAGTTAGGCATGAGCCGGGCGGCGATTAATAAGCACATCCAGACCTTACGTGACTGGGGCGTCGATGTGTTTACTGTGCCGGGCAAGGGTTACAGCCTGCCGGAGCCTATTCATCTATTAGATGAGAAAAAGATTTCTCAAGAGATAGACCATGGCCGAGTGACGGTCCTTCCCGTCATCGACTCTACTAACCAGTATTTGCTGGACAGGCTTGATGAGCTGACGTCCGGAGATGCCTGTGTGGCTGAATATCAGCAAGCAGGGCGAGGCCGGCGAGGCAGAAAATGGTTTTCGCCCTTTGGCGCGAATCTCTATCTCTCGATGTACTGGCGTCTGGAGCAGGGCCCGGCAGCGGCTATTGGTCTAAGCCTGGTAATCGGTATTGTGATCGCTGAAGTTCTGCAGCAGCTCGGGGCCGAACAGGTTCGCGTGAAATGGCCAAACGATATTTACCTGCAGGATCGTAAGCTGTCAGGGATCCTCGTGGAACTGACGGGGAAAACGGGCGATGCCGCACAAATCGTCAGCGGCGCGGGTATCAACCTTGTGATGCGTCGCGTGGAGTCTGATGTCGTCAATCAGGGATGGATCAGCCTTCAGGAAGCGGGGGTGGTCATCGACCGTAACCTCCTCGCCGCGCGCCTGATTAAAGAGCTGCGCCTGGGACTGGAGCTGTTCGAGCAGGAAGGATTGGCTCCCTATCTACCGCGCTGGGAAAAACTGGATAACTTTATTCATCGCCCGGTGAAACTGATTATCGGTGATAAAGAAATTTACGGCATTTCGCGTGGCATTGACGCCCAGGGCGCACTATTGCTGGAGCAGGATGGTGTAATAAAAGCCTGGGTGGGTGGTGAAATATCATTGCGCAGTGCAGAATAAAAAAGGGAGCTTCGGCTCCCTTATTTTATTTACGTAAGCGTACCTGATTCACTGAGTGATTGGCGCTCTTAGTCATGATCAGGCTGGCGCGCTCGCGAGTTGGAAGGATATTTTCTTTAAGATTCATTAGGTTGATTTCATTCCATAGCGAAGTGGCAATATCTACCGCTTCTTCCTTCGAGAGCTTAGCGTAATTATGGAAATAGGAATCCGGATCGGTAAACGCCCCTTCCCGGAATTTAAGAAAGCGGTTGATATACCAGCTTTTCAATAATTCTTCCGGGGCATCGACATAAATAGAAAAGTCGACAAAATCGGAAACGAATACATGATGGGGATCGTGCGGATAATCCATTCCACTTTGCAGAACATTCAGCCCTTCAAGAATTAAAATATCCGGTTGCGCGACGGTTTTGTCACCGTTGGGAATAACATCATAAATCAGATGGGAATAAACCGGCGCGGTTGCCTGCGGTACCCCTGATTTGAGATCGGAGACAAACTTCACCAGGCGATGCATATCATAGGACTGCGGAAAGCCTTTTTTCTTCATTAACCCACGTTCTTTTAAAACCGAGTTAGGGTGCAAAAAACCGTCGGTGGTAATGAGTTCGACATGGCGATGCTCCGGCCAACGACTAAGCAAAGCTTGCAGAACGCGGGCGGTGGTGCTTTTTCCTACCGCAACGCTGCCAGCGATACTGATAATATAGGGAATTCGCTGACCATTGGTGCCAAGAAATTGTTCGAGAACAGCCTGGCGACGCAGGTTAGAACTGATATAGAAGTTGAGCAAACGCGACAGCGGCAAATAGATCTCGGCAACCTCTTCCAGAGAGAGATCTTCGTTGATGCCTTTTAACCGCGTGATTTCTTCCTCGGTTAACGTCATCGGGACAGAATCACGAAGTGCAGCCCATTGGTGGCGGTTAAATTGTAGGTACGGTGTCATTAACGTCTGCTCTTTTTGGCTCATAAGCATGTTCTTACTATCACCGAATACCTTGAAACGGTGATGCTTCACACGAGTTAATCAGGACAATGGGCAGGAGGGTAACACCAGATTGCCGGGAATAATAAGAAAAAAACTCATTGAATGCTGCTTTCTCGCGCCAGCATCACAAGAGAAGAATAAGTTTCTTATTCTTTGCAAAGCATGGCCTTTGCTAACAGGCTAGGCTAGCGGCCTGAATCCTTTCCGTCAGCGGTCAGCATGCGATAGAGGTAACCGGAGATGATCGGACAGCGCCTGAAGAGCCGAATTATTGGCGAATATTTGCACTCCGCTGCTTGAAATTACACCGTTTTTTCGCGTGAGAGCACAAAATGTGAGCAAGAGAACGTTTTATGCAAATTTTTAGTTGCATGAACTCGCTCCTCTCCCTAGAATGCGCGCTACTTGATGCCGACTTAGCTCAGTAGGTAGAGCAACTGACTTGTAATCAGTAGGTCACCAGTTCGATTCCGGTAGTCGGCACCATAACAATTTGGGTGGGGTTCCCGAGCGGCCAAAGGGAGCAGACTGTAAATCTGCCGTCATCGACTTCGAAGGTTCGAATCCTTCCCCCACCACCACTTTCTGGCGACGCTTTGCGGAGCCGGAGTTGGTTGGGTAAACTAATCAGCTCAATACTAAAGAGAGCAGTCTCTTTAGTATTACAGAAAGAACTGGGTAGCCGAGTTTCAGGATGCGGGCATCGTATAATGGCTATTACCTCAGCCTTCCAAGCTGATGATGCGGGTTCGATTCCCGCTGCCCGCTCCAGACGTGCTGATATGGCTCAGTTGGTAGAGCGCACCCTTGGTAAGGGTGAGGTCCCCAGTTCGACTCTGGGTATCAGCACCACTTCTTTTCTCTCCTTCCCTGTTTCTCTTCTGTTATGTTCATTCAACAAGTCGGGCATGTTGCCTGGTTGATGTGGTGATATCACCGATTTATCCGTGTCTTAGAGGGACAATCGATGTCTAAAGAAAAGTTTGAACGTACAAAACCGCACGTTAACGTCGGTACTATCGGCCACGTTGACCATGGTAAAACAACGCTGACCGCTGCCATCACTACCGTACTGGCTAAAACCTACGGTGGTTCCGCTCGCGCATTCGACCAGATCGATAACGCGCCGGAAGAAAAAGCTCGTGGTATCACCATCAACACCTCTCACGTTGAATACGACACCCCGACTCGCCACTACGCGCACGTAGACTGCCCGGGCCACGCCGACTATGTTAAAAACATGATCACCGGTGCTGCGCAGATGGACGGCGCGATCCTGGTTGTTGCTGCGACTGACGGCCCGATGCCGCAGACTCGTGAGCACATCCTGCTGGGTCGTCAGGTAGGCGTTCCGTACATCATCGTGTTCCTGAACAAATGCGACATGGTTGATGACGAAGAGCTGCTGGAACTGGTTGAGATGGAAGTTCGTGAACTGCTGTCTCAGTACGATTTCCCGGGCGACGACACCCCGATCGTTCGTGGTTCTGCTCTGAAAGCGCTGGAAGGCGACGCAGAGTGGGAAGCGAAAATCATCGAACTGGCTGGCCACCTGGATACCTATATCCCGGAACCAGAGCGTGCGATTGACAAGCCGTTCCTGCTGCCGATCGAAGACGTATTCTCCATCTCCGGTCGTGGTACCGTTGTTACCGGTCGTGTAGAGCGCGGTATCATCAAAGTAGGTGAAGAAGTTGAAATCGTTGGTATCAAAGAAACCGCGAAAACCACCTGTACTGGCGTTGAAATGTTCCGCAAACTGCTGGACGAAGGCCGTGCTGGTGAGAACGTAGGTGTTCTGCTGCGTGGTATCAAACGTGAAGAAATCGAACGTGGTCAGGTACTGGCTAAGCCGGGCACCATCAACCCGCACACCAAGTTCGAATCTGAAGTGTACATCCTGTCCAAAGATGAAGGCGGCCGTCATACTCCGTTCTTCAAAGGCTACCGTCCGCAGTTCTACTTCCGTACTACTGACGTGACTGGCACCATCGAACTGCCGGAAGGCGTAGAGATGGTAATGCCGGGCGACAACATCAAAATGGTTGTTACCCTGATCCACCCGATCGCGATGGACGACGGTCTGCGTTTCGCAATCCGTGAAGGCGGTCGTACCGTTGGCGCGGGCGTGGTTGCTAAAGTTCTCGGCTAATCGCTGATAACATTTGACGCAATGCGCAATAAAAGGGCATCATTTGATGCCCTTTTTGCACGCTTTCACACCAGAACCTGGCTCATCAGTGATTTTATTTGTCATAATCATTGCTGAGACAGGCTCTGAAGAGGGCGTTTATACACCAAACCATTCGAGCCTCAGGGCGACGGCTAATCAACTCCTTCTTTGCAACAGCAGGGCAGGAGTGACACCACCGTCAACATTGAAGCAATTTGAATAGTTAAGTGTATAATCCGAAACTTAATTTCGGTTTGGATCGCCTCGCCCCCGCGGGGTGAAATTGTTTGTAGAATACTTCTGACAGGTTGGTTTATGAGTGCGAATACCGAAGCTCAAGGGAGCGGGCGCGGCCTGGAAGCGATGAAGTGGATTATCGTTGCCGTGCTGCTGATCGTGGCGATCGTGGGCAACTTCCTTTATCGTGACATTATGCTGGCGGTGCGTGCGCTGGCCGTGGTTATTCTTATTGCTGCTGCCGGTGGCGTCGCGCTGTTGACGACGAAAGGTAAGGCGACCGTTGCTTTTGCTCGCGAAGCGAGAACCGAAGTTCGTAAAGTGATTTGGCCGACTCGCCAGGAAACGCTGCATACTACGCTGATTGTTGCTGCCGTGACTGCAGTAATGTCACTGATCCTGTGGGGACTGGATGGTATTCTGGTTCGCCTGGTCTCCTTTATCACTGGCCTGAGGTTCTGAGATGTCTGAAGCTCCTAAAAAGCGCTGGTACGTCGTTCAGGCGTTTTCCGGTTTTGAAGGTCGCGTAGCCACGTCGCTGCGTGAACATATCAAATTACACAACATGGAAGAGTTATTTGGCGAAGTCATGGTCCCGACCGAAGAAGTGGTTGAGATCCGTGGCGGCCAGCGTCGCAAAAGCGAACGTAAATTCTTCCCGGGCTATGTCCTGGTTCAGATGGTCATGAACGACGCAAGCTGGCACCTGGTGCGCAGCGTACCGCGCGTGATGGGCTTCATCGGCGGCACCTCTGACCGTCCGGCGCCGATCAGCGACAAAGAAGTCGACGCCATCATGAATCGTCTGCAGCAGGTTGGCGATAAGCCGCGTCCGAAAACGCTGTTTGAACCGGGTGAAATGGTTCGCGTTAACGACGGTCCGTTCGCTGACTTTAACGGCGTGGTGGAAGAAGTGGACTATGAGAAGTCCCGCCTGAAAGTTTCCGTTTCTATCTTCGGTCGTGCGACCCCGGTAGAACTGGACTTCAGCCAGGTTGAGAAGGCGTAAGCCGGCGATCAAAAAAGCAGCGATTTAATCGTTGCATAGGGCGCGAAATTGGCATACAATTTCGCGCCTTTTGTTTTTATGGGCCCGGCCCGTAAAACGATGTTTAATTACGGGGAGCTTCTCTGAAGCGTTAATACCCATTTTGAGGATTTAAGAATGGCTAAGAAAGTCCAAGCCTACGTCAAGCTGCAGGTTGCAGCTGGTATGGCGAACCCGAGCCCGCCGGTCGGCCCAGCACTGGGTCAGCAGGGCGTGAACATCATGGAATTCTGCAAAGCGTTCAACGCCAAAACTGATTCCCTGGAGAAAGGTCTGCCGATCCCGGTTGTTATCACCGTTTACGCTGACCGTTCCTTTACCTTTGTTACCAAGACTCCGCCGGCTGCTGTTCTGCTGAAGAAAGCTGCAGGCATCAAGTCTGGTTCCGGTAAGCCGAACAAAGATAAAGTGGGTAAAATCTCCCGCGCTCAGCTGCAGGAAATCGCGCAGACCAAAGCTGCCGACATGACTGGTGCCGACATTGAAGCGATGACTCGCTCCATCGAAGGTACTGCACGTTCCATGGGCCTGGTAGTGGAGGACTAAGAAATGGCTAAACTGACCAAGCGCATGCGCGTGATCCGTGAGAAAGTTGATGCAACTAAACAGTACGACATCAACGAAGCCATTGCTCTGCTGAAAGAGCTGGCCACCGCTAAATTTACCGAAAGCGTAGACGTTGCCGTTAACCTCGGCATCGACGCTCGTAAATCTGACCAGAACGTCCGTGGCGCAACTGTACTGCCGCACGGTACTGGCCGTTCCGTTCGCGTAGCCGTATTTACCCAGGGCGCAAACGCTGAAGCTGCTAAAGCTGCAGGCGCTGAGCTGGTAGGTATGGAAGATCTGGCTGAGCAGATCAAAAAAGGCGAAATGAACTTTGACGTTGTTATTGCTTCCCCGGATGCAATGCGCGTTGTTGGCCAGCTGGGCCAGGTTCTGGGTCCGCGTGGCCTGATGCCGAACCCGAAAGTAGGTACCGTAACTCCGAACGTTGCTGAAGCGGTTAAAAACGCGAAAGCAGGCCAGGTTCGTTACCGTAACGACAAAAACGGCATCATCCACACCACCATCGGTAAAGTGGACTTTGACGCTGACAAACTGAAAGAAAACCTGGAAGCTCTGCTGGTTGCGCTGAAAAAAGCAAAACCGACTCAGGCGAAAGGCGTGTACATCAAGAAAGTTAGCATCTCCACCACTATGGGTGCAGGTGTTGCAGTAGATCAGGCTGGCCTGAACGCTTCTGCAAACTAATGCCTTTACGTGGGCGGTGATTTTGTCTACAATCTTACCCCCACGATTCTGTCAATAAGACAGACGCTATGCGAGTCATTTGAATTGCAGCAAGGCAGCAATCGAGTGAATCACCGGGAGTGTAGTTAACTACATGACCGGTGTGAACGAGAGCAGCTAACGCCGCTGCGGTTCGAAGGACGAAGTCATAGGAAGAATTTGTTCGTTGGAGCCTGGCCTATCCAGGCCTCCGTCGAAGACCGCAGGTGTTTCGCAAGAAACTTAATCCCCTGCGTAGACGGTGACAGAACGCTAAGATTATTTTTGGATATTCTGGCTTGTTTCTGCTCACCGTATTTAGACGCTCTTTTCGTTGAATTGAGTGAAGTGAGTTCCAGAGCATAGGCTCTGGCAAACATCCAGGAGCAAAGCTAATGGCTTTAAATCTTCAAGACAAACAAGCGATTGTTGCTGAAGTCAGCGAAGTAGCCAAAGGCGCGCTGTCTGCAGTAGTTGCGGATTCCCGTGGCGTAACTGTAGATAAAATGACTGAACTGCGTAAAGCAGGTCGTGAAGCTGGCGTATACATGCGTGTTGTTCGTAACACCCTGCTGCGCCGCGTCGTTGAAGGTACTCAGTTCGAGTGCCTGAAAGACACGTTTGTTGGTCCGACCCTGATTGCATACTCTATGGAACACCCGGGCGCTGCTGCTCGTCTGTTCAAAGAGTTCGCGAAAGCGAATGCAAAATTTGAGGTCAAAGCCGCTGCCTTTGAAGGTGAGCTGATCCCGGCGTCGCAGATCGACCGCCTGGCAACTCTGCCGACCTACGAAGAAGCAATTGCACGCCTGATGGCAACCATGAAAGAAGCTTCGGCTGGCAAACTGGTTCGTACTCTGGCTGCTGTACGCGATGCGAAAGAAGCTGCTTAATCGCAGTTATCTTTGTAAAGCATTCGCTTACGTATAAACTTATTCTGATATTCAGGAACAATTTAAATGTCTATCACTAAAGATCAAATCATTGAAGCAGTATCCGCTATGTCCGTAATGGACGTTGTTGAGCTGATCTCTGCAATGGAAGAAAAATTCGGTGTTTCCGCTGCTGCTGCTGTAGCTGTAGCTGCTGGCCCGGTTGAAGCTGCTGAAGAAAAAACTGAATTCGACGTAATTCTGAAAGCTGCTGGCGCTAACAAAGTTGCTGTTATCAAAGCAGTACGTGGCGCAACTGGCCTGGGTCTGAAAGAAGCTAAAGACCTGGTAGAATCTGCTCCGGCTGCACTGAAAGAAGGCATCAGCAAAGACGACGCTGAAGCTCTGAAAAAATCTCTGGAAGAAGCTGGCGCTGAAGTTGAAGTTAAATAAGCCAACCCTTCCGGTTGCAGCCTGAGAAATCAGGCTGAGGCTGGTGACTTTTTGGTCACCAGCCTTTTTGCGCTGTAAGGCGCCAGTAGCGTTTCACGCTGTTTGACTACTGGTTTGCCTCTCAATGCTTGTTTCTATCGACGACTTAATATACTGCGACAGGTTAGGGTTCCTGGGCTGTGTAAATCGCAATGAAATGGTTTAAGCGTGATAGCAACAGGCATTGCGGAAAGTGTTCCATTTTCCGGTCAACAAAATAGTGTTGCATAAAAAACTGCCCTCTGCGGGCAGATGGGTCGACTTGTCAGCGAGCTGAGGAACCCTATGGTTTACTCCTATACCGAGAAAAAACGTATTCGTAAGGATTTTGGTAAACGTCCACAAGTTCTGGATGTGCCATATCTCCTTTCTATCCAGCTTGACTCGTTCCAGAAGTTTATCGAGCAAGATCCTGAAGGGCAGTATGGTCTGGAAGCTGCTTTCCGTTCCGTATTCCCGATTCAGAGCTACAGCGGTAATTCCGAGCTGCAATACGTCAGCTACCGTCTGGGCGAACCGGTTTTTGACGTTAAAGAATGTCAGATCCGTGGCGTGACTTATTCTGCACCGCTGCGCGTAAAACTGCGTCTGGTGATCTACGAGCGCGAAGCGCCAGAAGGCACCGTCAAAGACATTAAAGAACAAGAAGTCTACATGGGCGAAATTCCGCTCATGACCGACAACGGTACCTTTGTTATCAACGGTACCGAGCGTGTTATCGTTTCTCAGCTGCACCGTAGCCCGGGCGTCTTCTTTGACAGTGACAAAGGTAAGACCCACTCCTCCGGTAAGGTTCTGTATAACGCACGTATCATCCCTTACCGCGGTTCCTGGCTGGACTTCGAATTCGACCCGAAAGACAACCTGTTCGTTCGTATCGACCGTCGTCGTAAGCTGCCGGCTACCATCATCCTGCGCGCGCTGAATTACACCACTGAGCAGATCCTTGACCTGTTCTTCGAAAAAGTGGTCTTTGAAATTCGCGACAACAAGCTGCAGATGGAGCTGATTCCGGAGCGTCTGCGCGGTGAAACTGCCTCCTTCGATATCGAAGCCAACGGCAAAGTGTACGTTGAGAAAGGCCGTCGCATCACGGCTCGTCATATCCGTCAGCTGGAAAAAGACGATATCAAGCATATCGAAGTGCCGGTTGAATATATCGCGGGCAAAGTGGCGGCTAAAGACTATATCGATGAAGCGACTGGCGAACTGATCTGCCCGGCGAACATGGAGCTGAGCCTGGATCTGCTGGCTAAGCTGAGCCAGTCTGGCCACAAGCGTATCGAAACGCTGTTCACCAACGATCTGGACCACGGCCCGTACATCTCTGAAACGGTACGCGTCGACCCGACTAACGATCGTCTGAGCGCGCTGGTAGAAATCTACCGCATGATGCGCCCTGGCGAGCCGCCGACTCGTGAAGCCGCTGAAAGTCTGTTTGAGAACCTGTTCTTCTCTGAAGACCGCTACGATCTGTCCGCGGTTGGTCGTATGAAGTTCAACCGTTCTCTGCTGCGCGACGAAATCGAAGGTTCCGGTATCCTGAGCAAAGACGACATCATCGAAGTGATGAAGAAGCTCATCGATATCCGTAACGGTAAAGGCGAAGTGGACGATATCGACCACCTCGGCAACCGTCGTATCCGTTCCGTTGGCGAAATGGCGGAAAACCAGTTCCGCGTTGGCCTGGTACGTGTAGAGCGTGCGGTGAAAGAGCGTCTGTCTCTTGGCGATCTGGATACCCTGATGCCTCAGGATATGATCAACGCCAAGCCGATTTCCGCAGCAGTGAAAGAGTTCTTTGGTTCCAGTCAGCTGTCTCAGTTTATGGACCAGAACAACCCGCTGTCTGAGATTACGCACAAACGTCGTATCTCCGCACTCGGCCCAGGCGGTCTGACCCGTGAGCGCGCAGGCTTCGAAGTTCGAGACGTACACCCGACCCACTACGGTCGCGTATGTCCGATCGAAACGCCTGAAGGTCCGAACATCGGTCTGATTAACTCCCTGTCCGTGTACGCGCAGACCAACGAATATGGCTTCCTTGAGACGCCGTATCGTAAAGTGACCAACGGTGTGGTTACTGACGAAATTCACTACCTGTCTGCTATCGAAGAAGGCAACTACGTTATCGCTCAGGCGAACTCCAACCTGGATGAAAACGGCCACTTCGTAGAAGATCTGGTTACCTGCCGTAGCAAAGGCGAATCCAGCTTGTTCAGCCGCGACCAGGTTGACTACATGGACGTATCCACCCAGCAGGTGGTATCCGTCGGTGCGTCCCTGATCCCGTTCCTGGAACACGATGACGCCAACCGTGCATTGATGGGTGCGAACATGCAACGTCAGGCGGTTCCGACTCTGCGCGCTGATAAGCCGCTGGTTGGTACCGGTATGGAACGTGCTGTTGCCGTTGACTCCGGTGTTACTGCCGTGGCTAAACGTGGCGGTACCGTTCAGTACGTGGATGCTTCCCGTATCGTTATCAAAGTTAACGAAGACGAGATGTACCCGGGCGAAGCAGGTATCGACATCTATAACCTGACCAAGTACACCCGTTCTAACCAGAACACCTGCATCAACCAGATGCCTTGCGTGTCCCTGGGCGAACCTATTGAGCGCGGCGACGTGCTGGCAGACGGCCCGTCCACCGACCTCGGTGAGCTGGCGCTGGGTCAGAACATGCGTGTAGCGTTCATGCCGTGGAACGGTTACAACTTCGAAGACTCCATCCTCGTTTCCGAGCGTGTTGTCCAGGAAGACCGTTTCACCACTATCCACATTCAGGAACTGGCGTGCGTGTCCCGTGACACCAAGCTGGGGCCGGAAGAGATCACCGCTGACATCCCGAACGTGGGTGAAGCTGCGCTCTCCAAACTGGATGAATCCGGTATCGTTTATATCGGTGCGGAAGTGACCGGCGGCGACATTCTGGTTGGTAAGGTAACGCCGAAAGGTGAAACCCAGCTGACGCCGGAAGAGAAACTGCTGCGCGCGATCTTCGGTGAGAAAGCGTCTGACGTTAAAGACTCTTCTCTGCGCGTACCGAACGGTGTCTCTGGTACCGTTATCGACGTTCAGGTCTTTACCCGTGACGGCGTAGAAAAAGACAAACGTGCTCTGGAAATCGAAGAGATGCAGCTGAAGCAGGCCAAAAAAGACCTGTCTGAAGAACTGCAGATCCTCGAAGCCGGTCTGTTCAGTCGTATCTACGCGGTGCTGGTCTCCGGTGGCGTTGAAGCTGAGAAGCTCGACAAGCTGCCTCGCGATCGCTGGCTGGAACTGGGCCTGACCGACGAAGAGAAACAAAATCAGCTGGAACAGCTGGCTGAGCAGTATGACGAACTGAAACACGAGTTCGAGAAAAAACTCGAAGCGAAACGCCGTAAAATCACCCAAGGCGACGATCTGGCACCGGGCGTGCTGAAGATTGTTAAGGTATATCTGGCCGTTAAACGCCGTATCCAGCCTGGTGATAAGATGGCAGGTCGTCACGGTAACAAGGGTGTTATCTCTAAGATCAACCCGATCGAAGATATGCCGCACGATGCTAACGGTACGCCGGTAGATATCGTACTGAACCCGCTGGGCGTACCGTCTCGTATGAACATCGGTCAGATCCTTGAAACTCACCTGGGTATGGCTGCAAAAGGCATCGGCGATAAGATCAACGCCATGCTGAAGCAGCAGCAGGAAGTCGCGAAACTGCGCGAATTCATCCAGCGTGCTTACGATCTGGGCGCTGACGTTCGCCAGAAAGTTGACCTGAATACCTTCAGCGATGAAGAAGTTCTGCGTCTGGCTGAAAACCTGCGTAAAGGCATGCCGATCGCAACGCCGGTATTCGACGGTGCGAAAGAAGCTGAAATCAAAGAGCTGCTGCAGCTGGGCGACCTGCCGACTTCCGGTCAGATCACCCTGTTTGATGGCCGCACCGGTGAACAGTTCGAACGTCCGGTAACCGTGGGTTACATGTACATGCTGAAACTGAACCACCTGGTCGACGACAAAATGCACGCTCGTTCCACCGGTTCTTACAGCCTGGTTACTCAGCAGCCGCTGGGTGGTAAGGCACAGTTCGGTGGTCAGCGCTTCGGTGAGATGGAAGTGTGGGCGCTGGAAGCATACGGCGCGGCCTACACCCTGCAGGAAATGCTCACCGTTAAGTCTGATGACGTGAACGGTCGTACCAAGATGTATAAAAACATCGTGGACGGCAATCACCAGATGGAACCGGGCATGCCGGAATCCTTCAACGTACTGTTGAAAGAAATTCGCTCGCTGGGCATCAACATCGAACTGGAAGACGAGTAATTCTCGCTCAAACAGGTCACTGCTGCCGGGTTAACGCCCGGCAGCGGAATGTGCTAACTCCGACGGGAGCAAATCCGTGAAAGACTTATTAAAGTTTCTGAAAGCGCAAACTAAAACCGAAGAGTTTGATGCGATCAAAATTGCTCTGGCTTCGCCAGACATGATCCGTTCATGGTCTTTCGGTGAAGTTAAAAAGCCGGAAACCATTAACTACCGTACGTTCAAACCTGAGCGTGACGGCCTTTTCTGCGCCCGTATCTTTGGGCCGGTAAAAGATTATGAGTGCCTGTGCGGTAAGTACAAGCGCCTGAAACACCGCGGTGTGATCTGTGAGAAGTGCGGCGTTGAAGTGACCCAGACTAAAGTGCGTCGTGAGCGCATGGGCCACATCGAGCTGGCATGTCCGACTGCGCACATCTGGTTCCTGAAATCCCTGCCGTCCCGTATCGGTCTGCTGCTGGATATGCCGCTGCGCGATATCGAACGTGTACTGTACTTTGAATCCTATGTGGTTATCGAAGGTGGCATGACCAACCTCGAACGCAACCAGATTCTGACGGAAGAACAGTACCTGGACGCGCTGGAAGAGTTCGGTGACGAATTCGACGCGAAAATGGGCGCGGAAGCGATCCAGGCGCTGCTGCGCAATATGGATCTGGAGCAGGAATGCGAGCAGCTGCGTGAAGAGCTGAACGAAACCAACTCCGAAACCAAGCGTAAAAAGCTGACCAAGCGCATTAAGCTGCTGGAAGCTTTCGTTCAGTCTGGCAACAAGCCGGAGTGGATGATCCTGACCGTTCTGCCGGTACTGCCGCCAGATCTGCGTCCGCTGGTTCCGCTGGACGGTGGTCGTTTCGCGACGTCTGACCTCAACGATCTGTATCGTCGCGTGATCAACCGTAACAACCGTCTGAAACGTCTGCTGGATCTGGCTGCGCCGGATATCATCGTACGCAACGAAAAACGTATGCTGCAGGAAGCGGTTGACGCCCTGCTGGATAACGGTCGTCGCGGTCGTGCGATCACCGGTTCTAACAAACGTCCTCTGAAATCTTTGGCCGATATGATCAAAGGTAAACAGGGTCGTTTCCGTCAGAACCTGCTCGGTAAACGCGTTGACTACTCCGGTCGTTCTGTTATCACCGTAGGTCCATACCTGCGTCTGCATCAGTGCGGTCTGCCGAAGAAAATGGCGCTGGAGCTGTTCAAACCGTTCATCTACGGCAAGCTGGAACTGCGTGGCCTGGCCACCACCATCAAAGCCGCTAAGAAGATGGTTGAGCGCGAAGAAGCTGTCGTTTGGGATATCCTGGACGAAGTTATCCGCGAACACCCGGTCCTGCTGAACCGTGCGCCAACCCTGCACCGTCTGGGTATTCAGGCATTCGAACCGGTTCTGATCGAAGGTAAAGCCATCCAGCTCCACCCGCTGGTTTGTGCGGCATACAACGCCGACTTCGATGGTGACCAGATGGCTGTTCACGTACCGCTGACGCTGGAAGCCCAGCTGGAAGCGCGTGCGCTGATGATGTCTACCAACAACATCCTGTCCCCGGCGAACGGCGAACCAATCATCGTTCCGTCTCAGGACGTTGTACTGGGTCTGTACTACATGACCCGTGACAGTGTTAACGCCAAAGGCGAAGGCATGGTGCTGACTGGCCCGAAAGAAGCTGAGCGTATTTATCGCGCCGGCCTGGCCTCTCTGCATGCGCGCGTTAAAGTGCGTATCACTGAATACGAAAAAGACGACAATGGTGAGTTTGTCGCGAAAACCAGCCTGAAAGACACGACCGTTGGCCGTGCCATTCTGTGGATGATCGTACCGAAAGGTCTGCCGTTCTCTATCGTGAACCAGGCGCTTGGTAAGAAAGCGATCTCCAAGATGCTGAACACCTGTTACCGTATTCTGGGTCTGAAACCGACCGTTATTTTTGCGGACCAGACGATGTACACCGGCTTTGCTTACGCAGCGCGTTCAGGTGCATCCGTTGGTATCGATGACATGGTCATCCCGGAGAAAAAATACGAAATCATCAGCGAAGCGGAAGCGGAAGTTGCTGAGATTCAGGAACAGTTCCAGTCCGGTCTGGTGACCGCGGGCGAACGCTACAACAAAGTTATCGATATCTGGGCTGCGGCGAACGATCGTGTATCCAAAGCGATGATGGATAACCTGCAAACCGAAACCGTGATTAACCGTGACGGTCAGGAAGAGCAGCAGGTTTCCTTCAACAGCATCTACATGATGGCCGACTCCGGTGCGCGTGGTTCTGCGGCACAGATTCGTCAGCTGGCTGGTATGCGTGGTCTGATGGCGAAGCCGGATGGCTCCATCATCGAAACGCCGATCACCGCGAACTTCCGTGAAGGTCTGAACGTACTCCAGTACTTCATCTCCACCCACGGTGCTCGTAAAGGTCTGGCGGATACCGCACTGAAAACAGCGAACTCCGGTTACCTGACTCGTCGTCTGGTTGACGTTGCGCAGGACCTGGTCGTCACTGAAGACGACTGCGGCACCCTGGAAGGCATCACCATGACGCCGGTTATCGAAGGTGGCGACGTTAAAGAGCCGCTGCGCGATCGCGTACTGGGTCGTGTGACTGCGGAAGATGTTCTGAAGCCGGGTACCGCGGATATTCTGGTTCCACGCAACACGCTGCTGCATGAGCACTGGTGTGACCTGCTGGAAGCGAACTCCGTTGACTCCGTCAAAGTGCGTTCCGTTGTATCCTGTGACACCGACTTTGGCGTCTGCGCGCACTGCTATGGTCGTGACCTGGCGCGTGGCCACCTCATCAACAAAGGTGAGGCTATCGGCGTTATCGCGGCACAGTCCATCGGTGAGCCGGGTACACAGCTGACGATGCGTACGTTCCACATCGGTGGTGCGGCATCTCGTGCGGCTGCTGAATCCAGCATCCAGGTGAAAAACAAAGGTAGCATCAAGCTCAGCAACGCGAAGTCGGTTGTGAACTCCAGTGGTAAGCTGGTTATCACTTCCCGTAATACCGAGCTGAAGCTGATCGACGAATTCGGTCGTACCAAAGAGAGCTATAAAGTACCTTACGGTGCGGTTATGGCGAAAGGCGACGGTGAGCAGGTTGCCGGCGGTGAAACCGTCGCAAACTGGGATCCGCACACCATGCCGGTTATCACCGAAGTTAGCGGTTTCATCCGTTTCACTGACATGATCGACGGCCAGACCATTACTCGTCAGACTGACGAGCTGACCGGTCTGTCTTCGCTGGTGGTTCTGGACTCTGCAGAACGTACCGCAGGTGGTAAAGATCTGCGTCCAGCACTGAAAATTGTTGATGCTCAGGGCAACGACGTTCTGATCCCAGGCACTGATATGCCTGCTCAGTACTTCCTGCCGGGTAAAGCGATTGTTCAGCTGGAAGATGGCGTACAGATCAGCTCGGGTGACACCCTGGCGCGTATTCCGCAGGAATCCGGCGGTACCAAGGATATCACCGGTGGTCTGCCGCGCGTTGCGGACCTGTTCGAAGCACGTCGTCCGAAAGAGCCGGCTATCCTGGCTGAAATCAGCGGTATCATTTCCTTCGGTAAAGAAACCAAAGGGAAACGTCGCCTGGTTATCACCCCGGTAGACGGTAGCGAGCCGTACGAAGAGATGATCCCGAAATGGCGTCAGCTCAACGTGTTCGAAGGTGAACGTGTGGAACGTGGTGATGTGGTTTCCGACGGTCCGGAAGCACCGCACGACATTCTGCGTCTGCGTGGCGTACATGCTGTGACCCGTTACATTGTTAACGAAGTCCAGGACGTATACCGTCTGCAGGGCGTTAAGATTAACGATAAGCACATCGAAGTTATCGTTCGTCAGATGCTGCGTAAAGCCACCATCGAAAGCGCAGGCAGCTCCGACTTCCTCGAAGGCGAGCAGGTGGAATACTCCCGCGTCAAGATCGCGAACCGCGAACTGGAAGCGAACGGCAAAGTGGGCGCAACGTTCTCCCGCGATCTGCTGGGTATCACCAAAGCGTCTCTGGCCACCGAGTCCTTCATCTCCGCGGCATCGTTCCAGGAGACCACTCGCGTGCTGACCGAAGCAGCCGTTGCGGGCAAACGCGACGAACTGCGCGGTCTGAAAGAGAACGTCATCGTGGGTCGTCTGATCCCGGCCGGTACCGGTTATGCGTATCACCAGGATCGTATGCGCCGTCGCGCTGCTGGCGAGCTGCCGGCGGCACCGCAGGTGAGCGTGGAAGAAGCGTCTGCCAACCTGGCAGAGCTGCTGAACGCAGGTCTGGGCGGTTCTGACAACGATTAATCGTTGATGCACTGCTAAAAAGCCGGTCAGGTTTCCTGACCGGCTTTTTTTATTGTCTATTTTCCGCCGCTTTCCCGGCCCTTAATTACATTTACGACATATTAAATCTTCATTTTCTTAGCAATTAATTCATGCAAAATATCTATTAGAAGCCTTTTTCTAAAACCTTTCTTTATGTATGGGTAAAACTTCTACTCATATCAAAAAATAATCAATTCAAAGGGTATATATTCAAAATACCTGATGAATCATGGGATTACTTCTGTTGCTGTATCTTCGGCGCGACGGCGCTGGAGAGGGATAGCCGCATCTCATGCTTCTCCCGGTCAGGCGCAGAAATAATCCCGACAGGCAGGTAGGGATCATTTTTAGATCTGAGTGGACAGGCTCTGGGGGCTGCATGGAATTCGCGATACAACTCATTATTATATTAATTTGTCTGTTTTATGGTGCCCGAAAAGGGGGTATTGCGCTGGGGCTGCTGGGCGGCATCGGTTTGGTGATCCTCGTCTTTGTTTTTCATCTCCAGCCGGGCAAACCGCCGGTTGATGTGATGCTGGTGATCATTGCAGTGGTAGCCGCCTCGGCGACCCTGCAGGCGTCCGGCGGGTTAGACGTGATGCTGCAGATTGCCGAGAAGCTGCTGCGGCGTAACCCGAAATATGTTTCTATCGTGGCGCCTTTCGTCACCTGCACGCTGACCATCCTCTGCGGTACCGGCCACGTGGTGTATACCATCCTGCCGATTATCTACGATGTGGCGATTAAGAATAACATTCGTCCGGAGCGTCCGATGGCCGCCAGCTCCATTGGCGCTCAGATGGGGATCATCGCCAGCCCGGTCTCGGTGGCGGTGGTATCGCTGGTGGCGATGCTGGGAAATTTTACCTTTAACGGGAAACACCTGGAGTTTCTCGATCTGCTGGCGATAACCATTCCGTCCACGCTGCTGGGTATTTTAGCCATCGGTATCTTCAGCTGGTTCCGCGGCAAAGACCTGGATCAGGACGAAGCCTTCCAGGCGTTTATTGCGCTCCCGGAGAACCGCCATTACGTCTATGGCGATACGGCGACCCTGCTGGACAAAAAGCTGCCGACCAGCAACTGGATAGCAATGTGGATTTTTCTGGCCTCTATCGCCGTGGTGGCGCTGCTTGGCGCTTTTTCTGAACTGCGCCCGGCCTTTGACGGTAAACCACTGTCGATGGTGCTGGTTATCCAGATGTTTATGCTGCTCTCCGGAGCGCTGATCATCATCATTACAAAAACTAACCCGGCATCGATTTCCAAAAATGAGGTCTTTCGTTCGGGAATGATCGCTATCGTCGCGGTGTACGGCATCGCGTGGATGGCGGAGACCATGTTTGGCGCGCACATGACCGAGATTAAAGGCGTGCTTGGTGAAATGGTAAAAGAGTATCCGTGGGCTTATGCCATCGTGCTGCTACTGGTTTCGAAATTTGTGAACTCCCAGGCGGCAGCGCTGGCGGCGATTGTGCCAGTAGCCCTGGCCATCGGCGTCGACCCGGCCTATATCGTGGCTTCTGCGCCGGCCTGCTATGGCTACTATATTCTGCCGACCTACCCAAGCGATCTGGCGGCGATCCAGTTTGATCGCTCAGGGACCACCCATATCGGCCGCTTTGTGATTAACCACAGCTTTATCCTGCCCGGGCTCATCGGCGTCGGCGTCTCCTGCGTGTTTGGCTGGGTATTCGCGGCGATGTACGGCTTTCTGTAAGAAGGACGGGCGCCGACAGCGACGCCCGTTAAATCCGTGAGATTATTGCGCGAGGGGCAGACGACGATAGAGTTCAATCATGTCGGTCGCCAGATCCTGAATGACCATAGCGTTCATCAGATGGTCCTGGGAATGCACGGTGATCAAGTTGACCGGCAATTTACCGCTGCCTTCATCCATGCCGATAAGCTGGGTCTGAATTTTATGCGCATGTTTGACGAACTCATGGGATTCAGCCATGGCCTGCTCCGCGGCGACAAAATCGCCTTTGCGCGCCAGCTGTAGCGCCGTCAGCGCCGCGCTACGTGCGGAACCCGCGTTAACCAGCAGCTCCATGATGATCGTTTCTAAATCTTCCATCGATTACTCCAGCATCTTAAGGGCTTTATCCAGAACGGCATCACCTTTCATCATGCCGTAGTCCATCATATCGATCACGGCGACCTTCTTGCCGAACGGGTCGGCCAGCGCCTGCAGCTTCGCCTGCTCATATTTCACCTGCGGGCCGAGCAAAATAATGTCGGCGGCGGCCAGATTATCTTTAAACTCAGCGACCGGTACGGCCTTGATAGAGACCTCAACACCCTTCTTCTGCGCGGCATCTTGCATACGCTGAACCAGCATGCTGGTAGACATACCGGCGGCACAGCACAAAACGATATTCTTCATAGTCAGTGGCCCTTGTGTTCCGTGATGTCTTATCTTTATCGCGGCCCTGGCGATGCGACAACCGCTTTACCGTGATTGTGTGCAAGGCATCACACAATAATTGAAACCGGTTTCATTTTTTCCGGAAAAAATAAAAAAGCCCACCGAAGTGGGCGGTGGCGGCGCTGAAGTCTTACGCGCGCAGGATACGGTTTTTACCCTGCTGTTTGGCTTTGTACAGCGCTTCATCGACGCTCACCACCAGCTTATCCAGTGGCTCCATATTCCATTCCCCGAGGCCGGCGCTGAAGGTGACCGTCAGGCCATCTTCGCGCCAGGTGCGTCGTTCGACGTTTACCCGCCATGTTTCCAGCAGCGTGCGGGCGTTATCGATATGTTCGGCAGGAAAGACCACCGCGAACTCTTCGCCGCCGTAGCGATAGAGGGATATCTCCAGCGGCTGGAGGACCTGCAGCCCTTCGCGGGCGACGTTACGCAGGACGATATCGCCATTGAGGTGGCCCCAGGTGTCGTTGATCGATTTAAAGTTATCGATATCGACCAGCGCGAGGGCGAACGGCTGGTGATCGTTCATCAGGGCGGCAATATCGCTGTCGAAGGCGCGGCGGTTTTTGCAGCCGGTGAGAGCGTCGATGGTCGCCTGGCGGACGTAGGACAGTTCGCGCTGTTTATTGGTTTCAATCGCTTTACTCAGCATCGCCTCAAGGCGCGGGGCGCGTTTGACGTCACCGGTTTTAATCGCATTGATGATATTCATCAGCACGGTACGGGAAGCATGACGCAGATAAAGACCGAACAGGATAATAATGATCGCTGCGAGAGTGAAACCGCCGATCACTAAATTGGTCTCATGACGTGTCAGATTGACCAGGGTGGCGTTATCGACACGGAAAATCACAAACCAGTCGGGATTGGTAAAGGAGTAATAGTAATACCAGGTGTCGCTCCCGGGATCGTAAAGCTGCCCCTCTCCGCTGGTCATTTTATCCATCAGCTCGTCCCTGACGAAGGGTTTAAACAGCGCGCCCGGGTCGGAGTGCAGGACCACTTTGCCATCCCGTTGCACCACAAAAAATTCCCCCTGTACGGGCGCCACCATCTGGCGCAGCGCGAACCCCATGGAGGTGAGATCGAGATGAAAGGCCAGGCTGCCCTTGAGTTTCCCTTCCGGGGTAATGATGGGTTTGAAAATGGTAATCGTCGGATGGTGGGTGAAATAATCCATATACGGACTGGTGTAGTGGCTGAAGGTGCTGGCTTCCGCCTGTTTGATAAACCAGGGCCGCGTTCTGGGATCGAAAGCCCGACTGTCTTCATTTTCCAGCACCTCCGGGGCGCGCAGATAGTGGCCCTCGGTATCCGCCAGCGAGATGGATGAGACGCTTGGCATCATGTTCTGTAACTGCATCAGCGTGGTTAAACCTTTCTCCGGCTCCACATTGACTGCGCGATTCAGTTCGTCATTGCGGGCAAAGAAGGCGGCTGCGCGCCCGAGGATAAAATCATTTTCCCGCAGCAGGGTTTCCGTATAGTTGATCGCCAGGTTATGGGTAAAATTGCGGTTAATATCGTGATAATCTTCGAGAAAATCTTTCTGTTGCGCCAGAGTCACAAAAATAGCGATCAGCATAAAACTGAGCAAAATACCGGCAAACCCCACGACGATCGGCGTCGTAAAAGAGAGCTTTCTGTTGTGTAGAGCCATGAATCGTTAATCGTCCCGGATGTATAAACCATGGGTCCGAACGCAGGTTGCGTCTGGGACGCCTGCCGATCGAATCAGTTCACTATTGCTCAATTATAACTCTGAGGCCTTCATGTATCGTGATTTATATTCGGCGATAATGTGCAGGCCTCTGCTCAGCGCGGAGAGGCAGGGCGAAAATGAGGAAGAAAAGGTTCGCCCTGGTCAGCGTCCGCTGCTGACCAGGGCAGAATAGAAAAACGGCGTCGGGCGGGCCAGCCTCCGTTTTTCATCTCTCGTGCAGGCGCGCAAAATTATCAGGCGTTTACACTGTACATCATGAGGTTTGCGAAGCGCGTCCCAGCCAGCTATCCCAGTCTTTCCATACCGGCTGCAGGCCGCGGGCGGCCAGCGCGCTGGCGACCTCTTCAGGGCGGCGATCGTCGTGCGGGGCAAATTGCTCGAGCTCCGGATGATCGTCGGCGTAGCCGCCGGGCTGGGTTTTAGAGAAGGCGCTGACGTTATTGATCGCCAGCGGGATCACCCGGTCGCGGAACCAGGGTGATTCGCGGGTGGATAGCGACAGCTCAACCTCTGGCGCCAGCAGGCGGAAGGCGCAGATAGTTTGCACCAGCTGGCGCTCATCCATCAGCGAAGCCGGTTCAATACCGCCGGCGCAGGGACGCAGGCGCGGGAAGGAGACCGAATAGCGGCTGCGCCAGTAGCGCTGCTGCAGCCACAGCAGGTGCTCAGCGACTATAAAGCAGTCCACTCGCCAGCTGTCGGAAAGGCCGATGAGCGCGCCAAGGCCGATCTTATCGATCCCCGCCGCGCCTAAGCGATCCGGCGTATCCAGCCGCCAGAAGAAATCCTGCTTTTTTCCTTTCAGATGGTGTTGGGCGTACATGCTTTCATGATAGGTCTCCTGATAGACCATCACCCCGTCGAGCCCCAGGGTTTTCAGCTCGGCATACTCTTCAGTCGCCAGCGGCTGCACCTCCATATGCAGCGAGGCAAACTGGCTGCGGATAGCCGGTAGGTGCTGACGGAAATAATCCATTCCCACCTTACCCTGATGTTCGCCGGTCACCAGCAGCAGATGCTCAAAGCCCAGGTTGCGGATCGCGGCGCACTCGCGGGCAATCTCGGCGGCATCCAGCGTCTTGCGCTTAATGCGGTTGCTCATCGAGAAGCCGCAGTAGGTGCAGTCGTTAGCGCACAGGTTGGAAAGATACAGCGGCACGTAAAAGCTGACGGTATTGCCGAAGCGCTGGCGGGTGAGGCGCTGCGCGCGCTGGGCCAGCGGTTCAAGGTAATTGGCCGCGGCAGGCGAGAGCAGGGCCATCATATCGTCGCGGGTGAGCTGTTTGGCCGCCAGCGCCCGTTCGACGTCGGCGGCGGTTTTGCTGTTGATGCGCAGGCGGATATCGTCCCACTCCAGCTGCCGCCAGCGATCGCTAAAGGTTTTCATGCCAGCGCCTCCAGGAATCCGGTGAGCGGGCTGGTGGCCTGCGCCTGCGTACTGCGTGCCCCCGGTCCGGCCTGACGCGCCAGTAATCCGGCATCGATCGCCATACGGAAGGCGCGGGCCATGGCCACGGGGTCGTCGGCGACGGCAATGGCGGTATTGACCAGCACCGCGTCCGCGCCCATCTCCAGCGCCTGCGCCGCATGGCTCGGGACGCCGATCCCGGCGTCGACCACCACCGGGACCGTCGCCTGCTCGATAATAATCTCCAGCATGGCTTTGGTTTCCAGCCCCTGATTGGAGCCGATCGGCGCACCCAGCGGCATCACCGCCGCGCAGCCCACCTCTTCCAGTCGTTTACACAGCACCGGATCGGCGCCGCAGTAGGGCAGCACCACGAACCCTTCGCGGACCAGCAGCTCCGCCGCTTTCAGGGTTTCAATCGGGTCGGGCAGCAGCCAGCGGGCGTCCGGGTGGATCTCCAGCTTCAGCCAGTGGGTACCCAGGGCTTCCCGCGCCAGACGGGCGGCAAACACCGCCTCTTCCGCCGTCTTGGCGCCCGAGGTATTCGGCAGCAGGCTGACTCCCGCCGCCAGCAGCGGGGCGAGGATGGCGTCATTGCGCTGGCGTAAATCGACGCGCTTCATCGCCAGGGTTACCAGCTGGCTGCCCGAGGCGCGAATCGCCTCGACCATCACCTCCGGGGCGGCGAATTTGCCGGTACCGGTGAAAAGATGGGATTCAAACGTTTTGTCTGCAATACGTAACATGTCAGCCTCCAGCGATAACCTGAAAAAGCAGGACCCGATCGCCTTCCTGCAAGAGATGATCTTCCCACCGGTCGCGCGGCAGGATGTGTTGATTGAGCGCCAGCGCAACGCCCGGCTGCTGCTGTTCGAGCTGGGTCAGCAGGGCGCTGACGCTGAGATTGTCGGCGCACGCCAGCGGCTCGTCGTTAAACCAGATCTGCATGCCGCCCTCCGCACACCGGGCAGCTCCGGGAGCGCTGTAGCGCAAGGGCGCGCCAGTTGCTGGTGCGGGCGTCGAACAGCCGCAGGGTGTTGCGCGGCGTCGCCATGCCGCTGAGCAGCTTAATCGTCTCCAGCGCCTGCAGGGTGCCCATCATGCCGACCACCGGGCCGACGATCCCCGCGGTGCGGCAGTTGCGCTGCGGTTCATCGCTTTCCGGCCACAGGCAGCGATAGCAGCCCTGCGTCCAGGGCGGGGTGAGCACCATCAGCTGACCGCCGAAGCCCACGGCGCTGGCGGTCACTAACGGGGTATCGAGGGCCACACAGGCGGCATTGATCGCCTGGCGGGTGACCATATTATCGGTACAGTCCAGCACCACGTCCGCTTTCGCCACTTCGGCGCGGAGCGCCTCGCCGCTTAAGCGCTGCTGGAGCGCTACCAGTTTGATCTGCGGGTTTAGCTGGCTGAGCCGGGTCTGTGCCGCTGCGGCTTTTGGCCGATCGATATCCGCGCTGGTGAACAAGATCTGCCGTTGCAGGTTGCTGAGATGCACCGCGTCGTCATCGGCCAGGGTCAGCGTCCCGACGCCAGCCCCGGCCAGATAGAGCGCCGCCGGGGAGCCCAGCCCGCCAAGGCCGATAATCAGCACTCGACTGGCTAACAGCTTCTGCTGCCCTTCGATGGCAATATCCTCCAGCAGCAGCTGGCGGCTATAGCGCATAAAGTCGTGATCATTCATCGCCCGCTCCCGCCAGCGCCAGCAGTTGGTCGGTCGCTGCCCGCCAGTCCGCCGCCTGGGTGATGGCGCTGACCACCGCGATGCTGCCGACGCCGGTCGCCAGTACCCCCGGCGCCTTTTCCAGGCTAATTCCGCCGATCGCCACGGTGGGGTAATCCGCCAGGCGTTGAATATGTCTGGCAAGCTGCTCGAGGCCCTGCGGCGCGGAAGGCATCTGTTTGGTTTGCGTCGGGAAGACGTGACCTAGCGCAATGTAAGAGGGGCGCTCCGCAAGGGCGACATCAATTTCCATATCATCGTGAGTAGAGACGCCAAGACGCAGCCCGGCCTGGCGGATAGCGCTCAGATCGGTGGTTTCCAGATCTTCTTGTCCGAGATGCACGCCATAGGCCTGATGCTTAATCGCCAGCTGCCAGTAATCGTTAATGAACAGTCGGGCGTGATAGCGGCGACCAAGGGTGATGGCGGCGATCACGTCATCCTCCACTTCGCTGTCGCGCCGGTCTTTGATGCGTAATTGAAGGGTACGTACCCCAGCTTCGAGCAGGCGCTCAATCCACGCCACGCTGTCCACCACCGGGTAGAGTCCGAGACGAAACGGGACGGGTGGAAAATCAGGTTGATACATCAGGCTTCCTCCTGTTTCAGGTAGATTTCGCCGCCGCGGGCGCGGAAGTTATTCGACATATCGGCCATGCCGGCTTCTATACTTTGCTTCGCGGCGTAGTCGCGGACCTCCTGAGTGATTTTCATCGAACAGAATTTCGGCCCGCACATGGAGCAGAAGTGGGCGACTTTGCCGGACTCCTGCGGCAGGGTTTCATCGTGATAGGCCCGCGCGGTGAACGGGTCGAGCGCGAGGTTGAACTGGTCTTCCCAGCGGAATTCAAAACGCGCTTTTGACATCGCGTTGTCGCGGATCTGCGCCCCGGGATGGCCTTTCGCGAGGTCGGCGGCGTGGGCGGCGATTTTGTAGGTAATCAGCCCCTGTTTGACATCCTCTTTGTTGGGCAGGCCGAGATGCTCTTTCGGCGTGACATAGCACAGCATGGCGCAGCCGAACCAGCCGATCATTGCCGCGCCGATACCGGAGGTGAAATGGTCGTAGCCCGGCGCGATATCAGTGGTGAGCGGCCCCAGGGTGTAGAATGGCGCTTCGTGGCAGTGCTCCAGCTGTTCGGTCATATTACGGCGGATCATCTGCATCGGCACGTGGCCAGGGCCTTCAATCATCACCTGCACGTCATATTCCCAGGCGATTTTCGTCAGTTCTCCGAGGGTGCGCAGCTCGGAAAACTGCGCCTCGTCGTTGGCATCTTGAATGGAGCCGGGGCGCAGGCCATCGCCCAGCGACAGCGACACGTCATAGGCGGCGCAGATTTCGCAGATTTCGCGGAAATGCTGGTAGAGGAAGTTTTCCTGATGATGCGACAGGCACCACTTAGCCATGATTGAGCCGCCGCGCGAGACGATACCGGTCAGGCGCTTCGCCGTCATCGGGACGTAGCGCAACAGTACGCCGGCGTGAATCGTGAAGTAGTCGACGCCTTGCTCGGCCTGTTCCAGCAGGGTATCGCGGAAGACTTGCCAGGTGAGATTCTCGGCGATGCCGTTGACCTTCTCCAGCGCCTGGTAAATCGGCACGGTACCAATCGGCACCGGGCTGTTGCGCAGGATCCACTCGCGGGTTTCGTGGATATAGCGGCCGGTGGAGAGGTCCATCACCGTGTCGGCGCCCCAGCGGGTTGACCAGACCAGTTTCTCGACCTCTTCTTCGATGGAAGAGGTCACCGCCGAGTTGCCGATATTGGCATTCACTTTCACCAGGAAGTTGCGGCCGATAATCATCGGTTCAGACTCCGGGTGGTTGATGTTGGCGGGGATGATGGCGCGTCCGGCGGCCACTTCATCGCGAACAAACTCGGGGGTGATGTTTTCCGGAAGGTGGGCGCCGAAGCCTTCACCTGCGTGCTGCTGGCGCAGAACCTCGCTGCGGATACGTTCGCGACCCATGTTTTCGCGAATGGCGATGAACTCCATCTCCGGGGTGACTATCCCCTGGCGGGCGTAGTGCAGCTGGGTAACGCATTTGCCAGCGACGGCGCGTTTGGGCGTCAGCAGGCCGCTGAAGCGCAGCTCATCGAGACCGTCGTCGGCCAGCCGCGCTTTGGTATAGGCCGAGCTGCGTTCGCTGAGCGGCGCGCAGTCGTTACGCGCGTCGATCCACGGCTGGCGCAGCTTTGCCAGCCCCTGGCGGACATCAATGCTAATATCCGGGTCGCCATACGGCCCGGAGGTGTCATACACCGGGATCGGTTCGTTGGTTTCGTACCGGGGGTTATCTTTATCGCCGCCGACGAGAGTTGGGCTGAGCTGAATTTCACGCATCGGGACGCGGATATCCGCTTGTGAGCCGTGAACATAGATGCGGCGTGAATTAGGAAAAGCGGTACCCGCCAGCGTATCAATGAATCGCTGCGCGTGCTCGCGTTGTTCCCGACGGGTTAGTTTGGTAGTAGACATAGCGCATTCCAGTTAAAAAAGGACATGGCTTGTCAGACGACGGATGGAGTAACAGATGCGATCGGCCCTGACGGACTGACGCGAACAGCAGTTTACTCTTGTTCCCTTCGCAGGTATTAGCCTGATCAGGTTCCGCGGATCCCGAATTAACGGTCTCAGCCTTTTCCACGTTAGCCTGCGCATGGAAAATAGGCACTCCGACAAGATGAAATCCCTCCGCAGAGGGATAATGTACGTAAATTACGCGTTAACGGTTCACAACTCAAGCGGTCGGCGCAATATTATCGCGCACGTCATTGTTCAGGTTATGGGCGACAGCCAGGGCGATCAGTTTATCTTCCAGCGCGAAACGCGCCTCCAGCGACTCGCCGATATCCGACAGCGCCTGCTGAAATTCAAGATAGTTATCGTGATCGATGGCGTTTTCGAGGCAGGTATCGTAGTAGTCCATCATCTGCTGGGTATTGGCTTCCAGCTGCGGGTAAAGCCGGGTGGCGGCTAAAAGAGGGGTATCGCCTTCCATTTCGCCAATAATGCGTTCATAAATACTAAAATGACCGGATGAGAGGTAATCCACCAGACTTTGGCAAAAGTCATCCAGCGCCTTTTCGTTTAGCCGCATAAACGACTCTTTGCCCGGTTTCAGGCCAACCAGGTTGTAGTAAGCCACGAGCAGATGCTTACGCACTTGTAGCCAGCGATCGACCAGTTCATTACTACCGCCAACGCGCTCCGTCAGATTTTCCAGCTGGTTTAGCATGATTGACTCCGCTAGTTTTGATTTAAATCTGCTCACCAAAATGTAAGTATAATGTTAACAACATGCCAGTGAAGCAAAGGTAGTGCAATAGATATGGATCGTATTATTGAAAAATTAGATCGCGGCTGGTGGGTTGTCAGTCACGAACAAAAATTATGGTTGCCTGGTGGAGAATTACCACATGGCGAAGCGGTTAATTTCGATCTTGTCGGCCAGCATGCGCTGCATATTGGCGAGTGGCAGGGCGAGTCCGTGTGGATGGTGCGCCAGGATCGTCGCCATGACATGGGATCGTTGCGCCAGGTGCTGGATCAGGATCCGGGACTCTTCCAGCTGGCTGGGCGGGGGATCCAGCTCGCCGAATTTTATCGCTCGCATAAATTTTGCGGTTACTGCGGCCACCCGATGCATGCCAGCAAAAGCGAATGGGCGATGCTGTGCAGCCACTGCCGTGAACGTTACTACCCGCAAATTGCCCCCTGCATTATCGTGGCAATCCGTCGCGACGATGCGATCCTGCTGGCGCAACATACGCGCCATCGCAACGGCGTGCACACCGTGCTGGCCGGCTTTGTCGAGGTCGGCGAAACCCTTGAGCAGGCGGTGGCTCGCGAGGTGATGGAGGAGAGCGGTATTCGGGTAAAAAATCTGCGTTACGTGACCTCTCAGCCATGGCCGTTCCCGCAGTCGCTGATGACCGCCTTTATGGCGGATTACGCAGATGGCGAGATCGTGGTCGACAAAAAAGAGTTACTGACCGCGGACTGGTATCGCTATGACGACCTGCCGCTTCTGCCGCCACCGGGGACAGTGGCGCGGCGGCTTATCGAAGATACCGTCGCGATGTGTCGGGCAGAGTTCGAGTGACATGTTACACTGGGCGTATCAACGCTAAAGGAATGTAAAAATGACCGAACTGAAGAACGATCGTTACCTGCGCGCGCTGCTGCGTCAGCCGGTTGATGTCACCCCGGTGTGGATGATGCGCCAGGCGGGCCGCTATTTACCGGAGTACAAAGCCACCCGTGCGCAAGCGGGCGACTTTATGTCGCTGTGTAAAAATGCCGAGCTGGCCTGCGAAGTGACGCTCCAGCCGCTGCGCCGTTACCCGCTGGACGCGGCGATCCTCTTTTCGGACATCCTGACCATCCCGGACGCCATGGGGCTGGGGCTGTACTTTGAAGCTGGCGAAGGTCCGCGCTTCACCTCGCCGGTAAAAAGTAAAGCCGACGTCGACAAGCTGCCGATCCCGGATCCGGAGCAGGAGCTGGGCTATGTAATGAACGCCGTGCGCACCATTCGCCGCGAACTGAAAGGCGAAGTGCCGCTGATCGGTTTTTCCGGTAGTCCATGGACGCTGGCTACGTACATGGTGGAGGGCGGCAGCAGCAAGGCCTTCACCGTGATTAAAAAGATGATGTACGCCGAGCCGCAGGCGCTGCATGCGCTGCTGGATAAGCTGGCGAAGAGCGTTACCCTGTATCTCAACGCGCAGATCAAAGCCGGCGCGCAGTCGGTGATGATTTTTGACACCTGGGGCGGGGTGCTGACCGGCCGCGACTATCAGCAGTTCTCCCTCTACTACATGCATAAGATCGTCGATGGCCTGCTGCGGGAAAACGAAGGCCGCCGCGTGCCGGTGACTCTGTTCACCAAAGGCGGTGGTCAGTGGCTGGAAGCGATGGCGGAGACCGGCTGCGATGCGTTGGGTCTCGACTGGACCACCGATATTGCCGATGCTCGCCGTCGCGTGGGTAACAAAGTAGCGCTACAGGGCAATATGGATCCGTCGATGCTCTATGCGCCCGCCCCGCGTATTGAAGAAGAAGTGGCAACCATTCTTGCCGGCTTTGGCCAGGGGGAAGGCCACGTCTTTAACCTTGGACACGGTATTCATCAGGACGTTGACCCCGAGCATGCGGGCGTCTTTGTTGAGGCTGTGCACCGTCTGTCCGCACCCTATCACCAGTAGGAGATAAGCCCTATGGATTTAGCCGCACTACGTACCCAACAGCAACAGTTAGCCGCGTCGGTAGAGCGTGCGGATCGACTGGATCGCGACCCGCCGGCGTTGATCGGCGGCGCGGACGTCGGGTTTGAGCAGGAAGGGGAGATCACCCGGGCTGCGATGGTGCTGCTGACCTGGCCTGAGCTTGAGCTGGTGGAGTATCAGGTGGCGCGGGTCGCCACCTCTATGCCCTATATTCCCGGCTTTCTCTCGTTTCGCGAAACGCCTGCGCTGCTGGCGGCGTGGGAGCAGCTTTCGCAAAAACCGGACCTGCTGTTCGTTGACGGACACGGCATTTCTCATCCCCGGAGATTGGGCGTCGCCAGCCATTTTGGCCTGATGATTGATGTGCCGACTATCGGAGTGGCGAAAAAACGCCTGTGCGGCAAAATCGGCGACCTGGGTGATGAGCCTGGCGCGCTGGCCCCGCTGATGGATAAAAATGAGCAACTGGCCTGGGTCTGGCGCAGCAAAGTGCGCTGCAACCCGCTGTTTATTAGCACCGGCCACCGGGTAGGCATGGACAGCGCTTTAATGTGGGTTGAGCGCTGCATGCGAGGCTACCGTCTGCCCGAGCCGACGCGCTGGGCCGATGCGGTGGCGTCCCGTCGTCCGTCGTTTGTGCGTTGGCAAGCAAATCACAGCTGATTCAGGTACACTGCGCCTAATTTCTGACTTCGAGAATTCATCATGTTACAAAACCCGATTCACCTGCGCCTGGAGAAGCTGGAAAGCTGGCAGCATGTCACTTTTATGGCCTGCCTGTGCGAACGTATGTATCCCAACTACGCGATGTTCTGCAAGCAAACCGAGTTTGGCGACGGCCTGCTTTATCGTCGTATCCTGGACCTGATCTGGGAAACGCTGACGGTTAAAGATGCGAAGGTGAATTTCGACAGCCAGCTGGAGAAGCTGGAAGAGGCGATCCCGGCGGCAGATGATTTCGACATGTACGGTGTCTATCCGGCCATAGACGCTTGCGTGGCGTTGAGTGAACTGATTCATTCTCGTCTGAGCGGCGAAACGCTCGAGCACGCGATCGAGGTGAGCAAGACCTCCATCACCACCGTGGCGATGCTGGAAATGACCCAGGAAGGTCGCGAAATGACCGACGAAGAGTTGAAAGCGAATCCGGCGGTAGAGCAGGAATGGGATATTCAGTGGGAAATTTTCCGCCTGCTGGCCGACTGTGAAGAGCGTGATCTTGAGCTGATAAAAGGCCTGCGCGCGGACCTGCGCGAGGCTGGCGAGAGCAATATTGGTATAAATTTTCAGCAGTGAGACCAGAAAACGTGATTTACCGCCTGAATTGTAGCGTCTGAAGGCTTCCATTCCGCCCCCCGTCTGGTCTACATTTGGAGGGCGAAAAAAAGTGGCTATCGGTGCGTGTATGCAGGAGGGTGCTTTTTTGGCATTTCCGTCGCACTCGATGCTTAGCAAGCGATAAACACATTGTAAGGATAACTTATGAACAAGACTCAACTGATTGATGTAATTGCGGACAAAGCTGACCTGTCCAAAGCACAGGCTAAAGCTGCCCTGGAATCTACCCTGGCTGCAATTACTGAGTCTCTGAAAGAAGGTGATGCTGTTCAACTGGTTGGTTTCGGTACCTTCAAAGTGAACCACCGCGCTGAGCGTACTGGCCGCAACCCGCAGACCGGTAAAGAGATCAAAATCGCTGCAGCTAACGTGCCGGCATTTGTTTCTGGCAAAGCACTGAAAGACGCTGTTAAGTAAGACCGCGTGGCAGTGAACAGTTTTATCGAAGGGGCTATTAAGCCCCTTTTGTCTGTCTGGCGCCGGCCTCTGGCGCTGGCGGGCATCCTGTTGCTGACTGCCTGCAGCCACGACACGTCGCTACCGCCGTTTACCGCCAGCGGATATGCGGACAATCAGGGAGCGATGCGCATCTGGCGTAAAGATTCTGGCGATGAAGTCCATCTTCTCGCCGCCTTCAGCCCGTGGCGTCACGGGGACACCTCGACCAGCGAATATCGCTGGCAGGGCGATCAACTGGCGCTTATCGAACTCAATGTCTATGGCAAACCGCCGGAACATATTCGCGCCCGTTTCGACGCGCAGGGCGATCTGAGCTTTATGCAACGGGAAGTGGACGGACAGAAGCAGCAGCTCTCCAGCGACCAGGTCGCGCTATATCGTTATCGCGCCGAACAGATCCGCCAGACCAGCGACGCCCTCCGCCAGGGGCGGGTCGTCCTGCGCCAGGGGCGCTGGAACGCTGCCGCGCATACCGTGCTGACCTGCGAAGGGCAGACGGTTACGCCCGACCTCGATAGCCGGGCCCTGGCGCACATTGAACGCCGCCAGAGCCACGCTTCCGCCGCAGTGAGCATTGCCTGGCTGGAGGCGCCGGAAGGCTCTCAACTGCTGCTGGTCGCCAATGAAAACTTCTGCACCTGGCAGCCGACGGAAAAAAGCTTCTAACCTTTACCAGTGGTTCATGCCCATATGACCGCCGGCGCTACCGCGACAGCCGCCATATCCCATTCCTGCGCCGCGGGGAACGCCCGCCTCAGCCAGGGCGATATCAAACTTCACCCGCTGCTGATCCAGCTTCTGGCGTAAGCCTTCCATCTCCTGAGCGACAGCTTCAATCTTCCCGCTGTCCGGCTTTTGCGCCGTGAGCAGCGCATTGTACTCATAGCGTTTGGACTGCAGCTGCTGGCGCAGGGCGCTGGTTTGCGCATAGTAATCGTTATGCAGCTTTTGCACGGTAGCCTGCTGCTCCTGGGTCAGCTGACTGTAGCCCTGGTTGCCCATCCCGTTATTGTTGCCCCAGTGGTGGTTGGCCCAGGCCGCGTTGCTGGCGAAGGTCAGCGCGGCAAAGGTAACGAGGGCGAGAGGTAAGGTACGGTTCCGTTTCATGGCATTTTCTCCTGTGTGGTTTCCCTCGGTATTGCATCTTCCATGCCAGTCTGAAAAAGCCCGTCTGTGTGGGCCTGCCGAAGCCTTTGCCGAGGAGAGCGAGTAAAAATGACCCGTTCCGCCAGGGTCAGGCGAGTCATTTTTACTCGCTTAAGCGCAGGCGATATGTTTGAGAGCAGGATTGGCCGCGCGGAAACATGGCATGATTTCTGCTGAAGGAGCCTGCAGATAGTGAAAAAGAGATGACAAGGACTCGCCGATGAAGATCAAATCTCTCTCCCGGGACGCCGCCGCTGGCGCGCTGAGCTGGCTGCTGACCGGCACGGTTGTGCTGCTGGTCATGCTGTTCTCCGCGATGATCGTCCGCGACTACGGTCGCGAGACGACCGCTGCCCGACAAACCATTGAAGAGAAAGGGAGCGTGCTGATCCGCGCGCTGGAGTCCGGCACGCGCGTCGGGATGGGGATGCGTATGCATCATGCGCAGCTGCAGGCCCTGCTGGAAGAGATGGCCTGGCAACCGGGCGTCCTGTGGTTCGCGGTGACCGATGAAAACGGTAAAATTATCGCCCATAGCGATCCGCAGCAGGTGGGTAAAACGCTGTATAGCCCGGCGCAGATGCGTGCGTTAGCGGTTGGCGAACAGGCCCGCTGGCGCCGGCTTAGCGAACCGCGGCCGGCGCTGGAGATCTATCGCCATTTTCGCCCGCTTAATCCGGCCCGCGGCCACCATATGGGAATGATGAACCGCGGCAATAGCGCCCTGGCTCAGGCCACTGTCCCGCAGGTGATTTTTATCGCCTTTGATAGCCGCGAGCTGGATGCCGCGCAGGCCCGCGGGCAGCGAAATATGGCCATCATGCTGGGTGCCGCCGCGCTGGTGATAGCGGCGACGATCCTCGCTCAGTTCTGGTTCCGCCGCTATCGTCGCTCGCGGAAACAGCTGCTGGAGGCGATGGCCCGCAAGGAAAAGCTGGTGGCGCTTGGCCATCTGGCGGCGGGGGTCGCGCACGAGATCCGCAACCCGCTCTCGTCGATTAAAGGGCTGGCGAAATATTTTGCCGAGCGCACGTCGCCTGGCGGCGAGTCGCATCAGTTAGCCCAGGTGATGGCCAAAGAGGCTGATCGCCTGAACCGGGTGGTCAGCGAGCTGCTGGAGCTGGTCCGTCCCGCCCATCTAAACTACCAAACAGTCGATATCAACGCGCTTATCCGCCACTCATTGCAGTTGGTAAGCCAGGATGCGCAGAGCCGCGGGATCGCGCTGCAATTTACTCCGCGACCTGAGTTAACCACGATCAGCGCCGACCCCGATCGCCTGAATCAGGTGCTGTTGAACCTGTACCTGAATGCAATGCAGGCGATTGGTCGTGACGGCGTCATTCGCGTAACAGCAAGCGAAGCCGATCGTCAGTGGGTGAAAATCGTCGTCACGGATAGCGGTAAGGGGATGAGCGATGAAGAGTTACAGGCTATCTTCACGCCGTATTTCACCACCAAGGCGGACGGCACCGGGCTGGGGCTGGCCGTAGTGCAGAATATTATCGAACAACATGGCGGGACGATCCGCGCCGAAAGTCAGCCGGGAGCTGGAGCGATATTTACGCTTTGGTTACCGGTGGATGCTCAACGGAGGGAAGATGAGCAGCGATAAAGTACAGATTCTGGTCGTTGATGATGACGTCAGCCACTGCACGATCCTGCAGGCGCTGCTGCGCGGCTGGGGCTATCAGGTGGGGTTGGCTCACAACGGCCTGCAGGCACTGGAGCAGATCCATCAGCAGGTCTTCGACCTGGTGCTGTGCGATATCCGTATGGCGGAGATGGACGGTATCGCAACGTTAAAAGAGATTAAGGCCTATAACCCGGCGATACCGGTGCTGATCATGACGGCGTTTTCCAGCGTCGGTACGGCGGTAGAAGCTATTAAGTCCGGGGCGCTGGATTATCTGGTTAAACCGCTGGATTTTGACACCCTGCAGCAGACGCTGGTTCAGGCATTGGCGCACACCCGGCAGAGCGAGAGCGACCCCAGCGTTGCGACGGATTCACGGTGGGGCATGATTGGCGACAGCCCGGCGATGCAGGCGCTTCTTAACAATATTACGCTGGTGGCCCCTTCGGACGCGACGGTGCTGATTTATGGGGAGTCGGGAACCGGTAAGGAGCTGGTGGCGCACGCCATCCACGCCTGCAGCGAGCGTCGTGACAAGCCGTTGGTTACGCTCAACTGCGCGGCGTTGAATGAGTCACTGCTGGAATCCGAGCTGTTCGGTCATGAAAAAGGGGCGTTTACCGGGGCGGATCGGCGGCGGGAAGGACGCTTTGTCGAAGCGGATGGCGGCACGCTGTTTCTTGATGAGATAGGCGATATCTCGCCAGTGATGCAGGTCCGCTTGCTGCGGGCGATTCAGGAGCGGGAGGTGCAGCGGGTCGGCAGCAACCAGACGCTTGCCGTTGATGTGCGGCTTATCGCCGCCACCCATCGCAACCTTGCGGAAGAGGTGAGCGCCGGGCGCTTTCGCCAGGATCTCTATTACCGACTCAACGTCGTGACCATCGAGATACCGCCGCTGCGCCGGCGACGGGAAGATATTCCGCAGCTGGCGCAGCATTTTCTCAAACGCTATACCGAACGCAATCGTAAGACGGTAAAGGGGTTCACGCCACAGGCGATGGACCTGCTGATCCACTACCCCTGGCCGGGCAATATACGCGAGCTGGAAAACGCGGTGGAGCGGGCGGTGGTGCTACTGACCGGAAACTATATCTCTGAGCGAGAGCTGCCCCTGGCGATCGCCGGTACGCCGCTGCCATCAGGCGGGAGCGAGGAGGGGGGAATTCAGCCGTTAGTGGAAGTGGAGAAAGAGGTGATTCTGGCGGCGCTGGAAAAAACGGGCGGCAACAAAACCGAAGCCGCCCGTCAGTTAGGCATTACGCGCAAAACACTGCTGGCGAAACTTAGCCGTTAGCCTTTTCACGTTCGATGGCGCGCCAGCCGATATCGCTACGGCTAAAGCTACCGTCCCAGCGAATGTCGGTCAGCAGCTGATAGGCGCGCTGCTGCGCCTGCGCCACGGAGTCACCCAGCGCGGTGACGCACAGCACGCGCCCGCCGTTGGTGACCACGCGCTGGTCGTCAGACAGTTTGGTGCCGGCGTGGAAGACTTTACCGTCTGCGACTTCCTGCTGCGGCAGGCCGTAGATCTCATCGCCCGTATTGTAGCTGCCCGGATAGCCGCCGGCGGCAACCACCACGCCCAGCGACGCGCGGTCATCCCACTCGGAGGTTTTCTCGTCCAGCTTGCCCGCGCAGGCGGCGAGGCACAGCTCGACCAGGTCGGACTTCATGCGCAGCATGATCGGTTGGGTTTCCGGGTCGCCAAAGCGGCAGTTGAACTCAATCACCTTCGGGTTGCCCTGCTTGTCGATCATCAGACCGGCGTAGAGGAAACCGGTATAGGTGTTGCCTTCAGCGGCCATGCCTTTCACGGTTGGCCAGATAATCCGCTCCATGGTGCGCTGGTGGACTTCGTCAGTAACCACCGGTGCCGGGGAGTACGCCCCCATCCCGCCGGTGTTCGGGCCGGTATCGCCGTTGCCGACGCGCTTGTGATCCTGGCTGGTGGCCATCGGCAGGACGTGCTCGCCGTCGACCATCACAATAAAGCTAGCCTCTTCGCCATCGAGGAACTCTTCAATCACGATGCGGTGGCCTGCGTCGCCAAAGGCGTTGCCAGCCAACATATCTTTGACCGCCGCTTCGGCTTCCTCGAGGATCATCGCCACGATAACGCCTTTACCCGCCGCCAGACCGTCGGCTTTGATGACGATCGGCGCGCCTTTCTCGCGCAGATAAGCCAGCGCAGGCTCCACTTCGGTGAAGTTCTGGTATTCCGCCGTCGGAATATGATGACGGGCGAGAAAATCTTTGGTGAAGGCTTTTGAGCCTTCCAGCTGCGCGGCGCCTTCGGTTGGCCCGAAAATGTTCAGACCGGCGGCACGGAACGCGTCGACCACGCCAATGACCAACGGCGCTTCCGGGCCAACGATGGTCAGATCGATGTTCTCATCCTGCGCGAAGCGAAGCAACGCCGGAATATCGGTGACGCCGATGGCGACGTTTTGCAGCGACGGCTCCAGGGCGGTACCGGCGTTGCCCGGCGCGACGTAGACGGTATCAACCAGCGGCGACTGAGCCGCTTTCCAGGCCAGCGCGTGCTCACGCCCGCCGTTGCCGATTACTAATACTTTCATCTGCTGCTCCATGAATTAATGGCGGAAGTGGCGCATGTCGGTGAAGATCATGGCGATGCCGTGTTCGTCAGCGGCGGCAATCACTTCGTCGTCACGGATAGAGCCGCCCGGCTGAATAACGCAGGTGATGCCTACCGCGGCTGCGGCATCGATGCCGTCGCGGAACGGGAAGAAAGCGTCAGAGGCCATGGCGGAACCTTTCACTTCCAGACCTTCATCACCGGCTTTAATTCCGGCGATTTTCGCCGAGTAGACGCGGCTCATCTGACCGGCGCCTATGCCGATGGTCATATTATCTTTGGCATACACAATGGCGTTGGATTTGACGAATTTCGCCACTTTCCAGCAGAACAGCGCATCGCGCAGTTCCTGCTCGGTTGGCTGACGTTTGCTGACCACGCGCAGTTCACCTGCGGTGACCATGCCGAGATCGCGGTCCTGAACCAGCAGACCACCGTTAACGCGTTTGAAATCGAGGCCGGCAACGCGAGTATCCCACTGGCCGCAGGTCAGTACGCGGACGTTCTGCTTCGCGGCGGTGATTTTCAGCGCTTCTTCGCTGGCGGACGGCGCGATGATCACTTCGACGAACTGGCGAGAGATGATCGCCTGCGCGGTTTCAGCATCCAGCTCGCGGTTAAAGGCAATGATGCCGCCGAACGCGGAGGTCGGGTCGGTTTTGTAAGCGCGATCGTAGGCGTCAAGAATCGAGTTGCTGACGGCAACGCCGCACGGGTTGGCGTGCTTAACGATAACGCAGGCCGGCTCGTTGAACTCTTTTACACACTCCAGCGCCGCATCGGTATCGGCAATGTTGTTATAGGAGAGCGCTTTGCCCTGCAGCTGAGTGGCGGTCGCCACGGAGGCCTCTTTTACATTCTCTTCTATATAGAAAGCCGCCTGCTGGTGGCTGTTTTCGCCGTAGCGCATATCCTGCTTCTTAATGAAGTTCAGATTCAGGGTACGCGGGAAGCGGCCAGCGGCTTCTTTGCTTTCGCCGTGATAGGCCGGAACCATGCTGCCGAAGTAGTTGGCGATCATGCTGTCGTAAGCGGCGGTGTGTTCGAAGGCTTTAATGGCGAGGTCGAAGCGGGTGGCCAGCGTGAGGGAACCTTCGTTGGCGTCCATCTCATTAATGATGGCGTCGTAGTCGCTGCTCTTTACTACGATGGCGACATCTTTATGGTTCTTCGCCGCAGAGCGCACCATAGTCGGGCCGCCGATATCGATGTTTTCCACCGCGTCTTCCAGCGAGCACCCTTCACGAGCGACGGTCTGGGCGAACGGGTAAAGGTTCACGACAACCATATCGATAGGCGCGATACCGTGTTGCTGCATGATACCGTCATCCTGACCGCGACGACCGAGGATGCCGCCGTGTACTTTCGGATGCAGGGTCTTCACGCGTCCATCCATCATTTCCGGGAAACCGGTGTAGTCAGAGACTTCGGTAACCGGCAGGCCTTTATCTGCCAGCAGGCGAGCGGTGCCGCCGGTGGACAGCAGCTCGACACCACGAGCGGAAAGCGCCTGCGCGAATTCGACGATACCGGCCTTGTCAGAAACACTGAGCAGAGCGCGGCGGACTGGACGACGTTGTTGCATGGTATTAAATCCCCAGGATTTGAACATTACAGAGAGCGTTAGGTGAGTTTTTGCCTAAAAACTCACCTAACGCACCCAACCGGGCATCTGTGTCATAGCGCGGCATTGTAACGAAAACGTTTGCGCAACGCTCGCGAATTTTTATGTTTCTCTCCAGGCCGGTGATCCTTCTTCTATATAGCTGGCGATCCACGGGGCTAGCGGTCATGTTTTTACGCTCTCCTGTGGATAATTCTGTGTGTAACGAGGTATAAAGCGGGGTTTTGCTGGGGAATGCAGCAGTCAGTCATTTTTCTGCCATTTTTCTATTGCGGACGCTCGAGAACTCCCTATAATGCGCCTCCATCGACACGGCGGATGTGAATCACTTCACACAAACAGCCGGTTCGGTTGCAGAGAAAAATCCTGAAAAACGGGTTGACTCTGAAAGAGGAAAGCGTAATATACGCCACCTCGCGACAGAGCGCTAAAGCGCGTCGCAACTGCTCTTTAACAATTTATCAGACAATCTGTGTGGGCACTCAAAGTGACATGGATTCTTAACGTCCTCGGACGAAAAATGAATACCAAGTCTCAAGAGTGAACACGTAATTCATTACGAAGTTTAATTCTTTGAGCATCAAACTTAAATTGAAGAGTTTGATCATGGCTCAGATTGAACGCTGGCGGCAGGCCTAACACATGCAAGTCGAGCGGTAGCACAGAGAGCTTGCTCTCGGGTGACGAGCGGCGGACGGGTGAGTAATGTCTGGGAAACTGCCTGATGGAGGGGGATAACTACTGGAAACGGTAGCTAATACCGCATAACGTCGCAAGACCAAAGTGGGGGACCTTCGGGCCTCATGCCATCAGATGTGCCCAGATGGGATTAGCTAGTAGGTGGGGTAACGGCTCACCTAGGCGACGATCCCTAGCTGGTCTGAGAGGATGACCAGCCACACTGGAACTGAGACACGGTCCAGACTCCTACGGGAGGCAGCAGTGGGGAATATTGCACAATGGGCGCAAGCCTGATGCAGCCATGCCGCGTGTGTGAAGAAGGCCTTCGGGTTGTAAAGCACTTTCAGCGGGGAGGAAGGCGTTAAGGTTAATAACCTTGGCGATTGACGTTACCCGCAGAAGAAGCACCGGCTAACTCCGTGCCAGCAGCCGCGGTAATACGGAGGGTGCAAGCGTTAATCGGAATTACTGGGCGTAAAGCGCACGCAGGCGGTCTGTCAAGTCGGATGTGAAATCCCCGGGCTCAACCTGGGAACTGCATTCGAAACTGGCAGGCTAGAGTCTTGTAGAGGGGGGTAGAATTCCAGGTGTAGCGGTGAAATGCGTAGAGATCTGGAGGAATACCGGTGGCGAAGGCGGCCCCCTGGACAAAGACTGACGCTCAGGTGCGAAAGCGTGGGGAGCAAACAGGATTAGATACCCTGGTAGTCCACGCCGTAAACGATGTCGATTTGGAGGTTGTGCCCTTGAGGCGTGGCTTCCGGAGCTAACGCGTTAAATCGACCGCCTGGGGAGTACGGCCGCAAGGTTAAAACTCAAATGAATTGACGGGGGCCCGCACAAGCGGTGGAGCATGTGGTTTAATTCGATGCAACGCGAAGAACCTTACCTGGTCTTGACATCCACAGAACTTTCCAGAGATGGATTGGTGCCTTCGGGAACTGTGAGACAGGTGCTGCATGGCTGTCGTCAGCTCGTGTTGTGAAATGTTGGGTTAAGTCCCGCAACGAGCGCAACCCTTATCCTTTGTTGCCAGCGGTTCGGCCGGGAACTCAAAGGAGACTGCCAGTGATAAACTGGAGGAAGGTGGGGATGACGTCAAGTCATCATGGCCCTTACGACCAGGGCTACACACGTGCTACAATGGCATATACAAAGAGAAGCGACCTCGCGAGAGCAAGCGGACCTCATAAAGTATGTCGTAGTCCGGATTGGAGTCTGCAACTCGACTCCATGAAGTCGGAATCGCTAGTAATCGTAGATCAGAATGCTACGGTGAATACGTTCCCGGGCCTTGTACACACCGCCCGTCACACCATGGGAGTGGGTTGCAAAAGAAGTAGGTAGCTTAACCTTCGGGAGGGCGCTTACCACTTTGTGATTCATGACTGGGGTGAAGTCGTAACAAGGTAACCGTAGGGGAACCTGCGGTTGGATCACCTCCTTACCTTAAAGAACCTGCCTTTGTAGTGCTCACACAGATTGTCTGATGAACGTAAAGAAGCAAGGCGTCTTGCGATTGAGACTTCAGTGTCCCCTTCGTCTAGAGGCCCAGGACACCGCCCTTTCACGGCGGTAACAGGGGTTCGAATCCCCTAGGGGACGCCACTTGCTGGTTCGTGAGTGAAAGACGCGTGCCGATGTATCTCAAAACTCATCTTCGGGTGATGTTTGAGATATTTGCTCTTTAAAAATCTGGATCAAGCTGAAAATTGAAACGACACACAGTCAATGTGTGTTCGAGTCTCTCAAATTTTCGCAATCAGAAGTGAAACATCTTCGGGTTGTGAGGTTAAGCGACTAAGCGTACACGGTGGATGCCCTGGCAGTCAGAGGCGATGAAGGACGTGCTAATCTGCGAAAAGCGTCGGTAAGGTGATATGAACCGTTATAACCGGCGATGTCCGAATGGGGAAACCCAGTGCAATTCGTTGCACTATCGTTAACTGAATACATAGGTTAACGAGGCGAACCGGGGGAACTGAAACATCTAAGTACCCCGAGGAAAAGAAATCAACCGAGATTCCCCCAGTAGCGGCGAGCGAACGGGGAGCAGCCCAGAGTCTGAATCAGCTTGTGTGTTAGTGGAACGGTCTGGAAAGTCCGACGGTACAGGGTGATAGTCCCGTACACCAAAATGCACAGGCTGTGAACTCGAAGAGTAGGGCGGGACACGTGGTATCCTGTCTGAATATGGGGGGACCATCCTCCAAGGCTAAATACTCCTGACTGACCGATAGTGAACCAGTACCGTGAGGGAAAGGCGAAAAGAACCCCGGCGAGGGGAGTGAAAAAGAACCTGAAACCGTGTACGTACAAGCAGTGGGAGCACCTTCGGGTGTGACTGCGTACCTTTTGTATAATGGGTCAGCGACTTATATTCTGTAGCAAGGTTAACCGTATAGGGGAGCCGCAGGGAAACCGAGTCTTAACTGGGCGTTAAGTTGCAGGGTATAGACCCGAAACCCGGTGATCTAGCCATGGGCAGGTTGAAGGTTGGGTAACACTAACTGGAGGACCGAACCGACTAATGTTGAAAAATTAGCGGATGACTTGTGGCTGGGGGTGAAAGGCCAATCAAACCGGGAGATAGCTGGTTCTCCCCGAAAGCTATTTAGGTAGCGCCTCGTGAATTCATCTTCGGGGGTAGAGCACTGTTTCGGCTAGGGGGTCATCCCGACTTACCAACCCGATGCAAACTACGAATACCGAAGAATGTTATCACGGGAGACACACGGCGGGTGCTAACGTCCGTCGTGAAGAGGGAAACAACCCAGACCGCCAGCTAAGGTCCCAAAGTCATGGTTAAGTGGGAAACGATGTGGGAAGGCACAGACAGCCAGGATGTTGGCTTAGAAGCAGCCATCATTTAAAGAAAGCGTAATAGCTCACTGGTCGAGTCGGCCTGCGCGGAAGATGTAACGGGGCTAAACCATGCACCGAAGCTGCGGCAGCGACACTATGTGTTGTTGGGTAGGGGAGCGTTCTGTAAGCCTGCGAAGGTGACCTGTGAGGGTTGCTGGAGGTATCAGAAGTGCGAATGCTGACATAAGTAACGATAAAGCGGGTGAAAAGCCCGCTCGCCGGAAGACCAAGGGTTCCTGTCCAACGTTAATCGGGGCAGGGTGAGTCGACCCCTAAGGCGAGGCCGAAAGGCGTAGTCGATGGGAAACAGGTTAATATTCCTGTACTTGGTGTTACTGCGAAGGGGGGACGGAGAAGGCTATGTTAGCCGGGCGACGGTTGTCCCGGTTTAAGCATGTAGGCTGGTTATCCAGGCAAATCCGGATAATCAAGGCTGAGGTGTGATGACGAGGCACTACGGTGCTGAAGTAACAAATGCCCTGCTTCCAGGAAAAGCCTCTAAGCATCAGGTAACATCAAATCGTACCCCAAACCGACACAGGTGGTCAGGTAGAGAATACCAAGGCGCTTGAGAGAACTCGGGTGAAGGAACTAGGCAAAATGGTGCCGTAACTTCGGGAGAAGGCACGCTGGTGTGTAGGTGAAGTCCCTGCGGATGGAGCTGAGACCAGTCGAAGATACCAGCTGGCTGCAACTGTTTATTAAAAACACAGCACTGTGCAAACACGAAAGTGGACGTATACGGTGTGACGCCTGCCCGGTGCCGGAAGGTTAATTGATGGGGTTATCCGTAAGGAGAAGCTCTTGATCGAAGCCCCGGTAAACGGCGGCCGTAACTATAACGGTCCTAAGGTAGCGAAATTCCTTGTCGGGTAAGTTCCGACCTGCACGAATGGCGTAATGATGGCCAGGCTGTCTCCACCCGAGACTCAGTGAAATTGAACTCGCTGTGAAGATGCAGTGTACCCGCGGCAAGACGGAAAGACCCCGTGAACCTTTACTATAGCTTGACACTGAACATTGAGCCTTGATGTGTAGGATAGGTGGGAGGCTTTGAAGCGTGGACGCCAGTCTGCGTGGAGCCAACCTTGAAATACCACCCTTTAATGTTTGATGTTCTAACGTTGGCCCCTTACCGGGGTTGCGGACAGTGTCTGGTGGGTAGTTTGACTGGGGCGGTCTCCTCCCAAAGCGTAACGGAGGAGCACGAAGGTTAGCTAATCCTGGTCGGACATCAGGAGGTTAGTGCAATGGCATAAGCTAGCTTGACTGCGAGCGTGACGGCGCGAGCAGGTGCGAAAGCAGGTCATAGTGATCCGGTGGTTCTGAATGGAAGGGCCATCGCTCAACGGATAAAAGGTACTCCGGGGATAACAGGCTGATACCGCCCAAGAGTTCATATCGACGGCGGTGTTTGGCACCTCGATGTCGGCTCATCACATCCTGGGGCTGAAGTAGGTCCCAAGGGTATGGCTGTTCGCCATTTAAAGTGGTACGCGAGCTGGGTTTAGAACGTCGTGAGACAGTTCGGTCCCTATCTGCCGTGGGCGCTGGAGAATTGAGGGGGGCTGCTCCTAGTACGAGAGGACCGGAGTGGACGCATCACTGGTGTTCGGGTTGTCATGCCAATGGCACTGCCCGGTAGCTAAATGCGGAAGAGATAAGTGCTGAAAGCATCTAAGCACGAAACTTGCCCCGAGATGAGTTCTCCCTGAGACTTTAAGTCTCCTGAAGGAACGTTGAAGACGACGACGTTGATAGGCCGGGTGTGTAAGCGCAGCGATGCGTTGAGCTAACCGGTACTAATGAACCGTGAGGCTTAACCTTACAACGCCGAAGATGTTTTGGCGATTTGAGAGAATTTTCAGCTTAGATTCAGAGTTGAGTACGCAATATAAAGAATTGCGTACTGAGCACAAAGAATTTGCCTGGCGGCACTAGCGCGGTGGTCCCACCTGACCCCATGCCGAACTCAGAAGTGAAACGCCGTAGCGCCGATGGTAGTGTGGGGTCTCCCCATGTGAGAGTAGGGAACTGCCAGGCATCAAACAAGTGAAGAGCCCATCCTGCCGGATGGGCTTTTTGCGTTTCTGTCGTCCGGCCAGCGTGCCGGTATGTCTCCCCGGTGGCGCTGCGCTTACCGGGGCTACGGATCCTCGGCCACCTGCTGGCCGAGGGGACATCAATGCCGCAAAGTTACCGACGTCAATCGTAGTCTGCTTCAGCCTGCTGCTCATACATCAAATTCAATAACGGATACGGTTGCCCCAGATCGTCCGTTTCAGAGCGCCCTGTCACCCTAAAACCCATCTTCTGATAAAACCCGACCGCTTGTTCATTCTGCTCATTTACATTGGTCGTCAGCTTCGGCGTTAACGACAGCGCATGCTCAATCAGCAACTTCCCCACGCCACAGCCGCGGACATCCGGATCGACGAACAGCGCATCCATATGATCTCCGGTCAGCAGCATAAAGGCGATCGGCTGGTCTTCCGTATTAACCGCCACCCACAGCGGAGCCTCCGGTAAAAATGCGCGTACCATCTCCTCCAGCTCCTTTCGATACGCTTTTGTCAGAAAATCATGCGTGGCGTCGACCGACCGACACCAGATCGCAGTCAGTTTATCCCCTTCATCAGGCCGGGAACGGCGGATGTTAATAACCATACTTTCTCCTTTTCTACATTCTTATATTCTAACTCAACAAGCGCCGTGAAATTTTCTCACCGTGAACATGCAGACTCGACATTCACCCGATTCCTGGTTATCTTCAGCTATCTGGATGTCTAAACGTTTATACGTATGCTATGAGGTAATACAGTTATGCCAATTCGGGTGCAGGACGAGCTGCCAGCCGTCAATTTCTTGCGCAATGAAAACGTCTTCGTAATGACGACAACACGTGCAACGACTCAGGAAATCCGCCCCCTGAAGGTGTTAATCCTCAACCTGATGCCGAAGAAAATCGAGACGGAAAACCAGTTCCTGCGTCTGCTATCAAACTCTCCGCTGCAGGTGGATATCCAGTTATTACGTATCGATGCGCGCGAGTCGCGTAATACCCCTGCGGAGCATCTGAATAACTTTTACTGTAATTTCGATGAGATCTGCGATCAGAACTTTGACGGCCTGATTGTTACCGGCGCTCCTTTAGGCCTGGTTGAGTTTAACGATGTTGCTTACTGGCCGCAGATCAAACAGGTGCTGGAGTGGGCCAAGGATCACGTCACTTCGACGCTGTTCGTCTGTTGGGCGGTTCAGGCCGCGCTGAACATTCTGTACGGCATTCCCAAGCAGACCCGCGCCGAAAAGATTTCCGGCGTCTATGAACACCATATTCTTCATCCGCACGCCTTACTGACCCGCGGTTTCGACGACTCTTTCCTGGCCCCGCACTCACGCTATGCTGATTTTCCGGCCGGACTTATCCGCGATTATACCGATCTTGAGATCCTCGCGGAGACGGAAGAGGGCGATGCGTATTTGTTTGCCAGTAAAGATAAGCGCATCGCCTTTGTCACCGGCCACCCGGAGTACGATGCCAATACCCTGGCAAGTGAATATTTCCGCGATGTGGAAGCCGGTTTGAACCCTGAGATACCTCATAATTATTTCCCACAAAACGACCCGCAGAACAAACCGCGCGCCACCTGGCGCAGCCACGGCAATCTGCTGTTCGCTAACTGGCTTAACTATTACGTCTACCAGATTACGCCATACGATCTGCGTCATATGAATCCGACGCTGGAATAATACTCTACGTGAGACGATCCTAAAGCGTTTCAGCATTTTGCCTCTGGCACCTTCGGGTGCCTTTTTTATTTCCGAAATTCACTTCATACATGAGGATAACTTTAATTTCATTGTTATCAATGTGTTAATGATAATTTAAAATTAAAATGGAAATTGTTTTTGATTTTGGAAATTAATTGAGTAGTCTTAATTGTGCTGAGCGAAAACTGCACAATGATCTTTCGCTCGCTTCCAGCGGATCAACCAAGAGGAGCAGCACAATGACGCAGCAGGCGACAATCACCGATGAACTGGCCTTTAGTCAGCCCTATGGCGAGCAGGAGAAGCAGATCTTAACGCCTGAGGCGGTAGAATTTCTGACGGAACTGGTGAGCCGCTTTACGCCGGCGCGCAATAAGCTGCTGGCCGCGCGTTTGCAGCAACAGCAGGCTATTGACGACGGGCAGCTTCCGGATTTTATTTCGGAAACTGCTTCCATTAGAAATGGCGACTGGACTATTCGCGGTATCCCGGCTGATTTGCAGGATCGCCGCGTGGAAATCACCGGCCCCGTCGAGCGCAAGATGGTCATTAACGCGCTGAATGCCAACGTCAAAGTCTTTATGGCGGACTTTGAGGATTCGCTGGCGCCTGACTGGCGCAAAGTCATTGATGGTCAAATCAACCTGCGCGATGCCGTGAACGGAACCATCAGCTACACCAACGAGGCCGGCAAAATCTATCAGTTGCAGCCCAATCCCGCTGTGCTGGTATGCCGTGTGCGCGGCCTGCATCTGCCGGAAAAGCATGTGACCTGGCGTAATGAGGCCATCCCCGGCAGCCTGTTCGATTTTGCGCTCTATTTCTTTCATAACTACCCGGCGCTGCTGGCGAAAGGAAGTGGTCCCTACTTCTATCTGCCAAAAACACAGGCCTGGCAGGAGGCGGCATGGTGGAACGATGTCTTCAGTTTTACGGAAGATCGCTTTGACCTGCCGCGCGGCACCATCAAGGCCACGCTGCTGATTGAGACGCTGCCAGCGGTGTTCCAGATGGATGAGATCCTGCATGCGCTGCGCGACCATATTGTTGGCCTGAACTGCGGCCGCTGGGATTACATCTTCAGCTATATCAAGACGCTGAAAAACCATCCGGATCGCGTACTGCCGGACCGGCAGGTGGTGACGATGGATAAACCCTTCCTCAGCGCCTACTCACGCTTGTTGATTAAGACCTGCCACAAACGCGGCGCGTTTGCGATGGGCGGTATGGCGGCGTTTATCCCGAGCAAAGATACCGAACGTAACCGCCAGGTGCTGAGTAAAGTCACCGCCGATAAAGAGCTGGAGGCAAACAACGGTCACGATGGGACCTGGATCGCCCACCCGGGCCTGGCGGATACCGCCATGGCGGTGTTTGACCGCGTGCTGGGCGATAAGCCGAATCAGCTCTCGGTCACCCGGAGCGAGGATGCGCCAATTACCGCTGAACAACTGCTGGCTCCCTGCGAGGGCGAACGCACGGAAGCCGGAATGCGCGCCAACATTCGCGTGGCGGTGCAGTACATCGAAGCGTGGATCTCCGGCAACGGCTGCGTCCCGATTTATGGCCTGATGGAAGACGCCGCAACGGCCGAGATCTCGCGCACCTCTATCTGGCAGTGGATCCATCATCAGAAAACCCTGAACGACGGTACCCCGGTCACTAAGGCGCTGTTCCGCCAGTGGCTGGCGGAAGAGCTGATGGTGATTCAGGAGGAGCTGGGAGAGCACCGCTTCAGCCACGGCCGCTTTGACGATGCGGCGCGACTGATGGAGCAGATCACCACCTCCGACGAGCTAATTGATTTTCTGACATTGCCGGGCTACCGCCTGCTGGCCTAATCGCCAGATGGTGTGGTTCGCCATTTAGTCCTTCACCTATGAGCCTGGGGAGCCAGGAAATTATATGGAGCATCTACACATGAAAACCCGTACCCAACAAATCGAAGAATTAAACAAAGAATGGACGAACCCGCGCTGGGAAGGCATTACCCGTCCCTACAGCGCGGAAGAGGTGGTGAAGTTACGCGGCTCGGTGAATCCGGAATGCACGCTGGCGCAGCTTGGCGCGGCGAAACTGTGGCGTCTGCTGCACGGGGAGGCGAAAAAAGGGTACGTCAACAGTCTCGGCGCGCTGACCGGCGGCCAGGCCTTGCAGCAGGCGAAGGCGGGTATCGAAGCCATTTATCTCTCCGGCTGGCAGGTGGCGGCGGATGCTAACCTGGCGTCCAGCATGTATCCGGATCAATCGCTGTATCCGGCCAACTCGGTACCGGCGGTGGTGGATCGGATCAACAACACCTTCCGCCGCGCCGATCAGATCCAGTGGTCAGCGGGAATTGAACCGAACGATCCGCGCTTTATCGACTACTTCCTGCCGATCGTGGCGGATGCGGAGGCCGGTTTTGGCGGCGTCCTGAACGCCTTTGAGCTGATGAAATCGATGATTGAAGCCGGTGCAGCGGCTGTTCACTTCGAAGATCAACTGGCATCGGTGAAGAAGTGCGGCCATATGGGCGGTAAAGTGCTGGTTCCGACTCAGGAGGCGATTCAGAAGCTGGTGGCGGCGCGTCTGGCGGCCGACGTGATGGGGGTCCCGACGCTGGTCATCGCCCGTACCGATGCCGACGCCGCGGATTTAATTACCTCAGACTGCGATCCGTACGATCGTGAGTTTATTACCGGGGATCGCACCAGCGAAGGGTTCTTCCGCACCCACGCCGGGATCGAGCAGGCGATCAGCCGCGGGCTGGCCTACGCGCCGTATGCGGATCTGGTGTGGTGTGAAACGTCGAAACCGGATCTCGAGCAGGCGCGCCGCTTTGCCGAGGCTATCCATGCGCGTTTCCCGGGCAAACTGCTGGCCTATAACTGCTCGCCGTCGTTTAACTGGAAGAAAAATCTCGATGATAAAACCATCGCCAGCTTCCAGCAGCAGCTGTCGGACATGGGATACAAATACCAGTTTATTACCCTCGCGGGGATCCACAGCATGTGGTTCAACATGTTCGACCTCGCCCATGCCTACGCTCAGGGTGAGGGGATGCGCCACTATGTTGAGAAAGTGCAGCAGCCTGAATTCGCCGCCGGGCCGGAAGGCTACACCTTCGTCTCGCATCAGCAGGAGGTGGGCACCGGCTACTTCGACAAGGTCACCACCATTATCCAGGGCGGTACCTCGTCGGTAACGGCGCTGACCGGCTCGACCGAAGAAGATCAGTTTTAAGCCATGCCCGGTGGCGCGACGCTGACCGGGCCTGCAAGAGGACGCAGGCCGGATAAGCGAGCGCGCCATCCGGCATGACGTGGCGCCGGATGGGGGAAAGCGATGACGCGTGGTCTGGAATTACTGATTGCCCAAACGATATTGCAGGGATTTGACGCGCAGTATGGGCGTTTTCTTGAAGTCACTTCCGGCGCGCAGCAGCGCTTTGAACAGGCTGACTGGCACGCCGTGCAGCAGGCGATGAAGCAGCGGATCCATCTCTACGATCACCACGTGGGCCTGGTAGTAGAGCAGCTGCGCTGCATCACCGAAGGGAAAAGCACCGACGTCGATTTTCTTCTGCGGGTGAAACAGCAGTACACCCAACTTTTACCGGATTACCCTCGCTTTGAAATTGCTGAGAGCTTTTTCAATTCGGTCTACTGCCGCCTGTTTGACCACCGCTCGCTGACCCCCGAGCGGCTCTTTATTTTCAGCTCGCAGCCCGAGCGACCCTTTCGTACCCTCCCGCGACCGCTGGCGAAAGATTTCTTTCCGGAACGCGGTTGGTCGCACCTGCTGGGTAAAGTACTGTCCGATCTGCCGCTGCGGCTACCGTGGCAAAACAAAGCGCGGGATATCGGCTATATCATTGCCAGTCTGCAGGAGGCGCTGGGGGAGGAACTGCTCGCCACCTGTCATCTGCAGGTCGCCAATGAGCTGTTCTACCGCAATAAAGCCGCCTGGCTGGTGGGCAAACTGGTCATGCCGATGGCGACGCTGCCTTTTTTGCTGCCGATCCACCGCAGCGAAGAGGGTGAGCTGTTTGTTGACACCTGCCTCACAACCCATGCCGAAGCGAGTATCGTTTTTGGCTTCGCGCGTTCCTATTTTATGGTTTATGCGCCGTTGCCCGGCGCCCTGGTGGAATGGCTGCGCGAGATCTTGCCGGGTAAAACGACGGCCGAGCTGTACATGGCGATTGGCTGTCAGAAGCACGCCAAAACCGAAAGCTATCGCGAATATCTACACTACATTACTCGCTGCGATGAGCAGTTTATTGAAGCGCCGGGTATTCGCGGGATGGTGATGCTGGTGTTTACCCTGCCGGGCTTTGACCGGGTGTTTAAGGTGATCAAGGACCGCTTCGCGCCGCAGAAAGAGATGACCGCCGCCCATGTGCGGGCTTGCTATCAGCTGGTAAAGGAGCATGACCGCGTCGGGCGGATGGCGGACACCCAGGAGTTTGAAAATTTCGTGCTGGATAAACGGCAAATCGCGCCGGCGCTGCTGGCGCTGCTGCAGGCGGAAGCGGGGAACAAACTCACCGATCTCGGCGACCGCATCGTCATCAGCCATCTCTATATTGAACGGCGAATGGTGCCGCTCAACCTGTGGCTGGAGCAGGTTAACGGCCAGGCATTGCGTGATGCGGTAGAAGAGTATGGCAATGCTATCCGCCAGCTGGCCGCCGCCAACATCTTTCCCGGCGATATGTTATTTAAAAACTTCGGCGTCACCCGCCATGGCCGGGTGGTGTTCTACGACTATGATGAAATCTGCTATATGACGGAAGTGAATTTTCGCGAGATCCCGCCGCCGCGCTATCCGGAGGATGAGCTGGCCAGCGAGCCGTGGTACAGCGTTTCGCCTGGCGATGTGTTTCCGGAGGAGTTCCGCCACTGGCTGTGCGCCGACCCGCGCATTGGGCCACTGTTTGAAGAGATGCATGCCGACCTGCTGCGCGCCGACTACTGGCGCGCACTGCAGATGCGGATTAAAAACGGCCATGTGGAAGATGTCTACGCCTACCGGCGCAAGCAGCGTTTTAGCGTGCGCTATGGCGCCGACAGTAGGCCGGATAAGGCGTTTACGCCGCCATCCGGCAAGGTGCGCCGATCTGCCTGATGGCGCTACGCTTATCAGGCCTACTTAAAATGCTCCTCTGGGGCATTTTTTTATTTAACCCCGCCATACGCCAGCGTCACTTCCTTCGCCGCCTTGATCACCAGCGCGCCCAGCTCAGTCACCCGATCATCGGTCATACGCGAGATGGGGCCTGAGATGGAGATTGCCGCGAACGGTTCGCGATGTTCATCGTAAATGCAGGCGGCGACGCAGCGCAGGCCGAGCGCGTGCTCCTCATCATCGAAAGAGTACCCCCGCTTGCGGGTCTGGGCTAAATCTTCCTTCAGATGCAGCGGGGAGACCAGCGTGGCATGCGTATAGGCATGCAGCCCTTTACGGTGCAGCAGACTGGTGACCTGCTCTTCGCTCAGCTGCGCGAGAAACGCCTTCCCGGCGCCGGAAGCGTGCATCGGCAGTTTACCGCCGATTGGCGCCGACATCCGCATCAGCTGGGTGCACTGCACCTGATCGATAATGATCGCCTGGTGGTCGCTCTGGTCGAGCACCGCCAGATTCACCGTTTCACCGGAATCTTCCATCAGCTGGCGCAGGATCGGGTGGACAATGGCCAGCAGATTGCGGCTTTGTAGAAAGCTGCTGCCGACCACGAAAGCATGCGCCCCTACGGCCCAGTGACCCAGCTCGCCAACCTGGCGGACGAAGCCCAGCTGTTGCATGGTGGTCAGCAGACGGTGAGTCGTGGAGTTGGGCAGACCCGCCTGCTGCGCCAGTTCGGTCAGCGCGACGCTGCTGTGGGACTCGGCAATCCATTCGAGTAATTTCAGGCCGCGGGTCAGCGACTGAACCTGACCGCCAGCCTGCTGGGCAGTGGCAGCCGCGGGTTTTCTGCCGCGTTTCGCGGGAATGGGGGTAGTGGCCATCGCGAACTCCTTTTTCTGTATCGTGGAAATAATTTTCGTTTTATTTGGCAATAATGCAATCACAACCGGACTCATCGGAGGAGTGAAGCTGAACATGTCTCATATTGCCCGTTGTTGTCTTTTCCGCTCCGGTGGTTTATGCCAGTATGGTTTGTTGGCTATTTGGCCTGAGTCGAGCGTTGTCGGGAGCAAGTGTGAGCAGCAAAGTTGAGCAACTGCATCAGCAGTTAAAAGAACGTATTCTGGTTCTGGATGGGGGCATGGGCACCATGATCCAGGGCTATCGTCTGAGTGAGCAGGACTTTCGCGGTGAGCGCTTTGCTGACTGGCCGTGCGACCTGAAAGGCAACAACGACCTGCTGGTGCTCAGCAAACCCGAAGTGATCCGCGAGATCCACGACGCCTATTTCGAGGCCGGCGCGGATATCGTTGAGACCAACACCTTTAACTCGACGACCATCGCGATGGCGGATTACCAGATGGAATCCCTGTCGGCCGAGATCAACTTTGCCGCGGCGAAGCTGGCCCGCGCCAGCGCCGACGCCTGGACGGCCCGCACGCCGGAAAAACCGCGCTATGTCGCGGGCGTGCTTGGCCCGACCAACCGCACCGCTTCTATTTCGCCTGATGTGAACGATCCGGCGTTCCGTAATATTACCTTTGACCAGCTGGTGGCCGCCTATCGCGAATCCACCCGGGCGCTGGTGGAAGGTGGCGTGGATCTGATCCTGATTGAAACGGTGTTTGACACCCTGAACGCTAAAGCGGCTATCTATGCGGTGAAAGAGGAGCTGGAGGCGTTAGGCGTTGACCTGCCGCTGATGATCTCCGGGACCATTACCGATGCCTCCGGCCGCACGCTTTCCGGACAGACCACCGAAGCCTTTTATAACTCGCTGCGTCACGCCGAAGCCTTATCGTTTGGTCTGAACTGCGCCCTCGGGCCGGACGAGCTGCGGCAGTACGTCCAGGAGCTGTCGCGCATTGCCGAATGCTACGTCACTGCGCACCCGAACGCCGGCCTGCCCAACGCCTTCGGCGAATACGATCTGGACGCCGACACCATGGCGACGCAAATTCGCGAATGGGCGGAAGCCGGTTTCCTCAATATCGTTGGCGGCTGCTGCGGTACCACCCCGGAGCATATCGCCGCCATGAGCCGGGCGGTAGCGGGCCTGCCGCCGCGTCAGTTGCCGGAAATTGCGGTGGCCTGCCGCCTCGCCGGCCTGGAGCCGTTGAATATCGGCGACGATAGCCTGTTCGTTAACGTCGGTGAACGAACTAACGTCACCGGCTCGGCGAAATTTAAGCGGCTGATTAAAGAAGAGAAGTACAGCGAAGCGCTGGACGTTGCGCGTCAGCAGGTGGAAAGCGGCGCGCAGATTATCGATATCAACATGGACGAGGGGATGCTCGACGCGGAAGCGGCGATGGTGCGTTTCCTTAACCTGATTGCCGGCGAGCCGGACATTGCCCGCGTGCCGATCATGATTGACTCCTCCAAGTGGGAAGTCATTGAAAAGGGCCTGAAATGTATTCAGGGCAAAGGCATCGTTAACTCGATTTCGATGAAAGAGGGCGTCGAATCCTTTATCCACCATGCGAAACTGGTTCGCCGCTACGGCGCCGCGGTGGTGGTGATGGCCTTCGACGAGGTTGGTCAGGCCGACACCCGCGAACGTAAAATTGAGATTTGCCGTCGCGCCTACAAAATCCTCACCGAAGAGGTCGGCTTCCCGCCGGAAGATATTATCTTCGACCCCAATATCTTTGCCGTCGCCACCGGTATCGAAGAGCATAACAACTACGCACAGGACTTTATCGGCGCCTGCGAAGACATCAAACGCGAGCTGCCGCATGCGCTAATCTCCGGCGGGGTCTCCAACGTCTCCTTCTCCTTCCGCGGTAATGACCCGGTACGTGAGGCGATCCACGCCGTATTCCTCTACTACGCGATCCGCAACGGCATGGACATGGGGATCGTCAACGCCGGTCAGCTGGCCATCTATGATGACCTCCCGGGCGAGCTGCGCGACGCGGTCGAAGACGTGATCCTCAACCGCCGCGATGACAGTACCGAACGGTTACTTGAGCTGGCGGAAAAATATCGCGGCAGCAAAGCGGACGACGGCGCGAATGCCCAGCAGGCGGAGTGGCGCACCTGGGAAGTGAAAAAACGCCTCGAATATTCGCTGGTTAAGGGCATTACCGAATTTATCGAACAGGACACCGAAGAAGCGCGTCAGCAGGCCGCCCGCCCGATTGAGGTCATTGAAGGGCCGCTGATGGACGGCATGAACGTGGTCGGCGATCTGTTCGGCGAAGGCAAAATGTTCCTGCCGCAGGTGGTGAAATCCGCCCGTGTAATGAAACAGGCGGTGGCCTACCTTGAGCCGTTTATTGAAGCCAGTAAAGAGCAGGGCTCCAGTAACGGCAAAATGGTGATTGCCACGGTAAAAGGCGACGTTCATGACATTGGCAAAAACATCGTCGGCGTGGTGCTGCAGTGCAATAACTACGAAATCATCGATCTTGGCGTGATGGTCCCGGCGGATAAAATTCTCAAAACGGCCAAAGAGGTAAACGCGGATCTAATTGGTCTTTCCGGGCTGATTACCCCATCGCTGGACGAGATGGTTAACGTGGCGAAAGAGATGGAGCGCCAGGGCTTTACCATCCCGCTGCTGATAGGCGGCGCGACCACCTCGAAAGCGCATACGGCGGTGAAAATCGAGCAGAACTACAGCGGCCCGACCGTTTACGTACAGAACGCCTCTCGCACCGTCGGCGTGGTGTCTGCGCTGCTCTCGGACACGCAGCGCGACGAGTTTGTCGCCCGCACGCGCAAAGAGTATGAAACGGTGCGTATCCAGCATGGGCGTAAAAAACCGCGTACGCCGCCGGTGACCCTTGCCGCCGCGCGGGAAAACGATCTGGCCTTTGACTGGGAGAGCTACACGCCGCCGGTGGCTCATCGTCTGGGAGTACAGACGGTGGAAGCCAGTATCGAGACTCTGCGCAACTACATCGACTGGACGCCGTTCTTCATGACCTGGTCGCTGGCGGGTAAATATCCGCGCATTCTGGAAGATGAAGTGGTAGGGGAAGAGGCGCAGCGCCTGTTCAAAGATGCTAACGAGCTGCTGGATAAGCTGAGCGCAGAGAAAACCCTGAACCCGCGCGGCGTGGTGGGTCTGTTCCCGGCCAACCGCGTGGGCGACGATATTGAAATCTATCGCGATGAAACCCGCACCCACGTGCTGACGGTGAGCCATCATCTGCGCCAGCAGACGGAGAAGGTTGGCTTCGCCAACTACTGCCTCGCCGATTTTGTCGCGCCGAAGCTGAGCGGCAAGGCGGACTACATCGGCGCCTTCGCCGTGACCGGCGGCCTGGAAGAGGACGCGCTGGCGGACGCCTATGAAGCGCAGCATGATGACTATAACAAGATCATGATTAAAGCCATCGCCGATCGCCTGGCGGAGGCCTTTGCCGAGTATCTGCATGAGAAAGTGCGTAAGGTTTACTGGGGCTATGCGGCCAATGAGAACCTCAGCAATGAAGAGCTGATCCGCGAAAATTACCAGGGGATCCGCCCGGCGCCCGGTTATCCGGCCTGCCCGGAGCATACCGAAAAGGGGACCATCTGGCAGCTACTGGACGTCGAAGCCCATACCGGCATGAAACTCACCGAATCGTTCGCCATGTGGCCGGGCGCATCGGTTTCCGGCTGGTACTTCAGCCATCCGGATAGCAAGTACTTCGCCGTGGCGCAGATCCAGCGCGATCAGGTCGAAGATTACGCGCTGCGTAAAGGAATGACGCCGGCGGAGGTTGAGCGCTGGTTAGCGCCTAATCTGGGCTATGATGCGGACTAGTCGTCATCTTTCCTTACAACAAACAAGGCGCTCTGTGAGCGCCTTGTCTCTTTATTGAGGTTAACCCCTTATACTGAGATAGGTTCCTGAACTTCGGAAAACCTATAACGATAAGGAGAAGCTGATTCCGTGTTAACTCTGCTACACCTGTTGTCCGCGGTTGCTCTGCTGGTGTGGGGCACGCATATCGTGCGTACCGGGGTGATGCGCGTCTATGGCGCTCGCCTGCGTACCGTTCTCAGTAGCAGCGTAGAGAAAAAGCCGCTCGCCTTCTGCGCGGGTCTTGGCGTGACTGCGCTGGTGCAAAGCAGTAACGCCACCACCATGCTGGTGACCTCATTTGTCGCCCAGGATTTAGTGGGTCTGATGCCAGCGCTGGTGATGGTGCTGGGGGCCGACGTCGGGACGGCGCTGATGGCGAGGGTGTTGACCTTCGATCTGTCGTGGCTGTCGCCGTTGTTGATATTTATCGGGGTGATTTTCTTCCTCGGCCGCAAGCAGACCCGCGCTGGGCAGCTTGGACGGGTGGGGATCGGTCTGGGGCTGATCCTGTTGGCCCTCGAGCTGATTGTCCAGGCCGTACACCCCATAACCCAGGCGAACGGCGTGCAGGTGATTTTCGCCTCGCTGACCGGGGATATCATGCTGGATGCCTTGATCGGCGCCGTATTTGCAATCATTAGCTACTCCAGCCTGGCGGCGGTGCTGTTAACGGCGACGCTGACCGCGGCGGGAGCGATCTCTTTCCCGGTGGCGCTGTGTCTGGTGATTGGCGCCAACCTGGGATCGGGGCTGCTGGCGATGCTTAACAACAGCGCGGCGAACGCGGCGGCGCGCCGGGTGGCGCTGGGCAGCCTGCTGTTTAAGCTGGTGGGGAGCCTGATTATTCTGCCGTTCGTCCATCCGCTGGCCGCGGCGATGCACAAGCTGCCGTTGGCCGAGTCCGAGCTGGTTATCTACTTCCACGTCTTTTACAACCTGCTGCGCTGCATCGCGATGGTGCCCTTTGCCGGACCGATGGCGAAGCTGTGCCAGCGTCTGATCCGCGATGAGCCCGAGCTGGATAACCATCTCAAACCCAAGCATCTCGACCCGTCGGCGCTGGACACCCCGGCGCTGGCGCTGGCCAATGCCGCGCGTGAGACGCTGCGCATTGGTGACGCGATGGAGCAGATGCTGGAGAGCCTGCACAAGGTGATGCATGGCGAACCGCGTCAGGAGAAAGAGCTGCGCCGTATGGCGGATGATATCAACGTACTTTACACCGCTATTAAGCTCTATCTGGCGCGAATGCCAAAGGATGAGCTGGCGGAAGAGGAATCCCGGCGCTGGGCGGAAATTATTGAGATGTCGTTAAACCTCGAACAGGCGTCCGATATCGTCGAGCGAATGGGCAGCGAGATCGCCGATAAATCGCTGGCGGCGCGGCGCGCCTTCTCGGTAGAAGGGTTAAAGGAGCTTGATGCGCTGTACGATCTGCTGCTCAGCAACCTGCAGCTGGCGATGTCGGTCTTCTTCTCCAGCGATGTGCCCAGCGCCCGCCGCCTGCGGCGCAGCAAACACCGGTTCCGCATTCTTAACCGCCGCTACTCGCATGCGCACGTTGACCGTCTGCATCAGCAGAACGTGCAGAGCATCGAAACCAGTACGTTGCACCTGGCGCTGCTGGGGGATATGAAGCGTCTGAACAGCCTGTTCTGCTCGGTGGCTTACAGCGTGATGGAGCAGCCGGATGAAGACGACGAACGGGATGACTACTGAGCCATTCCCCGGCGGCGCTGTGCTAACCGGGGTTTTGCGTTTGGACGTCCCGTTGAGGCAGCCCGGATAAGGCGCAATGCGCCGCTATCCGGGAAACGTTAGCCCCCCAGGCTCAGAAGCGGTAGCCCGCAGGCAGGGTTATCGCTTCTTCCCCCGCTTTGAACAACAGCGTCGGGTTCGGGCCACCGAGCGTCGCGTGACCATCGGTGACCTGGATCCAGTTTCCTTCCGGCAAACCAATCACCGTTAATTCCGGCGCCACGACCAGCAGTTCGCGGATACGCTGTTCGCGGGTTTCGCCCTGATGCCCGGTCGGCAACGCGTTGGTGAAGTGCGGGTTAATCTGTAGCGGGAACAGCCCCAGCGCATCAAATCCCTGCGGATCGACAATCGGCATATCGTTGGTGGTGCGAATGGTCGGGCAGGCGAGGTTTGAACCTGCGCTCCAGCCGATATACAGCGCCCCGCGTTTGACGACATCGACAATCGGCGCCAACAGACCGCGGCTGCGGCACTCTTTCAACAGCTGGAAGGTGTTCCCGCCGCCGATGATCACCATCTCGGTGCTTTCAATGGCGGCGATAGGGTCGTCGACGCTGTGGATACCGGTTACGCTGACCGCCATGGGCGCCATAACCGCAGCCACTTTGGTCGTATAATCATCCCAGGATTGCGTCACGCCAGCGAAGGGGATAAATACCGCCTTACGGCGGCCTTTGACCTGACCGGCAATCAGCGGCAGGGCGTGTTCCAGCCAGGCTTTCCCCGGCAGCGTGGAGTTACTGAGTAACAGCAGTTCCATCTTTTCTTCCTGTTTTAAAAATATTATTGAAGCAGAAATTCTAGCATCGCCCCCATACCGGCGCGCTGATATGGCGCATGATGTGGGGAAGCGGAATGCTGTTCACAAGCCCGACGAAGCTTCTGGAGAATGAATCACACAATCCAGGTTTTTTCTCGCCCACAAGGTAGGGTATATTTCGCTTTTACAGGAGAATCTATGCTGCCCGACTCATCAACCCGATTAAACAAATACATCAGTGAAAGCGGCATCTGCTCGCGTCGCGAAGCGGACCGCTTTATTGAACAAGGCAACGTCTTTATCAATGGCAAGCGCGCCACCATTGGCGATCAGGTGAAGCCTGGCGATTTAGTCAAAGTTAACGGACAGTTGATTGAGCCGCGTGAAGCGGATGATCTGGTGCTGATTGCGCTGAATAAGCCGGTCGGCATTGTGAGCACCACGGAAGACGGCGAGCGCGACAACATTGTCGATTTCGTCAACCACAGCAAGCGTATCTTCCCTATTGGCCGTCTGGATAAAGATTCTCAGGGGCTGATCTTCCTCACCAACCACGGCGATCTGGTGAACAAGATCCTGCGCGCCGGCAACGACCATGAAAAAGAGTATCTGGTGACGGTCGATAAGCCGGTGACCGATGAGTTCATTCGCGGCATGGGCGCGGGGGTACCGATTCTCGGGACCGTGACCAAAAAATGTAAGGTAAAGAAAGAAGCGCCGTTCGTTTTCCGCATCACTCTGGTGCAGGGGCTGAATCGCCAGATCCGTCGTATGTGCGAGCACTTTGGCTATGAAGTGACGAAGCTTGAGCGTACGCGGATCATGAACGTGAGCCTGACGGGGATCCCCTTGGGTGAATGGCGTGATCTAACCGATGACGAGCTGATCGACCTGTTCAAGCTGATTGAAAACTCCTCTTCCGAAGCGAAGCCGAAAGCCAGGCCGAAGGCCAAAGCGGCGACTCCCGGCATCAAGCGCCCGGTGGTGAAGATGGAAAATAGCAACGATAAGGGCCGCCCGGCTGGTAACGGGAAACGTTTCACCCAGCCGGGACGTAAAAAGAAAGGGCGTTAACGCCTGCCGCGGGTCGGCGTATTCGCCGACCAGGAAAAGGTCGCTTCCTTATCCGTTTTATAAGCCTGCTGTTTTCTCACCTGGCGGGCTTTCTTCGCTTCCGCTTCGCGCTGCGCCATCAGCTTATCGATATATTCCTTTTTCACGCTGTTCGTTTCCGCATTGCTCAGCGGGCGGCCATGCGCAATACGCGCGCGGTCAAGCAGCGTTTTCAATTCGCGCTGTTCGCGCTCGGTCATCTCTTTTTGTGTAATACGGGGGAGTGCCATGGTGGTGCCCTCAGTCAGACCAGAGCACCCAGTGTACGGCAATGAATATTTTACTGATAGCCTGTATGGCAACTAAAGCAGGCACACGCCCGGGCCTGCGCCCGGACGTATCACGCTCAGCGCTTGTCGGCTTTTTTGGCGATGGGCTTTCCTGACCAGTACCCGGCCAGCAGCGAACCGGACAGGTTATGCCAGACGGAGAACAGCGCGCCCGGCAGCGCCGCCAGCGGGCCGAAGTAAATTTTACCCAGCGCGGCCGCCAGGCCGGAGTTCTGCATCCCCACCTCGATCGCCAGCGTACGGCAGGTGGATTCATCAAAACCAAACAGACGTCCGCCCCAGTACCCGCCAAGCAGACCAATAGTGTTATGCAGGATCACCGCGATAATCACCACCAGGCCGACGGAGGCGATATGGGCGGCGGAACCCGCCACCACCGCGCTGATGATCGCCAGAATGCACACCATCGAGAAGGCGGGCAGGAACGGCTCTACCGCTTTCACCACCTTCGGCAGCAGATGATGGACAATCAGTCCCAGCGCGATAGGAATGACCACAATCTGCAGAATGCTGAGCAACATGCCCATGACGTCGACCTGAATATGCGCGTCGACGTACAGACGGGTGAGCAGCGGTGTCGCCACGACGCCGACGAGGGTGGAGACCGAGGAGATGGTCACCGACAGCGCCACATCCCCTTTGGCAAGAAAGATCATCACGTTGGAGGCGGTCCCGCTGGCGACGCTGCCGACCAGCACCATCCCGGCGGAAAGCTCCGGCGGCATATGAAACAGCAGCGCCAGCAGCCAGGCGGCGAGCGGCATCACCAGATAATGGAGAAAGATCCCCGCAGCGACAGGCGCCGGGCGCGACAGGACGCGTTTGAAATCCTCCAGCTTCAGATGCACGCCCATACCGAACATGATCAGCATCAGCAGGGTGGTGACCCATGGGCCAATTGGGGTGAAGGTGGTGGGAGTGTAATAGGCCAGAACGGAGAGCAGCAGTGCCCATAACGGGAACAGCCGCGTCAGAGTTGCGAGCATGTTGTGTTCCTTGCGATACGCGAACCGGGCCGCGCCATCCCGATGGGCGGCGAGCAGGTCAGCTGGTTGTGTTGATGTTGTTATAAAAAAGCCGGGTTCGAGCCCGGCTATAGGTATTGTTTATCGTGCTAAGGAATTTTATTCAAACAAATTATGATGCAGCTTCTGCACAACCTTCTCCGCATCGTCGCCCGGCACCAGGAAGCACAGGTTGTGGCTGGAGGCGCCATAGCAGATCATGCGGATGTTAAACGGCTCGAGGACGCCAAAGACCTCTTTGCCGACGCCGCAGGCTTTCGACAGCTCATTGCCAATCAGGGCGACCAGCGCCAGATTTTCTTCCACTTCCACGCGGCACAGCGAAGAGAGCTCGGTCAGCAGCGCCTGGGTCAGCAGGGTATCGCCCGCAGAGGTCGAGCCGGTGGTGTCCATGGTCAGGGCCACGCTCACTTCGGAGGTGGTGATCAAATCAACTGAGATGTTATGGCGCGCCAGAATACCGAACACTTCGGCGAGGAAGCCGCGGGAGTGCAGCATATTCAGGCTGTGCAGCGTCAGCAGCGTTTGCCGGCGACGCAGCGCCAGCGCGCGGAACAGCGGCGGGTTCTCGGTGGTTTTACACACCAGCGTACCGCCCGCTTTAGGCTCTTTACTGGAGCCGACAAACACCGGGATATCGCTGCGCACGGCAGGCAGCAGGGTCGCCGGATGCAGCACTTTGGCGCCAAAGGTGGCCATTTCCGCTGCCTCTTCAAAGGCGATGACGTCGATGCGTTTCGCCGCCGGCGCGACGCGCGGGTCGGTAGTATAGATCCCCGGGACATCGGTCCAGATATCGACGCGGGTGGCATTCAGCGCTTCGCCGAGCAGAGCGGCGGTATAATCGCTGCCGCCGCGGCCGAGGGTGGTGGTGCGGCCTTTCGCTTCGCTGCCGATAAAGCCCTGGGTCACCACCAGGCCTTCCGCCAGGCGCGGCGCCAGCTGCTGCTGGGTCAGTTCGGCGACGGCGGCGATGTCCGGTTCGGCGCGGCCAAAGCGATCGTTAGTGCGCAGCACTTTACGGGCGTCAAACCACTGCGCCTGAATACCGCGTTCACGCAGAATTTCCACAAACAGCAGGGTGGACATCAGTTCGCCATGGCTGACCAGTTCGTCGGTCAGGGCGGTTGAGGAGGCGAGCGCGGCGGCTTCCGCCAGCGTCGTGATATTTTCCAGCAAGCGCTCAATCTCTTCGCGGATCACGTTGGGATAACGCAAACGCTCCAGAATATTGAACTGGATCTGACGCAGAGCGTCCAGCTGGGAAAAACGTTCGGTGGGTTCCAGCCCTCCCGCTAAGGCCACCAGAATGTTGGTCACGCCGGCAGAGGCGGAGAGCACAACAATACGGGTATTGGCATCGAGCAGCGCCACATCGATGCTGCGGTTCATTGCGTCAAAATCAGCAACGCTGGTGCCGCCAAATTTGGCGACGACTAGATCTGTCATAACAACCTCGTGTCAGGGGGCCTGACTTATTAAAACGATTCCTGAGCACCGATCCTGGCAGGGGCTGGACGCCGCCGGATCGCAACAAAATGTCTTAATAAGCCAGGCCAAATTATTCAGCCATGGCACAAGGGAAGAGCGATAAACAGGGTGGCGCAGAGTGATAAACAACTACGATGTCACCCAGAAGTGCTCCACCTTGTAGACCCGACTCACCGCTTTGGGCGCTGAGGTGTTCGGGTATGAAACGCCCGACTGCGAACGTTTCTGGTGACAACCCAGGGGATTCAGCCCCTGTGGCCGGCGAGGAGCGTGACCAGACGCTCTTTCACCTCGGCGTTGCTCCCCCTCACGTATCTTCCCCGGACTGGTTCCTCCAATACGGTTACCTGGGCAACGCACCTCTTCTGGCAATTACTGACGTCTTTCACCTGGCCGGGGGAACAGGGACATTATATCCCCCGCGAATACCCTTTCGCTGTAGCGTGAAATGCGCGAGCAATAGATACCTACCAATACGTAAGCACTGCGGATATATAAAGGCTTAACGCCAGCTATGTCAACGCTGCGGTTATGCGGATTTTTCATGCCTCTGCGGCTAACAGAAAAAAGCCTTATGATAGCTATACTAATGGGGCCTTTTACTCCGTTTTGACCCGATTCCTGACCGGCGTCAGGGTCAAGTCACAAAAATCATCACAATTTTCCGTCACCGGCGCTACAATCGACCGAAGTCACAATCTCAAATCAGAAGAGTATTGCTAATGAAAAACATCAACCCAACGCAGACCTCTGCCTGGCAGGCATTACAGAAACACTTCGACGAAATGAAAGATGTCACTATCAGCGAGCTTTTCGCCAAAGATAGCGACCGTTTTTCTAAATTTTCCGCGACGTTCGACGATCTGATGCTGGTGGACTTCTCCAAAAACCGCATCACTGAAGAGACGCTGGCTAAACTGCAGGATCTGGCGAAAGAGACTGACCTGGCGGGCGCTATCAAGTCGATGTTCTCAGGTGAGAAGATCAACCGCACCGAAGACCGCGCGGTACTGCACGTCGCGCTGCGTAACCGCAGCAATACGCCGATTGTGGTTGATGGCAAAGATGTGATGCCGGAAGTGAACGCTGTGCTGGAGAAGATGAAAACCTTCTCCGAAGCGATTATCTCCGGTAGCTGGAAAGGCTACACCGGCAAACCGATCACCGACGTGGTTAACATCGGTATCGGCGGCTCCGACCTCGGTCCTTTCATGGTGACCGAGGCGCTGCGTCCGTATAAAAACCACCTCAACATGCACTTTGTCTCTAACGTCGATGGCACCCATATCGCCGAAGTGCTGAAGAACGTGAATCCGGAAACGACTCTGTTCCTGGTGGCGTCCAAGACTTTCACTACCCAGGAAACCATGACCAACGCCCACAGCGCGCGCGACTGGTTCCTGGCAACCGCGGGCGACGACAAGCACGTGGCGAAACACTTCGCCGCGCTTTCCACCAACGCGAAAGCGGTTGGCGAGTTCGGCATCGACACCGCCAACATGTTCGAATTCTGGGACTGGGTTGGCGGCCGTTACTCCCTGTGGTCGGCGATTGGTCTGTCCATCATTCTCTCCGTGGGCTTCGACAACTTCGTTGAGCTGCTGTCCGGCGCGCATGCGATGGATAAGCACTTCTCCACCACTCCGGCGGAGAAAAACCTGCCGGTGCTGCTGGCGCTGATCGGCATCTGGTACAACAACTTCTTCGGTGCGGAAACCGAAGCGATTCTGCCGTACGACCAGTACATGCACCGCTTTGCCGCTTACTTCCAGCAGGGCAACATGGAGTCCAACGGTAAGTATGTTGACCGTAACGGCCACGCGGTAGACTACCAGACTGGCCCAATCATCTGGGGTGAGCCGGGCACCAACGGTCAGCACGCGTTCTACCAGCTGATCCACCAGGGCACCAAAATGGTACCGTGCGATTTCATCGCTCCGGCTATCACCCACAACCCGCTGTCTGACCACCATCAGAAACTGCTGTCTAACTTCTTCGCCCAGACCGAGGCCCTGGCCTTTGGTAAATCCCGCGAAGTGGTTGAGCAGGAATATCGCGATCAGGGTAAAGACCCGGCGACCCTGGAGCACGTGGTGCCGTTCAAAGTGTTCGAAGGTAACCGCCCGACTAACTCCATCCTGCTGCGTGAGATCACCCCGTTCAGCCTCGGGGCGCTGATTGCCCTGTACGAGCACAAAATCTTCACCCAGGGCGCGATCCTCAACATCTTCACCTTTGACCAGTGGGGCGTTGAGCTGGGCAAACAGCTGGCTAACCGCATCCTGCCGGAGCTGAAAGACGGCAGCGAAGTTAGCAGCCACGACAGCTCTACTAACGGCCTGATTAACCGTTATAAAGCCTGGCGCGCATAACGCTTGCGCAGCTAAGACGGAATGCCGACCCTTTGGTCGGCATTTTTATTTATAGCCGCCGCAGCAGCCTCGCCGGATTCCCCGCCCACACGCCTTTCTCGGTAATGGACTTCGTTACCACGCTGCCCGCGCCTATCACCACCCCATCGCAGATGCTGACGGCCAGAATCGTGGCGCCGCTGCCGATCGACACGTCATCGCCAATCTCGATCCGCCCCCAGCTGGCGCGGTCGGCGTTTGGTTTACCCTCGCGAAACAGGTCGTTGGCAAACATCACGCCGTGACCGATAAAGCAGCGCTGGCCGATGGTGACGTACTCGCAGATAAAGGTATGGGATTGAATTTTACTGTTCGCGCCGATGCGGGTATTCCCCTGGATCTCAACGAACGGCCCGACGAAGACGTTATCGCCGAGCCGGCAATCATAGAGGTTGGCGGGCTGGTAAATAACGACATTTTCCCCACAAACGACGTTACGTACGCCGGTATCACGAAGCTCAGGCATAGTTCCTCTCAAATCGGTTTGGCCAGAATATGTAAGGTGCTTTGCTGGCTGGCGGAGTGGAAAGTCGTGTCTCTGATGTGCTGCATCCCCTGACGTTCGTAAAAACGGCGCGCGGCGGGATTCGCGGCGAGTACTTCCAGCCACAGCCAGCTTTCACCGGCCGTTTTTGCTCGCGTCTCGACGGCGTGAAAAATATGCTCGCCGTAGCGGTGGCCAGTCTTCCCCGGCATCAGGTAGAGCTTATGCAGCAGCGTACCAATCTTGCCGTCGTCAGCCATTCGCTGCTGATAGCTATATTTAGCGAAACCAACAGGAGAGGGGGCTTCGGCGATGAGCCAGTGTTGGGTCGCATCCGCAAGACTCCGACGTAGCGCATCTTCGGCATATTCTTGCTTAAGAAATAACGCCAGTTCATCGGCATCGCGCCAGAGATGAGCAAAGTGGTGATGATAGCTGGCATAGCCCATCGCGCTAAGCTGGGGCGCGTCCTCGGGACATGCCTGTCGAATAGTTAACATGCTGCGTTCCTCGCGTCGTTCTGCGGCTATATTGCCTGTAAAGTGAACAATGTGGAACGACAAAAATCGGTGGGAGAAGGCTGGAGGCGCTCCCTCCAGCCTGGGGGTTAGCGGGCGAAAGCGATCGCTTCGATTTCGACGCCGGCATCTTTCGGTAACCTTGCTACCTCCACACAGGAGCGCGCCGGAAAGGCCGCCTGGTGTTCGATAAAGAAGGCCTCGTAGGCGGCATTGATGGCGGCAAAATCCGCCAGGTCTTTGACAAACACCGTAGTTTTAACGATCTGCCCGACCGTGAGTCCGGCAGCTTCAACGATGGCTTTCACATTTTCCAGTGATTGCCGCGCCTGTTCGGCAATGTCCTCGGGCATGGTGCCGTCCAGCGGATTAATCGGCAGCTGACCGGAGGTGATGGTCATAGCGCCGAGATTGACGCCCTGCACGTACGGGCCGATAGCAGCAGGCGCGTCAGCGGTGGTAATAATCATACGGTTTATCCTTCAAACGGTTACATAAAATAATTTAACAACACCAGCGAGCCGACGCCGCTCACTACCACCCACACCAGACCTAAACGGAAGCTGGCGAGCGTGCAGATGATGGCGGCGATCACCTTCGGATTTTTTAAGTCGAACTCCATGCTGGAATTCACGCTCAGGATCTGAATGGTGATGATGGCCGGCAGAACGGTGACCGGCACGAAGCGTAGCGTTTTGGTCACCCGCTCGGACATCTGGATCTTGCCGGCCAGGCCGATAAACGAGAAACGGATGAGAAAAGTCACCGCGGCCATGCCCAGCGTCAGGGCGATAAAATAGCTATTACTCATTTTCCATCGCCTCCACTAACGGCATATCGGATTCGGTTTTTGCCATCTGCTTGCGCTCTTCCGCCAGGTCGACGCACAGGCCGGCGAGGACGCCAAGCACTGAGGCGACGACGATACCCAGCGAATAGGGTAGGACCACTAACAGCACGCCGGAAACGGCGGCTACAACCGCGGCGACGGTGCAGGCCTGGCTTTTAATTTGCGGCACCACGATGGCGATAAAGGCGGCGACCATGGCGAAATCGAGACCGTATTTCTCAATGTGGGGAAACGAGGCGCCGACCAGCGCGCCAAGAAAATCAGCCAGCACCCAAATCGCCCAGAAGGTAATCATCGCCGAACCATAAAACAGATATTTTTCCTTTTTATTTCCTTCCATCTCTTTGACGGTGGTGGCATACACCTCGTCGGTGAGCGCAAAGGACATAAAGCATTTTTTAAAGAATGAAGCTTCGCGCACGGTTCCGGAAATAGAGGCGCTATACAGCACGTGGCGAAGATTGATAATTAATGTGGTGAAAATAATCACGCCGAGCGTGGCGCCGGTTTTTAACATATTCAGTGCCAGCATTTGCGCCGAGCCGGCAATGACGATCGCCGACCACGCCGTACTCTGCCAGACGCTCATGCCCGCGCTAACGCTTAATGCGCCGACAATAAATGAAAATGGAAAGTCGCCGATGCATAGGGGCATAATAGCGCTGGCGCCGCGGAAGATGACTTTTTTATTCATCTGCTATACCTGCTAATTTATAAATAATAGTGTGGGTAGAGTACGTTAATCGGGGCCTGCTCTTTCAGGCCCGTGAAATGGTATTATTTAGCGACCATAATGCTGATAATTTCTTTATCGGTGAGAGTCATTGGTTTAATCACCAGACGGCACAGGTTATTAATAGTCTGCTCGACATCGGCGCAGACAATACCGTCATTGGCGCCAGCGCAGCTATTTTGCATTGCCATTAGTACCGCCTTAAAGGCGCTGGAGACCACTGACGAGACTTTCATCGCGCAGCTGTTGGAAGCGCCATCACAAATCATGCCGGTAATATCGCTGACCATATTAATAATTGCGGTATTAATGGTGTTGATATCGCGGGTAAACAGCCATGCCATACCGGCGGCGGCGCCCATAGCGGCGGTTGAGGCTGCGCATAGCGCAGATAAGCGCGTATAACGAGAATGAATTGAGATGGCAGTGAGATGAGAGAGAGACAAAGCGCGAGCCAGGGTCTCTTCATCGACGCCAAGATGCTCTGCAACCACCACTACCGGCATGGTTGCTGTAATGCCCTGATTGCCTGAGCCGAAGTTTGACATCGCTACCACCGGCGCGCCGCCCATGCGGGCATCTGAAGCGGCGACGGTGTTGATGATCACCTTGCTTAACAGATCGTTGCTCATCAGGCCGTTTTTCACTGCGTCAGAAAAGGTACCGTTAATGTTCAGGCCATATTTTTTTGTTTTGCCTTCTGCCGCCAGCGCGGAGTTTAAGCGCGCGGCGTCGAGAATAAAGCGAATATCATTAAAGTCGACGCGATTAATAAATTCGTAAGCTTGTTGTAGCGAGAAAGTGGGCAGCGTTTCGCGCTGGGTGCGCGTATTCTGTTTTTCGCTTAATGGCTGCGGCTGGCCATTAATATAAAGTTCGACCACGTTGGTGTGGGTTCCTTTGACCACGACACGACAGCAATTCTCGCCAGCAGAGAGGGTTAAATCGAGATGGATAAAATCCGGGGTCTCTTCGACGGCAATATCAACGGCGTTATTGGCGATCAGCTTCTGCGCCATTTCAACGTGTCGCGGAGTGATATCTTCCAGCGTTTTTAATCCCTTTTGCGGGTCGCCGCCAAATGCGCCAATTGCGGCTGCCAGCGGTACACCGCAAACGGTGGTGCCGGGTATGGTGACGCCCATCGCGTTTTTATAAAGATTGGCGGAAATAAAACCGCTAATTTTTGTGCAAGGCTGATCCAGATATTGTGCGGCGTAGGCGGCCGCGAAGGAAATAGCGACGGGTTCAGTACAACCTAAAGCCGGGGCGACCTCTTGTTTGAGCCATTTTACGTACAGGGAAGCGTTATCGGTGTTCATAATGATTTAATGTCCAAAATTAAATTTTATTCAGCTGCGATAATGCTAAGACAAAAGATAAGAAAAAACTTACCCTAATAACCATAAAAAGACTGTGGTTTGGAGAAAAATATTATCTTACGGGAGGTTTTAAGATACACCTGTTTCAAAAAGTAAACTTTTTATATTTCAGTTAGTTGGGTTGATTCGTTCTAAGCGTAACGGATGATTTTGTTAATCTGCTCACAGCGTTGCTGGAAGGACAATTTTCTCTTGTTCGTACTTTTCGAATCAATAGCCCGGAGATAGCGTAAGACGAAGGAATCATAGGTAGATCTGGATCACACTTTTGCGCTATACAGATCGACAACGTTCATGCATTTGAGGTGTCACTATGCCGTCGGTATATCGTCCGCTGGTTAATTTCGTTGCGAAGGCCATGCAGGCCGTGCTGAATCTGGCACTGCTGTGCCTGGGAATTATTCTGGTGGTGTTCCTGGGAAAGGAGACCCTGCATCTGGCGCACGTACTGTTTACGCCGGAGCCGGTGAGTAAGTACAAGCTGGTCGAAGGGCTGGTGGTCTATTTTCTCTACTTTGAGTTTATCGCGCTGATTGTTAAATATTTTGAATCCGGTTTTCACTTTCCACTGCGCTATTTCGTCTATATCGGTATTACCGCAATTGTGCGGCTTATTATCGTCGATCATGAGTCGCCGCTGGCGGTGCTCATTTACTCCGCGGCGATCCTGATCCTGGTGATTACGCTCTGGCTGTGTAACTCCAATCGCCTGAAACGCGAATAAAAAAAGCGGCCTCCAGGGCCGCTGACCAACAGTCACAAATAGAATTTATGTAGGGTCCAGTTGAGGATAGCAGTGGCATTGACCTTACTTTTTCAGCTGAGGGCGACGGCGACAATACCCGGTTGGGGTCGTGTATTGCGGCTAGACCGTCGGCCCTCCGCTGAAATTTGGGGCCGGTGTTACAAAAAAAATTAACCTTTCACTCCACCCGCCGTCAGGCCATTAACCAGCCAGCGCTGCGCCAGCAGGAAGACAACCGTGATCGGAATGGCGGAGAGCACCGCCGCGGCGGCAAAGTCGCCCCACAGATAGTTCTGCGGGTTGAGATACTGTTGCATACCTACCGCCAGGGTATAGCTGTTCACATCGCGCAGCAGCAGCGAGGCTACCGGCACTTCGGTGATGGCCGCGATGAACGACAGAATAAACACGACTGCCAGAATCGGCACCGACAGCGGCAGCAGCACCAGACGGAAAGCCTGCCATGGGGTCGCGCCATCCAGCGCCGCCGCTTCTTCCAGCGAGCCATCGATGGTTTCGAAGTAGCCTTTAATCGTCCAGACGTGCAGCGCGATACCGCCCATGTAGGCAAAGATGACGCCGCCGTGGGTGTTGAGGCCGACGAACGGGATGTACTGGCCCAGGCGGTCAAACAACGCGTACAGGGCAACCAGCGACAGCACCGCCGGGAACATCTGGAAAATCAGCATCCCTTTCAGCAGGGTCGCTTTCCCCGGGAAGCGCATACGGGCGAAAGCGTAGGCGCAGGTGGTGGAGAGGGCGACGATGCCGATCGCGGTGATCCCGGCGACCTTAATCGAGTTCCACAGCCACAGCAGGACCGGGAACGGCGGCGGCGTGACGCGGCCATCGGCGTGTTCGACGCTGAAGCCTAACGCCAGACGCCAGTGTTCCCAGGAGATGGTATCCGGGATCAGGCTGCCGGTGGCGAAGTTGCCTTCGCGCAGCGAGATAGCGATAACCATCAGCAGCGGAAACATAATCGCGGCGATAAAAATCAGTAGCAGGAGATGCGTGGTAAATAAACGTAGCTTCTGCGATTTGGGTTGGACCATAGCCATTGTCGTTATCTCCCTTAATCAAACTTCATGCGCGTGGCTTTCAGATTCACAATCGCTAACGCGCCAACCAGCAGGAAGATTAGCGTTGCGATAGCCGCCGCCAGGCCGAAGTCCTGACCGCCGCCGCCTTCAAAGGCGATGCGATAGGTGTAGCTCACCAGCAGGTCGGTATAACCGGCCGGGGTGGTGGTGCCGAGACGGTCCGGACCGCCGTTGGTCAACAATTGAATCAGGACGAAGTTGTTAAAGTTAAAGGCGAAGCTGGCGATCATCAGCGGCGTTAGCGGCTTAATCAGCAGCGGGAAGGTAATTTTAAAGAAGTTCTGGAACGGGCCGGCGCCATCCATTGCCGACGCTTCGTACAGATCGTCCGGAATCGCCTTCAGCAGCCCCATGCACAGGATCATCATGTACGGGTAGCCCAGCCAGGTGTTGACGATGATGATCATGGTGCGCGCGGTGGTCGGGTCGCTAAACCAGGCCGGCTTAATGCCGAACAGCGTGCTGAGCATCATGTTGATTTCACCAAAGCTCTGGTTGAACAGCCCTTTGAAAATCAGAATCGAAATAAACGACGGTACGGCGTACGGCAGAATCAGCAGGACGCGATAAATCGCTTTGCCTTTCAGCGCTTCCCACTGCACCAGGCAGGCGAGGATCATCCCCACCGCGACGGTCAGCACCACGGTCAGCACCGAGAACACCACCGTCCAGACGAAGATCGCGAAGAACGGTTTCTGAATGCCTTCATCGTGGAAGACGCGGGTAAAGTTGTCCCAGCCGATAGTCACAGTGTAGCCCGGGCTCAGCTTCTCATTGCCCCAGCTGCCGTCGGCGTTAATTGACTGGTAGAAGCCGACGTCGTTGTTCGGGCGGTATTTAACGTGGGTCTGATTGTTGGTCAGTACCCCGTCTTCGCCGAGGGTATACAGAGGCTGGGTACCGGAGAACTGGCGCAGGGAGCTCATGATGACTTTGCTGTCATCCGGCAGCACAGCGGTCAGCTGGTTCAGCGCGGTGCGATTCTGGGTAATCACGCGCAGGTTGGCGCGCTCGCCTTCCGGCAGGGCGTCGGTTTCTTTTAACGCCAGCTTCTGCTCGCCGCCAAATTTAAAGGCGTCAGAAAGGTAGTTTTTACCGCTTTCGCCGTCGGTCAGCGCCAGCTTCCACTCGTCACCCGCAGGGATCAGCGTGAAATTATAGGCTTTGCCGGCCTGGAAGGAACGATCCATCAGCACCTGCTGCGCACGCTCAAAGGTCAGCTGGTTGGTGCTGCTGTAGTTGGTAAACGCGATAGCGATAGTGCAGATCAGCGGAAACAGGACAAACAGGCCCATGCCGGCGAGGCCGGGATAAACATAGCGCCAGGCATAAGCCTTGCGATTAGCGAAAATATACAGGCCAACTGAGCTTAAAATCAGCGTCATGATGGCGAACAGGTACTCCCCCTGGGCGTACATCAAAACAACAAGGTAACCCACCAGCAGGCACAGTAAGCCAATCACAGACCATGTGAGTTGCGGGCTTTGCCACCAGTGTCTCTTTTTAACGGCATCCATGGGGATCATCCTCTACAGCGGTGAAAACTTATTTGTCAGGTGGCGCTTCGCTTACCTGACCTACGGTCCGAGCCGTAGTGGTAGGGCGGGTAGGCGCACGCGCCACCCGCCGTTTTCTTACTTAGTGATACGGCTCTGTGCATCTTTCAGCGCAGCATCGACAGTCTGGCGACCGCTGGCGGCGTTGATAACCGCGGTACGAACGGCATACCAGAAGGCAGACATCTGCGGGATGTTAGGCATGATTTCGCCTTTCTGGGCGTTCGCCATGGTGGCAGCGATGCGCGGATCTTTTTCCAGTTTTTCCTGGAAGGATTTCAGCGCCACGGCACCCAGCGGTTTGTCGTTGTTAACGGCTTCCAGACCCTGATCGGTCATCAGGTAGTTTTCGAGGAACTCTTTGGCCAGCTCTTTGTTCGGGCTGGCGGCGTTGATCCCCGCGCTCAGCACGCCAACGAACGGTTTCGATGGTTTGCCTTTAAAGGTTGGCAGCAGGGTCACGCCGTAGTTAACCTTGCTCTTATCGATGTTAGACCACGCCCACGGACCGTTGATGGTCATCGCGGTTTCGCCTTTGTTGAAGGCCGCTTCCGCGATGGAGTAGTCGGTGTCGGCATTCATGTGCTTGTTCTTGATCAGGTCAACCAGGAAGGTCAGGCCCGCTTTCGCGCCTGCGCTGTCCACGCCGACGTCTTTCACATCGTACTTGCCGTTTTCAAACTTGAACGCGTATCCGCCGTCGGCAGCGATCAGCGGCCAGGTGAAGTACGGTTCCTGCAGGTTGAACATCAGCGCGCTCTTACCTTTCGCTTTCAGTTCTTTATCCAGCGCCGGGATCTCTTCCCAGGTCTTCGGCGGGTTCGGCACCAGGTCTTTGTTGTAAATCAGGGACAGGGCTTCGACTGCGATCGGGTAGGCGATCAGTTTGCCGTTATAGCGAACCGCATCCCAGGTGAACGGATAGAGTTTGTCCTGGAACGCTTTGTCCGGGGTGATTTCCGCCAGCAGGCCCGACTGCGCGTAGCCGCCGAAACGGTCATGCGCCCAGAAGATGATGTCCGGGCCGTCGCCGGTCGCCGCAACCTGCGGGAATTTCTCTTCCAGCTTGTCCGGGTGTTCTACGGAAACTTTAATGCCGGTGTCTTTTTCAAACTTTTTACCCACTTCAGCGAGGCCGTTGTAGCCTTTGTCGCCGTTAATCCAGATAACCAGCTTACCTTCTTCAATTTTTGCGAGGGCAGAGGCGGAAAACATCATCGTGGTCAGTGCCGACAGCGCGAGGATGCGAGCGCCAGTTTTGATTTTCATATACCCGTCCTTTTTGGTGTTGTACTCGTGGATACACTTCGGTGGCTTAACGATGATGAGTTTCCTTTTTTAACAACCCCTTTCCATCCTCCCCAGGTCTACGCCCCACCCGCTGGTTGTGTGATCTCCATTGCAAAAACGGCCGTATTGCGTCCTGGAGCACAGAAAAAAGCGCCCAATTTTGTCGCCTCCATCACGAAATCACGCTCCGCCCGCCATCCCCCGCGGCGAGAGCCAATCTCTCATCCTCCCATCTCCTCCCCCATAAAAAAGCCGGGGGGTGGAGGATTTGCCTGCGTAATGAATGCCGCATAGTCGACCCATCTTGAATGTGACTGTTAGTGACAGGTTGTAACGAAGGGAGAAGGGCATGGCGAGCGTACAGCTGCGAAATGTAACGAAAGCCTGGGGTGACGTGGTGGTATCGAAAGATATCAATCTCGATATCCACGAAGGGGAATTCGTCGTGTTTGTCGGGCCATCGGGCTGCGGCAAATCTACCCTGCTGCGTATGATTGCCGGGTTAGAAACTATTACCAGCGGGGACCTGTTTATCGGTGACACCCGCATGAACGAGATCCCACCGGCAGAACGCGGCGTTGGGATGGTATTCCAGTCTTATGCACTCTATCCCCACCTTTCCGTTGCGGAAAATATGTCGTTTGGCCTGAAGCTGGCCGGCGCGAAAAAAGATCTGATTAACCAGCGGGTGACTCAGGTTGCGGAAGTGCTGCAGCTGGCCCATCTGCTGGAGCGTAAACCGAAAGCCCTCTCCGGCGGTCAGCGCCAGCGCGTGGCGATTGGTCGTACGCTGGTGGCAGAGCCAAGCGTTTTCCTGCTGGATGAGCCGCTTTCCAACCTCGATGCCGCCCTGCGCGTCCAGATGCGTATCGAAATCTCCCGTCTGCATAAGCGACTGGGCCGCACCATGATCTATGTCACCCACGATCAGGTGGAAGCGATGACCCTCGCCGACAAGATCGTGGTCCTCGACGCCGGCCGTGTGGCGCAGGTTGGGAAACCGCTGGAGCTCTATCACTATCCGGCTGACCGCTTCGTTGCCGGCTTCATTGGTTCACCGAAGATGAACTTCCTGCCGGTCAAAGTCACCGCGACGGCTATCGATCAGGTGCAGGTTGAACTGCCGAACCGTCAGCAAATCTGGCTACCGGTGGACAGCGCCAACGTGCAGGCGGGCGCCAATATGTCCTTAGGTATTCGACCGGAGCATTTACTGCCCAGCGATATCGCCGATGTAACCCTTGAAGGCGAGGTCCAGGTCGTCGAACAGCTCGGTCACGAAACGCAAATTCATATCCAGATCCCCGCCATCCGTCAGAACCTGGTTTACCGCCAGAACGACGTGGTGTTGGTAGAAGAGGGAGCCACATTCGCTATCGGTTTGCCGCCAGAACGTTGCCATTTATTCCGTGAGGATGGCACCGCTTGTCGTCGGCTGCATAAAGAGCCGGGCGTGTAAGGCTTCCCATTAAAAAAGCGCGAACCCGGCTGGCGATATACCGGCGAAGCGTGCAAAGAAAAGCAATGATCTCAGGAGATAGAATGATGATTACTCTGCGCAAACTTCCTCTGGCGGTCGCCGTCGCAGCAGGCGTGATGTCTGCTCAGGCGCTGGCTGTCGATTTCCATGGCTACGCGCGTTCCGGCATTGGCTGGACCGGCAGCGGCGGCGAGCAACAGTGCTTCAAAGCGACCGGCGCTCAAAGTAAATACCGTCTTGGTAACGAATGTGAAACCTATGCGGAACTGAAGCTGGGCCAGGAGCTGTGGAAGGAAGGGGATAAGAGTTTTTATTTCGATACTAACGTTGCCTATTCCGTGAATCAGGAAGATGACTGGGAAAGCACCTCTCCGGCGTTCCGTGAAGCCAACATCCAGGGTAAAAACCTGATTGACTGGCTGCCGGGCTCCACGCTGTGGGCGGGTAAACGCTTCTATCAGCGTCATGACGTTCACATGATCGACTTCTACTACTGGGATATCTCCGGCCCGGGTGCAGGTCTGGAAAACGTTGACCTTGGCTTCGGTAAGCTCTCTCTGGCCGCTACCCGTAACTCAGAAAGCGGCGGCTCTTATACTTTCTCCAGCGATGACACCAAAAAATATGCTGCGAAAACTGCCAACGACGTCTTTGATATCCGTCTGGCGGGTCTGGAAACCAACCCGGGCGGCGTGCTGGAGTTAGGGGTCGATTACGGCCGTGCTAACCCGCAGGATGACTATCGCCTGGAAGACGGCGCGTCGAAAGACGGCTGGATGTGGACCGGTGAACATACTCAGTCTATCTGGGGCGGCTTCAACAAGTTTGTGGTTCAGTACGCCACTGACGCAATGACCTCCTGGAACAGCGGCCACTCTCAGGGGACCAGCATCGATAACAACGGCAGCATGATCCGCGTTCTGGATCACGGCGCGATGGACTTCAACGATGACTGGGGCCTGATGTACGTGGCAATGTACCAGGACGTGGATCTGGACAGCAAGAACGGTTCTACCTGGTACACCGTGGGTGTCCGTCCGATGTACAAATGGACGCCGATCATGAGCACCCAGCTGGAAATCGGTTACGACAACGTGAAATCCCAGCGTACCAGCGAAAACAACAACCAGTACAAAATTACTCTGGCTCAACAGTGGCAGGCAGGCAACAGCGTCTGGTCTCGTCCGGCTATCCGTATCTTCGCAACCTACGCGAAGTGGGATGAAAACTGGGGCTACAGCAACACCTCCGGTCTGCAGACGAAAGACAGCAGCGGAAGCGGCGCTTTCACCTCCAGCCGCGGTGACGACAGCGAAGTTACCTTCGGTGCCCAGATGGAAGTGTGGTGGTAATACCGTCCGCAGGACGGGTGTAACCTGGGAGGGGCGTCAGCCCCTCCTGATTATTCAGGGTTAGCGCGCTATTGCCTGGCTACCGCTAAACCGATGCTATCCAAGGTGAGAAGAATGAAAATGAAGAAAACTCTCGTCGCTCTGTGTTTATCCGCAGGGATGTTGGCATGCGTGCCGGGGATGAGCCTTGCCGATGTTAACTTTGTACCGCAGAACACCAGCGCCGCGCCGGCTATTCCAGCCAGCGCGCTGCAGCAGCTGATCTGGACGCCTGCCGATCAATCAAAGACGCAGAGCGTTGATTTAACCACCGGCGGTCAACGCCTGGATGTCCCGGGGATCGTCGGACCGGTCGCCGCCTGGAGCGTGCCGGCCAATATCGGTGAGCTGACCCTGACGCTCGACAGCGAACTGAACAAACATAAGCAGATTTTTGCGCCGAACGTGCTGATTCTCGACCAGAACATGACGCCCGCGGCGTTCTTCCCCAGCAATTACTTTACCTATCAGCAGCCGGGCGTGATGACCGCTGACCGCCTGGGCGGCGTGATGCGCCTGACCCCGGCGCTGGGCCAGCAAAAGCTCTATGTGCTGGTGTTTACCACTGAAAAAGATCTCCAGCAGACCACGACCCTGCTGGATCCGGCGAAAGCCTATGCCAAAGGCGCCGGCAATGCGGCCCCGGATATCCCGGATCCGATCGCTAAACATACCACCGATGGCGTGCTGAAGCTGAAAGTGAAAACTAATAGCACTTCCAGCGTGCTGGTAGGGCCGCTGTTCGGCTCCTCCGGCCCGGGTCCGGTAACCGTCGGCAACACCGCGGCGCCGGTAGCCGCGCCAGCCGCCGCCGCGGCGCCGGCCGCCAAAAGCGAACCGATGCTCAGCGATACCGAAACCTACTTCAACAATGGTATTAAGCAGGCGGTGAAACAAGGTGACATCGACAAAGCCCTGAAATTGATGAACGAAGCTGAGCGCCTCGGCTCGAAATCCGCTCGTTCCACCTTTATCAGCAGTGTAAAAGGCAAGGGGTAATCGTCTCCCCACAATGCTGATGTTTAGGCACAGCCTTTAGGTGCATCCTCCGGGATGCACCTTTTTTTGCACGCGCGGCAGCCTGTTGCATGGCTGTTGCGTGAATGATCGTATATTGACGTTTGCCCGCCACCAACCGCCTATTCTGCGATACAATGCTTTCACGTTATGTACCGGAGAATCAGGCATGTCCCATCCTGCGCTTACGCGACTGCGTGCGCTGCGCTATTTTGCCGTTATGCCATCCCTGCCGCCGCCGCTAAGTGACTGGCTGCTGCTGGAGGACTCAATGACCCAGCGCTTTGAACAACAAGGAAAGCAGGTCACCGTGACCCTGGTTAACGAAGGGTATATCGGCCGTGACGCGCTGACTGACGAAGCGGCGCTGCTGCCCGACGAGCCGCGCTACTGGCTGCGGGAGATTATACTCAATGCCGATGGCGAGCCCTGGCTGGCCGGGCGCACGGTGGCGCCGGAGTCGACGCTGTGTGGTCCGGAGCTGGCGCTACAGCAGCTCGGGCAAACTCCGCTGGGCCGATACCTGTTTACGTCGTCGACATTAACCCGCGATTTTATTGAAATTGGTCGCGATGCAGCGCTGTGGGGGCGTCGTTCCCGCCTGCGGCTGAGCGGCAAACCCCTGCTGCTGACCGAGCTTTTTTTGCCTGCGTCGCCGTTGTACTAAGAGGAAGAAAAAATGGAGTGGAGTCTGTCGCAGAATAAGCTGTTGGCGTTTCATCGCCTGATGCGCACTGACAAACCGATCGGCGCTTTGCTGCTGCTGTGGCCGACGCTGTGGGCGCTATGGGTGGCCTCGCCGGGCGTCCCGCCGCTGTGGATCCTGGCGGTATTCGTCGCCGGCGTCTGGCTGATGCGCGCCGCCGGCTGCGTGGTGAATGACTATGCCGACCGAAAATTTGATGGTCACGTAAAGCGTACCGCCCGCCGTCCGCTGCCGAGCGGCGATGTCACCGAGAAAGAGGCGCGAACGCTGTTTATCGTGCTGGTGCTGCTCTCTTTCCTGTTGGTGCTCACCCTCAACACCATGACCATTCTGCTGTCGGTGGCGGCGCTGGCGCTGGCGTGGGTCTACCCGTTTATGAAGCGCTACACCCATCTGCCGCAGGTGGTGCTGGGCGCGGCCTTTGGCTGGTCGATCCCGATGGCCTTCTCGGCCGTCAGCGAATCACTGCCGCTGAGCTGCTGGCTGATGTTCCTCGCCAACATTCTGTGGGCGGTAGCCTACGATACCCAGTATGCGATGGTGGATCGCGATGACGACCTCAAGATCGGCATTAAATCGACGGCGATCCTGTTCGGTGAAAACGATCGACTGATTATCGGTATTCTGCAGGTAGCCGTGCTGGCGCTGATGGGCGCGGTGGGTTGGCTGAATGGGCTGGGCTGGGAATATTACTGGTCGCTGTTCGTGGCGGCGGGTCTGTTTGGCTGGCAGCAGAAGCTTATCTTCAATCGCGACCGCGATAACTGCTTCAAAGCGTTTATGAACAATAACTACGTCGGGCTGGTGCTGTTCCTCGGCCTGGCGATGAGCTACCTGTAACCTCCTGTCCGCTGCCCCCCGGCATTCCGGGGGGCAGCAAACGCCGCGTTACGCGTCGTCCTGCGTGACGCTCTCAATGGTCAGTCGGACATCCGACGTAATCAAGTCCGCCAGCATCCGATAAACCTTCAGGGTCTCTTCCGGCTCGGCGTCGCCGGTGTCGCTGATATAGCCTTCATCGCGCAGGGTCAACACCAGGGTGCTGAACACCGCTTTGTCGAAGAACTCCGGCGCATTGATGCCGTGTAGCACCGACAGACGCTGGGCCACGGTGCGACTCTCTTTTTCCAGCGAGCTGCGGTTGATCGCCGGGTTAGCGCTCAGCAGCCAGAAGGTGATGGCATAGCGCTGCAGCGTCTCGCGGGCGCCAGCGGCCAGCAGCTGCAGGGAGCGAGAGTGCGACGGGTTGAGGCTCATGACATCGCCATCGACGACGATCAGCTCCTGACGCAGCATCTCGGCAATCAGCGCATCCACCACTCCGGCCAGCTCCGCTTTTTCCCAGCGCAGGAACAGCTCGGCCTTGAGGAACGGATAGAGTGTTTCCACATGACGCAGCACTTCGGCGCGGCTGAGATGACGATGCTGAGTCACCAGAGCGGCTAACAGCGACGGCATCACCAGCATATGGGCGATATTGTTGCGATAGTAGGTCATCAGCACCGCCTGCTCGCGCGGCAGGATGATGATGTCGCCAATGGTGTCCTTCTCCACTTCGAACTTGTTCATCTGCAGCGCATGATCGATGAGCTCGCTGGCCGAAGCGGATGGGGCGGTCGCATCCGGAGAATAGGGCACATTGCGCAGCAGCGCGAGGTAGCACTCTAACTGCTGGGTGAGCTGCTCACGGGTCAGCGAACGCTGGCGGGAGGCCAGTAGCGCCGTACAGCACAGGTTCATGGCGTTGGCCGCGCCGGCGTTATTGATGCGCACCATCAGGTCAGCGGCGATGCTATTCACCGTCGGCGTCAGCCAGGAGGGGCGAACCGCTTCGATCGGGTCGATCGCTTCCCGCCAATCCGGCACATGCTGGTTAAGATAGGTCATCAGCGGCAGCGGTTCGCCGAAGTTAACGTAACCCTGGCCCAGGTTGCGCAACTTGCTTAAACCGCGCACCATCTGCGGCAGACTCTCTTTCTCTTTAGTGGCGCCGCGCAGCTCTTTGGCGTAGGTTCCTACCTCCATCACGTGCTCATAGCCGATGTAAATCGGCACCAGGGTGATCGGTCGGGTTCCGCCGCGCAGCATCGCCTGGATGGTCATCGACAGCGTACCGGTCTTCGGATCGAGCAGGCGGCCGGTACGGGAGCGGCCGCCTTCGACGAAATACTCCACGGAATAGCCGCGGCTGAACAGTTCGCCAAGGTATTCGCGGAACACGGTGGAATAGAGTTTGTTGCCCTTAAAGGTGCGGCGAATAAAGAAGGCGCCGAGGCGGCGGAAGATCGGCCCGGCCGGCCAGAAGTTGAGGTTGATGCCCGCCGCGATATGCGGAGGGACCAGCCCCTGATGGTACAGGACGTAGGAGAGCAGCAGATAGTCCATGTGGCTGCGGTGGCAGGGGACATAGACAATTTCATGGCCGTCGTGCGCCAGCTGGCGTACGCGCTCGGCGTTATGCACGTTGATGCCCTGGTACAGGCGGTTCCAGGTGAAGCCGAGAATGCGGTCGGTCAGGCGGATCATCTCGTATGAGAAGTTCGCCGCAATCTCTTCCATCAGCGCGATAGCGTTCTGCTGTGCCTTCTCGTGCGAAATTTTCTTGCTGCGCGCTTCGTCTTCCACCGCGCGGGCAATCGCTTTCGAGGCCAGCAGTTTATTAAACAGATCCTGGCGGGCCGGCAGACGCGGGCCGACGGCGGCCAGCCGCTGGCGGGCAAAATGCATGCGAGCGACGCGAGCCAGCTTCTGGGCGATGATCTTATCGGTACCGTGCTCATCCGCCATGCGGCGCAGCGAAACGGACGGCGAGAAGCGCACGAAACTGTCGCGGCCGAGCCAGGAGACGGCGAAAAATTTCTGAATGCCGTTCAGCATCCGCAGCGGCGGATTGACTTCTCCTTTCTCGCGACCCGGCGAACGGCCGAACATGACCGAAACCGGCACCATTTGCACATCGAGGTCCGGATGGTTGCGGTGCAGATCGAGGTAATCGTGGAACAGCTTGATGGACTCTTCTTTTGGCGTGTAATAAGTAAATACGCGCGGCCCACCGTGGATGAATACGTAACGCGGCAGCAGGGCGCCGTCGATTTCCAGCGGTTCAAGCGGGTCAGGTAAATCATGCGCCAGGCATTGGGCGCGCAGCGTCAGCAGGTCCGCCTTCGAATTATAGGGCAGGACGTACATGACCGGACGCGAGGTATCGAGTCCTAATTCCTGGGCAGGCTCTGCCGGAATAGACTTGCTTTTTACCAGCACCTGTAATGGTAAATTCAGTAATTTATAGTAAATTCGTTGCCAGCCGGACATAAACGATGTGAAGCCTCTGGTTAATCATGCAAATGCGCGGCAAGAATAACAGAAAGTGGGCAAAATTTCCGTTACCACGCGGCAAACGCGCACACTCATCGACGTCATTTACGTAAAAAGGTTTTGTGATGGCCAATAATACCACCGGGTTAACCCGGATCATTAAGGCGGCAGGTTACTCCTGGAAAGGATTTCGCGCGGCGTGGATCAACGAGGCTGCGTTTCGTCAGGAAGGCGTCGCCGCTATCGTGGCCGTCGCGGTAGCCTGCTGGCTGGACGTCGACGCCATCACCCGCGTATTGCTGATTGGCTCGGTCCTGCTAGTGATGATAGTCGAAATTCTCAACAGCGCGATTGAAGCGGTTGTGGACCGTATCGGCTCGGATTTTCACGAGCTTTCAGGGCGCGCCAAAGATATGGGGTCGGCGGCGGTTCTGCTGGCGATTATCATCGCGCTGATCACCTGGGGAACGCTGCTGTGGAGCCATTATCACTAACGTTCTTCGCTAACCCTCGCAAAATATGAACAATCCGCCGATTTTTGTGTGCCATGTGGTTCCAAAATCACCGTTAGCTGTATATACTCACAGCATAACTGTATATACACCCAGGGGGCGGAATGAAAGCGTTAACGACCAGGCAGCAAGAGGTGTTTGATCTCATTAGGGATCATATCAGCCAGACGGGCATGCCGCCGACGCGTGCGGAAATTGCTCAGCGCTTGGGGTTCCGTTCCCCAAACGCGGCGGAAGAACACCTGAAAGCGCTGGCGCGTAAAGGCGCGATCGAGATCGTCTCCGGCGCTTCTCGCGGTATTCGCCTGCTGACGGAAGAAGAGCAAGGCCTGCCGCTGATCGGCCGCGTCGCCGCCGGTGAGCCGCTGCTGGCGCAGCAGCATATTGAAGGCCACTATCAGGTCGACCCGTCGATGTTTAAGCCCAACGCCGATTTCCTGCTGCGCGTCAGTGGGATGTCGATGAAAGACATCGGTATTCTGGATGGCGATTTGCTGGCGGTCCACAAAACCCAGGATGTGCGTAACGGCCAGGTGGTTGTCGCGCGTATCGATGAAGAAGTGACGGTGAAGCGCCTGAAAAAGCAGGGCAATGTCGTTGAACTGTTGCCGGAAAACAGCGAGTTTTCCCCGATCGTCGTCGATCTGCGCCAGCAGAGTTTTACCATTGAGGGTCTGGCCGTTGGCGTGATCCGTAATGGAGAATGGCTGTAGCGCCTGCCTCTGCGCAGCGTCATCTGTTGCGTGACGCTGCGACGTTTTTCCTCAATCAGGTCCTCAAACATGCTGCTCAACGCTGCCGATAAAGCGCTGTGGCGTCTTGCCCTCCCTATGATTTTCTCCAACATCACCGTCCCGCTGCTGGGGCTGGTGGATACGGCGGTGATCGGCCACCTGGACAGCCCGGTATACCTCGGCGGCGTAGCGGTCGGGGCGACGGCCACCAGTTTCCTCTTCATGCTGCTGCTGTTCCTGCGCATGAGCACCACCGGGCTCACCGCTCAGGCCTGGGGCGCCAAAGATCCGCAGCGCCTGGCGCGGGCGCTGGTGCAGCCACTGGCCCTGGCGCTGGGCGCCGGGGTGCTGATTATCCTGCTTCGCCTGCCGCTAATTGACCTCGCTCTGCATATTGTCGGCGGCAGCGAGGCGGTGCTTGAGCAGGCGAGACGGTTTCTCGAAATTCGCTGGCTCAGCGCCCCCGCCTCGCTGGCCAACCTGGTGCTGCTCGGCTGGCTGCTGGGCGTCCAGTACGCCCGGGCGCCGGTTATTCTGCTGGTGGTGGGTAATCTGTTGAATATTGTGCTCGATCTGTGGCTGGTGATGGGCCTGCGGATGAACGTCCAGGGAGCGGCGCTGGCCACGGTCACCGCGGAGTACGCCACCCTCATTATTGGCCTGCTGATGGCGAAGCGGGTGCTGACGCTGCGCGGCGTGTCGCTGGCGATGCTGAAAGACGCCTGGCGTGGGGATCTGCGCCGTTTATTGGCGTTGAATCGGGACATCATGCTGCGCTCGCTGCTGCTGCAGCTGTGCTTTGGCGCGCTGACCGTATTCGGCGCCCGTCTGGGCAGCGACATCGTGGCGGTTAACGCCGTACTGATGACCATGCTGACCTTTACCGCCTACGCGCTGGATGGCTTTGCCTATGCCGTGGAGGCTCACTCCGGCCAGGCTTACGGCGCGCGCGACGGTAGCCAGTTGCTGGAGGTGTGGCGGGCGGCCTGCCGGCAGTCCGGCATGGTGGCGCTGGCGTTTGCCCTGATTTACAGCCTGGCGGGGCAGTACATTATCGCGTTGTTAACCTCACTGCCTTCCCTGCAGCAGCTGGCCGATCGCTATCTGATCTGGCAGACGATCCTGCCGGTGGTCGGCGTCTGGTGCTATCTGCTGGACGGCATGTTTATCGGCGCGACGCGCGGCGCTGAGATGAGGAACAGTATGGCGGTCGCCGCGGCGGGGTTTGCCGTGACGCTGCTTACGCTACCGGTGCTTGGCAACCATGGTCTGTGGCTGGCGCTGGCGGTGTTCCTCGCCCTGCGCGGCCTGTCGCTGGCGCTGATCTGGCGTCGTCACTGGCGACGCGGCACATGGTTTAGTTAGTCATCTCCCGTCATTGCCGTTAGCCGTGACCTTCCCCGGTCGCGCTACGCTTACAGGGCGATTCAATAGCCCGGCTCAGCGTGGCGCAAGCCGGGAACATCCTCTTCGCGTTATCCCGCGGTGCGATGGTTAAAAATTCCGAATAACGAATCGACGCCAGCATTCTCATCTATAGTTAATACCATGTCCGGCACAAAACGGGCTGTAAACCCACCGAATGATGAGGACGTTATTATGAATAAAGACGAAATCGGCGGTAACTGGAAACAGTTTAAAGGTAAAGCCAAGGAACAGTGGGGCAAACTTACCGATGATGATATGACCGTAATCGAAGGGAAGCGCGACCAGCTGGTCGGCAAAATTCAGGAGCGTTACGGCTATGAGAAAGATCAGGCTGAGAAAGAAGTCTCAGACTGGGAGCATAAGAACGACTATCGCTGGTAGTGTTCCTTGATCCGAAGAATGAAGCATTTGTGTTAGTGCCTGTCTGAATGGCGCACGGACGCGCCGTTAACCCTTTTTCCCGCTGCGGCAGACGCTCAGCGGGCTTTCTTTTTGAGCTGAATAGTATGATCGTGCTGGCAGTGTCCCGGGGTGCTGCAGGCTTCGACTTCCACGCAGCCCGCGCAAAGCCCGTGAGCTTCTATCACATTGTGGCGCAGGGCAAACCCCATGCGGGCCGCCAGCGTATGCATGATATCTTCCACCCCTTCCGCCGCTTCTTCTTTTACCACGCCGCAGCGGTCGCAGATAAACATGGCCGAGCTATGGGTCGGCTGGTCGAACAGATGGCACAGCACATAGCTATTGGTTGACTCTACCTTATGGACAAAACCCTGCTCGAGTAAAAACTCCAGCGCACGGTAAACCGTCGGCGGCTTCGCCTGCGGCTCTTTCTCACGTAGCAAGTCCAGCAGATCGTAGGCGCTGATTGCCCCTTGCTGCAGGCTCATCAGGCGCAACACTTCCAGACGCTGTGGAGTCAGGCGTACGCCGCGCTGTGCGCAAAGCTTTTCAGCATGCGCTAACATCTCTTGCGAAGGGGTCTTATCCATGAGCATCCTCGGATTGCGTGAATTTGAATCTGTTACTTTATCACGTTCCTCAGAAAACACCGAGAGCCGGCAGGTGATACGGGTCATACTTCAGGTTGTCGGCACCGGCGCCCGTCCCGAGCGCTGGCCGCTTATTCTCGAGCAGACTACGCCTTAGCCGCTCGCTAAAACCACCATGTCCGATTTAATCACAACACGCCCGACCCTGGGTATGCTATATCTGAAGTGTCTCATTTTCGGGAGAAAACGATGAAACGACCTGATTGCATTCGCCACTGGCGCGAACTGGAAGGGCCCGACGATGCTACTTATCCCGACAGCCCGGAGCGTTTTTCAATCGGCGCGCCGCTGGGGCGAGGTTTACGTCTCAACCGGCTGGGGATCCACCACGAGCGGCTGCCGCCCGGGCGGCGCACCTCTTATCCACACGCGGAGAGCGATGAGGAAGAGTTCATCTACGTGCTGGAGGGCTATCCGGAAGTGTGGATAAACGGCTATCTCTGGAAGCTGGAGCCCGGCGACAGCGTGGGTTTTCCCGCTGGTACCGGCATCTGCCACACCTTTCTCAATAACACCGAGCAGGAAGTTCGTCTGCTGGTGGTGGGCGAGGCCAACAAGAAGTACAACCGCATTTATTACCCGCTCAATCCCGGCTATGCCGCGACGCGCCAGGATCGTTGGGTTGACCATCCGCCGCAGTTCTTCGGTCCACACGACGGTAAGCCGCGGAAAAAGTAATCATTTCAGGTGAGGGGCGAAGCGCGGCGCACTATGCGCCTGTGGTGTATCTTTATGCTATAGTAGCGCCCCTTTTTACCCGGATGCTTATTTATTCGCCATGATGCCTGAATCAACGTCACCTGTTTTCCCTGCTCACCGCTTCTCCATCGCGCCGATGCTCGACTGGACCGACCGACACTGCCGCTACTTCCTGCGGCTGCTGTCGCGGCATACGCTGCTGTATACCGAAATGGTGACCACCGGGGCGATTATTCACGGCAAAGGGGACTATCTGGCCTATAGCGAAGAAGAGCACCCGGTTGCTCTGCAGCTCGGCGGCAGCGATCCCCAGGCCCTGGCGCAGTGCGCGAAGCTGGCCGAGGCGCGCGGCTATGATGAGATCAACCTCAACGTCGGCTGCCCCTCCGACCGCGTGCAGAACGGGATGTTTGGCGCTTGCCTGATGGGCAATGCGCCACTGGTGGCCGACTGCATCAAGGCGATGCGCGATGTGGTGTCGATTCCGGTCACGGTGAAAACCCGTATCGGCATTGACGACCAGGATAGCTATGAGTTTCTGTGCGATTTCATTGAGACGGTCTCCGGCAAGGGCGAGTGTGAGATGTTTATTATTCACGCCCGCAAAGCCTGGCTCTCCGGCCTGAGTCCAAAAGAGAACCGCGAGATCCCGCCGCTGGATTACCCCCGCGTCTGGCAGCTGAAGCGCGATTTCCCCCACCTTACGATGGCGATCAACGGCGGCATCAAATCGCTGGACGAAGCCAGAGTACAGCTTGAGCATATGGATGGGGTGATGGTCGGGCGTGAGGCCTATCAGAACCCGGGCATTCTGGCCTCGGTCGACCGCGAAATTTTCGGCGTCGCCGGCGCGGATGCCGATCCGGTAGCGGTGGTGCGAGCCATGTACCCCTATATTGAGCGCGAGCTCAGCAAGGGCACCTATCTGGGCCATATTACCCGCCATATGCTGGGGCTGTTTCAGGGGATCCCCGGCGCTCGCCAGTGGCGTCGCTACCTGAGCGAAAATGCGCATAAAGCCGGCGCCGATATTGCAGTGCTGGAGCATGCCCTGAAGCTGGTGGCAGATAAACGTTAATTTCTGACCAAAACCTGGTGAAATTGACCACGCCTCGCGCACCGTCGCGGGGCGTTTTGTTTTAAAGTCAAAAGCTTATGGTTGGCATGCTTTTTGTAATACCTGCAGAGTGAAGTATTCATTCTTTGGGGAGAGAACCATGCTGGAACTGCTATTTGTCATTGGATTTTTTGTCATGCTGCTGGTCACCGGCGTATCGCTGCTGGGGATTATCGCGGCAATCGTGGTGGCGACGGCGCTGATGTTCGTCGGCGGGTTGTTCGCCTTGATGATCAAATTACTGCCGTGGCTGCTGCTGGCGGTGGCGGTGGTGTGGATTATTCGGGCGCTGAAATCCCCGAACGGAAACGCTTTTCGCGACAATAACCGTTGGCGTTACTAAGGTATTGAGGGGTGCGTCACAACCTGAACAATTTTGCAGACAACCGCGTAGGCATTGCTGCGCAAATCTGTCACTATTAGCGCGTTAACGAATTCATCGCGCTGTACCCTACATACAGCCGAACTAAAAAAAAGTAAGGGCTTCCCAGGTGGAAGCCCTAAACTTTTGCCCCTTCTGCCAACTTATGGCAGCAGCAAACTCGAACCCTGCGTCACCCGGCTCTCCAGAACTTCATGCGCCCGCCGCGCTTCGCTCAGCGGATAGATCTGACTTTCAGCCACGTCCACTTTAATCACCCCGCTGGCGATCAGCGAAAACAATTCACTGCAGGCTTCCTCCAGTTCTTCCCGGTTGGTGATATAGCCCTGCAGCGATGGGCGAGTGACGTACAGGGAGCCTTTTTGATTCAGGATCCCCAGATTAACGCCGGTCACCGGACCGGAGGAGTTACCAAAGCTGACCATCAGGCCGCGGCGCTGCAGGCAGTCCAGAGAGGCCTCCCAGGTATCTTTCCCCACCGAGTCGTAGACGACGGCCACTTTCTTACCGTCGGTGAGCGCCTTGAGCCGCTCCACGATAGACTCCTCGCGATAGTTAATCACCTGCCAGGCGCCCGCCTCTTTGGCGCGCTGCGCTTTCTGCGAGCTGCCGACGGTACCGATAAGTTTCGCCCCCAGCGCTTTCGCCCACTGACAGGCTATCAGCCCCACGCCGCCAGCGGCCGCGTGAAACAGGAACATCTCATCAGGCTTAATTTCATAGGTTTTGCGCAGCAGATACCAGACCGTTAATCCTTTGAGGAACGACGCGGCGGCCTGTTCGAAAGAGATAGCGTCCGGCAGGACCGCCGCTTTGTCGGCCAGCACATTGTGTACCGTGCTGTAGGCGCCGAGCGCCGACTGGGCGTACACCACCCGATCGCCTACCTTAATATGCGTGACCCCATGGCCAACTTTACTGACGATGCCGGCCGCCTCGGTGCCCAGGCCGCTCGGCAGCGACGGCGGCGGATAGAGGCCGCTGCGAACATAGGTGTCGATATAGTTGATGCCGATGGCTTTGTTTTCGACCTGAATCTCATGTTCTGCGGGATCGCGTGGCGTGAACTCAACCGCCTGAAGCACCTCCGGTCCCCCGTGTTTCGAAAATTCGATGCGTGTTGCCATGTTCGCTCCTGTGTTGTTCCGAGATTATTCAGTAAGCTTAACAGCCTGCGCCGGCGGCGACGGATTTTCTTACCCGCCTCAGGCCTGCCACGCTTAATGGGTTCTTTAGCGGCAATGGCTTTCTCGCTATACTGTCACGCTCTTTTCCGGATCGGTGAAATGTTAGGCTATGGCAGGAAATAAACCCTTCAACAAACCACAGACAGAAACCCGCGAACGCGATCCGCAGCTCGCCGGGCTGAAAGTCCCGCCGCACTCGATTGAAGCGGAGCAGTCGGTGTTGGGCGGTTTAATGCTGGATAACGAGCGCTGGGACGACGTCGCCGAACGCGTCGTTGCCGACGACTTTTATACCCGTCCGCACCGTCATATTTTTACCGAGATGGCGCGCCTGCAGGAGTCCGGCAGTCCGATTGACCTGATTACGCTCGCCGAGTCGCTGGAGCGTCAGGGGCAGCTGGACAGCGTGGGCGGCTTCGCCTATCTGGCCGAATTGTCCAAAAACACGCCCAGCGCGGCTAACATCAGCGCCTATGCCGACATCGTGCGCGAACGCGCGGTGGTGCGCGAAATGATTTCGGTGGCCAACGAGATCGCCGAAGCCGGCTTCGACCCGCAGGGGCGAACCAGCGAAGATCTGCTCGACCTTGCCGAATCCCGGGTTTTCAAAATCGCCGAAAGCCGGGCCAACAAAGACGAAGGGCCGAAGAACATCGCCGATGTCCTCGATGCCACTGTCGCCCGTATCGAACAGCTGTTCCAGCAGCCCCATGACGGCGTCACCGGGGTCAATACCGGCTACGACGACCTCAACAAAAAGACCGCCGGCCTGCAGCCGTCGGATCTGATTATCGTCGCCGCCCGTCCATCGATGGGTAAAACGACCTTCGCGATGAACCTCGTGGAAAACGCGGCGATGCTGCAGGACAAACCGGTATTAATCTTCAGTCTCGAGATGCCCTCGGAACAGATCATGATGCGTTCTCTGGCCTCGCTGTCGCGCGTCGATCAGACCCGCATTCGTACCGGTCAACTGGACGACGAAGACTGGGCGCGGATCTCCGGCACCATGGGCATCCTGCTGGAAAAGCGCAATATCTATATCGATGACTCCTCCGGCCTGACGCCGACGGAGGTGCGCTCCCGCGCGCGGCGTATCGCCCGCGAGCACGGCGGCATCGGACTGATTATGATCGACTACCTGCAGCTGATGCGCGTGCCGTCGCTCTCCGACAACCGTACCCTTGAGATTGCCGAAATCTCCCGCTCGCTGAAGGCGCTGGCGAAAGAGCTGCAGGTGCCGGTGGTGGCGCTGTCGCAGCTTAACCGCTCGCTGGAGCAGCGCGCCGATAAGCGCCCGGTCAACTCCGACCTGCGTGAGTCCGGCTCTATCGAACAGGATGCCGACTTAATCATGTTCATTTACCGTGATGAGGTCTATCACGAGAACAGCGATCTTAAAGGCATCGCGGAAATTATCATTGGTAAACAACGTAACGGTCCGATCGGCACCGTGCGACTGACCTTTAACGGCCAGTGGTCGCGTTTCGATAATTATGCCGGTCCTCAGTATGATGATGAGTAATCCTTCCGCCTTCTTTTATTAAGGAATTCAAATGCAAGCGGCAACTGTAGTTATCAACCGCCGCGCTCTGCGACACAACCTGCAACGTCTGCGTGAACTGGCGCCCGCCAGCAAACTGGTTGCGGTAGTGAAAGCGAACGCCTACGGACACGGTCTTCTCGAGACCGCGCGAACGCTGACCGACGCCGACGCCTTTGGCGTCGCCCGCCTGGAAGAGGCGCTGCGCCTGCGAGCGGGGGGCATCGCCCAGCCGATCCTCCTGCTGGAAGGCTTTTTTGCTGCGGAAGACCTGGCGGTGATCGCCGCCCAGCGCCTGCATACGGCGGTGCATAGCCCCGAACAGCTGGCGGCGCTGGAGCAAGCCGATCTCCCCGAGCCGGTGACCGTGTGGATGAAGCTGGATACCGGCATGCATCGCTTAGGAGTGCGCCCGGAGGAAGCCGAGGCGTTTTATCAGCGTCTGAGCCAGTGTAAAAACGTCCGCCAGCCGGTGAACGTGGTGAGCCACTTCGCGCGCGCCGATGAGCCGACCTGCGGCGCCACCGAACGCCAGCTGGACATCTTCACCACCTTTACCGAAGGCAAGCCGGGCTTGCGCTCTATCGCCGCCTCGGGCGGCATTCTGCTGTGGCCGCAATCGCATTACGACTGGGTGCGCCCCGGAATTATCCTGTATGGCGTGTCGCCGCTGGACGATCGCTCCACCGGCAGAGATTTCGGCTGCCAGCCGGTGATGACTCTAACGTCCAGCCTGATTGCGGTGCGCGAGCATAAAGCAGGGGAGCCCGTCGGCTACGGCGGCACCTGGATCAGCGAACGCGATACCCGTCTCGGCGTGGTGGCGATGGGCTATGGCGACGGTTATCCGCGCGCGGCACCGTCGGGCACGCCGGTGCTGGTCAATGGCCGGGAAGTGCCGATTGTCGGCCGGGTGGCGATGGATATGATCTGCGTTGACCTCGGACCGCAGGCCCAGGATAAGGCCGGCGATGCGGTAGTGCTGTGGGGAGAGGGGCTCCCGGTAGAGCGCATCGCCGAGATAACGAAAGTGAGTGCTTACGAACTTATTACGCGACTGACCTCCCGCGTCGCCATGAAATACTTCGACTAAGCCTCTGGCGTACCGGATAGCACAGAGGCTGATCCGGTACGCACCAGGCCTGCGGCGCTCAAAAAAGCGGTTTATACCGCTGCGCGCTCACTTTCCCCTCAACATCCTCTCGACCTGCCGTCATATCCGGTTTATTGTGTAAGAACCTGCCCCATGTAAACCTGGAGATACATCGCGTGTTTCAAAAAGTTGACGCCTACGCCGGCGACCCTATTCTTTCTCTGATGGAACGCTTCAAAGAAGACCCGCGAAGCGACAAAGTCAACCTGAGTATCGGGCTGTACTACAACGATGACGGCATTATCCCGCAGCTGCAGGCGGTGGCGGAAGCGGAAGCACGCCTGAACGCCGAGCCGCATGGCGCCTCGCTGTATCTGCCAATGGAAGGGTTGAGCGGCTACCGTCAGGCGATTGCGCCACTGCTGTTTGGCGCAGAGCATACCGCGCTTAAGCAAAATCGCATTGCCTCTATTCAGACGGTCGGCGGTTCGGGCGCGCTGAAGGTCGGGGCCGACTTCCTCAAACGTTACTTTCCTGAGTCTCATGTCTGGGTCAGCGATCCGACCTGGGAAAACCACATCGCCATTTTTGAAGGGGCTGGCTTCGAAGTAAGTACTTACCCCTGGTTTGATAAAGCCACCAACGGCGTGCGCTTTGAGGACCTGCTGGCGACGCTGCAAACGCTGCCGGCCCGCGATATTGTGCTGCTGCACCCTTGCTGCCACAACCCGACCGGCGCCGACCTGACGCCAGCCCAGTGGGACCGCGTGGTTGAGGTATTGAAAGCGCGTCAGCTGATCCCCTTCCTCGACATCGCCTACCAGGGCTTTGGCGGGGGGCTGGAAGAGGATGCCTACGCTATTCGCGCCATCGCCAGCGCCGGGATGCCGATGCTGGTCAGCAACTCGTTCTCTAAAATTTTCTCGCTGTACGGGGAGCGCGTCGGCGGTCTGTCCGTGGTCTGTGAAGACAGCGAAACCGCGGGCCGCGTGCTGGGGCAGCTGAAGGCCACCGTGCGCCGTAATTACTCCAGCCCGCCGAGCTTTGGCGCGCAGGTGGTGGCGACGGTGCTGAACGATGCCGGGCTGAAAGCCACGTGGCAGGCGGAAGTGGACGCCATGCGCGCGCACATCCTGACCATGCGCCAGGCGCTGGTCGACGCGCTGCAGCAGGTTGCCCCGGGCAGCAAAGTGGATTACCTGCTCAAGCAGCGCGGGATGTTCAGCTATACCGGATTTAGCGCGGCGCAGGTGGATCGTCTGCGCGATGAGTTTGGCGTCTACCTGATTGCCAGCGGACGCATGTGCGTGGCGGGGTTAAACTCACGTAATGTTCAGCAGGTAGCGAAAGCTTTTGCCGCGGTAATGTAAGCCGCTCTCCAGCGGGTTGTCTCTGCCGGTCAACGGGCAGGGGCAACCCCCTCGGATGTGATCATCCTCTTTTTCTATGACATCTGCGCGAAAAAGGCTTTTCATCCATGCCGCCGGCGGGTAAGGTCGGGACGTTGATAAGCATGCACATTATTGAAAACAATAATGATTGATAGATTTAGGGATAAATATGCGCAAACTTACTCTCGCCCTTGCGGCGGCTTCTCTCCTGTTCACGCTGAACAGCGCCGTTGTGGCGCGCGCCTCCACGCCGCAGCCGCTGTGGGTCGGCACCAACGTGGCCCAGCTGGCCGAGCAGGCGCCAATCCACTGGGTTTCGGTGGCGCAAATTGAGAACAGCCTGCTGGGGCGGCCGCCGATGGCCGTCGGCTTTGATATCGATGACACCGTCCTCTTCTCCAGTCCGGGTTTCTGGCGCGGGCAAAAAACCTTCTCTCCCGGCAGCGAGGATTACCTGAAAAACCCGCAGTTCTGGGAAAAAATGAACAATGGCTGGGATGAATTCAGCATGCCGAAAGAGGTGGCGCGCCAGCTGATTGCGATGCATGTGAAGCGCGGGGACAGCATCTGGTTCGTCACCGGCCGCAGCCAGACCAAAACCGAAACCGTTTCTAAAACCCTGCAGGATGATTTTCTCATCCCGGCCGCCAATATGAATCCGGTGATTTTCGCTGGCGATAAGCCTGGCCAGAACACCAAGACCCAGTGGCTGCAGGCGAAGCAGATAAAGGTTTTCTACGGCGATTCGGATAACGATATCACCGCCGCCCGCGAAGCGGGCGCCCGTGGCATCCGCGTGCTGCGGGCCGCCAACTCCTCCTATAAGCCGTTGCCGATGGCTGGCGCGCTGGGCGAGGAAGTAATCGTCAATTCCGAATACTGATGACCGCCTGAACGCGATAAACGGCAGCGACGGCGCTGCCGTTTTTTTATGCAAAATCAGGGGTGGAAGGTTTTACCTTTTCACGTATTGCTGCACACTTAGAAGGATTCATTCGCAAAAGGAGTCAATGATGTGGTATCAGCAAACCCTGACGCTTGGGCCAAAGTCCCGCGGTTTTCATCTGGTCACCGACGAAATCCTTGGCCAGATCCGCGGGCTGTCCGGGGTGAAGGTTGGCCTGCTGCACCTCCTGCTCCAGCATACTTCCGCTTCCCTGACGCTCAACGAAAACTGCGATCCCACCGTCCGCTATGACATGGAGCAGTATTTTCTCAACGCCGTACCGGACAATGCGCCGTATGAACATGACTATGAAGGCCCTGACGATATGCCGTCGCACATCAAATCATCGATGCTTGGCGTGTCGCTAATGCTGCCGGTCGAGGACGGACGCGTCAGGCTGGGAACCTGGCAGGGCATCTGGCTGGGGGAGCATCGGATACACGGCGGTTCGCGGCGCATCGTTGCGACGCTCATGGGGGAATAAAAGATGACAATTTCGGAGTTATTACAGTACTGCATGGCGAAACCGGGAGCAGAGCAGAGCGTCCACAGCGACTGGAAAGCCACGCAGATTAAGGTCTCAGACGTGCTGTTTGCCATGGTGAAGGAGGTTGAGGACCAGCGGCCGGCGGTCGCGCTGAAGGCGAGTCCGGAGCTGGCTGAGCTGCTGCGTCAGCAGCATCGCGATGTCCGGCCCAGCCAGCATCTCAATAAAGCGCACTGGAGCACCGTCTATCTGGATGGCTCGCTGCCGGATTCGCAAATCTACTACCTGGTCGATGCGTCTTATCAGCAGGCGGTGAAAATGCTGCCGGAGCCGGTCCGGCAGCAGCTTACCCGCTAATTATTTCAGCATGGGCTTGAGGAAGCGCGCGGTGTGCGAGGCTTCGCACTCGGCGACGGTTTCCGGCGTACCGGAGACCAGGATTTCGCCGCCGCCGCTGCCGCCTTCCGGGCCGAGATCGACAATCCAGTCGGCAGTTTTAATCACATCGAGGTTGTGCTCAATCACCACGATGGTATTGCCCTGATCGCGCAGCTGGTGCAGGACTTCCAGCAACTGCTGGATATCGGCGAAGTGCAGACCGGTGGTCGGCTCATCGAGGATATACAGCGTCTGGCCGGTACCGCGCTTGGACAGCTCGCGCGCCAGCTTCACGCGCTGCGCCTCGCCGCCGGACAGGGTCGTCGCCGACTGGCCAAGGCGGATATAGGTCAGGCCGACGTCCATCAGGGTTTGCAGCTTACGCGCCAGCGCCGGTACGGCATCAAAGAATTCACGCGCCTCTTCGATGGTCATATCCAGCACTTCGTGGATGGTCTTACCCTTGTACTTAATCTCCAGCGTTTCACGGTTATAGCGTTTGCCTTTGCACTGGTCGCACGGCACGTAGATATCCGGCAGGAAGTGCATCTCAACCTTAATGACGCCGTCACCCTGGCAGGCTTCGCAGCGCCCACCGCGAACGTTAAAGCTAAAGCGCCCCGGCGTATAGCCGCGTGAGCGAGACTCCGGTACGCCGGCGAACAGCTCGCGCACCGGGGTAAACACCCCGGTATAGGTTGCCGGGTTGGAGCGCGGCGTCCGGCCGATCGGGCTCTGGTCGATATCGATCACTTTATCGAAATGTTCCAGCCCCTGGATATCGCGATACGGCGCTGGTTCGGCGATGGTCGCGCCGTTGAGCTGGCGCTGGGCAATCGGGAACAGGGTATCGTTGATCAGCGTGGATTTACCCGAGCCGGAGACGCCGGTGATGCAGGTAAACAGGCCCACTGGCAGGGTGAGCGTTACATCCTTCAGGTTGTTGCCGCGCGCGCCGGTCAGCTTGAGGACTTTCTCCGGGTTGGCGGGCACGCGCTGTTTCGGCACTTCAATTTTGCGTTTACCGCTCATGAACTGGCCGGTCAGGGATTCCGGGACCGCCATAATGGCCTCCAGCGGCCCTTCCGCTACTACCTGGCCGCCGTGAACGCCAGCGCCGGGACCGATATCGATCACATGGTCGGCGGCGCGAATGGCGTCTTCGTCGTGCTCAACGACGATCACCGTGTTGCCTAAATTGCGCAGGTGGATCAGGGTGCCGAGCAGGCGTTCGTTATCGCGCTGGTGCAGGCCGATAGAGGGTTCATCCAGCACGTACATCACGCCAACCAGCCCGGCGCCAATCTGGCTTGCCAGACGGATACGCTGGGCTTCGCCGCCGGAGAGCGTTTCCGCCGAGCGGGAGAGCGTCAGGTAGTTGAGGCCGACGTTGACGAGGAATTTCAGACGATCGCCAATCTCTTTCAGCACTTTTTCGGCGATTTTCGCCCGCTGGCCGGAGAGCTTCAGATTGTTGAAGAAATCCATCGCATGGCCGATGCTCATATCGGAGATGGTCGGCAGCGGGGTGTTTTCCACAAACACGTGGCGCGCCTCGCGACGCAGACGAGTGCCGTCGCAGCTGGCGCACGGACGGTTGCTGATGAACTTCGCCAGCTCTTCGCGCACCGCGCTGGATTCCGTCTCTTTGTAACGGCGCTCCATGTTATGCAGCACGCCTTCGAACGGATGGCGGCGCACCGAGGTATCGCCGCGGTCGTTCATGTATTTGAATTCAATACTTTCTTTACCTGAACCGTACAGCACCACTTTCTGCACGTTGGCACTGAGGGTGCCCCATGGCGCTTCGACGTCGAATTTATAGTGCTCCGCCAGCGACTTCAGCATCTGGAAGTAGTAGAAGTTACGCCGATCCCAGCCGCGGATGGCGCCGCCCGCCAGCGACAGCTCGGGATTTTGCACCACGCGATCGGGATCGAAATATTGCTGCACGCCGAGGCCGTCGCAGGTCGGGCAGGCGCCCGCCGGGTTGTTAAAGGAGAACAGACGCGGCTCCAGCTCGCGCATGCTGTAGCCGCAGATCGGGCAGGCGAAGTTGGCGGAAAACAGCAGTTCTTCCGCTTTCTGATCATCCATATTAGCCACAATGGCGGTCCCGCCGGAGAGCTCCAGCGCGGTTTCAAACGACTCGGCCAGGCGCTGCGCCAGATCGTCGCGCACCTTGAAGCGGTCGATGACTACCTCAATGGTGTGCTTCTTCTGCAGCTCCAGCTTCGGCGGATCCGACAGATCGCAGACCTCGCCGTCGATCCGCGCGCGGATGTAGCCCTGACTGGCGAGGTTTTCCAGGGTTTTAGTGTGCTCGCCTTTGCGCTCTTTAATAATGGGCGCCAGCAGCATCAGGCGCAGGCCTTCCGGCTGGGCGAGGACATTATCGACCATCTGACTGACGGTTTGCGCCGCCAGCGGCACGTCGTGATCCGGACAGCGCGGTTCGCCGACGCGGGCGTACAGCAGACGCAGATAGTCGTGAATTTCGGTAATAGTACCCACCGTCGAGCGGGGGTTGTGAGAGGTTGATTTCTGTTCGATGGAAATCGCCGGCGACAGCCCTTCGATATGGTCGACGTCCGGCTTCTCCATCAGCGACAGGAACTGTCGCGCATAGGCGGAGAGCGATTCGACGTAGCGACGCTGGCCTTCGGCATACAGGGTGTCGAAAGCGAGTGAAGATTTGCCAGACCCGGAAAGCCCGGTGACGACAATGAGTTTGTCGCGCGGGATAACGAGGTTGATGTTTTTGAGATTATGGGTGCGGGCGCCCCGAACTTCGATCTTATCCATTCACCTTTCCCGGTAGGTAGATACACGGATTGCCTGGTTTGCTTGAAGGACAAACGGCAGAAACGGCTAATTATGACACAATTTAACCTGAATGAATATACAGTATCGGAATGCAAATTCGGGTCGAGTGTGCAACAATGTCGTAGCCGGGTACTATCTCTGGAATCAGCCTCGCAGCTATTAAAATGCTACGTGGAAATGGTACACTCGCGCGTTTACACTATTAAGAAACGTATTCAGGAGACACGAACATGGCCAGCAGAGGCGTAAACAAGGTGATTCTCGTCGGTAATCTGGGGCAGGACCCGGAAGTACGCTACATGCCAAGTGGCGGCGCTGTCGCCAACTTCACGCTGGCAACTTCCGAATCCTGGCGTGACAAGCAGACCGGCGAAATGAAAGAGCAGACCGAGTGGCACCGCGTTGTGCTGTTCGGCAAACTGGCGGAAGTCGCTGGTGAGTATCTGCGTAAAGGCTCACAGGTGTACATTGAAGGCCAGCTGCGTACCCGCAAGTGGACCGATCAATCCGGTCAGGACAAATACACCACCGAAGTGGTGGTGAACGTGGGCGGCACCATGCAGATGCTGGGCGGCCGTCAGGGCGGCGGCGCACCGGCAGGCGGCGGCCAGCAGCAGGGCGGTTGGGGTCAGCCGCAGCAGCCGCAGGGCGGCAACCAGTTCAGCGGCGGCGCGCAGTCCCGTCCGCAGCAGCAGGCCCCGGCAGCGCCTTCCAACGAACCGCCGATGGACTTCGACGACGACATCCCGTTCTAAGGCTTGCCTTAGGCGCACTGTCTGCGCAGTCGAAAACAGAAAGCCCCGGTTTCGCCGGGGCTTTTTCTTTGTTATTCCTGCACCGTCATTTCAGGATGGAATTTGACCTACGGTAACGAGCGATTCAGATGACGGGCACCTGAGCGGTGGCGGCTGTCGCCACGCTGGGCTGCGGTTTGACTGGCTGCGCCACCGGCTCCTGCCGCGGTACGGCCGTCGCTTTCTGTTTGCGGGCCATGTCATCGACGATCAGCCGATAGGCGATGTAATACTTATAGATATTGCTGACGTAGGTTACCGTCTCGGCGCCAATTTTTTCTGCCGCCATATTTTCGACGTTACCGAACCAGACGTTCGGGTCAAATCCTCGCTGTTTAGTCATGGTGCGCAGGCGGGCGATACGCGCCGGACCCGCGTTATAGGAGGCAAAGGTAAACAGCGCTTTATCGAGCCGGGTCATGGGCTCATCGGCATAGTACCGATCCATCATCCAGCGCATGTATTTCACGCCGGCATGGATATTGGGATCCAGCTGTTTAATATCGCCCACCTTCAGCTCTTTTCCAGTGCTGGGCATCACCTGCATAACGCCGATGGCGCCGACGTGGCTCCGTACCGACTGATTCAGCCGCGACTCCTGGTATCCCTGGGCCGCCATCAGCAGCCAGTCGACGTCGTAACGATCGCCGTACTTGCGGAAGACATCTACCATCGCGAGGAATTTGCGTCGTTCCTTACTCGCCGCGGCATTTTTGACATATTTAGCATTTTTCAGGTAACGCAGCAGGAGAGTATTGCCCAGCGTGGTGCCCTGACGATTCTTTCTGACGAAGTTGTTCAGTACCGTCAGCAGCTGCGGGCTGTCTTTGCGTACCGCCCAGGCAATGTCGCCGCCCTCGCGCAGCACCACATTGTCATGGACCTGAATTTTTGGAAACACCTGTTTCCAGAACAACGCTTTATGCTGATCGACGACGATCAGCGGAATCAGCCCGGCGTTGAGCATTTCCAGCAGATCTTCATCCTCCAGCGCTTCCGGCGCCGCCTCCAGTATCACCGGTGGGCGCGACTCACCGGCAAATCGGGCGTTCAGCGCTTGCAGGCTGTCGTAATAGCTGGAGGAGCGGCGAACAAAGACGGTTTGACCAGAGAGTTGCTCCAGGCTGTCGACCTTCGGTGAAGCCGGGCCGGAGATCAGTAATTCTTTCACGTTGCTGTAGAGCGGCTGGGCGAAATCGACCTGTGCTTCCCGCGAGGGCGTGATAGTCAGATTGGCAGCCGCAATATCGCCTTTACCTTCATTAAGCGCGATAAAGAGATTATCCCGACTGACCGGCACAAAAACGATATGCAGCTTCAGGTGGCGCTGTTTGAGCTTTTTATCCTTCGCTAGCTGTTTATTCAGCTCGTTTTCCAGCGCGATAAAAATGTCGTGCGTCGCCCCGCGCTGGGTGCCTTTATCAATAAAAAAGAAGGTCTTGCTGTAGGTGGTTAATACCCGAATGGTACGACGGTCGATCATGCCAGGCAAATCGCCTCTCCATGGCCGTAGCATATCGTCGATATGAATCGATAGCGTGTTGTCTTCGGCTGCTGCCGGCGGCGCTTTTTCCACCTCTACTGCCGGCAGCAGAGGAGCGAATAACAGTGTCGCGAGGCAGGTGAGCCAGGCGATAAACAGACGTGATAGCGAGTAGGCGTTCATGGAGGAATACTCCGCAGGGGATGTGATTATTTTAGCAGAACGGCCGCCGTTAGCCGGGCACGACAAGGGCGTAAAAAACATAACAATGCCGACAAATAGTTTTCTCCCATTTTATCGCTTACTATTAATGTGTTTTTATCTTTAATTTAACTATGGAGATAATATGGCGAAAATGTGTGTTTTTAATGATAAATAGAAAATAATGATGATGTTTTTATTTTATTTCTCCCCATCTGTTTTGTTATAACCTTTTGATTGTTAGTGTTTATTTTATTTTTCTCCGATATTGATTATTATCATCTTGATAATGAATCTCATTTTTATTACCGTAACACGGCACATTACTCTAATGACACGCTGTCTGGATTACGCTATCAAAGAATAGCGCGCAGCGCTTTTTCTCTAATGATGAAACAGGGCACTTAATTTTATTATGTCTCACGCTGTTTTTTTATTCCCATTAATGCCGGGAAGGCGCTGACCTGCGCCAAAATCTGGCGAGGCGCTGAGGCAAGTATTTTATCCCATTGTTTTTTCAATTGGGGAAGGCGTTATGCCCGACAGCAACAGAAAACAGGGCATATTCTATGAAATACACGTCTCACTTCCCGCTGGGGATCGTCATTCCTCTGCTCGCCTGTAGCGTGCCGCTGCTGGCGGCAGAGAACATGACCGAACAATCGACGCCTGACGAGAGCGCCGCCACTGCCGAAAATCACGAGGAGACGATGGTCATAACCGCCGCCAGGCAGAACCTGCAGGCGCCGGGCGTGTCGACCATCACCGCAGAAGAGATCCGCAAACATCCCCCCGCCCGCGATGTGTCGGAGTTAATTCGTACGCAGCCCGGGGTAAACCTGACCGGCAACTCCACCAGCGGGCAGCGCGGCAACAACCGGCAAATTGATATCCGTGGCATGGGGCCCGAGAATACGCTGGTGCTGGTCGATGGTAAACCGGTGACCAGCCGTAACTCGGTGCGGTATGGCTGGCGCGGCGATCGTGACTCCCGCGGCGATACCAGTTGGGTGCCAGCGGAGATGATCGATCATATCGATGTGATCCGCGGCCCGGCGGCGGCGCGCTATGGTAATGGCGCGATGGGCGGGGTCGTCAACATCGTGACCAAACCGACCACGCGAGAATGGCACGGGTCGTGGAATACCTATATGAATGCTCCGCAGCACCGTAAAGAAGGGGCGACGAAACGTACTAACTTTAGCCTCAATGGTCCGCTGTCGGATAGTGTCAGCTTCAATCTCTGGGGTAATCTGAGTAAAACCCAGGCCGATGCACAGGATATTAACGCCGGGCATGAAGCGGAACGTACCGGTTCCTACGCCGGTTCTTATCCCGCCGGACGTGAAGGGGTGGTGAACAAAGATATTCACAGTAAGCTGCGCTGGGAGTTTGCCCCGATGCAGGCCCTGGAGTTTGAGGCCGGTTACAGCCGCCAGGGTAATCTCTATGCCGGCGACACACAAAACACCAATACCAGTACGCTGGTGAAGAGTATGTACGGGAAAGAGACCAACCGTCTCTACCGGCAAACTTATGGCGTAACATGGACCGGCGGCTGGGATAATGGCGTGACCAGCAACAGCTATGCCCAGTACGAACACACCCGTAACTCGCGAATGGATGAAGGGCTGGCGGGCGGTACGGAAGGGCTCTTCTCCAGTAGCGAGTTTTCAGATATCGATCTGGCCGATGTCCTGCTACATAGTGAAGTGAATATTCCGTTTACGCTGGGGGTCGATCAGAATCTGACGCTGGGGACAGAATGGAATCAGCAGCGGATGAAAGATGGCGTATCGACAACCCAGGCGCTCTCTTACGGCACTATCGATGGCGTATCGGCTACCGGTCGTAGCCCGTACTCCAGCGCCGAGATCTTCTCGCTGTTTACCGAAGATAATATGGCGCTAACGGACAGCACCATGCTGACACCCGCTCTGCGCTTCGATCACCACAGCATCGTCGGCAATAACTGGAGCCCCTCACTGAACCTGTCTCAGGAGCTGACGGACGACTGGACGCTGAAGCTGGGCATTGCCCGCGCTTACAAGGCGCCTAACCTCTACCAGTTGAACCCGAACTATATTCTCTACAGCAACGGTCAAGGCTGTTACGCCAGTAGTTCCGCCTGCTATCTGATGGGGAATAGCGATCTGAAAGCGGAGACCAGCGTTAATAAAGAGATTGGTCTTGAGTACAAGCATGATGGCTATCAGGCGGGGATCACCTGGTTCCGTAACGACTATCACAATAAGATTGAGTCAGGGTATGCGGCGGTGGGTACCGCCAGCAACGGCACCACCAATATCTATCAGTGGGAAAACGTACCAAAGGCGTTAGTGGAAGGCCTGGAAGGAACGCTGAATCTGCCGGTGGGGGAGGCGGTTAACTGGAGCAATAACCTGACCTGGATGCTGCAGAGCAAGAATAAGACGACAGGCGACCGGCTGTCAGTGATCCCGCAGTTTACCCTGAACTCGACTTTGAGCTGGCAGGTTCGTGAAGATCTCTCCCTGCAGAGCACCTTTACCTGGTATGGTCGACAGAAACCAAAACGCTTCAATTATAAGGGCGAGGCGGTCAGCGGCAGCGAACTAAACGAAGTCAGCCCATACAGCATTGTCGGCCTCAGTGCGACCTGGGATGTGAACAAAAATCTGAGCTTCACCAGCGGGATAGATAACCTGTTTGATATCCGCCACTACCGGGCAGGGAATGCGCAAACGACCGGCAACGCGACGACGGGAGCTTATCTGTATGGCGCGGGTGCCGAGACCTATAACGAGTCGGGGCGGACCTTCTTTATGAGCGTTAATACTCATTTCTGATGATCCTGATGAGGAGTAAACCGGGTGCAACGCGACCCGGTTTTTTTATTTCAGATGAGAGCGGAGGAGGCGGTTATAAATCGTGACAAAATCTTCACGCCCTCTACATTATTAGCTCAACATATCCTTTTATACTGATTTCCGTCGCGCAAGGTCGTTGATCCCGACCGGGTTCGATAATAGCATCCTGCTATTTCCCTTCTGTAATATCCCCTGTCCCCCTTCCATTCCCAACCGCAGCGATGCGGAGGAGGGGGACCTCCTTATTTTTGCCGCGTGATCTGATAGCGATACTGAGTGGGCGTGAGCGCATGATATTTTTTGAAGGTACGATTAAACGCACTGAGATCGTCATAACCGACCATCATACAAATATCGACGATTCGGTAACCAGGCGTTGTCAGTAATAAACGGCAACACAGCGACATGCGCTGCTGGCGGATATATTCCATTGGCGAACGATCAAAATAATGACGGAAGAGCCGAAACAAATGCCAGGGGGAATAACCAGAGATATCGCTCAGATCGTCGACGGTCAGTTTCTTATCCAGATTATTATCGATCCACAAGAGCAGGTCGCTTAATACCGATTGCTGGAGCGTTTTGCTACGCATAATTGCGGCCAATCCCATAACGCAGGGCTCCTCAATGAGGAGCCCTGGGGTTTATTGAACAGTGAGTGTGCCGTGGCGAACCTGATAATTTTTTTGATTATCAGGGCCAATATAGTCGCTGGCGGGTTTTGCCAGCTGCAGATGACCAAAGGCGGTTGTTTGCTCTGCATGATAATTTTCGCCGTCATTCACGTCGCCGCGCCCGTTATAACGGGCAATGGCCGGGAAGGGATACACCGGACGAGTCGCGATAACAGCTGGAGCGGCGTCAGCGTAAGGCTGACTGACTTTCTGCACGCCGTGAAACTGCGTTTGCGCATCTGGTTTTTCTGTCATCGGCGGCAGGTCGGCAGCGGCTGTTGCCCGTTTGCCGGCCATGATCTCCTGCGGCGCGATGCCTTCCTCGGTCCAGCGCATCAGCGGGGTAAGGAGATCAATTTGATCGTAACCTTCGCCATTACCGCAATGGGCTACCCCAGGCAGCAGGAATAACCGCAGGAAGGTATCCGTTGCGGCATGGCCAATCTCTGCTTCTACGCCGCGATAATAGGCGATAGAAAAGGCCGGACTGACGGAGTCATCGGCCAGACCGTGCCAGAGGATAAGCTTGCCGCCGCGCTGTTGATAGGCATGAAGATTGGTATTTGCCGCGTTATAGAGCGGCGCCAGTTGGGCTACGGCGTCAAAATTCTGCTGGTTAAGCGGGAAATCCCGCATCGATTGGATCTTCTGTTTTTCTCCTGGCAGGAGCACTGATTGCAGAGCCGGTAGTACCATCATTTCCGACATTGAGTGGCCGGTCGGCGTCTCGGGCACCGGCCAGCGTAGCTCGGAACCCAGCGGCAGACCGCCCGCGACGAACTGGGCGCCGTGGCTGTCGTAAGCGCCGCGGTAGAGCTTTTTCACCACCTCGATCTCTTCCTGCGTCAGGCAGGTAGAACGATCCCGAGCATCGGCAGGACAGCGGGGGAGCCATGACTCAGAGAACTGACAGGCATACGGATTTTGCAGGATACCATCCTGCACGCCGGAAAGCGTCGGGCAGTGAGCCAGCACGGCCTGGTGAATCAGAGGAAGGCGATTTTTCAGCAGGATAGCGGTACCGTCCGGGCGCTGATTGGCGGCCACATTCCAGCCGTGGAAGAAGGAGTTCTGAAACTGGAAAAAGGCCGCTGGCGCGCCAGCGCTGATACCGTCAAAATCCTGCGGAAAGCGCTGCGCTTCCATCAATGCTTCGCGACCGCCGTCTGAGCAGCCCATAAAGTAGGCATACTTTGGCGGCTGGCGGTAAAGCGTCTGCATCACCGCTTTAGCCAGCACGGCGGTCAGGTGGTTGGCGCGCCAGGCAAAATCGATGCGCTTTTGCGGATCTTCGGCCCATGACGCATCCATCATACTGCCATGGTGCCCCATATCGGTTGCTGCCACCACAAACTCGCCGTTCATTGCCGGCAGGCAGCCGCTGGCATTCGACAGACTCAGGTTAATACTCCCGCACAGTCCGCCACAGCCGACCTGCAAAAAACGTTGACTCCAGCGTTGAGTCGGCAGGGCAATCTGCACGCCAATCTCAGGGGCGATAGTGGCGCTCACCTTGCACCAGCTTCCCTGCGCGGAGGTCTGCATTTCAGTGTGATTGATAGTGACCTTTGCGCCAACGGCCGCGCTGAAGTCGGTAGCGCTTAGCGCATCGCATGTCAGCGCGGGAAGAACGATCGGCAGACTGGCGACAGCCTGCGTGGGTGAAGCGAACGATAACCCGAAGAGGGCGCAGAGGATGATGGGCAAGATTGTCTTGAGTAAGCGTGTCATACGCAGTTCCCTGTGGCTGATGATGGGAGGCGGCAGGATGGCGAAACCTATGCCTCACCTTCCCTGGCGAGGCGCCACTGCTTGGCTATTGTAGATAACGATAGACTTTCCTTGATGCCTTGATAAGGCGACCCTACTGTATTCTGCTATTTTGAGGAAAATATGGAGATGTTTGCCAACGGCGTCTGGCGGTGAATTCGGGGTAGAATGTTGTGATATCAGTTGCATAATTTATTCAATTTCTCTTCATTAAATCTGCTGGGTTGCAGGTTATTTTTCTCCCTGTTCCTGGTGATCCCAGAGAGCATCATTCCTAACGAGATCCTTTCCCCTTTCCATTAATAAGAAAGGGGGCTTTTTATTAATAAAACGTTCAGGCAAATCTAAATATAGTACTGGTGTTGGCCATTAGAACCATGCGCTTCAGAAAAAGTTCCATCATTAAATATATTTTTAAAGATGCTTTAACATCCATTTTTTCTCCATTTTGTCGCCATAATTGCATGTAATTCTGCGCCTCGCTCAGGTTATTTTCTGTCGCATATTTTAGAGATGCATCCTGAACAAATAAGCTCAACGCCAGCAGGACACTGCTATTGCTCATTATCTCGTAGACGACACATTCATGTTAAAAAAGACTCATATCATCAGCGGATTATTGATCGCCCCTTTAACGTTATATGCCGCAACATCATATCAAGTTGATGATATCCGTTTTGAGGGGCTACAGCGCGTGACCGTCGGGGCGGCGCTATTAAGTATGCCATTGCACGCGGGAGATGCGGTAACGCCAGAAGATGTCAGCGAGGCAGTGCGCGCGCTGTATGCGAGCGGCAATTTCGAAAATGTGCAGATCCTGCGCGATGGGAAAACGCTGGTGGTGCAGGTTAAGGAACGGCCCACTATTGCCAGCGTCAGTTTTTCCGGGAATAAGGCAGTGAAGGATGATGCGCTAAAGGAAAATCTCACCGCGTCCGGTATTTCTGCAGGTAGCGCACTGGACAGAAATTCGCTTAGCGAAATAGAAAAGGGGTTGCAGGATTTCTATTACAGCGCGGGGAAATACAGTGCGCAGGTTCACGCGGTGGTGACCCCGTTACCGCGTAATCGCGTTGACTTAACGTTCGTCTTTCAGGAAGGCATCTCGGCGAAAATCGCACAAATAAACATTATCGGTAATCAGGCGTTTCGGGAAGAGACGCTCCTGGACCAGCTTCAGCTACGTGATAATGTGCCGTGGTGGAACGTGGTAGCCGATAAAAAATACCAGAAGCAGAAGCTGGAAGCCGATCTGGAAACGCTGCGCAGTTTTTATCTCGATCGCGGCTATGCGCGCTTTGCTATCGAGTCCACGCAGGTCAGTATGACCCCAGATAAAAAATCCCTGTATATCACTATCGCCCTCAATGAAGGCGAACGTTATCGGGTCGACCGAACTCAGGTGACAGGCGATCTGGCTCAGCATGGGCCGGAGATCGAGGCGCTTGCCCAGCCGCTGGCGGGGGCATGGTATAGCGGGGCGCAAGTCACCACGGTTGAAAATGAGATCAAAAAGCATTTTGGTAAGTATGGTTATGCCTGGCCACAGGTGACGACCACACCGGAAATCGATGATGCGCATCACCGCGTGGTGCTGCACATTCAGGTCAACGCGGGCCGCCGCTACTCGGTACGCCAGATCCGCTTTTCCGGTAACGACACCTCCCGGGACGCGGTGCTGCGTCGAGAAATGCGCCAAATGGAAGGGGCGTGGCTCAACAACGAAAAAGTCGATCAAGGGAAAGTACGTCTTGACCGAACGGGTTTTTTTGAGAACGTTGAACAGCAGATCGTTCCGGTCAATGGAACGGCGGATCAGGTCGATGTGGTCTACAAGGTGAAGGAGCGCAACACCGGCTCATTCAACGTGGGCCTGGGATTTGGTACGGACAGCGGCGTGAGCTATCAGCTTGGCGTGACGCAGGATAACTGGCTGGGTACGGGTAATAGCGTGAGCTTCAACGGGACGCGCAACAGCTACCAGTCTTATCTTGAACTGGGGGCGACGAACCCGTGGTTTACCGTAGATGGCATCAGCCTGGGCGGAAAGATTTTTTATAACAGCTATGATGCTTCTGATGCGGATGCCGGGAGCTATAACCAGCAGAGCTATGGTTTAGGTAGTACGCTAGGGTTTCCCATTAGCGAAAATAACTCCCTGAACCTGGGACTGGATTATGTCCATAATCGCCTGACCAATATGGATCCGGAGCTGACGACCTGGCGCTACCTCAGCTCTCGGGGAATCGAGCCCAGCGTGGTGACGAAAGATGGCGACAGCGGCGCAAAATATAGCGCCAACGATTATTTTGTGAGTCTTGGATGGGGCTACAACGATCTCGATCGCGGCTTCTTCCCGCGTGCGGGAAACAAGAGCAGCCTGAGCGGTAAAGTGACGCTCCCCGGTTCGGATAATAGCTACTACAAACTCTCTTTTGACACTGCCCAGTATCTGCCGCTGAGCGAGAACAAGCGCTGGGTCTGGATGGAACGCCTGCGCGCAGGCTATGCCGGCGGGTTAGACGGCAAAAGTGTGCCGTTCTACGATAACTTTTACGCTGGCGGTTCGTCGTCAGTGCGCGGATTTTCTTCTAACACCATTGGGCCTAAAGCGGCCTATTACCGCTGTAACGGTAGCGAAAGCAGCTATAGCGCCTGCCCGCTGGACGCCTCGTCTGATGCGGTCGGCGGGAATGCCATGGCGGTGCTGAACAGCGAATTTATCATTCCAACCCCCTTTGTGAATGACAAATACGCCGATAGTCTGCGAACCTCGCTGTTTGTTGACGCGGGGACGGTCTGGAGTACATCCTGGCACAACACCGCGCAGACGCTGGCGGCAGGGATCCCTGACTACGGCGATCCGAGTCATATTCGTCTCTCCGCGGGGATTGCCGTGCAGTGGATGTCTCCCCTCGGTCCACTGGTCTTCTCCTGGGCAGAGCCGTTTAAAAAGTACGATGGTGATAAAGCAGAACAGTTTCAGTTTAATATCGGCAAAACCTGGTAGGGCTCCAACGGGGCCTGATAGACCGGCGTGGCTATATTCTGTGGACTGTCCTCCGACATAGCGATTGAGCAGAATATACTCAACCGCTATGTCGATATTATCGCTAAGGAATGCGATCCGGCGGGACACCCGCGACATTTACCCGAGCGCGGTCTGCGGGCCTCGCGGACCTGGTGACGTACGACGAGGTAACCACGCAATAAATAGCTGCCTGCTATGGTCCTCTCTTCTTGCCAAACCGCGGGTAATACTCAGTGCTGCATCATCTAATACCAATGGCTGAGGCCTCATCCAGAGGGACTAAGACGTATTGTCAATTAAGTTTATATTATCTTATTTTTTATTATATTTTCTTTTTTAAGGTTAATTTGGCTGTTTTTCATCAGGCCTAACCATAAATTTAGAGAGGGAAATGAAACGTTACTAATAATGGAGTATGTTGTTAGGAATTGTCTTAAATCACATAATTGTCAGGGGTGCTTGCGATTTATAACAATGAATGCTATCACTATATATTGTAATAATTTGTAGCATCTTTATAAGGAAGGAATATGAAATGGACTATTCTTAATACCCTGATCTGCCCGCAATCTGGTATCGCCTTCTCGGCTATATCCAGTCTGCGTTTCTTGAAATTTATCATGTGGTACGAGGCTGATGTAATCCTGTTGCCCGGTGAGTCGATAAGACTCTATTCCTCGAGAGTTTTAATTAATGACCAGTATCATTCATTAAAAATCTATAATATTACGGTGTACGACGAGGCGCAGTGGGAAAAATTACGTGAGCGACCATCGTGCCCTTACCATGCCGGTGGCGAGCGGTCTGACTCCTGTTTTTACCAGTCCTTTTGCACGATTAAGCGTTGCCCGAATAATATTTCCCGCAGTGAACCCTGGCGTTAGCCAGTCCACGCCGCCGGTCAGACACCGGCGGCGTGGCGTCATTTCGCCAGCAGGGCGGCCAGTCGAGGCTGGACGCTTGCGCAGCCGGCCAGCACGAGGTTGCCTCGCCGCAGGCCCGCATTGGCGAGAAACGCATTGCACGTTCCGCCCGCCTCCTCAATCAATAGCATGCCTGCCAGCGCATCCCAGCTGTTCATATGCGCTTCATAATAGGCGTGGAGCTGACCGGCGGCGACATGCGCCAGCATCAGGGCGCCCGCGCCAAAACGGCGATACTCCAGACCGGCATCGAGCAGCGTGTCGATGGCCCGGGCGTAGTCGCTGGCCGGGGCCCGGCTGGAGCGCCCCATGCCGATCACCACCGCATCGGGCTCCGGCTCGCGTAGCGTCAGGCGCCGACCGTTGAGATACGCGCCTTCGCCGCGGGCGGCGAAGAAAAATTCATCGCGATCGGGGGCGTAAATGATGCCGAGCGACAGTTCACCCTGGCACACTCGTGCCAGTGAGATGCACCAGTAATCCATGCCGAGGATAAAGTTGGTGGTGCCATCGACAGGATCCAGCACCCAGACGGTCTGGTCGTCGCCTTCAAAACCGCTCTCCTCGCCGAGGAAACCCTCCTCGGGAAAGTGGGCCTGCAGCCAGCCTTTAATCTCTTGTTCTACCGCGAGATCCGCCTGCGACACAAAGTCCTGGCGCGCTTTTTTATCGACCTGTAATCCCGCATCGCGCAGCGCCTGGGCGTGGGTGCCTGCCTGGCGAATCAAGGCGCATAATGACTCTCGTTGTGCTTCCGTCATAGTCCTGCTCTCAGATAACAAAGGGCGACGTGCGCCGGTGAATTAAGGTTACCTCCACCCAGGTGGTGCGTGAAGGTTGCGAAGGGTCGGCGGCGCGCTCCAGAAGCCGGGCGAGCGCCTGGCGGGCGATCGCCGCCACATCCTGATGTAGCGTGGTGAGCTGATAGCTATATTGCGCGGTCGTCGGCGTGTTATCAAAACCAATCAGCTGAAAATCCGCCGGAGCCTCTCTGCCGCGCTGGCGCATTCCATCGAGAAAGCCACAGGCAAGCTGGGCGTTGGCGCAGAAGATCCCCTCCAGCGCCTCGTCGGCGAGCGCCGCAGCCTGTAACCCGCCCGCGTAACCTTCTTGCTGACAGGCGAGGATCGCCAGGTGGCGTTCGACGTCCACTCCGCGCGTCTGCAGCGCCCGGCCGAACGCTTCCCCGCGCATGCGGCCGGCCCAGGTGGAAGGATGGTGGTTGAGCCAGCCAAAGCGCTGACAGCCGCTGCGCAGCAGCTGGTCGGCGGCCAGTTCGGCGCCGGCGGCGTTGTCAGAACAAACGTAATCCACGCCGGGGATCGTCGGCTGACGATTAATGCCCACGACCGGAATATGCTGCTGGACGCACTCGTTCACCAGCGCCTCCGGCGGCTGGCCGGAGGTGACGATAACGCCGGAGACGCGAAACTGAGCGAAACGGCGCAAGGTCTGCGCCAGATCCTGCTCGCTGTGGATCTCGCTCACCAGCGCCTGAAAGCCCTGGCGCTGGATCTCGTTAAGCAGCGCATCAAGCAGGGTACTGCGAAAAGGATCGCTGATGCGCGAGACGATCACGCCGATTAAGTGGCTGCGCTGGCGGTTCAGCCCCTGGGCGAGGAAGTTAACCTGATACCCCAGCTCTTCGGCGGCGCGCAGTACCCGCGCCCGGGCGTCGGGAGAGATGCTGCCGTTGTTGCTCAACGCCCGGGACACAACTGCCCGGGAGACGCCCGCTCGCCGGGCAACATCCTGGGCGGTGACGCTGGGTTTGCGTGGGTTCATAGGAGGTACGTCTCGTCAGTGGGCGTGGGACGCGGCAGCGTTAAGGTGAGTCCATCCCGGGAAACGAATAAGCCCGGCCACGGCTGACAGGCCTGCTTTAGCGCCGACAGAGAAGCATCCTCGCAGTGATAGAGCCCCAGCGCCGGGAGCTGCAGCGTTCTGAACAGCATCAGGCAGGAGGGGAAATCGCCATGCGAGGCGTCATCGTCCAGGGCTGCTACCGAGGCGCACTCCTGAAACGCCAGCCCGGCGCCGGCCATCAGGGCTATCGAGTCGGCGGTCGGTCGGCCATCGCCGCTGTAAAACAGCGTCTGCCCGGCAATGGTGATGCGGATGGCGCGATTACTCAGCTCATGCTGGGTGGGGGCAGTGCGGATCTGCCAGTCCTGCCACGTCCAGGCTTCGCGGCATTCCTGCCAGTCGATGGTGAAACCAAGGTCCGCCTGCGGCCAGTTCGCCAGCGCGGCCAGCTGCATGAGCACCGGCTGCTGCGCCGGCTGGCAGTAGATAATGACTGGCTTCTGACGGGAATAACTTTTCCAGTGGTTCAGTAGCGCCGTCAGGCCGGTGCAGTGGTCCGGGTGAACGTGGGTGAAGTAGATCGCGTCGATATCGTTGACCTCGCCGCCGCGCTGCCAGAGCGCGCGGGGAACGGTGGGGCCACAGTCGATTAACCACTGTTTGTTGTCCGCATCGATCACCCGCAGCGCGGAGGTATTTTGCGTGCAGGAAAAGGCGCTCCCGCAGCCAAGCACATCTATTTTCATTTACCCTCGCCAAAATTTTTTGCCGCTTAATTAAATTGTCATAAATACCCGACAAAGTAGGCTCACATCATGTCGAGTCAACGTTGCATTTTTTTTACAGCCAAATGAACACGTGTTCACCTTGCTAAAAAAAATGCCGCAGCAGCGCTTTCAGGTAGCGAATATGAGTTATTTACAGATCTCCGGCCTTAAAATTAGTTATGGCGATAAGGTGGTTTTACATAATATCGATCTGGCGGTAGAGCAGGGAGAGATGATTGCTCTACTGGGCCCGTCGGGATGCGGAAAAACCACGCTGCTGAACGCCCTCTGCGGCTTTATTCCGGTGCAAAGCGGCGAGGTGGCTATTGCCAGCCGAACGATCACTCATCTTGCGCCGGAGCAGCGCAATATCACCATGGTATTTCAAAGCTACGCCCTGTGGCCGCACCTGACGGTAGCGCGCAATATCAGCTATGGCCTGAAGCTGCGCAAATGGCGCGGGGCGGATATCGCGCGGCGGGTGGCGGAGCTGCTGCGAATAGTCAATCTCGAAGGGCTTGGCGAGGTGAAAGTGACCGAACTGTCGGGCGGCCAGCGGCAGCGGGTGGCGCTGGCGAGAGCCCTGGCCATAGAGCCCCAGGTGCTGGTGTTGGATGAGCCGTTATCTAATCTGGATGCCAAAGTGCGCCTGAATGTGCGCCATGAAATTAAATCTCTGCAAAAGAGACTGGGGTTCACGTCATTAATTGTCACCCACGATCAGCAGGAAGCCTTAGTGATGGCGGACCGCATTGCGGTATTAAATCAGGGGCGTATTGAACAAACCGGCACGCCGGAAGAAATATATCAACGCCCCGCGACGCCCTTCGTCGCTGATTTTATGGGGGCCGATAATAAAATAATTTCCGGTGAATTATCCGCTGCCGCAATATCCGGTTTATCTGCCGCTCAGCAGGGTGACAACGTTATTTATTTTCGCAGCGCCGATGCCGCGCTCGCTGAATTAACGCAGCCTGCGCCGCAGGAGGGGCTGGCTCTGGAAGGCGTGGTGGAGCAAAGCGCGTTTCTGGGCAATCTGTATCGTCACAGCGTGCGCTGCCATGACCGCCTGCTGCTGGCGGATGCCGCGCAGTGCTGGCCGACAAAAAGCCGCGTTCGGCTCCATGTGCCAACGCCGGCCCTGCATATTTTTCCTTTACCACTATCACAGTGATATCAGCGTGTTCATTCTGGGGACAATCCATGTTGACTAAGACGAAAGCAGCGATCGTAACGACCCTCTTCCTGAGCCTTGGCGCACAGGCCGACACCATTCTCAACGTCGCCACCGCGGGCGATCAGAATATGGTGGATTATGTAAAAACCTGGCTGGGGCCAAAATTTGAAGCCGCTCATCCCGGCGTCAAGGTGCGGGTGATCGGTACCGGCCCCGGCGACGCCGGGTCGAATAAAATTAGCGAGAAGCTAACGGCCCAGCAGGAGAGCGGCGCGCAGCAGTGGGATATCGACGTCGCGGTAGTGCACCAGAAGGCGGGCGGTGAGCAGGTGGCAAAGGGATTGCTGCAAAAATACCGTCAGGATATTCAGACCGGCGGCATGGTGAGTTCGCCGAGCGCCACCCAGGCGCTGGGCGTTAACGTTGACGGATACGTGATGCCGATGTTCTTAAGCCAGACCGCTATCGCCTGGAACAGCGATCTGGTCACTACCCCGCCGGCGTCGTATGACGAGCTGGTGGCCTGGACGCAGAAACACCCGCAGGCTTTTGGCTATAACGGCATCAAGAATGGCATGTCCGGCGTCAGCTTTGTGGTGGGCTGGATCTACGCCTACGGGACCGACGCCCAGCGTCTCTCCGCCGGGCCCTATGATAAAAGCGTCGAAAAAGGCTGGCAGCAGGCCTATGAGAAGCTAAAGGCGTTCAATAAAAACGTAACTTTCACCCCGGGCAACGCCGGGACGCTCGATATGCTGAGCCGGGGGGAAATCGCCATGGGCCCGGTGTGGGTCGATATGTTCTATAGCTGGAAAGATCAGGGCAAGCTGCCGCCGTCGATCAAGCTTGCTTTACTGGCGCCGGGCATGCCGGGCCAGCCGATGTATTACGTCATCCCGGCGAAGGCGGCGAATCCGCAGCTGGCGCGCGACTTTATCGCGCTAGCCACCAGCCCGGAAGTGCAGGCGCAGGGGATCGTCAAGCAGTTCAACTGGTATCCGGGCATCGACGCCGGGCAGGTGAAGCCGAAGCTGGATGCGGCGACCTGGCAAAAGCTGTTTGCCGAAATCTCGCCGGAAGCGCTGGCGAAGTATGGCAAAAGCTTCCCGATCGCCCCCTACTTTGACGATATCAAAGAGGGTTACGAAAGCCAGGTGGCTAATTAAACCTTTTTCCAGCCCGGGCCGCCGTCCCGGGCGCTTGCTTGTGCTGACGCCAGGTTTATTATGTCCAGTTCATTAAAATATCTGCTGCTGGTTGCCCCGGCGGCGCTGATGATCGCGATCCTGTTTTTGTATCCGCTGGGGTTTTCGCTGGTCTCGGCGTTTACCGCGCCGGGACAGCCGTTCACCCTCGATCACTTCCGCAAGGTCTATGCGCTCTACGCCAGCGATGTGCTCTTTTCGCTGCTTATCGTGCTGATCTCGGTGGCGCTGTTAGCGCTGCTCGCCATTACCCTGTCGGCAGTGATTGCGCTGTCACCCTGCCGACCCGTTGTGCGTCTGCTGGGTTTTTTGTATCGCCTGCCGCTGTTTATTCCTTTTATCGTTGTTGCCCAGATGATGCGCACTTTTCTCGCCAAAAATGGCCTGATGAACAATGCGCTGGTGGCGGCCGACCTGGTCACGCCGCTGGAGACGCTCTCCTGGCTGGGATGGAAAGGGATAGTGATCACCTTTGTCTGGAAGCAACTGGCCTTTGCCACGCTGCTGATCTGCGGGGCGATGGCGGCGCTGGAGTCGTCGCAGATCCTTGCTGCACGTAATCTTGGCGCCTCCCGGCCGCGGATCCTGTTCGATATCATGCTGCCGCAGGTCCTGCCGACTATCGGCGTGGCGCTGGTGCTGTCGACGGTGACCATGATGTCGGTGCTGTCGGTACCGTTGATGATCGGCGTGGGAACCCCGACGATGCTAACCGTGGATATGGCGTTTCGCGTCAATTCCTATGGTGATTACGCGGTGGCGAATGCGCTTGGCGTGGTGTCGCTGGCGATCTGCGGCGCGCTGTCGTGGTTTTACCTGCGCCACAGCCTGCAGCAAAAAGGCGGTGAATCATGAAAGCGCTGGCCCTCGTATCAACCCCGGCATGGTGGGTGAAAGGGCGCCGTAAAGTGCGCGCCAGTCCGGTGCTGCAGACCCTGCTGCTGCTGTTTATGCTGCTGGCGATGTTTGGTCCGCTGCTGAACCTGTTGATCTGGACCGTAGCGGAAAGCTGGTATTTTCCCCATTCGCTGCCCAGCCGGTGGGGGCTGAAGTACTGGTATCAGGTTTTCAATCCATACAGCGATGTCTCCAGCTCGCTGTTAACCAGCGTGCTGATCGCTCTGTTATCGGTGGGGGTCTGTTTGCTGATTTCCGTACCCGCCGGCTATGCGCTTTCCCGGCGGAAAATGCCATTACGGATGCTGTTCATGCTGCTATTTCTTATCCCGCAGGCCTTTCCTAACCTGACGGTATACATGAATGTTGCCCGATTGTTTTATCAGTGGGGATTGAACGGCAGTATCGCAGGGGTGGTGCTGGTGCATAGCGTCCACGGTCTGATGTACTCGGTGTGGATCTGTGTGGCCGCGTTTTCAGCCATCGACCCGCTGCTGGCGCGGGCATCGCGTAACCTGGGCGCCGGGCCGGTGTATACCTTCTGGCACATTGTGCTGCCGCAGGCGGCGCCGGGGATCGTTGCCGCCAGCATCTTTGTTTTTCTGGAGTCGCTGGATGAGTTTACCGGCACTTTCTTCGTCGGGGCGCCGGATATCACCACGCTGCCGCTGCTGCTCTATAACGCCAGCATGTCGGGTAACTATCAGGTCTCGTCGATTACCGCGCTGATTTTGCTGGCCCCATCGCTGCTCTTTATGGTGGTGATCCATAAATTTATGCGTCCGGAGATGATGGCGAAATTAGGGAAATAAGGGCTGCAGAAAACGAAAAAGCTTCCCGTCGGGAAGCTTTTTAACCTCAGGTCATCATCATTGGCCATTCTGGCGGCGTCTGACTCATGACTTCAATCATCACATCTTTGATATTGCCCCAGATTTTGGCTATATCAAGCAGGGTGATACCGAGCAAACCGGTGGCGAACCAGCAGGCGGCGGCCAGGCCGAGGCAGCTGCAGATCACCGCCAGACCGGCGTAATCGCTTTTGCGAAGCTGAATATTCAGTGAGCTGGCGAGAAACATCAGTACCGCGCTCACCAGGGGCCAGCGCAATAATACGACACTGGTAGTAATGGAAGCCATTAACCTATCCTCAAAGAAAGTCGGGAGCCATGGACGACCTGACGCGACTGACGATGGCATAGCGCTCTGGTCTCAACTGGCGTACTAGAGAGTGATGAAACGCCATTTCTGTTTCATCAACTTGTGTGAACTATATCACACTTGGCGCTTTATTCACCAGTCAAAAAATGAGCTTTTGCTGCGTTTAATAACTATGAAGTTTGTGTGGATATTGGTGAGCAACCCCGGGAAGCATATTTTCATTCACTGCCTAATGATTATTATTCTGCGGGTTTTATTACCTGTTCTTGTTTATTACACGGAGAAACCGAGTCAGATGCGCGTCTATTCTTAATCTTGCCGGAATATCTTCCGAATACCTGATAAATAAGTATTATTCATCACCATCAGAGGTAAAACTGACGCTCGTGAGGGCTGTCGGATGTCAGCTGATGTCTATCGCAATCGCGATTGCTAACGTGTTCGGGCTACCTTAATTAAGGCATATCGCATGGATGTAAGCGTAAATGGGTGACAGTGCGCCGCATAAGGCGCTAAGACTCATCGGAACAGGTTTGGTTATTTTATTGCCAGTGGTGCTGGCATTGTGGTTTGCCCAGCTGCGGGCTAAAGCCGAAACCATTGATCAATTACACTCATTTTCGCAGCTGGCGCTGCAAAAAACGGAAATGGTCATCCGGGAAGCGGATCAGGCTCGGGCTAAAGCCAGCCAGTATCGCGGTGAGTTGTGTTCAGCGGATCACCAGCGTTATTTACTGCATATTGTGCGCGGCCTGCTGTATGTGGAAGATCTGATCTACGCTAACGGCCAGCGCTTTATCTGTTCAACGTCCGTTCATCAGCAAACCGGCTGGCGGATGCCGGCGGCTAATTACACCAAAAAGCCGGATGTCGCGATTTACTATTACCGGGACACGCCGTTTTATCCAGGCTTTGCCATGAATTATATGCAGAAGGGGCCCTATGTTGTGGTGGTTAATCCCTTCTCGTACAGCTCAGTGATCGCCAGCGACCGCGATTTAGCCTATGGCGTTTTCGATACCAAAACCAACCTCTTTTTCTCGGTAAGTAACAATGTCGAGCCCGCGGAACTCCATGCGTTAATTCGCGAAGGCGATACCTTTTTTAATCAGAATGGCCGGGTGTATACGATCGCCCGCTCCGCTATTCGCCCCATCGCCGTCATTATGTCCACCTCGCGGGCCAGCTACTATCACAACTTTTGTGACCAGGCCAGTCTGACGCTGCCGCTGGGGATAATTTGCAGTATTTTACTGGTGCTGGTGTGGTCGCGCACCCGCCGACAGTATCACTCGCCGCGCAATATGCTGCAGCGGGCTCTGAGCTGCCGCCAGCTGCGCCTGCACTACCAGCCGATTATCGATATTAAAAATAACCGCTGCGTTGGGGCGGAAGCGCTGCTGCGCTGGCCTGGGTTTGACGGTCCGGTGATGAACCCGGCGGAGTTCATTCCGCTGGCGGAAAATGAAGGCATGATTGCCCAGGTCACGGACTACGTGGTGGATGAACTGTTTTATGAAATGGGTGAGTTTCTGGCCAGCCATCCACAGTTGTATATAGCCATCAACCTCTCTGCGTCGGATTTCCATTCGGCGCGGCTGATTTCACAGATCAGTGAGAAAGCGCATAGCTACGCGGTCTGTATCGGACAAATCAAAATCGAAGTGACCGAGCGCGGGTTTATCGACGTACCGAAGACCACGCCGGTGATCCAGGCGTTCCGCGAAGCAGGCTATGAAATTGCCATCGACGATTTCGGCACCGGCTACTCGAATCTGCATAATCTGCACGCGCTGAACGTCGATATCCTTAAAATCGATAAAACCTTCGTCGATACGCTCACCACCAACAACACCAGCCACCTGATTGCTGAACATATCATCGAGATGGCGCGCGGGTTGCGGTTAAAGACGATTGCAGAAGGCGTGGAGACGCCGGAGCAGGTAAGCTGGCTCTACAAGCGCGGCGTACAGTATTGCCAGGGCTGGCTGTTTGCGAAAGCGATGCCGGCGCGGGAGTTTATGCAGTGGTTAGCCAATGCTCCCGCGCCCGCGAACGTGCCTCAGCCGCCGCGTCACGCGGAGATCTGATGGCGATAGTCGCTGGGAGTGCGGTCAAACTCGCGGCGGAACACCCGGGAGAAGGTTTGCTGCGAGACGTAGCCCAGGTCCATGGCGATATCAAAGATCGGCCGCTGGGTGGTTCGCAACGCTTCCGCCGCCAGCAGCAGGCGGCGCTGGCGAATATAGTCCCCCAGCGTCTGATGCATCACGGTACGGAACATCCGCTGCAGGTACCACTTCGAGTATCCTGACTTTCTGGCGACTATATCAATGTTAAGTGGTTGATCGATATGTTCATCAATCCATTCAATCAAAGTTTGAATAATATCCTGATGGGACATAAAGCGGCCTCTCTCAATTCTCGATTCGTCGTTTTGTCTGCAGGCGAGTATAATTCCTCAAGTTAACTTGAGGTAAAGCGCTTTATGGAAAAGAAATCACCCCGCATCAAAATGCTGTTGACGCCTGGAGAAGTGGCAAAACGAACCGGCGTGGCGGTCTCGGCCCTCCATTTTTATGAGAGTAAAGGACTGATCCACAGTCAGCGGAATGCCGGCAATCAGCGGCGCTACCGGCGTGACGTTCTGCGCGCGGTGGCGATTATCAAAATTGCGCAACGTATTGGCATCCCACTGGCCACTATCGGCGACGCGTTTGGCGTGCTGCCGGAAGGGCACAATCTCAGCGCAAAAGAGTGGAAGATGCTGTCATCGCAGTGGCGTGAGGAGCTGGATCGGCGCATTCATACCCTGACGGCGCTACGCGACCAGCTCGACGGCTGTATCGGCTGCGGCTGTTTATCGCGACGCGACTGCCCGCTGCGCAACCCGGGCGATAAACTGGGGGAAGAGGGAACCGGCGCCCGGCTGCTGGAAGACGAGTGATAAAACTAAAGCGCCACAACTGGGCGCTTTAGTTGTTTTCCGGTCTTGGTCTTTCGCATTATCTCGCTGGTTCGCGAGAGGGTTTCCCCCGACGTCGACGTCCCTCAGTATTGCGCAATCTGTTGATGGAGGTTCCGGTTTGCGTCGACACTTTAACTATGGCATCTGTCGTCGCTTTTTCCTCACTATTTTGCTGAAATTTTCCCGGCAATGAGCGCCTGTTTCTATAGTTAATTTGAACAAACTACGGGAGAGGCTCATGCTGACGGTACATCATCTTAATCAATCACGATCGCAACGCGTACTGTGGGCACTGGAAGAGCTGCAGCTGCCTTATCAGATAGTCCGCTATCAGCGGGAGAAAACGATGCTGGCGCCGGCGGCGCTGAAAAAAATCCATCCGTTGGGCAAATCACCGGTACTGGAAGACAACGGCTATGTGCTGGCGGAGTCCGGGGCGATCCTCGAGTATTTGCAGGAAACCTGGGACAGCGGCGGGTTGTTGAAGCCGCAGGGAATTGACGACAAACTGCAGTACCGCTTCTGGCTGCACTATGCCGAAGGCTCGCTGATGCCGCTGCTGTTAATGAAGCTGGTGTTCGCCAGCCTTGGCAAACCCCCTGTGCCCTTTGGCGTTCGCTCGCTGGGTTCGCTGCTGGGCAAGGGGATACAGAAAACGTGGCTCGATCCGCAGCTGGCCACCCATGCGCGGTTCATTGACGACCATCTTGCCGCACGGCCATGGTTCGCTGGCGAGCGGCTGAGCATGGCTGATATCCAGATGAGCTTCCCGGTGATGGCATTGTTGGCGCGCGGCGGCATGCATGACCTTGTCCATATCGAGGCCTGGCGTCAGCGAGTGGAACAGCGACCGGCCTGGCAACGCGCCATCGAGCGCGGCGGCCCCTTCACCTTACCCGGCGCCTGAGATATCAGCGGATCCGATGACGTCGATAAATGAAAGCAACTCACTAAAAAATTGTTAGCGGATTGCGCATGGACGATAACGTTTGCGCATCGGCTGGTCATTTTCTGTTCGTCATAAGCGAAATTTAGCGAAATACGATAAACATCGGTTGAAAAGGGTTATCTAAAGGCCGGATAATCGTTTGCCTTTCTGTTTCGCTCCCCCTTTTTTCTGCTGTCCGGGGGAGGCGATAAGGTTGACCACCGTAGTGTATGCGCGGAGTTAAACGTTTGCTTTTTTGCGGCCCCCCTGGCGCTGCGATTCGGTACATGGAGATCGCGTTTAACTGGCAGTGGACGGTCCACCACGCATATCAACGAACGATAAAAATTTTCAGGGGAAGTTTTCTATGTCTACGCCTTCAGCGCGTACCGGCGGCTCATTGGACGCCTGGTTTAAAATTTCGGCGCGCGGCAGCACCGTGCGTCAGGAGATTGTTGCAGGTCTTACTACCTTTCTGGCGATGGTGTACTCCGTCATCGTGGTGCCGGGCATGCTCGGTAAAGCGGGCTTCCCGCCGGCCGCGGTGTTTGTCTCGACCTGTCTGGTAGCGGGCGTTGGCTCGCTGGCGATGGGATTATGGGCGAATCTGCCGATGGCGATCGGTTGCGCTATCTCGTTGACCGCCTTCACCGCCTTCAGCCTGGTGCTGGGGCAGCAGATCAGTATTCCGGTAGCCCTCGGCGCAGTATTCCTGATGGGGGTCCTGTTTACGGTGATCTCGGCAACCGGCATCCGCAGCTGGATCTTGCGTAACCTGCCGCAGGGCGTGGCGCACGGTACCGGGATCGGCATTGGCCTGTTCCTGCTGCTGATCGCCGCCAACGGCGTTGGTCTGGTGATCAAAAACCCGCTGGACGGTTTGCCGGTGGCGTTGGGCAACTTTGACAGTTTCCCGGTGGTGATGTCGCTGATTGGCCTCGCGGTGATCATTGGTCTGGAAAAAATGAAGGTGCCGGGCGGCATTCTGCTGACCATTATCGGCGTGTCGATTGTCGGCCTGATTTTCGATCCCAACGTCCATTTCTCCGGCATTTTCGCTATGCCATCCCTGAGCGATGGCCAGGGTAATTCCTTGATCGGCAGCCTGGATATCGTCGGCGCGCTCAACCCGGTCGTGCTGCCAAGCGTGCTGGCGCTGGTGATGACGGCGGTCTTTGACGCCACCGGCACCATCCGCGCGGTGGCTGGCCAGGCGAACCTGCTGGATAAGGACGGACAGATCATCAACGGCGGTAAAGCGCTGACCACCGACTCCCTGAGCAGCGTCTTCTCCGGTTTAGTCGGGGCGGCGCCGGCGGCGGTTTATATCGAATCGGCGGCGGGTACCGCGGCCGGTGGTAAAACCGGTCTGACCGCGGTGACGGTCGGTGTCCTGTTCCTGCTGATCCTGTTCCTCTCCCCGCTCTCTTATCTGGTGCCGGCCTACGCGACCGCGCCGGCGCTGATGTACGTTGGCCTGCTGATGCTGAGCAACGTGGCGAAAATCGATTTCAATGACTTTGTTGACGCGATGGCTGGCCTGATCACCGCGGTGTTTATCGTGCTGACCTGTAACATCGTGACGGGCATCATGATCGGTTTCGCGACCCTGGTTATTGGCCGTCTGGTCTCCGGCGAGTGGCGCAAACTGAACCTCGGCACGGTGATTATCGCTGTGGCGCTGGTGGTGTTCTACGCCGGCGGCTGGGCGATTTAAACCCTTCGTGCTCCTCACGGGCGGCTCAGGCCGCCCGTTTTATTTTTAAGCCACATCCTGTTTCCATTTGCGTTAATCTGGGTAGCGTATGATTCACAGGCACGACGCCTTACAGGTATAAAAGAAAACGCAGCAAACAGGGAACACATGGAAATATTCTTTACCATCCTCATCATGACCCTTGTGGTCTCACTCTCCGGGGTAGTGACGCGCGTACTGCCCTTTCAGGTTCCACTTCCACTGATGCAAATCGCCATTGGCGCGCTTCTGGCGTGGCCGACCTTTGGTTTGCACGTTGAATTTGATCCAGAGCTGTTTCTGGTACTGTTTATCCCGCCGCTGCTATTCGCCGACGGCTGGAAAACGCCAACCCGCGAATTTATTGAACACGGGCGCGAGATCCTCGGCCTGGCGCTAGCGCTGGTGGTCGTGACGGTGGTCGGCATCGGCTTTCTGATCTACTGGATTGTGCCGGGCATTCCGCTGATCCCGGCGTTCGCGCTGGCGGCCGTGCTGTCGCCGACCGACGCCGTGGCGCTTTCGGGCATCGTTGGGGAAGGGCGGATACCGAAGAAAATCATGGGCATTCTGCAGGGGGAGGCGCTAATGAACGACGCCTCCGGCCTGGTCTCGCTCAAGTTTGCCGTCGCGGTGGCGATGGGCACCATGGTCTTTACCGTTGGCGGCGCCACCGTAGAATTTCTGAAGGTGGCGATTGGCGGCGTGCTGGCCGGGTTTGTGGTGAGCTGGTCGTATGGCCGCTCGATGCGCTTCCTCAGCCGCTGGGGCGGGGATGAACCCGCCACGCAGATTGTCCTGCTGTTCCTGCTGCCGTTTGCCTCCTATCTGATTGCCGAACATATCGGTGTCTCCGGCATCCTGGCGGCGGTAGCGGCGGGGATGACCATCACCCGTTCCGGCGTGATGCGCACCGCGCCCTTGGCCATGCGCCTGCGCGCCAACAGCACCTGGGCAATGTTGGAGTTTGTCTTCAACGGCATGGTCTTCCTGTTGTTGGGCCTGCAACTGCCGGATATCCTCTCCAGTTCGCTGGTGGCGGCGGAGGCCGACCCCAACGTTGAGACCTGGATGCTGTTTACTGACATTATCCTGATCTATGCCGCGCTGATGCTGGTGCGTTTTGGCTGGCTGTGGTCGATGCGTAAGCTCAGTCAGCGCTTCCTGAAGAAGAAGCCGATGGAGTTTGGCTCCTGGACTACGCGCGAGCTGCTGATCTCCTCCGTTGCCGGGGTGCGCGGGGCGATTACCCTCGCCGGTGTGCTCTCCATTCCTCTGCTGCTGCCTGACGGGAATGTCTTTCCGGCGCGCTATGAGCTGATTTTCCTCGCCGCCGGGGTGATCCTGTTCTCGCTGTTCGTCGGGGTGATTGCGCTGCCGATCCTGCTACGTCACATTGAATCGAGCGATAATGTGCAGCAGCGGAAAGAGGAGCGTCTGGCGCGCGCGGCAACGGCTGACGTGGCGATTGTGGCGATCCAGAAGATGGAAGAGCGTCTGGCGGCGGATACCAAAGAGAATATCGATACCCAGCTGCTGACCGAAGTCAGTTCGCGGGTGATCGGTAACCTGCGCCGGCGCGCCGATGGGCGTAACGACGTGGAAACCTCTATGCTCGAAGAGAGTCTGGAACGCCGCTTCCGCCTGGCGGCGCTGCGCTCTGAGCGCGGCGAGCTGTATCATCTGCGCGCCACCCGGCAGATCAGTAACGAGACGCTGCAGAAGCTGCTCCACGATCTCGACCTGCTGGAAGCGCTGTTAATCGAAGATCAATAACCTGTAATCCGGATAGCGCGACGCTTATTCGGACTACTGGCGAGACTGCAGTAAATGTGTAGCCCCGGTAAGCGTTAGCGCGACCGGGGGAAACCCGGGCAGCGGCGCAAGCGCCTGACCCGGGCTACCCCTTCCCTTGCGGAACGCGTTGTCACCAGAGAATTATTCCAGCCAGAACGCTTTGCTGCACGTCAGCCAGGCTTCAGCGCTGCGCGACATATATACGCCTTCCCGCCAAATCATCCCCAGCTCCCAGCGCAGCTCGCTTTGCAACGGGATCCAGCAAAAATTCTGCCGGTCGAGACGCTGGCAAATCGGTTCCGGCAGGATCGCTACGCCAATGCCCGCCTGCACCATGGCGGCGAGAAAATCCCACTGGCCGCTGCGCACCGCGATACGTGGCTTCACGTCATGCTCGGCAAACAGCCGCATCAGCTGCTGGCTAAGGGCAAATTCCTCGTTGTAGATAACCAGCGGATGCGACGCCAGCTCGGCCGGCGAGAGCGAGGTTTTACCTTCCCACTCCGCGGTCCTTGGCGTCAGGACGCACAGCGGGTGATTGAACAACGGCAGAATGGTGAGGCTGCTATCCTCCTCGACAGGCAGGGCGGTCATCGCCATATCAAGTTCGCCATTGCTGACCGCCTGCTGGACCGTCAGGCCGCCAAACTCGGCGATCTTCAGCTCGACGCCCGGATAGCGCTGGCGGAAGCGACTGATCGGCTCGGCCATCAGCATCCCGACCATCGGCGGAATGCCAAGCCGCAGCACCCCTTTATGCAGGTGGTTGATATCGCTCAGCTCTGACTCCAGCTGGCTGAACTCGCCCAAGATCGCCTGGCCGCGTTCAAAAACGACGCGCCCGGTATCGGTGAGCAGTAGTTTGCGGCCGTCGCGGATCAACAGCGTGCAGTTCAGCTCATCTTCGAGATTCTTGAGCATCTTGCTGATGGTGGGCTGTGTGACAAACAGCTTTTCCGCCGCGCGAGTAAAACTCTGCTGACGAACCACTTCAACGAAATAGCGCAGCGTTCGGATATCCATAATTATTCCCTGAGACTATACCTGCGATGATTTTAATTCATTTCTGTCCGCTTCGGCGGCTCTCTATACTGCTCGCCTGACTTCTTTTTTTCAGGACTATCGCACATGGCCTTCGCGCCAGCTCGCGTTGCCCCCGCCGTGGCGCAACGACTTCAGATCCCGGTACAGGTACTTCTCTACGTCGGGTTATTCATCTTCGCACAATATCTGGTGAACAGGTGGCAGGTACCGCTGCCGGCTAACCTGGTCGGCATGGTGATGCTCCTGCTGCTGATCGTCTGCCGGGTGATACCGGTAAGCTGGGTGCGCGCCGGCGCCCGCTGGCTGCTGGCGGAGATGCTGCTGTTTTTCGTCCCGGCGGTGGTCGCGGTGGTGAACTACGCCCAGCTGTTGATGGTCGATGGTTGGCGGATATTTCTGGTGATTGCCTTAAGCACGCTGATGGTGCTCGGCGCCACCGCCTGGGTCGTTGACAAGGTCTATCGTTACGAAGTAGGCAGGTTAAAAAAATGAGCGATGCCGTGCTGAGTATCCTGTGCCTGGTGGCGACGCTGGTCCTCTATTACGCCAACAAAAAACTGTATCGACGTTTTCATAAACTCCCTCTGATGCCGCTGGTGTTCACGCCGATCCTGCTGGTGCTGATTCTGGTGGTAGGCCATATCTCTTATCAGAGCTATATGGGAGAGACCCACTGGCTGCTGTGGCTGCTGGGCCCGGCGACCATCGCCTTTGCCGTTCCGGTGTATGAAAATGTCGCGGTGATTAAACGCCACTGGATGTCGCTCAGCGCCGGGGTGGTGACGGCGGTAGTGGTGGCTGTCACCAGTTCCGTATGGCTGGCGCGCGGGTTTATGTTGTCTGATGAAATTCAGCGTAGCCTGGCGGTGCGCTCGGTGACCACGCCCTTTGCGCTGGCGGCGGCGAAACCGCTCGGCGGTCAACCCGATCTGGTGGCGCTGTTTGTGGTGATCACCGGCGTGTTTGGCATGGCGGTGGGAGATATGCTGTTTTTACGTCTTGCTATCCGGGAGGGGATGGCGAAAGGAGCCGGGTTCGGCGCGGCTTCCCATGGTGCGGGAACGGCGCGCTCGTATGAGCTGGGCCAGCAGGAGGGCGTGGTGGCCAGCCTGGTGATGATGCTGTCAGGCGTAGTGGTGGTGCTGGCTGCGCCGGTCGTCCGCTGGCTGCTGTTTTAACATTATCGCCAGAGTGAATGTTAATAAATATTGAGGAGAGGAATAGCTATCGGCTATTCCCTGTTTTTGTTATTGATGGATTTAACGGTTCATCATAAAAGATTAAGCCAATTCTTATATCAGCACTGACTTTGTAACTAAATGTTTCTCTGCATACCCGTATTTAATTATGGGGCAAATATTATATAAATATCCAATTATCTTTGCGAATTTTATTACTTCGTAACTCTTTGATTTTTTATGGTTTTGAATATACCCACGCATGCGTCGCGATGCTATGTCGCAAAAAATCAATTTTTACATTAATAATTGAGTTCTTACCTCATGCTAGTTATTATTTTTACGCGAGCTTGTATTATTGAATGGATTCAAATGCTGGTCGTTTATTTATGAATAATATTAATTGTCATAAACCATATGTCATGTAAATACATGCATGACGCCGCGCTGCTTGAATTTCATTCTCTAATATCGCTGCATAAAGCAATTGACGGACTGATTGTCGTTTATAATGGATATGGGAATAAATATGAAGATGAGTAAAAAATTTCTGGCGGGTGCCCTGATTTTCTCTGCCTGCAGCGCGCTGTCTACCGTTGCGCAGGCTGATAACACCATTACCTTTAATGGTATTGTTTCCGATACCACCTGTACGGCGACCATTGATGGCGGTGTAACGGCTATTGATATGGGCACCACCTCAGTGGCGGATCTGAAAGCGTATACCTTCGGCGCTGCCAAGAACTTCTCCTTTAGCTTAGCTGATTGCCCGACCGCGGAAGAAGGTGGCAACAGTATCGCCCGCGTCACTTTTGGCGGTGTTTCCGATACTGCGAACAGCGATTATTTTAAAAACCAGGCAACTGATGAGCCGGCAACCGGCGTCGCAGTGGCCCTTTTCGACGAAGCGGGCAATGTGATGAAGAATAACGAAGAGGGTTCTGATGTTGATATCTCTTCGGGTGCAGCAACCATTCCGTTCACCGTTAAAATGGTGAAATCGGGTGATGCCGATCCGACGAAAGGTACCGTTCAGACAACCGTGACTTATAACGTGACCTATCATTAATTCGGCTTCTTGTTGAATGGAGAAAGGGGAATCGCCTGCTATTCCCCTTAAATTAAACATATGAGATATCCTTTTTTTGCGATCGGTTTATTGCTGTCTTCTTCCTTCGCGCAGGCCAGCGTGGTCGTTGGCGGTACGCGTCTGGTTTTTGATGGTACGAAAAATAACGCTGTAATAACGGTTGAGAATAAAGATCAGAACAGCAATATCGTTCAGTCCTGGCTCTCGGTGATCGATGCCGCCTCACCTGCCAAAGACGCATTTATTATTACGCCGCCGCTGTTTCGTCTCAAAGCCGGGGAGAAAGGATTTGTCCGCGTAGTTCGATCAGGAAAGAAATTACCCGACGATCGCGAGTCGATGTTTTGGCTCAATATTAAAGGGATCCCGGCAACAGAGTATGTACCTGATAAAAATGTCGTACAGTTTGCGATTAATTCGAAAATAAAATTGATTTATCGACCCGCTGCGTTAAAAGGTAATACACCGGAAGCGTACGCTGAAAAATTACAGTGGGGGAAAGAGGGGACGTCGGTGACGGTAAAAAATAACTCACCGCTGTATATGAATTTCTCACAGGTTAGCCTTAACGGTAAAAATATTTCTGGCGCATGGTTTGCTGCCCCGTTTTCCACCTTAAAAATACCCGTGCAGAGTAGCCTGTCGGCGACAGGAAAAAAAGAGATCACATGGAGCGTGATTAATGATTATGGTATGTCAGGGAAGAAATATACCGCTATCATTCAGTAGCGTTGAGCTGCTATTTTCAACTAAAAGTATCTGCGTCGCTATTATTCTGTGCCTAAGTACTCTGCCCTCTCGCGCGGAGGCCGGCGAATATTTCAACCCAAATTTACTCGAAGTCGCTGAGAGTCCTGCGGCTTCGGTTGATCTATCCTATTTTTCGCAAGATGGCATACCGCCGGGCACCTATCACCTGGATGTTTACATCAACGATAAGTACGTCAGTTCAGACTCGCTGACTTTTCAGGAAATTAGCCATGACGCAGGCGCGACTGCTTCTCCCTGCCTGTCCGCGGAGTATCTGAATTCATGGTTGATTAATACCACCGCCTATCCGCAGTTGTTCGAGGCAGGGGAAACCTGCGCCCGGCTGTCGGCGATCCCCGGGATGACGTTCTCGGTATCTCTTGCCCAGCAGCGCATTGATTTTACCGTGCCGCAGGCCGCCATGCTGAATCGCCCCAGAGACTATATTCCCGAGAGCCAGTGGCAACAGGGGATCAATGCCGGTCTTCTCAACTATAGCGTCACCGGGCAGCGTAATGCGCCGCGGCATAACGGCGCCACTATCGACAGTCAGTTCGTCAGCCTGCAGCCTGGGCTGAATCTGGGACCATGGCGCCTGCGTAACTACAGCACCTATAGCCACAGCGATAACAACAGCCGCTGGGAGTCGGTTTACTCCTATCTTGCCCGCGATATTCACACCCTACGCAGCCAGCTGGTGGTCGGTAATACGTATACCTCTTCCGGCATTTTCGACAGTTTGAGTTTTACCGGTCTGCAGCTCAGTTCGGACAAAGAGATGCTGCCGGATAGCCTGCATGGCTTTGCGCCGACGATTCGAGGGATCGCGCGCACCACCGCGGAGGTCTCGGTTTATCAGAATGGTTACAGCATTTATAAAACCACCGTCGCTCCCGGCGCCTTTGAAATTAACGATCTGTACGCCACCGGCAGCGCCGGCGACCTGTACGTCAACATTAAAGAGTCTGACGGCAGCGAGCAAAACTTTGTGGTGCCTTTCGCGTCGCTGGCGATCCTGCAACGTGAGGGCCAGCTGGACTATGCGCTGAGCAGCGGCAGGACGCGATCGGGTAGCTCCGACGATAAAGAATATAACTTTATTCAGTCTTCCCTGGCCTATGGCGCCACCAGCAACATCACTTTTTATACTGGTTTCCAGCAGGCGGAAGATAAATACACCAACCTGTTGTTAGGCGCTGGCTTTAACCTCGGTACTATCGGTGCGCTGTCGTTTGATGGCTCTCAGTCGTGGGCCGACGTGAAAACCAGCGATACGGCCTCGTCAACCAGTAAAGAGCAAGGGCAATCGTATCGCGTCCGCTTCAGTAAAAGCTTTCTGCAGACGGGCACCAGCTTTTCCGTGGCCGGTTATCGCTACTCCACCTCGGGATATTATTCGTTTCAGGACTTTGTCGATAACTCTTCCACACAGCGCGACTGCTGTACGCAGAGCGGCAGAACGAAAGGCCGGTTTGACGCATCGCTGTCGCAGACGCTGTTTGGCTATGGTTCGCTCTCGCTTTCGTTGGTCAATGAGACCTACTGGGACAGCTCGCGTATGGAATCGGTGGGCGTGGGTTATAGCGGGTCGATTGGCAAGGCCTCCTACTTTATTAACTATTCCTATAACCGCAATGTGCAAAGCACCGATGACAGCGACAATAACCGGCCGGCCAGCGATACCGTCATCTCCCTGACGTTAAGTATTCCGCTTGGTGAGACGCTTTCGGCAAATTACACCATGAACCATGGTCGACATAACGATACCACGCACAGCGTGGGGCTCAACGGCTCGGCGTTTGAGGATCGTTCCCTGAACTGGAGCGTACTGGAAGGGTACAACACGCAGGATAAAAGCACCTCCGGCAACCTCAGCGTCAACTACCAGGGCTCGAAAGGGGATGTAGCTGGCGGCTATGGCTACGACCGCTACAGCAATCACTACAACTATTCGCTGCGCGGGGGCATGGTCGCCCATGCGGGCGGACTCACGCTATCACGCTTTCTGGGCGAGAGTTCTGCGCTGGTCGAAACGCCTGGCGTCAGCGATGTGACAGTGCGCGGTCAGACAAACGTGACGACGGATGCCGCCGGATATGCGGTGGTGCCTTACGTCCGTCCGTACCATCGTAACAGCTTGGCGCTGGATGAACAGGAAATACCTGGCGCTGAAGTGGATAACGTCGCCAGAACGGTGGTTCCGACGCGCAATGCGATCGTCAAAGTGAAGTACGACACGCGAATTGGCTATAAGGCGATGCTCACCCTGCGTACCCGCAATGGCGTGGTGCCTTTCGGCGCGCTGGTGACCCTCGATAATGATCACGGTAGCGCGTCGCGCAGCAATATCGTTGGCGATGAGGGGCAGGTGTATCTAACGGGGCTGCAGAAAAAAGGCCAGCTGTTAGCGCGCTGGGGGGAGAAAAGCAGTGAGCAGTGCACCGTTCATTATGACTTCTCCGGCATGGCCCTTGGCGACGATATTCTGTTCTATCAGGCCGAATGTCGGTAATGGATGCAGGTTTTCAACATGGAAGAGGGGCTGATATGAATATGCGAGACGGCAGCACAAGGGGCCTCCTGGTGGCCAGCCTTTTGCTGCTCTCCCTTCCGGCGCTGGCTTATGAGGGCAGCAGCACGGTCAATTTTAACGTCACGGGCACCATCGAAGCGCCTTCCTGTGAGGTGGCCGTGGAGCCGTCGAACAGTATCGATTTAGGCACCGTCTCCTCGCAGACGTTCTCCGGACATGCCGGGGCGAGCGGCGCCAGCGTGCCGGTTAAGCTGGTCTTTTCCAGCTGTTCCGCCGATGCGTCGGCGGTGACCATCGCGTTTAGCGGCACCAGCTTCGATAGCACCCACGCTTCAATCTATAAAAACTTCCAGACTGGCAGCAGCGGTGCCAGCGGCGTCGGTTTGCAGCTGCAGAGCATGGCCGACCAGCAGCCCCTTGGCCCCGGCGACCAGTATCTCTATACCTTTGGGGACGATGCGGATATCCATACCTTTAATATGGTGGCACGTATGTATTCGCCCTATGGCCAGGCGAACCCCGGCATCGTCGGGTTTACCGCCACGTTTGATGTGGTCTACAAATAATATTTCGACAGGGATGAGTATGAAAAAACTGATCTTCTTATGCATGCTGGTACTGTGCCCCCTCTATAGCTGGGCGACCTGCAGCGGAACTAACTCTGGCGATGTCTCAATGACCAACCTGCCGGAAAAGATCCTGGTCAACGCCGGGAGCTATACCGCCGGCACCGTGCTGTATGACTCGGGAAAAATTACCCGCGCGCAAACAGCATTTACCAACTGTCAGGGCAACGTCTATGCGGTATTTGCCTGGTCCTCGAACAATGCCGGGGCGCTGATAGGGGATAATATCTATGCCACCTCGGTGCAGGGGATTGGCCTCCGCGTCAAGGTGTGGCTCAATATCAGCGGTGAATATGAAGGTGATACTGATGATTTCAGCCCCGACTCGCAGGTACATTATATCGGGGATGTGAACTATTACCTCGGTAAGCCTACCGGTCTGTTTGATTATTATGCCTCGACCCATTATACCCCGGCATATCAGCTGCAGCTGGTGGCCACCGGCGGCGCTATTGCCAGCAACAGTCAATTATCGTTCAGCGATCCGGTGGCCACGGTATCGGCAAAAGATAATGGCGGGACAATCTCCATTTCCCGGCTGCACATTAGCGGCACCACCAGCATCCAGATGATCCCGATGGGATGCATCGTTAGTAGCAATAATCTCAGTTTTTCCATGGGCAGCATCAATGCCAGCGAGTTTAACACGGCGACGAAAGTGGGGTCAGCACGCCAGTCTTTGACTCTCTCCTGCGAACCGGGGACCAACGTCTCAATGCGAGTGGCGGCGGCGCAAGCGAGTGGGGATAATCCTGGCAACACGGTGATGGCCTTAACGGCAGGGGAGAATGTCGCTACCGGGGTGGGGGTTCAGTTGAATATGGATGGCGAAGCGCTGCCGTTAAATACCGATATCAGCCTCTATACTTCGAGCCGCGCGACGGTGACCAACAGCGGCGCGGATGCCAGCTACAGCTATTTCACCAACCCCGACAGCCCCGGAGGCGCAGCGGCCATGCAGACGCTCGCCTTATCCACTAACTATTACAGGACGGGGAGCGCGGTGACCGCGGGGACAGCCAACGCCACCGGGGTGATCACCTTTACTTATAACTGAGGGGAGAATCCCTTCCCTGAACGATGCCGGGGAAGGGAGAGGACGATTAATGCGCCTGGCCGCGTTCGATACCGATCCCGGTTTGTGAACGGATAAACTGGGCGCGGAACTGCTCGCGCTCGCGCATCCCTTCCGGTGAGTTATCGGTGGCGGAGAAGACCCAGATGCCAATGAACGCGATGGCAATGGAGAACAGCGCCGGATATTCATACGGGAACAGCGCTTTCTCATGGCCGAGGATCTGCACCCAAATGGTAGGACCGAGGATCATCAGAATGACCGCAGTCAGCAGGCCCAGCCAGCCGCCGACCATCGCGCCGCGGGTGGTCAGCTTCGACCAGTACATCGACAGCAGAATAATCGGGAAGTTACAGCTGGCGGCGATGGAGAAGGCCAGGCCGACCATGAAAGCAATGTTCTGATTTTCAAACAGAATACCCAGCAGAATGGCCACCACCCCAAGGATCAGCACGGTGATCTTGGAGACCTTCAGCTCCTGACGCTCGGTCGCGCCCTTGCGGAAGACGTTGGCGTACAGGTCGTGCGACACCGCTGACGCGCCGGCGAGGGTCAGGCCCGCCACCACCGCCAGGATAGTGGCGAAGGCTACCGCAGAGATAAACCCGAGGAACAGGTTGCCGCCAACCGCATCCGCCAGGTGCACCGCCGCCATGTTATTGCCGCCGATAAGCTGTCCGGCCGCGTCTTTAAACGCCGGGTTCGCGCCGACCAGCATGATGGCGCCGAAGCCGATGATAAAGGTCAGGATATAGAAATAGCCCATAAAACCGGTGGCGTAGAAGACGCTTTTACGTGCTTCTTTGGCGTCGCTCACGGTAAAGAAGCGCATCAGAATATGCGGCAGGCCAGCGGTACCGAACATCAGACCCAGACCCAGAGAGAGCGCCGATATCGGATCTTTCACCAGTCCGCCGGGACTCATAATCGCCGCCCCTTTCGGGTGGACCGCCATCGCCTCGGTAAACAGGTTATTGAAGCTGAAGCCGACGTGCTTCATGACCATAAAGGCCATAAAACTGGCGCCGCACAGCAGCAGAACCGCTTTAATAATCTGCACCCAGGTAGTCGCCAGCATGCCGCCGAACAGGACATAGAGCACCATCAGCACGCCAACCAGCACTACGGCGACATGGTAATTAAGGCCGAACAGCAGCTGGATCAGCTTGCCGGCGCCCACCATCTGGGCAATCAGATACAGGGCCACCACCACCAGCGAACCGCAGGCGGAGAGGGTACGGATCGGCCCCTGCTTCAGGCGGTAAGAGGCGACGTCGGCAAAAGTATAGCGGCCAAGATTGCGCAGACGTTCAGCAATTAGAAACAGGATAATCGGCCAGCCGACGAGAAAGCCCAGCGAGTAGATCAGCCCATCGTAGCCGGAGGTATACACCAGCGCGGAGATACCGAGGAACGACGCCGCTGACATAAAGTCGCCGGCAATCGCCAGCCCGTTCTGGAAGCCGGTAATATTGCCGCCGGCGGTGTAGTAATCGCTGCGCGAACGCACCCGTTTTGAGGCCCAGTAGGTGATGTACAGCGTCAGGGCAACGAAAATCAGGAACATGACAATCGCCTGCCAGTTGGTCGGCTGGCGCTGTACCGCGCCGGTAATAGCGTCTGCGGCGTGAGCGCCGAGGGGCAGCAGCGTGGCGGCGAGCGCCGTCAGGACTCTCTTGATCATGCTTTTACCTCGTTGAGAACGCTTTTGGTCAAACGGTCGAATTCACCGTTAGCTCGCCAGACATAAATACCGGTCAGGATAAACGAAATGACGATCACGCCAATGCCGAGCGGGATCCCGCGGGTGACGCTGGTTCCGGCGTGCAGCGGGGTGCCGAGCCAGCCGGGTGCAAAGGCGATAAGCAAAATAAAGCCCACGTAGATCACTAACATAATCACTGACAGAATGGCGGCAAACCGTTGCCGTGATGCAACTAACTCCCTGAAATGCGCACTATTTTCTATCCGCTGACAAAGTTGTTCATTCATCTTAGCGTCTCCAGAGGTCTCCCTTTCGTCATCCACTCGGCGGACGCTGGCGACAGCAACCCCTCCGGCGACGGAGCCGGGACAGGTTTTGCTGACGGCGTTCCTGCGAGTGAAATCCTGGGGGAGGGACTTATTTTTATCCTCTCCCCGGAAGGGGAGAGGGTGTAGGGAATCGGTCCTTACTTACGATGGCATGGTAATGGCCTGCTTCTCTTCGAGCAGTTTTTCCACGACGCCAGGATCGGCGAGGGTCGAGGTATCGCCGAGGTTGCTGGTGTCGCCTGCGGCAATCTTACGCAGAATGCGGCGCATGATTTTGCCCGAGCGGGTTTTCGGCAGCGAATCGGTCCAGTGCAGCACATCCGGCGTCGCCAGCGGACCGATCTCTTTGCGTACCCAGTTACGCACTTCGGCATACAACTCCGGCGTCGGTTCTTCGCCGTGATTGAGCGTCACGTAGGCATAGATGGCCTGGCCTTTGATGTTATGCGGGATCCCCACCACCGCCGCTTCGGCGATTTTTGGGTGCGACACCAGCGCCGATTCGATCTCGGCGGTCCCCAGACGGTGTCCGGAGACGTTCAGGACGTCATCCACCCGGCCGGTGATCCAGTAATAGCCATCTTCATCACGACGCGCGCCGTCGCCGCTAAAGTACATATTTTTGAAGGTGGAGAAGTAGGTTTGCTCAAAGCGCTCATGGTCGCCGAACAGGGTACGCGCCTGGCCGGGCCAGGAGTCGGCGATGGCGAGGTTGCCCTCGGTGGCGCCATCCAGCGGCAGGCCTTCGTTATCCACCAGCACCGGCTGGACGCCGAAGAACGGACGCGTCGCGGAGCCGGCCTTCAGCTCAATCGCGCCCGGCAGCGGAGTGATCATAAAGCCGCCGGTTTCGGTCTGCCACCAGGTGTCCATCACCGGGCACTTCTCGTTACCGATCTTCTTCCAGTACCACTCCCAGGCTTCCGGGTTAATCGGTTCGCCGACCGAGCCAAGAATGCGCAGCGAGGAGCGGTCTGTGCCTTCGATAGCTTTGTCGCCTTCCGCCATCAGGGCGCGAATAGCCGTCGGGGCGGTATAGAGAATGCTGACCTTATGCTTATCGACGACCTGGCACATGCGCGCCGGCGTAGGCCAGTTCGGCACCCCTTCGAACATCAGGGTGGTGGCGCCGCAGGCCAGTGGGCCGTACAGCAGATAGCTATGGCCGGTGACCCAGCCCACGTCGGCGGTGCACCAATAAATATCGCCCGGATGGTAGTCGAAAACGTATTTAAAGGTGGTGGCCGCATAGACCAGATAGCCGCCGGTGGTGTGCAGCACCCCTTTCGGTTTACCGGTGGAGCCGGAGGTATAGAGGATGAACAGCGGATCTTCGGCGTTCATTTCGACGGGCCGGTGTTCGGCGCTGGCGTTTGCAATCAGGTCGCTCCACCACAGATCGCGGCCTTCCTGCCAGTCGATATTGCCGCCGGTGCGTTTCAGGACCACCACGTGCTCAATGCTTTTCACGTTCGGGTTTTTCAGCGCGTCATCGACGTTTTTCTTCAGCGGGATGGCGCGACCGGCGCGCAGCCCTTCGTCAGCGGTGATCACCAGGCGTGAGCTGGAGTCGATAATGCGTCCGGCCACCGCCTCCGGCGAGAAGCCGCCGAAAATGACCGAGTGGATTGCCCCGATGCGGGCGCAGGCCAGCATCGCCACCGCGGCTTCCGGCACCATCGGCATATAGATAGCAACCACGTCGCCTTTTTTAATCCCGAGGTCGAGCAGCACATTGGCGAAACGGCACACGTCGGCATGCAGTTCACGGTAGGTGATGTGCTTGCTTTGGCTGGCGTCGTCGCCTTCCCAGATGATGGCGGTTTGATCGCCGCGTTCGGCGAGGTGGCGGTCGAGACAGTTAGCGGCGAGGTTCAGGGTGCCATCTTCATACCATTTGATGGAAATATTACCCGGTGCGAAGGAGGTGTTCTTTACACGGGTATAGGGCCGCATCCAGTCAAGGATCTTGCCCTGCTCGCCCCAAAATGTATCAGGGTCGGTTATGGATTGTTGGTACTGCGCCTTGTACTGATCCGGGTTAATCAGGCAACGTTCCGCAATATTAGCGGGAATAGGGTGTTTGTGAATTTGGCTCATGGCTTTTTTTCTCCTTTGAACTTGTTAAATATATGTCAAACAAACGTTAAGAGTAGGGGTTTTGACAGCTTTGTTTGTTAATTGGGGGGCAGATCACGCAATGATTAAACTGGGTGAAATTTCATCAAATGAAACTTTGAAGCGAAATAATTACGCAAATGAATTTATAGAAACGGAAGCTGTGAAAATTTTTTTATTACAAATACTTATGCAATATAACTGGGGGAAATTCGCTGCTTTATGCATAAAAGCAGAGGAAAGCCCTGTTCTTAAAGGCTTGCGCAGCATGCCGTGCAAATGATACTGATATTGCGCGTTAAATAACCCCACAAAGCAACGCAACACAATTCATACCCCCTGCAGTGGGTACCATGACGAAAAGGAATGGTGCCTTTCATTGAGGAAGTCAGTAGTGAAGAAAACAAAAAAAGTCAGTCTGGCCTGGCAAATTTTGCTAGCCCTGGTGCTGGGTATCCTTCTGGGCAGTTATCTGCATTACCACGCTGAAAGTCGCGATTGGTTAATTAGCAATTTGCTGACGCCGGCGGGCGATATCTTTATCCATCTGATTAAAATGATCGTGGTCCCGATTGTCATTTCGACCCTGGTGGTCGGGATTGCCGGCGTGGGTGACGCCAAACAGTTAGGGCGGATCGGTGCCAAAACCATTATCTATTTCGAAGTGATCACCACGGTGGCGATTGTGCTGGGTATCACCCTGGCCAACGTCTTCCAGCCGGGGACGGGCATTGATATGTCGCAGCTGGCGGCAGTTGATATTTCGAAATATCAGAACACCACCGCCGAAGTGCAGAGCCATGCGCACGGCCTGATGGGCACCATCCTGTCGCTGGTGCCGACCAATATCGTGGCATCGATGGCGAAAGGCGATATGCTGCCGATTATCTTCTTCTCGGTGCTGTTTGGCCTGGGGCTCTCCTCGCTGCCGGCGACCCACCGTGAGCCGCTGGTGACGGTCTTCCGCTCTATCTCCGAGACCATGTTTAAAGTCACCCATATGGTGATGCGCTATGCGCCGGTCGGGGTATTCGCCCTGATTTCGGTAACCGTCGCCACCTTCGGTTTCGCCTCGCTGTGGCCGCTGGCCAAGCTAGTGTTGCTGGTTTACTTTGCGATCCTGTTCTTCGCGCTGGTGGTGCTGGGGATTGTCGCGCGCCTGTGTGGTCTGAGCATCTGGATCCTGATCCGCATCCTGAAAGATGAGCTGATTCTGGCTTATTCTACCGCCAGTTCGGAGAGCGTACTGCCGCGCATTATTGAGAAGATGGAAGCCTACGGCGCGCCGGCGTCGATCACCAGCTTTGTGGTGCCGACCGGTTACTCCTTCAACCTCGATGGTTCAACGCTGTATCAGAGCATCGCGGCGATCTTTATCGCCCAGCTGTACGGTATTGACCTCTCTATCTGGCAGGAGATTACCCTGGTGCTGACCCTGATGGTGACCTCGAAAGGGATCGCCGGCGTGCCGGGCGTCTCCTTCGTGGTGCTGCTGGCCACCCTGGGTAGCGTCGGGATCCCGCTGGAAGGGCTTGCCTTTATTGCCGGCGTCGACCGTATCCTCGACATGGCGCGTACCGCGCTGAACGTGGTGGGTAATGCGCTGGCGGTGCTGGTTATCGCCAAGTGGGAGCATAAGTTCGATCGCAAAAAAGCGCTGGCCTATGAACGCGAAGTGCTGGGCAAGTTTGATAAAACCGCCCAATAAAACACAAAGCCCGGCGCGATAGCGCCGGGCTTTTTCTTATCCTTTACTGATCCGGTCAAACTCTTCGCAGCCGGTATCAAACCCCTCCAGGCAACTGACGTTGAGCCAGTGCAGCGCCTTCTGCTTATTCGGTTCGATAAAGCCTTTTTCTCCCTGCTGGAACATCATCCCTGCCCAGTATTCGGCATAGCCGGTGCGGGAAAGTGATGAACTGCCTTTGAAGTATTCGCTTGCTTTCACATCATCCTCCGGGCCGTGTACGCCGCTGGCGTAGATCAGCCCCAGCAGCATCTGGGCATCTACCGCCGCATCGCTTTCGCTATCCCGGGCAGCATCCTGCAGCAGCGTGATGGCGTGCGCTACGTCGGTGGCGCCAGCCTGACGGTTGACCAGCACCCGCGCGAGGACGATCTCTCCGGATTTACTGCCGGCCTCGACGGCTTTTTCCGCCAGTTGGCGGGCCTGCGGATAGTCCGCCTGTTGGGGGTTACGGATTTTGAGCTGCGCCAGCAGCGCCAACGCATCGCCATCGCCCTGGGCGGCCGCCTTCTGCGCCCAGTATTCGGCTTTTTGATAATCGCCGGAGCTGACCCAGGTATCGGCAAGGTAATATTGCGCGCGTCGATCGCCGGCTTCGGCCTGCTGTTGATACTGACTGCCAGGTTCGGTGGCCACCGCTGCGCCGCTGGTGAAAACCAGTAGAAATAAAAAGAGGTATTTCATTTGTATTTATTATCAGTAAGGAACATAGCGCGCAGTATAAAGGGAGGCGAAAAAGAAGAAAATGGCGGGTATCGGTAGGTAGGGCCGATTTGCGCTACCTGACCGTAGGCCCGCGCCAGCGCAGCGCCGCCGGGCGACAGACTGCGGACACGGAGCCGCTTGTGTGCCGGGTGGCGGCTGCGCCTGACCCGGCCTACGGATGGAGATGCTCCTGCCAGCCGTAGGCCCGCGCAAGCGCAGCGCCGCCGGGCGACAGACTGCGGACACGGAGCCGTTTATGTGCCGGGTGGCGGCGGCACCTGACCCGGCCTACGGATGGAGGTGCTCCTGCCAACCGTAGGCCCGCGCAAGCGCAGCGCCGCCGGGCGACAGACTGCGGACACGGAGCCGTTTATGTGCCGGGTGGCGGCGGCGCCTGACCCGGCCTACGGATGGAGATGCTCCTGCCAACCGTAGGCCCGCGCAAGCGCAGCGCCGCCGGGCGGCAGACTGTGGACACGGAGCCGTTTATGTGTCGGGTGGCGGCTGCGCCTGACCCGGCCTACGCATCGCGCGAGCCGGGTCAGACCGCCGAACCTTAACCCATCGCGCTTTCGCGCAGGCGGGATTTCAGCTTGTTGTACTCGTCGATCACGTACTGTTCCGCGGCGCGCTGATCGGCAATCCGCTCAACGTTGACCGCGCAGTACTTGTACTCCGGCGTTTTGGTTATCGGACTCAGGTTCTCTGAGACCAGCTCGTTACAGGCGCCGATCCACCACTGGTAGGTCATGTACACCGCGCCTTTATTCGGCCGATCGCTGACCTGCGCGCGGGTGATGATGCGCCCCTTACGCGAATTGACCCATACCAGCTCTTCATCTTCGATGCCTAGCCGTTCGGCGTCGGCGGTGTTGATTTGCGCATAGCCTGGTTCATCCGCCAGCGCCGCCAGCGCCGCGCAGTTACCGGTCATTGAACGGCACGAGTAGTGGCCGACCTCGCGCACCGTCGACAATACCATCGGGTACTCATCGGTAAGCTTATCGATCGGCGCGACCCAGTCGCAGGTGAAGAACTGCGCCAGTCCGTTCGGGGTATCGAACTTCTCTTTAAACAGATACGACGTTCCCTGATCGGCGTCGGACTCATCGCGGCACGGCCACATGACATAGCCGAGCTCACCCATTTTCTCGTAGGTGGCGCCGTAGAAGTCCGGGCACAGATGCCGCAACTCGTCCCAGATCTCCTGGGTGTTGTTGTAATGCATCGGATAGCCCATCCGGGTGGCGATTTCGCTGATGATCTGCCAGTCGGTTTTCAGGTCCCACTTCGGCTCCACCGCTTTAAAGAAGCGCTGGAAGCCGCGGTCCGCTGCGGTATACACGCCTTCGTGCTCGCCCCACGAGGTGGACGGCAGGATGACGTCGGCCGCGGAGGCGGTTTTGGTCATGAAAATGTCCTGGACGATAACCAGTTCCAGATCGTCGAACGCTTTGCGGACCGCCGAGAGTTCGGCGTCGGTCTGCAGCGGATCCTCACCCATAATGTACGCCGCCCGCACTTCACCGTGCGCCGCGCGGTGTGGCAATTCGCTGATGCGATAGCCGGTATGCGCAGGCAGGCTTTCCACGCCCCAGGCTTTGGCGAATTTTTCGCGGTTCTCCGGGAACTTGACGTACTGATAGCCCGGATAGGTATCCGGTAGCGCACCCATATCGCAGGCGCCCTGAACGTTGTTTTGGCCGCGTACCGGGTTGACGCCGACGCTCGGCTTGCCGAGGTTGCCGGTGAGGATCGCGAGGCTGGTCAGCGACCGCACCGTCTCCACGCCCTGGTAGAATTGGGTGACGCCCATGCCCCACAGGATGGCGGCGGATTTGGCGCTGGCATACATCCGGGCGCAGGCGCGGATCTCCTGGGCGCTGACCCCAGTGATCTCCTCCACCGACTCCGGCGTATAGCCTTCAACGATTTTGCGATACTCCTCGAAGCCTTCGGAACGGCTGGCGACGAAGGATTTATCGTACAGATCCTCTTCAATAATCACGTGGCCAATGGCGTTGAGCAGCGCGATGTTCGAGCCGTTCTTCAGCGCAATGTGCATATCGGCGATGCGCGCGGTTTCAATTTTGCGCGGGTCGCAGACGATAATTTTCGCCCCGTTGCGTTTAGCGTTAATGACGTGATTCGCCACGATAGGGTGGGAATCCGCCGGGTTGTAACCGAAGATAAACACCAGATCGGTGTTATCAATCTCCGTGATGGCATTACTCATGGCGCCGTTACCGACCGACTGGTGCAGACCTGCAACCGAAGGGCCGTGTCAGACGCGAGCGCAGCAATCGACGTTATTGGTGCCAATAACGGCGCGCGCGAATTTTTGCATCACATAGTTGGTTTCATTACCGGTGCCGCGGGAGGAGCCGGTGGTTTGGATCGCATCCGGGCCATATTTGGCTTTAATGGCGCTGAGGCGGGTGGCGACGTAATCCAGCGCCTCGTCCCAGGAGACGGCTTCCAGCTTGCCGCCGCGTTGACGGCGGATCATGGGGGTTTTCAGGCGCGGCGTTAGGATCTGGGTATCGTTAATGAAGTCCCAGCCATAATAGCCCTTCAGGCACAGGGTTCCCTGGTTGGTTTTCCCCTGCGCCGCTTCAGCCCGAACGATTTTGCCGTTATCGACCACCAGGTTGATTTTGCAACCTGATGCGCAATACGGGCAAACCGTGACGACTTTTTTCATCGGTCTTGCTCCAGTTATTCAATGGGCGCGTTTGCGCTATCGCGCCGTCACTATGCATCTTCTATGCCATATTTTCATTGTGGGTATTCCTTGATGATACGCGGGTTTTTTGGGCGGAATGCTGACGAAAAACAGCCTGTCGACAGATTTGACGTGTCGATACCCTGGAGATGTGACGGCGCTTGAAAAAATGTCACCGGGAGAGGAATTTGTCGGCGCAGGCTTGCAGAATCGATCAGACTGACACTAATTCCCGGCGGGCAGAGGCAAAAATGAAACCAGTCATTTTAGTGGTGGATGATGACAGGGCGATGGGCGAGCTGCTCAGCGATGTGCTCGGCGCGCACGCGTTTGAAGTGCTTGTCAGCCAGACCGGCAACGACGCGCTGGCGACGGTGGCGCAGCGGGCGGATATCGCGCTGGTCTTACTGGACATGATCCTGCCGGATACCTATGGCCTGCAGGTGCTCCAGCAGCTGCAGCGCACGCGGCCTGAGCTGCCGGTGGTGATGCTCTCCGGTCTGGGCAGTGAGTCTGATGTGGTGGTGGGCCTGGAGATGGGCGCCGATGATTACATCGCCAAACCGTTCAGCTCGCGGGTGGTGGTCGCCCGGGTGAAAGCGGTACTGCGACGCAGCGGGGCGCTGGCCGGCGAGGCGCCGGGCGCCGGTGCTGGCCTGACGTTTAACGGCTGGCGGCTGGATACCACGCGCTGTGAACTGTATAACCCGCAGCAGCAGGCGATCCCGCTGACCCAGGGAGAATATGGCCTGCTGCTGGCGCTGGCGCAGAACGCGCGCCGGGTATTGAATCGCGAACAGCTGCTGGCGCTGACTCATAATGAAAGCACCGAGGTATTCGACCGGACCATCGATGTGCTGATCATGCGCCTGCGGCGCAAAATTGAGCTCAACCCGCATCAGCCGACGTTGATTAAAACCCTGCGCGGTCTGGGCTATGTCTTTTCCGCCGACGTGACCCACAGCGAGAAGGCGGCGTAGGGCGGGTTTGCTGCCAACCCGCTGTTGACTTTATTTGGCGCAGGGAGTTTACTTTTTTTATTAAAGTGACACTCTGGGTTAATCTATGGCAACAAAATTAAACTGGCTGCTGCAAAACAGCGCTCCCGGAGATGTGATCCTTCAGTCCTGGTTAAGCCAGCATGCCATCTCTCCCTCTCTGGCCTTTAAATACGCGCAAAGTGGCTGGTTAAAAAAAAGAGGCAACGGCGTATATGCGCGTGCGGGACGTGAGCCGGAGTGGAACGATGCATTAGCATGTTTGCAAAATCAGCTTGCCGCTCCGGTGTATGTTGCGGGGCTCAGTAGCTTAGTCTGGCAGGGCCGTTCACACTATCTACAGCTAAAACAAAACCAGTGCTGGCTTAGTGTGGAAAATAAAGCGCTGCTGCCGAAATGGTTCAGGGAATTCCCGGGTGTGGAGTGGATAGTCATATCGGGGAAAAAACTGCCGGTGCTGGATGATAGATACCGTGTAACGCTTGATATAAAAGGGAAAAAACTCATCGGCAGTGCGCCAGAACTGGCTGCTTACGAGTTGCTGAGCGCGGTGCCGGGGACCCTCTCATTTAACCACGCTGCAGAGCTTTTCCAGGGGCTGGTTAATCTTAATCCTCGTAAAGTAGAGTATCTTCTTTCCGTCAGCCAGTCCGTGCAGGCCAAGCGTTTGTATCTCTTCTTCGCCAGTTTTTACGAGCATGGCTGGCTCAAACGAATCGATAGCCAAAAAATCGATCTGGGAGCGGGCAAGCGGCAAATCGTGGAAAATGGAAAGTTCAATGCTCAATACCAAATCACAGTGCCTGAACGCTTTCAAAAGGAATAAAAAATATGGATATACAGGCGCCTTATTATCGGCAGGTTGCTCTGCTAATGCAGGTTTTACCCTATGTTGCTGTCGAACGGGAATTTGCGCTGAAAGGTGGCACTGCCATCAATCTCTTTATCCGCGATTTCCCTCGATTATCGGTGGATATCGACCTCGCCTGGGTGCCCCTGGAAAGCAGAGCCATCGCTTTACCTCATATACGGGATGCGCTTGCACGTATTGCCGCCAATCTGCAACAACAGGCAGGTATGAGCGCTGTATTACAAGCTAATCGTTCAGATGAGATGCGTGTCATTGTTACTACCGATAGCGCGCAAATAAAGATAGAGGTTTCACCGGTCGCCCGGGGAACATTATATCCATCACAGGAGCGAGAAGTGGTGGGGGCGGTAGAGGACGTTTTTGGCTATGCCAGCCTTCCAGTGGTTTCGTTGCCTGACCTCTACGGTGGAAAATTATGCGCGGCGCTGGATCGCCAGCATCCCAGAGATTTTTATGACGTGAAATTACTTCTTGATGCGCAGGAGCTTGACCGTCCCATTTTCAATGGGTTTATCGCGTATTTACTGAGCCATAATCGGCCTCTGGCTGAAGTGCTGAATCCTCGCTGGAAAGATATTGCTGAACCTTTTTACCGTGAATTCAGCGGGATGACATTTGAGACGATAGCCCTGGAGGAACTGACAGCAGTCCCCAACAGGATGATTGCTGCGTTAAAATCCTGTTTCACACAACAGGATGTCGATTTTTTACTGTCATTTAAACGAGGCGAACCAGACTGGCGTTTAGCGCCGGAAATGCGTATTCAGGATTTGCCTGCCGTGCAGTGGAAATTGCGCAATATTCATCAGATGCCAGCGATAAAACGCGCTGAGTCATTAGATAAACTGGAAAAGGTGCTGGCCGAGTGGCGCAGTTAGTTACCTGGCCCGCCCTTGTTGAACTCAGCGTAAAACAGGCGTGATTTGAATAAACCGTATCCCTTTTCTCGCCATGACACGCCGTTCTCCTGTGGCATCGCCCTGATAGCGGGATCTACTCGATCTAAACATTCTGCAACTGAATAAACGCCTGCAGCTCAGGGAGCGTTTTGGCGCCGTCGATCGCATTGGCGGCCTGCAGGCTGGCGCGGGCGCAAGCGTGAGCCAGCTGCAGACTGGCGGTTAACGGCCAGCGTTCGTGGCTGCCGTACAGCAGGCCGGCGCAGAAGGCGTCCCCCGCGCCGACGCTGCCGATAATCTCCTCCGGCGGCAGCCGCCATGACGGTACCCAGCGCCCGGCTTCGGTACGGGAGACGCCCCATGCCCCCTCCGGACAATGGATCACTACCCGCTGGCGTACGCCGGCGTCAAGCAATGCGCTGGCGGCGCGGGCGATATTGGCGACGTGCGGCTCGCCGTTGGGTAGACGAATCTCCAGCCCGCTAAACTCGCTGGCTTCCAGTTCATTGATGGTCAGGTAGTCAAGATGCTTCAGCGCCGGCAGGACCAGCGGCCGGTAGCGCGGGTCGCCCTTGCGCGACACCAGATCGAGGGACACCTCATAGCCTCGCTCGCGCATCTGCGCCAGCAGTCGCGCGCTGCGGGTGCCGTACACTTCATCGGGGCGATCGAGGCTTTCGAGCAGCAGCAGATAGCCGAGATGGAAAATTTTCAGCGGCGCATCCAGCGGCTCAAAAGCCGGGAGATCAAGCAGGCGGTTGGCGCCGGGAGAGTGAAAGAAAGTGCGCTGGCCTTCGGCGTCGGTCATCACCTGGGTCATCGAGGTGGGGGCGGAGCTGGTGCGCTGTACGAGCTGGCGATTGATATGGTACTGATCGAGCATGGCGGTGATGTAGTCGCCATCGTTATCCTCGCCAATCAGGCCGACCGCCTGCAGCGGCAGCCCGGCGTGCATTTTGGCCAGGGTCAGCAGGACATTCAGCGGCGCGCCGCCGGTGGCGCGTTCACTATGGACAATTTCCACCAGCCAGCCGCGCTCCGGCCACTGCCCGATCTGATGGACATGATCGACCAGCATGTTGCCTGCGGCAATAATGCCTTTCCGTTCCATGATCGCTACTCCGCGCCGTCATATTCGTTAAGCGTAGCGCACAATCGGCGGAACGATTGTGCGCCTGGTTGCGCTTATTTCACGGTCCAGCCTTTGTAAGAGCTGACGTTATTTTTGTCGATCATCGTCACCGGGATCAGTACCGGCGCGGTCGGCGCCGGTTTTCCCTGCAGGATGTCGTAGCCAATCTCCACCGCCTTCGCCGCCATCACCTGTGGGTCCTGCGCTGGGGTGGCGACGAACAGCGAGTTCTTACGCTTCAGCGCCTCTTCGCCGTCCGGGCTGCCGTCGACGCCGACGATGAAGAACTCGCTGCGCTGCGCCTGTTTCGCTGCCAGATCGGCACCAATCGCCGTCGGATCGTTGATCGCGAACACGCCGTCAATCTTCGGATTGGCCGCCAGCAGGGAGGTCATCACCTCCAGGCCGCCTTCCCGGCTGCCTTTGGCGTTCTGGTTGGCGGAGAGGATTTTAATGTCCGGGTGTTTTTTGAACTCCGTTTCGCAGCCTTCGACGCGGTTTTGTACGGCGGAGACCGGCGGCCCGTTGATGATCACCACGTTGCCTTTGTTGTTCAGGCGGTCGCTAATGTATTTACAGGCCAGCTCGCCCGCCTGGGTGTTATCGGAGGTGATGGTGGCGTCGGCCCCTTCGGCGGCGACGTCAACCGCCACCACCACGATCCCGGCCTCTTTGGCCCGCTTCACCGCCGGGCCAATGCCTTTCGAATCTGCGGCGTTGAGGATGATCATATCGACTTTGGCGGCGATAAAGTTATCGATCTGCGCCACCTGCTGGCCCAGATCGTAGCCGCTGGAGACCAGCGTCACTTTGACGTTATCCCCCGCCAGTTTGCGGGCCTCCAGCTCCGCCCCTTTGGTGATCTGTACAAAGAACGGGTTGGCAAGGTCGCCCACCGTCACGCCAATCGCTTTCAGCTCTTTGGCCGACGCAAAAGGGGAGGCGGCCAGCAGCGCGCCAGCACACAGCGCGGTGACTATCGGTTTTAAACGCATTCGCTTTTCCTCGCAGGTAAGATGTTGTTGTTATGCACTTTGATGATGTCGGGTACGGTATTTGTCGATCAGCACCGCAATGATGATCACCGCCCCTTTGATCACCAGTTGCCAGAAGTAGGAGACCCCCATCAGGGTCATGCCGTTATTGAGGGTGGCGATAATTAGCGCCCCCACCAGCGTACCGGTGATGGTGCCGATACCGCCGACGAAGCTGGTGCCGCCGAGAATGACCGCGGCGATGGCGTCCAGCTCGTAGCCGACGCCGAGGTTGCCGTTGGCGCTGTACAGCCGCGAAGCGCTCATCACCCCGCCAAGGCCGGAGAGCAGGCCGCTCATGCCATAGACAAACAGCAGCACCAGCCAGACTTTGATGCCGGTCAGCCGCGCCGCCTGCATGTTGCCGCCCACCGCGTAGATATGCACCCCAAGGGTGGTGCGGCGCAGGATAAACCAGCACACCGCGATCACCGCCAGGGCGATGACTACCAGCCACGGCACCGGGCCGAGGTAGTCATTGCCGATCCACTCGAAGCTGATATCGGAGTTGATCACCGTGGTGCCGTCGGCCAGCAGATAGGCGGCGCCGCGCAGCGCCGTGTAGGTGCCGAGGGTGACGATAAACGGCGGCAGCCCGGCGAAGGCGACCAGCGCGCCGTTGAACAGGCCGAGCAGCAGGCCGAGCATCAGCGCCGCCGGAATCGACAGCAACGCAAACGCCGGGATCAGCGACACCACCATCGCGGCCACTGCGGTGGTGCCAAGGATGGAGCCGACGGAAAGGTCAATGCCGCCGGTGAGGATGATGAAGGTCATTCCCGCCGCCAGCACAATGTTGATCGAGGCCTGGCGGGTGATATTCAGCAGATTGCTTTCCGTGAAAAAGTTGGGGGCGATAAAGCCGAAAACGGCGACGATCAGGATGAGGATCGGCAGAATGCCGACGGTCTGCATCAGGTCGCCCATCAACATTTTTTTCGCCGAAGCGGATTTCGCGACCGGCGCGGAGGTCTCTTTCGGTATGCTCATAGTTGCCCTGCCTTAAGGTGAGAATCGGTCACGCCGGTGGCCAGCGTCATGATACTTTCCTGGCTAATATCACCGGCCTGTAGCTCGCCGGCGATAACGCCCTCGCGCATCACATAGACCCGGTCGCTCATGCCCACCACTTCGGGCAGCTCGCTGGAGATCATCAGAATGGCGACGCCCTGGCGCGCCATGTCGTTCATGATGCGGTAAATTTCGCTTTTCGCGCCGACGTCGACGCCGCGGGTGGGTTCATCGAGGATTAGAATGCGCGGGCCAATCGCCACCCAGCGCGAAATTAACAGCTTCTGCTGGTTGCCGCCGGACAGTCCGCCGGCGCGCACCTGGGCGTGCGGCACGCGGATGTTAAGCAACTGGATGGCGTCATCGGAGATGGTTTGCGCCTTCCGGCGGTTGAGCATCCCCCAGGTCGCGTCGCGCTCCAGCGTCGCCATGGTGATGTTTTCCTGGGCTGCCAGTTCGAGAAACAACCCCTGTTCTTTGCGGTTTTCGGTCAGAAAGCCGATCCCGAGGTCGATGGCTTCCCGCGGCGAGTGGATCACCACCGGCTCGCCGTCGATCTCAATCACCCCGGCGGTGGCTTTGCGCACCCCGAAGATCAGCTGCGCCAGTTCGGAACGCCCGGCGCCGACCAGCCCGGCGAGGCCGACGATTTCGCCGGCATGCACCACCAGGCTGCTGGGCTTAATCTTGCCGCCATCGGTCAGATCCTCGACCCGCAGGCGCGGCTGGCCGCGGGGAATGTCACGTTCTTTATTGAACAGATCGCTGAGCGGCCGACCGACCATCATGCGCACCAGCTCCGGCGCGTTGAGCTTGTCGCGCACCAGGCTGCCGACATACTGCCCATCGCGCAGGACGCTGACCCGGTCGGAGAGCTCATACACTTCCGCCATGCGGTGGCTGATATAGATGATCGCCATCCCCTCATCGCGCAGGCGCAGGATGAGCTCGAACAGGCGCTGGGTTTCCCGCGAGGAGAGGGCGGCGGTGGGTTCATCCATCACCAGAATGCGGCTTTGACGGTGCAGGGCGCGAGCGATCTCCACCTGCTGCTGTTCGGCGATGGTCAGGGTCATCACCCGGTCGCTGGCTTTGAACTGGGCGCCGAGACGGTCGATCACCGCCTGCGCCTGGCTGAGCATGGCTTTGCGCTGCACCAGACCACCGCGCGCCAGCTCGCTGCCGAGGAAAATGTTTTCCGCGACGGTCAGGTTCGGCGCCAGCTGCATCTCCTGGTAGATCAATGTGATCCCGGCGGCCAGCGCGTCCTTGGGGCCGCGGATGGTTTGCGGTTTTCCGTCGATCAGGATCTCGCCGCTGGTGGCGGTATAGGCGCCGGCGAGGATCTTCATCAGCGTGCTTTTTCCGGCGCCGTTCTCCCCCATCAGGGCATGGATCTCGCCGGGCCAGACCGTCAGGTCGACGCCCTTCAGCGCGTAGAATTTGCCAAAAGCTTTGGCGATATGGCGCATTTCCAGTACCGGGGTGGCGGTCATCGCGGCGCTCCTGTCTGTAAGAACAATAGCTGCAGTCCACCACCGGAAAATAAATGCAGAATGTCAGAATCCATTCATATTTGTCATAGTGATAAATAGTTAACCGCGATCACAGTTACGCGGCGTCATTTTCTGCACCGTCACGCTTATCTGCCGACCGATCCTTCACCGGAGTTGTTATGACCGCTCGCCGACACCCGTTTTTCACCAGCGCCCGTGGCCGCCTGCTCTCCTTTAATCTGCTGATGGGCGTGGTCACCCTGTTGGTCAGCGGCGTGGCGGTGTTCGGCTTTCACCACGCCAGCCAGCTGCAGGAGCAGGTGCAGCGCCAGACTCTCAACGACATGCGCGGCAGTATGGATCTGGCGCGGGACACGGCGAATGTCGCCACGGCGGCGGTGCGCCTGTCGCAGGTGGTGGGGGCGCTGGAGTACAAAAGCGAAGCGGAACGGCTGCTGGCGACGCAGCAGGCGCTGAAGCACTCGCTGGCCCAGCTGGCGGCGGCCCCGCTGGCGCAGCAGGAGCAGGCGCGGGTGGCCAATATTATTCGCCGCAGCAACGCGCTGCAGCAGAGCGTGGCGGAGATGCTGGAGCGCGGCCAGCGCCGCCATCTGCAGCGCAATGCGCTGCTGAGTTCGCTTTACCAGAATCAGAGTAACCTGCGCCATCTCGCCGATCTTAACGATCGCGGCGGGGATAAGGCGATCGATCCGCGCCGGCTGGCCGAGATGGACCGGCTGATCGTGGCTGCGATCCATACCGTCACGCCGCGGTCGATCGTCCTGCAACTCGACCAGCTGCGCGGCGCCCTGCCGACACGCAGCGCCGATCCCGCGCTGGCGTTTGTCCTCCCTGATGTGACCCGCGAGCTGGCGACGCTGGCCCCGCTGTCGGCCCAGCTGGAGGAGAGCGACCTGACGATCAGCTGGTACATGTATCACATCAAAGCGCTGGTCGCGTTGCTTAACGAAGATATCAATCAGTACGTGACCCGGGTGGCGGAAGCCTCAGAGCAGCGGGCGGCGCAGAGCCATCGGGAGCTGCGCTCCATCAGTATGTTTATTCTGCTTTCCGCACTGCTGGCGCTGGCGATCACCGGCTGCGCCGGGTGGTACATATACCGTAATCTCGGCTCGAACCTGACCGCCATCTCGCGGGCGATGTCGCGGCTGGCTCAGGGAGAGCCGAACGTCTCGGTGCCGGCCCTGCAGCGGCGCGACGAGCTGGGGGAGCTGGCGCGGGCCTTTAACGTTTTCGCCCGCAATATGGCGTCGCTGGAGCACACCACCCGGCTGCTGAAAGAGAAGACCAACCAGATGGAGATCGATCGGATTAAGCGCCAGGAGCTGGAGGAGGCGCTGCTGCATAGTCAGAAGATGAAGGCCGTCGGCCAGCTGACCGGAGGTCTGGCGCATGACTTTAACAACCTGCTGGCGGTGATTATCGGCAGCCTTGAGCTGGTGGAGCCGGATGCGCGCGATGCGCCGCGCCTCTCCAGGGCGCTGAAGGCGGCGGAGCGTGGGGCGCTTCTGACCCAGCGGCTGCTGGCCTTTTCGCGCAAGCAGGCGCTGCATCCCCAGGCGGTGGCGATGGCGCCGCTACTGGAGAACCTCAGCGAGCTGATGCGTCACTCCCTGCCGGCGACCTTAAGCCTGGAGATTGAGGCGCAGTCGCCGGCGTGGCCGGCATGGATAGACGTTGGCCAGCTGGAAAACGCCCTGATCAATCTGGTGATGAACGCCCGCGACGCCATGGCGGGGCGCGACGGGGTCATCAAAATACGCACCTGGAATCAGCGGGTCACCCGCAGCAGCGGCCAGCGGCAGGATATGGTGGCCCTGGAGGTGATCGATCATGGCAGCGGGATGTCGCAGGCGGTGAAAGCCCGGGTGTTTGAACCTTTCTTCACCACCAAAGCCACCGGCAGCGGCAGCGGCCTGGGGCTGTCGATGGTGTATGGCTTTGTGCGCCAGTCTGGCGGCCGGGTGGCGCTGGAGAGCGCGCCGGGGCAGGGGACGACGGTGCGGCTGCAGCTGCCGCGAGCGTTGACCGAGGTTGAGAAGGAGGTGGCGCCAGCGGTGGACGAGCCGTCCCCGGCGGGCGAGCGGCTGGCGCTGGTGCTGGAAGATGAAGAGGATGTCCGCCAGACGCTATGTGAACAGCTGCATCAGCTGGGCTGGCTGACGCTGGAAACCGCCAGCGGTGAAGAGGCGCTGCAGCTGCTGGAGGCCTCGCCGGATATTGCCCTGCTGATTAGCGATCTGATGCTGCCCGGCGCCCTGAGCGGCGCCGATGTGATCCATACCGCCCGACGCCGCTTTCCGGCGCTGCCGGTGCTACTGATCAGCGGCCAGGATTTGCGTCCAGCGCAGAACCCGGCCCTGCCGGAGGTTGAGTGGCTGCGTAAGCCGTTTACCCGCGCCCAGCTGGCGCAGGCGCTGAGCGCGGCGTACGCGAGGATTTGAGATTCCTCCGCTACCCGGGTTTCATGCGGATGATTAAGGTAGCGGCAGGACTCTGATGAGATTGGCCCCGATGAAACGTTACGCAACCGCACTGCTCTTTTGCACTCTGTCGCTGACCAGCCTGGCCGCTCGCGCCGATATTATCGATGACGCGATCGGCAATATTCAGCAAGCCATTAACGACGCCTATAACCCGGGCAGCAGTCGCTCCGATGACGACGACAGATACGATGACGATGGCCGGTATGATGACGGGCGCTATCAGGGGAGCCGTCAGCAGAGCCGTGACAGTCAGCGCCAGTATGACGAGCGGCAACGCCAGCTGGACGAGCGCCGCCGCCAGCTGGATGAACGCCAGCGTCAGCTCGACCGCGATCGTCGTCAGTTAGAAAGCGACCAGCGTCGTCTGGATGATAGCTACTGATCGCCCCGCGGCGGCCAGCGCTTAATCCAGCGCTATTTCCATCCCGTCATAGCCCGCTTCGAAACCTGTCGGCAGCGGGTTATCCATCATCCAGACGTCAAACTGGTGGCTGATATGGGTGAGGATCACCCGCGGACAGCCAATGACCTGGTTAAGGCTGCGGACGGTGTTTAGATCGTTATGGTTACGCGGGGTCTGCGCGCGCGGCTCATGACTGCAGTCGATGATCATCGCCTGCGGGCGGTTATTGAGCAAAAACTTCAGCGTTTTGTCCGGCAGCCCGGCGGTATCCGAGAGCCAGGCCAGCCGGCTGTGGGCCGACTCCAGCAGATAACCAAAGGTCAGCTTCGAGTGATTAAGGGGTAGGGGCGTCACCCGCAGCCCCTGCAGGTTAAACATCACAAACGGCGTGACGGTATGGCTAAAGTCAAGCAGACCGGGGTGTTTGAGCAGATCGTCGCAGCCGGCGTCATCCGGCGGGCCATAGACCGGAATCGACGCGCCGACTCCCCAGCGCAGCGGAAACAGCCCCTGCACATGATCCAGATGGTAGTGGGTCAGCAGCACCTGTTGAAAGCTGCCGGCGGGATGATGCTCCATCAGATCCGGTCGTCCGGCATCGAGCAGCGTCACGGCGCTGTTGAACGTGACCACTCCGCTACAGGGGCGGCGGCGGTGATTTTCCTCGCGGCGGGCGCGGCGGCAGGCCGCGCAGTCGCAGCCGAAGACCGGCACCAGCTGAGCGCCGCCGGTGCCGGTTAAGCGGAGGGTCAGGCTCATCGTGTCACCTTTTGTTTATACCAGTTGATCCGCTTCGCGCGCCGCGTGGCTGCGCAGCAGGCGGAAAAATTCATCGACCGATTGTCGGAGACTGCCGTCGTTATTCAATGTCAGGCAGTTGTCCGGCTTATAGCGCGCGGCGCGTTCCAGACGCTGGGCGATTTCCAGCGTGTTTTCCCGGCCGCGCTGCTCCAGCCGCTGGCGCAGCACCGGCGGCGAGACGGCGAGACAGATCGGCACCAGCACCTCGCCGTAACGTTCCCGGGCCAGCGCCAGGTGGGCGCGGGAGCCGTTGGCCACCACGTCAAAGCCGGCGTGCAGCCAGAGGTCGATCTCCACGCCAATGCCATAGTAAGTATTGTTGGCGTGCCAGCTGAGAGCAAAAAGATGCTGCTCGGCGCGGGTAAAAAACTCATGTTCGCTGAGGGCGATATGATTCTCGCTGCCCGCGTTAAACGGGCGGGTTATGTAACGATGGGCCACCAGCAGCTGCGGGTGCTCGCGCTGGCGCAGCGCCGCCAGCAGGCTATCTTTACCGGAGCCGGAGGGGCCCACCAGCCAAATCAGTTTTCCTGGCATTAAAAGACCCTCTTTCCCTGGCGCCAGACATGGTCGATCTGGATATGTTCGCCGCGACGGTGCGCCAGCACCAGGTCGGCGCGTTTCCCCTCGGCGATGACGCCGCGATCGTCAAGGCCCAGCGCCTGCGCCGGATGCTGACTGACCAGACGGATCGCCTGTGGCAGGGTGAAGGCATTGTCCTCGGCGTCGGCGATACGGAAAGCGGCATCCAGCAGGCTGGCGGGGTAATAGTCAGATGAGAGGATGTCCAGCAAACCGTGGCTCGCCAGCTGGTGGGCGGCGACGTTGCCGGAGTGGGAACCGCCGCGCACGATATTCGGCGCCCCCATCAGGACGTGCATCCCGTGCTGACGTGAAGCCTGCGCCGCGGCCAGCGTGGTGGGAAACTCGGCGATCACGCTCCCTAGCTGGTGGGATTCGGCCACATGCGCCTCGGTGGCGTCGTCGTGGCTGGCGAGGGCGATACGGCGGGCGCGGCACATGGCGGCGATGGTCTGGCGATTGGGCTGCGACCAGGTGGCGGCCAGAGCCATCTGCTCGGCTTCAAAACGGTCCATTTCGTCATGCGTCAGATGATATTTGCCCTGATAATAATCGCGGTACTTGCTGCGATCGGCGTACTGACGCTGGCCCGGCGAGTGGTCCATCAGAGAGACCATGCTCACCGACTCGCGATCGATCAGCTTTTCAAACAGCGGCAGCGTGGTGTGATGCGGCAGCTCGCAGCGCAGGTGCAGGCGGTGTTCGGCGCGGTTGAGACCGCGCTTTTGCGTCTCCTCCACGGCATTGACCATCTTCTCCAGATTCTCAAGACGATCGCCGCCATCGCGCACGTCGCCAATCGCCACGGCGTCCAGCACGGTGGTGATGCCGCTGGCGACCATCATGGCGTCATGGCTGCTCATCGCCGAGTGGGCCGGCCAGTCTACCTTCGGCCGCGGGGTAAAGAACTTGTCGAGGTTATCGGTATGCAGCTCGATAAGGCCCGGCAGCAGCCAGCCGCCTTCCCCATCCAGCGCCTGCGGCAGCCGGCTCTGGCTTTCGGCGAAGGCGAGGATGCGACCGTCATGGACTTCCAGCGAACCGTGGACCACCTCGTCGTCGAGAACCAGTTTTACGTTATTGATAATCATGCTGTCATTCCCATAGAGTGCAGTCGGTCGGCGACCTGACGGCGTACCCCTTCGTCATGGAAAATCCCCACGATGGCCGCGCCGCGCGCTTTGGCATCGTGGATCAGGTTGACCACGGCAGCACTGTTTTTGCTATCCAGTGAGGCGGTGGGTTCATCAAGGAGCAGGATCGGATAGTCGACCGCAAAACCGCGGGCGATGTTGACCCGCTGCTGCTCGCCGCCGGAAAAGGTGGACGGCGCAAGGTGCCACAGGCGTTCCGGAACGTTGAGGCGGGTCAGGAGCTGGGCGGCTTTGGCGGCGCTCGCTTCGCGCGGCGTCCCAAGATCGAGCAGCGGCTGCATCACCACCTCCAGCGCCGAAATGCGCGGGATCACCCGTAGAAACTGGCTGACCCAGCCGATGGTGGTTTTGCGCACTTCCAGCACCTTGCGTGGGGTGGCGGTGACCAGGTCCACCCATTCGTCGCCGTGGCGGATATGGATATGGCCGCTGTCCGGCAGATAATTGGCGTACAGCGAACGCAGCAGGGTCGATTTGCCGCTGCCGGAGTGACCGTGGAGCACCACGCACTCCCCGGCGTTAACGGTCAGCGAGGCGTCGGCCAGCACCGGCAGACGCACGCCGTGCTGCTGGTGCAGAACAAAGGTTTTATGGACGTTTTCAACGCGGATCATGTTAGCTCTCACGGGGTTGAGTTGCCGGGTGGCGCTTCGCTTACCCGGCCTACGAATAACGCACCTGTGGGCCGGGTAAGGCGCAGCCGCCACCCGGCAAAACAGCATTAATTCTGCAACACCGACGACACCAGCAGCTGGGTGTAAGGATGGTGCGGATCGTCGAGCACCCGGTCGGTTAAGCCACTCTCCACCACCTGGCCCTGCTTCATCACCAGCAGACGGTTCGCCAGCAGGCGAGCGACGCCGAGATCGTGGGTAACAATCACCACCGCCAGATTCAGCTCCACCGCCAGGCCGCGCAGCAGGTCTAGCAGCCGCGCCTGCACGGACACATCCAGCCCGCCGGTGGGTTCATCCATAAACACCAGCTTCGGCTGGGTGACCAGATTGCGGGCGATCTGCAGACGCTGCTGCATGCCGCCGGAGAAGGTGGTGGGCAGGTCGTCGATGCGCGAGGGCGGGATCTCCACCTCCTGCAGCCACTTTTCGGCGGTGGCGCGAATGTTGCCGTAGTGGCGGGCGCCGGTGGCCATTAGCCGTTCGCCGATGTTGCCCCCGGCGGAGACCTGGCGACGCAGACCGTCCATCGGGTGCTGATGCACTACGCCCCATTCGGTGCGCAACAGGCGTCGGCGTTCGGCTTCGCTCATGGCGTACAGCGAGCGCTGCTGGTACAGCACCTCGCCCTGCTGCGGCGTCAGGCGGGCGGAGATTGCCTTCAGCAGGGTGGTTTTACCGGAGCCGGACTCGCCGACGATGCCGAGCACTTCTCCCGGCCACAGCTCGAAGGAGACATCGCGAAAACCTTTATCCGGGGCGTAGAGATGGGTCAGGTTATTCACAGCAAGTAATGGCTGGTTCATTTTTTCTGCCCCTCGCTCTGCTGGCGGCAATAGTCGGTATCGGAGCAGACAAACATCCGCTGGCCGCTGTCATCCAGCACCACTTCGTCGAGGTAGCTGTGGCGCGAGCCGCAGATGGCGCAGGGCTCATCCCACTCCTGCACGGTAAAGGGATGGTCGTCGAAATCGAGACTCTCCACCGGGGTATAGGGCGGCACGGCGTAGATCCGCTTTTCGCGCCCGGCGCCGAACAGCTGCAGCGCCGGCATCATGTGCATTTTCGGGTTATCGAATTTCGGGATCGGCGAAGGGTCCATCACGTAGCGGCCATTGACCTTCACCGGATAGGCGTAGGTGGTGGCGATATGGCCGAAGCGGGCGATATCTTCATACAGTTTCACCTGCATGACGCCGTACTCTTCCAGGGCGTGCATGGTGCGGGTTTCGGTTTCACGCGGCTCGATAAAGCGCAATGGCTCCGGGATCGGCACCTGGTAGATCAGGATCTGATCCTCCACCAGCGGCGTCTCCGGGATCCGGTGGCGGGTCTGGATCAGGGTGGCGTCTTCGGTACGCTCGGTGGTGGCGACGCCGGTGACGCGCTTAAAGAACTGACGAATCGACACCGCGTTGGTGGTGTCATCCGCGCCCTGGTCAATCACCTTCAGCACGTCGTTCTCACCGATGACGCTGGCGGTCAGCTGGATGCCGCCGGTGCCCCAGCCGTAGGGCATTGGCATTTCGCGCCCGCCGAACGGCACCTGGTAGCCGGGAATCGCTACCGCTTTGAGAATAGCCCGGCGGATCATGCGCTTGGTTTGCTCGTCGAGGTAAGCAAAGTTATAGCCAGTCAGTGGGTTAGCCACGTTCGTTCTCCCGTTGCAGGCGTTTCAGCAGCGCCAGTTCGGCCTGGAAATCGACATAGTGCGGTAGCTTCAGATGCGAGACGAAGCCGGCCGCTTCGACGTTATCGGCGTGAGCCAGCACAAACTCTTCATCCTGCGCCGGGCCGGCAATCTCTTCGTCATAGTCCGGCGCCTGCAGCGCACGGTCGACCAGCGCCATGGCCATCGCTTTGCGCTCGCTCATGCCGAAGGTCAGGCCGTAGCCGCGGGTGAAGTGCGGCGGCTCCTCCTGCGGGGCGACGAAGCCATTAACCATCTCGCACTCGGTCAGCAGCAGCTCGCCAATATTGACGCTAAAGCCCAGCTCTTCCGGGACGATTTCCACCTGCACGTAGCCGCTGCGGATCTCGCCGGCAAACGGATGGTTGCGGCCATAGCCGCGCTGGGTCGAATAGGCCAGCGCCAGCAGGTAGCCTTCATCGCCGCGCATCAGCTGCTGCAGGCGCGAGGAACGCGAGCAGGGGTAGACCGGCGGGGTGCGGGTGATATCGTCGGGCGGCGTGCCGCGATCTTCCTCGGTCTTCGCCAGCCCCTGCTGCGTGAGCAGGCTAAAGACGTGCGGCGTCGGCTCTGCTTCGCCATCGGCTTGCTGCACAGACGGCGCTTCGCCATTGGCCAGCAGGGTAAAATCGAGCAGGCGGTGGGTGTAGTCGTAAGTGGGGCCCAGCAGCTGGCCGCCGGGGATATCTTTATACACTGCGGAGATGCGGCGTTCGAGGCGCATCTCCGCGGTATTAATCGGTTCGCTGACCGCCAGCCGCGGCAGGGTGGTGCGGTAGGCGCGCAGCAGGAAGATCGCTTCGACGTTATCGCCGCTGGCCTGCTTCAGCGCCAGCGCCGCCAGTTCGCGGTCGGCGATCCCGCCCTCGGTCATCACCCGGTCCACCGCCAGGCTGAGCTGGTCGCCTATCTGTTCGACGCTCAGTTCGGGAAGCCGTCCATCGCCCCGTCGTTTCTGTTCCTGTAAGGCGTGAGCGGCGCGGATCGCCTTCTCGCCGCCCTTGACGGCAACGTACATTTAGCACACCTCCACGTGGGTGGTGCGCGGGATCGCCAGCAGGCGCTCGCCGCAGGTGAGGATCAGGTCGATACCCAGCGGGAACGGATGCGGGCGTTCGGTTAATTCGTCGATGATGCAGTCCGGCAGCTGCGGCGCGATCATTCGCTCTTCGGCAATGCCTGCCCCGGTCAGGCGCAGCATGCGTCCGCCGCTGAGGCTGGCAAGCTGAACGATCAGTGTGACGCCGGTTTCCGGCGCGGTGACGGTGCCAGCGGAAAGGACGTTGAGCTGCTCGGCGCTGATACCGTCATTGGCGACGGCAAAGACCGCCTGCTGCGGCTGGTCCACCAGCGGCGCGCCGGTATGAAAGCGCAGATTCTGTCCCACCAGATCGTTACGCAGAGTGCTGGCGAGCCAGACCGGTGTTTCATGATCGGCAAGGGTCAACAGCAGGCTGGTGGAGGCCACGTTCAATGGCTGCCAGCCGTGCTGAAGCTGCTGCAGGGAGACAATCACCCCCGGCTCGCTCATCGCTTTCAGCAGGCGACGAAAACTGTGTTGGGCATCCTGCACAGCCAGGGTAAAAGCGGGTTGTAAGGTCATACGTTATCTCCGCGAACCAGGGTAAAGAAGTCGACCCGGCTGGCGTTGACTTCGGCGCGTCGGGCTTCAATGCGCGCGCTGCGTAGCGCTTCCAGCGGGGTTATCAGGGTTTCCATTAAGGTGTGAAAATGGCGGGGCGACTGCAGCAGGGCGTCGATCGCCGCGCAGCGTTCAGCGTGCGGGCGGTCGCGGCCTAAGATCCAGCTGTAACCGAGGGTACCGTCAGCCAGGCGTACCGCTGCGCGGGTAAGGGTGGCGTCGCCGGCAAAGAAGCGGTCGCCGATACCGCCCATGCGGGCCTGGAGCTGTACCAGCCCGGTCTCCGGGGTGCGAATCAATTCATATTCCGGCGCCAGCTGCAGGGACTGCATGCGCGCCAGAAGGTCCTGCGGTTCACTGTGGGCCAGCACGGACATCCAGCGCTGGCGGGTGGCGGTATCGAAGTGCATTCAGTGCTCCATGGTAAATTCAATCATGTCGGCGCGGGTCAGGCTGACGGAGTACTCCGCCGTGAGCGACTCGCCCTCGCGGCTATTGAGCGTGCGGACGCAGAGCAGCGGCGCCATATTGGGGATTTCCAGCAGCTTGCTCTCTTTTGCCTGCGCGCGGCGGGCGCTAATTTTGGTGCGTACGCGGGTCAGTTCGACGTCGAGCCGATCGCGTAGCAGATCGTGCAGCGAGCCGTGGCTGAAGGTCTGTAGCACCGGCCAGAAGCGCAGGTCAGCGAAGTAGTGGTCAATCAGGCACAGGGCGACGCCATTGACCCGGCGCAGGGTACGCAGGTGGATCACGTTCTCGCCCTCATTGATGCCAAAGGCCTCGGCGACATGGGCGCTGGCGGGGCGCAGCACCGACAGCAGCTTTTCGCTGGTGGGATCGCTGCCTTGTTCCAGCAGGTTTTGGCTGAAGCGCGCCTGGGCGTTAAGCGGGTAGTCGATGGGGCGCATCAGCACCAGCACACCCACGCCCTGACGGCGCTGAACCCAGCCGCGCTCAACCAGCTGGTCGATAGCCCGGCGCAGGGTGTGGCGGTTAACGTCGAAGCGCGTCGCCAGCTGCTGCTCGGCGGGCAGATAGTCGCCGCAGCGATAGTGGTGGCGCAGCTCCTGCTCAAGTCGGGCGGCGATTTCCTGATAGCGCGTGGGGTAACTGGTCGGATGTCTGGACAGGTGCATGGTCATCAAGCCTCACACAGCATAGGCGAGGAGCTTCCTCGCGTTGTGGGCCGATCCTGACCGGTTTATGTTGCATTTCGGTTAAGTGACGATGACTAAAGGATGAAGAGTTGATGCCAGGCGGATGACAGGGCGGCCGGGCCGCCCTGGGGGCGTCAGCCTTGTTTGACCACGTTGATCATCCAGGGGACGCCAAAGCGGTCGACGACTTTGCCGAAGCCGTGGGCCCAGAAGGTTTCCTGCCAGGCCATCTCAATGCGCCCGCCGACAGCCAGCGCGTCGAACCAGCGCTGGCCTTCAGCGACATCGCTGGGATCGAGGACGAGGGTGAAGCCGGCGTAATGCACATCGGGCCCGAAGGCGCTGTCGCTCAGCATCAGCTCGCCATTATTGATGCGCAGGCTGGCGTGGGCGATAGCATCATCCGCCATCTTCTGGCCAGACGGGCAGCCGTCTGACGCTTCCTGCGCCGGGGGCGGCATTTCGCCAAAGGTCATTTTAAACATCAGCTCTGCGCCCAGCGTCTGCTGGTAGAAGGCGATCGCCTCGGCGCAGTTGCCCGCAAAGGCAAGGTAGGGACTTAAGGACATGGTGAATACCTCAGTGACCGTAACCCGTAAAGCGTAGTCGCCCGGCAGACGATTGGGCCAGACGGCAGGGCGAAAAGGGGCGCTGAAATATGACGGCAGGCGACAGCGTAAATAGCGGTTGCCGGCGAGGGAAATAACAGGATGCGCCGGGAGACAAACGGCCACCAGGATATCGGGAGCGGCGACGGTTATGTGAAAAAATAATCGCGCCGCCTACCCGAAATTAAATCAGTTCTTTTTCACAAATTCCGATTTGAGCTTCATCGGACCAAAACCGTCAATTTTGCAGTCAATATTGTGATCGCCTTCGACCAGACGGATATTTTTCACTTTGGTGCCGATTTTCAGCATCGAAGAGCTGCCTTTAACCTTCAGATCTTTCACGACGGTAACGCTGTCGCCATCGGCCAGTAAATTGCCATTGGCATCTTTAACGATCAGAATGTCGCTCTCTTCCGTCGCCTCGGCAGGGTTCCACTCATGGGCACATTCCGGGCAGATGTACATGCCGCTATCTTCATAAGTGTAAGTCGAATCGCATTTTGGGCAGTGTGGCAGTTGCATGACGCTCCTCATGATGTCGTCGAAAAACAGGACGTTGGTCCTTTAAACAGCGGCTGATAGCCGAAAGTGGATATGATTATAGCGCAATCACCTACTTTTGTCGGGTGTTTTTTTTGCTAAAAAATAGCCGCGGTGTTATTCCGGAAAGAAGCGAATAAACGCTGAAATTAACCGCCCGAAGTGGAGCAAAATCGACGAAATAATTTCCGCGCGATCGGCAGGAAATGAACTTATTTATTTTCCGACACTCTGTAATGAGGTGGTAAATTTCTGTGAAGTTGATCGCAGATATAAACACTGTTAGGGTAAAAAAGGGGAGCAGGTCAATTTCATCAAGCATCACGATGAGCCGCTCCATTTATTCACCAGTAGCCAGAGCAGGCGTCAACAGGTTCGGTTGTACATTCTGTCAGCAGACAGTGCAGGCAAACCTGCTACGCTTGAAATGAGGAGCACAGCAATTCACCGCTCCTGACGCACGATGCGAATGGCCTTGCCATTCGGCGAAGAGGCGTGCACTCAAGGCGGAGTAGCAGAGGAAAAATATGCTTAAAAGGAAAAAAATAAAGCCCATCACCCTTAAGGATGTGACCATCATCGATGATGGTAAACTGAAAAAGGCGATCACCGCGGCCTCCCTGGGCAACGCGATGGAGTGGTTCGATTTCGGCGTCTATGGCTTTGTGGCCTACGCCTTAGGTAAAGTCTTCTTCCCCGATGCCAACCCAAGCGTGCAGATGATTGCCGCGCTGGGTACCTTCTCCGTACCATTTTTAATTCGTCCGTTAGGCGGCCTGTTCTTCGGGATGCTGGGCGATAAATATGGTCGGCAAAAAATTCTCGCGATAACTATCGTGATCATGTCGATAAGTACTTTCTGTATCGGCCTTATTCCGTCGTATGCCACGATAGGTATCTGGGCGCCGATCCTGCTGCTGCTGTGTAAAATGGCGCAAGGCTTCTCGGTCGGCGGTGAATATACCGGGGCGTCGATCTTCGTCGCGGAATACTCTCCTGACCGCAAGCGCGGCTTTATGGGCAGCTGGCTGGACTTTGGCTCCATCGCCGGGTTTGTGATGGGGGCCGGCGTGGTGGTTCTCATCTCCAGCGTGGTGGGTGAACAGAACTTTCTCGACTGGGGTTGGCGTATCCCGTTCTTCCTGGCGCTACCGTTAGGTATCATTGGTCTTTACCTGCGCCATGCGCTGGAAGAGACGCCGGCGTTCCAGCAGCATGTTGACACCATGGAGCAGGGCGACCGTGAAGGACTGCAGGACGGGCCGAAGGTCTCTTTTAAAGAGATTGCCACCAAGCACTGGCGTAGCCTGCTGACCTGTATCGGTCTGGTGATTTCCACCAACGTGACTTACTACATGCTGCTGACCTACATGCCGAGCTATCTGTCGCATAACCTGCACTACTCGGAAGATCATGGGGTGCTGATCATCATCGCTATCATGGTCGGGATGCTGTTTGTACAGCCGGTTATCGGTATGCTCAGCGACCGTTTCGGCCGTCGCCCGTTTATCCTGATTGGTAGCGTGGCGCTGTTTGCCCTGTCGATCCCGGCCTTCATTATGATCAACAGCAACGTGACTAGCCTGATCTTCGCCGGCCTGCTGCTGCTGGCGGTGGTGCTGAACTGCTTTATCGGGGTGATGGCCTCCTCGCTGCCGGCGATGTTCCCGACGCACATCCGCTTCAGCGCCCTGGCCAGCGCCTTTAACATCTCGGTGCTGATTGCCGGTCTGACGCCAACCCTGGCGGCGTGGCTGGTGGAGACCACCCAAAACCTGATGATGCCGGCGTACTACCTGATGGTTATCGCGGTGGTGGGTATGGCGACGGGCCTGTCGATGAAAGAGACGGCTAACCGTCCGCTGAAAGGGGCGACCCCGGCGGCGTCGGATATTCAGGAAGCGAAAGAAATCCTTGGCGAGCACTACGATAACATCGAGCAAAAAATCGAAGATATCGATCAAGAGATCGCCGATCTGCAGGCAAAACGGTCGCGTCTGGTGCAGCAGCATCCGCGTATCAACGACTAACCGTTTTCACTGTTAATCATGCCGCCTGGGGAAACCCCGGCGGCATTTTTTATGCCTCCGGCAAGGCCAGGCCGTGACGCCGCTGCTGGCTGAGTTTACGGTACTGCTGCGGCGGCATGCCCACGTAGCGGGTAAAGGTGCTGTAGAAGCGGCTGCTGGAGCGAAAACCGGCGGTAAGGGCAATATCCAGGATGGTCTTGTCGGTATCGCTCAGCAGCGCCCGCACATGATTGATACGCATGGCGGTAATGTACTGCTTCATGGTCTGCTGCATCACCCGCTGAAAGACCCCCATCGCGTAATTCGGGTTGAGCTTCACGTGCTCGGCAACGGCATTGACGGTCAGCGCCTGGTCGTAGTGGGCAGCGATAAACTCCAGCATCTGGCTGACATAAAACTGCGCGTGGCGCGAGACGCTGTTCTTGTGGGTGCGTGAGGTTTTATTGACCAGAATCGGCTGCCAGCCGGCGAGGCTCAGCCGCTTCAGCATCAGGGCGATTTCATCGATCGCCAGCTGGCGTATCTGTTCATTCTCGTGGCTCAGTTCCTGCTGCCAGCGGCGCACTTCGAAGGCGCTCAACTGCTGCGCAGCGAGGGATTTAATCACCATCCCATGGGTGACGTGGTTGATAAGCTCCCGGTCCAGCGGCCATGAGAGAAACAGATGCATCGGTAGGTTGAATATCGCCATCTGCTGGCAATCGCCGGGGCGGGTCAGCTGATGCGGCGTACAGGCCCAGAACAGAGTGATATAGCCTTTCTCAATGCGCACCACTTCGTTATTAATCAAATACTCCACGTCGCCATCGAACGGCACGTTGACCTCCACCTGGCCGTGCCAGTGGCTGGTGGGCATGGCGTGCGGCGGGCGCAGTTCAATATCCATACGCTGATACTCGGAGTAGAGCGCCAGCGGGCTGCGGCTCTGCTTTTCGTCGCTGCTGCACATAAAGGGATCGGGGGGCAGAGAGGTGAAGCGGTGTTCCATCGTTAGCGTATTCCTGAATTGTCAGAGTGGCTGCATTTTTCGCCAGAACTGACGACAGCTTAGCGGAAGAATCGGCCCATTTTCTCTCCTTTTTGCTCAATCTGTTCCCGAAATCTCAGATTTTGTGGCGCTTAATGGCCGATCTGAGCTTTCGGGAATGCTCCGGCGGGAACAGGGCAGCGCAGCGGGGAGCGGCGTGCCACTCTGCAAGTGTTCAATGACCTGATGGAGAGTGCGTGATGTCTGCCCCAAAAATTACTTTTATCGGCGCCGGTTCGACGGTGTTCGTCAAAAATATTCTCGGTGATGTTTTCCAGCGCCCGGCGCTGAAATCGGCGCATATCGCGCTGATGGATATCGATGAAACCCGGCTGGAAGAGTCGCATATCGTGGTGCGCAAGCTGATGGATTCCGTGGGCGCGAACGGCGAAATCAGTTGCCACCGCGACCGGAAAACCGCCCTGCAGGGCGCCGATTTTGTCGTTGTTGCCTTCCAGATTGGCGGCTATGAGCCCTGTACCGTCACCGATTTTGCAGTCTGCAAGCGCCACGGCCTGGAGCAGACCATTGCCGATACGCTGGGGCCGGGAGGCATTATGCGCGCGCTGCGCACCATCCCGCACCTGTGGGCTATCTGCGACGACATGACCGAGGTCTGCCCGGACGCCACCATGCTTAACTACGTCAACCCGATGGCGATGAACACCTGGGCGATGTACGCCCGCTACCCGCATATCAAGCAGGTGGGTCTGTGCCACTCGGTGCAAGGCACAGCGGAAGAGCTGGCGCGCGACCTCGATCTCGATCCGGCGGATTTACGCTACCGCTGCGCCGGGATTAACCATATGGCGTTCTATCTGTCGCTGGAGAAAAAGCTCGCGGATGGCAGCTACGTCAGTATCTACCCCGACCTGCTACAGGCCTACGCCGACGGGCGGGCGCCGAAGCCGAACCTGCACGGCAACCCGCGCTGCGAAAACATTGTCCGCTATGAAATGTTCAAAAAGCTGGGCTACTTCGTCACCGAGTCCTCGGAGCATTTCGCGGAATACACGCCATGGTTTATCAAGCCGGGCCGCGATGACCTTATCGCTCGCTATAAAGTGCCGCTGGATGAATACCCTAAACGCTGCGTCGAGCAACTGGCCAACTGGCATCAGGAGCTGGAGAGCTATAAGCGCGGGGAGCGCATTGAGGTGAAACCCTCCCGCGAATATGCCAGCACCATCATGAACGCCATCTGGACCGGCGAGCCAAGCGTGGTGTACGGCAACGTGCGCAACGATAATCTCATCGACAACCTGCCTCAGGGCTGCTGTGTGGAAGTGGCCTGCCTGGTGGACGCCAACGGCATCCAGCCGACCAAAGTGGGCGCGCTGCCGGCGCATCTGGCGGCGCTCATGCAGACCAATATCAACGTGCAGACGCTGCTCACGCAGGCGATCCTCACCGAAAATCGCGATTACGTCTATTACGCCACGATGATGGATCCGCACACCGCCGCGGTGTTGGGGATCGAAGAGATCTACGCGCTGGTGGACGATCTGATCGCCAGCCACGGCGACTGGCTGCCGGCCTGGCTGCACCGTTAATCCTCTTATGCCGCCGGGGGCAACGAACCCGGCGGTGCCTGTCACGCTCTATCAAACGCTGAAGGAGGCGCTGGCGACAGCGACCTGGACCCTATGAGTATTTCAATGACAACAAAGCTCAGCTACGGATTTGGTGCCTTTGGTAAAGATTTCGCTATCGGTATCGTCTACATGTACCTGATGTATTACTACACCGATATTGTTGGCTTATCGGTCGGGGTGGTTGGCACCTTGTTCCTGGTGGCAAGGATCCTCGATGCGATAGCCGATCCGATTATGGGATGGATCGTTAACTGTACGCGGTCGCGATGGGGAAAGTTCAAACCGTGGATCCTGATCGGCACGATAACCAACTCGGTGGTGCTGTATATGCTGTTCAGCGCCCACCATTTCAGCGGCGGGGCGCTGCTGGCGTGGGTGTGGCTAACCTACCTGCTGTGGGGCTTCACTTACACCATCATGGATGTGCCGTTCTGGTCGTTGGTGCCGACCATTACCCTCGATAAACGCGAACGCGAGCAGCTGGTGCCTTACCCGCGCTTTTTCGCCAGTCTGGCGGGATTTGTCACGGCCGGCGTCACGCTGCCGTTCGTCAACGCCGTCGGCGGCGCCGATCGCGGTTTCGGTTTTCAGATGTTCACTCTGGTGCTGATCGCCTTTTTCGTCGTTTCCACCCTCGTCACCCTGCGCAACGTGCATGAGGTTTACTCCTCCGACAGTGGTGTGAGCGAAGACTCCAGCCACCTCTCACTGCGCCAGATGGTGGCGCTGATCTATAAAAACGATCAGCTGGCCTGCCTGTTAGGCATGGCGCTGGCCTATAACACGGCGGCGAACATTATCGCTGGCTTTGCGATTTACTACTTTACCTACGTGATTGGCAGCGCGGAGATGTTCCCGTATTACATGTCCTACGCCGGGGCGGCGAATTTGCTGACGCTGATCCTGTTCCCACGACTGGTGAAAGGGCTGTCGCGGCGCATTCTGTGGGCGGGTGCTTCGATCATGCCCGTGTTGGGCTGCGGCGTGCTGTTGCTGATGGCGCTGGGCGGCGTTTACAACATCGCGCTGATTTCGCTGGCCGGGATGCTGTTGAATATCGGCACCGCGCTGTTCTGGGTGCTGCAGGTTATTATGGTGGCCGATACCGTCGACTATGGCGAATATACGATGAATATCCGCTGCGAAAGCATCGCCTACTCGGTGCAGACGCTGGTGGTAAAAGCCGGTTCGGCGTTTGCGGCCTGGTTTATCGCTATCGTGCTCGGTATCATCGGTTACGTGCCGAATGTTGTGCAGTCGTCCCACACGCTGCTGGGGATGCAGGTGATTATGATTGCGCTGCCGACGCTCTTTTTTGCTCTGACGCTGTTTCTCTATTTCCGTTATTACAAACTGAATGGCGATATGCTGCGACGGATTCAGATTCACCTGCTGGATAAATATCGCCGGGTACCGGAAAATGACGTCGAGCCGGAACGGCCGATTGTGGTACCCAATCAGGTGTAAAAAGCGTGCGAAAACCGCTGACGAAAGAGGGGAGGGATGCTCTCTTTTTGAGCAAAAAACAGTGTCTTAAAAAGACAGAAAGAGAAAACTGTAGTTCTCTATTTTATCTCAATTATTTCTCTTTTTGAGCGTTCCGGACTGTTTGTTTCTCCGATTGTTCTCAAATAAAACTCAGAATTGTCTCTTTTTCGTGATCTTGCGCTGCTTTTTAACTCTTGCTACTCTTTTTGGGTCTTACATTTTTCTCTTATTTGTCTCAGTGATGGAGCAATGCAATGCGCATTTTTATCGATGATGGTTCAACCAATATCAAAATGCTGTGGGAGCAAGATGGCGAAACTTTCACCCATATCAGCCCCAACAGTTTTAAACGCGGCTGGTCTGCCACCTTCGGTTCGGGAAAGCCTTTTAACTACACGGTGGATGATGAAAAGTACTCATTCGACCTGATCACCCCCGATGCGCTCCCAACCAATAACATTGACTGGCAATACAGCCCGTTGAACTCCATCGCTGTCCATCATGCGCTGCTGACCAGCGGTCTTGAGCCGCAGGATGTTGAAATTGTGGTCACCCTGCCGCTGACCGAATTTTATGATGAAGATGCGCAATATCGCCTCGACAATATTGAGCGCAAGAAAAAGAGCCTGCTGCGCGACGTTAAACTGAATAAAGGCGTGGTGTTCAATATCACTAAAGTTACCGTGCGCCCGGAATCGATTCCGGCGGGCATTAGCCTGTGTGATGAGCTGAAACCGTCGCATTCGGTGCTGATTATCGACCTTGGCGGCACCACGCTGGATATTTCAATGGTCGCCGGGCAGATGACCTCGGTTTCGCGCATTTACGGCGACCCGAAGCTGGGCGTATCGCTGGTGACCGACGCCGTTAAGCTGGCGCTGGCCCGGGCGAATACCGACACCTCTAGCTATAACGTCGACCAGATAATCATCAACCGCCACGACGAAGAATACCTGACCGACAACATCAACGATCCGGATGCGGTTTCTGAGGTGAAGAAGGTGATCAATAACAGTATCGAACGTCTGACCACGCGTGTCCTGACGGCCATCGATAGCTTTAAAGGCTATTCGCACGCGATCGTCATTGGCGGCGGCGCGCCGCTGGTTGCCGACGCCATTCGTGAACGGATGGGTCTGCGCGAGGATCGTTTCGTGGTGGCTGAAGAGCCGCAGTTTGCCCTGGTGCGTGGTCTGAAAATTATTGGTTAAGGAGCGTCTATGACTCTGGATCGCAGAAAAGTGCTGATTTACCTGCGCCCGGATATCAGCGCCAGCGAGCGCTTCGCGGACGCAAAAATTGAGGCCCATCACCGTGGCGACCGCGGCGATATGTCGCGTACCGCGCTGCTGGCGGGGCTGGCGTTAGGGGAAGTCGATAGCCGCTTGCCGTCGATGCTGGCGGCGTTGCTGGCGGAAGATACTAAACCGGAAACGCTGCGTAAGATGCTGGCCTCGTTCCTTGAGATCCAGCCGGCCTCTCCCGCCCCGGCAGCCGCGCCAGCAGCCGTCCCGGCTAAGGCGCCGGAGCCGCCCGCGCCGGTGAGCGAGAGCGTCTCCGCGCGTAATCTCGCCGGTTCGTTACCGGATTAAGCGCTATTCCCGGTTTGCGCGACCCGGGAAACTCCCCGGCTTGCGCTGCGCTTAGTTTGTATGCCGGGTATGGCGTAGCCGCCACCCGGCGCGAAGACGGAACGCCACGACCCGGGATGTCGCCCCTATCCGTGGGCGAGGAAGCGCGCCAGGCGCTGCTGCAGCAGGCGATTTTCGCGGGTCAGCCGCGCGTTCTCATCCAGCAGGGTCAGCGCCACCGCAATTCCCGGCCAGTCCAGCTCCAGCTCGTTACGCAGGCGTACCGCGCGATGCACGATTGTCACCGCGCTGTCGTCGAACAGCCAGGTGTCCGCCTGCGGCTGGTGTGGCTCAATCATCCCTAAGCCGACGATCTCCGTCAGCTCCTCTTCCGACACCCCGGTACGCAGGCACAATTCGGTAATGGTAAACGTCACTGTTACTGTAGCCATCAGGCTTTCCCCCATGTCTTACGCGGATCGAAGCTGGCTTCGGCGGCGGCCAATTGTTGCCAGAGCTCACGCGCTTTTTCATCTGGTTTTGGCGGCATCACTATTTTAATAACGGCGAACAAATCGCCGGTGTGGGTTTTGCTCACGAGTCCTTTCCCTTTGATACGCAGTCGCTGCCCTGCCTGACTGCCCGGCGGCACCGTCAGCAGAATGCTCTCTTTCAGGGTGGGCACCGTCACTTTCGCGCCCAGCGCGGCCTCCCATGGTGCCAGCGGCAGGACGATCTCCAGGTTATGACCGACAATATCGAATAGCGGATGCGGGGCGATGTGGATAACCAGCCACAGATCGCCGTTCGGGCCGCCATTCTCCCCCGGCGTTCCCTGGCCTTTCAGGCGGATACGCTGACCATCGACTACCCCGGCGGGGATCTTCACATTCAGCGTTTTCGGCGTTTCGCTTTCGATCATGCCAAACACGTTGTACACCGGCAGGTTATAGCTGATGGTGCGCGTCTGCTCGGCCAGCGTCTCTTCAAGGAACACCGCCACTTCGATCTCCAGATCGTGGCCGCGCGCCGCGTGTTGACGACGACGCTGATGCGCCTGCTGGCCAAACATGGAGGAGAAGATGTCGTCGAAATCTTGCTGACTGTAGCTCTGCTCGTGGGTCTGTCGCTGGCGACCGAAGCCGGGATCGTTGCGATGCTGCCAGAGCTGATCGTATTCGGCGCGCCGTTGCTCATCTTTCAGGACTTCCCAGGCTTCGGCGAGATCCTTAAATTTGGCTTCGGCATCGTTTTCTTTACTGACGTCGGGGTGATATTTGCGCGCCAGGCGGCGGTAGGCGGTCTTGATGGTTTTCAGATCGTCGGTTGGTTGTACCCCGAGAATGGCATAATAATCCTTCAATTCCATGATTTTATCTCATCTATGCTCAGTGCGGTGGTTACATATTCCCTGGAACAGGCGTCAGTATAAAGCGTAGGGCAAATGCGCCCTGACGGGGAAGAAAAGTGGCGGAAACTTGACGCCGTCGGGGTCGACGGCGCCGTGGATAAGATTAGTCTTTCGCCTGCGGCCGTGGGCGGCGGCGCCATCCGGTGAATAGCACCAGCAGCGCGCCGACGGCGCCAGCCAGGCGCGCGGTGCCCTCGCCGGCGCTGGGAAACAGCTGGCGAATGGTAGGGTCGCTGACCAGCATTGACCCGGCAATCCAGCCGATGAGCATCCCGCCCAGCAGCACCACCGCGGGAAAGCGGGTGAGCAGGACCAGCACCAGCTTGCTGCCGGCGACAATAACCGGAATGCTGATCGCCACGCCGAGGGCGACCAGCGCAATGTGCCCTTTCCCCGCAGCAGCTACCGCCAGTACGTTATCCAGCGACATAATCACATCGGCAACGGTGATGGTGATCGCGGTGCGCCACAGGCTGCCAGAGCTGCTAACCTCGCTCTCTTCTTCCTCATTCCTGACCAGCTTGATGCCAATCCACAGCAGGAGCAGCGCGCCGACTATTTTCAGCCACGGCAGCGACAGGAGATACAAAGCGATCGCCAGCAGCAGAACGCGCGCCAGGATGGCGCCCACGGTACCGATGATGATCGCTTTGGTGCGTTTCTGCGGCGGCAGTTTGCGGCAGGCCATGGCGATCACCACGGCATTGTCGCCACCCAGCAGTAAGTCGATGGCGACAATCTGCAGCATAATCACTGCCATGTCCCATTGTTGAAGAAATGCATACATATCGAGAGAAACCACCTGAAAAAAGAGCAAGAAAAACCGCTGCGCAGGGTACTCCGCCTGGGCCGCGTTGACCACTGGCGCAGACCTGCGCTATCGCGCGGGAAAGAGAGAGCCTGAAAAATAAAGTTACGAATCAAGGCGCCGTTGGGCAAGGCTTCGGCGAAAAAGGGTGATATTTTGTCACCCAGACTCACCTGCCGTTCACTTATCGCAAGGATCCCCACTATGTCTGGCCACAAGAAATACCTCTCTGTCGCCCTGCTGAGCGCTGTCTTACTGCCGGCGATGGCCTCTGCCGCTGACGCGCCGGCGACTTTCACCCCGGAACAGGAGGCGAAAATCGGCAAAATCGCCGCCGACTATCTGGTCGCCCACCCGGAAGTCCTGCTGCAGGCGAGCCAGAAACTGCAGCAAATTCAGGCTGAGCAGCAGGCCAGCGCGGCCACTCAGGCGGTGCTGAAGAACGCCGCCGTGCTGACCCAGGATAAAAATACCCCGACCTACGGCCCGGCCAACGGCAAAGTCACGGTGATCGAATTCTTCGACTACCAGTGCGTCTACTGCAGCCGTCTGGCGCCGGTGATGGAGCAGGTGATTAAAGCGCACCCGCAGACCCGCTTCGCCTTCAAAGAGTGGCCGATTTTCGGCGGCCGCTGGGAAAGCTCGCTGGAGGCGGCAAAAACCGGCCTGCAGATCTATCAACAGAAAGGGGCGGATGCCTATCTGGCCTACCATAACGGGATTTACGCTACCGGCCATAACGAAGGCAAGCTGACGACGGCGGATATCCAGCAGCAGGCGAAAAAAGCCGGCTTTGATGCGAAGAAGGCCGCCGACGTCGAACCGGTGCTGCAGAGCATAAACGATCTGGCGCAGGAGATTGGTCTGAGCGGCACGCCGGGCGTGATCGTGATGCCGACCACCGGCGCCACGGAAGCCAGCATCACCGTCTTCCCGGGGCTGGCAGACAAAGCCTCGCTGGAAGCCGCCATCAAAAAAGCCGGCGGCTAATCCCCGGCGTTTTACCTGTCCAGGCCGCCGACGGCGGCCTTGCTCTCATGCGTCATCGCTCTCTTCCTGCGGCGGCGGTAACGCGTGGCTTTTTAAATCAATAATCTGCCCGATTTGATCGTGGTAAACGGTGAGCAAATTATAGCGGCTCATCTCCGAGATAATCTGCGGCGCGACGTTAAAGCTGCTCGCCAGCTCATCGTCGCGCAGAGCGAGCACCGCGGTATGACGCCGGGTATGAGCGCGGCGCCGGTTGTAGTGATACCAGAGGATCAACAGCCAGCCGTTCAGCGCGGCAATCAGCAGATACACCAGCGCCGTATTCAGGGAGTCCATCAGCGATTCCCAGCGCGGAGAGGGCGGCGCGATGAACTGCATCAGCAAATTGGCGTACAGAAAGAACAGAAAACCGAGCCAGGCCAGCAGCGTTAAGCCGGCGTCGACCAGCCGGGGCAGCACCCGATGTTCGGTTAAGATGAGCGTATTTTCATTCATCACAGGCTTCCTTTTCCCCGGTCCGGACTCACCCAGCGCGCGCGGGAACGTTGACGTTTCACCATCACTTTCGGAAAAGCGACCAGCGTGGTCAGCAGGCCGATCATCCAGTAGACCATCGGGAACCAGATCACCCAGAACAGCGATTTGGCGACCTTTTTCTCATAGCGCCGCTCGATATACAGGCTGGCGACGAACTGCAGCAGGCACATCAGGCCGAGCAGCATGCCGGTGAATTCCGGTGGAAACAGGCTATGCACCGCCAGATTGTCAGGCAGCGGCATCAGGCGGCTGAGGATAAACAGCAGAATGGTGATCGCGTAGGCAAAGGCCCACAGCGTGGAGCAGGCATACTCCAGAAACAGCGGCCACATCCGGTGATGCTGCCAGTGAAACAGGCGGCGCAGATTGACCAGAAAGACTTCGGCGCCGCCCTGGGCCCAGCGCAGACGCTGCTTCCATAACCCTTTGAGGGTCTCCGGCATCAGGATCCAGCACAGCGCTCGCGGCTCGAAAAAGATGTCCCAGTGGCGGAGCTGAAGCTTCCAACTGATATCAATATCTTCAGTGATCATATCCGGGCTCCAGTAGCCGACGTCCGCCAGCGCCTGGCGCCGGAAGGCGGCGATTACGCCGGAGACGGTAAAGACCCGGCCATAGATCCGCTGCGTCCGTTTGATAAGCCCAATGATCGACGAGAACTCCCCAACCTGAATGCGGCCGATCAGCGTGGATCGGGTGCGGATCCGCGGATTGCCGGTGACCGCCCCGACGTGCGGATAATGGATCAACGGCGCGACCAGCCAGGCCGCGGTATCCCGGTCCAGCAGGGCGTCGCCATCGATGCAGACCAGCAGATCGCCGCGGGCGGCGGCGGCGCCCGCTTTGAGCGCCACCGCTTTTCCCTGATTGGCGGCCAGATGGATCACCCGCAGCCTCGGCTCCTCCTGCGCCAGCTGCTGGAGCACCTGGGCGGTGTTGTCCGAAGAGCCGTCGTTAATCGCGATCACTTCAAGATTGGCGTAACGCTGGGCCAGCGCTGCGCTGATGGTTTCCCGGGCGTTTTTCTCCTCGTTAAAGCAGGGGATCAGGATCGAGATCAGTGGATTGCCCGGCAGCGTCGGCGGCGGGGTATCCTCCCCCCACGGCCAGTGACGTTCCAGCTGAAACCAGAAGTAGAGACCCCCGGTGATCCACAACACTGACATAAACAGCGGCCAGAAAAAGACAAAGTCGAGGATAAGCTCGCCGGTAAATACCGCTGCGACACCTAACGGCAGCCCGAATACGAGGCATAAAATGCACAGTGCGATAATGCGATCAGTCATGGTCAGGGTACCACCAGGAAGAAAATTGCGGCCTGATACGAGAGATATCAGGCTGGTTGTTAATAAAATCGTCAGGGTAGTAGCCGTAGTTTTTGACGCCGTTCAGCCGCAGCAAACGCATCCAGTCCGCCAGCTGCTGGTCGGGAATGGCGTTTTGCTGGTGTCGATTCCAGTCTCTGGCCTGCAGTTCAAAGATGGTTTTCTTCAGCGCACCCGGCTGGCGGGCGACGGCCTGCACCAGCCGCGTCAGCCAGGCCTGGCTGGCGTCGATCGGCACGGACTCCATCAGCGGCATCGCCATGGGGACCGTCCAGTCATAGGCGGCAAGGAAATCATCCAGATTCTGCGCAAACCAGGCTTCGCTTTGCGGCTCCAGGATCGGCAGGGCGAAGAGATTACGCGCCGTTTTCACCTGCGGGCCGCGGATGGCCTGCACTGCCTGGCGTAGATCCAGAGTGAAGCGGGTCAGGGTTTGGCTTTTGAAACGCATCCATGCCTGGCGCTCTTGCGGACGTTGGGGCACCGGGGCGGCATCGTGCGCCATACCCGTCTGCCGCCAGGCGGCGACCGCCTCCGGGCTCACGTCTTCAAAATCGGTCAGCACGGCGTCGTCGTGAAACAGAATCCCGCTGAAGCTGGCGTGTCGGGCCAGATCTTCGTAGATGTCGGTGATCTGCTGGCGAACCCGGGGATCCCAGGGCGACAGACGGACGTACGGCTGGCGGGCAAGTAACGCCTTCCCGGTTTGCGGATCCCAGCGCTGAACGCGCGGCAGATCTGAGGCAAGATCGAAGGCCAGCACCGGCATCCAGGCATAAACCTTCACATTGCCGCGGGTCTGCAACTGCCAGGAGACGAAGTTAAACAGGTCGGCGCGCATCGGCAGCCAGCGGTTGGGGAAATAGAGCGACTTGACCGTGCCGTCGCCCTGCGGGTCGGAAAAGGCCTGCAGAAAGACGTGGCTGATTTTCATGTCATAGACGCGCTGCACCAGCTTATCGATATTCTTTGCCTGCTGGACGGGATTGGGGTCATAGACATAGTCCAGATCCACATGCATCACCCGAACAGGATCGGCTTCCTGAATTTGGGTCACGGCGCTGGCAAATGCCTTGAGCGACGGGTTACCGGCGATCAGCAGGCGTGGAATATTGTCCAGATCCTTCACGTTGCCCAGGCCGTCGTTCAGCGTAAACGCCAGCTGATACCCTTGCTGTTTGGCGATGGCCAGGGTGCTGCCGCTGGCGGCGCCGTAGGGCCACACCCAGGCGCGCGGCGTTTTCCCGGCAACCTCATGGATTTTCGCCGTCACTTTCTGCACGTCATCGGTCATTCGCCGGGTAAACTGCGCGTCGCTTTCATAGCGGCCGGTGGTTTTATCCCAGCCGCGGTTGGCGGCGGCAGGCTCGCGGCTGCCCTGCGGATTGGCCGGCAGACCGTAGTGCGAGGCCCAGGTGTGCGCGCCGATCTCCACCAGCGGCGAGCGGCTGAGCTCGCGCACCATCTCCCAGGTAGCGAAGCGCTCGCGCGGCGTCATCAGGCCGCCAAAATTAACGGGCTGACCAGCGGGAGTGTCCACCCAGCTGCCCACCGGCGCCCATAGCGCCGGGACGTTCCAGGCTTTAAGCAGCGGCCATACGCGGGTGTAAAAGCTGCTGTAACCATCGTCAAAACTGAGGAGAAAAGCCTTGGGCGGCAGCGACTTTAAGCCATAATGTGCATCGAGAATGTCCTGAACGCTAATCGCATGGTAGCCGTTATGCAGCAGCCAGGCGATCTGCTCATTGAGTGCGCTGGTGCGCACCGAAAGATAACGCTGGTCGGCGGCATCGTCTTCGACGTCATGGTAGGCCAGCACCAGAAAGCGATCCGCCGGCCAGGGTTGATTGGCCTCCAGTTGGGGGCGCTGCTGCGGGGCGAGGAAGGGGACTTCCTCAGCACGCACGCTGAAGATAAGGCACAGCCAGATGAGAAGCATCAGGCCGTTGCGCAGGGTCGTGTTCAGCATGGTCATCCTTAAAACCGTATATTTGCATCAAGAGTGATGGCTAGGTTGTTTTCACGTTTGCCGTCGTAGGGGCGCTTATCCCAGTTCAGCATCACCCCGGTGTCGACGACGTTGTTCCAGCGCAGGCGCTGCCCGTAACCCAGCACCGTGATCGCCCCGGCGGCGTGATTTTTTTGCCAGTAGCTGCCGCCGCCGGCCAGTAACTGCTGGCTCCAGACGGTGTCATAGCGCTGGTAAAGCGTGTGATCGACGGCCAGCGCCGCGGTGGCGGCGAGGTCCCGTGCCGGGCTGTAGTAGGCGGTGTCGGTGCGGCTATTGGCGCTGGCCGACAGACCGGGCTGCAAATCCAGCGTTAACCATGGGGTTTGCCAGAGGCGTTCTTTACCGGAGAGGGTGTACTCCTGGCGGCGGTTGCGATCGGTAAACCGGCTGGCGGCCGCGCTGACGCGGTACTCCCGGCGTTCGTTTGGAGACCAGCGCAGCCAGCCTTCGCCGCGGTTGGCGCTGACGCCGTTGCGTAACGCGCGCAGCGGCGTCTGCTGCGAAATCCGCTCCAGTTCGCCGCCCAGCTGCCAGCGATCGCTAACGTCATGGGCGGCGGAAAGGCGGACGCCGGGCTTGTTCTCGCCGTGAAAATTGACGCTGGAGAGCTCAAGCTCGCCCCAGTAGTCGCGCGGACGCCATTCAATACCGGCAAACAGCTGGCGACGGCTGCCTTTCCCCTCTTCAAAATTGCCTTCAGCGAAGCGGTGCCCGCCGAACAACCGCCAGCTGTCAGCTAGCGGCGGGCTGTAGATCGCCGTCTCAAAACTGAGGTCGTGCGTGCCGCTCACCGGGTTGTCGGAATGCAGCCCTTTGCCAACGCTCAGGCGCAGCTCGGAGAGATGATGGATCTCGCGCGCTCTGGCCAGGCGCTGGGTGTTCAGATCCCGTGGCGAGCGGGCGACGACGTCGTCAGTCAGCAGATCCATTTGCCGCCACTCCTGCAGATCGAGGGCGACCCAGGCCTGCTGGCGCTCCAGCTGCAGGCTGGCGGGTTCTAGCGATTCCGCCGCTTTTAGCTGGCGTTCGGCTGCCCGTGGCAATCCTCTCTCCTGCAGAAGGGCGGCATAGTCTATCTGCAGGCCCTGGTTTCCAGGGGCCGTCGCCGCCAGGCGCTGCATTCGGGCTTCGGCCTGCGGCAGGTCGTTGGTGGCCGCTAAATAGTGCACGTTAAGCGACTGTGCGGTGAGCCAGTCGTCGTTCGGCTGCGACGTTGGCGAGCCGTAGAAACGACGGATGTAGGGCGCATTCCTGGTGAGGCGGGCGACATACCGTTGCGCCGCCGGGTACTGACCGGTGTCCAGCAGAGCGTAGAAAAGCTCGTGTTCCTCATTCTGTTGGCTTGTCAGCCACGAAGGATGCTGGTGGATAAGCGTCAGCGCAGGCTCAATTTGCTTAAGGGCGATAAAAGAGGAGATGACCCAGCCGATGGCCCAGTCGGGAACGGCCCGCTGCTGGGCGATCAGGCTTTGGTATTCGCGGATGACCTGCGCGTACTCGGCGCTGGCGTACAGCGCGCCCAGACGATCAATACGCGCCCGGATGATGTCGGGCGCAGCCTGTGGGTCGGGGTGCCAGGCGGCGATCATCGCGTCATACTGCGTGAGCGCCGTGCGGGCCAGCGCGTAACGCGCCTTTTCTTCGCGGGAAGGGGTATCGGCAAGGCGCACCAGTTCGGCGGCGGCGTTCAGCTGCAAGTTACGCTTTTCCGCAGGCGTCAGTTCGACGCTATTCGCCAGGCCGAGAGCAGGGGAATCAATCCGGTTGCGGGTCAGGGTCGCCATCAGGCTGGCCAGCGCGGTTTTGTTTTGCGGATCACGATCGAGGATCTGCGTGTCCACCAACAGCTGGTCCCAGCTTTTGCCCAGCCGCAGGTAGACATAGGAGAGCGTCTGCAGGTGCGCAACGCTCGCCTGCTCCGCCACCAGGCGACGCGCTTCGCTGAGCGCCTCGCCGTCCTTGCGGGCATCGGCGAGCGTTTTGATATAGCCGATACGATAGTCGTCGCTGCCAGGGGCCTGGCTGAGCGCCTGCTGCCAGAGGGTGAGCGAGGTTTGCCACTGCTTCTGGTTGCGCAGGGCCTGCGCCGCGGCGGCGGTGCCCCGTGCGGGAAGCGGCATATAGACCTGGTAGCGTCGCCAGACTTTCACCACTTCATCGTCCTGACCGGCCCAGAGGGCCACCTGCAGCCAGTCCGCCACCTGAGAAGGGGTTAAGGCATGCCGCAGCTGGTACTGCTGAAGGTAACTGAGAAAGGGGGCGTACTGGCCTTGGCGCGCTTGCAAGATTTGCTGGTCATAGAGCGAATCCGCTCCCTGAACCAGCGCCGGGAAGAGCAAAAGCAAGCCGATTGATAGCGAGAGTTTCGTGTTGCGATTAAACAATAACGTATTTGAATAAGGTGATCTTTCCATTTCTATTTGCCATATGTTCATCAAGAATCCATTGCACAACACGACCGTCCTTTGACGGTGAGTTAAAGGATGAGGATGGTCCCATTTAGCTGACTGGCACTGCAGGTGAATGACCTATTGCAAACTAATAAACATATCTCCTGTTGATAAATGAATGGGTAATTTATACCCGATACGGCAACCGATAAATATGGATAAATTATGGTCTGCGTTTTAAGATAATTCTGTAAAATCGACTTCATTCGAACGGAAGTGTTCAAGTTGATTTCTTTAACCTACTGATATAAATAAAAGAGAAAGTCAGGTGGAATTTTGTTTCAAAATGGCGGTGTGACTTATATTTAGTTGGGGTTAGAGTTTTTTAGGCAATATTTAAGATGATTTCTGACAAAAATTCTCAATAGCAAAAAAAGCATCTTTTCTGTGGATATTTTTTATTTATAATCAATCTGTTTATTTCCTGTCAGAACGCAAGGAGGGTTTTCACAGCCAGATTCAGATGCCGCGCTAATGATAAATCACAGGTCTCGTTATTTTCACCGCCATGCGAAGCGTTCCATAGGGGGAGGGAAAACGTCTGGTTGACGAGAATTTGTTGATTAAATGTTAAAGGGACGATTTGTGGCAACTTTAATGATATTGGTTACCCAGGATTACTATCTTTTTCAAGGTGTTAAGAATTTTTTTCCTGATATCATTCAGTTAGATTCTAGCGGAAAAGCGATTTTAGATAATGAGGTTGATGAAGTCTCTCTGCTGGTTGATAGCCGCTCGCCGCTTTGCCATTACGATTATCTCGTGCTGGCAGCGGCGAAATCCAGAAAGCGAATATGTTGTATCGTCCTCGATATGCGCCATCGGGAAGAGCATTTACTGAGCCTGAAATCGTTTTTAAACATGTCATTATCACCCGCGGATATGGCGACATTATTTGGCCTTTTTCTGGAGATGAATAGCAAGCGTCTGACCAAAGAGTGGTTTGACGATCTGCGCTTAAGTTTGTCTGAACAGTTAATGTTACGTTTACTCATGGCGGGGATGACCATGGAGGAGGTGGCCGTCGATCTCAATACGTCACTAAAAAGCCTTTACCGCAAGCGTACTGCGCTTTATGAGCGGTTGGGGTTAGATAATTTTAATGAAGCTTGCTTATTTATCTTTCGAAATAAGCTGCTGGAGCAGACCGAACGTTCGTTATGAAGCTTCGCTGTACAGAGAATGTATGTTATCGCAAGGTATTTGTTGACGAAAATCTAATAAATTAAATAGATATTGATAGGTACAACCGTCGATACCCGGCGGTATCGATGATGGCATTCGGCATATAATTCCGGAGCTCTTTGGAAGTATTTACCGCCAATGCGGTTTGCTATGCACAGCGATTATTATAATGAATATATTCCTTGCGCCGCACAGGAATAGTTTTGTCATAAATTAACACTACCATGGTATTCCGACTCACGCGTCGGAATACCATGAGATATCGTGAAAGCATCAGAGGAGCGAGGTGGATGAGAATAAGGGACAGTATTGCTGAGCGGTTAGAGGCATGCGGGCTCTACCGTCGGGCGGCATCCAGATGGATTGAGGTGATGCAGCGTTGCCTGGACGATGAGGACCGAGAGTGGATCCGTCACCATCGCAATCAGTGTCTGAAAAAGGCGCAACGTCCGCCGGCGCCGAAAGAGGAGTTTGCCGACCTCCACCAGGCGGCGAAAGAGACTCAATATCGTATGGGCATTGCGAAGCCCTATGGCGAAGCATTCAGGCTGCCCGGCAAAGGGAAAACGGCCGCCGAGTAATGCCTTTCTTCACGACGTTTGCCTGACGGCTTCGCCTTATCCGGCCTGCGGGTCCTCCACAGGTTCAAACAGCGTAGGCCCGCGCAAGCGCAGCGCCGCCGTGCGATACACATCAGACACCGTACCCGCGGTTGTGCCTGATGGCGGCATAAATGCCTTATCCGGCCTGCGGGTCCTCCACAGGTTCAAACAGCGTAGGCCCGCGCAAGCGCAGCGCCGCCGGGCGATACACATCAGACACCGTACCCGCGGTTGTGCCGGATGGCGGCATAAATGCCTTATCCGGCCTACGGGTCCTCCACAGGTTTAAACAGCGCAGGCCCGCGCAAGCGCAGCGCCGCCGGGCAGCGGGTGATAGAACGGAGTTCGATGAAGAGTCCGGATGCAGAAAAGCAAAAACCCGCCTTTTGGGCGGGTTCTTTAAATAGTGGTGCCCGGACTCGGACTAACGCCGCAGGCGTTGAACAGCGCGCTTACCGCGCTGGCCCCGAAGGGGTGAGCCGCTGTGCGGCGAATAATCGAACGGGGTTCGATGAAGAGTCCGGATGCAGAAAAGCAAAAACCCGCCTTTTGGGCGGGTTCTTTAAATAGTGGTGCCCGGACTCGGAATCGAACCAAGGACACGGGGATTTTCAATCCCCTGCTCTACCGACTGAGCTATCCGGGCAACGGGGCGCATTAAACCGTAATCCGCCCACCCCGTCAACCAAATTTCTTAAATTACTTATCGATTGCTTATCTTTGCGGCAATTCTGCGTTCAAAGGCGCGTTTTGGCTTAACTTCACTGCATGCCGTTATCGCCCTCACGGGTTTTCCAGCCGCTGGTAATGGCGATAACGTGGCGTAGTCCGGAGATGAGATAATCGCCAATGACCTCCTCGTCCTCACGCGGCGAGCTCAGGGTAATTTCCGCATCCACGCCGTGGCGATAGGCGCCATGATGGCTGAAAATGGTGCCGATATAACACTTCCCGTTCAGCCAGACCGGAATATAGGCCACCGTCTCATAGATATAGTTAACGGCGACGCCGCTGTAGTAGTTATCCGCCTCGTCAGCGGAGGTGCCCGGCGGGATGGGGCAGATCGGCGCGTCGTTGTCGCTGGCGGGTCTGTCTTTCAGCAGGCTGCCCTGCATTACCTCCAGCGAGCGCAGCAGGTCAGCTTTATCGCCGTCGCTCAGGCTGGGGGTCAGCGGCTGGTCTTTCTCCGGGGAGCGGATGCTGTTCAGCGTATAGCGATAGCGAACCGTCACCGCGGGCGTCTGGCTGGTGGTGCTGAACGGGCGTAGCAGGTAGAGGTTATCTTCGCCAAACTGGCCGTTGTACCACAGGGCATACACCTGGCCGTTGATTTTGACCCAGTGGTTCCACTGGTTAGCCCCGCGGCCATTAATGGAAAAGAGGGCGCCGGGCACCCCGGCATCGAAATCATCACCATTATCACTGTCGCTGCCGTTGACGGCGGCAAAATCATCATCACCTCGCTTGAGCACCCCGGTGTAGCTGAAGAGCCCGGTGCCGCCCACGTAGCTGTCGATGATCAGGTCGCGTTTGCCGTCGCCGTCGAGGTCGATAAGGGTAAAGCTGACTTTGCCGTTTTCTGAATCCGCGCTAATCGAGGAGCGCAGAAACGCCTGCCACTCATCATCGCTGATATCCGGGGACGGTTTACTGGTCGTGATCAGCGTATCGTCGGCGTAAGTGAGCGTGAAGTCGGTAATATGGCCGGTTAACGGAAACTGCTCGGCGACCTTATTCAGCGACAATTCTGGATCGCTTTTTTGCGCTTTCAACACTGCGTTATACAACGTGCGCAGAGCCAGGTTATCCGCCTCTTTCTGCTGCCTGGGGATCACCTGGCTGACAAAGGTCGGCAGCATCCAGGTGCCACCCGGGGTGATTTCCCGACACATACCGGTGCTGTACTTCAGGCTGGGGGTAAAGGTTTTACCATCCCAAACGCGCGTCTCGCCGGTGACGCAGTCGGCCATGCCCCGTTCTTTGTGCAAAAAGACGATAGCGCCGTCGGCGTAGCTGGAGGCCTCGGTAGTGAGCAGTCGCGGTTTGCTCAACTGGGCGTTATCGACCAGCCACAGGGCGTAACCGTCGTTATAGGGCGCTCGCCAGCAGAGCGCCTGCGCCAGAGAATGGGTTTTATCCAGCGCGGTCAGCGTGATCTGGCGATCTGCCGCCGGAATGGCCTGATTCTGCCAGTCGTCGCAGCGCTGGTTCAGCAGCGGCGTCAGGATGGGCAGCAGTTTCTGGCGCTGAAGCATACTCAACGGCACTGGCTGCGCGTTATGGAGAACCGGGGCGGCGATAATTTCCGGGGCGGGAGTGGCTGGCAAAATGGCATCGTCGCCGGCATCGCCTTTATCCAGCAGCGCATCGGCGGTGCCGGTGCGTCGCTGAAACGCATCCATTTTACCCAGCACCTCGCGGCTGCCGGCGCTGGAAAGCGGCAGGTGCTGGCCGTTAAGGGTGAATTCGATTTTGCGCTGATTCGTTAACGCCTGTAGCAGGGCGGTGGTCTGATCGCTGTCGAGGCGAAAGTGGCTGTCGTCGAGAGCGTCCAGCGCGCCAAAATCCCGGTCGTCGATCAGCAGGCTGGCGGTGGAGTCGGCGGGGATATCGTGCTCGATTTGCGCAAAGGTTACCGTAGCGGTGAGGTGCTGTTCGCTGCCCGCGTTGCGGGTCAACAGCACGCTGACCTCACCCATGCGGACGCCGTAACCCGCCGCCCGGCAGGCGCCGGTATTATCGCAGGCGAGCTCCCAGTCTTTTTGTGCAAAGGAAAAACCTTGCAGGGGAGCCGCCAGCAGGGGCGTAGAGCAGAGGCCCAGCCAGGCAGCCCAGAAGAACGCGCGCATATCAATCCCTGTCAGCAATCAGTGAGGGGGAAATTATAGGCGCGACGTGGCGGTTAGGATATCAGAATCAGGTCAAGGCGCCGCCCATACGGCACTGGGCGAAGCGTAGAATATCTTCAGCCAGCCGCCGGGCGGTATCCACATCCGTCTGGCTACGTTTGACCAGCAGACGGCTCAGACAGCCCTCGACAATCAGCTCCATCTGCTTGGCGACCATTTCCGGGTCATCCACCTCCAGCTGAGTCAGCAGCTCGTGAGTGTAGGCCAGCGAAGCCTGCTTCTGCTGTTCCGCCAGCTGGTGAATGGGGTGCTGAGGATCCGGGTAGAAGGTGCAGGCGGCGATAAACAGGCAGCCCGGGTACCGCTGGTTGCTTACGCAGGTGGTGAGTGCGGCATAGCGTGCCAGCAGCTTTTGCTCTGCGCTTAAGGTCTCGTCCAGCAGGAGCTGACGACGCCAGGCATCCACCTGCTGGCTCAGATAGCGAAGCGCGTCGTACAGCAGCGCTTCGCGGTCAGGCCAGAAGCGTTTCAGGTCGCTCGTCGGGCAGGACACGCGCTCAGCGACCATCTCCAGCGACGTGTTGGCGATACCTTCAATTTCAAGAATCTTAATGGCTTCTGCCAGGACGTCTTCACGTAGCACGGTGTTCTCCTCCATCTTTCCTCCTAAAGTGTCGCTCACGCTTGCCAATCGCGCAAATGGGCGCTGAATGCCGCGGCATCCATAAAGCCGGTGACTCGCCGCTCAGGCTGTTCCTGACCCTCAGCGTTAAAGAACAGGATCGTCGGCAGACCCAGCACCTGCAGGTGTTTCAGCAGCGCAACGTCTTGCGGGCTGTTCTTCGTCACATCAACCTGTAATAACACGGTGCCTTTCAGCGCCTGCTGCACGTCAGGTGAACTAAAGGTGTATTTTTCAAACTCTTTGCAGGCCACGCACCAGTCGGCGTAAAGATCGAGCATCACCGGTTGACCTTTCGCCTGCGCCAGCGCCTGGTCAAGCTCGGCCACCGAGCTGACGCGGGTGAAAGCCAGGTGCGCCTGCTGCTCGGCCGCCGGGGCGCCAAACGCCCAGTCCTGCAGAGGCCGCGCGCTGACCAGCGCGGCGGCAAGCAGAATGATCTGTACCAGCCGCATCCACGGCCGGGTAGCGCCCAGCGAGGTGATAAACGCCCAGCTGAAGAAGGCGACACCGAGCATTGACCACAGCCGTAACCCCCACTGGTCGCCGAGTATGCGTTCCAGCAGGAAGACGGGCAGGGCAAGGATCACAAACCCGAAGGCGGTTTTCACATGGCTCATCCACGGGCCGCTTTTCGGCAACAGGCGATTGCCAAACACGGTCACAAGGATCAACGGCAGACCCATGCCCAGCGCGTAAAGGTACAGCGTGCCGCCGCCCAGCCACAGATTACCGCTCTGGGCGATATACAACAGAATGGCGCTTAGCGGCGCGGTGGTGCAGGGGGAGCAGATCAGCCCGGCAATAGCCCCCATCGCAAAGACCCCGCCGGGCGAGCCGCCCTGGCGCTTATTGCTGAGCAGCGTCAGCCGGGTCTGCAGCGACGACGGCAGCTGCAGCGTGAACAGGCCGAACATGGAGAGCGCCAGCAGTATAAACACCGCCGACAGGCCGACCAGGACATATGGGTGCTGCAGGGCCGCCTGGAACTGCAGCCCGGCGGCGGCTACCACCAGCCCCAGCGCGGTATAGGTCAGGGCCATCCCCTGGACGTAAATAAAGGCCAGCAGCAGGGCGCGCGCGGTGGAAAGCCGCTGTTTTCCGCCCAGCACGATGCCCGAAATCAGCGGGTACATCGGCAGCACGCAGGGGGTGAAGGCGATACCAATGCCAATCAGCAGCGCCCACAGGGCGGTGAAGGGCAGACGAGCGGGGACGTCTGCTGGCGGCGCCATGGCAGGCGCCTGCGGCACGGCGTTCTCCTCCATCGGGCGCGGTTCAACCGGCAGCGGCGGATTGAAGGCCGGGCGATGGTTCAGCGACGACACGGGCGCGGCGGCGGTTGGCTGAGCGTCGTTTGAGGCCGCCCGCACGGCGCTCAGCGGGATCACTTTAGTCTCCGGCGGATAACAGAATCCGGCATCGGCGCAGCCCTGCCAGGTGACGGTGAGAGTAGCCTCTTTGTCCGCCTCCTTCACCGTCACCGGCACGGTCAGGCGTTGGCGAAAGATCTCGCTTTTGCCGTAAAACTCATCTTCATGCCACTCTCCCGCCGGCAGCGCCGGTTCGTCGATCGTCGCCCCGGCGGCGCTGAAGGTAAACTGTTGACGATAAAGATAATAACCATCCTTGATTTGCCAGCTCAGGTTGACGTCATGCTGTTGCTGCTGAAAGTCAAAGGCGAAAGCTTGATCAGCAGGCACGAAGTTCGAGCGCCCCGGCGCGTCGAATAACCCGGCGGTGGCTGATGTGCTGCACAGCAGCAGGATCAGCGTAATGATGCGGTAAGCCATGAGAGGTAATCGTTGTCTCCATGCGTGACGGGTAGAACCAGCAGTTCTGGGGTTTGATACGGGTGGTGTGACTTCAGGCAGTCCAGCAGCGCCTGCTGATGGGCAAGGTCAGTTTTGAGTAGCATCTGCACTTCATACTCCTGCTCGAGTTTCCCTTCCCAGTAATACAGAGAGGTGGCTCCCGGCAGCAGCGTAGCGCAGGCTGCCACCTTTTCCGCCAGCGCTTTTGCCGCCAGATCCTGGGCGGTCGCTTCGTCCGGCGCGGTACAGAGCACAACAACAGCATCAGGCGTAGTCATCATGAACCTCGTATCAGCGAAAAGAGGCACTATAACACGCAAGATGCGGGGATATTAGCGTAACGAGCGGGGAAAGTGAGGGCAACGGAAGGCGGGCCCGTAGTGGGCCCGCCGCCAGCGGTATTTACAGCATAATCCCGCCAAAGATAAAGCCGAGGATCACGCACAGCGTGATAGCGATAACGCCGGGGATCAGGAAGGCGTGGTTAAAGACATATTTACCAATGCGGGTTGAGCCGGTGTCGTCCATCTCTACCGCCGCCAGCAGGGTTGGGTAGGTCGGTAGAACGAACAGCGCCGAGACCGCGGCAAACGAGGCGATAGCCGTCAGCGGGCTGACGCCCAGCAGCAGCGCGGCAGGCATCAACGCCTTGGTGGTGGCTGCCTGCGAGTAGAGCAGCGTGGCGGCGAAAAACAGTACCACCGCCAGCAGCCATGGGTAATTGTGCAGCAGATCGCCGGCCACGGCCTGGATGTCGCTGATATGCGCTTTAACGAAGGTATCTCCCAGCCAGGCGACGCCGAGGACGCAGACGCAGGCGCTCATCCCGGACTTAAAGGTGCTGGCGTTGAGCACTTCGCCGGTGTCGATTTTACAGGTGATGCTAATCAGGGTGGCGATGGTCAGCATAAATACCACGATCGCCTCGTTACGCGGCAGCACCGGGTTCTTAATCAGGCCGACGGTATCGCTGATGGCCGTGGCGTAGAACATCACCGCCACGATGCCGATCAAAAACAGCAGGACAGAGCGTTTGGCGTGCGGCTGCAGCTCAAATACCTGGCTGCCGCGCAGTCTGACTTCCCCCTTGGCCAGCCGCTCCTGGTAAACCGGATCGTCTTTCAGTTCGCAGCCGAGGAAGTTGCAGACGATAGCGGTGAGCATCACCGCCAGCAGCGTGACCGGAATACAGATGGCCAGCAGCGTCAAATAGCTAACGCCCAGCGGTTCAAGGATACCTGCGAAAAAGACCACTGCGGCGGAAATGGGCGAGGCGGTGATCGCTATCTGGGAGGCCACCACCGCAATCGACAGTGGACGAGACGGACGAATGCCTTGCTCTTTGGCAACTTCGGTGATCACCGGCAGCGTGGAGAAGGCGGTATGGCCGGTGCCAGCGAGCACGGTCATAAACCAGGTCACCAGCGGGGCAAGGAAGGTAATGTACTTCGGGTGGCGGCGCAGCATCCGTTCGGCGAGGCTGACCAGGTAATCCATCCCGCCGGCGACCTGCATGGCGGCGATAGCGGCAATCACCGCCATAATGATTTCAATAACGTCGAAGGGGATCGCACCCGGTTTAATTTGAAAAATAAGCGTCAGGACAAGGACGCCAAGGCCACCGGCAAAGCCGATACCGATGCCGCCGAGCCGGGCGCCGAGATAAATCGCCAGCAGGACAATAACCAGTTCTGCACCAAACATATATGCCTTCCTTGTTTTTTAACAAGTTGATATTGAATTGTTGTATTTTAGTAAAACCAAAAAGCAAAAAAGGCATGTCATCGCTGACATGCCTTTGAATGACTAACCTGAAAGATTACTGTTCGCTTTCATCGGTATAACGCTTTGCTTTATAAGCGGGATGCATCAGGTTTTGCGCAGAGAAAATATCATCCAACTCCGCCGCCGTCAGCAGTCCGCGCTCCAGCACCACTTCCCGTACGCTCTTGCCGGTTTCGGCACAGATCTTGCCGACGATATCGCCATTGTGGTGGCCAATAAACGGGTTGAGGTAGGTGACGATGCCGATGGAGTTGTAGACGTAGCCTTCACATACCGCTTTATTGGCGGTGATGCCGTTAACGCATTTCTCCAGCAGGTTGTAGCAGGCGTTGGTCAGGATATGAATCGACTCGAACATCGCCTGGCCGATCACCGGCTCCATCACGTTCAGCTGCAGCTGACCGGCTTCGGAGGCCATGGTCACAGTGGTATCGTTGCCGATAACTTTGAAGCAGACCTGGTTGACCACCTCCGGCACCACCGGGTTAACCTTCGCCGGCATGATTGAAGAGCCAGCCTGCAGCTCAGGCAGGTTGATTTCGTTGAGGCCCGCGCGCGGACCGGAAGAGAGCAGGCGCAGGTCGTTACAGATCTTGGACAGTTTCACCGCCAGGCGTTTCAGCGAGCTGTGAACCATAACGTACGCCCCGCAGTCCGAGGTGGCTTCAATCAGATCTTCCGCCGGGACGACCGGTAAGTTGCTTACTTCAGCCAGCTTCTGCACCGCCAGCTGTTGATAGCCGTCCGGGGTGTTGAGGCGAGTACCAATGGCGGTGGCGCCGAGGTTCACCTCCAGCAGCAGCTCCGCAGTGCGCAAAATGCTTTTGGTCTCTTCATTAAGCAGCACATTGAAGGCATGGAACTCCTGGCCGAGGGTCATCGGCACCGCGTCCTGCAGCTGGGTGCGGCCCATTTTGAGGATGTCCTGGAACTCCTCGGCTTTCGCCTGGAAGCCTTCGCCCAGCTGTTTAATCGCATCGATTAACTTAAGGATGGAGGCATACACCGCAATGCGGAACCCGGTGGGGTAAGCATCGTTGGTGGACTGGCATTTGTTGACGTGATCGTTTGGGTTCAGGTACTGGTATTCGCCTTTCTGGTGGCCCATCAGCTCAAGGCCAATGTTCGCCAGGACTTCGTTGGTGTTCATGTTTACGGAGGTACCGGCCCCGCCCTGGAAGACATCGACCGGGAACTGGTCCATGCATTTGCCGTTATTCAGGACTTCGTCACAGGCGGCGATAATCGCATTTGCCGCGCTTTTGGGAATGGTCTGCAGCTCCTTGTTCGCCAGCGCGGCGGCTTTCTTAACCATGACCATGCCGCGCACGAATTCTGGTATGTCGCTGATTTTGCTGTTGCTAATGTAGAAGTTTTCAATCGCTCGCAGAGTATGAACGCCGTAGTAAGCGTCCGCGGGAACTTCCCTGGTGCCCAACAGATCTTCTTCGATACGAATGTTGTTTAACATGTGAACCTTCTTTTCAAGCTGCCAATGAATTCACCAAACACACAGAATATCCAGTATTCAGTATATTTTCTGGCCGACGATTATTTCCTTAACCGGCCCGGTGCCCAAGATCATATGCTGATGATAGCGAATATCAGTAAGCTTGATCACTTATTACATTGCGGGTAGGAGAAGATTTATTAATCTGTGAAATGGGTCACCGCTTTCTTATTCCTGAGAAAAATAAGCCTTTCCGCTGATTGAAAAGCCGCTCAGCATCCCCATGTTAGTGGGATGCGATCAGCAAATTGATGATTACGGGCGCTGAACGCAGCGCCCGTTGATGAAGGAGACGCCGGTGCGTTGGATTCCGTTTATTGCCTTTTTTCTTTACGTTTACATTGAGATATCGATCTTTATCCAGGTTGCGCACGTGCTGGGCGTCTTTATGACCCTGATCCTGGTGATCTTTAGCTCGGTGGTAGGGATGTCGCTGGTGCGTAACCAGGGCTTCAAAAACTTCCTGCTGATGCAGCAGAAGATGGCCGCGGGCGAGAGCCCGGCGGCGGAGATGATCAAGAGCGTATCGCTGATTATCGCTGGTCTGCTGCTGTTGCTCCCGGGGTTCTTTACCGACTTCCTCGGCCTGCTGCTATTGCTGCCGCCGGTGCAAAAGCATTTGACGATGAAGCTGATGCCGCACCTGCGCTTCAGCCGGATGCCGGGCGGCGGCTTTAGCGCCGGAACTGGCGGCGGAGAGACCTTCGAAGGGGAATTCCAGCGCAAAGATGAGCAGCGTGACCGTCTGGACCATAAGGACGATCGCCGCGATTAACATTCCCCCGGCCCGGTCAGCAGATGCGACCGGGCCGCTTTCTTTGCAGGCCTACACGCTTCCCGTCGCCAGCTTGCGCCTGGGTAAAAACAGCCACAGCCCCGCCAGCATCACCAGCGCGTACAGGCTTTTCCAGCCGACCATCGCCAGCAGCAGCAGACAGAGAATGCTGCCCACCACCGCCAATAGCCGATAGCGACCGCGCAGCAAACGACAACCCGCCAGCATGCACAGCAGATAGATCATGATGAAAATGCCATTGGCGTAAACGATCAGCGCGTCCAGATTGATATCGAGCAGATAGATGCCAAGGGTGCTAACTACGCAGGATCCCAGCACGGCGTTGAGGGCGTTGCGCGGGATCTGCCGTGGCGACAGCCTTGCGAGGTAGCTGTGTGGCTTATGCTGCGCTTGCGACCAGACCAGGCGGGCAAAGCTTTGAATATAGATGTTGAGGCTGGCGAAACAGGCGAGATAGCCGATGACGCAGGCTACCCACAGCGCTTCGACGCCGAACAGACGGACCACGATATTCGGTAATGACGCCGCCGCCGCCATCTCCTCGCCAAAGGCGTGGAAGTGCAGCACCAGCACGGTGCAGGCCCAGTAGACCGAGCCGGCAAGCAGCAGGCCTATCATCAGCGCCCTGGGGAAATCACGCTCGGGATGTTTAAACTCCGAGGCGAGATGCGCGAAGGCTTCCAGACCGACAAAGCACCAGAACATCACCGACAGCGCCGAAAAGAGCTGCCCGCGGTCAATCTCCGCCGGGGCCGGGAAGGGGATCTGCGCCGGGCTTATCCCGCCGCGCCACCAGACTACGACGATCAGCGCCACAATCAGTACGGCAACCAACGTCTGCAGGTTGGCGCTGGAGCTGGCGCCACGCGAACCGACCCACCAGACGATGGCCAGGGTGCCCAGCTCCGCCAGCAGCAGCTGCGCATCATGCCAGCCGAACAGCGCCTGGCCAAAACCGGTGGCGATGTGCAGAGCGGCGGGGAGTCCGACCGGGATAACCGATAAAAACAGCCAGCCGGTGACGCTGGCCAGACGTGGCCCAAAGGCCATATCGACAAAGTGGGCCACGCCGCCCGCGCTGGGAAAATGGCGGCCGAGCAGGGCGAAGACGATGGCAATCGGGAAAACAAGGAGAATGAGCAGCGGCCATGCCCACAGGCTGTTATCGCCAGCGACCAGCGCCGCCAGCGCCGGGACGGCGAAGACGCCGGTACCCAGCAATGAGGTGGAAAGCAACCCAACTCCCTGTCCCAGCCCTAACTCCTGTTTTAAACCACTCATGATTCAATCCTGCGCCAGTGAAAAAAAAGAGAGTATCACAATCGCTTTTCCTTATGACCGATTGCCTGACATGGCCGCTTTTTGTGCGCCAGCGCAAAGGTAAAAATTTTTTTTAATTTTGCCCTTGAAGCCGGAAATGGCCATCCCCATCTCTCTCTGCACTAGCCGGTAAACCGCGTTCGGCCCGGCGTCACCCATAACTGATAATGACTTTCTCGAAGGAGAGCTATCAATGAGTATTCGTCCGTTACATGATCGTGTGATCGTCAAACGTAAAGAAGTTGAAACCAAATCTGCGGGCGGCATCGTTCTGACCGGTTCTGCAGCAGCTAAGTCAACTCGTGGCGAAATCATCGCTGTCGGTAAAGGCCGCATCCTGGAAAACGGGACCGTGCAGCCGCTGGACGTTAAAGTTGGTGACATCGTGATTTTCAACGATGGCTACGGCGTGAAGACTGAAAAGATCGACAACGAAGAAGTACTGATCATGTCCGAAAGCGACATCCTGGCAATTGTTGAAGCTTAATTCGCACGACCCTGAACGAATTTGAGGAATAAAAGAAATGGCAGCAAAAGACGTAAAATTCGGTAACGACGCTCGTGTAAAAATGCTGCGCGGCGTAAACGTACTGGCAGATGCAGTTAAAGTGACCCTGGGCCCGAAAGGCCGTAACGTGGTTCTGGACAAATCCTTCGGCGCGCCGACCATCACCAAAGATGGTGTTTCCGTTGCACGTGAAATCGAACTGGAAGACAAGTTCGAAAACATGGGCGCGCAGATGGTGAAAGAAGTTGCCTCTAAAGCGAACGACGCAGCAGGCGACGGTACCACCACCGCAACCGTACTGGCTCAGGCTATCGTGAACGAAGGCCTGAAAGCTGTTGCTGCAGGCATGAACCCGATGGATCTGAAACGCGGTATCGACAAAGCGGTACTGGCTGCAGTAGAAGAGCTGAAAGCGCTGTCCGTTCCGTGCTCTGACTCCAAAGCTATCGCTCAGGTAGGTACCATCTCCGCTAACTCCGACGAAACCGTCGGTAAACTGATCGCGGAAGCGATGGATAAAGTTGGTAAAGAAGGCGTGATCACCGTTGAAGACGGTACCGGTCTGGAAGACGAACTGGACGTAGTTGAAGGTATGCAGTTCGACCGCGGCTACCTGTCTCCGTACTTCATCAACAAGCCGGACACCGGTGCCGTTGAGCTGGAAAGCCCGTTCATCCTGCTGGCTGACAAAAAAATCTCCAACATCCGCGAAATGCTGCCGGTTCTGGAAGCCGTAGCGAAAGCTGGCAAACCGCTGGTCATCATCGCTGAGGACGTTGAAGGCGAAGCGCTGGCGACCCTGGTGGTTAACACCATGCGCGGCATCGTTAAAGTGGCTGCGGTGAAAGCACCGGGCTTCGGCGACCGTCGTAAAGCTATGCTGCAGGACATCGCTACTCTGACTGGCGGTACTGTTATCTCTGAAGAGATCGGTATGGAGCTGGAAAAAGCGACTCTGGAAGACCTGGGCCAGGCGAAACGCGTGGTTATCAACAAAGACACCACCACCATCATCGATGGCGTTGGCGAAGAATCCGCAATCCAGGGCCGCGTAGCTCAGATCCGTAAGCAGATCGAAGAAGCGACCTCCGACTACGATCGTGAAAAACTGCAGGAACGTGTCGCTAAACTGGCTGGCGGCGTAGCAGTAATCAAAGTCGGTGCGGCTACCGAAGTTGAAATGAAAGAGAAAAAAGCACGCGTCGACGACGCCCTGCACGCAACCCGTGCTGCGGTTGAAGAAGGCGTGGTGGCTGGCGGCGGCGTAGCGCTGGTTCGCGTTGCGGCGAAACTCGCTGGCCTGACCGGTCAGAACGAAGATCAAAACGTCGGTATCAAAGTTGCGCTGCGCGCAATGGAAGCACCGCTGCGTCAGATCGTTTCCAACGCCGGCGAAGAGCCGTCTGTTGTGGCTAACAACGTGAAAGCTGGCGACGGTAACTACGGTTACAACGCAGCAACTGAAGAATACGGCAACATGATCGACTTCGGTATCCTGGACCCAACCAAAGTCACCCGTTCTGCACTGCAGTACGCGGCTTCCGTGGCTGGCCTGATGATCACCACCGAGTGCATGGTGACCGACCTGCCGAAAGGCGACGCGCCTGACTTAGGTGCTGCTGGCGGTATGGGCGGCATGGGCGGTATGGGCGGCATGATGTAATCGTGCGCTCTACGGCATAAAAAAGCAGAAACCCCTGGCCAGCAATGGCTGGGGGTTTTTCTTTTGGCGCGCTTTTTAGTATAAGGCTTATACATAAAAATCATTTAAGCTGCATCAGAGCGGCAAGCACCTCTGTTTCGGGCGTGAACTGACAAGCGCGACCGGGGAGGAAATGAACGCGGCTCATGCCGACGCAGTTTGAAGGATGACAGATTTACATCCGGGCCAGTGCGTCCAGCTCATCGATCATGGGGAATAACATGCAGGTAAAATATTTAGCAGGGATTGTCGGCGCAGCCTTACTGTTGGCAGGTTGCAGTTCCAGCAATGAATTAACCTCTGCCGGCCAGAATGTGCGCTTCGTGCAGGAGAAGCCGGGCGCAGAGTGTCAGCTGTTAGGGACCGCGACGGGTAAACAGAGCAACTGGCTCTCCGGCCAGAATGGCGATGAGGGTGGTTCCATGCGCGGTGCGGCAAACGCCCTGCGCAACCAGGCGGCAGCCATGGGCGGCAACGTGATTTACGGCGTCAGCAGCCCGACGCAAAACCTGCTGTCGAGCTTTGTGCCTACCGACAGCGAAATGAACGGCCAGGTTTATAAGTGCCCGAACTGATGCGTGACGCCTCTCTCCGCGAGCGCAGAGAGAGGCGTGGTCGTTAGATGAGGATCAGGCGCTAAGCTCCGCTTTCTTTTCAAGGTAGAAGGCGTGCAGGGGACGCAGACACTCTTCCAGACTGAGCATTCTTCCCGGCTGGGAAGGGATAATGGTACTGAAGATCTGGCATGGCGCCAGCTCTGCGTGCATCGCCTTGAGCTTGGGGCTTTTCTCGATAAGCCGCGTCACGACGTTGTTTTCCAGTTCCGATAAATGCGGCGCGCTGGTTTTCACCACCGCCCCGGAGACAATTTTCTTGCCTTCGTCTGTCTCGCTGCAGTACAGCACGCCCAGATAATGCGAAAACAGGTTTAGCTTCCATTCTTCCTGGGGATACTGCTGGTAATCAATATTGGGTTGAGTGGTTAAGTCCACGGCATAGCACATTAAGAATTCAAGATTCGAGCTTAAGTACTGAATAAACGCTTGATCGCCTACGGTTTTCAATGTGTACTCAATGCCAGCAAGGAGAGCTTCTACCTGCCTGTCTTCAATACATAGCGTACAAACTTGCTCATTCTGGAGAACCAGTATAAGCGTTGACCAGGTTTCGTCTGGTTTGTGAGTGATCGACATAATGCGACGTTCCGGATTTGGCTGCTGAATCTCGGTCATCTCTACAGCAGGGATATTTGCGATCAACGATTCATTATAAGCGATCAGCTTTTCTTTATACGTTTCGCCTTGATCTTGCAAAGATTTAAATGTTACAAGCAGACGGTTTTGCAGGATAAGAAGAAGATCGAGCACTATCGGTGCTTGCAGATAATACTGCTGACAGAAACCATTTTCCTGCTTTATTTTCAACAGCAATGCCATAAAGCGATTTTCAAAGGTAATACCTGCGGTATTAAATCCAATAAACGTTCCTTGCATAGTTCTCTCCTTTTTATGCTGGCGCGAGATTCTTTGTCTGCGACAGATCGATAACGCGATCTGCAGAGGCAATAGTGGATGGCCGATGGGCAACGATAATCCGGGTAATGCTTAACGCCGAGATTGACTGATTGATAACTGATTCATTCTTTAAGTCGAGATGGCTGGTGGCCTCATCCATAAACAGAATGCTTGGTTTACGATACAAAGCTCGAGCGATCAGAATACGCTGCTTTTGCCCGCCGGAAATACCTAACCCCAGTTCACCAACAATGGTTTCATAGCCCATTGGCATCTTCATAATTTCGTCATGAATGTTACAGCGCCTGGCGCATTCCATCACAAAATTAATATCGGCATTATCTTCGAAGCCGCTGATATTATCGATAAGCGACCCGGAGAAAAGGCGGTCCTCTTGCAGTACGCAGGCGGTACCGTGACGATAGTTATTCAAACCAATTTTAGTGATATCGAGGTTATCGGCTAATACATCTCCGCTAGTAGGTGAAAGCAAACCGCACATCACTTTTAACAGCGTGGTTTTACCAACACCGGAAGGTCCGATTAACGCAACAGATTCCCCAGGTTCTACCGTAATATTTAAATTAGAAAATATAGGCTGAGAAAAGGGATCGTATTGATAACAGAGATTTTTTACTTCTAGTTTTGCACCCGAGTCAGCAGAGAAAACTTCTCTTGCAGGAAGCTCCTGCTCCGGTTCGCTGAAGACGATCTCTGACAAACGTTCATTATGTAAAGAAAGCATACGGAGTTGCATACAGAGATCAATCAGACTAGAAGCTCGCTGTGAAAACTGGCCACGGTAGGCGTTGAAGGCCATAAACATACCGAGAGTCATATTATTATCAATAACCATAATGGCACCCAGCCAAAGAACCGCGACCTGATCGATAGTAGTTATAAAAGTATTGATTCCACCAAACATCATGTCGAAGCGCGTTTGTTTGATTCCGGCATTGCAGGCTTCAATATTAATATTGAGCCAATGCTGGGAGCGACGCTCTTTCAGGTTTAAGGCCTTGATGGTCGAGATTCCATACAGAGACTCCATAAAATGCGAGCTGGAGCGTGCGCCTTTAATCACTTGTTCTTCCGCTACGCGACGATAAAAGCGGTAGGTAGCAAAGCGCATAATCGCATAGCATAGGGTAAAACCAACGACCACCCAGGTCAGCCAGCCCCCATACAGTGTCAGCATGATCAGCAGACCAATAGTCATGATCGAGTCAATAATGCCGCTGACAATACTATTCGTAAACGTCGAGCGTATGGTGTCCAGAGAGGAAAAACGCGACTGGATATCTCCTAAATGACGCTTTTCAAAAAAGGATAGTGGCAGACTGGCCAGATGATCGAAAAGCGTGGTTTTCCATTGAATATTAGTTAACGTATTTAATGTTAACGATGTCCAGGCCCGGAGCATACTGATAAAGGTGCGGAACAGGGTGAAGAAGACCAGACCGATACAGATTACGGATAGCAGGCTCTGATCATGGGCCATGATCACGTGGTCAGTCACCAGTTGAGTGCCTATCGGCAGCAATAAGCCAATCGCTTCAACCACGACCGAGAAGGCGAAAATTTTCAGTAGCGTTGACTTCAATCCGATAATATTACGCATCAGATCCAACAGACGCAGGCGAGATTTGGCTTTTTCCTGTTGAAAGTTTTGATCCGGCCAGAGTTCCAGGGCGATACCGGTAAAATAATTGGACATCTCCTGATTGCCAATGACTCGTTTACCCAATGCCGGATCGTGTACAATGAAACTTGATTTACGTACTTTGGTGAGAACCACATAGTGATTCATTCCCCAATGCAGGATACAGGGCAGTTTAAGCTGACGAATCTCATTCAGGTCTAACGACAGAGCACGGCTTTTCAAGCCGGCATGATCTGCCGTTTTGCTTAATGACATCATCGTTACTCCCTGCGAAGCGCTGCCAAAGCGCTGGCGGAAATTAAACAGATCAATATCCAGACCATAGTGACCGCAAACCATCGCCAGGCAAGCGATCCCACACTCTGTTGCCTCCGACTGTAATATAACTGGCGTTTTATGGCGCAATGAAAAATTTAGTCTGGATATAATAGTGGTAAATATTTCATTAGTCATGGATCGGCCCACTTACACTTTGAGACATTTTATAAAAAGGAGTAAACATCCACATGTAAAGAGGACGTTTTTCAAGGAAAACAACTGCCCGTGCTTTAAGTCCATTTGAGAGCTTAAGTGTTTTCCCATTATAAGAAAAAGTTTTATTTTTAATCTTTACAATTGTTTTATAAAGTGCCAGTTCTTGCTGATTAGTTCCATTACTCACGTTAGTATATTCTGACATTTCCTGCCTCGCTGCGGGGACGGAAGATATTGATATGACTTCGCCAGGGAATTGTCCAAATTTATCAGAAGGAAAAGCATCATAGCGAATATTTATAACATCACCAGGTTTTACATAAGGTATGCTATTATTCGGCAGCCATAATATAAGATAATACTCAATGTTACCTGTAGGCTTGATTTGAGCCAAGCTACTGCCATTATCAACCATCTGTCCTTTAGTTACCGAGAGTGACTCAATGCGTCCTTCTGTCGTAGCTTTTATAATAGCATTGCCTTTGGCATTTGATTCAACTAATTGGTTTTTGAAATCATTTATTTGATTCTGTTGTGCTGTTATCTGATTGTCAAAATCAGCGATTTTAGTTATTTTATCGCTATTATATTGTGTGATTTGCGATTCTAATTGCATCTTTTGACTTACAAGAGATTGATATGTGCTCTGTTGTTGGAAATATAATGAATGTTGATAGTTATATTGATCTTTTGTGATGAGTCCATCTCTAAGATAACTATCATAGCTGGATAAATTATCGTGCATTTTCTTTAATCCAGCTAAGGCATTAGCAAGAAGACGATTGATCTCTTTCAATGATTCTTTATTGGCTTTAAGTTGCTTTTCTATTGAAGACAATGTTTCTTGCTTGTTTTGAGAAAGCTTGTTTATTATTTCTTCAGCATTGGCTATCTTTTCTTTATTAACTTCTATCTGTACAGAACTAACATTTCCAGTAGTCGTGTCACGAGAGATATCTATTTCATAGAGAGGTTGTCCTTTTTTAACCAGATCACCAACTTTCACATATTGTGATACGATAAAACCTTGTTGTGGCGCATAAACATTTACAGAATGAGGTAAGGTGATAACCTCCCCATTAACATCTATCCGCTGAGTAAAGCTACAAAAGATCATGGCTGATATAAGCAAACCAAGGAATAGCAAAGATAATACTATGATTAACCAAGTCGGCATTCCAGCCAGCAATAAAGCTTTCCCTTTCCAATATACTCTTTTGTACTCAATCGCTTCCTTGCGATATAATCTTCTTGTCATTTTTTGTTTATTTACCGATGTAAAAAGGCCCGGAATGGGCCTTTGTTAAAGGAATTTTTAACTTATGCCCAAGGTGTGAATGTGCCGTCAAGAGCAGAAGTATAAGAATCTGCGATATATTTTACAGTTTGTTCCCAGCCAAGTGCAATACCGCTGACGGCGCCACCAATAAAGCCGCCAATGGCACCAAAGATGACCCCACCTAGTTCGGCGATGATACCAAACCCAAGGATGCCACCGCCGTCACCAGCCTTACCACCTGCAGCAAAAGCACCCCACATAGCCGCTACAGTTCCGAATGCTATTGCGGAACCTACTGCTTCTACACCATTCGTTACCAGGCTGGTAAGAGTGGACATAAAGCTTGAGGTATCCCAGCTATAGCCACCAGAAATTTCCTGCATTTCAAAAACGTTTAACTCACGCATTATATATACTCCTGTAATAAAATAATTTACTTCCTGTAAAGGGAGTAAAGTTTATATGGTCATTTTACTGAGCCATGATTTAATAGAGAGCATTGCCCTCAAGATAAGAAACATACCATCACTCAAATAAAGATTATTTGCCAGAGATCTCTATTTGGTTCGTATATTTCACGGTGGTAAATGCTATGCTCATCCTTTCTTTAAAGCAACCTCTAACTTGATGATTTATTATGTTTATATTGTGATTTCATGTGAATTAAATTTATTCCTCTTGAATGACGACCTCTAACAACCCTCTGACGGTGCCAATAGTAATGTCATCGGTAGTACGATAGTAATCTGCGGTAAGATTAATCTCTTTATTGAGCTTGTTGGCATCTACTATAAATGACTTAGCTTCATAATCATAAAAATTAACAGGGATACCATTTTCTTTTATTATAGTGTTGACGTTTTGTGCACCTCCGCTACTTGTTGAATCGCTGTTAAGGAGAACGCCGGGAGTGCCATCAGTACTCGAACGAGGGTTAAACCAATAGTAAATCGTATTTCCAGTTGACTTTTGTTCGCAGTTAATATTCAAGGTAAAGGATTTTTCTTTTGAGGTTTTACTTCCCGGTGAAGTAGACAAAAGTGTCACTTTATCAATTCTTGAGAGGTTTACGGTTTTAGTTGATGTTATTTCACATGAGTTTTCGCGAGGTACAGGGCTTACAAATTTCATATTTATTGATAATAGTAAGCTAGATGGCATTGTGGCTTTATAATCGCTATCAGCAACATAAAATGATACGCTGCTATTGGTTGGGGACTGACTTAAGTCAATAGTTCCAGTTTTGATTAACCAATAGCGATAAAGTGTATTTTCAGTTGTTCCTGGAACCGGTATGCTTCCTGCAACCGCGGGTATCATTCCATAGACCGAGCCAGTAAGTAAATCACTAATCTGATAACCAATGCCTGGAATTCCCGTTTCATAAACAGGTTTACCCATAATGCCAGTCACTCCTGGAACTTCGCTGGCAGTGATCACGGTAGTGTATCTATTCTTAGATGAGTTGTCGCAAGTAAATGCGGGTGCAGAACCGCCGATACCCATCAATTTTGTATAGAGTATGCTTCCTACCGGTATAGTTGGATCAGTAGATATTTTAACATTGCTTGGCATGTTAAAATTAACCCTTTTGGCGATATCTTTGATATTACAAGTTGCTTCTGCTTGACCACAAGCGATAATCAATAAAGCCGAGAATAAAAATATTTTTTTCATATGTGATATCCTTTTATCACTAGCGGCAAATAGCTTTGGATGTTGTGAGACTTCCTTGCGTGGGAAGTAATTGATACGTTGCATTGCAACGTTGATCCTGCCGTTGGCCCCATAAAACAAGTAACTCACCACTATCTTGCAAGCCAGAGAGATAAACCATCCCTTCATCACTGACAATGTTGGCTTGAGTATTGGCACTGTTTTTTATCGTTACCGTGGAACCATAAGGAACCGGTTTATCTCCAGGCATTTCTAGTTGTATGAGTGCTCTACGTCCAATATTGCCGGCATAATTAGCACGCACGATGGCACCACGGGTCGGAACGACGCTCTGCGTGGTTTCAGGCAGCTCCATATCTTCGCCTAACGTGGAACTGTCGAGCGTGATATCGGTGCGACGGTATGGTGTTACGTAGGGAACGATGGCGTAGCCGCGATAGTCGGTAGAGATGGTGTTATCATTGGTGAGCTTGACGTTATCCAGCCCCGGCGCTTTAACCAGTACCGCTGCATCAGTGATGTCCTGACCCAGCGTGATGCCATCGGCATGGGCAACGATACTGCCGTTGGCGCCGTAGTCAATGCGCTCGCTACTGCGATCGTAGCTGTAGCCGGCATTGACGCTGCCGCGGGCGCCATTATAGGTCGCGCGCATATCGCCGCTGTAGTATTCCCGGTTGCTGTATCCTTGCTGCAGGCTCCACTCCAGACTATCGTTCTCCAGCGCATTACCACCGATGGAAACCGACTGATCGGTTGATCCCGGATTGCTGTTGGTTAACTGATAGCTGGTGTAGGTGCCAGGCAACCAATTGCTCAACGGCAGCGTTACCGTCAGTGTAATACGTTGGTCGTCCTGAGCGTCTTTCCCTGAGTTATCTCCACCCCAGGTATAGCGGTTATAGCTGTAGCCGAGGTAGTAGTTCACATTGCGGAAGCCGCCGTTATAGCCCACGCTAATCGACTTGTTAGTACGCTTATCATCCCAGTAATCTTCGATTAAACCGCTTATCGACAGGCTACCGAGACCTTTACCCAGGCTTTGGTTAACCGTCAGATTGGTGCGGTTGCGCAGCGAGCGCGAAGTGTAGTAGCCGTCATTAGAGTAGCTATCCAGGACCTCCGAGAGGGTATGAAATCCGCGGGTGGAGTAGCGGTAGCCGGCGATGGTGACGTTAGTGCCGGTTTCAACGATGTTTTTCCCGTAACGAACTCGCCAGGACTGTCCGGAGGTCTTTTCATCGTCTTTCATTTTTGACCAAGCCTGGGTGACGTCTGCCGAGGCGGCGCCCAGTTCACCCAGGTTATAGCCGAGACCTGTTGACAGCGCCTGATAGCGCGAGGCCGCCTGCATGCCGCCATATAGCGTCAGGCTGCTGGAGACGCCGTAGGTCGCGGTGGCTTGGGTAAACGGCGTTTCATCAACTCCACCATCGTAAGGACGATATTTACCGGAAGTAATCTCATATTCCAGTTGATTTTCACGCACCATGACCGGCAGGGTGGCGAACGGCACAACAAATTCTTGCTTGGATCCGTCGGACTCTTCCACGCTGACGTAAAGGTCGCCGCTACCGCCGCTCGGGTACATATCGGTGATTTCAAATGCCCCTGGCGCCACGTAGGTCTGGTAAACCTGGTAGCCGTTCTGCTTAATCGTTACGCGGGCGTTGGTTCTGGCGATACCGCGAATAATCGGCGCATAGCCGCGCATACTTTCCGGCAACATCGTCGTATCGGTGGCCAGCTGAATACCGGTAAACGGCACGCTGTCGAAGATACCGTTGAGCGATGAACTCTCACCCATCACAAGGTTACTGTTGATGGAGCGGATGCTGCGCTGCATATAGAGATAGGCGGAATCCCAGTCCCCGGCACCGCTGTTGTTTTTATTCCAGGTGCTGAGGTTACGGATGCGCCACGGGCCAACGTTGAGGCCGGACTGCAGATTCAGACTGTAGTATTCATCATTGGCCTGCATGTCGTTTGAGCCGCTGAACTGATAGTTCACCAATAACGCGTTGATGCCATCATCAAACTGATCCGGTGGAATATATCCCTGCGCGGTGGTGGATAAGGCCGCCTGCGGAATAGAGATATTTAAGCGCTGGGCGGTGAAGTCAAAATCCGCTTTGGTGTCCGGAATGACAGAAAAGTTTGCGCAGCCGTTTTTATCCTCGGCTAACTCTTGAAAGGCTTTTATCCTTACGCCATATTCCGCGAGTGTTTTTAGACTCAGGCAGGGAACCAGAGTTGGTTCGCGGTTATCGCTGCTGGCGCGATTGTTGGCAACAAACTTTATCGTCCTGGTGTCCAGGTAGCGGCCATTAAACATAATATCGACCCGATAATCCCCTGGCGCCTGCGCGTTCTGAGTCTGAAATATGGATAAATCGGGAGTGGTTGATGGATCGCTACCATTCAATGAGCTAATGAATGAGGGATCGAAAAAGTCACGTGCTTGCGCTTTATTATTCAAACCAGAAAGCAATGCCGGAAGCATTGCGAGAAAGACGGTGGATAGTTTGAATAATCCATTATTCTTATTTGGCATAGACACATCCCTATAATGATAAAATAAATTTCTTATTACAGCGATGAGGAATAGAGCGACCCTGCTCCGCCATAATCATTGACCACTTTCCAGGTAATGCTGGAGGCATTAATATTTTCTTTTAGCGTCACTTCTTTGGTCGTCATTGGGGCGACGGAGTTGACTTCCGGCTTCACTTCTTTTCCACCAATCTGGATGCTATTGAAATAAAAGAAAAACGGTGTCGGATTTTTGATGGTCAGCTTTTTGCCGGCCTTACGCCATTCGAGCTTTTTCGCTTCCGTATTAGGGGAGAGGTCGAAAAGTGTTTTGGGACGATAGACCAGACGCATGCGGTGACGAACCGCCAGTTGAATAGTATTGTTATTCGCTTTGGCATCATCTGCCGGAGGAATCGCCATGACGTTAAAATAGTACATGGATTCCCGGTCGGTCGGTGCATTAACGTTGCCGGTGGCAAACAGACGAACCGTATTCTGTTGTTTCCCCTCGAGGCGAAAAAGCGGTGGGGTAGCCATAAACGAAGGCGCTTTCCCTGCAGGCGTTTCAACCCAGGATTTAATCAGATAGGGAATATCATCTTTATTTTCGATTTGCGCGGTAATTTCACGCGCACCTTCCTTATAGAGGTAGCGGGTGGATTCAACGACAATACCGGCATGAGCAATACTGCTGAGGAGTAATGCACAGGATGCGGTGAGATTTAATAAGGTCCTGAACATGGCTTTTCTCTAAATGCGAAAAAGGGCCCGCCGTGAAGCGGGACCCTTTGGGGATAAATTAATTGGTGTAATCGATAGTAAAGGTCGCAACACCTTTAACCGGACCTTCGGTAACCGGAGTCGCGGCGTTAGTTCTTACATAACCAGTGGTGTACTTCAGCTGAGTACCGTTGGTTGCAGAGTAGCTTTCGGACATAGTGTCGGAACCGTCGAAGGCTACGCGATGCGCATCGCTGACGCGCTGGATACCAATACCGATACCAGCTGCACCGTTAGCGGCGGTGTTGTCCAGAATGGTTGCATCGCTGCTGGAGGTGCCACTTACATTTACGGTCACGCCAGTAACCGGGTTAGTGCTGCCCTGTGCGCAGTCTTTCACCTCAAAACCAAAGTCCTGGGTTTTGAACAGTTTACCAGCGGCTTCAGCATTTGCTTCAGTGGTGGTTACAGTGATCAGCTGAACGATACCGTTGTTCAGGGTACCCGTCGGAGTCACGACGCAAGAGTTAGATGCATCAGAGACTTCACCCAGTACAGTTACCTGAGCGGTGTTGGTTGCCATTGCCTGAGCACTCAGCACTGCAGATGCAGCGACCATTACAGCTACGATTGTCTTTTTCATTTAATTAATCCATATATAGATACTTAGTCCTGTGTAGAATCGATAACAGTTATCAAGGGAATGGAGTATGTATTCGCATTGATATTGAAAATAAGCGTCAGCTTTCCTTTATATAGTGCTGAGACCAATCATCCTGTTGAACGACGCTACCATATCGCTTGCCATAGCGAACCATGGAGAAGCGGGAGTAATTTAAAAGTCTTGTGCAAAAAATGCTTGTGAATTGTTGATGAAGCACCCGTGAATTTAATGCTTCCCCCCTCTCTGATGAGATGTGGATTCCAGTTGAGATTAATTTAATCTGAAAATGTGACCATTAAGCAAGTTAGCTATCGCTTGTTTTTTTATCTGCGGTATCCTGTGGGCTGAACTTCAATGTGAAATGTACCTGTTTCCATCTGAAACAAGAATGTTCACATAATCGTTTGGTTGAAATCATTTGATTTTATTATGGATAATAGGGTTACGTGGGGCAAGGATATGGATGACGCAGTATTATTTAATGGGTGTATAATTAATCAGGAGATTATATTTAATGCCAATATGAATGAGCTGCGGCCGCTTGCCGGGGACGGGGAGTGCATCAGCCTCAATGCGCCTACCGCCAGATGCTTGCTGCTGCTTTTGCAGAATTGCGGCAAAGTCATTTCACGGGATGAGTTCCTGGCGGCTGTATGGGAAACACGGGGGGTGGTCGTTTCGCAAAATACGTTCTATCAAAATATCTCTTTGCTGCGAAAATCGCTGGTAAAAGCTGGACTATCTGAGGATATCATTATCACCGTCCGGCAAAAAGGCTTTAGCGTCGCTCCGAATACATTGGTCATTCCTCTCTCTGATGAAGAGTGCGAGAATATGAACCGGGTGACATTAACGCATTATCAGAATAATAAAGTTGTCGGCTTTATTTCTGAAGATAAGGAAAAACCTGACACTCATTTAAATCTTCCACTAATAGAAAACTCATCAAATCATGACAGTGATTTGATGGCAAATAAAACGGAAGAAGGTGAAAAAGTATCTGAGCGGTTACATGTTACTTTTAAAATACCCATATGGTTAATCGCGCTAATTGTAGTGATGATTGTAATTAATATTATTGTGTTGGTCGCGCTAAATCGGTAGCTCGTCGCACCCAGGGGTTATAGCGCGGTGCGATAGTCATTTGCTGGTCACCTTAACACCCGTCTGTCGAAATCTTCCTATCCGAAGGTCTGCCAGAACGTCCTGGCAGACCTTCAGTTTATTAACGCTGCTTCAGCCCTAAATCCAGCGGCGTCTTGCTGGGTTCCCCGCCAATCTCGCGCGCCAGCTTCGGCACCATATAGCCGGAGATGAGGGTCAATAGTTCGCGCATGATTTCACGGGCTTCATCATCGCTGACCATGAAGTGCGCCGCTCCCTGCACCCGGTCCAGCACGTGCAGGTAGTAGGGCATTACCCCGGCGTCGAACAGCGCATTACTGAGGTCGGCCAGGGTTTGCGCGTTGTCGTTCACCCCGCGCAGCAGCACGCTCTGATTGAGCAACGTGACGCCCGCCTGACGCAGCATGGCCATCGCCGCGCGAAACTCACCGTCAATTTCATTGGCGTGGTTGACGTGGTTAACCAGGATTATCTGCAGCGACGAACGCTGGAAGCGGCTGGCCAGCGTCTCGGTGATGCGCACCGGGATCACAATCGGCAGGCGGCTGTGAATACGCAGGCGCTTAACGTGTGGAATAGCTTCCAGCTGGGTCATTAGCCAGTCAAGCTCATGGTCCTTTGCCATCAGCGGGTCGCCGCCGGAGAAGATGATTTCATCAAGCTGCGGATGCGCCGCGATGTAGTCCATCGCTGTCTGCCAGTTGCGCCTGGTGCCCTGATTTTCGGCATAAGGGAAGTGGCGGCGGAAGCAGTAACGACAATTTACCGCACAACCGCCTTTCACCAGCAGCAGGGCCCGGTTGCGATACTTGTGCAACAGACCGGGCACCACGCTGTGCTGTTCTTCCAGTGGATCGGTGGAGTAGCCGGGGGCGACGATAAACTCTTCCTCGGCGGTAAGTACCTGACGAAGCAGTGGATCGTTAGGGTTGCCTTTCTCCATGCGGGCGATAAACGCGCGCGGGACGCGCAGCGGGAACAGGCGTCTGGCCTCGCGTCCGGCCAGCAGTTTTTCATCAGCGTCTACATTTAAAAGACGCAGCAGTTCATCAGGACTGGTCACAACATTGGCAAGTTGCGTTATCCAATCTTCTCTGGATGGGGTATTTAGGGTTACAATATGCGCCATTTTGTGGCTTAGCTACCAGTTAAACAATTTCAGAGGGCCTTATGGCGACTTACTATAGCAACGATTTTCGTGCTGGTCTTAAAATCATGTTAGATGGCGAACCTTATGCGGTAGAAGCCAGCGAATTCGTTAAACCAGGTAAAGGCCAGGCGTTTGCGCGCGTTAAGCTGCGCCGTCTGCTGACCGGTACCCGCGTTGAGAAAACCTTCAAATCTACCGATTCCGCAGAAGGCGCGGACGTTGTCGATATGAACCTGACTTACCTGTACAACGACGGTGAGTTCTGGCACTTCATGAACAACGAAACCTTCGAGCAGCTGTCTGCTGACGCGAAAGCGATCGGTGACAACGCTAAATGGCTGCTGGATCAGGCTGAGTGCATCGTGACCCTGTGGAACGGCCAGCCGATCGCGGTCACCCCGCCGAACTTCGTTGAGCTGGAAATCATTGAAACCGATCCAGGCCTGAAAGGCGACACCGCGGGTACCGGCGGTAAACCGGCGACCCTGTCTACTGGCGCGGTGGTTAAAGTTCCGCTGTTCGTTCAGATCGGCGAAGTGATCAAAGTGGATACTCGCTCTGGCGAATATGTATCCCGCGTGAAGTAATTTCGCGTCATGATGACCGGCGTAGCCTCCGTGCTGCGCCGCTCTTTACGCACAGGCACAACGAGCACGAGACATGAAGCGCAGCGTTAAACTCCTGGTGTTACTCTTTCTGAGCAGCGCGCTGTTGGCTGGCTGCAATACCGCCCGCGGTGTGGGTGAAGATATTCAGGGCCTGGGCCACGCTATCTCTCACGCTGTGAGCTGAATTTCCCTGCCGTTTCGTTAATGGCGCTTGCCTCCCGGTATGTCAGCCTCCTCCACGCATACTCCTTTTCTCTTAAAAATCGCAAAGATCCCTTCATCTTTGGACGGTTTGTCTATGCTTATAGGGCATGAAAACAAAACTGACACTAAGGATGACATTATGGTGAAAAAAACGATTGCAGCGTTCTTTACGGTTTTGGTCCTCTCTTCAGCACTGACCGCTTGTAACACCACGCGCGGTGTCGGTGAGGATATTTCAGACGGCGGCAACGCAATCTCTGGCGCGGCAACCAAAGCTCAGCAATAAACGCCGTCAACGGTACGGTTTAGCGCCGTACCGTTCTTCACTTCTCTCATTCCGTTGGATATACTCACCACGACTTTTCATCCACCTTACGGGACGACCCGTAAGCGTTTCTCATCCGGGGACGGCCCCAGCAAAGGAGCCTTATGTCCTGGATAGTCTTGTTTATCGCTGGCCTGCTGGAAGTGGTGTGGGCCGTCGGCCTGAAATATACCCATGGCTTTAGCCGCCTGGTTCCCAGCGTTATCACCATCGTGGCGATGGTGGCCAGCATGGCGCTGCTCTCATGGGCGATGAAAACCCTACCGGTAGGTACCGCCTACGCCGTCTGGACCGGGATCGGCGCGGTGGGCGCCGCCGTGACCGGTATTGTGCTGTTAGGGGAATCCGCCAGCGCCATGCGTATCGCCAGCCTTGTCTGTATCGTGATTGGCATCATTGGCCTGAAGATCAGCGCGCACTAATCATAGCGCTGATTGACCCAGACCAGTTTGCCGACATCAAAGCCCTGTCGGGTGGCAATGTCCAGCATCTGCTGCCTGACCTCCGGGGCGATGGTCGGCGCCCGGGCCAGCAGCCAGAGATAGTCGCGATCGGGGCCGCAGACCAGCGCGTAACGATACTCCTTATCCAGAGCAATGACGTTATAGCTGCCGTAGAAAGGGCCGAAGAAGGAAATCTTCAGCGCGGCGCGGCTGGGCTCCCCGGTAAAGTACGCTACCCCGTCCGTTTTCTGCCACATGCCGCGGTCGGGGTTATAACCTTTATTCACCACATCCAGACCGCTGTCATCACGTGGGTGCCAGGCGATCGTGACCTTTTCCAGACCGCTTTCAAAAGGGTGGTCAAAGCGGGCGATTTCATACCAGGTACCCAGATAGCGCTGAACGTCGAAGGGGCTGACCACGGTGACGCCCGGCGGCGGGGCGGGCGTGCTGCAGGCGACAGACAGGAACGAGACGGCAATCGCGGTGATTATCGGCAGGATACGCATGGCATGCTCCTTGCTGGCTTTTAAGCTAAGTGTAGAGTCCAGCAGGGAAAAGGCGGCAAGATTTTTCTATGAAGCGAGCCCGGTAGCAGAAATGCGACCGGGCTCTTGCAGGATCAGATAAACAGTACGCCAACGAGGGTGATGACGCTGAGGATTGCCGCCAGGCCATAGAAGACCCACTTACCGTTTGGCACATGGATTTTCAGATCGTGCATGGCGTGGTGAATACGATGCAACCCACACCACAGCGGCAGGACAATCATCAGAAAGATGAACGCGCGGCCGATAAAGCTTTGGGCAAAGGCCAGCACACGCTCATAGCTGAAGGCGTCGGCCGGAGCTAGCCCTAGCGGCAGCAGGATGCCGACCAGCAGCACCATCACCGGCGCGACAATCGCGCCCCACATGCCGCCTGAGCCAAACAGCCCCCAGAATACGGGTTCATCGGAACGTTTCGGATTGGGATTAATCATCTCAGCCTCCTTACCAGAACAGGGCGACAAACAGGATCACCACGGTGACCACCGCCGTCACCACCCAGAGCCCTTTAATGACCGGCTCTGGCCCCATTTTTTCGCCTTTGATGATGACGTTGGCGGCTTTCGGCGCCAGCTCAAACCAGGTTTTGGTGTGCAGCAGCGCCGCCGCCAGAGTAATCAGGTTGAGGATTACCACCACCGGGTTTTGCAGGAATCCGATATATCCCGCCCAGCTCTCGGCGCCGTGCTTGAGGGCAAACAGCCCATAAATCAGCACAATGCTAAACCATACCGTCGGTACCGCCGTGCCTTCCCGTACCATGTAGAAGCGATAAAACGGCAGCTTTTTCCACCAGGTGGAGGTCATTGGTCGCACGTAGGGTTTGCGTTTCGTCGTCATAATGCACTCCTTAGCGTGGTTTCAGGGTGGCGATAAGAAAGTCTTTCGAGCTTTCCACCTTGCCCTGCTGGATCGCGGCCGCCGGGTCGACGTGCTTCGGACACACTTCCGAGCAGTAGCCAACGAAAGTACAGGTCCAGACGCCATTCTGGCCGTTAAGCTGCGCCATGCGTTCCTTTTTACCGTGGTCGCGGCTGTCTTCGTTATAGCGGTGGGCGAGGGTGATCGCCGCCGGGCCGATAAATTCCGGGTTCAGGCCGAACTGTGGACAGGCGGCATAGCACAGCCCGCAGTTGATGCAGCCGGAAAACTGATGGTATTTCGCCATCTGGGCCGGGGTCTGCTTGTTTGGCCCCTGGTCAGGCGTGCGGTTATTGCCGATGATATACGGCTTAATGGCTTCCAGGCTTTCGATAAAGTGGGTCATGTCCACCACCAGATCGCGCTCGATCGGGAAGTTGGCCAGCGCCTCAACTTTGATGCCTTTGGTGTAATCGCGCAGGAAGGTTTTGCAGGCCAGCTTCGGCACCTTGTTGACCATCATGCCGCAGGAACCGCAGATTGCCATTCGGCAGGACCAGCGGTAGCTCAGGTCTGGCGCCAGGTTGTCTTTGATGTAGCCCAGCGCGTCCAGCAGCGAGGTCTGTTCATCGTAAGGCACGTCATAGAACGCGCTGTGCGGTGCGGTGTCGACCTCCGGATTGTAGCGCACCACTTCGACTTTCAGGTTTTTCATCTCAGCCATGGGTGGTCTCCTTCTTCTCAGCCGCGTCCGCTTCTGCGCCATAGACACGTTTTGCCGGCGGCAGCGTGGTGATCTTCACATCGCCATATTCCAGACGGGTAGTGCCATCGGCCTCGCGGAAGGCGAGAGTGTGCTTGAGGAAGTTGACGTCGTCGCGTTCGGTACAGCCTTCATCCAGACGCTGGTGCGCCCCGCGCGATTCTTTACGGGCGATGGCCGAGTGCGCCATACATTCGGCAACGTTTAAACCGTGCCCCAGCTCAATGGTGTAAAGCAGATCGGTATTGAACACGCTGGAGTTATCGGTAATGCGCACGCGCTTAAAGCGCTCCTGCAGTTCAGCCAGCTTGTCGATCGTTTTCTGCATCAGCTCCGGCGTGCGGTAGATGCCGCAGCCTTCCTCCATCGACAGCCCCATTTCATCGCGAATTTTCGCCCAGTTTTCGTTACCTTCCTGGTTGACGAGATCTTTCAGGCGCTGCTCCACATCGGCAGCCTGCGCATCGAGGGCGGCGCCGTTTGCCTCGCCCGCCTGAGCGGCGCGCTGCATGGCCTGCTCCCCGGCCAGGCGGCCGAAGACCACCAGCTCGGCCAGCGAGTTGGAGCCCAGACGGTTGGCGCCATGTAAGCCAACGGACGAGCATTCGCCCACGGCAAACAGCCCTTTGATCCGGGTTTCGCACTGCTGATCGGTTTCAATACCGCCCATGGTGTAGTGCGCGGTCGGGCGCACCGGGATCGGCTCTTTCACCGGATCGACGCCGACGTAGGCTTTCGCTAGTTCACAGATAAACGGCAGACGCTCCAGCAGTTTTTTCTCGCCGAGGTGGCGGAGATCGAGGTAGACCACGTCGCCGCGCGGCGTCGGGATGGTGTTCCCTTTCCGCCACTCGTGCCAGAAGGCCTGGGACACTTTGTCGCGTGGGCCCAGCTCCATATATTTATTCTTCGGTTCGCCGAGCGGGGTTTCCGGGCCCATGCCGTAATCCTGCAGATAGCGGTAGCCGTTTTTGTTGACCAGAATCCCGCCTTCGCCGCGGCAGCCTTCGGTCATCAGGATCCCGGAGCCCGGCAGGCCGGTCGGGTGATACTGAACGAATTCCATGTCGCGCAGCGGCACGCCGTGTCCCAGGGCCATCCCCATCCCGTCACCGGTGACGATGCCGCCGTTGGTGTTGTAGCGGTAGACGCGCCCGGCGCCGCCGGTAGCCAGCACCACGGCGTTAGCGCGGATCTGCACCAGGGTGCCTTCCATCATATTCATCGCCACCAGGCCGCGGGCCTGCCCGTCATCGACCAGCAGGTCAAGGACGAAATGTTCGTCAAAGCGCTGAATTTGGGGAAACTGAAGGGAGGTCTGGAAGAGGGTATGCAGCATGTGGAAGCCGGTTTTGTCGGCGGCAAACCAGGTGCGTTCGATTTTCATGCCACCGAAGCGCCGGACGTTGACGCTGCCGTCGGGGCGGCGGCTCCATGGGCATCCCCACTGCTCCAGCTGGGTCATTTCCGTCGGGCAGTGATGAACAAAATAGTCGACGACATCCTGCTCGCACAGCCAGTCGCCTCCCGCGACGGTGTCGTGAAAATGGTACTCAAAGCTATCGTGATCCTGGGCAACGGCTGCGGATCCCCCTTCTGCAGCGACCGTATGGCTGCGCATCGGATAGACTTTAGAAATCAGGGCGATTTTAGCGTTGGGGTTGGCCTGAGCGGCGGCGATAGCGGCACGAAGGCCTGCCCCGCCGGCGCCAATTACGGCGAGATCGGCTTGAAAAGTTTGCACGACATTCCTCCAGTTTTAGTGTATTTCGCCGCCGGGCTGGCGAAAAAGTATCACTGCTCCTTTATAGGTACAGGAGTATAGCCTTAGGGTCAGTATGGAAAATTGACGTGTTCGATTTTTTTATCGATATGTGCGGTTATTTATCAGTGGTATTTATGCGTCAGGGTTAACGATAGATTAATGGCATGTAGTCTGCCGGAGATTGCACAAAATTTGTTTCACTCGCCGGTTGCGAGTAGACTTCGTGCCCTTAATTTGCAATCGGAGAAAGTACCATGAGCGAGACGGCAACCTGGCAGCCGAGCGCACCCATTCCCAATCTGTTGAAGCGCGCGGCGGTGATGGCGGAAATCCGCCGTTTCTTTACCGATCGCGGCGTGCTGGAGGTGGAGACGCCTTGCATGAGTCAGGCGACGGTAACGGATATTCATTTGTTCCCGTTCGAAACCCGTTTCGTCGGCCCGGGCCATTCTCAGGGGCTTAACCTGTACCTGATGACCAGTCCGGAATACCACATGAAGCGCCTGCTGGCGGCAGGTTGCGGCCCGGTCTTCCAGCTGTGCCGCAGCTTCCGTAATGAAGAGATGGGGCGTCATCACAATCCGGAATTCACCATGCTGGAGTGGTATCGTCCATGCTATGACATGTATCGCCTGATCAATGAGGTGGACGATCTGCTGCAGCAGGTGCTGGAGTGCCAACCGGCGGAAAGTCTCTCCTATCAGCAGGCGTTTCAGCGCCATCTGGAAATTGACCCGCTCTCTGCCGATAAAGCACAGCTGCGTGAAGTCGCAGCGAAGCTGGATCTGAGCAATATCGCCGATACTGAAGAAGATCGCGATACCCTGCTGCAGCTGCTGTTCACCATGGGCGTGGAGCCGCACATCGGCAAAGATCGACCAACGTTCATTTATCATTTCCCGGCGACTCAGGCCTCTTTAGCGCAGATCAGCCCGGAAGATCATCGGGTCGCTGAGCGCTTTGAGGTCTATTACAAAGGTATTGAGCTGGCGAACGGTTTCCACGAGCTGACCGACGCCCATGAACAGCGCCTGCGGTTTGAGCAGGATAACCGCAAACGCGCCGCGCGCGGCCTTCCGCAGCAGCCCATCGATAACAACCTGCTGGCGGCGCTGGAGGCGGGTCTGCCGGACTGCTCCGGCGTGGCGCTGGGCGTTGACCGCGTGGTCATGCTGGCGCTGGGCGCTGAAAGCATCGGCGAAGTGATCGCCTTTACGGTAGACCGCGCCTGATCGCTTTTTCACCTCCCTCCGCCGCCGGGTGGGGGAGGTGAAAGACGACTCTGAACCTGACACCCTCGCCCCGGCTTTAGCCCGAATACCCACAATTTCCCTCCGTGATTTTGCTACTATCCGCGCTCTTTTTATGAGGCCAGGCGTCGCTCGTCGGGCGATGCCCACGTTTGGATAGATTTATGCATCAACAACTCAAGAAGATGAGCCTGATCGGGCTGATTCTGATGATCTTCACCTCGGTGTTTGGCTTTGCCAACAGCCCATCGGCGTTTTATCTGATGGGCTATAGCGCGATGCCGTTTTACCTTTTTTCCGCCCTCTTTTTCTTTATCCCGTTCGCGCTGATGATGGCGGAGATGGGCTCAGCTTATCGTCGCGAAGAGGGCGGGATTTATTCCTGGATGAACCACAGCGTCGGGCCGCGCTTTGCCTTCATTGGTACCTTTATGTGGTTTGCCTCGTACGTAGTGTGGATGGTGAGTACCGCCGCTAAGATCTGGGTCCCGCTCTCTACTTTTTTGTTTGGCGCGGACAAAACCCAGACCTGGGCGCTGGGTAGCCTGACGCCGACGCAGACGGTCGGTATTCTGGCGGCCTGCTGGATGGTCGTGGTGACCTTTATTGCCGTCAAAGGGATCAATAAAATCGCTAAAATTACCGCCGTCGGTGGTATCGCGGTGATGGGGCTTAACCTGGTGCTGCTGCTGGTGAGCGGGGCGATCCTTCTGCTTAACGGCGGTCATTTCGCCCAGCCGTTAAACTTCACCCTTTCGCCTAATCCCGGGTATCAGTCGGGCATGGCGATGCTGTCGTTTGTGGTATTTGCCATCTTTGCCTATGGCGGAATTGAGGCGGTTGGCGGCTTAGTGGATAAGACCGATAAGCCGGAAAAGAACTTTGCCAAAGGTATTATCATCGCGGCGATCGTTATCTCGATCGGTTACTCGCTGGCGATTGTGCTGTGGGGCGTGAGCGCCAACTGGCAGCAGGTGCTTGGCGCGCGTTCGACCAACCTCGGCAACATCACCTATGTGCTGATGACCAGCCTCGGGGCGACGCTGGGCCAGGCCCTGCACCTGACCCCTGCGGCGTCAGCCCTGACCGGGGTCTGGTTCGCCCGTATTACCGGCCTGTCGATGTTTCTCGCCTACACCGGCGCGTTCTTCACCCTCAGCTATTCTCCCCTGAAAGCGATTATCCAGGGCACGCCAAAAGCGCTCTGGCCGTCGGTGATGACCCGTCTCAACGTCAACGGAATGCCCGCCGCGGCGATGTGGCTGCAGTGTCTGCTGGTCGGGGTGTTTATCGTACTGGTATCGTTCGGTGGGGATAGCGCTTCCGCGTTTTATAACAAGCTGACGCTGATGGCCAATGTCTCTATGACCTTGCCTTATCTGTTCCTGACCATCGCCTTCCCGTTCTTCAAGGCGAAAACCCATCTTGACCGGCCGTTCGTGATCTTCAAAAACCGTCCGTCGACGCTGCTGGCGACCGGCGTGGTGCTGCTGGTGGTGACCTTCGCCAATATCTTCACCATTATCCAACCCGTCATCGACAGCGGGGACTGGAACAGCACCCTGTGGATGGTCGGTGGGCCGATCTTCTTCTCACTGCTGGCGCTGGGGATCTACGAAAGCTACCGTCGGCGCATGGCGTCCGGCGCGCTGGTGATGGAGAGTTAAAGAACCTGCCCGGCGGTGCAGCCGGGCAGGGGATGGTTTACAGGCTACCAGCCGTACGGCGGCTGGTTTTTCCGGCCGAGGTCATGGTTTTACTGCTTTGCCTGCCGTCAATACTTTCCAGACGCATCTGGAACGGAGGGAACGGCATATCAATGCCATGCTCGCGGAAGCCCGCCAGGATCAGCTGATGCATCTCATGGCGCAGCGGCATGCGGTGCCCCATCTCCGCGGCAAAAATACGTAGCTCGAAAATCTGGATCCCCTGCTGCAGGTCGACGAGAAACGCCTCCGGCGCCGGGGTATCGATGACCAGCGAGCAGCGATGCGCCGCGGCGATGAGAATTTTCGTCACCTCTTCGGTATCGGCGTCCACAGGCGCCGGCACCGTCAGCACCACGCGGGTAACCGAGTCCGACAGCGACCAGTTGATAAACTGTTCGGTAATGAACGCCTTGTTCGGCACGATAATCTCTTTTCGGTCCCAGTCGCTGATGGTGGTCGCACGGGTATTAATGCGGGTGACGCTGCCCGTCAGGTCGCGAATGGTGACCGTATCGCCGATGCGGATCGGCTTCTCAAACAGGATAATCAGGCCGGAGATAAAGTTGGCGAAGATCTCCTGCAGGCCAAACCCGAGACCCACACCCAGCGCGGCGACCAGCCACTGCAGCTTCGACCACTCAATACCGATCATCGAGAAGCCCACCAGCCCGCCGACCAGCATCAGCAGATACTTAGTGATGGTGGTGATGGCGTAGCCGGTGCCGGGCGTTAAATCGAGATGCTGGAGGATCGCCAGTTCCAGCAGCGCGGGCAGGTTGCGTACCAGCTGAGTGGTGATGATCAGCACCAGAATGGCAATCAACACCGCGCCAAGCGTAATAGGCTCAAGGCTTTCCACCCCTTGTACCGTCGAGGTCACGTCCCACAGCGAGATATTCTCAAGGAAGCCAAACGCCGAGTGAATCTCCGACCACAGCACGATGACCGATAGCAGCGCGATCAGCATCAGCAGGGAGCGCACAAGCCGCAGCGACTGGGTACTGATGGCATTGAGGTCGACCTCGCTGACCTCCGTCTCCACCGACCCTTCCGGGCTGCTGACGTGAACGGGCTCATCTTCGCCGCGGGCGCGCTGAGCGAGAATTTCCGCGCGACGATGGCGGGCCCGGTCGAAGGCCAGCCGGCGGCGCTGGATCAGCATCCAGCGGCGGATGATGTGATAGACCACCAGCAGCAGGAACCAGATGGCGACCGAGGTTTCCAGACGCGCAAGCAGCGCCTGGGCGGTGGCGAGGTAGCCGACGGCGGCCGCCAGCATGGCCACCAGCGGGGCGCCAAGCATCAGGTTCCACAGCAGGCGGTTCACCATATTGTCGCCATTCCCCTCTTTATCCAGATAGAGCGGAATACCGGCGTGCTTAAGGCTCAGGGTGACCACCGCCAGCGCGCCGCAGATCAGCAGGAAGCACAGGCGGCCCAGCGAAGCGGAGAATTCGCGGTCGTTAAGATTATCGAACATGATCAGCGCCATAATCAGCGGCACAATCAGCCCGATGCTCATCAGGTAGTAGCGCATCGCCTTCGCCACGCGGCTACGCGGCCAGCCGAAGTGGGCGATAAACAGCCCGTTTGGCCGGGCGAAGGTGGCGCAGATCATCACCACCCACAGCAAAGGCACCGTCGCGGTGACTCCATCGCCAATCGCCACCGCCAGCGGGAACGGCCAGGCGGACTGCAGACCATAGCCGAGCGTCATCCACAGCACCGGCAGCGGCGAGGCCACCAGTATCGACCAGAAGACCGTGCGCAGCGTCAGCCAGAAGTGATCCTGGGTGACTTTCCCCACCCGGGCGCTGGAGCGCTCGAGAAAGCGGGTGAAATGGCGCCGCGAGCTGATGCTAAAGCCAACCAGCAGCAGGGCGGCAAACAGCGGCAGCAGGGTCTCTTTGCTGGTAAGCATCATCGCGCTGGCTTTGCCCAGTTCGCTGATGGTATCCAGGGAGATCAGGCGCCGCAGATCCTGGACGATCTCCAGCGGCCAGGAGAAGCCGATGGGGCTGACGTCCGAAGTCCAGAACAGATAGCGGTGGGTGGCTTCGTTGATCTCTTTCAGCGCGTCTTCCAGCTGGCCGTTGGCGACCTTCAGCTTGGTGAGCTCCAGCATCAGGGTGTCGCCGCCGCGCAGCAGCGAGTTCAGCAGCTCGTTCTGCGTGCGCAGCTGCGCCTGCAGGATCTTGTTCTGCTCGCTGGTCAGCGGTTCGCCGTCGGCCTGGCGGATCTGCCGCAGCTGCGGCTGCTTACTGAGTAAATCCTCAAAGCGCAGACGCTGCACGCGCAGCTGCGCCATTTCCGTATCCAGCTGTTGCGGGCGAGGGCGCTCCGGCAGCCGCGCCACCTGGGCGCGCAGGGCTTCGCCCAGCAGATTGGAGGAGCCCAGCCACTGCGACTGCTCGCGCAGGGTGTTTAACGCCTGGCGCACCTGCAGCGTTTGATTCGTCGCCTGCCGCTGCTGGGACGCCACCAGATCCATGCGCTGCGCCTGCTGGTTCAGCGCCTGGGAGAGTTCACGGTTGACCTTAAACTGGGCGGTGATGTCCGGCGGCAGGTTTTCACTGTTCTCCGCCAGCAGTTCGGTACTCTCCAGCGCCTTTTCCGCCTCCCGCTGGCGCTGGCTGTTTTGCAGATTGCGCAGCGCCTGCAGATAGGCATCCAGCTGCTCGCTCTGTTTTTGCGCCAGCTCGGAACGGGCGCGCGACAGCTCCTGGCGGTTGTTGGCGGAGAGCTGGGCGAGGTCGAGTTCATCCACCAGCGCCTTCAGACGCGCTGATTCCGCCTGCAGGGCAAGATTTTGCGCCTGGGCGAGAGCATTGTTGCCGGTTTGCGTGCCGATGCGGCGCTCAACCTCATTGAGCTGACGACGGGCATCGGTTTGCTGCTGCGGCAGCTGGTTCAGGGAGTCGGCGATTTCACGCGCGCGATCCTGCTCCTGCTGCGCCTGGCGGCTCGATTCCAGCAGCTGGCTGCTGACCTGCAGGATCTCCTGGTTCAGCGCATCGGCGGTCAGGCCGGTTGGCACCTGGCGCGGCTCTTCGCTCAGATTATTGAGCTGGGCACGCAGGCTTTGAAACAGTTTGGGGAAATTGTCGATAACGTCCTGATACTGACGGGCGCGCTCGAGGGATGATTTTCGCTCCTCAAGCGCGTTCAGCGCGGACTGCAGAACTTCAACGGTTTCAGGCTGGGCGGGCTTTGCCGCCTTCGCCTGTTCCAGTTCCTGGGTTATCTGTTTAGCATCCGGGGCTGTCGCAGCGTACGCCCCGAAACTGAGGCTCAAGGCCAACAGGAAAGTGTATATCAGGCGCACGGCATAACCCTTTTGCTGAAGAATTAACCTTGGTCTTGTTTATCGTCAACCAGCGGGCTGGCGCGGTGTTCGGCGCGGATCTCTTCTTCCGGTAACGGCGCGGGTTCAGCGGCGGCGGTCGCTTCCACTGCTGTCGCCAGCGGTTGGCCGATCTTGGTCACGGACAGGCTTTGCAGCGTGTCGACCAGCTTCACCTGGCCCGGGGCAAACAGGTTGATCACGGTGGAACCCAGTTTGAAGCGGCCCATCTCCTGGCCTTTCAGCAAGGCGATGGAGCCTTCGTTGTCGCCAGCGGGCCAGGTCCAGCGTTTAATAATGCCTTCGCGCGGCGGGGTCACGGTGCCGGACCACACGGTCTCGATGCTGCCGACGATAGTTGCGCCCACCAGAATTTGCGCCATCGGGCCAAACTCAGTATCAAACAGGCAGATGACGCGCTCGTTACGGGCGAACAGGTTCGGCACGTTCTGCGCCGTCAAGTGGTTAACAGAGAACAGGTCGCCAGGAACGTAGATCATTTCGCGCAGGATGCCGTTGCACGGCATGTGTACGCGGTGATAGTCGCGCGGCGACAGGTAGGTGGTGGCGAAGCTGCCGTTACGGAACAGGTCGGCCATCTGATAGTTGCCGGCCAGCAGGGCTTCCAGACTGTAGTCATGACCCTTAGCCTGCAGGATTTTATCGTTCTCAATGGCGCCAAGCTGGCTGATCACGCCATCGGCCGGCATCACCAGCACGTTTGGATCGGTATTCAGCGGGCGAACGTCGTCGCGCAGCGGGCGCACGAAGAAATCGTTGAAGGTGCGATAAGCCGCGGTATCCGGCTTCTGCGCCTCTTTCATATCGACCTTGTAGTATTTCACGAACAGATCGATGACCAGCTTCGTCAGCCAACCTGCGCGTTTGCTCGCACCCCAGCCTGCGAGGCGGGTGAGCCACAGTTTAGGCAGAATGTATTGCAGTGAAAGTTTAAGATCGTTTAACAAAGTAGCCTCCAGGCCATGATATGTCGTTCCTGACCCCGCCTGCGGGCGGGGACCTGAAAAAAGGGGACGATTCTATACGTAAAACTCGCCAAATGGCATCCGCGTAAGCTGCGTCATCACCGCTGCCCGGCAGCGCCTGATGTGATGCTCAGCTTAATGATCAGTCATCGGACGAGGAAAAGTTTTTACGCGTTTTTACCTGTACCTGCGCCATGCTTTCCAGGATGCGGTGGTAGTTCTCAAAACGGCTTTCGGCGATCTTGCCGTTCTCTACCGCTTCGCGAAGCGCACAGCCAGGATCGGTATCGTGTTTACAGTCGCGATATTTGCAACGGCCTAAATAATCATGGAATTCGACAAAGCCGTTGGTGATTTGTTCCGCTTCCAGATGCCACAGGCCGAACTCACGTACCCCCGGTGAATCAATCACATCGCCGCCGTGCGGGAAGTGGTAGAGGCGTGCCGCGGTGGTGGTGTGTTGACCTAAGCCGGAAACGTCCGAGACATCATTGGTGAGGATCTGATCCTCGTTCAACCCGAGCAGGGCGTTCAGCAGGCTAGATTTACCGACCCCGGACTGCCCGGCGAAGATACTGATGCGGTCGGTCAGGGCCGCTTCCAGCGGCTTAAGGCCGTCCTGAGTCCGACTGGAAACCAGCAGCACGCGGTAACCGATGTTGCGGTAGATATCCATTTGCTCATTGACGAAGCGAAGACCATCATCATCCAGCAGATCGATTTTATTCAGCACAATGAGCGGCTCGATATCCTGCGCTTCGCAGGCCACCAGATAGCGATCGATAATATTCAGCGACAGCTCAGGCAGGATCGCGGAAACCACCACGATCTGGTCGATATTGGCGGCGATAGGCTTCACGCCGTCGTAAAAATCCGGACGCGTCAGGACGGAGGCGCGATCGTGCACCGCCTCGACGATCCCTTTGACGCTTACGCCGTCGGCGGCGTCTTTACCCGGCCGCCAGACCACGCGGTCGCCGGTGACCAGCGAGCGGATCGTCCGGCGGATATTGCAGCGATGCACGCTGCCGTCAGCGGATTCGACGTCGGCATGCATACCAAAGCGACTGATGACAATGCCTTCCGACGTTTCGCCAAACAGGTTGTCATCGTAGTCGGCCTTCTCCGCAGTGGTTTTCAGACGGCGCTGGTGGTTGGCTTTGACGCGGCGCTGCTGGCCTTTGGAGAGTTTATTTTTACTCAATCGAACTGGCTCCTGGTCGCCCTGATGGGGCAAAACCTCTATGATACACGCTATTTTAGATGAATATAGTCACGCGAGAAGGGTGGAAAATAGCATGAGTGCAAATGAAAACAACCTCATTTGGATCGATCTTGAGATGACAGGGCTGGATCCGGAGCGCGATCGCATTATCGAAATCGCCACCCTGGTGACCGATGCCAACCTGAACATTCTGGCTGAGGGCCCGACCATCGCGGTGCATCAGTCGGACGCTCAGCTGGCATTAATGGACGAGTGGAATGTGCGGACGCATACCGGCAGCGGTCTGGTGGATCGCGTAAAGGCCAGCACCGTCAGCGAGCACGATGCCGAACTGGCGACCATTGAGTTTCTTAAGCAGTGGGTGCCGGCGGGCAAGTCGCCGATCTGCGGCAACAGTATCGGCCAGGATCGTCGCTTCCTGTTTAAGTACATGCCGCAACTGGAAGCCTATTTCCACTATCGCTACCTGGACGTTAGCACGCTGAAAGAGCTGGCGCGCCGCTGGAAGCCGGAAATTCTCGACGGTTTTAAAAAGCAGGGCACTCATCAGGCGATGGACGATATCCGCGAGTCGGTCGCCGAGCTGGCTTACTACCGCGAACACTTCATTAAGCTGTAAACCGCGACCGGGCCCTGTGCGCGGCCCGGTACACTTTTCTGCGTTATTTAAACCACTTCTGCTGCATCTGCTGGAAGTCAGGTGTCGCCATGACCGCGGCCAGGGCATCGTTGATGGCGTTCAGCAGCTCCGGATCGTCTTTGCGCACCGCAATCGCATACTGCTTACCGTAATAAGCCGGGTCGGTAGCCCGTTCATCCATGATGGCGTAGTCAGGGTTCTCCTGCTGCCAGGCGTCGAGGGTGGCGAAGTCGCCCATGACGCCGGTTATTTGCCCGGCTTTCAGCGCGGCCAGGGCGCTGGCGACATCGTCGTAAGGGACAGCCTGTACGGCTTTCTGTTTATCACGCAGGTAGCGCTGATGCAGCGTGCCTTTCACCACGCCGACTTTTTTAGCCTTCAGATCGGCAAAGGTATGGGCGACATCTTTGTTGACGATCACTACCCCGGAGAGCGCCTGGCGATAGGGGCGGCTGAAGGCGACCTGCTTCTCACGCATCGGGATCACTTCCATGCCGGCAATCACCGCGTCAAATTTCTTAAAGCGTAAAGCCGGGATCAGGGTATCGAAACGCTGCGCCGTGAACTGGCACTGCGCCTGCATCTGCTGGCACAGGGCGTGCGCGAGATCGATATCGAAGCCAACGGGCTGATTTTTGCCGTTGGCGGTGACAAACGGTGGATTGGCCGTGGTGGTGCCAAAATGGAGCGTCTCGGCTGACGCGGTTCCGATGGCCAGCGTGCTCAGCAGCAGGACGGTGAGGACTTTTCTCATGCTAATTCCCTGTTTGGCGTCGGGGTGGCCTCGTTATACGTCGCGCCACCGCTGTATGATGCGAGCGATTTTGCGTCATTCAGCCGGGCGGAAAAAGCGATTTTGCCCGTTATGACGCTTATTTATACAATTCAGCGGCGTAGATGGCGAGAAAATGTCCATTTAAACAAAAAACGCAAAAAAGTGATCGTCAGGGGGTTGCAGGGGCATCGAATTCTCGTATAATGCGCCTCCCGTAACGACGCAGAAATGCAAATTACGACGCCATCGAAATATGGCAAAAAATGCAGTAACGCGGGAATAGCTCAGTTGGTAGAGCACGACCTTGCCAAGGTCGGGGTCGCGAGTTCGAGTCTCGTTTCCCGCTCCAAAATTTGAAAGCACCATCCTGATCAAAGGATTTCATCTCGCAGATGCGGGGCGAAAGCCGAAGATTAAGCGGGAATAGCTCAGTTGGTAGAGCACGACCTTGCCAAGGTCGGGGTCGCGAGTTCGAGTCTCGTTTCCCGCTCCAAAATTTGAAAGACACACCACACCAGTCGCAGTTTTCAGGTTGCTAGACGGTAGCTTGAATGACGATGATTAAGCGGGAATAGCTCAGTTGGTAGAGCACGACCTTGCCAAGGTCGGGGTCGCGAGTTCGAGTCTCGTTTCCCGCTCCAAATTTTCTTCCATCTCTTATTTATCCACAGTGCAATCCAGCGCCGGGGATGATTTTCGTTTGGTCTGCAGAAATACTGTGAACAGAGTTATCCACAGGTTGTCGTTCCGTCACTGGCGGCGCAAATGCTTCGCTTTGTAAATAGTATCTTTGTATGTGATTGAAATTTAACAAATAAATTTCATTTCAAAATGTTAATCCGATCACTTGACCTTGGTCTGCGCCTTGAAACGCAATGTGTTTTAGATTTTATTCACAGCCTGTGAATGAATCAGGCGTCGCGCGGCAAGCCTTTCTCTACCACTCTGACCAGACGTAATTTTTTCGGCAGCTGTACTTCAACGGCGTCGGCGTTCCGCTTTTTCAGTTGCTGGGCAATCGCCCACTCAATGTGTTCGTCGAGAAGCGGGTGCTCGCCCCGGCGGCTCTCCAGGGCGCGAAGATGGGCTTCATCCCAGGGCGCATTGCCCAACGCGACGGCGATATTGCGCAGCCAGCGCAGGTGGCCAATGCGACGAATCGCCGACCCTTCGGTCACCTTCAGAAACCACGCTTCGCTCCAGGCGAACAGCTCCACCAGCGGCGGGGCATGCAGCGCTTTGCGTGGGCTGAAATCCTCTTCATCGGTGAGCTGTGAGAAACGGTTCCACGGGCAGATCAGCTGACAATCATCACAACCGTAAATACGGTTGCCGATTAGTGGACGGAACTCCTCGGGGATTGCACCTTCCAGTTCAATGGTGAGATAGGAGATGCAGCGCCGGGCGTCGACGGTATAGGGCTCAACGATGGCCCCGGTGGGACAGATGGTCATGCAGGCGACGCAGCGCCCACACTCCTCCGCGACCGGGCTGTCGACCGGCAGGGGCAGATCAATCAGCAGTTCGCCGAGGAAAAAGAACGATCCGGCGTCGCGGCTTAAGATAAGTGAGTGCTTACCTGTCCAGCCTAGGCCCGCTTTTTCTGCGATTGGCCGTTCCAGGATAGGCGCGGAATCGACAAAAGGTCTAAAATTGAGCGAAGCACACTGTTCCTGAATCTTCTCCCCCAGCTTTTTCAGGCGATTACGTAGCAGCTTATGATAATCACGCCCGAGGGCATAACGGCTGACGTAACCCAGCGTGGGATCTTTCAGGGTGCGGGCAAAGGCGGCGTTAGCGGGCAGATAGTTCATCCGCACGCTGATGACGCGTAACGTACCGGGCAGCAGTTCGTGGGGACGGGCGCGCATCATACCGTGACGGGCCATCCATTCCATTTCGCCGTGGTATTGTTTATCCAGCCATGCCTGCAGTTTGGGTTCACTGGCGCTGAGGTCGGTATCGGCGATCCCCACCTGCTGGAACCCAAGCTCTGTGCCCCATTGTTTGATTTGTTGCGCTAACTGAACGAGATCGAGGGGCTGTGACATGATGGACCATACAATGACGAAAAACCCTGACAGTATACCATACAACATTTGGCCTGCGGAGGCGCTGCGCCTGGCCGAACGAGAGGCGGCGGACAGCCTGGGGCTGACGCTGTTCGAACTCATGCAGCGCGCGGGCGAGGCGGCGTTCCAGCTGGCCAGCTGTGCTTATCCTGCCAGCGCGCACTGGCTGATCCTGTGCGGACATGGCAACAACGGCGGCGACGGATATGTCGTTGCGCGTCTGGCACAGGCCGCGGGGCGGCGGGTGACGCTGCTGGCGGTGGAGAGTGACAGCCCGCTGCCGGAAGAGGCGCAGGCGGCGCGGGAGGCGTGGCTTAACGCCGGCGGCGTGATCCATGCGGCGACCATCCCATGGCCCGACGATATCTCACTGATTATTGATGGCCTGCTCGGCACCGGTCTGCACAGCGCGCCGCGCGATCCCGTTGCGGCGCTCATCCACCAGGCGAACCACCACCCGGCGCCGGTGGTGGCGCTGGATATCCCTTCCGGCCTGAATGCGCAGACGGGCGCGACGCCAGGTGCAGTGGTACAGGCCGACCATACGCTGACCTTTATCGCCCTCAAGCCGGGGCTGCTGACCGGCAAGGCGCGGGATGTCGTCGGGCAACTCCACCATCATGCGCTGGGGCTCGAACGCTGGCTCGCCGGACAAAGCACTCCTCTGACGCGGTTTTGCGCCGCCCACCTCGCCGACTGGCTGCCGCCGCGGCGGGCCACCTCCCATAAAGGCGATCACGGCAAGCTGGTGATTGTCGGCGGCGATCGCGGCACGGCAGGCGCTATCCGTATGTGCGGTGAAGCGGCCCTACGCAGCGGCGCGGGACTGGTGCGAGTACTTACTCACCCGGAGAACGTGGCGCCCATTGTCACCGTGCGGCCGGAGTTAATGGTAGATGAGCTGACGCCGCAGACTCTGAAAGCCGCGCTGGAGTGGGTGGACGTGGTGGCGATTGGCCCGGGCCTGGGGCAGCGCGAATGGGGGCGCAGCGCCCTGCGCACGGTGGAAAGTTTTAACAAACCGATGGTCTGGGACGCCGACGCGCTGAACCTGCTGGCATTCAATCCCGATAAACGTCACAATCGCGTGCTAACGCCGCACCCCGGCGAAGCGGCCCGTTTGCTGAACGTCAGCGTGGCAGAAATTGAAAGCGATCGCTTACTTTCTGCGCAGCGTCTGGTAAAACGGTATGGCGGCGTGGTTGTGCTGAAAGGCGCGGGCACGGTGGTGGCTAGTGAAAGCGGGGCGATGGGCATTATCGATGCCGGCAATGCCGGGATGGCCAGCGGCGGGATGGGTGATGTGCTCACCGGCATCATCGCCGCGTTGTTAGGACAGCACCTGACGCCGTATGATGCTGCCTGTGCCGGGTGCGTCGCGCATGGCGATGCCGCCGACCGACTGGCCGCTCGCGAGGGCACCCGCGGCATGCTGGCGACCGATCTCTTTTCCACGCTCAGGCGTGTTGTTAACCCGGATGTGATTGACGTAGACCATGATTAACCGAGTGATTCCTTTACCCGATGAGCAGGCCACGCTGGCCCTTGGCGACCGCATCGCGCAGGCCTGTACCGGCGCCACCGTGATTTATCTGTATGGTGATTTAGGCGCGGGGAAAACGACCTTCAGCCGCGGCTTTTTGCAGGCGCTCGGTCACCGCGGCAATGTCAAAAGCCCAACTTATACCCTGGTGGAGCCCTATACCCTCGAGAACCTGATGGTGTATCACTTCGATCTCTACCGTCTGGCGGATCCTGAGGAACTCGAATTTATGGGGATCCGTGATTATTTTGCCGACGATGCCATCTGCCTGGTGGAATGGCCGCAGCAAGGCGCAGGTGTCCTGCCTGACCCGGATGTTGAAATTCACCTTGATTACCAGGCACAAGGGCGTGAGGCGCGTATTACCGCGATCTCCTCACGGGGTGAATCTTTACTGGCGCGTTTAGCCTTTTAGCCTGAAGGATGACGGGATGAAGTATCGCATAACCACCTGGCTTGCCGCTGCGCTGATGCTGTCGAGTCTTCACGCCACTGCGGCGAGTTTATCCGATATCCAGGTCTCTAACGGAGACCAGCAGGCCCGTATTACCCTAAGCTTTGTCGGTGAGCCGGAGTACTCCTTTACCCCACAGGGTAAACGTCTGGTGGCGCTGGATATCAAGCAGACCGGCGTATTGCAGGGACTACCTCTGCAGTTTAGCGGCAGCAACCTGGTGAAGAGTATTCGCGCCGGCACGCCGCAGGATACGCAGACGCTGCGTCTGCTGGTGGATCTGACGGAAGATGGCAAAACCCGGGCGGTGAAGCAACAGAACGGGGCGAATTACACGGTGGTCTTTACCATCAACGCCGACGCGCCGCCGCCGCCTCCGCCGCCCGTGGTGGTGAAACGGGCCGACCCGCCGCCGGTGATGCCTTCCCGGACGACGACGTCAGGGCGTAACCCGTTCAGCTCGTCGGGTCATGAACGGCAGACGGTGATGACCTCCTCTCAGCCGGCGATGACCAACAATCAGACCGTGACTCGCCCGGCGGCCCGCACGGTGTCGGCGGATGATAAAGTCATTATCGCCATTGATGCCGGGCACGGCGGCCAGGATCCTGGCGCGATTGGCCCGAACGGCACCAAAGAGAAAAACGTGACTATCGCTATCGCGCGCAAGCTGCGGGCGTTACTGAACGCCGATCCGCAGTTTAAGCCGGTGCTGACCCGCGACGGGGATTACTTTATTTCGGTGATGGGCCGCTCTGACGTGGCGCGTAAGCAAAACGCCAATTTCCTCGTCTCTATCCATGCTGACGCCGCGCCAAACCGCGATGCCACTGGCGCCTCGGTGTGGGTGCTCTCGAACCGTCGCGCCAACAGCGAAATGGCCGGTTGGCTCGAGCAGCATGAGAAACAGTCTGAACTGCTCGGCGGTGCGGGCGATGTGCTGGCAAACAGCCAGGCCGACCCCTACCTGAGCCAGGCGGTGCTGGATCTGCAGTTTGGTCATTCCCAGCGCGTCGGCTACGATGTGGCGACCAACGTGCTGAGCCAGCTGCAGCGTATTGGCAACCTGCACAAACGCCGCCCGGAGCATGCCAGCCTTGGCGTGCTGCGCTCGCCGGACATCCCGTCGATCCTCGTGGAAACGGGCTTTATCAGTAACAACGGCGAAGAGCGGCTGCTGGGTAGCGATGATTACCAGGAGCAGATTGCGGAGGCGATTTATAACGGCTTACGCAACTACTTTATGCAGCATCCGCTGCAGTCGGCGCCTCGCGGCGAGGCGGCGCAGACCGCCAGCGCCGCGGCGCCGGGCGGGATGTTGATTAACTAAGGAGCAGGGGATGCCGATTCAGGTTCTGCCGCCGCAGCTCGCCAACCAGATTGCCGCCGGCGAGGTGGTGGAGCGGCCCGCGTCGGTGGTGAAAGAGCTGGTTGAGAACAGTCTTGATGCGGGCGCTACGCGGATTGACATTGATATCGAACGCGGCGGCGCGAAGCTTATTCGCATCCGCGATAACGGCAGCGGCATCAAAAAAGACGAGCTGGCGCTGGCCCTGGCTCGTCATGCGACCAGCAAGATCGCCTCGCTTGACGATCTGGAAGCCATTATTAGCCTCGGCTTTCGCGGCGAAGCGCTGGCCAGTATCAGTTCGGTGGCGCGCTTAACGCTGACTTCGCGCACGGCGGAGCAGCAGGAAGCCTGGCAGGCGTATGCTGAAGGCCGCGATCAGGCGGTGACGGTGAAGCCGGCGGCGCACCCGGTCGGTACCACTCTGGAAGTCCTCGATCTGTTCTATAACACCCCGGCGCGGCGCAAATTTATGCGCACCGAAAAGACCGAGTTCGGCCACATTGACGAGGTGGTGCGCCGCATTGCGCTGGCGCGCTTCGACGTCACTATCAACCTCAGCCATAACGGCAAGGTGATGCGCCAGTATCGGGCAGTCGCTCAGGATGGCCAGCGCGAGCGCCGGCTGGGGACAATTTGCGGCGCCGCTTTTCTCGAACATGCGCTGGCGATTGAGTGGCAGCATGGCGATCTGACCCTGCGCGGCTGGGTCGCCGATCCGCTGCATACCACCCCGGCGCTGGCGGAAATTCAGTATTGCTACGTTAACGGGCGGATGATGCGCGATCGGCTGATCAACCATGCTATCCGCCAGGCCTGTGAAGACAAGCTGGGGGCCGATCAGCAACCGGCATTTGTGCTGTATCTGGAGATCGATCCCCATCAGGTGGATGTAAACGTCCACCCGGCCAAGCATGAGGTGCGTTTTCATCAGTCGCGCCTGGTGCACGACTTTATCTACCAGGGCGTACTGAGCGTACTGCAGCAGCAGCTTGACGCGCCGCTGGCGGAAAAAGACGACCCGCCGGCGCCGCGCCAGATGCCGGAGAACCGCATCGCCGCGGGAGGCAACCAGTTTGCGCGGCCAGCGGAAGCGCGGGAACCTGCGACCCGCTTCAGCATCACGCCATCGCGTGAGCCTGCGGCCTCCAGCGGCAAACCGGGCGGCGCGAGCTGGCCGCATGCGCAGCCGGGTTACCAGAAGCAGCAGGGAGCGCTTTATCGTCAACTGCTCGACACGCCAACGGCGCCAAAGCCAGCGTTGCAGCCTCCGGCGGCGGCAGAGTTGGCCGGTCACAGTCAGAGCTTTGGCAGAGTGCTGACGATTGTTGGCGGCGACTGCGCGCTGCTGGAGCGCGAGGGCGGTCTGGCGCTGCTGTCGTTGACCGTTGCCGAGCGCTGGCTGCGCCAGGCGCAGTTGACCCCGGGAGCGGAGGCGGTATGTGCTCAGCCGCTGCTGATCCCGCTGCGGTTAAAAGTTACGGAAGGGGAAAAGCAGGCGCTGGCCGCCGCTCAGCCGGCGCTGGCGCAGCTAGGGATCGATGTGCATACCGATGCCCTGCACGTGACGGTGCGCGCGGTCCCTTTACCCTTAAGACAACAAAATTTACAAATCTTGATTCCTGAACTGATAGGCTACCTGGCGCAGCAAAACGCATTCGACGTCGGCAATATCGCCCAATGGATGGCGCGTAATCTGACGAGCGAACAGACGTCATGGAATATGGCGCAGGCGATTGCGCTGCTGGCGGACGTTGAGCGTCTTTGCCCGCAGCTGGTGAGAACGCCGCCGGGTGGCCTGTTACAACCTGTAGATCTCCATTCGGCGATGAATGCCCTGAAAGATGAATGATGTAACCGAGGCGAGCCTGCCCAAGGCAATTTTTTTAATGGGCCCGACGGCCTCCGGCAAAACCGCGCTGGCGATAGCCTTACGTAAAGTTTTGCCAGTAGAGTTGATTAGCGTTGATTCCGCCCTCATTTATCGGGGAATGGATATTGGCACCGCCAAACCGGATGCTGCGGAGCTTAGCGCTGCGCCGCATCGGCTGCTGGATATTTTGGATCCTGCGGAGGCCTATTCCGCGGCGGATTTTCGCCGCGATGCGCTGGCGGCGATGGCGGATATTGTCGCCGCCGGGCGAATTCCGCTGTTAGTCGGCGGAACGATGTTGTATTTCAAAGCGTTGCTGGAAGGATTGTCGCCTTTACCGTCGGCTGACCCAGAGGTCAGAGCGCGGATTGAGCAGCAGGCCGCAGAGCAGGGGTGGAATGCGTTACATCAGCAATTACAGGAGATCGATCCCGTGGCTGCTGCGCGTATTCATCCAAATGATCCGCAAAGGCTTTCCCGGGCACTGGAAGTTTTTTTCATTTCGGGTAAAACTTTAACGGAACTGACGCAAACGTCAGGAGACGCTCTGCCATATCAGGTGCATCAGTTCGCCATCGCCCCGGCGAGCCGTGAACTGCTCCATCAACGCATAGAACAGCGTTTTCATCAGATGTTAGCTTCAGGTTTTGAAGCAGAAGTACGGGCGCTTTTTGCCCGCGGAGATTTGCATACGGACATGCCTTCCATCCGTTGTGTCGGATACCGCCAGATGTGGTCATATCTCAATGGCGAGATCCCGTATGATGAGATGGTTTATCGAGGTGTTTGCGCCACGAGACAGTTAGCCAAACGTCAGGTCACCTGGCTGCGCGGTTGGGAAGGTGTGCACTGGTTAGACAGTGAACAACCTGAACAAGCGCTCAACAAAGTATTACAGGTTGTTGGTGCGAGCCAGAACTGAACGTGTACAATTAAACGGTATCGTGCGTAATTTTTTTTGAGAATCGTAAGGTTCTGAGTACAAAACAAGCATACATATAAGGAAAAGAGAGAATGGCTAAGGGGCAATCTTTACAAGATCCGTTCCTGAACGCTTTGCGTCGGGAACGCGTTCCGGTTTCTATTTATTTGGTGAATGGTATCAAGCTGCAAGGGCAAATTGAGTCTTTCGATCAGTTCGTGATCCTGTTGAAGAACACGGTCAGCCAGATGGTCTATAAGCACGCAATTTCTACTGTTGTCCCGTCTCGCCCGGTGTCTCACCACAGCAACAATGCTGGCGGCGGTTCCAGTAACTATCACCACGGTGGTAGCGCGCAGGGTTCTTCTGCGCCGCAACAAGACAGCGACGACGCCGAATAAGGCCAGTGCTGTTTTTCCACGCCGGGGAGCCAGGTTTTCTGCGTTCCCCGCTGGTATTTTATAAGGGGTTTACGCTTGTTTGACCGTTATGACGCCGGTGAGCAGGCGGTACTGGTACACATCTATTTTTCGCAAGACAAAGATATGGAAGATCTCCAGGAGTTTGAAACTCTGGCCTCTTCCGCCGGTGTCGAAGCAATGCAGGTGATTACCGGTAGCCGTAAAGCACCGCACCCGAAGTATTTTGTTGGTGAAGGTAAGGCAGTCGAAATTGCGGAAGCCGTTAAAGCGACCGGCGCTTCGGTCGTGCTCTTCGATCATGCCCTGAGTCCGGCGCAAGAACGTAACCTGGAACGCCTGTGCGAATGCCGGGTTATCGATCGCACCGGTCTTATTTTAGATATTTTCGCCCAGCGCGCGCGCACCCATGAAGGGAAATTGCAGGTCGAGCTGGCGCAGCTGCGCCATATGGCGACTCGCCTTGTCCGCGGTTGGACCCACCTTGAAAGACAGAAGGGCGGGATTGGTTTGCGTGGCCCGGGTGAAACCCAGCTCGAAACCGACCGCCGTTTATTGCGTAACCGTATCATGCAGATCCTGTCGCGGCTGGAAAAAGTCGAGAAACAGCGCGAGCAGGGGCGGCGGTCGCGTGCGAAAGCCGATATTCCTACCGTGTCGCTGGTGGGCTATACCAACGCCGGAAAATCAACGCTCTTTAACCAGATCACTGCCGCCGAGGTCTATGCCGCGAACCAGCTGTTCGCCACCCTGGACCCGACGCTGCGCCGCATTGACGTCCCTGACGTCGGCGAAACGGTGCTGGCCGATACCGTCGGCTTTATTCGCCATCTGCCGCACGATCTGGTAGCCGCGTTTAAAGCGACGTTGCAGGAGACGCGTCAGGCGACGCTGCTGCTGCATGTGATTGACGCGGCGGATGTCCGCGTGCAGGAAAACATTGATGCGGTAAATACGGTTCTCGCTGAAATTGAGGCCGATGAGATCCCGGCGCTGCTGGTGATGAACAAAATCGACATGCTTGACGATTTTGAACCGCGCATCGATCGCGACGATGAAAATAAACCGATTCGGGTCTGGCTTTCAGCCCAGACCGGGGTTGGCGTACCACTGCTTTTTCAGGCATTAACGGAGCGTCTTTCCGGTGAAGTGGCCCAGCATACGCTGCGCTTACCGCCGAAAGAAGGGCGACTGAGAAGCCGTTTCTATCAGCTTCAGGCGATAGAAAAAGAGTGGATGGAGGATGACGGCAGCGTGAGTCTGCAGGTGCGCATGCCGATCGTTGACTGGCGGCGCCTCTGTAAGCAAGAGCCAACGCTTGTTGACTATGTGGTTTAACCTTGCAGCTTGCCTGAAGATATTGACCCCTGTGGGGATATCAAAAACAAATATGGAGCATATACATGGCGTGGAATCAGCCCGGTAATAACGGACAGGACCGCGACCCGTGGGGGAGCAGCAAACCTGGCGGCAACTCTGAGGGAAATGGCAATAAAGGCGGTCGCGAGCAGGGGCCGCCGGATCTGGATGATATCTTCCGCAAGTTAAGTAAAAAACTTGGCGGGCTCGGCGGCGGCAAGGGCGGACTGGGCGGCGGCAATAGCGCGCAGGGGCCTCGCGGACCGATGGGCGGGCGTATTGTCGGCATCGTTGCCGCGGCGGCAGTGATTATCTGGGCGGCCAGCGGTTTCTATACCATTAAAGAGGCCGAGCGCGGCGTGGTCACCCGTTTTGGTAAGTTCAGCCATCTGGTTGAGCCTGGCCTGAACTGGAAACCGACCTTTATCGATAACGTTCAGGCGGTGAACGTGGAGTCGGTGCGCGAACTTGCGGCTTCCGGCGTCATGCTGACCTCTGACGAAAACGTGGTGCGCGTTGAGATGAACGTGCAGTACCGCGTCACCGATCCGGAGCGCTATCTGTTTAGCGTGACCAGCGCGGACGACAGTCTGCGTCAGGCCACCGACAGCGCGCTGCGCGGCGTGATCGGCAAATACACCATGGATCGCATTTTGACCGAAGGTCGTACCGTGATCCGTAGCGATACCCAGCGTGAGCTGGAAGAGACGATTCGCCCGTACAACATGGGTATCACTCTGCTGGACGTCAACTTCCAGACGGCGCGTCCGCCGGAAGAGGTGAAGGCCGCGTTTGACGATGCCATTGCCGCGCGTGAGAACGAGCAGCAGTACATTCGTGAAGCGGAAGCGTATACCAACGAAGTCCAGCCGCGGGCGAATGGTCAGGCGCAGCGTATCCTCGAAGAGGCACGCGCCTATAAGACCCAGACCGTTCTGGAAGCCCAGGGTGAAGTGGCTCGCTTTGCGAAGATCCTGCCGGAATACAAAGCCGCGCCGGAAATTACCCGCGAGCGTCTGTATATCGAAACCATGGAAAAAGTGCTGAGCCACACCCGTAAAGTGCTGGTCAATGACAGCAAAAACGGCAATCTGATGGTTCTGCCGCTGGATCAGATGCTGAAAGGCGCCGCTGCGCCGGCAGCAAAGAGCGATAGCAGTGACGCCAGCGATCTGCTGCGCCTGCCGCCAGCATCCAGCTCAAGCAGCGCCAGCACCTCATCAACCTCGAGCTCAACCGGGGGTAGCATTATGGACCAACGCCGCGCTAACGCGCAGCGTAACGACTACCAGCGTCAGGGGGAATAACGATGCGTAAATCTGTTATCGCGATCATTGTCATCGTGCTGGTAGTGCTCTACATGTCTGTCTTTGTCGTAAAAGAAGGCGAGCGCGGTATCACGCTGCGTTTCGGTAAAGTTCTGCGCGACGACGAAAACAAGCCGCTGGTGTATGCGCCAGGCCTGCACTTCAAGATCCCGTTTATCGAATCGGTGAAGATGCTGGATGCGCGTATTCAGACCATGGACAACCAGGCTGACCGTTTCGTTACTAAAGAGAAGAAAGACCTGATCGTCGACTCCTATATCAAGTGGCGCATCAGCGACTTCAGCCGTTACTACCTGGCAACCGGCGGCGGCGACGTCTCCCAGGCCGAGGTGCTGCTGAAGCGTAAATTCTCTGACCGTCTGCGTTCTGAAATTGGTCGTCTGGATGTGAAAGATATCGTCACCGACTCCCGTGGTCGCCTGACCCTGGAAGTGCGCGATGCGCTGAACTCGGGTTCGGCCGGTACGGAAGATGAGGTTAGCACCCCGGCTGCTGACGACGCGATTGCTAAAGCGGCAGAGCGTGTGGAAGCCGAAACCAACGGTAAAGTGCAGGTGATCAACCCGAACAGTATGGCGGCGCTGGGTATCGAAGTTGTCGACGTACGTATCAAACAGATCAACCTGCCGGCAGAAGTGTCGGAAGCGATTTATAACCGTATGCGCGCGGAGCGTGAAGCGGTTGCTCGTCGCCATCGTTCACAGGGTCAGGAAGAGGCGGAAAAACTGCGCGCGACTGCGGACTATGAAGTCACCAAGACGCTGGCGGAAGCCGAGCGCCAGGGCCGTATCCTGCGTGGTGAAGGTGATGCGGAATCAGCGAAACTGTTTGCCGACGCGTTCAGCCAGGATCCAGGCTTCTACTCCTTTATCCGTAGCCTGCGTGCCTATGAGAAGAGCTTCCAGAGCAATCAGGATGTGATGGTCCTGAGTCCGGACAGCGATTTCTTCCGCTATATGCGTTCACCGGATTCGGCGCGTAAATAAGCCGGAGAAGGTGTAAACCTGAAGTAATAATGCGAAAAGGCGCCTGAAACAGGCGCCTTTTTTCATGCTGCGAGGGCGGGAATTAGTTGCCGAGTAGCTTGTTCAGCAGGCCGCCGATCACCGGCAGGCCTGCCAGCGTACTTTCGATGGTGCCGCCGATAGAAGAGCCGATGCTTTCGCCTAAGGTTTTGCCCAGGTCCGGCGCCAGGTCGGCCAGATTGAGGGTGCCAAGCAGTGGCAGGTTAATGCTCAGGGCATCAGTGCCCATCGTCCATGCGGCTGCGCCGACCTTGCTGCCTAAGGCCGCCAGACCATCCTGTAACCAGCCTGCGCCGCTCACATTTTCGATTTCAAATGCGGTTAATTCTCTCATCATAATCTTCCTGATTAAGTAGACGTACCGGGTTGTAGTACGCGATGGCATAGTTACAATTTAAAAAATATCCAGCAATACAATTAGTTGTGAATTTTGTTTCACCTTTCTGGTTCATAATGAAGCTGAAATACGGGACAATGTGAAATGAGGGAATGAATTCACCATGCTGGCCGATGACGCCCGCGAGGGCGGCAATGATACTTTTCAATTAGGGTTGACGATGAACTCCACCATTTGGCTGGCGCTGGCGCTGGTTTTAGTACTCGAAGGGCTTGGCCCGCTGCTTTATCCGCGCGCCTGGCGCAAGATGGTCGCCAGCCTGAGCCAGCTACCGGATAATTTATTGCGTCGTTTTGGCGGCGGACTTGTGGTTGCCGGGATTGTGATCTACTACATGTTGAGGAAATCGATTGGCTGATCAAAAAGTGGTCGGATTTGCCTTATTTTGGATGCAAAAAGTGCTGTAACTCTGAAAAAGCGATGGTAGAATCCATTTTTAAGCAAACGGTGATTTTGAAAAATGGGTAACAACGTCGTCGTACTGGGCACCCAATGGGGTGACGAAGGTAAAGGGAAGATCGTCGATCTCCTGACTGAACGGGCTAAATATGTTGTGCGCTACCAGGGTGGTCACAACGCCGGCCATACTCTCGTAATCAACGGTGAAAAAACCGTTCTCCATCTTATTCCATCAGGCATTCTGCGTGAAAACGTCACCAGCATCATCGGTAACGGCGTCGTGCTGTCTCCGGCCGCGCTGATGAAAGAGATGAAGGGCCTGGAAGACCGTGGTATCCCGGTTCGCGAGCGTCTGCTGCTCTCTGAAGCCTGCCCGCTTATCCTTGACTATCACGTGGCGCTGGACGTGGCGCGTGAAAAAGCGCGTGGCGCGAAAGCGATCGGCACTACCGGTCGCGGCATTGGCCCGGCTTACGAAGATAAAGTCGCTCGTCGCGGTCTGCGCGTTGGCGATCTGTTCGATAAAGCAACCTTCGCCGATAAACTGAAAGAAGTGATGGAATATCACAACTTCCAGCTGGTGAACTTCTACAAAGCAGAAGCGGTTGACTACCAGAAAGTGCTGGACGATGTGATGGCGATTGCCGACATCCTGACCAGCATGGTGGTGGACGTATCCGATCTGCTGGATCAGGCGCGTCAGCGCGGCGACTTCGTGATGTTCGAAGGCGCGCAGGGTACGCTGCTGGATATCGACCACGGTACCTACCCGTACGTTACGTCCTCTAACACCACCGCAGGTGGCGTGGCGACCGGCTCCGGCCTGGGCCCGCGTTATGTGGATTACGTACTGGGCATCATTAAAGCTTACTCGACTCGCGTCGGTGCAGGTCCGTTCCCGACCGAGCTGTTTGATGAAACTGGCGAGTTCCTCTGCAAGCAGGGTAACGAATTCGGCGCCACCACCGGCCGTCGTCGTCGTACCGGCTGGCTGGATGCGGTCGCAGTCCGTCGCGCGGTGCAGATTAACTCCCTGTCCGGCTTCTGCCTGACTAAACTGGACGTCCTCGACGGCCTGAAAGAAGTGAAAATCTGCGTTGGCTACCGTATGCCGGATGGCCGCGAAGTGACCACCACTCCGCTGGCTGCCGATAACTGGGAAGGTATCGAGCCTATCTACGAAACCATGCCGGGCTGGTCCGAAACCACCTTCGGCGTGAAAGAGCGCAGCGGCCTGCCGCAGGCAGCCCTGAACTACATCCAGCGTATTGAAGAGCTGACCGGCGTGCCGGTGGATATCATCTCTACCGGTCCAGACCGTACCGAGACTATGATTCTGCGCGATCCGTTCGACGCGTAATCACTCTCAAGGGGCGCCGTTCGGGCGCCCTTGTTTTTGCTGTTCGCCCGCCCCATTTCAAATAAATTAGCGGCCTGAGCGCTGGCTGGTTTATCATCAATAATAATGATGTCGCTCGACATACCCTGTTTTCTTTTCCCTGAGGTTTATGTGCAGTTAACGAGTTTCACCGATTACGGACTACGCGCGCTGATTTATATGGCGTCGCTGCCGGAAGGACGAATGACCAGTATCTCGGAAGTGACCGAGGTCTATGGCGTCTCCCGTAATCATATGGTTAAAATAATCAATCAGTTAAGTCGCATGGGCTACGTGACTGCCGTGCGGGGGAAGAACGGGGGCATTCGCCTCGGCAAACCAGCAGGACAGATCCGCGTCGGTGACGTGGTGCGTGACCTTGAACCCTTATCGCTGGTCAACTGCAGCAGCGAGTTTTGCCACATTACACCAGCCTGTCGTCTGAAACAGGCACTAGCTGAAGCCGCGCAGAGTTTTCTCAAGGAACTGGATAACTATACGCTGGCTGATTTGGTTGAGAAGAATCAACCGCTTTATAAATTATTGCTGGTGGAGTGACGCCACTCTACCGGAGATGACAACGGAGGAACCGATATGTCACAAGATCCATTCCAGGAACGCGAAGCTGAGAAGTACGCGAACCCTATCCCGAGCCGGGAATTTATCCTCGAACATTTAACTAAACGGGAAAAGCCTGCCAGCCGCGATGAGCTGGCCATCGAGTTAAATATCGAGGGCGAAGAGCAAACCGAAGCGCTGCGCCGCCGCCTGCGCGCGATGGAGCGCGACGGTCAGCTGGTCTTCACCCGCCGCCAGTGCTATGCCCTGCCGGAACGCCTCGATCTCCTCAAAGGAACCGTTATTGGCCACCGCGATGGCTATGGTTTCCTGCGCGTTGAAGGGCGCAAAGACGATCTGTACCTGTCGTCAGAACAGATGAAAACCTGTATTCACGGCGACCAGGTGCTGGCTCAGCCGCTGGGCGCGGACCGTAAGGGCCGCCGCGAAGCGCGCATCGTCCGCGTCCTCGTGCCGAAAACCAGCCAGATAGTTGGCCGTTACTTCACCGACGCTGGCGTCGGCTTTGTCGTCCCGGACGACAGCCGCCTGAGCTTCGATATCCTGATCCCGCCGGAAGAGATAATGGGCGCGCGGATGGGCTACGTGGTCGTGGTCGAGCTGACCCAGCGACCAACCCGCCGCACCAAAGCGGTGGGTAAAATCGTCGAAGTGCTGGGCGACAACATGGGCACCGGCATGGCCGTCGATATGGCGCTGCGTACCCATGAAATTCCTTATGTCTGGCCGCCGGCGGTGGAAAAACAGGTTTCCGGTCTCAAAGAACAGGTGCCGGAAGAGGCGAAGGCCGGACGCGTCGATTTACGCTCGCTGCCGCTGGTTACCATTGACGGCGAAGATGCCCGCGACTTCGATGACGCGGTGTACTGCGAGAAGAAACGCGGCGGCGGCTGGCGCCTGTGGGTAGCCATTGCCGACGTCAGCTACTACGTGCGCCCGGGGACGCCGCTGGATGCGGAAGCGCGCAGTCGTGGCACCTCGGTCTACTTCCCGTCGCAGGTAGTGCCGATGCTGCCGGAAGTGCTGTCTAACGGTCTATGCTCGCTGAACCCGCAGGTCGATCGCCTGTGTATGGTGTGCGAGATGACGATTTCGTCAAAAGGCCGTCTGACCGGTTATAAATTCTATGAAGCGGTGATGAGTTCACATGCTCGCCTGACCTATACCAAAGTGTGGCATATGCTGCAGGGTGACCAGGAACTGCGCGAACACTACGCGCCGCTGGTGAAGCACATTGAAGAGCTGCATAACCTCTACAAAGTGCTGGAGAGCGCCCGCGAAGAGCGCGGCGGTATCTCATTTGAAAGTGAAGAAGCTAAATTCATCTTCAATGCCGAACGCCGTATTGAGCGTATCGAACAGACTCAGCGTAACGATGCGCATAAGCTGATTGAAGAGTGCATGATCCTGGCGAACATCTCCGCCGCGCGCTTCGTTGAGAAGGCGCAGGAGCCGGCGCTGTTCCGTATCCATGATAAGCCAACCACCGAAGCGATTACCTCCTTCCGTACCGTGCTGGCTGAGCTGGGACTGGAGCTGCCTGGCGGCAACAAGCCGGAGCCGCGTGATTACGCCGAGCTGCTAACCTCCATCGCCGATCGCCCGGATGCGGAAATGCTGCAGACGATGCTCCTGCGCTCCATGAAGCAGGCGGTCTACGATCCGGAAAACCGCGGTCACTTTGGCCTGGCGCTGCAGTCATACGCCCACTTCACCTCGCCGATTCGTCGTTACCCGGACCTGTCGCTGCACCGCGCTATCAAGTATCTGCTGGCCAAAGAGCAGGGACATAAAGGCAACAGCACCGAGACCGGCGGCTGGCACTACAGCATGGAAGAGATGCTCCAGCTGGGTCAGCACTGTTCGATGACCGAGCGCCGTGCCGACGAAGCGACGCGCGAAGTGTCTGACTGGCTGAAGTGCGACTTCATGCAGGATCAGGTGGGCAACATCTTCTCCGGCGTGATCGCCAGCGTGACCGGCTTTGGCTTCTTCGTCCGCCTGAACGATCTGTTTATCGACGGTCTGGTGCATGTTTCCAGCCTGGATAACGACTATTATCGTTTCGATCAGGTGGGGCAGCGTCTCATTGGTGAGTCCGGCGGCCAGACCTATCGCCTGGGCGACCGCGTGGAAGTCCGTGTGGAAGCGGTCAACATGGACGAGCGGAAAATCGACTTTACCCTGATCTCCAGCGAGCGTGCGCCGCGTAATGTCGGCAAGACCGCCCGTGAGAAAGCGAAAAAGAGTACCTCTGGCAAGCCGGGCGGCCGTCGCCGCCAGGTGGGTAAGCAGGTAAACTTCGAGCCGGACAGCGCTTTCCGTAAAGAGAAAGAGACCGCCCGACCGAAGAAAGAGAAAAAAGCGAAAAAACCGTCGGCGAAAACACAGAAAATCGCCGCCGCGACGAAAGCCAAGCGCGCGGCAAAGAAGAAGATCGCCGAGTGATTGACCTCCCTTCACCCTGAAGTCTGCTGACGCAGGATGGGGTGAAGGGGGCAGATAACAGAACCTAAAACGAGTACATCAATGAGTGAAATGATTTACGGCATCCATGCGGTGCAGGCACTGCTGGAGCGCGCACCTGAGCGTTTTCAGGAAGTTTATATTCTGAAAGGCCGTGAGGATAAGCGCTTGCTGCCGCTGATCCATGCCCTGGAAGCGCAGGGCGTGGTGATTCAGCTGGCCAACCGTCAGTTTCTTGATGAGAAGAGCGAAGGCGCTGTGCACCAGGGGATCATTGCCCGCGTGAAGCCGGGGCGTCAGTATCAGGAGAACGATCTGCCGGATCTGCTGGCGCAGCTCGATCAACCGTTCCTGCTGATCCTCGACGGCGTAACCGATCCGCACAACCTCGGCGCCTGCCTGCGTAGCGCTGACGCCGCCGGCGTGCATGCGGTGATCGTGCCAAAAGATCGTTCCGCTCAGTTGAATGCGACGGCGAAGAAAGTGGCCTGCGGCGCGGCGGAGAACGTCCCGCTGATCCGCGTCACCAACCTGGCGCGCACCATGCGTCTGCTGCAGGAAGAGAACGTCTGGATCGTCGGAACTGCAGGGGAAGCCGACCATACGCTGTTCCAGAGCAAAATGACCGGCCCGATGGCGCTGGTGATGGGCGCGGAAGGCGAAGGCATGCGTCGTCTGACCCGCGAACACTGTGATGAATTGATCAGCATCCCGATGGCGGGCAGCGTCTCCTCGCTGAACGTCTCGGTGGCTACCGGCATCTGTCTGTTTGAAGCAGTACGCCAGCGCAGCTAAGCTGAACCATCGACGAATCAAAAAAGCCATCCTCCGGGATGGCTTTTTTGTGACCGCTCTCGCGGGCGAGTATCCCTCCGGATAACCATACTTATGGCTATCGCCATTGATGGAGGGAGACACGATGCACTGGCAAACGCACACCGTTTTTAATCAACCCACCCCGCTGAATAACAGCAATCTGTTTCTGTCCGATACCGCTCTGCGTGAAGCAGTGGTCCGCGAAGGCGCCGGCTGGGATGGCGATCTGCTCGCCAGCATTGGCCAGCAGCTGGGGACAGCCGAATCGCTGGAGCTGGGACGCCTGGCCAACAGCAATCCGCCGGAGCTGCTGCGCTATGACGCCACCGGCGCCCGGCTGGACGACGTGCGCTTTCATCCCGCCTGGCACCTGCTGATGCAGGGGCTGTGCGCGAACCGGGTACATAACCTCGCCTGGCAGGAGGATGCCCGCGAAGGCGCGTTTGTTGCCCGCGCCGCCCGCTTTCTGCTCCATGCCCAGGTGGAGGCCGGGACGTTGTGCCCGATTACCATGACCTTCGCCGCGACGCCCCTGCTGCAGCACGCCCTGCCCGCGCCCTTTCGCGACTGGCTGTCGCCGCTGCTGAGCGACCGTTACGATCCGCACCTTGCGCCTGGCGGCCAGAAGCGCGGCCTGCTGATCGGCATGGGGATGACCGAGAAGCAAGGGGGGTCTGATGTGCTGAGCAATACCACTCGCGCGGAGAAAACGGCGGAAGGGTTTTACCGACTGGTGGGACACAAGTGGTTCTTCTCGGTGCCGCAGAGCGATGCTCACCTGGTGCTGGCTCAGGCTCCGGCGGGGCTCTCATGCTTCTTTGTGCCGCGTCTGCTGCCCGACGGGCAGCGTAACGGCGTGCGTCTTGAACGCTTAAAAGAGAAGCTCGGCAACCGCTCCAACGCCAGTAGCGAAGTGGAGTTTTATGAGGCCTGCGGCTGGCTGGTGGGCGACGAAGGCGACGGCGTGCGGCAGATCCTCAGGATGGGCGGCCTGACCCGCTTTGACTGCGCGCTGGGCAGCCATGCCCTGATGCGTCGCGCCTTCTCGGTGGCGCTGTATCACGCGCTACAGCGTCAGGCGTTTGGCAAAAACCTGGTCGAACAGCCGATGATGCGCCAGCTGCTGGGGCAAATGGCGCTCCGTCTGGAGGGGCAGACCGCGTTTCTGTTTCGCCTGGCGCGGGCCTGGGATCGTCGGGATGATGCCCGGGAAAGCGCCTGGGCGCGCCTGTTTACGCCTGCGGCCAAGTTTGCCATCTGTAAGGCCGGTATCCCGTTTGTCGCCGAGGCGATGGAAGTGCTGGGCGGCATCGGCTATTGCGAGGAGAGCGAACTACCGCGGTTGTATCGCGAGATGCCGGTCAACAGCATCTGGGAAGGCTCCGGCAATATTATGTGCCTCGATGTGATGCGGGTGCTCAGCAAGCAGCCGGCGGCGATGGAGCTGCTGGCCGCGGAGTGTGCGGAGGTGAAAGGACAGAACCGCCATCTCGACCGCGCATGGCGTCAGCTGCAGCAACTGCTGAAACGACCCGCCGAAGAGCAGGGGAGAGAGATTGCCCGGCTGGTCTATCGTCTTGGCGCGGGGGCGCAGATGCTGCGCCATGCTTCGCCGCCGCTGGCCGAAGCCTGGTGCCGGATGATGCTCGACACCCGCGGCGGCATACGTCTTGACGCGCCGACCCTCGACGACCTGCTGCTGCGGGCTATGGGGCGCGGGCGCCAGGCGCCTCAGGCGTAGAGAATGGCCTGCACGCGCCAGCTGTCCGGCTGTTGTTCCTCGTACATCTGAATAATGCGATACCAGGAGGCGCCTTGCTCGTCTGCTTTGCGGGCAATGGCGTGCTCTACATCCTGTTGGCTACCGGAAAGATTAGTGACGGAGATCAGACCGATTTCATTCAGGCCAGTGACGCAATCCGCGCTGGCGAATTCGGCTGACTGCGCGGACGTATTGGCCGTCGCAGCGGTTAACAGCAGGCTGGATAGGGTAAAAGATCGTTTCATCGTCAGCTCCATTTCACGTAGTCCCAAGGGCAGTCCGTTGCTAACGTCCTGCCAGGTGGCTGGCCGAACGTTATTATGCACAGGAGAACGTGAATGGACGCAAAGCTGTGTAAAGCAGATTTAAAGACGCCGCCTCGTTATCGACGATAGAGGATCGCCTGCGAATACCACTGGCCGGGTACCATGGTGTCATCGATCATGATGATGACGTAGTAATCGGCTTTGGCTGCTTCTGCTTTGGCCTTCAGCGCCGCTTCGACATCCATCGGCGAACCGTACATCAGTACGCTTACCGTGGCCATTTTCTGCAGGCCAGCAGTCTGGTAGCGCTGGATCTCCTGCGGATGGTCGGTGGCGGGCGGCGGGGCTTCCGGCGTTCCCTGCAGGGCGCTACACCCGCTGAGGACGATAGCCAGTAACCACGGTGAAAACCTGCGCATAACCATATCTCGTTTCCTGATAGTGATAGTGTAGTGGTAGCCTTAACAGGATTGCCGGGGAATGTTCCCGAACTGTTATCTCTGACGCGATTTTCGAATGAAAATGTTGTGAAAGCGTAACCGGGTTCTCAACATTATGAATCGTAGCAAACTGGGTTGCCTGGTGAATGAATTTTCCCATGACGCCTAACCACGATAGAGAAGGAAGACGATAAATGATTGCACTAGAAATGCGCAACCTCGGCGGTGGTGAAATTTTACATGCCTGTCCGCAGGAGAGTCTGGATAAGCCCTTGCCCTGTATCGTCTTTTATCATGGCTTTACCTCGTCGAAGCTGGTCTACAGCTACTTTGCGGTGGCGCTGGCCGAGGCCGGATTCCGGGTGATCATGCCGGACGCGCCGGAGCATGGGGCGCGCTATCAGGGCGATGAGGCCGGGCGGATGCAGCGCTTCTGGCCGATTCTGCAGCAGAATTTCAGGGAGTTTCCTGCGCTGCGCGAGGCGATAATCGCTGAAGGATGGCTGGAAGGGGAGCGGCTGGCGGTGGCGGGCGCTTCGATGGGGGGAATGACGGCGCTGGGCATCATGACGCATCACCCCGAGCTGAACAGCGTCGCCTGTCTGATGGGGTCGGGCTATTTTCGTTCCCTGTCGCAAACCCTGTTCCCCTCGCCTGATTTTGATGTCGATAGCCTCAACGAATGGGATGTCAGCCATCAGCTGGCGTCCCTTGCCCGGCGGCCGCTATTGCTCTGGCATGGCGATGCCGATGACGTGGTGCCGCCGGAAGAAACCTTTCGACTAGAGCAGGCGCTCCGGCAGGCTGACCTTGCCGCCAGGCTGACCTGCGTCTGGCAGAAAGGCGTCCGCCATCGCATTACGCCAGAGGCGCTGGCTACCACGGTCGCCTTTTTTCAGCAGCACCTTTAAACGCGGATTACGCTGACGCCCTGATCCTCAAGCTGTTTGAGGATCGCGGCATCGGCCTGTTTGCCGGTGATCACCACGTCTATTTGTCCGGCCTGGCTGAATAGCATCCCGGCGCGCTCGCCGATCTTGCTGCTGTCGACCAGCACCGCCAGTTTGCCGACCACGTTAAGCATTTTTTGCTCGGCCATGGCGGTCAACATATCCGTTTTGTAGAGGCCTTCGGCGGTGAGCCCTTTGCCGCTGGTAAACATCCAGTGTCCGGCATAGAGGCTGTTCTCGCTACCGTGGGGGCTGAGGGTGATGGCGTGGCTGCGGTTGTACTGGCCGCCCATGATAATCACGCTGTCATGCTCCTGGTCGATCAGGTAGTTAGCCAGCGGCAGATAGTTGGTGATGATCTGCACCGGTTTGCCGCACAGTTCCCGACCCAACAGAAAGGCGGTGGAGCCGCAGTTAATGACGATGCTCTCACCCGGCGCGATCAGTTGCGAAGCGGCGCGTGCAATACGCACTTTTTCATCCAGATTTTGCGCCTGGTGGATGTTCATCGGCGTCCAGCGGGGGCGCTGTTCGCTAATGGCTTCCGCGCCATTACGAACCTTTTTCAGTTTGCCGCTTTCATCCAGCTTGTTGATATCACGTCGGGCGGTAGCGGGTGAGATCCCGAGCCGCGACATCACCTGCTCCACGGTAACAAACCCCGTTTGGGCGAGCAGATCCAGCAGAATTTGGTGCCTTTGCGCTTCCGTCATGAGCGAATCCGATTAAAAGTGAACGGCAAAGATGATATTTGAAATCATGTGAAAATACTAACCCTGCGGCGGGGTATTTCCGGCAGGCAGGGCCTGCCGGCGGCGACTTACAGGAAGGATTTGAAAGGCAGATCCGGCTCAATGGTGAAGCAATCGTCGAAACCGCGCGGGTAGTGATATTCGAAATTGTCTTTATCCAGCGGCCAGGTAAATTTGCCGCCGACCTGCCAGATAAACGGCTTGAAGCCGTACTTCAGACGATCCTTTTTCATCTCCCACAGAACGCGGATCTCCTGCGGATCGGCCTGAAAGTTTGACCAGATATCATGGTGGAACGGGATCACAACTTTGGCGTTGAGCGACTCTGCCATGCGCAGGATATCGGCGCTGGTCATTTTGTCGGTGATCCCGCGCGGGTTCTCGCCATACGAGCCGAGGGCGACGTCAATCCGATGCTCGTTGCCATGCTTCGCGTAGTAGTTGGAGTAGTGGGAATCGCCGCTGTGGTACAGGTTGCCGCCCGGTGTTTTAAACAGGTAGTTGACCGCGCGCTGGTCCATGCCGTCCGGCAGTACGCCAGCGGCTTTTTGGTCCGCCGGGAGGGTGATCAGCGCGGTGCGATCGAACGCATCGAGCGCATGGATCTCAATGTCTTTGATCTTCACGACATCGCCAGGTTTCATGACGATACAGCGCGCTTTCGGCACGCCCCAACCGATCCACAGGTCGACGCAGGTTTTCGGGCCGATAAACGGCACATCGGCCGGGCAGTTCTGCATGACGGCGGCGGCGACGTTGACGTCAATATGATCGTTGTGATCGTGGGTCGCGAGGACCGCGTCAATCTGGCGAATGGCGAACGGATCCAGCACGAACGGCGTGGTGCGCAGGTTAGGCTGTAATTTTTTCACGCCTGCCATCCGCTGCATCTGGTGGCCGGTTTTCATCAGCGGATTGCCGTGGCTCTGTTTGCCAGTGCCGCACCAGAAATCGACGCAGACGTTAGCCCCGCCTTCGGATTTTAACCAGATACCGGTACAGCCGAGCCACCACATGGCGAAGGTGCCGGGCGCAACCTGCTCCTGCTCAATCTCTTCATTCAGCCAGCTGCCCCATTCCGGAAAGGTGTTCAGGATCCATGATTCACGGGTGATGGTCTGTACTTTACTCATCGTGCTCTTCCTCGTATTTTCAATAGTAATCAAATTTTGATTGGTTTTGATTTATGTTGTCACTGGATTTTCAAGATTGCAATCTTGTTTTCCATCAATTTTACGAAGAGATGCGCATCATCTCTTAGGGGTTCCAGCATCCATAAAGGTTGTGCTTTGTTTTATCTATATGATTTGAAAATGTTTAATTATGTTTCGGCGCTACTGATCGGCAATAGTCACAATGAAATAGAGGATTATTGCGGCGCGCGTCACATTTAATCAAATTCAATCTTGTTGTGATTATTTTTGATTATTAGAGTGGGCAGCGAGAAATGCTGAGCGTAAGGCGCGTTCAGCGCCTTCACCATCGGGAGTGTGTTATGGCAATCCTCTACAACATCTTTACCGTTTTCTTTAATCAGGTGATGACCAATGCCCCGCTGCTGCTGGGTATCGTCACCTGTCTGGGCTATATCCTGCTGCGCAAAAGCGTCAGCGTGATTATTAAAGGCACGATCAAAACCATTATCGGCTTCATGCTGTTACAGGCCGGCTCCGGCATCCTCACCAGCACTTTTAAACCGGTGGTGGCGAAAATGTCAGAGGTGTACGGCATCAACGGCGCGATCTCTGACACCTATGCCTCGATGATGGCGACCATCGACCGGATGGGCGAGGCCTATAGCTGGGTGGGCTATGCGGTGCTGCTGGCGCTGGCGCTCAACATCTGTTACGTCCTGCTGCGCCGGATAACCGGCATCCGCACCATCATGCTGACTGGCCATATCATGTTTCAGCAGGCGGGGCTGATCGCCGTCTCGTTCTTTATCTTTGGTTACGGAATGTGGACGACCATCATCTGTACCGCCGTGCTGGTCTCCCTGTACTGGGGTATCACCTCCAACATGATGTTCAAGCCGACTCAGCTGGTCACCGACGGCTGCGGCTTCTCCATCGGTCACCAGCAGCAGTTTGCCTCGTGGATTGCCTACAAAGTGGCGCCGTATCTGGGGAAAAAAGAGGAGAGTGTGGAAGACCTCAAGCTGCCAGGCTGGCTCAATATCTTCCACGACAACATCGTTTCCACCGCGATTGTCATGACCATTTTCTTTGGCGCGATCCTGCTTTCCTTTGGTATTGACGTCGTGCAGGCGATGGCGGGGAAAACCCACTGGACGGTCTATATCCTGCAGACCGGTTTCTCCTTCGCGGTGGCCATTTTCATCATTACCCAGGGCGTGCGGATGTTCGTCGCCGAACTGTCCGAAGCCTTCAACGGTATCTCGCAACGCCTGATCCCCGGCGCGGTGCTGGCGATTGACTGCGCCGCGATCTATAGCTTTGCGCCGAATGCGGTGGTGTGGGGCTTTATGTGGGGCACCATCGGCCAGCTGATTGCCGTCGGCATTCTGGTTGGCATTGGCTCTTCAATTCTGATTATTCCGGGCTTTATCCCGATGTTCTTCTCCAACGCGACGATTGGCGTCTTTGCCAACCACTTCGGCGGCTGGCGCGCGGCGCTCAAAATCTGCCTGGTGATGGGCATGGTTGAAATTTTCGGTTGCGTGTGGGCGGTGAAGCTCACCGGTATGAGCGCCTGGATGGGAATGGCGGACTGGTCGATTCTGGCGCCGCCGATGATGCAGGGCTTCGCCTCCATCGGGCTGGCGTTTATGGCCGTCATCATCCTGATTGCTCTCGCTTATATGTTCTTCGCTGGCCGCGCGCTGCGCGCCGAAGAAGACGCGGAAAAACAACTGGCAGAGGCCTCTGCCCAATAAGGAGTTCTGATTATGACCGTACGTATTCTGGCTGTGTGTGGTAACGGGCAAGGCAGTTCTATGATCATGAAAATGAAAGTGGATCAGTTCCTGACGCAATCCAATATCGACCACACGGTGAACAGCTGCGCGGTGGGTGAATACAAAAGCGAACTAAACGGCGCGGATATCATCATCGCTTCAACCCATATCGCGGGGGAGATTACCGTCTCCGGCAATAAACACGTGGTGGGGGTGCGTAATATGCTTTCCCCCGCGGATTTCGGGCCAAAGCTGCTGGAGGTGATTAAAGCTCATTTCCCGCAGGACGTGAAATAAGGAGCGGCTATGAAACTCCATGAATCACTGGCGCAGAATCACTCCATTCGCCTGCAGGCGGAAGCGGAAACCTGGCAGGAGGCGGTGAAAATCGGCGTCGATCTGCTGGTGGCCGCCGACGTGGTGGAACCGCGCTACTACCAGGCAATCCTCGACGGCGTCGCGCAGCACGGCCCCTATTTTGTGATCGCTCCGGGATTAGCCATGCCGCACGGGCGGCCGGAAGAGGGCGTCAAAAAAACCGGCTTTGCGCTGGTCACGCTAAAGAAACCGCTGATTTTCAACCACGAAGATAACGACCCGGTCGACATCCTGATCACCATGGCGGCGGTTGACGCCACCACCCACCAGGAAGTGGGCATCATGCAGATCGTTAACCTGTTTGATGACGAAGCCAATTTCGACCGTTTACGCGCCTGCCGCAGCGAGCAGGAAGTGCTGGATTTAATCAAAAACGCCACCGCGGCGGCTGTTTAAAAGGAACACTATCATGTCATTACCTATGTTACAGGTCGCCCTGGACAACCAAACGCTGGCCAGCGCTTATGAAACAACCCGTCTGATCGCCGAAGAGGTAGATATCATTGAAGTCGGCACTATCCTCTGCGTCGGTGAAGGTGTACGCGCGGTGCGCGATCTGAAAGCGCTGTATCCGCATAAAATCGTGCTGGCGGACGCCAAAATTGCCGATGCCGGCAAGATCCTGTCGCGGATGTGCTTCGAAGCCAACGCCGACTGGGTCACGGTGATCTGCTGCGCCGATATCAACACCGCCACAGGGGCGCTGGACGTCGCCAAAGAGTTCAACGGCGATGTGCAAATTGAGCTGACCGGCTTCTGGACCTGGGAGCAGGCGCAGGCGTGGCGCGAGGCGGGTATTCAGCAGGTGGTCTATCACCGCAGCCGCGACGCGCAGGCGGCAGGCGTGGCGTGGAGTGAGGCGGATATCAGCGCGATTAAGCGTCTGTCTGATATGGGCTTCAAAGTGACCGTCACCGGCGGGCTGGCGCTGGAAGACCTGCCGCTGTTTGCCGGGATCCCTGTTCACGTCTTTATTGCCGGACGCAGCATCCGCGATGCCGCCTCGCCGGTGGAAGCGGCGCGCCAGTTTAAACGCTCTATCGCCCAGCTGTGGGGTTAAGGAGCGACTATGTTGGCGAAATCCATTCCGCTCGGCATCTATGAAAAAGCGCTCCCCGCCGGGGAGTGCTGGCTGGAGCGGCTAAAGCTTGCAAAAGCGCTGGGCTTTGATTTCGTTGAGATGTCTCTCGATGAAACGGACGCCCGCCTTGCGCGGCTGGACTGGAGCCCGGAGCAGCGTCTGGCGCTGGTCAAGGCGGTGGCTGAAACCGGCGTCCGGGTGCCGTCGATGTGCCTTAGCGCCCATCGCCGTTTTCCGCTGGGTAGCGAAGACGACGCGGTGCGGCATCAGGGGCTGGAAATTATGCGTAAAGCTATTCAGCTGGCGCAGGATGTGGGGATTCGGGTGATCCAGCTGGCAGGCTACGACGTCTATTACCAGCAGGCGAACGATGAGACGCGCCGCCGCTTTCGTGACGGCCTGAAACAGAGCGTCGAGATGGCCAGCCGAGCCCAGGTAACCCTGGCGATGGAGATCATGGACTACCCGCTGATGAACTCGATCAGTAAAGCGCTGGGCTATGCCCATTACCTGAATAATCCGTGGTTCCAGCTTTACCCGGATATCGGCAATCTGTCGGCGTGGGATAACGACGTCCAGATGGAACTGAAGGCGGGGAGCGGGCATATCGTGGCGGTACACGTCAAAGACACGAAACCTGGCGTCTTTAAAAACGTGCCGTTCGGCGAAGGGGTGGTCGATTTTGTCCGCTGCTTCGAAACGCTCAAGCAGACCGGCTACTGCGGACCGTACCTGATTGAGATGTGGAGCGAAGCCAGCGCTGACCCGCTGGCGGAGGTGGCGAAGGCGCGTGACTGGGTGAAGGCGCGGATGGCCCGCGCGGGCCTGATGGAGGCGGCATAATGCAACAGCTGAAACAGCAGGTGTTCGAGGCCAATATGGATCTGCCGCGCTACGGCCTGGTGACCTTTACCTGGGGTAACGTTAGCGCCATTGATCGGCAGCGTGGGCTGGTGGTGATTAAGCCCAGCGGCATCGCCTACGAGTCAATGACCGTCGATGACATGTCGGTGGTTGATCTGCAGGGGCACGTGGTGGAAGGGCGCTGGCGTCCCTCCTCTGATACCGCCACCCATCTGGCGCTCTATCGCCGTTATCCCGACCTTGGCGGGGTGGTGCATACCCATTCGACGCACGCCACCGCCTGGGCGCAGGCGGGGCTGGCGATCCCGGCGCTCGGCACCACCCATGCGGACTACTTCTTCGGCGATATTCCCTGCACCCGGGCGCTTAGCGCACAGGAGGTGGACGAGGCCTACGAGCTGAACACCGGGCAGGTGATTATCGAAACGCTGGGTGAGGCCAATCCGCTGCATACGCCGGGGATCGTCGTCTATCAGCACGGGCCATTTGCCTGGGGCAAAGACGCCCACGAGGCGGTACACAACGCGGTGGTGATGGAAGAGGTGGCGCGCATGGCGTGGATTGCCCACGGCATTAATCCGCAGTTGCAGCCCATCGATAGCTGGCTGATGAATAAGCATTTTCAGCGTAAGCATGGGCCAAACGCCTACTATGGGCAAAAGTAGATAGCGCGCTCCGGGGCTTTCACCGTCACGGTGAAACAACTGGTCTGGCCCCGGAGCCGTTTTTAATCCTGACGATAGGCCGACGGCATCACGCGCATGCCGATGAGCGTGACCACGCAAATTATCGCCCCGGCGTAAAACGTCGAGGCGGCGCCGAAGGTTTCCCACAGTACCCCCGCGCCGGTGCTGGCCAGCAGCAGAGCCAGGCCACTCATCAGATTAAACATACCGAACGCCGTGCCGCGTAGCTCCGGTGGCGCCGTATGGGCGATCATCGCCGCCAGCAGGCCCTGGGTCATTCCCATATGAATCCCCCACAGCGCGACGCCGATCAGCAGCGTGCTCCAGTGGCCGCTGAGCGCCAGCACGATATCGGCGAGGATCAGCACCAGCAGCCCCCACTGCAGCAGTTTGCTGTGGCTCATGCTGTCTGAGAGTTTACCGAACGGGTAAGCCGTGAGGCTGTAGACCAGGTTCATCGCCACCATCACCAGCGGGATGGTATAGAGCGGGATCTCCATCTGCTGGGCGCGCAGCACCAGAAAGGCTTCGCTGAAGCGGGCGAGGGTGAAAATGCTGCCGATCGCGACCACCCACCAGTAGGCGGCGGAGAGCTTTTTCAGGTTTTCGCGCTTCAGCGGATTGCTGCGTTTGTGCGCGATGGCGGATTTTGGCTCCTGTAGGCCGAATCCGAGCAGGAGAATGGAGAGCACGGCGGGAATGACCGCCACCCAGAAAATAGCGTGAAAATCGTTGGCCCAGATAAACATCAGCAGCACCGCCAGCAGCGGGCCGAGAAAGGCGCCGACGGTATCCAGCGCCTGGCGTAGTCCGTAGGCGGCGCCGCGGATCTCCGGCGGGGTGACGTCGGCGACCAGCGCATCGCGCGGCGCGCCGCGAATACCTTTGCCTACGCGGTCAATCATGCGGGCGCTAAACACCACCCCGGCGGTAGGGGCGATGGCAAACAGCGGCTTACTGAGCGCGCCCAGGCCGTAGCCCAGCAGCGCCAGTCCTTTACGCTTGCCGACATAGTCGCTGATTGCGCCGGAGAAGACCTTCAGGATCAGGGCGGTGGCTTCCGCCAGTCCCTCGATAAGACCGATAATTATCACGCTGGCGCCGAGGGTAGTGGCCATAAACAGCGGTAAGAGGCTGTGGATCATCTCGGAGGAGACATCCATCAGCAGGCTGACGCCGCCGAGTACCCAAACGCCTTTGGGGATACGGCCTAAGGTGGCGAAACGCGGAACCATCAATCACTCCTGATTATCAAATGGCGAGTGGCTGATTAAATCAGGTTGCGATGACGCTGGTAAGTCGGTTTGTAAAATAATTCTCAATTGCGTTTGGGCGCAGACCTCGCTTCGCCCCTCGCGAGGAGAGGCGAAGAATCGGGCAGGCGTTAGCGGTATATCACCGCGCTGGCGCGAAGCGGGCCGTTGGTTTCGGGTTCGTGCATCAGGATAGGCTGAAAGTATTTCGCCCCCTGCGCATCGCTCGTCTGGCTAAGGGCCTGTTCGGCCTCGTGCTCAGTGGCCATATTGTGATTGATATAGATAACGCCGAGGCTCTGCACGTCGTCCATGTTGCGGGCCTGACGTTCGGTGATTTGGATAGCTGCCAGCGCGTTGGCGCTGAAGAAAAGCGCAGCCATCATGGCGATGATTTTCAGTTTCATATACTACGCTCCTGACTGACACTCCTGACGCTGACTCGGGGCTCTCCTGTGGTCGTTAGGCTTTGATATAAGTGTAATCGCTGCGCGTTCATCGCATGGCGACCTTTTCTGATGCAGTTGTTCAAAAAAATGCCGCTTCCTTTATTGGTTGATTTTAAATCACCCACTTAGCCCAGCTTGGCGCTTAGTGCGAATTATTTGTGCAAATGCGCTTGTGTTCCTGAGGGGCCGCCATTAGAATGACGCGTCAATTTTTCAGCCGCCCTTTAACACGTTCCTTGCCTCCATGGGCCGCGGCTGACCCAGACAGGAGGCTGAATAATCCGTAAGGAGCAATTCGATGCGTCATTACGAAATCGTTTTTATGGTCCATCCTGACCAGAGCGAACAGGTTCCGGGCATGATCGAACGTTACACTGGTGCAATTACTGCAGCAGCAGGTACGATCCACCGTCTGGAAGACTGGGGCCGCCGTCAGCTGGCTTATCCGATCAACAAACTGCACAAAGCTCACTACGTTCTGATGAACGTTGAAGCGCCGCAGGAAGCGATCGATGAGCTGGAAACTAACTTCCGCTTCAACGACGCCGTTATCCGCAGCATGGTAATGCGTACTAAGCACGCTGTTACCGAAGCATCTCCGATGGTTAAAGCGAAAGACGAGCGCCGTGAGCGTCGCGAAGATTTCGCCAACGAAACCGCAGATGATTCTGAAGCTGGGGATTCTGAAGAGTAATCCTGATGACCAACCGTCTGGAGCTGTCCGGCATTATTTGCAGGACTCCACTTCGTAAGGTCAGCCCGTCAGGAATTCCTCACTGCCAGTTCGTGCTTGAGCATCGTTCAGTGCAGGAGGAAGCCGGTTTTCACCGGCAGGCATGGTGTCAAATGCCCGTTATTATTAGCGGTCATGAGAACCAGGCCATTACTCACAGTATAACGGTCGGTAGCGCAGTAACCGTTCGAGGGTTCATCTCTTGCCATAAGGCAAAGAACGGCTTGAGCAAAATGGTTCTGCATGCCGAGCAGATTGAATTGATAGATTCTGGAGACTAGCCATATGGCACGTTATTTCCGTCGTCGCAAGTTCTGCCGTTTCACCGCGGAAGGCGTTCAAGAGATCGACTATAAAGATATCGCTACGCTGAAAAACTACATCACCGAAAGCGGTAAGATTGTCCCGAGCCGTATCACCGGTACCCGTGCAAAATACCAGCGTCAGCTGGCTCGCGCTATCAAACGCGCTCGCTACCTGTCCCTGCTGCCGTACACTGATCGTCATCAGTAATCGGTCACGGTCCATTAATACGACTTTGAGAGGATAAGGTAATGCAAGTTATTCTGCTTGATAAAGTAGCAAACCTGGGTAGCCTGGGTGATCAGGTTAACGTTAAAGCGGGCTACGCTCGTAACTTCCTGGTCCCGCAGGGTAAAGCTGTTCCTGCTACCAAGAAAAACGTTGAATTCTTCGAAGCACGTCGCGCTGAACTGGAAGCCAAACTGGCTGACGTTCTGGCAGCAGCTGAAGCTCGTGCTGAGCAGATCAACGCCCTGGAATCCGTAACCATCGCGTCTAAAGCTGGCGACGAAGGTAAACTGTTCGGTTCCATCGGTACTCGCGACATCGCTGACGCTGTTACTGCAGCAGGCGTTAAAGTTGCTAAGAGCGAAGTTCGCCTGCCGAACGGCGTTCTGCGTAACGTTGGCGAGCACGAAGTGAACTTCCAGGTTCACAGCGAAGTATTCGCTAAAGTTATCATCAACGTGGTTGCTGAGTAATCGGCCTCTGACGTTCTGGTAACAACAAACCGCCGGCCTTGTGCCGGCGTTTTGCTTTTTAGCGCCTTTCATTTTGCGGCGGCGTAACGCTTGCTGTCGTCTTCTCTGCTATCGCGCACGCACAAAGCTGCCGTTCGACTGGCGGGTAAACAGCACCTGCTGGCCGTTGCCGGTATCGATAGTGAGCCCGGTGACCACGCCGTTGGCGTTCTGCCGAATCTGCACCGTCTGTCCGCTCTGCAAAGTACTTAGCGGCTTGCCAGCGCCTTCAACCTGCGCCATGGCGTAGACGTCAGTGGCCGGCAGCCCATGATCGCGGAACAGCTGCGCCAGGGTTTTGCCTGACTCGATGCGATAGGTCCGCCATTGCTGCTCAATACCCGGCGCGGACTGCTGTGATGAGGATTGATAAGGCTGGGTGGCGGCGGGCTGCTGCGTCTGCGCTTGATCCGGCTGCTCATCCTGAATCGGCTCCGGGGCGACCGGCGCCATCTGATCGGCGTCGCTCACGGTAGGCGTATTAGTGATCGGCGGCAGCGGAACGGCCTGATTGCCGCCAGCTTGCGGCTGGGACTGCGACTGTAGGTTCAGGTTCGCTTCACGGCTGGTGGACGCCGGGCTTTGGCTATCATCGGAGGGAAGCAGAATACCGATAATAACCAACAGGAAGCCAGCGATAATTCCCCGGCGGTGCATCGGAGGCAGCGGGTCCAGGAGGCGAAAATGATCCGGGGCGTGCCAGATTTTCGCCAGGGTAGATGTCAGTTCAAAGCGCCCGGGCATGGCTTTCCTCCTGCTCCGCATATTTATATCCTGCTCATGAGTATAGATGGCTAACGTCCTGATGACCGGAACAAAGTGAAGTTAACCTGCTGCCGCCTATTGTTTCTTTTTCGCTGAGATTTGTCATCATCCGCCGACAAAGTTTTACCCATTTCGCTATGGCTGTTATGCTTTCGCACGCTTTTATCTTGATGTTTATCACCCAAAAAGGAACAACGATGGCAACCCCAACTTTTGACACTATCGAAGCGCAGGCAAGTTACGGTATCGGCTTGCAGGTTGGACAACAGCTGAGCGAATCCGGCCTGCAGGGGCTGCTGCCGGAAGCGCTGGTGGCGGGTATCGCCGATGCGCTGGAAGGTAACCAGCCGCAGGTGCCGGTGGAAGCCGTTCACCGCGCGCTGCGTGAAATCCACGAGCGTGCTGACGCTGTGCGTCGCGAGCGTTTTCAGGCCATGGCCGCTGACGGCCAAAAATACCTTGATGAAAACCGCGAGAAAGAGGGTGTGAACAGCACCGAGTCTGGTCTGCAGTTCCGCGTACTGACCCAGGGCGAAGGCCCGATCCCGGCGCGTACTGACCGCGTTCGCGTGCACTACACTGGCAAACTGATCGACGGCACCGTCTTCGACAGCTCCGTCGCTCGCGGTGAACCGGCTGAATTCCCGGTGACCGGCGTGATCGGCGGCTGGATTGAAGCGCTGACTCTGATGCCGGTAGGTTCCAAATGGGAACTGACGATCCCGCACAACCTCGCCTACGGTGAGCGCGGCGCTGGCGCATCGATTCCTCCGTTCAGCACCCTGATCTTCGAAGTTGAACTGCTGGACATTATCTAAACAGCAGCGGCTTCCTCTTCCCCGCGGCAGGGGAAGCCATAAAAATAGCGTAAAATCCTTAAGTTAAAAATTAATTGGAATTATGTTTTGCATTCATCACGTATGGGTGTATTTTTGTGAGCTATTTCGCGTTAGATGAGTGATATAACACTCACTTTAAACATAAAATTAACATTATATCTAAATCATAGTATTCATCCCTCCGATTCTTACCTAATATCGACTAGCCCTTGCTGGGGTTAATGACAGACGACGGGCCATCAGAGCCTGAACAACACAGACAGGTACAACAGGAAGAAATCACATGGTAGATCAGGTTAAAGTCGCTGCTGTCGAGCAGGAGCCGACTGAACAATCGCTACGGCGAAATCTCACAAACCGACATATTCAGCTGATCGCGATTGGCGGAGCGATCGGCACCGGGTTATTTATGGGTTCTGGCAAAACCATCAGCCTTGCCGGACCATCCATTATCTTTGTTTATATGATTATCGGTTTTATGCTGTTTTTCGTGATGCGTGCCATGGGCGAATTACTGCTGTCGAACCTCGAATATAAATCCTTTAGCGACTTCGCGGCCGATCTGCTGGGGCCGTGGGCGGGCTACTTTACCGGCTGGACCTACTGGTTCTGCTGGGTAGTGACCGGGATGGCGGACGTTGTCGCCATCACCGCCTACGCGCAGTTCTGGTTTCCCGGACTCTCCGACTGGGTCGCCTCGCTGGCGGTGATCCTGCTGCTGCTGGGCCTGAACCTGGCCACCGTCAAGATGTTTGGCGAAATGGAGTTCTGGTTCGCGATGATCAAAATTGTCGCCATCGTGGCGCTGATCGTGGTCGGCCTGGTAATGGTGATGATGCATTTCAAATCGCCGACCGGGGTCGAAGCCTCTTTTGCCCACCTGTGGAATGACGGCGGCTGGTTCCCGAAAGGGCTGAGCGGCTTCTTCGCCGGCTTCCAGATTGCGGTGTTTGCCTTCGTGGGGATTGAGCTGGTGGGGACCACCGCCGCCGAAACCAAAGACCCGGAAAAGTCCCTGCCGCGAGCGATTAACTCCATCCCGCTGCGTATCATTATGTTCTACGTCTTCGCGCTGATTGTGATTATGTCGGTGACGCCGTGGAGCTCCGTGGTGCCGAGCAAGAGCCCGTTCGTTGAGCTGTTCGTGCTGGTTGGTCTGCCGGCGGCGGCGAGCCTGATCAACTTCGTGGTGCTGACCTCCGCGGCCTCCTCGGCCAACAGCGGCGTGTTCTCTACCAGCCGTATGCTGTTCGGTCTGGCGCAGGATGGTCAGGCGCCGAAGATGTTCGCCAAGCTGTCGAAGCGTGCGGTGCCGGCGAAGGGCTTAACCTTCTCCTGCATGTGTCTGCTGGGCGGGGTGGTGATGCTGATGGTCAACCCGAGCGTGATTGCCGCCTTCACCATGATCACCACGGTGTCGGCGATCCTGTTTATGTTCGTCTGGACCATCATCCTTTGCTCTTACCTGGCGTATCGCAAAAACCGCCCTCAGCTGCATGAGAAGTCGAGCTACAAGATGCCGCTAGGTAAAGTCATGTGCTGGGTGTGCATGGCCTTCTTCGTCTTTGTGCTGGTGCTGTTGACCCTGGAAGACGATACCCGTGAAGCGCTGATGGTCACCCCGCTGTGGTTTGTGCTGCTGGGCGCGGGCTGGCTGTTTGCCGGCAAAAAACGGCTGGCGAAATAAACGAAAATTTTAACGTTGCTTGCAACGGCCCGTCATAAAAAAGGCCACCCGGAGTGGCCAAATAAGACGGACAATGTCGAGGGCGCCTGCGGGCGCCTTTTTCTTTACTTTCCGCCGAGGGCGCGCGGGAACAGCACATTATTTTCCAGGCTGATGTGTTCCATCAGATCGTCGATCATCTCGTTGATACCGTTATACATCGCCTTCCAGGTGGTACAGGCTTCCGGCGGCGGCGTCACGTTGTGGGTGATGTGCTTAATGACTTCCAGCAGTTCACCCGCTTCATCATGCTCGCTTTCCATCACGCTGATCGGCCCCCCGGCCTGGGCGCCCATTCCCTGTTTGATCATCGGGAACAGGATCTGTTCCTCTTTCATCATGTGGCTGGAAAGCTCCTGATGCAGCATGGTCAGGTACTTAGTCAGTCCTTTCGGTACGTTCGGTTTATCGGCATGGACGCGTTCAACCTTGGTGGCCTGCAGGATCAGCTCCGGCAGCTGTTCACGGTGCCGGTCGTGATAGCGAACGATGATATGGTCGATAATCTCCGCGAGGGGCGCCGCGCGCCAGTCGCGGGAAAGAGGCTGCTCGGCCAGTTTCGCCAGCTCGGCTTCAATCACCGCGACATCCAGCGCTTTGCGCGATGCGGCGCGCGCCAGGGTCTGTTTGCCGCCGCAGCAGTAATCCATATCGTATTGACGGAACAGGGCGGAGGCGCGCGGGATGGTCAGCGCCAGCTCGCCTAAAGGTTGGTCACGGAAAGCCATAGCAGTTACCTCGTCATCAGGAATATAAGATGTATTTTAAATGCATCTTTTTGGCGAGGGAATACCCCTTAAGGAGGCGAGGCTACTTTTTTTCGTCCGCCAGCGGCTGCAGCATCGGTTTTTCCGGTCTGGCGCGTACGGCAGAGACCACGCCGAGCACCAGCAGCAGGATGCCGCTCAGGGTCAGCAGCGGCGGTAAGCTTTGCCGCAGCAGGAAGGTATACAGCAGTCCGGCCAGGGTTTCGAAGACGATAAGCGGGCCGAGGATCACCGTCGGCAGCCGCTGGCTGGCAATATTCCAGCATAGCGCGCCGACCCATGAGCAGAGCACCGCGATGGCCAGCATCAGCGTAATAAACACCGCCGGACGCGGGCCGAAGGGCAGGGGAAACCCGGCCTGCTGACCGTGCAGCCAGGCGCAGGCGGCGAGATAGCCGGCCAGCGAAACCGGAAGCGTCACCAGCGCCTGAGCGGTAGCCCACATCATTGGCGGTTGATGCGGGTTCTCCCGCAGCCAGCGGGCGTTGCGCAGGGCATACCAGGCCCAGCAGACCACCGATCCCAGCGCCAGCGCAATGCCGGAGCCGTAGCGCCACGGGCTAAAATTCGGCAGCCCCTGACGCAGCTCCGCGACGTTAACGCAGATCAGGCCCACAGCGATGCAGATCAGCGCCGGAAACAGGCGTCGCCACGGCAGCTTCCCGTCGCGCTGGCTGTAGAGCAGATTGGCGAACACCGGCAGTACCACCGGCAGCGTGCCGATAATCATGGTGGAAACCGGCGCCCCGGTGCGCTGAATGGCGCTGGCCAGGCAGACGTAATAGATAAGGTTCCCCATCATTGTCAGGCCCAGCGCGGTCCACCAGTCGTGCCGGCTCAACTGGCGCAGTCGCGCGCGCCCGAGCCACGCCAGCGGCAGGGCGATCAGGCCCAGCGCCAGATAGCGTCCCATCGACTGCAGCATCGCCGGATACTCTGGCACCAGCAAAGGCCCGACAAAAATTAACCCCCACATCAGCCCCGCCAGCAGGGCGTACAGCACACCACTAATCATCATTGCATCCGTTGTCATTACCGTTGTCTGCAGTGTAGAAGGGGGGCGGGCAGGAATATTGTATGAGATTGCGCATTAGCGCCTGGCGACCTGCTTCTGATAGCGCACCGGCGTAATACCGTAACGCAGGGTGAAGGCGCGGGTCAGGTGGGACTGGTCGGTGAGGCCGACGGCAATCGCTACTTCGGCGGCGGGCATGCCGTGGGTGAGAAACGCCTTGGCGCGCCACAGACGGATAGCCATCAGCATCTGGTGGGGCGTCACGTGATAGTGGGCTTTAAACTGGCGCTGAAAGTGGTACGGGCTCAGCGCTGCCACCTGCGCCAGCTCGTCGAGGGTGATGGGACGCATATAGTTATCGTGCAGGTAATCGCGCACGCGGTCAAAGCGATGTCCGGCCTCACCTTGCGCAGAGGCATAGTGGGCCAGAGGGCGGAAGGCGTCGATGAGGTCGAGCAGCAGTCCCTGCTGGGCCAGCGGATCGTCGCTATGCCACAGGCCATAAATCAGCTGGCCAATCTGTCGGGAACGCAGGGGATCCTCGCGGACCACCTCGCTGAACCACCAGTCGCGCACCCCGGTGATGGCTTCCAGACGGTCCGGCTCCAGATAAATCATCCGGTAGCGCCAGCCGTCGGCGGTTTCCGCTTCGCCGGTGTGCAGCTCGTCGGGATTCATGGTGACAATGGAGTTTGCGGCGGCAATATGCTGACTGCCGCGGTAGCGAAAGCGCTCCGCGCCTTGCTCAATCACGCCGATGCCGAAGGCTTCGTGGGTATGGGGTTCAAAGGCGTAGCGGGATATATGGGCGTGGTAAAGCTCCACCCCGGGCAGCTGTTCGAGATGGCGAAAGCGCGCGCGGTCTTTTTCATCACTAAATTGGAGTGGTACGCCCTGCATGCCTGCCTCCCGACGGTTATCCCTTCAATATGAGAGAGGAACCGCCGGGACGCAACCGCAAAAGCTGAGAGGGGCGGTTACAGAATGCCTTTTACACTCACGGCAAGGGAGGTGGTCGGGCGGCCGATCAGCGTACTCAGGGTGCGGCTGTCGTCAAACAGTCCGCCTTTCGACGCGCCGACGTCGGAATCCGCCAGCATATCGGCAAGCCCGGCCGGCAGGCCGACGCTTTTCAGCGCGGCGGCGAAATCGGCTTCGCTGAGGTTCTGGTAGACCACGTTTTTCCCGCTTTGCTTGCTCAGCTCGGCAGCCAGGTCGCTCAGCGTCCAGGCGTTATCACCCGCCAGTTCGTAAATTTTGCCTTCATGACCCTCACTGGCGATAACGCGGGCGGCAGCGGCGGCATAATCCGCGCGGGTGGCGGAGGCGATTTTACCCTCGCTGGCGGCGCCGATAAACACGCCATGCTCCAGCGCCGGCGGCGCGCTGGCCAGATAGTTTTCGGTATACCAGCCGTTACGCAGCAGGGCGTAAGCGATACCAGAGTCGGCCAGCATCTGCTCGGTTTCGATATGCTCTGCGGCCAGACCCAGCGGCGAAGTGTCGGCATGCAGCAGGCTGGTATAGGCGATGAATTTCACCCCGGCGGCTTTGGCGGCGTTAATGACGTTGCGGTGCTGTACAGCACGCTGGCCGACTTCGCTGGAGGAGATTAACAGCAGTTTATCCACGCCCTGCAGCGCGGCGGTCAGCGCCGCTTCGTCGCTGTAGTCGGCCTGGCGGACAACCACGCCCTGCTGGCTGAGCGCCTGGGCTTTGGCCGGGTTGCGGACAATCGCCACAATCTGGCTGGCAGGGACGGTGTTAAGCAGGTCTTGCAGAACGTAGTGGCCAAGCTGGCCGGTGGCACCGGTAAGAGCGATCATGGGTCTTCTCCTTCGTGTTTATTGGCAATTGTGGTAAGCTACCACCTTAACTAACTTTTAGTAAGTACGTACAAAAAGGTAAGTGTGAAATGGCCGAACCGACGCTGAGCGAGAAACTGCGCACCGGCAATTTGTTTGCGGAACAGTGCCCGTCGCGCGATGTGCTTAAACATGTCACCAGCCGCTGGGGCGTGTTGATTCTGGTGGCGCTGCGCGAGGGAACCCACCGTTTCAGCGATCTGCGCCGTAAGATGGGCGGGGTCAGCGAAAAGATGCTGGCGCAGTCGCTGCAGGCGCTGGAGCAGGATGGTTTTATCGATCGCGTCTCTTATCCGGTGGTGCCCCCGCACGTTGAATATAGCCTGACGCCGCTCGGCCTGCAGGTGAGCGAGAAGGTGGCCGCCCTGGCGGACTGGATCGAGGTTAATCTGCCCTCGGTGCTGGCTAACCACGGGGAGTGAAAATGTATCACTCCCTGTAGCCCCGGTAAGCGCAACGCCACCGGGGAACAGGCATTACTTGCTCAAATCCAGCTGATAAATGGCGAAGCCGATATCATCGGTGGCCACCTGGCGCATTGGATACTGCGCTTTCTCTTTGATAAACGCCGCGGCTTTGTCGCCAGGCGAGGTCTCAAAACGAATATCCAACGGCGTGTTGCTGTGGATCGGCGCCAGACGCCAGTTGTTATCCGCCGCCGGATGGATCGCGCCTTCCTTCTTCGATTGCGCGCCAATCCACGCCGCCAGCACCGAACGGTTTTCATCCGGTGAGGCGAAGGCGATATGGCTCTCACCGGTGCCGGCGAATTTGCCGCCGTAAGCGCGATAGTTATTGGTCGCGACCAGGAAAGTAGCCTGCGGATCAACCGGTTTTCCATTGAAGGTCAGGTGCTTAATACGCTCTGCCTGCGGATGGATCATCTGACATTCGCCGTCGTAGCGGGCCGGCTGAGTGACGTCGATCTGGTAGTTCACCCCGTCAATGACGTCGAAGTTGTAGGTGCGGAAGCCGTCCCAGTTGATCAGCGACTGCGGCTTGCTGCTGGCGGGATCGATCTGGTTAAACTGTCCTGCAGAGCATTCCAGCCACTCCTTAACCTCTTTCCCGCTGACCTTCATCACCACCAGGGTGTTGGGGTAGAGATAGAGGTCGGCGGCATTGCGGAAGGTGAGCTGGCCTTTCTCCACTTCGACAAAGCTCGCCGGATCGTTTTTACGCCCGCCGACTTTAAACGGCGCGGCGGCGGAGAGCACCGGCAGCTTCGCCAGATCCGGGTCGCCCTGAATATAGTGTTCTACGTAGGCTTTCTGCGCCATGTTGACCACCTGCACCGTCGGGTCGTCCTGCACCAGCGCCAGATAGCTGTACATGTTGTCGGCGGACTTGCCGATCGGCTTGCTGACGAATTCGCGAGTGGCGTCATGATCGGCTTTCAGCACCGCCACCAGCTTGGCATCTTCGGCCGCCAGTGATTTCTTCGCCACCGCGTCATAGATTGGCCGCGCTTCCGCTTTACTCTGAGTTACCTGCCATTTACCGCTGTCGTTATTTAGCACCAGATCGACCACCCCGAGATGATCGCCCCACATTCCCGGCATCACCGCCGGTACGCCGTTTAGCGTCCCTTTGGCGATATCCGCGCCTTTGATGTTGGCGAAGTCTTTACCTGGGAACACCGCGTGGGCATGGCCGAACATAATGGCGTCCACCCCGGGCACCTGGCTTAAGTAGTAAACCGAATTCTCGGCCATCGCCTGATACGGGTCGGCGGAGAGGCCGGAGTGAGCGACCACTACCACCACATCAGCCCCTTTCGCCCGCATCTCCGGGATATATTTGCGCGCGGTTTCGGTAATGTCATTGACCGTCACCTTGCCGTTAAGATTGGCTTTATCCCAGGTCATGATCTGCGGCGGCACAAAGCCGATATAGCCGATGCGCAGGGTGTGGATTTGACCGTCGCTGTCCATGACCCGGGTATCCTGGATCAGGTACGGCGTAAACATCGGTTTGCCGGTTTTGGCATCGATGATATTGGCGTTCACGTAGGGGAACTTCGCCCCGGCCAGCGCCTTGTGCAGGAAGTCGAGACCGTAATTGAACTCATGGTTGGCCAGGTTGCCGACGGCGTAATTCAGGGTGTTCATCGCCTTATATACCGGATGTACATCGCCCTCTTTGAGCCCTTTTGCCGCCATATAGTCGCCTAACGGGCTCCCCTGGATCACATCCCCGTTATCCACCAGCACGCTGTTTTTAACTTCTGCTCGCGCCTGTTCGATCAGGGTGGCGGTACGCACCAGGCCGAATTTCTCCGTGGCGGCATCTTTGTAATAGTCGAAGTCCATCATATTGCTGTGCAGATCGGTGGTTTCCATGATCCGCAGGTCGACCGTCGCGGCGTTGACGCTGGCGGCGATCAGCGTGGCCAGGAGCGTTGCGCTAAACTTAATCATCAGAGGCGTCCTTTTTTATGAGCGATAGCACAGAAGAAAATGTATTTATATTCTGTTGCTTACAGAAATGTGAATCTTGCCAGAAAAGCGGGCAGAGAAACCGCCATCGTTATCACAGATAGCGGAACTCGCGGTGATGCGATATAAATAAAACAACGAGTTAACGCCACTGTAACCAGACGAGGTGGAGAATGTTAGAACAAGTATGTCAGCTTGCACGGAATGCGGGCGATGCCATCATGGAAGTCTACGATGGAAACCAGCCGATCAACGTCGCCAGCAAGAAAGATGATTCTCCGGTCACGGCGGCGGATATCGCAGCGCATAAAGTCATTGTCAGCGGCCTGCAGGCGCTGGATCCGGATACCCCGATCCTCTCCGAGGAGGACCCGCCGTCCTGGGAAGTGCGCCAGCACTGGCAGCGCTACTGGTTGGTCGACCCGCTGGACGGCACCAAAGAGTTTATTAAGCGTAACGGCGAATTCACCGTCAATATCGCGCTGATTGAAAACGGCAAGCCGACGCTGGGCGTTGTCTATGCGCCGGTGATGAAGGTGATGTACAGCGCGCAAAATGGCAAAGCCTGGAAAGAAGAGTGCGGCGTACGCAAGCAGATCCAGGTCCGCGATGCCCGTCCGCCGCTGGTGGTAATTAGCCGCTCCCATAGCAACGATCCGGAGCTGCAGGAGTATCTTGAGCAACTTGGCGAACACCAGACCACCTCAATCGGTTCGTCGCTGAAATTCTGCCTGGTGGCGGAAGGTCAGGCCCAGCTCTATCCGCGCTTCGGGCCGACCAGCACCTGGGACACCGCCGCCGGCCATGCGGTCGCGGTGGCCGCCGGGGCGCATGTTCACGACTGGCAGGGGAAAACCCTCGACTACACGCCGCGTGAATCCTTCCTTAACCCCGGCTTCCGGGTCTCTATTTATTAAGCAATTTATGCAGCAGGTCGATCACCTGCTGCACCTCTTGTTGGGTGAGGGCGCCGTCTTTAGCCCACTGCACACGCCCGTTCTTATCCAGCACCACGATCGCTGAGCTCTTCTCGTCCAGCTGCCAGGCTTTCCGCACCAGGCCATTGCTGTCGACGATAAATTGCGACCATGGGAAGAGCTTTTTATTACTTTCAATGCTGTTACGTACAAACATCCCGGTGCCCGGGATGGCGTCGTCAGTGTTTACAATGGTGGTGGTCTGATAGCGATCGTGCGGGAAGCCCGCCGCTTTAATCGCCTCGATCAGGTTGGCATTCTTCTCTTTTGCTGACGAGCGACCGGCGATGTGCTGGACCACGCGCACTTTTCCCGCCAGCTGGGCGCTATTCCAGTTTTTATAGCTAAACTTATCCTTATCCAGAATAAGCTCTCCCCGATCCGCGACGCCAACGGGCGCCACGCGCTGGCCGTCGACGAAGTTATGCGCTGTGGCCAGCAGCGGGAGAAGCAGTAACGAGGCGGCCAGTATGCTACGTAGGGTCATGCGCAATCCTTAATCATTTTTATGCAGGTGATCCGACCACTTGGTCTCGTTTAATCATAAGTGCGATTGACGGTGATTACCCGCAATGAGGATGCCAGTTTGCGTGTTGACGCACAAATTAGTCGTAAAACGGCGACTTATACTTACTTCATCGTATGTCTGAAACGAAAATTCTGAATTATTGTCATCAAAGGGTAAATAAACTTATACATACTGGGTCCCTCTGAGATTCTGGACTATAGTTTTAGGGCATTAAAATTTGCGCTCCCAAGACGTGGGCTAACTGTGGCACCACAAGAGCGTAACCCTGGCAGGAGAGAAGAATGAAAATTTTCCAACGCTACAATCCGCTGCAAGTGGCGAAGTACGTGAAGATCCTGTTTCGTGGACGGTTGTACATCAAGGACGTTGGCGCATTTGAATTTGATAAGGGCAAAATCCTTATCCCGAAGGTCAAGGACAAGCTGCATCTGTCAGTGATGTCCGAAGTCAATCGTCAGGTGTTGCGTCTGCAAACTGAGATGGCATAACCTGGCACGTAGCAGTACGTAGTAGGTAAAAGACGGCTCCCGATGGGAGCCGTTGATGTTTTTAGCCCTTCATTTCCGCATAGCGTTTGCGATATTCGCCCGGCGGGATGCCGTTATGTTTACGAAACAAGCGGGTGAAATAGACCGGATCGCTGTAGCCCACCGATAAAGCAATTTTGTTAAGTGGGAGCGAAGTGCTCTGAATAAGCCACCTGGCGCGGTTGATGCGCTGCGTTTCCCGCCACGCATAGACCGTTTGCCCCAGTTCATTTTTGAAAAGGTGCGCCAGACGTGAAGGGGAGATAAACACCATCGCCGCCAGAGTCTCGATTTTTACCTCCTGTGCAATATGGGCGTTAAGATAGTCGCAGATGGCGTTAATCCGTGGGTCGTGGGCATGGCGGTTGCTAATGGGCTGCTGCTGAAAACAGCGGAGAATTAATCTCTCCAGCGCGTTCATTGCCAGCGCTTCTGACAGCGGTACGGACGCAGAGTGGTGGCGTATCACTTCGTAGAACAGATCGCGCAGTTGCTGGAGCTGGTCGGGATCGTTAATGGTTGTTTTGCCGATACCGTGGGTGGTTTGGTCCCACTTCAGCCAGTCTATCCAGTAGGGGCGGGGGATAAAGTAGATCCACAGATGGTCCCAGTACTCGCTGTGTTCGTCCCTGCCGTAATGATGGGGCACGCCGGGAGGAAACAGCAACAGATCGTTTTCCCGGCACAGCAGGAAGCCATCGCCCGCTTTCGCCCGCGCCTGGCCGCGCAGGGTCAGATTAATGATGTAACCTTTCATCCCCTGCGGGCGATTAATGTAGTAGTCCAGCGTGGAGCCGCGGGTAATCGGCGTGAAGCCTGCGACGACCCAGGCATTGAAGGTAAAGGTCTTCATCAATGGCGAGAAATTGAGTAGCTCATTGATATCCAGTTCCATTCTCTCTTCCACCTGAGCGCCGCCGCGTCGTTAGCTTTCGATGATAGTAAATTCCCAGGCCCTGAGGCGCAACGGCTGGCCGACGTATACTGTCTCCCCGCTCAGCAGCGCGGTACCCAGGGTCTCGCTGACAACATCCATCGCCTCGCCGGAGTAATTGAACAGGAAGTGGATATTATTTCCGGCGCGGTTACGCATCTTTTTAACCACTAACGGATAGCGATAGGCGGAAGTTCGCGAGTTCAGCGTGAGATCCGCCGTCAGGACATCAAACAGCTGGCTAATCAGGCCCTTCTGCGGCAGAAAGCCAACGTACAGGGCGCGACCCTGACCGTAATCCGCCTCCGTTGCGGCGGCGTATTCGCCCCATGCCGGGTGCTGATAGCGCAGCAGGGTGCGGGTCCCGTCATCGGGCGTCAGTAATTCCATCCACAGCTCAGCCTGATTGTCATTGCGGCAATCAATCTCTGCGCAGCAAGAGCTTACCGTCGTCTCTTCCGGCAGGGTGAACTGGCTGTAGCTGACGCCGCAGCTCTGGCGCAAAACCCCCGGCTGCGCGCTGCTGCGCACCTTGACGTTTTCATCGCTAAAGCCTGATTTAAAGCCGATCAGCGCTCTACCGCCCCGGGCGATATAGTCGTTAATCCGCGTTAGCAGGCCCTCATCGGCGGCGTACAGACCAGGAACGATCAGCACCCGGTAGCGCGAGGTTTCCTCGTTCACATCGTGGATGATGTCGAGGCTGATATTGTGGTCATACAGCGCATCGTGGAAGCGGCGGAAGATATCGTTATAAATGTTGCCCCTGGCGTCGCCGGGAAGGAAGTGATTGAGAGCGTCCATCGCCTCATTACTTATTAGCAACGCGACGTCATTTTCGGCCTTCAGCTCCGCCAGCTGCGGGGACAGTCGGGCGAAATCGGCGCCGATGGTGGTAGCTTCCTGCCAGGTTGGGTTGCGCGAGAAGTCGTGGCTGAGCAGCCCCTTCCAGTAGGTTTCAAAGGCGTTATGAATCGAATGCCAGTGCCAGTAGGAGACCATGGCGGCGCCGGAGGCGATATGGCTGAATGCCTGCAGGCGTAGCTGGCCAGGGAAGGGGGTCCACTGGGCGAAACCCTGAGCCTGGGTTTCCAGCACGAAGTAGTTCTGGCCCGGCTTAAGCGAGCGGGTGATGGCGCCGCCAAAGGCGATTTCCCGTCCGGTCAGGTGTGCCTGACTCGGGTGATAGATATCGACGCCGGCGATATCCAGCGCCTGCGCCGCCGCAAAATGGTCGACCCGCGGCTGCACGCCGTAAGAGTAACCGCGCCATTCGAAATCGAAGTTGTGGGTGACGAACTGGTGCGGCTGGGCGTATTCCCGAACGATGGCCGCCTGCCAGGCCAGATACTCGGTGACCTGCTGACGCTGATAGCGGGAGAAGGCGCAGGCGAGGCTGGCGTTGATGGTGTTTTCCACCGGCGGAAAATCCTGCCAGCGGTCAATGCGGTTGCTCCAGTAATCCAGGCCGAAATCGTGATTCAGCTGCCGGAGGTCAGGATATTTCTCCTGCAGGCTGCGCACGAAGCCCTCCTGCATATAGCGGCCAATATTGTCGTAATGCTTGGTTTCGTTATCCAGTTGCCAGCCGATAATCGCCGGATGGTGTTGCACATGGGCCATCAGCGTGCGGATAATTTTTTCGGCATAGCGGCGAAAGGTCGGGTTGACGATATCCATGATCTGCCGCGGACCATATTTTTGCTGCCCCGCGACGGTGGTGACCAGAATATCGGGATGTTTCGCCGCCAGCCAGGCCGGGACTGCGTAGGTGGGCGTCCCGACGATGACCGCAATGCCGGCCTCATGCATCGCCTCCAGCACCCGGTCGATATGGTAGAAATTATACTGGCCCTCTTCAGGCTCCAGCGTACTCCAGGTGGACTCGGCAATACGCACCACGTTAATGCCGGTTTCGCGCATTAAGGCGATATCCTTAGCCAGCCGATCTTCCGGCATATATTCATCGTAATACGCCACGCCATAAAATAAATGAGACATACACACTACCTCCTGACATTAATTCGCGGGCACCGGTTGTGAAGAGAAGACACGCGCTTTATCCAGCGTAATAAAAGAAATAAGCGTGAAGCACAGAGCGATACCGCCGAGTACGATATAGCTACTGGTAAAGCCCATGCTCTGGTACATATGGCCGATACCGGTCGAGAGAAAAATAGAGCTAAAGCTTTTCGAAAATTGGAAGCCAATTAAGTAAACGGTCGCTGACAGCAGAGGGTTAAAGTTAGCGGTAATATATTTTAGCGCCGCGACGAGGAGCACCGAGCTTTCAAAGCCGTGGAGGAGTTTAATCAGGCTGATGGATACCGGGCCAATAGCCCATGCGGAGCCGATAATGCGCAAGCTCATAATCAGCCCGCAGTATAACAGCGCATTTTTCGGGCCGATTTTATTCACAAACCATGGCGCAAAGAACATCACGATGGCATCAAGGAAAATTTGACCCGTGGTTAAATAACCGAAGACTTCTGCACCCCGGGCTTTACTCTCAAAGAAATGGCTGTAATAGATAGCGAACTGCTGGTCATAGGTTTCATAGACCGCCCCGACGCCAATGACATAGAGGGCGAAGAACCAGAATTTTTTAATTTTTAACAGCGAGACGGCATCGCGGAGGGTAACCGGCGAGGCTTTGCCAGGCAGCAATCCCTGCTGAGGGTGGGCGCTGATCTGCATTTTCCAGACAATGACCAGCAGGCAGACGCCTGCGCCGCTGGCCAACCAGAAAATCATATTCTGATCAATGCCGTAGAGTTTTCCTGCCGCAAAGGTGCCGATTGCGGCGCCGATGCCGCCGAACATCCGCGCCCGGCCAAATTCGAAGCCGGAGGCGCGGCTGACTTTATCAATGTAGGCTTCGCAAACCCCGCAGCCTGCGCCGTAGGCCATGCCAATATAAAGGCCGCCAGCCAGCGCGCCGAGGAACACATTTATTTTTAACAGGGGAGCAAAGACATAAATCCAGTAAGGGGCGAATAACGTGATAATAATCGCCAGCATCCACATCAGATTCTTACGATACACCAGTTTATCGGAGATGAAGCCGAATAATGGCTGAACGCAGACGGCGACAATGGCGGTGAAAGAATAAACCAGGCCGACGTCTGTGTAGTTAATACCGATGGTTTCCGTCAACCACAGGGATAAATAAGGGTAGCAGCATCCCCAACCTATAAAGAAGAACAGGAAAAACAGACAGCTGATAAAGTAATTTTTATTTGACGTTATCATGGTAACCCTCGCTTCCTTTATTCAGGAATATGATCGTGTTGATGCGAGCAACGTTACCTTTTTGCGCGTCGGGGAGTCATGAACGTTTCGCTATCGAGCAGGAGTAATCTGCTATCGGCAGAGGGGCGTGAGCCGCTTCACATTCGAGCCATAAAAAAGGGCGGATGGTCATCCGCCCTTAGGAGAGAGAAAAGATTACGCTCAGGCGTTCTGGCTTTCCGCCGTTTCCGCCTGCTTCGGCACCAGCACCGTTGGCTTGTTATCGATGCGGGTCACCAGCAGCTGGTCGATACGGTAGTTATCGATATCCACGACCTCAAACTTATAGCCGGAGAACTTCACCGCGTCGGTGCGTTTGGGGATTTTACGCAGCATAAACATCATAAAGCCGCCGATGGTCTCGTAATTCCCGGACTGCGGGAACTCGTCGATATCCAGCACGCGCATCACGTCATCAATCGGCGTACCGCCATCGATCAGCCACGAGTTTTCATCGCGGGCGACAATCTGCTCTTCCAGCCCCTGGCCGACGAGGTCGCCCATCAGGGTGGTCATTACGTCGTTGAGAGTGATGATCCCGACCACCAGCGCGTATTCATTCATGATCACCGCGAAGTCTTCCCCGGCGGTTTTGAAGCTTTCCAGCGCTTCCGACAGGGTCAGGGTGTCCGGCACGATCAACGTGTTGCGGATCTGTACGCCGCCGGTCAGCACTAGGCTCTGGTTCGCCAGCACGCGGTTCAGCAGATCTTTTGAATCGACGTAACCGATAATGTGGTCGATATCTTCATTACAGACGAGGAACTTCGAGTGCGGATGTTCGGCCACTTTATTCTTCAGGCTCTGCTCGTCTTCGTGCAAATCAAACCAAATGACGCTTTCACGCGGGGTCATGGAGGAAGGAACGGTGCGGGACTCCAGCTCGAACACGTTCTCAATTAGCTCATGCTCCTGCTTGCGCAGCACCCCGGCCAGCGCGCCGGCCTCGACCACGGCATAGATATCATCGGAAGTGATATCGTCTTTCCGCACCATCGGCAGTTTGAAGATGCGGAAGATCATGTTGGCCATGCCGTTAAACAACCACACCAGCGGGCGGAAGACTAACAGGCAGAAGCGCATCGGGTTGATGATGCGCAGGGCCACTGTTTCGGGCGCAATCATACCGATGCGTTTCGGAGTCAGGTCAGCAAACAGGATGAACAAGCTGGTGACCAGGGTAAAAGAGATGATGAAGCTCAGCTGCTCGGAGAGCTCCGGCGACAAATACCCGCTGAGCAGGCTATGAAACGCCGGTGAGAAAGCCGCGTCGCCCACAATACCGCCAAGAATGGCGACGGCGTTGAGGCCAATCTGCACGACGGTAAAGAAGGTGCCCGGGTTCTCCTGCATCTTCAGCACCCGCTGTGCGTTGACGTTGCCTTCATCGGCCAGCAGTTTCAGTTTGATTTTACGTGAGGCTGCCAGTGAAATTTCCGATATCGAAAAAAACGCACTGACGGCTATCAGACAGAGTATTACTAAAATACTGTTTAACATATCTTTTCTGACCGTTGAGGCCAGATCCTCGGAAGGGAAGTTGATAACTCAAATGTGGAATACATAAAAAACCGGTCCGAAGGCGCTGGACCGGCTGTCACACTGGCTAGTATAGCGTAAGGGAATGTAAAGCCGCCAGAGCGTTCATTGACCGCCTCGCTGTTGAGGCGGAAATCAGAATTACGCTTGAGGCGGCAGGCAGACGCCAATGCCGCCGATGCCGCAATAGCCGTGCGGGTTTTTATACAGATACTGCTGGTGATCGTCCTCGGCATAGTAGAACGGTTTGGCGGTGGCGATCTCGGTGGTGATGTGACGGGTATCGTGCGCGTCGTTCATCGCCGCCTGGAAGCGCGCGAGGCTGGCCTTTGCCGCCTCCGTCTGTTCCGGGGTCAGCGGGTAAATCGCCGAGCGGTACTGGGTGCCGTGGTCGTTACCCTGCCGCATACCCTGCGCCGGGTCGTGATTTTCCCAGAACACCTGCAATAACTGCTCATAGCTAATCACCTGCGGATCATAAACCACGCGTACCGCTTCCGCGTGACCGGTCTGGCCGCTGCATACTTCGCGATAGGTCGGATTGGGCGTATAGCCGCCAGTGTAACCTGCGGCGGTGCTGTAGACCCCCGGCAATTGCCAGAACAGGCGCTCAACTCCCCAGAAGCAGCCCATGGCGAACAGCGCCACTTCCATCCCCGCCGGGACGTTGGTCATCGAGTGGCCGTTAACTGCGTGGAGCGTCGCCACTGGCATGGGGGTATTGCGTCCAGGCAGCGCATCCGCCTGGGCGACAAGATGCGTTTTATCAAATAGACTCACGGTTGGCCTCTCAATACAGAAATCGTCGTTAAGGTTGTAACGAAGCGTGTCTTTTAACACAATAAATACGCGTAATACGTCTAGATTAATACATAAGAATTATTTGGGTTATTGCCACTTTTTCAACCCTATGTTGTTAGGGTTTTGTTAAGCCGTGGAGCGGCGCCAGTGTTTCCTGTAGAGGAAACAGGGATATTCAGGAGAAAATGTGCTAAAAATCCGCCAGTTATGTGTCACCAGCCTTTTGCTGGTCAGCGGGGTCGCCAGCGCAGCGAATGTGCGTTTGCAGGTTGAGGGATTATCCGGGGAGCTGGAGAAAAACGTTCGCGCCCAGCTTTCCACCATCCAGAGCGATGAAGTCACGCCGGATCGTCGCTTTCGCGCGCGCGTCGATGACGCCATTCGCGAAGGTCTGAAAGCGCTGGGTTATTACGAGCCGACGATTGAATTTGATTTGCGTCCGCCGCCGAAAAGGGGACGTCAGGTGCTGATCGCCAAAGTGACCCCGGGAGAACCGGTGCGCATTGGCGGAACCGAGGTGATTCTGCGCGGCGGCGCCCGCACCGATAGCGACTACCTGGCTCTGCTGAAAACGCGCCCGGCCATCGGGACGGTGCTCAACCACGGGGATTACGACGGCTTCAAGAGCTCGCTGACCCGCGTCGCCCTGCGCAAAGGCTACTTTGACAGCGAGTTTCTTAAGAGCCAGCTCGGGGTCTCCCTCGACCGTCATCAGGCGTTCTGGGATATCGATTACGACAGCGGCGAACGCTATCGCTTTGGCCACGTCACTTTCTCTGGCTCGCAAATCCGCGATGAATACCTGCAAAACCTCGTGCCGTTTAAAGAGGGCGACTACTACACCTCGCAGGACCTGGCCGAGCTAAACCGCCGCCTGGCGGCGACCGGCTGGTTCAGTTCGGTGGTGGTGGCGCCTGATTTTGCTAAGTCGCGGAAAACCAAGGTGCTGCCTCTGCAGGGCGTTGTCTCGCCTCGCAAAGAGAACACCGTGGAAACCGGGGTCGGCTATTCCACAGACGTCGGTCCGCGGGTGAAAGCCACGTGGAAAAAACCATGGGTCAACTCGTATGGCCACAGCCTGACCTCCAGCGTCAGCCTCTCCGCCCCGGAGCAGCAGTTCGACTTTACCTACAAAGTCCCACTGCTGAAGAGCCCCCTTGAACAGTATTATCTGATGCAGGGCGGTTTTAAGCGTACCGACCTCAATGATACCCAGGCCGACTCTACCACCCTGGGTGTCTCGCGTTTCTGGGAGATGTCGAGCGGCTGGCAGCGAGCTATTAACCTGCGCTGGAGCCTGGATCACTTTACCCAGGCGAACGTCACCAACACCACCATGCTGATTTATCCTGGGGTCTCGGTGAACCGCACTCGCTCCCGCGGCGGCCTGATGCCTACCTGGGGCGATTCCCAGCGCTACTCGGTGGATTACTCCAACACCATGTGGGGCTCGGACATCAACTTCATCGTGATGCAGGCCCAGGACGTCTGGATCCGTACCCTCTATGACCGCCACCGCTTTGTGGTGCGCGGCAACCTTGGCTGGATCGAAGCGGACAACTTTGACAAGGTGCCGCCAGATCTGCGCTTTTTCGCCGGGGGCGACCGCAGTATTCGCGGCTATAAATACAAATCTATCTCGCCGAAGGACGATGACGGCAAGCTGATCGGGGCCTCGAAGCTGGCCACCGGCTCGCTGGAGTATCAGTACAACGTCAGTGGTAAATGGTGGGGCGCCGTGTTTGTCGATAGCGGCGAAGCGGTCAGCGATATTCGCGAGAGCGATTTCAAAACCGGCGCCGGGGTGGGCGTGCGCTGGCAGTCGCCGGTGGGACCGATCAAGCTGGATATCGCCCGGCCGATCGGCGACAAAGAAGAGCATGGTTTACAGTTTTACATCGGTCTGGGGCCTGAATTATGAGTTTATGGAAGAAGATAAGCCTCGGCGTCTTAATCGTGTTGGTGCTCCTGCTGGGCACCGTCGGGTTCCTGGTGGGGACCACCACCGGCTTGCATCTGGTGTTCAAAGCGGCGGATCGCTGGGTACCGGGGCTGGAAATCGGCAAAGTGACCGGTGGCTGGCGTGATTTAACCCTCGATAATGTTCGCTACGAACAGCCCGGGGTGGCGGTGACCGCCGGTCAGTTTCACCTCAGCGTCAGGTTGCGCTGCCTGTGGGACAGCAGCCTGTGCGTAAACGACATCGCGCTGCGCGATATTTATGTCGCCGTCGATACCAAGAAGATGCCGCCCTCAGCGCCGGTCGAGGAAGAGGACAGCGGGCCGCTGAATCTCTCCACTCCTTATCCGATCACCCTCAGCCGCGTCGCGCTGCATAACGTCAACGTCAAAATCGATGATACCGCGGTCTCCGTACGCGACTTTTCCACCGGCCTGAACTGGCAGGAGAAAAATCTGACCCTGACGCCGACCTCGCTGCAGGGGCTGCTGATCGCCCTGCCTAAGGTGGCGAAAGTGGCGCAGGAGCAGGTGGTTGAGCCGAAAATTGACAACCCGCAGCCGCAGGAAAAACCGCTCGGCGAGACGATGACCGACCTCTTCTCGCAGCCGGTGCTGCCGGCGATGACCGATGTCCATCTGCCGCTGAACCTCAATATTCAGGCGTTCCGCGGCGAGCAGCTGCGCCTGACCGGCGATACCGATATCACCGTGTATAACCTGCTGCTGAAAGTCAGCAGTATCGACGGCCAGATGAAGCTCGACGCCCTTGATATCGACTCCGATCAGGGCAAGGTCAGCGCCTCGGGCAGCGCGCAGCTGCAGGATAACTGGCCGGTGGACATTACCCTCGCCGGAACCCTGAACGTCGACCCAATGAAAGGGGAGAAGGTGCAGCTGAAGGTGGGCGGAGAAGTGCGTAAAACGCTCAAAGTCGGAGTGGACTTAAGCGGGCCGGTCGCGGCCACGCTGCGCGCGGATGCGCAGCTGGCGGAGGCCGGGCTGCCGCTCAATATGGAGCTGAAGAGTAAGCAGCTCGCCTGGCCGTTCAACGGCGAGAAGCAGTTCCAGGCCGACGATGTCCAGCTGAAGTTCAGCGGCAAAATGACCGACTATGCGCTGGCCTTCTCCACCGCGGTGAAAGGTCAATCGCTGCCGCCTGCGAAAATCGCCCTCAACGCCAAAGGCAATGAACGGCAGATCAATCTCGACAAGCTGACGGTCAACGCCCTGGAAGGGAAAACCGAGCTGAAGGCGCTGCTTGACTGGCAGCAGGCGATCAGCTGGCGCGGCGAGCTGACCCTCGACGGCATCAACACCGCCAAAGAGGTGCCGGACTGGCCGTCGAAGCTTAACGGCCGGATCAAGACCCAGGGCAGCCTGTACGGCGGCAGCTGGCAGATGTCGGTGCCGGAGCTGAAAATTACCGGCAACGTGAAGCAGAACAAAGTGGATGTGGCGGGCTCGCTGCAGGGTAACAGCTATCTGCAGTGGAAAATCCCGGGACTGCATCTGGCGTTAGGCCCGAACAGCGCTGATATCAAAGGCGAGCTGGGGGTGAAGGATCTTAATCTCGACGCCACCATCGATGCGCCGCACCTGGATAATGCGCTGCCGGGGCTCGGCGGGACGGCGAAGGGCTTGGTAAAAGTACGCGGCACTGTCGATGCACCGCAGCTGCTGGCCGACATCACCGCCCGGGCGCTGCGCTGGCAGGAGCTGACCATCGCCCAGGTCAACGTCAAAGGGGATGTGAAATCCACCGATCAGATTGGCGGTAACCTGGACGTGCGGGTGGATCGCATCAGCCAGCCGGGGGTCAATATCAGCCTGGTGCAGCTCAATGCCAAAGGTACAGAGAAACAGCATGAGCTGCGGCTGCGCGTGCAGGGCGATCCGGTTTCCGGCCAGCTGACGCTGGCAGGCAGCTTCGATCGTCAGGCCGAACGCTGGAAGGGCTCGCTGAGCGATACCCGCTTCCAGACGCCGGTGGGGCCGGTAGCGCTGACGCGCAGCATTGCGCTGGACTATCGCAATCTGGAGCAGAAAATCAGCATTGGGCCACACTGCTGGACCAACCCGAACGCCGAGCTCTGCGTGCCTGAAACCATTGACGCGGGCGCCAGCGGACGGGCGCGGGTGAATCTCAACCGCTTCGATCTGGCGATGCTCAAGCCGTTTATGCCGGAGGCGACCCAGGCCAGCGGCGTGTTTACTGGTAATGCCGATGTGAGCTGGGACACCACCAAAGAGGGACTGCCGCAGGGCAAAGTGACCCTCAGCGGGCGCAACGTCAAGGTGACCCAGGTCGTCAACGACGCGCCGTTGCCGGTGGCGTTCGATACGCTGAACCTCAGCGCCGACCTGCACAACAATCGCGCCGAGCTGGGCTGGCTTATCCGCCTGACCAACAATGGTCAGCTGGATGGGCAGGTGCAGGTTACCGACCCGCAGGGGCGGCGTAATCTCGGCGGCAATGTCAATATCAGCAACTTCTCGCTGGCGATGATCAACCCGATTTTCGCTCGTGGTGAAAAGGCAGAGGGAAGGCTCAACGCCCGTCTGCGTCTGGGCGGCAATGTGAAAAGTCCGCAGCTGTTTGGCCAGATGCAGCTGAGCGGGGTGGATATCGACGGCAACTTTATGCCGTTTGATATGCAGCCGAGCCAGCTGGCGATGAACTTCAACGGCACGCGCTCGACCCTGCAGGGGACGGTGAACACCCGCCAGGGGCAAATCGCCCTCAGCGGTAACGCCGACTGGACGCAGATCGATAACTGGCGGGCGCAAATTGCGGCGAAAGGCAGCCGGGTGCGGATCACGGTGCCGCCGATGGTGCGTCTCGATGTATCGCCGGATGTGGTGTTTACCGCCACGCCAAGCCTGTTCAATCTCGACGGCAAAGTGGATGTGCCCTGGGCGCGGATCGTGGTCAACGAGGTGCCGGAGAGCGCGGTCGGCGTCTCCTCTGATGAAGTGATGCTGGATAAAAACCTCAAGCCGATTAAGCAGCAGAGCGCCAGCATCCCGATCAACAGCAACCTGACCATTCACGTCGGCAACAACGTTCGTCTGGAAGCCTTCGGCCTGAAAGCGCGTCTGACCGGTGATTTGAAAGTGGCGCAGGACAAGCAGGGGCTGGGCCTCAACGGGCAGATTAATATTCCGGACGGCCGTTTCCACGCCTATGGTCAGGACTTGATTGTCCGCAAAGGGGAGCTGCTGTTCTCCGGTCCGCCGGATCAGCCGTTGCTGAATATCGAAGCGATTCGTAACCCGGATGCCACCGAAGACGATGTGATCGCCGGCGTTCGCGTCACCGGCTCCGCCGATCAGCCGAAAGCGGAGATCTTCTCTGATCCGGTTATGTCCCAGCAGGAAGCGCTGTCTTATCTGCTGCGCGGCCAGGGTTTGAGTAGTGGTCAGAGCGATAGCGCCGCGATGACCTCAATGCTTATTGGTATGGGGGTTGCACAAAGTGGTCAGGTTGTGGGTAAAATCGGCGAGACGTTTGGCGTAAGCAACTTGGCGTTGGACACCGAAGGGGTAGGCGATTCTTCCCAGGTGGTGGTCAGCGGCTATGTACTGCCGGGTCTACAGGTAAAATACGGGGTCGGTATCTTCGATTCCCTGGCGACGCTGACTTTACGTTATCGCCTGATGCCTAAGCTATATGTGGAAGCGGTGTCTGGCATCGACCAGGCGCTCGATTTGCTCTATCAGTTTGAGTTTTAGCAATGCGAATATTTGTTTACGGCAGTTTACGACGCAAACAAGGCAACAGCCACTGGATGACCAACGCCCAGTGGCTGGGCGCTCATAGTGTCGACGATTATCAGCTGTACAGCCTGGGCCACTATCCAGGCGCGGTGCCCGGCGAAGGCACAGTACATGGTGAAGTTTATCGTATTGATGCATCGACGCTGGCCGAACTGGATGCGCTGCGCACCAAGGGGGGCGAGTATGCGCGCCACCTGATTCAGACGCCTTACGGCAGCGCATGGATGTATGTCTATCAACGTTCCGTTGAGGGTTGTACGTTGATAGCGAACGGCAACTGGTTGGATCGCGACCAGTATTAACCACGACAGCGCCACCTTCGGGTGGCGTTGTTTTTTCCTGCGCCCACCTTCTTACCAGAGCGGAAGATAATCCTTCACCATCCACTTCACGGAAGCCAGCATCGTCAGCGCGAGCAATAGCTACGGGCGCCAGGATGCAAAGGCTGATTGATCGTCAGGTGGTCAAAAAGCGAGGGGTCGTTAAAATAGCGTTTATCGGTATAAAAGATATGGTCGCCGGCGATAAGACGCAGATACCCCTGTTTTTCACAGGCGGCGGTCGTGAAGCCAGAAAAGTTAAGGGTGAAATAGCGAACGCTTTTCACGGGACACCCTCCATGGTGTTATCGCGGCTATCCGTGCCGCAATCAGGCAGGGGATGACCCTGCCTGAGACAGAATTACTTCTGCTTAGCGCGCTCGAAAGAGGCAACGATTTCGGCTTTCGCCGCTTCCGCGTTGTCCCAACCGTCGACTTTAACCCACTTGCCTTTTTCCAGATCTTTGTAGTGCTCAAAGAAATGAGTGATCTGGGCTTTCAGCAGTTCCGGCAGATCGTTCACATCGTTGATGTGATCGTATTCTTTGCTCAGCTTGGTGTGCGGTACGGCAACCAGTTTCGCATCTTCACCAGATTCGTCGGTCATCTTCAGAACGCCAACCGGACGGCAGCGGATCACGGAGCCCGGCTGCAGCGGGTACGGAGTCGGGACCAGCACGTCAACCGGGTCGCCGTCCAGGGACAGGGTGTGGTTGATGTAGCCGTAGTTGCACGGATAGAACATTGCCGTGGACATGAAACGGTCAACGAACAGTGCACCGCTCTCTTTGTCGACTTCGTATTTGATAGGATCTGCGTTCGCCGGGATTTCGATCACGACGTAGATGTCTTCCGGCAGATCTTTGCCCGCAGGTACGTTGAGTAAGCTCATGTCTGTTTCCTTTAAAATGTATGGCAAACAAGTGCTCGGTATTATAGCCAACTCACATCGAAAGTCTTCGCTTCTTTTTCCCGATATCGCCGCAGAGTGCTCCGAATTTTTCGCGTAATAATGACATGAAAATCCATAAACATAGCCACATCATGAATAAATTTATGTAACCGTTTTCATTGCATGTGATTGATTTATCATACTGCTTAAAAAAACGTCATAAACCGCAACAGCCGCGCTCCCTGCGAAGCCTTATCGGCTCTCCGCTGGGCAGTAGGGCCATCATTAACATCTCATTTACTTTTTTGAAGTGTGATGTAACGCATTCAGTTACATCACCGATTGTCTATAGTTTGTCCGCAGGTGAGACTTTAACCAACAATAACCCTACGAGGATACCCTTATGTGGAAGCGCTTACTTCTTGTCACAGCAGTTTCCGCAGCTATGTCGTCTATGGCGATAGCTGCCCCGCTAACCGTAGGTTTTTCGCAGGTCGGTTCTGAATCCGGCTGGCGTGCGGCGGAAACCAGCGTCGCGAAAGAGGAGGCCGCCAAGCGCGGTATCACCCTGAAGATCGCTGATGGTCAGCAAAAACAGGAAAACCAGATCAAAGCAGTACGTTCCTTTATTGCTCAAGGGGTCGACGCGATCTTCATTGCGCCGGTGGTGGCTACCGGCTGGGAACCGGTGCTGAAAGAGGCGAAAGAGGCCAAGATCCCGGTTTTCCTCCTCGACCGTTCCATTGATGTTAAAGATAAAGATCTCTACATGACCACCGTGACCGCCAACAACGTGCTGGAAGGCCAGCTGATTGGCGACTGGCTGGTGAAAACCGTCGACGGTAAGCCGTGCAACGTCGTTGAACTGCAGGGCACCGTTGGGGCCAGCGTGGCCATCGATCGTAAGAAAGGCTTCGCCGACGCGATTGCCAAAGCGTCGAATATCAAAATTATCCGCTCCCAGTCCGGCGACTTCACCCGCAGTAAAGGGAAAGAGGTCATGGAGAGCTTTATCAAAGCTGAGAATAACGGCAAAAACATCTGCATGGTGTTCGCTCATAACGACGATATGGCCATCGGCGCCATCCAGGCCATTAAAGAAGCTGGCCTGAAGCCGGGCAAAGATATTCTGACCGGCTCCATCGACGGCGTGCCGGATATCTATAAAGCGATGATCGCCGGAGAAGCCAACGCCAGCGTCGAGCTGACGCCAAATATGGCCGGCCCGGCGTTTGATGCGCTGGAGAAATATAAAAAAGACGGCACCCTGCCGGAGAAGCTGACCATCACCAAATCGACGCTGTATCTGCCGGATACGGCGAAAGAAGAGTTAGAGAAGAAGAAAAATATGGGCTACTGAGTGGGGAGCCCCTCATTCCATCCCTCTCCCCGATGGGAGAGGGTAAAAAGCAGCGTTCCAGAAACCCCGGGAAGCCCAGCGCGACCCGGGGTAACCTGACATCATTTGAAGGTGACATCGATTATGAGCGCCGAGGCACACCAGGAGATCCTTCGCACCGAAGGACTTAGTAAATTCTTCCCCGGCGTTAAGGCGCTGGATAACGTCAACTTTAGCCTGCGGCGCGGCGAAATCATGGCCCTGTTGGGCGAAAACGGCGCCGGAAAATCGACGCTGATCAAAGCGCTGACCGGCGTTTACCATGCCGATCGCGGCACTATCTGGCTGGAAGGCCAGGCTATTTCGCCCAAAAATACCGCCCATGCCCAGCAGCTGGGGATCGGCACCGTCTACCAGGAAGTGAACCTGCTGCCCAATATGTCGGTGGCGGATAACCTGTTCATCGGCCGTGAGCCGCGGCGGTTTGGTCTGCTGCGACGTAAAGAGATGGAGGCCAGGGCGACGGCGCTGATGGCCTCCTACGGCTTTTCCCTCGACGTGCGCGAGCCGCTGAACCGCTTTTCGGTGGCGATGCAGCAGATCGTCGCTATCTGTCGGGCCATCGACCTGTCGGCCAAGGTGCTGATCCTCGACGAGCCCACCGCCAGCCTCGATACCCAGGAGGTGGAGATGCTGTTCACCCTGATGCGCCAGCTCAGGGATAACGGCGTCAGCCTGATCTTCGTCACCCATTTTCTCGACCAGGTCTATGCGGTCAGCGACCGCATCACCGTGCTGCGTAACGGCACATTTGTGGGCTGCCGTGAGACCCGCGAGCTGCCGCAGATTGAGCTGGTGAAAATGATGCTGGGTCGCGAACTGGACCACAATGCCCTGCAGCGGGCGGGCCGTACCCTGCTGAGCGATAAACCGGTAGCGGCGTTTGAAGGCTACGGTAAAAAAGGAACCATCGCCCCGTTCGACCTGCAGGTCCGCCCGGGTGAAATTGTAGGCCTCGCCGGCCTGCTGGGTTCCGGACGCACGGAAACCGCCGAGGTGATCTTCGGCATTAAAACGGCGGACAGCGGGAAGGCGTGGATCAAAGGCAAACCTCAGACCTTGCGCTCCCCGCATCAGGCGTCCTGCCTCGGGATCGGCTTCTGTCCGGAGGATCGCAAAACCGACGGCATTATCGCCGCTGCCTCGGTGCGGGAAAATATCGTTCTCGCCCTGCAGGCGCAGCGCGGCTGGCTGCGGCCGATCCCCCGCCGGGAGCAGAATGAGATCGCCGAGCGCTTTATTCGCCAGCTGGGGATCCGTACCCCGAGCGCCGAGCAGCCGATCGAGTTTCTCTCCGGCGGCAACCAGCAGAAGGTGCTGCTCTCCCGCTGGCTGCTGACCAAACCGCAGTTCCTGATCCTCGATGAGCCGACCCGCGGCATCGACGTCGGCGCCCATGCGGAAATTATTCGCCTGATTGAAACCCTCTGCGCCGATGGCCTGGCGCTGCTGGTTATCTCTTCTGAACTGGAGGAGCTGGTGGGTTACGCCGATCGGGTCATTATCCTGCGCGATCGCCGACAGGTGGCGGAGATCCCGCTCGCCGAGCTCTCTGTTCCGGCGATCATGAACGCTATTGCGGCATAAGGAGTAACCCATGATGCCTCGATCTCTTTCGCAAACCGGCCCGGAGAAGCGACGCTTCACCTGGCCGAAGGGCACCCCGCAGATTATTGCCCTGCTGCTGGTTCTGCTGGTAGACAGCCTGGTGGCGCCCCATTTTTATCAGGTGGTGCTCCAGGATGGCCGCCTGTTTGGCAGCCCGATCGATATTCTCAACCGCGCCGCGCCGGTGGCGCTGCTGGCGATTGGCATGACGCTGGTGATCGCCACCGGCGGCATCGACCTGTCGGTAGGGGCGGTGATGGCGATTGCCGGCGCGACGGCCGCCTCGATGACCGTCGCCGGGCACAGCCTGCCGGTGGTGCTGTTGGCCGCGCTGGCCGCGGGCGCGCTGGCCGGATTGTGGAACGGCATCCTCGTGGCGGTCCTTAAGATCCAGCCCTTTGTGGCGACGCTGATCCTGATGGTGGCCGGGCGCGGGGTGGCGCAGTTGATCACCGCCGGGCAGATCGTCACCTTTGATTCCCCGGCCCTGGCGTGGCTCGGCAGCGGATCGTTTCTGCTGTTTCCGACGCCGGTGATCGTCGCCGCCGCTACGCTGCTGCTGTTCTGGCTGTTTACCCGTAAAACGGCGCTGGGCATGTTTATTGAGGCGGTAGGGATCAACATCCGCGCGGCGAAAAACGCCGGCGTCAATACCCGCATCGTGGTGATGCTGGCCTATGTCCTGAGCGGCGTCTGCGCGGCGATCGCCGGGATCATCGTGGCGGCGGACATCCGCGGCGCGGATGCCAATAACGCCGGGCTATGGCTTGAGCTGGACGCCATTCTGGCGGTGGTCATCGGCGGCGCCTCGCTGATGGGCGGGCGCTTTAACCTGCTGCTCTCGGTGGTGGGGGCGCTGATTATCCAGGGAATGAACACCGGGATTTTGCTCTCCGGCTTCCCGCCGGAGCTCAACCAGGTGGTGAAAGCGGTGGTGGTGCTGTGCGTACTGATTGTCCAGTCGCCGCGCTTTATCGGTTTACTGAAAGGGGTACGCGGCCGTGATAAAACGTAATTTACCATTGATGATCACCCTTGCGGTGTTTGTGCTGGGCTACCTCTACTGCCTGACTCAGTTCCCCGGTTTTGCCTCAACGCGGGTGATCTGCAATATCCTGACGGATAATGCCTTCCTCGGGATCATCGCCGTGGGCATGACCTTCGTGATCCTCTCCGGCGGGATCGATCTGTCGGTGGGGTCGGTGATCGCCTTTACCGGCGTCTTCCTCGCCAAAGCGATTGGCTTTTGGGGAATCTCGCCGCTGGTGGCCTTTCCGCTGGTGCTGGTGATGGGCTGCGCCTTCGGCGCGTTTATGGGGCTGCTGATTGACGCCCTGAAGATCCCGGCCTTTATCATCACCCTCGCCGGCATGTTCTTCCTGCGCGGCGTGAGCTATCTGGTGTCAGAGGAGTCGATTCCGATTAACCACCCAGTGTACGACACCCTGTCCGGGCTGGCATGGACCATTCCCGGCGGCGGTCGTCTCAGCGCCATGGGACTGCTGATGCTGCTGGTGGTGGTGGCCGGTATTTTTGTCGCCCATCGCACCCGCTTTGGCAACCAGGTGTATGCCATCGGCGGCAACGCCATGTCGGCGAATCTGATGGGGATTTCGACTCGCAGCGCCACGATCCGTATCTATATGCTCTCCACCGGACTGGCGACGCTGGCCGGGATCGTCTTTTCCATTTATACCCAGGCGGGCTATGCGCTGGCGGGCGTCGGCGTCGAGCTGGATGCGATTGCCTCGGTGGTGATCGGCGGTACGCTGCTAAGCGGTGGCGTCGGTACCGTGCTGGGAACGCTGTTCGGGGTGGCGATCCAGGGGCTGATTCAGACCTACATCAACTTCGACGGTACCCTCAGCTCATGGTGGACGAAAATCGCCATCGGCATTTTGCTGTTTATCTTTATCGCGCTGCAGCGTGGGCTGACCGTGCTGTGGGAAAATCGGCAGAATGCGGCGGTGACGCGGGTGAGCGGGGCGGGGAGTCGCTAAGAAATGCTCCTCCCGCAGGCGCGGGAGGAGCGGGCAGGGCGCTTAGGCGTCCGGGAACGCTTTAATAAAGTTCTCGACGTCTTCTACCATGTGGTTGTTGCCGACGAAGAAGGAGCGACGCTGATGCAGGCTTTCCGGGATAATATCCAGAATACGCTCTTTACCGTCGCTGGCCTTACCGCCCGCTTGTTCGGCGAGGAAGGCCATCGGGTTGCATTCATACAGCAGGCGCAGCTTGCCTTCCGGGTGGCTGGCGGTGCTCGGATAGAGATAGATGCCGCCTTTCAGCAGGTTGCGGTGGAAGTCCGCCACCAGCGAGCCGATATAGCGTGAGGTATAAGGACGCTGAGTCGCTTTGTCCTCTTCCTGACAGTACTTAATGTACTTCTTCACGCCCTGCGGGAATTTGATGTAGTTGCCTTCGTTGATGGAGTAGGTATTGCCCTTCTCCGGGAAGCGCATGCGCTCCTGGCATAGACAGAAGACGCCAAGGGACGGGTCGTAGGTGAAGGCATGAACGCCGCAGCCGGTGGTATACACCAGCATCGTCGACGATCCGTAGACCACATAGCCCGCGGCCACCTGCTTGTTGCCCGGCTGCAGGAAGTCTTCTTCTGTCACCGGCGTGCCGACAGGCGTCACGCGGCGGTAGATAGAGAAGATCGTACCGACAGAGACGTTAACGTCGATGTTAGAGGAGCCATCCAGAGGGTCCATCAGCACCACGTATTTGGCGTGTTCACACCCTTCGAAGACGACAATCTCATCTTCTTCTTCAGAGGCGATCCCGGCAACAATATCGCGTGCTCGCAGTGCGGCTTTTAATTTTTCATTAGCGAACAGATCGAGTTTTTGCTGAACCTCGCCCTGAACGTTTTCAGCACCGCTGGCACCCAGGATATCGACCAGACCGGCCTTGTTGATATCGCGGTGGATGATCTTGGCGCCCAACTTTATTGCTGACAACAAAGCAGTCAGCTCACCGGTGGCGTGGGAGAACTCGTGCTGCTTTTCAACAATAAACTCACCTAACGTTTTCATAACTCGTTCCCTGCATTTTTATGTTGAGTAAAACGAACGCAACAATCTTAACAAAGAATCAAAAAAGTGCGCACAGGTGAATCGCGCCAGCAAAATACAGATTCGCCTGAAATGCATTTCGCCAGGGCCCGGGATATGGGTAAAATGTGCCCCGGATAAGAAAAGGAAATGACGAATGCGCATTCATATTTTAGGAATCTGTGGCACGTTTATGGGGGGGCTGGCCATGCTGGCGCGCTCCCTCGGTCATGAGGTAACGGGGTCGGATGCTAACGTCTATCCGCCGATGAGCACCCTGCTGGAAAACCAGGGGATTGATTTAATTCAGGGCTATGACCCCAGCCAGCTGGAGCCCCGGCCGGACCTGGTGATCATCGGTAACGCCATGACTCGCGGCAACCCGTGCGTTGAAGCGGTGCTGGAAAATAATATTCCCTATATGTCCGGCCCGCAGTGGCTGCACGACTTCGTGCTGCGCGATCGCTGGGTGCTGGCCGTCGCCGGGACCCACGGCAAAACCACCACTGCCGGCATGGCGACCTGGATCCTTGAAGCCTGCGGCTATAAACCGGGGTTCGTGATTGGCGGCGTTCCGGGCAATTTCGACGTCTCCGCGCGCCTGGGCGACAGCCCGTTCTTCGTCATTGAAGCCGACGAATATGACTGCGCCTTCTTCGACAAGCGCTCCAAGTTTGTTCACTACTGCCCGCGGACGCTGATCCTCAACAACCTTGAGTTCGACCACGCGGACATCTTTGATGACCTGAAGGCGATTCAGAAACAGTTCCACCATCTGGTGCGCATCGTGCCGGGCAAAGGCAAAATTATCCTGCCGGAGAACGACATCAACCTGAAGCAGGTGATGGCGATGGGCTGCTGGAGCGAGCAGGAGCTGGTGGGCGAGCAGGGCCACTGGCAGGCGAAAAAACTGAACGCCGACGCCTCGCAGTGGGAAGTCTTACTCGACGGCGAAAAGGTCGGCGAAGTGAAGTGGGCGCTGGTCGGCGAGCATAATATGCATAACGGCCTGATGGCGATTGCCGCGGCGCGTCACGTCGGCGTGCTGCCGGCGGATGCCGCGAACGCGCTGGGCAGCTTTATCAACGCCCGCCGTCGCCTGGAGCTGCGCGGCGAAGCCAACGGCGTCACCGTGTATGACGATTTCGCCCATCATCCGACGGCAATCCTCGCCACGCTGCAGGCGCTGCGCGGTAAAGTAGGCGGTACCGCGCGCATTCTCGCCGTGCTGGAGCCGCGCTCTAACACCATGAAAATGGGCGTCTGCAAGGACGATCTGGCGCCGTCTCTCGGCCGCGCCGATGAGGTGTTCCTCCTGCAGCCGCAGCATATTCCGTGGCAGGTGGCGGAAGTGGCGGAAGCCTGCGTCCAGCCGGCTCACTGGAGCGCCGACGTCGATACCCTGGCGGAGATGGTGGTCAAAACCGCCCACCCGGGCGACCATATCCTGGTGATGAGCAACGGCGGCTTCGGCGGCATTCATCAGAAGCTGCTGGATAAGCTGGCGCAAAAAGCGGCCGCGGCTGAATAAGCGCGTACGCCTCCGGTCACTGCCCTCCGCGTGAGGGCAGTTTTGTTTTAGCTACCAGGAATTGTGTGATGCTGACCTGCGAAAGCGTACGTTCTACCGACTCGCCCCATTTCGCCATGCTGGACGCGCTTTACGCGCGCGCCTTTCCGTGGCACGAGCAGCGCGAAAGCGAGGCCAAACGTCAGGCGCTGAGCCACCCGCGCTACGCGCTGGAAGCATGGTTCGATGAAGGCGTCTTTGTCGGCCTCAGCGGCTGCTGGCAGTTTGCCGGCTACGGTTATATCGAACATCTGGCCATCGGCGACACGCTGCGCTCCCGCGGCTATGGTAAACAGCTGCTGGCGCAGATCCTGACGCGCGCCCCGCTGACCATTCTGGAAATCGATCCGCTAACCACGGCCATCGCCCATAAACGGCTGCGCTTTTATCAGTCGATGGGGTTCCATGCTAATCCCTGGGCGCATCATCACCCGAGCTATCATCAGGGCATTGCGGATCATGAGCTGCTGGTGCTGAGCTACCCGCAGCCGATCGATGAGCGGCAGTATCAGCAGTTTGCCCGGGATCTCGGGCACGAGGTGATGGGGCGGGAGTAGCCCGGCTCGGCGTACCGCTCCGGGCATTCGACTGGCGGCGCTGTTACTCTTTGGCGATCGGCGTCTCGTTCTCCGCGACTTTGTTATCGCCCTGAATCTGCGCGATTTTCTGCTCAACGGCGGCTACCTGGGCGCTATCGTGCAGCAGGGTGTAGGTTAGATCAAACTGCGCGCTGGCGCCCGGCTGCAGCTGCTTCACGCGTTTTTGCTCGCGTTCAATGGTCACCGGATAGGCGTAGCTGGTCCCCGGCTCGATACCGGTGACATAGCCCTGCTTGACGGTATCGGTGTTTTTCCACAGTGTCAGGACCGGCAGCTGACGGGTATCAAATTGAATAGAGGCCCCTTTATCGCCCGCTTTGTTGACCACCGCGGCCAGGGTCTGGTGATTTTCATCGGCCAGCGGCTGAATATTAAATACCATCTCGTCAAAATCTTTGGTCGGTCCCTGATAAGTTTGCCAGGTTTTTAACCCGCTCTTCGCGTAATCATTGAACGGGCTGATGCTGGAGATCGGGGCGAGGAAACGCGCGCCTTCTTCGAGGATCGGGGTGCCGAAGTTGCTGTGGTAGATGATCTGATAATCATGCGGATAGTCGGCATGGTTGGTTAAGACATCATGCAGGCTGAAGCTGTTGCTGCCCGGGACGTAGCGCAGTTCGGTCAGGGTCTGCAGATCGGCTTTTTTAAAGGTGCTCTCTTTCACCAGCCCGCGGATGCGGATTTCATACGGTGCGCTGTCGGCCACCTCCACCTCCACCAGAGAGGCCGGCGTGTTGCCCGCCTTGCCGTGTAGGGTATAAATTTGCCCGTCCGCGGTCACCGGATGGCCGGTCCATTCATAGCCGCAGCGGACCATCATCTCGTTGAATCCTTCCAGCCAGCCGAGGCCATTGCGGCTTTCCAGGTTGATAAACGCCGGGTTGACGACCTCTTTAACCGGCGAATCCCAGCCCATCCGGCTGCCGAAACCCTCAATACGCAGTAAGTTCATGCCGCGTGTCGGGCTCAAGGTAATGGTCAGGCCGTCTTTACTATGAATGGTGAGGATTTTGCTGCCTTCCTGCTTACCGCCGTGCAGGACTTTTTGCTCAATGCTGAACGCATGGTCTTTCACCTTCAGCTGATCGCTGTTGATCTGCCAGTTTCCTTTATCCATCCCCTCTTCAGCGTTCGTCAGCACCCATGTTTTTGCCACGGCCGAGCCGGAAACCAGCAGGGCGATCGTCGTCAGAACCAATGTCTTTTTCATTTTTATTCCCTTTTTGCTGAATCGATTGTGTCATTGACGTGTGAAATCTACCGGCATGGGGGTGATTAAAATGTGAAGCGCCTCACCTGGTGAGAAAGTGGCCGTTTTTATGATGTTAAATGAGATGAAAGTCGTATTATTTTGCTAAGTAATACGTATTTATCACCAGGATATGTGATCTACATTGTTTTTAGCTTTAACGATTCAGCTTGATAAGTCAGGCTATAAACAAACGTATCGTCGTGTGGATGAGGGGATTCAGGCGATGCGACGGGAATCCCCCTGCTGGCGCAAGCCTTAGAGCTGGGGTGAAGGTAGGCCGGATAAGGCGTAGCCGCCATCCGGCACAACGACGGGAACGGAGTCTGGTACAGCTTGCCCGGCGGCGCTGCGCTTGCGCGGGCCTACGGTGTTGAGTAACCGTTTGATATACAGGGCTCTGTAGGCCGGATAAGGCGTAGCCGCCATCCGGCACAATGACGGGAACGGAGTCTGGTACAGCTTGCCCGGCGGCGCTGCGCTTGCGCGGGCCTACGGTGTTGAGTAACCGTTTGATATAGGGAACCGTAGCCCGGATAAGGCGCAGCGCGCCGCCATCCGGGAGACTATTGCGGGCAAAAACAGGGGGACTTAGCCTTCGTTTTCCGCCAGTTCACGCAGATACTGGAAGATCAGGCGCGCCGATTTCGGCGGCTTGTTGCCTTCTTTCTCTTTCTTCGCATTGCGGATCAGCGAACGCAGCTGCTGACGGTCAGCATCTGGCCACAGGTTCAGCACTTCAGCGACGGCGTCATCCCCGTCGTCAATCAGTCGATCGCGGATCTGCTCCAGCTTGTGGAACAGCGCAACCTGCTGGTTGTGACGGTTTTTCAGCTTGTCCAGCGCCTGACGAATCGGATCGACATCGCGGTTGCGCAGCATCTTGCCGATAAGCTGTAGCTGGCGGCGGCGACCCTCTTTTTTGATTCGCTGGGCGAGTTCGATGGCGTCGCGCAGGTCGGTATCCAGCGGAATTTTATCCAGCGCGTTTTTCCCCAGGTCAACGAGTTCCGCGCCAAGACGCTTCAGTTCTTCCGCGTCGCGCTTAATTTCACTCTTACTGACCCAGATGATTTCATCATCTTCATCTTCAACGTCATCACCGGGCACGTCGTCGAGCCAGTCTTCGGGCTGCTTTGTCATCTCAGGCTCCTTAAAAAAAGAGGCTAATGTTACCAGTTAAGGCGCGCACTGAAAAACGGTTCTCTGTTAGACTTCAGTTAACTCCTTCTTACATTATGGCATTAGCAATGAAAGTCATCTCTCAAGTTGCACAGCAGCGTAAGACGCTGGAAGAAGCCGTTACCACGGCACTGGAACTGGCGGCAGGTAAATCTGACGGTGCGGAAGTTTCCGTCAGCAAAACCACGGGCATCGGCGTCAGCACCCGCTATGGCGAAGTGGAGAATGTAGAATTCAACAGCGATGGGGCATTAGGCATCACGGTTTACCATCAGAACCGCAAGGGCAGCGCCTCCTCCACCGATCTTAGCCCGGACGCCATCGCCCGCACCGTGCAGGCGGCGCTGGATATCGCCCGCTATACCTCCCCGGACCCGTTTGCCGGCGTAGCCGATAAAGATCTGCTGGCCTTTGACGCCCCGGATCTGGACCTGTTCCACCCGGCGGAGGTCTCCCCGGACGACGCCATCGAACTGGCCGCCCGCGCGGAGCAAGCGGCCCTGAAGGCCGATAAACGCATCACCAACACCGAAGGCGGCAGCTTTAACAGCCACTACGGCATCAAAGTGTTCGGTAACAGCCATGGCATGCTGCAGAGCTACTGCTCGACTCGCCATTCCCTCTCCAGCTGCGTCATTGCGGAAGATGACGGCGATATGGAGCGCGACTACGCCTACACCATTGGCCGGGCGATCGAGGATCTGCAGTCCCCGGAATGGGTCGGGGAAGAGTGCGCCCGCCGCACCCTGTCGCGCCTGGCGCCGCGTAAGCTGTCGACCATGAAGGCGCCGGTCATTTTCGCCAACGAAGTGGCGACCGGGTTGTTTGGTCACCTGGTCGGAGCGATTGCCGGCGGCGCGGTCTACCGTAAATCGACCTTCCTGCTCGATTCGCTGGGCAAACAAATTTTGCCGGAGTGGCTAACCATTGAAGAGCATCCGCACCTGCTGAAAGGGCTGGCCTCCACGCCGTTCGACAGCGAAGGCGTGCGCACCGAACGTCGCGATATCGTCAAAGACGGCGTGCTGACCCAGTGGCTGCTGACCAATTACTCAGCGCGCAAGCTGGGGATGAAAAGCACCGGCCACGCCGGGGGCATCCACAACTGGCGCATTAACGGCCGCGGTCTGAGTTTTGCAAAGATGCTTAAAGAGATGGGCACCGGTCTTGTGGTTACCGAACTGATGGGGCAGGGTGTCAGTGGCGTCACCGGCGACTACTCACGCGGCGCATCCGGCTTCTGGGTAGAAAACGGCGAAATTCAATATCCTGTCAGTGAGATCACCATTGCAGGAAATCTGAAAGAAATGTGGCGTAATATCGTGACCATTGGCGATGATATTGAAACGCGCAGCAACATTCAGTGCGGTTCTGTGCTGCTGCCGGAGATGAAAATCGCCGGGCAATAACACCTGTTTGCTTAAATAATAAAAAGGAAGTGAGCAATGCGTAAAAAACTGTTAGCGATGCTGGCTGTCTCTGCTTTTGCGCTCGGTTCAGCGTCGGCCTTCGCCGACCTGGGCGAAGACATGGACACTCTGGCAGAAAACCTGCAAGTGGTACAGAAGACCTCCGACGCCGGCGAGCTGAAAGCGGCGCTGAATAAGATGCGTACCGCCGCGGTCGATGCTCAGAAAGAGACCCCGCCGAAGCTGGAAGGCAAAGCGGCCGACAGCGCTGAGATGAAAGATTACCGTCACGGTCTGGATATTCTGATCGGCCAGATCGACGGTGCGCTGAAGCTGGCGAACGAAGGCAAGGTGAAAGAGGCGCAGGCCGCCGCGGAGGAGTTTAAAACCACCCGCAACACCTATCATAAGAAGTACCGCTAACCGTTCTTTTCGGGAGGCATCAGCCGATGCCTCCCACCTGAAAGCCTACCTGTATCACATTTTTCCCTTTTCTTTTTCCGGTCTTTCTGCGGTCGTTTTCCGCTAAACCTCGATCATTGTTGTGATGCGCATCACGTCATATCGCCTGTTTTTACATTTATCCGGCGAATATGTGGAGTCGATCACCTAAGCCTTCTCCCTTTCCACTTCGAAGTGGAAAACAACTCGCTACAAACTCCTGACCCCCGGCGCTACCTTGATTTCCAGAGACATCAGCGGGGTAACACAAGTGAATAACGGAGCGGTAATAAACGACGTAGGGGAGCAGGCGGCGCAGACCGAACGCCTGGCTGACAAGATGTTACAGCAGGTATTCGCCCTGTTAAGCCGTCACGACATCGTCCCTAACGACGTTCAGGAGCAAATGCTGACTTCCCACGTGCGGGCCATGGCCCACCGGTCAATCAGCGGCGAACCGCTACCGGAAGTGGATGCCAGTCTGTTCGAAGAAATTTCTGAAGATTCAATGATGCTGGCCCGCGAAGTGGTCGCACAGTTCGGCAACCTGCCTGATGAAGAGGCCTGGCTGCTCTCCGTCCACTTCGAAGTCGCGAAAGATAACCTGTAAGGAGCAAAACATGGAACAAATCACTGTAGTCATTGGCGACCGTCTGGGTAAAGGCCAAAAAGTCGCCGCAGGCGCTGAAAAAGCGGGCGCACGTGCTGTGGTCGTCCCTGGCGTTGCGGCCGACATGAAGCTTGGCGACATAATGAAAGCGGAAAACGCCACCTTCGGCATCTCCTTCTGCGGCAGCGGCGGCGCTGGCGCCATCACCGCCCAGACCAAATACGGCTACAAAGCAAAATATGGCATGCGCTCTATTGATGAGGGCGTCACCGCTATCAACGAAGGCTGCAACGTGCTGGGCTTCGGCTTTATGGATAAAGAAGAGCTGGGCGAGCGGCTGGTAGAAGCCTGGAAAAAGAAATACGGCGCATAAGTATGAAAGAGCAATTCACCACCACGGTGAGGGTTGCCGGCAAAGGCGAAAGCAAATCACGGGCCTTCGCCGATGCCCTGAACCATGTGCAGGCTGCGGTGATGAAATCATCCTCGCGCATCCTACTGCGTATTGAGCCACAGGACGTGACGGTTGTTCATGCGCGCGAAGCGGTACGAAAAGAGGCGTTTCTGTTCTTCTTTTTGCGCCGTGAACGACGGACCTACAGCGTGGAGCTGGACGTCACCGTCAACGTGACCGCCATCGATCTCGATAAAGTGGATTTCGTCACGCAAACCTGATTGTTAGCAAAAGGTCTGACTATGTTCCTGATAATTTTAATAAAATCGCTTATCATCGGCGGCCTGGTCGGCGTCGGCGTGGGCGCCGGAGCGGCACGCATGTTTCATGCCCCCACCACGCAGGGGATGGGGGCGTTTCGAACCCTGGGCGAGCTGAATTCCTGTGAGGGCGATCCGGCCTCCCACTTCTCGTTTGGCCTTGGCTTCTTCTTTAACGCCTGGGCCTCTTCCGTTGCAGCAGGCTCCTTCACCCAGGATGTTGACCACCGCATTATACCCAACTGGGGCGCGGCGGCGCTGATGCTGAAAAATCGTAACGTCGGCGAAACGCTGCACGATCCGAAAAAAATGGCCATCTCCTGCGGCATCATCGGCATGATTGTCGTCGCCTTCCTCAACCTGACCGCCTCGTCCGTACCGGAAGCGCTGCAGGTGACCGCCGTTAAGGTACTGGTGCCGGCGGCAAACCTGCTGGTAAACACCGTGATGCCGGTGATCTTCTGGCTGGCGGCGATCGATGCCGGTAAAAAATCAGGCTTCTGGGCGACGATTTTCGGCGGCGCCGCGCAGCTGATTATGGGTAACGCCGTACCGGGTCTGGTGCTGGGGATCCTGATCGGTAAAGGCGTCGAAGAGAGCGGCTGGAACCGGGTGACTAAAGTGATGATGGTGGCCATCGTCGCGCTGTTTGTCCTCAGCGGCTTCTTCCGTGGCTTCGACATGAAGATGATCGAATCCTTCCATCTGACCGTGCCGAACTGGCTGGACATGATCCACAACTCACTCAGCGGCAAGTAACGGGAGCCGGATAATGGAACAGAATAAAGGTTTTTGGTATGCCGACTGGTCGTTCCCGATCTTTGTTGGCCTGCTCTCCTCCGGCGTCTTCGCCGGGACCCACATGTACTACCTGTACGGCATCGGCGCCTTTAACGAAGTGGCCTTCGTGGCGATGCTGAAGTCGGGGATTGATACCGGCGTTTACGGCGCGGTGGCGGCGTTTGGCGCCAGCTTCCTGTTCGCCCGCATCATCGAAGGGTCGCTGGTAGGGATCCTCGATATCGGCGGCGCGATACAGACCGGTATCGGTCTTGGCGTGCCGGCGCTGCTGCTCGGCGCGGGCTTTGTCTTCCCGGTGGCGAACTTCGCCGCGTCGCTGGTCACCGGCCTGGTCCTCGGCCTGGCGGTGGGCTACATCATCATTCTGGCGCGTAAGTTCACCATCAACCAGAGCGATTCCACCTACGGCGCCGACGTGATGATGGGGGCCGGTAACGCCTCCGGCCGCTTCCTCGGTCCCTTGATCATCCTCAGCGCAATGACCGCCTCGATTCCTATCGGGATTGGCTCGCTGGTTGGCGCACTGCTGTTCTACATCTGGCAGAAACCGATCACCGGCGGCGCCATCCTCGGGGCGATGATCCTCGGTTCCATCTTCCCGGTGGCGATTAGCTAAGCGCCCGATGGCGCTGCGCTTATCGGGCCTACAAGCCAGCGCGGTTTGTAGGCCGGATAAGGCGGTACGCCGCCATCCGTACACTCTTTTCATCAGGAGATAGCTATGTTTGATTTACTCCTGCGCCGCGCGCGCCTCGTCGACGATACCCTGACTGATATCGCCATTCAGGACGGGAAAATCGCGGCGCTGGGCGAGATTAGCGCGCCCTCCCGTAAAACCATTGAGCTGAACGGCAAGGTTTACGTCAGCGCTGGCTGGATTGACTCTCACGTTCACTGCTACCCGAATTCACCGATTTATCACGATGAGCCGGATAGCGTCGGCATCGCCACCGGCGTCACCACCGTGATCGATGCCGGCAGCACCGGCGCCGACGACGTCGATGACTTCTATCAACTGACCCGTAAAGCGGCGACGGAAGTTTATGCGCTGCTCAACATCTCCCGCGTCGGGCTGATTGCGCAGAATGAGCTGGCCAATATGGCCAATATCGACGCCGCCGCGGTGAAGCAGGCGGTGCAGCGTCATCCCGACTTTATCGTCGGCCTGAAGGCGCGGATGAGCAGCAGCGTGGTGGGCGAAAACGGCATTACGCCGCTGGCGCGCGCCAAGGCCATTCAGCAGGAAAACGACGATCTGCCGCTGATGGTGCACATCGGCAATAACCCGCCGAACCTCGATGAAATCGCCGATCTGCTGAGCAGCGGCGACATCATTACCCACTGCTATAACGGCAAGCCGAACCGCATTCTGAATCCTGCCGGCGAGCTGCGCAGCTCTATTACTCGCGCTCTGCAGCGCGGCGTGCGTCTCGATGTCGGCCATGGCACCGCCAGCTTCAGCTTTGAGGTGGCGCGGCGGGCGATTGCGCTGGGCATTCTGCCGCACACCATTAGCTCCGATATTTACTGCCGTAACCGGATCGACGGCCCGGTGCGCTCGCTGGCGCTGGTGATGTCGAAATTCCTCGCCATCGGCATGACGCTACCGCAGGTGATTGACTGCGTGACCGTCAGCGCCGCAGAAGGGCTGCGCCTGTCGCGTAAAGGGCGGCTGGAAGTGGGCTTCGACGCCGATTTAACGCTATTTCGCCTGGAGCACCGGCCCACGCTGCTGGTGGATGCTGAAAAAGAGAGCCTGCAGGCTGACAACATTCTGGTGCCGCTGGCCGCGATCCGCGCGGGCAAAGGCTATCTGACCGAACAAGGGAGCGCGGAACATGCCTTCGATTTTTGAGAAATACCATTTAAAACAGGTGATTAATACTTCTGGCCGGATGACGGCGCTGGGCGTTTCCACGCCGCGCCCGGAAGTGGTTGAAGCCGCGATGGCCGGTATGAACCAGTACTTTGAAATGAAAGACCTGGTGAATAAAACCGGCGAGTACATCGCCAAACTGTTGGATGTGGAAGGGGCGACCGTTGTCTCCTGCGCGTCGGCGGGGATTGCCCAGTCGGTAGCGGCGGTGCTGGTGAAAGACAGCGACTGGCTGCTGGAGAACCTGCACGTTACGCCGATTGAAAATAACGAAATCGTGTTGCCGAAGGGCCACAACGTCAACTTCGGCGCGCCGGTTGGCACGATGGTGGCGTTGGGCGGCGGTAAGCTGGTGGAAGCGGGCTACGCCAACGAATGTTCTGCCCAGCAGCTGGCGGCGGCGATCACTCCGCGCACCGCGGCGATTCTGTACATCAAATCCCACCACTGCGTGCAGAAAAGCATGCTCAACGTCGCGCAGGCCGCGGAAGTGGCGCGCCAGCATAACGTACCGCTGATCGTCGATGCGGCGGCGGAAGAAGATCTGCAGTGCTACTACCGCATGGGCGCCGACCTGGTTATCTACAGCGGCGCGAAAGCGATTGAAGGGCCGACCAGCGGGCTGGTGATTGGCAAAACGCAGTACGTCGAGTGGGTTAAGCGCCAGTCGATGGGCATTGGCCGGGCGATGAAAGTGGGTAAAGAGGGCATTCTCGGCCTGACCTGCGCCATTGAACACTACCTGACGGCGAGCAAAGAGAGCGGCGAGCAGATGGTGGCGAAGATGACGCCGTTTATCGAACAGCTCAACGCGCTTAACGGCGTGACCGCCCGCGTGGTGTGGGACAGCGCGGGCCGCGATATCGCCCGCGCCGAAATTAAATTTGATGAAGTCACGACCGGCGTGAAGACCGGCGATCTGGTTAACGCGCTGAAGCAGGGCGAATACGCCATCTACTTCCGCGGCTATAAAGCGAATGAAGGCATTATCGAAGCCGATGTCCGCAGCGTAAACGCGGAGCAGCTGGCGGTGGTCGCTCGCCGCATCGCAGAAGTTCTGAATAAGGAGAAACAAGCATGAAACTGACCCCAAACTTTTACCGTGACCGCGTGTGCCTGAACGTCCTGGCGGGCAGCAAAGACAACGCCCGTGAAATTTACGACGCGGCGGAAGGTCACGTCCTGGTCGGCGTGCTCTCCAAAAACTATCCGGACGTCGCCAGCGCGGTGGCCGATATGCGCGACTACGCGAAGCTTATTGATAACGCGCTCTCCGTCGGGCTGGGGGCAGGCGATCCAAACCAGTCGGCGATGGTGAGCGAGATTTCTCGCCAGGTGCAGCCGCAGCACGTCAACCAGGTCTTCACCGGCGTGGCCACCAGCCGCGCGCTGCTCGGGCAGAACGAGACGGTGGTCAACGGCCTGGTCTCTCCCACCGGTACGCCGGGAATGGTGAAGATCTCCACCGGCCCGCTGAGCAGCGGCGCAGCGGATGGCATTGTGCCGCTGGAAACCGCCATCGCGCTGCTGAAAGACATGGGCGGCAGCTCCATCAAATACTTCCCGATGGGCGGCCTGAAGCACCGCGCCGAGTTTGAAGCCGTCGCCAAAGCCTGCGCCGCGCACGATTTCTGGCTCGAGCCGACCGGCGGTATCGATCTGGAAAACTACAGCGAGATCCTGAAAATCGCCCTCGATGCCGGGGTAAGCAAAATCATCCCGCATATTTACAGCTCGATTATCGATAAAGCCAGCGGCAACACCCGCCCGGCCGATGTTCGCCAGCTGCTGGAGATGACCAAACAGTTAGTTAAGTAGTGCCCTTGTCCCTCACCCTCAAAGGGTGAGGGGCAGCTTATCCCACTGAACCATCAAGGAGTTGCTATGCCTGTCGCTCGTCATCTGCTTGTCGCTTCACTGTCCCTGTTTGCCGCCGCCGCGGGCGCCGCGCAAACCCACTATGCCTGGGTAGGCACCTATAACCCCAATGGCGAAGGTCTGTATCGCTTTACCGTCGATGCCAAAACCGGCGCCCTGCGCGATAAGACGCTGGTGAGCTCGTTGCCGAATGTCGCGCAGTTAACCGTGTCGCGCGATGGCAAAACGCTGTATGCCGCCAGTGAAGTCGAAAAAGGCGTGGTGCAGGCGTGGCGCATTGAAAAGAACGGCGAGCTGACCGCGCTCAACCAGGTCGCCTCCGGCGGCGCCGGGCCGGTGTATCTCTCCCTGACGCCGGACGGTAAGCATCTGCTGGTGGCTAACTATGTCAGCGGCAGTATCGCCGTGCTACCGGTGCAAGAAGATGGTAGCCTGGCTGAGGCGGTGGACAGGCATCAGGATGAAGGCCCGGCAGGCGCCGAACGCCCGGCGGCGGCCGTCGAGGGCAGCTTCGCCATCAGCGATCACAACGGCCCGCATGCCCATATGATCGCCGCCGATCCCAGCGGGAAATACGTCTACTCTACCGATCTGGGGCTGGATCGGATCTATCAGTACCGGCTGGATAGCGCCAGCGGTAAGCTGACGCCGAACGATCCGCCGTTTATCGCCGCCTCGTCGCCGGGAGCCGGCCCGCGCCACTTCGTCTTTACGCCACAGGGCGACGGCCTGTGGCTGATTAATGAGGAAGCGTCGACGCTGACCTTCTATCATCTGGATAAGCAAAGCGGCCTGCTGCGTGAAGGCAAAACTGTCTCCGCGCTGCCGGAAGGGTATAAAGGCACCAGCTTTGCCGCCGGACTTGTGTTGAGCAACGATGGCAAACAGCTATATGTCGCCAACCGCCTGCATAACAGCATTGCCCACTTCACAGTGCTGGCCGACGGCAGCCTGAGTCACCAGGAAGATATCTGGACGCGTGGCGATTATCCCCGCACCCTGACGCTGGATAATCAGGGGCAGTGGCTGTACGTCATGAACCAGCGTAGCGATAATATTACCCGCTTCAGCGTGGCGCCGAAGGATGGCAAATTAACCTTTGCCTCCGACTATACGCCGGTCGGTAGCCCATCGCAGATGGTGATATCCGCCCAACCCTGAGCCGTAATTACAAGGAACTGACATGCGATTTCCCAACCAACGCTTAGCGCAACTCTTCACCCTGCTGCGGAATGAAACGCTGCCGCAGGATGAGCTGGCGCAACGCCTGTCGGTTTCCACCCGTACCGTGCGCGCCGATATTACCGCCCTGAATACGCTGCTGGCGCAATACGGCGCGCAGTTTATCCTTAACCGCGGCAGCGGTTATCAGCTGAAGATAGATAATCCGACGAGTTTCCAGGCGCTGGAGGAGACCGCGCCGAAGGCGCAGCACGTGCCGCGTACCGCCCAGGATCGCATCACGTTTCTGCTGGTGCGTTTCCTGACCTCGGCGTTCTCTATCAAGCTGGAAGACCTGGCGGATGAGTGGTTCGTCAGCCGCGCCACGCTGCAAAATGACATGGTTGAGGTGCGCGAGCGCTTCCAGCGCTATCAGCTGACTCTTGAAACCCGCCCGCGCCACGGCATGAAGCTGTTCGGCAGCGAGGTGTCAATTCGCGCCTGCCTGACCGACCTGCTGTGGGAGCTGACCCAGCAAGGCGATATCGCGCCGCCGATCGGCGCCGAGGCCTGTGCGGCGGAGGTGCCAGCGCTGCTGGAGCCGGTGCTGCAGGAGACGCTCACGCGGCATCATATTCGCCTCACCGACGCCGGCGAGCGCTTTGTCTGCCTGTATGGCGCGGTGGTGGTGCGCCGCGTCAGCGAAGGCTACCCGCTGGCCGAATTCAGCGCCGAAGATGTGGCGCAGAACGTCCGCGACGCCGCGCGCGAGCTGACGGGCGAGCTGCAGCGGTTGGCCGGGAAACCTTTATCGCCCGCCGAAGAAGAGTGGCTATGCGTGCATATCGCGGCCCGTCAGGTGCAGGATGTCGATCCGGAAACTATCAGCGCCGACGATGATGAAGCGCTGGTCAATTACATCCTGCGCTACATTAACAGCCAGTATAACTACAACCTGCTGGACGACGCCCAGCTGCATGCCGATCTGCTGACCCACATTAAAACCATGATCACCCGGGTGCGCTACCAGATCATGATCCCCAATCCGCTGCTGGATAACATCAAACAGCACTACCCGATGGCCTGGGATATGACCCTGGCCGCGGTCTCCAGCTGGGGGAAATATACTCCGTACACCATCAGCGAAAACGAAATCGGCTTTCTGGTACTGCATATCGGCGTTGGGCTGGAGCGCCATTACAACATCGGCTACCAGCGTCAGCCGCAGGTGCTGCTGGTGTGCGATACCAGCAATGCGATGGTACGGATGATCGAGGCGATCCTGCAGCGTAAATATCCGCAGCTGGAGATCGCCGCTACCATCTCCCAGCGCGAGTACGAACAGCGGGACGCGATCGAGGCGGATTTCGTTATCTCAACGGTGCGGATCGGCGAAAAAGACAAGCCGGTAGTGACCATCGCGCCGTTCCCCACCGACTATCAGCTGGATCAAATCGGCAAGCTGGTGCTGGTGGACCGTACCCGTCCGTGGATGCTGAATAAATACTTCGATGCCGCCCACTTCCGGGTGGTGGATAAGCCGATGGATCAGCAAACGCTGTTCGCCGAGCTGTGCCAGCAGCTGCTGGAGGAAGGCTTTGTCGATGCGGAGTTTCATGCTTCGGTGGTGGAACGTGAAGCGATCGTCAGCACCATGTTGGGGGATGGCATTGCGCTGCCGCACTCCCTGGGGCTGCTGGCGAAAAAGACGGTGGTTTATACCGTTATCGCCCCGCAGGGCATCGCCTGGGGCGACGAAACCGCCCATCTCATCTTCCTGCTCGCTATCAGCAAGCGCGAGTATGAAGAGGCGATGGCGATCTACGATATTTTCGTGACTTTCCTGCGCGAGCGCGCCATGAGTCGCCTCGCCGCGACCCGCAGCTTCGATGAGTTTAAAACGGTGGCGATGGAGTGCGTCAGCCGGTTTTGAGAGGCGTTTTCCAGATACGAGTGTAATTCAAATGTAATGCTATACTGCATTACAAAATTCCCTTTTCTGGAGGCATAATGGCCACGCTCAATGTTCGACTGGACGATAAACTCAAAAAAGAGGCTTATGCCGTGCTGGAGAAACTCGATATGACACCAACGGAGGCGGTACGCCTGCTGTTTCAATACATTGCGGAAAATGGCCGCATGCCGGTGAAAAGTATGACCATCAGTGATGGCGAAGCGGCGTTATTACGCACCGTTCGCGAACGGCTGGAAAACCCACGGCCGGGGGTTAAGGTGAGTCTGGATGACCTATGAACTGGAGTTTGATCCACGAGCCTGGCGCGAATGGCAGAAGCCTGGCGAGACGGTCAAAAAACAGTTCAAAAATAAGCTCCAGCAGATTGTGCAGAATCCGCGAATTGAGTCGACCAGGCTGAGCGATTTACCGGATTGCTACAAAATCAAGCTTAAGGCGTCAGGTTATCGGTTGGTGTATCAAGTACGAGATAGTGTGGTGGTGGTTTACGTTATTGCCATTGGCAAAAGAGAGAAAGCGGCCGTTTATCATCAGGCGAATAAACGGCTCTAAACGCTATCGCAAATGATGTACGACCTGGTTGCTGCTGCCGCGCCAGATAAGCGCCGGATCTTTCAAATCCTGCACAAACTTACCGTCAACCAGCACGTTAATCAGGTTCACCACCTGCATTTGCGCCTCATTCAGCTCATCAAGTTTATAGCCGGTCCAGACCCAGATATCTTTGCCGGGGCATTCGGCGCGCACGCGCTGAACCAGCTTTAAAATATCCGCGACGTTCTGCGGATGCAGCGGATCGCCGCCGGAGAGCGAAAGCCCCTGGCGTTTGATGCGGGTGTCGTTGAGGTCGGCGATGATACGGTCGGCCATCTCAGCGGTAAACGGCATACCGGAGTTCACCCGCCAGGTGCTTTTGTTGTAGCAGCCGGGGCACTCGTGGACGCAGCCGGAGACAAACAGGGTGCAGCGGGTGCCGGGGCCGTTGACGATGTCGACGGGGTAGTACTGGTGATAATTCATTTTCGCTTCTCAATTAACGCCAGAGCGGCGTTGGCTGCGCTCGCTCACCCCGGTCACGTACTGAATGTACGCTCCCGGGGATTCCCTCGTTTGCCGCCTTGCTCTAACGTTAATTGCTTTGCGAAAACGAAGGAGTGCGGCCATTTCCTGGCGTCGCTGCGCTCGGCCGGGCTACAACAGTGGTAGTGGTAGCCCGGATAAGGCGCTGCGCGCCGCTATCCGGGAAAAGCGCATTGGTCTTTAACCAATCTGCCCATTGCCCAGGTGCTTCACGCGGCGCTTCACCTCTTCCTGCTTGCCGGCGTTGAACGGCCGCGCGTCCGGGCTGCCGAGATAACCGCACACCCGGCGGGTAACGGAAACGCGGGCGGCGTCGTGGTTACCGCATTTCGGGCAGGTAAAGCCCTTGCTGGTGCACTCGAACTCGCCGGTAAAACCGCACTCGTAGCACTCATCGATCGGCGTATTGGTCCCGTAGTACGGCACGTGCTGATAGCTGTAATCCCACACGTCTTCCAGCGCCTTGAGGTTATGCTGGATATTCGGGTACTCGCCGTAGCAAATGAACCCCCCGTTGGCCAGCGGCGGGTACGGCGCTTCGAAATCGATCTTGTCGTACGGGTTGACCTTCTTCTCCACGTCGAGGTGGAAGCTGTTGGTGTAGTAACCTTTGTCGGTTACCCCTTCCACCACGCCAAACTCGGCGGTGTCGAGACGGCAGAAGCGATCGCACAGGTTTTCGCTCGGCGTGCTGTACAGGCTAAAGCCGTAGCCGGTTTCTTCCTTCCACAAATCGACGGCGTCGCGCAGGCGCTGGACGATGGCTACGCCTTTTTCACGCAGCGCCTCGCTGTCGTACATATGCTGGTTGCCGTACAGCGCATTGATGGTTTCATGGATACCGATATAGCCCAGAGAAATGGACGCGCGGCCGTTTTTGAAGATCTCGGAGACGTCGTCGTCGGCTTTCAGCCGCACGCCGCAGGCGCCTTCCATATACAGGATCGGCGCCACGCGAGCCTTCACTCCTTCCAGGCGGGCGATACGGGTCATCAGCGCTTTGCGCGCCAGCTGCAGGCGCTCGTCCAGCAGCGCCCAGAAGGCGGCTTCATCGCCTTTCGCTTCCAGGGCGATGCGCGGCAGGTTGAGACTGATCACGCCGAGGTTATTGCGTCCATCATGCACCTGCTCGCCGTTCTCGTTTTCCCATACCCCGAGGAAGCTGCGGCAGCCCATCGGCGTTTTAAACGACCCGGTGACTTTCACCACCTGATCGTAGTTGAGGATATCCGGGTACATGCGCTTGCTGGCGCACTCCAGCGCCAGCTGTTTGATGTCGTAGTTCGGGTCGCCGAACTTATGGTTCAGGCCGTCGCGGATCGCGAACACCAGTTTCGGGAACACCGCGGTTTTGCGATTTTTACCGAGGCCGGCAATGCGGTTGCGCAGAATCGACTGCTGGATCAGCCGCGATTCCCAGCTGGTGCCAAGGCCGAACCCGAAGGTGACGAACGGCGTCTGGCCGTTGGCGGTATGCAGTGTGTTGACCTCATACTCCAGCGACTGGAAGGCGTCGTAGCACTCTTTTTCGGTACGGGCGCGGGCATAGCCTTCGGCATCCGGGATCTGCCACTCTTCGGCGATTTTGCGATGCTTTTTGAAGCTTTCGCTGACGAACGGCGCCAGCACTTCATCGATGCGGTTGATGGTGGTGCCGCCGTAAATATGGCTGGCGACCTGGGCGATGATCTGCGCCGTCACCGCGGTGGCGGTAGAGATAGACTTCGGCGGCTCGATCTCCGCGTTGCCCATCTTAAAGCCCTGGGTCAGCATGCCTTTCAGGTCGATCAGCATGCAGTTGAACATCGGGAAGAAGGGCGAGTAATCGAGGTCATGATAGTGGATCATGCCGCGTTCGTGAGCCATCACCACATCGTGGGGCAGCAGGTGCTGCCGGGCGTAGTGCTTGGCGACGATCCCGGCCAGCAGGTCGCGCTGGGTCGGGATGACTTTACTGTCCTTGTTGGCGTTTTCGTTGAGCAGCGCGGAGTTGGTCTGCTCGACGAGGCCGCGGATCTCCTGATTGAGGCGGCCGCGCTTCTCACGCTGGCTATCGCGGTCATGGCGATACTCAATGTAGGCGCGCGCCAGCTGCTTATAGGGGCCGGACATCAGCTGGTTTTCCACCGCGGTCTGGATCTCGTTGATGTCGACCTGGGCGCGGCCCTGCATTTGTTGGCTAACGACTTCTGCGACGGTGGCGCAATAGTCTGCGTCATCGACTCCCGCTGCTTTAGCTGCACGCAGAATTGCTTCCTGAATGCGCTCTGAGTTGAACGGCACTTTACAGCCATCACGTTTCATCACATGCGGTGTCATGATCACTCCATATATAGAACAGGTTATCCACAGAGGCGGAGGTTATCCCGAAGGCGCTGCACGCTACGGCTCGTGCTGTTTACCTTCGGATCCGGCCCGTTTTATCCACATCTCATCACCGCCAGACATCGACAAGATATGGTGACATAATAGACGATTAATACAACATGTTGGGCCGAGGCGCATTTTAAGTTCTATATGTAGTGATTTGCATCAAAGATGTTTGCGATTTTATTGACCCAGAACAAGGTAAAAAGGTGAGAGTACGGATGATGGGCGCTGGCGATAAATGTAAATTTAGGCGCTTAAAATATAAGCAAAAATCGAGCCCGTTCAGGCATGAAACGGGCAAATATTCAGGCAATCAACGTATCGTTAAGCAGATCGACCAGCAGTAGCAGGGCATAGCGAGCCTGCTGCGGGTCAGCGGGCAGCGGCAGGATGGCGCTGGCCATATCGCCAAGGGCGTGCTGTTCCGGCGTCAGAGCAATAATGGTCACTCCCTGCGTACGCGCCTGCAAAGTAGCGCTTTGCAACACAGGGTTGGCCTCGGCAGTGGCCAGCACCAGCAGCAGATGATCGTCATTGAGGGTGCTGGCGGTCAGCCGCATCAGCGCCGCATCCTGACAGAGATTAATCGCGATGCCGGAGGGCAGTAGCTGATGCTGGAGCAGCGCGGCCAGCGTCACGTCCTGGGCGCCAAGGGCGAAGCAGTGTACCGCACGGGCGCTCAGCAGGCGCGATTTACACTTTTCCACCGCCGCTTCCGCGGTATGGCCGAGCTGACGAGTTAGGGTAACGCCAAGGCTGCTAAGTTTGTCGCGCCAGGCGACGGGCAGGGCGGCGCTGTCCGGCGTAAGCCAGCTGGCGCGCCGTTCGCTGGCCTGCGCCAGCTGTTTACGCAGATCACGAATATCATCGCAGCCCACTGAGCGGGCGAAGCGGGTAATGGTGGCAGGGCTGACCCCCGCGCTGGCTGCCAGCTCGTCAATAGAGGCGCTGGCGGTAAAGCTTAGATTTTGTAGAATAAAGGTGGCGACGCGCGACTCCTGGGCACTAAAGCGGCGCATTCCTTCCTGCAGCTGACCTACGATATCCATCCTCATGTTCCCTTTGGCAAAACCCGCATTTGAAAATATTTTTCAATTATCGACTGTCTCTCTTTATAGCACCCACGCCGCATATTTCCTATGGTCAGAGCAGTAAAGGGTGACACCCTGGCGATAAAAATGCGCAAAAATTGAGCCTCGATCACATCGGTGAAAATTATTTTCATATAGCCTTCACTATCACACAATATTAACAATATAGTCGTCCAGGCCCTGAGGGCTGAAGCGATAACACGTAAAGGGGAAGCGCAATGCCACGAATCGTACTCTGTTGTGCCGCAGGCATGTCGACCAGCATGCTGGTGAACAAAATGAAAGCAGAAGCCCAGCAGCGTGCGCTGGCGCTGGAAATCTATGCGGTGGCGGTGGCGGAATTTGAACGTGAATTGCCACACGCCGACGTCATCCTGCTTGGGTCGCAGGTTAAATATGAAGCCGGGCGCCTGGCCGCGCTGGCCGCGCCGCAGGGCAAGGCGGTGGCGGTGATCGATATGGCTGACTACGGCATGATGCGCGGCGCCGCGGTGTTGGATAAAGCGCTAGCCCTGCTCGAACACTAATTTTCTCATCCCGTTTTTCATCATCATCACGTGCGGTCCTGGCGATCGCGCGCGGCGCTCTGTATGCCGAAAATCCGAAAAGAGGACACTATGCAAGCACTGAAAATTGCCGTTATCGGCGGCGGCAGCAGCTACACGCCGGAGCTTATTGAAGGGATTATCGTTCGTTACGAGCAGCTTCCGGTTACAGAGCTGGCGCTGGTAGATGTCGAATCCGGCCGGGACAAGGTGGAGATCATCGCCGCGCTGACCCGGCGGATGCTGAAACATAAAGGGCTGGAGCAGGTGGCGGTCAGCGTCCACTTTACGCTCGATGAGGCCATCCGCGGCGCCAGCTTTGTGCTGACCCAGCTGCGTGTCGGACAGCTGGCGGCGCGCGCCGCCGATGAGCGGCTGGGTCTCAAGTACCACCTGCTGGGCCAGGAGACCACCGGCGTCGGCGGTTTTGCCAAGGCGCTGCGGACGATCCCGGTGATCCTTGAGGTGGCGCGCAAAGTGGAACAGCTGGCGCCGGAAGCGTTCATTCTCAACTTTACTAATCCGGCGGGGATCGTCACCGAGGCGGTCAGCCGCTACAGCAAGGCGAAGATCATCGGCCTGTGCAACGTGCCGATCAACATGCAGCACATGATCGTCGGGATGCTGGGCGCCCAGGAGTCCGAAGTAAAACTGCGCTTTGCCGGGCTCAACCATATGGTTTGGGTGCATAAGGTGCTACAGGGGCGCGAGGATGTCACCGGCAAGGTGATCGACATGCTGTGCGACGGTAAGGCGCTGTCGATGAACAACATTAAAGAGCTGCCGTGGCCGGCGGAATTCCTGCGCGCGCTGAAGGCGATTCCGTGCCCCTATCATCGCTATTTTTGGCTGACGCCGGCGATGCTGGCGGAAGAGATCGCCGCGGCGAAAACCAAGGGCACCCGCGCCGAACAGGTGATGAAAGTCGAGCAGGAGCTGTTTGCGCTGTACGCCGACCCGCAGCTGGAAGAAAAACCGGAGCAACTGAGCTTTCGCGGCGGCGCCTACTACTCGGAGGTGGCCGTCGAGCTTATCAACGCGATCTACAACAACCTGGGCGCGGAGATGGTGGTGAATACCCGCAACAACGGCGCGATTCATGGTCTGGATGATGATGCGGTGGTGGAAACCAACAGCATTATTGATGCGCAAGGGGCGCGGCCGCTGGCGTTCGGCCCGCTGCCGCCGGCGATGAACGGCCTGACCCAGCAGGTGAAAGCCTTCGAGCGGTTGACGATTGAAGCCGCGGTACACGGCTGTCGCGAAAGCGCACTGCTGGCGCTGGTGACCAACCCGCTGGTCGGTAACGTCACCGATGCCCAGGCGCTGCTGGATGAAGTATTAACCATCAACCGTCAATGGCTGACGCAATTTAACTGACCGCTATTTCCCCTCGGGAGCACACCATGTCGAATACAAGCTGGATTGAACGTTACGTCATGCCGGCGGCGCTGAGAATCGCCGGGCAAAAGCACGTCCTGTCGGTGCGCGACGGCATCATTCTCAATATGCCGTTTATGTTGATTGGCTCATTCTTCCTGATTTTCGCCTACCTGCCGATCCCCGGCTATGCCGATATGATGAGCAGCCTGTTTGGCGAGGTCTGGCGCGATAAAATGTTGTACCCGGTGAAAGCGACCTACGACATCATGGCGCTGATTTCCAGCTTCGGCATCGCCTACCGGCTGGCGGAGAAGTATCGCACTCTCGATCCGCTGAGCGCTGGAGCGATGTCGCTGGTGGCCTTCATGATGACGATCCCGCAGAACACGCTGTTTACGCCGGTACACGGCGCGGCGGAGGTGATTAAAGGGGTGATCCCGGTGAGCATGGTCGGTAGCCAGGGGCTGTTTGTCGCCATTGTCATTTCGCTGCTGTCGACGGAGATTTATCGTTTGGTCGCCAGCCGCAATCTCGTTATCCACATGCCGGACGGCGTGCCGCCGGCAGTGGCGAAATCATTCCTCGCCCTGATCCCCGGCTTCTGCGTGCTGGCGGTGGTGCTGGCGCTGCGCCTGGCGGTCGAGGCCTCGCCGTTCGGCGACATCAACAGCATGATCGCCACTTTGATCGGTATTCCGATGCATCACGTCGGCGGTACGCTGCCGGGCATGATTATTTCAGTCATTTTGATTGGTATTTTGTGGACCCTGGGCCTGCACGGCGACGCGATCGTACTGGTGTTTATCCAGCCGGTATGGCTGTCGAATATGTCAGAGAACCTGACGGCCTTCCAGAACGGTCAGCCGATCCCGCATATCATTACTCAGCAGTTTTACGATCTGTGGATTGCCCCCGGAGGTACCGGCGCGCTGCTGGGGCTGGTGATTTTTATGTTGCTGCGTAGCCGTAGCCAGCAGATGAAGCAGCTGGGGAAAATTGCCGCGCCCGGGGCATTGTTTAACATCAGCGAGCCGATGGTATTTGGCATCCCGCTGGTGATGAACCCGTACTTTTTCCTGCCGTTTATTTTAACGCCGGTGCTGCTGGTGATCGTGTCCTATACCGCGATGGCGACCGGGCTGGTGGCGCCGCCCGCCGGAATCGCGCTGCCGTTCACCACGCCGATCTTCATCAGCGGCTATCTGGCGACCGGAGGGCATATCTCCGGCACGGTGCTGCAGGTGGTGAATTTAGCGATTTCGCTGGTGGTCTACTATCCGTTCTTCCGCGCCTGGGATCGGCTAAAGGCAAAAGAAGAGCACGCCTCGGCGCAACCCCAAGCGAGCGCTGCGATTGCTGATGCCGACCGCGCATAACCTCCAGCCTGACAAATCGTAGCCCCGGTGAGCGTTGCGCCACCGGGGAAAAGCGTTATCCCTGCAGCCACCATATCGCTTCGAACGGCCGCAGCGTCAGCCCGGTCGGGCGCGGGGTGGTCTCGGCATAGTTGCTGATGATCATCTTCCACTCGCCCGGGGCCTCAGCGGGCTGCCAGGCCTGCAGCTCGCGGCTCAGGTTAGCGGCGACTACCAGCGTTTGCCCCTGCCACTGACGACGATAGCACCACAGCGACGGATGCTCCGGCAGCAGATCCTCGTAATCACCCCAGGTCAGTAGCGGCAGGGTTTTACGCAGCGTAATCAGCTGCTGATAGGCATAAAACACCGAATCGGGGTCCGCCAGCGCCGCCTCGACGTTGATCTCCTGGTAATTATCGCCAAGGCCGATCCACGGCTCACCGTCGCTGAAGCCACCGTTCTCGCCGGCGTGCCACGGCATCGGCGTGCGGCTGTTGTCGCGCGACTTGCTGGCGAGGATCGCCAGCAGTTCGTCCGGGCTTTGCCCCTGCGCCGCACGTTCGATAAACATATTGTGGCTTTCGACGTCACGGTAATCGCTGATGCTGCTGAAGTGCGGATTAGTCATGCCGATCTCTTCGCCCTGGTAGATATAGGGCGTGCCCTGCATGCCGTGCAGCACCATCGCCAGCATCTTCGCCGCCGTCACCCGGTACTCGCCTTCGTCGCCAAAGCGCGACACGATGCGCGGCTGATCGTGGTTACACCAGAACAGCGCGTTCCACGCCCGATTGTGCATTCCCTGCTGCCAGTGGCGGAACAGCGCCTTCAGCGCCACATAGTCCGGGCGGGCGAGGGTCCATTTCTCTCCGCCGGGATAATCGACCTTTAAATGGTGGAAGTTAAAGGTCATCGACAGCTCGCGGCCGTCCAGCGCGGCGTACTGCTGGCAGTGCTCCAGCGAGGTGGAGGACATCTCGCCGACGGTCATCAGGTTACGCGGGGTGAAGACATCGCGGCTCATCTCCTGCAGGAACTCATGCACCCGCGGGCCGTCGGTATAGAAGCGGCGGCCATCCCCGTCCAGATCGCAGGGAAAGGTCTGGTCTTTTGAGATCAGGTTGACCACGTCGAGGCGCAGACCGTCGACGCCGCGGTCAGCCCAGAATTCGCAGACCTTTTTCAGCTCGGCGCGCACCGCCGGATTCTCCCAGTTGAGATCCGCCTGCTCAATGGCGAACAGGTGCAGATAATACTGCCCGCTGTCGGCGTGCCACTGCCAGGCGTTACCGCCAAATTTGGAGCGCCAGTTGTTCGGCAGGGCGTCCGGTTCGCCATCGCGCCAGATATAGAACTGGCGGTAGGGACTCTCCTTATTCAGCGACTGACGGAACCATTCATGTTCGGTCGACGTGTGGTTCAGCACCATATCCAGCACGATACGGATGCCGCGGGCCTTCGCCTCCGCCACCAGGGCGTCAAAGTCGGCCATCGTGCCGTAGGAGGGATCGATGGCGGTGTAGTTCGCCACGTCGTAGCCGTTATCCACCTGCGGTGAGACGTAGAACGGCGTCAGCCAGATGGCGTCGACCCCAAGCTTTTGCAGATAGTCGAGGCGGGAGGTGACGCCGCGCAGGTCGCCGGTACCGCTGCCGGTGGTATCCTGAAAACTCTTCGGATAGATTTGATAAATAACGCCGTTTTGCCACCAGTGGGGGAGATGATTCATAGTACTTTCCTGCTGCAACGAGGGGCGCCAAAGGCGCCCCGAAAGAAGAAGTTAGACAATCTGCAAGGTGCCCTGACGGTACTTGCGCTGATACACCACGCTGGTGAGGATAATCGGCACCACCACCGCGATAGCCATCGCCATGGCGTACACCTGCCAGTAGGTAGGCTGGATGGAGAGGATCCCCGGCAGGCCGCCGACGCCGATGCCGTTCGCCAGCACGCCGTTCAGGCCGCACAGCAGGCCGGCGAGGCCAGAGCCAATCATTGCGCACAGCATCGGGAAGCGGTATTTCAGGTTGATACCGTACATCGCTGGCTCGGTGACCCCGAGATAGGCGGAGATCGCCGCCGGTACCGAGATTTCACGTTCATTCTGCTTGCGGCTGGCGATGATGATGCCGACCACCGCCGACGCCTGGGCAATATTCGACAGCGCAATCAGCGGCCACACCGGGGTACCGCCCATGCTCTGGATCATCTGCATATCGATAGCGAGGGTGGTCTGGTGGACACCGGTAATCACCAGCGGCGCGTAGAGGAAGCCGAACAGCGCGGCGCCGATCGGCGCGAAGCTGCCGGTTAACAGATGGCGTACCGCGAAGGCCACGCCGTCGCCGATCAGGCGGCCGAACGGACCGATAATGGCGTGCGCGAGGAACACCGCGAGGATCAGCGAGCAGACCGGGACAATCACCAGGTAGAGGTAGTCAGGCACAATGCGCTTGAGGCGCGTCTCGATAAAGCCTAAGGCCAGGCCAGCCAGCAGGGCCGGGATCACCTGCGCCTGGTAGCCGACTTTGGCAATGGTAAACAGGCCGAAGTTCCACACCTCCGGCACCTGCTGGCCGAGGAGATAGGCGTTCATCAGCTGCGGGGAGACGAGGGTGACGCCAAGGACGATCCCGAGGATCGGCGTGCCGCCCATCTTCTTCACCGCTGACCAGCAGATCCCCACCGGCAGATAGAAGAAGATCGCCTCGCCAATCAGCCACAGGAAGTCATAGATGGTTTTCAGCGACGGATACATCTGGGCCAGCGTCTGGCCATTGCTCATGGGCAGGTCGCCGATAACGTTGCGGAAACCGAGGATCAGACCGCCGCTGATCAGGGCCGGCAGCAGGGGAAAGAAGATCTCGGCGAAGTGCGAGATTAACTGTTCATGCCACTTCATATTTTGCCGCGCGGCCTGCTTGACCTGCTCTTTATCGGCGGAGGTCTGGCCGGTGGTCGCCAGCAGGGCCTTGTAGTAATCGCCCACCTCGGTGCCGATGACCACCTGGAACTGGCCGGCGTTAGTGAAGCATCCCTTCACCATGCGCAGCTGCTCAATCTCTTTTGGTCTGGCGATGGCCGGGTCGTTCAGCACAAAGCGCAAACGGGTAATACAGTGGCTGACGGTGGCGATGTTACCGCGCCCGCCCACCAGTTCGATCAGTTTATCGATGTCCTGCTGGTTTACTTTGCTCATGATGAAGCCTCAAAAACAGAGGGGAGAGATGCCGTTTTTACCTTGAGGGCATCCTAACCGTTCCGCTTAATTTGCAAAATGGGAACGTTCCCGAAACCCGGCGACGATCACATAAATCGTCCGAGCGAGATTAATTGAGGACGGCGGGAATCACGATCTGGCGGGGATCGACGCTGCCGGCGATCTGCTCGATCAACTGCCGGGCGGCCCGGCGTCCGGACTCGGCATAGCCCGGATCGACGGTCAAGATTTCCGGGTGGAGAAACTTCATCAGCGGCGTGCTGCCGACGCTGGCGAGCTGCAGCGCATCGCGACCCTGCTGCTGGAGGTACTTGCTGGCGCCGAGAGCGAGGGTATCCGTCGCGCAGACCAGGGCGCTGGTTTCAGCCATCAGCACGCTGGCGACGGTGTCATATCCCTGCTTCATGCCCAGCCCCGGCAGGGCGGCGGTGGGCGTCAGACGATGCTTTTCACAGAAGGTGAGATAGGCCAGATGGCGGCGTTCGCCGGTGGTGACGTCGCTGTGCGGTACGCCAAGAAAACTGATGTGGCGGTGTCCGCGATCGTAGAGCCGCTGCATCAGCAGCGTGATGGCCCCCTCGTCGTCATAGCACACCGAGGCGAAGCCGGGAGCGTCGCGGGCCATCAGCACCAGGGTGTCGCGCCAGGGGGCGAGCATCGCTTCGTCGATGCCGGTAAAACCGAACAGCACCACGCCGTCAATATTGCGCCGGGCGAGCATGCCGAGATGCTCCTCCACCAACGCCGGGGAGAACTGGCTCTCCATCATAATCGGATCGTAACCCTGCTCATAAAAGGCGGGCAGCATGGTCTGCACGGCAAGGTTTTCCGACAGCGAATCGAGACGGGTGACGATAATCGCCACCACTTTATCGCTCTGGCCGCGCATGGCGCGGGCGGAACGGGAGGGCGAGAAACCGTGCTGCTGCATCACCGCTTCGACGCGCTCGCGGGTCCGTTCGCTGACCCCGCTCTCGTTGTTAAGGACGCGGGATACCGTCGATTTCCCTACGCCGCTTAAGCGCGCGATATCTTTGATGGTCAGCCGGTTCTGCATGCGGAATTCTCGTCAGGGATGGTAGAAGTGAGCCTAATGCTACTCAACCAAACCGCAATGAGCAAAGTCTGGTTTACGTTCGGTTTAGTTGCGCGGGTTTATCATCGCCATTATTGCCACACAATCCTCAGCGAGGGCGCTATAATTCGCGCCGTTTATATTCACTTACCGGAGATAGTTATGGACCCCGATCCCACTCCTCATCCTCGATGGAGCAACCTTTCTTTCCGGTAAGCCTGTTTAACACTGCTTTACCGGAAAGCGTAAAGCAGTGACGTCCTTGATGTCCCTGCCATAAAAATAACATGCCTGACAGGTAGGTTTTGCTACGCCCGTCGGCAACGCTGCGTTCGCTTTGGCGAGCGCGGAGGGACTGTTTATGCTGAAAAATTATACCCGGCAGCTGTTCGCGCAGCTTAGCCGCCATCTGCCACGTCGTTTAGTCCAGCGCGATCCGCTGCCGGACGCCCGCCATCTGGCGAGTGGCCCCATTCCTGAATCGCTTGGTCAGCATTGCCTGAACGTGGCGGCGATGGACGACCAGGAGATCTGGCGCGCCTTTGACAGCCACCCTGAAGGGCTCAATGAAGGCGAAGTGGCGGCGAAAATCCTCAAACATGGTGACAACCAGATCCCGGCGCAGAAGCCCTCCCCGTGGTGGGTGCATCTGTGGACCTGCTATCGCAACCCGTTCAACCTGCTGCTGACGGTGCTCGGCATCGTCTCCTATTCCACCGAGGATCTTTTCGCCGCCGGGGTTATCGCCCTGATGGTGGGGATCTCGACATTGCTCAATTTCATCCAGGAGGCGCGCTCGACCAAAGCGGCGGATGCGCTGAAGGCGATGGTGAGCAACACCGCCACCGTGCTGCGGGTGGTGAACGAGCAGGGGGAGAGCCGCTGGCTGGAGCTGCCTATCGACCAGCTGGTGCCGGGCGACATTATCCGGTTGTCGGCGGGGGATATGATCCCGGCGGACCTGCGTATCCTGCAGGCACGGGATTTATTCGTCGCCCAGGCCTCGCTGACCGGCGAATCGCTGCCGGTGGAGAAAGTGGCCCGCAGCCGCGATCCGCTGCAGCAAAACCCGCTGGAGTGCGACACCCTGTGCTTTATGGGCACCAACGTGGTGAGCGGCTCGGCGCAGGCCATCGTCTTCGCCACCGGCGGCCGCACCTGGTTTGGCCAGCTGGCCGGCCGCGTCAGTGAACAGGAGAGCGAGCCGAACGCCTTTCAGAAGGGCATCAGCCGGGTCAGCATGCTGCTGATCCGCTTTATGCTGGTGATGGCCCCGGTGGTGCTGCTGATCAATGGCTACACCAAAGGCGACTGGTGGGAGGCGGCGCTATTCGCGCTGTCGGTGGCGGTCGGTTTGACGCCGGAGATGCTGCCGATGATCGTCACTTCGACGCTGGCGCGCGGGGCGGTGAAGCTGTCGAAGCAAAAGGTCATCGTGAAGCACCTCGACGCCATTCAGAATTTCGGCGCGATGGACATCCTCTGCACTGATAAAACCGGCACCCTGACCCAGGATAAGATTGTGCTGGAGAACCATACCGACGTCTCCGGCAAGGTCTGCGAGCGGGTACTGCATGCCGCCTGGCTCAACAGCCACTACCAGACCGGCCTGAAAAACCTGCTCGACACCGCGGTGCTGGAGGGCGTTGAGCTGGATGCCGCCCGCGGGCTGGCGGAACGCTGGCAGAAGGTGGATGAGATACCCTTCGACTTCGAACGCCGCCGCATGTCGGTGGTGGTGAAGGAGGATGACGCCGCGCATCAGCTGATCTGCAAAGGGGCGCTGCAGGAGATCCTCAACGTCTCGACCCAGGTGCGCTACAACGGCGATATCGTACCGCTGGACGACACCATGCTGCGCCGCATTCGCCGGGTGACCGATACCCTCAACCGACAGGGGCTACGGGTGGTGGCGGTGGCGACCAAATACCTGCCGGCCCGCGAAGGCGACTACCAGCGCGCCGATGAGTCGGACCTGATCCTTGAAGGTTACATCGCCTTCCTCGATCCGCCGAAAGAGACCACCGCCCCGGCGCTGAAGGCGCTGAAGGCCAGCGGCATCACGGTGAAGATCCTCACCGGCGACAGCGAGCTGGTGGCGGCGAAGGTGTGCCATGAAGTGGGACTGGATGCTGGCGAAGTGGTGATTGGCAGCCAGATCGAAGCCATGAGTGACGACGAACTGGCGGCGCTGGCCAAACGCACCACGCTGTTCGCCCGCCTGGCGCCGCTGCATAAAGAGCGTATCGTGACGCTGCTGAAACGCGAAGGTCACGTGGTGGGCTTTATGGGCGACGGCATCAACGACGCCCCGGCGCTGCGCGCGGCGGATATCGGCATCTCGGTCGACGGCGCGGTGGATATCGCCCGCGAGGCGGCGGATATCATTCTGCTGGAGAAGAGCCTGATGGTACTGGAGGAGGGGGTAATCGAAGGCCGCCGCACCTTCGCCAACATGCTCAAGTACATCAAAATGACCGCCAGCTCCAACTTCGGCAACGTCTTCAGCGTGCTGGTGGCCAGCGCCTTCCTGCCGTTTCTGCCGATGCTGCCGCTGCACCTGTTGATTCAGAACCTGCTGTACGATGTTTCCCAGGTGGCGATCCCGTTTGATAACGTCGATGATGAGCAGATCCGCAAACCGCAGCGCTGGAACCCGGCCGATCTCGGGCGCTTTATGGTCTTCTTTGGACCGATCAGCTCGATTTTCGATATCCTCACCTTCGGCCTGATGTGGTGGGTGTTCCACGCTAATACCGTGGAGATGCAGACCCTGTTCCAGTCCGGCTGGTTTATCGAAGGGCTGCTGTCGCAAACGCTGATTGTGCACATGATCCGCACCCGGCGCATTCCGTTCGTTCAGAGCCGGGCCGCCTGGCCGCTGTTCGCCATGACCCTGGTGGTGATGGCGGTGGGGATCGCGCTGCCGTTCTCGCCGCTGGCGAGCTACCTGCAGCTGCAGGCCCTGCCGCTGAGCTACTTCCCATGGCTGGTAGCGATCCTGGCGGGCTATATGGTGCTGACCCAGGCCGTGAAGGGCTTCTACAGCCGCCGCTACGGCTGGCAGTGAGGGACGCGTTTTCGGATGACCCACGTAAAAAAGGCAGCCTGCGGGCTGCCTTTTTTCATGCCGACGAGAGCGATCAGCGACGCACGGCGATGGCTTCGATCTCGATCTTCACGTCTTTCGGCAGACGTGCGACTTCAACGCAGGAGCGCGCCGGGAAGGTGGCGTTATGCTCGGTGAAGAACGCTTCGTAGGTGGCGTTAACGGTAGCGAAATCGTTGAGATCTTTGACGAATACGGTGGTCTTGACGATATCGCCGACGGTGAGGCCAGCGGCTTCAACGATCGCTTTCACGTTGTTCAGCGACTGGCGCGCCTGCGCGGACACGTCTTCCGGGACGCTGCCGGTTTTCGGGTCGACCGGGATCTGGCCAGAGGTGATGATCATGCTGCCGAGGTCAACGCCCTGAACGTAGGGGCCAATCGCCGCTGGTGCATTTTCCGTCGCAATAGTTTTGCTCATGTTATCTCCAGATGAACTGAGTAATGTTACGCAAAATCATTCAGGTTGCCGCCAGGCGGTAAGCGCTGTATCGCCGGCGCAGACGCCGCCTGAAGGACGAAGCGTAGGGTGGTAGCCATTATAGGGAGGCCTACCACCAATACCAACCGCATTTAGTTGGCCAGCACCACATAATGAGAAAACTCTTTTTCGCAGTATTTACATTTGAGTGCGATGTCATCAGCGCGTTTTTTCACTGCAAAACTGGAAGAAACCGGTTCGGCGTGGCTGATACAGTTGCTGTTCGGGCAGACCAGCACGCTGTCGATACGATCCGGCAAGCTCGGGCGGGATTTGCCCACCACTTCGTAATCATCAATGCGGTTTACCGTCGCCTGCGGGGCGTACAGCGACAGCTGGTTAACCTGCTCGTCGGTCAGGAAGGTGTTCTCGATTTTAATCAAATCCTTGCGGCCCATTTCGCCGGAGGGCAGGTTCAGGCCGATGGTGATGCGCTGGTCGGTTTCGGTCAGTTTGAACAGGGTGAGCAGCTTAAAGCCGACCTGCGCCGGGATATGGTCAATCACGGTGCCGCGTTTGATTGCTTCTACCTGCAGTTTATTGTCGTGTGTCATCTCTCATTCCCCCTTACAGTGCCAGCTCGCTATTCAGTACCAGTGCCAGTAACGCCTGGCGGGCGAAGATGCCGTTACCGGCCTGCTGGAAGTACCAGGCGTGCGGTGTTTTATCGACATCGGTGGTGATTTCGTCAATGCGCGGCAGCGGGTGCAGCACCTTCATATTGGCGCGCGCCCCTTCGAGGTCGGCGGCGCGCAGGACGAACTGCGCTTTGACGTTGGCGTATTCCGACGGATCCAGACGCTCTTTCTGCACGCGGGTCATGTACAGAATATCCACTTCCGCCATCACGTCGTCGATGGCGCTATGCAGGCTCCAGGCGATGCCTTTTTCATCGAGCATATCGAGGATGTACTGCGGCATGGCCAGCGCGTCCGGGGCGATGAAGTAGAAGCGGTTGCCGTTGAATTTGGCCAGCGCCTGGGTCAGGGAGTGGACGGTACGGCCATACTTCAGATCGCCGACCATCGCCACGTTGAGGTTTTCGAGGCGGCCCTGGGTCTCCTGAATGGTGAACAGGTCGAGCAGGGTTTGGGTCGGGTGCTGGTTAGCGCCGTCGCCGGCGTTCAGTACCGGCACGCCGCCGGAGAATTCGGTCGCCAGGCGCGCGGCGCCCTCCTGCGGATGACGCATCACGATGGCGTCGACGTAGGTGCTGATGACGGAGATGGTATCCGCCAGCGTTTCCCCTTTTTTGCCCAGTGAGGTGTTGGCGCTGTCGGAAAAGCCGACCACGCTGGCGCCCAGGCGGTGCATCGAGGTTTCAAAAGAGAGGCGGGTGCGGGTCGAGGCTTCAAAGAAACAGCTGGCGATAACCTTATGCTTCAGCAGCTCGGGTTGTGGATTGGCTTTCAGCTTTGCCGCCGTCGCCAGCACCAGTTCGAGGTCTTCGCGGCTGAGATCGTTTATGGAAATGATATGTTTTTGATATAGCGGGTTAGCCATGCTTATCTCCTGACGCCTGGGCAAAAAAAAAGCCCCTTAAATAAGGGGCTTCGGGAATCCAATGAGCAACGGAAAGAAAAACGGCAGGCCAGCGTCTGCATTGAGACGCGCTAAGACAGAATGTCGTACGCAATTGGCCATGCTTCCTCCCGGCAAAACGACTGGCATTATACGCAGACCGTTATGACGATCAAGCGATTCATTCACAAACAGGTAATCGTTTGCCTGTCGAAAAGTGCGCCAGCGCAAAGAAGCGTGAAACTGTACTGGTATGGCAGCCGCGATGGGGGTATAACACGATAAAATGAAATGCTGTTTTATATTTGAGGTTAGCAATGATTATTGGCAATATCCACCATCTGCAGCCATGGCTGCCTGCCGCGCTGCGCGAGGCTATCGAACACGTTATCGCTCAGGTCAGCGAGGCGACGCCGCTGGGTAAACACGCTATCGACGGCGACAACCTGTTTTATCTGATTTCTGAAGACACCACCGAGCCGCAGGCCGCGCGCCGCGCGGAGTACCATGCTCGCTATCTCGATATCCAGATTGTGCTCCGCGGCAGCGAGGGGATGACCTTCAGCACTTTGCCGCCAGGAGAGCCGCAGACCGACTGGCTGGCGGAGAAAGACATCGCTTTTCTTGCCGAAGGCCAGCAGGAAAAAACGGTGATCCTCAACGAAGGGGACTTTGTGGTGTTTTATCCCGGCGAAGTGCATAAACCGCTGTGCGCCGTTGGCGCCCCGGCGAAGGTGCGCAAAGCGGTGGTGAAGATGCTGATGGCGTAAAATGGCGAACCGAATCCCGGATGAACGCCGTGCCATCCGGGACACAGCCGCGAGCGAGGGGCTATTTGCTCAGCGTCGCCACCATCACCGCTTTGATGGTGTGCATCCGGTTTTCCGCCTGGTCGAAGACCACGCTCGCCGCCGACTCAAACACCTCGTCAGTCACCTCCATGCCGCCGTGCAGGCCGTAATCGGCAGCCATCTGTTTGCCCAGCGTGGTCTGGTCGTCGTGGAACGCCGGCAGGCAGTGGAGGAACTTGACCTGCGGGTTGCCGGTCAGCGCCAGCATCGCGCTGTTAACCTGATAGTCGCGCAGCAGGGCGATACGTTCGGCCCATTTTTCCTTCGCCTCGCCCATTGAGACCCAGACGTCGGTATAGATAAAATCGGCGCCTTTCACCCCCGCGGCGATATCTTCCGTCAGGGTGATGTTGCCGCCCTGCTGTTTGGCCAGCGCGGTGCAGGTCTCCACCAGCGCGGCCTCCGGCCAGCAGGCCGATGGCGCCACCAGGCGCAGATCCAGACCGGTCAACGCGGCGGCTTCCAGCATCGAATTGCCCATGTTGTTGCGCGCGTCGCCGGCGTAGACCAGCGTCATCTGGTTAAAGGCTTTGCCCGGCAGATGCTCTTTCATGGTCAGCAGGTCCGCCAGCAGCTGGGTGGGGTGGAACTCGTTGGTGAGGCCGTTCCACACCGGCACGCCGGCGTATTGCGCCAGGGTCTCTACCACTTCCTGGCCGTGGCCGCGGTACTGAATGCCGTCGTACATCCGTCCGAGCACGCGGGCGGTGTCCTTGATCGACTCTTTATGGCCAATCTGGCTGCCGCTGGGCCCCAGATAGGTCACGCGGGCGCCTTGATCGTATGCGGCAACTTCGAAAGAGCATCGTGTACGGGTTGAGTCTTTTTCGAAGATGAGCGCGATGTTTTTTCCTGCCAGTTTCTGGACTTCGATACCGTTTTTCTTATCGGCTTTCAGCTTTGCTGCCAGCTCGAGCAGGGCGGTGATTTCTGCAGGCGTAAAATCGAGTAACTTTAAAAAATGCTTCTGGTAAAACGCAGACATGGTTCCCTCACCTGGCATAGGCCACTAATTGAATTAAAATTCAATTTATATGTATGAATATTCATTTGCAAGTCTGTGATCGAAATCTTTCACTGAGAAGTGGAGGCAATGACGGCGGTATGTGACAATAGGGATAACTGCCGCACATTATGAGGAACGAGCCATGGCAAACCCGGAACACCTGGAAGAACAGCGTGAAGAGACGCGTCTGATTATCGAAGAGCTGCTGGAAGATGGCAGCGATCCGGACGCACTGTACACGATTGAGCATCACCTCTCTGCAGACGATTTCGAAACCCTGGAGAAAGTGGCGGTTGAAGCGTTCAAGCTGGGCTACGAAGTGACCGAGCCCGAAGAGCTGGAAGTGGAAGAGGGTGACATGGTCATCTGCTGCGATATTCTGAGCGAATGCGCGCTGAACGCAGACCTGATCGATGCCCAGGTGGAACAGCTGATGACGCTGGCAGAAAAATATGACGTCGAGTATGACGGTTGGGGCACCTATTATGAGGACCCGAACGGTGAAGACGGCGACGACGATGACGAAGAGTATGTCGATGAAGACGACGATGGTGTTCGCCACTAAGTCGCAAATGTCGTAGATGGATACGGCGGCGCCTGCCGCCGTATAGCAAGGAACCTCCATGGATTACCCGCAGATTCTTTCCCCGATTATCAACTTCCTGCACTGCCCGACGCCGCAGGCGTGGATTGACGAAGCCCGCAAGCCGGAAAACCTGCCGCTGCTGCTGACCGACCATATGGTGTGCGAGCTGAAAGCGGCGCAGAACGCTATGCTGCTGGTGCGTCGCTACGTCGCGGATAAAGCTGACGCCGACGAACTGTTGGCCTGCCTGAAGCCGTACGAAGACTTCACCTACCGCCGGGGGCCGGAGCCGGATTTTGTCACCCTGCATAAACGGATCAACAAAAGCGCCATGCCGCAGACCGACGACCCGTGGGGCCGCCAGCTGCTGGACAGCATGATTTTATTGATTAAAGAGGAACTGCATCACTTCTGGCAGGTGCGGGAGATGATGCTGGCGCGCGATATCCCCTATGTCAAAATCACCGCCAGCAACTATGCCCGCGGCCTGCGGCGCGAAGTGCGCTCGCATGAGCCGGTGATGCTGATCGATAAGCTGATCTGCGGCGCCTATATCGAGGCCCGCTCCTGCGAACGCTTTGCCGCCCTGGCGCCGTGGCTGGACGACGATCTGCAAAAGTTCTACCTGTCGCTGCTGCGCTCCGAGGCGCGTCACTATCAGGACTATCTGGATCTGGCGCAGAAGATTGCCGGAGAAGATATCAGCGAGCGGGTGCGCCAGCTCGGCGAGGCGGAAGCGGCGCTGATCCTCCGTCCCGAGGCCGAGTTCCGCTTTCACAGCGGTGTGCCGGTAGCGGCGTAACCCACGATATTCGGGCCCGGTAGTCACTAACACCGGCAGTTTCAGTAGCCATGGGGAGAGATAGCGTTGAGAGCTTCAGCTCGCAATGGTACGGGCCGTAGGTCGGGTAAGGCGTTAGCCGCCACCCGACAAAAAAACGGCACCGCGAGCACGGGTAAGGTGCCAGCGGTGCCATCCGGGACATACCCGGCTCGCGCTACGCTTAGCCGTGTAGCCCCGGTAAGCGTAGCGCTACCGGGGACGCCTGCGATATCGAGGCGCTACAGCGTTTTCAGCATCCGCACTTCACAGTCCACGTGGCCGGTGCAGCCCAGCGGCCCGTCAATGTGCTCGAAGCCGAGATGTTCATATAAGCCGATCGCCTCCGTCAGGAAGGCGGTGGTTTCCAGATAGCAGCGCTTAAACCCTTGTTCGCGGGCGTAGTCCAGCGCCAGCAGCGCCAGCTTCTTCGCCAGCCCCTGGCCGCGGGCGCTGGTCATAAAATACATTTTCTGCAGTTCGCAGATATCCGGCTCGCTGCAGGCGAGCGGCGCGACGCCGCCGCCGCCAACCACTTCCCCCTCTTTCTCTACCACCCAGTAGGCGGAGCCCGGCTGGCTGTACAGCTCATACAGCTCATCGAGATTCGGGTCGGCGACCGTATAGCCTTTATCGGCGGTCAGGCCATATTCAGCCGAGACCTGGCGGATGACCCTGGCGATGGCGGCATTGTCTGCCGCCGTAATGCGACGCAGCAACGTCGCCGCGGGGACGCTCGTATTCATACAATGACTCATTACCCAAAAAAGACGAATGATGATGTTAATAACATCGCGACAGGGGAAAGCGCAAGCGAGGATGTTTCATAAAAAACGCCCCTTGCCGGGTGGCAAGGGGCGGGAGGATCATAGCGCGGCGATCACCGCCTGCTGCTCAATCAGCTTCGCTTTCGCTTCCGCGTAGCCTTCCAGCTTCTCGCGCTCTTTAGCGATAACTGCTTCCGGCGCGCGGGCGACAAAGCCTTCGTTGGCCAGCTTGCTCTCGATGCGGCCAATTTCACCTTCGATTTTGGCCACTTCTTTCGCCAGACGCGCCAGTTCATCTTCTTTATTGATGAGGCCCGCCATCGGGATCAGCAGCTCGGCGCCGTCGACAATCTTGGTCACCGAGACCGGACCTTTATCATCGGCAGGCAGCACGGTAATGCTTTCCAGACGCGCCAGGTTCAGCAGGAAGCTGCGGTTGTCGTTCACACGACGCTCGGCCTCTTTGCTGCAGCCGCGCAGCAGCAGTTCCAGCGGTTTGCCCGGAGCGATGTTCATTTCCGCACGGATGTTACGCACGGCGACGATCGCCTGCTTCAGCCATTCGGTGTCGGCCAGCGCCGCGTCATCCACCTGAGATGCATCGTACTGCGGGAACGGCTGCAGCATGATGGTGTCGGCGGTGATCCCGCAGATCGCTTTCACGCGCTGCCAGATGGTCTCGGTAATGAACGGAATGATCGGATGCGCCAGGCGCAGCAGACCTTCCAGCACGGTCACCAGCGTATGGCGAGTCCCGCGCAGCTCCGCTTCGCTGCCACCGTTCATGACCGGCTTGGTCAGCTCCAGGTACCAGTCGCAGAACTGGTTCCAGGTGAACTCGTACAGGATGCCGGCGGCGATATCGAAGCGGAAGTTATCCAGCGCTTCGCGATACGCTTTCACGGTGTGGTTGAATTCCGCGATGATCCAGCGGTCGGCGAGGGAGAGCACCATTTCGCCGCCGTTGAAGCCGCAATCCTGATCTTCGGTGTTCATCAGCACGAAGCGGCTGGCGTTCCACAGCTTATTACAGAAGTTACGGTAACCTTCCAGACGCTTCATATCCCAGTTGATGTCGCGGCCGGTAGAGGCCAGCGCCGCCAGGGTGAAGCGCAGGGCGTCGGTGCCGTGCGGCTCGATGCCGTTCGGGAACTGTTTCTCGGTACGCTTGCGGATTTTATCCGCCAGCTGCGGCTGCATCATGTTGCCGGTACGTTTTTCCAGCAGCTCCGGCAGGGTGATGCCGTCAACCATATCCAGCGGGTCAATGACGTTACCCTTGGACTTGGACATCTTCTGGCCTTCGTCATCGCGGATCAGACCGGTCATGTAGACGGTCTTAAACGGAACCTGCGGTTTACCGTTTTCATCTTTGATGAAGTGCATGGTCATCATGATCATGCGGGCGATCCAGAAGAAGATAATGTCGAAGCCGGACACCATCACGCTGGTCGGGTGGAACTGACGCAGGGCGTCGGTGTTTTCCGGCCAGCCGAGGGTGGAGAAGGTCCACAGCGCGGAGGAGAACCAGGTATCGAGAACGTCTTCATCCTGACGCAGGGCAACGTCGGCGCTCAGGTTGTTTTCCTGACGGACTTCGTCTTCGCTACGGCCTACGTAGACGTTGCCGTCGTTGTCATACCATGCCGGGATGCGGTGACCCCACCACAGCTGACGGGAGATACACCAGTCCTGAATATCGCGCATCCAGGAGAAGTACATGTTTTCGTACTGCTTCGGCACGAACTGAATGTCGCCGTTTTCAACGGCTTCGACTGCTGGCTTGGCCAGCACGTCCGCGCGCACGTACCACTGGTCGGTCAGCATCGGCTCGATCACCACGCCGCCGCGATCGCCGTAAGGGACGGTCAGGTCGTGCGGTTTGATCTCTTCCAGCAGGCCGAGGGCGTCAACCGCCGCAACAACGGCTTTACGCGCCGCGAAGCGTTCCAGTTTCTGGAACTCTGCCGGGATCTCGCTGGAGTAGACGTCGGATTCATTGCCTTTGGTGTCGTAGACTTCCGCGCTTTCGCGGATGTCGCCGTCAAAGGTAAGGATGTTGATCATCGGCAGCTGGTGACGACGACCCACTTCGTAGTCGTTAAAGTCGTGCGCCGGGGTGATCTTCACGCAGCCGGTGCCTTTTTCCATGTCGGCGTGTTCGTCGCCCACGATCGGGATGCGGCGGTTAACCAGCGGCAGCACCACGAATTTGCCAATCAGATCTTTGTAGCGCGGATCTTCCGGGTTAACGGCCACGCCGGTATCGCCCAGCAGGGTTTCCGGACGGGTGGTGGCGACCACCAGGTAATCTTTACCGTCAGCGGTTTTCGCGCCATCGGCCAGCGGGTAGCGGATGTGCCACATGGAACCTTTCGATTCGCGGTTTTCCACTTCGAGGTCGGAAATGGCGGTGCGCAGTTTCGGGTCCCAGTTAACCAGGCGTTTGCCGCGGTAGATCAGGTCTTCTTTGTACAGGCGAACAAAGACTTCTTTCACGGCATTGGAAAGCCCCTCGTCCATGGTGAAGCGCTCGCGCTCCCAGTCCACGGAGTTGCCGAGACGGCGCATCTGACGGGTAATAGTGCCGCCGGATTCCGCTTTCCACTGCCAGATTTTGTCGATAAAGGCGTCGCGGCCGTAGTCGTGGCGGGTTTTCCCTTCTTCAGCGGCAATCTTACGCTCAACCACCATCTGGGTAGCGATACCTGCGTGGTCGGTACCGGCCTGCCACAGAGTGTTTTTGCCCTGCATGCGCTGGTAGCGAATCATGGTATCCATGATGGTTTGCTGGAAGGCATGACCCATATGCAAACTGCCGGTGACGTTCGGCGGCGGGATCATGATGCAGAAGCTCTCCTGGCTTTCATCACCATTCGGTTTGAAATAGCCCTGCTTTTCCCAGTGCTCGTAAAGCGGCTGTTCGATATCTTGTGGGTTGTATGTCTTTTCCATTATTTCCAGGTTGCCGTGTTCAGGTTGAAACCAGCCATGCGGTACGCCTTATAGCGTTCGCGCGCCAGTTGTTTCAGATTGTCTTCGTAAGGGACAAAGTCTATCACTTCTGTGAAAGCGGTGGCAAAATCTGCAAAGTTTAGCCGCAGGCTGATAAGAATATCCCGCGGGCTGCTGTTGCGCTTTTGCGGCCAGGCAATCTCTACCGGCGCGCCGCCTCTCGGGCCTTCGCCCGCCAGATTATGCGGCACAAAGCTCTCCGGCGGCCGCGACCACAGCGCCTCGTCGAGACGAATCGCCTGCTGTTCATCTTCGCAGGCGATCAGGACGCGCTTGCCGTTGCGCCAACGTTCTGCGGCAATGTCACACACCAGCTGCTCGACGGCGCTCAGGCCGTCGACGGTGGCGTCATTGTCCAGAAGATAGAACGTTGCGTTTTTCATATATGGGGCTTCTTGTTGTGGATTTAAATGCAAAGCCGGGCGGCGCTACGCTTACCCGGCCTACAATGTGCTGCCGTTTGTAAGCCGGGTAAGGCATCGCCGCCACCCGGCATGTCACATCACTCTTCGCCGTTAAAACCCGCACGATTGAGCAGGAACTGCGACAGCAGCGCCACCGGACGACCGGTCGCGCCTTTGGCCTTACCGGAACGCCAGGCAGTACCGGCGATGTCGAGGTGCGCCCAGTTGTACTTGCGGGTGAAGCGCGACAGGAAACAGCCGGCGGTGATCGCGCCGCCAGGACGGCCGCCAATGTTCGCCATATCGGCAAAATTGGACTCCAGCTGATCCTGGAACTCGTCGGCCAGCGGCAAACGCCATGCGCGGTCGCCCGCCAGTTCGGAGGCGCCGATCAGCTCATGGGCCAGCGGGTTATGGTTCGACATCAGGCCGGTGATGTGATGGCCGAGGGCAATCACGCAGGCCCCGGTCAGCGTCGCCACGTCGATAACCGCTTCCGGCTCGAAGCGCTCAACGTAGGTCAGAACGTCGCACAGCACCAGGCGGCCTTCGGCGTCGGTGTTCAGCACTTCCACCGTCTGGCCGGACATAGTGGTCAGGACGTCACCCGGACGATAGGCGCGGCCGCCAGGCATGTTTTCACAGCCCGCCAGCACGCCGATGACGTTCAGCGGCAACTGCAGTTCGGCAACCATCCGCATCACGCCGTACACCGCCGCCGCGCCGCACATGTCGTACTTCATCTCGTCCATGCCTTCGGCAGGCTTGATGGAGATACCGCCGGAGTCGAAGGTCAGGCCTTTACCGACCAGCACGATAGGGCGCGCGTCCTCAGCCGGGTTACCTTTATATTCGATGACCGACATCAGCGACTCGTTCTGCGACCCATTGCCGACGGCGAGGTAGGCGTTCATCCCCAGCTCGCGCATCTGCTGTTCGCCGATCACCCGGGTGATGACGTTTTTGCTGTAGGTATCGGCCAGCTGACGCGCCTGGGAAGCCAGATAGGCGGCGTTACAGATGTTCGGCGGCATATTGCCAAGATCTTTCGCCGCTTTGATGCCGGCGGCAATCGCCAGGCCATGCTGAATGGCGCGTTCGCCGCTGGTCAGCTCGCGACGGGTCGGCACGTTAAAGACCATTTTACGCAGCGGGCGACGCGGCTCGCTTTTGTTGGTCTTCAACTGGTCGAAGCTGTACAGCGTCTCTTTGGCGGTTTCAACCGCCTGGCGAACTTTCCAGTAGTTGTTACGGCCTTTGACGTGCAGCTCGGTCAGGAAGCAGACGGCTTCCATTGAGCCGGTATCATTCAGGGTATTGATGGTTTTCTGGATGACCTGCTTATACTGACGCTCATCCAGCTCGCGCTCTTTGCCGCAGCCAATCAGCAGAATGCGCTCAGACAGAATGTTTGGCACATGGTGCAGCAATAACGTCTGGCCAGGTTTGCCTTCCAGCTCGCCGCGACGCAGCAGGGCGCTGATGTAGCCGTCGCTGATTTTATCGAGTTGTTCGGCGATGGGGGAGAGGCGACGTGGTTCAAAGACGCCGACCACGATACAGGCGCTCCGCTGCTTCTCCGGGCTACCGCTTTTTACACTGAACTCCATGCACTATGCTCCTGAATCTTAAAGACAACAGTGGTGGCTACGGCTATACTCGTCGCCTTTCAAGTTGCAGATGCGCCGGCTGCGCCTGCTTACCCTGACGTGGCACATTGTGCGCGCCAGGGGCCACAGCCCTGCTGCCTTCTTACAACTCGAAATCCATTGAGTATATAATTGCAAGCTTTCGTAACTCATATCCGCTGTTGCGGTGACTTCGTGTTAATCTTAACGTTATTAAGGCCTGGGTTCGTCAGAAAAGATCCTGACATGCAGAACCGATGAGTCATTTAATCTTAGCGACGTTTTCGACGACCAAAGAGAATAAATGACGTTTAAGCCATGAAACAAGCAATTTTCCTGCACTAAAACGGGTTTTTACGGGCGTATTTATAGTGATAATCATAAGATATCTGGTTCGTGAGACGCTGAAAAGCCAGTTGGCGATCCTATTCATCCTGTTACTGATTTTCTTTTGTCAGAAATTAGTCAGGATCCTCGGCGCCGCGGTGGATGGCGATATCCCAACCAATCTGGTGCTCTCGCTGTTGGGGCTCGGCATCCCGGAGATGGCGCAGCTTATCCTGCCGTTAAGTCTGTTCCTTGGCCTGCTGATGACCCTCGGCAAGCTGTACACCGAAAGTGAAATTACGGTGATGCACGCCTGCGGCCTGAGCAAAGCCGTGCTGATCAAGGCGGCGATGATCCTCGCGCTGTTCACCGGCGCGGTGGCGGCGGTGAACGTTATGTGGGCGGGGCCGTGGTCGTCGCGCCATCAGGACGAAGTGCTGGCCGAAGCTAAAGCTAACCCCGGTATGGCGGCGCTGGCCCAGGGCCAGTTCCAGCAGGCCAGCGATGGTAACGCGGTGATGTTTATCGAAAGCGTCAACGGCAACCGCTTCCATGACGTCTTCCTTGCCCAGCTGCGTCCGAAAGGCAATGCGCGCCCCTCGGTGGTGGTGGCGGATTCCGGCGAGCTGTCGCAGCAGAAAGACGGCTCGCAGGTGGTGACCCTCAACAAGGGCACCCGCTTTGAAGGCACCGCGATGCTGCGCGACTTCCGCATTACCGACTTCAATAACTATCAGGCTATTATCGGCCACCAGGCGGTGAGCGCCGATCCGGACGACACCGAACAGATGGATATGCGCACCTTGTGGAAAACCCACACCGACCGCGCGCGCGCCGAACTGCACTGGCGCTTCACGCTGGTGGCGACCGTCTTCATTATGGCGCTGATGGTGGTGCCGCTCAGCGTGGTGAACCCGCGTCAGGGCCGCGTGCTGTCGATGCTGCCGGCGATGCTGCTTTACCTGGTGTTCTTCCTGCTGCAAACGTCGATTAAGTCGAACGGCGGCAAAGGCAAAATGGACCCGGCTATCTGGATGTGGGCGATTAACCTGCTCTATTTTGCGCTGGCGGTGCTGTTAAACCTGTGGGACACGGTGCCGATGCGCCGCTTCCGCGCCCGTTTTAATAAAGGAGCGGCCTGATGCAGGCGTTTGGCGTACTTGACCGTTATATCGGTAAGACGATTTTCAACACCATCATGATGACCCTGTTCATGCTGGTGTCGCTCTCCGGCATTATCAAGTTTGTCGATCAGCTGAAAAAGTCCGGGCAGGGCAGCTACGATGCGCTGGGCGCTGGTCTCTACACCATCCTCAGCGTGCCGAAGGACATCCAGATCTTCTTCCCGATGGCGGCGCTGCTTGGCGCGCTGCTGGGGCTGGGGATGCTGGCCCAGCGCAGCGAACTGGTGGTGATGCAGGCATCCGGTTTCACCCGGCTGCAGGTAGCGCTGGCGGTAATGAAAACCGCGATCCCGCTGGTGCTGCTGACCATGGCCATCGGCGAGTGGGTGGCGCCGCAGGGCGAACAGATGGCGCGCAACTACCGTGCCCAGCAGATGTACGGCGGCTCGCTGCTCTCAACCCAGCAGGGGCTGTGGGCGAAAGATGGCCACAACTTTGTCTATATCGAACGCGTAAAAGGCAACGATGAGCTGGGGGGCGTCAGCATCTATGCCTTCAACCCGGAGCGTCGTTTACAGTCGGTGCGCTATGCCGCTTCGGCAAAATTCGATAGCGAAAATAAAGTGTGGCGTCTGTCGCAGGTGGATGAATCCGACCTGACCGATCCAAAGCAGGTGACCGGGTCGCAGATGGTGAGCGGCACCTGGAAAACCAACCTGACGCCGGACAAACTGGGCGTGGTTGCCCTGGATCCGGATGCGCTGTCGATCAGCGGGCTGCACAACTATGTGAAATACCTCAAGTCCAGCGGCCAGGATCCGGGACGCTACCAGCTCAATATGTGGAGCAAAATCTTCCAGCCGCTGTCGGTGGCGGTGATGATGCTGATGGCGCTGTCGTTTATCTTTGGCCCGCTGCGTAGCGTGCCGATGGGCGTGCGGGTGGTGACGGGGATTAGCTTCGGCTTTATCTTCTATGTCCTCGATCAGATTTTCGGCCCGCTGACCCTGGTCTACGGCATACCGCCGATCATCGGCGCGCTGTTGCCGAGCGCCAGCTTCTTCCTGATAAGCCTCTGGCTGATGATGCGCAAGGCCTAGCGGGTAAGCCTGAAACGTAAGCCCCCTCAGCGATGAGGGGGCTTTTTTTTAGCGCTTGCGTCCGCCCAGCAGGCTGCCCAGCATGCCGCGGACGATCTGATTGGTGACCTGGCGAACCGCGCTTTTCGCTGCGGTCTGCACGATACCGTCGCGTTTTCCGCCCCGCGGGCCGGTGCTGCCGAACAGGATATCTTTCAGGCCGCCAAGCAGCCCGTCGTCATCGCCGTTCTGCTGGCCCTTCGCCGGCGGAGCCGACTGCTGCCCGGTGGCGACCTGCACCCCTTGCTGCAGCATTTCGAAAGCCGACTCGCGGTCCACCTCCTCCTCATACTTACCGTACAGCGGCGAGTGGTTCAGCAGACCATTGCGCTCGTCATCGCTGACCGGCCCCATTCGCGAACAGGGGGCGATAACCATCGCCCGCTCGACCACCGACGGGCTGCCTTTCTCATCGAGGAAGGAGATCAGCGCCTCGCCGGTGCCCAGCTCCTGGATCGCCTGCTCGGTACTGAAGGCCGGGTTGGCGCGCATGGTCTGGGCGGCGGTTTTCACCGCCTTCTGGTCCTTCGGCGTAAAGGCGCGCAGGGCATGCTGCACGCGGTTGCCCAGCTGGCCGAGCACGGCGTCGGGAATATCCGCCGGGTTCTGCGAGACAAAGTAGACGCCGACGCCCTTGGAGCGGATAAGGCGGATCACCTGTTCAATTTTATCCAGCAGCACCTGCGGCGCGTCGTTGAACAGCAGATGCGCCTCATCGAAGAAGAACACCAGCTTCGGTTTATCGAGGTCGCCGGCTTCCGGCAGGCGCTCGTAGAGCTCGGAGAGCATCCACAGCAGGCTGGCGGCGTACAGCTTCGGCATCTGGTAGAGCTTTTCGGCGCTAAGGATATTGATCACCCCTTTACCGCTGGCATCGACGCGCATCCAGTCGGCAATATCCAGCATCGGCTCGCCGAAGAAGTGCTCGGCGCCCTGTTGCTCCAGGGTCAACAGCCCGCGCTGGATGGCGCCGATCGAGGCGCTGTTAATATTGCCGTACTGGTTCTGGAAAGACTTGGCGTTATCGCCGATAAACTGGGTGATGGCGCGGAGGTCTTTGAAGTCGAGCAGCAGCAGGCCGCGGTCGTCCGCGATGCGGAAAATAATGTTCAGTACGCCGCTCTGCACCTCGTTGAGATTGAGCAGGCGCGCCAGCAGCAGGGGGCCGAGATCGGAGACCGTCGCCCGCACCGGGTGGCCCTTCTCGCCAAAGATATCCCAGAGCACCACCGGGTTGGCGTGCGGCTCCCAGTCGCTGACGCCGATCTTCTCCAGCCGCGCCTGCAGTTTCTCTGAGCTCTGCCCCGCGGCGGCAATGCCGGTCAGGTCGCCCTTGACGTCGGCCATAAATACCGGCACGCCAATCTCCGAGAACGACTCAGCCAGCTTCTGCAGGGTGACGGTTTTACCGGTGCCGGTCGCACCGGTGACAAGCCCATGGCGGTTGGCCATCGCGGGCAGTAAATAGAGCGCGTTATCCAGCGTGCGCGCAATCAACAGGGGTGAGCTCATGGTCGATTCCTCCATTTATCCTGCGACGATTATAGGCAACCTCGTCGTCCGGCGTTGGGAAAATCGTCACGCGCCGCGCACGCTGTACCGTGAGTGTCTCAGGCGCAGTGGCGCTGGATGAGCGCGATGCTCTGCTCAATTTCGCGCTCGATATCCGCTTCGCTCCATTGCGCCAGCTCGGGGGCGAAGGGCTCAAAAGCGTACACCCCCTGATAGCCGCGGGCTTCCAGCGCTTTAACCTGCTCGCAGGTGCCGAGACGATCCTGCGGGGTTAGCATGATGCGCTCGGCATCGGTGAGCTGCTCGCGCGGACGGCTATCGTCCACTCCTGAAAGGTGCACCAGCCCGATATCCGCCACCTCTACCTGGCTGAACTCGTCCGCCGCCTGCGGGTAAAGATGGTGATGGAAGGTGTCGATCAGCAGCTTAAACGGCACGCGGGCGTCGTGGATCAGCGTCTGCGCCTGGTGCGCAGAACGCAGCGAGCTTTGCGGGAAGCCCAGCGGCTCCACCAGGCCGTGGATGCCATAGAAGGCGAACAGCGGCGCCAGGTCGCGTAGGGCGCCCAGGGTTTCGCTGGCCGGCACCTCGCTGCCGTCGTTGAGCGGACAGAGCACCAGCGATTTGGCGCCGATGGCCTGGGCCTCTTTCAGCAGCGATTCGGTCAACTGCCGCACCTCTTCGCTACGACGGTTAAAGGGGTAGACCGCGTTAATCGTCAGGATCTCGATGTGGTAGCGCGCCGCCAGCTCGCGCACCTGCTGATGGCTCAGATCGTCGGTCACTTTTCCACTGGGTAAATCGTTGCGCAGCTCGACCTTATTCAGGCCCAGACGGTTCACCAGACGGAAAAACGCTTCAATGCTGAGCGCTGGCGCGATTTTGCGGTTAATACAAAAACGTTGCATTGCGATGGCCATAGGACACTCCTGACGGAAGAGGGGGTAGGTTCGTTCAATTGGCTAACAGTCAAAACGTTTATTCCAAAATTAGCAAGAATGGAAATGATGAATGTTTGAGCTGTCTCGCAAAATATCACCGGCACCGACTACCGGCGCGACAGCGGCGGGAAGCCTGGCGTCGAGGGCAACGAGGCGCGATGCGGGAAGCGCACAGGCGACCGGTTAGCGCAAAATGCGACTGTTATCACCAAAATGAAATTTCATTTCACAACAATGTTGAAATATAAATTTCATTTTACTACGGTTATAGCACAGCAGAATCAGCGACGGGCCGGTGTGCGCTGGCCCCCTTCACTATGAGGCGAGAACATGACGATCACAGGAAACTTTATTGGCGGGAAAACCGTTATCAGCAGCAGCAACGAAACGATGCCGGTGTACGACCCGGCGACGGGCAAAGCGGTGCGCGAAGTCACGGTGTCAACCGCGCAGGAAGTCTCCGAGGCGATTCAGGTTGCTCGCGATGCGTTTGACAGTTGGTCCCGTACCACGCCGCTGCGCCGCGCCCGCGTGCTGTTCAACTTCAAAATGTTGCTGGAGCAGCACGTGGAAGAGCTGGCGGGGATCATCGTCAGCGAGCACGGTAAGGTGTGGTCGGATGCGCTGGGCGAGCTGACCCGCGGTATGGAAGTGGTCGAATTCGCCTGCGGGATCCCGCACCTGATTAAAGGCGAATACTCCTCTGACGTCGGCACCGGCGTCGACAGCTACTCGCTGATGCAGCCCCTGGGCGTGGTGGCAGGGATCACCCCGTTTAACTTCCCGGCGATGGTGCCGATGTGGATGTTCCCGCTGGCGCTGGCCTGCGGCAACAGTTTCGTCCTCAAGCCGCCCGCGCTGGCGCCGACGGCCGCTGTGCGTCTGGCAGAGCTGTTAAAAGAGGCTGGTCTACCGGACGGCGTGTTTAACGTCGTGCACTGCAGCAATGAAGATGCCGAGCAGCTGTACACTGACCCGCGTATTGCGGCGGTGAGCTTCGTCGGCTCCTCCGGCGTGGCGGAGTATATCTATAAGACCGCCAGCGCCCACGGCAAGCGAGTGCAGGCCTTCGGCGCCGCCAAAAACCACGCGATTGTGATGCCGGATGCCGATCTCGACGCCACCGTTAACGCCATTATGGGCGGCGCTTTTGGCTCCGCAGGCGAGCGCTGCATGGCGCTGCCGGTGGTGGTGGCGGTGGGAGATGAAACCGCCGACAAACTGATCGCCCGCCTGAAGCCGCTGGTGGAAGCGCTGAAAGTAGGCCCGGGCTGCATGCGTGGTCAGGAAGAGAACGAGATGGGACCGGTGGTGTCTGATACCCACCAGAAAAAAGTGCTCGGCTATATTGATAAAGGCGAAAGCGAAGGGGCAAAACTGGTGGTCGATGGCCGCAAACTGCGCGTGCCGGGTTACGACGCGGGCTACTATGTCGGCGGCACCCTGTTCGATCACGTCACCCCGGAGATGACCATCTGGCGCGAAGAGATCTTTGGCCCGGTGCTGGGGATTGTGCGCGCGGCGGACTATGACAGCGCCCTTGAGCTGGTCAACAGCCACGAGTTTGGCAACGGCAGCGCCGTTTTCACCAGCAACGGCCACACCGCGCGTGAATTCGTCCACGACGTGCAGGCGGGGATGGTCGGGGTGAACGTGCCGGTCCCGGTGCCGATGGCGTTCCACAGCTTCGGCGGCTGGAAGCGCTCGGTGTTTGGCGCGTTGAACGTCCACGGGCCGGACGGCGTGCGCTTCTACACGCGTATGAAGACCGCCACCGTACGCTGGCCGGCAGGGCAGCAGACCGTATCTGAATTCAGCATGCCGACGTTAGGTTAATCGGCGAAGGAGAGCGCCATGTCGTTACTGGCTAAATCGCGAAAAGAGGGACAGATCCAGCACATTACGCCGCAAAGCGCCGGTTGGCGCTATATCGGCTTTGATGTCTGGATGTTGAAAAAAGGGCAGACCGTGACGCTGGAGAGCGGCGATCGCGAGCTATGCCTGGTGCTGGTCGCCGGGCTGGCGTCGGTGAAAACGCAGCATGCCGATTTCCCGAATCTCGGTAAACGGATGTCGCCGTTTGAACGCACCCCGCCGTGGTCGGTCTACGTCCCGCCGCAGGATAAAGTCGAGGTGACTGCCGATTCCGATCTGGAGCTGGCGGTATGCAGCGCGCCGGGCAAAGGCCGCTTCCCGGCACGCCTCATTCGGCCGGAAGACGTCGGCGTAGAGCACCGTGGGAAAGGGCGCAACCAGCGTCGGGTGCATAATATTCTGCCGGACAGCGCCGAGGCGGACTGCCTGCTGGTGGTGGAAGTCTACACCGACGAGGGGGCCACCAGCTCGTGGCCGTCGCATAAGCATGATACCGCCCAGCCGGGCAAAGAGACGCAGCTGGAAGAAACCTACTATCACCGCTTCGATCCGCCGCAGGGCTTTGCCTTCCAGCGGGTCTACACCGACGACCGCAGCCTGGACGCCTGTATGGCGCCCTACAACCACGATGTGGTGATGGTGCCGCGCGGTTACCATCCGGTGGCAGCAATTGCCGGTTACGACAGCTACTATCTGAACGTGATGGCCGGGCCGGACCGGAAATGGCTGTTCACCTGGGAAGATGACCACGCCTGGATCAACACGCCGGAGTATCCGCGCCACGACTGACGCGTGGTGCAGAAGCGGATAAAGAAGGCCGGTTAGCGATGCTAACCGGCCTTCCTGTTTGAGGGCGACGGGTGTTTTTTCGCGAAACGCTCCGCGGAATCCCACTCCCCGACCCGGCAAGCGCAGCGCCGCCGGGAAGGAACCTCCGGCGCCATACCCGCCTTTGTGCCGGATGGTGCTACGCTTATCCGGCCTACGGGCTCCTCCCGTAAGCCCCTATACCCCAGGCCCGGCAAGCGCAGCGCCGCCGGGGAGGACACCGCAGATACCGTAGCCATTTTTGTGCCGGATGGCGGCACAAATGCCTTATCCGGCCTACGGCATCCTCCCGTAAGCTCCTATACCGTAGGCCCGGCAAGCGCAGCGCCGCCGGGCGATGACCACAGGCACGGCGCTGCTTTTATGCCGGGCGGCGGCTCACGCCTTGCCCGGCATACGGTTCGTGCGACCTGCCGTTAATTTATTCACCATTGTTGCTGAAACTGCCGGTGTTGCGGCCTCAAAATCGCTGAGACGTTCCCGGAAGGCCGGGGCAGCCCGCATGGATGCGGGCTGAGGGCCGTGTTTTGCACGGACGCTGCCTCGGCCCGACCCGAAGCCTGCAGGGATAAGTCGAAGGGACCGCGTAGCGGCGATTTTGCTGGCCGGAGCCCGGGGGTACAGGGGGGGGCGGCGACTGGCCGCCCCCTGTGCGCTCCCTGCACCATGCCAGGCATAACGCAGAAGATTAACCGGGAGCGCAATGTGCGCTGAAATCACATGCGACAAACGCTTTACCCGGATTAATAGAGTTGCATACCAATAACATTATCTCCGGCACCCCGCAGGCCCATATACCCCAGGCCCGGCAAGCGCAGCACCGCCGGGGAGGATACCTCCGGCGCCATACCCGCCTTTGTGCCGGATGGCGGCTTCGCCTTATCCGGCCTACGGGATCCTCCCGTAAGCCCCTATACCGTCGACCCGGCAAGCGCAGCGCCGCCGGGCGATGACCACAGGCACGGCGCTGCTTTTATGCCGGGCGGCGGCTCACGCCTTGCCCGGCATACGGTTCGTGCGACCTGCCGTTAATTTATTCACCATTGTTGCTGAAACTGCCAGTGCTGACGGCCTCAAAATCGCTGAGACGTTCCCGGAAGGCCGGGGCAGCCCGCATGGATGCGGGCTGAGGGCCGTGTTTTGCACGGATGCTGCCTCGGCCCGACCCGAAGCCTGCAGGGATAAGTCGAAGGGACCGCGTAGCGGCGATTTTGCTGGCCGGAGCCCGGGGGTACAGGGGGCGGCGGCGACTGGCCGCCCCCTGTGCGCTCCCTGCGCCATGACAGGCATAACGCAGAAGATTAACCGGGAGCGCAATGTGCGCTGAAATCACATGCGACAAACGCTTTACCCGGATTAATAGAGTTGCATACCAATAACATTATCTCCGGCACCCCGCAGGCCCATATACCCCAGGCCCGGCAAGCGCAGTGCCGCCGGGCAGGACATCCCCGGCGCCATACCTGCCTTTGTGCCGGATGGCGGCTTCGCCTTATCCGACCTACGGGCTCCTCCCGTAAGCTCCTATACCCCAGGCCCGGCAAGCGCAGCGCCGCCGGGGAGGAACCTCCGGCACTGTACCCGTCTTGTGCCGGATGGCGCTACGCTTATCCGGCCTACGGCATCCTCCCGCAGGCTTATACTGCGCCGCCGAGTAACAAACGCCAGGCAGCCTATCTCACGCCTTCTGCTTGGCCTCGGACTCCTGGCTGCTGTTCAGCGCCAGCGAAACCGCCAGCGTCTGGGCCAGACACAGGGAAGCAACCTGCGAACGGAAGCCATCCACCTGCGCTTCACGCACCACAAAGCAGACATCGCTGAAGGCCGCCAGCGGGCTGACCTGGCTGTCGGTAATGGCGATCTGCCGCGCTTTGCGCTGCGCGCCCAGCTCCACCAGCTCGACCACTTCCCGGGCGTACGGCGAGAAGCTCACCGCCACCACCACGTCTTTCGGGCCGACCAGACTCAGCTGTTCGGTGAACATGCCGCCGAGGCCGTCGATCAGAAAGGCTTTGCGATCGAGGTGACGCAGCGCATAGGTCAGATAAGAGGCGACGCTAAACGACCGGCGCAGACCAATGACGTAAATATTTTCCGCCTCGCCCAGCAGGGCCACCGCGCGCTCCAGATCATCGCTGGAGGTCTGCATCGCCAGCTGCTGCAACGCCTGGTTGTTCACCATCGTGAACATATTGAGGATTTCCGTCGGCGTTTCCGGCGGGCTGGACTCATCGCTGGTGGTCTGGCGGAACAGACGGGCGCGCTCGGTATAGTTGGCTGTCTCTTCCATCAAATGTTGCTTGAACATCTGTTTCATTTCGTTAAAGCCGCTGAAGCCGAAGGCGTTGGCAAAACGAATCAACGTGGAAGGGGGAACATCCGCCTGTTGCGCAATGGAGGCCACGGTATCGAAAGCCACGCTATTGCTGTTATCAAGGATATAGCGGGCGACCTGTTTCAGGCGTTTGCTTAACGTATCGTAGCGACGCCTGATTTCATCCTGCAGGATGGTCAGCTGTGTTGGGTTATTGGCCATAGAGTGCGCTCTGAGAAAATGGAAGGAATATGGCTTCCAGTGTACCAAATGAAGCGAATTTTTCATTTATTGCGACGAAATACGCGATTCATTTCACGAAGAAACAGAAAAACGCCCGCTCCGCAAGGTGACGGAGACGGGCGTCGGGGGATCAGCGGCGGGCTTCGCGCCAGTAGCCAATAAGCGTCAGGTAGTTGCGTTTCACTTCCTCTATCAGGGCCTCATCGCTGAGCTCACCCTGCATCCAGCGCCGCGACGGCTGGCCAAAGATGGTGCGCCCGACGGCGAAACCTTTGATCATCGGGTGTGCGGCCGCCTCGGCGAAACCGGCGCGCAGTTTGTCGGAAGGCGCGTCAAGCCCGAGGATCAGGATCCCGCGGCTCCACGGATCTTCACGCTCGATAAGCGCGGTGATCTGCTGCCAGCTGGCGCTGGAGAGCGGCGGCAGCTTCCACCAGTCCGGTTTGATCCCCAGCTGATAAAAGTGTTCCAGCATAGTGTGGTAATGGCGCTCGTCTTTGTCCGGGCCATTTTCCGGCAGGATCACCTCCAGCAGCAGTTCATGGCCTGACTTGTTACAGGCCTGCCAGACCTCGAGCAGCAGGGCGTCCTGCTCTGCACGCAGCGCCGCCGGGTCGTCCGGGTGATAGAAGACCAGGCATTTGACGACATGCTCCAGCGGCCAGTCGATCAGCTGCGAGCCGATGTTGCCATGCTCCAGACGCAGTGGTCGCGAGCTGGGCAGTTCGATAGGGCGCCCGATCCACCAGCCCTTGCCGGTAATGGCGTTGAGCGCACGCTGGCCGTAGGTGCCGTCGGCCAGAATGCCGCTGCGCTGATCGAGACCTGCCTCCTGCGCCGCCGCTTCGGCCGCGGCCAACAACAGCAGCTTGAGCTGCGGAATGCAGGCTTCGTCGCGCCCGGTCTCCCGCGCCAGATCGGCCAGCTGTTTACGATGGTCAAAGGCGAAAATGCACAGCTCCGGCCACTGCTGACGGCGGCTGGTGACCCGGTGCAGGTGGTTGAGGCGCTCGTCGACGTCCGGGCGCGGCACCGATTCGGCGCGCTGCAGGTAGTCATCGAGTTCGACTTTGGTCGGCATCGCCGGCGCGCAGCCGTGGCGGGAGACCACCAGCGCCCCGCAGGCGTTGGCGTAACGGCAAGCCTGCTCCCAGCCTTCGTCGTTGAGCCAGCCGCGCAGCAGACCCGACATAAAGGCATCCCCGGCGCCCAGCACGTTGAGAACCTCCACGCGCACGCCCTGCTGCAGCGGCACCTGGTCCCAGCTGTCCGGGATGTCGCCTTCCAGCACCACACAGCCCATCGGCCCGCGCTTGCAGACGAGGGTGGCTTTGGTGGCATTGCGCACATTTTTCAGCGCGGTCAGGGTATCGGTGCTGCCCCCGGCAATATGAAACTCTTCTTCGGTTCCCACCACCAAATCGAACAGATGCAGCACTTCCTGCAGCTGGCTGGTGACCGGTCCGGACTCAATGAAACGGGTTTCGCCATCGCCGAGCGAGGTGAGCCCCCACAGCACCGGACGGTAATCGATATCCAGCGCGGTACGCAGGCCGTGACGGCGGGCGTACTCCAGCGCCTTCAGCACCGCGGCGCGGGTGTTGGCGTGCGACAGGTGGGTGCCAGTCACCGCCAGCGCCCGGGAGGAGGCAATATACTCCTCGCTAATGTCGTCAGGCGTTAAGGCCATATCGGCGCAGTTATCGCGGTAGAAAATCAGGGGGAAGGTCTCCTGATCCTTAATCCCCAGCATCACCAGCGCGGTCAGGCGAGATTTGTCGGTAATCAGATACTCGGTATCCACCCCGGCGCGGTTGAGCGTTTCGCGCAGGAAACGGCCGTTGTGTTCATCGCCAACGCGCGCCAGCATGGCCGATTTCAGCCCCTGAATCGCGGTGCCAAAGGCCACGTTGCCGGAGGAGCCGCCCAGATATTTCGCGAAACTGGCAACGTCTTCTAGCCGCGAACCAATCTGCTGGGCATAGAGGTCGACGGCCACCCGACCTATACAGATGACGTCGAGCCGCTTTACTGCTGCATTCATAGCTAGGATTTCCTTTTTGGTGTCTGCTGCCTGGAAGGGTCGGGATCCCGACGTCGACTCCGTGAACAGCCTGAGGGTTATTGGTTACCCTTAGTTTGAGAAATAAATATTTCATTTGCAAACTCGTTCGAAATTAAAAAACCAAAAGTGTGAGGGATCTACCACTCTGCCGCACTGAGCCTCGCGCGAGCGCGGATCGCCCCCTCTGTCGACCCGGGGGAAAATGAAACGCCAAATGGCATCCATTTACCTATGATTTTTAAGGGGATATTGCCGTCTGGTGCGGCAAAAAAGGGCCCGAAAACGTGTCTGGAATGTAAGTGAAACGTATGAAATGGGTAGAGAGTTTGATCCTTCTCGCAAAATGAAATATTTCTTCTGTATTTGTATTTAATGAAAAAAATGTTTGCCTATAATCCACAGGTATTCCAGTGACGTGAACGACGGCCCCGGCGGCATCGGCGCGACGCCACACACAAATACTGAACAATAAGGATTGTGCATCATGGGCAAACTGAGACTGACAACGGCGCAGGCGCTGGTGAAGTTCCTCGATAACCAGTACCTGGAAGTGGATGGCGTAGAGCTGAAGTTCGTGAAAGGCATTTTCGCGATTTTCGGCCATGGCAACGTCCTGGGGCTGGGGCAGGCGCTGGAGCAGGACAGCGGCGATATGCGCGTCTATCAGGGGCGCAACGAGCAGGGGATGGCCCACGCGGCCACCGGTTTTGCCCGCCAGGCCCTGCGCCGGCAGATTATCGCCTGCACCTCCTCCATCGGTCCGGGAGCGGCCAACATGATCACCGCCGCCGGCACCGCCAGCGCCAACCGCATCCCGCTGCTGCTGCTGCCGGGCGATGTCTTCGCCACCCGCCAGCCGGATCCGGTGCTCCAGCAGATTGAACAGAGCTACGATCTCAGCATCAGCACCAATGACGCTTTCCGCGCAGTCAGCAAATACTGGGACCGCATTACCCGCCCGGAACAGCTGATGAGCGCCTGCATCAACGCCATGCGCGTCCTGACCGACCCTGCGGAAACCGGCGCGGTAACGCTGTGCCTGCCGCAGGACGTGCAGGGCGAAGCCTGGGATTACCCGGAATCCTTCTTTGCGCGCCGCGTGCACCGTCTCGACCGCCGCCCGGCCAGCGCCGCGCAGCTGGCGGACGCCGTGGTGGCCATCAAAGGCAGCCGTAAACCGCTGATCGTCTGCGGCGGCGGGGTGAAATACTCCGGCGCGGGCGAAGCGCTGTCCCGTTTTGCCGAGCGCTACGGGGTGCCCTTCGCCGAAACCCAGGCCGGGAAGGGGACGGTGGTCTCGTCTCACCCCCTGAACGTCGGCGGCGTCGGCGAGACGGGCTGTCTGGCGGCGAACCTGCTGGCGAAAGAGGCCGACCTGGTGATCGGCGTCGGCACCCGCTTCAGCGATTTTACCACCGCCTCGAAATGGATTTTCCAGCACCCGGAGGTCCGTTTCCTGAATATTAACGTCAGCAACTTCGACGCCTGGAAGCTGGACGGCATTGCCATGCTGGCGGACGCCCGGGAAGCGATGACCGCTCTCGACGCGGCGCTGGCGGACAGCGGCTGGCAGGCCGGCTGGGGCGCGCAGATCGAGAGCGTGCAGAGCCGTCAGTTAAAAGAGACCCAGCGCGTCTACCAGGCGGTGTGGCAGGAGAAATCCTTTGTGCCGGAGATCGACGATCATCTCGATCGTGAATCGGTGTATCGCGAGTTCCGCCAGATCACCGACTCCACCCTGACCCAGAGCAGCGTTCTTGGGGTACTGAATGAAACGCTGCCGGCCGAGGCGGTGATCGTCGCGGCGGCGGGCAGCCTGCCAGGCGATCTGCAGCGCGTCTGGCGCAACCGCGCGGAAAACACCTACCACGTGGAGTACGGCTACTCCTGCATGGGATACGAAGTCAACGCGGCGCTGGGCGTGAAGCTGGCGCAGCCGCAGAGCGAAGTCTACTCCCTGGTCGGCGATGGCTCGTTCATGATGCTGCACTCTGAACTGGTCACCTCCCTGCAGGAGCGGGCGAAGATCAACGTCGTGCTGTTCGACAACATGGCCAACGGCTGCATCAACAACCTGCAGATGGAGCACGGGATGGACAGCTTCGGCACCGAGTTCCGCTACCGTCAGCCGGAAACCGGCCAGCTGCAGGGCGGCCTGGTGCCGGTGGACTTCGCCACCATCGCCGCCGGCTACGGCTGCAAAACCTGGCGCGTCACTACCCTGGACGAACTGCGCCACGCGCTGGACGCCGCCCGTCGCGAAACGGTCAGCACTCTGATTGATATTAAAGTGCTGCCGAAGACCATGGTGCACAAATACGGCAGCTGGTGGAACGTCGGGGTCGCCCAGACGGCGCTCTCTGAGCGGATCCGCAAAGTGGCGCAAATGATTAATGAAAAGCGCGCCCAGGCGCGTGATTACTAAAACGAACCTCTACCCTGAATCCTACAGACTTACGGAGAAAACCATTATGTCGCTCAAATTAGGTGTCATCGGCGCTGGCGCTATCGGTAAAGAACACATCCGTCGCTGCACCCAGGTTCTGCAGGGGGCCACCGTTGTGGCGGTGTCTGATATCAATGCCGACAACGCCCGCGCGGCGGTCGCGCTGCCGGGCGTGCAGGCGGAAGTCTACGCCGACGGTCACGACGTGATTAACGCCAGCGATGTCGATGCCATCCTGGTCACCTCCTGGGACCCGACCCACGAAGAGTACACCCTGGCCGCCATCGCCGCTGGTAAGCCGGTGTTCTGCGAAAAACCGCTGGCGATGTCTGCGGAAGGCTGCCGTCGCATCGTCGATGCCGAAATGAAGGCCGGCCGTCGTCTGGTGCAGGTTGGCTTTATGCGCCCGTACGACGAAGGCTATCTGGCGCTGAAAAAAGTGATCGACGATGGCGATATCGGCGCACCGCTGATGCTGCGCTGCGCCCACCGCAACCAGTCGGTCGGCGAGAACTACACCACCGATATGGCGATCACCAACACCCTGATCCACGAGCTGGACGTGCTGCGCTGGCTGCTGAACGATGACTACCGTTCCGTGCAGGTGCGCTTCCCGCGCTCCACCTCGCACACCCATGCGCGCCTGAAAGATCCGCAGATCGTCTCCTTTGAAACCAAAAAAGGCACCCTGATCGACGTCGAAGTGTTCGTGAACTGCCAGTACGGGTATGACATCCAGTGCGAAGTGGTCGGCGAAACCGGGATTGCCCGTCTGCCGGAGCCGTCGGCCGTCCAGATGCGCAAGTCCGCCAGCCTGTCGACCGCCATTCTCACCGACTGGAAAGACCGCTTTATCAAAGCCTACGACGTCGAGCTGCAGGCCTTTATCAACGACGTCAAAGCCGGCCAGCTGCACGGCCCGTCGGCCTGGGACGGCTACGCGGCGTCGGTGGCGGCGGATGCCTGCATTAAAGCGCAGGGAACCAGCGAGCCGGTTGAAGTGACGCTGCCTGAGTGCCCGGCATTCTACAAACGTTAAGCGCGTTTTGCTGACGGAACTTCTTTGCACAGGTAACGACGATGAAAATTGCTTTTGATGTGGATGTCATTAAGGACCTCGGGATCACCCGCATGGTCCATCAGGTAGCGGAGTGGGGCTACAAGTACATTGAACAGTCGCCGCACCCGCAGATTAACCCGTTCTACAAGCACCCGCGCGCCAGCCGGGAGATCATGGCGGAGTACAAGCAGGCGCTGCGCGATACCGGCCTTGAGCTGTCGTCGTTTATCTGCGTCTACCGCTGGTCCGGCCCGGACGAACTGCGCCGTCAGGCGGCGGTGAAAAACTGGAAACGGCTGGTGGAAATTGCGGTGGAGATGGGCGTTCAGGTGATCAACACCGAGTTCTCCGGCGATCCGAATCAGCCTGAGATCTGCGATGAAATGTTCTATCGCTCAATGGAAGAGCTGTTGCCGATTTTTGAGCGGGAAGGCATCCGCGTGGAGATCCAGGCGCATCCCTGGGATTTCTGCGAAGAGAACAATGAAACCGTCGATATCGTGAAGTCGTTCCGCAGCGATAACGTGAAGTACGTCTACAGCGTGCCGCACACCTTTTTCTACGACAAAGGCGTCGGCGACGTGGCGAGCATGCTGCGCTATGCCGGGAGCGATCTCTCCCATGTCCTGATTGCGGACACCCGCAATCATACGAAACATTGCCGCTATATCGTTAACCCGCCGGGCGTGGATGCCGTGGTGCACCAGCACGTAGGCGTCGGAGAAGGGGATGTGGATTTCGACGCGCTATTCCGCACCCTGCGCGAAATGAAATTCGCCGAGCAGACCTTCAAGGTCGGCGGGGAACCGATTGTCGCCACCTCGCTGTTTGGCTACCCGGAAAAAATGAAATACCAGGCAGTGGAAACCCGTGAACTTATTGAACGTGAATTGCTGCGCCGCTAAGGCGCAGCGGCAGGAGCCCTACTATGAACAAAGATAACGTCAAACTGGCTATCGCCCCAATCGGCTGGACTAACGATGATATGCCGGAGCTCGGCAGCGAAAACACCTTCCAGCAGATCGTCAGCGAAATGGCGCTGGCCGGCTTTACCGGCAGCGAAGTCGGCAGCAAATATCCGCGCGATCCGGCGGTTCTCAAGCCGATGCTGGATATTCGCGGCATTCAGATCTGCAACGCCTGGTTCAGCACCTTTTTCGCCAACGGCCAGCGGGAAAAAACCATTGATGAATTCGTCAATCACATGAACTTCCTTCATGCGATGGGGGCGAAAGTGATTGGCTGCTCCGAGCAGAGCGGCAGCATACAGGGGCTGGATAAACCGATCCTCGGCGATGCGAAGCCGTGCTTCAGCGACGAAGAGTGGCAGCGGGTGGCGGAAGGCTATAACACCCTCGGCCGCCTGGCGGCGGAGAAGGGGATGCAGGTCTGTCTGCATCACCACATGGGCACCGGCATTCAGACCACCGCGGAAATCGACAAATTTATGTCGCTGGTGGACGAGCGCGTCTTCCTGCTGTTCGACACCGGACATGCCTGGTATTCCGAAGGCGGCGAAGCGCCGATGCTTGCGATCCTCAAAAAGTATCTGCCGCGCATCAACCACGTTCACCTGAAAGACGTCCGCCCGCCGGTGATCGACCAGGTGCGCCGCGACGGCCTGTCGTTCCTCGACGGCGTGAAAAAAGGCACCTTCACCGTCCCGGGCGACGGGGTGATCGATTTCCGTCCGGTGTTCAAGCTGCTGGACGACTTTGGCTATAAAGGCTGGATGGTAGTGGAAGCCGAGCAGGATCCTGCTCTGGCCAATCCTTTCGAATACGCCGTCAAAGCGCGCAAATATATTCGCGAAACGGCAGGGATCTAATCGTTGTGACATTTTCAGGCCATACCGGGTATGGCCTGCTTTTTTCCTTTCACAACCGGACTCAGGGCTTAACCACAGCGCCGGACAGTTCCCTCTCCCTCAGGGAGAGGGCCAGGGTGAGGATGACGATGACGGGTAATGCGTCACTTCACTTCCGCCAGCGCGGTCTTATCCACATACGGTTTCATCAGCGCGTCGGCTTCCTTCTGCGCCGCCTGCACCGCCGCTTCCGGCGTCACTTTGGCATCATTGACCACCGCCGCCAGCTGGTTCTCCATCGCCTTACGCACGGCGACGGTCTCCCAGGTGGAATACCACGGATGCGCGTACTTCAACTGTTCAAGGGCGATCGCTGCTCGTGGATCCTGCTGCAGATAAGCTTTCATCTCCGGCGTATCGTAAGAAGCCTTACGCGGCGAGAAGTAGCCGGTAAAGCGGCTCCACGCGCCGTTCACCTGCGGGCTCACCAGATAAGTCAGGAACTGGTAGGCCGCTTTCTTCTGCGCGTCGTTGATGCCTTTAAAGCTCACAAGGCTGGCGCCGCCAATCGGCACCGCGCGCTGCTCTTTGGCCGGTAGCATGGCAACACCGAGTTCAAAATCTTTACTGTTCTCGCGCATAAAGCCCAGCGCGCCGGTGCTGAGCATCGCCATGCCAAGTTTGCCGGAGAAGAATGAAGCGCTGATCTGCTTCGAATTCAGTACCCCGGAAGGCATCACTTTGTCTTTGTAGATCAGATCCTGCCAGAAGCGCAGAGCGCCGATAGCGGTCGGCGAGTTGTAATAAACCTCACCCGGATAGTCTTCATTGAAATATTTACCGCCGTTGGCCCGCACCAGCGCCGAGAAGATCCAACCGCCGTAGTCATCGTTGGTCGACGGCAGCATGATCCCCCACTGGCCTTTGCTCTCATCGGTCAGCTTTTTGGCATCAGACAGCAGCTCGGCCCAGGTCTGCGGTGGTTGCGCGATCCCGGCCCGATCGAACAGCGTCTTGTTGTAGTAGAGGATCGGTGTCGAGTTATGGAACGGGATCGCATAGGTGGTGCCCATCACCTGGGCGTTCTTATGCATCGCGGGCCAGAATTCCTTTTGCAGAAAATCGCCAGCCTTTTGATCGCCATATTTAAACAGCTCATCCATCGGCAGGATCTCATCCTTCAGCGCCAGATCGGTGGTGAAGTTGGCGGACATGATCACCAGCGCCGGCGGTTGTCCGGCCTTCTGTGCGGATTCGGCTTTGATCTTGGTGGTGTCATAGTTGCCGGTGAAGATGCCGCGAACTTCGACATCCTGCTGTGAGTCGTTGAACGTTTTAATAACGCGTGTCATCTCCATCGTCAGCTTGCCGTCGACCGGGGCCGGGAACATGAAGTCTATTTTCTCTTTCGCCAGCGCCGCGCCGCTCAGAGCGAGGCTGAGCCCAACCGTCAGGGCGGTGAGGGGGTTAAACATGATTACACTCCATCAGTAAATTATGCTGGGTCTCAGCATGAAAAAGATGCACATCGGCAGGCGAGAAGCCGAGGATCAGCGATTCGCCTTTTTCCGGCACCGTGCCGCGGTGGCGGCGGCTAAAGCGCAGGGTGCCGATCGGGGTGCTGACGTGGAGCAGATAATCGGCCCCCATCAGTTCTCGTTGCAGGACGGTGCCCGGCAGGCGCAGATGGCCGTGCTCCAGGCGGTCGGTAATATGTTCCGGGCGAATGCCCAGCCAGACGCGGGTCTGGCTGCGGTGGCGCGGCGGTAGCGGATGGCGTTGTTCGCCAAGCTGAACGTTGCCGTCAACGCAGGGGAGCGATAGCAGATTCATTGCCGGTGAACCGATAAATCCGGCGACGAACAGATTGGCCGGGTTGGCGTACAGATACTCCGGGCGCCCGACCTGCTGCACGTGGCCGCCGTTCATCACCACGATGCGGTCGGCCATCGACATCGCCTCGGTCTGATCGTGGGTCACATAGATGGTGCTGGTTTTCAGCTGCTGGTGGAGGGCCATAATGCTGTCGCGCACTTCGCTGCGCAGGCGGGCGTCGAGGTTGGAGAGCGGCTCGTCCATCAGGAACAGCCGCGGATTGCGCACGATCGCCCGGGCCATCGCCACCCGCTGGCGCTGGCCGCCGGAGAGCTTCGCCGGTTTGCGGTCGAGCAGCGCCTCCAGCTGCAGCATCTGCGCCACTTTATCCACCCGCGGCTGCCAGCTGCTTTTCTCTTCCTTGCGCACCTTCATGCCGAAGGTGATGTTGTCGCGCACCGACAGATGCGGAAACAGGGCATAGTTCTGGAAGATCATCGCGAAGTTGCGCTCGCGCGGCGTGGTGGCGGTGATGTTCTCATCATGCAGCCAGATTTGGCCTTCGCTGACCGGCTCCAGGCCGGCGAGCAGGCGCAGCAGGGTGCTTTTCCCGCAGCCCGACGGGCCGACCAGCACCACGAATTCGCCTTCGTGAATATCCAGCGACAGGGCGCTGAGCGCCGGTTTGCCGTCGAAACGTTTACTGATGTTTTGCAGACTGAGCATAGCGGTTAGCGCTCTTCCGTTGGGCAACTGATGTTTTCGTCGTACAGCCACGGCCCGGCGTAGTGGGCCAGCGAGTGCTGGTAGCTCACCCACTGCTCGCCGACCTGGCGGTGCATCAGACACGAGGCAGGAGAAAGGTCGTAATAGGGCCGGGTATCTTCGTGGCAGTACGGCACCTGATGGACGGTACCGGGGATAGTGGAGATCAGCGCCTGGCGATACTGGGTCATGGTCAGGCTGTGGTTATGGCCGCAGAAGATGCGCGTCAGCGACGGGAAACGCTCCACCAGCGCCAGCAGACGGTGGCCGTTTTCGCAGGCGATCGGGTCCATCTGCGCATTGCCCAGCGGCAGCGGCGGGTGGTGCATAAAGATCGTTGCCGGTTTGTCGCCGCCCTCAAACAGCTGGGCTTCCAGCCAGCCGATGGTCTCGTCGGTCAGCCAGCCTTTTGACGTGCCGGCATGACTGGAGTCGATAAACAGCAGGCGGGTGGCGAAGTCATCCACCGCATAGCGCATATTTTGCGGATCGTTGCCCAGCTGCGGGCACAGCGGGTGAAGATGCTCGAGAAAATGGGCTTTGTCGTCGTGGTTGCCGGGGATCAGATACAGCGGATAGTTCAGGCTGCCGAGGATCTGGCGGGCCACCTGATACTCCTCCGGGCGGCCGCAGTTGACGATATCCCCGCTCACCACCACCGCATCCGGGCGCTCGCGCAGCGCGTTAAGCTGGGAGACCACGTCGGCGTTGGCGGCATTGACGTCGATAAAGCCGTACAGCTTCTCGCCGCGGCTGCGGAAATGGGTATCGGAAATGTGCGCTAACAGCATGAATCACTCCTTATTTGATCCCGGAGAAGCCGAAGCTCCGCAGGAACTGTTTCTGAAAAAGGATGAACGCCAGCATCAGCGGCAGGCAGACCATCAGCGTCCCGGCGCCGATGGTGCCCCACTGGCCGCCGGATTCGGCGCCCATGGCGAAGGAGACCAGCCCGACGGTCAGCACCTGCTTATCGGGATCGTTGAGCATCATCAGCGGCCACAGGTACTCGTTCCAGTGGTAGGTAATGCTGACGGTGGCGAAGGCCAGCACCGACGGCCAGGACATCGGCAGCAGTACGCGGAACAGCACCTGCCACCAGCGGCAGCCCTCCATCAGCGCCGCCTCCTCCAGCTCTTTCGGGATGGCGAGGAACGCCTGACGCATCAGGAACACGCCGAACGCCGAGGTGAAGTAGGGCATCATCACCCCGGTGAGGGTGTTGAGCAGGCCGAAGGTTTTCAGGGTCAGCATGTTCGGCACCATCATCACCACCGGCATGATCATCAGCTGCACCAGGAACAGGAGAAACAGCGTCTGCTTGCCGCGAAATTCGTGGCAGGCGAAGACGTAGCCGGCGGTGGTGATGGTCAACAGCTGCACGAAGAAGGTGCCGAAGGTGAAGATAAGGGTGTTGGCGTACAGGCTCAGCCAGTCGGCGCTGTTCCAGGCGTCGCGGAAGTTATCGAGGGTCAGCGGCAGGCGGGGCAGCAGCGACGCCATATCGTCGCCGAAGGTGGTGGCGCTGAACGAGGTGGCCAGCATCCAGATAAACGGGCTGACCCACAGCAGCGCCAGGCAGCACATTAATACTGTGAGCGTAAAGGGCGACGAGCGGCGCAGGCGTAGCCACAGCGGACGGGCGGCGGCGGGCGTGCGGACCAGCAGCGGCGAGATTTCAGCGCTCATAGTGGACTCCTTTCTCCAGCAGTTTCAGGTTAATCAGCGAGAAGGCGAACAGCCCGGCCAGGGTCAGGAAGGTGGCGGCGGAGGCTTTGCCGAGGTCGTGGGTATCCCAGGCGAGATTCTGGATGTAATAGAGCAGCACGGTGGTGGCGTTGTCCGGCCCGCCGCGGGTCATCACCGCCACGTGGTCGATCTGGGTGATGGAGTAGATCAGCGCGGTGGTGATCACAAAGCTCAGGGTCGGGCGCAGCAGCGGTAGCGTGACCTTAAAAAAGACCTGCGTGCGGGTAGCCCCCTCCATCAGCGCCGCTTCCCGCGTCGAGGCCGGAATGCTCTGCAGCCCGGCGAGGAAAAACAGCATGTAGTAGCCGGCGAACTTCCACACGCCGATCAGCGCCAGGGCCAGCAGCGCGCTGTTGCTGCGCCCCAGCCAGTTGTTGTTCATCGGCCCGAACAGCTTTGCCAGATAGTGGTCGAGCAGGCCGAGGCCGGGCATAAAGATAAACAGCCACAGCGCGGCGGCGCTGACCATCGGGATAATCATCGGGAAGAAAAAGGCGGTGCGCAGCCAGCGGTTGACGCGATGGTTCTCGCTCAGGGCGACCGCCAGCAGCAGGGCGAGGGTCACCCCGGGCACCACCGTCAGCAGGATATAGAGCAGGTTATTGCCCAGCGACTGCCAGAAGACGTTATCGGCAAACAGGCGGGTGAAGTTATCCAGCCCGACGTACTGCGCGCCGTCGCTGGCCATGCGGGTATCAAACAGGCTGTCATACACCGAACGCCCCAGCGGGAACCAGGTAAACAGCAGTAAAAACAGCAGGGAAGGCGACAGGATCAGCCAGGGAAGCCAGGTCTTTCTCATGGTGACGCGCATCTCGTTCAGCCATTTATCGAAGCCCGGATTGTGGGAAGCAATGACTACAGAGGCATGGCGGGGAGATGACGGTTTGATGAAGCGACGGGGAAAACGCCGGGCGAGCGGGCCGCCCGGCGGGAGAGAAGGATCAGAAGTCGGCTTTCAGCACCGCGCGGTAGCGGGCTTTGCCTTCACGAACGTGCTTCAGCGCTTCGTTAATCTGCGACATCGGGAACAGCTCGGTGGTCGGAGCCACTTTGCTGCGCCCGGCAAACTTCATCAGCGTGCGCAGTTCGGACGGGTTACCGGTCGCCGAGCCGGAGATGCTGCGGTCGCCGCCGATCAGGGTAAAGGCCGGCACCGGGAACGGCTTCATCACCGCGCCGACGGTATGGAAGTTGCCGCCGTAAGCCAGGGCTTCGAAGTACGGCTGCCAGTCGAGGTCCACCGCCACGGTGTTGATGATCAGGTCGAACTGACCGGCCAGCGCTTTTAAGGCTTCAGGATCGCGGCTGTTGACCACGCGATCGGCGCCCATCGCCAGCACTTCCTGCTCTTTCGCCGGGTTGGAACTGAAGGCGGTCACTTCCGCGCCCATCGCCCGCAGCAGCTTAATGGCGATATGGCCGAGGCCGCCGATGCCGATCACCCCGACGCGGCTGGTGGCGGTGACGTGGTGGGTCAGCAGCGGTTTAAAGACGGTGATGCCGCCGCACAGCATCGGGCCGGCGGACGCCAGATCGATGCTCTCCGGCAGGGGGATCACCCACTGCCAGTCGGCGCGCAGCTTATTGGCGAAGCCGCCGCGGTTGAGAATGGTCGGCACCGAGCCTTCCAGACAGTTGATCTGGTTGCCGCTGATGCAGGCGTCGCAATGGCCGCAGCTGCGCGCCGTCCAGCCGATGCCGACCTTCTGGCCAATCTTCAGCCCTTTATCCTGCGCCGCGCTGCCCAGCGCCGCCACCCGGCCAATCACCTCGTGACCGGCCACCAGCGGGTAGCTCGACATCCCCCATTCGTTGTCGATCATCGACAGGTCCGAATGGCAGATCCCGCAGTATTCCACTTCAACTTCGACATCTTCCGGCTGCAGCTCACCGGCATCGTATTCCCACAGCGACAGATCGGCGCCCGCTTCTTTGGCGGCGTAGCTTTTAATGATGCTCATGTTCATTTCCTTGGGGTTGGCGTGATAACCCAGAAAGTGTAGAGCATGGTATTCCCCGGCGCTTGGCAATCGGAGGGGTAGCGAAGCGGGCGGACCAGCCGCCCGTTAAGGTCAGCGGCTGGCCAGCGGCCAATGATTAAGGCGGATGCCGCGCTGCGGGGCGTTCTCGGCAAAATCATCCAGCACCGCCCGCACGTCCGGGTCGAGGTAGCCGACGCTGTCGTGCTCGACGATCACCACGCTTTTTTCCGGAATCTTCGCCAGCAGGGCCAGCAGATGCGGATTGTGCATAAAGGTCAGATTCTGCTGGATGCGCAGCACGTAGTGGTCATCGTAGCGCGCCAGCTGCAGCGAGTGGCGATGGCTACGCCAGAGGCTGAACGCCATCTGGGTGGCAAGACCAATCCCGATCCCCGCCAGCATGCCGAAGGCGATAATCCCGCCGATGGTGGCGAGGAACGGGACGTACTGCGCCGCCCCCTGGCGGAACTGCTCGATGAACAGCCGCGGGGTCGCCAGCTTATAGCCGGTATACAGCAGCACGGCGGCGAGGCTGGCGAGCGGGATTAAGGTCAGCAGGCCGCTGAACCACAGGCCGCAGATCAGCAGCAGTACGCCGTGGATAAAGATCGACAGTTTGCTTTGCGCGCCGTTGCTGACGTTCACCGAGCTGCGGACGATCACCGCGGTGATCGGCATCGCCCCTAGCACGCCGGAGAGCAGGTTGCCGACGCCCTGGGCGACCATTTCGCGGTTCGGCGAAGGCGGCGGATTTTGCGGGCGCAGCTTTTTCAGCGCCTCCTGGCTCAGCAAGGTTTCGAGGCTGGCGACCAGCGCCAGGGTTACCGCCACCACCCACACCGACGGATTGCGCCACGCGCTCCACGCCGGAGATTCCAGCTCGCCCAGCAGATCGCCGAGGCTGCCGAACGCCGGCAGGGTGATGCGTGGCAGAGTGGCAAGCTGCTGCGGCGCGGCCTGGGTCATTAATACGGTGGTGACACAACCGAGCAGGACAGCGATCAGCGGGCCGGGGATCCAGCGTAGGCTCTTCACCCGGCGGATAAGCGGCGAACCCCACAGCCAGAGCACCAGCAGGCCGCCCGCGGCGACGGCGATAGCACTGAGGGAGAAGGTGGCGTTACCCTTCACGATATCAACGAGCCCGGTCTCTTCTGCGCTGCCGAGCGCGACGGGGATCTGCTGCATAATCAGCAGGATGCCGATCGCCGCCAGCATGCCTTTGATGACGCTGGCGGGAACCAGCGAGATAAAGCGCCCGGCCCGCAGGATGCCGAACAGCAGCTGCAGCGCGCCGGCCAGCACCAGCGCCATCAGGAAGAGGGAGAAGGAACCCAGGGATTCAATGGCGGCGACGACGATGGTGACCAGTCCGGCGGCGGGACCGCTGACGGCGAAGCGGGAGGGACTGAGGGCGGTGACGACCAGGCCGCCAATGATGCCGGTCAGCAGGCCGACGAAGGGCGGTAAGCCGCTGGCCTGGGCGATGCCGAGGCACAGCGGCAGGGCGACAAGGAAGACGACGATGCCGGCGAGAGAGTCCTGACGAAGCGTGTTCATGGGGCGTGCTCCTGCGGTGAGAGGTGTTCGACGAGGGTGGTTAAATGGCCGGAAGCCAGATCGTAGACGCAGCCGTGCAGGCTGAGCGGTCGCCCGCTGGCGAGCACCGTCTGCACCGGTTCACTCTCCAGCAGACGGGCGAACTGGGCGCGAACGTTGGCTTCCACCAGGGCGTCCAGCGCATGGCGAGAGGGCTCCGCGTCGGTGCTGGCGCCGGGGGAGGCCGCAACACCACACCCATCGGCAATTTGCACAATTTCGTGATGCAGGGTGTTGCGCAGCTGGCCGATGCGGCGAGCCAGCGCCGAGGATTCCTGCGCCAGCGGCAGGGTGGGCAGGGAGAGCGCCGCCTGCACGCCGCCGCAGCCGTAGTGGCCGCAGAGCACCACCCGCTCCACCTCAAGGTAGTGGAGGGCATATTGCAGGACGCTCATGACGTTGTCGTCGGCGGGGTCGAGCATGTTGGCGATATTGCGGTGGACAAAGAGCTCGCCGGGCTGACTGCCGGTGAGCACCTCGGCGGGCACGCGGCTGTCGGAGCAGCCGATCCACAGCGAGTGGGGCCGCTGCCCGTCGACCCATTTTTCGAAATAGTCCGGGTCATGCTGACACTTCTGCAGCGCCCAGCTGCGGTTGCGGGCCAGCAAAGGTTTTAACGTCGTCACAAGTATTCTCCTGAGTTAATTCATCGAGTGAATATGTCCATCAAGACTCGTACAGCGACTAGTAAAAATAGTGTTTACCGGAATCCTTCACGCCTGAGGAAAATCCTGGAATAAACGGCAAAAAGAAAACTTTTCATTAATGTAAAGTTATAAAAATATTGATGAAATTAATATATTGCTGCGGAACGGATGAATAACAAAAAGGCATTGGCTAAAACTTTCTGGAATATATGGGAATGGTGGTGGGTGGGGTTGGTGGAATAGTTGGGGAGTGAATATTGGGCATTTGTTTGAGGAGAGATGGATTGTGATGGGGATGCAGGTGAGAGTGAGGTGAGAACAATTTGAGATAATTTTGAGTGGGGTTTGGGAGTACTGGGGGAGAAGGGGGATGGCTGGCAGGTGGAGCTGGGTTTGCGGGAGGGTGAGAGGAGGGGGCGCTGGTGGCCGTCGCGCTATGGAACGGCGGTAAAAGGTGACGCCGCGCAGGATAGCGCTGTTTTTTTCAACACTTAGCGTAATGACGACACGCTGTCGCTTGCATGACCGCCGCCGACAGGTATAATCCAGAACGTTTCCGCATCCCCTTCAGTGCCGAAGTGGCGAAATCGGTAGACGCAGTTGATTCAAAATCAACCGTAGAAATACGTGCCGGTTCGAGTCCGGCCTTCGGCACCATCGGAACATCAATAGACGTCAACGGACGTCTTTTTTTGTGCCTGAAATCCAGTATCCGCAAGGCTTTCCTCGCTTTTTCACTCAACCTAAGTCAACCTGATTCAATCTACATCAACTTACTGATGCGGGTACAACTGCGGGTATTTCCCGGTTCGATAATGTTTGTACCCACACAGAACCCTTGAAAGGATACTCATCATGGCTCTGAGTGATGTGAAGGTTCGTTCGGCAAAGCCTGAAGCAAAAGCCTACAAACTGACTGACGGTGATGGCATGGTTTTGCTGGTTCACCCTAACGGCTCCAAATACTGGCGGCTTCGTTATCGCTTCGGTGGTAAAGAGAAGATGCTGGCGCTTGGGAAATACCCTGAGGTTTCGCTGGCGGATGCCAGGGCACGCAGGGATGAGGCCCGTAAGCTGTTAGCTAATGGCGTTGATCCCAGTGAAAACAAGAAAGCCGTTAAGGTAGAACAGGAGCAAGAGGCTATAACGTTTGAAGTGGTTGCCAGAGAATGGCACGCTAGTAATAAAAAATGGTCGGCATCGCATAGCGCTCGTGTATTGAAAAGCCTCGAAGATAATCTCTTTGCTGCCATTGGTAAGCGGAACATTACGGAGCTTAAGACTCGGGATCTTCTTGTACCCATCAAAGCGGTGGAATCATCCGGGCGTCTCGAAGTCGCTGCTCGTTTGCAGCAGCGTACTACCGCGATTATGCGCTTTGCTGTGCAGAGTGGGTTAATCGACTACAACCCCGCGCAAGAGATTGCCGGTGCGGTTGCTACAGCGAAAAGACAGCATCGTGCGGCTCTGGAACTTAACCGAATTCCTGAGTTACTTCATCGCATTGATCACTATTCTGGCAGACCCTTAACTCGATTGGCTGTTGAACTCACTTTGTTGGTCTTCATTCGTTCAAGTGAACTGCGTTTTTCCCGCTGGTCAGAAGTGGATTTTGAAACGGCCATGTGGACGATCCCTGGTGAGCGTGAACCGTTGGAAGGTGTAAAGCATTCTCAGCGTGGTTCGAAGATGAAGACTCCTCACCTTGTTCCTTTGTCACGGCAAGCCTTAGCCATTCTGGAAAAGATCAAAAGCATGAATGGGAATCGAGAGCTGATTTTCGTAGGCGATCACGATCCCCGTAAGCCGATGAGTGAGAACACGGTGAACAAGGCTCTGCGAGTTATGGGCTATGACACCAAAACGGAAGTCTGTGGGCATGGTTTCAGGACAATGGCCTGTAGCTCATTGATTGAATCGGGTCTATGGTCGAGGGATGCCGTAGAGCGGCAGATGAGCCATCAGGAGCGTAGCTCTGTTAGGGCTGCCTACATCCATAAAGCGGAACATCTGGGGGAGCGCAGGTTGATGCTGCAGTGGTGGGCGGATTATCTGGATGTAAATCGTGAGAAGGGGGTGAGTCCGTTTGATTTTGGGAATAATGGTAATATGTTGAAATGATTTAATTATTTATCGATTTTATAATTTAAAAGTGCGCTCGATATGGTCAACTGACTTGCTTGAAGAGTTTGGGGTTTTTTGTGTTTAGTACAGCACTACAAAATAGACGAACCCTTAAGAATTGGTCAGTTGCTGTGACGTTGGTCATTGCCCGGGAATATGTGGAAAGCTAAGATAAAGAGTTATGAGCCTTAAATATACGGATAGGCTTGCACAGCGATGGATTAAAACTTAATGATGACTAAATCCAATTTTGAGTTCCTGAAGGGCGTCAACGATTTCACCTATGCCATCGCCTGTGCGGCGGAAAATAATTACCCGGATGATCCCAACACCACGCTGGTGAAAATGCGTATGTTTGGCGAAGCGACGGCTAAACACCTTGGCCTGCTGCTGGATATCCCCCTCTGTGAGAATCAACACGATCTTCTGCGTGAACTGGGCAAAATTTCCTTTGTTGATGACAACATCCTTTCTGTATTCCATAAATTGCGCCGAATTGGTAACCAGGCCGTCCACGAATACCATAATGATTTGGATGATGCTCAGATGTGCCTGCGCCTGGGTTTCCGTCTTGCCGTCTGGTATTACCGGTTGGTAACCAAAGATTACGACTTTCCTGTGCCGGTTTTTGTGCTGCCTGAGCACGGTGAGGATCGCTACCACGCCGAAGTTCTCACCCTCAAACAGCAACTGGAACAGCAGACACAGGAAAAAGTACAAAGCCAGGCAGAACTGGAAGCTCAGCAGCAACGATTAATTGCACTCAACGGCTACATTGCCGTTCTCGAAGGCAAACAGCAGGAAACCGAAGCACAAACCAAAGCACGCGTGGCCGCACTGGAAGCGCAACTCGCCGCCAAAAACGCCGAGTTAGCAAAACAAACCGAACAGGAACGCAAGGCATATCATAAAGAGATTACCGACCAGGCTATCAAGCGCACACTGAATCTCAGCGAGGAAGAAAGCCGCTTCCTGATTGATGCCCAACTGCGTAAAGCGGGCTGGCAGGCCGATAGTAAAACGTTACGTTTCTCCAAAGGTGAGCGTCCAGAACCGGGTGTAAATAAAGCCATTGCCGAATGGCCAACTGGCAAAGATGAAACCGGGAAGCAAGGTTTTGCGGATTATGTTCTGTTCGTGGGCCTTAAGCCTATCGCAGTGGTCGAAGCAAAACGTAAAAATATCGATGTTCCCGGCAAACTCAACGAATCGTATCGCTACAGTAAATACTTCGATAACGCGTTCTTACGCGACACGTTGTTAGAACACTACTCTCCTGATGAAGTACATGAAGCGGTACCTGCTTACGAAATTAGCTGGCAGGACACCAGCGGCACACAGCGTTTTAAAATCCCCTTTTGCTACTCCACCAACGGTCGTGAATATCGCGCGGCAATGAAGACCAAAAGCGGTATCTGGTATCGCGACGTCCGCCATACCACCAATATGTCGAAAGCGCTGCCGGAATGGCATCGCCCGGAAGAGCTGCTGGATATGCTGGGCAGCGACCCGCAAAAACAGAATCAGTGGTTTGCCGATAACCCCGGAATGAGCGAACTGGGTCTGCGTTATTACCAGGAGGATGCCGTTCGCGCGGTAGAGAAGGCCATTGTTAACGGCCAACAAGAGATCCTGCTGGCAATGGCGACCGGTACCGGTAAAACCCGTACCGCCATTGCCCTGATGTTCCGCCTGATCCAGTCGCAGCGTTTCAAACGCGTCTTGTTCCTGGTTGATCGTCGCTCGCTCGGCGAGCAGGCGCTGGGATCGTTTGAAGATACACGGATTAACGGCGACACTTTTAACAGCATTTTCGATATCAAAGGATTGACTGATAAATTCCCGGAAGATAGCACCAAAATTCACGTCGCCACGGTTCAGTCGCTGGTTAAACGCACGTTGCAATCAGATGAACCGATGCCGGTCGGCCGTTACGACTGTATTGTCGTCGATGAAGCACACCGCGGTTACATTCTCGATAAAGAGCAGACCGAAGGCGAGCTGCAGTTTCGCAGCCAGCTGGATTACGTTTCCGCCTACCGTCGCATTCTCGATCACTTCGATGCGGTAAAAATTGCCCTGACCGCCACGCCAGCGCTGCACACGGTCGATATTTTCGGCGAGCCGGTTTACCGCTACACCTACCGTACGGCGGTGATCGACGGCTACCTGATCGATCAGGATCCGCCTATTCAGATCGTTACCCGCAATGCGCAGGATGGGGTCTATCTTTCCGAGGGTGAACAGGTGGAACGCCTGAACCCACAGGGCGAGCTGATCAACGACACGCTGGCTGACGATCAGGATTTTGAGGTTGCCGATTTTAACCGCGGCCTGGTGATCCCGGCGTTTAACCGTGCGGTATGCGGTGAGCTCACCAAATACCTGGATCCCACCGGGCAACAAAAAACGCTGGTGTTCTGCGTCACCAACGCCCATGCCGACATGGTGGTTGACGAGCTGCGCACCGCGTTTAAGAAAAAGTATCCGCAGCTGGAGCACGACGCGATTATCAAGATCACCGGTGATGCCGATAAAGACGCGAAGAAAGTGCAAAGCATGATCGTCCGCTTCAACAAAGAGCGGCTACCCAATATTGTGGTTACCGTCGATCTGTTGACCACCGGCGTGGATATCCCGTCAATCTGTAATATTGTGTTCCTGCGCAAAGTCAAAAGCCGCATTCTCTACGAGCAGATGAAGGGCCGTGCCACGCGTCTGTGCCCGTCGGTGGGGAAAACCAGCTTTAAGATTTTCGACTGTGTTGATATCTACAGCTCGCTGGAAAGCGTCGATACCATGCGCCCGGTGGTTGTGCGTCCACAGGTGGAACTGCAAACGCTGGTCAATGAAATTACCGACTCAGAAACCTACAAAACCATTGAAGCGGATGGCCGCAGTTTTGCCGAGCACAGCCATGAACAGTTGGTCGCTAAGCTGCAGAGAATCATCGGCCTCGCCATTTATAACCGCGATCGCAGCGAAGCGGTGGATAAGCAGGTTCGCCGTCTGGACGAGCTGTGCCTGGATGCCGCGGGCGTCAACTTTGGCGGTCTGGCCTCACGCCTGCGGGAAAAAGGACCGCACTGGAGCGCCGAGATTTTTAATAAGCTTCCCGGCTTTATCGCCCGCCTGGAAAGGCTGAAAACCGATATCAACACTCTGCGCGATGCCCCTATTTTCCTCGATATTGACGATGAGGTGGTGAGCGTCAAATCGCTGTACGGCGATTACGACACGCCGCAGGATTTCCTCGAAGCGTTTGATGAGCTGGTGCAACGCTCCCCGAACACCCAGCCCGCGCTGCAGGCGGTGATTAATCGCCCGCGCGACCTCACCCGTAAAGGGCTGGTGGAATTGCAGGAGTGGTTTGACCGCCAGCATTTTGAAGAGTCATCCCTGCGCAGCGCGTGGAAAGCGACGCGCAATCAGGATATCGCCGCCCGGCTGATCGGCCACATCCGCCGTGCGGCGGTGGGGGATGCGCTCAAACCGTTCGACGAGCGTGTCGATCACGCGCTGACGCGTATCAAGGCCGAGAACGACTGGAGCGATGAACAGCTAAGCTGGCTCGACCGTTTAGCGCAGGCGCTAAAAGAGAAGGTGGTGCTCGACGACGATGTTTTCAAAACCGGCAATTTCCACCGCCGCGGCGGTAAGCCAATGTTACAGCGTGCCTTTGACGACGACCTCGACAGCGTGCTGGATAAGTTCAGCGATTACATCTGGGATGAGCTCGCCTGACGCGTTATCATCCCCGGCAATTTCTTCTTCTGCGGCCCCGATAAGGGCCGCTGTTTTACATGGGATCTTCAATGAACAATAACGATCTGGTCGCCAAACTGTGGAAACTGTGCGACAACCTGCGCGACGGCGGCGTCTCCTATCAAAACTACGTTAACGAACTTGCCTCGCTGCTGTTTTTGAAAATGTGCAAAGAGACCGGCCAGGAAGCGGATTACCTGCCGGAAGGCTACCGCTGGGATGACCTGAAATCCCGCATTGGCCAGGATCAGATGCAGTTCTACCGTAACCTGCTGGTTCAGTTAGGCTCTGATGAGAAAAAGCTGGTGCAGGCGGTCTTCCATAATGTCAGCACCACCATTGAGCACCCCAAACAGTTAACTGAACTGGTTAGCTATATGGATTCGCTGGACTGGTATAACGGTAGTCATGGTAAGTCTCGCGATGACTTCGGTGATATGTATGAAGGGCTGCTGCAAAAGAACGCTAATGAAACCAAATCTGGGGCAGGCCAGTACTTTACCCCGCGTCCGCTGATCAAAACCATTATCCATCTGCTGAAGCCGCAGCCGCGCGAAGTGGTGCAAGACCCGGCTGCGGGTACGGCGGGTTTTTTGATTGAAGCCGACCGCTACGTGAAGTCACAAACCAACGATCTGGATGATCTTGATGGCGACACCCAGGATTTCCAGATCCACCGCGCGTTTATCGGCCTCGAACTGGTGCCCGGCACCCGCCGTCTGGCGCTGATGAACTGCCTGCTGCACGATATTGAAGGCAACCTCGACCACGGCGGCGCTATCCGTCTGGGCAACACGCTGGGCAGCGACGGTGAAAACCTGCCGAAGGCGCATATTGTTGCCACCAACCCACCGTTTGGCAGCGCCGCGGGCACCAACATTACCCGCACCTTCGTGCACCCGACCAGCAACAAACAGCTGTGCTTTATGCAGCATATCATTGAAACCCTGCACCCCGGGGGGCGCGCGGCGGTGGTGGTGCCGGATAACGTGCTGTTTGAAGGCGGTAAGGGCACCGATATTCGTCGCGACCTGATGGACAAATGCCATCTGCACACCATCCTGCGTCTGCCGACCGGCATCTTTTACGCCCAGGGCGTAAAAACCAACGTGCTGTTCTTTACCAAAGGCACGGTAGCCAATCCGAATCAGGATAAACACTGCACCGACGACGTGTGGGTGTACGACCTGCGTACCAATATGCCGAGCTTCGGCAAGCGCACGCCGTTTACCGAACAGCATCTGCTGCCGTTTGAAAATGTCTACGGTGATGATCCGCACGGCTTAAGCCCGCGTACCGAAGGCGAGTGGAGCTTTAACGCCGAAGAGACGGAACTTGCCGACAGCGAAGAGAACAAGAACACCGACCAGCACCTTGCCACCAGCCGCTGGCGCAAGTTCAGCCGTGAGTGGATCCGCACGGCAAAATCCGATTCGCTGGATATCTCCTGGCTGAAGGATAAAGACAGCATTGACGCCGACAGCCTGCCGGAGCCGGATGTGCTGGCCGCAGAAGCGATGGGTGAGCTGGTGCAGGCGCTGGGCGAGCTGGATGCGCTGATGCGCGAGCTGGGGGCGAGCGATGAGGCGGATGCGCAGCGTCAGTTGCTGGAAGAAGCGTTTGGTGAGGTGAAGGCATGAATGGGGGGAAATTGCCGGAGGGGTGGGTAGAAACCCCGCTAGAAAATATTGTTGAAATACTGGATTCGATGCGTATTCCGGTTAACAACAAAGAAAGACAAAAACGTATTGAGGGGAAAGATTTTAATAAACTATACCCTTATTATGGCGCTACAGGTGAAGTCGGTAAAATTGATGATTTTATTTTTGATGAAGAGCTCATTGCACTAGGTGAGGATGGTGTTCCATTTTTTGATGGACAAAAAAATAAAGCGTACATGCTTTATGGAAAAACATGGGTAAATAACCATGCTCATGTTTTGAAAGCTATTCAAGGATTAAGTCATAACAAATTTCTATGTTATTTTCTCAATCAATTTGACTATCACGATTACGTCAACGGAGGAACTCGTTTAAAACTTACGCAAGCAAATATGCGGAAGATCCCGGTTCGTTTTGCTCCTTTTTCCGAACAAAAAATCATCGCCGAAAAACTCGATATACTGCTGGCGCAGGTAGACAGCACCAAAGCACGTCTTGAGCAAATCCCACAAATCCTGAAACGTTTTCGTCAGGCGGTGCTGGCTGCGGCAGTGAATGGAAAACTTGCAGATAGGCTGGATGGAAATCGCCATTGGCAAGAACAACAATTGAGTCATGTTGCATCTCATATTGTAGACTGCCCACATTCTACTCCCAAGTGGAGTTCAGAAGGGAAATATTGTGTCCGAACAACAGCATTTAGCCCATTTTATTTAGATTTATCTTATCAAGGGTATGTTGATGAAGAAACATACCAAAATAGAATACAAAGGCTCAAACCTGAACCTGATGATATTTTATACAGTCGTGAAGGTACTATAGGTATTGCCTGTCAAATACCTAAAGGAGTAGAGCTGTGTCTTGGGCAACGAATGGTATTAATAAGAGCTAGTGATAAAATATCTAGCAAATATTTAACTATTGTCCTTAATTCTAATAACATACTTAAAATTGTCAGATCTAAAACAATGGGAAGTACCGCGCCAAGGATAAATATGTCAGATATAAAATCTTATCCAATTCCCTTACCACCTCTCCAAGAACAACACGAAATCGTCCGCCGTGTCGAACTACTCTTCGCCTACGCCGACACCATTGAAAAGCAGGTCAACAGCGCCCTGACCCGCGTCAACAGCCTCACCCAGTCAATCCTGGCAAAAGCCTTCCGCGGCGAGCTTACCGCTCAGTGGCGGGCTGAAAACCCGGATCTGATCAGCGGTGAAAACAGCGCCGCCGCCCTGCTGGAAAAAATTAAGGCCGAACGCGCCGCCAGCGGCGGTAAAAAAACCTCGCGTAAAAAAGCGTAATGGTGGTCATCGGCCATCGCTGACTCGAGTCGTTTTAGCGCTCCCAACTCTTTATTGGGAGCGCTAATGCATTAAGACGGCATCACCTCTACCAGCACATCCGTTGCCCAGCTTTCCTCGCTATTAAGGACTTTGCCCTCCTGGCAGGCTTGCGCCAGTTTTACTAGCTGATAAGTCACATCATCAGTAAAGTCAAAGTTACGCCATGCATACGGGAAGTCGATACGCCAGTATCCCATTCCCTGGTCGAAGCGAATCTTCAACATCTGACTATCTTCAAAGGTCACCGTCAGCTTACGATGATGTGGAATATCACGTGGCGAATCGAACACCGTCAGTTCTACCGCTCTGCCCATTGCCGCAGTAAACCACTGGTCGGCGAAATCCTGAAAATCCGCTTCGCTCATCCAGTCATGAGAGGGGCGATTTCCTGAACGATCTTTGGGCTTAAACAGAGTATCAAGCTCAAGCTCCGCGTCATCGGTCAGCTTTGTTTTTAGCGGTTTCAGTATCGCCCCCAGCAGTGCCAGCGCAACCGGGTTTTGCAGATAGCGATCGGTATAGTGAACGCTTGTGATTCGCTGGTTTTTCATCAGTGACTGTGCTTCTTCATGGTTGTTACACAGCAAATCCCAGAAGCGTTGTCCGAACTGCGAAAGTGGACCATTTAACTGTTTATGAATCTCTATGTCTTTGACACGCTCAACCGCGTTCGCTGCTTTCCCCGGCAAAACAAACTCGTTCAGTTTTACCGTGTTATAGCCGAGGCTGCGAACGACCAGTTCGTCATTCAGGTGCCAGCCTGGCCCTGGGATAGTTGCCTGCTGGCTGCGTGAAGCCAGCGTCATTACGCGATCGGCAAAGGCGACTTGCGCAACAATCGGCAATTCCAGAGCCTGTTCGCTATGACACAAACGCACGCCCAAAGCAGTAAACTGCGAAAGCTCATGCAACAGCTCCGGATCATCGACGCCAGCAGGAATGACAAGGTCGACCGCAACATTGTCTTTAATCCGGTAGTTCTGAATAGCCGCCCGGAATTGACGGGCATAAAGATCCCACTCATTGAGTGGCCCATTCATCCACAGTGTGAGTTTTTCAGCACCCTCGTTAATCGCCCGACGAAGGGTATCGCCAATGGCTCCCGGGCAATATCGGGCATCCGGTAGCGAGAATGTTTCATCATCCGGCAAACCGATGTAGTACGAGAAGTCATCACCAAGCCATGCCTGTGCTGCTTTACGATCCAGCAAATCGTGATCGTGGCGAGTCTGGGAGTCGAGGAGGCATTCACTGCATGCCGTATCGCAGTGGTGGCAACCCAACTGCTTCACCATTCCCAACAGAATGGCCTCAATGTGCATTGGCGCACTGGATGCAAAACCTGCACCACCGCTAATCACATCGTAGAGTTGAACGGCTAATACTGATTGTCCATCTTCCAGTCTGACCGGACGCACGGCGTAGCCCAGTTCTGCCGCGGAGATACCCAAAACCCCGGCCAGCGCCTGACGTAGTGCTACCGCCAGAGTCATGGCAACAATCCGCCCTTCTTCCGTGCTATCCGGGAGATATTCACCGTTTTGCGGCTTGCGTAGAACCATTTCAAAGACATCCGTTCGTGCCAATGCCCCCAGCGTGACGTTCTTCATGAGCGCCGTCGAGCCGGGGCAAATTAGACGTTGATTCTGGCTGTCGCGATCTGCTTTTCCCGGACGCGGCGGGTAGTGGGCTTCCATACTTTTCGGCGCATCGTTTGCGTTCAACATCGACTCTGCGCGACCGCAGCTCAGACAAAGTGCGTAACCATGCCCACCTTCTCCAAGGCTTTGCTGGAAAACATGCCCATCAGCGCCAGATGCCATATACCCCATTATCGGGTTAGGTAGCGATACGGGTTCTGCTTTAACAAATACCCAGGCAGGGACAACCGGGATAAATTTCATGGTTTCAATATTGTTCGTCACCGGCGCGTGTGCATCAGTTACAAACCCGGCTGGCTGCAGCACCTGGCGACGATTATCCATGATGATTTTTTCACCACAGGCGCTGTTGGTGCAAAATAGCGTCCCGGAACTGCTCAACCCCTCTTCATAGCCTATGGTCCCGCATTTGTGACAGCGCCAGGCGCAATCCAGACGCTGGGCTTCATTGGTATCGGCATTAATATTGTGCCAGTGCAGTGAGACGCCAGCAGAGCGGAAGACCCGGCCATCCAGTATGATCTCTGCACCTGGTGCATATTCACGGATGGCAACCCCCAGGTTACGCGAGGGAAGTCCCTTATAACGTGACACATTATCTTCGCGATCTTTTTTATCCCGGCTTTTCTGTGATTTTTCACGGATATAGTCTTCCATAGTGAAGTTATCAAACGTCACCACATCTGTCGGGAAGCCGTATCCCGGCAGGAAAGTCCTGGCCGCCAGGTCACGCAGCAAATACTCGCCACAGTGTCGTTTTTTCTCCAGTTCTATGCGCTTGCGATAAGGCGTTTGCGGCTGCGATTCTCGTTCCTGGGCTACAAGATCGCGGTAGACGGAAAGCCATCGCTGTTGCAGGAACGTAATCGCATGGATTGTTTTATCCCGCAACAGGTCGGGTCTGGCGCCATGTAATGCTGTACCTTTCACCAGCCGTTCCAGCGCCGCGTCGATATCAAGAACCGGACGCTCGAGCCAGACTTTAAAGTGTTCACATTTTGATTGCCCGTCGTCTTCACCGAAAAACCAGAGGCTATCAAGACTGGTTTTTTCTTTATCTGTTTCGCCAATGACGTGACATAAAAAGTCGGACAGTAATAACGCATTGACGTGGCGTTGCACCAACCGGGCGGAATTCATTGCCACCATCGGCGCGGGGATCATGGTCTCAAACGGCCAGAGTGGGTTGGAAAAAACCTGCTGGTCGTGCGGGTTTCCTTTGCACAGAGTATAAGAAATCGCACGTGATTCCTGACTACGCCCGGCTCGCCCGGCACGCTGTAAATAGTTTGCCGGATGTGGCGGTACGTTGTTCATCACCACGGCGGTAATGCCACCGATATCAACCCCCATTTCCATGGTGGTGGAACAGTTGAGAACATTAAGCTGTCCGTTTTTGAACATCTTTTCGTAGCTTTGCAAACGTTCTGACGATTGCTGAGCAGAGTGCTCGGCTGTGCGGTAGTAAAATCCGCCTTCCACGACACGATCGTTAATATCCGTCCAGACGTTTTCCGAACGTAATTGTGCGATTAGTGGCTCTTTACTAACCCAGTCACGTACCTTCGCCAGACCCGGAGCGTAGTCTTCTTGCGAACGATCCAGCTTCCAGATTTCCGGCATGGTGACCTTTTGCGCGACAAAAGCGTCATATTGTGTCTTGGTAAGGTGTTCAAACGAAATGTGGGTGGGCAGATAAGGGGTTAAGCCTTTAAAGGCCGTATCCAGAATCTTATTGGTTACCGGACAAATCCAGGCATCTGTGATTAAAGAAAAAGTCATGTGCTCTTTTGGTAGATAGAAACGGTTACCATCAGGTTTCAGCACTGCAAGTGGGCCGGTAAGTTGGGTCCACGCTTCTTTCAGCCACGTATTGATAATATCCATCGTCGCCGTATTTACGGTTTTGAATCCTGCGCCAAGCATTAATATCTTCACTAAACGATGGGATATATTGCCATTACGAATTTGTGGCCAGCGTCTGTTCTGATTATCTTCGGGATCTTTTGTGTCCGGGTTACGGACGAATTTCGATGAAAAACGGCTACCAATCCAGTTTTTCAACTCATCGTCCAGTTGTGTGAAGTTGCTTTCACGTACGTACAGATCCAGCGTAACCTTAAGAAAATCCTTCCAGTCATCCAGCGTCAGCCCTTTCTCTTGCCAATGCACCGGCATCTTATGGCTCTTCTCCAGCCCCTGATAACCAACCTGAACTAATCCCTGCGTTTCCAGGCTGTTAGTTCGTTTGGGCCGGCGCATAAACTCCCGGAATAACAACATTTCAGAAAGCTTTAGCGGCCCGCCATTCTCATTGAAAATTTCAGGCTTCAGATAGTGGTTATATTGCAGAATAGGGCCGCGAATATCGGCTTTTTCTTTAAGTTCATTAACCATTTCAATCCAGGTCCGCGAAACCAGAATAGTCGCAGCTTTGCCACCGGTCGCGGCCTGAATAGCCTGTTCAAGCTGTTCGGCTTGCGCTTCAGCCAGTTTTGCTTGTTCCGGCATTCCCCAGCTTCTATATTCTTTCGCCTCATGGCGGGCCTGTTTTGCCCTCGTCGCTAACTTTTCCAGATCGGCATTGGCATTCGGTGTTGCAGAAGTCTGTGTTCGTTGATGCCAGCTCAGGATTTCGACCACACTACCGCGTAAGCGGCTGCGCTCAGCTTCTTGCTGCATGCGCACCGCCATTCGGGCCGTTCCTTGCCGGCTGTCGGTAAAGGTAATAAGTCGACGGCCTCGACCTGGTAACGAATCAGGTCCGACGCCCTCTTTTCCTTCTTCACTAATAAAATCCTGACAATATTCCAGAACGGTTGGCACAATATTGGTGACGTAAAATGGCCCACCTAATAAGGCACGGCGGAACGGTTGTTTTCCGCTCGTGCCTCTGTAGCCACAGCTACTGGCACTACATACTTGTTCAATGTCGTTAATAATTAGCGGGATGCTGTCATTGTTAATAACACCAATACGACGCGTCTGACGGTCCAGACGCTGTTGGGTATAACCCGCCGCGCTGGTCTTCTCTGCGGCGATAATGAGTGGGGGCTGAAAACGACTCTCTTTATCAACTTTTTCTTCTGCGGCATCATGTTCAATATGCACATCATCTTGCAAAGAGAACTCATCACCGCCTTTATTTTCCCATTGGACAAGTTTTCCCTTTTTGTCCCGCGCCAGAAGATGTGGCTCATTACATTCATTACAGAATGCCAGCTCGTAAACCGGGCTTCCACAATCGCAATTTTGGCGTTTGTTCACATACACATAGCCAAAAGGCCAACCCTTTTCCAGCGGGGTACCGTGCTTTAATCTGCATTCTTTATCAACACAGGCCCACACCCCCTGGGTATTGCGTTGGAATATGTGCGCCCTGACCTTAAGAAATGCGGGATCCTTAGTATTGGGTTGTGTGCCAGAGCAGACGTCAATCCAGCGCAACACATCCTGCTGGCTATAATGCTGTTTTGTTAGCGAGTTCAACCGCTGCGTCATATCATCCAACTTCATTGGATTCGGTTGAGTAACTAGCATGTCGCGCAAGTAATACGCTTCAGGTGAATGCGTAAGTGCATCAAAGCGCTCTGGGCTTACGCCTTTCATGTCTGTATCAGGGATTTGCTCAATTTCTTCTAACGGAATAAAAACGTGTTTGCATGGTTCCAGTTCCGGAATAACCCGGCTTCCGTCCAGTACGTCAATGCGCTCTTGCGGTATACCGGATAATTCAGAGAGGAATTTTTTTAATTGCTTTTCGGCATCGCTTCCGGCAATGGTTGCAGAGGTTGCTACAAAGCGAACATCATCTGGAGTCACACCAAAGGCCGTCATCACGCGGCGTAACTGCAGCGCCAGTTCAGCGGCCTGCGAGCCGACATAGGTATGCGCTTCATCCAATACGATCCAGCGTAATGATTTTTGTGATTTAGATTGCTGGATAATTGGAGCGTCGATCTGGCGGACCATCATATATTCCAGCATTGTGCCGTTGGTCACCAGAATTGGAGCGGGTTCTTCACGCATTTTTTCGCGCGAGAGTACTTCATTCGGTCTTTTTACCTGTTCGCTTTTCACTGCGGCGTGTAGATTTTCGGTATTTCCGTTGTAGAGGCAGTATCGGATTCCGGAACCAAAACCACGTGTCCAGGCGTCCAGGCGCTCACGTTGCGAATTAATTAAGGCGTTAAGTGGATAGAGGAAAAGGGCCCTGACGCCGATAAGTGGGTTGTTGCCATTTTCATGTAATTCCCGGTAGAGGTCTTCCAGCACCGGCACCATAAAACATTCGGTTTTGCCTGAACCCGTACCGCTGGTCACTACCACAGAATGTTTTTTTTCCAGCAGAGCCTTCCAACTGGCTAGCTGGTGAGTAAAGGGTTTCCAGTCAGCACCAAAACGATAGCGTCCATTGTTCTGATCATCCAGCGAATCAACCACAGCTTTACTGAGCAATGCCTTGCCTTCCGTCAGGCTACGCATCGTTTTGTTTGACGCTTTCCAGCCAAACATTTGTTGGAAAACGGGAGAAGCAAGGAATGAGCCTGATTTCCCACAATCGGCGCCCATTTGTTGCGCGAGGTGCTCACGCAACTGCGGGTTTGTGACCCCCATGATACTCAGTGTTGCTTCAGTTGAACGAGACAACGATTGTTCAATAAGTGACGAAAAATAGCGTGTAGTCATTCTTATCCCTTTTTATTTTTGAGCAAAATAACGCAACAGGCTGCACTGGAAGATGGCCTTAAACCAGCGGGAATCGAAGTCCCTGACCTGTCTCAGGAAAAATACGGCACCCGGTTTACGGTCAAATACGGCTTCAAAAGAGGTATTGCCGCTTGCTACAGCTGCGGCGAAGACGGGTAACCAGGCAACGGAATAGCGGTATTCTGCGTCAGGATTAATGCTGATCACTGGATTTTTTTGTGATGTCATCCAGCTATGCAGCCGCTTGCTGCCGTACTCTGGCCAGCGAGCTTCACTATGCTCACGTAAAAGCTCCTGATACCACTCGCGAATGAAGAACTCTGGAATGGGCGGAGGGAATTGTCCATAACTTAACCATTTCTCAATTTCGTCGGCATATGTCGGAAAAACGAGCCCCAATCGCTGATACAAGCTCTTCACCAGTAAATTCTGGGTTTCTTCCGGTGCACCCTTTTGGCTCAGGAACAATTTAAATCGATCGGCTGCAGTTTTGATTTCGAAGATGGGGAAGAACTCCCATAAAATAGGGAACTCATTTTCAATGCGGCTCAGATACTCAGCTGACATCTCAAATTTAAATAGCGACATCGCCAGTGCTCGTGGATGCTGTACTAGCGCACGCCAAACTTCAAAGGTTGCCAGCGGCAGATAACCAAATTGGTCGTACAGGCAACGCATAAATTGCCAGCCGGAATGAGCGGGATCGTTAGCCATCTGTTCAAGTACCAGTGTAATGGTATTAACTTCAGACTGGGGATTAAAAAGCTGGGTCGCTTTCTGCAATGAACGAATACTACTTTCATCCACAGGTAACGACGGTTCCCCACGAATGAAGCAGGGGCGAAACGCCATTTCCTCACCCTGTTTGGGGACGACTAACCACGGCCCATTTTTGTTAATAACCGAACTCAGTTCATATTCACCTGTCGGTACACCTTCGCTCATTCTTGATGATAATGGGGTGATTTTTCTCTCCGGCTCACTCAATAACATGATGACAGGTGAAGACATTTGCTCGGTACGATAATGGGTTGACTGGCTGACGAGAAGTTCTCTTTCATAATCATAGCGTAAACTGTATTTATAGCGGCGAATCTGCCAGCTCATTACAGCACCTGCGCCTTTGATTTGCATCTCAACAACCTGGTCAATTCCTGTCTCAAGAGACAGTAAGTTTTCAATATGCTCTCTCAGGCTGTATAAATTGAGTTCGACGGGGTGTTCCCCCGCGGTATAACACCATTCATGCCATGCCTGTAACCCACTTTTGGAACGTAAATGTAATTCCAGTGAAAAACGTGTCGGATCGCCATTTTTACCAAATAAAAAGGCTCTCGAACCCAGCAAATCATGCAGAGTAATATTTTTATCCAGAGTGCATCCATTTGCATCAAGGGCCAGGCAACCTTTTGCAGGGAAAGGTAGAGTCATCTCTACTGGGGCTGCACCCAAATTTGGGTAAATCTGCAAAGAGACAAACGCAGGAGGTATTCCTTCTGCTTTAAGTAATATTTCTGTTTGTCCTGCTGAGCGTTTGCGAGCAACCTCTAATGTTTTATCTTTTAAGACAGACATGCAGGGATGTTGCGTTGAGATAACAATGGAACCTTCATTGGCTAGCTCACCACCCTTTATTTCAATGTTAAAATCTGCCGGCAAGATCCCAATTTTTCGACGCAGTAGAGTTTCATTGTGAGTATTTCTGACAGAAACATATTGCGTACCCATCATCTCTTGTACCTGACATTCATCTAACGATATGCCACTCAGGTAACGTTTGAATTGTATATCTTCAGCATTCAGGTTTTTCGCCGTAACTTTAGGTACACCAAGGAATGTTTCATCAGGATGGCAATTCCAGGTAACATGTTTTCCATCAAAATCAAATCCGCTCTGATTAGATTGTTCCCTCCCGGTGCGGATCCTGTATGTTTCATCTCCGGAAATGGTTATATCTTGGCGTCCTTTTACGGACAGTGTTCTGAGTCCTAATAACGACGCTGTACCTGGAGAGCCTTCACACCCTGAAATAGTGGTTTTTTCTTGAGGTAAGGCAATAAGAACATTGCTATTACGTACAGTACAAGAAGCTTGCCCTTGCAATAACCAGCGTTCCTCATCATCAACAAAAGTAAGTGGTACCTCGCCAACGGCGATTTCACTATCTTCAAGTTTTATGGTGCCAACAATCATTCCTCCAGTTCGTGCAACAATCGTTAAGCTCGCAGCTGGCTGGCGTCTGACAAATCTCGACTCACTTTTACGCAGGCGAACTTTGGCATGGGCGTTCTCCAGGGATGCATAGGCGGGGCCGAGACAGGTGACTTCTTCACCATCTTCATAAATGGCAAGTTCAAATCGCGTCGTTGAGGGAGTGCTGATGATTGGGAAGGTGAGTTCATCAGGCAGCGAAATTATCGCCTGGATTTGATTGGGATGGTTTTCCGACCAATAGAATTGACAACCGGAACCCTTATTTTTTTGTAAGTGGGATTTAGCCTCTACGGAGGCAGTACATAGCAACCCATTAAGAAAGCGAGTACCTGTTTCATCATCCAAAGGCATAGGGAACTCATCACGCCATTTTGGATGCACTTTATCAAGCTGCTTCACGGGTTCGGTATGATTGCTCAGGTTGTACATTAGAACCAGCGAGCTGAGTTTTTCCGCTATATGGCTGATGAGTTCTACAGAAGTGTCTTCGCTAAAAACAGTTGGCAGGGCTGATTTTTCTATGACAGTTCTTACTAGAGAAAGTATGGAAAATCCTGCCAGTTGTGCCTGCCCATATTGATTGAGAATCCGGGAGAATACATTCTGAAAATGGCTATCCGATTCTTTCAGTAAGCGGAATGGTAATCCCCCCTCACTGAACAATGTTCCGAGAAAATTACGTCGTTCCGATTCGTAAAATCGGATTGGGCGGTTCCAGTAACCTTCCATCCCTTTAGGGATAATAATCCTTAATTCAGTCGACGTTAATGATACTCCCAATGCTCTATATATAGGGTCCCACATCCAACCACAATGGCGCTCATAATCTCTGCGATACCATTCAGAGCAAAAAAGGACAAAACAGGCAGCGTAACCTTTATCATCGATATAACTCTGTACTTGACCAACTGCACGAAGTAGTTGTGTTAGATTATTGTATTCATCATTGGTCGCATGATATTCATATAGGGGACGGCTATCAGGTTGTCTCAATCCTCTACGATTAAGAAAGTTACTTAGCCAGGAAGTACATTTTACCCAAGAAATGCATTCTGATTGACTCAAGGCAAACTCCTTACAGACAAGCGAAAAACATCGTGATTTTAATTAAATAAACAGATCAGCTTACGCCTTCGTTTGTGCAACTTCAACTACTATTTTTTGTGGGTGAGTTTTACAAGTTTTTTTAAATTAAATGATAAGAAAAATTGATTGATTTCGTCCTATTTACTGAGCTTTTTATAATTTAAAATAAAAGCAAGTTATACATTAGTGTCGCTATGCACAAGGACTAATAATTTATCTTTTATGATATAGAGCAATCAGGAGAACTATACTACCAAGAGTAATAAAAATTGTATAATCAGTCAAAAATACATGGGGTGAGTTTGCTGTTTATGCATCGTGTGTATATGTGCTTTAGTGGTTTTTCCATATTATTATCAATGAGTTAAATGGATATTTTGTTCGTAAGCGCGCAGCGGAAGGAGTTACTGAACTAATCGCCCGAGGCTATCGTATAGAATATATCTATATTCTACTTGAATTGAACCACCCCTGTAGCCGATCCTGCCCTATAATTGAAGCTGTAATTTTAACTGACTATATCATCGCAAAACACAATCCGGGGATGCAGTGACGTCGTTGTAGAGGATTTTGACGCCTACGGCGAACAAGCTTATGATCCAGCTTAATTTCTTTTCCTCATGAAGGGACTGGTATGGGCAACAGAATGTGGATGATTCGTGGCGATGGCGGCAAGCTCTATGACGATTTTCGCGATAAGCAAATTGTAGGCATCGGTTGGTCTCAGCTGGCTCCATTAGTCAAACCCGGCCTGTCCCGAGCCCAGTTACTGGCCTTATACCAGGAGGCAGATCCCTTAACAAAGCTGGGAACAGCCCGTTCTGGTGCATCGCAGGTCTGGCGTTTTGTGAATGAGATCCAAAAGGGTGATTGGGTTATTACCTATTCGCCAGCCAATCGTACTTATCTGCTAGGTAAGGTTACATCTGATTTCCAGTACCACCCTGAATGGGTAGAAGAGGGGATGGGAATCGCTCGACAGGTTAAATGGAATACTGAAGAAATCGATCGCGATCGATTGTCTGTTGCTACCAAAAACACATTGGGCTCCACGCTAACGGTTTTCCAGCTTCCAGAATATGCTCTAGAAGAGCTTTTGCAGGATAAGAAACCCACTGCAGATGTAATTACTCAGAATCCAATTGCTATGGATGAAGATGAAGTCGTTTCTGATCCGCTCCGCGATATGGAAATGCTGGCGTTTGAGGGTATCAAAGATCGTATCAACTCTCTTGACTGGGACGAGATGCAAAATCTGGTTGCCGGAGTTTTACGCAGTATGGGCTATAAAACGCAGGTCTCACCTGCGGGAGCCGATCGGGGTAAAGACATTATTGCTTCACCTGATGGGTTCGGTTTTGAAAATCCGCGTATCATCGTTGAAGTAAAGCACCGCAGGGAACAGATGGGAAGCCAACAGATCCGTAGCTTTATTGGCGGTCGCCATAAAGACGATCGCGGGCTTTATGTCAGTACCGGTGGTTTTACAAAAGATGCTCGCTATGAGGCTGATCGTTCGACGATACCTCTGACGCTCTGGACACTTGATGATCTTGTCCGAGCGCTTATTGAGAACTACGAGCAAGTCGATATCGAGACCAAACTCTTGGTGCCTCTGAAGAAAACTTTCCTACCTGCCTGAATCTTGCTTTGATAGCCATATCGGTGTTCTACTGGTATGGCTTTATACCCACTCGTAGTGTCTATTTTTTGTACTGATTTTAACTTGTGGGTACAAGTGTGGGTATAAATAATTATTCCTGCTTATATACTACATTGATATCAGTCTATTGGGTGTGAAATTCGAGTCCGGCCTTCGCCATCGGAACATCAATAGACGTCGACGGACGTCTTTTTTGTGCCTGAAATCCGCGCTACGCAAGGCTTTTCGCGATTCTCCTTTCAACAGAAGTCAATCTGAGTCAACCTGTAAGCATCCCGGTAAACCGGACCATTCACATTTAGAGATCTTCCGGCATACTGAATATATCCTTGGAGGAGATCGCCATACGCAAAGCCCGATTCACCGAACACCAGATCATCGCCGCTCTGAAGTCCGTCGAAGCCGGACGCACCGTCAAAGATGTGTGCCGCGAAGCCGGGATTTCTGAGGCCTCGTACTACAACTGGAAAGCGAAGTTCGGCGGTATGGAAGCCTCTGATATCAAAAAGATGAAGGACCTCGAAGATGAAAACCGCCGGTTGAAACAGATGTTTGCGGACCTGAGCCTCGAGTGCCGCGCATTGAAAGACGTTATTGAAAAAAAGCTTTAAAACCAGCGATAAAGCGTGAGCTGGTCAGCTATCTGACCGCGCAGTTTGCCATGAGCTTACGTCAGGCATGCAGGATATTGTCGCTGAGCAGGACGGTATTTCGTTATCAGCCGGATACGCGACGGGATGAGCCGGTAATTATGGCGCTGACCGTGGCGGCTGAACGCTATCCGCGATACGGATATAAAAGGTTTTTTCAGGTCCTTCGCAGGCAGGGCAACGCCTGGAACCATAAGCGCGTTCACCGGATTTACTTCCTGCTGAAACTGAATTTTCGCCGTAAGGGAAAACAGCACCTGCCAGTGCGCAATCCGGTTCCGCTGGTGACGCCAGAGGCGATGAACCAGAGCTGGTCCATCGATTTTATGCACGATGCGCTGGTATGCGGCAGACGCTTCCGGACCTTCAACGTGGTGGATGATTTTAACCGCGAAGCACTGGCGATCGAAATTGATCTGAATATCCCGGCGCAGCGGGTCGTGAGAGTGCTGGACAGGATCGTGGCAAACCGCGGATATCCGCTGAAGATGCGGATGGATAACGGTCCGGAGCTGGTCTTGCTGACGCTGGCACAATGGGCAGAAGAGCATGGTGTGATGCTGGAATTTCTCAGGCCCGGCAAGCCAACACAGAATGCCTTTATCGAATGATTCAACCGGACGTACCGGACAGAAATACTGGATTTTTATCTGTTCAGAACCCTGAACGAAGCACGTGAAATTACAGAGCGCTGGCTGGCTGAATATAACAGCGAGCGCCCCCATGAATCCCTGAAAAGCCTGACGCCGGAAGAATACCGGCTGATGGCTGAAACCCCGGAAATCTCAAAAAGTGCGTGGAACTAAAACGGGTGCGCTTACACCAACGCAGAACGGATTTTTTGAGAGTTTTAACGGACGCTTTCGCGATGAATGTCTGAATGAGCACTAGTTCAGAGATATCGGTCACGCCAGGAAAACCATTAATGTCTGGCGGCAGGATTATAACGAGTGTCGTCCACATTCAGCACTAAATTATCAGACGCCATCAGAATTTGCAGCACGATGGTGAAATGGGGAATTAAACAGTTAGAAAACAGATATTACTAACTTACGGTTATATCGAATCCTGGGGGCTGGTCAATTATGGTGAAAATCGTGAATGTCAGCTTATTTGTAGTCATATGAGTCATCCCGCTGGCATTCGTTTGCTAGATGACCCTATAAACTGTTATTGTCAGCCGATGAATCAAACAGAGTTTTTTATAATTTAAATGCTCTGTCCCGGGGTCCAGAGCGGTTCCAAAGGATAGGTATAATATTCATCATCAGCATGATTTTCATCCCAGATAAGTTTCCCTCTTTGTGTAATCCCTTTCACATGACGTGTATTTCTTTCTTCAAAGTAGCCACATGCTAAATGTCGAATCTGCGCATATCTAACTGCATTTATGCCGAAGTGATCCCATATCACTTTGTTTTTTTATGGCGAAATTTATTCCTCCGGGATATTGTTTGCTGGGGTATGCTATAACATAAATGTCAGAATTTTTTTCAAAGATACAATTGGCAACATATGAAGTTATGTTGTAGTTATCGCTCATTAGAGAGTCAGAAAGGAATTTGTCAGTTATAAGTAATCGGGTTACTTCATCAGGATTGCAGGCATTGATCAATTTGTTAATTGATTGTGATTGATTACCCAGAAGCATTCCTCTTCCTGTAACTTGAGTATGTGAAAGTTCCCCGATCGGAAGAACTTTTATGCTATTATAGATACGAAAAGTAGCTATAGTATAATAATTAAAGCTATTATTATAATTTTTTAACTCGTTAAGTGCAGTGTTTTTACTGCTGGCTGCGTAGAGAATCTCATTTTCATCTGAATCAATTCTACCGTAGGATCTTATTTCTTTTGGGGGGCAAAGAATTTTACTGACGTGGTCAATAGGGGACGCATCATTTCCCATATACCTTGCTCTATAATATGAAGAGCCTTCTCCCCAATCAACATAGAGCAAAGGGTGGTGTTTGATCAATTTAGCTAAGAATTCTTTTTTCATAGCTATGTTGTATTGAGGGAAATTATTGATCCCAGTGACTAGCTCATCAACTGATAACGGTGGAAATTGTTCGATGATAGTCTTTAATGTCATTTTAATATACTCAAAAATATTTTTTAAATGTCCTAATTACAAAGGATACCGCTAATCCAACTATTACTGAACTTAGTACCACAAAATATTCAGGGGTAAGAAATTGCGGCAACACCAGCCCCGTCGCTGTCTAGCTGGATGAAATCATACGCCTTGCATGATGATAAACAAACCCGGACTCATGGCCTGCGCCGAATCGCCGTAAGTCGCGGCGTACCAGCCCGTCAATCAGCCCTATAACAATGGTCAGCACAAACTGTGGTAGCGCCTGCAATAAAATAGCCAGCGCAGCAGAAAGGTAAGGGTAACTTAATCGCAGACTGTAACGCGCAGCGGATTACCGTCGTGACAGCCTCCGTCCAGAACAACCCGCTTTGACCACTGAGAGAAGCAATCAGCGCCGCGCTCCCTTTCTGCAACGTATCGCTGACAATCGCGAGGTCTTCTACTAACCACATCGGTGCGCCAGCAGAGCTTTTCCACCACTGCCATGTCGCCAGCAATACCTGCTCACTGTGACTGGCGCAGGTGTTCCGCCAGAAAAACGCCTCGCCCAGCCACTCCAGCGTTATCGCCAGCATCCACGCGCCGAGGCAAAAACCGATCAGCACGCCGGGAAGTAATGCTATCCAGCCGAGCCGTCCGGGGCGACGCACGGGGCCTGGTGACGCATGTTCGGGCATTAGTGCAGCGGCAGAGTAATGTAGCGGCAGAGGAACCGTGCCTCGTGTGCCTCATCCAGTCGTATCTGAAAAATGTCGTGTTCGCCTTGCGGCGATGTAGCTTCGCGCCATGCCTGAAAGCCCTGCAAATTCATCCGGGCGATAATCTGGTCGGGCGTTTCTCCCTGCGTCAGCGCTTCCACCGCCTGTTGCAGGGGAAGAGGCAGTGTTTGTGCAGGCCACATCACTTCAACGCTCACGAGCTGGCGGTGTGTCCGGGGTATCATCGGTCTGTTTCTCCGTGGTTTCGCTGTCGTTCAGCCATAAAATAGGGTCATTTTTCGCCGTTACAACTGTCTCCGGGCGGTCCCACCATATAGGCGTGCTGTCGTACTGTTTTTCCATATAGCGGGCTATGTGTGTGATGCTTTCCGGCATCAGCGGATCGTGTGCTGCGTCCGGTAATGGGATGCGTAGCTTCCAGAGCTGACCACCTTCCAGCAGAGCGAACGCCTGCCCTTTGGGAAGCTGTACCAGTGAGGCGGGTTCCAGTAACGGCACCTGTATGCTGCTCATCCGATCCTGGGTGTTGCTGGAAAAACCGATGTTGCCCTGTGCGTCGGCGCTGTCGGCAACGCCGGAACTGATGCTGTTGCTGAGCACATCCACCTGCGGCAGTTGCTTCGTCAACAATTCGGCGGTGGCAGATTCCCGCACCCGCATCATGATCCGACTGTTGAAGTTGCCGACGACCTGGTCCGCTTTGGCGCGGTCGCCGATGCGGGCTTCGATATCGGAGAGCGTCTGGGTGTAGGCCGTAACCTCTACACCTGCGCCGCCGCCTTTATTTATTAGCGGAATAAATTCATCGCCCATCAGTTCACTGAACTCATCGCAGTGCAGGCTGATGGCCGGGTTCTCTTCCGTCTGCGGCAGGCCATCCATCACGCCGTGCTTGTAGATATGTCCGGCGACGCTGACCAGATCGGCGAACATTGAGTTGCCGACAGCGGCGGCAATTTCTGCGTCAGACAATGCATCCAGCCCGACATAAATAATCGCCCGCTGGCGAATGGCCTGCTGCCAGTTGAATACCGGGCGCGGGTCGTTAAGGTCGCCGTAGTCCGGGGCCAGCAGTTGGGAGATTTTTCTGGTGGTCAGTTTTTCCAGCAGTGGCAGCAGCGAGGCGACGATCTTATCGAAATAGGTTTTGTCATAGCGCACGGCAGTACGTAGACCGTCGAGGATCGTGTCGTGTAATCGGGTGGTTGAAAGGTACTGCTCCAGCGCGACGACGTAGCTGTCCCTTCCCTGAAGATTACGTGGCGTGTTTTTCTCAGTGATGCCACCGGCAATCCGTACCACGTTGTCCCATGCCTGGCGGTCGTGGCTGGGCAAAAAGACGCGGGCGTAGTCGATAAATAGTTCGTCGATGTTGATAACGTGGCGGGCGATACGGGCGTAGTCCGAGCGCTGGCCCAGTGCCCCCAGGGCGCGGGTGATGATGTTGACGAAGCGCCAGTCGAACCTCCTATACTCAAACTTTAGGGCAGAATCGTCTACCGGAGTGGTGGGGGCAGTCCAGGGTGGCCAAATTCAGTGTGCCACTACATATTGTCTAAAATGAGGGAGGAAGGAAAAGGCTGGATCTCGCCAGCCTTTGACGGTCATTTCACTTTCTTGAAGATGAGCAGGATCAAAGGGACGCAGACAGCGAAACCAATGATGGAGGCTAAAGCCGAATCAGAGTGATTTTGCGCTAGCTCCTTAACAAACCGGGTACATTGAGAAGGGGTAAATTCTCCGCCTTGACTGATTGTCTCTGTAAAGTTAAGAGCGAAGACCAGATCGAAATAAAGCACGGTAGCGTAATACGCTGCACAGATCAGCGCAATACTCACCCATCTGATCCAGAACTTCTTATTCATCATCGTAAGTGCTTCCCAATGAACCGCCTACTGTACCGCCTGAGTAGGGGGATGTTGAGCCAGCAACAGCAGCGGAATCGGCAGCAGATTGTTGAATTTTTGCACTCCCTCCTATTGATTGAGGGCTTTTGTTCTCGGTGTTAGGGTACTGCTGTTTGAATGTATTAGTCATTTCGACAACGAGGATTGATGAGAAATCCGCACTCTTTGATTCAAGATATCTTTGCAGTGAAACCGGAATAGTAAAATCTTCTTCTATGTCGATTGGTAGCTGTGTTGTCGTGGATGTGTAACCGTGTTCGAATACCTTTGAGCCAGCAAACTTGAGCCCCTCGACTGAGTGAGTGGTACAGTTGCTACCAGTGACATCATACTTATCAATGGTTCGGCCTCTTCGCTTTGTACCATCTTGCATGTTTGGCGTTTGAATTGGTGTTACACCGCCATTCCAAAGATTTTCGAAGAATTTACGGATTATTTTAGGATCTGCATCATCAATGCGGAAAGCGCGAGCCCCCATTTCATAAAGTTCGTATCGGTAATACTTACGCGCATCTTCATCCTGGAAAAAGTCTAAAATCCCATCCCCAGTGAAGGTACTTTTATCAGTGCGTCCATAGCGTCCATAGGTGTAGAGGAAGATATTGTTATTCTCATGCACTGAAACGAAAACATGACCTGCACTTGTCGTTTCAGTCCATATATAAACGCCGTTCAGCAGCGGGTTATCTTCTGACTTGCAGGTGTCAGTCACATTATCAGCTTGGGGATCATAAATCGGGCGGGGGAGAACGGGAAATTCGACGACTTGAGATTGGGCTGTGTCGGCTTTCGCTGCCCCTGTAGAAAATTCATAAGTGTCATCGATGGAAGGAATAAAACGTGATTTGCAGGGACAGGAACTACGGCTGTGCAGTGTTCCGGCTACTCTTTTACCATGTATTTCGTCACTATCAAGGCCACCGCAGATACGATAATGCCCTGGATGTTTGCCGCAGGTTACTTTATGGCCTTCACATGCCATATCTTTATCGAAAAATTGATGGTTGGGGCATCCTTCAAGAATCCTGCCACCGCAAGCGGTCTTATCACCCCTAAATAAAAAATGACCAATAGCCATTCGTCCTTATCCTTATTTTTGCTTTTAAGTCCATGTGGGAAGTGTAAGTTTTTGGTGTTGGCGAGTAAATGAGCAAATGTAATAAAATCAAAGTGTGTTAATCAATGGGATCATGTCGTCAGCTATGGATAGTGTTTATCCGCACGGTCAGTTGCAGACGAGATTTCCACAATTGCCCGCATTCCAACAGAGCAAGAGCCTGTCTCTTGTGAAGCTGGATCAGGGCGGCGGTATCGCGGACCGGTAAATTACTTGTGGTTACCTGTTAGCCGGTGTTGCTGGTAAAGCTGGTGACGCTGGAACTTATCTAGCGAGTATGTTCTTTCACCTTTGGTGGTTGCTTAGAATATGGCACCGCTTGGCCTACAGTCTGGAGAACACTGGACGGAACAGGAGGTCGTAAGTTGTTCCAGAAACGGCTGTTGCGGGTTAAGTGTCGACTAACAGATAGCTGTCATAATGGTCGGCTTCCGGCGTGAGAACGGAAGCTACAACCAATTCTTTGAAAATAAATAAAAGCAGGGCTAACGCCAATCGTTTCATTACATACTTCCGCGTACTACGGTGGGGGTGTTGATCTCCTCCCTGAAAACAGTGCCGGGCTAAACTGAAGTCTCCGGTCTTTCTTCCATCTCACAGAGAGGCACATCGCCATGAAAAAGACCCGCTATACCGAAGAACAGATTGCGTTTGCTCTGAAACAGGCCGAAACCGGCACCCGCGACGGGGAAGTCTGCCGAAAGATGGGCATTTCTGAAGCCACTTTTTATAACGGGAAGAAGAAATTCGCCGGTCTGGGCGTGACCGAACTGCGGCGTCTGCGGCAACTGGAGGATGAAAATCTGCGGCTGAAGAAACTGGTGGCTGACCTGAGTCTGGACAAGGAGATGCTGCAGGAGGTACTGAAACAAAAGTTCTGAGGCCGGCTCAGAAACGTCAGGCGGTGCATTTTCTGCGGGGGGCTTACCGTATCAGTGTCCGACGGGGATGCGGACTGCTGATGCAGAGCAGAACCGTTTACCACTGGCAGAGCCGGCGGGATGATCGGGCGATAACCCTGCGTATCCGGGAAATAGCGGAAACCCGGATCCGCTACGGTTGCCCGCGTATTCATATTCAGCTGTGGCGGGAAGGCTGGCCTGTTAACCACAAGAAAACACACCGGATTTACTGTCTGGAAGGCCTCAACCTGCGCAAAAAGTGCCCCCGCAGGCATGTCAGTGCAGCACATCGTCAGCAACGTCCGGTCCTGACCGGTATCGATCAGTGCTGGAGTATGGATTTCGTGTCGGATAATCTGTTTAACGGAACACGTTTCCGGGCGCTGACTGTAGTGGATAATTTTAGTCGGGAGTGTGTGGCGATCCATGCCGGAAAGTCACTGTAAGGTGAGGATGTGGTCGGTGTGATGGAAAGGTTGCGGGTGCTGGGCAAGCGTCTGCCGGTACGTATTCAGACAGATAACGGCAGCGAGTTTATTTTGAAAAGTCTGGATAAATGGGCGTATGAACACGGTGTCACAATGGACTTATCCCGCCCCGGAAAACCAACGGATAATCCGTTTATTGAATCATTTAACGGCAGTCTGCGGGATGAATGCCTGAACATTCACTGGTTTCTCTCGCTGGAAGATGCGCAGGACAAACTCGACAACTGGCGCAGGGAATATAATCATGAGAGAACGCATTCATCATTAAATGACATGACTCCGGCTGAATTCATCCGAAGTCTCCGGAAAGACGAAGATCTCTGATTTAGCACTGCACTGAATTTGGGCCAGGGGCAAATCTGGCCGGGAACTCAAAAATGCATGCAACTAAAACAGGGTTATTTACAGACAAATTTAAAATTAGCTGAAAGTTAATATTATTTTTGCGGAGCCCTTTCGGGCCCCGAATATTACTTTATTTTAACATTGATTTCACTTTCCGGGCAACCCGGCGAACCAGGCTGGTGCCTCGTTTTGCGCCTTGGACATGAATTGCTTCATACAGAGCATTAAAACGGTCATGGGCCCAGCCATCTCTTTGCTGAGAAATAAGACCATCAACCTTATTATTCAAAAGTTGTAACTCGTTACTGACAGAATGACCACCATTGATGCTCCGCAAGCGATTCACTTCACTCTCAAGTTCTTGAATCTTCTCGAGGTAGGAAGGTATCAACCCCATTGCATAGTTATATTTAACATTCTCATCCATAAAAGGACGGAAACTGCGGTAGTTATTTTTACTCTTATTTCCACTTAACAACATGCCGGAGTTTGCAACTCTATACCAAAATAGAGGTTCCGGGACGATTTGCAATTTATATCCCTGTAATGATATTTTGGCAAAAAACTCCCAGTCTTCATGACCTAAACCGTAATCTTCAGTAAATCCGCCTACTTTTTCGAAAACCTCTTTTCTGATCAGCGCATTAGCATCGCCAAAGCAGTTACTAAAGCTGGCGATATTTAAATCAGGCCCTAACGGAAGCCAGCAGTGCGTCATTTTACGGAACGGAGAAGGGAACTCCTCACCAAAAATAAGATCGCTTGGTGTGGTTAACACATCGGCCCCAGAGTTTAATGCTGCAGTAACAAACGTTTCTACCTCAAAAGGCTTAGCAACATTATCATCGTCCATAAACATCAGATATTCGCCAGAGGCGTGTCGCGCAGCCAAATTCCTTGCAGCACCCAGATAGTTATTAGAACTACGGACAATTTTCCAGCCTCGAGAGTTAAAATCATTCTCGATGAGATTCAAATAACGATGAGAATCTTCTGTCGTACTTCCATCATCAACCAAGATGACCTCAATATTTTGGTACGTCTGAGATTTTATTGATGCGAGTGCTTGCTGAAGCAAATGGTGACGTTCGAAGTGAGTTATACACACGCTAACTAACGGGCTGTTAGCTTCATCGATTTTCTTGAATGCGCGGTTGTTTTTTCGTTCAACTGCGACAAACCAAGCTTCTTTAATATTGTCTTGTGATTCAGCAAGCCCTGGTTTTATATTTATATTTTTTAAGCGATAGTGGATTTTCCCGTATAAATCGACAGGTGTAGGAATAAATAGAACTTCCGCATGATGCTCCTGCGGAATAAGCTCTGGAATTCCACCAACGTTTGAAGCGAGGAAATTAACGTTATTAATCAAGCATTCATAAACAGTATAGGGTGAGTTTTCTACAAGTGATGGAATGATGACTAATACATTTTTTCTTTTTATATATTCATTAGCGTTGGTACGATCATAGTCGCTGATGACATTAACTGCGAGTCCCAAATTTTTAGTCTGATTCATAATATAAGTAAATGAATCAGTTTTCCCCATAGTGACATTTTTTCCGAGGAAGGTTACTCCAGAAATGCTCTCTTTATCTTCATCAGATAGTTTTCTTAATGCACGCAGGAATATGTCAAGTCCTTTACGGGTTTCAAGGCGGCCGAAAAATACAAGCTCAACGCCAGAAGCTGGCTTTTCATTTATTTTAACTGTAACATCATCTCTCGTCACAAACCCTTGAAATGGCTCGCAATTTAAAATTACATGACGTTCTTCAGGAACATTCCAGTGCTTACTCAACATCCAATCAATTAAATACTGAGACGGACTAACAACTTCATCCGCCATTTCAACCACCATTTTCTCCATATAATAGAGTTCAAGATGGTTCTGATCATATGGAAGCTGGTAATTACCTTCATCAGCCCATAACGTTGAACTGTGAGTATTTACAATGAACTTTGTATTTTCAAAATCCGTTCCATTCTTTTTGCTTAATAAAGTGTAATAAAGATCTGCCTGCCACTCACAAGAAATAACAGTGTCATAGATGTTATTTTCTTTCAACCAGAGATAAATTGAATAACTTTTCCTTCTAAAATACGGTGCATCAATATTAATCTCTTTTATCAGTCCGGTTCTTAGCAGATTGATACCAAAGGTACTATAAATACGTGACCAGTCGCTAAATTTCGATACAGATGATTCAGAATAGTCGCCACATGTATACAATACATCAACATCATACCCCTTTTTTGCCAAAGTAGTGGCAAGGGCAGTGAAAGCAGTACCAATACCGCCGTTACGGACAGGCCCCTCAATGTCCGGCGTCATTATAAGAATTTTCTTCATTGTAACCCTTCCTTTGTAACCTAGACTTTTCTATGATATTAGTGAATTGAAGTAGTGTAAGATAGCAGTCGGTAGCTTCTGTTAAACAGGATAAAAAATGACCAATATGAAGTTAAAATTTGATTTGCTTCTAAAATCTTATCATCTATCTCATCGATTTGTCTATAAGGCAAACCCTGGTAATGCTGGTGATGGTGTAATTGCATCTGCGACATATGACTTTTTTGAACGAAATGCTCTTACCTATATCCCTTACAGAGATGGCGAGCGCTACAGTTCTGAAACTGATATTTTAATTTTTGGAGGCGGAGGAAACCTGATAGAAGGATTGTATTCTGAAGGTCATGACTTTATCCAGAATAATATTGGGAAGTTTCATAAAGTAATAATAATGCCGTCGACAATCAGAGGGTATAGCGATTTATTCATCAACAATATTGATAAGTTTGTTGTTTTTTGTCGCGAAAATATCACCTTCGATTATATTAAATCTCTCAACTACGAACCAAACAAGAACGTATTCATTACTGATGATATGGCATTTTATCTCGATCTTAATAAATACCTGTCACTTAAACCCATCTATAAAAAACAGGCCAACTGCTTCAGAACGGACTCCGAATCTCTAACTGGAGACTATAAAGAAAACAATCATGATATTTCGCTCACCTGGAATGGCGATTATTGGGATAATGAATTTCTGGCGCGTAATTCTACCCGTTGCATGATAAACTTTCTTGAAGAGTATAAAGTTGTCAATACCGACAGGCTGCATGTGGCAATTTTAGCATCTCTGCTTGGCAAAGAAGTCAACTTCTATCCTAACTCATATTACAAAAATGAAGCTGTTTACAATTATTCACTTTTTAATCGTTATCCAAAAACATGCTTTATTACGGCAAGTTGAAAAAGGCAGCGTATAATAATACGCTGCCTGAAAGCCATATAACTGTTACAGCATTGTTAATTATTGCCTGCCAGCCTTTAGGTGACTATTCATTCGCACGCCTATAGTCTGCAAAACTATCGATTATCGCAGTAAAAAACTTATCAATGAGTTTAGTCGTTGCACCGAGGTTTTAACTTTCCGCATCACTTTTCACGTACAGTATTTTACTGACTCCGTGTTTCTTAAATTCTATTGTATGCTGACAGATTTTCCCACTTGCGTCGTCACGACTTGAGCAACACTGGATACTGCTGATCCCATTTCGCTTCCAGCTCATCCAGCACCGTTTCTGCGGCTTCTTTCGACCCCGCGCGATATACCGGTTTCAGATCAGCCATAAAAGCTTTATGGTCATTTGAGGCCACGTATTTAATCGAGTTACTGATTTGGTGAATGACGCACAACTGAACCTCTGTCTGCGGATAAATGTTGTTTATCGCCTCCGGGAAGCCGGTCAGCCCGCCCACGCAGGCGATCAGGATGTCTTCAATGCCCCAGTTTTGCAGGTCGCTTAATATAGACAGCCAGAAGTTAGCGCCTTTACTTTCTGATAGATACCGGCCCAGAGTTTCTTTCTTGCCTGCCAGATTCAGCGCCATAACGGTATAAACCGTTTTGCTCTGATAACGGCCATTCTCACGGACTTTATAGTGAATACGTTCAGCCAGACGAAGGGGTAAACCTTTTCCAGCGGGTGCTGTTGCCACTGTTTTAGTTCAGGGATAACTTTATCGTACTACACTGATGGTGGCGGTTGACATGCTGAATGCATATAAATCTTCGAACTCTCGGCTAATGTCCTGGTAACTAATCCCCTGCGCAAAACAGCCGAATGATCTTGCGTTCAATAATAAATGCGATAATGCTCGCAAAATCCTTGCCGATCAACCCACCAGATGCGGCGATTCTACGTGGATCGCGATTTAACTATCACTGCTAGTTATTTGTTCGAAAATCCCATAGCTTTCTATTTATACTCAAGCTTCGCGCCATCAGATAGCTATGTCTTATGAAAAAACTACCGGACCATTTATCCAGGGAATGCATCATCGCCGCCATTCGCGCTTACGACGCAGGCGTTGCGCATCAGTTTAAAAGCGCGCGTCTGTACGAGATCGAGTTTGAGGGGCGTCGGTATCCTTCAAAAGCCATCGTCGGGTTAGCGGCCACGCTTGCCACGGGAACGGAATTTACCCCGGCGGATTTCAGCGGGGGGATTAAATCCAAATGCGTGCGCCTGTTACTGGAGCAAGGATTTACGATCGCGTCGCAGGGCGCTGGCGATGACGAGGCTGCGCTTTTCCCCGATGAGGGACAGACGACTATGGAGTTCGTGGAAGGGGCGGCGATGCAGGTGGTGGTCAATCGCTATGAGCGCGACCGCCAGGCTCGTCAGGCGGCGCTTCGCCTGCACGGCTGCCGGTGTCAGGTATGCGGTCTGGATATGGCCAGCCGCTATGGCGAAATCGGCCAGGGTTTTATCCATATCCACCATCTCATTCCGCTGTCCGGAATAAAGCAGGACTACCGTCTGAACCCTGAAACCGATCTGATCCCGGTTTGTCCCAATTGCCATGCAATGCTGCACCGGCGAGATCCGCCGTTTACCCCAGAAGAGCTGAAGGCCCGGCTGCGCCCCACAGACTGACATCCTACAGCGCTCGCTTTAATTACATCACACACACCACAAACCCCACGCTACCTCACCGGTAGCGTGGGCCAGCTTTCTCTTACTTATCCCGCGTCTCGCCAGCCTCCCAGCTATAGCTCCCATCGGCCGCTAACCTATCGCCCAGCTCCTGATACTCGAACTGATAAAACTCAGCCTGGGTGCCGTACCCGGCGTAGTCTACCGCCGCCAGGCCGACGAACGCCCCGGTAAAGAACCCGCCGTAGCTCTGCAACACATAGTCATCGGACAGTACCGCGGCATCCAGCTGGACCGGGATCTCGGTGAACGACACGCCATCGAAGCTGTATTCATAGCTGTAGGTCTGCTTGCGGACCTTGGTCCGGAACCAGACGTATTCGACGCCGTCCGGCACCTTGATGGCGTTATCTTTCAGGTACGACGTGTATTTCCCGCGGTTATTTTCGCCGACTTCGATGACCTTGCCGTTAATTTCATTCCAGGTCAGGAAGACAAAGCTCCAGTGGCGGTCGTTATAGTAATTCGTTAACCCGGCCATCTGCTGGTAGCTGAAGGGCTCGAATTTCACCTTCACCGCGGCGTCAAAATAGAAGGCCTGCCAGCGGCGGGCAATCAGCGACAGGTCATGCGTATTGGCTAACGAACCCTGGCCGATTAAGGTTAATTTGCCGTTGCCGGTGGTGCCCATTTTGGCCGTAAACGGCACCCGCAGGGTATTCCAGTTCGGATCGAGCGCTGGCGACGTAAAGTCATCCTGCTGGCTATTATCGCTGGCGCTTTCGGTGAAGATGGCGTCTTTCGGCCCTTCGACGAAGGTTTTCCCGCCGTGACCGCCTTCAATACGCGGCCAGCCCTCGTCGTCCCAGTATACTTTCTGGATCGCGGTTTCCCGGCCGAGGGTTGACCAGCCGCGCGGGTCGTAGATGGATTCCCCCGGGCGATTCCACGGCCGGGCGCAGAGCGAAGCGTAATACCATTCGCCTCCCGGGGTGGAGACCAGCGCGCCATGTCCCTGTTTCTGGATGTAGCTGTCCGGGGTATCGACGTTGGTTAAGAACACGTCGCCCGGCTCGGTTTCGAAGCTGTCGGCCTCGAGGGTTTTCGACCGCGCCACCACCTCCTGGTGGGTAAACACGGTGCCGCCCTGGGCGGCAAACAGATAGTAATAACCGTTCAGTTTATAGAGGTGCGGCCCCTCGACCAGCGCCACGGCGGTACCGCGGTAAATGGTGCGCGCGGTTTCCGGCATTAACTTCAGCGTGTTGGTATCCAGCTCCGTTAAGGTAATGCCATCGAAGGGGTGATGGTACTCCCGGTGATCCCAGGTTTGCTGGACGATATATTTCCGGCCATCGTCATCATGGAACAGCGAGGCGTCAAACCCGACGCCGTTCAGCTTGATCGGGTCGCTCCACGGGCCCCGAATATCCTTCGCCGTGGTCAGGTAGTTGGTCATGTCTTTAAAGGCGCCTTCGGTGACCTTCACATCGGTATACACCAACCAGAATTGCCCGTCGGCCCAGGAGAGCGCCGGCGCCCAAATGCCGCCGGAGGAGGGGTTGCCCTTCATATCCAGCAGGGTGGTGGTGGAGAGCGGCGAAGGCAGCAGGTTCCAGTTTTTCAGGTCTTTCGACTCATGTAAACGCACGCCCGGGAACCACTCAAACGTCGAGTTGGCAATATAGTACGTATCCTCGACGCGAATAATACTGGGGTCGGCATTAAAGCCGCGTAATATCGGGTTTTGAATAAGTGACATTTCATTACACCTTTTAAAATGGAAAGTTAAGGATCGGTCTGATTTATAATTTTTTTAACTACACGCGGATCTCATCCAGCTGACGGTTGATGTCGGTAACATGTTTATCGGAGATCGGATAAACCTGCATGATCACCATCGAAATAGCGGCCAGCGCAATTGGGATCCACACCGCGGTCATAATGATCCCGTCGATGGCGCTGGCGCTCTGCACGGCGCCGCTTTCATTAAATCCATACACCGCCAGCAGCCACAGCGGGATAGCGCCGCCGATGGTGAAGCCGATCTTGAAGAAGAGTCCCATAATGGCATTGATAATGGCGGCATTGCGTTTGCCCGATTTTAATTCGCCGTACGCGATAACTTCCGGTACCAGCGCCCACATAAAGCCGGTGGCGGAGGTTAAGCCCCACTGTTTAATAAAGGTGGCGATGTAGGCCAGCCACAGGGCGTCGTGCATCCCTTCGCGGGACCAGACGTAGGTCAGCAGTTCGCCGACGATGAACATGGCGAGGAACAGATGGAAGAAGCCTTTTTTACCAAAGATTTTTTTCAGTTTCGGCCAGAACACCGGGAAGGCGATGCCGGGAATAGACGCGACGAGACCCACGGCGCCCATCCATTCGGAGTGGCCGACGACGAACTGGTTGAAGAAGCCGTTAACGGTGTTCATGAAGAACATGAAGGTAAAGGCCAGCATAAAGAACATGCCGAGAATAACCAGCGGACGGTTATGTCTGAGCTCGTGGAAAAGGTCGGTAGTTTTGACGTTGGCGGTCTGCTCGGCGGTCGCGACAACGCGTTCTTTGGTGCATTTGTAGCAGATAAACAGGGCCACCGCGCCGATGATCATATAGATGGCGTACACGCCGAACCAGGCGTAGTTCGCTGACGGATCGGTATAGTTGCCGAGATTCAGCTCAAGGCCAAAAAAGCCGGTGTCTTTCAGGCTGCGATCTTTCGGCGCCGCCATCTGCACAAACATCGGGAACAGGGTATAGACCAGCAGGTTGGCGCTGTTGGCCAGCATCATGCGGGTACTGGTCAGCTTATCGATCGATTCCGGGTCGCGGGTCAGCGAGGCATTCAGCGAGCCATAGGGAATATTGACTAAGGAATAAACCAGGTCCAGCGCCAGATAAATAATAAAGGCGAAAGCCACCGAACCTTTCACCCCAGGAATTGGCGCGAACAGTAATGCCGACAGGATCACCAGCGGCACGCCGGCTCGTAACAGCCAGGGGCGATATTTTCCTGCTTTCGAGGTTCGTTTATCCACATAGGTTCCGACCATCGGATCCCAAAACACATTAATGATGCGGACAAAAAGAAAAATAAAGCCTGCCGTTGCCGTGCTGATGGTATTTACCGTCAGCATATGCAAAGCCAGAAAACCCCCAATTGTGCCGAAAACCAGGTTTTGCGCAAAGTCGCCCATGCCATAACCAATTCGTTCTCCGCGGGTTAATTTATGATATTCATCATGCCGACTGTGCATTATGTTTTTACTCATTCTAAGCAGACTCCGGTTTGTTTTGTGTAGGTGAAACACTTTCTGACACAGTTGACCTGGAAGAATCTATTACGTTTTTAAATTACGTAATTATGTTTTTTTACTTCTGTGATCCTCGAAGCAAAGGCCTGTATCGCCTGCGTTGAACCGTTATCCGCCGCTAATTTTTGGGCAGGCAGGCATTGCGACAAAACCGGCATTTTAATTTGGTATGGATACCTGAATTCCCCAGGAAGTGTACTCTATACGCGCGCGAAGCGAGATATTTAAAATAGTTTTATTTGCGAGATGGCTCACATTTGAGCATTTTCTCAATCGCCGAGTGAAATAACGTAATTGAGCAACCGACGATGAGAATACACGATGTGTCACAGTTGTTAATTTTCCTGTTTCTCAATTTCGGAGTTCATCATGCAAACCTATTTTGACCAGGTAGATCGCGTTCGCTTTGCCGGACCCAAAACCGATAATCCGCTGGCGTTTCGCCACTATAATCCGGATGAAATCGTGCTGGGAAAACGCATGGCAGATCATCTGCGTTTTGCCGCCTGTTATTGGCATAATTTCTGCTGGAATGGCGCGGATATGTTTGGCGCCGGCTCGTTTGAGCGTCCCTGGCAGGCCGCGGGCGATGCGCTGGAAATGGCCAAACGCAAAGCGGACGTGGCGTTTGAATTTTTCTACAAGCTCAACGTGCCGTATTACTGCTTCCACGATGTCGACGTCTCGCCAGAAGGCGCGTCGCTGAAAGAGTATTTGCATAATTTCGCCGTGATGACCGAGGTACTGGCGGAGAAACAGCAGCAAACCGGCGTGAAACTGCTGTGGGGCACCGCCAACTGCTTTACCCACCCGCGCTACGGCGCCGGGGCGGCGACCAACCCCGATCCGGAGGTATTTGCCTGGGCGGCCACGCAGGTAGTGACCGCCATGAATGCCACCCACCAGCTCGGCGGCGAAAACTATGTGCTGTGGGGCGGCCGCGAAGGTTACGAGTCCCTGCTGAATACCGACCTGCGTCAGGAGCGTGAGCAGATTGGCCGCTTCCTGCAGATGGTGGTGGAGCACAAGCATAAGATTGGCTTTGGCGGCACGCTGCTTATCGAGCCGAAACCGCAGGAGCCCACCAAGCATCAGTACGATTACGATGTCGCGACGGTGTATGGTTTCCTGAAGCAGTTTGGTCTGGAAAATGAGATCAAGGTGAACATTGAAGCCAACCACGCCACTCTGGCGGGGCACTCTTTCCACCATGAAATCGCCAGCGCCATCGCGCTGGGCATTTTCGGCTCCGTTGATGCCAACCGCGGCGATGCGCAGCTCGGCTGGGATACCGATCAGTTCCCGAACAGCGTGGAAGAAAATACCCTGGTGATGTACGAGATCCTTAAAGCCGGGGGATTCACCACCGGCGGCCTGAACTTTGACGCCAAAGTTCGTCGGCAGAGCACCGACAAATACGACATGTTCTATGGCCATATTGGCGCCATGGACGTGATGGCGCTGTCCCTCAAGCTGGCCGCGCGCATGATTGAAGATGGCAAGCTCGATCAGGGTCTGGCAAAACGCTATGCCGGCTGGCAGGGCGAGCTGGGGCAGAAAATTATGAGCGGGCAGATGTCGCTGGATAATATTGCCCGATACGCTGAGCAGCATAATCTGAATCCGCAGCCTCAGAGCGGGCGTCAGGAATTACTCGAAAATCTCGTCAATACCTATATCTTTGGTTAATTTTTGCTGACATGCCCCCGCGGGGGCATGTATTCCGCCGTCTATCCGCTGCCGGGAAATAGCGTTTATTGGTTCGTGCTGTGTTTTTTTTTGTCAGTGGCGAAAGCCCACCTGTTTAATATCAGCGAAGGAGGAAGGGTGACGATAATTGTGTAATGCCTCTGTGATCGTACAAAATAAAAAATAACTTGTTCTGATGATAGCGACATATTCTGTCAGCTCAGAATAGGCTGGTTATTGTCTGAATAAAATTAACCTATATTGAGAAACTCATGACAATGATAAAAAAGCTTCCATTAACCATGGCGGTTATCGCCGCGTTTTTTCCGCTTACCTCTGTAATGGCCCAAGAATTTACTCAGGAACAGATCGACGCCATCGTCGCCAAAGCCGTTGATAAAGCGCTGGCCGACCGCCAGGCAAAAATCGACGCCGCGGCCAACAAAAAGGTCGACGTGATTACTAACCCGGAAACCACCGCCGCCTCGCCGGATATGGCCATTCCGTTCGGCCTCAAGTTCAGCGGCTACGCCCGCTATGGCGCCCACTTCCAGACCGGCGACCAGAAATATGTCGGCGTCGACGGCTCCTATAACGGCGCCTCGGCGATCGGCCGTCTGGGCAACGAAAGCAACGGCGGCGAATTCCAGATCAGCAAGGCCTTCAAAAGCGCGCAGGGGGCTATCTGGGATCTTAACGTGATGTTCGACCACTGGAGCGACGAAGTTAACCTGAAGAAGGCCTACGTCGGGGTCACCAACGTGCTGGAATCCAACCCCAACGCCTATCTGTGGGCCGGCCGCGACTTCCACCAGCGTCCGCAACAGGGGATCAACGACTACTTCTGGATGAACCACGACGGCCAGGGCGCCGGGGTAAAGAACTTTGATATCGGCGGCGTGCAGTTCGACGTGGCGGCGGTCTCGCAGGTGAAATCCTGCAGCCCGGAAGTGATGGCCGACGAGACCAACCCGTCGCGTATCACCTGTACCGGCAGCTCCGACACCGGCGACAACGGCCACTACGCGCTGACCACCAAAACCCACAACATCAAGGCCGGGCCGATCGACGTCGAGGTGTACGCCAACTACGGCTTTGACTCAAAGGCGGTGGACAGCGACGCGCGTCTCGAAGCCTGGCAGGGCGGGCTGGTGCTGAGCCACACCAACGACAGCGGGGTAAACAAGGTGATCCTGCGCTACTCCGACAACTCGGATAACAGCGTCTACAACAAAACCGACGCCCTGACCACGGTCTACGCCAGCTTCGAGGGCAGCCATAAGTTCACCCAGCAGGCGCAGGTGGAATATCTGCTGGCCTTCCACGACTACGACAACGGCAAGGACAACACCGACAACCGCAAAAACTACGGCGCCATCGTCCGGCCGATGTACTTCTGGAACGACGTGCACTCCACCTGGCTGGAAGCGGGCTACCAGCGCGTGGATTACGACCAGGGCGGGGATAACCACGGCTGGAAGCTGACGCTGTCGCAGAACATCGCCATCGGCATGGGGCCGGAGTTCCGTCCGATGCTGCGCTTCTACGTGACCGGCGGCCAGGTGGACAACGAGCACACCGCGAAGGTTAACGGCACCCAGGACCAGCAGCTGGATTCGCTGAACGTCGGCGGGATGTTTGAGGCGTGGTTCTGATGCGATAGCGTTGTCGAAGGAGCGTTCCCGGCTGGCGCTACGCTTAGCCGGGCTACGACTGGTGCGCTCCATTTATGCCGGATGGCGGCATAAATGCCTTATCCGGCCTACGTTCCTTCCTGCGGGCTCCCACCCCAGGCCCGGCAAGCGCAGCGCCGCCGGGCAGCTGGTTCAGGCCAACTCCCTCAGTTCACCGTCAGGCGCAGGGCCAGATCCTGCGGGTAGGGGTCAAAATAGTTCTGCGCCTGCAGGTAGCGATCCGGATACTCGGCCAGATAGTGCTTAAGCAGCGTCAGCGGGGCGAGGATCGGCAGCAGCCCGGCGCGATAGTTGAGGATCACCTCCCGCAGCTCGCCGCGCTGGCGGCTGTTCAGCTGGTCGCGGAAATAACCCTGAATATGCATCAGCACGTTGGTGTGGTTTTTCCGCGAGGCGGGCTGCTTGAGGATCGCCATCAGCTTCTCGCGGTAAACCTCGAAGAACGCCTCCAGATCCTCCCATTCATGCAGCGAGGCGACGAACGGGCCGATCTCCCGGTAGCCCGCCTGGTGATGAGCCAGCAGTTGCAGCTTGTAGCGGCTGTGAAAGGCCAGCAGACCGTGACGGGTCAGGCCGCGGGCGCGCAGGGCGTTGAGTTCATGCAGGGCGAAAACGCGCTCGACAAAATTCTCCCGCAGCAGCGGATCGTGCAGCCGGCCATCCTCTTCCACCGGCAGCCACGGGTAGCGCGCCATCAGGGCGCCGGTAAACAGCCCCACGCCTTCCTTACGCCCGCGATTGCCTTTTTCATCATACAGCCGCACGCGCTCCATCCCGCAGCTCGGCGATTTGGCGCAGACGATAAAGCCCGACAGCTCACCCAGGGTTGCCAGGTGGGCGCTGGCGAAATCAGCCATCTTCTCCGTCACATCCTCATGCGGGGCGTGGCTGAAGCGCATGCGGATCTCCCCGACCGGGGTCTGCACCAGGCGGAGCGCCGGGCGGGGAACGGGCAGGCCGATCGCCATCTCCGGGCAGACGGGTTTAAACGCCACCCACTGCGCGAGCTCATCCATCACAAAGCCCATACGCTTATGCCCGCCGTCGAATCGCACGGCTGAGCCGGTTAAACATCCGCTGATCCCAATGACAGGTTGCGTGTTCATGGCGCTGTCCTCTCTTCTGCTGTGGTTCGGGTAAAGAAAAGGGTCACGGTGGCGACCGTAATGCCGAATTTCTTCATCTCGGTTTTGTTAAATAAATGGCTGCCATCCTGCAGGAACATCCAGTCGTCAAAGTGCAGCAGCCACCGGCTGCCGCTGGCCTCGACGTTCATGCTGTAGCGCCAGTGAAAGGCATTGCCTGCCGCCTGGCCGCTGGCCACCCCTTCGATATCCCCGGCGGTGCCCTGATAACGGTTATCGCCGGTGCGGCGAATGCGCCATACCCGCTGCTGCTTCTCGCCGTCGTCATAGACAAAGCGCTCATGGAGGGTCAGGGTGTCGCCGACGACGTCGCCATCGATCTCAACATGGAAGCGGCGCAGCTGCTTGCCGTTGCGATCCTGCACCATCCCCCACGCCTCGGTTCGGCCCTGAAAATAGTGAAAGATGTCGAGGGCGGGCTGCTGCTGCCGGTACTCCGTGACCTCGGTACTGCAGCCGGCGAGCATCAGCATCAGCATCAGCAGCGCCAGGCCAAGGGTCAGAATGCGTTTCATGGTGTACCTCCGATCAACTGCTGACGCAGTTCGGGATAAGTGGTGCGTGGATCGAGCCAGATGGCGAGAAAGCGGGTGCTGAACGCCGCCGACTGGCGCGGGCCGAGCGGGGTAAAGGCGGTCTGTGCGGCGCTGGCGCGGTACCAGAACTGCCCCTCGCCGCCGCGGACCACGAACGCCAGCTGGCTGCCCGGCGCGACGTCCGGCCAGATCCCCTGCAGCATGCGCAGCCAGGCTTCGCTACGCGGTTCCTGTTGCAGAATGCCCTGTGCCTGCCACTGGTCGCGGGTGGCGTCCACCAGCGCCTCGCGATCGATGTCGCGCTGGTAGGTGATGATCAGCGCCCGATCCTGCTGCGGGCCGTCATACCGACCATTGGGCGTGCGCAGCTGTGAGTGATAGACGGTGAACGGCCCCCAGGTGAGGGTCGCCTCGCCGACGCGGCGCCACGCCAGCCAGTCGGCGGCGTGGGCCGCCGGGGCGAGGACGGTCAGCCATAGCAGTAACAGGGCGAATCTCATTTTTGCCTCCCCATCCCCAGATGGAACAGCAGCATGATCACCAGCCAGCCGCAGGCCATGGCGGCCACAGCAAGCGCCGTCGGCACCAGCAGGGTCATGGCTCCGAGGCGAGCGCCGATCAGGTAGGCCACCGGGCCGCCGAGGGTCGCCGCCGTGGCCAGCACCCAGCCGGGAAGCGTCGCGGTGCGGGTCAGTCGGGTCCAGACGACGGCGAACATCAGCCACAGGGCCACCATCCACAGGGGCAGCAGGCTGTCGCCGCGAAAATCAATCAGCCCCGCCAGCGCCCAGCAGGCGTCCAGCCCGCAGCCCGCCGCGGCCAGCAGCAGGGCGGGCGGACGACTGGTCGCCGGCAACCGCAGCCAGGCGAAGATGGCCAGCGTCAGCCAGATCAGCAGGCCGCGCTCGCGCAACATCACCACCAGCGTCCAGTAAACATCGAACGCGAGGGCCATCAGCAAGTGCTGCGCCGGGCGTGTCATACCCGCTCCGCGGTGAGCTGCACCACGCTGATGGTGCGGGCGTTAAATCCGGCTTCGCAATAGCCGAAGTAGTAGAGCCACATCCGGCGGAAGCGCTCATCGAAGCCGAGCTTTTCAATATCCTGCCAGGCGTGGGTAAAACGCTGCCGCCAGTGCGCCAGCGTGCGGGCATAGTCCGGGCCCATGTCGAACAGGTTGCGCACCACAAAATCGGTATGGCGGGTCATCAGCTCGCTCATTGCCGTGATGCTGGGCAAAAAGCCGCCCGGGAAGATGTAGCGCTGGATAAAATCGACGCTTTTGCTGTAGTCGCGATAGCGCTGATCCTGAATGGTGATCGCCTGCAGGGCCATTTTACCGCCCGGGCGCAGGCGCGCCTGACAGGTGCGGAAGAAGGCCGGGAGGTAGCGCTGGCCCACCGCCTCAATCATCTCCACCGACACCAGTTTGTCGTAATCGCCGCGCAGATCGCGGTAGTCGCAGAGCAGCACCTCGACGCGATCCTGCAGCCCGGCGCGGGCCATGCGCTCGGTAGCCCAGCGGTGCTGCTCCCGGGAAAGGGTGGTGGTGGTGACCCGGCAACCGTAATGGCGGGCGGCGTATTCGGCCAGCGCCCCCCAGCCGGTGCCAATCTCCAGCAGATGATCGCCGGGGTTGAGCGCCAGCTGGTCGCACAGACGCGCCATCTTGGCCCGCTGGGCCTGGGTCAGATCCTGCTGGTCGTCGGTAAACAGCGCGCTGGAGTAGAGCAGGTCGTCATCCAGAAAGTGGGCATAAAATTCGTTGCCGAGGTCGTAATGGGCGGCAATGTTCTCCCGCGCCTGGGCGCGGGTGTTGCGTCGAGTCCAGTGGCGCAGGCGGGCGACGGGCTTACCCAGCAGACGAAAGCCGCGCTCCAGACGCCCCAGCACCTCGCCGTTGCGCGCGAGGATCTGCAACAGCGCCGTCAGCTGGTGGCTCTCCCAGTCGCCGTCCATCCAGGCCTCGGCCGCCGCCAGGCTGCCGCCGGTCAGCAGACGCCAGTACACCTCCGGCGTGCAGACCCGCGCCTCAGCGCGCAGCGCGGCGGCGGGGTCGCCAAAATGAAAAGTCTGCGCCCCTTCGCGCACGGTGAGCGAGCCTTCGCGGAGGCCGCTCAACAGACGAAAGAGCAGCCAGCGCGCGAGCCGCACGTTGCGCGGCACATCGGGTTCAAGCGCAAAGACGGGATCGGTCATGAGCGTTCACTCCTGCTAACAGGATGGTTGTACAGCGGCACGCGCTTCAGCCACAGCCGCAGCGCCTGCCAGTAGATGGCGAGGACGGTTTTCAGGGTCATCATCGGCAGACGCAGCAGCAGCCCGCGCAGGTTGGCGCGGGTTAACGGCACGCGGCTCAGGGCCAGCGTGGCGTCGAACACCTTGCTGGCCTGATGGTTTTCAATGTGCATGTGCAGCGTTTTGCCCGGCGCGTTGAAGCGCCAGTGATAGACCATGTCCATCGGGTTAAACGGCGAAACGTGAAAGGCTTTCTCCAGCGGGCGCGCCTGCTGGCCGTCCACCGCGTAGTAATGACGCTCATTCCACGGCGTGTTGCGCACTTCGGCCAGCACCCAGCGCAGGGTGTCGGCCTCGTCATAGCAGTAGTAAAAGTTGACCGGATTAAAATGGAAGCCGAAGTAGCGCAGCTGGGTCAGGAGCATCACGCGGCCCGCCGGGCGGCAGCCGGTCAGGCTCTCCAGCCGGTTCAGCACCTGAGCCTTCAGCGGCGCGCCCAGCGGATAATCGGCGTCGTACCAGGCGGCGGCGGCCAGGCGGTTGCGGCGGATGCCCGCCTCAGGCAGCCTGTCCAGTTCGTCGAGGTCAAGCCAGGCCATAAACAGGCGGTAGACGAAGTGGTGCGCCTTCGGCTGCAGGCGACGGTGGCGCAGGACGCCCTGATAGAGGCAGCTGTTCATTTCAGTTGTCCTCCGCCGCGGCGATGCCCTGCACCACGTCGAGCGCACTGCGCACCCCGTCCTCATGAAAGCCGTTGTACCAGTAGGCCCCGCAGTACCAGCTCCGCTGCTGGCCGTTAATCTCTTCGCGCCGCAGCTGGGCCGACCAGCTTTGCGGGTTAAACAGCGGATGCTCATAGACGAAGCGCTGCCAGACATAGCGATCGTCCACTGGCGCGTCCGGGTTCAGAGTGACGCAGAACAGGGGGGCGCCCGCAGGCAGCCCCTGGAGAATATTCATGTTGTAGGTGACGCAGGCCCGGGCCAAATCCCCGTCGCTCAGGCGATAGTTCCAGCTGGCCCAGGCGCGCTGGCGCTCCGGCAGCCAGCGCGGATCGCTGTGCAGCACCACCTCGTTGCGCTGCCAGCCGATATCCCCCAGCACCTCACGCTCGGCGTCGGTGGGCGCCGCCAGCATCGCCAGCGCCTGCGCGGAGTGGCAGGCGAAGATCACCTGGTCAAAATGCGCCTCCCCGGACGCCAGCCGCAGGATAACTCCCGCCGGGTGGCGCTCCACCTGCTGCACCGGCGCGTTGAGCCGCAGGTCCAGGCGATCGCCGAGCCTGGCGAGCAGGGCGCGGACGTATTCCCGGGAACCGCCGGGCACCACGTACCATTGCGGACGATCGCGAATATCCAGCAGACCGTGGTTTTCAAAGAAGCGCAAAAACAGCGGCAGCGGGAAGCGGCGCATCTCCTGCAGCGACGACGACCAGATGGCCGCCCCCATCGGCAGAATATAGTGGCGGGCGAAGAAGGGGCTGAAGCGGTGGCGGGTGAGGAAGCTCTCCAGCGTCGCGCCTGGATCCAGCGCCTCGGTCAGCGCCAGTTTCGCCAGGCGGTTGAAGCGGACGATCTCGCTCAGCAGTCCCCAGAAGGCCGGCTTCAGCAGATTGCGCCGCTGGGCGAAGAGCGAGGTCAGGCTGTGGCCGTTGTACTCCAGGCCGCTGGCCGGGTTGTGGACCGAGAAGCTCATCTGCGTTTTTTGCCCGCCGATCCCCAGCTCGCTGAGCAGGCCCATAAAGCGCGGATAGGTGCGATCGTTGTAGACGATAAATCCGGTATCGATGGCCCAGGTGCCCTGCGGCGTGGCGACATCCACGGTGGCGGTGTGGCCGCCCGGCGTGGCGCCCGCTTCGAACAGCGTTACCTGATGGTGTCCGGCCAGTCGCCAGGCGCAGGTCAGCCCGGCGATGCCGCTGCCGATGATGGCGATATTCATGAGCGCACCATCCTGCGCAACAGCAGGCGCTGGATACCCGATGGCAGACTGGCCAGCAGACGCAGGGCCAGGCTGAAACCGGTGGGGAAGGCGATGTGGTTTTTGCCCTTCGCCAGACCGTGGCGGATCGCCGCCACCGCCCGATCCACGCTCACCCGGCCGGGCATGGCGAAGTCGTTTTTGCGCGTCAGCGGGGTGTCGACGAAGCCCGGAGAGACCACCGTGACGGCGACCCCTTTCGGCTCCCAGTCCAGACGCAGGCTATTGGCAAACCAGGTCAGCGCCGCCTTGGAGGCGCCATAGGCTTCCGCGCGCGGGAAGGGCAGCCAGTGCGCCATGGAGCTGACCAGCACCACCCGATCGCCAGCCTCCAGCTGCGTCTGCAGCGCCGCCAGGCAGTTCACCGGCCCGAGGAAGTTGGTGGCCATCACCCGCTCCACGAGGGCGGCATCCACCTGTCCGTGGTCGAGGTATTCGCAGGTCCCGGCGCAGAGAATGATCAGGTCGGCAAAACAGCCTGTCAGCGCCTGGCGACAGGCGTCCCTGTCTGTCATATCGAACAGGCGTACGCTGATGTTGGGGCTGAGCTGCTGGAGCGCTGCCAGGCGCGACGCATCGCGCCCGCAGGCGATGACCAGATGGCCATCCGCCGCGAAGGATTTCGCCAGGCCGGCGCCGATCCCGGAGCTGGCGCCGGTGATGAGCACCGTCATCATGAGCGCACCCTCCGCTTCACGCCGCGTACCGCCCAGCCCAGCAGGGGAAGATGCTCGTAGATCATCTCCCCGGCGTCGTAGTAGTCGCGCTGATGGAGAACCTGCTCCCCGGCGATGTCCACCACCGAGCAGCCCGGCAGGGCCAGGGTTTCTCCACCGGCAATGCGCGGATGCGACCAGTGCATGGTCCAGGTCACGGCGAACCGCTGGCCGTCGCAAAGCGGCGTGTCGATGGTGAACCGGCACTGCTCCACGTTGGCCAGCAGATGGGTAAAGTAGCGCTGAATGGCGAACAGCCCCTGATGCTGACCAAAAGGATCGCTCAGCGTGGCGTCCGGATGGTACAGCGCGGCCAGCGCCGCGGGCGGCTGCGCGTCCAGCCCGGCGTAGTACTCAACGAAACGACGAATCACGGACGGCGAGGTGCTCATGGATCACATCCTGGCTAGATACGGTAGCGTAATGGCATACTTAAAACTTACACAAATAAAATTATTTGTCCAAGTTTGTAGAAAAATATATTTTATTTATGTTAAAAATCATGTTGTTATGATTGGTGTTTAAAGGAGTGAAAATCGCGGGTGGCGCAAAGGGCAAGCGTGAGCCCGCCGCGCCACCGGGCGCTGGCGTCTCAGAGAGGGGATGTAGTTTAAAACAGGGGGTTAGAGCGGGATCACCTCGAGGGAGACGACCTGCTGCTGCCAGAGTTCGACCTGCCTCTGGCGGGCGGCGGAAAGTTTGCCGCTGGTAACCAGCAGCCAGTTGCGCTGGGGGAAAATCTCCGGCGCCAGGGCGGCGGGAGGCACCGGCAGGACGTCGATGCGATGGCCCTGGCCGGTACGTTTGAGCGCCTCAAGCCAGATTTCGCAGGCGTCGGTCAGGTGCCAGCCGGTGATCAGAAAGTTGTCCCCGGGCGCCTTCTTGTCGCCTTCGAGGCAAAACGAGGTATAGGCGATGATGATGCCGTCGAGAATTTCGCGCAGCGTCATGATGGCCGGCACGTTGGCGGAGACCTGGCTGCGCAGCGGACGCAGCACCTCGGTTACCAGCTCCTGGCGCGGATATTCGCGCCCGGCGTCGTAGATCAGCTGGCGCAGAGACTCGATTTTTCCCTCTTTCAGTCGCTGCAGCATGGTCTCCTGCAGCGTCAGCCAGTTATTGGTGCGCCGCGCGCCGGGGCGCGACAGCAGGGGTTTCACCTGGCTGACCGGCACCCCTTTTTTCACCCAGTCGAGGATCTTCAGCGCCTGCTGGACGTCGTCATCGCTGTACAGACGGTGTCCACCATCGGTGCGCAGCGGCTTAAGCAGGCCGTAGCGGCGCTGCCAGGCGCGAAGCGTGGTCGCATTTATCCCGCATAGTCGGGCAAATTCGCCGATGGAGTAAGGCATGGAGGCCACCTGTTAACAAAGAATATTCTCAATATACTACGAATCACGACGGCTGGCGTGAAGTGTAGTGGCTTTGCACTACACTTTCCCCAACCGCGTAAATGAAAGGAGTTCTCATGAAGCTATGGCCTGTTGTCACTGGCGTCGCTATCGCGTTAACCCTGGTGGCCTGTAAATCGCCCACGCCGCCGAAAGGCGTTCAGCCGATTAGCGGGTTTGACGCCAGCCGTTACCTCGGAAAATGGTATGAGGTCGCTCGCCTGGAGAATCGCTTCGAGCGAGGCCTGGAGCAGGTGACCGCCACCTACGGCGCCCGCAGCGATGGGGGGATCAGCGTCGTCAACCGCGGTTATGACCCGGTCAAAAAACGCTGGAATGAGAGCGACGGGAAAGCCTATTTCACCGGCGCCCCCACCACCGCGGCGCTGAAGGTGTCGTTCTTCGGGCCATTCTACGGCGGCTATAACGTGATCCGCCTGGACGACGACTACCAGTACGCGCTGGTCAGCGGCCCCAACCGTGACTATCTGTGGATCCTGTCGCGCACCCCCACCATTCCGGCGGCGGTGAAGCAGGATTACCTGAATACCGCGCGCGAGCTGGGCTTTGACGTCGATCGCCTGGTGTGGATCCGCCAGACGCCGCGCTAGCCTCGCCGCTTAGCGGCTGAGCAGATGGGTATAAACCACGTACAGCCCGGCCAGCGCCGCCACGTTGAGCGCTACGCTGATGAAAAACCGCGTCCGGAAGGGCTGCTTTTGCGTTTTATGGCGAAAGCACTGCTGGCCGAGGATGGCCCCCGGCCAGCCTCCCGCCAGGCCCAGCACCAGCAGCGTGGTTTCCGGCACCCGGCGCCAGGCTTTGCGCGCCGCCAGCTTGTCGGCGCCATAGATAAGCCATGTCAGAAGGCTGCTCAGTAAAAACCACATCGCCAGCGGGTAGGGCAGCAGGGCGCTGCCCACGGCGGTGAGCAGCAGCAGGGAATAACATACCAGGTTCAGATTCATAGGGACGTTCACGCCGGCCAGAAGAATGGCGCCACTATAGCCAATTTCCCGGACCGGCGTAAACGCGGCGGGCTATTGGCTACGCTTGCCCCGATGCCGGGACAGCCACATCAGCTTATACGCCGCCGGAATGATAAACAGCGACAGCAGCGGGGCGGTGATCATCCCGCCAATCATCGGCGCGGCGATACGGCTCATGACTTCCGAACCGGCGCCGGTGCCCCATAAAATCGGAAGCAGGCCGGCGATAATCACCGCCACGGTCATCGCCTTCGGCCGCACGCGCAGCACCGCCCCCTGGTACAGGGCCTCGTCGAGCTTATCGACGCTGAAAGTCTGCGGATTCTCCAGCGATGGCTCCGCCTCGATGGCATGGCGCAGGTACATCAGCATCACCACGCCAAATTCTGCCGCCACCCCGGCCAGGGCGATAAAGCCGGTCCCGGTGGCCACCGACAGATGGAACCCCATCCAGTAGAGGAACCAGATCCCGCCCACAAGGGCGAACGGCACGCTGGTGATAATCAGCAGCGCTTCGCCGACGCGGCGGAACGCCAGATACAGCAGCACGAAGATAATCATTAGCGTCATCGGCACCATCAGCTTCAGCTTCTGATTGGCGCGCTCCAGCAGCTCAAACTGCCCGGAGTAGGACACACTGATGCCCGGCTTCAGCTTCACCTCCTTGCCGATGGCCTGCTGCAGATCGTGCACTACCGACACCATGTCGCGGTCGCGGGCGTCGATGTAGATCCAACTGGTCGGGCGGGCGTTCTCGGTCTTCAGCATGGATGGTCCGGTGACCACTTTCACCTCAGCCACGTCGCCGAGGACAATCTGTTGCTTCAGCGGCGTGAGGATCGGCAGCTGGCGCAGGGTCTCCGGGCTGTCGCGATAGCTCTGCGGGTAGCGGATGTTGATCGGATAGCGCTCGACGCCCTCCACTGTTTCGCCAACCATCGCCCCGCCGATGGCGGACGATACAAACAGCTGCACATCGCCGACGGTCATCCCGTAGCGGGCCGCCTTCTCGCGCTTAATATCAATGTCGAGGTAGCGCCCGCCGACCAGCCGCTCGGCTAATGCCGAAGTGACTCCCGGCACGCTGCGCGCCACCCCTTCAATTTGCCCGGCGATGGCGTCGATATCGGCCAGGTTAGTGCCGGAAACCTTAATGCCGATCGGGCTCTTGATGCCGGTGGAGAGCATGTCGATGCGGTTGCGGATCGGCGGCACCCACAGGTTCGCCAGCCCTGGCAGACGCACGGTTTTATCCAGCTCGTCGACGATCTTCTCCATGGTCATCCCCGGCCGCCATTGATCCTGCGGCTTAAGCTGAATGGTGGTCTCCACCATCTCCAGCGGCGCCGAGTCGGTGGCGGTCTCGGCCTTGCCGGTTTTGCCGAACACCCGGGCCACCTCCGGCACCGCCATGATCAGCTTATCGGTTTTCTGCAGCATATCCGCCGCCTGCGCAGCGGAGATCCCCGGCAGCGTGGACGGCATATACAGCAGATCGCCCTCGTTGATCTGCGGCAGAAACTCGCCGCCGACCCGGTTAAGCGGCCAGACAACCGTCAGGATCGACAGGAGCGCAATCAGCAGGGTAGTCTTCGGCCAGTGCAGGACCTTCAGCAGCAGCGGGTGATAAATGCGGATCAAAAAGCGATTCAGCGGATTGCTGCTCTCCGCCGGGATCCTGCCGCGGATCCAGAAGCCCATCAGGATCGGGATCGCCACGATCGCCAGCAGCGCCGCCCCGGCCATCGACCAGGTTTTGGTGAAGGCCAGCGGGCCGAACAGTTTGCCCTCCTGGCCTTCGAGGGTGAAAATCGGGATAAACGACAGGGTAATGATCAGCAGGCTGATAAACAGCGCCGGGCCGACCTCCACCGAGGCCTCGGTAATTATTTTCCAGCGTGTGTCGTTGCTGAGCTTCTCTCCCGGGTGCTGATGTTCCCACTCCTCCAGCCGCTTATGGGCGTTCTCAATCATCACGATGGCGGCATCGACCATCGCTCCCACCGCAATGGCGATCCCGCCCAGCGACATGATGTTGGCGTTGAGCCCCTGGAAATGCATCATGATAAAGGCGAAGCACAGGCCGAGCGGCAGCGAGATAATTGCCACCAGCGCCGAGCGCACGTGCCACAGGAACAGGGCGCAGACCAGGGCGACGACGATAAACTCTTCCAGCAGCTTGTAGCTGAGGTTGTCGATGGCGCGGTCGATAAGCTGGCTGCGGTCGTAGGTGGTGACCACTTCAACCCCTTCCGGCAGGCTGCTTTGCAGCGACGCCAGCTTCGCTTTGACCGCGGAGATCACTTCGCGGGCGTTCTTGCCGGAGCGCAGGATCACCACGCCGCCGGCCACTTCGCCTTCGCCGTTAAGCTCGGCGATTCCGCGGCGCATCTCCGGGCCGATCTGCACCCGCGCGACGTCGCCAAGATAGACCGGCACGCCGTTATCCCCGGTTTTCAGCACGATATTTTTGAAGTCGTCGAGCGTCTGCAGGTAGCCGCTGGCGCGCACCATATATTCGGCTTCCGCCAGTTCGACGGAAGAGCCGCCCGCCTCCTGGTTAGAGGCGTCCAGCGCCGATTTCACCTCGCCGAGGCTGATGCCGTACTGGGTCAGCTTCATCGGGTCGACGACAATCTGGTACTCCTTGACCACACCGCCCACCGACGCCACTTCCGAGACGTTAGGAATGGTTTTCAGCTCATATTTTAAGAACCAGTCCTGCAACGAGCGCAGTTCGGCAAGGTCGTGTTTGCCGCTGCGGTCGACCAGCGCGTATTCGAAGACCCAGCCGACGCCGGTGGCGTCCGGGCCCATTTCGGCGCTGACCCCGGCGGGAAGTTTGCCCTGCACCTGGTTGAGATACTCCAGCACCCGCGAGCGCGCCCAGTAAGGATCGGTGCCGTCTTCAAAAATCACGTATACGTAGGAGTCGCCGAATTGCGAGAAGCCGCGAACCGTTTTGGCGCCGGGGACTGACAGCATGGTGGTGGTCAGCGGCCAGGTGACCTGGTTTTCGACGATCTGCGGCGCCTGTCCCGGATAGCGGGTTTTGACGATCACCTGTACATCAGAGAGATCCGGCAGGGCATCCACCGGGGTGTGGACGATAGTCCAGGTTCCGCAGATGCTGAGAAACAGCGCCGCCATCATCACCAGGAAGCGGTTGGCCACCGAGCGGCGGATAATCCATTCAATCATGGTTCCGTTCCTTAGTGCGCGTGGGCGGCAGAGGCCGCGGCATCAGGGGCCTGCGCGCGCATGCGCTCCAGCGCGCCGGCGATATTGGCCTCCGAGTCGATCAGGAACAGGCCGCTGGCGACGACTTTCTCACCCTCCTGCAGCCCGCTGCGAATGGCCGTGACGCCGGCGGATTCATGGAATACCTGCACGATTTTCGGCACGAAGCGGCCCTCGTTATCGACGGTGATCACTCGCTGCTCGCTGCCGCTGTCGATCAGCGCTTTGGAGGGGATCAGCAGCATCGGGGCGCTTTCGCTGGTCAGCTGCAGATAGGCGTTCATCCCCGGCTTCAGCGCTTCATCCGGGTTGTTGACCTGCAGGCGCAGCTGCAGGGTGCGGGTGGCGCTATCGACGCTGGGGAGAAGGGTCCATTTGCTGATGCGGAAGGTTTTGCCCGGCCAGGCGGGAACCTGAATGCTGAACTGCGAGGCGTCTTTAATCAGCCAGGCGATGGATTCCGGGACCGCCACGCTGACCCACACCGGGTCCATGCCCTGAATTTTCGCCACCACGTTATCTTTGGCGATGTTCATTCCGGCGCGCAGATCGAAGGCGGTGATCACCCCGTCGATGGGGGCTGTGAGGGTAAAGCGGGTCTGGATCTTGCGCATGGCTTTCAGGCGGCGGATATCGTCGTCCGGCATTCCGGCGAGACGTAGACGCTCGAGGATCCCCTCGACCTGCGTAGCGGTGCCCCCGGTCTCCTGCAATAGCAGATATTCGCTCTGCGCTTCCACCCAGTCGGGGATGGTCAGCTCGAGCAGCGGCGTGCCTTGTTTCACTTTGTCGCCGACGGTCAGCGGATAGACTTTATTGATAAAGCCCGCCGCCCGCGCCTGCATAATCACATACTGGTACTCGTTATAGCTGATATTGGCCGGGAAGGTCTGAGCGTAGCGCAGCGGCCCGCGGGTGACGGCGACGGTTTTCACCCCAAGATTCTGGGTCTGCGTCGGGTCGATACGCACCCCCGGCGCACCGGCGGCGGCATGCTCCTCATCGGCGTATTTCGGCACCAGATCCATATCCATAAACGGCGATTTACCCGGTTTATCGAAGCGGGTGTTCGGGTACATCGGGTCGTACCAGAACAGCACTTTACGCTGCTGCTCGGCCGCCGGAGCGGCAGAGTGGGTCGGTGCCCATCGGGCGTACAGCGCCGCGGTAAGCGCGCCGCCAATCAGCATGCTGCCGAGGATCAGCGCCGTATTTTTCAGTGTCAGGGATGCCATGTGTCGTCCATTCAGTTGTTGAGGGGGCCTACCGTCGCCGGGCTGTTATTGGGCGCGGATATCCTGTAACAGCGACAGATTGCCCTGCTGAACGAAGGTGAAGTCCACGCTGTCGCCATCCTTCACATTGTTGAGCTGCGTCTGCGGGGTGATGGTGAAGCGCATGGTCATCGGCGGCCAGTTCACCGCCGGGATGGCCTCGTGGGCGATGGTGATTTTTTTGCTATCCATATCAATAGCTTTAATGACGCCTTTACCGCGGATGCTTTGCGCCTGCGCGGCGGCGGGCTCCTCGTGCATCGCCATGCCGGCGTGCGGGTCGGCGGCCTGGGTGGCGAACACCGCGCCAGAGAGCAGGGTGAACAGGGTTATTTTAGATAGTGAATTCATCATCAAGACTCCTTGGGTTATTCCATCCAGCCGCCGCCGAGGGCGGTGAACAGGGTGATTTCATTAGCCTGACGGGAATAGTTGAGTTCCAGCAGGGTTTGTCGGGTGGTGAAAATATCGCGCTGGGCGCTCAGGACTTCGATATAGCTGACCGCGCCGTGGCGATAGAGCGCAGTGGCGCGCTGCAGGGTGATATTCAGCGAGGCGAGATAGCGCTCCTGCGCGGCAATTTGATCGGCCAGGCTCTGGCGCAGGGCCAGCGCGTCGGCCACCTCTTTAAAGGCGGACTGGATTTTTTGTTCATAGTTGACCACCTGCTGCTGCTGGCGGATCTCCGCCAGATCGAGGCTGGCCTGATTACGCCCGGCGTTGAAAATCGGCAGTTCGATTTTGGGGATGAAGTTCCACATCGCGCCGCCGGCGTTAAACAGGCTGGAGAGTTCGCTGCTGCTGCCGGAGAGCGAGCTGGTCAGGGTGATCGACGGGAAGAAGGCCGCCCGCGCGGCGCCGATGTTGGCGTTGGCCGCTTGCAGGCTGTGTTCGGCTTCCAGAATATCTGGCCGCTGCAGCAGGATCGTTGAGGAGAGCGATGGCGGCAGGGTTACGCCTTGCAGGTCCACGGCGCTGCTGGCGCTATCGTCCGGCAGATGTTGATAGCTGCCGAGCAGCAGTTGCAGGGCGTTATTGGCCTGCGCCAGCTGGCCCTGACGTTTGGCGATATCGGCGCGGGTGCTTTCGATCATGCCGCGCGCCTGCTCCAGCGCCAGCACGGTGGTGCTCCCGGTCAGCAGCTGTTTTTCAACGAAGGCGTAAGACTGCTGATAGTTCTGTAAGGTATCGTTGGCCACCTGCAGCTGCGCTGCCGCCAGCCGCTGGTTGAAGTAGCTTTGTGAAACGTTAGCAATCAACAGGATATGCACTGCGCGCCGTGCCTCTTCGCTGGCGAAGAAGTTCTGTCGGTCGGCCTCGCTAAGGTTTTTCAGCCGGCCAAAGAAATCGAGGTCGTAGCTGAGGTTTAAGCCGGCGGCATAATCGCTGCTGGTGGTGGTGTCGCCTTTGAGCTTGCCGCCATAGGTGGTGCTGCCGTCACCGTTAAGCTGTGGGTAGCGGTCGGCGTCGGTCACCCGGTACTGGGCGCGGGCTTCCTGCACTTTCAGCGTCGCCATCCGTAGATCGCGGTTGTTGGTCAGCGCGGTGCTAATCAGGCTTTTCACCTGCGGGTCGACGAAAAAGGTGCGCCAGCCGGTCTCCTGGTAACCCGCCGTTGCGGCAACCAGTCTGTTCTGGCTGAGTGAGAACTGCTGCGGCACCGGCGCGACAGGGCGCTGGTAGTCCGGAGCGAGCGAGAGACAGCCGGTTAAGGCAAATATCACGCTGAGGGTAAGTAGCTGTATTGAGCGCATGGCGGCATAAGTTTCGACGATTTATCCATGGCGGCTACTTTACGTAGCGGGCTCTGTTCAGGGCGTGACGGGAAAATGACAAAGCTGTCATTTTCCTGATATTTCATTGCTATCCGGAGGCGCTCCTCTAAAATTGGATACCCGCACAAAGCGCGCGTGAAGGAGCCTGCCGTGAAGATTTTGATTGTCGAAGATGAGAAGAAAACCGGAGAGTACCTGACCAAAGGGCTCACCGAGGCCGGCTTCGTCGTCGACCTGGCCGATAACGGCCTCAACGGCTATCACCTGGCGATGACCAGCGATTACGATCTGCTGATCCTCGACATCATGCTGCCGGATGTGAACGGTTGGGATATCGTGCGCATGCTGCGCGCCGCCGGGAAAGGCATGCCGATCCTGCTGCTTACCGCGTTGGGCACCATTGAGCATCGGGTGAAGGGGCTGGAGCTGGGCGCTGACGACTATCTGGTAAAACCGTTCGCCTTTGCGGAGCTGCTGGCGCGGGTGCGTACTCTGCTGCGCCGCGGGGCGGCGGTCATCGTCGAAAGCCAGTTTCAGGCGGCCGATCTCAGCGTCGATTTGGTCAGCCGCAAGGTGACGCGCGGCGCCACCCGCATCACCCTGACCAGTAAGGAATTCACGCTGCTGGAGTTCTTCCTGCGTCATCAGGGCGAGGTGCTGCCGCGGTCGTTAATTGCCTCGCAGGTGTGGGATATGAACTTCGACAGCGACACTAACGCCATTGACGTGGCGGTGAAGCGGCTGCGCGCCAAAATTGATAACGACTTCGAGCCGAAGCTGATCCAGACCGTGCGCGGCGTCGGCTATATGCTTGAGGTGCCGGATGGCCGCTAAGCGCCCCTTTTCCCTGGCCACCCGGCTGACCTTCTTTATTAGCCTCGCCACCGTCATTGCCTTCTTCGCCTTCACCTGGATCATGATCCATTCGGTGAAGGCCCACTTTGAAGAGCGCGACGTTCACGATCTCAGGCAGCTCAGCACCACCCTGGAGACGGTCCTCGACCACGCTGACTACCCGCCGGCGCGACGGCTGGAGATCGTGAGGAATATCATTGCGGGCTACGCCAACGTCTTCATCTGCCTGGACGATGACCAGGGCAATATTCTCTTCCAGTCGCCCAACGGGCCGGATCTCAGCCATATACTGAGTACGCCGGGGCTGGCGATGCAGCTCCGCGACGGGAATGTGATTTCATGGACCGACCCGCAGCCGCGGGCAATGGCGCACGATAATCATCCACTGGAGACCCGCGCCTGGCGGTTGATCATGCTGCCGCTGGGCAAGCAGGCGGACGGCAAACCGGCGTACCACCTGCTGATGGCCTTATCCATCGATTTTCACCTGCACTATATTAATGAGCTGAAAGCGAAGCTGATCTCCGCGGCGTCGATAATCAGTTTGCTGATCATCGCCATCGTGCTGTTTGTGGTCTACCAGGGGCATAAGCCGATCCGCCAGATCAGTCGCCAGATCCAGAATATTACCTCGCGGGATCTCGATGTGCGCCTTGACCCGCAGGCGGTGCCTGTCGAGCTGGAGCGGCTGGCGCTGTCGTTTAACCATATGCTGGAGCGCATAGAGGATGTCTTTACCCGCCAGTCCAACTTCTCCGCCGATATCGCCCATGAAATCCGCACGCCGATCACTAACCTGGTGACGCAAACTGAAATCGCCTTAAGCCAGAGCCGCAGCCAGCAGGAGCTGGAAGAGGTGTTGTATTCCAATCTCGAAGAGTTCTCGCGGATGTCGCGGATGGTCAGTGATATGCTGTTCCTCGCTCAGGCGGATAATAACCAGCTGATCCCTGAGCAACAGGCGCTGGATCTGGCCGAGGAAGTGCATAAGGTGTTTGAGTTTTTCGAGGCGTGGGCGGAAGAGAAAGCGGTGGCGCTGCGCTTTGTCGGTAGCCCCTGCCGGGTGACGGGCGATCCGCTGATGCTGCGGCGGGCAATCAGCAACCTGCTGTCGAACGCGATCCGCTATACGCCGGCCGGGCAGGCGGTGACCATCCAGTTGAGCGAAAGCGCGGAGACGGTACGCCTGGTGGTGGAGAACCCCGGTACGCCGATTGCCGCTGAACATCTGCCGCGCCTGTTTGACCGTTTCTATCGCGTCGACCCCTCGCGCCAGCGCAAAGGGGAGGGCAGCGGCATCGGCCTGGCGATTGTGAAATCGATTGTCGGAGCCCACCACGGCAGCGTGGCGGCGCAGTCCGATCTGCGCTCGACGCGGTTTATTGTAGTGTTGCCGAAATAGGCGCAATCCGCGAGTGATAGTTGAGTATGTGGCTTTCTGTCGCTATATTAAATGTACGGAAAATAACCGTACATGAAGTTTGCAACAGGCCGGAGATAACGTATGCCCGCACTTAAAAAGCAGCGTATAGATTTGAGATTAACCGATGATGATAAGAGCATCATCGAGGAAGCTGCGGCAATTTCGAATCAGACGATTACCCAGTTTGTGGTTGCCAGTGCCTCAGAACGTGCTGCGGAAGTGATTGAGCAGCACCGCAGAATGGTCCTCAATGAGCAATCATGGAGCCTGGTGATGGAGGCGATTACCCAACCGCCAGCCCCGAATGATCGACTGAAACGTGCAGCGAAGCGTCTACAAACCAGGTAAGGTAGAGCTAATGGAGCAGCAACTGACGATTGAGATGATTGCCGATGCGTTCAGCTACGATATCACTGGATTTGATTGCGGCGAGGAAGCGCTGAATACGTTTTTAAAAGAGCACCTCAAGCGGCAGCACGATGGACAAATCTTAAGGGGTTATGCGCTGGTCTCCGGGGATACCGTTCCCAGGTTGCTGGGTTATTACACCTTATCGGGGAGTTGTTTCGAGCGAGGCATGTTGCCGTCTAAAACTCAGCAAAAGAAAATCCCGTATCAAAATGCGCCAAGCGTAACCCTCGGGCGGCTGGCCATTGATAAATCTGTTCAGGGGCAGGGCTGGGGAGAGATGTTGGTTGCCCATGCGATGCGAGTGGTGTGGGGAGCGTCTAAAGCCGTTGGCATCTACGGATTGTTTGTTGAAGCCCTTAATGAGAAGGCTAAAGCATTCTATCTTCGTCTGGGGTTTATACAGCTCGTGGATGAAAATAGTAACTTACTGTTTTATCCGACCAAATCGATTGAACAGCTCTTTACTGACGATGAGTCATAAAAGAAACCGGGCAGCGCCAGGCGGCTGCCCGCAGTATCGCGACTCTCTTACTCTTCGAAGTACCAGTAGCCCTGATTAATCAGCCGCGTCAGTTCGCTCACGAACGCCGGATTCTGCAGGCCGCTGCCGAGCTCTTCCTGGCCTAATGAGGTATAGCGACACAGCGCATCCAGCGCTTCGGCATCGGTGGTGTCGAGTTGTTCGCTATGCACGAAGAAGCTGTCGCCGATATGCAGAACGCGCAGGCCGCTCAGGCGGGAAAGCTTTTCACCACCCAGCAGCGCATCGACCACTTCCTCTTCTTCATACGGTGGTTCCGCCGGCGCAATATCCAGCTCGTGACGCGGGGTGGTGACGAAACTGCCGAACCACTGCTTGAAGTCTTCCGGCTGGCGAATCATATCGATCATCATGGTGCGCAGACGTTCGAGTTCATACTCTTCAACCCGGCCCGGATGCTCGCGGCAGGTGAGGTCCGGATCGCTGTAGTGCTCGCCGCCGAGATCGTTCTCCAGCACATAGTCGGCGAAGCTGCTGATCAGGTCGCGGCCGTTTGGCCCGCGGAAGCCGACGGAGTAGTTCAGGGCGGTTTCGTGGGTTATGCCGTCGTGCGGGAATCCCGGTGGAATATAGAGGATGTCGCCCGGCTGCAGATCTTCATCAATGATCGGTGGGAACGGATCGACGTGCAGCAGTGCCGGATGCGGACAGAACTGACGCATCGGCAGCTTGTCACCCACGCGCCACCGGCGGCTGCCCATGCCCTGAATAATAAAGACGTCATACTGATCGATATGCGGGCCGACACCGCCGCCGGGGACGGAGAAGGAGATCATCAGGTCGTCCAGGCGCCAGTCCGGCAGTACGCGGAACGGGCGCACCAGCTCGGCGGCCGGCATATGCCAGTGGTTTACCGCCTGGGCCAGCAGGGACCAACCGGTTTCGCCCAGCCCGTCGAAATGTTCAAAAGGACCATTGCTGGCCTGCCATTTGCCGTTTTTCAGGCTGACCAGCCGGCTGTCGACTTCCGGCTCCATGGCTAATCCGGCCAGCTCGTCCGGAGTAATCGGGTCGACGAAGTCCGGAAACGCGTTTTTTAATACCACCGGCTGTTTCTGCCAGTATTTTTCTAAAAACTCGGGCCAGTTAATGTTGAGTTGATAAGCCATCGATTATTACCAGTAAGAAGAAACGGGCCTGATTATAGAAATGAGGGCCGGGCGGGCGCATTGTCGTGGGTCAAGAGTGGTGCTTAATTCACCATCGGCGCGATAATGGCGTTGGGTAAGAGAGAAAAATCACATTTTTGCCAAAAACCGATCTTAGCGTAAATTGCGCTGCAGGCCGCATGAACACTGGGATTGCGCCTTTAATGGTAAGAAGATGAATTAGCGAAAAGTTCAAATAATGAGCGGTCGATAAGATTTTTCTATTTTAACGCTTGCTACTTCCGGCGAACTCCCTATAATGCGCTCCCACTGACACGGCAGATGTGAATCACTTCACACAAACAGCCGGTTCGGTTGCAGAGAAAAATCCTGAAAAACGGGTTGACTCTGAAAGAGGAAAGCGTAATATACGCCACCTCGCGACAGAGCGCTAAAGCGCGTCGCAACTGCTCTTTAACAATTTATCAGACAATCTGTGTGGGCACTCAAAGTGACATGGATTCTTAACGTCCTCGGACGAAAAATGAATACCAAGTCTCAAGAGTGAACACGTAATTCATTACGAAGTTTAATTCTTTGAGCATCAAACTTAAATTGAAGAGTTTGATCATGGCTCAGATTGAACGCTGGCGGCAGGCCTAACACATGCAAGTCGAGCGGTAGCACAGAGAGCTTGCTCTCGGGTGACGAGCGGCGGACGGGTGAGTAATGTCTGGGAAACTGCCTGATGGAGGGGGATAACTACTGGAAACGGTAGCTAATACCGCATAACGTCGCAAGACCAAAGTGGGGGACCTTCGGGCCTCATGCCATCAGATGTGCCCAGATGGGATTAGCTAGTAGGTGGGGTAACGGCTCACCTAGGCGACGATCCCTAGCTGGTCTGAGAGGATGACCAGCCACACTGGAACTGAGACACGGTCCAGACTCCTACGGGAGGCAGCAGTGGGGAATATTGCACAATGGGCGCAAGCCTGATGCAGCCATGCCGCGTGTGTGAAGAAGGCCTTCGGGTTGTAAAGCACTTTCAGCGGGGAGGAAGGCGTTAAGGTTAATAACCTTGGCGATTGACGTTACCCGCAGAAGAAGCACCGGCTAACTCCGTGCCAGCAGCCGCGGTAATACGGAGGGTGCAAGCGTTAATCGGAATTACTGGGCGTAAAGCGCACGCAGGCGGTCTGTCAAGTCGGATGTGAAATCCCCGGGCTCAACCTGGGAACTGCATTCGAAACTGGCAGGCTAGAGTCTTGTAGAGGGGGGTAGAATTCCAGGTGTAGCGGTGAAATGCGTAGAGATCTGGAGGAATACCGGTGGCGAAGGCGGCCCCCTGGACAAAGACTGACGCTCAGGTGCGAAAGCGTGGGGAGCAAACAGGATTAGATACCCTGGTAGTCCACGCCGTAAACGATGTCGATTTGGAGGTTGTGCCCTTGAGGCGTGGCTTCCGGAGCTAACGCGTTAAATCGACCGCCTGGGGAGTACGGCCGCAAGGTTAAAACTCAAATGAATTGACGGGGGCCCGCACAAGCGGTGGAGCATGTGGTTTAATTCGATGCAACGCGAAGAACCTTACCTGGTCTTGACATCCACAGAACTTTCCAGAGATGGATTGGTGCCTTCGGGAACTGTGAGACAGGTGCTGCATGGCTGTCGTCAGCTCGTGTTGTGAAATGTTGGGTTAAGTCCCGCAACGAGCGCAACCCTTATCCTTTGTTGCCAGCGGTTAGGCCGGGAACTCAAAGGAGACTGCCAGTGATAAACTGGAGGAAGGTGGGGATGACGTCAAGTCATCATGGCCCTTACGACCAGGGCTACACACGTGCTACAATGGCATATACAAAGAGAAGCGACCTCGCGAGAGCAAGCGGACCTCATAAAGTATGTCGTAGTCCGGATTGGAGTCTGCAACTCGACTCCATGAAGTCGGAATCGCTAGTAATCGTAGATCAGAATGCTACGGTGAATACGTTCCCGGGCCTTGTACACACCGCCCGTCACACCATGGGAGTGGGTTGCAAAAGAAGTAGGTAGCTTAACCTTCGGGAGGGCGCTTACCACTTTGTGATTCATGACTGGGGTGAAGTCGTAACAAGGTAACCGTAGGGGAACCTGCGGTTGGATCACCTCCTTACCTTAAAGAACCTGCCTTTGTAGTGCTCACACAGATTGTCTGATGAACGTAAAGAAGCAAGGCGTCTTGCGATTGAGACTTCAGTGTCCCCTTCGTCTAGAGGCCCAGGACACCGCCCTTTCACGGCGGTAACAGGGGTTCGAATCCCCTAGGGGACGCCACTTGCTGGTTCGTGAGTGAAAGACGCGTGCCGATGTATCTCAAAACTCATCTTCGGGTGACGTTTGAGATATTTGCTCTTTAAAAATCTGGATCAAGCTGAAAATTGAAACGACACACAGTCAATGTGTGTTCGAGTCTCTCAAATTTTCGCAATCAGAAGTGAAACATCTTCGGGTTGTGAGGTTAAGCGACTAAGCGTACACGGTGGATGCCCTGGCAGTCAGAGGCGATGAAGGACGTGCTAATCTGCGAAAAGCGTCGGTAAGGTGATATGAACCGTTATAACCGGCGATGTCCGAATGGGGAAACCCAGTGTGATTCGTCACACTATCGTTAACTGAATACATAGGTTAACGAGGCGAACCGGGGGAACTGAAACATCTAAGTACCCCGAGGAAAAGAAATCAACCGAGATTCCCCCAGTAGCGGCGAGCGAACGGGGAGCAGCCCAGAGTCTGAATCAGCTTGTGTGTTAGTGGAACGGTCTGGAAAGTCCGACGGTACAGGGTGATAGTCCCGTACACCAAAATGCACAGGTTGTGAACTCGAAGAGTAGGGCGGGACACGTGGTATCCTGTCTGAATATGGGGGGACCATCCTCCAAGGCTAAATACTCCTGACTGACCGATAGTGAACCAGTACCGTGAGGGAAAGGCGAAAAGAACCCCGGCGAGGGGAGTGAAAAAGAACCTGAAACCGTGTACGTACAAGCAGTGGGAGCACCTTCGGGTGTGACTGCGTACCTTTTGTATAATGGGTCAGCGACTTATATTCTGTAGCAAGGTTAACCGTATAGGGGAGCCGCAGGGAAACCGAGTCTTAACTGGGCGTTAAGTTGCAGGGTATAGACCCGAAACCCGGTGATCTAGCCATGGGCAGGTTGAAGGTTGGGTAACACTAACTGGAGGACCGAACCGACTAATGTTGAAAAATTAGCGGATGACTTGTGGCTGGGGGTGAAAGGCCAATCAAACCGGGAGATAGCTGGTTCTCCCCGAAAGCTATTTAGGTAGCGCCTCGTGAATTCATCTTCGGGGGTAGAGCACTGTTTCGGCTAGGGGGTCATCCCGACTTACCAACCCGATGCAAACTACGAATACCGAAGAATGTTATCACGGGAGACACACGGCGGGTGCTAACGTCCGTCGTGAAGAGGGAAACAACCCAGACCGCCAGCTAAGGTCCCAAAGTCATGGTTAAGTGGGAAACGATGTGGGAAGGCACAGACAGCCAGGATGTTGGCTTAGAAGCAGCCATCATTTAAAGAAAGCGTAATAGCTCACTGGTCGAGTCGGCCTGCGCGGAAGATGTAACGGGGCTAAACCATGCACCGAAGCTGCGGCAGCGACACTATGTGTTGTTGGGTAGGGGAGCGTTCTGTAAGCCTGCGAAGGTGACCTGTGAGGGTTGCTGGAGGTATCAGAAGTGCGAATGCTGACATAAGTAACGATAAAGCGGGTGAAAAGCCCGCTCGCCGGAAGACCAAGGGTTCCTGTCCAACGTTAATCGGGGCAGGGTGAGTCGACCCCTAAGGCGAGGCCGAAAGGCGTAGTCGATGGGAAACAGGTTAATATTCCTGTACTTGGTGTTACTGCGAAGGGGGGACGGAGAAGGCTATGTTAGCCGGGCGACGGTTGTCCCGGTTTAAGCATGTAGGCTGGTTATCCAGGCAAATCCGGATAATCAAGGCTGAGGTGTGATGACGAGGCACTACGGTGCTGAAGTAACAAATGCCCTGCTTCCAGGAAAAGCCTCTAAGCATCAGGTAACATCAAATCGTACCCCAAACCGACACAGGTGGTCAGGTAGAGAATACCAAGGCGCTTGAGAGAACTCGGGTGAAGGAACTAGGCAAAATGGTGCCGTAACTTCGGGAGAAGGCACGCTGGTGTGTAGGTGAAGTCCCTGCGGATGGAGCTGAGACCAGTCGAAGATACCAGCTGGCTGCAACTGTTTATTAAAAACACAGCACTGTGCAAACACGAAAGTGGACGTATACGGTGTGACGCCTGCCCGGTGCCGGAAGGTTAATTGATGGGGTTATCCGTAAGGAGAAGCTCTTGATCGAAGCCCCGGTAAACGGCGGCCGTAACTATAACGGTCCTAAGGTAGCGAAATTCCTTGTCGGGTAAGTTCCGACCTGCACGAATGGCGTAATGATGGCCAGGCTGTCTCCACCCGAGACTCAGTGAAATTGAACTCGCTGTGAAGATGCAGTGTACCCGCGGCAAGACGGAAAGACCCCGTGAACCTTTACTATAGCTTGACACTGAACATTGAGCCTTGATGTGTAGGATAGGTGGGAGGCTTTGAAGCGTGGACGCCAGTCTGCGTGGAGCCAACCTTGAAATACCACCCTTTAATGTTTGATGTTCTAACGTTGGCCCCTGACCGGGGTTGCGGACAGTGTCTGGTGGGTAGTTTGACTGGGGCGGTCTCCTCCCAAAGCGTAACGGAGGAGCACGAAGGTTAGCTAATCCTGGTCGGACATCAGGAGGTTAGTGCAATGGCATAAGCTAGCTTGACTGCGAGCGTGACGGCGCGAGCAGGTGCGAAAGCAGGTCATAGTGATCCGGTGGTTCTGAATGGAAGGGCCATCGCTCAACGGATAAAAGGTACTCCGGGGATAACAGGCTGATACCGCCCAAGAGTTCATATCGACGGCGGTGTTTGGCACCTCGATGTCGGCTCATCACATCCTGGGGCTGAAGTAGGTCCCAAGGGTATGGCTGTTCGCCATTTAAAGTGGTACGCGAGCTGGGTTTAGAACGTCGTGAGACAGTTCGGTCCCTATCTGCCGTGGGCGCTGGAGAATTGAGGGGGGCTGCTCCTAGTACGAGAGGACCGGAGTGGACGCATCACTGGTGTTCGGGTTGTCATGCCAATGGCACTGCCCGGTAGCTAAATGCGGAAGAGATAAGTGCTGAAAGCATCTAAGCACGAAACTTGCCCCGAGATGAGTTCTCCCTGAGACTTTAAGTCTCCTGAAGGAACGTTGAAGACGACGACGTTGATAGGCCGGGTGTGTAAGCGCAGCGATGCGTTGAGCTAACCGGTACTAATGAACCGTGAGGCTTAACCTTACAACGCCGAAGATGTTTTGGCGGGTTTGAGAGAATTTTCAGCTCTGATACAGATTAATCGATACGTTGGTGAGACGTGTTGATAAAACAGAATTTGCCTGGCGGCACTAGCGCGGTGGTCCCACCTGACCCCATGCCGAACTCAGAAGTGAAACGCCGTAGCGCCGATGGTAGTGTGGGGTCTCCCCATGTGAGAGTAGGGAACTGCCAGGCATCAAACAAGTGAAGAGCCCATCCTGCCGGATGGGCTTTTTGCGTTTCTGTCGTCCGGCCAGCGTGCTGGTATGTCTCCCCGGTGGCGCTGCGCTAATCGGGGCTACAAAACCGTACCCCGGACAAAGTGCGCAGCACCGCCTTTATTGCTTCGCAAAATAGCGTGACGAATGCTTGTGGCAGGGTCAACCGGATAGTGAATTTACCGGATGATACAAGTCGGAAAATAATTATCAGCAGCTACGATTAATATTATCTCTTTATTTCAGCGCCATTATATTGTGTCCCGGTAAAATAATGATACGGCCTCTTCCTCCCACAAAATAACGCGTTTACGCTTCAGAAAAAATATTTCCGTGACTGGATACTTCGCTTCTGGATGTATTGTAGCGAACGGTATGCTTCCTCCCTGCTTTTGTCTAAATGAGCTTTATCATTAACACTTTGTTAACTTGATCTGGTTTATATGGCAGCAAATTTGATATACAAAGGGGGATGATTGCCTGTATGGATGCTGCCCGAAATACCTTGCGAGACATATGCAGGTTCTCGGCTGGCAAATGAGAATAGAAATGAAAATCCTGCTTAACTGGTTGCCATTGCGCCAGCTCTTCACTTACATTCAGGAGCGCTTTACCTTTCTGGTGCTGCTCTGCTGGCCAGCGATTATCTGGTTGTTCTGTCGGGTCGGCGTGTGGCTCACCGATAACGTTTATGAACTGCTGGGAAAATCACCCGCCCAGTCCTTCACCGTGTATCTGCAGCCGTTTATGACCCCCGGCACGCTGCTGCGCATCTCCATCAGCTGGGTGGTGTTGCTGTTCATTCTCTTCAGTATGGCGATGGCCTTCACCTGGGGTTTACGTCGCTTTATGAATCGCCATAAATAAACCATTCGGCCGCCGTAAGTCGACGGCCCTTCTTAAGCCTTTATACCATCTCACCAATAGTCTTACGAAAACGCAGCAACGCGATAGTAAAGAACACTCCGCCGATAGCCAGCAAGGTTAAGAACTGCGGCCAGACGATGGCGAAGCTGGCGCCTCGATACAATATCGCCTGCGCCAGGCTGACGAAGTGGGTGGTCGGCATGGTCAACATAATATCCTGTACCAGCTGCGGCATACTTTCTCGCGGCGTGGATCCGCCGGAGAGCATCTGCAGCGGCAGTAAGACCAGGATCATCAGCAGCCCCAGCTGCGGCATCGAGCGGGCGAGGGTGCCCATAAAAATGCCGATCGAGGTAGTGGCGAACAGGCTGAGCGCCACCCCCAGCATAAACAGTGGAACCGATCCCTCAATGGGTACCTGCAAAATCCCCTGCACCATCAGCACCAGCGACAGCCCGGACACCACCAGCACCACCAGACCCATCGACCAGATCTTGGCCAGCATAATTTCAAACGGCGTGACCGGCATCACCAGCAGATGCTCAATGGTGCCATGTTCCCGCTCGCGGATCAGCGCCGAACCGGTGAGGACAATGGCCAGCATGGTGATATTGTTGATGATCGCCATCACCGCGCCAAAGCGCTCCTGCTCAAGGTTAGGATTAAAACGCATCCTGACCGCCAGCTCTACCGGCAGCACGCTGTTATCCCGATAGCGGGCGATAAAACTGTTTACTTCGCCGGTGATAATATTCTGGATGTAACCGTTGCCGGTAAAGGCCTGACTCATGCGCGTGGCGTCGACGTTGACCTGGATTTCCGGCTGCCGACCGGCCAGTACATCGCGCTGGAAGTTAGGCGGGATGTTGATGGCGAACGTGTAGCGCCCGGCATCCAGCCCGGCGTCCATCTCATCAGCGGTGATCAGCTCCGGCTCAAGAAACCAGGGACGGTAAAAAGCGTTAATAATGCGTGAGGAGAGCTGTGATTTATCCATATCAGCAACCGCGATCGGCGCCAGGTGCAGCGAACCGGGCATCACCGTGGCCGAGGAGTACACCGACACGGTAAACGCAAACACGATCAGCGCCAGCATCGCTTTATCACCGAGCAGGCTGCGCAGTTCTTTGACGCCAAGATTATAAATATTGCGTAATCCGCGCATCATCCCTCCTGTTTCTTCAGCAGCAGCACGCTCAACCCGAGCACCAGCGGCACCGCAATCAGTAGCGGAATGAATGAGCCCCACAAATCGCTAATATTCAGCGCTTTGGAAAAGGTCCCGCGGGCGATAGTCAGGAAGTGGCTGGTCGGGTAGATTTGCCCAATCCAGCGCCCGGGACCTTCCAGCGAGGCCACCGGATCGATCATTCCGGAAAACTGGGTTGCCGGGATCAGCGTAATAATCGCGGTACCGAAAATAGCGGCGATTTGGCTCTTCATAAAGGTTGAGATCAGCAGCCCCAGACCAGTGGCGATGGTGACATACAGCAGCGCCGCCAGGGTCAGCGTCAGGAAACTCCCCTTATGCGCGACGCCAAAGACAAAGACCGACAGCGCGCACAGCAGGAAGAAGTTAAACATCCCCAGTACGATGTAAGGCAGCTGCTTGCCGAGCAGGAATTCGCTGCGGGTGGTTGGCGTCACGTACAAGTTGATAATCGACCCGAGCTCTTTCTCACGGACTACGCTCAGGGCGCTGAGCATCGCCGGGATCATCATCAGCAGCAGCGGGATCACCGCTGGGACGATGGCCGGCAGGCTCTTCACGTCTGGATTGTAGCGATAGCGGGTCTCGATGGAGATGAGCGAGGTATCGCGCTGCGGGCTGCTCTGCCGGCCGGCCATCTCCTGCAGCCAGGCCAGATGCATCGCCTGTACGTAGCCGCGCACGGTTTCCGCGCGGTTGGGCATCGCGCCGTCCACCCACACGCCGATTTGCACCGGCGTGCCGCGGGCGATATCGCGGCCAAAGTTCGGCGGGATCTCTATTGCCACCGCCAGCTCGCCGTCGCGCATCCGGCGGTCCAGTTCGTCATAGCTGCGCAGCGGCGCCTGTTCGATAAAGTAGCGTGAGCCAGCGAGATTCTGCGACCAGCCCTGGCTGCTGAGGGTTTGATCGCGGTCGAGGACGGCAAAGCGCAGATCCTCAACGTCCATGCTGATCCCATACCCCATGATAAACATCAGGATCACCGTCCCCAGCAGCGCCAGCGTCGATCGTACCGGATCGCGGCGCAGCTCCAGCGCCTCGCGGCGGCTATAGCTAAACAGCCGGCGAAGACTGAAGGCCTGCCGTGGAGCCGTATGTCCGGAATGCGATGCCACAGCAGACGTGGATTCTTCTGGTACTGGAGAGGACGGCTGGGCCTCTTTAAGCCAGGCGATAAACGCCTCTTCCAGGCTGTTTGAACCGCGCTGCTCGACCAGCGCCTGCGGCGTATCGCTGGCCAGCACTTTGCCGGCGTGCATCAGGGAGATACGATCGCAGCGTTCCGCCTCATTCATAAAGTGGGTGGAGATAAAAATGGTCACCTGATCCTGCCGCGCGAGGTCTACCATCAGCTGCCAGAACATATCCCGCGCTACCGGGTCGACGCCGGAGGTCGGCTCGTCGAGGATCAGCATCTCCGGGCGATGGATGACCGCCACCGCTAACGACAGGCGCTGACGGATCCCCAGCGGCAGATCGACGGGAAGCGCGTCTTCAACCTCGGTCAGCATAAAGCGCTCGCACATTTCCGCCACCCGGCCGGGGATTTCGCCGTCCGGAATATGGAACAGGCGGGCGTGCAGCTCGAGGTTTTGCCGGACGGTCAGCTCGCTATAGAGCGAGAAGGCCTGCGACATATAGCCCACCCGCTGGCGGGTGGCGATATCCTTCGGGTCGACCGGCTGGCCGAACAGCCAGGCTTCACCTTCGCTGGCGGGCAGCAGGCCGGTGAGCATCTTCATGGTGGTGGATTTGCCGCAGCCGTTGGAGCCGAGGAAGCCGAAGATTTCACCGCGGGCGATGCGGAAATTAACGTGGTCGACGGCAACAAAGTTGCCAAAGCGCATGGTCAGGCCGCGCGCTTCGATGGCGATCTCTTCCTCACGGCTGTCGCGCGGTGGGATAACTACCGCCCTATGCGCCCGACGCTGTGCTTCTGGCAGCAGGGCGATAAACGCCTGCTCCAGGGTCTGGCTGCCGGTCTGGGCTTTGAGCTCTGCGGCGCAGCCGGTCGCCAGCACCTCGCCGGCGTTCATCGCCACCAGCCAGTCAAAGCGCTCGGCCTCTTCCATGTAGGCGGTGGCCACCAGCACGCTCATCTCCGGCTGGCGCTGGCGAATACTGTCGATAAGCTCCCAGAACTGCGCCCGGGAGAGGGGATCGACGCCGGTGGTCGGTTCATCAAGGATCAGCAGCTGCGGATCGTGGATCAGCGCGCAGCACAGGCCGAGCTTTTGCTTCATCCCACCGGAGAGTTTTCCGGCGGGGCGATCGCGAAACGGCGCCAGCCCGGTACTCTGCAGCAGCTCGTTGATGCGCAGTTCGCGCTCGGCTTTATCGTGGCCGAACAGGCGGGCGAAGAAGTCGACGTTTTCATACACCGAGAGAGTGTGATAGAGGTTTTTCCCCAGCCCCTGCGGCATCCACGCGATTTTCGGGCACACCTCGCGGCGGTGATGCACATCGCGCATATCGCCGCCAAGCACCATCACGTTCCCCTGCTCGATGGTCCGCGCCCCGGCGATCAGCGAAAGCAGGCTCGATTTGCCGACGCCGTCCGGGCCAATCAGGCCAACCATACGCCGTGCCGGGATCGCCAGACTGATATCGCGCAGCGCGATGGTGGCGCCAAACTGCTGACCAACGTGTTCCAGCAGGGCGACGGGGGGCGAGGTATCCTGCGGCGTTAGTTTCATTGCGGTAACCTCACCGCCAGGGCTTCAGGCCAGGGTTGTTGTTTATCCAGCCGTACGTAAGCCATACCGGGCAGGCCGGTTTTGACATACTCCAGGTGCTGCGCCAGCAGCTCCGGCGGGATACGCGCTTTGACGCGGAACATTAGCTTCAGGCGCTCGTCGCTGGTCTCGACCGTTTTCGGCGTGAACTGGGCGACGCTGGCGACAAAGCTGATATTGGCCGGGATCACCAGATCCGGCGCGGCATCAAGGACCAAGCGCGCTTCGCTGCCGAGCGCCAGCAGACCTGCCTGTTCGGTGGGCAGAAAAAAGGTCATATAGACATCGGCGAGATCGACCATGTTCAGTACCCGGCCACCGGCGGCCAGGACTTCTCCTGGCTCAGCGACGCGATACTGAATGCGGCCATCGCGGGGGGCTTTCAGCTCGCTATCGTCAATATCGGCGAGGATCCGCCGCTCGGTCGCCTGGGAGGCTTCGACGCGGGTTTGCGCCTGAATAATGCTTGTGCGGGCAGCTTCGATGGCGGCGCGGGCGGCGGAGACCTGGGCTTTCGCCGATTCCAGCGCCGCGCGGGCGCTCTCTGCGGCCGCGCGATCGTCATCCAGCTGCTGGGCAGAGACGGCGCCACGCTGGGAGAGGGTGTTGGAGCGAACATGGCGTTTCGCCGTGGAATCCAGCTCCGCCTGGCGCTGCTTCACTACCGCTTCGCTGGCGCGCATTTCACTTTGTCGCTGATCGAGCAAGGCTCTGGCGGCCAGGACCGCGCTTTCCGCTTCCTTGATTTGCGCGGCGGCTTCAAGACGCTGCTCGTTCAGTACCCGGGTATCCATTCTCGCCAGCACCTCTCCCTGGTGCACGAACTGACCCTCTTTGACCAGAATGGTGTCGATACGCCCGGCGATTTTACTGGCAATATCGACTTCGGTGGCTTCGATTCGGCCGTTGCTGCTGGCAAACCCCGCCGGGAGTCCCGGCGGGCGCAGCAGCCACCATGCGGCGGCGGCGAGCACCACCAGTAAGCCGACAAAATACCCTGCCCAACGTTTCTTTATTTTGTCCATACGCGACTCGCTTGATTCCCTGTGCTGAGTGGTGCGCGTGTTTCCTCCGGCGGGCGGAGCGTCCTTCTTGCGAAGGACGAAAAAGTGGAGGGAGGGCCGCTGACGCCGCGCTCTGCCGCGCCGATGCGCAGCCGCTCGCTGGGCTACTTATGTGGTCATCATCAGCGATCCTGGCCTTAATGAAACACGCATAGTGAGAGCTACCGTTAACGCGATAGTAACAGCCGGGGCGATATTGTCCATACGAAGTGCATGGTCTTGTCGGTGCGTTAACAGAAATACCCACCGTCAGGATAAAACCGCGAAAACAGGGCGCCTGTTTTGTTATCTGGTTGCCCCCCGGTAACTACGATATGATTCCGCTCCTGGCATTGAGAAACATCCGACGAGTGCTTTAATTTCATGAATGAAGAAAGCCAAAAATATATCGCCGTGATTTTTAAGGAATGGTTACCGCTGTATGACAGCCTGACGCCGGACGTCCGTGCATTACTTAAAAAAATGGCCGATGAGCGATCGTCGATGTTAGCGACCCGCTTTTACGATTTTATTTTTCAGGATCCGGATATCGCCAGACACCTCTCTTATGAGCTGGTTGAGGAACGTCTGAGCCGCTCTCTGGCGGGATGGGTACAGCAGATCCTGACCTGTGAAAAAGAGGATCTTCAGGCTCTTGCGGAGCGCCAGTATCAGATCGGCAGCATTCATTCGCGGATTGGCATCCCGGCAGAGGCGGTGCTGCGCGGCGCGCGGCAGATAAAATCCGGGCTGGTGGAGGCGATTCGTGACAGCCAGGTCGCGCGGGACACCGGGATAGCGGCTATCCATTACGCGATGATGGCGATGAATATGGCGGTGGAGATGATGTGTCACGCCTATACGCTGTCGCATTATCGGGCTACCAAAAATGAAGAAGCTTTTCGTCTGTACAGCCTGATGGATAACGTCCCGATGGAGTATGGCAAGCAGCAGGCATCGCTTTCGGGTTGGGAAAATAGTGCGATTTTTAATATCGTCAGCGAGAACAGGACGGACCTTAACGCAACGTTATTATCTGAATCCGAATTTGGTTTGTGGTTTCGCCATAAATGCGTTCGCTATTTTAACCACAATCCGCAGATGGCGGAGATTACTGAGTTGATCGGTCAGGTGGATGCGCTGATTACCGAATGGCGTACCGCGGAACAGGATGCTGGTTATAAAAATACTCAGAGCCTGCTGCAAAAGATCCATATCCATTGCCAGCACATCAGCAGCCAGCTGGGAGTGTTATTCAGTAGTCTGTCGCAGATGCAAAACGGCAAAGACGCACTGACCAGCCTGCTTAACCGTCGCTATCTGCCTGTGGTGCTCAAGCATGAAGTCACCCTGGCGATTGAGTATGACCTGCCGCTGACGGTAGCGATTATCGATATTGATTTCTTTAAAGAGATCAATGACAAATGGGGCCATATGGTCGGCGACCGCGCCATTAAGCACGTAGCCGATCTGCTCAGCGATAATATTCGCTCCAGCGACTATCTCTTCCGCTACGGCGGCGAGGAGTTTCTGCTGGTGCTGGTGGAGACCCGCGCGGCAGAGGCTTTCCCTCTCCTTGAACGTCTGCGCAAAAAGATTGGCCAGCTGGCGTTTAACGTTGGCGGCGACACGCAGATCCCGATCACCGCCAGCATTGGCTTTGCCGCCCACACCGGTCACCCCGATTACAACCTGCTGCTGCGCGACGCCGATAACGCGCTGTATGCCGCTAAGCGCGAGGGGCGCAACTGCGTGAAGATGCACAAAGGCGGGGGATAAAACCGTAGCCCCGGTAAGCGTAGCGCGACCGGGGAAGGGCTCTGAAACTCAGAACAGCACCGGCAGCCCCAGCCCGCGCTTCACCTCATGCAGCGTCTGCTGTGTGAGGTGGTGGGCGCGTTCGCTGCCCTGGCGCAGCAGCTCCAGCAGCATCCCTTTATCCTGAATAAAAGTGGCCCTGCGTTCGCGGATCGGCGCCAGTAGCGTCTGCAAGCAGGTCTCCAGCTCATTCTTACACTGGCGATCGCCCAGCCCGCCGCGCTGATAGTGGGCTTTCATCTCTGCCACCCGCGCCTTATCGCTGTGGAATGCATCGAGATAGGTAAACACCACGTTGCCCTCGACATGCCCCGGATCGCTGACTCTCAGGTGCGTCGGGTCGGTATACATCGCGCTGACCGCGTGGTGGATCTCCTCCTCTGTGGCCGATAACGTCAGCGTATTGCCCAGCGATTTCGACATTTTGGCGTTGCCATCGACGCCCGGCAGGCGACTCACTTCGCTGAGTAGCGCCTTGCAGTGGCGCAGCACCGGCTCGCCGGTGAGGCTATTCATCTTGTGGACGATCTCGTTGGTCTGCTCAATCATCGGTAGCTGATCGTCGCCCACCGGCACCAGTTCGGCCTTGAACGCGGTGATATCGGCCGCCTGGCTAATCGGATAGGCGAGAAAACCCACCGGCAGAGAGCGGGCGAATCCCTTCTGGGCAATCTCATTTTTGACCGTCGGATTACGTTCTACGCGGGCGACGGTGACGATATTCATATACAGCGCGCTGAGCTCCGCCAGCGCCGGCAGGGCGGACTGCAGGCAAATAGTGGTGAGCCTGGGGTCGATGCCGACGGCCAGATAATCGGCCATGACTTCGAGGATATGGTGGCTGATTTTTTGCGGATTGCTGCCGTTGTCCGTGAGCCCTTGCAGGTCGGCGATCAGGATAAATTGCTGGTGGTTATGCTGCAGCGCGACGCGCTGGCGCAGCGACCCGACGTAGTGGCCAAGATGAAGTTGGCCGGTCGGGCGGTCGCCGGTGAGGATGGTTTGTGGATGGTTCATCAGGGACTCCTTATCAGACTGTTCAGCCGAAAGACGTCCTGAAAACACCAAAGCCGCCTTCCGGCGGCTTTGAAAATGGAAACGTGTATCGTGCCGCCTGTTATGCAGGCAGCCACCAACGGCGGGGATAGGTAACGATAACGTTTCTGTTCATAGGGAGTATCCTGCCACGGAAGGGGCTGGAGGCGCAATCAAAAATCGCATACTTTTCCTGATGTTATTTATGTGATTGTTTTTCGGTAAATAACGAAGCGGGAAAAATATATTTTCTCTGCGACCCGATCATTATTCTGGAACAACAAACTATGTTGCATTTTTTTTGTGAAAAAGCTCACGCCACAGGATTATAGTATTATTATCCATATTTATAGCTGAATATTACCTGTCTGCTGTTACAGCTTGTGTTTATTCTCTTCTAAATTATTAACATTATTACAATTTCTATCTATTTTTCCGCTTTGCGTCATACCCCTGTCTGACTACAACGTATTGAGGCTAATTATTATGCATAAACGTCTGGTCGTTAATATTTTTTCATCCTTGCTGTTGGGGGCTGCGCTTATTTCCGCGCCGGTATATGCGGCGGAAAAAACCGTAGTCAATATTTCAAAAGTGGACGGCATGCCATGGTTTAACCGGATGGGTGAAGGGGTAGTCCAGGCCGGGAAAGAGTTTAACCTCAACGCCTCCCAGGTAGGGCCGTCCAGCACCGATGCGCCGCAGCAGGTGAAAATTATTGAGGACCTGATTGCACGTAAAGTGGATGCCATCACTATCGTGCCTAACGATGCCAACGTGCTGGAGCCGGTATTCAAAAAAGCCCGTGACGCCGGCATCGTGGTACTGACCAACGAATCGCCCGGGCAGCCGAGCGCCAACTGGGATGTGGAGATAATCGATAACGAGAAGTTCGCTGCTGAATACGTGGAGCATATGGCCAAGCGGATGGGTGGCAAAGGCGGCTACGTTATCTATGTCGGTAGCCTTACGGTACCGCAGCACAACCTGTGGGCCGATCTGCTGGTGAAATACCAAAAAGAACATTACCCGGACATGCATGAAGTCACCCGCCGAATGCCGGTGGCGGAAAGTGTTGATGATTCCCGCCGTACCACGCTCGATCTGATGAAAACTTACCCGGATCTGAAAGCGGTGGTCTCTTTTGGTTCGAATGGCCCGATTGGCGCGGGGCGCGCGGTGAAAGAGAAGCGTGCGAAAAATAAAGTCGCGGTCTACGGGATGATGATCCCCTCGCAGGCGGCCTCTCTTATTAAGAGCGGCGATATTACCGAAGGGATCACCTACGATCCGGCGACAGCCGGCTATGCCCTCGCGGCCGTCGCCAGCACCCTGCTGAACGGCAAAACCATTGAGCCGGGATTTGAACTGAAAGAGCTCGGTAAAGCGGAGGTCGATAGCGACAAGCATATTATCCGCTTCCATAAAGTGCTGCTGGTAAATAAAGACAATATTGATTCGCTCTACTAATCCACCTTCCGGGGCGCCAGCCGCCCCGGCTTAACCAGCCAGGGGATGCTATGGAACCTTTCCTTTCCCTTCGACACGTCAGCAAAACCTTCCACGCCAACCGCGCGCTCAATGATATCAGCATCGACTTTATGCCCGGAGAAGTGCACTGCCTGGCCGGGCAGAACGGTTGCGGGAAGTCGACGTTGATCAAAATTATCTCTGGCGTCTATCGCCCGGATGAAGGCGCAGCGATGATGCTGGGCGGCAAGACGTGGCCCAAACTGACGCCAGCGGCCTCTGTCGCCCATGGGATCCAGGTGATTTATCAGGATCTGTCGCTGTTTCCCAATCTCAGCGTGTGGGAGAACATTGCTATAAACCACTATCATCGCGGCGTGCTGGTGAGGCGCAGCGAACTGCGACGCAGTGCGGAGCAGGCGATGCGCAGTATTAACGTCTCGCTGCCGCTGGATGCCGCCGTGGAATCGCTCTCCATCGCTCGCTGTCAGCTGGTGGCTATCTGCCGCGCGCTGGCGCAGGATGCCCGGCTTATCATTATGGATGAACCCACGGCCTCATTGACCCATCAGGAAGTGGAGGGACTATTGCATGTGGTGCGCCAGCTGCGTGAGAGGGGGATCTGCATCGTCTTCGTAAGCCACCGTCTGGAAGAGGTCATGGCCGTATCGGACCGCATCAGCGTGCTGAAGGATGGCAATCTGGTCGGCACCTTGCCGGCGGCAGAGGTAACCACCCGCCGGCTCGGTTTTCTGATGACGGGCCAGGAGTTTGACTTTCAGGTGCGCGATCTGTGGCAGGGGCAGGGCAGTACGCCGGTGCTGGAGGTGCGCAATCTCAGCCGCAAGGGGGAATATCATAACGTCTCCCTGAAGGTCGAAGCCGGAGAAGTGGTGTCGATAGTCGGCCTGTTGGGCGCCGGGCGAACAGAGCTGTGCCTGAGCCTTTTCGGCATGACCCGCCCTGACAGCGGCGAGATCCTGATAAATGGCCAGCCGGTGCGGTTGCGTAGCAATCAGGACGCTATCCGCCACGGTATCGGCTATGTCTCCGAGGACCGTATGTCGCGCGGCCTGGTGATGAGTCAGTCGATTGAAAACAACATTATCAGCACCGTGTTTCATAAAGTGAAAGGCGCTTGCGGACTATTGAGTGATAGTAAAGCTCAGCAGCTGGTCGCAAGAATGGTCAACGCGTTGACCATTAAGGCGCCGGATACGCATCTGCCGGTGAATACCCTCTCCGGTGGTAATGCCCAGCGCGTTTCTATCGCCAAATGGCTGGCGATCTCTCCTAAGCTGCTGATCCTCGATAGCCCAACCGTGGGGGTGGATATCGCAAACAAAGCCGGGATCTATCATATCATCAGCGATTTGGCTGCCCATGGTATCGCCGTGCTGATGATTTGCGACGAGATTGAAGAGGCGTGGTACCAGAGTCATCGCATCCTGGTGATGAAGCAGGGCGAGTTGACCCATAGCTTCCTGCCGGACAGCAGTACCCAGCAGCAGATAGCGGAGGTGGTCAATGGCTAATCTGTTGAAACGACATGAATTCTGGTTAGGCATGTTCATTATTGCGCTGTGCCTGCTGCTGGGCTGGCGCAGTGAGGAATTTTTCACTTTCGGCAATCTTTACGACCTCGCTAATAACTATGCGATGCTGACCATTCTCGCCTGTGGTCTGTTCGTGGTGCTGATCGCCGGCGGGATTGATATCTCCTTCCCGGCTATGACCATTATCGCCCAGTACGGCATGGTGGTGATGCTGCAAAAAGTAGGCGGCAACTTCGCGGTGGCTTTTGTGCTTGCCGGCGGCATCGGCGTGCTGCTGGGGCTGGTGAACGCGCTGTTGGTTAATCGTCTGCGGGTGCCCTCGATCATTATCACCATTTCTACGCTCAACATTTTCTACGGTTTGCTGCTGTGGTTAAGCAAAGGTGTCTGGCTCTACGACTTCCCTCCATGGTTTGAAAAGGGGGTTATGCTGTTCAAATATACCGATGCCGAAGGTTACGATTATGGCCTGGGGCTGCCGCTGCTGACGATGATCGTCGTGGTGCTGTTGACCGCGTTTATCATGAATTTCACCACCGTTGGCCGCAAGATCTATGCCATGGGGGGCAACCGGGAATCCGCCAGCCGCGTCGGCTTCAGCGTGCTCCGCCTGCAGCTGTTCGTTTATGGCTATATGGGACTAATGTCGGGGGCCGCAGGTGTCGTGCAGGCGTGGACAGTGATGACCGTTGCGCCGGATTCACTGCTGGGCTATGAGCTGACGGTGCTGGCGGCGGTGGTGCTGGGCGGCACCAGCCTGATTGGCGGGCGCGGAACTCTCACCGGTACGCTGCTGGGGGTGATTTTACTGGCGGTGATGCAGAACGGCCTGAACCTGCTAGGGGTCTCCTCCTACTGGCAGACCCTGATCACTGGGGCGATCATCGTCGTCAGCATCAGCGTAACGGCATGGAGCCAGCATCAGAACCGGAGCTTGTTATGAAAAAATCGTGGCGCAACAACGTTGAGTTTTACCTGATCGGCCTGCTGCTGCTGATGGTTATCGCCTTTAGCATCGCCATGCCAAACATCTTCTGGTCTGTAAGCAATTTCCAGTCGATTGCCTCGCAAATGCCGGTGCTGGGGATCCTGGCGCTGGCGATGGCCATGACTATGCTTTGCGGCGGCATTAATTTGTCAATTATCGCGACGGCTAACGCCTGCTCGCTGGTGATGGCCTGGGTGGCGACGAGCTATCCGCCTGGGGGCGCTACCGCGCTGGCGACGCTGCTGGCCGGCGGAGGGGCGGCGATGATCATTGGCCTGTGCAACGGGATATTGATCGCCGGGATCCGCGTTTCGCCGATCCTGGCTACCCTTGGCATGATGACCCTGCTCAAAGGGATAAATATTCTGATCACCGGCGGCAGCGCCATCGCTAACTATCCGCAGTGGGTGCTGTGGCTGAATCACGCCCAGTGGTTCGGTATTCCGCTGCCAATGTGGCTTTTTGCGGTGGTGGCGGCCGGGCTGTGGGTGCTGCTGGAGAAAAGCCCGCTGGGTCGGGCGATCATGTTGATCGGATCCAACGAACGGGCGACCCATTATTCCGGGATCAATACCCGGCGGGTGTTGATGTGGGTATATGTCATCTCGGCCCTGCTCTGCGCGGTGGCTGCGTTTCTGATGATGTCGAAGCTGAACTCAGCCAAAGCATCTTATGGGGAATCGTATTTGCTGGTGTCGATCCTCGCGGCGGTGCTTGGCGGCGTGAATCCGGATGGCGGTAGCGGGCGCATCGTTGGGATGGTGCTCGCGCTGTTCCTGCTGCAGATTATTGAGAGTGGGTTCAATATCCTCGGTATCAGCCCCTATCTGACGATGGCGCTGTGGGGCGTATTGCTGCTGTGCTTTATCCAGGCGCGAGGCATGCTGGGACTGGAGAGAGTCGGGTAAATGACCCGTCCTCGGGGGCGAAGACGGGATAGCCAGTTATTCGCTACGCAAATGCACCGCCAGGCCGCTTTGCCCTGGCGCCAGCTCCGGGCGCAGCGTCAGCGACGGGATCAGATAATCGCCATGATTCTGGCGGCGGAATGGAATGGGCTCGGTTTGCCACAGCGTGTCCAGCCGCTCGGCCAGGGCGGCGCACTGATCGGCGAACTGCCCGGCATCGGTTTTATCCGTGCGGTAGAACACCAGCGGCGGAAGCACCTCAAAGCCGGGGTAGAACAGCATACCGTGCTGAATGGGGAACAGGATGTCGTCGATGGGGCCATTGATCCCGCGCGGTGAATAGTGTTCCGCCCAGCCGCCGGCGGTGACGATCAGCATCGCCCGCTTGCCGACGAAAGTGCCTTCCCCGTAGCGATCCCCCCAGTGGCGGTCGCTGTGCTCGCCGACGCCATAGGCAAAGCCCCAGGCGTACACCCTGTCGATCCAGCCCTTCATGATGGCGGGCATCGAGAACCACCATAGCGGGAACTGGAAAATCACCGTATCGGCCCACAGCAGCTTTTCCTGCTCGGCTGCGATATCCGCACTTTGGGTGCCCTGGGCAAAGGTCTGTTTGGAATCGAGGGTCGGCCGCCAGAACTCGCCGACCGGCGGGGCGCCGCTATCGTCGGCGTCATACCCGGCCTTCCAGCGCATAGCGTAGAGATCGGAAACCTGCACTTCATGCCCGGCCTGCTGCAGATGGCGGATGGCGAAATTTTTCAGCGCGCCATTGAGCGAGCGCGGTTCCGGATGGGCGTAAATCAGCAGTACTTTCATAATATCACCTCTGGCGTATGGAGAGCTGCAGAGTAGGAAAGCTGACGCTATAGTAGAAATTAATTACTTAAATTCCCGGTATAGTCGTGATTAATTTACAGCGTCTGGATCTCAATCTGTTGCGCACCCTGGATGTGCTGCTTAACGAAAACAACGTTACCCGGGCGGCGCAGCGGCTGAATCTGTCGCAGCCCTCGGTAAGTATTCAGCTCGCCAGGCTGCGGGAGATTTTCGCCGATCCGCTGCTGATGCCGGGCCCGCGCGGCATGCAGCCCACCGCCCGCGCCGATGAGCTTCGCCAGCCGCTGCGCGCTGCGTTAGCCGCGCTGGAGCAGGCGGTGGCGCCGGTCAGCCCTTTTGATCCGGCCACGGCGGCGGAGACCTGGCGGGTGGCGGCGACGGACTATATGGCCTCGGCGATCCTCCTGCCGATGCTGGCTGGGTTACGCCAGGCCTCTCCCGGCAGTCGGCTGGCGGTATTCGAGCTGCAGCCTGCGCGGCTGGAGCAGCAGGCGGCCAACGATACAGTAGATCTTTTCTTTCATACCCGCGAGGGCGCGCCGCCGGGGCTGCATCAGCGCCTGCTGTTTCGCGAACGCTACGTGCTGGCTGGCCGGGCGGAACATTCGGCGCTGCGGCCTGGGCTTAGCCTGGAAACGTTCTGTCAGCTGGAGCACGTGATCGTCTCCCCGGACGGGGGCGGCTTCAGCGCGGCGACCGATATCGCGCTGGCGAACCTCGGACTGACGCGGCGGGTTGTCCTTTCCGTGCCACATTTCCTGTTTATGCTGGAGACCCTGCGCAATAGCGATCTGGTGGCGGTCCTGCCGGAGCGGCTGGTGCGCGGGCAGAGCGGGCTGGTGGTCGTCGAGCCGCCGCTGGCGGTCGCCGGCTTTGAGATGCTGATGCTGTGGCACGAGCGCTGGCACCGCGACCCGGCGCATCAATGGCTGCGTCAGTTCATTGTGAATTCACTGGAGGAACAGACATGCTGAGTGGACTGAATCACCTGACCCTGGCAGTCAGCCAGCTGGCGCCGAGCGTGGCGTTTTATCAGCAGCTGCTGGGCATGACGCTGCATGCCCGCTGGGACAGCGGGGCTTATCTCTCCTGCGGCGATTTGTGGCTGTGCCTGTCGCTGGATCCGCAGCGGCGCGTTACTCCGCCGGAAGAGAGCGACTACACCCATTATGCGTTTAGTATTAGCGAAGCCGATTTTGCTAGCTTCGCCGCCCGCCTTGAGGCTGCCGGCGTGGCGATCTGGAAGCTGAACCGTAGCGAAGGTGCCTCGCACTATTTCCTCGATCCCGATGGCCATAAGCTGGAGCTGCACGTCGGCAGTCTCGCCCAGCGTCTGGCCGCCTGCCGCGAACAGCCGTATAAGGGGATGGTGTTTTTTGATCAGTGAAGCTGCTTCGCAGACGCTAGATCACCCGTAGCCCCGGTAAGCGCAGCGCCACCGGGGAGAACAGGTTAAATTCACTCCATCGCCACCTTCACCGCTTCTCCCAGCTTCACCATCACCGCTTTATGTTTCTCGGTCGGCGGCAGGGCGCAGTTGATCCTGACGCAGTTGCGATACTTGCCCGCTGCCGAAAACAGCGAGCCCGGCGCTACCTGGATCTTCAGCCGGCACAGCTGCTTGGCGACGCAGACCATATCTACCTGCTCCGGGAGCTCAACCCACAGCATAAAACCGCCCTTCGGCCGGGTGACGCAGATCCCGCAGGGGAAAAATTCCCGCAGCCAGCAGGTGTAGATCTCGATATTGCGCTGATAGATCTGCCGCATCCGCCGCACGTGGCGGTGGTAGTGGCCTTCGCGAATAAAATTGCAGGCCGCCAGCTGAGTGGAGGGGACGTTGGTCCCGCTGGCGGCGTACTTCATCTGTAGCAGCTTGTCGTAGTAGCGCCCGGGGGCGATCCAGCCGATACGCAGCCCGGGGGCGATGGTTTTGGTAAAGGAGCTGCAGAGCATCACCCGGCCGTCGATATCCCAGGAGTGGATCGTGCGCGGGCGCGGGTATTCGGTGGCCAGCTCGCCGTAAATATCATCTTCGAAAATAACGATATCGTAGCGTTGGGCAAGGTTCAGCACCGCGCGCTTGCGGGCGTCCGGCATGATAAAGCCCAGAGGGTTATTGCAGTTTGGCACGAGGATCACCCCTTTGATCGGCCACTGATCCAGCGCCAGCTCCAGGGCCTCGATGCTGATCCCGGTTTCCGGATCGGTGGGGATCTCAATGGTCTTTAATCCCAGCCCGCGCAGCATCTGCATGGTGCCGTAGTAGCAGGGGGATTCCACGGCGATGATGTCCCCTGGCTGGCACACCGACAGCAGGGCCAGCGACAGCGCGCTGTGGCAGCCGCTGGTGAGCACCAGATCGTCGGCAGTTACCACCGATCCGCCGTCGAGCATCAGGCGGGCGATCTGCTCCCGTAGCTCGCGACGCCCGGCCAGTTCGTCATAGTTCAACACCTCAGTGAGGTTGTGCTGGATAGCCCGGCTCAGTTCACGCCAGATGGGCTTCAGGCTTGGCTGCGTCACGTCCGGCGAGCCGCCGCCGAAGGGGATGATCGATTTATCGTAGCGGGCGTCAAGCATGGTCAGCACCTGATCCCACTGGGTTATCTCCACCGGGCGCTGGACCGGACGCGACATCGGCGGCACCGGCGGCTGGGCTTTGCGCGGGGCGACGAAATAGCCCGATCGCGGCTGCGGCACAATCATCTGCTGCTGCTCAAGCAGCTGATAGGCCTGCTGGACGGTGCTGATGCTGACGCCGTGCTCCTGGCTCAGGCTGCGCACCGACGGCAGCTTTTCGCCATGGCGATACAGGCCCTGTTCGATGCGTTCGGCCAGCAGCGTAGCGAGATGTTGGTAGCGGGTCATACTGTATCCTTAATTGCCGCCATACAGATGGAATAACCAGTACAGATTGGCGTAAAAATTGGGCTCTGGTGTACGTTTTAGCTAATCTGTATGTTAAAGAAAAGCGTTTTGTGAATCTGTATTCCTTACCCCCAAATCCGTGAAGATAAAGCCTCTGGCAAGGTGAGGAGGTAGAGGATGGAATTTCACGAGAACAGGGCAAGACAGCCATTTATCGGTTTCGTACTGCTGGTGCGGTTTATCAAAAAATGGTGGCTTCAGGGGCAAACGCGCAGAGTTTTGCAGCAAATGAGCGACGAACAGCTGAAAGATATCGGCCTGCGTCGGGACCAGATCAATTAAAACGTGCGGTTTTTTACAGGCAAACCTTCTTCATTATCCCGGTGAGCGCAAAGTGCCGCCGGGATACATTCACGAAATTTATCAATTGATGCGGCACGAGCTTCCGTTTCTTGATGCTTACCCTGATAAGTATTATTTTCTTCTCAATAATGAGAGGAAGACCCGTGACTGAAGACGAACTGTTTGCCCGCCGCCCGCTGGGGATGCGGATGGCTATGGTGGTGCGCCAGTGGCGCGCCATTATTGACTCCGCTATCACCGATACCGGACTCACCCAGTCCAGCTGGACGGTGCTGATGCAACTGCATCAGCTGGGAGACAACGTCTCGGTCAGCGAACTGGCGGAGGTGCAGGGCATTGAACTGCCGCCGCTAATGCGCACCCTCTCATTACTGGAAAAGCAGGGCTATCTGGTGCGTTCCACATCGCCATATGACAAACGCATTCGCCTGCTGACGCTGACCGCTGAGGGGCGGGCTATTCTGGAAAAACTGAGCTGCGTGATCGAGACCTATCAGGAGCGCGTAACCCAGACCATCCCGGAGGCCGATCTCGCCACCTTCAGCGCCACGTTAAATCAAATCGCCTGCCGTTTGCGGAATATCCGCGAAGAAGATAACAAGATCTAACACACTATGATGACGCCTGAACAAAAATTTGCCCGCTGGGTACGGGTGAGTATTGCCGCTTTTCTGGGAATATTCGCCTGGTTTATCGTTGCCGATATCTGGATCCCGCTGACGCCGGACTCCACCGTCATGCGCGTGGTGACCCCGGTTTCGTCGCGGGTCTCCGGCTATGTCTCGCACGTCTACGTGCACAACAACAGCCAGGTGAAAAAGGGCGACCTGCTGTATGAGCTCGACCCAACGCCATTCATTAATAAAGTTGAAGCGGCGCAGATCGCCCTCGAGCAGGCGAAACTGAGCAACCAGCAGCTGGACGCGCAAATCGCCGCCGCCCGCGCCAACCTGCGCACTGCGCAGTACACCGCGCGTAACGATAAGGTCACGCTCGATCGCTACCAGCGCTTGAGTACGATGCAGAACGTCTCGCAGTCCGACCTCGATAAGGTGCGAACCACCTGGCAGATCAGCGAGCAGTCGGTCTCGGCGCTGAACGCGCAGATCCAGAACCTGCTGATCCAGCGCGGCGAGCGCGACGATAAGCGCAACGTCACCCTGCAGAAATACCGTAATGCGCTGGAGGAGGCGCAGCTGAACCTGGCCTGGACCAAAGTGCGTGCGGAAACTGACGGCATGGTCAGCAACCTGCAGCTGAACCCGGGGATCTACGCCACCGCGGCGACGGCTGTGCTGGCATTGGTTAACAACAACACTGACATCGTCGCCGACTTCCGCGAAAAAAGCCTGCGCCACACCGCGGTGAATACCGATGCGGCGGTGGTCTTTGACGCCCTGCCGGGTCAAGTCTTCCCGGCGCACGTGACCAGCAGCGACGCCGGGATTCTGGCGGGACAGGAGGCGGTGAACGGCCAGCTGTCGCAGCCCGAGCAGTCCACCCGCTGGGTGCGCGACGCCCAGCGGATGCGCATTCACGTCGCGCTGGATCAGCCGCTGGACAAACCGCTGCCGACCGGCGCCCGCGCTACGGTGCAGCTGTACAATAGCGAGGGACCTTTCGCCCGCACCTTCGCCGGCCTGCAGATCCACCTGGTGAGCTGGTTGCACTATGTCTATTAATACCCTGGCGCATGTCTTTACCCCGCACGGCAATATCGTCTACACGGCGAATGATTTTCGCCAGACGGTGCGTATCGCCGTGGCCGGGACCATTGCGCTCAGCATCTCCACCTTCTACGACGTACAGTACGGCGTATTTTTCGTCGTTTATCCGCTGATGCTGATGTCGCTGGTACCGATGTTCAACCTGCACGTCGCCCGCCAGTTTATATTTAGCGCGGCGGTAAACTGTGTCGAAATGGTGCTAATTGTCGGCTATTTGTCGCAGTGGCCGGTGATCATGACCCTGGTGGTGTTTGCCCTGTACGTGATGCGTTTCCGCTTTATGAGCCAGGGACCGCTGTTCCTGTTGGGATCAATGGGGGTGGTGTGCCAGAGCACGATGCTCAACTTTATGAGCTATCCCACCAGCAACTGGCACACCCTGATGTTCTCCAATATGGAAGCCTGCGTGATGGCCGTGGCGCTGAGCGCGCTGCTGCATTACCTGATCCCGGACGTCGAACCGCGCAAGCCGCCGCCGCGGATTGAGAAAGACGCCGCCCGCATCCGTCATGAGTCGCTGCTCTCCGGTACGGTAGCGACGATCATCTTTGTGGTGTTTCAGATCTGCGATCTCAGCGACTCGCTGTCGGCGCTGATGGCCGGGATCCTGATCCTGTTCCCGATGCACTATCGCGGGGCGGTGATCAGCTCGATCTGGCGCGTCGTCGGGGTGGTGCTGGCCTGTCTCTATATACTGGTGGTGCAGCTGATTATCTATGATTTCAGCAACCACATGATCCTGATGATGCCGCTGATTGGTCTCGGGCTGGCCTTCAGCGCCCGCCTACACGTGATGGAGAAAGTGGGCGCCGGGGTGGGCTTCGCCAGCATCACTACCATCGGCATTATGTTCGGCCAGAATTTGCATCCGTATCAGGATCTGGTGTTCAGCGATCTGTACCGCATCACCTCGGTGACGGTCTCGCTGGTGGTGACGCTGACCCTGGTTTTTCTCATGCACCGCCTGCTGAACTGCTTCGCGGCGACGCGCTTTGTGGTGAGCGATTAATCTGCAGGTGGGAAGGTGGCGAGACAGCGCCATGCTTCCCCGTTCTGCTGATACAGCGCCGCCGTCTGTTCCGGGACGATCCAGCCTCGCGCATCGGCTTCCGTCCCCTCCAGCAGGATGCACAGCCCGCAGCCGCTGCGCAGCTGGCGGGGTATATCTTTGACCTCGAAGGCCACTCCCGCCGCCTGCAGGGCTTTGCGCATCCGCACCACCCCCACCGTGGAGTGAAATAAAAACAGAAACGTTGTCATCCGCGCCTCCGCTGGCGCTGGCCGATCAGCGCCGCGCCGATCGCCCCGGCAAACTGGGCGTCGGAATGGGTTGTCACCGCCATGCCGACATGGCTTTCCAGCATCCGGGCAAAGGCGGCGCAGTGGCTGACGCCGCCGGTAAACAGCAGCGGCCCCTGCGCCGATAAGCGGCCGATAAAGTTCGCGCTGCGCCGGGCCATGGCGTTAATCACCCCCGCCAGAATCGCCTCCGGCGCGACGCCGGCCGACCGCAGGCTGATGACCTCCGATTCGGCAAACACCGTGCACATACTGGTAATGGCGTGCGGTTCCACGCCGTCGGTAATGGCGTCCAGTTGTTCGACGCTGGCGCCGAGGGTGCGTGAAATGACTTCCAGAAAACGGCCGGTGCCGGCGGCGCATTTGTCATTCATCAGGAAGTCGCTGAGGTTGCCCCCGGCGTCCAGCTGGATAACTTTGCTGTCCTGGCCGCCGATATCAATCACCGTGCGGGTGTCCGGCGCCAGCAGGCGGGCGCCGAGGCCGTGACAAGAGATCTCCGTCACCTGCTTATCGGCAAAATCCACCAGCTGGCGGCCATAGCCGGTGAGGGTTAAAAAAGGCGTCTCCGTGAGGCCAGCGCGCAGTGTCTCCCAGGCCTCGTGGATGGCGTCGGCGGGGCGAAAGGGGGTGGGGCAGAGGAAGCGGCGCACGATGACGCCGTCCGCCAGCAGGATGCCTTTTGTGGCGGTGGAGCCGGAATCAATGCCAACCGTATAGTTCACGCCAGCTCCTTAAAGCATTTCGATAAAGGCGGCGACGCGGGTGCTGAGCTGGCCGAGGTCCGCTGTCGAATAGTCGGTTTCAATCGCCATGTAAGGAAGATCGTGCTGTTGGCGCAGATGGCGTTTAATCGCCAGCGATTCCACGGCATAGGTATGGCAGGCCTGCAAAATGACGTCGATCACCCCGTCGGCCTGATACTCCTCCACCATCTGGCTCAGCAGCTGCAGACGCTGGTCGTTGGGGGAGATACAGGAGCAGCCGATGGCGAGATATTTATCGGTTAAGGCGTCGTAGACGTCACCCTCTTCCGCCACGCAGCGCTCGGTCGCTTTCGCGCCGGTGCAGTTCTCATAGCCGACCACCCAGCCGCCGTTTTCCTCGATGGCGCGGACCACTTTTTCCGCCGCGCCGCCGATCGGGCAGCCGGTGATCAGGATCCGCGGACGAGGTTCCAGCCGTTTACCCTGCTGCCACTCCTGATGGATGCGCTCCGCCATGGCATGCAGTTCATCAATCAGGGCGGTTTTGTCGAAACGAAAAGTGGCGCCGTACACCACTTTCAGGATGTCGCCGCCGCTGAGCGCCGGCGGATTGAGCTGCCCGAGACGATAAAAGTGGGCCAGCGCCCGGCGCTCGCGATTTTTCAACACGATGGCTTCGCGCAGCGCCGCCTCGCTAATCGGCGTGCCAAACCGGGCCTCAATCACCTGCTGCAGGCGCAGGATCTCCGTTTTCCACAGTGCGCGCGAGGCGGCATCGCTGGCGCTGTTCGGCAACTGCATGACGTGGACCGCCTTGAACTCGGCCATGTACTCATACATTTTCTTTTTGCCGTCGCAGGTGGTTTCCCCAACCACCAGGTCAGAGAAATAGAAGTAGGGACATTTATCGGTTTTGCCGAAGCCGTAGCTGCTTTTGATAAGCGGGCAGAGGTTGCGCGGGAGATCTTTTTCCGCTTCCTCGATGGTTTCATCGGAGGTTGAGCACAGCGAGACGACAACGGCGCCCGCCGCCATGGCGATCTCCTGGGGCATAAAGGTGCAGTAAGTGCCCACCAGCGGTACGTTCTGCTCTTTAAGATCCATGACGGTGAGAAAGCCCTTCTGGCGAGCTTCTGAGAACTGGTCAAAAATGGCGGGTAGATCGGTGATAAGCGACATGGTTTTCCTTCCCCGTACACGGGAGATGCTGAAAGAGTCGCCATTATAGCCATGGTGTATGCAGGGTTTTATTGATCTCCTGCGTCTGTACGCGGTGTTAATAGACCTTTTTCAAATCCATCTCTTCCTGGATACGCTCGCTCCATGCCTGATGGGTGCGGATGGCCTCTTCGATACCGGCGTTGTAAAACAGCGGCCCCAGCTCTTTGGCGATAAAGTCGACGAAAAATTCGGCGTCAAACTGCTCCAGTTCGAGGTCGAAGGTCTCTGCGCAGTACTTGCTGAGCCTGTCGCGCAGCAGGTCGCGCTGCGCCTGGCTGAGTTCAATGTCATTCATGATGGGGCTTTCTCCGTAAAAGGGCTCACGACTGCCGGGCTTCGATCACCGCTTGTCCGCGCTGGTGGCGTAACAGTCCGGCCAGGCAGCAGGCGGCGACAATCCCGGCGGCCACCGCCAACAGGTGGAAGGGGAGTCTGCCGCCATGGAACCACAGCCAGCGCGCGCCTTCAATTGATAACGCGCTGACGCTGAGGATCACGATATTCAGCGAGGCGGAGACCGTGCCTTTCGGCAGGTCGTTGGAAAAGAGGGTAAAGCGAAACAGCGTCGGGAAAATCAGCCCGATGCTGAAGGCGTAGAAGCAGGTGCCGAGCACCGACCACAGCCAAACGTGGTGCCATACCAGATTGCCAACGATCAGGATGGCCAGGCCGAGCATCTGTACCGGCACCGCGCTGAGGACAAAGCGCGGGCGGGTAGGGTCTTTTACCCAGCGCGCCACCGACAGGTTGGCGATGATAACGGCGCTGAAGACCGGCACCTGGCTCCAGGCGAACTCGCTGGTGGTCAGTCCGCCGGCGTCCATTAAAATTACCGGCGATACCGCCACCCAGCTCATCAGCGGAATATAGCTCAGCGACAGCGTGGCGGCGCCGAGTAAAAAGATGCGGTTGCGAAAGACGTTGCGAAAATCGCGCAGCACGCCCAGGGGGCTGAACGGCACATCGCCGCGGCGCACCGTCTCCGGCATGGTCAACAGTAGGCCGAGCCAGGCTACCAGCCCCATGGCGGCGATAATGCCGAACAGGGCTTTCCAGTGGATGAAATGCATCAGCGCCGCGCCGGAGAGCGGGCCGACGATCGGCGCCACCAGCACGACGGAGGTGATCACTGCCATCAGCCTGATCGACCTTTTTTCCTCAAAGGCCTCCTGTACGGTGACGTAGCCGACGGTGGCGATAAAGCAGATGCTGGTGCCCTGCACGAAGCGAGCAATCAGGAACTGCGTCATGGAGGTGGTGAACAGGGTCGCCAGGCATGCGAGGGTGAAAATCAGCGCGCCGGTGAGCAGCACCGGACGCCGTCCTATCCGGTCAGAGAGCGGCCCCAGCAGCCACTGTAGCGCCATGCCGCCGGCCATATACAGGCTCACCGAGGCCGGAGCCAGCGCCACATCAGCATTGAAATCCCGCACCACGTGCAGGATCCCCGGCTGGATCAGATCGGTAGTGAGATAAGCGGAAAAATCATACAGAATTAACGCCGCGGGGAAGAACAGCGCGGCGGCGTGTCGGCTCAGCCAGTGGGAAATCCTGTGCATCATCTCGCCCTCCCTGTGGAATATTTATCAGCGCTATTGTTCGGATAGTATCATTGCTAACCAATATGCAGATGCAGCAGCGAGGGGATCTGCGAGAGCAGCCACAACAACAGGCCGATGGTTCCCCCCACCAGGGTACCGTTGATGCGGATGAACTGCAGATCTTTACCGATATTGAGCTCGATCTGCCGCGACATATCGCGGGCGTCCCAGCTCTTCACTGTGTCGCTGATATGGCGGGTGAGGAAGGCGGCGAACTCCGGCGCCACCCGGTGCGCCGCCTGCTCCAGGTGTTCGTTAAGCGATTCGCGCAGCGCGTCGTCGCGGAGTAAGGTTTCACCGAACCACTGCCCCGCCTCGGCGATGCGCTGCTTAATACGTGAGTCGTCGCTGCTGATATCGTTTTTTACCCAGCCGCGCAGGTCGCCCCATACTTCGCCAAGATAGTGGTTAAAGGTCTCATTATTTTTTAGCCAGGCTTTGATGTTATCGGCCTTCTGCGCCATATCCGGGTCGGATTTCAGGTTATCGATAAGCTTTTGCACGGCGCGGTCAAAAGTCTGACGGATCTGATGCGTACGGTCGTGAGTCACCTCGTCCAGCAGGGTATTCACCGCGTCGGTGACCATCTCAGCGCTGTGCTCGCCGAGCCACTCGGTGGGTAGGAGTTTGGCCTTCAGCGGGTGTTCGGTCTCCAGCCAGTGTACGATGCCGCGGGCGATAAAGGCGCGGGAGCTGTCGCGCTGCAGCAGGGCGATCAGTTGGTTTATCAGCGAATCGAGCAGCTTTTGATGGCGATTGTCGCGGGTCAGTCCCTCCAGCATCATGGCGCTGGTCTGCGTCAGGTCGACCTTATCGATAGCCTTATGCACCGCGCGTCGCAGCAGACGTTGAATGCGCGCGTCATCGGTCAGTTCGAGAAAACCGCTCATCACCTGCAGCAGGTGCTGGCCGACCCGTCGGGCGTTCTCCGGCTGGCTGAACCAGTTGCCGAGCATCAGGGCTGGCTGATAGCGGCGGATCAGCGCGACCAGCGACGGGGTATCAAGGAACTTTTCCTCGACAAAGCGGCCGAGGTTGTCGGCGATGCGGTCTTTATTGCGCGGAATAATCGCCGTATGGCGGGCGACAAAGGGCAGCGGAATACGGCGAAACAGAGCCACGACCGCAAACCAGTCGGCCAGCGCCCCGACCATCGCCGCTTCGGAAATAGCTTTTAGCGCACCGACCCAGGGCGATGGTGGTAGCGCGAGGGTAGTGATAAAAATGGCGGCTGCAATCAGCAGCAGCGACAGCGCCAGCAGTTTGGCGCGTTTCAGTTCAGCGAGTTTTTCCATATGCTTAAGCATATAGCCTGACGGCGAGGTCGTGCAAAAATCGCCAGATAATCCCCAGGCCGAAGAGCATCAGGATCGCCCCCGCCGCCCGCTCGACTCGCCAGACGATGGCGCCCAGGCGGCGCTGTATCTGCGGCAGCGCAATCGCGCTCACCAGCAGTAAATCCCAGAAGAACACCACGCTGACCATCCACAGCCCGCTCACCGTTTGCTGAAGCAGGGTCACAGCCGGCCCGAGCAGGGAAGTCATCAGCGCCAGATAAAACAGGGCGTTTTTGGGGTTGAGCAGCGATGACCCCAGCCCCAGCAGCAGCTGCCTGCCGAACCCCGGACGCGCTGCGCGAACGCTCTCCATCGCCAGCGTCGCGGGACGGCTGCGTATCAGCAGGCTGCCAATCCACAATAAATAGCCCGCCCCCAGCAGCTCGATGAGCAAAAAAAGCAGCGGCGCCTGGCGCAGAAGCCCCCAGCCGACGATGGCGAGCACAATATACAGCGCATTGCCTGCGGCGATGCCGAGACACAATCCGATGCTGACGCGGATCCGGTAGCGCACGGCGTAGCCGACCAGCAGAAAAAAATCAGGGCCCGGACTGAGCAGAGCGACAAAGTGGGACAGGGCTAACGCCGGGAAGGCGGCGGGAAAGAGCGTCGATAAGGTATGCATAGTGGCCTCGATAATGGTGCAGAGGCCACCCTACGCCAGGTGGCGTATTACTTATTGTCAGATATTGATCTGCTTTGCGCATACTGCCGCGGCGTGGCGGCGGTATAGCTGACAAAGGTTTTATGGAAATGGCTCTGATCGGCAAAGCCAGCCTGATAGCCGACGTCGGCGATAGGATCCCCGGCGCGTAAGCGCGTTTTCGCATATTCGATGCGCGCCATGTTGATCAAACTGGCAGGCGTCAGGCCGGTATCTTGTTTCACGGCGCGGATAACGGTCTCTTTACGAAGCGCGCTCTCGTGGGCCAGCTTATCCAGCGACGGCGACGCCGGCAGATCCATCGCCAGGCGCTGAAACAGCAGGGCGCTGGCGTGATGTGGCGCCTGCGGCGCGGCGGCGCACAGCGGCAGCGCGTGCAGGAGTTGCGCAAGCCGGGCGGGCAGTTGTTCAAGGCTCCCGCGGCTCATCAGGGCGACAACCTGCTGGAAACTGGCAAAGAGAGGGCTGTCGCGCAGCAGCGGCTGCGGCGAGGCGATACTGGCGCCAGGGGGAATATCCGGGCGCTGCGCGCGGCACCATGTCACGTCCAGGTAAAGCATGTGATAGCTGCGCGGCCTGCCATGCAGCGGATTACAGCTATGCGGCGCGTGCGGCGGGATCACGATCAGATCCCCGGGCTGTAGCAGGTACTCCTGGCCAGCGCACAGGCAGCGCGTTTCCCCCTCGATAATCGCCCCCACCGAGAGCTGGGGGTGGCTGTGGCGCTTATAGGCCCGGCGGCTGCGCCGGGTGCTGCGCAGCTCCAGCCACGGCAGACGATCGTCTCGCCAGAAGGTTTGGGGGATATCTCGGGTATGGTTCACTGCTTTGGCCTTTGCTGCGGGGATAAGCCGTTTATAGCATGCTGCGCCGAGGCTGTCGCCCGCCTGGATTTGCGTACCGCGTCGAAAAAGGATGTCACGCTTGCAGTCCGGGGAAATATGTTTTCGTAGCGGAATGTAAAATCCCGGTTTCCGGGGTGCCAGAGACATTCATGGGATGTAGAGTCCCTGCAGGATAAGCAGGCAGGGATGAGCCGATGGCAAAGGGCACCACCTCGACGCCGCATGATGCGGTGTTTAAACAGTTCCTCACTCAGGCCGACACCGCGCGCGATTTTCTGGCGATCCATCTACCGCCTGCGCTGCGTCAGCGCTGCGACCTCGATACCTTACAGCTGGAATCGGCAAGCTTTATCGAGGAGAGCCTGCGGGCCTGGTACTCCGATGTGCTGTGGTCACTCAAAACCGCGTCTGGCGAGGGCTACATTTATGTGGTTATCGAACATCAGAGCTCGCCGGATGCGCAGATGGCCTTCCGCCTGATGCGCTACGCCATCGCCGCGATGCAGCGCCATCTTGATGGCGGTCATACAAAACTGCCGCTGGTGGTGCCGATGCTCTTCTATCACGGAGCGACCACGCCATACCCGTGGTCACTCAACTGGCTGGACTGTTTTGCCGATCCACAGCTGGCGAGTGAGCTTTATATCTCGCCCTTTCCGCTGGTGGATGTCACGGTGATCCCCGACGATGAGATCGTTCGCCACCGGCGCGTGGCATTACTCGAGCTGATACAGAAGCATATTCGCCAGCGCGATTTAATGGGCATTGTTGAGCAACTGACGACGATTTTACTTAGCGGGGACGCTAATGACAGACAGCTAAAAACGCTGTTTAATTATCTGCTGCAGACTGGCAACGCGCGCCGCTTTGGCCGGTTTATCCACGAAGTGGCGCAACGGGTTCCTCAGCACAGGGAGAGATTGATGACTATTGCTGAAAGATTACAGGAAGTGGGCCGCAGAAAAGGCAAACGGGAAGGCCGGCTTGAAGGCAGACAAGAAGGACAGCATGCCGAGGCGCTGCGCATTGCCCAGAGGATGCTGGCCGACGGCATTGCCCGCGAGACGGTGGTGAAAATCACCGGCCTGACCGCCGACGAGATCGCCGCGCTGGCGCATTGATAACGCCGGGGCGGCCTGACGGTCGCCCCGGTTAGCCTCGTTATGGAATATTCCGGATATACCTAACTTTACCCGCATCGCCAGCCATCTCGACTACCCTTAATATCCTTAACGGCATTTTTGACTGCCTTAGTAGCGATAACAAGGAGACATGCGATATGGCCTATCAGACGGTGAATCCTGCGAACAATCAGCTTATTAAAACGTACCCGGCGCACAGCGATGCGGACGTGGAGGCGGCGCTGCAGCAGGCGGATGCGCTCTACCATTCTGCCTGGGCAAAAGGCGATATTGAACCGCGCCTGGCGGTACTGCATAAGCTGGCTGATCTGATTGATAGCCGGGCGGAGGAGCTGGCAAAAATCGCTAGCCAGGAGATGGGGAAACTCATTAAGCAGAGCCGCGGCGAAGTGAAACTTTGCGCGCAGATCGCCCGCTATTACGCCGATAACGCCAAATCGTTCCTGGCGCCGGTGAAGTATCCCTCCGAACTGGGTGAAGCCTGGGTTGAGCACCATCCCATTGGCGTCTTACTGGCGGTGGAGCCGTGGAACTTTCCCTATTACCAGCTGATGCGCGTCCTGGCGCCAAACCTGGCAGCCGGTAACCCGGTTATCGCCAAACACGCCAGCATTGTGCCGCACTGCGCGGAGACCTTTGCCCATCTGGTGCGTGAGGCCGGCGCTCCGGAGGGGGCGTGGACCAACCTGTTTATCTCCCAGGATCAGGTGGCGAAGATTATCGCCGACGATCGCGTGCAGGGCGCGGCGCTAACGGGGTCGGAGAAAGCCGGCAGCGTGGTGGCGGCGCAGGCGGCGAAGCATATTAAGAAATCAACGCTGGAACTGGGCGGCAATGATGTGTTTGTCGTGCTGGACGATGCCGACCTGGAGCGCGCGGTGAAAATCGGCGTCCAGGCGCGGCTGAACAACGCCGGCCAGGTGTGTACCGCTGCCAAGCGCTTTATCCTGCACGAAAATATCGCGGATGCGTTCCTGACAAAATTTAGCGAGGCGTTTCGCCAGGTGAAAATCGGCGATCCGCTGGATGAAAGCACCACGCTGGGGCCGCTCTCTTCCAAAGATGCGCTGGATACCCTAAGCAAACAGGTGGACGAGGCGGTGAAAAATGGCGCTAAGCTGCATCTGGGCGGCAAAGCGGTGGCTCGAGAAGGCAATTTCTTTGAACCCACCATTTTGACCGGTATCACCCGTGATAATCCGGCGTACTTCGAAGAGTTCTTTGGCCCGGTGGCGCAGATCTACGTGGTGAAAAACGATGAGGAGGCAATCCAGCTGGCCAATGATTCCCACTATGGTCTGGGCGGCGCGGTGTTCAGTCAGGATATCGAACGCGCCAAACGGATGGCCTCCGCCATTGAAACCGGAATGGTTTATATCAACTGGCTCACCGATACCGCGCCGGAGCTGCCGTTTGGCGGCGTGAAGCGTTCCGGTTACGGACGGGAGCTCTCCGATCTCGGCATCAAAGAGTTTGTGAACCAGAAGCTGGTGGTGGTGCGCCGCTAAGCCTATGACCCGGCCATAAAAAAACCTGCCATTCGGCAGGTTTTTTTATGGCTAATGCTCAGCGCACCTTAACTTTATCGCGGGGCGTTGACCATAATCAGAAGGTGACCCCGCCGCCCACATAGGCGCCATCAATCAGGGTGTGGTTCGGGCGACCCTCTTTACCGTCAACGCTCACATGGCGGTAACCCACTTTCAACGTCACTGGACCAATCGGAGACCAGCTCACGCCGCCGTTCGCTTCAACATAGTTTTTCACGCTGTTGTTCAGACCATCCGGCGCGACATACCCTTCGCCAAACACGTGGATGCTGTCGGTCAGGGCCACGTTCACTCCGCCGCCGACCGGAAACGCGACGCCGTTATCGCCTTTTTTCGGCCCGAGGTAGATGGCTTTCGCGCCGGCGTTGAGCATCACCGGGCCCACTTCCAGGTTGTAACCCGCGCCCACGCCGCCGGTCTGGCTACCATCATCGGTATTCTTCAGCCAGTGGCTTTCGGCGTACAGGCCAGAAGAGGATTTACCCATTTCCATATTCAGATTAGTGAAGTTTTTACCCTGTTCAACGGTAAACCCCACCGCCATGGCGGAACCAGAGACCGCGGTCAGGGCTGCAAGAATAAGGATGTTAAGCTTTCTCATGGTTTACTCCTCGTCAATAAAGTTGTCTGAGGGCACCTTAACAAGCGATGTTTACCTCTGCAAATGTGACTTGCGTCGATTTTTTATGCTGGTTTTGTCAGGAAGGTGTTTTGAAAATGTTGTAATGACGTTGGGTTACGGCGAGGTCAATCATCAAATTTAGCCTGTTTAGCCGTGGTTTAATTGGTGGGCTAAACAGAAACTGAACAGAGCAGTCATTAATTATTAAGGGGCCTATTCATTCAGTTTCTTATAATTTCCAAAAATGTTTCTACTGTTACTTATTAAAACGTTGCTTTACATTTTTCGACGCGCTGCCGACGTTTGGTCCCTGTTTTTGACGAGGTCTCAGAGAGAAGGGGGCCTGCGCCTTAGGGCGCAGGCGGGCAGGTTAGCGTCGTAACCCGGCAAACGCCGCGCGAATTTCCTCTTCCGGCAACTGAATGCCGATAAACACCAGCGTGCTGTGCGGCGTTTCATCGCCCCACGGGCGATCCCAGTCGGCGCTGTAGAGGCGCTGCACGCCCTGGAACAGCAGGCGATTTGGCTCGCCGTCGATCCACAGCATGCCTTTATAACGCATCAATTGCTCGGCGAAGGAGAGCAGCAGATTTTCCATTACCCGTGAAACTTCACTGATATCCACCGGATAGTCGAGCTCGACCACAATCGACGAGACGTCATTCTGTTTTTCTGCCACAAAATGAAAGCGCGGTGTGGCGCTGACAACCTTCTCTTCCAGCATAAAACCGCTGGTGTTAAACAGCTGGCTTAAATCGATATCGCCGTGAATGACGGTATAAATCGGCGCCCGCGCGTTAATGCGCGCCAGCCGTTCACGCAGCTTTTCGGTGTCGCCGGCGACGTCGGTTTTGGTTAACAGGATCCGGTCCGCGTAGCCGACCTGCGACTGGGCGATGGTGAACTGATCCATCTGCTGGTCGGCATGGACGGCGTCCACCAGGGCGATCACGCCGTCCAGCAGATAGCGCTCGCAGAGCACCTGATGGGAGAAAAAGGTCTGGATAATCGGCCCCGGGTCGGCCATGCCGGTGCATTCAATCACCAGCCGGTCAAACTCGATTTCGCCGCGATCGCGACTGTCGAGGAGATCGAGCAGGGCGTCTTCCAGTTCGTTGGAGCGTGTACAGCAGATACAGCCGTTGGTCAGGGTTTTAATCTGCGTGGCGCGGTCGCCGATGAGCTGATCGTCGACGGAGACTTCGCCGAATTCGTTTTCAATCACGGCGATTTTGAAACCGTGCTGCTCATTGAGGATATGGCGCAGGAGGGTGGTTTTTCCTGCGCCGAGAAAACCGGTGAGTAGGGTGACTGCAATCGGTGCCATTATTGCCTCCATTAACAGCAGCGTACGCCGCCTTTGCCGTCGCCGCCGTAGCGGGCCTGCTGGCGTTCGCGGAAGAATTCTTCATAAGTCATGTACGGCTGATCCGGATGGTTGGTTTGCATATGCGTGACGTAGTTGTCGTAATCCGGAATGCCAATCAGCATTTTTGCCGCCTGACCGAGATATTTTTTTGCCTGACCTAAGTTACCAAACATTATAAGTTCCAGATAACGAATAAAGCCGGATGGCGGCTAGCGCCATATCCGGCCTACGTTAATGCGCTTTTGGTAGGCCGGATACGCGTAGCGCTATCCGGCATCAGGGTTAATGATGTGACGAGGTCTTCACGCCGCCTTCCGGTACCGGCACGTACGGGGTCTCTTTGTCGGTACGCACCTTATTGTTGCGCACGTTGAGCCAGGTTTTGATGCCGTAGAAGATGATGCTGTACACCACCACCAGGAACAGAATACTCAGGCCGGCGTTGGTGTAGTTGTTGACCACGATATGGTTCATGTTGGCGATCTGCTGCGCGGTCAGCTCGCCGCCGGCGGCAATCTTCTCTTTATACTGCTGAGCCATAAAGAAGAAGCCTTCCATCTGCGGGTTGCTGCTGAACAGCTTCAGGCCCAGCGCCCAGGTGGTGCACAGCAGCAGCCATGCCGCCGGGATAACGGTGACCCAGATATATTTGGTGCGCTGCATCTTGACCAGCACCACGGTGCCAAGCACCAGCGCCACGGCGGCCAGCATCTGGTTAGAGATCCCGAACAGCGGCCACAGGCTCTTCACGCCGCCCAGCGGGTCGACCACGCCCTGATACAGCAGGTAGCCCCACAGCCCGACGCAGCCGGCGGTACCGATAATCCCGGCGACCAGCGAGTCGGTTTTTTTCAGGAACGGCACGAAGTTACCCAACAGATCCTGCAGCATAAAGCGGCCTGCGCGGGTACCCGCATCCAGCGCGGTGAGGATAAACAGCGCTTCAAACAGGATACCGAAGTGGTACCAGAAGCCCATATCCGCCATCGGGATGATTTTATGGAATACGTGGGCGATACCGACGGCCAGCGTCGGCGCGCCGCCAGCGCGGTTCAGTACCGAAGGTTCGCCGATATCTTTCGCCGTCTGCAGGATCTGCTCAGGTGAAATCACAAAGCCCCAGGAGCTGACGGTCGCCGCCGCGTGGACGGTGACTTCTTTCAACTGCGCTGCGATCATCGCCGCGTTTTCACCGCCCATTTCATGCAGGTTCGGCATGACGATGCCAAGGCCCGCCGGCGGGGTGTTCATCGCGAAGTAGAGACCCGGTTCGATAATCGAGGCCGCAACCAGCGCCATGACTGCAACAAAGGATTCCATCAGCATCGCGCCGTAGCCAATAAAGCGGGCATCGGTTTCGTTGGCCAGCAGCTTCGGCGTGGTGCCGGAGGCGATCAGCGCGTGGAAGCCGGAGACCGCGCCGCAGGCGATGGTGATAAACAGGAACGGGAACAGCGCGCCTTTCCACAGCGGGCCGGTACCATCAATGTACTGGGTTACTGCCGGCATTTTCAGGTCCGGGTTAAGGATAACGATCCCCAGCGCCAGGCCGACGATCACGCCGATTTTCAGGAAGGTGGCCAGATAATCGCGCGGCGCCAGAATCAGCCATACCGGCAGCAGGGCGGAAATAAACGCGTAGCCAATCAGGGTAAAGGTGATGGTGGTGTCTTTAAAGGTCAGCGCCGGGCCCCAGTACGGGTCGTGGGCAATCACGCCGCCGAACCAGATAGAGGCCACCAGCAGCACGATACCGATAACCGACACTTCACCGACGCGGCCTGGGCGCAGGAAGCGCATGTAGATCCCCATAAACAGGGCGATAGGCACCGTCGAGCAGACGGTAAACACGCCCCACGGGCTTTCCGCCAGCGCTTTCACCACGATGAGCGCCAGAACCGCGAGGATGATGATCATAATCAGGAAGCAGCCGAACAGGGCGATAGAGCCCGGAACCGGCCCCATCTCCTGTTTAATCATCTCACCCAGCGAGGCGCCGTTACGCCGCGAGGAGATAAACAGCACCATGAAGTCCTGTACCGCGCCCGCCAGCACCACGCCGGCCAGCAGCCACAGGGTACCCGGCAGATAACCCATTTGCGCGGCCAGTACCGGGCCGACCAGCGGGCCGGCGCCGGCGATCGCGGCAAAGTGGTGGCCAAACAGCACGTAGCGGTTGGTTGGCACATAGTTCAGGCCATCGTTATTAATGACCGCCGGCGTGGAGCGCGTCGGGTCAAGCTTCATCACCTTCTGCGCGATGTACAGGCTGTAATAACGGTAGGCGACGAGGTACACAGAAACCGATGCGACGACGATCCACAGGGCACTGACGTGCTCACCGCGGCGCAGGGCGACGACTGAGAGGCAAAATGCCCCGATGATTCCGAGAATCACCCAGGGTATGTGCTTGAATAGTTTTTTGGTATCCATAGTAAAACCTGGCGTTAATTAGATGAATAATTGGCCGAAGCCGTCTGGTTTTAAGTAAGGGTTGATGGAGGTATTGATTAGCTAGGCTGCCTCCGATCTTGCCAGAACAGCGCGCGCGTAAAGTTGGGTAAATCGGTGAGTGGTTGTATGGAAGGTTAAGCGGTCGCTAGCTGAAATAAGCGGTTGGCCATCAAGTGAACAAGAGATAATTATGTGATTGAGATCACGGCATATTTCAGCCCAGTGCGATGGGGGAGCGGCAGAACGTAAAAAGAGGTCGCGCTAATGCTCTCAGTGTGAATCGAGATTAATTCATAATCTCATATTCTTATTTCATGATGATTTCATATTGTCTTCGGCAGAACTTAACGGTGATTCATCCATATCATGAAACTGGGGTAATGAACGCGTTTATAATTTTAAGTAATGTTTTTGAAGCGGCTTGAATAATATATGTTGATATTAACATGGGTTTGGTTGTATTAAATGCCACGCTTTGCTTTTTATTACTCGACATGGAACGTTGTGACTTAACTATAATGAATAAATGGAATTTCATTCATAAAGTTTTAATTATCTGTATATTGCCTGCCTGGGCATGGGCTGCGCCTGTGGATACCGTACGTGAGCAGCAGTTCATCAACCAGCAGCAGCGCCAGCAGGCGCTGGAAAACCAGCTCGCGCCGCCGTCACCGGATATTCATTTATCAGCGGAAGAAATAAATACCGATGATGGTTTATTTCCCGTGGAACAACCTTGCTTTGCTATTTCACAGATTATTTTACAGGGCGCCGATGCCTTACCGCATTGGCTTCCGCTCCAGCGTCAGGAAAATAAAGCGATTGGGCGTTGTCTGGGAGGGAAGGGCATTAATCTACTGATGGCCCAGTTGCAGAATATATTAATCGATCGTGGTTATATCACCAGCCGGATCCTTGCCCCGCAGCAGGATTTAAAAAGCGGTGTTTTGCGCCTGGTGGTGATGCCGGGTTATATCCGTGAAGCCAGGCTTACGCAGGACAGCGATGATTATCTGTGGCTGGCGAGCGCGTTTCCGGCGACCGACGGGAAACTACTGGACCTGCGCGATATTGAGCAGGGGCTGGAAAACTTGCAGAGTCTGCCGACGGTACAGGCCAGCATGGAAATTGTTCCTGGCGAAACGCCTGGGCAAAGCGATATTGTCATTAACCGCCAACAGGAACGCTTCTGGCGCGTTGACGCCTCGCTCGATGATTCCGGCTCTAATGCCACCGGCCGCTATCAGGGTAACCTGACGTTGTCCCTGGATAACCCGTTAGCCTTAAGCGATCTTTTTTACCTTTCCGGCTCACATAACCTCGATGGCAACGGCGGTAAATCCTCAAAGAACCTGACCGGTCACTATTCGGTCCCGCTGGGTTACTGGCAGTTCGGATTAACCGCCAGCCAGTACGATTACGTGCAAACCGTGGCGGGGGCCAACGGCGATTACCAGTACAGCGGTAAAAGCAAGAACGTTGATTTCCAGATGAGCCGCGTACTGCACCGTAGCGGTAGTCAGAAGACCACGCTTAGCGCCGATGTGTTAGCCCGCGAGCAGCGCAACTTCATTAACGACACCGAGATTGCCGTTCAGCGGCGGCAAACGGCGGCCTGGAAGCTTGGTCTGCAGCATCGCCATTACCTGGGCAACGCCACTCTCGATGCCGGAGTGAGCTATCAGCGCGGTACCCGCTGGTTTGGCGCTCAGCCCGCGCCGGAAGAGCAATGGGGGGAAGCAACCGCCCTCAGCAAAATCCTGCAATTCAATGCTCAGCTCAATTTGCCTTTTGCCCTGGGCGGGCAAAATTTTCGCTTTACCAGCCGCTATCAGCGGCAGATGAGCAGCACGCCGCTGACTTCGCCGGATATGTTTTCCATCGGCAACCGCTGGACGGTACGCGGCTTCGACGGCGAGCGCACCCTGACCGCCAGTCACGGCTGGTACGTACGTAACGATATCGCCTGGTCGACTCCGTTGCCGGGGCAGGAGTTTTATCTGGGGGCGGATTACGGCGAAGTCGGCGGCGCAGGCAGTGAAACGCTGGTGGGCAAACACCTCGCCGGGGGCGTGGCAGGGCTGCGCGGCCAGTACCACCGCGCCAGCTACGACCTGTTCGCCGGTATCCCTTTAGCCAAACCCGATGGCTTTAAAACCGATCCGGCAACTTTTGGTTTCAGCGTCAGCTGGAGCTACTGACTTTCACTCACGCGCCGTTTGGCGGCGCGTGCTGCGCACATGGACGATCTTCCGCGCCGCGGTGGACAACGGATGACGAGTAACGGCAATGAATAAACGCTTTTATCGAATCGTATTTAATAAGGCTCGCGGGATGCTGATGGTGGTGGCGGAAACGACCCGCTCTCATCGGGCTGGCGTATCGCCGCAATCCGGCGCCGACGCGCGAACCGGGTCGACGTTAATCTCCTCCCTGGCGCCGCTGGCCTTTAGCTTTCTGCTCGCTTTTTCCTGTCTCACTCCGGCTCAGGCGGCGATTGTCGCCGATAACCATGCGCCAGGCGGCCAGCAACCGCAGATCGCCAATAGCGCTAATGGCACGCCGCAGGTCAATATTCAGACACCGAGCGGCGCAGGCGTTTCACGCAACGTTTACAGCCAGTTTGACGTCGATGGGCGCGGCGTGGTGCTGAATAACAGCCACGCTAACACTTCAACCCAACTGGCCGGGATGGTCGCCGGGAACCCGAATCTGGCGAAAGGGGAAGCCAGAGTGATCCTCAACGAGGTGAATACCCGCGATCCGAGCCGGCTGAATGGCTATATCGAGGTTGCCGGACAAAAAGCGCAGGTGGTTATCGCTAACCCTGCCGGAATTAGCTGCGACGGCTGCGGGTTCATCAATGCCAACCGCGCGACGCTGACGACAGGCCAGGTGCAGTACGGTAACGGGCAGATTAGTGGTTATGATGTCAATCGCGGCGAAATTATCATACAGGGCGGCGGCCTTGATGCGAGCTCGGTAGACAGTACCGACCTGCTCGCCCGCGCGGTGAAAATCAACGCCGGGGTTTGGGCGCAGGAGCTAAAGGTCACCGCAGGGCGTAATCAGATCGATGCGGCGCACAGCCGGACGACGGCAAAATCAGCCGACGGCAGTGCGCTGCCTGCGGTGGCGATCGACGTCAGCGCGCTGGGCGGGATGTACGCCCATAAAATTCGTCTTGTCGGTACCGAGCGCGGCGTAGGCGTTCACAATGCCGGCAATATCGGCGCGGCGGCGGGGGACGTAGCAATCAGCGCTGATGGCGCGCTCAGCAACCGCGGCGTGATTCAGTCCGCGCAGAATCTGCAACTGTCCGTTAAGGGCGATCTTCACAACCAGGGCCAGCTGTACGCCGGAAAAGATAGCGTGGTGACGGCCAGCGCGACGCTAACCAATGACGGCATGATTGCCGCGCAAGGCGATACGCGGATTGCCGCCAACGCTTTGCGTAGCGCGCAAAACAGTACGCTCGCCGCCGGATTAAATAGCGATGGTTCTACCGCCAGCAGCGGCGCGCTGACGCTGAATAGCCAGAGCTCGCTGGCGCTGAATGGCCGCAATATGGCGGCAGGGACGCTGACGGCGCAGGGCAGGACGGTGGATCTTGATAACAGTCGAACCTCGGGGGCGCGGATCGTGGTCAGCGCCGCGTCCGGCAATATCACCACCCGAGATGCGGTGGTGGCGGCCAGCGAAAAACTCCAGTTGGCCGCCAGCGGCAAACTCAACAACCACAGTGGCCTGTTGACGGCCAGCAAGCTTGAGCTGAAAGCTGTGGCGCTGGATAACCAACAGGGCGTAATCCAGCAGACGGGCGAGGACGATCTACGCCTTGATTTTCGCGCGGGATTGGATAACCGCGGCGGTGAGATTGCCAGCAACAGCCATGCTTTGACGCTCAGCACCAGCCAGTTGCTCAATCAAAACGGAACGCTGCTGCATACCGGCAGCGGCGGCATGTCTATTACCAGCGAAGGCGCGCTGGACAACGGCGAAGGCACTATTGCCGCTAACGGCAATATCGTTTTGCACTCCGATAACATTAATAATCGCAGCGGTAAAATCAGCACGACGCAGGGCAATGCTCAGCTCACTACGCGTCACGAGCTGGAAAATTCGCAAGGGAATATCGTTGCTGGCGGCAGCCTTTCTCTACAAGTGGCCAGCCTTCGGAACCAGCAGGGGCAATTGATTGCGGCGCAGGGCGACCTGGCCATGAGCGCTGAAGAAGGGCTGGATAACCGCGAAGGCGTGCTTACCGCAAATGGCAATATCAAGCTTGACGCCGACAATCTGACCAACCATGGCGGAAAAATCAGCGCGGCGCAGGGCGACGTTCAGCTCACTGCGCGCCATGGGGTGAATAACTCGCAGGGGAATATCATCGCCAGCGGCGACATCCGGCTACAGGCTGAAAATCTTAATAATCGTCACGGGCAGATAGGCACGGCGCAGCGGGGCAGCGTCAACCTGACGACGAGCGGTTTGCTGGATAATCAGCAGGGCACAATTACCGCCTTTGATGCCTTGGGTATTCAGAGCGCCACCGTTGATAACCGGCAGGGAGAACTGCAGTCCGGCGGTAATCTCAATATCACCATCCACAACCGGGGGCTGGATAACCGACAGGGGCAGATCGTCTCCGCCGCCGCTCTGGAAATAGCAGGCGTCAACCTGGCGCTGGCTAATACGGGCGGAACGTTACTTGCCGCGAGCAAACTTAGCCTCGATGCCGATTCCCTCAGCGGCGATGGCGAGGTGCTCTCTCAGGGCGATATGTCGCTCACGTTGCGTCAGGCGTTTCATAACGCCGGGAGGGTCATCGCCAACGGCAACCTGCAGTGGAATCTCTCCGGACTGGGGCTGATTAACCAGGGGGTTATCAGCGCCGGCCGGGCGCTCAATCTCTATGCGGCAAAGCTGGATAACCGTCAGGAAGGTGAAATCAGCGCTGGCGAGAACCATTTGACGGTCAACGGCGAGTTGGTCAATCGGGGGCTGATTGACGGTGGCTTAACCCATATTGTCGCCACGACGTTAACCAATATCGGCAGCGGGCGCCTGTACGGCGACGCCGTCGCGCTGCAGGCGGCAACGCTGACTAACGCCGCGGAGAACGGCGTGGCGGCGACGATTGCCGCACGGGCATCGCTGGCAATGGGCGTCGGCACGCTCAATAACCAGGATCACGCGCTGATCTACAGCGACGGTACGCTCGCCATTGGCGGCCAGCTTGCCGAAGACGGTTCGCTCAGCGGCCGGGCGGGAGTGTTTAATAACCACAGCGCAACGCTTGAGTCCGCCGGCGATATGGTGCTCGATATCCAACAAATCAATAACTACAACGACCATCTGGTGACGAAAGATGTGATGGTCGAGCAGTCATGGCGCCATGAAGCGGCGCTGAAAGGATCGGTACAGCGCTTCGACTGGTCGCTGGTCGATACCAGTTATAAAAACAAATACGGCGTTCACGACGCCATCATGCCGGACGGAAGCCGCGGCGATGAGTTCTATGAATACCAGTACCAGCGTACCGTTGTGGAAACGCAGGTGGTGGAAAGCGATCCTGGCAAAATCCTCTCCGGCGCCCGGCTCATCATCAACAGCGATAAGCTGAATAACTACGATAGCCAGATTATCGCCGGAGGAGCGCTCGGTGGCGTGATTGGCGAACTAAACAACGTCGCCACGACCGGCAAACGGGTGACCACCGACGTCGGCACCCAGACCCGTTGGTATGAGAAAAAGACCAGCCGCCCGTTTGGCGGCACCAAAACCAGCCAGGGGAAAAAAAGCAGCGAATATGAACCGACGCCGATGGTTCAGACCATCGATTTGCAAACCATGAAGTGGCAGGGCAATACCCAAATTGATGGCCATAGCGGCGTGATTAATCCGCGCGATCGCGCCGATGAAACAGGCGAACTACCCGCCGGACGGCTGGTGGAAGTGACGCCGGTTAACGCTGACGGAACGGTTATTCGCGTCGTCACGCCGGATACCCGGCTTCCTGTCAGCAGCCTGTATCAGATCGATCCGCAGGCTAAAGCAGGTTATCTGGTGGAAACCGATCCGCGTTTCACCAACGGTAAAGCGTGGCTCGCCAGCGACTACATGCAAAATCAGCTGGGCGTTGATCAGGCGATGAAGCGGCTTGGCGACGGCTATTACGAGCAGCGGCTGGTGCGTGAGCAGATCGTTAAGCTGAGCGGCGGGCGCTACCTGCAGGGCTACAGTAACGATGAAGAGCAGTATCGGGCGCTGATGGACGCGGGCGTCGCCTTCGCCAAACAGTACAACCTGACGGTCGGGGTGGCGCTGACGCCAGCGCAGATGGCGCTGCTGACCAGCGATATGGTCTGGCTGGTCGCCAGAGAGGTCACGCTAACGGATGGCTCCGTGCAGCAGGTGCTGGTGCCGCAGGTTTACGCGCGGGTTAAAGCGGGCGATCTCGATGGCAGCGGCGCGTTGCTCGGCGGTGAAAACGTGGCGTTCAGCGTGAGCCGTGATGTGACCAACAGCGGGCACATCCAAAGCCGCGGCGTGACGCAGCTAACCGCGGAAAACATTCATAACAGCGGCTATATCGGCGGCAACCAGCTTACGCTAAACGCGCGTACTGATATCAACAATATTGGCGGAACGCTGCAGGGCGGCGATAGCCTGATCGCGCAAGCCGGGCGTGATATCAACAGCGCCAGCACCCTCGGCGGCGGCCCAGGTAACATCAGCCTCGATCGGCCTGCGGGGATTTATGTCCAGAATGAAAACGGCCAGCTGGGGCTGCAGGCGTTACATAACATTAATCTGACGGCAAGCATGGTGAGTAACAGCGCGGCGGGCAGCCAGACGCAGATTATCGCCGGCAACGATCTCAACCTGCAGACGCTCGCCACCACCCATAGCGAAAGCGGAAGCTGGGGGAAAGGCAACGATCGTTCCTTGACCCAGCGTAGCGATATCGGCACGCAAATTAACGGCGGCGCGGTGGCGCTGTCCGCCGGCCACGATATGATTGCCCGCGCCGCCAGCGTGACGGCGACCAGCAGCCTGACGGTTGCCGCCGGCAATGATATTAACCTCAGCAGCGGCGAGTCCTCATGGCACCTGACGGAAAATAGCCATCAAAGCAGCAGCGGCCTGCTGGCTCGCCGCTCGCTCACCACTCACGATGAAGTGTGGGCGCAGAACGCCATCGGCAGCAATTTTAGCGGTGACAGTATTGTGATGCAGGCCGGGCGCGACCTGCTGGTGTCCGGCAGCAGTGTTGCCGGCACCCAGGATGTCAACCTTGTGGCGGGGCGTAACCTGACCATCACCACCGCCAAGGAGAGTCGCCAGGAAAACCATCTACGTAAAGAGAAACATAGCGGCTTTTCCGGCACCGGCGGCGTTGGCTTCAGCGTCGGCAGTTCGTCGCTGAAAGCCAACGATGTGACGACGGCGCTGAGTAGCGCCGCCAGTACCGTCGGAAGCTCACAGGGCAACCTTAGCCTGAGCGCCGGTAATGTATTGACGGTTCAGGGATCTGACCTGGTGGCCGGCAACAATATGGCGTTGACCGGTAAAACCGTGAATATTCTGGCAGCGGAAAACCAGAGCACCCAGACCCATACCGTGGAGCAGAAAACCAGCGGCCTGACGCTGGCGTTATCCGGGATGGTGGGCAGCGCCATTAATACCGCGGTTTCCAGCGCCAACCAGGCCAGCACCGAGAGCAATGGCCGTCTCGCCGCGCTGAGCGGGCTGCAGTCGGCATTATCGGGCGTACAGGCGTATCAGGCATCGCAGATGCAGACTGCGGATTCCAGTCCGGAGAGCATGATAGGGGTCAACCTCTCCTGGGGTAGCCAGTCCTCGAAATCCACTCAGCGACAAACGCAGAACACCAGCCGCGGCAGCAGCCTGATGGCCGGCAACAATCTCAGCATTATCGCCACGGAGACGGATATCAACGTTGAGGGCAGCCAGCTGCAGGCCGGCGGCAGCGCGTTGCTCAATGCCGCGCGCGATGTGAATTTATTCTCTGCGGAGAACGCCAGCACCCTGAGCGGTAAAAACGAGAGCCATGGGAGTTCGTTTGGCGTCGGTATTAACTTCGGTCAGGGCGCGAACGGGCTGACGGTCAGCGCCAGCGCCAACGCCGCGAAGGGCCACGAGAAGGGCAACAGCCTGACGCATAACGAAACGACCCTCAGCGCCGGTGAGCGGGTGACTATCGTCAGCGGTCGCGATACGACGCTGACCGGGGCGCAGGTGAGCGGCCATCAGGTGACAATGGACGTCGGGCGTAACCTGACGCTGAGCAGCGAGCAGGACAGCGATAACTACGATTCGAAGCAGCGTAGCGGCAGTGCGGGGGCGAGCGGCAGCATGGGCGGCGGTTCGGGTTCTCTCAACCTGAGCCAGAGCAAAATGCACAGCACCTGGGCGTCGGTGGAGGCGCAGACGGGGATTTTTGCCGGCGAGGGCGGTTTTGATGTGAAGGTGGGCGGGCATACGCAGCTGAACGGCAGCGTGCTGGCGAGCACGGCGGCGGCGGAGCTGAACCGGCTGGATACCGGGACGCTGGGTTTCCGGGATATTAAAAACTATGCCGAGTACAGCGTGGAGCAGCAGAGCGCGGGAGTGAGCACGAGCGGTAGCGTGGCAGGGCAGTTCCTCGGGAATGCGGCCAGCGGTCTGCTGATGGGGGCGAACGGGAGCGGCAGCGACAGTTCGCTGACGCGGGCGGCGGTGAGCGAGGGCAGTATCGTTATCCGCGACGGCGCGAATCAGCAGCAGGACGTGACGGGGTTAAGCCGGGATGCGGCGCATGCGAACCAGACGCTGAGTCCGATATTTGATAAGGAGAAAGAGCAGAACCGTCTGGCGACGGCGCAGAAGATAGGTGAAATCGGGCGCCAGGTGAGTGATGTGCTGGTGACGCAGGGCAAGCTGAACGCGCAGGCGGCGCAGAGCGACCCGGCGGCGCGGGCAGCGGCGCGGGCGAAGCTGGTAGCGGGAGGGAATGGCAGTCCGAGCGAGGAGCAAATCAGCGCGCAGGTGAGCCGGACGGCGACGGCGGACTACGATACGGGCGGAAAGTACCAGAAGGTGGCGCAGGCGGTAACGGCGGCGATGCAGGGTCTGGCGGGTGGCAACCTGGCGCAGGCGGCGAGCAGGGCAGTGAGTCCGTATGTGGCGGAAATCATTCACAGCCAGACGACGGACAGCGCGACGGGTAAGGTGAATGTGGAAGCCAATGCGATGGCGCACGCGGTGTGGGGAGCGATAGCGGCGGCATCGGGAAATAACAGCGCGCTGGCGGGAGCGGCAGGCGCGGTGAGCGGCGAGCTGCTGGGACGCTGGATAGCGGCGGAATATTATCCGGATGTTAAGACAGAAGAGCTGTCGGATGAGCAGAAGTCGACGATAAGCGCGCTGAGTACGCTGGCGGCGGGACTGATGGGGGGTCTTAGCGGAGGCAGCAGCGCGGATGCGGTGGCGGGTGCGCAGGCCGGGAAGAATGCGGTGGAGAATAACCTGATGGGTGGGAACGAATGGAGCCAGGGTGAGAAAGCCAGAGAGCATGGTAAGGATGTGCTGTCGTGTGCAGACAATCCTTCAGGAGAAGCCTGTCAGCGAGGCCTGGCGGAAAACAAAGCCTATGCGGGAGCACTGGCTACAGGAGGCGTGGCGTTATTACCCGGTACCGCGCAGGCGATGTGGGGGTTGGGCGCAGGGGTAAACGCAGGTGCTCAGTATGCTGAAGATGGCAAGGTGAATCCGGTTAACTCTGCTGTGGCTGGCTGGATAAACGTTGCAAGCATAGGGAATGGCTTATGGGGAACAGTGGGCTGGAATGCAGCCGGTGGCGCGCTAACCAGTCAGATCAACGGTGACAATCCTTTAACGGGAGCAATTACTAATGGTCTGGGTTCTGCTGGCGGCTACTGGGGAGGCAAACTAATCTCTTCAGGCATAAATGCGGCTGGTAAATGGCTAACCGGCGGCTGGGATCCTAAGTTTAATCCTGACCTGCTGAAATATACCGAAATTAAAGGTCAACTGGGGATCTCTAAGGAGATGTTGCCGGGTAAGATTCCAGGCAACATGGGTAATATTGGAGCTTCAGTAATATCAGAAGGAGGCGGTAAAGGAGCTGAACAGGTAATAAAAAAAATAGGAGATAAAAATGAAAAATGATCTCCGAGTTAGATGTGTACAGTCTCTATTTATCTTAGTTGCTACGATTTTATTCATGATCGCATTATCTGTATGCGGAAAGCTTTTTTTTTCGTTGTTACTGTGGCTGCTTGGCGATGGTTTTAATGCAACTTGGCAGGATGTTTTGCATGGAGCGAAATTAGGACTTTATGGTGGAAGCATTGGAGGCATTGGACTCGCATTATTCCGCCTTTTTAAAGTAAAGGGATTTTAATCTATGTCGAAAAGATCCCGGCCGCAGCGTCGGGATCGTGTTATCAGCGATTACGCTCCCGAAAAATGCCCCTTGCCTCGCTTGATCACCGGCAGATCACCGATGTCGTTAAGCGCGCCGGGGAAGGTCTTCAACCACTGGAGCATCTTTGCCCGGTTGACGCCCGCATCACCCGGATCCGGAGCGGCATTTTGTCAGCCAATCCCGGCGGTAGAACTCGCAGCGGATGATGGGATGCGGAATGTCCGAACCAGGCCCTGAGCCCGCTGTGTGACAAGGAGAAAAAGTGGAACCGGCTGGCGGTGGTGCAGAAGGCAAGTGAAATCGGGCGCAGGTAAGCGGTCATCTGGTGACAATGGACGTCGGGCGTAACCTGACGCTGACCAGTGAGCAGGACAGCGATAACTACGATTCGAAGCAGCGTGCTGGCGAGCACGGCGGCGGCGGAGCTGAACCGGCTGGATACCGGGACGCTGGGTTTCCGGGATATTAAAAACTATGCCGAGTACAGCGTGGAGCAGCAGAGCGCGGGAGTGAGCACGAGCGGTAGCGTGGCGGGGCAGTTCCTCGGGAATGCGGCCAGTGGTCTGCTGATGGGGGCGAACGGCAGCGGCAGCGACAGTTCGCTGACGCGGGCGGCGGTGAGCGAGGGCAGTATCGTTATCCGCGACGGCGCGAGTCAGCAGCAGGACGTGACGGGGTTAAGCCGGGATGCGGCGCATGCGAACCAGACGCTGAGTCCGATATTTGATAAGGAGAAAGAGCAGAACCGTCTGGCGACGGCGCAGAAGATAGGTGAAATCGGGCGCCAGGTGAGTGATGTGCTGGTGACGCAGGGCAAGCTGAACGCGCAGGCGGCGCAGAGCGACCCGGCGGCGCGGGCAGCGGCGCGGGCGAAGCTGGTAGCGGGAGGGAATGGCAGTCCGAGCGAGGAGCAAATCAGCGCGCAGGTGAGCCGGACGGCGACGGCGGACTACGATACGGGCGGAAAGTACCAGAAGGTGGCGCAGGCGGTAACGGCGGCGATGCAGGGTCTGGCGGGGGGCAACCTGGCGCAGGCGGCGAGCGGGGCAGTGAGCCCGTATGTGGCGGAAATCATTCACAGCCAGACGACGGACAGCGCGACGGGTAAGGTGAATGTGGAAGCCAATGCGATGGCGCATGCGGTGTGGGGAGCGATAGCGGCGGCATCGGGAAATAACAGCGCGCTGGCGGGAGCGGCAGGCGCGGTGAGCGGCGAGCTGCTGGGGCGCTGGATAGCGACGGAATACTATCCGGATGTTAAGACAGAAGAGCTGTCGGATGAGCAGAAGTCGACGATAAGCGCGCTGAGTACGCTGGCGGCGGGACTGATGGGTGGGCTTAGCGGAGGCAGCAGCGCGGATGCGGTGGCGGGTGCGCAGGCCGGGAAGAACGCGGTGGAGAATAATTTACTTGGCGGTAGTGAATGGCTTCAGACGGAAAAAGCCAGGGAACATGGTGCTGATGTACTTTCCTGTAATGATGCTCCAGATGGTGAAGCCTGCAAGCGAGGCGAAGCAGTTAATAAAGCTTATGCCGGAGCATTGGCTTCCGCTGGGTTAATTTATTTACCAGGCGGGATGCAAGTAACTGCTGGGATAGGCGGTTCAGCAAATGCAGGAATACAATATGCATTAACTGGTGAAATTAAACCGACAGAGGTTTTAATAGCCAGCTATATAGGTGCAGCTACTGCTAATACAGGATTATTGGGAACGATTGGATGGAATGCGGCGGGTGGTGCAATGTCAAATTATTTGAAAGGTGATGACCCGCTGAATGGTGCTGGTTGGGGGGCTGCTGGTTCAGCACTGGGTTACGGGATGGGTAAGTATCTTATTGAAATGCCGCTAAATAAAGTACTCAATCCTACATGGAAAAACTATGAGTGGGTTGATGTTGGAATGGGGATAAGTAAGCCTTTACAGTTTGACGCTCGTCCCAGTACTTGGGGGGCAATATCTGGCTCTGCTGCTTCGGAAGCAACCTCTCAGGGTGGACCAAAGGTTGAAGACGCTATCACAAAAAAAGGTTTAATAAAATGAAGCGAGAATTATTCATCCTTGCATATGTAGTTATAATGGGCGCTATTATTGTTTCTACTGTTTCTTTTTTGGGACAGTTGGCTATTTTTTTAGTAAACGAAATGAATTCAGGAAATGAGAATATACCGTATAAGGAGCTGTTGTATGTTAGTTTTAAGGTAGGCATCACAGGTGGTGTTATTGGCGGGGTTGGTACCTGGCTGATGAATCATTTTTCTTCTCAACGTAGAAAATAACCACAATATGTACGAGTTGTTGTGGAGAATAACCTGATGGGTGGGAACGAATGGAGCCAGGGTGAGAAAGCCAGAGAGCATGGCGCAGATGTTCTCTCATGCGCAGATAACCCGTCTGGTGAAGCTTGCCAGCGAGGAATTGCTGAGAATAAAGCTTATGCAGGTGCCTTGGCTTCAGCGGGGCTAATCTACCTGCCGGGGGGAATGCAGGTTACTGGCGCGATAGGCGGAACGGCAAATGCTGGTATCCAGTATCTTATTAATGGAGAAGTTAATCCAACGGATGTGCTCATTGCGACGTATGTTGGAGCTTTTACCAGAAATACAGGATTAAAGAGAACAATGAGCTGGAATGCGGCAGGTGGTGCAACATCCAGCTATCTGAAAGGGGATAATCCTTTTACAGGTGGCTTAATTAATGGTTTGGCCTCTGGAGTGGGTTATGGTGCAGGAAAACTCATTGAGCTGCCTGTGGATAAAATTTACAACCCGATGAAGCCATGGAAAGATTGGCTGTGGACTGATGTCGGAATGGGGATATCGAAGCCATTGTCATTAGATCCAATACCAAGAGTTGCTGGTAATATAACAAGCTCAATAATAACAGAATATAGTAATGATCAGGCAGGTAAAAATTTAGGGGGTAAGAAATGAAAATCTCAACCTCAAAATGGTTCTTGATATTCATTTACTTGATTATTTCCTTTCCTGTTTGTGTCTTCGTAGGTGTTGTTATAACTCATTTTTTGATAGAAATTGTTTTATTTTTGATTTTCGGTCAACCTTTTTATTTATATGCAATTGATTTCATGAAAATCCTAAAGGGAAGTATTGTCGGAGGTCTTATCGGAGCAATTGGCTGTTGGTGGATTTATTACCAAGGCTACAAGAAAAATCGTAATAGGTAGCGGGAGGCAATCCTCATCCGAGCGAGGAGCAAATCAGCGCGCAGGGGAGCCGGACGGCGACGGCGGTACGGGCGGAAAGTACCAGAAGGCGGCGCGGCGCTGACACAGTTTGCCCGGCAGGAAGGCTAACGCGAATCTGTGTAGCCCCTCCCCGTTATCCGGGGAGAGGCAGGCGAGGCCATTACACCGCCACTTCCATTTCCATCATCACCGGGTGGAAACGGCGTTTAAAGTAAATCAGGCCGTGCCCTTGCGGGCTCAGGGTAATATTGCGGATCTCCACCAGATACACCAGGTGGGTACCAATGGTTTGCACCTGGCTAATCTCGCCTTCGAGACTGGCCAGCGAACCCTTCAGCACCGGCTGCCCGAGCGCGCCCTGCTGCCAGCCGCTGAGGGCAAACCGCTCTTCCATCGTCACCCCGGTCATCCCGGCGAAATGACGGGCCATGATTTCCTGTTCGTGGTTCAGCACGTTGATGCACAACTTGCCGTTGCCCTGAAACACCGGGTTCATCGCGCTGTTGGCGTTGATACAAACCATCACCGATGGCGGCGTATCCGTCACCGAGCAAACCGCCGTGGCGGTAATGCCGCAGCGGCCGGCTTCACCTGCGGTGGTGACAACGTTAACCGCAGCCGACAGGCTGGCCATGGCATCGCGAAAACGCAGGCGTTGTTCATCTAATTGCATTATGACCTCCCGCTGCGAATTACTTCAGCAGCTTATCCAACATGTTGATATCAGCGTTATTGTGCAGATGCGGCACCGTCCAGCCGTTCTGGTCGTACTCGGACAGGCAGCGGTCGACCATCGCCATCATTTTGTCCATATTGCCGGAGCTCTGCGCCTGGCGCAGACACTGCAGGCGAATCTCATCTTGGCTACCGGAGTAGTTGATCTCATACAGTTCATGGCGGCCGCCGAATTCGCTGCCGATGGCGTCCCACATCAGTTTGAGGATCTTGATGCGTTCAACGTGATCCATACCGTTGGAGCCGCGCACGTACTTCGCCAGATACTGGTCGATCTGCGGGTTGTTCAGATCGCGAGCGCTGGACGGCAGATAAATCAGGCCGCTGGTGACGTTGCGCTCGATGATGTTCTTGATCTTGGCGTAGGCCATCGGCGCCATTACGCGATAGGTCTGCAGCGCGGCGTGATCCGGCAGCCATGCGCCGTTGACCCACGGCGTCGCTTCCGAGCACATGGAATCGCTCAGCGCCCAGAACATGTTGCGCCACGCCACCACTTCGCCAAGGTCGGCCTGCACGCCGCGGAATTCAAGGGTGCCGGTACATTCCAGAGAACGCTTCAGCAGGGCAGTGATAAAGTCCAGTTTGACCGCCAGACGCACGCAGGCCTGCAGGGGGTACATGCGGGCAAAACCGCCTTCCATGGTCCAGCGACGGCAGCGGTCAAAGTCGCGATAAATTAGTACGTTCTCCCATGGGATCAGCACCTTATCCATTACCAGAATCGCGTCGTTCTCGTCGAAACGGCTGGAAAGCGGATAGTCGTACGGCGATCCGGTCGCGCCGGCGACCATCTCATAGGAGGCGCGGGAGATAAGCTTGACGCCTTCGGCATCCATCGGCGCGACGAACATCAGCGCGAAGTCCGGGTTCTCGCCCATCACCTGTGCGGAGCCGAAGCCGATCATGTTGTAGTGGGTCAGCGCCGAGTTGGTGGCGACCACTTTCGCGCCGCTGACGATGATCCCGGCATCGGTCTCTTTTTCCAGCTTGATGTAGACATCCTTCACTTCATCAGCCGGCTTGTGGCGGTCGATCGGCGGGTTGACGATCGCGTGGTTAAAGTACAGGCCGGTTTCCTGAATGCGGGTGTACCAGTTGCGGGCGTTCTGCTCGAACTGGCCGTAAAACGCCGGGTTGGCGCCCAGCGCGCAGCCGAAGGCGGCTTTGTAGTCTGGGGTGCGGCCCATCCAGCCGTAGCTTAAGCGCGACCATTCGGCGATGGCGTCGCGCTGCTGGCGCAGATCGTCGGCGCTTTTCGCCACGCGGAAGAATTTATGGGTGTAGCCGCCGCTGCCGGTATCGGTGCCCCAGCACAGGGAATCCTGCATCTCCGGTTTGTGCAGCGCATCGTACAGCTGAGCGACGGAGGCCGCGGCATTACGGAAGGCCGGATGCGTGGTGACGTCTTTCACGCGCTCGCCGTAGATATAAATTTCGCGGCCATCCTGCAGGCTTTTTAAATACTCTTCGCCAGTTAACGGGCGTTTCGCGTCGGCGCGGAAATCTTCAGGTTTCATAGGGGCCTCTTCAGTATTTATCGGAATAATGATGTTAAATATATGTTTTGTTTTTGTTGTTTAATTGAAGCGGTTATGGCGCTTGTCGTGAAGGGACGTTTGCGACAACGGCGGGTACTTTTCAGGCGGGAGTGAATTTTGTGATCTCTGCAACTTTTACCGGCTGGCGCGGCGCTGACCCGCCCTACGGTCTGTAGCCCAGGCAAGCGCAGCGCCGCCGGGGTATTACGACACCGGTACTTTTTGCGCCCGGTAGCTGCTGGGCGAGCAGCCGACCTGGCGGCTAAAAAAGCGCGCAAAATAGGCGGGGTCTTTAAACCCCAGCTGCCAGGCAATCTCATTGACCGCGCTATCGGAAAACAGCAGCAGGCGCTTCGCCTCGCGCAGCTGACGGTCAAATATCAGCCGCTTCGGCGAACGGTTGGCGAAGCGGCGACAGATGTCGGTCAACCGCGATTCGGTCAGATGCAGCTCCCTGGCGTAATCCGGTACCGTCCAGTGCTGATGGTAGTGGCTGTCGATCATCTGGTTAAAGCGCTGGAATAGCTTCAGCTCGCCGCGCATCCCACTGGCGGCGTGATCGTCGAGCTTTGCGTTACGCAGCAGCAGGGTAAAGACCGCCTGCGCCAGTAGCGCCAGGGTATGCTCCCGCCCCGGCAACTGGGCGGTAGATTCCCGGCGAATCAGCTGCCAGTAGTGGGCCAGCGCCGCCAGCTCGTCGGGTTTATCCGCCAGCGACAGGCAGATCCCCGGCAGGCCGAAGGTCTCCCGCGTGCCGGGATAAAGTACCTCCAGCAGCGGCCAGATCAGCTCCTCATGGACCGTCAACACATGGCCATCGCTATCGGACTCGGTAATAAAAGCGTGCGGTACCGAGGGCGGCGTTATCACAAACAGCGGCGCCTGCACCGAATAGCGATGGTCATCAAGCTGCAGCTCAATCTGTCCGGTATCAAGGTAGTGCATCTGGAAATAGCGGTCGTGGCGATGCGCCTGCATGTCGCGGCCAAAAAAGGCCGCCATGCGGGAGAACGACTGATAGTGCACCTCTTCGGTACCCAGACTCTCGTCGTAATCTTTATTGATGTCGATGTTGGCGATGGAATGCTGGCACATACCCGCTCCTTAGTGGCCTTTTTGCGCCGCTAATCCCGGCGCGGCGGCGGCGTCCTCACGCTGGCTCATTGGAATGCGGGTAAGCACCAGCGCGCCGACGATCAGTAATCCGGCGACAAACCACAGCCCGGAGCTAAAGCTGCCGGTGGTATCGCGCAAAATGCCGATCAACAGCGGGCTGACGGCAGAGCCGACGTTGCCGATAGCGTTGATCACCGCCAACGCCACCGCGCGCGACTGCAGGCTGATCACCCGATCCGGGGTGGTCCAGAAAATGGCCATCGCGGTAAAGGATCCCACCGAAGCCATAATAATGCCGATCAGTTGGATCAGGCTGTGGTGCGTTGCCGAAGCCAGCAGCCAACCCGCCGCGGCGAACAGGTAGGGCAGGATGGTATGCATCTTGCGCTCTTTGCGGCGGTCGGATCGGCGGCTCCACCAGATCATGCCGAAAATAGTGCAGAACTGCGGGATCGCCGCCAGCAGGCCAATCATGATGTTGCTGCTGCCGGTGTTGAAGCTCTGCAGGATCTGCGGCGTCCAGATATTAATGGCGCTGAGGGTATTGGTCAGGCAGAAGTAGGCGAGGGTATACATCAGCACCGCTGGCGTCAGTACTTCGCGCAACGTGGAACGCGGCGAAGCCGGGACGATCGCCGCATGTTCCCGTTCGCGATCGATCATCGCCTTCAGCGCCTGTTTCTCTTCGTTATCCAGCCAGTTGGCTTTATCCGGCGTGTCGTTGAGGAAGAACCAGGTGACGACGCCGAGCACCACCGACGGCAGGCCTTCCAGCAGAAATAGCCATTGCCAGCCTTTCAGGTTCCACAGGCCGTCGAGCGCCAGAATATAGCCGGAAAGTATCGAGCCGAGCATCATGGTCACCGGCATGGCGATCATAAACAGGGCGTTGGCGCGGGCGCGATGGTAGGCCGGGAACCACCAGGTCAGATAGACGAGGATCCCCGGTAGAAAACCGGCCTCGGCGATGCCGACCAGCATGCGCAGGATGTACAGCGTATGCGGGTTGGTGGCGAACATGGTGCAGGTCGAGGCGATCCCCCAGACCACCATGATCCCGGCGATCCAGCGGCGCGCGCCAACTTTCGCCAGCATGATATTGCTGGGGATCCCGCACAGCACGTAGGTGACGTAGAACAGCGTCGCCGCCAGGCCGAACATGGTGGAGGTCAGGCCGAGATCTTTACCCATCGTCAGACCGGCGAAGCCGATATTAATTCGATCCAAAAATGAGAAAACAAAGAGAACAAACAGGAAGGTAATCAGGCGGCGGAACAGCTTTTTGATCACCCGGTTTTCTACTTCAACGGCTTTATTATCATTGTGTTGCAGGGTAGAGGTAGTCATGTTGCGCTCCACATTATCCGTTCAATAGACGGATTTATTGTTATCGGTTGTGGTCGTTGCGGTGTGGGTAAACCGGGCCGCCAGCGCTTCTGCGCCGCGGGCCAGCAGGGTGGTATCGACGCCGACGGCGACGAACAGCGCGCCCAGTTCGAGATAGCGTTTCGCCAGCTGTTCATTGGCCATCAGGATCCCCGGCGCCTTGCCGGCCTGACGGATTTGCTGGATGGCATCTTCAATGGCGGCCTGCACTTCCGGGTGCTGCGGATTGCCGCCGTGGCCCATATCAGCGCTGAGATCCGCCGGGCCGATAAACACGCCGTCCACCCCTTCGACATCGAGGATCTGCGGCAGATTTTTCAGCGCTTCGCGAGTCTCAATCTGTACCAGGACGCACATGGCGTCATTGGCCCGGTGGATATAATCCGGGACGCGATTCCAGCGCGAGGCGCGGGCCAGCGCGCTGCCGACGCCGCGGATGCCGGCAGGCGGGTAGCGGGTGGCTCTGACCGCCAGCCGCGCCTCTTCGGCATTCTGCACCATCGGCACCAGCAGGGTTTGCGCGCCGACATCCAGCAGCTGTTTGATCTGCACCGGATCGTTCCACGACGGACGCACCACCGGCTGGCTGGGGTAGGGCGCAATGGCCTGCAGCTGGGTCAGCACCGTTGGTACATTGTTAGGCGCGTGTTCGCCGTCGATCAGCAGCCAGTCGAAGCCCGCGCCGGCCAGCAGTTCGGCGCTGTAGCTGCTGCACAGTCCAAGCCACAGGCCGATTTGCGGACGGCCCGCTTTTAAGGCGTCTTTAAAGGCGTTATTCATGGTGTTTCTCCTAGACAAACCGGCAGCTGATGGCGCCCATGTTGCCGTAGTCGACGTGGAAGGTATCGCCCTTGCGCGCCGGGACCGGGCGGGTGAAGGAGCCGCCGAGGATAATCTGCCCGGCTTCGAGCTGGACATCGTACGGCGCCAGCTTGTTGGCCAGCCAGGCCACGCCGTTGGCCGGATGATTGAGTACGCCCGCGGCGACGCCGGTCTCTTCAATTACGCCGTTGCGATACAGCAGGGCGGAGATCCAGCGCAGGTCGAGCTCGTCCGGTTTAATCGGCCGGCCGCCGAGGATCACCCCGGCGTTGGCGGCGTTGTCGGAGATGGTGTCGAACACTTTGCGCGGACGCTGGGTTTCCGGGTCGATGTTGTGGCAGCGCGCGTCGATAAGCTCCAGCGCCGGGATAACGTAGTCGGTGGCGTTGTAGACATCAAACAGCGTACAGTTCGGGCCGCGCAGCGGTTTGGCCAGCACGAAGGCCAGCTCGACTTCGATACGCGGAACGATAAAGCGGTCGGTGGGAATATCGCTGCCGTCGTGGAAGAACATATCGTCGAGCAGCGCGCCGTAGTCCGGCTCGCTAATCTGCGAGCTGGCCTGCATCGCTTTAGAGGTCAGGCCGATCTTGTGGCCTTTGAGCACGCGGCCTTCGGCGATCTTCATCTCGACCCACTCGCGCTGGACGGCGTAGGCGTCCTCAATGGTGATCGACGGATAATCCAGCGAGATCGCGCGGATCTGTTCACGCTGCTTTTCGGCCTGGTTCAGCCGCTGGGCAATCAGGGTACGGGTCTGTTTATCGAGCATAGAGATTCCTGTGGCATTGCATTGCCGGATGGCGCTTCGCTTATCCGGCCTACAAATTCATGGCCGTTGTAGGCCCGGTAAGCGCAGCGCCACCGGGCAATTTGCACATTATTTAAATAACGCGTGCACGTTGTTTTGTTTGTAGTTCAGCGTCGGGTCGAGCTCTTCCATGGCGAACGACAGCGCCAGATAGCGGCTCTCCATTAGCGTCGCGAAGTGGGATTTGATCAGCGCGAACAGCATATCTCCCACGTCCTGACGGCTCTCCAGGCTGCGCCCGGCGCCGATCTTCAGGGTCATATGCACGAAGGCGTAATCCTGCCTGCCGTCGGCCATCTGCCAGGTATCCAGCCAGTGGGCGCGGCTGCGGATCCCGCCGATCGGAAAGATGCCGGTGGCGGCCAGCGCCTCGTTGACTTTGGCGAACAGCCCAGGCAGATCGGCCTGCTCGCGGATGTTGTCGGTACATTCGGCGATAAAATGCGGCATGGGGCCCCCTTACGCCTGCGCTGGCAACGGGAACACGGCGTTAACCTGGCCGGTACCGGAGCTGGCGAATAGCTCGGTGATAAACTCCACCTTGCCGTCGTATTTATCCCAACCCAGCAGGCCGAGCAGCATCACCGTGTCGTGCATGTTGCCTTCGCCGTAGCAGTAGTCGGCATACTCCGGCAGCATGGTGCAGAACTCTTTGAATTTGCCCTCGCGCCATAGCTTCACCACCCGCTCATCCATTTGATGGTCAAATTCGCGCGTGTAGCTGTTCATCCCCTCTTCGGCGCGCTGGTCGTCGATAAAGCGGTGCGACAGCGAACCGCTGGCCAGCACTGCCACGGTGCCGTCGTATTTCTCAATGGCTTTGAGGATGGCCTCACCCAGCCTGCGGCTGTCGGCAAAATCGTGAACGGTACAGAAGGCGGAAATGGACACCACTTTGAAATGCTTATCGCTATTCATGTAGCGCATCGGCACCAGGGTGCCGTACTCCAGCTTCAGGCTGGGGATATTGTGCGCTTTGGCACGCACCCCGAGCTTCACCGCCTCGTCGGCGATAAGCTGGCCCAGCTCCGGGTTGCCGTCGTAGTCGTAGGTCATGTCGCGAATGAAATGCGGCAGTTCGTTACTGGTGTAGACGCCCTGAAAATGGTCGGCGCAGTTGATGTGGTAGGCGCTGTTGACCAGCCAGTGGGTATCAAACACGATAATGGTATCGACGCCCATTTCACGGCAGCGCTTGCCAATTTCTTTATGCCCGTCGATCGCGCCCTGACGGCAGCCGTGGTTTTTCCCCGGCAGCTCAGACAGATACATCGACGGCACGTGAGTGATTTTTGCTGCTAACGCTAACTTACCCATATCAGACTCCCCATTTCGGGATCGGATGGTCGCCCATCGAGATGCAGACGTTTTTCATTTCGGCGAACACTTCAAAGCTGTACTCGCCGCCTTCGCGGCCGGTGCCGGAGGCCTTCACGCCGCCGAACGGCTGACGCAGGTCGCGCACGTTCTGGGTGTTGACGAACACCATCCCGGCTTCAATACCGCGCGCCAGGCGCAGCACTTTGCTGACGTCCTGGGTCCAGATATACGACGCCAGGCCGTATTCCACATCGTTCGCCAGGCGCAGCCCTTCCGCTTCGTCTTTGAACGGCAGCAGGCAGGCGACCGGGCCAAAAATCTCTTCCTGGGCGACGCGCATACGGTTGTCGACATCCGCCAGCACCGTCGGGCGCAGGAAGTTGCCGGCTTTCAGATGCGCCGGCAGGTCGGACGGTTTATCCGCGCCGCCGGCCAGCAGGGTGGCCCCCTCTTCGATGCCGAGGCGAATGTAGCCGGACACTTTCTCCCAGTGTTGCTGGCTAATCAGCGCGCCGACCTGGGTGTTCGGATCGGTCGGATCGCCTACGCGCAGGCGATTGGCGCGCTCGGCGAAGCGTTTAACGAACTCGGGGTAGATACTCTGCTGAATAAAGATGCGCGAGCCGGCGGTGCAGCGTTCGCCGTTGATCGAGAAGATGGTGAACAGCGCGGCGTCAAGCGCGCGCTCGATATCGGCATCTTCAAAAATCAGCACCGGCGATTTTCCGCCCAGCTCCATGGAGTACTTTTTCAGGCCGGCGTTTTTCATGATGTTGCGGCCGGTGGCGGTGCCGCCGGTGAAGGAGACGGCGCGCACATCATGATGGCGCACCAGCGCGTCGCCAGCGGTAGCGCCATAGCCCTGCACCACGTTGAGCACGCCAGCCGGGATCCCGGCCTCCAGCGCCAGCTCGCCCAGACGATCGGCGGTCAGCGGCGACAGCTCGGACATTTTCAGCACCGCGGTATTCCCCAGCGCCAGGCACGGCGCCACCTTCCAGGTGGCGGTCATAAATGGCACGTTCCACGGCGACACCAGCGCGCAGACGCCAACCGGCTGCACGAGGGTGTAGTTCAGCATCTTGTCGTCGACCGGATAGGTCTTGCCGTTCATCTGCTGGCACACTTCGGCGAAAAATTCGAAATTGTGTGAGGCGCGCGGGATCAACACGTTTTTGGTCTGGTGGATCGGCAGGCCGGTATCGGCGGTTTCCATCGCCGCGATCTCCGGGACGTTCTGATCGATAAGATCCCCCAGGCGGCGCATCAGGCGCGCGCGCTCTTTCATCGGCAGGTTAGCCCACTTCGGGAAGGCCTCTTTCGCCGCCGCTACCGCCTGGTTGATTTCGGCTTCGCCGCCGGAGGCGACTTCCGCCAGCACCTCGCCGGTGGCCGGGTTGGTGGTATGAAAATAGTCTGCGCCGGCAACGTTTTTACCGTTGATCCAATGGTTAATCTTTTTCATGACAGTGTCTCCTCATACGCTTGCTGGCTGATGATATGGTTGACCAGGCGGCCCACGCCCTCGACTTCAACGATCACCTCGTCGCCCGGTACCACGTCGGATAGCCCTTTCGGCGTGCCGGTGGCGATCATGTCGCCCGGTTGCAGGGTCATAAATTCGCTTAAATAAGCGATGAGGAACGGGATGCTGAAGATCAGATCGGCGGTGGTGCCCTGCTGGCGCAGTTCGCCGTTGACCCAGGTGCGCAGGGCCAGGTTATGCGGATCCGGGATCGCCTCTTTGCTGACGATCCACGGGCCGATCGGCGTCAGGGTGTCGCGGCTTTTCACCCGCAGGTTCGGGCGGTAGTAGTTTTCCAGATAGTCGCGGATCGCGTAGTCATTGCACACGGTATAGCCGGCGACATAATCCATAGCCTCGGCTTCGCTGACGCGGCGCGTGGTTTTCCCAATCACCACCACCAGTTCGGCTTCGTAGTGCATGTATTCGACGTTATCCGGGCGTACCGACTGCTGCTGGTGGCCAGTAAAGGTGTTCGGCGCTTTGATAAACACCAACGGCTCGGTTGGCGGTTTAAATTCCAACTCGCTGGCGTGATCGGCGTAATTCAGCCCCAGCGCGAACAGCGTGCCGTTGGCGGGCGGCAGCCAGCGGAATTCACCTTCTTTTAATACCGTGCCATCGTCCAGGCGCACCTGGTCGCGTTCATTGACAAGCACATCGCGTACCTGTCCTTGCCATTCAATGCGTGCCTGTTTCATGCCAGCTCTCCTTCTGCGACAACCGGGTTTTCGAGCGCCGGGAAACCGTCGGCGAGAATACGTACCCGGTCGCCGGGGCGCAGCGTGACGCGGGAGTGGGGCGTGCCGATAAGGATCGCGTCGCCGGGATTGAGGGTGGCGAACTCGCTCAAGGCGCTCAGCAGCTGCGCGGCATTACGCTGCAGATCGCCGGTATGCCAGCTATCCGCCTCGCGGCCGTTAATTTCGGTGATGATGGTCAGATCGTCGACGTTGCGTACCGCCGATAGTGTGCCGATGGGGCAGAAGCCATCGCGGCACTTGGCTTTGATCGCCGGGCGATAAAAACTCTCTTCCGGCAGACTCACATCGTTAGCCAGCGCGTAGCCAGCGATATAGTTCGCCGCCTCTTCCGCCGCCACTTTACGCGCGGTTTTGCCGACAATCAGCGCCACCGTTGCGCCGCTTTGTACGGTCTCGCCCTGCGGATACGGGATCGCTTCGCCATCGCCAATTACGGTATTGCGCGGCTTGATAAACCAGACCGCGGTTTTCGGCGGCGTCTTGTAGGGGGCCTGTTGAAATGCCTCGCGCCAGGCGTCGAGCTGGCTGCGATGATTGAGCGCAACGGCGAAGATGGTACCTTTCATTCACCACTCCTCTGGGACAGATTTCGGTTTAAAGGGATTTCGTTAATATATTAATGATCATCTTTTATGCTTTGCGCTGAGGTTTAGCAACTGGAAGTGAATGTTTTGTGATCGGATTAACACAATATTTACATAACAATTACTTATTTGTTATAAATCAATAGATTGAATATTTTTCAGGAAAAGACTGGTACTTTTCAGGTGCAGAAACCGGTTGTACATGGCAGGATTAACGCTAATTATTAAGTTATTAATAAGTTTTTGGTGAGGCTGTTGAGGGGATACTATGCATGATTCATTAACCATTGCCTTGTTGCAGGCGCGTGAAGCGGCGATGGCCTACTTTCGACCGATCGTCAAACGACACAATCTCACCGAACAGCAGTGGCGGATCGTGCGAATTCTCGCCGAACGTCCGTCGATGGACTTTCACGATCTGGCCTTTCGCGCCTGTATCCTGCGCCCCAGCCTGACCGGTATTTTGACGCGCATGGAGCGGGATGGGCTGGTGCTGCGCTTAAAGCCAGTTAACGATCAGCGCAAGCTGTACGTCTCGCTGACGCCTGCCGGAACTGCGCTGTACGAAAGCGCCCAGGCGGAGGTGGAAGAAACCTATCGCCTGCTGGAGGCCCAGTTCACCACGGAAAAGCTGCAGCAACTGACCTCCCTGCTGGAGGAGTTTATTGCGCTTGGCGTCCCTGCCGGGCGCGGTGATGAAGAAGAGTAGCGGTTACGGCTCGGCGTTCAGCCTGGCGAGGGCAATAAGCGTTTCCGCGCGGGCGGGGGACAGCGGCTCTCTCGGCTGCGGCAGCGGCCAGCCATACAGCCAGCGGGCGCTGGCGGCGCAGGTGCGCCCCTGACAGGTGCCCATACCGCAGCGCTGGGTCAGTTTGGCCTGCAGCCAGTCGTCGGCGGCAGCTACGTCGCCGCAGCGCACATCTTCGCAACGGCACAGCAGGCTCTCCGGCGTCGCCGCGTTTTTCAACGACTCCGCCAGCCGGAAGGCGCGGTTTATGGCGTCGGCGAAGTGCTGCCAGCGCCGGGAGCGGCGCTTGCTCAATGATATTCGTCACGTCGCCTCCGGCCTGGTTCATCGTATCCGCCACCGCCTGCAGGCCGCCCGCGCTGCAGCAGAGGATCAGTTTCTGCCAGTAAACCACGCCGCCGCCGTCGGCGGTTTCAAACAGCACGCTGTGCGCGGAGGGGCGGGCAATCAGCCGCGCGCCGTTCACCTCCCGGATGGCGGCGATGTCGTTGGGGATTTACTACTGGGGCGCGCGCAGCTGCCTGCCGCAGGCTAACTTTAGCGGAGACGAAGAAGAGTAAAGGAGAACAGTATGGAGTCGGTAACTCTATCGTTACCTGAAGCTTATGACCTGGCGCTGCAGGTACTCAGCGCCAATGGATTTAGCGCCGACCACGCGGCGGCGATTGCCCGCAATGTGACCGCCGGGGAGCGCGACGGCTGCGCTTCCCACGGCCTGTGGCGGCTGTTGGGCATTGTCGATACCCTGCGCAAAGGTAAGGTATCGCCCGATGCCGAGCCGCAGATCCATGACCAGGCGCCGGGGATTGCGCGGGCGGACGCCGGGGGCGCTTTTTCACTGCTGGCCTACGAGCGCGCGCTGCCGCTGCTGCTGGAGAAGGCGCGCCACAATGGCATTGCGGCGCTGGCAATTAATCGCTGCGTTCATTTTTCCGCGCTGTTTGCCGATATTGAGCCGTTGACCGAGGCAGGGCTGGTGGGGCTGGCCTGCACGCCAAGCCACGCCTGGGTCGCCCCGGCGGGCGGCACACGTCCGCTGTTCGGCACCAACCCCATCGCCTTCGGCTGGCCGCGGCAGGATAAGCCGCCGTTTATTGTTGATATGGCGACCAGCGCCGCGGCGCGCGGCGAGATCCAGCTGCATCAGCGCGCCGGCAAAGCGCTACCGGAAGGCTGGGGAATCGACAGTCAGGGACAGCCAACGACCGATGCCGCAGAGGTGCTGAACGGCGCGATGTTGACTTTCGGCGGCCATAAGGGCTCGGCGCTGGCGGCAATGGTTGAGCTGTTGGCCGGGCCGCTTATCGGCGATATGACCAGCGCCGAATCGCTGGCGTGGGATAACGGCGCGGGCGGTCTCCCCTACGGCGGCGAGCTGATTCTGGCGCTGGATCCGCAGCGTTTTCTCGGCGCACAGGCACCAGAGCAGCTGGCGCGCGCCGAAACGCTGTTCATGGGTATGCAGGAACAAGGGGCGCGGCTGCCGGGCGAGCGGCGTTTTGCCTGCCGCCAGCAGAGTGAACGGCAGGGGGTCATTATCAGTCGTTCATTGCATGATGAGATTTGCGCCTTGCGCCAGGGCGGGTAAGGCGCGAAGCGCCGCTACCCGATACATCCCCCGGCTCGCGCTACGCTTAGCCGGGCTACCGAACGTCGCGGGTTGTGTAGCCCGGGTAAGGTGCGAAGCGCCGCTATCCGGATGCCTGTCAAAACAGCGTGTCGAGCTCGTCCAGCACGTTGTAGTCGTCATCGACCAGCAGCAACGTCTTCCACTTATCAAAGGTCAGACACGGGTGCGAGGTGCCGAACAGCAGAATATCGCCGACCTGCACATCGCTGCCCGGCGCCAGGCGCAGCATACAATGCTGATCCATGATGCCGGTGCTGACGATCGACTCCGCGCGCAGCGCTAACTGCTGGCCATTACGATAATGGGCGATCGGCTGCGGCAGCCCGGCGTCGAAAGCGCAGTCGCGCTTGCCGAAATTCACTACCGCGCGATCCGCCTCCGGCACCGATTGCACCATCGCCATCAGCTCCAGCGCTGAAGTGAGATCGCCGGCGAGATCGCAGGCAATCGGATCGCGGGCGATCAGCGCTTGTTGGGCGAGATCGTAGATCCCGCGATCGTGGGTGATATAACAGCCAGGGCGGATGACGATACGGCAGCGGCGCGGTTTTGCCGCCGCCAGCCAGATGTTGCACACCACGTCATACCAGACGGTGCCCGCGCCGGTGAGAATAAATTCGCCGTCAACCAGCGGCTCCATGCGGCAGGCAAGCGCCGCGGCCTGCTGTAACAGCGCTTCCACCTGCGGTTGCGGATCGTCGCCGTGCAGCACTCCTTCATACAATTCCAGTCCGCGTAGCCGTAACCCCGGCAGATCGCTTACCCGCTGCGCCAGCGCCAGCGCGTCATCAACGCTACGACAACCGCAGCGCCCGCCGGGCACGCCAAGTTCAATCAGCACATCCAGCGTTTGTCCCTGGTCTGCGAAGAATGCGGAGAGGGTGCGCACGTTGACCTCGCTATCGACGCAGCAGATAAAATCCACCGCCCGATAGTGGGCTTTTAGCTGCGCGACCACCTGCATATTGGCTTTGCCGACCAGCTGATTGACCATCAGGACGCGTTGGATGCCGCTGGCCATTGCCGCGCTAGCCTGCCAGGCGCTGCCCACGCCGATCCCCCACGCCCCCGCTCGCTGCTGCGCCTGAAATATCCATGGCGTCATTGTCGTTTTACCATGCGGCGCCAGCGATACGCCGCGGGCGTCGGCGTAGCGCTGCATCCATGAAATATTATTTTCCAGCGCCGACTTTTTTAGCAGCGCGGCGGGTAGACAGACCTCTTCCGCCAGCAGATTAGCCGGCGCGGACATGAGGGCGGATTTGTGCGGGATGATCGGTGCTGAATGGTATTTCATAACACTATCCTTTCAGGTTTTATAATCGGTTAGTCGCTGGGTATCATTTATAACTATTTGATAAATATATTTTTAATATAAAAATGTCATTCGTTTTGAATAAAAGTATCACAAAACGATCTGAGTTTTGCGTAGTTTTCCACTGTTTTTTGCGCTTGTAAATGGTTAACTTATCGGCATGTCGAAAGGGAGTAATTGCTATGAAAGTTGACTGGCTTTTCAAAAACGTCACGGTGATCGACGGGAGCGGCGGGCCGCAATACCGTGCTGATGTGGCGGTGAAGGGCGATCGAATTATGGCTATCGCCCCGGCGCTGGACGTTGCGGCGGAGCAGGTGATTGATGGCCAGGGGCGGGTACTGGCGCCGGGCTTTATTGATGTGCATACCCATGATGATATCAACGTGATCCGCATGCCGGAGTACTTGCCGAAGCTCAGCCAGGGGGTGACGACGGTGATCGTCGGCAACTGCGGGATCAGTGCGGCGACCGCCACCATGCGGGGGGAAGTGCCGGACCCGATGAATCTCCTCGGCGAGCAGCAACACTTTATCTATCCCACCGTGGAGGCTTATGCCCATGCGGTGGAGGCGGCGCGACCGTCGCTGAACGTCGGCACGTTAATCGGTCACACCGCGCTGCGCAATAACCATATGGACGATCTGTTTCGTCCGGCGAACGAGACGGAAATCGCCGGCATGCGCGTACAGCTACGCGATGCGCTGCGCCAGGGAGCATTAGGGCTCAGTACCGGGCTGGCCTACGCCAGCGCCTTCCAGTCGACCACCGAGGAGGTGATGGCGCTGGCGGAAGAGCTGGCGGCCGGGAAGGGCGTCTATACCACCCATTTACGTTCAGAGTTTGAGCCGATTCTCGAGGCGCTGGACGAAGCCTTCCGTATTGGCCGTCACGGCAACGTGCCGGTGGTGGTTTCGCACCACAAGTGCGCCGGGGCAAAAAACTGGGGGCGTACCAAAGAGACGCTGGCGTTTTTCGATGAGATGCGCCAGCAGCAGGATATCGCCTGCGACTGTTATCCCTATTCAGCCAGCTCATCGACGCTGGATATGAAACAGGTGACCGACGAGTTTGATATCGTGATTACCTGGTCCGAAGCGCAGCCGGAGCAGGCGGGGAAAACGCTGCAGCAGATCGCCGATGAGTGGCAGGTGAGCCTGCACGACGCCGCGGCGCGGCTGATGCCGGCGGGCGCTATTTATCACAACATGGATGAGCAGGACGTACGGCGGGTGATGCGCTATCCGGTCACCATGATTGGCTCTGACGGGCTGCCGAACGATCCGATGCCGCATCCGCGCCTGTGGGGCGCCTTCCCGCGGGTGCTCGGCCACTATAGCCGCGACGAGCAGCTATTCCCGCTGACTACCGCGGTACACAAGATGACCGGGCTGTCGGCGGCGCGCTTCCAGCTGGCGGATCGCGGGCTGGTGAAAATTGGCTACTTTGCCGACCTGGTGCTGTTTGACCCGCAGACGGTGCGCGATGTCGCCAGTTTCTCCGACCCGAAACGACCGGCGGACGGCATTGAGGCGGTGATGGTCAACGGCGTGATGAGCTACGGCAGTGATAAGAAAATTACCGGACGGGCAGGGCGTTTCCTGCGTCGTCGGATGGACTAAGGAGTTGAGTATGAGTATCAAGCGTTATGGCGTAGAAGGTGGTACCGGTACCGGCGGGCAGCACCTACCGTTCGCGCGGGCGGTGGAAGCGGGAGGCTGGCTGTACGTTTCCGGCCAGACGCCGATGAAAAATGGCGAAGTCGTGGAAGGCGGGATTGTCGACCAGTCGCGTCTGGCGATTCAGAACTGCGTAGATATCATGACCGAAGCGGGCTACACCCTGGCCGACGTGGTGCATGTTAAAGTGATCCTCACCGATGCGCGCTATTTTCAGTCGTTCAATAAGGTATTTCGCGAGTTCTTTGGCGACAACCCGCCTGCCCGCATCTGCTGCGTAGCGGACCTGGTGGTGGATTGTAAAGTCGAAGTGGATGTGACCTGTTTTAACGCTGCGCGACAATAACGCTCGAAACCTAAAATAAATCCCTCCCTTTGCGGGAGGGAGCATCAAAAAAGTGTGATATCGGCACCAGAGTGAATAAATAAATCGGTGCCACTGGGTTCGCTATGCCTTTTTTCAGGCATGGTTCCTGTTAACTCATAATATTCAGCGGCACGAATATTATTTATTACGTCTGGATGTGAGCCATGAATAATATGTCATTTATGATTTGGTTTTCCGTTTATGCCTGCGCGATGATTACCTTAGGCTGGTACGTTTCGCGCAAACAGAAAACCGGCGAAGACTTTTTACTTGGCGGTCGTTCGCTGCCGATGATCCTCACTCTCGGTTCGACGGTCGGCACCATGGTGGGGACCGGCTCCAGCGTCGGCGCCGTCGGCTTTGGCTACAGCAACGGCTGGGCCGGGATGCTTTACGGCCTCGGCGGCGCGGTGGGGATCCTGCTGGTGGCATGGTTATTTGCACCGGTACGTAAACTTCGCTTCATGACCATGAGTGAAGAAATGTCGTATTACACCGGCGGCAGTAAAATTATTAAAAACCTCGTCGCGATACTTATTTTTATTGCCTCTATCGGCTGGCTGGGGGCGCATATATTAGGCGGCGGATTATATCTGGCGTGGGCCAGCGGCATTGATATTAATGTCGCGAAAATTATTATCGCACTGGCTTTTGTGGTTTATGTCGGTATCGGCGGCTATTCCGCAGTGGTGTGGATCGATACCATTCAATCGATCGTGCTGTTCGTGGGCTTTATTTTAATGGCGATACTGGCGGTTCATCACGTTGGCGGCTGGAGCCATATTCAGCAGGCCGTCGATCCGGCGGCGCAAAGCCTGTTCGCGGTCGATAAATTAGGCGTGCTGCCGGCGCTATCATTGGCGATGGTGATCGGCGTCGGCGTGCTGGCGACGCCTTCTTATCGCCAGCGTATTTACTCGGCGAAGACCGTCTCTTCGGTACGCCACTCTTTCACGATTACCGGCCTGCTGTATCTGGGATTCTCCTTCCTGCCGGCGATCATCGGTATGGCGGTATGGACCATGAACCCGCAGTTGGAGAACAGCGGCTTCGCCTTCTTGTTTGCCACCCAGGTGCTGCCGCCGGTGCTGGCGATGGCGATCCTGATTGCCGGCATGTCGGCCAATATGTCTTCCGGCAGCTCTGATGCCATCGCCGCGGTGTCCATTATGCTGCGCGACCTCTACACCCTGGTGACCGGCCATATGCCCGCGCCGGAGAAAGCGATTCGCCTGTCGCGGATCTTCCTGGTTCTGGTGATTGCGCTGGCGCTGCTGTTTGCCCTGACCTCCAACGACATCATCAGCTACATCACCAAAATGATCTCGATGATTATGTCCGGGATGTTTATCTGCACCATGCTTGGCCGTTTCTGGACACGCTTTAACTGGCAGGGCGCGGTCGCCGCGCTGGCCGGCGGCGCCGGGGCATCGGTTGCGGTGCTGGTGGATAGCGACTGGCTGGCGTTCTGGGGCAACCCGTGTATTCCGGCGGTGCTGACGAGCCTGGTGGCCTCGGTTGTGGTGACGTTACTGACCCCGGCCAGCAGCATGAGCCGCGAGCAGGCGCTGGAGATGATTACCCGCGAGCGTGAAAGCCGCCCAACGCCGCCGCCGCTGCCGATTGGCAAACGTCATACCTCACGCGGGTAAGGGGCAATCATGAACGAGTATATTGCCGTCGATTGGGGCTCCACCCAGCTGCGGGCATGGCGGATGCGTGATGGCGAATGCATCGACAAGCTGAAACTGCCCTGCGGCGTCACGCGTCTGAACGGGCAGCGCGCCGAAGCGGTATTTCAGCAGCAGCTGGCGCCGTGGCGCGGCGACCCCGCGCTGCCGGTGGTGATGGCGGGCATGATCGGCAGCGATGCCGGTTGGCAACCGGTGCCTTATCTGGCCTGCCCGCTGGCGCTGGAGGCGCTCAACGGTCAGTTATATGAGGTGGCGGAAAAAGTGTGGATCGTGCCGGGGCTGAAAGTGGCGCAGGCTGCAGATTACGACGTAATGCGCGGTGAAGAAACGCAGCTGCTGGGCGCCTGGCAACTGATGCCCGCGGAGTGTTACGTGATGCCCGGCACCCACTGCAAATGGGTGCAGGTGCAAAACGGCGTGGTGCGCCAGTTCGCCACGGCGATGACCGGCGAACTGCATCACCTGCTGCTTAACCATTCGCTGCTCGGCCAGCAATTGCCTGCGCAGTTGCCGGATGAAGCCGCTTTCGCCCTCGGTATGGAAAAAGGGTTAAATCAGCCGGCGTTATTGTCCGGGCTTTTTAGCGCCCGCGCCGCGCGGGTGTTAGGCGCGCTGGCGGCGACTTCGGTGAGCGATTATCTCTCCGGGCTGTTGATTGGCGCGGAGGTGGCGACATTCAGCGAACGCTATCGCGCCAGCCGCGTGGTGCTGGTTGGTGAGCACTCGCTTAGCGCCCGTTATCAGCAGGCGATGGCGGCGCGTGGGCTGGCCGTTTCCTGTTGCTCCGGCGAGGCGGCGTTTCTTTCGGGTATAGCGAGGATGATTGATGGACAAGATTAAGCTGGTGGCGATTTTACGCGGCATTCAACCCGCTGAGGCGGCAGATCATATTGAGACGCTAATAAATGCAGGCTTTCGCTATATCGAAATCCCGCTCAATTCGCCGGACTGGCAGCAAAGTATTCCGGCGATGGTGCGTCAGTTTGGCGAGCGGGCGATGATTGGCGCGGGAACGGTGCTGAAGGTTGAACAGGTTGATTTTCTCGCTGAAGCCGGGGCGAAACTTATCGTGACGCCCAATACGGCCCCGGCGGTGATCCGCCGCGCGGTAGATAAGGGGATGCTGGTGTGCGCCGGCTGCGCGACGGCCTCCGAGGCGTTTAGCGCGCTGGATGCCGGGGCGCAATGGCTGAAAATCTTTCCGTCATCAGCATTCGGCGCGGACTATATTCGCGCGCTGAAAGCGGTGTTGCCGCCGGAGGTGCCGGTGCTGGCGGTCGGCGGCGTGACGCCGGAAAATCTGGCGACCTGGATACAGGCGGGGTGCGCCGGTGCCGGTCTGGGCAGCGATCTTTATCGCGCCGGACAGGCCGTGGAACGTACCCGCGAGCAGGCGGAGAGGTTTATCTCCGCCAGTAAAAGTTAGTCCCCCAGCGGCTGCCGATCGACGCCGCCGCGGTGGCTGTCGAGCGCCAGCTTAATACGGCGTAATTTGCCTTTTGCCTGGGTTTTGTTGGCCATCGCCAGTTCGGTGGCCAGCACATCGACCATCGCCAGCATCGCGTAACGGGAAGTGCTGGGCTTAAAGATATAGTCGTTCTCCCGTACCAGCAGCGGTAGCACCAGATCCGCCTGTTCAGCCAGCGGCGTTCCGGCGGGGGTAATCGCAATAACCTTCGCGCCGTACTGGCTGGCAATCGCCGCGCTCTCGATGATTTCCCGGGTATAGCCGCCCAGAGACAGCACGATCACCACATCCTGCGGCGTCACCGCCGAGCTCATCATGCGTACCAGCAGACCATCGCTCTGGCTGACTACCGGCAGACCGAGGCGAAACAGGCGATACTGAATTTCCTGAGCGCAGATGGTCGAACCGCCGCCCATCCCCAGGGCGAGGATCTGCCGCGCATCGCTCAGCCAGCTCACCGCGCGCTTCAGCGCCTCGATATCCAGCGCCCGCCGGTTGGTCTCCAGTACGCTGATGATTGACTCATAGATCCCCTGGACGCCTTCGAGATCCGGAACATCGAGGATAAACCGCTGGCCGACCGCAAGAGATTGCGCAAGCTTCATCTTCAGCTCTCGGACGTCTTTACAGCCGAGCGCCCGGGCAAAACGGGTGACCGAAGCCTGGCTGGTTTGCGTCAGACGCGCTATCTCGGCGATGGGCAGCTCCGCCGCCGCCGCGACATCATCGAGAATAAACTGCGCAATGCGTTTTTCGGTCGCCGTGAGTTCCACAAAGCGATCGGTTATGCAGGAAATAATATCGATTGACCAGGACATACGGTAACAACGGGTAAGTTTTGAATGGTACTTTGTACCATATTGCGCCGCTGAAATCAGTGCTGAAGTCTACAACGCCAGGCGCATGGCGCAGCGCGACTCGGGCGGCAGGCCGTGCCGGGTCTCCTGTTCCCTTTTTGCCGCCAGCCCGGCGGGCAGGGTCAGCTCATCGAGCATGGCGAATCCCAGACGGGTATAAAACGGCGCATTCCACGGCACCTCGCGGAAGGTGGTGAGGGTTACCGCCGGGTAGCCCATCTGCCGTGCGCTCTCGATAACCCGCTCCAGCAGCATTCGGCCGATGCCCTGTTGCTGCCAGGCCTGGTGGACGGCGACTTCGACGATAAATAACGCATCGTCGAACGGTTCGGTCAGAATAAAGCCAACGGGTTGCCCGGCGGCTACCGCCAGCAGGCTATGCTCCGTTTCCAGATAATCATGATGGCGCGCAACGCTAATCACCTCGCTGTCCGCCAGCCAGGCGAGAGAAGGGATCTGGCGAAATGCCTGGGCGGCAGAACGTTCAATGGCGGGCAGAAGGGCGATATCGCTCTCCTGAGTCAGGCGTAATACGGCACCGGCAGTTATAGTGGTAGTTTTCATCACCTCAGCATAGCAGCCTTCGGGAGAAAAGTATGGAGCTGACCGCCGTTCCCGCCACGCAGTTCAGCAGCGTGCAGTTAACGGATATTCTCAACGCCTGTTTTGAAGCCTACCTGGTGCCTGTTACCCAGTCGGTAGAGGGATTTGTTCAGCGTTTTAGCGCCGAGGGGATGAGCCTGGTCGATTCCCGCGTCTGGCTGGCCGGAGATGAACCGGCGGCGATCGCGATCGTCGCGCGCCGGGGGAGTGCCGCTCGCCTGGCGGCCTTTGCCCTGCGCCCGGCCTGGCGCGGCAAAGGCCTGGGCCGGAAACTGATGCAGGAGCTGCTGATGCTTTTGCAACAGCAGGGGATCGAGACGGTATTCCTGGAGGTGATCCGCGATAACCATGCGGCCGTCGCGCTGTATCAGTCGCTGGGCTTTACGCGACGCTATGGGCTCTGCGGCTACCTGAGTACAGAACTTCTGCCCCCGGTGCCGGGCGTATTGCAGCTTTATCCCACCCTGTCCCTGCTTCGGCGCGCCATTGAGGAGAGTAACAGCCAGCTTCCCTGGCTGCTGGATCCGCTTACCTTCGCCACTCTGCCATGTCAGGTCGTGACGCTGGAACAGCGCGCCTTCGCGGTTCTAACGACGGCGGGCTCGCGCCCTGTACTGTCGTTTTTGTGGGTGGAGCCCGCCGCCCGCCGCCAGGGGCTGGCGCGTGAGCTGCTGATGGCGCTGGCGCAGCAGTTCCCGGGCATTGGTACTTCGGTGACGGTCCCGGAAACTTTTACGCCGCTGTTTGCCGCGGCCGGATATACGCCGCTCTCGCTGCAGCAGTATGAAATGACGATGGATCTGGCCGACGCGTAGTCGGCTTAGCCAGGAGTGTGCGCTGGACCGCAAAAAACAGCATGGGCCGTCGATAAGCCTCTCTTTTCCCGCATCATATCCCTTCGTAATGGCGAAGAGGGGGATGCGATGCGTAAAACGGAACTGTTGGCTTTTTTGCAAAATCAGACCGATTTTTTCGATCCGGATAACCTGAGCGAGGTCTTTACCGCCAGCTGGCTGGCCCGGCGTTTCGCGATGCAAAGAAATACCGCCAGCCATTATCTCAATCAGCTGGTCGCTCAGGACGTGCTGGTGAAAATCAACACCCGGCCGGTCTATTTTCTGCATAAAAAAGCCTTTTGCCAGCAGTTCTACCCGCTTTCCCGCAGTGAGTATGCCAGCATGGCGGAGTTACTCGCGGAGAGCGACCGCCAGCCGGAGCAGGCGGACCATTTTTCGTTGCTGACCGGGCATGACGGCAGCCTGCGTAAACCGATTGAGCAGATGAAAACCGCGCTGTTTTATCCTAACGGCGGGCTACCGCTGCTTATTACCGGCGATAGCGGGACCGGCAAAAGCTATATGGCTGAGCTGATGCATGAGTTCGCCATCGCCCAGGGGCTGCTGGCGCCCGATGCCCCCTTTGTGAGCTTTAACTGCGCGCAGTATGCGAGTAATCCGGAGCTGCTGGCCGCCAACCTGTTTGGCTACGTCAAAGGCGCGTTTACCGGTGCGCAGAGCGATAAAGCGGGGGCGTTTGAGGCGGCAAACGGCGGGATGCTGTTTCTCGATGAGGTCCATCGCCTGGATGCTCAGGGACAGGAGAAGCTGTTCACCTGGCTGGATCGTAAGGAGATCTACCGGGTGGGGGAGACCGCGCAAGGCTTGCCGATTTCGCTGCGGTTGGTGTTTGCCACCACCGAAGATATTCACAGCACTTTTCTCACCACCTTCCTGCGCCGAATTCCGATCCTGGTTAGCTTGCCCGATCTTCAACACCGTAGCCGCGAGGAGAAGGAGGCGCTAACGCTACAGTTTTTCTGGCAGGAGGCGCGCACGCTTGCCGCCCGGCTGCAACTAACGCCGCGACTGTTGCAGGTCCTGACGCAGTATGTTTATCGGGGCAACGTCGGCGAGCTGAAGAATGTGGTGAAGTACGCCGTGGCGTCAGCCTGGGCCAGGTCTCCGGGCCGCGAAATGTTGACCGTGACGCTGCACGATCTGCCGGAAAATGTCATGGCCGCGACGCCAGCGCTCAGCGAAGCGATGGGCCAGCAGGAGCCGCTGCTTATCGAGCCGCAGACCAGCCTGGTCTGGCTGCTGCGCGCGCGCGACCCGGTACAGGGGCTGATCTATGACGTTCAGTGTCGGGTTCTGGCGCAGTATGAAGCGGTGCTGAATAAAAAAACGGTCTGGGAAGAGGCGCAAAGGAGCATGGGGGAAGAGATTGAAACCCTCTTCGATCGGTTGATCTTTGATAATCATGACTCCAGTAGCTCGCAGATGCTGCTGCTGATCGCTCATCAGGTTCGGGAGGAGTATTATCGCCTGGAAAAGCGCTTCAATATCCAGTTTAACGGCAACTGCCTCTACGCGCTGAGCCACTACCTGATCCACCGATCCCGACAGGCGCAGTCCACGATAAACAATGAAAAAGCCCGCCAGCTGGAGGACTTCCTGGTACAGAAGTTTCCGCTGCTGTATCGCTTTTGCGAAGCGATCCTCGGTGCGTTGACGCTGAAGCTGGATATTGAACCCCAGCGTATCGACCTGCTGCTGTTAGTGCTGTGGTTCCACAAGAATGGCGCCATCAGCCAGCAGCAGGTGACCCGGGCGATAATTCTCGCTCACGGTTACGCTACCGCCAGCAGCATCGCCAACGTGGCGAACCGCTTGCTGAAAAGCCAGCTCTTTGAGTCATTCGATATGCCGCTGGACGTGACGCCGGAGGCTATCGCTAACCAGGTGATGGCCTACATAGAGAGCCATGCCCTGGCATCAGGATTGATAATCCTGGTCGACATGGGATCGCTGAACGCCATTCACCGCCATTTTAATCGTCGCCTGAGTACGCCGATGGCGATCATCAACAATGTCTCCACCGGTATGGCGATGTACGTCGGGGAGCGCATTTTGCAGGGCGTTATGCTGGAAGATATCGTCCGCGAGATCGGCGATGACCTTGCGGTTGAGCACCAGCTCTATTACCCGCAAACCGATAAGCCGCGGGCGATTTTAACCACCTGCGCGACCGGTCTGGGCGCGGCGGCGAATCTGTCGGCGCTGTTAAAAGCCAGCATTCCTGAAGCGCTTGGCATTGATATTGTGGCCTGCGATGTGGAGACCCTTGCCGATCCCGCGCGACGGGAGCCGATGCTAAGCCGCTATGAGGTGCTGGCGATCGTCGGTACCCTGGATCCGCATCTTGCCGATCTACCATGGATCTCGCTGGATTCGCTGATCTCTGGCGAAGGGAGTCGTCCGCTGATGCGCATTTTTGGCGAACTGGCGACGGCGGAGCAGGTCAGCGAGATCAACAACCTGATCCTGAAAAACTTTTCGCTGCGCCGGGTGATCGAGTCGGTGACGATCCTCGATACGGCTAAGGTGATCAACCAGGTTGAGCAGTTTTTGCTGCGCTATGAGCATCTGGCCGGGCGCGATGTACCTAACGATCGTAAGGTCGCGCTGTATGTGCATATCAGCTGTCTGATAGAGCGATTAATTCGTCACGCTTCCCCAGCCCAATACACTGGAGGGCAGTGTCCGGATCGCGAGCTGGCTACGCTACGCGAGGCCTTTAGTGTCATAGAGAGCGGGTATAGTGTCAAAATTCCCGTTGTAGAGCTCTGCTACATTCACGATATCCTGACGCGGGAAACAGAATTTATTCAGGAAGATCAAGACTTTTAACACATCTCTTCTTTTTTATCCTTGCGTTAGCCGACGCGCCACTGTTTCTGGCACGTCGGTTGCAATTAAGAAAGCAGTGGAATGCGCTTTCGAGGTAAGGATGAAACGACACTATATTTTTGCCAGCCATGGCAGCTTTGCTAACGGTTTGTTGAACTCCGTGGAACTGATCCTCGGTAAACAACCCGACATACATACCTTGTGTGCCTACGTGGAAGAAGAGGTCGATCTGACGCAGCAGGTGGAAGCGCTAGTGGCGCGTTTCCCGGCGCAGGATGAGCTGATCGTGATTACGGATATTTTTGCCGGTAGCGTGAATAACGAGTTTGTTCGTTTTTTATCTCGCCCACATTTCCATTTATTATCCGGTTTAAATCTGCCGTTAATTATTGACTTGCTGATTTCCGCAGCCGAAGACAATACCGAAAAATTAATTACCGAGGCATTAACAAACGCCAAAGAGAGCATTCAGTACTGCAATCAAACGATTGCCAGCGCGATGACTATGGATAAAGACTTCTGAAATGAGGAAGCATGATGATTACATTATTAAGGGTAGACCATCGATTACTTCACGGCCAGGTGGCCTTTTCCTGGACCCAATATGTCGGCGCCGATTGTATTTTAATCGCCAACGATAGCGTCCCTGGCGATGAGTTGCGGAAAACCACCATTAAGCTTGCCAAACCGCCCTCGGTGAAGCTGGTGATTAAAAATATAAATGATTCTATTGAGGCAATAAAAAGCGGGGTTACCGATAAATATAATTTATTTATTGTTGTGGAGTCGGTTAATGACGCCTGGCGTATTGCCAGCGCCATCGACGAAATAAAAAGCATAAATCTTGGCGGAATAAAGGCTAAAGAGGGCAGTAAAAATATCTCTAAGGCGATTAATTTACTGCCGACAGAAATAGAACAGCTACAACAACTGGTGGGCAAGGGCGTCGAAGTGGAGATTCGCCAGGTCCCGAACGATCGCAAACAGCTTTTTGCGGAATGCGTGTAATTCCGGAGGACAGATTATGGTAGAGGCTCTCTTACTGGGTCTGGTGGCGTTTATCGCGCAATCGGAATATGCCTTAGGGACGTCGCTAATTTCACGGCCTATCGTCACCGGGCTGTTGACCGGGCTGGTGCTGGGGGATGTACAGACCGGCGTCATTATGGGCGCGACGCTGGAGCTGGCGTTTATCGGCTCTTTCTCCGTTGGCGCCTCGATCCCGCCCGACGTGGTGACCGGCGGTATTCTCGGCGTGGCGTTCGCCATTACCTCTGGCGCAGGCACAGAAACGGCGTTGCTGCTTGGCCTGCCTATCGCCACGCTGACTTTGATCCTGAAAAACATCTATCTGGGGATGTTCATTCCAATGCTTAGCCAGAAGGCGGACGGGTATGCGGAACGGGCGGATCTCCGCGGCATTGAGCGGATGCATTTGATTGCCGGATTCGGCCTGTCGCTGATGCTTGCCGCGGTGGTCACCGTCTCATTCCTGGTTGGCAGCAACGCGGTGAAATCCCTGCTCGATACGATCCCGGAATTTATCAAACATGGGCTCAGCGTCGCCACCGGCATCATCCCGGCCCTCGGCTTCGCGATGCTCGCCAGGCTGCTGATTAACAAGAAAGTGGCGCCGTATTTTTTCCTCGGTTTTGTGCTGATGGCCTATTTGAAAATCCCGGTGACCGGTATCGCCATTCTCGGCGCTATCGTGGCGGTGGTCATGGTTAACGTCACCGCATTGAATTCACCTCGTATCACGACAGAACAAGGAGGCAGCGATGACGACGAAGATGATTTCTGAAGAGACCCTGCAGCCGCAGGCGCAGGAAGAAACCCGGATTACGCCGCGCGATTTACGCCGGGTGTTCTGGCGCTCTTTCCAGATGGAGTTCTCGTGGAACTATGAGCGGCAGATGAATCTCGCCTTTGTTTACGCGTTGATCCCGGTGCTGAAGAAGCTCTATCCGCGCAGAGAGGAGCTGGCCGCAGCGCTGAAGCGGCATCTGGTTTTTTTCAATACCACGCCGCATATCGTCACCCTGCTGCTGGGGATCACCACGGCGATGGAAGAGAAAAACAGTCAGCAGAAAAACATGGATGCCACTGCGATTGATAACGTCAAAGCCTCACTGATGGGACCGTTAGCCGGGCTGGGTGACTCTTTCTTTTGGGGGACGCTGCGCCTCATCGCCACCGGGATCGGCACCAGCCTGGCGCTGAAGGGCAACATCCTCGGGCCGATCCTGTTTCTGCTGGTGTTTAACGTGCCGCACATTCTGGTGCGCTGGTGTTTTACCCGCTGGGGCTACGTACTGGGCACCGGGGTCCTGCAGCGGATCCAGAAGAGCGGAATGATGGAGAGCCTGACCTACGGGGCGTCGATTATCGGTCTGATGGTAGTCGGGGCGATGACCGCTTCAATGATCGATATCACCATTCCTCTCTCCTTCGGCGCCGGGGAGGCCAAAACCCAGGTACAGGACATTATCAACGACATTCTGCCCTGCATGCTGCCGTTGGTGAGTTTTGGCATCGTCTACTGGCTACTGGGACGGAAAGTTAAACCGCTCTCAATTATTGGCGGCATGGCGCTGGTGGGCATTCTGGGTTCGTGGATCGGATTGTTTTAACGGGAGTGAGCTATGCGACCAACAATGATGACATATATCAGTGAAGAGCCAGCCTGCCTGGCGCAGATCCTGCGCGAGTACCGGCAAAAGCTGGCGCCGATTGAAACCTTCGCCCGCCAGCACCCGGTACGGCGGATATTATTGCTCGCGACCGGATCGTCGCTGAATGCCGCGCTGTGCGCGCGCTATTTCTTTGAGCAACGCTTCGGTGTGCTGCTTGACATTAAAGAGCCGTACAACTTCACCCATTACGACGCGATCGACCCGCATGCCGATCTGGTGGTGGCGATTTCACAGAGCGGAAAAAGCGCGTCGACGCTGGAGGCGATGCGTAAGGTACAGGCTTCCGGCAAGTCGGTTTTCGCCCTGACCTCAGATCCGCAAAGCCCGATAGGAGGCGCCAGCGATGGCGTTCTGGATATTAATACCGGGATCGAGAGCGTAGGGTTTGTGACCCGCGGCTTTAGCGCGACGGTGCTCAACCTGTTGCTGATAGCGCTGATCATTGCTCGTAAGCAGGAGAAAGCCAGCGAGGTCGAGGAGCAGCACTATCTCGCTGAATTGCAGCGGCTGGTAGCGGCGATCCCGGAGGTTATCGTCCGCACCTCGCGCTTTATTGACCGCCATAGCGAAACGCTGCGGAGCGGCGAGCGCTTTGTCGCCACCGGCTACGGCGCGCTGGTTGGCGTGGCGAAGGAGTTCGAAACCAAATTTACCGAGACGGTGCGCGTGCCTTCCAGCGGCTTTGAGCTGGAAGCCTATATGCATGGCCCCTATCTGGAAGCCAATGCCCGCCATGTGATGCTGTTTATTGAAGATACGCCGGACGCGCGAACCCGGGCGCTGCGCGACTATCTGGCGCCGTCCATTGGCCGGGCCTTTACCCTGACGCTGGGTGACGAAGAGGATGCTCAAACGCTGGCGCTAAACTGTCCGTGCGAGCATCACCTGGCGCCTCTGCTGCTGATTGTCCCAGTGCAGATGCTCGCCTGGCATACCGCAGGACTGAAAGGCATCGATCTGGCTAAACGTATTTTCGACGATTTTGACCGCGTCTTAAAAAGTAAAATCTGAATATTCAGGAGAAAACTATGTTGGGTTTTAATCAGGACGAGTACCTGACCAGTGCTCGCGAGATCATCGCTGCGCGTAAACAGGCTGAAACCGTAGCCGACGATATTTATGACAGCGGCTGTAGCGCATTATTTTTTGCTTCGGTAGGTGGTTCCCTGGCGCCGATGATGGCAATTAATGAATTTGCCAAAGAATTAACCAGCGTGCCGGTATATCTTGAACAGGCCGCGGAGTTAATCCATCGCGGACATAAAAAATTAAATAAAGATGCGGTTGTCGTTACGTTATCTAAATCCGGCGATACCAAAGAGTCGGTCGCCATTGCCGAATGGTGCAAGGCACAGGGGATCCGCGTGGTAGCTATTACTCGTCACGCCGACTCGCCATTGGCTGCCGCCGCCAGCTGGCATATTCCGATGTGCCACAAAAATGGCGTGGAATATGAATATATGCTGCTGTACTGGTTATTCTTCCGCGTCATTTTTCGTCACGGCGAGTTTGCTGATTATGCGCGATTTGCCAGCCAGCTCGAGTTACTGCCGGAAAATCTCCTGCAGGCGAAACGCCAGTTCGATCCCCGAGCGGATAGCATTGCCGCGCAATACCATGACTGCGACTATATGATGTGGATTGGCGGCGCGGAAATGTGGGGCGAGGTCTATCTGTTCTCAATGTGTATTCTCGAAGAGATGCAGTGGAAGCGGACGAAGTCGGTGAGCTCCGCTGAATTTTTCCACGGCACCCTGGAGCTGCTGGAAAAAGAGGTTCCGCTGTTTCTGGTGAAAGGCGAGGGGAGATGCCGGGCGCTGGACGAACGCGTCGAGCGTTTTGCCGAAAAAATAACTGACCATCTGGTGGTTATCGACCCGCGCGACTATCCGCTGAACGGCATTGATGACGCGTTCCGCTGGGTTATGGCGCCGTGCGTGGTGTCCACCCTGCTGGTGGACCGGCTGGCGGCCCACTTTGAACACCATACCGGCCACGACCTCAATATCCGCCGTTACTACCGGCAGTTTGATTACTAAGCCGTGTTGATGGCGGCCAGCCGGGCTGGCCGCCATGCTATTCTCCGAGGCGCTTCCCAGAAAATTGTCGTCAAACCCAACCGGGTAAAAACCGGTGATAGAGTCCGGCTTACCTTCTCTTTCAGGCAAGCGGATGGCCATGAAAAAATGGATGACCTCGACGCCGCACGATGCGGTCTTTAAGCGATTTCTTCGTCACCCGGAGACAGCGACTGATTTCCTCACCCTCTACCTTCCCGAAGCGATCCGTCAGCGGTGCGATTTCTCTACCCTGAGGCTGCAATCGGCGAGCTTTATCGATGAGGATCTGCGCGCCTGGTATTCAGATGTCCTCTGGTCGGTGCAGACCACCTGCGGCACGGGGTATGTTTACGTGGTGATAGAGCACCAGAGCTCACCGGATAGCCATATGGCCTTTCGCCTGATGCGCTATGCGATTGCCGCAATGCAGCGCCACCTGGATGCCGGGCACAAAACGCTGCCGCTGGTGGTGCCGATGCTTTTTTATCACGGTGCAACCAGTCCGTATCCTTTTTCCCTCAACTGGCTGGATGAATTTGCCGACCCGCAGCTGGCGAAGACGCTGTATGGCTGTCAGTTTCCATTGATCGACGTGACGGTGATGCCGGACGATGACATCGTGCAACATCGGCGAGTCGCCTTGCTGGAGCTGATGCAAAAACATATTCGCCAGCGCGATCTCAGCGGCATAACGGAGTCGTTGGCGGCCGTTGTGATGCTGGGATACACTAACCGTCGGCAGTTGAGAATGCTGTTTCACTATATGCTGCAGTACGGTAATACGGCCGAGCCGGGCGTGTTTCTCCGCCGGCTGGCCCGCCGTCTGCCACAGTATGAGGAGACATTGATGTCTATCGCGCAAAAGCTTAAGCAGGAAGGTCGGCAACAAGGCCGACTGGAAGGCCGGGAAGAAGGGCACCTGGAGGGCTTGCAGGAAGGCAGCCGACGCGAGGCGCTGCGCATTGCCGGCAGTATGTTACAGAATGGCCTCGACAAAGAGATGGTACAGAAGATCACCGGACTGTCGGCTGATGAACTACAGCCGCTGTGTGGTTAACGTCCTGCCACGACAACCGCTGCCCGGCGCGAAAATTCGCCGGGCAGGATTGCGTTAGCCTTCGCTTTTCACCACTTTGATCTCCACCATGCCGATCCCCAACTGACGCGGGGAGTGGCCGAGGATATTGCCCTCGTTAGTGGTTTGCGGGTCCGGCGGGGTGATGATCAGCGTGTTGCTGCGCGTTGGGTTGTCAAAATGCAGCGTCGTGGTAGTCACGTCATTATCCAGAGTGAGCACTTGCTCACTTTCTCCAACTCGCACCGGAATCGGCTTATTGGCGTTTGGGCCATAAGCTTTGGCGGTGATCACCAGATCAAATTTCTCCGGCAGCGGCTCTTTATATTCAATCTTCACGTCGCTGCCCAACTGAGCATTGGACCACCGCCCCCACGACTCGGGACGCGAAATACCGCTGAACTGTTTAACCTCTTCCGGGGCGCCAGCGACGTTAAACACGAAGCTGTCGGCCTTATAGCGAATATCGTTGTCGACAATTTTCAGCGTATCGACGTTGCCCTTATAGCGCTCCATATCAATAAGGGTGTCCCTGAAGGCGGTCTTGTCGTGCCACTGTGGCTTATCAACGTGCTGGACCTTCTGCTCACCCCCCAGCTGTCCCTGCGAGACGCACCAGTCGGTGGAGAGCGCCAGCTCAGGCGACCACAGCTGGCCCATTTTATAGCAGCGATCGACCCACACGAAATTATCCCGTGGCGCGAAATCGGCCAGCTGGAAGCGCAGCGGCGCAGAGTATTCACTCTCCGGCAGCGGTTCTACGCGCTGGTCAGATACCCGCAGCAGCAGCGGCAGACGGAAATGGCTGCCGGAGAAAGCGATCATATTTTTCTGCGAGTCGATGGTGAAATTCTTCATTTCTTTGGGGAAATTCCACAGGCGGATCACGTCAGGCTTCCATGCCAGGACTTTCTCTTTCATATTCATGAAAATACCGGAGAGCGACTGGCCGGAGAGGCTGCTACGCCCGAGGCCGATATAGTTATCGCCGCCGAGAATATCCAGCACCGTCGCGCCGTTATCCATGGTGTTGCGTTTCACCGCCAGGGTCTCCTGCTGCGGTTTATCGCCGCGCAGGACGAAGAACAGATTGCTGCGATCGTGCTTGTTGAGATAATCCCAGGCGCTGTTCTTCATGGCCAGGTGATCGGAAGAGACCACGATGACCGTGTTTTTGAAATAGGGTGAGGCTTTAATCTTCTCTATCAGCGCGGCGATATGTTCCTGACTGCAGCTAACGGCGCTGAAAGAGAGGTTTTTCTTGCCGTCCACATCATAGCGTTTACGCTCGCAGGTGCGTGAGATAAAACCGTCGGGATGGTGGGTATCCACCGTCAGGGCGAAGAGCGAGAAGCGTTTCCCGGACTGCGACAGCTCTTCGAATTTTTTCCAGGTCTCGTCGAGCACAGTGTCGTCATAGAAGCCCCAGTCGTTGCGGTAGGTAGGATCCGCCACCGTAGTTTTTAGCTCTTCCGCCCCGTACAGATGATCGAAGCCGTGGGATTTAAGAAACACGTCTTTGCCGGCAAAGCGCAGGTTAGCCCCCTGCACAAAGTAATTCTCGTAACCGGAGTTCTTCAGAATATCGCCAAGGCAAATATTCTGTGGAAAGAAGCTGGAGACTGAGGCTGAGGCATTACCTTCGAACGGCGCGAACAGCGGAATGCCGCACTGTGAGGCGACCATGCCGGCGATAGTGTAATCGGTCCCCGGCAGCTGCATGGTATTGCTGAAATCAATGGCCTCATCTTTAATTCTGCCAAGCTCAGGGGTGAGGTTGGGAAAGGCGTCGTTATCAAAATAGGTGCGCTCGAGACTTTCGCCATAGATATAGACCAGGTTCAGCTGCGGATTGTCGATTTGCTTCGACGGCTCTTTATAGTACGCGGCAAAGTCTGGATCGCCCTCGCGTGACTGGGATTTCACCAGCTCGCTGATCTGATGGAAGGCCGGGCTGGCATCAACGGAGGCCAGCGCCAGCAGTAGCGCCGCCAGGCTGTAACCGACGTGATGAGGATGATGCCGACGGCGGCGCAGCACCCAGCCGAGGGCGCCAAAGACGGCGACCAGTGCGACGGCCACGCCGACCCCCGGCAGTATATATTTGCCGATCCCGGCGCCGGTCAGGCTGTTGGTCAGAGTGTAGAGTACCGCGTCGTTGATGCCGTCGCCGGTGAAGTAGTCACTGGCGTAGAGGGTGATATTCAGCACCACGAACAGGCCTAACACCGTGAGCGTGGCGGCAAACCACCAGGTGTTACGACCCGCTTTCCAGGCATACAGCACCACCGAAGCTAAAAATAAGGCGATGGATAACAACTCTGACACAGCTCATCCTCATTAATGCCAGTTATCGGCTGGCAGAACAGATTACTTTTCAAGCCCCACTGTAATTGCAGCGCCATCTTGCTGCAATTCTAGCGTCATGAAAGTGTGCAGTTATTCAGAATTGGTTTAGAAGTTGCCTTTTTTGATCGGCATCGCATCGGGCGAAATGGGAAAACGGAACAGGAAAACTGCAAAAAAAGCGTTTCAGGCCGCGGCGCCGCCGCGAAGGCAACAAATGCGGCCTTGTCAGTCAGGATCAGGAGAGGAAATTAACACCCTGTTTTAAGACCAGATCGCAGGCTTTGGTTTTTACCTGTTTCGCCAGCGAGCTATTGCCGAGCGTATTCAGGTCCAACTGCTGGCCGTTTTTGCTGTTGAGCAGCCCCTGCAGGCCATCCAGATAGCTGGTGTCCTGTTTTTGTTTTTCCGGCGTGCTAAGCCCCAGTTTATCCAGCACCTGATTTTTGACGTTATCGGCGCTGGTCACGGAGGCCAGCTTCTGTTTCGCGCAATATGACAGTATCCCGGCCGCATTATTCATGCTGCTGGCGGTCAGGGATTGGCTGCTGCCGTTGAGCAGGCTGGTTAGCGAAGAGACGGACATGCCGCCGCTGGCCTGGGCGTTACTGCCGCTGAGCTGGCTGGCAGCGCTGTTAAGGGAATCCTGCCAGGAGGCGGCGTGGGCGCCAGAGAGGGTAAACGCGCTAACGGCAAGCGCGGCAACAACGCTATTTTTAAACGATTTCATAGACGGACTCATAAGCGTGACTGAATAATCGCTTTAGTATAACGCCGTCGTCGCCCGGAAATCTCTTAATACTCCTTGCCTGTAACGCGGTGCCGGTAACTTTCCCAATTGAAGATAACCCACAGGCTGTTGCCGAGCCGCATACGGTCCATCACCCGCTCGCCGAGCAGTTTGTTCATCTCTTCCATATTGCTGTTGGTGAGCATCCCGGTAGGTCGTTTGGAGGATGAGCGCCGGTCAACTATCTGATTGATAATGACCTTTTCATAGCGAGACTCTGTCTGCATACCAATTTCATCGATCACCAGCAGGTCGACCATGCTGAGGTCGTTAAGCAACTGTTCTTCGCTCGTTTCCCGGTTGCCGAAGGTATCTTTCATCGCCGACATAATATCGGCCACGGTGATGATTAAGACCGACTTCCCGCGCAGCAGCAGCTCGTTGCAAATGGCTGCCGCCAGGTGGTTTTTGCCAGTGCCCGGTTTACCGGAGAAGATAAAGCTGGCGATATTGCCATCGAACTCTTCCACGTACTGGCGCGCCCGGGCGAGCGCATTCATCTGCCCCTCGCACTCGACGCGATAGTTATCAAAGGAGCAGTTCTGATGCAGCGGGCGGATCCCCGAGCGGTTGAAGGTGCGCTGCATTTTCATCGCGCGATTCTCTCGCTCCAGCGCTTCGGAACGCAGCCGGCCTTGCTCTTTTTGCCAGGCCAGCAGCTCTTCGCCGGTTTTAAACGCCGGTTCAATATGTGCCGGCATCATTTTCTGCAGGCGTTTCATCAGGTCGCCAACGTTTTTCATGCTCATCCTCGGAAACCTCGCGGAATATGGCTGTCGGGTTCGCTAACGCTGTTCACATCGCGCTTCGGCTGTCCGCCGTTGCTGGCGCGGCTGATTTGCACGCTACGCGCCAGCTTCTGCTGCCACTGCACGTGGTGAAAGACTTTACCTTCCGCCTGCCAGTAAGCGACGAAAGCGGCCAGCTCTTCGGGGGTAACCGGCTGGCTCAGGGCAATGCCCCACAGCGCGGCCAGGCGCTGAAAATCGGCGTCAGGCCGCCACCCGGCGTACATAGCAAATTTGCCCATCGGCACCGCAACCGGCGCCGCGGCGGGCTCCTCGAAAAACTGCGGGTCAAGCGCGATGTCGCTGCCGGGGCGCGCCAGCCTGGCTTCCAGCTCCAGCAGTTGCGCCAGCCGCGCTGGCGTCAGCGCATAGAATGCCGGCGCGTTATTGGCAAAAACGGCAACGGTGCCGTCAGTCGATTTTGCCAGCAGCGCCGCGTGCTGCTGGAGGAACTCTTCCAGGCCGCTAAAATGGGAGGTTAAAATTCGCGAAGACATAACTCTATCTCAACTCTGAACTGCAAAGAGTGGGGTGATCTGCACATAGTAGCACAGAGGCCATCGCGGAAGGAGCGTCGCGGATTAACCGCGACGTCGGGGTTAGACGCGAGGACGCTTACGATACAGCCACAGGCCGGGTATCGACAGGCCAATCGAAAGGGCGCCCACAATCGAAGAGGCCTTTAAAAAATTGCTCAGCAGCAAAATCATCATCTCTTCCGAATAGCCAAAATGACTGATTTTTACCGCGGAAATCATCGCCGTGTAGGCTGAGATGCCAGGAAACATCGGGATCACGGCGGCGACGGTAAAAATCTTCGGATGCGCCAGATACCAGCGCGACCATTGAATGCCAATGCTGCCCACCAGCAGAGCGGCGAGAAAGGTGGCCCATTCAATGTTAAAACCGGCGCTCATCATGATCATACGCGAGCCATGGCCAATCGCCCCCAGCAGCGCGCACCAGCGCAGAGCGCGCTGAGGGACATTAAAGACCATCGCAAACCCGACGGCGGGGATCGCCGCCAGCAGCATGTCTTCCGCCAGCGCAAAAATAAATGAGATTATGCCCATCCGCGCAGCCCCCATACGGTCATGGCCATCACCACGCCAATGCAGGTGGCGAGGGTTAGCAGGCTGGCGATCGCCCAGCGGGCGAGTCCGGTATTGATATGCCCTTTAAACATATCGGCGACGGCATTGATTAATGGAAAACCCGGGACCAGCAGCAGAACGCTGGCGGCCATGGCAATGGTCGGCGTGCTGGCAAACGTCGGGAGGCGCAGCAGCAGCCCGGAGATGGTGGTGGCGACAAAGGCGGTGATGCAGAAGTTGATCTGCGGATGCATGGAGCGATGGGTCAGCACCTGGCGAATGTACATGGCTACCGTGCTTGCGCAGAAGCTGACCAGCGCCCCATCCCAACCGCCGTTATTCAGTTTGCAGAAACAGGCGCAGGAAAGACCCACCATCAGCACCAGCAGCCAGCGCGGATAGCGCAGGGGAACGATCTGCGCAAAACGCTTCTCGACGTCGCGATAGTCCAGCAGCTTATGCTCGGCGAGGATCACAATGTGCTGCACTTCCGTCACCACATGCATATTAATGCCGCGATCGACATTTTTGCGCGTAGAGGTAAGACATTCGCCATTTTTAATGGTGGTCAGGACGATGGCATTCGAAGAGATGGCGCTTTCAACGCTGTCCATCCCCAACGCCAGCCCGAGACGTGTTGACAGTTCCTCCACCAGCGCACTCTCGGCGCCGTGCTGTAACAGAAAAAGACCACACTGGATGCATAAACGTGTGATTGCCCGCTGCTGTGTCCGATCAACCTGCATACTTCCTCTATTGTTCACGACGCCTGGTATCTGCCGATACTTTAACCTGAAGCGCAGTGGCGGCTGAGGGGGGTGGGATCAAATAATGTGCAAAAATTCCCAGTCTGCGGGGCGGCAGAATTTGAAGCATCCCACACTTTTGCCAGTTTGGTGAAAAGTGCAATTTTTGTCGCCATTCATCCCTTCTTTTTCCCCACTGACTTATCAAAAATGCAGAAAAGCACTTTTATTAAACAAAAATTATACAAATAATTAACCCTGCAAGAGTGAGACATCCCTATGAAGACACAGGTCGCGATTATTGGCGCGGGCCCCTCCGGGCTGCTGCTGGGGCAGTTGCTGCACAACGCCGGGATCCATACCGTGATCCTTGAGCGTCAAACGCCGCAGTATGTGCTGGGGCGCATCCGCGCGGGAATTCTGGAAAGCGGCACCGTCGATCTGCTACGCGAAGCGGGCGTGGCGCAGCGGATGGATGCCGAAGGCCTGGTGCATCATGGGGTGGAGTTTCTGTTTGACGGCCAGCGGGTGCCCGTCGCACTGAGCGAGCTAACCGACGGTAAGAGCGTAATGGTTTATGGCCAGACCGAAGTAACCCGCGATCTGATGGCTGCCCGGGCCGCCAGCGGTGCGCCGATCGTCTATGGCGTGAGCGAGGTGGCTATCCATGACGCCAAAAGCGACCGGCCGACGATCACCTACCTCAGCGAAGGGGAAACCTGCCGTCTGGAGTGCGATTTTATTGCCGGTTGCGACGGTTTCCACGGCGTATCGCGGCAAAGTATTCCAGCTGGCATTTTGCAGACCTACGAGAGCGTGTGGCCGTTTGGCTGGCTAGGCCTGCTGGCGGATACGCCGCCGGTCAATCCGGAGCTTATTTATGCGCACCATCAGCGGGGGTTTGTATTGTGCAGTCAACGCTCACTGACTCGCAGCCGCTATTATCTGCAGGTTCCGCTGAGCGATAAGGTTGAAGCATGGTCGGACGAGCGCTTCTGGCAGGAGCTGAAAAGCCGCTTGCCGGAAGAGCTGACATCCAGGTTAGTGACTGGTCACTCACTTGAGAAGAGCATTGCCCCCCTGCGTAGCTTCGTCGTGGAGCCGATGCAATATGGGCGGTTGTTCCTGGTGGGGGATGCGGCGCATATCGTTCCGCCAACCGGGGCGAAAGGATTAAATCTGGCGGCATCGGACGTGAACTATCTGTGGCGGATTTTGCGCGAATACTACCATCGTGGCCGCAGCGATCTGCTGGCGGCCTACTCGCAACTGGCGCTGGATCGGGTCTGGAAAGGGGAACGCTTTAGCTGGTTTATGACCCGCCTGCTGCATGATTTTCCGGATCAGAACGCGTTCGACGCTAAAATGCAGGCCGCCGACCGCCGCTACTATCTGGGCTCGCGCGCCGGGCTGACCACCATCGCGGAAAACTACGTGGGCTTGCCCATGGAGCGTGTCGCCTGAATTAAGAGGAGTCATCATGCCGTTCGTTCAAACCGTGCCCGTATTTAAGCTGTATGGCGAAGAGTGCGGCTGGCCGACGCCGGACCTGCTGCACTGTGAGTCGATTTTACAGCGCAGCAGCCTGTATCAGTGGCATATTCGCGTCCATCAGCATGCGGAAATGGTCCAGCTTCTCTATCTGCATCAGGGGCGGGCGGAGATCGAAATTGAAGGCGCCACCGCGGTGATGACGGAGTCCTGCATCCAGGTGGTTCCCGCCCTCTGTATTCACGGGTTTAATTTTTCACCCGGGACGCAAGGGTTTGTGCTCTCTCTGGCGCTGCCGCTGCTGAGCCGGTTTGAAAATCAGTTCGGTCGCCCTCTGGATGTGCTTAGCGTGCCGCAGTGTGTGCCGGTGGGCCGTTCTCGCGGGCGCATGCATACGCTGTTTTCAGCGCTTCGCGAGGAGTACTGCGAAGAGCACGATGCGCGAGAAATGATGCTCTATTCGCTGCTGGGGACGCTGTTGGTCTGGCTGAACCGACAGTGCCATCCCGCGTCCCCCGCGGAAGATAAAGCGGAGCGGAAGCGCAGCATGATGCGTCACTTCGCCCGCCTTATCGAGAGCCACTACCGACAGCATCTCCCGTTGGCGGAGTATGCGAAGCTGATTGGACTGTCGGTTACGCACTTAAATTATTTATGTCGTGAGTTTTATGGCTGTAGCGCTCTTGGAGTATTGCATCAGCGGTTGATGCTTGAAGCGCGACGCAATCTGCAGTACACCCGCATGACGATTACACAACTCTCTGATTATTTGGGGTTTAGCGATGCAGCCTATTTTTCGCGTTTTTTCCGTCGCTATAGCGGTATGTCACCCAAAGCATTTAGAGAAACAATTAAAGATAATGCTTCATAATGTTCAGTACTGAAATTATTTTTGCTAAATAATGTTTTTATCTTTTCTAATTTATTAGCGCAGGAACGTCTGTGTTAATATTAATCGCAAGTATACACGGCAATAATATTTTACACGGTATGACCACGGTTCGGTCGTTACGTATATCGTGTGCGCAGGCCATGAATATGATTTTAATATTCATCCAGGAAATGATATGGCGATAAAGTCGCTCGCCGATCGTTTGCAGGCAAGCGAAGGAACTTCGACAGGAAGCGGAGGTGTTATGTTACCAGGACAAGGTAAGTTTGGCGTCGTTATTAGTAAAATTCCCGTCATGCAATCAGGGTTAAAGGTGATCTTCAATGAGAACCTCCCTGATTACGAACTGAGTTTTTGTCGTTCTCATGATGAGCTCACCCTTTTACAACTGCGGCGGGCGGTGCTGGTTGTCGCGGATATCTCCGGCGAGATTGCGCACCCCCGAGCCGTCTGCGAGCGTTATTACTCCCTCATGACCCAGTACCGTGATATTCACTGGGTTTTTATGGTCAGCGACAGCCTCTATCCGTTGGCCGTTGAGCTATTAATTCGTCCTGAAAGCTCGTTGATCTCCGAGAGCGAGCCGGTTAACCGGCTGATTGAGGTGATTTGCGCCGGTAGCCGTGCGGCTGAACAGATTAGCCGTACGCTGTTTGCCGGGGATGAGGACAGCGATTTCGCAAGCTACCACTCTGCGGCGATGCTCACTCTTTCAGAGCGTAAAGTTCTGCGCCTTCTGGCGAAGGGGTGGGGAATAAACCAGATCGCCGCGCTGTTGAAAAAGAGTAATAAGACGATCAGCGCGCAGAAAAACAGCGCAATGCGTCGCTTATCTCTACGCAGCAACGCTGAAATGTATGCCTGGATCAACAGCGCGCAGGGAATGCAAGAGCTGAATATCAATTCAGCTTACGGGGAGCAAATGGAATGGAAAAAAATAGTACAACCCGCCATGTCGCCATCGTAGAAAAATGCGTGATGACGGAAATGGCATGGCGCTATATCTTTAGTCGGGTAATGACTCCAACTTATTGATAGTGTTTTATGTTCAGATAATGCCCGATGACTTTGTCATGCAGCTCCACCGATTTTGAGAACGACAGCGACTTCCGTCCCAGCCGTGCCAGGTGCTGCCTCAGATTCAGGTTATGCCGCTCAATTCGCTGCGTATATCGCTTGCTGATTACGTGCAGCTTTCCCTTCAGGCGGGATTCATACAGCGGCCAGCCATCCGTCATCCATATCACCACGTCAAAGGGTGACAGCAGGCTCATAAGACGCCCCAGCGTCGCCATAGTGCGTTCACCGAATACGTGCGCAACAACCGTCTTCCGGAGCCTGTCATACGCGTAAAACAGCCAGCGCTGGCGCGATTTAGCCCCGACGTATCCCCACTGTTCGTCCATTTCCGCGCAGACGATGACGTCACTGCCCGGCTGTATGCGCGAGGTTACCGACTGCGGCCTGAGTTTTTTAAATGGCGGAAAATCGTGTTGAGGCCAACGCCCATAATGCGGGCGGTTGCCCGGCATCCAACGCCATTCATGGCCATATCAATGATTTTCTGGTGCGTACCGGGTTGAGAAGCGGTGTAAGTGAACTGCAGTTGCCATGTTTTACGGCAGTGAGAGCAGAGATAGCGCTGATGTCCGGCGGTGCTTTTGCCGTTACGCACCACCCCGTCAGTAGCTGAACAGGAGGGACAGCTGATAGAAACAGAAGCCACTGGAGCACCTCAAAAACACCATCATACACTAAATCAGTAAGTTGGCAGCATCACCCTTTAGTCGTGAAGATAATCGCCGTTATCATATTCATCTGTTTAAAAATGTCAGTATGCTCAGGGCGGCGGAAATACCGTTTCCCTGGTCAACCATTATTTTTTCTCTTTCGGGAAGTCGTTCTTCACGAGCCGAGAGCCTGCTCTTTGTTCATGAAATGGCGCGGTGCCGGCCGGAAGTCCAAACGATTATTCTGGCTAATAATGAAAGTGAAATGCACCTGATCGGCCATCTTATGCCGGCCTGTTTGCACGGCATACTGAATAAATCCGCGCCGCGACGCGGGCTACAGGAGCGTTTGCTACAGCTACTGGACAATCATCTCAGCGGCAGCGAACAATTTTGCGGCAGAGAGGCGTGCAACGATCCGCTAAGCCCGACGGAGCACGCCATCCTTCGGTATATGTCGTGGGGATATTCGCTTTCTGATATTGCGATACAGCTCAACCGGAATATTAAAACGATCCGCGCGCATAAGTTTAACGCCATGACCAAGCTCGGAGTTCGCTCAGACATTGGTTTATTAAACGCGGCGGATATCCTGTTGCATTTACCGCTCAATAGTACGACCAGCGCCGTTAAACAGGTAGCGTAATGCGGCTATAAACACACATCTACCCATGTTGCATCGGTGAGCTGCGCCATGCGTTCTGGTTCAATGCGAACCGCGCTATGGATGGCTCCCGCTGCGGGTAGTACTTCCTGATAATGTCTGAGAGAGACGTCGCAGTAGACTGCCAGCGGATTTTCCAGACCAAACGGGCAAACGCCGCCGACCGGATGACCGGTCCAGGTAACCACTTCATCGCTGCTTAGCATGCGTGCTTTCGCGCCAAAGGTCTCTTTCAGCTTTTTATTATCCAGCCGCGCATCGCCCCTGGCGACGATCAGTACAATCTTATCTTTGATCTTGAGCGACAGCGTTTTGGCAATTTGCCCCGGCTCAACGTTGTGTGCGGCAGCAGCAAGTGCGACGGTGGCGGTACTCTGATTTAACTCAATAATTTCGATATCGGGGGCGTGTTCGGCAAAAAACTGCCGTACAGACTGCAGACTCATTGGATTCTCCTGATTTAAGCCTGGTTAAATCTGTCACAAGCCTGGCGGAGTGTAAATATCAGCGCGGACAATCCAGATTCTTTCTATTTTGTCGATCTCCTTCACAATCACCGTAACCGGTTACTGTAACCGGTTGCGGTTATCTGCATTGAGATGAATACTGGAACAGTCACTTCTCCTTTTATTTATAACAAAAGAGCCGTGTATGAATCGTTGCCTCATGAGCAGTATAGCCGGTTGCACATCCGCCAGCGGCCTGCTGCGTCAAAAAGCGGTCATCGTAACGGCAGGGTAATCGTTGTTGGGCCAGTATCAATAGCCTGTCAGGAGGGCTACTATGTCTGCTAACCATGCTGCGTTTAATTTGATATTTCGCTTTGTAGAAAATTACATAAGCCCCATAGCAGGGCGGATCTCGTCGCAGCGCCACGTCATGGCTATCCGTGACGGATTTATCTCAGCGATGCCGTTTATGATCGTCGGATCGTTCCTGTTAGTGTTTGCTTATCCACCGTTCTCACCGGATACCACCTGGGGTTTTGCCCGCGCCTGGCTGGATCTGGCGAAAGAGTTTGAGGGGCGTATTCTGACCCCCTTTGATATGACGATGGGGATCATGTCGATCTACATCTGCGCGGCAATCTCCTATAACCTCGGTAAGCATTACGAGAAATCCAATCAGCTCGATCCCTTTATGTGCGCAATGCTGTCGATCATGGCCTTTTTGCTGATTGCCGCGCCGAAAACCAATGGCACGCTGCCGGTGGCTAGCCTCGGGGGGACCGGGATCTTTACCGCCATTCTGGTGGCGATCTACTGCGTGGAGATGATGCGTTTCTTGAAAGCGCACAACATTGGGATCCGCTTGCCGGACCAGGTTCCGCCGATGATCAAAAACTCGTTTGATCTGTTGATCCCGGTGCTGGTGGTCGTGCTGACGCTCTATCCGCTGAGCCTGTTTATCCAGCACCATTTTGACATGCTGATCCCGCAGGCCATTATGGCCATTTTCAAGCCGCTGGTTTCGGCAGCCGACTCTCTGCCGGCAATTCTGTTGGCGGTGCTGATCGGCCACCTGCTGTGGTTTGCCGGGATCCACGGTGCGGCGATCGTGTCCGGGATGCTGCAGATGTTCTGGCTGACTAACCTCGGTATGAACCAGCAGGCGCTGGCCCAGGGCGCGCCTCTGCCGCATATCTTTATGGAGGCGTTCTGGACCTTCTTTATCGTGGTCGGAGGTTCCGGGGCGACCATGGGACTGGTGTTCTGTTATCTGCGCAGCCGTTCAGCGCATTTGCGCTCCATTGGTCGTTTGAGCGTGGTGCCAAGCCTGTTCAATATCAACGAGCCGGTGATCTTTGGGACGCCTATCGTCATGAACCCAGTGTTCTTTATTCCGTTCCTGCTGGCGCCGATGGTGAACGCGGTGCTGGCCTGGGCGGCAATGAAGCTGGATCTGATTGGCCGCGTCATCTCCGTCGTACCATGGACGGCGCCAGCGCCAATTGGCGGCGCCTGGGCGTTGGGCTGGGATTTCCGGGCGGCGATTCTGGTCATTGTTCTGGCCTGCGTGTCGGCAATCATCTACTTCCCATTCTTTAAGGTATATGAGAAACAGCTGCTTGCTCAGGAAGCGGAAGAGGCCGAGCGGGCGGAGCAGGAGAGTCAACAGACCGCATAAATAGCAACGGGCGGTAAAGGCCGCCCGTTACTTTTCAGGTAAGTGGTAATTATTTAAGCGTACAGTCGCCGCACTGTTGGACATCCGGCAGGCGATAGCGCTGACAGCAGGTGCGTCGGACTAACTGCCCTTCACGCAGCATCACCGTTCGCCACAGCGGGTTATCCTGGCCATCGGCGAGTTGTTTTTCAAAAAAACAGTGCTGACGTAGCGCGGCAAGCCGCTCATCACCCAGCAGCGCGCGCATTTCCCCAAGATACCAGTTAATCAGATAGCCGGTATTGCTCCAGATAAGTTTGCTATTGATTTCGCCCGTCGCTGCCAGCGCCTCAACAACCGGCTGCAGGGTGCGCGTTACCAGGGCATCCATTCGCGCCTGCGGTGAAAGCCTCTCGATATCGGCATCGCTATGCACATCAATCCAGAAGCAGGCCGCCCGGCCGCTTTCATGAAATTCGACATGGAAATGTTCTGGCGCCAGGCTGAGGCCTTGCGGTTCATTGAGCAGCGCCAGCATCAGCGGCGGCACCAGCAGACCGATATACCATTGCGCCCAGAGCGAGAGCAGAGGCTTCTGTTCCCGAGGCAGCGTCGGCTGATGACGATAGATATGATCGGACCAGGTGGCCAGCAGGGAGCGCAAGGCGATGGGTTGCGACCATTCGGCAAGCGTTAACGCGTGCCGTGGGGCGGGTTCGTCAAGTCGCAGGAAATCAAGCAGGTGTGGACGCAGGGTGGCGATTTTTTCCCGAATACTCTCCGCCAGGGCATGCTCAGCCGTCGGCAAAGGAGCCCGCCAGATAAGTTCATCGCTGAGAGGAAGGGAACGCCAGGCCATTCGATTTCCAGATACAAATCTAAATGATAATGATTACTGATATTAGTTGCTTGCAGGCGGCATGGCAAGGCTTTTATCGGCGCCGCGATGTCGCAGCGCGCGCAGGTCAACTGGCAAGAATAATGTTGCGGCCTTTATTTTTTGCCTCATAGAGTGCGCCGTCGGCGCGCGCCAGCGCTTGTTCAATGTTGTCATTAATGAGCGGCGTCAGGCCAATACTGATGGTGACGTTGGTGGCGACGCTTTCATTAAACATATGCGGGATCTTCAGGTCATAGACCCGCTGACGTATACGTTCGGCTGTCTTCCAGGCCGTTTCTTCGCTGCTATTGGTCAGCAGCACCATAAACTCCTCTCCACCAAAGCGGGCGACAATATCGCGTGAGCGTACAGCGTTGCGAATGGCAGCAGAGACGCGAATAAGCGCCTGGTCACCCATCATATGACCATAGTGATCGTTATAGGCCTTGAAGTGATCGATATCGAGGAGCAGCACGTAGTGGTTGTCGCCGTCCAGCGCCAGCAGGGTATCGAGGCGGTTCTGCAGTCCGCGGCGATTATACAAACCGGTCAGGGGATCGAGCATACTGAGATCGTTGAGCGTATTGCGTTCATGCATCAGTTTATCCATTAAACCCTGCGTAAAGGCATCGCTGCGCTTCTGGATAATATTTTGCAGGGTAATACCGGCTATAGGCAGCATAAAGCAGTAAGTCATACGCAACCATTGTTCCCCCTCCGCCATTATCAGGCAGGCAAGGAAAGTTGGTAAAGAGTGGAGGGTAAAGGCAGTGATATTATTGGAAAAAGCGATGGTGCCGATAAACAGAATGCTTAATAGGGCGATCACCAGATAGTTAAAATGCGGTGGTGTCAATAGCATCGCTTTTGTCACTACGTGCCATGCCCATAGCATGCCAAATAACAACGAGATAGTGGGAATATTTATTTTCGATTGCGGCCATTTCCAGTGCCAGAGCAGCAGCAGCCCGCTGCAGACGACGATCAGGGCGCAGGGCAGCGTAAAACGAACTACCGTAAATAGGGGGGTCACCAGCGACAGCGAGGAAGAAATGAAATTAAGCAGTAAAAAAAGCCGTAAGGAATATTGATATTTTTGTGCGTAGTGTGCTCGCCAGGTTTGTGCAGTCATATCGGAAGAATCATTATTAGTCGTTAAATTTCAAAATGATGAAAGCCAAAAATGAAGAGTCTGATAACAATGTGCAAAAAAAGGTTATTTGCAAAATAAGCAAAATATTTAATATATATCGATAATCCGCTTAATTTATCACCTTCATGAATGTATGTCATTACCGCGAACGTAAAGAAAAAGGGGCAGAGCACGTCGCAAATGACAAATGATAAAGATTATCATATGATATTGGTTATCATTATCGTTGTGAGAGGTGAAACCATGCTGCAGCGAGCATTAGGAAGCGGCTGGGGAGTGATGATTCCCGGCGCGCTAATTGTCGCTCTCGGGTATGCCGGAGTGTCGGCTGACGTATGGCGGGTACTGGTCGCGGTGGGCATGCTGATGTCCGCGGCGATGATCTGGCATCGTCAATTGCGCCATTTTATCCTGCTGCCATCGTGTGTCGCGTTGATCGGCGGAATAATGCTGATGATTGTGGATATTAAACTGAGAGGATAATGCCGGGAGAGGGAAGAATATTGGTGCGAGGGGGGGGACTTGAACCCCCACGTCCGTAAGGACACTAACACCTGAAGCTAGCGCGTCTACCAATTCCGCCACCTTCGCACAGTATTCTTTCTTTGAGATATTGCCTCGTTGGTGCGAGGGGGGGGACTTGAACCCCCACGTCCGTAAGGACACTAACACCTGAAGCTAGCGCGTCTACCAATTCCGCCACCTTCGCCCAGTGCGAGCAATATCTTCGTGGATTATGGTGCGAGGGGGGGGACTTGAACCCCCACGTCCGTAAGGACACTAACACCTGAAGCTAGCGCGTCTACCAATTCCGCCACCTTCGCATACCATCGATACTCTGAAAGTATCGTTACCACGGAGGCGCATTCTAGTGGTTTTCGGCGACACGTCAATAGTTAATTATGCAGGTTGTATCGATTGCTGCAAAAATGGGCGGATTTGCCCGCGGGAAGCGCCAGCGGTACCAGGAGCGGGCCGCCGGCGTGAAAAGACGATTATTTTTTCGCCTGACGGGTCATGATGGTGCGATAGACCTTAAAGCGCCCGGTCTGGGCGATCACCTCATGGAAGCCGAACGTCTCATCCAGCACCTGCGGATACGGCAGGAAGGCGTTGGCGACAATGCGCAGCTCGCCGCCGCTGTTCAGATGGCGAACCGCGCCGCGGATCAGCGCCTGGGCGGCTTCGAGACTGGTCTGCAGGCCGTCATGGAATGGCGGGTTGGAGATGATCATGTCGAAGCGACCATTGACCTCGGAGAAGACGTTGCTGGCAAACACATCGCCAGCCAGGCCGTTGGCGGCAAGCGTCGCGCGGCTGGCTTCGACCGCCGGGGCGCTGACGTCGCATAGGGTGAGGCGCACTTTCGGTGAATGGCTGGCCAGCGCGGCGGCCAGCACGCCCGCGCCGCAGCCGACGTCGAGCACTTTCCCTTTGGTATGCGGCTCGAGGGTGGAGAGCAGCAGCTGGCTGCCGACGTCCAGACCGTCGCGGCTGAAGACGCCCGGCAGGGTTTTTATCGTCAGATTATCCAGTGTGTATTCGCCCCAGAATGCGTCGGCGTCGAAGGTCGGCTGCTTTTCCAGACGGCCATGATAGAGGCCACAGCGGCGGGCGCTATCCACTTTGTTTAATGGCGCGTATTCAGCCAGCATCTGCTCCGCGCTGCGGACGCCGCTGCGGTTTTCACCGACGACGAAAATGTCGCTTCCCACCGGCAGCAGAGAGAGCAGGTTCATCAGCTGGAACTGCGCCTCTGGTTTGTTCTTTGGCCAGTAGTAGATCAGGGTGTCGCATTCGGCGACGTCAGCGGCCTCAGCCACTAAGCTAAAACGGACGGTGTCACCCATCTGGCGGTTGAGGACCTGCCAGTGGTGGAACTGTTGGGTGTGGGCGCGGCTGGCCGCGGTATCCAGACGCGCAGGCAGGTCATCCTGCAGGTCACCGGCAAACAGAACGCGGGCGGACTCGAAATCATCACTGTGGCGCAGCAAGACTTCACTTGCCGGGGTAAAAGCGGACATGAAACACTCCTTCATTAAGACTGGCGCCGATTATAGTAGTTTGTTGGCGCAGATACGACGGATTTGCTATATTGCGCGCTTGTTTAACAGGAGTGTTTCGCTATGACATCCCGACGAGACTGGCAATTACAGCAGCTGGGCATTACCCAGTGGTCGCTGCGCCGACCGGGGGCGTTGCAGGGCGAAATCGCTATCTCGCTTCCTGAACATATTCGTCTGGTGATGGTGGCGGAAACCCCGCCGTCGCTGACAGAGCCGCTGATTGGCGACATATTACGCGCGCTGGCCGTGACGCCAGATCAGGTCCTGCAGCTGACTCCGGAGCGGGTGGCGATGCTGCCGCAGGACAGCCGCTGCAACAGCTGGCGGTTGGGCACAGAGGCGTCGCTGCCGCTGGCGGGCGCCCAGGTGTCCACCCCCGCTTTTGATGAACTCCAGACCAGCGCGCCGGCTCGCAGGGCGCTCTGGCAACAAATCTGCGCACATGAACACGATTTCTACCCTCAGCACGGCTGATTTAACCAAAGCCTGGCACATCGAAAAACGCGCCCACGCTTTCCCGTGGAGCGAACAGACTCTGGCCAGTAACCAGGGGGAGCGCTATCGCAACTATCAGCTATCGGTAGATGGCGAAATGGCGGCTTTCGCCATTACGCAAGTGGTGCTGGATGAGGCGACGCTGTTCAATATCGCCGTCGATCCCGCGTACCAGCGCCGCGGCCTGGGGCGAGCGCTGCTGGAGCATGTCATTGATGAAGTCGAAAAACTCGGCGTCGTCACGCTGTGGCTGGAGGTGCGAGCATCCAACGTTGCCGCCATCGCGCTGTATGAGAGCGTAGGCTTCAATGAGGCAACCATCCGCCGCAACTACTATCCTACGACCGACGGACGCGAAGACGCCATTATTATGGCTCTGCCAATCAGTATGTAACACAAGGTGATACGATGAAATGGGACTGGATTTTCTTTGATGCCGATGAAACGCTGTTTACGTTTGATTCTTTCAGCGGCTTGCAGCGGATGTTTCTCGACTACAGCGTGACCTTTACCGCCGAAGATTTTCAGGACTATCAGGCCGTGAACAAGCCGCTATGGGTGGATTACCAAAACGGCGCCATCACCTCGCTGCAGCTGCAGCACCAGCGTTTTGACAGCTGGGCGGAACGTTTGAATGTGCCGCCCGGGGAACTCAACGACGCGTTTATGAATGCGATGGCGGAAATCTGTGCCCCGTTGCCGGGCGCGGTCTCGCTGCTCAACGCGCTGCAGGGCAAGGTCAGAATGGGCATCATCACCAACGGCTTTACCTCGCTGCAGCAGACTCGTCTGGAGCGGACAGGTTTACGCGATCACTTTGATTTGCTGATTATTTCTGAACAGGTGGGTGTCGCCAAGCCGGACGCGCGTATTTTCGATTATGCGCTGGCGCAGGCGGGTAACCCACCGCGCTCGCGGGTGCTGATGGTCGGTGATACCGCCGAGTCGGATATTCGCGGCGGCGTGAACGCCGGACTGGCGACCTGCTGGCTCAATGCGCATCAGCGCGAGCTGCCGGCGGACCTCGAGCCGGACTGGACGGTGACCTCGTTAAGCGAACTGGAGCAGCTCCTGTGTAAACACTGATTGCCTCCCCCCCGTTGATGGGTAAAATAGCCGCAATTTTTCGTATTCCACATGCGTGGCCCATGGCCGCGTTTACTTAGAAGATTAATTATGACGTTGTCTCCTTATCTGCAAGAGGTGGCCAAACGCCGCACTTTTGCCATTATTTCTCACCCGGATGCCGGTAAGACCACCATCACCGAAAAGGTGCTGCTGTTCGGACAGGCGATTCAGACCGCCGGTACAGTAAAAGGTCGTGGTTCCAGTCAGCACGCGAAATCCGACTGGATGGAGATGGAAAAGCAGCGTGGTATCTCGATCACCACCTCGGTAATGCAGTTCCCGTATCATGACTGCCTGGTGAACCTGCTGGATACCCCGGGGCACGAAGACTTCTCCGAAGATACCTACCGTACCCTGACGGCGGTGGACTGCTGCCTGATGGTGATTGACGCGGCAAAAGGCGTCGAAGATCGGACCCGTAAGCTGATGGAAGTCACCCGTCTGCGCGATACGCCGATCCTCACCTTTATGAACAAACTTGACCGTGATATCCGCGATCCGATGGAGCTGCTGGATGAAGTCGAGAACGAGCTGAAAATCGGCTGCGCGCCGATTACCTGGCCTATCGGCTGCGGCAAGCTGTTCAAAGGCGTTTATCATCTCTACAAAGACGAAACCTACCTGTATCAGACCGGTAAAGGCCACACCATCCAGGAAGTGCGTATCGTGAAGGGGCTCAACAACCCGGATCTCGACGCGGCGGTGGGGGAAGACCTGGCGCAGCAGCTGCGTGACGAGCTGGAGCTGGTGCAGGGGGCGTCGAATGAGTTCGACAAAGATCTGTTCCTGGCCGGGGAAATCACCCCGGTCTTCTTCGGAACCGCGTTAGGTAACTTCGGCGTTGACCATATGCTGGATGGCCTGGTGGAGTGGGCCCCGGCGCCGATGCCGCGCAACACCGACACGCGTGAAGTCACCGCCACGGAAGAGAAATTCACCGGCTTCGTGTTTAAAATTCAGGCCAACATGGATCCGAAACACCGCGACCGCGTGGCTTTCATGCGGGTGGTGTCCGGCAAATATGAAAAAGGTATGAAGCTGCGTCAGGTGCGTATCGGCAAGGACGTAGTGATTTCCGACGCGCTGACCTTTATGGCGGGCGATCGCTCGCACGTTGAAGAAGCGTACCCAGGCGATATCATCGGCCTGCATAACCACGGCACCATTCAGATTGGCGATACCTTTACCCAGGGCGAGATGATGAAGTTCACCGGTATTCCGAACTTCGCGCCGGAACTGTTCCGTCGTATTCGCCTGAAGGATCCGCTGAAGCAGAAACAGCTGCTGAAAGGGCTGGTTCAGCTCTCTGAAGAGGGCGCGGTCCAGGTCTTCCGCCCGATCGCTAATAACGATCTGATCGTTGGCGCCGTCGGCGTGCTGCAGTTTGACGTGGTGGTAGCGCGTCTGAAAAGCGAATACAACGTGGAAGCGATTTACGAATCGGTCAACGTGGCCACCGCGCGCTGGGTTGAATCTACTGACGTGAAGAAGTTCGAAGAGTTCAAGCGGAAAAATGAAGTTCAGCTGGCGCTGGATGGCGGCGATAACCTGACCTACATCGCCCCGACAATGGTCAACCTGAACCTGACGCAGGAGCGTTACCCTGACGTGGTGTTCCGCAAAACGCGCGAGCACTAATCCCTGACGAAGCGCGGCGCAGGCCGCGCTTTTTTCTGGTTACGCTCCCGTTCCCTTCCTTCTGGAAAGTTCTTAAAACACCGCTAATTCGTCTGTTTTTTATCCATATCCTCCGCAACCCCTTCGTCTGTCTACTATATTTAATTCGTGTTTTTAAAAATGCTGGCGTAATTCACTGCGATAAGACGCCAGCGCTGGTGAAAAAACGAGGACATAACGATGACCAGACTAAAGAATGCCAATATGTTGCTGGCGCTCTTCTTAGGCTTAGCCGCGTTGAACGCCTCGGCAGAGACGGAAAAAACAACGGTAGACAGTGCGAAGTCGGCTGCCAGCAATGCGGGAGAGGCGGTAGATAATTCGATTAACAAAGTCGGCGATTTTATGGATGACAGTACCATTACCGCACGGGTAAAAGCGGCGCTGATCGACCATAAAGATATTAACTCCGGCGATATTTCGGTGAAAACGGAGAATAAAGTGGTCACCCTCAGCGGCGACGTCACCAGTGCTGAACAGAAAAGTCAGGCACTGAGCGTAGCGAAAGAGGTCAAAGGCGTCTCACACGTTAACGACAAGCTGACGGTCCATCATAAATCATCGAGCGAGACGGCGACGCTGAAAGGCTATGCCGGGGATACCGCCATTACCAGCGAAGTGAAAGCCAAGCTGCTGGCGGATGACATTGTCCCTTCGCGCAATGTGAAAGTCGAAACCAACGCCGGCGCGGTACATCTGACCGGTACGGTGGCTTCCGCGGCGCAGGCGGAGCGTGCCGCAGAGATTGCGAAAGCGGTCTCCGGTGTGAAAAGCGTGCGCAACGATCTTAGCGTTAAGTAAACCGAGTTATTAACAAAAGTGTTGTCTGGCCAAGGTTGCCGAACGAATAGCAGCATCCACTGAGCGATGAGCTATACAGAAAGGGTGCGCAAACCGCTGTTCACCGTCCATTATGGTAAGGAGAAAAGTATGTTTCGATGGGGAATTATTTTTCTGGTCATTGCATTAATTGCTGCGGCTCTGGGCTTTGGTGGTCTGGCGGGTACGGCCGCTGGCGCTGCGAAAATCGTCTTTGTCGTCGGGATTATCCTGTTCCTGGTGAGCCTGTTTACAGGACGCAGACGTCCTTAGGCGGCCCGCGATGCGGGCGATACTGAAGCCTAAGCATTTTTACTGACACGTCATCTTACACAAAGCCAGTCCTGAGGACTGGCTTTCGCGGTTTAAGCGGCGGGCAAATTGCGTTACCTTGTCAGGAGAAGATCAATCGAACAGGAAAGCAGGGTGGGGCAACGCATTCCCGTCACGCTGGGCAATATCGCCCCGCTGGCGGTTAAACCCTTCCGACCAGGCAAGCTGGCGCTGGTATGCGAAGGCGGAGGACAGCGAGGGATTTTTACTGCCGGGGTGCTGGACGAATTTATGCGCGCCGGATTTAACCCCTTTGACCTGATGCTGGGTACTTCCGCCGGCGCGCAAAACCTCTCCGCCTACATGTGTAATCAGCAAGGCTATGCCCGCAAAGTTATCACCCGCTACACCACTTCACGCCAGTTTTTCGATCCGATGCGCTTTGTGCGCGGCGGCAACCTTATCGATCTCGACTGGCTGGTTGAGGCCACTTCGCAGCAAATGCCGCTTGCCATGAACTATGCCGAAGCGCAGTTCGCGTTGGGGAAAGAGCTGTGGCTATGCGCTTGCCGCGGTGACGATTACTCCGCCAGCTATTTTTCGCCGACGCCGCAAACGTGGCTGGATCTGATCCGCGCCTCCAGCGCCATCCCCGGCTTTTATCGCAGCGGCGTGTTGCTCGACGGCGTTAGCTACCTGGACGGCGGCGTCAGCGATGCGATCCCGGTGCAGGAGGCGGCCCGCCGCGGCGCCCAGACCATCGTGGTGATCCGTACCGTCCCTTCGCAGATGTTTTATACCCCGCAGTGGTTCAAGCGGATGGAGCGCTGGCTGGGAGAGAGTAGTCTGCAACCGCTGGTCAATTTGGTGCATCATCACGAAACCACCTACCGCGCCATCCAGCAGTTCATCGAGAAACCGCCGGGTAAGTTGCGGATCTTCGAAATCTATCCGCAGCGGCCGCTGCGCAGCATGGCGCTTGGCAGCCGACTACCGGCGCTGCTGGAGGACTACAAAACCGGGCGCCAGTGCGGCCGTTATTTCCTGGCAACGGTGGGTAAACTACTGGCCGACCAGCCGCCGCTGCTGCGCCACGCGCCGCGTATTGCCCGGCCCGCGCCGGTGGTGGTGCCGCCGGTGCCGGTGGCCAATGAAGCGCCCCAGGCGACCATCATTCCTGCGCCCCAGGCGAATGACCCCAGTTTTGATCATGAGGATCTGGCGTGACGCACCGTTTTATCGATACCCACTGTCACTTTGATTTTCCCCCCTTCGCGGCAGATGAGGTCGCCAGCCTGGCGCGTGCGGCGCAGGCCGGCGTCGGGCGAATTATCGTTCCAGCCATCTCTGCTGAGCGTTTTAGCCGCGTGCTGGCGCTGGCAGCTCAGCACGAAGCGCTGTACGCCGCGCTGGGTATGCATCCGATCGTCATCGAAGAGCATACTGATGAGGGACTGGCGCAGCTGGAAGCCTTGATGGCGCAGCGGCCGCCTAAACTGGTGGCGGTGGGAGAGATTGGCCTCGATCTTTATCGCGACGATCCGCAGTTTGATCGTCAGCAGGCGCTGCTGGAAGCGCAGCTGAGGCTGGCGAAGCGTTACGATCTGCCGGTGATCCTCCACTCCAGACGCACCCACGATAAGCTGGCGATGCTGCTGAAAAAACATGCCCTGCCGCGTACCGGAGTCATCCATGGCTTTGCCGGCAGCCTGCAGCAGGCCGAGCGCTTCGTTCAGCTTGGCTATAAGATCGGCGTTGGCGGCACCATTACCTATCCCCGCGCCAGTAAAACCCGTGAAGTGATGGCGCGTCTGCCGCTTTCCGCTCTGCTGCTGGAGACCGATGCGCCGGATATGCCGCTAAATGGCTTTCAGGGACAGCCCAATCGACCGGAACAAGCTGCACGGGTATTTGAGGCGCTGTGTGAACTGCGTCCGGAGTCGCCGGCAGCCATAGAAGAAGGGATCATGCACAATACGCTCGCCTTGTTTTCCCTTCCCCCGGTCTCTGTATGGTGATCGATTTCTCATAATTGTCCATCCATATCATTGATTTGCTTAAAATGTGTGAAGCCAGACGGGCAGGATAGTTTCAGGCCGATATAATCACGCGGTTAGTACTGGACTATCAAAAACACAGGGAATCTGTATGCAAATCCTCATGGGACTTATCGGCATGGTGGCGCTATTGGCCATTGCTGTGCTGCTCTCCAATAACCGAAAAGCCATTAACCTGCGCACCGTGCTCGGCGCCTGGATAATCCAGGTGGGTATCGGCGCGTTAATATTGTATGTACCGGCCGGGCGCGCGGCGCTATTAGCGATGTCGAATGGCGTCGCCAGCGTTATTGCCTACGGCAATGAAGGGATTAGTTTCATCTTCGGCGGGCTGGTCTCCGATAAAATGTTCGAGGTGTTTGGCGGCGGCGGCTTCGTCTTTGCCCTGCGCGTGCTGCCGGTGATCGTCTTCTTCTCGTCGCTGATTGCCGTGCTTTACTACCTGGGCATTATGCAGCTGGTCATTCGCATTCTCGGCGGCGCGCTGCGGGCAGTGCTGAAGACCTCACGTACCGAATCGCTGTCGGCCACGGCGAACATCTTTGTTGGCCAGACCGAAGCGCCGCTGGTGGTACGTCCTTATATCGCCACCATGACTCGCTCGGAGCTGTTTGCGGTCATGTGCGGCGGCCTGGCCTCGGTGGCGGGCTCGGTACTGGCGGGCTATGCGCAGATGGGCGTTCCGCTGGAGTACCTTATTGCCGCGTCGTTTATGGCGGCGCCGGGAGGCCTGCTGTTTGCCAAAATTATCGTACCGGAAACGGACAAACCGGACGATAACCCGGCTCATGACAGCCAAAGCGCTGACGCGGATAAACCGGCCAACGTGCTGGATGCTGCCGCCTCCGGCGCCGCGTCTGGTATGCAACTGGCGCTCAACGTCGGCGCGATGCTGCTGGCGTTTATTGCGCTGATCGCCCTGCTGAACGGCATACTCTCCGGCGTCGGCGGCTGGTTTAACCATCCTGAGCTGTCGCTGCAGATGATCCTCGGCTGGATCTTCTCACCGCTGGCGTGGGTGATTGGCGTGCCGTGGCACGAAGCGACGGTGGCGGGGTCGTTTATCGGCCAGAAGCTGATCATTAACGAGTTCGTGGCCTACATGAACTTTGGCGAATATTTAAAGGCGGATGCCGAAGTGGCGGCGGCCGGGCTGCAGGTCATTTCAGATCACACCAAAGCCATTATCTCTTTCGCGCTGTGCGGCTTTGCCAACCTGTCATCGATCGCCATTCTGATTGGCGGACTCGGGGGAATGGCGCCCAACCGGCGGCAGGATATCGCTCAGCTTGGGCTACGTGCGGTAGCGGCGGGGACGCTGTCCAACCTGATGAGCGCCACCATCGCCGGGGTTTTTCTCGCCCTGTAAGCCTGTCTCCTGAACCAGCGGCCACCGTGCCGCTGGTGTTGCTGTAAATGTGATAATTCCATCACCACTCTCTTTTTTGAAAAAAGGTTTATATTTCAATTTGTAGCGTTTTTATTGCCCGTAAGTTGGGCAAAATGTGCGCCACGCTATCGAGTGTACCTGTTATTGTGTGTTAGAATTATCACATTCTCATCGGCGGTATAGTATCGATTATGCTTAAGAGGGGACTAACGATAATTGCTGCGGTATTGAGTGCTAATTTGTGATTTTAATCACGTTACAGTAATGCAAATTAGTAAGTAGTTTTCATTAACTGTGATGAATGTCGAAGTGTAACGACGAGCGAATGTTACAATAGTAACAGACTCGCAAGGTGAACAAACTATTGATCCGGCATGACGCCGGCGGAGTATGAAATGACTGATTTAAAAGCAAGCAGCCTGCGCGCGTTAAAACTGATGGACCTGACCACTCTGAATGACGACGACACCAATGAGAAAGTCATTGCCCTGTGTCATCAGGCGAAAACGCCGGTGGGTAACACCGCGGCGGTCTGCATCTACCCGCGCTTCATCCCGATCGCCCGTAAAACGCTGAATGAGCAGGGGACGCCGGATATTCGCATCGCCACGGTCACCAACTTCCCGCACGGGAATGACGATATCGACATTGCGCTGGCGGAAACCCGCGCGGCGATCGCTTACGGCGCTGACGAAGTGGACGTGGTCTTCCCGTACCGCGCGCTGATCGCCGGCAACGAGCAGGTCGGTTTCGAGCTGGTGAAAGCCTGTAAGGAAGCCTGTGCGGCGGCTAACGTGCTGCTGAAAGTGATCATCGAAACCGGTGAGCTGAAAGAAGAAGCGCTGATCCGTAAAGCGTCTGAAATCTCTATCAAAGCCGGGGCCGATTTCATCAAAACCTCGACCGGTAAAGTGCCGGTGAATGCCACGCCGGAAAGCGCGCGCATCATGATGGAAGTGATCCGCGATATGGGCGTTGAGAAAACCGTTGGCTTCAAACCGGCGGGCGGCGTGCGCAGCGCGGAAGACGCGCAGCAGTTCCTGGCGATCGCTGATGAACTGTTCGGCGCCGACTGGGCCGATTCTCGTCACTATCGTTTTGGCGCATCCAGCCTGCTGGCTAGCCTGTTGAAAGCCCTGGGTCACGGCGACGGCAAGAGCGCCAGCAGCTACTAATCCCTTGATTTGCCGGATGGCGCTGCGCTTATCCGGCCTACGAATTGATGCCTGTAGGCTGGATAAGGCGCTCGCGCCGTCATCCGGCAATTTATTCTCTTTGGGAGGTTACCGTGTTTCTCGCACAAGAAATTATTCGTAAAAAACGTGATGGTCAGGCATTAAGCGATAAAGAGATCCGCTTTTTCATCAACGGCATCCGCGACAATACTATCTCTGAAGGGCAGATCGCCGCGCTGGCGATGACCATCTTCTTCCACGATATGTCTATGCCGGAGCGCGTTTCGCTGACCATGGCGATGCGGGATTCCGGTACCGTTCTGGACTGGAAAAGCCTCAACCTTAACGGTCCGATCGTCGATAAACACTCTACCGGCGGCGTCGGGGATGTCACTTCGCTGATGCTGGGGCCGATGGTGGCCGCCTGCGGTGGTTACGTACCGATGATCTCCGGCCGCGGCCTCGGCCATACCGGCGGTACGCTGGACAAACTGGAAGCGATCCCGGGCTTCGATATCTTCCCGGACGACAACCGCTTCCGCGAGATTATAAAAGATGTTGGCGTGGCAATTATCGGGCAGACCAGCTCCCTTGCCCCGGCCGACAAACGTTTCTATGCCACCCGCGATATTACCGCGACGGTGGACTCCATCCCGCTGATTACCGCCTCGATTCTGGCGAAGAAGCTGGCGGAAGGGCTGGATGCGCTGGTGATGGACGTCAAAGTCGGCAGCGGCGCGTTTATGCCGACTTATGAACTCTCTGCCGCGCTGGCCGAAGCGATCGTGGGTGTCGCCAACGGCGCCGGCGTGCGCACCACCGCGCTGCTGACCGATATGAATCAGGTACTGGCCTCCAGCGCCGGCAACGCCGTTGAAGTTCGCGAAGCGGTGCAGTTCCTGACCGGCGAATATCGCAACCCGCGCCTGTTCGACGTGACAATGGCGCTGTGTGTGGAAATGCTGATCTCCGGCAAGCTGGCGGCGGACGATGCCGAGGCGCGCGCGAAGCTGCAGGCGGTGCTGGATAACGGTAAAGCGGCGGAAGTGTTTGGCCGTATGGTCGCGGCGCAGAAAGGGCCGAGCGACTTTATCGAGAATTATGCTAATTATCTGCCGACGGCGATGCTGAGCAAAGCAGTCTATGCTGATACCGAAGGTTTTATCAGCGCGATGGATACTCGCGCGCTGGGCATGGCAGTGGTTTCTATGGGCGGCGGCCGCCGTCAGGCATCGGACACCATTGACTATAGCGTTGGCTTTACCGAGATGGCGCGTCTGGGTGACCGCGTCGACGGACAGCGTCCGCTGGCGGTGATCCATGCCAAAGACGAGAACAGCTGGCAGGAGGCCGCGAAAGCGGTCAAAGCGGCCATTAAACTGGACGATAAAGCCCCGGAAATTACACCGACAGTCTATCGCCGTATCACTGAATAGCGATATACTGATCTGATCGCTTTTTTGCAGCGCAAGATGTATGGAGAACAAGATGAAACGTGCATTTATCATGGTGCTGGACTCCTTTGGGATTGGCGCAACGGAAGACGCAGACCGCTTTGGCGACGTCGGCGCCGATACGCTGGGCCACATTGCAGAAGCCTGCGCCAAAGGCGAGGCTGACCACGGCCGCAAAGGCCCGCTGAATTTACCGAACCTGACCCGTCTGGGTCTGGTGAAAGCGCATGAAGGCTCCACCGGTAAAATTGCCGCGGGTATGGATGGCAATGCCGAAGTGATTGGCGCCTATGCCTGGGCGCATGAACTTTCTTCCGGTAAAGATACCCCGTCCGGCCACTGGGAAATCGCCGGCGTGCCGGTGCTGTTTGACTGGGGCTACTTCAGCGACCAGGAAAACAGCTTCCCGCAGGAGCTGCTGGATAAGCTGGTGAAACGCGCCAACCTGCCGGGCTATCTCGGCAACTGCCACTCCTCCGGGACGGTGATCCTCGATCAGCTCGGCGAAGAGCATATGAAAACCGGGAAACCGATCTTCTATACCTCCGCTGACTCGGTGTTCCAGATCGCCTGTCACGAAGAGACCTTTGGCCTCGACAAGCTGTATGAGCTGTGCGAAATCGCGCGTGAAGAGCTGACCGAAGGCGGCTATAACATTGGTCGCGTGATTGCTCGTCCTTTCGTGGGCGACAAAGCCGGTAACTTCCAGCGTACCGGTAACCGTCACGACCTGGCGGTAGAGCCGCCGGCGCCGACCGTGCTGCAGAAGCTGGTCGATGAGAAAAACGGCCACGTGGTGTCCGTGGGTAAAATCGCCGATATCTACGCCAACTGCGGTATCACTAAGAAAGTGAAAGCCACCGGGCTGGACGCGCTGTTCGACGCGACCATCAAAGAGATGAAGGAAGCGGGCGACGAGACTATCGTCTTCACTAACTTCGTCGATTTTGACTCCTCCTGGGGCCACCGTCGTGACGTCGCTGGCTACGCGGCGGGTCTGGAGCTCTTCGACCGCCGTCTGCCGGAGCTGATGGAGCTGGTTGGTGAAGACGACATTCTGATCCTCACCGCCGACCACGGCTGCGACCCGACCTGGACCGGTACTGACCACACCCGCGAGCATATCCCGGTGCTGGTGTACGGCCCGAAAGTGAAACCAGGTTCGCTCGGTCACCGTGAAACCTTCGCGGACATCGGCCAGACTATTGCGAAATACTTTGGTACGTCTGACATGGAATATGGCAAAGCCATGTTCTGAGGTCATTGCCCGGTGGCGCACAGCGATCCGGGCCTACGATTTGTAGGCCGGGTAAGGCGTAGCCGCCACCCGGCAAAAACAACAATGTAAAAGGAACTGAAGATGGCAACTCCTCACATTAACGCAGAAATGGGCGATTTCGCTGACGTCGTTTTGATGCCGGGCGACCCGCTGCGCGCGAAGCACATTGCAGAAACCTTCCTCGAAGACGTGCGTGAAGTGAACAACGTGCGCGGCATGCTGGGCTTCACCGGTACCTATAAAGGCCGCAAAATCTCCGTGATGGGCCACGGGATGGGTATCCCGTCCTGCTCTATCTACACCAAAGAGCTGATCACCGATTTCGGCGTGAAGAAAATCATCCGCGTGGGCTCCTGCGGCGCGGTGCGTGAAGATGTCAAACTGCGTGACGTGGTGATCGGCATGGGCGCGTGCACCGACTCTAAAGTGAACCGTCTGCGTTTCAAAGACCATGATTTTGCGGCGATTGCCGATTTCGGCATGGTGCGTAATGCGGTAGACGCGGCGAAAGCGCTGGGCGTTGACGCGCGCGTCGGCAACATCTTCTCCGCAGACCTGTTCTATACGCCGGACCCGTCCATGTTCGACGTGATGGAAAAATACGGCATTCTGGGCGTGGAAATGGAAGCGGCGGGTATCTACGGCGTGGCGGCGGAGTTCGGCGCGAAAGCGCTGACCATCTGCACCGTCTCCGACCACATCCGTACCCACGAGCAGACCACTGCCGCTGAACGTCAGACGACCTTCAACGACATGATCAAAATCGCGCTGGAATCCGTGCTGCTGGGCGATAAAGAGTAAGAGCTGTTGTGCCGGGTGGCGGCTTCGTCTGACCCGGCCTACGGTTTTCCAGGCCCGCTAAGCGCAGCGGGCTTTTTTTATCAGCGCACTGCGCCGGCAATCCACGCCGACAGTTCTTTCAGTTCCGCTTCCTGCTCCGGGAAATCGCCGACCAGCGCCTCGCACTGCTGCTGTAATACTTCTGCCCGATACTGACAGCCGACTAAGCGTGCCGCCAGGGCCTCCAGCGGCGCCGGGTTCAGGCTATCGGTAAAGGCCTGCGCGCGGGTGATATGCCCTTTTTCGACGTCAAAATGCAGCTCAACGCCGCCCCAGCGAAAGCGCTCGTCCAGAAGATGAGAGAAGGCCGGCGCCTGGCCGAAGTTCCACTCCCAGCTGCTCTGACGGGCGAAGGTCTCAGCAAAATTTGGTAGATCCGGCGTGTTGTCCGGGGAGATCACCTCGGCGTCCACCCGTTCGCCGTAATGGCTGAAGAATGCTTCCTGGATCGCCTCGCAAACTTGCTGATGGGTAATGCCCGGCAGCAGCTCAACCAGGTTCGCCACCCGTCCGCGCACCGAGGTAATGCCTTTAGCCTGCAGCTTTTTCTGGTCCGGGTTGAGGTAGTTGGCGAGACGGCTTAAATCGGCGTTGAGTAGCAGGGTACCGTGATGAAAACCGCGGTCCATGGTTTCACGATAGGCGGAGCCGGAGACTTTGCGGTCGCCGCTGTCGGTTTTGACCACCAGATCGTTGCGCCCGGAGGCTTCGGCGGTTACGCCGAGTGAATTAAGCGCCGCCAGCACAATAGCGGTGGAGACGGTTTTGTCGTACTCCGGTTTGCCTGCCATAAAGGTAAAGCAGGTATTGCCGAGGTCGTGGAACACCGCGCCGCCGCCGCTGCTGCGACGGGCCAGCCGCACATGGTCTTCCTCCATGCGGCGGGTATTACACTCCTTCCACGGGTTCTGCGCGCGGCCGATGACCACGGTATCGGCATTGCGCCACAGGAACAGCACCCGCTGGGTGGCGGGCATCTGGCGGAAAATGCACTCCTCGACCGCCAGGTTGAACCACGGGTCGTAAGAGTCAGAGAGCAGGAGGCGCAATGTGGACATTATAGATTTCCTTTCTTTTCATCGTCTTCATCCTCAACCGGCTTGTTGGCGGTGAGCAGGAAGGGCGATTGCTGCCAGCGGGTGCGTTTGCCCTGCAGCAGCGTGCGGGTCAGCACCACGCCGATAGCCAGGGACAGTAACAGCATCAGGCGTAAGATATTGGTGGTATTATCCACCTGCTTCGCCTCGGTCGCCAGGGTATGAGTATCGAGGGTCAGACGCAGGTAGCCCAGCGGGCCGTTTTTTCCTGGCACCGGTTCGACAATCTGCTGGTTGAAGTAGCCGCCGGCTTTTTTACCATCCAGCGCCAGCCGGTCGCGAACCTCGACGCTTTCGCCAGAGCGCGCCACCAGGTCGCCCTGTTCGTCATATACCCCGGCGTCCAGGACGCGGCTGTTATGGGTTAGCTGGGTCAACAGCTGATTGATGCGCTTCTCGTCAGGCGTCTCGCTGCGCATCAGCGGCGCGAGATTCAGCACCACCTGCTGCGCCAGCGTGCGGGCCAGCTCTTCCAGCTGCGGATTGCGTTGTTTCTGACTGTTCTGACTGAACCACGAAGCGCCCTGCATCAGCGCGACGAGCAGGGCGAGACAGATAAGAACAATGACCGCACGATGCAGCCGGAATTTCAGTTTTGCGCGAACCATATTCCACCTTTGAAAATTTGCAGCTTAATGTTGCCAGAAGCGCTGGTTACAAGGTAGCCTCATGCGTTATTTTCCTCGCCTGAATGAAGAGATGTGGAGCCGTAATGCCTAACAGTTTGACCTGGTGCGACCTGCCTGAAGACGTTTCCCTGTGGCCTGGGTTGCCGCTTTCCCTGAGCGGCGACGAGGTCATGCCGCTGGATTATCACGCCGGGCGCAGCGGCTGGCTGCTGTATGGTCGCGGTCTGGATAAACGTCGGCTGACGGCGTGGCAGCGTGAGCTGGGCGCCGCGTTAGTGATCGTTGCCTCCTGGGTGGTCGAGGATTACCAGGTGATCCGTCTGGCCGGTTCGCTGACTCCCCGTGCGACGCGACTGGCGCATGAGGCGGGGCTGGACGTCGCGCCATTGGGTAAAATTCCCCATTTGCGCACCCCGGGCCTGCTGGTGATGGACATGGACTCCACGGCGATTCAGATCGAATGCATCGATGAGATCGCGAAACTGGCCGGCACCGGCGAGCTGGTCTCGGAAGTGACCGAGCGGGCGATGCGTGGCGAGCTGGACTTCACCGCCAGCCTGCGCCAGCGCGTGGCGACGCTGAAAGACGCCGATGCCAGTATTTTGCTGCAGGTTCGCGACGCGCTGCCGCTGATGCCGGGCCTGGCGCAGCTGGTGCTCAAGCTGGAAACGCTGGGCTGGAAAGTGGCGATCGCCTCCGGCGGTTTCACCTTTTTTGCCGAGTATCTGCGCGACAAACTGCATCTCGACGCGGTATTCGCCAATGAGCTGGAGATCCGCGACGGCAAGCTCACCGGCAACGTGCTCGGCGATATCGTCGATGCGAAATATAAAGCCAATACGTTGCGCAAGCTGGCGGAAAAGTATGAGATCCCAACGGCGCAAACCGTGGCTATCGGCGATGGCGCCAACGACCTGCCGATGATTAAGGCAGCAGGGCTTGGCATCGCCTATCACGCGAAGCCCAAAGTGAATGAACAGGCGGAAGTGACTATCCGCCACGCTGACCTGATGGGGGTATTCTGTATTCTCTCGGGCAGCATGAACCAAAAGTAAGAGGTAAACGTGGCGAAAGCTCCAAAACGCGCATTTGTCTGTAATGAATGTGGTGCGGATTATCCGCGCTGGCAGGGGCAGTGCAGCGCCTGCCATGCCTGGAACACCATCACCGAGATGCGCATCGCCGCGTCGCCGCAGGTGGCGAGAAACGAGCGTCTTTCAGGCTATGCCGGTAACGCCGGCGTGTCGAAGGTGCAGAAGCTGTCAGATATCAGCCTGGAGGCGCTGCCGCGTTTCTCCACCGGCTTTAAAGAATTTGACCGCGTGCTGGGCGGCGGCGTGGTGCCGGGCAGCGCGATCCTGATTGGCGGCAACCCCGGCGCGGGCAAATCGACGCTGCTGCTGCAAACCCTCTGCAAACTGGCGGAAGGGATGAAAACCCTGTACGTCACCGGGGAGGAGTCCCTGCAGCAGGTGGCGATGCGCGCCCATCGTCTCGGGTTGCCAACGGCCAACCTGAACATGCTCTCAGAAACCAGCATTGAGCAGATCTGTCAGATCGCCGATGAAGAAAAGCCGCAGCTGATGGTGATCGACTCCATCCAGGTGATGCATATGGCCGACGTGCAGTCGTCGCCGGGCAGCGTCGCCCAGGTACGGGAAACCGCGGCCTATTTGACGCGCTTTGCTAAAACTCGCGGCGTGGCGATTGTGATGGTCGGCCACGTCACCAAAGACGGCTCGCTGGCCGGTCCGAAGGTGCTGGAGCACTGTATCGACTGCTCGGTGCTGCTGGACGGGGATGCCGACTCCCGCTTCCGTACGTTGCGCAGCCATAAAAACCGCTTTGGCGCGGTGAACGAGCTGGGCGTCTTCGCCATGACCGAGCAGGGCCTGCGCGAAGTGAGCAACCCGTCCGCTATCTTCCTCAGCCGGGGAGATGAAATCACCTCCGGTAGCTCGGTGATGGTGGTCTGGGAAGGGACCCGCCCGCTGCTGGTGGAGATCCAGGCGCTGGTCGATCACTCAATGATGTCCAACCCGCGCCGCGTTGCGGTGGGGCTGGAACAGAACCGTCTGGCGATCCTGCTGGCGGTGCTGCACCGTCACGGCGGCCTACAGATGGCCGATCAGGACGTCTTCGTCAATGTGGTCGGCGGGGTGAAGGTCACGGAAACCAGCGCCGACCTGGCGCTGCTGCTGGCGATGGTCTCCAGCCTGCGCGACCGTCCTCTGCCGCAGGATCTGGTGGTCTTTGGCGAAGTGGGGCTGGCCGGGGAAATTCGCCCGGTACCGAGCGGTCAGGAGCGTATCTCCGAAGCGGCGAAGCACGGCTTCCGCCGCGCCATCGTCCCGGCGGCCAATGTGCCGAAAAAAGTGCCGGAAGGCATGCAAATCTTTGGCGTGAAAAAGCTTTCAGACGCGCTAAGCGTTTTTGACGACTTATAATAAGTTAAAAGGAGATTAGCGATGTCGTCATTTGACTATTTAAAAAGCGCCATTAAGCAGAAAGGCTGTACCCTGCAGCAGGTGGCGGAAGCCAGCGGAATGACCAAGGGGTATCTTAGCCAGCTGCTGAATGCCAAAATCAAAAGCCCGAGCGCGCAGAAACTTGAAGCGCTGCATCGTTTCCTCGGGCTGGAGTTTCCCCGCCGACAGAAAAGCGTCGGCGTGGTGTTTGGTAAGTTTTACCCGCTGCATACCGGGCATATCTACCTGATACAGCGCGCCTGTAGCCAGGTCGATGAGCTGCATATCATTATGGGCTATGACGATACCCGCGACCGCGAGCTGTTTGAAGAGAGCGCCATGTCGCAACAGCCGACGGTGCCTGACCGCCTGCGCTGGCTGCTGCAAACCTTTAAATATCAGAAGAATATTCGCATCCACGCCTTCAATGAAGAGGGGATGGAGCCCTATCCGCACGGCTGGGACGTCTGGAGCCATGGGATCCGCGCTTTTATGAGCGAAAAAGGGATCGAGCCGAACCGGATCTATACCTCGGAAGAGGCCGATGCGCCGCAGTACCTTGAGCATCTGGGGATCGAGACGGTGCTTATCGATCCTAAGCGGACCTTTATGAATATTAGCGGCGGGCAGATCCGCGAGAACCCGTTCCGCTACTGGGAATATATTCCGACGGAAGTGAAACCGTTCTTTGTGCGGACGGTGGCGATCCTCGGCGGCGAGTCGAGCGGTAAATCGACGCTGGTCAATAAGCTCGCCAATATCTTCAATACCACCAGCGCCTGGGAATATGGCCGGGATTATGTTTTTTCGCATCTCGGCGGCGATGAGATGGCGCTCCAGTATTCGGATTACGATAAAATTGCCCTTGGGCATGCGCAGTATATTGATTTTGCGGTGAAATATGCCAACAAGGTGGCGTTCATCGATACCGACTTCGTCAGCACTCAGGCCTTCTGTCTGAAGTACGAGGGACGTGAGCACCCGTTTGTGCAGGCGCTGATTGATGAATACCGCTTCGACCTGGTGATCCTGCTGGAGAACAATACCCCGTGGGTGGCCGATGGACTGCGCAGTCTTGGGAGCTCGGTGGATCGTAAAGAGTTTCAGTCGTTGCTGGTATCGCTGCTGAAAGAGAACGAGATCGAATTCGTCCATGTGAAGGAGTCGGACTACGATGCCCGGTTCCTGCGCTGCGTCGAGCTGGTGAAACAGCTGATGGGCGAGCAGGGGTAGGTGCTCTGCGGGCTGTAGCCCTCACCCCAACCCTCTCCCAATGGGAGAGGGAGCAAACATTAAAAAAGGCAACTTGCGTTGCCTTTTTGCGTTTTATTTCGCGATACGTTTGTACTTGATTCGCTTCGGCTCCAGCGCGTCGGCGCCGAGAGTGCGTTTCTTGTACTCTTCGTACTCGGTAAAGTTACCTTCGAAGAACTCAACCTTACCTTCATCCTGGTAATCCAGAATGTGGGTGGCAATACGGTCAAGGAACCAGCGGTCGTGCGAGATAACCATCGCGCAGCCCGGGAACTCCAGCAGGGCGTTTTCCAGCGCGCGCAGGGTTTCGATATCCAGGTCGTTGGTTGGTTCATCGAGCAGCAGGACGTTACCGCCGACCTGCAGCAGTTTCGCCAGGTGCAGACGACCACGTTCACCGCCGGACAGCTCGCCAACGCGTTTACCCTGGTCGACGCCTTTGAAGTTAAAACGGCCCACGTAGGCGCGGCTCGGCATCTCGGTGTTGCCGATCTTCATGATATCCAGGCCGCCAGACACTTCTTCCCACACGGTCTTACTGTTGTCCATCGCGTCGCGGAACTGATCGACGGAAGCCAGCTTAACGGTTTCACCCAGGGTGATGGTGCCGGAATCAGGTTGTTCCTGGCCGGACATCATGCGGAAGAGGGTGGATTTACCCGCGCCGTTCGGACCGATGATGCCGACGATAGCGCCTTTCGGTACCGAAAAGCTCAGATCGTCAATCAGAACGCGGTCGCCGTAAGATTTGCGCAGATGGCTGACTTCCAGAACTTTATCGCCCAGACGCGGGCCTGGCGGAATGAACAGTTCGTTAGTCTCGTTACGTTTCTGATATTCAACGTTGTTAAGCTCTTCAAAGCGCGCCAGGCGGGCTTTGCCCTTAGACTGACGGCCTTTCGCGCCCTGGCGAACCCACTCGAGTTCTTTCTCGATAGATTTGCGGCGTGCGGCTTCCTGAGAAGCTTCCTGCGCCAGACGCTGGTCTTTCTGCTCCAGCCAGGAGGAGTAGTTGCCTTCCCACGGAATACCTTCGCCGCGGTCAAGCTCGAGGATCCAGCCGGCGACGTTATCAAGGAAGTAACGGTCGTGGGTAATCGCCACCACGGTGCCTTCGAAGTCGTGCAAGAAGCGTTCCAGCCAGGCGACGGACTCGGCGTCGAGGTGGTTGGTCGGTTCGTCGAGCAGCAGCATATCCGGTTTTTCCAGCAGCAGACGGCACAGCGCGACGCGGCGGCGTTCACCACCGGAAAGATTAGCGATTTTCGCATCCCAGTCCGGCAGGCGCAGGGCGTCGGCCGCGCGCTCCAGCTGGACGTTCAGGTTGTGGCCGTCGTGCGCCTGGATAATCTCTTCGAACTTGCCTTGCTGTGCGGCAAGCTTATCGAAGTCCGCATCCGGCTCGGCGTATTTGGCATAGACTTCGTCCAGCCCCTTCAGCGCGTTAACCACTTCGGCGACCGCTTCTTCCACGGACTCGCGCACGGTGTGCTCCGGGTTGAGCTGCGGCTCCTGCGGCAGGTAGCCGATTTTGATGCCGGGCTGCGGACGCGCTTCACCTTCGATCTCGGTGTCGATACCGGCCATGATGCGCAGCAGGGTAGATTTACCGGCGCCGTTCAGACCGAGCACACCGATTTTCGCGCCAGGGAAAAAGCTGAGGGAGATATTTTTCAAAATATGACGTTTCGGCGGAACCACTTTGCCGACACGATGCATGGTATAAACGAATTGAGCCACGTTGGACTTCGCCTCTTTCTATTTTGATAGATAGTTCAAAGCCGAAGTGTAGCCTTTTTCGCGCGCTAATCCCAGCGAGGCGACAGGATTCACAGAAGCGTAAAAAAATGTCCAGGACATGGCGCGTTTAGCGTTGTCTGATTAGCATAAGTAAAGCCGCCTGCCGAACCGGCAGGGGTTTTTAAGCGGCACGATGCTGCGAAAATGCACCGGAAAGAGGAAGAGCTTGTGGAAAAAGCCAAAAAAATGGCGTGGCATCTTTTGGCTGCCAGCGTTGGTTTGTTGACGTTGAGTCAGCTGGCGCATGCGGATTCACTGGATGAACAGCGCAGCCGCTACGCACAAATTAAGCAGGCGTGGGATAACCGGCAGATGGATGTAGTCGACCAGCTGATGCCCACGTTAAGCACCTATCCCCTGTATCCCTATTTGCAGTACCGACAGATCACCGACGATCTGATGAACCAGCCGGCGCTGGTGGTGAAAAACTTTATTGACGCCAATCCGACGCTGCCCCCTGCGCGTTCATTACGTTCGCGCTTCGTGAATGAACTGGCCCGGCGCAGCGACTGGCGCGGCTTGCTGGCGTTTAGCCCGGATAAGCCGACCAGCACCGAGGCGCAGTGCAACTATTACTACGCCAAGCTGAGCGTGGGGCAGTCGCAGGAGGCCTGGAGCGGGGCGAAAGAGCTGTGGCTGACGGGCAAGAATCAGCCCGGCGCCTGTGAACCGCTGTTCAGCGCCTGGCGCGACTCCGGTCAGCAGGATCCGCTGGCATATCTCGAACGGATCCGCCTGGCGATGAAGGCCGGCAATATCGGGCTGGTGAAATCGCTGGCCCAGCAAATGCCCGCCAACTACCAGAGCATCGCCAGCGCCGTGGTCGCCCTGGCTAACGATCCAAACAGCGTCCTCACCTTCGCCCGCACCACCGGGGCGACGGACTTTACCCGTCAGATGGCCGCCGTCGCCTTCGCCAGCGTCGCCCGCCAGGACGTGGAAAATGCCCGCCTGATGATCCCTTCGCTGGTACAGGCTCAGCAGCTCAATGAGGATCAGACCCAGGAACTGCGCGATATTGTCGCCTGGCGCCTGATGGGTAGCGATGTAACCGAAGAGCAGGCCATCTGGCGCGATGACGCAATCATGCGTTCGCAGTCCACGCCGCTGGTGGAGCGGCGGGTACGGATGGCGTTGGGGACGGGCGATCGCCATGGCCTCAACACCTGGCTGGCGCGCCTGCCGATGGAGGCGAAAGAGAAAGACGAATGGCGCTACTGGCAGGCGGATCTGCTGCTGGAGCGCGGCAGGGATGAGGAGGCGCAGGCGATCCTTCGCTCGTTGATGCAACAGCGAGGCTTCTACCCGATGGTCGCCGCGCAGCGTCTTGGCGAGGAGTATACCTTCCGCATCGATAAAGCCTCGGGCACCATCGATCCGGCGCTGGCCTCCGGGCCGGAGATGGCGCGGGTACGTGAGCTGATGTACTGGAATATGGATAACACCGCGCGCACCGAATGGGCCAACCTGGTCACTAGTCGCACCAAATCCCAGCAGGCGCAGCTGGCGCGCTATGCCTTCGATCAGCACTGGTGGGATCTGAGCGTGCAGGCGACGATCGCCGGTAAGCTGTGGGATCAGCTGGAAGAACGTTTCCCGCTGGCCTATAACGACCTGTTTGCCCGCTATGTTAGCGGCAAAGATATTCCGCAGAGCTACGCGATGGCGATTGCCCGTCAGGAGAGCGCCTGGAACCCGAAAGTGCGCTCGCCGGTCGGCGCCAGCGGACTGATGCAGATTATGCCGGGCACCGCGACGCATACCGTCAGTATGTTCAGCATTCCCGGCTACAGCGGCCCGTCGCAGCTGTTGGATCCGGAAACCAACATCAATATCGGCACCAGCTATCTGCAGTACGTTTATCAGCAGTTCGGCAATAACCGTATCTACGCCTCAGCGGCCTATAACGCCGGGCCGGGCCGGGTACGCAGCTGGCAGGGGAATAGCGCCGGACGGATCGACGCCGTGGCGTTTGTCGAGAGTATTCCGTTTTCGGAAACCCGCGGCTACGTGAAGAATGTCCTCTCCTATGACGCCTACTACCGCTACTTTATGGGGCAGCAGGATAAGATCCTCAGCGATGCGGAGTGGCGCCAGCGTTACTGATCGCCGGGAAGTATGTTATGCTTTGTACTCGTTGAAGAGTACATTCGACGGGCAGCGTAAGCTGCCCGTCTCAATATGGTGGCGCGATATGACCCAACAATCTCCCTATTCCGCGGCCGTTGCCGAACAACGTCATCAGGAGTGGCTGCGCTTTGTTGCCCTGCTTCAGCAGGCCTATGCTGAGGATCTGCATCTGCCGTTGCTGCAGCTGATGCTGACGCCCGACGAGCGCGAAGCCCTGGGTACCCGGGTGCGCATTATCGAAGAGTTGCTGCGCGGCGAGATGAGCCAGCGTGAGCTGAAAAATGAGCTCGGCGCCGGAATTGCGACCATTACCCGCGGGTCGAACAGCCTGAAATCGGCGCCGGTAGAGCTGCGCCAGTGGCTGGAGCAGACGCTGCTGGCTAGCGATAAATAGCGTTATGGAACGGGCTTAGCGCCAGCACGACCGCCTGGTGGTAAACGCTGCTGCGGGTTAATCTGCCGCCGGTGAAAACCCCAATCGCCCCCTCTTTACGACCGATCTGATCGATGCCGGTATACTGCGACATGACCGGGCCGAGGGCTTCGCCAGCGCGAACCTGCTCAAGAATAACGTCAGGCAACGGCAGCGTGGCTGAGCGCGCTTCTCCGCGCTGGCTGGCGCTTTCGATGACCACCCAGCTAAAGGTGCTGTCATCGTCGATACCGGCTTCGATGGCTACCCAGAAATCGGCATTTGGCTGGGCAAGGCGCGCATTGGCGACGCGATTTCGTGCGCCAGCGCGCGTTTCCTCGCTGCCGAAGGGCTGTTCCGGCACGCCGCTCTCGACGGCGACGGACTCAATGTGGCAGGATCCTTCGCCGAAAATCTCGTCAAAAGCCTGCAGAATTGCCTGAATTTTGGCGGGATTAGTGGTCGCTGAGACAACATGGTGCATAATCAAAACAACTCAGAATAAACTAACGTCATCGCAGTATACTCTAAATCACCCCGAGGGCAGGCGGTAATGCCCGAAAGCGGTTGATAACGAGTCCAGAACGGAAAAAAAGCATGTTACAAGTATACCTTGTTCGCCACGGTGAAACGCAGTGGAACGCCGAGCGACGTATTCAGGGTCAGTCCGACAGCCCGCTGACCGCCCATGGTGAGCGCCAGGCCTGGCAGGTGGGCGAGCGCGCCAGAACGCTGGGGATCACCCATATCATTACCAGCGATCTGGGGCGAACCCGCCGCACAGCAGAAATTATCGCCGAAGCCTGCGGCTGCAGCGTGATCGCCGATGCGCGCCTGCGCGAACTGGATATGGGGGTGCTGGAGAAGCGCCATATCGACTCGCTCAGCGAAGAAGAAGAAGGCTGGCGTCGCCAGCTGGTCAACGGCACACCGGACGGTCGTATTCCGCAGGGCGAATCGATGCAGGAGCTCAGCGAGCGTATGCATGCGGCGCTGGCATCCTGTCTGGAATTACCCGCCGGTAGCCGGCCGCTGCTGGTGAGTCATGGGATCGCGCTGGGCTGCCTGGTGAGCACGATATTAGGGCTGCCGGCGTACGCTGAGCGTCGTCTGCGGCTGCGCAACTGCTCTATTTCGCGCGTCGACTATCAGCAAAGCCCGTGGCTGGCTTCCGGCTGGGTGGTGGAAACGGCGGGCGACGTCTCGCATCTTGACGCCCCCGCAATGGACGAGCTGCAGCGTTAACGGCGGATCGGGATCAGATACTCGCAGCGCAACTGAATCGGCGTGGCCTGATCCCGGCTTTCATCTTCAGGGTAGAAGCGTTCAATATCCAGCCCCTTGCGACGCGTCAGGTTCAGCATCGGCATGCAGGTGCCGTAGACGGTCAGGATGAATTCCTGCAGACCGGTACCCAGCCCTTCATACGTAAACATGACATACTCGCCGCCCTCCAGGGTCACTGGATGGGCATGCTGCAGGTGGCCGTTAGCCATCTCCGGCGTCAGCGCGGTGGTATAGAATACTTCCTGCTCATCGTCTTTTTCCAGGCTCGGACGCGGCTCATGCAGCCCGTAGAGCACCGGGGGGATTGACGGTGAGTTGCCGAGGAAGTCTCGCCAGAACTGGACCCGCATCTGGTTACGAAAATCGGAGATTTCCTCGAGCTTACAGGTATAGCTCTGGGTCACGCCAAGCAGCTGAGTAGGGGGCAGAGTGATAAACTCATGTTTCGGCAGGGTAAATTCGCCAAGACGCAGCGGCGGGCGCATACCGAACGAGCTCCAGTCCGGCGAGCGGCGGTAGAGCGCCGGCGTCAGCGAGAATTGTTTCTTAAACGCTCGGGTGAAGGTCTGCTGGGAGTCGAAACGGTACTGCAGCGCAATATCAAGGATTGGACGGGCGGTCAGGCGTAATGCGACAGCAGATTTCGACAAGCGGCGCGCGCGAATATAGGCACCGATGGCATGGCCGGTGACATCCTTAAACATTCGCTGCAAATGCCACTTGGAATAACCTGCCTTCGCCGCCACATTATCCAGAGAAAGCGGCTGATCCAGGTGACCTTCCAGCCAGCTAAGGAGATCGCGAATAATCCCTGCTTGATCCATAAAATGTCCCCATCCTTAAACACAGGTGCCTGATATTAAAGTAGCGGATAATAGCATTTTTTGATGTTTTAGCATTCAGTGTTTTTTTTGCTTTTAAATGCGGTAGGTCAGGGGATTTGAACGATAATTTTGTAAAGCTGTGATCTATAAACCTTTTCTGCTAAGTGCGTGATAATCACTCAGCTATATTTTTTAATAATGGTAACAATATGAAATACAAGAAGTTTGCGATGGGGCTGCTCCTGCTGACCGGTAGCCAGCTGGCTCAGGCGGAGCAGATTGGTTCCGTGGATACGGTCTTCAAATGGTTAGGGCCGGATCACAAAATCGTCGTCGAAGCCTTTGACGATCCGGATGTACAGAACGTGACCTGCTATATCAGCCGGGCGAAAACCGGTGGCATCAAAGGTGGGCTGGGGCTGGCGGAAGATACCTCTGACGCGGCGATTTCCTGCCAGCAGGTCGGGCCGATTGAGCTAACGGACAAAATCAAAAACGGTAAAAGCCAGGGCGACGTGGTGTTCCAGAAGCGCACCTCGCTGGTGTTTAAAAAACTGCAGGTCGTGCGTTTCTATGATGCGAAGCGCAATGCGCTGGTCTATCTGACCTACTCGGATAAAGTGGTTGATGGCTCGCCGAAGAACGCCATCAGCGCCGTGCCGATCATGCCATGGAATAAATAAACGGGAGTGCGCATGCAGCAGCCACGGATTTGGTTAGTTGAGGATGAACAGAGTATCGCTGATACCCTGGTTTACATGCTGCAGCAGGAGGGCTTCCAGGTCAGCGTCTTTGGCCGCGGTTTGCCCGCGCTGGAGGCGGCGGCACATCAGGCGCCAGATGTCGCCATCCTCGACGTCGGCTTGCCGGATATCAGCGGCTTCGAGCTCTGTCGGCGTCTGCTGACGCGTTATCCGGCGCTGCCGGTGCTGTTTTTGACGGCGCGTAGCGACGAGGTCGATAAGCTGCTGGGGCTGGAAATCGGCGCTGACGATTATATCGCCAAGCCGTTTTCACCACGCGAAGTCTGCGCGCGGGTGCGAACCGTGCTGCGGCGGCTGCAGAAGTTTGCCGCGCCATCGCCGGTGGTACGCGTCGGCGAGTTTGTGCTCGATGAGCAGGCGGCGGCGATCAGCTGGTTCGGCCAGCCGCTGAATCTGACGCGCTACGAATTTCTGCTGTTGAAAACCCTGCTTCACGCGCCCGGTCGCGTCTTCTCCCGTCAGCAGCTGATGGAGCTGGTGTGGATCGATGCCTGGGAAAGCCTCGACCGTACCGTCGATACCCATATCAAAACCCTGCGCGCTAAGCTGCGGGCTGTGAATCCTGAAAAGGCGCCAATCAATACCCATCGCGGTATGGGCTACAGCCTGGGGCGCGGCTGATGCGCATCGGCATGCGCCTGCTGCTGGGCTATTTTCTTATCGTCGCGATCGCCGCGTGGTTTGTGCTGTCGATCTTTGTCCAGGAAGTGAAGCCGGGCGTGCGCCGGGCGACAGAGGGGACCCTCAATGATACCGCTACCCTGTTGGCGGCGCTGGCGCGTGAGGATCTGCTGGCGGCAAACCCGCAGCAGGGCAGGCTGGCGCAGGCCTTTCACCAGCTCAACCAGCAGCCGCTCAACGCCAATATTGGCGGAATTAAAAAGGTACGTAATGAGTACCGCGTCTATCTGACCGATGCCCGGGGCAAGGTGGTGTTTGACTCCAGCGGGCAGGCGACAGGGCAGGACTATTCGCGCTGGAACGATGTCTGGCTCACCCTGCGCGGCCAGTACGGCGCGCGCAGTACGCGCAGCGATCCGCATGATGAAGCCAGCTCGGTGATGTATATCGCCGCGCCGGTGATGGATAAGGGGCGGATTATCGGTGTGCTGAGCGTCGGTAAACCCAACCTGGCGATGACGCCGGTCATTAAGCGCAGCGAGCGGCGGATCCTCTGGGCCGGCGGCGCCCTGCTGGGCATTGCGCTGTTGATTGGCGGCGGCGTCGTCTGGTGGATCAATTTCTCTATCGGCAAGCTGGTGCGCTATGCGGACTCGGTGACCGCTGAGCGCCCGCTGCCGCTGCCGGAGGTTGGCAGCAGCGAATTGCGCAAGCTGGCCCAGGCTCTGGAGAGCATGCGGGTAAAGCTCGAAGGTAAGAATGCCATCGAAAACTATGTCTATGACCTGACCCATGAACTGAAAAGCCCGCTGGCGGCCATCCGCGGCGCGGCGGAGATCCTGCGCGAAGGGCCGCCGCCTGAGGTGGCGGCGCGGTTTACTGATAATATCCTCGCGCAAAACACCCGGATGCAACTGCTGGTGGAGCGGCTGCTCCAGCAGGCGCGACTGGAAAGCCGGCTGGAGATAAAGCAGCAGCCGGTGTCGATAGATGCGCTATACCAACGGCTGACGGAGGAGCGCAACATCGCTCTGGCGGCGAAAGCTATCACCCTGCGCTGGCGGGAGAGTGGGATGCTGGTCAATGGCGATGGCGAGCTGCTGGCCCAGGCGCTGGGTAATCTGCTCGACAACGCGATTGACTTTACCCCCCAGGGCGGTGAGATCGCCCTGGCTGCGGAGAAGCGAAATGAAGAGGTGCAATTGAGCGTTATCGACAACGGGTGCGGTATTCCGGACTATGCCCTGGAACGAATCTTTGAGCGATTCTATTCGCTGCCGCGCGAAGACGGCCATAAGAGCAGCGGCCTTGGGCTGGCGTTCGTTCGTGAAGTCGCGCGCCTGCATCACGGCGATATCAATCTGCACAATCGGCCCGAAGGCGGCGTGGTCGCCACGCTGCGACTTCACCGTCCCTTCACATAGCTTCAAATTCTCCCCACACAGCCGTCCTATTGTGAGGCCATCACGATAGGGAGAAAGGCTATGTTGAAATCACCGTTATTCTGGAAAATCACCACGTTAATAGGCTGTATTGTGCTGCTATCTTTGCCGTTAATGATGGTCAGGGAGCTTATTAATGAGCGAGCGGATTATCGTAGCGAAGTGGTGGACGCCATTGAGCAAAGCACCAGCGGCTCGCAAAAACTCGCCGGACCGCTGATCGCTATTCCGATAACCGAGACCCTGACCCGCATGGAGAACCAAAAAGAGGTCAGCTATCAGCGGAGCTGGGTGTATTACTGGCTGCCGGAGTCGCTGGCGGTCGCCGGCAAACAGACCGTGGAGTCGAGGAGGGTGGGTATCTACAGCGGCCAGGTCTGGCATAACGCCTTGCAGATTAAGGCCTCGTTTGATCCGCTGCGTCTGGCGGCGCTGAGAAAAACGAATATCGTCTTAGGCCAGCCGCGGCTGGTGGTGAGCGTCGGCGATGCCCGCGGCATTGGCGCCATCCATGCCCCAGAGGTCAACGGTAACGTATTAAGCGTGGAGCCGGGGCTGGGGATAAGCGGCGATGGCGCAGGTATTCATATGCCAATGCCTGCGCTGGCGGAGGACAACAAGCCGCTTGAGATTGCCTTTTCACTCGATCTGAACGGGACGGGTGAGTTTTCACTGGTGCCGCTCGGGCGTAACAGCGAGCTGCAGCTGACCAGTAACTGGCCGCATCCCGGTTTTCTCGGCAGCTTCCTGCCAACGCAACGGGAAGTGAGTGCTGCCGGCTATCGCGCCCACTGGCAAAGCAGCTGGTTCGCCAACGATATGGGGAGCTATTTCAAGGATGATATGGAGATCCCGTGGTCGCGACTGCCGGCGTTCAGTGCCGATGTGATGTCCCTTGCCGACCAGTACCAGCTAACCGATCGGGCGACAAAATATGCCATCCTGTTAATCGGGCTGACCTTTATGGCTTTTTTCGTGTTCGAGAGCCTGACCCGTCGTCCCCTGCATCCGATGCAATATCTGCTGGTGGGCTTATCGCTGGTGCTGTTTTACCTGGTGCTGCTGGCGCTCTCAGAGCACATTGGTTTTACCGCCGCCTGGCTGGCGGCCAGCCTGTCTGGCGCGGTGATGAATGGGATCTACCTTCAGGCAGTGCTCAGAGGATGGCGTAACAGCCTGCTGTTTGTCGCCGCGCTACTGCTGCTGGATGGCGTGATGTGGTTTCTGTTGCATTCTGAGGATAGCGCGCTGCTGCTGGGTACCGGGGTGCTGGCGCTGGCGCTGAGCGTCCTGATGTTTTTGACCCGTCGCGTGGACTGGTATGCGTTATCGCTGCCGAAAGGCACAGTGCCTCCGACACCGGCTGCCGATGACGATAAGCTGCGTCTCTGGAAAGAGTGACGGCATAAAAAACGGCGCCCCTGGGGCGCCGTTTTCGCATCATGGCTGCGGAATAAATCGTATTATTCCTGCAGATCGCCACAGAAACGGTAGCCTTCACCGTGAATGGTAGCGATGATTTCCGGGGTATCCGGAGTGGATTCGAAGTGTTTACGAATCCGACGAATGGTCACGTCAACGGTACGGTCATGCGGCTTCAGCTCGCGACCGGTCATTTTCTTCAGCAGCTCGGCACGAGACTGAATTTTGCCCGGGTTTTCGCAGAAGTGCAGCATCGCGCGGAATTCACTGCGCGGCAGCTTGTACTGTTCGCCGTTCGGGCTAACCAGGGAACGGCTGTTGATATCGAGTTCCCAGCCGTTGAACTTGTAGCTTTCCACGCTGCGACGCTCTTCGCTCACGGTACCGAGGTTCATGGTACGGGAGAGCAGGTTGCGCGCGCGGATAGTCAGTTCACGCGGGTTAAACGGTTTAGTGATATAGTCGTCAGCGCCGATTTCGAGGCCAAGGATCTTATCCACTTCGTTGTCGCGGCCGGTTAAGAACATCAGCGCGACGTCTGCCTGCTCGCGCAGCTCGCGCGCCAGCAGAAGACCATTTTTACCCGGCAGGTTGATATCCATGATCACCAGGTTGATATCATTTTCAGACAGGATCTGATGCATTTCCGCGCCATCGGTCGCTTCGAATACATCGTAACCTTCTGCTTCGAAAATACTTTTTAACGTGTTGCGTGTTACCAACTCGTCTTCAACGATAAGAATGTGCGGGGTCTGCATGTTTGCTACCTAAATTGCCAACTAAATCGAAACAGGAAGTACCAAAGTCCCTGACCTGCCTGCTGCATGTCGCAAATTAACATGCGCGGCGTAACATGACTAAAGTACGTAATTGCGTTCTTGATGCACTTTCCATCAACGTCAACAACATCATTAGCTTGGTCGTGGGTACTTTCCCTCTGGACCCGACGGTGTCAAAAACGGCTGACATCCTAACCATTTTAACAGCAACATAACAGGCTAAGAGAGGCCGAACACCCAATAAAACTACGCTTCGTTGACATATATCAAGTTCAATTGTAGCACGTTAACAGTCTTGTGAAATCATTGCATCGCCATGCTCTTTATAGTCACAATCTTTACCAGGCTCAACTAGTTGCGTGGATAAATTAATAAATACAGTGAATCCAAAGCCTGAAACGATGCATCAGATGAAATTGCATTGCCCATCATATGGATAAATGGGTTCTGTTAACATACTCCTTGTCACGGCCTCCTGAGAACAGTTTAGATTTTTTTATGGGTAAGAAAACGCAATTTTAGTGATTTTTGTTGCAAATTTGTAAATTTTCACCGCGTAAAATGGGGGGCGCTGCGCCTCGATAACGCCTGAGAGAGAGAAAGAAACCGCAATGCGTTTAACGATTATTTTAGTCGGTCCTGCCCGGGCCGAGAACGTCGGCGCTGCCGCCAGGGCGATGAAAACCATGGGATTTCGCGAACTACGGATCGTCGATAGCGAAGCCCACCTGGCGCCTCCGGCACGCTGGGTGGCACATGGCTCAGGCGACATCCTCGATGGTATCACCACCTATCCCACCCTTGCCGAGGCGCTGCATGACGTTGATTTTACCGTCGCCACCACCGCCCGCAGCCGCGCGCGTTTTCACTATTACGCCACGCCGCAGCAGCTGTTGCCGCTGCTGGAGGAGAAGGCGCAGTGGATGACGCACGCGGCGCTGGTTTTTGGCCGTGAAGACTCCGGGTTGAGCAATGAGGAGCTGGCGCTGGCTGATGTGTTGACCGGTGTGCCGATGGCTGCGGATTATCCGTCGCTGAATCTCGGCCAGTCGGTGATGGTCTACTGTTATCAATTAGCATCGTTAATGCAACAAACGGCGCCCGCCGCCGCTGCGGCAGACCATCATCAGCTGCAGGCCTTACGTACTCGTACCCTGGCGTTACTTTCGCGTTTGGGCGTGGAGGATGATGCCAAACTGGCCGACTGGTTGTCGCAACGGCTGGGCCTGCTGCAGCAGCGCGACACGGCAATGTTGCATCGTTTGCTGCATGATATTGAAAAAAACCTTCCAGAATAAAACTCTGTCATATTTTTTATTTATGGATGTGTATGCTGTTCTATGAGCTGGTTTTCCGCCGATCTGGATGTTTTTTCTCACGGCAGCGGGAAAATACGTAAGCCTGCTGAAATGGGGCAAATTGAGAAATTCATTGACTTAAGACGGCAGATACTTTAACCAATATAGGCAGGACATACAGACAGATAAAAATACAGAGTACACAACATCCATGAATCGCATCGGCATGATTACCACCATTATCACCACCACCATTACCACAGGTAACGGTGCGGGCTGACGCGTACAGGAAACACAGAAAAAAGCCCGCACCTGAACAGTGCGGGCTTTTTTTTTGACAAGAGATCAAGGGGTAAGAACCATGCGAGTGTTGAAGTTCGGCGGTACATCAGTGGCAAATGCGGAACGGTTTCTGCGGGTTGCCGATATTCTGGAGAGTAATGCCAGGCAGGGGCAGGTAGCGACGGTCCTGTCTGCCCCGGCGAAGATCACTAACCATCTGGTAGCAATGATTGAAAAGACCATTGGCGGCCAGGATGCCCTCCCCAATATTGCCGACGCCGAACGCATTTTTGCCGAACTTCTTCAGGGCCTTGCCGACGCCCAGCCCGCTTTCCCGCTTGCCCAGTTAAAAGCCTTCGTGGAGCAGGAATTTGCTCAGATTAAGCATGTTCTGCACGGCATCAGCCTGCTGGGTCAGTGCCCGGACAGCGTCAATGCCGCGCTGATCTGCCGCGGCGAAAAGCTCTCCATCGCCATCATGGCGGGTCTGCTGGAAGCCCGTGGACATAAAGTCAGTGTCATTAACCCGGTCGAAAAACTGCTCGCCGTGGGCCACTATCTGGAATCCACCGTCGATATCGCCGAATCCACCCGCCGCATTGCCGCCAGCCAGATCCCGGCAGACCATATGATCCTGATGGCCGGGTTTACCGCCGGCAATGAGAAAGGCGAGCTGGTGGTGCTGGGGCGTAACGGCTCCGACTACTCGGCTGCGGTACTGGCCGCCTGCCTGCGCGCTGACTGCTGCGAAATCTGGACCGATGTCGACGGAGTGTACACCTGCGATCCGCGTCAGGTGCCGGATGCGCGCCTGCTGAAATCGATGTCTTATCAGGAGGCGATGGAGCTCTCCTACTTTGGCGCGAAAGTGCTGCACCCGCGCACCATCGCCCCTATCGCCCAGTTCCAAATCCCATGCCTGATTAAAAATACCGGCAACCCACAGGCGCCGGGAACGCTTATCGGCGCCAGCCGCGACGAGGACGATTTGCCGGTGAAAGGCATCTCTAACCTCAACAACATGGCGATGTTCAACGTCTCCGGGCCGGGGATGAAAGGGATGGTCGGCATGGCGGCCCGCGTCTTCGCCACCATGTCCCGCGCCGGCATCTCAGTGGTGTTGATCACTCAATCTTCTTCGGAGTACAGCATCAGTTTCTGCGTGCCGCAGAGCGACTGCGCACGTGCCAAACGGGCGATGGAAGATGAGTTTTATCTGGAGCTGAAAGAGGGGCTGCTGGAGCCGCTGGCGATTATGGAGCGTCTGGCGATCATCTCCGTGGTGGGCGACGGAATGCGTACCCTGCGCGGTATCTCGGCGAAATTCTTTGCGGCACTGGCCCGCGCCAATATCAATATCGTGGCGATTGCCCAGGGCTCTTCCGAGCGCTCAATTTCGGTAGTGGTCAGCAATGACGACGCCACCACCGGCGTGCGCGTGACCCATCAGATGCTGTTCAACACCGACCAGGTGATTGAAGTGTTTGTCATCGGCGTCGGCGGCGTCGGCGGCGCGCTGCTAGAGCAGATCAAGCGCCAGCAGGGGTGGCTGAAGAACAAACATATCGATCTGCGCGTCTGCGGTGTAGCCAATTCTCAGGCGCTGCTGACCAGCGTGCATGGCCTGAATCTGGAAAACTGGAGTGCGGAACTGGCGGAGGCGAAAGAGCCGTTTAATCTTGGCCGCCTGATCCGCCTGGTGAAAGAGTACCACCTGCTCAATCCGGTGATCGTCGACTGTACCTCCAGCCAGGCGGTCGCCGATCAGTATGCCGACTTCCTGCGCGAAGGTTTCCATGTGGTGACGCCGAACAAAAAGGCCAATACCTCTTCGCTGGATTACTATCACCAGCTGCGCCATGCGGCCAGCAGCTCGCGGCGTAAGTTCCTCTATGACACTAACGTTGGCGCGGGCCTGCCGGTGATTGAGAACCTGCAGAACCTGCTCAACGCCGGCGATGAGCTGCGCCATTTCTCCGGGATCCTGTCCGGCTCCCTGTCGTTTATCTTCGGCAAGCTGGACGAGGGGGTGAGTTTCTCCGCGGCGACGGCGATGGCCCGTGAGATGGGGTATACCGAGCCGGATCCGCGCGACGATTTATCCGGGGTGGATGTGGCGCGTAAACTGCTGATTCTGGCCCGTGAGACCGGGCGTGAACTGGAGCTGGCGGACATTATCGTCGAGTCGGCGCTGCCGCCGGACTTCGACGCCAGCGGCGATGTCGAGACCTTTATGGCCCGCCTGCCGTCGCTGGACGATGGTTTTGCCTCGCGGGTTGCTAAGGCGCGCGATGAAGGTAAAGTCTTGCGCTACGTCGGTAACATCGAAGAGGATGGTACCTGCCGGGTAAAAATAGCCGCGGTTGACGGCAACGATCCGCTGTTCAAAGTTAAGAATGGTGAGAACGCGCTGGCTTTTTATAGCCATTATTATCAGCCATTGCCGCTGGTGCTGCGCGGCTATGGCGCCGGGAACGACGTCACGGCGGCCGGCGTATTCGCCGACCTGCTGCGCACCCTGTCCTGGAAGTTAGGAGTTTAAGATGGTCAAAGTATATGCCCCGGCTTCCAGTGCCAATATGAGCGTCGGGTTTGATGTGTTGGGCGCGGCGGTCACGCCGGTCGATGGCACGCTGCTTGGCGACAACGTCACTGTCGAAGCGGCGGAGCAATTTAGCCTGCAGAATCTTGGACGCTTCGCCAGCAAACTGCCGACGGCGCCGCAGGAGAACATTGTTTACCAGTGCTGGGAAAGCTTTTGCCGGGAGATCGGCAAGACGGTGCCGGTGGCGATGACGCTGGAAAAAAACATGCCGATTGGCTCCGGGCTGGGTTCCAGCGCCTGCTCGGTGGTCGCTGCGCTGGTGGCCATGAACGAGTTCTGCGGCAAGCCGCTGAACGAGACGCGCATGCTGGCGCTGATGGGAGAGATGGAAGGGCGTATCTCCGGCAGCATTCACTACGACAACGTGGCGCCGTGCTATCTTGGCGGCATGCAGTTGATGATCGAAGAGAATGGGATTATCAGTCAGCAGGTGCCCGGGTTTGATGAGTGGCTGTGGGTGCTGGCCTATCCGGGGATTAAAGTCTCTACTGCTGAAGCGCGGGCGATTCTGCCGGCGCAGTATCGCCGCCAGGATTGTATCGCCCATGGTCGCCACCTCGCGGGCTTTATTCACGCCTGCTACACCCGCCAGCCGCAGCTGGCGGCAAAATTGATGAAAGATGTGATTGCCGAACCGTACCGAACCAAACTGCTGCCGGGCTTTAGCGAAGCGCGTCAGGCGGCCATGGAAATGGGCGCCCAGGCTTGCGGCATCTCCGGCTCTGGCCCAACGCTGTTCGCGTTGTGTGATAAACCGGATACCGCACAGCGCGTCGCCGACTGGCTTGGCGCGCACTATCTGCAGAATCAGGAAGGCTTTGTTCATATTTGCCGGCTGGACACGGCGGGCGCACGCGTAGTGGGATAACCAATGAAACTGTATAACTTAAAAGATCATAACGAGCAGGTCAGCTTTGCGCAGGCCGTCACCCAGGGACTTGGCAAGCATCAGGGCCTGTTCTTTCCGCACGATCTGCCGGAATTCAGCCTGACTGAAATTGACGACATGCTGGCGCAGGACTTTGTCACCCGTAGCGCCAAAATTTTATCCGCCTTTATCGGCGATGAGATCCCGCAGGATGTCCTGCAGCAGCGGGTGCGCGCGGCGTTTGCGTTTCCGGCGCCCGTAAGCAAGGTTCAGGAAGATGTCGGCTGTCTGGAGCTGTTCCATGGCCCTACGCTGGCGTTCAAGGATTTCGGCGGCCGCTTTATGGCGCAGATGCTGACCCACATCGCAGGCGATAAGCCGGTCACCATCCTCACCGCGACCTCTGGCGACACCGGGGCGGCGGTGGCGCATGCTTTCTACGGCCTGCCGAACGTCAAGGTAGTGATCCTCTATCCGCGCGGCAAGATCAGTCCCCTGCAGGAGAAGCTGTTCTGTACCCTCGGCGGCAATATTGAAACCGTGGCGATTGATGGCGACTTTGATGCCTGCCAGGCGCTGGTGAAGCAGGCGTTTGACGATGAAGAGCTGAAGGCGACGCTGGGTCTCAACTCGGCTAACTCCATCAACATCAGCCGCCTGCTGGCGCAGATCTGTTACTACTTCGAAGCGGCGGCGCAGCTGCCGCAGGAAGCCCGCAATCAGCTGGTGATTTCCGTGCCGAGCGGCAACTTCGGCGATCTGACCGCCGGTCTGCTGGCCAAGTCGCTGGGGCTGCCGATCAAGCGCTTTATCGCCGCCACCAACGCCAACGACACCGTTCCGCGCTATCTGCAGGGCGGCGAGTGGGCGCCAAAAGCCACCCAGGCGACGCTGTCCAACGCCATGGACGTCAGCCAGCCGAACAACTGGCCGCGCGTTGAAGAGCTGTTCCGCCGTAAAATCTGGCGTCTCAGCGAGCTGGGCTATGCCGCGGTCGATGATGAGACCACCAAAGCAGCGATGCGCGAGCTGAAGGCCATCGGCTACATCTCTGAACCGCATGCGGCGATTGCCTGGCGCGCGCTGCGCGATCAGCTGCAGCCGGGAGAGTACGGCCTGTTCCTCGGCACCGCCCATCCGGCGAAGTTCAAAGAGAGCGTGGAGGAGATCCTGCAGGAGACTCTGCCGCTGCCGAAGGAGCTGGCCGACCGCGCCGACCTGCCGCTGCTGTCTCACAACCTGCCGGCGGATTTCGCCGCGCTGCGTAAGCTGATGATGGGCTAAGCCAGGCAATAATATCGGCAACATGATCGACCAAACCGGGCAGCTATTGCCCGGTTTTTATATTTAACGCACTTTTCCATATCAGTAAAATTTCTCTCCATAAAATTCCCCACACTATTTTATTGTCAGCGCACTGCTTTTATTGCAAACTCTTTTACGGATTGTCCTCTTTGCCGGATAATTCCACTGGATTATCTTTTTTATTTATTATTTCATGCTGCTTATATTTATGCTGCTGATTTTATTATGAAGCAGCTATAGATATCATTTGTTATAGATGCATTGTTAATGCACAAGGTTTTCAAGGAGGAAACATGCGTATTTTATCTCTTTTTTTGGTGGTGTTCGCTTTAACAGGCTGCTCCGGGACAACGATTGGCGGTAATGAAGATAAATTAACGCCAGCCTATCTGAAACAACATCTCATTGTCGGAAAAACCACCAAGGCCGAGGTTCGTCAGTATTTTGGTGCCCCTGATTCTGGTCATACGACGGTGACGGCGTCGGGTAAAGAGAGCTGGTATTATTCAGTAGATAAAGGGATCAACCTGGTCAGCCTCGCGGGTTCCATGATCCCGGTAACCGGGGCATCGCAAGCTGCCGATGCGGTCGATAAGTCCAGCCAAAAAGATTCGAACTCGCTGATGATTTTCTTCGATGAAAAAGGCGTGGTGGAAAACTGGGTGCGTTAAAATAAGTAATAAACTGCTTAATTATATTGAAAAGGGGAATAACTCCCCTTTTTTATTACCGTAACGTGTTACTGCTCGTGGCGTTTAAACACCAGTTCGCCTTTCTCCGAGGCATCCGCATCAAAGAAATAGCCTTCGCTATTAAAGGCTTTGAGCTGCTCCGGCTGGGTTAAGCGGTTTTCAATAATGTAGCGACTCATCAGGCCGCGGGCTTTCTTCGCATAAAAACTGATCACTTTGAATTTGCCGTTCTTCTCATCGAGGAATACCGGCTTGATCAGCTGACCCTGCAATTTTGGCGTTTTCACCGATTTAAAATATTCATCGGAAGCCAGGTTGATGACGATATCGTCGCCCTGGTCGCGCAGCGCCTGATTCAGCTTCTCGGTAATGGTATCCCCCCAGAACTGGTACAGATCTTTGCCGCGCGGATTTTCCAGACGGATCCCCATCTCCAGGCGGTAGGGCTGCATCAGGTCTAACGGGCGCAGCACGCCATACAGCCCGGAGAGCATGCGCAGGTGTTGCTGGGCGAAGTCAAAGTCGTCCTCGGTGAGTGTCTCTGCCTGCAGGCCAGTGTAGACATCGCCTTTAAAGGCGAGGATCGCCTGGCGGGCATTTTGCGGCGTAAAGTCAGGGTGCCAGTCGTGGAAGCGGGTGGCGTTTAGATCCGCCAGCTTGTCGCTAATGCTCATCAGCTTGCCGATTTGCGGCGCGGTCAGCTTACGGGCGATGCCGATAAGCTGCTGAGAATACTCGAGGAGTTCGGGCTGGGTATAGCGAGTCGTTGCCAGCGGGCTTTGATAATCGAGCGTTTTAGCAGGTGAAATCAGAATCAGCATATCCAGTCCTTGCAGGTAATTTCGACGAATTTTAACAAAAAAAGTGCATGGTGGGATCGATAGCTGCAATTGCCGCGCTATTCGCGCGGCAATTCATTCCAGGCGCCCGGGGCCAGCTGTTGGTCAATATCCGGGTAACGAGTGGCATCGAAAGTCGGCTGGATACCCAGCCGCCGCTGACGCAGATAATCGCTGGCGATAATCCGCACCGTCGGGGAGAGCAACAGAATGGCCGTCAGGTTGGTCATCGCCATCAGCGCCATGATGATATCCGCGCTCTGCCAGACGACAGGCAGGCTAACCATGGTCCCCAACAGCACCATCAGGACGGTGAGTATTCGCAGCCCCCAGATATAGCGCGGCTTATCCAGGCGCAGGAAGACCAGATTATTTTCCGCGTACACGTAGTTGGCTACGATAGAGCTAAAGGCGAACAGCAGCACGATGAGGGCGATGAAACCCGCTCCCCAGCCGCCGACCAGCACGCTCATCGCGTGTTGCAAGTCCTGAATACCGTTGAGCGTATATTCATTGTCGGGCCGCGGCGCCAGCATGACGATAATCGCGCTGGCGGTACAGATCACGATAGTATCGATAAACACGCCAATCATCTGCACGATCCCCTGCGCCGCCGGGTGCGGCGGCCAGGAGGCGGCGGCCGCGGCGGCGTTAGGCGAAGAGCCCATCCCTGCTTCATTGGAGAACATGCCGCGCTGGAAGCCGCTGGTCAGCGCCTGGCTGATGGTGTAGCCCACCGCGCCGGCGGCGGCCTCCTGCCAGCCGAAGGCGCAGCGAAAGATGGTGGCGAAAATCGTCGGCAGGGCGGTGATGTGCCACAGGCCGATGAGCAGGCTGGTGGCGATCCACAACAGCGCCATAAAGGGAACGATCCATTGCATCAGACGCGCCACGCCGCGTAAACCACGGAGGATCGCCAGCAAAACGACAACGGCCAGCACGCCGCCGCTGACCGCCGCCGGCAGATCGAACGCATAGCGCAAGGCATGGGCCACGGAGTTAGCCTGCACGGTATTGAAGATAAAACCATAGGCCAGCAGGAGGAGGATCGAAAACAGGACGCCCATCCAACGCATGCCGAGCCCGCGCGCCATATACCAGGCCGGGCCGCCGCGAAACTGTCCGCGGCTATCGCGTTCTTTATACAGCTGAGCAAGGGAACATTCAGCAAAGCTGCTGGCCATGCCGAGCAGGGCGGAAACCCACATCCAGAATACGGCGCCGGGCCCACCGGTGGCGATCGCCAGCGTCACCCCGGCAAGATTGCCGCTGCCGACCCGGGCTGCAAGGCTGGTACAGAGCGCCTGAAAGGACGTTAAACCACCCGGCTGCGGGTGCAGGCTTTTTTTTAGACTGCGGCCGAATTTGCGCACGTAACGAAACTGAATACCCCGGGTTTGCCAGCTAAACCAGATACCGGCGCCCAGTAGCAGATAAATCATCACTGAGCCCCAGAGTATTTCATTGATAAATGAGAGAAAATCAGGCATTAAACATCCTCTTGTCCATGCCGGTACGCCAGTGTAAGCGTTACCAATTAAGTGACAATCCTTTCGCTTTCAGCAAATTAATCTGCATAGTTTATCACACTCTGCGCTCTTCTCTCGTCGGCGGTTGCGCTGACCCGGCAGCGTGTTATCATCTGGGCAGACCGGTTACATCCCCTTAACTGCTGTTTAAGAGAAATATATCATGACGGATAAATTAACTTCTCTGCGTCAGTACACCACTGTCGTCGCTGACACCGGAGATATTGCGGCAATGAAGCTGTATCAGCCTCAGGATGCCACCACTAACCCTTCCCTGATTCTCGGCGCGGCTCAGATCCCTGAGTACCGTAAGCTGATTGACGACGCTGTCGCCTGGGCTCGTAGCCAGAGCAGCGATCGCGCGCAGCAGATCCTCGATGCTTCCGATAAGCTGGCGGTGAACATCGGTCTCGAAATTCTGAAACTGATCCCGGGCCGTATCTCCACCGAAGTGGACGCACGTCTCTCCTATGACACCGAAGCGTCTATCGCGAAAGCCAAGCGCATCATCAAGCTGTACAACGACGCGGGCATCAGCAACGATCGCATTCTGATCAAACTGGCCTCCACCTGGCAGGGCATTCGCGCCGCTGAACAGCTGGAAAAAGAAGGCATTAACTGTAACCTGACGCTGCTGTTCTCCTTCGCTCAGGCTCGCGCTTGCGCCGAAGCGGGCGTCTTCCTGATTTCGCCGTTCGTTGGCCGTATCCTCGACTGGTACAAAGCCAACACCGACAAGAAAGAGTACGCACCGGCAGAAGATCCGGGCGTAGTTTCCGTCAGCGAAATCTACGAGTATTACAAGCAGCACGGCTATGAAACCGTCGTGATGGGCGCAAGCTTCCGTAACGTTGGCGAAATTCTGGAACTGGCTGGCTGTGACCGCCTGACCATCGCCCCGGCGCTGCTGAAAGAGCTGTCCGAAAGCGAAGGCGCCGTTGAGCGTAAGCTGGTATATACCGGTGAAGTGAAAGCGCGTCCGGAGCGTATTACCGAATCTGAGTTCCTGTGGCAGCATAACCAGGATCCGATGGCGGTAGACAAACTGGCGGAAGGTATCCGTAAGTTTGCGATCGACCAGGAAAAACTGGAAAAAATGATCGACGAACTGCTGTAATCGCGCAGGTGGCCGACGCCCGTCGGCCACATTACACTGTCTGTCCCGCCTCCGGCAGTGTATCATTTCGTTTAACGCCACAGTTTGAACGGAATAACCATGAATACCTTACGAATCGGCTTAGTTTCCATTTCCGATCGCGCCTCCAGCGGCGTCTATCAGGATAAAGGCATCCCGGCACTGGAAGAGTGGCTGGCACGCGCCCTGACCACCCCTTTCGAGCTGCAAACCCGTCTGATTCCGGATGAGCAGGCCATCATTGAGCAAACGCTGTGCGAACTGGTTGACGAAATGGGGTGCCATCTGGTGCTGACCACCGGCGGAACCGGCCCTGCGCGTCGCGATGTGACGCCCGACGCAACGCTGGCGATCGCCGATCGCGAGATGCCGGGCTTCGGCGAGCAAATGCGCCAGGTTAGCCTACACTTTGTGCCGACGGCTATCCTTTCCCGGCAGGTCGGTGTGATCCGCAAGCAGGCGCTGATCCTCAACCTTCCCGGGCAACCGAAAGCAATTCAGGAGACTCTGGAAGGGGTGAAAGATGCTGACGGCAACGTGCTGGTGCACGGTATTTTCGCAAGTGTACCTTATTGTGTACAGTTGCTTGAAGGGCCTTATGTGGAAACCGATGGCCGTGTAGTAGAAGCTTTTCGTCCCAAGAGCGCCAGACGCGAAACTTTATCCTGAATTTGATGCATTTTTGATATAACCTGCATCGCTAATGGTGTGCCGTTTTATTTACGATATAGTGATTTTTACTTTACACACTATAAAACACGCTGCACACCTCAGGATGAAATTGCGTTATGTCATATGCAAACCGACCGCTCAACCGCCAGGATTATAAAACGCTGACGCTGGCCGCCCTGGGCGGCGCGCTGGAGTTTTATGACTTTATCATTTTCGTTTTCTTCGCCGCCGTCGTCGGCGAGCTCTTCTTCCCTGCGGATATTCCCGAATGGCTGCGCCAGGTGCAAACCTTTGGCATTTTCGCCGCCGGTTACCTGGCGCGTCCGCTGGGGGGGATCATCATGGCCCACTTTGGCGATCTGGTGGGGCGCAAGAAAATGTTCACCCTCAGCATCCTGCTGATGGCGCTGCCAACCCTGGCGATCGGTCTGCTACCGACCTATAGCTCGGTAGGTATCATCGCCCCGCTGCTATTGCTGCTGATGCGTATTCTGCAGGGAGCGGCGATCGGCGGTGAAGTTCCAGGCGCCTGGGTGTTTGTCGCTGAGCATGTCCCGGAAAAGCGCATTGGTATCGCCTGCGGCACGCTGACGGCCGGCCTGACGGTTGGCATTCTGCTGGGGTCGGTGGTGGCCACGCTTATCAATACCAGTCTGTCGCCGCAGGGGATCCACGACGGCGGCTGGCGGATCCCCTTCCTGCTGGGCGGCGTATTTGGTCTGATAGCGATGTATCTGCGCCGCTGGCTGCAGGAGACGCCGATTTTTCTTGAGATGCAGCAGCGCAAAGCGCTGGCGCAGGAACTGCCGGTAAAAGCGGTGGCGCTCAAGCACCAGAAGGCGGTGGTGATCTCTATGCTGCTGACCTGGCTGCTGTCGGCTGGCGTGGTGGTGGTGATCCTGATGTCGCCGGTCTGGCTGCAGAAGCACTATGGTTTTGCGCCGGCCATTACCCTGCAGGCCAACAGCATCGCCACCATTATGTTGTGCATCGGCTGTCTGCTCGCCGGGCTGGCGGCGGACCGCTTCGGCGCCAGCCGCACTTTTATCGTCGGCAGCCTGCTGCTGGCGGTTGCCAGCTGGGCATTTTACCATCTTGCCGGCGCCAGCCCGCAGCGGCTGTTTATGCTCTACGGTACGGTGGGGCTTTGCGTCGGCGTGGTGGGGGCGGTGCCCTATGTGATGGTGCGGGCCTTCCCGGCGGAAGTACGCTTCACCGGCATCTCTTTCTCCTACAACCTGTCGTACGCGATCTTTGGCGGCCTGACGCCGATTGCGGTCACCATGCTGATGGGGGTGTCGCCGATGGCGCCGGCCTGGTATGTGCTGGCCCTGTCGCTGATGGGGCTGGGATTAGGTATCTGGCTGCGTCAGGAGCTGACGGCGCCGACGGGGATGCCGGAAGGGGAGCTGCAGCGTTAACGATGGCTAGCTGATGCTGATAATGACCTGCCGCCGCCCTGTGACCGGACGGCGGCGGAAGATTAGCGCGGTTCGCCGATCGGCAGCACGGTGCGGCCGAACTGTTCGTTCAGCACTTCACCCATCGCCAGGTAAATAGCGCTGGCGCCACAAATCAGGCCGACCCAGCCGGCTACCTTCACAATGCCTTCGTTATCGGCCAAATGGCCAATCGCCAGCAGCGCGAACAGTACGGTCAGGCTCAGGAAGACAAACTGCAGCATGCGGGCTGCCTTCAGGGTGCCAAAGAACATAAACAGGGTAAAGACGCCCCACAGGCCGAGGTACATACCGAGGAAGTGCGCGTTTGGCGCGTCTGCCAGGCCCATTTTCGGCATCAGAAGAATCGCCACCAGCGTCAGCCAGAAGCTGCCGTAGGAGGTAAAAGCGGTTAAGCCAAAAGTGTTGCCTTTTTTGTATTCCAGCAGGCCGGCAAAAATTTGCGCAATGCCGCCGTAAAAAATCCCCATCGCCAGGATAGCTACATCGAATGCGAACAGGCCGCTATTCGCCAGGTTAAGCAGAATAGTGGTCATGCCGAAGCCCATAAGGCCCAGCGGTGCCGGATTAGCCAACTTAGTGTTGCCCATAATTCCTCAAAATTATCATTAAAAGGGAAGCATTACCCCGCGACTTGGCGGCGGGGCGCGGCATAATAATGAGGCGCTGAAGGGCTGTCTATGATCTGGCGGGGTATTTTTCACCAATTTCCGCGGTGTCTGACGGCGGCTGGAGCATTTGCCGTAAACAGGCAATATGCAGGACCGCGGGGATGGTGACCCGGTAGGCGCTGCCGCTCACCGCTTTCACGCTGTTCAGCGCGGCGCCGAGCGGTCCGCCCAGCCCGGCGCCGCGCACCAGGCCATGACCGATGACGCTCACCGCGGCGTGCGTGCGCAGGATGGCGGTTAAGCGTTCGTCCAGCAACAAAGTGACGCCTTCGCTTAGCTTGCGATGCCTCAGCAGATGAGCCATCAGGCTGTCCAGCTCATGGCTCCGGCACTCCACCGCGGCGAGAAACTGCGCTTTTTGCTCCGCGTTCAGTTTATTCCAGCCGTGCTGCAGAAAATGCGCCAGCAACTGCTGCTCGATCTGCGGCGTCGACAGCTGTTTGTCGACCTTAGCTTTCAGTCGTTTACATACATCCAGCAGGATCGCGCGATAAAATTTGCCATGGCGGCGCAGCGTGTTGGCGATGCTATCGCCGCCAAAATGCTGTAGCTCACCGGCGATTAGCTGCCAGTTGCGGCGATAACGCTCCGGGTGACCCTCCATCGCTAAAAATGTCTCGTTGCGCAGGAGCGTGCTGGAGAGACGGGGTTTGCCATTTTCCCCGTGGGTCAGAATGCGGGTAAAGGCTTCCAGATGCGCCTCGCTGCACTCAGGCAGAAAGGCGAGATCGTCATCCTCCAGGTAATTAATATGCATAACGTTTTCTCTCGGGCAGGGGCGACGTTAGTCATCGCCGATAATTTTCAGTGATGCCATATCTGAGGAGTGCACCGTGTGGCCGGAGAAGGCGATTTTCTTCACGCAACGTTTGTTGTCGTTATCGCTATTGATGTTGATCCAGCCGGTGGTGCTGCCCTCTTTGATCCCGGCGGGGACGTTCAGCGTGTGGCTGGCGCCGCGGCTGGCCTTAAAGTAGACCGTCGCCCCGGAGAGTTGTACATCGCCGCGGTCGGCGCTGAGCTGAATGCGTTTGACCACCCGGCAGACGGGAAGCGTCAGCGTCAGGTCGTTGGTTTCATTGCGCGGCATAGCTATCACGCCGAGAATTTTATGGTCGTTAGCGGCCGCCGAGGTGATAAATGACACGCCGAGGATAAGCCCTACGGAAAGCCGGTATAGCGATTTCATTAATTTGTCCCCTGAATAAGCGAAGTGCGATGGCGGGGGAGTTTATCACTGCGAAAACGGGGCTTTTAGCGCGCAAGTATTGCTGGTTATGTCAATGATATTATGAATGTATTTCCTATTTTAATCCGTTTTTTGTATGTATATTTCGCCGTCGTTTTTGCCATCCAACAACCTTGTTCGGCAAGTCATCCGTAACCCTGTGCGAATCCGAGGCAAAAAATTTTTATGCTTGCCCCTTGATGCCGGAGTGGGCGACCCCATCTTGTAGTCAACCGCAGTGAAGAACCTGAAAAAAAATGATGTCTGGGCAGTTGAAACCGCACGTTTCGCCCTTATTACAGGTTCACAACCACATGTTGATCGAATTTTTAGTGGAGACGTTTAGATGGGTAAAATTATTGGTATCGACCTGGGTACTACCAACTCTTGTGTAGCGATTATGGATGGCACTACTGCACGCGTGCTGGAGAACGCCGAAGGCGATCGCACCACGCCTTCTATCATTGCCTATACCCAGGATGGTGAAACTCTGGTTGGTCAGCCGGCTAAACGTCAGGCAGTGACAAACCCGCAAAACACCCTGTTTGCGATTAAACGCCTGATTGGCCGCCGCTTCCAGGACGAAGAAGTTCAGCGTGACGTTTCTATCATGCCATACAAAATTGTTGCCGCAGACAATGGCGACGCATGGCTGGATGTGAAAGGCACCAAAACTGCACCGCCGCAGATCTCTGCTGAAGTGCTGAAGAAAATGAAGAAAACGGCTGAAGATTACCTGGGTGAACCGGTAACTGAAGCGGTTATCACCGTACCGGCTTACTTCAACGATGCGCAGCGTCAGGCAACAAAAGATGCCGGCCGTATCGCCGGTCTGGAAGTCAAACGTATCATCAACGAACCAACCGCGGCCGCGCTGGCTTACGGTCTGGATAAAGAAGTGGGCAACCGTACTATCGCGGTTTACGACCTCGGTGGTGGTACTTTCGATATCTCGATTATCGAAATCGACGAAGTTGATGGCGAAAAAACCTTTGAAGTTCTGGCGACCAACGGTGATACCCACCTGGGCGGCGAAGACTTCGATACTCGTCTGATCAACTACCTCGTTGATGAGTTCAAGAAAGATCAGGGCATTGACCTGCGCAACGACCCGCTGGCCATGCAGCGCCTGAAAGAAGCCGCTGAGAAAGCGAAGATTGAACTGTCTTCTGCTCAGCAGACCGACGTTAACCTGCCGTACATCACTGCAGACGCGACCGGTCCGAAACACATGAACATCAAAGTGACTCGCGCGAAACTGGAAAGCCTGGTAGAAGACCTGGTTAACCGTTCCATCGAGCCGCTGAAAGTCGCTCTGCAGGATGCCGGTCTGTCCGTTTCCGATATCAACGACGTGATCCTCGTTGGTGGTCAGACTCGTATGCCGATGGTGCAGAAGAAAGTGGCCGAGTTCTTTGGTAAAGAACCGCGTAAAGACGTTAACCCGGATGAAGCCGTGGCGATCGGTGCTGCCGTTCAGGGCGGTGTACTGACTGGCGATGTGAAAGACGTTCTGCTGCTCGACGTAACCCCGCTGTCGCTGGGTATCGAAACCATGGGCGGCGTGATGACTGCGCTTATCAGCAAAAACACCACCATCCCGACCAAGCACAGCCAGGTGTTCTCTACTGCAGAAGACAACCAGTCTGCGGTAACCATCCATGTGCTGCAGGGTGAGCGTAAACGCGCGTCTGATAACAAATCTCTGGGTCAGTTCAACCTGGATGGTATTAACCCGGCGCCGCGCGGCATGCCGCAGATCGAAGTGACCTTCGACATCGATGCTGACGGTATCCTGCACGTCTCCGCGAAAGACAAAAACAGCGGTAAAGAGCAGAAGATCACCATCAAAGCGTCTTCCGGTCTGAATGAAGAAGAAATTCAGAAAATGGTTCGCGAAGCAGAAGCTAACGCCGAATCTGACCGTAAGTTCGAAGAGCTGGTACAGACCCGCAACCAGGGCGACCATCTGCTGCACAGCACTCGTAAGCAGGTTGAAGAAGCAGGCGATAAACTGCCGGCTGACGACAAAACTGCCATTGAGTCTGCGCTGACCGCGCTGGAATCTTCTCTGAAAGGCGAAGACAAAGCGGATATCGAAGCGAAAATGCAGGCGCTGGCGCAGGCTTCTCAGAAGCTGATGGAAATTGCTCAGCAGCAGCACGCTCAGCAGCAGGCGGGTTCCGCTGACGCTCAGGCGAGCAACGCGAAAGACGACGATGTTGTCGACGCTGAGTTCGAAGAAGTGAAAGATAAAAAATAATCGCCCTTTGAACGGGTAAAACACTGGCACGGGCGAAGAGGTTTCCTCTCCGCCCGTGCACGCATGTTAAGGGGCTGAAAAACACCGATGGCAAAGCAAGATTACTACGAGATTTTAGGCGTTTCCAAAACAGCGGAAGAGCGTGAAATCAAAAAGGCTTATAAGCGCCTGGCCATGAAATATCACCCGGACCGCAACCAGGGTGATAAAGAGGCTGAAGCCAAATTTAAAGAAATCAAAGAAGCGTATGAAATCCTGACTGATGCCCAGAAGCGTGCGGCCTACGATCAGTACGGCCACGCGGCCTTCGAACAGGGCGGCATGGGCGGCGGCGGCGGTTTTGGCGGCGGTGCCGACTTCAGCGATATCTTTGGCGATGTTTTCGGCGATATCTTTGGCGGCGGACGTGGTCGTCAGCGCGCGGCACGCGGCGCCGATCTCCGTTACAACATGGAGCTGACGCTGGAAGAAGCGGTGCGCGGCGTCACTAAAGAGATCCGTATTCCGACGCTGGAAGAGTGCGACGTCTGCCACGGCAGCGGCGCCAAGGCCGGCAGCAAACCGCAGACCTGTCCGACCTGTCATGGCGCGGGCCAGGTGCAGATGCGCCAGGGCTTTTTTGCTGTACAGCAGACCTGTCCGCACTGCCAGGGACGCGGTACGCTAATTAAAGATCCGTGCAATAAATGTCATGGCCATGGCCGCGTAGAAAAAACCAAAACCCTGTCGGTTAAAATTCCGGCGGGCGTGGATACCGGTGACCGGATCCGTCTGGCGGGCGAAGGCGAGGCCGGCGAACATGGCGCGCCGGCAGGCGATCTGTACGTTCAGGTTCAGGTGAAGCAGCACGCTATCTTTGAGCGTGAAGGCAATAACCTGTACTGCGAAGTTCCGATCAACTTCACCATGGCGGCGCTGGGCGGTGAGATCGAGGTCCCAACGCTCGACGGCCGCGTGAACCTGAAAATTCCAGGTGAAACCCAGACCGGCAAGCTGTTCCGCATGCGTGGAAAAGGCGTGAAATCCGTTCGCGGCGGCGCGCAGGGCGATCTGCTGTGCCGCGTAGTGGTGGAGACGCCGGTGGGGCTGAATGAGAAGCAGAAGCAGCTGCTGAAAGAGCTGCAGGAGAGCTTCGGCGGTCCGACCGGGGAAAACAACAGCCCGCGTTCGAAAAGCTTCTTTGACGGCGTGAAGAAGTTCTTCGACGACCTGACCCGCTAATTCCACCTTTGTTGATATCCGGCCCGGGCCTTTGCTGCCCGGGCTTTTTTTCGCCTTAGAACTCCCCTTTAACTCGTAAAAAGCGAATATTAGCGCAACTTAAATCTGATTTTTTCGAGTTATCAGTATGTGTATTATGCTTTTATCGAGTTATTCACCAACAGGATGAAAGTAAAAGTGAAACATCTGCAACGATTCTTTAGTAGCGATGCTTCCGGCGGCATTGTCTTAATCATCGCCGCCGCGCTGGCGATGGTGATGGCCAATACCAGCGTGACCAGCGGTCTGTATCACTCCTTCCTTGAGACGCCAGTACAGCTGCGTGTGGGCGCGCTGGAGATCAACAAGAACATGCTGTTATGGATCAATGATGCCCTGATGGCGGTGTTCTTTTTGCTGATTGGCCTGGAGGTCAAGCGCGAGTTGATTCAGGGCTCGCTGGCGAGCCGCCGTCAGGCGGTCTTCCCGGTGATAGCCGCGCTGGGCGGGATGATCGTCCCGGCGCTGGTCTACCTGGCCTTTAACGCCCAGGATCCTGTCGCCAGAGAGGGATGGGCGATCCCGGCGGCGACGGATATTGCCTTTGCCCTCGGCGTGCTGGCGCTGTTAGGTAGCCGGGTCCCGACGGCGCTGAAGATTTTCCTGATGGCGCTGGCGATTATTGATGACCTCGGGGCTATCGTGATTATCGCGCTGTTTTATACCCACGACCTGTCCATGCTCTCGCTGGGCGTGGCGGCGGCGGCGATTGCGGTGCTGGTGGCCCTGAATCTGAGCGGCGTGCGGCGTACCGGGATCTATATTCTGGTTGGCGCGGTGTTGTGGACGGCGGTGCTGAAGTCTGGCGTTCACGCGACCCTTGCCGGGGTGATTGTCGGCTTTATGATCCCGCTCGAAGAAAAGCATGGCAAGTCGCCGGCCAAAGCGCTTGAGCATGTCCTGCACCCGTGGGTGGCGTTTATGATCCTGCCGCTGTTTGCCTTCGCGAACGCGGGGGTCTCACTGCAGGGGGTCACCCTTGCCGGGCTGACGTCGCTCCTGCCGCTGGGCATTATGGCTGGCCTGTTTATCGGTAAGCCGCTGGGGATTAGCCTGTTCTGCTGGCTGGCCCTGAAGCTGAAGTGGGCTTCGCTGCCGGAGGGAACCACCTGCAAGCAAATTATGGCGGTGGGGATCCTGTGCGGGATTGGCTTTACGATGTCGATTTTCATCGCCACCCTGGCCTTTGGCAGCGTGGATCCCGCGTTGATCAACTGGGCCAAGCTTGGCATTCTGATCGGCTCAGTGCTATCAGCGGTCGTCGGCTACCTCATACTGCGTCAGCGCGTGACGGATACTCGCCTCGCGGTATAACCTTTCTGCAGGAGAGCCCGTCAGGCTCTCCTGGACATTATCAGGGAGAGAAGCATGTCACATATTAACTACAATCATCTGTACTACTTCTGGCACGTGTATAAAGAAGGGTCCGTCGTGGGCGCGGCGGAGGCGCTGTTTCTGACGCCGCAGACCATTACCGGGCAGATCAAAGCCCTGGAGGAGCGCCTGCAGGGGAAATTATTTAAGCGAAAGGGAAGGGGACTTGAGCCGAGCGAGCTGGGGGAGCTGGTTTTTCGCTATGCCGACAGGATGTTTACCCTCAGCCAGGAGATGCTCGACATCGTCAACTATCGCAAAGAGTCGAACCTGCTGTTTGACGTCGGCGTGGCCGATGCGCTCTCGAAACGGCTGGTCAGCGGCGTGCTGGATGCCGCCGTCGTTGAGAGCGAGCAGATTCATTTGCGCTGTTTTGAATCCACTCATGAGCTGCTGCTGGAGCAGCTGAGCCAGCATAAGCTCGACATGATTATCTCTGACTGCCCGATCGACTCGACGCAGCAGGAAGGGCTATTTTCGGTGAAGATCGGCGAGTGCAGCGTCAGCTTCTGGTGCATGAATCCGGCGCCGACGAAGCCGTTCCCGGCCTGCCTCGAAGAGCGGCGGCTGCTGATCCCCGGCCGGCGATCGATGCTGGGACGTAAGCTGCTGAACTGGATTAACGTGCAGGGCCTGAAGGTGGAGATCCTCGGCGAGTTTGACGACGCGGCGCTCATGAAAGCCTTCGGCGCCGCACATAATGCGATATTTGTCGCGCCGACGCTCTACGCGCATGATTTCTACCATGATGAATCGATTGTCGAAATTGGCCGTATGGATAGCGTGATGGAGGAGTATCACGCTATTTTCGCTGAACGAATGATTCAGCACCCGGCGGTACAGCGTATCTGTAATCGCGATTATTCGTCGCTGTTCACCGAACCCCGATAGCCGGAAGGCGTGGGCTGGCGTGGCTCAGATCGCGCCAGCGTGCGTTACCGGGGGAAGATGGTAGGCATAAAAAAACCCGCTTTCGCGGGTTTCTTTAACAAAGTTCAGCAAGCAGGCGATTAAGCCAGTTTGTTGATCTGTGCAGTCAGGTTTGCTTTATGACGCGCAGCTTTGTTTTTGTGGATCAGACCTTTAGCAGCCTGACGGTCCACGATCGGTTGCATTTCGTTAAATGCTTTCTGTGCAGCAGCTTTGTCGCCAGCTTCGATAGCTGCGTATACTTTCTTGATGAAAGTACGCATCATAGAGCGACGGCTTGCGTTGTGCTTGCGAGCCTTTTCAGACTGAACGGCGCGCTTCTTAGCTGATTTGATATTAGCCAAGGTCCAACTCCCAAATGTGTTCTATATGGACAATTCAAAGGCCGAGGAATATGCCCGTTTAGCCTTCTTTTGTCAATGGATTTGTGCAAATAAGCGCCGTTTAACACCACAGCGCTTCATTACGTAGTGATGGCGCAAGATTCTACCAGCTTGTTGCAGGCGAATACAGCTTTTCCACCATAAAAATCGCCGGGCGCGGCCAGTTTTCACGCTTTCTCGCGCTGAGTGAATGAATTCCTGAGAACTTTCGTTGCCGAGGTGCAATCGCTGGTTAACGTTGACAGTTGTACAAGGTATACTCGGACGATTTTCACTGTTTTGAGCCAGACATGAAGCTGATACGCGGCATACATAATCTCAGTCAGGCCCCGCACGGGTGCGTGCTGACCATTGGTAATTTCGACGGCGTGCATCGTGGGCATCAGGCGCTGCTGCAGCGGTTGCGCGAAGAGGGCCGCCAGCGCGGTTTACCGGTCGTGGTGATGATTTTTGAACCCCAGCCGCTGGAGCTCTTTGCCGCTGATAAAGCCCCGGCGCGATTGACCCGCCTGCGTGAAAAGCTGGGCTATCTGGCTGAAAGCGGGGTTGACTATGTATTGTGCGTTCGCTTTGACCGCCGGTTCGCCGCGCTAACCGCGCAGGATTTTATCAGTGAACTGCTGGTGCGTCGCCTGGGCGTGCAGTTCCTCGCCGTTGGTGACGATTTCCGCTTTGGCGCTGGTCGCCAGGGGGATTTCTTGTTATTACAAAAGGCGGGGGCGGAATATGGCTTCGACGTCACCAGCACCCAAACCTTCTGCGAAGGCGGGGTGCGAATCAGTAGCACGGCGGTACGCCAGGCGCTGGCCGATGACGATCTCCTGCTGGCGGAGACGCTGCTCGGCCATCCGTTTAGCATCTCCGGACGCGTCGTGCATGGTGATGAACTAGGCCGAACCATAGGTTTTCCGACGGCGAACTTACCGCTGCGTCGTCAGGTTTCCCCGGTAAAAGGGGTCTATGCGGTAGAAGTGACAGGGCTGGGCGACAAACCGATAGCGGGCGTCGCCAATATTGGCACCCGTCCAACGGTTGCGGGCGTGCGTCAGCAGCTCGAAGTACATCTGTTGGACGTTGTAATGGACCTCTACGGTCGCCATATCAATGTAATACTGCGTAAAAAGATACGTAACGAGCAGCGGTTTGCGTCGCTGGACGAGCTGAAGGCGCAAATCGCACGTGATGAGTTAACGGCCCGCGAATTATTTGGGCTGACCAGCCAGGCCTGAGCCACTGGTGTTTATCAAACCGAAATACGGAACCGAGAATCTGATGAGTGACTATAAATCGACCCTGAATTTGCCGGAAACAGGGTTCCCTATGCGTGGCGACCTCGCCAAACGCGAACCGGGAATGCTGGCGCGTTGGACCGATGATGACCTGTACGGCATCATTCGTGCAGCCAAAAAAGGCAAAAAAACCTTCATTCTGCATGATGGCCCTCCTTATGCGAATGGCAGCATTCATATTGGTCACTCGGTAAACAAGATTCTGAAAGACATTATCGTTAAGTCCAAAGGACTGACGGGCTATGACTCGCCTTACGTTCCGGGCTGGGACTGCCACGGTCTGCCGATCGAGCTGAAAGTGGAGCAGGAATACGGCAAGCCGGGTGAGAAATTTACCGCTGCCGAATTCCGCGCTAAGTGCCGCGAATATGCCGCCGAGCAGATCGATGGCCAGCGTAAAGACTTTATCCGTCTCGGCGTGCTGGGCGACTGGTCGCATCCGTACCTGACCATGGACTTCAAAACCGAAGCCAACATCATCCGCGCGCTGGGCAAAATCATCGGTAATGGCCACCTGCATAAAGGCGCCAAACCGGTGCACTGGTGCGTAGACTGCCGTTCCGCGCTGGCGGAAGCGGAAGTGGAGTATTACGACAAAACCTCTCCGTCTATCGATGTCGCGTTCCACGCGGTAGACAAAGCCGCGGTACTGGCGAAATTCGGCGTAGCCGACGTCAACGGTCCGGTGTCGCTGGTTATCTGGACCACCACGCCGTGGACCCTGCCGGCCAACCGCGCTATCTCTCTGTCTCCTGAGTTCGACTATGCGCTGGTGCAGGTTGACGGCCAGGCGCTGATCCTGGCGAAAGACCTGGTTGAGAGCGTAATGAAGCGCGTTGGCGCGACGGACTACACTATTCTGGCGGCGGTACAAGGTTCTGAGCTTGAGCTGATGCGCTTTAAGCATCCGTTCCTCGATTTCGACGTGCCGGCGATCCTTGGCGACCACGTGACGCTGGATGCCGGTACCGGTGCGGTGCATACCGCTGGCGGCCACGGTCCGGACGACTACACCATCAGCCAGAAATACGGTCTGGAAATCGCCAACCCGGTTGGCCCGGACGGCGCTTACCTGCCTGGCACCTGGCCGTCCCTGGACGGCATTAATGTTTTCAAAGCCAATGACATCATCGTTGAGATGCTGCGTGAGCGTGGCGCGCTGTTACACGTTGAGAAACTGCAGCACAGCTATCCATGCTGCTGGCGCCACAAGTCGCCGATCATCTTCCGCGCCACTCCGCAGTGGTTCGTGAGCATGGATCAGAAAGGCCTGCGCGCGCAGTCGCTGAAAGAGATCAAAGGCGTGCAGTGGATCCCGGACTGGGGCCAGGCGCGTATCGAATCGATGGTCGCTAACCGCCCTGACTGGTGTATCTCCCGTCAGCGCACCTGGGGCGTGCCGATGTCGCTGTTCGTGCATAAAGAAACCCACGAACTGCACCCGCGTACCCTTGAACTGATGGAAGAAGTGGCAAAACGCGTTGAAGTTGACGGCATCCAGGCGTGGTGGGATCTCGATTCCCGCGACATTCTTGGCGATGACGCCGACAGCTATGAGAAAGTGCCGGATACCCTCGACGTCTGGTTTGACTCCGGGTCGACCCACTCTTCCGTGGTTGACGTGCGTCCGGAATTCGCCGGTCACGCCGCCGATATGTATCTGGAAGGTTCTGACCAGCATCGCGGCTGGTTCATGTCCTCGCTGATGATTTCCACGGCGATGAAAGGCAAAGCGCCATATCGCCAGGTACTGACCCACGGCTTCACCGTCGACGGCCAGGGCCGCAAAATGTCCAAGTCTATCGGCAACACCGTTAGCCCGCAGGACGTGATGAACAAGCTCGGCGCCGATATCCTGCGCCTGTGGGTGGCTTCCACCGACTACACCGGCGAAATGGCGGTCTCTGACGAGATCCTCAAACGCGCTGCGGACAGCTATCGTCGTATCCGTAATACCGCGCGCTTCCTGCTGGCGAACCTTAACGGTTTCGATCCGGCGAAAGACATGGTTAAACCGGAAGAGATGGTGGTGCTGGACCGCTGGGCGGTCGGCTGCGCGCAGGCGGCACAGGAAGATATCCTGAAAGCCTACGAATCCTACGACTTCCATGAAGTGGTGCAGCGCCTGATGCGCTTCTGCTCCATCGAGATGGGCTCGTTCTACCTCGACATCATCAAAGACCGCCAGTACACCGCCAAGGCGGACAGCGTGGCGCGTCGCAGCTGCCAGACCGCGCTGTTCCATATCGTGGAAGCGCTGGTGCGCTGGATGGCGCCGATCATGTCCTTCACCGCAGATGAAATCTGGGGCTATCTGCCGGGCGAGCGTGAGAAATATGTCTTCACCGGCGAGTGGTATGAAGGTCTGTTCGGCCTGGCCGACGACGAAGCGATGAACGATGATTTCTGGGACGAGCTGCTGAAGGTGCGTGGCGAAGTCAACAAAGTGATCGAGCAGGCGCGTGCGGATAAGAAAGTCGGCGGCTCGCTGGAAGCGGCAGTCACGCTGTATGCTGATGCCGATCTGGCGGCTAAGCTCAATGCGCTGGGCGATGAATTGCGATTTGTCCTGTTGACCTCCGGGGCGAACGTCGCAGACTATGCGAGCGCGTCCGCTGATGCGCAGCAAAGCGAACTGCTCAAAGGGCTGAAAGTCGCATTGAGTAAAGCTGAAGGTGAGAAATGCCCGCGCTGCTGGCATTACACCACCGATATCGGCAAGGTGGCGGAACACGCGGAAATCTGCGGACGCTGTGTGAGCAACGTCGCCGGTGACGGCGAGCAACGTAAATTCGCCTGATGAGTAAATCGATCTGTTCAACGGGGCTACGCTGGCTGTGGGTGGTCGTAGCCGTGCTGATTATCGATCTGGGCAGCAAATTCCTGATCCTCCAGAACTTCGCTCTGGGGGAGACGGTTCCGCTGTTCCCGTCGCTTAATCTGCATTATGCCCGCAACTATGGCGCGGCCTTTAGCTTCCTCGCCGACAGCGGCGGCTGGCAGCGCTGGTTCTTTTCCGGGATCGCGATCGGTATTTGCGTGGTGCTGACGGTGCTGATGTACCGTTCGAAGGCGACGCAAAAGCTGAACAATATTGCCTACGCGCTGATTATCGGCGGCGCGCTGGGCAACTTGTTCGATCGCCTGTGGCATGGCTTTGTGGTCGATATGATCGACTTCTACGTCGGCGACTGGCATTTTGCCACCTTCAACCTCGCCGATAGCGCGATCTGCATCGGCGCAGCGCTGATTGTGCTGGAAGGCTTCCTGCCGAAACCGACTGTGAAAGAGCAGGCGTAAATCTCAATGCCGGGTGACGTGACGCTTACCCGGCCTACAGAATTTTTGGCCCCCGTAGGCCCGGTAAGCGTAATGCCGCCGGGCACCGGGTGACCTAAACAAGCGAGCAATTTGCATGTCTAAATCCGTACAGAGCAACAGCGCGGTACTGGTGCACTTCACTCTGAAACTGGACGACGGCTCCACTGCCGAGTCCACCCGCAGCAACGGCAAACCGGCGCTGTTTCGCCTCGGCGACACCTCTTTGTCTGAAGGGCTGGAGCAACAGCTTCTCGGTTTGAAAGAGGGGGAGCAAAAGGCCTTTTCGCTGGAGCCTGACGCCGCCTTTGGCGTACCCAGCCCGGACCTGATTCAGTATTTCTCTCGCCGCGAGTTTATCGACGCTGGCGAGCCGGAGATCGGCGCGATTATGCTCTTTACCGCAATGGATGGCAGCGAAATGCCTGGCGTGATCCGCGAAGTGAACGGCGATTCCATCACCGTTGACTTCAACCATCCGCTGGCCGGGCGCACTGTTCATTTTGATATTGAAGTGCTGGAGATCGATCCGGCGCTGGAGGAGTAACATGCAGATCCTGTTGGCTAACCCGCGCGGTTTTTGCGCTGGCGTTGACCGCGCTATCAGCATTGTAGAAAACGCGCTGACGCTGTATGGCGCACCGATCTATGTTCGTCATGAAGTGGTGCACAACCGCTATGTGGTGGATAGCCTGCGCAAGCGTGGCGCCATTTTTATCGAACAGATCAGCGAAGTGCCGGACGGCGCGATCCTGATTTTCTCCGCCCACGGCGTGTCGCAGGCGGTACGCAACGAAGCGAAGAGCCGCGACCTGACGGTGTTCGATGCCACCTGTCCGCTGGTGACCAAAGTCCATATGGAAGTCGCCCGCGCCAGCCGCCGCGGCGAAGAGTCGATTCTGATTGGCCATGCCGGCCATCCGGAAGTCGAAGGCACCATGGGACAGTACAACAACCCGCAAGGGGGGATGTACCTGGTCGAGTCGCCGGAAGACGTGCTGAAGCTGGAAGTGAAAAATGACGCCCGGCTGTCGTTTATGACCCAGACCACGCTCTCCGTCGACGATACCTCGGATGTGATTGACGCCCTGCGCGCGCGTTTTCCGAAAATCGTCGGCCCGCGCAAAGACGACATTTGCTATGCCACCACTAACCGTCAGGAAGCCGTGCGCGCGCTGGCGGAGCAGGCTGACGTAGTGCTGGTGGTCGGGTCGAAAAACTCCTCCAACTCTAACCGCCTCGCCGAGCTGGCGCAGCGGATGGGTAAGGCGGCTTACCTGATTGACGACGCCTCCGATATCCAGGAAGCGTGGGTCAAGGATGCGGCCTGCGTCGGCGTGACGGCGGGCGCGTCGGCGCCGGATATTCTGGTGCAGAACGTCATTACCCGCCTGCAGGAGCTGGGCGGCGGCGAAGCCGTGCCGCTGGAAGGCCGGGAAGAGAATATCGTCTTTGAAGTGCCGAAAGAGCTGCGTGTGGATGTCCGTGAAGTAGAGTAAGTTCTTTCCTCCAGCAGTATGAGAAGATGCCAGACTTAACGTCTGGCATTTTTTTAGGGAGAAACCATGCGCTTACCAATCATTCTTGATACCGATCCGGGCATCGACGATGCCGCCGCCATTGCCGCGGCGCTGTTCGCGCCTGAGCTGGATCTGCAGTTGATGACCACCGTAGCGGGCAATGTCTCGGTGGAGAAGACGACCCGTAACGCGCTGCAATTGCTGCATTTCTGGAATGCCGATGTACCGCTGGCGCAGGGGGCGTCGATGCCGCTGGTGCGTCCGTTGCGCGACGCCGCCTCGGTGCATGGCGAATCCGGCATGGAGGGGTATGACTTTGTTGAGCATCAACGTCAACCGTTGGCGAAGCCGGCCTTCCAGGCTATCCGTGATGCGCTTATGCATGCTGCCGAGCCGATCACCCTGGTGGCGATTGGTCCGCTGACCAATATAGCGCTGCTGCTGACCCAGTACCCGGAATGCGTGTTTAATATTCGCCGGCTGGTGATCATGGGCGGCTCGGCGGGCCGCGGCAACTTCACGCCGAATGCGGAATTCAATATCGCTATCGACCCGGAGGCCGCCGCGAAAGTGTTCCACAGCGGGCTGGAGATTGTGATGTGCGGGCTGGACGTCACCAACCGGGCGCTGCTGGCGGCGGATTATCTGGCGACGCTGCCGACGCTGAACCAGACCGGTAAAATGCTCCATGCGCTGTTTAGCCACTATCGCAGCGGCAGCATGAGCAGCGGTCTGCGCATGCACGACTTGTGCGCTATTGCGTGGCTGGCCCGCCCGGAACTGTTCACTCTCCAGCCGTGCTTTGTGGCGGTGGAGACGCAGGGGACCTGGACCGCCGGCACCACGGTGGTGGATATCGAAGGACGACTGGGCCAGCCGGCGAACGCCCAGGTGGCGCTGGATATCGACGTCGAAGGGTTTCAGCGCTGGGCGGCGGAGGTGATTGCCCTGGCGCCGTGATATATCACTCGATTTTCAAGGAGAGAAGCAATGACCTATGGACAGGCGTATTTGAGCGGCTGGAAAGAGACCTTTAATTTTAGCGGACGCGCCAGCCGGCAGCAGTTCTGGACGTTTTTTCTTATCAATGTGCTGATCGCCGCCGCGCCAGTGGCCGCCTGGAGTCTGGCCACCCTTGTTGACCCTCACTACGGGCTCCTCAGTTTTGTTGTCATATCCTTTGCAGCGCTGTGGCTGCTGTTGATGGCGCTCCCCTTGCTGGCTGTTGGCTGCCGGCGAATGCATGATATCGGCCGCTCCGGGATCTGGTTTGTGTTGGGAGTTATCATTCCGTGGTTTGCAATTATTTCGCTGGCTCTGTGCTGCCTGCGTTCAGCGCCGGCACCGTCTCGCTGAGATAATCGATCATCGCCCGCATCCTGGCGGGCATATGCTTATCTCCCGCCCACAGTAGCCACAGGTCGCCTGAGTAGCTGCTGATAAATTCCCACTCGGGCAACACCTGCACGATGTCGCCGTTCGCCAGCGCCTCACGGGCGGTGAACAGAGGCAGGCTGCCGATCCCTAAATGCTGTCTGACCGCGTCGAGGCGTACGGCGGTATGGTTGGCGGCGTACCGCCCGTAGGTTTGCACCGTTTCTGTTTTGCCTTCCCGACGGAACTTCCAGCGCGCATCGGCGGGCGTTTCGCCAAGGCTAATGCAGCTATGCGAGCGCAGATCCTGCGGCGTGTACGGCGTACCGTGCTGCTGTAAATAGGCCTCAGTGGCGCAGATAACGTGCCTGATTGGCATCAGCGGTTTGCCATGCAGGCCGGGGGAGGGGGTATCGGTGATGCGTAGCGCCAGATCAATACCGTCATCGATAAAATCGAGAGGGCGATCTTCCAGCCGCAGGCAGACGTCCACCTGCGGGTAGCGGTGGAAAAACGCCATCATCAGCGGGTGGATCACAAAGCGGCCGACGGCTTTCGGGACGCTGAGCGTCAGCTTTCCCTGGGCGACCGTTTGGCGACTGCCTGCGGAATCCATTGCCTGTCGCGCCGCTTCCAGCATCTGCTGGGCATGCTGATACACCGTTTCCCCGGCATCGTTAAGACGCAGCTTGCGGGTGGTACGCTGCAGCAGTTTGCAGCCCATCTCTCGCTCCAGCCGTGACACGCTGCGGCTAACGGCAGAAGGGGTAATGCCGTTCTGGCGGGCGACGGCGGAGAAGCTGCCCTGGTCGACTATCTGAACGAAAAGAGCGAGGTCGGGCAGGAGGTTCAGATTCATTTGTGCTCCCGGAGCAAGAGTGCATTGGCGGATGGTGGGATTATCGCTGTCGGCATTAATAATATACTGGGCGGACAGAGAGGAGAATCACTATGACTGAACGGGTTTATTACACCAGCGATGCTACCGACGGGCGCGCCCAGATCATCGCCTGCACTGCAGAAGCGGATGGCCGTTACGCCATCGAACTGGATCGGACGCTGTTTCACCCGCAAGGGGGCGGTCAACCGGCGGACCGTGGATGGATTGCCGGGCAGGTGGTTGAGACGGTGGTTGTGCGCGGCGAAAGGGTGCTGCATATTCTGTCGCAACCCCTTCCCCTCGGTGAAGTGGAGATGAAAATTGATGCCTCCGCGAGACAGCTGCATGCTCGTCTGCATTCTGCCGGCCACCTGCTTGGCCTGGCGGGCGAACAGCTTGGCTGGCAACCGGTGAAAGCGCACCACTGGCCCGGCGAAGGGTGGATAACCTTTGCCAGCAGGAATAGCGCCGCGCTGCCGGACGCCAGTGCGCTACTGGCGCTAGTGAAGGCATGGCAGGCGCAGGACTTACCGCGTCAGGTGACGTTCGCTGATGGCATGCGCAAGGTGGGATTCGGCGAGCTGCCAGCCTATCCCTGCGGAGGCACCCACGTCGCCCGTCTGGCGGAGCTGGGCGACATTGTCATTAGTCAGATTAAGATGAAGAAGGGGCAGCTGGTGGTCAGCTACACCCTGGCGTAAGGCTTTCTGCTCTACCGGAAGTATAATGTTTCCATAGCATTTCAATGCTGGTCGGTCGAGTTTGCCAGATTTAGTGCATCTTATTTCTTGAAACCAACAGATGACGAAAACGTCGATTATCGTCTCAGAGAGAGCACCCGCAAAGCACGCATTTCAGCACAATCGTATAGTTTTTACTGATATCGTCCGCCGTTTGTCATAAATTTCTAATTATCGGCGTTTTTGAGTAGCGGCCCGCTGACGGGCTGGTTACTCTGAAAACAATTTACGTAATGTTAACAAAAGAGAATAGCTATGCATGATGCACAAATCCGCGTGGCCATCGCCGGCGCGGGCGGCCGGATGGGACGCCAGTTAATTCAGGCTGCATTGCAGATGGAAGGCGTGGCGCTGGGCGCGGCGCTGGAGCGCGAAGGGTCAAGCCTGGTGGGCAGCGACGCCGGCGAGCTGGCGGGCGCCGGCAAAGCGGGCGTCGCGGTGCAGAGCAGCCTGGCGGCGGTAAAAGATGATTTCGACGTGTTGATCGATTTTACCCGCCCGGAAGGCACGCTGAACCATCTGGCGTTTTGCCGCGAGCATGGCAAAGGGATGGTCATCGGCACCACCGGTTTTGACGACGCTGGCAAACAGGCGATTCGCGATGCCGCGCAGGACATTGCCATTGTCTTCGCCGCTAACTTTAGCGTTGGCGTCAATGTCCTGTTGAAGCTGCTGGAGAAGGCGGCGAAGGTGATGGGCGACTATACCGACATCGAAATTATCGAAGCGCACCACCGGCATAAAGTGGATGCGCCGTCAGGCACCGCGCTGGCGATGGGCGAAGCGATCGCCGGGGCATTGAACAAAGATCTTAAGGACTGCGCGGTCTACAGTCGTGAAGGCTACACTGGCGAACGCGTCCCGGGCACCATCGGCTTCGCGACCGTTCGCGCGGGCGATATCGTCGGGGAGCATACGGCAATGTTTGCTGACATCGGTGAGCGTATTGAAATCACCCATAAAGCGTCCAGCCGCATGACCTTTGCAAATGGCGCCGTTCGTTCAGCATTATGGCTGAAAGACAAGAAAAATGGCCTATTTGATATGCGTGATGTGCTGGATCTGAATAGTTTATAACGATTATTACCCATCGTGATGTGGTTATTGCTATCAATAAGTTATTGATGCAAAGGGCAATATTTTGTTGCCCTTTTTTATTTTTACGTATTACGGTGGATGTTTTGAGTTTAACGCGTAAAAAATACAGTATTAGCGTGTTTTTTAGTGAATGAAATGTAAATTTTGACCATCTGGTCCACTTTTTTGCCGAGCATCGCTCTGTTTTACACTCTTCCACATCCGCAAGCGTTTTCTCAGCCAGGTTTGTTGATCTTTTTGGCGTAAAAATCACGTGTTACGCACCAGTGGCGTAAAATGACATTAAAAATCTCCGCTTTAAGTTGACTTTTATCCGACATCTCTCCAGAATGCCGCCGTTTGCCAAAAATCTGCGGGCAACAGATTTGCATTGATTCAGATCGTGTTTATGAATTAATATGCAAATAAAGTGAGTGGATATTCTCTGGAGGATGTTTTGATTAAATCAGCGCTATTGGTTCTGGAAGACGGAACCCAGTTTCACGGTCGGGCCATCGGGGCAACCGGCACGGCGGTTGGGGAAGTCGTTTTCAATACTTCAATGACCGGTTATCAAGAAATCCTCACTGATCCTTCCTATTCCCGCCAAATCGTCACTCTTACTTATCCTCATATTGGTAATGTCGGCACCAACGCCGCCGATGAAGAATCTTCTCAGGTACATGCGCAGGGTCTGGTTATTCGCGACCTGCCGCTGATTGCCAGCAACTTCCGCAGTACTGAAGACCTCTCTTCTTATCTGAAGCGCCATAACATCGTGGCGATTGCCGATATCGATACCCGCAAGCTGACGCGTCTGCTGCGTGAGAAAGGGGCGCAGAACGGCTGCATCATCGCGGGCGACAGCCCGGATGCCCAGCTGGCGCTGGAAAAAGCGAAAGCGTTCCCGGGCCTGAACGGCATGGACTTGGCGAAGGAAGTGACCACCGCAGAAACCTATAGCTGGACGCAAGGCAGCTGGACCCTGGCGGGCGACCTGCCGGAAGCGAAAGCGGAAAGCGAGCTGCCGTTCCACGTTGTGGCATATGACTTCGGCGCGAAACGCAACATCCTGCGCATGCTGGTTGACCGCGGCTGCCGCCTGACGGTGGTGCCGGCGAAGACCTCCGCCGCGGACGTGCTGGCGCTCAATCCGGACGGTATCTTCCTCTCCAACGGCCCTGGCGACCCGGCGCCGTGCGATTACGCTATCGAGGCGATTGAAAAATTCCTTGAGACCGATATTCCGGTATTCGGCATCTGCCTTGGCCATCAGCTACTGGCGCTGGCGAGCGGTGCCAAGACCATTAAGATGAAGTTCGGCCACCACGGCGGCAACCACCCGGTGAAAGATATTGATAACAACGTGGTGATGATCACTGCCCAGAACCACGGTTTCGCCGTAGATGAGGCGACGCTGCCGGCCAACCTGCGCGTGACCCATAAGTCGCTGTTCGACGGCACCCTGCAGGGGATCCATCGTACCGACAAACCGGCGTTCAGCTTCCAGGGGCACCCTGAAGCGAGCCCGGGGCCGCACGATGCCGCGCCGCTGTTCGACCACTTTATCGAGTTAATTGAGCAATACCGTCAGTCCGCGAAATAATCAGGAGTAAAAGAGCAATGCCAAAACGTACAGACATAAAAAGTATCCTGATTCTGGGCGCGGGCCCGATTGTTATCGGTCAGGCGTGTGAGTTTGACTACTCCGGCGCCCAGGCCTGTAAAGCGCTGCGCGAAGAGGGCTACCGCGTTATCCTGGTGAACTCTAACCCGGCGACCATCATGACCGACCCGGAAATGGCCGATGCCACCTACATCGAGCCGATTCACTGGGAAGTGGTGCGTAAAATCATCGAAAAAGAGCGCCCGGATGCGGTGCTGCCGACCATGGGCGGCCAGACGGCGCTGAACTGCGCGCTCGAGCTGGAGCGTCAGGGGGTACTGGCTGAATTCGGCGTGACCATGATTGGTGCCACCGCCGATGCGATTGATAAAGCCGAAGACCGTCGCCGTTTCGATATCGCAATGAAGAAAATCGGCCTCGACACCGCGCGCTCTGGTATCGCCCACACGATGGAAGAGGCGCTGGCGGTTGCCGCCGACGTTGGTTTCCCGTGCATCATCCGTCCGTCCTTCACCATGGGCGGCACCGGCGGCGGTATCGCCTATAACCGCGAAGAGTTCGAAGAAATCTGCGAACGCGGCCTGGATCTCTCTCCGACCAACGAACTGCTGATCGATGAATCGCTGATCGGCTGGAAAGAGTACGAGATGGAAGTGGTGCGCGATAAGAACGATAACTGCATCATCGTCTGCTCCATCGAAAACTTCGACGCCATGGGGATCCACACCGGTGACTCCATCACCGTTGCCCCGGCGCAGACCCTGACCGACAAAGAGTACCAGATCATGCGTAACGCCTCGATGGCGGTGCTGCGTGAAATCGGCGTCGAAACCGGCGGCTCTAACGTGCAGTTCGCGGTCAACCCGAAAAACGGTCGCCTGATCGTTATCGAAATGAACCCGCGCGTCTCCCGCTCCTCGGCGCTGGCCTCTAAGGCCACCGGCTTCCCGATTGCTAAAGTGGCAGCCAAGCTGGCGGTAGGTTATACCCTTGACGAGCTGATGAACGACATCACCGGCGGCCGCACCCCGGCTTCCTTTGAACCGTCCATTGACTACGTGGTCACTAAAATCCCACGCTTTAACTTCGAAAAATTCGCCGGCGCCAACGACCGTCTGACCACCCAGATGAAGTCTGTCGGCGAAGTGATGGCGATTGGCCGTACCCAGCAGGAATCCTTGCAGAAAGCGCTGCGCGGTCTGGAAGTGGGCGCTACCGGCTTCGACCCGAAAGTGAGCCTCGACGACCCGGAAGCGCTGACCAAAATCCGCCGCGAGCTGAAAGATGCCGGCGCTGAGCGTATCTGGTATATCGCTGACGCGTTCCGCGCGGGCCTCTCGGTTGACGGCGTCTTCAACCTGACCAACATCGACCGCTGGTTCCTGGTACAGATTGAAGAGCTGGTCCGTCTGGAAGAGAAAGTGGCGGAAGTGGGCATCAACGGCCTCGACGCTGACTTCCTGCGCACCCTGAAGCGTAAAGGCTTTGCCGATGCGCGTCTGGCGAAGCTGGCGGGCGTGCGGGAAGCGGAAATCCGCAAGCTGCGCGACCAGTATGACCTGCACCCGGTCTACAAGCGCGTGGACACCTGCGCTGCGGAATTTGCTACCGATACCGCCTACATGTACTCCACTTATGAAGAAGAGTGTGAGTCCAACCCGTCCGTTGACCGCGATAAAATCATGGTCCTCGGCGGCGGCCCGAACCGTATCGGTCAGGGTATCGAATTCGACTACTGCTGCGTACACGCCTCGCTGGCGCTGCGCGAGGACGGTTACGAGACCATCATGGTCAACTGTAACCCGGAAACCGTCTCTACCGACTACGACACCTCCGACCGTCTGTATTTTGAGCCGGTGACCCTGGAAGACGTGCTGGAAATCGTGCGCATCGAGAAGCCAAAAGGCGTTATCGTCCAGTACGGCGGCCAGACCCCGCTGAAGCTGGCTCGTGCCCTGGAAGCTGCCGGCGTGCCGGTTATCGGTACCAGTCCGGACGCTATCGACCGGGCGGAAGACCGTGAGCGCTTCCAGCACGCGGTTGACCGTCTGAAGCTGAAGCAGCCGGCGAACGCCACCGTCACCGCCATTGAGCAGGCGGTAGAGAAAGCGAAAGAGATTGGCTACCCGCTGGTAGTGCGTCCGTCTTATGTGCTCGGCGGCCGGGCGATGGAGATCGTCTATGACGAGCAGGATCTGCGCCGCTACTTCCAGACCGCGGTCAGCGTCTCCAACGACGCGCCGGTGCTGCTGGATCGCTTCCTCGACGATGCGATTGAAGTGGATGTCGATGCCATCTGCGATGGCGAAATGGTGCTGATTGGCGGCATCATGGAGCATATCGAGCAGGCAGGCGTCCACTCCGGCGACTCCGCCTGTTCCCTGCCAGCCTACACCCTGAGCAAAGAGATTCAGGATGTGATGCGCGAGCAGGTGCAGAAGCTGGCCTTCGAGTTGCAGGTTCGTGGCCTGATGAACGTCCAGTTCGCGGTGAAAGATAACGAAGTTTATCTGATTGAGGTCAACCCGCGTGCGGCGCGTACCGTACCGTTCGTCTCCAAAGCCACCGGCGTCCCGCTGGCGAAAGTGGCGGCGCGCGTGATGGCCGGTAAGACACTGGCGCAGCAGGGCGTGACCAAAGAGATCATCCCGCCGTACTACTCGGTGAAAGAGGTGGTCCTGCCGTTCAATAAATTCCCGGGCGTTGACCCGCTGTTAGGGCCAGAAATGCGCTCCACCGGGGAAGTGATGGGCGTCGGCCGCACCTTTGCTGAAGCGTTCGCCAAAGCGCAGCTGGGCAGCAACTCGACCATGAAGAAACAGGGTCGCGCGCTGCTCTCCGTCCGCGAAGGCGATAAAGAGCGCGTGGTTGACCTGGCGGCGAAGCTGCTGAAGTTTGGCTTCGAGCTGGATGCGACTCACGGTACGGCGATTGTGCTGGGTGAAGCGGGCATTAACCCGCGTCTGGTGAACAAGGTGCATGAAGGTCGTCCGCACATTCAGGACCGCATCAAGAATGGCGAATATACCTACATCATCAACACCACCGCAGGTCGCCAGGCGATTGAAGACTCCAAGCTGATTCGCCGCAGCGCGCTGCAGTACAAAGTGCATTACGACACCACCCTGAACGGCGGCTTTGCCACCGCGATGGCGCTGAACGCTGACGCCACCGAGAAGGTGATTTCGGTTCAGGAAATGCACGCGCAAATCACTAAATAAGCTTCCCGGCCTGGCCGGATAGCAACAATCCTGGGCTGACGACATCGTCAGCCTATTTTTTTTGGCCGCAGCCATCTTCAGAGAGTTCTGCTTTTAACCCCCTGTCGGGTCAGGCTAACTATAGTTAGCACTATAACGATACTTATTGATGAAAAGACAGGAGGATACAATGCGGAACAATATTCTGGTGGCATCCGCACTGGCAGCGACGGCAATCATGTTCGTGGCCGGCTGCTCATCGAATCAGTCGATCAAAACCACCGACGGCAAGACCATTGTCACCAGCGGCAAACCGCAGGTGGATGATGACACCGGCCTCGTCTCATACAAAAATGCCGAAACCGGCCGCGTGGAGCAGATTAACCGCGACCAGGTGAAGTCCATGGACGAGCTGGATAACTAAGGCCTGACGTTAACCCTCAGGGCGCGCGTTGCGTAAGTCATCGCGACATAAATCACAGTTATCATTGTAAGCGGTTCGCTTAACTGTCTACACTCTTGCTGATTACGACAAGAGCAAACGCAGGCCAATCAATGATTCTGATAATTTATGCGCATCCTTATCCGCAGCATTCTCATGCGAATAAGCGAATGCTTGAACAGGCAGGGACGCTTGAAGGCGTAGAGATACGCTCCCTCTATCAACTCTATCCCGACTTTAATATCGATGTCGCCGCCGAGCAGGCGGCGCTGGCCCGTGCCGATCTGGTTATCTGGCAGCATCCTATGCAGTGGTATAGCGTACCGCCGCTGCTGAAGCTGTGGATGGACAAAGTGCTGGCGCACGGTTGGGCCTATGGCCATAACGGTATTGCCCTGCGCGGTAAATCGCTGATGTGGGCGGTGACCACCGGCGGCGGTGAAAGCCACTTCGACATCGGTTCATTCCCCGGTTTCCCGGTGCTGGCGCAGCCTCTGCAGGCAACCGCGCTTTACTGCGGGATGAAATGGCTGCCGCCGTTCGCTATGCACTGCACCTTTATCTGCGATGATGAAACGCTGCAGGCGCAGGCCCGCCGCTATCGTCAACGCTTAATCGACTGGCAGGAGGCACACCAGAATGGATAGCCATACGCTGATACAGGCGTTGATTTACCTCGGCGCCGCGGCGCTGATTGTGCCCATCGCCGTCCGTCTGGGGCTGGGGTCAGTGCTGGGCTATCTCATCGCCGGCTGTATTATCGGCCCGTGGGCGCTGCGGCTGGTGACCGATGCCGAGGCGATTCTGCACTTTGCCGAGATTGGCGTGGTGCTGATGTTGTTCGTCATTGGTCTGGAGCTCGATCCGCAGCGCTTATGGAAGCTGCGCGCCTCGGTGTTTGGCGGCGGCGCACTGCAGATGGTGGCCTGCGGGGTGTTGATCGGTCTGTTCTGCATGCTGCTGGGCCTGCGCTGGCAGGTGGCCGAGCTGATTGGTATGACTCTGGCGCTTTCCTCAACCGCGATCGCTATGCAGGCGATGAATGAGCGCAATCTGACGGTGTCGCAGATGGGGCGCAGCGCCTTCGCAGTGCTGCTGTTCCAGGATATCGCCGCGATCCCGCTGGTGGCGATGATCCCGCTGCTGGCGGCCAGCGGCGGCGCCACTTCGCTGATGGCTTTTGCCCTCTCCGCGCTGAAAGTGGCCGCAGCGCTGGCGCTGGTGGTGGTCCTTGGGCGATATCTGACCCGCCCGCTGCTGCGCTTTGTCGCCCGTTCTGGTCTGCGCGAAGTGTTCAGCGCCGTGGCCCTGTTCCTGGTCTTCGGCTTTGGCTTATTGCTGGAAGAGGTGGGGCTGTCGATGGCGATGGGGGCGTTTCTCGCCGGGGTGCTGCTGGCCAGCTCCGAATATCGTCATGCGCTGGAGAGTGATATTGAGCCGTTTAAAGGACTGCTGTTGGGGCTGTTCTTTATCGGCGTCGGCATGTCGATTGATTTCGGCACCCTGGTCACCCATCCGCTGCGTATTGTGATTTTGCTGGTCGGTTTCCTGGCGATAAAAATGCTGATGCTGTGGCTTATCGCCAGGCCGCTTGGCGTACCGCGCGCCCAGCGCCGCTGGTTTGCGGTGCTGCTGGGGCAGGGGAGTGAGTTCGCGTTTGTGGTGTTTGGCGCCGCGCGGATGGCGGATGTACTGGACGGCGAATGGGCAAAAGCGTTGACCCTGGCGGTGGCCCTGTCGATGGCGGCAACCCCCATTCTGCTGGTGCTGCTGACCCGTCTGGAGAAATCGTCCAGCGGCCAGGCGCGTGATGCTGACGAGATTGATGAAGAGCAGCCGCGGGTGATTGTTGCCGGCTTTGGCCGCTTCGGGCAGATTGCCGGGCGATTGCTGCTCTCGAGCGGGGTGAAGATGGTGATCCTCGATCATGACCCGGACCATGTCGATACCCTGCGCAAATTTGATATGAAGGTTTTCTACGGCGATGCCACCCGGGTCGATCTGCTGGAGTCGGCCGGGGCCGAAAAGGCGGAAGTGCTGATCAATGCCATTGACGATCCGCACGTCAGCCTGGAGCTGGTGGCGAGGGTAAAAGAGCATTTTCCGCATCTGCAGATCATCTCCCGCGCCCGCGATGTCGATCATTACATTCAGCTGCGCCAGGCTGGCGTCGAGGCCCCGGAGCGTGAAACCTTCGAGGCGGCGCTGAAGTCCGGCCGAATGACGCTGGAGGCGCTGGGGCTCGGCGCCTATGAAGCGCGCGAGCGGGCCGATCTGTTTCGTCGATTCAACCTGCAAATGGTCGAAGAGATGGTGGCGATGGCGGAAAACGATGCCGCGTCGCGGGTGGCGGTCTTCAAGCGGACCAGCGATATGCTGACCGGCATCATCAACGAAGATCGTCATCATCTGTCGCTGGTGCAGCGTCATGGCTGGCAGGGTACGGAAGAGGGCAGGCACACCGGGGATATCGCCGATGAGCCGGAAAATAAGCCCTCAGCCTGAGGCTGACCAGTAACATTTTGTTTTCGTTTGGATCCTCTTCTGGCGGCCCACGGTGTGAACGTGGGCTTGCCAGCAAATCAGAAAATTTTCTTATTCTTTACCCTCCGGCCAGTCGACGAAGTTGTACGCTTTCCGTATAGTGGCGACAATTTTTTGCACTCGGGAATGAATGAATGATCAGTCTGATTGCGGCGTTAGCGGTAGATCGCGTCATTGGTATGGAAAACGCCATGCCATGGAACCTGCCTGCCGATCTCGCCTGGTTCAAACGCAACACGTTAAATAAGCCGGTGGTGATGGGGCGTCTGACCTGGGAATCCATTGGGCGCCCATTGCCGGGGCGTAAAAATATCGTGATCAGCAGCAAACCCGGCAGCGATGATCGCGTGCAGTGGGTCTCCTCCGTAGAAGAAGCAATTGCCGCCTGCGGCGATGTGGAAGAGATTATGGTGATCGGCGGCGGCCGGGTGTATGAGCAGTTCCTGCCGAAAGCGCAGAAGCTCTACTTGACCCATATTGATGCGGAAGTGGAAGGCGATACCCATTTCCCGGATTACGATCCGGACGAATGGGAGTCGGTGTTCAGCGAGTTTCATGACGCCGACGCGCAGAACTCTCATAGCTACTGCTTTGAGATCCTCGAACGCCGTTAAGCGGGCAGGATAGCGATAAAAAAACCCCGGTCGCGTCTGGCGTGACCGGGGTTTTCTTTTGCATGAATTGCGCGACGATGGCGCACTCAGTATCTCGTCGTGTTTCCCGTCGCGGGCTTCGTCTTCCTGGAGCGCTGCCCAAGGATACAAATGGCAAGGAAATGTAGGTCGGGTAAGGCGTTAGCCGCCACCCGACAAAACGACGCCGCAGGTAGCCCGGATAAGGCGCAACGCGCCGCTATCCGGGAAGAGTCAGGACGCGACGGCTTCGCCTTCGTCGAGGCTTTTCTGCCGGTTTGACGGCTGGGTGAAGTACTGCTTATCTTCCCAGCGCAGGCAGGTGAGTTCCCCGCCCCAGCAGCAGCCGGTATCCAGGGCGTAAATCCCCTCCGGTGTGCCGCGTCCCTCCAGCGAAGCCCAGTGGCCAAAGGCAATGCTGTAGGCATTGCTGACCGGGCCGGGAATGGCAAACCACGGCTTCAGCGGCGCCGGGGCGTCCTCGGGCGCTTCCTTCGAATACATATCCAGCTGGCCGTTCGGGAAACAGTAGCGCATGCGGGTAAAGGCGTTAGAGATAAAGCGCAGGCGCGCCAGGCCGCTCAGCTCGTTGCTCCAGTGGTTCGGCATGTCGCCGTACATGGCATCGAGGAAGAAAGGATAGGAGTCGCTGGAGAGCACTGCTTCAACATCGCGCGCGCACTGCTGGGCGGTCTCCAGATCCCACTGCGGCGTAATGCCGGCATGGGCCATCACCAGCTTTTTCTCTTCATCCACCTGCAGCAGCGGCTGGCGACGCAGCCAGTTGAGCAGCTCATCGGCATCCGGCGCTTCCAGCAGTGGTTTCAGACGATCCTTCGGCTTGTTGCGGCTGATACCGGCAAAGACCGCCAGCAGGTGTAAGTCATGGTTGCCCAGCACCAGTCGTACGCTGTCGCCCAGAGATTTGACATAGCGCAGGACCTCCAGCGATCCCGGGCCTCGGGCCACCAGATCGCCGGTCAGCCACAGCGTATCTCTCCGCGGATCGAATTCAACCTGCGCTAATAATGCGATCAGTTCATCGTAGCAACCGTGAACGTCGCCAATAAGGTATGTTGACATTGTTTTAATGAATGAGCGTTGGAACTGCGAGACGGAAAACAGGGATCTCAATACGGAACGGCGCGCCGTCGATATCGATCATTTCATAATGACCCTGCATGGTTCCCAGCGGCGTTTCAATCACTGCGCCGCTGGTATATTGATATTCACCGCCGGCGGGAATATGCGGTTGCTCGCCGACCACCCCTTCACCCTGAACTTCAGTCTCACGACCGTGGCCGTTAGTGATGAGCCAGTAGCGGCCAAGCAGCTGAACCTGACTCCGCCCCAGGTTGCGAATGGTGACGGTGTAAGCGAAGACGTAGCGCTCTTCTTCCGGGGAAGACTGCGATTCGATATAGACGCTCTGTACCTGGACACACACCCGGGGCGAATGAATCATGGTTAGCTCTCCTTCGTTGGCAGATTGTCAGACAGCCAGTTGGCCATCAGGCAGTACTGCGCCACGGAAATATTTTCGGCGCGCATGGCCGGGTCGATGCCCAGCTCGGTCAGCACTTCCACGCTGAACAGATTGCCGAGACTGTTGCGGATAGTCTTGCGGCGCTGGTTGAACGCTTCGGTGGTGATGCGGCTCAGCACCCGGATCTCTTTGACCGGATACGGCATGGTGCTGTGCGGCACCAGGCGTACCACCGCGGAGTCGACCTTAGGCGGCGGGGTAAACGCGCTCGGCGGCACTTCGAGTACCGGGATCACCTGGCAATAATATTGCGCCATCACGCTTAACCGACCATACGCCTTACTGTTCGGTCCGGCAACCAGACGATTCACTACTTCCTTCTGCAGCATAAAGTGCATATCGGCAATGGCATCAGTATAGCTGAACAGATGGAACATCAGCGGGGTCGAGATGTTGTACGGCAGGTTGCCGAAGACGCGCAGCGGCTGGCCCATTTTCTCCGCCAGTTCGCCAAAGTTCATGGTCATCGCATCCTGCTGATAGATGGTCAGCTTTGGACCGAGGAACGGATGCGTCTGCAGGCGAGCCGCCAGATCGCGGTCCAGTTCGATGACGGTCAGCTGGTCAAGGCGTTCGCCGACCGGCTCGGTCAGGGCCGCCAGGCCGGGGCCGATTTCAACCATCGCCTGGCCTTTCTGCGGGTTAATCGCCGAGACGATGCTGTCGATCACAAACTGATCGTTGAGGAAGTTCTGCCCGAAGCGTTTACGGGCTAAATGGCCCTGATGGACTCGATTATTCATTGGGTATTAACAATCATTTTGATGGCGAGATTAAGCGCCGTGATAAAACTGCCGACGTCCGCTTTTCCCTGGCCCGCTAATTCCAGTGCGGTGCCGTGGTCGACGGAGGTACGAATAAAAGGTAAACCGAGCGTAATGTTCACGCCGCGGCCAAAGCCCTGGTATTTTAGCACGGGCAGGCCCTGATCGTGGTACATCGCGAGTACCGCATCGGCATGATCAAGATATTTCGGCTGAAAGAGGGTGTCTGCCGGCAGCGGACCGCTGAGGTTCATCCCCTTTGCGCGCATCTCTTCCAGCACCGGAATGATGGTGTCTATCTCTTCTGTTCCCATATGGCCGCCTTCGCCAGCGTGCGGGTTAAGCCCGCAAACCAGCACATGCGGCTGGGCAATGCCAAATTTCGTGCGCAGGTCGTGATCGAGAATGGTGATGATCTCGCGCAGTAGCTCGGGGGTAATCGCTTCGCTGATGGCTTTCAACGGCAGATGGGTGGTGACCAGCGCCACCCGCAGCTCCTCGGTCGCCAACATCATCACCACTTTGCTGGCCTTCGCGCGCTCTTCAAAGAACTCGGTATGACCGGTAAAGGCGATACCGGCGTCGTTGATGTTGCCTTTATGCACCGGGCCGGTCACTAACGCCGCAAACTCGCCGCTAAGGCAACCGTCGCAGGCGCGCGCCAGCGTCTCCACAACGTAGGCGCCGTTTTGCACATTCAGCACGCCGGGCTCCGCCGGGACGTTTAGCGCCACGTTCAGCAGCGTCAGGGTACCGGCGCGCTGAGGAACAGGAGGTTGCGCGGGATCGTAAGGGAGGAGAGATAAAGGAAGACCGAGCCGCTTGGCTCGGTCAGTTAACAGGGCGCCATCGGCGCAAATCACCAGCTCAACTGGCCAGTCGCGCTGGGCAAGCTGCACGACCAGGTCAGGGCCAATCCCGGCGGGTTCGCCGGGAGTGATAACAACTTTACGGGTTTCAGGCATCGATATTAGTTGCTCAGAATTTTAACATACGCACTGGCGCGCTGTTCCTGCATCCAGGTTGCCGCTTCTTCAGAGAATTTGCGGTTCATCAGCATGCGGTAAGCACGATCTTTCTGCGCGGCGTCGGTTCTGTCGACCTGACGGCTATCCAGCAGTTCGATCAGATGCCAGCCAAAGGAAGAGTGCACCGGTCCGCTGGTCTGCCCTTTGTTCAGACGCATCAGCGCATCGCGGAACGCCGGGTCAAAGATGTCCGGCGTGGCCCAGCCTAAATCACCGCCCTGGTTTGCCGAGCCCGGATCTTCCGAATAGGTTTTCGCCGCTTGAGCAAACGTGATTTTCCCGCTCTTAATCTCGGCTGCGATCTGTTCCAGCTTAGCCTGAGCCTGGGCGTCGTTCATGATCGGCGACGGTTTCAGCAGAATATGACGGGCGTGAACCTCGGTAACGGAGATATTCTGGGTACCACCGCGCAGGTCGTTGACTTTCAGAATGTGGAAACCAACGCCGGAACGAATCGGACCGACGATATCCCCTTTCTTCGCGGTGCTTAACGCCTGAGCGAAAATGCCCGGCAGCTCCTGGATACGGCCCCAGCCCATCTGGCCACCCTTCAGCGCCTGTTGGTCAGCGGAGTAGGTGATCGCCAGTTTGCCGAAGTTGGCGCCGTTGCGCGCCTGCTCAACGATGGAGTTTGCTTGCTCCTGGGCCGCGGCGACTTCGTCAGAGGTCGGGTTCTCCGGCAGCGGGATCAGGATGTGGCTCAGGTTGAGCTCGGTGCTGGCGTCGTTCTGGTCGCCGATCTGTTTCGCCAGCGCTTCCACTTCCTGCGGCAGCACGGTGATGCGACGACGCACTTCATTGTTACGCACTTCCGAAATCAGCATCTCTTTACGGATCTGGTTACGGTAGGTGTTGTAGTTGATGCCTTCATAGGCCAGACGGCTGCGCATCTGATCCAAGGTCATATTATTTTGTTTGGCGATGTTGGCGATAGCCTGATCGAGCTGGTCGTCAGAGATCTTCACGCCCATCTTCTGCCCCATCTGTAACACGATCTGGTCCATGATCAGTCTTTCGAGGATTTGATGGCGCAGGGTGGCGTCATCCGGCAGCTGTTGGCCAGCCTGACCAGCATTGAGCTTAACCGATTGCATCAAACCATCGACGTCGCTTTCCAGCACGACGCCATTATTGACGACGGCCGCTACTTTATCGACCACCTGGGGGGCAGCGAAACTGGTATTCGCGATCATGGCGATACCGAGAAGCAGCGTTTTCCAGTTCTTCATACTTTTTCCATTTCGATTAACCGCAAATGCGGATGATGTTGTAAACCAGCCGCATCACAGGGAGCTCTGGTACGGTAAAATGTTCGAGCGCAGCATCTGCTGGGTGCCGAGGCCGTAGTTAGAGCTCAGACCGCGCAATTCGATATTGATTCCGAAGGTGTTATCGTATTTGCTCTCGCCGCCGTTGTCGTTGCTGTTCCAGCCGTTGACTTTACGTTCGTAGCCAAGACGGATGGCGTAGCAGCAGGAGTTATACTGCACACCCAACATCTGGTTTGCTGCTTTCCGGGTATTAGTATCGTAGTAGTAGGCCCCGACCACGGACCAGCGATCGACAATTGGCCAACTGGCGGTCATCCCCACCTGCGAAATACCCTGTTTATATTGTGCCGCGGTGGAATATGACGGCAGCGTGGCCTGAATATATTCCGGGCTGGCGTAACGATAGTTAAGCTGAACTAAGCGGTTCTCATCGCGACGGTATTCAATGGTGCCGTTACCAGTGGCAACGTTATCCAGACGCGTATCGTACTGGATCCCTCCGCGCAGACCCCATTCATCGGCAATGCGCCAGTAGGTATCGCCGGCCCAGACCAGTGAACCCGTGGTATCGTTGTTCTCCCAGTTGATGTTGTCATCACCGGTGCGTGACTCGGTGAAATAGTAGATTTGACCAACGGAAATATTAAAACGTTCCACCGCGGCGGCATCATACACGCGCGAGGTGAGCCCGGTGGTGACCTGATTAGCCGACGCGATGCGGTCCAGACCGCTATAGGTACGGTCGCGGAACAGACCGGTGTAATCCGACTGCAACAGCGTGGAGTCGTAGTTGCCGATTTCACTCTGATCGCGGTACGGCACGTACAGATACTGCACGCGCGGTTCCAGCGTTTGGGTGAATCCCTCCTGCAGGTCGCGTTCAAAGACCATTTTGCCGTCGACTTTAAACTGCGGCATTACGCGGCTGACGGACTCTTTATAGTCAGTGCCGTTGGCGGCATTGTACTTATCGAGGTTGCTTTGCTGGTAGTGAGTCGCCAGCAGCTTGGCTTCGGTATTCAGACTGCCCCAACCGTTGGACAGCGGCAGGTTGATCGTCGGTTCGAAGTGAACGCGGGTCGCTTCCGGCATGTTGTTATTCGAGTTAACAAAATGGGCAACCTGTCCATAGAGATGGGTATCGAACGGACCGACATCATTCTGGTAGTAGTTGACGTCGAGCTGCGGCTCAGCCGAATAGGAGTTGCTCGATTCGCGGTCAAAGACCTGGAACTGTTTGGTCGATACCGTGGCGTCAAAGTTCTGGTTGACGTAACCGGCGCTGAATTTCTGCGTCGCATAGCCGTCGGTACTGGAACCATATTTCGAGCTGAAGTCGTTGAAGTAGTCAGGATCGCTGACCTTGGTGTAGTCAGCGTTCAGACGCCATACCTGATCGATAACCCCTGAGTGGTTCCAGTAGAACAGCCAGCGGCGGCTGTTGCTGTCGCTCGAGTGGTCGTCTTCGTAGACTTTATCCGACGGCAGGTAGTCGAATTCAGTTAAGCCGCTGCCGAGCTGGGTCAGATAGCGGAACTCGTTTTCCCACATCACGCCGCCGCGTTTGTTCATATAGTGCGGAGTAATGGTGGCATCGAAGTTTGGCGCGATGTTCCAGTAGTACGGCAGGGAGAATTCCACGCCGTTTTTGGTGCTGTATTTCGCGTTCGGGATCAGGAAGCCTGAACGACGCTTATCGCCCACCGGCAGCTGCAGGTAGGGGCTATAGAAAATCGGCACAGAGCCAAGCTTGAAGCGGGCGTTCCAGATCTCGGCAACCTGCTCTTCGCGATCGTGGATAACTTCGCTGCCGACGACGCTCCAGGTGTCGGAGCCCGGCAGACAGGAGGTAAAGCTGCCGTTTTCGAGAATGGTATAGCGGTTTTCACCGCGCTGTTTCATCAGGTCGGCGGTGCCGCGTCCCTGGCGTCCGACCATTTGATAATCGCCCTGCCAGACGTTGGTATCTTTGGTATTCAGATTCGACCAGGCTTTTGGCCCTTTGAGGATCACCTGGTTATCGTCGTAATGCACGTTGCCCAGCGCGTCCACCGTGCGCACCGGCTGCGCCTGGCCCGCGGCCTGCTGCTGATGCAGCTGAACTTCGTCGGCGCGGAGGCGACTATTCCCCTGGTTAATATCGACGTTGCCGGTAAAGACGGCGTTGTCCGGGTAGTTGCCCTTCGCATGATCGGCGTTAATCGTCACCGGCAGATCGCCAGGACGACCTTCCACGAGCGGACGATCATAGCTTGGCACGCCAAGCATACATTGCGTTGCGAGATCGGCAGCGAGGCCTTGTTGGCTATACAAGGCGCTGGCAATCATCGTAGCCAGGAGGCTGGGAATACGTTTTTTCATACGTTGTATTTATTGTTCCATCATCTTGTGACAGCGGCTTGCAAACGGTCAGAGCCTAACTTACTCAACATTATCACGCTAGTGTTAATCCTGCCCGTTTCGAGCCCGAGCGTTAGGCACCCTGTTGAATGACGAGTATGATAAAGCAAATTATAGGCTATGTCCCACAATTGACCGAGGCGCGAGTGCCGGGTAACGTGCGGTCATATTCGAGCTTAACGGCGATAAACAGTTGGGGAGTCTATGCAGTATTTGGGTAAAGTGATTGGCGTGGCAGTGGCTTTGCTGATGGGTGGTGGGTTCTGGGGCGTGGTGCTTGGCTTTCTGGTCGGCCATATGTTTGACCGGGCGCGCAGCCGCCGGTTAAATCTCTTCGCCAATCAGCAGGAGCGTCAGTCGCTCTTCTTTTCCACCACCTTCGAAGTGATGGGGCACCTGACCAAATCCAAGGGCCGCGTTACCGAAGCGGATATTCATGTCGCTAATGTGCTAATGGATCGCATGAACCTGCATGGCGCCTCGCGCACCGCGGCGCAGCAGGCGTTTCGCGACGGTAAGGCCGACAACTATCCCCTGCGCGAGAAAATGCGTCAGCTGCGCAGCGTCTGTTTTGGCCGTTTCGATCTGATTCGGATGTTTCTGGAAATTCAGCTGCAGGCGGCGTTCGCTGATGGCGAACTGCATCCTAACGAACGTGAAGTGCTGTTCGTCATTGCCGACGAGCTCGGCATCTCCCGCGCCCAGTTCGATCAATTCCTGCGGATGATGCAGGGCGGCGCCCAGTTTGGCGGCGGTTCGCAGCAGCGCTCTTATGGCCAGCATGGCGGCAACGCCGGCTGGCAGCAGGCGCAGCGTGGGCCGACCCTCGAAGATGCCTGCAATGTGCTGGGAGTAAAACCGACCGACGACGCGGCGACGGTGAAGCGCGCCTATCGCAAGCTGATGAACGAACATCATCCGGACAAGCTGGTAGCGAAAGGTCTGCCGCCGGAGATGATGGAGATGGCCAAACAGAAGGCCCAGGAGATCCAGAAGGCCTGGGAGCTGATCAAAGAGCAGCGCGGCTTCTGACGTTTCCAGCCCCTCCCGTCCGGCGAGGGGTTTTAACTTTTGACCTTAGCGCGGCGATACAGCCGCCGCGGATGGCCAATTTTTCCGTACAGCATCTCCACTTCCAGAAAACCGGTCTCAACGCCGTGCTCCAGATAGCGACGGGCGGTGGTTTTGCTGAGCCCGGCGGCGCTGACCACTTCATCAACGGAAAAACAGTGCGCTTCCCGGCCGCTAAACAGTCCCTGCACCAGCGCCAGCGTTTTCTCTTCAATCCCCTTGCTGCCGCTATCCACGCGATAGTTCTTCGCCTGCAGTTGATAGAGGGAATCGACGTTTTGCTGATCGACGATTTTCCACTCCCGTTGCTGATCGTAGAACTGGATAAAGCGCTCCAGCGACTGGCTCAGCCGCTTCCATGATACCGGCTTAAGGATATAGTCGAAGGCGCCGTTGCGGATGGCCTGGCTGCAGGTTTCCATATCGCTGGCGGCGGTGATAAAGATCACCGAGCATTGGCTGGTCGCCAGCGCCGGGTCGGTCATCAGCGTGACGCCTTTGCCGTCCGGTAAATAGTTATCCAGCAGCACCAACTGCGGCGGCGTGGCGTGAAGCAGCTGCCGCGCCTGGGCGAGGGAGGCCGCCATGCCTGCCAGCCGCAGTCGCGGGTGTTTTTGCACAAGCTCGGCGTGCAGGCGCGCCAGTTCGCTCTCATCTTCAATGATTAGCACATCGACCAGGTCATGATGCATCGTGGACCTCCGGTTGCGGACAGGCGTGCGCGTCGGCCGGGATAAATAGGGTGAAGATCGTTCCCCGCGGCGCGTTATCGGCGACTTCGATGGTGCCGCCCGCCTGAGTGACATAATGTTCAATAAGATACAGACCAATGCCGTGATCGCCACGGGTTTTGGTGGTGACGCCGCGTTCAAAAATGCGCTCGCGGATATCGGGGCGGATGCCGACGCCGCGGTCGGCCACTTCGATAATCAACTCCCGGGCGTTGAGCTGGATCAGGACTTCCACCGGCTCATGCGGCAGCTCGGCACGCTGCGTGGCTTCGATGGCGTTATCCAGCAGGTTGCCGATGATGGAGATCAGCTCGGATTCCATTAGCGACGGCAGGGGGCGGTCGATGCGGCAGGCCGGGTCGAAGCTCAGCGCCACGCCTTTTTCGCGGGCGCGGGTGGCTTTGCCGAGCAGCAGACCGCATAGCGTCGGCGAGTGGAAGTGCGAGGAGATAAAATCCAGTAGCTCCTGAGCATGTTCCGACTGGGCCTGAATATAGCGGATCGCTTCGTCATAATGGCCCATATGCAGCAGGCCGGAGAGGGTAGTCATCCGGTTGAGCTGCTCGTGGCGCATGATGCGCAGATTGTCGACATAGCGCTTCACCTGGCTCAGCTGGGCGGTGAGGGCATTGATTTCATTGCGGTCACGGAATGTGATCACCCAGCCCTGCAGGGTATTCTCCAGCATAATGCGCACCCGACTGGCGAGCACGGTCAACTGGTTGAAGCGGCACAGCTCATCGTGGGTATCGCGTTCGAGCATGTCGCCGCTGGCGAAAAAGGGCTGCGGCGAAATGACGCTGTCGATCGACTGACCGCGCAGCTGGCGGGCAGGCTGGCTGAGCCCCAGCAGGCTGCGGGCGGCATGGTTTATCACCTCAATACGCCGCTGGCGATCGATGACGATCACCCCCTCAAAGATCGACTCCATCATCGCCTTTTGCTGGCGAACCAGCAGGCCAATTTCCCGCGGCTCGAGCGAAAAAATCTGCTTCTTGATACTGCGGGTAAAGTACCAGGAGAAGATAAACAGGGCGATGAGCAGCAGGACGGCGGCGATAAAAATATTGATCACTTTAGTCAGAGTAATGCTGTCGAGATAGCTGGTGAGGTAGCCGACGGAGACAATACCGATCACACGCCCTGCGTCATCAACGATGGGCGTTTTGCTGCGCAGCGAGACCCCGAGGCCGCCTTTGCGAATGGTGGTGATGGATTTCCCTTCCAGTACCGCCTGGTTGTCGCCGCCGACCAGTCGGGTGCCAACCCACTCCGGATGGACGGAATGAAACAGATGAACTCCCTGACGGTCGCCGATGACGATAAAGCTGGCGTCGCTATGGGCGGCGATTTGCTGCATAAACGCCTGAATCGCCTGTGGGTCGTGCCGGCTGACCTGTTGACGTAAATTCGGCATCAGGGCTATCTCTTCGGCCTGTATTTTGGCCCGGGCGCTCATCTCCTGATAAAGCTGGCGGCTGGCGTCAAAATAATAATAAATGCCCAGCGCGATAAAAAGGACCGAGAAAAAAGCGACCAGAGAAATAAACAGCTTATATTGAAAAGATAATTTCATAGGCCCCGGACGACGTATTAACCATACCGGCACTCTAACATTTTTCTGTCACGTGACGTAAATGTTAAGGGAAAGTTGTGATCAGCGGCGCAGGCGCGGGCTGCCGCCAGCGGTCGCGGCGGAAATAGGCGGCCGGCGGGAAATAAAAACCATAAAAACCACAGTCATAAATCAGAGATATATCACTCCCGGGCAGTTCAGCGAATAGAAACCATAAAAACCATAGTGACCATTAAAACTTCTTTTTTAATCTGGGAAGCTTCACATTAACGACGCCGCTGTCCCTTTACGCTGAAAATGAATAATAACGACAGGGCTGAATTTATGAGCACCACAGACAATGCATTCTCTGCAACCCTTGAACCGATCGATACGCCGAAAACCACGCTCAAGCAGCGCTGGTGGCATATCATGGATAACTGGAAGGTGGGGATCGTCCCGCTGCCGCTGTTTCTGCTGGCCGGAGGACTGATTGCCCTCGACTGCCTTGGCGGCAAACTGCCGAGCGATATCGTGGTGATGGTGGCCACCCTGGCTTTCTTTGGCTTCGCCTGCGGCGAGTTTGGTAAACGCCTCCCGGTGCTGGGGAAACTCGGTGCGGCGGCGATCTGCGCCACCTTTATTCCTTCCGCGCTGGTCCACTATGGTCTGCTGCCTGACGTGGTTATTGAATCCACGACCAAATTCTATAAATCCACTAACATCCTCTATCTCTATATCTGCTGCATCATTGTCGGCAGCATCATGAGTATGAACCGCACCACGCTGATTCAGGGCTTTCTGAAGATCTTCTTCCCGATGCTGTGCGGCGAAGTGGTCGGCATGCTGGTGGGCATCGGCGTCGGCACGCTGCTGGGCATGGAGCCGTTCCAGGTATTCTTCTTTATCGTGCTGCCTATTATGGCCGGCGGCGTGGGAGAGGGGGCGATCCCGCTGTCAATGGGTTATGCCGCGCTGATGCATATGGAGCAGGGCGTGGCCCTGGGCCGGGTATTGCCGATGGTGATGCTTGGCAGCCTGACGGCGATCGTCATCTCCGGCTGCCTCAACCAGCTCGGCAAGCGCTTCCCGCATCTGACCGGCGAAGGGCAACTGATGCCGAACCGCAGCCATGAAACCCGCAGCCTCAGCGAGAGCGAAGGCGTGAGCGGTAAGACCGACGTTGGGACCCTCGCCTCCGGCGCGCTGCTGGCGGTACTGCTGTATATGATGGGGATGCTCGGCCACAAACTGATTGGTCTGCCGGCGCCGGTAGGCATGCTGTTCCTCGCGGTGCTGTTAAAGCTGGCTAACGTGGTGTCTCCGCGTCTGCAGGAGGGGTCGCAGATGGTGTATAAATTCTTCCGCACCGCGGTCACCTACCCGATCCTCTTTGCCGTCGGCGTGGCGATCACCCCGTGGCAGGAACTGGTAAACGCCTTCACTTTAACCAACCTGCTGGTGATCGTCAGTACCGTCTCCGCGCTGGTGGCGACCGGTTTCCTGGTTGGTAAAAAGATAGGGATGCACCCGATCGATGTGGCGATTGTTTCCTGTTGCCAGAGCGGGCAGGGCGGCACCGGCGATGTGGCGATCCTGACCGCCGGCAACCGCATGAGCCTGATGCCGTTCGCGCAGATCGCTACCCGCATCGGCGGGGCGATAAATGTCTCGCTGGGGTTGCTGTTCCTCAGCCACTATCTGGCGTGATATAACGCTACGCTCAGCGATAAATCTGCTATTTTCCGCTACAGAACGCCGAAAATATCTGCGTTCTGTATCCTAAATGCTCCGCATTTAGCGTTACAATCAGCGCGCGATCGGCTATCGCAACCATCATCATGACAGTCCAGGCGCTGTCGTATTTATCATATGTAGGAGAGGAATTAATGTCAGTGGATACTCCCGCCCAGGCGGGCGTCAGCATCGACGCATTGCTGGCGGCGAAAGAGCAGCGTGCAGCCCGCCAGGCCGACTGGTTGGCCCATTATCAGCAGCCTGTTATTTCCCTGACCCTGGTGACCCCGGGGGCGGTGAAGGACAGCATTCGCTATCGCAATATGATGGGCGTTGCCCTCCAGGCCTGCGATCAGCTGCTGTGGAAGCACCGCTGGCAAACGCTGGATCGTCAGGTGCTATGGCTGCCGACCGGGCCAGAAGCGCTGTGGTGCGTAGCGCATCCGGCCAGCGAAATCAAAGCGATGTGCAGTACGCTGGAGCAGAGCCATCCGCTGGGACGCCTGTGGGATATCGATGTAATCTGTCCGCAGAACGGGCTGGTGGGACGCCAGTCGCTGGGCGAATCGCAGCGCCGCTGCCTGCTGTGCGATGAGCCGGCGCACGCCTGTGCGCGCAGCCGTCGTCACGACACCGATCTCGTCGTCGCCCGCGTTGAGCAGATGATTGACGCGTGGTTCGCCCGCGATTAATCGGGATTGTTTTCTGTATCCTCACTAATCCGAGTTGCACGCAGCCAACCCGCATGCAACTCGAAGTATGAGCGTTAAAAGTCGATCGGCGCGCGAAAGGTCATCGCGTTGCCGTAGGCAGGATGGGTGATGGTGAGCGTCTCGGCGTGCAGCAGCAGGCGCGGGGCCATCGCCAGCGCCTCCGGCGTGGCATAGAAGCGGTCGCCAAGGATCGGATGCCCCAGCGCCAGCATATGCACGCGCAGCTGGTGCGACCGTCCGGTAATCGGCTTCAGGCGCACGCGGGCGGTGTTATCTTCTGCGTACTCCAGCACCTCATATTCGGTTTGCGCCGCTTTGCCGGTTTCATAGCACACCTTCTGCTTTGGCCGGTTCGGCCAGTCGCAAATCAGCGGTAAATCCACGAGGCCTTCCGCCGGCTGCGGATGGCCCCAGACGCGGGCGACGTACTGCTTCTTCGGCTCGCGCTCGCGGAACTGACGCTTCAGTTCACGTTCGGCGGCTTTATTCAGCGCCACCACAATCACGCCGCTGGTGGCCATATCCAGGCGATGCACCGATTCGGCCTGCGGGAAGTCGCGCTGAATGCGCGTCATCACGCTGTCTTTATGCTCCTCAAGACGACCGGGGACGGACAACAAGCCGCTCGGCTTGTTGACCACCATGATGTGCTCATCCTGATACAGGATCACCAGCCAGGGATCCTGCGGCGGATTGTAGTTTTCCATCGCCATGTTCGCGTTCCGTTACTGGTGAGTGACGACGATCAGACGCAGCGCGTCCAGACGCCATCCGGCCTGCGCCAGCGCATCCATCACCTGCTGACGGTTGCTTTCGATCGCCGCCAGTTCGTCGTCACGGATGTTCGGGTTCACCGCCTTCAGCGCTTCCAGACGCGACAGCTCCGCCGTCAGCTTTTCATCGGCTTCGTTACGCGCCGCGTCGATCAGCCCCTGCGCCGCTTTGGCGATCTGCGCTTCACCCTGCTGCAGAATCGCATGAACGTCCTGCTGCACCGCATTGACCAGCTTGCTACCGGTATGGCGGTTGACCGCGCTAAGCTGGCGGTTGAAGCTTTCGAACTCCACCTGCGCGGCGAGGTTGTTGCCGTTTTTATCCAGCAGCATGCGAACCGGGGTTGCCGGCAGGAAGCGGTTGAGCTGCAACTGCTTCGGCGCCTGCGCTTCGACGACATAGATCAGCTCCAGCAGCAGGGTGCCGACCGGCAGCGCCTTGTTCTTCAGCAGGGAAATGGTGCTGCTGCCGGTATCGCCGGAAAGGATCAGGTCCAGACCGTTGCGTATCAGCGGGTGTTCCCAGGTAATAAATTGCGCATCTTCACGCGACAGCGCCACGTCACGTTCGAAGGTGATGGTGCAACCGTCTTCCGGCAGGCCCGGGAAATCCGGCACCAGCATATGGTCGGAAGGGGTGAGGACGATCAGGTTTTCACCGCGGTCGTCCTGGTTGATGCCGACGATATCGAACAGGTTCATCGAGAAAGCGATCAGGCTGGTGTCGTCATCCTGCTCTTCGATGCTCTCCGCCAGGGCCTGGGCTTTCTCGCCGCCGTTGGAGTGGATCTCCAGCAGACGGTCGCGGCCCTGCTCCAGCTGCGCCTTCAGGGCATCATGCTGTTGGCGGCAGGATTTGATCAGATCGTCAAAGCCGTCGGTGGATTCCGGCGCCGCAAGATAGTTGATCAGTTCATCGTGCACGCTGTCGTAGACGGTGCGACCGGTCGGGCAGGTATGTTCGAAGGCGTCGAGCCCTTCGTGATACCAGCGCACCAGCACCGACTGCGCGGTTTTTTCCAGGTACGGAACGTGGATCTGGATATCGTGCGCCTGGCCGATACGGTCGAGACGACCGATACGCTGCTCCAGCAGATCCGGGTTAAACGGCAGGTCGAACATCACCAGGTTGCTGGCGAACTGGAAGTTGCGTCCTTCGGAGCCGATCTCGGAGCACAGCAGCACCTGGGCGCCGGTGTCTTCTTCAGCAAACCACGCCGCGGCGCGGTCGCGTTCGATAATCGACATCCCTTCATGGAACACCGCGGCGCGGATGCCTTCGCGCTCGCGCAGCACCTGCTCCAGCTGCAGGGCGGTGGCGGCCTTAGCGCAGATTACCAGCACCTTCTGCGAGCGATGGCTGGTCAGGTAGCCCATCAGCCACTCGACGCGCGGGTCGAAGTTCCACCAGGTACCGGTATCACCTTCAAATTCCTGATAGATCTGCTCCGGATAGAGCATGTCGCGCGCGCGCTCTTCCGCGGTTTTGCGCGCGCCCATAATGCCGGACACTTTGATGGCCGTCTGGTACTGGGTCGGCAGCGGCAGACGAATGGTGTGCAGCTCGCGTTTCGGGAAACCTTTGACGCCGTTACGGGTATTACGGAACAGCACGCGGCTGGTGCCGTGGCGGTCCATCAGCATCGAGATCAGCTCCTGGCGCGCGGCCTGGGCATCTTCGCGATCGCTGTTGGCGGCCTGCAGCAGCGGCTCGATATCCTGCTCGCCGATCAGATCGCCCAGGGTATTGAGTTCGCTATCGCTCAGCTTGTTGCCCGCCAGCAGCAGGGCGACGGCGTCGGCCACCGGACGGTAGTTCTGCTGTTCTTCGACAAACTGTTCAAAATCGTGGAAGCGGTTCGGATCCAACAGACGCAGGCGCGCAAAATGGCTCTCCATTCCCAGCTGTTCCGGCGTCGCGGTCAGCAGCAGGATACCCGGCACGCGCTCAGCCAGCTGTTCAATAGCCTGATATTCACGGCTCGGCGCCTCTTCGCTCCACACCAGGTGGTGCGCTTCGTCGACCACCATCAGGTCCCATTCGGCGTCGCACAGGTGCTCCAGGCGCTGCTTGCTGCGACGCACGAAGTCTAAAGAGCAGATCACCAGCTGTTCGGTTTCGAACGGATTGTAGGCATCGTGCTGCGCTTCGGCGTAGCGCTCGTCGTCGAACAGCGAGAAACGCAGGTTGAAACGGCGCAGCATCTCCACCAGCCACTGGTGCTGGAGGGTTTCCGGGACCACGATCAGCACGCGCTCGGCGGCGCCGGAGAGCAGCTGCTGGTGCAGGATCATCCCGGCTTCAATGGTCTTACCTAAGCCCACTTCATCGGCCAGCAGGACGCGCGGCGCGTGACGACGGCCCACATCGTGGGCAATATGCAGCTGGTGCGGGATCAGGCTGGTGCGCTGGCCGCGCAGGCCGCTCCACGGCATGCGGTACTGTTCGCTCTGGAACTTGCGCGCGCGGTAGCGCAGGGCAAAGCGATCCATGCGGTCGATTTGGCCGGCGAACAGGCGGTCCTGCGGTTTGCTGAATACTAGTTTGCTGTCGAGCAGCACTTCACGCAGGGTGACGTTCGCTTCCTGGGTGTCCAGGCGGGTGCCAGTGTAGGACAGCAGCCCGTTCTCTTCATTCACTTTGTCAACGTGGAGCTGCCAGCCTTCATGGCTGGTGATGGTGTCGCCCGGGTTAAACATTACGCGGGTGATCGGGGAATCGTTGCGAGAGTACAGACGGTTTTCGCCGATGGCGGGGAAAAGGAGAGTGACCATGCGCGCATCCAGCGCTACCACCGTCCCTAATCCTAGTTCGCTCTCTGTGTCGCTAATCCAGCGTTGACCAAGTGTAAAAGGCATATATGTTCGGCTCTTTAGTTCTTTAATTGCAGGCAATAGTTGATCATCTCCATGAACAATCGGAGATGCGTCAAAATTGGGGCCAGGAATGGAAAGGGCGCTATATTACTGGATGGCAGAACGTTCGTCACGTTCTCCTCACGCTTCATTTTTAGGCTTTCGTGCCCGTGGAATGGGTGACAAAAAATCAAAATAGCCCCAACTGTCCTGTCACTATTGTAGCAAAGTCATCGTTGACGAAGGGCAGGATCCCTTCCGCCACCGGCTGCAACTGCTTTGTTAAATAGTGATCGTAATCGAGCGGCGACTGCTGGTAATCCACCGGCTCCGGGCCGCTGGTGGTCCAGACGTATTTGATGGTGCCGCGCTGCTGATACTGCTGCGCCCGCCCAAGCTTCAGGTTGTGTTCATCGGCAAGCCGGGCGGCGCGCACGTGCGGCGGTACGTTGCGCTGATACTCCGCCAGCGGCCGGCGCAGGCGTTTGCGATAAACCAGCTGTTCGTCGAGCTCGCCGTTCATCAGCCTGGCGATAGTCTCCCGCACATAATCCTGATACGGCTGGTTGCGGAAGATGCGCAGGTATAACTCCTGTTGAAACTGCTGGGCCAGCGGCGTCCAGTCGGTACGCACCGTTTCCAGACCCTTAAACACCATGCGCTGGGCATCGCCCTCCTGAATCATCCCGGCATAGCGCTTCTTGCTGCCGGTATCGGCGCCGCGGATCGTCGGCATTAAAAAGCGGCAGAAGTGGGTTTCATACTCCAGCTCCAGGGCGCTGGTAAGCTGGCTTTTGCTAAGCTCCTGCGCCCACCAGGCGTTGACATGGCTGACCAGCTCGCGGCCGATCTCCGCCGCCTGGGCTTCGCTGTGCGGGCGCTTCAGCCAGACGAAGGTGGAGTCGGTATCGCCGTAGATAACGTCATAGCCTTTGGCTTCAATTAACGCTTTGGTCTGGCGCATGATCGCATGGCCGCGCATGGTGATCGACGAGGCGAGACGCGGGTCGAAGAAGCGGCAGGCGCTGGTCCCCAGCACGCCGTAAAAGGCGTTCATAATGATCTTCAGCGCCTGAGAGAGCGGCTTATTGTGCTGGCGTTTGGCTTCATCCCGGCCGTGCCAGATCTGGCTGACAATCCCCGGCAGGCAGTGCTTATCTCGCGAGAAGCGGGCGCCGAGGAAGCCCTCGATACTGTGCTGGTCATCGGGTTGCGCCAGCCCTTCAACCAGGCCGACCGGATCGATTAAAAAGGTACGAATAATCGACGGATACAGGCTTTTATAGTCCAGCACCAGCACCGAGTCATACAGGCCGGGGCGGGAGTCCATAACGTAGCCGCCGGGGCTCGCCTGCGGCGGTACGTCGCCGAGATTCGGCGCCACGTAGCCCAGGCGGTGCATGCGCGGGAAATAGAGATGGCTGAAGGCGGCGACCGAGCCGCCGTGGCGGTCGGCGGGCAGACCGTTGACCGTCGCCCGTTCGAGCAAAAACGGCATGATCTCCGTTTTGTGGAAGATCCGCGTCACCAGCTCGCAATCCTGCAGGTTATAGATGGCCAGCGCCGGTTTGTCTTCATGAAAGCGGCGATCGATCTCATCCATCCGATCCCATGGGTTGTCGATGGCTTTGCCTTCTCCCAGCAGCTCGCGGGCCACCGCCTCCAGCGAAAAGGAGGAGAAATTCCAGAACGCCGATTTTAGCGCGTCGATGCCGTCGATAATCAGCCGCCCGTTGGCCTGGGCGAAAAAGACGCCGTTCTTAAAGCCGTGCTCACGCCACTCCAGCTCGCTGTTGCCGCGGCCGAGCCGCAGCGGGATGCGATAGCGTTCGGCGTGCTTTTGCAGAACGCGCAGATCGAACTGCACTACGTTCCAGCCGATCAGCACGTCGGGGTCGTGTTCGGCAAACCAGGCGTTGAGCTTTTCCAGCAGCAGGGGACGGCTGGCGATGAAGACCAGCTCGAAGTCGACGTCTGGCGGCGTTTCCGGTTCGGGGCCCAGCATGTAGACCACCCGCTGGCCGCAGCCTTCCAGACCGATGCAGTACAGCTCGCCGTGGCGGCTGGTTTCGATATCCAGCGACACCCATTTCAGTGGCGGACGATAGTCAGGGTTCGGCTTCATGCGTGCGTTGACCAGCTGCGAGCCGCGCGTTTCGCCTTCCACCCACACCGGGGCGGTGATAAAGCGCTCCATCAGATAGCGCTCCGGCGGGCGGATATCGCCTTCGTAAACGGTGACGCCGCTGTCGCGGAGCATCTTCTCCAGACGCATCAACTGGCGATGGGCGCGGCAGTAGAGGCCAACAATCGGCTGACGGTGGAAATCTTTCAGGGCCAGCGGGGCGAAGCGGAGCCCTTTCTCCCCCTGCAGCAGCCGTTCAGCCTGCGCCCGCTGCGCTTCGGGAATAAAGGCGACGGACTCCTGCGGCGGGAGGGTTACCTGCAGCGGACCGTCGTCGGTGGCCAGCCAGAAGGAGAGCTCGGTGCCCTGCGGAGTGTCCCGCCAGTGACGGGTGAGTAAAAATCCTGCTCGTGGCTGGGTCACGGGTATTCTCGCCGATAAAAAACCAGGCCTGATTATAGCCTGGTTTCATGAGGGGCGCTGGGGTTTTATACAGGTGTTCGGCGCTAATGTTGCCCCGGATTGCGGCTTGCGCCTTATCCAGGCTACCAGATGGCGCAGAGCCCTGGCCCTGCTAAGCGCAGCGCGAGCAGGGTGATTATTGGCCGTAGTAGGCTTTGGCCCCATGCTTACGCAGATAGTGCTTATCCAGCAGGGTCTGCTGCATAGCCGGCAGCTGCGGCGCCAGCTGGCGGCAGAAAATCCCCATATAGGCGATCTCTTCCAGCACGATGGCGTTATGCACCGCGTCTTCGGCGTTCTTGCCCCAGGCGAACGGGCCGTGGGAATGGACCAGCACGCCGGGCATCTGCGCCGGGTCGATTCCCTGCTGGCGGAAGGTTTCGACAATCACGTTGCCGGTTTCCCACTCATAGTCGCCGTTGATCTCCGCATCGGTCATTAACCGGGTGCAGGGCACCGGGCCATAAAAGTAGTCGGCATGGGTAGTGCCGGTCGCGGGAATAGATTGCCCGGCCTGCGCCCAGATGGTGGCGTGGCGCGAATGGGTATGCACAATGCCGCCCAGCGTCGGGAAGGCCTGATACAGCAGGCGATGGGTCGGGGTATCCGACGAGGGCTTTTTATTACCCTCTACCACTTCGCCGCTCTCCAGACTGACCACCACCATATCGTCGGCGGTCATCACGCGGTAATCCACGCCGGAGGGTTTGATCACGAACACCCCTTTCTCGCGGTCGACGGCGCTGACGTTGCCCCAGGTTAAGGTCACCAGATTATGCTTTGGCAGGGCCAGGTTAGCTTCCAGCACCTGGCGTTTAAGATCTTCTAACATAGTGTGCTCCGAATAGCAGGCGAGTCGGGTATCCCTCACCCCGACCCTCTCCCGGCGGGAGAGGGAGAAAGGCGGCATGGCGCCCGGTCGGTCCCCTCTCCCCAACGGGGAGAGGGGAAGGGTGAGGGGACAGCCTCTTAGCGTTTTGAACCGTAATACACTTCATTCCAGCGCAGCGCGTCCTTGAAGGACGGCAGACGGGTATCGTTGTCAATGACGGTCAGCTCGATATCATGCAGCTCGGCGAACTGGCGCATATCGTCGAGGTTCAGCGCATGGCTGAAGACGGTATGGTGCGCGCCGCCGGCGATGATCCAGGCTTCCGACGCGGTACGCAGATCCGGCTGCGCTTTCCACAGGGCGTTGGCCACCGGCAGCTTCGGCAGATCGTGCGGCGTTGGGACGGTTTCGATGGTATTGACCAGCAGACGGAAGCGGTCTCCCAGGTCGATCAGGCTGGCGACGATCGCCGGGCCGGTTTGAGTATTGAAGATCAGGCGCGCTGGATCCGCTTTGCCGCCGATGCCCAGCGGCTGAACGTCGAGGATCGGTTTCTCGACGGTGGCGATCGTCGGGCACACTTCCAGCATGTGCGAGCCGAGCACCAGATCGTTACCATTGTCGAAGTGGTAGGTGTAATCCTCCATAAAGGAGGTGCCGCCCTGCAGACCAGTTGACATCACCTTCATGATGCGAAGCAGAGCGGCGGTTTTCCAGTCGCCCTCGCCGGCAAAGCCGTAGCCCTGCTGCATCAGGCGCTGTACGGCGAGACCCGGGAGCTGTTTCAGGCCGTGGAGATCTTCAAAGGTGGTGGTAAAGGCGTGGAAACCGCCCTGTTCGAGGAAGCGTTTCATCCCCAGCTCAATGCGCGCGGCGTCCAGCACGTTCTGGCGCTTCTCGCCGTGAACCTGCGCTGCCGGGGTCAGACGGTAGCTGCTCTCATATTCATCGACCAGGGCGCTGATATCGCCGTCGCTGATGCTGTTCACCACCTGCACCAGATCGCCGACCGCCCAGGTGTTCACCGAGAAGCCAAACTTAATCTGCGCGGCGACTTTATCGCCGTCAGTCACCGCCACTTCGCGCATGTTATCGCCGAAACGGCACACTTTCAGATGACGGGTATCCTGTTTGGAGACCGCCTGACGCATCCAGCCGCCGATACGCTGGTGGGCCTCTTTATCCTGCCAGTGGCCGGTGACCACGCTGTGTTGCTGGCGCATGCGGGCGCCGATGAAGCCGAACTCGCGGCCGCCGTGCGCGGTCTGGTTCAGGTTCATAAAGTCCATATCGATGCTGTCCCACGGCAGCGCGGCGTTGTACTGAGTATGGAACTGCAGCAGCGGCTTATTGAGGATGGTCAGGCCGTTGATCCACATTTTTGCCGGCGAGAAGGTATGCAGCCAGACCACTAACCCGGCGCATTTGTCATCGTAGTTGGCGTCGCGGCAGATATGGGTGATCTCGTCCGGGGTGGTGCCCAGCGGCTTAAGGACCAGTTTGCACGGCAGTTTGGCTTCCGCATTCAGGCTGTTCACCACATGTTCGGCATGCTTCGTCACCTGGCGCAGGGCTTCCGGGCCGTACAGATGTTGGCTGCCAATAACGAACCATACTTCATAGTTATCAAAAATCGTCATTTTCGTATCCTTAATGGGTGAGCGCTGCCTTAGATTGCGGGGCTTTTTCCGCCTTTGCAGCCGAAGGGAGATAGTGTTGTTCCGCGCTGACCGACCATTGCTGGTAGCGCTGATAGAGTTGTTCGAAACGCTGTGCCTGCGCCGGACGCGGCTGCAGGGTAGTTTCCACCTGGCTTGCCATCCGCTGTTGGGCGGCTGGAATATCCTCATAGACGCCGGCGGCGACGGCGGCGAAGATAGCCGCCCCCAGCGCGCAGCACTGATCGGAGGCGACAATCTGCAGCGGACGGTTCAGCACGTCGCAGCAGGCCTGCATGATGACCTGGTTTTTCCGCGCGATACCGCCAAGCGCCATGACGTTGTTAACCGGGATCCCCTGCTCGGTGAAGCACTCCATAATGGCGCGAGCGCCGAAGGCGGTGGCGGCGATCAGACCGCCGAACAGCGCCGGCGCGTCGGTGGCCAGGTTAAGGTCGGTGATCACCCCTTTCAGGCGCTGGTTGGCATTCGGCGTGCGGCGGCCGTTGAACCAGTCGAGCACCACCGGCAGATGCTCCAGCGATGGATTGTTGGCCCAGGCTTCGGTGAGCGCCGGCAGTAACTGTTTTTGGCTGGCTTTGATTTGCTCGCGCAACGCCGGCTGCTGCTGAGCCAGCTGCTCCAGCGGCCAGCCGAGAATGCGGCCAAACCAGGCGTAAATATCGCCGAAGGCGGACTGGCCTGCCTCCATGCCGATAAAGTGTGGAACCACGCTGCCGTCGACCTGGCCGCAGATGCCTTTGACCGTGCGCTCGCCGACGCTCTCTTTATCGGCGATCAGAATGTCGCAGGTGGAGGTGCCGATGACTTTCACCAGCGCGTTAGGCTGCGCGCCGGCGCCAACGGCGCCCATGTGGCAGTCGAAGGCGCCGCCGGAGATGGCCACACTCTGTGACAGACCCAGGCGCTGGGCCCACTCTGCGCTCAGCGTGCCGACCGGCACATCGGCCGTCCAGGTATCGGTGAACAGCGGCCAGGCCAGATGCTGGTTGATGATGGGATCAAGCTCATCGAAGAAGCTGGCCGGCGGCAGACCGCCCCAGCTCTCATGCCACAGCGATTTATGTCCGGCGCTGCAGCGGCCGCGGCGCAGATCCTGCGGACGCGTAGTACCGGAGAGCAGGGCGGGCACCCAGTCGCAAAGCTCTACCCACGAGGCGGCTGCCTGGGCGACGGCGCTATCTTCGCGGGTGACGTGAAGGATTTTGGCCCAGAACCATTCGCTGGAGTAGATCCCGCCGATATAGCGCGAGTAATCCTCTTTGCCCGGCTGGTGGCACAGGCGGGTGATCGCCTCGGCTTCCTCGACCGCGGTGTGATCCTTCCACAGGACAAACATGGCGTTAGGGTTGTCAGCGAATTCTTCGCGCAGCGCCAGCACGTTGCCCTCGGCATCGACGGGAGCCGGAGTTGAGCCGGTGCTGTCGACGCCAATGCCCACGACGTCGGCGCGCTGTTCGGCGCTCAGCGAAGCGAGCACGCTTTTCAGCGCCGCTTCCATGGACTCGATGTAATCTCGCGGGTGATGGCGGAAGCGGTTGTTAGCGCCATCGCAATACTGTCCTTCCCGCCAGCGCGGATACCACTCCACGCTGGTCGCCAGCTCTGCGCCGGACGCGCATTCCACCGCCAGAGCGCGGACTGAGTCACTACCAAAGTCGAGGCCAATCGCAATTGCCATCTTGTTACTCCATGCAGAAATCATTCATGCAGCAACAGTAGATATCCCCGGCAAAATCCGTCAGGCCGGATTCGCTAATCTTATGGATTATTTTGCTGTTACCTTGCAAAGTGTGACGCCGTGCAAATATTCGATGTGGACTTTTCTGCCGTATTTATAGACACTTTTGTTACCCGGCATATCACGGTGGAATGCACGCTGCTGGCGCTTTTTTCGCTTGCTGTGCGGGTTTTTCGCCAAATTCCCACCGTCGTCGCAGTCGCGACAGGGCCGAGAGCGATAAAATGATGAATATGGACAATTGGTGCCACTGAAACCTTCGGGGAGAACCACGCGTATGGCCGAAACGCAAAACGATCCGCTGCTGCCGGGCTACTCTTTTAACGCTCATCTGGTCACCGGCCTGACGCCGATTGAGGCGCAGGGATACCTGGATTTCTTTATCGACCGCCCGCTGGGTATGAAAGGCTATATTCTCAATCTGACGATTCGCGGCGAGGGGGTGATCAACAACCACGGCGAACAGTTTGTCTGCCGGCCGGGCGATATGCTGCTGTTCCCGCCCGGGGAAATTCATCACTATGGCCGCCATCCCGACGCCAGCGAGTGGTATCACCAGTGGGTCTACTTCCGCCCGCGCGCCTACTGGCACGAGTGGCTCAACTGGCCAACGATTTTTGCCCAGACCGGCTTTTTTCGTCCGGATGAACAGTGGCAGGCGCGCTTTGGCGAGCTGTTCGGCCAGATCGTTGATGCCGGGCAGGGGGCTGGGCGCTATTCCGAACTGTTGGCGATAAACCTGCTGGAACAGCTGCTGCTGCGGCGCATGGAGGCGATCAACGAATCGCTGCATCCGCCGCTGGACAACCGGGTGCGCGACGCCTGCCAGTACATCAGCGACCATCTGGCGGACAGCCATTTTGATATCGCCAGCGTCGCCCAGCACGTCTGCCTGTCGCCCTCGCGTCTGTCGCACCTGTTCCGCCAGCAGCTGGGGGTCAGCGTCCTCGGCTGGCGGGAGGATCAGCGCATCAGCCAGGCCAAACTGTTGCTCAGCACCACGCGGATGCCGATCGCCACCGTTGGGCGCAACGTCGGCTTCGAAGATCAGCTCTATTTTTCCCGCGTGTTTAAAAAATGCACCGGGGCCAGCCCGAGCGAATTCCGCGCGGGTTGTGAATAAAAAGTAAAGAAAGTGAAATGATGACCCGCTTAAATGTCACAGCCAGTAAACTATTAAGACAATTGATGGCTTGACGACGGCGCGATGGCTTCGGAGAATCCGGGCTTCGTTTTTTAACCGGGTACATTATGCAAGCATTGCTCGAACACTTTATTACCCAATCCACGGTCTACTCATTGTTAGCCGTGATGCTGGTGGCCTTTCTCGAGTCGCTGGCGCTGGTGGGGCTTATCTTACCCGGCACGGTGATGATGGCTGGTCTTGGGGCGCTCATCGGCGGCGGCGAAGTTAACTTCTGGCAGGCGTGGCTGGCGGGGATTGTCGGCTGCCTGCTGGGCGACTGGATCTCATTCTGGCTCGGCTGGCGCTTTAAGAAGCCGTTGCACCGCTGGTCGTTTATGAAGAAAAACCGCGCCCTGCTGGAGAAAACCGAGCATGCGCTGCATCAGCACAGCATGATCACCATTCTGATTGGCCGCTTTGTCGGACCGACGCGTCCGCTGGTGCCAATGGTCGCCGGGATGCTCGACCTGCCGGTGGCCAAGTTCGTGCTACCGAATATTATCGGCTGCCTGCTCTGGCCGCCGCTCTATTTCCTTCCGGGCATCCTCGCCGGGGCGGCGATTGATATTCCGGCTGATGAAAACAGCGCCAGCTTTAAATGGCTGCTATTGGGGGCGGCGCTGCTGGCCTGGCTGGCGGGATGGCTGTGCTGGCGGCTGTGGCGGAGCGCGAAAACCTCAGGCGATCGGCTGACCCGCTGGCTGCCGCGCGGCCGACTGCTGTGGCTGTCGCCGCTGATGGTCGCGCTGGCGGCTACAGCGGTAACATTTGTCTTCCGCCATCCGCTGATGCCGGTCTATCTGGCGATCCTGCACAAAGTCATCGCGCGCTGATCCCCATCAAATGCGAGGCGCTGCTGTGGCCGCTTAACAGCTCGGCGGTGGCGCCATCCCAGACAATGCGCCCTTCGGCGACCACCATCGAGCGCGGCGCGATGCGCGCGGCGTCCTCTACGCTGTGGGAGACCATCAGCAGGGTGAGCTGCTGCTGCTCGCAGACATCGGCGACCAGGGACAGCATCTCCTGGCGCAGTGCCGGATCGAGCGCCGAGAAGGGTTCATCCAGCAGCAGCACCGGCTGCTGGCGCACCAGACAGCGGGCCAGCGCCGCGCGCTGCCGCTGACCGCCGGAGAGCTCGCCGGGCAGACGTTCCAGCAGCGCATCAATTCCCATCTGTCCAGCTATCGCCGTGACCTGCGCCTGCTGCTCGCGGTTCAGTTTAAGGCCTGGGTGGATGCCGAGGCTGATATTTTGTCGAATGGTCAGATGGTTAAACAGGTTATTCTCCTGAAACAACATCGAGACCGGACGCTGCGCCGGCGGCGTCGCGTTATGCGCCTCGCCGTTAATCAGCAGGCTGCCGCTGGCGGGTGGCAGAAACCCGGCGATCAGATTCAGCAGGGTGCTCTTTCCGGCGCCGCTGGGACCGAGCACCGCGATGCGCTCCCCGCGCGCGACGTCGAGGGTGAAGCGCATCGGCAGATGCTGGTATAGCCAGGTCACATCATTGAGTTTTAGCATCACGCCCCGGAAGTTTTTCAATCAGCGTAAACAACAAGAAACAGAGCAGCAGCAGGAGCAGGGCGGTGACGGCCCCGTCCTGGCTGCGGTAGGCGCCTATCTGCTGGTACAGATAGAAAGGCAGGGTGCGGAACGCCTCGTTGCCGAACAGCGCCACCACGCCGAAATCGCCAATCGACAGTACGCAGGCGAAGGCGAGCGCCTGGGCCAGCGGGCGCCGGAGAGCGCGAAGCTCGACCACCCGCAGCCGGGCAAAGCCTTCAATACCCAGCGACTGGCACAGCATGCTGTAGCGGGCGGCAATGTCGCGCATCGGGTTTTCCAGTACTTTCAGCGCATAGGGGATCGCCATCAGGGCATTAGTGAAGATGACGATGCCGTCGGCGGACTCCGGCAGGCCGATAGTGTTATTGAGCAGCAGGAAGAAGCCGGTCGCCAGCACAATTCCCGGCATCGCAAGGATCAGCATGCCGCTCAGTTCCATTGCCTGCCCGGCCAACGGCCGCTGGCGAGCGCGCAGCTCCCGGCTGCTCCATAACAGCATCATCGTCAGGGTCACGCTCAATAGCCCGGCGGCGATGGCGATGCGTAGAGAGGTGCTCAATGCCTGCCAGAGCGCTGGCTGCGCCAGCACGTCCAGCATATTACGGTTGATCCCGTCGACGATGACCGCCAGCAGCGGCGGGAGCAGCAGCAGCAGGGCGGCGCCGATCAGCAACCCGTCGCTCAGGCGGCTATGCAGGCGATCGTCAGGGTCGCGCCAGCCGCGCACATGGCTGACGCCGATGGCGACGGCTTTACTCAGACGCTGGCTAAGCAGCACCAGCCCAAGGCAGCAGAGCATCTGGATCAGCGCCAGCATTGCCGCTCGCGCCGGATCGTAATCAAAGCTCAGCGCCTGGTAGATAGCCAGCTCGATCGTGGTGGCTTTCGGGCCGCCGCCCAGCGAGAGCACGGTGGCGAAGCTGGCGAAGCAGAGCATAAAAATCAGCGCGGCGACGGCGGGAATGTGCCGGCGCAGCCACGGCCATTCGACGAGGCGGAAGAAGGCATAGCCGCGCATGCCAAGCTGGGCGGCAATTTGCCGCTGCTCGCCGGGAATGTTCTCCAGCGCCTGCAGCAGCAGACGGGTCGCCATCGGCATATTGAAAAAGACGTGCGCCAGCAGGATGCCCTGCAGACCGTAGGGCGAGAACTCCCATTGCCAGCCGAGCGCGTGAAATAGTGAGGCCAGCCAGCCCTGGCGGCCATAGACGCTGAGGATACCGAACACCGCCACCAGCACCGGCAGGATCAGGGTCATCGCGCACAGGCGCAGCAGCAGCGTACGGCCCGGGAAGCGACGCCGATAAAGCGCGCGGGCGAGAAAGATGGCTGGTCCCACCGAGATCAGCGCTGACAGCGACGCCTGCCAGAAGGAGAAGCGGACCACATGCCACAGGTAGCTATCGCTGAAGACCGATTGCCAGCCCGCGCCGGGGGCGCTAAACCACAGCGCCAGAAACGCCGCCAGCGCGACAGCGCACAGCAGCGTAGCGGCGAACAGGCCCGGCATCAGCCCGCGAAGGTTTAGCGGCTGACGGCGCGTTGCCATGCGCTAATCCAGGTTTGACGCTCGCTGGCGACCTGCTGCGGGGTAAAGGACAGGGTGGTCTGCGGCTTCACCAGGGTATCAAACCCGGCCGGCAGGGTGACCTTGGTCACCGGATACATCCAGTTGCCGGTAGGGATGGCGTTCTGGAAGCCAGGAGATACCATAAATTTGAGGAATTTTTCCGCCAGTTCCGGCTGCTTGCTGGCGGCGGTACGCGCGGCAACTTCGACCTGCAGATAGTGGCCCTCGGCGAAGCTCGCCGCCGCATAGTTGTCTTTCTTCTCTTCAATCATGTGGTAGGCCGGCGAGGTGGTATAGCTCAACACCAGGTCGCTTTCCCCTTTCAGGAACAGACCATAGGCTTCGCTCCAGCCTTTGGTGACGGTAACGGTTTTCGCGGCCAGCTTCTGCCAGGCCTCGGGCGCTTGATCGCCATAGACCTTTTGCATCCACAGCAGCAGGCCCAGTCCCGGGGTGCTGGTACGCGGATCTTCATAGATGACCCGCCATTTTTGCGGGCCCTCGACCAGCTCTTTCAGGCTCTTCGGTGGATTAGCCAGTTTGTTTTTGTCATAGACGAAGGCGAAATAGCCGTAGTCGTAGGGAACAAAGGTGTCATTATCCCAGCCGCCCGGCACGCTGACCGCGCTGGCGGGTACGTTGCTTTTGGCAAACAGTTTACTCTGCGCCGCGGCTTCCAGCAGGTTGTTATCAAGGCCAAGCACGACGTCGGCCTTGCTGTTTTTGCCTTCCATGCGCAGGCGATTCAGTAGCGAAACGCCATCTTCCAGCGCGACGAACTTCAGCTCGCAGCCGCACTCCGCTTCAAAGGCTTTTTTGACCGCCGGGCCGGGGCCCCAGTCGGCAGAGAAGGAGTCATAGGTATAGACGGTAAGAACAGGCTTAGCCAAAGCGGGCATGGCGACCAGCGCCAGCAGCGGGAGTAATTTTTTCAACACTTTGCACCTCAGAAAAAAGGGGTGGCAAAGGATTTTGAGTGAGCCTCAAATCCCTTCGCCGGCGTTATCCGGATCAGGTTCGACGGGTATTTTCTCAGCCCATGCGCTTCATCCTTCAAGCCGCATCTGCGTTAGCTTCGCGCGTTCACCCCAGTCACATAGTTATCTATGCTCCAGGGGATTCACCCGCTTGCTGCCTTGATGCAACTTGAATGATATTGCGTATGTTTATTAGCACCCCGTTGAGAACGGCCTTAGTGTAATGATTTTGTCAGATGACGGAAAGCGCTTACGGCTCCGGCGGCGCAAACCATGCGGATTTAAAATCGAACCAGCCGAGGGTATTCATCCTCACGCCGCGCATACTGCGCTGACCCTGAATCATCAGCCAGTGGTGGATCAGCGGCACGATATGTTGCCCGGCCAGCAGCCGCTGGCTCCAGGTGGCCGGATTAAACTCTCCTGCTCGCCAGCGGCAGGCGTCTGCCTGCCAGTCAATGGGAATGCAGCGCTGAATCAGCGGGACTTCGTACAGATAGGCGAAGAGCGAAAATTCGATCGGTAAGGTGAAGTTCACGCTGTTGAGCCAGATATCGCTGACCACCTCGCCGCGATGCCAGGCATCGTACTCCAGCTCCTGGATCTCCAGCTTTACCTGATGCGCCGCCAGCAGGTCGCGCATGATCCCGCCGATCACCCGATGTTCGACGTGATCGCGGTAGTAGGTAAGGGTGACTGTCTCCAGCCCCGCCGGCTTCTCGCAGGCGTGGTTGCTGGCGTGATGCCAGCGCGGCAGCAGGCCGTAGGCGGGAAACCAGTTGCCCTGGTAGTGTTCGCCCGCATGGTAGAGCAGGTTGGCGGGCTGAAACAGATAGCTTAGCCAGCGGCGCACCGCGTCGTTGGCCCCCAGCGGGCTTCGCGAGTCGAACAGCAGGTAATAGCAGCCCTCTTCCAGGCGACTCTCTACCGCTTTTTCGCTTTCGGTATTGCCCTGCAGCGTCAGGCCGCCGTTGGGCTCTTCGCTAATCTCCGGCAGCACCCAGACGTTCACCTCATCGATCAGCGCCCGGTAGCCAAAATAGTCCTCAAAGGCATGGATCTTGAGCTGATTCTGGTTGTTACGCACCACGGCATAAGGGCCGGTGCCGACCGGCATGGAGGAAAAGTGGTTCATGGTCTGCCACTCCTGCGGCAGCACCATCGCCGGCACCTGCCCCAGCAGCCAGGGCAGCCAGCGGTCAGGCTGGCGCAGATGAATATCCAGGGTCCAGGCGGTGGGCGATTCGATGCGTTCGATATGTGAATAGAGCGGCAGGGCATTGCTGCGCTGCAGAGAGGCGATCACATCCGCCATCTCCAGCTCACGGCCATGGTGAAAATGGATGCCGGGACGGAGGAAAAAGCGCCAGTGGGTGGGGGTCAGCTGCTGCCAGTGGTGGGCAATATCGGCTTCCAGTTCCCCATTTTCCTCATTTACCCGCGTCAGGGCGCTGAATATTTGCCGGGCAATATGCGTTTCCGAACGCCGCAGCGCGCTACCTGGCAGCAAATTCTTCATCGGACGATAGTAGAGCACGCGCAGGATGTGCCGCCCCTGGCGGAAGCTGCGGCCGAGATGCGAGACCAGCATCTGGCGGACGGCAGCCTTATCGCCGACCAACTGCACCAGCTGATCGATGCGATCCTGCTCAAGGAGATCTTCGGCACGTTGCTGCTGCAGGGCGAGGCCGGTATAGAGAAAGGTTAGCCGCGAACGCTTGCCGCGGCCTGCCTCCGCTTCCCAGGTCAGCCAGCCGCGGGACTCCATCATATTGAGCAGGGTGCGCATATGGCGGCGCGAGCAGCTCAGCATTTCCGCCAGCTCGTTAAGGGTGGTCTCCTGCGACTTGCCGTCGCAGCACTGCCATAGGCGAATGAACTGTTGTTGCAGACGGCCGGAAGACATAAAAGGGGAACTCCTGCGGAAAAACTCAGCAATTTATTACTTCCTATATTAAGCCAATAATGAATCCCGATGAAGCGAGGAGGTGAATATGATGAGGTCTACCGCAAAATCGTTCTACCAACGCTACTTTTCTGCGACGCAGGAAGCGTCCTGGCTGGCCCGCCTGATGGCAGGACGACAGCAGGAAATTCTGGGGGAACTGATGCAGTGGGGAGTGACGTCAACGACCTCTGATCATTGACTTGCAGACATCATGTGTGACTGAGTATTGGTGTTATACTCGTCGTTTTTCAAACTGCAGGTGCGCTGTCGATGCTTCCTGGGCCGTATGTTCGGGCTGCGTGATTCGCCTCTACGGGACTCACCTTTTCAGGGCCAGCGCGAGCGCGACGCAAAATGGTTAACCGTTTTGTCCTGCAGCATGAAATCCATAGAGTATAGAATCACCCGCCAGCAGAAAGCCTCTGCTGGCTTTTTTCGTTTTCTTCGCGTGTGTTAAGGACATTCCATGCTGTGGTTGATGACGATGGGACGACGGCTTAACGGCGTCTATGCCGCCTTTATGCTGGTTGCTTTTATGATGGGCGTGGCGGGCGCGTTGCAGGCGCCGACGTTGAGTTTGTTTCTCAGCCGCGAAGTGGGGGCGCAACCGTTCTGGGTGGGCCTGTTCTATACCGTAAACGCCATCGCCGGGATCCTGGTTAGCCTGTGGCTGGCCAAGCGCTCCGATAGCCGCGGCGACCGGCGGCGGTTGATTATGTTCTGCTGTCTGATGGCGGTGGGTAATGCGCTGCTGTTTGCCTTCAACCGCCACTATCTGACGCTGATCACCTGCGGCGTGATGCTGGCATCCATTGCCAACGCGGCCATGCCGCAGCTCTTCGCGCTGGCGCGGGAGTACGCCGACAGCTCGGCGCGGGAAGTGGTGATGTTCAGCTCGGTCATGCGCGCCCAGCTGTCGCTGGCTTGGGTGATTGGCCCGCCGCTGGCCTTTATGCTGGCGCTCAACTATGGCTTCACCACCATGTTCTCCATTGCGGCGGGCATTTTTGTCATTAGCCTCGCTCTGATTGCCATCAAACTGCCTTCGGTTCCGCGTGTGGAACAGCCCTCGGAGGAGGCGGCGGCGCTAGCGCAGGCCGGCGGCTGGCAGGACAAGAACGTGCGTATGCTGTTTATCGCCTCCACCCTGATGTGGACCTGCAACACCATGTACATCATTGATATGCCGCTGTGGATCAGCAGCGATCTCGGGCTTCCCGACAGCCTGGCCGGGATCCTGATGGGCACTGCCGCCGGGCTGGAGATACCGGCGATGATCCTCGCCGGCTACTACGTAAAGCGCTTTGGCAAACGTAAAATGATGGTGGCGGCGGTGGCCGCCGGCGTGCTGTTTTATGCCGGACTGATCCTGTTTCATGGTCGCACGGCGCTGCTGGCTCTGCAGCTGTTCAATGCCATCTTTATCGGCATTATCGCCGGGATAGGCATGCTGTGGTTCCAGGATTTAATGCCGGGACGGGCGGGAGCGGCGACCACCCTGTTCACCAACAGTATTTCCACCGGCGTGATCCTTGCCGGCGTGATGCAGGGGGCGCTGTCCCAGAGCTATGGTCACGCCAGCGTCTACTGGACGATCGCGGCCATTTCGCTGGTGACGCTGTTTTTGACCAGCAAGGTGAAGGATATCTGACTACTCGCCCCGGCATCGCCGGGGCGACCAGGCCTACTTGAGTTCGATACGCTTAATGTCGCCGATGATAAAAATGTAGGCAATCACCCCAATCAGCGCCGTCAGGCCGACGTAGATCAGCGCGTAAAAGAAATTACCCGTGGCGGAAATAATCACACCAATTATCAGTGGTGCGATAATCGAGGCCATATTGGCACAGAAATTAAATATGCCGCCGGTGAGGCCTGCCATATTTTCCGGGGCAATATCCGAAATTAAGGTCCAGCCCAGACCGACCATCCCCTGGCCAAAAAAAGCCACCGACATGATAATAATTACGGTGCTATTGGCGCTTACCCAATTCGCCGCGATAATACAGCTGGACAGCAATAAACCGGAAATTATTGGTAACTTTCGACTGATGTTGACGGAGCCGGTTCGCTTCAACAACCGGTCGGAGATCCAGCCGCCGAAGAGGATGCCAATTGCGGCGGCAAGGAAGGGCCAGGTGGCGAAGAAGCCGACGTGCAGCCATGGAAGATGGCGCTCGTTGGCGAGGTAGCTGGGAAACCACGTCAGGAAAAAGACCAGTGTGGTGTTGCCGGCGAACTGACCCAGGCTGGCGCCGAGGATCTGGCGACAGCCCAGCAGGCGTCTGGCGTCACGCCAGTTAAATGGAACGTTCTGGATTTTATTGTTAATGCCGTTTGCGCCGATATACTCCAGCTCCGCTTGATTAGCCGTGTGCGATTCATGCGGTTCATGATAAAAACGCCACCACACTAAAGTAAATAAAATACCTAATCCGCCGGTGAGGAAAAAAAGCGTTCTCCAGCCATGATGTTCGAGAATTAAAAATAACAGCGGCGAGAAAGCGGCCAGCCCTATATATTCACCAACTGTATACGTTGCCGTTGCCCGCGCGCGCTCATGCTGAGGGAACCAGGTGCTGACGATGCGGCTGTTGGCCGGAAAGCAGGGCGCTTCGCTGACGCCGAGTCCCAGGCGCAGAAGCAGCAGGGATTTTAGGCCGAGGGTGAAACTTTGCAGCAGGGTAAACAGCGACCAGAAGAAAATTGACAGGGCATAGGTCACTTTGTTGCCAAAGCGGTCTAAAAACATCCCGCCGGGGATCTGCGCCAGCGCATAAGTCCAGGCGAAGGCGGAGAAGATGATGCCCATCATCGCCGGATCGATATGGATTTCTTTGCTTAACTGTGGCGCTACAATACCCAGGATGGTACGGTCGAGATAATTGATCATCGTTCCGACGGAGAGTAGCAGCAGAATAACTATCCGTACGCGGCTTCTTTTTTTCGCCCCCGATGTGGAAGTGAGGACTTCCTGAGAGTTTGACATACTCATAGCGAGTTCCTTTAAAGTTTAAAATATTTTTGCATATATTCTAATATGCAAAAATATCTCAAGGAGCTATAGGTAGTATCTATGAATGGCAATGCCTTGTGGCACATTCAGGCCCTTCGTCAAATAATATTTGATGTAACGCCGATATTTACCCGTTCATGCGCATTATTGGTGGCTTGCATGGTATATTAGCGTCAGTGCATTTATTCTTATATTATACGGGTAAAAATAATGAACCTAAAGCAACTTTATTATTTTAAACGTCTGTCTGAAACTGAGCATTACACCGAAGCCGCCTCCAGTCTGTGCATCACCCAGCCCTCGCTAAGCCACGCGATATCGGAGCTGGAGAAGGAGTTAGGGGTCGCGCTATTCGCCAGACAGGGGCGGAACGTAAAAATTACCCAAAACGGCAAGCGTTTTTTGCCGTATGTTGAAGATGCGCTGGCCTCGCTGGAGAACGGACGCATGATATTGCAAAAAAATGGCGCTGAGAATAAAGAGAATATTCGCATCGCCTTTATTTACACGATGGGGGAGTATGTTGTTCCACAGTTAATTAATAAATATTCTCTTTCACCTGAATGTCACAATGTGACTTTTTCTTTTACTCAAGGGACATCGCTGACGCTGTTGCAGGAGCTGAAGGCCGGAAAAGTCGATCTGGCGATCTGCTCTTATATTGCCGATGAACCCGATATCGATTTTATTCCGGTGATCCAGCAGGAACTGGTGGTGGTCACGGCAAAGGATCATCCGCTGGCCCGGCTATATGAACATGAAGTCGATCTGGTGGAGACGATTCATTATCCGTATATCTATTTTTCAGAAAATAGCGGCTTACGTCCGTTTATCGATAATGTATTTATGCAGCAAAAGCTGGTGCCGGAGATCGCCTGCTATGTGGATGAGGATACGGCGATGGCCGGGCTGGTGAGTATTGACTACGGGATCGCGATTATGCCGCGCATCACCGCGCTCTCCTATTACAACGTCCATATCCTGAAGATTAAAAACACCATCCCCCCCCGCTATATCTATCTGGCGACCATGAAAGACAAGGGGCTCTCTCCGGCGCTGGAGTCATTTAAAAATGTTGTTATCCACGACAGCCAGAAGATCTGTTAACGGATGGCCCGGATGTGACCTCCGGGCCATCCGGATATCAGGAGAGAATATCCATCACTTCACGCAGCTTAGCGATGGCGATCTGCCCCGGCGCGGAGGCCTGACCAACGGTACCGAAGGTCATCGCCGAACCGAACAAGCGCCCGGTGACCCGGCTAACGCCACCGGATTTGCCCATCGACATGGTGATCAGCGGACGCGTCGCATACTTCTCTTTCATGGTCAGCGTGGCGGCCAGCAGGGTCAGAACATCCTGCGGCGACTGCGGCATCACCGCGATCTTCGGCAGATCGGCCCCCAGATCCTGCATGCGGCGCAGGCGATAGATAATATCTTCCTGAGCGGGGGTCTTATGAAAATCATGATTACTCATGATCACCTTGACGCCCGCGGCATGCGCATCGTCAACCAGCGCGCGGATCTGCGCTTCATCATTGAACAGTTCGATATCGATAACATCAACCAGTCCACTGCGTGCGGCCTCGCGGTTGAGCGCAAAATAGGCTTCGTCGCTGAGCTCGGTTTCGCCACCTTCTTTCTTACTGCGGAAGGTAAATAGCAGCGGAAGCGCTTTCAGCGCGCCACGGATTTCCGCCAGCGCGGCCATCACCTGGGCCATCTCTCTGACCTGGGCAAAGTGGTCAACGCGCCATTCGATAATATCAGCGCCGGCATCGACCAGGCCGTGGGCGTTACCCAGTATCTCATCCAGGGTTTTACCGATCAGCGGTACACAAATGAGGGTTTCCCCTTCCTGAAAGGTGATGTTCTTTACGGTTACTGCATTTGTCATGTAGGTATCCATTATTTTTCGCGTTGTACTTCAGGCGGTGACTGCGGTGCGTGACACTTTTTGCGCCGCCCGAGCCTGCAGTTGACGATAGCCGATGTACAGGGCGATCACAAAGCCGATAACGGCGATCAGAAAATCAAACCACATAATGCTGGCAATACTGATCTGCGAAAGCTTTGCGGTGATCAACGGGATCGTGAAGCTGGCGATACTGCCGGCGGTGTAGAAGATGCCGGTTGCTTTGCCTTTTCCGTTCGGGAAGCTCATCGCCATGATTGTCGCACCCAGCTGCAGCACTCCGCCAGCGGCGGCAAAGCCGATGACAAAAGCAAAGCCGGTCACCATCATCGGCGTCGGGAACAGGCACACCAACAGCAGCGAAATCATCGACAGGCCAGTATAAATAATCATCGCAATGGCCGAGCTAAACACCTCTTTGACGAAGGCGGCAGTTACAAAGACGCAGACCAGCGAGCCGACGGTATAGATGCTAAGCAGTTTAATCGCCGAGGCATAGGGCAGGCCGACGACGAACTGGCCGTACTGCGCCAGCCATTGGCTGACCAGATAGAAGGTCGCCATGCCGATATAACCGTACAGGGTGAAGATCACCATATCCAGCTTATTAGCCTGTGGCCGGACGGCTGTTTCCGCCTGTGCCGTAGGGGCTTCCTCTTTTTTCGCCGCCTGGCTGTCAGGGAACGGCATTTTAAGCAGATAAATCCCGCTCAGTACAAAGAGCGCTGCCGCAATCACGAACGACCAGCCGAACCACAGATTTGCCCATATCAGGAAGCTGATAATGAACGGCAACAGGAACTGCCCTGCAGAGACGAAGGCTTTGATCAGCACGTTGGCCCGGCTGGCAGAGTGCGGGAAAGATTCCATCAGCGCCGGATAGGTACCGGAGTCGAGGAAGCTGTTCGCCAGGCCCGCCATAATGCCGAACACGTAAGCCAGATAGATATTTTTGGTCAGCAGGATGCCGACGAAAAAGATCAGATAGCTCAGGATCCCAAGATAGATAAAGGGTTTGCGACCGAAGCGATCCGAGAGAAATCCGGTCACGATGGTCGCTAATTTACCAATACCTAACGAAGATATAACGATCGATACGCCGGCTTTGTCTGTTCCCCACTGTTCCTGAAGATGGGCCATGTTGAGGGTGATTAACAGCACCCCCATACCGTGGATCAGGTAGTTGAGATACAGCCCTGCCGCAGTAGGGATGTATTTATTTTTCATCATTCGCCTCTTAGAACAGAATGCTCTTGATGTAATCAACCGGCATCTGTTTGCCCGTCCAGATTTCGAACGCGCGCGCGCCTTGCCACAGCATCATCCCCAGGCCGTTCAGCGTGCGGCAGCCTTTTTTCTCGGCCACTTCCAGCAGGTGGGTTTTGCGCGGGTTGTAGACGACGTCGGAGACGATCAGGTCCGGACGCAGGAAGCTGTCGTCAGGTAGCAGCATCTGGCCTTCGAACGGCTTCATGCCGACCCCGGTGGCATTGGTCAGGATCACGCTGCTGTCAATTTCGGCGCGCAGTTTGTCATGATCGTCGAGATCTAACAGATGGATCTCGCAGTCGGTGTTGTGGCGGATCTTGGCCACGGTTTCTTCTGCGTTGGCGAAGAATTTATCGCGGCGGTTGAAGATGGAGATCGCCTTCACGCCATCCAGTGCTGCCTGGACGCAGAGCGCCGTTGCCGCGCCGCCGGCGCCGAGTACGGTCATCTTCTTGCCGATGATATCGATACCGGCTTCGCTAAGGGCGCGCATGTAGCCGGTGCCATCGGTGATATGTCCGGTCAGTACGCCGTCGTCGTTGACCACGGTATTGACCGCCCCGACCAGCTGTGCCGCCGGCGACAGTTTATCGAGATACTGGCAAATCTCGGTTTTGTTCGGCATAGAGACGTTAAAGCCGCGCAGCTTCATCGCCCGGAAGCCCTGCACCACGTCTTTTAGCTCCTGGTTACCGACTTCAAAAGCGAGATAGACGTAGTCCAGCCCGAGATGGGCGAAAGCCTCGTTGTGCATGGTGGGCGACATGCTGTGACGAATCGGGGTGGCGATCAGGCCAATCAGCTCAGTGTGTCCAGTAATACGTTCTGCCATGACAAAAATCCTCAATAAGTTAGAAAGGGAATTCGTTGTGCTTCGCTGCTGCCCAGCGCACCCATGTCTTCCAGTGCATCCAGTACGTTGCGGCCTTCGCGGACGCCATCGATAATGCGTCGCGCCATCACGCTGTCGCCGATGTTCATGATTTTGACGTTATTGGCATTGGCCCAGCGCTCGATCTCGTCGAGACCCGTGCGGTTGGCGCGCATCCCCAGACAGACAAAGCCGTAGTCGAAGGGAATATCGAAGGTTTGCTGTGTATTTTTCACCTGGAAATGGTCGGCAGCGACCGCCATCAGTTGGGTATTCATGTGCTGTTCGACCTGGTGCTCGTCGAGCATGGTCAACATGGCATTTTTGGTAATGATGTCGAGATCGCGCCCGGCGGCGTCCTGCATCTCGATTAGCACCGCCTGTGCGCCGCGAGCGGTAAAGTATTCGATAACGTCAAGGCCAACGGCGCCGGCGCCGACTACGGCGATGCGTTTGCCCTTGATATCGGTAAATTTCGCCAGATTGTCGATCATGCCGGTAATGGAAAAGATCTTGCCGTTCTCGACGTCAATGTTTTCCCGCAAGCCTTCAATGGGCGGCAGCAGCGGCGTTGAGCCGGTGGCGTTGACAATCAGATGCGGACGCAGGGCGGAAACTGAAGCCACGTCGGCCCGCTTGCCGATCTGCAGCATCAGGTTGTCCAGCGAGGCGATACGATTTTTCATAAACTGCGGGAAATCAGCGATGCGTTTTTTCTCCGGCAGGCGGGAGATTTCGCTGGCGAGGCCGCCGACGTGGTTTTTCGCTTCCAGCAGCCAGGTATGGCAACCCACTTCCGCCGCGGTGCAGGCGGCTTCCATCCCGGCGGTGCCGGCGCCGATGACCACCACGTTAGTGTCGCGATTCACGCGCCGCATTTTATAGGCGTCACCGTGAATAATATCCGGGTTAATCGAACAGCGCAGCGGGCGCGAGCGGGCGATGCGATGGTCGGCGCAGCCGATGTTGCAGGAGATACATTTGCGCATCAGTCGCTCTTTTCCGCCTTGCACTTTCTGCACCCACTCCGGCTCGGCAATCAGACCGCGGCCAATGGCGATAAGATCGGCATCGCCGCTGGCGAGGATATCTTCGGCTACCTGCGGAGTGCGAATATTGCCGGCGATGACCGTGGGTTTATGGAATTTATCGCGCACCGCGCGGGAGAGATAGCGCTTCCAGCCATCCTCCAGCGACATCTGATCGATTTGCAGATTCAGGTTGTCGTTCTGCGCCGCAGAGACGTTGATGATATCGACCTTCTCCTGGCAGAGCTCAAGAATACGCAGGGAATCTTCGAGGGTATTGCCGCCCTTGAGGAAGTCGTCGGCGCTGATGCGCAGGCTGACTGGAAAACGCGGCCCCACGCAGGCGCGAACCTTATCGACAATCAGACTCAGTATCCGAGTGCGATTTTCGACGCTGCCGCCAAATTCATCAGTGCGCTTATTAAACAGCGGCGATAAAAACTGGCTAATTAAATAGGAGTGACCGGCATGAATTTCGACGCAGTCAAAACCTGCGCGCCGAACGCGCTCCGCGGCGTCACCAAATTTCTCTACCGCATGATAAATTTCCTCATGGGTCATCGGACGCGGAATATTACCGTGCTTCTTCGACGGCGTTGTAGAAGAGGAGAGCGGCGTCTGGCCTTCCAGTCGGTAGGCATAAGCGGAAGCGCCGGCATGATTTAACTGAATGGATACGCAGGCGCCATGTTTATGCAGGGTCTCGGTTAATTTAAACAGCCGTGGAATATATTGATCGTTATCGATGCGCAGTTGGGTGGTGCCGTTGGAGGCGAAGGGGAAATCAATACAAATATTTTCGATGGTGATAAGCCCGGTGCCGCCTTTGGCCCGCAGTTCGTAGTATTCCAGCTGTTCCTGCGACACCTCGCCATTGAGCGTGGCCATATTGGTGCCCATAGGGGGCATAATAATGCGGTTTTTTAACGTCATACCGTTGATGGTCAACGGACTGAAAAGGTGCGGATAGTGGCTCATCTCTTCTCTCCACAGGAGGCCGGGAGGCCGATATGCGGGGCCCAGGCGTGTCCTTAGTTAATATTTCTCTGTGGCAAAAGATAACGAGGGGAAAAATCGAAAAATAATGCTTTTTTTTGTGCATAGCCATAGGGGTTCTCTATGAGATTAACGCTTTCTTCACATTCTTATATTTTTATATTAAATACTCGTGCCTTATTTTTACTTGCAGTGCAGGGAAAATACATAAACAGTGCTGGAGAAGGGGAGGAAAGCGGAATAATTCTTCTTTAGGCGGTAGGGCAGGGTGGCGGTAAGGTCTGACAATCAGCAAATTAAAATTGGTTTTTGTGCGTGAGATCGCAATTTTCTCCGCAATAAACTAAAAAGCCCGATCAAATGACCGGGCCCAAAGGTTAATTCATAAACGCCGGCAGCTTGCGTTCATAGTCGGAGATCGCCGCTTCATGCTGCAGCGTCAGGCCGATGCTATCCAGGCCGTTGAGCATGCAGTGGCGGCGGAAATCGTCGATCTTAAAGCTGTAGGTTTTATCCCCGGCTTTAACTACCTGCGCTTCCAGATCCACTTCAAACGTAATGCCCGGGTTGGCCTGCACCAGCTTGAACAGCTCGTCGACCTGCTCGTCGCTCAGGGTCACCGGCAGCAGCTGGTTATTGAAGCTGTTGCCGTAAAAAATATCGGCAAAGCTCGGGGCGATAACGACCTTAAAGCCGTAATCGGTCAGCGCCCACGGCGCGTGCTCGCGCGAGGAGCCGCAGCCGAAGTTTTCCCGCGCCAGCAGTATCGATGCCCCCTGGTACTCAGGAAAATTCAGCACGAACTCCGGGTTCGGCTGTTGACCTTTATCGTCGAGAAAGCGCCAGTCGTTAAACAGGTGCGCGCCAAAGCCGGTGCGGGTGACCTTCTGCAAAAATTGCTTAGGGATGATCGCGTCGGTATCGACGTTTGCAGCATCCAGCGGAACCACCAGGCCGGTATGTTGGGTAAATTTCTCTGCCATGATGGTCTCCTTACTTCAGATTACGGATATCGGCGAAATGGCCGGTAACGGCTGCCGCCGCGGCCATTGCCGGGCTCACCAGGTGCGTGCGTCCGCCGCGGCCCTGACGGCCTTCAAAGTTACGGTTGCTGGTTGAGGCACAGCGTTCGCCCGGATTCAGGCGATCATTATTCATTGCCAGACACATAGAGCAACCAGGTAAGCGCCACTCAAAGCCGGCTTCGATAAAGATCTTATCCAGACCTTCCGCTTCCGCCTGCGCTTTCACCGGACCAGAACCCGGCACCACCAGCGCCTGGACGCCCGGCGCCACTTTACGCCCTTTAGCGATTTCCGCCGCGGCGCGTAAATCTTCGATGCGCGAGTTGGTGCAGGAGCCGATAAACACTTTATCGATAGCGACTTCCGTCAGCGGGATCCCGGATTTCAGTCCCATATAGGCCAGCGCTTTTTCGGCGCTGGCGCGTTCCACCGGATCGCTGAACGACGCTGGATCGGGAATGTTATCCGTCACCGAGATCACCTGGCCCGGGTTGGTGCCCCAGGTCACCTGCGGGGCAATTTCCGCCGCCTGCAGCGTTACCACGGTATCAAACGTCGCGCCGTCGTCGGTTTTCAGGGTTTTCCAGTACGCTACGGCATCGTCAAAATCTTTGCCTTTCGGCGCATGCAGACGGCCGCGTACGTAATTGAAGGTGGTTTCGTCCGGCGCGACCAGGCCCGCTTTGGCGCCCATCTCGATCGCCATGTTGCACAGGGTCATACGCCCTTCCATGCTCAGATCGCGGATCGCTTCGCCGCAGAACTCAACCACATGGCCGGTGCCGCCGGCGCTACCGGTTTTACCAATGATGGCCAGCACGATATCTTTGGCGGTAATGCCCGGCGCCGCTTTGCCCTGGACTTCGATTTTCATGGTCTTCGCGCGGCCCTGTTTCAGGGTCTGGGTCGCCAGCACATGCTCCACTTCGGAGGTGCCGATACCGAACGCCAGCGCACCGAACGCGCCGTGGGTGGCGGTATGGGAGTCACCGCACACGATCGTCATCCCCGGCAGGGTAACCCCTTGTTCCGGGCCCATGACGTGGACGATGCCCTGATACGGGTGGTTCAGGTCGTACAGTTCAACGCCGAACTCTTTACAGTTCTTAATCAGCTCCTGCATCTGAATGCGGGCCATCTCACCGGACGCGTTAATGTCTTTGGTCTGCGTCGAGACGTTATGATCCATGGTAGCGAAGGTTTTACCCGGCTGGCGCACCTGGCGGCCATGGGCGCGCAGACCGTCAAACGCCTGCGGAGAGGTGACTTCGTGCACCAGATGGCGGTCGATATACAGCAGCGGGGTTTCGTTCTGCGCCTCATACACTACGTGCGCATCAAATAATTTTTCGTATAACGTCTTCGCCATGATTACACCCCTTCTGCGACATAGCGGGCAATAATATCGCCCATTTCATCAGTGCTGACCGCCGCCGTGCCGCGCGCTAAGTCGCCGGTTCGAACCCCTTCTTCTAAGGCGCGGTTGATCGCGTTTTCAATGGCGGTCGCCGCTTCGTCAGCATCGAGGCTGTAGCGCAGCAGCAGAGCCAGGGAGAGGATCTGCGCGATCGGGTTGGCGATATTTTTGCCGGCGATATCCGGTGCGGAACCGCCCGCCGGCTCGTACAGGCCAAAACCTTGTTCATTGAGGCTGGCGGACGGCAGCATACCCATCGAGCCGGTGATCATCGCGCACTCGTCGGAGAGGATGTCGCCAAACAGGTTGGAGCACAGCAGCACGTCGAACTGGGACGGATCTTTAATCAGCTGCATGGTGGCGTTATCGATATACATATGCGCCAGCTCAACGTCCGGATACTCCTTGCCGATCTCGCTGACGATTTCGCGCCACAGGATGGAGGACTGCAGAACGTTGGCCTTATCGATGGAAGTCACTTTGTGACGACGCTTGCGGGCGGATTCAAAAGCGATGCGCGCGATACGCTCGATCTCAAAGCGGTGATACACCTCGGTATCAAAGGCTTTCTCATGCTGACCGCTGCCTTCGCGGCCTTTCGGCTGGCCGAAGTAGATGCCGCCGGTCAGTTCGCGTACGCAGAGAATGTCGAAGCCGTTAGCAGCGATGTCGGCGCGCAGCGGGCAGAACTCTTCCAGCCCCTGATACAGTTTGGCCGGGCGCAGGTTGCTGAACAGTTTAAAGTGTTTACGCAGCGGCAGCAGCGCGCCACGCTCTGGTTGTTCCGCCGGCGGCAGGTGCTCCCATTTCGGACCGCCAACGGAGCCGAACAGGATCGCATCCGCCTGCTCGCATCCGGCGACGGTCGCCTGCGGCAGGGGAGTTCCCTGACGGTCGATGGCCGCCCCGCCAACGTCATACTGGCTGGTGGTAATGTGCATGGCAAAACGTTGGCGCACGGCTTCCAGTACTTTCATCGCCTGGTTCATCACTTCCGGGCCAATGCCATCACCCGGCAAAACGGCAATATGGTAATTCTTCGACATTACACGGTTTCCTTATTGTTCTCTTTATTCTGAGCTTTGCGTTGCAATTCTTTTTCGACTTCGGCGGCGCGCCAGATGTTGTTCAGCACGTGAACCATCGCTTTGGCTGACGACTCTACGATATCCGTTGCCAGACCAACGCCATGGAAGCGGCGGCCATTGTAGTCAACGACGATATCCACCTGGCCCAGGGCGTCTTTGCCGTGGCCTTTCGCGCTTAAGCCATACTTCACTAATTCAATGTTGTAGTCGGTGACGCGGTTAATCGCCTGGTAGATAGCATCGACCGGACCGTTGCCGTTGGCGGCTTCGGTTTTGATCTCATCCCCGCAGACCAGTTTGATCGAGGCGGTGGCGATATCGCTGGATCCGGATTGGACGTTGAAGTAATCCAGGCGGAAATGCTCTGGCTCTTCCTGCTGCTTGTTGATAAAGGCCAGCGCTTCCAGATCGTAATCGAAAACCTGGCCTTTTTTGTCCGCCAGCTTCAGGAATGCGTCGTACAGATGATCCAGGTTGTAATCGCTCTCCTGGTAGCCCATCTCTTCCATCCGGTGTTTCACCGCCGCGCGGCCGGAGCGGGAAGTCAGGTTCAGTTGCACCTGGTTCAGGCCGATAGATTCCGGGGTCATGATCTCGTAGTTTTCGCGGTTCTTCAGCACGCCGTCCTGGTGAATGCCGGAGGAGTGGGCGAAGGCGCCGGTGCCGACGATGGCCTTGTTCGCCGGGATCGGCATATTGCAGATCTGGCTGACGGTCTGGCTGGTGCGCCAGATTTCATGATGATTAATGTTGGTGTGCACGTTCATGATGTCTTTGCGCACTTTGATCGCCATGATCACTTCTTCCAGCGCGCAGTTGCCGGCGCGTTCGCCGATACCGTTCATCGCACCTTCTACCTGGCGCGCACCGGCGTGGACCGCGGCGAGGGCGTTACCGACAGCGATGCCCAGATCATCATGGGTGTGGACGGAAATAATTGCTTTGTCGATATTCGGCACGCGATCATACAGGCCGCTGATGATGTTGGCATATTCGAACGGCATGGTATAGCCGACGGTATCCGGGATATTAATGGTGGTGGCGCCGGCGTTGATCGCCGCTTCCACGACGCGAGCCAGATCGGCAATCGGCGTACGGCCGGCATCTTCACAGGAGAACTCAACGTCGTCAGTGTAGTTGCGTGCCCGCTTCACCATATAGATCGCGCGCTCAATAACCTCATCCAGCGTACTGCGCAGTTTGGTGGCGATATGCATCGGCGAGGTGGCAATAAAGGTATGAATACGGAAAGCCTCGGCCACTTTTAACGATTCCGCCGCCACGTCGATATCTTTCTCAACGCAGCGCGCCAGGGCGCACACGCGGCTGTTTTTAATGGTGCGTGCGATGGTTTGCACCGATTCAAAATCGCCCGGCGAGGATACCGGGAAACCGACTTCCATTACGTCGACCCCCATTCGCTCAAGGGCCAGTGCGATCTGCAGCTTCTCTTTGACACTCAGGCTTGCCTGTAACGCTTGTTCGCCATCACGTAAGGTCGTATCGAAAATAATGACTTGCTGGCTCATGGTTTGGATCCTTAGTCTGTGTCCTGGCGCCTTGTTGACGAGCATAAAAAAACCCGCGCCAAGGCGCGGGTTTTATAGTCTTGCTGGAAGATGACTTAACGCTGAACGTCGCCCAACAGCCTACCGCGCAAATGGCATGCGTTTAGTAGTAGTAGGCTGGTGATACGAGCGGTGCGAATCATTGCGTCAAACTCCAGATGAAATCGTTATGCTTTTAGAGTTACTGGATAGCCGTTTTAAAGTCAACCCCTGGCATGGAAAAAGCGTTTTGGGCTGACTAAATGAATTAGCAAAATGTGCTGATGTAAGCCCCATTTTGCCGAAGATCCTATTTTGGACCGAAGGCGGTTTATCCCCATTTGTTTCATTTGAAAAAGTGCTTTGCATTCAAGGCATCGTCGAACAGGTGTCGCCAATGAAGGGACAAAAAACGGTATCTGGATGAAAATATTAAATTTATTTTCCCTGTGAATGTATTCGAACGCTAGCGGATTATTTTTCAATGATAAAGGTTTGTTAATTTTATGGAGGGAAAAATAAAATACTTTATTATTGCTTAAGTTACAGTTAACTCGTGGTGCTGTTTTTATTTTTATGGATTATGGTTACACTTATCATCATTAAGTAATCAGTATGGTTTGAGCGGCTCAATTTTTTGATCAAGACCGTTTCTTCACTGCCACTCATAGCCTTGATATATTCCTAAAAATTTCTTTTGCTATTTTGTAAATGTCATTTGCATGGTAAATGATATTTTCGGCGCTAATTATAGCGGTTTAGTGAAGGGAATTCATCGTGACGGCGGAATTAGATATGTTAATTGAAACTCCAGAATATAAATCAGCCCCCGGACAGGAAGTCGTTAAACCTCAACTACGGATGGTTGATCTCAATCTGCTTACCGTTTTTGATGCGGTTATGCAAGAGCAGAATATTACTCGTGCCGCCCATACGCTCGGCATGTCACAACCCGCGGTGAGCAATGCGGTTTCACGACTGAAAGTGATGTTTAATGATGAGCTTTTTGTGCGCTATGGCCGCGGTATTCAGCCGACGGCGCGCGCCTATCAGCTGTTTGGCTCGGTACGCCAGGCGCTGCAGCTGGTCCAAAACGAATTGCCAGGCTCCGGTTTTGAACCGCTGAGCAGTGAGCGCGTGTTCCATCTGTGCGTCTGCAGCCCGCTGGATAACATCCTGACGTCGGTTATTTTTAATAAAGTTGCAGAGATAGCACCCAATATTCATTTAGTCTTTAAGTCTGCGCTGAATCAAAATACGGAACATCAGCTACGTTATCAGGAAACAGAATTCGTAATCGGTTATGAAGAGTTCCGTCGCCCTGAGTTTGCCTGCGTTCCGTTATTTAAAGACGAAATGGTCCTGGTCGCCAGTCGCAACCATCCGCGTATTTCCGGGCCGATGATGGAGGCGGATATTTATCGCGAGGAGCATGCCGCCGTTGCTCTTGACCGGTATGCCTCATTTAGTTTGCCGTGGTATGACACGGCCGATAAACAAGCGCGTATCGCCTATCAGGGTAATGCGATGGTCAGCGTATTAAACGTAGTATCGCAAACCCAGATGGTGGCCATTGCCCCGCGCTGGCTGGCAGATGAATTTGCTGACAAGCTTGCCCTGCAAATATTACCTTTGCCGTTGAAGGTCAACAGTCGGACCTGCTATCTCTCCTGGCACGAAGCCGCTGGTCGTGATAAAGGCCACCAGTGGATGGAAGAGCTGCTGGTGGACATTTGCAAGCGCTGACCCGACGACGATAGATAGCAAAGGAGCTTCGGCTCCTTTTTTTATATGACATAAATCAAATAAAGCAGAATTTTATTCTGTTTACCTTGCGCGAGGGGTTCGTTGTGTTCGTGAAAAATGGATCTATTCCTGTTATCACCCTTTTTCGCCGAGTATTTACCATTCTCTTTTCTTATCTCTGAAGCAATTCACCATATTTTCCCCTCACCGCTTTCTTTTCTTCTTATTCAAGAAATAAGGCCTCAGCTGCGGCGAATTGCCTGCCTGCTGGCGAGCAGTTATGGTAGTGGCATGCAGTACATTCACCTCAATGCGGAGGACCACTCCTTCGCATCGTGCGAGCGCGCGGAAATTGAGTTCCGCTGTCGTAAAACAATAAGCCTGGAGGCAAACCATGGAGATGTTGTCAGGAGCCGAGATGGTCGTCCAATCGCTTGTCGATCAGGGCGTCAAGCAAGTATTCGGCTATCCCGGAGGCGCAGTCCTCGATATCTATGATGCGTTACATACCCTTGGCGGTATCGATCATGTGCTGGTTCGTCACGAGCAGGCGGCGGTGCATATGGCGGATGGCCTGGCGCGGGCGACCGGGGAGGTCGGCGTGGTGCTGGTGACCTCTGGGCCTGGGGCGACGAACGCCATCACTGGCATTGCGACAGCCTATATGGACTCTATTCCGTTGGTGATCCTCTCGGGGCAGGTAGCCACCTCGCTTATTGGCTACGACGCCTTCCAGGAGTGCGACATGGTGGGGATTTCCCGTCCGGTGGTGAAGCACAGTTTCCTGGTGAAGCAGACCGAAGATATTCCCGGCGTGCTGAAGAAAGCCTTCTGGCTGGCGGCCAGCGGTCGCCCCGGTCCGGTAGTGGTCGATCTGCCGAAGGATATTCTCAATCCGGCGAAGAAGCTGCCTTACGTCTGGCCGGACGCGGTGAGCATGCGCTCGTATAACCCAACCACCAGTGGCCATAAAGGGCAGATTAAACGCGCCCTGCAGACCCTGGTGGCCGCAAGTAAGCCGGTCGTCTACGTCGGCGGCGGGGCGATCAATGCGCATTGCGAACCTCAGCTGCGCGAGCTGGTGGAAAAACTGAAGCTGCCGGTGGCCTCATCCTTGATGGGACTTGGCGCTTTCCCGGCGACACACTCGCAGGCGCTGGGGATGCTGGGGATGCACGGCACCTATGAAGCCAACATGACCATGCACCACTCGGACGTGATTTTTGCCGTCGGCGTTCGCTTTGACGACCGGACCACCAATAACCTGGCCAAGTATTGTCCGAACGCGACGGTACTGCATATTGATATCGATCCGACTTCAATCTCGAAAACCGTGCCGGCAGATGTGCCGATCGTCGGCGATGCCCGGCTGGTGCTGGAGCAGATGCTGGAGCTGCTGGAGCAGGAGGAAGCGCAGCAGCCGCTGGACGACATTCGCGACTGGTGGCAACAGATCGAGCAGTGGCGTGCCCGTCATTGTCTGCGCTACGACGACCAGAGCGATAAAATCAAACCGCAGGCGGTAATTGAAACTATCTGGCGGCTGACCCAGGGCGATGCCTACGTCACTTCCGATGTGGGTCAGCATCAGATGTTCGCCGCCCTGTATTACCCCTTCGATAAACCGCGGCGCTGGATTAACTCCGGTGGTCTCGGCACCATGGGCTTTGGCCTACCGGCTGCGCTGGGGGTCAAAATGGCTCTGCCGGACGAAATGGTGGTCTGCGTGACCGGTGACGGCAGTATCCAGATGAACATTCAGGAACTCTCCACTGCGCTGCAGTATGAGCTGCCGGTCCTGGTGCTTAACCTCAACAACCGCTATCTCGGGATGGTGAAGCAGTGGCAGGATATGCTCTATTCCGGGCGTCACTCGCAGTCCTATATGGAATCGCTACCGGACTTTGTCCGTCTGGCGGAAGCCTATGGCCACGTCGGGATCCGCATCAGCGAGCCGCAGGAGCTGGAGACGAAGCTTGCTGAAGCTCTGGAGCAGGTGCGCCAGCGTCGGCTGGTGTTTGTCGATGTGACCGTCGACGGCAGTGAGCATGTGTACCCCATGCAGATCCGCGGCGGCGGCATGGATGAAATGTGGTTGAGCAAAACGGAGAGGACCTGATTATGCGCCGGATATTATCGGTATTACTGGAAAACGAATCGGGCGCATTGTCCCGCGTTATCGGCCTCTTTTCCCAGCGTGGCTATAATATAGAAAGCCTGACTGTCGCGCCGACGGACGATCCCACTCTCTCCAGAATGACCATTCAGACCGTGGGCGATGAAAAAGCGATTGAGCAGATTGAAAAGCAACTGCACAAGCTGGTGGATGTCCTGCGGGTCAGCGAGCTGGGGCAGGGGGCTCATGTTGAACGCGAAATTATGCTGGTGAAGGTTCAGGCCAGCGGCTATGGCCGTGAAGAAGTGAAGCGCAACACCGAAATCTTCCGCGGACAGATTATCGACGTGACGCCTTCTATCTATACCGTCCAGCTCGCCGGCACCAGCGATAAGCTGGATGCATTTCTGGCCTCGCTGCGCGATGTCGCTCGGATTGTGGAAGTGGCTCGCTCCGGCGTGGTCGGCCTGTCTCGCGGTGATAAAATCATGCGCTAAGGATCGGGAACTGCTGTAAAAATAGCCCGGCAGAGACTGTCGGGCTTTTTTTTTTGCGAAATCAGTAGGAACTGTAAGCGAAAGCGGTTGCTGCGCTAACTATTCTGCGCTTAGATGTTATAAAAAGGATTCCATACCTGAATAATGGTTATGTTTGGCACTTCTTACCCAAGGGGCAATTGTGAAACTGGATGAAATCGCCCGGCTGGCCGGTGTTTCAAGAACCACCGCGAGCTATGTGATTAATGGCAAAGCGAAGCAGTACCGCGTAAGCGATAAAACGGTCGAAAAAGTGATGGCTGTGGTGCGAGAGCACAACTATCACCCAAATGCGGTCGCTGCTGGCCTGCGTGCAGGACGCACACGCTCTATCGGTCTGGTGATCCCGGATCTGGAAAACACCAGCTATACCCGGATTGCAAATTATCTCGAACGTCAGGCGCGTCAGCGCGGCTATCAGCTGCTGATTGCCTGCTCGGAGGATCAGCCCGATAACGAGATGCGCTGTATCGAGCATCTGCTGCAGCGCCAGGTGGACGCTATCATTGTCTCTACTTCGCTGCCGCCGGAGCATCCTTTTTATCAGCGCTGGGCTAACGACCCGTTTCCGATTGTCGCCCTCGACCGCGCCCTCGATCGCGAGCACTTCACCAGCGTGGTTGGCGCTGACCAGGATGACGCCGAGATGCTCGCAGCTGAGCTGCGGACGTTTCCTGGCGAAACGGTGCTCTATCTCGGCGCGCTGCCGGAGCTGTCGGTGAGCTTCCTGCGCGAACAGGGCTTCCGTAAAGCCTGGCAGGGCGATCCGCGTGAGGTGCATTATCTCTATGCCAACAGCTATGAGCGCGAAGCGGCGGCCCAGCTGTTTGAGAAATGGCTTGAAACCCATCCGATGCCACAGGCGCTGTTTACCACCTCTTTCCCGCTGCTGCAGGGCGTAATGGATGTGACCTTGCGTCGCGAGGGTAAACTGCCCTCCGAGCTGGCGATCGCCACCTTCGGTGATAATGAGCTGCTCGATTTTCTGCAGTGTCCGGTACTGGCCGTGGCCCAGCGTCATCGCGATGTCGCTGAGCGGGTGCTGGAGATCGTCCTCGCCAGCCTCGACGAACCTCGCAAGCCGAAGCCGGGTCTTAGCCGTATTCGCCGTAATCTCTATCGTCGCGGTAGCCTGAATCGCCGCTAAGGGCGCCATATCGCCAGCGCCCAGGTATAAACCTGGCAGGCCTGACCGTAAGCAGGCCGCTGGCGATAAATCAGGCAATTGACGTGCAAAATGCAAAACTGAATATATTTCAGACAAATCCCTAAACTTCTTTACGCGTTATTTTATTTTATTCACTGACCATCGTTTTGTGACTCCAAATGGGGTACAAAAAATGACTGCGCGGACTTTAATTGTATTATTTTGTTACATTCATCAGGTTAATTGCTGAATTAACACTCATTTTGTACGCGCCACGCTTTCATCCCCGTCATATCCCGCGCCTGGCCAGTCCCTCTGCCAGCAACAGGTACTGTTAACGGCCGGCATAATGGCCTAAAATGCCGCTCGCGTCGCAAACTGACACTTTATATTTTCCCGCCGAAGATATTCTGTTGTTTATAACTGTTACGAGTTTGTTGGTTATTTTCTTACACGTATTCATAACGTTAATTTGCCTCGCCTGTTGATGATTTTTTCATCAGGGCTAATGTCGGCTGTAAATAATGGGTTTTTGAGCTCCGTTGGCATCCGTGCTGGCTTGACAAGCTTTTCCTCCGCTCCGTAAACTCCTTCTGGTGGGAATTTGTGGGGTAAAGTGGCGAAAAGGGGTGAGGCTGGCATGTTCCGTGGAGCAACGTTAGTCAATCTCGACAGCAAAGGCCGCCTGGCCGTGCCAACGCGCTATCGCGAAGGGCTGATCGAGGACGCTGCCGGTCAATTGGTATGCACCATTGACATCCATCACCCGTGCCTGCTGCTTTATCCATTGCCTGAATGGGAAGTCATCGAGCAGAAATTGTCGCGTTTATCGAGCATGAATCCCGTTGAGCGGCGCGTACAGCGTTTGCTTTTGGGTCATGCCAGCGAATGTCAGATGGATAATGCCGGCCGCTTGCTGATTGCGCCGGTGTTACGGCAGCATGCCGGGCTGACAAAAGAAGTGATGCTGGTCGGGCAGTTTAATAAATTTGAACTGTGGGATGAAACGACCTGGTATCAACGGGTCAAGGAAGATATCGACGCTGAGCAGTCCGCGACCGGTGAACTGTCGGAGCGCCTGCAGGATTTGTCCTTATAAAAATGATGGAAAATTATAAACATACTACGGTACTTCTGGATGAAGCCGTCAACGGCCTCAATATTCGTCCAGACGGTATCTATATTGATGGTACTTTTGGCCGCGGTGGTCACTCGCGCCTGATCCTCTCCCGGCTGGGTGCGGAAGGACGCTTGCTGGCCATCGATCGCGACCCGCAGGCGATTGCCGTCGCGCAAACCATCGATGACCCCCGCTTTTCCATCGTACATGGTCCCTTTTCACAACTCGCTGAGTACGTCGGCGAGCGCAATCTTACCGGTAAGATCGACGGCATTCTGCTCGATCTCGGCGTCTCTTCCCCGCAGCTTGACGATGCGGAACGCGGCTTTTCCTTTATGCGTGACGGGCCGCTGGATATGCGCATGGATCCGACGCGCGGTCAGTCCGCGGCCGAATGGCTGCAGACGGCTGAAGAAGACGATATCGCCTGGGTGATTAAAACCTTTGGCGAAGAGCGTTTCGGCAAACGTATCGCCCGCGCGATCGTCGAACGTAATCGCATTCAGCCGATGACCCGCACCAAAGAGCTGGCGGAAGTCATCGCCGCGGCGATGCCGGTAAAAGATAAGCACAAACATCCCGCGACCCGTACCTTCCAGGCGGTGCGCATATGGGTAAACAGTGAACTGGAGGAGATAGAGCAGGCGCTAAAAAGCTCGCTCAGCGTGCTGGCCCCGGGCGGGCGGCTGTCGATCATTAGTTTTCATTCGCTGGAAGACCGCATTGTGAAGCGCTTTATGCGTGAGCAAAGCCGCGGTCCGCAGGTTCCGGCAGGAATACCGATGACCGAAGCGCAGCTCAAAAAACTGGGCGGCCGTGAGTTGCGAGCACTAGGCAAGTTGATGCCGGGCGAAGAAGAGGTGGCAGAGAATCCACGCGCCCGTAGTTCAGTGCTGCGTATCGCAGAGAGGACGAACGCATGATCGGCAGAGTGACAGAGGCCTTAAGCAAGGTTAAAGGGTCGATTGGAAGCAACGAGCGCCATGCTTTGCCTGGCGTGATCGGGGACGACCTTCTGCGGTTTGGGAAACTGCCACTCTGCCTGTTCATTTGCATCATTATTACGGCGATTACCGTGGTCACCACTGCGCATCACACGCGCCTGTTGACCGCGCAGCGTGAACAGCTGGTTCTGGAGCGCGACGCCCTGGATATTGAGTGGCGCAACCTGATCCTCGAAGAGAACGCGCTCGGCGATCACAGTCGGGTTGAGCGGATCGCGACCGAGAAGTTACAGATGCAACACGTCGATCCATCACAAGAAAATATCGTTGTACAGAAATAAGGATTATTGCGACGGATGAAAGCAGCGCCAAAAACGCCTAAAGCAAAACGTCAGGAAGAACAGGCCAACTTTATCAGTTGGCGTTTTGCGTTGCTGTGCGGCTGTATTCTGCTGGCGCTGGCTTTTCTGCTGGGTCGCGTCGCCTGGCTACAGGTGATCAGCCCCGATATGCTGGTGCGCCAGGGCGATATGCGTTCTCTGCGCGTACAGGAAGTGTCCACCGCGCGCGGGATGATAACCGATCGCTCCGGACGTCCGCTGGCGGTCAGCGTGCCGGTGAAGGCTATCTGGGCCGACCCGAAAGAGCTCCATGACGCCGGCGGGGTTACCCTGGATACACGCTGGAAGGCGCTGGCGGATGCCCTCAATATGCCGCTGGATCAGCTGGCGACGCGCATCAATACCAATCCGCGGATGCGGTTTATCTATCTGGCGCGTCAGGTTAATCCTGACATGGCCGATTACATCAAGAAGCTGAAGCTGCCGGGCATTCATCTGCGCGAAGAATCCCGTCGTTACTACCCTTCCGGGGAAGTAACCGCTCACCTCATCGGCTTTACCAACGTCGATAGTCAGGGGATTGAAGGGGTTGAGAAAAGCTTTGATAAATGGCTTACCGGTCAGCCGGGCGAGCGTATCGTACGTAAAGACCGCTATGGCCGGGTAATTGAAGACATCTCTTCTACCGATAGCCAGGCAGCGCACAACCTGGCGCTGAGTATCGACGAACGCCTGCAGGCGCTGGTCTATCGCGAGCTGAACAACGCCGTGGCCTTTAACAAAGCCGAGTCGGGCAGCGCCGTGTTAGTGGATGTTAACACCGGTGAAGTGCTGGCGATGGCCAACAGCCCATCCTATAACCCGAACAACTTCGCCGGTACGGCAAAAGACACCATGCGTAACCGTGCGATTACCGACGTGTTTGAGCCGGGTTCGACGGTGAAACCGATGGTGGTCATGACGGCGCTGCAGCGCGGTATCGTCAACGAAAATACCGTGCTCAATACCGTGCCTTATCGAATTAACGGCCACGAAATCAAAGACGTGGCGCGCTACAGCGAATTGACCCTGACCGGGGTGCTACAGAAGTCGAGTAACGTCGGTGTTTCTAAGCTGGCGTTAGCGATGCCGTCCTCAGCGTTAGTAGATACTTACTCACGTTTTGGGCTTGGAAAGGCGACCAATTTGGGGTTGGTCGGAGAACGCAGTGGCTTATATCCTCAAAAACAACGGTGGTCTGACATAGAGAGGGCCACCTTTTCTTTCGGCTATGGGCTAATGGTAACCCCGTTACAGTTAGCGCGAGTCTACGCAACGATTGGCAGCTATGGCATCTATCGCCCGTTGTCGATTACCAAAGTTGATCCTCCGGTTCCGGGCGAGCGCGTCTTCCCGGAATCACTCGTTCGTACCGTCGTTCATATGATGGAAAGCGTGGCGCTGCCCGGCGGCGGCGGTGTGAAAGCGGCGATCAAAGGCTATCGCATCGCGATTAAAACCGGTACGGCGAAAAAAGTGGGGCCGGATGGCCGCTATATCAACAAATATATTGCTTACACCGCAGGCGTTGCGCCCGCCAGCCATCCGCGCTTCGCGCTGGTGGTGGTGATCAACGACCCGCAGGCAGGTAAATACTACGGTGGCGCCGTTTCCGCGCCGGTCTTCGGTGCCATCATGGGCGGCGTATTGCGCACCATGAACATCGAGCCGGATGCGCTGGCAACGGGCGAAAAAAGTGAATTTGTAATTAATCAAGGCGAGGGAACAGGTGGCAGATCGTAATTTGCGCGACCTACTCGCTCCATGGGTGCCAAACGCACCGGAGCGCATTCTGCGAGAGATGACGCTGGACAGCCGGGTGGCTGCTTCCGGCGATCTCTTTATCGCGGTACAGGGTCATCAGGCGGACGGGCGTCGTTATATCCCGCAGGCGATAGCGCAAGGTGTGGCTGCCATTATTGCTGAAGCGCAGGGCGAAGCTAAAGACGGTGAGATCCGTGAAATGCACGGCGTGCCGGTTATCTACCTGAGCCAGCTTAACGAACGCTTATCGGCGCTGGCCGGGCGTTTTTATCATCAGCCGTCGCAGCAGCTGCGTCTGGTGGGCGTCACCGGCACCAACGGGAAAACCACCACCACTCAGCTGCTGGCGCAGTGGGCAAAGCTGCTCGGCGAAACCAGCGCGGTGATGGGGACCGTCGGTAACGGTCTGCTGGATAAAGTCGTTCCAACTGAAAACACCACCGGTTCCGCGGTGGACGTTCAACATGTGCTCTCCAGTCTGGTCGGGCAGGGGGCTACCTTCGGCGCGATGGAAGTCTCCTCCCACGGTCTGGTACAGCACCGCGTAGCGGCCCTGCAGTTTGCCGCCTCGGTGTTTACCAATCTCAGCCGCGATCATCTCGACTACCATGGCGACATGGAGCACTACGAAGCGGCGAAATGGCTGCTGTACTCCACCCATCATTGCGGTCAGGCCATCGTCAATGCTGACGATGAAGTCGGTCGTCGCTGGCTGGCGAAGCTGCCGGACGCGGTGGCGGTATCGATGGAAGATCATATCAACCCGAATTGCCACGGCCGCTGGCTAAAGGCTACTGCGGTGAACTATCACGACAGCGGGGCGACCATCCAGTTTGACTCCAGCTGGGGCAAGGGCGAAATCGAAAGCCGCCTGATGGGCGCCTTTAACGTCAGCAATCTGCTGCTGGCGCTGGCCACGCTGCTGGCGCTGGGCTATCCGCTGGCCGATCTGCTGAAGAGCGCAGCGCGTTTACAGCCGGTGTGCGGCCGTATGGAAGTGTTCAGCGCGCCGGGTAAACCTGCCGTGGTGGTAGATTATGCCCATACGCCTGACGCGCTGGAAAAAGCGCTGCAGGCGGCACGCCTGCACTGCAGCGGCAAGCTGTGGTGCGTCTTCGGCTGCGGCGGCGACCGCGACAAAGGTAAACGTCCGTTGATGGGCGCTATCGCGGAAGAGTTTGCCGACATCGTGGTCGTTACTGACGATAACCCGCGCACCGAAGAGCCGCGGGCGATTATCAACGATATTCTGGCCGGCATGCTCGATGCAGGTCAGGCGAAGGTGATGGAAGGCCGCGCGGAAGCGGTGACCAACGCCGTGATGCAGGCGAAAGAGAACGACGTGGTGCTGGTGGCGGGTAAAGGCCATGAAGATTACCAGATCGTCGGCAACCGCCGTCTGGATTATTCCGACCGCGTGACCGTCGCGCGTCTGCTGGGAGCGGTAGCATGATTCGCTTTACGTTAAGTCAACTTGCCGCGATCGCCCATGGCGAACGGCAGGGTAGCGATGTCGCTATCGACGAGGTGACCACCGATACCCGTAAAGTGACGGCGGGCTGCCTGTTTGTGGCGCTGAAAGGGGAGCGTTTCGACGCCCATGATTTTGCCGAACAGGCGAAAGCGGCGGGCGCCGGCGCGCTGCTGGTGAGTCGTCCGCTGGCCTGCGATCTCCCGCAGGTGATTGTGAACGATACCCGGCAGGCTTTCGGTGAGTTAGCCGCCTGGGTGCGTCAGCAGGTGCCGACTCGTGTCGTCGCCTTGACCGGCTCGTCCGGTAAAACCTCGGTTAAAGAGATGACCGCGGCGATCCTCAGCCAGTGCGGCAACACGCTGTATACTGCCGGCAACCTGAACAACGATATCGGCGTCCCGATGACGCTACTGCGGCTGACCAAAGAGCATCAGTACGCGGTGATCGAACTCGGCGCCAACCACCAGGGCGAAATCGCCTGGACCGTCAGCCTGACGCGTCCGGAAGCGGCGCTGGTCAACAACCTTGCTGCGGCGCACCTGGAAGGTTTCGGTTCGCTGGCGGGCGTGGCGAAGGCGAAGGGCGAAATCTATACCGGTCTGCCGGAAAATGGCATCGCCATCCTCAATGCCGACAATAACGACTGGCTGAACTGGCAGGCGGTGATTGGCGATCGCAAAGTGTGGCGCTTCTCGCCGAACGCGGCGAACAGCGATTTCACGGCGACCAACGTGCAGATCACCAGCCACGGCACCGAATTTACGCTGCAGACCCCAACCGGCAACGTTGACGTACTGCTGCCGCTGCCGGGACGCCACAACATCGCTAATGCGCTGGCCGCCACTTCGCTGGCGATGGCGGTAGGCGCCGATTTGGCGGCGGTGAAAGCCGGACTGGCGCAGCTGCAGGCCGTTCCGGGACGTCTGTTCCCGATCCGGCTGACCGAGAGCCAGCTGCTGCTGGATGATTCCTATAACGCTAACGTTGGTTCGATGACCGCGGCGGTGCAGGTGCTGTCAGAGATGCCCGGCTTTCGCACGATGGTGGTCGGCGATATGGCAGAGCTTGGCGCGGAGAGCGCGGCCTGCCATCGCGAAGTCGGCGAAGCGGCGAAAGCGGCGGGTCTGGATTGCGTCCTCAGCGTCGGCGCCTTGAGCGCGGATATCAGCCGCGCCAGCGGCGTGGGCGAACATTTTAACGATAAAGCCGCCGTGGTGGCTCGCCTGCGCGAGCTGCTGGCGGAGCACAAAATAATGACCATTTTAGTGAAGGGTTCACGTAGTGCCGCCATGGAAGAGGTAGTACGCGCATTACAGGAGACTGGGACATGTTAGTATGGCTGGCCGAACACTTGGTCAAATATTATTCCGGCTTTAACGTCTTTTCATATCTGACGTTTCGCGCCATCGTCAGCCTGCTGACCGCGCTGTTCATCTCGTTGTGGATGGGCCCGCGCATGATCGCCCGTCTGCAAAAACTCGCCTTTGGCCAGGTCGTACGTAACGACGGCCCGGAGTCTCATTTCAGTAAACGCGGTACTCCGACCATGGGCGGGATCATGATCCTCACCGCGATCACCGTTTCCGTTCTGCTGTGGGCCTATCCATCTAACCCGTACGTCTGGTGCGTACTGACGGTATTAATCGGCTACGGCATCATCGGTTTCGTTGATGATTACCGTAAAGTCGTGCGCAAAGATACCAAAGGCCTGATCGCCCGCTGGAAGTATTTCTGGATGTCGGTGATCGCCCTGGGCGTGGCCTTCGCGCTGTATCTGGCGGGGAAAGATACCCCGGCAACCGAGCTGGTGGTGCCGTTCTTTAAAGACGTAATGCCGCAGCTGGGGCTGTTCTATATCTTGCTGGCCTACTTCGTTATCGTCGGTACCGGCAACGCCGTCAACCTGACCGACGGCCTCGACGGCCTGGCGATTATGCCGACCGTTTTCGTCGCGGCAGGCTTTGCGCTGGTGGCATGGGCCACCGGCAACATGAATTTCGCCAACTACCTGCATATCCCGTATCTGCGCCACGCTGGCGAGCTGGTGATCGTCTGTACGGCGATTGTCGGGGCGGGGCTGGGCTTCCTGTGGTTCAACACCTACCCGGCGCAAGTCTTTATGGGCGACGTCGGTTCACTGGCGCTCGGCGGCGCGTTGGGCATTATCGCCGTGCTGCTGCGTCAGGAGTTCCTGCTGGTGATCATGGGCGGGGTTTTCGTGGTGGAAACGCTGTCGGTTATTCTGCAGGTCGGCTCCTTTAAGCTGCGCGGTCAGCGCATCTTCCGCATGGCGCCGATCCACCACCACTATGAACTGAAAGGCTGGCCGGAGCCGCGCGTTATCGTGCGCTTCTGGATTATTTCGCTGATGCTGGTGCTGATTGGCCTGGCGACGCTGAAGGTACGTTAATCATGGCAGATTATCAGGGTAAAAAAGTCGTCATTATTGGGCTGGGTATGACCGGCCTGTCATGCGTGGACTTTTTCATGGCGCGCGGCGTAACCCCGCGCGTGATGGACACCCGCGTCGCGCCTCCGGGGCTGGATAAATTACCCGAATCGGTCGAATGCCATGTCGGCGGACTCAATGATACCTGGCTGCTGGCGGCGGACCTGATTGTCGCCAGTCCGGGGATTGCGCTGGCCCATCCTTCGCTCAGCGCAGCGGCCGACGCTGGCGTAGAGATCGTTGGCGATATCGAACTGTTCTGCCGCGAAGCGCAGGCGCCGATTATCGCCATTACCGGTTCTAACGGCAAAAGCACTGTTACTACCCTGGTGGGCGAGATGGCGAAAGCCGCTGGAGTTAACGTCGGCGTGGGCGGCAATATCGGCCTGCCGGCGCTGATGCTGCTGGACACCGATCGAGAGCTGTATGTGCTGGAGCTCTCCAGCTTCCAGCTGGAAACCACCTCCAGCCTGCAGGCGGTGGCGGCAACCATCCTCAACGTGACTGAGGACCATATGGACCGCTACCCGCTGGGGCTGCAGCAGTATCGCGCGGCGAAGCTGCGGATTTACGAGAATGCGAAGACCTGCGTGGTGAATGCGGACGATGCGCTCACCATGCCGGTACGCGGGGCGGACGAACGCTGCATTAGCTTTGGCGTCGATGTCGGTGACTACCACCTTAACCGCCAGCAGGGCGAAACCTGGCTGCGCGTTAAAGGTGAGAAAGTCCTCAATGTGAAAGAGATGCCTCTCACCGGTCAGCATAACTACAGCAACGCCCTGGCGGCGCTGGCGCTGGCCGATGCCGCAGGTCTGCCGCGGGCCAGCAGCCTGAAGGCGCTGACCACCTTTACCGGTCTGGCGCACCGTTTCCAGTTGGTGCTGGAACACAACGGCGTACGCTGGATTAACGACTCGAAGGCGACCAACGTCGGCAGCACCGAGGCGGCGCTGAACGGCCTGCAGCTGGACGGCACGCTCTATCTGCTGCTGGGCGGCGACGGCAAGTCCGCTGATTTTACCCCGCTGAAGCGCTACCTCGGCGGCGATCGTATTCGCCTGTACTGCTTTGGTCGCGATGGCGCCGAGCTCGCTGAGCTGCGTCCTGAGGTGGCGGTACAAACTGAGACTATGGAACAGGCGATGCGTCAGATTGCTCCCCTGGTGAAAGCGGGGGACATGGTGCTCCTGTCGCCGGCCTGCGCCAGCCTGGATCAGTTTAAGAACTTTGAACAACGGGGCGAGATGTTTGCCCGTCTGGCGAAGGAGTTAGGTTGATGCGTTTCTCTCTCCCACGCCTGAGAATGCCGCAGCTGAGCCTGCCTCGGCTGAGACTGCCGCGATTGCCGGGGATGTTTATTTTCGCCTGGCTATTCGCTGCGCTGAAAGGCTGGGTGATGGGCTCGCGCCCGAAAGATAACGACAGTCTGGTGATGTATGACCGGATGCTGCTATGGCTGACCTTCGGCCTGGCGGCGATCGGCTTTATTATGGTGACCTCGGCGTCGATGCCGGTCGGACAGCGCCTGGCGAACGATCCTTTCCTCTTCGCCAAGCGTGACGGCCTGTACATTGTGCTGGCCTTCGCGCTGGCGATGATTACGCTACGTCTGCCGATGGATTTCTGGCAGCGCCACAGTACCGCGATGCTGATCGCCTCGATCGTCATGCTGCTGATCGTACTGGTAGTAGGCAGCTCGGTAAACGGCGCATCGCGCTGGATAGCCCTTGGTCCGCTGCGTATTCAGCCGGCGGAGTTTACCAAGCTGTCGCTGTTCTGCTACATCGCCAACTATCTGGTGCGTAAAGCCGACGAAGTGCGTAACAACCTGCGCGGCTTCTTAAAACCGATGGGCGTGATTTTCGTACTGGCCATCCTGCTGCTGGCGCAGCCTGACCTCGGTACCGTGGTGGTCCTGTTCGTCACCACGCTGGCGATGCTGTTTCTCGCCGGCGCGAAGCTGTGGCAGTTCATCGCCATTATCGGCATGGGTATTTCGGCGGTGGTCCTGCTGATCCTCGCCGAACCATACCGTATTCGCCGCGTGACCTCCTTCTGGAACCCGTGGGAAGACCCGTTCGGCAGCGGCTACCAGCTGACCCAGTCGCTGATGGCTTTCGGCCGCGGCGAGATGTGGGGGCAGGGCCTCGGCAACTCGGTGCAAAAACTGGAGTATTTACCGGAAGCGCACACTGACTTTATCTTCGCCATTATCGGCGAAGAACTCGGTTATATCGGTGTGGTACTGGCGCTTTTAATGGTATTCTTCGTCGCTTTCCGCGCCATGTCGATTGGCCGTAAAGCGCTGGAGATCGATCATCGCTTTTCCGGCTTCCTCGCCTGTGCGATTGGTATCTGGTTTAGCTTCCAGGCGTTAGTTAACGTCGGCGCGGCGGCGGGGATGCTGCCGACGAAAGGTCTGACGCTGCCGCTGATCAGTTATGGTGGTTCCAGTCTGTTGATTATGTCGACGGCCATTATGTTGTTGTTGCGAATTGATTATGAAACGCGTCTGGAAAAAGCCCAGGCGTTTACACGGGGTGTGCGATGAGCGGTCAGGAAAAGCGGTTGATGGTGATGGCGGGCGGTACCGGCGGGCATGTGTTCCCGGGACTGGCGGTCGCGCACCATTTAATGGACCAGGGCTGGCAGGTTCGCTGGCTGGGTACCGCCGATCGTATGGAAGCGGATTTAGTGCCGAAAAACGGCATCGAAATTGATTTTATCCGCATCTCCGGCCTGCGTGGCAAAGGTATCAAAGCGCAGCTACTGGCGCCGGTGCGTATCTTTAACGCCTGGCGTCAGGCGCGGGCGATCATGAAGCGTTTCCAGCCGGACGTGGTGCTGGGTATGGGCGGCTATGTTTCCGGGCCTGGCGGTCTGGCGGCGTGGTCGCTGGGGATCCCGGTGGTCCTCCACGAGCAAAACGGCATTGCCGGCCTGACTAACAAGTGGCTGGCGAAGATTGCGAAGAAAGTGATGCAGGCGTTTCCCGGCGCGTTCCCGCATGCGGACGTCGTTGGGAACCCGGTGCGCACCGATGTACTGGCGCTGCCGCTGCCAGGTCAGCGTCTGGTTGGCCGTCAGGGGCCGATTCGCGTGCTGGTGGTCGGTGGCTCTCAGGGCGCGCGCGTCCTGAACCAGACGATGCCGCAGGTGGCGGCGAAGCTCGGCGCTACGGTGACCATCTGGCATCAAAGCGGCAAAGGCGGCCAGCAAACCGTGCAGCAGGCCTATGCCGCCGCCGGACAGCCGCAGCATAAAGTGACGGAATTTATTGATGACATGGCCGCGGCGTATGCCTGGGCAGATGTTGTGGTTTGCCGTTCCGGCGCGCTGACGGTTAGCGAAATCGCGGCCGCAGGTTTACCAGCGCTGTTTGTCCCGTTCCAGCACAAAGATCGTCAGCAGTACTGGAATGCGCTGCCGCTGGAGAAAGCCGGCGCGGCGAAAATTCTTGAACAGCCTGAGTTCACGGTAGAGGCGGTTGCCTCTACCCTGGCGAGCTGGGATCGGGAAACCTTGCTGGATATGGCGGAACGAGCGCGTGGCGCTTCGATTCCGGACGCTACCGAGCGGGTAGCAGAAGAGGTCAGCGCCGTAGCTTTGGCGCGCTAATTGCGGTGATTTTCACCGCCCGAATACAGAAGTTGATGGCGTAAAGAATGAATACACAAGATTTGGCAAAACTGCGTTCCATAGTGCCCGAGATGCGTCGCGTTCGGCACATTCACTTTGTCGGCATCGGCGGTGCCGGTATGGGCGGTATTGCCGAAGTGTTGGCTAACGAAGGTTACCAGATCAGCGGCTCCGACCTGGCGCCGAATCCGGTGACCCAGCAGCTGTCGCAGCTTGGCGCCACCATTTATTTCAACCATCGCCCGGAAAACGTGCGTGATGCCAGCGTGGTTGTCGTTTCCAGCGCGATTTCGGCAGATAACCCGGAAATCGTTGCCGCGCATGAGGCGCGTATCCCGGTGATCCGTCGTGCCGAAATGCTGGCGGAACTTATGCGCTTTCGCCACGGGATCGCCATTGCCGGGACCCACGGCAAAACCACCACCACCGCGATGGTATCCAGCATTTACGCCGAGGCCGGGCTGGACCCGACCTTCGTCAACGGCGGACTGGTAAAAGCGGCGGGCGTACATGCCCGTCTTGGCCATAGCCGTTACCTGATCGCGGAAGCGGATGAGAGCGACGCGTCGTTTCTGCATCTGCAGCCGATGGTGGCCATTGTCACCAACATCGAAGCCGATCACATGGATACCTACCATGGCGACTTTGAGAATCTGAAGCAGACCTTTATCAACTTCCTGCACAACCTGCCGTTCTACGGACGCGCGGTGATGTGCGTGGACGATCCGGTGATCCGGGAACTGTTGCCGCGCGTTGGCCGGCAGATCACCACCTACGGTTTTAGCGACGACGCCGACGTACGCGTCGAGGACTATCGTCAGGTTGGGGCGCAGGGGCATTTCCGCCTGGTGCGCCAGGATAAAGCGATCCTGCAGGTGACGCTCAATGCCCCGGGACGCCATAACGCGCTGAACGCGGCGGCGGCCGTCGCCGTGGCGACGGAAGAGGGGATTGACGATCGGGCTATTCTGCGCGCACTGGAGAGCTTCCAGGGAACTGGACGCCGCTTTGATTTTCTTGGCGAGTTTCCGCTGGCCGAAGTCAACGGCAAACCGGGCAGCGCGATGCTGATCGATGATTACGGTCACCACCCGACGGAAGTGGACGCCACCATTAAAGCAGCGCGCGCCGGCTGGCCGGATAAAAACCTGGTGATGCTATTCCAGCCGCACCGTTATACCCGTACCCGCGATCTGTATGATGATTTTGCCAACGTGCTGACCCAGGTGGATGCCCTGCTGATGCTGGACGTCTATCCGGCGGGCGAAGCGCCGATCCCGGGCGCCGACAGCCGCTCGCTGTGCCGCACCATTCGCGGTCGCGGGAAAGTGGATCCGATCCTGGTGCCCGATTCGGCCCAGGCCGCGGAGATGCTGGCGTCAGTCCTGACCGGCAACGATTTAGTACTGGTGCAGGGCGCCGGTAACATCGGTAAAATCGCCCGCCACCTGGCTGAAATCAAACTGATCCCGCAAAAAACGGAGGAGGAGCGCCATGGCTGATAAAATCGCGGTGCTTTTCGGTGGAACCTCCGCTGAACGTGAAGTGTCGCTGAATTCAGGCGCGGCGGTGCTGGCCGGGCTGCGTGAAGGCGGGGTGGACGCCCATCCGGTCGACCCGCGCGATGTTGATATTACCCAGCTAAAAAAGCAGGGCTTTAAGAAAGCGTTTATTGCCCTCCACGGCCGCGGCGGGGAAGATGGCACTCTGCAGGGGCTGCTGGAGTTAATCCAGCTGCCTTATACCGGCAGCGGCGTGATGGCTTCGGCGATTTCAATGGATAAACTGCGCAGCAAGTGGCTGTGGCAGGGCGCCGGATTACCGGTCGCGCCGTGGGTGGCGCTGACCCGCGCCCAGTTTGCCGCCGGGCTGTCTACTGACGTCGAACAGCAAATTGCGGCGCTGGGTCTGCCGGTCATCATCAAGCCGAGCCGTGAAGGCTCCAGCGTCGGGATGTCGAAAGTCAGCGAAAGTTGTGATTTAGCAAGTGCATTGGCGTTGGCTTTTCAGCATGATGATGAAGTTTTGGTCGAAAAATGGCTCAGTGGACCGGAATTTACCGTCGCCATAGTCGGTGAAGAAATTTTACCGTCAATACGTATCCAGGCCGCGGGAACCTTCTATGATTATGAGGCGAAGTATCTCTCTGATGAGACGCAATATTTCTGCCCAGGATTTGAAGATCCCGCGCGTGAGTCAGCTATTCAGAACCTGGTGCTTAAAGCCTGGAATGTTCTGGGTTGCAAAGGCTGGGGCCGTATTGACGTGATGCTGGACAGCGATGGCCAGTTTTATCTGCTGGAAGCGAATACTTCCCCGGGCATGACCAGCCATAGCCTTGTGCCAATGGCGGCGCGTCAGGCAGGAATGAGCTTCTCCCAGCTTGTTGTACGAATTCTGGACCTGGCGGGGTGATATGTCGCAGGCTGCGCTGAATACGCGGAACCATGAAGAAGAGGCTTCTTCTTCGCGTCGGAGTAATGGAACGCGGCTGGCAGGGATCGTTTTCCTGCTGGCGGTGCTGTTTACCGTGCTGGTCAGCGGGTGGATGGTTCTTGGCTGGATGGAAGATGCGCAGCGCTTACCGCTGTCGAAGATGGTGGTGACCGGCGAGCGCCACTATACGCGCAATGATGACATCCGTCAGGCGATCCTGGCGCTGGGTTCGCCGGGTACCTTTATGACTCAGGATGTGAACATCATCCAGAGCCAGATTGAACGTCTGCCGTGGATTAAGCAGGCGAGCGTCCGAAAGCAGTGGCCCGATGAATTGAAGATTCATCTGGTTGAATATGTGCCGATTGCGCGCTGGAATGATCAACATATGGTGGATGCAGAAGGAAATGCCTTCAGCGTGCCGGCGGATCGCACCAGCAAACAGAATTTACCGATGTTATACGGTCCCGAAGGCAGCGAGAACGAAGTGCTGCAGGGGTATCGTGACATGGGGCAGGTGCTGGCAAAGGATAAATTCACGTTGAAAGTGGCGGCGATGACCGCCCGTCGCTCCTGGCAGTTGACGCTTAATAATGACATCAAGCTCAACCTTGGCCGTGGCGATACCATGAAACGGCTTCAGCGCTTTATGGAACTCTACCCGGTTCTTCAGCAGCAGGCGCAGACCGACGGCAAACGGATTAGCTACGTTGATTTGCGTTATGACTCGGGTGCGGCAGTGGGCTGGGTACCTGCTCCCGCAGAGGAAACTAATCAACAACAGAATCAGGCACAGGCAGAACAACAATGATCAAGGCGACGGACAGAAAACTGGTAGTTGGACTGGAGATTGGCACCGCCAAGGTGGCCGCTTTAGTAGGGGAAGTTCTGCCCGACGGCATGATCAATATCATCGGCGTGGGCAGTTGCCCATCGCGTGGTATGGATAAAGGCGGTGTGAACGACCTCGAGTCGGTGGTGAAATGCGTACAGCGCGCCATCGACCAGGCCGAACTGATGGCGGATTGCCAGATTTCATCAGTTTATTTGGCACTTTCGGGTAAACATATAAGCTGTCAGAATGAAATCGGGATGGTACCGATTTCGGAAGAAGAAGTGACGCAGGACGACGTCGAGAACGTGGTCCACACCGCGAAGTCGGTTCGCGTTCGCGATGAACATCGTGTCCTGCACGTGATTCCGCAGGAATATGCTATCGACTACCAGGAAGGGATTAAAAACCCGGTAGGGCTGTCCGGCGTGCGTATGCAGGCGAAGGTGCATCTGATCACCTGCCATAACGATATGGCAAAAAACATTGTTAAAGCAGTGGAACGTTGTGGTCTGAAAGTTGACCAACTTATTTTCGCCGGGTTAGCGGCCAGTTATTCGGTATTAACAGAAGACGAACGTGAGCTGGGCGTCTGCGTTGTGGATATCGGCGGTGGTACAATGGATATCGCCGTCTACACCGGCGGCGCATTGCGTCACACCAAAGTGATCCCGTATGCCGGTAACGTGGTGACCAGCGATATCGCCTATGCCTTCGGTACGCCGCCGAGCGATGCCGAAGCCATCAAGGTTCGTCACGGATGCGCATTGGGTTCCATCGTCGGTAAAGACGAAAACGTCGAAGTACCGAGCGTTGGTGGACGTCCTCCGCGTAGCCTGCAGCGTCAGACGTTGGCAGAGGTGATTGAACCGCGCTATACCGAGCTGCTTAACCTGGTCAATGAAGAGATCCTGCAGCTGCAGGAACAGCTCCGCCAGCAGGGTGTTAAACATCATCTGGCGGCGGGGATTGTGTTAACCGGCGGCGCGGCGCAAATTGAAGGTCTGGCGGCCTGTGCGCAGCGCGTGTTCCATACTCAGGTGCGCATTGGCGCGCCGCTGAACATCACCGGTTTAACCGACTATGCCCAGGAGCCGTATTATTCAACGGCGGTGGGGCTGCTGCACTACGGAAAAGAGTCACATCTCAGTGGTGAAGCGGAAGTAGAAAAACGCGTGACGGCCTCAGTGGGCTCGTGGATTAAGCGACTCAACAGCTGGCTGCGAAAAGAGTTTTAATTTTTTAAGAGAACGCAGACAATTAGCGTTCTCAGGCGACAGGCACAAGACGGAGAGAAACTATGTTTGAACCTATGGAACTGACCAACGACGCGGTGATTAAAGTCATCGGCGTCGGTGGCGGCGGCGGTAACGCCGTTGAACACATGGTGCGCGAGCGCATTGAGGGTGTTGAATTCTTCGCGGTAAATACCGATGCGCAGGCGCTGCGTAAGACGGCGGTTGGCCAGACTATCCAGATCGGTAGCGGTATTACCAAAGGTCTGGGCGCGGGCGCGAACCCGGAAGTCGGCCGTAACGCGGCTGATGAAGACCGTGAAGCGCTGCGCGCAGCCCTTGATGGCGCAGACATGGTGTTCATCGCGGCAGGCATGGGCGGCGGTACCGGTACCGGCGCGGCGCCCGTAGTTGCGGAAGTGGCGAAGGATCTGGGGATCCTCACCGTTGCGGTGGTCACTAAGCCGTTTAATTTTGAAGGTAAGAAGCGCATGGCGTTCGCTGAGCAGGGGATCACCGAGCTGTCCAAGCACGTTGACTCACTGATCACCATCCCGAACGACAAGCTGCTGAAGGTCCTGGGTCGTGGAATTTCCCTGCTCGACGCATTCGGCGCGGCAAACGACGTCCTGAAAGGCGCGGTGCAGGGTATCGCCGAACTGATCACCCGTCCGGGTCTGATGAACGTCGACTTCGCGGACGTCCGTACCGTGATGTCTGAAATGGGCTACGCGATGATGGGCTCCGGGGTGGCGAGCGGTGAAGACCGTGCGGAAGAAGCGGCTGAAATGGCTATCTCTTCTCCGCTGCTGGAAGATATCGACCTGTCAGGCGCGCGCGGCGTGCTGGTCAACATTACTGCGGGCTTCGACCTGCGTCTGGACGAGTTCGAAACTGTGGGTAACACCATCCGTGCTTTTGCCTCGGATAATGCGACCGTGGTTATCGGTACCTCTCTGGACCCGGATATGAACGACGAGCTGCGCGTGACCGTAGTGGCGACCGGTATTGGCATGGATAAGCGTCCGGAAATCACCCTGGTAACCAACAAGCAGGTTCAGCAGCCGGTGATGGATCGTTACCAGCAGCATGGTATGTCGCCGCTGACGCAAGAGCAGAAGCCGGCAGCCAAAGTGGTGAACGACAATACGCCGCAAACCGCGAAAGAGCCGGATTATCTGGATATCCCAGCCTTCCTGCGTAAGCAAGCCGATTAAGAATCGACTGGAAGTTGGGCATCTGCGCTCTTTGTGCTAAACTGGCCTCCCGATAGTGGTGTACACTTCGGTTGGATAGGTAAATTGGCGAGATTATACGATGATCAAACAAAGGACTCTTAAACGTATCGTTCAGGCGACTGGCGTCGGTTTGCATACCGGCAAGAAAGTCACTCTGACGTTACGCCCTGCGCCGGCAAATACCGGGGTCATCTATCGTCGCACCGACTTGAATCCACCGGTAGATTTTCCGGCTGATGCCAAATCTGTGCGTGATACCATGCTCTGTACTTGCCTGGTTAATGAGCATGACGTGCGGATTTCTACGGTTGAACACCTGAACGCCGCATTGGCTGGCCTGGGTATCGACAACATTATTGTTGAAGTCGATGCGCCGGAAATCCCGATTATGGACGGCAGTGCGGCTCCGTTCGTTTATCTGTTGCTGGACGCCGGCATTGATGAACTGAACTGCGCCAAGAAATTTGTACGTATCAAAGAGACGGTTCGCGTCGAAGATGGCGACAAATGGGCTGAATTCAAACCGTACAATGGTTTTTCGCTGGACTTCACCATCGATTTTAACCATCCAGCGATTGATGCCAGCACCCAGCGCTATACGCTGAACTTCTCGGCCGATGCGTTCATGCGTCAGATTAGCCGTGCGCGTACCTTCGGTTTTATGCGCGATATCGAATATCTGCAGTCCCGCGGCCTGTGCCTGGGCGGCAGCTTCGATTGTGCCATCGTTGTTGACGATTATCGCGTACTGAACGAAGACGGTCTGCGCTTTGAAGACGAATTTGTTCGCCACAAAATGCTGGATGCGATCGGTGACCTGTTTATGTGTGGTCACAACATTATCGGCGCATTCACGGCGTACAAATCGGGTCACGCGTTGAACAACAAACTGCTGCAGGCGGTTCTGGCAAAACAGGAAGCCTGGGAGTATGTGACCTTCGAAGACGACGCAAAACTGCCAATGGCGTTCCGCGCACCGTCGATGGTTCTGGCGTAAGCCTGACCATTCAGTAAATTCGACTGGTAACCTGGTACTCTCTCCGACCAGGGAGCCAGTCGTTTTTCTTTTATAGCACCCTCCAGTTATTTTCGCTGCGATCCCTGGATAATAATTAGCGTGCGTTCGCTGCTTTATTAAGCGTTTTCGCCGGGCAATCGCCTTCATTCATGCTGCCTCAGGCCGGTATTAATGTTAGTATTTGAGCGCAAAATTATTTCTCAGGGTTGCTTTACCCCGTGGACATCAGGTTGTCCTGCGAAAAACATCAATAAAGAGACAGCCTGAACGACGACGGGTCTAGCAAAGAAAGGTAATGAACGTGAGTGGATTACTGACGCGCTGGCGACAGTTTGGCAGACGGTATTTTTGGCCGCATCTCCTGTTGGGGATGGTCGCGGCCAGCCTCGGCCTGCCTGCGCTAAGCAACGGTCACGAGACCGCGGCGCCAGCGAAGGCGACCGCCAGCAATCACAATCCGAGCAAGGTTAATTTCTCTCAGCTGGCGCTTCTGGAGACGAATCGCCGGCCCAGCTTTACCGTCGACTACTGGCATCAGCACGCCATTCGCACCGTTATTCGTCATCTCTCCTTCGCCATGGCGCCGCAGGCGCTGCCGGTCGCGGAAGAAACTTCCCCGCTGCAGGCTCAGCATCTGGCGCTGCTCGACACCCTCAGCGCGCTGCTGACGCAGGACAGCACGCCGCCGGTGGTGATCCGCCAGGCGGGTTACATCCCTTCTTCATATTCTGCCTTCCGCGTCAGCGCCTGGATAAGCCAGGTGGCGGGGATCCGCGCAGGGCCTCAACGTCTCAGCTGAAAATAACCACGGACCATCCTATTTTTTGTGACTCCGCACCGCGGGGCGTTTGAGATTTTATTATGCTTATCAAAATGTTAACCAAGGTTTTCGGCAGCCGTAACGACCGTACGCTGCGTCGTATGCGCAAAGTCGTCAATATCATCAACGGCATGGAACCGGCGATGGAAAAGCTCTCTGATGACGAGCTGAAAGCGAAAACCGCTGAATTCCGCGCGCGCCTGGAAAAAGGCGAAACGCTGGAAAGCCTGATCCCTGAAGCTTTCGCCGTCGTTCGCGAAGCCAGTAAGCGCGTATTCGGCATGCGCCACTTCGACGTCCAGCTGCTGGGCGGTATGGTGCTTAACGATCGCTGCATCGCCGAGATGCGTACCGGTGAAGGTAAAACCCTGACCGCGACCCTGCCGGCGTACCTCAACGCGCTAACCGGCAAAGGCGTTCACGTAGTGACCGTCAACGACTATCTGGCCCAGCGTGACGCCGAAAATAACCGCCCGCTGTTTGAATTCCTGGGCATGACAGTTGGCATCAACATGTCCGGCCTGCCGGCGCCGGCGAAGCGTGAAGCTTACGCTGCCGATATCACCTATGGCACCAACAACGAATACGGCTTCGACTACCTGCGCGACAACATGGCCTTCAGCCCGGAAGAGCGCGTTCAGCGTAAACTGCACTATGCGCTGGTGGATGAGGTGGACTCCATCCTGATCGATGAGGCGCGTACGCCGCTGATCATTTCCGGCCCGGCGGAAGACAGCTCTGAAATGTACCGCAAGGTAAACAAAATCATCCCGCATCTGATCCGCCAGGAAAAAGAGGATTCGGATACTTTCACCGGCGAAGGCCACTTCTCGGTGGATGAAAAAGCGCGTCAGGTTAACCTGACCGAACGTGGTCTGGTGCTGATTGAAGAGCTGCTGGTACAGGAAGGCATTATGGATGAAGGTGAGTCCCTGTACTCTCCAACCAACATTATGCTGATGCACCACGTTACCGCCGCGCTGCGCGCCCATGCGCTGTTCACCCGCGACGTTGACTACATTGTCAAAGATGGCGAAGTTATCATCGTCGATGAGCACACTGGCCGTACGATGCAGGGCCGCCGCTGGTCCGATGGTCTGCACCAGGCCGTTGAGGCCAAAGAGGGCGTGGAGATCCAAAACGAGAACCAGACTCTGGCCTCTATCACCTTCCAGAACTACTTCCGTCTGTACGAGAAGCTGGCGGGGATGACCGGTACAGCCGATACCGAAGCCTTTGAATTCAGCTCTATCTATAAGCTGGATACCGTGGTTGTACCGACCAACCGTCCGATGATCCGTAAAGACATGGCGGATCTGGTCTATATGACCGAAGCGGAAAAAATTCAGGCAATTATCGAAGATATCAAAACTCGTACCGCTGCCGGTCAGCCGGTGCTGGTGGGGACTATCTCGATCGAAAAATCTGAAGTGGTTTCCCGCGAACTGACTAAAGCCGGCATCAAGCACAACGTCCTGAACGCCAAATTCCACGCCAGCGAGGCGGATATCGTCGCCCAGGCGGGCTACCCTTCCGCGGTGACCATCGCCACCAACATGGCGGGTCGTGGTACCGATATTATGCTCGGCGGTAGCTGGCAGGCGGAAGTCGCTGCGCTGGAAAACCCAACGCCAGAGCAGATTGAGAAAATCAAAGCCGACTGGCAGGTACGCCACGATGCGGTACTGGCCGCAGGCGGTCTGCACATCATCGGTACCGAGCGTCATGAATCTCGCCGTATCGATAACCAGCTGCGCGGCCGTGCTGGTCGTCAGGGGGATGCCGGTTCTTCCCGCTTCTACCTGTCAATGGAAGATGCCCTGATGCGTATCTTCGCCTCCGATCGCGTGTCTGGCATGATGCGTAAACTGGGAATGAAACCAGGTGAGGCGATTGAGCACCCGTGGGTCACCAAGGCGATCGCCAACGCCCAGCGTAAAGTGGAAAGCCGTAACTTCGATATCCGTAAGCAGCTGCTGGAATATGATGATGTGGCCAACGACCAGCGCCGGGCGATCTACACCCAGCGTAACGAGCTGCTGGACGTGTCTGACGTCAGCGAAACCATCAACAGCATCCGCGAAGACGTCTTTAAGGCGACGATCGATGCCCATATTCCGCCGCAGTCGCTGGAGGAGATGTGGGATATCGAAGGTCTGCAGGAGCGTCTGAAAAACGACTTCGACCTCGACCTGCCAATCAAAGAGTGGCTGGATAAAGAGCCGGAGCTGCATGAAGAGACCCTGCGCGAACGTATTCTGCAGAGCGCGGTAGAAACCTACCAGCGTAAAGAAGAAGTGGTCGGCGCCGAGATGATGCGCCACTTCGAGAAAGGCGTGATGCTGCAGACTCTGGATTCGCTGTGGAAAGAGCACCTGGCGGCGATGGATTACCTGCGCCAGGGTATCCACCTGCGCGGCTATGCGCAGAAAGATCCGAAGCAGGAGTACAAGCGCGAATCGTTCTCGATGTTTGCCGCGATGCTGGAGTCACTGAAGTATGAAGTGATCAGCACCCTGAGCAAAGTCCAGGTGCGGATGCCGGAAGAAGTCGAGGCGATGGAACAGCAGCGTCGTGAAGAGGCCGAGCGCCTGGCGCAGATGCAGCAGCTCAGCCATCAGAGCGATGATGAAGCCGCAGCCCAGGATCTGGCGGCGCAAACCGGCGAACGTAAAGTGGGCCGTAACGATCCGTGCCCGTGCGGCTCCGGCAAAAAGTACAAACAGTGCCACGGCCGTCTGAGCTAAGGTCTGATAAAACAAACAAAGGCGCAGAGTTCTGCGCCTTTTTTATGGAGCGCATTCAATGAAAAAACTGCAAATCGCCGTCGGGATAATTCGCAATCCGCAAGGCGAAATCTTTATTACCCAGCGCGCCGCCGATGCCCATATGGCGAATAAGCTGGAGTTCCCGGGCGGGAAGATTGAATCTGATGAGACGCCTGAGCAGGCGCTAATCCGCGAACTGCAGGAGGAGGTTGGGATTACGGTCACCACCTCTTCGCTCTTTGATAAGCTGGAGTATCAGTTCCCCGATCGCCATATTACGCTGTGGTTTTTCCTCGTGGAAAGTTGGCAAGGCGAGCCGTGGGGTAAAGAAGGGCAGCCGGGTCGGTGGATGGCGGGACCAACGTTGGATCCGGCGGCGTTTCCTCCGGCGAATGAACCGGTTATCAGCAAACTTATCGCCCAGGGCTGAGCCCCGGGGCGCGAGGCTAACCCGCCAGGCGCCGGGTTAGCTTGCCATCAAATCAGGGTTGCTGCTCGCTCCAGTCATCGCTATCGGAGAGATCCCCCGCGCTGGGGATGCGCTTCTCTTCCGCTGCCCATTCTCCCAGATCGATCAGTTGGCAGCGCTTGCTACAGAACGGACGAAACGGACTCTGCTCGCCCCACACCACAGTTTTGCCGCAGGTCGGGCAGTTGACGATAGTCTCTTCTGACATGTTATCTCCTTAACAGCAGGCCAGTTCAAAATCAAAGCGCTCCGGCACGATCCCATATTCACTGTCCAGCGCCAGGAAACGGATGGCGAAACGGCTCTTATGGCCGGAAATTTGCGGATAAAGCTGGTGAGCCAGATCGAGACGCAGGCGCAGCAGATCGGCATCTTCGCCATTATCCTGATAAAAGCCGTTGAGGCTGGTCTGTTTGCGGAACAGCGCGGAGTTGCGGATAAGATCGAGGATCAGGCTCAGGGACTGGACCAGCGGATCGAGGCTGGCAAGCCAGCTGGCCACCTGCTCATCGCGATGCGCCTGTGGCATATGGAGCCAGATATGCAGGGTCGGTAAATCGAAGCTGCAGCAGCCGCCAGGAATACTCAGGCGCTGACGCACCAGCGCAATCAGGCGATCTTCACGCAGAAACTGACCAATGCGCGGCGCGGCCATCAGGGTGCTGGAGGACTGCTTCAACTGGTGGCGCAGCTCGTTAATGCGCTCCTGATCGACGCCCGGCACTTCTGCCCATGACTGGAGCTTACGCTGCTGGCGTTCCAGCTCTTTAACCAGGTCAGTGCGCACCTCGCCGCGCTCCAGGACATCCAGCAGATCGCCGGCGTTACGGAAAAAATGGAGCGCATCGGCATGGCTGGCAATCTGCGGACGGAAAGCCATCTGCTGGATCAGAAATTCGATGCGCAGCCAGGTGCGCATTTTCTCATTAAGAGGATGTTCAAACAGAACGGGGGTATGCATTACGAGTTTTCCTGTGAGGCGGCCTGCGATGCCAGCGTTAAATACTTTTCGTGCAGGCGGGCAACATCCGATGCCACTGCATCCGGCGTGCCAGTGTTTTCAATAACATCGTCCGCGACGGCCAGGCGCTGCTGGCGCGTGGCCTGGGCGGCAAGAATATGTTCAGCATGTTCGCGGCTGACCTTATCGCGCAGCATGGTGCGTTCGATTTGCGTCTCTTTCGGCACATCGACGACCAGTACGCGATCGGCCTGGCCGGACAGGCGGTTTTCGACCAGCAAAGGTACAACCCAGAGGAGATAAGGAGAGGTGGCGGCCTGCATCTGGCGGCGCGTTTCCTGCTGAATCAGCGGGTGCAACAGCGCATTGAGCCAGGCTTTTTCCTCCACGTGAGCAAAAATTTTTTCCCGCAGCAGGCGGCGGTTCAGCGTGCCGTCGGGGGCAATCATCTGTGGTCCAAAGTGGCCGACAATGGCCTGGAGCGCCGGGGTACCGGGCTCGACCACCTGACGGGCGATAACATCGGCATCGATAACCTTAACCCCAAGCTGCGCGAAGGCGTCGGCGACCGTACTTTTACCGCTGCCGATCCCGCCTGTTAACGCGACTGTGTACCCCATATCTTCTGACCCTGAAACGGATTGCTCGTATTTTTTGCAGGCAGACAGCGATGACTGGCAGCGCGCCGGGGAGGCGACAGTGAGCATGTCGTGAGGGCCCCGCGCCAACCGGGATCGCCGTCCGCTATACTGTTTGTTTTAATCAAGCAAATCAAATGGTTAAAAAAAATACTCCGGCAGGGGAAGGCATAGGCGCCTTTTTCTCCATTCACCAGGTAAATTTATACGATTGTAGCGTAAAAAAAGTGAAAATCGCAGTCTTGCGCGGGCCTGATTCGCGCGTATGATAACGTCACTGGAGTTGTGCTCTCACATTCATGCCATTAACCCCAGGAATTCGCACATGCGTATTGAAGAAGATCTGAAGCTTGGTTTCAAAGACGTTCTTATCCGCCCGAAACGCTCTACCCTCAAAAGCCGTTCTGATGTTGAGCTGGAACGTGAATTCACCTTTAAACATTCAGGCCTGACCTGGTCCGGCGTGCCGATTATTGCGGCTAACATGGATACCGTCGGCACCTTCAGCATGGCTAAAGCGCTGGCCACTTTTGGTATTCTGACCGCGGTACATAAGCACTACACCGCTGAAGAATGGCTGGCGTTTACCCAGGGCGCATCCGCAGACGTACTCAAGCATGTGATGGTTTCCACCGGCACGTCCGATGCGGATTTCGAAAAAACCCAGCAGATCCTCTCTCAGAACCCACAGCTGAATTTTGTGTGTATCGACGTCGCCAACGGCTACTCCGAGCACTTTGTACAGTTCGTGGCGAAGGCGCGCGAAGCCTGGCCGCAAAAAACTATCATCGCCGGGAACGTGGTCACCGGTGAAATGTGCGAAGAGCTGATCCTCTCCGGCGCCGATATCGTCAAAGTTGGCATCGGCCCGGGATCCGTCTGCACCACCCGCGTTAAGACCGGGGTCGGCTATCCGCAGCTCTCCGCCGTGATTGAGTGTGCCGATGCGGCGCACGGCCTTGGCGGCCAGATCATCAGCGACGGCGGTTGCACCATGCCGGGCGATGTGGCGAAAGCCTTCGGCGGCGGCGCTGATTTCGTGATGCTTGGCGGCATGCTGGCGGGCCATGAAGAGAGCGGCGGAACCATCGTTGAAGAGAACGGAGAGAAATTCATGCTGTTCTACGGCATGAGCTCCGAGTCGGCGATGACCCGCCATGTGGGCGGTGTCGCGAAATACCGCGCGGCGGAAGGCAAAACCGTTAAGCTGCCTTTGCGTGGACCGGTGGAGAATACCGCACGTGATATTCTCGGCGGCCTGCGTTCTGCCTGCACCTACGTTGGCGCCTCGCGTCTGAAAGAGCTGACCAAGCGTACGACCTTTATCCGCGTTCAGGAACAAGAGAACCGGGTATTCAATAGCCTGTAATCGGCTGCACTGGCGCCTGCGCGGCGCCAGTGTTTCTCATCCTCCCGCCCCGCCAATGGCATCGCCCAGGTGAAAAACGGGCAAATACATTGCCACCACCAGAATCCCGACCAGCGAGCCGGTTATCACCAGCATCATGGGTTCAAGATGCGCAGCCAGACTATCGGCTCGCTGATAGGTTTGCTGGCGATGGTGATGCGCCAGGTTTTCCAGCATCTGATCCAGCGCTCCCGCGCTTTCCCCCGTGCGGATGAGCTGCAGGCACAGCGGTGTAAAACCGCCGCAGCGGCTTAACGCCTGCCAAATCGGCTCCCCCTGAACGATCAGCGCGCGGGCCTGCGCCAGACGCTGGCGCCATAGCGGGCACGACAGGGACTCTTCAACGCTTTGCAGCCCCTGCAGAAAGCTAATACCGGCGCTTTGGGTTAACGCCAGGATGGTGAAGATCAGGCTCAGCTGTTGTCCGCCGATCAGGGAGCCAATGAGAGGAAGCGCGTTAAGCAACCGCTGGCGGCGCAGCAACCAGTCGCTGCGCCGCCGGATCAGCTGGTTGAGCAGCAGCGGGCTCAGCAGCAAGGCCAGCAGCAGCGGCCAGCCGCGACTTAGCATGTCGCCTGCCGCAACGACCATCCGCGTCAACAGCGGTAACGGCGTACTGAACGTCTGGTAGATGGCGGTGAACTCGGGCAGGACAAAATAGAGCATCCCCAGCACCACCAACAGCGCCAGAGAGAGCACGATCAGCGGGTAGCGCAGCGCTTTTTTGACTTTGCTGGCGAGCCGCTGCTGCTCCTGCTGCTGATTTGCCAACTGCAGGCAGCAGATATCGAGCTTGCCCGTCAGTTCGCCGGTGCTAATCATCGCCAGATATAGGGGCGGAAAAGCCTGGGGCCACTGCGCCAGCGCGGCAGAGAACGCCACGCCCTGGGCCAGCTCGCGGCCCAGCGCCTCAAGCAGCGCCTGCCACTGGGCATGCGACTGCTGCTGCGCCAGCAGCGATAACCCTTCCGCCAGCGGCAGGCCGGCCTGCAGCAGGGACGCCAGCTGGCGGATCGTTTCGCAACTGTAGCGCGGGTGCCAGAGGCTCTGCTTCACCGCACAGCGGCGTACGGCCAGCGGTATGACTCGCTGCTGTTGAAGGTGCTGCAGGACCTCCAGACGCTTGGTTTGCCATAGCATCCCCTGACAGGGGGCGCCCTGCACATCAATACCGCGCCAGCGCCAGAGACGCTTAGTCGCCATGGGGGATCCCCAGCACCCGCACCACCTCTTCGAGGCTGGTCAATCCCTGTTCGATAGCCTGACAGCCGCTTTCAAAAAGCGTCATCATCCCTGCGGCTCGCGCCAGAGATTCAATCTCAATGGCGTTAAGTCCCTGGACTATCCCCTGGCGTAGCCCGGGGGTAACAGGCAGCACTTCGAACAGCGCCAGCCGGCCGTAATATCCGTGGTAACAATGTTCGCAGCCCGCTGCCTGCCAGCGTGGCAGCGGGCGGGGCCACAGGCTGTGCGGCAGGTCGGCGGCGCTGCCGGCATTACGCCGACAGTGGGGACACAGCTTGCGGACCAGACGCTGGGCGATGACCAGCGAGAGCGCAGAGGAAATCATCCAGCGGGCGATGCCCATTTGCTGCAGGCGGGTCAGGGTTTCGCTGGTGGAATTGGTGTGCAGGGTGGAGAGCACCAGATGACCGGTCTGGGCGGCTTTGAGCGCGATTTCAGCGGTCTCGGCATCGCGGATCTCGCCCACCATGACAATATCCGGATCCTGGCGTAACAGGGCGCGCAGCACACTGTGAAAAGTGAGTCCGGCGCGGGGATTGATTTGCGTCTGGTTCATCCCGGCGATGGGGATCTCCAGTGGATCCTCCACGCTACAGATATTCACTTGCTCACGGTTTCTGGCCTGCAGGGCGCTGTAGAGGGTCACCGTTTTCCCGCTTCCGGTTGGGCCGGTGACCAGCAGCAGACCCTGCGGCTGGTTCAGCGCCTGGCGAAAGGCCGCCAGCTGGGAGGATGAGAGTCCGAGTGCTTCCAGATCCAGCGCCTGGTCAACCTGATGCAGAAGGCGCAGGACAATCTTTTCGCCATAGCGGCAGGGCAGAGTGGCGATGCGAAAAGAGAGCGGTCGTCCCGCAAGATTCAGCGCGAACTGGCCATCCTGCGGTAAACGGTGCTCGGCGATATCGAGACTGGCCAGGACCTTGAGTCGCGCGATAACCGGTGCGGCCAGTTCGGGAGCCAGCAACGGTAGGGCGTGAAGGACGCCATCGACCCGCAGGCGGATGCGTAAGTGCGTTTCCGTGGGCTCGATATGAATATCAGACGCCCGCTGACGCAGGGCCTGTTCGAGGATCTGGTTGACCCGTTCGGCGATATTTTCCGGCCCGTCGTTCTGCGCCAGTTGCGCCTGCTTTTCCTGGGCCTGCAGACGCTTATCCATCTGCTCCTGGCTCCAGCATTCAATGTCGATCCGCTTTTGCGTCGCGAAGCGTAGCGCCTCCATCAACTCCGCCGGCGGGGTATTAACCACCGCAATAGAGATTGTCTGTTCATCGCTATGCAGCAGCATGGCGTGGTAGCGACGGCAGAGGGGGATCAGCTGTTCTGTTTTCATGCATTAGCCCTCACTTCACCCGGAAAACGTCTTCGCAGGCCTGCTGAAGCGCGCTATTGCCGGTGATGGTGCAGACGCGCTGCCAGCCGGTGACGCCCTCGGCATTGTCCCAGGTCGGCGTCAGGGTGACCCCCAGTCCGTTCAGACTCTCCTGACCGGTGAGGGTGACGACCCCTTTGGCCACGCTCATGGCGGAGAGGTAGCGCGTGGTTGTCGGCGAGGGAATGCCGTTGCTGCCGCCGTCGCATGGCGTTAGGCCGCCATGATCGAGCGCGCAAAGTTCGATGGCTGTCCGGTAAGGGACAAAGGTCTGCAGCAGGTCGGTGAGGGCGGCTTTACGCAGGTAGTTCTGGTAGGCCGGGATGCCGATGGCGCTAAGAATGGCGATGATTCCGATAACCACCATCAGTTCAATCAGGGTAAAACCTCGTTGTTTATCCATAAGTCGCTCCTTGTTGTGACAGGAGCACTGTGAAGGGATTGAGGGGCGCAGGCGAGGGGGCGAAAACGATCCGGGAAAGCGGGTTCCAGGGTTTTTATCTGGATTTCATGGTGAGCACGGGCGACTGCGAGGCGGGCCGCAAATTCAGGCCTTCACGCCCGGAAGCGTGAAGGCCTGTTGCTCAGCGGAAGCGCATCGACAGGTCGAGCGCCTGCACATGTTTGGTCAGGGCGCCGACGGAAATATAGTCGACGCCGGTATCGGCGAATTCGCGGATGGTGTCAAAGGTAACGTTGCCGGAGACCTCCAGCGCCGCCTGGCCTGCGGTAATTTTCACCGCCTCGCGCATCAGATCGGTGGTGAAGTTATCGAGCATAATGATATCAGCCCCGGCTTTTAACGCCTGCTCCAGTTCATCCAGGGTTTCCACTTCCACTTCCACCGGCACATCAGGATGCAGCCAGAACGCCTTTTCCACTGCCTGACGGATCGATCCGGAGGCGATAATGTGGTTTTCTTTAATCAGGAACGCGTCGAACAGGCCTAGTCGATGGTTGGCGCCGCCGCCGCAGAGTACCGCGTATTTCAGCGCGGTACGCAGCCCTGGCAGCGTTTTGCGCGTATCCAGCAGTTGGGTTTTGGTGCCGGCGAGCAGGTCGACATAGCGACGGACGACGCTGGCGACGCCGGAGAGGGTTTGCACAAAGTTCAGCGCCGTGCGTTCGCCGGTGAGCAGAATACGCGACGGGCCTTCCAATTCGAACAGCGGCTGGTCGGCTTTGACCGCATCGCCGTCGGCCACGTGCCAGGTGATATTCACATCGTCACCGGCGAGCTGAATAAAGACCTCTTCCACCCAGCGTTTGCCACAGAAGACGCCATCTTCACGAGTAATGACCACCGCATGGGAGCGTGCATCCTGCGGCAATAATTGCGCGCTAATATCGTTGTTGGCGTCGACTTCGCCGCCCAGATCTTCCCGCAGGGAGTGTGCGACAGCATCGGTAATATCGAGATTAATACGTTCCAGCAGCACGTCACGGCGGCGGTCGGGGTTGTAACGACGAGGCGACATGATAAAGCTCCAGATAGATAAGATTCAGAAGTGGGAAACATGCTAACCTGAACGACGTTTCAGTACCATACACACTTCATCCTTTGGGCCGGCGTGTGGCCCGGAAGCATGAGTTCGCGAAAGGAGATCCCGCATGCAGTTGAACGAGGGGTGGTTGGTCGGCGCGCGTCGGGTTCCCTCGCCGCACCATGACTGCCGTCCGGATGAAGAGACCCCTTCCTTACTGGTGGTGCATAACATTAGCCTGCCACCGGGGGAATTTGGTGGTCCGTGGATTGATGCGCTGTTCACTGGTACCCTGGATCCGCACGCGCATCCTTTCTTTGCCGAGATTGCTCATCTGCGCGTTTCGGCGCATTGTCTGATTCGCCGTGATGGCGAAATCGTGCAGTATGTGCCTTTCGATAAGCGGGCGTGGCATGCGGGCGTCTCCTGTTATCAGGGACGCGAACGCTGCAATGACTTTTCCATCGGCATAGAGCTGGAAGGCACCGATACTCTGGCGTATACCGACGCGCAGTACCGGCAGCTGGCGGCGGTGACGGATCTGCTGATCGCGCTTTATCCGGCTATCGCCGAAAACATTGCGGGCCACAGCGATATCGCGCCCGTGCGGAAAACCGATCCAGGACCGGCCTTTGACTGGATAAAATACCGTGCGCTGCTCAGCGCCCCGTCAGAAAAGGAGACCTCATGACGCTGTTTACGACGCTGTTGGTGCTTATCGCCGAACGGCTGTTTAAGCTGGGCGAACACTGGCAGCTTGATCATCGGCTGGAGGTGGCGTTTCGCCGGATAAAACATTTCTCGTTACCGGGCACGCTGCTGATGACGCTGGTGGCTGTCGCGGTCGTGTATATCATTCAGCGTCTGCTGCAGGGGCAGCTGTTTAACATACCGCTGCTGGTGTTCTGGATTTTACTGGGCCTGCTATGCATTGGCGCCGGCAAAGTTCGGCTGCACTACCATGCCTATCTGAAAGCGGCGTCGCGCAATGACAGTCGCGCCTGCGATGCCATGGCCAGCGAGCTGACGCTGATTCACGGCGTGCCGCCGGGCTGTGATGAGCGTGAGTACCTTAGCGAACTGCAAAATGCGCTGCTGTGGATTAACTATCGATACTATCTGGCGCCGCTTTTCTGGTTTGTCGTGGGGGGGGCCTGGGGCCCGCTGACGCTTATCGCCTACAGCGTACTGCGCGCCTGGCAGACATGGCTGGCGCGCTACCAGACGCCGCACCACCGGTTGCAGTCCGGGATCGATGGTATCCTGCATATTGTGGACTGGCTGCCGGTGCGTCTGGTGGGGGTGGTCTATGCCCTGGTGGGCCATGGTGAAAAAGCGCTCCCGGCGTGGTTTGCTTCGCTGGGCGACCGCCATTCGTCGCAGTATCAGGTGTTGACCCGCCTGGCGCAGTATTCCCTGGCCCGTGAGCCGCACGTGGATAAAGTAGCGACGCCGAAGGCTGCGGTATCGATGGCTAAGAAGACTTCGCTGGTGGTAGTGGTGATTATGGCGCTGCTGACGATTTACGGTACCCTGGTTTAACGGCCTGAGCCCGCGCGCTGCCTGCCACGATGTACGTACCTGCGGGGCTTTTGTTGCCTGATGGCGCTGCGCTTATCCGGCCTGGCGAGTCACCCGCAGGCTCACGTCACGTAGACCCGGCAAGCAACAGCGCCGCCGGGCGATATATCAGACGCCGTGCTGGTCATGTTGCCGGGCGGCGGCTTCGCCTGACCCGGCCTGGAGAACCCGCGCCAGCGGGTAACATTCCGAACCGCTACAGCGTATCCGCCGGTGGAATACCGAAGTCGGGCATCCCGTCTTCCCGCCAGCTGACCAGCTTTAACCGCGTATGGCGATTGGGATCATACAGCGGGTCGCCTTCTATCTCGGTGTAATTCCGCGCGTGATACACCAGCACATCTTCCCCTTCCGGCGTTTGGGTAAAACTATTATGACCTGGGCCATACTGGCGGTTTTCATAGCTGGTGCGGAACACCGGCTGCGGAGCTTTATGCCAGTTTGCCGGCTGCAGCGGATCGGCCTGCCGGTCGATCCATAACAACCCCATGCAGTAGTTTTCATCGGTGGCGCTGGCGGAATAGCTGATAAATAGCTTATCGCCATGCATCAGTACCGCAGGCCCTTCGTTGACCTTAAATCCCCGGCACTCCCAGTCGAACTCCGGCTTGCTCAGCATGACCGGCTCGCCTTTTAACGTCCACGGGTTAGCCATTTCGGCGAGATACAGGTTTGAGTTGCCTTCGATATGCGGGGATTTTTGCGCCCACAGATACCAGCGTTTCCCCTGATGGGTAAAAGTGGTGGCATCGAGGGCGAAGGTATCGAAAGGCGTGACCACCTGGCCTTTTTCCTGCCAGCGGCCGGTCAGCGGATCGCTGTCAGCGCACTCGAGAACGAACATGCGATGCTGAAACATCCCCAGCGCATCCAGATCGTGAGTATGGGTGGCGGCAAAATAGATATACCACTTACCGTCTATTTCATGCAGCTCCGGCGCCCAAATCAGTTGGCTCATCGGCCCGCTTTGCGGCGCGCGCCAAACCACGACCGGCTCAGCATCGCGTAATCCTTCAAGGGTTACCGCGCGCCGGATCTCCAGCCGGTCGTATTCCGGCACCGAGGCAATAAAGTAGTAGTGGCTAAGATGGCGCAGGATAAAGGGGTCTGCACGCTGTTCAATAAAGGGGTTTGGCCAGTTGTTCATCAGGCTTTCCTTACGTGTTCACTGGTTTTCAGTTCCTGGTATTCGTTCAGCTCGCTGTAGTTGCTGCGGCGCTTCTCCAGATCGCTCTGAATCTGGCGCATCAGGGTACGGTCAACCTTCAGCAGGCGCACCACGCCGGCGGTGATCAGATAGCCGACGCCGGGAATGACTGAGAATAGCAGCACGATACCGTTCAGCGCGGAGGCGCTTTGCGCTTTCGCGCCGGCGTCGTAGCCGTACCATGACAGCAGGAAACCGACCATTGCCCCGGCGACCGCCAGGCCGACCTTCAGGAAGAACAGATTACCGGAGAAGCTGATACCGGTGATGCGCTTGCCGGTTTTCCATTCGCCGTAGTCGTCAACGTCGGACATTAGCGACCAGTGTAGCGGGGAAGGGATTTGATGCAGAATGTTGAGCAGGAAGTAGAGCACCATAATCAGCGTGGTGGCGTGTGGATTAAAGAAATAGAAGGCGCAGGAGAACACGGCCAGCACGATATTGGTCCAGAAGAAAACCTGCAGTTTGCACCAGCGGTCGGTCAGGACTTTCGCCAGCATGCTGCCAATCATCATCCCAACTACGCCGAGGCTGATAAACAGGGTGGCAAAATGGGTGCTTTGTCCCATCACCCAGGTGACGTAGTACATGGTGGCGGCCATGCGGATAAAGCCCGGACAGACGTTGCACAGCGTGAGCAGCAGGATGCGCACCCACTGGTCATTTTTCCAGACGTCTTTCAGATCTTTTTTCAGTTCGTCATTCGTCTGCACCGCCGGGCGGATACGTTCGCGCACGGTGGCGAAGCAGAACAGGAACATACACATACCGATAAAGGCCAGCACGGTCATCGCCATCTGGTAGCCCTTCGCTTTATCGGCGCCGCCGAACCAGTCGGCCATTGGCAGCAGCGTCAATGACAGCAGGAGCGTGGCGATACCCACCATGACGAAACGATAAGACTGGCAGGCAACACGCTCTTTCGGATCGGCGGTCATCACCGTTCCCAGCGAGCAGTAGGGAATATTAATCGCGGTATAGGTAATCGACAGCAGAAAGTAGGTCACAAACGCATAGATGACTTTGCTATTGTAGGTCCACTCAGGAGTGGTGAACATCAGGACGCTGAACAGGGCGTAGGGGAAGGCGATCCACAGCAGCCATGGACGAAAGCGACCATATTTACTACGGGTGCGGTCGGCAAGAGCGCCCATGATAGGGTCGGTTACCGCATCGATGACTCGCACCGAGAGCAGAAGTACGCCGACCAGCGCCGGCGCTAGTCCGAATATATCAGTGTAAAAATAGTTCACAAACAGCATGATGGCGCCAAAGATAATATTGCATCCGGCATCACCCATCCCGTAACCAATCTTTTCTCTTATTGAAAGCGTGTTCTCTGCCATGTGCGGTCTCTCCGTTGCAGTATGGAGAGAATTATTGGCTGCGGTTGGCAGAAATACGTTGCAGGAACTCGTTGACGATATGGATAAATAAGCTATGGAGGGGAAAGTGTGAAGCAGATAACAATGCTCTGCGCCCATTATTCAGGGGAGGGCGCAGAGCAAAGTGAAGTATTGATGAGATGTATTATTGTGCTTTTATGGTGGCGGCGGCTTTCTCTTTAAACAGGTAGCCCACGCCCAGCACTGCAATCCATACCGGGATCAGCCAGACGGAAATCGCCATCCCCGGGGTCATCAGCATAATCACCAGCACCGCCGCCATAAACAGCAGGCACAGCCAGTTGCCCAGCGGATAGAAGAGGGCCGGGAAACGCGTGACCACGCCCTGCTGCTTTTTGGCGCGACGGAATTTCATATGCGCGAGGCTGATCATCGCCCAGTTGATGACCAGGGCTGAGACCACCAGCGCCATCAGCAGACCGAAAGCAGATTCAGGCGCCAGGTAGTTGATCAGCACGCACAGCGCAGTGACCAGGGCCGAGACGAGAATGGTATTCACCGGCACGCCGCGTTTGTCGACGCTGAGCAGCGCTTTTGGCGCGTTGCCCTGCTGAGCAAGGCCGAACAGCATACGGCTGTTGCAGTACACGCAGCTGTTATAAACCGACAGTGCTGCCGTCAGCACCACCACGTTCAGAGCGTTTGCCACCAGCGTATCGCCAAGTTCATGGAAGATCAGGACGAACGGACTGGTGTCCGCGGTGACGCGGGTCCACGGCAGCAGGGAGAGCAGCACCGCCAGCGAACCAACATAGAAGATCAGAATACGGTAAATAACCTGATTGGTGGCTTTAGGAATGCTTTGCTCCGGATTATCCGCTTCCGCGGCGGTGATCCCCACCAGCTCCAGGCCGCCAAAGGAGAACATGATGATCGCCATCATCATCACCAGCCCGTAAAAGCCGTGCGGCAGGAAGCCCCCCTGGTCCCACAGGTTACGTACCGTCGCCTGCGGGCCGCCGTTGCCGCTGAACAGCAGCCAGCCGCCGAACAAAATCATCGCCACTACGGCGACCACTTTGATAATCGCGAACCAGAATTCCATTTCACCGAACACTTTGACATTGGTCAGGTTAATGGCGTTGATGGCGATGAAGAAGACCGCCGCCGAGGCCCAGGTAGGGATTTCCGGCCACCAGAACTGGATATATTTGCCAACGGCGGTCAGTTCCGCCATGGCCACCAGGACATACAGTACCCAGTAGTTCCAGCCGGAGGCGAAGCCGGCAAAACCGCCCCAGTATTTGTAAGCAAAGTGGCTAAATGAGCCGGCCACCGGCTCTTCCACCACCATTTCGCCCAGCTGACGCATGATCAGGAAAGCGATAAAACCGGCGATAGCGTAACCAAGAATGATACCCGGTCCGGCGGACTGAATGACGGACGCGCTCCCCAGAAACAGGCCGGTGCCGATAGCCCCGCCCAGCGCGATGAGCTGAATGTGACGGTTTTTCAGGCCGCGCTTCAGCCGATCGCCGTGCTGTTGACCTTCCATATGAAACCTCGTGTGTGGTTATTTTTTGTGTACGTCATCCGTCAGGTTGCTGCTTCACTGCTGTCCCTGCCTGAAAGCATAGCCAGCGAAAATTTGGGCGAAGTGGCCCACTTTTTACCTGAGTGATGGCGCGCACATATTGTTGTGTTTGTGTATTCAGTAACTTCCGTTTCTGTATTGTTTTGTTTACGGAAGGCTGTGTGGTAATTCCGAAAAAGGCCTTTCGTCTCCGGCAGAATAGTGGTAAGCGCGTTTGAATGCACCTGCTTTATGAAGGGATGATGACGATGTGTCTAAAAAGACATCAATAGTCACAATCTGTCGTATTTTGATGCATGCTGCTTTGTCATTATTTATTCACTTTAAGTGACTCTGTATTCATTTATTGCAGCGTTGAATCGGTTCAGAAAGCGTAATTTTTCGTTTCTATAAAGTTAAGGCTACCTCTTTGTGAGTAAACGTAACATTTGTGCAAGGTTACATTTCTGAAATGTTATTTCTGTAAGGTTGTTAAAATGTCCCAGGTTTACTGATTTCAATCAAAACCTGTATGGACAGAAGGTGAATACTTTGTTACTTTAGCGCTACGAACTTTAAATTGGTAAGACCAATTGACTCCGGGCTAATGGCAGAGACAGGGAATATGGCCTACAGCAAAATCCGCCAACCAAAATTATCCGATGTGATAGAGCAGCAGCTGGAGTTTCTGATTCTTGAGGGGACCTTGCGCCCCGGTGAAAAACTCCCGCCAGAACGCGAACTGGCTAAACAGTTCGACGTTTCCCGCCCCTCGCTGCGTGAGGCGATTCAACGCCTCGAAGCCAAGGGCTTGTTGCTTCGTCGTCAGGGAGGTGGAACGTTTGTTCAGAGCCGCCTGTGGCAGAGCTTCAGCGATCCGCTGGTTGAGCTGCTGTCCGATCACCCTGAATCCCAATTCGATCTGCTTGAGACCCGTCACGCGCTGGAAGGCATCGCGGCCTATTACGCGGCGCTGCGCAGCAATGATGAGGATCGCGACCGTATCCGTGAACTGCATCAGGCTATTGAACGCGCTCAGCAGTCGGGCGATTTGGACGCTGAGTCCGGCGCCGTCGTCCAGTATCAAATCGCCGTCACCGAGGCGGCACACAATGTGGTGTTGCTTCATCTGCTAAGGTGTATGGAGCCGATGTTGGCGCAAAACGTGCGTCAGAACTTTGAATTGCTGTATGCCCGGCGGGAAATGCTCCCGTTGGTCAGCAACCATCGCACTCGCATTTTCGAGGCGATAATGGCCGGGGAGCCGGAGCAGGCGCGTGAAGCGTCGCACCGTCACCTGGCGTTCATTGAGGAAATTTTGCTGGATCGTAGTCGTGAGCAGAGCCGTCGAGAGCGCTCACTGCGTCGTTTACAGCAACGAAAGGACGAGAACTCCGGTTCTTAAGCGCCATTTTTAGAGCGCGGCAACTAAACGCAGAACCTGTCTTATTGAATTTTTGGTTGTTCCAGCGTGAAGAACGAAGAGTTCAATGGGACAGGTTCCAGATTAATCAACGATTAGATAGATAAGGAATACCCCCATGTCAGAACGTTTACACAATGACGTGGATCCGATCGAAACTCGCGACTGGCTACAGGCGATCGAATCGGTCATCCGTGAAGAAGGTGTTGAGCGCGCTCAGTATCTGATTGACCAACTCCTTTCTGAAGCCCGTAAAGGCGGAGTGAAGGTTGCTGCAGGCGCTTCCGCCGGCAACTACGTCAACACTATTGCCGTTGAAGATGAGCCGGAATACCCGGGCAATCTGGATCTGGAACGTCGCATTCGTTCTGCGATTCGCTGGAACGCCATCATGACCGTTCTGCGCGCGTCGAAAAAAGATCTCGAACTGGGCGGCCACATGGCGTCCTATCAGTCTTCCGCGACCTTCTACGAAGTCTGCTTCAACCACTTCTTCCGTGCGCGCACTGAGAAAGATGGCGGCGATCTGGTGTACTTCCAGGGTCACATCTCTCCGGGCGTATATGCACGTGCGTTCCTGGAAGGCCGTCTGACCGAAGAGCAGATGGACAACTTCCGCCAGGAAGTTCACGGCAAGGGTCTGTCCTCTTATCCGCACCCGAAACTGATGCCGGAATTCTGGCAGTTCCCGACCGTATCCATGGGTCTGGGGCCGTTGGGCGCTATCTATCAGGCCAAATTCCTGAAATATCTGGAACACCGCGGTCTGAAAGACACCTCCGAACAAACCGTTTACGCCTTCCTGGGCGACGGCGAGATGGATGAGCCGGAATCAAAAGGCGCTATCACCATCGCCACCCGTGAAAAACTGGACAACCTGGTCTTCGTCATCAACTGCAACCTGCAGCGTCTGGACGGCCCGGTCACCGGTAACGGCAAAATCATTAACGAACTGGAAGGCATCTTCGGTGGTGCTGGCTGGAACGTTATCAAGGTTATCTGGGGCGGCCGTTGGGATGAGCTGCTGCGTAAAGACACCAGCGGTAAGCTGATTCAGCTGATGAACGAAACCGTTGACGGCGACTACCAGACCTTCAAATCCAAAGACGGCGCTTACGTTCGTGAGCACTTCTTCGGCAAATATCCGGAAACCGCTGCCCTGGTCGCTGACTGGACTGACGAGCAGATCTGGGCTCTGAACCGCGGTGGTCACGATCCGAAGAAAGTCTACGCTGCATTGAAGAAAGCGCAGGAGACCAAAGGTCAGCCGACCGTGATCCTGGCGCATACCATTAAAGGTTATGGTATGGGCGATACCGCTGAAGGTAAGAACATCGCGCACCAGGTTAAGAAAATGAACATGGACGGTGTTCGCTACGTCCGCGATCGTTTCAATGTGCCGGTGGCGGATGCCGATCTCGAAAAACTGCCGTACGTAACCTTCCCGGAAGGTTCCGAAGAGCACACTTACCTGCACGCTCAGCGTCAGAAGCTGAACGGCTATCTGCCGACTCGTCAGCCGAAGTTCACTGAGAAACTCGAGCTGCCGACCCTGGCCGACTTCAGCGCGCTGCTGGAAGAGCAAAACAAAGAAATCTCTACCACTATCGCTTTCGTTCGCGCCCTGAACGTGATGCTGAAGAACAAGTCGATCAAAGATCGTCTGGTGCCGATCATCGCCGACGAAGCGCGTACCTTCGGTATGGAAGGTCTGTTCCGTCAGATCGGTATTTACAGCCCGAACGGCCAGCAGTATACCCCGCAGGACCGTGAGCAGGTTGCTTACTACAAAGAAGACGAGAAAGGCCAGATTCTGCAGGAAGGGATCAACGAGCTGGGCGCAGGCGCATCCTGGCTGGCTGCTGCGACCTCTTACAGCACCAACAACCTGCCGATGATCCCGTTCTACATCTACTACTCGATGTTCGGCTTCCAGCGTATCGGCGATCTGTGCTGGGCGGCTGGCGATCAGCAGGCTCGCGGCTTCCTGATTGGCGGGACTTCCGGTCGTACTACCCTGAACGGCGAAGGTCTGCAGCACGAAGATGGTCACAGCCACATTCAGTCGCTGACTATCCCGAACTGTATCTCTTACGACCCGGCGTACGCCTATGAAGTGGCTGTCATCATGCATGATGGTCTGGTCCGTATGTACGGCGAAGCGCAAGAGAACGTTTACTACTACATCACTACGCTGAACGAAAACTACCACATGCCGGCCATGCCGGAAGGCGCCGAGGAAGGTATCCGTAAAGGTATCTACAAACTCGAAACCATCGAAGGTAGCAAAGGTAAAGTTCAGCTGCTGGGCTCCGGTTCTATCCTGCGTCACGTGCGTGAAGCAGCGCAGATCCTGGCGAAAGACTACGGCGTGGGTTCCGACGTGTATAGCGTTACCTCCTTCACCGAACTGGCGCGTGATGGCCAGGATTGCGAACGCTGGAACATGCTGCACCCGCTGGAAACCCCGCGCGTGCCGTATATCGCTCAGGTAATGAACGACGCTCCGGCAGTGGCATCCACTGACTATATGAAACTGTTCGCTGAGCAGGTTCGTACTTACGTACCGGCTGATGATTACCGCGTACTGGGTACCGATGGCTTCGGTCGTTCCGACAGCCGTGAAAACCTGCGTCACCACTTCGAAGTCGATGCTTCCTATGTGGTCGTAGCAGCGCTGGGCGAACTGGCTAAACGTGGTGAAATCGATAAGAAAGTGGTGGCTGACGCTATCGCGAAATTCGACATCGATGCAGAAAAAGTTAACCCGCGTCTGGCGTAAGAGGTAAAAGAATAATGGCTATCGAAATCAAAGTACCGGACATCGGGGCTGATGAAGTTGAAATCACCGAGATCCTGGTCAAAGTTGGCGACAAAGTAGAAGCTGAACAGTCGCTGATCACCGTAGAAGGCGACAAAGCCTCTATGGAAGTCCCGTCTCCGCAGGCTGGCGTCGTGAAAGAGATTAAAGTCTCCGTCGGCGACAAAACCGAGACTGGCAAACTGATTATGATTTTCGATTCCGCCGAAGGTGCAGCCGCCGCTGCACCTGCGCAGGAAGAGAAGAAAGAAGCCGCTCCGGCAGCCGCTGCTCCAGCGGCTGCCGCGGCAGCGAAAGAAGTTCACGTCCCGGATATCGGCGGCGATGAAGTCGAAGTCACTGAGATCATGGTTAAAGTGGGCGACACCATCGCCGCTGAGCAATCCCTGATCACCGTAGAAGGCGATAAAGCCTCTATGGAAGTTCCGGCGCCGTTCGCCGGTACCGTCAAAGAGATCAAAATCAATACCGGCGATAAAGTTTCCACCGGCTCCCTGATTATGATCTTCGAAGTGGCGGGCGCTGCGCCTGCAGCCGCTCCGGCACAGGCTGCCGCGCCGGCTGCTGCGGCTCCGGCTGCCGCAGCAGGCGTGAAAGATGTTAACGTCCCGGACATCGGCGGCGACGAAGTTGAAGTCACCGAAGTGATGGTTAAAGTCGGCGATAAAGTCGCGGCAGAACAGTCCCTGATCACCGTAGAGGGCGACAAAGCCTCTATGGAAGTTCCGGCGCCGTTCGCGGGTACCGTTAAAGAGATCAAAATCAGCACCGGCGATAAAGTCAAAACCGGTTCCCTGATCATGGTCTTCGAAGTGGAAGGCGCTGCGCCTGCCGCCGCTCCGGCTCAGGCTGCTGCACCGGCACCAGCTGCTGCCCCGGCTCAGGCCGCTAAGCCTGCCGCTGCGCCGGCTGCGAAAGCAGAAGGTAAAAGCGAATTCGCTGAAAACGATGCCTACGTTCACGCGACCCCGCTGATTCGCCGTCTGGCGCGCGAGTTCGGTGTTAACCTGGCGAAAGTGAAAGGCACCGGCCGTAAAGGTCGTATCCTGCGCGAAGACGTTCAGGCTTACGTGAAAGAAGCGGTTAAACGCGCTGAATCCGCACCGGCTGCTGCCGCAGGCGGCGGTATCCCGGGCATGCTGCCGTGGCCGAAGGTTGACTTCAGCAAGTTTGGCGAAGTCGAAGAAGTGGAGCTGGGTCGTATCCAGAAAATCTCTGGCGCCAACCTGAGCCGTAACTGGGTGATGATCCCGCACGTTACCCACTTCGACAAAACCGATATCACCGATCTGGAAGCGTTCCGCAAGCAGCAGAATGCCGAAGCTGAGAAGCGTAAACTGGACGTGAAATTCACTCCAGTGGTCTTCATCATGAAAGCGGTTGCCGCTGCGCTTGAGCAGATGCCGCGCTTCAACAGCTCGCTCTCCGAAGATGGTCAGCGCCTGACGTTGAAGAAATACATCAACATCGGTGTGGCGGTGGATACCCCGAACGGTCTGGTGGTTCCGGTCTTCAAAGACGTGAACAAGAAGAGCATCACCGAGCTGTCTCGTGAACTGACCACCATCTCGAAGAAAGCGCGCGATGGCAAACTGACGGCTGGCGAAATGCAGGGCGGTTGCTTCACCATCTCCAGCATCGGCGGCCTGGGTACCACCCACTTCGCGCCGATTGTTAACGCGCCGGAAGTGGCCATCCTCGGCGTGTCTAAGTCCGCGATGGAGCCGGTATGGAATGGTAAAGAGTTTGTGCCGCGCCTGATGCTGCCGATCTCTCTGTCCTTCGACCACCGCGTCATCGACGGTGCTGATGGTGCCCGCTTCATTACCATCATTAACAACACCCTGAGCGACATTCGCCGCCTGGTGATGTAATCGAAAAAGCCGGCCTGACGGCCGGCTTTTTTCTGATAACCTCAGGCTGTTGGGGATTATCAGCAACAAAGGACAAAATCGTTTGCCGTTTGTTGTTTAAAAATTGTTAACAATTTTGTAAAATACACGCGGATAGAACGTCCCGGTGGACTTGGGCGTAAGAATAATAGCGTCAGACCCGCCGGATATAAATTACAGAGGTCATGATGAGTACTGAAATCAAAACTCAGGTCGTGGTACTTGGGGCAGGCCCCGCAGGTTACTCTGCAGCCTTCCGTTGCGCTGATTTAGGTCTGGAAACCGTCATCGTAGAACGTTACAGCACCCTCGGTGGTGTTTGTCTGAACGTGGGTTGTATCCCTTCTAAAGCGCTGCTGCACGTGGCAAAAGTTATCGAAGAAGCGAAAGCGCTGGCCGAACACGGCATCGTTTTCGGCGAACCGAAAACTGACATTGACAAGATCCGCACCTGGAAAGAAAAAGTCATCACTCAGCTGACCGGTGGTCTGGCTGGCATGGCCAAAGGTCGTAAAGTGAAGGTGGTTAACGGTCTGGGTAAATTTACCGGCGCTAACACCCTGGAAGTGGAAGGCGAAAACGGCAAAACCGTGATCAACTTCGACAACGCTATCATCGCGGCGGGTTCCCGTCCGATTCAGCTGCCGTTTATCCCGCATGAAGATCCGCGCGTATGGGACTCCACCGACGCTCTGGAACTGAAATCTGTACCGAAACGCATGCTGGTGATGGGCGGCGGTATCATCGGTCTGGAAATGGGTACCGTATACCATGCGCTGGGTTCAGAGATTGACGTGGTGGAAATGTTCGACCAGGTTATCCCGGCTGCCGACAAAGACGTGGTGAAAGTCTTCACCAAACGCATCAGCAAGAAATTTAACCTGATGCTGGAAACCAAAGTGACTGCCGTTGAAGCGAAAGAAGACGGTATTTACGTTTCCATGGAAGGTAAAAAAGCACCGGCGGAAGCGCAGCGTTACGACGCAGTGCTGGTCGCTATCGGCCGCGTACCGAACGGTAAAAACCTCGATGCAGGTAAAGCTGGCGTGGAAGTTGACGATCGCGGCTTCATCCGCGTTGACAAACAAATGCGCACCAACGTGCCGCACATCTTTGCTATCGGCGATATCGTCGGCCAGCCGATGCTGGCGCACAAAGGTGTCCATGAAGGCCACGTTGCCGCAGAAGTTATCTCCGGTCTGAAACACTACTTCGATCCGAAAGTGATCCCATCCATCGCCTACACTGAACCAGAAGTGGCATGGGTCGGTCTGACCGAGAAAGAAGCGAAAGAGAAAGGCATCAGCTACGAAACCGCCACCTTCCCGTGGGCTGCTTCCGGCCGTGCTATCGCTTCTGACTGCGCAGATGGTATGACCAAACTGATCTTCGACAAAGAGACCCACCGTGTTATCGGCGGCGCGATTGTCGGCACCAACGGCGGCGAGCTGCTGGGTGAGATCGGCCTGGCTATCGAGATGGGCTGTGACGCTGAAGACATCGCCCTGACCATCCACGCTCACCCGACTCTGCACGAGTCCGTTGGCCTGGCGGCGGAAGTGTTCGAAGGCAGCATCACCGACCTGCCAAACGCCAAAGCGAAGAAAAAGTAACTTTTTCTTTCAGGAAAAAAGCATAAGCGGCTCCGGGAGCCGCTTTTTTTATGCCTGATGTTTAGAACTATGTCACTGTTCATAAACCGCTACACCTCATACATACTTTGAAAATAGTCACTCAGTAAACTTATAGGTAGTTAATGATATCGATGAGGTGTGAGATGAAACGCTTTTTAACCACAGCGCTGGTCGCTGCAACGTTTTTTACCGGTGTGGCTTGCGCCGCTGACGCCAACATTCCCTGGGCGGACAACAGCGGCGGTACGGAAACGACCCACATTGCGGCGATGGGCCAGGATCTGAATGCCCAGCATCAGCAGGTGACGAAGACCAATGAAGGGGTATGGGCGGCGAATTCCGGTAGCATCAGCGCTGACGAAGCGGCATTATCCAGCACAAAACCAGCCTTTGCCGGCGATCCTTCTCTGATGCCTCACCAGGGCTAAGTGAATGAAAACGCCCGGTTGCGTGAGTGCAACCGGGCGTTTTTTTTAAGGTTCTGCCACCTGCCAGCCGGCGTCAGCGTCGGGGGTAAAACGCGTTATCTCCTGTGCCTTTGCGGCGCTCTCTTCACCGAGATTGGCCTGATAGACCCTATCCTGCTGATCGATCATAAAGCTCATCACGCCGGTTTCACCCCAGGCTATCGGCCAGGCCAGCAAGGCGACGCTCTGGTCATCGCGACCGGCGATAATTCGAAAGCGATAGCCATGGTAGCCGCTACCGGGCACCGTCGGGCTAAAGGCCGGACCGAGCGGGCTTGGCGCTTCGCCCGGCGAAGTTGGCCAGTACAAGCCATCTTTTTTGCCTTCGCTACTGATGATTTTCTGCGCCCAGCGGTGGTTCAGATGATAATAATCCTGCTGGGCATCAACATAGGCATGCATGGCGGCGATCGCCGACAGCTCATTGCGGCCGATGGCGCGGGTGAGGATCTCCTCTTCGCCAGCGGCCATATCAAAGCGCCATCCCTCAGACGCTTTTACGATAGGCACGGGCAGACGCCATGCCTCGCTACCGACATCGAGCCAGGCTTTGTCACCCTGCTGGATGATGACATGTTTCACCTGCCAGTCGCGTTGAAAGCGATCGACGGCGGCAGGGTCGATCCCGTCCGTGGGTAAAAACTGCTGCCAGTTATCGCCGAGTACTTCGCTCAGCGCGGCTTCATTAGGCTGGCTGATCGCTTCGGCCAGCGCAGTTGCGGCCTGTTCCGGCGTGGCAAACTGCTGTTGGGCGAAGGCGGCAAGCGGCGACAGCATTAACGTAAACAGGGCAACGGATAATGGGTTTCTCATTCTGCTCATCCTTAGCGGCGACGCAGTTCATGGTGTTCGGAAAGACGTTCTCTGGCGCCCTCGCGTAACTCGCGGTTTACGCCGGATAACTGGCGGCTCTGCAGTCCTCGTTCCTGCTGCGCTTGCCAGGAGGGGGCGCGGCTTTCGTTGCCGCTAAGGGCGTTGGCGCGCAGATGGCTGAGCGTCTGCTGACGCTGGGCTGGCGTGGCGGACTGGAACTGCTGCCGGCGCTGCTGCTGCTGAGGTGTGCGGTTCTGCTCGTGGCTCCTGGCGGCTTCTCGACGCTGCTGTTGCTGCGGCGTGGGGGTTTTCAGCTGCGTTTTTGCCGCCTCGCGACGCTGCTGTTGGGTCGGCGTGCTGTCGTAACCGCGGTAATTACTGCGTTGGGTGGCTTGCTTCAGCTGCGCCGAGGCCGCCTGACGCTGGGCGTCGCGTGAGGCGTTGTTTGCCGCCAGATTGCCCGCTGTGGCCGTCGGTACGTTATGCTGCAGCTGGGTCATCGCTGCCTGGCGCTGCGCTTCGCGATCGACTGGCGCATGTTGGGTCGCGCTCAGTCCGCCGGAAACGTTGGTCTGATGGAAGCGCTGAGCTACCGTATTATCGGGATACGGTGTGTGTCCGCGATAGGCAGGATTGTGCTGCCAGTTAACGTGGTCTCCCGGCAGGTTTTCTCCTGTTATATGATTGAAATTATTTACATTAATATTGATGTTATCGCCATTATGCGAGTAATCGCCGTGGCGGTAGTCGTCATCGTGATGGTGATGGTCATCATCATCCCAGTCGATACTGCTGAACAGCGCCCAGGTGGTGGCCACGCCGAGGCTGTACCCGAAGCCTTTGACGAAGCTATCGGTAAACTGCTCCCCGGGAGGGGGCGGCAGATAGACCGGCGGATAGGCGCTGTTCGGCCAGGTACCATAGACGGTGGAGGGGTTATAGCTGGGAACATAGACCACCTGTGGATTGGTCGGCTCTATTTTAATGACCTGCGTGGGCGCAGGCGCCGCTGTGTGGGCGGTTGCGGTTGCTGCCGTGCTGCTGCTGGCTGAAACCGGTGCGGCAGGGGTGACAATCACTTTCTGCTGCGGTGTGGATTTCAGCGTCCCGGTTTGTTGGGCAATGGCGCGCAGGCGCTGCACTGAATCCATCACATCATGCGGCTGGGCCAAAAACGCATTGCCAAGATTTTCCACCCAGGGCGGATTCTCGCCCATCATCGCCAGCAGGGCAGGGAAAGCGACAAGAGATTTGACGCTAGGGTCCCACGGCTGGCTGGCAACCGCCTGCACGGCCGCATCCCCTTTCATCGCGGGGTTATCCTGGGACCACTGGACCGCCTGCAGGACGTTGTCGGGATAAGTGGAGGCCATCAACACCTGCGACAGCAGACTGTCCGGGTAGAGCGCGATAGGGGCGACCCACTGATCAATTTGCGCCTGGGTGTAAGTGGCGGCCACCGGCTGTGTCGTCGACGCTGCGGGCGCTGGCGCTTGCTGCGCAGGCGGTTCAGCGATCGTCGCTGGGGTTCGGCTTTGTACATAGAGTGTTCCTGCCGCCGCGAGTAAGCCAGCGCTACAGAGCAGGGCGATAATATGGGGTTTGAACGGCAGTGACATGGAAACTCCTGACCCAAAAAGTAACCCATCTCGCTAAAGTATCTGCGAAAACGGCGCGTTTGCTGAGTATAAGTAAGCGGTATGGCTTTTTATTGATTATTGTTGGGATCGGCCCGTGGCGTTGTACGCGGAAAGGAATTTTTGTCGCGGGATTTGAACAGAAAGCCTGCAATATCCTGCCCTTAACGATTCAGCTAAATTTTAATGTTGCTTTTTTGTAAACAGATTAACACCTTTCAAAAATCCTGCTATGCTGCCGACGCGGTATCGGGCATTTACCCTACAAACTGCTGTCTCACAGGAGCGTGAAGAAAATCGCCCAGCCACTAAATCCTTCAAGATGCGTCACGCGGCAAGCTAAGCCAGGACAGAGGCAGATTGATTGAAGACGTGTAGGCCGCATTATGACAATGAGAGCGAGGAGAACCGTCGTGCTAGAAGAATACCGTAAGCACGTAGCTGAGCGTGCCGCCATGGGGATTGTTGCCAAACCCTTAGATGCAACCCAAATGGCCGCGCTGGTAGAACTGCTGAAAAACCCGCCTGCGGGCGAAGAAGAATTCCTGTTAGACCTGCTGATTAACCGTGTACCGCCGGGCGTCGACGAAGCCGCCTATGTTAAAGCTGGATTCCTTGCCGCGATCGCCAAAGGCGAAGCGACCTCCCCCCTGGTTACCCCTGAAAAAGCCGTTGAACTGCTGGGCACCATGCAGGGCGGTTACAATATCCATCCGCTGATCGATGCGCTGGACGACGCGAAACTGGCGCCGATTGCCGCGAAAGCGCTCTCCCATACCCTGCTGATGTTCGATAACTTCTACGACGTGGAAGAGAAAGCCAAAGCGGGTAACGAGCATGCTAAACAGGTTATGCAATCCTGGGCTGACGCCGAGTGGTTCCTGAACCGTCCGCAGCTGGCAGAGAAAATCACTGTTACCGTCTTCAAGGTCACCGGCGAAACGAACACCGATGATCTCTCTCCGGCGCCGGATGCGTGGTCGCGCCCGGATATCCCGCTGCATGCGCTGGCAATGCTCAAAAACCCCCGCGAAGGCATTGAGCCGGATCAGCCGGGCGTGGTTGGCCCAATCAAACAGATCGAAGCCCTGCAGCAGAAAGGCTACCCGCTGGCCTACGTCGGCGACGTGGTCGGGACCGGTTCTTCACGTAAATCCGCCACCAACTCGGTGCTGTGGTTTATGGGCGACGATATCCCGAACGTGCCGAACAAGCGCGGCGGCGGCCTGTGTCTGGGCGGTAAAATCGCGCCAATTTTCTTCAACACCATGGAAGATGCGGGCGCGCTGCCTATCGAAGTTGATGTGTCTAACCTGAACATGGGCGACGTAATCGACGTTTACCCGTTCAAAGGCGAAGTGCGTAACCACGAGACCAACGAACTGCTGGCCAGCTTCGAGCTGAAAACCGATGTGCTGATCGACGAAGTGCGCGCCGGCGGCCGTATTCCGCTGATCATCGGTCGCGGTCTGACCACCAAAGCGCGTGAAGCGCTGGGCCTGCCGCACAGCGATGTCTTCCGTCAGGCGAAAGACGTGGCGGAAAGCACCCGCGGCTTCTCGCTGGCGCAGAAAATGGTTGGCCGCGCCTGCGGCGTTGCCGGTATCCGTCCGGGCGCTTATTGCGAACCGAAAATGACCTCCGTCGGTTCTCAGGACACCACCGGTCCAATGACCCGTGATGAGCTGAAAGACCTGGCGTGCCTGGGCTTCTCTGCAGACCTGGTGATGCAGTCCTTCTGCCACACCGCGGCCTACCCGAAGCCGGTTGACGTTACCACGCACCACACTCTGCCGGACTTCATCATGAACCGCGGCGGTGTTTCTCTGCGTCCGGGCGATGGCGTGATTCACTCCTGGCTGAACCGCATGCTGCTGCCGGATACCGTGGGTACCGGCGGTGACTCCCACACCCGTTTCCCAATCGGCATCTCCTTCCCGGCAGGCTCTGGTCTGGTGGCCTTCGCCGCCGCGACCGGCGTGATGCCGCTGGATATGCCGGAATCGGTGCTGGTGCGTTTCAAAGGTAAAATGCAGCCGGGGATCACCCTGCGTGACCTGGTCCACGCCATCCCGCTGTACGCCATCAAGCAGGGCCTGCTGACCGTGGAGAAGAAAGGTAAGAAAAACATCTTCTCTGGTCGCATCCTCGAGATCGAAGGTCTGCCGGATCTGAAAGTCGAGCAGGCGTTCGAGTTGACCGATGCCTCGGCGGAGCGTTCTGCCGCCGGCTGCACCATCAAGCTGAATAAAGAGCCGATCGTTGAGTATCTGAACTCCAACATCGTTCTGCTGAAGTGGATGATCGCCGAAGGCTACGGTGACCGCCGTACCCTGGAGCGTCGTATCCAGGGCATGGAAAAATGGCTGGCGGATCCGCAGCTGCTGGAAGCCGATGCTGACGCGGAATACGCGGCAGTGATCGACATCGATCTGGCGGATATTAAAGAGCCGATTCTGTGCGCGCCGAACGATCCGGACGATGCCCGCCTGCTGTCTGATGTGCAGGGCGAGAAGATCGACGAAGTGTTCATCGGCTCCTGCATGACCAACATCGGCCACTTCCGTGCCGCCGGTAAGCTGCTGGATAGCCACAAAGGCCAACTGCCGACTCGCCTGTGGGTGGCGCCGCCAACCCGTATGGATGCCGCGCAGCTGACCGAAGAAGGCTACTATAGCGTGTTTGGTAAGAGCGGGGCGCGTATCGAAATCCCTGGCTGTTCCCTGTGTATGGGTAACCAGGCGCGCGTGGCCGACGGCGCGACGGTGGTTTCCACCTCTACCCGTAACTTCCCGAACCGTTTAGGTACCGGCGCTAACGTCTATCTGGCCTCTGCCGAACTGGCAGCGGTGGCTTCGCTGCTCGGCAAACTGCCGACGCCGGAAGAGTACCAGACCTTCGTGGCGCAGGTGGATAAGACGGCGGAAGATACCTACCGTTATCTGAACTTCAACCAGCTGGATCAGTACACTGAAAAAGCTGACGGCGTGATCTTCCAGACCGCGGTGTAAACCATTCGGTCAGCCCGGCTGACCGTTTGGCGATAAACTCTCCAATGCCCGGTGAACATTGCATCACCGGGCATTTTTATTTCCAAACCTCCCGCCCGCTACGCTTTTTTTCTTTCTGTCTGCTGCGATAATTACTGCATGGGTACAGTGCAGCGGTGACGCATTGCCCTTGCAGAGGAAAAGACTATGGATTACGAATTTCTGCGCGATATTACCGGAGTGGTAAAGGTGCGAATGTCGATGGATCACGAGGCGATCGGCCACTGGTTCAACGAGGAGGTGAAAGGCAATCTTGCTCTGCTGGACGAAGTGGAGCAGGCTGCGCGCACCGTGAAGGGCAGCGAGCGTTCCTGGCAGCGTGCCGGGCATGAATATACGCTGTGGCTGGATGGCGAAGAGGTGATGATCCGCGCCAATCAGCTGGAGTTTTCCGGCGACGAAATCGAGGAGGGGATGAGCTACTACGACGAAGAAAGTCTCTCTCTGTGCGGTGTTGAGGATTTCCTGCAGGTGGTCGCCGCCTATCGTGAGTTTATGCAGCAGCGTTAATGACGCCTTTTATGTCGGGCGGCGCAGAACTACAGGCCCGGCAAGCAAAAGCGCCGCCGGGCATTTCATAGATTACACGGCAGGAATATTGCGGCCGTAGTAAATCTCGCGCATCTCTTTCCATAGCAGGTCGGTAATGACCTTGCGCTCTTCGGCAGTCAACTCTTCCGGTCGGGTATGGAACATGTAGTGCTTAAGGTCGAACTCCTTGAGCAACATTTTGGTATGGAAGATATTTTCCTGATAAACGTTGACGTCGACCATGTCATACAACGACTTCATATCGTCGGACATAAAGTTCTGAATCGAATTGATTTCATGATCGATAAAATGCTTCATCCCATTGATATCGCGGGTAAAGCCGCGCACACGGTAGTCAATGGTCACAATGTCCGATTCCAGCTGGTGAATCAGATAGTTCAGCGCTTTAAGCGGGGAAATGACGCCGCACGTTGAAACTTCGATATCGGCGCGGAAGGTGCACAGGCCGCCCTCCGGATGGCTCTCCGGGTAGGTATGCACGCAGATATGGCTCTTATCGAGATGGGCGACCACGGTTTCCGGTAGCGGGCCAGGATGTTCGGTCTGGTCAATCAGCTTGGGATCGACAGGCTCTTCGCTGACCAGAATGGTCACGCTGGCGCCCTGGGGTTCATAATCCTGACGGGCGATATTCAGGATATTGGCGCCAATAATAGAACAGGTTTCTGTCAGGATCTCCGTCAGGCGATTGGCATTATAGAGTTCGTCGATATAGGCGATGTAGCCGTCGCGCTCTTCTGCCGTTTTGGCGTAACAGATATCGTAGATACAAAAACTCAGGCTTTTGGTCAGGTTGTTAAAGCCGTGCAGCTTCAATTTTTTCAATTTAGTTCACCCCCTTATTTCGCGTCACGGTGCGGACAGAGCATCATGCAGATATTGTGGTAAGGCGAAGGCCGCCGTATGGATTGCCGGATTGTAGTAACGGCAGGTCAGGTTGGCTTTGTGAAAGCGCGCCTGAATGATTTCGCTGGAGAGATGGCGCAGCGCCTCATTGTCGCTCGCCCAGGCAAAGGTCATGATCCCGCCGTAATAGGTTGGAATTGCCGCCTGGTAGAAGCTGACGTCGCGAAAATAGTGGCTTAGCTTGCGATGGCTGCCTACCGCTTCATCCTGTTGCAGGAAGCAGACGCCATTCTGGGCAACAAAGATCCCACCCGGGTTCAGGCAGCGTTTGCAGCCTTCATAAAAAGCCGAGGTGAACAGGCTTTCTCCCGGGCCGATAGGGTCGGTACAGTCCGAAATGATCACGTCAAACGTTTGCGTCGTCTGATTAACAAAATTGACGCCATCATCAATCACCAGCGTAAAGCGCGGATCGTCATAGGCGCCGGCGTTATGGTTCGGCAGGTACTGGCGGCAGAATGAAACTACCCCGGCGTCGATTTCCACCATGGTGATGGTTTCGATGCTACGGTGACGAGAGACTTCGCGCAGCATCGCGCCATCGCCGCCGCCAATGATCAACACATGCTTCGCGTTGCCGTGAGCCAGCAGCGGCACATGGGTCATCATTTCGTGATAGATGAACTCGTCGCGTTCGGTGGTTTGTACGACGCCATCCAGCGCCATCACCCGGCCAAAGGCGCGGTTATCAAAGATGATCAGATCCTGATGATCGGTTTTTTCGTGGTACAGCACGTTATCAACGCTAAAATACTGACCAAAATGGTCATGCAGCGTTTCATGCCACAGTGGATTATCGGCCACGATAAGGCTCCTCCTTCGTTAACATCTGTTACACCCGTAAAACGAGTGCAACATCATAGACAACTATAGATGAGGATGCACGGCGGTTATTGCAGCAATGAGGCAGGAATAACAGCCACCGCCCCGGAAGGGCGGTGGAGAGGATGAGGCTATTTTGCCGGCTCGGGTTGGCTATCTACTATCCGCACGGAATAAACCATGGTGGCGCCTGGCGGGATTTTTGGCGGTAATCCTTTACTGCCATAGGCCTTTTCAGGCGGGACGACGAGCGTCACAGAGCCGTGGTTCTGTAGACGCTTCAGCGGTTCGCGAAACACCGGGGGATAGGCATCCAGCTTTTGCGTAAGCGCCTGATCTTTCGCTTCCATATCGTTGATCACCGTCCCGTCCGTCAGCATCTCTTTGATCACCACGGTAACCAGGTCATTACCGCTTATTTTTCCTTTACCCGGGTAATCGACGCGGCTGTAGACGCCCTCTTTAAAGACCACATCTTTTTTGCGCGCAAAGGCCTGCTGATATTTCTTGCCGGCACTGATGTTTTTCTGCTCTATTTTATTCAGGTTCTGAAAAACCTGCTGCGACACATCAAACAGCGCCTTGTTACGTTCCTGCTCTCCGAGACGAAGCTGGCCGCGAAAGGCATCTTCGATGCCCTGCAGCACCAGGCCTGCGTCGACGGTAACTCCCTGAGTGCGACGGGTGGTAAGGACGTTGAGCGCCTCGCTTCCCATCGAGGCGCCGATCGCATAAGCCTGCTGTTCTCCCGATGCGCTGAGTTTGGCAGCGGCGCTCTCGCCGCTGCGCGTTTTGGACTGTACAGAAAGCTGCGTTCTCAGCAGTTCGATTTCATCTTCTTTTATCCGTAGCTGGGCGTTGTCTTTATCCGCCTGCAGGCGATAGGCTGCCACTATGGCCGCCATCTCTGGTGGCTCATTTTTTGGCGCAGCGGCGTCGTTAGCGGGGCCATGCGGCGCTTTATCCGCGGCGGCCAGCCGGGTGGACAGCGATTGTTTATCGGCGTTAAGGGCTTTGACCTGATCGAGGGCAGCCTGCTGCGTCTTTTCCGCAGCGGCGAGGCGAATAGTCAGCGACTGCTTATCGGCGTTAAGGGCCTTAACCTGCTCGAGGACGGCCTGTTTCTCTTTTTCCGCGGCGGCCAGCCGGGTCGCCAGCGGCTGTTTGTCAGCGTTAAGCGCTTTAGCCTGGTCAAGAGCGGCCTGCTGCGCCTTCTCCGCAGCGGCGAGGCGAATAGTCAGCGACTGCTTATCGGCGTTAAGGGCCTTAACCTGCTCGAGGACAGCCTGTTTCTCTTTTTCCGCGGCGGCCAGCCGGGTCGTCAGCGGCTGTTTGTCAGCGTTAAGCGCTTTAGCCTGGTCAAGAGCGGCCTGCTGCGCCTTCTCCGCAGCGGCGAGGCGAATAGTCAGCGACTGCTTATCGGCGTTAAGGGCCTTAACCTGCTCGAGGACGGCCTGTTTCTCTTTTTCCGCGGCGGCCAGTCGGGTAGTCAGCGGCTGTTTGTCAGCGTTAAGCGCTTTGACCTGCTCAAGAGCGGCCTGCTTCTCTTTTTCCGCAGCGGCCAGTCGGGTCATTAGCGCGTGTTTATCTTTATTAAGCGTGGTAAAGCTGGCGCTGAGGCGTTTATTTTCAGCTTCGGCTTGCTGAATCTGCGTCGTTAATTGCTGGATCTGCTGACGCGCCGCGGCCTGGCTTTGCTTTAGATTATTATTCTGCACAACGCCTGCTTTTTTTATTAATGCCTCTTTTTCTGCAGTAGCGGCGCTTAAGGCGACCTGTAATTCATTAATTCTCTTATTCAACGCCGCTTGCTCATTCGCTCCGGCAGTATCCGTTTGCGGCGTAGCGGCAAGCTGTTTTTTTAATTGCTGTATAAGCTTATCTTTTTGTGCAATCGCCGCCTGCTGGCTGGTGATTCTTTTTTGTAATTGTGAGGTGCTGGTACCGGTTTTTTTATTATCTGCGCTCTGGCGGTTTTCTTGTGTTTGTTTTGCGCTTGCGGCATCGTTTTTTTCTTGCGCCTGAGATTGCTGGGTTTGCTGTTGGGCGTAATCAAGAAAGGCCGGCGCGGCGCCGGCGGTGAAGGGGGTTGAAAGCGCCAGCGCAGCGACGAGCATCAGCAGGGGCGCGTTGAGGGTCAGCGTGGCGGCTCTGTTCATGGCTGTTTGCTTTCACCACGCTGTACCAGGCTATCGATCAGCGTTTTCTGGATATCGGCGCACAGTTTGATGGATTTAAACTGATACATGGAGTCAATGCCAAGCCGGGTAGGATCCGCCACTTTCTCGCGCACGATATTGTATTGTGACGCCGCGCGCACTAAAGCGTTAAATTCATTGCTGAGTTTAGTGGCTTGCTGTGGGTTAACCTCTTTTAGCGAATCCAGCGCCTGGCGACAGGATTCAATGCGCGCTTGTTCGCTGGCCGCCCGCTCCTGCTCTGCCTGCTGCTGTGACGTCAGCGGCGTGGCGATCGGTTTAACCGGCTGGCGGGAAGAGGTATTGCTACAGCCGGCTACTAACAGCGCGGCGAGTGGGATAACACGAAGAGTCAGCGAGATATTCACAATTTCAGTCCATGAAGTAGGTATATTTTTACCGGATTCTAGAAGGGTGCTTTTTATTTTTCAATATATGAATAATGATATTTTATTAGTTTTTTAGTCATTCTTCATTATTATGGGTTTACTTTATTTGGCAAATTGATAGGTTCGCAATTAAATAAAGTTTGTTTATATACAATAATAAATATAAATATTTAAAGGGGGAAATTGAAATGCTAAAGGCGCGGAGCGTTGCCGCCCGCGCAGGGAATTATTTAACGTAAGCCAGCAGGCTGAGCGAATCGCGGGCCAGCGCTTTACATTTTTTCGCCGTCGGAATGTTAATGCCGCTAAGATCGCGATAGCTGTCTTCGCCAAGCGCTTTCATGTTGTAGCTGTCATAGTTGCTCAGGTCCCACTGGTTCTGTTGGGCAAAGAACACCAGCGCGCGACGGATCTGCGTGTTGGGCAGGTTCTGGTAGCCACAGTCGTTTTTCAGAAACACAAAAACCGCGGTTAAATCAGCCATATCTTCCGCTTCGGATTCGCTGAGCGCGTAGCTGTTGGCGGAGAGAGCAAGCAGGCTGCCGAGTACCATTGTTCTGAAAAGCGTCTTCATTTTTTCTACCATTAGATCACCGACGCTTCAAATTAGCATACTTCTTTACACAGCGCCGATCTTTATTCTTACTCTTCTGCTTGACCTTCCCGTTACGGTAGGGTTTAAGCTCAAATATTCGCCCGCAGAATAAAAGGATGTGAATATGCAACGTCGAGACTTCCTCAAACTGACCGCCGCGGTCGGCATGGCCAGCGCATTGCCGTTATGGAGCCGGGCGGTCTTTGCCGCCAGTCGCCCGGCTCTGCCGATACCGTCGCTGTTAGCCGCCGATGCGCGCAACCGCATCGCGCTCAGGATCCAGGCGGGCAAAACGCGGTTTGGCGCCCTGAATGCCACTACCTGGGGCTACAACGGGTCGCTGCTGGGCCCTGCGCTGCAGTTGACGCAGGGGAAGACCGTCACGGTGGATATTACTAACCAGCTGGCGGAAGAGACCACGCTGCACTGGCATGGTCTGGAGGTACCGGGCGAGGTCGACGGGGGGCCACAGGGGGTTATCGCGCCGGGTGCCACCCGCACGGTAAGCTTCACGCCAACGCAGCGGGCGGCGACCTGCTGGTTTCATCCGCATCAGCATGGAAGCACCGGCCGGCAGGTGGCGATGGGCCTGGCCGGCCTGGTGCTGATCGAGGATGAAGAGAGCGGGCGCCTGCTGCTGCCTAAGCAGTGGGGAATCGATGATGTGCCGGTGATCGTCCAGGATAAGAAGTTCACCGCCGCCGGCGAGATCGACTATCAGCTGGATGTGATGAGCGCCGCCGTCGGCTGGTTTGGCGATACGCTACTGACCAATGGGGCCCTCTATCCCGAACATGCCGCGCCGCGCGGCTGGCTGCGCCTGCGCTTGCTGAACGGCTGTAATGCCCGTTCCCTCAATTTTGCCACCAGCGATAAGCGCCCGCTGTACGTAGTGGCCAGCGATGGCGGTCTGTTGGCCGAGCCGGTCAAGGTCGATGAATTGCCGGTCTTGATGGGGGAACGCTTTGAGGTGCTGGTGGACACCAGCGACGGTAAACCTTTCGATCTGATGACCCTGCCGGTGAGCCAGATGGGCATGGCGATTGCGCCTTTTGATAAACCACAGCCGGTACTGCGCGTCCAGCCGCTGGTCATTCCCGCCTCCGGCAAGCTGCTGGATACTCTGGCCGCTCTCCCGGCGTTACCGTCCCTGACGGGGCTGACGCAGCGTCAGCTCCAGCTGTCGATGGATCCGATGCTCGACCGGATGGGCATGCAGGCGCTGATGGAGAAGTATGGCGACCAGGCGATGGCCGGAATGGATCACGGCATGATGGGGCATGGCGACATGAGCGACATGGGGAATATGCATCACGGCGACATGAGCATGAACCACGGATCCGGCATGGAGCATGGCATGTCGTCAGGCAAGGGCTTTGATTTCCATAACGCCAACCGCATCAACGGCAAAGCCTTCGACATGAATGAGCCGATGTTTGCCGCCGCCAGAGGCCAGTATGAGCGCTGGGTGATTTCTGGTAAGGGCGACATGATGTTGCATCCGTTCCATATCCACGGCACCCAGTTCCGTATCCTCAGCGAAAACGGCAAGCCGCCAGCGGCGCATCGTCGCGGCTGGAAAGACACCGTTCGTGTGGAAGGGGACGTGAGTGAAGTATTAGTGAAGTTTGATCATCCGGCGCCGAAGGAGTTTGCCTATATGGCCCACTGCCACCTGCTGGAACATGAAGACACCGGGATGATGTTGGGGTTCACGGTTTAAGTCTCTGCGACCTGCTGCCATCCCCTACGGGAAGAAGGACGGAACACCAAAAAAAACGGCAACTTTCGTTGCCGTTTTGCGTTTTATTTGGCGTCATCCGGGAGCGCATAGGCGACAATATAATCGCCCATTTTGGTACCGAACGAGCCGTGACCGCCGGCAGAGATGACAACATACTGTTTGCCATTCACTTCGTAGGTCATCGGAGTCGCCTGACCGCCGGCTGGCAGACGGGCTTCCCACAGCTTCTCGCCGTTGCTCATATTGTACGCGCGCAGGTAGTTATCTGCAGTCGCGCCGATGAACAGGACGTTACCGGCCGTGGAGATCGGACCGCCCAGCATCGGCATCCCCATGGTAAACGGCAGTTTAACCGGCATCGGGAACGGCAGGCTGTCCTGCGGAGTACCGATACGTTTTTTCCATACCACTTCGTTGGTTTTCAGATCCAGGGCGGAGATATACCCCCAGGCCGGCTGTTTGCACGGCAGGCCGAACGGCGACAGGAACGGGTTCAGCGTTACGCCGTACGGGACGCCGTACTGCGGCTGCACGCCGGACTCGGTACCAGAGCCTTTCGCATCTTTCGGCGGCTCCATCGGATTGCCTGGCCCGCGCGGGATCAGTTTTGAGACGAAAGGCAGCGCCATCGGGTTGGCGATAGCCACCTGACGGTTCGGATCGACGGAGATACCGCCCCATTCAAACATCCCCAGGTTACCCGGGAAGACGAGGGTGCCCTGCTCAGACGGCGGGGTGAAGATACCTTCATAGCGCAGCTGGTGGAAGATCACGCGGCACACCAGCTGGTCGAACATAGTGGCGCCCCACATGTCCGCGCCGGTCAGATCTTTCTTCGGACGGAAGCTCAGATCGGAGAAGGGCTGGGTTTTGGTAACGTAATCACCTTTGGCAGCGCCCTGCGGAACCGGTTTTTCCGGCGCCGGGACCACCAGCTCGCCGTTACGACGATCCAGCACGAAGATGTTGCCGGTTTTCGCTGGGGCATAGATGACCGGTACGGTTTTGCCGTTGACCTCAATATCAGCCAGCGTCGGCTGGGAAGGCATGTCCATATCCCACAGATCGTGATGGACGGTCTGATAGCTCCAGGCCAGCTTACCAGTGGTGGCGTTCAGTGCCACAATCGAGCTGGCATAACGCTCTTGCTCCGGCGTACGGTTGCCGCCCCAGATGTCCGGAGTGGTCACGCCCATCGGCAGATAGACCAGATCCAGCTTAGCGTCGTAGGCGGCAGGCGCCCATGAGTTCGGCGAGTTGAGCGTGAAGTGATGTTCATCGCTCGGGATGGCGTTCGGATCTTTCGCACCCGGATCGAAGGCCCACAGCAGTTTACCGGTATTCACATCAAAGCCGCGGATCACGCCTGACGGCTCGCGGGTAGAGAAGTTATCGGTGACCGCGCCGGCAATCACGATGGTTTTATCGGTGATGATCGGCGGTGAAGTGGGTTCATACATGCCCGGCGTGGTGACCGGCATGTTGGTCTGCAGATTGAGAATACCTTTATTAGCAAAGGTTTCGCACAGCTTACCGTTGTCGGCGTTTACCGCGAACAGGCGACCATCGTTCACCGGCAGGATAATGCGGCGCGGACAGTCGGCGACGACGTCGGCAGGGGCGTTATCCGCTTTCGCTTCGTGATAAGAAACACCGCGGCAGGTGACGTGCTGGAACGACGGATCGGCGTTCAGCTGCGGGTCAAAATGCCACTTCTCTTTACCGGTGGCGGCGTCCAGCGCAAACAGGCGCTGGTGAGCGGTACACAGGAAGAGCGTATCGCCGACTTTAATCGGCGTCACTTCGTTAGTGATTTCACCCGGATCGTTCGGCTGTTTCAGGTCGCCGGTGCGGAACACCCAGGCTTCCTTCAGGTTCTTCACGTTATCGGCGTTAATCTGCTTCAGCGGGGAGAAGCGCTGGCCTTCCTGGTTACGGCCATAGGCCGGCCAGTCGCCGTCGGCGACGGTGGAAATCGGTGCGGCCGGCGTAGCGTCGGCGCTCAGGGTGCCGTTGACTTCCTGCGGGTCGTTAAAACCAGCCCAGGTCAGCATGCCGCCGCTGATCAGCAGGGCGACGACCAGCGCGCCAACGGCGCCAGCGGAAGGCACCGGCAGACGACGCCAGACAAAGGGCAGGATCAGCCAGATGCCAAAGAAGACGAGGATATCGCTACGCGGCGTCAACGCCCAGAAGTCGAAACCAACTTCCCAGACGCCCCAGATCATGGTCGCCAGCAGCAGCGCGGCGTACAGCCACAGCGCAGCGCGCTTGCCGCGGAACAGCATTACGGTCACGCCCAGCATCACCAGCCCGGCGATAGGGTAGTACCAGGAGCCGCCAAGCACGACCAGCCATGCCCCGCCGATTAATAGATAGAGGCCGCAGAACGCTGCAAATAGCGCAGTCAGCGTCACCAGGAGCCTTGATTGTTGAGACTTTGTTTCAGCCATAAAAAGTTACTCATGTGTTTGTTAAATTTTTTAACTGCAATTAATTATAGGATTTAACAAGTGTGATCGGAATCACAAATATGGCTTTATTAATCCCTGCACCGAAGATTTCTTTTTGCTGGTATACTGGATGGCTTGCCGGTCATCGTCGGGGCGAAAGCAGCGGCTTTGATGATTTATATTTAGAATCAAATGGTTAGTATTATGAAACATACTGTAGAAGTGATGATCCCGGAATCCGAGATCAAAGCGCGTATCGCGGAACTGGGTCGTCAAATCAACGAACATTATCAGAACAGCGGCAGCGAAATGGTGCTGGTGGGGCTGCTGCGCGGCTCGTTTATGTTCATGGCCGACCTGTGCCGTGAAGTGCAGGTGCCGCATGAAGTCGATTTTATGACTGCCTCCAGCTACGGCAGCGGCATGTCCACCACTCGTGATGTGAAAATCCTTAAAGATCTGGATGAAGACATCCGTGGTAAAGACGTTCTGATCGTGGAAGACATCATCGACTCCGGCAATACCCTGTCTAAAGTTCGCGAAATCCTCAGCCTGCGCGAGCCGAAATCGCTGGCCATTTGTACGCTACTTGATAAACCCAGCCGCCGCGAAGTGAACGTCCCGGTTGAATACGTCGGTTTCGCGATTCCGGATGAGTTCGTGGTGGGCTACGGTATCGACTATGCTCAGCGCTACCGCCATCTGCCGTATATCGGCAAAGTCACCCTGCTGGACGAGTAAGGGGATATCCCACTCTGGACAGCGCGCGCCGCGCTCTCCAGGGTGGCGAAGTCTGAAGGCTATCTGTGGTTGATGTGCTTGATCTTGAGGTTGGAGATCCCGTGGCGATAGCGCTGTTCGAGGGTTTCCCTGCTCACAGCGGTGACATCCAGATCGCGCAGCAGTCCGTCGTGAATCCCGTAAGCCCAGCCGTGGATGGTCACCTTCTGTCCGCGCTTCCACGCGGATTGCATAATCGTCGAATGTCCCAGATTGTACACCTGTTCCATCACGTTCAGTTCACAAAGGGTATCCAGACGGCGCTCCTCTGGCATTTCACCGAGCAGCGAGCTGTGCTTAAACCAGATATCGCGGATATGCAGCAGCCAGTTGTCGATAAGCCCCAGCTCCGGGTTCTCCACCGCCGCCTGCACGCCGCCGCAGCCGTAGTGGCCGCAGATAATAATGTGCTCGACTTCCAGGACATCGACGGCATACTGCACCACCGACAGACAATTGAGATCGGTGTGGATCACCAGGTTCGCTACGTTACGATGCACGAACAGTTCGCCAGGCTCCAGGCCGGTGAGTCGCTCAGCGGGAACGCGGCTGTCCGAACAGCCAATCCACAGGAAGCGCGGTTTCTGCGTCTGCGACAGTTTCTCAAAAAAGCCGGGGTCCTCTTCCACCAGCATTTTTGACCATAGTGCATTGTTGCTGATGAGTGTATCTATATCATTCATGGACGTTATCGGCCTGTAACCAAGTAAGTGCGTTGCGCTAATATAGGGTAAGCTCACCTTTTTTAAAACCATCTTAACCCGTGATACTTCAGGCTGCAGATGTGTTGGCGGCGTCAGCGCCGGTCCAGCGCAAACGTGAGTCAGGCGGGTTAATGACGTGTCACGACACGAGAAGAGATATTTAATGACCATTGCTCTGGAATTAAAACAGCTCAAAAAAACCTATCCCGGCGGGGTTCAGGCGCTGCGGGGGATCGACCTGCAGGTCGAAGCGGGGGATTTTTATGCCCTGCTGGGCCCGAACGGGGCCGGAAAATCCACGACCATCGGCATCATCAGCTCGCTGGTGAACAAAACCTCTGGTCAGGTCAATGTCTTTGGCTACGATCTGGAGAAAGACGTCGTCAATGCCAAGCGCCAGCTTGGCCTGGTGCCGCAGGAGTTTAACTTCAACCCGTTCGAAACCGTGCAGCAGATCGTCGTTAACCAGGCGGGCTACTACGGCGTTGAGCGTAAAGAAGCCCTTTCCCGCAGTGAAAAGTATTTAAAACAGCTCGACCTGTGGGAAAAACGCAACGAACGCGCGAGGATGCTCTCCGGCGGGATGAAGCGTCGCCTGATGATCGCCCGCGCGTTGATGCATGAGCCGAAGCTGCTGATCCTCGACGAACCGACCGCCGGCGTCGATATTGAACTGCGTCGCTCGATGTGGGGCTTTCTCAAGGATCTCAACGATCGCGGAACCACCATTATCCTGACCACCCACTATCTCGAAGAGGCCGAAATGCTATGTCGCAACATCGGCATCATCCAGCACGGCGAGCTGGTGGAAAACACCTCGATGAAAGCGCTGCTGTCGAAGCTGAAGTCAGAGACCTTTATTCTTGACCTCGCGCCAAAAAGCCCGGTGCCGAAGCTCGAAGGCTACCAGTACCAGCTGGTCGATACCTCGACGCTGGAAGTGGAGGTTCTGCGTGAGCAGGGAATTAACAGCGTCTTCGCGCAGCTGAGCGCCCAGGGGGTGCAGGTACTGAGTATGCGTAACAAAGCCAACCGTCTGGAAGAGCTGTTTGTCACGCTGGTGCATGAGCGAAAAGGAGAATCAGCATGATGCAGCTTTATTGGGTCGCGCTGAAAAGCATCTGGACCAAAGAGATCCACCGTTTTATGCGCATCTGGGTACAGACGCTGGTGCCGCCGGTGATCACCATGACCCTGTATTTCGTGATCTTTGGCAACCTGATCGGCTCGCGTATTGGTGAGATGCATGGTTTTACCTATATGCAGTTTATCGTCCCAGGCCTGATCATGATGGCGGTGATCACTAACGCTTACGCCAACGTCGCCTCATCCTTCTTCAGCGCCAAGTTTCAGCGCAATATTGAAGAGCTGCTGGTGGCGCCAGTGCCGACGCATGTGATTATCGCCGGCTACGTGGGCGGCGGGGTAGCGCGAGGACTGTGCGTAGGTATCCTGGTGACCGCGGTGTCGCTATTCTTTGTGCCGTTCCAGGTTCACTCCTGGCTGTTTGTCGCCCTGACGCTGCTCCTCACCGCGGTGCTGTTCTCGCTGGCCGGGCTGCTGAACGCAGTGTTTGCCAAGACCTTCGATGACATTAGCCTGATCCCGACCTTTGTGCTGACGCCGCTGACCTATCTCGGCGGGGTGTTCTACTCGCTGACCCTGCTGCCGCCGTTCTGGCAGGGGCTGTCGCATCTGAACCCCATCGTCTACATGATCAGCGGTTTTCGCTTCGGCTTCCTCGGTATCAACGACGTCCCGCTGGCGACCACCTTCGCCGTGCTGGTGGTGTTCATTGTCGCCTTCTATCTGCTGTGCTGGTCGTTAATTCAGCGCGGTCGCGGCCTGCGTAGCTGATACTCATCATGGTTAGCGCTTCCTGAAGTAAATATGCGAAGCGCTAACCGCTTATCTTTGACTCCCATCACCGATACGTCATCTTCACCTTGCTACATTATTCGCTGGCTAAGGAGGGAAGCATGCTCGGATGGGTCATTACCTGTCACGATGAGCTGGCGCAGGAGATGCTGGATCGTCTTGAACAAAAGTTTGGTCCGCTGGCCCAGTGCCGGGCGGTCAATTACTGGCGCAATCTCAGCAGTAATATGTTGAGCCGGATGATGTGCGATGCGCTGCATGCCACCGACTCCGGGGACGGGGTCATTTTTCTCACTGACAAAACCGGTGCGGCGCCTTATCGGGCCGCGGCGCTGATGAGCCACAAACATACCCACTGCGAAGTGATCTCCGGCGTCAGCTATCCACTCCTTGAGCGAATGTATCTCCTGCGAGGCACGTTAAGCAGCGTGGCGTTTCGCCAGGCGATCGTCAGCGCGGGCGGGCCGATGGTGAGCAGCCTGTGGCATCAGCAGCAGAAGAACCCCCCGTTCCGGTTGCGCCATGATGCCTGGGGAAATTAAGCAGCGGGACAGATACCGCTTTTGTTACAATAACCGCCGTTGATGGTATAACGGTTTGATGCGTATGCTTGCCCGATTTTTGACCCTGCTTCTTTTCCTGACCTCACTCAGCGCCTCCGCCAGCCTGCTTAGCCAGCAGGGAAAGGCTGTGCGCTATATGCAAACCACCGAAGACGCGGTCATCTGGGCGCAGGTGGGAAACCATGTGGTCAGCGTCGGCAATGTTCGTGCCGGGCAGATCCTCGCAGTCGTCCCGACGGCGGCTGACTACTATGAGTTTCGTTTCGGCTTTGGCACCGGGTTTATTGATAAAGGGCATCTCGAGCCGGTGCAGGGCAAGCAGCGGGTGGAGGACCGTTTGGGGGATCTTAATAAACCGCTGAGTAACCAAAATTTACTCACCTGGAAAGATACACCGCTCTATGACGCTCCCTCGGTAAGCAGCGCGCCGTTCGGCACGCTGGCCAACAATCTGCGCTATCCGATCCTCAGCAAGCTGAAGGACCGGCTCAATCAGACCTGGTTTCAGATCCGCATTGGCGACCGGCTGGCGTGGGTCAGTAGTCTGGACGCGCAGGAGGATCACGGTATTCCCGTGCTGACCTATCACCATATTCTGCGCGATGAAGAGAACACCCGTTTTCGTCATACGTCGACCACCACCTCGGTTCGCGCCTTCACGAATCAGATGACCTGGCTGCGCGATCAGGGCTATACCACGCTGACCCTGTATCAGCTGGAAGGCTATGTGCGTAATAAAATCAATCTCCCGGCGCGGGCGGTGGCGATCACTTTCGATGATGGCTTGAAATCGGTGAACCGCTACGCCTATCCGGTGCTGAAACAGTACGGTTTCCATGCCACCGCGTTTATTATCTCCTCGCGTATTAAGCGCCATCCGCAGAAGTGGGATCCGAAATCCCTGCAGTTTATGAGCATTTCCGAGCTACGCCAGATCCAGGACGTCTTTGATATTCAGTCGCATACTCACTTCCTGCATCGGGTTGACGCCGGCCGGCGGCCGATTTTATTCAGTCGCAATTACCATAATATTCTGTTTGATTTCGCCCGCTCGCGCCGGGCGCTGAGCCAGTTTAATCCGCACGTTCTCTACCTTTCCTATCCCTTCGGCGGCTATAACGCTACGGCGGTGCAGGCGGCGAATGACGCCGGGTTTCATATGGCGGTAACGACGGTGCGTGGGAAGGTGAAGCCGGGGGACAATCCGTTTCTGTTAAAGCGGTTATATATCTTACGCACGGATTCGCTGGAGACGATGTCGCGGCTGATCAGTAACCAGCCGCAGGGGTAATACCGACGCTGCGCCTGAGCGCAGCGTCGCGGCCATCAGGCGACCTGTACCGGAATAGCTTTCGCCTGGCGCTTCATTTCGTTGTCGCCTTCGAAGTAGGCGATGTTAGGCTGCCAGCTGCGCGCCTCTTCGTCCGACATGGTAACGAAGCTGGCGATGATCAAAATATCGCCGACGCTGGCGCAGTGCGCGGCGGCGCCGTTAACGGAGATGATCCGGGAGCCCCGCTCGGCGGCAATGGCGTAGGTGGAGAAACGGTTGCCGTTGGTGACGTTCCAGAGGTGAATAGTTTCATTCTCCAGAATACCGGCCGCATCCAGGAAGTCCTGGTCAATGGCGCAAGAACCTTCATAGTGCAGGTCCGCCTGCGTGACTTTTACGCGGTGGAGCTTGCCCTGCAGCATATTACGCATCATAACTTCTACCCTTCAACCTTAATGTAGCAGAGCGGACACGGCGCCCGCCCTGAGAAAAGCCCGGGCAGTATTGCCCGATTTTTACCCGCTGTCTACTGAGCGAGCGTGACGATCCGGTTGTCGATCAGGCGAGCCTGCCCCAGCCAGGCGGCCATCAGGATCACCGCGCGCTGGCTGGCATCGGTCAGCTCAAGCAGGGTGTCGGCATCGCGGATCTGAATGTCGTCGGCGCGGAAGCCTTTCTCATTCAGCTCCTGTTCAGCGATAGCGATGATCTCATCGAGCTGCCGATCGCCGGCGGCCAGCTTTTCCGCCACCGCGCTCAGCACTTTATACAGACCAGGCGCGATTTTGCGCTGGTCGGCGGTCAGGTAGCCGTTACGCGAACTCAGCGCCAGGCCATCTTTCGCGCGGACGATCGGCACGCCGATGATCTCAATGTCGTAGCCCATATCGGCGACCATCTTGCGGATCAGCGCCAACTGCTGGAAGTCTTTCTCGCCGAAGCAGGCGACGTCTGGTTGAACAAGGTTGAACAGCTTACTGACGATGGTCGACACGCCGCGGAAATGGCCCGGGCGGCTGGCGCCTTCGAGCATGGTGGATAATCCCGGAACGTCGACGTAGGTCTGGCCTTCAGTACCCTGGGGGTACACTTCCGCCGGCGTCGGCGCGAAGACAAAGTCGACATGACGTTTGTTCAGCTTTTCGCAATCATCCTGTAAGGTGCGCGGGTAGCGCGCCAGGTCGTCGACGCGGTCAAACTGCATCGGATTGACGAAAATACTGACCACCACCACGTCCGCACTGGCTTTGGCTTCATCAACCAGCTTCATATGACCATCATGCAGGTTGCCCATCGTCGGGACCAACGCGATACGCTTACCCTCCTGACGCAGACGGCGGATATGCTGCCGCAGCAGCAGTACGGATTCAATAATCAGCACAACAAGACTCCTTAATGGAAACTGTGTTCTTCGCCCGGATAGACTCCGGATTCGACTTCGGCAATATACTGCCGCACCGCGGCGCGGATGTCGCCCGCTTCGGCAAGGAAATTCTTGGCAAATTTAGGAATGTGGCCGCCGGTAATGCCGAAAGCGTCATGCATCACGAGGATTTGCCCGTCGGTGACATTGCCCGCGCCGATGCCGATCACTGGAATGGTCAGAGCGTCGGTGATGCGCTTCGCCAGTTCAACCGGCACGCACTCCAGGACCAACAGCTGCGCACCCGCCGCCTCCAGCGCTAACGCGTCTTCAAACAGGGTCTGCGCCGCATCGCCGCGACCCTGCACTTTATACCCACCGAATACGTTCACCGACTGCGGCGTCAGGCCAAGATGGCCGCAAACCGGCACCGCGCGCTCCGCCAGCATCCTCACGGTGTCGGCCAGCCAGGCGCCGCCCTCGAGTTTGACCATATTGGCGCCAGCGCGCATCACGATGGCGGCATTTGCAAAGGTCTGCTCGGGGGTGGCATAGGCCATGAACGGCAGGTCGGCAAGCAGCAGGCTGTTTGGCGCGCCGCGGCGGACGGCGCGGGTGTGATAGGCGATATCTTCCACGGTAACCGGCAGGGTGGAGTCGTGACCCTGCACCGTCATTCCCAGCGAGTCGCCTACCAGCAGCACATTTATGCCTTCATCGGCGAACAGCTTCGCGAAGCTGTGATCGTAGGCGGTAATGGTGGCAAAGCGCTTCTTTTCCTGTTTGCATTTCTGCAGCAGGGCAATGGTGGTCGGTTTCATAACATTTCCTGATGATGAAAGTCATATTAACCGGCATTCTAACAGCAGCATTCAGAGGGGCAATGATTTTGGGCAACCGATTACGACGATCGCCGCAAATGCTAAAAAAGGAAGAGGGGATTACCAGCTGGCGGGCTTTGCCGCGCCGAGATTATCCAGCACGGCGCGCAGCGCCGGGCCGTCAGGAAAGTGAAGGTCCGGGGCGATCTCGAACAGCGGCCAGAGCATAAAGCCGCGGTTTTTCATATCGTAGTGCGGAACGGTCAGGCGCTCGCTGTTAATGACAGCATCGCCAAACAGCATGATATCGAGGTCCAGCGTGCGCGGCCCCCAGCGTTCGGCTTTGCGCACTCGCCCCTGCTGCAGTTCGATGCGCTGAGTATGATCGAGCAGCGTCTCGGGGGGCAGGGCGGTTTCCAGCGCAACGGCGGCGTTGAGATAGTCCGGCTGATCCTGCGGGCCCAGCGGCGGCGTGCGGTAGAACGAAGAGACGGCGACCACGCGGCTGTGCGGAATTTCGCCCAGGGCGCGGATAGCCGCCTGTACCTGCTCCAGTGGAGAAGCAAGGTTGCTGCCAAGAGCGATATAGACCAGAGTCATGCGCTACCCTGGCGCGGCGCGCGCTTGCGCGGACGACGGTGACGACGGCGCGGCGCCGGATCGTCCCCGAGGTCGTTGAGCATATCTTTTTGCGCCGGCGGCGCGGCGACCTGGAATTCGCCCCACCATTTGGTCAGGCGCTGCAGTTCGTGGTTGTTCTCGGCGCCGGCGCGTAGCTCCAGCAGGTCATAGGCGGCGCGGAATTTCGGATGCTCCATCAGCTTCCAGGCGCGTTTGCCCTGACGACGGGACATGCGCAGCTGCAGCTGCCAGATATCACGAATAAGGGTGGTGATGCGCTTAGGGATCGCCAGCGTACGGCAGGCTTCGTCCAGCACATCGTTCATCGCCAGGGCGAAGGCGTCGTAGTACGCCAGGCCGCTCTCCTGAGCGATTTTTTGCGCCGTCTCCAGCAGCGGATACCAAAACATCACCGCGAAGAGGAAGGCCGGATTGACGCGCATATCGTTATGAATGCGGGTATCGGTATTCTTCAGCACCTGGCTGATGATCCGCTCCATCGGGCTGTCGCCGCGCTCGGTAAAGTAGCGGGTGATGGTCGGGAACAGCGGCTGGAACAGGCTGTATTCCCGCAGCAGCATGTAGGTCTGGTAGCCATACCCGGCCTGCAGCAGCTTGAGCACTTCTTCGAACAGACGCGCCGGAGGCACATCGTGGAGCAGGGCGGCCAGGCGCGGCAGCGGTTCAGCCGTTTCCGGGCTGATGGTCATATTGAGCTTGGCAGCAAAGCGCACCGCGCGCAGCATGCGCACTGGATCCTCGCGATAGCGGGTTTCCGGATTGCCGATCAGACGGATCACGCCGTCCTGCAGATCCTTCATGCCGCCGACGTAGTCGCGAACGGTAAAGTCCGCCACGCTGTAATAGAGGCTGTTGATAGTGAAGTCGCGACGCTGGGCATCCTCCTCGATCGAGCCGAAGATGTTGTCGCGCAGCAGCATGCCGTTCTGGCCCCGCTGGGAGGTGACGCGATCGGTGGTATGCCCTTCGTGATGGCCACGGAAGGTGGCGACCTCAATGATTTCCGGCCCGAACATCACATGCGCCAGGCGGAAACGTCGCCCAACCAGACGGCAGTTGCGGAACAGCTTGCGTACCTGATCCGGCGTGGCGTTGGTGGTAACGTCAAAATCTTTTGGCTTTTTGCCAAGCAGCAGGTCGCGGACGCCGCCGCCGACCAGCCAGGATTCGTAGCCCGCCTTGTTGAGGCGGTACATGACCTTGAGGGCGTTTTCACTGATATCTTTGCGGGAAATAGCATGCTGCTCACGCGGGATCACCGTCATAGGCGTTGGTTCGACGGCGGCTTCTGCCTCGCGCTCCTCACGGCTTAGCACCTTACGGCAAAAATTAGCGACTCGGGTAAAAATGGTGCACCTCGTAGTGTCAGACGGACTTCAGATCAACTGTACAGTGTAAAAATAGCGGCTAATCATAGCTCAGCGGGAGCCATTTGAGAATGCTCGATTTTCGCCGGCTGCCAGTTGGCGACGGCCTGGGCGAGTAAATCATCGATGCTCAGGGCCTGCCACTCCTCGGGGATCGCCTGATTCAGAAAGCGGAGCGCCCGGACGATTTCGGGGCGCGGATCGCCTTCCGGCAGCGCCGGCGCGTGGTTTTGTTTAGAGAGTTTATTGCCGTCGCCATTGAGAGCCAGCGGCAGATGGAGGTAATCCGGCGCCTGCCAGCCAAAATGCTGATACAGCGAAATCTGCCGCACCGTCGGCTCAATCAGGTCTGCGCCGCGGACAATCTCGGTGATCCCCTGAAAGTGGTCGTCGACCACCACCGCCAGGTTGTAGGCGAACAGCCCGTCGCGACGGTGGATAATAAAATCCTCACGCGCCAGCGGCTCATTGGCGATGAGCGTGCCGCGCAGACGGTCGCTAAACTGCAGCACCGGACGGGTTTGGCGCAGGCGCAGCGCGGCGTTTTCCGCCCCCAGCCCGAGGTCGCGGCAGTGGCCGTCGTAGATCCCGCCCACGGCGTGGATCCGCGCGCGGGTGCAAGTGCAGTAATAGCTCAGCCCTTGCTCGCCCAGCCACGTCAGCGCCTCGCGGTAGGCTTCGTGCCGTTGCGACTGCCACAGCACGTCGCCATCCCAGTGCAGACCGTAGTGGTCAAGCTGGCGCAGGATGGTATCGGCGGCACCGGGGACTTCGCGCGGCGGGTCGATATCTTCAATACGAACACGCCAGATGCCCTGGTTCGCGCGGGCTTGCAGGTAGCTGCCGAGCGCGGCGATCAGAGAGCCGAAGTGGAGTTCGCCGGAGGGGGAGGGGGCGAAGCGCCCTATATAGCGTGAGTCAGTCATGGTACGGACAACAGAACCAGGCGGGAGAGACTCCCGCCAGAGAGTGAGGCAGCAGGGGATTAGCCCGCCATCTGTTTTTCGCGAATTTCCGCCAGGGTTTTGCAGTCAATGCACAGATCCGCTGTCGGACGCGCTTCCAGACGGCGAATGCCGATCTCCACGCCGCAGGATTCGCAGTAGCCGAAGTCTTCGTCTTCAACTTTTTTCAGCGTTTTCTCGATCTTTTTGATCAGTTTACGTTCGCGGTCGCGGTTACGCAGTTCCAGGCTGAACTCTTCTTCCTGGGCGGCACGGTCTACCGGGTCCGGGAAGTTAGCTGCTTCATCCTGCATGTGCGATACGGTGCGATCCACTTCATCCCTGAGTTGATTACGCCATGCTTCAAGAATACGCTTGAAGTGCGCCAGCTGGGCTTCGTTCATATACTCTTCGCCCGGTTTCTCTTGGTACGGCTCCACCCCAGCGATGGCGAGAATACTCAGGGACGATGTTTTACGGTTTTGCCCTTCTTGCATGTTGCTTCTCCTTAACACGCACTATCGATCCCCATGTGGGGGAAAATCAGGCCGCTATAAATAGCAGATGCTTTTCCGGATAGCAATTATCTAAACGTTACACTTGACAACCCTGTGAAGAAAAGCGTATTCGCGCTTGCGACCCGAACACTATTTAGCCACTTATTTACCGGGGTTTAACACCACGGCGATCGGCTTATTCAGAGTCATCCTCGTCGTAGAAAGTTCCGCTTTCCAGGCGAGAATTTCCACCCCCTTGTCCTGGGCTTCTGTTAACAGCTGTGCGTATCTGGCATCAATATGATGCGCGGGAGAAAAACGGTCAATTGCCGAATGCAGGACGGCAAATAAAATCACCGCGCGGTCGCCATTTGCCGCGACGGCCATCAGTTCCCGCAGATGCTTCTGACCGCGCGTGGTCACCGCATCGGGAAAATAACCGTATTCTTTCTCCGCCAACGTAACCGATTTCACTTCAATATAGCAGTTTTGTCGGTCATCTGCCTGTAACATAATATCGATACGGCTATTCTCTTCGCCATATTTCACTTCGCTTTTCAGCTGGTTATAGCCTGAAAGTTCAGGAATTATTCCGGCGGAAATCGCCTCTTTCGCCAAAGAATTCGCGCGCAGCGTATTGACGCAAATAACTGCGCCCTGCTGGGTTTCAGTTAATTCCCAGGAGTGGGCATATTTGCGCTTCGCATTGTCTGAGGTGGAATACCAGACGGTGTCGCCCGGGGCGGCGCAGCCGGTCATCGCCCCGGTATTCGGGCAGTGGAGCGTCAGCTCGCGGCCATCGGGGGTGACCACGTCAGCAAGAAATCGTTTGTAACGTTTAAGCAAAATGGCGGGCTGCAACGGCGGATCAAACTGCATCAACTTTCCTTATCAAACGGATAACGTTCCAGCGCCGTGTAGCGCGTGCGCCCACGGCTAAAGCTGGACTCATAGAGCACGAACTCGTTCACCGGAAATGTCCAGCGAAAGCCGGGGGCCGGGATCGGCACCGCCTGGCGAGCATCGCGCCACAGGGTAATATGCGGGTGAAACGGCTGCGGGCTCTGATAGCAGCCGCTGCGCGCCGCCTGAGCGCGCAACATGCTGGCGAGCTGCAGCAGGCCGCGCGGCGGCTGGCGGGTTCCGAGCCACACCACTCGCGAACGTAGCCACTGTCCGGCATCGTCCAGCGTCAGGGTAAAGCCCGGCTGGCGCAGCCGGCCAGCGAGAGCGGCCAGCGCCCGCTGTTTTTCCGCGCTCACCTCGCCGAGAAACGCCAGCGTCAGATGAAGATTATCCGCCGCGACGGGCCTGCCGGCATCTTCGGGGAAGTGCGTTGCCCGCCACTGGACAATCTGCTTCTGGACGGCAGACGGCAGTTCAAGCGCAAAAAACAGCCTTTTCGGCTCAGACATGATAGAGACTCGGTAATGAATTAGGGGGATGCTACAATGCGAACCCCTGAATGTTAACCCCCGGAGCCTTTTGTGTCCTCATTGCCGGTTGCCGCTGTCCTTCCAGAACTGTTATCCGCCCTGCAGCATGCGCCGCAGGTTTTGCTCAACGCGCCGACCGGCGCCGGGAAGTCGACCTGGCTGCCGCTGCAGATCCTCGCCGAGGGCAACATCGCGGGACGCATTATCCTGCTCGAGCCGAGGCGCCTGGCGGCGCGTAATGTCGCGCAGCGGCTGGCTGAACTGCTTGGCGAAAAGCCGGGGGAGACCGTGGGTTTCCGCATGCGCGCCGAAACCTGCGTCGGACCGCAGACCCGCCTGGAGGTGGTTACGGAGGGGATCCTGACGCGCATGATCCAGCGCGATCCGGAGCTGACGGGCGTGGGGCTGGTGATCCTCGATGAGTTTCACGAGCGCAGCCTGCAGGCGGATCTGGCCCTGGCCCTGCTGCTCGACGTCCAGCAGGGGTTACGTGACGATCTCAAGCTGCTGATCATGTCGGCGACCCTCGATAACGATCGCCTGCAGCGTCTGCTGCCGGAGGCGCCGGTGGTGGTCTCGGAGGGGCGCGCTTATCCGGTGGAGCGTCGCTTCAGCCCGCTCTCCGCGCACCAGCGTTTTGATGAGGCTGTGGCGGTAGCGGCGGCGGAGCTCCTGCGGCATGAACAGGGATCGATGCTGCTGTTTCTGCCCGGCGTCGGCGAGATCCAGCGCGTTCTGGAACAGCTGACGGAGCGCGTGGCGGAGGATGTCATTCTCTGCCCGCTGTATGGCGCGTTGCCCTTAAGCGAACAGCGCAAAGCGATCCTCCCGGCGCCGGCCGGGAAGCGCAAAGTGGTGCTGGCCACCAATATTGCCGAGACCAGTTTGACCATCGAGGGGATCCGCCTGGTGGTCGACAGCGCCCAGGAGCGGGTCGCCCGCTTTGACCCGCGCACCGGCCTGACCCGGCTGGTGACGCAGCGCATCAGCCAGGCATCGATGACGCAGCGTGCCGGACGCGCCGGTCGTCTCTCCCCGGGGATCTGCCTGCATTTGCTCGGCAAAGAACAGGCGGAACGGGCGGCGGCGCAGAGCGAGCCGGAGATCCTGCACAGCGATCTGTCGGCGCTGTTGCTGGAGCTGCTGCAGTGGGGCTGCCACGATCCGGCCGCGCTGGCCTGGCTGGATCAGCCGCCCGCGGTCAATCTGGCCGCCGCGCGTCGCCTGCTGGAGGCGCTGTCGGCGCTGGACGGCGAGCGGCTGTCGGCGTTTGGCCGCAAAATGGCAGCGCTTGGCAACGAGCCGCGGCTGGCGGCGATGCTGGCCGCCGCGCAGACCGATGACGAGGCGGCGACAGCGGCAAAGCTGGCGGCGATCCTCGAGGAGCCGCCGCGCGGCGGACTGGTGGATTTGGGGGCCGTCTTTTCCCGTCAGCAGGCCAACTGGCAGCAGCGAGCGCAGCAGCTGATGAAACGCCTGGCCCGCCGCGGCGGCCAGCCCGATGCCGGGCTAATGGCGGGGCTGCTGGCGTCGGCCTTCGCCGATCGCATCGCCCGCCGCCGCGGTCAGGAGGGGCGCTACCAGCTGGCGAACGGCATGGGCGCGATGCTGGACGCCGACGACGCGCTGGGCCGTCATGAATGGCTTATCGCTCCGCTGCTGCTGCAGGGCAGCGCTTCGCCGGATGCCCGCATGCTGTTGGCTCTGCCAGTGGAAATCGGCGAGCTGATCGCCGCCCGCCCTGAACTGGCGAAAAGTTCCGACACGGTGGAGTGGGATGAAGCGCAGGGGACGCTGAAAGCCTGGCGGCGGACGGTGATCGGCCAGTTGGTGATCAAGACCCAGCCGCTGGCGAAGCCCTCTGAGGCAGAGCTGCATCAGGCGATGCTCAACGGTATTCGTGAGAAAGGCCTCGGGGTGCTCAACTGGACGCCAGAGGCTGAGCAGCTGCGCCTGCGGCTGCACTGTGCGGCGCAGTGGCTGCCGGAAGAGGCATGGCCCGCAGTGGATGACGCTTCGCTGCTGGCCTCGCTGGAGACATGGCTGCTGCCGCAGATGAACGGCGTTCATTCCCTGCGGGCGCTGAAGGCGCTGGATCTGCGTCAGGCGCTACAGGACTGGCTGCCATGGCCGCTGCGCCAGAAGCTGGATCGCGAGCTGCCGACGCACTATACCGTGCCGACCGGCAGCCGCCTGGCGATCCGATACCATGCGGAGAACCCGCCAGCGCTGGCGGTGCGTATGCAGGAGATGTTCGGCGAGGCCACGACGCCGGTGATCGCCGAGGGGCGGGTGCCGCTGGTGCTGGAGCTGCTGTCGCCTGCCCAGCGTCCGCTGCAGATCACCCGCGATCTGAGCGCCTTCTGGCAAGGGAGCTACCGCGAGGTGCAGAAAGAGATGAAGGGACGCTATCCGAAGCACGTCTGGCCGGACGATCCGGCCAACGCCGCCCCGACCCGCCGCAGCAAAAAATACTCGTAGCCGCCGCTGCCGGGCGGCATCCTGCCCGGCCAGTCGGATCGCAAACGCTAGACCATCTGCTGCCAGAGAAAAATACCCCCGCCGGCCAGCGCCAGCCAGGGGCCGAAGGCCAGCGGCTGCTGCAGCGACTGCCGGGTCCACAGGCGTTGCAGTAGGGTCCACACCAGCCCGCTGGCCGAAGCGAGCAACAGCACCTGCGGCAGAACCTGCCAGCCGCACCAGGCGCCCAGCGCCGCCAGCAGCTTAAAATCGCCATAGCCCAGCGCCTCTTTCCCGGTCAGCAGGCGGAACAGCCAGTAGACCGACCACAGCGCCAGATAACCGGCCATCGCCCCGGCGACCGCATCCGGCAGGGCAATGTACACCTCGTTAAGATTGAACAGCAGCCCGGCCCACAGCAGGGGCAGAGTCAGGCGATCGGGCAGCAGCTGGGTCCGGGCGTCAATCCGCGCCAGTATCAGCAGGAACGAGAGCAGCACCAGGCCGCCCGCCAGCGGCAGGCCCGGCGCCAGCAAAGCTCCGGCGAGGATAAACAGCAGGCCGGTGGCCAGCTCGGTCAGCGGATAGCTCCACGCGATGGGCGCCTGACAGCAGCGGGCGCGACGGCCCAGCCAGAGGAAACTGAGCAGCGGGATATTGTCCCGCCAGGCGATCGGCTGGCGGCACTGCGGGCATGAAGAGCCCGGGGTGCTGAGGGTTATCCGCTCGTCGTCCGCGGTCTGGGTCAACATGCGCGGCAGACGATAGATCACCACATTGTAAAAGCTGCCCAGCGCCAGGCCGAACAGCAGTAGAAAGCCATACCAGACAAAGGGAAAGTGCAGCGATAACGCGGCTAGTGTCGTCATTTTTGCTCCTGTGGTAACCATTTTCCCTGCAGCTGCCACGGCGTCGGGCCCGGGGCGTTATTCGCTGTCGGGCGCGTGACCAGCAGCGCCAGCAGCGGCGGCATCCCCTGCCGGGGCTGTAGCGTGCCGCGAAACAGATAGCGGCCATCGGGCGACAGAGTCCCCTGGCCGCTGAGGCTCAGCTGATGAGAGTCCTGACGGAGAGTCAGCGCCACGGCGCCGTCCTCCGTACAGCGGAAGGTGCCATTAACCTGGGCCAGCTCCAGGCTGCCGACCGGAGAGTGCAGTCGGGCCTGCCGCCACTGCGCGCCTCCGGCGATGATATGCCGGCAGCGTCCGTCGCTGAACCGCCCTTCGGTCAGGCTGAAGGTGACCTCCCCCGCGGCCTTGACGGGCATAGTCGACATCAACCAGCGGCTGAGCAGGCTGGCGGGGGCGGTGAGCCGCCCCTCCTGTAGGCGCAGATCGCGAAGGCCCCACAGCCGGGCCTGACCCATCACGCCGCGGGGATCGCTGAGAGAGACCTGCCAGCCCGCCAGGGTCAGCGACCACGCCAGTCGTTCAAGCCGTTCCCCATGCCAGTAGACCGGTTGCGCCGCGCCGCGCCAGACGCTGCCGCTAAATTGCCCCACCTGTACGCCGGGCGGCAGCATGGGAGCCAGCAGGCGCGCCGGAGCGGTGGCGGTGAGCCACAACAGATAGAGGACCAGCAGCAGTCCGCCCGCGATCCAGTTAGCCTTCATCGTCGCGCTCCAGCAGCAGATGGTTGACCGTGACCCAGCCGGGCCGCGATGGCTGCCCGGTCACGGACAGCGAGATCGCGTTGACGCCGCGCATCGCCGGAGCGTCCAGCCAGTCGATCAGCGCCTGGAAAGCGCAGGGCTGAAGGGTGATCTGCAGACGTTTTCCCTGCGGCTGCAGGCGGACGACCGTCAGTCCGTGGCTCGCCGCCTCGCGCATCACCAGCGCGGTGAGCGCCTCTTTTGCCGCCGGCGCGGGCTGCTGGCTGAGCTGCTGCAGGCGCGGAGCCTGCTCCGTCATCCAGCGCAGGCTGGCCTGCTCTTTCACCAGGGTTTGCCGCCACTGCGCCTCGCGGGCTCGCCAGGGCTGCCACAGCCCATACCAGAAGGCGCATGCCGCCAGCAGCCCTGTCAGACCAAGCAACAGGCGCTGCTCCGACGGCGTGCGCTGCCGCCACCAGATAAGCAGATTAGCCATCGTTTTCCTCCAGCGTCAGTTGTCCCTCAATGCTATCCGGTTTCGTGATCATGTCGCCCGGCCGGACGCGAAACCGCGGCTGCGCCCGCTGGGTAAACTGCTCCAGCGCCCGGGAAGAGACCGCGGCGATATCCAGCTGCAGACGATTGCCCGCGGCATCCCAGCTCAGCGCTCGCAGACGGATCCCCGGCGTTTCGCTGAGGATGTTTTGCAAGGCGCTGAGGCGGTCGACGAGGGGGGCATGCTGCGCCTGACGGGTGAGGGTTTGCAGGTGCTGCTGCATCTGCAGTCGCGGGTTAATCACCTTTTTCTCCGTCGGAAACCAGCGGTGATAGAAGGCCCGGCTGGCCTGTTGCGCCGCCTCGGCCTGACGCGCCAGATCGCGATGGTCCAGCACGCTGTTTGCCCCTGCCAGTAACGCCAGAGCCAGCGCGGCATACCGCGCCGGACGCCAGCTCGCCTGCGCAGACCGCCGCCGGACGGCGAACTCCCCCTGCAGCAGACTGAGTTTCTGCGCTGCCGGATGGCGTGCGGCAAGTGTCAGCAATGTCTGCGCAGGCTGCTCCCGCCAGACGCCCGGCGCCGCGGGCGGCGGCGAATAGCTGTCGATGACGTGCTCTTCCGCCTCGCTCTGCAGCAGCTCCGTCAGCCAGACGTTTTCCGCCGCCATGCCGCCCCACGGCTGGTGGCGGATCAGCCACTGCTCGTCCACCTGCACCGCGCTCCACGCCGGCGGTTGCCAGGGCAGGGCCAGCACGTCGGGCGTCAACGCCAGGGGCTGTAAGGAGAGCGATTCGCAGCGCGCCAGCCAGTCGCGCATTTTTTGCCGCTGTACGGCGACGATCTCGCACTGGGCCTGCTGGCGGTGGAGCAGAGCAAAATGGGTGGCTTCCACATCGTCTGCCAGCTGCTCTTCCAGCAGAAACGGGGCCACCTGCAGCGGCGGTTTACGCAGGCCCGCCGGTAGGGTGAGCGAGTGAAACGCGCAGTCGCTGGCCGGGATCAGCACCCAGGCCGGGTACTGCTCAGCCAGCGCCGGGAAAGGGCTGGCGTCGTCAGTCGGCCACCGGCCGCTGGCCTCGTGGTGCGGCTCGCCGGGGGCGAAGAGTTGCCAGTGCAGCGGCGCCTGCGCGGCGGCGAGGCGCACGATCAGCATGGCCTGGGGAGAAGCATTAATCTTGTTCATCGACCACCATAGAGAGTCCATATCGCCGCTGGACGACGGTAAACGTGCGCCCCGATTGTTGCAGGACGCTGTGCAGCTGAAAGCGGAGATTGCCAGTCACCACGGTAAAAGCGGCGATAAAGCGTGCGCTGTGCACCGTCAGCCAGGGACGGGCAAGCGTGGTATCGGTTTTCTGCAGCGTCGGCTGCGCGAGAAAGGCGGCGACGCTGCTCCACCCGGTTCGCGGGCGGTTGTGCAGCAGCTGTTGCGCCTCCTGCAGCGTCAGATCGCCGGGAAAGAGGGCCACCAGCAGGGCGGCCTGGGAGGGGCGCAGGGTGTTGACATTGACCTGCAGCGCGTCATCCGGCTGGACGCAGACGAAGGGGAGCAGGCGCTGATAGAGCGCGGCGTCCATCCCGGCCAGCAGGCGCAACTCGCTGACATCCTGCATCGGCTGGTTGGCGGCGAGATAGCCCGGGGTTTGCGCCATATAGACCTCGTCCTCCGCCCCGTTCAGCCGCGGCTGGCCGTCGCTGTCCGTCCAGTCGCCAAGGGCGGCGGCGATCTGGCTGGCGCGCAGCGGCGGCTCGCCGAGCAGCGCCAGCAGCCGAACGAAGACGTCGGTCGGGTAGGGCGTTCCGTCGCCAGCCTCATCCGCGCGATGGTCAATAGCATTGAGGTTGAAGCAGGCGTGCCCGTCGCGGATCGTGGCGCGGATTTCGCCATCGTCGAGGGTAAAACGGCGCCCCTCCTGCGCCCAGGTTTGCGCCAGATTCGTTTGACTGGGCGAGTCCAGCGCATCGCGTTGCAGCAGCGCGGCGGCCATGTTTTCCGCCGCCAGGGCGTACCATCTGGCCTGCAAATTATCGAGGGTCACGGCGGTATGCTGATACATGACCGCGGTGCGCTCGGTCATGGCGCTGGCGAGGATCATCATCAGGGCGAGGATGAACAGCACCATCAGGAGCGCGACGCCGCGTTGCCGATTTATCACTGGCCGCCTCCCGGGGTGAGTAAAAACAGGCGGGTTATCTCCCCGCTGTTCGCCAGCGTCAGGGTGATCTCCAGCCCCTGCGGCAGCCTCTGCGGGCGGTCCCAGGTTTCCTGCCAGCGCCCGTCGGCGTAAAACCGCAGGCGAAACGCCGTGACCTCGCGCAGCAGCACCCGGACCGTCGGCTGGCTGCCGGTCAGCGGATCCTGTTGATCGAAGCTCAGACGTTCAAACTGCTGCTGGCGCAGACGGTAGCTGACGTTCTGGATCTCCGAGCGCGGGAGGATCCCCAGCGGGTTTGGCCAGCCGCTGCGGCTGAAGGCCAGTCCCCAGTCGTCGCTCTGCAACTGGAAACGTCCGGCGAAGAAAAACGTGTCGCTGTTTCTGGCGCGACGGGGAATGATGTGGGTGACATCGTCGGCTATCTGGCGAAAGGCGCGCTGGAGGGCCGCGATCTGCTGGCTTTTCTCGCGGGTCAGGCCATCGGCGCGGATGACGTTCTGCAGCACCATCACGGCGGCGGCGCTGAGGACGGCGAGGATAGCCAGCGCCAGCAGCGTTTCAATCAGAGTGAAACCGCGCATTTTCGTTATCATGGCGGCGTCACCCAGGTGCGCAGGGTGGCCAGCGGCGCGGGATCGCTTTTTTGCCGCCGGACCTCCACGTCCAGCGCCCGCAGCTGCGGCAGCGCGGTTTCCACTCCCTGCCAGCGGACAAACCAGCGCGTCCCGGCGGCCTCCACGGTGGTTTCAGACCAGCTGAGGGCAGGCCAGCGTTTCTCCAGCCGCAGCTGCACCAGCTGGTTATCCGCCAGCCAGCTGGCGAGGATTTTCTCTTCCATACGCCCGAGCTGGCGCGTCTGCTGCAGGGTGGACTGCATCACCGCCAGGCCGGCGAGGGCGAAAATCACCAGCGCGACCATCACTTCGATAAGCGTCATTCCGGCTTCACGCTTCATGGCTGCTCCCGCGCCGCCAGCGGCTGGCTGTCGCCCTGGGCGTCGACGTTGATGCCCATCGCGGCGTCAATCCGCAGCTGAAACGGCGTGACTTCACCGCCGGGAAAAATAAGCACGTCGGGCTGCTCGCCCGGCGTCCACGCCTGGCCGTCGGGAAAGCGCAGCGTCAGCCTGGCCCGCGGGAGGGTTTCCGCCGTGGCGACGCGTCCGGCCTGCAGCGGCAGCCACTGCGCGTTGCCCCACCGGTCGTCAGCCGCCGCCGGGGCGCTATCGTCGGCAGGTTGCAGGCGCATAAACTGCCAGCGCTCAGGGTGGATGATAATGCCGAAGAGCTGACCGGTTTGCTGCCCGCGCTCGCGGACAAAATCCAGTTGCGCCTGAAAGCGCGCCAGGATCTGTGTGGCCTCCTGGGTGCGGGCGGAGGGAAACGCCAGCAGCACCATGCTGGCGCTGACGCCGATCAGCAGCAGGACCAGCATCATCTCCAGGAGGGTGAAACCGCGCTGAGACACTATTTCTTCCCGAGGGTCCAGTTGCCGATATCGTCATTGGTGTCGGGCATCCCGTCCGGGCCGACGCTGAAGACGTCGATGGCGCCATGCTGACCCGGGCTTAACAGCTGATACTCATTTCCCCACGGGTCCTGCGGCAGACGGCGGATATAGCCGCCTTCCGGGTAGTTGCGGGCGTGCGGCTCGGCGGCCGGGGCGGTCACCAGCGCCTGCAGTCCCTGTTCGGTGTTGGGGTAGCGGCTGTTGTCGAGTTTATACATGTCCAGCGCTCCCTCGAGCGCCACCAGATCGCTGACCACCTTCTGGCGGTCCGCTTTCTCCTTGTTGCCCATCAGGTTAGGCACCACCAGGCTGGCGAGAATGCCGAGAATGACGATCACCACCATAATTTCCAGTAACGTGAAACCGCGTTGCCGTTGCATAGTTTTCTCCATTAATACAGTTACATACTCATAAGGGTGTTCAGTTGCAGGATCGGCTGCAGGATGGCCAGCACGATAAACAGCACCATGCCGGCCATGGTGACCACCAGCAGAGGCTCAAACAGGCTGAGGGCCATCTGGATCTGCGCGCTCAGCTCCCGGTCCTGGTTCTCCGCCGCGCGCTCCAGCATGGCGGTCAGTTCGCCGCTCTGTTCGCCGCTGGCGATCATGTAGCGCATCATCGGCGGAAACAGGGCGGTGGATTCCAGCGCCCGATGCAGACTGACGCCTTCGCGTACCGATTCGCTGGCCGCCGCCAGCTGGCTGCGCGCCCAGGCGTTGCTGAGGACGTCGGCGCTGATGCGCATCGACAGCAGCAGCGGCACTGCGCTGGCATTGAGAATGCTTAAGGTGCGGGCGTAGCGCGCGCTGTTGACGCTGCGGGCCACGCGGCCGATGACCGGCAGGCGCAGCAGCGCCCGGTCCCAGGCGAGCCGCCGGGCGGGCTGGCGCAGCAGATAGCGCAGCGCCAGCAGCGCCAGTAACGACAGCAGCGCCAGCCAGGGGCCCGCGCTGCGCACGATGTCGCTCAGGCTCATTAGCAGCCGGGTAGAGAAGGGCAGGGCCTGTTTAAGATGGACAAACTGCTCAACGACTTTCGGGACTACGGTGGAGAGCAGAATGGCGATCACGCTGATAGCGACCAGCGTCAGTACGATGGGGTAGATCATCGCCTGCAGCAGGCGGGCGCGGAGCTGCTGGCGCTGCTCGGTATAGTCAGCAAGCCGGTTCAGTACGCCGTCGAGATGGCCGGAGGTTTCGCCGGCCGCCACCATGGCGCAGAACAGCCCGTCGAAGCAGGCGGGATAGCCGCGCATCGCCTCCGCCAGCGAGTGGCCTTCGAGCACTTTGCTGCGCACCCCGGCCATTAACGTTCTTAGCGACGGCTTTTCGCACTGCTGGGCGACGGCATCGAGCGCCTTTTCCAGCGGGATCCCGGCGGCAACCAGAGTCGCCAGCTGGCGGGTGAGCAGGGCTAAATCACCGGCGCTGGTACGCCGGGTAAGGGATCCGCCGGCCCACAGTCGCCGCGCCGGGTCGGCAGTTGTCACTTCCAGCGCCAGCCAGCCCTTGTCCCGCAGCAGCTGGCGGGCGTGGCGGGCGGAGTCGGCCTGCTGAAGGCCGCGGCGGGTTTTGCCCTGCGCGTCCAGCGCCTGATAGCGAAACAGGGCCATCTTAGACGCTTTCCGTCGTTTGCTGTTCGGTGACCCGCATCACCTCCTCCCAGCTGGTGATCCCCGCCAGCGCTTTGTCGCGTCCGGCATGACGCAGGGTTTGCCAGGCTGGCCCCAGCTGCTGGATCAGGGTGATCTCATTCTCGCCGCGGTGGATGGCGGCGCGCACGCGATCGTCGATTAGCAGCAGTTCATGGATCCCGGTACGCCCGCGATAGCCGATGAAATTACACTCCGGACAGCCTTTGGGCTGCCACAACCGCGCGCCGACCGGGACCGCCATCTGCCGGGCGGTGTTGGCATCCGCCTGCCAGGGCTGACGGCAGTGTGGGCACAGTTGGCGCACCAGCCGCTGCGACATCACCGCCAGCAGCGAGGTGGAGAGTAAAAAAGGTTCCACGCCCATATCCTGTAGACGGGAAATGGCGCCCAGCGCGCTGTTGGTGTGCAGGGTCGACAGCACCAGGTGCCCGGTCAGCGAGGCCTGAACGGCGATCTGGGCGGTTTCGCCATCGCGGATTTCGCCCACCAGCACTACGTCCGGATCCTGGCGCAGGATGGCACGCAGGCCGCGGGCGAAGGTCATCTCGACTTTGGCGTTGACCTGGGTCTGGCCTATGCCCTCCAGCTCATACTCCACCGGATCTTCAATGGTCATGATGTTGCGCTCCCGGGCGTCGAGGCGGCTGAGGGCGGCGTAGAGCGTCGTGCTTTTCCCGGAGCCGGTCGGACCGGTGACCAGGATGATGCCGTGCGGGCGGGCGATCAGCGCATCGACCCGATCGAGCAGGGCGGGCGGCATGCCCAGCGTCAGCAGATCCAGGTTGACGCTGTTTTTGTCCAGCAGACGCAGGACGACGCGTTCGCCGTGGCTGGAGGGCAGGGTGGAGACGCGCACGTCGATTGCTCGCCCGCCGATGCGCAGCGCCATGCGGCCATCCTGAGGGACCCGCTTTTCGGCAATGTCCAGACTGGCCATCACCTTGATGCGCGAAATTAACAGGGCGGCCAGCCGCCGCTGCGGGCGCAGAATTTCGCGCAGCACGCCGTCGACGCGAAAGCGGATCTGCAGATGGCGCTCGTAGGTTTCGATATGAATATCCGAGGCTTTCTCTTTGATGGCCTCGGTGAGCATGGCGTTGATCAGGCGGATGATCGGCGCGTCGTCCTCGCTGTCGAGCAGATCGTCGGTGTCCGGCAGCTCTTCGGCGAGGGTATAGAGGTCGAGCTCGTTGCCGATGTCGGCCATCATGCGGTGCGCCTCCGCCGAATCACGCTGATAGCTGAGCACCAGCACTTTCTCGAACGCGTCCGGCGCCAGACGGCTGACGCGCATCGGGCCGTCCGCCAGGCGGCGCGCTTCCAGCAGCGCCCGGGCGGCGGTATCGGGGCGGCACAGCGCTTCGCAGCGTTCACCGTCGCTGAGCAGCACAAGATGGTGCGCGCGGGCCCAGGCGAAGGGCAACAGCGGACGGCGTTCGGCGGCTGGCGTCATGGGCGGCCTCCGAGATTGAAGGCGTCAATGGCGGCGCTGACCTGGCGGAAAGCCTGGGTCTCCTGCTGCGGATAGATATGCAGCAGGTCGTTGCTGAGCGACGCTTCGCTGCTTTCTTTACCCCGCTGTTTAGTTTGCGCATTGTTGAAGGCGGTGTACTGGCCGGAAGAAGCCTGGCGGTACTCATCGCGATCGCGAATGATGGTCGGGCGGATAAACAGCATCAGGTTGCGTTTCGACACTTTCTTGCTGTCGGAGCGGAACAGGGCGCCGATCACCGGGATATCCCCGAGCAGCGGCACTTTGTCAGCGGTATCGGTGACGGTTTTATCCAGCAGCCCGCCAACCACCACCGTTTCGCCGCTGCCGACCAGCACGGCGTTATTCACCGTCCGGGTATTGAAGGTCGCCCCGAGATCGCTGCTGGTGCTGGAGGCCGAGTCGGCAACGCTCGATACCTCCTGCTCAATCTCCAGCAGCACGGCATCGCCTTCGTTAATCTGCGGCTTCACCTTCAGTTTAATGCCGACGGTTTTGCGCTCGACGGTATTGAAGATGTTGTCGCCGGAGGTGGTTTGCGAGCCGGTTAATACCGGAACTTCCTGGCCGACGTTAAAAGTGGCTTGCATGTTATCGAGGGTGACGATGCTGGGGGTGGCCAGAATATCGTTCTTGGTACTGCTGGAGAGGGCGGTGAGCAGCATCGCCCAGTTCCCCTGATAGAAGCCGGCGGCGATACCGTTAAACGAGCCGAGGGCGCTGGCCAGCGAGCTGCTGATGGTACCGTCTTTGTTGTACTGGTTGGCACCGGCGATAGCCGTCGATATCGGCAAACCGCTGTTGGTGAACTGCGTCATGCCGGCGTTTTTGTTTGCCCACTGGATACCGAGATTAAGGCCATCGGCATCCTGCACTTCGGCAATAATCGCCTCCACCAGCACCTGCGGGCGGCGGATATCGAGCTGGGCGATCACCCGCTCAAGATCGTTCATCACGTCCGGCGCCGCGGTGACGATCAGGGCGTTGGTCTGGCCGTGGGCTTTGATAATAATATTTTTGTCGATCGCGGCCACTGGCCTGGCGCTTTGCTTGTCGCTCTGCAGCGAGCTGCTGATCCCGGTCAGAACCTCCACCAGATCGGCGGCTTTGGCGTACTTCAGGTAGATCACTTTGGTGTTACCCTGTACCGCCTGCTGGCGGTCGAGCTGTTTGATCATGGCGATGATGCGCTGGCGCGAGTTTGGTTCGCCGCTCACCAGTACCGCGTTGGTGCGCTCATCGGCCACCACGTTCGCCACCATCGAGCCCGGCAGCGCCGACTTGCTGGTATCTTTATTAAGCTCGGTAACCAGTTTGACTACTTCCGCGGCGGAGGCCCAGGAAAGGGGCACGGTCACCACGCTGCGATCCCCGGCGTTGTCGACGCGCTCGACAATGGTCAGCAGGCGTTTGATAACCGCCGCGCGGCCGGTCATCAGCAGTACGTTGGAGGGCTCATAATGGACCACGCTGCCGGCGCCAGCGTTATCGTTCAGCTGGCGGAGCAGCGGGGCGAGATCGCGGGCGGCGACGTTGGTCAGGGGCACCACCCGGGTGACCACTTCATCGCCTTCGCCCGGCGCGGCCGCGCTGGCGACCGGCACGGCCGAGGTCTTGGCGTCTTTGGCGCGGACCACTTTTAGCACGCCGTTATTCATATTGATCACGGCGAAGCCATATACATCCAGCACGCTGAGGAAGAATTGATAATATTGTTCTTCATTGAGCATATCGTAACTGCGCACGGTGATAGTGCCGCGTACGCTGGGATCGATAATCACCGTTTTATTCAGGTTTTTGCTGACGGTATTGATAAATTCCTGGATATCGGTGCCTTTAAAACTGGCGGAAAATTCCTCCGCGGCGGCCGGAGAAAATAGCAGCGGGGTTAATATCAGCAGCGCAGGCAGCATTTTTCGCAGGCGTTTCATGGTTGGCAATTATTCATCCCCCAGCGCGAAAGCAATATCGTGTCGTTGGCCTTCCCGCTCAACGGTTAGCGTTATTTCGGTCATGTCGGCCAGATTCTGCAGCGCCTGTTGCGCTTGCTCCTGGTCGCGTAAATCGATGCCGTTTAAGGCAATCGCCAAATCATTTGCCTGCAGGCCGGACTGGCGAAACAGCGAGGCGTCTTTGCCTGGGTTCAGCCGATAACCCAGCAGTTTGTCGCCGCTGAGTACCGGCGAAATAGATAAATAAGTGAGGATATTTTGCGGCTGTTCGCGGAGTCGCTTCACGAGGGGCGGGTTGCCCGCGGCGGTGGGCGGCGGCGACGGCGCGCGACTGTCGTTAAATAATAAAATGGCCTCTTTGCGCCCCTGATAGTTGACGATGATCCGGTCAGGCAGAATGGCGGCGATCCGCGCATCATACCCTGGGAGGGGATCGCCCGTGCTAAGGCTAACCTGCTGATTTCCCTTTTCGATAATAGCGATGGAGCGCGCCGGGTTGCTGCTGGCGAGTAGCCCGGCCAGGCGTAGCTTCAGGCTGGAAACCGGCACCTGATTGAGACTGGCAGCATCCGTTGGCGTGGGGCTATTTTTCACCGCCAGGCCAAACAGGGTAAATGCGGGCCGCACATTTTTTAATTCCGGATCTGCCGCCGGAGGCATGGTTAACGGTAGGGCGGAAATATCCTCAGGACTCACAGGGAATACCACGCGCCAGGTTAATTTCGCCAGCTGTGGGATAGCGGTTATTAATATGATGAGCGTCACAATTTGTGGTAATAATTTAATTATCCCTTTATTTATATTTGTTAACCTCATCACAGAAACTGGCATTTTAATTCCTTTGCTAATTTATTTTTCTGCACGTTGGCGTAATACCCTACCGAAACAGGTAGGTGATTATTGGCTTTTGAATTAGTTATTGCCGGAGAGTGGCGATAAGCGTGGCGAATCATAATCAGTTTGCGGTTTCGGGTCGTCATTCCCTTTATTGATTTACTCCCCCGGCTTCCTACGCCCCCCGCTCATTTGTGGGGGATGATTGCGCCTGGGAAAGCAAAAATATCTAATTAGCGCGCTGTAAAGATATTCATCCTTTCTTACCTTTTATAATTTAATAAGCATATTAGGGACTATCGAATGCTCAGATATACCTGTCATGCCCTATTTCTTGGATCGTTAGTATTATTGAGTGGCTGTGATAACAGCTCTTCCTCTTCTACCTCTGGCTCACCGGGTTCACCAGGCAATCCTGGCAACCCAGGCACTCCCGGCACGCCCGACCCGCAGGATGTCGTCGTCCGCTTACCGGACGTTGCCGTCCCAGGCGAAGCGGTGCAGGCTTCCGCCAGGCAGGCTGTCATTCATCTCGTCGATATCGCCGGCATCACCAGCAGCACGCCGGCCGACTATGCGACGAAAAACCTCTATTTATGGAACAACGAAACCTGTGACGCGCTGAGCGCGCCGGTGGCTGACTGGAATGATGTCAGCACCACGCCGACCGGCAGCGACAAATATGGCCCTTACTGGGTGATCCCGCTGACTAAAGAGAGCGGATGCATCAACGTTATCGTCCGCGATGGCACCAATAAGCTTATCGACAGCGACCTGCGCGTCTCTTTCAGTGATTTCACCGATCGGACGGTATCGGTCATCGCTGGCAACAGCGCGGTCTATGACTCCCGCGCCGACGCCTTCCGCGCCGCCTTTGGCGTGGCGCTGGCCGATGCGCACTGGGTCGATAAAACCACCCTGCTGTGGCCGGGCGGGGAAAATAAACCCATTGTGCGCCTCTATTACAGCCACAGCAGTAAGGTGGCCGCCGACAGTAACGGCGAATTTACCGATAAGTATGTCAAGCTGACTCCCACCACCGTCAGTCAGCAGGTGAGCATGCGCTTCCCGCATCTCGCCAGCTATCCTGCCTTTAAGCTGCCGGATGATGTCAACGTCGATGAATTGCTGCAGGGCGAGACGGTGGCGATATCCGCCGAAAGCGACGGGATCCTGAGCTCCGCCACCCAGGTACAGACCGCCGGCGTGCTGGACGATACCTATGCCGCCGCCGCCGAGGCGCTGAGCTACGGCGCCCAGCTAACCGATAGCGGCGTGACCTTCCGCGTCTGGGCACCCACGGCGCAGCAGGTCGAGCTGGTGATCTATAGCGCGGACAAGAAAGTGATAGCCAGTCACCCGATGACCCGCGACAGCGCCTCCGGCGCCTGGTCCTGGCAGGGGGGAAGCGACCTGAAGGGCGCCTTCTACCGCTACGCGATGACGGTCTACCACCCGCAGTCGCGTAAAGTCGAGCAGTACGAAGTGACCGATCCCTACGCCCACAGTTTGTCGACCAACTCGGAGTACAGCCAGGTGGTCGATCTGAACGACAGCGCGCTGAAGCCGGAAGGCTGGGACGGGCTGACGATGCCGCACGCGCAGAAAACCAAAGCCGACCTGGCGAAAATGACGATCCACGAGTCGCATATTCGCGATCTCTCTGCCTGGGATCAAACCGTTCCCGCCGAACTGCGCGGTAAGTATCTGGCGCTCACCGCCCAGGAGAGCAATATGGTCCAGCATCTGAAACAGCTGTCGGCCTCGGGCGTGACCCATATTGAGCTGCTGCCGGTCTTCGATCTGGCGACGGTCAATGAGTTCAGCGACAAAGTCGCCGATATTCAGCAGCCGTTCAGTCGCCTGTGCGAGATCAACAGCGCGGTGAAGAGCAGCGAGTTCGCGGGCTATTGCGACAGCGGTTCGACGGTCGAAGAGGTGCTGACCCAGCTGAAGCAGAACGACAGTAAGGATAACCCGCAGGTGCAGGCGTTGAATACGCTGGTGGCGCAGACCGACTCCTATAACTGGGGCTACGATCCGTTCCACTACACGGTGCCGGAAGGATCCTACGCCACCGATCCGGAAGGCACGGCGCGCATTAAAGAGTTCCGCACCATGATTCAGGCGATCAAGCAGGATCTGGGAATGAACGTCATTATGGACGTGGTGTACAACCACACCAACGCCGCCGGCCCGACCGATCGCACCTCGGTACTGGATAAGATCGTCCCCTGGTACTACCAGCGTCTGAACGAAACCACCGGCAGCGTGGAATCGGCTACCTGTTGCTCCGACTCGGCGCCAGAGCACCGGATGTTCGCCAAGCTTATCGCCGATTCACTGGCGGTATGGACCACCGATTATAAGATCGATGGCTTCCGCTTCGACCTGATGGGCTACCACCCGAAAGCGCAGATCCTCTCGGCCTGGGAACGCATTAAAGCGCTGAACCCGGATATCTACTTCTTTGGCGAAGGCTGGGATTCCAACCAGAGCGATCGCTTTGAAATTGCCTCGCAAATCAATCTCAAAGGCACCGGGATCGGCACGTTCTCCGATCGTCTGCGCGACGCCGTGCGCGGCGGCGGGCCGTTCGACTCCGGTGACGCATTACGCCAGAACCAGGGCGTGGGCAGCGGGGCTGGCGTTCTGCCGAATGAGCTGACCACCCTGAGCGACGATCAGGCGCGCCACCTCGCCGATCTGACCCGTCTCGGCATGGCCGGTAACCTTGCGGACTTTGTGCTGATCGACAAAGACGGCGCGGTGAAGAGAGGCAGCGAGATTGACTATAACGGCGCGCCAGGCGGCTATGCGGCTGATCCGACGGAAGTCGTGAACTATGTGTCAAAACACGATAACCAGACGCTGTGGGACATGATCAGCTATAAAGCCGCTCAGGAGGCGGATCTCGATACCCGCGTCCGGATGCAGGCGGTGTCGCTGGCGACGGTGATGCTCGGCCAGGGGATCGCCTTTGACCAGCAGGGCTCGGAGCTGCTGCGCTCTAAATCCTTTACCCGCGATTCGTATGATTCCGGCGACTGGTTTAACCGCGTGGACTACTCCCTGCAGGACAACAACTACAACGTCGGTATGCCGCGCAGCAGCGATGATGGCAGCAACTATGACATTATCGCCCGCGTGAAGGACTGGGTGGCTACCCCGGGCGAAGCCGAGCTTAAGCAGATGACCGCGTTTTATCAGGAGCTGACCGCGCTGCGTAAATCGTCTCCGCTGTTTACCCTCGGCGACGGCGCGACGGTGATGAAGCGCGTGGACTTCCGCAATACTGGCGCCGATCAGCAGACGGGTCTGCTGGTGATGACCATCGATGACGGGATGCAGGCTGGCGCCAGTCTGGACAGCCGTGTCGACGGCATCGTGGTGGCGATCAACGCCGCGCCGGAAAGCCGGACGCTGCAGGACTTCGCCGGCACATCGCTCCAGCTGAGCGCTATTCAGCAGGCGGCGGGCGACCGGTCGCTGGCGAGCGGCGTGCAGGTTGCCGCTGACGGTTCGGTCACGCTGCCGGCCTGGTCGGTTGCCGTTCTCGAGTTGCCGCAGGGCGAGTCGCAGGGCGCTGGCCTGCCGGTGAGCAGTAAATAACATAACGTAGGGCGCCCGTAAGGGCGCCTCTGGCTGATGACAAACCTGTTTCGTTATTGTGCTCGCCTTTCTGTCGGGTGGCGGCTTTCGCCTTACCCGGCCTACGAAAGATTGCAATTTCAAACAGTTATGCAGTTATCTGTAGGCCCGCGCAAGCGTAGCGCCGCCGGGCACTTCCTGAAGATTGCACTTTGTCAGCAGTCTGGGGCATCCGTAAGGGCGCCTTCTCGTTATCGTGAGGGAACAGGAGACGGTTGTGATTGTTCGTGATGACAGTGAAAGAGGCATCCCGCCTCTGGTGGCGCATCAGCCGCCGTCCTCGCTGGATGATGCGCCGGTGAGCCGCGGTCGGATGGTGCAGATCCCCGGCTGGATTATCCCGCTGTACGCCGGATTATTTATCGCGCTCGGCTGGTTTGGCGGCGAGCAGTGGCGTCACCCGGCACCGCCGCAAACGCTGCCCTTGCCGGTGGCGCATGCGGCGCTTCTGCCGTTAACCGCTGCCGGAGAGGCCGCGCCAAAGACGCCGCCGCCGGCGGCAAAAGCCAGCGCGCCCGCGGTGCCGGAAGTGGACAGCGATACGCTGCCGCCTCTGCGCTACAGCGCCCATGTCTATGCCTCGCGACCGGAAAAGCGCAGCATTGTGTTAAACGGCAAAGCGTGGACGGAGGGCGATTCACCCCTGCCGAACCTGGTGGTGGAGCAGATCCAGCAGGATGTGACGATCTTCAGCTTCAACGGCACGACCTTTACCCTCGCGGCGCTGGAGGACTGGCCGGGCGGAAAAATTGACGAGGAGCCGAAAGAGGAATAAAAGCGCGCACAATAACCGGCGCGCTGAGGATATTTCGCTTAGTCGCTGCGCAAGCTGGCAATAAATGGCGCGAGCTGACGATTAAATTGACTGCACTGTGTGGCTTCCGGGGTACTGTCCTGTAATAGCTGTTGGTAAAGCCGGTCGCTATTTTGGCTTAACGTCGCCACGTCAATATTTCCCCATCCGCGCGCTTTACCGACATTCACCGCTGCCCGATATATCGTTTCATCAGCGGGGAGATCGCTACGATTACATTTATTCTTGAGATAGCGCGTCCCGGCCGCCACGGACGAGAGCTGCTCGAGCTGCGCCTGGCTGCTGATAGCCGGGCTGAGCGTTGAGGCGGGTTTTTGTTGGCAGCCAGAGAGAAGGGCTACCATGCAAAGCGGAAATATAAGCGGAATACGCATCATAGAGTAATCAAAATAATGAATCACTGGCCGCTAGTTTAACAAATATTTACCTGGTGTCATCATAAAATATTATTCTGCATAAATGTTAACAGGCTCTCATTTTTATCAACGGAAAGGCGCTAAATCGACTTTACTTTTATCAATAATAAACGTTGGCGCTGGGAAAATATATTTTCATCCGCGGATGATGCCACTGCGTTGACCGGCAGGAAGCGCGCCGTTTTTTATGTTATTAAAAAACATACTCTTTCCCATCTTGTTACGTGCGCAGGAGGTAAAATGCTGGTTAAGAATGTCGCATTTTAGTGCTATCCTGTATGCCCTGAACATTACGTGCTATGTTCTGACTTATTCTGCCGATGATGCGTTTAACCCAATGATTTTATGGTGAATTTTTATTGTTAGTATCATGTAACATGAAGCAAGCCAACCCTCTGAAAGGCTGGCGGCGCGTCCTGCCTGCCAGCAGGTTGTCGTCCGAAGGATAAGCAGCCTGGACGTTAATTTGAGAGATTTCTTCTTCCTCTGAACAGGGGAAGTATTGAGAATCAGGCCTTTGCGCCTGAACGTTGCGGAGAAAAAGCATGGCGGGAGATGACCGCGAGCCTATCGGACGTAAGGGAAGACCCTCACGTCCGACTAAACAGAAAGTCACCCGTCGCCGGGTCCGGGAAGAGGACTACGACGACGAGTATGATGACGATGATTATGAGGATGAGAAACCGGTGCCGAGAAAAGCCAAAGGCAAAGGTGGCAAGCCTCGTCGGAAGCGCAGCTGGCTGTGGCTGCTGGTCAAGCTGGGGATTGTCTTCGCGGTGCTGATTGCCGCCTATGGCGTCTACCTCGACCAGAAAATCCGCAGCCGCATTGACGGTAAAGTCTGGGAGCTGCCGGCCGCGGTCTATGGCCGGATGGTCAACCTTGAGCCGGACATGCAGATCAGCAAAAACGAGATGGTGCGTCTGCTCAACGCCACGCAGTATCGCCAGGTCAGCGCGATGACGCGCCCCGGCGAATATACCGTGCAGGCTAACAGCATCGAGATGATCCGTCGTCCGTTCGATTTCCCGGACAGTAAGGAAGGGCAGGTGCGCGCGCGTCTTACCTTCGACGGCGACCATCTTGAGACCATCGAGAATATGGATAATAACCGCCAGTTCGGTTTCTTCCGCCTCGATCCGCGTCTTATCACCATGCTGCAGTCGCCGAACGGCGAGCAGCGCCTGTTCGTGAAGCGCAGCGGCTTCCCCGATCTGCTGGTGGATACCCTGCTGGCGACCGAAGACCGCCACTTCTATGAGCACGATGGGATCAGTCTCTACTCCATCGGCCGCGCGGTGCTGGCGAACCTGACGGCAGGCCGAACGGTGCAGGGGGCGAGTACCCTGACCCAACAGCTGGTGAAAAACCTGTTCCTCTCCAGCGAACGCTCCTACTGGCGTAAAGCCAACGAAGCGTATATGGCGCTGATCGTCGACGCCCGCTACAGCAAGGATCGCATCCTTGAGCTGTATATGAACGAGGTGTACCTCGGCCAGAGCGGCGATAACGAAATTCGCGGCTTCCCGCTGGCCAGCCTGTATTACTTCGGCCGTCCGGTGGAAGAGCTGAGCCTCGACCAGCAGGCGCTGCTGGTGGGGATGGTGAAAGGGGCGTCGGTCTATAACCCGTGGCGTAACCCGAAACTGGCCCTTGAACGACGCAATCTGGTGCTGCGTCTGCTGCAGCAGCAGCAGGTTATCGACCAGGAGCTGTACGACATGCTCAGCGCCCGTCCGCTGGGCGTGCAGCCGCGCGGCGGGGTGATTTCACCGCAGCCGGCGTTTATGCAGATGGTTCGTCAGGAACTGCAGGCGAAGCTGGGCGATAAAGTGAAAGATCTCTCCGGCGTGAAGATCTTCACCACTTTCGACTCGGTGGCGCAGGATGCGGCGGAAAAAGCGGCCTCCGAAGGGATCCCGGTTCTGAAGAAACAGCGTAAGCTGGCAGACCTGGAAACCGCCATGGTGGTGGTTGACCGCTTCACCGGCGAAGTGCGGGCGATGGTCGGCGGCGCGGAGCCGCAGTTCGCCGGTTATAACCGCGCGATGCAGGCCCGCCGATCGATTGGTTCTCTGGCCAAGCCGGCGACCTATCTGACCGCGCTGAGCCAGCCGAATCAGTATCGCCTGAATACCTGGATCGCCGATGCGCCGGTGACGATTCGCCTGTCCAACGGTCAGACGTGGTCCCCGCAGAACGACGATCGTCGTTTCAGCGGTCAGGTGATGCTGGTCGATGCCCTGACTCGCTCGATGAACGTCCCGACGGTTAACCTCGGGATGGCGCTGGGCTTGCCGGCGGTAGTCGATACCTGGACTAAACTGGGGGCGCCGAAGAATCAGCTCAACGCGGTGCCGTCGATGCTGCTTGGCGCGCTGAACCTGACGCCGATTGAAGTGGCCCAGGCCTTCCAGACCATCGCCAGCGGTGGGAACCGTGCGCCGCTTTCCGCGCTGCGGTCAGTGATTGCCGAAGATGGCACTGTGCTCTACCAGAGCTATCCGCAGGCGGAGCGCGCGGTGCCTGCCCAGGCGGCCTACATGACGCTGTGGACTATGCAGCAGGTGGTGCAGCGCGGTACGGGGCGTCAGCTGGGGGCGAAGTATCCGGGCCTGCATCTGGCGGGGAAAACCGGGACCACCAACAATAACGTCGATACCTGGTTCGCCGGCATCGACGGTAGTCAGGTGACCATCACCTGGGTGGGGCGCGACAATAACCAGCCGACCAAACTGTACGGAGCCAGCGGCGCGATGTCGATTTACCAGCGCTATCTGGCGAACCAGACGCCAACGCCGCTGGTGCTGACGGTGCCGGAAGACGTGGTTGATATGGGCGTGGACAGCAACGGCAACTTCGTCTGCAGCGGCGGTATGCGTTCGCTGCCGGTCTGGACCACGCAGCCGGATGCGCTGTGCCGTCAGGGCGAAATGATGCAACAGCAGCAGTTGCAGCAACAGGAAGCGAAAAATCCGTTTAATCAGTCCGGGCAGCAACCGCCGCCGCAGCAGCAACAGCAGCAACAGCCGCCGAAGCAGCAGGAAAAGAGCGACGGCGTCGCGGGCTGGATCAAGGATATGTTCGGCAGTAACTGATTTTGACCGCACGACCAGACCCCTTAATACGAAAGTATTAAGGGGTTTTTTATGCCTGTAAAAAAGTTAACGGCTCTTTAACTCCATAATAACTATCTGGTTATTAATTCAGCCTTCGACCGGCGGCGACAGGCATATCGCTTGCCTTGCCTTCGACGTTTCGCCTATTATATCGCCCGTCATAATAATAATTCTCGTTTACGTTATCATTCACTTTCATCAGAGATATACCCATGGCGCGTCCAAAAACTGCTCAGCCAAATCACTCGCTGCGTAAAGTCGCAGCTGTAGTAGCCACGGCGGTTAGCGGCATGTCTGTCTACGCACAGGCAGCAGAACAACCGAAGCAAGAAGAAACCATCACCGTCGTTGCCGCCCCGGCCGCCCAGGAAAGCGCCTGGGGACCGGCGCCGACTATCGCGGCAAAACGCTCCGCCACGGCGACCAAAACCGATACCCCGATTGAAAAAACGCCGCAGTCTGTGTCGGTGGTGACGCGCCAGGAGATGGAGATGCGCCAGCCGACGACGGTAAAAGAGGCGCTCTCCTATACGCCCAGCGTCTTCTCCACTCGCGGCAGTTCGACCACCTATGACGTGGTCACCATTCGCGGCTTCACCACCTCGACGACCGTCAACACCAACCAGTATCTGGACGGCATGAAGCTGCAGGGGAATAACTACTCTGAAGTCTCCATGGATCCTTACTTCCTCGAGCGTGTGGAAGTGATGCGCGGGCCAACCTCGGTGCTGTACGGCAACAGCAACCCGGGCGGTATCGTCAGCATGGTCAGCAAGCGCCCGACTACCGAGCCGCTGAAAGAAGTGCAGTTTAAGATGGGCACCGACAATCTGTGGCAGACCGGGTTTGACTTTAGCGACGCCATTGATGATGCCGGCGTTTGGTCGTATCGCCTGACCGGCCTTGGCCGCAGTCAGGATGCCCAGCAGCAGATGGCGAAATCGACTCGCTACGCGGTGGCGCCCTCCTTTAGCTGGCGTCCGGACGATAAAACCGACTTCACCTTCCTGAGCAACTTCCAGAATGACCCGGATGCGGGCTACTACGGCTGGCTGCCGCGCGAAGGCACCGTGGTGCCGTATTACGACGCCAACGGTAAGGCGCACAAGCTGCCGACCGATTTCAACGAAGGCGAGTCCGATAATAAAATCTCCCGCCGCCAGAAGATGGTGGGCTACAGCTTCTCCCATCAGTTCGATGACACCTTTACCGTGCGGCAGAACCTGCGCTATGCCGATGTGCATACGCTCTATCGTTCCGTATACGGCAACGGCTATGTCGCGCCGGGCTACATGAATCGCGCCTACGTGCGCTCCGACGAGCACCTGAACACCTTCACCGTCGATACCCAGCTGCAGTCTGATTTCGCCACCGGTGCGGTCAGCCATACGCTGCTGACCGGCGTGGACTACTCGCGGATGCGTAACGATGTGGATGCCGACTACGGGACGGCGGATCCTATCAGTATGAGCAATCCGCAGTACGGCAATCCGAATATTCAGGTCACCTTCCCGTACGCGGTCCTCAACCGGATGGAGCAGACCGGCCTGTACGCGCAGGATCAGATGGAGTGGGATAAATGGGTGATGACCCTGGGCGGCCGTTACGATTACGCCACGACCTCAACGTTAACCCGCGCCACCAACAGCCTGGCGGAGAATCACGACCAGCAGTTCAGCTGGCGCGGCGGCATCAACTACCTGTTCGATAACGGCATCTCGCCGTACTTCAGCTACAGCGAATCGTTTGAACCGGTATCGGGTTCCAACAGCCGCGGCCAGCCGTTCGATCCGTCGCGCGGTAAGCAGTATGAAGCCGGCGTGAAATACGTGCCGAAAGATATGCCGGTGGTGGTCACCGCGGCGGTCTATCAGCTGACCAAAGACAAGAACCTGACGGCTGATCCGGCTAACCAGGCGTTCAGCATCCAGACCGGCGAGATCCGCTCCCGCGGCCTTGAGCTGGAGGCGAAGGCGGCGGTGAACGCCAATATTAACGTCACCGCAGCCTACAGCTACACCGATGCGGAGTACACTCACGATACGGTGTTCAACGGCAAACGTCCGGCGGAAGTGCCGCGTAACATGGCCTCCCTGTGGGCGGATTATACCTTCCACGAAACCGCGCTGAGCGGTCTGACGATTGGGGCCGGGGCGCGCTATATCGGTTCAACGGTCAGCTACTACAAAAATGACACCAGCACCGGTAAGAAAAATGATGCCTTTAGTGTGGCCGGTTATGCGCTGATGGATGCGACGGTGAAATACGATCTGGCGCGCTTTGGCCTGCCGGGATCGTCGGTCGGCGTCAACGTCAACAACCTGTTCGACCGCGAATATGTCTCCAGTTGCTACAGCGAATACGCCTGCTACTGGGGCGCCGGACGTCAGGTCGTCGCCACCGCCACCTTCCGTTTCTAACCACCTACGGGCGCGGTTCGCCGCGCCCTCTATCAGGTTATCGCTATGCAGGAACAGACTCCGCACGCAGAAACCACCTTCGCGCTGGATCGCGTCACTTTCCGTGTGCCTGGCCGCACATTGCTCCATCCGCTCTCGCTCACCTTCCCGACCGGAAAAGTCACAGGCCTGATCGGCCATAATGGCTCCGGCAAATCGACGTTACTGAAAATGCTTGGCCGTCATCAGCCGCCCTCCGCAGGCGAAGTGCTGCTGGACGGGCAGCCGCTGGAGAGCTGGGGCAGCAAAGCCTTTGCCCGCAAAGTGGCCTATCTGCCGCAGCAGCTGCCGCCGGCCGAAGGTATGACGGTGCGCGAGCTGGTGGCGATCGGCCGCTATCCATGGCACGGCGCGCTGGGTCGCTTTGGCGCAGCGGATCGTGAGAAAGTAGAAGAGGCGATTGCGCTGGTGGGGCTGAAGCCGCTCGCTCATCGTCTGGTGGACAGCCTCTCCGGCGGTGAACGCCAGCGGGCGTGGATCGCCATGCTGGTGGCGCAGGACAGTCGCTGCCTGCTGCTCGATGAACCCACCTCGGCGCTGGATATTGCTCATCAAGTCGATGTTCTGGCGCTGGTGCATCGTCTCAGCCAGCAGCGCGGCCTGACGGTGATCGCCGTCCTGCACGATATTAATATGGCGGCCCGCTATTGCGACTATCTGGTGGCCCTGCGCGGCGGAGAAATGATTGCTCAGGGGACGCCGGCGGAACTGATGCGCAGCGACACTCTGGAACAGATCTACGGCATCCCGATGGGGATCCTGCCACACCCGGCCGGTGCGGCGCCGGTAAGCTTTGTCTATTGATGATGAACCCAACTCTGATAACCCGACGCCGCCTGCTGATCGCGATGGCGCTCTCGCCGCTGCTGTGGCAGATGCGCGGCGCGCAGGCGGCCGACGTCGACCCGCAGCGCGTGGTCGCCCTGGAGTGGCTGCCCGCGGAGCTGCTGCTGGCGCTCGGCGTGACGCCCTATGGCGTGGCCGATATTCCCAACTATCGCTTGTGGGTGAACGAACCCGCGCTGCCCGACTCGGTGATCGATGTTGGTCTGCGTACCGAACCCAACCTTGAACTGCTGACGCAGATGAAACCGTCGTTTATCGTCTGGTCGGCGGGCTACGGCCCGTCGCCGGAGAAGCTGGCGCGTATCGCGCCCGGCCGCGGTTTCACCTTCAGCGACGGCAAACGGCCGCTGGCGATGGCCCAGCGTTCGCTACTGGAAATGGCCGATCTGCTGGGCAAAACGCAGCAGGCGAAGCGCCATCTGGCGGAGTTCGACGCGCTGATGGAGAGCCTGCGTCCGCGTTTTGCCGGGCGCGGCGATCGTCCGCTGCTGATGATCTCTCTGCTCGATCCCCGCCACGTGCTGGTGTTTGGCGAAAACTGCCTGTTCCAGGAGGTGCTTGATCGCTTTGGTATTAAAAACGCCTGGCACGGCGAAGCGGCATTCTGGGGAAGCGTTAGCGTTGGCATCGACAGGCTGGCGGCATTTAACGAAGCCGATGTCATCTGTTTCGACCATGGCAATGAGCGAGATATGGCTCAACTGCTGGCGACGCCGCTCTGGCAGGCGATGCCCTTCGTGCGCGCGGGCCGCTTCCAGCGCGTTCCGGCGGTTTGGTTCTACGGCGCGACGCTGTCAGCGATGCATTTTGCCCGCGTGCTGGCTGATGCCCAGGGGAGACCGGCATGAATACGCGTCTCTCGCCGTTAGCTATTATCCTGCTGGCCGGGCTGCTGGGCGTCGCCTTCGCGCTGAGCATCGTCAACCTCAATGTCGCCTTGCCCTATGCGCAGTGGCGGCAGGCGCTGTGGCAGCCGGATGTCGATGATATCGCCCAAATGTTGTTTCATTACAGTTTGTTACCGAGACTGGCTGTTGCGCTGCTGGTGGGCGCCGGGCTGGGACTGGTTGGCGTCCTGTTCCAGCAGGTGCTGCGTAATCCGCTGGCGGAACCGACCACCCTTGGCGTCGCCACCGGCGCGCAGCTGGGGATAACGGTCACCACGTTATGGGCTATTCCCGGCGTGCTGGCGTCGCAATTCGCCGCGCTGGCCGGGGCCAGCCTGGTGGGCGCGCTGGTGTTTGGCGTCTCGTGGGGCAAGCGCCTGTCGCCGGTAACGCTGATCCTGGCGGGGCTGGTGGTCAGCCTTTACTGTGGCGCGCTTAACCAGCTGATGGTGATTTTCCATCACGACCAGCTGCAAAGCATGTTCCTGTGGAGCACCGGGACGCTGACGCAGACCGACTGGAGCGTGGCGCAGCGCCTGTGGCCGCAGCTGCTTGGCGGGGCAATACTCACCTTGCTGCTGCTGCGGCCGCTGACCCTGATGGGGCTCGATGACGGGGTGGCGCGTAACCTCGGGCTGGCGCTGTCCCTGGCGCGCCTCGGCGCCCTGACGCTGGCGATCGTCATCAGCGCGCTGCTGGTGAACGCGGTAGGGATTATCGGCTTTATCGGCCTGTTCGCGCCGCTGCTGGCGAAAATGCTTGGCGCCCGTCGGCTGCTGGCGCGGCTGCTGCTGGCGGCGCTGATCGGCGCGCTGCTCCTGTGGCTTTCCGATCAGGTGATCCTCTGGCTGAGCCGGGTATGGCGGGAAGTCTCCACTGGCTCGGTCACCGCCCTGATTGGCGCGCCGCTGCTGCTGTGGCTGCTGCCGCGGTTGCGCAGCATCAGCGCCCCGGTGATGAACGGCGGCGATAATGTGCAGCCTGAGCGCTATTATGTGCAATGGTTTGTTCTCGCAGGCGTCGCGTTGCTGCTGCTGGCGGTGAGCGTGGCGCTGGCCTTTGGTCGCGATGCCCACGGCTGGCTGTGGGCCCACGGCGATCTGCTGGAGCAACTCCTGCCCTGGCGCTGGCCGCGGGTACTGTCGGCCCTGTTCGCCGGGGTCATGCTGGCGGTCGCCGGCTGTATTATCCAGCGCCTGACCGGCAACCCGATGGCCAGCCCGGAAGTGCTGGGCATCAGCTCCGGCGCGGCTTTTGGCGTGGTGCTGATGCTGTTCTTCGTGCCTGGCGACGCCTTTGGCTGGCTGCTGCCGGCCGGCAGCCTTGGCGCGGCGGCCACCTTGCTGATCATTATGCTCGCCGCCGGGCGCGGCGGCTTCTCGCCGCATCGGATGCTGCTGGCGGGGATGGCGCTGAGCACCGCCTTCACTATGCTGCTGATGATGCTGCAGGCCAGCGGCGATCCGCGTATGGCGCAGATCCTGACGTGGATCTCGGGGTCGACATATAGTGCGACGCCGGAGAGGGTAGTGCGTAGCGGCGCGGTAATGCTGGCGCTGCTGGCGCTGGCGCCGCTCTGTCGTCGCTGGTTAACCATCCTGCCGCTGGGCGGGGAGGCGGCGCGAGCGGTGGGCATGGCGCTGACGTCATCGCGGATTGTTCTGCTGCTGCTGGCGGCCTGCCTGACGGCGGCGGCGACGCTGACCATCGGCCCGCTGAGCTTTGTCGGGCTGATGGCGCCGCATATCGCGCGGATGATGGGCTTCCGGCGAACCCTACCGCATATGGTGATTTCAGGGCTGACTGGCGGGCTGCTGCTGGTCTTCGCCGACTGGTGCGGACGGATGATGATGTTCCCGTATCAGATCCCGGCGGGGCTACTGTCGACCTTTATCGGCGCGCCTTACTTTATTTATTTGCTGAGAAAGCAGAGTCGCTAACGGTCCTGGATGGCTTCAACATCCCCGGTGGCGCTATCGCTTACCGGGGCTACAGCGCTGTGCGATTTGGTAGCCCCGGATAAGGCGCAATGCGCCTCCTCCGGGAAAATCCCTGCGCCACCAGGCATTCAAGCACCTTACAGCTTGGCAAATACCCGACGCGCGGCGTCGATGGTGTTGTCGATATCTTCTTCGCTGTGGGCCACGGACATAAAGCCGGCCTCAAACGCTGACGGCGCCAGGTACACGCCTTCCTCCAGCATCAGATGGAAGAAGCGCTTGAAGCGTTCAACGTCGCACTTCACCACGTCCTGATAGCAGGTGACGGTTTCGGCATCGGTAAAGAAGATGCCGAACATGCCGCCGACGTTATTGACCACCAGCGGGATCCCAGCGTCACGCGCCGCATCCAGCAGGCCTTGCGCCAGCTGGTTAGTCAGTTCAGTCAGGGTTTCATGGACCCCCGGCTGCGCCACTTCGTTCAGGCAGGCGAAGCCAGCCGCCATGGCGATCGGGTTGCCGGAGAGGGTGCCCGCCTGATAGACCGGACCGGTGGGCGCCAGAGCGTCCATTACCTCACGGCGGCCGCCGAAGGCACCTACCGGCATCCCGCCGCCGATGATTTTCCCCAGACAGGTCAGATCCGGCTCCACGCCGTAGTAAGCCTGAGCGCCTGCCAGCGCCACGCGGAAGCCGGTCATCACTTCGTCGATAATCAGCAGGGCGCCAAATTCGTCGCACAGGGCGCGCAGGCCCGGCAGGAATTCCGGCTGCGGCGGAATGCAGTTCATATTTCCGGCCACCGGCTCGACGATGATGCAGGCGATCTCCTGCGGATACTGCTCGAACGCCGCGCGCACCGAGGCGAGGTCGTTATAAGTGCAGGTCAGGGTATGTTTGGCGAAATCGGCCGGGACGCCCGGCGAGTTCGGCTGGCCGAGGGTCAACGCGCCGGAACCGGCTTTCACCAGCAGGCAGTCGGCATGGCCGTGGTAGCAGCCTTCGAACTTAATGATTTTGTCGCGACCGGTGAATCCGCGCGCCAGGCGAATGGCGCTCATGGTGGCTTCGGTACCGGAGTTCACCATCCGCACCATATCCATGGTCGGCACCAGCTCGGTCACCAGGGCCGCCATTTTCACTTCCATTTCGGTCGGCGCGCCAAAGCTCAGGCCGCGGGATGCCGCCTCGATCACCGCATTGCGGATAGCCGGGTGGTTGTGGCCCAGCACCATCGGACCCCAGGAACCGACATAATCGATATAGGCTTTCCCATCCACGTCATAGAGGTAAGCGCCATCCGCGCGTTCGATAAACAGCGGTGTGCCGCCGACACCGGTGAAAGCGCGCACCGGCGAGTTAACGCCGCCGGGGATCAGTTCGCGCGCAGCGTGGTACAGATTTTCAGATTTGCTCATGGCCAGGGTCCTGGTTCGTGAAAAATGTTTTATCGGCTATTCTAAGTTATTCCAGGATGGTTATGAAAGTTTTGCCCAATTGAAACAATGTGCCGCAAGGGCATTTTTTTGACGACGCAGCGCGCCGGGACGGCTAAAATGCCGCTCTCTTCATTTGTATTACCAATAATTGATAACGGCATGAAAGCAGAAACTCCCTCTTTTGAAGCACATCAGTTTGTGCGGGTGCGTCGCGGCGATGCGGTGCGCCGTCTGATTCAACGCGATAAAACGCCGCTGGCGGTGCTGTTTATGGCGGCAGTGGTCGGCACGCTGGCGGGGCTGGTGGGCGTCGCCTTTGAAAAGAGCGTGAACTGGGTGCAGAACCAGCGGATCGGCGCGCTGGCGCAGGTGGCGGACCACTGGTATCTGGTCTGGCCGCTGGCGTTTATCCTGTCGGCGCTGCTGGCGATGGTCGGCTATTTTCTGGTGCGTCGCTTTGCGCCGGAGGCCGGCGGCTCCGGGATTCCGGAAATTGAGGGCGCGCTGGAGGAGCTGCGGCCGGTGCGCTGGTGGCGCGTGCTGCCGGTGAAATTCGTTGGCGGCATGGGGACCCTTGGCGCCGGGATGGTGCTGGGTCGTGAAGGACCGATGGTACAGCTTGGCGGCAACATTGGGCGCATGGTGCTGGACGTTTTCCGCATGCGCAGTCCGGAAGCGCGGCATACGTTGTTGGCGACCGGTGCGGCGTCGGGGCTTTCGGCGGCCTTTAATGCGCCGCTGGCCGGTATTCTGTTTATCATCGAAGAGATGCGCCCGCAGTTCCGCTACAACCTGATCTCCATTAAAGCGGTGTTTACCGGCGTGATCATGTCGAGCATTGTGTTTCGCATTTTCAACGGCGAAGCGGCGATCATTGAGGTGGGTAAACTAAGCAACGCCCCGGTAAATACCCTATGGCTGTATCTGGTGCTGGGCATGCTGTTTGGCTGCTTTGGCCCGCTGTTTAATTTTCTGGTGCTGCGCACTCAGGATCTGTTCCAGCGCATCCACGGCGGCAACATCAAAAAATGGGTGTTGATTGGCGGATTAATCGGCGGGCTCTGCGGTCTGCTGGGGCTGATGCAGCCCTCCGCGGTGGGCGGTGGCTTTAACTTGATCCCTATCGCCGCTGCCGGTAACTTCTCCGTCGGACTGCTGCTGTTTATCTTTATTGCCCGCGTGTTGACCACGCTGATCTGCTTCTCTTCCGGCGCGCCAGGGGGCATTTTCGCGCCTATGTTGGCGCTCGGCACGCTGCTGGGCACGGCGTTCGGCATGGCGGCTATTCCGCTGTTTCCGGCCTACCATCTCGATGCGGGCACCTTCGCGATTGCCGGCATGGGGGCGCTGCTCGCCGCCTCGGTGCGTGCGCCGCTGACCGGGATCGTGCTGGTGCTGGAGATGACCGATAACTATCAGCTCATTTTGCCAATGATTATTACCTGCCTTGGCGCAACACTACTGGCGCAATTCCTCGGCGGTAAGCCTTTGTATTCGACCATTCTGCAGCGTACTCTGGCGAAGCAGGAAGCCGAGCAGGCGGCAAAAGCGCAGCAGGCTCCCCGGGAGAATACTTGAACGATTTACCAGGGTATTAGATAATGGCTCAAAAGGTCCGGTTATTCTTTAACCGGCCGGAAGTATCAATGGGAGCAGAAAATGAGTGATGACGTAGCGTTGCCGCTGGAGTTTACCGAAGCCGCAGCCAATAAAGTAAAACACCTGATTGCGGATGAAGATAATCCGAACCTGAAACTGCGCGTGTATATCACCGGCGGCGGTTGCAGCGGTTTCCAGTATGGCTTCACCTTTGACGATCAGGTGAACGAAGGGGATATGACCATTGAGAAACAGGGCGTCGGCCTGGTGGTTGACCCGATGAGCCTGCAGTATCTGGTCGGCGGCTCGGTCGACTATACCGAAGGGCTGGAAGGTTCGCGCTTTATCGTGACCAATCCGAACGCGAAAAGCACCTGCGGCTGCGGCTCCTCGTTCAGCGTTTAAAGCGAGTTCTCCCCCAGCGGGAGGGAGCAAACCCTAAAAACGGTAACCTTAAGGTTACCGTTTTGCTTTTATTACCGACCGTTATCGTCCAGGGCAAACGTCGGCAGCTTCAGATGCCAGCGAATAGCCGCCAGACGAATTACCAGGGTGACCACCATCCCCATCATTGCCGAATTCTCCAGCGAGAGATGAAAGGTGTCGTGTGCCGTGGCGTGGACAATACCGCCGACGATACAGGCGGTGGCGTAGATTTCGGTACGCAGAATCATAGGAATTTCCCGCGCCAGCACGTCGCGAATAATCCCGCCGCCGACGCCGGTCACCACCCCCATGCACACCGCGACCAGCGGGCCGCTGCCAGCGAGAAAAGCTTTATTGACGCCAATGCCGACAAACACCGCCAGACCGACGGCATCAAGAACGGGCAGGATCCATTTCGGCAGCCGGCGAGGCTGGCGGACCAGCAGGATGGTCAGCATGCTGGTGACCATCGCCACCACCAGATCGGTGGGATCTTTGACCCAGAATACCGGGCCATTCGCCAGCGCCATGTCGCGGATGGTCCCGCCGCCTACCGCCGTCACTACCCCTAACACCAGCACGCCGAATGGGTCCATACGCAGTTTTCCGGCCAGCAGTACGCCGGAGATCGCGAAGACAGCTGTGCCAATAATATCCAGCCAATAGACAAGCATCGTTGATTCCCACTGAACATCCGGTGTGCCGGATGATTATTTTACCTGGTCAAGCGCCGCACAAAGTTGTTTGGCGGCGAGGATAATACGTGGGCCGGCGCGTTCAAACCAGTCGCTGTGTAACGCAATCAACGAAATGGTGAGCTGATGTTGCCAAAAGCGCTGCGCTTCGGCAATGCGGCTGGCATCCCCGGTCACCACGATCGCCTGCGGCTGGCGGGCCAGCACCTGTTCGCGGCTCACCTGCGGCCAGGGAACGCGGCTGGTGGCGAAGATATTCTCGCCGCCGCAAAGCCTTAGCACCTGATCCTGAATCGAACCGGGGCCGCTGGTGAACAGCGGTGCGGAGCCGAACTGGAGGAAGACGCGTTTCTTCGGCGCGTTGGCATAGCGCGCTTTCAACGCATCGTATTCCTGCTGCATCGCCTGCGCCGCCTGCTGTGCTTTTTCCGGCTGCGGGCTCCACTGCGCCAGCTCACGCAGGGTAGCGATGATCTCTTCTATGGTCGAGGTCTGTACCCACAGGACGTGAATACCCAGAGACTGCAGCTGGTTAACCTGGCGTTCGGCATTGCCCCCGCGCCAGGCCAGCACCACGTCTGGCTTGAGCGCCACGATGCGTTCCAGGTTCATTCCCTGCCAGCTGGCAACCTGTTCGATCGTTTTGGCCTGCGAAGGATAATCGGAATAGCTGCTGACGCCGACCGGCGTGATCCCGGCGGCAAAGGCCAGTTCGGTATTGGCGGGGGAGAGGGTGATCACCCGCGGCGCGGCCAGCAGCCACGCCGGGGCGAGTAACAGCAGCGCGGCAAGCGCGAAGGATAGCGACTTAGCCACGTGCCAGGTTCTGTACCAGATTCTCCACCATCAGGGTGGACTGTCTGGCGGCGACCGCAAGGAACTCCTCAAAGCTGAGGTGGGACTGCTGGTCGGCCACGTCGGAGATAGCGCGAACCACCACGAAGGGAACCTTAAAGTTATGGCAGACGTGGGCGATGGCGGTCGCTTCCATTTCCACGGCGATCGCCTGCGGGAAATTATGGCGGATCTTCGCCAGACCGACAGAGCCGTTAATGAAGGCATCCCCGCTAACGATGAGGCCGCGAACGGCGTTGAGATCTAACGCTTTAATGCAGCTCTCTGCGGCGGCCACCAGTTTTTCATCCGCCTTAAAACCCGCCGGGCAGCCAGGGAGCTGGCCGTATTCATAGCCGAAGGCGGTGACGTCGGCGTCGTGGTAGCGCGCTTCATCGGAGACGACGATATCGCCGACCTTCAGCGTCGACGCCAGGCCGCCGGCAGAACCGGTATTAATGATCACGTCAGGCTGGCAGCGCTCCAGCAGCAGGGTCGCGCCCATCGCCGCCGCTACTTTTCCGATACCAGACTTCAGCAGAGCGACGTCAACGCCGTGAAGTTGGCCGGTATAGATTTCGCTTCCGCCAATGGTGATGGTCTGGCGGTTTTCGATTTTGTCGCGCAGAAGGGTAACTTCCTCTTCCATAGCGCCAATAATGCCAATTTTCATAGATTTACTCGCGATGTGTCAGGTTTAGTTGCATAGTCTATCATGCGCTTAAGGGGAAGCGTATTGCTCGCGCGGGAGAGGCTATGGCAAAGATTGATTTTCGCAACAAGATAAACTGGCGTCGACGCTTCCGTTCGCCGCCGCGGGTGGAGACGGAGCGCGACATCCTGCGGATCTTTGAAAGCGATCGGGGACGGATCGTCAACTCGCCGGCAATCCGCCGCCTGCAGCAAAAAACTCAGGTCTTCCCGCTCGAGCGCAACGCGGCGGTGCGCACTCGCCTGACCCACTCGCTGGAGGTGCAGCAGGTGGGGCGCTATATCGCCAAAGAGGTGCTGAGCCGGCTGAAAGAGCTGAGGCTGCTGGAAGAGTATGGCCTGGAAGAGCTGACCGGGCCATTCGAGAGCGTGGTGGAGATGGCCTGCCTGATGCACGATATCGGCAATCCCCCGTTTGGCCATTTTGGCGAAGCGGCGATTAACGACTGGTTCCGTCAGCGCCTGGCGCCCGGCGATGCGCTCGGGCAGCCGCTGACCGACGATCGCTGCGAAGTGCAGGCCTTACGCCTGCATGACGGAGAGACATCGCTTAATGCGCTGCGCCGTAAAGTGCGCCAGGATCTCTGCAGCTTTGAGGGCAACGCGCAGGGCATTCGTCTGGTCCATACGCTAATGCGTATGAACCTGACCTGGGCGCAGGTGGGATGTATCCTGAAATATACTCGTCCGGCGTGGTGGTCTGAGGAGACGCCGGCCAGCCACAGTTATTTAATGAAGAAACCTGGCTATTATTTAGCCGAAGAAGAGTATGTCGCGCGTTTGCGTAAAGAACTGGATCTCGCGCCTTACAATCGGTTTCCATTAACCTGGATTATGGAGGCTGCGGATGACATCTCATATTGCGTCGCGGATCTCGAGGACGCGGTGGAAAAACGTATTTTTAGCGCAGAACAGCTCTATCAGCATCTTTACGACGCCTGGGGCAGTCATGAAAAAGGCTCGTTATTTTCGCAGGTAGTAGAAAATGCCTGGGAGAAATCGCGAGCCAATTATCTGAAGCAGAGCGCGGAAGATCAGTTTTTTATGTATTTGCGGGTGAATACGCTGAATAAGCTGGTGCCCTACGCGGCGCGCCGATTTATTGACAACCTGCCGGCAATCTTCACCGGGGACTTTAATCATGCGTTGCTGGAGGACGACAGCGATTGCAGTCAGCTACTGGAACTCTATAAAAATGTGGCGATGAAACAGGTCTTTAGCCATCCGGATGTTGAGCAGCTGGAATTGCAGGGCTACCGGGTGATCAGCGGCCTGTTGGATATCTATCAGCCGCTGCTGAAATTATCGCTGGAGGATTTCAGCGAATTAGTAGCGCAGGAGCGGGTACGACGTTTACCCATTGCCTCCCGGCTGTATCAGAAACTTTCGACCCGTCACCGGCTGGCCTATGTTGAAGCGGTAAATAAACTGGCGCGTACGGCGCCCGAATTTGCGCTGATGGAATACTATTATCGCTGCCGTCTGATTCAGGACTATATCAGCGGGATGACGGATTTGTATGCGTGGGATGAATATCGGCGACTCATGGCGGTGGAATAGGCTGGAGTTTTGTAAAGATGGACAATAAATTTTTACTTTTTCCAGAAACTTAATTCCGGAACTTAGCGTTATAAAACGACTCTGATAGTCACGTACACAGCAACTTTCGTTACCTGATATTGAGATTGAAACTGATGAAAAAAACCACGTTAGCAATGAGTGCACTGGCTCTGAGTTTAGGTCTGGCGTTGTCCCCGCTCTCTGCGAGCGCGGCAGAAACGGCATCTTCGGCCACTAATGCACAGCAGATGCCAAGCCTGGCCCCGATGCTGGAGAAGGTGATGCCGTCGGTGGTGAGCATTAACGTTGAAGGTAGCACCACCGTTAATACCCCACGGATGCCACGTAACTTCCAGCAGTTCTTTGGCGATAATTCGCCGTTCTGCCAGGATGGGTCTCCTTTCCAGAGTTCGCCGTTTTGCCAGGGCGGCGGACAGGGCGGTCAGCCTGACGGCGGCCAGCAGCAGAAATTTATGGCGCTGGGCTCCGGCGTCATCATTGATGCCGCCAAAGGGTATGTGGTGACCAACAACCACGTCGTGGACAACGCCACCACGATTAAGGTTCAGCTGAGCGATGGCCGTAGGTTTGATGCCAAAGTCGTCGGCAAAGATCCGCGCTCTGATATCGCGCTGATTCAGATTCAGGATCCAAAAAACCTGACGGCGATTAAGCTTGCCGACTCCGATGCGCTGCGCGTCGGTGATTACACCGTGGCTATCGGCAACCCGTTCGGTCTGGGCGAAACCGTGACCTCCGGGATTGTCTCCGCGCTGGGCCGTAGCGGCCTCAACGTGGAAAACTACGAAAACTTTATCCAGACCGATGCGGCGATTAACCGCGGGAACTCCGGCGGTGCGCTGGTGAACCTCAACGGCGAGCTGATCGGTATCAACACCGCCATTCTGGCGCCGGACGGCGGCAACATCGGTATCGGTTTTGCTATCCCGAGCAACATGGTGAAAAACCTGACCGAGCAGATGGTGAAATATGGCCAGGTGAAACGCGGTGAGCTCGGCATTATGGGCACCGAACTGAACTCTGAGCTGGCGAAAGCGATGAAAGTCGATGCCCAGCGTGGGGCCTTCGTCAGCCAGGTAATGCCAGGTTCGGCGGCCGCAAAAGCGGGCATTAAAGCCGGCGATGTCATCACCTCCCTCAACGGGAAAGCGATCAGCAGCTTCGCCGCGCTGCGTGCCCAGGTCGGCACCATGCCTATCGGCAGCAAAGTTGAGCTTGGTCTGCTGCGCGACGGCAAACCGGTGACCGTGACCGTCGAACTGCAGCAGAGCAACCAGACCCAGGTTGACTCCAGCACCATCTTCAACGGGATTGAAGGGGCGGAAATGAGCAATAAGGGTCAGGATAAGGGCGTGGTGGTCAATAATGTGAAAGCCGGTACCCCGGCGGCACAGATTGGCCTCAAGAAAGGCGACGTCATCGTCGGGGCGAATCAGCAGCCGGTGAAAAACATCGCCGATCTGCGGAAAATCTTCGACGCCAAACCGTCCGTACTGGCGCTGAACATTCAGCGCGGCGACGCCTCTATCTATCTGCTGTTGCAGTAACCGCCAGCGCTCGCTTCCCAGCCCCTTCCCTCGCCGAGGGCAGGGGCTTTTTTCGTTCTGTGACCGCCCCCACAACTCCACATATCTCACCCCGGCTTAGTGCAAATGCACAATGCAGCGCGACGATGACTCTTTTATGCTGGTGCCCAGCAAAGGGGAGGACTACATGGCTGGCTGGCATCTTGATACCAAAATGGCGCAGGATATTGTGGCGCGGACCATGCGCATCATCGATACCAATATCAACGTGATGGATGCCCGCGGGCGGATCATCGGCAGCGGCGATCGGGAAAGGATTGGTGAATTGCACGAAGGTGCGCTGCTGGTCCTCTCCCAGGGGCGGGTGGTGGATATCGACGACGCGGTCGCTCGCCATCTGCACGGGGTTCGCCAGGGGATTAACCTGCCGCTGCGCCTGGAGGGGGAGATCGTCGGGGTGATCGGCCTGACCGGCGAGCCGGAGTCGCTGCGAAAATATGGCGAGTTGGTGTGCATGACAGCAGAGATGATGCTGGAGCAGTCGCGGCTGATGCATCTCCTGGCCCAGGACAGCCGTCTGCGCGAAGAGCTGGTGATGAACCTGATTCAGGCGGAAGAGCATACCCCGGCGCTGAACGAATGGGCTCAGCGTTTAGGCATCGATCTCAATCAGCCGCGCGTGGTGGCGATGATTGAGGTAGACAGCGGTCAGCTCGGCGTGGACAGCGCGATGGCGGAACTGCAACAGTTACAGAACGCGCTGACCACCCCCGATCGCAATAATCTGGTGGCCATTGTCTCGCTCACGGAAATGGTGGTGCTGAAACCGGCGCTGAACAGCTTTGGCCGCTGGGACGCTGACGATCACGTCCGGCGCGTCGAGCAGCTTATCGCCAGGATGAAAGAGAATGGCCAGCTGCGCTTTCGCGTGGCGCTGGGCAATTTCTTCACCGGCCCAGGAAGTATCGCCCGCTCTTACCGTACCGCACGGACGACGATGATGGTTGGCAAGCAGCGGATGCCGGAGAGCCGCAGTTATTTCTATCAGGATCTAATGCTGCCGGTGCTGCTTGACAGCCTGCGCGGCGGCTGGCAGGCCAATGAGCTGGCCCGTCCGCTGGCGCGTTTGAAGGCCATGGACAACAACGGGCTGCTGCGGCGGACGCTGCAGGCGTGGTTTCGCCATAACGTGCAGCCGCTGGCGACGTCAAAGGCGCTGTTTATTCATCGCAATACGCTGGAGTACCGGTTGAACCGTATCTCGGAGCTGACCGGCCTGGATCTCGGTAGCTTTGACGACAGGCTGCTGCTGTATATCGCGCTGCAGCTGGACGAACAACGCTAAGACGTGGAGGCAAAAAAATGCCGGGTAGCGACGCGCCATACCCGGCCTGGACGATGCATGCTGTCTGGAGTGGATAGAGACCACCAGCCCGGCCAGGCAACGCGCCGCCGGGATGCTCTTACTTACGGGTGAGCTTTTCCAGATCGGCTTCGATTTCGCTGATCTTATTGGTGACCACGCTTTCCAGATGGCGTAAATCGTCGAGGATTTTACGCTTGAGATCGATTTCAGTGCGATCGCGCTGGCAGATCTGATCTAACTCGTCGATAACGTAGCGCAGATTGGGGCTGATCTCCTGGACCTCTTTGTAGCCCTGGCCGACGCCGTCGGCGACGACGGTTTTGCGCTGACGCGGATATTTGAACTTCACGCTCTTGGCGAAGAATTCGCCTTTGTCTTTCTGAAAATAGATTTTCAGAATGTCGTTGTTAGCTTCCTGCCGCAGGCTATAGCGATCGATCTCATCAGGGTTGGTAATGCCAAGACTTTTCAGATTATCGTACATAACGGTACCTTTGATAGCATCATAACCATTGAATAATTAACGAAAAAATCCATTTTCGCCAGCATCAAATATAAAAAAAGCGGGATATCTCCCGCTTTTTATTTGCTTTAGTCGATGGTGCGCAGCAGTTCGTTAATGCCGACCTTGCCGCGGGTTTTGGCATCGACTTTCTTCACAATCACCGCGCAGTACAGGCTGTATTTACCATCTTTCGACGGCAGGTTGCCTGAGACTACCACCGAGCCAGCCGGTACGCGGCCGTAGAAGACTTCGCCGGTTTCGCGATCGTAGATTTTGGTGCTCTGACCGAGGTAAACGCCCATGGAGATGACGGAGCCTTCTTCGACAATCACCCCTTCAACCACTTCAGAGCGCGCGCCGATGAAGCAGTTATCTTCGATGATGGTCGGGTTCGCCTGCAGCGGCTCCAGTACGCCACCGATGCCGACACCGCCGGACAGATGCACGTTTTTACCGATCTGTGCGCAGGAGCCGACGGTGGCCCAGGTATCAACCATGGTGCCTTCGTCAACGTAGGCGCCGATGTTAACGTAGGACGGCATCAGCACAGTGTTGCGGGCGATGAACGCGCCCTGGCGCACGGCGGCCGGCGGCACCACGCGGAAACCTTCTTTCTGGAAACGCGCTTCGTCGTAGTCAGCGAATTTCATCGGCACTTTATCGAAGTAGCGGCTTTCCGCACCATCGATAACCTGGTTATCGTTAATACGGAAAGAGAGCAGTACCGCCTTCTTCAGCCACTGATGCGTCACCCACTGACCGTCGATCTTCTCAGCGACGCGCAGCGCGCCGGAATCAAGAAGGGCGATAACCTGGTTAACCGCTTCGCGGGTCACGGTATCCACATTAGCCGGCGTAATGTCGGCGCGACGCTCGAAAGCGGACTCAATAACGTTCTGTAACTGCTGCATTGTTTCTTTCCATTCACTAAAAAAAATACGTCACCCTTTATCGTTTGGATTGAGGGCCGCTGTCAACCGTTGTTGCACTTCTTGTTGCAGCTCATTATTAAGGGCACGCCGGTCGGCGGTGGCGATTATAAATAAATCTTCTACTCGCTCACCAATTGTCGTAATTCGCGCCCCGTGAAGCGATATCCCGAGGTCGGCGAACACCTGCCCGACGCGGGCGAGCAGCCCGGGCTGGTCGAGCGCTATCAGCTCCAGAAACGATTTTCGGTCGGTATGGGTCGGCAGGAAATTCACCTCGGTGTCCACGGAAAAATGGCGTAGCTTTGCCGCCTGACGACGCGGGGCCGGAGGCTGCCAGCTGCGCTGAGTGATGGTCTGCTCCAGCCCCTGGCGGATCGCCTCGTGGCGGTCGGCGGAAAGGGGGCTGCCGTCGGGCTCAAGGACGATAAAGGTATCCATCGCCATACCGTCGCGGGTGGTGAAGATCTGCGCGTCGTGGACGCTGAGGTTGCGACGGTCAAGTTCGCCACACACCGCGGCGAACAGGTAAGGGCGATCCGGGCTCCAGATAAAAATCTCCGTACCGCCGCGGGTGGCCTGCGAGCTCAGCAGGATCATCGGCTTATTCAGATCGTGGCGCAGCAGGTTGCGGGCGTGCCAGGCGAGCTGCGTCGGCGTATGTCGCACGAAATAGTTGGCGCGGCAGCGGTTCCAGATCTGATGCAGCGCCTCTTCATTAATATTGTCCATCCGCAGCAGGGCCAGCGCCTGCAGCTGATGGTGACGCACTCGTTCGCGCATGTCCGGGGTGCTTTGCATGCCGCGACGCAGCTGCTTCTCGGTGGCGAAATAGAGTTCACGCAGCAGGCTCTGCTTCCAGCTGTTCCATAAGGTTTCGTTGGTGGCGCAGATATCGGCGACGGTCAGACACACCAGATAGCGCAGACGATTTTCCGTTTGCACCTCCTCGGCGAACTGCTTAATCACCTCCGGATCCTGAATATCGCGCCGCTGGGCGGTGACCGACATCAGCAGGTGGTGACGCACCAGCCAGGCGACCAGCTGCGTTTCGCGCGAGTTCAGCCCGTGCAGCTCGGCAAACTTCAGCACATCCTGCGCGCCGAGGATCGAGTGGTCGCCGCCGCGCCCTTTGGCGATGTCGTGGAACAGGGCGGCAATTAAGATCAGCTCCGGGTGCGTTAAGCGCGGCCACAGCTCCACGCACAGCGGGTGGCGGCTGCGGGTTTCTTCTTTGGCAAAGCTTTCCAGCTTGAGCATCACCCGGACGGTGTGTTCATCGACGGTGTAGGCGTGAAACAGGTCGAACTGCATCTGGCCGACGATATGCGACCACTGCGGCATATAGGCCCACAGTACGCTGTGGCGATGCATCGGCAGCAGCCCGCGACTTACCGCCCCCTGATGGCGCAGCATACTAAGAAAGAGCGTGCGCGCCTCCGGGATATAGCACAGCGGCTGGGTGAGATGACGGCGGGCGTGGCGCAGATGGCGCAACGTTGTTGAGTAGATGCCGGTGATGGTGCTATTGCGCACCATGATATAAAACATGCGCAGAATGGCCTGCGGTTCGCGAATAAACAGCGTGTCGTCACGCAGATCGATAAGGGTGCCGCGCAGCTGGAAATCATCATCGATCGGGCGTGGTTTTTCATCCTCGGTCAGGGCGAGGATAGCCTCCTCAAACAGCTGAAGCAGCATCTGATTCAGCTCGCTCACCCGGCGGGTAACGCGGAAGAAGTCCTTCATCATGTGTTCAATCGGCTGGTTGCCGTCGCCTTCATAGCCTAGCCGGCGGGCCACGCTGAGCTGGCGGTCGAAAAGCAGACGGTTGTCATAGCGCGTGAGTTCGAGATGCAGCGCGAAACGGATGCGCCACAGCTGATGCAGACACTCATTGAGTTCATTGCGCTCGGCTTCGGTCAGAAAGCCGAAGCCGACCATCTCATCCATTGAGGTGGCGCCGAAATGGCGGCGAGCCACCCACTGTAGCGTATGGATATCGCGCAAGCCGCCGGGGCTGCTTTTCACGTCCGGCTCGAGGTTATAGCTGGTGCCATGATAGCGCTGATGACGGACGTTCTGCTCTTCGACCTTGGCGGCGAAGAACTTTTCCGATGGCCAAAAGCCGTCGCTAAAAATATGTTTTTGCAGTTCAAGGAACAGCGCGACGTCGCCGATCAGCAGGCGCGATTCGATTAAGTTGGTGGCAACGGTCAGATCCGAGAGACCTTCCAGCAGGCACTCTTCGAGGGTGCGTACGCTGTGGCCTACCTCCAGCTTGACGTCCCACAGCAGGGTGAGCAGTTCGCCGACTTTTTGCGCCTGGTCGTCCGGCAGTTTTTTACGACTGAGGATCAGCAGATCGACGTCTGAGAGCGGGTGCAGTTCGCCACGGCCATAGCCGCCGACGGCGACCAGCGCCAGGTCGCTGACAGATTCAAAACCGCAGGCGATCCATAATCGCTGCAGCAACTGGTCGATAAATTCGGTGCGCGCCGCGATGAGCTGCTCCGCGACGATGCCGGAGTCAAACGCCTCGCCCAGCCAGTGCTGGAAGGTATCGATGTGCGCCTTGATTGCGGCACAGTTCAGATCGCCCTGCGGCCAACTCACCGGGTGTTCCGGCGGGACGGGCAGGAGAGGGGAGGCTGTGTCAGGTAATAAGTTGCTCATCGCGTCACCATAAGAAAAAACTATCTAATAAAAAAGCCGGCGGGCGCCGGCTTTTCATCATTCATCGTGCGAGATTATCGCCGGGATGGTGTCATCCTTGCGTAGCGTCAGAATTTCGCAGCCGTTGTCTGTCACCACAATAGTATGCTCGTACTGCGCAGACAAGCTCCGGTCTTTGGTTTTCACCGTCCAGCCGTCTTTCATGCTGCGGATCTCTTTTTTACCGGCGTTGACCATCGGCTCGATGGTGAAGGTCATGCCTGGTTTGAGTACGACGTTGGTCTCCGGCGAATCGTAGTGCAGCACCTGAGGTTCTTCATGGAAGCCGCGGCCGATACCGTGCCCGCAGTACTCGCGAACCACGGAGAAACCTTCGGCTTCCACAAATTTCTGGATCGCCGCGCCGATGGTGCGCAGGTTGATGCCTGGCTTCACCATTCTCAGCGCCAGGTACAGGCTTTCCTGAGTGATGCGGCACAGGCGCTCGCCGAGAATCGTCGGTTTGCCAACGATAAACATTTTGGAGGTATCGCCATGGAAATCATCTTTAATGACGGTCACGTCGATATTCACGATATCGCCATCTTTCAGCAGCTTGCCGTCATCAGGGATACCGTGACAGACCACTTCATTGACCGAAATGCAGACGGATTTCGGATAGCCGTGATAGCCGAGGCAGGCGGAAATGGCCTTCTGCTCGTTAACGATATAGTCGTTACAGATGCGGTCCAGTTCGCCGGTGCTGACGCCCGGTTTGACGTAGGGTTCGATCATTTCCAGCACTTCGGCGGCCAGGCGGCCGGCAACGCGCATTTTTTCGATGTCTTCAGATGTCTTAATAGAGATAGCCATGGAGTATGTCCAGCAGTGTCGATATTTTCGACAATAATAGAGTAAGTCCTGTCAATGGTAACAGTCCGGGCAGGCTGGTGCCAAACTGAGAATCATTAACAGCACGCGACGTCAACAAGAGTTGGTGTCTGGATGGATTTTGTGGTATAAAGCGCGCCGGACTTCCGTTCCATCTCAGATACACAAGGATGGACGTAAGCGACATAGCTCACTTTGTGTAATAACACACACGTATCGGCACATATTCCGGGGTGCCCTTCGGGGTCGGTAATATGGGATACGTGGAGGCATAACCCCAATTTAATCTATAGAGGTTTTAAACATGGCAACTGTTTCCATGCGCGACATGCTCAAGGCTGGTGTTCACTTCGGTCACCAGACCCGTTACTGGAACCCGAAAATGAAGCCTTTCATCTTCGGCGCGCGTAACAAAGTTCACATCATCAACCTTGAGAAAACCGTACCGATGTTCAACGAAGCTCTGGCTGAACTGAACAAGATCGCTGCTCGTAAAGGTAAAATCCTTTTCGTTGGTACTAAGCGCGCTGCAAGCGAAGCGGTAAAAGACGCTGCTCTGAGCTGCGATCAGTTCTTCGTGAACCATCGCTGGCTGGGCGGTATGCTGACTAACTGGAAAACCGTTCGTCAGTCCATCAAACGTCTGAAAGACCTGGAAACTCAGTCCCAGGACGGTACTTTCGACAAGCTGACCAAGAAAGAAGCGCTGATGCGCACTCGTGAGCTGGACAAGCTGGAAAACAGCCTGGGCGGTATCAAAGATATGGGCGGCCTGCCGGACGCACTGTTCGTTATCGACGCTGACCACGAGCACATCGCTATCAAAGAAGCAAACAACCTGGGCATCCCGGTATTTGCTATCGTTGATACCAACTCTGATCCGGACGGCGTAGACTTCGTTATCCCGGGTAACGACGATGCAATCCGCGCAGTAAGCCTGTACCTGGGCGCTGTTGCTGCTACCGTTCGTGAAGGTCGCTCTCAGGACCTGGCTTCTCAGGCGGAAGAAAGCTTCGTAGAAGCTGAATAATAAGGTTTAAGCCCTTATTAGTACCGTGTATGAATAGGGGCCCATTATCGGCCCCTTTTTTCAATTTACGCTGTTTGGCCGTTGGCCGGGCAGTATCCACATCTCCCGAGGATTTTAGAATGGCTGAAATTACCGCTTCCCTGGTAAAAGAGCTGCGCGAACGTACTGGCGCAGGCATGATGGATTGCAAAAAAGCGCTGACTGAAGCGAATGGCGACATCGAGCTGGCAATCGAAAACATGCGTAAATCCGGCGCGATCAAAGCGGCGAAGAAAGCAGGCAACGTGGCTGCTGACGGCGTGATCAAAACCAAAATCGAAGGCAACTACGGTTACATTCTGGAAGTTAACTGCCAGACTGACTTCGTTGCTAAAGATGGTGGTTTCCAGGCATTTGCCGACAAAGTACTGGACGCCGCTGTTGCAGGTAAAATCTCCGACGTTGAAGTTCTGAAAGCGCAGTTCGAAGAAGAACGTGTTGCGCTGGTTGCTAAAATCGGCGAGAACATCAACATCCGTCGTATCGCTGTTCTGGAAGGCGACGTTCTGGGCAGCTACCAGCACGGTGCGCGTATCGGCGTTCTGGTTGCCGCTAAAGGCGCTGACGAAGAGCTGGTTAAGCAGCTGGCAATGCACGTTGCTGCAAGCAAGCCGGAATTCGTTAAGCCGGAAGACGTGTCTGCTGAAGTGGTAGAGAAAGAGTACCAGGTTCAGCTGGACATCGCGATGCAGTCCGGTAAGCCGAAAGAAATCGCAGAGAAAATGGTTGAAGGCCGCATGAAGAAATTCACCGGCGAAGTTTCTCTGACTGGTCAGCCTTTCGTTATGGAGCCGAGCAAATCTGTTGGCCAGCTGCTGAAAGAGCACAACGCTGACGTGACTGGCTTCATCCGCTTTGAAGTGGGCGAAGGCATTGAGAAAGTTGAGACTGACTTTGCAGCAGAAGTTGCTGCGATGTCCAAGCAGTCTTAATTTTTAAAAAAAGGAGCCGCCTGAGGGCGGCTTCTTTTTGCGCCCATTTTGTAAATTCAGCCAACTGCTTATAGTGGCCGCGCTGAAATGCGACATACAATGTCGCCGGAATTAACACATCTCATTCGTTGACAGTCTCAGGAAAGAAACATGGCTACCAATGCAAAACCCGTCTACAAACGTATTCTGCTGAAATTAAGTGGCGAAGCGCTGCAGGGCTCAGAAGGCTTCGGTATTGATGCAAGCATACTTGACCGCATGGCTCAGGAGATCAAAGAGCTGGTTGAGCTGGGTATTCAGGTTGGCGTAGTAATTGGTGGCGGTAACCTGTTCCGTGGTGCTGGTCTGGCGAAAGCGGGTATGAACCGCGTTGTGGGCGACCACATGGGCATGCTGGCAACGGTCATGAACGGCCTCGCAATGCGTGATGCGCTCCACCGCGCCTATGTGAACGCTCGTCTGATGTCCGCCATTCCGCTGAACGGCGTATGCGACAACTACAGCTGGGCAGAGGCGATCAGCCTGCTGCGCAACAACCGCGTAGTGATCCTCTCCGCTGGTACCGGCAACCCGTTCTTTACCACCGATTCCGCAGCCTGCCTGCGCGGTATCGAAATTGAAGCCGATGTGGTGCTGAAAGCCACCAAGGTTGACGGCGTATTCACCGCTGACCCGGCAAAAGATCCTTCTGCCACCATGTACGATCAGCTGACCTACAGCGAAGTTCTGGAAAAAGAGCTGAAAGTCATGGATCTGGCGGCCTTCACCCTGGCGCGTGACCATAAATTACCGATTCGCGTCTTCAACATGAACAAACCTGGCGCCCTGCGTCGCGTGGTGATGGGCGAAAAAGAAGGCACATTGATCACGGAATAATTCCCGTCAGCGCCAAATCCGGGTAATATTCCGCTTTACTTTCGCGGGGATATTGCCCGGTGATTTTCATTAAATCTGACTATACTTAGCTCATTTTCCGACGGGTGCCCCGTCTGGTCTGACTGAGACAAGCTTTCAAGGATTCGTAACGTGATTAGCGATATCAGAAAAGATGCTGAAATCCGCATGGAAAAATGCGTCGAAGCATTCAAAAACCAAATCAGCAAAATTCGCACGGGTCGTGCTTCTCCGAGCCTGCTGGACGGGATTGTTGTTGAATACTACGGTACTCCGACCCCGCTGCGCCAGCTGGCCAGCGTCACCGTCGAAGACTCCCGTACCCTGAAAATCAACGTCTTTGACCGTTCTATGTCCGCGGCCGTTGAAAAAGCGATCATGGCGTCAGACCTCGGTCTGAACCCAAGCTCTGCCGGCAGCGATATTCGTGTCCCGCTGCCGCCGCTGACCGAAGAGCGTCGTAAAGACCTGACCAAGATCGTGCGTGGTGAAGCCGAGCAGGCGCGCGTTGCCGTGCGTAACGTTCGCCGTGACGCCAACGATAAAGTCAAAGCGCTGCTGAAAGAAAAAGAGATCAGCGAAGATGACGATCGCCGTTCTCAGGATGACGTGCAGAAAATGACTGACGCCGCCATCAAAAAAGTTGACGCGGCGCTGGCAGACAAAGAAGCGGAACTGATGCAGTTCTAATGCTCTGCCCTTACTCGGGCCAGACAGGCTCTGGCCTGAGTAAAATCTGAAACGCCGTACAGAAGACTGTACGCTCAATTCTCGGGATTGCGTTGCAACCGCTGGCCTTGTAGCCTTTAGCGCTTAGTTGAAGGCCTAATGCCGCCGTCTCATCCCCGATAGTTGCTGCGTAGGGGCTTGCTGGCGGCGTTTTGCTTTTTATTCTGTTTCCACTCTTCTGGACGTCTCATGAAGCAATTAACCGTTCTCGGTTCGACCGGCTCCATTGGCTGTAGCACGCTGGACGTGGTGCGCCATAACCCTGGTCGCTTTTCCGTCGCCGCGCTGGTCGCGGGGAAAAACGTTGACCGTATGGTTGAACAATGCCTGGAATTTACCCCCCGTTACGCGGTGATGGACGATGCGCAAAGCGCTGAGCGGTTGCGCACCCGTCTGCATGAGCATGGCTGTCGCACCGAGGTGCTAAGCGGCCAGCAGGCGGCGGCCGAGGTCGCGGCGCTGGATGAGGTCGATCAGGTCATGGCGGCAATCGTCGGCGCGGCGGGACTGGTGCCGACGCTGGCGGCGATCCGCGCCGGGAAAACGGTATTGTTAGCGAATAAAGAATCGCTGGTGACCTGCGGTCGCTTATTCATGGAGGCGGTGCAACAGTCGGGGGCGCGATTGCTACCGGTCGATAGCGAGCATAACGCTATTTTTCAGAGTATGCCGGAGACAATTCAGCAGCATCTGGGATACGCTGATCTTGCCCGGAATGGCGTCTCGTCAATCCTGCTGACCGGCTCCGGTGGGCCTTTCCGCGAGACGGCCGTGGCTGAACTGGCGGCGATGACCCCGGATCAGGCCTGCCGTCATCCCAACTGGTCGATGGGGCGCAAGATCTCCGTCGATTCGGCCACGATGATGAACAAAGGCCTGGAATATATTGAAGCGCGCTGGCTGTTTAACGCCTCGGCCCAGCAGATGGAAGTGCTGATCCATCCGCAGTCGGTGATCCACTCGATGGTTCGCTATCAGGATGGCAGCGTGCTGGCCCAGCTTGGGGAGCCGGATATGCGTACGCCGATCGCCCATACCATGGGCTGGCCGCAGCGACTGAATTCCGGCGTTAAACCGCTGGACTTCTGTCAGTTGAGCAATCTGAGCTTCTCCGCGCCGGACTATACGCGATATCCGTGCCTGAAGCTGGCGATGGACGCGTTTGACGTCGGCCAGGCCGCGACCACGACGCTGAATGCGGCTAATGAAGAGTCGGTTGCCGCGTTTCTGCATGGCGATATCCGCTTTACCGATATTGCGGCGGTTAACCTGGCGGTGCTGGATAAGATGGACCTGCAGGAGCCGCAAAGCATTGATGATGTTCTGGTTATCGACGCCGAGGCGCGCGCAATCGCTCACCAGCAGCTGCAGCGGTTGGTTGCGCAGGCGTAACGCGGTGATATTTGTGGGCGCAAGGCTTCGGTGATATAGTCTGCGCCACCCGATCGTTGCATTTTGTTGTTAAAGATTACGGTGGCCGTGACAAAACACGGCTTTTTTGCGTAAAGCTTTTGGTTGTTCTCTGCGATTGGCTGCAGCCCCGGCACCGGATAAAAATGCGTATCCAGCGCGGCCCGGTGGCCTCTGTTTGGTGGCTAGTTAATCCTTATTATGGACTTAAAACGCGTGATGTTGTCTGCTAATCAAACTGTCAGCGAAATATCGCCCACCCATGGCTGCCGTCATGTCGCCATTATTATGGATGGCAACGGCCGTTGGGCGAAACGGCAAGGTAAAATTCGCGCTTTCGGGCATAAGGCCGGGGCGAAATCCGTGCGTCGCGCGGTCTCCTTCGCGGCGAATAATGGGATTGAGGCGTTAACGTTATACGCGTTCAGCAGCGAAAACTGGAACCGTCCGGCTCAGGAAGTCAGTGCGCTGATGGAACTGTTCGTCTGGGCGCTGGATAGCGAAGTCAAAAGCCTGCACCGACACAATGTGCGTCTGCGGATTATTGGCGACACCACGCGCTTCAATGCGCGCCTGCAGGAGCGGATCCGCAAAGCGGAAGCGCTAACCGCAAACAATACCGGCTTAACGCTGAATATTGCAGCCAATTACGGCGGTCGCTGGGATATTACCCAGGGCGTTCGTTTGCTGGCGAAACAGGTACAGGACGGGACGCTGCTGCCTGAGCAGATCACGGAAGACATGCTGAGTCAGCAGGTCTGCATGCATGAACTGGCTCCCGTTGATTTAGTTATTAGGACCGGGGGAGAGCACCGAATAAGTAACTTTCTGATTTGGCAAATTGCCTATGCCGAACTTTACTTTACGGATGTTCTTTGGCCCGATTTTGCTGAACAGGACTTTGAAGGTGCACTCCATGCCTTTGTTAATCGAGAGCGTCGTTTCGGCGGCACTGAGCCGGGTGGCAGTCATGCCTGATGGGGGTCACTTTTGCTGAAGTATCGCCTGATATCTGCTTTCGTCTTAATCCCCATCGTCATTGCGGCATTGTTTTTATTGCCGCCGATGGGCTTTGCTATCGTCACCCTGGTGGTCTGTATGCTCGCCGCCTGGGAGTGGGGACAACTGAGCGGTTTTACCTCGACGTCGCAGCGGGTTTGGCTGGCGGTGCTGTGCGGCCTTCTGCTGGCGGCGATGCTTTTTCTGCTGCCTGAATACCATTATGACGTTCATCAACCGATGGTTGAAGGGTCGCTATGGGCCTCTTTTGCCTGGTGGATCGTCGCGTTACTGCTGGTGCTCTCATACCCGGCCTCGGCGGCATTCTGGCGCCACTCTAAGGTGCTGCGCCTCATCTTCGGCATCCTGACCATCGTCCCGTTTTTCTGGGGCATGCTGGCGCTGCGCGCCTGGCACTATGCCGATAACCACTATAGCGGCGCGCTGTGGCTGCTGTACGTCATGATCCTGGTATGGGGCGCAGACTCTGGCGCCTATATGTTTGGTAAAATGTTTGGCAAGCACAAGCTGGCGCCGAAGGTCTCACCGGGTAAAACCTGGCAGGGCTTTTTTGGCGGTTTGCTGACCGCAGCGGTGATTTCCTGGGCCTACGGCGTGTGGGCCCATCTTGACGTCACGCCGACGGTGCTGCTGGTCTGTTCGGTGGTGGCGGCCCTGGCTTCGGTGCTGGGCGACCTGACGGAAAGTATGTTTAAGCGCGAGGCCGGCATTAAGGATAGCGGGCACTTGATTCCCGGACATGGTGGTATTCTCGATCGTATCGACAGCCTGACGGCGGCGGTACCGGTCTTCGCCTGTCTGCTACTGTTGGTCTTCAGGACGATTTGACGGAAGGTTATATGCTGAGCGTGCTCTGGAATCTGGCGGCTTTTATCATTGCGCTTGGCGTACTGATTACGGTGCATGAGTTTGGCCATTTTTGGGTGGCGCGCCGCTGCGGTATCCGGGTTGAGCGTTTTTCTATCGGCTTCGGCAAAGCGCTGTGGCGGCGGATGGATAAGCAGGGCACAGAGTTCGTCATCGCCCTGATCCCACTGGGCGGCTACGTCAAGATGCTGGATGAGCGTGTTGAAGCGGTGGCGCCGGAGATGCGTCACTACGCCTTCAACAATAAAACCGTCGGTCAGCGTGCGGCGGTGATTGCCGCCGGCCCCATCGCTAACTTCATTTTCGCTATCTTTGCTTACTGGCTGGTCTTTATCATCGGCGTTCCCGGCGTGCGGCCGGTGGTGGGTGAAATAACGCCCAATTCGGTTGCCGCGCAAGCACAAATTGCAAAAGGAACGGAACTTAAAGCGATAGATGGTATCGAAACGCCTGATTGGGATGCGGTGCGTCTGCAGCTGGTGGCCAAAATCGGCAACCCGCAAACAATAGTTACCGTCGCCCCTTTCGGGACCAATCAGCGCCAGGATAAAATCGTCGATCTGCGGCACTGGTCGTTTGAGCCAGACAAGCAAGATCCCGTGACCTCGCTGGGGATCCAGCCGCGCAGCGCGCAGATTGATACGGTGCTGGCTGAGGTTCAGGCGGGATCGGCAGCCCAGAAAGCGGGTTTGCAAGCGGGCGACCGGATCGTTAAAGTCGATGGTCAACCGTTAACGCAGTGGATGACGTTTGTTAATCTGGTGCGCGATAATCCGGGCAAAGCGCTGGCGCTGGAGATTGAACGGCAGGGGAGTGCGTTGCCGTTAACCCTGACGCCGGATGCGAAAACGGTGAAAGGTAAGGCGGAAGGGTTCGCAGGGGTGGTGCCAAAGGTCATCCCGCTGCCTGAAGAATACAAGACAGTACGTCAGTACGGACCGTTTGCCGCCATCGCTGAAGCCACGGATAAAACCTGGCAGCTGATGTCGCTGACGGTCAGGATGCTGGGTAAATTGATAACCGGTGATGTCAAACTGAACAACCTCAGTGGGCCGATCTCTATCGCTCAGGGGGCTGGAATGTCAGCGGAGTTTGGGTTGATTTATTATCTGATGTTCCTGGCGCTGATTAGCGTGAACCTCGGAATCATCAACCTGTTCCCTCTACCCGTACTGGATGGGGGACATCTGCTGTTTTTAGCGATTGAAAAGCTGAAGGGCGGGCCGGTATCCGAGCGAGTTCAAGACTTTAGTTATCGCATTGGCTCAATACTGCTGGTGCTGTTAATGGGGCTTGCACTTTTCAATGATTTCTCTCGGTTATAAGAGAGTTTGTTAGGAAGAACGCATAATAACGATGGCGATGAAAAAGTTGCTCATAGCGTCGCTGCTGTTTAGCAGCGCGACTGTATACGGTGCTGAAGGGTTCGTGGTGAAGGACATTCATTTCGAAGGCTTGCAGCGTGTCGCTGTTGGTGCGGCCCTCCTCAGTATGCCAGTGCGTCCTGGCGATACGGTGACCGACGATGATATCAGTAACACTATTCGCGCGCTGTTTGCCACTGGCAACTTCGAGGACGTCCGCGTCCTGCGCGATGGTGATACCCTGCTGGTGCAGGTGAAAGAGCGTCCGACGATCGCCAGCATCACCTTCTCCGGCAACAAGTCGGTGAAAGATGACATGCTCAAGCAGAACCTTGAGGCCTCAGGCGTTCGGGTGGGCGAGTCGCTTGACCGCACGACCATCGCGGATATCGAGAAGGGTCTTGAAGACTTCTACTACAGCGTCGGTAAATACAGCGCCAGCGTCAAAGCAGTCGTTACGCCGCTGCCGCGTAACCGTGTCGATTTGAAGCTGGTCTTCCAGGAAGGCGTCTCCGCAAAAATTCAACAGATCAACATCGTCGGCAACCATGCGTTTTCGACCGATGAGCTGATCTCCCACTTCCAGCTGCGCGATGAGGTGCCGTGGTGGAACGTGGTCGGCGACCGTAAATACCAGAAGCAGAAGCTAGCGGGCGACCTTGAAACCCTGCGCAGCTACTACCTGGATCGCGGCTATGCCCGTTTCAACATCGATTCTACCCAGGTCAGCCTGACGCCGGATAAGAAAGGGATCTACATCACCGTCAACATCACCGAAGGCGATCAGTACAAATTTTCCGGAGTGCAGGTGACGGGCAACCTCGCTGGCCATTCCGCGGAAATCGAAGCGCTGACTAAAGTTGAGCCAGGCGAACTGTACAACGGCGCGAAAGTGACCAAGATGGAAAACGACATCAAGAAACTGTTGGGTCGTTATGGTTACGCCTATCCGCGCGTGCAGTCGCAGCCGGAGATCAACGACAGCGATAAAACCGTTAAGCTGCACGTTAACGTCGACGCAGGCAACCGTTATTACGTGCGTAAAATTCGCTTCGAAGGCAACGACACCTCTAAAGATGCCGTACTGCGCCGCGAAATGCGCCAGATGGAAGGCGCATGGCTGGGGAGCGACCTCGTCGATCAGGGTAAAGACCGTCTCAACCGTTTAGGTTTCTTTGAAACGGTGGACACTGATACCCAGCGCGTGCCGGGCAGCCCGGACCAGGTCGACGTTGTCTACAAGGTGAAAGAGCGTAACACCGGTAGCTTCAACTTCGGTATCGGCTACGGCACCGAGAGCGGCGTCAGCTTCCAGGCGGGCGTTCAGCAGGATAACTGGTTAGGTACTGGCTATGCTGTCGGGATCAACGGTACCAAAAACGACTACCAGACCTATACCGAGCTGTCGGTGACCAACCCGTACTTCACCGTAGACGGTGTAAGCCTCGGCGGTCGTGTCTTCTATAATGACTTTGATGCGAACGATGCGGATCTGTCTGACTATACCAACAAAAGCTATGGTACAGACATTACGCTGGGCTTCCCGGTCAATGAATACAACACGCTGCGCGCCGGCGTCGGTTATGTGCATAACTCCCTGTCCAATATGCAGCCGCAGGTGGCAATGTGGCGTTACCTTAACTCGATGGGCCAGTATCCGGACAACACCAACGACCGGAACTCGTTCAGTGCGAATGACTTCACCTTCAACTACGGTTGGACCTATAACAAGCTTGACCGCGGCTTCTTCCCAACGGAAGGTTCGCGCGTCAACCTGAACGGTAAGGTGACCATTCCGGGCTCAGACAACGAGTACTACAAAGCGACGCTGGATACCGCGACCTACGTGCCGATCGACAACGATCATCAGTGGGTAGTACTGGGTCGTACGCGCTTTGGTTATGGCGATGGTATCGGCGGCAAAGAGATGCCGTTCTATGAGAACTTCTATGCCGGTGGTTCCAGCACCGTGCGTGGCTTCCAGTCGAACACCATTGGTCCGAAGGCGGTGTACTTCCCGGCAAGCAGTCGTCATGATGATGACGATAGTTACGATAATGAATGTAAGAGCACCGAATCAGCACCGTGTAAATCCGATGATGCGGTGGGCGGTAACGCGATGGCGGTGGCCAGCCTTGAGCTGATTACCCCGACGCCGTTTATTAGTGACAAATATGCGAACTCGGTCCGTACTTCCGTCTTCTGGGATATGGGTACCGTATGGGATACTCACTGGGATTCGAGCGCGTACGCTGGTTATCCGGATTACAGCGATCCGAGCAACATCCGTATGTCTGCGGGTATTGCCGTACAGTGGATGTCGCCGTTGGGGCCGTTGGTCTTCTCCTACGCCCAACCGTTCAAAAAGTACGATGGAGACAAAGCCGAACAGTTCCAGTTTAACATTGGTAAAACCTGGTAATTGTTGGCGGCAACGGAATGCAAGTGCAGTATAGCGCTGACTGTAGGCGATAACGCGTTTATCGCCTCGCCACGCAAATAACGGTACCCCTGGGTACTCATGGGATGGTAAGGAGTTTATTGTGAAAAAGTGGTTATTAGCTGCAGGTCTGGGTTTGGCAATGGTAACTTCCGCTCAGGCGGCAGATAAAATTGCCCTGGTGAACATGAACAGCCTGTTCCAACAGGTTGCCCAGAAAACTGGCGTTTCCAACACGCTGGAAAACGAGTTCAAAGGCCGCGCTAGCGAACTGCAGCGTATGGAAGGCGACCTGCAATCCAAAATGCAGCGTCTGCAGTCCATGAAGCCGGGCGCCGAACGTACCAAACTGGAAAAAGACGTGATGGCTCAGCGCCAGACCTTCTCCCAGAAAGCGCAGGCGTTTGAACAGGATCGCGCACGTCGTTCCAACGAAGAGCGTGGCAAACTGGTTACCCGTATCCAGACTGCCGTACAGAGCGTAGCGAAAGATCAGAGCATCGATCTGGTGGTTGACGCGAATGCCGTTGCATATAACAGCAGCGATGTAAAAGACATCACCGCTGATGTGCTGAAACAGGTTAAATAAGTAATGCCTTCAATTCGACTGGCTGATCTCGCGCAGCAGTTGGATGCAGAATTACACGGTGATGGCGATATCGTCATCACCGGCGTTGCGTCCATGCAGAGCGCGAAAACGGGCCAAATCACTTTCATGGTCAACCCTAAGTACCGTGAGCACCTGGCCGCTTGCCAGGCTTCTGCCGTTGTGATGACGCAGGATGATTTACCTTTTGCCCATAGCGCCGCGCTGGTAGTGCGTAACCCCTACCTGACCTACGCGCGCATGGCTCAAATTCTTGATACCACGCCGCAGCCGGCTCAGGATATCGCGCCGAGCGCGGTCATCGATCCGTCGGCGAAGCTGGGTAGCAACGTTGCCATCGGCGCCAACGCGGTTATCGAATCCGGCGTAGTGCTGGGCGATAACGTAGTTATCGGCGCAGGCTGCTTCGTTGGGAAAAATACGAAAATAGGCGCCGGCTCGCGTTTGTGGGCTAATGTGACCGTTTACCATGAGATTGAGATCGGCGAGAATTGCCTGATTCAGTCCAGCACGGTGATTGGCGCGGATGGCTTCGGCTACGCTAACGATCGCGGTAACTGGGTAAAGATCCCGCAGTTGGGTCGCGTCATTATTGGCGATCGCGTGGAGATTGGCGCCTGCACCACGATTGACCGTGGTGCGCTGGACGATACCGTGATTGGCAACGGGGTTATCATTGATAACCAGTGCCAGATTGCGCATAACGTGGTGATTGGCGACAATACCGCGGTCGCTGGCGGCGTTATCATGGCGGGCAGCCTGAAAATTGGCCGCTACTGCATGATTGGCGGCGCCAGCGTGATTAACGGCCATATGGAAATCTGCGATAAGGTCACCGTCACGGGGATGGGGATGGTGATGCGTCCTATCAGCGAACCTGGCGTATATTCCTCCGGTATTCCGCTGCAGCCGAACAAGGCGTGGCGTAAAACCGCTGCGCTGGTGATGAATATTGACGAGATGAGCAAGCGCCTGAAAGCGATTGAGCGCAAGGTTAATCAACAAGACTAATTCATCATTTGGTCACATGACATTTCCGGCCTGTTGCATTCGCTAAAAGATTGCCGCAGGCCGTGTTATTATTGCCTTTTAGTACATTTAGACAGGAAGAGTATTTTGACTACTGACACTCATACTCTGCACATTGAAGAGATTCTGGAACTTCTGCCTCACCGTTACCCGTTCCTGCTGGTAGACCGCGTGCTGGATTTTGAAGAAGGTCGTTTTCTGCGCGCAGTAAAAAATGTTTCTGTAAACGAGCCGTTTTTCCAGGGGCACTTCCCTGGTAAGCCGATTTTGCCGGGCGTCCTGATTCTGGAAGCAATGGCGCAAGCCACCGGGATTCTGGCGTTCAAAAGCGTCGGAAAACTGGAACCAGGCGAGCTGTACTACTTCGCGGGTATCGATGAAGCACGCTTCAAACGCCCGGTAGTACCAGGCGATCAGATGATTATGGAAGTCACTTTCGAGAAAACCCGCCGCGGCCTGACCCGTTTCAAAGGCGTTGCGCTGGTTGACGGTAAAGTGGTTTGCGAAGCGACGATGATGTGTGCGCGTAGCCGGGAGGCCTGATACGTGATTGATAAAACCGCTTTTGTTCATCCTACCGCCATTGTAGAAGAAGGCGCCGTGATTGGCGCTAACGTCCACATTGGTCCGTTTTGTATTGTTGGCGCTAACGTCGAAATCGGCGAAGGCACCGTGCTGAAGTCTCACGTTGTCGTTAACGGCCACACCAAAATCGGCCGTGACAATGAGATCTATCAGTTCGCTTCCATCGGCGAAGTTAACCAGGATCTGAAATATGCTGGCGAACCGACCCGGGTGGAAATTGGCGATCGCAACCGCATTCGCGAAAGCGTCACCATTCATCGCGGCACAGTACAGGGCGGTGGATTAACAAAGGTGGGCAACGATAACCTGCTGATGATCAACGCCCACGTGGCGCACGATTGTACGCTTGGCGATCGCTGCATTCTGGCCAATAACGCGACGCTCGCGGGCCATGTTTCGCTGGATGATTATGTCATTATCGGCGGCATGACGGCGGTGCATCAGTTCTGCGTCATTGGCTCACACGTTATGGTTGGCGGCTGCTCCGGCGTGGCGCAGGACGTTCCGCCGTTCGTAATTGCCCAGGGCAACCATGCGACGCCGTTCGGCGTTAACATCGAAGGACTGAAACGCCGCGGCTTCAGCCGGGAAGCAATCACCGCGATCCGCAACGCGTATAAACTGCTGTACCGCAGCGGCAAAACGCTGGAAGAAGCCAAGCCGGAAATCGCCGAACTGGCTGCTCAGCATCCTGAGGTTCAGCCGTTTGTCGATTTCTTCGCTCGTTCTACCCGCGGCTTGATTCGTTAATGGCTGAACAGCGTCCCCTGACGATTGCCCTGGTCGCCGGAGAAACCTCCGGCGATATTCTAGGCGCTGGTCTCATCCGCGCGCTTAAAGCACGCATCCCGAATGCGCGCTTTGTCGGCGTGGCGGGGCCGCTAATGCAGGCGGAAGGGTGCGAAGCCTGGTATGAAATGGAAGAGCTGGCGGTGATGGGCATTGTTGAAGTGCTCGGTCGCCTGCGTCGCTTACTCCATATTCGCGCCGATTTGACCCGCCGCTTCGGCGAGCTGCGTCCCGATGTCTTCGTCGGCATCGACGCCCCTGACTTTAATATCACCCTCGAAGGAAATCTGAAAAAGCAGGGCATCAAAACCATTCACTACGTCAGCCCGTCGGTCTGGGCCTGGCGACAAAAACGCGTTTTCAAAATCGGCAGATCCACCGATCTGGTGCTAGCCTTTCTGCCTTTCGAAAAAGCGTTTTATGACAAATTTAACGTCCCCTGCCGCTTTATTGGCCATACCATGGCGGATGCGATGCCGCTGGATCCTGACAAAGGCGCTGCGCGCGACCGGTTAGGGATCCCGCACAGCGTGCGCTGCCTCGCTCTGCTACCCGGCAGCCGCGGCGCGGAAGTCGAAATGCTTAGCGCCGACTTCCTGAAAACCGCGCAGCTTCTGCGCGCCACCTATCCCGATCTGCAGGTGGTGGTGCCGCTGGTTAATGCTAAACGGCGGGAGCAGTTTGAGCGTATTAAAGCTGAGACGGCGCCGGGTATGATCGTGCATATGCTGGACGGTCAGGCGCGCGATGCGATGATCGCCAGCGACGCCGCGCTGCTGGCCTCCGGGACGGCAGCGCTGGAGTGTATGCTGGCGAAATGCCCGATGGTGGTTGGCTACCGGATGAAGCCGTTCACCTTCTGGCTGGCGAAGCGGTTGGTAAAAACCGACTACGTCTCGTTACCGAACCTGCTGGCCGGTCGCGAACTGGTTAAAGAGCTGCTGCAGGATGAGTGCGAGCCCCAGGCGCTGGCAGCCGCTCTGCAGCCGCTGCTGGCCGATGGCAAAACCAGCCATGAGATGCATGAGACGTTCCGCGCCCTGCATCAGCAGATCCGCTGCAACGCCGATGAGCAGGCGGCGGACGCCGTACTGGAGTTAGCAAAACAATGATGGAGTTCGTCTATCCGCATACCCATCTGGTTGCCGGCGTCGATGAGGTCGGGCGTGGCCCCCTGGTTGGCGCGGTGGTGACCGCGGCGGTGATCCTCGATCCGGCGAAGCCGATTGTGGGTCTGAATGATTCCAAAAAACTCAGCGAGAAGCGTCGTCTGGCGCTGTTCGATGAGATTAAAGAGAAAGCGCTGTGCTGGAGCCTGGGGCGCGCCGAGCCGCACGAAATCGACGAGCTGAATATTCTGCATGCCACTATGCTGGCGATGCAGCGCGCCGTCGCCGGCCTGAGCATTGTTCCTGAGTTTGTCCTGATCGATGGCAACCGCTGTCCGTCGCTACCGATGCCCTCCCAGGCGGTGGTGAAAGGCGACAGCCGGGTGGCAGAAATCAGCGCAGCGTCTATTCTGGCAAAAGTCACTCGTGACGCCGAAATGGCCACGCTGGACCTCGCATTTCCCCACTACGGATTTGCCCAGCATAAAGGCTATCCCACCGCTGTTCACCTGCAGAAGCTGCAGGAACACGGCGCAACAGAGCATCACCGGCGCAGTTTTGGCCCGGTGAAGCGTGCCCTGGGCCTGGCGTCCAACTAAGTCACCGGGATCTAAAGATGGCTGAACCACGTTTCGTACACCTGCGGGTGCACAGCGACTATTCCATGATCGATGGGCTGGCAAAGACCGGGCCGCTGGTGAAGAAGGCGGCCTCGCTTGGCATGCCAGCGCTGGCGATCACCGATTTCACCAACCTCTGCGGACTGGTGAAGTTCTACGGGACGGGACACGGCGCGGGGATTAAGCCGATCGTCGGCGCCGACTTTCACGTGCAGTGCGACCTGCTCGGCGACGAATTTACCGAGCTGACCGTGCTGGCGGCGAACAACACCGGCTACCAGAACCTGACCCTGTTGATTTCCCGCGCCTATCAGCGCGGCTACGGCGCCCTGGGGCCGTGGATCGATCGCGACTGGCTGGTGGAACATCAGGAAGGGCTGATTCTGCTCTCCGGCGGCCGGAAAGGTGACGTCGGCGTCAGCCTGATCCGCGGCAATATGCCGCTGGTTGAACAGTGCGTCGCCTTCTACGAAGAGCATTTCCCGGACCGCTATTTTCTGGAGCTGATCCGTACCGGTCGACAGGATGAAGAGGCCTATCTCCACGCCGCCGTGGCGCTGGCGGAAGCGCGCGGCCTGCCGGTGGTGGCGACCAACGATGTCCGCTTTCTCGACACCAGCGATTTCGACGCCCATGAAATCCGCGTCGCGATCCACGACGGCTTTACGCTCGACGACCCGAAACGGCCGCGCAACTACTCGCCGCAGCAATATATGCGCAGCGAGGAAGAGATGTGCGAGCTGTTCGCCGATATTCCGGAAGCGCTGGCGAACAGCGTTGAAATTGCCAAGCGCTGCAACGTCACCGTGCGGCTTGGCGAATATTTCCTGCCGCAGTTCCCGACCGGCGATATGACCACGGAAGATTTCCTGGTCATGAAATCGAAAGAGGGTCTGGAAGAGCGGCTGGAATTCCTCTTCCCGGATCCTGCCGTCCGTGCTGAAAAGCGCCCGGAGTATGACCAGCGTCTGGATATTGAGCTCCAGGTTATCAACCAGATGGGGTTCCCGGGCTACTTCCTGATTGTGATGGAGTTTATCCAGTGGTCGAAGGATAACGGCGTGCCGGTTGGCCCGGGACGCGGTTCCGGCGCCGGTTCGCTGGTGGCCTACGCGCTGAAGATCACCGATCTTGACCCGCTGGAATTCGACCTGCTGTTCGAACGTTTCCTTAACCCGGAGCGTGTCTCGATGCCCGACTTCGACGTTGACTTCTGCATGGAGAAACGCGACCAGGTTATTGAGCACGTGGCGGATATGTACGGCCGCGACGCGGTATCGCAGATCATCACCTTCGGTACCATGGCGGCGAAAGCGGTCATCCGCGATGTCGGTCGCGTGCTGGGTCACCCGTACGGATTTGTCGATCGTATCTCCAAGCTGGTGCCGCCCGATCCGGGCATGACGCTGGCGAAAGCCTTTGAGGCCGAGCCGCAGCTGCCGGAGATCTACGAGGCGGACGAGGAAGTGAAAGCGCTGATCGACATGGCGCGTAAGCTGGAAGGGGTGACGCGAAACGCCGGTAAACATGCCGGTGGGGTAGTTATCGCTCCAACCAAAATCACCGATTTCGCGCCACTGTATTGCGATGAGCAGGGGCTGCATCCGGTTACCCAGTTTGATAAGAACGACGTGGAATACGCCGGGCTGGTGAAATTCGACTTCCTCGGTCTGCGTACGCTCACTATCATTAACTGGGCGCTGGAGATGATCAACAAGCGCCGTGAGAAGAACGGCGAAGGGCCGCTGGATATCGCCGCCATCCCGCTGGATGACAAGAAAAGCTTCGACATGCTGCAGCGCTCGGAAACCACCGCGGTCTTCCAGCTTGAATCGCGCGGCATGAAAGATCTGATTAAACGCCTGCAGCCGGACTGCTTCGAAGATATGATCGCGCTGGTGGCTCTGTTCCGCCCGGGCCCGCTGCAGTCGGGGATGGTAGATAACTTTATCGACCGTAAGCATGGCCGCGAGGAGATCTCTTATCCGGACGTGCAGTGGCAGCATGAAAGCCTGAAACCGGTGCTGGAGCCAACCTACGGCATCATCCTGTATCAGGAACAGGTCATGCAGATTGCCCAGGTGCTGTCCGGATATACCCTCGGCGGCGCGGACATGCTGCGTCGTGCGATGGGTAAGAAAAAGCCGGAGGAGATGGCCAAGCAGCGTTCTATCTTTGAGGATGGGGCGAAGAAAAACGGCATTGACGGCGAACTGGCGATGAAAATCTTCGACCTGGTGGAGAAATTCGCCGGTTACGGATTTAACAAATCGCACTCCGCCGCCTACGCGTTGGTCTCCTACCAGACGCTGTGGCTTAAGGCGCACTACCCGGCCGAGTTTATGGCGGCGGTGATGACCGCGGATATGGACAACACCGAGAAAGTGGTTGGCCTGGTGGATGAGTGCTGGCGAATGGGGCTAAAAATCCTGCCCCCGGATATTAACTCCGGCCTGTACCATTTCCACGTCAACGACGATGGCGAGATCGTCTACGGCATTGGCGCCATCAAGGGCGTCGGCGAAGGACCGATCGAAGCGATTATTGAGGCGCGCAACAATGGCGGCTATTTCCGCGAGCTGTTCGACCTCTGCGCGCGAACCGATATTAAAAAGCTCAACCGTCGGGTGCTGGAAAAGCTGATTATGTCCGGGGCGTTCGATCGTCTCGGCCCACATCGCGCGGCGCTGATGAATTCGCTGGGCGATGCGTTGAAAGCCGCTGACCAGCACGCGAAAGCCGAGGCCATCGGCCAGGCTGATATGTTCGGCGTGCTGGCGGAAGAGCCCGAGCAAATTGAGCAATCCTACGCCAGCTGCCAGCCATGGCCTGAGCAGGTGGTGCTGGATGGTGAAAGGGAGACCCTGGGGCTATACCTCACCGGACACCCGATTAACCAGTATCTGAAGGAGATTGAGCGCTACGTCGGCGGCGTGAGGCTCAAAGACATGCATCCGACCGAACGTGGGAAAGTCACCACGGCGGCGGGGCTGGTGATTGCGGCGCGGGTAATGGTCACCAAGCGCGGCAATCGTATCGGCATCTGTACCCTGGATGACCGTTCCGGGCGGCTGGAAGTGATGTTATTCACCGACGCGCTGGATAAATATCAGCAGTTGCTGGAAAAAGACCGCATACTTATCGTCAGCGGACAGGTCAGCTTTGATGACTTTAGCGGGGGGCTTAAAATGACCGCCCGTGAAGTCATGGACATTGACGAAGCCCGGGAAAAATATGCTCGCGGGCTTGCTATCTCGCTGACGGACAGGCAAATTGATGACCAGCTTTTAAACCGACTCCGTCAGTCTCTGGAACCCCACCGTTCGGGAACCATTCCAGTGCACCTCTACTATCAGAGGGCGGATGCACGCGCGCGGTTGCGTTTCGGCGCAACATGGCGCGTCTCTCCGAGCGATCGTTTACTTAACGATCTGCGGGGCCTTATCGGCTCGGAGCAGGTGGAACTGGAGTTTGACTAATACAGGAATACTATGAGTCTGAATTTCCTAGATTTTGAACAGCCGATTGCAGAGCTGGAAGCGAAAATCGATTCCCTGACTGCGGTAAGCCGTCAGGATGAGAAACTGGATATTAACATCGACGAAGAAGTGCATCGTCTGCGTGAGAAAAGCGTAGAGCTGACGCGCAAAATCTTCGCCGATCTCGGTGCATGGCAGGTTGCGCAACTGGCGCGCCACCCGCGCCGTCCTTACACCCTGGATTATGTCCGCCTGGCGTTCGACGAATTTGACGAACTGGCCGGTGACCGCGCCTTCGCTGACGATAAAGCGATTGTCGGCGGTATCGCGCGTCTTGACGGTCGTCCGGTGATGATCATCGGCCACCAGAAAGGTCGTGAAACCAAAGAGAAAATTCGCCGCAACTTTGGGATGCCGGCGCCGGAAGGCTACCGCAAAGCGCTACGCCTGATGGAGATGGCTGAGCGGTTTAAAATGCCGATCATCACCTTTATCGACACCCCGGGCGCCTACCCGGGCGTCGGCGCGGAAGAGCGTGGCCAGTCGGAAGCGATCGCCCGCAACCTGCGTGAGATGTCGCGTCTGAGCGTGCCGGTTATCTGCACCGTAATCGGTGAAGGCGGCTCCGGCGGCGCGCTGGCGATCGGCGTGGGCGACAAGGTCAACATGCTCCAGTACAGCACCTATTCGGTCATTTCGCCGGAAGGCTGCGCCTCCATTCTGTGGAAGAGCGCGGATAAAGCGCCGCTGGCTGCGGAAGCAATGGGCATTATCGCCCCGCGTCTGAAAGAGCTGAAGCTGATCGATTCTATCGTTCCGGAACCGCTGGGCGGCGCTCACCGCAACCCGGAAGCGATGGCGGCAAGCCTGAAGGCGCAGCTGCTGGCAGACCTGGCCGACCTCGATCTGCTCAGCGAAGAAGAGCTGCTGAACCGCCGTTATCAGCGTCTGATGAGCTACGGTTACGCTTAACTTTTTCGTCAGGACTTAACACTAAGGGCCGGATTTTCCGGCCCTTTTTTTATGTGCGATGCGCCCGGGGGATTGCTATGATGCTTGACTTAGGTGAATACCAGGAGGAAAGCGTGAATATCATCGCCATCATGGGGCCTCACGGCGTCTACCACAAAGACGAGCCGATCAAAGAACTGGAAGCGGCGCTGCAGCGCCAGGGCTTCCAGACCATCTGGCCGCAAAACAGCGCCGACCTGCTGCAGTTTATCGAGCACAACCCGCGCATCTGCGGGGTGATCTTCGACTGGGATGAATACAGCGTCGATCTGTGCAGCGATATCAATCAGCTCAATGAATACCTTCCTCTGTACGCCTTTATTAACGCCCACTCGACGATGGATGTCAGCAGTCAGGATTTGCGCATGACGCTGTGGTTCTTCGAATATGCGCTGGGACTCTCCGAAGAGATCGCCACCCGCATTGGGCAGTACACCCGCGAGTACTTGGAGAATATCACTCCGCCGTTTACCCGCGCGCTGTTCAACTATGTCCAGGAGGGAAAATATACCTTCTGTACGCCGGGCCATATGGGCGGCAGCGCCTATCAGAAAAGCCCGGTGGGCTGCCTGTTCTATGATTTTTTTGGCGGGAATACGCTGAAGGCGGATGTCTCGATTTCGGTCACCGAGCTGGGCTCCCTGCTGGATCATACCGGCCCGCACCTGGAGGCGGAGGAGTATATCGCGCGCGCCTTTGGCGCCGAGCAAAGCTATATGGTGACCAACGGCACCTCGACGTCCAATAAAATTGTCGGCATGTACTCGGCGCCCGCCGGCAGCACCCTGCTGATTGACCGTAACTGTCACAAATCGCTGGCCCACCTGCTGATGATGAGCGATGTGGTTCCCCTGTGGCTGAAGCCGACCCGCAACGCGCTGGGGATCCTCGGCGGTATCCCCCGGCGCGAATTTACCCGCGACAGCATTCAGCAGAAAGTGCGCGACACGGGCGGGGCGCAGTGGCCCGTGCATGCGGTGATCACCAACTCCACCTACGATGGTCTGCTCTATAACACCACCTGGCTTAAGGAGACGCTCGATGTCCCGTCGATCCATTTCGATTCCGCCTGGGTGCCCTATACCCATTTCCATCCGATATATCAGGGGAAAAGCGGTATGAGCGGGGAGCGGATCCCCGGGAAAGTCATCTTCGAGACGCAGTCGACGCATAAGATGCTGGCCGCGCTGTCGCAGGCCTCGCTGATCCACATTAAAGGCAACTATGATGAAGAGACCTTTAACGAAGCCTTTATGATGCATACCTCTACGTCGCCGAGCTACCCCATCGTCGCGTCGATTGAGACCGCGGCGGCGATGCTGCGCGGCAACTCCGGTAAACGTCTGATCCAGCGCTCCATTGAGCGGGCGCTGGACTTCCGCAAAGAGGTGCAGCGACTGCGCGAGGAGTCGGACGGCTGGTTCTTTGATATCTGGCAGCCGGATGCCGTGGATAAAGCCGAGTGCTGGCCGGTAGCGCCGGGCGAGGACTGGCACGGTTTCAAAGATGCCGATGCGGATCATATGTATCTCGATCCGGTGAAGGTCACCATTCTGACGCCGGGCATGGACGAGCAGGGGAATATGGATGAAGAGGGGATCCCGGCGGCGCTGGTGGCGAAGTTCCTCGACGAGCGGGGCGTGGTGGTAGAGAAAACAGGCCCCTACAATCTGCTGTTCCTGTTCAGTATCGGCATCGATAAAACCCGGGCGATGGGGCTGCTGCGCGGCCTGACCGAGTTTAAACGCGCCTACGATCTCAATCTGCGGGTGAAAAATATGCTGCCGGATCTGTACGCCGAAGATCCCGACTTCTACCGCAACATGCGGATCCAGGATCTGGCGCAGGGGATCCACCGCTTGATCCGTCAGCATCAGCTGCCGCAGCTGATGCTCAGCGCCTTTGACGTCCTGCCGGAAATGAAAATGACGCCGCATCACGCCTGGCAGCGCCAGATCAAGGGGGAGGTGGAAACTATTGAACTGGAGAACCTGGTGGGGCGGATTTCGGCCAACATGATCCTCCCTTATCCGCCGGGGGTTCCGCTGCTGATGCCGGGAGAGATGATCACCGAGGAAAGCCGGGCGGTGCTCGATTTTCTGCTGATGCTTTGCTCTATCGGCCGTCATTACCCGGGCTTTGAGACCGATATTCACGGCGCCAAGCGCGATGAGGACGGTGTGTATCGGGTACGAGTCTTAAAAAATGACGAAAGGCTTGCGCGTTAACGGCGCGCACGAGTAACGTGGCTGGCTTAACAGAAGGAGTTTAACCATGCTGGGTTTGAAACGGGTTCACCATATTGCCATCATTGCGACCGACTACGCCCGCAGTAAAGCGTTCTATTGCGATATTCTGGGGTTTACGCTGCAAAGTGAGTTTTATCGCGCCGAGCGCGATTCCTGGAAAGGCGATCTGGCGCTCAACGGCGAGTATGTAATTGAGTTGTTCTCGTTCCCGTTTCCGCCAGCCCGCCCCAGTCGTCCGGAAGCCTGCGGGCTGCGTCATCTGGCCTTTAGCGTGGATGATATCGACGCCGCGGTAGCCCATCTCACCGCGCATGGCGTGGAGTGCGAAGCGATTCGTGTCGATCCCTTTACCGGTAAACGCTTTACCTTCTTTAGCGATCCGGACGACCTGCCGCTGGAAATATATCAGCAGTAAATCTTGCCAGCGCGGCCCTGGCCCGGTAACGTGCCGGGCCATCACTTCTCGGTATGTTCGTGGATATGACGGCTGATATTGCGCATACGCTTCATCCCCATCGCCAGCTGCTGGTGGCCTTCAGCGGCGGTCTGGACTCGACGGTTCTTCTGCATCAGCTGGTGCTGCTGCGGGAACAGGATCCCTCGCTGACGCTGCGGGCGGTGCATGTTCACCACGGCCTTAGCGCCCACGCAGACGACTGGGTGGCGCATTGTCGGCAGATTTGCCAGCAGTGGCAGGTGCCGCTGGTGGTGCATCACGTGACGTTAGCCCGGGGAGGGCTGGGCGTCGAGGCCCACGCTCGTGCGGCGCGCTATCAGGCCTTTCAGGATACGCTCAATGCCGGCGAGGTGTTAGTGACCGCCCAGCACCAGGACGATCAGTGCGAAACCCTGCTGCTGGCGTTAAAACGCGGCAGCGGTCCTACCGGCCTGTCGGCGATGGCGCCATCCTCTGCCTTTGCCGGCAGTCGACTGCTGCGTCCTCTCCTCAATGAAACCCGCGAATCACTACGCCAGTGGGCGCTCGCCCATCAGCTGTCGTGGATCGAAGATGAGAGTAATCAGGATGATACCTATGACCGCAATTTCCTGCGCCTGCGGGTGATCCCGGTGCTGCGCGAGCGTTGGCCGCACTTTAGCGAGGCCGTCGCCCGCAGCGCCAGCCTGTGCGCCGAGCAGGAACAACTGCTGGACGAGATGTTGGCGGCGGAGCTGGCGTCGCTGGTGGCCGAAGATGGCTCGCTGGCTATCGCGCCGCTGGCGACGATGAGTCCGCCGCGCCGAGCGGCGCTGCTGCGTCGCTGGCTCGCCGGGCAGCAGGCGCCGATGCCCGCCCGCGAGGTGCCTGAGCGCCTCTGGCACGAGGTGGCGCTGGCGCGGGAAGATGCCAGCCCCTGTCTGCGGCTGGGGGAATTTACCGTCCGCCGTTTTCAACAGCGTTTGTACTGGGTGAAGTATCTTCCCGGTCAGACGGACAGCGTTCAGCGCTGGCCCGACTGGCGCCAGCCGCTGCGGCTGGCGGACGGTCTCGGCGAGCTGACGCTGCAGCCCGGCGGCAGGCTGCGCCCGCCGTCGGCGGATGAGCCGGTCACCGTCCGCTTTCGCGCCAGCGGCCACCTGCATATTGTCGGGCGCCATGGCGGACGCAAGCTTAAGAAGCTCTGGCAGGAGCTGGGCGTTGCTCCGTGGCGACGAGACACCACGCCGCTGCTGTTTTACGGCGAAACGCCGATTGCCGCAGCGGACGATCTGTTTGTGACCACAGAAGGTGAAGTGAAGGACGGGGAAGGGGTCAGGCTGATGTGGAGGAAAACGGGCGATTAAGCCCGTTTTTGATTCAGGATTCGCTCACCACCACGGTGCCGATTTCCGGGTGACTGAAGCTGGCGATTTTATCCAGGCGCAGCTCGCGGACGTTGCCGGCGAGTTCGACCACCAGATACTCGATATTTTTTCGCGAGATAAGATCGCTGGCCTTTGCCTGCAGCTGTTCGCCATCCTTCAGCGCCAGCGTCAGCACCAGGTGATGCTGGCAGGCCAGCTCCAGGTTGTCGTAATCATCGCAGTTAATGGGTTGATAAGTATCATTCATTGACATAATCGCTCACCAGTAAGTTTGCTGCCGCATAAGCGGCCTTTTCCCTGACTGACTCCGAAAGGGCCTCATCCGCCGCAATCTCATTCAATACTTTCAACACGCAACCCAGCGCATCCGGGATATACCCTAAGTCTCCGCTGGCTATTTCCGCATACCGCTTGCGTATTAACTCACAATAGTGGTCCACATGCCCTCCTGTCAGCGTTCTGACTCAACCGTGGGATGCAAGTTTAAGCCTACGAAGATAAACTCTGTTTAGCAAGGGAACTATATCATAGTCATTTAAGCAATTTCAGCAGGATGAAACAGGTTGCTGCGATTGACGACAGCCTTTTGCCGCCAGTTTCGCTACAATGTACGCCATTCTTTTCAGGAGTTTATTCATGGCGCTGAAAGCGACAATATATAAAGCTGCGGTAAATGTAGCCGATCTGGATCGCAACCAGTTTCTGGATGCTAACCTGACGCTGGCTCAGCATCCGTCAGAAACCCAGGAGCGCATGATGCTGCGCCTGCTGGCATGGATCAAATATGCCGATGAACGGCTACAGTTTACCCGCGGTCTGTCGTCGGATGACGAGCCGGAGCTGTGGCTGCTTAACGATCATCTCGGGGTCGATCTGTGGATCGAACTGGGTCTGCCGGATGAGCGGCGGATTAAGAAAGCCTGCTCACGGGCGCAGGCGGTGGCGCTGTTTGCTTATAATAGCCGGGCAGCTGAAATCTGGTGGCAGCAGAATCAGAGCAAGCTTGCGGCGTACCCGAAGCTGACCATCTGGTATCTTGATGATGCGCAACTGGCACTGCTTAGCGCCTTTGCCGACCGTACCATGACGCTGCAGGCCACTCTGCAGGAGGGCAGTATCTGGTTATCCGACGCTCGGAATAATCTGGAAATTCAGCTTACCGCCTGGCAAGCGTCGGCATGATTACTATTAGCCGCAGCGTAGCCCTCGCCGACGACGAGATCGTCTTGTCAGGCATTCGCGCCCAGGGAGCAGGGGGGCAGCATGTGAACAAAGCGTCGACGGCGATCCATCTGCGCTTTGATATTAAAGCTTCAAGCCTGCCGGAGTTTTACAAAGAGCGCCTGCTCGCCGCCAGCCACCACTTAATTTCTGCTGACGGTGTGGTTATCATTAAGGCTCAGGAATACCGCAGCCAGGAGATGAACCGTGAAGCGGCGATCGCCCGGCTGGTGGCCCTTATTAAAGAATTAACCGCAGTGCAAAAAAGTCGCCGGGAGACGCGACCGACTCGGGCATCGAAAGAGCGACGCCTTGCTTCCAAGGCACAGAAGTCCTCAGTCAAGGCGCTGCGTGGGAAAGTTCGCCAGTGAAGGCGTCGGCGAACGGGTGAAATGGATGATAAGGAAAGCAAAGTGAAGAAAATCGTATTCTCCGTGATAGCGGCCTGTTCGCTGTTCGCGCTGTTTGGTTGTAACCATCGCGCCGAGACTGACACGGTCCAGCCAGCGGCGATGGAAGAGCTCAAGCCGATGCAGCAAAGCTGGCGAGGCGTGCTGCCTTGCGCGGATTGCGAAGGTATCGACACCTCGCTGTTCCTGGAAAAAGACGGGACCTGGGTGATGAATGAGCACTACCAGGGCGCCCGTCGTGAGCCGTCATCCTTTGCCTCGTACGGCACCTGGGCACGTACCGCGGATAAGCTGGTGCTGACCAACAGCAAGGGCGAGAAATCTTACTTTCGCGCGAAAGGCGACAAGCTGGAGATGCTCGACCGCAACGGAAGCCCCATTCAGTCTCCTCTCAACTATACCCTGGAGCCAGTGAAGGCCAGCCTGCCGACGACGCCGATGGCGATGCGCGGCATGTATTTCTATATGGCCGATGCGGCAACCTTTACCGATTGTGCGACCGGTAAACGCGTCGCGGTGGCGAACAATGCCCAGCTTGAACGGGATTATGCCGCCGCGCGCGGGACCGATACTCGCCCGGTACTGCTGGTGGTAGAAGGGCACTTTACTCTCGAAGCGAACCCGGATACCGGCGAGATGATGAAAACGCTGATGACGGATCAAGCCGGCAAATTTATTCCCGGTAAAGACTGCAGCCATTGATTGTCAGGCCCCTGTCCGGGTAACGGGCAGGGGATGATCCCGCGCAGTACCACCTACTTCCTCCTGTTATTAGCCCTGTCACATCAAGAGTGAGCGTGGATCTGGCTGGTGGAAAAGCGTCAATCGTTTCTTTACTCCGCACCGTCCTTCGGTTTGTTCAGCCCCACCAGCTTACCGGCCTGAAGATAAACTCCCAGTTTCAAATGCCCGACATACTGGAGCTGCGTTTCGGGTTTAAACGTGGCGACGTCTCCTTCCCGCATGTGCAGCAGATCGGAAGGACTGATCCACGCCGTCTGCGCGAGCGTCAGCGGATGCCCGGCTCGGACAAAGGCCTCGCTGACAAACTCCGAGCAAAACCACGCTTTCTTGTCGCCGCTTGCCGCATCGCCCAGCTGCGCTTTGGCCAGGCCGCTGACGCACTGCTGGCGAAAGTCTCGTGAGAAGGGGTTGAGCGAGCAGAGCGGTTTGGTGACCATATAAGGGATAAACTGAATAATGCCGCGATAGTTATACCCGCTGTCTTTGACCTGCCAGGCAAAACTTTTCATCGCCGTCGCCTGGTCCGGCGTCAGGTCAGGCACCCTGAGAGCAAAGAGTTTATCGCTGTGCGCCAGCGCCTGCTGAAGGCTAATCACTTGTACGCCGGCGCCGGTGGCTTCCGCAACCTGACCTTCGCCAACATACAGCGCGACGTGGCTTACGGAAGAGGCGCTGAAGGCGCGGATCCCAAGCGATGTGACGCCCAGGCTGGAGGAGAACAGCAGGTCGCCGGAGCGCAGGTCGCTTTCGGCGATTTCGCGCAGTCCGCTGCCGGCAATCGAGCTTTGACGCTGGAGGGTAACAGCCCAGGATGATGAATGGTCATCGGCAGCAGATGTGGAAGGCGAGCTGCGGCCGACGTCCAGGGTACAGGCGGTAAGCAGGAGCAGGGCAAAAGTAAGCAGTCCGCTGCGGAGGAGATGTGCAGTCATTGGTACTGTCCTTGTAAAAAAAAAGGCCCTGACATCCGTTCAGGGCCCTGAGGTGGGTGTTAGCCTTTTATCGCTTTAACCAGATATTCCACAATATCTCCGGTCTTAATCAGCTGCTTCTCACCGTTGCGACGATACTTGTATTCGATATCATCGTTGTCGAGGTTACGATCGCCCAGCACGATGGTGTGCGGGATACCGATCAGCTCCATATCGGCGAACATCACGCCCGGACGCTCTTTACGATCGTCCATCAGCACTTCAATACCCTGGGCGCTCAGCTCGGCGTACAGTTTCTCCGCCAGCTCCTGCACACGGTAAGACTTGTGCATGTTCATCGGCAGGATCGCCACCTGGAACGGCGCAATCGCATCCGGCCAGACGATACCGCGATCGTCAAAGTTCTGCTCAATCGCCGCCGCTACCACGCGAGTCACCCCGATACCATAGCAGCCCATGGTCAGGATCTGGTTACGCCCATCTTCGCCCTGGACCGCGGCTTTCATCGCCTCGGAGTACTTCGTCCCCAGCTGGAAGATATGACCCACTTCGATACCGCGCTTAATAAGCAGGGTACCTTTACCGTCCGGGCTCGGGTCGCCGGCGACGACGTTACGGATGTCGGCCACTTCCGGCGTCGCGACATCGCGGTCCCAGTTGATGCCGAAGTAGTGTTTGCCATCGATATTGGCGCCAGCGGCGAAATCGCTCATCACCGCTACAGTACGGTCGATAATCACCGGAACCGGCATGTTCACCGGGCCCAGGGAGCCCGGACCGGCGTTCACCAGGGCGCGGATCTCTTCTTCGGTGGCGAAGGTCAGCGGGCTGGCGACCTGCGGCAGTTTTTCCGCTTTCACTTCGTTCAGCTCGTGATCGCCGCGCACCAGCAGGGCAACCAGCGGGGAAGCGCTATCTTCAACCGCTTTCACCAGCAGAGTTTTCACGGTTTTTTCGATCGGCAGGTTGAACTGCTCCACCAGCTCGGCGATGGTTTTGGCGTTCGGCGTATCGACCAGGGTCATCTCCTGGGTGGCGGCTGCGCGCGGCTCTTTCGGCGCAACGGCTTCCGCAAACTCGATGTTTGCCGCGTAGTCGGAGCTGTCGGAGAAGATCACATCGTCTTCGCCGCTCTGCGCCAGCACCTGGAATTCATGAGAGGCGCTGCCGCCGATAGAACCGGTGTCAGCCTGTACCGCGCGGAAATCCAGCCCCATACGGCTGAAGATTTTGCTGTAAGCGGCATACATCGCGTCGTAGGTTTCCTGCAGCGATTCCTGCGAAGTATGGAAAGAGTAGGCATCTTTCATCAGGAATTCACGGGAGCGCATCACCCCGAAACGCGGGCGTACTTCGTCGCGGAATTTGGTCTGGATCTGATAGAAGTTCAGCGGCAGCTGTTTATAGGAGTTCAGCTCGTTACGGATCAGATCGGTAATGACCTCTTCGTGGGTTGGGCCGAGGACGAACGGACGATCGCCGCGATCGGCAATGCGCAACAGTTCCGGGCCGTACTGCTCCCAGCGCCCGCTCTCCTGCCACAGTTCAGATGGCTGAACGACCGGCATTAACACCTCGATCGCACCGGCGTTGTTCATTTCTTCACGCACGATGTTTTCGACTTTTTTCAGGACGCGCACGCCGGTCGGCAGCCAGGTGTATAACCCGGAGGCCAGCTTGCGGATCATCCCGGCGCGCAGCATCAGCTGATGGCTGATTACCTCGGCGTCGGCAGGTGTCTCCTTCAGAGTGGAGAGCAGATATTGGCTAGTACGCATGTTGTAACGGTTCCAGTTAAACGAGCGGAACAGGCTGGTTGCCCAGCCTGAAACAAAAAAAGTGGTTTAGTTTACCAGTGTGGCAAAGATGCCAAAAGAGAGGAAAATAAAATTAGCGCGCTTCGAGGGCAAAGACTTCAAAACCGGAGGCAATCACCCGCCAGCGGACGTTGAAATCCAGCAGCCAGACGGCATACGTTTTTCCCGCTTGTTCCTCTTTTCGGTAGGCCGGACGCGGATCCTGCGCCAGCACCTCGCGGATAAACGCTTTGATATGTGGGTAACGTTTTTCCAGCGTGAGTAACTGTGCGTCTATTTCCGGCGTAAAGCTGACGTTCATACCCGCCAGCGGCGCCTGCTGTGCATAGCTGGCGCTGGCGTCCGGCAGGGCTTCGGCGAAAGGAAGATACGGTTTGATATCAACCACCGGCGTCCCGTCGACGAGATCGAGGCTGCCGAGTTCCAGTATTACCTGATCTTTCTGACAGCGAATGCCCTTGAGCTCAACGAGCGACATGCCGATGGGATTAGGGCGAAACGTTGAACGGGTGGCGAAGACGCCCATCCGCGCATTGCCGCCCAGTCGGGGAGGTCGCACCGTCGGACGCCAACCGCCTTCCATTGTCTGATGAAACACAAACAGGATCCACAGATGGCTGAAGCTCTCCAGGCCACGCACGGCGTCGGCCTGGTTATAGGGCGCGACCAGATGGAGTTCTCCGCCGCCGTGTTTCACCAGGCCTGGCTGGCGAGGAACGGCAAACTTCTCTTTATACGGCGAACGGATGACGCCTATCTGCGCGAACTGAAATGCGCTCATTGCGCCGAGACGTTAAGCGCTGAACCCAGGCAAACGGCCTGACGGTAGCAGCCTGGCGTACCGCTGGTCACTTCGCAGCGGTGAAGCAGGACGGCATTGGCTTTCATACGCGCGGCATTAATTTGCAGGCGCTTGCGCGCGGTGGGGATATTCGGCGGAGAATCCTGATTCGAAGCCTGGCAGGACTCGCCAGATACTTCACCCAGATCGCGGAACGGTTTACCAACCAGCTCTGACGCATCGGTGTAAATACGTACTGGGGCCGGGCGGGTGGCGCGCGGTTTGCTCGGCTCAGATTTAACTGGCGGGGTTGCAGTGCTTTGAGCAGGCTCAACGGGAGATCTGCTTAGCATGGAACAACCGCTTAACATGAGTGCTAACAAACAGATCGGTAAAGCACGCATAGTATTTCCTCAATGAATAAAAAACAGGGCGTTATTGAATCAGGTGCTTGCATAAATGACAAGACGGGCGTGAAGCCCGTCCTGAATGATATTACGGTGAGAAAAGATTACCAGCCTTTCACGGCACCGCCGTTAAAGATCTTGTTCGCTGCTTCGTAAACTTCATCGCTCTGGTAAGCCTGAACGAATTTTTTCACATTCTCAGCATCTTTATTGTCTTCACGCGCCACAATCAGGTTCACGTAAGGAGACTCTTTACCTTCAACAAAGATGCCGTCTTTCGCCGGGGTCAGGCCAATCTGGCTGGCGTAAGTGGTGTTGATAACGGCCAGCGCAATCTGCGCATCGTCCAGGGAACGCGGCAGCTGCGGCGCCTCCAGTTCAACAATCTTCAGGTTTTTCGGGTTCTCGACGATGTCCAGCGAGGTCGGCAGCAGGCCCACGCCGTCTTTCAGTTTAATCAGACCTACCTGCTGCAGCAGCAGCAGAGAACGACCGAGGTTGGTCGGATCGTTAGGGACGGCGATCTGTGAGCCCGGCTGCAGTTCGTCCAGCGATTTGATTTTCTTCGAATAACCCGCGATCGGGTAGACGAAGGTGTTACCGACAGCCACCAGCTTATAGCCGCGGTCTTTAATCTGCTGATCGAGATACGGTTTATGCTGGAAGGCGTTCACGTCGATATCGCCTTTGCTCAGCGCTTCGTTCGGCAGAACGTAATCGTTGAAGGTCACCAGTTCTACGTCAAGGCCATACTTCTCTTTTGCTACTTTCTGTGCAACTTCAGCGACCTGCTGTTCCGCCCCGACGATAACGCCGACTTTAATATGATTCGGATCTTTTTCATCCTGACCGCAACCCACCAGCGCCAGAGAACCGATTAACGCGCCAACTGCCGCAAAAGTTTTGAAATTAAAGGCCATGTTATTTCCTTCCTGTAAGAATGAGTGTTGTCTGCCAATAACGTTATTTGTGAGTCACAGCCCGGACGATGCGATCGCCAGAGAATTGAATTAAATAAACCAGAACAACCAGCAATACCAGTACGGTATTCATCACGGTGGCGTTATATCCAATATAGCCATACTGATAACCAATCTGACCCAGGCCACCGGCGCCCACCGCGCCGCCCATTGCGGAATAACCCACCAGCGTGATGAGCGTGATGGTGGCGGCGTTGACCAGACCCGGCAATGCTTCAGGTAGCAGGACTTTGCGCACGATCTGCAGCGGCGTGGCACCCATCGCGCGGGAGGCTTCAATAAGGCCGGTGGGGATTTCCAGCAGGGCGTTCTCCACCATGCGGGCGATAAACGGCGCGGCGCCAACTGTTAATGGCACAATCGCTGCCTGCAGGCCGATAGAGGTACCGACGATCACGCGGGTAAACGGAATCATCCAGACCAGCAGGATAATGAACGGGATGGAGCGGAAAATATTCACCAGCGCCGACAGCGTGCGGTACAGTTTGGCATTGGCGACGATTTGCCCCGGACGGGTAACGTACAGCAGCACGCCCACCGGCAGGCCGAGGACAAAACCGAAGAAGCCAGAGACAAAAGTCATTGCCAGCGTTTCCCATACGCCGCGCAACAGCAGCCACATCATTGCCTCAGACATAACCCAATACCTCTACTTTTACATGATGTTCCTGCAGCCAGGCGATGGCCGCCTGAGTGTCTTCCTGTGTACCGTGCATTTCGGTGAGCATGATGCCGAACTTCACCCCGCCGGCATAATCCATCTGCGCGCTGATAATGTTGTTATTCACATTGAAGCGACGCGCGGTTTCAGAGAGCAGCGGCGCATCGACGGAGTGGCCGGTAAATTCCATGCGCAGCATCGGTACGCTATCCGCTGTGGCGGTAGGTTTCAGGCGCGCCTGATAGTCATCCGGAATATCGAGGTGCAGAGTGGACTGAATAAACTGCTGAGCCAGCGGCGTCTTCGGATGGGAGAAGACTTCGCTCACGGTGTCCTGCTCGATCAGTTGACCATTACTAATGACCGCCACGCAGTCGCAGATACGTTTAACCACGTCCATTTCATGGGTGATCAACAGGATGGTCAGCCCCAGACGACGGTTAATGTCTTTCAGCAGTTCGAGAATGGAACGGGTAGTGGCCGGATCCAGGGCGCTGGTGGCTTCATCGCACAGCAATACTTTAGGATTGCTGGCCAGCGCGCGGGCAATCGCCACGCGCTGTTTCTGGCCGCCGGAGAGGTTGGCCGGGTAGCTGTCGTGCTTATCACCCAGACCGACAAGATCCAGCAGCTCCGTGACACGGCGTTTGATTTCAGCCTGCGGCGTGTTATCCAGCTCCAGGGGTAATGCCACGTTGCCGAAAACGGTCCGCGAGGCCAACAGGTTAAAATGCTGGAAAATCATGCCAATTTGACGGCGAGCGCGGGTTAGCTCTTTCTCCGACAGGGCAGTCAGTTCCTGACCGTCAACCTGTACGCTGCCCTCGGTCGGGCGCTCCAGCAGGTTCACGCAGCGAATCAGCGTACTTTTACCGGCGCCGGAGGCACCGATGACGCCGTAAATCTGTCCGGCAGGGACATGCAGGCTGACGTTATTCAGCGCCTGAATGCTGCGATTCCCCTGCTGGAATACTTTGGTGATATTGGAAAGTTTAATCATCAGTTATTTATTATCGTTTAGCCGTTTGCCGTGGCATTTTCTTCTGCCGTATCCAGGCGATGCCTGGCAATGAAATGGATGTTAAGGCATCCAGACGTCTAAATCAATCTGACTCTTTATAATGAGCACTTTCTTGCATGCGGAAACATGCGATACTAGCGGCACTAGTCTTTTTCAGGAGCAAACCGGTGGCAAAGTCAGTACCCGCAATTTTTCTCGACCGTGACGGCACTATTAATGTCGATCATGGCTACGTCCACGAAATCGACAATTTTGAATTTATCGATGGCGTCATTGACGCGATGCGCGAACTAAAAGAGATGGGCTACGCGCTGGTGCTGGTCACTAACCAGTCCGGTATTGCCCGCGGTAAATTTACCGAAGCCCAGTTTGAAACGCTGACCGAATGGATGGACTGGTCTCTGGCAGACCGCGGCGTCGACCTCGACGGTATCTACTATTGCCCGCATCACCCGCAGGGTGCGGTTGAGGAGTACCGCCAGACCTGTGATTGTCGTAAACCGCATCCGGGGATGCTGATTTCCGCCCGCGACTATCTGCATATCGATATGGCTGCTTCTTATATGGTAGGGGACAAACTGGAAGATATGCAGGCGGCAGCGGCTGCGGATGTCGGGACTAAAGTACTGGTGCGCACCGGTAAACCCCTGACTGAAGAAGCGGAAAAAGCGGCGGATTGGGTGCTAAATAGCCTGGCAGAGCTGCCGGCGGCGATTAAAAAGCAGCAAAAATAAGCGTTGCGTTTAAAAGATGAGCGGTTGAAATAAAATTGTATTTTTCCGCTTGTCATTCCCGGAGAGCTCCCTATAATGCGCCTCCATCGACACGGCGGATGTGAATCACTTCACACAAACAGCCGGTTCGGTTGCAGAGAAAAATCCTGAAAAACGGGTTGACTCTGAAAGAGGAAAGCGTAATATACGCCACCTCGCGACAGAGCGCTAAAGCGCGTCGCAACTGCTCTTTAACAATTTATCAGACAATCTGTGTGGGCACTCAAAGTGACATGGATTCTTAACGTCCTCGGACGAAAAATGAATACCAAGTCTCAAGAGTGAACACGTAATTCATTACGAAGTTTAATTCTTTGAGCATCAAACTTAAATTGAAGAGTTTGATCATGGCTCAGATTGAACGCTGGCGGCAGGCCTAACACATGCAAGTCGAGCGGTAGCACAGAGAGCTTGCTCTCGGGTGACGAGCGGCGGACGGGTGAGTAATGTCTGGGAAACTGCCTGATGGAGGGGGATAACTACTGGAAACGGTAGCTAATACCGCATAATGTCGCAAGACCAAAGTGGGGGACCTTCGGGCCTCATGCCATCAGATGTGCCCAGATGGGATTAGCTAGTAGGTGGGGTAACGGCTCACCTAGGCGACGATCCCTAGCTGGTCTGAGAGGATGACCAGCCACACTGGAACTGAGACACGGTCCAGACTCCTACGGGAGGCAGCAGTGGGGAATATTGCACAATGGGCGCAAGCCTGATGCAGCCATGCCGCGTGTGTGAAGAAGGCCTTCGGGTTGTAAAGCACTTTCAGCGGGGAGGAAGGCGGTGAGGTTAATAACCTCACCGATTGACGTTACCCGCAGAAGAAGCACCGGCTAACTCCGTGCCAGCAGCCGCGGTAATACGGAGGGTGCAAGCGTTAATCGGAATTACTGGGCGTAAAGCGCACGCAGGCGGTCTGTCAAGTCGGATGTGAAATCCCCGGGCTCAACCTGGGAACTGCATTCGAAACTGGCAGGCTAGAGTCTTGTAGAGGGGGGTAGAATTCCAGGTGTAGCGGTGAAATGCGTAGAGATCTGGAGGAATACCGGTGGCGAAGGCGGCCCCCTGGACAAAGACTGACGCTCAGGTGCGAAAGCGTGGGGAGCAAACAGGATTAGATACCCTGGTAGTCCACGCCGTAAACGATGTCGATTTGGAGGTTGTGCCCTTGAGGCGTGGCTTCCGGAGCTAACGCGTTAAATCGACCGCCTGGGGAGTACGGCCGCAAGGTTAAAACTCAAATGAATTGACGGGGGCCCGCACAAGCGGTGGAGCATGTGGTTTAATTCGATGCAACGCGAAGAACCTTACCTGGTCTTGACATCCACAGAACTTTCCAGAGATGGATTGGTGCCTTCGGGAACTGTGAGACAGGTGCTGCATGGCTGTCGTCAGCTCGTGTTGTGAAATGTTGGGTTAAGTCCCGCAACGAGCGCAACCCTTATCCTTTGTTGCCAGCGGTCCGGCCGGGAACTCAAAGGAGACTGCCAGTGATAAACTGGAGGAAGGTGGGGATGACGTCAAGTCATCATGGCCCTTACGACCAGGGCTACACACGTGCTACAATGGCATATACAAAGAGAAGCGACCTCGCGAGAGCAAGCGGACCTCATAAAGTATGTCGTAGTCCGGATTGGAGTCTGCAACTCGACTCCATGAAGTCGGAATCGCTAGTAATCGTAGATCAGAATGCTACGGTGAATACGTTCCCGGGCCTTGTACACACCGCCCGTCACACCATGGGAGTGGGTTGCAAAAGAAGTAGGTAGCTTAACCTTCGGGAGGGCGCTTACCACTTTGTGATTCATGACTGGGGTGAAGTCGTAACAAGGTAACCGTAGGGGAACCTGCGGTTGGATCACCTCCTTACCTTAAAGAACCTGCCTTTGTAGTGCTCACACAGATTGTCTGATGAAAATAGAGCAGTAAGTAATCTCTGCAGGCTTGTAGCTCAGGTGGTTAGAGCGCACCCCTGATAAGGGTGAGGTCGGTGGTTCAAGTCCACTCAGGCCTACCAAATTCGCTCTCGTGCTTTGTTGTGGCAAAGCTCGCATACTTCAGTATGCTTCGCTTCACCACGCCGCGCCCGAAAACGAATTAAGGTTAAAGAGATTCATTCGATGGGGCTATAGCTCAGCTGGGAGAGCGCCTGCTTTGCACGCAGGAGGTCTGCGGTTCGATCCCGCATAGCTCCACCATCTTTACTGAGAACACAAGAAAACTTCAGAGTGAACCTGAAAAGGTGCACTGCGAAGTTTTGCTCTTTAAAAATCTGGATCAAGCTGAAAATTGAAACGACACACAGTTAATGTGTGTTCGAGTCTCTCAAATTTTCGCGACACGATGATGTTTTACGAAACATCTTCGGGTTGTGAGGTTAAGCGACTAAGCGTACACGGTGGATGCCCTGGCAGTCAGAGGCGATGAAGGACGTGCTAATCTGCGAAAAGCGTCGGTAAGGTGATATGAACCGTTATAACCGGCGATGTCCGAATGGGGAAACCCAGTGCAATTCGTTGCACTATCGTTAACTGAATACATAGGTTAACGAGGCGAACCGGGGGAACTGAAACATCTAAGTACCCCGAGGAAAAGAAATCAACCGAGATTCCCCCAGTAGCGGCGAGCGAACGGGGAGCAGCCCAGAGTCTGAATCAGCTTGTGTGTTAGTGGAACGGTCTGGAAAGTCCGACGGTACAGGGTGATAGTCCCGTACACCAAAATGCACAGGTTGTGAACTCGAAGAGTAGGGCGGGACACGTGGTATCCTGTCTGAATATGGGGGGACCATCCTCCAAGGCTAAATACTCCTGACTGACCGATAGTGAACCAGTACCGTGAGGGAAAGGCGAAAAGAACCCCGGCGAGGGGAGTGAAAAAGAACCTGAAACCGTGTACGTACAAGCAGTGGGAGCACCTTCGGGTGTGACTGCGTACCTTTTGTATAATGGGTCAGCGACTTATATTCTGTAGCAAGGTTAACCGTATAGGGGAGCCGCAGGGAAACCGAGTCTTAACTGGGCGTTAAGTTGCAGGGTATAGACCCGAAACCCGGTGATCTAGCCATGGGCAGGTTGAAGGTTGGGTAACACTAACTGGAGGACCGAACCGACTAATGTTGAAAAATTAGCGGATGACTTGTGGCTGGGGGTGAAAGGCCAATCAAACCGGGAGATAGCTGGTTCTCCCCGAAAGCTATTTAGGTAGCGCCTCGTGAACTCATCTTCGGGGGTAGAGCACTGTTTCGGCTAGGGGGTCATCCCGACTTACCAACCCGATGCAAACTACGAATACCGAAGAATGTTATCACGGGAGACACACGGCGGGTGCTAACGTCCGTCGTGAAGAGGGAAACAACCCAGACCGCCAGCTAAGGTCCCAAAGTCATGGTTAAGTGGGAAACGATGTGGGAAGGCACAGACAGCCAGGATGTTGGCTTAGAAGCAGCCATCATTTAAAGAAAGCGTAATAGCTCACTGGTCGAGTCGGCCTGCGCGGAAGATGTAACGGGGCTAAACCATGCACCGAAGCTGCGGCAGCGACACTATGTGTTGTTGGGTAGGGGAGCGTTCTGTAAGCCTGCGAAGGTGACCTGTGAGGGTTGCTGGAGGTATCAGAAGTGCGAATGCTGACATAAGTAACGATAAAGCGGGTGAAAAGCCCGCTCGCCGGAAGACCAAGGGTTCCTGTCCAACGTTAATCGGGGCAGGGTGAGTCGACCCCTAAGGCGAGGCCGAAAGGCGTAGTCGATGGGAAACAGGTTAATATTCCTGTACTTGGTGTTACTGCGAAGGGGGGACGGAGAAGGCTATGTTAGCCGGGCGACGGTTGTCCCGGTTTAAGCATGTAGGCTGGTTGTCCAGGCAAATCCGGATAATCAAGGCTGAGGTGTGATGACGAGGCACTACGGTGCTGAAGTAACAAATGCCCTGCTTCCAGGAAAAGCCTCTAAGCATCAGGTAACATTAAATCGTACCCCAAACCGACACAGGTGGTCAGGTAGAGAATACCAAGGCGCTTGAGAGAACTCGGGTGAAGGAACTAGGCAAAATGGTGCCGTAACTTCGGGAGAAGGCACGCTGGTGTGTAGGTGAAGCCCCTGCGGGTGGAGCTGAGACCAGTCGAAGATACCAGCTGGCTGCAACTGTTTATTAAAAACACAGCACTGTGCAAACACGAAAGTGGACGTATACGGTGTGACGCCTGCCCGGTGCCGGAAGGTTAATTGATGGGGTTATCCGTAAGGAGAAGCTCTTGATCGAAGCCCCGGTAAACGGCGGCCGTAACTATAACGGTCCTAAGGTAGCGAAATTCCTTGTCGGGTAAGTTCCGACCTGCACGAATGGCGTAATGATGGCCAGGCTGTCTCCACCCGAGACTCAGTGAAATTGAACTCGCTGTGAAGATGCAGTGTACCCGCGGCAAGACGGAAAGACCCCGTGAACCTTTACTATAGCTTGACACTGAACATTGAGCCTTGATGTGTAGGATAGGTGGGAGGCTTTGAAGCGTGGACGCCAGTCTGCGTGGAGCCAACCTTGAAATACCACCCTTTAATGTTTGATGTTCTAACGTTGGCCCCTTACCGGGGTTGCGGACAGTGTCTGGTGGGTAGTTTGACTGGGGCGGTCTCCTCCTAAAGCGTAACGGAGGAGCACGAAGGTTAGCTAATCCTGGTCGGACATCAGGAGGTTAGTGCAATGGCATAAGCTAGCTTGACTGCGAGCGTGACGGCGCGAGCAGGTGCGAAAGCAGGTCATAGTGATCCGGTGGTTCTGAATGGAAGGGCCATCGCTCAACGGATAAAAGGTACTCCGGGGATAACAGGCTGATACCGCCCAAGAGTTCATATCGACGGCGGTGTTTGGCACCTCGATGTCGGCTCATCACATCCTGGGGCTGAAGTAGGTCCCAAGGGTATGGCTGTTCGCCATTTAAAGTGGTACGCGAGCTGGGTTTAGAACGTCGTGAGACAGTTCGGTCCCTATCTGCCGTGGGCGCTGGAGAATTGAGGGGGGCTGCTCCTAGTACGAGAGGACCGGAGTGGACGCATCACTGGTGTTCGGGTTGTCATGCCAATGGCACTGCCCGGTAGCTAAATGCGGAAGAGATAAGTGCTGAAAGCATCTAAGCACGAAACTTGCCCCGAGATGAGTTCTCCCTGAGACTTTAAGTCTCCTGAAGGAACGTTGAAGACGACGACGTTGATAGGCCGGGTGTGTAAGCGCAGCGATGCGTTGAGCTAACCGGTACTAATGAACCGTGAGGCTTAACCTTACAACGCCGAAGATGTTTTGGCGGATTGAGAGAATTTTCAGCTCTGATTCAGAGTCCGAAGGATTTTGCGCTGAGACAAGGCGGCAAACGACGCGATGGAAGGAGCATACATAAGTATGTGACTGACACTCGCGAGAGCAGCCAACGCAGTATGAGCGCAAAAGACACAGGACGAGCACAAAGAATTTGCCTGGCGGCACTAGCGCGGTGGTCCCACCTGACCCCATGCCGAACTCAGAAGTGAAACGCCGTAGCGCCGATGGTAGTGTGGGGTCTCCCCATGTGAGAGTAGGGAACTGCCAGGCATCAAATTGCAGTAAGCCGGGGTGACAACCGGTGGTAATAAAGCGAAGAAATTCGGTGGAGCGGTAGTTCAGTCGGTTAGAATACCTGCCTGTCACGCAGGGGGTCGCGGGTTCGAGTCCCGTCCGTTCCGCCACTTATTAAGAGCCCTGAGCATTTGCTCAGGGCTTTTTTGTTTGATCTGTTCTCTATTATTGCTAATTCAGCAAAAATCCTCTGCATTAATCGCTCTTTTTCCCCTCCACACCATCAGCCATAATTTCATCCGTTAACCGAAATGAAGAAATAACGAGGAAAATCATGGCAATCCCTGCATTTGGTCTTGGCACCTTCCGTCTGAAAGATGATGTTGTTATCGCATCCGTAAAAACCGCGCTGGAGCTGGGCTATCGTGCTATCGACACCGCGCAAATCTATGACAACGAAGCCGCGGTGGGTCAGGCTATCGCCGAAAGCGGCGTGCCGCGTGATGAGCTGTTCATCACTACCAAAATCTGGATCGAGAACCTGAGCAAAGACAAACTCATCGCCAGCCTGCAAGAAAGTCTGCAGAAGCTGCGCACGGACTATGTTGACCTGACGCTCATCCACTGGCCGTCACCGAACGATGCGGTTGCCGTTGAAGAGTTTATGGCAGCCCTGATGGAAGCGAAGAAGCTGGGTCTTACCCGTCAGATTGGTATCTCCAACTTCACTATTCCACTGATGGAGCGCGCGATTGCCGCCGTTGGCGCTGAAAACATTACGACCAACCAGATTGAACTCTCGCCGTATCTGCAAAACAGCAAAGTCGTCGACTGGGCACGTGAGCACGGCATCCACATCACCTCTTACATGACGCTGGCTTATGGTAAGGCGCTGAAAGATGAAGTGATTGCCCGTATCGCGGCGAAACATAATGCGACTCCGGCGCAGGTTATCCTGGCATGGGCGATGGGCGAGGGGTACGCGGTGATCCCGTCCTCGACGAAGCGTGATAACCTGGCCAGCAACCTGAAGGCGCTGGATCTGCAGTTGGATGATGAAGATCGACAGGCGATCGCTGCGCTGGATTGCAACGATCGGCTGGTGAGCCCGGAAGGTCTGGCGCCGCAGTGGGATTAATCACTCGCTACCGGTATGCCGTTCACCCTGCCGCCCGAGAAGGTATTACGACAGCTCCTTCGGGAGCTGTTTTACGTGGTCGCTCAGAAAATCAATAAATGCCCTGATGCGAGTGCTGACCGCCCGGTCGCTGTAATAGACGGCACTGAAAGGCATTTCCACCGGTAAGCGCTTATCCGCCAGTAGCTCGACAAACTCTCCGCTGGCAATCTCTTTATCCACCATGTAATCCGACAGGCAGGCAATACCGTTGCCGGTCAGGCACAGCTGCTTGAGCGTTTCGCCGCTATTGGATGACACCGCCGCTTCGATCTCTAACAGCTGGCCATCGCAACAGGAGACCGGCCAGGTATTCAGCGATACCGGCTCGGTGAAGCCGAGGCAGTGATGCTGTTTCAGATCGGATGGATGCTGCGGCATACCGTAGCGCGCGACATAGTCGGGCGAGGCGACGATCTTACGATAGCTGGTAAACAGCGGTCGGGCGCGCAGGCTGGAATCCGTTAAGGTCCCGGCCCGAATGGCCACATCCACTTTCCGTTCAATCAGATTGATAAACGTCTCAGACGAGACGAGCGACAGCGTCATTTCCGGGTAGCGCTCGCGAAATGGCTTCACCAGCGGCATGAGAAAATGCAGCATCACCGGCGTCGCGGCATCAACCCGCAGCAGGCCCCGCGGCGTCGTGCGCGTCTCCAGCAGATCGTTCTCTGCCGCCGCCATTTCCTGCAAGACCACCTGCATCCGGCGAAAATAGCGCTCGCCTTCTTCTGTCAGGCTGAGCTGGCGGGTGGTCCGATTGAGCAGGCTTACGCCTAGCTTTGATTCCAGCTTTTTGACCGCTCGGCTGACGGCGGAGTTGGCCTGTCCGAGCTGCTCGGCCGCCCGGCTGAAACTCCCGCTTTCCACCACCGCCACAAAGATGGCGATCTCCTCTGATGTGGCTCTCATTATTGCACCTATAGCAAAATTCTATTGATACTTTGATAGTTTTTGTTATTTATACAACCCTTCATACTACGTGTCATCTTAATCCTGATGCTACGGAGTAAATTATGCCACTGGCGCTATTTGCCTTAACCATCGGTGCCTTCGCAATTGGCACCACTGAATTTGTGATTGTCGGCCTGGTCCCGAGCATTGCTCAGCAACTCTCTATCTCCCTGCCTTCGGCGGGACTGCTGGTCTCTATCTACGCGCTGGGCGTGGCGATCGGCGCCCCGGTACTGACGGCGTTGACCGGGCGTATGCCGCGTAAACAGCTGCTGCTGGCGCTGATGGTGCTGTTTACGGCGGGTAACATACTGGCCTGGCAGGCCCCTGGCTATGAAACGCTGATCCTGGCGCGACTGCTAACTGGTCTGGCGCACGGCGTGTTCTTTTCTATCGGCTCGACAATCGCCACCAGCCTGGTGGCAAAAGAGAAAGCAGCCTCGGCCATCGCCATTATGTTCGGTGGCCTGACGGTCGCGCTGGTGACCGGCGTTCCCTTTGGCACCTTTATTGGCCAGCATTTCGGCTGGCGGGAAACCTTCCTCGCGGTATCGATTCTCGGGGTGATTGCGCTAATCAGCAGTCTGCTTCTGGTGCCGAATAATATTCCGGGCCGCGCCAGCGCCAGCCTGCGCGATCAGCTGAAAGTATTAACCCATCCGCGCCTGCTGATGATCTACGCCATTACCGCGCTGGGCTATGGCGGCGTGTTTACCGCTTTTACCTTCCTGGCGCCGATGATGCAGGAGCTGGCCGGCTTCAGCCCGTCAGCGGTGAGCTGGATCCTGCTGGGCTATGGTGTCTCGGTGGCTATAGGTAACGTGTGGGGCGGCAAACTGGCCGATAAGCATGGCGCCGTCTCCGCGCTGAAGTTTATCTTCGCCGCGCTGGTGCTACTGCTGCTGGTCTTCCAGCTGACCGCCAGCGTTCACTATGCCGCGCTGGCGACAGTGCTGGTGATGGGCGTTTTCGCCTTCGGCAACGTGCCGGGTCTGCAGGTCTATGTGGTGCAAAAAGCAGAGCAGTATACCCCGGGGGCTGTCGACATCGCTTCCGGCCTGAATATTGCCGCCTTTAACGTCGGCATTGCTCTGGGGTCCATCGTCGGCGGACAGACGGTCGAGCGGTACGGTCTGGCGCAGACGCCGTGGATTGGCGCGATGATTGTGCTGGTCGCTTTGCTGTTGGTGGTCCTGAGCGGACGTTTAGATAAATTGCCACGCCGTTCGGCAGCGCTTTCTCCCGAAGGCTAAGGGTTTCTCGCAATTTGCATTGAAAGTGTATGGGAAAATCCCTATAACAGAATAACCAGTCGTCGTCGGGCTGGTTTCTGTTATCGAGGATTAATGCCCAAATTGCGAAAGAACACCTACGCCATGCGCTATGTCGCCGGACAACCTGCGGAGAGAATATTGCCTCCGGGGGCGTTTGCGGGCGTAAGTCCGGTTTATCCCGCCGGTACGCCATTAAGCAGCGATGAGAAGATCCGCGTGCTGGTATGGAATATCTTCAAGCAGCAGCGCGCAGAGTGGCAGTCGGTCCTCAAAAATTTCGGCAAAGATGCGCATTTGGTCCTGTTGCAGGAGGCGCAAACCACCCCAGAACTGGTCCGGTTCGCGACTTCAAACTATCTGGCCGCCGATCAGGTGCCGGCGCTGGTATTGCCGCAGCATCCTTCCGGCGTAATGACGCTGGCCTCCGCGCACCCCATCTATTGCTGCCCACTGCGCGAGCGTGAGCCTATTTTGCGCCTGCCGAAATCAGCATTAGTGACGGTCTATCCGCTGCCCGATGCGCGGTTGTTGATGGTAGTCAATATCCATGCCGTCAACTTTAGCCTTGGCGTCGACGTCTACAGCAAACAGCTGCTGCCAATTGGCGATCAGATCGCCCATCACAGCGGGCCGGTGATCATGGCCGGCGACTTCAATGCCTGGAGCCGGCCGCGGATGAATGCGCTGTACCGCTTTGCGCGTGAGATGTCGTTACGCGAAGTTCGTTTCTCAGACGATCAGCGCCGCCGCGCGTTTGGTCGTCCCCTCGATTTTGTGTTCTACCGTGGGTTAAGCGTGCACGATGCTTCCGTGCTGGTGACCCGCGCCTCCGACCACAACCCGCTACTAGTCGAATTCAGTCCCGGCAAGCCTGATTAATTTAAGGTTGGTCAGGCCTGCCATGGGGCAGGCCTGCGCATGCATGGTGCTGCCTTTTATTACTCAAAAAAAACCGTAAGGACAAGACAACATGACAACACGCTCTCACCATGACAATGTCGAAAAGCAGTTCGGCTCCCAGGCCAGCGCCTATCTGACCAGCGCCGTACACGCCTCTGGTCGCGATCTGCAGCGGCTGGCGGAACGGCTGGCTGATTTTCCTCAGGCGAAAGTGCTGGATATGGGCTGCGGGGCAGGGCACGCCAGCTTTACCGCGGCGGGACAGGTTGCCGAGGTGACCGCCTATGATTTATCGAGCCAGATGCTGGAGGTCGTTGCCGCCGCGGCAAAGGAGAAAGGTTTTAGCAATATCGTGACCCAGCAGGGGTACGCCGAAACGCTGCCGTTCGCTGATGCCAGCTTTGATGTGGTGATTAGCCGCTACTCTGCTCACCACTGGCATGACGTTGGCCAGGCGCTGCGTGAGGTGAAACGTGTTCTCAAGCCGGGCGGGGTGATTATCGTGATGGACGTGATGTCGCCGGGTCATCCGGTACGTGATGTCTGGCTGCAGACGGTGGAAGCCCTGCGCGACACCTCGCATGTGCGTAATTATTCCAGCGGCGAGTGGTTGACGCTGGCGACTGAAGCGGGGCTGGTGGTTAACCAGTTGTTGACCGATCGCCTGCCGCTGGAGTTCAGTCCATGGGTGGCGCGGATGCGTACTCCTGAGCCGCTGGTGGAGGCGATTCGCTTATATCAGCAGAGCGCTTCGGCGGAGGTCAAAGCGTACTTCGAGTTACAGGAGGACGGATCGTTTACCAGCGATACCATTCTGTTCGAAGCGCATAAAGCAGTTTAATTTAGGCAATAAAAAAGGCACCGGGGAAGTCGGTGCCTTTTTGTCGAACCAGAGGTATCAGGACTCTGGTCGATCGCTGTTTTTCACAAACAACGTTAGCTGATCGCCTGGGCGCAGGTTGTCGGTATCGCTGTTCCAGCGCATCACGTCACGAATATTAACGCCGTGACGTTTGGCGATGCTCGACAGCGAATCGCCTTTACGAACGCGATAGGTGATGCTATCGCTGTTGTTCGCCAGACGCTGGGCGCTGCTGCCTGCGCCAATAACCAGATTCTGCCCAACCTTTAATCCAGAGCCGCGCAGGTTATTCCACTGCTGCAGATCGCGGGTCGTCACACCAAGACGGGAAGCTATCCCGGAAATGGTGTCGCCGGAACGCACCTTATAGCTACGGCTGGTCAGCGGCGTATTGTCCGCGAGCTGCGTCGGCTGCACGGCGGCAATGTCGCCAGAGGCCAGCGATTCACGCAGCTGTGCGGCGTGCTTCTGCGGCACCATGACGTACTTTGGCCCGCTCGCGCCCAGCGTTGACCCTTTTACGCCCGCATTGAACGTCTTCAGCTTGCTGACCGGCATACCGGCCATGTCCGCGAGCTGAGAAATATCAACCGGACTGTCGAGGCGAACGCGCGCCAGCGCACGGCTTTCATCAGCCGTAGGCAGCTTTACGCCGTAACGTTTGCTGTTTTTGAGAATGTCGCTCAATGCCAGCATTTTCGGGACGTAGATTTTCGTTTCATGCGGCAGAGACAGCGACCAGAAATCGGTGGGTTTGCCACGCGAACGGTTCGCTTTTACTGCCTTCATGACCCGGCCTTCGCCGCTGTTATAGGCTGCGACCGTTAACAACCAGTCGCCGTCGAACATTTTGTTCAGACGTTGCATCATGTCCAGCGCCGCGGTAGTAGACGCGACGACATCACGACGCGCATCGTAACTGCGGGTCTGTTTTAAACCATAATTGCGCCCTGTGCTCGGAATGATCTGCCAAATGCCTGCGGCATTGGCGCCAGACGTCGCGTGTGGGTCAAAAGCGCTCTCCACTATGGGTAGTAATACCAGTTCCATTGGCATGTTACGTTTCTTAACCTGCCCGGCTATCCAGTACATATACGGCTCTGCCCGTAAAGTTACATCGTGGAGATAGCTCTTATTTCTTAAGTACTTCTGTTTCTGTTCGCGAATCCGGGGATTATCCGGTATTCCCATCTTTAGCTCGTCGCCTATGGAAGTCCACAGATCCTGGTCTTGCGCGTAGAAGGTTCCATCATCTAACCAGCGCGCTTGACTTGTGAACTTGCCTGCTTCCCCTTGACCAGCCGCAGAAAGGCTCTGTGCTCGCTGTTCGACGGTGCCATCGTGCTTAGACGCCTGGCACCCCACCAGCAGGACAGAGGCGAGTAATATCGCTCGTGCCTTCATGTGTGTGTCAATAGTTGCTTAAAAGACGACCAAGGATAACGGCGAAGTTGGCCGATGACAAGAATTAAATATCAGAAGTCATCTTTCTTTGACCTTAACCATGCAAATCGCGCCACAGAGTGTTGCAAATTTGTTTCTTTGTTAATTTTATCAATTAAATCAATATCATTTACGCGTAAAAATAAATTTATACGCCGCTCATTTTTCAGAGTTACGGGTAGTGTTTTTTGTTTTTTTGCACGTAACTCATTAACTTTATGATAGTAATCGTTTATGTCCCTATCATCTGGCAGGATACTCAATGCAAACTTCATATTCGCTAACGTATATTCATGTGCGCAACATATGAGGGTTTCTTCAGGAAGGGCGTTAATTTTCATAAATGATTGATACATCTGCTCTGCTGTACCTTCGAACAGCCTTCCGCAGCCGCCGGAAAACATCGTATCGCCACAGAACAGATAAGGTTCGCTGTAGTAACAGATATGTCCTAATGTGTGACCTGGCGTAGAGAAAATGGAAAAATCGTGCCCGAGAATTGACAGCCGATCGCCATCGCCTACCACCTGAGTGACGCCTTTATCCTGGGTTTCCGCCGGCCCGTAAACCACTATAGAAGGGAATTTTTCACGTAATTGTTTTACGCCGCCGACGTGATCCTGATGATGATGGGTCAATAAAATAGCCTCGGGCTGCCACTGGTTTTCCTCGATGGCTGCCAGAACCGGCGCGGCTTCGCCTGGATCTACGATGATGCAGCGGCCGTTATTCTCACTGAGAACCCAGATGTAGTTGTCCTGAAACGCGGGAATACTGATAAGATTCATAAATTACCTCTAAAGCGTAGCGGAAGGTGGCAATGAAGCCGGCAAGGATACCTCACACAGTGACAGCGCCTGAGCATTGGTCCAGTATGCCGTGGGGCGAATACTATCGCGAAACGCTGGAGCAGCAGATGAAACCGTGGCTGGCTAAATTATATGGCTTTCATCTGCTTAAGATTGGCAATCTGAGCGCGGAAATCAATACCGAAGCTTGCGCCATCTCGCACCAGGTGAATGTCTCGCTGGCGGGAAATCCAATGCAGGTCCGGGCTGACCCGCTGCATTTACCCTTTGCCGAAAAGTCCGTTGACGCCTGCCTGCTGGCGCACACCCTGCCGTGGTGTAGCGATCCGCATCGTCTGCTGCGGGAAGCCGATCGTGTACTGATCGATGATGGCTGGATGATCCTGACCGGGTTTAATCCGGTGAGCCTGATGGGGTTGCGTAAGCTGGTGCCGGTCCTGCGCAAAGGAACGCCTTATAATAGCCGTATGTTTACGCTGATGCGCCAGCTGGACTGGCTGGCGCTGCTCAACTTTGAAGTGCTGCACTATGGACGTTACCAGGTTTTGCCCTGGTCGCGCCATGGCGGCAAATTGTTGAGCACCCATCTGCCGGCGCTGGGCTGTTTGCAATTGATTGTCGCCCGCAAACGGACCATTCCGCTGACGCTCAATCCGATGAAATCCGGCAAAGCGAAAACTCAGCTGCGGCCGGCGGTGGGCGCCACCCGGCAGTGGCGCAAAGGGCAGAATTAACTCTCAGGCAGGTAGCCGACATCGTCCAGTGTGGGGTGGGAGGCCGCCGCGCGCGCCAACTCGTCGCAGCGTTCATTTTCAGGATGGCCGGCGTGGCCCTTTACCCATTCCCATTTAATTTTATGCTGGCCAAGCGCGGCGTCCAGCCGCTGCCAGAGGTCGACATTTTTCACCGGCTTTTTCTCTGCCGTTTTCCAGCCGCGCTTTTTCCAGTTGTGGATCCACTGGGTGATCCCCTGACGAACATACTGGCTGTCAGTGCTGAGCACCACTTCGCAATGCTCTTTTAACGCTTCCAGGGCAACAATTGCCGCCATCAGTTCCATGCGGTTATTGGTGGTCAGACGGTAGCCAGCGCTGAAGGTTTTTTCGTGCTGGCGGTAGCGCATGATGGCGCCGTAGCCGCCAGGTCCTGGATTACCCAGGCAAGAGCCGTCGGTGAAAATTTCTACCTGTTTGAGCATCTCTGGTAGACTTCCTGTAATTGAAATCGATTTGTAAACGATAAGTCTGACATAAATGACCGCTATGAGCACTGCAATTACGCGCCAGATTGTTCTCGATACCGAAACCACCGGTATGAACCAGATCGGGGCACACTACGAAGGACACAAGATCATTGAGATCGGCGCCGTGGAGGTGATCAACCGCCGCCTGACCGGTAACAATTTTCACGTCTATCTGAAGCCCGATCGGCTGGTGGATCCTGAAGCATTCGGCGTACACGGGATCGCCGATGAGTTCCTGCTGGATAAACCTACCTTTGCCGACGTGGCTGATGAGTTTATGGATTACATCCGCGGCGCGGAGCTGGTGATCCATAACGCCTCGTTCGATATCGGCTTTATGGATTATGAATTCAGTAAGCTAAACCGCGGCATCGGAAAAACCGAGACCTTTTGTAAAATCACCGACAGTTTGGCGCTGGCGCGGAAAATGTTTCCAGGCAAGCGCAACAGCCTCGATGCGCTATGTTCGCGTTACGAAATAGATAACAGCAAGCGTACGCTGCACGGGGCGTTGCTCGATGCCCAGATCCTTGCCGATGTCTATTTGATGATGACCGGCGGCCAGACTTCGATGGCGTTCTCTATGGAAGGCGAAAGCCAGCAGCAGGCGGGAGAGATGGGAATTCAGCGCGTCGTCCGCGCCGGCAGTCAGTTACGCGTGGTTTATGCCTCAGATGAAGAACTGGCGAACCATGAATCCCGCCTCGACCTGGTACAAAAGAAAGGCGGAAGCTGCCTGTGGCGTGCCTGATAGCCACTAAAATGAATTAAAAATAGGCGGTTGGGTGATTTTTGCAGCAAACGATTCAAAATGGTAGAAAAAGCGTTGACGGGGTAGAGGGGAATCCGTAATATTCGCCTCGTTCCCAACGGAACAACAACGCGGAGCGGTAGTTCAGTCGGTTAGAATACCTGCCTGTCACGCAGGGGGTCGCGGGTTCGAGTCCCGTCCGTTCCGCCACTATTCAGAAAGCCTGAGTCAGCAATGATTCAGGCTTTCGTCGTTTTCGTCGCCGAATTTCAGCGCACCTCTTGTTCCTCCTGCATGCACTGCATAAATACCCGCATCGCCGGACTGATAGCCTTCCCGGCATGGTGGGCGCAGAGCGCATGGATCGTCAACGGCGTCTCGCTGAATGGCAGCTCAACCAGCGTCCCGCGCTTGAGCTCGTCCTCCACCGCAAAGCGTGGCAGAAAACTCACTCCCAGATTTCCCGCCACGCACTGCTTGATACTCTCAATACTCCACAGCTCAATGGTGTTCTCCAGAGTAATTTCGCGCTGGCGCAGGGTGCTTTCAAAAATCTGCCGGAACACGCACTGGGGTTCGTTGATGATAAAGCTCAGCGGGATATGCTGCCGCGGGCGCATGAAGTCTACCTGCGCCTGCTCGACCGATGCGACCAGCGCCAGCGACTGCTGGCCAAGCTCCATTATCGTGAGCGCGTCATCGTTACCCACCCGGTAAAACACCCCCAAATCGACCTCGTCGGCAAGCAGCGCATCGCGGATGCTGTAGCAGTTGAGCGACTGCAGCGACAGGCGCACTTTCGGAGCGCGTTGCTTAAAACGCTGCAGCACCCGCGGCATTTTATACGCCAGCAGCGTTTCGCCAGTGGCGACGCGAAGTTCGCCACCGGGCTCATCGTCCTGGCGTGCCGCCTGACGTATCGAGGCCATCACTTTAGTCAGGTCGTAGACATGCGGCAGGACCTTCTTACCGGCGGCGGTGAGACACATCCGCCGGCCGATTTTCTCAAACAGCGGGATGGCAAGCTCCTGCTCCAGCTGCTGGATATGAAAAGTCACGGTGGACTGAGTGCAGCATAGTTTCTGCGCCGCGCGCAGAAAGGAACCTTCTTCGACAACAGTTTTGAAGGTGATGAAGCGTCGCAGATCCATATTTCCTCTTTGTATCGATATTATCGAAGCGAGAATGAAAAAATATTCATTTTTTTAAATTATCAGCTTCGGGTAGTGTCTGCCAGACAAGAGGAGAAAACCCGTGACACCTACCCTGATTAGCGCCTTTTTAACTTACACTTTGATCACCGCCCTGACACCCGGGCCCAACAATATCCTGGCGCTGAGCAGCGTCACCTCCCATGGTCTACGCCGCAGCCTGCGGGTGCTGGCCGGGATGAGCGTCGGGTTTATTATCACTATGTTGATTTGCGCGGCTTTAACCTTTTCGCTGGTTGAACTCGACTCACGCTTTACCCTGGTATTGGGATGGATTGGCGCGGCGTACATCCTGTGGCTGGCCTGGCAGATTGCCAAAAGCAAACCGGCGACAGGGACGCCGAGTGTAGAACCGGTAGGCTTTTGGGCAAGTCTGGGGCTACAGTTCGTCAACGTTAAAATTATTCTGTATGGCATCACCGCGCTTTCTACCTTTGTTCTGCCCGTTACTCGCGAGCCTGTTTGGCTTATCAGCGTGAGTCTGCTGCTGGCGGCGATTGGCGCGCTGGGAAATCTGTGCTGGGCGCTGGCGGGGCATCTGTTTCAACGCCTGTTTTTGCTGTACGGGCGGCAACTGAACTGGATGCTGGCTGCGTTATTGGTCTACTGTGCTGTGCGGATCGTGGTGGAATAAAAAGGGAGCGCAGCGGCTCCCGAAGGGTGATTAGCCGATCGTGAAAGGATCGGCATCGCGCCAGGCGGGGAATTTTTCACGATATTCCTGAAGGGCGCTCAGCGACAGCTCGGCATCAAGACGAGTGGCCTGATGCGGATCGGCGGTGGCGATAATCTCCCCCTGGGGATTGATAATCCGACTATCGCCGCGGTAATGATGGCCGTTGCCGTCAGTGCCAACCCGGTTACAGCCGGCGACATAGGCCTGGTTTTCAATCGCGCGGGCGATCAGCAGCGACTGCCAGTGCAGCGAGCGCGGCGCCGGCCAGTTGGCGACATACAGCGCCAAATCATAGTCGTTCTGATTACGCGACCATACCGGAAAGCGCAGGTCGTAACAGACCAGCGGCAGGATCCGCCATCCACGCCATTCAAAGACCACGCGCTGGTTTCCGGCCTCATAGTGATGATGTTCATCGGCCATACGGAACAGGTGCCGTTTATCATAATGGTGCACCGTACCGTCAGGCTCGACCAGCAGGAAGCGGTTAACAGCGCCGTGTTCAGTTTGCAGCGCAGCGCTGCCGGCAATCAGCGCCTGGGATTGCGCAGCCCGGGCATGCATCCACTCCACCACGTCGGCCTCGGGTAAAGACTGTTTTGCCGCTTCCATGGTAAAGCCGGTGGTAAACATCTCTGGTAAAACAATCACATCGCGCCCGGTGATTCCTTCCAGTTGGCGATCAAAATGGCGCAGGTTGGCAGGGCCGTCCATCCAGACCAGCGGTTGTTGCAACAGCGAAATTTTCAGGCCAGGCACAATGGTCAACTCCATTCTCATGAGGGGGTTAGGTTAACTGTAACACCATATCAGCCGCGCGGCGGTCCGCGGAATATTTTGTTAAAAAAATGCTACTGATGGAAACGAAAGGGGAGGAGAGGGCGAAAAAAGGCGGGGAAAGTTCCCCGCCCGGCGTGTGATGTGGTAGTGGTTTTATTATGCAGCTTCAACTTTACGAACTTTTTCCGGCAGCTTTACCGGCTTTGTCGCCAGCTCCTCTGGCGCAAAGTCGTCGACGTTAATGCTGCGCAGACGGCTATGCTCTGCACGGGTAAGAATGGCGGCCTCATCCTGACTGATTAATCCTTTGGCCAGCGCGTTGTGGGCCAGCTCATCCAGACGGGTGAACGGCAGATTTTTACCCAACTCTTTGCAGATCCGCTGGTGGATAGGATCGGCCGCCATCACTTCCAGCAGGGCCTCTTCCAGCAGGCCTACCGGGTTATGCTCGCTCGGCGTCAGATACTGACCGCGGCCGATGCGGGAGCGCGTGGCGCTGGGCACCTGCAGAATTTTGGCGACCTGGTGGTCCAGCCTATCCGACGGCGCATGATGATGACGGCCGGTCGGGAAGATGACCAGGCGCATTACGCCTGCCACCAGACGGTTCGGGAAATTGTCCAACAGATCGTCAATGGCTTGCTCGGCCTGGTGCAGCGCGTCCTGTACCCCCCAGTGAACCAGCGGCAGATCGGCTTCATTGCGTCCTTCATCGTCATAGCGTTTCAGCACCGCCGAGGCCAGATACAGCTGGCTTAACACATCCCCCAGACGGGCGGAGATACGTTCGCGTCGCTTGAGGCTGCCGCCGAGCACCGCCATTGAGACGTCTGACAGCAGTGCCAGGTTGGCGCTCAGACGATTCATTTGCTGATAGTAGCGACGGGTGGCGTCACGGGTCGGCGCGCTGCTGGTGCGCCCGCCGGTCAGGCCCAGCCAGAAACTCCGCACTTTATTACTGCCGACATGGCCGATGTGTTTGAACAGCAGCTTGTCATAAGCGTTCAGGTCATTATTCTGCGCGGCGGCCATCTCCTCCAGTACGTACGGATGGCAGCGAATCGCCCCCTGACCGAAGATCATCATGCTGCGGGTCAGAATGTTTGCGCCTTCCACGGTGATGGCGATAGGCGCGCCCTGATAGGCCCGGGCGAGGAAGTTGCCTTCGCCCAGCATAATGCCTTTCCCGCCGGTAATATCCATCGCGTCGATAATGGAGCGCTGGCCGCGGTGGGTGCAGTGATATTTCACGATAGCGGACAGCACTGCAGGTTTCTCGCCGAGCATGATGCCGTAGGTGATCAGCGACGCCGCAGCGTCCATCACATAGGCGTTACCGGCGATACGCGCCAGCGCCTCTTCAATCCCTTCCATTTTGCCGATGGAGATTTTGAACTGGCGGCGAATATGGGCGTAAGCGCCAGTCGCCATGGCAACGGATTTCAGACCACCGGTGGCGTTGGACGGCAGAGTAATACCGCGGCCGACCGATAGACATTCAACCAACATGCGCCAGCCCTGACCGGCCATGCTTGGGCCGCCGATGATGTAATCGATAGGCACGAAGATATCTTTGCCGCGGGTTGGACCGTTCTGGAACGGCACATTCAGCGGGAAGTGGCGACGGCCGATTTCCACGCCCGGGGTGGAGGTGGGGATCAGCGCGCAGGTGATACCCAGCTCTTCTTCTCCGCCCAGCAAACGATCCGGGTCAGAGAGTTTGAAAGCCAGCCCCAGCACGGTGGCGATAGGCGCCAGCGTGATATAACGTTTGTTCCAGGTCAGGCGCATCCCCAGCACCTGTTGACCCTGCCAGTCGCCCATGCACACCACGCCGGTATCCGGGATGGCGCCGGCGTCAGAGCCCGCTTCCGGGCTGGTGAGAGCGAAGCAAGGGATTTCCAGGCCGCGTGCCAGACGCGGCAGATAATGATTCTTCTGTTCTTCGGTACCGTAATGCTGCAGCAGTTCGCCCGGGCCCAGCGAGTTCGGGACGCCGACGGTGATCGCCAGGATGCCGGAGACGCCAGAGAGTTTCTGCAGTACTCGTGCCTGAGCGTAAGCGGAAAACTCAAGTCCGCCATACTCTTTCTTAATAATCATCGCGAAGAAGCGGTGCTCTTTCAGATAGGCCCACAGCTCCGGCGGCAAATCGGCCATTTCGTGGGTGATGGCGAAGTCGTTAGCCATCCGGCAGGCTTCTTCAACTGGGCCGTCGAGGAAAGCTTGCTCTTCGGCGGTCAGCCGCGGCTGCGGATAGTTATGTAACTTTTGCCAGTCAGGATTGCCGCGAAACAGATCGCCTTCCCACCAGGTGGTGCCGGCGTCGATGGCTTCTTTTTCCGTGCGCGACATCGGCGGCATCACCTTGCGGAATGTGCGAAACGCCGGTGCGGAAATCATGGATTTACGCATAGGCGCAAAGTTAAACGGCAACAGTATGATCGCCAGCGGCAGCAGCAGCCAGATATTCCACACTCCGGCCGCGCCGAGCGCCGCGGTCCAGGCGAGCAAAATCACGCTGCTGAGCAGCAGGCTGACCCGGTGATAGAAGAGCGCGCCGAGTAAAACGACGGTTGCAACAATACTCAAAATCATCATAGAGAAATGCTCCCTGATCTTGTAGGAGGTCTGACCACTTGTGATGTATTGGTTGTAGTGCATGCGTTTTTATTTAGCAATGTGTTTACAAAATAATTACAACCTTGCTCACATTGTTGTATGCAAAAGCGGCACATAAAATCAAAAGAGCGAGGGATAACGCTGCCTGCTGCTTCTCGCTTCGACGGCTATCCGGTACACTGCCGGGGTTATTCCACTCATACTGAAGGATTATCCTCATGTACCAGGATCTTATTCGTAACGAACTGAACGAAGCCGCGGAAACGCTGGCTAACTTTCTGCAGGACGAAGCCAATATCCATGCTATCCAGCGTGCCGCTGTCCTGCTGGCGGATAGCTTTAAGGCGGGTGGGAAAGTGCTGTCCTGCGGTAACGGCGGTTCCCATTGCGATGCGATGCATTTTGCGGAAGAGCTGACCGGACGTTATCGCGAAAACCGCCCGGGTTACCCGGCCATCGCGATCTCCGACGTCAGCCACCTCTCCTGCGTGAGCAATGATTTTGGCTATGAGTATGTGTTCTCCCGCTACGTTGAATCCGTTGGCCGCGCAGGCGATGTGCTGCTCGGTATCTCCACGTCTGGCAACTCCGGCAACGTGATTAAGGCCATTGAGGCCGCGCGGGCGCAGGGGATGAAAGTGATCACCCTGACCGGTAAAGACGGCGGTAAAATGGCCGGTAGCGCTGATGTTGAAATTCGCGTGCCGCACTTTGGCTACGCCGACCGCATCCAGGAGATCCATATCAAAGTGATCCACATTCTGATTATGCTGATCGAAAAAGAGATGGCGAAAGGCTAACAGGCAGGTGAGTGTGTACTGTTGACGGTGGCCTCGCTCCGGCGCCGTCGTGATTTGTGAGGGTGAGGTGATCTATGTGCGAACTGCTCGGGATGAGCGCCAATGTGCCAACCGATATCTGTTTTAGCTTTACCGGGCTGGTGCAGCGCGGCGGCGGGACGGGGCCGCATAAAGACGGCTGGGGCATCACCTTCTATGAAGGTAAAGGCTGTCGCACATTCAAGGATCCCCAGCCGAGCTTTCAGTCGCCGATCGCGAAACTGGTTCAGGATTACCCCATTAAGTCCTGTTCCGTCGTCGCCCATATTCGTCAGGCCAACCGCGGGAGGGTGGCCCTGGAGAACACCCATCCCTTCACCCGCGAACTGTGGGGGCGCAACTGGACCTATGCGCACAATGGGCAGCTAAAAGGCTATAAGTCGCTGAAAACCGGTAATTTTCATCCGGTAGGTGAAACCGACAGTGAAAAAGCGTTTTGCTGGCTGCTGCACCGTTTAACCGAGCGCTATCCGCGCACGCCGGGCAATATGCTGGGCGTTTTCAAGTATATCGCCACCCTCGCGGGTGAACTACGTGAGAAAGGGGTGTTCAACATGCTGCTGTCGGACGGGCGCTACGTAATGGCGTTCTGCTCGACCAATCTGCACTGGATCACCCGGCGAGCGCCGTTCGGCGTGGCAAAACTGCTGGACCAGGATGTGGAGATCGACTTTCAACGCGAGACCACACCCAACGATGTGGTCACGGTTATCGCCACGCAGCCGCTGACGGCCAATGAAACCTGGCATAAGATCATGCCAGGCGAGTGGGCGTTATTTTGTCTCGGGGAGCGTGTAGTTTGAGGCCAGCTGCGGCTGGACAACCTCGTGGCTGAGCGGCTTGCTCACCACATAGCGGCCGTCGGTCACTGATACGACCGGCGGTTTGTGGGTCTGCTGGAAATAGTCATAGCCAGGCTTGAGCTGTTTCCAGAAATCCGCGTAGTAGGAGTATTTGTGGCGTTCCATGTTGGCGTTGGTCATGCGGAACGGATAGATACTCACCTGCACGCTTGGCTGGCCGAAGACTAAAGCGCCGGTCACGAACTGGAAGATCTCATCGATACCGCTGTCGGTCATGGCGTAGCAGCCGACTGAGACGCAGTCGCCGTGGATCATCAGGTATTTCCCTTCATAACCATGGGCGCGATCGTAGGCGTTCGGGAAGCCGATGTTTATCGCTTTATAGAAGCGGCTGTCGGGTTTGAGCTGGCTGCGGGTGACGTTATAGAACCCTTCCGGACTCTTGAAATCGCCCTGGCGCTGTTTCGGACCGAGGCCACCGGAGTAGTTGCAGATCCGGTAGCTGTCGAGGAGCTGGTAGGTTTCACCCATTTTGACGTAAAGGTCGAGCATGCGCTCTTCTTTAAAGATCTCAATGTAAACCGGTGAACCCATTAATTGCTGCTTATATTCTTTGCTTACCGGCGTCGTCGGGCTGTTGCTGCTGAGCAGCCCGGCAAATGACACGCACGGCAACAGAAGCATCGCAATAAATAATGCGATTTTGCGCATACTGCTTGTTCCTTGATAAAACAAAATAGCCACATTGCCAGGACGGCAAGAGAGACCCGAAATCAGAGTTTTCTGGATTTAGAGCGCTCACATTAGCATCACGGCATTTTTTCGCAAGGGCGACGTGGCGGCGTTTACAAATCAGCCTCACTTTATACCCTGCCAGCGACGAAAACACAGTGAGAACTTTGCGCAATAGCTCGCATTTTAGAAGCACTTATCGCCCCTTGCGCTACAGCCGCCGCTCACGAAATGTTACACTTGCGCCGGTTCATCATCAGAGTAAGAAAGTATGCTTCTCTTCCGTCCTGAGCGCTACTGGCGCCGTTTCGCCCTTTCTTCTCTGCCATTCTGTCAATAAGCTGGCCCTGACCTGCGTCGGGGTTGAGGTTACGGATACCTGCTAACGATATGATTAAAATCACGAAAGGGCTGGATTTGCCCATAGCTGGCATGCCATTACAGCAGATTTCTCCCGCGCCAGCGGTGAAGCGCGTCGCGCTACTCGGCGAAGAGTACGTTGGCATGCGTCCCGCGATGGCGGTTAAAGAAGGCGATCGGGTCAAAAAAGGTCAGATCCTGTTCGAAGATAAAAAGATCCCTGGCGTCTGCTTTACCGCCCCGGCGAGCGGGATCGTCAGCGCGATCCACCGCGGCGAACGGCGCGTGTTGCAGTCGGTGGTGATTGATATCGAGGGCAATGACGCGGTGGCGTTTACCCGTTACGCCGCGGACGCGCTGGCCGAACTGCCGCGCGACACCGTACAGCAGCAGCTGCTGGCGTCGGGCCAATGGACGGCGCTGCGTACCCGACCGTTCAGCAAAACGCCGCTCCCGGGGAGCACGCCCGCCGCTATCTTTGTTAACGCCATGGACACCAATCCGCTGGCGGCGGAGCCGCAGCCGATTATTCTGGCCGAACGTGCCGCCTTCGACGCCGGTCTTACCGTGCTCACGCGCTTGACCGACGGGAAAGTGCACGTCTGCCAGCCCAGCGGCGGCAAGCTGGGCGGTCATCCTCTCGGCCAGGTCTGTTTCAATCAGTTCAGCGGGCCGCACCCGGCGGGGCTGCCGGGAACGCATATTCACTTTCTGGAGCCGGTGAGCCTGAATAAGCAGGTCTGGCACCTCAATTATCAGGACGCGATCGCCATTGGTAAGCTTTTCCTCGACGGGGAGCTCTACTGCGAACGGATAATTGCGCTCGGCGGCCCGCAGGTAACATCTCCGCGGCTGGTCAAAACGACGCTCGGCGCCAGCCTGGAGGATCTGCTGGCAGGTGAGTTGCAGGAGGGGGAAAACAGGGTCATTTCCGGCTCGGTGCTTAGCGGCGCCCGCGCCCATGGCCCTCACGCCTTCCTGGGGCGCTTCCATCTGCAGGTGAGCGTGGTCAAAGAAGGGCGGGAAAAAGAGCTCTTCGGCTGGGTGATGCCGGGCAAAGAGAAATTCTCGATTACCCGCACCACGCTGGGCCATTTCTTCAAGCGCAAGCGCTTTCATTTTTCCACCGATACCAACGGCGGCGAGCGGGCGATGGTGCCGATCGGCAACTACGAGCGGGTGATGCCTCTGGATATCCTGCCGACCATACTGCTGCGCGATCTGCTGGCCGGAGACACCGACAGCGCTCAGGCGCTGGGCTGTCTGGAGCTGGATGAAGAAGATCTGGCGCTGTGCACCTATGTTTGCCCTGGAAAGTATGAATATGGCCCGGCGCTGCGCAGCGTGTTAACCCGGATTGAGCAGGAAGGATAAGAGATGGGCTTAAAGCACCTGATTGAGAAACTTGAGCCGCATTTCACGCATGGCGGCAAGCTGGAAAAATATTACCCGCTGTATGAGGCGGCGGCGACCATCTTCTACACGCCGGGCCAGGTAACCCGCGGCGCGGCGCACGTGCGCGACGCCATCGACCTGAAGCGGATGATGATCCTCGTGTGGTTTGCCGTATTCCCGGCGATGTTCTGGGGCATGTACAACGTTGGGCTGCAGACCATTCCGGCGCTGCACAAGCTATACGGCGCCGAACAGCTGCAGCAGGCGATCGCCAACAACTGGCACTACAGCGTCGCCCAGTGGTTAGGGGTGAGCTTCAGTGCCGACGCCGGCTGGCTGAGCATGATGACCCTGGGCGCGGTCTTCTTCCTGCCGATCTATATCACCGTTTTTATCGTCGGCGGCTTCTGGGAAGTGCTGTTCGCGATTGTGCGCAAGCATGAGATTAACGAAGGTTTTTTCGTTACCTCTATTCTCTTCGCGCTGATTGTGCCGCCCACGCTGCCGCTGTGGCAGGCGGCGCTGGGGATCTCCTTCGGCGTGGTGATCGCCAAAGAGATTTTCGGCGGCACCGGGCGCAACTTCCTCAACCCGGCTCTGGCGGGGCGCGCGTTCCTGTTCTTCGCCTATCCGGCGCAGATTTCCGGCGACCTCGTATGGACCGCGGCGGACGGTTTCTCCGGCGCCACGCCGCTCTCCCAGTGGGCCAGCGGCGGCGGTGAAGCGCTGGTGAACGTGGCGACTGGCGTGCCGGTGAGCTGGATGGATGCCTTCCTCGGCAATATTCCCGGCTCAATTGGCGAAGTGTCAACGCTGATGATCTTCATCGGCGGGGCGATCATCCTCTTTGGCCGCGTCGCGTCCTGGCGCATCGTCGCCGGGGTAATGATCGGCATGATCGCCACCGCCACCCTGTTTAACGTTATCGGCTCCGACACCAACCCGATGTTCGCTATGCCATGGTACTGGCATCTGGTGCTCGGCGGTTTCGCCTTCGGGATGATGTTTATGGCGACGGACCCGGTATCCGCCTCGTTTACCGATAAAGGGAAATGGAGTTACGGCGTGCTGATCGGCGTGATGTGCGTGCTGATCCGCGTGGTGAACCCGGCTTATCCGGAAGGGATGATGCTGGCGATCCTCTTCGCCAACCTCTTCGCACCGCTGTTCGATTATCTGGTGGTGCAGGCCAATATTAAGCGGAGGAAGTCGCGTGGCTGAGAAGAAAAGTAACGATAGCATCGGCAAAACGCTGCTGGTGGTGCTGGTGCTTTGTCTGGTCTGCTCCATCGTGGTGGCGGGCTCGGCCGTGGGGCTGAAATCCCGCCAGCAGGCGCAGCGGGCGTTGGATAAGCAGCGCAATATCCTGGCAGTGTCAGGGCTGATGCACCCCGGTATGGATGCGGATGCGGTAGCGGACACCTTCGCGGCGCGCATTACCCCGCGACTGGTGAATCTGGCCACCGGCGAACTGCTGGAGAAAGACCCGGGTAAATTTAATCAGGCTCAGGCGCTGAAGGATCCGCAGCAGAGTATGGCCCTGGATGCCAGTCAGGATCCGGCTGGTATAAAGCGACGCAGTAATCTGGCGGAAATTTACCTGGTGCGCGACGCGCAGCAGAAGATTGAGCAGGTGGTGCTGCCCATTTATGGCAACGGCCTGTGGTCGATGATGTATGCCTTCGTGGCGCTGGACGTCGATGGCCGCACGGTAAAAGGCATTACTTACTACGATCAGGGCGAAACGCCGGGGCTGGGCGGCGAGGTGGAAAACCCGAACTGGCGCCAGCAGTTTGTCGGCAAGCAGGTGCTGGATGACAACGGTATGCCGGCGCTGAAGGTGGTGAAAGGCGGCGCGCGCGCAGGCGATCTCCACGCGGTTGACGGTTTATCCGGCGCCACGCTGACGTCCAATGGCGTACAGCATAGCTTTGATTTCTGGATGGGCGAACTGGGCTTTGGTCCGTTCCTGAAAAAGGTTCGTGAGGGAGAGCTGAATAATGGCTGAACAGAGCGATATGAAAGAGGTGAAGCGCGTGCTGGTGGGGCCGCTCATCGCCAATAACCCCATCGCCCTGCAGGTGCTGGGCGTCTGCTCCGCACTGGCGGTAACCACCAAACTGGAAACCGCCTTCGTGATGACCATTGCGGTGACCCTGGTGACGGCGTTCTCCAGCATGTTTATCTCGATGATCCGCCACCATATTCCCAATAGCGTGCGCATCATCGTGCAGATGGCGATCATCGCCTCGCTGGTGATCGTGGTGGATCAGCTGCTGCGGGCTTTCGCCTATGAGACCTCCAAACAGCTGTCGGTATTCGTCGGGCTTATCATCACCAACTGCATCGTGATGGGCCGCGCCGAAGCCTACGCCATGAAGTCGCCGCCGCTGGCGAGCTTTATGGATGGTATTGGCAACGGTCTCGGCTATGGCGCGATCCTAATTATCGTCGGCTTCCTGCGCGAGCTTATCGGTAGCGGCAAGCTGTTCGGTATCACGGTGCTGGAAACGGTGCAGAACGGCGGCTGGTATCAGCCGAACGGCCTGTTCCTGCTGGCGCCGAGCGCGTTCTTCATTATCGGTTTGCTGATCTGGGCCCTGCGTAGCTGGAAGCCTGAGCAGCAGGAAAAGGAGTAATCGGTGATGGCTCATTACATCAGCCTGTTTGTCCGCGCGGTGTTCGTTGAGAACATGGCGCTGGCCTTCTTCCTCGGGATGTGCACCTTTCTTGCGGTGTCGAAAAAGGTCTCCACCGCCTTCGGCCTCGGCGTCGCGGTGACGGTAGTGCTGGGGCTTGCCGTGCCAATCAATAACCTGGTCTATAACCTGGTGCTGCGCGACGGCGCGCTGGTTGAGGGGGTGGATCTCAGCTTTCTTAACTTCATCACCTTTATCGGAGTGATCGCCGCGCTGGTGCAGATCCTCGAGATGATCCTCGATAAGTATTTTCCGGCACTGTACAACGCGCTGGGCATCTTCCTGCCGCTGATTGCGGTTAACTGTGCGATTTTCGGCGGCGTGTCGTTCATGGTGCAGCGCGATTACAACTTCCCGGAGTCCATCGTCTACGGCTTCGGCTCCGGCATTGGCTGGATGCTGGCGATCGTGGCGATGGCGGGGATCCGCGAAAAAATGAAGTACGCCAACGTGCCTGCCGGTTTGCGCGGGTTAGGGATCACCTTTATCACCACCGGACTAATGGCGCTGGGCTTTATGTCCTTCTCCGGCGTGCAGCTATAAGGGCGAATAAGTATGGAAATTATTCTTGGCGTCGTGATGTTCACGCTGATTGTGCTGGTGCTGTCGGGGCTTATCCTGGCAGCGCGCTCAAAGCTGGTGAACGCGGGCGACGTGGTTATTGAGATCAATAACGAAGCGGATAAACAGATCCGCACCCCTGCGGGTGACAAACTGCTGAACACGCTGTCCAGCAACGGGATCTTCGTCTCCTCCGCCTGCGGCGGCGGCGGCTCCTGCGGCCAGTGTCGGGTAACTGTTAAAGAGGGCGGCGGGGATATCCTGCCGACCGAGCTTTCGCATATTACCAAGCGGGATGCCAAAGCCGGTTGCCGTCTGGCCTGTCAGGTGGCGGTGAAGCAGAACATGAAGATTGAACTGCCGGAAGAGATTTTCGGCGTCAAAAAATGGGAGTGTGAAGTTATCTCTAACGATAACAAAGCCACTTTCATTAAAGAGCTCAAGCTGCGGATCCCGGAGGGGGAGGTGGTGCCGTTTCGCGCCGGGGGCTATATTCAGATTGAATGCCCGCCGCATAAAGTGGCCTATGCAGATTTTGATGTTCCCGATGAATACCGTTCAGACTGGGATAAGTTCAACCTGTTTCGCTATGTCTCTGAGGTGAAAGAGCCGACCCTGCGCGCCTACTCAATGGCTAACTATCCGGAAGAGAAGGGCATCATTATGCTCAATGTGCGCATCGCGACGCCGCCGCCGAAGGTCCCGGATGCGCCGCCGGGGATCATGTCATCCTATATCTGGTCGCTGAAGCCGGGCGATAAGGTGACGATTTCCGGGCCGTTTGGCGAGTTCTTTGCTAAAGAAACCGACGCCGAGATGGTGTTTATCGGCGGCGGCGCCGGGATGGCGCCGATGCGTTCGCATATTTTCGACCAGCTCAAGCGCCTGCACAGCACGCGCAAAATCAGCTTCTGGTACGGCGCCCGTTCGCTGCGCGAAATGTTCTACGATGAGGAGTTTGAACAGCTGGCGCGCGACAATCCAAACTTTACCTTCCACGTCGCGCTCTCCGATCCGCTGCCGGAAGATAACTGGACCGGGCATACCGGCTTTATCCATAACGTTCTGTACGAGAACTATCTACGCGATCACCCGGCGCCGGAAGACTGCGAGTTCTACATGTGTGGGCCGCCGGTAATGAACGCCGCGGTAATTAAGATGCTCAAAGATCTGGGCGTCGAGGACGAGAATATTCTCCTCGACGACTTTGGAGGCTGACGATGCTGACGGTATTTATCGCGACCTTTGTGATTTTTGCGCTGGTGATCTTCGGCATGTCGCTGGGCTACCTGGTGAAGCGCAAGAGCATCCAGGGCAGCTGCGGTGGGATCTCCGCGCTGGGGCTGGAGAAAGTCTGCGATTGTCCGGAACCGTGCGACGCGCGTAAAAAGCGCCTCGCCCGCGAGGCGCAGCGTCAGCAGCGGCGTATTTTGTAATGCCCGGCGGCGCTGCGCATGCCGGACCTGCTGCTTCAGTTTTGTAGGCCGGGTAAGGCGCCAGCCGCCACCCGGCATAAAGCGGCTCCGTGCCCGGCGGCGCTGCGCTTGCCGGGGCTGCTGCTTCGGTTTTGTAGGCCGGGTAAGGCGCCAGCTGCCACCCGGCAACAACATGCCAGCAATGTGAGGCCGCTTTCGCGGCCTTTTTAGCCGTTGACTCCCTTACTGCCAGCTTTTCGCCTGCGCCGGAGAATCCACCATCACCCCGTCGGCGCCCAGTTCTATCGCCATGCGGTAGTCTTCCGCACTGTTGATGCCGAAGAAGATAATGTGCGCTTTATCCTGCGAGCGGAAGCAATCCATTGCCTCTTTATCCCAGGTGAGCGTCGCCGGGGAGATCCCTTCGCCAAGGGTGAATTTCTCCACCACCTCGACTTTGCGCTTCAGCTCCAGGCCATACCACTGCTCACCATCGCGTTGACTCGCTGGCTGGCACTGATGGCTGAGCGAAATATTGGCAAGCCTGGTGCGGGTTTCACTGCGAGTGACAAAGCGAGGGATGGCTGACGGCAGGGCGGCGATATAGCGGTCTTCGGTGGAATAGACCCGCACGCGATCGAGGCTATCGGTGGTTTTTAACACTTCAAGCAGGCGCTGGCCCATCACGGTCGGATCGGCATCCGGAGATTTGATATCGATATAGAAAAAAGTGTGCGGCCATTGCTGTAAAACGCTTTGCAAGGTCGGAATGGTGGCCTGCTTACCACGCCACGGGTGGCTGTCATCCCCCCATTTCCAGCCGGCGTCGACTTTCGCCAGCTCGGCGGCGGTCAAACTGGAAACTTTGCCCTCGCTATTGGTCAATGCGGAAAGATCGCTTGACCGGTAGAGCATCGGTACGCCGTCGCGGCTTAACTGCACCGTGACCCAGATGGCTTCGGCGTTATTCTCCAGCGCCAGCTTAATGGCCGGCAGGGTATTTTCCGGCGCATCGCCGGTGCCGCCGCGGTGGGCTATCAGCTGTGGAGCGGCCCAGGCGCCGGCGGTGGCCAGCAGGCAAAGCGCGGTAAGTATTTTCTTCATGATTATATCTTCCTGATTTATCTTTTAACTCAATGAAAATAAACATAATTTATTGCAGTTTTATGTTTTAACCGCTTTTTTAGCCGATGAAATAAAAAAAGCATAAAATTCGCATCTGTTTTTGCTATGCTGTATGGGTATACAGTGTTGAGTCTGACGATGCGTAAAATTATCCATGTCGATATGGACTGTTTCTTTGCGGCGGTGGAGATGCGCGACAACCCAGCGTTGCGCGATATTCCCCTCGCGATAGGCGGCAGTCGGGTACAACGTGGCGTGATTAGTACCGCGAACTATCCTGCGCGTAAGTTTGGCGTGCGCAGCGCCATGCCGACGGCGACGGCGCTCAAGCTGTGCCCGCACCTCACGCTGCTTCCTGGCCGCTTTGATGCCTACAAAGAAGCCTCGAACCATATCCGCGAAATTTTCTCCCGCTATACCTCGCGCATTGAGCCGCTGTCGCTGGATGAAGCCTATCTTGACGTCAGCGACAGCGAGCATTGTCACGGGTCAGCCACCCTGATAGCCCAGGAGATCCGCCAGACCATCGAACGGGAGCTGCGCCTCACCGCCTCGGCGGGGGTGGCGCCGGTGAAGTTTCTCGCTAAAATCGCTTCAGATATGAATAAACCCAACGGCCAGTTCGTTATCGCTCCCCATCAGGTGGCAGAGTTTGTGCGGGCGCTGCCGCTGGCGAAAATACCCGGCGTCGGGAAGGTATCGGCAGCGAAGCTGGAAAATATGGGCCTGCGAACCTGTGGCGATGTGCAGAACAGCGATCTGGCCATGCTGCTTAAGCGCTTCGGTAAATTCGGGCGTATTCTGTGGGAGCGCAGCCACGGGATTGATGAGCGGGAAATTCATAACGATCGGCAGCGTAAATCGGTGGGCGTGGAGCGCACCTTAGCGGAAGATATACATGAATGGCCGGAGTGCGAAGCGATTATCGAAAACCTCTATCCCGAGCTGGAGAGGCGACTGGCGAAGGTCAAACCTGATCTGCTGATCGCCCGCCAGGGCATTAAACTGAAATTCAATGATTTCCAGCTGACCACCCAGGAGCACGTCTGGCCGCGGCTGAACAAAGAGGATCTGATCGCCACCGCGCACAAAGCCTGGGATGAGCGCCGCGGCGGACGGGGCGTGCGCCTGGTTGGGCTCCACGTGACGTTGCTCGATCCGCAGCTGGAAAGGCAGCTTTTATTAGGGATTTAGCCATGCATATTCGTGCTTACCGCGACAGCGATTTGCCACTGCTCTGCCAGATCTTTCTGCGCGCGGTGCGGGAAACCGCCAGTCGGGACTATACCCCGGGGCAGATCGCGGCCTGGGCGCAGGTGGATGAGACGCGCTGGCGACAAAAGCTGGCCGACTCAATCGGCCTGGTGGCCGTGGTCAACAGCCAGCCGGTTGGCTTTATCACCGCCATCGGGACGCATATCGATTTGCTGTTCGTCTCGCCGGATCGTGCCCGCCAGGGTATCGGCGGCGCGCTTATCGAGGCGCTCTGCGTTCAGTATCCAGCGCAAATCCTGACGGTGGACGCCAGCATTACCGCAAAGCCCTGTTTTACGGCCCATGGTTTTAAGGTGGTGGCTGAGCAACGGGTGGCGGCGCGCGGGGAGTGGTTTATTAATTACCGGATGGAAAAACGCGTGGCGCTAAGGTGATGCGGGGTAAAACCGGCGGCGGGCCGCCGCCGGTTGTGGGGCTTATTTAGCCGGAATGGCTTTCAGCAGCTCGGTCAGCAGCGTCCAGTACTGACCGACGCTCTCGATATGGACCTGCTCATCCGGGGAGTGCGGACCGGTAATGGTTGGCCCGATGGAGACCATGTCCATCTCCGGATACGGTTTTTTGAACAGACCGCATTCCAGACCGGCGTGAATGATCTGGATGTTCGGCGTCTTGTTGAACAGACGCTGGTAAGTCTCGCGTACCAGGTGCATCACCGGCGAATTGGCGTCCGGTTGCCAGCCAGGGTAAGCGCCTTTGGCTTCGGTTTTCGCCCCCGCCAGCTTACCCAGAGAATCCAGCATGCTGACCACGTAGTCTTTGCCGCTGTCGATCAGCGAGCGGATCAGGCAGTGGATCTGTACGTTGTCATCGGTCATGGTGACGACGCCGACGTTCAGCGAAGTTTCCACTACGCCTTTCGCCACGTCAGAGTTGCGGATAACCCCGTTCGGCGTGGCGTTCAGCAGACGGATGAAAGTGTCGCGGGAAGCCTGAGTCAGCGCCGCTTTGTCGTTATCGACCGCTTCCACGAGCACCACCAGGTTCTTCTCTTTGGCCTCCAGCTCGTTTTTCAGCAGCGCCTGGTAAGTATTCACCAGCGCTTTCAGCGCATCGGCTTTATCCGCGGCGACGGCGACAGTAGCGTAAGCTTCACGCGGGATGGCGTTGCGCAACGTGCCGCCGTTGAAATCGACCAGACGCAGATCCAGCTCATCGGCGTGGCCGGCGAGGAAGCGCGACAGCAGCTTGTTGGCGTTACCCAGACCAAGGTGAATATCACCGCCGGAGTGGCCGCCTTTCAGCCCTTTTAAGGTGACTTTAAAGCTCTGGAACCCGGCGGGAATCGCTTCGCGGGTCAGCGCCAGGTTAGAGGTGAAATCGATCCCGCCGGCGCAACCCATGTAGATTTCGCCTTCTTCTTCGGAGTCGGTGTTGATCAGGATATCGGCCTGTAGCCAGTTGGCCTGCAGACCGAACGCGCCGTCCATGCCGGCTTCTTCGGTCATGGTCAGCAGCACTTCCAGCGGGCCGTGAGCGACGCTATCATCGGCCAGTACCGCCAGTGCGGACGCCATTCCGATACCGTTGTCCGCGCCCAGCGTGGTGCCGCGCGCTTTCACCCATTCGCCGTCAATGTACGGCTGGATCGGATCTTTAACGAAGTCGTGGACGGTGTCGTTATTTTTCTGCGGCACCATATCGAGGTGCGCCTGCAGCGCTACCGGCTTACGGTTTTCCATACCGGCAGTCGCGCCTTTACGAATCAGAATGTTGCCAACCTGGTCGCGTTCCGCATGTAAGCCTTTTTCTTTTGCCCAACCCATAATATGCTCGGCGAGCTGTTCTTCGTGATAGGACGGGTGCGGGATGGAGCAAATCTTGGCAAAAATATCCCAAAGCGGCTGCGGGGATAGTTGAGACAGTTCAGACACGGTAAGTCTCCTTACAGACTCCTGCATACAGCGGTTGCAGGACGAGGGTTAGCGTTAAAATACACAACAAGCCCGGGCTTGCGCGATGGGGTTGAGAATACCACTTTCCACCGCCGCAGGTAGTGTAAACAACGCAAAAAGCGTTGCGCAAACCGCTTAACACTGGTTTTTAGTGCGTCAGATCTCTATAATCTCGCGCAACCATTTTCCCCCTCGAACATTATTTAAGCCGTATTACACAGGCTGGGACACTTCACATGAGCGAAAAATACGTCGTCACCTGGGACATGTTGCAGATTCACGCCCGCAAACTGGCCAGCCGTCTGCTGCCGGTTGAGCAATGGAAAGGCATTATTGCCGTTAGCCGCGGCGGACTGGTACCGGGAGCCTTACTGGCGCGTGAACTGGGCATTCGTCATGTTGATACCGTATGCATCTCCAGCTACGACCATGATAACCAGCGCGAGCTGAAAGTGCTGAAACGTGCGGAAGGCGATGGCGAAGGCTTTATCGTCATCGACGATCTGGTGGATACCGGCGGTACCGCCGTGGCGATCCGCGAAATGTATCCCAAAGCGCACTTTGTCACCATTTTCGCCAAGCCGGCAGGCCGCCCGCTGGTGGACGATTACGTTGTGGATATTCCGCAGGATACCTGGATTGAACAGCCGTGGGATATGGGCGTGGTGTTTGTACCGCCTATCGCAGGTCGTTAATTCTTCAGGACAGTGCTATTTACCACGCCCGGCTTGCCGGGCGTGGTTTTTTTTATCCTTTAGCAGGTTACAATATCCGGAGTGGCACTACGACGGAGACTGCACATGTCACAGGCTAACCTCAGCGAAACGCTGTTTAAACCTCGCTTCAAACATCCCGAAACTTCTACGCTGGTGCGTCGGTTTTCTGCCGGAAAACCCCAGGCGATGCAGTCGGCGCTGAGCGGCAATCACGTCGATCACTGGTACCGTCTGATCAACCGTTTGATGTGGATCTGGCGCGGCGTAACTCCGCAGGAGATCCTCGATGTGCAAGCGCGCATTGTGATGAGCGAGGCCGAACGAACCGATCCTGAGCTGTTCGATACCGTCATCGGCTATCGCGGCGGCAACTGGATCTTCGAGTGGGCGAAAGAAGCCATGCAGTGGCAGCAAAAGGCCGGGCAGGAAGCCGATCCTTTGCTGAGCGGCCGCCACTGGCTGCATGCCTCGAACCTGTATAGCATTGCCGCTTATCCGCATATTAAAGGCGATGAGCTGGCGGAACAGGCGCAGGCTTTAGCCAACCGGGCGTATGAAGAAGCCGCCCAGCGGCTGCCGGGCTCGCTGCGCGAGCTGGAGTTCACCATCCCTGGCGGCTCGCCGATAACCGGCTTTTTGCATATGCCGAAAGGCGAGGGGCCGTTTCCGACGGTGCTGATGTGCGGGGGGCTGGACTCGCTGCAGACCGATTATTACAACCTGTATGAGAACTACTTCTCACCGCTCGGCATTGCCATGCTGACCATTGATATGCCCTCCATCGGCTTCTCGTCAAAATGGACGCTAAATCAGGACACCAGCCTGCTGCATCAGCACGCGCTGCGCCATCTGGAAAATGTGCCGTGGATTGACCATACCCGGGTCGCCGCTTTCGGCTTCCGCTTTGGCGCCAATATCGCGGTGCGTCTGGGCTATCTGGAGCCGCAGCGGCTGAAGGCTGTAGCCTGTCTGGGCCCGGTCGTTCATGGTCTGCTGGTGGATCCCCTGCATCAGGGGCGCGTGCCGGAGATGTATCTTGACGTGCTGGCTTCGCGGCTGGGCATGCATGACGCCTCCGATGAAGCGCTACGCGTGGAGCTCAACCGCTATTCGTTAAAAACCCAGGGACTGCTGGGGCGCCGTTGCCCGACGCCGATGCTCTCCGGCTTCTGGAAGGACGATCCGTTCAGCCCCGAAGAGGAGTCGCGGTTAATCACCTCGTCATCTGCCGATGGCAAACTGCTGGAGATCCCGTTTAACCCGGTGTATCGCAATTTTGATCACGCATTGCGACAGATCGCCCGCTGGATCAATCATAGATTTGGTTAATTTATTGCTAAATTCTATTGGTTTGGTAAAACAGTTGCATCACTAAAGGAGATCGCAATGACGTTACCGAGTGGACACCTGAAAAGTAAGTTGATCAAGAAATTCACGGCGCTGGGGCCTTACATTCGCGAAGAGCAGTGCCATGACAACCGTTTCTTTTTCGATTGCCTGGCAGTTTGCGTCAATGTTAAGCCCGCACCGGAGAAGCGTGAATTCTGGGGCTGGTGGATGGAAATGGAAGCACAAGAGTCACGTTTCACCTACAGCTACCAGTTTGGCCTGTTCAATAAAGAAGGTTCATGGCAGGCGGTCGACATTGACGACCCGGAAGTGAGCGAGAGACTGGAAAAAACGCTGCGCGAGTTCCACGAGCGCGCGGCAGCGCTGCTGACCACCTTTAATCTGAAGCTGGAACCGGCCGACGATTTCAGCGAGCCGGTTCGCCTGCGGGCCTGATTGATCTACGGATACGATTTCTCCACGCCCGTGCGGCGTGGAGATGCGTGCCGCCATACCCGTAATTTCCACCCCACCATCTGACTCACCCTGCCTGCGGCGACAGCTTGCCGGCCATCGCCTGCTGGATAATCGGGATCGGAGTCAGTAAGTGCTCACGCATCAGCGCGCTGGCCTGTTCGGCGTCGCGCGCCAGAATAGCGTCCACCAGGGTCTGATGCTGGACATGCTTATCTTCCAGCATCTCCACCGACAGCACGGTGGTGCGCAGCCAGATGAAGCGGTAGCGCGCCGCCAGATCGAACAGCCGTTCGCGCATCTGCAGCAGATACTGCGAACCGCAGCCGGCGACGATGGCGGTGTGAAACGCCTGATGGCGCTGGTCCCATTCATCGAGTAGGTGCTCACTCGCTTCGCACGACTCCAGCTTGTTGAGCAGATGGGTGCGGGCCAGCAGCTCGGCTTCCCACTCGTCGCCGCCGCGTTCAATGGCGAGACGCACCAGCATGGCCTCCATGTTGGCGCGCGCGTCGAAGATATCGAGAAGCTCCTGTTCCGACATGGGCGCCACCCGATAGCCTTTCTGATTGACCACCGTTACCAGCCGCTCGGCCACCAGTTGCGAAAGCGCCTCGCGCAGCGGACCGACCCCCAGGCCATAGCGCGACGTCAGCAGGCTCATCCGCAGCTTCTCATCGGGGTGGTAAACCCCGCGGATGATGTCGTTTTTTAACCAACGGTATCCGTCAATGGCCGTCGCCTGGGGAATGGCGGTCATGTTCTTACTCCTGAATACTCTTCCCGGCGGGCGCCGGGAACAGGGTTAACGCGTATTTTGCAGCGGCAGTTTTTGCCACAATACCAGCTTTTTCCAGCGTGACATAATCGGTACCGTACAAATAATTCCCAGAGCTAACAGGCCGGTAGAGATCACCTCCAGCTGCTGCGCCGGACGAAACAGCATCACCACCAGCACGAAGGTGATAAAGGCGATCACCAGCCAGGTCAGGTATGGATAGAGCCACATTCTGAGACGGATCTCACCGCCTTGCGCCTGAAGGATTTTGCGCATCCGCAGTTGTGAAACGGCGATCACTAGATAGACCAGCAGGGCGATGGCGCCAGAGCTGTCGATGAGAAATTTAAACACCTTGGCGGGGGCATAGTAGTTCACCACTACGGTGAGGAACGCCGCGCCGGTGGAGAGCAGCACCGCCACGTATGGCGTTTTGCTGCGGTTGGTCCGGCCCATAATGGCCGGCGCATCGCCGCGACGGCTCAGGGAGTAGAGCATCCGCGAGGCGGTATACAGCGCCGAGTTCAGACAGCTGGTGACCGACAGGAGGATCACGCCGTCCATAATCAGCTTGGCATAGGGAATATGCAGCAGCTCGAGCACCGAGCGGTAGGAGCCGATGCTCTTCAGCCCCGGCATATTCCATGGGATGAGGGCGACGACGATAAAGATCGAGCACAGATAAAAAATAGAGATACGCCAGATCACCGAGTTGGTGGCGCGCACGATATGTTTATCCGGGGTATCCGATTCGGCGGCGGCGATGGTGACGATCTCCGCGCCCATAAACGAGAACATGGTGATCAGCATCGCGCTCAGCACCGCGCCGAAGCCGTTAGGCATAAAGCCGCCGTGATCCCACAGCCGCGAAATGCCGCTCACTTCGGCATAGGGATAAAAGCCGGTAATGGCGACCGCGCCCAGTACGATAAACGCCAGAATAGCGATCACTTTGCACAGCGCCAGCCAGAACTCGAATTCGCCGTAGTTCTTGACGCTCAGCAGGTTACTGCCGGTGAGGGCGAGAGTGATGACCAGGGAGAACAACCACACCGGGACGCCCGGCACCCACGAATGCAGAATAATCGCCGCGATATTGGCTTCCAGCGGAATAACCAGGACCCAGAACCACCAGTATAGCCAGCCGATGGTATACCCCGCCCAGCGGCCGATGGCTTTATCGGCGTAGGTGGAAAAGGAGCCGGTATCCGGCGTGGCGACCGCCATTTCGGCCAGCATACGCATAATCATCACCACCAGCAGCCCGGCAAACAGATAGGCCAGCAGCACCGCCGGGCCTGCCTCGGCAATGGCGACGCTGGAGCCGACAAATAAACTCGCGCCGATCACCCCGGCGATAGATAACATCGTGACGTGGCGCGACTTCAGCCCCGCCCCTAAATCCTGTGATTGCGACAGTTGCCCCATCATTTACCCTCTCGAAGTGTGTCACCTGGGAGAGCGCCCCGACGTTCCCGCGCCGGGGCACGCGTATTATTGTTGTTTTGCAGGTCTCGTCTTCATTCCCTTACGAACGTACTTCGCTTCCGCATGTGTTCTGTTCTATGCCTGTTTCGCCTCGCTAAAGCAGTCGGCGATGATCTTGAGCCCCTGCTCGATCTGCGCCTCTTCGATGGTCAGCGGCACCAGGATGCGCAGCACGTTGTAGTACGGCCCGCAGGAGAGCAGGATCAGGCCTTTGTCGCGGGCGCGGGCGACGATATCCGCCGTCAGCCTGGCGTTCGGCCTGCTGCGGTCGCCCTCTTCAAACAGCTCAATGGCGATCATCGCCCCCAGACCGCGCACGTCGCCGATCTCCGGATGATCTTCAGCGATCGCCAGCAGGCCCTGGCGCAGGGTGGTGCCGAGCTGGTTGGCTTTTTCCAGCAGATTCTCCTGCTCGAAAATCTGTAATACCGCCAGGGCGGCGGCGCAGGCGATGGGGTTGCCGGCGTAGGTGCCGCCCAGTCCGCCGGGGGCGATGGCGTCCATCACCTCTGCGCGGCCGGTGACGCCCGCCAGCGGGAAACCGCCGGCGATGGATTTGGCGAAGGTGGTGATATCCGCCGCGACGCCCATCTGCTCCATGGCGAACAGGGTACCGGTGCGGCCCGCGCCGCTCTGGACCTCATCGGCGATGAGCATAATGCCGTGCTCGTCGCACAGAGCGCGCAGGCGCTGCATAAAGGCCGGGGAGGCGGCATAGAACCCGCCTTCACCCTGCACTGGCTCAATAATGATGGCGGCGATATCTTCCGGCGCGGCATCGTTTTTGAAGATGCGATGGATGCTGGCGATCGCCTCGTCATCACTGACGCCGTGCAGCGCGCACGGGTAGAGGGCGCGATAGACATGGCCCGGCATTAAGCCCATACCGGCGGAGTAAGGATTCACTTTGCCGGTCAGCGACAGGGTGTAATGGGTGCGGCCGTGATAGGCGCCGGTGAAGGCGATAGCGCCGCTGCGCCCGGTTGCCGCGCGGGCGATCTTCACCGCGTTCTCCACCGCTTCCGACCCGGTGGTGACCAGCAGGGTTTTCTTGGCGAAATCACCGGGCACCTTTTGATTCATCTTTTCGCACAGCGCCAGATAAGGCTCATAGGCCAGCACCTGGAAGCAGGTATGCGACAGCTTTTTCAGCTGGTCTTCGACGGCGGCGACAATCTGCGGATGCAAGTGGCCGGTATTGAGCACCGCGATACCGCCGGCAAAATCGAGATATTCCCGGCCTTCCACGTCCCACACCCGGCAGTTCTCCGCGCGTTCGGCGAAGATAGGGTGGATCTGGCCGACGCCGCGCGGGACCGCGTCGCTGCGACGCGCCATCATTGCTCTATTGCTGTTCATCTGTCGCTCCTGTTAAAGGCCAATGCACATATATTTGATTTCTAAGTAATCTTCGATGCCGTACTTCGACCCTTCGCGGCCGAGGCCGGAGGCCTTAACGCCGCCGAACGGCGCGACTTCGGTGGAGATAATGCCGGTATTGATGCCGATGATGCCGTACTCCAGCGCTTCGCCGACGCGGAAGACGCGGCTCAGATCGCGGGCGTAGAAATAGGCGGCGAGACCGAACTCGGTATCGTTGGCCTGGGCAATGACGTCGGCTTCATCTTTAAAGCGGAACAGCGGGGCCAGCGGGCCGAAGGTCTCCTCTTTCGCCACTTTGGCGCTGTCGGGAACGTTGACCAGGATGGTCGGCTGGAAGAAGTTGCCGCCCAGGGCGTGCGGTTTGCCGCCGGTGACCACCTTCGCACCTTTGGCGATGGCATCGGCAATGTGTTCTTCAACTTTGGCCACGGCTTTCTCGTCGATCAGCGGGCCGGTGGTGACGCCGTCCTGCAGGCCGTCGCCAATGCGCAGTTTTTCCACCGCCTGCTGCAGCTTCTCGGCGAAACGGTCATACACCCCGTCCTGGACGTACAGGCGGTTGGCGCAGACGCAGGTCTGCCCGGCGTTGCGGAACTTCGACGCCAGCGCCCCCTCGACGGCTTTATCGAGGTCGGCATCGTCAAAGACGATAAACGGCGCGTTGCCGCCCAGCTCCAGGGAGACTTTTTTGATGTCTTTCGCGCACTGCTCCATCAGCTGGCGGCCAATCTCGGTAGAGCCGGTAAAGGAGAGCTTGCGCACCAGCGGGTTGCTGGTCAGTTCGCCGCCGACCGCGCCGGCGGAGCCGGTGACCACGTTGAATACTCCGGCGGGGATCCCGGCGCGATTCGCCAGTTCGGCCAGCGCCAGCGCGGAAAACGGCGTCTGGCTGGCCGGTTTCAGGACCATGGTGCAGCCGGCGGCCAGCGCCGGGCCCGCTTTGCGGGTGATCATCGCCGCCGGGAAGTTCCACGGCGTGATGGCGGCGGTAACGCCGATGGGCTGCTTAATCACCAGCAGGCGCTTGTCGGCCTGGTGGCCGGGAATGGTGTCGCCGTAGATGCGCTTACCTTCTTCGGCGAACCACTCAATAAAGGAGGCGGCGTAGCTGATTTCGCCTTTGGCTTCCGCCAACGGTTTTCCCTGCTCGAGGGTCATCAGGCGAGCGAGATCGTCCTGATTCTCCATCATAAGATCGAACCAGCGGCGCAGAATGTTCGCCCGCTCTTTGGCGGTCAGGGCGCGCCAGGCGGGTAGGGCGCGATTGGCGGCTTCAATCGCTTCGCGGGTTTCATCGGCGCCCATTTTCGGCACGCTGCCGAGCTGCTCGCCGTTGGCCGGGTTGGTGACCGCAATCACGTCGCCGTTGGGCGCATCGCGCCACTGGCCATCGATCATCGCCTGCTGGCGAAACAGTGTCATATCGTTGAGTTGCATAAACGCTTCCTGTCTTCAGGGTGGTTAACGGGTAAAAGCGGCGTGTAGTGTCTCCACGCTACGTGCCGCACGCAGCGTGCGTCCGGGATTGCTCTGGCTGGCCAGCAGGGTCTGCACCTTGCTGACGATATGCGCGCCGATCGGGATAGCGGAGGTGGCCGCTGGCGATGGCGCATTGCAGGTATGTATCGAACGCGCGGTGGTAACGAAGAGAAAATCGTCGATCAGCTTGCCCTGCGGCGACACGGCCTGCGCCCGCACGCCGGCCGGCCACGGGCGTAAATCGCTCAGCGTCAGGCTCGGGCAGTATTTTTGCACCAGCCGCAGATAGCCGCTTCTGCACAGCGAATTCTTCATTTCGCCCAGTCCGGAGCGCAGGTTGTTTTGCAGTACCCGGCGGATGCCGGGCGAGGTGAGGATCTCCAGGGTATCGGCCAGCGAGATATCGCGCTTGCGGTAGCCTTCGCGCTTCAGAGCCAGCACGGCGTTGGGGCCGACGGTGACGCTGCCGTCGATCATGCGGGTCAGGTGGACGCCGAGGAACGGCATCGCCGGATCGGGGATCGGATAGATCAAATGGTTGACGATCTGGTTGTGCTGCGGTGCCAGCTGGAAATACTCGCCGCGGAACGGACAAATGATAAACCCGGGGTCGACGCCGAGCATTTTTACCAGCCGATCGGCCATCAAGCCCGAACAGGCGATCAGCGTCGAGGCCTCATATTCTCCGCCCTGGCGGGTGCGGATCACCACGCCGCTGGCATGTTCTTTCAGGGCGCTGACTTCGGCGTTGTAGACGATCGTTCCGCCTTTCGCTTCGAAGTTCTTCGCCATTGCCGCCGCCACTTCGCGGTAGCTGACGATGCCGCTGGAAGGGACGAAGATCCCGCCGAGCCCGGTAATGTTCGGTTCGCGCTCGCGTAGCTCCCCGGCGCTTAGCCACTCGCGCTGCAGGCCGTTGGCGGCGGTGCGATCCCACAGGGCGCGCATCCGCTCCATCTCCAGCGGCGAGGTGGCGACCAGCATTTTGCCGCAGACGTCATAGCGGATGCCGTTCTGCTCGCAAAAGGCCTTGGTGGCGCGGTTGCCGGCGAGGCAAAACTGCGCCTTGAGGCTGCCGGGCGTGTAGTACACCCCGGCGTGGATCACGCCGCTGTTGTGGCCAGTCTGATGGCAGGCCGGGCCGGCCTCTTTTTCCAGCAGCGCAATGCGGGCGTCCGGGTAAATCTCAATTAACTGCATGGCGGTCGACATGCCGATGATGCCGCCGCCGATAATCACGAAATCATACATCCGCTCAATTCCTTCGCCTGAAAACCCTTATTGATGAGTCTGGTAATGATTCGTGGAATACGCAAAGTAGCCGCGCTGGCGCATCAGCTCGCGGCGCAGGTCCGGGTGCGGCGTAAAGCGGTCGCGGCCGTGCAGCCAGAACAGGTTGTTAATGAGCAGAAATTTGCCCACCGGCACCGGTATGGAAAGGATGTTTTTGCTGGTCTCCAGCGCGTCGGAAAGGCGGCTCAGCCAGGTGCCTTCTTCGAAATCTTTCGGCTGGACGAACTGGTCGATATAGCGCATTACCGGGCGGCCCAGCGAATCGACGTCGAACACCGGGTGGAAAACATCCTTGCTGACGTTTTTGCTCGGCGGCGCGGCCCAGCGCATTGGGCGGCGAGCCAGCGGGTCGCGGAAAAATTCGTCGAGATGCTCCCAGTCGTCGAGATGCAGCAGCAGGGAATTGCCGCCCTGCATGTTCTGCTCGTCGATCTTCATCATTAATACGTAGTCGGTTTGCTCTTCGACGTAGGTGCCGTCGTTGTGCAGCTCCATCACCCGGTGCGGTTGGCGCAGGTAGCTGTCTGAGTTATCGACATTTTTCACCACGAAGCGGGCGTAATACTGACCGCTCATGGCGTCGAAGTTGGAACGACCAATCAGGTGGGCGACGGCGGTGGCCAGCTTGACCATCTCCTCGGCCTGGCTGACGTGATCGATCCCTTCGCCGTTGATAAGCAGCGCGCCTTCCGCGCGATCGAGCAATGTTTTGATCAGCAACGGCTGCAGCTGATTGCCACACAGATCGTCGAGGATCTTGCCGACCTGGAAGCGTAAGAAAGATTTGTACTCCAGCGCCTGCACCGGCCACTGCGCGACCTGCTGCAGGAATTGCGTGGTCGTTTCGGCGGAAAAGGTGAGCTCCAGCAGGCGCGGCGACTGGGCGGAAGGGGTGAAAGAAAAGCCAGGGTATTGCTGGGCTACCGGCGCGGGTGTCGGTTTTACTGCGGTCAGGGCGTTCATCAGGATCGTTCCTCGCTGTAAGGTCAGGGTGATGTTCATTTCGTAGCCATAAATTAAAAATATCTACATTTTTATAAAATGCGTACGAAATGGCCTTTTTGTTTCCATTTTGTGATCTGACAACAATTATTTAACAATACGGGAGGGGGGATAAGGTGGTGGTGAAAGTTGCGGAACAGAGCGGGTGGCGGATAGCGCAAAATGGGGATAAGGCCGAGGGAAATCGTAATACCGGTCACAGTTTTTAATCTGCACAATATCCTTACCAGATGAAGGTGTTAATATTCAGCCGGTAAATACCTTTCAATGCTCACTGAGGCTTCGATGCTGGAGAATGTCATTATCAGATAATCAGTTTCCCGACCTGCCCAGGCCGGACTGATTATCGCTGCGCTTAAACCTTACGCACACACCTGCGGGTGTAGGCATGTTTTCGCACATGATAATGAACAGGTTTCAGTATGAATTTATCCCGTCAGGAACAACGGACCTTACACGTTCTCGCCAAAGGTGGCCGTATTGCGCACGTCCGCGATACCTCCGGCCGCATTACCGCCGTTGAATGTTACACCCGCGAAGGGCTGTTGCTGAGCGACTGCACCCTTGCGGTCTTCAAAAAGCTCAAAACCAAAAAGCTGATTAAGTCGGTGAACGGCCAGCCGTACCGGATCAACATTACCGGTTTGAATAACGTTCGCGCGCAAGCGGACAACCGCTGAAATAGCGACCCGGGCAGGGTCGCTGCCCGGGCGTATGGCTCTCAAGGAGAAAACCTCATGATCGATATCCCTCGCATTTTTACCATCAGTGAAAGCGAGCACCGTATCCATAACCCTTTTACCCCGGAAAAGTACGCCACGCTGGGACGGGCGCTGCGAATGGCGCCGGGCACCACCATTCTCGACCTCGGCAGCGGCTCCGGCGAGATGCTCTGTAGCTGGGCGCGCGATCATCAGATCGTCGGCACCGGCGTAGACATGAGCCTGCTGTTCAGTCAGCAGGCGGCCGCCCGGGCAGAGGAGCTCGGGGTAAGCGACCGGGTAACCTTTGTGCACCAGGATGCCAGCGGATATGTCGCCAGCCAGCCGTGCGATGTTGCCGCCTGCGTGGGGGCCACGTGGATCGGCGGCGGGGTGGCAGGCACAATCGAGCTGCTGAAGCAGAGCCTTACCCCAGGCGGCATGTTGCTTATCGGCGAGCCATGGTGGCGCAAACGTCCGGCCACGGCAGAAGAGGCGATTGCCTGCGGCGCGCAGTCACCCGATGACTTCCTGACGCTACCGGCGCTGGTCGCCCACTTTGGCGAACTGGGCTATGACGTGGTGGAGATGGTGCTGGCCGACCAGGAGGGCTGGGATCGTTATGAAGCGGCGAAATGGCTGACAATGCGCCGCTGGCTGGAGGCCAATCCGCACGATGACTTCGCACCGGAGGTTCGCCAGCAGTTGACCACTGCGCCGCTACACCACGTCACCTGGACCCGGGAATATCTCGGCTGGGGCGTGTTTGTCCTGATGGCGCGTTAACCGGTATGTCGGTAGCGTCAGGAGGCGCTACCGACCACCTTCAGACCTTCAGTTCGTCGTAGCTAACCATGACGTGCTGGCGAAAGGCGGGCCGTGCGGTTAGCCGTGCATAATACGCCGCAAGGTGGGGGAGGGGACGACGGGTGATATCGATTGCAAAGTAGCGGTACAGCACATGACCAAACTGGATATCGGCCAGGGTGAACGTATCGCCCACCAGATAGCGACTCCCGGCGAGACGTGCCTCGGCAATCGCCAGCTTTTGCTCCAGGGCCGTCACCGCCGCGGCGATGGCCTGCGGATCCCGCTCGGCGGCAGGCGTGCGCACCACGCGCCAGAACACCGGCGCCGTAAAGCCGAGGGCGATATTCTGCTTTGACCACTCGGCCCAGCGATCAACCTCAGTACGAGCCAGCAGGTCGCCCGGCCAGAAGGCGTCGTCGGCGTAGCGACTGGCTAAATAGCGAAGGATCGCGCCGGTTTCCCACAGCGGCGGATTATCGCCATCCTGCAGCACTGGCACCGTACGATTGGGATTGAGCTGATAAAACGCCTCGCTGTCGGTACCGCCATAGCGATGCCCCACGTCGAACCGGAGATAGTCCAGCCCAAGCTCGCCAACACACCACATCAGCGCCTGCACGTTAGAGGAGGTTTTTCGGCCCCAGATGGTCAGCATCGGGATCTCCAGAGAACAGGGAAAGAAGGAGCATAGCAGGTTGGGTTGAAAACGGGAGGGGGTACAAAAGAAATGAGCCACCTCGCCGCGCAGGGGGCGGACGCGCTGGTCAGATGTTCAAACCAGGGGCGTAGCTGAGCCAGCTATTCAGTGCACAGTATAAGAGGAAGAAGCAGAGGGCAGCAGTTTGCCCTCTGTTTACTTGAGTGGTCTTGTACTAATGTGTGGCGCTAAAAAACTCGCCAAATTTGACGGCCAGCCAGCCGACAGGCGTCGTGGCGCCGCCGACGATATTGGTGATCTCGGCCATCCCTTCCGGCACCGGAATATGCGAGTTCACCGCCGCCTGAGTGTATTCTTGCGAAATGTCCGTCCCGACATACAGGATGCAGGTCACGATCAGGGTTCCGGTTATGAACATGCGGAACATATTTCGTTTACAGAACGGCGTGACCATTGCCAGCAGGAACATTAAGGAAGCCAGATCGACAAAGGGCAGTACGCGGTTGCCGGGCAGAATGATAGACAGCACCACAGCCATAGGGATTAACAGCAGACCGGTCGCCAGTACCGAAGGTTCCCCGATCAGTAACGCCGTATCCATCCCGATGTAAAAATCGCGCCCCGGGAATTTAGCCTTCAGTTTTGCTTCAGCGGCATCACGGACAATCAACAATCCCTGCACCAGAATTTCAATCATTTTAGGCAGCAGCAGCATGGCGGCTGAAACCTTAATGGCCAGTGAAACGGCCGCGGAAACGTCATATCCCGCCAGGAAGGCCAACAGCAGTCCCAGTACGAACCCCAGGGTAAGAGGCTCGCCAAAAACGCCGAATTTTTTATTAATACTTTCCGGATCGAAATTGATTTTATTGATAAGCGGGATCTTATCAATGATGTAATTACAGGCAATGCCAAACGGCACGTAAGCTATACAGGTAAGATGGGGGAATGATATCCCTTTAAGATTATAGTTTTTTTGTAAATACGGCGCCGTTAAATCTGCCGCCAATAGCGTCAACACAAAAATAGCGAATGTAATACCGACCGAAAGCCAGTAATTTCCCGTTCCGGCATAGACCACAGACCCCATGATCAGGAAAATCCAGTAGTTAAAAATATCGATATTCACCGTTTTGGTTAATTTCAACAGAAGCATGGCCAGGTTGATGACGATAAAGCCCACCACGACGGGCAGCATCAGCGGCGAACCCCAGCCAATGGTCGATGCGGTAGGCCAACCGGTATCAACGACCGTTAACTGCAGGCCGATACGCTCAACCATCGCCTGCGATGCCGGGCCCAGGTTTGTCAGCAGCAGGCCAATCACCAGCCCCACCCCTTCAAAACCAATGCCTACCAGCATCCCTGCTTTAAATGCCGTACCGATTTTAACGCCAAAGCAAAGCGCGATAATAAAGAATATTACTGGCATCATTACTGATGCCCCCAGACTAATAATGCTGTTGATAATATCCATAATGATTCCTTAAAAGGCGGGCGAATTGGGCACGAGTAAACCCGTGCCCATTGGGCCCTGTTAATACCTTTAATGGTTCTTTTAATATTTAACTGAGTTTCTTTAAAAGGATCTCAGCGAAGAGTTTGGGCGAATTACTGAATGCGTCAATGGTACTCCCGGCAATATGCGGCGTAATGGTCACGTTATTCAGAGTATAGAATGCACTGTCGTCTGGAAGCGGCTCGTCATCAAAGGTATCAAGCGCGGCGCCCATGATTTGCCCGGATCTGAGCGCATCAATCATCTCTTTTTCATTGATTAACCCGGAGCGTGCCGTGTTAACAATGATGGCACTGCGCTTCATCAGCGCGAAATGGTGTGCGTTAATCAGATTTTCGGTTTCCGGCGTCAGGCGAGCATGTAACGAGATAACGTCGGCGCGTTGTACCAGTTCGTCCAGAGAATCGACTTTCTCATAACGTTCATGGCCTGCAACGTACTTATCGTAAAAGATAATCTCCGTGCCAAAGCCGCTGAGAAATCCCGCGACCAGTTGGGCAATATGACCGAGGCCAACCAGCCCCACGACTTTTCCGCCAAGCTCAGGGATTGCCTGATGGTTCGGGCTGTCTTTACGCCAGTATTTGTCACGCAGGGCATCGTGTGAACGGGCGATATTGCGCATTTCCGCCAGGATCATGCCGACCGTGAATTCGGCGACGCTGCGAGCGTTACGCCCCGGGGTGTTCATCACCTCAACGCCCCGGGCGTTCGCCACCTGAAGATTCACGTTTTCCACGCCACCGCGGAGCACGCCTACATATTTCAGCTTTGGTAGTTTATCGAACACCGCAGTATTGACGGGGGCAAACTGAGTGATCAGGATGTCAATATCATCCGTTCCCTGAAGCAGCGCTTCCGGTAAGGCCACGGCTTCTGCCCCTTCCTGTTCAACCCGCAGATTATCTTCCTGAAGTTTCTCAACGGAGTCATGTGACCACTCGCGTACTTCTACTTCAATCCCGTTATCCCTGAGCGCTTTCAGTCCTGATTCCATCATCGCTGCATTGATAAACAGATCGGCAATTGCCAGACATTTCATAATGATTCTCCCTAGATTAACGCATCAACATACCGCCGGTAACGTCCAGAGTTGCTCCCGTCATATAGCTGGTCTTAGGAGAAACCATGAAGACACCGATGTCGGCAATTTCTTGCGGCTGGGCCACGCGGCCCACCGGAATACGACTGACGTAATAGTCAGGGTTTTGCTCAATGTTCTTACGGATCATCGCAGTATCCATGATCCCGACGGCGATATTGTTCACATTGATTTTTTGTTTGGCGACTTCCCGCGCCAGAGAGATAGCAAAGGCGACCAGGCCGGCCTTACTTGCCGCGTAGTGCGCATGTCCCGTCGTGGAGCCGTGGAACGCGGCCTGCGAGGTAATATTCAGAATGCTGCCCATCTGGTCATGCTGCAGGCAGTGATTTACAAACAGCTGGCTGAGATGGAAGATGGCTTTCAGATTGACATTCATCACCAGATCCCAGTCCTGCGGGCTGATCTCGGTGACGTAGCCGCTCAGCCAGATCCCGGCGTTATTCACCAGAATGTCGGCTTTGCCCAGTCTGTCGATACAGGTGGCAAACAGATTTTCCCGGCTCTGCTCGTCAGAGAGATCGGTTTTGACCGCAATAATCTCTACGTTCGCGCTGGCCTTCACCGTTTCGATCAGCCGTTCGGGATGCTCTTCCTCACGCATATAGGTAAAGCAGATATTGACGCCTTCTTTGGCGAGAGAAAGAACAAACTCTCTCCCCAGGCCGGTTGCGCCGCCTGTCACGATGGCCGTACGATTCGTTAAATTCAGATCCATTTTTTCCTCACTTAGTGCGCGATGTAGTTGCTGCAGCTTTTCCACGGCGACTGCATTTCTGATAACAGGTTTTTATAAAGCTGGTATTTGGTCTGGTAGACCCGGTGGTTTTCCGGATTAGGGGAGACGGTGCGTGAGACATGGACCATGTCGTTTGAGGCAGCAAATACCTCCGCAAACCAGCCCACCATAACGGCGGCGGTCATCGCGGTACCCAGGGTCCCGTGCTCTTTGACGTCAACGATTTCCAGCGTGGCCTGGAAGATATCGGCGAATATCTGCAGCCAGACCGGGGAGTTCGTGACGCCGCCAGCAATACGAATAGTGCGGCTTAGCTTCGGGTTAATATTGCGTAAGCGCTCGGTGTGGTAGAGATGGCTGAAGGCCACGCCCTCATAAATCGCCCGCAGAAAATGGGCTTTTTTATGGAAGCTGTTGACACCGATAAAGCCGGCCGAGGCGTCGGGAATGGTATTAGAGCCAAACACGAACGGAAAGAACAACAGGTGGCTTTCATCCGGCGTCGTTGACGAAACCAGCTTATTACACAGGTCATAGACCGACGATCCTTGTTCGGCGGAGGTTTTCCGATCGCTCTCCATAAAGTTGTTAATAAACCACTCCAGGTTGCTCGCGGAGGTGGGGCTGGCCTCGGTGATGAGCCATTTACCCTCAATGGGATAAATGGAGGTCATAAACAGATCTTTATCAATAACCGGGTGGTCGGTAACGTATTCGTTTATGCTCCAGGTGCCGGTGACGATCGCCATCTTATCGAGACTGTTAATCCCCGAGGCAATGGAAGAGGCCGAGATATCAAACACCCCGCCAGAAACCGGCGTACCTGCGCATAAACCGGTCAGACGGGCCACGTCGTCAGTGATTTTTCCGCAGCATTCTGTTGAGCGTTTGATGGGGGGCAATTTGTCCCGCAGTTCATCAAGTCCCCACCACGCCAGTAGTTCATCGTCATACTTGCAGTCACGTACGTTGATCAGGTTGGTCCCTGAGATATCGGTCAGCTCAAGAAAAGCCTCTCCGGTCAGGTAAAAACGGATCAGGTCCTTGACCATAAAAATATAACGCGCTTTTTGCAGCGTCTCGGGCTCGAAATCCTTCAGCCATGCCAGCAGGGCGACAGGTTGTCCGGCCCAGATGGACTGCATCGTTTTTGGCAAAATGTCGGTAAGGAATTCTGGTGAGCGTTGCCATCTCTCAACGTACTCTTTTGCCCGGCTATCGGTGGATATAATGCCGTTACGCACCGGGTGACCTTCTTCGTCGACCAGATACAGACCGTTACCATGACCGGTGACGGCCACTCCTTTTATCTGGCTGGCGTCGATACCTGATTGCTCAATCGCTTTTTTAATCACTTCGACATTCGCGGCCCACAGCTCATCGATACTGCGCTCTGTGTTGAATTCCCGAGGTGTCAGCATCTGCGTGGATTTTGAGGCGATGGCGAGCACCTGTCCTTTACGGTCATAGATGGCTGCCTTGGTGACGGTTCCACCATTGTCGATGCCCATGACGTATTCATCTTTCATTCGCGTGGACTCCTTATTGGTTACCATAAGCCGGGCTCGCTGGTGGTTATCCCTTTAAATCCGGCATGGAATATTTTATCTACAAGGTATTTGCGCTTAACAAAGCCTCCGGCGATGAATACCACATCAAAGCCTTTCAAATTTCGGCTAATCAACTCCAGACACTGGCAGGCATATTCAGCAGGTAAGATTTCAATTGCGTCCGGTGGACTGTGTTTAACAATATCGAGCGACTGATCAAGCGATCGCGAATCGATAAGTAAAACCCGATATACGGTCAGCAATCCCTCTTTTTTGGCGTAGCGTAGCGCGGAGAGATTGGAAGAAATAACACCATCAACCTTGTAATAATTTTTCAGCAGATTGATCCCCGCCTGATCCGGTTTAAAGCCGCCCAGTAATTCAAGGTGAACGAGGACCTTCTTACCGCTTTGATGGCATTTGCCAATCAGCGACTGCAGATTGCCGATATTCGCTTCGGATAGCAGCACATATTCTGACTGGCAGGATAATGCTTTCTCAAAGTATTTATACTTCCTGATGGAAGGGATGATGGTGTTATTTGAAATCATATTAATTTCCGATGTTATTTAGCCATGTAGAGGCTGTATGCATCTTCCGCTGTTGCGTTTTCATGGATGATGGCATTCAGACCTGCTACCACTTTCGCCGGCTGCGGATCCTGGGTAATGTTTCGTCCCACAGCCACGCCTTTCGCACCCATCTGCATACAGTGCTGAACAAATTTGAAGTAACCGTCGATGCCGGTTTTTGGCCCTCCTAAGGCAAGCACCGGCACGCCAGCAGCTTCAACGATCAGTCGGTCCTCTGGTGAACCGGTAAAACGCGTTTTGATGACGTCCGCGCCCAGCTCCACCGCTGCGCGGGCCGATGCAGCGATGATGGCCGGATTGTTAGAGTCATCGCTGGTGACGGGATAACCATACGGGAGCGATTCGACAATCAGCGGTACATTCCAGCGATCCGCTGCCTGTGCGAGTTGCATCGCCATAATGTGGGTTTTTTCTTCATTGAAGGCGCCGGGGAAGGTCATGCAGACCACGCCCTCGGCAGCGACTTTAAGCGCATCTTCGACGGAAAAAACGGGGGTAGTATCGGGAACGGTATTGTCAAAGATACTGACCGTGCTGTCGACGCGTAACACAACGGGAACGCTGTTCAATGCTTCCCGATAATTCTTCAACATGCCGTACGTGACGAGCGCGCAATCCAGGCCGTGTTCCACCAGAGCAGGGAGCTGATTTATCGTATTATCAATACCATTTGTTTTCGTGGAAAAATAGTAGCCATCCAGCGCTAAGGTCACGGATTTACCGTCTTTTGCGAATATTCTTGAGAGACGACGTTCTTTAGACATTTATTTACTCCTGAGATAAAAAAAACAAAAAAAAAGCCCTCAGAGACTCGCGTCTCTGAGGGCTTTCTGTTCACATACCCTTTTGATAATGGTTCAGGGATCCAAAGCATTATCAATGCAATTTTTTAGCAAAGTGAGAAAGGTTTAACTTTTGTTTAAATTAAATCTGTTCTCTTGCGTGATTAAATAACTAACACACGCGATAACTTATTGTCCAGTTGGTATCGTTGAAATGAGAGATTCATCACATCAATATGTTGTATTACCTGAGAAGTGCCGGGTTAAATACAGAAATCGACCCCTTAAAAACCAGGCAATAACGCATCCGGACAAGGGGGAGAACGCCAGGCGTTTATTTCATCTGCATGAAGAACGCATCCATGCATGCTCCAGCCTGCAGGTCGTCATCCCCAAACGCGTATTTATTCCTGTCCGGATGGCGTACAAAAACGCTATAGCAATGTTGTCGGCATGGCGGTCTGTCCCCGGGATGATTTCCTCCTGCCGCCCGGGCAAATTACTCGTCCGCTTTGTGCGCCCAGGCAGGCATCGCCGTCAGGTAACGTTTTGCCCGTTTCCGTGATTCCGCTACGCCCACCTTTTGCCAGGCGTCGAGAAAAGCCGCCAGACCGGATACGGCCTCTTCCCAGGATTTCAGATTACCGTCGCTGTCGCTGCAATACGCGCAATATTTATCGCTGGCCCCTTGCGCATCGGGTGCGGACATCGGCATTCCGCAGGCCTGGCAAAACCTTTCGTGCTGTGTCATAGAGCGCTCCTCCTGTCGTTTGGTTGTCTACTAAACATACAGAATTTACGCATGGCGCTTAGCGTTTCAGATCAATAGATCCTGCCGTAACCGTTGTTGGGGATCTTCTGCCGGGGAGTGCGGGAGGGATAACGGGAACTTACTCCGTATCGCGCAGCTATCGCCTCCCTTATTTCTTATTGATGCAACGGTTGATCGCAGGCCGCGAGTATGGATTCATGCATCGCTTCGGAAAGTGTCGGATGCGCAAAGATCATCGACAGGAGACTTTCGTCTGTGGCCTCCAGGTGACGGGCGATGCCAAAGCCCTGGATCTGTTCCGTGACCAGTGCGCCAACCATATGCGCGCCCAGCAACTCGCCGGTTTCAGCATCGAAAATCGTCTTCACAAAACCCTCTGTCTCGCCGCTGGCCAGCGCCTTACCATTGCTCTGATAAGAGAACTTACCGATCCTGACGGGCCGTCCCCTGGCCAGGGCCGTCGATTCCGTCAGGCCCAGACTGGCAACCTGGGGCCGGGCATAAGTGCAACCAGGCACATAGTCGCGATCGAGAGGGTGGGCGCCTTCGACACCGGCCAGTGTCTCAACGCAGATCACGCCTTCGTGGCTGGCCTTGTGCGCCAGGCACGGCGGGCCGGCTACATCGCCGATGGCATAAAGCCCGAATACGTTAGTGCGACAAGCCGCGTCCGTCTTGATAAAACCGCGGTCTAACTCGACGCCCAGTGCTTCCAGCCCCAGATCTTCAATATTCGGCTGTACGCCAACCGCCAGCAGCACACGTTCGACATCCTGAGAATATTCGCCGCCGGTGTTGTTTAGTGTGCAGCGCACCCCGGTATCGGTGAGCTGTACTTGCGTCACCAGGGTTTGGGTATGGATCTGAATACCGCGTTTTTCGAATGACTTACGCACTGCTGCAGACACCTCGGCATCTTCCACTGGCAAAATCTGCGACGCTAGCTCGACCAGCGTCACTTTACAGCCCAGATCGTTATAAAGGCTGGCGAACTCGACGCCAATCGCCCCTGAACCGATGATTAAGAGCGACTTGGGCAATAGCTTAGGCCGCAGCGCCTCGAAATAGGTCCAGATATGTTCGCCATCTGGCGCTATGCCTGGCAATGCGCGTGGTCGGGCGCCGGTTGCCAGGATCACATGATCGGCCCGGTAATCGCGCGCCTCCCCTTGGGCATCCTCGACCGTGATTTGCCCCTTGCCACGCAGCCGCGCGGTGCCATCAATGACCTGCACGCCATTTTTCTTCAACAGGTACGCAACCCCAGCGGTGAGCTGTTGCGATACGGTACGGCTAAACTGCACCAGTTTCTGCAGATCGACGTTCACCTCACCCACGCTGATGCCCAGCTGACTGGCATGGGTGATAGTGTGCGCAACCTCAGCGCCATGCAGCAGCGCCTTGGTTGGAATGCATCCCCAGTTCAGGCAGATGCCGCCCAGATGTTGTTTTTCAACTAATGCGGTACGAAGCCCTAGCTGGCCGGCACGGATGGCGGCAACGTATCCCCCTGGACCCCCGCCGATGATCAGCACATCGTATTTATCGTGCATAGCTCGTCTCCTGGATAAACATCAAGGTCGGGGTTTCAATCAGTCGCTTGAGTTCCCGGAGAAAAGCCGCACCTGCCGCGCCATCGATGACCCGGTGATCGCAGGATAGCGATACCGTCATTTGCTGGCGCGCGACGATTTGCCCGTCGCGTACTACCGCCCGGACCTCGCCGGCGCCAATGGCGAGGATTGCGCTTTGCGGTGGATTGATGATGGCGTCAAACTGCCGGACGCCGAGCATCCCCAGATTTGACAGGCTAAAGGTCCCGCCCTGGAACTCTTCCCGCTTCAGCGTGCCCGCTTTGGCTCTGGTCACCAGCGAGTGAATTTCGTTCGATATGTCGCTGATCGATTTCCGGTTCGCCGAGCGAACAATAGGGGTAATTAGCCCGGCAGGCAGCGCAACGGCCACCGAAATGTCGGCATCCGTAAAGCGGCGGATACTTTGTGCCGCTTCATCAAACTGGATATTGACGTCAGGCACGGCCACCAGCGCCAGGGCGCAGGCCTTCACCAGCAGGTCATTCACCGAAATCTTGACGCCGGGTACTTCGCGGTTAATGTCCTGACGTAACGCTAACAGTCGCTCCAGATCGAGATCGACGCTCAAACGGAAATGGGGAGACTGTTGCTTGGACGTTTGCAGGCGAGAAGCGATAGCCCGCCGCATACCGGACATCGGAATGCTCTCAAAGGGGGCCGGGGCACTCTCCTGCACAGGACTGGTCTGCGGGTGCTCGTCGAGTAACAACGCCGCGGCCAGCACATCATCGCGACTTACCCGACCGCGTGAACCGCTGCTTCGGCAGTCATGCAAGTTGATACCCAGTTTGCCGGCCAGGCGGCGCGCCAGCGGGGTGGCCGATACCTGGCTGTCATCGGCATGCGAGCGGGGCGCTTTGCTGCGACGAACGGGGGGCGTCGGAGAGGCCAGGCGACCGCCGGCGGCAACGATCGCGCTTTCCAGATCAGAAACAGAGATACGATCCCCGCGCCCGCTGCCGCGGACTTTTTTCAGGTCGACACCCCAGCGGGCAGACAGTCGTAACGCATGGGGCGTGGCATTAACCTGAGTCACATCGGTCACACCTTGCAGACTGACGGGGATGACGGTCTGCCCAACAGGGGGCTCGGGGCTGTTGGATGGCGGCGAAACAACGGAAGCTGGCTTAGCGCCTGCCTGTGCCGCTACGTCCGGCGCGGCAGCCTCCGGGCCTGGGGCTGCGGGTTTCGCCGTCGCCAGGCGGGCAACAAATTCGTCCAGTTCAGCATCGCTGACCGACGCGTCAGCCGCCAGGGCCAGCACGGCGCCTACCTGAAGCGTCTCACCCTCGCGGGCGAGCATCCGACGTAACGTACCGGCAAAGGGGGCCTCCAGCACATTGACGATTTTACTGGTTTCAATCTCACAGATTTCCTGCCCTCTGGTGAAATCGTCACCCTCCTGGATTGCCCATCGAGCGAGCAAGCCTTCCTCCATGGAAAGCCCCCACTTTGGCATTTCAAGCGTCTTGATTTCGCTCATAGGTTAATCCTCCAGCACTTGACGGACGGCGGCTTCGATACGTTCAACGCCAGGGATCCAGAGTTTTTCGAGAGCTGGGGAGAACGGGACCGGCGTGTGTGGCGGCGTCACCAGCAGAACGGGCGCTTTGAGGAAATGGAATGCCTGGGACGCAATCAGCGCCGCGACATCATGAGCAAAACCGAAGCGTGCAGCGGATTCGTCGACAATCACGACCCGCCCCGTGGACGCCACCGATTCCAGAATCCCTTCCTCATCCAGCGGCGAAATGGTTCGCGGGTCGACTACCTCGACCGAGATCCCCTCTTTGGCCAGCTTGTCCGCCACCTGGTTGGCTTTATGCACCATTGCCGACAGCGCAATGATGGTGACGTCCTCTCCTTCGCGGGTATAGTTGGCTACACCTAGCGGGATGGTATAGCTCTCGTCCGGTACCTCGCCCTTGAGGTCGTACAGCATTTTATGCTCGCAGAATACCACCGGGTCGTCGTCGCGAATGGACTGGATTAATAGACCCTTGACGTCATAAGGCGTCGAGGGCACCACCACCTTCAGTCCAGGCGTGGTGGCAAAGATATTATAGGGTGACTGTGAATGCTGGGCTGCGGCGGAAAACCCCGCGCCGATCATCCCTCGCATTACCAGCGGAGCTCTGGCTTTGCCACCAAACATGTAGCGGAACTTAGCCGCCTGGTTGTACAGTGCATCGTGGCTCACGCCAAAAAAATCCATGAACATCAATTCCGCGACCGGCCGCAAACCCGTCGCTGCGGCGCCGGCCGCCATACCGATGATGGCCGACTCGGTAATGGGCGTGTCGATCACCCGATCGGAGCCGAACTGCGTCCACAGCCCTTTAGTGACACCCAGCACACCGCCAAAGGCTTCTATTTTAGCCTCTTCGGGCGCATTTCCGCCATGACCGCCACGCAAGTCTTCACCGATGAGCACCACGCGTTCATCGCGTTCCATTTCCTGAGCCAGGGCTTCCTTGACCGCTTCACGATAGGTTTTTATTGTCATGGTTATCACCCTCAGTATGAGACGTACACGTCTGTCAGCAGGTCTTCCGGAGCCGGGTAGGCAGCGGCCCGGGCCTTCAATACGGCATCGTTGACCAGGGCTTCTACTTCCTCGTCAATCGCCGTTAGTTCTTCCTGGGTGATTTGTCGCTTGACCTTAGCGGTAAAAATCTTTAGCGGATCATGTTGTTCACGCAGGCGTTGCACTTCACCTTCCGCGCGGTATAGCGCGGGATCGCCCTCAAAATGACCATGCCAGCGGAAGGCTTTGGCCTCAATGACGCTTGGGCCACCGCCTTCTCGCGCACGCTTGACCGCCTCTGAGGTTGCCTCATAAACGGCAAAGAAATCGGTGCCATCGACGGTCACTGCCGGCAGGCCGAAGCCAGCGGCGCGTCGGGCGATATCACGCCCGCCCACGGCGTAGTCGTGACCGGTCCCTTCGCCGTAACCGTTATTCTCGAAAATAAAGACGGCTGGAAGCTGGAGCACGACGGCCATATTGATGGCTTCAAAGACCAGGCCCTGATTAGAACCCCCATCGCCCGTAAAAGAGACACCGACGTTGCCGGTTTTTAGCGTCTTTGCCGTTAGCGCGGCGCCGATGGCCAGGGGAGGGGCTCCCCCAACGATAGCGTTCGCTCCCAGCATTCCTTTCGACAGATCGGCAATGTGCATCGACCCGCCCTTACCGCGACATAACCCGCTGTCCTTACCGAATATTTCGGCCATCATGCCGTGAATGTCGCAACCTTTAGCAATACAGTGGCCATGTCCACGGTGTGTTGAACCAATAAAATCTGCGCTCGTTAAATTTTCGCAGACCCCCACAGCGATGGCCTCCTCACCGGTGTAAAGGTGAATGAAGCCCGGAATATCACCGCTGGTATTTTCCTGATGCAACCGCTCTTCAAATGTTCTGATCTCCCGCATCTTGCGGTAAGCCTGCAATAACGCCTGTTTGCTGAGCATCGTTTAATTCTCCTCAATAAAGGTCACCCAGGCGGGGCCAACAGACAGGGCGGATAACCCTGGCCACACCCATGCAATGAATCTACGAGCGGTTAAAGGGAGTGCGAAGCCACCTTCATGGGGGGGGTAGGTGGGGGTTTTCATGCTTGAGGTCAAACTTTCTAAATTTTGTGTAGCAATAAAGTTTGGCTGCCCCATGTCATCCCGGGGGCTGGCGTACAATTGAAAAAAACAAAGCGAGTAGACACCACGGATGAAGCCATTGGATTTAGAAGGTCGCCAATCACCCTCACTGGTCTCCGGGCCATTGCGGCTGACGCGAGGCTTGCCGCTAATCCTGACCAAATTCGTCCCGCCTCGCTCCTCAATACAATTGCTGGAGCGCCCCCGGCTGCTTCAGCTTCTCAGTCCCGTTCAGCAGTGCCGGCTGGGCGTCGTCTGCGCCGGCGCTGGATTTGGCAAAACCACGCTGTTGGCGCAATGGCATCAGCAGATGGTCGCCCAGGGCGAACGTATTGCCTGGCTGAGCCTCGATGAGGATGATGATGACGTATGGCAGTTTATTCCTTATCTGCTGCAAGCATTGCGTCCACTCTATGCTGACTGGGACGCCGATTTCTGGCGTGACATGGAAGAGCAGAAGCTCTCCAGCTCCGAGCAACTGCTGGCCGGGCTCATTAACCAGCTACACTACTGCCCGCATGACGTGTACCTGATTATCGACGACTTCCACGTGATTAACGATCGTGGGGTCTATGAAGCGCTGGGGTATTTAATCAAGCATGCGCCTGCCGCCTTGCATCTGATCATTGGCAGCCGTTTCCACCCGAATCTTGCGCTGAGCCAGCTGCAGGCCCAGGACCAACTGGTGGAGATCTATGATCGAGACCTGCAATTCACGCTCGAAGAAACAAAACACTATTTTAGCCGCACGGTTGCGCTACCCCTCAGCAACCATCATGCACAGCGGCTACAGTCCGTGACAGAGGGCTGGATCGCGGGCATGAAGATCGCTTCATTGTCGGCAGAATTACAGAATGATCCCGAGCATCTGTTGCGTAATATGCATGGAGGAACACGATCCATTGCCCGCTATCTGAAAGAGGTGGTACTGGATCCGCTGCCGGAAGAGGTTCTCGATTTCCTGGTGAAAACGTCCTTCCTCAGTCGGTTAAATGCCGAACTATGCAATGCAGTGACTGGACGTGATGATAGTAAAGCGATGCTGGCATGGATTGAGCGACACAACCTTTTTTTGTCAGCCCTTGACGAACAAGGCTACTGGTTTCGCTACCATCCTCTGTTGCAGGAAAATCTTCGGACCATGCTGCAGCAGAACAACGATATTGACCGCAAACAGCTACATGAATTAGCCAGTCAGTGGTTCGTCGAACAGAAGCTGTGGTCAGAGGCGGTACGCCATGCGCTCAGCGCAGGCAAGCCGGTGCATAGCCCCGTGCAGGACGGCGCAAGCGCTCAGTCACTGGCGGAAGAAGGGGATATCGATACCCTGATTTCATGGATGCATCATTTACCGCCCAGCACCGATCCGTCGCGCATTGACCTGCAAATTAACCTGGCCTGGGCACTGGCGCATTATTTCCACTTTGATGAGTCGAGGCAGTTGCTTGATAACCTCGATCAGATGGTACTGCATCATCGCGATGATTTAACCCGCAGCACCTGGTGTAAATTGCGCGTTGTGCGGGCAATTTGCGAAGCCTTTGCGGAAAACATCCCGGAGAGTCTGGCTATAGTTCAGCCGTTGCTGGCCGAAGTGCCCTGCGGCGACACCTGGGTTGATGGTCTGATATGCAATATTCTCAGCTATTGCCATGTTGTTAACCAGCGCTATCACGACGCGCTGGAGGTTCAACAGCATATGCCCTCTCCGGAAAGTCCTTTAGATAATCTGTTTGTCTCGGTTTATCGCGCGTTTATCATTGCCCAGTGCCATCTTTGTCAGGGCGATCTGGGAAAAGCCGGGTGGTACGCAGAGAAAACGTTGCGCCAGGCTGAATGTTATACCGGTACCCAGTCGACCAGTGGCGCGACGCTGGCGCCGCTGCTGGCGGAGATAGCCTATGAATGTCAGAGGGGTGACTCGCCCGAGCATCTGTTAGCCGACCGGCTCGAATTCATCGACCGATTCAGTCCACCCGACGCGCTGAGTCGTAGCTATACCTATCTCGCGCGTCAGGCCTTAGATAACGATATGCCCTATGAGGCCGAGCGATTGCTGGAGCATGCGCAGCGTCTTGCTGTGTCTCGCGGCTGGCAACGGCTCCAGGCCATGTTGTTAGCCGAGCAGGTGAGGGTGCGACTGCAGTGCGGCAATTTCACCGGCGCAGAGCAACTGCAGCGACAGCTTGAACAAATGGCCGCCAGCTTCAGAATGGATGCCGAACATCCCTGCCAACGCGCCATCGTTATGTCTGCATCCCTTGGCCGCAGCCGGCTTCTTCTCGCCAGAGGCCAGGCACCGCAAGCCTGCGTTTTACTGGCTGAGATGGTCTCCGATCAGGAAAGCCGGAGGGACAGGTTAACCGCAGCGCGTCTGCGTACGCTCTGGTCATTGGCCTTGTGGAACAGTGGCAAAACTGCCGCTGCGCGCACGACATTTCAGCCAGTCGTGCAGCTGGCTGAACAACAGCATCTCACGGGCCTCTTTCTTGACGCTGGCGATACCTTGCAACCTTTGCTTATCGGTATGAATGAATCCTCTTCGGCTTGGACAGAGAAAAGGGGAGTGCAGGGATCCTGGGCAGACAAGCGCGGGCCTGTAGACGGAACACCGTTTAATAGTGGAAGCCCCGATATTCCTGGCGAGCTCAGCGAGCGTGAGTTTCAGATATTACAGCTGATTGCTGAAGGTCAGATGAACAAAGAAATCGCTCGCTCCCTCGCTATTTCTGCCGAGACGGTCAAATGGCATATCAAAAACATCTACGCGAAGCTTAAAGTGAATAGTCGCACTCAAGCGATGAGCAGGGCGCTGGAGATGAAATTACTGGATTAACGGTTTGAACAGGGCGGCCTAGGCGCAAAATATTATAAAGACGAGCCACTTTCTTAACGGGGTTATGAGCCACGGATAATCGAGGTACTAGTAAGTCCATGGGGAGCTATCTCTGAACGGTGATGGCAGTTTTGATGCCCTGGCTCAGCGATAAGCGCATTGAGTTTAAGGGCTTTGGCCGACATCAGGGAAAATGAATCCCAGAGAGGCTTTAAGGGAGTGTTTTCTTTAACATTTTGATTGAGGTGGTGCCGATAATAGGAGTCGAACCTACGACCTTCGTATTACGAATGCAGAGCTTGGTAATTTCATGATGTTGAATCGCCACGGGTTTAACAGACACCTCAGAGTCATTTAAGATGACTTAAAGAGAGGTGCCCATGAGCGGTAAGCGTTATCCTGAAGAGTTTAAAATTGAAGCAGTCAAACAAGTTGTTGATCGTGGTCATTCTGTTTCCAGTGTTGCAACACGTCTCGATATCACCACTCACAGTCTTTACGCCTGGATAAAGAAGTACGGTACGGATTCTTCCACTCATAATGAACAGTCAGATGCTCAGGCCGAGATCCGCCGTCTTCAGAAAGAGTTGAAGCGGATTACGGACGAACGAGCAGACGCCTGTCTTCTCGGAACTTAGGGAAAACTGGCTCGAGTTTCGCGCTTCCAGTATACCAATCGGTCCTCGAACGCTTATTGATTATATATGCATCTATAAAAGACACCTTGAGAAAAAGTTGGGGAAAGTTTGCGTTTGTGATTTACTCCGTGCATTTCTATCCTAGCATCAGAGCGACGTACCTCAGACAAGTGCGGAATGGGGGACGAAAAGGCCTAATCATCATTAAACATGACCCTAGATCATGCCAGTCTCTAGGGGCTCATTGACCACAACCTTGCATGCCTATCCAGCTTGCGCAGGAACTGTTGTTCATAAGGTAGTTCGCTGTGAAAACGCAACGACGGCCCCTTGCAAGTATGATTTTGGAATGCGGTTCGCAAAAAGATACCCGGAACAGGTACCATTACATACGACACAGCGTAAAGAAATTTGCTTTTGATCGATAAATAATAGGAAACTAACCGCCATTCCATAAAATCTGCTTGCTTGCATCGTTCATCCCCTGAACGGTCGGAGTGGTTTGCGGATCACGGCGCGGCGATGACTATCACAACTCATAAATTTTGATTGAAGGTAATCAAAATGTTGTCGATGGTAATCTGAATGCTGATTAATATATTCAAAGGGTAAAAATATGTCCTGGCTTAATTCCTTTTTAGTTACTCTTACATCTGTGGAGCCCCATAATGTGCCTTTCACCGTAATCAGCATCGTAAGCTTGGCCGTTGCTTGCTTTCTTTTCTTTTATTTATTCCGAGCTATTAAAATTGTTAACAGCCTGAAAAAATACACCCGTTCAATTACTAGCATTGAAAGCAGTTCCCCAGAGGAACAGCTTGCACATCTGCAAAATCTGTTTAAGCGCCCTGAGCTCAAACACGCGTGGAATGAGTTTGAAGAGTCGTTACATCCTCAACGCGAGCTAGAAGGTGGGGAAGAAAAAATTGTCCGCATTCGTGCCACGGCGCCAAGCTCTAGCTACTTCTCCGAACAACAGTTAGTCGATATCCCACTCAATACGGAATTCTTCAAGCACCTGCCCGGTATTCTGACCGGTGTGGGTATTATCGGTACATTTTACGGCCTGATGATTGGCCTCAACCACTTCGATCCCAGCACTCCAGAGCAGGTTACCAGCAGTGTCAATAATTTGCTGCACGATGTGTTGTATGCTTTCCTTGGCTCTGCCGTGGCTATTGCTGCCTCTATTTTCATCACCTGGCTGGAAAAACTATCCATCGCCAAGTGCTATAAGTATCTCGAAAAATTTACCGCCGCTATCGACAAGCTCTACGTTAGCGGCGTAGGTGAGGAATACCTCGCCTCGCTGGTGAAATCCAGCAACGAAAGCGCAACCCAGGCGCGTCATCTGAAAGAGAGCCTGGTTACCGATCTTCGTGACATGCTGCTTCATCTCGCCGAAAGCCAGAAAGTTGAAAATGAACGCCTCGCGAATACGTTAAGCAACACCTACCGTGAATCAGGCGCACAGTTTGCCGATCAGGTGAGCGGGGCAATTGAAAATAGCCTGAAGTCACCGCTGGATAAAATTGCGGGTGCGGTTCAGACTGCCAGCGGCGATCAAAGCGGCATGGTACAGAACATGCTGCAGGATGTGCTCACCGCATTTATGGCGAAGCTCGACACCACCTTTGGCCAACAGTTTACGAACCTTAATGAAATGATGGGGCAAACCGTAGGCGCCATCCAGACCATGCAGAGCGGCTTCTCCGCACTGTTGCAGGATATGCGTCAGGTCAGCGATGACTCCCGCCAGGGCAGCGCACAGTTGATGGAGCAGCTGTTATCCGAAATGAAATCGGGCCAGCAGGCAATGCAGGCTGGAATGAACGATATGCTCAGTAGCCTTCAGGCATCCGTCGCCAAAATCGGTGCTGAAGGGGAAGGCGCCGGTGAACGAATGGCACGTCAGTTGGAAAAAATGTTCGCTGACAGCGAGGCGCGAGAAAAAGCGCAGGCCGAGCACATGTCCGCATTTATTGAAGCTATTCAGAATTCAGTGCAACAGGGACAAAGTGCCACGATGGAAAAAATGGCGACCTCTGTTGAAGCGCTTGGTGAACAGTTAGGTAGCCTGTTTGGTCAGATCGATAAAGGCCAACAGCAGATTTCCGCAAACCAACAGGTAAATCAGCAATCACTGCATGAGCAGACACAGCGAGTAATGAGTGAAGTGGACGATCAAATCAAAAAGCTGATCGAGACCGTTGCCAACCAGCATCAGGGTACGACCGAAACACTGAACAAACTCGCAGAACAAACCAGCCGACAGATTCAGGATATGCAAAACGGCGCAGACAAAATGCGCGTTGCCGCCGAGCGATTTGAACATGCAGGAGATCGGGTATCAGAGGCCAACCACCTCACCGCAGATGTTCTGAACAAAGCACAATCAGCCGGTTCATCGCTTTCACTTGCCACTAGCGAACTCACGTCTGTGGTGGCGGATTACCGTAATAATCGGGAAGCCGTTAGCAAATCCATCGCCATGCTGGAGCTACTTGCTGCCAATACCCAGTCAGAACAAACCACTCGCAGCCAGTTCATCACCGATCTTAAGCAGCATGGTGAGCGCCTGCAAAGTTATAACCGTGAAGCGCAGACCTTTATGGAAAATGTTAGCGACGTGCTTGGCAAAGGGTTTGAAGACTTCTCAGAGGGCGTTTCACGTAGCCTGGATAAAACACTGGGCAAACTGGATGTCGAAATGGCAAAAGCCTCTAACTTGCTCGCTGGCTCTGTCGAACAGATCGGAGAAAGCGTCAGCGAACTTGATGATGTTCTGTCTCGCGTACGTGCCTGAGGGGGGATAGATGATGTTTGCGAATGCATTTGGCGTTAAAAAGCGCCATAGTGATGAAGCTGAAAAACCCTTCTGGATTTCTTACGCCGATCTAATGACCGCTATGATGGTGTTATTTTTGGTCGTCATGGTAGCGTCATTGAGTTCTGTGACCCAACGTATTCAGCGTGCAGAACAAGGTGAAAAAACGAGGGGACAGGATATCTCCAGATTATGTGAACGCTTGGAATTGCATGCTCGCAGCGTGAATAAAACGATTGTGGTTGATTGCCACGATAACCGCATCAGCTTCGGTGAAGCAGGCCGGTTCGACCACAACCGATTTTTCCTGAATGCCGAAGGGCAAAAAGCATTACAGGATGTAGTGCCGCTTGTACTTGAAGCCTCCGACAGCGAAGAAGGTAAAAAGTGGTTTAAGCAAATCGTCATTGAAGGTTTTACTGACACCGATGGCTCGTATCTTTACAACCTGCATCTATCCTTACAGCGTTCTGAATGGGTAATGTGTAGCTTGCTCGATAGCCGCAGCCCTCTGCAAAAGAGCATCTCCGCAGAACAACAAATCCAGATTCGTAAGCTTTTCCTTGCGGGTGGCGTCTCCTTTAACAACGCTAAAGAGAGCAAAGAAGCCAGCCGTCGCGTCGAGCTACGCATGCAGTTCTTTGGGCTCAAAGATAAACGCGATGGCACTGAAGAGGTGGATTTTCCGCCTGTTGTGAATAAAGAAGTTTGCCAGTTGGTAATGCCACAATGACGCCAGCACTAAGCTCTCTTGCACAACGTATTGCAGCGAAGCTGTCCTCCAGCCAGCAGAATGACAATTTCCTGCGTCATGATTTTCATGCTCTGACCTCTGCGGGTCTCGACATGGAAAAGCGATTTGATAAAGCCGAGAAAATCCCTGCGCCTCCACATGAGATGCGGCTGGCGGCGCTGCGTCGATTTCGTCTTGCAGAAGAATTGACCGAACGTGAGTGGCGAATGGTGTTTTATGGTCTTGTTGATACGGATCCACTCCACCCCAATCAGCCGATATTGCTGGAAGATGAGCAGCTTTTCCCTGAGGTGAACAGCGCTATCAAAAAGCGGATCGAAACCAAAACGCTGAAGCGCCGGGATTGGGCTGCACTCTGTGCCAGCTATTTTGCTTACAGGAACGAAACTCCGGAATCAAATCCGCATTGGTGCGTGCTGCGTGGCCACATCGCTCAGGGCTACCTGGTGGTGAAGTCCGCTATCCGCAGAGAAAAATCGTGGATGAAAACGATTGAGTTTTACCACGATATTTTTACACCTCAGGCAGGCGGCGTAATCTCCCAACAGTTACTCGCGGGCGAAAGCAACTCACTCTCCTCACTAGAAAAAATCGCGCAAATCCCTGACAGCAGCTGGCTATGGAAACGTATTTTCACGGTGCTACTGGCTCAGCTTGATACCCTGGACGATCCTCACTATCTGGACAAAATCATTTGGTTATTAGGGCTGGCAGCGCAGTGGGTACGTTTTCGCGATGACATCATGACGGCGACGCTAACCCGTTACTATCATTCAACCTATCGCGATCAGGCGCATTCCGCCCTGAAACAGGCTGCACTGGAATACTGGGATAACCCGCAACTCAAGAGTCAGCAGAATAAGTGGCATCAGTATGTATCCGAACCAGTGGCTGCGATGGTCCGGGGCTGGCTGGCAAAACAGGACTTGATGCACTTCTTTGAGCTGCTTCGCGGCAATGGTGATGTCGATCAGGCCAGGCTGCACTATTGGCTGCGTTTCGCCAATCAGATGGGGTTCACCCGTATCGTGATGGGGCAGGATGCCTGGACCGATCGTGACAGCGATTTTGTGAAATTCCGGGAGGAGAATCGTGGGAGGCTGAGCCATCTGCGCGGTGGCCGTAGTTTTGATAACGCGATGATCATGCAGATAAACGATTACATCTTCGTTGAATTTTCAGGAACGGGGAACGCGATGTACGCTTACCGCATCGGCGAGGCTCCGTTCAATCCCGAGTCTGGATCTCTGGAGATTAATGTGCACTTAAAAAGCCAGGGGCGCTGCATCCTGCGATTACCGCATGCTCCTCGGGCTTATGGATACAGCAACGTTCGCATCACCGGCTGGATGCTGAAATACGATGATGAACTGCACAAACTGGGCATTCGCTGGATGGCTGAAGAACCCATTAAGTTTGTTGATAAAAAAGAGTCCTCCCCCACTTCGCTCTCTGATGTCAAAATCATTAATCCGCTGCGGGATACGGCCATACAGCGCCTGCTGGAAAATATTTCCTGCATCGTCAGCGATAATCGGCAAAAAGGTGGCGTGTTGTCTGTACAGCTCAAAACACCGGATGACACAACGGAAAGAGAATTACTCAGACTCGGTTTCACCCCCGTGGCCAAAGAACCGCACCGTTACTGGATCAAATAATGCTAAAACGTCTGTTAAGTAAACTGACGGGAGACCGTCAGCAGATAGAACGCCACCTGAAGAATCAGTACCGGGCTGAAGAAAACGGGCTCAGCTTCCCTCAATCTTTGGTGGATGATCCCGAGCTTTGGGCGCTGGCATCCTGGCTTGAGCAACTGGCTGAAGAAGACTATCTAATATCACTCACAGACCGATGGTTGCTGAGCTGGGAGGCGTTGTATCACCTGCTGGAAGATGAAGAGCATGCCAGTAGCCTGCCTCTAATTGGCATACCTGAAGTATTGCCTTTACGTGCAAGCATGAGTTCACGAGGAGCGCTAAGCGATAAGGATTTCCGCGTCTGGATTGCTGAATGGACTACGCTTCCCTCACGTCAAACTATCCGTTTCAGCCGCACCGGGGCTATTTTTACTCATGAAAACCAGCAGCATCTGTTATCACGAGAAAACTGGGCGCTCTTGCAGGCAACCGAGCAGCTAAGCATCCAGCAAACTCAGGCCCCCGGCGAAACCACTAACCAGCTGGGATGGGCCACAATTCGCAAATGCGCGAAACAGGCCGCTGCAAAATTTGATGATTATTTAGAAAAAACGCATGTCATTAAACCCACTTCATTGTCGTTACGCCTCCGTAAGGCGACAGTTGCTGATACTGCCGTTATCGAGATTGAACCCCACTTTGAGGACCAACCTGCAAACTGGCTCGGCAGTTTTGATAAGAACGCTCAGGTTCATGATAGCTACCGTATTCCCGGGGAGAACGGTGAACTCAGCCATGTCATTATCCCACCCGAAGTGAAAGAAGTTCTGAATTCAATACACTCAATCCCAGGCCGTCGGGTGGCCGGTAGTGAGGCTCTTTCCTTTGTTCGCAACCCCTATACTTTCCTGGGTGAAGATGCCGCCAGTGTTATTGCCCCTGAAGAGCATGAGCAGGCGCTGTTTGATGCCCATATCTTCTTCCACCATTTCAGACTTCAACCCAGTGTAAATGATGAGAACAAGATAAACGATATTACGCTGGTACTTGAACCTGTCTCTCCCATACCGCAACCGGAAGTGACATTCCTTTTCTCTGCTCCATGGGAGTTGGATAAATTTGTTCAGGCCGTAGGGATAAGTGTTGCCGCACAAATGCCAGCAGGTTCCTGGCAGGGTTACGAGCTGGAACTGAGCCAATTCACGGAACAGCAATGGCATGACTGCCAGTCACTGCTGACGCGCTGGCAACAGGAAGTCGAAGGTAAAGAATTTAGCGATGTCCTGGATCTGGGCAAATATGGCGATCGCGTCATCGGCATCGGTGAGTTCGAAAAAATATCCTCTCCCTGGCTGACCAAGGCGCAAAGTGAAAACTGGCTCCCTGTTGGCATCGACTTCTCCGAATTTTCGGTAGAAACACTGGATGGCTGGCAACCCGATAATCTGCAGCATTTCGATGAACTGCAGGAGAGAATAACCTATGCCGAAGCGACTGGCGAAACGCATATCATCTCTCCCTGGAATGAGACTGAACTGCCACTGGATGCGGCGAAAACCTTCAGTAAGAACTGGGAAAAACAGCAAAATGCAGCACATGAATCAGAGAGCAATGTTGTTGAAAAAGCAGCCCGGGCAGTGCTCAAAATTGAACAGAATATTGAAGAAGCGGTTTACATTAAACAGCGCCGAAATTCACTCCTCAATGCACGCAATGCTGAACCTGAAATTCCACTGAGCCTGAAAGAGCACATCCGACTCAAAGACCACCAGCGTGAAGGTGTGGCCTGGCTTCAGCAGCTTTTCCTTCGTTCACCTCAGGAAACTGCAGGTTGCCTGCTCGCGGATGATATGGGGCTGGGGAAAACGCTGCAGATTCTGACCTTCCTGGTGTGGTTCATTGAAAAATTCCCTGACGAGCCACCAAGTCTCATCGTTGCCCCCGTCTCTCTTTTGGATAACTGGGAGCGTGAACTCGACAATTTCTTCTACACCTCTGGGATTTCGGTGATGAAATTGTATGGCGACACTATCAAAGCGGTGAAATACCCGAAACAGGCGATTCCTGCTCATCTCCAAAGTCAGGGGATTAAAAATTTGCTCAAACCCGGCTGGCAGGGTGAAGCGAAAATCATTCTGACAACCTACGAGACGCTTCGCGATCAGGAGTTCTCCCTGGCGCGCCAGCCATGGTCCATCATGGTCTGCGACGAGGCACAAAAAATAAAGAACCCGGCGGCATTAATCACTCATGCAGCCAATGCGATACAAGCAAGATTCAAAGTGGCATGTACCGGCACGCCTGTCGAAAACACGCTTGTAGACCTGTGGAGCCTCTTTGATTTCGCACAGCCTGGCCTGTTAGGTGCACTCAATGAATTTGGCAGACACTATGTTCGCCCGATAGAGAACGAAGCGGGTCGGGATACAGGGCAGCTTGAAAGCTTACGAGCGTTGATTGAACCACAAACATTACGCCGGACTAAAGAAGAAGTTGCGCGTGATTTACCGCAAAAAATCGAAGTCGTTAGTTGTAAGCAACTGCCGCTTTCTGGCCCTCAAAAGCAACTGTATCTTTCTTCGATAGCGAACTGGCAACAACAGCAGGCAATTAGTGAAGGAATGCAGCAGGCGGGGGCGGGGATGCTGGGGTTATTACATCGTCTTAAACTCATTTGTGCACACCCAGCAGTCGTTAACCCTGAGCCTCGATATAGGGAAGGGTCGCCAAAGCTAAACTGGATGTTGAAAACGCTAGATGAAATTAAGCACACCAGCAAAGACAAAGTAATCATCTTTACTGAGCTGCGCGATCTCCAGCGCGAGATACAGCATGCTATTCAACAGCGATTCGGTTTCCGTCCGGTGATCATCAACGGCGACACCAGTACTAAGAGTCATAGCCAGAATAGCCGCCAGCGATTGATTGATAATTTCCAGTCCCAATCCGGCTTTGGCGTGATTATTCTCTCCACCGTCGCAGTTGGATTTGGGGTTAACGTGCAGAAAGCAAACCACGTTATTCATTTCACCCGCTGTTGGAATCCGGCAAAAGAAGATCAGGCAACTGACCGCGCTTACCGTATCGGCCAGACAAAAGATGTATATGTGTATTATCCGACGGTAATGGACTCTGAAATCACGACGTTTGAAGAAACATTAGATGAACTCCTTCAGCGTCGCCGTGCATTGGCCAGAGATATGTTATGTTCTACACCTGAGCTGAGCAGTGCCGATTTTGAGAATATTTTAAAAGGGACATAAGCACTCAATTTTCGCACTACCAAAAAGAAGCTTAGATCCATTTCAAAGCCAATACCTGCTACTGACCACCTCAATAAGAGGTAGCGTTAATCTTGGGATAAAAAACCCGCTGCATCGGGTTTGAGGTTTACCAGTAATATTCCAAGGGCCGATTGTTCGGTACCATAGCAGGCTATCAGAATCTTCGCCAGTTACTACAGCATAAGCTAGGGCGCGATCATCAATGCGACGTCGGCGGGTCATATATAAGAAGCTGTTCCAAAGACGCGGATTTTTGCCGTGATTCACACGGGGCGCGTTGTCTCCATATCGAACGGTGTAGTGAATGTGTTTTATACGATAGTGAGTTGCGTACTGCACGCGCCAGTGCGGCAATGGTTTACCGCGGCGATTACGGTCTTTATGGGTATTAAATGTAGACATAAGTAAGCTCCAAATAAGGTACATTACAAATGTTCTACGGTGAAATCATGGTGCATTTATCCTCCTGCCAATCAGCATATCGCAAGTGGTAGTTAATCTCTTGCCAACTCATACCGTGGCGCTCACCCTGATTTCCAAACATAGGGCATGAGCAAGATGTTTGGGGCGTGCAATGATTCCGGCCATGCGTGGCGACACTCTGGAGAAAACACGAAAATACTGGCGACGCTTCTGCTTCATGTGGCGCCCATGATGGCGGCATTCCGCTTGTGTACGTGACATTTTGAAACTCCATCATGCAGGGGCTCGTTGCCCTTACTTATGAGTTCCGAATGGGTAATCGGGCGAAAATTTATCACATTCGTTCTTATCTCTAGGCAAGCATGCCACCAGCCTTAGCTAGCCGTTGTGATCCGATGGCTGAAAACGTAGCAGAGGCGGATTGATGGGGGTTCTGGGAGCGGATTAGAGATGCTGGCAACGTCATCGGTTTCAAGTCGTTGGCGGAACGATGCGACTATTCACACTTTGTACGCGTTTGAGCCAGGAAACGACACGCCGCTATGAGTTAACAATCCCAATTGCCATTATTAACCACAGCGGCAACTGCTACTAAAAATTCACTCAGTAAAAGATCCTATTTCAGGCGGTAGAAAGCTGTGCGTATCAATGGATTTAACAGGATTTTGAAGTGATGGTGCCGATAATAGGAGTCGAACCTACGACCTTCGCATTACGAATGCGAAAAAACAATCATTTATTTTTATTCATTAACGTTGATTAAAATATAAAAATACAATAATAACAATGAATTAAATAAAATCAAAGATGTATTTGCATGGATAACCATTGACCTTAATACCCGTCAAATGCTTACATATAGCTTACATGAAAGTTCGTGTAATCGAGTGAAAATTAATGTCTAACTCTAATCGCATCAAACTCACAACCAGTGTTATCGACAAAGCCAAAGCTGACGCCAACAAAGTACAAACCTTCTACTGGGACAGTGAGGTGCCAGGTCTAGGTTTACGAATTACTGCAACAGGAGATAAGGCATTCATATTCCAAAGCAGGGTCCATGGTAAGTCATTGCGAATAACTATCGGCAGTGTAAAAGTGTGGCGTCTGGATGGCCCCGCAGATAGCTCAGAGAATAATGCCCGTAAGGAAGCTCGTCGCTTACAAGCTCTGTGCGATACAGGTATAGATCCACGAGAAGCCAAAGAGGAACGTCGCAAAGCGGCAGAAGAAAAGTTCATGCAGGCTGAACGAGAAACTACTACGCTTCAGGTTGCATGGTCGGCTTACATAGAACACCTGAAAACTACTCGCAGCCCAAAAACGGGCAAACTACGTTCACCTCGCTATATCACCGACCATTTCAATCTCTCTACCCCTGGTGGAAAATCAAAGACCCGAGGTAAGGGTAAAACAGTTGCAGGCCCCCTAGCCTCTTTAATGCCCTTGCGTCTCAAAGAACTAAATGCGGCTAAACTCGCCGAGTGGCTACAACATGAAAGTAATGAACGTCCTAGTGTTGCAGCCCATGCTTATCGGTTGCTGCGTGCTTTTTTATCTTGGCTTGAACAAAGCCCATGGTCTGGGTTGGCGGACAAGAACGTATGCCTGTCCCATGAAGTAAAAGAGCACTTAGCTCGTGCTGAAACTAAAGATGATTGCTTGCAACGAGAACAGCTAGCCAACTGGTTCGCTGCAGTGCAGCAACTAAGCAACCGGACAATTTCCAACTACCTACAAATCCTACTGCTGACTGGCGCTCGCCGAGAAGAACTGGCGAACCTAAAATGGAATGACATTGATTTTAAATGGCACAGTATGACTATCAGGGACAAAATTGAGGGAGAAAGGGTTATACCGCTGACGCCATATGTTTCAATGTTGGCTCACAGTTTACCACGTCAAAAGTTGAACGATGGCATAACAGATAACCCCTACGTTTTCGCCAGTGCCCGCAGCACTGATGGGCGTATCAAAGAACCTCGCCTTGCACATAATCGGGCATTGGAAAATGCAGGCTTACCACACATCAGCCTGCATGGATTAAGAAGATCTTTCGGGACTCTTTCCGAATGGATTGAAGTACCTGTAGGGATTGTTGCTCAAATCATGGGCCACAAACCCAGCGCGTTAGCTGAAAAGCACTACCGTCGCAGACCAATAGATTTATTGCGCAAATGGCATACTAAGATTGAAGAGTGGGTGCTTGAACAGGCCGGGATACTTTTTGTCACACCTGAAAAAGAAAAAACACATATCCGTTTGGTTGAAAACTCACAAGCGAGAATTGAAAAATGAAAGTTCGATTTATCGATATTATGATGATCTTTGATATAGAGCCTTGTGATTGTAACGATTGGCCTGCACCAGGAATGACCTTAAAGGAAGATGGTATATGGGTAACGCCTCCTTCAGAAATAAACAAAGAGATAAGAGATTCGTTAACAAAAGAGGAGCTTCATATTTTAATTAATCATCCAACAGGAGATTACACAAAACCGGCCATTACTATCCCATGCGAAAGAGATGATTTAGTTGATTTTCTTGTTGATATTGAATTTTTCGGATTTGGATTAATCACGAAGATAGAAAAAGAATCTGAAGATATCGAGAGACTCGAAATTAACGAAAGCGGCAATAGAAAAAGAGCAAAAGAAATGTATGTGGAGCATTATAAAAAGGAAATGGAAAAGCTTCGGGAATCGACTGTAATTGAATTAAAAAAACAGATAAATGACTATTTCCCCTCTGCGAGTAAAAATGGAGAAGATAAAAAAACCAGCATGGATCAACGTCACGAAATACTTATTCTTAAAGCCATTAGAGATTTAGGATATGAACCATTGGAGATCTACCAAGAAAACGGCAAGCAGGGAATCAAAAAGGATGTATGGAACAAACTATCCAATGAGTTCAGCCGCAAGGAAATTTTTGAATATCGATGGAAAAAAATGAGAGGCAAAGGGAAAATCAAAAATAAACAATAATATTATTGAATATTTGTATTAGCTCAGATTTGAGCTGGTTGAGCTATGCTTTATAACACTATTAAACCAATCAATCGATACGAACGAAAATCTGATAATGAAATAAAAAAACCAAACAGCATCTAAGTGGCTTTGTTGAATAAATCGAACTTTTGCTGAGTTGAAGGTTCAGATCACACATTCCCTGACAACCCTGGTAGTTCCGTGGCAAAGCAGAAGTTCCGAATCAAAAACTGGCGCACTTACAACAAAGCACTTATCAATCGCGGCTCCCTCGCTTCCTGGCTAGATGGTTAGGCTGTTCAGGCATGGTATGAGTCTGCAACGCCTTCAGCACGCGGAGGACCTCAGCGCTATTCTGACCTTGCCATTACTACCGTTCTGGTGATTAAACGCGTATTCCGGCTGACCTTGCGGACTGCTCAGGGGTTCATTGATTCCATTTTCTCCCTGACGGGCATTCCGCTGCACTATCCGGATTGATGGTTGCTGTCCCCGCAGGAAGAGGTGTTTCATAACTATGTCCTGACCGGCGGCAAACTCCATGCTGATGATACCCCCGTCCCGTTGCTGCTGCAGGGTAATAAGAAGACGAAGACTGTGCGGTTGTGGACGTACGTTCGTGATGATCGCAACGCCGGCTCAGCAATTGCGCCAGCGGTGTGGTTCGCTTAAAGCCCGGACAGAAAAGGCCTCCACCCGCAGACCCATCTTGCTGGCTTCAGCGGCGTGCTGTAGGCGGACGCGTACGCTGGGTTCAGCGAGCTGTACCTCAATGGAAAAATAATGGAAGCAGCCTGCTGGGCTCACGCCCGCCGCAAGATCCACGACGTACAGGTCCGCACTCCGTCAGTCCTGACGGAGGAAGCCCTGAAACGTATCGGCGAGCTGTATACCGTTGAGGCGGAAATAAGGGGAATGCAGACAGAACAGCGCCTTGCTGAACGTCAGCAAAAAGCTAAACCACAGCTGAAAGCCCTGGAAAGCTGTCTGCGTGAAAAGATGAAAACGCCCTCAAGGCACTCAGAGCTGGAGAAGGCGTTCGCGTACGCCCTGTACCAGTGGCCGGCACTGACGTACTATGCAGAGGGTGGCTGGGCTGAAGCATATAACAACATCTCTGAAAATGCCCTGCGGACGGTCAGTCTGGGTCGCAAGAACTTCCTGTTCTTCGGCTCCGACCACGGTGAGCACGGAGCGCTGTTGTACAGCCTGATCGGTACGTGCAAATTGAACGGCGTGGATCCAGAGAGGTACCTCCGTCATGTCCTCAACGTCATAGCTGACTGGCCAGTCAATCTGTCCACGAGCTGTTACCATGGCGAGTAAGCCTGCCAGCTGAATAAAACATCTCCGTCAATGAGGTTCTCGCTGTAAGCTTACGGTTAAGCTGGCGGAGCTGAACGCGAAACTGGCAGTGGAAAGCGGAGGTAACGCTGAACGCGGAGCGGGAAAAGCAGGCCGCATAGTGAACCTCAGGTGTGACAACTTCGTTGACACTTACCGACTATCACTAACTTAAGTGATAACAATAGGCTGGAGATTCAGGGGGCCAGTTTACTTCCAGCCAGCGCCACATATCTATATCCACTTTTTACTCAGCACTACAAAGGAGACCCTATGACGAGTCCAATGTGCGCGTTGCTTTCAGACTCTAGGCTATATGACTTGTTCGGAGATGATCAAAATCTCACTGTAAGCCAAATCTGGCTATTGGAGATCGAGTGGGAAGATTCAAGTGAACTACGTTTTCTGTATGGTCGGTCACTATCAGGAAACTACCAATCAAACAGTTGGAGCGGGAGCGTTAGTTCCAAAATGCCACTTACTGAGAATTGCTCAGTCAGAACTCACGCCTTGACACTTCATACCTCTACCGAGAGACTGAGGACTTTCCTTGAGCACTTCATCTGCGGAGAGACGTTTCAGAAATCTTGCCAATTCTCCGGGCTGCATATCAGCGACAAATTGGCTAAGGCGATAGGAACAAGTACATTTTGTGTGAATCCTATCACTCGCCCTGTAATGCATTTGCCGACACGCGATTATTATAGATTTCAAACTAATCGGCTAAGCCCGACCAGCTATTCCAGTGTTGACAGCGGCGCAATTTCTCCAAGAGAAAAATCAAAATTATTCAGTGTGTTGGAAGGATATGACATGAAGATTGCCAAATTTGCATGCCAAGTATTGGATGCAGATACTGGCTTAGACTTCTCCACAATTGACTCTTGGCGAATTGGAGACTTTGAGTTCATCTGTGCTCCTGGGCTCAATGCTTCAGAGCGCAGCAAGTATGACGTATCTTTGAAGGGGCAGCAGTCATCTCTGACGCTATTCGAACCACTAACCCGGGAACCTTCCGATCTGTTGGTTATTGTCAAGGCGTACAGTGATGGTGGCCTTCAGTCCTCTTATATCGCCAACCTCAGCAAGAATGCTTCATACCCTCTCCATCACACATTTGAACTCAAAGTGTTTCAGGACCAAGCTAGCACAGCTTATACAATGGAGGTTTATGCGCTTGGAATAAATGGTGAGCAATCATTCCTCCTGCTTCAAACCGGCGCAGAATTTGTGCGCGAAATGAATCTCAACATGCAGTTAGTCGAACCCATTAGGGCAAACTACCAATTCGAATGGTTGGCAAAAAAAGTACCGAAAAGGGAAAGGGCCAGACTGGAGACAGCAGGACAGATTGGGCGTGCTATTAGTCGTCCGTCTCGGTCACAAATGGGCGGGTATGCGGATGATCCATGGGTTCCACTCAACTGGCTCATCCAGAACAGAGTCAAACAGTTATGCCCCAAGAAATCCGACGGACGGTTCTTTCCTACTCTCAACGACAGCAGCGGTATGAGCCGTCTCGAGTTGATAGACTGGCTCAAAGGCATTTTCGAACGGCACCACGACGCGAAAATTGCTTGGATCGACCCATTTATGGAGGATGTAGGGATTGAGCTTCTCAACCGACTGGGCACTGCTACTGCTGATTACCTTGTCATCACGACGGAAAAAATGTCGAATGATGACAGCATAAAAGAGGCCGATGAGCCCAACCGTGTTGAAAATCTTCTAGCGAGATGTTCAGGTTGGAATAATGGCTACTTTGGAAGTGTTTGCCTCAAAATACTCTCAGTACCAGATAAAAAACTCCACGACCGCATGATCCTCATTCGCTCAGCCAATGGTCAGCCGTTAGCTGGGTACCATCTTTCCAATTCAGTTCAGAGGGCCAGCGAGAAACATCCTCTATTGGTAACCCCTATTCCTCTGGACGTGATTCCGCAAGTATTTGAGTACGTTGATCAGATTATCCAAAGTACACTCTATGGAGAGGGTAATCCCCACCTTCCTGCAAGAATAATTTTCAATTCTGCCGATATTAGCCCATGTGAGGAGGAGAAGCCTAAAGGACTAAATCACAATTCCTCATTTGCTGAGCTACCATGCGCTGGTAGCGTGCTAGCTTGGTGGCTTGATGATGAGCAGCTTTCAAACTTGTCAGGAGCTGTACTCATGGAGCAGATGAGTGCTAAAGGATATATTAAGGATGGGAAACTTGACGGAGATCGCTTTGACGCTCTTCCCGCCAAATTCTGGACTGAAGGGTTGCCAATAGCAGATTTCCACTCAGCTTGGGATGCCCTTGGTTATGTCATAGCCAACTCCCCGGCTAGTCGCTATGCAGGTAGCCTCTACAACAAGGAGCAATCAGTATTATCCGAACTTGTGAAGGTTGCACTGTTGGAGCACATCTCTCCCTCCAGAGCAAAAGCACTGCAACCACGTCTCACAAAAAAACAACTTGACATTGAACACTACTGTTCACAGGGACTTACAGCACTACTGCTTTCAAAAAATGATCCGTTCAGTACATTCACATATTCACCCGTAGATACCTCATGGAGCGATTACTACTCCATACAACTCCTATGGTCGCAAGCTCCAAAGCAGTTGGTATCTTGGTTAAACACAATATTCTCTGAACCAATCAAGTCTCCTCGTACTCACGCGCTTGTGGTTGAAGCCCTTAAGCATATTTGTTTGTGCGTCAGCTTTGACAAGCATCATGAGCAAATTGATGCGCTTTTGCAGAGCAATGTGAGTGTAATAATCTGGATAGGGCTTCATGCTCTTGAAAACGCCCTTAACAGGGGAGTCTGGGGAATTGAAGCCCTTTCAAAAATCGACCATATCGAATCAGCCACTGTTCGACGTATCATTTTGTGCTGGCTGATCAACGAAGCCAACTACCTTAATTCGGAGATTAAACCACAACTCATCGCTTGTTTAATCCAATCGTTAAAGGCTCCTCTCGCGGACGATGAGCTCAAGGATATTCTTCAACCTGTTCGGGGACGCCTCGGCAGGCTACACCATTTCACGCCCTGGATTCTTGAATCCATGCTCGTACCCATGCTGGAAAAAAGAACAATCGATATCACTCAAGTTGCCCATCAGTGGTTGACAGAGCTGACTACCCAATGGCGTACAGCACTCAAGAATGAGAGTCTCTATTTTACTCTAGATGCGGACGGTGCATTCACCGATGAGCTGGCTATTGCGACCAAATACCTAGTCTCAGCAGATCGAGTGGAGATTGTCAGAGAACTTAGGAATGTCTTTGATGCACTGGCTCGGACCATCAGGCGGCCGATGAGCGCGCAGATAAGCTGTAAATCCTACAACAATGCGCACCAAGTAAACCTCTGGCTCTATGCGCTCGCTCGTAGGATTAAAACATTGGTGCCTGATGAGTTACCACTGTTGAATGAACTTCTGCTTGAAAGCGAAGAAATTATTGAACGAATCAGCCCCTCAACTTGGCGCTGGAGTTCAAGCAAAGACCTGCTCACTTATGTAAATGGCGATCCCGAACAGATTGGGTCACATGGTCTTCATCAAATTATTCAGAGAGCAATCGAGCCACGGTGATCTAGGGCGAAAATAAGGGACCTTCGTAATCCATCGCAGTTACAAACAGGTCCCATACCCGGCCAGCCAGAAAGCCGACCTCGACCTTGATCGCTACGCCACGCTTCACGCGCAGACCTACGAGGAGGCTGTCGGTGCGGCGACGCTGATTTCGCACATACTGGAAGCTTTCATAGCGGGGGAGCGGTGATTCAGGAAGGAGGACGCGGGCAAGGCCGCGCCGTCAATGCCAAGCTGATGCTGCCGGTTTCCGCTGGTGGTCATCCCTCGACCGCGCAGCCCAAGGCTGCACGGTCCGGCTTTTTATCTCGAAGCTCTTATGTGGCTCCCAGCCCACAACACCGCAGCCTCGCAAAGCTGTCCGAAGCAGGGCTAAGCCCGCATCCTATATAGACTTCCGGCCATCAAGCTATTTTTAAATGACTTGATGCCGCCAATTATTTACTTTGACTAGCATAATGAAGCCCGGCACACTGACGGCAGCACAGCGATTCGTCGAGAAAATACAGAGAAGCTTTCCTCTTCCCGCAAGTCGGACAAACATACCACCATCGGGCGCCACCATACTGCGGGCTGGTGGTCGTCAGTCGTACCGTGATGCTATGGCTGTTCGGCAACTCTGCCACCAGCGCACCACCTGACATACGTAAGCCTATACCGTCTACTGCCTGTAACTTTCTGTCCTTTTCACTAGCACCGATCTTCGACAAGATGAGAGAGCCAATTCTTGCCACATCGCTGACATATTTGCGCGTTCGCTTCCTGCCAGCTTTGCTGGCCCGTTGTTTCTCCAGCCATGCACAATAACCCTCATATTGCCGCGCTCTGCCGCCTTTAGTTTTCGCGCCGGTACTCAAGCCTCCGTGAAATTTACAGCGCCCGTTGGAATAGATAGCTGTAATTTTGCAGGCCGTGCCTGAGCGGGTTCTGGCACCACACCGCAGGCCACTGATATCAGGATAAGGCTCATATTCTGGTTCTGGTGGTAATATCAGATGCTCGTGTCTTCCCACCAGCATCTGGTCGAGCAGGTTTCCCCTGTCACCCTCATCAAATTGCTTTCGCCACTCAAGACGTGCCTCATGATTTCTGTTCAACACAGCTTTATACAATCGCAGCAACCTATACTTCTCTTTGTCACTTATCATCTGAACCTTAACAATTCTTAACTGTTCATGGGGTAGGGTATATTGCGAAGTTTACAATACATCCCAGCATATGAAGTGCAGTTCTCCTTGGTGATCATGGAGTATTTATGCGCCTGAACAATAAAACCCGAGGTATTTCACGATGAGGGTTCTGGCCTGAAGTTATAGCGTTAATTTCCGAAATCATTAAAAGAAACACCATGAATTCGCATCTTAGTTTGCGCAAAATCAGCTGTTTCTTAACAGATTAAACGAGACGTAACAAATTGTTTTATTTGCTTTTTTATTGGTTTTTTTGCTGGATTGCGCATATCCAACACACTGACTGTGCAGAGTCGCAAATTTTGCGCTGTGAATACCCAGATAAAATGCTCTGACTCCGCTTTAGAGGAAGCCAATTGACACAACATGAGGACACATTCTAAACGGGAAGGTAGTGACGTATGCTCGCGATTTATCACAAAAATCAACCTTAGTCGGTCAACTTTGAGAAATACTCGACGGTCAGTGCAAAGTGCTTCGATAGTAAACCCTGAAGGATGCCATACCAAACCTAGGAGATGTATTACATCCGTAGCCAACTTCCAGTGTTTCCAGTGGAATAGCTGACGGATAACAGTACAGCAATAGTATTTATAAAACGCGTACATTCGTAAGTATGGTAAGACATGAACCGAAAACACAGTGGCACCCGGCCCGAAGTTTAATGGAAAAGGCGGGGATTTAGCCCACACGATGATAATTGGCTAATCAATATCAAACCCAACGGGTTAACGGCAGAGAAGGGCCTTGAGGAGGCGTTCAGACCCTATAATGAATGTACCAGGTAAGCCAACAGCCTAACTACAGCATTTTAGTCTGCATCGGGAATCCGTAGAAGCTCTGTGACATCAACTTCCAAGGCATAAGCCAAGCGCTCCAATCCATCAATGCTGATATTTGTGACGCATCTTTCTAACTGAGAAACATAGGTACGATGGAAATTCGCCAATTCGGCTGTTTTTTCCTGACTCAGTCCTTTTTCTGTACGCAACCTCTTAAGATTCAAAGAAATCCGAATCCTTGCATTTGGTAGATGTTTTGCATGAGTGTTTTTCATGCTACACAGTGTGGATTTCTGTCGTCTAAACATCTACAGTACATCAATCTACTGCTTTTAAATCTCATTTCAACTGTAGTAGACACTCTCGCACTAGCTACAAATATTGTTAATGAATTGTTTTAATGAAATTTATTTTTATTCGAAGGATTCTGATATGTTCATAAGAGTTGTCACCCTGTGTTTCGTCACACTGGTACTAACCGCCTGCGTGACAGGAGAGAAGTTTGCTAAAATCAGCCAAGGAATGAGTCGTGCAGATGTGATTGACAGACTAGGATCACCTGATGGTGTGCAGACAGAAGGTACAGTTGAACTGTTGACCTATGCAAACCGGTTTATGTCCGACTGGTCATGGGATAAAGCCGACTATAAAGTGTTACTTAATAATGGCTTTGTCGTCCAATATGGTGCCACCAATATTTATCACGATACAGGAACGGGGGAAAGAATGATGGCAGCAGGACAAATCATGCAACAGAATAAACCTGTACAAACCAACTGCTATCAAATTGGCTCATCTATACATTGTTCGAGTTATTAATACTTATAATATTCATTATATATGCGATTTTTTAATTCAAAAAACTAACGATTAGCTCACTTGTGGCTATTCAATAGCCACATTGATTCTTCACATCAAGAAAAGCAAATAAGCTATCAGGACGATTCACCCACCAGCACGAAACCCCTAAAGCCCGCAGATACCGGGCTTTTTTGTTATCATGGGATATCATAAAGACGCAACAAAGCGCATGATTGGCGTGTACGCAGAGGTGTGCCCATAATGAAAATCTAAACTGGCCCCATATATGAGACGACAATAACTCAGTCCGGTTGGCGCTGATTATTCTGGCCGATTTTGTAATCTGAGCACCATGTTCATGATCCCACAGGAAATGGCGTGACGCTCAATACTCATCAGGTCAGTTATTACATGACTCAGCGTAAGAAAGGTGTAACCCAGCATATCTCGGCCATGAAGGCCGGTATCTCTGTTCGCTCAGGTCGCAGGATCGAAAAAGATCAGTGGTCTAAAACCGGTAATCGTCACTGGCGGACGCGTAAAGATCCGCTTGAGGCCGTCTGGGACATCGAGCTTGTTCCCCTGTTGAAGGAAAGACCAGCTCTGATGCCCACGACCCTGCTGGAAATGCTGCAGGATAAATATCCCGGTCAATACCCTGGCAGCCTCCGCAGGACGATGCAGCGGCGGGTCCGCGAGTGTAAGCTGCAGTATGGTGCCGAACAGGAAGTGATGTTCCGGCAACTGCATCAGCCAGGCCTGCGCGGTCTGTCGGACTTTACCCGAAAAGCGGGAAATGAGACCGGGCATGCAGCTAATTGCTACTGCCCAATGATGAAGCCAGCATAAATCAGAAACGATCGTATTTTCCAAATGATAAAAAAGGAGTTAACTATGGCGAGAGCCGGGCGTTAACGTCCTGGAATTATAAACAGGAAGGGGGAGAGGGAATGAGGCATTTTTTTCTTAAATCATTAGCCGCAGGTATTTTTGTTTTAGTCAGCTCAGGCGTTCAGGCTTCGTCAGTATCTGCTTCTGATACGACCCCCCAGATGGCCTACGAGGATATATCTCGCTCCTTACCTGAGCTGGAACCCATAACTTTCCAGGCAGGCGCAGAAAAGCACAGGCTGTTAGTTTTTGTCGATAACCAATGTATTTATTGCAGCTATGTCGTTAAAAATATCAAAAAATATACTGACGCAGGACTGACAATGTCGTTTCTGACGGTGGTGCCGACATCCATCAAGGATTCGGTTATCGAAGATATGGGGCGAGTCTGGTGTGCGTCCGATCGCCAAAAGAGTCTTCAGAATGCCATGGCCGGTTTTTTGCCAGGCAACGATAACTCAGAAAAATGTAAAAATCTGGTGATTAAACAATCGGAGCTCGCTGACCGACTGGGTGTTACCGTAACGCCTGCAATGGTTGTGTTGGATAAGTCTGCTCACACCTTCCTGGGTAGTGTGTCCCCGGATAAAATTCTCTCCGAACTCCAGTGAGTAGATGAGAATCGTAAATAATTTTATTGGCCGTAACTCCTTCATAGTGGATTAAGTAACCCTGAGAAGCTTCACCACGCTTAGCGTTGATAATAATTCTGAGTTGGGTTGTCTGTCGCAACATTAGCGCAGTATTCCACGAGTATTGTTCGACGAATGATTGGATGTTCAGGTCAAAATGAAGAGGTGAACCATGATAATGGATTACCTGTTGATGTCGTACATTGCGCTTGCTTCTTGCTGGCCTGTGACGCTGATCCTGCTATCGGTTGCCGTTGTCGTGTTACTGCATGCTGAGCGGCGGGTGCTGAATGTGTCCATCGTTGTCTTGGTTGGTTTTCTGGTTTTTGCTGCCTGGCAGTTCGGGGCGACAATGCGTAGCCCCTTTTCATTGCTGGTGGGTGGCGCAGTTAACTTTGTACATCCTGTCGGGAAAGAAAGTCGCTAACCCTCTTCCAATTTCAGCCATCAATACTGGCGCAACACGAACGCGGTTAAGCACGGTGAACGTAGTCGGCATGCATTCTTCCCGCTTGAAGAGGCTTACGAGCTTTCTCCGTTGCTAAAAAGCAGGGTACGCAACCTGATGCTGGCCGAACATCTCGGGCTGCTAATACAAAGCGACCCAGAGTACGGAACAGAGACATGGCGGGAAATGGCACTTCTCAACGGTATGATGGGCTTGCATACTGACCGCATCATGAGGTTTGAGTTGCAGAAAGCGAAAGCTGATCTCACGCGCGCCAGACTGGAGCTGTTAAGGCTTAAAAAGCGTCTGCCCGCCAGATGCGTGATTTGCTGGCTGGTGGTCGTGAGAATTCTGGATAGTTCTGGACGTATGGGGAATATGGCAACGTTAATGGCTGAGTGAAAAATATTTATTGTCCAATCCATTGCTTGCCATGAGACGCCTACTCAGGTCGTGGAATCCGTAAGGGAAAGATTTGGCTGAAATAACCCGCCAGCAGGTCGAATCACACGATCCGACTAAGGTCAGCAGTAAGGGGCTGGCTCAAAAGTGGGTAGACATATGCAACGTCACCCGAGAACGCTTCCATAAAGATACCTCGGACATTCCGATCTCCAATAAAGCCTATCATCTCCGCGTTCTCAACCGCATGGCTGTAAACGCCGAAAGCATGAAGAACTTCGGAATGACGGCCGATATTCTGGAGCAGGCCGCTAAAGAGGTTAGCGGAATATACACCAGCCGGCTGAACGTGGAGACAGCAGGCAAAAGCAGCAGTAACGCTCAAGCACGGGCTGCAGGGATTAATCCACAAGAAACCGCTGACGCCTTCAAAAAGATGATGAGTTGAAAATGGATGCTTTTGACTTAGATCTAGCCACCAGCCTGACCTACCTTTTCTTGCAGGGCGCCACCTGCAGTTGCGAAAGATCAATGTTGGCTAAATTTTCAACGAATACCTTGGATGTTCATCTACAGCCCGGAGAGAACCAAATGAACATCAAGTTAGCCACTATTTCCGTACTTGCTGCTGCTTTCGTCTTTGTGTCAGATATGGCCATCGCCAAATCGAACCAGTTAACTGATGACCAGGTTAAGCAAAGAATTATCGACGACTCTATAGCATCCTACCCAGGTACCTGCGCTTGCCCATTCAATACGGCACGGAACGGAAGCTCATGCGGCCGCCGCAGCGCCTGGAGCAAAGCGGGAGGATATTCGCCTGTCTGCTACAAGAAGGAGGTCACGAAGGATATGGTAAAAGAGTGGCGCCAGCAGAATCAGTAACGGAGAGGCTACCTTCTGGCTGGGCGTCATTGCCTTTGGCAAGCAGGTGACGCGCTGGCAAAACACAGTAAAGGCGATCTTGTCAGCGTGGCGGGCAATATGCAGCATAATCATTGGACGAGCTATGTCCGCTACTTCCCCTCAGGCCGGGGAGGTAGTGGAGCCCTTACTGGAATATGCCTGCATGTGTAATGTTTAGATGTATTACTTTCGCACACCTTGGTTGACAAAACAGAGTAAATGCGAAAATATATGGTTTACGAATTCTGGAAAAGGCGAAACTTAAGATGAGTAACAATCAGCTAGCACCTTGTTGGGAGTTTCAGCCTTACCTTGCTGAAGCTGATGTTCAGCACTTACTGTCTGAGATTGCCAGCGTATTAGATCAGCTCTACTATCACCAGCATGTATTGGATAGTAACTGGTCAAAAGGGGTGAGGGCGTATGATTGGGTGCGAAATCATCTGATCCAGAACGAATCATCAATCCCGGGGCTGGAAATGCTATCCAAGGGATTGAATTATGTATTGGCTTTAAATAAAGTCCCGCTGCAGTTTTCCAAGGATTGCATCGACAATCCTAAAAAGCGTCATCGTCTTTTGCGCAACAAAGTGGAGCACGAACAGCTTTCATTGTTTGGAGATGTCGAAGCTGAGCACGATATTACGTGGCGCATTCTGGCTGAGCCATTTATAACCGAAGAGGAAGGCGACGAGTTAGAGCAATCATTGCCTAGGTGGGAAGTCGCACTAGTCGGTTTTAATAGTTATGGAGCTCAGATTAGTATGGTTACTCATCAATCTAATGTAACAGTACCACTTATTCCTGTCGATTCAACTTCCCTTCCTGGTGAGGCTGAAATTGATGATGCTCTTCTTCGTCGCCGTAAAAAAGAAAACGATCAGGATGTGAGTAGTAATGGAACATCAGGTGATTAACTTTGATGACTATCGCGGGGATAAGCTCAAATTGGCCAGGATGGCTGTTGGGCTTTCATGCGAAGAACTTGCCGATAAAATAGGCAAAACAAAACAGTTCGTGAGTAAAATGGAAAAGGGTTTTAAACCCACAGAGCAGGTTTTAGAACTAATAGCGAACGCTTTAAAAATAAAACCTGACTTTCTGTACTCTGAGCGTAAATATGCACTTGAAAGTGATGTTTGCCATTTCAGAAGTAAAAAGTCACGAACTCAAACTCTCACAAATAGTGTTTTGGCTAGGGCAGAGATACTTAATATCATTATATCTGCAATAGAGGAAGAGATAGAGTTTCCTGATGTCAGTATCCCTGAGTTTCCAGGGGCTGAACTGAAAACCTTTAACGATATTGAGCGTGTAGCTGAGGAATGCCGCCGAGTGTGGAACCTTGGACTTGGCCCTATCTCATCAATGGCTAAATTGGCTGAGAGTGCTGGTGTGATTGTTGCTTATGTAACGGGTGTTGATGATAAAGTTGATGCATTTACAGTCCATAACAACAGACCGGTTATTATACGGAACAATGCGAAAAAAAGTGTTTGTAGATTCCGTTCTGATATAGGTCATGAATTAGGGCATTTAGTAATGCATGAAGGGATAATAACTGGTGATAAGACTACTGAATCACAGGCTGATCGTTTCTCCAGTGCGTTACTCGCGCCTCGGTTATCATTTATAAAAGAGTTCCCTCGCATCAGAGGTAAGCAATTTGATTGGAATGCATTAGTTGCTTTCAAACTTAGATGGAAGATCAGTTTGAAAATGTGCATCTTTCGAGCAACATCTCTTGGCCTGTTAACTCAAGAGCAGGCAAGAACTGGGTATATTCATCTTAATTCAAAGGGATATACCAAAGTTGAGCCTGGGGATGAGCTTTTGAAATCTGAAGAACCTAATATGTTCTCTTCTGCTATCGATATGCTCGATGATGCAACATGGCTTAACATTCTTGCTAAGACAGGACTAAGCCAGGAGTTAATAAGAGATTTGTTTTCAATTAATCGGCCATTGATTATTCCGAGAGGTACTCTTCAGTTAGTTCGATAACCCACCTCAGCGTAACACCTATCGTTGAAGCAAAATGTTCGGTTAAACAGTCTATTGGGTATAAGCCCGGAACCAGATAACGATAAGAAAAAAGGTGCAGCTTGTCTGCGCCCTTTTTCTTAGAACCATCTTGCTAAGACGGAGATAAACGCCAATGCAACTCTATTGATAGCAATGTTGCTGGCAGTTCTCTAAGCTGTTGAAGTACGCCCTCAACAACATGTTCATGTGTACGTCCATTACCAATGCATGTTCTTAAAGCGCTATCAACCCTGCATTCTCCCTTAAAAGCGAGCGATGCTTTCGCATTGACATGTTCCAAGGATAATTCATTTATAAGAAAGCAAACCACCTGCTCTAAACAGACAAATCGATTATTTAGAGCAGCATCTTCTATAAACCCAGTTTCAGCAATAGCCTTCAAAAAACGTTTATCGCCTGATAGAAGCAAATCCTGATGATTCAATAAACCTTGAAGTAAGCGCATCTCACCTTCGTCAAGATTCTCGAAATTGTTCTGTAAATGAATCAAGCGCGGGTCTGTGATCAGCTCTTCAAACATCAAAAATGTTCCCTGTGATAAGCATTGCTGGACTCGCTCTAATGCAGCAGCGCCATATCGACGAAGGGAAGATTTTCCTCTCAACTGATACACAAGTGTATCTAAAACATAAAGTTGGCCATACTTACTTGTAAGTAATTTGCAACCATCAGCAAGTAGATCAAGTTGGGCCAATTTCAGTACTACATCGTTATCAAGTAATACAGCCACTGGCGTTACACCTCGATGTTGTTCATTCTGCAGAGCATTTCAAACTTGTCTTCCGAAACCTTCTCTTCATCAACATACTCAAGAAAAGTTCCAGCAGCTTGCTCCATCCAATCCAAACGAGGGTAAAGTAAGTTCAGTGCTTTCCCACATACAGGGAAAAAATTTCCACTATGCGTGCGGCTCATAGTTTTGGCGTAATTCAAAGCTACATGCCCCGGATCGACCTTATTGTGACGTCCTATGCGCAGAGCTTCTGAGGCCAGCACCTCTGCTGTGATCCATCCTTTACTGTGAAATGCCGCATCAGGCCTACCATTAAGTAGCTCTATCGCGTAAGCATTGGCCTCTATTTCTTGGGGGTTATCAACATCGTCTTCATTAATTTTTTCATCGATTAATAACGAGTTATTTTCAAGATGACCGCAGGCGATATGCCCAAGCTCATGAGCCAAGCCAAACAAAACTCCACTTGCATGTTTATGTTTTTTCGTAAGAGCTATAACTGGACGCTCAGAAACCTTTATAGCAACCGCATCCATCTTTTTTCTAGCTGGAATATCAGTCATATACAACACAGGAATACCTGCGGACCAAGAAAATTCCAGTAGCGACAGAAAGTCTACCCAAGGCTTTCCTTGAGACAGAATTGACTCTCGGATATCACGAGCAGAAGGGAGGCCCTGATAAGGTTTTTTTGCAACTGAAGCTGCAATTTTTGCCATACCATCTACAACTGCCGTTGCCGCTTGTAACTCTTCAACAGACTTGTTTGCGGCGTGCTTATATCTCCGCACTGACTCATTGAACCTCAATTGAGCTGTAGGATTAATAACTGTCGTTAAATCCAGATTTGCAAACTTTGCTAATCCTAAAATGACCTGCTGGCTGATACTGGCTGAATTATTAAGCGAGTCATCCCACCAATCAGGAAGCAACTTTGAAAGGCCTTCAGCCAGACGAGCGTCAAGAGCGCTAACCCGGCGTAAAAAAGTATTAAGAGGTTTCTGATGTGTAGTTACAGTCATCTCATCCCCTCCTTTATTGTTCATTTTGATAGTTCGTTATGTGCACAGTATAACCGTAGCTTTTTCGCACCACACGCATTTTCTGGGAATCATTGCTAGCATGCAGTTATCCATTATAACCTTCAGCGCACGCTCGTATCCCCATCACGCCTGCCCGCTTTGTGTAGTGGTTTTCACGCACCTGCATGAGATATGAAAAATCCTGCAAAAATGGGTGTAAAGACGGATAATGATCAGCGTTCATCTCAATAGATAGGCTTTTCTGCTACTTGGATACGAGTCAGGGAGATATTCATGATAAAAGACTACCTGATTGTGGCGTACCTGACGGCAATTGTCGCTTGGCCATTCACACTGGTGTTAATTGGTCTTTCTGCTGGAGCTGCACTCTATATGAGGCGCAGAGTGCTGTGCGTTGCCCTCGTCGTTCTGTTCATGCTGGTGGTCATCGCTGCGTGGCAGTTTGAACGCTACATGTAAAATCATACCGCCCTATGAAAATGCCTATATCTTATTTATAGGCAGAAACGGTGTGTGCTGGCTATGTATAAGCACAGGTGATGAGCTTTACCTATGAGTGAGTAAGACGCTACCACAGATATACGGCATGCTCGTGCTGACCTGTTCCCCGTTGATTAACACACCAAAAAGTCATTCATTATACGAGACGATGCAATCGAAAGAGCTTTTCGAAAAAGTCGGAGATCCTCGGCGCAGCACCGTCCCCGACCAACTCGTTCGCCCCAAATCGATAGATTTCATATCCAGCGAGACGTAACTCGCGATCAGCCGACACCATGTCTGCATACACCTTTAATGACGGATGATCGTTTTCCGTGAAATGGTGCTTTCCATCCACCTCTATCACGATACGCTGACACCCTGGGAGCAGTAGCAAAAAGTCCATGCGTTGACGCGGAAGAGGTAAGCGATGGCGCAGGGTTTTCATGACAGCAGGGTCATAATGAAGGTAGACCTGTGGAAGGAGCGCGGGCAGCGTCTCGCCAAGGACGTTTCTATAGGCCTTAAAATAAGTGGCAAAGAGCTTTCGCTCAGCATCTGAGGCCAGAGACTCTTGAAGTCGTGCTCCAAGGTTTGCAGCATTGCCCTCTGGGGAGATATCGTTCCACCAAGCGACAAGCTCGGACCAGAGAAGGCCGTTTGAGCCAATTGGCCGGTCATAGACCAAACAACTTTCTTCATTGGATAGAATGACGATGTCGTTGTTGATGGCGTCGGCGAAACCAATCTCCGGCTTCGGTCCCCGCGAGGCAAAGATCAGGTTCTTAGGTCGCCCTTCAACCCCACGCACGATAGGGCGAAACCCAAAGATTGGATGACCAGAGAGTTCACATTCCTCCGCTAGCTCATATCCGTCGCGCGCAAGGATCTCGTTAAGGGCAGTGACAGTCTGCAACTGTTCGTCTCCCGACCGGGAGAGAGGGTGAACAGCTTCTTCGAGCAATGCTCCAAACCTAGCAATGGAGCAAGTGAATGCGCCGATCTTACTAAATAGGTGTTCCACCGACCAGTCGCCGGGATTGACATCCATGTGCTGAGCGACTTGATCTCGTAAACTTCGGCCATTGCTTCCAAAAAGGTTTTCAAAAGGCGAGGAAAGGGGGAAATATCGTTCGACCACCTCTACCGTGCCACGTTCACCAGCGAGATCATCTCCGAACGCCCGAGCGATGTCTCGTCGTGTGATGTGGGACAAAGGCTGGTCACCGGCCTCAAGTACCCTACGGCCCAACTCATCGAGTGCGACATCTCCACGATGCGCGGCGAATTTAAGTGCGAAACGCGCCAATTCCGCCTGTGTAAGGTTTGCCAGCGCCAAGTCGATACGCTCTCGCTTTGAAAGGCCCTCACCATTTGCGACCACCAATCCGGCGATCTGCTGCGGTGCCTCACTAAGCTCTCTATGAGTCATCGTCTGCAGAATACGGGCAATCTGCCCGTAAAGATCACTAGCCACAGCTCGTTACCTCTTCCTTTGACACGACTGAAGCGAGCAAGCCGCCGTAGTCGTAGCTGGTAATACATTTTCTTCCTCTAACAAAGGGACGTGATTCTGGGCTATTACCCTCAGTTAGAACATACTTTCCTTCCAGTATTATGCATCAGCAGGTGGCCAGCGGAGCTTTCCGCGGCCAATTCGCAATACGTCCACCAGCCTGGTGTTGCCGGGCACGCGGCCCGAGAACAGGCTGGGCTTGGGGTCAACCGCCGACTTTTTGAATGCGGCAATCCGCGAATAGTCTGGCGTCGCCAGCCAAGTCCGTCCGTCCCCCTCGTCAGTGACGATCCGATAAAGACCAGCAATAGGGGCAGTCTCGGTATCAAGCAGACGCTTATAATGTTCAACAGACCATTTTTGAATGCCTGCTCTGAGGGCTTCGGTTCGGAAATGTGCCCATAGCGAGGCCGTGTCAGGTGTTGGCCAGTCGCCTGCGACGGTATAGGCCGTAATCTCGTCGGATTCAAGCCAAGCTCGCATCTCAAAAGGAGTTACAAATACAGGATTGGCACACTTGATCGCTGCCATAGCCGCGCGCCGTGATGGAAGGCCTGCACGGATCAACATCGCCATCATGAATTGCGGGACGCCTGTTTCAACAACTGCTGCCGCGCCACCAACCACCGTTTCCGGCGACCAGCCGAGAGACATTCGTCGGACACGGACAGCTTCTAATGCCCAAACCAAACGATAGGTGAAAGCCTCTTCAACGACCCGCATGTTCTGCGGTCCGATGTTAACAACATCTTCGCCAGACACCCAACTACGTAGGATGGCCTTCCAATTCGTCGGCAGCGCGTTCGCATTGTCGGGAACAAAGGGTCTCATGAACAGCAGACGTTCACCAAGGCCACCGAGGGTTTCGACAAGTTCGTTGACGTCACCGTTCAACGCAGCAGCGTCGGCACGATCGAGGAGATCAGCTAACTCGTCAGCCATGGCGTCAATGGTGAGACCAGCCTCAAGTCCAACGCCCATGGCAAAATGCCCCCGTCGCGCCTGAGCCGTGGTGGTCTTCCAGATGAGAGCGGCACGCGCTTCAAACACCTTCTTATGCAGTGGGATTACGTCCTCATCCTCGCGGGCGATCTGACGGGCCCAAAGTGAGCCTCTGAGTGCGTCATCCAAGAGTTTTGGAAGGTCGTTGCGATCAGCATCAAGCGCCTCGAGCAGACCGAACACGGTTGCATCGAGACGTTCGACGATCTGCGAGAGCGGCTCCTCGTCAATGGTTTCTTCCTTATCATCATCGCTATCAGCGCCTTCATCGTCGTCACCAGCTTCGTATTCGCCCCCAGCAGCTAGGCGTTCAGCGACAGCGGTTTCTTCTACGGGAGATCGCCAAGCCTCACGGGCGTTGGCGAGGTATTCCCAAGCATCATCTCGACCTAGGACACCTTCGCGAGACAGCCGAACAAGGATCTCGGCGACAATCTGGATGAGTCCGCTCTTCAGTGTGCGGGCCTTCGCAGAGACGACCAGCTCTCTCCATTCTTCCTTTCGCCAATTTATCTTGTCGAACATTACATGGACGATGAGGCCCTCGACGTCCACGAAGGCGCGACCAGCGCGCCCGGCCACATTCGCGAATTCCTCGCCTTTAATCTTCTCAGATGCACGATATAATGTTGGTACTAACAAGACAGCGGCGTTGAGATTGAGTCCCTGCGACAGTGTCGGCGACGCGACGATGACCTTCAGCACCCCCTCTGATAGTAAAACTTCCACCTCACGCAGGAACGGGCTCGGCAGCCGCCCGTGGTGGATTGCAACACCGACCCTCAAGCAGGCAACGGCGGGATGGTCTTCGCCCAACCATTCCTTACCGACCTCCAAAGCGCGTGCGATCAACGCATTATCCCCCAACAGCGAGTCCAGATAGCCACGCCTACATAGGTCCACTACCTGTTTGCCGTAGCTCTCGACCCAATTTGCTTGGGTGGAAAAGATCAGGGTTCGCTTGCCCTGTCCAGCGAATTCCCACGCCACGAACAAGGCGAGATGCGAATTCTTGCGCGGATAGGGCTTCCTCTCCCGACCCCGCGCCGGTTTTCGTACGACGAATTGGTCGAGGAACGGACCATTGTCATCGAGGTCAAGCCGGAGCAGCGCATCCTCGCCCCTCCATATTAGCGCGCCAAACCTCTGCCGTGTGGGGCGCCAGTCGGAACGCACAGGTTCACCCGGTTCGTCGGAGCGTATCCATGCGGTGAGATCATCGAGTTCGTCGCCACTTGGCAGAATAGCGGAGAGACAAACAATCCGACGTTCGCCCGCATCCGCGCGTCGAAGCAGACGTTGCACTAACGTTTCGTAGCGGATTTCGCGCTCGCTCGGGCCGATCATGTGCCCTTCATCGAGGACGATCAGACCGACATCATCGATCAGGGATGGGTCACTTCGCAGGGCGAAGTCGAGCTTCTCTGGTGTTGCGATGACGATTTCGCGGGAACGCAGGGCATCTTCATCGCCAGTTGAAAGGCCGCTGGCACCGTAAAGCGAGGAAACACTAAAACCGAGGGGCGCGAAGGTCTTTCTGAAGGATCGCTCGGTCTGGGCGGACAAAGCACGCAATGGCGTGACGATCAACACCCGCCGTTCTGAAGACAAAGTCATCAGCACGGCAATCTCGGCCACCCGCGTCTTGCCTGCGCTGGTCGGCAAAGCGACGACCAAATCGTCGGTGAGGTCCGTGGAACGCTGGGCCGCTTCCAATTGAGACGGCCATAGCTCCACCTCGGAAGTCTTGCGCGCATAGAGCGACGAGATAAACAGTTGACGCAGGTCTGGGTATTTGTCCTCTGCCCCCTCTGGCGGCTCGGTCGGCAGATTCTGATGTAGCGAATGCTGCCAAAGGTCATCAATCAGGTGGCGACAGAGGTTCGAGATCCACCACAAAGGAACATTCTCCGAATTATCTGCCAGACTAACCGCTACGGCGAGCAGTGCCCGTGCTTTCTCAATCGGCTCAGATTCACCTGTCTCGAGTGCGAAGTCAAAATGGGCCAAGGCTCTGCAGATTGTAGTATTGAGGATGGTCGCTAACACCTCATCAATGTCCCCGTTTTCTCCCCGTAGCACTTCGGCAATCTGTTCATCGTCGTGAGTCTCGTCGTCCAACCACCCGCGAACAAAAGTGCGTAATTGGCCTAGATCGCGCAGGATTAGATGTCGAATAGCCATCTCACCCGGTGATGCATTGAGATCCTGTGACATCTCGTTGAAAAGCGAATAAGCGACGGCAGAAAAGCCAGCCAAGTGATAGGCCGCGGCGGCGATAGTGCGGTGGAACCCGCGGCCTGGAGCCTCTGGATCACCATTGCGAATAAGAGCCTCGAAAGCATTGGCTGCGCGTTCGAATGCCTTACTCGTCAGATTCGAAGCCCCAGCCTGAGCACGCAGGGCCATCGCGCCCCGCAGCAGGGCGAAGCCATGTTCAGCAAGATCGGTTTCGATTGTCGCGCCGAACTGCGGCGCATTCGGTGGTAGTACGCCTTCCCTGCGCATCAACGACCAAGCCGTACCACGATAGAGGAGACGGCTAAGGATGCCATCGGCGGTTGCGGCCGCAAGGAATGAGGTCAGTTCGTCAATCGTCTCCAAGGTCTTCCGCCTCTTGATACATGGCTGCGATGAAATCCTGGTGATCTTCGATATGGATATTCACGACGTAATGGTCTCGATTGGTGCTCGTGGCATCGAGATCCTTTTTTAGTGACGCGTGGGGCCCGTTGCCCGACATAGTAAAGAGCATGTGATCAATACGGTCGGCGGGAAGCAACTTCAGGCCTACTTCGTCACGGAGACTGCGGCCTAGCTCGTTGTCATCAGGGTCTTGACTCTCCAACAGCCTATTGGCAACAAATAACAGAGAATCAGGCGTGCAACGACCATTATCGCGGTTGAGTACCTTGCGAGCGCTCGTGACCGTAGCTTTACCCAGCACCCTGTTACTTTTAGCTTCGCCTTTAAGAAGCCAGAGCTTCTCGCCATTACCGTCATATCCGGCACCAATAAAGTCGTCGCCGCGCATAGCCATGTTGCGGCCGTCCTTATAGCGGAGACGGCGTACAGGAACACGCAGGCCGATCTCTTCCTCAACCAACTCTGTCGCAAGAATCTCGCCAAGATCGCCTGAGCGACTTCTGGACGTCTGAGGCATAGCTTCGCTGAGGATTTTTGCGGCTACCTTGTATCCGAGCCGACTTACGTCCTCGACGATACGTTCGAGTCGGTCGTAATGGGAACGGATAATCTCAGCAAGGTCATCGCGGATATCGTCGCGGCCACCATCCTTTTCGACATAGATCCAGTAATACTTGCGCTGTTCCTGTTCTTTGGTTGAGTCACACCACTTCTCGTATAGCCCCACTATGCTCCCCCTAAAGTTTCCATGATTTACCGCGTGATTCACTTGACCTACGATACTCACACATCGCTATCAGTACCAAGAAAAACACCGCATTTTCAATGCAACAGTTTATCCTCAATCCACCTGATCGTTGGCCGATACCTCTCAATACCCCGGCAGATATGTCTCAGCGTCATAACCTGATAGCCAACTGAATAGCGTGATGACACTGTAATGACACGGAACTCTGAACACGCCCTCTTTCTCCAGCAACACTGCATTGTTGTAGCAGTCGATCCCATTAACTCCGCTATAAAAATTAAAAAGACAGGCTCACCTGTTCACCTTTAAATTTTTCTTATTTGTTTTCATTGGATTAAGTGATGATGGCTTCATCTTCAAGCTTTCACTACTGTTCACCTTAACACTTCACCTTATTAGATAATAAGGAATAAGGAATAAGGTGAACAGGTGAATATTTAATGAATAGTTAATAAAAAATATTCATCCGTTAACTCACTATTATTAATAGATTTTCAACAGGATGAATAGTGGTGAACACTTCACCTATAAACTTTATTTTGAGTCGAGTCACATGAGGGCATCCATTCTTTCGAGTCTTCGTTCAACATAACGTTTGACCGCAATCCTTGTTTTGTCCTGTGCCTCTGGTACGTCTTGTCATATTCCGCCATTGCTCCCGGCATATCTGTACCGAACCTGGTAAGCGATATCGGCTTGCTAAGCCCATTGGCCCGCATATAGGTAAGGTAAGCGTGGTACAGGTAACGACGTGGGTTAGACGGCATAATTTCAGCGTTCCCAATAAACATGCCGTCACAGACAACTGATGTTATCAGGTAGCCGCAAAAGTCCACCAGTGAATCCCCTTCACGTTTAATAACCAAAGCTTCCTCAGATTTCTGTTGTTCATACAGTAACCGCTTTGCTTCATCTTGATCAGCAAACTTGAACAGTAGATAACGAATTACGATCGCCAACTCGGCTTCTATTTTTTTGACCAGCATCGGATCACGTTCATTTTCCGGCACAACTTCGGAAAAATTGAAAATCACCCGGCGCCGGGAAATACCTCCGCTGCGATCGCTAAATGACATAGCATTATTGTTGACTGCCAGTACTACCGCAGAGATGCGAGTGGAGTACGGTGCCTTATGTTTCGGATCGATAGATACCTTGTCCCCGCCGGTTATCGCCTTGATGCCCGCGCCATCACCGGCATAACGCGTCATATCTGGCAGGATAATCAGCGAGTAACCAACCACCAGCGCACGATCCCGCGAATCCTCAAGCGCCTTCATACCAGCTGAAACCGTGTTGACTTTTCCCGCCAGCATTGTGCATATTTCCGCGAAAACGCTCTTACCACTACCCCCAGGACCAGTAACCTCAAGAAAAAGTTGCCAGTCGTAACGATTAGCCAGCACCATAAACAGCGCCGCTAATACGCGATCCGCTTTCCGGTTGTTGTTACCGACAGAACGACTCAACCATTTCCAGAGGTTTGGGGCATGGGTATCCAGCCTTTCACCTTCCACCTGAGCACTGAATGGTAATTCGCTTGCAATCAGAAGCCAGTCATCCTTGTTGTGCTCACGAAATTGAGCGGAACGGGTATCAAATACCCCATTACTGAACCCAATGAGATTACGGGCTGTAATCCCCATAACAGGTAGGCTTAACTTCATGGTTTCGACCGCTGACTTAATACCGTTCTGCGAATAGGCAGTTTTCGCATCAATAAAGATCTGCGCCATTGTTCGTTGTAGCTCTTTATCAGACACAGGCCCCCATACCACGCCGTTATAACAGTGAACGATATCGGAATCGGCATGTATCGCCAACGCGTCGTTGTAACGTGCCATGAGCACTTCTCCGCGCTGGCTTGCTCCCATACGAGAGAGGTCGGTAACTGCCATTCTCAACCATTCTTCAGGCGATGTGGACAAGGTATCCGGCAATATTGTAGAAGCGGGAAACACCCGGTTAATCCGGGGGGCGTCGCACAATAGAACCTTCAGGTTGTCGGGGCCGATGATATTGGCTACCAGTGCCATGCGATATTCGCGCTGTTTTCTGGTATCCGTTGCCAATAGTCCCTTATCGCATAACCACTCGTAAGTAGTTTGGTTGCTATCCACTAGTCGGTAAAGTTCCTTTGTCAACTGACCATACCGGGTAGTGGAGTCCTGATGTTGTTTCATCGCCAGTTCGGCATCTTCCCGTTCAACCTGATGGCCATTCACCCAGCGATATAGGCAGCTGTAAAGCGCATCAGACATAACTTCCTGCATTTGCATCTCTGCTGTCATGCTTGAGGTCTCCTGGTCATGGTGAACTTACCGATCAGAGGGTGGAACCAGTATTTACTACCGTATTTTCGCTTTGCCTCGCGAATGACGTTCAGTGCTGCCTCCCTGAATTTGACTTCATGGACAATAACTCCGGCCTTTTGCCGAAGCATCATTACGCCACTGTTCTGTGCTAATGCTTCTGCCTTGCTGGTGGATATCCCTATTTCTGTTGCCAGCATGATTAAAGGAGCCATCCCTTCAGGGATGGCCTCTCTGTTTTGCATGGCTGCTAATGCAAGCTCCAGCGATTTTACGCGTTTCACCAACTCATCATGTTGCGATAGGCTTACATGAATAGCTTCCAGGAAGTCTCTTTGAGCCGTAGGCGACTCCCCTTGATGTAGTTTTTGGGCGTGAGCGTGCCACGGCCCGATATCGTGCCTATTTAATTTGTTCATAATTAAATCTGGGAAAATAGTTTAGAAATGATAACGAGTTATGAGCTGACGTTTATATCCGCAAGAGGATGGGAATTATCCCCATCCCTGCCTATAACGTTTCATTTACTGACCAGTTTCTCTAAGTCCGACAACCTCCAGCGCAGGCGATTACCAATTCTTACTGGGCTTATCGGTCCTTTGCCATAGCACGCCCAGCAACGTAGCGTCTGCGGTTTCAGCCCTAGGAAGTCGGCGGCTTCATTAGTTGTTAATATCTGGCGTGTTGCAAATGCTTCTTGAGGTTGTAATGAGTCTGGCATCGTTCAGAGTTCCTTACTGTTGGGAAGTATTGAGAGCGATGTGAGTAGACAATGAGAACCATGGGTGGAGTAAACCCTGGACCATGGGTAGACTTTTTTATTAATTGATTTTTATACAGTTATTAATGGAGAAAGTTAAATCTACCCAGATATACGGGATTAAACCACCATGGATAAGGTAACAATTTGAGGTAGGGAAAACGCCAGAATAGCGTTGATTGACATACGGCGCGGGTGCTTACAAAGTGCTTACATGAAAGAAATAGTTAATGAAATTAACGAGAGGATTTATCGTAACTTATTGATTTAATGGTGCCGATAATAGGAGTCGAACCTACGACCTTCGCATTACGAATGCGCTGCTCTACCAACTGAGCTATATCGGCCCTGCAAGAGGTGTTCACGAGCGTGAATCACGAGGCAAAAGGTTAGAACTTAGCGGGCGATGCGTCAATAGCCAGTGGAATCAACTGCCTATTTTTGCATCGCCCGTTCTCATTTACGCACGAATGGTATCGTCGCCGAAACCAATCCACTTATAGGTGGTTAACGCTTCCAGCCCCATCGGGCCGCGGGCGTGCAGCTTCTGGGTGCTGACCGCCACTTCCGCGCCGAGGCCGAACTGGCCGCCGTCGGTGAAGCGCGTGGAGGCGTTCACATATACCGCGGAAGAGTCCACTTCATTGATAAAGCGGTTGGCGTTACGCAGGGTGCGGGTCAGGATGGCGTCGGAGTGCTGGGTGCCATGTTCGCGGATATGGGCGATAGCCTCGTCCATATCAGCCACCACTTTGACGTTTAGATCCAGCGACAGATACTCGTCGTCATACTGCTCCGCTTTCACCGGCTCGACCTTCGCTGGGCCGTTTTGCAGCGCGGGGAGGGCGGAAGGGGCGGCGTGCAGGGTGACGCCGCTCTCGGCCATCTGCTTGCTCAACGCCGGCAGGAAGGTATCGGCGATGTTGCGGTGCACCAGCAGCGTTTCCACGGTATTGCAGGTGCTCGGCCGCTGGGTCTTGGCGTTGACGATGATCTTCAGCGCGGGGGCGATCTCGGCGGTTTCATCCACGAAGATATGGCACACGCCAATCCCACCGGTGATCACCGGGATCGTTGACTGCTCACGGCACAGCTTGTGCAGGCCCGCGCCGCCGCGAGGGATCAGCATATCGATGTATTTATCCATCTTCAGCATTTCGCCCACCAGCGCGCGATCCGGGCTCTCGATAGCCTGTACCGCGGCGGCCGGCAGACCGCACTCCTGCAGCGCCTGCTGGATCACCTTCACCGTGGCGGCGTTGGTGCGCCAGGTCTCTTTCCCGCCGCGCAGGATCGCCGCGTTGCCGGTTTTCAGGCACAGGGAGGCGACGTCGACCGTCACGTTAGGACGCGCTTCATAAATCACGCCAATCACCCCCAGCGGGACGCGGCGACGTTCAATACGCAGACCGCTGTCCAGCAGCCCGCCGTCGATCACCTGGCCGACCGGATCGGCCAGATTGCACACCTGGCGCACATCGCTGGCGATGCCGCTCAGACGCGCCGGGGTCAGCGCGAGGCGATCGAGCATCGCTTCACTCAGGCCATTGGCGCGAGCTTCGGCTAAATCTTCCGCGTTGGCGCGCAGAATATCGTCGGTCTGCGCTTCCAGATAATCGGCGATCTTTTCCAGTACCTGATTCTTTTCCCGGCTGGAGAGTAACGCCAGCTGCCAGGAGGCCGCTTTGGCGGCAATGCCCATTTGTTCCAGCATTTTCAGCTCCTTAACGGATGATCATATCATCGCGGTGGACGGCCACCGGGCCGTATTCATAGCCCAGAATGGCATCGATTTGCTGCGAGTGCTGGCCGGCGATAAGGCGCAGCGCATCGCTGTTGTAGCGGCTGACGCCGTGAGCGATGTCGCGTCCTTCGCTATTGCGGATGCGGATCACTTCGCCGCGGGAGAAGTTGCCGCTGACGATTTTGATCCCTTTTGGCAACAGCGAGCTGCCTCTTTCGAGGATCGCCTGGGTCGCGCCCGCATCGACGGTGATTTCCCCCGCTGGCGGCGCGCCGAAGATCCAGCGCTTACGGTTCTCCAGCGGAGACTCCTGGGCGTGGAAGCAGGTACCTACCGGCAGGCCTGCCATCGCATGGCCGATGACGTCCGGGCGGTTCCCGGCGGCGATGATGGTATCAATCCCCGCCCGGCAGGCGACGTCCGCGGCCTGCAGCTTGGTGCCCATGCCGCCGGTGCCAAGTCCGGAGACGCTATCACCGGCGATGGCGCGCAGCGCGTCGTCGATGCCGTAGACGTCTTTAATCAGCTCCGCCTGCGGGTTGCTGCGCGGGTCGGCGGTGAACAGGCCTGGCTGGTCGGTTAACAGCAGCAGCTTATCCGCCCCGGCGAGGATCGCGGCCAGCGCGGAGAGATTGTCGTTATCGCCCACTTTGATTTCCGCGGTTGCGACGGCGTCGTTTTCGTTAATGACCGGGACGATGCTGTTATCCAGCAGCGCGCGCAGAGTGTCGCGGGCGTTGAGGAACCGTTCTCTGTCTTCCATGTCGGCGCGGGTCAGCAGCATCTGGCCAACGTGAATGCCATAGATAGAAAACAGCTGTTCCCACAGCTGGATCAGACGGCTTTGTCCCACCGCCGCCAGCAGCTGCTTGGAGGCGATGGTGGCGGGCAGTTCCGGGTAACCAAGGTGCTCGCGCCCGGCGGCAATGGCCCCGGAGGTCACGATGACAATACGGTGTCCCATGGCGTGCAACTGTGCGCACTGGCGCACAAGCTCGACGATATGGGCGCGGTTCAGGCGACGGGACCCGCCTGTTAAAACACTGGTGCCCAGTTTTACCACCAGCGTCTGGCTTTCACTCATGATTCTCTGCCGTTCAAAAGGAATATCGATATCGAGCTGATGTTGTAGCAGGAGTCGGCCCGCTTGCCAACACCCGGGGCGGCGGGCGCGCCATTTTATTGCGCGGGATCGGGCATTCTGGAGAGGGAATGTGACAAAAATATGTCAGATACATTTAAATACCCTTTTTTATAAAAAGTTCCATCTTGTCATAAATATTTAATATCCCGGCGTTAAAAAACCTCCAGTTTTTGATGGGCGAGCGCCCGCAATTGAATAGCGCGTATAAATAAATCACCAGGACTGAATAATGAAAAAGAGTACTCTGGCATTAATGATGATGGGCTTTGTGGCTTCAACAGCGACGCAGGCAGCGGAAGTTTATAATAAGAACGCGAACAAGCTGGATGTGTACGGCAAGATCAAAGCCATGCACTATTTCAGCGACTATGACAGCAAGGATGGCGATCAGACCTACGTGCGTTTCGGTATTAAAGGCGAAACGCAGATTAACGACGACCTGACCGGCTATGGCCGTTGGGAATCTGAATTCTCCGGTAACAAAACCGAGAGCGACTCCAGCCAGAAAACCCGTCTGGCGTTCGCCGGCGTGAAGCTGAAGAACTACGGCTCCTTCGATTACGGTCGTAACCTTGGCGCCCTGTACGACGTGGAAGCCTGGACCGATATGTTCCCGGAATTCGGCGGCGATTCCTCTGCCCAGACCGATAACTTTATGACCAAGCGCGCCAGCGGCCTGGCGACCTACCGCAACACCGACTTCTTCGGTCTGGTGGATGGCCTGGATCTGACCCTGCAGTACCAGGGTAAAAACGAAGGCCGTGAAGCGAAGAAACAGAACGGCGACGGCGTCGGCACCTCGTTAAGCTATGATTTCGGCGGCAGCGACTTCGCCGTCAGCGCAGCCTACACCAGCTCCGACCGTACCAACGATCAGAACCTGCTGGCCCGCGGCCAGGGTTCGAAAGCGGAAGCCTGGGCGACCGGCCTGAAATATGACGCCAACAATATCTACCTGGCGACCATGTACTCTGAAACCCGCAAGATGACCCCGATCAGCGGCGGCTTTGCCAACAAAGCGCAGAACTTTGAAGCGGTGGCGCAGTATCAGTTCGACTTCGGTCTGCGTCCGTCCCTCGGCTATGTGCTGTCGAAAGGGAAGGATATCGAAGGGGTGGGGAGTGAAGATCTGGTTAACTACATCGACGTGGGCCTGACCTACTACTTCAACAAAAACATGAACGCCTTCGTGGATTACAAAATCAACCAGCTGAAAAGCGATAACAAACTCGGCATCAACGATGACGACATCGTCGCGCTGGGTATGACCTACCAGTTCTGATTAACCGCAGAACCACCCGCCGCAGCCCTGGCTGCGGCTTTTTTTTTAGCGGCGATTCTTCGCCAGATGCAGGGTGTCGCTGTTCATGGTGATCTGCGCGTTATACTCCTTCGGCAGACGACGCGCCTGATAGAACGCCGATTCCCAGTAAGGGTTGTCCAGCGAAGAGCGCATCACGCCCTGGCTGCTCGAGGCGTGAAGGAAATTATGATCGGTATCGTAAAAGCCAACGTGCATCCCGGCCCGGGTGCGGAAGAACACCAGATCGCCGGGACGTAAATCCCGCTTATTGACCCGCACGCCCATGTGCAGCAGCTCGCGGGTGGTGATCCGCTCCATCGGCAGATTAAAGCGATCCTTCAGCGTGCGCCAGACGAAACCCGAGCAGTCGACGCCGCTTTGTTCAGTACCGCCCCATTCATAGGGGGTTCCCTGCCAGGTGTGCATCTGATCATGCAGGGCCGCCACCACCGGGATCAGATCGTCCGATCCGCCGTCAATGGTCATATCCGCATGAGATTTTGTGTTCTTTGCCTGTTTCGGTGAGGAGGTGCATCCTGCCAACAACAAAAAAGGAATTAAAAAGAGAGCATGCGTCAGTTTTGGCTTCATATCGTTATTTTCGAAGTAGCAAGCAGACTGCTTTGTTTTATAGCCGATTAAAAACCACGGCTGAATAAGCCGAGGCCGCCTTTACGTTTATTTACGATTAAAAATAAACAACCTCGGGATGGATCAGCCATAAAGGGCAGTTGTCACTTCGCAACGGTCTATGCCAGGATGCTGACAGGAACATTTCACGAGGCATTCCATGACGCATTACGCCATCTCTAGCGAGACTTTGCCCGGCGCCGCTTTCGACGCGGGGTGGATGACGTCTGCGCCTCATCATCGCTTCGCCACGCTCTGCCCACCGCCTCCCCCTCCAGACCGGGTAGTTTTCGGCGCTTAACGCCGTCTTTAGCAGGCGCTTACCTGCCGGTATGACGCTTGATACCTTGTGTTTGACGTTCTGGAGCATGCTATGTACGTTCGCTATTCTCTGCTCGCCTCGCAGGCGACAACGGCCCTTTTTGTGCTGCTGTGGGGCAGCGCGGCCATCTTCACCCGCTGGGGACTGGATAACGCCTCGCCGATGGCGCTGCTGGTCTTTCGTTTTCTGGTTGCCCTGGTCGCGCTGGCGCCGCTGGCTATCGTCCGTCGGCGCTGGCTGCCCGCGCCGGGCACCCGCCTGCAGACAGCTGCCACCGGTCTGATGCTGATTGGCGGCTATTCGGTCTGTTACTTCGAGGCGATGGCCAACGGCGTGACGCCGGGACTTATCGCCACCATCATGGGGATCCAGCCCATCCTTACGCTTTGCGTGGTGGAGCGCCGCCTGCAGGGGCGGCGGCTGTCAGGACTGCTGCTTGCCCTGGCGGGGCTGGTGCTATTGGTGTGGCGCAGCCTGGCGGCCTCGCCGATGGCGACGGTGGGGATCCTGTTTGCGCTGGCGGCGCTGCTGCTGATGACCTTTGGTGCGCTGTGGCAAAAGCGCAGCCGTCAGGCGCCGGCGGATGTCCTGCCGCTGCAGTATGCCGTTAGTCTGGGGCTGTGCCTGCTGATTGCCCCGGTCAGCGGCTTCCAGTTTACCGTTAACGCCGGGTTGATTATTCCGGTGCTGTTTCTCGGGCTGCTGATTTCGGTGGTCGCCCAGCTACTGCTGTACCGTCTGCTGAGCGCGGGAAATATCGTCAATGTCACCAGCCTCTTTTATCTGGTGCCAGCGATCACGGCGCTGCTGGATTATCTGCTGCTGGGCAACCGACTGCCGGCGGCGGCGATGATCGGTATGATGGCGATCGTCGGCGGGATCGTGCTGGTGTTCCGCACCGCGAAGGTCCGCGCCGGCTGATGGCGAGCCGGGCGCTGCGGCGTCCGGTTCATTTTCCTGTCATCTTTTTTACGCATGCTCCCGGCAGCTTATTTTGACCAGTAAGGGAAAGTACCATGGGCAACACGCTGACGATTTTTGATCTCGATAACACCCTGATACAGGGCGATAGCAGTACGGTCTGGAGCCAGTTTATGGTTCGCGAAGGGCTGGCGACGCAGAAGGGGTATCTTGCCCGCGAGGCGCGGCTAATGGCGGATTATGACCGGGGAGAGATGAATATCGCCGATTATGTGGCCCTGATCCAGGCGCCGCTGGCCGGAATACCGAAGTCGGACGTTGACGCGCTGGTGGCCCGCTGCGTGCGCGAGGCGATCCTGCCCCGGGTCTATCCGCAGGCGTGGGAGCTCATTCGTCGTCTGCGGGCCGAGGGAGAGCAGATGCTGATTATCTCCGCCTCGGTTAGCCTGCTGGTGCAGGCGGTGGCCGCCGCGCTGGAGATCGATCAGGCGCTGGGTATTGACGTGGCGATGGTCGACGGCGGCTACAGCGGTGAAATCACCGGGATCCCCAGCTATCAGCAGGGGAAGGTGGCGCGTCTGGCGCAGTGGCGCGAGGCGCATCCGCAGTATGACGGCGAGGTGACGTTCTATACCGATTCCATTAACGATCTGCCGCTGTGCCTGCATGCGGATCGCGTGCGGCTGGTCAATCCCTGTCCGCAGCTGCAGGCGGCCGGTGCCGGATACGGCTGGCCGGTGCTGAGCTGGCGGCTGGAATAGCGGAGCGGATAAATTTTTCTACAGGCCTGTGGGTTCAGTCGTCCCAGTCCGGATAAACCCTGTAGGGCGGGTAAGGCGCCAGCCGCCACCCGGCATAAATGCAGCTCCGTGCCTGATGCTATCGCCCGGTGGCGCTGCGCTTACCGGGCCTGGAGACAGTCGGAGCCTGACGAGTAGGCCGGGTAAGGCGCAGCCGCCACCCGGCGGAATAACGGTACAAGCGTAAATTTCCCTGTGCATACAGCGCCTGGCAGGGCTACAACTTCTATGTTATTTCCGGACAGATTGCGCTCCCAATATTTTTTCTGCGCTATGTCACTCATGGCGCTGGGAGCGCACAGGGGGCGGCCAGTCGCCGCCGCCCCCTGTACCCCCGGGCTCCGGCCAGCAACATCGCCACTGCGTGGTGCCTTCGACTTATCCCTGCAGGCTTCGGGTCGGGCCGAGGCAGCGTCCCTGCAAAACACGGCCCTCAGCCCGCATCCATGCGGGCTGCCCCGGCCTTCCGGGAACGTCTCAGCGATGTTGAGGCCGCCAGCACCGGCAGTTTCAGCAGCCCCTGCGCCAGCGGTGATTTGGGGCTGTAGGCCGGGTAAGGAGCAGCCGCCATCCGGCGCAAATGTGCGCTAGCGTCCGCCCTGATACAGCGGCACCGCGGCGCCGCCGATATAACGACGGCGCAGCCAGGCGGAAAGGGTGTCCATGATCATCACCACCGCCACCAGCAGCAGGGTGATAAACATCACCACATCCCAGTTCCACAGACGCATATTCTCGGCATAGATAAGCCCGATACCGCCGGCGCCGACGAAGCCCAGCACCGCCGCGGAGCGGGTGTTGGATTCAATCTGATACAGGCTCAGCGCGAGGAAGGTCGGGAACGACTGGGTAAAAATGCCAAAGCGATGCTTTTGCAGGCCATTCGCGCCCACGGCGGTCAGCCCGCGCCCGGGAGATCGGTCCACGGCTTCGTGACCTTCCGCGTACAGCCGTCCCAGCAGGCCGGTGTCCTGCATGATGATCGCCAGCACCCCTGCCAGCGGCCCGAGGCCGACCGCACGCACGAAAATCAGCCCCCAGATAGCCATGTCGATCCCGCGCAGCACATCAAACAGGCGGCGCATCAGCAGGGCGAGGGTCCCCAGCACCACGCCGCGCATGATGTTGCGGGCGGCGAAGAAGGAGAGCAGCAGCGCCAGCACCGTGGCGGTCAGCGTCCCGGCGAAGACGATGGCCAGGGTGACGCCGATTTGCGTAAAGTAATAGCCGAACGGCCAGTTCCAGAAGTCGTGCCAGACGAACATCCGCGCCAGGTAGCGGCCAATCTGCTGCAGGCCGGTGGTCAGCTGCTCGCCGCTGATGCCAAACTGCAGAAAAAACCAGACGTAATAGAGCACGCAGGCTAGCGCCACCAGCCCGACGTAGAGCAGGTAGCGCCCCTGGACCTGATAGAGCTGCTTATGCTGCCGCCGGCTGGCGGCGAGATCCGGTTGCATGTGCCAGACGCTCATTTCTTACCCTCCAGTACCCGCAGGCGCAGACGACCGGACAGCATGTCCAGCGCCGACACCACCAGAATGATCAGCAGCAGGGTGATGCTCACCTGATCGTAGCGGTCGAGCTTGATGTTGGTCATCAGCTCCTGACCGATGCCGCCCGCGCCCACCAGCCCGAGAATGGTCGACGAGCGGAAGTTGATTTCAAGCCGCATAAAGCCATAGGAGAGAAACAGCGGTTTCACCTGCGGCCAGAGGGCGAAGCGAATTTTCTGCAGCGGGGACGCGCCGCAGGCCGCCAGGCCGCGTACCGGTTTGTTTTGCGCGCTTTCCACCGCCTCGTAAAACAGTTTGGTCAGGCTGCCGACGGTGTGAAGCATCAGCGCCAGAAAGCCCGGGATCGCGCCGATGCCGAACGCCATCACAAAGATCACCGCCCACGCCAGCTCGGGCATGGTGCGCAAAAAGGCTACCAGCACGCGAATGGCAAAGCGCACCGGCGCCGGGGACCAGGCGTTATTGGCGGCAAGAAACGCGAAAACCGTGGCGATGGCGACTGCCACCAGGGTCGAGGCCAGCGCCAGCTGCAGGGTTTCCCAGATCAGCGGCAGCTGGATCGGCAGGCGATAGCCCCACCAGGCCAGCGACCCTTTGGTCTGCACATCGGCGAACAGGTTGCCGGCGCTCAGGGGCGGAATGGTCTCTGCCATATAGTCAAAGAAATGGGGCAGCGAGTGCCAGATAGTCAGCAGATTAAATTCCGCGGCGCTGCCGGCGGCAAAATAGAGCGCCAGCAGCAGCAGCGACCAGCAGACGGCATCGCGCTTTTGCCGCGAGCGTACCTGCTGGTAATAGCGTTCAAATTCGGTGTGGGTCGTCTTCATGCGTCGGGGATCTTCAACGTAGCGCCGCCGCTTACCCTGGGGCAAGCAGGCGGCGTTGAGGCAGGATTAACGCGCGCTCACCAGCTCGCGTTTCATATCAATAATCTGCTGGAAGTCAGCCACGCTGCCCGGGCCGATGTGCTGAGTACCGCCCATCGCTTTGATAAAGCAGGCGTGATCCTCGGTGTCCAGCTTTTTCACTGCCGCCACGACCTTCGCCTTAAAGTCCGCCGGCAGCGCATTGCTCACCAGGATCGGGCCGTTCGGGATCAGCGGCGATTGCCAGATAATGCGGATCTGCTTCATCAGATCCGGATGATCCATGCGAATCAGGCGGTTGAACGCGCCGGTAGTGTAGCCGGTGTTGTAATCGCCAACCATCGAGGCCCACGTGACCGCGCCCGCGAACTGGCCATTCAGCACGCCGAGGATGTCCTGCTCATGGCCGCCGGAGAAGGTGACGCTGGAGAAGGTGTTGTTGTATTTGTTGTCGGCGTTACCGCCAAATTTTTCTTTAAACGCATGGTTAGGGATCAGATACCCGGAAGTGGAATCCGGATCGGCGAAGCCGAAGGCTTTGCCTTTTAAATCGTCCAGCGTTTTGTACGGGGAGTCGGCTTTGACGATCACCACCGAGTGATAGCCGCGAGACTGATCTTTGTCGTCCACGGCGATGCCGACGATATCCACCGCTTTCGGATTATTGAGATAAACCGAGGCGTAGGAGGAGGGGGACATGCTCAGCACCACGTCGACTTTGCCCCCCAGCAGGCCCTGGATCACCCCGGAATAGTCGGAAGAGTTGCGCAGTTTGGTATCCACGTTCAGCTCTTTATCTAGGAAGGCTTTCACGCACTGGTTATCGCCGATTTGCTGGGTGGCGTTCTGGCCGCCGAGAATGCCCAGATTGAGCTCTTTCGGCTGCGCCGCCGCTGCCTGCCATGCCATCATCATGCCCGCGACCATTGCGGATAAACGAACTGCGCCAGTCATATATTTTTTCATTATGTTGCCCGTGTGAGTGAAATTAATGCAATTGGCTAACTTCATCGCCGTACAGCCGCTGCAGCACATCCTGCGTCAGCCGGGAGGGGTGATCGTCAAAAATAAGCTGGCCGCTGGCGACGCCGATAACCCGGGTGCAGTAGGCCCTGACCAGCTCCACCGAATGCAGGTTTACCATCACGCTGATACCCTGCTCGCTAATCTCGCGCAGCACATCCATGATGCGCTGAGTGTTTTTCGGATCCAGCGAGGCGACAGGCTCGTCGGCCAGCAGGATCCCGGGGTTTTGCATCAGCGCCCGGCAGATCGCCACCCGCTGCATCTGCCCGCCGGAGAGGTTCTCCGCCCGCTGCAGCGCGTGCGGCAGCATGTTCATCCACTCAAGCAGCGCAATGGCGCGCGCCCGGTCGGCTGCGGGAAAGATTTTAAACAGCGATTTCAGGGTTGAAGTCTGGCTGAGGCGGCCCAGCAGGACGTTGGTGAGCACGTCGAGGCGCGGCACCAGGCAGAAGTCCTGAAAAATCATTCCGCAGTGGCTACGCCAGGCATTGAGCGCGCGGCCTTTCAGCTGTGAGACATCGTGCGGGGTACCGACTTCCGGGTAGCTAAGAATTTCTCCGCCGCTGGCGCTGTGGGTGCCGTTGAGGACATGCAGGAGCGTCGATTTACCGGCGCCGGAGCGGCCAATGACCCCGACCATTTCCCCGGCGTGCAGATCAAAGCTGATGCCGTCCAGCACCTTGTGCTGGGCTTGATAAGCTTTACTCAGATTACGCACGCTTAAGACCTTCCGCTGCCGGCCGGCAGCGGGATCGGTGAACGGCTGGAAATCAGTTTCGGCCACCGCGGCAAGAGAGCTGTTCATAAGAGTGTCCAGGTTCGTCATTAACTGGCCACTATTAATAGGTCTTTATATGAAATTTCGATGACGGTATTGCGAACAAAGCGTGAACTGGCGTGAAAGAGCGACGGCCAGCGGCTCAACGCGTGCGGCATGCCGGCGGCTGGCGAAGCGCCGAAAAGCCGCTATGCTTTGGAGGACGCGGGGACAGACCGGTTCGTAGGCGTAGACAGCCTTCGGCAATCTTCGCTTAATCTTGATGAAGAAGACTGTTTAATCGAATAGATAATGCGTCTGCCTTTGTTTAGCATTCAACATCCCGCATGTATTAACATATACATAACTATTTTGTGCGGCAGGTTAATCTATTCATTAGTCTTATGTGTTGGTGAATCATCCTGGTTTTTGTTTATTTGTAGATTTATATCCTTTCTTTTGTGCTAAATCCGGTTTATTTGATAAGCCATTCAAGAGTTCCATTAAGAATATTCCTAACATAATAGGGCGAAGATCCTGGATAATATAAAGCGCAGATAAGAATTGACGGTTATATTACCAATAACCTTATGAAAATAAATGTCTTTTTCTGGCGCTCAAAAATTTGATATTTTCAGTTTTTGTAAATATTGACCTGGGCGCGAAATTCATTGCCTTTCCGCATGTTGACACTCCATAGGAAAAAACTTAAATTCAACGCCAAGCAGAAAATAATTATAGTTTAATCCCCGCTTATCCAATATTGATAAGTAATGCGTGTCTTATTTAATGGCGATTTATTAAAGGAAACGAATACGCCAGTAAACTTTATAGGCCTGGCAAGCAGTGACGTTGTAAAAATGATTACTTCAAGGACTATGAGGTTAAAAACTATATGGAATATAAAAGCTGTTCCGATAAGTATATTTGGTCTGCCGATGACTCCTATTTCTATAAAGGACTGTCCGAACTGATTTTAGACATCGACGAATTAATTTATCTCTCACTGGAGAAAATCAGAAAAGATTTTGTGTTTATCAATCTCAATACGGCTTCATTAAACGAATTTATCAGGCGCGACAGCGAATGGCTATCCGCGGTAAAGGGGAAACAGGTCGTATTGATTGCGGCCAGGAAATCAGAGGCCTTAGCGAACTACTGGTATTACAATAGCGATATTCGCGGCGTGGTATATGTTGGTCTGAGTCGCGATATTCGAAAAGAACTGGCCTATGTAATTAATGGCAGGTTTCTCCGCAAAGATATTAAGAAAGATAAAATTACAGATCGGGAAATGAAAATTATCCGCATGACCGCCCAGGGCATGCAGCCGAAATCGATCGCCAGAATTGAAAATTGTAGCGTGAAGACAGTGTATACCCATCGGCGTAATGCTGAGGCCAAACTGTATTCCAAAATATATAAGTTAGTTCAGTAACACCCAGGCAATTCTGTTTTTTAAATGGTTCACCGGGACATCATGTCCTTAATTCAACTCAGGATGAAAAAGCGATGAAAAAAAAGGTTCTGGCAATAGCTCTGGTAACGGCGTTTACCGGTATGGGCGTGGCGCAGGCTGCTGACGTAACGGCTCAGGCTGTAGCGACCTGGTCTGCGACCGCTAAAAAAGACACCACCAGCAAGCTGGTTGTGACCCCGCTCGGCAGCCTGGCGTTCCAGTACGCCGAAGGCATTAAAGGCTTTAACTCGCAGAAAGGTCTGTTTGACGTGGCGATTGAGGGGGACACAACGGCGACCGCCTTTAAGCTGACCTCGCGTCTTATCACCAACACCTTAACCCAGCTGGATACCTCCGGCTCCACGCTGAGCGTGGGCGTGGATTATAACGGCGCCGCGGTGGAAAAAACTGGCGATACCGTGATGATCGATACCGCCAACAATATTATGGGCGGCAACCTCAGCGCGCTGGCTAATGGCTACAACGCCAGCGGCCGTACCACAGCGCAGGATGGTTTCACTTTCTCCATCATCAGCGGCACCACCAACGGCACCACCGCCGTGACCGATTACAGCACTCTGCCGGAAGGGATCTGGAGCGGCGACGTCAGCGTACAGTTCGACGCCACCTGGACCAGCTGATCCTTCTGATGCACCAGCAGGGGGATCTCCCCCTGCTTTTTTCACGGACGGAATTGTTATGAAAAAGCACCTTCTGGCCCTCGGGCTGCTGCTTGCCGGGGTGTCGCCGGCGCAGGCGCTGGATGTCGGCGATATTTCATCCTTTATGAACAGCGGCAGCAGCACGCTGAGCAAAACGATCAAGAACAGCACAGACAGCGGTCGACTGATCAATATCCATCTCGAACGGCTCTCTTCCCCGCTGGACGGCGGGCAGGTTATCCCGATGGACAAACCGGATGAGGTATTGCTCACTCCCGCCAGCCTGCTGCTACCCGCCCAGGCCAGCGATGTGATCCGCTTCTTCTACAAAGGCCCGGCGGATGACAAAGAGCGCTACTACCGCATTGTCTGGTTCGATCAGGCGCTCAGCGATGCCCAACGCGATAACGCCAACCGCAGCGCGGTGGCCACTGCTTCCGCCCGCATCGGCACCATCCTGGTGGTGGCGCCCCGGCAGGTGAACTATCGCTTTCAGTACGCCAACGGCTCTCTGACCAACACCGGGAATGCGACGCTGCGGATCCTCGCCTACGGCCCCTGCCTGAAGGCCGCCGATGGTAAGGAGTGTAAAGAAAATTACTACCTGATGCCGGGTAAATCGCGCCGTTTTACGCGCGTGGACACGGCGGATAAAAAAGGACGGGTGGCGCTTTGGCAGGGTGAGCAGTTTGTTCCCGTGAAATAGACAGCTGTGCAGATGGATAACGACGATGCCTCAACGATGGATTACCCCAGGACTGAAAACACGGCTTGCCTTCGGCATGATCTTTTTGTTCGTTCAGCCCGACGTCAGCGCTGCTGCCGCAGGCGCGCAGCAGATTGGCGGGGTGATTATTCCGCAGGCCTTCAGCCAGGCGCTGCAGGACGGCATGAGCGTCCCGCTCTATATTCATCTCGCCGGCAGCCAGAGCACCCGGGACGATCAGCGGATCGGCAGCGCCTTTATCTGGCTGGACGGCGGCCAGCTGCGCGTCCGGCAGATCCAGCTGGAGGAGAGCGAAGGTAACGCCAGCGTCAGCGAACAGACCCGCCAGCAGCTGATCGGCCTGGCCAACGCCCCGTTCAGCGAGGCGCTCACCATTCCCCTGACCGACAGCGCACAGCTGGATCTCAGCCTGCGCCAGCTGCTGCTGCAGCTGGTGGTCAAGCGCGAGGCGCTGGGCACCGTCCTGCGCTCGCGCAGCGAAGATATCGGTCAGTCCAGCGTGAACACCCTCAGCAGCAACCTGAGCTATAACCTCGGCGTCTATAACAACCAGATGCGTAACGGCGGGAGCAACACCTCCAGCTACCTGTCGCTGAACAACGTCACGGCGCTGCGGGAGCATCACGTGGTGCTCGACGGCTCGCTGTACGGCATCGGCAGCGGTCAGCAGGACAGTGAATTATATAAGGCCATGTATGAGCGCGATTTCGCCGGCCACCGCTTTGCCGGCGGGATGCTTGACACCTGGAACCTGCAGTCCCTGGGACCGATGACCGCTATTTCGGCCGGTAAGATTTACGGCCTTTCCTGGGGGAACCAGGCCAGCTCCACCGTCTTCGACAACAGCCAGTCCGCCACGCCGGTGATCGCCTTTCTGCCGGCGGCGGGCGAGGTGCATCTCACCCGTGACGGTCGGTTGCTGAGCGTCCAGAACTTCGCTATGGGCAACCATGAAGTGGATACCCGCGGCCTGCCGTACGGTATTTACGACGTGGAAGTGGAGGTGATCGTCAATGGTCGGGTGGTCAGCAAACGCACCCAGCGGGTCAATAAGCTGTTCAGCCGGGGACGCGGCGCCGGCGCGCCGCTGGCGTGGCAGGTATGGGGCGGCAGTTTTCATATGGATCGCTGGTCAGAGAGCGGGAAAAAGACCCGGCCGGCGAAAGAGAGCTGGCTGGCAGGCCTTTCGGCCTCCGGGTCGCTCAGCACCCTGAGCTGGGCGGCTACGGGCTATGGCTACGACAACCAGGCGGTGGGGGAAACCCGCCTGACGCTACCGCTGGGCGAGTCGATCAACGTTAACCTGCAAAACATGCTGGCCAGCGACAGCTCGTGGAGCAGCGTCGGCAGCATCAGCGCCACGTTGCCCGGGGGATTCAGTTCAGTGTGGGTTAACCAGGAGAGAACCCGCATTGGCGATCAATTGCGGCGCAGCGATGCCGACAACCGGGCGATCGGCGGCACCCTCAACCTGAACGCGCTGTGGTCGAAGCTGGGGACGTTCAGCGTCAGCTACAACGATGACCGTCGCTACAACAGCCATTACTACACCGCGGATTACTATCAGACGGTCTACAGCGGCGCCTTTGGCTCGCTCGGCCTGCGGGCGGGGATCCAGCGCTATAACAATGGCGACAGCAGCGCCAACACCGGGAAATATATCGCCCTCGATCTGTCGCTGCCGCTGGGCAACTGGTTCAGCGCCGGGATGACCCATCAGAACGGCTACACCATGGCTAACCTCTCAGCGCGCAAGCAGTTTGATGAAGGCACTATTCGCACCATCGGCGCCAATCTGTCGCGGGCCATCTCCGGCGATACCGGGGATGACAAAACCCTCAGCGGCGGCGCGTATGCCCAGTTCGACGCCCGCTACGCCAGCGGCACGCTGAACGTCAACAGCGCGGCGGACGGCTACGTCAACACCAACCTCACCGCCAGCGGCAGCGTCGGCTGGCAGGGCAAAAATATCGCCGCCAGCGGACGAACCGACGGCAACGCCGGGGTGATCTTCAACACCGGGCTGGAGGACGATGGTCAGATTAGCGCCAGGGTTAACGGGCGGATCTTCCCGCTCAGCGGCAAGCGTAACTACCTGCCGCTCTCTCCCTATGGTCGCTATGAGGTGGAGCTGCAGAACAGCAAAAACTCGCTCGACAGCTACGACATCGTCAGCGGGCGCAAGAGTCATCTGACCCTTTATCCGGGCAACGTCGCGGTGATTGAGCCAGAGGTGAAGCAGATGGTCACCGTCTCCGGCCGTATTCGTGCAGAAGACGGCACGCTGCTGGCGAATGCGCGGATTAACAACCATATCGGCCGTACCCGCACCGATGAAAACGGCGAGTTTGTCATGGACGTGGATAAGAAATACCCCACTATCGATTTCAGCTACGGCGGCAATAAAACCTGCGAAGTGGCGCTGGAGCTCAGCCAGGCGCGCGGCGCCGTCTGGGTGGGGGATGTGGTCTGCAGCGGCCTCTCGTCGTGGGCGGCGGTGCAGCAGTCAGGAGAAGAGAATGAAAGTTAATGCACTGATGGCGCTGGCGATCCTCGCGCTGCTCTGGCCGGCAGCCGCGCTCAGGGCGGCGGTGACCAAGACCACCTGGTCGGATGCGCCGGCGCGCGAGTTTGTGTTTGTGGAAAACAACTCCGACGACAACTTTTTCGTCACCCCCGGCGGGGCGCTGGATCCGCGTATGACCGGCGCTAACCGCTGGACCGGCTTAAAATACACCGGCTCCGGGACCATCTATCAGCAGAGTCTCGGCTATATCGATAACGGCTACAACACCGGGCTCAATGCCAACTGGAAGTTTGATATGTGGCTGGAAAACTCACCGGTTTCACACCCCTTAACCGGCCTGCGCTGCATCAACTGGTACGCCGGGTGCGATATGGCTACCAGCCTGATCCTGCCGCAGACCACCGACGCCAGCGGGTTTTACGGCGCGACGGTGACCAGCGGCGGCGCGAAGTGGATGCACGGCATGATGTCGGACGCCTTCTATCAATATCTGCAGCAGATGCCGGTCGGCGGCAGCTTTACGATGACCATTAATGCCTGTCAGACCTCGGTGAACTACGATGCCAGCAGCGGCGCGCGCTGTAAGGATCAGGCCTCCGGTAACTGGTATGTGCGCAACGTCACCCACACCAAAGCCGCGAACCTGCGGTTGATTAATACCCACTCGCTGGCGGAGGTGTTTATCAACAGCGACGGCGTGCCGACCCTCGGGGAAGGGAACGCCGACTGCCGGACGCAGACCATCGGCAGCCGCGCAGGATTAAGCTGTAAGATGGTCAACTATACCTTGCAGACCAACGGCTTAAGCAACACCTCGATCCATATTTTCCCGGCGATCGCCAACTCGTCGCTGGCCTCGGCCGTCGGGGCGTACGATATGCAGTTCAGCCTCAACGGCAGCTCATGGAAGCCGGTGAGCAATACCGCCTATTACTACACCTTCAACGAGATGAAGAGCTCAGACTCGATCTATGTTTTCTTCTCCAGCAACTTCTTTAAACAGATGGTCAATCTGGGGATCAGCGATATCAACACCAAGGATCTGTTCAACTTTCGCTTTCAGAACACCACCTCGCCGGAGTCAGGCTGGTATGAGTTTTCCACCTCCAACACGCTGATTATCAAGCCTCGTGATTTCAGCATCAGCATTATCTCCGACGAATATACCTCGGCGCCGTCGCGCGAGGGGTATGTCGGCAGCGGCGAACCGGCGCTCGATTTCGGCTACATCGTCACCACCAGCGGTAAAACGGCCGCCGATGAAGTGCTGATCAAGGTGACCGGACCGGCGCAGGTGATTGGCGGGCGTTCCTACTGTCTCTTCAGCTCCGATGACGGTACGGCGAAAGTGCCGTTCCCGGCGACGCTCTCTTTTATCACCCGCAGCGGCACGACGCAGACCTACGATGCCGGGTGCGATGACAGCTGGCGGGATATGACCGATGCGCTGTGGCTGACCACGCCGTGGACCGATATCTCCGGCGAAGTGGGGCAGATGGATAAGACCACGGTGAAATTTTCGATTCCGATGGATAACGCCATTTCGCTGCGGACGGTAGACGATAACGGCTGGTTTGGCGAAGTCAGCGCTTCAGGAGAGATTCATGTCCAGGCGACGTGGCGCAACATTAACTAAGGCCCTGCTGACGGTGGGCTGCCTGCTGGCAGCGCCGCTGGCGCAGGCGATCTCGGTCGGTAACCTGACCTTTTCCCTGCCTGCCGAAGCGGATTTCGCCAGCAAACGGGTGGTCAACAACAATAAAAGCGCGCGGCTGTACCGCATCGCCGTCAGCGCCATCGATCGCCCGGGCGGCAGCGAAGTCCGCTCCCGGCCGGTGGATGGCGAACTGCTGTTCGCCCCCCGCCAGCTGGTGCTGCAGGCAGGTGAGAGCGAGTATTTTAAATTTTACTATCATGGGCCGCGGGATAACCGCGAGCGCTACTATCGGGTCTCGTTTCGCGAAATCCCCACCCGCAACCTGACGAGGCGCAGCCCGACCGGCGGCGAGGTCAGCATGGAGCCGGTGGTGGTGATGGATACCATTCTGGTGGTGCGCCCGCGCGAGGTACAGTTTAAATGGTCTTTCGATAAGGTGGCCGGGACGGTGAGCAACACCGGCAATACCTGGTTTAAGCTGCTGATTAAGCCCGGATGCGATTCGACCGAAGAGGAGGGGGACGCGTGGTATCTGCGTCCCGGGGACGTGGTTCGCCAGCCGGCGCTGCGCCAGCCGGGGAACCACTATCTGGTCTATAACGACAAATTTATTAAGATCAGCGATACCTGTCCGCTGAAGCCCCGTCCCGCGGAGTGAGCCTTATCTGGTGGTCGCGCGGCGGGTAAAGCGCCGGCTGGCCAGCAGGCTCAGACCGCAGCACAGCAGGTAGTACACCGCGCCGGTGAAGACGAAGATCGCCAGGGGATAGATCTGCACCCGGTTGTTGACCTGGCCGGCCACGGTGGTCAGCTCCGGGACGTTGACGATAAACGCCAGCGAAGTGTCCTTCAGCAGGCCGATAAAGATCCCCACCAGCGACGGCTGAACGTTGCGCAGCGCCTGCGGGAGCAGCACCAGGCGCAGCGTTTGCCCGGGAGCGAACCCCTGGGTCAGCGCCGCCTCATACTGTCCTTTCGGCAGCGACTGCAGCCCGGCCAGCACCGAGTGCATCACCGAGGCGGCGGTAAACCACGCCAGCGCCAGGGTCACGGTCACCGCGCCGGGCAGATCGCCGCCGGTCAGCATCGGCAGCAGATACCACAGCCAGAAGATGACAAATATCAGCGGGATGCCGCGGATAATTTCCGCCCACAGAAACAGCAGACGCCGCACCAGCCCGCCGTAGCGCCAGGCCAGGCCCGCCAGCGCAATGCCTCCCGGCAGCGCCAGCAGGGTGGCGCCGATGGCCATCAGCAGGGTCAGCGCCACGCCGCCGGGCTGGCCCTCCGCCAGCCGGCCCCACAGCAGGTAATCGAGGTTATCGGCGATCACCGCCAGATTAGCGTTCATGTCGGGCGCTCCGTTGCAGTTTTCTTCCCGGGCCGAGACGCGTGAGCGCCACGCCCATCGCCACCCCCAGCGCCAGGTACAGCGCGGTGCCGACGGCAAACGCCTCCAGGGCGTGCGCGTTATAGCTCTCAATCTGCCGCACCTGATAGGTCAGTTCCGCAAAGCCGATGCCGCTGGCCAGCGATGAGAGTTTCATCAGGTTAAGATACTGGCCGACAATCGGCTGCCAGGCGTTGGCCAGCCCCTGCGGCAGGAGGATAAAGCGCAGCTCCTGCCACGGCGTAAAGCCCTGCGACAGCGCGGCTTCCCGCTGCCCGTGGCTGACGGCGCGCAGTCCGGAGGCGATCTCTTCCACCAGAAAGGCGGAGGTAAAGACCCCCAGCCCCCACATTGAGCAGAGGAACTCCGGCGTCAGCCACCAGACGTTGCCCGGCAGAATGGACCAGGCGTGTTCGTCGTTCACCACCTCCTTCACCGCCAGCGGCAGCAGGTTCCAGGCGGCAAAGTACCAGAACAGCAGCTGGACCAGCAGCGGAGTGTTGCGAAACAACGAGACCCACGCGGCCACCAGTCCGCGCCCCGCGCGTCCGCCGCCGAGGCGCAGGGCCAGCAGCAGGACCGCCAGCAGGGTGGCGAGCAGGATCCCGGCGACGCTGACCCAGACGGTGGTGAGAAAACCAGAGATAATCCATTGCAACGGCTGCCCGCTCAGGACGCCGTGCCAGTCAAGCATCGGCGTCACTCGAGGCTCTCCTGGTGCAGCGGATCCAGCACCTTCTGCAGAAAACGCCGCGCGCGGGCATGCTGCGGATGGGCGAAAAACTCAGCCGGCGGGGCGACTTCGAGGATGTCGCCGCCGTCGATAAACACCACCCGGTCGGCAATTTCGCGGGCAAACTGCATCTCGTGGGTCACCACCAGCATGGTGATCCCGCTGTGGGCGAGGGTTTTCATCACCTGCAGCACTTCGCCGATCATCTCCGGGTCGAGCGCCGAGGTGGGCTCATCGAACAGGATAATCTGCGGCGAGGAGGCCAGGGCGCGGGCGATGGCCACCCGCTGCTGCTGGCCGCCGGAGAGCTGCGCCGGCATCTGCTGCGCTTTTTCTTCCAGTCCGACCTGACGCAGCAGCGCCAGCGCCCGCGCCTGAGCCGCGCTTTTTTCCCAGCCATGAACGCGCTCCAGCGCCAGAGTGATGTTCTCCTGCGCCGTCAGGTGGGCATAAAGGTTGAACTGCTGGAAGACAAAGCCGACGCGGCTGCGCAGCTGGCGCAAGGCGCTGCCGCTCAGCCGGCTGGTCGGTTTGCCGTCGATCAGGATCTCGCCGCCGCTTAAGGATTCGAGCTGGTTGATCAAGCGGATCAGCGTCGATTTTCCCGATCCGGAAGGGCCGAGGATCGCCACCACTTCGCCGGGATCGACCTGCAGGTTGATCGCGTTAAGTACCTGATGATCGCCGTAGCGCTTGGCCACATCACGGAACGTAATGCTGGCGCGCTGCAGACGTGAAAAATCCGCGGCCGGAGCCGCGGAGTGGGAGAGTAAACCCGAGAACATATTATTTCGCTTCTATGGTAAAGGCGCGCGGCTGCGGCGTTTTAGTGGCAGGGCCAAACCAGACATTATAGATTTTCGCGGCTTCGCCGGTTTTCTCCAGCTTCACCAGCTCATCGTTGACGGCCTTCAGCAGGGCCGGTTCGCCTTTCTTCACGCCCACGCCAATCTCTTCTTTGCTGAGCAGGTCGGGCAGAATTTTAAACTTGGCTTTATCCGGTGCTTCCGCCAGCAGACCGGCGAGGATGGTGCTGTCCTGGGTGATGGCCTGGACGTTGCCGTTGCGCAGGGCGGTCAGGGCCAGCGGAATATCGTCATAGGAGAGGACGCGAGCCTGCGGGAAACGCTGGTGCAGGGCCTGTTCGCCGGTGGTGCCTTTCACCGCGCCGATGCGCGCTTTGCTGTACTCATCGAGCTTATCCGGAGAGCCGGCCGGCACGAGGAACTGCTGGCCGGTGACGAAATACGGCGTTGAGAAATCAATAACCTGGGCCCGCTCCGGGGTGATGGTAATGTCGGCGACGATCAGGTCGGCTTTGCCGGACTGCAGCAGCGGAATACGGTTGGCCGGGTTGGTGGCCACCAGCTCGAGTTTGACGCCGAGCGCTTTCGCCAGCGCCTGGGCAAAGTCGACGTCGTAGCCGACGATATGGTGGGTTTTGGCGTCCACGGAGCCGAACGGCGGGTTGGCGTCGAAGGTGGCGACTTTTACGACGCCGGCGGCTTTGATGTCAGCCAGCTGGTCCGCCTGTGCCTGCGAGGCGAGCAGCAGCATACCCAGCGCCAGTGCGATTTTTGTGGTTTTATTGCGCATAGTTTTTCCCCTGAATCCCTGTTTTGTTTTGTGGACATCACGCTCCCACAAATTGCCCGTCGGCGGCAAAGAAGAAAAAATTCTTATCTATAACCAAAAAGAACTTAACAAACCTATGGGTATTCTTTATGCGCCGCTGGCGTTTTACCAGGACGGCAACGACTGCCGGGCGGTCCCCTCTCCCTCAGGGAGAGGGCCAGGGAGAGGGTGATAGGACCGGGGGTAATATGCGCCAGCCAGGATTGCAAATTCGGAATTAATATTTCCCGCGCCCGGCCAACTGTGGTTGAAATAGACCCAGGCGATTCGCTTCCCGACAGAGGAGAAAACGAAAGTGGCATTGTGGCAACGGTTAACGGGCTGGCTGGCTTTTTTGTCCAACGGTGAAGCCGGACAGCAGGATACCCAGCGCGTCATGGAGGCGATCCTGCCGGTAGCCAGCCTCTACGGCGTGGACATTGGCAATGTGGAAACCCGGTGGTTCCGTCATGATAAGACATACTGAGCGACGCAGGACGCGAGAAGCCTACTGGAACGAGGTGTGCTTTGTGTAGCAAGAGACTGCCTGAGGTTGCGGCATCGCGGGAGGCGCCGCCGCAGCCCAGGCAGTTTTGACCATGCCTATCCCCCCAGATACATCCGCTTAATTTCCGGATTAGTCAGCATCTCCCGCGCCGCGCCTGACAAGGTGATCCGGCCATTCTCCAGGACATACGCCCGATCGGCGATCGCCAGCGCGGCCGTCGCATTCTGCTCCACCAGCAGCACCGTCATATTCTCTTCGCGCAGTTGCTTAATGATGCCGAACAGCTCGCCGACAATTTTCGGCGCCAGCCCGAGGCTCGGTTCATCCAGCATCAATAACACCGGCTCGCTCATCAGCGCCCGGGCGATGGCCAGCATCTGCTGCTCGCCGCCGCTCATGGTGCCCGCCATCTGATGGCGCCGCTCCTTGAGCCGCGGAAAGAGGGCGTACATGCGATCGCGCAGGCGGGCGTAGCCGGCGAGATTATTGTAAGCGCCCATGCGCAGGTTCTCTTCGATGGTCAGGTTGGTAAAGACGCGCCGTCCCTCCGGCACCAGCGCCAGCCCGCGACGCACGATCTGGTGGGTCTGGCTGCGTGAGATATCGTCGTTGAGGAAGCTGACGCGCCCACTGGAGCGCACCAGGTTGACGATCCCGTTCAGGGTGGAGGTTTTACCGGCGCCATTGCTGCCGATCAGGGTGACGATTTCCCGGTCATAGACATCGATATCGACGCCCTTCAGACCCTGGATCACGCCGTAAAAGACCTTCAGTTCCCGGGCGTTAAGCATAATTGGCTTCTCCCAGATAAGCGGAAATGACGTCCGGATGCTGGATCGCCTCGGCCATCAGGCCGCTGAACAGCGGCTTACCGTACTCCAGAACCATCACCCGCTCGCACAGGCGGTTGACGAAGGGCATATCGTGCTCGATTAACAGGACGCTTAGCTGATAGTCATGGCGCATGCGGAAGATCAGCTCCGCCAGATCCTCGGTCTCCTTCGGGTTCATCCCGGCGGCCGGCTCATCGAGCAGGAGCAGCTTAGGCGCGGTGGCCAGCGCGCGGGCGATCTCCACTTTGCGCTGGTTGCCATAGCTTAGGTTTGTGGCCTGCATATGGGCGAAGTGGGCGATGCCGATATCCTCCAGGATGGCCATCGCTTTGGCTTTCGCCGCCCGCTCGGCCGGAAAGTAGCGACCAATATGCAGGGCCGCCTCCAGCAGCGAGTAGCGGCTGGCGCGGTCGAGCCCGACCATCACGTTCTCCAGCACCGTCATGGAGTTAAACAGGCGGATATTCTGGAAGGTGCGGGCGATCCCGGCGTTCACCACCTGGTTGGGCTTCAGCCCCTTCAGCGACGTGCCCGCCAGGGTGACGCTGCCGCTGGTGGGTTTATAGTTGGCGGTAATGACGTTAAACAGGGTTGTTTTGCCCGCGCCGTTAGGGCCGATAAGGCCAAAGATCTCCGCCTCGTCAACATGGAAGCTGACGTTGTCGATGGCCCGCAGGCCGCCGAATTGCATGGTGACGTCCTGCACCTGCAGGATAACATTATTTTCCGCCATAGCCGCCGCTCCTTTTTCCGGTCTGCCAAATCTCTTTTTTCCCCAACAGCCCCTCGCGGGCGAAGAGCATGATGATCAGCAACAGCAGGGAGAAGACCACCATTCGCAGGCCCGGGTACGCGCCGAGATCGTGACCGAAGAACTGCAGCGGCTGATCGAGGAAGCGCAGCCACTCGCCGCTGCCGACCACCAGCACGGTGCCGAGCAGGGCGCCGGTGGTGCTGCCGAGCCCGCCGAGGACGATAATAATCAGCAGCTGGAAGGTGAGCATAAAGTCGAACAGCCCCGGGGAAATGGTGGTCAGCAGGGAAGCCAGCAGACCGCCGCCGATCCCTTCGAAGAAGGCGCTGGTGGCGAAGGCGCAGGTTTTAATGCGGAAGGTGTTGACCCCCATGGCGATCGCCGCATCTTCATCGTCGCGAATAGCTTTCATCATCCGGCCATACTTCGACCACACCAGCTGGAGGATCATGCCGGTGGCCAGCAGGGCGAACAGCCCGCACCAGAACAGGAGATGCGGCTGCTGCGGAATATCGTTCAGCCCGATGGCGCCGTTGGTGATTTGCGGGTTGTTAATGGCGAGGATCTTGATGATAAACCCAAAGCCGAGGGTGACAATGGCCAGGTAGTCGCCACGTACCCGGAAGACCGGCACGGCGAGGCACACCGCCAGCGCCGCCGCGCACAGGCCGCTTATCAGCAGGGCGGGGAGGAAGCCCGCGTGCAGGCTGAGGATCCACGGGCTGGGGGCGGCCATTTCAAACATGTCTACCTTGCTGTCGCTGGAGAGGATCAGCAGGGCGGTCACGTAGGCGCCCACCGCCACGAAGCCGTTCGGCTCCAGCGACAGCTGGCCGGTCACGCCGTTGATCAGGTTGTAGCTGACCGCGAGGATCATAAAGATAAAAATGGTGCTGATGACACGAACAATGTAGTCATTGAAAACCACGTTGATTCCGGCCAGCAGCGCGATACAGATGACAATAATGACCAGGTTGCGCAGCTGCGCCCCGGCGGTCGTCGTCGCGTTGAGCATCAGAAACGGCTCCTTTCCAGACGTTCGTCGCCCATAATGCCGACCGGGCGGAACAAGAGGACCAGAATCAAGAACAGGAAGGCGAAAGCGTCTTTATAGCCGCCCAGTTCGGGGAAGATCGCCACTGCGACCACCTCGGTAAAACCGAGGATAAAGCCGCCCAGCACCGCGCCGGTGACGCTGCCGATCCCGCCCAGCACGGCGGCGGCGAAGGCCTTCAGGCCGATAAGCACGCCCATCAGGGGATCGATCGTCGGGTAGCTGATGGAGTAGAACACGCCGCCGAGCGCCGCGAGACTACTGCCGAGGGCGAAGACCAGGGAGATGATCCGGTTGGCGTCAATGCCCATCAGGCGCACGGTGTTGACGTCAAAGGCCACCGCGCGGATCGCCATCCCATAGCGGGTGCGGTACAGCAGCCAGAGGATCGCCAGCAGCAGCAGGACGGTGATCAGCGGCACAATCCACGCCACGTTGGTAATGATGACGCTGCCGAAGGCCCGGGTCTGGTTGAAAAAGTCAGGGGCGGAGAAGAAGCGCGAGCTGCCGCCAAACAGTACGTTAAACAGGTTTTCGAGAAAGAAGCTGACGCCGATGGCGGTGATCAGCATGGAGATTTTCGAGGCCTGACGCAGCGGACGATAGGCGACCCGGTCAATCAGCATACCAAACAGGCCGCACAGCCCGAGGGTCAGGAAAACGGCTACCCCGAAGGGTAGCCCAACCGAAGAAAATAAAAACAGCGTACTAAACGCGCCGACCATCATCACGTCCGCATGTGCGAAGTTGATCAGCCGCAGCACGCCATAAACCATCGTATAACCGATGGCAATCAGGGCGTACATGCCCCCAAGACTCATTCCATTGACCACTTGCTGGAGAAAAATGGCGCCGTCCATTTTGTAGCCTCGTCACAACTTAAGGGTTAACCACGGTACGAAACGCCAGCTTGCCATCTTTCACTTCGTTGATGACCGCGCTGCGAATGGCATCGCCGTTCTGTAACGTCAGCGTGCCGGTCACCCCCTGGAAATCTTTGGTGGCGCGGATTTTTTCATTCACGCAGACCCGATCGTGGGGATCGCTGCACTGGTTCATGGCGTTGACGATGACGTTATAGGCGTCCGCCGCCATTGCGCCCCAGGTATGGGTCGGCTGCTGGTATTTGGCTTCCCAGGCTTTGATGAAGGTTTCCCCCGCCGGGGTCTGCTCTTTGGCGTTCGGCGAGTAGTAATCGGTGGTCATATAGCCGTTGACCGCGTCTTTACCGACATCGAAGAAGACCTGATCCGCGGCCAGACCGTCGCCGCCCACCACCGGTTTGTTGAGCCCCAGCTGTTTAGACTGCACGGCAATCAGCGCCCCTTCGGTGTAGTAGATCGGCATGTAAATCATGTCGACATTCTTCGCCTTGACGCTCGCCAGCTGGGCTTTAAAGTCCTTGCTGCCGCCCGGGGCCTGGACCTCGATGGGAATGGTGCCGCCGTTTTTCAGGAACTGGGTGCGGAACGCTTTCGCCAGGCCGACGGAGTAGTCGTTGCTGCTGTCAAACACGATGGCGGCGGTTTTGGCTTTCAGATCGCGGGAGGCCAGATTGGCCCCGACCACCCCCTGGAAGCTGTCCGAGAAGCAGACCCGGCTGACGTAGGGATGGTTGCGGGTGACGCGGTCGTTGGTGGCGGTGGAGGAGACCAGCGGCGTTTTGCTGTCGTCGGCGATTTTGGTCATCGCCAGGGTGTTGGAGGAGGTGACTTCCCCGATCACGGCATCCACTTTATCGCTGGAGACCAGGCGCTGCATGGCGTTGGCCGCTTCGACTTTGTCACTTTTATCATCGATAACGATAAGCTTGATGGTATCGCCATTTTTTAACGTCGGGGTGATGGCCTGAATAATGTCCAGCCCTTTCTGCGACGGCTGGCCATAGCCGCTGAGGGCGCCGCTCAGGGGTAATACCACCCCGATTTTAATTTCCGCTGCCTGCGCGCTGCTGGCGCCGACCAGCGCGGCAACCAGCGTGGCCATTAAAGACGCTTTCCCGGAAAACGATTTCATTGGTATTTCTCCGTCGGTCGATTATTTATCTTTAACCATCAATGACTGCATAACATTGAGGAATAATGCGCCAGCGTATCCGGCGAATTATTGGCTGTTATGTTGAATAGATAACGAGATATATACCCTAATTAATTCGAGTCGCATGAAGGCGGCAAGTAAGCGAGTCCCCAGACGCTTACAGAAGTAAGTGACTGGGGAGAGAACGCAGCCAACGCACATGCAACTTGAAGTATGACGGGTATTTTTAATGCGCTGATTTACCTTACAACGTCCGTTTCGTTTTTACTCATGCAATATTCTTATTACCTGCAGGGAAGGGCATAAGGCTGGCGACAACACGGTTTTTGGTACGGTGAAAGCATTTTGCCGGGGGGCGACTGGCGCCTTACCCGGCCTGAAAAATACGCCATATAAACCGCTGGCACGGCTTCCGTAGACCCGTACCAGCGAAGCGCCGCCGGGCAATTTCAGCACGCGGCGGAATATAATGTCAGGTGCACAAGATAATATTAAAAATCTATTCTGCTGCTCGCGTGACTTATTATTTTAAAGGGGGCAACGGTTTTATTTTACCATGCAGCGCCGGATTATCGCTTTCATCTTTCAGACCCACCCCGGTAAGCCGACGCCAAAAAGCCTGCTCCAGCAGCCAGGCCAGTTTAAAGGCGGCGGCGTCATGGCTTAATCCCTCCGGCCGAATATTGGAGATACAGTTGCGCTCAGACTCCAGACGCTGACGATGAGGCTGCCAGGTGAGGTAGACGCCGAGGCTGTCCGGCGAGGAGAGACCCGGTCGTTCGCCAATCAGGATCGCCACCGCGCGGGCTTTCAGGGTTTCGCCAATATCATCCCCCAGCGCCACCCGTGACTGATGCGCCAGTACCACCGGCGCCAGGCCGATACCCAGCGTCCGCAGATAGGGCAGCAGGGCGCGGATCAACGGCACCGCCTGGCGCTCTACCGCCCAGGAAGAGAGGCCGTCGCCGATCACCAGCAGCAGGTCGGCGGGGCGGACGCCGCTGGCGGCGAGGTCGGCGCGACTCTCATCGGCGAGCTGCCGCCCGAGATCCGGGCGCCGCAGATAGGTATGACGGTCCGGCGCGGCGCTGTGCACCGTCAGGGCATCGAGGCCGAGCGCCGCCAGCGGCGCCACCAATTGTTGGCTGGCGAACGGCTGATGAATGGCATCCCGCGCTCTGGCATGGGCCAGACCAAAGTTGAGGACTTCGCGGGTCGGCAGACTGGCGCCGCTGCGCCCCAGGGCGATCCGCGCATCGGTAAATTCACGCAGCGGGTTCCAGGCATCGGGACGGTTCATACGGAGGCTCCTTGCGGCAGGACGGACAGCAGCGGATGACGGGCGTCGGTGAGCCGCAGCGCGCCGTGCGGATCGATAATTTGCATTTTCGCCAGCCAGTCGGCGAACTCCGGGGCATGCTTTAAGCCCAGCAGGCGACGGGCGTACAGCGCGTCATGGAACGAGGTGCTCTGGTAATTGAGCATGATATCGTCCGCTCCGGGCACGCCGATCAGGAAGGTGAGCCCGGCGGCGCACAGCAAGGTCAGCAGGGTGTCCATATCATCCTGATCCGCTTCCGCGTGGTTGGTATAGCAGACGTCGCAGCCGATCGGCAGGCCCATCAGCTTGCCGCAGAAATGATCCTCCAGCCCGGCGCGAATAATCTGCTTGCCGTCGTAGAGATACTCCGGACCGATAAAACCGACCACGGTATTGACCAGTAGCGGTTCAAAGTGGCGGGCGACGGCGTAGGCCCGCGCCTCACAGGTTTGCTGATCGACGCCGTGGTGGGCGTTGGCCGACAGGCAGCTTCCCTGGCCGGTCTCAAAATACATCACATTGCTGCCGAGGGTACCGCGCCTGAGGCTCAGGGCCGCCTCGCGGGCCTCCTGCAGCATGGCAAGATTGATGCCGAAGCCGCTGTTGGCCGCTTCGGTACCGGCCACCGACTGGAACACCAGATCCACCGGCGCGCCGCGCTCAATCAGCTGCAGCGTATTGGTCACATGGGTCAGAATGCAGGACTGGGTAGGGATGGCGAAGCGCTGAATAATATCGTCCAGCATGACGTTCAGCTGCGCCAGCACCGGTAAGCTGTCGCTGGCCGGGTTGATGCCGATCACCGCGTCCCCGGCGCCGTACAGCAGCCCGTCGAGCATACTGGCGGCGATGCCTTTCAGGTCGTCGGTGGGATGGTTGGGCTGCAGGCGTACGCTGAGGTGGCCGGGCAGGCCGATGGTGTTGCGAAAGCGCGTCACCACCTGGCATTTGCTGGCGGCAAGGATCAGATCCTGATTGCGCATCAGCTTACTGACCGCCGCCGCCATCTCCGGGGTGATGGCGCGGGCGACCCGCTGCAGCGTGGCGGTATCGGTAGCATCATCCAGCAGCCAGTCGCGAAAATCGCCGACCGTCAGGTGACGCAGGGCGGCAAAGCCCTGCGCATCATGGGTGTCGAGGATCAGGCGAGTCACTTCGTCCTGCTCGTAAGGGATAAGCGGGTTGTCGAGAATGTCGGTCAGCGGCACCTCGGCGAGGGCCATTTTCGCCGCCATCCGCTCTTCGGCTGAGGTGGCGATAATCCCTGCGAGGGCGTCGCCGGAGCGGGCCGGCGACGCTTTCGCCATCAACGTTTTCAGACTATCAAAGCGCCATACCTGGCCCGATAGCGTGGTTTTATACATGCCGCCTCCTCAGGAGACCGTGCGCAGTTGAGGATCCACTGGCGCCCGTTCACGGGCCGCTGCGGTTTTGCGGAACCACAGGTAGCCGCCGAGCATCATCGCCGCGAAAATCAGCGCCAACAGCAGGTTATACCAGACCATCGCCACCAGGCAGAGCACCGCCATGCCGAGGGCAAAGGCCGGCGCCAGCGGGTAGAGCGGGGCGCGGAACGGACGGATCAGCTTCGGCTCGCTACGGCGCAGTTTGAACAGCGCCGCCATGGAAGTGATATACATAACAATAGCCCCAAATACCGACATGGTGACGATGCAGGCGGTCAGCGGCATGCCGCTGATGGTGATCAGCGAGTCGGAGAAGATCGCGGCGATCCCCACCACGCCCCCGGCGAGGATTGCCAGATGCGGGGTGCGCGTGCGGCGGTTGAGGGAGGCCAGCCCGGCGGGCAGATAGCCGGCGCGGGCGAGGGAGTAGATCTGCCGCGAGTAGCCCATAATGATGCCGTGGAAGGAGGCGACGAGGCCAAACAGCCCCAGCCACACCAGCATATGCAGCCAGCCGCTGCCGTTGCCCACCACCGTCTTCATCGCCTGGGGCAGCGGATCGTTAATATTGGACAGCGCGCGCCAGTCGCCGACGCCGCCGGCGAAGACCATCACGCCGATCGCCAGCACCGTCAGCGTCAGAATGCCGCCGCCCAGGGCGCGGGGAATGGTGCGCTGCGGATCTTTGGCCTCTTCGGCCGCCATGGAGGCCCCCTCAATGGCGAGGAAGAACCAGATGGCGAACGGAATGGCGGCGAACATCCCCGGCAGCGCCAGGCCGCTGAAGCTGTCCGCGCCCGCCCAGCCGTTAGTGGTGAAGTGGCTCCAGGAGAAGCCGGGGGCGACCACGCCCATGAACACCAGCAGCTCGAAGATGGCCAGCAGAGTGACGATCAGCTCGAAGGTGGCGGCGATGTCGACGCCGAGAATATTGAGCGTCATAAAGATCACGTAGGCGCCGCAGGCGACCCATTTCGGATCCAGCGCCGGAAACTGCACGTTGAGGTAGGCCCCGATGGCCATGGCGATGGCCGGCGGGGCGAAGACGAATTCAATCAGGGTGGCAAAACCAGCGATAAAGCCGCCGGTGGGCCCGAAGGCGCGGTAGGCGTAGGCGAAAGGGCCGCCAGCGTGCGGGATGGCGGTGGTCAGCTCGGTAAAGCTGAAAATAAAGGCGCAGTACATGGCGGCGACCGCCAGGGCGACGACCATAAACCCCATCGTGCCCGCCTGCGACCAGCCGTAGCTCCAGCCGAAGTACTCCCCGGATATCACCAGTCCGACGGCGATCCCCCATAAACGAAAACTGCCGAGCGTTCTTTTTAAGGTGGTGGTGTGCTCTGTCATACGTATTGCCTCGCCAGATAGAAAGGTGCTGAACGACAGGCTGCAAAGAGAGTGCCAGAACGTTGTCTGCCGCGATAAGGCGTCAGTCCGTGGCGCGCCCGCTGGCGCTGCGCAAAAATGGAGCAGGCTGCACGCTGTCGGCGCGCGCCCTGGTGCAGCGGCTTTGCTTTTTCAGCGGCGGCACGGTATAACACTTCTTCTTTTGGATGTTTAGATGTCTATACGTTTATACGCAGCATGACCCGGGCAAGCGGGCTGGCGTGAGAAAATAAAATGCAAAGCACAACACAACAACAAGGTGGGCAGCTGAAGCGCACCATGAAAACGCGCCATCTGATCATGCTGTCGCTCGGCGGCGTGATTGGCACCGGCTTATTCTTCAATACCGGCTATATCATCTCCACCACCGGCGCGGCCGGGACGCTGCTGGCGTATCTGATTGGCGCCCTGGTGGTCTGGCTGGTGATGCAGTGCCTTGGCGAACTGTCGGTGGCGATGCCAGAGACCGGCGCCTTCCACGTTTACGCGGCGCGCTATCTTGGCCCGGCGACGGGCTATACCGTGGCGTGGCTCTACTGGTTAACGTGGACGGTGGCGCTGGGGTCGAGCTTCACCGCGGCGGGATTCTGCATGCAGTACTGGTTCCCGCAGGTGCCGGTCTGGATCTGGTGCGTGGTGTTCTGCGCAGTGATCTTCGGCCTTAACATCATTTCGACGCGCTTCTTCGCCGAAGGCGAGTTCTGGTTCTCGCTGGTGAAAGTGATCACCATCGTCGCGTTTATTATTCTCGGCGGCGCGGCCATTTTCGGCATCATTCCGATGCAGGATGGCTCCCCGGCGCCGGGCCTGCGCAATATCACCGCCGAAGGCTGGTTCCCGCACGGCGGCCTGCCGATCCTGATGACCATGGTGGCGGTGAACTTCGCCTTCTCCGGGACGGAGCTTATCGGCATTGCCGCCGGAGAGACGGAAAACCCGCATAAGGTTATTCCGGTTGCCATCCGCACCACCATCGCCCGGCTGATTATTTTCTTTATCGGCACCGTGTTTGTGCTGGCGGCGCTGATCCCGATGCAGCAGGCGGGAGTGGAGAAAAGCCCCTTCGTGCTGGTGTTTGAGAAGGTGGGCATCCCTTATGCGGCGGACATGTTCAACTTCGTGATCCTGACGGCGATCCTGTCGGCGGCTAACTCCGGCCTGTACGCTTCGGGGCGGATGCTCTGGTCGCTATCGAACGAGAAGACGCTGCCGGCCTGCTTTGCCAAAGTCAATAAACGGGGCGTGCCGGTGACCGCCCTGTCGGTGAGTATGCTGGGCGGCGTGCTGGCGCTGTTCTCCAGCGTGGTGGCGCCAGATACGGTGTTTGTCGCGCTGTCGGCGATCTCCGGTTTTGCGGTGGTGGCGGTGTGGTTGAGCATCTGCGCCTCGCACTTTATGTTCCGCCGCCGCCATCTGCAGCAGGGTAAGGCGCTGAGCGATCTGCAGTATCGCGCTCCCTGGTATCCGGTGGTGCCCGTTCTGGGCTTTGTGCTGTGCCTGGTGGCCTGCGTGGGCCTCGCTTTTGACCCGAGCCAGAGAATTGCGCTGTGGTGCGGGATCCCCTTTGTGGCCCTGTGCTATGGTGCCTGGTATCTTACTCGTTCACGGAATATGACTCAGGAGCCCCAACATGTCGCAGACTAATCCGTTTACCGCCCTGCTTGCCGCCCAGCCTTTCGTGCTACTGGACGGCGCCATGGCCACCGAGCTGGAGGCCCGCGGCTGCGATCTGGCCGACAGCCTGTGGTCGGCGAAAGTGCTGCTGGAGAACCCGCAGCTGATCCGCGATGTGCATCTCGACTACTTTCGCGCCGGGGCGCAGGTGGCGATCACCGCCAGCTATCAGGCCACTCCGGCGGGCTTTGCCGCGCGCGGGCTGGATGAGGCGCAGTCCCGTGCGCTAATCGGCAAAAGCGTCGAGCTGGCGCGCAAAGCGCGCGAGGCGTACCTCGCCGAGAACCCGCAGGCCGGTACGCTGCTGGTGGCCGGTTCGGTGGGGCCGTATGGCGCGTTTCTCGCCGACGGCTCGGAGTATCGCGGCGATTATCAGCGCAGCGCGGCAGAGTTCCAGGCCTTCCACCGCCCGCGCGTCGAAGCGCTGCTGGATGCCGGCGCCGACCTGCTGGCCTGTGAAACCCTGCCGTCATTCGCTGAGATCCAGGCCCTGGCGGCCCTGCTGCAGGAGTATCCCCGCGCCCGCGCCTGGTACTCCTTCACGCTGCGCGACGCCGAACATCTCAGCGACGGTACGCCGCTGCGCGAGGTGATGGCCGCCCTGGCGGATAACCCGCAGGTGGTGGCGGTGGGGATCAACTGTATCGCGCTGGAAAATACGCCCGCGGCGCTGGCGCATCTGCACAGCCTGACGGCCCTGCCGCTGGTGGTCTATCCTAACTCCGGCGAACATTATGATGCGGTGAGCAAGACCTGGCACCATCATGGCGAAGCCTGCGCCAGCCTGGCGGATTATCTGCCGCAGTGGCTGGCGGCCGGGGCGAAGCTGATCGGCGGCTGCTGCCGCACCACGCCGAAGGACATCGCCGCGCTTAACGCGAAGCGCTAAATTTTTGCCGGGTGGCGCTGCGCTTACCCGGCCTACATATTGCGCGAACCGGATGCTGGGTAAGGCGTAGCCGCCGCCCGGCGCCAACCATCTGCCACTAACTCACCGCACAAAACCAACTATCCTTTCCCGCTTTTGTTCTAAAAACGATTCGCTATTAGCCAGAATTTTTAATTACTTCATCTCCATCCTGATGCCGGAAATACTGCACCTATAACAACTCAGGGGAAGCAGACATTATGGCATTCACATCGCGAATTACTCTTCTGGCGGCGCTGGCTGTTGCCGCCTTCCAGGCGCAGGCGGTCAACGTTACCGTGGCGTATCAAACCTCCGCTGAGCCGGCGAAAGTCGCCCAGGCGGACAACACCTTCGCCAAAACCAGCGGGGCGACCGTCGACTGGCGGAAATTTGACAGCGGCGCCAGCGTGGTACGCGCCCTGGCCTCCGGCGATGTGCAGATCGGTAATATTGGCTCCAGCCCGCTGGCGGTGGCCGCCAGCCAGCAGGTGCCGATTGAAGTGTTCCTGCTTGCCTCAAAGCTCGGCAACTCCGAAGCGCTGGTGGTGAAGAAAAGCATTACCAAACCGGAAGATCTGATCGGCAAGCGCATCGCCGTGCCGTTTATCTCCACCACCCACTACAGCCTGCTGTCGGCGCTCAAACACTGGGGCATCAAGCCGGGCCAGGTACAGATTATTAACCTGCAGCCGCCGGCGATTATCGCCGCCTGGCAGCGCGGGGATATCGATGGCGCTTACGTCTGGGCGCCAGCGGTTAACGAACTGGAAAAAGAGGGCAAGGTGCTGACCGATTCTTCTCAGGTTGGGGAGTGGGGCGCGCCGACCCTTGACGTCTGGGTGGTCCGTAAGGACTTCGCCGAGCAGCATCCGGAGATCGTCAAAGCGTTTGCTAAAAGCGCCATCGACGCCCAGCAGCCCTACATCGCCAACCCGGAGGCATGGCTAAAACAGCCGGACAACATCAGCAAGCTGGCGCGCCTGAGCGGCGTGCCGGAAGCCGATGTCCCCGGGCTGGTGAAGGGCAATACCTATCTCACCGCCGCTGAGCAGGCGCAGGCGCTGAACGGGCCGGTCAATCAGGCCATCGTCGATACCGCGCGCTTCCTGAAAGAGCAGGGCAAAGTGCCTGCGGCGGGAACCGATTATCGTCAGTACGTTACTGACCGCTTTGTGAAGTAAAGGAGGCGGCGATGCTGCAAATCTCGCATCTTTCCGCCGACTACGGCGGTAAACCGGCGCTGGCGGATATCAACCTGACGCTGGAGAGTGGGGAGTTGTTGGTGGTGCTGGGGCCTTCGGGCTGCGGTAAAACTACCCTGCTGAACCTGATTGCCGGATTCGTGCCCTATCAGCACGGCAGCATCACCCTCGAAGGTCAGCGGGTGACCGGGCCGGGCGCAGAGCGCGGGGTGGTCTTCCAGAATGAAGGTCTGCTGCCGTGGCGCAATGTGCAGGATAACGTGGCGCTAGGCCTCCAGCTGGCGGGCGTGGATAAAGCGCAGCGCCGGCAAGCGGCGGCGCAGATGCTGAAGAAGGTGGGGCTCGAAGGGGCGGAAAAGCGCTTTATCTGGCAACTGTCCGGCGGTCAACGCCAGCGGGTGGGCATCGCCCGGGCGCTGGCGGCGAATCCGCAGCTGTTGCTGCTGGACGAGCCCTTCGGCGCGCTTGACGCCTTTACCCGCGAGCAGATGCAGACGCTGCTGCTGAAACTGTGGCATGAGACCGGCAAACAGGTGCTGCTGATCACCCATGATATTGAAGAGGCCATCTTCATGGCGACCGAGCTGGTGCTGCTGTCGCCGGGGCCGGGACGGGTGGTGGAGAGGCTGCCGCTTGATTTCAGCCGTCGCTTTGTTGCGGGCGAATCCTGCCGCAGCATCAAATCCGACCCGCGCTTTATTGAACAGCGGGAATACATTCTGAGCCGGGTGTTTGACCAACGGGAGGCTTTCTCATGAGCGTGGTACTGAACGACAAACCGCGTCAGTCGACGCTGAAGTGGCGCTGGCCGCTCTCCCGTGAGCTCACCCTCAGCGTGGCGACCCTGGCGGTGCTGCTGGCCGTCTGGTGGGCGGTCGCGGCGCTGCAGCTGATTAGCCCGCTGTTTCTGCCGCCGCCGGGCCAGGTGCTGCAGAAGCTTATCACCATCGCCGGGCCGCAGGGCTTTATGGATGCGACGCTCTGGCAGCACCTGGCGGCGAGCCTGACGCGGATCGTTATCGCCCTGCTGGCGGCAGTGCTTATTGGCGTACCGGTGGGGATCGCCATGGGGCTCAACTCGACGGTGCGCGGGATCCTCGACCCGCTGATCGAACTCTATCGTCCGGTGCCGCCGCTGGCCTACCTACCGCTGATGGTGATCTGGTTTGGCATCGGTGAAACCTCGAAGATCCTGCTGATCTACCTGGCGATTTTCGCGCCGGTAGCCATGTCGGCGCTGGCAGGGGTAAAAAGCGCGCAGCAGGTGCGGATTCGCGCCGCTCGTTCGCTTGGCGCCAGCCGGGCGCAGGTGCTGTGGCTGGTGATCCTGCCCGGCGCGCTGCCGGAGATCCTCACTGGGCTGCGCATTGGTCTCGGGGTGGGCTGGTCAACGCTGGTGGCCGCTGAGCTGATCGCCGCCACCCGCGGATTAGGATTTATGGTGCAGTCTGCCGGCGAGTTTCTCGCCACCGATGTGGTGCTGGCGGGGATCGCGGTGATTGCCATTATCGCCTTTTTACTGGAACTGGGTCTGCGCGCGCTGCAACGGCGCCTGACGCCCTGGCATGGAGAAGTACAATGAGTGAACGTCTGAGCATTACCCCGCTGGGGCCGTATATTGGCGCGCAGGTGAGCGGGGCGGATTTAACCCGTCCGCTGAGCGACAACCAGTTTGAGCAGCTGTATCACGCGGTGCTGCGTCATCAGGTGGTATTCCTGCGCGAGCAAAATATCACCCCGGCGCAACAGCGCGACCTGGCGCTGCGGTTTGGCGACCTGCATATCCATCCGGTCTACCCTCACGCCCCTGGCGTGGAGGAGATTATCGTCCTCGATACCCACAACGATAATCCGCCGGATAATGACAACTGGCATACCGATGTCACCTTTATCGACACGCCGCCCGCCGGCGCCATTCTGGCGGCGAAAGAGCTGCCGACGACCGGCGGGGACACCCTGTGGACCAGCGGCATCGCCGCCTGGGAAGCGCTGTCAGAACCTTTCCGGCAGCTGCTGAGCGGCCTGCATGCCGAACACGATTTCCGCAAATCGTTCCAGGAGTATAAGTACAACAAGACCGAAGCCGAGCATCGGCGCTGGCAGGAAGCGGTGGCGAAGCATCCGCCGCTGCTGCACCCGGTGGTGCGTACCCACCCGGTGACCGGCAAGCAGGCGCTGTTCGTTAATGAAGGCTTTACCACGCGAATTGTCGAGGTGAGTGAGAAAGAGAGCGCAGCGCTGCTGAACTTCCTGTTTGCTCATGTCACTAAACCGGAGTTTCAGGTGCGCTGGCGCTGGCAGCCGAACGATGTCGCTATCTGGGATAACCGGGTGACGCAGCATTACGCCAACGCCGACTATCTGCCGCAGCGGCGGATCATGCACCGGGCGACGATCCTCGGCGATAAGCCGTATTACCGGGCGGGGTAAGGCTTGTAGCCGGTTAAGGTATCAGCCGCGAGCCGCGGAAAACATTGCCCGCTGCTTCCGGAGACGGCGCCTGATGCGCCTTTTCCGGGCTACCGAACCGTCGGAAACGGTGAACCATAGCCCGGCTAAGGCGCAACGCGCCGCAAGCCGGGAAAAAGCGTTTATGCCGATTTTTGCGCACCCAGATGCGCGCCAATATAGCGCTGGTAGCGATTGGCCTTCAGGTAGGTGAGATCCACCAGCACCAGACCATCCACGCAGTTGTTGAAATCCGGGTCGCTGCCGAAATCGATAAACTGCACGCCGCCCGGCTCGCACACTTCCGAGTACTGCTTATACAGCGGGGGGATCGCGCAGCCGAGGTTGCCGAGCAGGGACTTCAGCCGGGCCAGGTCGTCGTTGTAATCCTCCCCGCCAAACTGCGCCAGCACGTCGGGCAGCGACGCCGGATAAGGGCGACGCGACTCCGCCAGCGGATGCGTCGCCGGGAACCACAGCCGGTAGAATGCCACCAGCAGATCGCGGGCGGCGGGCGGCAATCCGCCAGAAATCGACACCGGACCAAACAGATAGCGATAGTGCGGATAGCGCGCCAGATAAGCGCCGATGCCGGACCACAGGTAGTCCAGCCCGCGACGCCCCCAGTAGCGCGGCTGGATAAAGCTGCGCCCCAGCTCAATGCCGTGCTGCAGGACATCGTCCATCCGCCCGTCGTAATGGAACAGACTGTAACTGTAGATCCCCTCCAGGCCGCGCTTTGCCAGCTGGATGGTCGTCGGCATAAAGCGGTAAGCGCCGACGATCTCGAGGTCTTCTTCATCCCACAGGATCAGATGTAGATAGTCGTCGTCATACCCGTCGATATCCCGCCGTTTGCCGCTGCCTTCCCCGACCGCGCGGAAGGCTATTTCCCGCAGACGTCCCAGCTCGCGCAGCAGCGGCGCGTCCTCCTGGCCGTTGCGCTGCCAGAGGTAAATCACTTTGCCATCGGCGGTGCGGCCCAGGCATTCGGCCTTGTGCAGTTCGCGTTTGAGCAGCGCCCGGTCTTCCGGACGGGCGATGGCGCTTTCGGTTTTAAACCGCCCCGGCAGCCCTTTGCGCAGCTGTTCAAGGTGCTGATAGCAGCGGCCGGTAAGCTCGCGAGCGCTGGACTGGGCATCGAACCAGTTCGACCAGGGGATCTGCTGGCCGATACGCACCGGCAGGCTGCTGTTGCGCCGGCGAAACATCTGCTGCATCAGCAGGAGCAGCGGCAGGTTGTCGGAGACCAGCGTACTGGCGTAAAACAGGGCGCTGTTGCGGGCGTCAATCCACGCCGGCAGCAGCGGGGCGCGATATTTTGCCGCCAGCTTAATAAAGCCGGAGTGCCATTTTTTATCGCGGATGCCGCGACGGGTGAGGCGGGAGACTTCCCCCGCCGGGAAGAAGATTAGCACCCCGCCGGCCTGCAGCTGCTGGTCCATCTGCTGCAGCGCCGCTTTAGCGGTGCGGCCATGAATATTATCTACCGGGATAAACAGCGAGCTCAGGGGCTCAAGGTGGGTGAGCATGCGGTTGGTGACCACTTTGACATCGCGGCGCACGCGGGATACCGCATACAGGAGCGCCAGGCCGTCGAGGGTGCCGGTGGGGTGGTTGGCGATAATGACCAGCGGGCCATATTCGGGGATTTGTTCGAGATCGTGCGCCGGGATGGCGCAGCGGATATTGAGGTATTCCAGCACCTGTTCGACCGTATCAAGCCCCTTCAGGTGGCGGTGACGGTCGGCAAATTGTTGAAACTCTTCCTCATAAAATAGCTTTTTTAACAGTTTCTTTTGCCAGGGGGCGGGCCTCGCCTGAGGCCACAGGTCATCGAGTACGTTGTCGAGACTAAACATAGTGGCTCCTCCTCCGTCCTGCCCAGACAGTAGAAGGTGGAGATGTCGTTCAGATTACAGTTGGGTGAAGTTTCGGTCGCAGCAAGCGAGGTTCCCCGGATAGCGGCGCAAGCGCCTTATCCGGGCTACGGTTGGCGCCGATTTGTAGCCCCGGTAAGCGTCAGCGCCACCGGGGAGAGGCTATCGGCGTTCACCGCAGCTAAGATCAAAGCTATCGCCAGCCCAATTTGGGGGATATAGCCCGCGCTGGACATCGCGATGAAAGGTTGAAAATGGCCAATCGATCACCCGGGTGACCCAGCCATGCTTAAGTGGATTGATATGGATGTAATCAACGTGTCGGCGGTAATCATCTTCATCGCGTATGGCATGCTCCCAGAAGCGCGGTTGCCAGAGGGGTTGTCGTTTTAACGTTCTGCTAAAACAGCCTTTGATATCTCTCCAGCGTGAAGAAAAATCGTCATCATTATGAGGTAGTGTCCAGATGCAATGCAGATGTTCAGGCAACACCACCCAGGCATCAATAATAAAGGGGCGATGTTGTTTAACAACGGCGACAGAGTAGCGCAATAATTCTATGTTTTCAGTTAGGTGCATGCTTCTACGGTCTTTAAGGTTAACAGTGAAGAACCAGGTTCCCCCCTTAATGTAATAACGTCGATAAGCCACCACAGGATCTCCTGGAATTCGGTATTTATGATGTGGTTTAACACGTTAGAAGGCGAAATCCGGTACGCCAAGGAGAAGGCGCAGAAGGTGGAAAGCGGCGCGCAAAGTTTTAGCTACAGATATTGGTTAGCGCCTGTCCCCGGATAGCGGCGCAAGCGCCTTATCCGGGCTACGGTGTGGTGGTCGCGATAAATACAGCGCACCGGAGATGAGGTTTGGTAGCCCCGGTAAGCGCAGCGCCACCGGGGAGGGGCGGGTTTAACGGAGGATCTTTTTCTCGGCCAGATCGAGGGCGAAATAGCTGAAGATCAGGTCGGCGCCTGCGCGTTTGATAGCGCCGAGGCTTTCCAGAACCACTTTCTCTTCATCGATAGCGCCCGCCTGGGCAGCAAATTTGATCATCGCGTACTCACCGCTGACCTGATAGGCGCCGAGCGGCAGATCGCTGCGTTCGCGGATATCGCGCAGAATATCCAGGTAGGCGCCAGCCGGTTTCACCATCAGGCAGTCGGCGCCCTGGGCTTCATCGAGCAGCGACTCGCGAATGGCCTCCCGGCGATTCATCGGGCTCATCTGATAGGTTTTCCGATCGCCCTTCAGCGCGGTACCGGCCGCTTCGCGGAACGGACCGTAGAAGGAAGAAGCGAACTTGGTCGAGTAGGACATGATCGCCGTATTGGTGAAGCCGGCGGCGTCCAGCGAGCGGCGAATCGCCTGCACCTGACCGTCCATCGCGGCGGAAGGAGCGATGAAATCCGCCCCCGCGGCGGCGGCGACAACGGCCTGTTTGCCGAGGTTTTCCAGGGTCGCGTCGTTATCCACCCCGTGGTCGCACAGCACGCCGCAGTGGCCGTGGGAGGTATATTCGCAGAAGCAGGTATCGGACATGACGATCATCTCCGGCACCGTGGACTTACAAATCCGCGACATACGCGCCACCAGACCATTTTCATTCCAGGTATCGCTGCCGGTGGCATCGGTGTGATGAGAAATACCAAAGGTCATCACCGAGCGGATCCCGGCGTTGGCGATGCGTTCGATCTCGCGCGCCAGATATTTTTCCGGAATGCGCATCACGCCGGGCATGGCCTCGATCGCTTTGTAATCATCAATTTCTTCTTCAACAAAGATCGGCAACACCAGGTCGTTCAAACTCAGTGTTGTCTCTTCAAACAGGGCGCGCAGCGCAGCGGATTGACGCAGGCGGCGGGGGCGAGTGATTAAATCTGTCATGGTTTGCCTGATTTTGTGAAATGAAAGACGATAGTGTAACTGAAATGGCAGCGGGATGTTTCGCCAAAACGATCGTTATGGCGCATCGGCGAAACCTTCCCCGGGCTTACTGGCTGGCCGTCTGCATGTTGGGCTGTGCGCCGCTCAGCTCGCTGACCAGGTCGTTGATGCCATCGCTCATATTGTTGAAGCGGGTTAACGGCGAGCGGGTTACCACCACAAAGGCGCCAACGTTAGCCTGCGGATTCATCGCCATATAGGTGATAAACCCGCCGCCGCCGCCGGTTTTCTGAATAATCCCCGGATGGCCGTTCTTCGGCTTCATATACACCCAGCCGAGGCCCAGCGCGTCGGCGCGGCCCGGCACGTCCATACCAATCACCCGGGTCAGCTGGTTACGCTGATAAATCAGCGTCTGCATCCGGTCGGCCTGCTGGCTGCGGGTATAGAAATCGGATGACAGGAACTGCTGCATCCAGCGCATCATATCCCCCGGCGTCGAGTAGACTCCGCCGCTGCCGATCGCCGCCAGGGTGTTGTTGCACGGGCTGGCGCCTTTTTCCGGGATCATCAGCCGCTGGCACTGATCCGGTGACGGGGTAAAGGTGGTGTCCTTCATCCCCAGCGGCCGGGTGATCTGCTCTTCAAACAGCTGCGGATACGGTTTGCCGGCGGCGGTGGAGAGCGCGTCCGCCAGTAAATCGAAGGCCAGGTTGGAGTAGGCCGCCTGCGAGCCCGGCGCGGTCTTCAGGGTCGCGGTAGAGAGCCAGTTCCAGCGCTGCTGGCGGGTCGGCCAGACAAACACCGGACGATGAGCGGCGCCGCCAGGCTGCTCGCGCGGCAGGGCGCTGGTATGGGTCGCGAGGTTAACCAGGGTGATTGGTTTTCCCTGCCAGTCAGGCACCCGGGCGCCCGGCGGGGCGTATTTGCTCAGCGGATCGTTGAGTTTCACCACCCCCTGGTCGAGCAGCTTCACCAGCATCTCGCTGGTCATCAGTTTGCTGAGGGAGGCGATACGGATCACCGAGTCGAGCTGCGGGTGCTGATTATTCCCCGGGCGGGTTTCGCCAAAGCTGCGAAAAACACGCTGATTGCCATCGATAACCACCAGCGCCATGCCGGTGGCGCCGCTGCCGTAGTAGATATGATTGGCGTAACGATCGACCACATCCGAGGCGAAAACCGGGTCAACGGTAGGCTGTGCGGCCTGCACCGAGGTCCACGACGCCGCGCACAGCGCAGCAAAAATGAGCAAACTACGTTTCAACGGAGATCATCCATTAAATAAATAAAAAAGAAGAGGGTATTTATACTACGAAGTGGCGCAGAACAAAGCGGGATTCACGACATTCCTGCAGGAAAAAGGTAACGGTGCGTAAAAAAGACTTTTTTACGCTTTCGGATACCGGCTTTTTTCGCCGGCGCGTATGATGACCGTTTGGCTGAAGGTTCGTGGGAGAGAACAATGACGGCTCAACGGGTAGTGATGGTCGTGGATATGCAAAACGGTGTGTTCGCCACGCCGCGTCTGGCGCGCGAGCGCTGCGTCGCGCAAATTAATCGTCTGGTGCGCGCGGCGGACAGGGTTATTTTCATTCAGCATGATGAAGCCGGCGGCCTCGAAGCCGGCAGCGAAGGCTTCGCCCTGCTTCCTGAGCTGGAGCAGCCGGCTGGCGCGCTGTATGTCACCAAAACCGCCTGCGATGCCTTCTATCACACCTCGCTGGCGCAGGTGCTGGACGAACACGACATTCAGCAGTTCGTCATCTGCGGCTGCGCCACCGACTACTGCCTCGATACCACCATTAAAAATGGCGCCAGCCGCGGGTACGGTATTGTTATCGCGGAAGATGCCCACACCACCGCCGACCGCCCCGCCGCGCAGGCCGCGACGCTTATCGCCCACTACAATGAGGTGTGGCGTACGCTGACCATTCCTGGCAATCCTTTACAGGTGAAACCCACAGAAACAATTCTGCACGCATGGCAGCAGAACTAAGCTGTTGATATCCGGTCTTATCATTCGTCTGTCCCGCGAGGGCTCATCCACGCGGCGGCCGACGTATGCGTCGTACACAGCAATAGCAGAACGATAAGAAGTTAGCAGGAGACAATGATGTTTAAATCTTTTTTCCCCAAACCGGGGCCGTTTTTTATTTCTGCCTTTATCTGGTCGATGCTGGCCGTGATCTTTTGGCAGGCGGGCGGCGGCGACTGGCTGCTGCGGGTCACCGGGGCATCGCAAAATGTGGCGATCAGCGCGGCGCGCTTCTGGTCGCTCAACTATCTGGTGTTCTACGCTTACTATCTGTTTTGCGTCGGCGTGTTCGCGCTGTTCTGGTTTGTCTACTGCCCGCACCGCTGGCAGTACTGGTCGATTCTCGGCACCTCGCTCATCATCTTCGTCACCTGGTTTCTGGTGGAAGTCGGGGTGGCGATCAACGCCTGGTATGCGCCGTTCTACGACCTGATCCAGAGCGCGCTGGCCACCCCGCATAAGGTCAGCATCAACCAGTTTTATCAGGAAATCGGCGTCTTTCTCGGCATCGCGATCATCGCGGTGATTATTGGCGTGATGAACAACTTCTTCGTCAGCCACTACGTCTTCCGCTGGCGCACGGCGATGAACGAGCACTATATGGCCCACTGGCAGCATCTGCGCCATATCGAAGGCGCCGCGCAGCGTGTGCAGGAAGATACCATGCGTTTTGCTTCCACCCTCGAAGATATGGGCGTGAGCTTTATCAACGCGGTGATGACCCTGATCGCCTTCCTGCCGGTGCTGGTGACGCTCTCCGAACATGTTCCCGACCTGCCTATCGTCGGCCATCTGCCGTATGGCCTGGTGATTGCCGCTATCGTCTGGTCGCTGATGGGTACCGGCCTGCTGGCGGTGGTGGGGATTAAGCTGCCGGGCCTGGAGTTTAAAAACCAGCGCGTGGAAGCGGCCTATCGTAAAGAGCTGGTTTACGGCGAGGACGATGAAACTCGCGCCACGCCGCCGACGGTGCGCGAGCTATTCCGCGCGGTGCGTCGCAACTATTTCCGTCTCTATTTTCACTATATGTATTTCAATATCGCCCGCATCCTCTATCTGCAGGTGGATAACGTTTTCGGCCTTTTCCTGCTGTTTCCGTCGATCGTTGCCGGTACGATTACCCTCGGGCTGATGACGCAAATTACTAACGTCTTCGGCCAGGTGCGCGGCTCGTTCCAGTACCTGATCAGCTCGTGGACAACGCTGGTGGAACTGATGTCCATCTACAAACGTCTGCGCAGTTTTGAACGCGAGCTGGACGGCAAACCGCTGCAGGAAGCGATCCCGACATTACGTTAATCAAGACAAGGAAGCATAATGGCCGCACGTTTATCGCGCATTATTCCCGTTTCATTGACGCTGCTGGCGGCCATGGCGCTGAGCGCCTGTACCAGCCAGCAGGCTCCGGCGCTGAAAGAGGGCGAGAAGCCTGTTGACGTGGCGTCGGTGGTGCGGCAGAAAATGCCGGCCAGCCTCAAGGATCGGGAGGCCTGGGCGCAAGCCATCGCCACCGCGTTTGACAGCCAGAAGCTGGCGCCGACGGAAGAAAACGTCTGCTCGGTGCTGGCGGTCGCGCAGCAAGAGTCTAACTATCAGTCCGATCCGGTGGTGCCGGGGCTGAATAAAATCGCCTGGCAGGAAATTGACCGCCGGGCGGAAAAAATGCACATTCCGCCGTTTCTGGTCCATACCGCGCTGAAGATCACCTCGCCAAACGGTAAAAGCTATAGCGACCGTCTGGACAATGTGAAGACGGAAAAGCAGTTGAGCGCCATTTTTGATGACTTTATCGGGATGGTGCCGATGGGGCAGAAGCTGTTCGGTTCCCTTAACCCGGTGCACACCGGGGGGCCGATGCAGGTCAGCATTGCTTTTGCCGAGCAGCACACCTCCGGCTACCCGTGGAAAATGAACGGCACGGTGCGCCAGGAGGTCTTCAGTCTGCGCGGTGGCCTGTGGTTTGGCACCTATCATCTGCTGAACTATCCGGCCAGTTATAGTGCGCCATTGTACCGCTTTGCCGACTTCAACGCCGGCTGGTACGCCAGCCGTAACGCCGCCTTCCAGAACGCGGTGGTGAAAGCCAGCGGGGTAAAACTGGCGCTCGACGGCGACCTTATCCGCTACGACAGCGAGGAGCCGGGCAGCACCGAGCTGGCGGTGCGTCGCCTGGCGAGCCAGCTGGGGATGAGCGACAGCGAGATCCATCGTCAGTTGAAAAAGGGCGACAGCCTGGCGTTTGAGAAGACCGATCTCTATCAGCAGGTTTTCCGTCTCGCCGAGAAAAAGACGGGCAAAACCCTGCCGCGGGAGATGTTGCCAGGGATCCAGCTGGAGAGTCCAAAAATCACCCGAAATCTGACGACGGCGTGGTTTGCGAAACGGGTTGATGAGCGGCGGGCAAACTGTATGGCGCGGCGTTAACGGCGCTGACGCCAGCGCACGATAAGCGCCAGTACCCCGATGAACGTGCAGCCGATAAGGAAAGGGATCAGACCAAAGAGGGTACCCACGGCGAGGCTGATGTCGACTTGCGGACGGCTGGCGTCCTGGGCTTGCATCAGGCGTTCAAATACCCCGGGGGCGTGGATCAGCATGCTGAGCATCTGCGCGCCGGCCCAGCAGCAGATCAACACGAACAGCCCGTAGGCGACATGGCTGCCAGTCAGCGCGCCCCTTTTTTTATTTCCCAAAAGCGATTTTGAAAAACTGAATTCAGCCATAGGCCCTCCCACATCTGCGCTGCTGGTTTTTTCTCCAGCTCTATGTCAGGTATTCTGGCAGTCAGGGGCCATCATCAGTATCAGATTGCTGGTAATTGCCGTCCAGGAATAATCCTGTTTTCGCCGTTGTGTTAACTGCGCCACAGGAGCACAAAAGGGAGAGCGGCGTCGCAATCCAGCAACATTCTCCATATCGCTACAGACCGCCGCGGGCGGCTATGCGAAGATGCGTTTTTTGCTGTTGGAGGCCGCATGAAGCTCACTGATAAAATTCGCCGCGATTGGCACTACTACGCCGTGGCGCTGGGGTTGATTTTTATTCTTAATGGCGTGGTGGGGCTGCTGGGGTTTGAAACACAGGGGTGGCAATCCTACGCCGTCGGTCTGATCACCTGGGTCATTAGCTTCTGGATTGCGGGCTTTGTGATCCGCCGCCGCCCGGCAGAAGAGGCCTGAGGCCGCCGCTGCCAGGCGGGGTAAAACGCGTTTTAGTTCATGGAGGTTTTCAGCGCCCGGTCCGCGGCATGGCGCTCCAGCGCCAGCTCAATCAGGCGGGTGATCAGGCTGGTGTAGTCGAGACCGCTGGCCTGCCACAGCTTCGGATACATGCTGATGTTGGTAAAGCCCGGCAGGGTGTTGATCTCGTTGATCACCACCTCGTTGTCGGCGGTGAGGAACACGTCGACACGAGCCATGCCGCTGCAGCCCAGGGTCTGGTAGGCCTGCACCGCGATAGCGCGAATTTTGTCGTTGAGCTCAGGGGCGATAGCGGCCGGGACTACCACCTGCGCGCCCTGATCGTCGATATACTTGGTGTCGTAGGCGTAAAACTCGCTGTTGAGGACGATTTCACCGCAGGTGCTGGCCTGCGGGTGGTCGTTACCCAGCACCGCACACTCAATTTCCCGCCCTTTAATGCCTTGCTCCACCACCACTTTATGGTCAAATTCGAAGGCCAGGGCCACCGCCTGATGGTACTGCTCTTCGTTTTTAACTTTGCTGACGCCAACCGACGAGCCCTGATTAGCCGGCTTAACGAACAGCGGCAGGCCAAGCTTCGCTTCGACATCGGCAAAGCTGAACTGCGCGCGGTTGGCGCGGGTGAGTGTGATAAACGGGGCGACGGCGAGCCCGGCGTCGCGCAGCAGACGTTTGGTCACGTCTTTATCCATACAGGCTGCAGAGCCCAGCACATCGGAGCCGACGAACGGCAGATTCGCCATGCGCAGCATCCCCTGCAGGGAGCCATCTTCACCCAGCGTGCCGTGGACGATCGGGAAAATCACATCGATGGCCGCCAGCGGTTGGCCGCTTTCGGCGTTAATCAGCTGCTGCGCTTCGCGGCCCGGGATCTGCGCCAGAGTCACCGTGGAAGGGCGCAGGGCAATGCGGGCAGGATCCTGTGCGTTGAGCAGGTAGTTGCCGGCGTCGTTGATGTGCCACAGCCCCTGTTTATCAATACCCAACAGAACCACATCGAAGCGCGATTTATCAATCGCTTCCACGATATTCTTCGCTGACTGCAGCGACACTTCATGCTCCGCCGACTTGCCGCCAAAAACGATCCCAACCCTCATCTTTGCCATTTCAACTTCCATCCAGATAACATCAAAGGGCATAACATACCATGTGAAACCGCTGCCTGGCTGCCATAATATTTACCTGATCAATTGACGGGAGTGGGCGTGAGAGGAAAGACGCTGCTGGTGCTGGCCGGGCTGCTCGGCGCGGGCCTGTTGGGATACCGCAATCTGCCGCCGCACCTGAATCCGCTGGCGCCGCTGGCGCTGGACGATCCCCCGGGCTGGCTGACGTCGTTTAAGCTGCGCAGGCTGACGGCAGACCAGTGCGCCTCCCTGCTGGCGGAAGCCAATCGCCGGCGGCTTATCGCCAGCCGGCCGGTGGCCGACAGCGAGGGAAGCTGCCCTCTGCGTAACGTGGTGCGGGTGGCGAATTTTGGCTCGGTGCAGCTGAGCAGTAGTTTTCTCGCCAGCTGCCCGCTGGCGCTGAGCAGTGCGCTGTACATCGAGCAGCAGGCGAAGCCGCTGACCCGGCAGCTGATGGCGAGCGATCTGCGTCAGATCGATCATCTCGGCAGCTTTGCCTGCCGCAATATTTACCATCGTCAACAGGCGCGGCGCAGTGAACACGCCACGGCGGACGCGCTGGACGTCAGCGGTTTCCGTCTGGCGGACGGTAGACGCGTTAGCGTCCTGCAGGGCTGGCGGAGCGAGACTTCGCGCCCCTGGCTGGCGGTGCTGTTGAGCAGCAGTTGCCATTACTTCGGTAACGCGCTGGGGCCAGAGTACAACGCGGCTCACGCCAACCATTTTCATTTCGGCATGCGCGGGCAGGGCTTCTGCTTTTGAGCATAAAGCGCTATGAGCAGCCTAAATGACCAGAAAATGCTTCGTCAGGCTCTCATCCGCAGCCATAAAACACCAAACTCACCGCCAGCGCATCTATGGTAGTACACCAGTGGGATGAAATTGCTAAGCTAGATAATAATTGGCAAATCATTAATGAATACGCGTAGTTATGGAATCCTGGAAGGTTAATCTCATCTCCGTCTGGTTTGGTTGCTTTTTTACCGGCCTGGCGATTAGTCAAATTCTCCCCTTTTTACCCCTCTACGTCTCCCAGCTCGGCGTCACCTCGCATGAAGCGCTATCGATGTGGTCGGGGCTGACCTTCAGCGTCACTTTTCTTGTCTCGGCGATCGTCTCGCCAATGTGGGGAAGCCTGGCGGACCGTAAAGGCCGCAAGCTCATGCTGCTGCGCGCCTCGTTGGGGATGGCGATTGCCATTTTACTGCAGGCCTTCGCCACCAACGTCTGGCAGCTGTTTATCCTGCGGGCGATCATGGGCTTAACCTCCGGTTATATTCCCAACGCCATGGCGCTGGTGGCCTCCCAGGTGCCGCGCGAGCGCAGCGGCTGGGCGCTAAGCACGCTGTCGACGGCGCAAATTAGCGGGGTGATCGGCGGTCCGCTGCTGGGCGGTTTCCTGGCGGACCACGTCGGGCTGCGGATGGTCTTTTTTATTACGGCGATCCTGCTGACCATCAGTTTTCTGGTGACCCTGTTTCTGATTAAAGAGGGCGTTCGCCCGCAGGTCAGCAAAAGCGAGCGTCTCACCGGGAAACAAGTCTTTGCCTCTTTGCCCTATCCGGGGCTGGTGATCAGCCTGTTCTTCACCACCCTGGTGATCCAATTGTGCAACGGCTCAATCGGCCCGATTCTGGCGCTGTTTATTAAGTCGATGGCGCCGGACAGCAACAATATCGCTTTTCTGGCCGGGATGATCGCCGCGGTGCCCGGCGTGTCGGCACTGATTTCTGCGCCACGGTTGGGTAAGCTTGGCGACCGCATCGGCACCTCGCGGATCCTGCTGGCGACGCTCTGCTGCGCGGTGGTGATGTTCTTCGCCATGTCCTTTGTCACCACCCCGCTGCAATTGGGTACGCTGCGTTTTCTGCTCGGCTTTGCCGATGGCGCGATGCTCCCGGCGGTGCAGACCTTATTGCTGAAGTACAGCAGCGACAGCGTCACCGGGCGTATCTTTGGCTATAACCAGTCGTTTATGTATCTGGGCAACGTCGCCGGGCCGCTAATTGGCGCCTCTGTGTCAGCCATGGCCGGCTTCCGCTGGGTGTTTATTGCCACCGCCATTATCGTTTTCATTAACCTCTGGCAGCTGGCGTGGATGCTGCGCCAAACCCGCCGGGCTAACGCCTGAACCTCTGCTGACGGTATTTATTGCGATACCGTCAGCATTATTCGCCTCAGCGGATTTACTATTACTTTTTGTTATCGTCATGGCGTGAACGCTATTCCATTTTATTATTTTCCAGGCAATCTGGTTATAAGCAACCCCGGTCATGATTAAACAATACTATTTATAGTGGTATTTTATTGTGGTAAAACGTTTCGCTGTATATTGGGTGTTGCGATGATTCTTAATTTAAGTAATTCTGAGGTCCGTCATCGCGTATGACATCCCAATCAAAACAGGCCTCGCATAAGGAACTGGTGCTATGAAGAATCTCATTGCTGAGTTACTGGTTAAACTGGCGCAAAAGGAAGAAGAAGCAAAGGAACTGACGGTGCAGGTTGAAGCGCTGGAGATCGTGGTCACCGCATTATTGCGCCATATGGAGCATGATGCCCAGCAGGCATTGATTCAGGATATTGAACAGGCGATTGACCAGGTGACCCCCTGTCCACCGGTCAACGACCATGATGCGATGCTGTTGCAGCAATATCTAAAGAAGCTGTTGCGGCATCCTCGTAGCTAGTCTTTGTGACACGACAAGGATGCCGTCATTTTTCTGTCATCTCCCTTTTATAAAGTCTCCCTCGTTTTGTTTTTTTAAGTATTTTTTACATGGAGATGACAAAAGTGAAATTAAGCGCCCTGTTTATTGCCCTGATTCCTCTACTGGGCTCGCCGGTTATTCATGCAGAAACTACTGCTGCGCCGGTTCTGGAAAATCGCGCTGCGCAGGGAGATATCACCACTCCTGGCGGCGCGCGTCGTTTAACAGGCGATCAAACCGAAGCGCTGCGCGCCTCGTTAATCAATAAGCCAGCTAAAAACGTTATTTTGCTGATTGGCGATGGCATGGGTGATTCGGAAATTACCGCTGCGCGAAACTATGCCGAGGGGGCGGGCGGTTTCTTTAAAGGAATTGATGCTCTGCCGTTAACCGGGCAGTACACGCATTATTCGCTGGATAAAAAAACCGGGAAACCGGACTACGTGACCGACTCGGCGGCCTCCGCCACCGCCTGGACCACCGGCGTGAAGACTTATAACGGCGCGCTGGGCGTCGATATTCATGAGAATTCGCATCAGACCATCCTCGAGCTGGCGAAAGCGGCGGGGCTGGCCACCGGCAACGTTTCCACCGCCGAGCTGCAGGACGCCACCCCCGCGGCGTTGGTGGCGCATGTGACATCGCGTAAATGCTACGGCCCGACGGTTACCAGCGAAAAATGCCCCAGCAATGCGCTGGAAAAAGGGGGCAAAGGCTCCATTACCGAACAGCTGCTGAACGCCCGACCGGATGTCACCCTGGGCGGCGGCGCGAAGACCTTTGCCGAAACGGCGACGGCGGGCGAGTGGCAGGGCAAAACCCTGCGCGAGCAGGCGCAAGCGCGCGGCTACCAGATTGTGACCGACGCGGCTTCTCTTGCCGCCGCGACGGAAGCCAGTCAGGATAAACCGCTGCTGGGACTCTTTGCCGATGGCAATATGCCGGTACGCTGGGAAGGGCCGAAGGCGTCTTATCACGGTAATATCGATAAGCCGCCGGTGACCTGTACGCCAAACCCGAAGCGTGACGCCTCGTTGCCGACGCTGGCGCAGATGACGGAGAAAGCGATTGACCTGCTGAGTCGCAATGAGAAAGGTTTCTTCCTGCAAGTCGAAGGTGCGTCCATCGATAAGCAGGACCATGCGGCCAATCCGTGCGGCCAGATCGGCGAAACGGTTGATCTTGACGAAGCGGTGCAGAAGGCGCTGGAATTCGCGCGAAAAGACGGTAATACCCTGGTGATCGTCACCGCCGACCATGCGCATGCCAGCCAGATCATCCCGGCGGATAGCAAAGCCCCGGGGCTGACCCAGGCTCTGAACACGCACGATGGCGCGGTGATGGTGATGAGCTACGGCAACTCTGAGGAAGAGTCGATGGAGCACACCGGCACCCAACTGCGCATTGCGGCCTACGGTCCGCATGCGGCTAACGTCGTCGGCCTGACCGATCAGACCGACCTGTTCACGACCATGAAAGCTGCCCTGAGTCTCAAATAAGTCGCTGCCGGTGGCGAAATTGCGTCACCGGCTGGTTTTTTTTCTATCTGCGTCCAGACTTACAACGTTCCACTCACAGAAGGATGGTGCGATGAAAATAACTTTATTGATGACCCTACTGTTTGGCTTGATCTTTATCAGCGCGGTTGGCGCGGCAGAAAAAACGCCCACTCCTCAGCAGCAAAGGATGACGGACTGCAATCAGCAAGCGTCAGCCAAAATGCTGAAAGGTGAGGAGCGCAAAACCTTTATGAGCCAGTGTCTGAAAAAAGAGACCACGACCTCGCAGGGAAAGGCGCTCACCCCTCAGCAGCAGAAAATGAGCGACTGCAGCAAAGCGGCCACGGCGAAATCACTGAAGGGCGATGAACGCAGTACCTTCATGAGTAGCTGCCTGAAGAAAGCCTGAAAAAAAGGGAGCGCTCGCGCTCCCTTGTTCTTTAACCTCTCAGGGCTTGAAGCCCGCCAGCTCAGCTTCAGGAGCGGCTCAATTTCTCTGATTTTTCCATACACTGGGTGATGGCTTCGATTACCGCCGAGCGGAACCCTTTCTCTTCCAGCACGCGCACGGCTTCGATAGTGGTCCCGCCAGGGGAACAGACCATATCTTTCAGCGCCCCTGGGTGTTCTCCGCTCTCCAGCACCATTTTGGCGGAGCCCATCACCGCCTGGGCGGCGAATTTATAGGCCTGAGCGCGCGGCATTCCGCCGAGGACGGCGGCATCGGCCATCGCTTCGATAAACATAAAGACATAGGCCGGCGCCGAACCGCTTACCCCCACCACCGGATGGATCATCGGCTCGGCAATTTGCTCCGCCTGGCCAAAGCAACGGAAAATAGTCAGCACTTCGGCAACATCTTCGCTGCTCACCAGGGCGTTAGGCGTGACGGAGGTCATACCGGCGTTAACCAGCGACGGCGTATTCGGCATCGCGCGAATGATTTTGCGATCGTGGCCAAGGGCGCGCGCCAGCTGCTCAAGCGTAACGCCGGCGGCGATAGAGACCACCAGCGACTCTTTATTCAGGCTGGAGGCGATATCGCCCAGCACTTTGGTCATGATCCCCGGTTTAACCGCGCCGAAGACGATATCGGCAATCTGCGCCACTTCCTGGGCGCTGCTGGCGGCGTTGATGCCATACTGGTCGCGCAGAGCTGCAACCTTGTCCGGCGACGGGGTGTAGACCCAGATTTGTCCCGGCTGTACCTGACCGCTGGCGATCAGCCCGCCCAGAATGGCCTTACCCATATTGCCGCAGCCGATAAAGCCAATTTTCTTATCCATCACCATTCCCCTCTGCTTTTTTCGTTACGATCTGATTAGCTTACCATCCTGGCGCTTTCCTGGGGGAGAAAAGCAGGTAACATTGGCGTCACTTATTGCAGGTAACAGGAGCTGGCATGGCCATTTGGGTGGATGCGGACGCGTGTCCGAACGTGATTAAAGAGATTTTGTTCCGCGCGGCAGAGCGGACCCAGACTCCGCTGACGCTGGTGGCGAACCAGCCGCTGCGCGTGCCGCCGTCGCGTTTCATCCGCACCCTGCGGGTTGAGCAGGGTTTTGACGTGGCGGATAATGAAATCGTTCGCCAGTGCGCGGCGGGAGATTTAGTGATCACTGCCGACATCCCGCTGGCGGCGGAGGTGCTGGCGAAGGGCGGGGCGGCGCTGAATCCGCGCGGGGAACGTTACAGCGAGGCGACGATCCGCGAGCGGCTGACAATGCGGGATTTTATGGAGACATTACGGGCCAGCGGCGTTCAGACCGGCGGCCCGGATAGTTTATCGCAGCGCGATCGGCAACAGTTTGCCGCCGAGCTGGAGAAGTGGTTGCTGGCGGTTAAGCGTCGCCAGGGTTAAACCCAGCTATCGTCATCGCTGCCAAAATCATCGTCGCCAAAGCCGGCGTCGAAGTCGTCGTTCCAGGTATTGTCGGCAAGGAACTGATCGTCTCCCTGGCGGAACGGATCGTCACCTGCGGTGGTGTCCTGCGCGATGCTGTCCTGCGCGGAGGCGGCATCAGGCTGCGGCTTCTCTTCGATGATATTGACTATCTCCTGCGGGTGCGAGCCGCTGAACATATTGGTCAGCATATTGCCCAGCACCACGCCGCCTGCCACGCCAGCGGCCGTTTGCAGCGCGCCCGCCATAAAGCCGCCGCCGCGTGCGGCAGCCTGCGGGGCATAGTTCTGCTGCGGTGGTGGCGTATACTGCGGCTGAGCGCTGGCCTGCGGGCGACCATATTGCTCCGCGCCCGGGATAGGGTCAGAACCGCGTGACGAGCCGCCACCGCCAAACAGGCCGGAGAGGAAGCCGCCGCTGCTGGGCTTTGCCGCCTGCAGTTGGCTGACCTGACTCTCCAGCGCCTGGATGCGATCGTTAAGCTGTTTAATCGCGGCTTCCTGGATAAGAATGGTTTGCGCCATATAGTAGGGGGCCGCCGGCTGCGCGCTCACGTGTTGGGCAATCCGCTCCTCGGCGCTGGCATCGCGCGATGCGCTGTGCGCCTCAGCCTCTTTCAGCCGGGAAAACAGTCCATCAATAAGGCGTTGTTCTTCAGATTGCATGTTACATTCCTCTGTCACACTGTCGAATAGGCATCAGGGTGCTTCTGAAACATGATGTTGTAAATATGTTGCTTCGTAAAGCTATGCATAAATGTGTTACCGTTTACGCCAGCGGTGGATAAAAAATAACGCCAAGCGGGAAGTAAAGCTGGTTAAACACTAAATGCAATGATAAGTTTACATTAATAGCCCCTCTTCTCACCGTGGTAATGGGGTGTAAAGAAGTTGTGTAATCTTTTCTTTACGTATGCATTGCGGGACAGTCAGCGATAATACGTGCTTTCGTTTTCATTTTTTTGCGACAGACGGAACCAGGGGGTCTTCGGTTATGACACAGCCTATCTTTCTTATTGGGCCACGCGGCTGCGGTAAAACCACCGTCGGCCATGCGCTGGCGCGAGCGCGGCATTTTCAGTTCTCCGATACCGATCATCGGCTACAGGCCCATGAGCAGCGGACGGTGGCTGAGATCGTGCAGGCGGAAGGGTGGGCGCGTTTTCGCGAACTGGAGACCCTGTCGCTGAAGGCCGTGACCCTGCCGAATACGGTAATCGCCACCGGCGGCGGCATTGTGCTGGCGGAAGGTAACCGTCAGTTTATGCGGGAGAATGGCGTGGTGATTTATCTGCAGGCCTCGGTGTCGGCGCTGATTGACCGTCTGGAAGCCTACCCGAAAGCTGAACAGCGGCCGACGCTGACCGGAAAACCGGTGCGCGAGGAAGTGGGCGAGGTGCTGGCGCAGCGCGAAGCGTTATACCGGGACGCTGCCCACCATATTGTGGATGCCACGGCCTCGCCGGATCGGGTGGTGGAGCAGATTATGTCCATGCTATGCAGCGCGACGGCAACCCCGGTAAGTTAAGAATTTACTTACATTAAGGCGGCGAGGGGCGCCTATACTTAATAGTTCTGCTACCAGAAGAAGGAAGAACTATGCCAAACAGGCCCCCATATCCGAGAGAAGCGCGCGTGGTTGCGGTAGAGAAAGGTCCTCAGGGTCAGACGGTGACCTGGTATCAGCTCCGTGCGGATTATCCTGAGCCTGATTCGCTTATCAGCGAACATCCTACCGAGCAGGAAGCCGTGGATGCCAAACGGCGTTATGAAGATCCTGACAAGTCGTAACCCCCTGAGCCCGAATTGCCCGCCATGCTGGCAATATCGGGCGTATCTCACATTTTTTATTTATCAGTCGTACTAATGAATATCTAACACACGGATTTTTCAGGCACGGCGCCTCCGCCCGGCAATCTTTACATTCAACCGCGGCGTGGAGCTGCTACGCTTCTCGACGGTTGATTTTTACTCACCAGGGGGGCGGATGCTGTGTGTGGAAAGCCTGTGTTGAAGCAGTGGTTGTGAAAAGGTACATGATATGAGTAGTGCAACGATGGCAATTTTGACCATCGGCGTTGTGCCGCTGGCGGGAGTATTGCCGCTCCTGACCGAACATATCAGGGAAGAACAGATCGCCCACATCAGCCTGCTGGGCGAGATGACGCCTGACGAGGTAATGGCCGAGTACGCCGTAGGTGACGGCGAGAAAGGACTCCTGACCTTGCTCAGTAATAACCAGTTGGTGATGGTGTCGCGACAGAAAATTGAACGCGATGTCCGCAGCGCGATCGCGATGCTGGATCGACAACATTATGATGTGATCCTGCTGCTCAGTTCCGAACAGCTGACCGGTTTTACCACCCACCACGCGATCCTCCTCGAGCCGCAGCGGATCATCCCGCCGCTGGTGGCATCGATCGTCGATGGGCACCAGGTAGGGGTGATCGTGCCGGTGGAAGAGATCATGCCCATGCAGCGACAAAAGTGGCTCTCGCTGGAAAAGTCGCCATACTACGCGCTGGCCAATCCGTTTACCGGCAGCGACAGCGAGCTATTAACCGCCGGCAAAACGCTTCTGGAGCAGGGCGCCGACGTGCTGGTCCTCGACTGTCTCGGTTACTATCAGCATCATCGCGATGTGTTACAAAAAGCCCTCGATGTTCCGGTTTTGCTGTCGAATGTGCTGGTTTCCCGACTGGCGGCAGAACTATTGGTCTAATGTGTTAATTTCGCGTGACAGGGGCAAGGAGCGCCCCCTATATTGAGCCTTTAACCGACGATCAGAAGGGCTTGTTTATGCTTCAAAGCAATGAATACTTTGACGGAAAAGTGAAATCCATTGGCTTCACCAGCAGCAGTACCGGTCGCGCCAGCGTAGGCGTGATGGCGGAAGGGGAATACACCTTTGGTACGGCGCAGCCGGAAGAGATGACGGTAGTCAGCGGGGCGCTGAATGTCCTGCTGCCGGGTGAGACTGAGTGGAAAGTTTACGCTGCCGGCGAAGTTTTCAATGTGCCAGGCAACAGCGAATTTCATCTGCAGGTGGCTGAGCCAACCTCTTATCTGTGCCGCTATCTGTAAGCCAGCGTGACGCCCGGCGCCTGCCGCCGGGTTGTTTTTTCCTTCCTGCCCGGCAGGAAGGAAAGCGGCGCTTAGCGCTGCGCTTCGCCGCCGAGCCCTTCCACCAGGCTTTGGATCAGGGCAGCCAGCTCGCCGGTCATTAAGATAAAGTCGGCGTCAAAGCGCTGGGCGAAATCTTCCCGATCGATATCTTCGTTTTGGTCGCGCAGTTCATCGCAGAACTTGAGGCGCTTAATTGACGCGTCGTCGCAGATCACAAACTGAATACGCTGCTGCCAGTCCAGCGCCAGCTTGGTGACGACCTTCCCGGCCTCAATGTGTACAGCGATTTCGTCGCTAACCAGATCCTGCTTCTTGGCGCGGATCACGCCACCATCTTCCAGCATCGCTTTCAGCTCGGCTTCGTCCAGCAGCTGGAAGCCCTGCGCCACGGTGCCGGAGCGGACCCACTCGGTCAGCGTTAGCTCAATCGGATTCTCCAGGGTCAGCGGCACCACCGGCAGCGAGCCGAGGGTTTTACGCAGCAGGGCCAGAGTATCTTCCGCTTTCTTCGCGCTGGCGCAGTCGACCATGATCAGGCCGTTGACGGTGTCGATCCACATCATTGTCTGGCTGAAGCGGCTGAAGGCGCGCGGCAGTAGCGAGTGCAGCACTTCATCTTTCAGGGAATCTTTCTCGGTCTTCTTCAGCTTGCGCCCCTGATCGGCTTCCAGCTTCTGGATCTTTGCCTCCAGCGCCTGCTTAATCACCGGCGACGGCAGGATCTTCTCTTCTTTACGCGCGCAGATAATGATCTGGCCGTTTGCCGTATGCGTCAGCGCGTCGCTGTGCGATCCCATCGGCGACACCCAACCGGTTTTCGCCATATCCTGGCTGCCACAAGGGGTAAATGTCAGCTCGGCCAGCTGTTTTTCCATCTCCTCGGCGCGCAATTCGATATCGCGGCTGAGACGGTAAACCATTAAATTTTTGAACCACAGCATGATAATTTCCACGGCTTTGTCGTTAAATCAGGCGGGCATGATAGCGAATTGTCGCTATGCTTGCATTGTTAATCGGGGTGAGGAGCTGAGCGTGCGTATTGGTATTGATTTAGGTGGAACAAAAACCGAAGTGATAGCCCTGAGCGATCAGGGAGAGCAGCTGTTTCGCCACCGGTTACCCACGCCGCGGGAGGACTACCGGCAAACCATCGAGACCATCGCCACTCTGGTGGCGATGGCCGAGCAGGCGACCGGACAGCAGGGTACCGTGGGGATGGGCATTCCTGGCTCAATTTCGCCTTATACCGGGGTGGTGAAAAACGCCAACTCGACCTGGCTCAACGGCCAGCCCTTTGATAAGGACCTCAGCCTGCGCCTTGAGCGGGAAGTCCGGCTGGCTAACGATGCCAACTGTCTGGCGGTGTCGGAAGCGGTGGACGGCGCGGCGGCGGGGGCGCAAACGGTATTCGCGGTGATTATCGGCACCGGCTGCGGCGCCGGGGTGGCGCTCAACGGGCGGGCGCATATCGGCGGCAATGGTAACGCTGGCGAATGGGGACATAACCCATTGCCGTGGATGAACGACGATGAGCTGCGCTACCGTGCGGAAGTCCCTTGCTACTGCGGCAAACAGGGGTGTATCGAAACCTTTATCTCCGGCACCGGTTTCGCCACCGACTATCAGCGGCTGAGCGGCAAAGGGTTAACCGGCAGCGAGATTATGCGCCTGGTGGGAGAAGGTGACGAAAAGGCTGAACTGGCGCTGAGCCGCTATGAACAGCGGCTGGCGAAATCGCTGGCCCACGTGGTGAATATCCTCGACCCGGACGTTATCGTGCTGGGCGGCGGGATGAGCAACGTCGAACGACTGTATCAGACGGTGCCGGACCTGGTGAAGCAGTGGGTCTTCGGCGGCGAGTGTGAAACGCCGATCCGCAAAGCGATGCACGGCGACTCCAGCGGGGTACGCGGCGCGGCCTGGCTGTGGCCGCTCCAGGGGACCTGAACCGCTTCCCCGCACCCGGACCCTCTCCCTCGGGAGAGGGTTAGGGTGAGGGGACATCGCCATAATTCAGACCTCACTCCACCGCAAACGCTTTGTCCAGCCGGCTATAGCCCAGGCCGTTAATCTTCTTCACTTTGATCTGCACCGGAATGCGGTCTTTCATCGCCTCCACGTGGCTGATCACCCCGATAATCTTACCGCTGGCGTTAAGGGCATCCAGGGCGTCCAGCGCCGTGTCCAGCGTTTCGCTGTCGAGGGTGCCGAAGCCTTCATCAAGAAACAGGGAGTCAATCCGCGTCTTATGGCTCACCAGGTCTGACAGCGCCAGGGCCAGCGCCAGGCTGACGAGGAAACTTTCGCCGCCGGAGAGGGTGCGGGTGTCGCGCACGGCGTCGGCCTGCCAGGTATCGACAACCTCCAGCTCCAGCGCCTCGCTGGCCTTGCGCTGTAGCAGATAGCGGCCATGCAGGCGGTTGAGCTGCTGGTTTGCCAGCCAGACCAGATTATCCAGCGTCAGCCCCTGGGCGAATTTGCGGAACCGGTCGCCGGTGCTGGAGCCGATCAGCGAATTGAGATAGCCCCAGTCGTCCGCCAGCTGCGCCGCCTCTGCAATCTGCTGCCCCAGCGCCTGCTGCTGTTGACGGCTCTCTGCGTCCTGCCTGAGCTGCTGGCGGATCTCACCCTGGCGGGTAGTGTTATCCCGCAGCCGCTGGGCCAGGGCGTGCAGCTGGGTTTGCAGGGTGGGGACGTCAGCGTCCACCCCTTGCGGACGCAGCGCCAGGTGCGCCTCATATTGCCGGGTCGCCTGCTCGCAGAGCGCGGCCGCCTGCTGAAGCTGCTGCTCCAGCGTCTGTTTTAACTGCGTCAGCCGCTGGGCGGTCTCGTCATCCAGCAGCGCGGCGAGGAACGCCTCCCGATCGCTAAAGCGGCTGGCGGCCAGGGCGGAGGTAAATTGCGCCTGCGACTGGTCCAGACGCGCCTTTTCCTGGGTTTCCTGCTGCTGCTGGGCGACAAGCTGGCTGTGCAGCGACAGGCATTCCTCGTGGATTTCGCGCCAGTTGTCCGGGATGGCCGACTCAGCTTCAACCTCTGTCTCGTCGCTGGTCGGCAGCGTCTCCAGCAGTGGCCGCAGAGCAGCGATTTGCTGCTGAATGGCATCATGTTGGGTCTGTTGCGCCTGCCACTGGGCAAATTCGCTTTCGCGAGCGTGCAGCCAGGCGGCTTCTGTCCCTTCTGCCGGCAGGCTCAGGGCCAGGGCCTGCAGGGCGCTCTCCAGTCCCTGGCGCGTGGCCGCCAGCTGCTGCTCGGCCTGGCGCTCCAGCGCCTGCTGATCGTTAAGCTGACTCTGCAACATCAGGCGCTGGCTGAGCTGATAGAGCTGCTGCTCGTAGCGCTCCTGCTCCTGCATCCAGTCGTTTATCTCTTGCGCAATATCCCGCGCGATGTGCAGAGAGTCGCAGGTCTCCTGCCACGCTTTAGTAAGCGCTTGCTCTTCCTCTGCGAGCCGCCCGGCCGCTTCGGTGTCACGCTGAAGCTGTTGCGTCAGGGCCTTGACCTGCCCGAGGATCAGCAGGCCTTCTTCTTTCAGCGCGGCGACCTCCTTTTCCAGCGCATCGCGGCGGCGCTGATTATCCGTGAGCGTCAACGAGGCGTATTGTTCAATCGCCGGGTGTTCACAGGCGCCGCACAGCGGACAGGGCTTACCCGCCTCGAGCCGGTCGCGGTAGCTTTCCAGGTCTTTAATCGTTTCTTCCCGCTGGCAGAGCGCCTTCAGGTCGAGATAGTGCTGGTTTTTGTCTTTATATTGTTCCCGGCGCAGCGTCAGGGTAGCGTTAAGTTTTACCTGCTCCGCCTGCGCCTGCTGGACGCTGTCGGCGTTCTGGCGCAGACGCTTGCGCAGCAGCTGATGCTGCTCATGCAGGGAGATCAGGCGCTGGCGCAGCGGCCGCGATTGGGTTTGCTGTTCTATCGCTGCGGCAACTTCATCTGCGCTCAGGGTGAGAGGGCTGGCTGGCAGCGTGGCCAGCTTCTGGCGTAGCGCGGCCAGGCGGGTGCTCTGAGCCGTTAGCTGTTGTTTATCCCGCGTCAGTTGCGAGAATTGCGCTCGCCAGCCGGCGATCTCCTGACCCCATAAGCGGAAACGCTCATGGGCGGCCAGCCACTGCGCCAGATCGGCCAGTTCAGCCTGACGCTGCTGCTGAGCGCGCAAGGCGCCCTGGCGGATGCGCGCGCGCAGCGCCGTGCTGGCAAGTAAGCGAGCATTTACTTCACTGATCCGCTGCCGGGTTTGCGTCAGGCCTGCCGTCTGCTCCTGCTGGCGCTCCCACAGGGGACGCAGTTGGGCGGCGGGCTGGGCCAGCTCAAGCTTCGCCAGCGCCGGGGCGGCGTCCGCCAGCGCCTGGCGGGCCTGCTGCTGCCGGGTGGCGGCCTGCTGCTGTTGCTGCGCCAGCTCGTCGCGGCGGGTCAGCCACTGGAGCTGCTGCTGCTGGCTCTGCTGCTGGGCCAGCAGGGCTTTTTCTTCGTCAGTAAGTACCTGCAAACTTTCCTGCAGCGCCTGCTGCTGGGCCTCCGTCAACAGGACGATGCCCGCCGCCTGGGCTTCGAACTTCTCCAGCGCATGGCGAGCGGCTTTGTGCTGTTCGTAGACCATGGCTGAAATCTGGCCGTAGATTTCCGTGCCGGTCAGCTCCTCCAGCAGCTCCGCGCGATCGCTCGGCTTCGCGTTCAGGAAGGCGGCAAATTGCCCCTGGGAAAGCAGCATCGAGCGGGTGAAGCGGCCATAGTCGAGGCCGGTAAGCGTCGCGGTTTGCTCCAGCTTGTCCGAGACTTTATCGGCGAGGATTTTGCCGTCAGCGCAGCGCGCCAGCTCGACGCGGGGCGCCTGCAGATTGCCATCCGGCTGGTTACGGGCCCGGTTCTGGCTCCAGAAAGCGCGGTAGGCGATGCCTTTTACTTCAAATTCGACTTCCGCCAGACACTCGGCGGTATCGCGGGTCATCAGGTCGTTTTGCGACTGGGAGACTTTATTCAGGCGCGGCGTTTCATGATAGAGCGCCAGGCAAATGGCATCGAGCAGCGTGGTTTTCCCGGCCCCGGTGGCGCCGGTAATGGCGAACAGGCCATTGCTGGCGAACGGCTCGGCGGTAAAGTCTATCTTCCATTCCCCTTTCAGGGAGTTGAGGTTTTTCAGACGCAGACTGAGGATTTTCATGCGTTTTCATCCTCCGCGGTGAGCGTATGCACCGTATGGGCGAACAGCTCATGCAGCCGGGCGCGCTTCATATCGTCAATTTCGGTCAGCGCCAGCCGGCGCTCGAATACCTCCTCCACCTTCAGTTCACTGAGCGTCTCCCGCTGGGCGTTGAGCAGTATTTTCTCGCGCTGCTCGCGGCTGCGGCGCACCAGCAGCACTTCCACCGGCAGATCCTCCGTCAGCGCCTGAATATGACGCTGAATATCGTGCAGATAGTCCTCGGTGGTGATTTCGATATCCAGCCACACCGGCGGGTCCTGCTCGACGCCGCGCCACTGCTCCAGCTGGGCGGTGATGGCGGCCAGATCGCCTTTGATTACCGCCAGAGGCTGGGTCACGGGCACCTCCAGGGTTTCCACGGCGCTAAGTCGCCCCTCGCTAAAGCTCACCAGATGCACCGATTTCGCTTTGCCGGTTTCATCGAAGCTCAGCGGCAGCGGCGAGCCGCTGTAGCGGATATGCTCGCAGCCGCCGACCATCTGCGCCCGGTGAATATGGCCCAGCGCAATGTAGTCGGCAGGGGGGAAGTGTTGCGCCGGAAAGGCATCCAGTGTGCCGATGTAAATGTCGCGGACGGCATCGCTTTTGCTGGCGCCGACGGTGGTCAGATGGCCGCTGGCAATGATGGGCAGCGGCCGATCGCCGCGCAGCGCGCAGGCCTGCTGATACTGCTCCTGATAATAGTCGCTGATGGCGTGCAGCAGCAGCTGCTGTTTTTCCCGACCGGAGTGACCGGCCTGGCTGGTCACCAGCTCGCGCGGGCGTAAAAACGGCACCGGACAGAAGATGGCGCCCGGCGTGCCGTCGCGCAGCGGCAGCTCAATCGGCGCGTAGCCGGCATTCGCCACCACGGTGGTGTGTAAAAAGGCGAGGATATCGCGGGATTCATTGAGCATCGCCACCGAGTCGTGGTTGCCCGCCAGCACCACCAGGCGACAGCCGGTCTGCTGCAACTGGACGACGAAACGGTTATACAGTTCGCGGGCGTAGCTCGGCGGCGAGCCGGTATCAAAAATATCGCCAGCCACGATAATGGCGTCGACTTCATGCTCCTGCGCGCGGTCCAGTAGCCAGGTAAGAAAAGCGTCGTGTTCGGCCGCGCGGCTTTTGCTGTAAAAATTCTGGCCCAGGTGCCAGTCGGAGGTGTGAAGGAGGCGCATAAATCTTCCCTAGCGAAAAAAGCATGGGCGGCAGTATACCACTTGTTAGTGAGGGGTAAGTCCGCGTCGTGCTTCAAAATACCCGATCATCAGACGGTCATTTTTTTCATAAATCTGTCACAAAAGTGACGCATAATGACGCCGCACTTCTATACTGATGGCTAAAAAACACAGGGTAAATAATGGCGAGAAGAATTCTGGTCGTTGAAGATGAAGCTCCAATCCGCGAAATGGTCTGCTTTGTTCTGGAGCAAAATGGCTTTCAGCCTGTCGAAGCGGAAGATTATGACAGCGCGGTGAATCAACTCAATGAACCCTGGCCTGATTTGATTCTCCTGGACTGGATGCTGCCGGGCGGTTCGGGGCTGCAGTTTATTAAACTGCTCAAGCGCGAGGCGATGACGCGGGATATTCCGGTAGTGATGCTGACCGCGCGTGGAGAAGAAGAGGATCGCGTTCGCGGCCTGGAGACCGGCGCGGATGACTACATCACCAAGCCTTTCTCTCCGAAAGAGCTGGTGGCGCGAATCAAAGCGGTGATGCGCCGTATTTCACCGATGGCGGTGGAAGAGGTGATCGAAATGCAGGGGCTGAGCCTCGACCCTTCATCGCACCGGGTAATGACCGGCGACAGTCCGCTGGATATGGGACCGACGGAATTTAAATTATTGCACTTCTTTATGACCCATCCGGAGCGGGTGTACAGCCGAGAACAGCTGCTGAACCACGTCTGGGGGACCAACGTTTATGTGGAAGACCGCACGGTGGACGTCCATATTCGCCGCCTGCGCAAAGCGCTGGAACACAGTGGCCATGATCGTATGGTGCAAACGGTTCGCGGCACGGGGTATCGTTTCTCCGCCCGTTTCTGAATTTTGACAGGAGTGTGACCCGTGCTGGAACGGCTGTCATGGAAAAGGCTGGCGCTGGAGCTCTTTTTAGCGTGTATTCCGGCCCTGATTCTGGGGGCGTTTGTGGGTCATCTGCCGTGGTTTTTACTGGCGGCAGTGACCGGTTTGCTGATCTGGCATTTCTGGAATTTGATGCGCCTGTCGTGGTGGCTGTGGGTGGACCGGAGCATGACTCCTCCGCCTGGCCGCGGCAGTTGGGAGCCGCTGCTGTATGGTCTGCACCAGATGCAGATGCGTAATAAAAAGCGTCGGCGCGAGCTGGGAAGCCTGATTAAACGCTTTCGCAGCGGGGCGGAATCGCTGCCGGATGCGGTCGTCCTGACCACGGAAGAGGGGGCTATTTTCTGGTGTAATGGCCTGGCGCAGCAGATTCTAAACCTGCGCTGGCCGGACGACAGTGGCCAAAACATTCTTAACCTTCTGCGCTATCCTGAGTTCGCCAACTATCTGAAACAGCGCGATTTTTCAAAGCCGCTCAATCTGGTGCTGAATAACGCCCGTCATCTGGAAATTCGCGTGATGCCCTACAGCGACAAGCAGTGGCTGATGGTGGCGCGCGACGTGACGCAGATGCATCAGCTGGAAGGGGCGCGGCGGAACTTTTTCGCCAACGTCAGCCATGAGTTGCGCACCCCACTGACGGTGCTGCAGGGCTATCTGGAGATGATGCAGGAGCAGGTGCTGGAGGGGGCGACCCGAGAAAAAGCCCTGCACACCATGCGGGAGCAAACTCAACGTATGGAAGGCCTGGTGAAGCAGCTGCTGACGCTGTCGCGTATTGAAGCCGCGCCGGCGCTGGCGATGAATGATCGCATCGACGTGCCGATGATGCTGCGGGTGGTGGAGCGCGAGGCGCAAACTCTCAGCCAGGAGAAACAGACGCTGATCTTCACCGTCGATGAGCAGCTCAAGGTGCTGGGTAATGAGGAGCAGCTGCGCAGCGCCATCTCCAACCTGGTCTATAACGCGGTGAACCACACCCCGCCGGGGACCGAAATTCGCGTCAGCTGGCAGCGAACCCCGCAGGGAGCGCTGTTCAGCGTCGAGGATAACGGGCCAGGCATTGCGCCGGAGCATATTCCCCGTCTGACCGAGCGTTTTTATCGGGTGGATAAAGCCCGTTCCCGGCAAACGGGGGGCAGTGGCCTGGGACTGGCGATCGTCAAACACGCGGTTAACCATCATGACAGCCGGCTGGAAATCGACAGCACGGTGGGCAAGGGAACCCGCTTTAGCTTCCTGCTCCCGGAACGATTAATTGCCAAAAATGACGCCTGATCGACGCGCTGTCAGTTTATCTTGCCAATGACCAGCTTCAGCTGGTCATTTTCATTGGCAGTCGTTTTTTCTCGCCTATTTAATGAGCGTGCGCTGCTTTTTTGTTCGCATGATAAGCCACGGGTTTTCTATCAATATGGTAAATGATTCTGGTGTGAAAGACATAACCAGCATAATCATCTGCTTTTGCGATCGTGCCTTGCTTTAAAACGTTATAAGCGTTTAAATTGCGCCTGCGCAATCGATGACAGACTGCTTTTGCGTGGTAATACCAAAAACAATTCTTTCCCACGCCGCTTCGGGAGCATATCTCGCTGAGTTTACCGGCAATGGCCGCTGTATCGTCCCTGAGAGGGGAGCGCGGTATTTTTCCATTTTTTTTACAACACCACATCCACAGGCAGTAATGAATTTATGACCCATCAGTTAAAATCTCGCGACATCATAGCGTTGGGCTTTATGACCTTCGCGTTGTTCGTTGGCGCAGGCAACATTATTTTCCCTCCGATGGTTGGCTTACAGGCGGGCGAGCACGTCTGGACGGCGGCGATCGGCTTCCTGATCACTGCGGTGGGTCTGCCGGTGCTGACGGTGGTGGCGCTGGCGAAAGTCGGCGGCGGCGTTGAAAGCCTGAGCACCCCGATTGGTAAAGTGGCCGGTATCCTGCTGGCGGTGGTGTGCTATCTCGCGGTAGGACCGCTGTTCGCGACGCCGCGTACCGCGACCGTCTCCTTTGAGGTCGGTATTGCGCCGCTGACCGGCGACGGCCCGCTGCCGCTGCTGATCTACAGCGTTATTTACTTCGCGCTGGTGATTCTGGTCTCCCTCTATCCGGGCAAACTGCTGGACACCGTGGGCAATTTCCTTGCGCCGCTGAAAATTATCGCCCTGATTGTGCTGGCGGTCGCCGCCATCATCTGGCCAGCGGGCCCGATCAGCGACGCGCTGGAAGCGTATCGTACGGCGCCATTCTCCAATGGCTTCGTCAACGGCTACCTGACCATGGATACCCTCGGCGCGATGGTGTTCGGCATCGTGATTGTTAATGCCGCTCGCTCACGCGGCGTCAGCGAAGCGCGTCTGTTGACCCGCTATACCGTCTGGGCTGGCCTGATGGCGGGCGTCGGCCTGACCCTGCTGTATCTGGCGCTGTTCCGTCTGGGCTCTGACAGCGCTACTCTCGTGGATCAGTCCGCCAACGGCGCGGCGATCCTCCATGCCTACGTGCAGCACACCTTCGGCGGGGCGGGCAGTTTCCTGCTGGCGGCGCTGATCTTCATCGCTTGCCTGGTGACGGCGGTGGGCCTGACCTGCGCCTGCGCTGAGTTCTTTGCCCAGTATCTGCCGTTCTCCTATCGCACGCTGGTCTTTGTTCTCGGCCTGTTCTCCATGGCGGTCTCCAATTTGGGCCTTAGCCATCTGATCCAGGTATCGATTCCGGTGCTGACCGCTATCTATCCGCCGTGTATCGCACTGGTTGTATTAAGCTTTACCCGCAGTTGGTGGCATAATTCGTCCCGCGTTATCGCGCCGGCCATGTTTATCAGCCTGATGTTTGGTATCATTGACGGGATTAAGTCATCGGCATTTGCCGCGATTCTGCCGGACTGGACCGCGCGTCTGCCGCTGGCGGAGCAGGGCCTGGCCTGGCTGATGCCCACCGCCGTGATGACCATTCTCGCGGTGATCTGGGATCGCGCAGCCGGACGTCAGGTGACTTCCAGCGCGCATTAACCGGCGGTGAGGACAAGCGTTTAACCACGGGACTTCGGGTTCCGTGGTTTTTTATTTTTTGTGTTAAACGGCATTGAAAAACCACGATGGAAAGTAGTAACAAGCTTAAGCGCGGGCTAAGCACCCGGCACATTCGCTTTATGGCCCTGGGTTCCGCCATCGGCACCGGGCTTTTTTACGGCTCGGCCGACGCCATTAAAATGGCCGGACCCAGCGTACTGTTGGCCTACATTATCGGCGGCGTCGCGGCATATATCATTATGCGGGCGCTCGGTGAGATGTCGGTGCATAACCCTGCCGCCAGCTCATTCTCCCGCTATGCCCAGGAAAACCTCGGCGGACTGGCGGGCTATATCACCGGCTGGACCTACTGCTTTGAAATCCTGATCGTCGCCATCGCCGACGTTACCGCCTTCGGCATCTACATGGGCGTCTGGTTCCCGACGGTGCCGCACTGGATCTGGGTGCTCAGCGTGGTGCTGATCATCTGCGCCGTCAACCTGATGAGCGTCAAGGTGTTTGGCGAGCTGGAGTTCTGGTTCTCGTTCTTCAAAGTGGCCACCATTATCATCATGATCCTCGCCGGGTTCGGCATCATTATCTGGGGGATCGGCAACGGCGGCCAGCCGACGGGGATTCATAATCTGTGGAGCAACGGCGGCTTCTTCAGCAACGGCTGGCTGGGAATGGTGATGTCGCTGCAGATGGTGATGTTCGCTTACGGCGGCATCGAAATCATCGGCATTACCGCCGGTGAGGCGAAGGACCCGGAGAAATCCATTCCGCGCGCCATCAACTCGGTGCCGATGCGCATTCTGGTGTTCTACGTCGGCACGCTGTTCGTCATTATGTCCATCTACCCGTGGAATCAGGTGGGAACCGACGGCAGCCCCTTCGTCCTGACCTTCCAGCATCTGGGTATTACCTTCGCGGCCAGTATTCTTAACTTCGTGGTCCTGACGGCTTCGCTGTCGGCGATTAACTCCGACGTGTTCGGCGTGGGCCGTATGCTGCACGGCATGGCTGAGCAGGGCAGCGCGCCGAAGGTGTTCGCTAAAACGTCGCGTCGCGGTATTCCGTGGGTGACGGTGATGGTGATGACCATTGCGCTGCTGTTTGCGGTATACCTAAATTACATCATGCCGGAGAACGTTTTCCTGGTGATCGCCTCCCTGGCCACCTTCGCCACGGTGTGGGTGTGGATTATGATCCTGCTGTCACAGATAGCCTTCCGCCGCCGTCTGTCGCCCGAAGAGGTTAAGGCGCTGAAATTCAAAGTCCCTGGCGGGGTGGTGACCACGGTGATCGGCCTGCTGTTCCTGGCCTTTATTATCGCCCTTATCGGCTATCATCCGGACACCCGCATCTCGCTGTACGTCGGTATGGCGTGGATTGCGCTGTTGCTGCTCGGCTGGGTCTTTAAGACCCGCCGTGAGCGCCGCCTGGCGCAGGCTCAGTAATCGACATCGCCCCGGTCAGCATCGCGCGGCCGGGGCGGCTTGCGGTCCCGCGTCCTCCCCCGTTATCCTCCCCCAAAAAGTTCTGAGATGATGAGTTCTGCGCCCGGCGGCTATGGCAAGGTGTGCCCATTCTGCACAATGAGGATTCACGATGTTGAAGGCATGGCACCTTCCGGTTGCACCCTTTATCAAGGTGCAACAGGACCGACTGTTTATTACTCTGTGGTTAAGCGGTGAGTCGCTGCCGCAGCGGATCACGCTGCGCGCGGAAGAGGATAACGAAGAGCTGTCGCTGCCGATGCAGCGGCTCCGCCAGGCGCCGCAGCCAGGCGTGGTGGCATGGCGCGGCGAAATCTCTCTCGCCAGCGGCCAGCCGCGCCGCCGCTACAGCTTTAAGCTGCTGTGGGCCGACCATCAGCGCTGGTTTACGCCACAAGGCTTCACCCGATTCCCGCCGGCCCGACTGGAGCAGTTCGCCATTGACCTGCCGGACGCCGGCCCGCAGTGGGTGGCCGATCAGGTGTTCTATCAAATTTTCCCCGATCGCTTTGCCCGCAGCGCCGCGCGTGACGCCGACCAGGATGCGGTCTATTACCATCACGCGGCGGGACGGGAGATTGTGCGCAAGGCGTGGGACGACCCGCTTACCGGCGAGGCGGGCGGGTCGACGTTCTACGGCGGGGATCTCGACGGCATCAGCGAAAAACTTCCCTACCTGAAGCAGCTCGGCGTAACCGCTCTGTATCTGAACCCGGTTTTCGCCGCCCCCAGCGTGCATAAATACGATACCGAGGATTATCGGCGCGTCGATCCGCAGTTTGGCGGCGACGCGGCGCTGCTCCGGCTGCGCCACAACACCCAGCGGGCGGGAATGCGCATGATCCTCGACGGCGTGTTCAACCATACCGGCGATTCCCATCCCTGGTTCGACCGTCACCAGCAGGGCAGCGGCGGCGCCGGCCACGATCCGGACTCCCCGTGGCGCGACTGGTTTACCTTCTCAGAGGAGGGGCAGGCGCACAACTGGCTGGGCTATGCCAGTCTGCCGAAGCTCGACTATCGGTCGACCAGCCTGGTCAACGAGATCTATGCCGGTGAAGACAGTATCGTACGCCACTGGCTGAAGGCGCCATGGAGCATGGACGGCTGGCGTCTTGACGTGGTGCATATGCTGGGCGAAGGCGGCGGGGCGCGGAATAACCTGCAGCATATCGCCGGCATTACCCAGGCAGCGAAGCAAGCGCAGCCGGAAGCTTTTGTCTTTGGCGAACATTTTGGCGACGCGCGCCAGTGGCTGCAGGCGGATGCCGAAGACGCGGCGATGAACTATCGTGGCTTCACCTTCCCGATCTGGGGATTCCTCGCCAATACCGATATCTCTTACGATCCGCAGAAAATAGATGCCCAGACCTGTATGGCGTGGATGGATAATTATCGCGCCGGGCTGTCGCATCAGCAGCAGCTGCGGATGTTCAACCAGCTCGACAGCCATGATACGGCGCGTTTTAAATCTCTTCTTGGCAAAGACGTAGCGCGCCTGCCGCTGGCGGTGGTGTGGCTGTTCAGCTGGCCGGGGGTACCGTGCATCTACTATGGCGACGAGGTGGGCGTGGATGGCAATAACGATCCGTTCTGCCGCAAACCGTTCCCGTGGGATCCGGCGCTGCAGGATACCCAGCTGCTGGCGCTGTATCAGCGGATGGCGAAACTGCGTAAGGCCCACCAGGCGCTGCGCTACGGCGGCTGTCAGGTGATTTACGCCGAGGATAACGTTGTGGTGTTTGTCCGTGTCTACAAACAGCAGCGGGTGCTGGTGGCGATTAACCGCGGGGAAGCCTGCGAGGTGGTTATCGAAGATTCCCCGCTGCTGAACGTGGCCGGGTGGACGCTGCAGGAGGGCGCCGGCGCCTTCCAGGACGGGGTGCTGACCCTCCCGGCCATCTCCGCCAACGTCTGGTCCGGCCGTTAATGGTAGAGCTGGCTCAGCAGGTCGCCGCGGAGGAGCGCCTCCCGCCACCAGCGCTGAGCCAGCCCATCATTCCCGCTGCGCCAGGCCATATAGGTAATATCCTTTTCCCGCCAGCAGGCGACGCTCTTCTCCACCAGACTGCCTTTTACCAGCCACGGGCGAGCGATATGGCGCGGCAGAAAGCCGCAGCCCAGCCCGGCGCACAATAGTTCGACTTTACTGGCGAAATCATCGACGCCGATTTGCGGCTGCTCGTCGAGGAGATTGCTGTTGAGCGGATGGCAATAGCGGGCGCTGTCGCGGATCACGATGGCCCGATGCTGGCTGAGCTGTTTATTGGCCAGTGGCTCCTTCGCCTGAGCCAGCGGGTGATGGGGGGCGACGACGAAGATGTTATCCAACGCGCCGAGGGTTTGCCATGACCACTCCGCGGAGGTGGGCGGCTCATTGATGGCGCCGAGGATAATATCCGCCCCATGATGGGTCAGCTCTTCCCACGAACCGGCGAGGGTGTGATGGCTGAAGTTCAGTCGCGTCTGTGGGTTTTGCGCGTAAAACTCGGCGATCAGCGGCAGCAGGGCCGAAAAGGGAAATGAGGCGTCAAGGGCGATGGCTAGCTCTCGCTCCCAGCCCGCGCTCAGCTGCTGGGCCTGCTTTTCCAGATCTCTGGCGGCACTTAAAAGCTGTCGCCCCTTCTCCAGCATCAGCCGCCCGGTATCGGTAAATTTTGCCCGATGGCCGGAACGATCCAACAGCACGATGTTCAGATCGCTCTCCAGCTTCTGGATCATATAGCTCAGAGCGGCGGGGGTTTTATACAGCGACTCCGCGGCGGTGGCGAAGGATCCGTGGCGGTCAAGGGCATCAAGGATCATCAAAACATCAAAGTTTACGCGCATATGAAGCTATCCATTAATTTGTTTTCTCTGTTGTACCTAAGCGCAATAATCAAAGCCAGTGAATAAATCAGAACAGTTTGGCGTAAAAATTTGATTAAAACAGGCGTGAATAAATCCTGGTCGCGGCAAAAAATATAAACCATAAAAAATCCTTAATAACTTGTTAGAAATAACTGGCTATACTCACCATGCTTTATCAGTCAGGATCCACACGACGCATTAATCATCATGTCATCTTTTTAACTAATTGATTAAGAAGGTATTTAATGTCTATTCGTGAACTGCTCGATCCCACTAATTCCGCGCTTATCTTTATTGACCATCAGCCGCAAATGTCCTTTGGCGTGGCGAATATCGATCGCCAGACCCTGAAAAATAACACCGTGGCGCTGGCGAAAGCGGGCAAAATTTTTAATGTACCGGTGATTTATACCTCCGTAGAGACCAAAAGCTTTAGCGGCTATATCTGGCCGGAATTATTGGCCGTGCATCCTGACGTCAAGCCGATTGAACGTACCTCCATGAACTCCTGGGAAGACGATGCGTTTGTGGCAGCGGTGAAAGCGACCGGCCGTAAAAAGCTGGTGATCTCCGCTCTGTGGACCGAAGTCTGCCTGACTTTCCCGGCGTTGATGGCGCTGGAGGCGGGCTACGAGGTCTATGTGGTGACGGATACCTCCGGCGGCACCTCTGTCGACGCCCATGAGCGGTCTATTGACCGGATGGTGCAGGCGGGGGCGGTGCCGGTGACCTGGCAGCAGGTGCTGCTGGAGTACCAGCGCGACTGGTCGCGCAAAGCGACCTACGATGCGGTAATGGACCTGGTGCGCGAACACAGCGGCGCCTACGGGATGGGCGTGGATTACGCTTATACCATGGTGCATGGCGCGCCGGAGCGTAAAGCGTAAATCACTCCATCCTTCAGGCTGCTGCGTTGTTGGCTGCGTTTGTCCGTCCCCAGCTACTGAATTCAAGTTCACGGGGACGTGCCCGCCTGCCGCTTCAACGCAGCATGAAGGATGTTGTGTCAGATCATTTATGGAGAGTGGCAGGAGAAAACCGGCCATTTCCCTGAAGCAAGGAACTCGTCATGGCGCAGCAAAAATCGGTGACCCTGGTTATCAGCCATCTGCTCGATCCGCAACACAGCCAGCGCTACGAAGAGTGGCTCGGTAAAATTATGCCCATTGCGGCAGAATTTCCCGGCCATCTTGGGGCGAATGTGATCCGGCCCGCCGCAGGGCAGAATCTGTGGAGCGTCATAATCCGCTTCGATACCCTGGAGCACCTCTACGCCTGGACGCAGTCGGAAACCCGTCGGCAACTGGTGGCTGAGATTGCCCCACTGCTGACGGAAGGCGATCGGACTGAGGTGCGGACTGAACCGGCCTTCTGGTTTACCCCGCCGACGGTGAACGTACGCCAGCCGCGGCGCTGGAAACAGTTTCTGATCACCCTGCTGGTGATTTTCCCCAGCACCAACCTGGTGCCTGCGGTGACCGGCATGCTGCTGCCGTCGCTTAAGGGGAGCCTGCTGCTGCACCTCATCAATGATGCCTGCGTGGTTGCGCTGGTGGTCTGGTTCTGGATGCCCATCGTGACCCGCCTGTTTGCTGGCTGGTTGAAGAAAAACTGAGTCAGCCTCCTCAAGGAGTGCGTTATGTCGCAAACTGCCACACTGATTCTGACCCACGGTCAGATTCATACCCTCGATCGTGCGAATCCCCTGGCGGAAGCTGTAGCCATCGCCGACGGAAAAATTGTTGCCACCGGAAGTCACGATCGGATCATGAGCTTTGCCGCCGAGGGGACGCAAATCGTCGATCTCAAAGGGCATACGGTGATCCCGGGCCTCAACGATTCTCATCTGCACCTGATCCGCGGTGGGTTGAACTACAACCTTGAGCTCCGCTGGGAGGGCGTCCCCTCGCTGGCGGATGCCCTGCGAATGCTGAAGGATCAGGCGGATCGCACGCCGTCCCCGCAGTGGGTGCGGGTGGTCGGCGGCTGGAGCGAATTTCAGTTCGCCGAGCGGCGGATGCCGACCCTGGAAGAGCTGAACGAGGCGGCGCCTGATACGCCGGTGTTTGTGCTCCATCTCTACGATCGCGCGCTGTTGAACCGTACGGCGCTGAAAGCCGTGGGATATACCAAAGAGACGCCGGATCCGGCGGGCGGCGAGATCGTCCGCGATAGCCACGGCAACCCGACCGGGATGCTGATCGCCAAACCGAACGCCATGATCCTTTACGCTACGCTGGCCAAGGGGCCGAAGCTGCCGCTGGATCTGCAGGTGAACTCCACCCGTCAATTTATGCGCGAGCTGAACCGACTGGGGCTGACCAGCGCCATCGACGCCGGCGGCGGCTTCCAGAACTATCCGGAAGATTACGAAATTATCGAACAGCTGCACGCGAAAGATCAGATGACCGTGCGCATCGCCTACAACCTGTTTACTCAGCGGCCGAAGCAGGAGCTGGAGGATTTCGAACGCTGGACCGACATGCTGAAGCCGGGGCAGGGGACTGACTTCTATCGCGCCAACGGCGCCGGCGAGATGCTGGTATTTTCGGCGGCGGATTTTGAAGATTTCCTGCAGCCGCGGCCGGATCTGCCGCAAGGCATGGAGGATGAGCTGGAGCGGGTGGTACGCCATCTGGTGGAGCATCGCTGGCCGTTCCGCCTGCATGCCACCTACGATGACTCCATCAGCCGGATGCTGGACGTGTTTGAGAAGGTGAACCGCGATATCCCGTTTAATGGCCTGCACTGGTTCTTCGATCATGCCGAGACCATTACCGAGCGTAACATTGAGCGGGTGAAGGCGCTGGGGGGCGGTATTGCGGTGCAGCATCGGATGGCCTTCCAGGGCGAATATTTTGTCGATCGCTACGGCAAAGAGGCGGTGAAACATACCCCGCCGGTAGCAAAGATGCTGGCGCTGGACGTGCCGGTGGGGCTGGGCACCGATGCGACCCGCGTCGCCAGCTATAACCCATGGACCGCGCTGTACTGGCTGGTCTCCGGGCGCACCGTTGGCGGGATGGCGATGTATGACGACGCCAACCGCCTGCCGCGCGATGTCGCGCTGGAGCTGTGGACGGCGGGCAGCGCCTGGTTCTCCAGCGAGCAGGGCAAGAAAGGCCGTCTGGCCGCCGGTCAGCTTGCCGATCTGGTGGTGCTGTCGAAAGACTACTTCAGCGTCGCGGAAGAGGAGATCAAAGGCATTGAGTCGGTGCTGACGGTGGTTGACGGCAAAGTGGTCTATGCCGCCGGTCACTTCTCGCCGCTGGCGCCGCCGCCGATCCCGGTGCTGCCGGAGTGGTCGCCGGTGGTGAAGGTCCCGGGCCATTACCGTTCCGCTCCGCCGGCGACGGCTAAAATCGGCGCCATGGTGCAGATGCACCAGTGCTGCGGTAGCTGTGGCGTCCACGGCCATCAGCATGATATTGCGCGTAAGTCGTCGATTCCGGTCTCTGACGAGCAGGCCTTCTGGGGCGTGCTGGGCTGCTCCTGCTTTGCCTTTTGATACCTGACGCCACCGCCCCGGCAGCGTCGGGGCGGTGGTTTCAGCCGCAGGCCCGGCGTCAATAGCGCTGCTCTGAGCCAAAGAGCGCCATGCGGCGGGCAATCATCTCGCGTACCGGCTGCAGTCCCTGGGCGATGACTTTCCGCGGATCGTTCACATCGTGCCCGGTGTCGGCGGCGAAAATTGCTTTCACCTGTTGGCACCAGGCGTACATATTTTCGGTATTAACGTTAATCTTGGCGGTGCCGCAGGCAATCGCCCGGCGCATATCCTCATCGGCAATACCGGTGCCGCCATGCAGCACCAGCGGAACCTTCACCTGCTCGGCAATGGCTTTCATCTCGGTAAATCCCAGCCGGGCTTTACCTTTATACAGACCATGGGTGGAGCCCAGCGCGGCGGCGAGGCAATCCACCTGGGTTTCTGTCACCAGGGTGTAGCACTCCTGCGGATCGGCGTAGATGACTTCGGAATTGACAATGCCGTCTTCACTGCCGGCGATGGTCCCCAGTTCGGCCTCCACAGAGATACCTTTGCTGTGGGCCAGCGTCACCAGGTGGCGGGTAATGGCCAGGTTTTCCCTGAACGGCAGATGCGAGCCATCGAACATAATGGAACTGAAGCCGGCGGCGATCGCCGCTTCGCAGGCCTCCCGGGAGGTGCCATGATCCAGATGCAGCGCCACCGGAACATCAATATGCAAATACTCCATGGCGTTAACCACGATGTCATGAATACATTTTAACCCGAGCATATGCTTAACCGTGCCGCCGGACACCCCCAAAATAACCGGTGAGCGGCACTGCTGGGCGGTGCTTAATACGGCGCCGACCCATTCCAGATTATTAATGTTGAACTGACCGACGGCGTAGCCGTCCCGCAGGGCATGCTGAAGCATGTCCTTCATCGACACTAACATATTCACCTCTTGATATTTATTAAATGCAGTTATTCTTCAAAATATTGCGTTAAGTTTCTCTCGTAGCTATTTAACGAGTGGTGGACGACCGCCAGGTCCGGCATCGATTCCCGAACCCCTTTTTTCTCAATAGAAATGGCGGCGGTCAGGCTGGCAAATAAAATAATGTTATCGATATGCCATGAGTAATGGACGCCATAGGTGAAGGCGCCGTGAAATACATCCCCGGCGCCGGTGGTATCAACGGCATTGCACAGCCAGGACGGGACGATCTGCAGCATACCGCTTTTTAAAAAAGCGCAGCCTTTTTCGCCAAGGGTAATAAATGCTTCACCGCGGCAAATTTTATTCAACTCAATCAGGGCCGCTTTAATTTCTGCTTCGGTGCTCAGCGAGCGATAGCTCATATAATCGCGGGCGAAATGTTCGCTCACTACAAAATAGTCAGTCCAGGCCGCCAGTTTAATATTGCTGGCGCGCAGTGACCCGCCGTCCATCACGACCCTGGCGTTGGGCAGTTTCTTAATTAAATATTCACTGATTTCCGCCTCATGGCCGTCAATTAAAATGGTAACCGGCTCCTCGCTGGCAATCAGTCGCTCGGCGAGGTCGTCCAGTTTGAGCTTTTGCTCGTAGGTCAGGGAAGGCGGCGTTTGCATCTTGCGGGTAATAATCGTCCGCGAACCCGTTAAGCGATTGACCAGCACCGAGGCCAGCGGGGTGATCATGTCATCGGAGAAAACCACCTGGCTGGTATCCACCCCCGCCTCGGCAAACTCATCGATAATGCGCTGACCGTAAAGGTCCTGCTGCAGATGACCAATGTAATAAACCTCCTCGCCCCATAATCCCAGCAGCCAGGCCGCATTGGCCGCCGGACCGCCGCCGCTTTCAATAAAATCATGACAAAAGTTTTTGGTATTCTCCTGGGGCCATTCATTGAGAAAGAAAAACTGATCGAAACAAGCAAATCCAATGGACAAAATAGCCATAACCACTCCTGATTATTTGTCAGCGGCGGAAAGCGTGGCCCTCCCGCCGGGAAAAATGACCTCGCTTATTCATTTTTCTGCTTCGCCGTAAGCTCCTCATAGCTGAGCGTGTTGCCCACCACCTGGACGTGACGGAAGCAGAAAGGCGCCAGCAGCGCGACGAGCAGCGCCAGACAAATCAGATAGATAGTGATCTGACCAAACTGGGTGAACGCATTCCCGATAATGATGCCCCATACCGCGAAGTCGAAATCGGCGAAGGTGCTGTTTTCAAACCCGAGGTTGCCGAGCGCCGGCAGCAGCATCGCCGGCAGGAAGGCGAGGAAGATCCCGCCGATAAAGGAGGCGATGATACATCCGCGCTTACCGCCCAGTTTGTCGGCGAAGACGCCGGACGTGCCGCCGCAGAAGAAGTGCGGCACCATGCCGGGAATAATCAGCGCCATGCCCAGCCCGCCAAGCAAGAGCATCCCGACCAGCCCGCCCACAAAGGAGCTGATGAATCCCACTACCACCGCGGTGGGGCTAAAGGTGAAGAACACCGCGCAGTCAACGGCCGGGATGGAGTCCGGGATCAGCTTCTGGCTGATGCCCTGGAACGCCGGCACCAGATCGCCGAGGATCAGCCGCACGCCGTTATAGACAATGGCTACGCCAACGGCGAACTGCAGACCGGTCAGCACCGAGAAGATCAGCATGTTTTGGTCGGTGATGGTGCTCAGGTACGCCGACCCGGCGACAGCGCTGCAGACAAAGTAGATAACAAACATCACGATACCGGTGGTAACCGTGGTATCGCGCAGAAAGCCCCACTTTTCTGAAATTTCGGTATCGGCGAAGGAATTTGCCGGATTGCCGGTCCGGCTGGCGATCCATGCCGAGAGGTAGTAGCCGAGAGAGCCGAAATGGCCCATGGCGATCCCGCCGTCTTCGGTTACCTGCCTGGTGTAACGCTGACCGATGGCCGGGGAGATGGCCGACCATGAGCCCAACAGGAATCCACCGATCAGGATCAACATCCAGCCCTGGAACTCCGCCGCCTGCAGAACGGCGGAGAACAGGCAGGCGAGAAAGAACGAATGATGGCCGGTCAGAAAGATATACTTATACTTGGTACAGCGGGCGATAATCAGGTTGAAAATAAAGCCTAACAGCAAAATACTCATGGTTTCCACGCCCAGCATTTTCTGGGCGACGGAGACAATGGCTTCATTGTTCGGAATAACGCCGCGGATATTAAATCCGGCCTCGATAATACCGCCCAGCGGATTGAGATTGGCAACGATAACGCCTGCCCCAGCGCTCAACATCAAATAGCCTAAAATCGGCTTTAATGTGCCGGTAAGCAGTTTATTGCCAGGGGAGCGCAGCGCCACTAAACCAACGAAGGCGATAAGCCCCATTAAAAAGGCGGGTTGACTGAATATTTCCGTTAAGAAACTAAGAATAGCCTGCATGGTCGTTCCCTCTATGCTGATTAAGAGTGAGTCGCAGCAATTTTCATCAGCGCATCGGTAATATCCTCGGCGATCTTCGCTTTATGGACGTAACTGCGAATGATGGCGACATGACAGTGGGCCGGAAATTGATTTGCCAGTTCTTTGATCGTGACGTAAAGGTCGGCTTTTTCCCCGACGGCGTTAGCAAAATCGACCGAGGCGACGTCCGCTTTGATGCCTAATTCGTCACAGATCTTTTTCACATTATTCGCAGCCATCAATGAGCTGCCAATACCGTTACCACAAACCGTTCTGATAACTAACATAATGACTACTCCATTTGTTTTTGAATGAAATGTAAGACTGAATTAACGTCATTTTCCTGCTGAAGAAAGGTCACAATATCTGACTCGATCAGCGAGGCTATCAGTTGGATCATTTTGATATGACTGTCAGCATCGGCGCCGGCGATCGCGATGACCACGGAAACCGGATCGAACTCATCGTGGCCGAAGGAGATTGGCGTGGCGGTGGTGACAAGTGAGAACCCGGTCTGTAATGCCCCTTTTTCCGGGCGGGCATGCGGCATGGCAATCCCGTCATCTATCACGATGGCGGCGCCAAAATCTTCATATACCGTCAGCATCTCGGTGACATATTCGGCGCTGCAAATCTGGCGCCTGGCAAGTAATGAACCCGCCAGTTCGATGGCCTCTTCCGCACGGGATATATTCTGCTTAAGGGCGATTAACGACGGGTCAAAAATAATTTCCATCCTCAGCTCCTGAACGTATTCCTGTTCCTGAGTTAAATCATGACCAAATACATTGATGAAAATGATGGATGAGATCACATCCGCGGTTTTAAATATTGATGGGGATCACATCGACGGCAAAGCACCGGCAGAAAACGATATAAATAATTTATATATTTTTCAGGCTGTTATGAAGACTTTGTATTTTGACGCTGAAATTTGCCAGAGAAAAAGTGAGAGGTAGAGCGAATTTTTTCGCCAGAAGTGTATCGCTGGTCACAAATATCGGCGGGTCATTTTCTTAAATTTTGACGCCGCTAACAAAAAAGGCCCGCCTGAGCGAGCCTTTTATTAAAACGCGTGCCGATTACAGGCTGGAAACGTTTTCGGTCAGGTATTTTGCAACGCCTTCCGGAGAGGCGGCCATACCTTCTTTTCCTTTTTCCCACTGCGCCGGGCAGACTTCGCCGTGCTCTTCGTGGAACTGCAGGGCGTCAACCATACGCAGCATTTCGTCGATGTTACGGCCCAGCGGCAGGTCGTTAACCACCTGGTGGCGTACCACGCCGTTAGCGTCGATCAGGAAAGAGCCGCGCAGCGCTACGCCTTCGTCCGGATGCTCGATACCGTAAGCTTTCTGGATTTCACGTTTGATGTCAGCAACCATCGCGTATTTAACCGGGCCGATACCGCCCTGGTCTACCGGGGTGTTACGCCATGCGTTGTGAACGAACTCGGAGTCGAAGGAAACGCCAACCACTTCCACGCCGCGTTTCTGGAATTCTTCGTAACGTTTGTCGAACGCGATCAGCTCAGACGGGCACACGAAGGTGAAGTCCATCGGCCAGAAGAACAGAACGGTAGGTTTACCGTTGGTGTGCTGTTTGAAATTGAATTTCTCAACGATCTCACCATTACCCAGCACAGCGGCTGCAGTAAAATCCGGCGCTTGACGAGTGACCAGAACCATTTGATTCTCCTGTAATTACTAAGGTTATTTGGAACGCAACGCGGGCAAGTATAGAGCCTGCCCGGCAATAACACAAAGAGGCGCTAACAATCGTTCAGCCAGCTTTTACCTATCAATGACGTGGCTATTACAGCTGTTTGTTTTCTGCCAGGCGCATCATCTGCGGATAAAAGCGCCAGAACTGCGTCTCCAGACGGTCGTAATGGGTATCCAGATCCTGCCAGGAGTCGCGTAGCGCCTCGAGACGTGGACGGCGGCTGGCCATGCCGTTCAGCACGCGCTGAATAAAATCCATTTCCCGATAGCGCTCCAGCCAGCGCTCCGACCACAGATATTGATTGAGATTGACGAAGCGGGGCGGCGAGTCGGGCAGGATGGGGACGATCTGCCGCTCGGCGTAGCGTACGAACTCGTCCAGCGGCAGGTCAGGGGAGAGCTGCGCCCAGTGCTGGGACAGGAAATGATCCCACATGACGTCGAGGGTGATGGGGGCGACGCGGCGGGTCTGCGGGCGAAACCACTCCCGCGCCTCTTTGACTTCCGCCAGGTTGTCAGTCATCACGTCAATCCGCCGATGCATAAAGATGCCGTCGATGATCTCCGCCGGATAGTCGCCCTGCGGGTTGCCGCGCACGAAGTCGGCCATCAGGTTGCCGGGCAACGAACTGTCGGCGAGATGGGCCAGGTGCAGGTGGGCGAGAAAATTCATAAAACGACATCCTTTAAATACGAGCGGGCAGGTGGAAACACCGATGTTGCGCTGAACGGCGCCTCGGTGGCCGAATGGCATGCTGTCTGGCCGCGCGCGGCACCTTTGCCACCGGTAAGGCATTCGGTTGCCGCATGGCGGCATTCGGAATGATTTGGAATATAGATTATGTCATTCATCCGGAGGGGTAAAGGTTGCAGCCAGACCGCCCCGGCACTAGACTACCCGCCTCTTTATTCAGTCTGAGTTACCGTCATGCGCGTTACCGATTTTGCTTTTGAACTACCCGAATCTCTGATCGCCCACTATCCGATGCCTGAGCGCAGTAGCTGTCGCTTGCTCTCCCTGGACGGGCCGACGGGCGCGCTGACGCATGGCACCTTCACCGACATCCTCGATAAGCTCAATCCCGGCGATCTGCTGGTGTTTAACAACACCCGGGTGATCCCGGCGCGTCTGTTCGGCCGCAAGGCCAGCGGCGGCAAGATTGAAGTGCTGGTGGAGCGGATGCTGGATGATAAGCGTATTCTGGCCCATATTCGCGCCTCGAAAGCGCCGAAACCGGGCGCCGAACTGCTGCTGGGCGATGACGAAAGTATTAAGGCCACGATGCTGGCGCGCCACGGCGCGCTGTTTGAAGTGGAGTTTAACGACGAGCGCCCGGTGCTGGAGATCCTTAACGGGATCGGCCATATGCCGCTGCCGCCCTATATTGACCGCCCGGACGAAGACGCCGACCGCGAGCTCTATCAAACCGTCTATGGCACCAGGCCGGGCGCGGTAGCCGCCCCGACCGCCGGTTTGCATTTCGACGAACCGCTGCTGGATAAACTGCGCGCCAAAGGCGTTGAGATGGCGTTTGTCACCCTGCATGTGGGCGCGGGCACCTTCCAGCCGGTGCGCGTCGACAGCATTGAAGAGCACACCATGCACTCCGAATATGCCGAAGTGCCGCAGGAGGTGGTCGATGCGGTGCTGGCGGCGAAAGCGCGCGGCAACCGCGTGATCGCGGTGGGCACTACCTCGGTACGTTCGCTGGAGAGCGCGGCGCAGGCGGCGAAAGACGCGCTGATCGCGCCGTTCTTCGACGATACGCAGATTTTCATCTACCCGGGTTATCAGTACCAGGTGATCGATGCGCTGGTGACTAACTTCCATCTCCCTGAATCCACACTGATTATGCTGGTGTCGGCGTTTGCGGGTTATCAGCACACCATGAACGCCTATAAGGTGGCGGTTGAGCAGAAATATCGCTTTTTTAGCTACGGGGATGCGATGTTTATCACGTACAATCCGCAGGCTATTTCTGAGCGTCCCTGAAAAGGCCGGTACGCCGGCTTGTAGACGCCATAACGCATTTTTTAGCTACGGAATCATTCCGTGGCGAGTATGAAAACGTCGGACTGTTTTTCTGACGCAGGAGCAAGCATGAAATTTGAACTGGATACCACCGACGGTCGCGCCCGCCGCGGTCGCCTGGTGTTTGAGCGCGGCGTGGTGGAAACACCGGCCTTTATGCCCGTTGGCACCTACGGCACCGTCAAAGGGATGACGCCGGAAGAGGTGGAAGCCACCGGCGCGCAGATTATTCTCGGCAACACCTTCCACCTGTGGCTGCGCCCGGGTCAGGAGATCATGAAGCTGCACGGCGATCTGCACGGTTTTATGCAGTGGAAAGGACCGATCCTGACCGACTCCGGCGGTTTCCAGGTGTTCAGCCTTGGCGATATCCGTAAGATCACCGAGCAGGGCGTCCACTTCCGCAATCCGATCAACGGCGATCCGATTTTCCTCGATCCGGAAAAATCAATGGAGATTCAGTACGATCTCGGCTCTGACATCGTGATGATCTTCGACGAATGTACGCCGTACCCGGCGGACTGGGATTACGCCAAGCGCTCAATGGAGATGTCTCTGCGTTGGGCGAAGCGCAGCCGCGACCGTTTCGATAGCCTTGGCAATAAAAATGCGCTGTTCGGCATTATTCAGGGTAGCGTTTACGAAGATTTACGCGATATCTCGGTGAAAGGTCTGGTAGAGATTGGCTTTGATGGCTACGCTGTCGGCGGTTTGGCGGTTGGTGAGCCAAAGGAAGACATGCACCGTATTCTGGAGCACGTCTGCCCGCAGATCCCAGCCGATAAACCACGATACCTGATGGGCGTCGGGAAGCCGGAAGATCTGGTGGAAGGGGTACGTCGCGGTATCGATATGTTCGACTGCGTCATGCCGACGCGCAACGCGCGTAACGGCCACCTGTTCGTCACCGACGGCGTGGTGAAAATCCGCAACGCGAAGCACAAAAGCGATACCGCGCCGCTGGACGCCGAGTGTGATTGCTATACATGTCGCAATTATTCACGCGCTTACTTGCATCACCTCGACCGTTGCAACGAAATATTGGGCGCGCGTCTCAATACCATTCATAACCTGCACTACTATCAGCGTTTAATGGCTGGTTTACGCAAGGCTATCGAAGAGGGTAAATTAGAGAGCTTCGTGACCGATTTTTACCAACGTCAGGGGCGCACCGTGCCTCCTTTGAACGTTGATTAATTTTAATAATGAGGGAATTTCAATGAGCTTTTTTATTTCTGATGCGGTAGCGGCAACGGGTGCACCGGCGCAGGGCAGCCCGATGTCTCTGATTCTGATGCTGGTGGTGTTCGGTCTGATTTTTTACTTCATGATCCTGCGTCCACAGCAGAAGCGCACCAAGGAACATAAGAACCTGATGAACTCCATCGCCAAAGGTGATGAAGTGCTGACCAACGGCGGTCTGGTCGGTCGCGTGACCAAAGTAGCGGAAACTGGCTACATTGCTATCGCGCTGAACGATACCACTGAAGTGGTTATCAAACGTGACTTCGTTGCTGCCGTTCTGCCGAAAGGCACCATGAAGGCGCTGTAATCTAACTTTTCCCAAAGGGAACTGCCGTGTTAAACCGTTATCCTTTGTGGAAGTACGTCATGCTGGTCGTCGTCATTGTCGTCGGCCTGATCTATGCGCTTCCCAACCTGTATGGTGAGGATCCGGCTGTTCAAATCACTGGCGCGCGCGGCGTCGCCGCCAGTGAGCAAACGCTGATCCAGGTCCAGAAAACTTTACAAGAAGAAAAAATAACCGCGAAGTCTGTGGCACTGGAAGAGGGCGCTATTCTTGCGCGCTTCGACACCACTGATACCCAGCTGCGCGCGCGCGAAGCGCTGCTTAACGTGCTGGGTGACAAATACGTCGTGGCGCTGAACCTTGCTCCGGCAACCCCACGCTGGCTGGCGGCGCTCTATGCCGAGCCGATGAAGCTGGGTCTTGATCTGCGCGGCGGCGTGCACTTCCTGATGGAAGTCGACATGGACACCGCGTTAGGCAAACTGCAGGAACAGAACATCGATAGCCTGCGCAGCGAGCTGCGCGACAAAGGCATTCCTTACGCGACCGTGCGTAAAGAAGACAACTACGGTCTGAGCATCGTCTTCCGCGACAGCGCGGCGCGCGACCAGGCTATCTCTTATCTCAGCCCTCGCCATCGCGATCTGGTTATTTCCTCTCAGGGTGACAACAGCCTGAAAGCGGTGATGACCGATGAGCGCCTGAAAGAAGCCCGTGAGTACGCGGTTCAGCAGAACATTAATATCCTGCGTAACCGTGTGAACCAGCTGGGCGTCGCCGAGCCGCTGGTTCAGCGTCAGGGCGCTGACCGCATCGTGGTTGAGCTGCCGGGTATCCAGGATACCGCGCGTGCGAAGGAAATCCTTGGCGCGACCGCGACCCTCGAGTTCCGTCTGGTCAATACTAACGTGGACCAGTCCGCCGCCGCCTCTGGCCGCGTGCCGGGCGACTCGGAAGTGAAGCAGACGCGTGAAGGCCAGCCGGTAGTGCTGTACAAGCGGGTGATCCTGACCGGGGACCATATCACCGACTCGACCTCCAGCATGGATGAGTACAACCAGCCGCAGGTCAACATCTCGCTGGACAGCGCGGGCGGTAACATCATGTCTAACTTCACTAAGGACAACATCGGCAAGCCGATGGCGACCCTGTTCGTGGAGTATAAAGACAGCGGTAAGAAAGACGCTAACGGTCGCGCTATCCTGGCGAAAGAGGAAGAGGTGATTAACATCGCCAACATCCAGTCGCGTCTGGGTAACAGCTTCCGTATCACCGGTATCAGCAATCCGAACGAAGCGCGTCAGCTGTCGCTGCTGCTGCGTGCCGGCGCGCTGATTGCGCCGATTCAGATCGTCGAAGAGCGGACTATCGGCCCAACCCTGGGAATGCAGAACATCAAGCAGGGTCTGGAAGCCTGTCTGGCCGGTCTGGTGGTCTCTATCCTGTTCATGATCCTCTTCTATAAGAAGTTCGGCCTGATTGCGACCTCGGCGCTGATTGCCAACCTGATACTGATTGTCGGCATTATGTCCCTGATCCCGGGGGCGACGCTGACCATGCCGGGCATCGCGGGTATCGTGTTAACCCTTGCGGTGGCGGTCGATGCTAACGTTCTGATCAACGAGCGTATCAAAGAAGAGCTGAGCAACGGGCGTACCGTTCAGCAGGCGATTGACGAAGGTTATCGCGGCGCGTTCAGCTCGATCTTCGACGCCAACGTGACGACGCTTATCAAAGTGATCATCCTGTACGCGGTCGGTACCGGTGCCATTAAAGGGTTTGCGATTACCACCGGTATCGGTATCGCGACCTCAATGTTTACCGCTATCGTCGGCACCCGTGCCATCGTGAACCTGCTGTACGGCGGCAAGCGCGTTAAAAAGCTGTCTATCTGAGGAGTGCGTTGTGGCACAGGAATATACTGTTGAACAATTGAACCACGGCCGTAAAGTCTGGGACTTTATGCGCTGGGACTACTGGGCCTTCGGCATTTCAGGTTTTCTGCTGATTGTGTCGATCGCCATCATCGGCGTTCGCGGGTTTAACTGGGGGCTCGATTTCACCGGCGGTACGGTGATTGAAATTACCCTTGAGAAACCGGTCGATCTGGACCAGATGCGCGATTCCCTGCAGAAAGCGGGCTTTGAAGAGCCGCAGGTGCAGAACTTTGGCAGCAGCCGCGACATCATGGTACGTATGCCGCCGGTGCATGACGCCAACGGCAGCCAGGAGCTGGGCAGCAAGGTCGTGACGGTGATTAACGAATCGACCAGCCAGAATGCGGCAGTGAAGCGTATTGAGTTTGTCGGCCCGAGCGTCGGCGCGGACCTCGCGCAAACCGGCGCCCTGGCGCTGATTGCGGCGCTGGTTTGTATCCTGATCTACGTCGGCTTCCGCTTCGAATGGCGTCTGGCCGCCGGGGTGGTTATCGCCCTGGCGCACGACGTGGTGATCACCATGGGCGTGCTGTCGCTGTTCCATATCGAGATCGACCTGACCATCGTGGCCTCGTTGATGTCGGTTATCGGCTACTCGCTGAACGACAGTATCGTGGTATCGGACCGTATCCGTGAAAACTTCCGTAAGATCCGCCGCGGTACGCCGTATGAGATCTTTAACGTGTCGTTGACCCAGACGCTGCACCGTACCTTGATCACCTCTGGTACCACTTTGATGGTGATCCTGATGCTGTTCCTGTTCGGCGGCCCGATTCTGGAAGGCTTCTCGCTGACCATGCTGATCGGTGTTTCTATCGGTACGGCTTCCTCTATCTACGTCGCCTCCGCGCTGGCGTTGAAGCTGGGCATGAAGCGCGAGCATCTGATCCAGCAGAAGGTTGAGAAAGAAGGGGCGGATCAGCCGTCTATTCTGCCGTAATCCGGTTCAGTTGAGATAAAGCTATCCCGGCCCTTGCGGCCGGGATTTTTTTGCCCGCGACAAAACCTGCTGACAGTATGCTGTCAGGAGCCCTCCCATACACTGCCTCTGAACTCACTAACGAGCAGGAGGAAGTATGAACAACGTGATTAACTGGTTTGAAATTCCGGTCGCCGATATGGATCGCGCCGTCGCGTTTTATGAGCCGGTGATGCAAGTGTCGCTGCGTCGCGAAACCATGGACTGCGCCGAGCTGGCGGTGTTCCCGCATCAGGATCCGGCCCCCGGCGGCGCGCTGGCCAAATTTGAAGGTATCGCGCCCTCGGCGCAGGGCGCTATTATTTATCTGCATACTGATCATCTTGCCGCCACGCTGGAGCGCGTTGCCTCGGCGGGTGGGGCCTGTGTCTTCGGCCCGCTGACGCTGCCGAATGATATTGGCACCATCGCCCTGTTTACCGACAGCGAGGGCAACCGCGTCGGCCTGCACCAGCCGGCTTAACCTTAACTTTTGGTGAAGTGAGACATGACCCGACGCGCCGACCGTTTATTTCAGATTGTGCAGATCCTGCGCGGCAGGCGGCTCACTACCGCCGCGCTGCTGGCGGAGCGGCTGGGCGTGTCGGAGCGTACCGTCTATCGCGATATTCGCGATCTCTCCCTCTCCGGCGTACCGGTGGAGGGCGAAGCGGGCAGCGGCTACCGGCTGCTGGCGGGCTACGATCTGCCGCCGCTGATGCTGACCACCAAAGAGTCCGAGGCGCTGATCGCTGCGATTCGGCTGCTGAAAACCTGGGGCGGTGAGGCGCTGTCGCAGTCGCTGGAATCCGCCCAGGAGAAGATGCTGGCGATCCTGCCGGAGGCGCGTCGGCGCCAGGCGGAGCAGACCCGCCTGTTTGCCCCTGACCTTGGCGCGCATCGCTATGCTAAAACCCATTTTGACGTTATCCATCAGGCCGTATCCAATCAGCAGGTATTACAGCTTCACTACCAGGATGAATCCGGTCAGGTGACGTGGCGTGAAGTGCTGCCGCTGGGGCTGTTTTTCTGGGGGGAGCGCTGGCTGCTGGTGGCCTGGTGCGAACTGCGCAATGATTACCGCAATTTTCGCCTCGATCGTTGCCTGGAGGTAAGCGCGACCGAACGTCGATTCAGCGAGTGCGCCGACCGCTCGTTAAGCGATTTTCTGCGCAAGGTCCGGTGCGAGGTGCGGGAGAAATAAAAAAGCCCGGGCAGCAGGAGCTGCGGCCCGGGCGCTGTCTTGCTGTATCAGCAATCAGAAGTTGTAGCCGACCACGAAGTAACCACCCCAGCCGGTCGAGCGAACGCTGAACGGACCATCGCCGAAGTTCAGCTTCGCATCATCAGCCCACTGGCCGCCGTTATGGAAGTAACGGGCGACGATAGAGTAGTGCCAGTGCGCGTAGTTCAGCGCCAGGATGTGGCTGGAGGCGATAGAGTTGCTGGTGCGCGCGTGCTTCCCGTTCAGATCGTAGAAGTTGTCATCGCCGAGGTCAGAACCCCAGTCGAAGTTGGTGAAGCCGATGTAGCTCAGCGAACCGCCCCACAGGTCGGTCAGCGGCACAAAGTATTTCACTTTGAAGCGATAGCCGTCCCATTCGTTTTCGTTGGAGGCGCCGTAGTTCTGCCACTGGTACTTGGCGTAGACGTTCAGCGACAGGCTCATTGGCAGGCCGGTATCGATATCGGTACCCAGACCCATATACCAGGTGCTCTGCTCCTGGGAGTCGTTGCGGCCCATATCGTAGATATAGTTGTTGGCGAAATACCATTCTTTGAACGGCCCGAAGCTCAGGTCGGTATTGGTCAGCTTATCGATAGAGAAACGCGGTTCGATCTCCATAAACAGCGGGGAACCTTTGTTCCAGATACCTTTTGCCGTGCTGTTGCCGCCGAAGAATACCGGGGCATCGATATAGCCGTAGAAATCAAACCAGTCTTTTTTGGCGAACGCTTCGTATTCCAGGTAGGTATCGTTACGGATCTGCGGTCCAAAACGGGTGTGGTAGCTGCCCACCACGTTAACACTCTGGTGCCACCAGTCAGACAGATACTGCGGTTTGTCGTTTTCTGCCGCGCCCGCGGCAAAAGTAGTGGAGAGCGCCACAACCGCACCCGCTGCCAGTAATGTTTTTTTCATAGTAATGCCACTGTTTAAATTGAGCCTGAAGGCGTTAAAAGAAGTGCCGAAGCGTTTCTAAATATTTCGTCTTTCTGTGGGGGTCTATTATAGGAATCATTGCTCACAAAAATACGTGTTGTTTCACATAACCAGAACATGCGTAATCGATTGCGTTCACGATTCTATGCATTTCTTGACAAAATGCTACTGAAAATCGCGCTGCAGAACGATTTCTAATGAACTCTTGCGAAAAGTTGTAAGTGGATAAGAAAGACGGGGCAGGACGTAGCCGGGCGGGGCAGGCCCGGCTGAAGGCTTACTGGGCGGCGGCGGGCTGGATATCGTGTACGCGAATAAAACCGACTTTATCTGGCGTTACATTGAGGCGCAACGGGATATCGACATCGCTGGGGGCGAGGGTGCTGGCCGGCGCGCTAATCAGCTGATCCTGAACATTGACTTCCTGATAGCTGTGGGTGGTGCCGGTGATCTGTCCGGAAGCGACGGTGGCGGTGAAGGCCGGCAGCGGATCGTTGGATTCGCCCTGAATGCGTAAGGTCAGGCGTGACCCATCGCCATCCGGGGTAATACTGCCCACCGACATGCGCAGGGTGCCGATCTGGCTCTCCAGCCGCGCCGGGGTCTTGGCCTCCGGCAGCAGATAGACGCCGCGGGTGGATTTGGCGTTCAGCGCGTTTTGCTGGGTGATTTTGATCGTTTGCTGGTTGAGCTGGGTCATCTCCTGGCTCAGCGTACTCACGCTCTGGTGCATCTGGCGGATTTCGCTTTGCTGGGCGCAGGCGGTCAGGGTGAACAGGCAGCCCGCGATGGCGAGCTTCAGGTAACGTCTTGTCATGGTCAGGATTCCGTTTACAGAGGATGCTTAATGGTAGCCAAACCGGCCTCATCTCCCATAGATCCTTTGTCTCAAAAGCTCTTTCTTTGTAGTCCGGTCACTTCGCGGTAAACTACTCTTCAGTTTAACTACCTGTCAGGACGCGCTATGCATTGCCCTTTCTGTTTCGCCGTGGATACCAAAGTGATCGACTCTCGTCTGGTGGGGGAAGGCTCTTCCGTGCGTCGCCGTCGGCAGTGCCTGGTCTGTAACGAACGCTTTACCACCTTCGAAGTGGCGGAGCTGGTGATGCCGCGGGTGGTGAAGAGTAACGATGTGCGCGAACCCTTCAACGAAGACAAGCTGCGCAGCGGGATGCTGAAAGCGCTGGAGAAACGTCCGGTTAGCGCCGACGACGTGGAAATGGCGGTCAACCATATCAAGACTCATCTGCGCGGCACCGGCGAGCGCGAAGTGGCCAGCAAAATGATCGGCAACCTGGTGATGGAGCAGCTGAAAAAGCTGGATAAAGTCGCCTATATTCGCTTCGCGTCGGTCTATCGCAGCTTCGAAGATATTAAAGAATTCGGCGAAGAGATCGCCCGCTTACAGGACTAAGCCATGCAGGACGAAATGTACATGGCGCGTGCGCTGAAGCTTGCCGCGCGCGGTCGCTTTACTACCCATCCTAACCCTAACGTCGGCTGCGTCATTGTGAAAGACGGCGAGATCGTCGGCGAGGGGTTTCACTATCGCGCCGGCGAGCCGCATGCTGAAGTGCACGCCCTGCGCATGGCTGGCGAAAAGGCGCGCGGCGCCACCGCCTACGTCACTCTTGAGCCCTGCAGCCACCATGGCCGTACGCCGCCATGCTGCGATGCGCTGATTGCCGCCGGCGTTAGTCGCGTGGTCGCCGCGATGCAGGATCCGAACCCGCAGGTGGCGGGGCGCGGTTTGTATCGCCTGCAGCAGGCCGGCATTGAGGTCAGCCATGGGCTGATGATGAACGAAGCGGAAGCGCTGAATAAGGGCTTTCTGAAGCGGATGCGCACCGGTTTTCCCTGGGTGCAGCTGAAGCTGGGCGCCTCGCTGGACGGCCGCACGGCGATGGCCAGCGGCGAAAGCCAGTGGATCACCTCCCCGCAGGCGCGACGCGACGTGCAGCGTCTGCGCGCCCAGAGCCATGCCATCCTGACCAGCAGCGCCACCGTGCTGGCGGACGATCCGGCGCTGACCGTGCGCTGGCAGGAGCTGAGCGCCGATACCCAGGCGCTTTATCCCGAAGAGAATTTGCGCCAGCCGCTGCGCGTCGTCATCGACAGCCAGAACCGCGTCACGCCTGAGCATCGTATTGTGCAGCAGGCGGGGGAAACGCTGTTTGCCCGCCTGCGCGCCGATGAACGGCAGTGGCCGGAAAGCGCCCGCACGCTGCTGGTTCCGGAGCATAACGGCCATCTCGATCTGGTGCTGCTGATGATGCTGCTCGGCAAACAGCAGATCAACAGCGTCTGGGTTGAGGCAGGGGCCACGCTTGCCGGGGCGCTGCTGCAGGCGGGTCTGGTCGACGAGCTTATCGTCTATATTGCGCCTAAACTGTTAGGCAATGCGGCGCGTGGATTATGCGCGCTGCCGGGGCTTGAAGAGCTGAGCCAGGCCCCCCATTTTAAATTCAATGAGATACGTCAGGTTGGCCCGGATGTCTGCCTGCATTTAACCACTGCGTGAGGCTTTCCTGATTATTAGGAAGCAGCGCTCAGAATAATATGATAAAATCCGCCCCCCTTGCGGGGCACATGAACCCGAAGGAAGAGTATGAACATTATTGAAGCTAACGTTGCTACCCCGGACGCTCGCGTCGCCATCACCATTGCGCGTTTCAACAACTTTATCAATGACAGCCTGCTGGAAGGCGCGATTGACGCCCTGAAACGCATTGGTCAGGTAAAAGATGAAAACATCACCGTCGTTTGGGTTCCAGGCGCGTATGAGCTGCCGCTGGCGGCTGGCGCACTGGCGAAAACCGGTAAATATGACGCGGTGATCGCGCTGGGGACGGTGATTCGCGGCGGTACCGCCCACTTTGAATATGTGGCAGGCGGTGCCAGCAATGGCCTGGCGCATGTCGCTCAGGACAGCGAAATCCCGGTAGCCTTTGGTGTTCTGACCACTGAAAGTATTGAACAAGCCATTGAGCGCGCTGGCACCAAAGCTGGTAACAAAGGTGCAGAAGCTGCGCTGACCGCGCTGGAAATGATTAACGTATTGAAAGCCATCAAGGCCTGATTTTTGTAAGGGGAATTCCGTGAAACCTGCTGCTCGTCGCCGCGCCCGTGAGTGTGCCGTTCAGGCGCTCTACTCCTGGCAGTTGTCCCACAACGACATCGCTGATGTCGAATACCAGTTCCTGGCGGAACAGGACGTAAAAGATGTTGATGTTCTGTATTTCCGCGAACTGCTGTCCGGAGTGGCGACTAACAGCGCGTACCTCGACGGCCTGATGAAGCCCTACCTGTCCCGCCAGCTGGAAGAGCTGGGCCAGGTTGAAAAAGCGGTGCTGCGTATCGCGCTGTTTGAGCTGTCCAAACGTGATGACGTACCGTATAAAGTGGCCATCAATGAAGCTATCGAACTGGCGAAAACCTTCGGCGCTGAAGATAGCCACAAGTTCGTTAACGGCGTGCTGGACAAAGCGGCTCCGGTAATTCGTCCCCACAAGAAGTAAACTGCAGGCCGGGTTTTGCGAGGGTCGCCTCGCAGCCCGGCCTTATTTATTATTTTGCTGAGGCATAACGTATGGCATGCGGCGAATTCTCCCTGATTGCCCGTTATTTTGATCGCGTTAAAAGCGCCCGCCTTGATGTTGAAACCGGCATCGGCGATGACTGCGCGCTCCTGCATATTCCCGAGAAAAAAACGCTGGCAATCAGCACCGACACCCTGGTGGCGGGCAATCACTTCTTACCCGATATCGACCCGGCCGACCTCGCCTATAAAGCGCTGGCGGTGAACCTGAGCGACCTCGCGGCAATGGGCGCGGAGCCGGCGTGGCTCACGCTGGCGCTGACCTTGCCGGAGGTGGATGAAGTCTGGCTGGAAGCCTTCAGCGACAGCCTGTTTGTCCAGCTGGACTATTACGATATGCAACTGATTGGCGGCGACACTACCCGTGGCCCGCTCTCCATGACGCTGGGTATCCACGGCTTTGTGCCGCCGGGACGCGCCATGAAACGCGCTGGCGCGAAGCCGGGGGACTGGATCTATGTTACCGGCACTCCGGGAGATAGCGCCGCCGGCCTGGCGGTGCTGCAGAACCGGCTGACGGTGGATGAACCGTCTGACGCCGACTACCTGCTGGCCCGTCATCTGCGGCCGATGCCGCGCGTGCTGCAGGGCCAGGCGCTGCGTGACCTGGCGACATCGGCTATCGATCTCTCCGACGGCCTGATCTCCGATCTGGGCCATATTCTCAAAGCCAGCGGCTGCGGCGCACGTATCGATCTCGATGCCATGCCGTACTCCGATGCGATGCTGCGCCAGGTTGATTCTGAGCAGGCGCTGCGCTGGGCGCTCGCCGGCGGGGAAGATTACGAGCTGTGCTTTACCGTACCGGAGCTGAACCGCGGGGCGCTGGACGTGGCTCTTGGCCATCTTGGCGCGCGTTTTACCTGTATCGGACAGATTGCGCCGGAGAGCGAAGGGCTGCAGTTTATCCGCGACGGTAAGCCGGTCGCGCTTGATTTAAAGGGATACGATCACTTTGCGTAGTCGAGATGAGGCGCTTAGCCGCCTGAGTATGCGTAATCCGTGGCATCTGCTGGCGACCGGCTTTGGCAGCGGCTTAAGCCCGGTGGTGCCGGGGACGATGGGCTCGCTGGCGGCGATCCCGTTCTGGTATCTGATGACCTTTCTCCCCTGGCAGCTTTACTCGCTGGTGGTGATGATGAGCATCTGTATCGGCGTCTATCTGTGCCATCGCACGGCCAAAGATATGGGCACCCATGACCACGGCAGCATCGTCTGGGACGAGTTCGTCGGGATGTGGATCACCCTGATGGCGCTGCCGACCATGGACTGGCAGTGGGTGGCCGCCGGCTTCGTGATTTTCCGTATCTTCGATATGTGGAAGCCGTGGCCGATTCGCTGGTTTGATCGCAATATCCACGGCGGAATGGGGATTATGGTCGATGATATCGTCGCCGGCGTGATCTCCGCCGGCGTGCTGTACGTCATTGGCCATCACTGGCCCATCGGTCTGCTTTAACCGCCTCTCCCCGGCAACGCTACGCTGCCGGGGAAACCACGCCCGTCACTTAAATCCCACCACCGGATGCGGCTGATACGGCGCCTCCAGCTTGTCGATCTGTTCCGGGGAGAGCGTCAAATCCACCGCCTGCAGCAGATCATCGAGCTGTTCCTGACGCGACGGGCCGATAATCGGCGCGGCGACGCCGGGTTTGCTTAACAGCCAGGCGAGGGCGACCTGGGCTCGGCTGGCGTCGAGTTCTTCCGCCACGTCCGCGAGATTCCCGGCGATCTGCGCATCGTTTTCTTCACTGGCGCTGTACAGCGATTTGCCGAACTCATCTGAGACCAGCCGGGCGGTGGTCTCACCCCAGGGGCGGGTTAGTCTGCCGCGCGCCAGCGGACTCCATGGGATCACCGCTACGCCGTTACGTTGGCACAGGGGCAGCATCTCATTCTCTTCTTCCCGGTAAATCAGGTTGTAGTGATCCTGCATGGTGACGAAGCGCGCCCAGCCGTTCTGCTGCTGGAGCGCCAGCGCCTGGGCAAACTGTCGGGCATGCATGGACGAGGCGCCGATATAGCGCGCTTTGCCGGCTTTCACCACCTCGTCCAGCGCTTCGAGCGTCTCTTCAATCGGGGTGGTATAGTCCCAGCGGTGGATCTGCAGCAGGTCGACATAGTCCATCCCGAGACGGCGCAGGCTGTCGTCGATGGAGCGCAGGATCTGCGCCCGGGAAAGTCCTTCCGCCAGATCGCCGACCTGGTGATACACCTTGGTGGCGACAACCACCTCGTCACGGCGGGCAAAGTCGCGCAGGGCGCGGCCAACGATCTCTTCGCTGCTGCCGTCGGAGTAGCTATTTGCGGTATCGAAGAAGTTGATGCCGCCTTCAATGGCGTGCTGGATAAGCGGGCGGCTGCTCTCTTCCGGAAGCGTCCAGGCGTGTCTGCCGCGGTCCGGCTCGCCGAAGGTCATGCAGCCGAGGCAGAGTCGGGAAACACGTAAGGCAGTATCACCGAGGGGGATATAGTGCATAGTGCGCTCCTGCTATTCATCAAGGGTATCCCTTAAGCATAGCAGGAGCGGAAGGGGCAATTATGCCAGCCAGTCGCGGATTTTGGCTTCAATACCGGCGGCATCAAGACCGAGGTCGGCGCGGATCTCTTCCTGAGTGCCCTGAGGAATAAAATAATCCGGCAGGCCAATATTGAGCACCGGTACCGCCCGGCGGTGGGCCATCAGCACTTCGTTCACGCCGCTGCCGGCGCCGCCCATGATGGCGTTCTCTTCCAGCGTCACCAGCGCGTCGTGCTCGCCGGCCAGCTGGAGGATCAGCGCGGTATCCAGCGGCTTCACAAAGCGCATATCCACGAGGGTGGCGTTGAGTTTGTCCGCTACCGCCGCGGCTTCCGGCAGCAGGGTGCCAAAGTTGAGGATCGCTATTTTCTCGCCCTGACGTTTCACCACCCCTTTGCCGATCGGCAGCGATGCCAGCGGCTCGAGCGTCGCGCCGGTGCCGCTACCGCGCGGATAGCGCACCGCGCAGGGGCCGTCGCTGTAGTGGTAGCCGGTGTACAGCATCTGGCGACATTCATTTTCATCGCTCGGGGTCATTACCACCATATCCGGAATACAGCGCAGGAAGGAGAGATCGAACGCTCCCTGATGCGTTTGGCCGTCTGCGCCGACGATCCCGGCGCGGTCGATAGCAAATAGCACCGGCAGCTTCTGGATAGCCACATCGTGGATCACCTGATCGTAGGCTCGCTGCAGGAAGGTGGAGTAGATCGCCACCACCGGCTTGTAGTCGCCAATCGCCAGCCCGGCGGCGAAGGTGACCGCATGCTGCTCGGCAATGGCGACGTCAAAGTACCGATCGGGGAATTTCTTCGAAAACTCCACCATCCCTGAACCTTCGCGCATCGCCGGCGTGATCGCCATCAGCTTGCTGTCTTTGGCCGCCGTTTCACACAGCCAGTCGCCGAAGATTTTCGAGTAGGAAGGGAGGCCGCCGCTGCTTTTGGGCAGTACGCCGCTGGTATGGTCGAATTTTGGCACCGCATGGAAGGTGATCGGGTCTTTCTCAGCGGGCTCATAGCCGCGGCCTTTTTTGGTCATAATATGCAGGAACTGCGGGCCTTTCAGGTCGCGCATGTTCTTCAGCGTGCAGACCAGACCGAGCACGTCATGGCCATCCACCGGGCCAATGTAGTTAAAGCCCAGCTCTTCAAACAGCGTGCCCGGCACCACCATCCCTTTGATATGCTCTTCGGTACGCTTAAGCAGCTCTTTAATCGGCGGCACCCCGGAGAAGACCTTTTTGCCCCCTTCGCGCAGGGTGGAGTAGAGCTTACCGGAGAGGAGCTGCGCCAGATGATTGTTCAGCGCGCCGACGTTCTCGGAAATCGACATTTCATTGTCATTCAGCACCACCAGCAGGTCGGGTTTGATATCCCCGGCGTGGTTCATCGCCTCAAACGCCATGCCGGCGGTGATCGCCCCGTCGCCAATGACGCACACCGCGCGCCGTTGCTTATCCTCTTTCGCGGCGGCGATAGCCACCCCGATACCCGCGGAAATGGAAGTGGAGGAGTGACCGACGCTCAGCACGTCATACTCGCTTTCACCGCGCCACGGGAAGGGATGCAGGCCGCCTTTCTGACGAATGGTGCCGATTTTGTCCCGGCGACCGGTCAGAATTTTATGCGGGTAGGCCTGATGGCCGACGTCCCAGATCAGGCGATCGAACGGCGTGTTATACACGTAGTGCAGCGCCACGGTCAGTTCCACCGTGCCGAGGCCAGAGGCAAAGTGACCGCTGGAACGGCTGACGCTGTCCAGTAGATAGCGCCGCAGCTCATCACATAGCTTCGGCAGGCTCTCTTTTGGCAACAGGCGCAACTCCTGGGTGGAATCTACCAGCGCCAGGGTCGGGTATTTGGCAATATCAAAACTCATCAGAGACTCATTTTTTGTTTATTTATCGCGCTGAATAATGTAATTCGCGAGCGCTTCCAGTGCCGAAGTATCTAGAGATTGTGCGGCCAGCTCATCTAACGACCGGCGGGCATCAGCGATCAGGTCGTGCGCTTTCTTCCGGGCTTGCTCAAGACCCAGGAGGGCGGGATAGGTGCTTTTACCCAATTGCTGGTCGGCACCCTGACGTTTGCCAAGGGTCGCAGTATCCCCTACCACGTCGAGAATGTCATCCTGGACCTGGAAGGCAAGACCGATATTTTCCGCATAGCGATCCAGCGCGGGCAGGGCGGCGCGGCCGCGTTCGCCGGCGCTCAGGGCTCCCATCCGGACGGCGGCGCGGATCAGGGCGCCCGTTTTATGGCGATGGATACGCTCCAGCGCCTGTAAATCAACCTGCTGTCCCTCGGCCTGCAGATCCAGCGCCTGGCCGCCGCACATGCCCGCCACGCCGCTGGCCTGCGCCAGTTCGGAAACCATCGCCAGCCGGTCCCGGTCAGGAACGTCGACCATCGGCGCATCACTCAGTATAGAGAACGCCAGCGTTTGCAGGGCATCTCCCGCAAGAATTGCGTTGGCTTCGCCAAATTTAATATGGCAGGTCGGCAGGCCGCGGCGCAGATCGTCATCATCCATCGCCGGCAAATCATCATGCATCAGGGAGTAGGCATGAATGCATTCGACCGCCGCGGCAGGAGCATCCAGCGTGGTACGGCACACGCCGAACATCTCGCCGGTGGCGTAGACAAGGAAGGGACGCAGGCGTTTACCGCCTAACAATGCGCCATAATGCATCGCTTCCACCAGCGGAGTGTTCTGAAAGGGCTGCGGGGCGATGAAACGGCGCAGCGCTTCGTTTGCCTGTTCCACACAGGCCTGCAATTGTTGCGGGAAATCCATTTATTCAGCGTCCGGCGTAAAAGGCGTGGTCGGGGAATCTTCACTATCCGCCAGCAGGATCTGCACGCGCTGTTCGGCCTTCTGCAGCTGACTTTGCCCCTGGCGCGCCAGCTGTACGCCGCGCTCAAATTCGCTTAGCGCTTCCTCTAACGGCAAATCGCCGCTTTCCAGACGGTTAACGATCTGCTCCAGTTCGCCCAGAGCAGTTTCAAAGCTGGCCGGGGCCTCATTTTTCTTTGGCATAGTGAATGTAGACTCTTGTTATGTCGCGACGGCAATACCGGGTATGGTAACGAAGTCACGCGTGTAAGCAAATAACGCGCAATGGTGATATACTCCGCGCCCAGGATGCAGGCACCGGTGTGCGCTGCTTTACAACTTTTGCTTATAGCCCCGTCGGGCTTGCCAACGAACTATTGTCGCTATGAAGTTTATCATTAAATTGTTCCCGGAAATCACCATCAAAAGCCAATCTGTGCGGTTGCGCTTCATTAAAATCTTAACCGGGAACATTCGTAACGTTCTCAAAAACTATGATGAGACGCTGGCCGTCGTCCGTCATTGGGATCATATCGAAGTTCGCGCGAAAGATGAAAATCAACGCCCGGCTATTCGCGATGCGCTGACCCGTATCCCCGGCATCCACCATATTCTGGAAGTCGAAGACGTGCCGTTCACCTCGCTGCACGATATTTTCGAGCAGACGCTGCCGCTGTGGCGCGAGGCGCTGGAAGGCAAAACCTTCTGCGTGCGAGTGAAGCGTCGCGGCAAACATGAATTCACCTCAATTGAAGTGGAACGTTACGTCGGCGGCGGTCTGAATCAGCATATTGAAACGGCGCGCGTGAAGCTGACCGACCCGGACGTCACTGTCAATCTCGAGATTGAAAACGATCGCCTGCTGCTGGTGAAAGGCCGCTATGAAGGCATCGGCGGTTTCCCGATCGGCACCCAGGAAGATGTGCTGTCGCTGATCTCCGGCGGCTTTGACTCCGGCGTCTCCAGCTACATGCTGATGCGCCGCGGCTGCCGCGTTCATTACTGCTTCTTTAACCTTGGCGGCGCCGCCCATGAGATTGGCGTCCGTCAGGTCGCGCATTATCTGTGGAACCGCTTCGGCAGCTCACACCGCGTTCGCTTTGTGGCGATTAACTTTGAGCCAGTAGTCGGCGAAATCCTTGAAAAAGTGGACGACGGCCAGATGGGCGTCGTGCTCAAGCGCATGATGGTCCGCGCCGCGTCAAAAGTCGCGGAACGCTATGGCGTGCAGGCGCTGGTCACCGGCGAAGCGCTCGGCCAGGTCTCCAGTCAGACCCTCACTAACCTGCGCCTGATCGATAATGTCTCCGATACTCTGATCCTGCGCCCGCTGATTTCGCACGATAAAGAGCACATCATCGACCTGGCGCGTGAGATCGGCACGGAAGATTTTGCCCGCACCATGCCGGAATATTGCGGCGTGATCTCCAAGAGCCCGACCGTGAAGGCGGTGAAGGCGAAGATTGAAGCGGAAGAAGAACACTTCGATTTCAGCATCCTTGATAAAGTGGTAGAAGAGGCGAGCAATATCGATATCCGCGAGATCGCCCAGCAGACGGAAGAGACGGTGGTGGAAGTGGAAACCGTGACCGGCTTTGGCGCCAATGACGCGATCCTCGACATTCGCTCCATCGACGAGCAGGAAGACAAGCCGCTGAAGGTCGAGGGGGTTGAAGTTGTTTCCCTGCCGTTCTACAAGCTAAGCACCAAATTTGGCGATCTCGATCAGAGCAAAACCTGGCTGCTGTGGTGCGAGCGCGGGGTGATGAGCCGTCTGCAGGCGCTTTATTTGCGCGAGCAGGGCTTCAGCAACGTGAAAGTTTATCGCCCGTAACAGGTTGTTATGATGCAAAAGGCCTTCCCTGATGGAAGGCCTTTTTACTATTGGCAGGGGAGTATATTAGCGCAGGGTCAGCGCCAGGTCATTGAGCTGATCGATGACGATATTCCAGCCCTCGAAAAATCCCATCTGCTCATGCTGCTCGCGGGTTTCATCATCGGCATGCAGCACCGTAGCCGTATAGCGACACCCGCCCTGTTCATCGGCAAAGGTGATGATGGCCGTCATCGCGAAGGGGGAAACGGCGGGGCGATAATCCGCCGTCAGCATCGAGGTCATGACGATTTTTTGTTGCGGGATAACCTCAAGAAAACAGCCGGGGTTATCGCTGCGTTCACCGTCAGGCCCGTGCATCACGGTGTGAAAGGCCCCGCCGGCGCGAAAATCAAAGGCCAGAACCTCGGTTTGCCAGGGCTTCGGGCACCACCAGGTTCGGAGTAATGCCGGGTCGGCCCACGCGCGCCACAGGGCTGGGGCGGGCGCGCTGAGCAGGCGGCTGATAACAAGATCGCGAGAATCGGTTGCGCTCCGGGACATGCTACGACTCCTCAGGAAAAGGGGAGCCAGCCCGCGGCGCGGACCGGCTATCAGGCTTCGTAGTAATTATAGATGCCAGCGGCCATCACCAGCTGTGAGGCGACCTCATACGCTTTCTCGCGCCCCACCAGCAGATCGATCATTTTCAGGGCGAAATCAATCGAAGTCCCCGGACCCTGGCTGGTTAACAGATTCACCCGCGGATCCCAGACCACTCTTTTATCCTGCCACTGCTCGGCGGGGATATGTTCCTTCAGCGCCGGAAAACCGGTCATGTTGCCGATCGGGAACAGATTATGGGGTACCAGCACGGTCGCCGGGGCGGCGCAGATGGCGGCCACAATGCGCCCAGAGAGATGAAACTGGCGGACGGTTTCCACCAGTAGCGTGCTGTCGCGGAAGCACTCTGCGCCCTTGATACCGCCCGGGAGGACGATGATATCGAAATCACCATCGGCCACCTCGACCAGCGGCGCATCCGCTAGCAGTTTGACGCCGCGCGAACAGACGATGGTCAGGCTGCCGTCGCTGGCGACGCTGGCGGTGGTCACCTTTACTCCGCCGCGGACCAGCAGGTCGATAGTGGTGACCGCTTCGGTCTCTTCGCTACCAGGGGCGAGGCAAATCAGTGCCGACGCGCTCATATTCATTCTCCTTACGCTTGATCAATTCAAATAAGCGGGCGTTTTCCGGTACGGCGACGCCGTGGGCGCGGGCGCGGTTGAGCAGAAAACCGGTGATGTAGTCGATCTCTGTATGCCGCTGGGCGCGAACGTCCTGCAGCATGGAAGAGATATTTTCTGCCGTACTTTCAATTACCTGTTCGACATAAAATAGCAGGTTTTCCGCCGAGGTATGAATACCTTCGCGCTCCATCACCGCCGCCACCTCGCGACAAATGGCCGCAACTTCCTGCGTATAGTCGCGCAGATCGCCGTTTTTACACCCTTTGAGCGCGGTCAGAGGGTTAATCACGCAGTTAACCGCCAGCTTGCGCCAGATGGCCGAGTGGATATTGTTATGCCAGGCGACATCCGGCAGCACGCTCTGCAGAACTTCTGCGAGATAGCTGTAGTCCCCCTCGTAGCTTTTTGCCGGTCCGATATGCGTGGTGCCCTGGGCAACGTGGATGATGACATTCCCATCGCGCCGCGCCGCCTGGGTCGTGGAGGCCAGCAGCAATGGCTGTTTCACGCCGCGCAGCTCCTCGACGGTGCCCATGCCGTTATGAATCAGCACAATTGGCGTGGTGTCCGACAGGATCCCGGCCAGGTGCTTTACCGCATTCGACACCTGCCAGGCCTTTAAGGTGACGATCAGCAGCTCGCTGCTGGCGAGAAAATCGGGGTCGTTGGCCGTCAGCGATTCGTTGAACACTGAGCCATCGGTTTCAATGACGTTGACGCTACAGAATGGCTGCGGTACGCGCAGCCAGCCCTGGACTTCATGTCCCTGTTTGTACAACGCGGTCAGCCATAGTTGTCCCAGCGCACCGCATCCCAGTACGGTTACTTTCATTGTTCCTCCTCATCTGCCGCTATCCCAGGCGCTGATGGCTAAAGTCTATCTCGTCGCTTTTCGCATCGTCGGACATCACGGGGAAAATAGCGCGAGCGTTGCGTAATCAGCTAAGCTTCCGGGATAACAAGTTGAGTTATGCCGCGTTGCAGGTATTATGCAACGCAAAAGAAACGGAAGGAGAGGAAAAGATGCCATCTTTCGATATTGTCTCTGAAGTTGATCTTCAGGAAGCCCGTAACGCGGTGGACAACGCGAGCCGCGAAGTCGAGTCGCGTTTTGATTTTCGTGGCGTTGAAGCCACTTTTGAATTAAACGACGCCAACAAGACCATTAAAGTGCTGAGCGAGTCTGACTTCCAGGTGAACCAGCTGCTGGATATCCTGCGCGCCAAGCTGCTCAAGCGCGGCATTGAAGGCACCTCCCTCGACGTACCGGAAGATATCGTGCACAGCGGTAAAACCTGGTTTGTTGAAGCGAAGCTGAAGCAAGGCATTGAAAGCGCGGTGCAGAAGAAGATCGTTAAACTGATCAAAGACAGCAAGCTGAAAGTGCAGGCCCAGATTCAGGGTGAAGAGATCCGCGTGACCGGTAAGTCCCGCGACGATCTGCAGTCGGTGATGGCGCTGGTGCGCGGTGGCGATCTGGGACAGCCGTTCCAGTTCAAAAACTTCCGCGACTAAGGCGGCGGGCAGACAGCAAAAAGCGGGGAATTCCCCGCTTTTTTTATACCCCTTTGATGAGCTGCTCTATCTCGAAGCGGTTGGTGACCTTGCTGTCGATTTTGATATACACCGAACGCTCCTCGGGTACCACCAGCGCCTGATGAACCCCGCTGGCGCTCAGCAGACGCGCCTGCAGCGCGCTGTCGACCACCACGCCGTCCGGCACCTCCACCCGCAGGCTGCTGACGTACGGCGGCTCGCTCATGGTGCTGGCCACCAGCAGCCACAGCATCGCCAGCAGGGCGCCCAGCAGAAACACGGTTTGCGAATCAAAGAAACCATCGACCCAGCCGCCAAGCGCGCCGCCAATCGCCACGCCGAGAAACTGGCTGGTGGAGTAGACGCCCATCGCGGTGCCTTTGTAGCCCGCCGGAGACTCCTTGCTAATTAGCGACGGCAGCAGCGCTTCCAGCAGGTTAAACGCCAGGAAGAAGAGCTGAACGCCCGCCACCAGCTCCCAGAAGTAGCCTCCGGCGCCCCAGAGGACAATTTCTGCAATCAGCAGGATGGCGACGCAGAGCAAGAAGACGCGCTTCATCTTGCGCTTCACTTCGGCGTAGATGATAAACGGCACCACCGAGATGAACGAGATAACCATGGTGACCAGGTAAATTTTCCAGTGCTCGGCGGCCGGGAAGCCGGCGGCCTCCAGTTGTCCGGGCAGGGCGACAAAAGTGGACATCAGCATAATGTGCAGGCACATGATGCCAAAGTTAAGCTTCAGCAGGCGCGGCTCCGCCAGCACCTTGCTAAAGCAGCCCTTCACCATCCCGGATTCGCGGTTAAGGACATGGTTATGGCTGTTGGGCACCACCCACAGGGTGAGCAGGATGCCGACGGTCGCCAGGATGGCGATCATCCAGAACAGCGCGTGCAGACCCAGCTGGTGGGTGACAATCGGCCCCAGCACCATGGCGATGGCGAAGGTGACGCCGAAGCTGACGCCGATAAAGGCCATCGCTTTGGTGCGGTTCTGTTCGCGGGTGAGATCGGACAGCAGGGCCATAACCGCGGCGGCGATGGCGCCGGAGCCCTGCAGGGCGCGGCCAAGAATGATGCCCCAGATGGAGTCGGTGAGCGCGGCGATGACGCTGCCGAGCACGAAGATAAGCAGGCCGCCGACGATCAATGGCTTACGGCCAATACGGTCAGATAACAGTCCGAAGGGGATCTGGAACACCGCCTGCGCCAGGCCGTAGATACCGATCGCCAGGCCAATCAGCGCTTCACTGGCACCCTGCAACGCCATGCCATACGTGGTCAGAACCGGCAGGACCATAAACATGCCAAGCATGCGCAGGGAGAATACTGTCCCCAAACCCCAGGTCGCGCGCAGTTCCCCTGGCGTCATTTTGTTATCGTTCATTACCACCTCAATATAAAAACTGCGCCTAGTGTAGCGGCGGGGGGTAAGAAGCGTAAATAAATGTTTGTTTAACAGATATTACGGGGCTGTTGCGCGATGCGACAAGTTGGTAAAAATCAATAAACCAGTGGAGGGGGACTCCACTGGCGAGGGGGAAAATTAAGGTAAAGTAAAGTCAACCCACTGGCTGCCAGCGTCAGCCGATTTGACGCACTGCTCTACCCAATAGACGCCGTGCAGCCCGGCTTCGACGTCCGGATACCAGAAGTCTTGCAGGAAGGCGCGATCGTCGCGATCCGTGGCGTCAATCGCCTGCGCATAGCGGCGATAGAGGTTGGCCCAGGCTTCGAACAGCCCTTCCGGATGGCCGCCGCCAATGCGGTCATCCGCCAGCGCGTTCGGCGACAGGTAGGGCATCCCACGTTCCAGAATGCGCGCCGGCTCGCCCTGCACCTCATAGCTGAGCTGGTTAGGATGCTCATCCCACCATTCGATGCTTGCTTTTTCGCCGACGATGCGCACTTTTTGCGAGTGCATGGCGCCGCTGTTGACCGCGCTGGTCCACATGGATCCAACCGCGCCGTTGTCATATTCCATCAGAACAAAGGCGTTATCTTCCAGCGGCGCGCGGGAGGGAACAAAGCTCTGACGGGAGCACATCAGCCGTTTGATATTGAGCTGCGGCGCCATGGTTTCGGCGACAAACAGCGGATGGGTGGCCAGATCCCCAAGCACATAGCTGGGCCCGGCAAACTTCGGTGTTACTCGCCAGCGGGTGGATTCTGCCTGCAGCTCGACGGCCTGGTTATGGAAGCCGTGGGCGAATTGCATGTTAACGATGCGGATCTCGCCGAGCAGTCCATCGGCAATCATCTGCCGCGCCTGCTGGATCATCTGATAGCCGGCATAGCCGTAGGTGACGCCGACGATTTTGTTCTGTTTTTTGCTCAGTTCCACCAGCTCGCGCGCCTCTTCGGCGGTAAAGCAGAGGGGCTTTTCGCAGATAACGTGGAGTCCCGCCTCCAGCGCCGCTTTGGTAATGGCGAAATGGGTATTGTTCGGGGTGGTGACCGAGACGACCTCGATCCCGTCAGGGCGCTGCGCCTCTTCGCGAAACAGGGTCTGGTAGTCGGCGTAGCAGCGCTCCGGCGCGATGCCCAGTTGCTCACCGAACGCGCGCCCGCGCTCGGCATCGACGTCAAGCGCGCCGGCCAGCAGGGTATAAACATTGTCACGCAGCGCCGCACAGCGGTGGCTGTAGCCGATCTGACTGGTTCCCCCGCCGCCGACCATGCCCCAGCGCAGGGAACGGGATAAGGGTTTCAGGCCGTTTAACATGGTGCTCTCCTTTTTGAAATCATTTGCACTCTGAGGCGCTCAATGCCGACGCCTGCGGCAACGCGCATCCGGATAGACTGACTTCAACTTAAGGAAATGTTTGTTCTGTTTCAATTGTGTTGTGGAATTTATTTTCCATATATGCGAGGGGGATCGAATTAGCGATAGTTTCTTTTGCGCTTGGTTGAAAAGGTGAGGGCGGGATATCGCCTGCCGGAGTCGTCCAGATTGTTGCGGGCGTTTTTTCGTTTCAAAAAAATATGAAATAAATTTTCTTTATTAGCTGCTGAAGGCGGTGCAATCCGCCGATTGCACCGGGAACCAGATGCCGCTATGACGCTCCGCGCACAGACGCGGGGGAAGTTGAAGCGACGGCAGGATGACCGGCCGCAAAGATGCCCTTCGCCGCCAGGCCTGCGACGGTGAGGGCTGCCGGGATGCCGAGGATCAAAAAGACGCTTTCAAAGGGCAGGTTGAGCGCCATCATCTCGGCGCCGGCAAAGGCGCTGAGAATGGCGCCGATGCGCCCGACGCCGTGCATCCAGCTGGAGCCCGTCGCCCGCGCCTGTGTAGGGTAGTAGCGGGCGGAGAGGGCGTTCATGCCGGTATTCGCGCCGTTCAGGCAGGCGCCGCTGATAAACGCCAGCATACAGAGCAAGGCAAAGCTGCCCGCGGCGTAGCCCATCGCCATGGTGAACAGGCCGCCAACGGCGTAGATTATCCCCAGCGCGCGATGGGGGTTGATCCTGTCCATCAGCCAGCCGGCAAACAACGAGCCGAGGGTGCCGCCCGCCTGGTAGATCGCCGTCATGATGGCCGCCTGGCTAACGGTCATTCCTACCGCTTTAACCAGCGTTGGCAGCCAGCTGCCGAGGATATAGACCAGGAACAGCCCCATAAAGTAGACCAGCCATAGCATCAGCGAGCCGAAACCGTACTGGCGGGAGAGGACAATGCGCATCGCGTTGCCGGCCGCTGGCTGCGCCGGCAGGATAAACGTCACATTGTCGCTGATTTGTCCGGGATAGAGACGGTTAAGAATGGCGCGTATGCGCGCCGCGGGCGCTTGTTTGATCACCAGAAAACGAACCGATTCCGGCAGCAGCCAGATGAGCAGGGGGGCAAACAGCAGCGGCAGAATACCGCCGAGCGCCATCAGCGAGTGCCAGCCAAACTGGGGGATCAGCCACGATGCCGAAAATCCTCCCGCCGCCGCGCCGAAGGTGAAGCCGCAAAAGATGACGGTGATAATAAATGAACGCTGGAGTTCCGGGGCGTATTCCGACACCAGCGTCCCGATATTCGGCATCGCGGCGCCCAGCCCGAGGCCAGTCATAAAGCGAAAGAACATCATCTGTTCTACGTTGTGCGAGAAGGCGGTGGCGATGGTCCAGAAACCGAAGAAGAAAACGCTGTTGATGATGATTTTCTTACGTCCCAGCCAGTCGGCGAGCGGGCCGGAGAAAATCGCCCCCAGCGCGAGGCCGATCAGCGCGGCGCTGATCACCAGACCCAGCTGGTGGTTGCTTACCCCCCATTCCAGCTTTAGCGTCGGGGCGATAAAGCCCATGATCGCGATATCAAAACCATCGAGAGCGATGACGCAAAAGCCGAGAAATATAATCAGCTTCTGAAATCGGCTCAGCGGGTTACGATTTATTAACTCTCTGACATCCAGGCGTTGAGTCTGTGTCATAGCGTATTCCTTATGCGCAGGCGCGCAGGTAGGGCTGCGCGGCATCGAACAGTAACTGCGCCCGCTGAAGAGGCGGCAGGGCGCCTTGCTCGCCGTCAAGCGGCACTTCGAGAGAGACCGGCAGCGTCGCCGGCAGGGCCGACATCAGACCATGCAGATCCAGACCGCCTTCCCCCGGCACGTTGCGCGCCGAGCGGGCCTGGCGGATAAGTTCCTGCTCGCTCTCCGGCCTCTGCGCCGCGCCATCGCAGAGTTGCATATAGTTGAGATGATGCGCGGGCAGGCTGGAGAGGGCGGCGAGCGATTCTCCCGCGCGCCAGAAATGGAGAGCGTCCACCAGAATGCCGATGTCTTCCCGCCCGCTGGCGGCGATTAGTGCTTGCGCTGCGGCGATGTTGCGCAACTGGGTCCAGGGCATCGGCTCAAGATTCATGGTCAGCCCAAATGGACGACCGGCCGCGGCGAGGATGGCGAGGTTGTCAGCGCTGCGCTGAAGGTTGTCATCATTGCCGGCGACTAACACCTGTCCGGCGCCAAGACGCGCGGCGGTCTCCATAAAACGCTGCAGCCGATCGTCGAGGGTAAACCCGGGGGTCAGGCGGACGATCTCCACGTCCGACACGCGGATGCCAGTTTCCATCAACGCGGCGAGCGTCGCCCGGACGGCCGGGGTATCGCCCAGCATGTCGTAGTCCGGGTCGGTCGGTGTGGCGGGGAGCAGTCGCAGCCCAACGTGGGTAAAACCGGTTCTGGCCGCAATCCGCACCTGTTCGGGGGGAGGGACATCGAGCAGGGTCAGCGCGGCGAGCGATAGGGTACGCTTGTTCATAAAGGGCTCCGGTACAGTTGCAGGTGAAGAGAGTTAGGGTGCATCCATTCGTGGAAATCAAGTTATGCTATTGTTTATATTTGTTTTTTTTGCCAGGTTTTTACCCACCAGATAGCCGAAGGTCATGGCGGGCCCGAGGGTGATCCCTCCGCTGGGGTAATAGCCGCGCATCACGCTCGACATGTCGTTGCCGATGGCGTACAGACCCGGTATCGGCTGCTGCTGTTCATCCAGCACCCGGGCGTGTTCGTCGGTTTGCAATCCGCTGAAGGTGCCCAGCGAGCCGGGCAGAATGCGCACCGCGTAGAACGGCCCTTCGCGCAGCGGTCCGAGCGTCACCTGATGGTCACCCTGGGCGCGGTTATAGGCTGATGCCCCGCGGTGAAAATCGACGTCTTCGCCAGTGCTGGCGAAGTGGTTAAAGCGTTCAACGGTTTCCGCCAGCGCATTGGCGTCGATAGCGCACTGCTTCGCCAGCTCCGCCAGAGTGTTTCCTCGCTGCAGATAGCCGGTACGCAGCCAGGCGGTGGGAGTGAACGGGAACGGTCTGGCGTGGCCCAGGCCGTAGCGACGCAGCGCGCGACGATCGGCCAGCAGCCAGGCCTGCGGCGTGTCGCCCGCGGGTGTGGCCGCCAGCAGGGCGGCGATAAAGTCATGATAAGAGTCGGCCTCGTTAACAAAACGTTTGCCGTTGGGCAGGACGGCGATCACCCCGGGTTTGGCGCGCTCCACCAGATGAGGAAACATTAGCTGCTGGCCGCTGGCCAGAGTGACGCGGGACACCGGCGCCCAGGCCAGCGGGTGGCGCAGGGAAGTGTCGAACTGGCCGCCGACGGATTCGCCAAGCCTGATCCCCTCGCCCTGATTGTCCGGCGGTGCGGCGGAGAAATGGCCGTAACCCTCCGCAGCGTGAGGCACCACCTGCGCCAGCCGCTGGCGATCGTGGGGAAAACCGCCGCAGGCCAGCACCACGGCGCCAGCTTCGACGTGAATCTCCCCGCCGTCGCTGCGCAGCACCGCGCCGGACACGCCCCGCGGACCCTGCAGCAGCCGGACCACCGGGGCATTGAGCTGAAAACGCACGCCGGCGTCGAGGGCGGATCGCAGCAGACGGGCGACCAGCGCATTGCCATTGACCAGATGCTGCCCCCGTCCGGCGCGTAGCCGCTGCCAGCCGTGGCGCAGCAGGCGGCGGGCGGCATACAGCGCGGAGCGCGGCGAGCGGGTGGCATTGAAAAAATGCGCCATATCCGCGCCGCCGGCGATGCCCATCCCGCCCAGACTAATGGTTTCCAGCGGCGGACGCAGGCGATGGAGCCAGTCGCCGAGCAGGCGGCCATCGTAGGGTTGCGCGGTGACCGACCGCCCACCGTTCGCCGCACCCGGCGACGGGTGAAAGTCCGGCATGGCGCTGCCCGAGAGAAACTGCACCGCCGTCCGCTGATGGAAAAACTCCACCATCTCCGGCCCGTAACGCAGGAAGGTTTGCAGACGAATATCGGCGGCTTCGCCCCCCATCTCATGCTGCAGATAGGTCAGCGGCGCGTCGGCTGCTTCGTCGATGCCCTCCGCCCGCGCCAGCGGGTTGCGGGGGATCCACAGCCAGCCGCCGGACCAGGCGCTGGTTCCGCCGAGCACTGACGCTTTCTCCGCCACCATGACGCTGGCGCCGTGCATCGCCGCAGTCACCGCGGCAGAGAGCCCCGCGGCGCCGGAGCCGACCACCAGCACATCCACCTTCACAGGCCCGCTCATGTTGGACTCCTTACTGCAGAGGTGAAAAAGCGGTGGGGCGCATCAGCACCGACTCGAGGCGTTCCACGGCGGCCAGTTCGCGATTTTTACGCGAGAAGGTCTGCCAGCGTTCGTCCTGGGCCATCCGCGCGCGGCGCACCAGACGATCGTCCAGGCTTTCATAAGCCCAGATGTGCACTACCTGATTGACCACGCCGATCTCGGTAAAAAAGAAGCCGATTAGCTGGCCGAGATGGTCGGTTTGCACCGCCAGGGCATCGCTTTGGTACAGCGCCAGCCAGTCGGCCATTTTCAGCGGATTGATGGTGTACGTGCGTTTTTCGTAGATCATGATGTTTTCCTGATTAGTGGGTGGAGTGTTGTGCCAGATGGCAGGCGGCGAGATAGCCAAACGTCAGCCCCGGGCCGAGGGTGATGCCGGGGCCCGGATAGGTGCCGGCCATCAGCGAATCCATGTCGTTTCCCACCGCGTACAGCCCCCGGATGGGGTTTCCTTGGGTATTGACGACCTGGGCATCGGCGGTGGTGACCAGGCCCCGTGAGGTCCCCAGATCGCCGGTATAAAGTTTGATGGCATAGAACGGCGCGCTGAGCAGGGGGGCATTACAGGCGTCAGGCTGATGGCCCGGATCGCCCATCGCCCGGTTATAGCTGTTGCCGCCTTTAGCAAATTCCCGATCCACGCCCTGCGCGGCGTCGCGGTTGTAGCGGGCTACCGTCTCGCTCAGGGTTTGGGCATCCAGACCAAGCTGTTGCGCCAGCGCGGCCAGGGTATCGGCTTTGTGCAGATAGCCGGCGGCGACCAGGGCGTCATTATTGACCGGCGCCGGGCGTGCCAGCCCGAGGCCATAACGCTTCATCGCCTGGGCGTCGCAGAGTAAAAAACAGGGGGCATTTTCCGCTGCATCCTGCATTGCGCTGGCGAAATGGTGATAGGAACTGGACTCGTTGACGAAGCGTACCGCCCGCTGATTGACGGCAATCACGCCCGGTTTTGCGCGATCGGTTACCAGATGGGGGAAGCGCTCCTCGCTGCCGTCGGCCCGGGTCAGCACCGATACCGGCGCCCAGAAAAAGTTGGAGGCCCGATCGGTTCCCTCGCGAGCGTTAAGCGCCGCCGCGAGATGCAGCGCGGCGCCATCGTTGGCCGGCGGCGACATGGTGAAATGCTCGCGGGTGTGCGGCCGATAGCGCGCCGCCAGCGCGCCCGCGGCGAAGCCGCCTGCGGCCAGCACCACCCCGCGTCGGGCGTGCAGCGTCTCTCTTTGCCCCTGATACTCAATCTCCACCCCGCGGACCGCGCCTTGCGCTTCGCACAGCGTCAGAACATTGACATTCAGCCGCAGGCTCATGCCTTTACGCAGCGCCGTAGTCGCCATGCGGGCAACCAGCGCATTGCCCATCGCCAGGCGGGTACCGCGAGGGTACTTCACCCGGTCGCGGGCATAGCGCAGCAGCAGCCGGGTGCAATGGGCCAGGGAGCGCAGCGAGCGGCGCATGTCGAGAAAATGTTGAATATCGACGCGGTTGACCATCATCCCGCCAAACAGCAGCATCCCCGGCGGCGGCGAACGCAGGTCGCGAAACGCGTCCCCCAGTTCACGGCCGTCATACTCCACCACCTCCAGCGCGCGCCCGACGTCGACTGCGCCGGGTTCATCCGGATAGTAATCGGGCGAGAGCGGACGCAGGCTGTACTTTACTGCCCCCTCACGCTCGAGAAAGGCCAGCGCCTCCCGCCCGGCGCTGACAAACGCTTCGGCGAGATCTTCACGGTACTGGCCCTCGCCGATAATGGTTCGCAGGTAGGTTTTCATCGCCTCGGCGCTACCGCTTTTGCCCTCGGCGCGCGCCTGGTCGGTATCGTGCAGCCACACGGCGCCGCCGGAGATGGCCGAGGTGCCGCCGAACTGGCCGGCTTTCTCCAGCATCAGCACCGACAGCCCTTTACAGCAGGCGGTGACCGCGGCGGCAAAACCGGCCGCGCCGCTGCCGATGACGATCACATCCCAGCTCTTCATGCCGCCGCTCCCTGCGCCTGCGGGATGGCACCGATAAACTGGCCCATCAGCCTCATCTGCGCCAGCGCCATTTCCGGCCCGGTCTGTACTTTGCAACCACGGGCGGCGGCGAAAGTGAGCAACGGCGTCATCACCGGGGCGGTGACAACGTCGGCCACATGAGTGGTGCTGTCGAGCGTATCCAGAAGCGCCTGCGGTAGAGGCAGCTCATCAAATCCGGCCATGCCGGCCGGTGAGCCATTAACCAGTAGATCGAGGCCGTAAAGGGTGTCTGGCAGCGCGCTCAGTTGCACCGCCGGAAAGGCCTCAGCCAGAAGGTCATGCAGGCGCTGCCGGGTGGCCGGGGTTTGATCGTGCAGGGCCAGCCGACGGATCCCCGCCTCGCACAGTCCCCAGGCGATGGCGCTGCCGACGCCGCCGCAACCGGAGAGCAGCGCCTGCTTACCTGCCGGCTGAAAACCCTGCGCTTCGGCGGCGAGCTGAAAGCCGACGCCGTCCAGCATATCGCCCTGCAGGCGGCCATCCGCCAGCTTGCGGATCACATTGACGGCGTTGAGTCGGCGGGCGCGCGGCGTGAGGTCGTCGACCAGCGCGGCGGCGCGTTGTTTATGCGGTACCGTCACCAGCACGCCGGTCATGTTCTGCCAGCCGCGCAGAGCGTTAAGGTAGGCGGCCACCGCGTCCGGGACGATATCCACCGGGATCATGACGCTGTCCATGTGCTGTTCGGCAAAGTAGCGGTTGAAGTTATCCGGTGATTTCACCTGGGCGATCGGATGACCAATCACGGCGACAACCTGGGTAGTTCCACTGACCATTTCAAACCTCATTTGTTAAATGAATGTTGTGAAAGTATTTCAGTGGAAGCTGGGAGCGACAACGCAGAATTCGGACATGTCGGTTGTTAATCGCACGAACGCTGCGATAATCGCAGGAAATCGATAATGATGTTGCAAAAATGTGAGCGAATATGCAAAACACCATTCATCCACGCGATCTGATCGTCGGTTTACAAAAAGGGCTGGCGCTAATTCAGCTTTTTTCCAAAACCTGCCCAAAGCTCACCGTCGCCCAGACGGCGAAAATGAGCGGCCTGACGCAAAGCGCCGCGCGACGTTTTCTGCTGACGCTCCTGCATGAGCGCTATCTGCAAACCGACGGGCGCTATTACTGGCTTACCCCAAAGACGCTGCGGCTTGGCCAGGCCTATGTCGATTCGGCGCAGTTTCCTCGCATGGTACGGCCGATTGTCGAATACATCGCCAGCCGGACCGAAGAGCACGCCTCGGTGGGGGTGGTGGATGAAGATGAACTGGTCTATATCGCCCGCAGTCGGCATACGCCGTTCAACTCTACGTCGGTGCGGCTTGGGGAGCGGGTGCCCATTTTCTGTACCGCCGGGGGGCGACTGTGGCTGGCTTCGCTGCCGGAAGCAGAGTGTGAGACCGTCCTGCAGCGCATAACCCGGGAACAACGTACCCCCTATACGGTGACCGATATCGCGTCGCTGATGGAGAAAATCGCCCAGGTACGGCGCCAGGGATACGCCACCATTGAGCAGGAGTTTGAGATTGGCATGCTGGTGCTGGCGGTGCCGTTAACCGACAGGGAAGGGACCTGGTGGGGGGCGCTGAGTCTGACCAGTCATCAATCGCGCACTTCGCTGGAAGCGTTATGCCGCGATCACCTCGATCTGCTCTACAGCGCGCAGGCGATGCTGGTGGGTTAAACAGGGCAGCCAGTGGCGCTGCCCTAAGATAGACGTCGCTTAGGCCGACGCTTTGGTCAGAAAGGTGTTCCAGTCGCTGGCCGCGTTATTCACGAAAGTATTCCAGCTGTTGCCGGCGGTGTTAACAAAGCTTCCCCAGTTTTCCTTTCCGGCGGTCACAAAGGTTTCCCAGTTTGACTGTCCGGTCAGGAAGGAACCAAACGCCATCGCGCTGTCGCCGACGAAGGAGGCAAATGCGGTGCCGGAGGTCAGAACAAAAGAGGTGAAGCCGACGCCAGAGTTGGCGACAAAGCTGGCGAAGCCGCTGGCTGCGCCGAACAGATTAAAGCCACCGGAGATATACTCCATTTCGTTCAGTGTTAACTCTTTCATTGCAATTCCTTGTAGTGATTATTTCCCAAAGGGGCAAGAGCCCCGGCGAAAGGTAGCATCGCAGGACCGTGCGGCGCGAGTGATGCCCGGTGTGTGCTGGCTCAATTTTTCCTCATTTTTTGATATGAAAGATAGCGGGAAAGCGTCGGAAGAGGGGAGGGAAGTATGAAATGAGAAAGAAAGCGATGATGAAACAGGAAAGAAAAAGCCCCGTAAATACGGGGCTTTAGATCGTACGGGAGTGCGTAATTATCTCACGTAAGCCAGCAGACTATGTGAATCCGGCACCATAAAGTCAACGGACATCATCACGGACAGCGCGGTGATGGCGACGATAGAAAAGACGAACAGCTTACGCGCCCAGACTTTATCATCGGCCACTTTATAGCCACGCAGCGCCATGCCCAGCCACCAGACGCTGACCGCTGCCGCCACGACCAGGTATTTATACCCGGCGTAGCCGCCCAGCGAGAGCATCAGGGTTGCCACGGCAAAGGCGACGATGTACAGCGTAATATGGTTTTTGGCGACCGAAATGCCTTTCACCACCGGCAGCACCGGAATATTCGCCGCCTGATAATCCTTAAAGCGGAAAATCGCGATGGCGTAGGAGTGAGGCATCTGCCACAGGCTAAAGATAGCCAGCAGGATAGCCGCACCGCTGTCGAAATCACCGGTGACCGCGCAGTAGCCAATCACCGGCGGCGCAGCGCCGGAGAGTGAGCCAATCAGCGTGCCGTAGACGGAGTGGCGTTTCATGTACAGGCTGTAGACGCCGACATAAACCACGAACCCCATCACCCCCAGCCAGCAGGCCAGCGGGTTAGCGCCGAACCACAGCAGCATGAAGCCAGCAATACCCAGCAAGGTGGCGTACACCAGCGAAGCTTCTGGCGAGATCAGCCCTTTGACCAGCACCCGGTTTTTCGTCCGTTCCATCTTACGATCGATGTCCCGGTCGATGTAGTTGTTGAATACACAACCCGAGGCGACCACCAGGGATACTCCAAGGAGCGTCCAGACGAACAGCGGATAGTCGATGTGGCCTTTGGAGGCCAGCAGGAAACCGCCGATCACGGAGATCAGGTTGCCAAAAATAATGCCTGGTTTCGTTACTTGCAGGTATTGCTTAAACATACTCGCCGCTCTTAGTGCATCATCATGTTGTAGTTCAGGTTCCACATAATCCAGATGGAGCCGACAACCACGATCGCAATGATGATTACGGTGAAGATAAATGCGGTCAGGTTCCAACCTTCATCGGACTTGCTGTTCATATGCAGGAAGTACACGAGGTGTACCACGATCTGCACCACAGCGGTCACCAGAATGGTGCCAAGGATAACCGCATGCGAGGCGGAGCCACTCATCACCATGGCGAACGGAATGACCGTCAGGATGATGGACAGGATAAATCCTGTCATGTAGCTCTTCACGCTGCCGTGAGAAGCGCCGCTATGATCGGTAGAATGACTCATTACATCGCCCCCATCAGATAGACAACCGAGAACACGCAGATCCACACGACGTCCAGGAAGTGCCAGAACAGGCTCAGGCACAGGATACGCGTGCGGTTAGTGCTGGTCAGGCCACGACGTGAAACCTGGAACATCAGCACCGCCATCCAGATAAGACCGGAGGTCACGTGCAGACCGTGGGTGCCGACCAGCGCGAAGAACGCGGACAGGAAGCCACTACGATCCGGACCAAAGCCTTCCATGATCAGGTGATGGAATTCATAGATTTCCATCCCGATGAATCCGGCGCCAAACAACCAGGTCAACGCCAGCCAGGAAACCACCTGGCTTTTGTTGTTTTTGTACATGGCGATAGCCGCCATGCCGTAGGTGATGGAGCTGAACAGCAGCAGTGCGGTTTCAACCAGAACGAACGGCAGTTCAAAAATATCTTTGCCCGTCGGTCCGCCGGCCGTGCCGTTCACCAGAACGGCATAGGTAGCAAACAGCGTAGCGAAGATAATGCAGTCGCTCATCAGGTAGATCCAGAAACCGAATACCTTCATCGGTCCTGTATCATGGTGCCCGTGTTCATGCGCGTGGGCAGTATGCGCAAGAGTATCAGTTGCCATTTTTCAGCCCTGCTTTGTTAATCTCATCGAAATGCTGTTTTTCCAGTTTTTCGACTTCTGCAACCGGTACGTAGTAATCCACGTCCTCGTCAAAGCTCTTAATAATCCAGGTCGCTACGATGCCGATGAAGCTGGCGATCGCCATCCACCAGATATGCCAGATCATGGCGAAACCAAATACCGTAGCGAAGGCGGCAATCACGATGCCGGCGCCGCTGTTTTTCGGCATATGAATTTCTTCATAGTGAGCAGGCTGTTTGTACGCTTCACCTTTCTCTTTCATTTCCCAGAAGGCATCACGTTCGTGAACCTGAGGAACGATAGCGAAGTTGTAGAACGGCGGTGGAGAAGAGGTTGCCCACTCCAGCGTACGGCCACCCCACGGGTCACCGGTCAGGTCACGGTTCTGATCGCGGTCGCGAATAGACACGTAGAACTGAATCAGCTGGCACAGAATACCGCAGGCGATCAGCGCTGCACCGCAAGCTGCAATAACCAGCATCGGGTGGAACTGCGGATCGATCTGCTGGCTCAGACGACGGGTCATACCCATGAAGCCCAGCACGTACAGCGGCATAAACGCCACGAAGAAGCCGATGATCCAGAACCAGAAAGCGCGTTTGCCCCAGGTTTCGTTCAGGGTGAAGCCAAAGGCTTTCGGCCACCAGTAGGTCAGACCTGCGAAGCAACCGAACACTACGCCGCCGATGATAACGTTATGGAAGTGCGCAATCAGGAACAGGCTGTTGTGCAGAACGAAGTCCGCGCCCGGTACCGCCAGCAGCACGCCGGTCATCCCACCTACGGAGAAGGTCACGATAAAGCCGATAGTCCACATCATCGCCGAGTTGAAGACGATGCGACCCTGATACATGGTGAACAGCCAGTTGAAGATCTTAACCCCGGTCGGGATCGCGATAATCATGGTAGTAATACCGAAGAAGGCGTTTACGTTCGCGCCAGCACCCATGGTGAAGAAGTGGTGCAGCCAAACGATGAACGACAGAACGGTAATACAGACGGTTGCCCATACCAGAGAGGTGTAACCGAACAGACGCTTACGCGAGAAGGTCGCGGCGATTTCGGAGAAGACCCCGAACACCGGCAGAACCAGGATGTACACTTCCGGGTGACCCCAGGCCCAAATCAGGTTGATGTACATCATCATGTTGCCACCCATATCGTTGGTAAAGAAATGGGTGCCCAGGTAACGATCCAGGGTCAGCAGCGCGATGGTGACGGTCAGAATTGGGAACGAGGCGATAATCAGGATGTTAGCGCACAGAGATGCCCAGGAGAATACTGGCATCTTGAACATGGTCATGCCCGGGGCGCGCATCTTGATAATGGTCACGAAGAAGTTAATACCGGTCAGGGTAGTACCGATACCGGAGAGCTGCAGCGCCCAAATCCAGTAATCAACCCCTACGCCAGGACTGTACTCAATTCCCGACAGCGGCGGATAGGCCAGCCAACCGGTCTGCGCGAACTCACCAACGCCCAGAGACAGGTTAACCAGAATCACGCCCACAACGGTGAACCAGAAGCTCAGGTTGTTGAGGAACGGGAAGGCTACGTCGCGCGCGCCGAGCTGAAGCGGAACCACCAGGTTCATCAGACCGATAACAAACGGCATCGCCACGAAGAAGATCATGATAACGCCGTGGGCGGTAAAGATCTGATCGTAGTGATGAGGCGGCAGGAAGCCGGCTTCCCCGGCCGAAGCCAGCACCTGCTGGCTACGCATCATGATGGCGTCAGCAAAGCCACGCAGCAGCATGACGATTGCCACGATAACGTACATGATACCGAGACGTTTGTGGTCGACAGAAGTCAGCCACTCGTTCCATAGGTAGGACCACTTACCGAAGTAAGTGATGGCTGCCAGAAGCGCCAGTCCCCCAATGATAATCGCAGCCACCGTTACCACGATAATAGGTTCGTGGTAGGGCACTGCATCCAGTGTAAGTTTTCCGAACATCGTTTTCTTCCTCGGCCCCTTAGTGAGCGGTTTCCGCGTGGCTCATGTCCATGCCTTCCATCCCGTCGTGAGCAGCGTGCTCGCCTTCAGGTTTAGACATGTTCATGCTCTCGTGAGACATGAATTTGTTCACAACATCTTTGAACAGATCCGGTTTCACGTTAGAGAAATATTCCACTTTGTTGTATTCGCTAGGCACAGCCACTTTCTCGAACGCGGCCATGGAGTCCATGGAGTTCGGAGACTGTTTCGCTTTTGCAACCCACTGATCGAAAGTCGCCCGATCCGGGGTGGCAATCGCTTTGAACTTCATACCTGAGAAGCCCGGGCCACTGTAGCTAGCGGAGATACCGTCATAAGTACCAGCTTCGTCAGCAATGAGGTGCAGCTGAGTCTGCATACCGGCCATTGCATAAATCTGGCTACCTAAGCGCGGAATAAAGAACGAGTTCATCACCGAGTTAGAGGTCACTTTGAAGTGTACCGGTACGTTCGCCGGGAAGGCGATTTCGTTAACGGTAGCAATACCCTGTTCCGGATAGATAAAGAACCATTTCCAGTCCATCGATACGACTTCGATGGTGATTGGCTTCTCGTCATGGACAAGCGGTTTGCTTGGCTCCAGTGCGTGAGTGGTTTTCCAGGTCAGAACGGCCAGGAACAGGATGATCAGAATAGGTACCGTCCAGACCACAGCTTCCACTTTGTTGGAGTGTGACCAGTTCGGGCTATACTTCGCATCTTTATTGCTCGCGCGATACTTCCAGGCAAATCCTACTGCCATCAAGACGGCGGGAATAACGACAATCATCATCAGGCCGAAGGCCGTCAGAATCAAAGAGCGTTGCTCCAGTCCAATCTGTCCTTTTGGGTCAAGGAGTGCAGAATCACAACCACTGAGTAATACAGTACCTGCGATTAATGACATCCATCCCAAACTTTTATTGTATTTCCTGAGTCTCATTGAACGACCTCAATTCCACGGGATCTGGTGGCGTTTAAAGTGTATGGGCATTTTACGGTAAGGTTGCATTACTGTAAACATGATTGGATCTCTGTCAGTTCTGTGTTAGCGGCTTCTGCTTGGTTTGTCACATATGTAACGTAGTGTTACTTAATCGCTTGCAAAGCCTGATTTTCGCGGGATTGATAACGAAAGGGATAAGAAAAGGAGTGCTTAGCGGCTAATGGGCATAACCACCCACAAATTAGAACAATTGTTTAACATTTAATTATCAAATAAAAGACATTGTGAAAACGAAAAATAAAATCCCCGGAGCTGAATCGGTTAAATTATTTAAAGAATCGAACGAAAACTGTCAATAATTTCCAGAAATCAAAAACGCACAAAACAACAAATAGCGCGGCGGACAATATAAAAGCGTTAATAAGCCGTTATAATTACGTTTCGTAATTACAACGGCTAATAATGATGCTGGATCCTTAAATCAGGCGGGTTTTACGCAGCGCCAGATAGTCAAGCAGGCCGCCGAACAAAATTCCGCCGACGGCGGTGAGCGCGGCAACCTCCAGCAGGCCGGACAGGAAGGAGAACGACGTATAATCCAGCGCGTTGAGGATCAGCAGCGCCAGCCACACCGCGAGCAGCAGGCAGCCCAGTGTCAGGATCCCCAGCGCCAGCGCATAGGCCTGCGGGAACTCGCTACGCGGCATAAAGCTTGCGGTGCGTTGGGTATGCTCAAGCGTTTGCCGGCACAGCAGCAATAGGGCAATCCCCGGCACCGCCGCAACGACAGAGAAGAGATAGAAGGTCGACCAACCGTGAGCCTCGACAAACCAGCCGGCAATCGGCCCAACGTATACGCGACCGACCGCAGAGAGCGCCGAGAGCAGCGCGAACTGGGTGGCGGAGAACGACTTATTACATAGCGTCATCAGCAGCGCGACAAATGCCGCCGTCCCCATTCCCCCGCACAGGTTTTCAAAGAATACCGCGGTCGCCATGGAATAGAGGTGCTTATCGGTAATCGACAGCAGCCAGTAGCCGGCGTTAGAGACCCCCTGCAGCAAACCGAAAATGAGCAGTGCCCGAAACAGCGTCAGCCGCTGCATCAGGACGCCGCCGTACAGGGCGCCGAGAATGGTGGCGAACAGGCCTAAGGTTTTGTTCACCATTCCCACTTCGCCAGCGTCAAATCCCACGCCGCGGATGAGGAAGGTGGTGGTCAGGCTCATGGCAAACGCATCGCCAAGCTTATAAAGGACGATGAGCAGCAGAATCAGCCAGGCGTTGTTGCGGCCGAAAAAATCGCGCAGCGGTTCGGCTACCGCCTGCTCGAGCGATCTGGGGACCGGGATAACGTCGCTCGGTTCGGGCGCCAGCAGCGTGGCGATAATACAGGGTACCAGCAGCGCCGCCATCAGCCAGTACATCCCCTGCCAGCCGAGATAGCGGTCGGCAAGCCACAGGGCCAGTCCACCGGAGACCAGCATCCCCAGGCGATAGCCCAGCACGCTGATCGCGGCGCCGGCGCCACGCTCTTCTGCTGGCAACACGTCGGTTTTCCAGGCGTCGAACACAATATCCTGCGACGCCGAACAGAAGGCGATCACCACCGCCAGCGCCGCCATCCAGCGTAATTGGGTGACCGGCTCAAGAAAGCCCATCGCCGCGATCGCCAGCAGGAGTAATACCTGGGTGGTCAACAGCCAGCCGCGACGACGCCCAAGAAACGGCGGCGTGTAGCGGTCCATCAGCGGGGACCAGAGGAATTTAAAGACATAGGCCTGGCCGACGAGCGAGAAAAAACCGATCGTTTTCAGATCGATATTTTCCACCGTCATCCAGGCCTGCAGGGTACCGGAGGTGAGAGCCAGCGGCAGACCGGAGGCGAAGCCAAGGATCAGCAAAATGGCTGATTTCGGCTGCTGAAAAATGCGTAAGTAATGACTGGACATAGCATAAAGCACGAACCCGGCGGAGGCCGGGTTCGCGATAGCATTAACGCGCGTTTTGCTTGATGAAATCGTGGATGCTGGTGTCCTGCGCCATATCGGCGATGGTATCGGTCAGGACGCTGTTGACGGCATCAGCGATGTTTTTGTTCGAGGCCTGGAAGGCGCCTTCAACGGAGTAGCTGGCGCGGTAGTTTTTGGTCATTTTCGTGCCGTTTGCCGCGGTGGCGATGATGGCGATATCGGCTTTGGTGGCGATGTTATAGCGCACGTTACCCTGAGAGACGTCAGCATAGAGTTTGTTGACGATGATCTGCAGATCGACCGCGCCGTTCGGGCCAATCATGTAGCCGCGAGACGTCATCTGTTTCTCCAGCACTTCCTGCAGCAGGAAGCGCAGATCGCGGGAGGCGGTGAGAGTGACCAGCTGATTGTCACGCGTCACTTTCGCCAGCGCCTGGTCCGGACGCTGATCGGCGCCGTTGATGCTGACGGTCACGCCCATCAGGCTTGGATCCTGCTGCGGCAGCGTGATTTTCGGCGATACTTCAATGGTGGTCGGCGGCGTGGCGCATCCTGCCAGCATAAACATGGCGACCAACGGGAAAAGAATCTTCTTAAGCATGTTCAGGTCTCAACGCATGGTGTTGTTATAAGGAAAATTACCGCCATCATAGCATTGCCAACGGCAAGGGGAAGTGGCAACGCGTGTAAATCCATCGTGCTGGCGGTTTTCTGAGCGTCCCGCCACGGTTAATGGCTCGTTCCCCGACGGATCTGGCGACCAGAGCCAGTAAACGTGATACTTTTGAATGAAAATATCAGAACAATGCTAATTTTTTGTTGTTTTCTCCTAATGGAAGCGGTAAAAGCGGCTAACATTTAAATGGAGTGGCGGCATCTCAGCGTTGTCGGAGGAGAAAATTCATGATGATACGTGAACAGATCGAAGCAAAACTTAGAGCAGCGTTCGACCCGATGTATCTCGAAGTCGTGGATGAAAGTTATCGTCACAACGTCCCTGCGGGCTCTGAAAGTCATTTTAAAGTGGTGTTAGTGAGCGATCGCTTCACTGGCGAGCGTTTCCTCAATCGCCACCGTATGATCTACGGCACGCTAACCGAGGAGCTGTCGAATACGGTGCATGCCCTGGCGCTGCACACCTACACGATTAAAGAATGGGAAGCATTACAGGATACGGTATTTGCTTCGCCGCCGTGCCGCGGCGCAGGGAGTATCGCTTAGAAATCCCATTTGCAACCGCTGGCGCTTTTCCAGTATGTTGCTTGCAGATTTAGCAAAAACGGCCTACGGGCCGTTTTGTTTTGCCTGGAAAATGCGCAAAGTCAGCGCTTTTGCGGGCAAATTTGAGCGGGAAATGTGAAAAATGCCGCAGCATCAGGCGACAACCGTTCTCGACTCACAAAAGTGATGCCGCTATAATGCCGCGTCTTATATATGAATGTCTTCGGGATGATTCTGACGACAGGGAATGTGTTTCTGATTTGAAGAGGGCATCCCGGTTCTGCGAAGCCACCTACACGCGCTTCCAGAGTTGACCGAGCACTGTGATTTTTTTGAGGTAACAAGATGCAAGTTTCAGTTGAAACCACTCAGGGCCTTGGGCGCCGTGTAACGATTACTATCGCCGCTGACAGCATCGAGAATGCTGTCAAAAGCGAGCTGGTCAACGTAGCGAAAAAAGTTCGCATTGACGGCTTCCGTAAAGGCAAAGTGCCGATGAATATTGTTGCTCAGCGCTATGGCGCTTCCGTTCGCCAGGACGTGCTGGGCGACCTGATGAGCCGTCATTTCGTTGACGCGATCATCAAAGAAAAAATCAATCCGGCCGGCGCGCCGAACTACGTTCCGGGCGAATACAAACTGGGCGAAGACTTCACCTACGCGGTAGAGTTCGAAGTGTATCCGGAAGTTGAACTGCAGGGTCTGGACGCGATCGAAGTTGAAAAACCGGTTGTTGAAGTCACCGACGCTGACGTTGATACCATGCTGGAAACTCTGCGCAAGCAGCAGGCGACCTGGAAAGAAAAAGAAGGCGCGGTTGACGCTGAAGATCGCGTAACCATCGACTTCACCGGTTCTGTTGACGGCGAAGAGTTCGAAGGCGGCAAAGCCTCTGACTTCGTACTGGCGATGGGCCAGGGTCGCATGATCCCGGGCTTCGAAGACGGTATCAAAGGCCACAAAGCGGGTGAAGAGTTCACCATCGACGTGACCTTCCCGGAAGAGTACCACGCAGAAAACCTGAAAGGTAAAGCGGCTAAGTTCGTTATCAACCTGAAGAAAGTCGAAGAGCGTGAACTGCCTGAGCTGACCGAAGAGTTCATCAAACGTTTCGGCGTGGAAGATGGTTCCGTCGCTGGCCTGCGCGCTGAAGTGCGTAAAAATATGGAACGCGAGCTGAAAGGCGCTGTGCGTAACCGCGTGAAGTCTCAGGCTATCGAAGGTCTGGTTAAAGCCAACGAGATCGACGTTCCGGCTGCCCTGATCGACAGCGAAATCGACGTGCTGCGTCGTCAGGCTGCTCAGCGTTTCGGCGGCAATGAGAAACAGGCTCTGGAACTGCCGCGCGAGCTGTTCGAAGAGCAGGCTAAACGTCGCGTCGTTGTTGGTCTGCTGCTGGGCGAAGTGATCCGCACCAACGAGCTGAAAGCTGACGAAGAGCGCGTAAAAGCCCTGATCGAAGAGATGGCTTCTGCGTACGAAGATCCGTCTGAAGTCGTTGAGTTCTACAGCAAGAACAAAGAGCTGATGGACAACATGCGCAACGTGGCGCTGGAAGAGCAGGCTGTTGAAGCCGTGCTGGCGAAAGCCAAAGTGTCTGAAAAAGCCACTTCCTTCAACGAACTGATGAACCAGCAGGCGTAATTTCGCCGCTATCGTTTAAGGTTCGAGCAAAAACCCGTTGCCGAAAGGCGGCGGGTTTTTTTTTAAGATAATGATAGCCACAGGCACGGTGCGAAAACGCATTAACCATGATAGCGTTACAGCAAAAGCTTGTTATGCTTGAAATATGGCAACACCATCCCCATTACCGGGGGAGGCAACTGCATCCGCAATCGCACGCGTATTGAAGAGGCGGTGACGCATTCAGCGGATAGAAACTGTGGCTGATAATCCGTCCGTAAGGTTACAATCAGTGCAGCAGGTATTTTAAAATTACTCCAGGAGACGGAAATGTCATACAGTGGCGAACGAGACAACTTTGCACCCCATATGGCCCTGGTGCCGATGGTCATTGAACAGACCTCACGCGGTGAACGTTCTTTTGATATCTACTCCCGTCTGCTTAAGGAACGCGTCATTTTTCTGACCGGCCAGGTCGAAGACCACATGGCAAACCTGATCGTGGCGCAGATGCTGTTTCTGGAAGCGGAAAACCCGGAAAAAGACATTTACCTGTACATTAACTCTCCGGGCGGGGTAATCACCGCCGGGATGTCGATTTATGACACCATGCAGTTCATCAAGCCGGATGTCAGCACCATCTGTATGGGGCAGGCCGCTTCTATGGGCGCGTTCCTGCTGACCGCCGGGGCGAAAGGCAAGCGCTTCTGCCTGCCGAACTCCCGCGTGATGATCCACCAGCCGCTGGGCGGCTATCAGGGACAGGCGACGGATATTGAGATCCACGCCCGTGAAATCCTGAAGGTGAAAGGACGCATGAATGAGTTGATGGCGCATCATACCGGCCAGTCTCTTGAGCAGATTGAGCGTGACACCGAGCGTGACCGCTTCCTGTCTGCTGCGGAAGCCGTGGAGTACGGGCTGGTCGACTCTATTTTGACCCATCGTAATTGATGCCCAAGGCGCAAGGGTGCCGCTTTACGCTTCATCCTTCTCGCCACGTCTGTGCGAGCGGTTGGCTTTTATTCGGCCGCTTATCTGGCAGGCTTGCGGCCGGTGGCTTCGCTACCGGCTCGATGTAGCGCGAAGGATTTTGTGTATATACTAATGAAGGGCGGCACAACGCTATATGGCGGCTTGCGCCTGAGAATGGCATTTGCGTCGTCGTGTGCGGCACAAAGAACTTAAAAAGAGGTTTGGACTCATGACAGATAAACGCAAAGATGGATCGGGCAAATTGTTGTATTGCTCTTTTTGCGGCAAAAGCCAGCATGAAGTGCGTAAGCTGATCGCCGGGCCATCCGTGTATATCTGCGACGAATGCGTTGATTTATGTAACGACATCATTCGCGAAGAGATTAAAGAAGTGGCGCCGCACCGCGAGCGCAGCGCGCTGCCGACGCCGCACGAGATTCGCCACCACCTTGATGACTACGTCATCGGTCAGGAACAGGCGAAGAAGGTGTTGGCGGTCGCGGTATACAACCACTACAAGCGTCTGCGCAATGGCGATACCAGCAATGGCGTAGAGCTGGGTAAAAGCAACATCCTGCTGATCGGGCCGACCGGTTCCGGTAAAACGCTGCTGGCGGAAACGCTGGCGCGCCTGCTGGATGTGCCGTTTACCATGGCGGACGCCACTACCCTGACCGAAGCCGGTTATGTGGGTGAGGACGTCGAAAATATCATTCAGAAACTGCTGCAGAAGTGCGATTACGACGTGCAGAAAGCGCAGCGCGGCATCGTTTATATCGACGAAATCGACAAAATTTCGCGTAAATCCGATAACCCGTCGATTACGCGCGACGTCTCAGGCGAAGGCGTGCAGCAGGCGCTGCTGAAGCTTATCGAAGGGACCGTTGCCGCCGTTCCGCCGCAGGGCGGGCGTAAACATCCGCAGCAGGAGTTCCTGCAGGTTGATACCTCCAAGATCCTGTTTATCTGCGGCGGCGCGTTCGCTGGCCTGGACAAAGTGATTTCCCACCGTGTGGAAACCGGCTCCGGCATTGGTTTTGGCGCGACGGTAAAAGCGAAGTCCGACAAAGCGAGCGAAGGGGAACTGCTGGCTCAGGTCGAGCCGGAAGATCTGATCAAGTTTGGTCTGATCCCGGAGTTCATCGGCCGTCTGCCGGTAGTGGCGACCCTGAACGAGTTGAGCGAAGAAGCCCTGATCCAGATCCTGAAAGAGCCGAAAAACGCCCTGACCAAGCAGTATCAGGCGCTGTTTAGCCTTGAAGGCGCAGAGCTCGAATTCCGCGACGAAGCGCTGGACGCTATCGCCAAGAAAGCGATGGCGCGTAAAACCGGCGCCCGTGGCCTGCGCTCAATTGTGGAAGCGGCGCTGCTGGATACCATGTATGACCTGCCTTCGATGGAAGATGTCGAAAAAGTGGTCATTGATGAGTCGGTTATCGCCGGTCAGAGCAAACCGCTGCTGATCTACGGCAAACCGGAAGCTCAGCAGGCATCTGGTGAATAATTAACCATTTCACTCAAGCAGTTAACAAAAAGGGGGGATTTTATCTCCCCTTTTATTTTTCCTGCATTCCCGCCGTTGAATGTGTGGAATACATCCCCATATACTGGATTACATATTAACGACGATGCAGTGGAGTGTAGCGTCGTCGGCTACCTGGCGGACTTTAAACTAAGAGAGAGCTCTATGAATCCTGAGCGTTCTGAACGCATTGAAATCCCCGTATTGCCATTGCGCGATGTGGTGGTTTATCCGCACATGGTCATACCCCTGTTCGTAGGGCGGGAAAAATCTATCCGTTGCCTCGAAGCGGCCATGGACCATGATAAAAAAATCATGCTGGTTGCGCAGAAAGAAGCGTCGACGGATGAGCCGGGTGTAAACGATCTTTTCACCGTTGGAACCGTGGCGTCTATTTTGCAGATGCTGAAGCTGCCGGACGGCACCGTGAAGGTGCTGGTCGAAGGGCTGCAGCGTGCTCGCATTTCTGCGCTGTCTGATAATGGCGAGCATTTCTCGGCGAAAGCGGAGTATCTCGACTCGCCGGCGATTGACGAACGCGAGCAGGAAGTGCTGGTTCGCACCGCTATCAGCCAGTTTGAAGGCTATATCAAGCTGAACAAGAAGATCCCACCGGAAGTGCTGACGTCGCTGAACAGCATCGACGATCCGGCGCGCCTGGCGGATACCATCGCGGCGCACATGCCGCTGAAGCTGGCTGACAAGCAGTCTGTGCTTGAGATGTCCGACGTTAACGAACGTCTGGAATATCTGATGGCGATGATGGAATCGGAAATCGATCTGCTGCAGGTTGAGAAGCGCATTCGCAACCGCGTCAAAAAGCAGATGGAGAAATCCCAGCGCGAGTACTATCTGAACGAGCAAATGAAAGCGATTCAGAAAGAACTCGGCGAGATGGACGACGCCCCGGACGAAAACGAAGCGCTGAAGCGTAAGATCGACGCGGCGAAAATGCCGAAAGAGGCGAAAGAAAAAACCGAAGCGGAACTGCAGAAGCTGAAGATGATGTCGCCGATGTCTGCGGAAGCGACCGTCGTGCGTGGCTACATCGACTGGATGGTGCAGGTGCCGTGGAATGCGCGCAGTAAGGTCAAAAAAGACCTGCGTCAGGCCCAGGAGATCCTCGATACCGATCACTATGGCCTGGAGCGCGTGAAGGATCGCATCCTTGAATATCTCGCGGTGCAGAGCCGGGTGAACAAAATCAAGGGGCCAATCCTTTGTCTGGTGGGACCGCCGGGGGTAGGTAAAACCTCGCTGGGTCAATCCATCGCCAAAGCGACCGGACGGAAATACGTTCGTATGGCGCTTGGCGGCGTGCGCGATGAAGCGGAAATCCGCGGTCATCGTCGGACCTACATTGGCTCGATGCCGGGCAAACTGATCCAGAAAATGGCGAAAGTGGGGGTCAAAAACCCGCTGTTCCTGTTGGACGAGATCGACAAAATGTCTTCCGACATGCGCGGTGACCCGGCTTCCGCGTTGCTTGAGGTGCTGGATCCGGAACAGAACGTGGCCTTTAACGACCACTACCTGGAAGTGGATTACGATCTCAGTGACGTGATGTTCGTGGCGACTTCCAACTCCATGAACATTCCGGCGCCGCTGTTGGACCGTATGGAAGTGATTCGTCTCTCCGGCTATACCGAAGATGAAAAACTGAACATCGCCAAACGTCATCTGCTGCCGAAGCAGATCGAACGTAACGCGCTGAAGAAAGGCGAGCTGACCGTCGACGATAGCGCCATTATCGGCATTATTCGTTACTACACGCGGGAAGCGGGGGTACGTAGCCTGGAGCGTGAAATCTCCAAGCTGTGCCGCAAGGCCGTTAAGCAACTGCTGCTGGATAAATCGCTGAAACACATCGAAATTAACGGTGAGAATCTGCATGATTATCTCGGCGTACAGCGCTTCGACTATGGCCGCGCCGATAGTGAGAACCGCGTCGGTCAGGTGACCGGTCTGGCGTGGACGGAAGTGGGCGGCGATCTGCTGACCATCGAAACCGCCTGCGTGCCGGGCAAAGGCAAGCTGACCTACACCGGCTCGCTGGGCGAGGTGATGCAGGAGTCGATTCAGGCTGCGCTGACGGTGGTACGTTCGCGGGCTGACAAGCTGGGCATTAACGCCGACTTCTACGAGAAGCGTGACATTCACGTGCACGTGCCGGAAGGGGCGACGCCTAAGGATGGTCCGAGCGCGGGTATTGCCATGTGCACGGCGCTGGTCTCCTGCCTGACCGGTAACCCGGTACGCGCTGATGTGGCGATGACCGGTGAAATCACTCTGCGTGGTCAGGTGCTGCCGATCGGCGGTCTGAAGGAAAAACTGCTGGCGGCGCATCGCGGCGGCATTAAGACTGTTCTGATTCCTGATGAGAACAAACGCGACCTTGAAGAAATTCCGGATAACGTTATCGCCGATTTGGATATCCATCCGGTGAAACGAATCGAGGAAGTTCTGACACTTGCGCTGCAGAACGAACCGTTCGGCATGCAGGTTGTGACCGCGAAATAGTGATTCTGCGCAAATTGCGCTAATAAAAATAGGGCTGGTAAGTCATTTCGGACTTGCCAGCCTTTTTTTGTGTAGCTAACTTAGATCGCTGGCAGGGGGGTCATCGACAACTGCTGTTGTAAGGGCATGACAGTCCTGATATAACTGCTGCGCGGTCGCACTATGAAGGACTCAGGTGCGATATAAATTATAAAGAGAGGAAGAGAACAGTGAATAAATCTCAACTGATTGACAAAATTGCTGCGGGTGCGGACATTTCTAAAGCTGCAGCTGGACGTGCGTTAGATGCTTTAATCGCTTCTGTTACTGAATCTCTGCAGGCTGGGGATGACGTTGCGCTGGTAGGTTTTGGTACCTTTGCTGTTAAAGAACGTGCCGCCCGTACTGGTCGCAACCCGCAAACAGGTAAAGAAATTACTATCGCTGCCGCAAAAGTGCCGGGCTTCCGTGCTGGTAAAGCGCTGAAAGACGCGGTGAACTGATCGGCTTTCCCGTCAGGGAATGTGACGAAGTACAAGGGCGCATCGTGAGATGTGCCTTTTTTATTGCCTTTTCAGACCACTTTATGTGTGTTTATCGCCACTTGTGGGCTGACAATCACCCTGTTTTCTTGTCAAAATACGTCCTCACGCGCGGCGGCCATCACGTGCTATGCTGCGCGAGCTAAAGTCATCTACAGCGGAGCGTTGTTACACCATGATGGACAACCTACGCACGGCCGCCAACAGCGTCGTGCTCAAGATTATTTTCGGTATCATTATCGTCTCGTTCATTTTGACCGGGGTGAGTGGTTACCTGATTGGCGGTGGCAAAAACTATGCCGCAAAAGTGAATGGCCAGGAGATTGGCCGTGGGCAGTTTGAAAACGCCGTCGCCAGCGAACGTAACCGTATGCAGCAGCAGCTTGGCGATCAATTCTCCGAGCTGGCGGCGAACGAAAACTACATGAAAACCATGCGCCAGCAGGTGCTGAACCGCCTGATCGATGAGTCGCTTCTGGATCAGTATGCCCGCGAGCTGGGCCTCAGCATCAGCGATGAGCAGGTGAAGCAGGCGATCTTCCAGACCCAGGCGTTCCAGACGAACGGTAAGTTCGACAACCAGCGTTTCAGCGGTATTGTCGCCCAGATGGGGATGACCACCGATCAGTACGCCCAGGCGCTGCGTAACCAGCTGACCACGCAGCAGCTGATTAACGCCATTGCGGGTACCGACTTCATGCTGCCGGGCGAGTCCGATCAGCTGGCGGCGCTGGTATCTCAACAGCGGGTGGTCCGCGAAGCGACCATCAACGTAAATGCCCTGGCGGCAAAACAGACCGCCAGCGATGAGGAAATCAACGCCTTCTGGCAGCAGAATCAGGCCCGTTTTATGGCGCCGGAGCAGTTCCGCGTCAGCTACATCAAAATGGATGCCGCCAGCATGCAGGAGAGCGCCTCTGACGAAGAGATTCAGTCATGGTACGACCAGCACAAGGATCAGTTCACTCAGCCGCAGCGCAACCGCTACAGCGTGATTCAGACCAAAACTGAAGCCGATGCGAAAGCGGTACTGGCCGAGCTGCAAAAAGGAGCGGACTTCGCCGCGCTGGCGAAAGAAAAATCGACCGATATTATCTCTGCCCGCAACGGCGGCGATATGGGGTGGATGGAAGATGCCTCTACCGTGCCTGAGCTCAAAGATGCCGGGCTGAAAGAGAAAGGCCAGCTGTCTGGCGTGATCAAATCCTCGGTTGGCTTCCTGGTAGCTCGTCTGGACGACGTCCAGCCGGCGCAGGTGAAGCCGCTGGCTGACGTGCGTAATGACATTGCGGCGAAAGTGAAGCAGGAAAAAGCGTTGGATGCTTACTACGCGCTGCAGCAGAAGGTGAGCGATGCGGCCAGCAACGATAATGAATCGCTGGCGAGCGCAGCGCAGGTCGCCGGGCTGAAGGTCGTAGAAACCGGCTGGTTTGGCCGCGATAACCTGCCGGAGGAGCTGAACTTTAAACCGGTCGCTGACGCTATTTTCAACGGCGGTCTGGTGGGTGAGAACGGCGCGCCGGGCAGCAACTCCGATATCATTACCGTTGACGGCGATCGCGCTTTTGTTCTGCGCATTAGCGAACACAAAGCCGAGGCGGTGAAGCCGCTTGCCGAAGTGAAGGCACAGGTTAGCGATATCGTTAAGCACAATAAAGCGGAACAGCAGGCGAAACTGGAGGCCGACAAGCTGCTGGCGGCGCTGAAAGACGGCAAAGGCGATGAAGCGATGAAGGCGGCTGGCCTGAGCTTTGGCGCGCCGCAGACGCTTTCTCGTACCGGCCAGGATCCGCTGAGCCAGCTGGCATTTACCCTGCCGCTGCCGCAGCAGGGTAAACCGGTCTACGGCGTGGGCAGCAATATGCAAGGCGATGTGGTGCTGGTAGCGCTGGATGAGGTGAAAGCCGGCAGCATGCCGGAAGAGCAGAAGAAGGCCATGGTTCAGGGGATCACCCAGAACAATGCCCAAATCGCTTTCGAAGCGCTGATGAGCAACCTGCGCAAGGCGGCGAAAATTAAGCTCGGCGACAGCATCGACCAGCAGCAGTAATTTCGCGTCGTCTCGCAAAAATGGGCAACACGATGTAATCCTCAAGGGCCGCTTTCGCGGCCCTTTCCATTTCTGTGATTTGCCTTTTGTCGACCATCCGCACTGACGCTATCGTGACCTTGCTGTCTACACACAAGGAGATATCAGCATGAAATATGGAATAAAAGCACTGATGGCCGCGGGCGTTCTGGTTTTTGCGGTAGGGGTACAGGGGGCGCTGGCGGCACCCGCCAGCGGCAAAGCGGCGGTGAATAAAGAAAATGTGCAGGCGTCCTCTTCGGCGAAGGCGGAAGCGGTGCCCGGCGAGCCTGACATCGGGGCGACAAAGGTCAGCATTAACCGCGCCAGCGCCGAACAGCTGGCGCAGGCGTTGAATGGCGTAGGATTGAAAAAAGCCCAGGCTATTGTCAGCTACCGCGAAGAGTACGGGCCGTTCAAAACCCTCGATGATCTGAAGCAGGTCCCGGGAATGGGGAGCGCGTTGGTGGAGCGCAATTTAGCCCATCTGACGCTGTAAATTTTATGCCAGACCTTGCACAGCGGTGATTTTTTGCCAGGATAAAGAGGTTGCATCAAGTGGTGTGACCTCTTACCTCATAAACAACAATAACAGAAAGGCATTAGTGCTATGCAGACACAAATTAAAGTTCGCGGCTATCATCTGGACGTCTACCAGCATGTGAACAACGCTCGCTACCTGGAGTTCCTTGAGGAAGCCCGCTGGGACGGCCTGGAAAACAGCCCCGCGTTTCAGTGGATGATGGAGAAAAACATCGCCTTCGTGGTGGTGAATATCAATATTAACTATCGTCGTCCGGCGGTACTGGGCGATGTGCTGACGGTGAGCAGCAAACTGGAGCAACTCAACGGCAAAAGCGGCACCCTAAGCCAGGTGGTCACCCTCAACCCCAATGGCGAAGTAGTGGCCGATGCGCTGATTACCTTCGTTTGTATCGATTTGAAAACCCAGAAGGCGCTGCCGCTGGAAGGGGAATTGCGTGCGAAACTTGACCAGATGAACCTGCGCTGACAACCGTCGTGCGAGTGGCGGGCCCACGGCAGGTGATGAACCCGTAGCCCCGGTAAGCATCGCGCCACCGGGGAATTTGAGTCAAAGCTCCGGTAAATCGATCCCCGGAGATTATGCCTGCGCCAGTCCGGTTTTTTGCTGCATCACCGCCATTACCCCGACCTTGTCCGCCAGATACTGGTTGAGTCCGTTTGCGCGCAGGTTACAGGCGGCGCACTGGCCGCAGCCATCGCCCTTAATGCCGTTGTAGCAGGTGAGGGTTTCCCGGCGCACCAGATCCAGCTGACCCCAGTAGTCGGCGAGCGCCCAGGTCTCGGCTTTATTCAGCCACATCAGCGGCGTCTCAAAGCGAATGTCTTTCGCCATCCCCAGGCTGACGGCGTGGTGCAGCGCTTTGACAAACTCATCGCGGCAGTCCGGGTAGCCGGAGAAGTCGGTCTCGCACACGCCGGTGATGATGGCTTCGGCTTTTACCTGATAGGCGTAGATTGCCGTCAGGGTTAAAAACAGAATATTACGCCCGGGGACAAAGGTGTTGGGAATACCCTCGGCATCAGGCTGATAGTCCGGTACCGGAATGTTATCGCGGGTCAGGCTGCTGACTGCCAGTTCGTTGAGCAGAGTGACGTCCAGCACTTTATGCGCGACGGCGCCCAGTTTCAGGGCGAGTTCGCGCGCAACGTCGATTTCCGCGCGGTGGCGTTGGCCATAATCAAAAGTGACGCAATGCACTTCATCATACTGTTGCAGAGCCTGCACCAGACAGGTGGTTGAATCTTGTCCTCCGCTGAAGACAACTACGGCGCGTTTCATGGCAATTCCTGACTAAATGAATAAAGGCGATATGGTAGCGCCAGACGCCCTCCATCACCAGCTCTCTCACGTCGACGAGGCCGGCAGCCAGGCGCTGGCGAAGTCGAACCAGCCCCGGGCGTTGAGGCGCAGACCATTGACCCCCGGTGGCGCGCTGATCCGATAGTTATACTTGAACAGCGGCGTCATGATGGCGTCTTCCATCAGGCTGTTAAATACGTTGCGCAGCGCATCGTTGCGGCTGCGAGCGTCGGGCTGAGACTGCACCGCGTCTAATGTCGCCTGCAGATGAGCATATTGCGCCCCGGTCAGCAAATTAGGCCACAGCATATCGCAGCGCAGCCACTGTTCCAGGGCGTACTCCGGCGCTTCGCCGATCAGACGGTCGCCCATCATCAGGTCGGCCTGCCCCAGATGCTGGCAGCCTTCCCAGTTTTTAGCGTCGTGGAACAGGAGCGTCAGCTCGCAGCCCAGCAGAGCCAGACGTTGCCTCAGCTGTTCGGCCATCGCATGTAGCTCGACCGGGAGATGATAGAGCAGGGTGAGCCTGGCCGGCAGCGGTACCGCGTTGTTTGCCGGTCCCTGCGGGATGGACCAGCCCGGCAGCACCTCATGGCTTGGCGTAATCAGATCCTCCTCCAGCGGCAGCGTATCCAGTAGCGACGAGTGATGGATTATCGACACCAGCCGCTGGGCCTGCGCTTTGCTAAGCCGAGGGCTGTGGCGCAGGGTCAAATAGCAGAAGCCAAGGCTGATACGGTTGCTGACCTGACGCAGATTATGCAGCTCTTCGCGATCGCCGATGGTGATCTGCACCGGATGGCGGCAGCTGGTGCCGAGATCGCGGTCAAAGAGCTGAGGAGTGATCCAGTACTCCACCGCCTGGATCAGCGGATGCTGCAGGTGGTAGCGGGGATGGTTTTCCAGGCGGACGAGTTCCGGACTAAACCGCTTCAGGCGGAACGGTCCGCAGCCAATGGCCGGATCGTCGGGATGCGCCAGCACGCTGCAGTAGCTGGCGAGGCGGAACGGCAGCCAGTAGTCAGGGCGATGCAGGGTTATTGTTAAACACTGGGCATGGGTGACATCGATACGGCTGATGCTGGCGAAGAGGGTCCGCAAGGCGGGCAGCTCAAGCAGCAGCAGTAACCGCTGTCGCAACTGCGCGGTTTCCACCGTATCGCCATTGTGCCAGCACAGCGTGGAGCGGATATAAAAATGCCAGCGCAGGCCGTCCGGGGAGACCTGCCAGTGGTGCGCCAGATCGCCGATCGGCATATTGTCGCCTTCGTCGAAGCGCGTCAGCCCGGCATAGATTTGTCCGGCCAGATGCTGCTCGGCGCGGCCGGGGAGAAAGCCGGGACGCAGCGGCTCCAGCGGGCGATAGTAAGGAATACGCAGCGTGGGGGTATTGTTTTGCCACTGACCGCCGAGGAAGGGATGGAGCAGGGCTTTCAGCTCCACCGGGGCAAGCTGCGCCAGCTCCAGCGCGATTTGCTGCTGACCGTTGTTCAGCGCCTGCTCCATCATCTCGTTGCGCAGACTTTCCGGGGTTTTGTGAAATGAGAGCTGTCCGCGTTTGCCGCGCCCGGAGCTGGCCTGCCAGCTTAGCCACCTGGCCTCCTGCGCCTGACGCAGCAGAGTACGGACGTGGCGTTCGCTGCAAAAACAGCGCTCCGCCAGTTCGCCGACGGTGACCTGCTGCGGCGCCCCGGCTGAGGGCTGCCATAGGCGCTGGTATTGATTTAAACGGTGTAAGAGTCGCATGGGGGCCGTCGTCCACCGGGCCGCTGTAAACCCGGAACAATTAATAATATCTATTCACTATTACTTCCGTATATCCCAGGTGATACTGCAACACAAGCGAAGCCCATCACACATCGGGGAATATACCATGGCAAAACTGGCGGCATTTGATATGGACGGCACCCTGCTGATGCCGGACCATCGTCTTGGAGAAAAGACGCTTTCCGCGCTGAAACGGCTGCGTGAGCGCGATATCACCTTGACCTTCGCCACCGGCCGCCATGTGCTGGAGATGCACCATGTGATTGGCGAATTTTCCCTTGATGCATTTCTGATCACCGGCAACGGGACGCGCATCCATTCGCTGGAAGGGGAGGAGCTTTATCGCCAGGATCTCGCTCCCGAGGCGGCGGAAGCGGTGCTGCACGGCAAATGGGATACCCAGGCCAGCATGCACGTCTTTAACGATGGCGGCTGGTTCACCGGCCAGGCAAGGCCTGAATTGTTGCAAGCGCATGTATTCAGCGGCTTTCACTATCAACTGTGCGATCTGAAGCGCATGTCGGCGCAGCATGTCACCAAGATCTGTTTCTGCGGCGATCATGACGATTTGCGCCGTCTGCGGATCCAGCTGAATGAGACGCTGGGCGATCGCGCATTTCTCTGCTTCTCGGCAATGGACTGTCTGGAGGTGCTGCCGGTTGGCTGCAATAAAGGCGCGGCGCTGGCGGTGCTCAGCCAGCATTTAGGCTTCACCCTGCAGGAGTGCATGGCCTTCGGCGATGCGATGAACGACCGCGAGATGCTGGGCAGCGTTGGGCGGGGGTTCATCATGGGCAACGCGATGCCGCAGCTGAAAGCCGAGCTGCCGCATCTGCCGGTAATTGGCGACTGTCGGAATCAGGCAGTCTCCCATTTTTTAACTCATTGGCTGGATAATCCTGATCTTCCTTATTCCCCCGAATAGAGAGACCCTTCCAGCAAGCCAGATAGGCTTCTATCTGGCTTTTTTTATCGCCTTTCGACCAGACCGGCGATCTCCGCCTGCCAGGGCGCAATATCGCCGATATTGTCCGCCACCCACTGCGGGTTGTAATAGCTTTCCAGGTAACGCTCGCCGCTGTCGCACAGGAGTGTCACTATCGAGCCGGTGCGACCTTCCTCGCGCATCCGCGCGGCCAGCTGCAATACGCCCCACATATTAGTGCCGGTCGAGGCGCCGACCTTGCGCCCAAGCTGCGTTTCCAGCCACAGGGCGGTGGCTACGCTCGCCGCATCCGGCACGCGCAGCATCTCATCGACAACGTCGGGAATAAACGACGGCTCGACGCGCGGCCGTCCGATGCCTTCAATTTTGCTGCCGACCGGGCTGCGCAGGCTGGCGTCGCGGGTCTGCCAGTAATCGAGGAACACCGAATTCTGCGGATCAACGACCATCAGCTGCGTCTCGTAGCCCTGGCTGCGAATATAGCGGCCAATGGTCGCTGAGGTGCCGCCGGTGCCGGCGCTCATGACGATCCATGACGGCTGCGGGTGCGGCTCATGGCTCATCTGGCGGAAAATACTGTCGGCGATATTGTTGTTGCCGCGCCAGTCGGTGGCCCGCTCGGCGAAGGTAAACTGATCCATATAATGGCCGTTCAGCTCGCGGGCCAGCGTTTCGGAAGCCGCGTAGATTTCGCCGGCGCTCTGCACAAAATGGCAGCGTCCGCCGTAGAACTCGATCTGTTCGATTTTGCGTCTGGCGGTGCAGGAGGGCATCACAGCGATAAACGGCAGCCCCAGCAGGCGGGCGAAATAGGCCTCCGAAACGGCGGTTGACCCTGAGGAGGACTCTATAATTGGCGTGCCTTCTTTGATCCAGCCGTTGCACAAGCCATAGAGAAACAGCGACCGCGCCAGGCGATGCTTCAGGCTGCCGGTGGGGTGGGTGCTTTCATCTTTCAGATACAGGTGGATGCCCGGAAAAGCGGGCAGCGGCAGACGGATCAGGTGCGTGTCGGCGGAACGCTGATAGTCAGCGTTGATTTCGCTAATGGCATGTTTAACCCAGGCGCTATTCATCGTGATTTCCTGTTTGTCATTTTGTGCCTAGCTTAGCGGAAAGCGCAGGAAAAATTGTTGCCATTTAACCTGTGGATTACCATTATGAGAGCAAAATTTTCTCTGAGGATGCCCAATGCTAGATAAAATTGACCGTAAGCTGCTGGCGCTACTGCAGGAAGATTGCACCCTCTCTTTGCAGGCGCTGGCCGATGCCGTTAATCTGACCACCACGCCCTGCTGGAAACGCCTGAAACGGCTCGAAGACGAGGGTATTCTCCGCGGGCGCGTCGCCCTGTTGGACGCGGAAAAGGTGGGGCTGGGGCTGACGGCGTTCGTCCTGATCAAGACTCAGCATCATAGCAGCGACTGGTACTGTCAGTTCGTGAGCGAAGTGACGCAGATGGCGGAAGTGCTCGGCTTCTGGCGGATGGCGGGGGAGTATGACTACCTGCTACGGGTGCAGGTGGCTGATATGAAACGCTATGACGACTTTTATAAACGTTTAGTGAACAGTGTGCCTGGTCTGTCGGATGTCACTTCGAGTTTTGCCATGGAACAGATAAAATATACCACCGCCTTGCCTGTCGAATAACGGTATTGCGCCGTAACCCATTACAAAATCAGGATTTTATTGCTTGCGATTATTTGCTCAACTCAGCTGGTACTTCCGCCGGGAGTGGCGCCGCTATCTTGGCGCAATTGCCCTGCTGGTCATTATTGCCGTTCTGCAGCTTATTCCACCGAAGGTGGTGGGCATTGTGGTCGACGGCGTGACGCAACAGCATTACACCGCGGAGAAGGTGTGGATGTGGATCGGCGCGCTGGTGCTGATCGCGGTGATGGTCTACCTGCTGCGCTATGTCTGGCGCGTGCTGTTGTTCGGCGCTTCTTACCAGTTGGCGGTTGAGCTGCGGGAAGATTTTTACCGGCAACTGAGCCGCCAGCATCCGGCGTTCTATTTGCGCCATCGCACTGGGGATCTTATCGCCCGCGCCACCAATGACGTGGACCGGGTGGTGTTTGCCGCTGGCGAAGGAGTATTAACCCTCGTGGATTCCCTGGTGATGGGCTGTGCGGTATTGATTGTAATGTCGACGCAGATTAGCTGGCAGCTTACTCTGCTGGCGCTGCTGCCGATGCCGCTGATGGCCCTGGCGATCAAACGCAACGGCGATGCGCTTCACGAACGTTTTCGCGTTGCTCAGGCGGCCTTTTCCAGCCTCAACGATCGCACGCAGGAGAGCCTGACCAGCATCCGCATGATTAAGGCGTTTGGGCTGGAGGATCGCCAGTCGGCGCAGTTTGCTGCCGATGCTGCCGATACCGGCGCGAAAAACATGCGCGTGGCACGCATTGACGCCCGCTTCGACCCCACCATCTATATCGCCATCGGGGCCGCTAACCTGCTGGCCATCGGCGGCGGCAGCTGGATGGTGATCCACGGCAGCCTGACCCTGGGCCAGCTGACCAGCTTCGTGATGTATCTTGGCCTGATGATCTGGCCGATGCTGGCGCTGGCGTGGATGTTTAACATCGTGGAGCGCGGTAGCGCGGCCTATGGTCGTATCCGCACGATGCTTGAAGAGGCGCCGGCGGTGGATGACGGGACCGAGGCGGTGCCGGCAGGCCGCGGCGTCCTGCAGGTTGCTATCCGTGATTTCATCTATCCGCAGGCGAGCAAACCTTCGCTGGAGCAGGTAAATTTTACTCTCCAGCCGGGGCAAATGCTGGGCATCTGCGGGCCGACGGGCGCCGGCAAAAGCACCATTCTGGCGCTGCTGCAGCGCCATTTTGACGTCACTCACGGCGAGATCCGCTTTCACGATCTGCCGCTGCCGATTCTGCAGCTCGACAGCTGGCGCGCCCGGTTGGCGGTGGTCAATCAGACGCCATTTTTATTCTCCGATACCGTCGCCAATAATATCGCGCTGGGAAAACCGGACGCGACGCAGGCACAGATTGAGCGGGTTGCACAACTGGCCAGCGTGCATGACGACATTCTGCGTCTGCCTCAGGGCTACGAGACCGAAGTGGGCGAGCGCGGCGTGATGCTCTCCGGCGGCCAGAAACAGCGCATCTCGATTGCTCGCGCCCTGCTGCTGGAGGCCGAAATTTTGATCCTCGACGATGCCTTATCGGCGGTGGATGGCCGCACCGAGCACCAGATCCTGCATAACCTGCGCCAGTGGGGGGAGGGGCGGACGGTCATTATCAGCGCCCACCGCCTGTCGGCGCTCACTGAGGCCAGTGAAATTTTGGTACTGCAGCATGGGCATATTGCCCAGCGCGGCCGCCACGAGGCGCTGGCCGTGCAGCCCGGCTGGTACCGCGACATGTATCGATATCAGCAGCTGGAGGCCGCGCTCGACGAGGTTCCGCAGACGCAAGAGGAGGCCCTGGATGCGTAGCTTTACCGAACTCTGGCCGACGCTTAAACGCCTGCTGGCCTATGGTTCACCGTGGCGCAAGCCGTTGGCCATCGCGGTGGCGATGATGTGGATTGCGGCGGCGGCGGAAGTGAGCGGCCCGCTGCTTATCAGCTATTTCATCGACAACATGGTGGCGAAACATACGCTGCCGCTGAAGCTGGTGGCCGGCCTGGCGGTAGCCTATATCGGCCTGCAGCTGCTGGCGGCGCTCCTGCACTATAACCAGTCGCTGCTGTTTAACCGCGCCGCGGTCGGCGTCGTCCAGCAGTTGCGCAGCGACGTGATGGATGCCGCCCTGCATCAGCCGCTCAGCGAGTTTGATACCCAGCCGGTTGGGCAGCTTATCTCACGGGTAACCAACGATACGGAAGTCATTCGCGATCTGTACGTGACGGTGGTGGCTACGGTACTGCGCAGCGCCGCGCTGATCGGCGCGATGCTGGTGGCGATGTTTAGCCTCGACTGGCGGATGGCGCTGGTGGCGATCGCGATTTTCCCGGCGGTGCTGATCGTGATGATTATCTATCAGCGCTATAGCACGCCGATCGTGCGGCGGGTGCGCGCCTGGCTTGCCGACATCAACGATGGCTTCAACGAAGTGATCAACGGCATGGGCGTCATCCAGCAGTTCCGCCAGCAGGCGCGCTTTGGCGAACGGATGCGCGAGGCCAGCTATGCCCACTATCTGGCGCGGATGCAGACGCTGCGCCTGGACGGTTTTCTGCTGCGCCCGCTGCTGAGCCTTTTTTCCTCGCTGGTGCTGTGCGGGCTGCTGATGCTGTTCGGCTTTAGCGCGGTGGGCACGATCGAGGTCGGGGTCCTGTACGCGTTTATCAGCTATCTTGGACGCCTTAACGAGCCGCTTATCGAGCTGACCACCCAGCAGTCGATGCTGCAGCAGGCGGTGGTCGCCGGCGAGCGCGTTTTCGAGCTGATGGATCGCCCGCGCCAGGCGTGGGGTACGGATGACGCGCCGCTGAGCAGCGGTCGGGTGGAAATTGACCATCTCTCCTTTGCTTACCGGGGGGACCGTCTGGTTCTCCAGGATATCACGCTGGATATTCCCTCCCGCAGCTTCGTGGCGCTGGTCGGACATACCGGCAGCGGAAAAAGTACCCTCGCCAGTCTGATGATGGGCTATTACCCGTTAACCCACGGCGAGATCCGCATCGATGGTCGACCGCTCGCATCCCTCAGCCACAGCGCGTTGCGTCGGGGCATCGCGATGGTGCAACAGGATCCCGTAGTGCTGGCGGATACCTTCTACGCCAACGTCGCGCTGGGCCGGGACATCAGTGAGGCGCAGGTTTGGGAAGCGCTGGAGGCGGTGCAGCTGGCGGCGGTGGCGCGCAGCATGAGCGATGGGCTGTACACCCAACTGGGCGAGCAGGGCAATAATCTCTCCGTCGGGCAGAAGCAGCTGCTGGCGCTGGCTCGCGTGCTGGTGGACACCCCGCAGGTACTGATTCTGGATGAGGCGACGGCAAACATCGACTCAGGTACCGAGCAGGCGATCCAGCAGGCGCTGGCGAAGGTCCGCCAGCATACCACCCTCGTGGTTATTGCCCATCGGCTGTCGACCATTGTGGAGGCCGATACCATCCTGGTTCTGCATCGAGGTCAGGCTGTCGAGCGGGGCACCCATCAGCAGCTGCTGGCGGCGAAAGGCCGCTACTGGCAGATGTATCAGCTGCAGCTGGCCGGCGAAGAGCTGGCGGCCAGCGCCAGAGAGGAGTCGCTCAGCGCCTGATGCACCACCAGCAGGCAGGGAACGCTGGGCGGCCTGCCATGGTGCAAAAACGTTACATCAAATGCACCGTTGTGGTGCATTTTTGCGCGCCAGGCGCCGTTGCGCAGGATATTGCCTGACCTGTCCCCTGTTTTTTGCCATCAAAGGGCCGCTTTGCGGCCTTTTTTCATTTCTGGCATAGCCCTTGCTTTATATCCATCGTGTTAGCTGCGGCCATTACCGAATACTGACTGGAGGGGACTTATGAAGCTGGTTACCGTGGTAATCAAACCATTCAAACTGGAAGACGTGCGTGAAGCTTTGTCTTCCATCGGCATTCAGGGCCTGACGGTCACTGAAGTCAAAGGATTTGGCCGTCAGAAAGGTCACGCGGAGCTCTACCGCGGCGCCGAGTATAGCGTCAACTTTCTGCCAAAAGTGAAGATTGATGTGGCGATTGCCGACGATCAGCTGGATGAAGTCATCGATGTCATCAGCAAAGCGGCTTACACCGGAAAAATTGGCGACGGCAAAATTTTCGTCGCTGAATTGCAGCGCGTCATTCGCATCCGTACCGGCGAAGCTGACGAAGCGGCACTGTAATTTCCAGACCACACAGTGATGGGGAACGAAACAATGAAAATGGCAACAATGAAATCGGGTCTGGGGGCATTAGCCCTTCTGCCGGGGCTGGCGATGGCCGCGCCTGCGGTGGCGGACAAAGCCGATAACGCGTTTATGATGATTTGCACCGCGCTGGTTCTGTTTATGACTATCCCGGGGATTGCGCTGTTTTACGGCGGCCTGATCCGCGGTAAGAACGTTCTGTCCATGCTGACTCAGGTGATTGTCACCTTTGGCCTGGTCTGCGTATTGTGGGTGATTTATGGCTATACCCTGGCCTTCGGCACCGGCGGCAGCTTCTTCGGCAGCTTTGACTGGGTGATGCTGAAAAATATTGAGCTGAAAGCGCTGATGGGCACCTTCTATCAGTATATCCACGTGGCCTTCCAGGGCTCGTTCGCCTGCATCACCGTCGGGCTGATTGTCGGGGCGCTGGCGGAACGTATTCGTTTCTCCGCGGTACTGATCTTCGTGGTGGTGTGGATGACACTCTCCTACGTGCCGATTGCGCATATGGTTTGGGGCGGCGGTCTGCTGGCGACCCATGGCGCGCTGGACTTCGCCGGCGGCACCGTTGTGCACATCAACGCCGCGGTCGCCGGGCTGGTCGGCGCCTATATGATGGGCAAACGCGTGGGCTTCGGCAAAGAAGCGTTCAAACCGCATAACCTGCCGATGGTGTTCACTGGCACCGCTATCCTCTACGTGGGCTGGTTCGGCTTCAACGCCGGCTCTGCCAGCGCAGCGAATGAAATTGCGGCCCTGGCGTTCGTTAACACCGTCGTGGCGACCGCTGCGGCTATCCTGGCGTGGACCTTTGGCGAATGGGCTCTGCGCGGCAAACCTTCACTGCTGGGCGCCTGCTCCGGGGCAATTGCCGGTCTGGTTGGCGTTACGCCGGCGTGTGGTTATATCGGTGTCGGCGGGGCGCTGATCGTCGGTATCGCCTCTGGCCTGGCGGGTATCTGGGGCGTGACTGCGCTGAAACGCTGGCTGCGTGTGGATGATCCTTGCGACGTCTTCGGCGTTCACGGCGTCTGCGGCATCGTCGGCTGTATCCTGACTGGTATCTTCGCGGCGACTTCTCTGGGCGGCGTCGGTTATGCGGAAGGCGTCACCATGGGCCATCAGCTGCTGGTGCAACTGGAAAGTATCGCCATCACCGTGGTCTGGTCCGGCGTTGTGGCATTCATCGGCTACAAAGTGGCGGATATGACCGTCGGGCTGCGCGTGCCGGAAGAGCAGGAGCGCGAAGGGCTGGACGTCAACAGCCATGGCGAAAACGCCTATAACGCCTGATAAAAAAGCCATTCTCTCCTGATAGCGAAAAGCCTCCCGTCCGGGAGGCTTTTTTTATGCGTTGCGGTTGCGCATCACCCCTTCCTGAACCGTTGAGGCAACCAGCGTGCCATCCTGGGTGTAGAATTCGCCGCGAACGAAGCCGCGGGCGCTGGAGGCCGAGGTGCTTTCGACGCTATAAAGCAGCCATTCATTAATATTAAACGGCCGGTGGAACCACATAGAGTGGTCGATGGTGGCGACCTGCATGCCGGGCTCAAGGAAACCAACGCCGTGCGGCTGCAGCGCCACCGGCAGGAAGTTAAAGTCTGAAGCATAGCCCAGCAGATACTGATGAATACGCAGATCGTCAGGGACGGCGCCGTTGGCGCGCAGCCAGACCTGGCGCACCGGTTCGGCGATATGGCCTTTCATTGGGTTATGAAACTCTACCGGACGGATCTCCAGCGGTTTATCGCAGAGGAATTTGTCTTTCACCTGCGGCGGCAGGAGATGCGCCAGCTTGCGAGCGATATCGGTTTCCGAAGGCAGGCCGTCAGGGGAGGGGGCGGCCGGCATTGCTTTCTGATGCTCATAGCCATTCTCTGGCGCCTGGAAGGAGGCGGTCATATAGAAAATCGGCTTCCCGTTCTGGATGGCGGCTACCCGACGGGCGCTGAAGCTGTTGCCGTCGCGCAGCACCTCCACATCGTAAACGATCGGCTTCTGGCTATCGCCGGGGCGAAGAAAGTAGCTGTGAAACGAATGAACCAGACGCTCAACGGGCACGGTCTCTTTTGCCGCATACAGCGCCTGACCCACTACCTGGCCGCCAAAAACCTGACGTAACCCCAGGTCTTCGCTCTGCCCGCGAAACAACCCTTCCTCAATTTTTTCCAGATCTAATAATGCCAGCAGATTAGAGAGTGCCTGACTCATACTTATCCTCAATTAACAATAGCGGCGCAGCGCGCGTAATGTGGCCAAGTATAACCTGGAATCGCAAGTGGTCCGATGGGTGTAATAATCTGAATAACGACCAGTTAACAGGAACAAATCTGAGATCTGTGCCACACTTATTGACGACACGAAAGTTCCTGCCGGCGAAGCGGCGGAACATCCTCCTGGGTATTAAGGGATGATAAGGAGAACATCATGAAATTTGCCTATATGTTTAGTGCCTTAGCCGTCGCCGCGACGCTGACCGCCTGTGCTAATCACCACTCGAACAATTCTTCGACGCAGGCGGCCGCGCCCGACCCTTACGGTATCGCGACGCTGAGCGTGGCGCAGCAGCAGCCGAGCGTCACGGGGACGATTAATATCCGCCAGAGAATCGCTTTACCGCCGGATGCGGTACTGACGGTGACCCTGTCGGATGCTTCTCTGGCAGATGCGCCAGCCCGCGTATTGTCGCAAAAAGCGGTGCGTACCGAAGGCAAACAGGCGCCATTTAACTTTGCGCTGCCTTACAACCCGGCAGATATTCAACCGAACGCTCGCATTCTGCTAAGCGCGGCGATCACGGTTAACGGCCAGTTGATGTTTATTACCGATACCGTGCAGACGGTCATAAACCAGGGCGGCACTCATGCCGACCTGACGCTGGTTCCGGTCCAGCAGACCGCAGTTCCTGTCGCCCAGTAAGCTCGCTACGCCCCCGGATGGGGGCTTTTTTTTTGCCTTCAATAAACCCAGCGATAATGCTGGAGATCGATATGGCCGCTGCCGGAGACCTGCACACCCTCGGCCAGCAGCGCCTGACGCTGCCGCTGTAGATCGGGGCCGGTGAGGGAGATATCGCCATGGCGATTGACCACCCGATGCCATGGCAGGGTGGACCCTTCCGGCAGGCGCTTCAATACGCCGCCCACCTGGCGCGCCGCGCGCGGTGAACCTGCCAGCCGGGCGACCTCGCCGTAGGTCGTGACATACCCTTCCGGTATCGACGCCACGATGTGCCAGACGCGTTGGGGAAATGTGTCGTGCGGAGCCATTTTCTGTCCTGTTACCGGCAAAACGTCAGCATAAGCGCTAAGCCAGGAGCTGTACAGCCGGCCTGGGTCAGGCGGCCTGTTCGACGGTGAACGTCAGAGCGAGGCCGAGGATCTGCATGCCATGGACATTGTCGGAGGCTGAGCTGGCGATGAGACTCTCAAGAAATTTCAACCGCTGCGAAGTGGCGTTGATGATCAGCCTCGCGCGCAGGCCCGGCATGGTTAACGACGAGATAGGGTACACCACCCGACCGCTGATATAGACCGGCAGCTTGCGTAGCTCCACCTGGCGCAGCACGCCGACGGTGGAATAGAGCAGCGCCAGCGGCGTAACCGCCCGCACCGGCGCGGGACTGATGGTCGCGAAGTCGAGCATTTTTTCAGGACGCAGGTAGTTTACGCCCTGAAAGGCGATGGTCATCCCTTCAATAGCAGGTAAAGGCAGAGTGATGGTCTGTGGTGATGAGTCAGTCATTCGATTACCGTCGAGACAATGTACTGGTGATAAAAGAGGACGAAGAGGATAAGTATGGTGGATAACCCGGATGTGTGCTGAGCGCGGGCTCGCAATCTCACAGGCTGACCGTGAGTGGCTGGTTTTATTCGCGTTATTGCGCAATAAACCAGCAGGCGGACGGTGTGAGCTTGCAATTCACCAGGTCAGCAGGGATAATGCGCCAGCGCGTTAGGCAACTAACGCTCTCAATGGGGGCTCTGTTGGTTCTCCCGCAACGCTACTCTGTTTACCAGGTCAGGTCCGGAAGGAAGCAGCCAGAGCAGACGACGTGTGTGCCGGGATGTAGCTGGCAGGGCCCCCACCCATTTCTCCCGCCTGGTGTTTCCCTTATATTTGTCCGGTTTTTACTCCTGCAATAATTAATTTCTGATAAAGATCGCATATTAGTTTTTGTTGTTAAAACCCCCTGCTTTTATTCCATAATATTTACTTGTCATAAATCTGAAATACTACTGAAATATTAATGTCATTTGCATGTCATAAATAAAGCGCATCTTATTGATGGGAATTTGTTGCCAGGCTCATGCTGTAAAATATATCTCTGGATCAGCATGTTAACTTCGTGTATTAATTATGATGATTTTATTGCACGGGAAGCGTAGCTATGACCACAGTGGTTTTGAATGTAAAAATTGACGCAGAGCTAAAAGAAAAGTTGCGTCATTTTGCGGAAGTTAATAACGAGAACCTGGGAACGGCAACGGAAAAGCTGCTGCAGCTGGCTTTTCAGCTGGAGGAGTCAGCAGGTGAGGCGGGGGTGACGGAAGAGGACATTGACAGCCAGCATACCGAAGAGGAAGCAACGCCACTTACCCCTAAAGAAATCAAAGCATTAAGAAAACTTCTGAAGAAGAAAAAATGAAACAACAATTCTCTACAGCCAGCAACTATAGCGAAGCTTGCGATATGTTGCGCTCAGGATACGTAAAACACGTCCGCCTGAACTGGAATATCGGTAGTGATGAGTTCTTTCGCATTGCTTCCGACTGGTGTGACACCGGCGCTAAAATCAAAAAAGATGAAGATGGCTTTATTATTTCCCTGAAAGGGTTTCCTATTCCGCGCCAGCATTAATGAAATTGCCTTCTTTCTGTCATTGGGTTGCCATAACCAGAGGGCAGGATAGCCAGGCAATTTTATAAAAACATCTCATATACCTCATGGATGAAGGTCATTTGACGGGCTGAAGTCAGCCCGTCGCTATTTTCTTATATTATTTTTCGCAAACGTGTATTTTCCTTCTGTTCAGCAAGGCTTTGCCACAGCGGTTGTAGCGTGGAGAAGGCCCGGCGCAATGCTTCATCCGGCAGCGTAAACGGCAGACGTAAATAGCGATCGAACGCCCCTTCCAGCCCAAACCGCGTACCGGTGCCGATATGGATCCCCTGGCTTTCCGCACGCGCAGAGAACAGGGTGGCCAGCATGTCAGGAAGTTCCACCCAAAAAGAGAGCCCACCTTCCGGTGGCGAAAACCGCCAGCGGGGAAAATATTCCGCCATCAGCGTTTCGCACATGTCCCGGCGCGCCTTGAGCATATCCCGCCGCGGCGGCAGCAGTGTGGCGGCATTTTCCAGTAGCCAGCTGCAGGCCAGTTGCTCCAGCAGCGGCGTACCCAAATCCAGCGAATCGCGGGCCTGAATAAGCGAGGCGATGGTCCGCGCGCTGGCGCGGATCCAGCCGATACGTAGTCCCCCCCAGAAGCTTTTCCCGGCCGAACCAATGGTGAGCACCGCGGCATCGGGATTGAAGCTGGCCAGCGGCGGGGGCGGCGGCGCGTTATACCAAAGGTCGGCCATGGTCTCGTCGATTACCAGCGTTGTTCGCGTCCTGGCGGCGATGTCCGCAACCCGCTGGCGGGTGGGGGCATCCATACAGCGTCCGGTGGGGTTGTGAAAATCCGGCATCAGCCACGCCAGCCGCGGCGCAGTCTGCGCAATAGTCGCCGCCAGTCCATCGCAGTCCCATCCCTGCTGCGGAAGCGCAACCCCGACGGGGCGGCAGGAGGCGCCCTGAATGGCACTGATGGCCATCGGATAGGTGGGGGCGTCAATAACCACCCGATCGCCCGGCCCGGTGAACAGGCGCAGGATCAGCGCGAAGGCGCTGAGCGCGCCGTTGACCACCATCACCTCATCGGGCCGCGTCGGCAGACCGCGTTCGCTGTAGCGCCGGGCAATCGCCTCCCGCAGCACCGGCAGCCCCTGCTGGTCATAGCCAGTCTGTGCGAGATAGGGCGGCAGCAGGGTCATAGCGTGCTGGAAGGCCTGATGGACCTCCGGCCCGGCGCTGAGGGCGGCGGTAGAGAGATTAAGCGTAGATGAGATGCCGGCAGGCAGAGGAAGATCGGCGGGGCGTTCCGGCAAAACAATGCGTGACCCGCTCCCCTGGCGGCTGTAGAGAAAGCCCTCCTCCCGCAACTGGCCGAGGGCGCTGGCGATGGTGGTCCGGCTGACGTTCAGGGCCGCCGCCAGCTCGCGCTCGCCGGGCAGGCGCGTTTGCAGCGTCAGGCGACCATCAAGGATCAGCAGGCGGAGTGCTTCCGCCAGCTGGCGCCATAGCGGCGTGCGTGAGCTGGTCTCCTGCCAGTTGCCGAGCAGGCGTACCAGCGATTGGGTTCCAAAGCGTCGGGCTGACATAGCGATCCACTTTTCCAAAACTGGCCATTAATTATCAGTCCATTTTTGCTGATGATGAGGGCATTCGCAATGATGTTGAGGAAAAAATATGCTTCGTCGCCTGCTGCAGTTATATATTGGTCTGGTGCTTTACGGCGTGTCCACGGCGCTCTTCGTGCATGCCAATCTCGGCGCCGATCCGTGGGATGTTTTCCATCTCGGGGTGGCTAAACAGCTGGGGATCAGTTTCGGTACGGTGATTATCCTGACCGGCGCGGCGGTACTGCTGCTGTGGATCCCGATCCGGCAAATGCCGGGGCTCGGCACGGTGAGCAATGTCATCGTGCTGGGACTAGCGGCGGACGCCACGCTGGCCGTCCTGCCGCCGCTGGAGTCGATGGTGGCGCGCAGTGCGCTGCTGGTAGGAGCGATTGTGCTGAACGCTATCGCTACCGGGATGTATATTGGCGCGGGCTTTGGCCCCGGGCCGCGCGATGGCCTGATGACCGGTCTGCATGCTCGCACTGGTTGGTCACTGCGCGGTATCCGGACGGCGATCGAGCTTTCCGTACTGCTGATTGGCTGGCTGCTGGGGGGCAAATTTGGCGTCGGAACCGTCATCTACGCGCTGTCGATTGGGCCGCTGATCCAGCTGTGCCTACCGTGGTTCAGCCAGCCCGTCAGCCGCAACGCGGTCAGCCCTCCCCGGGAAATAGTCTCCTGAATTAACCCATCGCCCTCTTCATCACGGAGAGGGCCTTTCATCGCTTACAGGCCGCTCAGGCCATGAAGCATCATGTAGATCCCCACCACAATAATCAGTAAGCCTGAGAACCAGGGCGCCTTGCGCGAGAGGTCGTTAAGCCACGGCCAGCGGCGGGTGGCATGTTTAAGGCTCAGGGCGGCGATGGCCCCGGAAGCCACCAGCGTCAGCGCCAGACCAACGCTAAAGCCCAGCACCAGCGTGGCGCCCAGCGAGAATTTCTTCAGCTGTAAACAGATAAGCAGCACGGTAATGGACGCCGGGCAGGGGATCAGCCCCCCGGTCAGGCCAAACAGTACGATCTGCCCGGTCGTCACCTGGCGGCCATCAAAGCGCCGGTTGATCTCCTGAGCATGAGCCCGCTGATGCGCGTCCTGCCACTCCTCCGCCACCAGCGGCGCGGCGGATGAGGACGCATGGTGATGGTCATGGCGGTGATCATGGTCATGGCGGTGATCATGGTCATGGTGGTGATCATGTTCATGGTGGTGCTCATGTTCATGGTGGTGCTCATGTTCATGGTGGTGCTCATGTTCATGGTGGTGCTCATGGTGCGTGTGAGGCTGCGATTCGCGCCAGGTGCGCCAGAGCATCCAGCAGGCAATCAGCACAATGACAATCCCTGAGACCAGCTGAAACCAGGGTTCAGAGGTCTGCGCGTTCCAGCCGCGGCCAAACCACAGGCCGGCCATGGCGATCAGCCAGACCACTGCCGTATGCGAAACCGTGGCCGCCAGCCCCAGCAGTACCGCCTGTTTTAACGTTCCTCGCACCGCCACGATAAAGGCGGCCATCATGGTTTTTGAGTGCCCGGGTTCGAGACCGTGCAGCGCGCCGAGCAGTATTGCGCTGGGTATAAACAGCCAGGCATTGCCCTGCTGCAGAAGGGAAGTGTAATCGTTCATATCGGGATCCTTGCCAAAAGTGCGTTTATCCTACTCCCCCCCAGTAGTAAAATACTACCCCCCAGTAGATAAAGCGGCTAATAAAAAGGATCATGGTATGCTGGCAGGCGTTGCTGACCACGCAGGTCGGTAATCCCGGACAGAATGAAACGGTGGATCGTGCAATGTCACATACAGTTCGACACAAAAAGATGTTACTGACCCGGCTGAAGAAAATTCAGGGGCAGAGTACCGCGTTAGAGAAAATGCTTAATCGCGAGCATGAGTGCGCTGAAATATTACAGCAGCTGGCGGCGATCCGCGGCGCGGTCAACGGCATGATGCTGCAGGTTATTCAGGGGCATCTTACCGACCATGTGGTGAAAGAGCCTGACGAGACGCAGCGCGAAGCGGATCTGGAGACGGTGATGCAGGTGATTAAATCCTATCTGAAGTAGCGCCCCCTGACGTTCCGCTCAAGCCACCCGCCGCTTAATGCGCATGGAGGTTATGCTCTGCCCACAGAATGAACTGCTCTTTTGGCAGCGCTTTGCTGTACAGCCACCCCTGGGCGTACTGAACGCCGTGCTGGCGCAGCCAGTCGCGCTGGCTTTCGGTTTCCACCCCTTCGGCGACGGTGGCCAGATTGAGCGCTTTGGCCATTTCAATAATGTGCGGCGTCAGCGGCCGGTACTCGAGGGTATCGACAAAAGATTTATCGATTTTCAGCGTGTCGACGTCCAGTTTCTGCAGATAGCTCAGGCTGGAGTAGCCGGTGCCAAAGTCATCAATCGAGATCCGATGGCCAGCCTGACGGTAGTGAGCGATCACCGGCATAGTCGTCTCCGGGTCGACAAAACCACGCTCGGTGATTTCAAGGATGATCTGTTCGGCGGCGATCCCCCAGTGCTGTAGCTGATTGTGCAACAACGTCGGCAGGGTGGGCGAGCGTAAATCATCTACCGACAGGTTTGATGGAGATGTGCACTTCCGGCCGCTGCCGCAGCCAGGGGCCGAGATCGGCAAAAATTTTCCTGACGATATCTTCCGTCAGCTGCGTGATGAGCCCGGTCTGCTCGGCCAGGGGAATAAAGATATCCGGCGATAAAAAAGTGCCATCGGGCTGCTGCCAGCGGGCCAGGGCCTCCGCCCCGGCAATTTTCCCTTCCTGCAACGAAATAATCGGCTGATAGTGAACCTGAATCGCTTCGGAATTGAGGGCGTCCAGCATGCTGTTGCGCGGTGAGCGCAGGTGCCTTAGCAGACGCAGCAGCAGCCAGGTGGCGAGCAGGCTGGTGAAAATGCCGGCAGGGAGCCAGAAGAACAGCTGCTGTCGAATGCGCTGCTGCAGCGGCAAGGTTGAAGACCAGGTTACGATGCCAGAGCCCAGCTCGGGAATGCGCTGGATCCGGTAGACTGTGTTATCCAGAGTAAGCATATCCACATGCGGATCTTTAATGCGTTGCCAGACTTTCGCCGGCAGCGGCTGACTGCTGATCACCATTTTCTGGTGGTCCAGGCCAAACAGCATGGTATGGATCTTCTCTTCGCTGGCGGGAACGACATCAATAAAGGAGACGGGGTCGATCATCACCATGTGCTGCCGGCTGCCCATGGCCGTCATCTGATGATCGAGGCCAAGATCGTTAATTGAGGTCAGCCAGGTGCGATAGCCGTCGGGGGCAATGTGGTCCGGCGGGGGGAAGGTGACCGCGACGCTATGGTCTTCCAGGGAGGAGCATTGCGGCACGGAATCACGCAGCCAGAGCACTTCCTGAATGTAGCGATGGGTATAGGCGATGCGGCGGAGCGTAAGCAGATGTTCAGGGCTACAGGAGGCGGCGGTGTGTGCGTCAGCCTCTCGTAACGCTTCCCGGGCCTGGTCGGCAACCTGCAGCGTCCGAACGACGATACGGTTGGAATAGTCATCCAGTTCACGATAGAACTGCATTTTGGCCTGCCGCGCCGCCTGCCAGATGCTGAGTGAAATGGGCAGGATGATGGCCAGTATCAGCACTCCTGTAAACAGCGCCATCAGATGCCGGGTCCTCATGCCTGTGTCCTTATCGTTCGCCGGGTGTCATCAGTATATGCGAAAGATAATTCGGGCGCAGCGGGAGAAAACGCGTCGTTTGGGGAAAAAGCCGGCATCACAACAGGCTGCGATGCCGGGAGAGAAGGATGATTCCGATGTAGCAGAATAAAAATGAGGGTGTGAATGCCGGGCAGGGTGTGTTCCGGCATTCAGTCGCAGCATACGCTGCGCAGATGACAGCAATATGTTAGCTAGTGTGCATCCGGCGCCGGGATATCAGCGCTGATGCGCAGGTCATTCTCATCAAACACCATGCAAAAGCGCTCATCGAAAGCCAGATTAATTTTCTGCCAGGGGCGGAAATGGACGTCGCCGGGCAGCAGAACCTTGACGTTGTCGTGGCCGTAGCACTGGCCGAACAGATAGGTATTGTTGCCCAGACGCTCCACCACTTCACATTGAAACTCCACCACGGTACCGGTGGCGACTTCCGGGGTGAGGTGCTCCGGCCGGATCCCCAGCGTCACCGCAGCGCCGGGCTTCAGCGGCTGGGTGGCGATATTCAGGGCCAGCTGATGGTCCTGCGCGAGGGTGACCGTTAAGCGTTCCGGCTGCCAGTCGCTGACGATAGCCGGCAGAAAGTTCATCTTCGGCGAGCCGATAAAGCCGGCGACGAATTTGTTGACCGGATTGTAGTACAGCGCCATCGGCGAACCCATTTGTTCGACTTTCCCGTAGTTCATGACCACGATTTTATCGGCCAGCGTCATCGCCTCCACCTGATCGTGCGTGACATACACCATAGTGGTCTTCAGCTCCTGGTGCAGACGGGCAATATGCAGGCGCATATCGACGCGCAGCTCCGCATCAAGGTTAGAGAGCGGCTCATCGAACATAAACACCCGGGGATTACGCACGATCGCCCGGCCAATGGCCACGCGCTGCCGCTGGCCGCCAGAGAGCTGCTTCGGTTTACGATCCAGCAGGTGCGAGAGCTGCAGCGTTTTAGCCACCATTTCCACCTGGCGACGGATCTCCGTTTTCGGCACTTTATTCACCTTCAGCCCGTAGCCCATGTTCTCTGCCACCGTCATGTGCGGATAGAGCGCATAGGACTGGAAGACCATCGCCACGCCGCGGCGGGCGGGCACGACATCATTCATCACCTCATCGCCGATCAGTACTTCTCCTTCGCTGACCTCTTCCAGCCCGGCAATCATGCGCAGTAGCGTCGATTTTCCACAACCGGAAGGGCCGACGAAGACGGCAAACTCGCCATCTTCAATATCGAGATTGACCTGGTGCAGCGTCACCGTGCTGCCGAACCTTTTGGTGACATTCCTCAGTCGTATATTGGACATCCACATTCCCCGGAGTGAGTAGCTGTTATTTGCCGTTGGCTTATCGCTATGTTGAGTGTGATTTGTATTACGTGTAACAAATCGGTGTGACGATGTTCAACAGCAGTAAAATCATGCCCTGACTATAACTTCCGCGGATTTTGCGCCATACAGGGACGTTTCATTTCTGCAAGGATGATCACACAACTGGCAGCTTATGGTAGTTTTATCAACGATCAAAGCGTAGCGTATAACAAAAGCGCATCAGAACATGTTTTCCAAGTAATACGGCAGTTCGAAAAGATTTATTTTTCTAACTGGCAGCCGGAATTCAAATAAAAACCATTAAATTGTTATACCTTCACATGAGGTTGATAATGAAAAAGAACACGCTTGCTGCACTGATCCTTACCACCCTGGCGGCGGGGCAACTCGCCAGCCTGCAGGCGCATGCCGCCGGGCAGCTCAACGTCTGGGAGGACATTAAAAAATCCGCTGGCATCAAAACCGCGGTTAGCGATTTTGAAAAGCAGTACAACGTGAAGGTCAATCTCCAGGAGATGCCCTACGCCCAGCAACTGGAAAAACTGCGCCTCGACGGCCCGGCGGGCATTGGGCCGGACGTGCTAGTGATCCCGAATGACCAGCTCGGCGGCGCCGTGGTACAGGGACTACTCTCGCCGCTCAGCGTCGATCAGGCGAAACAGGATGCCTTTACGCCAGCCTCCATCAATGCCTTCCGCATGGACAACGCGCTGTATGGGATCCCGAAGGCGGTGGAAACCCTGGTGCTTATCTACAACAAGGACCTGATCGACAAGCCGCTGGACAGCCTGCAGGCCTGGCTGGACTACTCGAAAACCCAGCGCGAGCAGAACAAATACGGCCTGCTCGCCAAGTTTGACCAGATCTATTACAGCTGGGGGGCGATTGGCCCGATGGGCGGCTATATCTTTGCTAAAAACGACAGCGGCGGCTTTAACCCGCAGCAGGTGGGTCTCAATACCCCCGGCGCCGTCGAAGCCGTCACCTTCCTGAAAAAATTCTATGCCGAGAAGGTCTTTCCGGCGGGGATCCTCGGCGATAACGGGCTGAATGCCATCGATTCCCTGTTTACCGAGAAAAAAGCGGCGGCGGTGATCAACGGCCCCTGGGCCTTCCAGCCGTATGAAGCCGCTGGCATTAACTATGGCGTGGCGCCCCTGCCGACTCTGCCGGACGGCAAGCCGATGAGCTCCTTCCTCGGCGTCAAAGGCTATGTAGTATCGACCTGGAGTAAAGACAAAGCGCTGGCGCAACAGTTTATCGAGTTCATCAACCAGCCGCAGTATGTGAAAGCCCGCTATGTCGCCACTGGCGAAATTCCGCCGCTGAAGGCGATGATTGACGATCCGGTGATTAAAAACGACCAAAAGGCCAGCGCCGTCGCCATCCAGTCGGCGCGAGCGGTGGCGATGCCGGGCATTCCCGAGATGGGGGAAGTGTGGGGGCCGGCCAACGCCGCGCTTGAACTGAGCCTCACCGGTAAGCAGGCGCCGCAGGCCGCGCTCGATAACGCGGTGAAACAGATCACGATGCAGATCGAAGCGATGCAGGCCAGCAATCAGTAATTCACCGTCACGTGAAGTCACCGAGCGGGAGGGGGACCTCCCGTTTGTAGAAGGAGTCGAGTGTGAGCATCCATTCCAGCGAAAATTTTAGCGACGCACGCGGGCCCGGGCGCCATGCATGGTGCGGCCTGCTGCTGGCAATCGTGCCGGGTTTCGGTCAGTTTTATCATCGCCAGTGGCTGAAAGGGCTGGTCTTCCTGGTGCTGCTGAGCAGCTTTCTGGGGATTTTTTATGATTTCCTGCGTGAGGGGTTGTGGGGGTTATATACCCTGGGTGAAGAGGTACCGCGGGATAACTCTATCTTCCTGTTAGCCGAGGGGATTATCAGCGTGCTGATCGTCGCTTTCGGCGTGCTGATCTATTTTCTCTCGCTGCGGGATGCGTGGCTCAACGGCAAAAAACGCGATGAGGGGATCGCCCTCAACAGCGTGCGTAAGCAGTACCAGATGCTGCTGAGCGACGGCTTTCCGTACCTGATGATCACCCCGGGCTTTATTCTGCTGGTGTTTGTGGTGATCTTTCCGATTCTGTTCGGTTTCGCCATCGCCTTCACCAACTACAACCTGTACCACACCCCGCCGGCGAAGCTGGTGGACTGGGTGGGGCTGAAAAACTTTATTAATATTTTCACCCTCTCCATCTGGCGCTCCACTTTCCTGGATGTGCTGCAGTGGACCGTGGTGTGGACGCTGCTGGCGACCACCCTGCAGTGTACGGTGGGCGTGCTGCTGGCGATTCTGGTGAACCAAAAAGATCTGCGCTTTAAGCCGCTGATCCGCACCATCTTTATTTTGCCGTGGGCGGTGCCGGGGTTTGTCACCATTCTCGTTTTTGCCGGCATGTTCAACGACTCCTTCGGGGTCATCAACAACGCGATCCTGTCCTTTTTTGGCATCAGTCCGAAGGCATGGCTCACCGATCCGTTCTGGACCAAAACGGCGCTGATCATGATGCAGACCTGGCTTGGCTTCCCGTTTGTCTTTGCCATGACCACCGGCGTGTTGCAGGCGATCCCGGACGATCTGTATGAAGCGGCGACGATGGACGGCGCCAGCGCCTTTACCCGTCTGCGCACCATCACCCTGCCGCTGGTGCTGTATGCGATCGCGCCGATCATCATCACCCAGTACACCTTCAACTTTAATAACTTCAATATCATTTACCTGTTCAACAACGGCGGCCCTGCGGTGGCAGGCTCTAACGCCGGCGGGACGGATATTCTGGTGTCGTGGATCTATAAGCTGACGATGTCTTCGTCGCAGTACGCCATCGCGGCGACCATCACGATCCTGCTGTCGATCTTTGTCGTCGGCCTGGCGCTGTGGCAGTTCCGCGCCACCAAATCCTTCAAAAATGACGACATGGCGTAAGGGAAGCAACATGGCTCAATCACCCAGTATTAAACGCGAAAAGTGGATCCGACTCTCTCTCACCTGGCTGGTGGTCATCCTGGTCTCGGTGGTGATTATCTATCCGCTGGTCTGGACGGTCGGGGCGTCGCTGAACGCCGGCAATAGCCTGCTCAGTACCTCTATCATTCCGGAAAACCTGTCGTTCCAGCACTATGCCGATCTGTTCAATGGCAATGTGAATTACCTCACCTGGTACTGGAACTCGATGAAAATCAGCTTCCTGACCATGGTGCTGACCCTGATTAGCGTTAGCTTTACCGCTTACGCCTTCTCCCGCTTCCGCTTTAAAGGGCGGCAGAACGGGCTGATGCTGTTCCTGCTGCTGCAGATGATCCCGCAGTTTTCCGCGCTGATTGCCATCTTTGTCCTGTCGCAACTGCTTGGCCTGATTAACAGCCATCTGGCGCTGGTGCTGATCTACGTCGGGGGGATGATCCCGATGAATACCTGGCTGATGAAAGGGTATCTCGACGCGATCCCTAAAGACCTGGATGAGTCCGCTCGCATGGACGGCGCCAGCAGCTTTCGCATCTTTATCGAGATCATCATGCCGTTGTCGAGGCCCATCCTCGCGGTGGTGGCGCTGTTCTCGTTCACTGGGCCGCTGGGGGATTTCATCCTCTCCAGCACCATCCTGCGTACCCCGGATAAATACACGCTGCCTATCGGTCTGTATAACCTGGTGGCGCAAAAAATGGGTGCCAGCTACACCACCTACGCGGCGGGGGCGGTGCTGATCGCCGTACCGGTGGCGATCCTCTACCTGGCGCTACAAAAATACTTCGTCTCCGGCCTGACCTCGGGCAGTACTAAAGGATAAGCACATGAAAAGATTCACACCCGCATGGCTTGCGGTTTGTCTGGCATGCAGTTTCTCCACCTCTTCTCTGGCCGCGGACGCGCTTGCAACCCGCGCGTTTCAGGGCATGCCGGCGGACTTTATCAAAGGAGCGGATATCTCCACACTGCTTGATGCCGAAAAGCACGGGGCGACGTTCTACGATCAGAATAATCAGCGCAAGGATCCGATCGCTATTCTGAAAGAGAACGGCGTCAACTATGTCCGCCTCCGTCTGTGGGTGGATCCGCAATCGGCGAGCGGCGAGGACTATGGCGGTGGGAACAATGATCTGGCCACCACCCTGGCGCTGGCGAAACGGGCGAAAGCCCAGGGGATGAAGCTGCTGCTTGATTTTCACTACAGCGATTTCTGGACCGATCCCGGCAAGCAGTTCAAGCCGAAAGCCTGGGAAAAGCTGGATTACCCGCAGCTGAAAACGGCGATTCATGACTATACCCGCGATACCATCGCCCGCTTTAAGCAGGCGGGCGTGCTGCCGGATATGGTGCAGATCGGCAACGAAATCAACGGCGGCATCCTGTGGCCGGAAGGGAAAAGCTGGGGGCAGGGCGGCGGAGAGTTCGACCGGCTGGCTGGCCTGCTGAACGCGGCTATCGCTGGCCTGAAGGAGAACCTGCGCCAGGGCGAGCAGGTGAAAATCATGCTGCATCTGGCCGAAGGGACCAAGAACGATACCTTCCGCTGGTGGTTTGATGAGATCGACAAGCGCCATGTACCGTATGACGTGATTGGTCTGTCGATGTACACCTACTGGAATGGCCCGATCAGCGCCCTGAAGGCCAATATGGATGACATCAGCAAACGCTATAACAAAGACGTCATCGTCGTCGAGGCGGCCTATGCCTATACCCTGGCCAACTGCGATAACGCGGAAAATAGTTTCCAGGCGAAAGAGGAAAAGGATGGGGGATATCCCGCCAGCGTACAGGGGCAATATAACTATATTCACGATTTAATGCAGGCGGTGGTTGATGTGCCAGACCAGCGTGGCAAAGGTATTTTCTATTGGGAGCCTACATGGATTGCCGTGCCGGGAAATACCTGGGCCACCCCGGCGGGGATGAAATATATCCACGACGAGTGGAAAGAGGGTAATGCACGTGAAAATCAGGCGCTATTTGATTGCCAGGGAAAAGTATTGCCGTCGGTAAAAGTTTTTAATTAATTTTTTTGTCGTCTTTTTCAGGAAGTTTATTATGAATAAATTTGCACCTTTACATCCGAAGGTTAGTACGCTGCTGCATGGCGCGGATTATAATCCGGAGCAATGGGAGAATGACCCCGATATTATTGATAAAGACATTGCCATGATGCAGCAGGCAAAATGCAATGTGATGTCGGTGGGAATATTTAGCTGGGCGAAACTGGAGCCACGCGAAGGGGTATTTAATTTCGCCTGGCTGGATATTATCCTCGATAAACTGTATGCCGCCGGCATTCATGTCTTTCTGGCCACGCCGAGTGGCGCGCGTCCGGCGTGGATGTCGCAGCGCTATCCGCAGGTTCTGCGGGTGGGGCGCGATCGGGTGCCGGCCCTGCACGGCGGCCGTCACAACCACTGTATGTCGTCACCGGTCTATCGCGAGAAAACCCTGCAAATCAATACCCTGCTGGCAGAACGTTATTCCTCACACCCGGCGGTGCTGGGCTGGCATATTTCCAACGAATATGGCGGTGAATGCCATTGCGATCTCTGCCAGAACCGTTTTCGCGACTGGCTGAAGGCGCGTTACCAGACCCTGGAGAACCTCAACCAGGCCTGGTGGAGTACCTTCTGGAGTCATACCTATACTGACTGGTCGCAGATTGAATCGCCTGCGCCGCAGGGCGAGATGTCGATCCACGGTCTCAATCTTGACTGGCATCGCTTTAACACCGCTCAGGTGACCGATTTCTGCCGCCATGAAATTGCTCCGCTGAAGGCGGCGAATGCTTCCCTGCCGGTGACTACCAACTTTATGGAGTATTTCTACGATTACGACTACTGGCAGCTGGCGGAGGCGCTGGATTTCATCTCCTGGGACAGCTATCCGATGTGGCACCGCGATAAAGACGAAACCGCGCTGGCCTGTTACACCGCGATGTATCACGACATGATGCGCAGCCTGAAGGGCGGCAAACCGTTTGTGCTGATGGAGTCCACCCCGGGCGCCACCAACTGGCAGCCGACCAGCAAACTGAAGAAGCCGGGAATGCATATTCTTTCCTCGCTACAGGCGGTGGCGCATGGCGCCGACTCGGTGCAGTATTTCCAGTGGAGGAAAAGCCGCGGTTCGGTTGAGAAATTTCACGGCGCAGTTGTCGACCACGTCGGACATATTGATACCCGCATTGGCCGCGAAGTCTGCCAGCTCGGCGAGATCCTCAGCAAGCTGCCGGAGGTGAGGGGCTGTCGCACCGAGGCGAAAGTAGCGATTATCTTCGACCAGCAGAACCGCTGGGCGCTGGATGACGCCCAGGGGCCGCGCAATCTTGGGATGGAATATGAGAAGACGGTCAACGAGCACTACCGCCCGTTCTGGGAGCAGGGCATCGCCGTCGATGTGATTGACGCCGATGTCGATTTAACGCCGTATCAGTTAGTGATTGCCCCGATGTTATATATGGTGCGCGACGGCTTTGCCGGTCGGGCGGAGGCGTTTGTCGCCAACGGCGGCCACCTGGTGACCACCTACTGGACCGGTATCGTCAATGAGTCCGATCTCTGCTATCTCGGCGGCTTCCCGGGCCCGCTGCGCAATCTGCTGGGGATCTGGGCGGAAGAGATCGACTGCCTGAATGACGGCGAGTTTAATCTGGTGCAGGGGCTTGCCGGGAATCAGTGCGGTCTGCAGGGCCCTTATCAGGTGCGCCATCTCTGCGAACTGATCCATATCGAGAGCGCCCAGGCGCTGGCCACCTACCGGGATGATTTTTATGCCGGACGGCCGGCTGTGACGGTGAACGCGTTCGGGAAAGGCAAAGCCTGGCATGTGGCCTCCCGCAACGATTTAGCCTTCCAGCGCGATTTCTTTACCGCCCTGAGCAAGGAGCTGGCCCTGCCGCGGGCGATAGCGGCGGAGTTACCACCCGGCGTGGTGGCGACTGCGCGCACCGACGGTGACAACGCATTTATCTTCCTGCAGAACTACAGCGCGCAAAACCATACCCTGACCCTGCCGCAAGGGTATTGGGATTGCCTGACCGACGCGGCGGTATCGGCTCCACTGACCCTGTCGGCATGGGATTGCCGTATTCTCCGTCGTCACGCGTAATTTCTTCTTCTCCACGCCTGCTCTGACGAGCAGGCTTTTTTTTATCTTAAACCTGGAGTTAATTATGGTGAGTTTAAAATCCTTCCTGCACTATTTCTCCCCAGCGCGTCCGGCACAGCCATTAAGCGAGGCGGAAAAACAGCAAATCGAGGCGCTGATTCAGGCCTTTGGTGGCGAAGCGAATATTACGCAAGTGGACGCCTGTATTACCCGTCTGCGGGTTAGCGTTCGCCATCTTGCGGCCGTGGACTCCGAAGCATTACAGCAGCAGGGCGCGCTGGGGGTTATTATTCTTGGTCAGCAGGTGCATGCTATTTTCGGTAAGCAGTCCGATGCGCTGCGTCAGCTTCTGGATGAACATTTTGCCGCCCGGAAATAAATAAAACGGGATAACCTGAAAGCAGGTTATCCCGAAAATAAGACAAAGACAGCAGTGGCAATAAAGTTTACCGGAAGATAATTAACAGTCTTACAGCAGGAGATAAAAATAACGTATGAGTCTTAGCCGTGCGCAATTACCACCAGGCCTCAACCTGCACGCCGAAATTCCAGGTATTATTCGCCGTCTGGTCTTCAAACGGTTTACCATCTTCGGAATCATTCAAATATGAAGCAAAAATGCGTAATTCCGGACGTGACATAAAGTCTGGCCCGTCCGCCAGGCCCAACGCAATGGTGTATTTCTCACCGGCCTGTTTGTAGCTGGTGCCATTGTTGTAGCTGTCTTTCTGATAGAAACCGCCGACTTCGCCAATCAGGCGCACGTAGTCGGTGAACTGGTACTGCCCGCGGGCGACCAGCGACAGCATCCGCGTTTTGTCGGTATAGTCGCTAATGTCATCCGCCGAGCCCCAGGTCAGAACGTGGTTGATAGAAAACTTCTCAGTAATCGGGATCAGGCCGGTGTTAATCACGCGATAACCGGTGGCGTCGTTCACGTAGTTCCACATATCGTACCAGCCGCCGCCCTGGGAGACCATGTTCTGCGCCAGGCCTTTGTTGGCGTACTGCAGCACGGTTTTGTTATAGCCGCCCAGCATATCCTGACTGATTTCACCGGTCAGCATGACGCCGTTGTCAGCATCGTACAGTCCGCCGTAGCTATCCTGTTTTTTGGTGGTGTTTGGCATCGCGTAGTCGATACCGAATTCGGTCCACGAGCCCGCCCATGGCTTCCAGCCCGCGTAGCGTAAATCGATATAGTTGATATTGACGTTGCTATCGCCATCGACGCGATAGTCAACATCGTTGGCATCGCCGCGGATCCAGGCCAGCGAGACGGCGCCCGGGCCGAGGGTGTAGTTTTCCACCCCGGCTCCGGAGCCGGAAATGTTCCAGTATTTGGTATCGATGATATGCAGATCATGGCGCTGGTAGTAACGTTTACCGCCCCAGATCACCGCATTCGGATCGCCAGGGATCAGCCCCTTTATCTGCAGGTTCAACTGACGTAAGCCGAACTGTGCATCATCGTTCAGCGTGGTTTCATTATCGTTAGAGCCGTCGGAGACCATGCTGACCATACTGTCGAGATAGAAGCTGACGTCATCTTTCTTATAGACCTCAGAGCCCAGCTCCAGCTCGCCATAGGTATCCGACTCGTTCCCCAAACGGCCCAGCTTATTTTTTTGCCATTCCGCTTCGCTACCGTCGCCGGAGACCCCAACCCCGGCGCGCATATAGCCATGGAAATCGATCGTTGGGATCGCGGCGGTGGCCGCAAACGCGGAAGGAGCGATTAGCGCAGCGGCTAACGCGACTGAAAGGGCGCGCAGTGTAGTGTTCATCTCTATCCTCTTATTGTTTTGTATTACGTTCACATAACTGGTGTCATAAAATGCCTAAATGTAACTTCAGGCAAATGAGATATGATTATTGTGTGACTAACTGCAAATAATCACGGTAGTTTTTGTTGCGATGGGTGAGATGATTCACAATTCGTTGTATTGTGAACGTAATACTTTTATCGCTATTGTTTTGCAGTGAGAGGTGGCGGTGAGCGTTTTTTCAAATGGCCCCTGTTACAATCATGGGATAACAACATAAGGAACCGGACCATGAAGTCTAAAAGCGCTACTCTGGAAGACGTCGCACGCCATGCGGGCGTCTCTTACCAGACCGTGTCCAGGGTACTCAACAAATCAGCTAATGTATCCGAAGCGACGCGTCGCAAGGTGGAGAAATCGATAGAGGCCTTACGCTATGTGCCAAACCGGCTGGCGCAGCAGCTGGTGGGGAAGGAGAGCCAGACGGTCGGGCTGGTGACTATTTCTCTGGCCTGGCATGCGCCTTCCCAGGTGGCGGCGGCGGTAAAACGCTATGCCAACCTGGAAGGTTACCAGGTTCTGATTTCGATGATCGATGAGAGCGTCAACCAAAGCATCCAGGATTCCATCAATGAGCTGAAATCTCAGCGGGTGGATAAAGTCATTATCAACGTGCCGCTGGAGACCGAGCAGGCGCAGAAAATCGCTGCTGACAACGATGATATCGTCTGCCTGTTTCTCGACGTTGATCCCTACAGCTCCGTGTTTAACGTTTCGTTTAACCCGGCGGACGGCACCCGGGCCAGCGTCAAATATCTCTATGAGATGGGGCATCGGGAGATCGCCCTGCTGGCGGGGCCGGACAGCTCAGTCTCGGCCAAACTCCGGTTAAAAAGCTGGCTGGAGACCCTGGATGGTTACGGTCTGAAGCCGGTGACCGTCCTGCACGGCAACTGGGATGCGCAGAGCGGCTACGCCGGCGCGCTGCAGATGCTGCGCGAAACGCCTAATTTCAGCGCTGTGCTGGTGGGTAATGATCAGATGGCGCTGGGGGTGCTCAGCGCCTTCCATCAGCATCAGGTGGCGGTGCCGGGTGAGAAGTCGGTTATTGGCTATGACGATACTTACGAAAGCTCCTTTTTCTATCCGGCGCTGAGTACCGTGTCGCTCGACCTCGACCTGCAGGGGAAAGAGGCGGTGCGGCGGATCCTCGCCAGCACCAGCGGGGCGCCTCATACCTCATCCATTCTGCCAGCGCGCCTGGTGATACGCCATTCCAGCGGCGCCCGAATTGAGCAGGGAAAAGATCTGCAGGCCATTGCGGAACAGCTCCGCGCCATCGCCCACCGTCTGGCACCCTGACGCCAAAGGCGGGGAAACTCGCCTTATCACCTTACCCTTAAATTGAGAAGGGTTGATCTTTGTCACAGCACGGCGTAACCTTATTGTTATGTTATAACGTAATATAGAGGTCATCATGAAAGCCCATATCCATCCTCCCTATCGTACGGTGGTGTTTCACGACACCAGCGCGAATGAGTATTTTAAAGTCGGCTCAACTATCCGCACCGATCGCGTGATTGAACTCGATGGCGAAACTTTTCCGTATGTGACGATCGACGTCTCCTCGAAATCGCATCCGTACTACACGGGCAAACAAAAAACCTTCGCCAATGAAGGCAGTGCAGCCCGATTCCGCCAGCGCTTCGGCGGCTTTATTGATGCGAAAAGGAAAGCATGATGCAGGTCGTCAACTCATTACGTAGCGCTAAACAGCGCCACCCGGATTGCCAGCTGGTTAAACGCAAAGGGCGGCTGTACGTTATCTGTAAGAGCAACCCCCGCTTCAAAGCGGTGCAGGGGCGCAAAAAACGCCGTTAACGGAAACTCTCCAGCGAGCGGCGCTGTTGGCCGTCGGCGGTAAAATTGTCGGCGGCCAGCCATTGGCGCATGGCGTTATCCAGCTCCGGCCATTCGCCGTCTATCACCGAAAACCAGTCCGTGTCCCGGTTGTGTCCTTTACTCACCAGCGCCTGGCGAAAACGTCCTTCGTACTGAAACCCCAGCCGCCTTGCCGCCCGGGCTGATGGGATATTAAGACTGTTGCATTTCCATTCATAGCGACGGTAGCCGAGCGTATCAAAGACATACTGCATCAACAGCCAGTGCGCTTCGGTGGCCATGGCCGTTCGGCTCAGTAACGGTGAAAAATGCACATGCCCCACCTCTACCACACCGTGAGCGATATCGATACGCATTAACGCCAGCGAGCCGACCGCTTTCCCTCGCTGCTGGTCAACGACGGCAAAATGAATCGGGTCTGCCAGCGTGGCGACCTGCTCCACCCAGGCACTGAATTCTGCAAGGTTGCTCTCAGGTTCACGCAGCAGCCACGTCCAGCTGCGGGCGTCTGGCGCCAGCTGGTGAGCGGCGAACAGATCGCTGGCATGAGCAAGAGTCAGCGGTTCGAGTCGACAACGGCTGCCCTGTAATACCTGTCGTGTCGGCCAGGGGCGCGGCTGCCAGTCAGGCAGCGCGACGCCGAGCGCCTGGCCAAACTGATTATATTCGCACATTGCGGTTTCCTTATTGGGGATTTACAGGCAGCGTACGCGCTCGCTGGTTCCATAAAAAGTGCCATTAGAGTATGTTTTTATGGGGCCACGAGGAGGCAAAATGAATATACCGGACGAGGGGTTTTTTACGCTGTTGACGCAGGGGATGCGGAACCGCACGGTCGAAACCTTACAGCGCGCCCTTTACCACACCTTACGTGACGCTATCCTGCAGGGAACCCTGACGGCCCGCTGCCGTTTACCCGGATCGCGGGTGATGGCCGAACGGCTACACCTGTCGCGGAATACGGTCAATGCCGCACTGGAACAGCTGGCGCTGGAGGGATACCTGACACGGAGCCGTCAGGGAACGCAGGTGGCACCACTCGCCTCCTGCCGCCAGGAGGCGGGTCAGATGCCGCCCGTCGTGCTGCCTGAGCGGCTGCAAAGGCTGCCAGCCGCGATGCGCCGCGACTCACCGACGCTGGCATTTACGCCAGGCATGCCGGCGGTAAACTATTTCCCGCTGCCGCTGTGGCGGCGACTGATGGATAACGTGCTACGCGAAGATGGTAGCGCGCTGCTGGGTTATGGCGAAGCCGCGGGCGATCCTTTGCTGCGAGAGGCTATCGCTCGTCATCTGGCGCTCTCCCGGGGCATCCGGTGCGATATCCGGCAGATCGTCATCACCGAAGGCGCGCTGGAAGGCGTCAACTTATGCGCCTCGCTACTGACCAACCCGGGCGACAGCGTGTGGCTGGAAGAACCGGGGTACCTGGGGGCGAGGAGTGGCTTCCAGCGGGCGGGGCTGCGGGTCAGAGGAATGGCTGTCGACGATGAAGGGATGTGTATTGCCAACGGCGTCGCGGAGCCGCCCCGGCTCATTTTCACCTCTCCTTCACACCAGTATCCCTGTGGGAGCATCATGAGCGCCGGGCGCCGTCTGGCGCTCGTGGAATATGCCCGCCGGCACGGGGCGTGGATTGTGGAGGATGACTACGACAGCGAGTTTCGCCATAGCGGAGAACCGATCCCGGCGATGCTGGGAATGGTGCCTGATGCCCCGGTGGTCTATCTCGGCACCTTCAGCAAAACGCTGTTTCCGGCGTTGCGTATCGGTTTTATGGTTATGCCGCCCGCGCTGGCGGATGCTGCTCAGGACGCCATTGGCGCGCTGCTGCGCGGGGGACACCGTGCTGAACAGCGGGCGCTGGCCAGCTTTATCGAGAAGGGACACTATGCGCGCCATCTGGCAGCGATGCGCCGCCTGTACCGTAAACGTCAGCAACAGCTGCGCGAGGCGCTGGCGCAAGAGATAACCGTGCCGTGCGACGTTCTCGGCGGGGGAGGGGGGATGCACCTGACGGTGGCGATGGAGGGCGTTAATGACCGGACGCTTGCGCAGCAGGCGCGCCAGTTTCAGCTGGCGCCCGCCGCGTTAAGTCATTTCTATCTCGACCCGCAGCGAGCGCGGAGCGGACTGGTGCTTGGGTATGGCAATACCTCTGCTTCTCGCTATCTCCCGGCGCTGCGGACCCTAAATCGCCTTATTGCGCAGCACCGGCGCGCGTGAGGGTAAAGACATCGTAGAAGGAGAGCTCGCCTTTGGTGGCGACCATCTTTTTGAGCTGCGCCTTCTGCTCGCTATCGACGTCTGGCGACTGCAGGATACGGTCGATCAGCTGCCGGGGGACAAAGCGGGTGTTGTACCATTCCCCGTTGTAGCACACGCGAAAGTCGAGGACATCGATATCCTCGTAGCGATAGCGTGGATAGACGTCAAAGAAGAAAAAGGCGTTGAACAGAATGAACAGCACCACCAGCAACCAGACCGAGTCTACCAGCGTTTCAGAGCGCAGCATGACCACCAGCGTCGCCAGAAACGCGGCATACATGGCAACAAACAGTCCCGGATGGTTGCGGATAAAACTGATGCTAAAACGCGGGCGATTATCGCGTTTTTCCTGGACGTTGAGTTCGTCAATGGTGTGAATCAGCAGGCGTTGTATTTCTGTCATCTTGGTCCTCGAATTCTGCAATGAGCCTGCCGCGCCCGGCGGACCAGGCGCGGCAGGCTCAGCCTGAAGGCTATTTTATGTTGCAATATTCTGCGGAGAAAGTAACAGATCAGTTACAGAAAAGCATAACAGTTACGGATTTGTCGGCGGAAGGCGCTTAATGATCTGCGCCGGGTTACCGCCGACGACGGTACAGGCAGGGACGTCTTTGGTGACCACCGCGCCGGACGCAATGACCGCATTATCGCCAATGGTCACGCCGGGATTGATCACTGCCCGACCCCCAATCCACACATTGTGGCCAATAGTTACCGGCTTGCCGTATTCCTGGCCGCTATTACGCGCATCGGCGTCCAGCGGATGAGTGGCGGTATAAATATGGACGCCTGGCGCCAGCATACAGTTATCGCCAATATGGATAGGGCAGACGTCGAGCATCACGCAGTCAAAATTGGCGTAAAAACCGGCGCCGAGAAAAATATTATAACCATAGTCGCAGCGAAAGCTTGGCTCGATATACGCATCGCCGGCGCGAGCGAACAGCTCGGCCAGAATATGCTGACGTTGTTCCTGGTCATCCGGGGCGGAATGATTATAACGGTGCAACAACTGTCTGGCGCGCAGGCGATCGGCGCGAAGCGTTGGGTCGCCAGATAAATAGAGCTCACCGGCGATCATTTTGCGTTTTTCTTCACTCATGGGTCTTCCTTATACCTGACTGTTGATGGCCGTAGCAGTATAAAAAAGAAACCGGTTACAGGGTTGCTGTTGGCTGAATGATGTGATGTCTATCACAAAGATACCCTACGGCGGCTGACCCGTACCGTCCGGCCAGCAGACCACGTAGTACGCGTAAATTAGCGGATAAATTTCCAGACAGAGGTCGGGATTTTATCGTATAGCTTATTCATGGTCAGTTCCGCCAGACGATGGTCGGCAGCTGAGTAAAATACCGCCAGCTCATTATCAGACAGTTCATATTTATTTTTTTCAATGACGCGCTCCAGCGTGTCAATTGTCTGGCAACGACGTAAGCGCATCAAATAGTCTGTTTTAGTTAATGGCTTATCAGACATAATTCCACCTTTTGATTGTAATAATTCTAACACGATAGACTGGCCGGGTTTTCCCGGCTGGCGTTGACAAAGCAACGAAATAGTCGGTTACCGGATTTTTTCCACTTTTGCAAATCCGTAGAGTTAATGCCGTAGTTACTGAACAACGTAAAAGTGTCGTCCAGATATTCGTCAACCTGAGCGATCAGCTTATTATCCTCTGCATACTTAATTTTATAATTAAGAGCGAATGTGGCAATGTGCTCGATCAATTCATTTAACTGGAGATTGACAGCCGACGTCGGGTCGTTGACCCAGCCATGGTTGCTCTCTTCCAGGTTTGCAAGGCAGTCATGATACAGCGTTTCGCAGAGAAAGCGTAGCTGTGCAATATCATGTCTTTTTGGCGAGTATTCGTCCATAACGCATCCCCTTTTGAGTGGTTTAAACGACGACTAGCAAACACCGTTGTGGGATGAACACGACTAACTGACCTGACACTAACTGAGTAATCCTGCTGATTTAACTATAATCCACTCTCCAACAGATTTCATCGTGCTATTACGAAAAATTACAATTATCAGCGAGAAATTATCTTAAAAATAGACGAATTAATTTCGCAGGCGCTGGCCCACAGCCGGAGAAATAGAGAAATCTTATGAATCATTGGTTTAAGGCAGGCAGCTGTCGCGTTCAGAAACCGCCGACCCGTGGATAATGATAGTAAGATTATTCCTGGTAAATGAGTGTTTGCCGATCCCGAGTTGTTGAACAAGCTGCTAAAAATAGCCTGCGCCATATCAATATATATTAAATGCAGAACGAAAAATAAACAATGGCAATATGTGCCTTGCCAGCCAGTGATAAAAAAGGGCCGCGGTAGCGGCCCTTTGTTCAGGAGTGAAGATTAATGATGCTCAACCTGATGGCTGTGCTCTATATCTTCCGATTTTTTGCTAAAGCGGCGACGAACCACCACAAAGAACACCGGCACGAAGAAGATCGCCAGGATCGTCGCGGTCACCATCCCGCCCATTACGCCTGTACCGACGGCGTTCTGCGCACCGGAGCCGGCGCCGGAGCTGATAACTAGCGGCATTACCCCGAGGATGAACGCCAGAGATGTCATCAGGATTGGACGTAGACGCATACGTACTGCTTCAAGCGTCGCCTCAATCAGCCCTTTGCCCTCTTTCTCCATCAGGTCTTTGGCGAATTCAACGATCAATATTGCGTTCTTCGCCGACAGGCCGATGGTGGTCAGCAGACCCACCTGGAAGTAAACGTCGTTGGTTAGCCCGCGGAAGGTGGCGGCTAACAGCGCACCGACCACACCCAGGGGGACGACCAGCATAACCGAGAACGGAATCGACCAGCTCTCATACAGCGCCGCCAGACACAGGAAGACGACAATCAGCGAGATGGCATACAGGGCAGGGGCCTGGTTGCCGGACAGTCGCTCCTGATAAGACATCCCGGTCCAGTCGTAGCCGATACCGGAAGGCAGTTTACCCGCCAGCTCTTCCATCAGCGCCATCGCCTCACCGGTACTCTTGCCTGGCGCGGCCTGACCGAGGATTTCCAGTGACGGCAGACCGTTGTAGCGTTCCAGACGCGGCGAACCGTATTCCCAACGCGAGGTCGAGAAAGCAGAGAACGGCACCATCTGACCATCGCTGCCGCGAACATACCACTTGCCGATATCTTCCGGCAGCATACGGTATTTCGCTTCGGACATGATGTACACTTTCTTCACGCGGCCGCGGTCGATAAAGTCGTTGACATAGCTTCCGCCCCAGGCTGCGCCCAGCGTGGTGTTAATGTCGCTGATGGAGACGCCCAGCGCCTGAGCTTTCTCCTGATCGATATCGATTTTAAACTGCGGTGTATCTTCCAGACCGTTAGGGCGCACGCCGGTCAGCACGTCAGGATGCTGCGCCACCATGCCAAACAGTTGGTTACGCGCCTGGGTCAGTTTTTCGTGGCCGAGACCGCCCTGGTCAATCAGCTCGAAGTCAAAGCCGGTCGCGGTACCCAGTTCAACGATAGCCGGCAGGTTAAAGGCGAAGACCATCGCATCTTTAATCTGCGAGAAGTAGCCCATTGCTCTCGCGGTGATCGCTTCAACTTTGTTTTCCTCACCCGGACGCTGGCTCCAGTCTTTCAGCGAAACGAACGCGATACCGGTGTTCTGGCCGCGGCCGGCGAAACCGAAGCCGTTAACCGCAAACACGGATTCCACGTTGTCCTTCTCTTTGGTGAGATAGTAATTCGTCATCTCATCCAACACTTTCTGCGTACGCTCCTGGGTGGCGCCCGCAGGCAGCTGCGCCATACTCAGGAATACCCCCTGGTCCTCGTCCGGCAGGAACGAGCTCGGCAGACGGACGAACAGCCATGCCATACCCACCACGATAATCAGATACAACACCAGATAACGACCGGTGCTGCGCAGAATGTTGCCTACGCTGTCGGTGTAATGGTGCGTGCTCTTATCAAACATGCGGTTAAACCAGCCGAAGAAGCCGGTGGTCGCGCCATGGCTGCCTTTCTGAATGGGTTTCAGCATCGTGGCACACAGCGCCGGCGTCAGGATTAACGCCACCAGTACCGACAGCGCCATCGCGGAAACGATAGTGATGGAGAACTGGCGATAGATGGCCCCGGTTGAGCCGCCGAAGAACGCCATCGGGATAAATACCGCCGACAGCACCATAGCGATACCAACCAGCGCGCCCTGAATCTGTCCCATCGATTTACGCGTCGCTTCTTTCGGCGGCAGGCCCTCTTCCGCCATCACGCGCTCGACGTTCTCTACCACCACGATGGCGTCATCCACCAACAGGCCGATGGCGAGCACCATCCCGAACATCGTCAGGGTGTTTATCGAGAAGCCAAACGCCGCCAGCACCGCGAAGGTGCCTAACAGGACCACCGGTACCGCGATGGTGGGGATCAGGGTGGCGCGGAAGTTCTGCAGGAACAGATACATGACCAGGAACACCAGGATGATCGCTTCCACCAGCGTTTTAACCACTTCGTGAATAGAAATTTTCACGAACGGGGTGGTGTCATACGGGTAAACGATCTTCATCCCCGACGGGAAAAACGGCTCCATCTTCGCCAGTTCAGCGCGAATAGCGTTGGCGGTATCCAGCGCGTTCGCGCCGGTAGCCAGTTTAATACCCAGACCGGATGCCGGCTGGCCGTTAAACTTCGCCACCACGTCATAGCTTTCGCCGCCCAGCTCAATTTTGGCGACATCACGCAGACGAACCTGGGAACCGTCCTGGTTCACCTTCAGCAGGATGTTGCCAAACTCTTCCGTATTGGTCAGACGCGTCTGCGCGATGATCGAGGCGTTAAGCTGCTGGCCTTTCACCGGCGGCGTACCGCCTAACTGGCCCGCGGCCACCTGGGCGTTCTGCGCTTTCAGGGCGCTGATCACATCCACCGGCGTAAGCTGGAAGTTGTTCAGTTTGTTTGGATCCATCCAGATACGCATCGCATACTGGGAACCGAATAGCTGAACGTCGCCGACGCCGCTGGTACGGCTAATCGGATCCTTCATGTTGGCCGCCACGTAGTCCGAAATATCGTCCTGGTTCATGGTGCCGTTGGTGTTAATGACGCCGACAACCATCAGGAAGCTGCTGGACGCTTTCTCAACGCTAATCCCTTGCTGCTGTACTTCTTGCGGCAGCAGAGGCGTCGCCAGCGCCAGCTTGTTCTGAACCTGAACCTGGGCGATATCCGGATCGGTACCGGATTCGAAGGTCAGCGTAATGGTTGCCGTACCGGTGGAGTCGCCATTTGAGGACATGTACATCAGGTGATCGATACCGTTCATATTCTGTTCGATAACCTGAGTTACGGTGTTCTGCACCGTTTCGGCGTCAGCACCGGGGTACATGGCGGTAATGGAAATTGCTGGCGGCGCAATCGTCGGATATTGCGCCACCGGCAATTTGAGGATTGATAATCCCCCAGCCAGCATGATGATAATGGCGATCACCCATGCAAATATGGGGCGATCGATAAAGAAATTAGGCATGTCTTAACGGCTCCTGTTTAAGTTAAGACTTGGTTTGTTCTGATGGCGCGTTGCCTGCGGCTTGCTGTTTATCATCAGAAGCTACTTCCTGCGCTTTTACCTGCACACCTGGTTTGATTTTTTGCAGGCCGGTGACGATAACGCGATCGCCGGATTTCAGACCGTCAGTGACCAGCCATTTATCGCCGATCGCCTGAGAAGCAGTGACCTGGCGGACTTCGACTTTATCGCCTTCCCCCACTACCATGACGCTGGCGTCGCCGCGCGGCGTACGGGTAACACCCTGTTGCGGTACCAGCAGGGCGTCAGGGTTAATCCCTTCTTCCAGACGGGCACGGACGAACATCCCCGGTAGCAGGGTGTGATCCGGGTTCGGGAAAATAGCGCGTAGCGTGATTGAGCCGGTGGTCTGATCGACGGTGACATCCGAGAATTCCAGCGTGCCGGACTGCGGATACTTAAGACCGTCATTAGTCACTAGCTCCACTTTCGCTTTGCCGTTTTCCTGTTTCAGGCGGCCGTCGGCTAGCTCCTGCTTCAGGCGCAGGAAATCATTGCTCGACTGGGTGACGTCAACATAGATCGGATCCAGCTGCTGAACGGTTGCCAGGGCGGTCGTTTGACCATTCTGTACCAGCGCCCCTTCGGTCACGGTGGATTTACCAATCCGGCCGCTGATCGGCGAGGTGACTTTGGTGTAGGCCAGATTGATGCGCGCGGTTTCAACGGCCGCTTTCGCCGCGACCACGGCCGCATTGCTCTGCTGCGCCGTCGCAACGGCGGTATCGTAGTCTTGTTGACTAATATATTTGGTGCCCAACAGTTTCTGATAACGCTTGACCGTCAGTTGATCCATGTTTGCCGCCGCCTGGGCTTTTGCCAGGTCGCCTTTGGCGCTGTCATAGCTGGCCTGATAGGTGGCTGGATCGATCTGATACAGGGAGACGCCGGCCTGGATATCGCTACCTTCCACGAAGTTACGTTTTAAAATAATGCCACTGACCTGAGGACGGACTTCCGCAATGCGATAAGCGCTGGTGCGGCCTGGCAGTTCGGTGGTTATTTGTAGAGGTGCGGATTTGAGCGTCACAATACCGACTTCCGGCATGTGCTGGGCTCCCTGTTGAGCCGGTTTATCGTCACATCCTGTTAGCGCTAAGCTGCCTGAGAGCATCAGAACGACCGCCAGAGGCGTTAACCCTCTGTTTTTGTTCATATGTAAACCTCGAGTGTCCAATTTCAAAATGTTCAGTGGCTCAAACAACCACAAACCCACTACAGTCTTTCTATTATGGTCATGCTATGGTACATACATTCACAAATGTATGTAAACGTAACCTCTGTAAAGTCATTAACCTATGGCACGAAAAACCAAACAACAGGCACGTGAAACCCGGCAACTGATTCTGGATGTTGCTCTGCGTCTGTTTTCGCAGCAAGGCGTATCATCTACCTCGTTGGCAACAATTGCAAAAGCTGCGGGTGTAACGAGGGGGGCTATCTACTGGCATTTCAAGAATAAATCAGATTTATTCAACGAAATTTGGGAGCTGTCAGACGCCAGTATTAGCGATCTCGAAATTGAGTATCGGGCAAAATTCCCCAACGATCCACTCTCAGTTATCAGGGAGATTCTAGTCTATGTTCTTGAAGCGACAGTGACAGAAGAACGTGGTAATGACTCCAATTTACTGATAGTGTTTTATGTTCAGATAGTGCCCGATGACTTTGTCATGCAGCTCCACCGATTTTGAGAACGACAGGGACTTCCTGCCCAGCCTTGCCAGATGCTGTCTCAGATTCAGGTTGTGTCGCTCAATTCGCTGCGTGTAACGCTTACTGATGACGTGCAGTTTTCCCTTCAGACGTGACTCATACATCGGCCAGCCGTCCGTCATCCATACCACCACGTCAAAAACTGACAGCAGGCTCAGAAGACGCTCCAGTGTGGCCATAGTGCGTTCACCGAAAACGTGGGCTACCACCGCCCTGCGTATCCTGTCATACGCGTAAAACAGCCAGCGCTGACGTGATTTTGCACCGACGTAGCCCCATTGCTCGTCCATCTCCGCACAGACAATGACATCACTGCCCGGCTGTATCCGGGAGGTTACTGACTGCGGCCTGAGTTTTTTAAATGGCGCAAAATGGTGTTGAGGCCCACGCCCATTAGTCGTGCGGTGGCACGGCAACCGACGCCGTTCATAGCCATATCAATGATTTTCTGGTGTGTACCGGGCTGAGAAGCGGCATAAGTGAAGGTGAGCTGCCATGTTTTACGGCAGTGAGAGCAGAGATAACGTTGATGCCCGGCAGTACTTTTGCCATTACGCATCACGCCTTCAGTAGCGGAACAGGAGGGACAGCAGACGGAGACTGAAGCCACGGGAGCACCTCAAAAACACCATTATACACTAAATCAGCAAGTTGGTAGCATCACCGAAGAACGTCGACGATTAATGATGGAGATTATCTATCATAAGTGTGAGTTCGTCGGTGAAATGACCGTGGTGCAGCAGGCCCAGCGGCAGCTCTCCCTGGCGAGTTATGAGCGTATCGAGCAGACCTTGAAAGAGTGCATCGCGGCGAAGCTGCTGCCCGCCAATTTACTCACCCGGCGGGCGGCCGTGTTAATGCGCAGCTACCTTTCCGGGCTGATGGAAAACTGGCTGTTTGCCCCCGATTCGTTCGACCTGCATGCGGAAGCGCGGGACTACGTCGCTATTCTGCTGGAGATGTATCAATTCTGCCCGACGCTACGCGGCCCGGAGAGCTTGTCAGCTTAAAGGTAGCGCGCGGATGGGCGTGAATTTTTAGCGCCGTCCGCCGCTATTCGCCAGCGCTGAGAAGTGCTATTCTGCGCGCTTGCGACGACCCCCGGTATTCTCCGGCATTTGCATTCATTCATATTAACTATGCTGCACACGATCTCCAGGCAACGCGCCACGTTCATCTTTATTATCACGCTGCTCTGTTTTATTGGCCTTTTCAGCCCAGTCCAGGGCCGCGCCGCGGATCTCCCCGATCGGGCAGAGGTGCAGAGCCAGCTCAATACGTTAAACAAGCAAAAAGAACTGACTCCGCAGGACAAACTGGTCCAGCAGGATCTGACTCAGACGCTGGAAACGCTGGATAAAATCGAGCGTATCAAAAGCGAGACGGCACAGCTGCGACAGCAGGTCGAGCAGGCGCCGGCGAAGCTGCGCCAGGCGGTGGAGAGCCTCAACAACCTGAGCGATGTCCCGAACGACGACGCGACGCGCAAAACGCTAAGTACGCTCTCCCTGCGTCAGCTGGAGTCGCGCGTCACCCAGACGCTGGACGATCTGCAGAATGCGCAAAACGATCTGGCGACCTATAACAGCCAGCTGGTTTCCCTGCAAACGCAGCCGGAACGCGTGCAAAATGCGATGTTCAACGCCTCCCAGCAGCTGCAGCAGATCCGCAATCGTCTGAATGGCACCTCGGTGGGCGACGAGACCCTACGCCCGACCCAGCAGGTGCTGTTGCAGGCTCAACAGGCATTGCTCAACGCGCAGATCGAGCAACAGCGCAAGAGCCTCGAAGGCAACACTATCCTGCAGGATACCCTACAGAAGCAGCGTGACTACGTCACCGCCTGGAGCAACCGGCTGGAGCATCAGCTACAGCTGCTGCAGGAGGCCGTGAACAGCAAACGGCTGACCCTGACCGAGAAAACCGCCCAGGAGGCGGTTACCCCCGACGAAACGGCGCGTATTCAGGCCAACCCGCTGGTCAAGCAGGAGCTGGATATTAACCATCAGCTCAGCGAGAAGCTGATCCAGGCAACAGAGAACGGTAACCAGCTGGTGCAGCGCAATATCCAGGTCAAGAACTGGCTCGACCGCGCGCTGCAGTCTGAACGGGATATTAAAGAGCAAATTTCAGTTCTGCGGGGGAGCCTGCTGCTGTCGCGTATTCTTTACCAACAACAACAGACATTACCGTCGGCGGATGAGCTGCAGGATATGACCAACCGCATCGCCGACCTGCGGCTTGAACAGTTTGAGGTGAACCAGCAGCGCGACGCGCTGTTCCAGAGCGATGCCTTTGTCGCCAAACTGGAGGAGGGGCACAGCAGCGAAGTGAACGATGAAGTCCACGCCGCGCTACTGGAAGTGATCGACATGCGTCGCGAACTGCTTGATCAGTTCAACAAACAGTTGGGCAACCAGCTGATGATGGCCATCAACCTGCAGATCAACCAGCAGCAGCTGATGAGCGTCTCGAGCAGTCTGAAGGAAATTCTGACCCAGCAAATTTTCTGGGTGAACAGCAATAAACCGATGGATTGGGAGTGGATTAAGGCCTTCCCGGAGGCGCTGAAAGGTCAGTTTAAGGCGATGAAAATCACCGTGAACTGGGAAAAAGCGTGGCCTGCGGTGTTTGTCGCTTTCCTGGCCGGTTTACCGCTGCTGTTGATTGCCGGCCTCATCCGCTGGCGTCTGCAGTGGCTCAAGGATTATCAGGCAAAGCTTGCTTCCCAGGTGGGACAGCTGCGCAACGATACCCAACTGCATACGCCGAAGGCGATCCTGATCGATCTGATCCGCGCCTTACCGGTGGTACTGTTGATTCTGGCTATCGGTCTGATCTTACTCACCATGCAGTTAAATATTAGCGGACTGCTGTGGGCGTACAGTAAAAAGCTGGCTATGTTCTGGCTGGTGTTTGGCCTGTGCTGGAAAGTGCTGGAAAAGAACGGCGTCGCGGTCAACCACTTTAATATGCCGGCGCAGTTGACCAGCCACTGGCGGCGGCAGATTGTTCGCGTCAGCCTGGCGCTGCTGCCGCTGAATTTCTGGTCTGTGATTTCCGAACTGTCGCCGCTGAACCTGATGGACGACGTGCTGGGGCAGTTGGTGATTTTCTTCAACTTACTGCTGATCGCGGTGCTGGTTTGGCCGATGTGCCGGGAAAGTTGGCGCGATAAAGAGTCGCACAGCCTGCGCCTGCTGACGATCACGGTGTTGTCTATCGTTCCGGTGGCCCTGATGGTGCTGACGGCAACCGGCTACTTCTACACGACGCTGCGTCTGGCGGGACGCTGGATCGAGACCGTGTATCTGGTGATGATCTGGAACCTGCTGTACCAGACCGTGCTGCGTGGCCTGAGCGTGGCGGCGCGGCGTATCGCCTGGCGCCGCGCGCTGGCGCGCCGTCAACATCTGGTGAAGGAAGGGGCGGAAGGCGCCGAGCCGCAGGAAGAGCCAACTATCGCTCTCGAGCAGGTCAACCAGCAGACGCTGCGCATCACCATGTTGGTGATGGTCGCGCTGTTCGCGGTGATGTTCTGGGCGATTTGGTCTGATTTGATCACCGTTTTCGCCTACCTCGACAGCATTACCCTCTGGCACTACAACGGCACCGAGGCGGGGGCCAGCGTGGTGCGCAGCGTGACGATGGGCAGTTTGTTGTTCGCCATTGTGGCGTCAATGGTCGCCTGGGCGCTGATCCGCAACCTGCCGGGTTTGCTGGAGGTGCTGGTGCTGTCGCGGCTCAACATGCGTCAGGGGACCTCCTACGCCATCACCACCATTCTCAACTATGCGATTATCGCTATCGGGGCGATGACGGTATTCGGGGCGCTGGGCGTCTCCTGGGATAAACTGCAATGGCTGGCGGCCGCGCTGTCGGTTGGTTTAGGTTTTGGTCTGCAGGAGATCTTCGGTAACTTTGTCTCCGGCCTTATCATTCTGTTCGAACGTCCGGTGCGCATTGGGGATACGGTCACTATCGGAACCTTCTCGGGGACGGTAAGCAAAATCCGTATTCGCGCCACCACCATCACCGACTTCGATCGCAAAGAGGTGATTATCCCGAACAAGGCGTTCGTTACCGAGCGCTTGATCAACTGGTCGCTCTCCGACACCGTGACCCGGGTGGTGATCCGCCTCGGCGTCGCCTATGGCTCAGACCTGGATAAGGTGAAAGAGGTGCTGCTGAAGGCCGCGCACGATCATCCGAAAGTGATGCAGGAGCCGGCGCCAGCGGTTTTCTTCACCACCTTCGGGGCCAGTACCCTGGATCATGAACTGCGTCTGTATGTTCGTGAACTGCGCGATCGCAGCTACACGGTGGATGAGCTCAACCGCGCCATCGACCGCCTGTGCCGGGAGAATGAAATCAACATTGCCTTTAACCAGCTGGAAGTTCATCTGCGCAATGAAAAAGGCGATGAAGTTACCGAAGTGAAACGGGACGGGAAAGGCGACGATCTGGCGCCCACCACCGCGTCCTGATCGAAGAGGGGCGGCGCAAAGCCGCCCCTGCTGTATCAGGGCGCCAGCGCGGCGAGTTCTTCATCGCTCAGCCCGGTGAGCTCCTGCACGGTTTGACGTTCGAGGCCGCGCGCCAGCATTCTGGCGGCGATGCTGCGGGTAGCTTCCTGCTCACCCTCTTGCTGTCCCTGTTTACGGCCTTTCTCTTCCAGCCATTCGGCAATGGTCATCATCAGCTCCTTATGCCTGGGCGACTGCGCCGCCAGCGTGCGGATCAGCGCCCCCGGATGTTCCGTAGTTCCCGCCTGCAACATATAGCGCAGCAGCGTATTCAGCTGCGCTTCTGTCAGATAGCCTTGCGTCATCAGCGCAATCAGCGGCACCTGCAGCTCGGCCAGATCGCGATGGCGGATATGCTTTTGCAGCAGCTCCAGCATGGCCATCCGCCGATGACGGGCGATCTGATTATCTGGCATTACGGTGAGGTCCACCAGCGGAAAATCATTGCTATAGAGCGCCTTCGCCAGCGCCGGATCGGCGAATAGCTGTTGCCAGTTGCGGGCCCAGGGCCAGGGGCTCACTTTGCCGTGATAAAACAGAATCGGCACCACCAGCGGCAGCGTGTCGTGGCCGGCGTCCAGATGACGCTGCATGGCGGCCAGCGCATAGCGCAGCAGGCGAAATGCCATCAGCTTGTCCGGGGTACTCTGGTGCTCAATCAGCGCGTACACATAGCCCGCTCCATGACGCGTGCGCAGTGAGTAAAGGATATCGGAATAGCTGGCGCGCAGGTCCTCTTCAACAAAGCTACCGGAGACCAGCTGCAGCGAATCCAGTTCGCAGATCGCCAGAAACGGCGCGGGGAGGTACAACTGCAAAAAATCCTTCGCGACCGCCTGATGCATGAGCATCTGGCGAAACACCGCGTCGTGTGGGGTTTGACTGACTTTTTCCATCAATATTGTCTCCAGTGGCGTCATGCGCAGAGGACCAGACTGCCAGCACACTGCCGGAGACAACATCCTACTTCTCTGGGTTTTGCGACCCGCTTTCCGCGTTTTTTAACTTGTTTGCATAATCCCGCCGGACAATTTCCAGCGCGCTCAGCACGGTTTGCGCCGGGATCTGATGCGATTCCAGCAACATGATTAAATCGACGGCCAGTTTGACCTCATCGGATGCATTTTCCAGCGACATCGGGCTCTCCTGTTAGCGCGTCAGCCGCGCCAGTACGTTTTCAATCTTGTCCAGCGCCTGTCGGCAGCGCGCCAACCGGCCGCTGTAGGCTTCAACTTCTTTCCCCAGCCGCTGCTGCTCGTCAAGGCTGGTCGCCTGCGCCAGCTGACGCTGGCGTTGGTCGCGCATCGCCAGCAGGCGGCGCTCATACTCCTGATGCTGCAGGCGACGGCGCTGCCAGCGGCTCAACGTTGGCGACGCGTGGTCCCAACTGCGCAAGGACCAGGTGGCGGTTTCACGGCGCAGCGCGGCGATTTGTGCCGCCAGACGCTCGGCAATCCAGACCACTTGCGGCAGCTGCTGGCGCTCGACGGCCTGGCGGAGCTGGTTAAAGTTGTGTTGGGCTTCCGCCAGATAGGCCTGCATCAGCGTGCTGCGGGTGTGGAAGAGCTGGCGGTCAAAGCGCGGGCTGAGGGTCGCGTGCTCCGCCAGCGGCGCCACCAGCGCGGCCAGCTCACTCAGCTGGTCGTTCAGCGTTTGTAAAAGTTGAGCAGTTTTCACCAACCCCCTCCATTTTCCGTCAGCCAACTGTGCTACAGTAGCCTCATCTGTTTGATAACGATTCGCATTATGCCACCTGTTATTTTAACCATTATCGGCTGGCTGGCGGTAGCGCTGGGTACGCTGGGCGTCTTCTTACCGTTGCTGCCGACGACGCCGTTTATTCTGCTCGCCGCCTGGTGCTTTGCCCGCTCATCGCCGCGCTTTCACCAGTGGCTGCTGTATCGCTCCTGGTTTGGCGGCTATCTTCGCCACTGGCAACAGTACCGCGCCATGCCTCGCGGCGCTAAACCGCGCGCCATTGCGATGATCGTGGTGACTTTTGCTATTTCGCTATGGCTGGTTAAGCTTACGTGGGTGCGCATCATGCTGTTGGTCATTCTGGCCTGTCTGCTGATCTTTATGTGGCGCATTCCGGTGGTTGACGCAAAGCAACAAAAGCACTGATGCGCAATAATGCCTGTTGCAATTGTTGCCGACAGCCAGTAAATTCTGGCGTTTTCGAGCGCGGGCAAGCCTGGTCAAAGGTTAAACAAATGTTTCTTTGGCCCCTTTTGCACGCCCGTGGGTAATACCGTTTCAATCAGGCATACACTTATGACCGCAACTGCACAGCAGCTTGAATATCTGAAGAACAGCATCCAGAGTATCGAGGATTATCCAAAACCTGGCATTCTTTTCCGCGATGTCACCAGCTTACTGGAAGACCCGAAGGCCTACGCGCTTAGCATTGAACTGCTGACCGAGCGCTACAAAGACGCGGGTATTACCAAAGTGGTAGGGACTGAGGCGCGTGGCTTCCTGTTCGGCGCCCCGGTCGCGCTGGCGCTGGGCGTGGGCTTTGTTCCGGTACGCAAGCCGCGTAAGTTGCCGCGTGAAACCATCGCCGAGACCTATGAGCTGGAGTATGGCACCGATCAGCTGGAGATCCACGTTGACGCCATTAAACCGGGCGATAAAGTGCTGGTGGTTGACGATCTGCTGGCGACCGGCGGCACTATCGACGCCACGGTCAAACTGATCCGCCGCCTCGGTGGCGAAGTGCACGATGCCGCTTTCATTATCAATCTCTTCGATCTGGGCGGCGAACAGCGCCTGGAGAAGCTGGGGATCCACTGCTACAGTCTGGTGCCGTTCCCGGGCCACTAAGCAAATCCCTCCACATAGCCTCGCCGATCGGGCGGGGCTGTGATAGCATGACCCCTTCGTGATTTCACCTTCCAGCGTTTCAGAGCCAGCCCATGAGTTATCAGGTCTTAGCCCGTAAATGGCGCCCACAAACCTTTGCTGACGTCGTCGGCCAGGAACATGTGCTGACCGCACTGGCGAACGGCTTGTCGTTAGGGCGCATTCATCACGCTTATCTTTTTTCCGGTACCCGCGGGGTCGGGAAGACCTCCATCGCCCGTCTGCTGGCGAAAGGGTTAAACTGTGAAACCGGCATCACCGCCACCCCCTGCGGCGTGTGCGATAACTGCCGGGAAATTGAACAGGGGCGCTTTGTCGATCTGATTGAGATTGACGCCGCCTCGCGAACCAAAGTCGAAGATACCCGCGATCTGCTGGACAACGTCCAGTACGCGCCGGCTCGCGGCCGCTTTAAGGTCTATCTCATCGACGAAGTCCATATGCTGTCGCGTCACAGCTTCAACGCGTTGTTAAAAACGCTGGAGGAGCCGCCGGCGCACGTCAAATTCCTGCTGGCGACGACGGATCCGCAGAAGCTGCCGGTAACGATCTTATCCCGCTGCCTGCAGTTCCACCTGAAGGCGCTGGACGTTGAACAGATCCGCCATCAGCTGGAGCATATTCTTGGCGAAGAGCAGATTGCCTTTGAGCCCCGCGCGCTGCAGCTGTTGTCGCGGGCGGCCGATGGCAGCCTGCGCGATGCCTTAAGCCTGACCGATCAGGCGATTGCCAGTGGGGAAGGGCAGCTGACGGCCGCATCGGTGAGCACCATGCTCGGCACCCTTGATGACGATCAGGCGCTGTCGCTGATTGAAGCGCTGGTTGCTGCCGACGGCGAGCGGGTCATGACGGGCGTCAATGACGCCGCCGCACGCGGCGTCGAGTGGGAGGCGCTGCTGGTCGAGATGCAAAGCCTGCTGCACCGCATCGCCATGGTTCAGCTGTCGCCTTCGGCGCTGGGCGCCGACATGGCCGCGGTCGAAGTGCGGATGCGCGAACTGGCGCGAACCGTACCGCCCGGCGACGTTCAGCTCTACTACCAAACGCTGCTGATTGGCCGCAAAGAGCTGCCTTACGCCCCGGACCGGCGGATGGGCGTCGAAATGACGCTGCTGCGTGCCCTGGCGTTTCATCCGCGTAAGCCGCTGCCGGAGCCGGAGGCGCAGCCGGCACAGGCCGCCGCGCCCGCGCCGCGTCAGCCGGTTGCCCCCGCCGCGCCGTCGCCACAGTCGCCGCAGAGTTTGCCGCCGACCACCAGCCAGGTGCTGGCGGCCCGCAGCCACCTGCAGCGCAGCCAGGGAGCAACCACCCCAAAAAAGAGTGAACCGGCAGCCGCTTCCCGCGCGCGGCCGGTGAATAACGCTGCGCTGGAGCGACTGAGTTCGATTACCGAGCGCGTCCAGGCTCGTCCGGCCGCGGCCGCGCTGGAGCAGGCCCCGGCGAAGAAAGAGGCCTATCGCTGGAAGGCGACGACGGTGGTGGAAGAGACCAAAGTCGAAGTCGCCACGCCCAAAGCGCTGAAAAAGGCGCTGGAGCATGAGAAGACGCCGGAGCTGGCGGCCAAGCTCGCCGAAGAAGCGGTCGAGCGCGACAGCTGGGCGGCGGAAGTGAGCCAGCTGGCGGTACCGAAGCTGGTCGAGCAGGTGGCGCTCAACGCGTGGAAAGAGCAGGAGGGCAGCCGCGTCTGTCTGCATCTGCGTCCCAGCCAGCGCCACCTCAATTCCGCCAGCGCGCAGCAAAAGCTGGCTGAAGCGCTGGGGGTGTTGTACGGTACGCCGGTTGAATTGACCATCGTGGAAGACGATAATCCCGCGATGCGTACGCCGCTGGAGTGGCGGCAGGCTATTTATGAAGAGAAGCTCGCGCAGGCGCGCGAAGCCATTATCGCGGATAATAACATTCAGACCCTGCGTCGTTTCTTCGACGCCGATCTGGATGAAGAGAGTATTCGCCCCATTTGAATGCCAGTCTGACTGGCATTCAGTACCTTTAACGATGACTGACTGAGAGAGAAGCCTATGTTTGGTGGAAAAGGCGGCCTGGGTAACCTGATGAAGCAGGCCCAGCAGATGCAAGAAAAAATGCAGAAGATGCAGGAAGAGATCGCTCAGCTGGAAGTAACCGGCGAATCCGGCGCGGGTCTGGTGAAAGTGACCATTAACGGCGCGCACAACTGCCGCCGTGTGGAGATCGACCCAAGCCTGCTGGAAGACGACAAAGAGATGCTCGAAGACCTGGTGGCTGCCGCGTTCAACGACGCCGCGCGCCGTATCGAAGAGACCCAGAAAGAGAAGATGGCTTCCGTTTCTGCCGGTATGCAACTGCCGCCAGGCTTCAAGATGCCGTTCTGATGCAAACCAGCCCGCTGTTAACTCAGCTTATGGAAGCGCTGCGCTGTCTGCCGGGCGTCGGCCCGAAGTCAGCGCAGCGCATGGCGTTTACCCTGCTGCAGCGCGATCGCAGCGGCGGGATGCGCCTGGCGCAGGCGCTGACGCGTGCGATGTCGGAGATCGGCCACTGCGCCGATTGCCGCACCTTCACCGAGCAGGAGGTGTGCAATATCTGCAGCAACCCGCGTCGCCAGGAAAACGGCCAGATCTGCGTGGTAGAGAGTCCGGCGGACATCTATGCCATTGAGCAGACCGGGCAGTATTCCGGCCGCTACTTCGTGCTGATGGGGCACCTGTCGCCGCTCGACGGCATCGGGCCTGATGACATCGGGCTCGATCGCCTGGAGCAACGGCTGGAGGCGGAGTCGATCACCGAGGTGATCCTCGCCACCAACCCGACCGTTGAGGGCGAGGCGACGGCCAACTACATCGCGGAGCTGTGCGCGCAGTATGGCGTCGACGCCAGCCGAATCGCCCACGGCGTGCCGGTGGGCGGCGAGCTGGAGATGGTCGACGGCACCACGCTGTCCCACTCCCTGGCCGGTCGCCACAAGATTACTTTCTGAACAAATGGAGGCGGCCTTCGCCGCCTCCGCTTGAAAAATTTCCCCTCTGTCCCCATCTCCCACTCAACGGTTTTTTACCCATTTAAAATGGCATTGTTGAGGTTGAATCAGATGAAAGGACAAGAAACTCGTGGTTTTCAGTCAGAAGTAAAACAGCTTCTGCACCTGATGATCCATTCCCTCTATTCCAACAAAGAAATCTTTCTGCGTGAGCTGATTTCCAACGCCTCTGATGCGGCCGATAAGCTGCGTTTCCGCGCGCTGTCGCAGCCGGATTTGTATGAGGGAGACGGCGAGCTGCGCGTGCGGGTTTCGTTTGATAAAGACAACCGCACCCTGACCATCGCCGATAACGGTATCGGTATGAACCGGGAAGAGGTTATCGACCATCTCGGCACCATCGCCAAATCCGGCACCAAAGCGTTCCTCGAATCGATGGGTTCCGACCAGGCGAAGGATAGCCAGCTGATCGGTCAGTTCGGCGTCGGCTTCTATTCGGCCTTCATCGTGGCGGACAAAGTGACCGTGCGTACCCGTGCGGCGGGCGACAAGCCGGAAAACGGCGTGTTCTGGGAATCCGCCGGCGAAGGCGAATATACCGTAGCTGATATCACCAAAGCCGATCGCGGCACCGAAATCACCCTGCATCTGCGCGAAGGCGAAGATGATTTCCTCAACGACTGGCGCGTGCGCTCTATCATCAGCAAGTATTCCGACCATATCGCGCTGCCGGTTGAGATTGAAAAACGGGAAGAGAAAGACGGCGAAACCGTGATTTCGTGGGAAAAAATCAACAAGGCGCAGGCCCTGTGGACCCGCAGCAAATCCGAAGTTAACGACGACGAATACAAAGAGTTTTATAAGCATATCGCTCACGACTACAGCGACCCGCTGACCTGGAGCCACAACCGCGTGGAAGGTAAGCAGGAGTACACCAGCCTGCTGTATATCCCGTCGCAGGCACCGTGGGATATGTGGAACCGCGATCATAAACACGGCCTGAAGCTGTACGTCCAGCGTGTGTTCATCATGGACGACGCCGAGCAGTTTATGCCGAACTACCTGCGCTTCGTGCGCGGCCTGATCGATTCCAACGATCTGCCGCTGAACGTCTCCCGTGAAATCCTGCAGGACAGCAGCGTGACCCGCAACCTGCGCACCGCGCTGACCAAACGCGCGCTGCAGATGCTGGATAAGCTGGCGAAAGACGACGCTGAAAAATACCAAACCTTCTGGAAACAGTTCGGCCTGGTGCTGAAAGAGGGCCCGGCGGAAGATCCGAGCAACCAGGAAGCGATCGCCAAACTGCTGCGTTTCGCAACCACCCATACCGACTCCTCCGCGCAGACCGTATCGCTGGAAGAGTATGTCTCACGCATGAAAGAAGGTCAGGAGAAGATCTACTACATCACAGCCGACAGCTATGCGGCGGCGAAGAGCAGCCCGCACCTCGAGTTGCTGCGTAAGAAAGGGATCGAAGTGCTGCTGCTCTCCGATCGCATCGACGAGTGGATGATGAGCTACCTGACCGAGTTCGACGGCAAAGCGTTCCAGTCTGTCGCTAAAGCCGACGAGTCGCTGGACAAGCTGGCGGATGAAGTAGACGAGTCCACCAAAGAAGCCGAAAAAGCGCTGGAGCCGTTCGTTGAGCGGGTGAAAAACCTGCTTGGCGACCGGGTGAAAGAAGTACGTCTGACCCATCGTCTGACCGACACCCCGGCGATTGTCACCACCGACGCCGACGAGATGAGCACTCAGATGGCGAAGCTGTTCGCGGCAGCGGGCCAGGCGGCGCCGGAAGTGAAATACATCTTCGAACTGAACCCGGCGCATCAGCTGGTGAAACGCGCGGCCGATACCCAGGACGACGCGCAGTTCGGCGAATGGGTGGAACTGTTGCTGGATCAGGCGCTGCTGGCCGAGCGCGGCACGCTGGAAGATCCGAACCAGTTTATCCGCCGTATGAACCAGCTGCTGGCTTCCTGACGCGAACCTGAACGAGTAGCCCGGCCGAGCGACGCGACGCCGGGAACGGGATAAATGCCCCGTCTGAGCGATGTGCTCAGGCGGGGCATTTCACATTGGATTGCATAAAATATCTCACCATTAACCGTTTCAGCCGCACCGCCTTCCTTGAGCCATCGCCGTTCTGGTGGTATGGTTTAGCGTTTTTGAAAAATTGAATCGACTTTTGAGGGGATTTTCGTAATGCGTATTATTCTGCTTGGCGCTCCGGGCGCGGGTAAAGGAACTCAGGCTCAGTTCATCATGGAGAAATACGGTATTCCGCAAATCTCCACCGGCGATATGCTGCGCGCGGCGGTAAAATCCGGCTCTGAGCTCGGTAAGCAAGCGAAAGACATTATGGACGCTGGCAAGCTGGTGACCGATGAGCTGGTCATCGCGCTGGTGAAAGAGCGTATCGCCCAGGAAGATTGCCGTAACGGCTTCCTGCTGGACGGCTTCCCGCGGACCATTCCGCAGGCTGACGCCATGAAAGAGGCGGGCATTACCGTTGATTACGTGCTGGAATTCGACGTGCCGGACGAACTGATCGTCGACCGCATCGTTGGCCGTCGCGTCCACGCGGCATCCGGTCGCGTATACCACATCAAATTCAATCCGCCGAAGGTGGAAGGCAAAGACGACGTGACCGGCGAAGAGCTGACCACTCGTAAAGACGATCAGGAAGAGACCGTGCGTAAGCGTCTGGTAGAATACCATCAGATGACAGCGCCGCTGATCGGCTACTACACCAAAGAAGCGCAGGCGGGCAATACCAAATACGCCAAAGTCGACGGCACCAAAGCGGTAGCTGACGTGCGCGCCGAACTGGAAAAAATCCTCGGCTGATAAAGCCTTTTCTCATCCTGCTGCGGCAGGATGAGAACTCCTCTCATTTCTACCTTTTGCTATGATTGGTTCCGTTTAGCGCCATTTCAGCTACAATTGGCTGCGATTCAAATGGTTAAGAGGCGGTAATGCATCAGACGAAAACAGGTATCTTGCTGGCCAATTTAGGCACTCCCGATGCGCCCACCCCCGGGGCGGTGAAGCGCTATCTGCGACAATTCCTCAGCGACAAACGGGTGGTGGATACGTCTCGTCTGCTATGGTGGCCGCTGCTGCGCGGCGTCATACTGCCGATTCGCTCCCCGCGCGTGGCGAAGCTCTATCAGTCCGTGTGGATGGAAGAGGGATCGCCGCTGATGGTGTATAGTCGTCGCCAGCAGCAGGCGCTGGCTGCCAGGCTGCCGGATACCCCGGTGGCGCTGGGCATGAGCTATGGTTCACCGTCACTGGCCAGCGCGGTGGATGACTTACTGGCGCAGGGGGTGGAGCACATCGTGGTGCTGCCGCTGTATCCGCAATATTCCTGCTCGACGGTGGCCGCCGTCTGGGACGAACTGGCGCGGATTCTGGCGAAAAAGCGCGCCATTCCGGGTATCTCGTTTATTCGCGACTATGCCGAACATCCGGACTATATCCATGCGCTGGCGGCCAGCGTGCGCGCTTCCTTCGCTGTCCATGGGGAACCGGATCTGCTGCTGCTCTCCTATCATGGGATCCCGCAGCGCTATGCCAACCAGGGCGATGATTATCCTCAGCGCTGTCGCGATACGACGCGGGAACTGGTTTCCGCGCTGGGGCTGCCGCCGGAGCGGGTGATGATGACTTTCCAGTCGCGCTTTGGCCGGGAACCCTGGCTGACGCCGTACACCGATGAAACGCTAAAGATGCTCGGCGAGAAAGGGACGAAGCATATTCAGGTGCTGTGCCCGGGGTTTGCCGCCGACTGTCTCGAAACGCTGGAAGAAATCGCCGTCCAGAACCGGGAAATATTCCTCGAAGCAGGCGGCAAGCAATATGAATATATTCCGGCGCTTAATGCGGACGCAGCGCATATTGAGATGATGGTCAATCTGACGGCGCCTTATCGCTGATCGCGCGCAGGGCGGGGAATATGCTACTATTTCCCGCTTGTTCCCTGTTATTTAAGCGCCACTATGAAATTTCCCGGTAAACGCAAATCTAAACACTATTTTCCCGTTAACGCCCGCGATCCGCTGCTGCAGCAAATTCAGCCGGAGAATGAATCCAGCGTCTCCTGGGTGGTCGGTATCGACCAGACGCTGGTGGATATCGAAGCGAAAGTGGATGAGGCGTTTATCGTGCGCTACGGCCTGAGCGCGGGCCATTCGCTGGTGATTGAAGATGACGTCGCCGAGGCGCTGTACCAGGAGCTGGTGCGCAACAATCTCATTACCCATCAGTTTGCCGGCGGCACCATCGGCAATACCATGCACAACTACTCGGTGCTGGCGGACGATCGCTCGGTGCTGCTTGGCGTGATGTGCAGCAATATCGAAATCGGCGGCTACGCCTATCGTTACCTGTGCAATACCTCCAGCCGCACCGATCTGAACTATCTGCAGGGCGTCGACGGCGCCATTGGCCGCTGCTTTACCCTGATCGGTGACAGCGGCGAGCGCACCTTCGCCATCAGCCCGGGCCACATGAACAAGCTGCGTCCGGAAAGCATTCCGGAAGCGGTGATCGCCGGCGCCTCGGCGCTGGTGCTGACCTCTTACCTGGTCCGCTGCAAGCCGGGCGAGCCGATGCCGGACGCCACGATGAAGGCTATTGAGTATGCCAAAAAGCACGATGTACCGGTGGTGTTAACCCTCGGAACCAAATACGTGATTGCCGATAACCCGGCGTGGTGGCAGGAGTTCCTGCAGGAGCATGTCTCTATTCTGGCAATGAACGAAGAGGAAGGGGAAGCGCTGACCGGCTTTGCCGATCCGCTGTCAGCGGCGAATAAGGCGCTGGACTGGGTCGACCTGGTGCTGTGCACCGCCGGCCCGGCGGGCCTGTATATGGCGGGCTTCACTGAAGAAGAGGCGAAGCGTAAAACCCAGCATCCGCTGCTGCCGGGAGCGATCCCGGAGTTTAACCAGTTTGAATTCAGCCGCGCGATGCGTCACCAGGATTGCGTTAATCCGCTGCGCATATATTCCCATATCGCTCCCTATATGGGCGGCCCCGAGAAGATCATGAACACCAACGGCGCAGGCGACGGCGCGCTGGCGGCGCTGCTGCATGACATCACCGCCAATAACTACCACCGCAATAACGTACCCAACTCCAGCAAGCACAAATGCAAATGGCTGACCTACTCCTCGCTGGCGCAGGTGTGTAAATATGCCAACCGCGTGAGCTATCAGGTGCTGAACCAGCACTCGCCGCGTTTAACCCGCGGCCTGCCGGAACGTGAGGACAGCCTGGAAGAGGCGTACTGGGATCGGTAAGCGCGGCCCTCTCCCGGCGGGGAGAGGGCAGTACATCAGCCGGTGACCACTTCGCCGGCCGGTGGCGTTTCCAGAAGCCGCAGCATGGCGCGGGCAATTTCCCGTTCGCCCATCACCACCTGATTGGCTCCGCGATCGATAATGTAGTCCACTTCGTCATCATAATGGGCGCGGGCGATAATCTCGATATTCGGACATTTTTCCCGTGCGGAAGCGACAATCTCTCCGGCCTCGTAGCCGTTAGGGATTGTCAGCAGCAGCCAGCGGGCGCAATCGAGATGCGCCAGCTCCATGATCTCTTCATTGGCGGCATTGCCGAGCACCGCGCTGATCCCGCGCTCGCGTAGCTCATCCACGCGGGTGCGCGAGGTTTCAACCACCACCAGCGGGATCCCCTGGGCCATCAGCTTCTCGCCCAGCAGGCTGCCGACGCGGCCGAAGCCGACCAACAGCGCGTGGTTGCAGATATCGACCGGCACCTGCTTCTCGTCTTCCAGGACCTCTTCCAGCGTCTGCTCGTCGAGGGTTTCGGTTTTATCGAGATATTTTTCCAGCAGGGTAAACAGCACCGGGTTGAGCATAATTGAGATGATCGCCCCGGCCAGCACCAGATTTTGTCCGGCCTGCGGCAGCAGGTTAAGCGCCATTCCCAGGCCGGCGAGAATAAAGGCAAACTCGCCAATCTGCGCCAGGCTGGCGGCGATGGTCAGCGCGGTGCGCGGCGAGTGACCAAACATCCGCACAAGGAAAAAGGCGGCTGCGGATTTACCAAAGATAATAATCGCCAGCGTCGCCAGCACCGCCAGCGGCTGTTGGACCAGCACCATCGGGTCAAACAGCATGCCGACGGAGACGAAGAACAGCACCGCGAAGGCGTCGCGCAGCGGCAGGGTGTCATGGGCGGCGCGGTGGCTGAGCTCGGATTCGTTAAGCACCATGCCGGCAAAGAAGGCGCCGAGGGCAAAAGAGACATCAAACAGCTCCACGGCGCCGAAGGCGATGCCCAGCGCCAGGGCCAGCACCGACAGAGTGAACAGCTCGCGTGAGCCGGTGGCGGCGCTGCGCGACATGATCCACGGCACCAGCCGGCGGCCGACCAGCATCATAATGGCGATAAAGGCCACCACTTTGCCAATGGTGATCCCGAGGTCGAGGGCCAGGGACGCGAAGCCGACGTTGCCTTTCTCCGCCATACCGGCAATCGCCGGCAGCAGGACCAGCGTCAGGACCATCACCAGGTCTTCCACAATCAGCCAGCCGATGGCGATTTGCCCGCGCTGGCTGTCAATCAGTTGTCGTTCCTCTAGCGCGCGCAGCAGCACTACGGTACTGGCGGTGGAGAGGCACAGGCCAAAGACGATGCCGGTCATCAGCGACCAGCCGAGGGCGGCGGAGAGCGCCATACCCAGCAGCGTCGCCACGGCTATCTGGGCGATAGCCCCGGGGATGGCGATCGATTTTACCGCCATCAGGTCTTTAAGTGAGAAATGCAGCCCGACGCCGAACATCAGCAGAATGACGCCAAGTTCCGCCAGTTCCGGAGCCAGTTTGGTGTCAGCAACAAAGCCAGGGGTGAAAGGTCCGGCCAGCACGCCCGCTAAGAGATATCCCACCAGAGGAGAAATACGTAGCTTATTGGCAATCATGCCGAGAATAAAGGCGAGCACGAGGCCGCCGACAATGGTGGTGATAAGCGGTGTTGCGTGGTGCATTCCGTCTCCTTTCCAGTGGTGTATCGGTCCATTTTGCTACCCTGTCCGGGTAATAGTTTATGACAAAAACGTTCACTTTGTTTATGAATAATTCTTGAGTTGTGCAAAAAAATGCAATTAGCCGATGAAAAGGCACAGAAGGGAAAATGGCGCGGGGAAATCGTGGAACAGGCTGATGACACAAGGGTTAACGGCGGCCAAGGTTGCACTTTGGCCGCCAAATAATCAGGCTTTTTGCCGGTTATCAGGAAGGAATATCGTCAGGAATCCCAGCAGCGGCAGGAAGGCGCAGATTTTATAAACCAGATCAATGCTGGTATGGTCCGCCAGCAGGCCTAACACCGCGGCGCCAAGGCCGCCCATGCCAAAGGCGAAGCCGAAAAACAGGCCAGAAACCATGCCGATGCGTCCCGGCAGCAGTTCCTGCGCATAGACCAGAATAGCGGAAAAGGCCGAGGCGAGGATAAAACCAATGATCACCGTTAAAATCCCCGTCCATTCAAGGCTGGCGTAGGGTAAAACAAGGGTGAAAGGCGCTACGCCGAGGATAGAACCCCAAATCACATATTTACGCCCAATTTTATCGCCAACAGGCCCGCCAATCACCGTCCCGGCAGCCACTGCGAACAGGAAGGCAAACAGATGAAGCTGGGCGTTTTGCACCGTTAAGCCGAATTTATGCATCAGATAAAAGGTGTAATAGCTACTAATGCTCGCCATATAGAAATATTTCGAGAAAATCAGCATCAGCAGAATGCCTACCGCCAGAATGACCTTCTTGCGCGGCAGCGGATTAACGATGGCCGGTTTCGGTTTGCCCTTATTCATTCGATGCTGCGCGGCATACCAGCGGCTGATTTGCGACAGCACGACAATAGCCAACAGAGCGGCAAGCACAAACCAGGCGACGTTGCCTTTGCCGTACGGGGCGATGATCACCGCCGCCAGCAATGGGCCAAGCGAGCTGCCGAAGTTGCCGCCCACCTGGAACAGCGACTGGGCCAGGCCGTGACGGCCGCCGGAGGCCATCCGCGCTACGCGGGACGATTCCGGATGGAAAACCGAGGAGCCGGTACCTACCAGCGCGGCGGCCAGCAGCACCATGCCGAAGCTACCGGCCAGCGCGAGGAGAATCAAACCGCAGAGGGTGAAGCACATGCCCACCGGCAGCGACCACGGCATCGAGCGTTTATCGGTGATGTAGCCAATCACCGGCTGGAATAGCGATGAGGTGAGCTGGAAGGTCAGGGTGATCATGCCGATCTGCACGAAGGTAAGGGAGAACTCCGCCTGCAGCAGCGGGTAGATAGCGAGAATAAGCGACTGGATCATATCGTTAAGCAAATGGGACAGGCTGATCGCGCCTAAGATGCCAAACGAGGTGCGTGCTTTTTGCGGCGGCGCAGCGGGGCCGGACAAGGGTTGAGCGGTCTGATTGATTGCCATAGGTTCACGTCACTTTTTTATATAGCTTTCGTCTTTTGTCAGCCATGGCGACTGCCCTGATTTTCCCGGCTACTGCATGGGAAATATGACGAACGGGCTGACGCAATGCCATACAACGCGAAGGCGTATAGAGGATGCAGGTAGAATTATTATCCGACTAACATACCTGCTGATAAGGTTTGAAGGAAGTCGCAATTCTGAAAACATATTTGTCAACGCGACTAACTCGCTATACTTTCGGCACTTGGGATTAAGTCAGGGAGTGAAGCATGCATTATTTCAAACACAGCGTAGCGCTGGCGTTATTCGCCGCCTTATCGCTGGGCAGCCTGTCGGCACAGGCCTATGAGCAGGATAAAACCTATAAAATTACCATCCTGCACACCAACGATCACCACGGCCATTTCTGGCGCAATGACTACGGCGAATATGGCCTGGCGGCGCAGAAAACGCTGGTCGATGGCATCCGGAAAGAGGTGGCGGCGGAAGGGGGAAGCGTCCTGCTGTTATCCGGCGGCGATATTAATACCGGCGTACCGGAGTCTGATTTACAGGATGCAGAGCCCGATTTTCGCGGCATGAATCTGATCGGCTACGACGCGATGGCGGTGGGAAACCATGAATTCGATAATCCGCTGAGCGTGCTGCGCCAGCAGGAAAAGTGGGCTAAGTTCCCGTTCCTGTCGGCCAATATTTATCAGAAAAGCACCGGCGAACGGCTGTTCAAACCCTGGGCGTTGTTTAAGCGCGGTGGGCTGAAAATCGCGGTGATTGGCTTAACCACCGACGATACGGCCAAGATTGGCAATCCGGAATATTTCACCGATATTGAATTCCGCAAACCGGCGGAAGAGGCGAAGCTGGTTATCCAGGAGCTGCAGCAGAATGAAAAGCCGGACGTGATCCTGGCCACCACCCATATGGGCCATTACGACAATGGCAACCACGGCTCTAACGCGCCGGGCGATGTTGAAATGGCGCGGAGTTTACCTGCGGGATCGCTGGCGATGATCGTCGGCGGTCACTCGCAGGATCCGGTATGCATGGCGTCGGAAAATAAAAAGCAGGTCGATTATGTGCCTGGCACCCCGTGCGCTCCGGATCGTCAGAACGGCATCTGGATCGTCCAGGCGCATGAGTGGGGCAAATACGTCGGCCGCGCCGATTTTGAGTTCCGCAACGGCGAGATGAAGCTGGTGCACTATCAGCTGATCCCGGTCAACCTCAAGAAAAAAGTGACTTACGATAACGGCCAAAGCGAGCGGGTGCTGTATACGCCGCAGATCGCCGAGAATCCGCAGATGATGTCGCTGCTGACGCCGTTCCAGAACAAAGGCAAGGCGCAGCTGCAGGTCAAAATCGGCAGCGTGAATGGTCATCTGGAGGGCGACCGCAGTAAAGTGCGCTTTGTGCAGACCAATATGGGCCACCTGCTGCTGGCGGCGCAAATGGCGCGCAGCAACGCGGATTTCGCGGTGATGAGCGGCGGCGGGATCCGCGACTCCATTGAGGCGGGGGATATCACCTACAAAGATGTGATGAAGGTCCAGCCGTTCGGCAATGTGCTGACCTATGTCGATATGAACGGCAAAGAGGTAGTGGATTACCTGACCGCCGTCGCGCAGATGAAGCCGGATTCCGGCGCTTATCCGCAGTTTGCCAACGTCAGTTTCGTGGCCAAAGACGGTAAGCTGAACGATCTGAAAATCAAAGGCGAACCGGTGGATCCGGCGAAGACCTATCGGATGGCGACGCTGAGCTTTAACGCCACCGGCGGCGATGGCTATCCGAACATCGCCGATAAACCCGGGTATGTGAATACCGGCTTTATCGATGCCGAAGTGCTGAAAGAGTATATCGAGAAGAACTCGCCGCTGGATGCCGCCGCCTATGAGCCGAAAGGCGAGGTGAGCTGGCAGTAAGCCTGGGCTTCAGGTTGGCTATTTCCCCGGTGGCGCTACGCTTACCGGGGCTACAAGTTGGGTATCCCGGATAAGGCGCGTGCGCCGCTATCCGGGATCGTTTTATCAATCGCGGCGGGCGATATCGGCGAACTTCGCATCGAGAAGCTGCGCCAGATCGCTGGCCGCCAGCTCAATATCCAGCCCGCGTTTGCCGCCGGAAATATAGATGGTGGCAAATTCCTGCGCCGGGGCGTCAATCACCGTCGGCAGGCGCTTCTTCTGCCCCAGCGGACTGATGCCGCCCACCAGATAGCCGGTGATACGCTGCGCCACCATCGGGTCGGCCATGTCGACTTTCTTAGCGCCCAGCGCTTTCGCCACTTTCTTCAAATCCAGCTGCCCGGCGACCGGAGTGACGGCCACCGCCAGATGCTTCATATCGCCGTTCACGGCGACCAGCAAGGTCTTGTAAACCTGGTCGGCATTGAGGCCTAGCTTGCGCACCACTTCATCTCCGAAGTTGGTCTCATTGGGATCGTGATCGTAACTGTGGATCTGAAAGGAAATTTTGTTTTTTTCGAGTAATTTAACGGCGGGAGTCATAGCTATCCTTCTTACCAACCGGTTTTGCGTGACGTCAGAATACGCCCGCAGGTTGTCTAAAAAATAGTACCATCTTGCGCAATAGTGTTGGCAGTGATGGTCACTTTGAGCGACAATCAGACGATCCGGGATGCAAATCCCGGGATAATAATAATGATGAAATTCCTCTTTGACGGGCCAATAGCAATATTGGCCATTTTTTTTATGTCAGCATATCCGGCAGATTCCCTTCGCCATACAGGTGCAGCGCGCCGACGGCAACCACGTAGCGCCCCGGCGGCAAGGCCAGCAGCGTCTCGCGCCAGGCGAGGTTGCGCTGGTGCATCAGCACATCATATAAAGACTGGCTAAAGGTCGTCGGCAGCGATACCGCGCCGCGCGACGGCGGTTGCTCCAGCCACCAGCCGATCATGACCTGCAGTAAACGGGCGTTGGTGCGCCAGTGGGTTAGCGTATCCTCCAGCAGCGCCATCCCCCCGTCGGGCAGATCGCGCAGCAGCGCGATTTGGCTGTCGGCGCCTTCCAGCTCCATCACCGCTATGTTGCTCTCGCGGGCGGCCATCAGCAACTGATAATCGATGCCGTAATCCGGTCGCAGCCCCAGCTTCTGCGCCTGGGTGGCCTGCAGGACCATCGCCACCTGCCACAGCGGCTGGCTGTCGAACAGCCCGACCGACAGGCCCAGCTCGCCGGCTCGCGCCTCTAGCTCGCTCAGCTGCGCATCGCTCAGGCGTTCCGCCAGCGGTGGGTAAGTGGGGAGATTGCTAAACGGGGTTTCATTGCCGCTGATATCGGCCTCGACGATTAACGCATCGGCCTGGCGTATTTTTTTCAGAAGCTTTGCCGGCGGCGGCGCCATGTCGCGGGTGCCCATATGGATACTGCCGACGAGGTGCAAATAGCGTTCGCCGGGCAGGACGATATCCATCGCAGGCCAGGAATAAGACGAGCCGACGGCGGCTCGCCACAGCATTTTTATCCGGTTTAACAGGCCCATACGCGCTCCGAAGTGTGAGGACTTCATGCTAGCGCATATGGTGATACACGTCACCCTTCCGGCGGGCTTTTCTTGTCCCGGCAAAAAAACGGGCGCCGAACAACGTCGGCGCCCGTTTCATCTGACAGCGTTTACTCTTTTGGTTTAAAGCGCAGCAGGCGGTTGGCGTTACTCACCACGGTGATCGACGACAGCGCCATCGCCGCGCCGGCGACCACCGGGTTGAGCAGGGTGCCGGTCAGCGGCCAGAGGATCCCGGCGGCAATCGGGATACCCAGCGAGTTGTAGACAAACGCGCCCAGCAGGTTCTGCTTCATATTGCGTAACGTTGCTTTCGAAATCGCCAGCGCATCGGCCACGCCGTGAAGACTATGGCGCATCAGGGTGATCGCCGCGGTTTCAATAGCGACATCGCTGCCGCCGCCCATGGCGATCCCGACATCCGCCTGGGCCAGCGCCGGGGCGTCGTTAATCCCATCGCCAACCATCGCCACTTTGTGCCCCTGGCTCTGCAGACGCTTAATGGCATCGGCTTTACCGTCCGGCAGCACGCCGGCGATCACTTCATCAATGCCGGCTTCTTTGGCGATAGCCTTCGCGGTGGTGGGGTTATCCCCGGTAAGCATCACCAGCCGGTAGCCCTGCCGATGCAAACGCGCCAGGGCGTCGACGCTGTCTTCGCGCAGCGGGTCGCGGATGGCGAACAGCGCGGCGGCCTGACCATCCACCGCCAGCAGCACCGGCGTGGCGCCGCGTGAGGCCTGGGCTGTCATCTCGCTTTCCACCTCGGCGGTATTGATATGCTGCTCGTTGAGCAGCGCCTGGTTACCGAGCAGCAGACGATGACCTTCCGCCTCGCCGCTGACGCCAAGGCCGCGCAGGGTGCGGAAGCCGCTGACTTCCGGCAATGGGCCGTCGGCAGCTTTATCAAGGATCGCTCGCGCCAGCGGATGGCTTGAGCCCTGCTCCAGCGCGGCGGCAAGACGCAGCGCGGTATGCTCATCAACGCCAGCGAAAGTTTTCACCGCCACCACTTGCGGCTTGCCTTCGGTCAGGGTGCCGGTTTTATCGAACACCAGGGTGTCGAGTTCACTGGCGCGCTGCAGCGCATCGGCATCGCGGACCAGCACGCCATACTCCGCCGCCCGGCCAACGCCGGAGATAATCGACATCGGCGTCGCCAGGCCTAAGGCGCACGGACAGGCGATAATCAGTACCGTGGTGGCAATGACCAGGGTATAGACGATCTGCGGCGCCGGGCCGAAGAAGTACCAGATCGCAGCGCTGATCAGCGCAATGACGACCACCGCCGGAACAAATACGGCGGAGATTTTATCCGCCAGCTGGCCGATCTCCGGTTTGCTGCTCTGCGCCTGGCGCACCATGCGGATAATTCTTGCCAGCGTGGTCTGGCTGCCGACGGCGCTGGCGGTAAACAGCACGCTGCCATCCTGCACCACGGTCCCGGCGTGAATGGCGTCGCCATCGCCTTTTTGCTGCGGCACCGGTTCGCCGGTGAGCATCGCTTCATCAAACCAGGCTTCGCCCTGGCTTATCATGCCGTCGACCGGGACGCGGTCGCCGGTAGTCAGGCGCAGGGTCATGCCGGCCTGAACTTCCGCGAGCGGCAGATCTTTCTCGCCCTCGGGCGTGACGACCCGCGCCGAAGGCGGCGTCAGGTCGAGCAGTTTTTCCAGCGCTTTCGAGGAGCGCTGACGCGCTCGGGCCTCCAGCATATGGCCGAGGTTAATCAGGCCGATAATCATCGCGCTGGCTTCGTAATAGAGATGGCGGGCTTCCATCGGGAACCACTGCGGCCACAGGTTGACGCTCATCGAGTACAGCCAGGCGACGCCGGTGCCGAGCGCCACCAGCGTATCCATGGTGGCGGTGCCGTTTTTCAGGCTTTTCCACGCGCTGCGGTAGAAGTGGCCGCCGGCGAAGACCATGACGGCGAGGGTGACAAGGCCGATAACCAGCCACAGCGAACGGTTGTCGTCACTGACCATCATGTTATCGCCGATCATGCCCCAGACCATCACCGGCACGCCGACCAGCAGGGCGACAATCGCCTGCCAGCGAAAACGTTTCATCGTCGCGAGGGCGGTTTCCTGCTGGCGTTCGCGGCGTTGCAGATCGTCTTCGATCGCCTCCGCGCCATAGCCGGCTTTCTCCACCGCCTGCACTAATTCAGCGGCGGACGCACTGCCCATCACCAGCGCCGTGCGTTCCGCCAGGTTTACCCGCGCCTGTGAGACGCCCGGCACCGCGGCAAGCGCGTTTTGTACCCGGGAGACGCAGCTGGCGCAGCTCATGCCGTTGATCAGCAGCTGTTGACTGTCATCTTCGTCATGGGCTGCCGGAAGCTCAGGAGTGGCCGCTGTCAGTGCTTCCGACGGGATTGATGATTCTGCCAGCGGTTTAGCCTTTGGGTGGCTGAGCTCCGCGCCGTATCCGGCTTGTTTAACGGTATCAATCAGCGCTTGCGCGCTGGCGCTGCCCGTCACATGGGCTTCAGTGAGGGTGACTTCCGCTTGCTCAACGTCAGGACGCTGCTCCAGACTCTCTTTCACGCGTTTGACGCAGTGGCCGCAGGAGAGGCCATCCAGCGTCAGGTCAATAGTGTTAGACATAAATAACTCCTGAATAATTTTCCGGTCAACGATTGACCAGACCCACTCTTTCATCGAGTATTAAGAAGGTTAAACCTTCCAGCAAGGGGAAGGTCAAGGAGAAAAAATGAATATCAGCGATGTGGCGAAAAAAACCGGCTTAACCAGCAAAGCGATTCGTTTTTATGAAGAGAAGGGGCTGGTAACGCCGCCGTTGCGGAGCGAAAACGGCTACCGCACCTATAGTCAGCAGCATCTCGATGAGCTGACGCTGCTGCGCCAGGCGCGCCAGGTGGGGTTTAACCTGGAAGAGTGCCGCGAGCTGGTGGCCCTGTTCAACGACCCGTCGCGGCACAGCGCCGATGTGAAAAAACGCACGCTGGAGAAAGTGGCGGATATCGAGAACCATATCCGCGAGCTGCAAAATATGCGCGCGCACCTGCTGGCGCTGGCCGAATCCTGCCCCGGCGACGACAGCGCGGAGTGCCCGATTATCGATAATCTTTCCGGCTGCTGCCATCGCAAGGCGCAGGCTTAACGGACGGCGGGTCTGATTCGTAGCGTAATCCCTTCTACGGCAATCACTTCAACCTTGCTGCCCGCCGCGAAGTCTTCATCGGCAATCACCGGCCAGGAGCTATCGCCCACGCGGACGTGGCCGCGGCCGTTCACCAGCGGGGCATCCAGCGTCAGGCGGCGGCCCACCAGTTGCTGCCCGCGCTGGTTGAGCTGGGCATCGGCCGGGCGCTGCGTTTTGACGCGCTTGCGCAGCCATTTCGACCACAGCCACGCCGCCAGCAGGGTGAGAACGGCAAACAGCGTGCCTTGCCATTCCCAGCTCAGCGGCAGGAGCCAGGTCAGGGCGCCGGTCACCACGCCGGCGACGCCGCTCCACAGCAGGTATCCGCTGCCGCCCAGCATCTCGGCCGCCAGCAGCAGCCCGCCGAGGCTTAGCCAGAACAGATGGGGGTGTGCGAGGATCATGCCGATCATGATTTTTTCCGATCGCCAGCGCCTTCTTTGATCAGCTCGCTGATCCCGGCGATCGATCCCATCAGGCTGCTGGCATCCAGCGGCATCAATACCACTTTGCTGTTGTTAGCGGCGCCAATCTGCTGCAGCGCATCGGTGTATTTCTGCGCCACGAAGTAGTTGATCGCCTGAATATCGCCCGAGGCGATCGCCGAGGAGACCATTTGGGTGGCGCGGGCTTCCGCTTCGGCGGACCGTTCGCGAGCCTCCGCCTGCAGGAACGCGGACTGCCGTTCGCCCTCGGCCTTGAGGATCTGCGACTGCTTTTCCCCTTCCGCTTTCAGAATTTCCGCCTGTCGCACCCCTTCGGCCTCAAGGATGTACGCGCGTTTGGTACGTTCGGCTTTCATCTGGGCGTTCATCGAGGCGATAAGCTCCGCCGGCGGGCGAACGTCGCGAATTTCGACGCGGGTGATTTTCACCCCCCACGGGTTGGTGGCGTCGTCAACGATATGCAGCAGGCGGGTGTTAATGCTGTCGCGCTGGGAGAGCATTTCGTCCAGCTCCATTGAGCCGAGCACGGTACGGATGTTGGTCATCGTCAGGTTGACGATCGCCTGCTCAAGATTGCTGACCTCGTAGGCGGCCTTTGGCGCGTCGATCACCTGAATAAAGCAGACCGCGTCTATGGTGACGTTGGCGTTATCCCGGGAGATAACCTCCTGCGAGGGGATATCGAGCACCTGCTCCATCATGTTCACTTTGCGGCCGATACGGTCCATAAACGGCACGACTAAGCTTAATCCCGGCTGCAGCGTCTGGGTAAAACGCCCGAAGCGCTCCACCGTCCACTGGTAGCCCTGCGGGACAATTTTCACCGCCGCGGCCACAATAACCAGCGCGACGAAAATAAGGATAGGAATAAAAATTAGCATCAAAAACCTCCTGTCTTGTTGCCTGGCGGGGCGCTACAAGGAAATAGCGCATGTTTAAACTGAGTATATCTTTCTCCTCATCCTGGAGAAAGGAAAGTGCGGTAAACTAGCGGTGTTTCAGAAAATAATCAGGAAGACTCATGAAGGAAAATAACGCGCTTTTGCGTCTCGACGGTGTGGGGTTTAAGACCGACGACGCCGTTATTTTACACAATATCAATTTTCAGCTTCGCGCCGGAGAATTCAAGTTGATTACCGGCCCTTCCGGCTGCGGGAAAAGTACCTTGCTGAAGATTATCGCCTCGCTGCTCAGCCCAACCTCCGGGCGCCTGTTCTTCGACGATGCGGATGTCGCGACGCTGTCGCCGGAAAGGTATCGCCAACAGGTCTCTTACTGCGCGCAGACGCCGGCCCTGTTCGGTGATTCGGTTTACGATAATCTGATTTTTCCGTGGCAGATCCGCAATAAACAACCGGATCCGCAGGCGCTGCTGGCCGACCTGCAGCGCTTTGGCCTTGACGAAAATATGCTGGAAAAATCCATTAACGAACTGTCCGGAGGGGAAAAGCAGCGCGTATCGCTGATCCGCAATCTACAATTTCTGCCGCGCGTGCTGCTGCTGGACGAAATTACCAGCGCGCTGGATGAAAGTAATAAACAGAATGTGAATGAAATTATTCATGGCTACGTAACGGAAAAACAGGTCGCTGTTCTGTGGGTCACCCACGATCGCAATGAAATTTCGCATGCCGATGAAGTGATTACGCTGCAACCTGCCGGCGGAAATATGCAGGAGGTACAGCATGAACGGGCATAACATTACGAACGAATCGCTGGCGCTGTCGATGGTGCTGGTGCTGATCGCTATTCTGGTCAGCTATCGGGAAAAGCTGGCGCTGGAAAAAGATATTATCTGGAGTATTTGCCGGGCGATCGTGCAGCTGATAATCGTCGGCTATGTGCTGAAATATATCTTTAACGTCAATCATGCGGTTCTGACGCTGTTGATGGTGCTGTTTATCTGCTTTAACGCGGCATGGAATGCGAAGAAGCGCAGTAAATATATCGACAAAGCTTTTATCTCGTCGTTTATCGCCATCACTACTGGCGCTGGACTAACGCTGGCGGTACTGGTGTTTTCTGGCTCGATCGCCTTCGTGCCGATGCAGGTGATCCCGATTGCCGGGATGGTGGCCGGGAACGCCATGGTGGCGGTGGGGCTGTGCTACAACAATATGGGCCAGCGCTTCAGCAGCGAGCAGCAGCAGATTCAGGAGAAACTGAGCCTCGGCGCGACGCCGAAGATGGCCTCAGCGCGGCTGATTCGCGAGAGCATTCGCGCGTCATTGATTCCCACCGTCGATTCGGCGAAAACGGTCGGTCTGGTGAGCTTGCCTGGGATGATGTCGGGGCTGATTTTTGCCGGTATTGACCCGGTGAAGGCGATTAAGTACCAGATCATGGTGACCTTTATGCTGCTGTCAACCGCCAGCCTGTCGACGATTATCGCCGGCTATCTGACCTACCGGAAGTTCTTCAACGCCCGCCATCAGCTGGTGGTGACGCAGTTGAAAAAGCGCCCGTGAACGATCCCGGGTTGCGGCGTTCACGCCTTACCCGGGCTACTTAGGCTACGTTCCGCATAGTTCGCGTAGCCCGGATAAGCGCAGCGCTATCCGGGGAAGGCAACGGATTAGTACAGCAGTGAATAGAGCTGACGACGATATTTGGCGGCCAGCGCATCGCCGGTACCGAGGGCGGCGAGGATCTCCTGCAGCATCTTGCGCGCCTGGCCATCGCCGGCGCCTAAATCTTTCTGCAGATGGCTGAACAGCAGGGCCAGCGCTTCTTCATTACGCCCGACCTGATGCAGCTGCAGCGCCAGCTGGGAGGCCAACTGCGCATCCTCCGGATTCTGTTCCACCTGCTGCTGCAGCTGCTGGATTTCCGGGGTGTCGGCGGCCTGTTTGAGCAGCTCAATCTGCGCCACCAGACCCTGATAGTGGGTATCCTGATCCTGCAGAGGAATGGTTTTCAGCACGCTTTCCGCTTCATCGGAACGGTGCAGAGCAATCAGCGTTTCCGCCAGCAGCAGGCCAATCTGGCTTTCCTGATTCGACAGCTGCCAGGCTTCCTTCAGCAGCGGCAGGGCATCGGCGTATTTTTCTTCCTGCATCAGGGCCAGCGCCTGCTGAGCTTTCAGCTCCTCTTCACGGGGCAGGACTTTATCCAGCAGGGCGCGGATCGCTTCTTCCGGCTGCGGGCCTTCAAAACCATCCACCGGCTGGCCGTTCTGGAACAGATAAACCGTAGGGATGGCGCGCAGACCAAACTGTGAAGCGAGCATCTGCTCGGCGTCGCAATCGACCTTCGCCAGCGTGAACTGGCCGTTGTATTGGGCTGCCAGGCGCTCGAGCACCGGGGTCAGCTGTTCGCAGTGCTGACTGCGGGCAGACCAGAAATAAAACAGCACCGGAACGTTCATGGACTGCTGTAGCGTCTGCTGCAGGTTCGCTTCGCTAATGTTGACAATATTCTGTTCGGACATGGGCATTTCTCGTTAGTCGATTTCTGTTTTACATGGGGGCGGCATTCCGCGCTTCAACTCAGCCGTGGATAATTTTGTCCATCGCGCGGGCAGGCAGCAGGCGCTTAAGCAGCGCCACCGCGTGGGTGACCAGGGTGACCGGATAGCGCAGCTTTGGTTTATCGCTGGTAAAAGCATGGCGCACTTTTTCCACCACCGCCTCCGGCCCGAGGGTAAAGCGGGCGGCGATGCCCGGATTTTCTACGGGCTTATCGCTTTGCGTCTGGTTGACGTTATCGGTAAAGCGGGTGCGGATCGGGCCCGGTTCAATCAGGCTGACCTGAATACCGCTGTGACGCAGCTCCATGCGCAGCGCGTCGGACCATGCCTCGAGGGCATATTTACTGGCGGCATAGGCTCCGCGGCCGGGACTGGCGATAAGCCCCATCACCGAGGAGGTCATCACGATGCGCCCTTCGCCGTGCGGCGTCATCGCCGGCAGCAGCAGCATGGTGAGCTGATGCGCGCCGAAAAAGTTAGCGGAAAATTGCTGTTCCATCTGCTGGCGGCTGATGGTGTTCAGCGGGCCATAGACGCCATACCCGGCGTTATTGAACAGGCCGTAGAGACGATTATCGGTCAGCGCAATCACCTCCGCTGCCGCGCGCTCCACGCTCTGCGGGTCATCCAGATCGAGCAAAATACCGGTTAGCCCCAGCTCCTGCATCCGCGCGACATCCTCTGCTTTGCGGCAGGCCGCCAGCACGCGAAAGCCCTGGCGGGTTAAATCCAGCGCGCTTTCCAGACCAATTCCGCTGGAACAGCCTGTCACTAAAACCGTTTTTTGCATAACTTTACCTGTCAGCGACCCCTGGCGTTCAGGAGTCATGATTAACTAAGGGAGCCAGCCGCTTCGCCATCCAGTCGGCGATAAACGGCTGCGCGTCGCGATTTGGGTGAATGCCGTCGTCCTGCATCCATTGCGGCTTGAGATAGACCTCCTCCATAAAAAAGGGCAGGAGAGGAATAGCGAATTCTTTGGCCAGGGCCGGGTAAATCGCGCCGAAGGCTTCATTATAGCGGCGGCCATAGTTCGCCGGCAGGTGAATTTGCATCAGCAGCGGCTCGGCGTTGGCCGCTTTGATATCTTTAATAATGGTGCGCAGCGTCTGCTCGGTCTGCTGCGGCGGAAAACCGCGCAGTCCGTCATTGCCGCCGAGCTCAACCAGCACCCAGCGCGGCTGGTGCTGCTTAAGCAGCGCTGGTAGGCGAGCCAACCCCTGCTGCGAGGTATCGCCGCTGATGCTGGCGTTCACCACCGGCGTTTTCGCCTGCCACTGCTCATTGAGCAGCGCCGGCCAGGCGGCGTTGGCCGCCATCCGATAGCCAGCGCTCAGGCTGTCGCCGAGGATCAGCAGCGTGTCCGCCGCCATCGCGCGGCAGGTAAACAGGAACAACAACAGGAAAGGCACATGCCAGCGGAAAACATACTTGAAGTTCATCATCTTAAGAAGTCCGTCGGTCAGGGGGAGCATCAGCTCTCCATCCTTACCGGAGTTGAGCTGGTTGTCAAACCGCGGCAGACCATCGCCCTGATCGGCGAGTCGGGTTCCGGTAAATCGACCCTGCTGGCGATCCTCGCCGGCCTCGACGATGGCAGCAGCGGGGAAGTATCGATGCTGGGCAAACCGCTGCACCGGATGGATGAAGAGGCGCGGGCGGCGCTGCGGGCGCAGCACGTTGGTTTTGTTTTTCAGTCGTTTATGCTGATCCCGACGCTCAACGCCCTAGAGAACGTCGAGCTGCCGGCGCTGTTGCGCGGCGCCAGCGATAGCCAGAGCCGGGGCGATGCCCGCGCGCTGCTTGAGCAGCTGGGACTTGGCAAACGCCTGCACCACCTGCCGGCGCAGCTCTCCGGCGGCGAACAGCAGCGGGTGGCGCTGGCCCGGGCCTTTAACGGGCGCCCGGCCATTCTGTTCGCCGATGAGCCCACCGGCAACCTCGATCGCCAGACCGGGGACAAAATTGCCGATCTGCTGTTCTCGCTTAATCGCGAACACGGCACCACCCTGATCCTCGTCACTCACGATCCGCTGCTGGCGGCGCGCTGCGATCGCCGTCTGCGCCTGGTGGATGGCCAGCTGCGGGAGGAAGCATGATCGCCCGCTGGTTCTGGCGCGAATGGCGCTCGCCGTCGCTGCTGATCGTCTGGCTGGCGTTAAGCCTCGCCGTGGCCTGCGTGCTGGCCCTGGGGTCGATAAGCGATCGGATGGAGAAAGGCCTTAGCCAGCAAAGCCGTGAGTTTATGGCCGGCGACCGTACGCTGCGCAGTTCGCGCGAGGTGCCCGCCGAGTGGATCGCACAGGCGCGGAAGTCAGGGCTGACCGTCGGCGAGCAGCTGAGCTTTGCCACCATGACGTTCGCCGGGGATACGCCGCAGCTGGCGGACGTTAAGGCGGTGGACGACCGCTATCCGCTGTATGGCACCCTCGAGACGCAGCCGCCGGGGCTGAAGCCGCAGGCGGGGAGCGTGCTGCTGGCGCCAAGGCTGATGGCGCTCCTGAACCTGAAAACCGGCGATACGATTGACGTTGGCGATGCCACGCTGCGCATTGCCGGGGAGGTGATTCAGGAGCCGGATGCGGGGTTTAACCCCTTCCAGATGGCGCCGCGGCTGATGATGAATATGGCCGACGTGGCAAAAACCGGGGCCGTGCAGCCCGGCAGTCGCGTCGCATGGCGCTATAAGTTCGCCGGCGACGCTGAACAGCTGGCCAATTATGAGCAGTGGCTGCTGCCGAAGCTCGGCCCGGAGCATCGCTGGATTGGCCTTGACCAGGACGACAGCGCGCTGGGCAAATCCCTCGAACGCTCGCAGCAATTCCTGTTGTTATCCGCGCTGTTGACGCTGCTGCTGGCCGTCGCCGCAGTGGCGGTAGCGATGAGCCACTACTGCCGCAGCCGCTATGATCTGGTCGCCATACTCAAGACGCTGGGCGCCGGAAGGTCGCAGCTGCGCAAGCTTATCGTCGGCCAATGGCTGCTGCTGTTGACGCTGTCGGTGATAACCGGCGGGGTGGCGGGCCTGGCGCTGGAGCGTCTGCTGCTGCTGGTTCTCAAACCGGTGCTGCCCGCCGCGTTACCCGCTGCCAGCGGTTGGCCGTGGCTGTGGGCTATCGGGGCGACAGGCGTCATTTCCCTGCTGGTGGGCCTGCGACCCTATCGACTGCTGCTGGCGACCCTGCCGCTGCGAGTGCTGCGTCAGGATGTGGTGGCTAACGTCTGGCCGTTGAAAATCTGGGTCCCGGCGGTTAGCGTCGTGGTGGTGGGCCTGTTGGCCTGGCTGCTGGGCGGCAGCCCGCTGCTGTGGTCGGTGCTGGCCGGGGCGGTGGTGCTGGCGCTGCTGTGCGGCCTGGTGGGCTGGGGATTGCTGTGGCTGCTCAAACGCCTGACGCTCAAAGCCTTGCCGCTGCGTCTGGCGGTGAACCGCCTGCTGCGCCAGCCGTGGTCGACCCTCAGCCAGCTGGCGGCGTTTTCCCTGTCGTTTATGCTGTTGGCGCTCCTGTTGGTGCTGCGCGGCGATCTGCTTGACCGCTGGCAGCAGCAGTTGCCCCCGCAGAGCCCGAACTACTTTCTGATCAATATCGCCCCTGAGCAGATAGTGCCGGTGAAGACCTTCCTCGCCGAACACCAGACGCGGGCGGCGGAATTCTATCCGATCGTCCGGGCCCGTCTGACGCAGATCAACGGTCAATCCACGGACGGGAACAAAGACGAAGCGCTGAATCGCGAGCTTAATCTCACCTGGAGCGAACAGCGTCCGGATCATAATCCGCTGGTGGCCGGCAGCTGGCCGCCGAAGCCGGGCGAGGTATCGATTGAGGAGGGGCTGGCGCAGCGGCTGGGGATAAAGATCGGCGATACAGTGACCTTTACCGGCGATACCCAGGAGTTCAGCGCGAAGGTCAGCAGCGTGCGCAAAGTAGACTGGGAGAGCCTGCGGCCAAACTTCTTCTTTATTTTCCCCGCCGGGGCGCTGGACGGGCAGCCGCAGAGCTGGCTCACCAGCTTCCGCTGGGATAACGGTCCCGCGATGTTGACCCAGCTGAACCGCGAGTTTCCCACCGTCAGTCTGCTGGATATCGGCGCCATCCTGCGTCAGGTCGGCCAGGTGCTCTCCCAGGTCAGCCGGGCGCTGGAGGTGATGGTAGGCCTGGTGACGGCCTGCGGCGTGCTGCTGTTGCTGGCGCAGGTGCAGGTCGGTATGCGTCAACGCCATCAGGAGCTGGTGGTCTGGCGCACGCTGGGGGCAGGAAAATCGCTGCTGCGCGCTACGCTGTGGGCGGAGTTTGCCCTGCTGGGGCTGGTTTCCGGCCTGGTGGCGGCGATAGGCGCGGAAGTGGCGCTGGCGATGCTGCAGACGAAAGTCTTTGATTTTCCCTGGGCGCCGGACTGGCGCCTGTGGGTGTTGCTGCCGCTGACGGGAGCGGTGTTGTTATCCCTGTGCGGCGGCGGGCTGGGGCTGCGTCTGTTAAAAGGAAAAGCGCTATTCCGCCAGTTTAGCCAGTAAGAATATTGCATTTTGATGATGCGCCGCCGTTTTTGGCGGCGCTTTTATTTTAAACGCACAAATTGATAAATCATTGATTTTTAAGAGCACAAAACATTAAAAACCCAACAACACGCTATGCTGATTCGCGGTTAATATTCAACTGGAAAATATAAGGTGGCTTATTAATCAAGGAAAAACTATGGCACACACAATAAAAGCGCTGGCGATCTCGATCGGCGCAGCATTAGCGTTAACGTCATTGCCTTCCCACGCGGAGATTACGCTGCTGAAACAAGATCCGCAGGCGGGCGATCCGTTAAGCCGGCTTAACTTTACCGTCGGCGGCAGTATCCGGCCGCAGTTCAACATGATGACCGGCGATGGCGACAAAGGCTCCTATAAGCGTAACGGTTTTGACGGCGGCACCCGCTTCCGCTTCGCGGCGGATTACTACCTGTTCGATGATATTAGCTGGATCAGCTACTATGAGCTGGGCGTGAACATTCCGGCGCTGTTTGACTGGGATAACCACTACGCGGAAGGCGCGAACAATACCACCCGCCGCATGCTGTATACCGGCCTGAAAAGCGATACCTGGGGTACGTTAACCTACGGGCAGCAGAACAGCATTTACTATGATGTGGTGGGGGTGAAAACCGATATCTGGGACTACGATATGATCGGTCAGGCCCCGGGGAACGGTATTAATGGCGATTACGATGGCTCCTATCGTTCACGTAATATGCTGAAATATAAGAAAACTGTAGGTGATGTCGATCTTTACGGCTCTTATCTGTTCGAAGACAGCGAATACCTGCCGGGTAACGGCCTGCGCTACAAGCGTAAAGGCGGTGGTTCTGTTGGCGCGGACTACCACATCATGAAGGATCTGACCTGGGGTACCGCGTGGAACTACACCCGCGCCGAAATGCGCGACCCGTCAAGCGCCGACAGCAAAACCTATGACCAGAATATCGTCGGTACCGCGCTGAGCTGGACCCCGGATAACTGGACCTTCTCCCTCGGCGGCGGCTGGTATCAGAACTTCCTCACCACCAAGAAAACCGATGTGCATAATTACTTTGCCGGTGACGCCTGGGGGATTGAATATTTTGCGGGCTATAAATTCCCGATCAATCAATACGCTGTTAAATCTATTCAGCCGTACTTTATGGGCGACCGTCTGGAATATGTGAACGGCCGCAACTACCAGCGTATCGATAACGGTCTGGGGATTAGCTTCCAGCTGGATTACGGTTTCCGCGTTGACTACGAACACGTGTTTACCTCCAGCACCGACAACCTTGGCGATATGAACCTGGTCCGTCTGCGCTACGACTTCTAAGCGGTCACAACTCCCCGGTCGCGCGCGCTTACCGTGGCTACAAATCGCGCCGACCGGTAGCCCGGCTAAGGCGTTTACGCCGCAAGCCGGGACAATAGAGCATGCGATTACTTCGCCAGCCAGGCTGCGACCTCCTGCCAGCTGCCGCGAAAGAGAATTTTCCCGGCTTTTTTCCCCAACTGATAGCGATACATCGGGTCGTAGTATTCTTCCAGCAGCGGTACCAGCCAGGCAAAGTGCGCCTCGGTGCTGGCGGTGCGCTGCTGCTGCACCAGCGCCTCATCGAGCCGTTCAGTGAGCTGAGCAAAACGCTGCAGCCCCAGGCGACGGCGGATGGCAAACAGGCCGTGATGCAGATACTCGCCGTATGCCTGCCAGCCTTTCTCTTCGCCATACGCGGCGATAAAGTCGCGATACATGCGATCGAAATACTCTTCGCGCAGCCGTTCGAGGCGAACGTCAAACGGATCTTCCACCACCGCCAGCGGCGACTGCGCCATGCGGAGGCGCAGGCTCTCCGGTAGATGATTGGCGCCGATCATATGGCCTTCATCTTCCAGCACCCAGCGGGTCTGCTGTTCGGCTTTTTTAAGCAGGCCGACCGCCAGGTGGTTTTCAAAGGTGGCCTGCGGATGCTGATCCTGCAGGGTTCGACCGAATGAAGAACCGCGGTGATGAGCAAGCCCTTCCAGGTCGATACCGTCCGGGCGCGAGCAGACCAGTTGAGTTTTGCCGTTGCCGGTGCAGCCGCCAATCAGCACGATCGGGCGCTGCACCAGTTCGTCGGTGGCCTGGATCGCCGCCTGGCGTAGCGCTTTATAGCCGCCGACGATCAGGGGGTAATCCACGCCAGCTTCTTTCAGCCACAGCTGGACGATATGCGAGCGCTGGCCGCCGCGGGCGCAGCACAGGTAACCGTGTGGGTAACGGGCGCACGCTTCCAGCCACGCCTGAGTACGGCTGGCGCGCAGGTCACCCTGGACCAGTTTATGGCCGAGCGCCAGCGCCGCTTCCGGCCCCTGACGCTTGTAGCAGGTGCCGACCGCGGCGCGTTCTTCATCATTCATCAGCGGCAGGTTGATCGCCGCCGGCATCGCGCTTTGGCTAAACTCCACCGGGGCGCGTACGTCAATCAGTGGCGTATCGCTGGCGAGAATGGCGCGATAATCCGTCCCATTGGTCATGGGGTATCCTCTGAAGTCAAAACAGAAATGAGCTTTACAGCAAGGGGGGGATTGTACGCGCCTCAAGGTGTGCCGGGGAAGGGGATAGATCAAATCCCCGGCACGAAGGGCTTAGCTGAGCTGCGATTGCGCCCAGAACAGGCCGCTAGTGTACTCCGGCGGCAGCAGCGGCTTGATCGCTTCCAGCGTCGCGCTCAGGCGATCGGTATCGCTGTCGGTGAGGTTCAGGTGGCCGACTTTACGACCCGGGCGCACCTCTTTGTCATACCAGTGCAGGTGCACCAGCGGCAGCTTCAGCCAGTCGTAGTTAAGATCGGTGCCGATCAGGTTGATCATCACCGACGGGCTGTTGACCACCGGCGGCGGCAGCGGCAGGCCGGTAATCGCCCGCAGATGCAGCTCGAACTGGCTGATAGACGCGCCGTTCTGCGTCCAGTGGCCGCTGTTGTGCACCCGCGGCGCCAGCTCGTTAATCAGCAGCCCCTCGGCGGTAACGAAGCACTCCATCGCCATCACGCCGACGTAGTTCAGCTCGTTCATGATCGCCGTCAGCATGCTTTCCGCTTGTTCCTGCTGGCGAGCGTTGGCCTGCGGGAAGGCGACGCTGGCGCGCAGAATACCGTCCTGATGCAGGTTACGGGTCAGCGGGTAGAAGACGGTGCTACCGTCATGAGCGCGGGCGCCCACCAGCGATACCTCGCCGGAGAAGTTAATCCCCTGCTCGACGATGCACTCGCCGTAGTTATCGGCCGGTAGCTGATCGATCTCGTTTTCCTGCAGACGCCACTGGCCGCGGCCGTCGTAACCGCCAACGCGACGCTTAACGATCGCCAGTTCGCCAAGGCGGGCAAACACCGCCGGCCACTCGCTTTTATCCGCCAGCAGCTGCCACGGGGCGGTGGCGAGGCCAAGCTTGTCAAACAGCTGCTTTTGCGTCAGGCGGTCGGCGATAATCGGGAAGACATCGCGGTTGACGAACGCCGGGTGGCGGGCCAGCTCGCGGGTGAGGGCGGTTTCCGGCCAGCGTTCAATTTCTGCCGTGATGACGCTCTGCTGGAACGGCACCGCTTCCGGGTCGGCTTCCAGGCCGACCGGCCAAACGGCGATGCCCAGCGGCTCGCCGGCCTGGCGCAGCATACGGCCTAACTGGCCGTTACCGAGCACGCATACCTGTTTCATGCCGCACCCCGCGGATCCGGATTATCCAGCACTTCATCGGTTTGCGCCTGACGCCAGGCGCTCAGGCGCTGGTGCAGTTCAGCATCGTGCTGGGCAAGGATCTGCGCGGCGAGCAGGCCGGCGTTCGCAGCGCCAGCTTTGCCGATGGCCAGGGTACCGACCGGAATGCCGCGCGGCATCTGCACAATGGAGTAGAGGCTGTCGACACCGCTTAAGGCTGCGCTCTGAACCGGTACGCCGAGCACCGGCACCAGGGTTTTCGCCGCAATCATGCCCGGCAGATGCGCCGCGCCGCCTGCTCCTGCAATAATCACCTGATAACCGTGGCTTTCGGCGCTTTCAGCAAAGCTGAACAGCTTATCGGGCGTGCGGTGGGCGGAGACCACTTCGACATGGTACGGAACGTTCAGGGCATCAAGGATTTCTGCGGTAAATTGCATGGTAGCCCAGTCGCTTTTGGACCCCATCACGATGGCGATACGCGCCGAATTATTGCGGGAAGACATGCGTCTTAAAACTCCTGTGGGTGTGTTTCACACTGCTTTAGAGGCCACAGAGAATAGCATGAACTGCCAGCAAGGAAAACGGTTGCGTGCGCATGGTTAGCCGTCTTTTGTCTCGCCTGGAGGTGATGGCGTGGGTGCCTGATTGACCTTTATCTCCCTCATGATACAGGTGATAAGCAGCACTACCCCCCACGGGAGCATCAGGGTGCCCATAAGCAGTAAATAGATTTGTACCAGCCGGCTATCGTGAGGGCGGGTGCAGAGCAAATAAATGGCATAAAAATAGATAGCCCACGCCAGCATCGCACACCAGACAAACGTCAGCGTGTTGCCGATAACGACGCCGATTAAGGCGATATAACTTACCCCTAACGGATTGAGGATCGCGATGATCATTCCCCACATCAGCGGCTGACTCCACTTTTTCCTGCTCATGCTCGTTCCTTGAGAGTGACGTTGTGGAAGACTAGCATGCAGGGCGGGGGGAAGCGCGCACCTTCGCCCGGGCAAAAGGCGCTTTCGGAATTGTGCTCGCGCAGGAATTAGAACGGAAAGTGGATTAGTTTGACGTCGTCCGGCGTCACCTTGACCATCGAACCTTCGCTGTGCCAGGCGCCAAGTACCACACGCCATGCGGGTTGGCCGTTGGCCTGCAGTTCATGGACCGCCGGGCGATGAGTATGGCCGTGGATCAGCCACTGCACGTGATGCCGCTCCATTGCGTCAACTACCGCCTGTGGATTCACATCCATAATTTCCATTGATTTACTGCTGTTGGCGGCTTTGCTGTCGGCGCGCATGCGGGCGGCGATGCGATGGCGAATAAACAGCGGCAGGGCCAGGAACAAACGCTGGATCCACGGGGTGTGGACTTTGGCGCGAAACGCCAGATAGCCTTGGTCATCGGTGCACAGCGTGTCGCCATGCATGATCAAGACTTCACGGCCATAGAGGTCCAGTCGCTCTTCTTCGGCGAGCAGGATCATCCCGCTCTGGCGGGCAAAGCGCTGGCCGACGAGAAAATCGCGGTTGCCATGGATGAAGTAGCACGGCACGCCGGCGTCGACGACGGCTTTGATTGCCGAGGCAATTTGTTGGTGCAGCGGGTTAGGATCGTCATCGCCGATCCATGCCTCAAACAGATCGCCAAGGATATACAGAGCGTCCGCCTGGCGGGCTTCGCCCTGTAAAAAACGCAGAAAACCGGCGGTGATCGCCGGTTCTTCTGTTTGCAGGTGCAAATCTGCAATAAAAAGTGTCGCCACGAATTACTCGCTGACGGTGACGCTTTTGATGATCACATCATCTTTCGGCACATCCTGGTGCATGCCGCTGCGGCCGGTGGCAACCGCTTTGATTTTGTCGACCACGTCCATGCCTTCAACCACTTCCGCGAAGACGCAGTAGCCCCAACCCTGCAGGCTTTCGCCGGAGAAGTTCAGGAAGTCGTTGTCAACCACGTTGATGAAGAACTGCGCGGTGGCAGAGTGCGGCGCCTGAGTACGGGCCATCGCCAGCGTGCCGCGGGTGTTTTTCAGACCGTTGTTCGCTTCGTTCTGAATCGGAGATTTGGTCGCTTTTTGTTTCATGCCAGGTTCAAAACCGCCGCCCTGAATCATGAAGCCGTTGATAACACGGTGGAAAATGGTGTTGTCGTAGAAACCTTCGCGGCAGTAGTCCAGGAAGTTTTTAACTGTTTCCGGCGCTTTGTCGTCAAACGTTTTGATTACGATATCGCCATGATTGGTGTGGAAAGTAACCATTTTTGCATCCTGTTCCGATGAGTGTGGTGCCAGCACCCGGTGTCGGGTGAGATATAGGGGGGTGTTATAGCATAACCGCGGGGGTCGATGCACCTTGCAATGTGTGCTGCGTCCGGTCTGAATTATGGGTATTATAGAGACTTCATTACCCACACACGTCTACACGGAATCTTCGATGTTAAAAATTTTTAATACACTGACGCGCCAGAAAGAGGAATTTAAACCTATCCATGCCGGGGAAGTCGGCATGTACGTGTGTGGTATTACCGTTTACGATCTCTGTCATATCGGCCATGGACGTACCTTCGTCTCCTTTGACGTCGTGGCGCGCTATCTGCGTTTTCTCGGCTATAAGCTGAAGTACGTGCGCAATATCACCGATATCGACGACAAAATCATTAAGCGCGCTAATGAAAACGGCGAAAGCTTTGTCGCGCTGGTCGATCGCATGATTGCCGAAATGCACAAAGATTTTGACGCGCTGAATATTCTGCGTCCCGACAGCGAGCCGCGCGCAACGCACCATATTGCGGAGATCATTGAGATCACCGAGCAGCTGATCGCCAAAGGCCATGCTTACGTGGCAGATAACGGCGACGTGATGTTCGACGTGCCGACGGACCCGAACTACGGTTTGCTGTCACGTCAGGATCTCGATCAACTGCAGGCGGGGGCGCGCGTCGACGTGGTTGACGTCAAGCGTAACCCGATGGACTTCGTCCTGTGGAAAATGTCGAAAGAGGGCGAGCCGAGCTGGCCGTCGCCATGGGGCGCGGGCCGTCCGGGCTGGCATATCGAGTGCTCGGCGATGAACTGCAAGCAGCTTGGCAACCACTTCGATATTCACGGCGGCGGTTCGGATCTGATGTTCCCGCACCATGAAAACGAAATCGCCCAGTCCACCTGCGCCCACGACGGCGAATACGTCAACTACTGGATGCACTCCGGCATGGTGATGGTTGACCGCGAGAAGATGTCGAAATCGCTGGGTAATTTCTTTACCGTCCGCGACGTGCTGAAGTATTACGATGCGGAGACGATTCGCTACTTCCTGATGTCCGGCCACTATCGCAGCCAGCTGAACTACAGCGAAGAGAACCTCAAGCAGGCGCGTTCGGCGCTGGAGCGTCTGTACACCGCGCTGCGCGGGACGGACAAATCCGTCGATGCGGCGGGTGGCGAAGCCTTCGAAGCACGCTTTATCGAGGCGATGGACGACGACTTCAACACCCCGGAAGCCTACTCGGTGCTGTTCGATATGGCGCGTGAAGTGAACCGTCTGAAAACCGAGGACGCGGCCGCGGCGAACGCCATGGCGGCCCACCTGCGTAAGCTTGCTGCGGTACTGGGTCTGCTGGAGCAGGAGCCGGAGGCGTTCCTGCAGAGCGGCGCGCAGGTTGATGACGCGGAAGTGGCGGAGATCGAATCGCTCATCCAGCAGCGTCTGGACGCGCGCAAAGCGAAAGACTGGGCGGCGGCGGATGCGGCGCGCGACCGTCTCAACGAGATGGGCATTGTGCTGGAAGATGGCCCGCAGGGCACCACCTGGCGCCGGAAGTAAGCCATAAAAAAACGCCCGCAAAAGCGGGCGTTTTTATTTTCGTTGTCAGGCCGTGACGGTCACGCTCTGGCCTTCAAAGCTCACCGTCTGACCAGCGACGATTTTGCAGCGTTTGCGGGTTTCCACCGCGCCGTCGACTTTTACCAGCCCGTCGGCGATGGCGATCTTCGCCTGGGCGCCGCTTTCGCTCCAGCCTTCCAGCTTCAGCAGATCGCACAGCTCAACGTGCGGGTGTTTACCTAAGGAAAATGTCGCCATCTCAGGCCTCCTCAACGTCGTGATACTCTTCGCACGCCTGCAGCGTGTTCTGGATCAGGGTGGCGACGGTCATCGGGCCAACGCCGCCGGGAACCGGGGTGATGTAGGACGCGCGTTCGGCGGCATCTTCATACACCACGTCGCCGACCACTTTGCCGCTTTCCAGACGGTTGATGCCGACATCGACCACAATCGCCCCTTCTTTAATCCACTCGCCAGGAATAAAGCCCGGTTTGCCCACCGCGACGATCAGCAGGTCGGCGTTTTCGACATGATGGCGCAGGTTTTTTGTAAAGCGGTGGGTGACGGTGGTGGTGCAGCCGGCCAGCAGCAGCTCCATGCTCATCGGGCGACCGACGATATTGGAGGCGCCAATGACCACCGCATTGAGGCCGTAGGTGTCGATATTGTAGCGTTCCAGCAAGGTCACGATACCGCGCGGAGTGCACGGACGCAGGCGCGGCGCGCGCTGGCACAGGCGGCCAACGTTGTAAGGATGGAAGCCGTCGACGTCTTTATCCGGCGCGATGCGCTCGAGAACTTTGACGTTATCGATCCCTGCCGGCAGGGGCAGCTGAACCAGAATACCGTCGATGGTCTTATCGGCATTCAGAGTGTCGATAAGCTCCAGCAGCTCGGCTTCGCTGGTGGTTTCCGGGAGATCGTAAGAGCGGGAGACGAAGCCCACTTCTTCACATGCTTTGCGCTTGCTGCCGACATAAATCTGCGAGGCCGGGTTGCTGCCGACCAGCACGACGGCCAGCCCAGGGGCGCGTTTTCCGGCCGCAACGCGAGCCTTCACTTTTTCCGCAACCTCAGAGCGTACCTGCTGCGCAATCGTTTTACCGTCAATAATTTTTGCTGCCATCAGAGAGAGGATTCCATCTGTATCTTTACGAAAGGGGGATGAGGATATTTTGTCAGAAGCGGGCCTCGCTGTCAGTCCTCGTTTGCTGTTTTATCCTGTCTGAGGCTAATTTAGCCTGTTATGACCATGGTTATTACATGGTTATTGGTGCGTTGCGCCTGGCCACTGAGTCGATTTACGCGCGCATTAGCCCCGGCGGTATGCTTCTTGTACAGTTGGTGGGGGATATTTCGCCAGCGTCGTATAAGCCCCGCAGTTTCCTGGCAAAATGGATTGACTCGACCGACGTGGACCGTATAATTCCACGCGTTTCACTCCGCGAAGCACTTGCTTCTCAGGGCGCCCTTAGCTCAGCTGGATAGAGCAACGGCCTTCTAAGCCGTAGGTCACAGGTTCGAATCCTGTAGGGCGTGCCATACTCACTTCTCTTAGCGTCCTCTGAAGTCTACTCAACCCAGTATATACGCGGCATTTTCAAATATTCCATTACCTCAATGTCTTCTATGATTCATTGAAATCCACATTCATGTGGAGGGAGATTCCTGTTCAATGAAAGGAGATACCCCAGGTGAAGCTCGCAGCCCGCCAGGTCGATATATCTAAAACTAAGGACAAACCCTATAAGCTGTCTGATGGCGGTGGCCTTTAGCACCGTTTGATGCGCGTGAGTTGGAATGCATTATTGTCAGCCAACGACACGTAACAGCAGGGGCACTTCATTACCCGCATCATGTTTTCAGACCGATAATCAGCGAGCGCTAAGCATGGCGGCTGTGGTAGGATACAGTTGCTGTCAGGAGCCCTCCTCAAAAATATTAAGGCTTGGGTAATATATGAATACTCCTTCGTTATATTGAAGGAACAGGAGCCTGATTTCACATGTCAGATATTGAACTTGAAAGATTTAAGGCAATGCTTCGTGATGAGTCTATTGATGACCTGCTAACCGCGCTTGCGTACAAGATTCCTTTGTACAGATTAGACCCATTAATCATCAGGGGGCGAACAGAGCACATCACAAATGCGGAATTAAATAGCTGCGCCTAATACCGCTACACTTTTACCTGACCATGTTTTCCTCCGGGGAATGGGCTGGCGGTTTCCATAAAATGGCGGACCTTTTTCAGTAACTGCCACATTGAGCGGCACTGATGATTACGGGTTATCGTGTCATGAAGTGCCTGCCATAGCCGTTCCACATGATTCACCCACGGCGAGTAAACCGGCTGGTAAATTACCCTGAACTTGGGATTTGCTTTCAACCAGCGCTGTGTTTCGCGGCTTTTATGGATAATGTAGTTATCAACGATCAGCGTGATTGTTTTCGCCCGCCGGTAAGTGGCTTTCAGGTGCTTCAGCAGAGCGATAAACAGCGCTGAACTTTTGCTGTTGCCGCCCACGTAGCTAACTTTACCCGTGCCACTGTGCAGTGCGCCGGCCAGATAGTATTTTTCGTTCTGCCCCGGAGTCACTACCCGTTTCTGCTGTCCGCGCAACTGCCAGTCCGCACCGATTTTAGGATTAAGGTGGATATCCACTTCATCTTCATAAAATACCGGATGCTCTGCGCTGCATTCATCCAGCGCTTTGTGGATTACCGCCATCTTTTCATCTTTATGTGGGTCACGGATACGCAGAGTTGGCGCGGCCCTGCGCCATACAAGCCCCGCAGATGGCAACCAGCGGCGAACGGTTGCTGCATGTAACTGGCAACCGGTTATCTCGTTGATTTTTATTGCCAGTAATTCGGTGCTCCAGCGTGAACGTTGATAACCAAAATCGCCGGGAGAATGCTTTATCAGCTCACGTAACAGGGTGCAGATATGTTCAAAAGGCCAGCGTCGGGAGCGCCCTGCGGGTAAGGATTTCAGGCCTTCAATACCTGAGTGCGTAAACCAGTTAATCCAGCGACCAACGGATGAACGGGCACAACAGAGAGTTCTGGCAACATCGCTGACCCGTTCACCCCGATGAAGCATCAGCATGGCCGTGAGTCTGCGGGCATGATTTTTATCGCGCGTTTTATGAATAGCTTTCTGCATCAGGCGTCGTTCGCCACGGGGTATTGGTGCTATGATCGGCATCGCTCAGTCCGGTTGGTGGTTTTGGTTGGTTTGGCGATTGATCAGATCGCACAATCCGGGCTGAGTTCCCTTTCAGTGATCTACTATTCCGCGCAGCTATTTAATCGAGTCGTTTGACCGATTATATCAGGCCGGAATTTTGATGACTGGTGAGAATGGTCAAGTAGTGAAGGGGCCTAAATGGGTTGAACCAGAGTTCGTGAAAATGGAGAAATACTTTCCGCATCCGCGGTAATAGCAACATCCAAATTACCCAAAATAGCTTCATGAGCACGACGTAACCGACTAACTCGAACACCTTTGCAGCTATGTACTTTTATCCTCTAATTTCCGCTATCAATCCTGGATAGCACTCAGGGGGTTATTAAGTGGTAACTCATCAGCAAAGATGTGCATGCTGTCGATGACTTGGCATTCATTGAGTTGGTGCCTGGCGGAGCGTTAAACGGATTCATCAGTAGTTGATCGCCTGGTCTACCTATTGCAAGACAACGTTTAGCCTCGCCCTGCTTTTTGCAGTGATACTTACACTATCGCTGGCTTCTGAAGGGTGTCGGACATAACGCAAATTATGCATGGTTCGTTACTCTGAATTATTCATAATAGTCGCGCATTACGTTGAATATCCGCAGGCTATATACCTGGTAGACTCCTCACTGGAGCAGGGCCCGTACTCACATTTTGCGGGCAGGATAATACACCTTAAATATTTGAAGGGATAGGATACTTCAGCTCGATTTGCGGCGCATCGCTTAGCCGCCGGCCAGATTTTGCCATCAGGTATCCGGCGATTTCTTCAGGCGTTAAATCGACATGAAGCATGTCTTTATCCTGAAACCATTCATTAGGCCAGTAGATGAGGTCGGATGGATTGGCATCAAAGTTTTTCTCAAGCAGTCCCAGCGCGTAGCTTTGTTCAGATTCCTTACCTTCGGCCTGACACACAAACTGGATGATCTGAATCAGCTCATCCCAGGATAAATCCGCCACGTATTTTTCTTGATTAAACGCCATCCCGGTGAAGTCTTTTGCACTGGTCCATGAAGAGAAATCCCGGAAATCAGAGAATGCATACGGGTTAATAACCTGGCTATTCCAGTCATTTATCAACATTTTCAACCCGGTATCCTCTTCCTTAGCCCCGTTATCAATTTGCGCCAGTATCTCTTCGGCCATGTCCGCTAGCTGTTTCAGTTTCTGGCGGTTTACTTTGGCTGGTTGCAGACGTTCGGGTAATGGCATCGGTTTATTCCTTGTAAAATTGAGCGCATCAGTGACAAGCTATGCTCCCATCCTGGTCAAACATTTATCCAAAGTCTATATACAATCATTCCCTCTTCTGACAACGAGCGTCTAACGGTATAAATATCAGCGGTGGGTCTCGGGCGTTCGTTACCCGCCATCCGCAAAAAATCTACTTTTCAAGATGAAAAGTGGCTTCGCAAACCATATCTGTTAGCCGACTTCTATGCGCAGGAGGCCGCTTGCAGCCTGTTTCAGAGTACACCCAGTTGTACCATTCCCCGCCAAATAACCGCAATCTGATAACAAAAAGTTTAATTTTTTTCCCCGCCGTGCTGACTATAGTTAGGGCACTTTCACTTGCCCAATAAGGTCACGATTATGAAATTAGTTATCGCCTCCGTAATTTCTCTGCTCAGCTTCAGCGCGCTGGCGGCGCCAGAGGGGACGCTCAGCGTACACATTCTTAATCAGCAAACCGGGCTCCCTTCACCGGGGGTGCAGATTGAGCTGGATAAACAGCAGGGGGAGAGCTGGCAGCATATCGCCACCGGTAAAACGGATGCCGATGGGCGGATTAAATCGCTCTATCCGCAGGCGGAGAATATGGAGCCGGGGGTGTATAAAGTGACGTTTAAAACCGGTGACTATTTTAAAAGCCAAAATATGAATACGTTCTTCCCGGTGATTCCGGTTATTTTCAATGTCACAAAGCAAAATCAAAAACTGCATATCCCGCTGCTGCTCAGTCAGTACGGATACTCTACCTACCGCGGCAGCTGATGACCCAAGCCGCTATCCAGCCAACGCCTGCGCCTCTCCCGCAGGCGTCACGCTTTCCTCGCACCACGATGTCCACGCCTAACGCTCGGTCTCTTTCTCTTTAAAGTGTTTAACGGCTTCGTCGTACATCGCCAGCAGGCCGGAAATTTCGCCTTCATATTGCGGCACGCGCTGGGCGCGAACGAGCTCAATCAGCAGCGCATAGGCTGCTTCTTCCGGGGCCGCATGTGGATTAATAAGTCCAGACATATCACCTCCTTAACAGTGGGCCTTTAGCCTACCCCTCGGCGGGAAAACGCAACAGCCTGATATGCAACCAGTACTTCTTATATGGCTCTTGTGAAACCTCAGAGGCGAAGACCACGGCGGAAATCAATTGAAGGAGGGGTTATCCAGACCACTGGCGTGGCGGTTAGCGGTGCATCTACACCGGCAGGAGGCTCATCATCAGCCAGGCGATGGCGATGCAGATAAGAGTCATCGACAGCACAAAATTCATGGTAGCTCTTCTTTATCCTTTCTTTACTCAGCGTAAATTTTGACAGCGATGATCGCCTTTATCCTTGGCGATTTGTGCCGCTATCCGGCGGTGGGCTGGGGAAAGACGGCCTGTTTCCCCGTGAAGGCCAGCAAAATATCCTCTTTGCCAGGGTTATAGTGATGACATCAATGAATAAGCTGCATCACATTGGTTATGTTGGTCTTTCCGCCTGAAGAATGACTTCAGGTCGCTGATAAGCTTGCTGGGGGACTAACAGGATGAGCACTACACCGTTAACGCTTTCTTTTGCCGGGCAACAACCGCCCATCGCCCTGCCGCAGGTGCCGGGAACGCGGGGGCCGGTGGGAGTCGACATGCGCGGGCTAAATCAGTCCGGATTCTGCAGCTATGACCCCGGCTTCGCCAATACCGCCGGATGCCAGTCGGCGATCTCGTGGATCGATACGGAAAACAGCGTGCTATTGCACCGCGGCTATCCGGTGGATCAGCTGGCTCGCCAGTGCGATTTTCTCGAAGTGGCCTACATCATGCTGAACGGTGACGCGCCGGATGAGGCCAGCTATCAAACCTTTCGCGAGACCATCACCCGCCATACTCTGGTCCATGAGCAGATAGCCCGCATGTGCAGCGGCTTTCGTCGCGACTCGCACCCGATGGCGCTGATGTGCGCTCTGGTGGGGGCGCTGGCGGCGTTTTATCATGACGTCCTGGACGTGGAAAATCCGCAGCACCGGGCGCTGGCCGCCACCCGGCTGCTGTCGAAAATGCCCACTATCGCCGCCATGAGCTACAAGTACACCATTGAGCAACCCGCAGCGTATCCGCGCAACGATCTCTCCTATGCCGGTAATTTCCTGCAGATGCTGTTTGCTATCCCGGCGGAAAAATACGTTCTCAATCCGGTTATCGAGCAGGCGATGAACCAGATCCTGGTGCTGCATGCCGATCACGGGCAGTGCGCCTCGACCACTACGGTGCGCGCGGCGGGCTCCTCCGGGGCGAACTTATTCGCCTGCGTCGCCGCCGGGCTGGCGTCGCTGTGGGGGCCGATGCATGGCGGAGCAAATGAATCGAGCATGCGAATGCTGGAGGAGATTGAAAGCGTCGATCAGGTTCCGGCGTTTCTGCGCCAGGCGAAGCGCGATCCGCAGGCATTTCGCCGGCTGGGTTTTGGCAACTCGCGCTACCGTCACCGTGACCCGCGCGCCGATATCCTGCGTGAAACCAGCCATCGGGTGCTGGCGGAGGTAGGCATGTCTGACCGCCTGCTGCAGGTGGCGATGGCCCTTGAGGACGTGGCGCTGACCGACCCCTATTTTGTGGACAATGGCCTGTCGCCAAGCGTGGATTTCTATACCGCGGTGATCCTTAAAGCGATGAATCTGCCTTCGTCGATGTTTGCGGTGGTCACCGCGGTCGGTCGGACGGTCGGTTGGGTGGCGCACTGGAACGAGATGCACCAGGCGCCGCTGACCATCTACCGGCCACGGCAGATTTACGTTGGCGAGGGCTATCGGGATTACGTCTCCCGACGCGGCGAGCGGTCAACGGGCCCGCAGTGACTGCGGGCGAAGCGAACGCCAGCGCGACCTTCGTGGTGACTTATAACTGATCTGCCTGGCGGCGCGGCGCCGTCAGGCATGCGCCAGTAAAGGAAACATCAACTTCCTGTCTTTAAACAGGTTTTCCTTCTGGTCATAGACGAAGAGGATATCTTCTCCCTCTATCTTCTCATACTCGCCGAGCCGGTCTTCACTGGGGGTAAAACCGAGGATGGCCTGGTAAACGTGGTCATCGGCCAGTTCGTTGACCAGCGTCGACAGGCTCTTGCCCACGTCGCAGAACAGATCAAAGCAGATCAGCACCGGACCGTTTTGCATGGCGATGACCACCGCCTCATTTTTTGCCGAGTAATAGACAAAATGCTTCATAAAGGCTGAGCAGTAAAACATCAGCAGGCCAAAGTTATGCTCCACCCGCAGCGGTGAGAACGGGTTGGATTTTTCATAGTAATGGCGGAGCAGGGCGACATCGTCAGGGCTGTCCATATCCAGTTTACGAAAATCACCGGCTCGCGGGGAGACCGGCATAATATATTGATACTCTTCGCTGCGGGTAAAGCCAAATTTGGGGTAAAAATCCACCGTGGTGGGATTGGCGAATAAAAAGAAGGCGTCCGCCTCCTGCTGCCAGTCCTGCAGGATGTGATGGATAAGCTGGCCGGCTAATCCCTTATTACGGTGGTCCGGCTCGGTCATCACGGTGCCAATCTGAATATAACGCCGGGGCTCGCCCTGCCAGCGCAGGTCGATGATGTTGGCCGAAGCGTTAGCGATAACTTTATTGCGTTCGACAAAAGCATAGGGGATATAGGCATCGGTCCAGTAACCTTGCTGATACCACTCTTCAAAAGACAGGTCAAAAGTCTTAACGGCAAGGTCAATGAAGCTTTTTCTTAATGGGTTATTTTCTCTGACTTGCTTCACTAATTGATAATTCATTGTCATAGTTCCTTCTCACTATGGCTTCTGAAAGCGGCGACGTCGGCAAAGGCACTTGCGTCGAATGAGCGCTGTAAACGTAGCATATCTGGGAAAAGGATCCGCAATGTCGATGCTTAACCTTTGCCCCAGTCACAAATAACCGCATGCTGGCCGTGTCAAACCGGGCGAAACGGACTGTTTGCGTTCGCTATCGCCATAATAAAGCGTGAGTAAAAGAGGTATTGGTCGAGAGGCTGAGGCAAATGTACTGGCTATTTTATCGACAATCGGCCGAGCCGTAGAGGTTAGGTTTATTTATTTATGCATTAAACAGGAAATTTTACGCGTTGCGTCTAATAATAGAGTAGTCCCCAGCGTAAGGGCTGAATTTATCCTGGAATCGGCTTATAATAACGCGCTTTGTGATTGAGTATTACCGCACGAATTGGAAAAATACTACGTGCAGGATCCGCTACTTTATTTCGCGGTTTTTGCTCAGCTATTATTGAGTGAATTAACAGGATTACTATGTCAAATTTACCCAAATTTTCCCGCGCGCTGTTGCACCCGCGTTACTGGCTGTTGTGGCTGGGAATTGGCTTTTTGTGGCTGCTGGTGCAATTACCGTATCCGGTGATCTACCGTCTGGGAACGGCGCTTGGGCGGCTGGCAATGCGGGTGATGAAAAGCCGCGCGCGGATTGCCAGACGTAATCTCGAACTCTGCTTTCCCGAGATGAGCGCCGCCGACCGCGAGGCGCTGCTGGTGAAAAACTTTGAATCGCTGGGCATGGGGCTGATGGAGACCGGCATGGCCTGGTTCTGGCCGACGCACCGGGTAGCGCGCTGGACCGAGACCAGTGGCGTTAACGAGGTGGTGGAGCTTCTGGAAGAAAAGCAGGGCATTTTACTGATCGGTATCCATTTTCTGACCCTCGAAATGGGTGCGCGAATGTACGGCATGTTTACCCCAGGCATTGGCGTCTACCGTCCTAACGATAACCCGCTGATTGACTGGCTGCAAACCTGGGGACGCTTGCGCTCTAACAAGACCATGTTGGATCGAAAAAATCTGAAAGGGATGGTCAGGGCGCTAAAAGAGGGGGAAATTCTCTGGTACGCGCCGGATCATGACTACGGTCCGGCCAGCAGCGTCTTCGCCCCGCTGTTTGCCGTCGAACAGGCGGCGACCACCACCGGTACCTGGATGCTGGCGAAAATGTCCGGGGCGACGATTGTGCCGTTTGTTCCGCGGCGCAAGCCCAACGGCATGGGGTATGAATTGATCTCCCTGACGCCGGAGCGCACGCCGCCGCTGGCGAGCGCCGAGGTTACGGCGGCCTGGATGAATCAGATTATCGAACAGTGCATCCTGATGGCGCCCGAGCAATACATGTGGCTGCACCGGCGCTTTAAGACCCGCCCGGAAGGAGTACCGCCGCGTTACTGAACGCCTCGGCCAAAAAATAAGCGCATCGGTAGCACGCTCAGTAAATCGCCGTCTATACTGAAAGGGCCTGACTGAAGGCTAATTCCAAGGAGATTGCAGGATGAAAAAAGTGATAGTCGCGTTAGCCCTTTCCGCCGTTGCATTTGGCGCCTCCGCCGCGCAGTTGATTACCAAAGAAGAAGTGAAACACTTCAAACTGACCAAAGTCGGGCCGATCTCGGTGGGGCCGTCCGGTGGCGAATTCTCTTCGCCTTCCGATCTGCACGATCAGCTCTCCAAGCTGGCCGATGAGAAAGGCGGAAAGTACTACGTGATCACCGCTGCGCGTGAGCATGGCCCTAACTTTGAAGCCACAGCGGAAGTGTATAAATAACCTTTTTTAAAGCGTGCCGTATCGGCGCGCAACGCATTGAGCCTGGAGCGCGTTAAGCCTCCGGGCTTATTTTTTTCTGCTATCGGAATTGCCTTAGGCAATAGCGGCAGCGGAAATGCGTTTTTATCGCTATATATAGATTTCATGATCACGATGTTAATGAATTATTGCTTTTTATTGTTAATAAAGAGCCAATTCTGACCTAATGCCTGAGGGAGTGACCCCTGGCAAAAATAGGTAGGACAAATGTGTTATCATCGCGCCTTTCCCTTTTTGTCTGGGGCTTTCTTGTATGCTACAACCTGTTGTTCGCGTCGGTGAATGGCTGGTAACCCCCTCTGTAAACCAAATCAGCAGGAAGGGGCGCCAGCTTACCCTTGAACCGCGTTTAATCGATCTTCTGGTCTTTTTTGCCCGCCATCCGGGGGAAGTGCTTAGCCGGGACGAGCTTATCGAAAACGTCTGGACCCGGAACGTTGTGACCAGCCACGTCGTCACGCAGAGTATTTCTGAACTGCGCAAGTCGCTCAAAGACGGCGACGACGTTAGCCTTGAGTACATCGCGACGGTACCCAAACGGGGGTATAAGCTCACGGTGCCGGTGATCTGGTGCACCGAAGAGGGGGAGGAGCTAGCCCCGTCGATGGAGGCGCTGACGCCTTCGCCGTCGACCGCTGTTCCTGCGCCGCCGGCCGCCGGTGCGCCATCCGACGTCTCTGTCCCTCTCCCTGATGCCGCCGCGCCGCCACCGGCTCCTACCATGGCCAGCGCGCCGTCAGGCCGCAAGCGCCTCACTACCGCCCTGGTGTGGGGGCTGTTCCTGTTGGCGCTGGGCACCTGCGTGGCGCTGGTGGCGCTGTCGAGCATGGAATCGCGGCCGCCGGTCAACAAGGCGCGTCTGCTGCTCAATCCGCGCGATATCGATATCCACCTGGTGAATGGCAACTCCTGCGCTAACTGGTCGTCGCAGCACTCCTACGCCGTAGGACTGGCCAGCCTGATCACCACCTCGCTGAACACCTTCTCGACCTTTATGGTGCATGACAAAACGGACTACAACATCAATGAACCAAGCAGTTCCGGCAAAACGCTGACCATTGAGTTCGTTAATCAGCGCCATTATCGGGCGCAGCAGTGCTTTATGTCGGTCCAGCTGGTGGACAACGCCGACAGCTCGACGATGCTGGATAAGCGCTACTTTGTGACCAACGATAACCAGCTGACCATCCAGAACGATCTGATGAACAGCCTGTCGGATGCCCTGGCGCAGCCGTGGCCGGCGCGAATGCAGGCGATGCTCAGGCAATATCAGCCCTCGCAAAGCGTGGCGTTAACCTATTTCTACCAGTCGCATCAGCTGTTAATGAAGGGCGACGTCGATTCATTAAGTAAGGCCAGTAGCCTGCTGGATGATGTGATTAAGCGGGCGCCGGATTTTATTTACGCCTATGCCGAAAAAACGCTGGTGGATGTATTGCGCCATTCACAACAGCCGCTGGATGATAAACAGCTGGCCGCCCTCTACAGTGAAGTCGAGCGGGTAGGGGCGATGCCGGGTATAAAAGACATGGCGATTTATTATCAAATAAAAGCGGTGGATTCATTGGGGAAGGGCAAAGTCGACGAAGCAAATACCGCAATTAATAGTGCGATTGATTTAGAGATGTCATGGCTAAATTATGTGCTGTTAGGCAAAGTCTATGAGATGAAAGGTGAGAACCGTCTGGCTGCCGATTCTTACATCACGGCGTTTAATTTACGTCCTGGCGAAGATACCCTGTACTGGATTGAAAATGGGGTTTTCCAGACGTCGGTTAACCGAGTCGTTCCATATCTCGACAACTTTCTCTCTTCAGAATAAGTAAACCCTCATCATGTGCAAGGTTTTGGGCATGGTGAGGTTAAATTTATGTTTCTCATGAAGCCTCTTGTTGTTATTTTTATTTAGCATTCAGGAGGCTTTAAATAACAGTCAGATAACACACTCTGCTTCTTATAACTTGCTGTAATACAACGATGTTTATCTTTTTCTGACACCCTGTTGTCATGTTTATGTGTTAAGCGAAAAAGGTCAAAATATCATTTGTCTGATGTTTGTTTTTATATCACTTTATCTTTAGGACTTATCTCGTACAAATCAGTAATCTTGTTGGCAGTTGGTCGGGTCAATTAATGGTTCTGTATCATGATCTGTACCTCCCAAATAAACTTAGGAGAAAAACAACCATGAGTTCTGCCAAGAAGATCGGGCTATTTGCCTGTACCGGTGTCGTCGCCGGTAATATGATGGGGAGCGGGATTGCATTATTACCTGCGAACCTGGCCAGCATCGGTGGTATTGCCATTTGGGGCTGGGTGATTTCAATTATTGGTGCGATGTCTCTGGCTTATGTTTATGCCCGACTGGCCACTAAAAACCCGCAGCAGGGCGGTCCTATTGCCTACGCTGGCGAGATATCTCCGGCATTCGGTTTCCAGACCGGTGTCCTTTATTATCATGCAAACTGGATTGGTAACCTGGCCATCGGGATTACCGCAGTTTCTTATCTCTCTACGTTCTTCCCAATTTTAAATAACCCGGTGCCAGCAGGTATTGCCTGTATTGCCATCGTGTGGATCTTTACTTTCGTTAATATGCTCGGCGGGACCTGGGTCAGCCGTCTGACCACTATTGGTCTGGTACTGGTGCTTATTCCGGTAGTCATGACCGCGGTCGTCGGCTGGCACTGGTTTGATGTCGCTACCTATCAGGCGAACTGGAATACCTCCAGCACCACCGATAGCCACGCGGTTATTAAAAGTATCCTGCTCTGCCTGTGGGCCTTCGTTGGCGTAGAATCCGCCGCCGTGAGTACCGGGATGGTGAAAAACCCGAAACGTACCGTGCCGCTGGCTACCATGCTGGGCACTGCGATGGCCGGTATCGTCTACATCGCCGCGACTCAGGTTATCGCCGGTATGTATCCTGCTTCTCAGATGGCCGCGTCCGGTGCGCCGTTCGCAATTAGCGCCTCTACCATCCTCGGCGGCTGGGCTGCACCGATGGTATCCGCTTTCACCGCCTTTGCCTGCCTGACTTCTCTGGGCTCGTGGATGATGCTGGTTGGCCAGGCCGGTGTGCGTGCCGCCAACGACGGTAACTTCCCGAAAGTGTATGGCGAAGTTGATAACAACGGTATTCCGAAAAAAGGCCTGCTGCTGGCCGCAGTGAAAATGACCGCGCTGATGGTGCTGATTACCCTGATGAACTCCGCCGGTGGTAAAGCCTCTGACCTGTTCGGCGAACTGACCGGTATCGCGGTACTGCTGACCATGCTGCCTTACTTCTACTCCTGTGTTGACCTGATTCGTTTCGAAGGCATCAACATCCGTAACTTCGTTAGCCTGATTTGTTCGGTACTGGGTTGCGTGTTCTGCTTCATCGCGCTGATGGGCGCAAGCTCCTTCGAACTGGCCGGCACCTTCATCGTTAGCCTGATTATCCTGATGTTCTACGGTCGCAAAATGCACCAGCGCCAGAACAACGCATCGGATAACAACACCACCGCTAACGCGCACTAATCAGTAACCCGTTTTCCTGAGGCTCCTTCCATCACCTGTCATCACGCGACGGGAGGGGCTTTCTACATCTGGAGATTTGACTATGAACGTTATTGCAATCATGAATCACATGGGGGTTTACTTCAAAGAAGAACCCATCCGTGAACTGCATCGTGCTCTCGAACGCCTGGACTTCCGTATTGTCTACCCGAACGACCGTGACGACTTATTAAAACTTATTGAAAACAACTCTCGTCTGTGCGGCGTGATCTTCGACTGGGATAAATACAATCTCGAACTGTGCGAAGAAATCAGCAAAATGAACGAGTACATGCCGCTGTATGCGTTCGCTAACACCTACTCCACTCTGGACGTTAGCCTGAACGATCTGCGCATGCAGGTTCGCTTCTTCGAATATGCGCTGGGCGCTGCGGAAGATATCGCGAACAAAATCAAACAGAACACTGACGAATACATCGACACCATTCTGCCGCCGCTGACCAAAGCGCTGTTCAAATATGTCCGTGAAGGTAAATATACCTTCTGTACCCCAGGCCACATGGGCGGTACCGCGTTCCAGAAAAGCCCGGTAGGCAGCATCTTCTACGATTTCTTTGGCTCCAACACCATGAAATCCGATATCTCCATTTCGGTTTCTGAACTGGGTTCCCTGCTGGACCACAGCGGCCCGCACAAAGAAGCGGAAGAGTATATCGCTCGCGTGTTTAACGCAGAACGCAGCTACATGGTGACCAACGGTACTTCTACCGCTAACAAAATCGTCGGCATGTACTCCGCGCCGGCCGGCAGCACCGTGCTGATTGACCGTAACTGCCACAAATCGCTGACTCACCTGATGATGATGAGCGACATTACGCCGATCTATTTCCGTCCGACCCGTAACGCCTACGGTATCCTCGGCGGTATTCCGCAGAGCGAATTCCAGCACGCGACTATCGCCAAGCGTGTGAAAGAGACGCCGAACGCGACCTGGCCGGTACACGCGGTTATCACCAACTCGACTTACGATGGTCTGCTGTATAACACCGACTTCATCAAGAAAACCCTGGATGTGAAATCCATCCACTTTGACTCCGCATGGGTCCCTTACACCAACTTCTCGCCGATCTATGAAGGCAAATGCGGGATGAGCGGCGGCCGCGTTGAAGGGAAAGTGATTTACGAAACCCAGTCCACGCACAAACTGCTGGCGGCGTTCTCCCAGGCGTCGATGATCCACGTGAAAGGCGACGTTAACGAAGAGACCTTCAACGAAGCCTACATGATGCACACCACCACCTCTCCACACTACGGGATCGTGGCCTCCACCGAAACCGCGGCGGCGATGATGAAGGGGAACGCTGGTAAGCGTCTGATCGACGGCTCTATTGAACGTTCCATCAAGTTCCGTAAAGAGATCAAACGTCTGAAAGGCGAGTCTGACGGCTGGTTCTTCGACGTCTGGCAGCCGGAGCATATCGATGGTCCTGAATGCTGGCCGCTGCGTTCCGACAGCGCATGGCACGGTTTCAAAAACATCGATAATGAACACATGTACCTCGACCCGATCAAAGTCACGCTGCTGACGCCGGGGATGAAGAAAGACGGCACCATGGATGACTTCGGTATTCCGGCAAGCATCGTGGCGAAATACCTCGACGAACACGGCATCGTGGTAGAGAAAACCGGTCCGTACAACCTGCTGTTCCTGTTCAGTATCGGTATCGATAAGACTAAAGCGCTGAGCCTGCTGCGTGCGCTGACCGACTTCAAACGCGCGTTCGACCTGAACCTGCGGGTGAAAAACATGCTGCCGTCGCTGTACCGTGAAGATCCTGAATTCTATGAAAACATGCGTATTCAGGACCTCGCGCAGAACATTCACAAACTGATTGAGCATCACAACCTGCCGGATCTGATGTTCCGCGCGTTTGAAGTGCTGCCATCGATGGTGATGACCCCGTATGCCGCGTTCCAGAAAGAGCTGCACGGTCAGACGGAAGAAGTGTATCTCGAAGAGATGGTCGGCCGCGTCAACGCCAACATGATCCTGCCGTATCCTCCGGGAGTGCCGCTGGTGATGCCGGGTGAGATGATCACCGAAGAGAGCCGTCCGGTGCTGGAGTTCCTGCAGATGCTGTGCGAAATCGGCGCCCACTATCCAGGCTTCGAAACCGATATCCACGGCGCCTATCGTCAGGCGGATGGTCGTTACACCGTTAAAGTGCTGAAAGAAGAGAATAACAAGTAATAGACGCACACCAGGGAAGTGGCTTGCCACTTCCCTTTTTCACGCTGCAAGGAGAACACATGAAAACACCCTCACAGCCGCGCGCGATTTACTACATCGTTGCGATCCAGATCTGGGAGTACTTCAGCTTTTACGGCATGCGCGCCTTACTCATCCTTTACCTTACCCACCAGCTTGGCTTCGACGACAGCCACGCCATCAGCCTGTTCAGCGCTTACGCATCTCTGGTTTACGTTACCCCTATTCTCGGCGGCTGGCTTGCCGACCGCCTGCTCGGCAACCGCACGGCGGTAATTGCCGGGGCGCTGTTGATGACCCTCGGCCATGTGGTGCTGGGCGTTGAGTCGACCTCCGCATGGAGTTTGTACGTCGCGCTGGCGATCATCATCTGCGGCTACGGCCTGTTTAAATCCAATATCAGCTGCCTGCTCGGCGAACTGTACGCTCACGACGACCCGCGTCGCGACGGCGGTTTCTCGCTGCTGTACGCCGCCGGCAACGTCGGCTCGATTGCCGCGCCCATCGCCTGCGGACTGGCGGCGCAGTGGTACGGCTGGCATATCGGCTTCGCCCTTGCGGGGATCGGTATGTTTATCGGCCTGATGATTTTCTTAAGCGGCAGCCGCCACTTCCGGCATACCCGCGGCGTCGATAAACCGGCGCTGCGGGCGGTGAAGTTCGTGCTGCCGACCTGGGGCTGGCTGCTGGTGATGCTCTGCCTGGCGCCGGTATTTTTCACGCTGCTGCTGCAAAACAACTGGTCCGGCTATCTGCTGGCGATCGTCTGCCTGTTCGCTGCCCAGATGGTGGCGCGGATCATGATCAAAGCCCCGGAGCATCGACGCGCGCTGTGGCAGATCGTCCTGCTGATGCTCGCCGGAACGCTGTTCTGGGTGCTGGCGCAGCAGGGCGGGAGCTCGATTAGCCTGTTTATCGACCACTTCGTCAATCGTCGTCTGCTGAACTGGGACGTGCCGACCGCGCTGTTCCAGTCAGTTAACGCGATAGCGGTGATGGCGGCCGGCGTGGTGCTGGCGTGGCTGATGCGCCCGGAAGGCAGCGTGCGTTCTGTGCTGCGCGTCTGGCTGAAATTTTCTTTCGGCCTGCTGCTGATGGGCGGCGGCTTTATGCTGCTGGCGCTCAATGCCCGCCATGGCGCGGCTGACGGTCAGGCCTCAATGGGCATGATGGTCGCCGGGCTGGCGATGATGGGCTTTGCCGAACTGTTTATCGACCCGGTGGCGATGGCGCAAATCACCCGTCTGAACATGCCCGGCGTCACCGGCGTATTGACCGGCATTTATATGCTGGCCACCGGCGCGGTGGCCAACTGGCTGGCGGGCGTGGTCGCCCAGCAAACCACCGAATCGCAAATCAGCGATACGGCGATTGCCGCCTATCAGCATTTCTTCGCGCAGATGGGCGAATGGACCCTCGGCTGCGTGGCGGTGATGGTCATTATCGCCTTTGCCGCGGCCTGTAGCGTCGGCAAACGTCGTGCGGCTGCCGGTGAAATTACCGGCGGCGGCGCCTGACGCTCGTCCCGGCTCGTGGCGTAAACACTTTGTCCGGGCCGCGATTCGTAGCCCCGGTAAGCGCAGCGCGACCGGGGGCATTACCTCAACAGCGGAGCGCGAAGTCGCTCCTTGCACAGCTTAGTGAACAGGAGGAGGATATTCTGGCATGCGCGGAGGCCAACGATAAAAAATACCGTTACTGAAGCCATAGCTGAGTGAGATCAGCTTGGAGTGAATCCAGGATCGTTAAGATTGTGCTCTGGTGTCTTCCCAGAGACAGGCCGCGCGGAAGGGTGACCTGGTTCAATTTATCGAAGCTAGTTTGAAAGCAAGGTTATGAGGAATCCATATGTCTGAACAACAAGCACAAGGTGCCGATGAGGCCATTGACCTTAATAATGAACTGAAAGCTCGTCGCGAAAAACTGGCTGCGCTGCGTGAGCAGGGCGTAGCTTTCCCCAACGATTTCCGTCGCGATCATACCTCTGACCAATTGCATGCTGAATTCGATGCGAAGGACAACGATGAACTCGCTTCCCTGAACGTTGAAGTTGCGGTGGCTGGTCGGATGATGACCCGTCGCGTGATGGGCAAAGCCTCCTTCGTCACCCTCCAGGACGTCGGCGGCCGCATTCAGCTGTACGTGGCGCGCGATGACCTGCCGGAAGGCGTCTACAACGAACAGTTTAAGAAATGGGACCTCGGCGATATCATCGCCGCCCGCGGCAAGCTGTTCAAAACGCAAACCGGCGAACTCTCGATCCACTGCACCGAGCTGCGCCTGCTGACCAAAGCCCTGCGCCCGCTGCCGGATAAATTCCACGGCCTGCAGGATCAGGAAGTTCGCTATCGCCAGCGCTATCTGGATCTGATCGCCAACGAAGAGTCGCGTCATACGTTCCGTATCCGTTCGCAGATCCTCGCCACCATGCGCCAGTTCATGGTGGCCCGCGGCTTTATGGAAGTCGAAACGCCGATGATGCAGGTGATCCCTGGCGGTGCGTCCGCCCGTCCGTTCATTACCCATCACAACGCCCTGGATCTCGATATGTACCTGCGCATCGCGCCGGAACTGTATCTGAAACGTCTGGTGGTTGGCGGTTTTGAACGCGTGTTTGAAATCAACCGTAACTTCCGCAACGAAGGGATCTCGGTACGCCATAACCCAGAGTTCACCATGATGGAACTGTATATGGCGTATGCGGACTACAAAGACCTGATCGAACTGACCGAGTCGCTGTTCCGCACCCTGGCGCAGACGGTGCTGGGCAAAACCGAAGTGCCGTATGGCGACCAGGTGTTTGATTTCGGCAAGCCGTTTGAAAAACTGACCATGCGGGAAGCGATCAAGAAACACCGTCCGGAAACCAACATGGCGGATCTGGATAACTTCGACGCGGCGAAAGCGCTGGCGGAATCTATCGGTATTCAGGTAGAGAAAAGCTGGGGGCTGGGACGCATAGTTACCGAAATCTTTGACGAAGTGGCGGAAGCGCATCTGATTCAGCCGACCTTCATCACCGAATACCCGGCGGAAGTTTCTCCGCTGGCGCGCCGTAACGACGTCAACCCGGAAATCACTGACCGCTTTGAATTCTTCATCGGCGGCCGCGAAATCGGTAACGGTTTCAGCGAGCTGAACGATGCCGAAGACCAGGCGCAGCGCTTCCAGGATCAGGTGAACGCCAAAGCGGCGGGCGATGACGAAGCGATGTTCTACGACGAAGACTACGTGACCGCCCTCGAGTACGGCCTGCCGCCGACCGCCGGTCTGGGTATCGGTATCGACCGCATGGTGATGCTGTTTACCAACAGCCATACCATCCGCGACGTGATCCTCTTCCCGGCCATGCGTCCGCAGAAATAATCCGTTGCACTCCCTCCCGGCCTGCGCCGGGAGGTTCTCCCTGCATTATCCCCGGCCTGTCGGCAGAGCGATGTTATTACAGGACTTTTTGCAGGGAGCCGCGCTGGCTGCCGTTTGCCCATACGCCGTTAAAGGCGTCGTTCAGCGTAAAGGCTGAGCTTTTCACCCGGAAGGTCAGTTTACCCTGGCTGGCTTTCGCCTCCTCGACCAGATGACCATGGGTTTTCACCGTTTTAGCGGTGACGGTAATCTCATCAATTTTATCGCCATACTCCGTATAAACATACCAGGTGCCCACCCAGGGGGCGAAGCCGCTGCTGGCGTGCTGCGCGGCGGCGGCATTCTCGGCTTTGGTTTTATGAATATCGCAGGTGGTCCCGTCGGTCATCTGCGTGCAGCCGGAACGTTCAAGCTGTTCCCGGTATTTCGCGCTAATGGCGTGGGCCGGCGCGGCGGCGACCAGCGCCAGGGTGAGGGTGGTGAAAAGCCAGGTCTTATTCATCTTATTGTTTCTCATCGCGATAGCGGCGTGCCGGGCCATAGAGAGGGATACACGTTGGTGTATTCTCCCGTTGGCGTCAGAATAAAATAACCCAACCAGTCCTGATAAGTAATTAGCAAGAGGCTCTGGGGTTATTTATTAGTAAAACATCAAAGTTTCATGCTTATTTCGCAAGCCAACCTTCCCACTGCTTGTCATATTATTGCAGAGAGAATGTTAATTATTTGATGTTTTAAAAGCGGCTATGTGTCATTCAGGCAAATAACAGCAGGCCTGTCCTTGGCGCACGGCAAAAGCCCGCGCTGGTGCGGTGTTGAGTTTTTTTCATATTGCTATCATCATATTTCGAATGAAAGGGATAACCTCTGAAGCGGGTTATTAAGCCAGTAATTTTTATCCGCAAAATAAGCCGGCGGCAAGCATTATTTCCATTTATTTTTCAGGGTTACCTGAAATAGCGAATATACCGCCAACGCAATGATGGATTTCCATCATTTCTCCGTTTTCATCGTCGGTCGTCACCTGCTTATAGTGATGCCAGACAAGACCACAGGGTGGAAAGGAGAACAAGATGGCGACAGAGCAACTGCGGTGGGGCGTGAGCCCCCTGTGCTGGACCAACGATGTACTCGAGGATTTAGGCGGTGAAATTCCCCTGGAAACCTGCCTGCGCGAGGCGCGGGAGGCGGGCTATCAGGGCATTGAGTTAGGACGGAAATTTCCCCGCCAGGCAGCAACCCTGGGCCCGCTGCTGGCGGCGGCTGACCTGCGCCTGGCGTCCGGCTGGTACAGCGGCCTGCTGGCCGACCGCAGCGTGGAAGCTGAGCTGGAGGCGGTGCGGGAGCACGCCCAGCTCCTCCGGCAGCTCGGTGCGAAGGTGATGGTTTACGGCGAATGCGGGCAACTGCCAGGTGAAACCCCGCTTGATGAGCCTATTTCGCTCTCGCCGCCGTTAAGCCGCGTCAGCCTGGCGGCGTATTGCCACAAGCTGAATACCTTTGCCGACCTGCTGCTGCGCGACTATGGCCTCCAGCTGGCCTATCACCATCATCTGATGATGCTGGTGGAGCACGATGACGAGCTGGAGCGGTTTCTGTCTCACACCCATGACAACGTCGGGCTGGCGTTTGATACCGGCCACGCCTTTGTCGCCGGGGTCGAGATCCCGCGCGTACTGCACAAATATGGCCACCGTATCCGCCATCTGCATCTGAAAGACGTGCGTCCGCAGGTGCTGGGGCGTCTGTATCGTGAAAACCTGAGCTTTAACGAGGCGGTGCGTGCCGGGCTGTTTACCATCCCAGGCGACGGCTGCATCGACTATGCGCCGATCCTCGACTTTGTACGGGACAGCGACTACCGCGGCTGGCTGATTATCGAAGCCGAGCAGGACCCGGCGATGGCGCCGCCGCTGGCCACCGCCAGCCGCGCCTATGCCTGGCTGGCGCACCATTTATCTTCCCCTTCATCGTCAGAGGAGTACGCATCATGAGCGCGCGGTTAAATATTGGCCTTATCGGCTCAGGTTTTATGGGGCAGGCACACGCTGACGCTTACCGTCGCGCGGCGATGTTCTATCCCGATCTGCCCAAGCGCCCGCATCTCTACGCGCTGGCGGATCAGGATCAGGCGATGGCCGAACGCCACGCGGCGAAACTGGGGGCGGAAAAGGCCTACGGCGACTGGCGCGAGCTGGTAAACGATCCGCAGGTTGATGTGGTGGATATCACCTCGCCGAACCATCTGCACTACACAATGGCGATGGCGGCGATCGCGGCGGGTAAACATGTCTATTGCGAGAAGCCGCTGGCGGTCAATGAGCAGCAGGCGCAGGAGATGGCGCAGGCGGCACGGCGCGCGGGGGTGAAGACCATGGTGGCCTTTAACAACATCAAAACGCCGGCGGCGCTGCTGGCAAAGCAGATTATCGCCCTGGGCGATATTGGCGAACCGGTGCGCTTTCGCGGCACCTTTGATCAGGGGTTTTATAACGACCCGAACCTGCCCTGGTCCTGGCGCTGCTCGAAAACCCTCGGCGGCAGCGGGGCGCTTGGCGACCTCGGCGCCCATACCCTGTCCGTCGCCCAGTTTTTGCTGGGCGGGATCCGTGAAGTGACCGCCAGCGCGCAAACCTGCCTGCGCCAGCGTCCGGTACCGCAGACCGATGCCGGGTATGCCAGCCAGGTCGCGGCCGATGCCGAGTGGCGGGAAGTGGAAAATGACGATCAGGTTCAGTGCCTGGTCAATTTCGACAGCGGCGCCGCGGGGGTGATTGAGGCCTCGCGCATCGCCGCCGGGCGGATCTTCGGCGTGTTCTGGGAGGTCTCCGGCACCGAAGGCACGCTGTATATGGACGGGGAGCGCTTTAACGAGCTGCAGGTGTATCGCTTCAACGATGACAAACATGACCGCGGCTTTAAGACGCTGTATGCCGGGAGCCAGATCCCGGCCTATGCCGGCTTCTTCGGCTTCGATTTTGGCGGCGGCGGGCTGGGCTATTTTGACGTCAAGGTGATCGAAGTGCATGACCTGGTGCAGGGGATTTGCGGGGAGGGCGACTGCTATCCCAACTTTGAATTTGGTTTGCAGAATCAGCGCGTGCTGTCGGCGATTGAAGCCTCGATGGCCAGCCGTCGCTGGGTGAACGTGGTTAAAGACTAAGGAGCCGCTATGTTTCCGTCACACTTACCAACCCCGCGCCGCCCGGCGGCGCAGAGCATTCCCATCCTGCGCTGGGGCATTATCGGTCCTGGCTGGATCGCCGAGCGCTTTGTGCACTCATTGAAAACCTACAGCCGGCAGCAGGTGGTGGCGGTGGCTTCCCGCAGCCAGGCGAAGGCCGACCGGGTGGCCGCGGAATGGGGGATCCCCCAGGCTTACGGCCAGGTGGAGGAGATGCTGGCGCGTCCGGATATTGATGCGGTGTATATTGCGACGCCGCACAACCATCACTTTCCCGACGGCATGCAGGCGCTGAAGGCGGGCAAACACGTGCTGATTGAGAAGCCCTTCGCCCTCAACCTCGGCGAAGGGCGTGAGCTGCAGGCCGAAGCCGCCCGCCAGGAGAAGCTGGCGCTGGAGGCAATGTGGTGCGATTACGCGCCGAAATATGATGTGATCCGCCAGCTGCTGGAGGATGGGGCGCTCGGCGACCTGCATACCCTGCTGGCCGATCACGGCGAGTATTTCACCCGCGACCACCGCATCTTCAATGCCGATCTTGCCGGCGGGCCGATGATGGACCTCGGCAGCTATGTGACCTCGTTTGCGCTGATGGTGGGCGGCATGCCGCAGGAGATTGTCGCCCGCGGCAGCGCCACGGCAGAGGGGCTTAACGGTCAGACGTCGATGCTGTTCGGCTGGCAGAACGGGATGCAGGGGTTGTTAAACACCACTTTGTTCAGCAACACGCCGGGCGGGGCGGTGGTGGCCGGACGCCAGGCGACCCTGACGATCGACGGCCAGTTTTACGCCCCCGGCGGCTTCACGCTCGCCGCCAGTCAGGGCGGGCAGGTGCTGCGCTGGGAAGAGCCGCGCAATCGCTACGACCAGCTGTTCTGGCAGGCGGAGCATTTTGCCTGGTGCATCGGACAGGGGGGGCAGGACTCGCCGCTGCGGCCGCTCAGTCGGGTGCTGCAGAATCTGCAGGTGATGGATGAGGTGCGGCGCCAGGTGGGCGCGGTGTTTAACGAAGAACGCTAAGGAGCCGGCCGGGCATTGGTTTGCAGATAGCGCGAGCGTATCTGCCATTGCCCGGCAAAAGGACGCGCATGGCGCCGGATGTCTGGTGCCCGGCGTCGCTGCGCTTGCGCGGGCCTGGGATATCTATGCAACCGTTTGATATTAAATCAGATTAGTGCCTGTGTTATGTAGGCCGGGCAAGGAGACGCCGCCGCCCGGCATAAAACGGCTCCGCGTCGGCTGTTCTTGCCCGGCGGCGCTGCGCTTGCGCGGGCCTGAGATATCAATGCAACCGTTTGATATTACAGTGTATTGATGCCTGTGTTATGTAGGCCGGGCAAGGCGACGCCGCCGCCCGGCATAACAGCGGCTCCGCGCCCGCTGTTCTTGCCCGGCGGCGCTGCGCTTGCGCGGGCCTGGGATATCTATGCAACCGATTGATATTACGGTGTATTAATGTCTGTCTTCTGTAGGCCGGGCAAGGCATCGCCGCCGCCCGGCATAAAGGCAGGTGCAGCGCCTGATAGCGGTTGCCTCGCACCCGCTCAGCGACAGTCATCGACGGCGACAAACTGACCATGCTGCAGGGACTGAACCGCCGCTTCGGCAATGGCCTGCGCCTGCAGGCCGTCCAGCAGGCCGGGCAGGTCGGCGACGGTTTCACCATTCAGGGAGCGAATAAAGGCGTCAAGATGCTGGTAATAAGATCCCTGTACCCGGCTGAACCAGTCCGGCCACAGGCCCGGCTCAATGCGCTGATTGCCGCGCCACAGGGTAGGGCCCGCCGGCGACTGGCTACCGGACTCCAGCGCGCCTTTGGCGCCCAGCAGGGTGATCCGTTCATCGTACCCGTGGCCGGTGCGGCGGGTATTGTCCAGCTGCGCCAGCGCGCCGCCGCGCATCTGCATCATCAGGATGGAGGTGTCGACATCGCCAAATTCGGCAATGTCCGGCAGGGCCAGCGCCGCGCCCATCGCTGCTACGGTGCGCACTTCATCGCCAGTGAGAAAGCGCAGGAGATCGAAGAAGTGGATCGCCTGATCGCGCATCTGGCCGCCGGAGCTGCGCAGATAGTCGAGCGGCGGCATGCTGGAGGCGCGGCAGACCATCTGCACCAGCTCGACCCGGCCGATCAGCCCTTGCTCCAGCTGGCGGCGGAGCTGCTGATGGCTGCTGTCGAAGCGCCGGTTAAAGCCGACAGTCACCGGCACGTTCAGGGGGAGCACCCGCTCCACCACCTCATGGGCGCGCGCCAGGGAGAGGTCGATCGGTTTTTCGCAATAGACCGCCTTGCCCGCCCGGGCGGCGGCTTCCAGCAGTTCGGCATGCGACGGGGTTGAACTGGCGATCAGCACCGCGTCGATGGCGTCGCTATGGATCGCCTCGCTCACGGTCACCGCCCGGGCGCCATAGCGGGCGGCCAGCGCCTGGGCGCGCTCCGGCGCGGTATCGGCCACCATCGTCAGCGCACTTCCTTCATGACGGGCAAGACTGGCGGCATGAACCTGACCGATAAAACCACTGCCTACCAGGGCAAAACGTTTGCAGATCATTTTTTTCTCCAGAATGGCGAGGGGACGCTGCCACCATAATCGGTTTGCTAAACTCACTGACACTGCCGTTTTGATGGATTTCCATCATGAAGAGAGGGGCGATGAAAAACATTTCACTGGCGATGCTGGCCAGACAGATTGGCGTCGGCGTGGCCACCGTTGACCGGGTGCTGAACGAGCGCGGCGGCGTATCGCCGCAGACCACGCGCAAAGTGCTGCAGGCGGCGCGCGAGGCGGGACTGAAGCGGATCCTGCCGGAGGAGCACCGCTTTCCCTGGCAGATTGAGGTCTTTCTCAGCAGCAATGACTCGTTCTTCTTTCCGCAGCTGGCGCAGGATTTTGCCGCCGTGGCGGATAGCCTCGGCTATCGCCGTCTGACCTTGCACCGCACCTTTGTCCCGGAGTCGCAGCCGACGACGCTGGCCCGGCGCATTGCGCGCAGTTGCCAGCAGCGTCAGGGGATCATCGTCTTCGGCAATGACCATCCCGCGGTGCACGACGCGCTGCGCCGCTGCCGGGAGGCTGGCGTCCCGGCGATCACCCTGGCGACGGACCTGCCCGGCGCCGACCGACTCTGCCACGTGGGGATCAATCAGCTGCAGGCTGGCCGCACGGCGGGGTTAATGCTGGGGAGAATGACGCCGCGGCCCGGCGAGGTGCTGATGGTCAGCGGCCGGCAAGATTACAGCGCGCATCGCCTGCGCATTCAGGGGTTCCGCGAGGTGCTGAGCCAGCGCTTTCCCCACCTGCAGCTCAGCGACGTGCTGGCGGGCGAGGAGCGGCGGGAGCAGATCACCCGCCTGGTGGAGCAAGCCCTGTGCCGCAGCCGGAATATTGTTGGGATCTATAACACCGGGCTTGGCAATACCCAGATTGCCGAGGCGCTGGCCCGCCACCGCCGCGAAGGCGACGTCTGCTGGATCACCCATGAGCGTTACAACACCACCCGGCAGCAGCTGGCGAAGGGCAGCCTGGCGTTAACGCTCGATCAGAACACCCGCCAGCACGCCCAGCTGGCGATCGACCTGATGCTGCGCCATCTGGAGTCCGGCTACCAGCCGCAAACCTATGCCGACGGTAAAGTCGACTTTATCCTCTACAGCGCCGAGAACGTGGACTAAGGCGTGCGGCGCCTCCCTTTCTGACAACACGGATTTCCCCGGCGTGTAAATGCCAACCCCGCCGGGAGGGATCGCTTCAAAGCGTTGTCTGCTTCTCATTTTTCGCTCATTTATGCGGCAATGTTAGATGTCTGTCAAAATTCTGTTACTGCATAGTTTTAAAATTTTCATTTCAGTTATTTACTTATAAAAGTTTCAAATGTCTTGTTAATGAAATAAATGGTCTGAAATCCAGGTTGCGGCGTAAATGGACTGATGTTTCAAAATAGTGATGATAAAACAGCCGTTATTTGTGATTTAGATCACGATGGAGTGCGAGAGGTGCCGCAGCGTCGTCGATATACCAGCAGACATTTGCCGCAACGTAACTGAAATTAATTTTTCATTTTGTTTCATTCACCGGCGTACCTACAAAATCAAGGATCAACTATGAATATTAAGAAAACGATTGTTGCCTCTTTGTTAGCCTGCATGCTGCCTGCGGTGGTTATGGCAAAAGATGTCTCCATTGGCGTCTCGATGGCGCTGTTTGACGATAACTTCCTGACGATCCTGCGTACCTCGATGCAAAAAGAGATGAAAAAAGATGGCGTTAAATCGCAGATCGAAGACGCGAAAGGGGATGTCTCCCAGCAGCTGCAGCAGGTGCAGAACTTTATCGGCCAGGGGGTGGACGCCATTATCGTCAACCCGGTGGATACCAACGCGGTGAAACCGATCATGGATCAGGCCACCAAAGCCGGGATCCCGCTGGTGTTTGTGAACCGCCGTCCGCAGGCGGAGCTGACCGACAAGATGGCCTATGTGGGATCTGACTCTATTCTCGCCGGCCGTCTGCAGATGGAAGCGCTGGCGAAAGCGATGAACGGTAAGGGCAATGTGGCGATCCTGCTCGGCGACCTGGCGAATGAATCCACTCGCGACCGCACCAAAGGGGTGGAAGAGGTGGTAGCGAAATACCCGAACATCAAAATCGTCCAGAAGCAGACCGCGAAATTTACCCGCAATGACGCAGTGGATGTGGTCAGCAACTGGATGACCAGCGGTGAGGATATCCAGGCCATCGCCTCCAACAACGATGAAATGGCGATCGGCGCCCTGCAGGCGCTGGGCAAAAACCCGAACCATATTCTCATCGCCGGCGTGGATGGCACCCCGGACGCGCTGCAGATGCTGAAGAGCGGCAAGATGATCGCCACCATCTTCCAGGATGCGAAAGGCCAGGGTGAAGGCGCAGTCGACGCGGCCATCAAGCTGGCGAACGGCGAGAAAGTGGAAAAAATCATCGACGTGCCGTATCAGCTGATCACCAAAGAGAACATGGCTGAATTTACCAACCGTAATCAGAAATAGTCCTGGCCAACCTGTGGTACGGAGGTGGATGTATGAACGCTTTTGCCCTTGAAGCCGAAGGTATCAGTAAGTTCTTCCCCGGCGTGAAGGCGCTCGATAATGTCTCATTGCGCGTGCGTCCGGGAACGGTGCATGCCCTGATGGGCGAGAACGGCGCCGGTAAATCCACGCTGATGAAATGCCTGATCGGTATCTATCGCCCCGATAAAGGGTCGATTCGCGTGAAAGGGGAGCCGGTGGAGTTTACCGACACCATGGATGCGCTGCGCTCGGGGATCTCGATGATCCACCAGGAGCTCAATCTGGTGCCGCATATGACGGTGGCGGAGAATATCTGGCTGGGGCGCGAGCCGATGAAGTACGGCTTTGTCGACCACGGCCAGCTGACCCGCCAGACCCAGGCGCTGCTGGATAAGCTCAATATCCGCTTAACCGCTGACCGGCTGGTGGGCGACCTGAGCATCGCCGCCCAGCAGATGGTGGAGATTGCCAAAGCGGTCTCATGGAACGCGGATATTGTGATCATGGATGAGCCCACCTCGGCGCTGACCGAAGGCGAGGTGGCTCACCTGTTCACCATCATCCGCGATCTGCGCGCCCAGGGTAAAGCGATCATCTATATCAGCCACAAAATGGATGAGATCTTTGCCATCACCGATGAGATCAGCGTCTTTCGCGACGGCACCTGGGTGGGGAGCAAAAACACCACCGAATTTACCCGCCAGTCGCTGATCACCCAGATGGTGGGCCGCGAATTAACCCAGCTGTTTCCGAAATTTAATAACACCATCGGCGAAGAGGTGCTGACGGTGCGCAACCTGACGCGTCAGGGCGTGTTCCATGACGTCAGCTTTAGCGTACGCCGTGGCGAAATCCTGGGCGTGGCCGGGCTGGTGGGCGCCGGGCGCAGCGAGGTGATGGAAAGCCTGTTCGGTATGGAGCGCTTCGACAGCGGCGAAGTGCTGATCGACGGGGCGCCGGTGACCATCGATTCCCCCTCCGTGGCGATTGAAAAGGGGATGGCATTATTAACCGAAGACCGGAAAAAGTCGGGCCTGTTTCTGGTGCTGTCGGTGCTGGAAAATATGAGTATCGTCAAAATGCCGGAATATATCGGCAAGAGCGGTTTTGTCCAGCACGTGAAAATGGCCGAAGACTGCATGGAGCAAATACGCCGGCTCAATATTAAAACGCCGACGATGGATCAAATTATTAATAACCTCAGCGGGGGGAATCAGCAAAAAGTCCTGATTGCGCGCTGGCTGTTAGCGCAACCGAAAATCTTAATTCTCGATGAGCCGACCCGCGGTATCGACGTCGGGGCGAAGGCGGAGATTTATCATCTTATCAGTGAACTGGCGAATCGGGGGGTGGCGGTGATTATGGTCTCCTCTGAACTGCCGGAAATCCTTGGCATGAGCGATCGGGTCATGGTGATGCATGAAGGTCGTATCACCGGCATCCTGGAAAAAGACGAAGCCGACCAGGAAACCATTTTGTCGTTGGCATCCCATTGAGGCACAGAGAATGAGTAATATGAAATTAACGGCGGCTCCGGCCAGCGAGGGTTCCTCCTTCTTCGCTAATTTGCGGCATAAAATGCCGAAAGATACCGGCATCTTTGTGGTGATGCTGGTGATTGCCCTGACCTTTGAAATCGCCGGCTGGTATGTTCGCGACCAGTCGTTCCTGCTCAATACCAACCGGCTGGTGCTGATTGTGCTGCAGGTGGCGATTATCGGCATCATCGCCGTCGGCGTCACCCAGGTGATCATCACCACCGGGATTGACCTCTCCTCCGGCTCGGTTATTGCCCTTGCGGCGGTGGTGGCGGCCAGCCTGGCGCAAACCTCCGATAGCCTGTCGCCAATGTTCCCGGCGCTGGTCAACCTGCCGGCGGTGATCCCCATTTGCGCGGGGATCGGCGTCGGCCTGCTGTGCGGCCTGACCAACGGTTTCCTGGTGACGCGGACCGGTATCCCGCCGTTTATCGCCACCCTCGGGATGATGGTTTCGGCGCGCGGTCTGGCGCAGTATTACACTCAGGGCAACCCGATCAGCTTCCTCTCCGACAGCTTTACGGCGATAGGCCAGGGGGCGATGCCGGTGATTATCTTCTTCGTGATCGCCGCCGTGTTTCACATTGCGCTGAAGCATACCCGGTATGGCAAATATGTGTATGCCATCGGCGGCAACATGACCTCGGCCAAAGTGTCCGGCATCAATGTGAATAAATATCTGGTGATCGTCTACACCATCGCCGGGGCGCTCTCCGGGCTGGCGGGGGTGGTGCTGGCGGCGCGCGTCAGTAGCGGCCAGTCGAGTATGGGGATGTCCTACGAGCTGGACGCGATTGCCGCCGCGGTGATCGGCGGCAGCAGCTTAATGGGCGGAGTGGGGCGCATTACCGGCACCCTGATTGGCGCGATGATCCTTGGCCTGATCAAAAGCGGTTTTACCTTTGTCGGCGTCGATGCCTATGTGCAGGATATTATTAAAGGCATCATTATCGTTGCGGCAGTAACCATCGATATGCGTCGCAACCGGAAAAAACACTAATCTTATCAACGGGCGGCAACGGCGAAGGATGCCGTTGCCGCCCGTCCTGTCCAGAAATAAACAAAATACTCCCCGCCAGGCTCCGCCTGTCTGTTTTGCCCGCGCTGCGCATCCTGTACAGTTTCGCCACTTCCGTTGTCCATTCGTCAGGGGCCACGCGTGGCCTGCGGTTTCTGGAGTCGTATGAATACACCATCCTTTGGCAAATTCTCGCCGCGCTGGCTAGCGGGAAAAAGGGGCCTTATCGTCACGCTGCTCGCGGGGCTGGCGATCCTGGCGCTCGGTCGGGGCATGACTTTGCCGGCCAGAGAGGTTTACCGTGAGAGGCAGATCCGCCAGCTGGAGGAGGATGCGCAGTGGGTGGCGGAACGCCTTGAGCGGCGGATGAACATTCCGGCGCCGCAGCGGGAAGCGACCTGGCCGCTGGCGGCGATGCGCGCCGCTCTCCAGACCCTCGCCCGGGAGCGGCATTATCAGCTGCTGCTGGTGAATGGCGACGGGCATCTGCTGGCGGCATCGCACGCGCTGCCGGCCAGCGTGCTGGCCCAGGTGCAGGCGCAGTTCCCGCGAGAGATGCAGCCCCCGCTGTTCGGCAGCCACTACCAGACCATTCAGCCATTCGCCCCGCATCAGCGGATGTTAAGCCGGGCACTGAACGGCAACGCGGGGCTGGCGGGCTGGAATCTGGTGATGCTGGCGCCGGATGGTGGATTGCCCTCGTTGCTGGTGGCTTACCGCTGGCCGGTAACGATCGGCCTTGGCGCGGTGCTCGCCAGCGCGCTGCTGGCGCTGAGGCAGGCGGCGCGCGCCAGGCGAAAACGCTAATTGCCAACCGCGCCGTCAGGGATGGCGAATCTGCAGGGTGGCGGGCAGGTAGCGCTGAAGCGGCTCCGGGGCCTGACCGTCGATCAGCTGGCTGAGCAGATCGTAGCAGTGCCAGGCCAGCTGGCGATTATCCTGCTGCACGGTATCAATGCGCAGGGAAAGCGAATCATACAGATAGTGATCGTCGAAGCTGGCGAGATGAATATTGGAATCCAGCAGATGATGCTGGCTCATATAGCGCAGCACCCCTTCGAGCAGCCCGCAGGCCGCGGTGAAGAGCGCCTTCGGCGGACGCCCCAGCCGCGCGCAGAGCGCCGCGAACATCTCATAGCCGGAGCTGGGGTGGTAGTTGCCGTTGATCACCCACTCGGGGCGCAGCGTGATCCCCGCCTGGGCCAGGCCCTGGGTGAACCCCGCCAGCCGGTCGCGCGACGGCGACAGCCGCGGCTGGCCGCCGAGAAACCAGAACTCGTCCGCATGCTGAGGCGCGATACGGGAGATCAGCTCGGCCGTTGGGGTGACCGAGTCGGTCATCACCAGCGGCAGGGCGCTGTCGCTGGGGGAGCGGTCAAACAGCACCACCGGCAGCTGTTCGCTGAGCTTCTGATAGTCGGCATCGCTGTGCATACAAGAGGCGACAATCAGGCCATCGACCTGGCGGGCGATCATGTTATTGACCACCACGCTCTCCTGACCTGGGTTTTCGTCGGTGCAGGAGATAAGCAGCTGCACGCCGGCTTCCCGGCAGAGCGTCTCAAGCTCGTGGGAGAAAACGGCAAACCCGTAGTTGGTGATCTCCGGCACCACCAGACCAATGGTATGGCTGCGGTTATCGCGCAGCGAGCGCGCGTGAATGCTCGGCTGATAGTGCTGTTCGCGAGCGATCGCCAGTACGCGCTCGCGCGTCTCCTGCGCCACGCGCAGCTCTTTACCACGACCGTTGAGTACCAGGCTGGCGGTCGCTTTGGAGACGCCCGCCAGTTCGGCGATATCTTTGATAGTTACGCGTTTGGTTTTCATCAGCACCCGGGAGCCTGAAAGCAAAACGCTTATTCTACCATGCATGGCCGCAGCAGCCAGCGGCAGAATGCCACCGGCGTCGCACCGCTGAAGATGAGCTGCCCCGGATAGCCCGGAAAGAAGCGGCTGCTCATCACCCCCTCGCCATCGTTGATGAAAATCTCCACGCTGGAGCGGTCGATAAAGATCCGCAGGCGTCGCGCCTCGCCGCGCCAGTAGCGGTGATGCATCTCCGCCGTCTGCAGGTCGCGGCGCGACAGACGTAGGCCGTCGCGATTGACGGTGAGCTGCAGGGCGCCGGCAAAGTCCAGCCCCAGCGTGCTGTTGGGGGCGATGTCAAAGGCCAGCTCCATCGGGGCGAGGGGCAGGGTCTGTCCGCACCAGCCCTGGGCTTCCCCGCGCAGGGCGACCAGCTCGCGCAGCGGACGCTGATACAGAGTGCCAGCCTGCCACTCCAGCTCACGCACGCAGGTCATCTGATGGATCCAGCCCTGCGCGCGGGTGGGCTGATGCATCTCGTCCCCGTCGGGGACGCCCATCCAGCCGACCAGCAGGCGGCGGCCATCGTCGGCCTGCATGGTCTGCGGCGCGTAGAACTCAAATCCGCTGTCCAGCTCGTTCAGCGGGCCGTGGTCGAAGATCCCGCGTTCGGCGTCGAAGCGGCCTGCCATCCACACCGCCGGATAGGTATTGAGAAAGCGCTGCGCTTCGCGGGCCAGCCCCTGCGGGCAGCAGATCAGCAGGTGGGTGTCCGCCAGCGGAAAGAGATCCGGGCACTCCCACATGTAGCCGGCGTTCGCCAGGCCGTTCACGTCGTGCCCGGCGATCTCGCCCACCAGGCGCCACTCCCGCAGGTCGCTGGCGGTAAACAGCAGCACTTTGCCGCGCTGTTGCACATCCTGCGCCCCAAGAACCATGTACCAGCGCCCGTCCTGCCGCCACACTTTAGGGTCGCGCACATGGCCGGTATAGCCTTCTGGCAGCGGCAGCACCGGCCCCAGCTTGCGGAAGGTGCCATCAGCATTCTCGGTCGCCAGACATTGCCAGGCGGTGCGCCCGCCGTCGGGGAATTTCACGTTGCCGGTGTAGCACAGAGTCAGGGCGCCCTCGAACTCGACCGCGCTGCCAGAGTAGCAGCCGTTGCGGTCATACTCTTCATCCGGCATCAGGGCGATAGGTTCGTGCCGCCAGTGCAGCAGATCGGCAGAGCTCCAGTGTCCCCAGCACTTATAGGTATGGTCGCAGGCGAGCGGGTTCCACTGATAAAACAGGTGGTAACGCCCGGCGACCTGGCAAAAGCCGTTAGGATCGTTCAGCAGTCCGTTGACCGGCGCCAGATGCCATTGCGGATAATGGCTGTCGGCCAGCGCCTGCGGCTGGCCCTGCATAACGGCCTGCAGGATCGCAGGCAGACGTGACGGTAATGACATTATTCAGCGTCCGTTTTGTATTTCAGCGTCAGAGAGAGCGCGAAGGCCACGGCGAAGGCGATCGCCATTCCGATAATGTAGTTCAGCAGCGAGCTGGCCTGCACGATAGCCATTCCCGGGATCGCCGTCAGGCCCACCGCGGTCATGTAGACGTGCATCGACACCACCCAGGCGCCGCCGGCGGCACCGCCCACCAGCGCGGCGATAAACGGTTTCACAAAGCGCAGGTTAATCCCGAAGATTGCCGCCTCGGTGATCCCCAGCATCGCCGAAAACGCCGACGGCAGGGTGATGGCTTTTATTTTGGCATCTTTGGTTTTAAACCACACCGCAAAGCAGGCGCCGCCCTGGGCGACGTTGGCCATCGCCCAGATCGGCAGCAGGAAGTTGACGCCAATCGATGGGTTGCCCAGCAGTCCGGCCTCGATGGCATGGAAGCTGTGATGGATACCGGTAATGACGATCACCGAATAGAGGCCGCCGAACAGCAGGCCCGCCAGCCAGCCGGCGTGGCTGATAAGCGTGCTGAGGATAAACGAAATGCCGTCGCCGAGCGCGCGACCGGCCGGGCCGATCAGCAGCAGGGCGATAAAGCCGGAGATAATCACCGTCAGGAACGGAGTGAGGATCAGGTCCAGCGCGTCAGGGATCACGCGGCGCAGCCGCTTCTCGACCATGCTCATAAACCACACCGCCAGCAGCACCGGGAAGACGGTGCCCTGGTAGCCGATCATCGCCACTTCGATGCCGAAGAAATTCATTGTGTGGAAGCCGGCGGCGACGCCCCAGGCGTTGGTCAGCGCCGGGTGGGTGAGGATCCCGCCGAGGGTCGCGCCCAGATAGGGGTTACCGCCAAATTCGCGGGCGGCGGTAAAGCCGATCAGGATCGGCAGAATGATAAACGCCGCCGAACTGCACATATCCAGCATGATATAGAGAGCGTTGCTCGGGTCGACCCAACCGTAGGTTTTCACCATCCCCAGCAGGCCCATCAGCAGGCCGGAGGCGACGATGGCCGGAATAATCGGCACGAAGATGTTGGACAGCAGGCGGGCGATGCGCTGGAACGGGTTCAGCTTTTTCGCCGCCAGGTCGGCGGCTTCGGATTTGCTCGATTCGCTGATGCCTGCGGCCTGGATAAAGGCGGCATAGACTTTATTGACCACCCCGGTGCCGAAGATGATCTGCATCTGTCCGGCATTGCGAAAGCAGCCTTTCACCCCGTCGATTTTGCCAATCGCCTGCTGATCGGCGAGCGCGTCGTCGACCAGCACCAGCCGCAGGCGGGTGGCGCAGTGCGCGGCGCTGGCGATGTTTTCCTTGCCGCCCAGCAGGGGAAGCAGTGAGCGGGAAATCTGTTCAAAATCCATAGTACCCTCTAAATGCATGATGATATGGCGTGGGCGGCGCCAGCCGTGGCAGGCGCCGCGAACCTTATATTTATGTGTTATTTACCCTGTCGCCCCGGTGGCCGTCAGAACCAGGTCTCCATTTGCATACCGAACGACCATTCGCCGCCCGATTTGAATCCGTTGCTGCCTAATGCGTCATCGTTGGCGTAGTTGTCCAGTTTTTTGCTCCAGTCCATCCACGATGTATAGAAGCGGATCTCCGGCCGCGAGAAGAAGTCGCCGATGCTGCCCACCTTGAAGGTCGGGGCGAAGGTCAGCTTGTAGAAGCTGCCATTGACCGCATGGCGATCGTTGTAGCCTTCAGGCTGCAGATCCATGTACTGATAGCTGCCCTCCCAGGCGAGGGCGAAGTTCTGCGTCACTTCCTGAATCAGACGCAGGTTGAGGGTGGCCCACTGATAGCTGTCGCCATCGACATAACGATCTTTACTGCTCTGCGCCAGCACGGCCGGGGCAATAAACCAGCGATCGCTCAGCGGCGTGGTGCCATAGCTGGCGAAGCGCCAGGTATTGGCCCCCGGGCGCAGCGCGCCGTCGGAGCCGATGCCTTTAACCTCGGCGCCCAGCCCGTGGCCGTACAGCAGGGCCGTTTTGCTGGTCCCGTCGCGCAGGCCATAGAAGCTCTCATTGTGCAGGCCCAGCAGGGCATGAACCCCGGTGTTAGCGGCATCGCCTTTCACCAGATTGCCGTTCGCGTCCTGGCGGTCGTCATTATCTTTCGCCCGCATCCCGCTGACCATCATCTGCACCGGGCCGGCAAAGTTATTCATGCTGACGATATAGTTCTGCACGCTGTTGCTGCTGTCGGCGATATCGCCAAAGTTGCGGCCGTATAACGAGAAGTTGCTGCGCAGGCTGTCGTTCCATTTCACGTCGTAGATCCCGCCGCCGGTCCCGGCGAGGAACACCACATCCGAGTCAATCCAGTGGATGTCGAAGTTGTCGCGGTCAAAGCGTTTCCCGGCCCACAGGGTCGAGCCTTTGAACGGGCCTTCGAAGGTCGGCAGGTTGCCCAGCTCAACGAACGCCTGGCGCACGTTCAGATCGCTGCTGCTTGCCGTCCAGTCGTTATAGGTGGTCTGTCCGTCGGCCACCATCACTTTGAAACGGGTGGTCGCCCCGTTGTCCAGGGTCTGTTTATGTTCGAGGTTCATTTCCACATAGGTGTCGGCCTGGTTGCCCAGGCGACCAATGGCGCCGCCGGTCTCCCCGGCGGGGGTCATATAAGCGCCGGATTTGGTACTGGCGGCCGAGTCGTTCATGATCACCCCGGAACGCGCATAGCCGTGGAACTCAAAGCCGCCGGGCCGTTCGGCTTTTTCTTCCAGTTGAGTGGTGCGCCTGGCCACCTGCTGGGTGGTGGCCTGGGTTTGCTGCTGCTGCTGGGTTAACTGCTGAACTTTCTGCTCCGCTGAGGCGGCGCGGCTTTCGGCAGTGCTGGCGCGGGTCTCGGCGTCCTGCAGGCGTTTTTCCAGGGCGGCGAGACGCGCTTCAATGCTGTTCAGGTCTGTCTGCCCATGGGCGGCGGCGGTGCCGGTTAGCAAAGCAATAAGAATGGCTAACTTCCGTTTTTTATACATGTTGGTGACATCCAAAGGTAAATCAGTGAGTGTGCTAATGTTTGCTAAACCGGTTTAGTTGATATGGTAAACATGTCGGTAACGCGGTGAAAATAAAAATTGCTAAACCGGTTTAAGAATTGTGATGTCGCCAGCAAAGTGGGCCGTTAACCGGCCCAAGGGGATCACAGCGAGCGCTGAAGATCGTCCCTGTAGGGCAGGGCGGTCATGGCGCCTTTGGCGGTGGTGGCCAGCGCGCCGCAGGTTTGCGCCAGCGCGAGGTCGGGAGCCAGGGCTGCGAGGTTGTCCGGGATACCGTGGGCGGCGAGGCCGGCGAGTAGCCCGGCGACAAAGGCATCGCCGGCGCCGGTGGTATCGACGGCCACCACCGGGCGGGCAGGGAAGTGGCTAACCTGCCCGCGCAGGGCGGCCTGGACCCCCGCTTTACCCTGGGTCACCAGCAGTAGCGTCGGCTGGAAGCGGGCGTTCAGCCGGGCGATGCCGCTGACGATGTCGTCGCTGCCGCTGATAAACGCCAGCTCCTCTTCCGAAAGTTTTATGGCGTCGGCGAGGGCCAGCGCCCGGTCGAGACAGTCGCGAAGGTCCTGCGGATCCTGCCACAGGTCGCTGCGGATATTGGGGTCGAAGCTGACATAGCCCCCGGCGCGCTTTATCGCCTCCATCGCCGCGAATGTCGTGCTGCGGCTCGGTTCCGCGCTGAGAGCGATGGAGCAGACGTGCAGCCACTGACCGGCGGCAAACGGCGGGAGATCCTCGGGCTGAAGGAACAGGTCGGCGCTCGGACGGACCATAAAGGTAAAGGTGCGCTCCCCGTGGCTATCGAGATCGACCACCACCGTGGAGGTGCGCTGCGCCGCATCGAGGCGCATATAGTTCACATCCACTTGCTCCTGCGCCAGGGTGTGACGCATAAAACGGCCGAAGGGATCGTCGCCGACGCGGCCGATAAACCCGCTGTCACCGCCGAGGCGCGCCACGCCGACCGCCACGTTGGCCGGCGCGCCGCCGGGGCATTGCAGCAGGCGGCCCTCTCCATCGGGCAGGAGATCGACGACCGCATCGCCGAGTACCCAGATTTTTCCATTCATACGACAAGCTCCTCTAAGCTAAACTTTATTAAACCGGTTTAGCTCATTAAAGCACAGCCCACCGGTAAGCGGAACGATTGGGTCACGAAACAGGGAGGCGAGGGTAAAAAATGTGAGCCAGGCGGAATATTTCGCCACTCCAGATCTGGACTTTTCCTTCCCCACCCGCTTAGGTATAGTTCAACAGGTCGCGGTTAGCCCCGCCGCGGTGGCCAAAGGTAAAGGAGTGCATAGCGCGATGAACCCCAGTTTTGGCGATATTTACGATCGGTACCAGAAGCTGACGCTGACTACGCATCTGCCGGCGGTGATCGCCTGCAGTGAAACGCTGAGTTTGGGCAAAGACCAGGGCTTTATTCCGCAGCCGGGCTATCTCTACTTTCTGCTGCAGGGGCAAATGACATTGGCCTTTGGCGATGAGCAGAACCTGGTCGGGATTGTTATCGCGCATATGCCGTTAGGATTACTGGAACATTATTGTCCGTCGGTCGCGCTCTATTATCAGTGTCTGGGCGAGTGCCAGCTGGCGAAAATAACCGCCAGCGATTTTGAGCGAATATTCTTTCATTCGTCGCCGGGCTATATGCAAGAGCTGACCACGATCCTGGCCTATATGGGCATATTTGCCCTTGATGCCCACTATGAACGCGGCAGCCAGACCAGCTTTCAGACCATTAAATCGATGCTGTCGCGCTATTTATATCGCGGCGAAATTGATGGGGGTCAGCATGAGAGCCTGTCGGCATTTATTATTAAACGAACCAATCTCTCGCGCAGCTATGTGTACCAGGTGCTGGCCGCGCTGCGCGAGGGGGGATATATCACGGTGAAAAAAGGCAAGCTGATCTCCATCGACCGTCATATTCCTGAGAAATTCTAAATCCGATTCGGCAGATTCACGCCATCACGTTGCTATTACCGCCAGGGAAAGCGCTAAGCGCGCTTTTTCCCCCGGCCCCGTTACGCCTGAATCTGGCTGTTTTATTTATTTAACCTTGCACTCTGGAGTTATTTTATGACCCTGGACTATGTGGCGCTGGCCATTCTGATCGCCGTGGCCTTAATACTTTTTTATGGCGTGATTGTTATTCACGATATTCCTTATGAAATCGCCAAAGAGCGGCGTCATCCTCATCAGGATGCGATTCATTATGCCGGTTGGGTCAGCTTATTTACCCTCCACGCGCTGTGGCCCTTGTTATGGATCTGGGCGACGCTGTGGCGCGAAGACCGCGGATGGGGGATGCGCCACATTGCCGACGAGCAGCAGGCGCTGCATCAGCGTCTGGAAACGGTGGTCCAGCAGCTGGAACAGGTCCAGCGCGAGGTGGACGTTCTGAAAGCGAAGGAGGCAAAATAATGGAAACGTTAATGTTGCTGACCTACGCCGCGCTATGCATCGTGGTGTTTAAAGTTTTTCGCATCCCGCTCAATAAGTGGACCGTGCCGACGGCGGTGCTCGGCGGTATCGCCCTGATTGGCGCGGTGATCTTCGGGATGAACTACAACTTCCCTTATACCGACGTCGGTAACCAGGTGTTTCGCACCGTGCCGATTGTGTCGCAGGTACGCGGCCGGGTGCAGAGCGTACCGGTGAAGCCTAACCAGATGCTGCGTAAGGGCGATGTGCTGTTTACCCTCGACCCGACGCCGTTCCAGGCGAAAGTGGACGATCTGCAGGCGCAGATAAAAGCTGCCAGTCAGGATGCGCTCTCCTTAAACGCGGCGTTAAGCCAGGCGCAGGCCGAGCTGAGCAGAGCGGTGGCCCAGCGTGACCAGTCGCGGCGAGAGTATGCCCGCTATCGGGAGGGCCATGCCCAGGGCGCCTTCTCCGATCAAATGGTTGATACCCGTCTGCAGACGTGGAAAGCCGATGAAGCCAGCGTCAGCGCGGCTCAGGCGAAGGTGGTTCAGGCGCGTAATGCGCTGGACTCGGTGGTGAAGGGCAAAAACACCACCGTGGCCTCCCTGCTGGCGCAGCTGCAAAAGGCGCAGTTTCAGCTGGAGAACACCGTCGTCCGCGCCCCGGAGGATGGCTATGTCAGTACCGTCGGCTTACGGCCGGGCACCATGTCCACTGCGCTGGGGATGATCCCGCTGATGACCTTTGTGCCGGTGGAGGGCGCCGCCTCGCGGGAGTACGTCGCGGCATTTCGCCAGAACGCCCTGCAGCGTCTGCATAAAGGCGAGCCCGCGGAGCTGATGTTTCCGGCTATCCCGGGCACCGTCTTTCGCGGAGAAGTGGCCGACGTGCTGCCGGCGATTGGCGAGAGCCAGTTCCAGGGGCAGGGCAAACTGCTGACCACAGACGCGCTCAATACCCATGGCCGGGCGCTGGTGGTGCTGAAGGTGACCGATCCGCGTTTTGCCGAATACGCTCTGCCGCAGGGGGCCACCCTCGAGGCGGCGGTCTACTCGGATCATCTGAAAGAGCTGTCGCTGATCAGGAAGATCCTGATCCGTATGAAAAGCTGGGAAAACTATATCTATCTCGATCACTAAGCCGGCGGGCGCGGGGCGGACGAACCGCCCCGCGCCGCGGTCAGGCCTCGCTGTCCACCAGGCCGTCAATAATCACCTGCCGCACCCCCTGCGAACAGGGTTCAATACGCCCGCGCACCCCATAGACGGCCGCCAGAGTCTCGGGGGTGATGACCGCGGCCGGGGTGCCGTCGCCGAGCAGCTGGCCCGCCTTGAGCATCAGCACGTGGTCGGCGTGACGCAGGGCAATATTGATGTCGTGCACCACCACCAGGGTCACGATGTTGCGCCGCCGGGTCTCCCGGCGCACCAGATCCATCACGTGAAACTGGTAGTTGAGGTCAAGGGCGCTGAGCGGTTCGTCGAGCAGCAGCAGGCGCGGCTGGCGGATCAGCGACTGGGCGAGACCCACCAGCTGCTTTTGCCCGCCGGAGAGCTGATCGAGGTAGCTCATCGCCAGATGGGCAATCCCCAGCTGTCGCAGCAGCGCCATCACTTCCTCCTGGCGCTGCGGACTGTGGCGTCCTCCGGCGGCGCGCTGGGCAACGATAATCGACTCCAGCACATGCAGATGCACGCCGGCGGGCAGCGTCTGCGGAAGATAGACCACCTGCTCTGCGCGACGTGAGAACGGCTGCGTCAGCAGATTTTCCCCCTCCAGCAGCAGCTCGCCGCCGCAGGGGCCCAGACCCGCCATCGCCCGCATTAACGTTGATTTACCGCTGCCGTTTGGCCCCAGCAGCGCGGTGATTTTCCCTCGCGGCAGATGGGGAACCGTCAGGTTCTCGATCACCTTGCGTCTGGGGTAGCCGGCGCTGAAGTGAGACAGCGACAGCCCGGATAATGTCTGGTCGCTCATACCTGCCCCCGATGACGTAAAATGATGCTCAAAAAGAACGGGACCCCGACCAGGGAAGTGACGATCCCCACCGGAATAATGGCCCCGGGGATCAGGTTTTTCGAGGCGATGGAGGCCAGGGAGAGCACCAGGGCGCCGATCAGCGCGCTGGCGGGCAGGTAAAAGCGATGGTCTTCGCCGAAGAGCATCCGCGCAATATGCGGCGCCACCAGGCCGATAAAGCCGATTGGCCCGACAAAGGCGACCGAAAGCGCTGACAGAATGCTGATCCGCAGCAGCGTGGTCAGGCGCAGACGGCGAACGTTAATGCCAAAGCTGATGGCCCGGTCCTCGCCCAACCGCAGGGCGGTCAGCTTCCACGCGCTGCGCAGCGACAGGGGCATCACCAGCGCCAGGGCGACCAGCAGGATGGCGACTTTGCTCCAGGAGGCGCGATCGATGCTGCCCATGGTCCAGAACACCAGCCCCTGCAGCGTGTCTTCGTTGGCGATGAACTGCAGCATCGAGACCAGAGCGTTAAAGGTAAAGACCAGCGCGATGCCGAACAGAATGACGCCGGAGGTGGCCACCTGGGTCCAGCGGGTGATGCCGTCCAGCAGCAGGGCCGCCAGCAGGGCGAAGATAAAGGCGTTGGCCGAGATAAACCACTGGCCGGGAATACCGGGCAGGCCAATACCGAGCACAATCGCCAGCGCGGCGCCAAACGCCGCAGCCGAGGAGACGCCGAGGGTAAACGGGCTGGCCAGTGGGTTATTGAGGATGGTCTGCATTTCGGCGCCGGCCAGTCCCAGCGCCAGACCGACGATAATCGCCATCACCGCATAGGGCAGACGGATATCCCAGACGATAGCGCGCGTGCCCGGATCGGCGCTGGCCGGATCGGTTAACGTCTGCCACAGGCTCTGCAGCGGCAGACCGGAGGGGCCGAGCATAAAATCGAGCAGCAGTGACGCGACAATCAACAGCGCCAGCAGGAGGATCAGCAGCAGACGGCGACGCACGATACGGCGATAGTCATCCATCACGCCAGAGGTCCCGGCGGGCAGCCCGTCGAGCACGGAGTCGGAGGTTAAACGCATGCTGTATTTACTCGCTCTGCTGCCAGGAGAAGACGAACGGCTGGTCCGGCAGGTCGGTGAAATGGCGCACAATATAATGGTACGTCTCATCCGGGTTGAGATCGCCGAAGGCCTGCGGGTAGATATCTTTCGCCAGGTATTCCATGCCGACAATATTCCACGGGTGGTTATAGAAGTGGTGATAAACGCCATAGGCCCGCTTTTCCTGTACCGCCGGGATCTGGCTGACCCCAGGTCGCGCCAGCAGCGTCTGCGCCAGGGCCTTCACCGCCTCTGGCTTAACCGCATAACCCAGGGGCAACACCTGGCTGTTGCCGCGCTTCGAGCCGGTCATGATCCAGGCGTCGGGCTTCATGCTGATGATTTTCTCCAGCGAAACGAACCCGGAGGCGCCCGGCAGCAGCTGCGAACCGATATTGTTCGCCCCGACCGCCTCCACCAGCCCGCCCCAGCCGCTGTGGCCGTGGGTAAAGCAGCAGGCGTCGCTGTTGCCGGCCAGCGCTTCCACGAAGACGTTGGCCTTCGGCGTGATGGTCGCGGTCTTCTGGCGAATCGACTGCAGCTGCTGACGATAGTAATCGGTAAAGGCTTTGGCCTGGCTCTCGCGGTTAAGGACTTTGCCCAGCAGGTCGATGCTGGGGGCGGTATCTTTCGCCGGGTCGATCTCATAGTCGACAAACAGCACCGGAACGTGCAGGGCGCTGAGCTTGTCGATGACGCCGCTCTCCATCAGCGCTGGCCTGGCGCGCAGCTGGGCGATCATCAGATCCGGCTGACGGGCGATGACGCTTTCAAGATCGACGTTCCCTTTATCGCTGAAGCCCATGTCAAGGATCGTGGCCGACTGCGGCCACGTCGTTTTCAGCATCTGCCAGGTGGCAACATCCTGCTTTTTCGCCAGATTATTCCATGCCACCAGCCGTTTAAACGGATTGTCCCGGTCCAGCAGGGCGAGGGTCATAATGTCGCGGCCATCCTGCAAAATAATACGCTGCGGCTCTTTGGCGAGGGTGACCTGCCGGCCGTCGAGGTCCGTGACCGTCAGGGGATATTGGGTTGCATAGCTGAGGAGGGGCGTCGCGAGCAGCGCAGTAAGTAACAGCGATCTTACTGATTTTCTTGCCATAAAATGAGTTCCGTTTGCCAATTTATAAATATAATGATTCTGAGAATTATTCTCGAGTAAACGTCAACGGCAAGTATATCAAGGGCAAATTTCATAAAATGTAACAAACATGTTGGAAATTATGCCAACGCCGACAGGGCGCGCGAGGCGGCAGCATTTTCTGCCATGGCTGGAGGTCGAAGACGTTTTTCAGGCTAATTCCTAATGTCATCCCCGGTTCGTTGTGCCATCCTGAATGCGACTCATAACACGACACGTGAGAGAGGATATTATGAAAAAAGCAATGATTGCGTTATCGGCTATTCTGGTTGCGGCTCCGGTTTTTGCTGCGACAACACATGCAACAGATGATACCGTCGCGGCGGCGAATGCCAACGCCAACACCGCTAAAGAGAAGCTGCATCAGGCCCAGCACGAGGGCGAAGAGCAGCAGCTGAAGGCGAAACACGCCGCCGAAGGCAAGCAGGACAGCGTCGGCAGCCAGGTGAGCGAAGGCGCGCAGAAAACCTGGAACAAGACCAAAGAAGGCACCGAGAAGGGGTGGGATAAGACCAAAGAGGTCAGTGAAAAAGGCTGGAACGCCACCAAATCCGGTGCGGAAAAGGGCTGGGATAAAACCAAAACCGGCGCCGAAGAGTTAAAAAATAAAGTGACTGAATAAGTCCTTTTACCTGTCTGAATAAAGGTCGCGAAAGCGGCCTTTTTTATTGTCCTTCCTCCCGCAGCCTGGCTGTTGCGCAGCACAGCAACTGCCGATGCCAGGAATCGTCCTGGTTAACCAGTTACTCACTCTTTCTTCACATTTGCCCGGTACAAAGGAGCTGAATCAGGAGGTGTACCATGAAAAAGATGATTTCTCTGGCAGTAATTTTATCCTGTGTGCTGAGCGTCCCGGCCTTTGCCGATGGCCCGAACGACGGCCATCGTCCGGGGCAACCCACGGTGTGGCAGAACGGTCCGGACCATGACGGGCATGCACCGCAGGGCGGACCTGACGCGCATCATCAGGGCGACCATGACCAGCGTGGCCCGGATCGCGACGGCCATGACAAACGCGATCTGGCACGTCATGAGCAGGACCATTTCGCCTGGCGCGGGAGCGATTTCCGCAAAGGCCACCCGGCTCCGGCGCCGTTCCGTGGCGATGAATATCGCGTCCGCGACTGGAGCGACCGCGGCCTGCCGCCCCCGCCGGAAGGCCATCACTGGTCCTATATCGACGGTAACTATGTGCTGATCGCCGCGGCGACCGGGATCATCACCTCGATTCTGGTAAGTGGCGCCCTCGGCCACTAAATGCGCTGCTCCGCGACGCCGGGTCAGGAAAAGCCTGATCCGGCGATGGCGCACTCGCGGAAAGCTACGGATCCAGCGCAGCATCCGGCCAGTATTTATAACCATTGATCGTTGCCTGGGTGGACAGTTCTTTTTCGGTCAGATGATAAACGTTGACCTTCGAGGGCAGGGAGGCGGTATCTGACGCCACGCCGCTGGTGGAGGCGGCGATCGGCGCGCTGCAGCCCGCCAACGTGACGATAGCGAGAAGGAAAAGCCTCTGTAATTGTCTGCCCGTTTATTTTATATAACGCTGGATGTGGCCGTGCAGGGTAGGGTAAATAACGGGAAATTCTCAAAAAAATAAACTTTTATTTTTTAATTGCACTATTTTTATTATTCATTGCGCTGTGGTGAGTGGATTATTAAATAAGATGCGTCCATTCCAGGTATTAGAAATGCTGCTTGCATAAACTTTTCATCGCGATACCGTGATAAGTCCTTAATTTATTTCCCGGAGAGCGGCATGAGTGATTATGTAATTCCAGAAATTAAAGCGACGGAAGCGGAAATGATTTCTATCCGTCATTATTTACATGCCAATCCGGAATTAAGTCTTGAAGAGTTTAATACCAGCGAACTGGTCGCCAGCAAGCTGACGGAGTGGGGCTATCAGGTGACGCGCGGTCTCGGCAAGACCGGCGTGGTCGGCAGCCTGAGCAAAGGCGATTCTCCGCGCACCATCGGTTTACGCGCCGATATGGATGCCCTGCCGATCGAGGAAACCACCGGTTTACCCTGGGCCAGCACGGCGCCAGGAAAAATGCACGCCTGCGGCCATGACGGTCACACCACCATTCTGCTGGCGGCGGCGAAATATATCGCCTCGCCGGCCTGTCAGTTCAACGGCACGGTGCATCTGATTTTTCAGCCGGCGGAAGAGGCTATCGGCGGCGCGGATTTAATGATTAAAGACGGCCTGTTCGAGCAGTTCCCCTGCGAACGCATCTTTGGCTTGCACAACATGCCAGGCCTGCCTGTAGGCAAGCTGGGCTTCTACGCCGGCAACTTCATGGCCTCGGCGGACACCGTCAAAATCACGATTACCGGCTACGGCGGCCACGGCGCCCACCCCGAGCGCACCGTCGACCCGATCGTCGCCGGTGCGGCGCTGGTGATGGCCCTGCAGAGCATTGTGGCGCGCAACGTGCCGCCGGGGGAAACGGCAGTGGTCAGCGTCGGCACCTTCCAGGCCGGTATCGCCTCCAACGTCATTCCGGAGAGCGCGGTGATGGAGCTGAGCGTGCGGGCGATGAAGCCGGAAATCCGCGACCTGCTGATCAAGCGTATTCATGAGCTCGCTGACTTTACCGCTAAAAGCTATGGCGCCAGCAGCGTAGTGGAGGTTTACGACTCCTATCCGGTATTAACCAACAGTCCTGAAGAGACCGATTTCGCCCGGGCGCTGGCGCTGGAGGTGTTTGGCCGCGAAGGGGTCCTGGAGTCGGTCTCGCCGATGAATGCCAGCGAGGATTTCGCTTTTATGCTGCGTGAACGCCCGGGCAGCTACTTCCTGCTCGGCAATGGCGAGAAAGGAGAGAAGGGCGGTTGCATGGTGCACAACCCCGGCTACGACTTTAACGATGACATTATCACCATCGGCGCGACGCTGTTCGCCCGTCTGGTGGAAAAACACTGTCGCTAATCTCTGGAGAAGAACGCGAATGAAAAAATCACTGTTGCTATGGCTGGCATTAATGGCGTCGACGTCGGCGCTGGCCGAAGGGGGAAAGGAGATCCGCTTCGGCGTCGACCCGACTTTCGCGCCGTTTGAATGGAAAGATCCGCAGGGCAAGCTGGCGGGGTTTGATATCGATTTAGGCAACGCCATTTGTCAGCAGCTGCAGGCGAAATGCGTGTGGGTGGAAAGCAATTTCGACGGCATTATCCCGGCGCTGAAGGCGCGTAAATTCGACGCGATCCTTTCCGGGATGTACATGACCGAGAAGCGCAAAGCGCAGATTGCCTTTAGCGACAAGTTGTATAACGGGCCGGTGTTCCTCGTGGCGCGTAAAAATACCCTGCAAGGCAATACGCCGGAACAGCTGAAGGGCAAAACCATCGGCGTGGAGCAGGGCTCAGCGCAGGAGACGTATGTTAACCAGCACTGGCGGCCGCAGGGGATAAACATTGTGGCCTACCAGGGGGCCGATAGCGTGGTGCGTGACCTGGAGTCGGGGCGCATCGACGGCGCGGTGCTCTCCGGGATGATGGCCGACTACAGCTTCCTGCAGCAGCCGCAGGGTAAGGAATTCGCCTTTGTCGGCGGCCATCTGCAGGACGATACGCTGTTTGGCGCCGGGGCGGCGATAGGTTTGCGTAAAGACGATGAGGCGCTGCGTCAGGAAATTAACGGCGCGATTGCGAAGATTCTTGCCGACGGCACCTATAAAAAATTAGCTGGCAAATATTTTAGCTTTGATGTTTATTCCGGGACATAATGTCAGAGTGTACCTGCGGGCGTGGAGCGCCCGCCGTAAGATTCCTTTTCTGATTATCCAATCGACCTCCTCTCCTGACCCCTGTGGTTACCTGAGGGAAGCAGAATATAAGCTAAGGAGTACTCGGCATGATGACACGTCCTTTGGGCAAAACCGGATTTTCCATCGCCCCATTAGTCTTTGGCGGCAACGTCTTTGGCTGGACCATCGATGAAAAAACCAGTTTTGCTCTTCTTGATGCTTTCGTTGACCACGGTTTTGACGCTATCGATACGGCGGATGTTTATTCCCGCTGGGCGGAGGGCAACCAGGGCGGCGAATCTGAAACCATAATCGGCCGCTGGCTACAGGCGCGCCCCGGCATGCGCGATAAAGTCAAAATTTTCACCAAAGTCGGCTCCGATCTCGGCCTCCCCGGCCATAAAGGGCTCAGCAAAGCCTGGATCCAACAGGCGGTTGACGACTCTCTGCGTCGCCTGAATACCGATTATATCGACCTCTACTTCTCCCACTGGCCGGATCCGCAAACCCCGGTGGCGGAAACGCTGGAGGCCTTCCACAGCCTGCAGCAGGCCGGAAAAATCCGCGCGATGGGGGCCTCTAACCTCGATGCGATGCAGCTGGCGGGGGCGCTGGAGGTGGCGCGTAAGGGCGGCTTGCCTGCGTGGCAGGTGCTGCAGCCGGAATATAACCTCTACCACCGCTCTGCGTTTGAAGGCGCGCTGTGCGATCTCTGCGTCAGCCGCGATATCGGGGTGGTGACCTACTACAGCCTGGCCTCGGGGTTCTTAACCGGTAAGTACCGCCAGCCGTCGGATCTGACGCAGAGCCAGCGCGGAAGCGGGATTGGTAAGTACCTGAATCCGCGCGGCATGCGGATTATCGATACCCTGGCGGCGATCGCGGACGAGCAGGGCGCGAAGCCGGCTGAGGTTGCCCTGGCGTGGCTGATCGGCCGCGAAGGGGTGACCGCGCCGATCGCCAGCGCCACCAGCGTGGCTCAGGTGGAGAGTTTTGCCCGCGCGGCGGCGCTGAGCCTGAGCGCGGAGCAAGTGGCGCGGCTGGACGGCGCCAGCGCCTGAGGCAATCCCTCTTCCCGGCGGGGAGAGGGGGGAAGGCTAAACATGACGCGGAGCGTAGGCCGGGTAAGGCGCCAGCCGCCACCCGGCAAAATAACGGCGCAACCGGAAATGTCCCTGTTCGCGCTGCGCTTAGCAGGGCTACAGCTTCTGTGTTACTTCCGGGCCGATTGCGCTCCCGGTTAATTGTCTGCGTTATGGCAGTCAAGGTGCAGGGAGCGCACAGGGGGCGGCCAGTCGCCGCCGCCCCCTGTACCCCCGGGCTCCGGCCAGCAACATCGCCGCTGCGCGGTCCCTTCGACTTATCCCTGCAGGCTTCGGGTCGGGCCGAGGCAGCGTCCGTGCAAAACACGGCCCTCAGCCCGCATCCATGCGGGCTGCCCCGGCCTTCCGGGAACGTCTCAGCGATGTTGAGGCCGCAACACCGGCAGTTTCAGTCGCACTAGTGGGTAAGTTAACGGCTGGCTGCTACGGACCGTAGGCCGGGTAAGGCGCCAGCCGCCACCCGGCAAAATAACGGCGCAACCGGAAATGTCCCTGTTCGCGCTGCGCTTAGCAGGGCTACAGCTTCTGTGTTACTTCCGGGCCGATTGCGCTCCCGGTTAATTGTCTGCGTTATGGCAGTCATGGTGCAGGGAGCGCACAGGGGGCGGCCAGTCGCCGCCGCCCCCTGTACCCCCGGGCTCCGGCCAGCAACATCGCCGCTGCGCGGTACCTTCGACTTATCCCTGCAGGCTTCGGGTCGGGCCGAGGCAGCGTCCCTGCAAAACACGGCCCTCAGCCCGCATCCATGCGGGCTTCCCCGACCTTCCGGGAACGTCTCAGCGATGTTGAGGCCGCAACACCGGCAGTTTCAGTCGCACAAGTGGGTAAGTTAACGGCTGGCTGCTACGGACCGTAGGCCGGGTAAGGCGCCAGCCGCCACCCGGCAATAAAGCGGCTCCGTGCCTGATGGCATCGCCCGGTGGCGCTGCGCTTACCGGGCCTACGAGGTGTGATCCTGTGAGAGGCTCCTGTAGGCCGGGTAAGGCGCCAGCCGCCACCCGGCATAAAAGCGGCTCCGTGCCTGATGGCATCGCCCGGTGGCGCTGCGCTTACCGGGCCTGCGAGGTGTGAGCCTGTGAGAGGCCCCGGTAGGCCGGGTAAGGCGCAGCCGCCACCCGGCGAAATGACGGGTGCGGTGCCTGAAAGCGTGCCCGGCGGCGCCCTACTATTCCTGATGGCGGGTGACGTTGAGGATCTTCGCGCTGGCGCCGACCGGAAAATTGCTGAGGGCGCCGAAATCGCTGCCCTGATAGCCCATGATCTTGCCGTCAGTGCGCATCTGCTGCAGATCGATGAGGATCACCCCCAGCGTGGGAATGATTTTCTCCCGCCAGACGAACAAATAGAGATCCTCCGCCACCTGCACATAGTGGCAGCGATCGACATCCGCCAGCCCCTTTTCCACGCCGTCCAGACACTGCCAGGCGTAAAAATTATCGTTGAGATAGATGTGCTCATAGCGCTCGGTCGGGCTATAGGTGTACTGATTGCGCATGCCGACCAGCGCGGTGGTAAAGCCCGGCAGCGGCCCCGGCTGGGCATCCAGGCGGGCGAAGACGAAACGGGCCTCAACCGCGGTCAGCGGCAACCCTTGTTCTACCCGGCTGAAGGCGTCCAGCCGCGCGGCGGCTTCGTCCGGCAGCTGGCCGTATACCAGCGTGGCATTGCGCTGCGTCAGGTTGCATACCGCGCTAATGCTGGCGTTATCCCGCTCCGGGTCAAGGAAGTCGATAAACAGAATGTCCGGGCGCAGGGCGGTCGCTCGCCAGGGGGCGCGCTTGCCGTTCCAGCTTAGCGTCTGCTCATCTTCGATAACCAGCTGCTGCGGCTCGCTCCCGGCGACATAAAAGGTAAAGTTTTCGCCTGCGGGCAGGCTGGCGGTAGCCAGCAGGTTACCGTGCGGCGCAAAACCATCGGCCAGCGCGCCGACCTGGATAAATACGGCTTCTGAAGTCATAGGGGCTCCTGAACAGAGTAGGGCGTTAGGCAAACGCCAGAGTGGGAACATCGACGATACTGGCCCCGCCGTCGGCGACCAGCGTAGCGCCGCTGATGATGGCGGCCTGCGGCGAACAGAGAAACTGACAGGCCTCGGCTATCTCCTCGGGGCTGGCGGGGCGGCGCAGCGGAACATCGCGACAGACCCGCTGATAAGCCTCAGCCAGCGACAGCCCTTCCGCCTGCATCAGCGGGTGCATCTCTTCATCCGCCATCGGCGTCGTGACCCAGCCGGGACAGACGGCGTTAGCGCGTACCCCCTGGGGGCCATAATCGCGGGCGACGGAGCGCATCAGGCCGATTAAAGCGTGTTTGGCGGTGACGTAGCCGCAGGCCTGCGGCCCGGCGGCCAGAGAGGCGATGGAGGCGACAAACAGCACATTGCCGCGGCGGGCAATCAGCGAAGGCAGACAGGCGCGAACGCTGGCGAAGGCGCTGGTTAGATTGCCGTCCAGCGCCTCGCGCCATTGGCGGTCGCTGGTCTCGGCGGCGGGGCTGTTGCCCATCCCGCCGGCGCTGCAGATGAGGACATTAATCCCGCCGGTCTGGTCGAGGATGGCCGGTAGCAGCCGCTGGCGCCACACCTCGCCGTCGGCGGCATCGCCCACCAGCGCCGTGGCGCCGGTCTCATCAGCGACAGCCTGCAGCGGCGCTTCGCGCCGTCCGGTAATAAACACCCGGTCGCCCGCGGCGCGCATCAGCCGCGCGCAGGCGGCGCCAATTCCGGTTCCACCGCCGGTTATCACCACGACTCTCGCCATCCGCACTCTCCTGTAATGGGGTTTCCGATTACCTTAAAAAGCGCGTCAGGTCCCGGCTATCGCCCGGAAGAACGATAGCCGTGGTGGTTAATGGATCTCGCTCACAGGGATCGCCTGCGGCGCAGGCACCGGCTTCATGGTGGCGGGGTCGACCGCCAGATAGCGCCCGGTTTTGCTGTCGATGCCGACGTAGTCGATCATCTTGCCCTGTGCCCGGGTGACCATGGTGCGCTTAGCAAATGCCTCGTAGGCCTCGCTCATGGCTTTGACCCGATCGGGATGTTCGGCCGCGACATCATGCGTCTCCAGCGGGTCGTCGTGCAGATTAAACAGCTGCCACGGCGCGTCGCCGGCGGTGAGGCCGCGCGGCACCAGCCGTCGCAGCTTCCATTCGCCATCGACCCAGGCCGCCTGATGATGCAGTTCAACCCCGTAGTTGCCGCGCGGCGGCTCCTGTACTTCGCCGGTGAGATAGCGCTTAAAGCTGACGCCGATCATCGGCAACACCGGCTTTTTCGCCAGCGACTTGTTCGGATCGATGCCGGCGAATTCATATAGCGTCGGCGCCACGTCATACACCGCCATCGTCGAGGCGTCGATTTTACCGTGGCGGGTGATCCCGGGACCGGAGATCATAAAGTCGGTATTGATGCCGCCCTGGGCGCTGGTGGTTTTGTGATAATTGGCGTAGGGGGCGTTGCTGACGTTGGCCCAGTGGGGGCCGTAGGAGACAAATGATCCTTTGCGGCCGACGTTGTCATAGCTGTTATCGAACTGCTTCCAGAATTCCGGGGTAGATTCGTAGTAGAATCCCTGCGCCGGGTTGGCGCCGTTATCGGTTAAAAAGACCAGCAGGGTATTTTTATCGCGCCCGGTTTGTTTCAGCGTCTCCATCAGGGTGCCGATTTGCGCGTCCATATTGGCGATCATCGCCGCATACACCTGCATCACTTTCGCCGTATATTTCTGCTGCTCTGGCGTTAGCGCCTCCCACTCTTTATCCAGCTCCAGATGCGGCAGCGGGGTATCGTCATGGATAATTCCCAGCGCTTTCAGGCGGGCGATGCGCTGGCGATAGACCTCGGCGTAACCCTGCTCATACTGGCCTTTGAAGCGCTTAATCCACTCGTCAGGCGCCTGCAGGGGATCATGAGGGGCGGTGAAGGCCAGCCAGGCGAAGACCGGCTGTTCCTTCGGCGTCGCTTTAATCCAGCTGTTCATCTGGCGGGCGTAGGCTTCGCTGGAGTAAAAATCATCCGGTAGGGAGACGCGCTCGCCGTCGCGGGTGTAGTAGGTGTGGAAGGCTTCAACGGTCCCCAGCGGTATCGCGTCGTTAAAGTGGCTGGTGCCGCCGCCCATAAAGGCGAAGGCGTGGTTAAAGCCGCGATCTTTCGGCGTGGCGCCGGGAACAAAACCGAGGTGCCATTTACCGGCCATCAGGGTGTTATACCCCGCGTCTTTAAAGCGCTCGGCCATGGTGGTGACGCGGTCGGTCAGCCGCAGCTCGTAGCCCTCCTTGCCAATGGTGCTGTCGTACCACCACATGCCGCCCATCCCAGCCTGCTGGTTACTGTTGCCGGTGAGCAGCATTGAGCGCGCCGGGGCCGACATCGGCGAGGTGTAATACTGGCTCATGCGCATTCCCTGCTCGGCCATCGCCTGCAGGTTGGGGGTGGGGATCTCGCCGCCAAAGGGGCTGATGTCCGAGTAGCCCATATCATCGGCGATAATCACGATGACGTTTGGACGCTCCTGCTGCGCGGCGTGCGCGCCACCGGCGAGGATCATGCTGACCGTCGCGGCCATGGCTTTTTTGTTCACGACTGACTCTCCTGTTCAGAGGGGGATATCATCAGGGTAAGGCGCTACGCAGTATGCGCAGTCCCAACAAACGCGGCCCGCCAGGCCTTCAGGCCATTAAGGTCGCGGGAAAAGGGGCGTAATGGTGCGAGGATGTCGCTAAAGAAGCGGTAGTAGCCTCCGCAGAGGCGGTTGTTGCCTGCGGCGTTGAGATGCGCCGGGCAGCCGCCCTGGCAGACCATTTTTACCGAGCAAGTCTGGCATTCACGGCGCAGACTTTTCTGCTGACCGAACGGCAGTTGCACCGAGGCGTCGACCGCGGCGGCGAGCGTCTGCTCATCGAGGCGGCCCAGCCGATGTTCGGCGTTGATCAGGTGGTCGCAGGCGTAGAGCTGTCCGTCGGGCTCCATCACCAGGTTGCTGCCGCAGCGGGCGCTGTGCACGCAGCTGCCGCTGGTATGAGTGAAATACTGCGCCCACGCCTGTTCGATATTGATAACGAACACCCGCCCCCTATCGCAGCGCTTCCGCCACTGTCGCCAGATGCCGACCATAAAACGCCCCCAGTTATCGGCACTCAGCTGATAGCCCTCGCGCAACGCTGCGCCTTCGCTCATCAGCGGCTGAAACTGCAGATAGCGCGCGCCGAGGCCGACCAGCCGGTCATAAATCGCCGCCGCGTGGGCCGCCATCTCGTTATGCACCACCACCAGCAGATTAAAAGTCCACCTGATGCTGATGGAGCAGGTCAATGCCGCGCAGCGCCGCCGACCAGGTCGACCGGCCGCGTTTATCCGGACGATGGTAGTCCTGCAGCGCTTCGTTGCCTTCGAGGCTCAACCCGATAATAAAGCCATGTTCGCGGAACAGTCGGCACCATGGGTCGTTGATCAGCGTCCCGTTGGTCTGCAGGCTGTTGCTGATAGTCACGCCGTCGGGGGCATAGCGTGCCTGCAGGGCGAGCGCTTTTTTGTAGAAGCTCAGGCCGGCCAGCAGCGGCTCGCCCCCCTGCCAGACAAAGTTGATTTCCCGCGCGCCGGCGGGCTGGGCGGCAATATAGCGGCGGATAAACTGCTCCAGCCGCGCGTCATCCATCTTGTTGACCGGCGTTTCGTCCTGCGGGTAATAGCAATAGCGGCAGGCGAGATTGCAGGCGGGGCCAATCGGCTTCATCAGAATATGAAACGGCACCGGCGAGCGCGGCTCAGCGGCCAGCGGAATTTGCTGCTGGCGCAGGGCGGCGATATTCAGCATCGGCTTATCCTCGGTTAATGACCGGTACTGTTGATATTATTTTGGCAACAGCGGGTCAGGCGTAATCACATGATTAAGCCGCGGCGAAAATTAAATGCATCCTGTTAAGGGTATAAGTGAAAAAAAACAAAAATCCATCGTTCTTTAGGATGAGAATCACGCGTCGGGAATAGGGTTTTTTTATCACCAGGGGCAGGTACGCCGGGTGTTAATCTTATTTGTTTATGTTTTAACGCCGCTATCGTAAAGCATGGCCGGGGTGTTTTTTAAATGCTTTATATAACAATGTATTGCTGAAAATTTTGTAACGGCTATCACATTGTTAATATGTTAATGATTGTGTTACTTAAATGTGAAATGTATGCTTCAATTATCGGTAGTCATCCATGTGTCATGCACCATCATCTCGACGGGGAGGCCCTATCATGTCTGCTTTGTTAAAAGCCAGCCGTAATGATGCGATAATAGCCCGTTGTTTACAGACTATTTCTCAGTTAATTCCACTGACTTCAGCGGTGTTTTATCGAGTAAATAACCGGTTAAAACCCGAAAACTATATATTGCATAATATTTCCGATAATACGCACCAACAATATCTGGAAAACTTCCAGCCGCTGGATCCGCATTTACCGGCGCACTTTAGCCACCAGAACACCACCGTGGCGGCGATGACGCCGCGGCTCTGCGATCGCAACCGACATTATTATCATGAATTTATGTTGCCGAATAACGTGCGTGACATGACCGAGATCTTCATCCGCCGCGAGCGGCGGATCGTCGCCGGTATCTCGCTGATGCGCGACGTGCCTTTCTCCAGCGAAGAGCGCCAGCGGGCCCAGGCGGTGCTGCCGCTGGTAGAGCTGGCCATTCGCGACTGCCTGCAGGAAGAAGATGATCTGCCCGCCATCCTGACGGCGAAAGAGCGGGAAATCGTCGGCATGGTGCGCGAAGGCGCCAGCAATAAGCTGATTGCCCGCCAGCTGGATATCTCGCTCTCGACGGTAAAAACGCACCTGCGCAATATTTTCGCCAAGACCGAAGTGGTCAATCGTACCGAACTGGTTTCCCGAACCTGGATGCCGGCCGCTCAGCGTACGCTGCATCTGTGATCTGACTTTCGCATCCCGCGCGCGCCGTGGCAGCACGGCGTTTTCCTGATGCCTGTGGGTATCACTCCCTGGAGGATCCTCCGGGGGGAGGCTTTTTTGACCGGAGCACGCCCTACGATGTCGAGTACACCTCTCACTGATAATGCGCTTTCCCGGCCCGCCGGGCTGGTGGTGTCCCTGCGTTTGCTGGCGGCGATCGTGATTTTTGCCGCTATTGCGCCGGGTATTCTGATGACCGCGCCGGCGGTAGCGGCGCAGCTGGCCAGCGAATGGCAGCTAAAACCCGGGCAGATCGGCTGGCTGTTCTCCGCGGAGCTGGGGGCGATGAGCCTGGCGACGCTCCCGGCGTGGTGGTGGATGAGCCGCCTCGACTGGCGGCGGGTTGCCCTGACGGCCGGGGTGGTGTTTCTGGCCGCCAACCTCGCCTCGGCGGTGGTCACCCAGTACGAGACGCTGCTGGCGGCGCGCTTTATCGCCTCGCTGGCGGGCGGCACGTTGATGATTTTGTGCATCAGCTGCGCGGCCGGAACGCCGAACCCGTCGCGGGTCTACGCCTTCTGGGTGCTCGGGCAACTGCTGTTAGGGATGCTTGGCCTGCTGGCGCTGCCCGGCCTGTTCGCGACCTTTGGCCTGAAGGTGGTGTATCTGATCCTCGCTGCCATCATGCTCTGCTGTTTGCCGCTGGTATCCGCTTTCCCTCCGCGCTTTCAACCGCTTTCAGTCTCCCGCCAGCAGCCGTCGACGGCGCTGTGGCGTCAGGCGCTGGCGGTGCTGGCGGTGCTCACTTTCTATATCAGCCTCAGCGCCGTGTGGACCTTTATCGGCACCATCGGCAGCGCGGCGGGGCTGAGCCCGACGCAGGTCGGTCTGGTGCTGGCGGCGGCGACGGTTTGCGGCATTATCGGCGCCTGCGGCGCGGCCCTGCGCGGCACCCGGCGGGCCGATCGTTTACCGGTGAGGCTGGGCTACGGCCTGTTGATCGTCAGCGTTGGGCTGCTGATCGGCCAGCCGCTGCTGGTGCGTTACGCCATCGCGGCGCTGCTGTTTAAGTTCACCTGGACCTTCGTGCTGCCCTTTATTCTCGCCCGCGTGGCCGGGCTCGATAACAGCGGTCGGCTAATGAACAGCATCAATCTGGTGATCGGCGGCGGCATGGCGGCTGGCCCGGCGCTTGCGGGGGCCTTACTGCAACACTTCGCCAGCGCCGACCCGCTGCTGGCGGCGGCAGGCGTCTGCGTGCTGCTGTCACTGATTTTAATTGTGGCGGCGTCCGCCGCCGGGAAGGCTTAGCCCACGGGAGGATAGAGTGAAAAGAAAAACCGGTTTCTTTTTTGATGAACGTTGTTTCTGGCACAGTACCGGTCTGCACGCGGTGACGCTGCCAGTGGGCGGGTGGGTACAGCCGCCCGCCGGCGGCGGTCATGCTGAATCGCCAGAGACCAAACGGCGGATGAAAAACCTGATGGATGTCTCCGGGCTGACGCCGCAGCTGGCGCTGCGCAGCGCGGCGCCGGCGAGCCTTGAGGACCTGCGGCGGATCCACCCCGACAGCTATCTGGAGCGCTTCAAGGCGATAAGCGATAACGGCGGCGGCATGCTCGGCAAAGAGGCGCCGCTGGGGCCGGGCAGTTATGAAATTGCCTGTCTTTCCGCCGGGCTGGCCTGTGCGGCGGTGGAAGCGGTGCTGAAGGGGGAGCTGGATAACGCCTATTCGCTGTCGCGCCCGCCCGGACACCACTGCCTGCCGGACCAGTCGATGGGATTTTGTTTCCTCGCCAATATTCCCATTGCCGTCGAGCGAGCGAAAGCGCAGCTGGGGCTGGGCAAGGTGGCGATCATTGACTGGGATGTTCACCACGGCAACGGCACCCAGCATATCTACCTGCAGCGCGACGACGTACTGACTATCTCCTTGCATCAGGACGGCTGCTTCCCGCCGGGCTACGCCGGCGAGGACGATCGCGGCGTGGGCGCGGGCGAAGGTTACAACATCAATATTCCGCTGTTGGCCGGGGCGGGGGATGACAGCTGGCGCTATGCGCTGGAAACTATCGTTATTCCGGCGCTGGCGCGTTTTGAGCCGGAGCTGATTATTATCGCCTGCGGCTATGACGCCAACGCCATGGATCCATTAGCGCGGATGCAGCTGCACAGCGATAGCTTCCGGGCGATGACCGAACAGGTCAAGCAGGCGGCGGATCGCCTGTGCGGCGGGAAACTGGTGATGGTGCACGAGGGCGGCTACGCCGAGTCCTACGTGCCGTTCTGCGGCCTGGCGGTGATGGAAGCCCTGAGCGGCATCCGCACCGAGGTCCAGGATCCGCTGCTGGAATTTATTCAACAGCAGCAGCCGCGCGCCACGTTCGCGCAGTTCCAGCGCCAGGCCATCGATCGGCTGGCGCAGCAGTTTGGCCTGCAATAGTCGCTCACGCTCACGTTGATCCCTAAAGTCCCAATATGGGACTTTTACTTTACTTAGTCCCGAAATGGGACTAGTCTCTGCCCATGAAGATAATCTCAGTGAAAACCTTAAGGGACTTCTGGGCGGAGAATCCCGACGCTGAACAACCGCTAAAGGCCTGGGTAGACGAAGCGACAAAAGCAGACTGGAAAACCCCGGCGGAGATAAAGGACCAATACCGCAGCGCAAGTATTCTGAAAAATAAGCGGGTGGTATTCAACATTAAAGGAAATGATTACCGGTTAATCGTAGCCGTTGCTTATCTGCGGGGGTGGGTGTTCGTTAAGTTTATCGGTTCGCATAAGGAATATGACGAGATAAACGCTGAGACGATAGAGAGGAAGTAAATGATGAATGTGAAGCCTATCCGCACTGAACAAGATTACGAGGCCGCGTTACGCGCGGTTGAACCTTTTTTTGATAATGAACCTGCGCCGGACACGCCGGAAGGGGATTTTTTTGAGGTGATGTGCCTGCTGATTGCTGAATATGAAAAAAAGCACTATCCCATCGAGCCGCCGACGCCGATAGAGGCGATCAAGTTTCGCATGGAGCAGCAGGGGCTGACCGTCAAAGATCTGGAGCCGGCGATTGGTAAATCGAATCGCGTGTATGAAATTCTCAATGGTACGCGCAACCTGACGCTCCCGATGATTCGCCGGCTTCACGCACAGTTCGGCATTCCTCTGGAGAGTCTGATCGGCGCGTGATGGCGCGGGCATCCGGCTCACTCATGCATCCACTGACTTACCGCCTGATTAACCATCGCCAGCACGCTGAGCAGCAGCATCCGCTGCTGCGCTTCCAGCCGCAGATAACGGCGCAGCGGCGGCATTTTACAGACCACTTCGCTGGCGGCCCAGGGTTCAATGCTGCAGCGCCAGCCGCTACTATCAAAGGTCAGCGAAAAGCGGCGGTAATCCAGCTCGCTTAAGGTCTGCTGGAGATTAGGAAAACCGTTGAGATAGCCGGCGAGTTCCTCGCTGCCTTTGCCGCCGATAAAGCGGATCGGCTGGCGTTTCCACCAGCCGGATTGATGGGCGCGAATGTTACCGCGCACTGGCCGGGTCACCGGCCCCTCGACGACAAACTCGCAGCTGTGAATGCTGGCCATAAACAGCCGCTTCTGACGCACGCTGAAGGTGACGGCGGTGGCGTCGTTCAAGCGCAGCAGCGCGCTGCGTTCGCTCAGCTTTTCGCTGGGCCAGCCCGCCAGATCGCGCTGCACCGCGTTCATTAACGGCGTTTCAAACCAGGGGACGGAGGACATCTGGCGTCATCTCCCCGCGGGTCTGTTTTTCATAATTGTTGATGGCGCGCTCCACCACCTCTTCCACTACCAGCGGCTTGAACGGATTGACGCGCTGCACGCACACCGTCCAGAACAGGGCGTAAGCGGCGGTCAGGCCGAGCATTATGCCGAACGGCACCAGCACCTGGCGGCTGTCCATCCCGGGCGGCGTGATATTGACGATAGCGATGATGATCCCGACGCTGGAGATAATCTGCGGCAGCGGGAACCACGGCGAGCGGTAGGCGCGCGGCAGGTCCGGGCGGCGAATGCGCAGCATCACCACCGACAGAGTAACCAGCAGATAGGCGACGCCCCAGGCGCAGACCGCGGCGAGGATCAGCGGCACGATGCGGTCCAGATCGCCGTTCAGATACCAGGCGTGCAGGCAGGGGATCGCCACCCCGATGGCAATGGCGATCACCGGCGTCTTAAAGCGCGGATGCAGCCAGGTCAGGAAACGGGGTAGCGCGCCGTCCAGCGCCATGCCGTAGATAATACGCGGCACGGCGGCCATCAGCGTATTGATGGTGGCGCAGCCGGCCAACAGCAGCCCGACCCCCAGCCAGTACTGGCCGGCGTGGCCCATCACCCGTTCGGCGAAGGCCGGGATCGCCATCGGTGTATCCAGCAGATGGACGTTGTTGGCCGCGTCGAGCACGGTATTCTCCACCTGGCGGTTGATCGCCGCGCCGTAGATAAACATGCAGCTGGCGACCCCCAGCAGGCCCAGCGCCATCGCCCGCGGTATGGTGCGGTGGGCCTGTTTGATCTCCGGCGCCATCGGCGTCACCAGTTCGCAACCGACGAACATAAACATCGCCATGCCGATATAGCCGAACAGGCCGTTGATATCGCTAACGTTCAGCGGCGTGCCGAACCAGCCGGAAAGATGAGTCACCGGCGCCATAAAAATGCCGCACAGGCCGAAAATGGTCAGCGTGGTCCACATGCCGAAGGTCAGCACCACTTCGACCTTGCCGAAGATTTCCACGCCGATGGCGTTGAGTAAGCCGAAAATTACCACCATGCCGACGCCCACCATCCAGGTATTCTGGTGGGCGGCCATCTGGGCGTTAATCGACTCGAAGTTCACCAGCGCCATAATGCCCGCCAGGATCGTCTCCGCCGTCCCGGCGAAGATATGGACGATCAGATAGGCGCACAGCGCGCCGGTGATAGCGAAGAAGCGGCCCATGCCGCAGGAGATATAGTCGTACACCGAACCGGTGGTGGGAATGAGCGTCGCCGCCTCGGCAAAGGTGGTGACCTGCGCCTGCATCATAATAAAGGCCAGCAGTACCGCCAGCGCGAAGGTATCGCCGCCCATGCCGAAGCCGCTGGTGACCGTCAGGATCACCGGGCTGGCCATGATCAGCCCGACGGAGCTGGCGAGGGTGGTCGGGAAGCCGACGACGCCGCGCTCAAGATGGCTGGCGAGTCTGTTACTAAACATAGTCAACCTCTGCACAATAATGGGGTAGGGCAGGGAATAGCCAGCGCCACTCCCGGATAGTCATAATTTAGGCGGGCATCCTGCTCAACGAATATCGTCCGGAAGGTGGAGGGCGGCGCATGATTCTGTGACGCAGTCGATGAATGTCGCGGCGGATAAACAATATGACCCCGAAAACCGGGGCCATCCGTCTTGCCACGTTGCGCCTGTTTCTGCCGGATGGCGGCTGCGCCTTATCCGGCCTACGGTCCGTGCGGCCTGCCTTTAATTTGGCCTCAAACCCCCCGGTGGCGCTGCCGCTTACCGGGGCTACAGCGCTGCGCGATTTGGTAGCCCGGAGAAGGCGTAATGCGCCGCTGGGCATTATCAGTTTGTTAGCGGGTCTCGACGTTCGCCAGGTAGTGCTTCACAAAGCGCGGCGTCAGAATTTTCCACTCCACTTCGGTGCCCTGTTTAACAAACCAGCTGTCGCCCGGCGCAAAGCGCTGCGGCTCGCCGCCGGCGACGGTCAGCTCCACTTCGCCCTCCAGCACGGTGGCGTGCTCGGTAAACGGATAGGTCATGGTAAAGCTCCCCTCAGTGGACGAAAACAGTCCGCAGGTAAAGGCGTCCTGCGGCTCGCCGTAGATCATCGCGCCCGCTACCTGCGGGTCGCCGGCGGTCGGCGTCGCGCCGAGCAGGCTGACGCTGCCGATCGGCTGCAGATCAGGTACCGGGTGTTTAAGTTTAAAAGCGTGCATAGCGTTCTCCTGGTTAACTCCGGCCTTTCCAGAAACCGGCGGTTTGATGCATCAGTTTTCCGGCCGTGACTAATAACAGACGCAGGCTGTCACGGCCGTGGATGGTCGCGTGAGGAATGCTGCTTAGCAGACGATAGCGGTCGGAACCGCCGTTGATCCCTTCGGCGAGGATTTTGCACACGATGTGCGACGGGGTGACGCCGAAGCCGGAGTACCCCTGGACGTAAAAGACGTTGTTATGGTCGCGTAAGGTGCCGATCTGCGGGAACAGGTTGGCGCTACAGGCCATCGGCCCGCCCCACGCAAAATCGATCTTCACATCCCTGAGATAGGGGAAGACCTCCGCCAGCAAGGTGCGGTTCCAGGCGGCGAAATCGTTCGGCGTATACTCCACAAAGCGGGTGGCGCTGCCGAACAGCAGGCGGTTTTCCCGGGTGACGCGGTAGTAGTTAATTACCGGGCGAATATCGCTGAAGGCGCCGCGCAGCGGGCTGATGCGTTCGATCAGTTCATCGGAGAGCGGCTCGGTCGACACCTGGTAGGAGTAAGTGACCAGCGTCTTGTTGTAGATCTCCGGCTCCATATTGTTGAGGAAGCTGTCGCAGGCCCACAGCAGTTTGGCGGCTTTGACGCTGCCCATCGCGGTGCGTACCCGCACCTGTTTGCCGTAATTCACTTCCACCACCGGCGAGGATTCGAAAATCTTCACCCCCAGCGAATGGGCGGCCTGCGCCGAACCGAGCAGCATATTGAGTGAATGGATCTGGCCGCCGCCCATATGTTTCAGCGCGCCGCAGTAGACCTCGGAGCCCACCACCTGCTGCACCTCTTTTCCGGTATACAGTTCGATCTCTTCATCCGGGGTAGCGGCTTTAAACTCCTTCTCCCACTGGCGCAGCGTTTTAAGCTGTCGCTGGTTATAGGCGAGATAGCCGTAGCCGGGCACGAAATCGGCGTCGATGTTATATTTGCGGATGCGTTCGCGAATGATGCCCGCGCCGAGGTTGGCGATTTTAAACAGCGTCTCCAGCCCCTCTTTGCCGACGTGCTTTTTTACCGCTTCGATATCGTGGCCGATACCGGCCATCACCTGGCCGCCGTTGCGCCCGGTGCCGCCGTAGCCGAGATGGCGCGCCTCCAGCACCACCACGTTGGTGATCCCCTGTTCCGCCAGCTCAAGGGCGGTGTTAATGCCAGAGAAGCCGCCGCCGATAATTACCACATCGGCTTCAATATCTTCCCGTAGCGCCGGGAAATGGAGGTGATATTTCTTCGTCGCGCCGTAGTAGTTCAGCGCATCGATCTTGATGTTCATCGCGTTACCCTGTGGTCTTGCCTGGCTCAAGACCCTCATCACAGCACGCCGCGCGGGCGTTGAATATCGTCCGGAAGAATGACGTTCTTTAGAACGATAGGCTGCGGCGGGAAGCCGTGCTGTGATGGGTTAACTTTGCTGAAAAACGGGTGCTGACGATGAGCGAGATAACCTTACTGGCGGAAGTGACCGCCTTCTTACGCCAGCCGCACGGGCAGTTTATTGCCGGTCAACGTGAGGCGGGCCGCGGCGCGCCGTTCGCGGTGATCAACCCGGCGACCGGGCGGGCGATTGCCGAGGTCACCGCGGCGGATAGTGACCAGGCGGATCGCGCTATGGAGAGCGCCCGCCAGGCGTTTAGTCAGTGGCGCGAGATGCCGACGCTGGCGCGCGGCGCGCTGCTGCTGAAGCTGGCGGACACGCTGGCAGAGCATCGCGAAGCGCTGGCGCAGCTGGAAAGTCTCTGTTCCGGCAAAACTATCACGCTGGCGCGGATGCTCGAGCTGGACCAGTCGGTGGCGTTCCTGCGCTACTTCGCCGGCTGGGCGGGGAAAGTCACCGGTGAAACGCTGGATGTCTCGCTGCCATCGATGGCCGGGGAGAAATATACCGCCTTTACCCGCCGCCAGCCGCTGGGGGTGGTGGTTGGCATCGTGCCGTGGAACTTCTCCATCATGATTGCCATCTGGAAGCTGGCGGCGGCCCTGGTCTGCGGCTGCACCATCGTCCTCAAGCCGAGCGAATATACGCCGCTGACGCTGCTGCGCGTGGCGGAGCTGGCAAAAGCGGTGGGTATCCCGGATGGGGTGATTAACGTGGTCAACGGCGCCGGCGGCGAGATTGCCCAGCGGCTGATTACGCATCCGGCCTGCGCCAAGGTGAGCTTCACCGGCTCGGTGGCCACCGGTGAAAAAGTCCAGCAGTCGGCCAGCGCGTCAGGTAAACGGGTGACCCTTGAGCTGGGGGGCAAAAACGCCGCGCTGTTCCTCGATGACCTGACGCCGGAGGCGATGGTCAACGGCATTATTGAAGCTGGCTACCTGAACCAGGGGCAGATTTGCGCCGCTGCGGAACGTTTTTATCTGCCGCAGGGAAAACTGGATGCGGTACTGGCGCTGCTGAAAGACAAGCTCAGCGCTTTTGCGCCGGGGTCGCCGCTGGATGAACGGACGCTGATGGGGCCGCTGGCCAACCGCCAGCAGTATGACAAAGTTTTGCGGCTCATTCAGACCGCCCGCGACGAGGGCGATACCATCGTCTGCGGCGGCGAAGCGCTGCCGGGGGAGGGCTATTTCCTGCAGCCGACCGCGGTCAAAGTGCGCAGCGAAGAGAGCACCCTGATGCGCGAGGAGACCTTCGGTCCGGTGTGCAGTTTTATCGGCTATCGCAGTGAAGAAGAGGCGCTGGCGCGGATGAATGCCTCACCGTATGGCCTGGCGGCCAGCGTCTGGTCGGATAATATTCGTCAGGCGCTACGCTACTCGGAGGCGATTGAGGCCGGCATCGTATGGGTCAATATGCATACCTTCCTCGACCCGGCGGTACCGTTCGGCGGCATGAAGGGCTCGGGCATCGGGCGCGAATTCGGCAGCGCGTTTATCGATGATTATACGGAGCTGAAGTCGGTGATGGTGCGCTATTAATCGCCGTTCAGCGACATAATGCTGTCATGTGTCGTTTTGCGCCAGATGGGTGACACATCGTGTGCCTTCTGGCCTGCAACCCGGGCGGTGCACGGCATCGCTTCCGGGACGCTTTTCCCGTCACGGATCCTGTCTTCCCCTCGTAATCCGCCATTGCCGTAAAAAAAATCAGCAGATTATCTTTTTTGCCCGCCAGGACTTGTTTGATATTAGATAATGAGTATAGTTCTCATTCTCTTTTTCATTCGTAATTTTGGCAAGGTTCGAGCTGCGCCAGTGAGTCGTTCACTAAGAGTCGCGAAGGCGTAGGGTGACGTAAAGACAGCAGGCTGGAAACACACAATATCGGCCGCTGCTCGTCCATCGGGTCATTGATTTTTTATAGGGTTGATCCAATGAAATACACACTTCCGGCGTTGACGCTGGCCATCAGCGCGGCGTTAAGCGGCTGCGCGACGCCTCATTCCTCTGCCGTTTCCCAACCGGTTGTCGACTCGCCAGTCCCTAACGTGGCGCAACCGCTGCAGCGCCAGCTAGCGGAAGGGCTGTACGAGATGGCGTTAAGCCCGCAGGGTGATGTGCTGTACGTCGCCAGCGCTGAAGGCTTTAAAAATGTACAGGGCGGGGCGGTTTACACACTGGATCCGCACACCCTCAATACCATCGGCCTGACGCATACCGATCTGAAAAACTTCGCTTTACAGCTCTCTGCGGAGGGTAAAACGCTGTATGTCAGCAATTCGCTGGACGGCGGCATCAGCGCTATCGACACCGCCACCGGCAAGGTAAAAAACCGCCTGCTGTTCAGCGAGCGCAATGAAAAAGGTCGCCCTTATGGGGCCCGTCAGCTGCTGTTGCTGAATAATACTCTCTACGTTGGCGCGGTCGCCGACCCGGCGCAAATCTGGGTGGTTGACGCCACTACCCTGAAGCTGAAAACGCGGATTAAAAATACCGGTAAATGGATGACCGGCCTGCACTACTCCGCGCAAACCGGTCGCGTGTACGCCGCTAACGGCAGCGGTGAAATTCTGGTGATCAACCCGCGTAACCAACGCATTGAACAGCGCTGGAAGCCGCTGGGCGACAAGCCGGCGCTGCTGCTTAATATGGCCGAAGATAGCGACACCGGCCGTCTGTTCGTGACCGACAACTCGAAAGCGAAAACCACTCTGGTGCTGGATATCCACAGCGGCAAGCTGCTTAAACAGCTCGACGTCGGCGATTCGCTGGCGGTGCAGTTCAATAAGAAACGCCACGAAATTTATATTTCACAGCGTGAATCCGGCAAGGTCATCAGCCTTGACGCCAGCCGCTACACGCTGAAGAAAAGCTGGGCGCTGCCGGCCAATCCAAACAGCTTGCTGCTTTCCGCAGATGGTCAGACGCTGTTTGTCACCGTCAAACAGCCCTTCAATAAAGACCACTCCACTAAAGGCCCGGACAGCGTCGTACGTATCGACCTGAACGCGCAATAAAAATAACGGGTCCGGCGACGGGCCCTTTGATTCATTTATCCTCATCCATGGGGCAAATTATGCACACCACGCACTATTCATCCTTCCCGCTGCGTAAAACGCTGCTGGCCTTAGCCATCGGCGCCGCCAGTCAAACGGTGATGGCCGCGGACGCTGCCGCCGCGAAGCAGCCTGGCGAAGAGACCCTCATCGTCGAGGCTAACGAAACCAGCGATTTTAAATCCGGCGGCGACCTGGTGGTTCCGGCATTCCTCGATGGCCAGATCGCCCACGGCGGCCGTCTGGGGATGCTTGGCGAACAAAAAGCGATGGACGTCCCGTTTAACGTCATCGGCTATACCTCGAAGCTGATTCAGGATCAGCAGGCGAAAACTATCGCCGATGTCGTCAGTAACGACGCTGGCGTGCAGGCCGTACAGGGCTACGGCAACTTCGCCGAGACCTATCGAATCCGCGGGTTTAAGCTCGATGGCGATGACATGACGATGGGCGGCCTGGCGGGCGTGGTGCCGCGTCAGGTGATGGACACCCAGATGCTGGAGCGCGTTGAAATTTTCAAAGGGGCTAACAGCCTGCTTAACGGCGCGGCCAGCAGCGGCGTCGGCGGGATGATTAACCTCGAGCCGAAGCGGGCGGAAGATCTGCCGACCGCACGCGTTGGCGTCGACTATACCTCTGATTCTCAGGTGGGCGGCACCCTCGACCTGGGGCGCCGTTTCGGCGACAACAACCAGTTCGGCGCTCGGGTCAACCTGGTGCACCGCGAGGGTGAAGGCGCTATCGATAATGATAAACGCCGTACCACGCTGGCTTCGCTGGGGCTTGATTACCGCGGCGACCGTTTCCGCTCCTCGCTCGATTTCGGCTATCAGAAGAAAACGTTCCACGGTGGTACGATGGGCGTCAATATCAGCGGCGTGGATTTCGTTCCGGCGCTGCCGGACAACAGCAAAAACTACAGCCAGAAGTGGGGCTATAGCGATATTGAAAGCGAGTTCGGCATGGCGAAGGCAGAATATGACCTGACCGATAGCTGGACGGTATACAGCGCCCTCGGCGGCCAGCATTCGCATGAAATTGGTACCTACAGCGCGCCGAAGCTTCTGAATAAAAACGGCGATGCGACGGTGGGCCGCCTGGATACTAACCGCATTATCGACGCGATCAGCGGCATGGGCGGGGTACGCGGCGATTTCAATACCGGCGCGATTTCGCATAAGGTGAACCTCGGCTATGCGGCGCAGGTGCATACCGATGCGACCGCCTGGCGGATGTCGGCCAGGAACCCGACCACTAATATCTATGACAACCATGATGTGGCGATGCCGGATAACGCCTATTTTGGCGGCAACTACCACGATCCGCTGGTCACCTCGCGCAGCCGTACGCAGGGCTGGCTGCTGAGTGATACCCTCGGCTTCTTTAACGATAAAGTGCTGTTTACCGCCGCTGCTCGTCATCAGAAAGTGGTTGTGCGCAACTACAGCAACGCCACCGGGCTGGAAGATACCTCTTCGCGTTATACCCAAAGCCGCTGGATGCCGACGTTTGGCCTGGTGTACAAGCCGTGGGAGCAGCTGTCGCTGTATGCTAACCATACCGAAGCGCTGCAGCCGGGCTCTGTGGCGCCGACGACGGCGGCCAATGCCGGGCAGAGTACCGGGATCGCGCACTCGAAGCAGGACGAAGTGGGCGTCAAGATCGACTACGGTACGATCGGAGGATCGCTGGCGCTGTTTGAAATCAAAAAACCGAACGCCATTTCCGATACCGCTGGCAATTACGGCCTCGACGGCGAGCAGCGTAACCGCGGCGTAGAGATGAACGTCTTTGGCGAGCCGATGCTGGGACTGCGTCTTAACGCCAGTACCGTCTGGCTGGATGCCAAACAGACTAAAACCGCTGAAGGCGCAACCGACGGTAAAGATGCCATCGGGGTGGCTAACTTCTACGCGGTACTCGGCGCCGAATATGACATCAAGCCGGTGGAAGGCCTGACCGCCACCGCGCGCGTCAATCATAGCGGCTCGCAGTATGCCGATGCGGCCAATACCAAGAAGCTGGATAGCTACACCACCCTGGATTTAGGCCTGCGCTATCGTATGCGTCTGAACGCCGACCAGAACGAAATGATCTGGCGCGTCGGGGTGACCAACGTGACCAACGAGAAGTACTGGTCTGGCATTGACGATACCGGTACTTACCTGTTCGAAGGCGATCCGCGTACCGTCCGCGTCTCAATGAGCTACGAATTCTGACGCTAAAAAAAGCGGGGCGGGCGGCTGACGCTCGCCCCACGCAACTTGCGACAATCCCCCCTAAGTGATAAAAGGTGCCCCTTCGCAAAAACACACAGGGGAACGACGTGAAAGACGCGTCAACGTCGTCGGATGCCGTAGAAGAGAGCGGCCCGACGCTTCATCGCGGTTTACAGAACCGACATATTCAACTTATCGCCCTTGGCGGCGCGATTGGCACCGGCCTGTTTCTCGGCATTGGTCCCGCGATTCAAATGGCCGGCCCGGCGGTCTTACTGGGCTACGCCGTGGCCGGGATTGTCGCTTTTCTGATCATGCGCCAGCTGGGCGAAATGGTGGTGGAAGAGCCAGTATCCGGTTCCTTTGCCCACTTTGCCTATAAGTACTGGGGGCCGTTCGCCGGCTTTCTCTCCGGCTGGAACTACTGGGTGATGTTCGTGCTGGTAGGGATGGCGGAGCTGACCGCCGCCGGGATCTATATGCAGTACTGGCTTCCCGACGTGCCCACCTGGGTTTGGGCGGCGGCTTTCTTCATCATTATTAACGCCGTCAACCTGGTCAACGTACGCTTGTATGGCGAAGCGGAGTTCTGGTTCGCGCTGATCAAGGTGCTGGCGATTATCGGCATGATTGCCTTCGGCCTGTGGATGCTGTTCGGCGGCCACGGCGGCAGCAAAGCCGGGTTCGACAATCTGTGGAAACACGGCGGCTTCCTCGCCACCGGCTGGCACGGACTTATTCTGTCGCTGGCGGTGATCATGTTCTCCTTCGGCGGGCTGGAGCTTATCGGCATCACCGCCGCCGAAGCGCAAAACCCGGAAAAGAGCATTCCCAAAGCGGTCAATCAGGTGGTCTATCGTATCCTGCTGTTCTATATCGGTTCGCTGGTGGTGCTGCTGGCGCTCTACCCGTGGGTGGAGATCAAATCCGACAGCAGCCCGTTTGTGATGATTTTCCATAATCTGGACAGCAACCTGGTGGCCTCCGCGCTGAACTTCGTCATTCTGGTGGCCTCGCTGTCGGTGTATAACAGCGGCGTGTACTCCAACAGCCGGATGCTGTTCGGCCTGTCGGTGCAGGGTAATGCGCCGAAATTTCTCGCCCGCGTCAGCAAGCGCGGCGTGCCGGTGAACTCCCTGCTGCTCTCCGGAATTATCACTTCGCTGGTGGTGGTGCTGAACTACCTGCTGCCGCATGAAGCGCTGGGGCTGCTGATGGCCCTGGTGGTGGCGACGTTGTTGCTGAACTGGATCATGATCTGTATGGCGCACCTGAAGTTCCGCGCCGCCCAGCGCCGCAAAGGGCGCGAATCGAAGTTCAAAGCGCTGCTGGCGCCCGCCAGCAACTACTTCTGCATTGCTTTCCTTGGGCTGATCCTGGCGCTGATGTGCACTATCGACGGCATGCGTCTGTCGGCGATCCTGCTGCCGGTGTGGATCCTGTTCCTGTTTATCGCCTTCAAACTGCTGCGCCGCCCGGCGTAAGCGAGATGCCCCGCCGTCCGGCGGGGCTGCCTGCCTTTTTATTGTGATCCTCTTCGCAGGCGGCGCATTTGCCTGGCGATCTTCTTTTTGTAATCGATTACTTTTGTTTTGAGTGGTTTTGTAATCGATTACTTTTCTGAGGGCGAGCAACATGGTCACAACAACAGAAGGTCGGGAAAGTGTCCGCGTGAGCCACCGTTTTCTGGTGCCGCGGCTGTCGTTAATGATGTTTATGCAGTTTTTTATCTGGGGCAGCTGGTCGGTGACCCTGGGGCTGGTGATGACCCGCTATGAGATGTCATTGCTGATCGGCGATGCGTTCTCCGCCGGGCCGATCGCCTCAATCTTGTCTCCCTTTGTGCTGGGGATGCTGGTGGATCGCTTTTTCGCCTCGCAGAAGGTGATGGCGGTGATGCACCTGGCCGGGGCGGCGATCCTGTGGTTTGTCCCGCAGGCGCTGGTGGCGCAGAACGGCGCCCTGCTGATTGGCCTGCTGTTCGGCTATACGCTGTGCTATATGCCGACCCTGGCGCTGACCAACAATATCGCCTTCCACAGCCTGGCCAATGTCGATAAAACCTTCCCGGTGGTCCGCGTGTTCGGCACCATCGGCTGGATTATCGCCGGGATCTGCATCGGGGTGACCGGTATCTCTGATACCACCGGCATCTTCACGCTGGCGGCGCTCTGTTCGGTCGCGCTGGCGCTCTACAGCCTGACGCTGCCGCACACCCCGGCGCCGGCCAAAGGCATGCCGGTTCAGTTTCGCGACCTGCTGTGCGCGGACGCCTTCGCGCTGCTGAAAACCCGCCATTTCCTGATTTTCTCCCTCTGCGCCACCTTAATTTCCGTGCCGTTAGGCACCTATTACGCCTATACCGCGTCGTATCTGGCGGATGCCGGCGTCAAAGATGTCAGCACCGCGATGTCCTTCGGTCAGATGTCAGAGATCGTCTTTATGCTGGTGATCCCGTTGCTGTTCCGTCGCCTCGGGGTGAAATACATGCTGCTCATCGGCATGGCGGCGTGGTTCGTCCGCTACGCCTTTTTCGCTCTCGGAGTCAGCGAGGAGGGGCGCTTCCTGCTCTATCTGGGCATTTTGCTGCACGGCGTGTGCTATGACTTTTTCTTTGTCGTTGGCTTTATCTACACCGACCGCGTGGCGGGCGAGAAGGTAAAAGGCCAGGCGCAGAGCATGATTGTGATGTTCACCTACGGGATCGGCATGCTGCTGGGCTCGCAGATCTCCGGCGCGCTGTATAACCATCTGGTGGCCGGCCAGAGCGTGCCTCAGGCCTGGGTGACCTTCTGGTGGATCCCGGCGGTGGCCGCCGCGGTTATCGCGCTGATTTTCCTTTTCTCTTTCCAGTACAACGAGAAAGAGCCGCACTAATTTTTCAGGAGGGGGTATGAAAACGATTAAGGGACCGGGCATTTTTCTGGCGCAGTTTATCGGGACGCAGGCGCCGTTCAACACCCTGGCGGGGATAGCGCAGTGGGCCGCCGGCCTGGGGTACAAGGCATTGCAGATCCCCTGCAACCACCCGGCGATTTTTGATGTCGAGCGGGCGGCGGCGAGCCAGACCTACTGCGACGAGGTCAGCGGCATCCTGGCGGAGCATGGGCTGGTGATCAGCGAGCTGTCCACTCACCTTGAAGGACAGCTGGTGGCGGTGCATCCAACGTATGACGCGGCGTTCGACGCCTTTGCCCCGGCGGCGCTGCATGGCGATCCGCAGGCGCGCCAGCGCTGGGCGGTGGAGAAAGTGCGCCAGGCGGCGGTAGCCTCCGGCCGCCTGGGGCTGCAGGCGCACGCGACCTTTTCCGGGGCGCTGGCATGGCCCTTTTTTTATCCGTGGCCGCCGCACAATCAGCCGCTTCTGGATGAGGCCTTTGCCGAGCTGGCCCGGCGCTGGCGGCCGCTGCTGGACCTCTTCGACGAGCAGGGGGTCGATGTCTGCTATGAGATCCACCCCGGCGAAGACCTGCACGATGGCGTGACCTTTGAGCGTTTTCTTGCGCTGGTGGATAACCATCCGCGCTGCAATATGCTCTATGACCCGAGCCACCTGCATCTGCAGCAGATGGACTACTTGGCCTATATCGATATCTATCATGCGCGTATTAAAGCGTTTCACGTCAAGGACGCCGAATTTCGCCGCAATGGGCGCAATGGCGTCTACGGTGGATACCAGCCCTGGCAGCAGCGGGCCGGGCGTTTCCGCTCTCCCGGCGACGGACAGATCGACTTCAAAGGGGTGTTCAGTAAGCTGACCGAATATGATTTTGCCGGCTGGGCGGTGCTGGAGTGGGAGTGCTGCCTGAAGGATAGTGAGACCGGCGCGCGCGAGGGCAGCGAGTTTATCCGCCGCCATATCATTCCCGTTGCCGGACGGGCCTTCGATGACTTTGCCGCCGGCGGGAGGGAATAACATGATTCAGGTCGCGATTATCGGGGCAGGGTTTATTGGCCCGGCGCATCTGGAGGCGCTCCGGCGGCTGGGAGATGTCGAGGTGGTGGCGCTGTGCGACAGCCGCCTTGAGGCGGCGCAGCGCAAGGCGCGAGCGCTGAACATTGCCCATGCCTACGACAGCGTGGAGGCGCTGCTGGCCCATCCGGGGCTGCAGGTGGTGCATAACTGTACGCCGAACCATTTGCATGCCCAGATTAACCGGCAGATCCTCGCCGCCGGGCTGCACGTCTTCTCGGAAAAGCCGCTGTGTATGACGGCGGAGGAGGCGCGGGAGCTGGTGGCGCTTGCCGCCCGGGCCGGCGTGGTGCATGGCGTCAGCTTCGTCTATCGCCAGTTCGCTATGGTCCAGCAGGCGGCGGCGATGATCCGCCATGGCGAGGTCGGCAGAATCTTCGCGGCCCACGGCAGCTATCTGCAGGACTGGATGCTGCTGGAGACCGACTACAACTGGCGGGTCGATTCGGCGCAGGGCGGCGCGTCGCGGACGGTGGCCGACATCGGCTCCCACTGGTGCGATACCGTGCAGTTTATGACCGGTCGGCGGATTGTCGAGGTGATGGCGGATCTGTCTATCGTCTGGCCAACGCGTAAAGCGCCGGTCAATGGCAAAGCGACCTTCAGCGCCGTTCACGAGGCGCAGGCATATGAAACGCGGCCTGTCGATACCGAGGACTTTGGCTCGGTGCTGTTGCGTTTTGACGATGGCAGCAAGGGCAGCTTTATGGTCTCTCAGGTGAGCGCCGGGCGGAAAAACCGTCTGGCGGTGGAGATTAACGGCAGCCTCTGTTCTCTGGCCTGGGATCAGGAAGTGCCCCAGCGGCTGTGGATCGGCCACCGCGAGCAGCCGGATCGCCTGCTCAGCGATGACCCGAGCCTGCTGCGGCCGGAAATCGCTGACAGCGCCCATTACCCCGGCGGCCATATTGAGGGCTGGCCGGACGCTTTTAAGAATATGATGGGGCATTTTTATCAGGCGGTGCGCGCCGGGAAGATGCCGGCGGCCGGGGCCCGGCGCTTCGCCGCTTTCGACGACGGCGCCGATGTGATGTACATCATCGAGGCGATCGTCAAAAGCCATCAGCAGCAGCGCTGGGTCAGCGTCGAACGCTGAGCGCAGGCAGGGCGCAGGATTATTTCACCCCAAGATAGCCGTCGAGATAGGCACCGGAGAGCTCGTTGCCGAACAGGACGGCATCTTTATTTTCCATCGCATTATCCCATTTGTCGCTGGCATTGCCGGTGAAGGTGTGCTCGGTGCGGGTGCCCTGCGCCGCCTGCTGTTTGATGGCTTCCGCGGTGCGGCGGGCATCGCTTTCGCTCATGCCAGCGGCTTTATCCTGCTGCCCGCGGGCATACATTGCCGTGAAGGTCGGCAGGTTTAAACGGTAATTTTCCTGGCGGTTGACGGTGAAATTGCCGCCGACAAAATCGGAGCGGTGGGCGACGAAGGCGTAGGCATGGCGTTCCGGTGACGATTTTGACGAGGTGCAACCGGTGATCGTTGCCAGGGCACAGCTGAGGGCGAGAACCGCGGTGGAGAGCCTCATGGAGATATCATCCTTAATTATAAATGAAGAAATAGGGCGCAGGCGGTCTGTTGCGCCTCCTGCGCTAATGAGAATATGAAACGGCAAAAGGATGCGCGTTAACGGGGCGGGAGAGAAGCCCTGATTATTAATAGTTTCCCGGGACACCGTCTCGCTGAGCTACGCTTTCGCGCCAGGCTGGCAGGCCAATCAGAGGTCATTTATGATAGCCTGCAGGATCCACCTCTATCGCAGGAAGTGCAGGGTTTATGTCTATTCAGAAAATTGCTCGTCTGGCCGGCGTCTCGGTGGCCACGGTGTCGCGGGTGCTGAACAACAGCGATACGGTAAAAGCCAAAAACCGTGAGCGCGTGCTGCAGGCGATCAAAGAGAGCAACTATCAGCCGAACCTGCTGGCGCGTCAGCTGCGAACCGCCCGCAGCAATATGATCCTGGTGATGGTCTCCAATATCGCTAACCCCTTTTGCGCCGAGGTGGTGAAGGGGATAGAAGAAGAGGCGGAGAAGAATGGCTATCGCATTCTGCTGTGTAACTCCGGGTCGGATCTGGCCCGCTCGACCTCGGGCCTGCAGCTGCTCTCCGGCAAAATGGTCGACGGCATTATTACCATGAACGCGCTCTCCAGCCTGCCGGAACTGACCACCATGATTGGCGACGCGCCCTGGGTGCAGTGCGCGGAGTATGCCGACACCGGCAGCATCTCCTGCGTCGGGATTAACGACGTTGAGGCGGCTCAGGGGGCGGTATCCCGGTTGGCCGATAGCGGCCGCCGCCGCATCGCGCTCATTAATCACGACCTCAGCTATCGCTATGCCCGTCTGCGCGAGCGCGGCTATAAAAGCGTGCTGCACGTGCACGGTCTGGCGTATCAGCAGGTGACCTACGCGCAGGATCTTAGCGCGGCGGCCGGTAAACGGGCGATGGAGCAACTGCTGTCGCAAGACGAGAAGCCCGATGCGGTGTTTGCCGTTTCGGACTCCCTCGCCGCCGGGGCGCTGCGGGCTATCGCCCAGGCCGGACTGCGGGTGCCGGAGGATATCGCGGTGATCGGCTTCGATGGCACCGAGCTGGCGGAAGTGGTCTCCCCGCAGCTGACCACCGTCGAACAGCCCTCCCGGGCGATCGGCCGTACGGCGGTGTCTCTACTGATGAAACGCATCGACGATCCCGACGCTGCCGTCGAGCGGGTGATGATGGACTGGCGCGTGATAGACCGCGCCAGCGTCTGAGGATCAGCGGGAGAAGGCGCCGGTCAGCGCGCGAATATCGTTGCCGGTGGGCGTTTGATGAATGCGTAAGCCAAACTCATCCACCACGGCGAAGACATGGTCGAAAATATCCGCCTGGATCCCCTCATATTCCGCCCATACCACGGTGTTGGTGAAGCAGTAGATCTCGATCGGCAAGCCGTTGGCATCCGGCGCCAGCTGGCGCACCATCAGGGTCATATCCTGGCGGATGCGCGGATGATGGCGTAAATACTCCTGCAGATAGGCGCGGAAGGTGCCGACATTGGTCATCCGCCGCTCGTTGAGGATCGATTGCTCCCCGGCGTACTGCTGGTTCCAGGCGCTAATCTCCTCGTGGCGTGAATCCATATAGGGTTTAAGTAACTTCGCCCGGATCAGGCGCTGCTGCTCCTGTTCATCGAGGAAATGAATGCTGGTGGTGTCGATGTTAAGGCTGCGTTTGATGCGGCGGCCGCCGGAGGCCGACATGCCGCTCCAGTTTTTAAACGAGTCAGAGACCAGCGACCAGGTCGGAATGGTGGTGATGGTATTGTCCCAATTGCGCACCTTGACCGTGGTGAGGCCGATATCGATCACCGCGCCGTCGGCGCCGTACTTCGGCATCTCCAGCCAGTCGCCAAGCTTGAGCATATCGTTGGCAGAGAGCTGGATACCGGCCACCAGACCGAGGATCGGATCTTTAAACACCAGCATCAGCACCGCGGCCATGGCGCCGAGCCCGCTAATCAGGATCGCCGGTGACTGACCTATCAGTAGCGAAATAATCAGAATGCCGATAATAATCGCCGTCACCAGCTTAATTCCCTGGAATATGCCCTTCAGCGGCAGCTGAGAGGCGGCGGGAAATTTCTGCGCCAGTTTTAAAATGACATCCAGCAGCGAGAAGAAGGACAGCATGGCATATATCATCACCCACAGCTGGGCCACGGTGGTTAATATTTCCGCGGCCTCGCTGCCTTTTTGCAGCCACAGCACCGCCTGGACGTTGACGATGATCCCCTGCAGGGTAAAGGCCAGTCGGTGAAAGAGTTTATTCTGCGTGATGATTTGCAGCCACAGATGGCTGCTGGCCAGCGCCCGTTTTTCAAATGCGCGCAGGACCACTTTGTGCAATATCAGATGCACGACCACGGCGGTGAACAAGATAATGCCGAAGATAATCATCAGCGAGCGGGTGGGGGTTATTTCGATTCCTAAGGCGGCAATTTGCGATATTAATTCCTGCATAACGTCTCCTGAATATCCAGCGGGTATGATGACCGCTGGATAGCTATTATGCAAATTACCGCCGCCGGTATTACGAGGCCACCGTCGCCGGCTGTCGGTTGAGATGATGGCGCAGCCACAGCGCTATCGCCCCCAGCAACAGCATCATGGCCACCTCGACCAGCAGAAAATCAATCAGCGCCTGCGGATAGTTTCCGCCGCCGCGACGGGCCAGCGCCAGGAACAGCGAACCAAGGATAGCCGGTCCGAGACCGAGGGTCGCCTGCTGCAGGGTGCTGAGGATTGCGCTCCCGGCCCCGGCGTCGCTGGCGCTGATATCGCGCATACCAATCCGATAAAAGCTGTTGACGATCAGCGCCTGGCCATAGCCGATCAGCGCCGTGGCGGGAACCAGCGTCAGGGCGCTGGTGGCGACGCCGAAGCGGGAGAAGGTGGCGCACAGCAGCAGGAGTCCGGCGATCTGCACCGCCAGACCGGTCAGCAGGATCCGCCCCATGCTGTAGCGGGCGATAAGCCGCGGGGCATACAGCGCCGAAATAAAATAGGCCACGCCGAGGGCGATAAAGCTATTGCCGGACTGCCACGGCGCCATCCCCAGCCCCTCCTGCATGGTCAGCGCCATGCAGAACATAAAGCCGGACCAGGCGCTGAAAAACAGCAGGGCGATGGCCATCCCGAAGCGGATGCTGGTCAACTGCAGCAGACGCGGCGGCAGCAGAGGATGGTCGCCACGCTGCTGCTGGCGCAGGGCGCTCTGACGCATGGCGAACAGCAGCGGCAGGACCGCCACCAGCATCAGCTGCAGCCACAGCGGCCAGTGCAGCTCCGGACCGAGGGCCATCGGGAACAGCAGGCAGCAGAGGATCAGCGCGAGGTACAGCGTACCCTGCCAGTCAATCCGCGACGGCGTCTCGCGACGGGTTTCCGGCACATAGCGGCGGCTCAGAGCCAGCACCAGCAGGCAGATCGGCACATTGATAAAAAAGGCGTTGCGCCAGCCCAGCCCGGCGATGTCCGCCGACACCAGCCAGCCGCCGCCCATCTGACCGACGATAAAGGCGATCCCGCCGATCCCGCCATACAGGCTGATGGCCCGGGCGTGGGCGGGGCCTTTGAGGGTGACGTGCAGGGTCGCGAGGATCTGCGGCACAATCAGCGCCGCCCCGGCGCCCTGCAGGGTGCGGGCCGCCAGCAGGGCGCCGATGCTGTTCGCCATCCCGCACAGCAGGGAAGCGATGCCAAAGAGGGCGACGCCCCACATAAACAGGCGCCGGCGGCCATAGTTATCGCCAAGCTTACTGCCCATCGCCAGGCAGACGGCAAAGGCGACGCCGTACAGCGCGACGATAAGCTCCAGCTGCGTGGCGCTGGCCGCCAGGGTGTGGGTGATGGCGTCCAGCGCCACATTGGTGATCGAGGTATCAATAAGCGGCAGCATCTGGCCGCTCAGCAGCAGCAACAGACCGGCGCGGCCGGGTGAAACAGCAGACGTATTCATGGGATTCTCCATTGCGTCATTCAGCAGACCGACGTAGCATTACCGATAAATTAAACGGGTACCAGTTCCTGTCTATACTGGTATTGGCACTACTATGCTGGAGGGGTGATGACCACGATGCCGCAACGGGAGTCGACGATCGCCGTGCCGGACGATCGACGCAAACAGCTGGGGGCCTTTCTGCGCGCCCGCCGTGAAAGCCTCGATCCGCAGCGCCTGGGGTTGCCCCGGGTGGGCCGCCGGCGCACGCCGGGTCTGCGCCGGGAAGAGGTGGCGATGCTCGCCGACGTCGGCGTTACCTGGTACACCTGGCTGGAGCAGGGGCGGGAGGTGAATCCGTCGGAGGCGGTGCTGGTGGGGGTGGCGAATGCCCTGCAGTGCAGTCCGCTGGAGACCCGGCATCTGTTCGTGCTCGCCGGGCTGACCCCGCCGGAAGCCACCCAGGTGACGGTGTGCGAAGGCATCAGCCCTGGCACCCGCCGGATGCTGGACAGCCTGATGCCGCAGCCGGCCAGCATTCAGAAACCGAACTTTGATATTGTGGCGTGGAACGACAGCTTCTGCCGCCTGATGGGCATCGATTTCGCCACCCTCCCGGAAGAAGATCGCAACTGCATTTATCTCTATCTGACCCATGAGACCTGGCGCAGCCGGATCGAAAATCGCGATGTGCTGCCGACCTTCGTCTCCTATTTCCGCGCCGCGATGGCCGAGCACCGCGGCGATCCGGCGTGGGAAAACAAACTGGCGCGCTTTTTCGCCGCCTCGTCGGAGTTTGAAGCGCTGTGGCATCAGCGCTACGAGGTGCGCGGCGTGGAAAACCAGATTAAACATTTTAACCACCCGCAGCTCGGGCGATTCAGCCTGCAGCAGATGTACTGGTATTCGGCGCCGCGCAACGGCTCGCGCCTGCTGGTCTACCTGCCGATGGACGAGGCGGGCGAGCAGGCGCTGGCGTGGCTGGACCAACATTAATCACAAGGAATCAGATGGCTGGCAATATGCCATCTTCGGGTATTGCCCGGTCGGCGCTGCTGGACGGTTCCCTCTCCCTCCGGGAGTAGGGGGGAAGGCAAAGCCCTGCCGGGAAGTCTTTTATGTTATCTGTGGCTTCAGCGCACATTGCGCTCCCGGTTAGTCTTCTGCGTTATGTCTCTTACGGCGCAGGGAGCGCACAGGGGGCGGCCAGTCGCCGCCGCCCCCTGTACCCCCGGGCTCCGGCCAGCAACATCGCCACTGCGTGGTGCCTTCGACTTATCCCTGCAGGCTTCGGGTCGGGCCGAGGCAGCGTCCCTGCAAAACACGGCCCTCAGCCCGCATCCATGCGGGCTGCCCCGGCCTTCCGGGAACGTCTCAGCGATGTTGAGGCCGCAACAGCGGCAGTTTCAGTCGCACTAGTGGGTAAGTTAACGGCTGGCTGATACGGACCGTAGGCCGGGTAAGGCGCCAGCCGCCACCCGGCAATAAAGCGGCTCCGTGCCTGATATCATGCCCGGCGGCGCTGCGCTTACGCGGGCTTACGGTAAGGAGTAACAATCTGATATATAAATGGTTAAGTAGGCCGGGGAGGGCGACAGCCGCTGCCCGGCAGAAAGGCGAGCATATTAGCGAAAACAGGTTTGTCATCAGTCTCAAGGAATGCCTATGAACGTAACCCGAAAAGAGCAGCGCATTATTCAGCGCGCGCTGAATGCCTGGCAGGCCAGCGGGGAGTTAACCCCCTCGGACAGCCAGCGGCTGGCGCAAACGATGCGCGTCTCCCCCTTTGACTGGCGGCGCCTGAGCCGCTATGCCTTCTGGACCGCGCTGGCCTGCGTGCTGATTTCCCTGGGCAGTCTGTTCGCCGACAGCGAGCTGGTGGCGTGGCTGCTGAGCCTGTTCAGCCACTCGGCGCTGATGCGGATCCTGCTGCCTGCGCTGCTGGCAGTCGTCTGCTACGGCTGGGGTTTTCGCCGCCAGCGGCGGGAGACGCAGTGGCACTACAGCACCGAGGCGATTTTGTTTCTGGGCGTCGTCTTTACCGCGGTGGCGCTATGGCAGCTTGGCGAACGGCTGGATAACGGCAGCGGCCATATCGCACCGCTGTTTCTGGCCGGATGCGTGATTTACGGTGCCATTGGCTATATTGCCCGCTCCGGGCTGGTGTGGCTCTTTTTTCTGCTGGCGCTGGGCAACTGGTTCGGCGCGGAAACCGGCTACGTCTCGGGGTGGGGCGCCTACTGGCTGGGCATGAACTACCCGATTCGCTTCGTCCTGTTCGGCGGCGCGCTGCTGGCGCTCTGCTACGGCGCGCAATCCCTGCTTCGCCAGCGGCAGCTGTTTACCGTCAGCAAGGCGATGGGCCTCACGTACCTGTTTATTGCGCTGTGGATCATGTCGATTTTCGGCAATTACGACGCAGACAGCTGGTACCAGGTGAGCCAGGCGCGACTCCTGCCGTGGGGGCTGCTGTTTGCCGTAGCGGCCGGCGTCTGCATTTTTATCAGCCTGAAAACCGATGACGGAATGCTGCGCGGCTTCGGACTAACCTTCCTGGCGATCAATCTCTATACCCGTTTCTTTGAGTTTTTCTGGAACGGGATGCACAAGGTGCTGATTTTCCTGATCCTTGCCGTCTCGCTGGCGGTGATTGGCCGCTATGCCGAGCGCATCTGGCATGCCGGCGAAGGGCAGGTGGAGAAAAAATAAGCTCGCGTTGAGAACGCTAACCACTCAGGCCGCGCTCAGTCGCGGCCTTTTTTCATCCCTGATTCCAGTTTTAGCGCATTTTTCTGCGATTGGCTGCAAATGAGCATAGGCTTGCCGGGTATCTCAAAGATTAGCCTTTAAGGCAATTTGTCTTATATGCTAACATCCAGAGGAAGGGAGTCTGATGTTCAGATTGGTTGTGCATGTGGACGTTAAAAAGGAATTGCAGGCGCTTCCGCCCATTGTCCAGGCGAAGATGATCCGGCAATTAGACAAGTTACGCCAAAATCCCACCGCGCTGAGAGAACCTGACAGTAAACCGCTGGGGCAGGGGCTATTTGAAATTCGTGCGTTAGGTTCGGTACAGGGGCGAGGGATCTACGTTTTTCAGCAAGGCAAGACGCTCTTTCTGCTACGGGTTTTTGTCAAGAAAACGCAAAAAACCCCGTCATCGGAAATTCGCCTGGCGCTGAAGCGATTAGAGGAGATGCGCAATGAGTAAAAAGATCATTGACTGGGATACGTTAAAAACAGAACTGCTTGGCCAGCCTGAGGTTCAGGCTGCATTCGATGCGCAAGAACGTCAACAGCGATTACGTACTATGCTGGCGCAATGGCGCGAGCAGGCGGGGCTAACCCGAGCCCAGGTGGCGCAGAGGATGGGGGTGAGTGCGCCGACAGTCTCCAGAATGGAAGCCAATATCACCCGCGCCAGTCTGGATACCTTAACGCGATACGCGTTAGCCTGCGGTATAAAGCACCCGCAAGTTTTACTTTACTAACGCGCTCGGTGGCTATTCACTTACCGGCGCAAATTAACGACAGGTCGCACGGGCCGTAGGCCGGGTAAGGCGTAGCCGCCACCCGGCATAAAAGCCGCTCCGCGCCCGCAGCCCCTGCCCGGCGGCGCTGCGCTTGCGCGGGCCTACGTTGAGGGGTAACAATCTGATAGAGAGATGGTTACGTAGGCCGGGTCAGGCGTAGCCGCCACCCGGCAATAACAAGCGGCACCAGAGGCGCCCGGTGAAAGGCGCCTGGTGGAGAGATTAAATCTCGGTAATGGTCGTCGACTGCGGCAGACGCGACTTCGGCAGGGTAGCGTTGAAATCCTCCACGCTATGGTGGCCGACCGGGACCACCACCAGGCTGGTGTAGCCCTGGGCTTTCAGGTCAAATTCCTCATCGAGGATCGCAAAATCAACCCCTTCGATCGGCACGGCGTCGAGGCCCATCGCCGCTACGCCCAGCAGGAAATTGCCGACGTTGAGATACACCTGTTTCGCCATCCACTGATCGTCATCTTTCAGCTCTTTGCGGTGCATATCGGCAAAGAAGGTGCGACCCTTGTGGTTAGCGGCTTTTGCGTCCGGGGTGGCGAAACGGCCATCGGCCTCTTCCTGATCCACCACGCGCTGCAGCCAGGCGTCGTCCATCGCGGTTTTCGCGCAGAACACCACCACGTGCGAGGCGTCGAGAATTTTACGTTCGTTGAACACGTAGGTGCCGCTGGCGGCTTTCGCCACGCGAGCTTTGCCTTCATCGGTGCTGGCGACAATAAAGTGCCACGGCTGGGAGTTGGTGCTAGACGGGCTGTACTGCAGCAGCGTTTTCAGCTGTTCCGCTTCCCCGGCAGTCAGCTTTTTCGTGGCGTCAAAGGCCTTGGTGGAATAGCGCTTCAAAGCGACCGATACGATATCCATAACTCTTCCTCACAGTTTACAGCACCTTACCGGTGCGTTCAGGAGAGGAAGAGTACAGCGAAGATCGCAAAATGATAAGGGTGAAAAATGCGATAACACTTATCGCATTTGGCTGAAAATCAGCGCGGACGCAGGCGCTGCTGCGCCTTTTTACTCAGCTTGTTCACCACCTGATGCCACGAATCGTCAATCAGCTCGGCCAGCAGATCCTCGCTGATATCCTCTCCTGGCACCACCGTGATCCAGTGTTTCTTGTTCATATGGTAGCCGGGTTCGATACTGCGATAAATTTGCTGATTCAGCAGCGACTTCTGCGGCTCGGCCTTGAGATTGACCAGCGCCCGCCCGCGAATAGTCATGGTGATCATAAAGATGCGGCTGTCGACCTTAAACACGTCGTACTCTGGCCCAAAGGGCCAGCAGTGTTCGGTAAACGGGTAGGTCAGGGCGATACGGTGAGCGCAGGGATGCAGTGTTTCCGGCGTCATTATGCGTCCGCCTCATGCAGGGCGTGCCACATGGCTTCAAAGCCGAGGGCGATAATCTCCCGGGCGCGCTGCGGATCGTGGCTGGCGAATTCGATGGTGGTTTCCGCCAGCGACAGAAACAGGGCGTCGCCAAAGGCGCGGTACGCCTCGCTGAGGAATATCTCTTTCACCGACAGCTGGCACATTTCGTTGAGCTCCGGAAAGCTCTCTTTTACCTGGCGGCGGGTTTCGTCGGTGATGCGCTCGCTGAGCGCCATCCGGCGGATCGCTTTGTGCTCCATCGGGTTGCGCACGCCCCAGTCGATATAGCTGTTCCAGATATTGCGCGCGTTCTCTTTCGGGCGCTTCTCGTCCGGATCCAGCCCGGCGATCATTGTGCGCACCAGGCGCAGCTTAATCGCGAGGTACAGCTCGTTGAGCAACTCATCCTTGGTGGCGAAATAGCGAAACAGCGTTCCCTCGGCCACACCGGCGCTGCGGGCGATGGCCGACGTCGAGGCGGCTATGCCGGACTGGGCGAAAGCCACGGTGGCAGCTTCCAGTAACGCTTGCTTTTTATCTTCACTCTTTGGACGAGCCACTACTTTTTTCCTCACGCAGGTTTAAACAAACCGCCGATCTTGGCACGTCTGACCAGGTCGCTGCAACGGCGGAACGCAAAAATTGAAAATCGTCTTGACGACTTTCATCGCTTTCCTAATAATGAGTGCGTATTCACTCATAATCAAGTTATATCATAAAGCCTCCGGGATGGGGGCTTTTGTCTGGTCAGGATATGAACCGTGTCACTTTCAGCGTGGTCGCCATCATGTTACTCGCAGCAGCAACGACATTGCCGTTTGTTCTTAATGCCGGTTTTGGTAAGGCGCCGCAGGGGGCACAGCTTAGCCAGGTGGAAGCGTCTCCCCACTACCGGGACGGCCAGTTCCATAACCAGTTGCCCACGCCAGGGTTCACCGGGCAGAAAAATATGCTGGAGGCGTGGTGGGATTTCCTGATGACCAAACGGGAAAACGCCCGTCCCGCGCAACCGCTGCCGCTGGTGAAGACCGATCTGGCGACGCTGCCCCTCGGGCAGGACGTGATGGTCTGGCTCGGCCACTCCTCCTGGTACCTGCAGCTGGCGGGAAAACGCATCCTGATCGACCCGGTGTTCAGCGATTACGCGGCGCCGTTCTCTTTTATCAATAAAGCCTTCCCCGGCGACTATCCGTGGCGGGCGGAAGGGATGCCGGAGATCGATCTGCTGATCATCTCCCACGATCACTACGACCATCTGGATTACGCCACCATTCGCGCCTTACTGCCGAAAATTAAGCGGGTCATTACGCCGCTGGGGGTCGGATCGCATCTGCGCTACTGGGGAATGGACGGGGCGCTGATTACCGAAGCGGACTGGCAGCAGGCGGTACCGGCCAGCGACGAGCTCACCGTCCACGTGCTGCCGGCGCGGCACTTTTCCGGCCGTGGGCTGAAGCGTAACCAGACGCTGTGGGCCAGTTTTCTGTTCGTTACCCGGCAGCAAAAGATTTATTACAGCGGCGACAGCGGGTATGGGCCGCACTTTAAAGCGATAGGCGATGAGTTCGGTCCGGTCGATCTGGCGATCATGGAGAACGGGCAGTATGACCAGGACTGGAAATATATCCACATGATGCCGGATGAAACGGCTCAGGCTGCCGACGATCTGCGCGCTCGCGCGGTGCTGCCTGGGCATGCAGGACGATTCGTTTTGGCGAAACACAGCTGGGATGAACCGTATCAACGGCTGGCGGCTGCCAGCGAAGGAAGGGCCTGGCGTCTGCTGACGCCTGTGCAGGGCGAGCCGGTGTGGGTCGCCGATAAGACGCAATCATTTAACGCCTGGTGGCGCTAAGCGCCAGTGCAGTATCAGAGGAGAGAGCATATGACGATTTCCGCTCAGGTGATTGATACTATCGTCGAGTGGATTGATGATAACCTGCATCAACCGCTGCGTATTGATGATATCGCTCGCCATGCCGGGTATTCGAAATGGCATCTGCAACGGCTGTTTTTACAGTACAAAGGGGAGAGCCTGGGGCGCTATATTCGCGAAAGGAAGCTGCTGCTGGCCGCCCGCGATCTGCGCGACACCGATCAGCGGGTCTACGATATCTGCCTCAAGTATGGCTTTGATTCGCAACAGACTTTTACCCGCGTCTTTACCCGGACCTTCAATCAGCCGCCGGGCGCCTACCGCAAAGAGAACCACAGTCGCGCCCACTGAGGCGCGCCTCTCCTGGTTTACCGCTCGAGGGAAAACCAGCGACGCCACACCCAGCGCAGCACCAGATACTCAATGACGCCCAGCGCTAAGAACCACAGACAAAACAGCACCGTATAGAGCTGGTTGAGATCCATCATATGGAATGTCTCAACCAGCTTTTGCGCCAGCGTCAGGCCCAGCGAAGGCGCGGGCAACAGCAGACAGGAGAGCAGGGCCAGCAGTAAGATCCCGGCGGCGGAGAGCAGCGTTTCCAGTGGATGTTTCATGTCATGTTAATCATCAGTTAAAAAACATATTGTCCGGTAAAATAATGCTTAACGCAATATGCTTTGTTTTTTTACTCGCTATAACACGACTATTTTAAATATTATCGCCTGCCTTTCGCTCTCATGTTAATTAATCTGAAATAATTTGTAATTAAATTAATTGCAGCCGGGTGTAAATTAACGTCATTATTATGCCAGCGCTTTTACAAAACTGTAAGTGCTATATCCCACCAGCGTAGCAATGATGATAGCTAACGCGATGTACAGCGCCAGACGGCGCCCGCGGTAGATTCCAAACATATTTTACCTCGTTTAGTTTTGGTTTATTAATATTCTGTAATAGTTGGTTTGTGGAATTAACTTATCACAAAATTTTTATTTTGCGAAAAATTTAGACTTGTATTGGTTCACATTTTTATCGGCATTTTTGCCCTCTTTTACTTCATTGGCCAGGAATGATTTCAGGCTTTCCGACTCACGGAATTTATAAGGAAAATGTAAATTGACCAAGATGAATAACCCAAAGTTTACGACGCCCTCGGGCGACACCGCGCCACGGCAGGTCTGGCAGCAGACCGTTGACGCAGTGCTGGCGCAGACCAAAAGCCAGGCCGCTGGGTTAAGTTCCGCAGACGCCGCCGAGCGCCTGAATACCTGTGGGCCGAACGCGCTGCCGGAAAAGAAAGGCAAACCGGGCTGGCTGCGCTTTCTCGCCCACTTTAACGACGTACTGATTTACGTGCTGCTGGCCGCCGCGGCGCTGACCGCCATCATGGGGCACTGGGTCGATACCCTGGTGATCCTCGGCGTGACGGTGATTAACGCCCTGATCGGTCATATCCAGGAGAGCAACGCCGAAAAATCGCTGCAGGGGATCCGCAACATGCTCTCCAGCGATGCCCGCGTCCAGCGTAACGGCAAGCATGAGACTATCCCGACGCGCGACCTGGTTCCGGGGGATATCGTTATCCTGCGCGCCGGCGACCGCGTGCCGGCGGATATGCGCCTGATTGAAACCCACAACCTGCGGGTGGAAGAGGCGATCCTCACCGGCGAGTCGACGGTGGTGGATAAAATCACCGACGCGCTGGAGGGCGATCTGCCGCTGGGCGACCGGGTGAACATGGTCTTTTCCGGGACCACCGTCAGCGCCGGCGGCGGCGTCGGCGTGGTGACCGCCACCGGCGCGCAGACCGAACTCGGCCATATCAACCAGATGATGGCGGGTATTGAGAAGCACCGTACCCCGCTGCTGGTGCAGATGGATAAGCTCGGCAAAGCGATTTTCGCCATTATTCTCGCCATGATGGTGGCGCTGTTTATCTTCAGCCTCGCGCTGCGGGATATCCCGATGGGCGAGCTGCTGCTGTCGCTGATTAGCCTGGCGGTAGCCGCGGTACCGGAAGGACTGCCGGCGATCATCTCGATTATTCTGTCGCTCGGCGTGCAGACGATGGCGCGCAAGCGGGCGATTATTCGTAAGCTGCCGACCGTGGAAACCCTCGGCGCCATGACCGTGGTCTGCTCGGATAAAACCGGCACCCTGACGATGAACGAAATGACCGTCAAAGCGATCATCACCGCCGACTGCTGCTATCGGGTGGAAGGCGACAGCTACGAGCCGCAGGGGCGGATCTTCCTCGAGGGGAGCGATGAGCCCGTGCAGGTTCAGCCCGGCACCGTGCTGGAGACCTGGCTGCGCACCATCGACCTGTGTAACGACAGCCAGCTTACCCAGGATGAGCGCGGTCTTTGGGGGATCACCGGCGGGCCGACCGAAGGGGCGCTTAAAGTGCTGGCGGCGAAAGCGCAGCTCCCGGCGGTGGAGGCCCGTCTGGTGGCCAAGATCCCCTTTGACTCGCAGTACAAATATATGTCGACCCTGCAGCACATCGATGGCGATGCCCGGGTGCTGATCACCGGTGCGCCGGACGTTATCTTCGCCATGTGCCGCGAGCAGATGAGCCGCCACGGCGCGGTGCCGTTCGAGGCGCAGTACTGGGAAGAGGAGATGGCGCGCTTCGCCCGTCAGGGACTGCGGATGGTGGCGGCGGCCTGTAAGCCAGCCAGCCTTGATGCCACCACCCTCAACCATGAGGACCTGCAGGAGGGACTGATTTTCCTCGGCATCGCCGGGATGATGGATCCCCCGCGTCCGGAAGCCATTGACGCCATCCACGCCTGCCAGACCGCCGGCATCCGCGTGAAAATGATCACCGGCGACCACCCGCAGACGGCGATGAGCATCGGCCAGATGCTGGGGATCACCAACAGCAGCCAGGCCATGACCGGCTACCAGCTGGAGCACATGGACGATGCGGCGCTGGCGAAGGCGGCGGTGGAGTACGACATCTTTGCCCGTACCAGCCCGGAGCATAAGCTGCGCCTGGTTAAAGCCCTGCAGGATAACGGCGAAGTGGTCGGCATGACCGGCGACGGCGTTAACGACGCGCCGGCGCTGCGCCAGGCCGACGTGGGTATCGCCATGGGTATCAAAGGCACCGAAGTCACCAAAGAGGCGGCCGACATGGTGTTGACCGATGATAACTTCGCCACCATCGCCAGCTCGGTAAAAGAGGGCCGTCGGGTCTATGACAACCTGAAGAAGACCATCCTCTTCATCATGCCGACCAACCTGGCGCAGGGGCTGCTGATCATCATCGCCCTGCTGGCGGGGAACATTATTCCGCTGACCCCGGTGCTGATCCTGTGGATGAACATGGCGACGTCGGCGACGCTCTCCTTCGGCCTGGCCTTTGAGGCCGCAGAGCGCAACGTGATGAACCGTCCGCCGCGTAAAACCGGCCAGCATGTGATGGATGGTTTCGCCGTGTGGCGAGTGGCTTTCGTCGGGTCGATGATCGCGATTGCCGCCTTTATCCTTGAGGCCTGGCTGGCGCCGCGCGGCCACAGTCCGGAGTTTATCCGCACCGTGCTGCTGCAGATGCTGGTGACGGCGCAGTGGGTCTACATGATCAACTGCCGCAGCAGCGACAGCTTCTCCCTGAGCATGGGTCTGCTGCGCAACAAAGGCATCTGGCTGGTGACCGGCGTCCTGCTGCTGATGCAGCTGGTCATTATCTATGTCCCGCTGATGCAGAGCATGTTTGGTACGGAAGCGCTGCCGCTGCGCTACTGGTTTGTCACTCTGGTCATCGGCGTCGCCATGTTCCTGGTGGTGGAAATCGAGAAGCGTCTGACGCGCCGGTTCCGCAAAACGGCCTGAACAATCTCGCGCGCCTCGCTGCAGGCGCGCGTTACTGTCGCAAGGATCCTCTATGATTAAAACCTTCCGCTTTGCTCTGCTGGCCTGCGGTCTGGTCGGCGGTGCCCTGACGGCGACCGCCGCGCCGGCGGTGCCGGTCCGCGTCGCCACGGTTGAACTGGCTCCTCATGCTGAAGAACGCGCTATCCCCGGGCGGGTCGAGGCGATCCGCGCCGTCGACATTCGCGCGCGCACCGAAGGGGTGATTGTTCAGCGCCACTTCCAGGACGGGCAGTATGTTACCGAAGGCGACCTGCTGTTTACCCTCGACGACGCGCAGCCCCGCGCGGCGCTGGCTCTGGCGCAGGCCGAGCTGAAAAGCGCCGAAGCCTCATTACGTCAGTCGCAGCAGTTGCTCACTCGCTACGAGCGGCTTATCAACAACCACTCCATCAGCCGCAACGACGTCGATACGGCCCGGATGCAGCGCGACGTCGCCGCCGCCGCCGTGCAGCAGGCCAAAGCCCGCGTCGAGGCCCAGCGGATAGTGCTCAGCTACACCCGGATTGCGGCGCCGGTGACCGGTCGCGTGGGCCATAGCGCCTTTCACGTCGGGACGCTGGTCAATTCGTCCAGCGGCGTGCTGGTGGACATTGTGCAGTTGGATCCGGTGCGGGTCTCGTTCGCCCTCGACGAAGCCGCGTTTTTCAGTAAAACCGGCCAGCACGCCGATATCCACGCCCTGAAGCAGGCGTGGCTGGCGCAGATTGAGATTGATGGTAAACGGCGCGACGGGGTGTTGACCTCTATCGATAACCGGATCGACGCCCGCACCGGCAGCGTAGCGGTGCGGGCCGAGTTCGCCAATCCGCAGCACCGTCTGCTGCCGGGCGGCAGCGTGACGATCCTGTTCCGTCCGCAGGAACTGCCGTCGCGAGTGATGGTCCCGGCCGCCGCCGTGCAGCAGGATCCGCAGGGCTTTTTCAGCTGGGTGCTGAAGCCGGACCACACCGCCGGGCAGCGTCGTCTGACCCTCGCGGGGCAGCAGGGGCAGCAGTTTGCGGTCGAGAAAGGGCTGCAGGCGGGCGAGCAGGTGATCACCGACGGCGCGCAGCGGTTGCGCGAAGGCGCCGCGGTGCAGGTGCTGAACTAGCTAAGGAGAAGGGATGCTGACCTTTTTTATCCGTCGTCCGCGATTTGCCATGGTGATCGCGCTGCTGCTGACCTTTGTCGGTGCGGTGTCGCTGAAGCTGATCCCGGTGGAGCAGTACCCGGCGATCACCCCCCCGGTGGTGAACGTCAGCGCCAGCTGGCCGGGCGCCAGCGCGTCAGACGTGGCGGAAGCCATCGCCGCCCCGCTGGAGACCCAGCTCAACGGCGTCGATCATATGCTGTATATGGAGTCCACCAGCTCGGATGAGGGGACGTACCGCCTGAGCATAACCTTCGCGGCGGGCACCGATGCCGACCTGGCGGCGATCGACGTGCAAAACCGGGTGGCGCAGGCGCTGGCGCAGCTCCCGGCGGAGGTGCAGCAGAATGGCGTCCAGGTCCGCAAGCGCGCCAGCAATCTGCTTATGGGGGTAAGCCTCTACTCGCCGCTGGGCACACTGACGCCGCTGTTTGTCAGCAACTACGCCAGCACCCAGGTGCGCGAGGCGCTGGCCCGCCTGCCCGGCGTCGGCGAGGTCCAGATGTTTGGCGCCCGGGATTACAGCATGCGCATCTGGCTGCGCCCGGACCGCATGAACGCGCTCAACATCACCACGGATGATGTCGCCCAGGCGCTGCGCGAGCAGAATGTGCAGGGCGCGGCGGGGCAGGTGGGCACCCCGCCGGTATTTAACGGCCAGCAGCAGACGCTGACCATCAACGGGCTGGGGCGTCTGAACGAGGCGGCCAGCTTTGGCGAGATTATCCTCCGCCGCGGCGCGCAGGGGCAGCTGGTGCGCCTCGCCGACGTGGCGACCATTGAGCTGGGCGCCCGCAGCTACAGCTCCGGCGCCCAGCTGAACGGTAAAGCGTCGGCCTATCTGGGGATCTATCCGACGCCCACCGCCAACGCCCTGCAGGTCGCCAGCGCAGTGCGTGCGGAGCTTAACCGCTTGCACACTCGCTTTCCGGCGGATCTCACCTGGGAGGTGAAGTTCGATACCACCCGCTTTGTGGCGGCGACGATCAAAGAGATCGGCGTCTCGCTGGCGCTGACCCTGCTGGCGGTGGTCGTGGTGGTGTCGCTATTTTTGCAGAGCTGGCGGGCGACGCTGATCGTAGTGCTGGCGATCCCGGTGTCACTGATCGGCACCTTTGCGGTGCTCTATCTGCTGGGCTACAGCGCCAACACCCTCAGCCTGTTCGCGATCATTCTCGCCCTGACGATGGTGGTGGATGACGCCATTGTGGTGGTGGAGAATGTGGAAACCAAAATGGCGGAAGGGCTGGATCGCCTGCAGGCCACCGCCCAGGCGCTGCGGCAGATCGCCGGGCCGGTGATCGCCACGACCCTGGTGCTGCTGGCGGTGTTTGTGCCGGTGGCGCTGCTCCCGGGGATCGTCGGCGAGCTGTACCGGCAGTTTGCCGTAACGCTCTCCACCGCGGTGGCCCTGTCGAGCCTGGTGGCGCTAACCCTGACGCCGGCCCTCTGCGCGCTGCTGCTGCGCCCGCGTCCCGCCCGGCCAGCGGCGGTGTGGCGGGCGTTTAACCGTCTTCTCGACGGCACCCGCGACGGCTATGGCCGGCTGGTAGGCTGGATGAACCGCCGCCCCTGGCTGGCGCTGGCGGCGACGGTGGCGGCAGGCGCGCTGGTGGCGTTCAGCTTCACCTCGATGCCGAAAGGCTTCCTGCCGCAGGAAGATCAGGGTTACCTGTTTGCCAGCGTGCAGCTGCCGGAGGCGGCGTCGCTGGAGCGTACCGAAGCGGTGATGGCCCAGGCGCGCAAGCTGCTGATGGCTAACCCGGCGGTGGAGGATGTGATTCAGGTGTCCGGGTTCAACATTCTCAACGGCACCAGCGCCTCTAACGGCGGGTTTATCTCGGTAATGCTCAAGGACTGGCATCAGCGGCCGCCGCTGGATGCGGTGATGGCGGATATTCAGCGCCAGCTGCTGTCGCTACCCGAGGCGACGATCATGACCTTCGCACCGCCGACCCTGCCGGGCCTGGGCAATGCCTCGGGGTTTGATCTGCGCATCCTGGCGCAGGCCGGTCAGTCGTCGGCGGAGCTGGAGCAGGTGACGCGGGAGATCCTCCAGCTGGCGAACCAGCATCCGCAGCTGAGCCGGGTGTTTACCACCTGGAGCAGCAACGTGCCGCAGCTGACCCTGACGGTTGACCGCGACCGGGCGGCGCTGCTGGATGTGCCGGTGGCGCAGATCTTCAGCAGCCTGCAGACGGCGTTCGGCGGCACGCGCGCCGGCGATTTCAGCCGTAACAATCGTGTCTATCATGTGGTGATGCAAAATGAGATGCAGTGGCGCGAGCGGGCAGAGCAGATTAGCGAGCTGTACGTCCGCAGCCGCGACGGCGAGCGGGTGCGGCTGAGCAATCTGGTCACCATTACGCCGACGGTGGGGGCGCCGTTTATTCAGCAGTACAATCAATTCCCGTCCGTGTCGGTGAGCGGTTCAGCGGCCGAGGGGGTCAGCAGCCGCACGGCGATGGCGGCCATGGAGCAGATTTTGCAGGCCCATCTGCCGCCGGGATATGACTATGCCTGGAGCGGGATCTCCTGGCAGGAGCAGCAGACCGGTAATCAGGCGGTGTGGATCGTGCTGGCGGCGGTGGCGATGGCGTGGCTGTTCCTGGTGGCGCAGTATGAGAGCTGGACGCTGCCGGCGAGCGTCATGCTCTCGGTGCTGTTCGCCATCGGCGGAGCGCTGCTCTGGCTGTGGACCGCGGGCTATGCCAACGATGTGTATGTTCAGATAGGGCTGGTGCTGCTGATCGCCCTGGCGGCGAAGAATGCGATTCTGATCGTTGAGTTCGCCCGCAGCCGGCGCGAGGAGGGGCTGTCGATAGTCGACGCTGCGCGCGAGGGGGCTACCCGCCGCTTCCGCGCGGTAATGATGACCGCGGTGTCGTTTATTATCGGCATTATGCCGATGATGCTCGCTACCGGCGCCGGGGCGCAGAGCCGGCGGATCATCGGCACCACGGTATTCAGCGGGATGCTGGTGGCGACGATGGTTGGCATCCTGTTTATCCCGTCGCTGTATGTACTGTTTCAGCGTATGCGCGAGTGGGCGCATCGGCGGGGGTAAGCGCGGCGCTACCGGTCGGTAACGGGGATACTCCAGGCTGCAACGACTACCGGGCGGTCCCCTCTCCCTTTGGGAGAGGGGTAGGGTGAGGGTGGGTTTTGCTTCACGTTGCGTTTGGGCGTGAGCCCCGCCTTATCTGCCGACCTCCGGTTCGCCGATTTCAGCGGGAATCGGCCCTGCTGCACGCCCGTAGATTTCAGGTGCCATACCATAGCGAACAGACTCTGTAGGCCCGGTAAGCGCAGCGCCACCGGGCAAGGACATCGGGCACGGCGGCAATACCTTGCCCGGCCTGTCGTTAATTTATTCACTCTCCTGGCTGGAATGGCCGCCCCCAAACGCGCCCGCTATTTTCTCTCCACCGTTATCATGGTCACGAACGGATGATACTGCCACGGCACGCTGCCGCCTTTGCGGTACATCTTCGACAGGGTGCCGTCGAGATAAAGCATCTGCCGCACGCCAAGCTTTGACTGCGCATAGCAGGCAAAATCGTAAAAGTTGGTCTCGCGATCGCTGAGCATAAACACCACCCGGCCCTGCTTATCGATACCAACCCCGTTGCGCAGCTTGCGCGAACTGGCGGAGGGCTTCAGTCGCCAGTTGATGGCGCCATGTTCAATCAGCATCGGGCCGGACTGCACCGCATAGCGGATGGCGGGAGAGGGTTTGTACGCCGGCAGCGGCACGATTTTCGCCCGGCCGTTTTCCACCAGGAATACGCCGCCGGGGCGGATAAAGAAGTTCCCGCCGCCGGCGGAGCGGTTGACCGGCGTCAGCCGTTTGCCGTCTTCGATATACAGCCCCAGCGGCGCGTAGGCCTTATCGTAAATGCCGCCGTTCATCGCCATCTGCACCCGGCCGTCGCCATCGATACCCGCCAGCAGCGAACGCAGGGAACCCCAGGCTTTGCCGTGCCGATCCTGCCAGTACATCGCAATGCGCTCTTTCTGCGCATCCACCCGATAGCTCTGCAGGGTCAGCGTCGGGTCGGTGAGGGTACAGGCGGCGCTGGCGACGGCGGCCAGGGGCAGCAGCGCCAGAGGGAGCAGCGCCAGAGGGAGCAGGCAACGTAATAACATGGGCAGTCCTTTCTATAGTCTGCGCCGAGTATACCCGCCTCGCTGCCTTATGCCGCCCAAATCTCACAGTGTTTTTGCACCAGCCCGGAAAGCGAACCGCCGTTGGCGATAAAGTCGCGCATCTGCTGCGCCTCGCTTTGCGGCGATTTCGCCTGGCGAACCACCGCCTCCAGCGCTGCCGTCGCCTTCAGCTGATGGGCGAAAGGGGCCAGCCGGTCGGCGAGCTGCAGGATCTCCTGGCGGATGCTGCGCTGCTCCCCGCTGCGCACGTCGGTGAGGGTCCCGTCCAGCCCGTAGCGGCAGGCCTGATAGCGGTTAAAGGGGTACAGCAGATAATCATCAGGCTGGTGCTTAAAAGGACGCTCCGTCAACAGCCAGCAGGCCAGGGTCTGAATAAAGCCGGCGATGTGGATCGCCTGGGCAAGGGTCAAGGGGGTGTCCATCACCCGCACCTCGACGGTACCAAACTGCGGGCTGGGGCGAATATCCCAGTGCAGATCCTTCATGCTATCGATCATGCTGGTGTAGCTCAGCTGGCGGAACAGGCGACGAAACCCCTGCCAGTCGGCCACCCACGGCATCGGACCGTTGTCGGGATAGGAGGAGAAGCGGTTCAGGCGCGAACAGGCGAAGCGGCTGTCGGTGCTGTCAAACCACGGCGAGGCGGCGTTAAGGGCGATGAAGTGCGGTACAAAGCGCGACAGGCCATGCAGCAGATAGATGGCGTCGTCGCCGCTCTGGCAGCCGACGTGCACATGCTGGCCAAAGACCGTCGCTTGCTGTGCCAGATAGCCAAAATGCTCGACGGTTTTGACATAGCGCGGGTTATCGCTGATTTGCTGGCGCTGCCAGGCATGAAAGGGGTGGGAACCGCCGCCGCAGATCTGCAGATGATGGCGCAGCGCCGCGCGCTGGACCGCCTGCTGGATGGCGCTGAGCTGGATTTGCGCATGGCTGATGTCGCGGCACACCCCGGTGGCGATCTCCAGCATGCTCTCGGTGATGTCGTGTTTGGCTTCTCCCACGGTCAGCTCATGCTGGACGTCGGCAATCAGCGTCGAGGCATCCTGGCTGAGATCGTAACCCGGCGGGTTCACCACCTGCAGCTCCAGTTCGATACCGAGGGTAAAAGGATCGGAGCGGTGAAAATCGGCTAAAGGCATAGTCTCTCCCGGTCGATGTGTTCCCTGAAGTATATACCCGTCACACATTTACGTTGGCTTTGCTACGCAGCTTATCCATTCGCCTCGCGCCGCATCCCGCGATATTAGGCGACGCGTCAGGTCAATTGTTGCCCCCGTTTTCTTCGCCAACCCGCTGGCGGCCAAATTTGCGCGAGCCCACCACGCACAGCACCACGCCCAGCGTGACCGCCAGCATCAAGGGGCTGACGGTTTCGTGCAACAGCGCCGCCGACAGGCCTAGTCCGAAGAACGGCTGCAATAGCTGGAGCTGGCCGACGGCGGCGATCCCGCCCGCGGCCAGCCCTTTGTACCAAAAGATGAAGCCGATCAGCATGCTGAACAGCGACACATAGCCGAGCGCCGCCCAGGAGGAGGCCGAGATGGCATGCCAGGATGCGGGCTGAACCAGCAGCGAGGCGGGGAGCATCAACGGCAGGGCAATCACCAGCGCCCAGCAGATCACCTGCCAGCCGCCGAGCTCCCGCGTCAGCTTCGCCCCTTCCGCATAGCCGAGGCCGCAGACGATAACCGCCGCCAGCATCAGCAGATCGCCGCTGAGTGAGGCCGCCGCATTTTGCGTCAGGGCGAATCCCACCACCAGCAGGCTGCCCAGCAGCGAAAAGATCCAGAAAGCCCGCCGCGGGCGTTCGCCGCCGCGCAGTACGCCAAAGAGGGCGGTCATCAGCGGCAGCAGACCAATAAACACAATCGAATGCGCCGAGGTAATGCGCTGCAGGGCCAGCGCCGTGAGTAGCGGAAAGCCGAGCACCACCCCGGATGAGACGATGATCAAGGGCACAAGCTGCGCCAGGCGCGGGCGTTTCTGGCGAAAGCCCACCAGCAGCGCGATGGCAAGCAGCCCGGCGATAGAGGCGCGCAGAAAGGTCAATAACAACGGATCCATATCCTGCACCGCCAGCCGCGTCGCGGGCAGCGAACCGCTGAAAATGATCACCCCCAGTAAACCATGAAGCCATCCGGACCAGGGACCGGGCGCCGATTTATCCATTGCTGAATCTACCACGTTAACCTCGCGTTATCAGATTGGGCTGCGCCCGCTTGAGCATCGTCAGCGGCGATGGTAATGTGGCCAATCTAATACAATCAAATTATTGTCATAGATACATTTCACGATGAAAGCCCGATATAAAGCCGTTGTCGACCGATATGCGCAGGCGATCCGCAGCGGGCAGCTGCCCGCCGGCACCCGTCTGCCGACGCACCGTACCCTTGCCGCCGGAGAACGCCTCTCGCTGGCCACCGCCACGCGCGTCTACCGTGAACTGGAAGAGATGGGGTTGGTCAGCGGCGAAACCGGCCGCGGCACCTTCGTGCGCGACCTCTCGCTGCCTCCGGGGCACGGGGTCGATCAGCAGGTGGTGGCCGCCGATGTCGTGGATCTCAATTTCAACTACCCTTCGCTGCCGGATCAGGGCGATGCGCTGCGCGAGGCGCTCAGGCAGCTGGCGATGGCGGGCGATATTGACTCGCATCTGCGCTATCAGCCTCACGCCGGGCGGCTCGCCGAGCGGGACATTATCGCCCGCCATTTGACCTGCCAGCACTTTGCGCCGGACGCGGAAAATGTCCTGATCGTCAACGGCGCACAGCACGGGCTGGCGGTGACCGTCATGGGGCTGTTACGTCCGGGGGATGTGGTGGCGGTGGATGCGCTGACCTATTCGGGCTTCAAGGTTCTGGCGGCGCTGTATCATCTGGAGCTGGCGGCGATCCCCTGTCGACCGGAGGGACCGGACCTGCAGGCGCTTCAGACGCTGTGCCAGCAGCGGCGGGTGCGGGCGGTGTATACCATGCCGACGCTGCACAATCCGCTGGGCTGGGTGCTCAACACCGGGCAGCGACAGGCGCTGGCCGATCTCGCGCGCCAGCACGATCTGCTGATTATTGAAGATGCCGCCTATGCCCGGCTGGTGAGCCATCCGCCGCCGCCGGTGGTCAGCTATGCGCCGGAAAGAACGGTGTATGTCACCGGATTTTCAAAAAATATCGCCACCGGACTGCGCGTGGGGGTGGTGATTTCTCCGCCGCGCTATCGGCCGGAGATTGAGCGCGCCATCCGGGCCACGACGTGGAATACGCCGACGCTGATAAGTTCGCTGATCTGCGCCTGGATTGAAGATGGCACGGTGGCGCGCTTTGAAACGCAGAAACGCCAGGATGCGCGACAGCGGCAGCAGGTGGCCCGCGAGGTGCTTTGTGGGCTTCCCGTCGTCAGTCATCCCGATTCGTACTTCGTCTGGCTGCCGCTGGGTGAAGAGAGCCGGGCCGATCGACTGGCGAATGCGCTGATGGAACGCCGCATTTCGGTATCGACCGCCGAGCCGTTCTGCGTCTCCGCCACGATCCCGCAGGCGCTGCGCATTGCGCTCGGATCGGTGCCTTTCGACAGCCTGCGCCCGGCGCTGCTCAGCGTGCGCGACGCCGTTGAGTATGAACAATACCGCTAACCCATCTGCTCCAGCTGGCCGCGCAGGACCTCCACCCCCTGGGCGATGGCGTCAGGGTTAATGGCGTGGAATCCCATGCGAAAATAGTTATCCGGCGGCGCGGCGCTGAGAAAATGGCGCGCCCCGGGCTCAATCAGCACGCCGGCGTGGGCGGCGCGCCAGGTGAGCTGCTGGGTGTTGATCTGCGCCGGGGTCTGCAGCCAGAAGGCGTTAGCATGTTCGCTCCCTGCCAGCGCGCGACACGACGGCAGATAGCGCTGCAGGGCGGCGTGCAGACGCTCCCAGCGCTGGGCGGAGTCATAGTGGTAGCGCCGCAGATGGGTTTCATAATGGCCCTGTGCAAGGAAGTGGGCCATCTGGTACTGAATGTTGGTCGGCGGATGGCGATAGACCAGCCGGCGCAGGGCGCGCGCCTCGTCGATCAGGTCCGGGTCGGCGACCATAAACCCCAACCGCAGCCCCGGTGACAGCGCTTTTGACAGGCTGCTGACATACACCACCCGGCCGCTGCGATCGCTGGCCTTCAGCGCCGGCAGCGGGTTGAGGGTAAAGTTACTCTCCGAGTCATAATCATCTTCAATAATGACCGCGTCATGGCGGGCGGCATGCTCCAGCAACTGGCGACGCCGCGCACTGCTCATGGTCACCCCGGTGGGCACCTGATGGCCTGGAGTGACATAGTAGTAATCGCAGGGACGCTCATTAAGCACGATCCCCTCTTCATCCACCGGGTGCGGCACCACCTCGGCGTCGGCGAGCAGAAAGGTGTTGATGGCTTCGCGGAAGCAGGGGTTTTCGACGCCAATGCGGGTGGTGGAAGAGAGCAGCAGTCGGGTCAGCAGGTAGAGGGCATTTTGCGAGCCAAGGGTGATGAGAATTTCATCCGGCGCGGCGACAATGCCCCGCTTGGGCAGCACCCGGGTGCGGATCTGCTCGATCAGCATCGGCACATCCTGGTCAATATGGTCGATGACCCACGCCGGGTCGCGCACCCCGCCGTGCAGCCAGTTCGCCGCCGAGCGCCAGGTGGCCAGCGGGAATTGCCGGGTATCGGGCTGGCCGTAGATAAACGGGTAGCGGTAGTGCATCCAGCCCGCCGGTTTGAGGATCGACTCCTGCTGGCTGGGGGTCATCTGCAGCCGGTCGCCCCAGCGTGGTGCAGCCGCTTCGCGCTGCGGTGCACTCTCGACGGCGGCAGGCGAAGCTTCATGATAGTCGGGATGCAGGTAGTAACCGCTGCGTGGGCGGCTAATCAGGTAGCCCTCGTTGACCAGACTTTCAAACACCAGCGCGGTGGTGTTACGCGAGACGCGAAGCTGGCTGGCCAGCTGGCGACAGGAGGGCAGCGGGGTGTCGGCGGCGAAGATCCCGCTGAGAATGGCATTCACCAGCGTCTCTCGCACCTGTTCCTGCAAACCGCGGCCAGGCTGAAAATCAACGTGTAACAGGTGACGGATCATACGGGGCTCCTCTGGCAATAACGCATTGCGACCACCCGTTACACTCAGCAAATTCCATACCACCCTGCCGCCATCTGACACAGCGATGCGGCCCATCTGGCTCTATACGGAATTGAAAAACGCTCCCACATTAAAAACGTATTCAGCCGCCGTGGACCGGAACGTCCCCGGCCACTATTTTGCAGAAACCTTTTCGCGTTCTGGAATGAACCCGTCTGGCCAATCCATCAGGGGTGAAATAATGAAAAAATCATTGGCATCAATGTGTCTGAGCGCTGTATTAACGGTCGCTTTTTCTTATCACGCCGTCGCGGCCGATCTTCCGGAAATAGAAAAGTCCGGCACCTTGAAAGTGGCGACGGAAGATGATTATGCGCCATTTAACTTTATGAATAATGGCCAGGCTGATGGCTTTAACAAAGATATGCTTGAGGAATTACGTAAGTACGCCAAATTCCATGTCGACCAGAGCATATTACCGTGGACCGGATTATTAGCGGCTGTCTCCACCGGGCAATACGATATGGCCTTAACCGGGGCGGTTATTACCGATGAGCGGCTGAAGGTCTTTGATTTCACCCCACCGTGGGCCTCCGCGCAGCACTATTTCGTCAAACGCGCTGGCGATACCTCGCTAAATACCATTGCCGATCTCAGCGGCAAAAAAGTGGGGGTACAGGCCGGGAGCGCGCTGCTGGCGCGTTTGCCGGAGCTGAAGGCGATGCTGGAGAAGACCGGCGGCAAGCTGGGACCGGTGGTGGAGTATCCCTCCTATCCGGAAGCCTACGCCGACCTGGCGAATAAGCGACTGGATTACGTGATTAACGTGGTGATCTCGGTAAACGACCTGGCGAAAGCCAAACCGAAGGTCTTCGCCAAAGGGCTGGCCGTCTCCGGACCGGGCTATATGGCGTGGCCGATCCCGAAAAACTCGCCGCAGCTGCTGGCCTATATGACCAAGTTTATGAACCACATGAAGGAGACCGGCAAGCTCGCCGAGCTGCAGAAAAAATGGTTTGGCGAAACCTATGACAACCTGCCGACCGAGGCGATCACCAGCCCGGAACAGTTTCACAAACTCGCCGGACTGTAATATTCCGCGGCGGGTAACCGCCGCCTGTTGCTGAGAAGGAGGGCCTCATGGATGCAATTTCCTGGCAGTTATTAATCGAAGGCGCATGGACGACCCTCTGGATTTCGGCCATCGCTATCGCCTTCGGGGTGGTGGCGGGCCTGCTGATCGCCCTGGTACGGATGCTGCGCCTGCCGGTGATCGACCAGCTGCTGGTGATCTATATCAGTCTGGCCCGCGCAACGCCGCTGGTGACGCTGGTGCTATTTCTGTTCCTTTCCCTGCCCACGATGGGCATTAACCTCGATAAGAACGTGGCCGCCATCGTGGCGCTGACGCTAAACACGTCGGCGTTTAACGCTGAGATCTGGCGCAACGCCTTCCGCACCTTTCCGCGCGAACAGCGGGAGGCGGCGGAGTCGGTGGGAATGCGCCGCTGGACCTACTTCCGCTACATCATGCTGCCGCAGATGTGGATCGAGAGCCTGCCGGCGCTGGTCAATGAGATGTCCTTTTTGATCAAAGGTAGCCCGGCCATCGCCGTGATTGGCGTGGTGGATCTCACCCGGGTCACCAACCGTATCTCCTCGGTCACCTACGAGCCGCTGTCGCCGATCCTCGCCGCCGGCCTGCTGTATGTGGCGATCATCGGCTGTTTGTTGAAGCTGCAGGGTATCGCGGAACGTAAAGCCAGGCGTCTGGCGCGCTAGGAACGGGAGGCATTATGAATCAGTGGGGCGTTATCTGGTCGGTTCGCGATAGCTTTATTGCCGGGTTATTCGCGACCCTCGAACTGTTTATTACCGCCGCCCTGGCGGCGCTGATTATCGGTATTGCGCTGTGCTATTTTAGCGAATATCAAAAGAAAGTGATTAACCGGATTATTATTGGTTTCGTCAGCCTGATGCGCGCGATCCCTTTTTTGATTCTCGCTTATCTTCTGTATTACGGACTGCCGCAGCTCGGTATTAGCATGGAGCCGTGGACCGCCGGTTTACTGGCCCTGATTATTTATCATGGCGCCTATTTCTTTGAAATATTGCGCAGCCAGCGGCGGGTATTTTCCGGCGGATATATTGAAGCGGCGATTGCCCAGGGCTTTTCTCGCTATGCCATTTTTCGGCGGATTATTTTACCCAATATCGTCTCTTCCGCCTTACCGCTGATCGGCAATCAGCTGATTATTTGCCTGAAGGACACCGCTTTCCTGAGCATTATTACCGTTCAGGAGATCACCGCCGCCGCCAACAGCGTCCAGGCGACCTATTTTATTCCGTTTAACGCCTTTATCGTCGCCATTGGGCTTTACTGGGCGATCAGCATTCTGCTGGAGCTGCTGATTAAGCGCCTGACCGCCTGGGGAGCCAAAAGAGGAATGAGCCATGCCTGAGTCTATTGCCGTAAGCGTCAAAAACGTCTCCAAACAGTTCGATAATGTGGAAGTCCTGCGGGATATTAACCTGACGGTGGAGAAGGGGACTGTGGTGAGTATTCTCGGCTCGTCCGGGTCGGGAAAATCCACCCTGCTGCGCTGTATGAACTGGCTGGAACAGCCGGACCGCGGTGAAATTCATATCGGCGGTCAACGGCTGGGGATTGATGAACAGCGCGGCCGGGCGATGTCGCACCGCCAGCTGGCCAAAATCCGCGAGCGGGTGGGGATGGTCTTTCAGAGTTTTAACCTGTGGCCGCACCTGACCGTGCAGCAGAACGTCAGCGAGGCGCTGCTGCGCGTTAAGGGCATGAAACGAGACGAGGCGAAGGCCATGGCCATGCAGCAGCTGGAGAAAGTCGGCATGGCGCACAAAGCCGATGTTTACCCGATCACTCTCTCCGGCGGGCAGAAGCAGCGGGTGGCGATCGCTCGTTCGCTGGCGATGTCGCCCGAAGTTATTCTCTTCGATGAACCGACGTCGGCGCTGGATCCGGAGCTGGTTAATGAGGTGTTGGGGGTAATGAAAGCCCTTGCCGCCGAGGGCTACACCATGGTGGTGGTGACCCACGAGATGGATTTTGCCCGCCAGGTGTCCAATGAGGTGGTGTTTCTGGAGAAGGGACTGCTGATAGAGAAGGCGCCGCCGGAGAAGTTCTTCACTCAGCCTGACTCCGAACGCGTCAGGCAGTTTCTGCAAAGCAGCCGTTAGTCCGGCCTGCATTCCCTGCCGGCAGCGCCGACAGGGGATGCGTCGGGTTTCGCTTAATCCCGGTCGATAGCGAACGGCTGCCACGCCTGACGCACCGGCATCACCTCCACCCGGTTAATGTTCATATGCGCCGGCAGCGTGGCGATATAAAACATCTGCTCGGCGATATCGCGCGCGCTCAGCGGCGTGGTGCCGCGATAGAGCTTATCCGATGCCGCCTGGTCGCCTTTGGTACGCACCAGGGTGAATTCGGTCTCGGCAATCCCCGGCGCCAGATCGGTGACCCGCACGCCGGTGCCAAGCAGATCGCAGCGCAGGTTATAGCTGAACTGCTTCACAAACGCCTTGCTGGCGCCATACACATGGCTGCCGGGATAGGGCCACTGCCCGGCGATCGAGCCGATATTGATAATACTCGCCCCGGCGCCATGGCGGATCAGCGTCGGCAGCAGGGCGTGAGTGACTGTCACCAGACCGGTGACGTTGGTGTCGATCATCGTTTTCCAGTCCTCTAGCGCCACCTCCTGCGCCGGCAGTGGCGACAGCGCCAGCCCGGCGTTGTTGATCAGGGTGGTGATATCGGCGAAATCGGCGGGCAGCGACGCCACGGCGGCAGCCACCGCCTCGCTGTCACGAACGTCAAGCTCAATAATATGCACCGGCACCCTGGCGGCGAGTCTGTCCTGCAAGGCCTTCAGTCGCGGATAGCGGCGCCCGCTCAGCACCAGCGACCAGCCCGCGTCGGCAAACACCTGCGCTGCCGCTTCGCCAAAACCCGAGGTCGCCCCGGTGATAAACACTACGTTGCTCGTTGCCATCTCATTCTCCTGTGCGGTTGTCCCTTCACTATAAAAACGCCGGACGACAAGGCACAGGGCCAGACGACGGGCAGGGATGTGACACCGTGTCACATCGTTATGCGCGCACTGGCTCTATCCGATTTGCGCGGCCAAGGCCAATGATGAAGCCAACCACTACGACATGAGAGAGGGCAGGGTATGAAGCTGGCAATTCACAACGAGGTCGCGGTAAGCAATGACGAAGTTCGGCAATTAGATCGCGCCTATGTGTTTCATTCATGGTCGATGCAGGGCAATCTCAACCCGCTGGTCATCGCCGGGGCGCAAGGCTGCGAGCTATGGGATTATGAGGGGAACACCTGGCTCGATTTCAGCAGCCAGCTGGTGAACGTCAACATTGGCTATCAGCACCCTCGGGTACTGGCGGCTATGAAGGCGCAGCTGGAGACCCTGGTCACCATCGCGCCCGCCACCGCCAACCTTGCCCGCGGCGAAGCGGCGAAGCGCATCGTCGACCTGGCGCCGGCGGGCTTCAGTAAGGTGTTCTTCACTAACGCCGGGGCGGATGCCAATGAGAACGCGATTCGCATGGCGCGGCTCTATACCGGGCGCGACAAGGTGCTGTCGGCCTATCGTTCCTATCATGGCAACACCGGCAGCGCGATCGCCGCTACCGGCGACTGGCGCCGGGTGCCGAATGAGTTCTCCCGCGGCCATGTTCACTTCTTCAACCCCTACCTTTACCGCAGCGAGTTCAACGCCGCGACTGAAGAAGAGGAGTGCCAGCGCGCGCTGGCGCATCTGCGGCGGATCATTGAATGCGAGGGGCCGACGGCCATCGCGGCGATCCTGCTGGAGTCCATCCCCGGCACGGCCGGGATCCTCGTGCCGCCGGCAGGCTATATGCAGGGCGTGCGCGCCCTGGCCGACGAGTTTGGCATCGTGCTGATCCTCGATGAGGTGATGGCCGGCTTTGGCCGCACCGGCAGCTGGTTCGCCTTCGAGCAGGATGGCGTGGTGCCGGATCTGGTGACCTTTGCCAAGGGGGTTAACGCCGGCTACGTGCCGGCGGGCGGGGTGCTGATTAGCGAGCCGATTGCCCGCTACTTTGACGACCACTTCTTTGCCGGGGGGCTGACCTACTCCGGCCATCCGCTGGCGATGGCGGCGATTGTCGCCACCATCGACGCGATGAAAGAGGAGAAGGTGGTTGAGAACGCGGCCTCTATCGGCAACGAGGTGCTGCGCCCCGGTCTCGAGGCGCTGGCGGAGAAGCACGCCATTATCGGCGAGGTGCGCGGTCGCGGCCTGTTCCAGGCGCTGGAGCTGGTGAGCAGCCGTGAACAAAAAACGCCGCTGACCGCCGCCGACATGGCCGCGATCAAAGGGGCCTTAACCGAGGCCGGGCTGTTGGCCTTTGTGGTGGAGAACCGCATTCACGTGGTGCCGCCGTGCACCATTACTGCTGAGCAGGTGGCGCAAGGGCTGGCGATTTTTGATGCGGTCTTTGCTCGCTTTGCCAGTCTGGCGAAGTAGGGGAGGGGGCCGGATACTGTTGCCCGGCGGCGCGCTTGCCGGGCCTACGGGGTGTGAGCCTGTGAGTGGATCCTGTAGGCCGGGTAAGGCGCAGCCGCCACCCGGCGAAATCAAGGATACCGTGCCTGATATCTTGCCCGGCGGCGCTGCGCTTGCCGGGCCTACGGGGTGTGAGCCTGTGAATGGATCCTGTAGGCCGGGTAAGGCGCAGCCGCCACCCGGCAACACCACGGGTACCGTGCCTGATTATTGCCCGGCGGCGCTGCGCTTGTACGGGCCTAAACGCCAGCCGGACAGTTCCCTCTCCCTTCGGGAGAGGGCCAGGGTGAGGGGAAGCACTGCAGTGTTGTTGTTTATGTTATCGGTGGCTTCAGCGTAGTTTGCGCTCCCGGTTAATTGTCTGCGTTATGTCATTCATGGCGCAGGGAGCACACAGGGGGCGGCCAGTCGCCGCCGCCCCCTGTACCCCCGGGCTCCGGCCAGCAACATCGCCGCTGCGCGGTACCTTCGACTTATCCCTGCAGGCTTCGGGTCGGGCCGAGGCAGCGTCCGTGCAAAACACGGCCCTCAGCCCGCATTCATGCGGGCTGCCCCGGCCTTCCGGGAACGTCTCAGCGATGTTGAGGCCGCCAGCACCGGCAGTTTCAGCAGCCCCAGGACCCGCGGTGATTTGGGGCTGTAGGCCGGGTAAGGCGCAGCCGCCACCCGGCGAAATCAAGGATACCGTGCCTGATATCTTGCCCGGCGGCGCTGCGCTTGCACGGGCCTACGGGGTGTGAGCCTGTGAGTGGATCCTGTAGGTCGGGTAAGCGAAGCGCCACCCGACAAAACAACCGCGCATACGCTGACCTCACCTCATCCGGTGCTCTCCATTGACCAACGCTTCGCGATCGAAAAAGCGCTGGATCACGCCCTCCGCCATAAACGCCGCCCGATCGGACATATGGGCGATGACGTCGGCATCGTGGCTGACCAGCAGATAGGTCATGCCGTGCTCCTGTTTCAGACGATTAAGTAGATTAAGGATTTCCGCCTGTACCGACATATCCAGCGCCGAGGTCGGCTCATCCAGCAGCAGGATCTGCGGGCGCAGCAGCAGGGCGCGGGCAATGGCCACGCGCTGCCGTTGGCCGCCGGAGAGCTGATGCGGATAGCGGCGCACGGCGTCGGCGGCCAGACCCACCTGCTCAAGGGCGGTGGTTACTCGCGGGGCAACGTCGCGGATGCCGTGGATCTGCAGCGGCTCCGCCAGGGTGCGCCACAGGGTATGGTTGGGATGCAGCGAGGCGTACGGATCCTGAAACACCATCTGCACGTTGCGCCGCAGATCGCCCTGAAAGCGGGCGCCCGGCATAATGGCCTGGCCGAGCAGATCCACGCTGCCGCGCCATTCACGCTGCAATCCGGCCAGCACGCGCAAAATCGTCGATTTGCCGCAGCCCGAGGCGCCGATCAGGCTGAAGGTTTCCCCGGCGTCGACACGGAAACTGGCGGCGGAGACCGCCGTCTTCGCGCCGAATGTAACCTGTAAATCCTGAAGATTAACGATCGCCATGGGCTGTCTCCGTAAAGTCCTGGGTTCTGTCGAGGGTCGGCAGCATCTGGCCGTAGGTGTGGGCATTTGGCCGGCAGGTCCACAGGGTGCGGGTGTAAGGGTGCGTCGCGCTCGGCAGCGCCCGCGCCGGCATCTCGTCGACCTGTCTCCCCTGGTACATCACCAGCACGCGATCGCAATGCGCGGCCACCAGCGGTAGATCGTGGCTGATCAGTAACATGGCCATCTGCCGCTGCGCGCACTGCTCCACCAGCAGCTCGAGGATCTGGTTGCGCAGGCGGGCGTCGAGGGCCGAGGTCGGCTCGTCGGCTATCAGCACCTTCGGGTTATTGAGCAGCGCGAGGGCGATCATCACCCGCTGTCCCATCCCGCCGGAGAGTTCGCCGGGATAGCGGCTGAGGACCGGCAGATCCAGACCGACGGCGGCGATGGCGTCTTTGACCGCCTCGGCGCGCGCGCGGCGGCTGAGACGCTGATGGAGGGTTAACGCCTCCTCCAGCTGCGTCTGAATGGTCTGCACCGGATTCAGCGCATAGCGCGGGTCCTGCAGCACCATGGCGATATCGTTGCCGCGCAGCGCGCGCCAGCCGCGGGCGCTGAGGGTCAGCACATCGCGCCCCAGCACCTCCAGCCGTTCAGCGCTCACCACCCCGGGCTTGCGCACCAGGCCCATCAGCGCCCGGGCGGTCATCGATTTGCCGGAGCCGGATTCGCCCACCAGCGCCAGCCGCTCGTTGCCGAGGGTGAAGCTGACGTTGTCCACCACCCGGGCGGTGGGATAGTCGACGGCGAGTCCCTGGACGGTCAGTCGGATGTCAGTCATGTTGCGGCTCCAGAATATCGCGCAGGCCATCGCCCAGCAGGTTAAACGCCAGGCTGGCAAGCAGGATCGCCGCGCCGGGGATGGCGGCGATCCACCACTGGTCGAAAATCACCTGCATCCCGTCGGCAATCATCGCTCCCCACTCCGCCATCGGCGGGCGGGCGCCCAGGCCGAGAAAGCCGAGCCCGGCGGCGGCGAGGATAATGCCCGCCAGATCGAGCGCCAGCCGGACAATCGCCGACGGCAGACACAGCGGCAGAATATGGCCGACCAGCAGCCGCCCGCCGCGAATGCCCAGCATCTCCGCCGCGGCGAGGTAGTCGCTATGGCGCAGGCGCTGAATTTCGCTGCGCGCCTGACGGGCGTAGGCCGGCCAGGTGGTCAGGGCTAACGCCAGCGCGCCGTTGACCAGCCCCGGGCCGAGCATCGCCACGAACGCGAAGGCGAGGATCAGGCGCGGCATCGACATCACCACGTCGGTAAAGCGCATCAGTATCCGCTCCAGCCACCCGCCATAGTAACCGGAGAGGATACCTACCAGCAGCCCGACGGGCAGGGTAATGGCGGTCACCAGCGCCACCAGACCCAGCGCCGGGCGGGCGCCGTAGAGCAAGCGCGACAGCAGGTCGCGGCCGTAGCTGTCGGTGCCGAGCCAGTGTCCCGCCCCGGGCCCCTGCAGACGAGCGGCGGCATCCTGCCAGTTGGGATCGTGCGGCGCCAGCCACGGGGCGAACAGCGCGGTCAGCACCAGCAGGATCACCAGGGTCAGGCCGCTGAAGGCGGCGGGTGAGCGGCGCAGACGGCGTAAAAACAGATAAGTCGGCATCAGCGCACCCTCGGATCGGTTAACCGTACCAGCAGGTCGGTCAGGTTATTGATCAGCACAAAACTCACGCCGATCAGCAGCGTGCCGCCCATGATCGCCGTGGTATCCCCGGCGAACAGCGCCGTGGTGAGATAGCGGCCGATCCCCGGCCACGAGAAGACGGTTTCGGTGAGCACCGCCCCTTCGAGCATGGAGGTCCAGGCGAGAGCGGTCACCGTCAGCAGAGTGCCGCGGATATTGGGCAGGACGTGGCGCAGCAGAATCGTCATCTCTCCGGCCCCTTTGGCCCGCGCCAGCAGAATGTACTCTTTGTTCATCTCGCTCAGGCAGGCGGAGCGGGTCAGGCGGGTGATGCTGGCCAGCGAGTAATAGGCCAGCACCAGCACCGGCAGCGCCAGATGGCCGATCGCATTTTTAAACGCCGCGGTATCGCCGGAGAGCCAGGTGTCGATCAGCGCAAAACCGCTGCGTGGCTCGACGGTGTACTGATAAATATCGTCGAGGCGACCCGGGCCTGGCGCCCACTGCAGCCGGGCGTAGAACAGGGCCAGCATCAGCAGGCCGAGCCAGAAAATGGGCACCGAGTTGCCCAACAGGGTAAAGGTGCGAACCGCCAGATCCCACGGCGAACCGGCGTAACGGGCGCACAGCACCCCGGCGACGATGCCCAGTACCGCGCCGACGATCAGCGCCAGGGTCGCCAGCTCAAGGGTCGCCGGAAAGACCGCCAGCAGGTCGTGGAGCACCGGCTGGCCGGTGGCGCTGGCGATGCCAAGATCGCCATGGGCCAGGTTGACCAGGTAGTGCCAGAACTGCACCGGCAGCGGCTGGTCGAGACCCAGCTGATGGCGAACCTGGTCATAGGTCGACTGGCTGGCATGGTCGCCGACGATCTGCAGTACGCGGTCGACGGGCGACAGCGCGGAGAGCGAGAAGGTGACCAGCAACAGCCCGAACAGCGTGAGCAGCAGCGTAAACAGCCCCTGCAGCAGGCGGGTAAGGTGAGTGGAAAACGATAGCATGGAAAATGGAAATTCCTGGTATATCAGCATTGTACCCGGCGGCGCGATGCCGACCGGGCCTGGGTGAGGAGTCGGTCATCCGGGCAGACAAGGCCGCCGTACCCGGTGACAAAACCCGCTTACTTGGTCACGTTATCGTACCAGACCATGTCGGCGTTCAGTCCCTGCTGATAGCCCTTCACGTTGTCACGCACCACGATCTGGGTTTTTCCCTGGTCAATGAAGACGTACGGCGAATGCTGGAGCAGGGTTTCCTGCATCGTTTTGTACAGGCCGAGGCGTTTCGCTGGGTCCGGCTCCGCCACCGCGGCGAGGGTGGCTTTATTCAGCTCAGGGATCTGCCAGCCGTTGAGCCCGGCCACGGTGCTGGATTTACCATCGTTCCAGGCAAAGGCGCTGGCATTAGAGTGGGCATCAAAGTAGTCCGGGATCCACAGGCGGATCGCCGCCTGATGCTGCTTCGCGCGCACCCGGGCATAGACCTGGCTGCCGGCGGCGGGTAGCAGATCCACCTTCACCCCGCCCTGGGCAAAGCTGGCCTGCAGCGATTGGGCGATGGTGATAAACGGCGGTTTGTTCTCCACATCAAGGGTGAAGTGGGCATCCTTAATGCCCGCTTTATCGAGGATAGCCTTAGCTTTTTGCGGATCAAAGGTGAACGGATTAGTCTCCAGCGCCCCCGGCAGGCCGGCCGGCAGGAAGCTTTGGTGAATAAAGTACTGGCCTTTCAGCAGATTTTTGGTGATGCCCTCATAATCGACCAGCCAGCGCGCCGCCTCCCAGAAGGCCGGGTTATTGAGCAGCGGGTTGGCGCTGTTGGCGGTATTAAACACCAGGTAGTTCTGCTCGGCGGACGGGATGCTCAGCACCTTCACGCCGGGTTTATCCTGCAGGGCGGCAATCTGGTCAGCGCCGAGATCGCGCGCCACGTCGGCATCCCCCTGCTGGATCAGCAGGCGGCGGGAAGCCGGGTCGGGGACGTTTTTAATAATGATGCTCTTGATCTTCGGCGCGCCGGTGGGGGAGCTGGCGTTGGCCTCCAGCACGATGGCCTGATGCGGCTGGTAGACGCGCATTTTATAGGCCCCGCTGCCCGCCGAGTGCATCTTCAGCCAGTCGTTGCCGAAGTCATTATTTTTCGCGTTCGGCGCCACCTGTTTTTCATCAACGATAGAGGCGATGGGGGTGGAGAGAATATTCAGCGCCACCGCCGGGCTGACGTCGGCGGTCCAGTGCAGCGTCAGGGTATGGTCATCAACCTTTTTCAGCTGGCTGGCGATGTTGTCCGGCTGCCAGCCGAGCACGTTGAGAATAAACGCCGGCGATTTATTCAGCGTCACCGCGCGGGTGTAAGAGAAAATCACATCTTCCGGGCGCAGCGGATTACCGGAGGCGAATTTGGCATCCGGCTTCAGTTTAATGGTCAGGGTTTTCGCCGCCGGATCGGCCTGCCAGCTTTCGGCGAGGATCGGTACGATTTTTTCAGGGTTGTTGCGGTCGGGCTGCACCAGACGCTGATAGAGGCTGGGGACCGTCTGAATGCTGGAGAGTTCGTTCGCTTCCGCCGGGTCGAGGCTGACGATATCGTCGAGACCCTGGGCGACCACCAGCGTGTTGGGCGGCGTGGCGGCATGCGCGGCGGCGGAGAGCGCCGACAGTAGCAGTAAAGGCAACAGTTTTTTGGTCATGTGCAATCCCTGAAGAATGGTTATTTTATTGTTTTATGCCTCGCTACGTTAGGCCGCTTGCCATAAGGCGTAAAGTCAAAATAAGGATATCCTTATGCTAAAAACGCATATTCAAGAACGACAGGTTATTGCCGGTCGCGCAGAAGCGCCTTTCTCCGCTGCGGGGTTCTTGCTATAACGCATTGTCTATTGCGAGGAGGTGGGTGTGCCGGAAATCAATGAGTATGGCCAGCAGGTGAACGACCTGGTCCCTGGCTGGCAGGGGGCGCAAGTCCTGCGGCGGACAGCGTTAAATGGCCGTTTTTGCCGCCTGGAGCCGCTGGACGTTGACCGTCATGCGGCGGATCTGTTTGCCGCCTATGCGCTCGGCGACAACAGCGACTGGACGTGGCTGGCGTCTACGCGGCCGGAGAGCGTGGCGGCGACCGCCCACTGGATCGCGGGCAAGGTGAATGATGATGCTCTGGTGCCGTATGCGGTGGTTGACCTGCGTAGCGAGCAGGCGGTGGGCATCGTCAGCTATATGGCGATCGAGCGGGAAATGGGCACGGTTGAGATCGGCCATGTCACCTGGTCGCGACGGATGAAAAACACCCCGCTGGGTACCGAAGCGGTCTGGCTGCTGCTCAAAAACGGCTTTGACCATGGCTATCGTCGGCTGGAGTGGAAATGCGATTCGATGAATGTCGCCTCGCGCCGCGCCGCCGAGCGGCTGGGCTTTAGCTGGGAAGGACGTCTGCGGCAGAGGCTGGTGCGTAAAGGGCGGACGCGCGACAGCGATATGCTGTCCATCATCGACGGCGAGTGGCCTGCGCGCGATGCGGCGCTGCGGGCGTGGCTGGCGGCGGAGAACTTTACTGCCGACGGTCAGCAGATTAAGCGCCTGGAGGCGTTTCGCTAACATCAACCTATGGGGTCAAAACCCGGAACGGCACCCCGGTCGCGCTGCGCTTACCGGGGCTACGTTACATCGCCTCAGGGTAGGCCGGGCAAGGCGTAGTCGCCGCCCGGCATTGACCTGTTAGCGGCGAACCGGCGCGTCGCCAGCGACATAATACGTCGCGGTGCTGCGCGGCAGCGGCTGGCGGCCGCGAATGGCGTCGGCCATCTTCTCGCCGATCATAATGGTGGTGGCGTTGAGGTTGCCGGTGATGATCTGCGGCATGATCGAGGCGTCGACCACCCGCAATCCTTCCAGACCGTGGACGCGGCCCTCGCCATCGACCACCGCCATCTCGTCGTAACCCATCTTACAGGTCCCGCACGGGTGGAACGCGGTCTCGGCGTGGTTGCGCACAAACTCATCCAGTTCGGCATCGCTCTGGCATTCTATTCCCGGACTGATTTCGCGACCGCGATACTTATCCAGCGCCGGCTGGTTCATGATCTCCCGGGTAATGCGGATGGCGTCGCGGAACTCCTGCCAGTCCTGCTCATGGGACATATAGTTAAACAGGATCGCCGGATGGGCGTGCGGGTCGCGCGACTTCAGGCGCACGTGGCCGCGGCTGGGCGAACGCATCGAGCCGACGTGGCACTGGAAGCCGTGCTCTTTCACCGCGTTGGAGCCATTGTAGTTAATCGCCACCGGCAGGAAGTGGTACTGAATGTTCGGCCAGGCGAACTCTGCGCGGCTGCGGATAAAACCGCCCGCTTCGAACTGGTTGCTGGCGCCGATGCCGGTGCCGCCGAACAGCCACTCGGCGCCGATCTTCGGCTGGTTCCACCACTGTAGCGCCGGGTAGAGCGATACCGGCTCTTTGCACTCGTACTGCAGATACATCTCCAGATGGTCCTGCAGGTTCTCACCCACGCCGGGGAGATCGTGCACCACCGGGATATCGAACTGCCTGAGCAGCTCCGGGTTACCCACTCCGGAGCGCTGCAGGATCTGCGGCGAGGCAATCGCCCCGGCGCACAGCAGCACCTCTTTGTTGGCCGTCGCTTTTGACGGGATCGTGCTCTCTCCCTCCAGCCACTCGACGCCCACCGCGCGCTTGCCGGCAAAAATAATGTGATCGGTCAGCGCATGGGTGCGGATGGTCAGGTTCGGGCGACCGCGCGCCTGGTCGAGATAGCCGCGGGCGGTGCTGGCGCGACGGCCCTGCGGCGTCACGGTGCGGTCCATCGGGCCAAAGCCTTCCTGCTGGTAGCCGTTGAGATCGTCGGTACGCGGATAGCCCGCCTGCACCCCGGCTTCAACCATCGCCTCGAAGAGCGGATTATTGCCCGGCTTCGGCGTCGTCACGCTCACCGGGCCATCGCCGCCGTGGTAGTCGTTAGGCCCGATATCGCGGGTTTCCGCTTTCCGGTAGTAGGGCAGGCAGTCGAGATAGCTCCAGTGTTCCAGACCCGGCTCTTTGGCCCAGTTATCCAGATCCATCGCGTTACCGCGAATGTAGCACATGCCGTTGATCAGCGAGGATCCGCCGAGCCCTTTGCCGCGTCCGCACTCCATGCGGCGATTGTTCATGTACGGCTCAGGTTCGGTCTCGTAGGCCCAGTTGTAGCGCTTGCCCTGCAGCGGATAAGCCAGCGCGGCGGGCATCTGGGTGCGGAAATCGAACCGGTAGTCAGGGCCGCCGGCTTCCAGCAGCAGGACGGTGGTGTTTGGATCTTCAGTCAGTCGTGTTGCCAGAACGTTGCCGGCGGAGCCGGCACCAATAATGATGTAGTCAAATTGCAAAAAAACCTCCCGGTTAAAATATGGACTGGAATTTACCCATCTCAACCTGGATGGACTTCACCTGGGTGTAACTCTGCAGCGTCATCACGCCGTTCTCGCGGCCAATGCCGGAGTGTTTGTAGCCGCCAACCGGCATTTCCGCCGGGGATTCCCCCCAGCTGTTGATCCAGCAGATGCCGGCTTCCAGCTGGTGGATAATTCGGTGAGCGCGGTTGAGGTTGGGCGTCACCACGCCGGCGGCGAGGCCGTATTCGGTGGCGTTGGCGCGGCGAATGACCTCCGCTTCGTCGGCATAGCTGAGGATCGACATCACCGGGCCGAAGATCTCTTCGCGCACGATGGTCATCTCGTCGCTGCAATCGGTAAACACCGTCGGGGCGACCCACGCGCCGTTATCGAAACCGTCGCCTTTCAGCGCCTCGCCGCCGCACAGCAGGCGCGCGCCTTCGCGTTTGCCGCTCTCGATATAGCGCAGAACGTTGTCGCGATGGGGGAAGCTGACCAGCGGGCCGAAGTTGGTGTCGTCGGCAAACAGATCGCCGGCGCGGATGCGGGCCACCCGCTCGAGGATCTTGTGCTCGAATTCCGCCTTCCGTTTCGCCGGGACAAATACCCGGGTGCCGTTGGTGCAGACCTGACCGGAGCTGTAAAAGTTGGCCATCATGGCAATATCGGCGGCGAGGTCGAGGTCGGCATCATCGGCGATAATCAGCGGCGATTTGCCGCCCAGCTCCATGGTGACCTCTTTCAGTGATGACGCGGCCGAGTTGGCCATCACTTTTTTGCCGCTGGCGACGCCGCCGGTGAAGGAGATTTTGGCGATGTCCGGATGCTCGGTCAGATACTGGCCGGTTTCCGCGCCGATCCCTGGCAGGACGTTAAACACCCCGTCCGGCAGGCCCGCTTCGCTGTAAATTTCCGCCAGCTTGAGGGCGGTCAGCGGGGTGACTTCGCTCGGTTTGAAAATCATCGCATTGCCAGCGGCCAGCGCTGGCGCCGATTTCCACAGGGCGATCTGGATCGGGTAGTTCCACGCGCCGATCCCGGCTACCACCCCCAGCGGTTCGCGACGGGTGTAGACGAAGGAACTGTCGCGCAGCGGGATCTGGCTGCCTTCCAGCGCCGGGATCAATCCGGCGTAATACTCCAGCACGTCGGCGCCGGTGACGATATCGACGGCGGCGGTTTCGCTGAGGGGTTTCCCGGTATCCAGCGTCTCCAGCCGCGCCAGCTCGTCGTTGCGCTGGCGCAGAAGGTCGACGGCGCGACGCAGGATGCGCGAGCGTTCCATGGCGGTCATCGCCGCCCAGATTTTTTGCCCACGCTGCGCGCTCTCGACGGCGCGGTCGACATCCTCGCGTCCGGCAGCCTGAACGGTCGCCAGCACCTCGCCAGTGGCAGGGTTGATGGTCTCGAAGGTGCGACCGCTGGTGGCCGATGTATAACCACCATTAATATAAAGCTGCTGTTCTGCCATTCGGGACATAACGCCTCCTCGGTTATGGGTTCGGTAAATGCTGACGAATAAAGTGGCTGGTCAGCGACTGCGCCAGCGTTTTATCCAGCGGTTTGCCGCTGAGCGCCGCCCGCAGCCACAGGCCGTCTATCAGCGCCGCCAGCCCGTAGCCGGCCTCCTGCGCCTGCTCGCGCGGCAGCTCGCGGCGGAATTCGTACACCAGGTTCGACAGCAGGCGACGGCTGCTGACCTGCTGTAACCGATAAAGCATCGGCTGGTGCATGCTGCTGGCCCAAAAGGCCAGCCAGGCCTTCATCGCCGCGCTGCTGATCTGCGTCTCATCAAAGTTGCCGCCGACAATCGCCTGCAGGCGCTGGCTGGCGCTGCCGTCCGGCAGAGCGTGCAGACGGTTGAGCACCGCGTCGCGCAGCTGGCTGGTGATGTCGCGCATGGTCGCCTCCAGCAGACCATTTTTGTCTTTGAAATAGTGACTGATGATCCCCGTCGATACGCCCGCCCGCCGGGCAATCTGCGCGATGGTCGCGTCGTGCATTCCGACTTCATTTATTGCGTCCAGCGTGGCGTCGATCAGCTGCCTGCGCCGGATCGGCTGCATCCCCAGTTTGGGCATTTTTGCCACTCCATTCATCAGCGTTGGTTAACTATTAAAGCGGTTTTTGATTGGACGTTCAATATAAAATGTGTCTTAATTGTTGCGGATTTGGATTTTAATAGTTACAAAAACAGTGGGGATACTGGATGACAGATCTTTCGCAAAGCAGAGAAAAGGACAAAATCAATCCGGTGGTTTTTTATACCTCGGCCGGACTGATTTTGTTGTTTTCCCTGATGACGATCTTTTTTCGCGATTTTTCTGCCGAGTGGATTGGGCGCACCCTGGACTGGGTGTCGAAAACCTTCGGCTGGTACTATCTGCTGGCGGCGACGCTGTATATCGTCTTCGTCGTCTGCATTGCCTGCTCGCGCTTCGGCTCGGTGAAGCTCGGGCCGGAGCAGTCAAAGCCCGAGTTCAGCCTGCTGAGCTGGGCGGCGATGCTGTTCGCCGCCGGCATCGGCATCGACCTGATGTTCTTCTCAGTCGCCGAGCCGGTGACGCAATATATGCAGCCGCCGGAAGGGGCGGGGCAGACCATCGAGGCGGCGCGCCAGGCGATGGTCTGGACCCTGTTTCACTATGGCTTAACCGGTTGGTCAATGTATGCCCTGATGGGCATGGCGCTGGGATACTTTAGCTATCGTTATAATTTGCCGCTCACCATCCGCTCGGCGCTGTACCCGATTTTTGGCAAACGGATCAATGGGCCCATCGGCCACAGCGTCGATATTGCGGCGGTGATCGGCACCATCTTCGGCATCGCCACCACCCTCGGTATCGGCGTCGTGCAGCTCAACTACGGTCTGAGCGTGCTGTTCGATATTCCGGACTCGCTGGCGGCGAAAGCGGCCCTGATTGCGCTGTCGGTGATCATCGCCACCATCTCGGTCACCTCCGGGGTGGACAAGGGCATCCGCGTGCTCTCCGAGCTGAACGTCGCCCTCGCGCTGGGGCTGATCCTGTTCGTGCTGTTCATGGGGGATACCTCCTTCCTGCTCAATGCGTTAGTGCTCAACGTCGGCGACTACGTCAATCGCTTTATGGGCATGACGCTGAACAGCTTCGCCTTCGACCGGCCGGTGGAATGGATGAACAACTGGACGCTCTTTTTCTGGGCGTGGTGGGTGGCCTGGTCGCCGTTTGTGGGCCTGTTCCTGGCGCGCATTTCGCGCGGGCGCACCATCCGCCAGTTTGTGATGGGCACCCTGATTATTCCCTTCACCTTTACCCTGCTGTGGCTGTCGGTGTTCGGCAACAGCGCGCTGTATGAGATCATCCACGGCGACGCGGCCTTTGCCCAGGAGGCGATGGCCCACCCGGAGCGCGGCTTCTACAGCCTGCTGGCGCAGTATCCGGCGTTTACCTTTAGCGCGTCGGTGGCGACCATCACCGGTCTGCTGTTTTACGTTACCTCCGCCGACTCCGGCGCGCTGGTGCTGGGGAACTTCACCTCGAAGCTGAAGGATATCAACAGCGACGCCCCGAACTGGCTGCGCATCTTCTGGTCGGTGGCCATCGGTCTGTTGACCCTCGGGATGCTGATGACCAACGGCATCTCGGCGCTGCAGAACACCACGGTGATCATGGGGCTGCCGTTCAGCTTTGTGATTTTCTTCGTGATGGCCGGACTGTATAAATCTCTGAAAGTGGAAGATTACCGTCGGGTCAGCGCCAGCCGCGACACTGCCCCGCGCCCGATGGGCCTCCAGGATCGTCTGAGCTGGAAGAAGCGCCTGTCGCGGCTGATGAATTACCCCGGCACGCGCTATACCAAACTGATGATGGAGACGGTGTGCTACCCGGCGATGGAGGAGGTGGCCCAGGAGCTGCGGCTGCGCGGCGCCGCGGTGGAACTGAAGAGCCTGCCGCCGGAAGAGGGTGAGAACCTTGGCCACCTCGATCTGCTGGTGCACATGGGCGACGAGCAGAACTTTATCTACAAGATCTGGCCGCAGCAGTACTCGGTGCCGGGCTTTACCTATCGGGCGCGCAGCGGGAAATCCACCTATTACCGGCTGGAGACCTTCCTGCTGGAGGGCAGTCAGGGTAACGACCTGATGGACTACAGCAAAGAGCAGGTGATCACCGATATTCTCGACCAGTACGAGCGGCACCTGAACTTTATCCATCTGCATCGGGAAGCGCCGGGGAACAGCGTGATGTTCCCGGATGGCTAATCAGGGAAGCCCCCGTCGGGGAAAGGCTGACGGGGGCGATGGTCGTTACTGGTAGTTAAAGGCGTCCGGATGGTTGTCGAGGCTGCCGCTGAGGGCGGCAAACAGCACGGTTTTGCCATCGATGGACAGGGCATCGCTGACGTTAAGCCAGGTCAGCTTCTCCTGGTCGGTTTTTTCATCGACCACCGAGTAAACGCCGGACATCTGTTTGCTTTTTTCCGACCAGATCACCGCGATACGTTCATGGCCGCAGTCGTGGGGTTTGCAGGCGCTTAACACCTGCCAGGATTCGCTACCCAGTTTCACCGTCTGCGCGGGCGAACCGGTGCCGCCGGTGGTCACCCAGGCGGGCAGCTGATGGCCTTTGACCATCTGGTTAAACGACGCCCGGGTGGCGGCATCTTGAGCCAGACTGTTCAGCGTGACATCGCCTTGCGCCATAACGCTGGCGGAGGCGGCTAAGGCGACGATAGCGGTAAGAGCTTTAAACATGTTTCCTCCTGGACTTATTCCGTCCTCATAACAAGCCTCTTTATAGTGAGCGTAGAGAATGATTAATGCAAACTCTGACATATTTTCTGTGAATGATTAGAAGCGGTGCGCGCATGGACGTTACGCTAAGCGATATGCCATGATGCGGATTGATTTATTTTCCAAATATATGCCCTTGGGATAAAGCAGTTAGCGAAGTGGCATAGTTATTCAGGCGATAAAGCATGGCGTATGTGAATCATCTACTGACGTTTATTGAGAGTAATCCGGCGCTGGCGGTGGGGTTTAATCTTATTCTGCTGCTGCTCTCCGGCATATTTGCCCATCTTTTATGCAAGTTCTTGCTGATTAAAGTGGTGCGTAAGGTCTTCTTTAGTAGCCACAAACAGGATGTGCCGCTGGAGAAGGATCGACGTATCGCCGAAAAACTGTCCAATTTCATTCCGGTTATTATCGTCTATTACGTTCTGCAGTTTATGCCGGCGATGCCGGCATCGCTGGTGACGGCGATTAATACTATCTGCGGGATCTTGTTTTTTATTTTTATGTCGGTGTTTTTCAACGAGATGCTGGATATTGTCAACAGCTCCTATCTGCGAAAGACCAAACGTAAAAATCATTCCATTAAGGGCTATATCCAGATAGGCAAAATCTTAGTCCACATCCTGGCGGCGATTATGATCCTCGCCGTGATGTCGAACAAATCGCCGATCATTATTATCTCCAGTCTGGGGGCCGTGGCGGCGGTACTGATGATCGTGTTCCAGCATACTCTGCTGTCGCTGGTGGCGAACGTTCAGCTGTCGTCCAACGACGTGCTCCAGCTGGGGGACTGGATTGAAATGCCTGACAAGAACCTCAGCGGTGAGGTGACGGATATCGCGCTGCACACCATTACCATCCGCAACTGGGACAATACCATCTCCCGTATCCCGACCAAGAATTTCCTCACCGAGACCTATACCAACTGGCAGGCGATGTTCTCCTCCGGGGCGCGGCGGATCATGCGCAGTATCGCCATCGATCAACACTCGGTGCGTTTTCTCGACCAGGAGATGCTCTCCTCGATGCTGACCATCCGCGGGGTGAGTGAGCCTTTGGGCACGCTGCTTGACGGCCGGGATCCCGGCGGCGTGGCCGACCGCTGGTTTATCGATAACGGGCTGACCAACCTGACCCTGTTTCGCCACTATCTGATGCACTATCTCGCCGAGCGGCCGGATATTATTAAGCAGATGTACATTGTGGCGAGAACGCTGAAACCGTCGCCCTCGGGCATTCCGTTGGAGATTTACTGCTTCACCTCCTCAACGCTGTGGAAAGACTACGAAAACACCCAGTCGGCGATATTTGAGTACATTACCGCGGTGGCCGGACAGTTTTCCCTGCGCCTCTATCAGTATCCCGCCGGGCACGATTTCTGGCGTCTCTCCCAGGAGCACGCCGCCCGGACGGGCCTGCCGCCGTCGGCCGAAGGCTAAGCGCTGATCTGCTGGCGCCAGAGGGCGATCTCCTCCTCCAGCCAGGCGATGAACCGGGCGACTTCCGGCCGGTTCTCCGCCTGCGGGGAGACGGTTAGCCAGTAGTGCCAGGGGTAGGGGACGGTGACGGCGGTGAGCTGCACCAGCTCGCCGCGGGCTATCGCCCCCGCCACCAGGGAGCGCCGCTCCAGCGCCACGCCGGCCCCCAGGCGGACCGCCTCCAGCACCAGATTGGAGTCGTTCAGGCGCAGGCCTGCGGGGACGATCGGCTTTTCCAGCCCCGCCTGGCTGCACCAGGCGTTCCAGGACTCCATGGAAAAAATAATATCGCTGGCGGCGATCGCCTGCGGGGTGGTCGGCAGGTTACCGCCGCGATAGCCGGGGGCGGCGACCACCAGCTGTTCATCGGCAAACAGATGCCGACTTTCCATTCCCTCCCAATCGCCTTGCCCCATGCGAATGGCCAGATCGATACCCTCCTGTTGCAGGTTAACCACCGCCAGGCTGGTCAGCAGGCGCACCGCGATCTGCGGATGCCGCGCCTGAAAGCGCGCCAGCCGCGGCAGCAGCCAGTGGCAGCCAAAGGAGGGGATCGTCGCCAGGGTCACTTCCAGGGTGCGGGGTTTGATCTGCACCATGCGCGTGGCGTCGGCGATGTGCTGTAACGCCTCGCGGATTTGCAGGGCATAGAGCCGTCCTTCTTCCGTGATGCGCACTCCGCGGCCGTGGCGGATAAAGAGCGTGACGCCGACCAGGGCTTCCAGCTGTTTGATGTGCTGGCTGACCGCCGAATGGGTCACGCTCAACTCGTGGGCGGCCTGCGTCACGCTGCCGAGGCGCGCCACCGCTTCAAAGCTGCGCAGGCTGGCGACAGGGGGAAAATCTGCCATGGTGGTTTCTCTGTCAGTGAGTCGATACGTTAACGTTACTACCGGGTTAGCGGCTTTTAAAGCCGCTGCAAACAGGCTGAAAAGGAGCCAAATGCCGCCTCAGTCGGTATAGCACAAGGGGGAGTGGAGGGCTACAGCGAGTCGCCAATCTGTTAGTTTGACTAACCATTGCGGTAAGTATCCCGTGATATTCGCGGCCTCGGTTTTCCAGTAAGGTAAAGCCGCAACCCCTTTATCGCAGGCAGGAGTGACGATGAAACTCATTGGTATGATGGATTCACCTTATGTAAGACGCGTGGCGGTTTCTCTGGCGCTCTATGGCGTGGAATTCGAGAGCCTGCCGCTATCGGTCTTTAGCGGCTTTGACGAATTTTCCCGCATTAATCCGGTGGTCAAGGCGCCGACGGTGGTGCTCGATAACGGGACGCAGCTGATGGACTCCACGCTGATCCTCCACTATTTCGAAACGACCAATCCGGCCGGGCGCCGGCTGCTTCCCGCGCATCCCGAGGCGCTGGCCCGCGATCTGCACCTGCTGGGGGTGATCCTCGCCGCCTGTGAAAAAGCGGTCCAGCTTGTTTATGAGCACCGTCTGCGGCCGGAAGAGAAGCAGCATCAGCCGTGGATAGCCCGGGTGACCGGCCAGCTGCTGGCCGCCTGTCGGGAGTGGGACGCCCGGCTGGCAGACCGCGCCGCCGCCGCGCAGCCGGATCAGGTGCTGGTCACCAGCACGGTGGTCTGGTCCTTTATCCAGTTGATGATCCCGGCGGTGGTGTCGGCAGCTGAGTTTCCACATATTCGCGCGCTGGCGGAGAAGGGGGAGGCGCTGCCGGCGTTTCAACAGTATCCGCTGGGTTAACGGCAGGGGTGGAGAGGGGCGCCGCAGCGTGGCGCCCTGAAGCAGGAGAGGATCACCAGCAGACAAACCCGCCGTCGACCACCAGGTCTACGCCGGTGCAGAACGAGGCGGCGTCGCTGGCGAGGAACAGCGCCGGGCCGGCCATCTCTTCCACCTTCGCCATCCGCTGCATCGGCGTCTGGCTTTCAAACTCGCGGGTCTGGTGCACCATCTCCGGACGGGTATTCATCGGCGTGGCGGTATATCCCGGACTGATGGAATTGACGCGGATCCCTTTGCCCACCCACTCCATCGCCAGGCTTTTCGACAGATGGATCACGCCGGCTTTGGAGCAGTTGTAATGCGCCTGGTCGAGGCCGCGGTTAACAATAATCCCCGACATCGAGGCGATATTGATAATCGACCCGCCGCCGGACTCCAGCATCAGTTCCGCTTCCGCTTTGCAGGAGTTCCATACGCCAGTGAGATTGATATCGATCACCCGCTGCCATTGCTCGCTCTCCATCTCCAGGGCCGGATTGGCGTTGGCGATCCCGGCGGCGTTAACGGCGATATCGAGGCGGCCATAGCGGCTTTTGGCCAGCGCGACGGCGGCGCGCAGGTCGGCAATCTGGCGGACATCGCCGTTATAAGAGCAAGCCTGACCGCCGATGGATTCAATATGGCTGACCGTTTCCGCCAGCCCGCCGTCGTTGCGAAGATCAAAACAGACTACCCGTGCACCCGCGCTGGCGAGGCTGCAGGCGATGGTCTGTCCGATGCCGCTGCCGGCGCCGGTGACGAAGGCGACGCGATCCCGCAGGCTAAATAGGTGTTGTGCAAAGTCTTTACCGATCATAATGATTATTCTCTTCAATATAGTGTCGAACGTCGGGAGCCTGGCTTCCCGGATGGTGGTGCGCCGCGCCTTATCCGGGCTACCTTTCGGCGGTGTTACGTAACCCCGGTAAGCGTAGCGCCACCGGGGGGCCGTCCCGGAGTGGTAGCGCCAATGCGGGACGCCTTATTCGGGCGATGGGGCCCGCTAACCGCGGGGGATTACGACATAATCAAACCGCCATCGATATTGATGGTCTGCCCGGTGAGATAGCGCGCGTCGTCGGAGGCGAGGAAGGCCACCAGCCCGGCCACGTCTTCCGGCTTACCGGCGCGTTTCATTGGGATCCCTTCGACCCATTCCGCCATCAGTTCGCCCTTGCCGTAGCGCTTCTGCTCGGTGCTGAGAATTTCGCCCCACACGCGGTCGTTGTAATCCCACATCTCGCTCTCAATGATGCCGGGGCAGAAGGCGTTGACGGTGATGTTCCACGGTGCCAGCTCGTGCGCCAGGCTTTGGGTAATGCCGATCACGCCCATTTTGCTGGCGGCGTAGTGCGGCGTGTAGATAAAACCCTGTCGCCCCTGGCCGGAAGAGGTGTTGATCAGGCTGCCGTGATTCTGTTTCACCATATATTTGGCCGCCTCGCGGCAGCACAGCCACACGCCGGTGGTGTTGACCGCCAGCACTTTTTCGAAATCGGCTTTTGGCATCCGGTCGTAGTAATCGATGGTGATCACCCCGGCGTTCTGAATGGAGACGTCGATGGTGCCGAAGCGGGCGGCGGCCTGCTCATACAGCGACTGCACCTGCGCTTCGTCGGTCACATCGACCCGCAGCGATAAAATATCCGCCTGATAGCGCTGACGCAGCGTTTCGGCGGTCTCGTGAACGCGCTCGGCGTTGGAGACCATCACCAGGTTTGCGCCGTCGCGGGCAAAGCGCTCGGCAATGCCTGCGCCGATGCCGCGGCAGGCGCCGGTGATCACCACCGTTTTGTTCTGGAAATCTCGTTGCATATTTTTTCCCTTTCGCTGAGCCGGGCACCAGGCCCGGCGGAAGATGTGAATCGTTGCCGGTTAGCTGGAGGTGGCGCCGTTGGGGGGGATGGCGGCCAGTTTTTCCTCGTGGCGGCGCATCAGGATGACCTTGCTCTGCAGCTTCTGCTGGAACTGGTCGACGACCACAGCGGTGACAATCACCACGCCTTTAATCACCATCTGCCAGAAGTCGCTGACGCCCATCATCACCATGCCGTCGGCAAGGAAGACGATGACGAAGGCGCCGATAATTGACCCGGTCACCCGGCCGCGGCCGCCGGCCAGCGCGGTACCGCCGAGCACGGTGGCGCCGATGGCGTCCATCTCAAACATGTTGCCGGTCATCGGGTGCGCGGTTTGCAGCTGTGATGCGACGATCAGGCCGACAAACGCCGCGCACAGGCCGGAGAAGGCATAGACGAATATTTTCGCTTTCACGATCGGCACGCCGGCGAGGCGGGCGGCAGACTCATTGCCGCCGATGGCGTAGATGTAGCGGCCAAGCGGCGTTTTAGTGGTCAGCCAGTAGCCCAGCACGAGGAAGCCGATCATCAGCCAGATCGGCAGATAGACGCCGAGCAGGGTGCCGGAGCCGAGGGTGGCGAAACCGGTGTTGCCCAGCGCTTCCATGCCGTTGAGATTCGGGTAGGTGCTCCCGTCGTTAAACAGCAGCGCGGAGCCGCGGGCGACGTACATCATGCCTAAGGTGCAGATAAACGGCGCCACGCCGAAGCGGGTGATCACCGCGCCGTTGACCAGGCCGACCAGCACACCGAAGATCGCCACGCAGAGGATCACCTCCGGGACATTAAAGAAGAGGATATCGCCGTTCCACAGCGGCAGGCCGTTGGTCAGCAGCGCACCCGCCACCATGCCGCAGATCCCCGCTACCGCGCCGACGGACAAATCAATGCCGCCGGTGAGAATGACCAGCGTCATGCCGATGGCCAGCAGGCCGGTGATCGCCACGTGCTGGGTCATGATCAGCAGGTTAGAGGCGGTCAGGAAATTGGGTACCATCACGCTGAAGAACGCGATCACCAGCAGGAGGGCGATAAAGGTGCGGGCCTTCAGCAGGTACATATAAATCATATATTTCTGGTTCATGATGGATTCCAGCCTGATTAATCTTGAGGTGTTGAAGCCGCGATTAACTGTTCGCGGGTCACCGCATGGCGCGGTAAATCGGCGGTAATGCGGCCATCGGCCATCACCAGGATGCGGTCGGCCAGGGCCATCACCTCATCCAGTTCCGAAGATGAGAACATCACCGCCAGCCCCTGCTGAGCCATTTTGCCGATCAGGTGATAGACGTCGGTTTTCGCGCCGACGTCGATGCCGCGCGTCGGTTCGTCGAGGAACACCACCTGCGGCTGGGTCATCAGCGCTTTACCCAGCACCACTTTTTGTTGATTGCCGCCGCTCAGCGAGGTGATGGGCAATGTGGCGTCGCTGACCTTGATCGCCAGCTGCTGGATCATCTCTTTCACGCAGGACTCTTCTTTCTGCGGGTTCAACCAGCGCCAGGCGCGGCGGAACCCCTGCAGGCTGAAATCAGAGAGCGTCATGTTGGCCTGAATCGACATCATCTGCACCACGCCTTCGCCCTGACGGTCCTCCGGCACCAGCGCCAGCCCCTTTTTCAGGCGCTGTTGAAAGCGAGATTTGCCGATGCTTTCGCCGTTAAGATGCACCTCGCCGCGCTGGCAGGGCATCAAGCCGACCAGGCCTTTAAACAGCTCGGTGCGCCCGGCGCCCAGCAGGCCGTAAATACCGATCACTTCGCCTTTGCTGAGGGTGAAGGTGACGTCATTAAGTTTGTAGCCGCCGCTCGGATGCAGCGCGGTCAGCCCCTTGACGTCAAGCACTGCGTCGCCTTTCGGCGCCGGTTGATAATCAAAGTGTTTTTTCTTATCACCGACCATCTGCTCGATGATCCACGGTACGCTGGCGTCGCTGACGTGACGCTCGCTGATAAAACGGCCGTCGCGGAAAATGGTGATGTTGTCGCCAATCTCCATCAGCTCTTCGAGGCGATGCGAGATATAGATGATGGTCACGCCGCGGCGTTTAAGCTGCGCGATCACCTTGAACAGCACTTTGACCTCAGACTGGCTCAGCGCCGAGGTGGGCTCGTCCATGATCAGCACCCGGGTGTCTTTCGACAGGGCGCGGGCAATCTCGACTAACTGCTGGTGGCCGATACCGAGTTCACCCAGCGGAGCGTAAGGATCGACATCCAGCTCCAGCCGTTCCAGCAGCGATTTGGCCAGCGCGTACTGGTATTTTTCGTTAATGCGTCCTTTCTGAAAGAATTCATTCGCCATGAAGATGTTGTCCATCACATTCATATTGGGAAATAAATTCAGTTCCTGAAAAATAATACTGATGCCCAGTTTTTCTGCCTGATGCGTCGACTGTAATGAAACCGCTTCACCATCGAGGATAATTTGCCCGGAGGAGGGCGTTTCAACGCCGGCAAGCATTTTCATCATGGTGGATTTACCCGCACCATTTTCTCCGATCAGCACGTTGACCTTATTTCGATAGACCCGGTAATTGACATTATCCAGGGCGGTTACGCCGGGATAGACGCGCGACAGGCCGCGGGTTTCGATAATCACTTCGGACTCAACGGGCTGGGGAGCGACGAGATCGTGCGGCGCCATATTATTGTCCCCCTGCATGAATGATTTTCGCCGGGGTAATTTCCGGGAGAGTTTGTGGAATATCCCAGGCCGAGAAGACGCCGTACACCTCCACGCTGTCGCCGGTTTTGACGTTGGCTGTCTGAATCATTTTGACCGCCTGACTGTTGATATTCTTGCTGTACTCGCCGAACAGCACCTGGTCATTAAAGTCCTGATAGCTGGCGCCGCTGTAGCCGTCGCGCAGCTGGGTGCCGCGCAGGGTAGGGCCAATCTGCACCGTCACCTTCCCGACGCTGGCGTCGGTCAAGGTCATTTTGCCGCTGCGCGAGGCGGTATCGAGTTTGCTGACGGTACCTGAAACCTTGACGTAGAAGATGCAGGGGTTTTCATCCTGCGCACGGTAGCCGAGGGTTTTACAGGCGCTATCAATGTCTTTTGGGTAATGACTCCAACTTATTGATAGTGTTTTATGTTCAGATAATGCCCGATGACTTTGTCATGCAGCTCCACCGATTTTGAGAACGACAGCGACTTCCGTCCCAGCCGTGCCAGGTGCTGCCTCAGATTCAGGTTATGCCGCTCAATTCGCTGCGTATATCGCTTGCTGATTACGTGCAGCTTTCCCTTCAGGCGGGATTCATACAGCGGCCAGCCATCCGTCATCCATATCACCACGTCAAAGGGTGACAGCAGGCTCATAAGACGCCCCAGCGTCGCCATAGTGCGTTCACCGAATACGTGCGCAACAACCGTCTTCCGGAGCCTGTCATACGCGTAAAACAGCCAGCGCTGGCGCGATTTAGCCCCGACGTATCCCCACTGTTCGTCCATTTCCGCGCAGACGATGACGTCACTGCCCGGCTGTATGCGCGAGGTTACCGACTGCGGCCTGAGTTTTTTAAATGGCGGAAAATCGTGTTGAGGCCAACGCCCATAATGCGGGCGGTTGCCCGGCATCCAACGCCATTCATGGCCATATCAATGATTTTCTGGTGCGTACCGGGTTGAGAAGCGGTGTAAGTGAACTGCAGTTGCCATGTTTTACGGCAGTGAGAGCAGAGATAGCGCTGATGTCCGGCGGTGCTTTTGCCGTTACGCACCACCCCGTCAGTAGCTGAACAGGAGGGACAGCTGATAGAAACAGAAGCCACTGGAGCACCTCAAAAACACCATCATACACTAAATCAGTAAGTTGGCAGCATCACCTGTCTTTTGCCGCCTTGAGCGCGCTCATTAGTTCCGCCGCCGGACGCGCTTTCGTCACCACCTGCGGTACGATGCTCTGCTGCCAGGTTTTATCCATATTCGCCATATGCGGGTTGGGCGGGGATTTCAGGTCTGCCAGCTCCTGCTGCGAGACGATGCGACAGCCCCCTAGCGCCAGTACGGCCAGCGTCAGACAGGTTTTCTTAAACATAATGCTCTCCTCTGCGCCCCCGCAGGGGCGCAACCACCCGAACTCAGGACTTAATGTTGAAATCCTGGACTTTATCGGCGTTATCCTGAGTAATCAGAATGCCGCGGAACATCACGCGCTGCTTCGCCGGCTTCTCACCTTTTTGCAGGTAGTTATCCAGATCGGTGACGCCCTGAGCGGCGATGGCCTGCGCCTGCAGCATCACGGTTGCCTGCAGGGTGCCGGCTTTCACGGCGTCGCGCTCATCGTTGCTGCCGTCGATGCCGACGACGATCACATCGCTACGGTTGGCCGCTTTCAGCGCCGCAATCGCGCCGAGGGCTACCGGCCCGTTGCCACAGATGACGCCTTTCACGTCCGGGTGAGCCTGCAGAATGCTGTCCATAATGCGCTTGCCGTCGATCAGGGTGCCTTTGGCATCCTGTTTCGCCACGCTGACCATATCCGGATACTGGTCAATGACCTGATGGAAAGATTTAGAACGGGTGACGCAGTTATTATCGGCGAGGTTGCAGGTCAGCTCGGCGTATTTGCCTTTCTCCGCCATTTTCTCGACGAAGACGTTGGCGACCTCAGAGCCGGCCTGGAAGTTATTGTGGGTAATTTGTTCCAGCGCCACATCATCAACCGGAATTTCGCGGTTAATTAAGACCACCGGAATGCCCGCTTTTTTGGCTTTTTCAATGGCGGCGACGCTGGCGGTGGAGTCAGCGTTATCGAGAATAATGCCCTGCACTTTTTTACCAATTGCGGTGTCGATAAGCTCATTCTGCTTTTTGACATCTTCGCCATGGGACAGCACGGTGGTTTTGTAGCCGAGAGCTTGCGCTTTTTCGCTGGCGCCTTTGGCTTCCGAGGCGTAATACGGGTTATCCAGCGAGTTGACCATGATCATAATGGTGCCTTTCTCCGCGGCGTGCGCGGCAAAGGTGAAGGCAGTCAGGGTCGCAGCGGTTAAAAGAGTTAAACGTAATTTCATGACTCTGTTCCTGTATTTTTATATTCGAACAAATGAGCCCCTGAGCGGGCAGGCTTTTACGGTCTGAAATTTCCCCTGATGTATTCGGGGATAGCGATATCGTTATGGGCCGGGTTTCTCCTGTGATAAGTGAATGCGTGTCGTCGCGCAGTCTGGCGGTCAGGCTGGCGAGTCCGGTTTCCATAATGTTCGGTCGACCGCATGGCGCCACTCCTGCCAGCGCGTTTGTAAACGCTGGTGGCGGGCCATGTCGGGCTGAAAGGTGCTGTGTTCGGTTAAGAAGGCCTGCAGATCGGCGGTCGACCCCGGATGGAGCGCTTTGCGCGCCAGCAACGCCGCGCCGATGGCGGACAGCTCCGGCACGTCGCTGCGCATCACCGGGCAGCCGAGCAGATCGGCCTGGTATTGCATCAGCCAGTCATTGTTGGTCGGCCCGCCGTCCACCATCAACGCCGTCAGGGTGAACTCCTCATGCTGACGCATCGCCACCACCACGTCGGCTATCTGATAGGTGATGGACTCCAGCGCCGCACGGATCAGATGCGCGCGTTTCACCCCGCGACTCAGGCCGCAAATCACGCCGCGGGCGCTGTCGTCCCACCAGGGCGCGCCAAGACCGGTCAGCGCCGGCACGAAGTAGACCCCGAGGGTTGAATCGACGGAGGCGGGGAGGGTATTCAGCTCATGGGCCAGCTCGGCGGCAGAGAGTTCGCTCAGTCCGGTGCTGTCCGCCATCCAGGCGACGGCATCGCCGGTGTGAGGAATATTCCCTTCCAGGCCCCACACCAGCTGGTCGCCATCGTGCCAGGCGACAGTGGTCGCCAGCGCGTCGATATCGCACTGCGCCGATTTGACCGGGGCCATGACCGAAGAGCCGGTGCCGTAGGTGGCTTTGACGCAGCCTGCCTCGCCGAGCGCGTGGCCGAACAGTGCCGCGTGGGAGTCGCCGATCATCGACATGATCGGAATACCGTCCGGAATGGCGGCCAGTCCTTTGGTATGGCCGAAGAGGCCGCTCGATGGTTTAATGTCCGGCAACGCCGCGCGCGGAATGCCGAACAGCGCCAGCATCTCGTCGTCCCACTCGCCGCGGTGCAGGTTCAGCAGCTGGGTGCGGGCGGCATTGGAGTAGTCGCAGCAGAAGGCTTCTCCAGCAGTCAGATTCCACAGCAGCCAGCTGTCGATGGTGCCGAGGCATATCTCACCGCGTTCGGCGCGCAGGTGGCCATCGACAGTCGCATCCAGCAGCCAGCGCATTTTGGAGGCCGAGAACAGCGGGGCGATTGGCAGGCCGGTGGCACGCTTAATGTGCTGTTCCTGACGATCGTGACGCAGTGTGTCGCAGAACGCGGCGCTGCGGGTGCATTGCCAGGTAATGGCCGCGTTAATCGGTTCGCCGCTGTCGCGATACCAGCCGATGGCGGTTTCCCGCTGGTTGCTGATGGCCAGCGCGGCGACGTTTTCCGCGCCAACGTGGGCCACCGCGCTGGCGATCACCGTCAGTGAGGCGGTAACCAGCGCTTCGCCCGATTGCTCCACCCAGCCGTCGCGCGGCGTTTGGATCGCCAGCGGCTGCGAGAATTTGACGATAACTTTGCCCCGGCTATCCAGCACCACCGCTTTGGCGTTGGTGGTGCCTTCATCCAGGGCAATGATGAACTCTTTTGCTGTCGCCTGCATCGTGCTCTCCTCGGTCACTCGGTGTCCTGGAACCGCGAAGACGAGGAATATCTCCCACCGTCTCCTGCGTCTGTGCAGGCCATGTTGTGACATTTCATTATCATCTTTTTAATCACTGAATATATATTCGATAGTGATTATTTATTTGATACCTTAAGCCACAAACCCGGTGACGGGCTACCGGAAAAATCATCAATTGTGCTGGCAATCACATTTCGCCGATCGGCGAAAGCGGCGATAGGCGGCTGGAGTGGTTGATTAACTGATTGAATTTAAATGTATTAACAGAGCCAGCCCTGAAGCTAAAAAAGCACGTCAGGGCGGCAGAGAGGAAAAGCAGCGCGGCAGGTTAGTCGCTAACCAGCATGCGAGCGGTAGGGTAATCGGTGATTAAAACATCAATGTAGCCGCCGGTGAGGGCGCCTTTGATGGCCGCGACTTTGTCGGTACCGCCGGCCAGCGCGACCACGTTCGGGCATTTTTTGACCTTCTCCAGCGCCATACCGATCACCGGATCTTCATCATCGCGTAACACCGGATGGCCGTTTTTGTCGTAGTAGTGCAGGCAGATATCACCCACCGCGCCGCGCGCCGCCAGCACCTGCAGCATATCTTCGTGATAGTAGTTACCGGAGGTTTTCAGCAGTTGAGAGGGTTCGAGAATGCCGATGCCGACGATGGCGATATCCACTTCATCAAAGCGCGACACCACGTCAGCGACGTCTTTGCTGGCCAGCAGCCGGTTGCGCTCCTCCATGGATCCTTCGATGCTCTGTGACGGCAGCAGCCAGGCGTCGCAATTCAGGCGCTGGGCGAGGGTCTGGGTAAGAATCGTCGCTTGCACGTTACCGTTTGGCCCGACGCCGCCGAGCAGTTGGATCACGCCGCTGGCTTTCAGGTTTTGCGCATGAACTTCATCGACCATCGCGCGAATGGTTGAGCTCCACGAGGAGACGCCAATCAGATCTTTTGGCCGCAGCCGGGTTTCCAGATAGTGGGCGGCGGCGGAGCCAATCGCCCGCTTGATGGTATGATCGCTGGCCTCTTCCTCGGTATCCACCACCACCGCCTGCTTAAGGCCGTAGCGATCCTCAAGCCCTTTTTCGAGCTTCAGAAAGATGTTGGACGGCTGAACGACGCTGATCTTGACGACGCCTTCTTTCTGGCAGCGGGTAATGGCGCGGGAGACAAATGACTGAGACAGCGAGAGAAGTTGGGCGATATCAGACTGCTTTCGTCCTTCCAGATAGTAAAGCGTGGCAATCTTAACCAATAGCCGTTGTTCATCCTGCTTAGCCATATTAATCCTCGAAAATCATTTATCGCCTTTCTTCAGGCGGTTAGCTGCAGCCATTATCGTAGTGACTTTTATCATACGCGAAAAAAAATCAGACTTAAGTGTGACAGGCGTCTAACTTTTGCCAATCCTCAAAATCGACTATGGACAAAAACAAAACAGCCAGGCCATAATCGAATAAAGAATCATTATTGAATATATATTCAAGGCGATTTCGAGTCAATGTGTTTATCCGGGCTTCGCCTGGAGCGGGAGGCAGAATGTTCCTGAGTAGGGCGCTGTGGCAGAAGGCTTACCACCCGGCATAGGGATATCTGGTTTTTTTAGTCCTTGCTGGAATAAATATTCCATGCTGAAAATAAATTCAGAGGTGTGAAATGAATCCCTACAGATATGATATTCAGACGCTGGAGCGTAAAGCCCGCGCGGTGCGGCGCCATATTGTGCGCTTAAACGCCAATAGTCCGGCCGGCGGCCACACCGGGGCTGACCTTTCGCAGGTCGAACTGTTAACCGCGCTCTATTTCCGCGTCCTTAACGTCGCGCCGGACCGGCTCGACGACCCGCAGCGCGATATCTACATCCAGTCGAAAGGCCACGCCGTGGGCTGCTACTACTGCGTCCTGGCGGAAGCCGGCTTCTTCCCGGTCGAGTGGCTGGAGACCTACCAGCATGCCAATTCCCATCTCCCCGGCCACCCGGTGCGGCAGAAAACGCCGGGCATCGAGCTCAACACCGGCGCGCTGGGCCACGGTTTGCCTGTTGCGGTGGGGCTGGCGCTGGCCGCGAAGAAAAGCAACAGCACCCGCCGCATTTTTTTGATCACCGGCGACGGCGAACTGGCGGAAGGCAGTAACTGGGAAGCCGCCCTGGCGGCGGCGCACTACGGTCTGGATAACCTGGTCATTATTAATGATAAGAACAATCTCCAGCTGGCCGGGCCGACGCGGGAAATCATGAATACCGATCCGCTGGCCGACAAATGGCGCGCCTTCGGCATGGCGGTCAGCGAATGCGAGGGGAACGACATGGCCTCGGTGATCTCGGCCATCGAGGGGCTGAAGCAGGAAGGTAAACCCAACGTTATTATTGCCAACACCACGAAAGGTGCCGGTATTTCCTTTATCCAGGGGCGCCCGGAGTGGCACCACCGGGTGCCGAAAGGCGAAGAAATTGCACTGGCACTGGAGGAACTGAAAGATGAGTAATGCAGAACACCTGGCTAACGTCATGGTCGAAGCCTTTATGGCCGCCGTGGAGCGCGGCGTCGATCTGGTGCCGGTGGTAGCCGACTCCACGTCAACGGCCAAAATCGCGCCGTTTATTAAACAGTTCCCCGGCCGGCTGGTGAACGTCGGCATCGCCGAGCAGAGCATGGTCGGCACCGCCGCCGGTCTGGCGCTGGGCGGAAAAGTGGCGGTGACCTGTAATGCCGCGCCGTTTCTTATCTCGCGGGCCAATGAGCAAATCAAAGTGGATGTCTGTTACAACAACACCAACGTCAAGCTGTTTGGCCTAAACGCCGGGGCCAGCTACGGTCCGCTGGCCAGCACCCACCATTCAATTGATGACCTGGCGGTGATGCGCGGCTTCGGCAATATCCAGATCTTCGCCCCCTCCACGCCGTGCGAATGTCGACAGATCATCGACTATGCCCTTGCTTATCAGGGCCCGGTCTATATTCGTCTCGATGGCAAGGCGCTGCCGGAGCTGCTTGACGAGTCGTATCGCTTTGTTCCCGGCGCCGTGTTGACCCTGCGCGAAGGCGAGGACGTCGCGCTGGTGGCCACCGGTTCGACGGTGCATGAGGTGGTGGAGGCGGCGCAGCAGCTTGCCGACCTCGGTATCCAGGCGAAAGTGGTCAGCGTGCCGTCGATCCGACCCTGCGATACCGCGGCGCTGCTGGCGGCACTCCGGCCGTGCGGCTCGGTGATCACCGTCGAAGAGCATAACGTCAACGGCGGGCTGGGCAGCCTGGTGGCGGAAGTATTGGCTGAGGCTGGGGTGGGTATCCCGCTCAAACGTCTGGGGATCCCGGATGGTGAGTATGCGGCGGCGGCAGATCGCGGCTGGCTGCGTAAACACCACGGTTTCGATGCCGCTTCCGTCGCGGAGCTGGCGCAGAAAATGCGCTGATTTTTCGCCGTCTAAAACCGATAACCCGTGCGGGATGCCGCGCGGGTTTTTTTACGGCGCGCAGAGCGTGATGATGTATTCCCCTGCCTGAATCCATTGCAGCCGATACTCCACGGTGGAGAGCCGAAGACGCAGATTTCCTTCCTTTATTGCAGCCAGCGTAAAATCGTTAAAACCGACGCCCGCCTGTACGTCGGTATCGCAGGCCTTAAACCCACTCTCTTTTGCAGAAAACGCCAGCGTCAGCGCCAGCGGGAAGGGCAGGCCGCTGCGCAGCAGCGCCGTTTTTTCCGCCGGGCTGATAATGCTGCTCTCCAGCTCCGCGGCCAGCTGTGGGGTAAACCGGCGCTCGATATCGACGCCCACCGGCCGATCGGCGATCACCGCCAGCGCGCGCTGGCCGCAATGACTTATGCTGCCGAACCAGGGCGTGGGCCACAGCGGCTGGCGCTGGTCGCCGATGGCGGGAAGCCGTTTCTCCCCCACCTCGCGCAGGGCGTATGCCGCGGCGATGCGTCCGGCCAGGTGCTCCGCCTGCCGCTTGCGGCCCCACCCGGTCAGGCTGGCGTGATAGGGCAGCCAGAACAGATCTTCAGGCTGGAAAGTCGCCGGGTCGAAGTCGATCTGCTGGATGGTATAGCCGGCCAGAGGCAAAACGGTGCGATGGTGGCGCATAGGATAAGGTTACCGCGGTTGCCCCCGCCCTTTGTCCAGCAAGGGCGGGGGAGGGAGAACCCGCTATCAGAAGTGGGTGTTGACGCTCAGGTACCAGGTGCGGCCCGATTCATTGTAGGTCTCGGCGCCGGCGCCGTACATCGTGCCGGTGGCGCCCCCGGTGGTCTGGGCGTTGCCCGCGCGCCAGTGGCGCTTGTCGAAGACGTTATCCACGCCGCCGGTCAGACTGACGTATTTGGTGACGTCCCAGGTCGCGCTCAGGCCGAGGATGCTGTAGGGGCTAACCTCGTTCTTCTCGCTGCCGGTGACCGGTTGACCCTTGTAGTTGTACTTCTTCGGCTCCTGCTTGCCGTACCAGGTGAAGGTCGACTGCAGCGAAACGTCATCGCGAACCTGCCAGCTCAGGGTGGAGTTCAGCGTGTATTCCGGGATAATCGACAGACGATCGCCGGTCTTTTTGTTCTTACTCTGCAGCATATAGGTGATGTTGTTGGTCCAGTTGACGGTCTCGCTCACCGGAACGTTCAACGTCCCCTCCAGACCTTCCACCACCGCTTTCGGCACGTTTTCCCACTGGTAGAGATCGGTACCTTTATTGTTTTGATAGACCGGGGCATAGCCCGCTTCAATCTTGTTGCGGTAGTCGTTGCGGAACCAGGTGACGCCCGCCAGCCAGCCGTCGCGTTTAAACTCGAGGCCAATCTCTTTGTTGATGCTGGTCTCGGCTTTTAAGTCGTCGTTACCCTGCAGATAGCAGCCGTCTTTACTGGCATAGCAGCCCTGGCCTTTACTGTAGAGAATGTAGTTCGGGTTGGTCTGATACAGGCTCGGTGCTTTATAGGCGCGAGCGATACCCATCTTCAGCGTGAAGTCGTCCCACAGCCCCTGCGACAGGTTGAGGGACGGGCTCCAGTTATTGCCGACAATGCTGTGATGATCGAAACGCAGCGCCGGAGTCAGCATGGTGGTGTCGGTCAGCTCCATGTTGTTCTCGGCGAACAGCGAGAAGATTTCCGCCTGCGAGTACGGGCTGCGGCCGGTGCTGTCGTAGCCCGGAATTTCGCCTCCCGACAGCGCCTGGGTGTTGGACGCGTTATCCTTCATCCGCTGTTGATTCCACTCGCTGCCCAGCGTCAGGTTCTGATTAACCAGGTAGTCGAACGGGATACTGACTTCACTGTGCAGCATCACATCTGACAGATCGATATCCGAGAACTGATTACTGTTAAAGATCCCCTCGGTGCCCCCGGCCAGGCCTTCGCCTTTGCGCGAGTTGCGGGTGCGCTCGTACTGCGCCCAGTTGCTGGTGGTCACCCCGTTGTCCCAGGCGCCGTTCCAGGTGACCGAGTAGGTGTTGCGGTACAGCCGGTTGGTCTCTTTACCGTAGTTCTCTTTTACCAGGTCGTTGGTGTTGGTGTTCTGGGTGTCGCCAGCGTAAAGGTTGCCCTGGCGGCTGTAGCCGGCCTCAAACTCCAGCGACTGCATCGGAGCGAATTCCCAGCGCACCAGACCATCGATGTTTTTGTTTTTCACCCCTTCGCGCCCGGCCGGCAGAGTATCGGCATAGATCCCGGTACGCTCGGACTGATGGCCCTGGTTGATATCCCAGGCGTCAGCCTGCGTTTTGTCGAGGTTACCGAACAGGCGGAAGCTAAAATCGCCGCCCAGCGGGCCGCTGAGGCTGAAGTTAGTGCGTTTGGTGGAGCCTTCATCCTTGTGCTCCGGGGCGTTCATATAGGTGTTCCATGAGCCGTGCCACTCATCGCCGGTTTTTTTGGTGATGATATTCACCACGCCGCCGGCGGCGCCGTTGCCGTAGCGGGCGGCGGCCGGGCCGCGAATCACTTCGATACGTTCGATCATCTCCGGCGGCACCCAGCTGGTATCGCCGCGGGTGTCGCGCTCGCCGCGCCAGCCAAGGCGCACGGAGTTGCGGCTGGTGACCGGCTTGCCGTCGATCAGGATCAGGGTATTTTCCGGGCCCATGCCGCGGATATCAATCTGGCGGTTGTTGCCGCGCTGGCCGCTGGTGGAGTTGCCGGTCAGGTTGACCCCCGGCATGGTGCGAATGATCTCCGAGACGTCGCGCGCCGGGGGGCGTTTGCGGATCTCATCGGCGGTGATGGTGGAGACGCCCGGCGCCTGCAGGTTCTGCTCGGCGGCGGTGACCACCATGGTCTCTTCAGCGGCGCTGTTTTTATCGTCGGTGGCGGTTTCCGCTGCGCTTAACGGAAAAGCAACCCCGTAAATTCCCAGATTGACCAGCAAGGCCAGGGATTTGATCCTGTTATTCATTGTTATTCCTGCTTTTTGTCGCCACGTTCCCCAAACGCCCCTTCCCACCGGGAGGGGAGGCGGCATAAATGTTGCCAAAAGCGGGCAAAGGCACTCCGTCGCTGGCTGAATAAGCCCGATTTGACATGTTCTGATGAAAGACGCGCTTCCCACGGCGCGCTAATACGCTATTGCAAATGCAAATAGTTATCAATAATATTATCAATAAATAATGACAATTAATTAAAAAAGTCACGCTATACATAGGGTTAATGACAGAATGTTAAGGACAGGAAGCGAGGAGTGGTGGCAAACCCTGCGGGGGCCGCAGTGCCGCGCAGTGGATGACGCCATCGAGGTAACGTTCTGGTGGCGGGACCCGGCGGGGGATGAGACCTGCTCTCCCCATCGTCGGGTATGGCTCTATATCACCGGCGTGACCGACCACCATCAGAATGCGCGACCGCAATCGCTGCAACGTCTCCCCGGGACCGACGCCTGGTTCTGGCGCACTACACTGTCGCCGACCTGGCGCGGCAGCTACTGTTTTATTCCCTCCGACCGTGACGATGATTTTTCCCCTGAGGTGTTCAGCGCTGACGCGCCCGACCGCGCGCTGCTACGCGAAGGCTGGCGCAAACTGCTGCCGCGGGCGATAGCCGATCCGCTGAACCCGCACAGCTGGCTGGGCGGACGCGGCCATGGCGTGTCCGCCCTGGAGATGCCGCAGGCCCCCGCGCAGCCCGGCTGGGACCCGCTTAATGAGGCATATCCTGCCGCCCGTTGCCTTGAGTGGCGCAGCGCGCGTCTGGGCAACCATCGCCGGGTCTGGATCTACACCACCGGCGAGGCTGTCGACCCGCAAACGCGGCCGCTGGCGATCCTGCTCGACGGCCAATTCTGGGCCGAGAGCATGCCGGTGTGGTCGCCGCTGGCCGCCCTGACCCGCGAGGGGAGACTGCCGCCGGCGGTCTACCTGCTGATCGACGCGATCGACAACCAGCGCCGCGGGGTTGAGCTGCCCTGTCACCGCGATTTCTGGCTGGCGGTGCAGGAGGAGCTCCTGCCGCTGGTCCACGGCTATGCCCCGTTCAGCGACCGCCCGGATCGGACGGTGGTGGCCGGGCAAAGCTTCGGCGGTCTGGCGGCGATGTTCGCCGCTCTCAACTGGCCGCAGCGCTTTGGCTGCGTGCTCAGCCAGTCAGGCTCCTACTGGTGGCCGCACCGTGATGGCCGCGGGACGGGCTTTATCGGCGAACAGCTTCGCCAGGGTGAGGTGTCCGCGGCCGGGCTGCGCGTCTGGCTGGAAGCGGGCCAACGCGAACCGATCATTTTTCGCGCGAACCAGGCGCTACTGGCGCAACTCACCACAACACAGCAGACGATTTTCTGGCGTCAGGTTGACGGCGGGCATGATGCGCTTTGCTGGCGCGGCGGGCTGACGGCAGGGCTTATCCAGCTCTGGCAGCCTCTGCTGTCGCACCCTTAGCATCGCGTTTTACGACAGGAGTTTGATATGCAATTCAGTAACCCCTTCGACAATCCGCAAGGGCAGTTTTACATTCTGCGCAATGATCAACAGCAGTACAGCCTGTGGCCGGCGCATTGCGACCTGCCTGCCGGCTGGACGGTGGTGTGCCCCCCGCAGTCGGCCGAGGCCTGCAACGCCTGGCTGGCGGCCAACTGGTCGACACTGACCCCCGCCCATCATGCGTCATAAGGAGCTGACAATGACCACTCGTTTACCGCTGGTTGCCGCGCAGCCGGGGATCTGGATGGCCGAGCGCCTCTCCACTCTGCCAGGCGCCTGGAGCGTAGCCCACTATGTTGAACTACGCGGCGCCCTCGACCCGACGCTGCTGGGAAAAGCGATTGTCGCCGGTCTGCAGCAGGCGGACACCCTCAGCCTGCGCTTTGAGGAAGAGGAGGGGGAAGTCTGGCAGTGGCTGGCGGCCGACCGCACCTTTGCCGAACCGTCGATCATTGACCTGCGGACGGCGCCGGATCCGCATCGCGCCGCTACGGAGCGGATGCAGGCGGATCTGGCGCAGGATCTGCGCGTCGACGGCGGCAACCCGCTGGTGTGCCATCAGCTGCTGCGCGTCGGCGACGACCGCTGGTACTGGTATCAGCGTTATCACCACTTGCTGGTGGATGGCTTCAGCTTCCCGGCGATAACCCGGCAGATCGCCGCCATTTACCGCGCCTGGCAGCGTGGGGAAGCCACTCCTGAGTCGCCTTTCACCCCCTTCGCCGAGGTGGTGGACGAGTACCAGCGCTACGCCGGCAGCGAGGCCTGGCAGCGGGATAAAGCCTTCTGGCAGGCCCAGCGCCAGGCGTTACCGGCGCCAGCCTCACTCTCTGCCGCGCCGCTGGGCGGGCGCGCCGCCGGGAGCGATATCTGGCGGATGAAGCTGGAGATGAACGCCGACGCCTTCCGCCGCCTGGCCAGCCATGCGCCGCAGTGTCAGCCCGCTGACCTGGCGCTGGCGCTCACCACGCTGTGGCTGGGCCGCCTGTGCAACCGGATGGACTACGCGGCGGGCTTTATCTTTATGCGCCGGATGGGTTCAGCCGCGCTGACCTCGACGGGGCCGGTGCTCAATGTCCTGCCTCTGGCGGTGCATATTGACGCCCAGGAGACGCTGGCGGACCTGGCGATGCGCCTCGCCGCTCAGTTGAAAAAGATGCGCCGCCATCAGCGCTATGACGCCGAGCAGATCGTTCGCGACAGCGGCAAAGCGGCAGGGGACGAACCGCTGTTCGGCCCGGTGCTGAACGTCAAAGTCTTTGATTACCAGCTAGATATCGATGGTGTGCAGGCAGTGACCCACACCCTCGCCACCGGCCCGGTCAACGATCTCGAGCTGGCGCTGTTCCCGGATGAGACCGGCGGGCTGTCGCTGGAGATCCTCGCCAACAAGGCCCGGTACGACGAAGCCGAGCTCCGTCGCCACATGGCGCGACTGACCGCGCTGCTGGCGCAGTTCGCCGCCGATCCGACGCTGCGCTGCGGCGAAGCAGAGATGCTCTCCGCCGACGAGCTGGCCCGGCTGGCGGCGGTCAACGATACCGCTGTGCCGCTGCCTGCCACCACCCTCAGCGCGCTGGTGGCCGACCAGGCGCGGAAGACCCCGGATGCCCCGGCGCTGGCGGACGCCCGCTGGCAGTTCAGCTATCGCGAGATGCGTCAGCAGGTGGTGGCGCTCGCGCAGCTGCTGCGTCAGCGCGGCGTGAAGCCTGGGGACAGCGTGGCGGTGGCCCTGCCGCGCTCGGTGTTCCTGACCCTGGCGCTGCACGGCATTGTCGAAGCGGGGGCCGCCTGGCTGCCGCTGGACACCGGCTACCCGGACGACCGCCTGCGGATGATGCTGGAAGACGCCCGGCCGTCGCTGCTGATCGCCACGGAGGATCAACTGGCCCGCTTCAGCGATATTCCGGGGCTGGAAAGCCTCTGCTACCAGCAGCCGCTGGCCGCCGGGGATGACGCGCCGCTGGCGCTGTCAAAACCAGACCATACCGCCTACATCATCTTTACCTCCGGCTCCACCGGGCGGCCGAAAGGGGTGATGGTCGGCCAGACCGCCATCGTCAACCGCCTGCTGTGGATGCAGGATCGCTATCCGTTATCTGCCGACGACGTGGTGGCGCAGAAAACGCCGTGCAGTTTCGACGTGTCGGTGTGGGAATTCTGGTGGCCGTTTATCGCCGGCGCGCAGCTGGTGATGGCCGAGCCGGAGGCGCACCGCGACCCGCAGGCGATGCAGCAGTTCTTCGCCCGCTACGGCGTGACCACCACCCACTTTGTGCCGTCGATGCTGGCGGCGTTTGTCGCCTCGCTGGATGCCGACAGCGTCGCTGCCTGCCGCACGCTGCGGCGGGTATTCTGCAGCGGCGAAGCGCTGCCGACGGAATTGTGCCGCGAGTGGGAGCGCTTGACCGGTGCGCCGCTGCATAACCTGTACGGCCCGACGGAAGCGGCGGTGGACGTCAGCTGGTACCCGGCCTGCGGCCCTGAGCTGGCGGCCGTGACCGGCAGCAGCGTGCCGATTGGCTGGCCGGTGTGGAACACCGGGCTGCGCATTCTCGATGCCGCGATGCGCCCGGTGCCGCCGGGGGTGGCGGGGGATCTTTATCTCACCGGCATCCAGCTGGCGCAGGGCTATCTGGGGCGCCCGGATCTCACCGCCAGCCGCTTTATCGCCGACCCGTTTGCCCCCGGCGAGCGGATGTATCGCACCGGCGACGTGGCGCGCTGGCTGACGAACGGCGCGGTGGAGTACCTTGGCCGCAGCGACGATCAGCTGAAGATCCGCGGGCAGCGCATCGAGCTTGGCGAGATTGATCGGGTGATGTCGGCCCTGCCGGACGTGGCGCAGGCGGTGAGTCACGCCTGCGTCTTCAACCAGGCGGCGGCGACCGGCGGCGATGCCCGGCAGCTGGTTGGCTATCTGGTCTCTGACTCCGGCCTGCCGCTGGATACCGCGGCGCTGAAAGCGCGGCTGGCGGAACAGCTGCCGCCGCATATGGTGCCGGTGGTGCTGATGCAGCTCGCTGAGCTGCCGCTGAGCGCCAACGGCAAACTGGACCGCAAAGCGCTGCCGCTGCCGACCCTCGGCGGCGAGCGCAGCGGCCGGCCGCCGGAGCCCGGCATGGAAACTCTTGTCGCCGCCGCCTTCAGCCAGCTGCTGGGCTGCGAGGTGAACGATATCGACGCCGATTTCTTCGCCCTTGGCGGTCATTCGCTGCTGGCGATGCGCCTGGCGGCACAGCTCAGCCGCCAGCTGGCGCGGCAGGTGACCCCGGGGCAGGTGATGGTGGCCTCGACGGTGGGCAAACTGAGCGCGCTGCTGGCCGCCGATCTCAGCGATGAGCAGGCCCAGCGCCTGGGGCTGGATACGCTTCTGCCGCTGCGCGAGAGCGACGGCCCGACGCTGTTCTGCTTCCATCCCGCCTCCGGCTTCGCCTGGCAGTTCAGCGTGCTGGCGCGCTATCTCAGCCCGCGCTGGTCGATTACCGGTATTCAGTCGCCGCGCCCGCAGGGGCCGATGGCCAGCGCCGCCAGCCTCGACGAGGTGTGCGAGCATCATCTGCGCACGCTGCTGGCGCAGCAGCCGCACGGCCCTTATTACCTGTTCGGGTATTCGCTGGGCGGCACCTTAGCCCAGGGGATTGCCGCCCGCTTGCGCCAGCGCGGCGAAGCGGTGGCCTTCCTCGGCCTGCTGGATACCTGGCCGCCGGAGACGCAAAACTGGGCGGAGAAAGAGGCCAACGGGCTGGATCCCGAGGTACTGGCGGAGATCGACCGCGAGCGCGAAGCGTTCCTCGCCGCCCAGCAGGGGCAAGCCTCCGGCGAGCTGTTCAGCGCTATCGAAGGCAACTATGCCGATGCGGTGCGGCTGTTAACTACTGCCCACAGCGCGAAGTTTGACGGCAAGGCGACGCTGTTCGTGGCGGAGAAGACGCGGCAGGAGGGGATGGATCCGCAGGTCGTATGGGGCCCGTGGGTGGGGGAACTGGAGGTGTTCAGCCAGAACTGCGCCCACGTCGATATCATCTCCCCGCAGGCCTTTGAGGCCATCGGTCCGGTGGTCAGGGAGATTCTGGGGTAACGGTTGAGTTCGGGCTACAGCAGGTAGCCCGGCTCAGCGTAGCGCAAGCCGGGGAAAGAGGAGATTACCGGCGGCCCAGCGGGACCACCAGCGGCGTATGCGCCACCGGATCTTCAATGATCGTGCAGCGCAGACCGTAAATCCGTTCAATCAGATCGGCGGTGACTATCTCCTTCGGCGCCCCCTCGGCGACGATCCTGCCGTCGCGCAGGGCGATCAGGTGGGTGGCGTAGCGGCAGGCCTGGTTAAGATCGTGCAGCACCGCCGCCAGGGTATAGCCCTTCTCGCGATTCAGCTCGCTCAACAGTTCCAGCAGGTCGATCTGATGGCTGATGTCCAGCCAGGTGGTCGGCTCATCCAGCAGCATAATCGCCGTTTCCTGGGCCAGCACCATCGCAATCCACGCCCGCTGCCGCTGGCCGCCGGAAAGCGTGTCGACGCTCTGCAGCGCCAGATCGCTGATCCCGGTCGCCCGCATCGCCTTGTTCACCGCCTCTTCATCTTCTTTGCGCCAGCGGGTAAACAGCGGCTGGTGCGGATAGCGCCCGCGGGCCACCAGCTCCTGCACCGTGATATCGCCAGGGGTGGTGGCATTCTGCGCCAGCAGCCCGATGCGGCGGGCAACCTCTTTACTGGCGTACTGCTGGATCTGCGCGCCGTCGAGCCAGACGTGGCCGCTGGCGGGCGTCATCAGGCGACTGAGGGTGCGCAATAGCGTCGACTTGCCGCAGCCGTTGGGGCCAATAATGGCGGTGAATTGACCGTCAGGGATGGTCACGTTCAGCGACTCGGCGATGGTCTTGTTCCCGTAGGCCAGGGTTAACTGCTCGCCGCGCAAACGGGAGGGGACAGCACTCATTTTTTGCGGGACTCCTGAATCAACAATGCAATAAGGTAAATACCGCCGAGGCTGACGGTTAACACGCCAACCGGCAGCTGCCACGGCATAAACAGCCGTTGGGCGCCGTAATCGGCCAGCGCCAGCAGCAGCGCGCCGCACAGGGCCGACTGGGTCAGTCCCCAGCGGGCCGTGCCGCTCAGGCGGCGGGCGATATGCGGCGCCACCAGCGCGATAAATGAGATCGGCCCGGCCAGCGCCGTCGAGGCGGCGGTGAGCACCACCGCCACCAGCATCAGCAGCAGGCGCGAACGCTCGACCTGCACCCCCAGCGCGCAGGCGGTATCGTCGCCCATCTCCAGCAGCCGCATCCGGCGAACCAGCAGGGCGCTGCTCACCAGCATCAGCAGGATCAGCGGCGCCGACGGCCAGGTTTTACCCCAGGTCAGGCCGTTGAGCGATCCGGCGTTCCACAGGCCCGCAGAAAGGGCGGTCTCCAGCGAGGCGCGCAGCAGCAGCCAGGTGTTGAATGCCACCAGCATGGCGCGCACGCCGATGCCGATAATGATCAGGCGGAAGGTTTCGATCCCGTTGCGCCAGGCCAGCAGCCAGACCACCAGCGAGGTCAGCACGCCGCCAAGCATCGCCGCCAGGGCGATCGCCGTCAGGTTCTGGCCGAAGAGGACCATCGCCACCAGCACGCCGCTCCAGGCGCCGGTGTTAAAGCCCATCACGTCCGGGCTGCCGAGCGGGTTACGGGTCAGCGACTGGAAAATGGCGCCGCTGACGCCGAGCGCGGCGCCGATGAGCAGCGCCATTAACACCCGCGGCAGCCGCCATTCGTTCACCACCATCGCGACGTTGCGCGGCGCATCGCCGAACAGCGCCGAGAACACCTGGTCAATCGTCAGGGGCACCGGGCCTTGCGCCAGCCCGAGCAGGGAAATCAGCAGGCTGGCGGCCATCAGCAGCAGACAGCTGGCTATCAGGCGGCGGGACGGAGCAATCACAGGCCACCTCCCCGCGGCTGGCGGCGCACCAGCCAGATCAGCACCGGCGCGCCGAGAAAGGCGCTCACCACCGATACCCGCAGTTCGCCGGGCACCAGCAGGCGGCCAATCACGTCGGCAAACAGCAGCAGGGCCGGGGTGGCGAGCAGGGTGACCGGCAGCGACCAGCGATGATCGGCCCCCACCAGCCAGCGCGCCATATGCGGCATCATCAGGCCGATAAAGGCGATGGGGCCGACGACGGCGGTGGCGCTGCCGCACAGGACGGTGATGACGATCAGGCCGATCAGCTGGGTGCGGGCGACGCGGCTGCCGAGGGCGGTGGCGGTATCGTTGCCCAGGCTCAGGCTGTTCAGCGCCCGGCTCAGCAGCAGAGCGGCGATCCCCGCCACCACTACCGGCAGCAGGACAATTTTCAGCGTTTGCAGGGTGCGGATATCCAGCGAACCGGCCTGCCAGAAGCGTAGCTGATCGTAGACGTCCGGGTTGAGCAGGGCGATGCCGTTGGACAGCCCCTCGAGTACCGCCGCAAGGGCGACCCCGGCGAGGGTGAGGCGCACCGGGCTCAGCTGACCGCCGCCCTGGCTGCCGGTAAAGGCTACCAGCAGCGAGGCGCAGAGCGCGCCGCAGAACGCCAGCAGCAGCTGCTCCTGCGGGGAAGTGATCCCGAACAGCGCCGCGCCGAGGACGATGGCGAAGCTGGCGCCGGAGTTGACCCCCAGCAGGCCGGGGTCGGCCAGCGGGTTGCGGGTGAGCGTCTGCATCAGCGCGCCGGCGAGGCCGAGGGCGACGCCGGCCAGCAGACCGGCCAGAGTGCGCGGCAGGCGCGCGTCCAGCACGATAGTGCAATCAGCGCTTTGACAGGTTCCGCTGAAGGCGGTGAATACCGTGCCGATCGGCAACGATTTGGCGCCGATGGTCAGGCTAAGCGCGGCGGCTAAGGCGAGTAATAGCAACAATCCGGGCACGGCGACAGAGCGTACCGCGGTCGTAGAAAACGACATAACTGACATCCCTGATATGATAATGATAGTAATTATCGTTATCGATTTTATTCAGCTATGGTAGCATGACCCACAGTAAAAAGGGTATTAAAAATAACGACAAGGCGCTGTAATGAACCGACAATCCTGGCTGCTCAATCTCAGCCTGCTGAAAACTCACCCGGCGTTTCGCGCCGTTTTTATCGCTCGCTTTATCTCTATTCTGTCGCTTGGCCTGCTGGGCGTGGCCATTCCGGTGCAGATCCAGATGATGACCCATTCGACCTGGCAGGTCGGGCTGTCGGTGACGCTGACCGGGGCGTCGATGTTTGTTGGTCTGATGGTGGGGGGCGTGCTGGCTGACCGCTATGAACGTAAACGCCTGATCCTGCTGGCGCGCGGCACCTGCGGCGTGGGCTTTGTCGGCCTGTGTCTGAACGCCCTGCTGCCGGAGCCGTCGCTGGCGGCGATCTACCTGCTGGGGATCTGGGATGGGTTCTTCGCCTCGCTGGGGGTGACCGCGCTGCTGGCGGCGACCCCGGCGCTGGTGGGGCGGGAAAACCTGATGCAGGCCGGGGCCATCACCATGTTGACGGTGCGCCTTGGCTCGGTGATTTCGCCGATGATCGGCGGCCTGCTGCTGGCCACCGGCGGCGTGGCGTGGAACTTTGGCCTGGCGGCGGCGGGGACCTTTATCACCACCTTAACCCTGCTGCGTCTGCCGCAGCTGCCGCCGCCTCCGCAGCCGCGCGAGCATCCGCTGCGCTCCCTGCTGGCGGGGCTGACCTTCCTCTGCCGAAGCCCGCTTATCGGCGGGATTGCGCTGCTTGGCGGTCTGCTGACCATGGCCAGCGCGGTGCGGGTGCTCTATCCGGCGCTGGCCGGTAGCTGGCAGATGTCGGCCGGACAGATTGGCCTGCTGTACGCCGCTATTCCGCTCGGTGCGGCGCTGGGGGCGTTGACCAGCGGCCAACTGGCCCAGACGGTGCGGCCGGGCGCGCTGATGCTGGCGACGACGGTGGGATCGTTTGTCGCCATTGCGCTGTTCAGCCTGATGCCGCACTGGGCATTGGGCGCGCTGTGCCTGGCGCTGTTTGGCTGGCTGAGCGCTATTAGCTCGCTGCTGCAGTACACCCTGATCCAGACCCAGACGCCGGAACATATGCTCGGGCGGATTAACGGTCTGTGGACCGCGCAAAACGTCACCGGCGACGCCATCGGCGCGGCGCTGCTCGGCGGCTTAGGGGCGGTGATGACCCCGGCGGCATCCGCCAGCGCCAGCGGCTGGGCGCTGGCGCTTGTCGGTGTGCTGCTGGTTGGGCTGCTACGCGAGCTGCGCCGTTTCCAGCGCCCGGAAATTGTCAACGAAAGTTAAGTAGGGTGCGCTTGCCCGGTGGCGGCTGCGCCTTACCGGGCCTACGGTCTGGACTGGGGGACGCTGGCATTGTAGGCCGGGCAAGCGCCGCGCCGCCCGGCAAGGTGTTCAGGCTGCGTACCCGGCCTGATGCCCGGTGGCGGCTACGCCTTACCGGGCCTACGGTACTGGGGGACGCTGGCATTGTAGGCCGGGCAAGCGCCGCGCCGCCCGGCAAGGTGTTCAGGCCGCGTTCCCGGCCTGATGCCCGGTGGCGGCTGCGCCTTACCGGGCCTACGGTACGGCAGGCCGGTGCAAGCTCAGTAGGCCGGGCAAGCGCCGCGCCGCCCGGCAAGGTGTGCAGGCCGCGTACCCGGCCTGATGCCCGGTGGCGGCTGCGCCTTACCGGGCCTACGGTCTGGATTGGGGACGCTGGCATTGTAGGCCGGGCAAGCGCCGCGCCGCCCGGCAAAGAGTTCAGGTTGCGTACCCGGCCTGATGCCCGGTGGCGGCTGCGCCTTACCGGGCCTGGGGTACGGCAGGCCGGTGCAAGCTCAGTAGGCCGGGCAAGCGCAGCGCCGCCCGGCAAGGTGTGCAGGCCGAGAGCCCGTCCTGATGGCGCAGCCCGCGTTAGCCGAACAGGCTGGAGAGACGCTGGAGCACCAGCAGAGCGCTGTAGTAGTCAAGGCGGAAGGTCTCGGTGCCCAGCGGGTAGACGCGTTTGCCTGCGACCGCCGGGAGATGCGCCAGCAGCGGGTTGGCGTAGATGGCATCCGCATCTTTCTGATCGCCGGCGAACAGGAACAGGCTCTGGCCGTTCAGACCGGCCGCGAGGTTCTCCCCGCCCAGCTGCACGATATCGTGGCGTTTACCCTGGCTATGGCTGGCGGGCAGGCCGCCCGGCAGCGTCGCCAGGCTAAAGCCCAGCTGTTCGAGCATCTGCCCCTGAGCCGATTCCGGCGTCCAGATATTGGCGCTGTGCGCGGCGGCGGTATAGACCAGGGCGGTCACCGGCTGCGGCGGCAGTTTCATTTTTTCTTTTAACGAAACGAGCTGTTTATTGAAGTCGGCAATGCGCGCGCTGGCCTGTTGTTCATGACCGGTGATCTGCCCCAGCTGGGTGAGCAGGGTTTGCCAGCTTTTATCGTCATAGTTGATGACCAGCGTCGGGGCGATGGTTTTAAGCTGATCGTACAGCGGCAGGGCGGAGTCGCCGCCGGTCGCGCTCACCAGGATCAGATCCGGCATCTGGGCGGCCACCGCTTCGGCGCTTGGTTCGCCGATGTACAGCCGCGCCAGCTTGCGGGCTTTGGCAACCTCGCTCCACTGGCGCAGAAAGCCCTGGCTATCGGCGACGCGGTTGTTCGGCGTGGTCGCGCCGCTGGCGACCACCGGAGCGTCAATCGCCAGCAGCGAACCGGTAAGCGTCACGCTGGTGGAGACAATGCGCAGCGGCTGACTCGGCAGGGTATGCGTCCCGTAGCTGTCGGTGACCTGGCGCGGCCAGTCCGCCGCCTGGGCTGAGGTAATTCCTAAAAGCAACAGCATGCCGGTCAGCGCACCGCGGCGGCAGAAAGAAAAGAAGTTCACGTCATCGCATCCTGATTTGAAAGGTGATAAATGCGTCTCATTTTCAACTTTGTGTCAGCAGGATGCAAGCCAAAGTGGCGGCGCCATGACGTAACGCGGTTGACATGGCGGGCAATACCTTTTAGGTTAGCCAACCAAAATATAAATGATAATTATTCTTAATATCTTTATCGTTTTTGGAGGATGATATGGAAACGTCACTGGCTGAGGATGTAAAGAAACCGACCCGGACCCTGTCGCCGGACAGCTTCTTCTTTATGTCGCCGTACCGCAGTTTTACCACTTCAGGCTGCTTCCGTCGCTTCTCACAGCCCGCCGTTGGCGGCGATGCGCTGAACGGCGAGTTCCAGCAGCAGATGGCGGCCGCCTTTGCCGAGGCCCGGGCGGCGGGGATCCGCAAGCCGGTGATGGTCGGGGCTATCCCGTTCGACACCTGTCAGCCTTCCGAGCTCTATATCCCCGAGCGCTGGGAAGCGTTCTCTCGCCCGGAAAAGCAGCGTTCCGCCCGCTATGCCGCGCCGCTGGAGGCGATGGAGGTGGTGGAGCGTCGGGAGATCCCGGAGCAGGACGCGTTTTTAGCCATGGTGGAACGCGCCGCCGCGCTGACCGCCACCCCGGAAGTCGACAAAGTGGTGCTATCAAGGCTTATCGATATTACCACCCGCGACCGCGTCGACAGCGGCGCGCTGATGGAGCGACTGATCGCCCAGAACCCCGCCAGCTTTAACTTCCACGTGCCGCTCTCCGACGGCGGCGTGCTGCTGGGCGCCAGCCCGGAGCTGCTGCTGCGTAAAGAAGGACAGCACTTCAGCTCTCTGCCGCTGGCCGGCTCCGCCCGTCGCCAGCCGGACGATGTGCTGGATCGGGAAGCAGGCAACAGGCTGTTGGCCTCCGGCAAAGATCGCCACGAGCACGAGCTGGTGACCCAGGCGATGAAGAGCGTGCTGGGCCCGCGCAGCAGTCAGCTGTCGCTACCGGAGTCGCCGCAGTTGATTACCACCCCGACGCTCTGGCATCTGGCGACGCCGATCGCAGGCACCGCGCTGGCGGAAGAAAACGCCATGTCGCTGGCCTGTCTGCTGCACCCGACGCCGGCGCTGAGCGGTTTCCCGCATCAGGCGGCGAAGCGCCTGATTGCTGAACTGGAACCCTTCGATCGCCAGCTGTTCGGCGGCATCGTCGGCTGGTGCGATGACGAAGGCAACGGCGAGTGGGTGGTGACTATCCGCTGCGCGCGTCTGCAGCAGCGTACGCTGCGCCTGTTTGCCGGCGCGGGCATTGTTCCGGCCTCCTCGCCGCTGGGCGAATGGCGCGAAACCGGCGTCAAACTGACCACCATGCTTAACGTATTTGGCTTGAACTAAGAGGCAAGGATGATTGCATTTACCCGTTGGCCGGAAGAGTTTGCGGCCCGCTATCGTCAAAAAGGCTACTGGCAGGATCTGCCGTTAACCAATCTGATCACCCGTCACGCGGACAATGACGCCGTGGCGATTATCGATGGCGAGCGGCAGATTAGCTACCGCCAGTTTAACCAGCTGGTGGACAACCTCGCCTGCTCGCTGCAGCGCCAGGGACTGAAGCGCGGGGAGACCGCGCTGGTGCAGTTGGGCAATGTCGCCGAGTTTTACATGACCTTCTTTGCGCTGCTGCGCATCGGCGTCGCGCCAGTGAACGCTTTGTTCAGCCACCAGCGCAGCGAACTTAACGCCTACGCTGCGCAGATTAAACCGGCGCTGCTGATTGCCGATCGCGAGCACGCGCTGTTTGCTGACGATAGCTTTCTCCACGCGTTTATCGCGGAACATCCTTCCCTGCGCGTCGCACTGTTGCGTAACGACGGCGGCGAGCGCGATCTGGCGACGGAGATTAACCGCCCGGCGGATAACTTTATCGCCAATCCAACCCCTGCCGACGAAGTGGCCTTTTTCCAGCTCTCCGGCGGCAGCACCGGGACGCCGAAGCTTATCCCACGCACCCATAACGATTACGACTACAGTATCCGCCGCAGCAATGAGATCTGCGGGATTAACGCTGAAACGCGCTACCTCAACGCGCTGCCGGCGGCGCATAACTATGCGATGAGTTCCCCGGGTTCGCTCGGCGTCTTCCTCGCCGGCGGGCGGGTGATCCTCGCCGCCGACCCGAGTGCCACGCTCTGTTTCCCGCTGATCGAAAAACATCAGATCAACGTTGCCTCGCTGGTGCCGCCGGCAGTCAGCCTGTGGCTGCAGGCGATTCACGAATGGGGCAGCAACGCCCAGCTGCAATCGCTGCAGCTGCTGCAGGTCGGCGGCGCGCGCCTGTCAGCGACGCTCGCCGCGCGCATTCCGGCGGAAATCGGCTGCCAGCTGCAGCAGGTGTTCGGCATGGCGGAGGGGCTGGTAAATTACACCCGCCTTAACGATAGCCCGGAGCGGATCATCAATACCCAGGGCTGTCCGATGTGCCCGGACGATGAAGTGTGGGTAGCGGATGCCGACGGCAACCCGCTGCCGCGCGGCGAAGTGGGCCGCCTGATGACCCGCGGGCCGTACACTTTCCGCGGCTACTACAACAGCCCGCAGCATAACGCGGAAGCCTTTGACGCCGAGGGATTTTATTGCTCCGGCGATCTGATTTCGATCGACGAAGATGGGTATATCACCGTCCAGGGCCGGGAAAAAGATCAGATCAACCGCGGCGGCGAGAAGATCGCCGCTGAAGAGATCGAAAACCTGCTGCTGCGCCATGAGGCGGTGATCCACGCCGCGCTGGTCAGCATCGAAGACAATCTGCTGGGCGAGAAAAGCTGCGCTTATCTGGTGGTGACCTCGCCGCTGCGCGCCGTCGCCGTGCGCCGCTTCCTGCGCGAGCAGGGGGTGGCGGAATTTAAACTGCCGGACCGCGTGGAGTGCGTTGCCGCGCTGCCGCTGACGCCGGTGGGCAAAGTCGATAAAAAACAATTACGTCAGTGGCTGGCCGAAGGCAAGCTGGGCTGAAGGAGAACAGAGAATGGCAATCCCTAAATTACAGGCTTATGCGCTGCCGGAAGCCAGCGATATTCCGGCGAACAAAGTTAACTGGGCCTTTGAGCCGTCGCGCGCCGCGCTGCTGATCCACGACATGCAGGAGTATTTCCTCAACTTCTGGGGCGAAAACAGCGCGATGATGGAGAAAGTGGTGGCTAATATCGCCGCCCTGCGCGACTTCTGCAAACAGAACGGCATTCCGGTGTACTACACCGCCCAGCCGAAAGAGCAGAGCGATGAAGACCGCGCCCTGCTGAATGATATGTGGGGGCCGGGTCTGACCCGCTCGCCGGAGCAGCAGCAGGTGATTGCCGCGCTGGCGCCGGATGAAGACGATACCGTGCTGGTGAAATGGCGCTACAGCGCGTTTCATCGCTCGCCGCTGGAGGAGATGCTGAAAGAGACCGGTCGCGACCAGCTGATCATCACCGGCGTTTACGCCCATATCGGCTGCATGACCACCGCCACCGATGCTTTCATGCGCGATATCAAACCGTTCTTTGTCGCCGACGCGCTGGCAGATTTCAGCCGTGAAGAGCACCTGATGGCGCTGAAATACGTCGCCGGCCGCTCCGGCCGCGTGGTGATGACCGAAGAGCTGCTACCGCTCCCAGCCTCCAAAGCGGCGCTGCGTGAGCTAATTCTGCCGCTGCTCGACGAATCCGATGAACCGCTGGATGATGAAAACCTAATCGACTACGGTCTGGATTCGGTGCGGATGATGGCCCTGGCCGCCCGCTGGCGCAAAGTGCACGGCGATATCGACTTCGTGATGCTGGCGAAAAACCCGACCATCGACGCCTGGTGGGCGCTGCTCTCCCGCGAGGTGCACTAATGGCGGCGCTGGATTTTCGCGGTCAGACCGTGTGGGTGACCGGCGCAGGTAAAGGGATTGGCTATGCCACCGCGCTGGCTTTCGTCGAGGCCGGGGCCAACGTCACCGGGTTCGACCTCGCCTTTGACGGCGAAAGCTATCCGTTTGCCACCGAAACGCTGGACGTTGCCGATGCCGACCAGGTACGCGAGGCATGTAGCCGGCTGTTGGCGAACACCGAGCGTTTAGATGTGCTGGTGAACGCCGCCGGGATCCTGCGCATGGGCGCTACCGACCAGCTGAGCGCGGAAGACTGGCAGCAGACCTTCGCGGTCAACGTCGGCGGGGCGTTCAACCTGTTTCAGCAGACGATGGCCCAGTTCCGTCGCCAGCGGGGCGGGGCGATCGTCACCGTCGCCTCCGATGCTGCGCACACGCCGCGCATCGGCATGAGCGCCTATGGCGCCTCGAAGGCGGCGCTGAAAAGCCTGGCGCTGACCGTCGGCCTTGAGCTAGCGGGCAGCGGGGTGCGCTGTAATCTGGTGTCGCCGGGCTCCACCGATACCGATATGCAGCGCACCCTGTGGGTCAGCGACGATGCAGAGCAGCAGCGGATCCGCGGCTTCGGCGAGCAGTTTAAGCTCGGCATCCCGCTGGGTAAAATCGCCCGCCCGCAGGAGATCGCCAATACCATTCTGTTCCTCGCCTCTTCTCACGCCAGCCATATCACCCTGCAGGATATCGTGGTTGATGGCGGCTCGACGCTGGGGGCGTAAATGGCCTGGAAGCGAGAGCTTACGCTGGCGGCGCTGAACGCCAGCAGCGAAAATACCATGGTGGCGCATCTTGGCATCATCTACACCCGACTGGAAGAGGGGCTGCTGGAGGCGGAGATGCCGGTGGATGCGCGCACGCATCAGCCGTTTGGCCTGCTGCACGGCGGCGCTTCCGCGGCGCTGGCGGAGACGCTGGGCTCGATGGCCGGTTGGCTGATGACCGAAGAAGGGCAGTGCGTCGTCGGGACTGAGCTTAACGCCAGCCATCACCGGGCCGTCTCCAGCGGGAAAGTGCGCGGCGAGTGCCGTCCGCTGCATCTTGGTCGCCAGAGCCAGAGCTGGGAGATTGTGGTATATGACGAGAAGGGGCGGCGCTGTTGCACCTGTCGTCTGGGCACCGCGGTGCTGGGCTAAGAAGCCGCTGTTTCCCCGGCTTGCGCTACGCTTAGCCGGGCTACGTATCGGCGCAATGGGGTAGCCCGGATAAGGCGCAGCGCGCCGCCATCCGGGAGTTTCCCTGCTCGCATTGCGCTTAGCAGGGCTAAGTATCTGTAGGTCGGGTAAGGCGTTAGCCGCCACCCGACAAAAAAAACGGCACCGTTCACGGTAACCCTTTCATTCATTTTCCTGCCTTAAGTGATCTCGCTAGCAATGTGAGACAAATCTCTGTGGGTGTACGGCATCTGCGATGTTTCGGTGTTGTTAAATTCTGCGTTGTGATCTAGAAACAAAATGTAACATCCTGATTACCCTACCGGTGGACCACAACAATGAATAATTCAGGGAAATACCTTATCTGGGCGCTGCTCTCCGTCATCGGAGCCTTCGCCCTCGGCTATATCGCTTTAAACCGGGGTGAGCAGATAAACGCGCTGTGGATTGTCGTCGCCGCGGTCTGCGTTTATTTGATCGCGTATCGTTTCTACGGCCTGTATATCGCTAAAACCGTGCTCGGCGTTGACCCGACGCGGATGACGCCCGCGGTGCGGCATAACGATGGCCTCGACTACGTTCCAACCGACAAAAAAGTGCTGTTCGGTCACCATTTTGCCGCCATTGCCGGCGCGGGGCCGCTGGTGGGCCCGGTGCTCGCCGCGCAGATGGGCTACCTGCCGGGGATGATCTGGATCCTCGCCGGCGTGGTGCTGGCTGGGGCGGTACAGGACTTTATGGTGCTGTTTGTTTCGACCCGCCGCGATGGCCGTTCGCTTGGCGAACTGGTTAAAGAGGAGATGGGACCGACCGCTGGCGTCCTGGCGCTGGTGGCCTGCTTTATGATCATGGTGATCATCCTCGCGGTCCTGGCGATGATTGTGGTGAAAGCGCTGACCCACAGTCCTTGGGGGACATACACCGTCGCCTTTACCATTCCGCTGGCGATCTTTATGGGCATCTACATCCGCTATCTGCGTCCGGGACGCATCGGCGAGGTGTCGGTGATAGGCCTGGTGATGCTGGTGTTCGCCATCATCTCCGGCGGCTGGGTGGCGGAAAGCCCGACCTGGGCGCCGTGGTTTGATTACACCGGCGTACAGCTGACCTGGATCCTGGTGGGCTACGGATTTGTGGCTGCGGTACTGCCGGTCTGGCTGCTGCTGGCCCCGCGCGATTATCTCTCCACCTTCCTGAAAATCGGCACCATCGTGGGGCTGGCGATTGGCATCCTGATTATGCGCCCGACCCTGACGATGCCGGCGCTGACCAAGTTCGTCGATGGTACCGGCCCGGTATGGACCGGCAACCTGTTCCCGTTCCTGTTTATCACCATCGCCTGCGGCGCGGTCTCCGGCTTCCACGCGCTGATCTCCTCCGGCACCACGCCGAAAATGTTGGCCAACGAAAGCCAGGCCTGCTTTATCGGCTACGGCGGCATGTTGATGGAATCCTTCGTCGCTATTATGGCGCTGGTGGCGGCCTGTATTATCGATCCGGGCGTCTACTTCGCGATGAACAGCCCGATGGCGGTGCTGGCGCCGGCGGGTACCACCGATGTCGTCGCCTCGGCAGCGCAGGTGGTGAGCGGCTGGGGCTTTAGCATTACGCCTGATACGCTGCATCAAATCGCCAGCGAGGTCGGCGAACAGTCGATTATCTCCCGCGCCGGCGGCGCGCCAACGCTGGCGGTGGGGATGGCCTACATCCTGCACGGCTCGCTGGGCGGACTGATGGATGTCTCGTTCTGGTACCACTTCGCCATTCTGTTTGAGGCGCTGTTTATCCTGACGGCGGTTGATGCCGGCACCCGCGCGGCGCGCTTTATGCTGCAGGATCTGCTGGGCGTGATTAGCCCGGGGCTGAAAAAAACCAGCTCGCTACCGGCCAACCTGCTGGCGACCGCGCTGTGCGTCCTGGCGTGGGGCTACTTCCTGCATCAGGGGGTGGTCGATCCGCTGGGCGGGATTAACACCCTGTGGCCGCTGTTCGGTATTGCCAACCAGATGCTGGCGGGGATGGCGCTGATGCTCTGCGCGGTGGTCCTGTTCAAGATGAAACGCCAGCGCTACGCGTGGGTGGCGCTGCTGCCGACCAGCTGGCTGCTGATCTGTACGTTGACCGCCGGCTGGCAGAAGTCGTTTAGCCCGGACACCAAAGTCGGTTTCCTGGCGATCGCTAATAAATTCCAGGCGATGATCGACAGCGGCAACATTCCGCCGCAATATACCGAATCACAGCTGGCGCAGCTGGTGTTTAACAACCGTCTCGATGCCGGGCTGACCATCTTCTTTATGATTGTGGTGGTGGTGCTGGCGCTGTTCTCGATTAAAACCGCGCTGGCGGCGCTGAAAGAGGATAAACCGACGGCGAAAGAGACGCCGTATGAGCCAATGCCTGAAAACCTGGACGCGATTGAGACCCAGGCGAAAGGGGCGCATTAACCGGTGTGCCGGGTGGCGGCTTCGCCTTACCCGGCCTACATTTCCGACCCTCCCTCTCCCTTTGGGAGAGGCTCGGGGTGAGGGATACAAAAGAGAAATGACTTATGTTTGACACCCTCTCCAAAGCAGGAAAATATTTAGGCCAGGCCGCCAAAATGATGATCGGCGTGCCGGATTACGATAACTACGTCGAGCACATGCGAATAACCCACCCGGATCAGACGCCGATGACCTATGAAGAGTTCTTTCGCGAACGCCAGGACGCGCGCTACGGCGGCAAGGGCGGGGCGAAGTGCTGTTAACCCTCTTTCGGCAGATAGAGGCTGATCTGCTCCTGAGTACAGCCGTAAATCGCCGCCAGCTTCTCGCGGGTGCGCTTTTGCGGACGGGAGTCCAGCGCTTCCAGCTGTGACACCGCGGACTGGCTGATGCCAAGCTTTTCGGCTACCTCCTGCTGGGACATCCCGCGCAGGATGCGCCACGCGGCCTGCAGGCTGACGTTTTCTTTATGCATCACGTCGCAGACTTCGCCCGGCAGCATGACGTCATCATAGATATCTGATTCATAAGGAATATCTTACCAGTCGCTTTCATCCTCGTCGTCGTACTCCAGCAGAGCCAGGCGCATACGAAAGTAATCGCTGTAAGGAATGACGACATACTGGTCTTTTCCTTCTTCATCCTTGATGTACTGAATAGTCATATTCGGTATCTTCCTCATGAAGGTAGGTGGTGGTGGTTCGGCGTTTAACCGCCACGACGTAGCAGGTATCGCCCGGTGGATCCCCAAAGGTGTAGATGACTCTGTAATCACCTAATCGCAGCCGGTAGTGGTTTTCGGGAGAGGACAATTTTTTGATATCCGAGATAGGTGAAGCTTTATCATCCATCTTCTCCAGCCTGGATTTAATGCGGCTCTTATACCGAGTATCGATTTTAGAAAATTGCTTATCTGCCGTTTTTGACCAGACAATTTTCATCCGTACCTCCACTGTACGCCCACACAAAATATAAGGAAATAATAAGACTATTAGATAAATTCCGAATTTCTTATGGGGTACTGTAGAGCGGAGAAAAAACGCAGGTAAGAGGCAAAACGCAACCCGTCGAGGCGGCGCGGAAAGGCCTCTGCCGGGCGACAGAGGCTTGCAGAAAATGTGCGATCAGGCGTTCAATCCGCCATCCACGTCCAGCCCCGTACCGGAGATCTGCCCGGCGGCCGGGCTGGCGAGGAAGGTGACCGCCGTGGCGATGTCTTCCGGCTGGCCGTAGTGGCCGACCGCAATCATCTGGCGCTGGGCTTCCGCCTGTTCTCCGTCTTCCGGGTTCATATCGCTGTTGGTCGGCCCTGGATGGACAAGGTTAACGGTGATCCCGCGAGGGCCTAAATCACGCGCCAGGCCACGGGTCAGGGCGTTGAGGGCGGACTTGGTCATGGCGTAAACCGCGATGCCCGGCATGGCCACGCGGTTAGCCAGACAGCTGCCGATGTTGATGATCCGTCCGCCATCGGCCATATGCACCAGCGCTTCCTGGGTGGCGATGACCACTCCACGGATATTGACGTTGATAAGCGCGTCAATGTCCGCCAGCGTCATGGATTCCAGTGGACCGCCGCGGGCTATTCCGGCGTTGTTGACCAGAATGTCCAGCCCGCCGAGGGACCGGGCCGCATGGGTGACGGCATCCTGAATCGCCTGCGCGCTGGCGCTGTCGGCCTGTACCGCTTCGCCGTACCGACCCAGGGCCTTTATTTCATCGGCGACCGCCTGGGCTTTATCGACCGATTTTTCATACGTAATAACCACATCGGCGCCGGCGCGCGCCAGCGACAGCGCGATGGCGCGACCCAACCCACGGCTGGCGCCGGTAACCAGCGCCTTCTTACCTGTTAAATCGATCTGCATGATGACCTCGTTGCGAGAGTGGTGAGCATCATCATTAGGTATAGACGGTCGGGGTGATTAACGGCTGAAGTATTCCACCTTCTCAAACGCCGCGCGCAGAACCTCAGGGGTTAACGTCACCGGTAAATAGTGAATCGACTCGCCCGGGCGCAGGGTATGGGCAATGACCCGGTCCAGCTCTGCGCGGTTATTGATATCGACTTCCAGCGCCGCCAGGGTGGTCGGCAGGTTAAAGCGCTGATACGCCTGCACTAACTGCGCCAGCACATCGTCCTGACCAAGCAGGGCGCTCTGTACCAGAATGCCGTAGGCCACTTTGGTACCGTGGAGAAATTTATCCGTCTGCGGCAGCACCGTCAGTCCGTTGTGCACCGCATGGGCGGCGGCGACCCGGGTGTAACGTTCCCCCAGCCCGCCAACCATCCCGCCACCGGCGATAATCGCCTCCACCACATCGCGAAACGCCTGGGTCAGATCGCCGCGGCGCTGGTCCGCCAGCGCCGTTTCGCTGCTGGCCAGCAGCACATCGCGGATCGCCAGCGCGCCATTAATCCCCAGCCGCACGGTGAGCGGCAGCGCCTCCGGCTGCGGCGCCAGCACCACGGCCTCATACCATTTGGCTAAGGTGTCGCCAATGCCCGCCAGCAGGTACTCCGCCGGGGCGTTGAGAATGATGCGCGGTTCGACCAGCACCAGGAAGTTGGCGTCATCGAAGATCTCAAAATTCAGGGCCTGTCCGGCGTCGCTATACCACACCGACAGCGGCGTCCACGCCGCGCAGGTGGCGGCGATAGTCGGGATGGCCACCAGCGGTACCCCCAGGCGGCGGGCCAGCACTTTCGCGCTGTCGAGCAGCGCGCCGCCGCCGACGCCAATCACTACCGCCCGATCGTCACCGGAGGCCTGCACCAGCCCCGCCACGTCGCGTTCGCTGCAGTGGCCGGTAAAGCGGATCTTTTTCGCCTCCGGCAGGTGGAAGGCCGCCGGCAGAAAAGGTTCGGCGCCGGCCAGAGCGCGCTCGCCATAGACCCACACCGCTCGCGAGAGCTGGTCGGCGTTAAAAAAATCGCTCAGCCGCTCAAGGCTGCCAGGATGGGAGAAATAGTTGGCCGGGCCGGGCACGACGCGGATATCGCTGTTGCTCATGGAAGCTGTCCTTATGGGTGTTGGGCTAACCTGATGTTATGTCTGGACATCCAGATGGCTAATATTATTTCGTTGTATCTTATGCTTTTTACGCAGTTGTCAGCCAGCGGCGGCTATGAAAAATTCGTTAAATCAGAAGATTAATTGCCGCACGGGAGCAGTGATGAGCGCGAATCGCCTTGAGATGCATAACATTAGCCTGGCCTTCTCCGGCTTTCAGGCGCTGAACAAGGTGGACTTTACCCTCCATGGCGGGTCGGTGCATGCCCTGACCGGGGCCAACGGCGCGGGTAAGTCGACGCTGATGGCCGTGCTGTGCGGCACCCACGCCCACTATGAGGGCGAAGTGACGATCAACAACCTGCCGGTCACCATTCGTTCGCCGCGGGATGCTAAACAGCTGGGGATCCACCTGGTGCAGCAGGAGGTGGACGTGGCGCTGGTGCCGGGCCTGAGCATTGCGGAAAACATTATGCTGGACAGGCTGGCGGAGCCGGGCATGACCTTCCGCTGGTCGCGGGTTCGGCAGCTGGCGCGCGAGGCGCTGGCGCAGCTGGATGTGGCGCTGGACGTCCGGCGCTCCATTGACAGCTGCACGCTCGCCGAAAAACAGCAAATCCTGTTGGCCCGCGCCCTGTCGCACCATTGCCGCTTTTTGATCCTCGATGAACCCACCGCGCCGTTGGATCAGCATGAAAGTGAGCGTCTGTTTGCGGTAGTACGCCGTCTGCAGCATCAGGGGATCGGGGTGGTGTTTATTTCGCATCGTATCCATGAGCTGAAGGCGATCTGCGACACCCTGACGGTGCTGCGCGACGGGCGGCTGATTGAGAGCGGCCCGATGGGGCCGCTGAGCGGCGAACAGATCGTCGAAAAGATGCTGGGCCACGAGCTGAGCGATATCTTCCCGCCGCCGCGCCCGCCGCACGGCGAAGAGGTGCTGTTGCAGGTTGACGGTCTGCATGATGAGGCGTTGCTGCAGGATATTTCGCTGCGCCTGCGGAAGGGGGAAATTCTGGGTATCGCCGGGCTGGCCGGCGCGGGCAAAACCGAGCTGTGCAAAGCGCTGTTCGGCGCCAGCAAAAGCCGGGTGCAGCGTGGCGAGCTGAACGGCCAGCCGTGGCGACCGCGCGATCCAGCCGACTCGGTGGGGCGCGGCCTGGCGCTGGTCCCGGAGGAGCGACGCAAAGAGGGCATTTTCATTGAAGAGCCGATCGCGATGAACCTGGCGGTCAGCGCCGATAACAGCTTTTCGCGCTGGAGCCTGTTTGGCCATCGGCAGGCCTGGCGCTGGGCGGAGGAGGTGATTGCCCGCCTCGGCGTGCGCGCTACCGGTCCCGGTCAGACGCTGCGCCGTCTTTCTGGCGGCAACCAGCAGAAGGTGGCCATTGGCAAATGGCTGCGCGGTGATGCCAACGTTTTGATTTTTGACGAACCGACCAAAGGGGTCGATGTGAAAGCGAAAACCGATCTGTTCATGCTGATCGATGGTCTGGCACGGGAAGGCAAAGGGGTGATTTATGCCTCGGGTGAATTCGCCGAGCTGGTCGGTTTATGCGACCGCATCTGCGTACTGTGGGACGGACGGATCGTAGCGGAGATCCCCGGCGCGGATGCCCGGGAAGAGACACTGCTTTATTATTCAACCGGAGGAGCGGCAGCGTGAGCAAGGCCCTGGCAGTAAACGCGACGGTATCGGGCCGTCAGCGATTTTTTGATTTTCTCTATAAGTGGGGCATGTTGCTGACCGTGGTGCTGCTGGTGGCGGTCTTTGGCCTCGCCTCGGACAACTTCCTTGACCCGTTCAACATCATCAACATTCTGCGCTCGATTGCCATCGTGACGGTGATTGCCATTGGGGTGTCGATTTCCCTCACCATCGGCGGCTTCGATCTGTCCGTCGGATCGACGGCATCGCTGGCTAACGCGCTGGTGATTTCCCTGTTTGTCTGGCATGGCCTGGGGACCACCGAAGCGATTCTGATAACCCTCGCGCTCTGCACCCTGGTGGGGCTGTTTAACGCCTTTCTGATCGTGGTGCTGCGCATTCCTGACATGCTCGCCACCCTGGCCAGCCTGTTTGTGATTCAGGGCGTGGCAATGACCTACAGCTACGGTGGGTCGATTACCGAAAACATGGTTCTGCCGAGCGGCGAGATGGCGGAGGGTACTATCCCGGCGGCCTTTGGCGCGCTGGGGCAGGTGCCGACCATCGTCATTATCATGCTGGTGGTGACGCTGATCGCCCAGCTGGCGCTGTCGTTCACTACCCACGGACGGCGGATGTACGCCATCGGCGGCAACCCGGAGGCGGCGCGGCTCTCCGGCCTGCGGATCACGCGTTACAAAGTCGCAGCATACGTGATTGCCTCGCTGCTGGCCGGGCTGGGCGGCATTCTGCTGGCCTCGCGCATCGGCTCTTCGCAGGTCAACGCCGGCGGCGGCTATCTGATGGACGCGGTGGCGGCGGCCTGGATCGGCTTTTCGCTGGCGGGCTCCGGTAAACCGAACGCCCTGGGGACGCTGGTGGGGGCGGTGATCCTCGGCGTGCTCTCCAACGGGCTGGTGATGCTCTCGGTGCCGTATTACGCGATGGACATTATTAAAGGGTTGGTGCTGGCTGGCGCGCTGGCACTGACCTATTTTCAGCGCCGTACTTAACATTTTACAGGGTAAACCGCATGAAAAAGATCGCACTCTCTCTGATGACGCTGGGTCTGCTGCAGTCGACGGCGGCGCTGGCCACCGCCCCGACGCCGGTGCCGGCGGCGATTGCCGAACACAACGGCCCGATCCGCATTGCCGTGATCCGCAACCTCGGGTCTGACGATAACACCACCCAGTTTGTCGCCGGGGCGCTGCAGGAAGGCAAAAAGCTCGGTTTCAAAATCAGCACCTTCCTGAGCAACGGCGATGACGCCAAATTCCAGGACTTCGTCAACCAGGCCATCAGCCAGAAATACGATGGCATTATTCTCTCTCAGGGGCGTGACCCGTATTCCACCGCCCTGGTGAAGAAGGCGGTGGACGCCGGGATCAAAGTGGCGGTGTTCGATACCGCGGTAAGCGGTGAGATCCCCGGGGTGACGGTCAGCCAGCAGGATGACGCCTCACTGACCGAGCTCTCTTTTGGCCAGCTGGTGAAAGATTTCAACGGCAAGGCCAACATCGTCAAGCTGTGGGTGGCGGGCTTCCCGCCGATGGAGCGCCGTCAGGCGGCTTACCAGACGCTGCTGAAGCAAAACCCGGGGATTAAAGAGCTGGAGTCGATCGGCGCCGTGTCATCCGATGTGCAGGGCGACACTGCCAACAAGGTGGGGGCGATCCTCGCCAAGTATCCGAAAGGGAAAATTGACGCGATCTGGGGCACCTGGGATGCCTTTAGCCAGGGAGCCTATAAAGCGCTGAAAGAGAACGGCCGCACCGAGATCAAACTCTACAGCATTGATATTTCCAACCAGGATTTGCAGCTGATGCGCGAAGCCGGCAGCCCGTGGAAGGTGAGCGTGGCGGTGGATCCGAAGCTTATCGGCGCGACCAACGTGCGGCTGATCGCCAACAAGATCGCCGGCGAGCCGACGCCAGCCACCTACGACTTCAAGGCGGCAGCGATTCCCCAGGCGCTGCTGGCGGCCCAGCCGGGAGCGGTAAACGTGGCGTCGCTGGGGAAAATTATCCCTGGCTGGGGCCAGACCGAAGACTTTATCGCGCCGTGGTTCGCGACGCTGGAAGCGAAGAACAAATAAAATCAAGCCGGGTGGCGGTGGGTGGCGGCCTGGTGCCCTCACCCCGGCCCTCTCCGCAGGGAGAGGGGGAAAACCATGCCACCGGGCGAGAGGGATCCCCTATGTCAGCATTACCTTCCCCCGAATACAGCCGCAATATGCGGCTGATTGGCCATAGCGATCAGGGCGGTCGTCCGGACGGCGTGCAGCTGATGGTGCACCGCGGATTCGCCTATATCGGCCATATGGTGTCGCAGGGTTTTTCCGTGGTCGATGTTCGCGATCCGACCCGGCCCACCACCGTCAACTATATTGCCGCGCCGCCGGGCACCTGGAACGTGCATCTCCAGGCGCATGACGATCTGCTGCTGGTGATCAACGCCCGGGATCTGTTTGCTGACGCCCGTTTTGCTGATGAGAAGGTGTACTACACCCGCTCGGTGGGTGACACGGTCAGCGATGTGCAGGACAGGGGCTGGAGCGCCGGGCTGCGCATCTTTGATATTTCCACTCCCGCGCAGCCGCGGGAAATCAGTTTCCTGTCGCTTAACGGCATCGGTATTCACCGCATCTGGTACGTCGGCGGGCGCTGGGCGTATGTGTCCGCGCTGATCGACGGTTTTACCGACTACATCTTCCTGACCATCGATCTGGCCGATCCGCGTAAGCCCGAAGTAGCCGGGCGCTGGTGGCTGCCGGGGATGCACCAGGCGGGCGGTGAAACACCGGACTGGCCGCAGGGCAAACGCTATGCGCTGCATCACGCCATTATTGCCGGGGATACCGCCTACGGCAGCTGGCGCGACGGCGGCCTGACGCTGCTGGATATCAAAGACCGTACCCAGCCGAGGCTGATTAGTCATCGCAACTGGAGCCCGCCGTTCGGCGGCGGAACGCATACCGCGCTGCCGCTGCCGGATCGCGATCTGCTGGTGGTGCTTGACGAAGCGGTGCTCGACAACCAGGAGGACGGCGAGAAGCTGATCTGGCTGTTTGATATCCGCGAGCCAACCAACCCGGTGAGCATCGCCACCTTCCCGCCGCCGGACGAAGCGGATTATGTGGCGAAAGGGGCGCATTTCGGTCCGCACAACCTGCATGAGAACCGGCCGGGGAGCTTTGTCAGCTCAACGCTGATTTTTGCCACGTATCAGAATGCCGGCGTGCGGGCTTACGATATTTCCAACCCGTATCGCCCGCTGGAGACCGGGGCGCTGGTGCCGGCTGCGCCTGAGAGAATGATGGATACCCGTCCCGGCCGCCCGCGGGTGCTCCAGTCCTGTGATGTGTTTGTCGATGCGCAGGGCATTATCTACAGCACCGATTACAACGGCGGGCTATCGGTGATTGAGTATCTGGGGTGAGGGTAAGGTAAACGCAAAATTGTGCTCGCATGTCTGCCGGGTGGCGGCTTTCGCCTTACCCGGCCTACGAAAGAGTGCAAGATCAAACCGTTATGCGGCTATCTGTAGGCCCGGCAAGCGCAGCGCCGCCGGGCAATCCCGGAAAATGGCACTTTTTTAGGGGGTGCTCCCTCTCCCTGTGGGAGAGGGTTGGGGTGAGGGAAACAGGCGCACTCAGCTGTACTGGCGTACCCGCGCCAGCAGCTCGTCGACGCTGTCGATACGCTCGGCCAGCACGATCAGCGCTCTGCCCAGGGTGATGGCGTGGCGCAGGCACTCATGACGCATGGCGTCGTCCTGGATAGTGTCGATATCCGCGACGTGCGACAGTCCGACGCTGCGGCGGATCAGTTCGCTGCCGCAGAAGCCGACCGCGTCCGCCCAGACTTTCTTCAGAAAGGCGGAGGCGTAGCCGGGGTAAGCCAGCGCCGCGTCGCGGGTTTTCTCCGCCGCCAGCGCCTGGAAGCGCTCGGCGAAGGTGGTCCACAGCTGGTGGATGTCGTTCAGCCGCTGCTCGCGCGCGGCGGCGGCATCGCGAATGCCGAGCTGGCCCGGCAGGCCGCAGTAGTTCAGCAGCAGGTTGCCGATGGCGGTGCCGATATCGAAGCCGATGGGGCCGAAGTAGCCGAACTCGGCGTCGATGGCCTTCAGGCTACCTTCGGCAACGAAGATCGACCCGCTGTGGATATCGCCGTGCAGCAGCGCTTCCGCATGGGCAAAGAAACGGTGCTTCAGCGCCGCCACCGCCAGCTTAAGCTGGGCGTCGTCGCGCAGGGCGGCGACATCGGCCTCCAGCTCCGCCGGGTAGTTATTGCGCTCGTGGATCTGATACGGGTCGTTAAAGAACAGATCCTCGGTGATCTCGCACATCGCCGGGTTAATAAACTGCGCCACCTGCGCCTTTTTCTCGTGGGGATGGAGGTAGAAATCGCTGGTGTGAAACAACACCTGCGCCAGATAGTCGCCAAGCTGGAGGGCCGCCTGGGGATAGTAGACGTTAGCGATAAGCTCTCCGCGCCAGATGCGGTGGTCGGAAAGATCTTCCATCACCATCACCGCCAGCTCGGGATCAAAGTGATGGATTTTTACCGTGTGCTGCGGGCTGTGCTGATAGTGGGCGACCAGGGTCTGCGCTTCGAGACGGGCGCGGTCGAGGGTCAGCGGCCAGGATTCGCCGACGCAGCGCACGTAGGGCAGGGCCTGTTTGACGATCGCCCGGCTGACGCCCTGACGATCGAACACTTTAAACACCAGATTGAGGTTGCCATCGCCCACTTCCTGCGCGCTGACCAGCTCAGATGGGTTGTCGATGCCGGCGAACTGTTGCGCGTAAGCCACGGCATCGTGGGCGGTGAAGGTATGGTATTGCGACATTGCCTCGATCCTCGAATTCTGATTAAGCCGTTCAGACGTCTATACTTCTGGATTCCATCCTGACACAATGTGATACAACAACGCAACAGGGATTTAACGACATGCAGACATTACAGACCACCAGCCTGCGGGTGAGTGAAAATCAGCTTTTTATTCTCGACCAGCAGGCCTTGCCGCAGGAACAACGCTGGCTGGCGGCGGATAACGTTGCGCTGCTGGTGGACCATATTCATACCCTGCGGGTGCGCGGCGCGCCGCTGATTGGCCTGTCCGCCAGCCTGCTGCTGGCCCTGCTGGCCCAGCGCGGCCTGAACCGGGATGCACTCCAGCAGGCGCTGGAGACGCTGCGCGCGGCGCGGCCGACGGCGGTCAACCTGATGAATAATCTGGATCGCATGAAGCAGGCGCTGGCCCGGGAGGATTACCCGCAGGCGCTGGAAGCGGAAGCCTTGCGTCTGGTCGAAGAAGATAAACAGCTGTGCGACCGCATCGCTGAGGCGGGCAGTGCGCTGGTGAAGCCCGGCAGTCGACTGCTGACCCACTGCAACACCGGTGGCCTGGCGACCGCCGGGGTAGGGACCGCCCTGGGCGTTATCGCGCTGGCGCACCGGCAGGGAAAAGTGACCAACGTATGGGTTGATGAAACCCGGCCGCTGCTGCAGGGCGGTCGTTTAACCGCCTGGGAGCTGGGCGAGCTGGGCGTGCCCTATCAGCTGATCGCCGATTCAATGGCCGCCAGCCTGATGGCGCAGGGGCAGGTGGATGCGGTGTGGGTCGGCGCCGACCGTATCGCCGCCAACGGCGACGTGGCGAATAAAATCGGCACCTATTCTCTGGCGGTTTTGGCCCATTATCACCAGATCCCGTTTTACGTCGCTGCCCCGCAGACCACCCTCGACCGCCATTGCCCGAACGGGGCGGCGATCCCCATTGAGCAGCGCGCGGCGGCGGAAGTGACCGGAGTGGCGGGCAGCTTCGGCGCGGTACAGTGGGCGCCGACGGGGGCCGCCGTTTACAATCCGGCGTTCGACGTCACGCCTGCTGGGCTGATAAGCGGCTGGGTGCTGGACAGCGGGGTGGTCACCCCGGCGCAGGTCGCCGCCGGGGCGTTTGCGCCGGACAACGGATAACGGACGTCGTGCCGGGCCTGGAAAAAAAGGTTTTCCCGGGCCCGGACAAACACCGCGCCGCTACGGCAGGACCATGGCTACCGCCGGGGCGGATGATCGGTCGATACGCTGACCGAGGGCGGTAATAGCCGCCTGGAAGGGACACAGCGTACCGACGTCGGTCTGACGGCAGCCCGGCTGATGCCACTCCTGACGCAGCATCGGGTGCTGCGCGTCCGGCGTCTGCAGACGACGCAGGTCGTCGAGGCCCTGGGCCTGGAAATAGACCCGCAGATAGCGTTCTCCGCTCTTCGCGTTGCGCCAGCGCTCCAGCACCAGGCTACTGCCCGGCGGGATATTTCCCCGGCTGTAGCCCGGCAGCTGCCAGCTAAAGTTCATCAGCGTGCGCACCATGGCGATATTGGTGTCATGGGCCACCAGCAGCAGCCAGCGTACGTTCGGATTCGCCTCCGGTTTGACACCATCGAGCATAGCGTTGAGCAGCACCGACCCGCGTTTTTGCGCGGTATACAACACATCGTTACTCAGATCGTAGTTTTCCGTTAACAGCGGCAGCAGGGCGGTGATCTGCCTGGCCTGGGTGATCTTGCCCCACGCCAGCTGGCTGAGAGGCAGGTTTTCACTCCAGCCGAGACGCAGCGTCTCCACCATATTGGCCATCACGCTCAGTCCGCTAATGGTGGTCTTCCCACTTTTGCTCTGCTCGACCTGCCACGGGGTATCGAAGATCGGGCAGGGCTTATCGGCCTGACAAACCGCCTGTTTCAATAGCTGGATGGTCGGCGCCAGCGCCTGCCGACGCTGCGCCAGATCCCCGGCCTGCTCTTTCACCGCCGCCAGCTGGCGGGCGGGGTCGGTTTGCGTGGCGGCGAACTTGTCGGTCTGAAACAGGGGATCGGCATCCCCGCTGACATAATGGATAGCGACGCCGCAGCCGGGGAAGGCGCCATCCACCAGCGCCTGGGCGGTCGCTCGCGTCCGCTGCAGCGGGCTGGCGCGCACGTATATCGACTCCGCCGTCGGGCATCCGGCCTGCAGCAGGCCGAGCTGGCGGTAATGCTGGCCTTCCGCACGCCCTTTGTTGACCACGGCGGCATAGCCATGGCCGGTGAGCTCCCCGTCATGGGTGGTCCACTCGGTCCACGGACGTCCGGTGGCGGCCTCGATGGCTTCCCGGTTGCCGGCCGTCGGCGGACGAATACCGTGGCGGCTGAGCTCGACCACTTTCTCCAGCTGCCAGTCCGCGGCGGCGGCAGATTGCAGCGCCAGCAGCGGCAGCGCGCAGGCGATAAACAGGCGTAACAGCCCCTGATGTCTTGCAGGCATCATATCTTCTTCCTTATTCGTTAATCGGTTATGAGGAGAACGAGGTCTGCCGTTCGACGGCATGGCGCCGGGCGACGATGGCGGCAGTGGTAAAACAGAGTAGCGCGGAACCCAGACCGGTACCCACCCAGAACAGCGCCAACGTGCTGAAATCATACAGCGTTTTGCCGTTTTCAAGGATAGCCGTTTTATCAATAATGATCCCGGTGAGAAACTCGCCCAGGCCGGCGCCGGCGTAGCTGGCGATGCCGATGGTGCCGAGCGCGGCCCCGGCGGCCTTGCGCGAAGAGATATCGACGGCGATCAGCCCGCCAAGGAAGCAGGTCAGAGCGCCAATGGTGGCCCCGAAGATAATCATCGCCAGAATATCAGTGTAGTAATTGTGCGGCGACCAGAGCATCAGGGCGAAGCCGGCGGTGTTCAGCAGGCTGATGAATCCGGCCATCACGCTGCGGTTGCGCGGGAAAAAGCGGTCGGAGAGCATGCCGGCGATGATGGTCCCGGCGATGCCGGCGATAGCGTTGACGCCGATAATCCCGGACGCCTCCAGGGTGGAATAAGCTTTATCCTGCTCCAGAAAGAAGATCCCCCAGGAGTTGACGGCGTAGCGGTCGATGTACATAAAGGCGGAGGCGAGGGCGAGGGTCCACAGCGCCGGGTTGCGCAGCGCCAGCAGCTGGTTTTTAAACACCGAGCCGCGGGCTTCGACCTCCTCCTGCGGTTCATCGCGGATGACGTTGATGGACGGGAAGCCGCTGCTCTGCGGCGAATCGTGCATGAACAGCACCAGCAGCACCACGCCGGCGGCGCCGAGCGCGGCGGTGGACAGGTAGCCCATCTGCCAGCCAAACCCGGCGATCACCGCGGCGATCACCATATAGGTCACCGCCTCGCCGATATTATGCGCCGTCGACCAGATGCCATAGAAGGTGCCGCGCTCCTTAACGCCGTACCAGCGCGCCAGCGAGACCGCGCAGGGGCCGACGCCCATCGACTGCGCCCAACCGTTGATCCCCCAGAAGATGGCCAGCAGCAGGGCGTTGGTGGTCATCCCCATCATCAGGTTCATCCCGGCGCTGAGCAATAAACCGAGGCTCATATAGCGCACCACGTTGGCGTGATCGGCGATAAAACCATTGACCAGTTTGCCGATGGCGTAGCTGAAGAACAGGGTAGAGCCGATCATGCCGAGCTCCGTCGGGGTGATCCCCAGCTCCACCAGCGCGCTTTTGGCGACGGTGAAGGATAACCGGCAGACGTAAAAGGTGACGTAGGCCAGGGTCATGGCGATGAAGGTTTGCCAGCGCACCCGGCGAAAACGGTGTTCATCAAACGCGGCGCCCGCTTTCGGCGGCGACGCCCGGAAAAAAGCGATAATTCCAGACATAGGTGGTTCTCCGCAGGTCGGAGGCCTGACTGATTGATGTGGTTCGTCCGTGAATGAAGTTATCGTTACTGTGTAGAGTACATAATCAGAAATAGCCTGACCCGTAAGGGTTAATGTAATGGTTGTGGGATCATCTTTTTCAGCTGCGGGTAGAGCGTTGGGCTGGCCAGCAGCAGCGGATTGCCGCGCTGGATCCCCTCCTGCGCCAGAAAATCGTTGCTGGCGCCGCCCGCTTCCCGCATCAGCACCAGCCCCGGCAGGGCGTCCCACGGGTTCATGTGCGGCTCGTAGTAGCCAATCAACCGGCCCGCCGCCGCCCAGGCGCTCATCAACGCCCCGGAGCCGTTGCGGATAAACATGCCGCCGTCGCTGAGCAGCGCCTGCAGAAACGGCAGAAAGTCCGCCGGGGTGACGCGATGCGAGGTGCCGACGCCCATCACGCCCTCTTTGACCGTCGTCGCGGGGTGCGGACGGATCGGAGCGTCGTTGAGCCAGGCACCATGGCCCCGCAGGGCGTGAAACAGCTCGCGATGGTTGGGGTCGTAGACCACGCCGATGACCGGTTCGCCGTCGGCGACGATCGCCAGCGACAGGCACCAGGTGTGCAGGCCGTTGAGGAAACAGCTGGTGCCATCGATGGGGTCGACCACCCACAGCACTCGCGCGTCGGGCAGGCGGGCGCCGCTCTCTTCGCCGAGAAAGCCATCCTCCGGAAACGCGCTCTGAATGCGCTGTTTGACAAAGGCCTCCACCCGTTTATCGGCCACGCTGACCACATCCTGCAGGTCGTCGCCCTTATGGTCGACGGTCAACGCCTCGCGCTGTTGATAGTATTCAAACGCCAGCTCAGCCCCCGCTTTCGCCAGCTCGCAGGCCAGACGGTAGCGGGCCTGTAGCGCTTCTGATTCCTGAGATTGCATAGTGACTCCCTATTTTGCACACGTGTGCATTTTGCGTGAAAAAAACAGCCCCGAAGGGCCGAATGAGTGTGGCCGGGTTTCGCAGAAGATTCTGTGATCGCTCCAGCATAAAATGATTTTTTCATTTGGCGCTATGACGAATAATTAGTTTCACCGGCACTTCGCGATGGCGCGAGGGCAGGCTGAAGCGGGCGATCCGCGTCATTAACAAATCCACCGCGTGGTGGGCCAGCAGGGCGGTATTCTGCTGAACGGTGGTGAGCTGATAGGGCTGCCAGTCCGCCTGCGGGATATCGTCAAAGCCGACGATGGCCGGCAGCGGGGCGGCGGCGTCCCGCAGGCCGTCCTGGGCGCCCAGCGCCAGCATATCGGTGGCGCAAAACAGCGCCTGCATCCCGGGGTTTTCAGCAACCAATTCTCTGGCAGCCTGGTAGCCGGCCTGATAGCCGCCGCCGTCGCAGAAGCGGCTGCTCACCGCCATATCCGACGTCCGGGCGATAAAAGCCTCATAGCGCTGGCGGGTGCTGAAGTTCTCGCGATTTTCGCCAATAAAGCCAACCTGCCGCCAGCCTCGGCGACTGAACAGATCCGCCACCAGCTTCGCTCCCTGGGCGTTATCGCTGCACACCCGGTCGCAGCCGGCGAGGTCCGCATGGCGGTTGATCAGGGTGACGGGGATCTTGCGCGCCAGATACTCCTCCGCCAGCGACAGCGGCGGCGCTCCGGAGGTGATGATCACCCCGGCGACGTGATAGCTCAGCAGTTGTTTAAGCGAGGGGGCGAGCTGCTGCGGATCGTCAGCGTTCATCAGCAGCGGTATAAAGCCGTTGAGCGCCAGCTGATGGACCAGCGGCGCCAGCAGTTTGCTGCGAAACGGGTTGTCGAAACCGGCGGTGACGATGCCGATAAAATTACTGCTGCCGGTGATCATCGTCCGGGCGATGATATTCACCTGATAGCCCAGGGCTTCCGCGGCGCTCAGCACCTTCTGCCGGGTCTTCTCCGACACCGAGGCGCCGGGGGTGAAGGTGCGGGAGACCGCCGAGCGCGAGACCCCGGCCAGTCTGGCCACGTCCTCGGCCTTAATCCATTTTTTATCGCTCATCGTCGTTTCGCGCCGTCTGTTTTCCAGGAAGCCGACGCCCGGGCGGGCGTCGGTCACGCACACTGCCTGAAAAGGTATCACAGAAAGGCGTCGTCGCGCAGCGCCTTGCGCCCTATGCCGGGTAGCGGATGTGCTCCACCTCACGCTGCAAAATCACCCTGCCGTGGCGAATGGAGGTCAGCACCCGTGCCTGACGACGGACGGCCTCGTAGTCGTTTTCCGCATCGAGGATCAGCAGGTTCGCCGGGCGGCCTTCGGCGAGGCCGTAGTTATCGCCCAGACAGAGCGCCCGGGCGCTGTTGTCGGTGACAAAGTCGAGACAGCGCTGCAGATCGTCATAGCCGAGCATATGGCAGATGTGCAGTCCGGCATCCAGAATGCGCAGGATATTGCCGTTTCCCAACGGATACCACGGATCCTGAATCGAGTCCTGAGCAAAGCAGACATTGATGCCGGCGCGATCCAGCTCCGCTACCCGGGTGACGCCGCGCCGTTTCGGCCAGCTGTCAAACCGGCCCTGCAGATGAATGCTTTCGGTCGGGCAGGAGATGAAGTTGATGCCCGAGGCTTTCAGCAGGCGAAACAGCTTCGAGCAGTAGGCGTTATCGTAAGAGCCCATCGCGCAGGTGTGGCTGGCGGTGACCTGCGCCCCCATGCCGCGCACCCGCGCCTCTTCCGCCAGCACTTCGAGGAAACGCGACTGCGGATCGTCGATTTCATCGCAGTGGACATCCACCAGGCGGCCGTAGCGCTGGGCGAGGTCCATCAAAAACATCACCGAGCTGACCCCTTTGTCGCGGGTGTTCTCATAGTGCGGAATGCCGCCCACCACGTCGGCGCCCATCTCGATGGCGCGCGTCATCAGCTCCCGGCCGTTGGGATACGATTCGATTCCCTCCTGCGGAAAGGCGACAATCTGCAGATCGATGAGATCGGCGGCCTCTTGTTTCACCGCCAGCAGCGCCTGCAGGGCCGCCAGCGACGGGTCGGTGACATCCACATGGGTGCGGACGTGCTGGACGCCGAAATCGCGCAGCATGCCGATGGTTTTCAGCGCCCGCTGGCGGGTGTCCTCCGGGGTAATACTCGCTTTGCGCTGGCTCCAGCGGGTGATGCCTTCAAACAGGGTGCCGCTGCGGTTCCACTCCGGCTCACCCGCGGTGAGGGTGGCGTCAAGATGGATATGCGGCTCGACGAAGGGCGGGATCGCCAGCCGGCCCTGGGCGTCGATATCCCCGACGTCGGCAGTCTGCATCGCGGCCTGGGCGGTGATGCGGTGAATCATCCCGTCCTGCAGGTCAAGAGTAAACAGCGCCTCCTGGCGGCGCAGGCGAGCGTTAATAATTTTCATGGTGGGTCCTGTAAATGGTTTTGCGATAAACGCCAGATCACCAGCGCGACCGAGGCGTTGAGATGAAACTGAGGGTGGCTGACCGGGTAGCCGGTCATTTTTTCAATGCGCTGGATGCGCTGATGCAACGTGTTGCGATGGAGACCCAGCCGGTCGGCGGCCCGCACCACGTTGCCGTTCTCCTGCAGCAGCGTCTCGAGGGTCTCCAGCAGCAGCCACGGCGCTTTACGGCCCGGCTCGATCAGGCAGCCGAGGGTGTCGTGCATAAAATCGTTGAGCAGCGCCGGGTCGCTGACCGCGGACAGCAGTTTGATAAACCCCAGCTGCTGATAGTCGCTGATGCGCTGGGTCGGCCGCAGGGTATCGCACAGATCCAGCGCCTGGCGCGCCTGCGACAGCGCCCGCGGGTAGCCCTGCAACTGCCTGACCGGCGCGGAGAGGCCGCAGAGCAGCGACAAACTCTCCTCTCCGTCCGCCAGCGCCTGCAGCCACTGCTGTAGCCATTTTTTCTGCTGAAAGCCTTCCCCCTCCTCATCCGGCAGCAGGAAAAGGAACATGTTGCTGCGCTCCAGCAGCGGAAAGGAATTGCCCTGCTGGTTGAGCTGCTGCTGCAGCTGCTGACGCACGCTGCGGTGGGCCTGCAGCAGCCAGGCTTCGGCCTGTTCGGGCGGGAACTGGCGAAACAGGCGGGACAGCCCCTCCAGACGCAGCGCCGCCAGCCGCAGCGGACGGGTAAAATCGAGCTGCTGGTGCAGGGCGCGCTGATGGAGCATCTGCAGGTCCGGATAGTCGCCGGTGACCAGCTGCATCAGAATGTCGCGCTGCGACTGCAGGACGTTTTCGCTGCGGACCAGCGCGGTGCCGATGCGCTCGGTGACAATCACCATCTTCAGCAGGTAGGGCTGCTCGATCAGTGGCATGCCCAGCTCGTCGGCAAGGGCGATCAGCGTGGCGGGAATGGCGTGGATATAGGCCTCGCCGGTGAGGATCACCATCCCGGCGATGCCGCGCTGTTTGCCCTCCATCAGCAACTGGATCAGGTTGGCTTCATCCCGGGGATGGTTGATGCCGGTGATAAACACCAGCTCGCCGCCCATGATCCACTCGGCGATATGTTCATTTTCCGCCACGTAGTACCAGCGTACGGCCCGCTGCAGCCCTTGCTTTCCCGCCCGCAGACGCAGGGCGGAGAGTCCCTCAAGGGCCAGCAGTTCGCTGACCGTCAGGCTCATGGCTCCTGCTCCGCGACGGCGGCAGGCTGGCGTTTGCTTAGCAGAGTCAGGGCGATATAGACCAGCGCGGAGACGGAGATCCCCACCAGCGGCGCGATCCACGGCGAAAGATAGGCCACCACCGCGCCGGCGGCGTAGGCGCCGAGTCCCAGCCAGTTAAAACGCGGCAGGCGGGCGTTCTGCAGCAGGGGATAGCGCCCGCCGCGGGCGAACCAGTAGTCGGCGAGGATCACCCCGCCGATGGGCGGAATAATACTGCCCAGCAGCACGAGGAAGGGGATCAGCATTTCGTACATCCCGCCAATGGCCAGCACAATGCCCACCCCGGCGGCGGCGAGGGTCAGCGTCCGGCGACGTTCGCTGCGCAGCAGATGGCAGGCGGCGGCGGAGACGTTATAGATGGTGGGTCCCTGAATGGTCAGCAGGTTGAGACAGAGCATGATCACCGCGGCGACCGACAGCCCCTGCAGGATCAGGACTTCCACAATATCGGCCTGTTGATAGACGATAGCGCACCAGGCGCCGGCGACGATCATCAGCCCGTTGCCGATGAGGAAGCTGCCCATGCTGGCGAGAATGGCGGTCCGGCTGGAGTTGGCCAGCCGGGTCCAGTTTGTCGCCTGGGTGGCGCCGCTGGCGAAAGTGCCGAAGACCATGGTGATGGCCGCCGACCAGGTCATGGTGTCGCTCGGCGCAATACGGGTCATCGCCTGCCAGCCGCCGGCGTGGTGCAGCGCCAGATACATGGAGACCATCAGCAGCACAAACATCAATGGCACCGACAGGCGCGACAGCGCGTCCAGCCCCTTGTAGCCCACCAGCGCGGTGAGGCAGAACAAAATGCCAAACAGCACCATCAGCGGCTGGGTCAGCGCCTCGGGCAGAGCGAGGATCTTCACCAACGAGATAGCGACCGTGGCGGTGCCCCAGGCGTACCAGCCCAGCTCGGCAAAGCCAAGAATAAAATCGGCCAGCTTGCTGCCAATCTCCCCGAAGCAGAAGCGGCCCATCAGCACCGTATTAAGGCCGCTGCGCGCGGCGATCCAGCCCAGCGACGCGGCATAGAGGGCCAGCAAGGCGTTGCCGATGACGGCTATCCACAGCAGATGGACGATGGAAAAGGAGACGCCGAGTTTACCGCCGGCGAACATCGTGCCGGTGAAAAAGGTAAAGCTGAACAACACCATGGCGATGGAAAATACGCCTTTGCGTCCGGCGGCGGGCGCTTCGACGAGGGGAAAATCATTGCTGTTTGACATCCTGGAACCTCTGGCTGGTAGATGGGCGGTGATAGCCGGAAGTAGCAAGAGATGTGCCAGGAAAAACCGGGCACGGGGAATAGCGCGCGGTGTGCAACATGCACATTTATTGAAGGATCCCGGAGGGGTAATGCCATTCTACTGTGCATCCTGCCAGGTTTTGCACCAGTCCAGGGCAGAGGAGGGCGGTGAGCGCATCCCTGGCGCCGGAGGAGAATTTTAGCCAGGACGATCCGCCTGTTTTTGGCCAGAGAGTAGTGGAGAATAGTGGTGTACTGAAAACGGTTGGTTAAATCACTGTGAATAAAGGTTATTTAATATGCTTTTATGATATAACCATTTGTCTTGTGTGTGTTTCCTGAAATATTGTCCCCTCCGGTTAGCGGTGTTAGTATCGGATAAATAGCCATTTAGACGGCTAAATAAATCATCGCTAACCTAAGGAACTGCTATGTGGCAAGAAAGACTCGCGCAACTGGTCACCACCTGTCATTGGATCGGCGCGAAAGGCTGGGCGCCGGCGACCGGCGGCAATATGTCGGTGCGTCAGGATGATACCTGGTGCTGGCTAAGCGAGTCGGGCCGCGACAAAGGCAGCCTGACAACCGAGGATTTTCTGCAGGTTGAGATCGCCACCAACCAGGCGCCTTCCGGACGGAAGCCGTCGGCCGAGACCGGTCTGCACACCCTGGTGTATCGCCTGTTCCCGGAAGCCAACGTGGTGCTGCATGTGCATACCGTCAACGCCACTGTGCTGTCGCGCATCGAAAAAAGCGACACGCTGGCGCTGCAGGGGTATGAAATGCAGAAAACCCTTAGCGGGCAGCATAGCCATCTCGATACTGTTCCGATCGCCATCTTCGATAATGACCAGGATATTGACGCCCTGGCGGCGCGGATTGCCGATTATGCGCAAGCGCGCCCGCTGCGCTACGGCTTTCTGCTGCGCGGCCACGGCCTGACCTGCTGGGGGAAAGATATTCAGGAGGCCCGCCGTCAACTGGAGGGGCTGGAGTTCCTGTTCGAGTGCGAGCTGATGCGCCGCCGCTACGAGCCCTGAGCCGGAGCAGGTATGGATTTTTATCTTGGTATCGATATTGGCACCTCGCGGGTGAAAGCGGTGCTGTTTGATCAGCATTTCACCGCCTGCGCCAGCGCCGCGGAAAATACCTCACCCCGCCTGTCGGCCAATGGCTACGCGGAACAGGATATGACCCAGCTGTGGCATTCGGTGCTGGCTATTCTGCGCCAGATTGCCCGCCATCCGGCGCTACAGGCGGGGCGGCTGCGGGCTATCGGCCTCGCCGGGCAAGGGGAGGGGGTCTGGCTCAGCGATGAGCAGGGCGAACCGGTGGGCCCGGGGATCCTGTGGAGCGATACCCGCAGCCACGAGCTAATGAGCGACCTGCTGCGCCGACCCGGCTTCGACCGCCGCTATTTCGCCGATACCGGCACCCACCTGCAGCCCTGCAATACCAGCCTGCAGCTGTACTGGCTGAAACAGTATCAGCCGGCGCGGCTGGCGGCCGCGCGCTATCTGTTTTTCGTCAAGGACTGGATCCGCTTTCGCCTGACCGGCGTGGCGGCGCTGGAGCTGACGGACGCCAGCAGCTCGTTACTCAATCAGCAGACCGGCAGCTGGTCCTCGGTGGTGATGAACGAGATGGGGCTGAACGAACTGCTGCCGCTGTTTCCCCCGCTGCTGGCCCCGGATGCCCCGGCCGGCACGCTGAGCGACGCGGTGGCGGCGCTGACCGGGCTGCCCGCCGCGACGCCGGTGGCCGCCGGGGCGCTGGATGTCTGTAGCGCCGCGCTGGGCTGCGGCGCGGTCAACGAAGGGGATATCTACACGATCCTCGGCACCACCTGCTGCACCGGGATCGTCTGCCGCGGCCCGCAGACGGTGAACGAGGCGACGCGCTTTGTCACCCATACCGAAGCCGGACAGGTGATCTCCCTGTTTCCGATGCAGGCCGGTACGCCAAACATTGACTGGCTGCAGCAGCATATTTCGCTGGACGCCGATCTGGGGCGCCTGGAGCAGGCGATCGCGGCGGTGGAGCCAGGCAGCGGCGGCGTCTTCTGGCAGCCGTACCTCAATGGCGAACGTGCACCGTTTTACAGCCCGGACGCGCGGGCCGGCTTTTTCGGCATTAGCCCGCACACCACCCGCGCCGAACTGCAGCGCGCGGTGTTTGAAGGCCTGGCCTTCGCCATTGTCGATGCGCTGCAGGGTTATCCGCAGGGCGGCGAGCTGTATCTGACCGGCGGCGGCGCAGCCTCGGCGACCTGGCTGCAGATTATCGCCGACTGTACCGGACGCACGGTGGTCTCCAGCGCCTTTAACGAACTGAGCGCGCGCGGCGCGGCGATCCTGGCGGCCCGTAGCGTCGCGGCGCTGGCCGAGACGCCTCCGCTGGCGCAGACCCGCTATCAGCCGCGCCCTCAGGCGCATGCCCGCTACGCGGCGCTGTATCCCGTTTACCGCCTGCTGCGCGAGCAGATGCTGCCGGTATGGCAGGCCAGACAGGCCGCCCTTCAACCTCTTTCTCAGGACCTACAACCATGAAAATCGTTTTTACCGCCGAGCATGCTGGCGACCTTAGCGCCTTCCACCAGCTGGGCGAGCTGCTGGTGGAGGGGTGGGCGCTGGGCAAACCGAAACTCAGCGCCGGTCAGCTGATTGAGCTGGCCCACGACGCCGAGGTGCTGGTGACCAGCTATGATGAGGTGACGGACGCGGTAATGGCCGCCTGTCCGCGCCTGCAGGTGATCGCCTGCACCCGCGCGAATCCGGTGAATATTGATACCCAGGCCGCCCAGGCGCGCGGCATCCGGGTGCTCTACACCCCGGGGCGCAATGCCGATGCCGCCGCGGAGCTGACGCTTGGCCTGATGCTCAGCCTGGCGCGCCATATTCCGCAATCTCATGCGGCGCTGAAGCGGGGGGAATTCACGCAGGCTGACAATGCCGCCGCCGCCACCCGGCAGGGGCTGCGGCGGGATGTGGTCTGGGACGTGAGCCCGGAAAGCCCCTATGAAGTGTTTAAAGGCACTGAACTGCGCAATAAAACGCTGGGGCTGGTGGGGTATGGCAACATTGGCCGCCGGGTGGCGCGTATCGCCCGGGCGTTCGGCATGGCGGTGTTGGTGGTGGATCCGTTCGTCGCCGCAGAGGATATCAATGAGCCAGGGCTACAGAAAACGACCCTGGAGGCGCTGTTCCGCGAGGCGGATATCGTCAGCCTGCACCTGAGCAGCGGGCCGCACAGCGACGGGCTGGTGAATGCCGCGCTGTTAAACAGCATGAAGCCCGGCGCGCTGCTGATCAATACCTCTCGCGCGGCGGTGGTCGACGAGGCAGCGCTGATTGATGCCCTGCGCCACGGCCCGCTGGGCGGCGCGGCGCTGGATGTCTATCACCGCGAACCGCTGTGGCGCGATCATCCTTTTGTCATCGAGTTCGATAACGTGATTATCACGCCGCATATCGCCGGAGCCACCCGGGAGAGTATCGCCAAACACACGGCGATGATTGCCGCCGATCTTCAGCGCTATGTCGCCGGGGAGCCGCTGCTGTACCAGTGGCGTTAAGCCGCTTGCGCCGCCGCGTTCTGCAGCGGCGCGGGTCCATCGTCAGGGGCGATGGGCCGCCATAAAAGCCTGGGTCTGTTCCCAGTCCACTACCCCGGCATCCGATCCCATCCCGGTCGCCACCAGCGCGGCCACCGCCGAGGCGACGTCACACGCTGCTTTCACGCTGAGTCCGCGCGCCAGCGCGGCAATAAACCCGCCGCAGTAGCTGTCGCCGCAGCCGGTGGTATCCACCGCCTCGACCGGCCACGGCGCAATATGCTGCGGCCCGCCATCGCGGCCGATAAGCCAGGAGCCGTTCTCGCCGTCTTTCAGAATGCAGGTGCCCACGCCGAGCGCCAGGAAGAAGCGGCCGATGGCCTCCGGCTGCGTCTCTCCGGAGAGAAAGGCGGCTTCCTCCAGCGAAGGCATGAAATAATCCACCGACGGCAACAGGGGCCGCAGTAGTTCGAGGGTCTCTTCATTCGGGGCGATAAGGTCAAAGCTGGTGGTGACTCCGCGCGCTTTGGCCGCCTGCAACAGCCGCGCGCTCTGTCCCTGGTCCATTGCCGCCAGCAGCCCGGTCCCGCCGTGATGCAGGAAACGACAGTCAAGGACGGCGTCAAATTCCGCTTCACTGACAAACAGGGCGTCAGACGCGCCCCGGCAGTGCAGGGCCGGACGTTCGCCGTTGGGGCGAATCGGCAGGATCGTCGCCGAGGTCTCCTTCAGCGCGGTGCGCTGGATAAGCGAGCAGTCGATGCCCAGCCGGGCATAGCTGGCGAGGATAAAGTCGGCCTTTTCATCTTCGCCCAGGCAGGCCACCGCCGCGGTGCGGATCCCGAGCTTCGCGGCGTTGATATTAGCCCCGGCGGCGGTGCCGGCGGGGTTGAGACGAATTTGCTCAATAAAGGCGACGCCGCCGCGCGGCGGGATCGCCACCACCGGGCGCCCGGCGATATCCAGAATAGTCAGGCCGACAAATACGGCGTCAAAGGTTGCCATCGTTCTCCCGTTTAGCGATGCGTTTGGCGCAGGCGCGCCTGCCAGAAGGATAGGGCGAGGGCCACCACCAGAATCACGCCGACCAGCGCGTCCTTCACCAGATAATTGAGCCCCATCAGGTTCAGGCCGTTATCAATAATGGCAAGGAACAGCACGCCGCCGAGGGTGCCGAGGATGCTGACCCGGCCCAGACGGGTAAAGGCAGTGCCGATAAATACTGCCGCAATGGCGTCCATCAGGTAAGACTGCCCGGCCAGCGGGGTAAACTGCCGCAGGTTGGCGGAGAGGATCACCCCGCCGACGGCGCAGAGCGCCGAGGCGGCCACCAGCACGCCGAGCATGGTCAGGCGATCGCGGATCCCGGCGATACGCGCCGCTTCGCTGTTCTGACCGATGGCGCGGACATATTTGCCCCACAGGGTGCGCTCGGTAACCAGCCAGGCCGCCAGCCACAGCGCCAGCACGATCGCTACCGGCGTGGGGATCCCGCCAAGGTTGCCCACCGCCAGGTCGTGATACTCCGGAGCCATCCGCCGATAGGCTATCGCGCCGCCGCCGTCGGTATAGATGCGCTCGGCGCTGCTGGCGATAAACCAGGTGCCGAGCGTGGCGAGGAAAGGACGGATCCGGCAGATGAGGATCAGAAAGGCATTGAGCAGGCCAATCAGCACGCCGCCGAGCAGAGCGCAGCCCACCGCGGCCTGCCACGGCAGATGCCAGGTTTTCAGGGCGACGAGGGCGAAGGCGGCGCCGAAATCGAGCGCGACGCCCACCGACAGATCAATCGCCCCGGCGCTGACGATCAGGGTCATCGCCATCGCCACAATCAGCAGGATCGCGCTGCCCTGCAGCAGGTTGGCCCAGTTATCCACGGTTAAAAATACCGGATTCGCCCAGCCAAACAGGGCGATGGCCAGCAGGATGATGACGCCAAATCCGGCCCGCGACAGCCAGGCCAGCGGGCTGCTGGCCGTCTGTTCCGCCGACGCAGAGGTTTTCAGGGTGATTTGACTCATGCCTCGCCTCCTTTGTGTCTGACCGCCGAGGCCGCCAGCACCACCAGGATCAGGCCGCCTTTAATGGCGCCCATCCAGAAGATATTGACCCCCAGCAGGCCGAGCCCGTTAGAGAGGGCGTTGACCAGGATTGCCCCCAGCAGCGCGCCCCAGATGGTGACCACCCGACGGCGCGAGAAGGCGGCGCCGATAAAGGTCGCCAGCACGGTCTCCAGCAGCAGCGGCGTGGCCGTCCCGCTGGAGCTGCCGGAGCCCTGGCTGAGCAGCGGCAGAATAGCCAGCCCGGCGGCAATGCCCGCTAACAGCCAGACCAGCAGGGTCAAGCGGCGCACGTTCAGGCCGCTCATCTGCGCCATATCGCGATTGCCGCCCACCGCCTGCACATGCTGGCCGAAGCGGGAGTGGTGGAGCAGGAACTGGAACAGGATAAACACCCCCAGCAGGTAGACCAGCGGCCAGGGCAGGCCCAGCACGCTGTTGTCGCGAAAGGCGACCATCAGCGGATCGCTGACCGCGATGCGCCGCTGGCCGGTCAACAGATCTGTCAGGCCGGTAAACGCCACCGAGGTCGAGAGGGTGGCCAGCAGCGGCGGCAGGCCGGCCGCCAGCACCAGCAAGCCGTTGATCGCCCCGCACAGCAGGCAAACCGCCGCCAGTAGCGCCAGCAGCAGGAGATACGGCGTGTGCCATTCGGCCAGCCCGAGGCTGAGCAGCGCGACGCCGAGCACCGCCGTCGCCGGCAGGGAGAGGTCGATGCCGCCGGAGACCACGTCATCTCCGCCCACGGCGATAACGCAGACCAGGCCGAAACAAAGGATTGCCAGCGGAACGCTCTGGACCAGCATCAGGCTGATATTTTGCCAGCTGAGAAAGTAGGGCGACTGTACGCTCAGCCATACCAGCAGCGCCAGAAACAGGATCAGGGGAAATTTTTCAATCAGCGTCGCCAGGCCCGGACGGCCGCGACGCTGGATAGCAGTACTCATGGTGAAGGCTCCTGTCCGCCGTTGATCGCCACCAGTAGGGCGTCCAGCGTTAGCCCGCGGGTGGGCAGATTGGCCGCCAGCGCGCCGCGCCAGAGGACCAGGATCCGGTCGCATAGTCCGAGCAGTTCGGGGGCGTCGCTGGAGGAGACCAGCACCGCCCGTCCTTGATCGGCCAGCTGGCGCGTACGTTGATAAATATCCCGGCGGGCGCCGATATCGACCCCCAGGGTGGGTTCATCGAGAATAAACAGCCGGGCATCGGTCCCCAGCCAGCGGGCGAGGATCGCTTTTTGCTGGTTGCCGCCGCTCATGTAGCGTACCGGCAGCCCCGGGCGTCCCGGGCGGATTGCCAGCTGTTCTATCCAGTCGCGCGCTTTCTGCTCGGCGATACCCCGCCGCTCCCAGCCAAAGGTGGCGGTCTCCGGCAGCGAGGCGAGATTAATATTGTCGGCGGTGGTGAAGGGCAGGATCAGCCCCTGATGGCGGCGGTCGCGTGGCACCAGCGCCATGCCGGCGCGGATCGCCTGCTTCGGCGTACGAATGCGCCGCGGCCGGCCCTCGAGGTGGATGGTGCCGCGTTCCGCCGGGCGTAAGCCGTAGAGTAAGTCGACCAGCACATCGCGTCCGGCGCCCAGCAGGCCGGCGACGCCGACGATTTCGCCCGGCTGAATATCAAAAGAAAGATCCTGCAGCTGCCGCCCGTCGCTCAGCTGGCGCACCGAGAGCAGCGGGGTTGCCCCATTGTCTGCCGCCGGGCGCTGGCGCGGAGTATACAGCTGGTCGATTTCCCGGCCGACCATCATGGCGATCAGCGCCTCGGTATTCTGCAGCAGGTCGCGGTCCGGGTAACCGACCACTTCCCCGTTGCGCAGCACGGTGCCGCGGTCGCAGAGGGTGGCTATCTCATTGAGGTAGTGGGAAATATACAGAATGGCAATGCCCTGGTCGCGCAGGCGCAGGATGGCGGAGGAGACCAGACTGGCCTCCTGCGCCTCCAGGGGGGCGGTGGGTTCGTCGAACACCACCAGCCGCGCCGCGCCGTCGATCAGCGCGCGGGCAATCTGCACCAGCTTGCGCTCGGCCAGGCTCAGGTCGCGCACCAACCGTTCGGGGTCGATCGCCAGCTGCCAGTTTTGCTGGAAAAATTGCGCCGTGGCGGCCTTCATCCGTCGGCGATCCAGCGCCCCCCAGCGGGTGCGATACTCCTGGCCCAGAAACACCGATTCCGCGACGGTAAAGTGCGGGATCAGGTTCAGCTCCTGGTGGATAACGCGGATGCCGGCGGCTTCGATGGCTGCCGGATTGCCAAGGGGCAGCGGGTGACCGTCGAGGGTGGCGCTGCCACTGTCGGCCTGATAGACACCGGCGAGGATCTTGATCAGCGTCGATTTACCGGCGCCGTTCTCGCCAATCAGGCCATGAATCTCCCCCTGATTGAGGCGCAGGGTAACCGCATTAAGCGCGGTGACGCTGGCAAAACGTTTACCGATCTGCTCCATGACCAGACCAGCGGCGGGGCGTTCCCCGCCAGGATGTTGATTAATCACTGCAGCTCGCCGTATCCCAACTGTTTATACACCGCTTTCGCTTCCTGCGGACCTTTCACCGGAACCACCGGAATAAAGGTTTGCACCGGTAGTTTCTGGCCGGCAAAGTAGCGGGCCACGTTGTCAGCCGAGGTCTGGCCGATCAGATGCGGCTGCTGCGCGACGTTAGCCACGAACGGGCTGCCGGGCTCCGCCATGATCTCCAGGGTCTCCGGACCGGCGTCGATGGCCGTCACTTTCACGTCTTTATCGCGACCGGTCTCTTCCAGCGCCTGGACGATGCCGATGGCCGGTTGATCCCAGCAGGCGACATGGATGGCGTCCAGTTTGCCTTTCGGATACTGGCTGAGTAATTCGAGGGTTTTCTTGCGCGCGTCTTCCGGCGAGTTGGCGAACTGTTCCGCGAGCTCGGGCTGGATAATATGAATATCCGGATAATCCTTAAGGACATATTTCCACTGATCGTAGCGAATTCCGCAAATACGCAGCGCGCTGGAGAAGGCGTTAAATACGGCGACGTTGCCTTTGCCGCCTAATTCATCCGCCATGTAGCGGCCGATGGTTGAGCCTAAGGTGTAGTTATCGGAAGTAGTATTGTTGACCGAATATTGAGAAACATGATCCACGGTAAATACCGGGATACCGGCATCACGCAATGCTTTAAATTTTGGTTCGACGGCGCTATCGCCGAGAATACTAATTACCGCGTCCACCTTGCGTGACAGTAAAATATCGTGGTTATTGGCATGCACCTGATTATCGCGGCCGCCATCGACGCCAATGACGTTGCCCCCCAGCTTCTCCACCTCCTCTGTCGCGCCTTTAAAGGCCTCGCGATCCCAGAAATGCTGAGTGCCGACCACGGCAACGCCAATGGTTTTTCCCTGTAAGGAGAGGGCGTCTGCGGCAGCGACGCTCAGCGAGGCAAGGGAAAGCAGTCCCAGCGCGGCAGGCAATAATTTTCTTTTCTGCGACATTGTTATTATGATCCTGTGATGAAGGTGGTTGCGGACCGGTAGCATGACAAGAAGCACCTCGCCACCTCAAATAAAAAATAAGTCTAAGTTATGCCAGGAATGTTATATCGCAGAAACGTCAGAGAAAAAGTTTATTTTGTCATGAGGAACCTGAAAATATTTCATGATGGCGGATAGACCTTTTTATTTTGTGGTTTTATTTTTGACTTATTCCGTGTTTATTTAGCGGATAAAGACAATTTTCTTAATATTGTGAGTGCATGGGAAATACGGCGTCTACAGAGAAAAAAAGAAGATTGCGCGGGCTAAAGCTTTTTTTAGCAGAGCAATGTCTGGCCGGGTAAGGATTATTACCCTATTTCCCCGCTTTATTGTAATGAACCTTAAGCTGAGAAGAACGCGGGCGCTATGAAGAAACAGCATAATTATACGGTGATGCACTGGGGAACCTGGCAGGTGGAGAGCCGTGAGGGCGAGATCGTGGCGGTTAAGCCGGTGCCCTGGGATAAAAATCCCTCACGCATCGGCCAGTCGCTTCCCGACGCGGTGACCAGCCAAACGCGCATTCGCCGTCCGGCGGTGCGCGCCGGCTATCTCCAGCACGGGCCGGCGTCACGAGAAGGGCGAGGTAAAGAGCCCTTTGTCGAAGTCAGCTGGGAGGTGGCCCTGGACCTGCTGGCGCGCGAGCTGCGCTCGGTCAAGGCGCGCTGCGGCAATGAGGCGATCTACGGCGGCTCCTACGGCTGGGCCAGCGCTGGACGCTTTCACCATGCGCAGAGCCAGCTGCACCGGTTTCTCAAGGGCTTTGGCGGGTACACCGCCAGCACCAATACCTATAGCAGCGCCGCGGGCGAGCGTATTCTGCCGCATATTCTCGGGCCGCTGAGCCCGCTGCACCGGCAGCATACCCATTTTTCCGAGCTGGCCCGGGAGTGTCAGCTGTTTGTCGCCATTGGTGGTCTGCCGCTGCGCAATGCCCAAGTCAACGGCGGCGGCGCCAATGACCATATGCTCCAGTACTGGCTGGATAAGATGCAGGCCAACGGCACGCGGTTTATCAATATCAGTCCGGTGCGCAATGACCTCAGCGCGGTGCCCGACGCCGAGTGGCTGGCCATTCGGCCGGGCACCGATACCGCACTGCTGCTGGCCCTGAGCTATGTGCTGATCGCTGAGTCCCTTTACGACCAGGCGTTTGTTGCCAGCCATACCGTCGGGTTTGCCCCCTATCGCGCTTATCTGTTGGGCGAGCACGATGGCGTAGCGAAAACCCCGGCGTGGGCGGCGGCGATTACCGGCCTGGACGCCCAGCGCATCGCCGACCTGGCGCGGGAGATGGCCCGCCACCGGACGATGGTGAATATCTCCTGGTCTATCCAGCGCGCCCGTCAAGGGGAGCAGGCCTACTGGGCGACGGTGGCCCTGACCGCGCTGCTGGGACAGCTCGGCACCCCGGGCGGCGGCCTCGGGTTTGGCTACGCCTGCACCAACCTGGCGGGCGCGGTGCGAAAAGCGTTTTCCGGCCCACGCTTACCCGCCGGGGAGAATGCGGTGGACAGCGTTATCCCGGTGGCGCGGCTGTCCGATATGCTGCTGCACCCGGGAGAAACCTATGAGTTCGACGGTCAGCAGCGGCGCTATCCCGATATCCGTTTAGTCTACTGGGCGGGAGGCAATGCGTTTCATCATCATCAGGACATCAACCGACTGTGCGAGGCCTGGCGCCGCCCGGAGACGGTGGTGGTGCATGAGCAGTACTGGACCGCGCAGGCCAAATTCTCCGATATCGTTCTGCCGGCCACCACCTCGCTGGAGCGAGAGGATATCGGCAGCGGCGGTCACGACGGGTTTATGATCGCCATGAGCGCGCAGATCCCGCCGGTGGGCGAAGCGCGTGACGATTACGCTATTTTCTGCGATCTCGCCGATCGGCTGGGATTCGGAGAAGCGTTCAGCGAAGGGCGTGACGCCGGGCAGTGGCTGCGTCATCTCTATGAGGAGTCAAGACCGCGGGCGCAGGAGGAGGGTATTGCGCTGCCCTCGTTCGATGACTTCTGGCAGCAAGGGGTGCTGGAATACAGCGCGCCGGAGCGGCCGCAAATTTTTCTCGCCGATTTTCGCGCCGATCCGCAGCGCTATCCGCTCTCCACCCCCTCCGGCAAAATTGAACTCTTTTCCGCCACCGTCGCCGGGTTTGGCTATCGCGAATGTCCTGGCCATCCGTGGTGGGATGAACAGGAGGCCGCCCGGCAGCGACAGGAGGCGGCGCGGTGGCCGCTTCATCTGCTCTCCAGTCAGCCGCGCGCCCGCCTGCACAGTCAGTACGACCACGGCAGCGTCAGCCGGGCGACGAAAGTTCAGGGACGCGAGCCGCTGTGGATGCATCCGAGCGATGCGCAGGCAAGGGATATCCGCGAAGGCAGCGTGGTGAAAGTCTATAACGACCGCGGGGCGATTCTGGCGGGGGTGCACCTGAGCGAGCAGATTTTGCCCGGCGTGGTACAGATGTCCACCGGCGCCTGGTATGACCCGCTGGATCCGAAGGAAGAACGGTCGCTCGATAAGCACGGTAATCCCAACGTATTAACCGAGGATCGCGGCAGTTCGCGCCTGGGGCAGGGCTGTAGCGCCCAGAGCTGTTGGGTGGAGATCGCCCCGTGGCGTGAGGAACTGCCGCCGATCACCGCCTTTGATCCGCCGAAGTTTATTGAAGTTTAGGCGTTGGCGCTCGCCGGCGGCGGGGCGGGTAGCCCGGAGAAGGCGCGGTATGCGCCGCCTCCGGCAAAGCCCGCGCCTGGCGGTTTAAGACTGACGACAGTTTGACGTTACGCCAGCCGCGGGTAGGCGCTGGCGATATCGTCGCCGGTAAACTGGGCGATCCAGCCTTCCGGGTTATCAAAAATGCGAATGGCGGTGAAGTTCGGTTCTGATCCCATATCAAACCAGTGCGGAGTGTGGGCGGGAACCGAAATCAGATCGTTCTTTTCGCACAGCACCTGGAACACCTCGTCGCCAATGTGCAGGCAAAACAGGCCAGCGCCCTCGACAAAAAACCGCACCTCGTCTTCGCCATGGGTGTGCTCGTTCAGGAACTTTTCCCGCAGCGCCTCTTTTTGCGGGTTATCGGCGCGCAGGCTGATGACGTCCCAGCTCTGGTAGCCCTTTTCGGCGACCAGTTTATCAATCGCATGCTGATAGGCGGCAATCACCGTTTCCGGGCTGGGATTTGCGCCGAGGTCGCGGTCGGCCTGCCAGCGCTCGAAACGGACGCCTTTGGCGTTAAGTTGATCCTGAATCGCTTTGGCGTCGGTGCTGTGCCAGACCGGCGTTTGCGGATCGGTCACGGAAAAAAGAGTTAATGCGCTCATGCTGGGATCTGCTCCGGATGAATGTCGTCAAAACGCTGAACCTGAGGATGGTGGCTCGCCGGGTCGCGGTCGCCGCGAACCAGCTGCACAGTGCGCAAACCCGCGGCCTCGGCGGCATCAAGTTCCTGATGGATATCCGACAGGAACAGGATGGTGCCAGGGGCATGGCCCAGGTGTTCAGCAATGTTACGGTAGGACTGCACCTCACGTTTGGCGCCTACCAGGGTATCGAAATAGCCCGTGAACAGATGAGTAATATCACCTTCATCGCTGTAGCCAAATAACAATTTCTGCGCAGCCACCGAGCCTGAGGAATATACATACAGATCAATACCCTGCGCTTTCCATTGCTCCAGCGCCGGCAGTACGTCCGGGTAGAGATGGCCGGTAAAGTCGCCGTTGAGATAGCCGTCGCGCCAGATGATCCCCTGCAGCGCCTTCAGCGCCGTGGATTTACGGTCTTCATCCATAAAGGCGAAGAGGGTAGTGATAAGGTCGGCGGTGCTGGCGGCGGGGGCGTCTGTTTCGCGGCGCAGGTTGTCGAGAATGGTTTTGACCGGTTCAGCGTGCTGCTGAGCGGTCACAAAGCCGGCCAGTCGTTCGCGGGCGTAGGGGAACAGCACGTTATGCACGAAGCGGATATCGCTGGTGGTGCCTTCTATGTCGGTCACGATGGCGCGGATCATGGTTTCTCCAGAGTGGGCGTAGCGTGGAATAACATTAGCATTTAGACGTCTAAGCGTCTTGATTGCCAAATATTAACATCGTGTTATAGTGGCTTCAACAACAGCATTACAATCGGTATAAAAAGAATGAACAATAACCCCTTGATTCCAGAGAGTAAACTTCCTGCGCTCGGCACCACGATTTTTACCCAGATGAGCGCCCTGGCCCAGCAGCATCAGGCCATAAACCTGTCCCAGGGCTTTCCCGATTTTGACGGCCCGCGCTATCTGCAGGAGCGTCTGGCGTACCACGTGGCGCAGGGGGCGAATCAGTACGCCCCGATGACCGGCGTGCCGGCGCTGCGCGAGGCGATCGCCGGGAAGACGGCGGAGCTGTATGGTTACCAGCCCGACGTTAACAGCGAGATCACGGTCACCGCCGGCGCGACGGAGGCCCTGTATGCGGCGATCACCGCCCTGGTGCGCCGCGGCGACGAGGTGATCTGTTTCGATCCTAGCTATGACAGCTACGCCCCCGCGGTGGCGCTGGCCGGCGGCGAGTTACGTCGTATTGCGCTGCAGCCGCCGCATTTTCGCGTCGACTGGCGGCAATTTGCCGCCGCCCTGAGCGAGAAAACCCGGCTGGTGATCCTCAACACCCCGCACAACCCTTCGGCCACCGTCTGGCAGCGCGAGGATTTTGCCGCCCTGTGGCAGGCGATCGCCGCACGCGAGATCTATGTCCTGAGCGATGAAGTCTATGAGCATATCTGCTTTGCTGAGGGCGGCCACGCCAGCGTACTGGCGCATCCCCAGCTGCGCGAGCGGGCGGTGGCGGTCTCTTCGTTTGGCAAAACCTTTCATATGACCGGCTGGAAGGTCGGCTACTGCGTGGCCCCGGCGGCCATCAGCGCCGAACTGCGCAAGGTGCACCAGTATCTGACCTTCTCGGTGAATACCCCGGCGCAGCTGGCGATCGCCGACATGCTGCGCGAAGCGCCGGAGCATTATCGTGAGCTGCCGGCGTTTTATCGGGAACGTCGCGATCTGTTTATTGAAGCGCTGCGTCCCAGCCGGCTGGAAATCCTGCCCTGTGAAGGGACCTATTTCCTGCTGGCGGACTACAGCGCCATCTCCGATCTTGACGATTTCAGCTTCTGCCGCTGGTTGACCACTGAGATCGGCGTGGCGGCGATCCCGCTCTCCGTCTTCTGCGCCGATCCGTTCCCGCACAAGCTGATCCGCTTGTGCTTCGCCAAACAGCCGGCGACTCTGCTGGCTGCGGCGGCGCGTTTGTGCCAGCTGTAGTTACTTAATCGTCCACGCCTGGGAGAACTGGCGGCCGGCGAACATCTCTGTCAGGCCGCTAATTTGCTTCAGACGCAGCACTTCATCGGCATCCATCCCCAGCTCTTTGCCGATTTTCTGCGGCGTCCAGCCGAGCTGGGTCAGCTCGCGGACGATCTCTGACATGGCGTGGATTTGGTGGCGACCGCGCGCCCGGTTATGGCGTATGGTCGCTGCCATCAGCCCGTCACGCGAGGCAGCTTCACTCGTCAGGCAGGTCACCGGCAAATAGCCTTTTAGCGTTTTTTTCAGCGCGGCTTTGCTGCAGGCCAGCTCATGGCGGTGAAAACCATCGACAATCGTATACGCCTGTGGGCGTTGCTGGATGACGACGACCGGCTGGGTAAAGCCGTCGGCCTCCAGCGACGTTTGCAGCAGACGCTTCTCCGGCGGCGCCACGTTATTCGGGTTGTAATCGTTGGGGGCGACCAGCTCCTGTTTGACCCACAGCACGCAGTCGACGGGCTGCGAGCGGAAGGGGCTGTAGTGGTGGAGCACCTGGCGAAACGCGTTGATAGCCTCAATGCGCGCCTCGTCATCCAGCTTTTGCAGGTAAGCTTCCAGCGCCTGCGTCAGTTGTTGTTGCATAAAATCCCCCATTGTTGGCGATGTTTTTCCATGCGTTTACGGTAGCGCTGATAGTGGCTGCTTTTGGTTGGGCTAAACGAAAGCTGACGGCACCAGTAATCGTTATTGAGCAGTACTTTGCAGACTCGCCGCCAGGATGGGATATCTTTGGTGCCAATGTCCGCAGGTTGGGTATCCGGAATATCCTCCATACCTTTTTTCTGGTACCAGCGCAGGTAGACGGCGATTTTATTGCGGTAGTGCTCGGCGGTGGTTTCCGGCATGCTGTCGAGCAGGAACAGGGCGTAGCTTTTCCACGTCAGGTGGTCGGGCTTGTCGATTTTCCGATGACCGTAGAACTGATTATCATGCCCGGCATAGACCCCGCCGCTGTGCGCGCCGCTCACTCGCTGGCACATCGCGGCCCAGCGCTCAGGTTCCAGCACGTGATACAGCCACAGCCCCTGGCGCTGCTCGGGACCAAACGGTTCGCAAATGCGCATATAGCGCAGCGGCACCCCGGCCTGATACATCAGATCGTACAACGGGTTATAGGGCTCGCCGCTTTTGGCAAACCAGGTCCAGATATCGGCGGTTTTCCAGTCATAGAGCGGGTAGATGTACCAGGCGTGGCCGCCCGGCGCTGAAGTGGTCCATGGTTTATCGTCGGCGAAGCGCTGTTTACGCTGTGAAGAAATCGTCATAAAGCGATTTAGCGATTCGTCGGCGCGAATGCCCACCAGCACGGCGGCGGGACGACGCTGCGAAAACCACTCGGCGAAGTGGCTGACGAAGGCTTCAAAGCTCATTCCGGGTTGATAAAATGAAAAATAGCCCGGGTGGGTAATGGCCCAGGGCGGCGGCTGGCGTACCCACTCGGTTCCGGGCTCCCAGCATTGCCATTGCGGCTTATACTGCGTCAGGGCATTTTGGGTGGTGAGCGGCAGGGCGACCCAGTAAAAGGTTTCGATGACATCCGCATACAGCGCACGCAGTTTTTCACAGTGGGCGATGGTGCAGGAGAACTGCGCTTCCCAGTCAATAAACAACACGCAGATTTTTTTCCCCTGTAACCGCGCCGCCTGGGCGGTTAAATGCAGCATAACGGTGGAGTCTTTTCCCCCGGAAAAAGAGACACAGATGCGCGAAAAATTATCCATGACCCACTGGATCCGCTGCTCAGTTGCTTGCAGCACCGATTCCGGTAAGGGATATTTAATAAACGACATGACCATTAATCCTTTAATAGTAGAAAATTCCCGTTAGCTCAGTATAAACGATGAGGGGTAGGAAATTAATGGTCGATTATTGTTTCTGGCAGCGGGGGAACAGAAGGGCGTTATTCGCTGTGATTAAATTGGGGCTGTGATGCCTCTCGATCATTCATTAATATGGTGATTAATTCAGTTAAAAAATGATTTTGCGAAGATGCATGGTGGTAATTAATGTAGATCGTGATATCCGGAAAAAGATTATCTATGTTGATGGCGTGAAGCTGCATAGTGGGTGAGATAAAGTCATATAAATAGGAAGGCAAAAAGCCAATTAAGTCGGTTTTATTAATCATGTTAAGAATGGTCATAAAAGAGTCGCTGCGAAAGGCAATATTGCGCGGATTCAGCCAGGCGATGCTGCTTTGCTGCACGCGCTGAATAACGGGATCGTTGGTAATATAGTGAGTGAAAAACTCCTGCGCCAGTGACTCTACCGAGGTAAGCGTTTCGCGTCGCGGATGGCCCGCCCGGCAAACCGCCAGCGTCTGCACCGTCTGATAGGGCTGACAGATCGTGGCGCGGTTGGTAATGGGCATGCGGGTGAACACCAGGTCCGCCTGGCGATACGCCAGCAGCTCCTCAGCCGATTCGGTGGTGGTCAGGTTATGGTGCTCAATTTGCAAGTTCGCCTGATGACAGAGCTGGTTAATCATAACGTGGCTATTGACTGAACAGAACAGCGGGGGGCCATATATCACAATACGTTTACGCAGTTCTGAGCGATTATTAAGATTGATGGTTTTTTCCAGCTGCTCCAGATTTTGCTGTAGATGATAATGAAGATTGACGCAGGCGGTGGTGGGCGTCATTCCTTTGCCAACACGAACAAATAGCGGATCGTTTAACTGCTGGCGCAGACGCTGCAACGACTGACTCACCGCTGAGGGGGTGATAAATAACATCGCCGCCGCTTTGCTGATACTCAAATGTTGATAGATACATTCGAAAATAACCAATAAATTCAAATCGAACTTTTTCAGATCGTAAAGATTTGCCATTAATGCAGTCCTGTTTATTACCGGTGCGGATTATAATATTCTTAATGATAATGTTTTGTGGCTTAATATTTGCGGTGTGAATTTAATTATTGGCAAATACAGTTAAGTTCTGCTTAATATATCTTATCGTCGACGGTGGCGCCAGCGGTCGCTTCCGCCAGGCGCCATTGCGGGATGGAATTACTCTTTTTCACCCATCATAATATGCAGTTTCTCTTTATCCGGTAGGCCGACCACCTGCTGCAGCATATTATCTTTATTCATATAATAAATCGCCGGCGTCACGTTGGCTCCCAGATCGTCCATCAGCTGCTGGTTGACGTTGAGCATTTTCATTTTCTCCGGCGGAATTGCTTTCGGGATCGTCAGAGCCATTTTCCCATTCGATTGCTCGTAATCATGCCAGGTTTTCGCCGGATCGCTGCTGGCGAGAATCGCCGCGGCGGTGGCCGGGCTCTCCGGCTTAATCACCCCCACCAGCAGAGTGCGGATCTGCACTTTACCGGCCTCTACCCAGGGGCGGGATTGCTGCCAGAACTGCTTGCAGTAGGGACAGAAGGGATCGGCAAAGACATACAGCACGATAGGGGCGTCCTTGCGACCATCCTGCAGCCAGTGTGCGCTGGCCATCTTCTTCCACATCTCTTGTCCCGCCGGGGTATAGAGTTCTTTCTGAAACAGCTGCTCGCTGAGGTTGCTGCCGTTCTCATCATACATATAGCCGGAGATCGCGTGTTTACCATCCGGCGTTAGGTAGATGGCGACCCCCATGTCCTGGTATTTGCCCAGCCAGCCTTTCATTCCCCCCGGCGCCTCAAAGGGTTTTATAATGGTAATGCCCTGTTTTTCAATCGCTTTTACCGGAGCGGGGAGTTCCTCCGCATGGCTGCATAACGGCAAAAGGCTGAGTAACAGCAGACGCTTTAACATAAGTATTCCTTGTAAAATCAGCAGGAAAGGGCAAAACGATTGTCGAACCTATCACAGTCATAGGCAAGATCAGCAGAATGACGGATTGCCCTTTGCTGGCGTGGGTGATGTAATCCTGGATGCTGTTACATTAAGGTAATGTAGAGCGCAACACATAGCCAGTCTGACTGGCGCTGAACCTACCCTCGGGTATTTCAGGTAACGGGGCCGCCTGAAAAGGTGGCCTTTTTACTTTTGTCGCGGCAAATGATGCGAAAAACAGCGATTAGCGCTGAACGCGTCGACAGGTTCACAGAGTTGTCTTGTTCCGGTTGTTAGATAACGCTTATTGATTCGATAATGTAAACGCATTGGTCGGGTCAGGAAAAATTCGTTAACTTAGACCTCAACGAAAACACGGAGGAAGTATAGATGTCCTTAATTAACACCAAAATCAAACCGTTCAAAAACCAGGCATTCAAAAATGGTGAATTCATCGAAGTCACCGAGAAAGACACCGAAGGCCGCTGGAGCGTCTTCTTCTTCTATCCGGCTGACTTCACCTTCGTCTGCCCGACCGAACTGGGCGACGTGGCTGACCATTACGAAGAACTGCAGAAGCTGGGCGTAGACGTTTACTCTGTGTCTACCGATACCCACTTCACCCACAAAGCGTGGCACAGCAGTTCTGAAACCATCGCCAAAATCAAATATGCGATGATCGGCGACCCGACTGGCGCCCTGACCCGTAACTTCGACAACATGCGTGAAGATGAAGGTCTGGCTGACCGCGCTACCTTCGTCGTTGACCCGCAGGGTATCATCCAGGCGATCGAAGTTACCGCTGAAGGTATCGGCCGTGATGCGTCTGACCTGCTGCGTAAAATCAAAGCGGCGCAGTACGTTGCTTCTCACCCAGGCGAAGTCTGCCCGGCGAAATGGAAAGAAGGCGAAGCGACGCTGGCTCCTTCTTTAGATCTGGTTGGTAAGATCTAAGTCTGTTTGTGCCCGGCGGCGCTACGCTTGCACGGGCCTACAACATCGTAGGCCGGGTAAACGGCGTGCCACCCGGCAATCAATGGGCGCTTTCGCGCCCATTTTATTCCAACACCATGATGCAAGCGCATTCAGGCAGCCTGACGAGGCCGCTTGCATGATGATGTTTTAAGCCCAGGAGATAACAATGCTCGACACCAACATGAAAACCCAGCTCAAGGCCTACCTTGAGAAGCTGACCAAGCCTGTTGAGCTGATTGCCACGCTGGATGACAGCGCTAAATCGGCAGAAATCAAGGAACTGTTGGCTGAAATCGCTGAACTGTCAGACAAAGTCACCTTTAAAGAAGACAACACGCTCGCGGTACGTAAGCCCTCGTTCCTGATTACTAACCCAGGTTCCGACCAGGGGCCGCGTTTTGCGGGCTCGCCGCTGGGCCACGAGTTTACCTCGCTGGTGCTGGCGCTGCTGTGGACCGGCGGTCATCCGTCGAAAGAGGCCCAGTCGCTGCTGGAGCAGATCCGCGATATTGATGGCGATTTCGAATTCGAAACCTACTATTCGCTCTCCTGTCATAACTGCCCGGACGTGGTCCAGGCCCTGAACCTGATGGCGGTGCTCAACCCGCGCATCAAACACACGGCGATTGACGGCGGGACCTTCCAGAATGAGATCACCGAGCGTAACGTCATGGGCGTGCCAGCGGTGTTCATGAACGGTCAGGAGTTTGGTCAGGGACGGATGACGCTGACTGAAATCGTCGCCAAAGTGGATACCGGTGCGGAAAAACGCGCAGCGGAAGAGCTGAATCAGCGTGACGCTTACGATGTACTGATCGTTGGCTCCGGCCCGTCCGGCGCGGCGGCGGCGGTCTACTCTGCACGTAAAGGGATTCGTACCGGCCTGATGGGCGAACGCTTCGGCGGTCAGGTGCTGGATACCGTGGATATCGAAAACTATATTTCGGTGCCGAAAACCGAAGGCCAGAAGTTGGCAGGCGCGCTGAAAGCGCACGTCAATGACTATAACGTCGACGTGATCGACTCCCAGAGTGCGACCAAACTGACGCCGGCGGCGACAGAGGGCGGCCTGCATCAGATCGAAACCGCCTCCGGCGCGGTGCTCAAGGCGCGTAGCGTCATCATCGCCACCGGGGCGAAATGGCGCAATATGAACGTGCCGGGCGAAGAACAGTATCGCACCAAGGGCGTGACCTACTGCCCTCACTGCGATGGTCCGCTGTTTAAGGGCAAACGCGTAGCGGTAATCGGCGGCGGGAACTCCGGCGTGGAAGCCGCCATTGACCTGGCGGGCGTCGTAGAGCACGTAACCCTGCTGGAGTTTGCCCCAGAGATGAAAGCCGACCAGGTGTTGCAGGATAAAGTCCGCAGCCTGAAGAATGTCGACATCATTCTTAATGCGCAGACCACGGAAGTGAAAGGCGATGGCAGCAAAGTCACCGGTCTGCAGTATCGTGACCGGGTGAGCGGTGATGAGCATCATATCGCGCTGGCGGGGATCTTCGTCCAGATTGGCCTGCTGCCTAACACCACCTGGCTGGAAGGCGCCGTTGAGCGCAACCGCATGGGCGAGATCATCATCGATGCGAAGTGCGAAACCAACGTCAAAGGCGTGTTCGCCGCGGGCGATTGCACCACCGTGCCGTACAAACAGATTATTATCGCGGCAGGGGAAGGGGCAAAAGCGTCGCTGAGCGCTTTCGACTACCTGATCCGCACGAAAACCGCATAACAAGTCAGACAATAGACCTGCATAACAAAGAGGCTACCCAGGGGTAGCCTCTTTTTTTATACTCTTTCCGTCATTCTTACCTGACGACCATTACCGGGATATGGGCATGGCGGATCACGCTCGAGGCATTGGAGCCGAGCAGGTGGGTACTGATGGAGGGATTGCGTGAGCCAATAACTACCACGTCGGCGTTAATTTCGCTGGCCAGCTCGTTGACCATATCGCGCACGCTGCCAAAACGGACATGTAGCTTGATACGAGACGGGTCAATGCTGAAGTGGCTGACCATCGTCTGCAGGCGAGTCTCCGCCTCATGCTGCAGATGTTCCTCAAACCGCCGCAGGTCGGCGGTAAAACGGCTCATGGTAAAGCTCGCGGAACCCGGTAAGACGTGGAGCAGATGGATCACCCCGTCCTGCTGGGCCAGAAACTCCGCGTGCCGGACGGCTTTATCGCTCAGCGCCATCTCAAAGACATCAACCGGCATAATGATAGTCTTATACATATGCAATCCTCCTTGTTCGTTTGCGTCTATATCAACATATTATATGCGGATATTGTGTCATTCAGGTCGCAAAACTGTCAGCCAGGCAGGCGCAAAGCGTAAAAAAGGGTAAGCGGCGGGAAAACAGCAGAAAGAGGATGTGCGGACATCCTCTGAATAAAGCGCGAAACGCCTCAGGCAGCGGAATTAGCGGTGGAATTCGCCAGCGGCTTCCGGCTGGTACAATAGCTCCAGCACTTCCAGGTGCGTCGATGCGCCGCCCGGCAGCTCCCAGTGAATGGTGCTGCCGACTTTCAGGCCCAGCAGCGCGGCGCCCACCGGCGCGAGGACGGAGAGCTGGCTGGCGCTGTCGGTCACCTGTGACGGAAACACCAGCGTCCGCACGCGCTCTTCGCCGCTGGTTAAATCGCGGAATTTTACCCTGCTATTCATGGTGACGACATCATGCGGCATCGCTTCCGGGGCCAGCATTTGCGCGCGGTCGAGTTCCTCATTCAGGGCATCGGCAACCGGTGAGTTGGCGAAAGCCGGCTGCTCCAGCAGCCTGTCGATACGTTCGGCATCCAGTTCATTAATGATGATTGCGGGTCTGGTCATTGCATACTCCATGTTATCCAGGAACCTGTCCGTAAAAGAAAACCCTCGCCGAAAGGGGCAAGGGTTAAGGTCCTACCATCATACTGAGAGTTGCCGGCAGTTTGAAGTGATGAAACGCACATTCAGCGTGCAACACCATCCGGCGGACGGTGTTTTCCAATCAGCATCCCGCTTTGCGCTAGTGGCCAACCTTATCGAGGATAAACTGTGCGCCGCAGTTACCCGGGTGAGGCTGGGGCAGAAAAGCGGAAGTGGCCAGCGGGGCGTTGATGGTCGCGGCGTTGAGCGAGATTTGCATCTCCGTCAGATAGGCCGGATTACCGTTGCAGGTTAGCTTAAACGCCTTCACGCTCTGCGGACCCCAGGCGCGGGCCACGGCGGCGTCGAAGTCGGCGCGGCTGACCGTTTGGCCATAGTGTTTCGCGAGAAAATCCCCCACCGGGCTGCGCTTAATTTCACCGTTTAGTCGCACCATGGCGCCAAAGTAGCTGTCGGGATCGAAGCCGAAGCAGACGCCATGTTTGGCATATTCGTAGCGTTCCAGACAGGAGGTGCCGCCCGATCCCGGCATCACATTATTAAGTTTATTGGCCATCTCCAGCGACAGTCCGGTCTCCGCCGCCTGGCATTTGCGGTTCGCTTTTACCTCCGGCATGTTAGGCACCGGACGCGTGGCGCAGCCGTAGCGCATCCAGCGACGTTCATCCACTCCGCGCGCGGCAATGGACTTTGGCAGCCCGGGCCACAGGCCATGCACGGTCAGAAAGTCGGCTTTATTCGCGGTGTCCTGCTGCAGGCGACACTCTTCCGGTTCGTTGCGATTGCGGTCATACATGCTCTGACAGAATCCGGTTTGCCAGGAGAGGGCAAGGACGTAGCGGTCAAAATCAGCGTATCGCGTCGCGGTGAGCGGTTCAGCACCGGCCTGAGTGGCGGTAAGCACAAGGGCAATCGCGGCGAAATCCTTCCTGAACATTTTTATTCCTGATTATGGATGGCAAAAGATAACGGGGAGTTATTAAAGCATAAAAAAGGCGCCCGCTGGCGCCTTTTCGCGTGGTTAGACCATTAGTGGAGCGCGCTGCCGGGCACCAGGATTTCAGTAGCAACGATCACCACCAGCAGGCCAACGAGCACCGGCACTGAGGTGCGCTTGACCACTTCGAATGGGGAAATCTTCGCCATCCCGGCAACGGCGACCACCACCCCGGAGACGGGCGATATCGTGCGGCCGAGGTTAGAAGCCTGCAGCATCGGAATCGACAGGTAGGCCGGATTGATGCCGGAGGAGTGCGCCAGCTTGGGGATCATCTCAACGAAGGCGTAGAACGGGGCATTACCGGAACCGGTGGTCATCGCCGCCAGCATGGTCAGGATCACCAGCACCAGCATCAGAATAATGCTGGCCGAGCCGAAGGAGGTGGCGATTGAGATCAGACCGTTGATAAAGCCGATAGTGCTTAACCCCTGGGCAAAGACGCCGGCGGCAACCAACAGCATCACTACGCCGGCGAAGGCGTCGGCCATTCCACGGTAGGCGACTTCCAGCCCGCTAAAGACGTTTTTGGTGTTGAAACCGCGCAGGAACTCGAGGATCGCCGCCAGCAGCATGCAGCCAACGAGGATGGTGATAATGTGCAGCTCCGGCCCCCATTTACCGTCAAAGATCAGCACGCCGATGATCGGGGTAAACGGCAGAATGGCATACAGCGCCGGGGCGGTGGTGGTGATGTCGTTGACATCGAGCATCTCGTGAGAAATGTGCTCTTTTTTATCCAGATAGCGCTGCCAGAAAAAGTGGGCGATCGCCATGCAGATAATGGCCGCGATGGAGATCGGCAGCGTGGTTTTAAAAGCAAAGTCGATCAGCGGCATTTCAGCGGCTTTGGCCGCCAGGACGACGTCACCCGAGGTTGGCGAGAGGATAATCGCCGCCGGTGAGGCGCAGATGGCGGCGGCGGCCCCGCGGCTGATACCGACATTCACCATTACCGGGAACAGCGTCGCCATCAGCAGTACGCCAAGGCCGGTCGCGGAGGAGACGGCCAGCGACATCAGGCAGGCGACAAAATAGGCGGCAATCATCAGCAGATAGGGCGAATTAATATAGCGCAACGGCTTCGACGCTAATTTGACCACCATATCATTGGCGCCAATATGGGTCATATAGGTGGCGAAGCCGCACAGCATCATGATCATCATGCCCAGATCGCCGCCGCGGCTCATGAGTAGAATCTTAATGTATTCAATAATATCGGTAGCGGAATAGCCGGTGCTCGCGGTATTACCCGGTAACACTTTATGTCCCAGCAGGGCGCTGACGATCAGTAAGATTAAGCCTCCGACGAACAGGACCCCGGTGGCCGAGTAGCCTTTAATGATATAGCGGGCTACGCCCACAATGACCACGATCCCTATCAGGATCTCAATAAACGTCAGCATTTATTACCCCTAAACCCAAAGAATATGTAGCTAAAAAGCACCACACCAAATTTTAATGTGCGAATGTGCCGAAAAAACGGACAAAACTCGCTGATGCAAATCAATAAAGCGATAAGAACTACACGTCCCCCGTCACGCCTGGATATAATCACCAGATGGATAGTTAAGCCGTTCTGATGGACAGCGGGCGAAAATCAGGAGTTTGCCTTATTTCGTTCAACCTGCATTGAGATTATCTTTGCTATTTTAGGTGGTTTTTAAATCAAAGTGGTAATAGAAAAGTGTTGATGTTACGTCGTTTTTCATTGTTTTCTCTTGGTTTTTTAGGATGGTTATTGGTGTCCGGAAACGCCAGCGCGTCGTTTTCATCGACCCTTAGCGAAGGTTACCATACCTTAAGTAATAACGTAGCGCAGACCTGGAATGAGCCGGAGCACTATGATTTGTACGTTCCAGCCATCACCTGGCATGCGCGTTTTGCCTATGACAAGGAAAAAACCGATAAGTATAACGAACGTCCATGGGGGGCAGGTTTCGGCGTCTCGCGCTGGGATGAGAAAGGGAACTGGCATGGCCTGTACCTGATGGCGTTTAAAGACTCTTTTAATAAGTGGGAGCCCATCGGCGGCTACGGCTGGGAGAAAACCTGGCGCCCGCTGACGGACCAGAATTTCCACCTCGGCCTTGGCTATACCCTCGGCGTCACGGCGCGCGATAACTGGAACTACATCCCGATCCCGGTGATCTTGCCATTGGCGTCAATAGGTTACGGTCCGGCAACTTTCCAGATGACCTATATTCCCGGCACCTACAATAACGGTAACGTTTACTTCGCCTGGGCGCGCATCCAGTTTTAATTCGCTAAGTCTTAGCAATAAATGAGATAAGCGGAAGGTCTTGTGCAAAAACAAGGACTAAAGCGTTACCCACTAAAAAAGATAGCGACTTTTATCACTTTTTAGCAAAGTTGCACTGGACAAAAGGTACCACAATTGGTGTACTGATACCCGACACAGCATTAGTGTCGATTTTTCATATAAAGGTAATTTTGATGTCTAAGATTAAAGGTAACGTTAAGTGGTTTAATGAGTCCAAAGGATTCGGTTTCATTACTCCGGAAGATGGCAGCAAAGATGTATTCGTACACTTCTCTGCAATCCAGTCCAACGGTTTCAAAACTCTGGCTGAAGGTCAGCGCGTAGAGTTCGAAATCACTAACGGTGCCAAAGGCCCTTCTGCTGCAAACGTCATCGCTCTGTAAGCAACGCGTCAGTAGAATATAAAAACCCGCTAATAAGCGGGTTTTTTTTTGCCTGTCTCCTTCGCTTTTAGCGGCTGGCCGCCTGCGAGAAAAGCCAGAAGGCGACCGCCGTCATCGCAAACGAACCCAGCAAATTCACCGCGACGTTGAGCAGCGCCCAGCTTACCCGGCCCTGCTGCAGGAGAAACACCACTTCTGCAGAAAAGGTGGAGAACGTGGTCAGGCCGCCGCAGAAACCGGTGGTAATCAGCAGTTTCCACATCGGGTCAATACCGGTCAGACGATTAAACCACGCCAGCCCGGCGCCAATCACAAAGGCGCCTAACAGGTTGGCCGTTAGAGTCCCAATCGGGATAGCATGGTGCACAGGATTGAGCTTCATGCCGAGCCACCAGCGCAATACGCTGCCGGTGCCGCCGCCAATAAAAACGGCGCAAAGAAGTTGAAACACGGTCGTTTCCTGCTATTTGATGTAAGAGAGTGTCAAGTGTAGCGCGCATCGGGCGCGATTGGCTATCCATAACCTGACGGGAGAAGAACATGCGGGTAGCGGCAGGACAATTTGCCGTCACGCCAGTATGGCGGACGAATGCGCAAACCTGTGTGGCGATGATGCAGCAGGCGGAGCGAGAAGGGGCAGCGCTGCTGGTGCTGCCGGAGGCGTTGCTGGCGCGGGATGACAACGACCCGGATCTGTCAGTTAAATCGGCCCAGCCGCTGGATGGCGCATTTTTGCAGCCGCTGTTGGCCGAGAGCAGGCGTAACAGCCTGACCACGGTCCTGACGCTCCATGTGCCGTCAGGGGAGGGGAGAGCGACCAACACGTTGGTGGTATTGCGGGAAGGCGCAGTGATCGGCCATTATCATAAACTTCATCTATATGACGCCTTCGCGATGCAGGAGTCCCGGCGGGTGGATCCCGGTCAGCAGATCCCGCCGGTGATTGAGGTGGCGGGATTACGCGTTGGCCTGATGACCTGCTACGATCTTCGCTTTCCGGAACTGGCGCTTTCGTTGGCCCTGAATGGGGCACAGCTGCTGGTGCTGCCCGCTGCATGGGTGAAAGGGCCGCAGAAAGAGCATCACTGGGCGACGCTGCTGGCGGCACGCGCTCTCGATACTACCTGCTATATCGTGGCGGCAGGCGAATGCGGAACGCGCAATATCGGGCTGAGCCGCATCGTCGATCCGCTGGGGACCACTCTGGCGGGGGCCGGGAGCGAGCCGCAGCTGATCTTTGCCGATCTCTCTGCGGATGACCTTGCGCGCGTTCGCGAGCGTTTGCCAGTGCTGCGGAACCGACGATTTGCGCCACCGCAATTATTATGACGTTTTTTTAAACAAGGCTTGATTCACCTTGTTACAGATTGCTATTGTGTCCGCGCGTCAAATACCCGTATTGTTTATCCCAATAATTCGCTGTGCACGTCAGGATGGACATCTCAGCGCTCACTCCCGGAGGGGAGGCTATGGGCCGAAACACGCAGCCCACGCACAGGTGGATTACAATAGGACGGATAAATGCGTGTATGATGGCGTATTCGCAGCTTGTATAGAGAAGAAGGTTAGCTATGGGTGAGATTAGTATTACCAAACTGCTGGTAGTCGCAGCACTGATTATCTTAGTGTTTGGTACCAAGAAATTACGTACGCTGGGCGGCGACCTGGGGTCGGCTATCAAGGGCTTTAAAAAAGCCATGAACGAAGATGACGATAGCGCGAAGAAAACCACCGCAGAAGAAGCGCCGGCGCAGAAGCTCTCTCATAAAGAGTAATTCTCCGGCTGCGTCTCCTGACGGGATGCTGGCGGTACGGCGAAGAGGCCGCGACGTTTATCGTTGCGGCCTTTGTCGTTTTTGTCGACGCCGCGGAGAAAAGATGCAACTAACTGTTACGGACAGGCGAAACGGATGAAGCGGAGAGAGCCGCTGCGCCGAACAGGCGCGCAGCGGCGGAAGCGGTGGGTTATTTAACTTCCATCCCTTTAGCCTGCAGGTCGGCATGATAGGAAGAGCGGACGAAGGGACCGCAGGCGGCGTGGGTGAAGCCCATCGCCATCGCTTCCGCTTTCATCTCTTCAAACTCTTCCGGGCTGACGTAGCGCTGCACCGGCAGGTGGTGACGGCTCGGCTGCAGATACTGGCCTAACGTCAGCATGGTGACGCCATGGCGACGCAGGTCGCGCATCACTTCGATGATCTCGTCGTTGGTTTCGCCCAGACCTACCATCAGGCCGGATTTCGTCGGGATCTCCGGGTGCGCTTCTTTAAAACGCTCCAGCAGCTTCAGCGACCAGTTGTAATCCGCGCCCGGACGTACCTGACGATAAAGACGGGGCACGTTTTCGAGGTTATGGTTGAAGACATCCGGCGGGGTCACCGTCAGAATATCAAGTGCGCGATCCATGCGGCCGCGGAAATCCGGAACCAGCGTTTCGATCTTAATCGACGGGTTTTTCTCGCGAATGGCGCTGATGCAGTCGGCAAAATGCTGTGCGCCGCCATCACGCAGGTCGTCACGGTCTACCGAGGTGACTACGACATAGCGCAGACCCATATCGGCGATAGTTTGCGCCAGCTTTTGTGGCTCGTTTGCATCTGGCGCGACCGGGCGTCCATGCGCGACGTCACAGAACGGGCAACGGCGGGTACAGATCGCGCCGAGGATCATAAAGGTCGCGGTACCGTGGTTGAAGCATTCTGCAAGGTTCGGGCAGGAGGCCTCTTCGCACACAGAGTGCAGGCCGTTCTTACGCATCGCTGCTTTGATTCCCTGGATACGGGACGAGTCTGCCGGAAGTTTGATTTTCATCCATTCCGGTTTTCTGAGCAGAGCTTCACGCTCAGTTGCCACGTTTTTCACCGGGATAAGGGCCATTTTATCGGCGTCGCGGTACTTAACACCGCGTTCCATCACAATGGGTTTACTCATAGCGTGCGTGTTCCAGTTGCGAGTCACGAAGGAAAGCGAATTAATTCAATGAAATGTTGCAATTATCAACTATTTTTGAATCAAGAGCAGGCAGTATACCATTGAAAAGGGGCAGAAAGCAGCCTGCCTGCCCGGCAAATTGTAAAATAGTTGTTGTTTTATCCTTTTCCCTTCCGTGCGCTACGCCTTAAACGAGCGGATCACCGTCTCGATGATCTCTTTCAGCAATGGCTCTTTCCCGCTCAGCTTATTAAAGTGCAGCGCAACGTCAATCTGCTCTTCACCGAGGGAAGGGAAATCCAGGGTCTGCAGCGGCCAGAGACGGGACACCATGGCGAACAGGCGTTCGGTGGTCAGACCCAGCATATCGCTCCCGGCGATCATCGCCGCCTGGGTCATCAGGTTAAAGGTGCTAAAGCCGCAGCGGCGCTCGCCCATCTCTTCCTGTAGTCGGCGATGGAGGGTGGGGTAGCGCTGGCCTTCCGGCAGCAGCAGCGCAAATTCGTACTCCGCGAGGGTCGTTTCATCCTGCGGACCGTCCAGCGCGGGATGCCCTGCGCGGCAGTACATCTGTACCCGATCCTGATACAGCACATGATGGCTTATCGCCTGGCCGCTGTGCAGGTGGGTATCAATGAGCAGATCCACCTGGCGCTGGTCAAGCTGCCGCGCGGCGTCGACGATGGCGATATTGTGCAACAGGATCTGCGGAAAGGTCGGCTTCAGCGCGCTGGCCAGGCCAGGCATCAGCAGCGCTCCCATCGCTGGCGTAGTGGCGATAGTGATCACCCGCTGCTGGTGCGGGCTACCGGTGATATCCAGCGCGCTGAGGAAAGCTTCCATGCCGCGGCTGATGTATTGATGAAGATGGGTGGCATAGGCGGTGGGGGTGACGCCCTGTCCTTTGCGGATAAATAGCGGATCGGGGAACAACGCCCGCAGTTTGTTAATTGACTGGCTAATCGCCGAGGGTGTGATATTGAGTATCTTCGCGGCGTTGACGATACCTTTATGTACGTATACCGCTTCAAAGATCGTCAACAGATTGAGGTCAATATTACGCAGGATGCGAAACATTTGACGATCGTAACGTTCATCCTGTCTGTCAGGAGATTCTGACGGAGGCGTATTCTCTGGCACGCGATGAGTCCGGTTGGGAATGATAGGCCAAGTATAGCGGCCCACCGCGTTGCCGTGCGTGACAATTGATTGCAAAAATAACGTGTTACTCGTTTAGCGCCCCGCTGACAGCGGGACGTTGGCCTGCCGCTTAATCCCGGGGAAGATATTCGTGCGGTGGATGATTTAGCAGCGCCAGCAGATTGGCGACCAGCCGCGGAGCGACCGTCTCCGGGGAGGCTGCAGGCTGCCACTGGCGCATTTGCGTCATCTCCATACCGGCATAGCCGCAGGGGTTGATACGCAGAAACGGTGTGAGATCCATGGCGATATTAAGCGCCAGACCGTGGAAAGAACAACCTTTACGGATCCGCAATCCCAGAGAGCAGATTTTGCGTTCGCCGACATAGACGCCAGGGGCGTCGGCGCGGGGGTGCGACTCGATACTATATTCAGCCAGGGTATTGACGACCGTTTGCTCCAGCAGCGTCACCAGCTCCCGCACGCCCAGCTTACGGCGCTTGAGGTCCAACAGGACGTACATCACCTGCTGTCCCGGACCGTGATAGGTGACCTGGCCGCCGCGATCGCTCTGGATCACCGGAATATCGCCGGGCACCAGCACGTGTTCCGCTTTACCGGCCTGACCCTGGGTGAATACGGGGTGATGTTCCACCAGCCAGATCTCGTCGAGGGTATCTTCATCACGGGCGTCGGTAAATTCATGCATCGCCTGCGAGACGGGTTCGTAAGGTTGCAGGCCAAGCTGCCGGATAAGAATTTTATTGTGCTGCAAAACAACATCTCCGCCGGGAAGAGAGAATTCAGGTTGGGGAGTATATCACAGCCGTGCAGAAGGGAATGAGAAGACCCGGCACGACGGCCGGGTCAGGGAAAAGGTTACAGCACCATCCGAACGATATCGATATTGCCTAACTCTTCGTACAGCGTTTCCACTTGTTCAATGTGGGTGGCGTTGATGGTGATGGAGACCGAGTGGTAGTTACCTTTGCTGCTCGGTTTTACTGACGGCGAGTAATCACCAGGCGCATGGCGCTGTACCACTTCCACCACCTGATCAACCAGCTCCGGCAACGCCTGCCCCATTACTTTGTAAGTAAATGGCGTAGGGAATTCAAGCAGTTCGTTAAGTTTGGTTTTCATGTCAGCTCCGGTGTTACGACAAAATAATAACTCCCACCAAGGGCGGGAGTTATCAGGTTACTTGGATGAATAGTATATGGGGATGGAAATCACACTTTCAAGTGTTCGATTTTTAACCAAACCAGTGGTGGAACATTAATTTAATGTAATCAATAATTTTGCCGAAGAAATTACCTTCCGGAATTTCCTGCAGGACCACCAGCGGACGCTGGTCGATGGTTTTACCATCCAACTGGAAGTTAATGGTGCCGACAACCTGGTTTTTCTGCAGCGGGGCGTGCAGCTCAGTGTTATTCAGCACGTAGCTGGCTTTCAGATCTTTCATTCGGCCGCGCGGAATGGTCAGGTAGACGTCTTTATCCACCCCCAGCGAAGCGCGATCGCTGTCGCCGAACCAGGCCGGTTCGGAGGCAAACTCTTTGCCAGCTTTAATCGGGTTGACGGTTTCGAAGAAGCGGAAGCCCCAGGTAAGCAGTTTTTTGCTTTCCGACTCACGGCCTTTGAACGTCCGGCCGCCCATTACCGCGGAGATCAGGCGCATCTGGCCTTCGGTGGCGGAGGCGACGAGGTTGTAACCCGCTTTGTCGGTATGGCCGGTTTTGATGCCGTCGACGTTCAGGCTGTTATCCCACAGCAGGCCGTTACGGTTCAGCTGGCGGATGCCGTTGAAAGTGAACTCTTTCTCACGATAGATGGAGTACTCGTTCGGTACGTCGCGGATCAGCGCCTGGCCAATCAGCGCCATGTCGCGCGCGGAGCTGTACTGTCCGTCAGCATCAAGACCGTGAACGGTCTGGAAATGGGTGTTTTTCAGGCCCAGAGCGTTTACGTAGTTGTTCATCAGGCTGACGAAGGCGTCCTGGCTGCCGGCGACGTAGTCGGCCATCGCCACGCAGGCATCGTTACCGGACTGCAGGTTAATACCACGGATCAGCTGAGAAACCGGCACCTGCATGCCCGGCTTGAGGAACATCAGAGAAGAGCCTTTGAAAACCGGGTTGCCGGTGGCCCAGGCATCGTTGCCGACGGTGACCAGATCGGACTCTTTGAATTTGCCCGCTTTCATCGCCTGACCGATAACATAGCTGGTCATCATTTTGGTCAGACTGGCCGGGTCGCGGCGGGAGTCGGCATTGTTTTCAGCCAGTACCTTGCCAGAGTTGTAATCGATAAGGATCCAGGATTCGGCGTCAATCTGCGGGGCGCCTGGGATCATCGTTTTGATATTCAGGTCATCGGCGCGGGCAGCGGAGGAGAGCGCTGCAACGGAGAGCGCCGTAATGAGTAAACGAGCGGTGAAAGAGGTCTTCATGGTCAGAACAACGGCATCCGTGATGGAGTTAAAAAAGTGCCTTACTATAGCAAATGCTCTGCGGGCCAGCATCCGACATTGCGCATGAGTTTGTTAATGACTTTTACATGCGCGAGGTGAACGGGCGGCCCGCGGCGTTTAGTTGGCGCGAGTAATAAAGGACTGCAGCAGCGCTTCGCTTTGCAGGCGCTGCTGCACGGCGCTGGCCTGTGCTTTATCAGCAAAGGGACCCAGCTGAATACGCCAGACCGCGCCGTTTTGCATGACCCGGCCTGGCACAGAAAACTGCTGGCTCAGGCGCTGCTGATACTGCTGCGCCCGCGTCTGGTCGCTTACTGCGCCCACCTGGACAACAAAATTACCGCTGGCGCTGGAGGTCGCGGAGGACGAGGCCGCCACGGCGCCAGCGGCTGCGGCGGTGGCCGCAGCGGGCGCCACATTACCCTGAATGGAGCCAGGCGCGGTCACTGGCGCTGTTGGCGTGGCGCCGGCGGCAGGAGCCGTCGCGGCGGCTGCCGCTGGTTCGCTACTCTCCAGCACGCCGTTGTTCAGGGGCGTCGGCGCGCCGAGGAAACCGCCGCTGTTCACCGGCGCGCCCACGCTGTCTGCCGGCGTCAGCGTGCTGTTGCTGATCGGGCGAACGTCAGTGGGTGCGGGTTGGCTCATGCCAGCGGCGTCCCCACCGTCCAGATTCGGACGGGCGGGCAGGGCGTAAGTCTGTTTGGCGACGGTGGTACAGGCCATCCCCGGGCCGGAAAGCGAACCGTCAGGCGCGACGATGATGGGGTCGATGCGCACTTTGGTATTGTTGGAGGTGTTCAGGCGGTCAGCGGATGCGCGGGAAAGCGAGATGACCCGATCGTTGCCATAGGGACCGCGATCGTTAATCCGCACGACGATCATCCGTCCGTTGGCAAGGTTAGTGATCCGCGCGTAGCTCGGGATCGGCAGCGTCGGGTGCGCTGCGGTCAACTGAGTCGGATCGAAGGCTTCGCCGCTGGCGGTCAGGTTGCTGTTGGGTTCTGCGTCATAGATCGCCGCGAAACCGGCCTGAGTAAAGTTGGCCGGATCCTGAACGATTTTGTAGCTTTTACCGTCGCGCTCATAATCCTGATTCGCCGTGGCGTTTGGCGTTTCATATTGCGGATCGGCGCCGCTGATCTCAACCGTCGGGCCATTACAGACGGCCGGCTGTGGAGTACTGACCGTTTTTTGTTGCACGTCATCACTCGAACATGCCGCCAGCAGCCCCGCTGCTATGCAGATCCCCAGCCATTGCTTACGCATTGCTAACCCCTTTAAACGCTTTTCGACAACATTTTTCTGTGGGTATGGATCGACATTACGATACCAAACCCGGCCATCAGTACGATCAGGGCGGAGCCCCCGTAGCTCACCAGCGGCAACGGTACGCCCACCACCGGTAAAATACCACTCACCATACCAATATTTACGAAGACATAAACGAATAAAATCAACATTAAACCACCGGCCATGACCCGGCCAAAGGTGGTTTGCGCCTGGGCGGCGATCCACAGTCCGCGCATAATCAGCAGAATATAAAGCGCTAGCAGGATCAGTACGCCAATCAGGCCCAGCTCTTCGGCGAGGACGGCGAAGATAAAGTCGGTGTGGCGTTCCGGCAGAAACTCCAGCTGCGACTGGGTGCCGTGCAGCCAGCCTTTGCCGCGCAGACCGCCGGAGCCAATGGCAATTTTAGACTGAATAATGTGATAGCCGGCGCCCAGCGGGTCGGTTTCCGGATCGAGGAGCATCATCACGCGCTGACGCTGATAGTCGTGCATCAGGAAGAACCACAGGATCGGAATAAAGGCGGCGACCAGCACCACGGCGATACCAATCAGGCGCCAGCTGAGGCCGGATAGGAACAGCACAAACAGCCCGGATAGGGCGATCAGGATCGAGGTCCCGAGGTCAGGCTGCGCCGCCACCAGCAGCGTCGGCAGGAAGATTAGCACCAGGGCAATGCCGGTGTTCTTCAGCGACGGTGGACAGACATCGCGGTTAATAAACCGCGCCACCATCAGCGGCACGGCTATTTTGGCGATCTCCGACGGCTGAAAGCGCACAATACCGAGATCCAGCCAGCGCTGCGCCCCTTTGGAGATGGCGCCGAAGGCGTCAACGGCTACCAGCAGGATGATACAGAAAATATAGAGGTAGGGCGCCCAGCCTTCATAGACCCGCGGCGGGATCTGCGCCATGACGATCATGATCACCACGCCCATGGCGATCTGGCCGATTTTACGCTCCATCATGCCGACATCCTGACCGCTGGCGCTCCAGATAACCAGCGCGCTGTAGGTCAGCAGCGCCAGCAGGATAAGCAGCATGGTGGGGTCAAGATGGATTTTATCCCATAGCGATTTTTTGTTCGGATTATCCGTCATTATTGATCCTCCCCTGCGGTTACCGCCGGGTTTTCGCTTGGCAGCGTAGTGTTGTTATCGCCCAGCATGATGTGATCGAGGATCTGGCGCATAATCGTACCGACCGCCGGGCCGGCGCCGCCGTTTTCCAGAATCATCGCCACGGCAACCTGCGGGTTGTTATAAGGCGCAAACGCTGTCATCAGTTTATGGTCGCGCAAGCGCTCGGAGATCCGGTGCGCGTTATAGGTTTCGTTGGCCTTCAGGCCGAACACCTGAGCGGTACCTGACTTGGCCGCGATTTTATACGGCGCGCTGGCGAAGTATTTGTGCGCGGTGCCGTTGCCGCGGTTGGCCACGCCGTACATGCCGTCTTTGGCGATTTCCCAATAGCCGGAATGGATATCGCCTACCGGCGGCTCATGGGGCTGGACCCAGGGTACGGGCTTGCCGTCTTCCACGGTGCTCTGCAGCAGATGAGGCACCTTCACCACGCCGTCGTTAATCAGGATCATCAGCGCTTTGTTCATCTGGATCGGCGTGGCGGTCCAGTAACCCTGGCCGATGCCCACCGGAATGGTGTCCCCCTGGTACCAGGGTTTCTTAAAGCGCTTGAGCTTCCATTCGCGGGTCGGCATGTTGCCAGAGCGCTCCTCGGAGAGGTCGATACCGGTGTAGTGGCCGTAGCCAAACTTGCTCATCCACTCTGAGAGACGGTCGATGCCCATGTCATAGGCGACCTGGTAGAAATAGGTATCTGCAGACTCCTCGAGCGCTTTGGTGACGTTCAGATGGCCGTGGCCCCACTTTTTCCAGTCACGATAGCGTTTCTCTGAGCCAGGCAACTGCCACCAGCCGGGGTCGAAGAGGCTGGTGTTGCGGGTGATCACCCCGGCGCTCAGCGCCGAGACGGCGACGTACGGTTTGACCGTCGACGCCGGCGGATAGACCCCCTGCGTTGCTCGGTTGACCAGCGGTGTGTTCGGGTCGTTGAGCAGCGCGGAGTAATCTTTGCTGGAGATGCCGTCGACGAACAGGTTCGGGTCATAGCTCGGGGTTGAAACCAGCGCCAGAATAGCGCCGGTACGCGGGTCGGTCACCACCACGGCGGCGCGGCTGCCGGCCAGCAGCGTTTCAATATACTGCTGCAGCTTGAGGTCGAGGGTGAGGTAGATGTCGCGTCCGGCCTGCGGAGGCACCTCTTTCAGCTGACGAATGACGCGGCCGCGGTTGTTCACTTCAACCTCTTCGTAGCCGGTCTGACCGTGCAGAACGTCCTCGTAATAACGCTCTATACCCAGCTTACCAATGTCGTGCGTCGAGGCGTAGTTGGCCAGCTTGCCCTCTTTATCCAGGCGGTCGACGTCTTTATCGTTAATTTTTGAGACATAGCCAATGACGTGAGTCAGCGCCGAATTATAGGGGTAATAACGACGCTTGTAGCCTTTGACTTCCACGCCGGGAAAGCGGTACTGGTTGACGGCAAAGCGGGCCACCTGCACTTCGCTGAGGTTGACCTTTACCGGAATCGAGGTAAAACGATGGGAGCGGGCGCGCTCCTTTTTGAAACCGGCGATGTCATCGTCGGTTAAATCGACGACGTCGCGTAGCGCATCCAGCGTCTGCTGTACGTTATCGACTTTCTCCGGCATCATCTCCAGCTGGTAAATGGTGCGGTTAAGCGCCAGCGGGGTGCCGTTGCGATCGTAAATAATGCCGCGGCTCGGCGGGATCGGCACCAGCTTGATGCGGTTTTCGTTCGAGCGCGTCTGATAGTCGTCGAAGCGAACGATTTGCACATTGTACAGGTTGGCGATCAGAACGCCGGTAAGCAGCAAAATCCCCAAAAAAGCGACCAGCGCCCGGCGCACGAACAGCGAGGATTCAGCCGTATAGTCGCGGAAAGAATTCTGTAATTTCATTCGCTGCTTAGTCTACCCTGATCATCATTACTCACGGTGGTACGGGTGGTTGGTGGTGATGCTCCACGCCCGGTACAGACTCTCGGCCACCAGTACGCGCACCAGCGGGTGAGGTAAGGTGAGGGTGGAGAGCGACCAACTCTGTTCCGCCGCTGCTTTACAGGCGGGAGAGAGACCTTCCGGACCGCCTACCAGTAAACTGACGTCGCGCCCGTCCTGTTTCCAGCGTTCCAGTTCGCGCGCCAGCTGCGGTGTATCCCATGGTTTACCCGGAATATCCAGGGTCACGATGCGGTTCTTACCGGCAGCGGCTAACATCATCTCGCCCTCTTTTTCGAGGATGCGTTTGATATCAGCGTTCTTACCGCGCTTACCGGCAGGGATCTCCACCAGCTCGAACGGCATATCTTTGGGAAAACGGCGCAGATACTCGCTAAAGCCGGTCTGTACCCAGTCCGGCATTTTGGTGCCAACGGCCACCAGCTGCAACTTCACGCATTAACTCCAGAGTTTTTCCAGCTCGTACAGACGACGGCTCTCTTCCTGCATGACGTGGACCATCACGTCGCCGAGGTCGACGACGATCCAGTCGGCGGCGGCTTCCCCTTCAACGCCCAGCGGCAGCATGCCGGCGGCGCGGGACTCCTGAACCACGTGGTCGGCGATAGACATCACATGACGCGTGGAGGTGCCGGTGCAGATAATCATGCAATCGGTGATGCTGGATTTGCCATGTACATCAATGGCAACGATGTCCTGACCTTTCAGGTCATCAATTTTGTCGATAACAAAATCCTGGAGTGCTTTACCCTGCAAGTGTTCCCCCTGGGTGCGTGAAGATTGATAATCATAAAGAGCCTGACAGTATACCTGAACTGATGAAAAAGTCGGGTGAAATGTCTGTCGGCAGGCGTTCGTGGCGGGCTATCATCCCATCCCTCGCCGCGGATTGCATCGCCATTTTTGTAAAACAATTTCTGCAAACCGGCTTTGGCGGATGCTGCCTGGCAGCGGAGAATAACAGCCTGCTCTGGCCTGTCAATGGTCTGGCGGGAATTCTTCTTGCGGCTGCCAGACGGCCTGGCTATTTAATACCCGCAGGGTGGTGAAATCGTCGCGGATTTCGAGGAGGCTCCAGGCGCCATGGGCAATGGGAAAGTGCCACATCGCCGCCGGAGGCATCTGCAACAGCAGGGCGGTCAGCAGGCTCAGGACGCCCTGATGGCCGACGATCAGCAGATGGTCAAGATGGCGGCAGTCGGTCAGCGTTGGGATAAACTCGCTGACGCGGCGGGCAAAATTCTGAAAGCTTTCGCCGTTGGTGGGGGCCGCATGCTGCCAGTCGGCACACCAGGCGGCATAGTTTTCCGCATCTTCTCGCTGGAGGTCGCGATGATGACGCATCTCCCAGTCGCCGAAAAACATCTCATTGAGCGCGGGATGGCGCTCACGCGGAATAGCGCGGTCGCCAAGCAGCAGATCGGCCGTTGTCCCGGTCCGCGCCAGCTCGCTACAGAATACTTTATCGAAAGGCGCCAGGCGCAGCCGTTCGCCGAGCGTGCGCGCCTGAGCGACGCCGCGCGGCGTCAGGGGCGTTGGGGCATGGCCGCTGTATAACCCGGCAACGTTGGCTTCGGTTTCGCCATGGCGAACTAACCACAATTTCATGAACAGGCTCTGACAGGCGATGAAGAGATGGCGTTACGATAGCGCTTTTTTCGCGCCAGGCCCAGCCTGGGGTCAGCAATAGAGTCCCTGCTCGCGGATGTAATCCAGCACGGCGGCAGGCAGCATCTCGGCGCAGGACTCGCCGCGCTCAAGGCGCTGGCGGATGATCGTCGCGGAAATATCGAACCACGGCGTCTCAGCCAGGTAGATCACGCCGGAAGGGCGGTTATGCAGAGACTCCACGTCGTGGGTTAAATGGCGATCCAGCCAGCGCTGATCCGCTTCCTGCGCCATGGTCAGCGGGTAACCCGGGCGGCGGCAAACAATCAGGTGGACATTGTCGAGAATGGTTTCATAGTTGTGCCAGGTGGGAAAGGTCAGTAGCGAATCCTGGCCAATGATAAACGCCAGCGGTTTGCGCGGCCCCTGCTCCTGGCGCCACTCCTGCAGCGTTTGCGCCGTCCAGGAGGGGGTATCGCGCCGTAGTTCGCGTTCATCGAGCGTGAACAGCGGTTTATCGGCAATCGCCAGCTTCAGCATGTGCACGCGCTGGGCGCTGGTGGCTTCCGGCTGCGGCCGGTGCGGCGGGACGTTGTTAGGCATGATGATGACCTTGCTCAGGCCAATCTGATTCGCCAGGATCTCAACCGGCTTGAGGTGACCGTAATGCACCGGATCGAAGGTGCCGCCATAGATTGCCTGTAACTGAGTCATATCAACCATCAATAAAAACGTCCGCCAGGGCTTTGTGGCAGAGCAACAACGAAAGACTTTCCAGTTCGGGCCAGACGTCGTGCCCGTAATCCTGTTTAAAGGTGAGCTCCGCGCGGGTCAGAAGGGTCACCGCCTGGCGCAGCTGTTCCCCGCTCAGGCGCGTGAGGGCGTCGCTGAGCAGCTGACGGCGGTTTTGCCAGACCCGATGTTTATCAAACAGCGAGCGCAGCGGCGTGTGCGTCGCCTGGCGCTTGAGGGTAACCAGCAGCAGCAGCTCCCGCTGCAGAGTACGCAGCAGGATCGCCGGCTCGCAGCCTTCAAGGCGTAACTGCTGCAGGACGTGCAGCACGCGCTTACTTTTGCCGGCCAGTAGGGCATCGACCCAATGGTAAGGCGTAAAGTGCGCGGCATCGTTTACCGCTTGCTCAACGCGGGGCAGGGTTAGCTTACCGTCCGGCCAGAGCAGCGCCAGACGCTCCAGCGCCTGCGCCAGCGCCAGCAGATTGCCTTCGTAACAGTAGCACAGCAGCTGACTGGCCGCGTCGTCGAGCTGCAGCTGATGCTGTTTGGCACGGGCGGCCAGCCAGCGCGGCAGCTGCGCGTATTCCGGCGTCTGGCAACTGACCTGGACTGCGCGCTGAGCCAGGGCGGTGAGCCATGCGGCATTCTCCTGGGCTTTGGTCAGCTTATTTCCGCGAACTATCAGCAGCAGGTCGTCGTGCAGCAGGCCAACCAGCGTGGCGAGCTGTTCATTGATCGCCGCGTTGGGGCCGTTTTCCGGTAGGATCAACAGCAGGGTTTGCCGGCTGGCAAACAGGCTCATCGCCTGGCTTAAGGCGAAAATCGCCTGCCAGTCGGTGCTGTTGTCGATTGAAAAAGTATGGTGCTCGGTAAAGCCCTGCGCGGCAGCAGCTTCGCGAATGGCGTCCTGGCTTTCCTGCAACAGCAGGGGATCGTTGCCAAGCAGCAGATAGGCCGCGCGCAGCCCTTCAGTGAGCTGCGCGCGGAGCTGTTCCGGGTACAACCGAATCATCATTGACCCAGCGTGGTGGAGACGCGGTTACCCGAGGAAGCCGGCGCCGCGCTGCTGGCGACCGGTTTCTCTTCCTGCTGGGTTGCTTCAACATCCGCTACCTGAACGCTTGGCAGCTTACGAATCAGCTGTTCCGCCGCTTTGTCGTACATTTCCTGGATAATCATATCCTGCTCGGCGTCTTTCGCTAATGCCGCCTGCGGGTTATCAAAGAACGACCGATAGACCTTGGTGGTAATCGGATAGATATCGTGACCCGGGATCAGGACGCTGGCATGAACGGTCATGACCATCTGATACTCCGCCGTACGACCATCCTGGAACACCGATGCGGTATCTTTCTGAATCGACGAGCCATCGAGGCGCAGAGAAGGGACATCTTTACGCAGCGTGCTGGCGTCGATCAGTTCCACGCCGTTAAGACGCAGCTGATTACGTACCGCGCGGCTTAACGGGCCGTTCGGATCGCTCGACTGGAAAATCATGGTTTTCATGGTGGCGGGCACCTTGGTGGTGCTACGCAAATGCCAGCCACAGCCGGCGGTGACGAGCACCGCCAGAGATAACAACATTGTTACCAGATATCGCACGCTTCCTCCCGCGCTTAGCCAACGACCAGATTGAGCAGTTTACCCGGAACGTAAATCACTTTACGCACGGTTTTACCGTCGAGATATTTCGCCACCAGATGTTCCTGGCCGGCGCGCTCGCGAACCTGCTCTTCAGTTGCATCTACCGCAACGGTAATTTTACCACGAACTTTGCCATTGACCTGGACGACGACGAGGGTGCTGTCTTCCACCATCGCGCTCTCATCCGCTACCGGCCACGGCGCGTTGTCGATATCGCCTTCGCCGTTCAGCTCACGCCACAGGGTGAAGCTGGCGTGCGGAGTGAACGGGTTGAGCATACGCACCACCGCCAGCAGAGCTTCCTGCATCAGCGCACGATCCTGCTCATCTTCCTGCGGCGCTTTCGCCAGCTTGTTCATCAGCTCCATGATTGCCGCGATGGCGGTGTTGAAGGTCTGACGACGGCCGATGTCATCGGTCACTTTGGCGATGGTTTTGTGGATATCGCGACGCAGCGCTTTCTGATCTTCGCTCAGAGCCGCCACGTTCAGTGCCGCAACCTCTCCTTTAGTGGTGTGCTCGTAGACCAGTTTCCAGACGCGTTTCAGGAAGCGGTTCGCCCCTTCAACGCCAGATTCCTGCCACTCGAGGGTCATATCCGCCGGGGACGCAAACATCATGAACAGACGCACGGTATCCGCGCCGTAGCGCTCAACCATCACCTGCGGGTCGATGCCGTTGTTTTTCGACTTGGACATCTTGCTCATGCCGGTGTACACCAGCTCGTGGCCCGCCGCGTCTTTGGCCTTCACGATGCGGCCTTTTTCGTCGCGCTCAACGATGGCGTCAACCGGGGAAACCCAGTTACGTTCGCCGTTTTCGCCCACATAGTAGAACGCGTCAGCCAGCACCATGCCCTGGCACAGCAGCTGTTTCGCCGGCTCATCGGAGTTCACCATGCCCGCGTCGCGCATCAGCTTATGGAAGAAGCGGAAGTAGAGCAGGTGCATGATGGCGTGTTCGATACCGCCGATGTAGATATCTACCGGCAGCCAGTAGTTGGCCGCTTTCGAATCCAGCATTCCTTCCTGATACTGCGGGCAGGTGTAGCGCGCATAGTACCAGGAGGATTCCATAAAGGTGTCAAAGGTGTCGGTTTCGCGCAGCGCCGGCTGGCCGTTGACGGTGGTCTTGGCCCATTCAGGATCGGCTTTGATCGGGCTGGTGATGCCGTCCATGACCACGTCTTCCGGCAGGATCACCGGCAGCTGATCTTCCGGGGTCGGCAGCACGGTGCCATCTTCCAGGGTCACCATCGGGATCGGCGCGCCCCAGTAGCGCTGACGGGATACGCCCCAGTCGCGCAGACGGTAGTTAACTTTACGCTCGCCCACGCCCATGGCAGCCAGTTTGTCGGCAATGGCGTTGAAGCCCGCTTCATAATCAAGACCGCTGAACTCGCCGGAGTTAAACAGGACGCCTTTCTCGGTCAGCGCCTGCTCGGAGAGATCCGGCTCGGAGCCGTCGGCAGCGAGGATAACCGGCTTAATGTTCAGACCGTACTTGCTGGCGAACTCGTAGTCGCGCTGGTCGTGACCCGGAACGGCCATTACCGCGCCGGTGCCGTATTCCATCAGCACAAAGTTTGCCGCCCAGACCGGAATTTGTTCACCGGTCAGCGGATGAATGGCTTTAAAGCCGGTATCGACGCCTTTTTTCTCCATCGTCGCCATGTCGGCTTCGGCCACTTTGGTATTGCGGCACTCGTCGATAAAGGCGGCCAGCGCCGGATTGTTCGCCGCAGCCTGCTGCGCCAGCGGGTGACCCGCCGCGACGGCCAGGTAGGTACAACCCATAAAGGTGTCCGGACGGGTGGTGTAGACAGTCAGTTTGTCAGCGTAGTCGTTGACGTCAAAGGAGATTTCTACCCCTTCCGAACGGCCGATCCAGTTGCGCTGCATGGTCTTCACGGTGTCCGGCCAGTGGTCCAGCTTATCCAGATCGTTCAGCAGTTCATCGGCGTAGGCGGTGATTTTAATAAACCACTGCGGGATCTCTTTACGCTCGACCTTGGTATCGCAGCGCCAGCAGCAGCCGTCGATAACCTGTTCGTTGGCCAGCACGGTCTGGTCATTCGGGCACCAGTTCACTGCGGAGGTTTTTTTGTACACCAGGCCTTTTTTGTACAGCTCGGTGAAGAACTTCTGCTCCCAGCGGTAGTATTCCGGGGTGCAGGTCGCCAGCTCGCGGCTCCAGTCATAGCCGAAGCCCAGCATTTTGAGCTGGTTTTTCATGTAGGCGATGTTGTCGTAGGTCCACGGCGCTGGCGCGGTGTTGTTTTTCACCGCCGCCCCTTCTGCCGGCAGACCGAACGCATCCCAGCCGATCGGCTGCAGGACGTTTTTGCCCAGCATGCGCTGGTAGCGGGCAATCACGTCGCCGATGGTGTAGTTACGCACGTGACCCATGTGTAGTCGACCAGAAGGATAAGGAAGCATCGACAGGCAGTAATACTTCTCTTTGCTCTCGTCTTCAGTTACTTCAAATGTACGATTTTCGTCCCAGTGAAGCTGGACTTTCGATTCTATCTCTTCCGGGCGGTATTGCTCTTGCATGGCAGCCAGTGGTCCTGTTTTCAATACAGCTACAAAGTGTAGCCAATGGATGTGTTATTTCAGATCGGCATAGCATAGCCCAAACGCCCACGTCAAAACAGCTTTTCGCACATCAACATCGGCAAAAGCTGCGCAGATTATTTCGCGACTCTGTGGCTTGTCAGACACAGCGGGAGAGGAATAAGGTCTATTATCAGAAGACGTTAACCCCACCGGAGGCGAAATGATGAACAAGGTTGCTCAATATTACCGTGAACTGGTCTCCTCGCTCAGCGAACGGCTCCGCCATGGAGAGCGCGATATCGACGCGCTGGTGACGCAGGCGCGGGAAAAAATCGTCCGCGCCGGCGATCTGACGCAGAGCGAGATCGAGTCGGTGATTGCGGCGGTCAAGCGCGACCTCGAGGAGTTTGCCCGCAGCTACGAAGAGAGTCACGAAGACGAGAGCGACAGCGTGTTTATGCGGGTGATCAAAGAGAGCCTGTGGCAGGAGCTGGCTGATATCACAGACAAAACCCAGCTCGAGTGGCGGGAAGTCTTTCAGGATCTGAATCACCACGGCGTGTACCACAGCGGAGAGGTGGTTGGTCTGGGTAATCTGGTCTGCGAGAAGTGCCACTATCACCTGGCGGTATACACCCCGGACGTGCTGCCGCGCTGTCCAAAATGTGGCCACGATCAGTTCCAGCGTCGGCCCTTCGAGCCCTAAGCGTGCGAAAAACGATGCGCGAGGCTTCGCGCATCGTGGTTTGTCTTATTTCACCGTGTTGACTTCGGTGCTCTTGAAATACTGTTTTCCACCCATGTCGCTAACATATTTCTGCGATGAGTTCAGTACCAGCTTGTCAGCAGTTAACGTTCCGACGCCGCATTTCGCCAGGCCCAGGATGCCGCAACTTTTACCACCATTGACCACTTTGGTGGCGGTTAACGTCATGTTGCCGCCCGCGCTGAGGGTTGAATAATTGTAGATCGCGCCTTTGTTTTTGGTATTTAAGGTCAGGTCGTCGGTGCTACTGATCTGCCCTTCGTTGGTGATATCTGAGTAGGTCGTAATTGAAATATTTTTGGCAGTAATATTGCCATAATTATTCACTACGCCATGATCGGTGGTGATATCGGCGGCTTTCATATAACCATTTTGGTTCAGCCAGTAGCTGTGGGCGGTAATGGCGTTGGTTGCCTCAATACGACCACTGCTGCTTTGCGCCAGCGTGCCGTTGGTCTGCAGATTGATATTTTCGCCGGTGATATTGCCGAGGTTATAGATTTCGCCCGTATTGGCGCTGCCGTCCTGTTTAAGCGACTGAATGGTTGTTTGGCCAGTAGAGTTAATATTGCCGGTGTTTTTAAAGCTGTCGCCGACAAACGTCAGGCTGGTGTTTTTGGCGCTGATTTTGCCTTCATTGAGGAAATCACCGATTGCCGTGGCGGCAATCTGGTTATTTGACAGCAGGGAGGCTTTTTCTTCGTTGCGGATTTTCCCGCCGCTGGTCAGGCTTAATCCACTGGTGCCGGTCATCGTGCCTGAGTCGCCGTTGGTGATGTTGCCGTTGGCGGTGGCAATGAGCTGGCCGCCGGAGAGAGAACCGGTGTTAACGATATAATCGCCACTGGAGAGCATTAAATAATAGGCGCCGGCGATGCTACCGTCATTGGTGATGCCCGAGGCGGTGGCGACCTGACTCAGCAGACCGTTGCTTTTGATCGTGCCTTTGTTCAGCAGATTACCGTTGCTGGTGAGCTGCAGCGAACTATTCGCGACGATAGAGCCTTTATTACGTACGCCAAAGCCGATGTTATTGCCGACCATGCTGATGCTGTTGGCCTCAATGCCGCCAAGGCTGCTGACGTCGATGCTGTACTGCGGGTTAACCGTCATCTGGATCAGGGTGGCCTTTTTACCAGCGGAGGTCACCGAGCCAGAGCTGTTATCCATGGTGAAGTTGCCCGCGCTGACCAGGGCGTTGTTGGCCTGCACTTTACCGTTGATATTGATCGCGTCGGCGAGCAGAACCGCATAGCCGTTGGCGGCGTTCATGCCATTTTCGCCGATGGTGAGGGTGCCGCCCGTTACGGTATAGCTGCCGATGGCGCCATCGTCGGTCATATTAACCTTGCCGGTGGTCAGGATAGCCTTGTTGGTATTAACAAAGCTACAGCCGGAACAGGTGATGCCGTTCGGGTTGGCGATTACCACATCCGCTTTCTGACCGTTGACTTCGATAAAGCCCTTCAGGCTACTGGCGTTTTTGGAGGTCACCTCGTTCAAAATCACCGAAGCGCTGCCGGCGGTCAGATTATTGTTGCGGGCGATATTGCCAAATGTGCTGTGGCTGACATCATCGCCGCTGTTATTGAGGATGGTGCCATTGGCGCCGACGTTGAAGTCGCGGTACAGGTTATGGGAGACACCGGCGGCGTTCGGCTTTTCAATATCGATAACCGTGGCGCCGGAAGAGTGCGTATAGCTTGTGGGGTCGGCATAAACTACCGACGAGGTTAATACTGCCGCCAGTGCGACATAAGAAGCCTTAAACTTAAACATTTTCTTTATTCCTTTAAATAATGATTAATAAATAATGTAAATATGACGAGTCAATAATGTGCGAATTAATACCTCCACTGTAATGAAAAGCCCATATTCAGGGCGTCGCTATGAAACTTATCCGGTTTACTCAGCGGGGTACTAATAAACAGATCGTACTGCGTTGACCATAGCTGACCGCGCAGCCCGCTGACGGCGCCGGAGAGCACTTTGCCTTTTTGATATAGATCGGCGCCGATAAGGCGGCCTATATCCGCGCCCAAATAGAATTGCCGCTCGTCGGTGGCCAGATCCCAGATAAAATCGTTGCGCCAGTACCATCCCTGATTGCCGGACAGGCTGTTTTCACCGTCAAAACCGCGCACGCTCCAGCGACTACCAATATTGAATTTATTATCGGAAGCGAGTTTGTCCGGGCTGAACTGGGCGCTGAGGCGGGGAGCCCAGGTAAATTTGTCGCCGGTGGCGTCAAATTTCATCATTGCCTGCAGATTACCATGCACAATCCGCGACAGCGGGCTATACAGCCCGGCCTGCTCTTCCGGCGTTGCTGTCGAGCTGAGCCACGGCAGGCTGCGCTGGATGCCGATGCTGGCATCAACAATCTTTTTGTTAAAGTAGTGCTGGTGGTTGAGGGTGAATTCCCATGAGGGGTTCTGCTTGCGCATCACCAGTAGCTCACTGCCGCCGAAGTAATAATGCGAGGTACTCTTGGCGATCCGCAGGTCGGCGGTAGTTTTTTGCTGCCGGGTGTGGGAGAGCAGACGACTCAGCGTGGCGCTGTAGTAGCGATTTTTACTCTTATAATCCATCGTCGACCAGTTGCCGTTAAACTGCTGACGATACTGGCTGTATGCCCCGTAGGCGCTTAGTGTCCAGTAGCCAAAGGGAATGGAGTAATACAGGCTGCCGTTGTGGTTGCCGTCGTTATGCTGATTGAATTCAATATCGCCCCCGCCGGAAAGGTACAGGATATCGTTGAGGGTGGTCAGGTCATAGAGATAGAGGGCCCCGCCGGCCTGGTAGCGTCCGCTGGCTTTGCTGCCGGCGTCGTCAAGCCAGGCGCCAAGCTGCCATTTTTTCGCCAGGCTGCGGGCGATCTGGATATCGCTTTCTCCCTCGTGTTGGCCCGGCAGCAGTTTCATGTGCGCGGTGGCGCCGGGCAGACGCTGCAGGTTGGCCATCCCTTGCTCAAGGTCGCTTAAGCGCAGGATAGTACCGGAAGAGGTGGGCAGGGAATTCCACAGGCGGGTGGTGTCCGAGCCGTCGGCATAGTCGATAGCGCCCACTTTGCCATAGTGCAGCGTGAACCTGAGTATGCCGTGCTCCAGCGACTGGGAGGGCACATCAATCAGCGAGGTGATGTAGCCTTGCGCGATCAGCTCATTTTGCAAGGTATAGGCCAGCAGGCGAATGCCTTCGCTGCCCAGGCAGCGTCCCTGCGCCTGCCGCGCGGTTTTCGCCAGTAATTTCCGGGTGAGCGCCTGGTTATCGGAGTCGATATCGACCCGGTTGATCAATTTGCAATGCGTTTCCTCAGGAAAAGGGATACCCTGCGGCGCCACGCGCTGTTGTGAAGACTGAAAATCCTGTTGCTGCGGCGCCAGCGCCTCCTGGCGGGCTTTATCCTGCTCCGTCTGGTGAGTAGAAGAGGTCAATGGCGCGGCCCCGGCGGCTGAGGTGCCCGCCAGCGTGATAAACAGCAGCCCGGTGAGCGTGCGAGATCGAATTAACATGAAGCAATATCCATTTGTTTCATTGGTTTGGTGGCGCATCCATTATTCTGCGAGCGGCAGAGAATATTGATGGCCTTTATTTCGGCGCAGGCGAGGTCAGGCAAGAATATTATATTCAATTAATAAAATAATCGTGCGACGAACCTGTTACGAGGCGTTATATGCTAGCGGCGGTGGCAAGGCCGGTCCACGAATTCATTATTGAATTCTTTATGAATTGATCGATTTAATAAATAAGTTCAGCTTTTATCGCCCAGGTTTATTGGGTACGTAAATGATAGTAGCGATAATCCGCCGCATAAATAACATTGGCGAATAATATGGCGGAAAAGATTAACTGCGCATACCGGGCGGTATGCGCAGAGAAAAACCATTAATGGAGTATTTTGGCGAGGAAATCTTTGGCACGCTCGGATTGCGGATTGGCAAAGAAGGCCTCTTTATCGGCATCCTCGACAATCTTCCCTTCATCCATAAAGATCACCCGGTTCGCCACCTTGCGGGCAAAGCCCATCTCATGGGTCACGACCATCATGGTCATCCCTTCGTTAGCCAGTTCGACCATAACGTCCAGCACCTCGTTAATCATCTCCGGGTCAAGCGCTGAGGTGGGCTCATCAAACAGCATGGCGATCGGGTCCATACACAGGGCTCGGGCAATGGCCACGCGCTGCTGCTGGCCGCCGGAGAGCTGCGCCGGGTATTTTTCCGCGTGCGCCGCCAGGCCAACGCGCTCCAGCAACTTGAGGCCTTTCTTGCGCGCTGAGGCTTTATCGCGGTTAAGCACTTTGACCTGCGCCAGCGTCAGGTTGTCGATAATTGACAGATGCGGGAACAGTTCAAAATGCTGAAACACCATGCCGACGTGCGAGCGCAGTTTAGCCAGGTTGGTCTTTTTATCGTTAACCACGGTGCCATCGACGATAATCTGCCCCTGCTGTACCGGCTCAAGGCCGTTCACAGTCTTAATCAGCGTGGATTTACCGGAGCCTGACGGCCCGCAGACCACCACGACTTCGCCTTTTTTCACTTCCGTGGAGCAATCGGTCAGCACCTGAAAGTGACCATACCATTTTGAAACGTTTTTCAGGGTAATCATTACACAGTCCTTTTCTTCAACCAGCTGACCAACAGCGAGGCGCTGAGGCTAATCACAAAATAGACGCCGCCCGCGAACAGGATCATTTCGACCTGGGTTCCGTCACGCTCGCCAATGGTGGAGGCGGTACGGAAGAAGTCGGCGAGACTCAATACATACACCAGCGAGGTATCCTGGAACAGGACGATCCCCTGGGTTAGCAGCAGCGGCACCATGGCGCGGAAGGCCTGCGGCAGGATCACCAGCCGCATTGACTGCCAGTGGGTCATCCCCAACGCCAGCGCGGCGCTGGACTGGCCGCGGGAGATGCTCTGAATGCCGGCGCGGATAATCTCTGAATAGTAGGCGGCTTCGAACATCGAAAACGCCACCATCGCCGAGATCAGGCGAATATCCGTTTTCGGCGACAGTCCCAGCACGTTCTGCAGGAAGCCCGGGACAATCAGGTAGAACCACAGCAGGACCATCACCAGTGGGATTGAGCGGAATACGTTGACGTAGGATTTAGCAAACCAGGCCAGCGGCAGAAAGCTGGACAGGCGCATAACCGCCAGCAGGGTGCCCCAGACGATGCCGACCACGATGGCGATCACCGTAATCTTCAGGGTGATCACCAGCCCTGCCAGCAGATAGGGCATGGAGGGAACGATCGAACTCCAGTCAAAATCGTACATTATTTGCCTCCCATATTGCCAGGCAGGCGAACCTTACGCTCGACCACATACATAATCAGCATAATCACCGCGTTGATGAAAACATAGGCCAGGGTGATGGCCGTAAAAGACTCCCAGGCATGAGCGGAGTAGTCCAGCAGTTTGCCCGCCTGCGCGGCCATATCGGCCAGACCGATGGTGGAGGCGATGGCCGAGTTTTTCACCAGGTTCATCATCTCCGAGGTCATCGGCGGCACGATAACGCGGTAGGCGTTCGGCAGCAGCACGTAGCGGTAGGTTTGCGGCAGGGTCAGGCCCATCGCCAGGCCGGCGTTCTTCTGCCCGCGCGGCAGCGACTGGATGGCGGCGCGTACCTGCTCGCAGACGCGAGCGGCGGTAAACAGCCCCAGGCACAGCATGGAGGAGACAAAGAATTGAATGTTTGGGTCCAGCTCCGATTTAAACCACATGCCGATATTTTCCGGCAGGAACTCCGGCACCACCAGGTACCAGGTAAAGAACTGCACGATCAGCGGCACGTTGCGAAACAGTTCGACATAGCAGGTGCCAATGCCCGAGAGGAAGCGATTGGGGACCGTGCGTAAAATGCCAAACAGTGAGCCGACGAGAAAAGCGATGATCCAGGCCGAGATGGAGAGGGCGACGGTTATCTGAAAACCGCTCCACAGCCAGCCCAGGTAGGTAGTGTTGCCGAAGGGGGCCTGTTGCAGGAATATCCCCCAGTTCCAGTCTATTGACATACATGACTCCTGGAAAAAAAAGGGTAGCCATTGCTACCCTCGAAGACGGTTGTCCAGCTTGTTTCGGTATTCGCGGCGGCTGGGGAACGACCAGCCGCCGTATAGTCTGTCCGTGCTGTGACAATCATCGGGAGGGCAGGATATCCCGCCCCTGGTTGTTATAATTAGTTCAGTGCTTTGTCGTTAGGTGATTTGAACAGCGCTTTCATGTCGTCCGACAGCTCGAAGTTGAGGTTAAGATTTTTTGGCGGAATCGGGTTTTTGAACCATTTGTCAAACCACTTCTCCGCTTCGCCAGAGGTCTGAGCCTGGGCGACGGTTTCATCAACCAGCGCCTTGAACGTCGGATCGTCCTTCCGCAGCATGCAGCCATAGGCTTCCTTCGACTGCGGGGTGCCGACGATTTCCCAGTTATCCGGTTTCTTCGCCTTGGCGCGTTCGCCAGCCAGCAGGGCATCATCCATCATAAAGGCCACGGCGCGTCCGCTCTCCAGGGTGCGGAAAGAGTCGCCATGATCTTTGGCGCTGATAATGCGCATATTCATTTTTTTCTCATCGTTCAGCTTATGCAGCAGGATCTCTGAGGTGGTTCCGGAGGTGACGACGACCGCTTTATCCTTCAGGTCCGGGAAATCTTTGATCGGGCCGCCTTTCTTCACCAGCAGACGGGTACCGACCACGAAGATGGTATCGGAGAAGGCCGCCTGTTTCTGGCGCTCAAGGTTGTTGGTGGTTGAGCCGCACTCGAAATCAAAGGTGCCATTCTGCAGCAACGGGATACGGTTCTGCGAGGTGACCGGGATCAGTTTGACCTGCAGATCGGGTTTGTTCAGTTTTTTCTTGATGGCATCGACGATGGCGTTGGAATAATCCTGAGAGTAGCCCACAACCTTCTGCTGGTTATCGTAGTAAGAGAACGGGACCGAAGATTCACGATGGCCGACAACGATAACCCCGTTTTTGGCGATCTTATCCAGGGTGTTCTGGCCAGCCGCCGGGGCAGCATCTTCCGCCTGCGCCAGACCAGCGGTCATTCCCATTACCAGCATTGCCGTGGCCAGTTTACGTAATTGCATATCCAACTCCTTATCCGCAGCGTCAGCGACGCTATTGATACCCATTGTGATTGTGTGTGTTGTTATTGGGGGCACGCGTCCACGTGCCGCATTTGTATGTGTTTGTTAGCATTTAGTTTGGCTTAATGTAAAGATTTTGCTGCTTTATTGTTTATTTTTGCGAAGCGCTCCGCACCAATCGGAGGCAAATATCTTCCATTGCACCAAAATAGCGCGACCACCGATCGTTTCTGGTGCAACCCGGTTGCACTGGGTCGGACAATGCCGCTACCAGGTTAAATAAAGCAATGACTGTGCCAGAGTGGCAGATGACGGGAAGAAAAAGCCGGCGACGGGCGTCGCCGGCGGAGAAACTTATCGGCGACGCTGGCGCAAGCTCATCAGCAGCGCGGCGAAACCAAACAGCGCCGTCAGCGCCCATAGCGGCCAGTTGCCGGTGCGGGCGTAAGGGGTTAAGCCGCTGGCGGGGGTCACGGTGGTGGTCAACACCTCGCGGGTAAACTGCGGGATCATCTTCTGGATCTCGCCGCGCGGGCCGATCACCGCAGTAATGCCGTTGTTGGTGCTGCGCAGCAGCGGGCGGGCCAGCTCCAGGGCGCGCATTCGCGCCATCTGGAAGTGTTGCCACGGGCCGATGGACTTGCCGAACCAGGCGTCGTTGGAGATGGTCAGCAGGAAGTCGGTGTCCGGCCGGAAGTTATCCCGCACCTGTTCCCCGAGGATTATCTCGTAGCAGATGGCCGCGGTCAGCTTCAGGTTATGCGCCATCAGCTGCGGCTGCACGTAGGGGCCGCGGCTGAAGGAGGACATCGGCAGGTCAAAGAACGGCGCCAGCGGACGCAGAATCGACTCCAGCGGTACAAACTCGCCGAACGGCACCAGATGGTTCTTGTTGTAGCGGTTGGTCGAGTCGTAGCGGTACGGGTTATCTTTGCCGAGAGTAATGATGGTGTTGTAGGTATCGTAACGGTTCTGCTTGTTGAGACGCGCATCGACAATGCCGGTGATCAGCGAGCTGTCTTTTGCGCGCAGCAGATCGTCCATCATGCTGAGGAACTGCTGCTGGTTGATCTCCAGATCCGGGATCGCCGATTCAGGCCAGATAATCAGCTGCGAGTGGCCGATATGCGGCTGGGTCAGCGCCAGGTAGGTTTTCAGGGTATTGACCAGCTGCTTTTCGTCCCATTTCATGGCCTGTGGGATATCGCCTTGCACCAGCGAGACCTGGGTCGCGCGCGCCGGCAGCAGCTGATACCACTGGATATAGCGCAGCGGGAACGGCAGGGCGAACAGCAGCGCGGCAATCGCCAGCGGCTTCCAGTTGCGCTGGACGAGGGCCAGGGCCAGCAGGCCGCTGACTACCATCAGCAGGAAGTTAATCGCCTCGACGCCCATCACCGGCGCGAGACCTTTCAGCGGGCCGTCAATCTGGCTGTAGCCGAACTGTAGCCACGGAAAGCCGGTCAGCACCCAGCCGCGCAGGAACTCGGTGATTTGCCAGACGACAGGGGCAGCGATAGCCATCCGTATCCAGTTAGTTTTAGGCCACAGACGGGCGAGCAGGCCGGCAAACAGGCCGGTGTAGAGCGAGAGATAGGCCGCCAGCAGAACGACGAGGAAGACGTTAACCGGGCCGGGCATTCCGCCAAACTGCGCGATGCTGACATAGACCCAGTTGATACCCGTGCCGAACAACCCGAGTCCCCAGAAATAGCCGATCCCGGCGCTTTGCAGCGGGCGTCGGTTGAGGGTTAACGCCTGCAGACCGATCAGCGAAACGATAGCCGCTGGCCAGAAGTCATAAGGTGAAAAAGCCAGCGTTCCGCTGGCTCCAAACAACAGCGCCAGCAACAGACGTACGCGCTGGCGTTCAAGAAGAGAGGCAAATACCATTTAGGTTAATCGTCCCGTTAATTAACGCCTGCTGCTACAGGCTATTCTTTTTGCCAGCCGGACGCGGGGCACCTACAACCGTGTATGACTCGCGGTCTCCCGGCTGGCCATTTCAGCGCTACCGCTTACTCTTCCAGCTTCGGCTGGGGAGCGTCATCGGGCAGCTTTACATGCACCTGAATGATACGACGACTATCTGCCATTGCTACCTTGAATTGGTAACCATCAATGTCGATAGATTCGCCGCGGGCCGGCAGATGGCCGAAGGCCTGCATCACCAGCCCGCCAATGGTATCCACTTCTTCATCGCTAAAGTGCGTGTCGAAGGCGTCGTTGAAGTCTTCGATGGAGGCCAGGGCGCGCACCGTCCAGGTGTGGCGGCTCAGCTGGCGGAAATCGATATCTTCTTCTTCGTCGTACTCGTCTTCAATTTCCCCGACGATGAGCTCAAGGATATCCTCGATGGTCACCAGGCCAGAGACGCCGCCGAATTCGTCAATAACGATCGCCATATGATAGCGCTGTGAGCGAAACTCTTTCAGCATGCGGTCGACCCGCTTGCTTTCCGGGACGACAACCGCCGGCCGTAACACTTTTTCCATGCTGAAGGCTTCGGCGTCGCTGCGCATAAACGGCAGCAGATCCTTGGCCATCAGAATCCCTTCGATGTGATCTTTATCTTCACTGATGACCGGGAAACGCGAGTGGGCGGATTCGATGATGACATCCAGGCACTCGTCCAGCGTCTGGTTGCGCTTCAGGGTTATCATTTGTGAACGGGGGATCATAATGTCGCGGACCCGCTGGTCGGCGATATCCATTACCCCTTCGAGCATGTCACGCGTATCTTCATCGATAAGATCGTTCTGCCCGGAATCACGGATCAGCGCCAGCAGTTCATCGCGGTTTTTCGGTTCCCCGTGAAAAAGCTGGCTGAGTAACAGGGAGAAAAATCCCTTTTTGCTGTTTACTGTGTCACTACTGTGTGAATTGTCGTCGCTCATGGCGTCGTTTGGGTTCTCATGTTGATTTAACTGTCGCTCGTCGCGCGTAAACTCAGCGCCGGACGGCATGGGTTGCCTGACTTTCTGGCAGGTAAAACGCAGAAACAGCGGCCGGATGAGGCGCAAGCACCGCCATCCGGCTGGGCGCTATTCCGCAATCTTCTCGGAAATGTACGGGTCCTCATAGCCCAGAGCAAGCATTATCTCTGTTTCAAGGCCTTCCATCTCTTCCGCTTCGTCGTCTTCGATATGATCGTAGCCCAGCAGATGCAGGCTACCGTGCACCACCATATGCGCCCAGTGCGCCTCCAGCGGCTTACCTTGCTCGCTGGCTTCCTGCTCTACCACCTGACGGCAGATGATCAGATCGCCGAGCAGCGGCATTTCAATTCCCGGCGGTGCTTCAAACGGGAAGGAGAGGACGTTGGTCGGCTTATCCTTGCCGCGATAGGTCAGGTTCAGCTCATGGCTTTCTGCAACGTCGACCAGACGAATCGTTAACTCTGACTCCTCCTGAAACGGCGGAATGACGGCGTCGACCCAGCGTTGGAAAAGGGCTTCGTCCGGCAGGCCGCTGGTCTCTTCGCAGGCCAGCTGTAAATCGAGGATCACCTGACTCATTTTTGCTCCTGTTCCTGGGCTTCGCGTTTGCGCTCGGCGGCCAGCTCTGCTTTACGTTTCTGATCTGCGGCTTCCCATGCCTCATAGGCGTTCACGATGCGGGCGACCACCGGATGGCGCACCACGTCTTCGCTATGGAAGAAGTTAAAGCTGATCTCATCGACTTCCGCCAGCACTTCGATGGCATGGCGCAGACCGGATTTGGTGCTGCGTGGCAGGTCAATCTGCGTGATGTCGCCGGTGATCACCGCCTTGGAGTTAAAGCCGATGCGGGTCAGGAACATCTTCATCTGTTCGATGGTGGTGTTCTGGCTTTCATCAAGAATGATAAAGGCGTCATTCAGCGTCCGTCCGCGCATATAGGCCAGCGGGGCCACTTCGATGACGTTACGCTCAATCAGCTTCTCCACTTTCTCAAAGCCGAGCATCTCAAACAGCGCGTCATACAGCGGGCGCAGATACGGGTCGACCTTCTGGCTCAGATCGCCGGGCAGGAAGCCGAGCTTTTCGCCTGCCTCGACGGCCGGACGGGTCAGCAGAATACGGCGGATCTCCTGGCGCTCCAGCGCATCGACCGCCGCCGCCACCGCCAGATAGGTTTTACCCGTACCCGCCGGACCCACGCCGAAAGTGATGTCGTGATCGAGGATATTGGCGATGTACTGCGCCTGGTTCGGCGTACGCGGTTTGATTACCCCGCGCTTGGTCTTGATATTGACGGCTTTACCGTACTCAGGCACGCTTTCGGCGCTCTGCTCCAGTACGCGCGCTTCCTTGATCGCCAGGTGGATCTGCTCTGGTTCAATATCCTGAATCTGACCGCGCATTGGCGCTGTGTCGACATACAGGCTGCGCAGAATATCGGCGGCAGCGTGCACGCACAGGGCGCGACCGGTCAGCTTAAAGTGATTGTCACGGCGGTTGATCTCAATGCCTAACCGACGCTCCAGCTGTTTAATGTTGTCGTCAAACGGGCCGCACAGGGCTAACAGGCGTGCGTTATCCGCTGGCTCCAGGGTAATCTCACGAGTGTCTATGTTCAAACTATTCCTCTTTACGCAGGTGGCCGGACGCGGCGCGTGGCCGGCTAATCAGGAAATTATTTACGTCACAGGAAAATGGCGCAAGCATTGCTGTAGATATAGGGACGGAGAGAGGAATTACAAGGCCTGCCGGAACCGACAGGCCTGAAGGGATCATGGCTGGTAAATTCCCACGCCAAGATCGTTCTCTTTACGGGTGCGGGCAATCACTGATTCGGGTGATTCAGCGATACGCAGACCCATCTCCGCTTCGGTGCGCACGATTTTACCGCGCAGCGAGTTGGTGTATACATCGACGATTTCGACATCGACAAACTTACCGACGAGGTCCGGGGTACCTTCGAAGTTGACCACCCGGTTATTCTCCGTACGTCCGGAGAGCTCCATGATGTTCTTACGCGAGGTGCCTTCCACCAGGATGCGCTGTACCGTGCCGAGCATGCGACGGCTCCAGGCCATCGCCTGCTGGTTAATGCGTTCCTGCAGGATATACAGACGCTGTTTTTTGTCCGCCTCCGGCACGTCGTCGACCATATCGGCCGCCGGGGTGCCCGGGCGAGCGGAGAAGATAAAGCTGTAGCTCATATCGAAATTGACGTCGGCGATGAGCTTCATGGTCTTTTCGAAATCTTCCGTGGTTTCGCCGGGGAAGCCGACGATAAAGTCGGAGCTTATCTGAATATCCGGGCGCGCTTCACGCAGCTTGCGAATAATCGCTTTATACTCCAGCGCGGTATGGGTGCGTCCCATCAGGTTCAGCACACGGTCGGAGCCACTCTGCACCGGCAGGTGCAGGAAGCTCACCAGCTCCGGCGTATCGCGATAAACGTCGATGATATCGTCGGTAAATTCGATCGGGTGGCTGGTGGTGAAGCGAATGCGGTCGATGCCGTCGATGGCGGCGACCAGGCGCAGCAGGTCGGCAAAGCTGCCGGTGGTGCCGTCGTAATTCTCACCGCGCCAGGCGTTAACGTTCTGCCCCAGCAGATTGACCTCACGCACACCCTGCGCCGCCAGCTGGGCGATTTCAAACAGGATATCGTCGCACGGACGGCTAACTTCTTCTCCGCGGGTATACGGCACCACGCAGTAGGTGCAGTATTTATTGCAACCTTCCATAATCGAGACAAAGGCGGTCGGCCCTTCGGCGCGCGGCTCTGGCAGGCGATCGAATTTTTCAATTTCCGGGAAGCTGATATCAACTACCGGACTGCGGTTGCCGCGCACGGAGTTAATCATCTCCGGCAGGCGGTGCAGGGTTTGCGGCCCGAAAATAATATCGACATAGTGCGCGCGCTGGCGAATATGGTCGCCTTCCTGGGAAGCCACGCAGCCGCCGACGCCAATAATCAGGTCCGGGTTCTTCTCTTTCAGCAGCTTCCAGCGGCCAAGCTGATGGAAAACTTTTTCCTGGGCCTTCTCACGAATTGAGCAGGTATTGAGCAACAGCACATCTGCTTCTTCCGCCACTTCGGTCAGTTGATACCCATGTGTCGCATCCAGCAGATCGGCCATCTTTGATGAATCATACTCGTTCATCTGACAGCCCCAGGTTTTAATATGGAGTTTTTTTGTCATTGACTTGCTCATGCTCAGTAATAGATATCCAAAACGCGGGGATATATACAGGGTGAATTTCGCATTCCAGGGCGCGTATTGTAATGCTTTGGTCGCCCCCTGACCAGTGCGAGCGTTATCGCCGCAAGAGGGCGAAAAATCCGGTAAACTTAACGGATTCTGCTTTAAGGATAATAGCCATGACAATTCACGTAACAGATGTCGCCATCGTGGGCGGCGGCATGGTCGGCGGCGCCCTGGCGTTAGGGCTGGCGCAACAGGGATTTACCGTGACGGTGCTTGAGAAAGCGGCGCCACCGGCGTTCGATCCGGCATCCGCCCCGGATGTGCGGATCTCGGCGATCAGCGCGGCTTCGGTCGGCCTGCTGAAGAGTCTCGGCGTCTGGGATGCCATACGGGCGATGCGCGTCCATGCTTATCGCCGTCTGGAGACCTGGGAGTGGGAGAGCGCGCACGTCGCCTTCGACGCCGCGGAGCTCAAGCTGCCGGAGCTGGGCTATATGGTCGAGAACAAGGTTCTGCAATGGGGCCTGTGGCAAGCGCTGGCGGCGCATGAGGCGGTTACCCTGCGCGTCGGTAGCGAACTGAAAACGATGCAGCGCGGCGAGACGCAGACGGCGTTGCATTTGCGCGAGGGGGAGACGATCCACGCCCGGCTGGTTATCGGCGCCGACGGCGCTAACTCCCAGGTGCGGGAGATGGCCGGCATCGGCGTGCACGCCTGGCAATATCAGCAGTCCTGTATGCTGATCAGCGTCGAATGCGCCGACGATCCCGGCGACAGCACCTGGCAGCAGTTTACTCCCAGCGGCCCACGCGCCTTCCTGCCGCTGTTCGACCACTGGGCCTCGCTGGTCTGGTACGACGCCCCGGCGCGGATCCGTCAGCTGCAGAGCATGACCATGGCGCAGCTCCAGCAGGAGATCGCCAGTCACTTTCCGGCGCGGCTGGGACGGGTGACGCCGCAGGCGGCCGGCGCCTTCCCGCTCACCCGGCGTCATGCGCTGCAGTATGTTCAGCCCGGCCTGGCGCTGGTGGGCGATGCGGCGCACACCATTCATCCACTGGCGGGGCAGGGGGTTAACCTTGGCTATCGTGATGTCGATGCCCTGCTGGAGATCCTGGCGGAAGCGCGCGGCCGCGGCGAAGACTGGGCCAGCCTGCCGGTGCTGAAGCGCTACCAGGCGCGGCGGCGAGCGGATAATTTTATCATGCAGTCGGGGATGGACCTCTTTTATGCCGGTTTCAGCAATGACTTAGCGCCGGTGCGGATGCTGCGTAATATTGGCCTGATGGCGGCTGAACGCGCCGGGGTGCTGAAGCGTCAGGCGCTGAAGTATGCCTTAGGCTTGTAAAACCGGCTTCCCGGGCAGGGGCGTAGCGGAGAGCGCCTGCCCGGCAGTCAGTACGGAGTAAGCATGTCAGGACGCCAATAGCAAAAAAGCCCACCGAAGTGAGCTTTTTTGCATTGAAATGGCTGGGGTACGAGGATTCGAACCTCGGAATGCCGGAATCAGAATCCGGTGCCTTACCGCTTGGCGATACCCCAATTGTCTGTTGCGCTTGACCGTAACTACGCCGGTTGAGGGCAACAGTGCGTTCACTGCTGAACGACTTTTAAATTTGGCTGGGGTACGAGGATTCGAACCTCGGAATGCCGGAATCAGAATCCGGTGCCTTACCGCTTGGCGATACCCCAACAAATTGTTTGCGGATTTATCGATGCGTATCGATACGTCCAGAATTTGGTGGCTACGACGGGATTCGAACCTGTGACCCCATCATTATGAGTGATGTGCTCTAACCAGCTGAGCTACGTAGCCTAATTGTCTTACTGCTTCTTCGATGGCTGGGGTACCTGGATTCGAACCAGGGAATGCCGGTATCAAAAACCGGTGCCTTACCGCTTGGCGATACCCCAATACCGTCGCGGTGAACCGCAAATATCGAAGAAATATGGCTGGGGTACCTGGATTCGAACCAGGGAATGCCGGTATCAAAAACCGGTGCCTTACCGCTTGGCGATACCCCATCCGTACAACGCTAACTGGTGAATGGTGCGGGAGGCGAGACTTGAACTCGCACACCTTGCGGCGCCAGAACCTAAATCTGGTGCGTCTACCAATTTCGCCACTCCCGCAAAAAAGATGGTGGCTACGACGGGATTCGAACCTGTGACCCCATCATTATGAGTGATGTGCTCTAACCAGCTGAGCTACGTAGCCATCTTTTTTTCGCGTAACCTTATCGGCGTTGCGGGGCGCATTATGCGTATTGGGCCTGCGAGCGTCAACCTCTTTTTCAAGGAAAATCGTTGTAATGTGACTGTTTGGTTAGGTTGCGAACAGCTCGCTGGAATATTCGGCAATTATTGGTTATTTATCGTTTTTCAGCGGTATAAATCCGGCAAAAAGAAAACGGACCCCGGAGGGTCCGTTTTGCGTTTCACCGCCCGTCTGGGCTTATTTGTAGGCCGACTGGTGGACACCGACCGCGCGGCCTGATGGATCGTTCATGGTTTTGAACGCTTCATCCCACTCAATGGCTTTCGCTGAAGAGCAGGCCACCGACGGACCGCCAGGGACGCACTCCGCCGCGCTCGGCAACGGGAACAGCTCTTCGAAGATCTCGCGGTACAGATAGCCTTCTTTGGAGGTCGGCGTGTTGTACGGGAAGCGGAAGCTTGCGGTTTCCAGTTGCTGGTCGCTGATCTGTTTGGCGGCCACTTCTTTCAGGGTATCGATCCAGCTGTAGCCGACGCCGTCAGAGAACTGCTCCTTCTGGCGCCAGGCGACGCTGGCCGGCAGGTAGGATTCAAAGCATTCGCGCAGAATGTGTTTTTCCATTTTGCCGTTGCCGCACATCTTATCCTGCGGGTTAATGCGCATCGCGACGTCGAGGAACTTCTTGTCGAGGAACGGCACGCGGGCCTCCACGCCCCAGGCGGACATCGCTTTGTTGGCGCGGGCGCAGTCAAACATATGCAGCGCCTGCAGCTTACGCACCGTCTCTTCGTGCAGTTCTTTGGCGTTCGGCGCCTTATGGAAGTAGAGGTAGCCGCCGAACACTTCGTCCGAACCTTCGCCGGAAAGCACCATTTTGATGCCCATGGCTTTAATTTTCCGCGACATCAGGTACATCGGCGTCGAAGCGCGAATAGTGGTCACATCGTAGGTTTCGATGTGATAGATAACGTCGCGGATGGCATCCAGCCCTTCCTGGACGGTAAAGTGAATTTCGTGGTGCACAGTGCCGAGGTGGTTGGCCACCTCCTGCGCCGCTTTCAGGTCAGGAGAGCCTTCCAGACCGACCGCGAAAGAGTGCAGCTGCGGCCACCAGGCTTCGCTACGCTCCTGATCTTCGACGCGACGGGCGGCGAATTTCTTGGTGATAGCCGAGATGACCGATGAATCAAGACCGCCGGAGAGCAGCACGCCGTAAGGCACGTCGGACATCAGGTGGCTTTTCACCGACTCTTCCAGTGCCTGGCGCAGCTCGTTCTTATCGGTAACGTTGTCTTTCACCGCGTCGTAATCAAACCAGTCGCGCTGATAGTACTGGCGAATTTCGCCGTCTTTGCTCCACAGGTAGCTGCCCGCCGGGAACTCTTTAATGGTGCGGCATACCGGCACCAGGGCTTTCATTTCGGAGGCGACATAGAAGTTGCCGTGTTCGTCATGGCCCATATACAGCGGGATAATGCCGATATGGTCGCGGCCAATTAAGTACGCGTCTTTTTCGCTGTCGTACAGGGCGAAGGCGAACATTCCCTGCAGGTCGTCGAGGAACTCCGGGCCTTTTTCCTGATACAGCGCGAGGATCACTTCGCAGTCGGAACCGGTCTGGAACTGGTAGCGATCGCCATACTCCGCGCGCAGCGCCTGGTGGTTGTAGATCTCGCCGTTAACGGCCAGCGCATGGGTTTTTTCGGCGTTGTACAGCGGCTGGGCCCCGGCGTTGACGTCGACAATCGACAGGCGCTCGTGCGCCAGAATCGCTTTGTCGCTGGCATATACGCCAGACCAGTCCGGACCGCGGTGGCGCATCAGGCGGGAAAGCTCCAGCGCCTTTTTACGCAGCTCGCCTGCGTCAGTTTTAATATCCAGTACGCCAAAAATAGAACACATAGCCTTCTCCATTACCCTGTCGTGTTTGATGTTGTGCTGGCTTCGTCTCGTGGCGAAGCCTGAGTGCGTGCTTAAGAAAATGCCGTAAAGGGGGAGCAGGCGCAAGGGTTTTGCGGCCGAAAAAAGAAAAAACGCAACCGTGATTGTTGAACAGTGAAAAAAGAGTATCTTTTGAACGGCTTTATTGAGGAATTCGTATTTATAGGCCGTTTTTATTAGATGGGGTAATTCTGAAGGGCGCTAGAAATGAAAAACCACGTCCTGCGACGTGGTTGGCATCAGAAAATATCGATTTCCGCGACGGAAGGGTAAATCCACGACGGGCGGAACGGCATGCTGTCGATATCGTCGAGGGTGGAGACGCCGGAGAGCACCAGAATAGTCTCCAGCCCCGCCTGGAAACCGGCCAGTATATCGGTGCGCAGGTTATCGCCGACGATCACCGTCTGCTCGGAGTGAGCCTGCATTTTATTCAGTGCTGAACGGATGATCCACGGGCTGGGTTTGCCGACGTAAAACGGCTTACGGCCGGAGATCTTCTCGATCCCGGCGCACAGCGCGCCGCAGGCAGGGTAGAAGCCGCGACCGTGCGTATCCGGGTTAGTGGCAATGAAGCGGGCGCCGTTGGCGACGAAGAAGGCGGCCTTATGCATCATTTCCCAGTTAAAGGAGCGAGTTTCTCCGACGATGACAAAATCCGGGTTCACATCGGTAATGGTAAAGCCGGCTTTGTACAGCTCGTGGATCAACGCCCCTTCTCCCACCACGTAGGCTTTTTTGCCTTCCTGGCGACGCAGAAAATCGGCGGTGGCCATCGCTGAGGTGTAAAAGGCGCTATCCGGAACATCAATTCCAGCGGTGGCGAAACGGTTCGCCAGATCCTGGCCGGTTTGCGACGGGTAGTTGGTCAGCATTACCAGCGGCATGCCTTTATCGAGGATGCGCTTGATAAACTCGGCTGCGCCGGGAACGGCGACGTTATCGTGCATCAGTACGCCGTCAATATCACAAATTATGTTTTGAATGGTCATGGTAGGTCCAGAATCATTAACAAAGACGAAACTATACGCGTCATCGATGAGGTTTCACACCTCTGACGGGCGAGGCCCGCCCGTATCAAGGTGACGCGCTATCAGAAAAGGGGCGATTAGCTCTCAAGCAAACGCTGCAGCAGCGTGCCATTAAGCATGGCGCGTTTGACCAGCGCGAAGGCGCCGATTGCAGAGCGGTGATCGAGGGTGGAGCGCACCACCGGCAGGTTCTTACGAAACGCCTTAAGCGCCTGGGCATTAATGCAGCCTTCGATGGCCGGAAGAAGGACCTTTTCAGCTTCCACTATTTCGCCGGCGACGACGATTTTTTGTGGGTTGAACAGGTTAATGGCGATGGCGATCGTTTTCCCGAGGTGGCGCCCCACGTACTCAATCACCTCGCAGGCCAGGGCATCGCCCTTGTTGGCCGCTTTGCAGATAGTTTTGATCGTGCAGTCATCCGGCGTCAGACGGCTCTGGTAGCCCTGCTCCAGCAGGTGGCGAACCCGCTGTTCAATGGCGGCATTGGCCGCGACGGTCTCCAGACAGCCGAAGTTGCCGCAGTGGCAGCGTTCGCCCAGCGGGTCGACCTGAATATGGCCAATTTCGCCGACGTTGCCGTTGCGGCCGATAAAAATGCGCCCGTTGGAGATAATCCCCGCCCCGGTACCGCGGTGCACGCGCACCAGAATGGAGTCTTCGCAATCCTGGCTTGCGCCAAAATAGTGCTCGGCCAGCGCCAGGCTGCGGATATCGTGGCCAACAAAGCAGGTAACGTTGAAGCGTTTCTCCAGCGCCCCGACCAGGCCCCAGTTTTCCACCGCAATGTGCGGCATATAGCGGATCACGCCGCTTTCCGGGTCGACGAGGCCCGGCAGGATCACTGAGATAGCGATCAGCTCGCGAATTTTGCGCTGACAGTTTTCGATAAAGGTGGCGATGATATTCAGCAGGGCGTGTTCCAGCGTTTCCTGGGTGCGCTCGGGCAGCGGGAAGTGCTCCTCTTCCAGGGGCTTGCTGCTTAAATCATACAGGGTCAGAGTGGCGTCATAGCGGCCAAGCCGCACGCCGATGGCGTTGAAGTTGCGGGTTTCTGCAATGATAGAGATAGCGCGGCGGCCACCGGTGGAGGCCTGCTGATCGACTTCTTTGATCAGGCCGCGCTCAATAAGCTGACGCGTGATTTTGGTCACGCTGGCAGGGGCAAGCTGGCTTTGTTCGGCTATCTGAATGCGCGAGATGGGCCCATGCTGGTCAATCAGGCGGTACACGGCCGCGCTGTTCAGTTGTTTTACGAGGTCAACGTTACCAATTTGAGCTTGTCCGCCTGCTGTCATACTTTTACTTACTCAGTGACGACCTCGTTACCATTAACGATGGTCTTGGTGATTTTATAATCGCGTGTAAAGGCGGTCAGGTTAGCGACCATGCCCGGCGCAATGCTGCCGAGCTGCTTGTCCACGCCGATAGCGCGCGCAGGATAGAGCGTCGCCATGCGCAATACTTCGTCCAGTGCCACGCCGCAATGCTCAACCAGATTACGCACCCCTTCAATCATGGTCAGGGAAGATCCGCTGAGGGTGCCGTTTTCATCTACGCACAGCCCATTGCGGTAGTATATTGTTTTCCCGGCAAAAATGAACTGGTCAATATTCGCCCCCGCCGGCGCGGTGGCGTCGGTGACCAGGCACAGCTTGTCGCCTTTCAGGCGCTTGGCGTTGCGCACGTTGGCGTAATCGACGTGCATCCCGTCGACGATGATACCGCAGTAGACATCCGGCTCGTCAAAAATCGCCCCGGCAAGACCCGGTTCGCGGCCGGTAATGTACGGCATCGCATTATACAGGTGGGTGGCGAAGGTAATGCCCGCGCGGAAGCCGACTTTCGCCTCTTTCAGCGTAGCGTTGGAGTGGCCCGCGGAGACAACGATCCCGGCGGCGACCAGTTTGCGGATCACTTCTGGCTCAACGCGCTCAGGGGCGAGGGTCACTTTGGTGATCACATCGGCGTTGTCGCACAGGAAATCGACCAGCGCCGCGTCCGGTTTACGCACGTAGTCCGGATTGTGGGTGCCTTTCTTAACGATATTCAGCCACGGCCCTTCGAGATGCAGGCCCAGCGCCTGGTTCGGATGTTTTTGCAGATATTCGCGCATCACGCGCACGCCTTGCTTCATCAGATCGTCGCTGGAGGTAATCAGCGTCGGCAGGAAGCTGGTGCAGCCTGAGCGTTCGTTGGCCTTCTGCATGATCTCCAGCGTTTCGACAGTGACCGCCTCTGGGCTGTCGTTAAACTGCACGCCGCCGCAGCCGTTGAGCTGGACGTCGATAAAACCGGGGGCGATTATTGCGCCGTTGACTGAGCGCTGCTCGATGTCAGACGGCAAATCTGCCAGCGGACAAAGACGTTCGATAAAGCCATTAGCGATAACAACCGCATGGTCATCGAGAATTTCATGACCGGTATAAACCCGGCCCTGGGTTAATGCATACATTACGACCCCCGGTATATACGCCTCATCAGGTCAGCGTTCGTTCGTTTGCCGCCGGCATGATGGTGCGTACAAAGAAAAAGATGATCCCGCGCCAGGGCGCGGGAAGGACTACATTACAGACCTTTAATATTTTCAGCTTCTAATTCGTTGAAATATTTCAGCGTCTTCACTTTCAGCTCCATGGTGGACGGTTCGTCGCAGACGATCACCGCCTTCGGATGCAGCTGCAGACAGGTAATAGTCCACATGTGGTTGACGTTACCTTCTACCGCCGCCTGCAGCGCCAGCGCTTTCTGATGACCCAGCACCAGAATCATCACTTCTTCTGCGTCCAGCAGGGTGCCCACACCGACGGTCAGCGCATATTTCGGCACCAGATCCACATCGCCGTCGAAGAAGCGGGAGTTCGCTACGCGGGTTTCATGGGTCAGGGTCTTAATACGGGTGCGGGACGCCAGAGAAGAGGCCGGTTCGTTAAACGCGATATGACCATCGTTGCCCACGCCGCCCATGAACAGGTGGATTTTACCGTAGGAACGAATTTTTTCTTCATAGCGACGGCATTCCGCATCGATGTCCGGCGCGTTACCATTCAGCAGGTTGATATTTTCTGCCGGAATATCAACGTGGTCAAAGAAATTACGGTGCATAAAGCTATGATAGCTTTCCGGATGCTCTTTCGGCAGGCCAACGTATTCATCCATGTTAAAGGTGACGACGTGCTTGAAGCTAACCTGGCCTGCTTTATGCATTTCAACCAACGCCTTGTAGGCGGTCAGCGGGGTACCACCGGTTGGCAGACCCAGGACGAACGGACGGTCCGCGGTTGGTTTAAATGCATTAATGCGGTTAACGATATGGCGGGCAGCCCATTTACCGACCTGCTCAGCGGTTACCAGGGGAATCAGTCTCATTCTTCACCTCTATAGTCAAAGTAGATTCTGGCGGATTGGCGCCAGCACTCTAAGGAGAGTATTGCAGCAACTGCGCCGACCGGGGTCAATCCATGTTGATTTTTTGAATGATAAAATAAGTTTTCGTTGTTAGCCAGTGTAAGGGAGGAGGGAATACGATATTTGGTGATAATTATCACAAAAAATACCCGTTTAATTTGCGATACGAATTAATTTTTCACACACTTTGCCGGTAAGTGATAAAACCGACCTTGTTACACAATAAAAAAGTGGCTTTGAAATGAGCCTCATCGGGGTCTCATAGGGGGAATAAGATGAATATTTTAGGTTTCTTTCAGCGACTGGGTAGGGCGTTGCAGCTCCCTATCGCAGTGCTGCCGGTCGCGGCATTGCTGCTGCGTTTCGGGCAACCAGACCTGTTGAATGTACCCTTCATCGCGCAAGCGGGTGGGGCGATCTTCGATAATCTGGCGCTGATCTTCGCAATTGGTGTGGCATCAAGCTGGTCCAAGGATAACGCCGGTTCTGCGGCGCTGGCCGGTGCGGTAGGGTATTTCGTGATGACCAAAGCGATGGTCACCATCAACCCGGAAATCAATATGGGCGTGCTGGCCGGTATCATTACCGGTCTGGTGGCAGGGGCGGTATACAACCGCTGGGCCGGCATCAAGCTGCCGGACTTCCTGAGCTTCTTCGGCGGCAAACGCTTCGTGCCGATCGCCACCGGCTTCTTCTGTCTGATCCTCGCGGCGATCTTCGGCTACGTCTGGCCGCCGGTGCAGCACGCTATCCACTCTGGCGGCGAATGGATCGTCTCCGCAGGCGCGCTGGGTTCCGGTATCTTTGGTTTCATCAACCGTCTGCTGATCCCAACCGGTCTGCATCAGGTGCTGAACACCATCGCCTGGTTCCAGATTGGTGAGTTCACTAACGCCGCTGGCGCTGTGTTCCACGGCGACATCAACCGCTTCTACGCCGGCGACGGCACCGCGGGGATGTTCATGTCCGGCTTCTTCCCAATCATGATGTTTGGTCTGCCGGGTGCGGCGCTGGCGATGTATCTGGCGGCGCCGAAAGCGCGTCGTCCGATGGTAGGCGGTATGCTGCTGTCCGTGGCCATCACCGCGTTCCTGACCGGGGTAACCGAGCCGCTGGAATTCCTGTTCATGTTCCTGGCTCCGCTGCTGTACCTCCTGCATGCGGTGCTGACCGGTATCAGCCTGTTCATCGCAACGGCGCTCGGGATCCATGCGGGCTTCTCCTTCTCCGCAGGTGCAATTGACTACGTGCTGATGTACAGCCTGCCGGCCGCCAGCAAAAACGTCTGGATGCTGCTGGTGATGGGCGTGGTGTTCTTCTTCGTCTACTTCCTGCTGTTCAGCGCGGTGATCCGCATGTTCAACCTGAAAACACCGGGTCGTGAAGACAAAGCCGCTGACGTGGTAACGGAAGAAGCCAACAGCAACACTGAAGAGGGGCTGACCCAGCTGGCGACCAGCTATATCGCCGCGGTGGGCGGAACGGACAACCTGAAAGCCATTGACGCCTGTATCACCCGTCTGCGTCTGACCGTGGGCGATTCGGCGAAGGTGAACGACGCCGCCTGTAAACGTCTCGGCGCGTCCGGGGTGGTGAAACTGAATAAGCAAACCATTCAGGTTATCGTCGGTGCGAAAGCAGAGTCTATCGGCGATGAGATGAAAAAAGTGGTTACCCGCGGCCCGGTAGCGGCAGCGGCAGCCGCACCGGCTGGCAACGTCGCCACCGCAGCGCCCGCGGCTAAACCGCAGGCGGTAGCGAACGCGAAGACCGTTGAGTCGCTGGTTTCGCCGATTACCGGTGACGTGGTGGCCCTCGAGCAGGTGCCGGACGAAGCCTTCGCCAGCAAAGCCGTCGGCGACGGGATCGCGGTGAAACCGACCAGCAACATCGTGGTGGCCCCGGCCGCCGGTACCGTGGTGAAAATTTTCAACACTAACCACGCGTTCTGCCTCGAAACCAACAACGGTGCGGAAATCGTCGTTCACATGGGTATCGACACCGTGGCGCTGGAGGGCAAGGGCTTCAAACGTCTGGTTGAAGAGGGCACGGACGTGAAGGCGGGTGAGCCGATTCTGGAAATGGATCTGGACTTCCTCAACGCCAACGCGCGCTCAATGATCAGTCCGGTCGTCTGCAGCAACAGCGATGACTACAGCGCGCTGGTGATACTGGCGAGCGGTAAGGTCGTTGCTGGCCAGACGCCGCTGTATGAGATTAAAGGCAAGTAAGGCTCCTGAGTCGAGTTTTTGCCTCAGCGGCGAAGGGAAACCTTCGCCGCTTTTTTTTCCAGCAATCGGCCCCATAATCCTCTTCTGATACCTATTTTACGTAACTAATAGTTGTCACTACGCCCTGCTTGTAAGATCATGTGCCGTTATACGTTGTTTACGCTTTGAGGAACCCGTGATGAGTGAGGCAGAAGCCCGCCCGACTAACTTTATCCGTCAGATTATTGATGAAGATCTGGCTACCGGTAAACATACCACCGTTCACACTCGCTTCCCGCCGGAGCCGAACGGTTATCTGCACATTGGCCATGCAAAATCCATCTGCCTGAACTTCGGCATCGCCCAGGATTATCAGGGCCAATGCAACCTGCGTTTCGATGACACCAACCCGGTGAAAGAAGATATCGAATACGTTGAGTCGATTAAAAACGACGTGCAGTGGTTAGGTTTCCACTGGTCCGGGGACGTATGCTACTCGTCTGATTATTTCGATCAGCTGCATCAGTATGCGGTTGAGCTGATCAACAAAGGTCTGGCCTATGTTGATGAACTCTCTCCTGATGAAATTCGCGAATACCGCGGCACCCTGAAAGCGCCGGGTAAAAACAGCCCGTATCGCGACCGCAGCGTGGAAGAGAACCTGGCGCTGTTTGAAAAAATGCGCAGCGGCGGCTTCGAAGAGGGCAAAGCCTGCCTGCGCGCGAAGATCGATATGGCGTCGCCGTTTATCGTGATGCGCGATCCGGTGCTGTACCGCATTAAGTTCGCTGAGCATCATCAGACTGGCAACAAGTGGTGCATCTACCCGATGTACGACTTCACCCACTGCATCAGCGATGCGCTGGAAGGCATTACCCACTCGCTGTGTACCCTGGAGTTCCAGGACAACCGCCGCCTGTACGATTGGGTGCTGGACAACATCAGCATCCCGGTGCATCCGCGTCAGTACGAATTCTCGCGCCTGAATCTCGAATACACCGTGATGTCCAAGCGTAAGCTGAACCAGCTGGTGACTGAGAAGCACGTGGAAGGCTGGGACGACCCGCGTATGCCGACCATCTCCGGTCTGCGTCGTCGCGGCTACACCGCCGAATCCATCCGCGAGTTCTGCAAGCGCATCGGCGTGACCAAGCAGGACAACACCATCGAGATGGCGTCGCTGGAGTCCTGCATTCGTGAAGATCTGAACGAAAACGCCCCGCGCGCGATGGCGGTGATCGACCCGGTGAAACTGGTTATCGAGAACTATCCGCAGGGCGAAAGCGAAATGGTGGTGATGCCGAACCATCCGAACAAGCCGGAAATGGGCAGTCGTGAAGTGCCGTTCAGCGCCGAAATCTGGATCGATCGCGCGGACTTCCGCGAAGAAGCCAACAAACAGTACAAGCGTCTGGTGCTGGGTAAAGAAGTGCGTCTGCGCAACGCCTACGTCATCAAAGCGGAACGCGTGGAGAAAGATGCCGAAGGCAATATTACCACCATCTTCTGCACCTACGATGCCGACACCCTGAGCAAAGATCCGGCCGACGGCCGCAAGGTCAAAGGCGTGATCCATTGGGTAAGCGCGGCGCATGCGCTGCCGGTAGAGATCCGTCTCTACGATCGTCTGTTCAGCGTGCCAAACCCAGGCGCGGCGGACGATTTCCTCGCAGTGATCAACCCGGAATCGCTGGTGATCAAACAGGGGTACGCGGAGCCGAGCCTGGCGCAGGCCGAAGCCGGTAAAGCTTACCAGTTTGAGCGTGAAGGCTATTTCTGCCTCGACAGCCGCTATGCAACCGCAACCAATCTGGTGTTCAACCGCACCGTCGGGCTGCGTGATACCTGGGCGAAAGCGGGCGAATAACATTTCTTTTCTGTCAAAGCGTCGCTCCCAGCGGCGCTTTTTTTGTTTCAGAATCAGCTAATTAAACTTTTCATTTTCGCGATGCGAATTAATTCTGTTTCTGCGCGGTAATAAATAGCGCTTCTGATGTTTCCTGTCACATACAAAAAACCAATGTAATCGCTTTCAATGATTGCGTTTTTCCCTGATTTTGCAATGACTTCCATAACAAAATCATCAGAGATAAGACTGTAACAAAACGACATAAAATATGTGCGCTTTGTCATAATCTTAAGCTTTGCCTCACGAAAAACATTGATAATTCGCGTCACGAAAAATAGTCTATCTACAGTGGTTTCGCGGTCTTTTTTACCGCCCCACATTTTGCAGTTTTATTTATTTTTTAGCGAATGACCGCTGGTCTTCGCCTTTTAAAACGTCAAAGAGGATATGCACATGCGTACGTTTAGTGGCAAACGTAGTACGCTGGCGCTGGCTATTGCCGCCGTCACCGCGATGTCGGGCTGGGTTGTGGCTCCACAGGCCAGCGCAGCAGGCTTTATCGATGATTCAACCTTAACCGGCGGTATCTATTACTGGCAGCGTGAGCGTGACCGTAAAGATGTGACCGACGGCGACAAATACAAAACCAACCTTTCCCACTCCACCTGGAACGCCAACCTGGACTTCCAGTCCGGCTATGCCGCCGATATGTTTGGCCTTGATATTGCCGCGTTTACCGCGATTGAAATGGCGGAGAACGGCGATAGCGGCCACCCGAACGAAATTGCCTTCTCGTCACGTAACAAAGCCTATGACGAAGACTATTCCGGCGATAAGAGCGGCATCAGCCTGTATAAAGCCGCAGCGAAATTCAAATATGGTCCGGCGTGGGCACGTGCGGGCTATATCCAGCCAACCGGCCAGACTCTGCTGGCCCCGCACTGGAGTTTTATGCCAGGTACCTATCAGGGGGCGGAGGCCGGGGCTAACTTCGACTATGGCACGGCGGGCGCGTTAAGTTTCTCCTATATGTGGACGAACGAGTATAAAGCGCCATGGCATATCGAGATGGACGATTTCTATCAGAACGATAAGAAGACCAAAGTCGATTATCTCCACTCCGTCGGCGCTAAATATGATTTCAAAAATGACCTGGTGCTGGAGGCGGCATTTGGTCAGGCTCAGGGCTATATCGATCAGTACTTTGCTAAAGCCAGCTACAAGTTTGATGTCGCCGGCGCGCCGCTGAGCACCAGCTACCAGTTCTACGGCACCCGCGATAAGGTCAGCAACGGCGGGGTCAACGACATCTATGATGGCACCGCATGGCTGCAGGCGTTAACCTTTGGTTATAAGGTGGCGGATGTCCTGGATCTGCGTCTCGAGGGAACCTGGGTGAAGGCTGATGGCCAGCAGGGCTACTTCCTGCAGCGTATGACCCCGACCTACGCCTCTTCCAATGGTCGTCTCGATATCTGGTGGGATAACCGCTCCGACTTTAACGCCAACGGCGAAAAAGCGGTCTTCTTTGGCGCGATGTATGACATGAAAAACTGGGATATGCCGGGCTGGGCGTTCGGCGCGTCTTATGTCTACGCCTGGGATGCGAAGCCGGGCCGAATGTCCTCTCCGGATGCGTACTATGACCCTGACTATCGCCTGAAAGAGTCGGCCTATAGCCTGGATGCAATGTATACCGTACAGGAAGGGCGGGCGAAGGGCACCCTGTTCAAACTGCACTTTACCCAATACGACAACCATTCCGATATTCCGAGCTGGAGCGGCGGCTACGGCAACATCTTCCAGGATGAGCGCGACGTGAAGTTCATGGTTATCGCCCCGTTCACTATTTTCTGATGCCTGCGCGGCGGGCGTGAGCCTGCCGCACCTCTGGGAGAACGACAATGAAAAAAATGCTGTTTATTGCCATGATGGCAGCGGGCCTGGTGGCCTGCACCACGTCGCCGGCGCCGAAAGAAGACACCAAACTGAAAGATGCCTATAGCGCCTGTATTAATACGGCGGAAGGGAATCCGGACAAGATTGAAGCCTGCCAGAGCGTACTGAATGTGCTGAAAAAGGATAAACAGCACCAGCAGTTCGCCAACCAGGAGAGCGTTCGCGTCCTGGATTACCAACAGTGTATTCAGGCCACCCGCACCGGCAACGATCAGGCGGTGAAAGCGCGCTGCGATCAGATCTGGAAGGAGATCCGCAGCAATAATACGACCCATTAAATCAGACGACAGCGGCAAACGGGCGGGGCATATCTCCGCCCGTTTGTTTTTTTAGCGCTGACTCTCCGCCGGCTGATAGCCGCGGCTCAGCCGCACGAACAGTAGCGCGGTGGCAATGAATCCGCACAGCGCGGCGCAAATTAGCCACCAGCCCGGCGCGCTTTTATCGCCGCTGAGCTCGACCAGGGCGATGGAAATAGCTGGCGTCAGTCCCCCGAAGATCGTGGTGGCAAGGCTGAAGGCCAGCGAAAAGCCCACGGTGCGGACGTATACCGGCATCACTTCGGTAAGCGCCGCGACCATCGCGCCGTTATACATGCCAAAGAAGAACGAGAACCATAGCAGGACCAGCGTCATACGGGTGAAATCGGGCGCGACGGTGAGCCAGTGCATCACCGGCCAGGTGGTGAGCAGCGCCAGCACGGTAATGCCTATCAGCACCGGACGACGACCGATTCGGTCAGAGATAGCCCCGCTGGTGAAGTTCCATATCAACTCTCCGGACAAAGCGGGGATGAGGAAAGTCACCCCAGGGGCGTGAGCGGGAAGGGCGCCAGAGGCGCCCATAAAAAAGCCAACCGGCAGGTTGGCTTTTCAGTCTCAGCGAAACGGGGAATTATTTTTCCACCGCGTCGTGGGCGTGTTCGTCCTCGCGGCAATCCCCTTCCGCACAGTGACCGTACAGATATAAACTGTGGTTGGTCAGGCGGATGCCGTGGCGGGAGGCAATTTCACGCTGGCGTAATTCGATCGAGTCGTCGCTGAATTCGATCACTTTGCCGCAGTCGAGGCAGATCAGGTGATCGTGGTGATGCTGCTGGGTCAGTTCGAAAACGGATTTTCCGCCTTCGAAATTATGACGAGTCACGATGCCGGCGTCATCAAACTGGTTGAGGACGCGGTAAACGGTCGCCAGACCGATCTCTTCGCCCATGTCGATCAGGCGTTTATATAAGTCTTCCGCACTGACATGATGGTTATCCGGTTCCTGCAGCACTTCAAGGATTTTTAGTCGAGGAAGTGTGACTTTCAGGCCAGCCTTCTTTAATGCGGTATTGTTGTCAGTCATGCGGAATCTGTCCTGTTGCTAAACGATCTACTTCCTTCAACGGAAGTCATACAGAAATTAACCCGACGTAATGCGTCTCATTATAGAACTGCCACTGGTAAATGAAAACTGCAAGCATCGGGCCTGGTTTGCTGTCAAAAACGAGGCACCAGCTACAAACTGCGTCACGTGCCTCGTAGAATCAGAGGACATTGTACAGATATGTGATTAAAAGTTAAAAACTTGTAGCTATTAGTTTGATTGCTTTTGTCTATTAATGCGGCGCAACTCAATGATTGCGCCGCTTAATCATCAGGCGTTTTTGATTTCTTCGAGGTGCAGCTCTTCGGCAACCTGCTTCACCCATTTCTCAACGCGCTCGTTGGTCAGCTCCGGCTGGCGGTCTTCATCGATGGCGAGGCCGACGAAGTGGTCGTCATCCGCCAGGCCTTTGGAAGCTTCAAAATGATACCCCGCCGTTGGCCAGTGACCGACGATGGTCGCGCCGCGCGGCTCAATGATGTCGCGGATGGTGCCCAGCGCGTCGCAGAAGTATTCTGCGTAATCTTCCTGGTCGCCGCAGCCGAACAGTGCCACCAGTTTGCCATTGAAGTCGATCTCTTCCAGCGTCGGGAAGAAGTCATCCCAGTCACACTGCGCTTCACCGTAGTACCAGGTCGGGATACCGAGCAGCAGGATGTCGTGGGCTTCCAGGTCTTCTTTGCTGCTTTTGGCAATGTCGTGAACATCAGCAACATCTTTACCAAGCTGCTTTTGAATCATTTTTGCAATATTTTCGGTGTTGCCGGTGTCGCTGCCAAAAAAGATGCCGATGATTGCCATGAGTAAAATAACCTCTTGAAACTTAAATGATGTGGTAGGGACGCAATGCCCATAGATAACGGCAATCATAGCAGAACAGGCAAGGGCGCGGAAACAGCAATCACGCCCGACTGCACACTCTGCTACATGAATGCGGGTTTTTCGCGGAAAGTTAGACTTTTCCCTGGCTGCGCAGGGCGGTTAACTGGGTCATCAGCATCTCTTCAATGAGATCGCTGCGGCTCATATTACGCGCTTCCGCCAGCTCGTTGAGCGCATCGACCGCATCGGCGTTGAGTTTTAACTCCACGCGCTTCAGCCCGCGAACCTTATCGCGTTTCAGCTGGTTACGTTTGTTGATGCGCAGTTGTTCATCGCGCGACAGCGGATTGGTTTTCGGTCTTCCCGGGCGACGCTCGTTTGCGAACAAATCTAATGTCGTACGGTCCGTTTGTTCTTTTGCCATGATTCTGAGTGACTTCGGGGAAACAAGCTGCCGGGCTCTAGCCGGCGCAGATAGCGCGCCATCATACATCAGGCGAACGGCTGCGCCAACGACCGCGGGCATTCTGCGGCGCGGTCGGGCATATTTTAGCCAATCAGGCGGCGATGCTCGTCAGATAGCGGCGGATGGCGCGTAACACCGCCTCGGGTTTCTCGGCATGGACCCAGTGTCCGGCGCCGGCGATGACGTGGGCCCGGGCCTGCGGGAACTGGGCCAGCAGCGCGTCGCGGTAGGCGTCGGTCACATAGGGCGAGTTGCCGCCGGGAATAAACTGCGTCGGGTGCGGCCAGGCCGGGATGGTTTCCCAGCCGACGATATGCGGATACTGGTCCCACAGCACCGGCACGTTGAAGCGCCAGTCGCCGTCGACGAATGATTTCAGCAGGAACTGAATCACGCCTTCTTCCTGCAGGTGCTCGCGCATCACCTGCGCCGCCTGCTGGCGGGTGCTGGCGGCGGATTCGCTGACGGTGCGGATAGCGGCGAAGATCTCATCATGGCGGCGAACGTGATAATCCACCGGCGCGATATCGATCGCCACCAGACCGCTGATGCGTTCAGGCGCCAGGGCGGTAAGCGCCATTACCGCTTTCCCGCCCATCGAATGGCCGATAAAGGTGGCGCGCTCGATCTGGTGCGCGTCGAGCGTATCAAGCAGATCCTGCGCCATGGCGGGGTAGGTCATCTCTGGCGACCGCGGCGACAAACCGTGGTTGCGCATATCGACCTGCACAATATCGTGGTCGGCGATCAGGTCGCGGGCGAGGATGCCCAGGTTGTCCAGGCTGCCAAACAGACCGTGGACCAGCACGATCGGGGAGTGGTTGTGCGGATTCTGTGCAGATTGCGCTCGGCTATTTAATTTCATGGCAAAGTTCTTTTTTTCGCTCCGTCGGGTTAGGGTATTATGTTGGACATTCTGCCATCCGGCTGCAAGACCCAGAAGTTTTCTGAGTTTTACCGCCATCCTGGTTTGACGCTATCCGCGGTTGGGATTTGTACTTATAATCCCAACGATTTGTATTCAGAAAAGATATCGCACTGGATTAAGATGAAAACAATTGAAGTTGATGATGAACTCTATCGCTATATTGCCAGCCACACTCTGCATATCGGCGAGAGCGCATCCGACATTTTACGGCGTATGCTGAAATTTTCCGCCGTTTCCCAACCGGCTACACCGGTCAGCAAAGCCGCGCCGACGCTGGCGCCAGCGCCTGTCGCTGAGGTGAAACCCGCTAACCCGGTGAAAGATAAAGTCCGCGCCATGCGCGAGATGCTGTTATCTGATGAATACGCCGAGCAGAAGCGCGCGGTGAACCGTTTTATGCTGGTGTTGACGACCCTCTACTCCCTGGACAGTAAAGCATTTGCCGAGGCCACCGAGTCTCTGCACGGCCGCACGCGCGTTTACTTCGCGGAAGATGCGCGTACGCTGCTGAAAAGCGGTAATCAGACCAAACCGAAACAGGTTCCTGGTACACCGTGGTGGGTGATCACCAATACCAATACCGGCCGTAAATGCAGCATGATTGAGCACATCATGCAGTCGATGCAGTTCCCTGCGGAGCTGATTGAAAAGGTTTGCGGCACGATCTAGCTTTTTAACATTTGCACCAGAAGGATCAGGCAATGGCAATCGATAAACGTGCGGGGCAGCCTGCGCAACAGAGTGATTTGATTAACGTCGCCCAACTGACTGCTCAGTACTACGTGCTGAAGCCTGAAGTCGGTAATGCGGAGCATGCGGTAAAATTCGGCACCTCTGGCCATCGCGGTAGCGCGGCGCGCCACAACTTCAACGAACCGCATATCCTGGCCATCGCCCAGGCCATTGCGGAAGATCGTGCGAAAAACGGGATCACCGGTCCGTGCTATGTCGGCAAAGATACCCACGCCCTCTCCGAGCCGGCGTTTATTTCGGTGCTGGAAGTGTTAACCGCCAACGGCGTCGACGTGATCGTGCAGGAAAACAACGGCTTCACCCCGACGCCGGCGGTCTCCAACGCGATTCTGGTGCATAACAAAAAAGGCGGTCCGCTGGCGGACGGCATTGTGATCACCCCGTCACACAACCCGCCGGAAGATGGTGGTATCAAGTACAATCCGCCAAACGGCGGCCCGGCTGATACCAACGTCACCAAAGTGGTGGAAAACCGCGCCAACGAACTGCTGGCCGCGGGCCTGCAGGGCGTGAAACGCATTTCTCTGGACGCGGCGCTGGCTTCTGGCCACGTTAAAGAACAGGATCTGGTGCAGCCGTTCATTGAGGGGCTGGCGGATATCGTCGATATGGCCGCAATCCAGAAAGCCGGCCTGACGCTGGGCGTCGATCCGCTGGGCGGGTCCGGTATCGAATACTGGAAACGCATTGGCGAGCACTACAAGCTCAATCTGACCATTGTTAACGATCAGGTGGATCAGACCTTCCGCTTTATGCACCTCGATAAAGACGGCGCCATCCGCATGGATTGCTCCTCAGAGTGTGCGATGGCCGGCCTGCTGGCGCTTCGCGATAAGTTCGATCTGGCGTTTGCTAACGACCCGGATTACGACCGCCACGGGATTGTCACCCCGGCGGGGTTGATGAACCCGAACCACTACCTGGCGGTAGCGATCAACTACCTGTTCCAGCATCGTCCGCAGTGGGGCAAAGAGGTGGCGGTGGGTAAAACGCTGGTCTCCTCCGCGATGATTGACCGCGTGGTGAACGATCTGGGCCGCAAGCTGGTGGAAGTGCCGGTGGGCTTTAAGTGGTTTGTCGACGGCCTGTTCGATGGCAGCTTCGGCTTCGGCGGCGAAGAGAGCGCCGGGGCCTCCTTCCTGCGCTTCGACGGCACGCCGTGGTCCACCGATAAAGACGGCATCATCATGTGCCTGCTGGCGGCGGAGATCACCGCGGTGACCGGGAAAAACCCGCAGGAGCATTACAACGAACTGGCGGAACGCTTCGGTGCGCCGAGCTATAACCGTCTGCAGGCTTCCGCGACCTCCGCGCAGAAAGCGGCGCTGTCCAAGCTCTCTCCGGAAATGGTCAGCGCTGACACCCTGGCGGGGGATCCGATCACTGCCCGTCTGACCGCGGCGCCGGGCAACGGGGCGGCGATTGGCGGCCTCAAGGTGATGACCGACAACGGCTGGTTCGCGGCGCGTCCGTCAGGCACCGAAGACGCCTACAAGATCTACTGCGAAAGCTTCCTCGGCGAAGAGCATCGCAAGCTGATTGAAAAAGAAGCGGTAGAGATTGTCAGCGAAGTGCTGAAGAACGCTTAACGACGCACTACCATCAGGCCCCTTGCGGGCCTGATTTTTTTCGCAAGGATAGCGATGAAAATACAACGGAAGTCTCTGTTTTTGTTCTGGGCGTGGATGGATCTCTTTTTCGTCCTGCAATTCTTATGGTGGAATATTGCCCACCGCCGCCTCCCTTTTTACGACGATCTGCTGGCTTATCTCCAGCTGCTGCACACCTGGGGCTCCGCGGCGGTCTGGCTGTACCCGCTGAATGTTCTGCTGATTATCAGCATCCCGCTATCGATGATCTTTTTTTTCCGCCAGAGCCGCTATGCGCTGTGGCTGGCCTGGGGGCAGGCGCCGCTCAGGCTGCTGTTTATGCAGCCTTCGCTATCGCTGGGCCTGTGGCTGATTCAGGCTGCCGGGGTCCGGCATGTAGCGATCCTGGCAGGCTTTCTGCTGCTCTCTGAAGGGCTGAAAATCGCCAGCCTCTGGTACTGCAGAGGCGGGATTCAGGGCATAAAGCGATAGCCAATCCCGGTTTCGGTCAGCAAATGCTGCGGCCGTGCCGGATCGGCCTCCAGCTTTTGTCGCAGATGACCCATATAGATCCGCAGATAGTGGCTGTGCTCCACGGCGTTAGGCCCCCACACCTGATTCAGCAGCTGGCGCTGGGTAAGCACTTTGCCGGGATTATTCAACAGCGCCGCCAGCAGGCGAAACTCGATAGGCGTCAGGTGGATCTCTTCGCTGCCGCGCAGGATGCGGCGGGCGGGGATATTGACCTCCAGGTCAGCGAAGCGCACCACCGGCTCATCGACCTGCGCCGCGCCGTGGCGACGCAGAGCGACGCGCAGGCGGGCCTGCAGCTCGCCGATGCCAAAGGGTTTACTTAAGTAGTCATCGGCGCCGGCATCCAGGGCGGCAATTTTGTCATGCTCTTCGCTACGCGCTGACAGGACGATAATCGGCATCTGGCTCCACTGACGCAGGTCGCGAATAAAATCAATGCCGTCACCATCCGGCAGGCCGAGGTCGAGGATCGCGAGGTCGGGCTTACGGGTGGCGGCTTCAATCAGCCCACGCTGCAGGGTTTCCGCTTCAAATACGCGCATGCCGTCGGCTTCCAGCGCGGTGCGCAGAAAGCGTCGGATAGCGTGTTCGTCTTCGATAATCAGAACGTTAATCACAATTCCTCAGGTAGCTCTTCCAGTTCAGGGGGCGTTTCTCCCGGCAGTGTAACACGGAATGAGGCGCCGCCCTCGGGCCGGTTGCTGGCGGAGATGGTCCCGCCGTGGACGTCGACGATGGCCTGACAGATGGCAAGGCCCAGCCCGACGCCAGGGATCGCCGACTCTTTGTTGCCGCGGGCGAATTTATCAAAGATAGTCTGCTCCTGGCCTGCCGGGATCCCAGGACCGTTATCCCATACCTCCAGCGACAGCTGCCGGGCGTCCGCCTCGGCGCGAATGCCGATGCTCGCCCGGGCGCCGGCATACTTATGGGCATTTTCCAGCAGGTTGATCAGCACCCGCTCGAACAGCGGCCCGTCGACATGCACCAGCTGGAGGGGATCGGGTAAATCCAGTTGAATATGCTGGCCGCCGAGGCTTGGCTCGAGCATGCGCAGCGCGCTGCCGACCACTTCCTCCAGCGTCAGCCACTCCTTATTCAGATTAAAGCCGCCGGACTGGATCCGCGCCATATCCAACAGGTTGTTCACCAGCCGGGTGGTGTTGAGCACATGCTGGCGGATTTCGTTGGCCTGCGGGGCATGTTTTGAACCTTCGCTGGCCAGATCGAGGGTCAGAATTTCCGCCTGGCCAAACAGCACGGTTAGCGGAGTACGCAGATCGTGCGACAGGGCGGCGAGCAGCGAGTTACGCAGGCTTTCCCGCTCGCTGGTCAGACGGGCCTGCTCTTCGCTGGCGGTCAGGGTGAGGCGCTCCAGAGCGCTGGCCACCAGCAGGGTAAAGGTCTCCAGCAGCCGCTGCTGCTCCGGGATCATCAGCTGGCGCAGATTCTCCGGTTCCACCACCAGTAGTCCCCAGGTGCGGGCGGCGCTCTTCAGGGGCAAGATCTGATACGGCACGCCGGGCAGGGTATCGGTGCCGGCGCCGGCAGGTTGGCCCTTATCAAAGCTCCAGCGGGCGATGGCGTCATCCCACGGGGTCAGCCCTGGCTGGTGGGTTAAGGGCAGCAGTTTTCCCTGGGCGTCCGGGAGCAGCAGCTGGCTGCGGGCCTGAAAGGTGGAGGCGATAAACCGCTCGCTGGTGGTGGCGATATCCTGCTGGCTACGACCCACCGCCAGCGCTTTAGACATCTCATACAGATGGCGGGTACGGCGTTCACGGTAGCGCGCCACCCGCGCCTGGTAGCGCACGCCGGCGGTGAGGTTGCCGATAAGCAGGCCCACGGTGAGCATCACGCCGAAGGTGAGCAGATACTGGACATCCGACACCGCCAGCGTCCCGCGCGGGGCGACAAAAAAGAGATCGAAGCTGATGACGTTGATCACCGTCGCCAGCACCGACGGCCAGCGGCCATAAACCAGGGCGATGATCACCACCCCCAGCAGATAGAGCATCACCAGGTTGGCGGCTTCGAAAGCCATCAACCACTGCATGGCCACCAGGGTAATGATGGCGCATAGCGCCACCGCCACCGCGCAGCCCTGCAGCTGCAGGCGCCATTTCTCCAGCGCCGGACGGCTGTCGCTGGCGCGTGCGGCAAGGGGGAAGGGTTTCTCATCGAGGGCGATCACCACCAGATCGAGGTCCGGCGCATGGCGAGCCAGACGATCGGCGAAGCCGCTGCGATCCCACCAGCGGCGCTTGCTTTGGCGGCCAATGACTATTTTGCCGAGGTTATGTTCGCGGGCGTAATGGAGGACCGCTTTCTCTTCCGACGGGTCGGAGAGGGTGGCGGTTTCGGCCCCCAGCTCCTGGGCCAGACGCAGCGCGGCGAGAATAGCCCGCCGCCGGCCTTCCGGCAGCCGGTGCAGGGAAGGGGTCTCGACATACACCGCATGCCAGACGCTGCCCAGGCGGGCGGCGAGCCGGGCGGCGGCGCGCACCAGCTTTTCGCTGCCGGTGTTGTGCCCGATACAGAGCAGGATCGCATCGCGGGTGTGCCAGACTTTCTCCTGGCCCTGGCGGTCGCGCCAGGCGCGCATCTGCTCATCGACGCGGTCGGCGGTGCGGCGCAGGGCCAGCTCGCGCAGCGCAATCAGATTGCCCTTGCGGAAAAAGTTTTCGATAGCGCGCTCGGCCTGGCCGCCGATGTAGACTTTGCCCTCATTGAGCCGCTGGCGCAGATCGTCAGGGGGGAGGTCCACCAGCACCACGTCGTCCGCGGCGTCAAAGAAGGGATCGGGAACCGTCTCCCGCACCTGCACGCCGGTGATCCCGCTGACGACGTCATTCAGGCTTTCCAGATGCTGGACGTTAACGGTAGTGAAAACATCTATCCCGGCCTCCAGCAGTTCATCCACATCCTGCCAGCGCTTTGGATGGCGGGAGCCTGGCGCATTGCTGTGCGCCAGCTCATCCACCAGAATCAGCGCCGGACGGCGGGCGAGGGCGGCGTCGAGATCGAACTCATAGACGTACCGCCCGCGATGGGCAAGCCGCCGCGGCGGCAGAGTGCTCAGGCCCTGCAGCATCGCGGCGGTCTCTTTACGGCCGTGGGTCTCCGCCACGCCAATCAGAATATCCAGCCCCTGGGCGCGCAGCCGCTGCGCTTCCGCCAGCATCGCCCAGGTTTTCCCCACCCCGGCGCAGGCGCCAAAGAACACTTTCAGTTTGCCGCGATGCGGGGCGGCGGTGTGCTGCAGCAGGCGGTCAGGGTCCGGGCGCAGCGGCTCGTCACTCATTTACTTATCCTTCAGGGCATCCAGCGCCATATTGAGTTGCAGTATATTGACCACCGGCTGGCCAAGGAAGCTCAGCAGCGGGGTTTGTGTGGCCTGATTCACCAACTGGGTTACCTGCTCAACGCTCAGCTGGCGCGCTTGAGCAACCCGGGGCACCTGCCACAGCGCGGCGGCCGGAGTCAGGTTGTTATCGAGACCGCTCGCCGAGGTGGTGACCAGTTCGACCGGCACCCGCGGGTCGGCGTCCGGGTTGGCGGCGCGCAGGGCCTGCACGCGCTCGCTCACCGCTTTATCCAGCGCCGGGTTGCTGGCGGCGAGGTTGCTGCCGCCAGAGGCTATGGGATTATCCGCCGTCTCCGCGGTGGCCGACGGGCGGCCCTGGAAATAGCCTGCGGCGGTGAAGTTCTGGCCAATCAGCGCCGAGCCGCGCACTTCACCGTTCAGGCGGATCAGCGAGCCGTTGGCCTGTGAGTTAAACCACCATTGTCCCAGGCTGGTGGTAAGCAGAGGATAGACGCCGCCGGTGAGCAGCGTTAACAGAATAAATAGCACAAGTGCCGGACGAATCAATGACATAGTTTGTTCCTCACACCAGACCGCTCAGGGTCAGCAGCAGGTCGATGGCTTTAATACCGATAAAGGGCACCAGCAGACCGCCGAGGCCGTAGATCCACAGGTTGCGGCGCAGCATCGCCGAGGCGGAGAGCGGGCGATAGCTGACGCCTTTCAGGGCCAGCGGGATCAGGAAGACGATGATCAGCGCGTTGAAGATAACGGCGCTGAGGATCGCCGATGAGGGCGAATGCAGACCCATCACGTTCAGCATGGCCAGCTGAGGATAGACCGCGGCAAACGCCGCCGGAATAATGGCGAAATATTTCGCCACGTCGTTGGCAATACTGAAGGTGGTCAGCGAACCGCGCGTCATTAACATCTGTTTGCCGATATGGACCACCTCAATCAGCTTGGTGGGGTTGGAATCCAGGTCGACCATGTTGCCCGCTTCCTTCGCCGCCTGGGTACCGGAGTTCATGGCTACCGCCACGTCGGCCTGAGCCAGCGCGGGCGCGTCGTTGGTGCCGTCGCCGGTCATCGCCACCAGCCGACCTTCCGATTGATACTGGCGGATCAGCGCCAGCTTGGCTTCCGGCGTCGCTTCGGCGAGGAAATCATCGACGCCGGCCTCGGCGGCGATCGCCGCGGCGGTCAGGCGGTTATCGCCGGTGATCATCACCGTTTTAATGCCCATTTTGCGCAGCTGGGCGAAACGTTCTTTGATGCCGCCTTTGACGATATCTTTGAGCGCAATAATCCCCAGCACCTTTTCGCCTTCGGCGACCACCAGCGGCGTGGCCCCCTGGCGAGCGACCTCTTCCACCTGTTTATCGACATCGGCAGGGAAGAGGCCGCCGTTGGCCTCCACGTGGCGGCGAATGGCGTCCACCGACCCTTTGCGGATCATGCGCTGATCGATATTGATGCCGCTCATCCTCGTTTGCGCGGTAAAGGGGACAAAGGTGGCGTGCAGCGACTGCAGATCGCGTTCGCGCAGGTTAAAGCGCTGTTTCGCCAGCACCACGATGCTGCGCCCCTCAGGGGTTTCATCCGCCAGCGAGGAGAGCTGGGCGGCGTCGGCGAGGGTTCGCTCTTCCACGCCGCGAGCCGGCAGGAAGGCGGAGGCCTGGCGGTTGCCGAGGGTAATGGTCCCGGTTTTATCCAGCAGCAGGACATCGACGTCGCCAGCGGCTTCCACCGCGCGGCCGCTGGTGGCGATCACGTTGGCGCCGAGCATACGGCTCATCCCGGCGACGCCGATGGCCGACAGCAGCCCTCCGATGGTGGTCGGGATCAGGCACACCAGCAGGGCGACCAGTACGGTAACGCTGACCGCATTGCCGCTCCACGCCGAGAAGGGCCAGATGGTGGCGGTGGCCAGCAGGAACACTAGCGTCAGGGCGATCAGCAGGATCGTCAGGGCGATCTCGTTCGGCGTTTTACGGCGCTGGGCGCCTTCCACCATGGCGATCATCCGGTCGAGGAAGGTTTCTCCCGGGTTCACGCTGCAGCGGATCACCAGCCAGTCGGAGAGAATGCGTGTCCCGCCGGTCACCGAGGCAAAATCGCCACCGGATTCACGGATCACCGGGGCAGACTCGCCGGTAATGGCGCTTTCGTCCACCGAGGCGCCGCCTTCGATGACTTCGCCATCGCAGGGGATAATATCCCCGGCTTCCACCAGCACCACGTCGCCTTTGCGCAGATCTTCCGCCGGCACGTGGTCGACCGGCGCGTCATGCTGCGGGGCGCGCAGTTTGCGGGCGAAGGCCGTTTTTTTCACCCCTTTCAGGCTGTTGGCCTGGGCTTTGCTGCGGCCTTCCGCCATCGCTTCGGCAAAGTTGGCGAACAGCACGGTAAACCACAGCCAGATACTGACGGCGGCGGTAAAGGTGGCGCTACCGGTCAGGGCGCCGCCAGCCATGGCGATCGCCAGCAGGGTGGTTAACAGACTGCCCACCCAGACGATAAACATCACCGGATTGCGCCATTGCACCATCGGGCTGAGTTTTTTCACGGCATCCAGCAGCGCCTGGCGCACCAGCGTCGGCTCCAGCAGGGCTAATTGTTTGCGACTCATAACAGGGTGCTCCGCATCGCTCAAAGTAAGGAAAAGTGTTCAGCCAGCGGGCCAAGCGCCAGCGCAGGAATAAAGGTCAGGGCGCCCACCAGCAGCACGGTGCCGATCAGTAAACCGATAAACAGGGCGTCGTGGGTGGCCAGGGTGCCGGGGCTGGCCGGTTGAATTTTCTTCGCCACCAGCGAGCCGGCGATGGCCATCACCGGAATGATGACGGCGAAGCGGCCGACCAGCATGCAGAACGCCAGCAGCAGGTTCCAGAACGGCGTCGCCGCGCCCAGGCCAGCGAAGGCGCTGCCGTTGTTATTGGCCGCCGAGGTGACGGCGTATAGCACTTCGCTAAAGCCGTGCGGTCCAGGGTTGAACATCCCGGCGCGGCCGGCGTCGGTCATCATCGCCAGCGCCGTGCCAAGCAGCACCAGCGTCGGGGTGACCAGAATGGCGAGGGCGATCATTTTCATTTCCCGGACATCGATTTTCTTCCCGAGGTACTCCGGGGTGCGGCCGACCATCAGCCCGGCGATAAATACCGCCAGCATAACGAACAGCAGCATGCCGTACAGGCCCGAGCCGACGCCGCCGAATACCACTTCGCCAATCTGCATCAGCCACATCGGCACCATGCCGCCCAGCGCGGTGAAGGAGTCATGCATGGCATTGACCGCGCCGCAGGAGGCGGCGGTGGTGATCACCGCGAACAGACTGCTGGCGAGAATACCGAAGCGACTCTCTTTTCCTTCCATATTCAGGCTGCTGTCGGCACCCAGCGTCAGCAGGTGGGGGTTGCCGCGGGTCTCCGCCCACATCACCACGGCGACGCAGAGGATAAAGATCAGCGTCATTGCCCACAGGATGGCGCGTCCCTGACGCCGATCGCTTACCACCTCGCCGAAGGCGAAGCACAGCGCCGCCGGAATCAGGAAGATCGCCAGCATCTGCACGAGATTGGTCAGCGCGGTCGGGTTTTCAAACGGATGGGCGGAGTTGGCATTGAAGAAACCGCCGCCGTTAGTGCCCAGCAGCTTAATCGCTTCCTGTGAGGCGACAGGCCCCATCGGCAGCAGCTGGTGCACCCCTTCGAGGGTGGTAAGGGGCTGGTAGGCCTGCAGATTCTGCGGCACGCCCTGCTGAATAAAGAACAGGGCCACCAGCAGAGAGAGCGGCAGCAGCAGCCACAGGGTAATGCGCGTCAGGTCGACCCAGGCATTGCCGAGGGTCGACATTTTCTGCCGGGCGAAGGCGCGGGTCAGGGCGAAGACCACGGCGATGCCGGTGGCGGCGGAGAGGAAATTCTGCACCGTCAGGCCGACCATCTGGCTGAGATAACTCATGGTGCTTTCGCCGGCGTAAGCCTGCCAGTTGGTATTGCTGACAAAGCTGATCGCGGTATTGAGCGCCAGATCCCATGACAGCCCCGGCAGGTGCTGCGGGTTAAACGGCAGCACGCCCTGGAGCATCAGCAGGGCAAACAGCGCCAGGCCGCCGAGGGCGTTAAACAGCAGGAGCGCCAGCAAATACTGCAGCCAGCCCATCTCTTCGGCGCGGATCCCGGCCACGCGCCACAGGACGCGCTCGACGCCGGCCAGGCCGGGAAGCGGGATATCGTTCACCATTCTTGCCAGACACATCCCCATCGGGCGCGCCAGCACCAGCAATACCAGCAGATAGCTGGCTAATAATAAAAATCCCTGGGCAGCCATCAGAATGCCTCCGCATGTATCAAGGCATAAACCAGATAAGCCAGTAACAGGAACACCAGCCCAACGCCAGTGAGTACGCCTGCAGTCACAATCCACCTCCGGGTGTGTTTTCGATTTACCTGGAGGATAGAAATTACGGCGCAAAGATTTCGCAAAAATCCGCGGGTGCGGTGTAAAAAAAGTATAAAAATGACAAAGGCACAAATTAACTGATGGTTAGTATTAATTTAACTTTTTCGTAACTAATTTACGTGGCGAATGTAAATTAAGTATAAATACGTGCTTTTTAGTGGTCGGATGAGTAGTAAAATTACAAGCAGAGCGGTATTATTTTGCTCAGACAAACATGATTAATTTTACCGGCGCTGCTTGCCGGCCTGACAAAGGGGAGAGAAATGATGGCGTTGTACAAAGCTTATCCTGCTCATATTATTTTGCTGCGTCGTGCTTTCGCCGTCGTGGCTGGCGTCGCGGCGCTGCCGGTGATGCTGTTCTGGAAAGATCGCGCCCGCTACTACAGCTGGCTGCACCGGGTGTGGTCGAAAACCAGCGAGCAGCCGGTGTGGATGGCGCAGGCGGAGAAAGCCGCTCACGATTTCTATTAATCCTCCTGCTGCGAAGAAAATAACAAGACCGCCGGGTTGCCCCGGCGGTTTTTTTTCGCCGCTTGTCTACACTCGTTTTTATGCGCCGCCTTGGAATTGGCAGGTGCGTATTTTGCCGGAGCGCGCTATTTTTGCCGGCTTAGATCATAAGATGATTATTGCTGACGGATAATAAGGAGTGATATGGCCACCCATCTGGTCTGGTTACGCACGGATTTACGCATTCACGATAACCTGGCGCTGGCTGCCGCCTGCCGCGATCCGCAGGCGCAGGTGCTGGCGCTGTATATCGCCACCCCGGGGCAGTGGCGTGAACATCACCTGGCGCCACGGCAGGCCGCTTTTATCGCCAGCCATTTACAGAGTCTGCATGCCGCGCTGGCGGAACGGGGCATACCGCTGTGGGTAGAAGAGGCGGACGATTTTACCGCCAGCGTCGAACGGCTGGCCGATTTTTGCCAGCAGCATCAGGTCAGTCACCTGTTCTACAACTATCAGTACGAATTCAATGAACGCCAGCGCGATGCCGCCGTTGAGAACACCTTGCGCGACGTGATTTGCCAGGGCTTTGACGACAGCGTCCTGTTGCCGCCCGGCAGCGTACTGACCGGTGGCGGCGAAATGTATAAAGTCTTCACCCCGTTTAAAAATGCGTTTATTCGCCGTCTGCGGGACGGACTGCCGGCGTGCGTGGCGGCCCCGAAGCCGCGCCAGGCGCCTGCCTGCCAGGCGCCGCCGCTGCCTGAGCTTAACTACCCGCAAACGCCGTTCGACGGGCTGCTGTTTGCCGCGGATGAAAAAACGGCGCTGGCGCGTCTGCGCGCGTTTTGTCAGCAAGCGGCGGCGGATTACGAGGGGCAGCGCGACTTCCCGGCCGTGGAAGGGACCAGTCGACTGTCGCCCTGCCTGGCCATCGGCGTGCTGTCCCCCCGCCAGTGCCTGCATCGTCTTCTGACGGAACATCCCGCCGCGCTGGACGGCGGAGCCGGCGCCACCTGGCTTAACGAGCTGATCTGGCGCGAGTTTTACCGCCATCTGATGGTCTACTATCCGAAGCTCTGTAAAGGGCGGCCATTTACTGCCTGGACAGATAAGGTCGCCTGGCGCGCAGAGGAGGCCGCCCTACAGGCCTGGCAGCGCGGGGAGACCGGTTTTCCGATTGTTGATGCCGCCATGCGCCAGCTTAACGCCACCGGCTGGATGCATAACCGGTTACGCATGATTGTCGCCAGCTTCCTGACCAAAGATTTGCGCCTCGACTGGCGGGCGGGCGAGCGCTATTTCATGAGCCAGCTGATTGATGGCGACCTGGCGGCGAATAACGGCGGCTGGCAGTGGGCGGCTTCAACGGGCACCGACGCCGCGCCCTATTTCCGCATATTTAACCCCACCACCCAGGGCGAAAAGTTTGATAAACAGGGGGTGTTTATACGTCGCTGGCTGCCGGAGCTGGCAAAGGTGCCGGAGAAGGCCCTGCATCAGCCGTGGGCGTGGGCGGATAAACAAGGGATCACGCTGGACTATTCGCGCCCAATAGTTGATCACAAGCAGGCGCGGCAGGAGACGCTGGCGGCCTGGGAGGCCGCCAGAAAAGGAATTACTCCACCGCCAGACGGCGGGTCCTGACTTTCAGCGAATGATACAGCCAGATGACCAGCACCACGCCGACGCAGGCCAGCGCGCCCCAGGTGATCTGGCTGAAGACGGTAATGTAGGCGTCAATGGAGTAGTTCACCGCTCCGGCGGCGTCGAATGACGCCTGCGAGGTCTGGTCGGCGATAACGCCGGCCAGATAGTTGGCGATGGCCCCTGAGAGCAGCATATAAATACCGGTCAGCACCCCAGTGACACCCGGGATCTCAATGCGGGTGATCTGCGACATCGCGACCGGGTCGATAAACAGTTCGGCAAAGCCCATCACCGCCAGACCCAGCACCATCAGCGGCATGGACGACTGACCATAGGCCGCCGACCAGCGGGCGCTGAGGGTCAAAATGCAGAACCCGGCGCTCATCAGGCCCAGACCGAGGGCAAATTTCCCCCAGATGCGCACGGTGCGATTGCCGTTCACGCTCTCTTTCACCAGCCACGCCAGCACCATCCCGCAGAGCATCACCGCGAAGGCGTTGATTGACTGGAACATAGCGGTAGGGACTTCGTAGCTCATGATATGGCGGTTAACGAAGCGGTCAATATACAGGCTGATGGAGCTCCCGCCCTGTTGGGCGAAGGCCCAGAACAGCAGGCTGAAGGCGGTCAGGACGACGATCAGGCGCAGATCCTTGCGCTGTTTATCGGTTTCGGCGCGCAGGTAGATCCGCGCCAGTACCGCGAGGCCAATGGCCGTGGCCACGATCAGGGCATACACCGACCACTCCTGCCAGAACAGTACCGCAATCAGCAGCGGGGCGGTAACCAGCAACACCAGCAGCCAGCCCCAGTTTGGCAGCAGGAAGCGGCGCGCGCACAGCGCCTGGCGGTTGACGCCAGCGGTATGCTGGAAATGACGGTTGCCGCAGAGGAAAATCACCAGCCCCGCGACCATGCCGATGGCCGCCAGGGCAAAGCCCATCGCCCAGCTATACTCCTCCTGTACGTAGCCGCAGGCGATCGGCGCGATAATCGAGCCGATATTGCCGGCGGCATACATCAGCGAAAAGCCGCCATCGCGACGCGGATCGGCGGGTTCGTACAGCTCCCCCAGCAGACAGCTGACGTTGGATTTAAACAACCCGTAGCCGCAGACGATGATCGCCAGCGACAGGTACAGGAAAACCGGAGCGGTTTCGCTGGCCCCGAGCACCAGATGGCCAATGGCCATCAGCAGCGCGCCGAGCATGACCGCCATCCGGTTGCCTAACAGCTTATCGGCCAGATAGCCGCCGAGGATCGGCGTCACATAGACCAGCGAACAGTAGGCGCTGAACAGGGCGTAGGCATGGTTATCGTCATATTTGAGCTGATTGGTGAGATAGAGGATCAGCAGGGCGCGCATGCCGTAAAAGCTAAAGTACTCCCAGATTTGCAGCGCCACGACGTAGTAGATCGCCCGCGGCTGCGATGATGTTGTCTGCATATGAAGTGTGTTTCCTGGCGTAAAGCGAAAGTCGATCGTTCTGCATGAATAGCGATTTATCAGTCATATTCATGGCTTGAGGGGCTTTCTGATTATTTAATATGCTTTATTAGTGCATAAATATACACTAATGCGCGGCGGGATGAATAGACAAATTGCGGGATTCGTTAAAAAGTCATGGTCAGTGACGGTAGCGGACTATCGACGACCCGAATGGATATGGTTATGTTATGCCTTTGTATAACCTGATTATCTGCTGGAGTGGCGATGAAAAATAGCGAACTGGAACAACTGATTAACGACAAGCTCAATAGTGCGGCCATCAGTGACTTCGCCCCTAACGGTCTGCAGGTGGAAGGACGCGAAACGGTGCACAAGATCGTCACCGGAGTGACGGCCTGCCAGGCGCTGCTGGATGAGGCCGTCCGTCTGCAGGCGGATGCGGTGATTGTTCATCACGGCTATTTCTGGAAAAACGAATCGCCAGTGATCCGCGGCATGAAGCGCCGTCGCCTGAAAACCCTGCTGGCCAACGATATCAATCTCTACGGTTGGCACCTGCCGCTGGATGCCCATCCGGAGCTGGGCAATAACGCGCAGCTGGCGCATCTGCTGGGGATTAACGTGCTCGGCGAAATCGAACCGCTGGTGCCGTGGGGCGAGCTGTCGATGCCGGTTTCCGGCCTCGAACTGGCCTCGTGGATCGAAGCGCGACTGGGGCGCAAGCCGCTGTGGTGCGGCGATACCGGGCCGGACACCGTCAGCCGCGTCGCCTGGTGTACCGGCGGCGGCCAGAGCTTTATCGACGCCGCGGCGCGCTTTGGCGTGGACGCCTTTATCACCGGCGAAGTGTCGGAACAAACTATTCACTCTGCCCGCGAGCAGGGCCTGCATTTTTATGCCGCCGGCCACCACGCCACCGAGCGGGGCGGCATTCGCGCCCTCAGCGAATGGCTGACGGAAACGACCGATCTGGATGTTACCTTTATTGATATTCCTAACCCTGCCTGACGGGAGAGAAGAAAGTGCAGCGAGCGCGTTGTTATCTGTTAGGTGAAACGGCGGTGGTCCTGGAGCTTGAGCCTCCGGTGACCCTGGAGAGCCAAAAACGTATCTGGGGACTGACGCAGCGGTTGACCGATCGCGAAGAGGTGGTTGAAGTGATCCCGGGGATGAACAACATCACCGTTGTGCTGCGTCGTCCGCAGGAGATGGCGTGGGAGGCGATTGACAAGCTGCAGCGCTGGTGGGAAGAGAGCGATGCGCTGGAGCCGGAATCCCGTGAGATAAGTATCCCGGTTATCTACGGCGGCGAGGCGGGACCAGATCTTGGCGACGTCGCGCGCCATAGCGGGTTGAGCGAAAAGCAGGTGGTTGAACTGCACTCTTCGGTGGAGTACATGGTGTGGTTTCTGGGTTTCCAGCCGGGGTTTCCGTACTTTGGCGGCCTGCCGGAGCAGCTGGCGATGCCGCGTCGCGCCGAGCCGCGCGTACTGGTACCGGCGGGATCCGTCGGCATCGGCGGATCGCAAACCGGTATTTATCCGCTGGCGACGCCGGGCGGCTGGCAGCTACTGGGGCGCACGCCGCTGGCATTATTCGATCCAAAACGTGAAGAGCCGGTGCTGCTGCGTTCCGGCGATCGCGTGCGCTTTGTGCCGCAGAAGGAGGGGGTATGTTGAAATTTATCCGCGCCGGCATGTATACCTCGGTACAGGATGGCGGCCGGGAAGGCCAGCGCCAGTGGGGGATTAGCCGCTGCGGCGCGCTGGATAAACCGGCGATGACCATTGCCAATCTGCTGGTGGGCAATGCGCCGGAGGCGGCGGCGCTGGAAATTACGCTGGGTCAGATCGATGTGCAGTTTACCCGCCACTGCTGGTTCGCATTGACCGGCGCCGCCTGTGAAGCGACGCTCGACGGCGCGCCGGTCTGGTTGGGCTGGCGAATGGAGGCGAAGGCCGGGCAGCGGCTGGTGCTGAAAAATCCTCAGCATGGGATCCGCAGCTATCTGGCGGTCGCGGGCGGTATTGATGTCCCTGAAGTTTTAGGTTCCCGCTCTACCGATCTGAAAGTCGGTATCGGCGGAATCGAAGGGCGCCGGTTGCAGGATGGCGATCAAGTGAAGATTGGGAAATCGTCCCGCCGCTTTAGCGCCTCGCGCGGCGTTAAACAGCTGCCGATAGGCAATATTATTCGCGCGCTGCCGGGGCCGGAGTATCACGAATTCGACAGCGTGTCGCAGGAGTCTTTCTGGCGCTCGCCGTGGAAGCTGAGTCCGCAGAGCAACCGTATGGGCTACCGCCTGCAGGGGCAGCCGCTCAGGCGCACAACCGACCGGGAAATGCTCTCTCATGGCCTGCTGCCCGGCGTGGTACAGGTACCGCATAACGGCCAGCCGATTGTGTTGATGAACGATGCGCAAACCACCGGCGGCTATCCGCGTATAGCCTGCATTATTGAAGCCGATATGTACCAACTGGCGCAAATTCCGCTAGGTCAGCCGATCCATTTCGCCCCCTGTTCGCTGGAGGAAGCGCTAAAAGCGCGCGCCGACCAGCAGCGCTACCTTGAACAACTGGCCTGGAGATTAAGCGATGAAAATTGATTTAAATGCCGACCTCGGCGAAGGCTGCGCCAGCGATAGCGCGCTGCTGCAGCTGGTCTCTTCCGCCAATATCGCCTGCGGCTTTCACGCCGGCGATGCGGTTCTCATGCAGCAATGCGTGCGCGAGGCGCTGAAAAACGGCGTCGCTATTGGCGCACACCCGAGCTTCCCGGACCGGGAAAATTTCGGTCGAACCGCGATGCAGTTACCGCCAGAGACGGTCTACGCCCAGGTGCTGTACCAAATTGGCGCGCTGGCGGCAATCGTACACGCCCAGGGGGGCGAGCTGCGGCACGTCAAACCGCATGGCATGTTGTACAACCAGGCGGCGAAAGAGCCGCCTTTGGCCGACGCTATCGCTCGTGCGGTGCGCGATGCCGACGCCGACCTGGTGCTGGTTGGGCTGGCGGGCAGCGAGCTTATCCGCGCCGGACAGCATTATCAGTTGACGACGCGCCAGGAAGTCTTCGCCGATCGCGGCTATCAGGCCGACGGCAGCCTGGTGCCGCGTAGCCAACCGGGCGCGCTGATTGAGAGCGAAGAGCAGGCGCTGGCGCAAACGCTGGAAATGGTGCAGCACAATCGGGTGCGCAGCCTGAGCGGCGAATGGGCGCATGTAAAGGCGGAAACGGTCTGCCTGCATGGCGATGGCGCTCACGCGCTCGATTTCGCCCGACGCTTGCGCGCCGCGTTTGCCGGGCGGAATATCGACGTCAGCGCGGACCTCGAGTAATAGTCCGCCTAAGTTATTAATAATAATTAAATCAAATAATTAACAACACTCACAATACTCACAACTGAACAGGACGTTATTATGCAAGAGGCGATATCCCTCTGGCCGCTAATCGGCATTGCCGTGATTGTGGTCGGTTTTGTATTACGCTTTAACCCGGTGCTGGTGGTGATTATCTCCGGGATCGTCACCGGCGTGGCGGCGCATATGCCAATAGCCACTATTCTGGAGAAACTGGGCGAGGGCTTCCTGAATACCCGTAATCTGCCGTTTATTCTGCTGCTGCCGCTGGCGGTGATCGGGCTGCTGGAGCGCCATGGTCTGAAAGAGCGGGCGCAGGCGTGGATCGCGAAGATCCATAGCGCGACCGCCGGACGTCTGCTGATCGTCTATCTGTTTGTGCGCGAAGCCACCGCCGCTCTGGGGTTGACCAGCCTCGGCGGACATCCGCAAATGGTGCGCCCGCTGCTGGCGCCGATGGCGGAGGGGGCAGCGGAAAAGCGCTTTGGCCCGCTGCCGGGCAATGTACGCTACCGCCTGCGCGCGATGTCGGCGGCGACCGATAACGTCGGGCTGTTCTTCGGCGAAGATATTTTTGTCGCCTTCGGCGCGATCATCTTCATGCACAACTTTATGCTGGAGTCGGGTGGGATCCAGACGGAACCGTTGCATATTGCCCTGTGGGGGGTCCCGACGGCGATCTGCGCCTTTCTGATCCACGCCGCGCGCCTGTGGCGACTCGATCGCCATCTCCAGCGCGAGCTGGACCGGATAAACGCCGGACAGGCGAAAGGCGGTGCGGCATGAATTTCCAGCAAACCTATTTATACTGGCTGGCCGGCGCGGTACTGCTGGTCGTGGCTATCATGTCCTGGCGCGACAAAAGCAATCCGCGGCGTCTGACAACCGGTCTGTTCTGGGGCCTGTACGGGCTGGTGTTCTTGCTCGGCGACTGGACATATCAACTGGTGGGCGATAAGCGTACGGTGAATATCGCTGTCGGCGGGGTGGTGGTCGTCCTGGCGCTGATCGCCGGTTTTGGCGGCGTGCGCCTCGGCAGCTACCATCAGCGTACCCAGGAAGAGAAAACCACCAGCGCGAAACGCCTCGGCAACAAACTTTTCTTTCCGGCGCTGGCGATTCCGGTCGTCACCGTCATTGGCGTACTGCTGTTTAACAATCTGCCCTCATGGCAGGTGGCGCTCTTCGGGCCGGGCAACCACGCGACGCTGATTACTCTGTTCTCGATGACTGTCGGTACGCTGATTGGCCTGGCGATGGCGATTCGTATGACGCATGAAACGGTGGCGCAGCCAATGCAGGAAGCGCGCCGTTTGCTTGATTCCGTCGGCTGGGCCTTTATCCTGCCGCAAATCCTCGCGGTGCTGGGGCTGCTGTTTACCGCTGCGGGCGTCGGAACCAGCATTTCATGGCTGACCGAGCACTATCTGGCGGTCGATAACCGCTTTATCGCCGTGGCTGTGTATGCCATCGGCATGGCGGTGCTGACAATGGTGATGGGCAACGCCTTTGCCGCTTTCCCGATTGTGACCGCCGGAGTTGGCATTCCGATTTTAGTCCTGCAGCACGGCGGCAATCCGGCGGTAATGGCGGCGATTGGTATGTTTTCCGGCTACTGCGGCACGCTGATGACGCCGATGGCGGCGAACTTCAATATTGTCCCGGCGGCGCTGCTGGAACTGCCGGATAAAAACGCGGTGATTAAAGCCCAGATACCGACCGGTATCCTGTTGCTTATCGTCAATGTATTCTTACTCTATTTCCTGATGTTCCTGTAAGGAGGGATGATGGCTGGCGTATTGATTACCGGTTTTGAGCCGTTCGGCGGCGAAACGGTTAATCCTTCATGGGAAGTGGTTAAGCAGCTGGATGGCATGATTATTCGCGGACAGCAGGTGGTGGCTAAACAGTTACCCTGCGTATTCGGCGAAGCGCTGACGGTGCTGAAGGCGGCGCTGGAAACCTATCAACCGCGGCTGACGATTGCCGTCGGACAGGCCGGCGGCCGTGTCGATATCACCGTCGAACGTGTAGCGATCAATGTCGATGATGCGCGGATCCCCGACAATAAAGGCCAGCAACCGATCGACGAGCCGATCGTCGCTAATGGCCCTGCGGCCTGCTTCAGTACGCTACCGATCAAAGCGATCGTCAGCGCGCTGCGCCAGCAGGGGATCCCGGCCTCGGTGTCGCAAACCGCGGGCACCTTCGTCTGCAATCACGTGATGTATGGTTTGCTGCATCAGCTGCAGGGAAAAAGCGGGCAGAAGGGCGGTTTTATCCATATTCCTTATCTGCCTGAACAGGCGGCGGCCCACCCCGGCGAGGCGAGTATGTCGGTCGCGACGGTACGCGCGGCGCTGGAAACGGCGATTGCCGTCGCCCTTGAACAGGATGACGATGTCAAAATTGGCGGCGGCGCCACCCATTAACAGAAGGATGACAGTATGCCGGAAGGTCCGGAGATCCGCCGTGCGGCGGATAAACTGGAGGCGGCAATCAAAGGCGAACCCTTAACCAACGTTTGGTTCGCCTTTCCTCAGTTGCAACCCTATCAAACTCAGCTAATTGGTCAGCGGGTGACCCATATCGCCACCCGCGGCAAGGCCCTGTTAACCCACTTCTCCGGCGGATTGACCCTGTATAGCCATAACCAGCTGTACGGCGTCTGGCGTGTGGTGGATGCCGGCGTTGAGCCGCAATCGAACCGCGTACTGCGCGTCAGGCTGCAGACCGCCAGCAAGGCGATTTTGCTCTACAGCGCGTCGGACATTGATATCCTCACGGCGGAGCAGGTTGCCAACCATCCGTTCTTGCTGCGCGTCGGACCGGACGTGCTGGACATGACGTTAACCGCGGAGCAGGTGAAAGCGCGGCTGCTGTCGGCCAAATTCCGCAATCGTCAGTTTTCCGGCCTGCTGCTGGATCAGGCTTTTCTTGCCGGGCTCGGAAACTATCTGCGGGTGGAAATTCTCTGGCAGGTGGGATTAAGCGGTAAGCGTAAAGCCGCTGAACTGAGCGACAGTCAGCTGGATGCGCTGGCGCACGCGCTGCTCGATATCCCGCGGCTGTCCTATCGTACTCGCGGTCTGGTGGATGACAACAAGCATCATGGCGCGCTGTTTCGCTTTAAGGTCTTCCATCGCGATGGGGAAAGGTGCGAACGCTGTGGGGGAATCATTGAGAAGACGACGCTCTCCTCGCGGCCATTTTACTGGTGTCCAGGATGCCAGCATTAAGCCGGCTGGCGGGCGATTTCAGCATGAAGCGCGTTATCAGGCATAAAAAAACGCGCCAGCAGGCGCGTTTTTATGATCCGGACAGTGAGATTAACGCTTAATGTCGGACTGGAAATCGCGTTTGGCGTAGCCGGTATACAGCTGACGCGGACGGGCGATCTTCATACCATCGCTGTGCATTTCGTTCCAGTGCGCAATCCAGCCCACGGTACGCGCCATGGCGAAGATAACGGTAAACATGGAGGACGGAATACCCATCGCTTTCAGGATAATACCGGAGTAGAAGTCGACGTTCGGATACAGTTTCTTCTCGATGAAGTACGGGTCGTTCAGCGCGATATGCTCCAGCTCCATGGCCACCTGCAGCAGGTCGTCTTTGGTGCCCAGCTCTTTCAGCACTTCATGGCAGGTTTCACGCATCACGGTGGCACGCGGATCGTAGTTTTTGTAAACACGATGGCCGAAGCCCATCAGGCGGAAAGAGTCATTCTTGTCTTTCGCACGACGAACAAATTCCGGAATGTGCTCAACGGAGCTGATCTCTTCCAGCATTTTCAGCGCCGCTTCGTTGGCGCCACCGTGTGCCGGTCCCCACAGGGAGGCGATGCCCGCAGCGATACAGGCGAACGGGTTAGCGCCGGAGGACCCTGCGGTACGTACCGTGGAGGTCGACGCGTTCTGCTCGTGATCGGCGTGCAGGATCAGAATACGATCCATCGCGCGCTCCAGCACCGGATTGACTTCATACTCTTCGCACGGTGTTGCAAACATCATGCGCAGGAAGTTGCCGGCGTAGGAGAGGTCGTTGCGCGGATAAACAAACGGCTGGCCGATTGAATACTTGTAACACATGGCTGCCATGGTTGGCATTTTGGACAGCAAACGGTAGGCGGCAATCTCGCGGTGACGCGGGTTATTCACGTCGAGGGAATCATGATAGAACGCCGCCAGCGCGCCGGTGATCCCGCACATCACCGCCATCGGGTGGGAATCGCGACGGAACGCGTGGAACAGACGGGTGATCTGCTCATGAATCATGGTGTGGCGGGTGACGGTAGTTTTGAATTCGTCATATTCGGCCTGAGTCGGCTTTTCGCCGTACAGCAGGATATAACAGACTTCAAGATAATTAGATTCGGTCGCTAACTGGTCGATCGGGAAGCCGCGGTGCAGCAGGATCCCCTCGTCACCATCGATAAACGTAATTTTAGATTCACAAGAAGCCGTTGATGTGAAACCTGGGTCAAAGGTAAATACGCCTTTTGAACCAAGACTACGAATATCAATAACATCCTGACCGAGCGTGCCTTTTAGCACATCCAGTTCAATAGCAGTGTCACCACCCAGGGTGATTTTTGCTTTAGCATCAGACATTTATGGTCTCCTTAGCGCCTTTATTGCTTAAGACTGCCGGGTGGTGGATTTGCTTTCGGCCCGCGCCTGCATACGTTACCAGTTTGTTATGTTGCACACAGCTCTGCGTCAGCGAAAAGGGCAGGGTACAGAGCAACGGCGCTTGATGGCACGTCCTTCAGGGCTGCGGTGAAACAACAGCAAATCAGCGTTTTAGCAGTCCGAATATTAAAACCTATATACCACTAATAACTGTCCTGATTACATCGGTCAATACTGACACACTGTTACATAACTTATTCTCAGGTGAAAGAGTGACCCCATAACTTTTGAGCATTATTGCATTTAACTGGTAATGGTTGTAACAAGAATGTTTAATATTTGTCAAATCAGGTGATTAAAAATTAAAAAAATGTTGGTATCGTGACCTTGATCACTGTTCCGGAGAAAACCCAACAAACTATATGTAGGTTAATTGTAATGATTTTGTGAACGGCCTATACTGCGGCCAGGTCTCCGGAACACCCTGCAATCCCGAGCCACCCAGCGTTGTTTAGTGATGTTTTAATGCCTGAAAAGACGTTTTAACATGACTTCTGGTTATAGAAAGGACGCTGTCTGACCCGCAAGCAGACCGGAGGAAGGAAACAATAAGAACAGCATGTGGGCGTTATTCATGGTAAGAAATGTGAAAAAACAAAGACCTGTCAATCTGGATCTACAAACGATACGGTTCCCAATCACGGCGATAGCGTCCATTCTCCATCGCGTTTCCGGTGTCATCACCTTCGTGGCGGTCGGAATTCTGCTTTGGCTGCTGGGCACCAGCCTTTCCTCCCCAGAAGGTTTTCTGACGGCGGCCTCCATCATGGATAGCTTCTTTGTGAAGTTCATCATGTGGGGCATTCTCACCGCGCTGGCCTATCACGTCGTTGTCGGTATTCGCCATCTGATGATGGACTTTGGCTACCTGGACGAAACCCTCGAAGCAGGGAAACGTTCCGCCAAAATTTCTTTTGTTATTACTGTCGTGCTTTCACTTCTCGCAGGAGTCCTCGTATGGTAAGCAACGCCTCAGCACTGGGACGCAACGGCGTACATGACTTTATCCTGGTCCGTGCTACCGCCATCGTTCTGACCCTCTACATCATCTACATGGTTGGCTTCTTCGCCACCACCGGTGAAATCTCATGGGAAGTGTGGACCGGATTCTTTGCCTCCGGCTTCACTAAGGTCTTCACTCTGCTGGCTCTCGTTTCCATTCTCATCCATGCCTGGATCGGGATGTGGCAGGTGTTAACGGACTACGTTAAACCACTGGCTCTGCGCCTGGTTCTGCAACTGGCTATCGTTGTGGCGCTGGTGGCTTACGTTCTTTATGGATTTGTTGTGGTGTGGGGTGTGTAATGAAATTGCCAGTCAGAGAGTTTGATGCTGTTGTCATCGGTGCCGGCGGCGCAGGTATGCGCGCGGCGCTGCAAATTTCCCAGAGCGGACAGACCTGTGCACTGCTCTCCAAAGTGTTCCCTACCCGTTCCCATACCGTATCCGCGCAGGGTGGCATCACCGTCGCGCTCGGTAACTCCCATGAAGATAACTGGGAATGGCATATGTACGACACTGTAAAAGGGTCGGACTATATCGGCGACCAGGACGCCATCGAATACATGTGTAAGACCGGCCCGGAAGCGATTCTTGAGCTGGAGCACATGGGACTGCCGTTCTCTCGTCTTGACGATGGCCGTATTTATCAGCGCCCGTTTGGCGGCCAGTCGAAGAACTTCGGCGGCGAACAGGCGGCGCGTACCGCGGCGGCGGCTGACCGTACCGGTCACGCCCTGCTGCACACTCTGTATCAGCAGAACCTGAAAAACCACACCACTATCTTCTCCGAATGGTACGCCCTCGATCTGGTGAAAAACCAGGACGGCGCGGTAGTCGGTTGTACCGCCCTGTGCATCGAGACCGGCGAAGTGGTCTACTTTAAAGCCCGCGCCACCGTGCTGGCGACCGGCGGCGCAGGCCGTATCTATCAGTCCACCACCAACGCCCACATCAATACGGGTGACGGCGTCGGGATGGCCATCCGCGCCGGCGTGCCGGTGCAGGATATGGAAATGTGGCAGTTCCACCCGACCGGTATCGCCGGGGCTGGGGTTCTGGTTACCGAAGGTTGCCGCGGCGAAGGCGGTTACCTGCTGAACAAACACGGCGAACGCTTTATGGAGCGTTATGCCCCGAACGCTAAAGACCTTGCGGGCCGTGACGTGGTGGCGCGTTCCATCATGATCGAAATCCGCGAAGGCCGCGGCTGCGACGGTCCGTGGGGCCCGCACGCGAAACTGAAACTGGATCACCTCGGTAAAGAGGTTCTGGAATCTCGTCTGCCGGGTATCCTTGAACTTTCCCGTACCTTTGCCCACGTCGATCCGGTGAAAGAGCCGATCCCGGTTATCCCAACCTGTCACTACATGATGGGCGGTATCCCGACCAAAGTCACCGGCCAGGCGTTGACCGTGAATGAGAAGGGCGAAGACGTGGTGATCCCGGGCCTGTTCGCGGTAGGCGAAATCGCCTGCGTATCGGTCCACGGCGCCAACCGTCTGGGCGGCAACTCGCTGCTCGACCTGGTGGTCTTCGGCCGCGCGGCGGGCCTGCATCTGCAGGAATCCATTGCCGAGCAGGGCACGCTGCGCGACGCTAGCGAATCCGATATCGAAGGCTCGCTGGATCGCCTCAACCGCTGGAACAACACCCGCTCTGGTGAAGATCCGGTGGCGATTCGTAAAGCGCTGCAGGAATGTATGCAGCATAACTTCTCGGTGTTCCGCGAAGGCGATGCGATGCACAAAGGTCTGGAGCAACTGAAAGTGATCCGCGAGCGCCTGAAAAACGCCCGTCTCGACGATACCTCCAGCGAGTTCAACACCCAGCGCGTTGAGTGCCTGGAGCTGGATAACCTGATGGAAACCGCCTACGCGACCGCCGTATCCGCTAACTTCCGTACCGAGAGCCGTGGTGCCCACAGCCGCTTCGACTTCCCGGATCGTGATGATGAAAACTGGCTGTGCCATTCCCTGTACCTGCCAGAGTCGGAATCCATGACGCGTCGTAGCGTCAATATGGAACCGAAACTGCGTCCGGCATTCCCGCCGAAGATTCGTACTTACTAATGCGGAGACAGGAAAATGAAACTCGAGTTTTCAATTTATCGCTATAACCCGGATGTTGACGACGCTCCGCACATGCAGGATTACACCCTTGAAGCGGAAGAAGGTCGCGACATGATGCTGCTGGATGCGCTGATCCAGCTGAAAGAAAAAGATCCGTCGCTGTCGTTCCGCCGCTCCTGCCGTGAAGGGGTCTGCGGGTCCGATGGTCTGAACATGAACGGGAAAAACGGTTTGGCGTGCATCACGCCAATCTCCGCGCTGAATCAGCCGGGCAAGAAGATTGTTATCCGTCCGCTGCCAGGATTACCGGTTATCCGTGATTTGGTGGTGGACATGGGGCAATTCTATGCACAATATGAGAAGATTAAGCCTTACTTATTGAATAATGGGCAAAATCCTCCGGCTCGCGAGCATCTGCAGATGCCTGAGCAGCGTGAGAAACTCGACGGGCTGTACGAGTGTATTCTGTGCGCCTGCTGTTCGACCTCGTGCCCGTCGTTCTGGTGGAACCCGGACAAGTTCATCGGCCCGGCTGGCCTGCTGGCCGCGTATCGCTTCCTGATCGACAGTCGCGATACCGAAACCAGCGAGCGCCTGGACGGCCTGAGCGATGCTTTCAGCGTATTCCGCTGTCACAGCATTATGAACTGCGTCAGTGTGTGTCCGAAGGGGCTGAACCCGACGCGCGCCATCGGCCATATTAAGTCGATGCTGCTGCAGCGCAGCGCGTAAGCAACACGGTCTGTCCCGGATGGCGCTAGCGCTTATCCGGGCTACCAAAGCAGTAGCCCCGGCAAGCGTTAGCGCCGCCGGGGGATATAGCAGGAAATCTTTAAAAACCGCCACAAGATGTACCAGTAATCGAGGCGTTCAGTGCGAGGTAAGGCGGCAACTGAGCGCATCCCCGGGAGCATAGTGAACTATGTGACCGGGGTAAGCGAAGGCAGCCAACGCAACCGCAGCCTGAACGCTGAAGATTAATGGCAGTTTTTAAAGGTTCCTTAGCGGATAGAAACCACAACTCGTCCGCAACAAGTGAACCCCGGCACGTGCACTCGGTGTGCGTGGTAGTTTCTACGGCGAAATAAGCATATGAATGCTTAAGGGATCACGATGCAGAACGGCGCAATGAAAGCCTGGCTGGACTCTTCTTACCTCTCTGGTTCGAACCAGAGCTGGATAGAACAGCTCTATGAAGACTTCTTAACCGATCCTGACTCTGTTGACGCCAACTGGCGTTCAATGTTCCAGCAGTTACCTGGCACCGGAGTTAAACCGGATCAATTTCATTCCAAAACGCGTGATTATTTCCGTCGACTGGCGAAGGATGCCTCACGTTACACTTCTTCGATTTCCGACCCAGACACCAATGTGAAGCAGGTTAAAGTCCTGCAGCTCATCAACGCATACCGTTTCCGTGGCCACCAGCATGCGAATCTCGATCCGCTGGGGCTGTGGAAGCAAGAGAGAGTGGCGGATCTCGATCCGGCCTACCACGATCTGACCGAGGCCGATTTCCAGGAAAGCTATAACGTAGGTTCATTTGCCATCGGTAAAGACACGATGAAGCTGGGCGAGCTGATTGCCGCCCTCAAGCAAACCTACTGCGGCTCCATCGGCGCGGAATACATGCATATCACCTCTACCGAAGAAAAACGCTGGATCCAGCAGCGCATTGAATCGGTAGCTGGCAAAGCGAGCTTTACCGCGGAAGAGAAAAAACGCTTCCTCAGCGAACTGACCGCCGCGGAAGGTCTGGAGCGCTACCTCGGCGCCAAATTCCCGGGGGCGAAGCGCTTCTCGCTGGAGGGTGGCGACGCCCTGATCCCGATGCTCAAAGAGATGATCCGCCATGCAGGCAAAAGCGGCACCCGCGAAGTGGTGCTGGGCATGGCGCACCGCGGCCGTCTGAACGTGCTGGTCAACGTGCTGGGTAAAAAACCGCAGGACCTGTTCGACGAGTTCGCGGGCAAACATAAAGAACACCTCGGCACCGGCGACGTGAAGTACCACATGGGCTTCTCTTCCGATATGGAAACCGAAGGCGGTCTGGTGCACCTGGCGCTGGCGTTTAACCCGTCGCACCTCGAGATCGTCAGCCCGGTGGTTATCGGTTCCGTACGCGCCCGTCTGGATCGTCTGGACGAGCCAAGCAGCAACAAAGTTCTGCCTATTACCATCCACGGCGACGCCGCCGTCACCGGCCAGGGCGTGGTTCAGGAAACTCTGAACATGTCCAAAGCCCGCGGTTACGAAGTGGGCGGTACCGTGCGCATCGTTATCAACAACCAGGTGGGCTTCACGACCTCTAACCCGCTGGATGCGCGCTCAACGCCGTACTGCACCGACATCGGTAAAATGGTGCAGGCGCCGATTTTCCACGTCAACGCGGACGATCCGGAAGCGGTCGCCTTCGTCACCCGTCTGGCGCTTGATTTCCGCAATACCTTTAAACGCGATGTCTTCATTGACCTGGTGTGCTACCGCCGTCACGGCCACAACGAAGCCGATGAGCCGAGCGCAACCCAGCCGCTGATGTATCAGAAGATCAAAAAGCATCCGACTCCGCGCAAAATCTATGCTGACAAGCTGGAGCAGGAGAAGGTGGCGACTCTGGAAGATGCGACCGAGCAGGTTAACCTCTATCGCGATGCGCTGGATGCCGGCGAATGCGTGGTGCAGGAATGGCGTCCGATGAATATGCATTCCTTTACCTGGTCGCCGTATCTCAACCACGAGTGGGACGAGAGCTATCCGGATAAAGTTGAGCCAAAACGTCTGCAGGAGTTGGCCAAACGCATCAGCACGGTACCGGAAGGTATCGAAATGCAGTCCCGCGTGGCGAAAATTTACGCCGACCGCCAGGCGATGGCGGCAGGCGAGAAGCTGTTTGACTGGGGCGGCGCCGAAAACCTGGCCTACGCCACGCTGGTTGACGAAGGTATTCCGGTTCGTCTGTCCGGCGAAGACTCCGGCCGCGGCACCTTCTTCCACCGTCATGCGGTGATCCATAACCAGACCAATGGTTCAACCTACACGCCGCTGCAGCATGTCCATAACGGCCAGGGCCAGTTCCGCGTTTGGGACTCGGTACTGTCTGAAGAAGCGGTGCTGGCGTTCGAATATGGTTACGCCACCGCCGAGCCGCGCACTCTGACCATCTGGGAAGCGCAGTTTGGCGACTTCGCCAACGGTGCGCAGGTGGTGATCGACCAGTTCATCTCCTCCGGTGAGCAGAAGTGGGGAAGGATGTGCGGCCTGGTGATGCTCCTGCCGCACGGTTACGAAGGCCAGGGCCCGGAGCACTCCTCCGCGCGTCTGGAGCGTTATCTGCAGCTGTGCGCTGAACAAAACATGCAGGTCTGCGTGCCGTCCACGCCGGCACAGGTTTATCACATGCTGCGTCGCCAGGCGCTGCGCGGTATGCGTCGTCCGCTGGTGGTGATGTCGCCGAAGTCGCTGCTGCGTCATCCGCTGGCGGTCTCCAGCATGGATGAGCTGGCGAACGGCACTTTCCTGCCGGCTATTGGTGAAATCGATCAACTTGATCCGCAGGCTGTGAAGCGCGTTGTGCTGTGCTCTGGTAAGGTTTACTACGACCTGCTGGAACAGCGCCGCAAAAACGAGCAAAAAGATGTCGCTATCGTTCGTATCGAGCAGCTCTATCCGTTCCCGCATCAGGCGGTGCAGGAAGCGCTGAAAGCGTATGCGCACGTGCATGATTTTGTCTGGTGCCAGGAAGAGCCGCTCAACCAGGGCGCATGGTACTGCAGCCAGCATCACTTCCGTGAAGTGATTCCGTTTGGGGCCTCTCTGCGTTATGCAGGCCGCCCGGCCTCCGCCTCTCCGGCGGTAGGGTATATGTCCGTTCACCAGAAACAGCAACAAGATCTGGTCAATGACGCGCTGAACGTCGATTAATTAAAGGATACACAATGAGTAGCGTAGATATTCTGGTTCCCGACCTGCCTGAGTCCGTAGCTGACGCAACCGTCGCCACCTGGCACAAAAAACCGGGCGACGCGGTCGTCCGTGACGAAGTTCTGGTCGAAATCGAAACTGACAAAGTGGTACTGGAAGTACCGGCATCAGCGGACGGCATTCTGGATGCAGTGCTGGAAGACGAGGGCGCCACCGTCCTGTCTCGCCAGATCCTTGGCCGCCTGCGCGAAGGCAACAGCGCAGGTAAAGAAAGCAGCGAGAAAGCCGATGCGAAAGCGTCCACTCCGGCGCAGCGTCAGCAGGCCTCTCTGGAAGAGCAGAACAACGACGCGCTGAGCCCGGCGATCCGTCGCCTGCTGGCTGAACACAACCTTGACCCAGCGGCCATCAAAGGCACTGGCGTCGGCGGCCGTCTGACCCGCGAAGACGTTGAGAAACATCTGGCGAAAGCCCCGGCGCCGGCAGAAGCAAAAGCGCCAGCCGCCGCCCCGGCAGCCGCGCCGGCGCCGCAGCTGGGCCACCGTTCGGAAAAACGCGTCCCGATGACCCGCCTGCGTAAACGCGTAGCCGAACGTCTGCTGGAAGCGAAAAACTCTACCGCCATGCTGACGACCTTTAACGAAGTCAACATGAAGCCCATCATGGATCTGCGTAAGCAGTACGGTGAGGCGTTCGAAAAACGTCATGGCATCCGCCTGGGCTTTATGTCCTTCTACGTGAAAGCGGTAGTGGAAGCGCTGAAACGCTATCCGGAAGTGAATGCTTCCATCGATGGCGACGACGTGGTGTACCACAACTACTTCGACGTCAGCATGGCCGTTTCCACTCCGCGCGGTCTGGTCACCCCGGTTCTGCGTGACGTCGACCTGCTGGGCATGGCGGATATCGAAAAGAATATCAAAGAGCTGGCAGTGAAAGGCCGCGACGGCAAGCTGACCGTAGACGACCTGACCGGCGGTAACTTCACTATTACCAACGGCGGCGTCTTCGGCTCCCTGATGTCCACGCCGATCATCAACCCACCGCAGAGCGCTATTCTGGGTATGCATGCCATTAAAGACCGTCCGATGGCGGTCAATGGCAAGGTAGAGATCCTGCCGATGATGTACCTGGCGCTCTCCTATGACCACCGTCTGATCGACGGACGTGAATCGGTAGGCTTCCTGGTGGCGATTAAAGAGCTGCTGGAAGATCCGACCCGTCTGCTGCTGGACGTGTAGTCAGCAAGCGTATTACCTACCGTAGGCCGGATAACACGCGTTAGCGCCGTTATCAGGCCTACAGGTTTAAAGATAATTACACCCTGAAGGATGGACTGAACACATGAACTTACATGAATATCAGGCAAAACAACTTTTTGCCCGCTATGGCTTACCGGCGCCGGTGGGTTATGCCTGTACTACTCCGCGTGAAGCAGAAGAAGCCGCTTCAAAAATCGGCGCGGGTCCGTGGGTAGTGAAATGTCAGGTTCACGCTGGTGGCCGCGGCAAAGCGGGCGGTGTGAAAGTAGTTAAGAGCAAAGAAGAGATCCGCGCATTTGCCGAGCACTGGCTGGGAAAACGTCTGGTGACCTATCAAACAGATGCGAACGGCCAGCCGGTTAACCAGATCCTGGTTGAAGCGGCGACCGATATTGACAAAGAGCTGTACCTGGGCGCGGTTGTTGACCGTAGCTCCCGTCGCGTGGTGTTCATGGCGTCTACCGAAGGCGGCGTGGAAATCGAGAAAGTGGCGGAAGAGACCCCGCACCTGATCCACAAGATCGCCATCGATCCGCTGGCGGGCCCGATGCCTTACCAGGGTCGTGAACTGGCGTTCAAACTGGGTCTGGAAGGTAAACAGGTTCAGCAGTTCACCAAGATTTTCATGGGTCTGGCGACCATTTTCCTTGAGCGCGACCTGGCGCTGATCGAGATCAACCCGCTGGTGATCACCAAGCAGGGCGACCTGATCTGCCTCGACGGCAAACTGGGCGCTGACGGCAACGCGCTGTTCCGCCAGCCGGATCTGCGCGAAATGCGCGATCAGTCTCAGGAAGACCCACGTGAAGCGCAGGCGGCGCAGTGGGAACTGAACTACGTCGCGCTGGACGGCAACATCGGCTGCATGGTTAACGGCGCAGGCCTGGCGATGGGTACCATGGACATCGTTAAGCTGCACGGCGGCGAACCGGCTAACTTCCTCGACGTAGGCGGCGGCGCGACCAAAGAGCGCGTGACCGAAGCGTTCAAAATCATCCTCTCTGACGACAACGTTAAAGCGGTGCTGGTTAACATCTTCGGCGGCATCGTGCGTTGCGACCTGATCGCTGACGGCATCATCGGCGCGGTAGCGGAAGTAGGGGTTAACGTTCCGGTTGTGGTTCGTCTGGAAGGTAACAACGCCGAACTGGGCGCGAAAAAACTGGCTGACAGCGGCCTGAATATTATTGCAGCGAAAAGTCTGACGGACGCAGCACAGCAGGTTGTTGCCGCAGTGGAGGGGAAATAATGTCAGTTTTAATTAATAAAGATACCAAGGTTATCTGCCAGGGCTTCACCGGTAGCCAGGGGACCTTCCACTCTGAACAAGCGATCGCTTACGGTACGCAAATGGTTGGCGGCGTGACGCCAGGCAAAGGCGGCACCACTCACCTGGGCCTGCCGGTGTTCAACACCGTGCGCGAAGCCGTTGAAGCGACCGGCGCGACCGCGACCGTGATCTACGTTCCGGCGCCGTTCTGCAAAGATTCCATCCTGGAAGCGATCGACGCGGGCATTAAGCTTATCATCACCATCACCGAAGGTATCCCAACGCTGGATATGCTGACCGTGAAGGTGAAGCTGGACGAAGCGGGCGTGCGTATGATCGGCCCGAACTGCCCGGGCGTTATCACTCCGGGCGAGTGCAAAATCGGCATCATGCCGGGTCACATTCACAAGCCGGGTAAAGTGGGCATCGTTTCCCGTTCCGGCACCCTGACCTATGAAGCGGTTAAGCAGACCACCGACTACGGCTTCGGCCAGTCTACCTGCGTCGGTATCGGCGGCGACCCGATCCCGGGCTCCAACTTCATCGATATCCTGAAGATGTTCGAGGAAGATCCGCAGACCGAAGCGATCGTCATGATCGGTGAGATCGGCGGCAGCGCGGAAGAAGAAGCGGCTGCTTATATTAAAGATCATGTCACTAAGCCGGTTGTCGGCTACATCGCGGGTGTTACCGCGCCGAAAGGCAAGCGTATGGGCCACGCGGGCGCTATCATCGCCGGCGGTAAAGGTACAGCGTATGAGAAATTCGCAGCGCTGGAAGCGGCGGGTGTGAAAACTGTTCGCAGCCTGGCCGACATCGGCGAAGCGCTGAAAGCTATTATCAAGTAAACCCTCTCTGCTTGTCCGCAAGCAGAAATCTGTCCGATTTCGACATGGTTGGCCACCGTCAGGTGGCCTTTTTTGTGACCGTTATCCCGTCTCGTCAGAACCGCAGCGCCAACAACGAATTGATTTTCTGCGAAAAGCCCTATCTATCATATTGATTTAATTTATTATTTAATAAGTATTTTCGATGCGCTGTAGTGGCTAAAAAAATATACCCCGGCTGTACCGTAGGGAAACAAAAGCGGCAGCGAAAAAGCGTGGGGCAGGGGATAAGGAAGAAGATAAAATACTGTGAGCGGTCTAACATTATTCGGATCGGTTCTTTTTTTTGTTTTTTTTCCACGACGTTAAATAATATTACCTATGATTCTCATATCTCTCTTTTTAGTAACTGGAAAAGCCATAGTTTAAACACTTAATTAACATTAAGTTCACCAATATTCTTTATTGGGCTACATAATTAACACATAGAGTAAAAATTGATTTATATCAATACTTAATCCTTGGAAAAATCCCTCAAAAAACGTTAAATTGTCTCAAGTCAAATTGGCTGAATTCAGCCATCTTCACTATATATTGATCACCGTCGAAAAATGTAAAACTGGAACAATAAAAACATATTTATTGTAAGGTTATTGCGGCGTAATATATTGGGGAATCAATTGGGTTTTTCGTTAACGTATTTGTAACCTTACCCTGGCATGGTTTTACCTTCGATTGAAACCTGCTGTGGACGGGCGACAAATAAATTTGTATTGGGGCATGCGTATGAGCCAGAGTTTCTCGGTTCATTTTCGGAGTCTTCATGCGATGAGCAAGGAGTCATGATGTTAGATATAGTCGAACTGTCGCGCTTACAGTTTGCCTTGACCGCGATGTACCACTTCCTGTTTGTGCCGCTAACGCTCGGTATGGCGTTCCTGCTGGCCATCATGGAAACGGTCTACGTCCTTTCCGGCAAACAGATTTATAAAGATATGACCAAATTCTGGGGCAAGTTGTTTGGTATCAACTTCGCGCTGGGTGTGGCGACCGGTCTGACCATGGAGTTCCAGTTCGGGACTAACTGGTCGTATTACTCACACTACGTGGGCGATATCTTTGGTGCGCCGCTGGCCATTGAAGGTCTGATGGCCTTCTTCCTCGAATCCACCTTTGTAGGTCTGTTCTTCTTCGGTTGGGATCGTCTGGGCAAAGTTCAGCACATGGCCGTCACCTGGCTGGTTGCGCTGGGTTCCAACCTCTCCGCGCTGTGGATCCTTGTCGCCAACGGCTGGATGCAGAACCCTATCGCATCGGACTTCAACTTCGAAACCATGCGTATGGAGATGGTCAGCTTCTCTGAACTGGTGCTCAACCCGGTCGCCCAGGTGAAATTCGTTCACACTGTGGCGTCGGGCTATGTCACCGGCGCGATGTTCATCCTGGCGATTAGCTCCTGGTACATGCTGAAAGGTCGCGACTTCGCCTTTGCCAAGCGCTCCTTTGCCATCGCAGCCAGCTTCGGTATGGCGGCGATCCTCTCCGTTATTGTGCTGGGTGACGAATCCGGTTACGAAATGGGTGACGTGCAGAAAACCAAACTGGCGGCTATCGAAGCAGAGTGGGAAACCCAGCCTGCGCCGGCGGCCTTCACCCTGTTTGGTATTCCCGATCAGAATGCGCAGACCAACCACTTTGCGATCCAGATCCCCTACGCGCTGGGCATCATTGCTACCCGCTCGGTGGACAAGCCGGTTATCGGCCTCAAGGATCTGATGGTTCAGCACGAAGAGCGTATCCGTAACGGCATGAAAGCCTACGCGCTGCTGGAACAGCTGCGCGCCGGTTCAACCGATCAGGCCGTGCGTGACCAGTTCAATAACGTGAAGAAGGACCTCGGTTATGGCCTGCTGTTGAAGCGCTATACCCCGAACGTCGCTGACGCCACGGAAGAGCAGATCGCCAAAGCGACCAAAGACTCCATTCCAAGCGTCGCACCGCTGTACTTCGCCTTCCGTATCATGGTGGCGTGCGGCATCCTGATGCTGCTGATTATAGGCGCCTCCTTCTGGAGCGTGATCCGTAACCGCATCGGCGAGAAAAAATGGCTGCTGCGCGCCGCATTCTACGGCCTGCCGCTGCCGTGGATTGCCGTGGAGTCGGGCTGGTTTGTTGCCGAATACGGCCGTCAGCCGTGGGCGATTGGTGAGGTCCTGCCGACGGCGGTGGCTAACTCATCATTAACCGCGGGCGATCTGATCTTCTCAATGTTGCTGATCTGCGGTCTGTACACGCTGTTCCTGGTGGCTGAACTGTTCCTGATGTTCAAGTTTGCCCGCAAAGGACCTAGCAGCCTGAAAACCGGCCGCTATCACTTTGAACAGTCCTCTGCGGCTATTCAGTCGGCACGCTAAGACAGGAGTCGTCAAATGATCGATTATGAAGTATTGCGTTTTATCTGGTGGCTGCTGATTGGCATTCTGCTGATTGGTTTTGCCGTCGCCGACGGGTTCGACATGGGGGTGGGCATGCTCACCCGCTTCCTCGGCCGCAACGACACCGAGCGTCGGATTATGATCAACGCCATCGCCCCGCACTGGGACGGTAACCAGGTGTGGCTGATCACCGCCGGCGGCGCGCTGTTCGCTGCCTGGCCGATGGTTTACGCCGCGGCGTTCTCTGGCTTCTATGTGGCGATGATTCTGGTGCTGGCCTCGCTGTTCTTCCGTCCGGTCGGTTTTGACTACCGTTCCAAGATCGAGGACACCCGCTGGCGCAACATGTGGGACTGGGGCATCTTCATCGGTAGCTTCGTGCCGCCGCTGGTGATTGGCGTGGCCTTTGGCAACCTGCTGCAGGGCGTGCCGTTCCACGTCGATGAATACCTGCGTCTGTTCTATACCGGTAACTTCTTCCAGTTGCTGAACCCGTTTGGTCTGCTGGCCGGTATCGTCAGCGTGGCGATGATCCTGACTCAGGGCGCCACCTACCTGCAGATGCGTACCGTAGGCGAACTGCACCTGCGTACTCGCACCGTTTCCATGGTGGCGGCGCTGGTGACGCTGGTCTGCTTCGCGCTGGCGGGCGTGTGGGTCTACTACGGCATCGACGGCTATGTGGTGAAATCGGTGATTGACCATACTGGCCCGTCTAACCCGCTGACCAAGGAAGTGGTGCGGGAAGCTGGCGCGTGGATGGTGAACTTTAACAATATGCCAGCGCTGTGGGCGGTGCCTGCCCTGGGCGTGGTGTTGCCGCTGCTGACCGTCGTTTCGACCAAAGCGGATAAAGGTGCCTGGGCATTCCTGTTCTCCTCGCTGACCCTGGCCTGCATCATTCTGACTGCCGGTATCGCGATGTTCCCGTTCATCATGCCGTCCAGCACCATGCTGAACGCCAGCCTGACGATGTGGGACGCGACCTCCAGTCAGCGGACGCTGAACCTGATGACCTACGTGGCGATTGTTTTCGTGCCGATCATTCTGGCCTACACCAGCTGGTGTTACTGGAAGATGTTTGGCCGCATCACGCGCGAAGACATCGAAAAGAATACCCACTCGCTGTACTAAGGTAAGGAGCTATATATGTGGTACTTCGCATGGATTTTGGGAACGCTTCTTGCCTGTGCTTTTGGGGTCATTACCGCGCTGGCGCTTGAGCACGTGGAAGCCACCAAAGCCGGGAAGAAAGAAGAAATCTGATGAAATTTATCGCTACTCTGTACGCGATAATGGACAAGCGCCCGCTCCGGGCGCTTTCCTTATTGATGGCGCTGCTGCTGGCTGGCTGCATTTTCTGGGATCCGTCGCGCTTTGCGGCGAAGACCAGCGAGCTGGAAATCTGGCATGGTTTCTTGCTGATGTGGGCGGTTTGCAGCGGCGTTATTCACGGCGTGGGCTTTCGCCCGCGTGCCGTTCACTGGCAGGGGATTTTTTGTCCGCTTATCGCTGATATCGTGCTCGCTTTAGGTCTCTTCTTTTTCTTCTTTTGAATAAGAGATCTCTGTTAATGCTATGGGCTTGCATAAGCCCATAAAAATTTACGCCCCGTTTACTTTCCCCCATTCCAAACCACCTTTCCCGCGCGTATAGTAGCGAAGTTTGAAAGCTCTAACCTTTTTTTGCATTACCGGGATGTAAAGTGAATACAACGCTGTTTCGATGGCCGGTTCGGGTCTACTACGAAGATACCGATGCCGGTGGTGTGGTTTACCACGCCAGTTACGTCGCTTTTTATGAAAGAGCACGCACAGAGATGCTGCGCCACCATCACTTTAGTCAACAGGTGCTGTTGGCTGAACGCGTTGCCTTCGTGGTTCGCAAAATGACGCTGGAGTATTTTGCCCCCGCCAGACTCGACGACATGCTCGAAGTCCAGACGGAAATTACCTCGATGCGCGGCACCTCTTTGGTTTTCACGCAGCGAATCGTCAACGCCGAGAATACAGTGTTAAACGAAGCTGAGGTTCTCATTGTGTGCGTTGATCCACTCTTAATGAAGCCACGTGCGCTTCCCAAGTCTATTGTCGCGGAGTTTAAGCAGTGACTGACATGAATATCCTTGATTTGTTCCTGAAGGCGAGCCTTCTGGTAAAACTTATCATGTTGATTTTGATTGGTTTTTCTATCGCTTCCTGGGCTATCATTATTCAGAGAACGCGTATCCTTAACTCGGCCGCGCGTGAAGCTGAAGCGTTCGAGGACAAATTCTGGTCCGGGATCGAGCTCTCTCGTCTGTACCAGGAGAGCCAGGGGCGTCGCGATAACCTGACCGGTTCGGAACAAATCTTCTACAGCGGTTTCAAAGAGTTTGCACGCCTGCATCGGGCTAACAGCCATGCGCCGGAAGCGATTGTCGAAGGGGCATCGCGCGCGATGCGTATTTCGATGAACCGCGAACTGGAAACGCTGGAGACCCATATTCCGTTCCTCGGCACCGTAGGCTCGATCAGCCCGTATATCGGTCTGTTCGGTACCGTCTGGGGGATTATGCACGCCTTTATCGCCCTTGGCGCGGTGAAGCAGGCCACCCTGCAGATGGTGGCGCCAGGTATCGCCGAAGCGCTGATCGCCACCGCGATTGGTCTGTTCGCCGCGATCCCGGCGGTCATGGCGTATAACCGCTTGAACCAGCGCGTGAACAAGCTTGAACTGAATTACGACAACTTTATGGAAGAGTTCACCGCTATTCTGCACCGTCAGGCCTTTACCACCAGCGAAAGCAATAAGGGGTAAGCCATGGCCAGAGCACGTGGACGCGGACGTCGCGAACTGAAGTCCGAGATCAATATCGTTCCGCTGCTGGATGTCCTGCTGGTGCTGCTGCTGATCTTTATGGCAACGGCGCCGATCATTACGCAGAGCGTGGAAGTCGATCTGCCGGACGCCACGGAATCGCAAGCGGTGAAAAGCAATGACGATCCGCCGGTGATTGTGGAAGTCTCCGGGGTAGGGCAGTACAGCGTGAAGGTGGGGCAGGAGACGCTGTCCCAGCTGCCGCCGGAGCAGGTAATTGCCGAAGCGAAGCGTCGTCTTGAAGCCAATGAAAAAACGGTATTCCTGATCGGCGGTGCGAAAGACGTCCCTTACGATGAAATTATTAAAGCGCTGAACCTGTTGCATAGTGCAGGGGTTAAATCGGTCGGCTTGATGACCAAACCTATTTAATCGCTTCAGGTAGGTGCGTCCGCGCGGCGTCCGGTGGCGGGTATCGCTCGCCGTCGGTGCGCATCGCGGATACAGGCGAACAGTTTTTGGGAACCGATAGTGTCAAAGGCAACCGAACAAAACGACAAGCTTAAACGAGCGATCATCATTTCAGTCGCGCTGCACATCATTCTGATCGCGCTGCTGATCTGGAGTTCGTTTGACGAGCATCTGGATGCCTCTGCCGGCGGCGGCGGCGGATCGTCGATTGATGCCGTCATGGTCGATCCGGGGGCGGTGGTAAATAACTATAACCGTCAGCAACAGCAGCAGGCCAGCGCACGTCGCGCCGCTGAACAGCGTGAAAAACAGGCGCAGCAGCAGGCGGAAGAGTTACGTGAGAAACAGGCGGCGGAACAGGAACGGCTGAAACAGCTCGAACAGGAGCGGCTGCAGGCGCAGGAAGCGGCGAAAGAAGCGAAGGAGCAGCAGAAGCAGGCTGAAGAAGCGGCTGCCAAGGCCGCCGCGGCGGCAAAAGCCAAAGCGGACGCACAGGCAAAAGAAGCGCAGGAAGCCGCTGCCAAAGCGGCCGCCGAGGCGAAAGCGAAGGCGGATGCCCAGGCGAAAGCGGCAGAACAGGCGGCGGCCAAGGCGGCTGCTGACGCGAAGAAGCAGGCCGAAGCCGCTGCAGCGAAAGCCGCTGCCGAGGCGAAGAAACAGGCGGAAGCTGAAGCGGCGAAAGCTGCGGCCGAGGCGCAGAAGAAAGCGGAAGCGGCGGCTGCGAAGAAAGCGCAACAGGAAGCGGAGAAAAAAGCCCAGCAGGAAGCGGCTAAGCAGGCGGCAGCTGAAAAAGCGGCTGCCGAAAAAGCCGCTGAGAAAGCCGCCGCGCAAAAAGCGGCCGCTGAGAAGGCCGCCGCCGAGAAAGCCGCAGCCGCTGAAAAAGCGGCGGCAGCGAAAGCAGCTGCAGCAGAGAAGGCTGCAGCTGATAAAGCGGCCAAAGCGGCAGCAGCAAAAGCCGCGGCGGCGAAGAAAGCGGCGGCTGCGAAAGAAGCGGACGGCGTTGACAACCTGCTCGGCGATCTGAGTTCTGGTAAGAATGCGCCTAAAACAGGCGGTGGGGCCAAAGGAAACAATGCCTCCGCTGCCGGGAGTGGTAATACTAAAAACAGTGCCTCAGGGGCTGATATCAACAACTATGCCGGACAGATAAAATCGGCGATTGAAAGTAAGTTTTATGACGCATCGTCCTATGCGGGCAAAACATGTACCTTGCGTATCAAACTTGCTCCTGACGGCCTGTTGTTAAATATACAGTCCGAAGGTGGTGATCCTGCTCTGTGCCAGGCCGCTCTTGCCGCAGCCCGACAGGCTAAGTTTCCGAAACCACCTAGCCAGGCAGTATATGAAGTCTTCAAAAATGCGCCACTGGACTTCAAACCTCAGTGACATTTTTCCCCGTGCAAACGGGGAAAAACAATCTATGGTAGTCACAGGGTTTTGGTAGTTTTGTATATTTGAGTTTGTTAACATTCTGCTAAATTATCGTGGGCTTTCCGCCCGGATAAGGGAGATATGATGAAGCAGGCATTACGAGTAGCATTTGGTTTTTTAATGCTGTGGGCGGCGGTGCTGCACGCAGAAGTACGTATCGAGATCACCCAGGGGGTGGACTCGGCGCGCCCTATCGGCGTGGTACCGTTCCAGTGGGCCGGCCAGGGCGCTGCGCCGGAAGATGTCGGTGGTATCGTGGCAGCTGACCTGCGCAACAGCGGTAAATTCAATCCGCTGGATCGCTCTCGTCTGCCGCAGCAGCCGACCAGTGCCCAGGAAGTGCAGCCTGCTGCCTGGTCTGCGCTGGGTATTGACGCCGTAGTCGTCGGCCAGGTCACGCAAAATCCGGATGGTTCTTATCAGGTTGCGTATCAACTGGTGGACACCGGCGGAGCGCCGGGCACAACGCTGGCGCAAGGTTCTTTTAAAGTCACTAAGCAGTACCTGCGCTATGCGGCGCACGCGGCCAGCGACGCGGTATTTGAGAAGCTGACCGGCATCAAGGGCGCCTTCCGTACCCGTATCGCCTACGTGGTGCAGAAAAACGGCGGCCAGTACCCTTACGAACTGCGCGTGTCCGACTACGATGGTTACAACCAGTTCCTGGTTCACCGTTCCTCCCAGCCGCTGATGTCCCCGGCCTGGTCTCCGGACGGTTCTAAACTGGCCTACGTTACCTTTGAAAGCGGTCGTTCTGCGCTGGTGGTTCAGACCCTGGCGAACGCCTCTGTGCGTCAGATCGCCTCCTTCCCGCAGCACAACGGCGCCCCGGCGTTCTCACCGGATGGTTCTAAACTGGCGTTCGCGCTGTCGAAAACCGGTAGCCTGAACCTGTACGTAATGGATCTGGGATCGGGTCAGATTCGTCAGGTGACCAACGGTCGCAGCAACAACACCGAACCAAGCTGGTTCCCGGACAGCCAGAATCTGGCCTTCACTTCTGACCAGGCAGGTCGTCCGCAGGTATATAAAGTCAACATTAATGGCGGCACGCCGCAGCGTATCACCTGGGAAGGTTCTCAGAACCAGGACGCCGACGTGAGCGCGGATGGTAAAACCATGGTAATGGTCAGCTCGGCCGGCGGTCAGCAGCACATTGCCAAACAAGATCTGGAAACGGGTGGTGTACAGGTTCTGTCATCAACGTTTTTAGACGAAACGCCAAGTCTGGCACCTAACGGCACTATGGTAATCTACAGCTCTTCTCAGGGGATGGGATCCGTGCTGAATCTGGTTTCTACAGATGGGCGTTTCAAAGCGCGTCTTCCGGCAACTGATGGACAGGTAAAATCGCCTGCCTGGTCGCCGTATCTGTGATAATAAATAATTGATTATTAAAGGAATCAAAGAAATGCAACTGAACAAAGTGCTGAAAGGGCTGATGATCGCTCTGCCGGTTATGGCAATCGCGGCATGTTCTTCTAACAAGAACGCCAGCAACGACCAGAGCGGTGAAGGCATGCTGGGTGCCGGCACTGGTATGGACGCTAACGGTAACGGCGGCAACATGTCTTCTGAAGAGCAAGCTCGTCTGCAGATGCAGCAGCTGCAGCAGAACAACATCGTTTACTTCGATCTCGACAAGTACGATATCCGTTCTGACTTCGCTGCTATGCTGGACGCGCACGCTAACTTCCTGCGCAGCAACCCGTCCTACAAAGTGACTGTAGAAGGTCACGCGGATGAGCGCGGTACGCCGGAATACAACATCGCTCTGGGTGAGCGTCGTGCTAACGCCGTTAAGATGTATCTGCAGGGCAAAGGTGTTTCTGCCGATCAGATCTCCATCGTTTCTTACGGTAAAGAAAAACCAGCAGTACTGGGTCATGACGAAGCGGCATATGCCAAAAACCGTCGCGCCGTACTGGTTTACTAAGAGAATTGCATGAGCAGTAACTTCAGACATCATTTATTGAGTCTGTCGTTACTGGTTGGCATAGCGGCCCCCTGGGCCGCTTTTGCTCAGGCGCCAATCAGTAGTGTCGGCTCAGGCTCGGTCGAAGACCGCGTCACTCAACTCGAGCGTATTTCCAATGCTCACAGCCAGCTTTTAACCCAACTCCAGCAACAACTCTCTGATAACCAGACTGACATTGATTCTCTCCGCGGGCAGATCCAGGAGAACCAGTACCAGCTGAATCAGATCGTTGAGCGCCAGAAACAGATTCTGCTGCAGATAGATAGTCTGAGCAGCGGTGGCGGCGCAGCATCAGGTGCGCAGGCTCCGTCGTCTTCTGGCGATCAGAGCGCGGCTGCCACCAGCGCAGCGCCAGCGGCCACCTCAGGCGCCCCGGCGATGACCGGCGATGCGAACACCGATTATAATGCCGCTATTGCCCTGGTGAAGGATGCCTCACGCCAGGATGACGCGATGGTGGCGTTTCAAAACTTCGTCAAAAAGTACCCGGATTCAACCTACCAGCCAAACGCTAACTACTGGCTCGGGCAGTTGAACTACAATAAGGGGAGAAAAGACGACGCGGCGTTTTACTTCGCTTCGGTGGTGAAGAACTACCCGAAATCGCCAAAAGCGCCTGACGCGATGTTTAAAGTCGGCGTGATCATGCAGGACAAAGGTGATACCGCGAAAGCGAAAGCGGTTTACCAGCAGGTGATCAATAAATTCCCCGGCACCGACGGTGCGAAACAAGCGCAAAAACGACTTAATGCTCTTGGTTGATTACGGCATGACCAGAAATCGCGTTATTTCTGGTCTTGTCGCCTGAATCGCCAGCAGTTAAGTGATCTTTATCGAAATTTTAGTTGCGCTGAATCCTGAAATCAGTAATATATGCCGCCGTTGCCAAGGGATATCAAACAAGCCCAAAGCAATGCCAGAGTGGGTCGTTAGCTCAGTTGGTAGAGCAGTTGACTTTTAATCAATTGGTCGCAGGTTCGAATCCTGCACGACCCACCAATCGTTCTGGTGGAACGCGATAGTAAAACGTGAAGGATAACGTTGCGTCAGCAACGGCCCGTAGGGCGAGGCGAAGCCGAGTCATCCTGCACGACCCACCGCTTAGTAGTATCCAGCGTAGTATCGGGTGATTAGCTCAGCTGGGAGAGCACCTCCCTTACAAGGAGGGGGTCGGCGGTTCGATCCCGTCATCACCCACCACCGGGTCGTTAGCTCAGTTGGTAGAGCAGTTGACTTTTAATCAATTGGTCGCAGGTTCGAATCCTGCACGACCCACCATCTTTAACATCGAACGTCGGTGTTAAACGTGAAGGATAACGTTGCTTCAGCTACGGCCCGAAGGGCGAGCGAAGCGAGTCATCCTGCACTCCAATCATTTTTATGATGGGGTAGGTGGACGCAGTATCGGTAGTATCCAGCGCAGTTTCGGGTGATTAGCTCAGCTGGGAGAGCACCTCCCTTACAAGGAGGGGGTCGGCGGTTCGATCCCGTCATCACCCACCACTCGGGTCGTTAGCTCAGTTGGTAGAGCAGTTGACTTTTAATCAATTGGTCGCAGGTTCGAATCCTGCACGACCCACCAATTTCAGCATTTAACTCAGATGCTGAACGTGAAGGATAACGTTGCGTCAGCAACGGCCCGAGGGGCGAGGCAAAGCCGAGTCATCCTGCACGACCTACCAATTTCTGAATTGGTGTCGAGTGAAGTTATTCAGGTAGTACCAGAGCGGGTCGTTAGCTCAGTTGGTAGAGCAGTTGACTTTTAATCAATTGGTCGCAGGTTCGAATCCTGCACGACCCACCAATTTCAGCATTTAACTCAGATGCTGAACGTGAAGGATAACGTTGCGACAGCAACGGCCCGAAGGGCGAGGCGAAGTCGAGTCATCCTGCACGACTCACCACCCTGAATGATGGCAGCAGTAAAATCCCGCAAGGGGTCGTTAGCTCAGTTGGTAGAGCAGTTGACTTTTAATCAATTGGTCGCAGGTTCGAATCCTGCACGACCCACCAATGTAAAAAGGCGCCCTAAAGGCGCCTTTTTGCTATCTGCATTTCCCTGCCACTCATCAATCTTAATACTTTCTTAATTCATCATTTTCCCACGGTCACGCTGCGCTTACCGTGCCTGCATAGGGTACGAACCGGTCGTTCGGGCAGATGCGCAGCACCGTCCCCGGGAAAAGGGTCTGATGTACAAAATTCATCACGACTTTTAGCTCATAATCGGCTATCTTGTTTAGCATATAAAACACCATGACCGTGTTAAGCCGCCGAAAGGCCATACTGACGGTTGTAGAGTTAAGCCAGTAAAACGAGATTGCATGATGAGCGTAATGTTTGATCCTGAAACGGCGATTTATCCTTTCCCTGCTAAACCGCAGCCGCTGACCGTCGACGAAAAGCAGTTTTACCGCGAAAAAATCAAGCGCCTGCTACGCGAGCGCGATGCCGTGATGGTGGCGCATTACTACACCGATCCTGAAATTCAACAGCTGGCGGAAGAGACCGGCGGCTGTATCGCCGACTCGCTGGAGATGGCGCGCTTTGGCGCCCGCCATTCGGCCTCCACGCTGCTGGTCGCCGGGGTGCGTTTTATGGGGGAAACCGCCAAAATTCTCAGCCCGGAAAAGACCATTTTGATGCCGACCCTGAACGCCGAGTGTTCATTGGATCTGGGCTGTCCGATTGAGGAATTCAACGCCTTTTGCGACGCCCATCCTGACCGCACCGTAGTGGTCTATGCCAATACGTCCGCCGCGGTGAAGGCCCGCGCCGACTGGGTGGTGACCTCCAGCATCGCCGTGGAACTCATTGACCATCTGGATAGTCTTGGTCAAAAGATCCTCTGGGCGCCGGACCGCCACCTTGGGCGCTACGTTCAGCGTCAGACCGGCGCAGACGTGCTGTGCTGGCAGGGGGCGTGCATCGTGCACGACGAGTTTAAAACCCAGGCGTTGATGCGGATGAAGGCTCTGCATCCCGAAGCCGCCGTGCTGGTCCATCCCGAGTCGCCGCAGGCGATCGTTGAGATGGCCGATGCCGTAGGCTCCACCAGCCAGCTGATTGCGGCGGCGAAAAGCCTGCCCCAGCGCCAGCTGATCGTGGCCACCGATCGCGGTATTTTCTATAAAATGCAGCAGGCGGTGCCGGAGAAAACGCTGCTGGAAGCGCCCACCGCCGGCGAAGGGGCGACCTGCCGCAGCTGCGCGCATTGTCCGTGGATGGCGATGAATGGCCTGAAAGCCATTGCCGAGGGTCTCGAGCAGGGCGGCGCTGAACATGAAATCCATGTCGACGAAGCGCTGCGAACCGGCGCATTAATTCCCCTTAACCGGATGCTGGATTTTGCGGCTACACTACGGGGATAACCTATTGTCGCGTCGCCAGACGCTGAGGGGAGGAAATGGATTTTTTTAGCACGCAGAATATTTTAGTACATATACCCATCGGCGCTGGGGGGTACGATCTCTCCTGGATAGAGGCCGTGGGGACGATTGCCGGGCTGTTGTGTATCTGGCTGGCGAGCCTGGAGAAGATCAGTAACTATGCTTTCGGGCTGGTCAACGTCACGCTGTTCGCCATCATCTTCTTTCAGATCCAGCTGTACGCCAGCCTGCTGCTGCAGCTGTTCTTTTTTGCCGCTAACGTTTACGGCTGGTATGCATGGTCGCGACAAAGCAGCAACCATGAGGCTGAGCTGCAGATCCGCTGGCTGCCGCGCAGCAAAGCGCTGGGCTGGCTGGCGGCCTGCGTGGTAGCGATCGGCTTGCTGACCCTGTCTATCAACCCGTTCTTTGCTTTCCTGACGCGGATCGCGGTCAGCCTGATGCAAGCGCTCGGTTTGCAGGTCACTATGCCGGAACTGCAGCCGGATGCTTTCCCGTTCTGGGACTCCTGCATGACGGTGCTGTCGGTGGTGGCGATGATCTTAATGACCCGCAAGTATGTTGAAAACTGGCTGCTGTGGGTGATCGTCAACGTGATAAGCGTGGTGATTTTTGCCCGTCAGGGCGTCTATGCCATGTCGCTGGAATACCTCTTGCTGACGTTCATTGCGTTGAACGGCAGCCGGATGTGGATAAACAGCGCGCGTGAGCGAGGTTCTCACGCGTTTTCTGGCTAATGGTGGTGGTGATGATCGTGCCCGGCGTGCATCGTGTTGAGATGGCACTCCGGGCCGCTGCAGGGCTGGTACTCCATCTGCACCGTGGCATGCGCAATTTCATATTTATGTTCCAGGAAATGCAGGATGCGGTTGAGTAACGCGTCATGGTCGTGCGGTGGAACGACCTGTACATGGAGCGTCATCACCGGTTTTTCCCCCACCAGCCAGACGTGGACGTGGTGAACATCGCGTACCTCCGGGATAGAGCGACGGATATCCCGCTGCAGGGCCGCCACATCCAGCGAACGCGGCGCGCCTTCCAGCAATTCATTCAGACTCTCTTTCAGTAATCGCCAGGCACTACGTAATACCAGGCAGGAAACCAGCACGGAAAGAATCGGGTCGACAGGCGTCCAGCCGGTGGTGAGGATCACCACGGCCGCCACGATCGCGCCGACCGAGCCCAGCAGGTCGCCAAGCACGTGTAGCGCTGCGGCGCGTACGTTAAGATTCCGCTCCTCGCTACCCCGATGTAGGATCCAAAAAGCCAGCACGTTGGCCAGCAGACCGGCGACTGCAATGACCATCATCGTCACGCCGGCTACCGGCTGCGGATGCTGGAAGCGCTGAATCGCCTCCCAGACAATCAGCATGGTGATCACCACCAGAGCAATAGCATTGAGAAACGCCGCCAGGGTGGTTAAACGCAACCAGCCAAAGGTATGGCGGGCATTTGGTGGGCGGCTGGCGAAGCGAACCGCCAGCAGCGCAAACAGCAGAGCGGCGGAGTCGGTGAGCATATGGCCGGCATCCGCCAGCAGGGCCAGCGAGCCGGAGATCGCGCCGCCGACGGCTTCAATCAGCATAAAGCCGGCGGTGACGATAAACGCCCATAGCAGCCGGCGGGCGTTGCTGTTATCCGGAGCCTGGACAGAGGAGTGCGAATGCGAGTGCGCCATAGTGTCGTCCCTTAATAGTTATCATTATTACGCTATGACATCATAAACAGAGAGCGATAAAAAACGAAGAAAAGGCGAGACCGGCTCGCCTTTTCTTCGATCTGCCTACCTCATGTGTTACTGGGTGGTGCCGTCGGTTTTGCTGTTGTCTTGGGTCGTATTGCCGCCGTTGTCCAGTTTTTTACCGGTGTCCGGACAGCGGCCGTCTTTACACATCGAGTTTTTATGTACCTCATCGCTCGACATATTATCCTGGGTCATCGTCGAGCCCGTGGTGCCCCCAGAGCCAGAGTTGATCTGACTATTGTCCACGTTGTTCGGCGCCACGTTCTCACGGGCATCCGGCGCCACCTGACCGGCATCCGCGGAAGAGTTGGCCTGGCCATTATTGGACTGGGCGCCGGTGTCTGCCGCCAGGGCCGCGCCGCTGGCAAGACCTAAGGTGGCGGTGAGCAAAAGGGTCGTCAGTTTTTTCATATTCATCGGATACTCCTGTTAAGCCGGGAAGGGGAAATGCGCTTCCCGCGGTGAGTGTGCCAGGGATCTGACTCGCTATGGTTTAAGACTCCGCAGACGATCGCAGTGTCACTATATAATCCTGAAACGTAAGACTTAATCAGCTTTAACAGTTAAATATTGTAGTTCATGAGCCTGGTTTCGCTACTTTATGGCGTATTTTTGCCTATTTCCAGGATTATTCCATCACTACTGTAAAATCACGTTTACACTATTTCAGCGAAGAGATAGATTGGAGGGATTGCATTTCATTGAATAAGTATGGCAACGCTGGAAAGAAGATGAATTATCAGAACGACGATTTACGCATTAAAGAGATCAACGAATTATTACCTCCCGTTGCGCTCCTGGAAAAATTCCCTGCTACCGAAAATGCTGCAAACACCGTTGCACATGCTCGCAAAGCGATCCATCAGATCCTCAAAGGCGACGATGACCGTCTGCTGGTGGTGATTGGGCCTTGTTCTATTCACGATCCGGCAGCGGCGAAAGAGTATGCCGCCCGCCTGCTGACCCTGCGCGAGGCGCTGAAGGGCGAGCTCGAGATCGTCATGCGGGTCTATTTTGAAAAACCGCGCACCACCGTCGGCTGGAAAGGGCTCATCAACGATCCCCATATGGATAACAGCTTCCGCATCAACGACGGGTTGCGCATCGCGCGCAAACTGCTGCTGGACATTAACGACAGCGGCCTGCCGGCGGCGGGGGAATTCCTCGATATGATCACCCCGCAGTATGTCGCCGATCTGATGAGCTGGGGCGCCATTGGCGCGCGAACCACCGAATCCCAGGTGCACCGTGAGCTCGCCTCCGGACTCTCCTGCCCGGTGGGCTTTAAAAACGGTACCGATGGCACCATCAAGGTGGCTATCGATGCGATTAACGCCGCCGGCGCGCCGCACTGTTTCCTGTCGGTCACCAAGTGGGGCCACTCCGCCATCGTGAATACCAGCGGTAACGGCGACTGCCATATTATTTTGCGCGGCGGCAAAGAGCCTAACTACAGCGCGAAGCACGTGGCGGAGGTGAAAATCGGTCTGGCGAAAGCGGGTCTTCCGGCCCTGGTGATGATCGACTTCAGCCATGCCAACTCCAGCAAGCAGTTCAAGAAGCAGATGGAAGTGGGCGCCGACGTATGCCAGCAGATCGCCGGCGGCGAGCGCGCCATTATGGGCGTGATGATTGAAAGCCATCTGGTGGAAGGCAACCAGAGCCTCGAGAGCGGTGAACCGCTGACCTACGGCAAGAGCGTCACCGACGCCTGCATCGGCTGGGAGGATACCGAAACGATCCTGCGTCAGCTGGCGGAAGCGGTGAAAACCCGCCGCGGCTAAGGTACTCCGCGCTAGCGCAGGTCATAAAAAAAGCGTGGAGATTTCCACGCTTTTTTGTTCTCACCAGGAGAAATTACTTCGCTTTACCCTGGTTGGCGACGGCAGCAGCTTTCGCCGCGATCTCTTCCGCGTTACCCAGATAGTAATGTTTGATCGGCTTGAAGTTTTCATCGAACTCATATACCAGCGGTACGCCGGTCGGGATGTTCAGTTCGAGGATCTCGTCTTCGCCCATGTTGTCGAGGTATTTCACCAGCGCGCGCAGGGAGTTACCGTGAGCGGCGATGATCACGCGCTCACCGCTTTTCAGGCGCGGCAGAATGGTTTCGTTCCAGTAAGGCACGACGCGGTCGATAGTCAGCGCCAGGCTTTCAGTGGTCGGCAGTTCGGCGTCGGTCAGTTTTGCATAGCGCGGATCGTGGCCCGGGTAGCGCTCGTCGTCTTTGGTCAGCTCCGGCGGAGTGACAGCGAAGCCGCGACGCCACTGTTTAACCTGCTCGTCACCATATTTCTCAGCGGTTTCCGCTTTGTTCAGGCCCTGCAGCGCGCCGTAATGACGTTCGTTCAGCTTCCAGGATTTCTCAACCGGCAGCCAGGCCTGATCCAGTTCGTCCAGCACGTTCCACAGGGTGTGGATGGCACGTTTCAGCACGGAGGTATAAGCAAAATCAAAGCTGAAGCCTTCAGCCTTCAGCAGTTTACCCGCTGCTTTCGCTTCGCTAACGCCTTTCTCGGACAGATCCACGTCGTACCAACCGGTGAAGCGGTTTTCGTTGTTCCACTGGCTTTCGCCATGACGAACCAGTACCAGCTTAGTTACAGCCATTCTCTCACTCCTCTCTACACGCCATCCCTCGCGCCGCGAACGGTGCGCTGAATATGTTGGTGTATGTGTTATTGATTGATAACTATTCTCATTATATTGCCGTGATTTGGCGCACGGCAATGCTTATCCCTAACCATAGCGAAAATAGTGGCGCAGTGTAAGGTGCTTGTAATACACAGGTTATTTTTTTGTCCTTTGGTGACGGAAAATAGAGCAGGTTGCTGAAAAAAGAGGCGGCAGAGAGGAGGGCGGGGACGAAAAGCAGCGCCCCCTGATGGAGGGCGCTGGTGATTATCGGGCGATAAACTGATATTCCGTCAGGCTGACGTACTCCTGGCCCGGACGTAATACACAGTCCGGCTGCGGCCATTGCGGATGGTTCGGCGAATCCGGCAGGAATTCGCTCTCCAGCGCCAGTCCCTGCCAGTCGGCGTAGGGCTCCGTCGTCTGCGACGGGGTGCCGCCGAGATAGTTGCCGGAGTAAAACTGCAGCGCCGGAGCGGAGGTATAGACCGTCATCTGCAGCTTGCCATCCTGCGACCAGACCTGTGCCGCGGGCTGGCTGGCGTCGCCTTTGGCATCCAGCAGGAAGGCATGATCGTATCCCTTCACCTTTTGCTGATCGGCATCCGCGAGGAAGTCGGCGGCGATGGTTTTCGGCTGGCGGAAATCAAAGCTGGTGTTAGCAACATCTTTCAGTTCGCCACCCGGGATACCGTCGCTTTCCACCGGCAGATACCTCTGGGCGAGGATCTGGAGCTGATGCTGGCGCACATCGCCCTGCTCACCGTCGAGGTTGAAATAGACGTGATTGGTCATATTCACCGGGCAGGGTTGGTCCACGGTGGCGCGATAGGTAATCGCGATGCGGTTATCGTCGCTCAGACGATAGTGCGCGGTGGCCTGCAGGGTGCCCGGAAAGCCTTGATCGCCATCGGGCGAGGTCAGGGCGAACAGCACTTCCTGCTCGTCGGCGCGGACAATGCGCCAGCGGCGCTTATCAAACCCTTCCGGGCCGCCGTGGAGCTGGTGGCCCGCGTCGTTTGACGGCGTGACGTTGACGACCTGGCCGTCAAGCGGGAAGCGGCTGTGGCCGATACGGTTGGCGTAGCGGCCTACCGAGGCGCCAAGAAATGCGGCCTGGCGAGCATAGTCTTCCAGCTTTGCGCAGCCCAGCAGCGGTCGGCGCAGGCTGCCATCGGCCAACGGCACCTCGGCGCTGAGCAGCGTCGCGCCCCAGTCCGCCACGGTGACGGTCATCCCCGACTTATTGCGCAGGGTCACCTGCTGCCATGGCTGGCCGTCCGGGGCCAGCGCGGTGGTTTGCGTTAGCATTGCCCGGCCCCCTGTGACGGTTTGCAGACATAGAATGTCTCTTTAATACCGGTTTTCGCTTCATACTCGTTGGCAACGGCCTGCTGAACGGTATCGACCAGTTCTTCCGGGATTAACGCTACCACGCAGCCGCCAAAGCCGCCGCCGGTCATGCGCACGCCGCCCTTATCGCCGATCGCGGCCTTAACGATCTCCACCAGGGTGTCGATCTGCGGGACGGTGATCTCGAAATCATCACGCATCGAGCCGTGGGACTCTGCCATCAGCTCACCCATCCGCTTCAGGTCGCCTTTTTCGAGGGCGCTGGCGGCTTCCACAGTGCGGGCATTCTCCGTCAGCACATGGCGTACGCGCTTCGCGACCACCGGATCCAGCTCATGGGCGACGGCGTTAAATTGCTCAAGGGTGACATCGCGCAGGGCGGGCTGCTGGAAGAAGCGCGCGCCGGTTTCGCACTGTTCACGACGGGTGTTGTACTCGCTGCCGACGAGGGTGCGCTTAAAGTTGCTGTTGATGATCACCACCGCCACGCCTTTCGGCATCGAGACGGCTTTGGTGCCCAGCGAACGGCAGTCGATCAGCAGCGCGTGGTCTTTTTTGCCCAGCGCTGAAATCAGCTGATCCATGATGCCGCAGTTGCAGCCGACGAACTGGTTTTCCGCCTCCTGGCCGTTGAGGGCGATTTGCGCGCCATCCAGTGGCAGATGATACAGCTGTTGGAACACGGTGCCGACGGCGACTTCCAGCGAGGCTGAGGAGCTTAACCCCGCACCCTGCGGTACATTGCCGCTGATTACCAGATCCGCGCCGCCAAAGTGGCTGTTCCGCTGCTGCAGATGCTTTACCACGCCGCGGACATAGTTCGACCACTGCTGGGTGTCGTGGCTGATAATCGGCGCGTCGAGAGAGAACTCATCGGTCTGATTGTCGTAATCGGCGGCAATCACCCGCACGGTACGATCGTCGCGCGGCGCACAGCTGATCACCGTCTGGTAGTCAATAGCGCAGGGGAGCACAAAACCGTCGTTGTAATCGGTATGCTCGCCGATCAGGTTGACGCGGCCTGGCGCTTGAATGACATGGCTGGCCGGGTAGCCGAAGGCGTCAGCGAACAGGGTTTGGGTTTTCTCTTTCAGACTCATCATTACACTCCGGATTCACGAAAATGGACGTCGCTGACGGCGCGCAGTCGTTCGGCAGCTTGCTCGGCGGTCAGATCGCGCTGAGTTTCGGCCAGCATCTCATAACCAACCATAAACTTGCGGACCGTCGCGGAGCGCAGCAGCGGCGGATAAAAGTGGGCATGAAGCTGCCAGTGGTTATGGTCTTCGTCGTTAAACGGCGCGCCGTGCCAGCCCATGGAGTAGGGGAATGAGCACTGGAACAGGTTGTCGTAACGGCTGGTCAGCTTTTTCAACGCCAGCGCCAGATCGCTGCGCTGGGCGTCGGTGAGATCGGTTATGCGCTGCACGTGCGCTTTCGGCAACAGCAGCGTTTCGAACGGCCAGGCGGCCCAGTAGGGCACCACCGCCAGCCAGTGCTCGGTGTCCACCACCGTGCGGCTGCCGTCGGCCAGTTCGCGCTGCACATAGTCCAGCAGCATCGGCTGGCCCTGTGCGGCGTAATACTCTTTCTGCAGACGGTCTTCCCGTTCCGCTTCATTGGGCAGGAAACTGTTGGCCCACACCTGACCATGCGGGTGAGGGTTGGAGCAGCCCATCGCTGCCCCTTTGTTTTCAAAAACCTGCACCCACGGGTAGCTTTTCCCGAGGTCCGCGGTCTGTTCCTGCCACGTTTTAACCACGTCTTCCAGCGCTTCAAGGCTCAGTTCCGGCAGCGTTTTGCTGTGGTCTGGCGAGAAGCAGATCACCCGACTGGTGCCGCGGGCGCTCTGGCAGCGCATCAGCGGATCGTCACTCTCCGGTGCGTCCGGGGTGTCGGTCATCAGGGCCGCAAAGTCGTTGGTAAATACGTAGGTACCGGTGTAATTCGGGTTGGTGTCGCCGGTCACCCGGGTGTTGCCCGGGCACAGGAAACAGTCCGGATCGTGGGCCGGCAAGGTCTGTTTTGCCGGCGTTTCCTGCGCCCCCTGCCAGGGGCGCTTGGCGCGATGCGGAGAAACCAGAATCCACTGTCCGGTTAACGGGTTATAACGACGATGTGGATGGTCAACGGGGTTAAATACGCTCATGAAGGTTCCTTAGTCTGGATAACCCTGCGGATGACGGGACTGCCAGTGCCAGGTGTCCTGCGCCATTTCGTCCAGGTTGCGCGTTACGCGCCAGTTCAGCTCGCGGTCGGCCTTGGCAGCATCCGCCCAGTAGGCCGGGAGGTCGCCATCGCGGCGCGGCGCGAAATGGTAGTTAATGGGTTTGCCGCAGGCCTTGCTGAAAGCATTGACTACGTCGAGCACGCTGCTGCCGACGCCGGCGCCAAGGTTGTAGATATGCACCCCGGCTTTGTCAGCCAGTTTTTCCATGGCAGCGACGTGGCCATCGGCGAGGTCCATCACATGGATGTAATCGCGCACGCCGGTACCATCTTCGGTCGGATAGTCGTTACCAAAAATGGCCAGCGATTCGCGACGGCCAACGGCGACCTGGGCGATGTAGGGCATCAGGTTGTTCGGGATCCCCTGCGGGTCTTCCCCCATGTCGCCCGACGGGTGGGCGCCGACCGGGTTGAAGTAGCGCAGCAGGGCAATGCTCCACTCCGGCTGGGCTTTCTGCAGGTCGGTCAGGATCTGCTCTACCATCAGCTTGCTTTTGCCGTAAGGGCTTTGCGGGGTGCCGGTCGGGAAGCTTTCGACATACGGGATTTTCGGCTGATCGCCGTAGACGGTAGCGGAGGAGCTAAAGATAAAGTTCTTCACGCCAGCGGCGCGCATGGCAGAGACTAATTTCAGTGTGCCGGTGACGTTATTGTCGTAATATTCCAGCGGCTTGGCGACGGACTCCCCGACGGCTTTCAGCCCGGCGAAGTGGATCACTGCCTCAATGGCGTGATCGTGGAGGATCTCCGTCATCAGCGCTTCGTTACGAATATCGCCTTCAATAAAGGTGGCTTCTTTGCCGCCGAGACGTTCAATCACCGGCAGTACGCTGCGCTTGCTGTTGCAGAGATTGTCGAGGATCACCACCTCGTGTCCCTGCTGCAGCAGTTGAACGCAGGTATGACTTCCAATGTAACCGCTACCACCTGTAACCAGAACTTTCATGATTCGCTCCATTCGGCTTATCGTTTGTGAGGAAGATAGCATATCAAAGAAGTGAAAAGTGTGACATAGGGCAAGTTAGTGGAATCGTTTACACTTGGGGTGTAAATAACGTAAATTTTATATTTTTAAATTTAATTCAATGGCTTAGGTTTGTTTGGCGCTATTTTTCTGAAAAATACCAGGGATCTTTCGATCCCCGGCAGGGGGCGTCAGGCCACGGGGCCGAGCTGATAAGTGTAACCGTCTCCACTGGGAACGAACGCCAGGCGATGGGTAATACAGTCCGGGGCATCTTCCGCATGGTGCGAGACAAACAGCAGCTGTGTGGCCCCTTCGCCAATCAACACGTCGACAAAGCGGCGCACCAGCTGGCGGTTGAGGGGGTCCAGCCCCTGCAGCGGTTCATCGAGGATCAGCAGGGTTGGATGCTTCACCAGCGCGCGGACGATAAGCGCCAGCCGCTGCTGGCCCCACGACAGACTGTGAAACGGCGCGTCGGCGGTGCGCTTATCGATGCCGAGAATATCCAGCCATTGCTGCACCAGCTTATGCTGCTTGTCGGAGACCGCCTGATAAATGCCGATCGAGTCAAAATATCCCGACAGGATGACGTTGCGGACGTTGGTGCTGACCCGGTAGTCCAGATGCAGGCTGCTGCTGACGTAGCCGATATGCTTTTTAATATCCCAGATGGTCTCACCGCTGCCGCGCCGGCGGCCAAAGAGCGTGAGATCGTTGCTGTAGCCCTGCGGATGATCCCCGGTGACCAGGCTCAGCAGCGTAGATTTACCGGCGCCGTTGGGACCGACGATCTGCCAGTGTTCGCCCGGATTCACGGTCCATGAGAGGTGATTGATGACCGGGCGATCGTTATAGGAGACCACGCCGTCGTTGAGCACGATACGCGGCGCCGAGTCTGCCAGCGCATGACGGGCCGGTGGGACATCCGGCTCCGGCAGGGTGATGCCGTCCAGTTTTTCACTGTGCGCCAGCTGGGCGACCAGCGCCTGCTGCAGCAGGGAAGACTTCTCGCCGGTCTCGCTAAGGGTGCAGTCAGCCAGCACGCCGGCGAATTGCACAAACTCCGGGATCTCATCGAAGCGGTTGAGCACCAGCACCAGGGTGATGCCAGCGCTGTGCAGGTCGGCCAGCAGGGCAGCCAGCTGCTGGCGGGAGTTGACGTCGAGACCGTCGAAAGGTTCATCGAGGATCAGCAGTTGCGGATCGGTCATCAGGGCCTGACACAGCAGGGTCTTACGCGTTTCCCCGGTCGACAGGTATTTAAACCGGCGGTCCAGCAGGGCGCTGATGCCAAACTGTTCGGCCAGGCGCGCGCAGCGGGCAGGATCTTTCACCTCATCCTGGATAATCTCCGCGGTGGTGCGGCCGGTATCTTCTTCGCCAGGGCTGAGCAGGTCGGTGTTATTGCGCTGCCACTCGTCGCTGACCAGCTTCTGCAACTGCTCGAAGGAGAGGCGGGTTACGCGGGAGAAGTGGCTTTCGCGCTGGCCGCTGAGCAGGGTCAGGTCGCCGGCCAGGGCCCGCGCGAGGGCGGATTTGCCGCTGCCGTTGCTGCCGACGAACGCCCAGCTTTCACCCGCCGCCACGCTCAGGTGGTCTATTTTTAAGGTCGTTGTATCGCTCAGGCGAAACGTGCCTTGCGAAATTTGCAATGATGACATGATGTATCCCATTTTTTGCAGCGATGTGCATCAGGGATACGACTTCAGACGCGTAATGTCAATGGGGTCAGCATAACGTCGCGAGGATGATGCGATCGGCATTGAAGTAAGCGATCGCCTCCGTTCCTTCCGACAGGCCAGCGGCCTGCGCCTGTGGCAGGGTGGCGCACAGGGTTTGACCGTCCGCCAGGGTCATCAGTACTTCGCACTGTCCGGACCCGCATTCGATATGACTGATACGTCCCGACAGCTGGTTATCGGCCTGGCGGGCTGCTGCGGGATCGAGGGTGATGCCGACCCATGGCGCTTTGAGCAGGACCAGCACCTCCTGGCCCTCATCGAGTCCCAGCTTCTCAGCGCTTTGCGCGGTGATGGCGACGTTCAGGCGGGTTTTTCCGTCAGCCAACAGTACTTCCACGTGCTGCTGCACCTGCTGGCGATCGCGGCCGGTAATGGTGCCGAACCACTGGTTGCGGGCGCTGGTCTGCAGGGAAAAGCGCGAGATGGCCGCCAGCAGGCTATCCAGCGGCAGGGCATCGTCATCGCTGAGTACATCAAACGCTTTCTGCTGGATCTGCGCCAGCAGATCGTACAGCTGGATCAGACGCTGCCCGTAGCGGGTCAGCACCGCGCCGCCGCCGCCCTTTCCGCCGGTGGCGCGATCCACCAGCGGTTGTTCGCTGAGCTGGTTCATCTCATTGATGGCATCCCAAGCGCTCTTATAGCTGATACCCGCATGCTTCGCCCCCTGGCTTATCGAACCGGTCTGGTCAATCTGTTTGAGCAGGGCGATCCGCCGCGGATCGGCAAACAGGCGCTGCTGTAGCTTAAGGGTGAGAAGAATTTCGGCCTGCATAATCGTTTCCTGACAAAAAAGGGTATTGTGACCGATAGTCGCCCACTTGCAAAACCTCTCTGCGCGGTTGGTCATTACCCACCGCACAAATGGGACGTGTTTTTTCGGCTGAAATCGTTACAATCAGGAAATCATACTATCTGGAGTGAACCATGTTAGAGCTTTTGAAAAGTCTGGTTTTTGCGGTCATCATGGTACCGGTGGTGATGGCGGTCATCCTGGGACTGATTTACGGTCTTGGCGAAGTGTTCAACCTCTTCTCCGGCGTAGGCCACAAAGATCGCAGCCAGCAAAATCACTGATTTCCCGGCGCCCGGTTTAACCGGGCGCTGTGCTATTTCCCTCCTGTATCATTTCCCTTCGTTTTATTGTCCTGTATCACTATAAAAACGCTTCGCATATCGTTATATTATCGACTACATAACGCATTGACAGGAGAGTAAGATGGCAGGTTCTTGGTTACGCGGGGTTGTCGGGGTATCACTCACGCTGTGCGTCGCGGGTCAGGCGCTGGCGGCAGAGGGTAAAGTGACCGTTTTCGCCGCCGCATCGTTAACCAACGCGATGCAGGATATTGCCCAGGCGTACAAGAAAGAAAAAAACGTCGAGGTCGTGTCGTCGTTTGCCTCGTCTTCGACGCTGGCGCGGCAGATAGAAGCGGGTGCGCCAGCGGACCTGTTTATCTCCGCCGATCAGAAATGGATGGATTACGCGGCAGATAAAAAGGCCATCGATCCGGCAACCCGCGCCACTCTGCTTGGCAACAGCCTGGTAGTGGTCGCGCCGAAAGCCAGTGCGCAGGGGGCGATAACCATTGATGAGAAAACCGACTGGACCAGCCTGCTGAAAGGAGGCCGTCTGGCGGTGGGCGATCCACAGCATGTCCCGGCCGGTATCTATGCCAAAGAGGCACTGCAGAAACTCGGTGCCTGGGAGACGTTGTCGCCGAAGCTCGCCCCGGCTGAAGACGTGCGCGGTGCGCTGGCGCTGGTGGAGCGCAACGAAGCGCCGCTGGGGATTGTCTATGGCTCCGATGCCGTGGCCAGCAAGGGGGTGAAAGTGGTCGGCACCTTCCCGGAAGCCTCGCATCAGAAAGTCGAGTACCCGCTGGCGATTGTCGATGGGCACCGCAATGCGGCTGTGAGCGCCTTCTATGACTACCTGAAAGGGCCGGAAGCGTCCGCTATCTTTAAACGTTACGGATTTACCACCCGCTGATGTTTCTGAGCGAACCCGAATGGCAGGCGGTGCTGCTGAGCCTGAAAGTCTCCTCCCTGGCGGTGGCCTTGAGCCTGCCCTTTGGCATCTTTTTTTCCTGGCTGCTGGTCCGGCGCACCTTTCCCGGCAAGGCCCTGCTCGACAGTATTCTCCATCTGCCGCTGGTGCTGCCTCCGGTGGTGGTGGGGTACCTGCTGCTGGTGGCCATGGGGCGGCGCGGGTTTATTGGCAGCTGGCTGTATGACTGGTTCGGCATCAGCTTTGCTTTTAGCTGGCGCGGGGCGGTGCTGGCGGCGGCGGTGATGTCTTTCCCGCTGATGGTGCGCGCCATTCGCCTGGCGCTGGAAGGGGTGGACGTCAAACTGGAGCAAGCGGCGAGAACCCTCGGGGCCAGCCGCTGGCGGGTATTTTTGACCATTACGTTGCCGTTGACTCTGCCGGGGATTATTGTCGGCACGGTGCTGGCCTTCGCCCGCTCGTTAGGGGAGTTTGGCGCGACCATCACGTTCGTCTCCAATATTCCCGGTGAAACGCGCACCCTCCCTTCGGCGATGTACACCTTGATTCAAACCCCGGGCGGGGAGGGGGCGGCGGCCCGCCTCTGCCTCATCGCCATCGGTCTGGCGCTGGTTTCGCTGCTGATTTCGGAATGGCTGGCCCGCGTGAGCCGCCAGCGCATGGGAGGATAATGATGCTGGAGCTGGACTTTACCCAGACCCTCGGTAGCCACTGCCTGCAGATCCGTGAAACTCTGCCCGCCAGCGGGATCACCGCCGTCTTTGGCGTCTCCGGCGCGGGCAAAACCTCGTTGATTAACGCCATCAGCGGCCTGACCCGACCCCAGGCGGGGCGGATCGTGCTCAACGGCAGGGTGCTGAACGACACCGCGCAGCGTATCTGCCTGGCGCCGGAGCAGCGCCGTATCGGCTATGTCTTTCAGGATGCGCGCCTGTTTCCCCATTATAAAGTGCGCGGCAATCTGCAGTATGGGATGGCGAAATCCATGGTCAGCCAGTTCGATAAGCTGGTGGATCTGCTGGGGATTGCGCCCTTGCTGGATCGTCTGCCGGGCCGGTTATCCGGCGGCGAAAAGCAGCGAGTGGCTATCGGCCGCGCCCTGCTGACCGCGCCAGAGCTACTGCTGCTGGATGAGCCGCTGGCCTCGCTGGACATTCCGCGCAAACGCGAGCTATTGCCCTACCTGCAGCGGCTGGCGCAGGAGATTCATATTCCGATGCTCTACGTCAGCCACTCGCTGGATGAGATCCAGCATCTGGCCGATCGTGTGCTGGTGCTGGAGGCCGGTAAGGTGAAAGCTTTCGGTCCGCTGGAGGAGGTCTGGAGCAGCAGCGTGATGCACCCCTGGCTGCCGGCGGAGCAGCAGAGTACGATCCTTAGCGCCACCGTCGCCGCGCAGCACCCGCAGTATGCGATGACGGCCCTGGCGCTGGGGGACCAGTTGCTGTGGGTCAACCGGCTCGAACGTCCCGCAGGCGACACCGCACGGATCCGCATTCAGGCGTCGGACGTTTCGCTGACACTGGCCCAGCCGTCCGGGACCAGCATCCGCAATATCTTGCGCGCCGAGGTGGCTCAGTGTCTGGAGGTCAACGGACAGATTGAAGTGCAGCTCAGAGTGAGTGACCGTCTGCTATGGGCCAGGATTAGCCCATGGGCGCGGGACGACCTGGCGATAGCGCCAGGTCAGCAGGTGTTTGCCCAGATCAAAAGCGTGTCGATCGCCGCCTGATTACAGCAGTTGGCGGTAGATAAACTCGGCGATGCTCGTGGACTCATTGTCGCCGATGACTATGTTGGCGCGGGCTTTCACCTCGTCCACCGCGTTGCCCATCGCCACCCCGGTGCCCGCCGCTTCCAGCATGCTAAGATCGTTGTAGTTATCGCCGAAGGCCACCACATCCTGCATCGACAGCCCCTGGTCGGCCACCCATTGCGCCAGGCGTTTGCCTTTGCTGTTGCCGGCGCGCGCGATATCTACCTGATCGTGCCACGACCATTCGCACTCGAGGCCCAGCGTCTCGCCAACCTGCTGCGCAAACCGCTGCAGGCGGGGAATGTCGTCATCGGTGAGAGCGAATTTCCATACCGCGTTAACTTCGCGAACCGCCTGCGCCAGCGAATCGACCTGAGCGAAAACTGGACGCTGATCTTCCGGTAACGCTTGCGCCCAGTTGCGGGTGCGGATCACATGCCCGGTGGGGTGTTCATAAAGCATCGCGTCGTCCACATATGCCAGGCCGTGGATCTGCTGTTTGGCAAGCATGGCAGTGAGGCTTACCGCTTGCTCCACCGGCATAGGATCGGCGGCCAAAACCTTTTTTGCATGATAATCATACAAATAGGTGCCATTACAACAAATTGCAGGTGTATCGAGAGCCAGTGCCTGATAAAAAGGATGGATAGCGACGTGATGACGTCCGGTGACGACGATGACCTGATAGCCTGCCTCTCTGGCGCGGGCCAGTGCCTCCAGCGAAGCGGGCAGAATGGTTTTTTTGCTGGTAAGCAGGGTGCCGTCTAAATCCAGGGCAATCACGCGTGTTGTCATGTGTTATTTCCGGTTGATGTTGAAAAGTGACCTGGCCATGATGGTACACCGCCGTGGCGTCAGGACCAATTTTTCCACATCTGCCGTGAATGTCTGTATGCCCTTTGTGCCGCCGGCCGGCGGAAATTCGGCGGACGATGCGAGTATCATGGGCGGATGTCTTATAATTTTCAGGGTGCTGTTATCCTGAAAATGAAAATTCCACGTGCAGTGAGGGAAGGAGTAGTCATGAAACAAACCGTTTATACCGCCAGCCCGGAAAGCCAACAAATCCATGTCTGGAGTCTTGAAGCGGACGGCAAACTGACGCTGGTGCAGGTGGTTGATGCCCCAGGGCAGGTCCAGCCGATGGTGGTCAGCCCCAACAAGGAATTTCTGTACGTTGGCGTTCGTCCGGAGTTTCGCGTGCTGGCCTATCGCATCACGCCGGATAACGGGGCGTTAACCTTTGCGGGCGAAGCTGCGCTGCCGGGCAGCCCGACCCATATCTCTACGGATCACCATGGCCGCTTTGTCTTCAGCGCCTCCTACAATCAGGGCTGTGTCAGCGTGACCCCGCTGCACGATGGCCTGCCGGGCGAAACCATCACCGTGGTGGAAGGGCTGGAAGGCTGCCACTCGGCCAATATCTCCCCGGATAATCGCACCCTGTGGGTGCCGGCGCTGAAGCAGGATCGCATTTGCCTGTTTACCCTCAGCGACGATGGTTTCCTCTCGGCACAGGAGCCCGCGGAAGTGACGACCGTCGAGGGCGCCGGTCCGCGTCACATGGTATTCCATCCCAACCAGCAGTATGGTTACTGCGTCAATGAGCTAAACAGCTCGATTGACGTCTGGGAGCTGAAAGATCCTAAGGGCAACATCGAATGTGTACAGACCCTGGATATGATGCCGCCTGATTTTAGCGGCGTGCGCTGGGCGGCGGATATTCATATCACCCCGGATGGCCGTCATCTTTACGCCTGCGATCGTACCGCCAGCATCATCACGGTGTTCAGCGTTTCGGAAGATGGTAGCGTGCTGGCGGTGGAAGGCTATCAGCCTACCGAGACCCAGCCGCGCGGCTTTAACCTCGATCACAGCGGTAAATATCTCATTGCCGCCGGGCAGAAGTCGCACCATATCGCGGTGTACGACATCGTCGGTGAGCAGGGACTGCTGCAGGAGAAAGGCCGCTATGCGGTTGGGCAGGGGCCGATGTGGGTGGTGGTCAACGCCCACTGAACCGCCATCAGGTAAAAGAAAAAACCTCGCCTTAGCGAGGTTTTTTTTGCTCAGAGCGGACAGGCTCTGCGGAGAAGGCGTTGTCCTGGCGGGCCAGAAGCGTGGCGACGTTAGATATCGTCCATGGTGTAGCCAACGACAATCTCCAGTGTTTTTCGGATCACGTCCGCGGTCACCACGTCATCGGTGGTTTCCAGCGCCTGAATCAGCCATAAAATAATGGCCTTATTGTTCAGGTGACCCTCGGACTGGAGAATACTGTTGATGGCGAGCGACATGACGGCGGACTCATCAACCAGTTTATCACCGGCGTTACGGAAATAGTCGGAGAGCGCGGTGTCCTGCAGTCTTGCGTAAATATCTGGTTGCTGATGCATAGTCTGTCTCATCACATTCTCACTCTGTTTAATTCACCATGGTTGGGATAATCAGTGGATCTTTTTAGCTTCCGACGGCATGCTGTCTGGCGCCAGCGAACCTCTGGTTTCCCAACGGCCATTGATTTTCTTTACCTGTAAAGGCGCGTACTTCCGCTGACGGATAAGCTTCGCGCAAATTTCTTCGATCACGGCAGCGATGATCTTTCTACGCTGGCGATCTGGTTCTGTCGCCTGCATTAACCGAAGTCGAACCAGCAGGGTCGGGGTGGTAATCGGGCGATTCGTTTTCAGAAGCGCTAGAACCGCCTCGCCGATGATTTCATCGGTTATTTCCTCAGTTTCACTGTTATTCATAACCGTCTCTATGCATGCCACCCTTTTCCTGAATAGGCGAACGGGCATTCAGGTCAGCAGCAGGTTTGTGGAAGCGATCGCCCCTCATCTGCTACTGCGGCGCTGCAACAGGCGACGATCGATGACGTTATTCCTGGCCAGCAAACAGCAGACCAATTAAGGTCTGATAGTGGCTCTCTTCCTCCGGCGCGCGAGCACGGTCCAGGCGGCTCAACAGTTTGGTGCATAGCGCTTTGCGGTTGAGATGACGCCCTTCGTTAAGAATATCCATCACGATCTGACCCAGGGTTTCCTGCTGGGAAGGCAAAGATGCTTTGTTGAAATACTGGGCAATTGCGTTCGCTGTATCTGGAATGTAACCATTCTGCTGCATATGTGCTCCTTTCATTTCATTCATCTGTTAACTGCCATTAAACTTATACAATAATTATTAACCTGTACACACAAAGTTGCACAATAATGATTCATGTTAGTTTAACTATATGATTTTTAATTGTTTAATTTTTTTTTGCCTGGCGCGGTTCTGGCTTGTAAAGGTGGGGTTTAGCGTTGCATGTTGTACAAGGAAAGAAAAAAAGGGAAAACCTTGCACAAAGAAGGGATTTTTAGTGTATCTTTTTTGTTAAGACAAAACGTAGTTTTACGAGACCCTTAGCCTGATAACTGCTACTGTGAATGCTTATCCCTCCCATCTGGAATCACTATGCTAACCACCATCATTTATCGCAGCCATATCTGCGACAATGTCTCATTCAAATCGATCGAGGCCATGGTCGCCAGGGCAAACGAAAGAAATGGGCAGGCGGACGTCACCGGTATTTTACTTTTTAACGGGACGCATTTTTTTCAACTCATTGAGGGGCCTGAAGAAAAGGTTCAGGATATTTATCAGCATATCTGCCAGGATCCTCGCCACTATAATCTGGTGGAGTTGCTTTGCGATTATGCGCCGTCCCGTCGTTTTGGTAAGGTCGGGATGGAACTGTTTGATTTACGCGAACACGATCGCGAGGAAGTTCTGCAGGCGGTGATGGACCGGGGGACGTCAAAATATCAGCTCACCTATGATGACCGGGCGCTGCAATTTTTCCGTACTTTTGTCGAAGCCACAGAAAAAGCGAACTATTTTGAGATTCCTTCCGCAGATAGTTGGGTTTTTATTCCTGATAAGGAGACGTTCTATCCTGATACCCCGATTATCGATAATACGGAAGGTTGTTCCTTTGCCTTCCAGCCGATTGTCGACCCTTTCGCCTGCGAAATTATTTCGTGGGAAGCGCTGTTGCGTACACCGGACGGGCAATCCCCCGGCGCCTATTTTGCCGGGCTGACCGGGGACGATATTTATCTCGCTGACCTGCACAGTAAACGGGTGGCGTTGTCGCTGGCGGGAAAATTAGGTTTACGTAATAAGGCGTTAAGCATTAATTTACTGCCGATGACCATGGTCAAAGCGCCGAATGCGGTGGCTTTCCTGCTCGACGAAATTAGTCGCAATGACCTTATTCCGGAGCAGATTATTGTCGAGTTCACTGAGCGGGAAGTGATTTCGCGGATGGACGATTTTACCGATGCGGTGCGCAAACTGAAGGGCGCGGGAATTAATCTTGCCATCGATCACTTCGGCGCCGGGTTTGCCGGGCTATCGCTGCTGGCGCAATACCAACCCGACAGAATTAAAATCGACCATGAGCTGATCCGCAATATCCACCAGGACGGACCGCGCCAGTCGATTGTACAGGCGATTATCAAATGCTGTACTTCTCTGGAGATTGCGGTCTCAGCCGTCGGCGTTGAGCGTGCTGAAGAGTGGATGTGGCTGGAATCAGCCGGTATTTCACAGTTCCAGGGTAATTTGTTCGCCAGCGCGCGCCTGGGGGGCCTACCCGCCGTCGCATGGCCGGAGAAAAAATGAACCACCGCGAAATCAGCTAAACATTTTTTCATCTTTTTTCCCGGGCGCTGTGAGCCGCAACCTGATATCTTTATCTGTACAAGAAAATAGAGTTGTACAGGATGCCTGAATTCGTTAGTTTAGGTATTAAGGTATCAGGTTGATGTGAGGCTGCTATGGCGTTTTACAGTATCGGTGAAGTCGCCGAACGTTGCGGAATCAATCCGGTCACACTGCGCGCCTGGCAGCGTCGTTACGGTCTACTGAAACCGCAGCGTAGCGAAGGCGGGCATCGACAATTTGATGAAGAAGATATCCTGCGTATCGAAGAGATCAAGCGCTGGATAGAGCGCGGTGTATCAGTAGGGAAAGTCAAAGCGCTGCTGGAGGATAACCTGCCGGCGGCGCGCGACGAATCCGCGCATCTTCAGGAAGAGATGATGTCCATTCTGCGTTATATGCAGCCCGCCAGAATCCGCGCCAAATTAATGGCGCTCAGTCATCAACACCCCGTCGACACCCTCATCGATAGCCTGTTAGTGCCGGTACGACAGCGTCTCAAGTTGGATCAGAATACCTCGCTGGTGATTAGCAGCATGCTGGACGGCCTGTTAATTGACTGCGTAGCGTTGTTTCTCGCCGAAGCGCGTAAAAAAAATGGCAAAGAGACGCTGCTGGTGGGCTGGAGCAATGAGGACAGGACGCGTCTGTGGCTGGAGGCATGGCGTCTTTCCCAACGCGGCTGGCATGTCAACGTTCTCGCCGAACCGCTGGAGTCGCCGCGGCCTGAGCTATTTCCCGGGCAGCATATTTTCGTCTGGACCGGACGTGCCGTCACGCCTCTGCAGGAGGAGCTGCTCAGCCACTGGCAGGAGCAGGGCTTCAGCATCCATTTTCACGGCCAAAATTAAGCGCCCCGATCCGTGGTGCGGATCAGGGCTTGAGTGCTGGGTTACAGGTGAATCTGGCTCCAGGATTTGAACGTTTCGCTGCGGCTGATATTAAAAAAATCGGTTCTACCGCTGCAGCCGAGCTTTTTAATCAGATTCAGCCGGATCTGATAAATGGTTTTTATATGCAGGTTTAGCGACCGGCCAATGCTGGCGACTGCTTCGCCATTGCTGATAAGTTGAATAACTTTCTTTTCCCGCTCGGTAAACTGCACCGAGGCGCCTGGCGCCGGATGGGTTTTGTAATAGCGGGTGGGTTGATGCAGAAATATCTTTAACTCTTCCGGCGTCGAGTTGGCCGGTAAGCGCAGCATAGGCAGTTCACTAAGAAAATTAAGATCGTTGCCTTCGGTTAACAGAATAAATAATGTATCCCGCCGATTATAGTTGTGCTGCAGTACCGCGAAATAATTGTCGCTGGTGAAGAAAACATGTTTTTTGCGGAAGTAAGATGCCGGCAGGCTATTCAGGATCAGCGACATCCCATAGAGAAGAAAACCATTATCAAACCACAGATCGTAATGCTCAGAACGATAGCAAGTATTATGGTGTGACATTTTTTTGCCTCAGTTAGCCGATAGAGACCCAGGCGCGCCGGTACAGCAGGTCGAAGCCTGCTGCCAGCACAGTGGGTTTATTTAATGATGAGGTTTGCTGTACAGCATATCCAGCGCCTGCAGATAGAGATCGGAAAGTATTTCGTTACTTTCCGTTTGCAGACGATGCTGGATTTCCGTAATCATCCGCTCATTATTTACCGTTCTGTGCTGCTTAATGAGCGTATTCTCAATATTCTTCATCAGGGCCGAATTGAAGACAAACTCTGCTGGAATGGTATTTTTAATATGCATAGCTCGAACTCTCCCACGTATAAAGCAAACAGACAATAAAAGTCGCAGCGTACCGTTGATACGCGCCAAGTCACGAACAGGAAATGTATAACCAGGAACCACCGTCCGACTCGCTGCGCAATCGTCAAGCTTCCCCGCTTTGTTGCGCAACAAGCAGTTAACACTCCAAAACTATAGACGCTGATTTCACTATGTACAACTTTTTTCATTACTATATGTACAACGTAACGGCTTATTTTTTGTGTGTGTTTTAATTTGTTGATATATAATGATTTTATTAATTGATAACTTGTACAGAAAAGCCGGGTTGTGCAGGATTTCGCTGTAAAACCAGCGGGAAGAAGCTGATGATGGTAGAAGAAAGCCAATTGTGAAAATTCTGTCATGGCTGGCGAAATGCATGAAATTGCGCCGACGCGCGAAGGGGTAAACAGCAACGCTGTCGTCGACAGGTGGCTTTCTTCCGCGTCGGAGTCTGAGCATAGCGGAAAATATGATGAGGCTTTGTCTGCTTTTTGCACAGTAAGGTAAAGGGGTAACGTCTGCCATGTCGTAAACGGCCCATTCGATTTGTTGGCGAATAAGGGCTGTGCTACGCTTTTTGGTAACGACGCGGCGGTTTGGCATCGTTATTTTTCCCATTTCCCTGTCGAGTCTTATACCCCTGTCACGACCGGTAAATACGGCAAAAGCTTTCTGTCCCTGGACAGGCCTTGAGGACTGAGGAGGGAAAATGCGCGGCAAAAGCGTGATGCTCCTGGCCGGGTTAGCCTCTCTCGCGCAGGCGAACGAACTTAACCTCTATTCGGTGAATACCGGTTCCTATGTTTACCATCTGACCAATAATCACGGACAATATACAGAGAATTTCGAAAATCATTTTTTCTCAGTGGAGCGGAAATTCTCTGCAGACTCCAAATACAGCCTTCTGCTTGGCACTATGAATAACAGCTTCAACGATCGCTGCCTGGCGCTGGGGGTGAGAAGAGACTGGTACCACAGCGGCAGCGGGTGGACCTTCAAAGGCGTTTACGGCTATACCGGCGAATTCTTCTTCGACGCCTTCGAGCATTGCGGCGATCATGGCTCCTATAAAGACTTTAAGGACGCCACGGGGATCGGCTTTTCACCCTATATCTACCACGCTATCCAGTATAACTTCACCGATTATTTCGCCGTTGAAAGCGGCATTATTATTCCCAGCGTGTTTGTGATCAGTATCCAGTGGAGCTTCCGCTAAATCGTCCCGTTGTCGGTTACAAGGTAATCACCTTCCTGAGCAGCGTACTGGAGAGCGCGGCAAGGGAAATGAGCACCGACAGGACAAAGGTCAGCGCTATTACCCCCAACTTGGTGGCTAGCGAATGCACAGGGATGAGCATCACCAGCAGGTGAAACACGGAATAGTGGAGGATATAAACTCCGGTCATCGCTTTACTGACCGTCGCCAGCACGGCCTCTTTCCACTCGCGGTTCTTTTTAAACTGCACGGCGTTAGCGGCGATCACCAGCAGGACGATCAGGATATAAATTTGCGATCCCGTGAGAATGAACGCATTACGATCTGCTTTAAACAGGGCGAAGAAGAAATGGCGTTCATAAAACCAGGTAAATAAATAGACAAAGGGCAGGGCGATAATCGACCCTTTAATCACCTGTGGGTTGCGTATCCACTCCGCGACCTTTGGATCGTTAAACAACTGCCCGGTTAAATAAAACAGTAGCCATGTCCACAGGCGATACTGCGGCGGCAAACTGAAAAGATGTCTGTCCGGGTAGATCACCGAGAGCAGGTCGTAACCGTAGGAGCAGCACAGCAGCGTCAGGAGCACGGCGAAAAAGAGCCCGCGCCGCTGGCTGAGCCAGGCGATCAAAGGATGAAAGGTATAGATGACAATCAGGGCGAAAATAAACCAGGGCTGGATCAGGTAGCCGCGCTGGTAAGGCTCCCAGACATAATAGACCGTCACCCAAAACAGAAAGACGATGACCACGCTTTTAATTTTACCAATTTGCCAGTTGGCATCGTGGCGCGTCTGCGCATCAAGATAGCCGGCCACGACAAAAAACAGCGGCGTCGCGATGGTCGAGATAAAGGTCAGCAGCCCGAGGATCCAGTGATAGTCATAATCAAAGCGATCCCAGGTGTTATAGATGGTGAAAAAGGTCACCGCTGTCATACAGCCTAATGTCTTGATAATGCTCAGACCGGTACTGTTCATCGTTGAGGCGTCATATCCTTATGGTGAAAGCAGGCGTAAATCACCGGCAGAACCAGCAGCGTCAGCACGGTGGCAAAGGCGAGGCCGAACATGATCACCACCGCCATACTCTGGAAAAAGACATCGCGCAGCAGCGGGGCCAGGCCAAGTACGGTGGTGAAGGCGGTCAGCAGGATCGGCCGCAGACGAGAGGTTGCCGCATCAATAATAGCTTGTCTTTGATCTTTCTCCTGTTTTTGTTGCTCTATCTCTTCTACCAGCACAATGCCGTTACGGATCAGCATACCGCTCAGGCTGAGCAAGCCGATTAAGGCCATAAAGCCGAAGGGGATGCCGGTAAGCAGAAAGCCGGGTGTGACCCCGATCAGCGCCAGCGGAACGGTCAGCCAGATGGCGACGGCGTTTTTCAGCGAACTGAACATCAGCACCGTTATGATAAACATCACCAGATAGCCAAGCGGCAGGGTTGTAAACAGTCCCTGCTGCGCCTCACTGGAGTTCTCGGCATCGCCGCCCCATTCGATACGGTAGCCGTGGGGCAGCGGCAGTGCGTCAATGCGCGGTTTCACCCGCGCGAGAATATCACCCGAGGTTTGGCCGCTTAGCGGGCTGGGGTCGGTCTGGACCGTCAGCACCCGGGTACGATCCCGGCGGAGGATCAACGGATCTTCCCACTCCAGGGCGAAACCATTGATGACGTTACTCAGCGGGATATATTGCTGGCGACTCTGGCTCCAGACCAGCACATTATTCAGATGGTTGGCATCCTGACGTTCTGCTTCCGGCGGCCGGACGATCACTGGCAGCAGATCGGCCCCTTCACGATATAACCCGGCGCGACTCCCGGAGAAATTCATCTCCAGCGCGTTATCAATATCCTGTTTATCCACCCCCAGCTCGCGTCCCAGCGCCGGGGAATACTGCGGGCGGATCACTTTGCTGCGGTTCTGCCAGTCATTACGCACGCTGTCGGTCGCCGGGTCTGCGGCGAGGATATCGCCTACCTGACTCGCCAGCGCGCGCAGCGTATCCGGGTCTGGGCCCTTAATGCGCACCTCAATCGCGCTATCTCCGGAGGGGCCGAACATAATGCGTTTGGTGCTGGCGTTAACCTGCGGGTAGTTTCTGGCAATCCAGTCCTCCACGTGGCGGGTGACAGGGGCGATGCCACGTTGATCATCCATCCGCACCATAATCTGCGCGTAGTTGCTGTACTGGCGCTGCCCGCTGTAGGTGAGAATGAAACGCATACTGCCCTGGCCGATGGTGGAGACGGTGGTGACCACCCCCGGCTGACCGGCTATCGACCGCTCGATATCCCGGGTCATCTTCTCCGTGGCGTTTATATCGGTACCGTAGGGTAGCCACAGGTCGACAAAGAATATAGGCGTATTCGATGACGGAAAAAAATTCTGCCGAACAAAGGTAAAGCCCCAGATCGCTCCGGCTAACAGCGCGCCCATCAGCACCAGGGTCAGGGTCTTTTGCTGCAGCAGTATTCGCAGCGCCTGCTGATAGCCACGGTAAAAGCTGCCGCGGTAAGGATCGGCCTTTTCCTCCGCGGCGGCGGCCGACGGGGCGTTTTTAAACAGCCACCACTTAATAAGCACCGGGGTGATGGTCAGAGCGGAAAACCAGCTCAGCATCAGGGAGATCAGCAGCACCTGGAACAGCGATTTGCAATACTCCCCGGTAGAGTCCTGGGAGAGGCCAATCGGCGCGAAGGCGAGGATGGCGATGATCGTCGCGCCAAGCAGCGGCAGGGCAGAGCGACGGATCACATAGTTAATCGCGCCCAGCAGCGGAGAGCCTTGCTGACGGGCGATGAGCACCCCTTCGACAATCACAATGGCATTGTCCACCAACATACTCAGGGCGATGATAAGCGCTCCGAGGGAGATCCGTTGTAGTTCGATCCCCCAGATATACATGATAAGCAGGGTGCCGAGAACGTTGAGCGCCAGCGACAGAGCAATAATAATCCCGCTGCGCACCCCCATAAATACCAGCAGCACGCCGACGACAATCGCCAGGGCCATCAGAAAATTGGTAATAAAGCCATTGACCGAGTGGGCGACCTCAGCTGCCTGATCGTAAAAAATAGCGATGTCGATGCCCGCCGGTTTGTCGGCGGCCATCTGCTGGAGGCGGGCCTCGAGAGCGTGGCCGACGTCAATAACGTTGACGCCAGGGATAAAAGAAACTCCCATGGTCACCGCCTGGCGCCCGTTGGCATGATAGATACTGGCCGGCGAGTCGGTTAGCCCGCGCGACAGCGTAGCAATATCCCGCAGTCGGGTGGTGGCGCTGGCGCCGTGAGGGCTGACCAGCAGATCTCCCAGCTCATCGATGCTCTGAAACTCACCGGTGGGGTGGAGGCGGATCGATTCGCTGCCAACGCGGATCTCCCCGGCGCTGGACACCACGTTGAGTCGGGCCAGGATTGCGGCGAGCTGGTTGAGGGTGATCCCGCGCGCCGCCATCTTCGCCAGCGAGATATCCACATTGATCTGCTGCGGAATGACGCCGCCGATAGCGACTTTACCGACCCCCGGCACCAGCACCAGCTCCCGGCGCAACTGTTCGGCATAGCGCACCAGCTCCGGGTTGGTAAAACTGTCGCCCGAGATAGCGAAGAAAAAGCCAAACACATCGCCAAAGTCATCGTTGACGAAAGGGGGGACTACGCCAGGGGGGAAAAGGCGGCTGGCGTCACCGACCCGGCGACGTAGCTCATCCCAGATTTGCGGCAGCTCGCTGGAATGGTACTGCGAAGCAATATTCACCGTAATTTGCGATAAGCCATTCGAGGAGATGGAGCTGACGTTATCCAGCGAGGGAAGCTGCTGAATCGCGTTTTCCAGCGGCAGGGTAACCTCCTCTTCCACCTGCTGAGCGGACGCGCCAGGGTAGTGGGTGACGATCACCGCCGTTTTGATGGTGAAGGCGGGATCTTCCAGGCGGCCGATATTGAGCAGGGCGAACAGGCCACCCACCCCTAACAGCAAAATGGCTAACCAGACGCGGGTCGGGTTGTTAATAAACTGACGGGAAATATCCATTTATAATCCTCGTTCACGCGTCCAGACCCGCACCGGCTGCCCGGCATGCAGCTCGCTCACGCCCGCCGCAACCACCTGTTCACCCGCGCGGAGACCGTCGGTGATCGCCACTCCCTGCGAAGTCACCTCGCCGACGGTGACCTTACGCTCCTCAAGATATCGATGCGCGTTATCGCCTTTCACCACCCAGACTACCGGCTCGTTCTTTGGCCGGTTATCGGGGTTAAACACCGCCTCCGCTGGCACAATGAGGGTTTCCCGTCCGGCGCTGGCCGGTAAATTGCCGAGATTGACCGTCACGGTGCCGCTGACCCCGCCGACGGCGGGAAAATCATCTGGCCGCGGCATGGTTAACACGATCTGCCAGGTGAGGGTGCTATTGTCGCTGCTGCCGGTATGCTCTTTGTATTCCGCGGTAAACTCGCGGCCCGGCAGGGTATTGATCCTGACGACGGGACGGTAGGCGGTATTGCGGATATCCAGGGAGGTGAACAGATTTTCGGGAATGCTGAAGACCACATCCAGCAGGTCGGTCCGCGTCAGGGTGATCACCGGTTGGCCGGCGGCGACCACCTGATGGTTGCGGATATGCACGCCGGCGGCAATCCCGCTAAAGGGCGCGATGAGGCTCATTTGCGCCAGCTCTTCGCGAGCGATTTTTAAGGCCGCATTGGCGGCATCGCGATTGGCGCGCTGCACGTCCATCTCCGCCTGGGAAATCGCCTGGCGCCCGGCCAGAGTCTGGAAGCGGTCGAACTGACGCTGGGCGAGAGTGGCCGCCGTTTGCCGCTCATTGACCCGTTGCTGGGCCTCGCGGGCATTCAGGCGCGCCAGCGTTTGCCCCTGGGCGACGCTTGCCCCCTGACGAATATCTAGCGACTCCACCTGGCCACCCCGCTTAAACGACAGTTCGGTGGAATCGCCAGACTCAATGCGTGCCGGAAACGTTCGCTGCTGGGTATTGCCCACGGCGGTCACCTGCGCCACTTTAACCATGCGCGGGGCGGACTCGACGGTGGGTGCTTTCTGATCGCAAGCGGTTGTAAATATAATAACAACCGGGATGAGAGAAAAATAACGGTTCACAATATTCCCCTCAGATTCAGGATTTATTTTACATTTTTATTACATGGCGCCTGCTTATTCTGCGAGAGCGGCGACGACCAGATAAGTGAAGAGCCCCACCGCTGTGCAGGCGACAATGGCCAGCGCGACAAACAAACCCAGGCGTAACAGGCTATAACCCAACATAATTTCCTCCCTTTACTCCCACCCGAACCGTGAATGTCATTTAATTCGGCCCCCACTGTGACCACCGGACATTCGGAGCGGCATGCCTGCTTGTAATCAGCATAGTCGGAGAAAATATGAAGTGTTAAAAAAGAGAATGCCGCGAGCGTTGGCGGCATTGAGGGGAAAGCGCAGGAGATCCGCAGGGAATATGCGGTTTTTATAATATTTTTCAGTCTATTAATCCGCCATTTTCTAATGTTAATTTTCCTGTGCTACGTTTAATAATATCTATTCCGCTCGCCGCTTCTGTTGTTGAGATTTCGTTCCTCCCCAAGTAAGGGGCTATTCATCACTACGCATTGTATTGGTAATAAAAGGATTATCTCATGTATAAAAATATCGTTGTTCCCGTTGACGTGTTTGATGCGGGCCTGGCCGACAAAGCGCTCTCTCATGCGAAATTCCTCGCCCAACATTCTGCTGGGCAAATTCATCTTATCCATGTTATTCCGGCCTTTTCTCCTGTATTAACCCGCGGATTTATCTCTGATGCCCGAAAGATGGAAGACCATTTGCTTAATACCGCTAAGGAAAAGCTGAGCGAGCTGGTGAAGAAAAATGGGCTTGCGGAAGACGCCAGCCATCTTTATGTGCGCAGTGGCAATGTTCGCGATCAAGTGATTGCCCTGGCCGATGAGCTGAAAGCGGATGTGGTGATTGTCGGTTCGCGCAATCCGGGGATCCAGACTCATCTGCTGGGCTCGGAAGCGGCCAATATCGTGCGCTATGCCCATGTACCAGTGTTCGTTGTGCGCTGATGATGGCGGGATGTCGCCCTGACTTCCGCTTCAGAAATCGAGGGAAAGAGTATGAATACAGATAAACCGGGGGCGCCCTATTATCAGCGCTCCGTCGAGGAGACTCTCGCCAGCGTGCAGAGTTCGCCGGAAGGGATTAGCGGAACAGAGGCGGCTACGCGCCTGCAGCAGTATGGCGAAAACGCCCTGCCGCAGAAGCCGGGTAAACCCGCCTGGCTGCGTTTTATTGCGCATTTTAACGATGTGCTGATCTACGTCCTGCTGGCGGCAGCGCTGCTCAAGGCGGTGATGGGCCATTGGATCGACATGGCGGTGATCCTCGCCGTGGCGGTGGTCAATGCGCTGATTGGCTTCATTCAGGAGAGTAATGCGGAAAAATCGCTGCAGAGTATCCGCAATATGCTGTCCAGCGAGGCGGTGGCGATCCGTCAGGGCAACCATGAAACCATCCCCACCACCTCGCTGGTACCTGGCGATATCGTGGTGATCCGCGCCGGCGACCGTATTCCCGCCGATCTACGGGTGATTGAGGCGCACAACCTGCGGGTGGAAGAGGCGATCCTCACCGGCGAGTCGACGGTGGTGGAAAAAACCACCGAGCCGCTAAGCGGCGATTTACCGCTCGGCGATCGCAGCAACCTGTTGTTTTCCGGGACCACCGTTAGCTCAGGGGCGGGAAAAGGGATCGTGGTGGCCACCGGCGGCGATACCGAGCTGGGCCATATCAACCAAATGATGGCGGGCATTGAGAAACACCGCACGCCGCTGCTGGTGCAAATGGACAAGCTGGGCAAAGCCATCTTTATCCTTATTCTGGTGATGATGGCGGCGCTGTTCGTCTTTAGCCTGCTGTTCCGCGATATGCCGGTCTCCGAACTGATGCTGTCGTTGATTAGCCTCGCGGTGGCATCGGTCCCGGAAGGGTTGCCGGCGATTATCTCGATTATTCTGTCGCTCGGCGTACAGGCGATGGCCCGTCAGAAAGCGATTATCCGCAAGCTGCCGACGGTGGAAACCCTCGGCGCGATGACGGTTATCTGCTCGGATAAAACCGGGACCCTGACCATGAACGAAATGACGGTGAAGGCGGTGATCACTGCCGACAGCGTCTATCGGGTGGAAGGGGATAGCTATGAGCCGGTCGGTAAGATCCACGCCATTGACGATCCGACGCCGGTCACGATCGCGCCCGGCTCGCTGTTCGAGCGCTATCTGCGCACCATCGATCTGTGTAACGACAGCCAGCTTATCAAAGAGGAGAGCGGGCTGTGGAAAATCACCGGCGGCCCGACCGAGGGGGCGCTGAAGGTGCTGGCGGCGAAGGTCACTCTGCCGCCGCTGACCAGCGAACTGCGCAGTAAAATTCCTTTTGATTCGCAATATAAATACATGTCGACCCTCTACCGGCTGGGTGAAGAGGAGGTAGTGCTGGTCACTGGCGCGCCGGATGTCCTGTTCCGCCTGTGCCAGTATCAGCAGAGCGACAGCGGATTGCAGCCGCTGGATCTCCCGTACTGGGAAGGCAAAATTGAAGAGTACGCCCGGGAAGGGCTACGGATGGTGGCCGCAGCCTGGAAGCCGGCTGCCGCAGGCCAGACCGAACTGACCCATCAGGATCTGCAGCAAGGGGTGATTTTGCTAGGGGTCGCCGGGATGATGGATCCGCCGCGTCCGGAGGCCATCACGGCGATTGCCGACTGCCTGCAGGCCGGGATCCGCGTGAAGATGATCACCGGCGACCACCCGCAAACGGCGATGAGCATCGGCAAGATGCTGGGGATTGGCAATGCGGGAAATGCCATTACCGGACGCGAGCTGGAGGTGATGGACGACGCGCAGCTGAGCGTAGCCGCGCAGCAGTTTGATATCTTCGCCCGCACCAGCCCGGAAGATAAGTTCCGCCTGGTGCAGGCTCTGCAGAGTAAGAAAGAAATTGTCGGAATGACCGGCGATGGGGTGAACGATGCCCCGGCGTTGAAGCAGGCTGACGTCGGCGTGGCGATGGGGATCAAGGGGACCGAGGTGACCAAGGAGGCCGCCGATATGGTGCTGACCGATGATAACTTCGCCACCATCGCCAGCGCAGTCCGCGAGGGGCGCCGGGTGTATGACAACCTGAAGAAAACCATTCTCTTCGTCATGCCGACCAACCTTGCCCAGGGGTTACTGATCGTGATCGCGCTGCTGGCGGGCAACGTACTGCCGCTCACGCCGGTGTTGATCCTGTGGATGAACATGGCCACCTCCGCCACGCTGTCGTTTGGCCTGGCGTTTGAAGCCGGTGAGAAAAATATTATGCGGCGGCCGCCGCGCGATCCGAAAATTCACGTGATGGACGGCTTTGCCATCTGGCGCGTAGCGTTTGTGGGGTCAATGATTGCGGTCAGCGCCTTTATTCTCGAAGCCTGGCTGCAGCCGCGCGGCTATTCGCCGGAGTTTATCCGTACCGTGCTGTTGCAGACTCTGGTCACCGCCCAGTGGTTCTATATGCTGAACTGCCGCGTATCGGATGGATTCTCGTTAACCAAAGGTCTGCTGGCCAACAAAGGGATCTGGATCGTCAGCGGCGTACTGCTGGTGCTGCAGCTGCTGATTATCTACGCGCCTTTTATGCAGATGCTGTTCGGCACCACCGGGCTGCCGTTCCGCTACTGGGTGATCACCTTTATCATCGGCTTCGCCATGTTCCTGATCGTGGAACTGGAAAAACCGCTGACCCGCAAATGGCGTTCCGCCTGACGGCGTGAAGCGCTGAACGAAAAAGAAAAGAGGGGGCATCGCCCCCTCTCTGGCTGACGACAAACCTGTTTCGTCATTGTGCTCGCATTTCTGCCGGGTGGCGACTTTCGCCTTACCCGGCCTACGAAAGACTTCAATATCAAACCGTTATGCAGTTATCTGTAGGGCCGCGCAAGCGCAGCGCCGCCGGGCAATTCCTGAAGATTGCACGTTGTCAGCAGTTTGAGAGAGGGCATCGCCCTCTCTTTTATTATGGTTCACGCTTGTTGCGCTTTACTGTTTCGGCTCGGCGACCACGGTGCTTCCCACGCCGCGGTTATTGTACTCCCACATGCGGTTGAAGCCGTTGTCGTTGAGGTTGCGCTGCAGATTGCCTTTGTCATCGGCGCTGCCGGTGTTGCCGCTGAACGGGCGGCCGGAGCCTACCGCCGCCGCCCACGGCTGGGCAATATTAAAGCCTTCATTGATAGCGCTGTCGCGGATCACCACCTGGCCGTTGCTGTTGCCATCGACGTCCAGCGCGCGGCCGAGCTGCGCGACGTTATCCCCGGAGGCGGTGAAGCGGCTGTTGGTCGCCAGGAAGCCGTAGGTCACGCTCTTCAGAGTAGCCGGCGCGAAGACGTAGGCCTCTTTCTGGGTACGGGAATTCACCACGCGGAAATCGGTGTTATCAAACACCACCGCGCCGCGGCCGGAAACGATATCCACATCGCCTTCAATGTAGCTGTTGGTCACCAGGGTGCGGGTCTGACGGTTGTCCTGCAGACGGTTTTGCACGCCGCTGTTGGTCACGAAGAAGGTGTTCTGACGGCCAAGAATATTGACCTTATTGATCTGCACCTGGTCGCCATCGCTGCGCAATGCCACCGCCTGGTGGGTACCGGCGTCAACGCTGTCGCCGAGGTTGTTGGCGATGGTCAGGTTCTGCAGCTGCAGACCATTATTCTGTGACCAGAAGACTGCGGAACACATTACGCCGACGGTCGCCGCGGATTTGCTTTGGCAACTGTCGAACATATACCACGCCGGTTTACCCGGCATATATTTACCGCCTGGATTGACCAGACGACGCCAGGTGTTGCGATCCATCTCGGAATCAATGGCTTCGCTGATTTTCACGTCGATTGGCTTATCGCCAGTACCATACAGGGTCAGGGCGCCCGGCGCCGCCGGAACGTAGACGGTTCCCGGGTACTCGCCCGGCATAATCGCGATATACAGACGACGGTTAGAGTGACGGGCAATTGCCGCATCCACCGCCGCCTGAATGGTGGTATGGGTTACGCCCTGGGTTCCCGCAGGGCCGACGATAAAGTCAGGCTGCGCCGGCAGGCTGATAGCAGACGGCGTCCAGGCGGCGGCGTTGGGAGCCAGCGACTGGAAATAGGCCGCCGGCGTGAAGTTTTTCGCTTCTTCGGCGTTGAGTATGGGACGCGCGGTAGTGCCCGGTGCAGTCTGCGTTGAGGGCTGTTGATCGGCAGGCGTCGAGCTACAGGCGGACAGCGTCACGCCGAAGGCCAGCGCCAGCGCCAGACGGGAAACGGAATATGTGTTCATGTTGCTCCGGGCAAAATTAAGCGTAGTGAAATACCCCGGCTGAGACGCCAGGGTATAAGTCCTTTAAAACCTGCTGTTTTATACTAACTTGAACGAAACGGGAAGACGTGGACGGAAAAACTTACCGTCTTTACGCAACGCGCAGCCCTGCCGGATGGTCTTTAGTCACAAAAAAATAACATTTCCCTGCGCTATTGTTGACTTTACCGGCGTTATGAAAATAAATGTCTATACAACCCATGACAAGTTAAGCGCTATGACTGAAGCCACTTCCGAACTCGTTATCTGGCGAAACGGGCGTCTCGCCACCCTGAACCCCGATCACGCTCAACCTTACGGCCTGCTGGAGCGCCATGCGCTGCTGGTGCGCGACGGCCGCATCGCGGCGATTGTCGCCGAAGATGACGTCCCCAGCGGGCGCAGTATCGATCTTGAAGGCCGGTTGGTAACGCCGGGATTAATCGACTGCCACACCCATCTCGTCTTCGGCGGCAGCCGGGCCCAGGAGTGGGAGCAGCGGCTGAACGGCGTGTCGTATCAAACCATCAGCGCCAGCGGCGGCGGCATTAACTCCACCGTGCGCGCCACGCGCGACAGCAGCGAAGCTGAACTACTGGCGCTGGCCCAGCCGCGTCTGGAACGCCTGCTGCGTGAAGGGGTGACCACCCTGGAGATCAAATCCGGTTACGGCCTCGACCTGCCAAACGAACGCAAAATGCTGCGGGTCGCCCGACAACTGGCCGATCATAATGGCGTGGAACTGTCGGCGACGCTGCTCTCCGCCCATGCCACGCCGCCGGAATATCAAGGCGATGCTGACGGCTATATTACGCTGGTCTGCGAGACCATTTTACCGACGCTGTGGCAGGAGGGACTGTTTGAAAGCGTTGACGTCTTCTGCGAAAACGTCGGCTTCAGCCCGCAGCAAACTGAGCGCGTCTTTCAGGCGGCGCAGGCGCTGGGCATTCCGGTAAAAGGCCACGTTGAGCAGCTCTCGTCGCTGGGCGGCGCGCAGCTGGTGAGCCGCTATCATGGGCTTTCCGCCGACCATATCGAGTATCTGACGGAAGAGGGCGTGGCGGCGATGCGTGAAAGCGGCACCGTGGCAGCCCTGCTCCCCGGCGCGTTCTACTTCCTTAATGAAACTCGTAAACCGCCGGTCGAGCTGCTGCGCAAGTACCAGGTGCCGATGGCGGTGGCGACCGATTTCAACCCCGGCACCAGCCCCTTCGCCAGCCTGCATCTGGCGATGAACATGGCCTGCGTTAAGTTTGGCCTGACGCCGGAGGAGGCGTGGGCCGGGGTGACGCGCCATGCCGCGCGGGCGCTGGGGCGCCAGGCCAGCCACGGCCAGCTGGCGCCGGGCTTTGTCGCTAACTTCGCCATCTGGGATGCTGAGCATCCCGTCGAGATGGTGTATGAGCCGGGGCGCAGTCCGCTCTGGCATCGCGTTGTTCAAGGAGAACTGCAATGATGCTGTGGCAAGCTACGCCAGCCAGTCTCTGGCAGGGACGCGACGACAGCGCGGAAGCGCCCAATGCGCTGCGCCTGTTCCAGACCATCGCCCGCGCGGAACGCTTCGCGCCGCAGGAGATGCCCGGCGATATCGCGCTGCTCGGCTTCGCCTGTGACGAAGGGGTCCGGCGTAACAAGGGGCGTACCGGGGCAGCGGACGGCCCGGCGACCCTGCGCCGGGCGTTGGCCAATATGGCCAGCCATCAGGGTCATGACCGCTGCGTGGATATGGGCACCATCAGCGTCGACGGCGAGCAGTTAGAAGCCGCGCATCAGGCGCTGCGCGAGGCGGTGGCCGACTGTCAGCGGGCGGGTAAACGCACGCTGGTCCTGGGCGGCGGCCACGAGACGGCCTTCGGCCACGGCGCTGGGGTACTGGACGCCTTCCCGGGCGAAAAAGTGGGCATTATTAATCTCGATGCGCATCTGGATCTGCGCTTTGCCGAATGCGCCAGCTCCGGGACGCCGTTCCGCCAGTTGGCGCTGGAGTGTGACGCGCAGCAGCGCGGTTTTCACTATTCCTGCATCGGGGTTAGCCGGGCGGCGAACACCCAGGCGCTATGGGATGAAGCGGCGCGCCGCCAGGTGGCTATCGTTGAAGATCTGGAGGTGCTGACAGCCTTCGAAACTCGCGTGTTGCCGGAGCTTGAGCGCAATATCGCGCAATTCGACCGTCTGTATCTGACTATCGATCTCGACGTGCTGCCGGCGCGAGAAATGCCGGCGGTGTCGGCCCCGGCGGCGCTGGGCGTGCCGCTGGCCACGCTGCTGCGCATCGTTGAGCCGCTGTGCCGCAGCGGTAAGCTGCAGGCGGTGGATCTGGTGGAGTTTAACCCGCTGTTTGACATTGACGGTCAGGGCGCTCACACGGCGGCCCGTGTGGCATGGCAAATCGCCCATTGGTGGCGCTAGCGATCCGCGCTATTATTTTCGTTTCGCCGCTCCGCTTATTACGCATAAGGAAAGCCAGGCCATGTTTGCACAACAACCTCGTTCCGCGCCCGCGCCTTTCTATGAAAAGGTGAAGCAGGCGATCAGCGAAAAGATCCACAGCGGCGTCTGGCGACCGCATGACCGTATCCCGTCGGAAGCTGAGCTGGTGGCCCAGTTCGGCTTCAGCCGGATGACCATCAATCGCGCGCTGCGCGAGCTGACGGACGAAGGCCTGCTGGTCAGGTTGCAAGGGGTGGGAACCTTTGTCGCCGAGCCGAAAGGGCAGTCGGCGCTGTTCGAGGTGCGCAGTATTGCCGCAGAAATTGTCGCCCGTCACCATCAGCACCGCTGTGAGGTACTCCTGCTGGAGGAGACCCGGGCGGATCATATTCAGGCGACGGCGCTCAGCGTCCCGGAAGGCACCCGCATCTTTCACTCGCTGATGGTGCATTACGAAAACGAGGTGCCGGTGCAAATCGAAGATCGCTGCGTCAATGCCGCAGTGGTCCCGGACTATCTGCATCAGGACTACACCGCCACCACGCCCCATGATTACCTGTCGCTGATCGCGCCGTTAACTGAAGGTGAACACATTGTTGAAGCGGTGCAGGCCACGGCGGAAGAGTGCGCGCTGCTGCATATTCACGCCCACGATCCGTGCCTGCTGATCCGTCGCCGCACCTGGTCGACAACCCACATCGTCTCCCACGCGCGCCTGCTGTTCCCCGGTAGCCGATATCGTCTGCAGGGGCGCTTTGGCTCCTGATCCACGCTGGCGTCAGCAAAACGTGATTGCTGACGCAATATAACAAAATTGTATCATTTCTGTTAAATCCTGGCTTGCGCATGCTTGTATAGACAAGTATATGTATCTACGTAAACAACGTTCATTGTCAGGAGAAACCCCGATGTCGCAAAGCAAATATCGCCAGCTGGACGTCCGTGCGCTAAGAGGCACGACGCTGACCGCGAAGAGCTGGCTGACCGAAGCCCCGCTGCGTATGTTAATGAATAACCTTGATCCCGATGTCGCCGAAAACCCGCACGAGCTGGTGGTCTATGGCGGTATTGGTCGCGCAGCGCGCAACTGGGAATGCTATGACGCTATCGTGAAGGCGCTGAAGAACCTGGAGAGCGATGAAACCCTGCTGGTGCAGTCCGGGAAGCCGGTGGGCGTATTCAAAACCCATGAAAACTCACCGCGCGTGCTGATCGCCAACTCCAACCTGGTCCCGCACTGGGCCACCTGGGAACACTTTAACGAGCTGGATGCCAAAGGGCTGGCGATGTACGGCCAGATGACCGCCGGCAGCTGGATCTACATCGGCAGCCAGGGCATCGTGCAGGGTACCTACGAAACCTTCGTCGAAGCCGGTCGCCAGCACTACCAGGGCAGCCTGAAAGGCCGCTGGGTATTAACCGCCGGTCTGGGCGGCATGGGCGGCGCGCAGCCGCTGGCCGCGACGCTGGCCGGCGCCTGCTCGCTGAACATCGAATGTCAGCAGAGCCGCATCGATTTCCGTCTGCGTACCCGCTACGTGGATGAGCAAGCCACCTCGCTGGATGACGCCCTGGCGCGCATCAAAAAATACACCGCCGAAGGGCGGGCCATCTCTATCGCGCTGTGCGGCAACGCCGCGGAGATCGTACCGGAGCTGGTGAAGCGCGGCGTGCGCCCGGATATGGTCACCGACCAGACCAGCGCCCACGACCCGCTGCATGGCTATCTGCCGAAAGGCTGGAGCTGGGAAGAGTATCAGCAGAAAGCCGAATCCGACCCGCAGGGCACTATTCTGGCGGCGAAACGCTCGATGGCCGATCACGTGCAGGCGATGCTGGCCTTCCATGAGATGGGGGTCCCAACCTTCGACTACGGCAACAACATCCGCCAGATGGCGCAGGAAGTGGGCGTCAGCAACGCCTTCGATTTCCCGGGCTTCGTGCCGGCCTATATCCGCCCGCTGTTCTGCCGCGGTATCGGCCCGTTCCGCTGGGTAGCGCTGTCCGGCGATCCGCAGGATATCTACAAAACCGACGCGAAAGTGAAAGAGATCATTAAAGATGATCAGCATCTGCACCACTGGCTGGATATGGCGCGCGAGCGCATCAGCTTCCAGGGACTGCCGGCGCGTATCTGCTGGGTCGGTCTGGAGTGGCGGCAAAAGCTCGGTCTGGCGTTTAACGAAATGGTGCGCAGCGGCGAAGTCTCCGCGCCGATCGTCATTGGCCGGGATCACCTTGACTCCGGCTCCGTCGCCAGCCCGAACCGCGAAACCGAAGCGATGCGCGATGGTTCTGATGCGGTCTCCGACTGGCCGCTGCTCAACGCCCTGCTCAATACCGCCAGCGGCGCGACCTGGGTGTCGCTGCACCACGGCGGCGGGGTAGGCATGGGCTTCTCGCAACACTCCGGGATGGTTATCGTCTGCGATGGTACCGATGAAGCGGCGGCGCGTATCGCCCGCGTCCTGCATAACGACCCGGCGACCGGCGTAATGCGTCATGCCGACGCGGGGTATGAGATTGCCATTGAATGCGCAGCAGAACAGGGTCTGAATCTTCCGATGGTGGCGGCAACGCAGGGGAACGCTAAATGAAATCTTTAACTTTGATCCCGGGTCAACTCAGCCTGTCGCAGCTCCGCGACGTTTACAGCCACCCGGTAAATATTACCCTCGACAGCGGCGCGTTTGCCGCCATTGACGAGAGCGTGGCCTGCGTCAACGCCATCCTTGCCGAAGGGCGGACCGCCTACGGCATCAACACCGGTTTTGGCCTGCTGGCGCAAACCCGTATCTCGACGGAAGATCTGGAGAACCTGCAGCGTTCGCTGGTGCTGTCCCATGCGGCGGGCGTTGGCGAGCCGCTGGACGATGATCTGGCGCGGCTGATTATGGTGCTGAAGATTAACAGCCTGTCCCGCGGTTTCTCCGGGATCCGCCTGAGCGTGATCCAGGCGCTGATTGGCCTGGTGAATGCCGGCGTGACGCCGTGGATCCCGGCCAAAGGCTCCGTCGGCGCTTCCGGCGACCTCGCGCCGTTGGCGCATATGTCGCTGACCCTGCTCGGAGAAGGTAAAGCGCGGGTACGCGGCGGCGACTGGCTGCCGGCCACCGAAGCGCTGCGTCAGGTGGGGCTGGAGCCGATTACCCTGGCGGCGAAAGAGGGGCTGGCGCTACTCAACGGCACCCAGGCCTCGACCGCTTTTGCCCTGCGCGGTCTGTTCGAAGCCGAGGATCTGTTCGCCTCCTCGGTCGTCTGCGGGGCGTTAACCACCGAAGCGGCGCTGGGCTCACGTCGTCCGTTTGATGCGCGCATCCATGAAGTGCGCGGCCAGCGCGGGCAGATTGATGCGGCGGCGCTGTATCGCCACCTGCTGACCGAAGATAGCGCGATCTCGCAGTCGCACCATAACTGCAGCAAGGTGCAGGACCCGTACTCCCTGCGCTGCCAGCCGCAGGTGATGGGCGCCTGCCTGACGCAGATCCGCCAGGCGGCTGAGGTGCTGCTGGCTGAAGCCAACGCGGTCTCCGATAACCCGCTGGTCTTTGCCGCCGAAAATGACGTCATCTCCGGCGGTAACTTCCATGCCGAACCGGTGGCGATGGCCGCGGATAATATCGCGCTGGCGATCGCCGAAATCGGCTCGCTCTCCGAGCGCCGCATCGCGCTGATGATGGACAGCCATATGTCGCAGCTGCCGCCGTTCCTCGTCAAAAATGGCGGCGTCAACTCCGGGTTTATGATTGCCCAGGTCACGGCGGCGGCCTTAGCCAGTGAAAACAAAGCGCTGTCGCACCCGCATAGCGTTGACAGCCTGCCCACCTCTGCCAACCAGGAAGACCACGTCTCGATGGCGCCGGCGGCCGGTCGCCGCCTGTGGGCGATGGCCGAGAACACCCGCGGGGTGCTGGCCGTTGAGTGGCTGGCGGCGGCGCAGGGGCTGGATATGCGCGAAGGACTGACCACCAGTCCGCTGCTGGAAGAGGCGCGTCACTTGCTGCGCGAACGCGTGCCGCACTATACGCAGGATCGCTACTTCGCCCCGGATATCGATAACGCCATTGCGCTTCTGGCGGCCCGTCACCTGACGCGTCTGCTGCCTGCCGTACTGCATTAATCACCGTTGTTCTCTGTACCCGCGTCGGGGGAAGTCATTCCCCCGACCGCCCTACATCGCATATTTGTCGTCATATAAAAAAATCAGGACACCTGTATATGCAACAACAACACAAGCCACATCTGCTGCGCGGGCTCAATGCCCGACACATTCGGTTTATTGCGCTCGGCTCCGCTATCGGCACCGGGCTGTTCTATGGCTCGGCCTCAGCCATCAAAGCGGCGGGCCCGGCGGTGCTGCTGGCCTATCTGATTGGCGGCGCGGCGGTGTTTATCGTCATGCGCGCGCTGGGCGAGATGGCGGTGCGCAACCCGGTTTCCGGCTCCTTCGGCAGCTATGCCCGCCAGTATCTCGGGCCGCTGGCCGGGTTTATTACCGGCTGGACCTACACCTTTGAAATGGTGATCGTCGCCCTGGCCGACGTCACCGCCTTCGGCATCTATATGGGATTGTGGTACCCCGATGTGCCGCGCTGGATCTGGATCCTCAGCATCATCTTCTTTATCGGCGCGATGAACCTGTGCAACGTGCGGGTATTTGGCGAGATGGAGTTCTGGCTGTCTCTGGTGAAGGTGGTGGCGATTATCGCCATGATGCTGGCGGGGGCGGGGATCATCTTCTTTGGCTTTGGCCACAGCTTCCCGGCCACCGGGCTGGAAAACCTCTGGAGCCACGGCGGCTTTGCCCCTAACGGCTGGCAGGGCGTTATCGCCTCGCTTGGCATCGTGATGTTCGCCTTCGGCGGGGTGGAGATTATCGGCGTCACCGCCGCTGAAGCGAAGGATCCTAAGAAGGTGATCCCGCAGGCCATCAATACCATTCCGCTGCGCATTATCCTGTTCTACGTCTGCACCCTGGCGGTACTGATGGCGATCTTCCCGTGGAACAGCTTTGGCGAACAGGGGAGTCCGTTTGTGCTTATTTTCGACGGTCTGGGGATCCCGGCGGCGGCGACCATCCTTAACATCATCGTGATCAGCGCCAGCATCTCGGCGATTAACAGCGATATTTTTGGCGCCGGACGCATGATGTACGGCATGTCGAAAGAGGGGCTGGCGCCGAAAAGCTTCCAGCGCATCGCCAGCAACGGTGTGCCCTGGATGACGGTGGTGGTCATGGGCGGCGCGCTTCTGGCGGCGGTGGTATTGAACTATCTGATCCCCGAGCAGGTATTTGTGCTAATTGCTTCGCTGGCGGCATTCGCCACGGTATGGGTGTGGCTGATGATTCTGCTATCCCATTTTGCCATGCGCCGCGGTTTGTCTGCCGAAGAGCGCAGCCAGATCGCCTTTCCCATTCCGTTCTGGCCGGTGGCGCCGCTGTTGACGCTGCTGTTTATGGGGCTGGTCATCGCCGTATTAGGGATGTTTGCCGAAACGCGGATGGCGCTGATCGCCGGCCTGGTCTGGCTCGGGCTGCTGACGGTGGTGTGGTATGCGCGGGTGCGTAAAACGGCGCTGCAGGTAGCCACTGAACAGTAAGATCAATTTCCCCGGTGGCGCTGCGCTTACCGGGGCTACAAATGGCACGGACCGTAGGCCGGGCAAGGCGTCAGCCGCCGCCCGGCATAAAAGCGGCTCCGTGCCCGCGGCAATCGCCCGGCGGCGCTGCGCTTGCGCGGGCCTGGGGGTATTGTAGATACTGCTATCGGCTTGTAACGGTTTTAATCCGGTAAAAACAGTTGTTTTGTATTAATTCCGAGCACATTGCGCTCCCGAAATGTCTTCTACGTTATGTTACTCATGGCGCAGGGAGCGCACAGGGGGCGGCCAGTCGCCGCCGCCCCCTGTACCCCCGGGCTTCGGCCAGCAACATCGCCACTGCGTGGTGCCTTCGACTTATCCCTGCAGGCTTCGGGTCGGGCCGAGGCAGCGTCCTTGCAAAACACGGCCCTCAGCCCGCATCCATGCGGGCTGCCCCGGCCTTCCGGGAACGTCTCAGCGATGTTGAGGCCGCAACACCGGCAGTTTCAGCAGGACTGGTGGGTAACTTCACGGCAGGTCGCACGCACCGTAGGCCGGGCAAGGCGTCAGCCGCCGCCCGGCATAAAAGCGGCTCCGTGCCCGCGGCAATCGCCCGGCGGCGCTGCGCTAGCATGGGCGTGGGGGTAGTGTAGGTCGGGTAAGCGCAGCGCCACCCGAAAAACAAATGGCGCCGCGGGTACCCCGGATAAGGCGCAAGCCGCTATCCGGGGAAGATTAACTGAACAGGGCGGTGATGGAGGCGCTGGCGAGGGAATGGAAATGGACGTTAAAGCCGACCATCGCGCCGCTGGCCTCAGCATCCACCTCAATTTTCTCGACGTCCAGGGCGTGGACGGTGAAGATATAGCGGTGGGTTTCGCCCTTCGGCGGCGCCGCGCCGCCGTAGCCTGCCTTACCAAAATCGGTGCGGGTCTGAACGGCCTCTTCCGGCAGCTCCGCCTGACCGGAACCGGCCCCTTGCGGCAGGACGCGGGTATCGGCCGGCAGGTTAGCGACCACCCAGTGCCACCAGCCGGAGCCGGTCGGCGCATCCGGATCGTAGCAGGTCACCACAAAGCTTTTGGTTCCCGCGGGCACATCATCCCACATCAGATGCGGCGAAATATTGTCGCCATCGTAGCCCATGCCGTTGAAGACGTGACGATTAGGCAGCTTACCGCCGTCCTGGAGATCGTGACTGATCAGTTTCATGCTTCATCCTCATTGATAATGCGCTGATTAACAAAGAAGTGTAGCCTTCCCGACGACGCAATTCCGCTATTTATTCGCTAAAAAATGTTTCGTCCTGCACTGCCTGGTTGACCGCACGGGTCAGGCGGGTCAGCTGCTCGGGCGTGATGATGTACGGCGGCATCAGATAAATCAGCCGGCCAAACGGACGGATCCAGACTCCCTGCTCGACGAAAAAGCGCTGCAGGGCGGCCATGTTGACCGGGCGACGGGTTTCAACCACGCCAATAGCGCCCAGCACGCGGACGTCCGCGACCAGCGCAGATCCCCGCGCCGGGGCCAGCTCGGCCTGCAGCTGGGCTTCAATCGCCGCTACCTGCAGCTGCCATTCGCCGCTCTCCAGCAGGCGCAGGCTTTCGCCGGCCACCGCGCAGGCCAGCGGATTGCCCATAAAGGTGGGGCCGTGCATAAAGCAACCGGCTTCGCCATTGCTAATGGTTTCAGCAACCGTTCGGGTAGTGATGGCGGCGGAAAGGGTCATGGTGCCGCCGGTCAGCGCTTTGCCCAGACACAGAATGTCGGCGGTAATCCCGGCGTGTTCACAAGCGAACAGCTTGCCGGTGCGGCCAAAGCCGGTGGCAATCTCATCGGCGATCAGCAGTATCCCTTCCCGGTCGCACATTTTACGCACCCGCTTCAGCCACTCTGGATGGTACATCCGCATGCCGCCTGCCCCCTGGACGATAGGTTCGAGGATCACCGCGGCGATTTCGTGACGATGCGCGGCCATCAGGCGGGCAAACGGTACCATATCCATCTCGTCCCACTCGCCGTCAAAGCGGCTTTGCGGCGCGGGGGCGAACAGGTTATCCGGCAGGTAGCCCTGCCACAGGCTGTGCATCGAGTTCTGCGGATCGCAGACCGACATCGCTCCGAAGGTATCCCCGTGATAGCCGTTGCGGAAGGTCAGAAAACGACGACGTGGTTCGCCTTTAGCCTGCCAGTACTGCAGCGCCATTTTCATCGCCACCTCTACCGCCACCGAACCGGAGTCGGCGAGGAAAACGCACTCCAGCGAGGCCGGGGTCATCGCCACCAGCTGACGGCATAGCGCAACTGCCGGCGGATGGGTGATCCCGCCGAACATCACGTGCGACATTTGGTCAATTTGCCCCTTCAGCGCCGCATTGAGGCGTGGGTGATTGTAGCCGTGGATCGCCGCCCACCAGGAAGACATACCGTCAACCAACTGTTCGCCGCCGGCGAGGGACAGCTCGCAACCGTGGGCGGACACCACCGGATAGACCGGCAGGGGGGAAGTCATAGAGGTGTAGGGGTGCCAGATGTGGCGCCGATCGAAAGCGAGATCGTCCAGTGTCATAAGCGACTTGTAAACCATTTTGAAAACATTTAGGTTTACAAGTCTACACTGAACTTACTTACAATGAAACGTACACAAAATATTTCGCGCAGCATCGAGGCGGCAAGCGAGAACATCCCCAGGAGCATAGTTCACTATGTGACTGGGAGGCGCGAGTGCCGCCAACAAAGAGGCTGTGTGAAATAGGAAGTGTACGACCTTTTGGAGAGGAAAATGGCTCACCAACCTCGCTGGACAATGTCGCAAGTAACGGAATTATTTAATAAACCGCTGATCGATCTGCTATTCGAAGCACAGCAAATCCATCGTCAACACTTTGATCCGCGCCAGGTGCAGGTCAGCACCCTGCTGTCGATCAAAACCGGCGCCTGCCCGGAAGATTGTAAATATTGCCCGCAGAGCGCACGCTACAAAACCGGCCTCGAAGCCGAGCGCCTGATGGAGGTTGAGCAGGTGCTGGAATCAGCGCGCCAGGCGAAAAACGCCGGCTCCACCCGCTTCTGCATGGGCGCGGCGTGGAAAAACCCCAATGACCGCGATATGCCTTACCTGGAGCAGATGGTGAAAGGGGTGAAGGCGCTGGGGCTGGAGTCCTGTATGACGCTCGGCACCCTGACCGACAGTCAGGCGCAGCGCCTGGCCGAAGCGGGCCTCGATTACTACAACCACAACCTTGATACCTCGCCGGAATTTTACGGCAACATCATCACCACCCGCACCTACCAGGAGCGCCTGGATACGCTGGATAAAGTGCGTGATGCTGGGATCAAAGTCTGCTCCGGCGGTATCGTCGGGCTGGGAGAGAGCGTAAAAGATCGCGCCGGACTGCTGCTGCAACTGGCTAATCTGCCGACGCCGCCGGAGAGCGTACCGATCAACATGTTGGTGAAGGTCAAGGGCACGCCGCTGGCGGATAACGACGACGTCGACGCTTTCGATTTCATCCGCACTATCGCCATCGCGCGCATCATGATGCCCACCTCCTACGTGCGTCTCTCCGCCGGCCGCGAGCAGATGAACGAGCAGACCCAGGCGATGTGCTTTATGGCCGGGGCGAACTCGATTTTCTACGGCTGCAAGCTGCTGACCACGCCGAACCCGGAAGAGGACAAAGACCTGCAGCTGTTCCGCAAGCTGGGGATCAACCCGCAGCAGACGGCGGTGCTGGAAGGCGACAATGAGCAGCAGCAGCGTCTGGAGCAGGCCTTACTCACCCCGGACACTGAGGAATATTACAACGCGGCGGCGCTATGAGCTGGCAGCAGCGAATCAATCGGGCGCTGGACGAGCGGCGGGCGGCGGAAGCTTTTCGCCACCGCCTGCCGGTGACGCACGGCGCCGGGCGCTGGCTGGAGCGGGAAGGGGAGCGCTGGCTTAACTTCTCCAGCAATGACTATCTGGGCCTGAGTCAGCATCCGGCGATTATCGCCGCCTGGCAACAGGGGGCCACGCGCTATGGCGTCGGTGCCGGCGGCTCGGGCCACGTGAGCGGCTATAGCGAAGCCCACCGCGCGCTGGAAGAGGCGCTCGCCGACTGGCTGGGCTATCCGCGCGCATTGCTGTTTATCTCCGGCTTTGCCGCGAATCAGGCGCTGATCGCTGCCCTGGTGGAGAAAGACGATCGGATTGTCGCCGACCGTCTGAGCCACGCCTCTCTGCTGGAGGCGGCGAGCCTCAGCCCGGCGCAGCTGCGGCGCTTTACCCACAACGATCCGCAGCAGCTCGCGCAACTGCTGGCTAAGCCGCTGGCGGGCGAACAGTTGGCGGTCACTGAAGGCATTTTCAGCATGGACGGCGACAGCGCGCCGCTGGCGGCCATTCACGCCGCGACGCAGGCCGCAGGGGCAGTGTTGCTGGTGGATGACGCCCACGGTGTTGGCGTGGTCGGCGACGAAGGACGCGGGAGCTGCGCCGCGCAGGCGGTGCGCCCTGAGCTGCTGGTGGTTACCTTCGGCAAGGCCTTCGGCGTCAGCGGCGCGGCGGTGCTGTGCGACGAAGCAATGGCCGATTATCTGCTGCAGTTTGCCCGTCATCTGATCTACAGCACCGCGATGCCGCCCGCCCAGGCGGTGGCGCTGAGCGCTGCCCTGGGGATCATTCGCAGCGATGAAGGGCAGCAGCGTCGCGACATCCTGGCCGCCCGCATCCGTCAGTTCCGTGAGGGGATGGGCGAGGTGTCGCTGGGGTTGACCGACTCCGTCAGCGCGATCCAGCCGCTGATCGTCGGCGACAACGCCCGGGCGCTGAACCTGGCCTGCCGTCTACGCGACGCGGGCTGCTGGGCAACGGCGATCCGTCCACCGACGGTGCCGGTCGGCAGCGCGCGTTTGCGCCTGACCCTGACAGCCGCCCATCATATTGAAGACATTAACCGTTTACTGGAGGTGCTGCATGGCCACAGTGAATAAGCAGGCGGTGGCCGCGGCGTTTGGCCGGGCGGCCAGCGGCTATACGCAACATGATGAACTGCAGCGGCGCTGCGCCGATCTACTGCTGCGCCAGCTGGCGCGCCGCGATTTTGCGCAGGTGCTGGATGCCGGCTGCGGCCCCGGCAGTATGAGTCGCTATTGGCGTGAGGCGGGCAGCGTGGTGACCGCGCTGGATCTCTCCGCCGGGATGCTCGCCCAGGCGCAGCGTAACGACGCCGCGCAGCATTATCTGTTGGGGGATATTGAGGCGCTGCCGCTGCCGGACGCCTGCGTCGATCTGGCGTGGAGCAATCTGGCGGTGCAGTGGTGCGACGATCTACGGGCGGCAATTGGCGAGCTGTACCGGGTGGCGCGTCCCGGCGGCAGAGTGGCGTTTAGCACGCTGCTCGCCGACTCGCTGCCGGAGCTCAATCAGGCGTGGCAGGCCATCGACGACCGGCCGCATGCCAACCGTTTCCTTAGCGAAGCGGCGGTGCGCGCGGCGCTTCGCGGCCTGCGCGCGACCGGCGAGGTTCATCAGATTAGCCTGCCGTTCGCCGATGCGCTGAGCGCTATGCGCTCGCTGAAGGGCATCGGCGCCACCCATTTGCACCAGGGGCGGACCGCCGCCCCGCTTGGCCGCGGCAAACTGCGCGAGCTGCAGCTGGCCTGGCCGCAGCGGCAGGGCATCTGCCCGCTGACGTATTCTCTTTTTACAGGAGTCATTGAGCGTGACTAAACGTTTTTTTGTCACCGGGACCGATACTGAAGTCGGTAAAACCATCGCCAGCAGCGCCCTGCTGCAGGCGGCTAATCTGCTGGGTTTTCACACTGCCGGCTATAAGCCGGTGGCCTCCGGTAGCGAGCTTACCGGCGATGGGCTGCGTAATGAAGATGCGCTGGCGCTGCAGCATCATAGTCGGGTCGCGTTGCGTTACGACCAGGTGAACCCCTATACCTTCGCCGAGCCGACCTCCCCGCACATCATCAGCGCCGACGAAGGGCGGCCGATCGCCGCGGCCAGGCTCTCCAGCGGGCTGCGTGAGCTGGAAGGTCTCGCCGACTGGGTGTTGGTGGAAGGCGCCGGCGGCTGGTTTACGCCGCTCTCGGATTCCCTGACCTTCGCCGACTGGGCGCAGGCGGAACAGCTGCCGGTCATTCTGGTGGTGGGCGTTAAGCTCGGCTGTATCAACCACGCAATGCTTACCGCTCAGGCGGTACGCCAGGCGGGACTACCGCTGGCGGGGTGGATCGCCAATGACGTACAGCCGCCGGGCAAGCGCCACGCCGAATATCTGGCGACGCTGAAAAACCGACTGGCCGCGCCGTTCCTCGGCGAAATACCGTGGCTTGCCGACATCGCGCAGCGCGACGATCTCGGCCAGTATCTGGACCTCAGGGCGCTGGATCCGGCGTTATCCACTGCGCCAGCAGCGGCTCATCCAGCGCCATAATATCGCCTTCGGCGACGTTACGGCCCCGGTGCAAGACACAGAAGCGATCCGCCACCCGGCGGATAAAGGGCAGGTGCTGCTCGGCGAGCAGCACCGTCAGGCCGATATCGCGATTTAACCGCAACAGCAGATCCGCCAGCTTTTGCAGGCAGCGCGGCCCTCTGCCGCGCGAGGGTTCATCAAGGATCAGCAGCCGCGGCTGGACGATCAGCGCCCTGGCCAGCGCCAGCTGGTACTGATCGTCGTCGCTCAGCGAGGCGCCTTTGCGCTGCCGTAGGGCATAGAGCTCGGGAAAATGCTCATAAATCTCGCCGCCGCTGGCGTTAGCCCCGGGTTTCCCGGCCGCCAGGGCGATGTGCAGGTTCTCTTCCACGCTGAGTTGGGAAAAAATGCGTTTATCTTGTGGCACGTAGCCGATACCAATGGCGCTGCGCGATTGAGCGGACAGGGGGGTGAGATCCTGCGGCGGGGCGCCAATGTCATGCCAGGTCATCCGGCCGCTGGCCACCGGCAGGTGGCCAGCAATGCAGTTAACCAGGGTGGTTTTTCCCATGCCCTCGCGTCCCAGTACGCCAATGCACTCTCCCGGGCGTAGTACAAGATCGACATTCCACAGCGAATGCTGGTTGCCGTAAAAGTGATTTACTGCCTGTAAATTCAACATGGACGTTTTCTCCTTATCCTGGCGTCAGGGCGACAGAAAGATGCTGCAAAACTCTTGCCAGGAAAAAGAACGCTCGGAAAAAAGCGCTAAACGCCGATACCATCGGGCCTCGTCAGCGCCGGGGCTGCACTTTTCCGGTGCCCGACGCTAAAGGGTGGTGCAAAAAGCAGCAAAAATCGAGCGGCTTTAAGCGGATAGTTATCAAAAATAGTTCGATAAAAATTTTTCGCCACGCGGTTGACCGCAAAAGGCGACAGGCGCCGGGCGGCGGTGGTCTTGGGCTGCGGACAGTTATCCACTATTCCTGTGGATAACCTTGTGTATTAGAGTTAGAAAACCTGCGGTAAGCTAGAGCGTACGCGGCTTGCGGCTGAATTGGCGCGAAAGGCGTCTTTTCTTTAAAGATCTTAAATATCAGCTTGTTAGATAAAATCAATGGGTGTAAGAAAAGCGTCATCTGCTGCCATAAAAGTTTCATCCGTCCGCTTGACAAATGTTAAAAGGTAAAATTTTCTGGGGATAACCCTGGCGGCCGGAGGATTATTCCGTCTGACGCACGTTTTGCACCCAGCTTGCCGGCCAATAAGACCCTTTTGTGGCGTTATCATAAGTACGCACTGTTTAAATATCCAGTATAATTTATTGGCAAAAAACGGCCCGGGGGGTAGAATTAAACACCGGCCGCTAATTCTTTTTTCAGGTTCTGATTGATGAGTAAATCGTTTGTACTGCATTCCGCCTTTCGCCCCTCCGGAGACCAACCGGAAGCCATCCGCCGCCTGGAAGAGGGGCTGGAGGATGGGCTTGCGCATCAGACGCTACTGGGGGTTACCGGCTCCGGTAAAACCTTTACCATCGCCAACGTGATTGCCGACCTGCAGCGGCCGACGATGGTGCTGGCGCCAAACAAAACCCTGGCGGCTCAGCTCTACGGCGAGATGAAAGAGTTTTTTCCGGAGAATGCCGTCGAGTATTTCGTCTCCTACTACGATTACTATCAGCCGGAAGCCTACGTTCCCAGCTCAGATACCTTCATTGAGAAGGACGCCTCGGTAAACGAACATATTGAGCAGATGCGTCTGTCGGCCACCAAAGCGCTGCTCGAGCGGCGCGACGTAGTGGTGGTGGCGTCAGTCTCGGCGATCTACGGCCTCGGCGACCCGGACCTGTATCTGAAAATGATGTTGCATCTGACGGTCGGTATGCTGATTGACCAGCGAGCGATCCTGCGTCGTCTGGCCGAACTGCAGTATACCCGCAACGATCAGGCCTTCCAGCGCGGCACTTTTCGCGTGCGCGGCGAGGTGATCGACGTCTTCCCGGCGGAATCCGACGATATCGCCCTGCGCATTGAGCTTTTTGACGAAGAGGTCGAGCGTCTGTCGCTGTTCGACCCGCTCACCGGCCACGTCGAAGGGACGGTGCCGCGCTATACCATTTATCCCAAGACCCACTACGTGACGCCGCGGGAGCGCATCGTCCAGGCGATGGAAGAGATCAAGCTGGAGCTGGCGGAGCGGCGCAAGGTGCTGCTGGCCAACAACAAGCTGCTGGAAGAGCAGCGCTTAACCCAGCGTACCCAGTTTGACCTCGAAATGATGAACGAGCTGGGTTACTGCTCGGGCATTGAAAACTACTCGCGCTTTCTCTCCGGGCGCGGGCCCGGCGAGCCGCCGCCGACCCTGTTCGACTATCTGCCGGCGGATGGCCTGCTGGTGATTGACGAATCCCACGTCACGGTGCCGCAGATCGGCGGTATGTACCGGGGCGACCGGGCGCGCAAAGAGACGCTGGTGGAATACGGTTTCCGCCTGCCGTCGGCGCTGGATAACCGGCCGATGAAGTTTGAAGAATTTGAAGCGCTGGCGCCGCAAACCATCTATGTGTCGGCGACCCCGGGCGCCTATGAGCTGGATAAATCCGGCGGCGAGGTTGTGGATCAGGTGGTGCGGCCGACCGGTCTGCTTGACCCAATCATCGAAGTGCGCCCGGTGGCGACTCAGGTCGACGATCTGCTGTCAGAGATCCGCCTGCGCACGGCCATCAACGAGCGCGTGCTGGTCACCACTCTCACCAAGCGGATGGCGGAGGACTTAACCGAGTACCTTGAGGAGCACGGCGAGCGCGTGCGCTATCTGCACTCGGATATCGACACCGTCGAGCGCATGGAGATCATCCGCGACCTGCGTCTTGGCGAGTTTGACGTGCTGGTGGGGATCAACCTGCTGCGTGAGGGGCTGGATATGCCTGAGGTGTCGTTGGTGGCGATCCTGGATGCGGATAAAGAGGGCTTCCTGCGTTCTGAACGCTCGCTGATCCAGACCATCGGCCGCGCGGCGCGCAACGTCAACGGCAAGGCCATCCTCTACGGCGATAAGATCACCCCCTCCATGGCCAAAGCCATTGGCGAGACCGAGCGTCGACGGGAGAAACAGCAGCGCTACAACGAAGAGCACGGCATCGTGCCGCAGGGGCTCAATAAGAAAGTGGTGGATATCCTGCAGCTGGGCCAGGGCCTGGCGAAAACCAAAGCCAAAGGGCGCGGTAAAGCGAAGGCCGTTGAGCCTGCCGGGCTTAGCGCTGTGGATATGACGCCAAAAGCGCTGCAGCAGAAAATCCACGAGCTGGAAGGGCAGATGATGCAGCACGCGCAGAACCTCGAGTTTGAGGAGGCGGCGCAAATACGCGACCAGCTGCATCAGCTGCGCGAGCTGTTTATCGCCGCCTCCTGATTCTGGGCGCAGACCGGCGGAGTGGACGTGCGGGGTATAGTGAAGGCGCGCTTCTCTTATCGTCCTGCTTGCCAGATAACAAACATTTGAGAAGAAAAAAGGCCGCGTTGCGGCCTTCTTAATGTTTGCTTAATCTCGCCAGGCGACACTATCTTCAACCTGATGAGGATAGCGCCCATGCAAAAAATTAACTTCCGTGAATATCTGGCGGTCGCCACCGCCCTGGTCATTATTGTTGCCTTCTTCCATCAATGGGTGCTGACGTTCTGACCCCCGCGCTGCGGGAATAGCACCCACGCGCGGACCCCTGGCCCGGGCTGTCGGTTATGCAAAAAAAACTGGGCGTCATGCAGCTGAGCGATGCGCGTGACGATGCTCAGTCCGAGGCCAATGCCGCCGTAGCGACTGTCCATGCGCACGAAGGCTTTACTGAGTTCGCCGCTTTTCGCCTCATCGATCCCCGGCCCTTCATCTTCCACCGCCATCACCGGCATCAGGCCTGCTTTCACCGACACGCGGATCGTCGACCCTTCAGGGCTGTAGCGGTGAGCATTCTCCACCAGATTGCGCAGGATCACGCGGATTAACGTCGCATCGCCAGAGACGACGGTCTCGTTTTCGATATCCGTCAGCAGCAGCCGCTGCTGACGCTGCGCCAGCATAGCCTCCAGTTCGTCCTGCAGGGGTTTTACCACGTCATCCAGCAACAGCACCTGCTGGTAGCTGCCGGCGGAGAAGGACTGGCCGACGCGCGCCAGCTGCAGCAGCTGGGAAATGCTGGTGGTCATCTGATCGAGACGCTGGATCAGCGGGTCGACGCCCATGCCATGCACTTTCGCCAGCAGCTCAAGGTGCAGCCGCAGCCCGGCCAGCGGGGTGCGTAGCTCATGCGCCACGTCGGCGGTAAACAGCCGCTCGCGGTCGAGGGTCAGATTGAGGCGGGAAACCAACTGATTCAGGGCGGTGGTCACCGCCGTGACTTCGGGCACCGATTCGCTGAGTACGATAGGGGTGAGGTTGTCCGGCGTGCGGTTCTCCAGTTCGCTTTGCAGACGTGAAAGCGGGCGGGTGATCTTGCGCACCGCCAGCATGCTGATATACAGCGCCAGGCCAACGATCAGCAGGCTCGGCACCAGCAGGCTGGCAACCGCTTCCCGTACCTCATGCTCCACATGTTTCTGGTTGTTGTGCCCTTCGATGGCGCTGGCCACCAGCAGCTGGATCTGCTCTTTGCTCTCATGCCATAGCCAGAAGACGCTTATCAGCTGGCAGACCACCAGGATGGCGCCGATGGTCAGCAGCAGCCGGTGGCGCATGGTCCAGGTTTCAGTTGCAAACAGAGCCATGGTCTATTCCGTGTCGATGTTGTTAGCCAGCATATAGCCAAAGCCCCGGACGGTGCGGATCCGCGATTTGCCAATCTTTTCGCGTAGGTTGTGAATATGCACTTCCAGGGTATTGGTCGCCGGCTCGTTGTCCCAGCTGTAAATGTCGTTGTAGAGGATCTCGCGATGCACCGGGCTACCGGCTTTCATCATCAGCCGCGACAGCAGGGCATACTCTTTCGGCGTAAGATCCAGCGCCGTTTCACCCAGCCACACCAGGCGGCGAGTGACGTTAAGGCGCAGATTGCCGACGCTGATTTCATTATCGCCCTGGTTGTTATGCCGGCGGAGCAGGGCGCGAATGCGCGCATTGAGTTCCTCCAGGGCAAAGGGTTTTACCAGGTAGTCATCCGCCCCGGTATCGAGACCGCTAATGCGATCCTCAAGCGTATCGCGGGCGGTGAGGATCAGCACCGGCTGGGTCATTTTCTCCCGCCGCATGCGGGAGAGAAAATGCAGCCCGTCTTCATCCGGCAGGCCGAGATCCAGCACGATCAGGCTGTAATGATTGCTGGCCAGCGATAGCGCGGCTTCGTGCGCGGTGGAGACGCCGTCGCACACGTATCCTTCACTTTGCATCGCCAGAATTAACCCCTGCAACAGCAGCGCATCGTCTTCAATGACTAAGATTTTCATCAACCAGCCTCTCTACATGGCGTTAAGATATCATCTGCCGCCTGGTACTCGCGGGTGCTGACGCCGAGCAGGCCGAGCAGGGTGGAGAACAGATTATCCTGCGAGTAATTCTCTTTTTGCGCCCGCTGCTGCAGACAGTGCGCGGAAATGCCGTAGCGCTGCTGGTAGTCGGCGGAGAGCCACAGCGCCATCGGCACATGTTTCTGCGTATCCGGCGCGATGGAATACGGCAGACCATGCAAATAGACGCCATCTTCTCCCAGCGATTCGCCGTGGTCGGACAAATAAACCAGACTAGTGGTAAATTTATCCTGTTTAGATTGCAGTAGTTTTATCGCTTTATCAACGACATAGTCGACATAAAGGATGGTGTTGTCATAGGTATTGGTCAACTGCTCCCGGGTACAGCCCTGGATCTCATTGGTGTCGCAGGTCGGCGTGAATTTGCGAAACGCCGCTGGATAGCGATTGTAGTACGTCGGACCGTGGCTGCCGATGGTATGCAGCACAATAATGCCATCCTGTTGCAGGTTATCGATATAGCTGTCGAGATTATGGAACAGGACGTCATCGTAGCACTCGCCATCGATGCACTGTCCGGTGAGCTTCAGGTCGGTGACGTTCTGGTGTGGTACCCGGTCGCAGGCGCCTTTGCAGCCGCCGTCGTTATCGTTCCACAGTACCTGGATCCCTGCGCGCTGTAGAATATCCAGGACGCCTTCCTGATGGTGCGCCAGCTCTTCGTCATAATGCGCGCGCGGCATATTGGAGAACATGCACGGCACGGAAACTGCGGTTGCCGTGCCGCAGGAAGTGGTATGCGGAAAATAGATCACGCCGTCCTGCCGCATCAACGGGTTGGTGTCGCGCAAATAGCCGCCCAGTGAGAAGTTATCCGCTCGCGAAGTCTCGCCGAGCACGACGATCGTCAGGTTCTTACGGGGAGCGTTATGCATCACCGCTTTCTGCGTGGCATCTTCGCCAATCTTCACCAGCGGCAGGTTGTCCATCCGATGATGAGCATACCAGGAGTTCACGGCCACAATGCTGTTGGAAGGGCTCAGGGATTTCACCAGCTCTTTGTTGTTACGGAACACCGAGGCGTAATCTTTGTAGAACAGCGCGGCCACCAGAATAATCAGCAGCGCCGAAACGGCGATATTGAGCAGGCGCATCGCCGCGCCGCGCCACCGGGTGGCGGGCTTACGGATTTTCACCCACCAGGCGACGAATACCGCCAAAACCCCGGAAAGGCCGAGGACGGCAATCATTTCGCCGGAGAGTAGAGCAAAGCTTTCCGCCGGAGTGGTGTCGAGGATATTGGTGATCATGCTGCGGTCGATCACCACGCCAAAGTTCCAGATGAAGTATTGCGCCGAGGCGCTGAGCAGAATGAACAGGCTAATCACCAGCCGGTCCAGCTTCAGGAACGAGGCGAGAGTGGTGAGGATATTCATCACGCTAATGGCCACGATCGGCATACTGAGGAATACCAGCCAGTTATGCAGGCTATTTACCGGCAGTAACGGGAAAACCTGGCGATAAAAAGCCAGGTTGAGACAGATACCGATATAGCAAGCAAAGAGAATCAGATAAGTCGTGCGGCTGACCACCGGCCGACGCAGAGGCAATAACGACATAATGCACACCCACAGAAAAAGATGAGGGTATAGTGCCAGCCCTATTTTAAGACAACCTTAAGATTTTAAGGTGCGCCGAAGAGGGCCGCCTCCGGCGCGCAGGATCAGCCCGGCAGCTGGATCGCTTTCTCCAGCGCCCCGCGGAGCAGCGCCCGGTCATGACGATAGGGAACGTCGCTGGCCTCCAGCGGCGTCTGGATCACCAACCGGTCGTCGATGCCGCTGATATCGGCTTTTGGACCGGCGATCACCGCATCCACCACCCGTTTGCCTACATAGCACTCCATAATCGCGATGCGCTCCGCCAGCGACAGCCTCGCGGCCGGGCTATGCTCTTTGCCGAGGTTATCGATAAAAACCATCGGCGCCGGGGTGCGGCGCAACGCCTGGGCCATCTCGTCGAGCAACAGGATCGGCAGCAGGCTGGTGTAAAAACTGCCCGGCCCAATGAGGATCAAATCGGCTTCGGCAATAGCCTCCACCGCCTCGCGGGTGGCCGGTACCGGCGGGGTGAGCATCAGCTCCTGCGGCACATTATCAAGCTGATCAATATTCACTTCGCCATAAACTTCATGGCCTTCATGATCGAGCGCCATCAAATCCACCGGTTGTTCTGACATCGGGATCAGGAAAGCGTCCACTTTCAGCAGGTTTCTGATCAAATTGATCGCCTCTAACGGCCGCACGCTCAGGTGATCCAGCGCCTTTAACATCAAATTTCCGAGGTTATGCCCGGAAAGCTCGCCGTTACCGCCAAAACGATACTCAAACATTGCCGATGCTACGCTCGGCTCGGCAATTAACTGATTGATGCAATTGCGCATATCGCCCCAGGCAATGCCACCTTCCGAACGACGGATCCGCCCGGTGGAACCCCCGTTATCGGTGGTGGTGACAATGCCGGTCAGCCGTGAACCGAGCGAGGAGAGGGAGGACATCACCCGGCCCAAACCATGCCCGCCGCCGAGCGCTACCACCCGATCGAGGTCAGCGAATGTACGATTGCGCATAGAAATTCCTTATTTCACATAAACGGCCACACACTACCCGATCTACCCCTAAAAGACGATGGGAGGAGCCCGACAAACTGACCGACATCAAGGCAAAAAAATGATTTATGGCTATTCTGTAGCGAAAATGCACGAAGATAGCGATATGTATAATATTATATAGCGAAATCGCCAATGGCGAAACTGCCTGTAACGCGCTACTATCGACATAACCTGTTAACACTCTAGCCTCTTCGCCTGTGTCAAAAGATATGGCGATTTGGCCGCGACGCCGCCGGTTGTCGCCAGGGCGTGGAAAGAAATGACCGCGTCTCCCGTATTTGGAAAGGTGTATATGGCCTCACAGCTTACCGATGCATTCGCGCGTAAGTTTTATTACCTGCGTCTGTCGATTACCGATGTGTGCAACTTCCGTTGCACCTACTGCCTGCCGAACGGTTATAAGCCCGGCGCCGTCAATAACAATGGCTTTCTCAGCGTAGACGAAGTACGCCGGGTTACGCGCGCTTTCTCTGCGCTGGGCACCGAAAAAGTTCGCCTCACCGGTGGGGAACCCTCCCTGCGCCGCGACTTCACCGAGATCATTGCCGCCGTGCGTGAAAACCCGGCGATCCGTCAGATTGCGGTCACTACCAACGGTTACCGCCTGGCGCGCGATGTCGAACGCTGGCGCGCTGCCGGCCTGACGGCGATTAACGTCAGCGTTGATAGCCTCGACGCCCGCCAGTTCCATGCCATCACCGGCCAGGACAAGTTCCACCAGGTGATGGACGGCATTGACGCCGCCTTCGCCGCCGGCTTTGACAAGGTGAAGGTGAATACCGTGCTGATGCGTGATGTTAACCATCACCAGCTCGATACCTTCCTCGCCTGGATCCAACCCCGTCGTATCCAGCTGCGCTTTATTGAGCTGATGGAAACCGGTGAAGGCAGCGACCTGTTCCGCCGTCACCATCTCTCCGGCATGGTGCTGCGCGATGAACTGCTGCGCCGCGGCTGGATCCATCAGATCCGCCAGCGCAGCGATGGCCCGGCGCAGGTCTTTTGTCACCCGGACTACGCCGGCGAGATCGGTCTCATCATGCCGTATGAAAAAGACTTCTGCGCCACCTGCAATCGGCTGCGCGTCTCGTCCGTTGGCAAACTGCACCTGTGCCTGTTTGGCGAAGGCGGCGTCGACCTGCGCGACCTGATGGCCGAAGACCAGCAGCAGGCCGCGCTGGAGGCGCGGATCGCCGAAGCCTTAACCCATAAAAAGCAGACCCATTTCCTGCATCAGGGCAACACCGGTATTACGCAGAACCTGTCCTATATTGGCGGTTAATCGTTTTCGAAAGGAGCATTCAGATGAGCCAGGCTAGCGCTGAGTTTATTCCGACCCGTATTGCTATTCTTACCGTTTCCAGCCGTCGCGGCGAAGAGGACGACACTTCCGGTCACTGGCTGCGCGAGGCGGCGCAGGAGGCGGGGCACCAAGTCGTCGAGAAGGCGATCGTCAAAGAGAATCGCTACGCCATCCGCGCTCAGGTATCGGCGTGGATAGCCAGCGATAACGTGCAGGTGGTGCTGATCACCGGCGGCACCGGTTTTACCGACGGCGATCAGGCGCCGGAAGCGCTGCTGCCGCTGTTTGATCGTGAGGTCGAAGGCTTTGGCGAAGTGTTCCGCATGCTGTCGTTCGAAGAGATCGGCACCTCGACGTTGCAGTCCCGGGCCGTGGCCGGCGTCGCCAATCGCACGCTGATTTTCGCCATGCCGGGCTCAACCAAAGCCTGCCGTACGGCGTGGGACAACATCATCGCCCCGCAGCTTGATGCCCGCACCCGTCCCTGTAACTTCATTCCACACCTGAAGAAATAATCTATGTCACAACTGACCCATATTAACGCCGCGGGTGAAGCCCATATGGTCGATGTCTCCGGCAAAGCGGAAACGGTGCGCGAAGCGCGCGCCGAGGCTTACGTTGAAATGCAGGCGACGACCCTGGCGATGATTATCGACGGCAGCCACCATAAAGGCGACGTGTTTGCCACCGCGCGTATCGCCGGGATCCAGGCGGCCAAACGCACCTGGGAGCTGATCCCGCTGTGTCATCCGCTGATGCTCAGCAAAGTGGAAGTCAATCTGCAGGCGCAGCCGGAACATAACCGGGTGCGCATTGAATCGCTCTGCCGACTCACCGGTAAAACCGGCGTTGAGATGGAAGCATTGACCGCCGCCTCGGTTGCCGCGCTGACCATTTACGATATGTGCAAAGCGGTGCAGAAGGATATGGTGATTGGCCCAGTGCGCCTGCTGGCGAAAAGCGGCGGCAAGTCCGGCGATTTTAAGGTGGGTGAATGCCATGATTAAGGTTCTGTTTTTTGCCCAGGTGCGCGAGCTGGTCGGTACCGATTCGCTGACCCTTGATGCCAGCGAACTGGCGACTGTCGAAGCGGTTCGTCAGCAGCTTGCCGCCCGCGGCGATCGCTGGGCGCTGGCCCTGGAGGAGGGCAAGCTGCTGGCGGCGGTTAACCAGACGCTAACCTCTTTCGAACATCCAGTGGCCAGCGGCGACGAAGTGGCGTTCTTCCCACCGGTAACGGGGGGCTGACATGACGCAAACCCGTATCGTGGTCAGCCCGGCGCGCTTTAGCGTCAGTGAGGAATATCCCTGGCTGGCGGAACGCGATGAAGACGGCGCGGTGGTCACCTTCACCGGTAAAGTGCGTAACCACAACCTCGGCGACAGCGTGAAGGCGCTGACCCTCGAGCACTATCCGGGGATGACTGAAAAATCGCTGGCGGAAATTGTCGAGCTGGCGCGCGAGCGCTGGCCGCTGGGCCGGGTGACGGTTATCCATCGCATTGGCGAAATGTGGCCGGGGGAAGAGATTGTGTTTGTCGGCGTCACCAGCGCTCACCGCGGCAGCGCCTTCGCAGCCGGCGAGTTTATTATGGATTACCTGAAAACCCGCGCGCCGTTCTGGAAGCGTGAAGCGACGCCGGATGGCGAACGCTGGGTCGACGCCCGCGACAGCGATCGTCAGGCGGCAGAGCGCTGGTAGTGTGATACGCTTACAGGGTGATACTTTGTTAATCAGGAGAGAGTCATGGACAGATATCCGCGTTCCGATTCAATAGTGCAGGGCCGTACCGGCCTGCAGACTTACATGGCGCAGGTGTACGGCTGGATGACGGTCGGCCTGCTGCTGACGGCGTTTATCGCGTGGTTTGCAGCGAATACTCCGGCGGTGATGATGTTCGTCTTTTCGAGCAAAATCACTTTCTTCGGGCTGATTATTGCCCAGCTGGCGCTGGTGTTTGTGCTGTCGGGAATGGTGCAGCGGCTGAGCGCCGGGATGGCCACCACGCTGTTTATGCTCTATTCGGCGCTGACCGGACTGACGCTATCGAGCATTTTTATCGCCTATACCTATTCATCGATCGCCAGCACCTTTGTGGTCACCGGCGGGATGTTTGGGGCGATGAGCCTGTATGGTTACACCACGAAGCGCGATCTGAGCGGCTTCGGCAGCATGCTGTTTATGGGGCTGATTGGCATCGTGCTGGCGTCGCTGGTCAACCTGTGGCTGAAGAGCGAGGCGCTGATGTGGGCCGTGACCTATATTGGGGTGGTGCTGTTTGTCGGTCTGACGGCGTATGACACCCAGAAGCTGAAAAACATCGGCGAGCAGATTGATACCCGCGACAGCGCCACGCTGCGTAAATACTCGATCCTCGGCGCCTTAACGCTGTATCTGGACTTCATCAACCTGTTCCTGATGCTGCTGCGTATTATGGGCAACCGCCGCTAACCTCTTTATATCAAGGGGTTGCATCTCCGAACGCCCGGCAAGCGCAGCGCCGCCGGGCGAGATATCAGACACGGTACCCTTGATTTTGCCGGGTGGCGGCTGCGCCTTACCCGGCCTACAGGCTCCTCTCACAGGCTCACACCCCGCAGGCCCGCGCAAGCGTAGCGCCGCCGGGCGATGGCATCAGACACGGTACCCGTGGTGCTGCCGGGTGGCGGCTGCGCCTTACCCGGCCTACAGGATCCTCTCACAGGCTCGCACTCCGTAGGCCCGCGCAAGCGCAGCGCCGCCGGGCGATGGTATCAGGCACGGTACCCGTGGTGCTGCCGGGTGGCGGCTGCGCCTTACCCGGCCTACAGGATCCTCTCACAGGCTCACACTCCGCAGGCCCGCGCAAGCGTAGCGCCGCCGGGCGATGGCATCAGGCACGATAGCCGTGATTTTGCCGGGCGGCGGCGGCGCCTTACCCGGCCTACTGGATCCTCTCACAGGCTCACACTCCGTAGGCCCGCGCAAGCGCATCGCCGCCGGGCGAGATATCAGGCACGATACCCGTGATGGTGCCGGGCGGCGGCGCCTTACCCGGCCTACAGGATCCTTTCACAGGCTCACACCCCGCAGGCCCGCGCAAGCGCAGCGCCGCCGGGCGAGATTTCAGGCTCGGTACCCTTGATTTTGCCGGGCGGCGGCTGCGCCTTCCCCGGCCTACAGGATCCTCTCACAGGCTCACACTCCGTAGGCCCGCGCAAGCGTAGCGCCGCCGGGCGATGGCATCAGACACGGTACCCGTGGTGCTGCCGGGTGGCGGCTGCGCCTTACCCGGCCTACAGGCTCCTCTCACAGGCTCACACTCCGTAGGCCCGTGCAAGCGCAGCGCGACCAGGCCGTTTCATTCGCGGGCCAGCTTGCGCTGGTTCTTTTGCCGTAGCTTTTTCGCCCGGCTCTCCAGCAGCAGATAGGCCACCGTCGCCAGCAGCAATGGCAGGAAATAATAGAGCGCGCGCCAGGCGAGCAGGGCGGCAATGATCGCGCCCTTCGAAATATCTTCCCCGGAGAGCATGGCGATAAACACCGCCTCCAGCACGCCGATCCCAGCCGGAATATGGATAATCACCCCGGCGATACTGCTCACCAGCAGCACCCCTAATACCAGAAAATAGTTAATCTCGCTGCCCAACAGCAGCCAGATTATCGCCCCCATCGCCATCCAGTTCGCCGCCGAGAGCCCCATCTGCAGCAGCGCGAAGCGCCAGGAGGGCAGCACCAGCCGCTGGCCTTTAATCGTCAGGTGACGGCGTTTAGCGAACGCGCAGCCGAACAGATAGCAAAGCGTAAGGATCAGCATCACCCCGCCGATAATGCGCAGAGTGGTCTGGCTGATGTACCAGTGCGGCGGCAGCTTCACCAGATCTGCCGTGAATATCACCCCGCCCAGCAGAATATAGCCCAACCAGTTGGTGGTAATGCTTAAGGAAAAAATACGGGTGATGGTGCTGCCGTTCAGCCCCAGCCGCGAGTACAGCCGGTAGCGCATACCGATCCCGCCGACCCAGGTGCTGAGTGTCAGGTTAAAGGCGTAGCAGATAAACGACACCAGCATGACCTGGCGTTTCGCCAGCTTGTGCCCGCAATAGGCCCGACCGAGCAGATCGTAGCAGCCGTAAATGAGGTAGCTGACGATAACCAGCGCAATGGCGCTAAACAAGGCCAGCCGATCGTAGCCGCGGATCACCTTCCACACGTCCTGCCAGTCGACTTTTTGCGCGTAGATCACCAGCAGGACGATGACGGCGATAAAAAAGAGCACGGTCAGCACTCTTTTCGCCATCCGCCAGCGGGGATGTGATTTGCTCATAGTGGATTATCCCTGGCTGGAGACTCGACGCGGTCCTGAGTTTCAATTTCCGGCTGGACCGGCGGGCTGACTCTGGCCAGCCGCGGGGTATGAGCCGGTAACCAGCCGACCCATGCCGGGAAGTGGCGTAGAAAGTGGAAAGCCATCACGCTGACGCCCAGCCGCCACCAGTTGCGTTTCGGCAGCATCGTTTTATCGATGCGCTGGCAATCCCGGGCGATAAGCCCGTTGAGATTATCGCGCAGCGTCTGGTTAAACACCCGATCGTGGATGATCAGATTGGCTTCCAGATTCAGCGACAGGCTAAGCGGATCCAGGTTGCTTGACCCAACGGTGGCCCAGTGGTCGTCTGCCAGAGCGACCTTGCCATGCAGCGGGCGACGGCGATATTCGTAAATCTGCACCCCGCCCTTAACGAGATAGTGATAGAGCAGGTGGGCGCCAAACTTCACAATGGGAATATCCGGTTCGCCCTGCACGATCAGCTTAACCCGTACTCCGCGCCGCGCGGCATTGCGCATCGCATGCAGCAGGCGGTAGCCGGGGAAAAAATAGGCGTTAGCGATAATCACTTCCCGGCGGGCGCTGGTCAGCATCTTCAGGTAGTGGCGTTCAATATCGTCGCGGTGTTCCTGGTTGTCGCGCCAGACGAACAGCGCCTGCGCCTCGCCGGGGGTCTGGTTAACCTCCGGCTGGTGGCGACGACGTCGCCACCAGCGGCGGGCGGTTTCGCTGTTGGGCAGGTTTTCCAGCTCGAACTGCAGGATGTCGAGCACCACCGGCCCTTCGACCTGCACCGCATAATCCTGCTTCGCCTCCGGACCGTAGTCGCTCATATGTTCGGCGGAGTAGTTAATACCGCCGACAAAGGCGGTGGTGTCGTCGATTACCACGATTTTACGGTGCATGCGACGGAACAGATTGGTGCGCATCCCCATCAGCTTAGGACGCGGATCGTAGTAGCGGAAAATCACGCCAGCGGCGGTGAGCTCGCCGACAAATTCATCGCTGAGATCCGGGGAACCATAGCCGTCGAGGAGCACCTCCACCTGGATGCCGCGGCGGGCAGCCTCGAGCAGGACCGCGTGCAGCCGCCGGCCTACCTCATCTTCAAACCAGATAAAGGATTCGAGGATCACCCGCCGGCTGGCGCGACCGATGGCCGCAAACAGCGCCGGATAGTACTGGTCGCCATTCTCCAGTAGCGTAATGCGGTTGCCTTCCTGCCAACGACATTTCACAAATGTATCTCCACGCTAAGGGGTGCATGATCGGACAGATGCCGCCATTGTTTAAGGGCCAGCGCCTTCGGGCGACTGGCGTGGGCGTTCTTGACGTAAATGCGGTCGAGGCGCAGCAGCGGAAAACTGACCGGAAAGGTGCGCGCCGGCCGTCCGCGGGCGCGGGTAAAGATCTCTTCCAGCCCGGCCTGGGCTTTTAACGGCTGGTTAGCCTGCTGACGCCAGTCGTTAAAATCGCCAGCCACCACCACCGGCTCGCCCGCGGGCAGGGTATTGACCCACTCCGCCAGCATGGTCAACTGCGCCTGCCGTTGGTCGGCGCGTAGACCGAGATGGACGCAAATCACGTGAATAGTTATCCCGCTCCGCGGCGGCACGATGCGGCAGTACAGCAGGCCGCGCTTCTCCCCGTTGCCGACCGAGATATCGCGATTTTCGTAGTATTCAATGGGAAAGCGCGACAGCACGGCGTTGCCGTGGTGGCCTTCCGGATAAACCGCATTGCGCCCGTAGGCGTAGTCGCTCCACATGGTGTCGGCGAGAAATTCATAATGGGTCGTATCCGGCCAGTTTTCGATGTGCAGCGGATGTACCTCATGAGCGCCCATCACCTCCTGCAGGCAAACAATATCCGCGCTAACGCTGCGCACGGCGTCGCGCAGTTCGGGCAAAATAAAACGCCGATTAAACGCCGTAAAGCCTTTATGGGTGTTAATTGTCAGCACGTTCAACGAAAATCCCGCCGTTGGCTCAGCCATAATTCTCCAGTAAATGTCACTTTCCTGAATAAAATAGTGTAGTAGACGTCACAAAAAGATGCGGTGTTACGGAATTTTCCGTAAAGTGCGGTACTCTGAGTAGCAGAGAAAAATCCTTCAGGAGAGAAGCCATGAAGTGGCAACAACGTGTACGCGTCGCAACGGGTCTTAGTTGCTGGCAGATTATGTTGCATCTACTGGTCGTGGCAGTACTGGTGATGGGTTGGATGAGCGGCGCGCTGGTGCGCGTCGGATTGGGACTGTGCGTCCTCTACAGCGTCACGCTGCTGGCGATGCTGTTTTTACAGCGTCACCATGAGGCGCGCTGGCGCGATGTGGGAGACTTCCTTGAGGAGCTCACCACGACCTGGTACTTCGGCGCGGCCATGATAGCGCTGTGGCTGCTGTCGCGCGTGCTGCACAACAACCTGCTGCTGGCCCTCGCCGGGCTGGTGATACTGGCAGGCCCGGCGGTGGTCTCGCTGCTGGCGAAAGATAAGAGCCGTTACCCTAAAGCGTTCGGGCTACAACAAGGCGGCAACGCAGCGAATCCCCAGAAGCATAGATAACTATGCGACTGGGGTGAGTAAGGAAAGCCAACGCCGTTGTAGTTTGAACGATGACGGGTATTACGCAATCTTCCTTCGGAACATCGCATACGCCGCTGAGCCGGTGGTGGCCGCTATGACCAGTAGCGGCCACAAACTTCCCCACACAATCTCCAGACTCGCATCCTTCAGATAAATTTGCTTAGTGATATCGGTAAAGTGGCGGATGGGATTTATCCAGGTCAGATCCTGCAGCCACTGCGGCATGTTTTCCACTGGTGAGACGTACCCCGACAGGAGAATAGCCGGCATCATAAAGACGAACACGCCGATAAACGCCTGCTGCTGGGTGGCGCACAGCGACGAAATCAATAAGCCAAAGCCCACCAGCGATAGACCGTAAATCACCATGGTGAAATAGAACAGCAGCAGCGAACCGGCAAACGGGATCTGATAGGCCCAGATACCAATCGCCAGCACGATAGTTGCCTGCAGGGTGGCGACGATCAGCGCCGGCACCGCCTTGCCGACGAAAATTTGCCAGGTGGCGAGGGGGGAGACCAGCAGCTGGTCAAGGGTGCCCTGCTCGCGCTCGCGAGCCACCGACAGCGAGGTGACGATCATCACCCCGATGGTAGTGATCATGGCGATAAGCGACGGCACCACGAACCATTTATAGTCGAGATTCGGGTTGTACCAGTTGCGCACCACCAGCTCGCTGTTGTTCGGCTTCGCTTTACCCTCCAGCAGCTCCTGCTGATAGTTTTTCACAATCTGTTGCAGATAGTTGGCGGCGATTTGCGCGCTGTTGGAGTTGCGTCCGTCGAGCAGAAGCTGCAGCGGGGCGGTTTGATAGTTATCCAGATTGCGCGAGAAATCGGCCGGGAAGCGTACCGCCAGCAGAGCTTTTTGTTCATCGATGGTCGGCTGGATCGCCTGCGGGCTTTGCAGCAGCAGGACGTGGGTAAAGGCTTTGGCGCGGGCAAAGCGCTGAGTGAGTTCCACCGCGTGGCGACCGCTGTCCTCGTTGTAGATGGCGATGGTGGCGTTGGTCACCTCCAGCGTCGCGGCAAAGGGAAACAGCAGCACCTGAATCAGCACCGGCATGATTAAAATCGCCCGCGTCTGCGGCTCGCGCAGCAGCGACTGCAGCTCTTTGCGGATTAATGTCCATAAACGGTGAAACATAATAGCTCCTTTGGCCCATTCAACCACGCCGGGCGGCACTGCGTTTGCCCGGCCTACGGGATCGGCGAACCGTATAATCGATGTTGGTTAAACCGTAGGCCCGGTCGGCGCAGCGCCACCGGACAAAACCTAATCCAGACGCCGTTTGGTTTTCAGCCACGTCAGACCGATAAACATCACCGCCGACGCAATCAAAAACAGCACGTTGACCAGCAGCACCACCGGAATATTGCCCGCCAGAAACAGGCTTTGCAGAGTACTAACGAAATAGCGCGCCGGGATCACATAGGTCACCGCGCGGATCACCGCCGGCATACTGTCTATCTGGAAAATAAACCCGGACAGCATAATCGACGGTAAAAAGGCGGCGTTCAGCGCCACCTGCGCGGCGTTAAACTGGTTGCGGGTAATGGTTGAGATCAGCAGCCCCATCCCCAGGGTGCTGAGCAAAAACAGACTGGTGATGACAAACAGGATCGGCAGCGAGCCGCGATAGGGCACGCCGAGAATAAATACCGACACCAGCATACACAACAGCATCGCCAGCATGCCGAGGAAATAGTAGGGAATGAGCTTGCACAGCAGCAGTTCGGCGCGGGTGATCTCCGTCGACAGCAGCGCCTCCATGGTGCCGCGCTCCCATTCGCGGGCCACCACCAGCGAGGTCAGTATGGCGCCGACCACGGTCATGATGATGGTGATCGCCCCGGGGATAATAAAGTGCTGGCTAATAGCCGCCGGGTTAAACCAGTAGCGCATCTGCACGTCGATCAGCGGTTCAAAGGTTTCGCCGCGGTCTTCCGCCCGCTGCTGCTGCCAGATTTGCCAAATACCTTCCACATAGCCCTGAGCGAAGTTGGCGGTATTGGGCTCGCTGCCGTCGGTGATGAGCTGCAGCGGTGCGTCGGCGCCGGGGCGGGCCATCTGGCGGTCGAAATCCACCGGAATGACCACCATGGCGCGGATGCGCCCGGCCTGCATCATCTCAATCAGCTGCCTGCGGCTGTCGCTGACGGTGGCGTCGGTATAGGGCGAGCCGGTCATGGTATGGACGAAATCCAGCGCCTCTTCGCTCTGCTGCTCAAGCAATACCCCGACCCGCAGCCTGCTGGAGTCGAGGTTAATGCCGTAGCCGAAGATAAACAGCAGCAGCAGGGGGATCACCACCGCGATCAGCCAACTGCTGGGATCGCGCACAATCTGCCGGGTCTCTTTGACGCACAGGGCGCGGACTCGCCGCCAGGAGAGAATGCTATTGCCCATGGCTATTCTCCTTGTCCCAGCGGTTAATCAGGGTAATAAACGCCTGCTCCATGGTTGGGTCCGTCTGGCTGTCGTCCGCCGCCTGGGCTTTCAGCGCGTCCGGGGTACCGCTGGCGATAAGCTTGCCGTGATAGACCAGCCCGATGCGGTCGCAGTATTCCGCCTCATCCATAAAGTGGGTGGTGACCATTACCGTCACGCCTTTATCAACCATGCTATTGATATGTAGCCAGAACTCGCGGCGGGTGAGGGGGTCGACGCCGGAGGTGGGTTCATCGAGAAACAGAATATCGGGTTCATGCATCAGGGAGCAGGCCAGCGCCAGCCGCTGCTTGTAGCCGAGCGGCAGCTCGTCGGCGGCGTGGCGGGCGATACTTTCCAGGCCAAAGGCATCGCTCATCCGGGCGATTTTTTCATTTTGCGCCCGGCCGCGCAGGCCATAGACGCCGGAGAAAAAGCGCAGGTTTTGCTCGACGCTGAGGTTGCCGTACAGCGAAAATTTTTGCGCCATATAGCCCAGATGCTGGCGCGCCTTGCCAGAGCTGACCTTGAGATCCATTCCCAGCACCAGCGCTTTGCCGGAGGTGGGCACCAGCAGGCCGCACATCATTTTGAAGGTGGTGGATTTCCCGGCGCCGTTGGGGCCGAGCAGGCCGAAAATTTCACCGCGCTTAACCTGGAAATCGACATGGTCGGTAGCGGCGAAATCACCAAACTTTTTCGTTAACGACTGGGCTTCAATGACCGTTTCCTCTTTGCTGCCGTCAACGCGATGGATAATCGCCCCCAACGGCGATTCAGCGGTCCCGGCGCCGCCGAGCAGGTCGATAAACGCATCTTCAAAGCGCGGCGCGGTGTCGGCCACCTGCAGCGGCGGCATGTCGCCATGCTGCTGGACTTCCTCAATGCGCGCGTCCTTTTTCAGGATCAGACGCACCGATTTGCCTTGGATCACCCCGTCGCTAACCTGCGGCAGCTTCAGCGCCCGCTGCAGCAGGCGGCGGTTGTTCTCCTGCGGGCTGGAAACCAGAAAGCTGCGCCCGGCCATGGTTTGCGTCAGCGCCGTCGGCTCACCCTGGTAGAGCAGTTTGCCTTCGTTCATCAGCAGCACGTCGCGGCATTGTTCCGCTTCATCGAGATAGGAGGTGCTCCACAGGATCAGCATGCCGTCGCCGGCCAGCTCGTGCACCATCTGCCATAGCTCGCGGCGCGAGATAGGGTCGACGCCGACGCCGGGCTCATCGAGCAGCAGTACTTTCGGATCGCCCACCAGGGTACAGGCGAGGCCCAGCTTTTGCTTCATCCCGCCGGAAAGCTTGCCTGCCAGCCGTTCGGTGAATGGACCAAGAGAGGTGAACTCCAGCAGGCGGTCGAAAATTTTCTTCCGCGCCTCGCCGGTGACGCTGCGCAGGTCGGCGTACAGGGTCAGGTTTTCCATCACCGTCAGATCTTCATACAGGCCGAACTTCTGCGGCATATAGCCGAGCACCGCGTGCAGGGCGCTGTCGTCTTTTAGCGGGTCGAAGCCTATCACGCTGGCGCGGCCCTCATCAGGTTTGAGCAATCCGGCGAGCATTCGCATCAGGGTGGTTTTCCCCGCGCCGTCGGGCCCCACCAGCCCGGTGACGTAGCCGGCGCGGATCGTGCAGGTGAGCGGCGCTACCGCTGGCCTGTCCATACCGGGAAAACGGCGGCTCAGGCCGTTTAAGGCGATGACGGTCTCACTCATGTCCGTTCCCGTGGCTAAAGGAGATGGTCACCGGCATTCCCTGGCGCAGCGCGCCGTCGGCATCAGTCACCACAATGCGCAGACGGTAGACCAGATCGGTGCGCAGATCCGGGGTCTCGACGGTCTTCGGCGTGAATTCAGCGCTCGGCGAGACAAAACCGATTTTGCCGTGATAGGGCTTATCCGGCCGGCTGTCGGTATAGAGCAGCACTTCTTGTCCCGGCTGCGCCTGGCCGAGGTTTTTCTCGTCAACATAGGCGCGGACCCACACCGGATGCGTTAACGACAGCGTCAGTACGGTACCGCCGGCGTTGAGCATAGTGCCGGGCTCGACGGCGCGGGTCATCAGCGTACCGTCAGAAGGGGCGGTGAGCACGGTATCGTGCAGGTCCAGTTTGGCCTGGGCCAGCGCCGCCTGCGCCTGTTCCAGACTGGCTTTGGCCTGGGCAATCTCCTGCGGGCGGTTACCGGCGCGATACTGACGCAGCTTATCCTGCGCCGATTTGAGCGTTGCCTGCGCCTGATCGCGCGAGGAGCGGGCATTCTCCAGATCGTTGGCGGAAATGGCGCTGCTGGCGCGCAGCCCGAGCTGGCGCTGATAAAAGTTTTGCGCATAGTCGTAAGCGGCCTGCGCCTGTTTCACCGCCGCCGCGGCCTGGGCAATCTCTTCCGCGCGGTAGCCGGCCATCATCAGGTCATACTGCGCCTGGGCGGTGGAGACATTGGCCTGGGCCTGCAGCAGGGCATTTTCATACGGCGCGCGGTCAAGCTCGCCGAGAGTTTGCCCGGCGCGGATGCTGTCGCCTTCGTCGACGGTCAGCGAGGCCAACCTACCGCCAACGCGGAAGCTCATGTTGACGGTGCGGATATCGACATTGCCATACAGGGTCAGCGGCTGCTGCCGGCTGCTCTGGTACCACCACCAGCCGCCGCCCAGCGCGGCGAGAAGAATCACGATCAGCAGAATGACGACGACGGGTTTTTTCATCAGCCCAAACTCCTTTGCGATAACCCATGCAGGATGAAATCGATATGACAGGTAATGACTTCGAAAATCTGTTCCGTTTTTTGCGCGTCAAACTGCGTCCAGCCGGTGCGCAGCAGGATAGTTTCACGCCCGAGACGGAAAGCGAGCACCTCGCCCAGCAGGGCGTGGGTATGGAGGATCATTTGCGTATCACTGGCTTCGCAGCCGGTCCAGGCGGCAATCAGCCGGGTGAGATAATGGTGCAGGGGGGCAATCACCTGCTGGTGGATCAGATGGTAGGCGGCGGTCGGCGCCAGCTGCTCACGGGAAATGAATTTGCTTAAGTTAACCGTATCGTCCTGGGTGAGCAGCAGGATCATGTTGTGGCAGGCGCTAAGGATGAGGTCGCGGATCGCCTGGCGATCCGGCGCTTCCCCGGCAAGCAGGTGCTCCGCCGCTTCGGCCTGCGGGCGAAAATTGTCGCCGATAAAATCGGCGATCCACTGGGCGCAGGCAAGATACAGATCGTCTTTCGAGCCAAAATAATAGGTGATAGCGGCGATATTCTGCCCGGCCTGGGCGGCGATATCGCGGGTGGTGGCGTGCTGGCCGTACTCGCCAAACTGGGCGATAGCGGCCGCGATAAGCTGATTTTTTGCCTGTTCGCCTTTACTGGTCATCGCGCTCGGTAAAAATTAATCAATCGATTGATTAACTTTAGGCGCCGACTGGCGGTTTGTCCACCAGCCGGGATCAAATATGGAACCCTTCCTCTTTCAGCTCTCCGGCGACCCAGGCGAAGAAGCGCTGGACCTTCTCCTTCTGTTCATTAGCGTGGGGGAGGACGAAGTGGTGCGCGCCGACCGGCATGCTCCGCTCGTCGGCAAATACCGGCGTCAGCTGCCCCTGGCGCACGTGTCCGCCGGCCAGCAGATTGCTCTCGAGGATCACGCCCATCCCCATTCTGGCCGCCTCGATGCTCATATATGACCGGTCGAAATTAAAAATGAAGTTTTTATGCCAGCCGCGGACCTTGTGCCACGACAGCCAGTTGCTCCAGTTAATTAAGGTGCTGTCGGAGTGGATCAGATCGCAGGCCAGCAGATCTTCCACAGCCTGCACAGGATGGCTGGCTAAATAAGACGCTGCGCTGTAGGGCAGGACGCGCTCATTTTTAATGGTTCTGACCAGCAGCGTCGGCCACTGTGACAGCCCGTGACGAATATCGATATCAATATTATCCCGGGAGAACTGGATGCTTTCGTATGAACAGGTCAGGCTGATTTTTAACGCCGGCCACGCCTGGCGGAATTTATCCAGACGGGGCATCAGCCATAGCAGGCCGAAGCTCGGCGCCGAATGAATGCGTAAATAATCCTGATGGATATCGTTGATCACCTGGCTGGTGGCCTGGCCAATCATATTCAGCGCCCCGGAGACCTCTTTGAGATATTTTTCTCCCACCGCCGTTAACGTGACGCCTTTGCTGCTGCGGGAGAACAGTTTTTTCCCCAGAAAGTGCTCCAGGCTGGCTATCTGATGGCTGACCGCCGAGGCGGTAATATTGAGATTCTCTGCGGCCAGGTTAAGGCTGCCGGTAGCGGCGACTTCAATAAAAGCCTGGATATTGCGTAAAGAGGGCATCGGCAGATTTTTATTGGGTAGCGGTTGGCTCATGGCGGCATCCTGCGCGGGGCGCGAATAAAAGAAAATAGCGAACAGCGTGGCGCAGCCGGGATGTACAGCATAGGGAAAAGCGAAAAAACAACGTTAATTTGTGATGGGCTTAACAATTTATCTTGTTAAAAGCGCGCAGGTCAGTAAACGCTAAAAATTTGCGGGAAGTCACTAACTCAATTTTTCTCAATCATAATTGAGGTTTTTTGAATACCGTTTCATTTTGGGGTTGTTATATTCCTCTCACAGGCCTGATAACAAACTGCGATGTGCTTGCATCGCAATTATAAAACACCTAACCACCTGTTTCGCTGGCGAAAAGCATTTATCTCTTGCTCCTGTATGGATAGTAAAACGCGGTGATCCGAAGCGGCAGCTTACAGCGAAGTGGATGAGGTATAAAACGAGGAAACCCTATGTCACGTATAGATACGCTGGTCTGTACTGACGCCAGGAAAACGAAATATCGTTTCGTGGTTTTGACGATGATTTTTCTGGTGTATGCCATCAATTACGCCGACCGAACGAATATTGGCGCGGTACTGCCTTTCATCATTGATGAGTTTCATATCAATAATTTTGAAGCCGGGGCCATCGCCAGTATGTTTTTCCTCGGCTATGCGGTAAGCCAGATCCCGGCCGGCTTTTTCATCGCCAAACGCGGTACCCGGGGGCTGGTATCGCTCTCCATTTTCGGCTTCTCCGCCTTTACCTGGCTGATGGGCACGGTGAGCTCCGTGTTTGGCCTGAAGCTGGTGCGGCTGGGACTGGGGCTGAGCGAAGGGCCTTGCCCGGTGGGGCTGGCTTCCACCATAAATAACTGGTTTCCACCAAAAGAGAAAGCCACGGCAACCGGCGTTTACATCGCGGCGACCATGTTTGCGCCGATTATTGTGCCGCCGCTGGCGGTGTGGATTGCGGTGACCTGGGGGTGGCGGTGGGTCTTTTTCTCTTTTGCTATACCCGGAATTGTGGCGGCCATCGCGTGGTATCTGCTGGTCAAATCCAAGCCTGCTGAGAGCGGATTTGTTTCCCAAAGCGAACTGGCAGAGATTAATGCCGGGCGTGAAAGTCATAATAATAGCGTACGCGAAAATATCTTAATTGCCGAAAGATTCACCTGGCTGGATAAAATCATTCGGGTAAAGAAAATGGCGCCAATTGATACGGCGAAAGGCTTATTCACCTCAAAAAATATTCTCGGTGACTGCCTGGCGTATTTTATGATGGTTAGCGTGCTGTACGGATTATTAACCTGGATCCCCCTGTATTTAGTCAAAGAGCGCGGTTTCGATGTAATGAGTATGGGCTTCGTGGCCAGTATGCCGTGCATCGGCGGCTTTATTGGCGCGATCGGCGGCGGATGGGTTTCGGATAAGCTATTAGGCCGCCGGCGTAAACCCACCATGATGTTCACTGCGGTGTCAACGGTGGTCATGATGCTAATTATGCTGAATATCCCGGCCAGCACCCTGGCAGTTTGTATTGGATTATTCTTTGTCGGCTTTTGTTTAAATATCGGCTGGCCAGCCTTTACCGCGTACGGTATGGCCGTTTCGGATAGCAAAACCTATCCAATCGCCTCTTCCATAATTAATAGCGGCGGCAACCTCGGTGGATTTGTCGCGCCGATGGCGGCTGGTTTCTTGCTTGATAAAACCGGGAGTTTTAATTCTGTATTTACCTATTTTGGTATCTGCGCCGCCATTGGTTTGGTGGTGATTCTTTTCCTCGATGAACCACAATAACGGAAATATATCCTGTTAATTAATATGACGTAATGTCATGGAGTGAAACTATGTTATTAAAAGATAAAGTCGCCATTATTACTGGCGCGGCCTCCGCACGCGGTTTGGGCTTCGCGACTGCGAAATTATTCGCCGAAAACGGCGCGAAAGTGGTCATTATCGACCTCAATGGCGAAGCCAGTAAAACCGCCGCGGCGGCATTAGGCGAAGGCCATCTCGGCCTGGCGGCCAACGTCGCTGATGAAGTGCAGGTGCAGGCGGCCATCGAACAGATCCTGGCGAAATACGGTCGGGTTGATGTACTGGTCAATAACGCCGGGATTACCCAGCCGTTGAAGCTGATGGATATCAAGCGCGCCAACTATGACGCGGTGCTTGATGTTAGCCTGCGCGGCACGCTGCTGATGTCGCAGGCGGTTATCCCCACCATGCGGGCGCAAAAATCCGGCAGCATCGTCTGCATCTCGTCCGTCTCCGCCCAGCGCGGCGGCGGTATCTTTGGCGGACCGCACTACAGCGCGGCAAAAGCCGGGGTGCTGGGTCTGGCGCGGGCGATGGCGCGCGAGCTTGGCCCGGATAACGTCCGCGTTAACTGCATCACCCCGGGGCTGATTCAGACCGACATTACCGCCGGCAAGCTGACTGATGACATGACGGCCAACATTCTTGCCGGCATTCCGATGAACCGCCTTGGCGACGCGATAGACATCGCGCGCGCCGCGCTGTTCCTCGGCAGCGATCTTTCCTCCTACTCCACCGGCATCACCCTGGACGTTAACGGCGGCATGTTAATTCACTAAGCGAGGCAAACAGATGAAGATGACCGAATCACAAAAAGTCGCCGCGGCGGCGTGGCGTATTCGCCGTTACGCCCTGCAAATGGGGGAAGTGCAGGGGCAGGGCTATATCGGCCAGGCGCTGGGCTATGCCGATGTGCTCGCCACCGCCTTCAGCCATGCCATGACCTATCGCCCGGAAGATCCCGAGTGGGAGGGGCGCGATCGCTTCCTGCTCTCTCATGGCCATTACGCTATCGCTTATTATGCCGCGCTGCTGGAGGCGGGCATTATCCCGGAAGCCGAACTGGAAACCTACGGCTCCGACGACAGCCGCCTGCCGATGTCCGGCATGGCGACCTACACCCCGGGGATGGAGATGTCCGGCGGCTCGCTGGGGCAGGGGCTGTCTATCGCCGTCGGCATGGCGCTCGGGCTGCGGCAGAAACAGAGTAAGGCCTGGGTCTACAACTCCATGTCCGATGGGGAGCTGGACGAAGGGTCGACCTGGGAGGCGGCGATGTCGGCGGCTCACTATGGCCTGAGCAACCTGATTAACCTTGTCGATGTCAACAAACAGCAGGCTGACGGCGATTCACGCAAAATCCTCGGCTTTGAGCCGCTGCAGGATAAATGGGCCGCCTTCGGCTGGTACGTACAGCGCGTGGACGGTAACGATCTGCCGGCGGTGATGGCCGCCTTTGACAACGCGAAAAGTTATTCCGGCAATCAGCCGCGGGTCATTTTATGCGACACGCTGATGGGCAAAGGGGTGCCGTTCCTCGAAACCCGCGATAAAAACCATTTTATTCGCGTCGATGCCGACGAATGGCAAAAAGCGATCGCGGTGCTGGACGCTAACAAACCGGAAGGAGTGCTGTAATGAGCCAGAGTCAACCCCGTTTAAAAACGTCGGCGATGATCGCCTCGATTGCTGATGAAGGCCAGGCGACCGTCCCTGCGCCCTTCGGCGTCGCGCTGTCAAAACTGGCGGCGCAGCGCCCGGAAATCGTCGGCATGACTGCGGATCTGTCAAAATATACCGACCTGCATATTTTCGCCCAGGCCTTCCCGGATCGCTTTTTCCAGATGGGCATGGCCGAACAGCTGCTGATGGCGGCGGCAGGGGGGATGGCGAAGGAGGGATTTATTCCTTTCGCCACCACCTATGCCGCCTTTGCAACCCGTCGCGCCTATGATTTTATTCACCAGGTCATCGCCGAAGAGCATCTGAACGTGAAGATCTGCGCGGCGCTGCCGGGCCTGACGACCGGCTATGGCCCCAGCCATCAGGCCACCGAAGATCTGGCGATCATGCGCGGTATCCCCGGGATGGTTATCGTCGATCCTTGCGATGCGCTGGAGATAGAGCAGGCGGTACCGGCCATTGCCGATCACCAGGGGCCGGTGTATATGCGTCTGCTGCGCGGTAAGGTGCCGCTGGTGCTGGATAAATATGACTATCAGTTCGAACTGGGTAAGGCGAAGCTGCTGGAGGACGGCAACGATGTGCTGATTATCTCCTCCGGGCTGATGACCATGCGCGCGCTGGAGGCGGCTGAAAAGCTGCGGGCCGATAATATCGGCGTGGCGGTTCTGCACGTGCCGACCATCAAACCGCTGGATGAGAAAGCGATTATTGAACAGGCGTCGAAGCCGGGCCTCCTGGTGGTAACTGCGGAGAACCACACCGCGGTCGGCGGCCTGGGGGAAGCGGTGGCCGCGCTGCTGATGCGTAAGGGCGTACGCTGTGAGCTGGATAGCGTGGGGCTGCCCGACGCGTTCCTGTTAGCCGGCGCCCTGCCGACCCTCCACGATCGCTACGGCATCTCCACCGCGAAGATTGTCGAAAAAATTAAGTATCGTCTGCGTTAACCGCACTGCTATGACCCACTGGCCGCTGAGCGCGCTCAGCGGCCTTCTCATGCCCGCCAGCCAGGCGCGGCATTCTTTTGCAGATTTTATGCGGCCTGTCACAAAATCTGCTAGACTGCGCCCCTTCATGGCATTGTGGTTTTTGCCATCTCTTATCGCAATAATCTCCCTGAAAACTACGCCCTTCACCGGGCCGGGGCGGTTCGGAGTTGTTATGTCTTTTGATTCCCTTGGCCTGAATCCCGATATCCTGCGCGCTGTCGCTGAGCAGGGCTACGTTGAGCCGACCCCTATCCAGCAGCAGGCGATCCCGGCGGTACTGCAGGGCCGTGACCTGATGGCTAGCGCCCAGACCGGCACCGGTAAAACGGCGGGCTTTACCCTGCCGCTGCTGCAGCGCCTGATCCTGAATGAGCCGCACGCAAAGGGCCGTCGTCCGGTGCGCGCGCTGATCCTGACCCCGACCCGTGAGCTGGCGGCGCAGGTGGGCGAGAACGTCCGCGATTACAGTAAATACCTGAATATTCGCTCGCTGGTGGTCTTCGGCGGCGTGAGTATCAACCCGCAGATGATGAAGCTGCGCGGCGGCGTCGACATCCTCGTCGCCACCCCGGGCCGTCTGCTGGACCTCGAACATCAGAACGCCGTCAGTCTTGATAAAGTTGAAATCCTCGTGCTGGACGAAGCGGACCGTATGCTGGATATGGGCTTTATCCATGACATCCGTCGCGTACTGGCCAAACTGCCGGCGCGTCGACAGAACCTGCTGTTCTCGGCGACCTTCTCCGACGAGATCAAGGGCCTGGCCGAGAAACTGCTGCACAACCCGCTGGAAGTGGAAGTGGCGCGTCGTAACACCGCGTCCGAGCAGATCACCCAGCACGTCCATTTCGTTGACAAGAACCGCAAGCGTGAACTGCTGTCGCAGCTTATCGGCGAAGGCAACTGGCAGCAGGTGCTGGTGTTTACCCGTACCAAGCATGGCGCCAACCACCTCGCGGAACAGCTCAACAAAGACGGCATCCGCAGCGCGGCGATCCATGGCAACAAGAGCCAGGGAGCGCGTACCCGCGCGCTGGCCGACTTTAAATCCGGCGGCATTCGCGTGCTGGTGGCGACCGATATCGCCGCCCGCGGTCTGGATATCGAAGAGCTGCCGCACGTGGTGAACTACGAGCTGCCGAACGTACCGGAAGATTACGTCCACCGTATCGGCCGTACCGGTCGCGCGGCGGCCACCGGCGAAGCCTTATCATTGGTGTGCGTGGATGAGCATAAGCTGCTGCGCGATATCGAGCGCCTGCTGAAAAAAGAGATCCCGCGCATCGCGATTGCCGGCTATGAGCCGGATCCGTCCATTAAAGCCGAACCTATCCAGAACGGTCGCCAGCAGCGCGGCGGCGGTCGTGGGCAAGGTCAGGGACGCGGCGGCCAGGGTCAGGGACGCAGCGGACAGCCGCGCAGCCAGAATAATGCCCCGCGCCGTCAGGACGGCGAGGCGCCGAAAGCGCGCACTCAGGACGGCAAACCGCCGCGCCGCCGTCGCCCGCGTAAACCGGCTGGCGAATAACACGCTGATGTCCGGGCCGCGATAACGCGCCCCGGCTCAGGCCCGTCTGTCCGCTACGCGGCGGCGGGCCTTTTTCTTTCCATTACACTATTTGTCGAGCAGGCTTCCACACTCCGCAGAAAGCAATACCTCCGGGCGGGCAAAAATGGCACAATAGTGGCTGTTTATACAGTATTCAGGTTTTCTCATGGCTTTGACCGCTGCGCTGAAAGCGCAAATCGCCGCCTGGTATAAGGCGCTTCAGGAACAGATCCCGGACTTTATTCCGCGTCCCCCGCAGCGGCAGATGATCGCCGATGTGGCGAAAACCCTTGCCGGGGAAGAGGGCAGGCATCTGGCTATCGAAGCGCCGACCGGCGTCGGCAAAACGCTGTCATATCTGATCCCGGGCATCGCCATCGCCCGCGAGGAACAAAAAACGCTGGTGGTCAGCACCGCCAACGTCGCCCTGCAGGATCAAATCTACAGTAAGGACCTGCCGCTGCTGCGTAAAATCATTCCCGACCTGCGCTTCACCGCCGCCTTTGGCCGCGGACGCTACGTCTGTCCGCGCAACCTGACGGCGCTGGCCAGCACCGAGCCGTCGCAGCAGGATCTGCTGGCCTTTCTCGATGACGATCTCACCCCGAATAATCAGGCGGAGCAGAAGCTGTGCGCGACCCTGAAGCAGGATCTCGACAGCTACCGCTGGGACGGCCTGCGCGACCATACCGACAAAGCCATCGACGATGGGCTATGGAGCCGGCTGAGCACCGATAAGGCCAGCTGCCTGAACCGCAACTGCCACTACTATCGCGAGTGCCCGTTCTTTGTGGCGCGGCGGGAAATTCAGGAGGCGGAAGTGGTGGTGGCCAACCATGCGCTGGTGATGGCGGCGATGGAGAGCGAAGCGGTGCTGCCGGAGCCGAAAAACCTGCTGCTGGTCCTCGATGAAGGCCATCATCTGCCGGACGTCGCCCGCGACGCGCTGGAGATGAGCGCCGAGATCACCGCCCCCTGGTTTCGCCTGCAGCTGGATCTGTTCTGCAAGCTGGTGGCCACCTGCATGGAGCAGTTTCGTCCAAAAACCACGCCGCCGCTGGCCAATCCGGAGCGGCTCACCGCTCATTGCGAAGAGCTTTTCGAGCTGATTGCTTCGTTGAATAATATTCTCAATCTCTATATGCCCGCCGGTCAGGAAGCGGAGCATCGCTTCCCGATGGGCGAACTGCCGCAGGAGGTGATGGAGATCTGCCAGCGGCTGGCGAAGCTCACCGAGTTGCTGCGCGGCCTGGCGGAGCTGTTCCTGAACGATCTCAGCGAAAAGACCGGCAGCCATGACGTGGTGCGCCTGCATCGGGTGCTGCTGCAGATGAACCGCGCCCTTGGCATGTTTGAAAGCCAAAGCAAGCTGTGGCGCCTGGCGTCGCTGGCGCAGTCCTCAGGCGCGCCGGTAACCAAATGGGCGACGCGGGTGGTGCGCGATGGCCAGATCCACGTCTGGTTCCACTGCGTCGGGATCCGCGTCAGCGATCAGCTTGAACGGCTGCTGTGGCGCAGCGTGCCGCATATCGTGGTGACGTCAGCGACGCTGCGCTCGCTAAACAGCTTCTCGCGCCTGCAGGAGATGAGCGGTCTGAAGGAGAAAGCGGGGGACCGCTTCGTGGCGCTGGATTCGCCGTTCAACCACGTGGAGCAGGGGAAAATTATTATTCCTCAAATGCGTTATGAACCGCTGATCGATAACGAAGAGCAGCACATTGCCGAGATGGCGGCCTATTTTCGCCAGCAGGTGGAGAGCAAAAAACATCTCGGGATGCTGGTGCTGTTTGCCAGCGGGCGGGCGATGAACCGCTTCCTCGAGCATGTGACCGATCTGCGCCTGATGCTGTTGGTGCAGGGCGACCAGCCGCGCTACCGGCTGGTGGAGCTGCATCGCAAACGGGTGGAAAGCGGCGAGCGCAGCGTGCTGGTGGGTCTGCAGTCCTTTGCCGAAGGTCTCGATTTAAAAGGCGATCTGCTAAGCCAGGTGCATATCCATAAAATCGCTTTTCCGCCCATCGACAGCCCGGTAGTGATCACCGAAGGCGAATGGCTGAAAAGCCTCAATCGTTATCCCTTCGAGGTACAGAGTTTGCCCAGCGCCTCCTTTAATCTTATTCAGCAGGTGGGGCGTTTGATCCGTAGCCATAACTGCTGGGGAGAGGTGGTGATTTACGATAAGCGTCTGTTGACCAAAAACTACGGCGCGCGTCTACTGAACGCGTTACCTGTTTTTCCCATAGAGCAGCCGGGCGTTCCGGAGGTTATAGTAAAACGGAAAGCAAAACAGACAGCAAAACAGACGGGCCGCAAACGTCGCTGACGCCGGCGCGTGATGCACCAGGGGGAGCCATGGAGTACAGCAAAATTATAAAAGAGGTGGGTCGCGGTAAGAATCATGCCCGCGATCTCGATGAAGAGACCGCCCGTGCGCTCTACGCGCGGATGCTGAACGGCGAGGTGCCGGAGCTGGAGCTGGGGGGAATATTAATTGCCCTGCGCATTAAAGGCGAAGGCGAAGCGGAGATGAAAGGTTTTTACGCCGCGATGCAGCAGCATACGCTGCGCCTGACCCCGCCGGCCGGCAAGCCGATGCCGATCGTTATCCCCAGCTACAACGGCGCGCGCAAGCAGGCGAACCTCACGCCGCTGCTGGCGATGCTCCTGCACAAGCTGGGATTTCCGGTGGTGGTTCACGGCGTCAGTCACGATCCCACCCGGGTGCTGACCGAAACCATTTTTTCCCTGCTGGACATTCCGGCCACCCTGCACGCCGGACAGGCTCAGGCGCAGCTGGAGGGCCATGAACCGGTGTATATCCCGGTGGGGGCCTTCTGTCCGCCGCTGGAGAAACAGCTGGCGATGCGCTGGCGGATGGGCGTACGCAACAGCGCCCATACCCTGGCCAAGCTGGCCACGCCGTTTGGCGAAGGGGAGGCATTGCGTCTCTCCAGCGTGTCGCATCCGGAATATGTTCCCCGGGTGGCGAACTTCTTTCGCGAGACCGGTGGCCGCGCGCTGCTGATGCATGGTACCGAGGGCGAAGTGTACGCCAACCCGCAGCGCTGTCCGCAGATCAGCCTGATTGATGAGCAGGGCGTGCGGGTGCTGTACGAACGCCAGACTGAGATGGCAGCGGAGGCGGTGGTCCTGCCGACCTCGAAAGACCCTGAGGTCACCGCGCGCTGGATTGAACGCTGCGTCGCTGGCGTCGAACCGGTGCCCAACTCGTTGAAGATCCAGCTTGCCTGCTGTCTGCTGGCCTGCGGGGAAGTGACCTCGCTGGAGCAGGGCCTCAGCCGCGTCAACGACTGCTGGTGATCGGATCTGCAGGATAAAAAAAAGCCCGTCCGGTGGCTCGGACGGGCAAGGCAAGGGTATTAAAGGTCTTTTCAGGGTTAATTCAGTGGCTTACAGATGGGTGCAGCGATTATTTATAGATAACCGCAGTACCGCTCAGTTTGTTGTTGGTGTTAGCGGAAGTAATGCTGTAGCCGGTCGCGCCAGCGGCTTCGGCTTTAGCAGCCAGTTTTGCTTCCAGACCATCTAAAGTGGTTGCGCCTTGCGCAGACACCACGCCGATCTTATTCATGCTTTCAGCCTGAGCGGGGGTAACCGGTTCGGCGGCAAAGGCGCCGAAGGAAAGAGCGGTCAGAGCGATGGCAGCGGCAGCATATTTGATGTTTTTCATAGTTAATCTCTCGCAGGTTGTTCTGTTCAGGGGACGATGTTCCGTCGATGTGATAAGTATCACGCTTTTTTGCGGGAGATAAAATCGAAGGAAATTCACAGTCTTCATCGAATTTTTTGAATGATTAATAATTTACTGATTATTAATAAATTATTTCTTATTCTTTTCGTCACGAAGCGTAGCGAGGAAGACCGACGCGTTTAAGGGCACATATTGCGACTTTTTCCGCCAAAAAATGTGCGCGAAAAGATAATGCGAAAGGCTGTCATAAACGGTAAAGGAAAGTCAGCGTAGCTGGCTATCCTTGGAACAGCGACGATTATATCCTGAAAATGTATTGTTATGTAAATCTTTCTCCTGCTGGCACTTCACGCAGTATCTGACCCCTGGGATGGCCTGTCGCCGGGCCTCCGGAATCGGCTCTCCGCATTCATCACAAAATTTGTTGCTTTCGCCGCGCGGAAGCTCGCGGCGGGCGCGAGCCACCGCATCGTCAATAGTGCTGTCGATCTGATCCTGTACGGCGCCGTCGCCTGCCCAACCTGATGCCATCGTCTGCCTCCTGTAAAAGGTTATTGATAAATTATAGCTGAACCGTACAGCCGGTTACCGCTGCTGGCGGCATTGATCCGCCAGGCTATCGCCCCCTGACGGTGGGCCTTATCCGCGAGGGCGGCCGCCAGGTCGTCCAGGGTGCTGGCGCCGAAGGCGGAGACGGTGCCGACAGGGCGGAGCGGCCCGGCATAGGGCAGTACGGGTGGCGGTGGCAGGGGAGAGGCCGCAGTGGCATGAGCGGTGAGCGCCGCGGCGAACAGCAGCGAGGTGATTTTCATCAGCATATCCTCATAAACAGCATGGGACATAGCTTAAGTGTAGGTCTTTCCAGACCGCGCGACAGGGAATGTTTAATGCAAAACAGTGCGTTTTGCATGCTACCGGCGCAGGGGAGCGCTACTCTGGCCGGTAGATTATTTAGCGGGCGTCAGGGCGGATCATGTCAAAGCGCAGGCTGTCATCAATACCGTAATAGGCGCTCGGGCCACCGGCGCGCAGGATCGGCTGGGCCCGGGCGGTTTGATAGATACCGTTGTCCAGCAGTGATTCATCGATATGCACGGCGACCACTTCACCGAGCACCAGCCACGTATCGACAGGGTTGCCGTCGGCGGTGGTGAGTTGAATACACTGCGACAGACGGCACTCAAAGTTCACCGGACTCTCCGCGACCCGGGGAGCGCTGACCAGGCGGCTGGCGGCGGCGGTGAGGCCGGCGCGCACGAATTCGTCCTCATGGTGCGGAATCGAGGCTGACGTTTCATTCATCGCCATGGCCAGCGGTCGCGTCGCCAGGTTCCAGACGAACTCCTTTGTTTCGACGATATTTCGCACGCTGTCTTTCCAGCCGCTGCTGGCGAAACCAATGATTGGCGGCCGATAGTTAAAGCAGTTAAAAAAGCTGTATGGCGCCAGATTACGCTGGCCCTCGGCGTCCTGGGAGGCGATCCAGCCTATCGGGCGAGGCCCGATTATCGCGTTCAGCGGGTCATGCGGCAGGCCGTGGCCCTGCGAAGGTTGATAAAAGTACATGCTGCACCTGTCACGGATAATGGAGATATCCAGACTCCCTTATTTACCGCGCCGCCGTCAACGGGTATCTTACGCGGCTGTTCAAAGGAGATTGTCATGAAAGCCCAGAAACCGGGGTTACACCCGCGTAACCGCCACCATCAACGCTACGACCTGCCCGCGCTCTGCCAGGCCCATCCTGACCTGCAGGGCTACATTACGCTCAATCCGCTGGGTGAGCAGACCATTGATTTTGCCAATCCGCAGGCGGTGAAAGCGTTGAATAAAGCGCTGCTGGCGCATTTCTACGCGGTCAAACACTGGGACATTCCTGACGGCTTTCTCTGTCCGCCGGTGCCTGGGCGGGCCGACTATATTCATCATCTGGCGGATCTGCTGGCCGGGGATAGCGGCGAGGTGCCGAAGGATGCCACGATCCTTGATATTGGCACCGGCGCCAACCTCATCTATCCCCTGATCGGCGCTCACGAGTATGGCTGGCGCTTTACCGGCAGTGAAATCAACCCGCAGGCGTTCGCCAGCGCGCAGGCGATTATCAATGGCAACCCGGGCTTGACTCGGCAGATCCGCCTGCGCCGGCAAAAAGAGAGCCAGGCTATCTTTCACGGCGTGATCCATAAAAACGAGACCTACGACGCCACGCTGTGTAATCCGCCGTTCCATGACTCCGCAGAGAGCGCCCGGGCGGGGGGCGAGCGCAAGCGCCGCAACCTCGGACTCGGCGCCGAAAGTGGCCTCAATTTTGGCGGTCAGCAGCAGGAGCTGTGGTGCGAAGGGGGCGAAGTAGCCTTTATCTCGCAGATGATCCGCGAAAGCCAGGCCTTCGCCCGCCAGGTGAAATGGTTTACCTCGCTGGTGTCGCGCGGCGATAATCTGCCGCCGCTCTACCGCCTGCTGACCGAGGTCGGCGCAGTGAAAGTGGTGAAAAAGGAGATGGCCCAGGGGCAAAAGCAAAGTCGCTTTATCGCCTGGAGCTTTATGGACGACGCCAAACGCCGTCGTCCATTCTAACGCTACTCGGCGGCCGGGCTGTCGGCGCCCGGCATCGGCAGCTGCTGCCAGGTCTGTACCGGCGCGCGAACCCCGGCGCGATCGAAGTGCTTTTTCACCTGGGTGTCGAGGGCAAAACGCACCGTCCACTGCTTCAGCGGCAGGGTAGTGAAGCTGACGCGTAGCGTAAAGGCGGTATTGCTCAGCCCCACCAGCCCGGCGAACGACGGTTCGCCAATGATCAGACCGCGGATCTCCTCCTGGGCCAGCAGATCGTCCACCGCCGCCTTCAGCGCCTGGCTGGCTTTATCCAGATCCTCATGGCGGTCAACGTCATAGTTAGCCACAACCGAGCCAATGCCGCGCACGAAGTTGGCAAAGGTGGTGATCGAGGACCAGGGAATAATGTGATAGGCGCCGGTATCCTGACGTACCCCCACGGAGCGAATCGACATTCGTTCCACGGTGCCGGTCAAAGGACCGATGGTGACCAGGTCGCCGGTGTTCATCCCGTTCTCAAACTGGATAAATATGCCAGTGATAATGTCTTTGACCAGGGTTTGCGCACCAAACGAAATGGCCAGCCCTAACGCCCCGGCGCCCGCCAGCAGCGGCGCAATGTTTACCCCAATTTCCGAGAGCAGGATCATCACCGTGATGGTGCTGATCACCACCGCCAGCGCGTTGCGAAACAGCGTCAGCAGCGTCCGGGCCCGCGCGCTGGGCAGCGGACGGCCATGAATATCCGATGCCAGCCGGTTTTCAATCAGGCTGGCCAGAACCGTCCAGCCGATGGCGGAGAAGAAGAGGATCAGGGCGATGCGGATCAGCACATCCACCGTTTTTTGCCCGGCATCGTTGTGCAGCCATTCCCGGAAGTCAAACAGGCCCCAGGCGCTCAACAGCAGCATGATGGCGACACAGACGGTGAGAATGCGCGCCGCCTTCAGCGAGGCGGAGATCCAGCCATTCAGCCGCTTTTGCAGTTCAGGATAGTTGCGCTGAGTGGCGGGCGACAGGGTGATGGTTTTGGCTATCCAGCGCGACAGGATGCCAGACACCAGCGCCGCGCCGCCGATAATCGCCAGGCTTTGCAGGGTGGCGCCCATCATGAATTTCAGGCTGTTGCCCGGGTCGAACAGGGAAAAGAAAAAAAGCACCACAAAGTAGGCGCAGGCCAGCCAGTGCCAGACCAGCGCGAAGGCGCGGATAAACAGGCTAAAGAAAGCGAGTGAGTGGTCGGCCAGGTGGATCAACCCTTGAGTAATCACCGCTTTGTTATGAAAAATCAGGTACAGCGCCCACAGCGTAATGCACAGCATGATGACGACGTTAGCCAGCGCGCCAACCTGAACATTCACCTGATTGGAAATAATCGGCACCGCGACGATCAGACCGTAACCAATCAGGCTGCTGAGCGCGCTCAGGCGCAGGCTCCAGTATGACGCGGCCTCGTCGCTGAGGTTAAAGGGCCGCAGGGCAGGAATGCGCGGGCAGAAAATGAGCCGCAGAATAGCTTTAAAAAACTCGATCAGCGCGAAGGCGTTGAGGAAAAGGCTCTGCTGGAAGGCGATGGTAGGGTTATTCCCATTCAGGCGATCGCTTAGCAGCTGACCGACAAACAGGGTTAGCGCCAGCAGCAGCAGGTCGATGATAAACGCCCCGGCGATGGTCAGGGGCAGCTGGAGCCAGTTACCGCGATCGCGGTTTTTATGCCGTCCCCATTCGCCCATTTTGCGATACAGCGGCAGCGCCGCGAGGCGTACCAGCCACCAGAAGGCAAACACCAGCCCGGCCAGCAGTAAAAAATGCCAGGCCGCGCTGGTAAAGGTTTGCGGATTAAAGGGCTTATGCGGTGAGCCGGTGATATTGCGCCACAGCTGGGAAAAGCGTGATGAGAGCTGTTCGCCATATTCCCGGCTTATCTGGGTGACGTTCTCCAGTACCGTGGTCTCTTCTTTCACCGCCGGTGGCGTCAGCGTCGGGGTGCTGTCGGGCGGCGGCGTGGCGGCTGCTTTACGCAGCTGGTCAATGAGCTCCTGACGGGCGGAGTCGTTGGCCAGCACATCGGCCAGTGCGGCATAAGCCGCTCTTTTCTGTTCCACATCGGGTTCGCTGGCGCTGTTTTTATCAGTGTTAGCCGTCGGCACGCCGGGCAGGGTGGCGGCGGAAAGCGGGGCAGTAAACAGTGCAGCGAGCAAAAGCAGGATCCACGGCATGGGCACCTCCGTTGCAACGTAAACGGGTAAGTATAGAAGCCGCTGGCGGAAGGGGAGGGAAGAGGATTCTGGAAAAGCGGCTCTCATCGTGGGAGAGAGAGCCGTTGCGGGTCAGGCGACGTGTTGCAGGAATTCACGCAGGCGCGGGCTGGGCGGGTTCTTCACCAGCTCCTGGGGATTGCCGTCTTCAGCAATTCGTCCTTTGTCGATAAAGATTAGTCGCGAGGCCACTTTTTCGGCAAAGCCGATTTCGTGGGTCACAATCACCATCGTCATGCCCTCTTCCGCCAGGTCCTGCATCACCTTGAGCACTTCATGGCGCAGCTCCGGGTCGAGCGCGGAGGTCGGTTCATCAAACAGCATCATCTTCGGCTTCACCGCCAGCGCGCGGGCGATGGCCACACGCTGTTGCTGGCCGCCGGAGAGTTCGGACGGATAGTGATGCGCGCGCTCAGCCAGACCGACTTTCGCCAGCAGCTCTTTCGCCTGCTTCTCTGCCGCCTGCTTGCTGGCGCCGCGTACCCGCAGCGGGCCAAACATCACGTTTTCCAGCGCCGTGAGGTGCGGGAACAGATAAAACTGCTGGAAAACCATCCCGGCTTCCTGACGAATCAGACGTTCGTCCACCTTCGGGTCGTTGACCTTCAGACCATCGACAATCAGATCGCCGCTGGTGATCTCTTCCAGCTTATTGATGCAGCGCAGCATCGTTGATTTACCGGAACCGGAAGGGCCGATAATGACCACCACTTCACCCTGATTAATTTTCAGAGAGATATCGTGTAGCACCTGGGTCGGACCAAAGTGCTTGGAGACGTTTTTAAATTCAATCACAGGATTTTCATCCTTCTTTCAAGACGACGCAGAATAAAGCTCAGGACCAGGGTGATAATCAGGTAGATCACGGCTACGGCGCTCCAGATTTCCAGCGCGCGGAAGTTGCCCGCGATGATCTCCTGTCCCTGACGGGTCAGTTCGGCGACGCCGATGACGATGAACAGCGAGGTATCCTTGATGCTGATGATCCACTGGTTGCCCAGCGGCGGCAGCATGCGGCGCAGCGCCAGCGGCAGGATCACGTGGCGAATGGTTTCGCGACGCGACAGGCCAAGCGCCAGGCCCGCTTCGCGGAAGCCTTTATGTATGGAGAGCACCGCGCCGCGGGTGATTTCCGCGATATAGGCGCCCGAGTTTATCATGATGGTCACTACCGCCGCGGAGAAGGGGTCGATGCGCAGATCGCTAAAGGCCATCGGCAGCGCAAAGTAGATGAACATAACCTGCACCACAATCGGGGTGCCGCGAATGATTTCAATAAAGACCAGCGCGATGTGGTTGGCGATCCAGCCGCCGAAGCAGCGGGCGAAACCGGCCACCAGACCAATTATCAGACCGCCGGCCAGGCCGAGGACGGAAATCCACAGCGTCATTTTGGCGCCTTCCAGCAAAATCGGAATGGCAGGCCAGATGGCACTCCAGTCAAACTGCATAATACGTTCCTGTTACCGTGTCGAGAGCAGAGGAAAGCCTCCGCCAAAATACCGTCTCCCGCCGAGCCTGTGCCGGAAGACCGTTGTGGGGTCGCCGGACCTCGGTCCGGCGAAGTACGTTTTTATTATTTGGGTTCAGTGCCGAACCATTTTTTATAAATTTCGTTATAGGTACCATTGTCGCGCAGCGTTTTCAGCGCACCGTTCACTTTCTCACGCAGCTCGTCGCTGCCTTTCGGGAAGGCGATACCGTAGTTTTGCGCTTCCAGTGATTCGCCTACCGCTTTGAACTTACCGTTGCCCGCGGTTTTGATGAAGTACAGAATATTCGGCGTATCGTGCAGCACGGCATCCGCGCGACCGGTTCCCAGCTCCATATAGGCGTTATCGATGTTCGGGAACTGACGCAGATCTTTGGTTTTGATATTGGCTTTCGCGTAGTCAACGGAGCCGGTGCCGCTCTTCACCGCGACCACTTTACCGTTCAGATCTTTGACATCTTTGATGTCGTTATTATTAGCGTTGACCATCACCAGCAGGCCGCTTTTATAGTAGCCGTCGGAGAAGTCGATCGCTTTTTTACGCTCGTCGGTAATGGTGATCCCCGCCAGCGCCAGATCGATATTTTTGGTTTGCAGCGCCGGGATAATGCCGCTGAAGTCCATTGGCTTCAGGGTGTAGTCGAGCTTCAGCTCTTTGGCGATAGCCGCCCACAGGTCAACGTCAAAACCCACATACTTATCGCCTTGCTTAAATTCGAACGGGACGAACGCCGTATCGGTGGCGACAACCAGGGTCTTATTGGCGGCATGGGAAGAAACCGCAAAAGCCAGGGTCAGTGCAGCCAGTGAAACTTTAAATACAGACTTCATAGCATTTCCTTTTATATCCACGGGACGATCCCCTGCGAGAACGACTAGCCTAATGAAAAAATCGTGCCACTTTTACAAGCTGTTGTTTTTCAACAAACGAAGCGTAAGTCGTTGCACAAGAACGATCATTTCAGGCAGTGACTGCACCATGATGGGGCGTCATTTTGGTGCGTCATAAGGGTGCTGAATTACCAGCCCATTTTTAGCGCAAACCCTGATGGGAAAACAATCTCGACGTAACGATTGTGTGAGGTGATTATTACAATCTTTTTACTTTTGCGCGCATTTTCATCAATCTGGTGCCCTGAAACGGTGCAAGGCCAGTGGAGGATGAAAAGCAAAGGATGGAATATAGGGCAGGGAGAAACGCTGAGGCGCCGCCGACCGCGCTGGGCCGGCGGCAAAGCCTTACTCGATGTTGGCTTCAATGAACCACAGGAATTTATCCAGATCGCGGGAAGCCGCGGTGAAGATATCTGCAGTGTCTTCGTCTTTTGCTTCGTCGATCGCCTTACGCACATCGTTCGCCACTACCGCGTAGCGGTCAGCCAGGGCTTTCAGGTGATCCTGAACGTGATGGATGTCCAGCGGGTAGCTCTGCAGCGGGGTTTTGCTGTTAATGACCTGAGTGGTACCCAGGGCGACGCCGCCCAGCTGCACCGCGCGCTCGGCCATGGTGTCCAGATGTTCGGTCAGCGCGGTACGGAAGCCATCCAGCATTTCGTGCACGGCGATAAAGTTCGCACCGCGCATATTCCAGTGTGCCTGCTTGGTGATAAGTGACAGGTCAATGAACTGGATCACCTGGCGATTCAACAGCTCAATGGTCGCTTTCTTTTCGCTGTCAGCGACATCGTTGCGGGTATAGACCAGATTAGACGCTTTTGATTTAACCAGTTTTGCGGTACTCATCGTTTCATATCCTCTTGATATTGATGCTCATCACACTTCAGATCTGAATGATGTGGAGCGTTGTCCCAAATGACTTCGGAAATAAGTATAGCAAGGGTTTTCAAGAGTGAGGCATCGGCAGGCTATATCACTCCGATAGCGCAAAGTGGTTGGTTATTTTAAAAACATTTAAATATCAGCTATTTATATTTGGCTGAACGGCTCGGATTTCTCTCGGGCCGGCGCCGTAACAGAATGTTAATTGATATCGACCTGCTCGACTTTACTCTGCCGTTGCATCGTCAGCGTGGCGCCCATCGAGGCGATAATGATCGCGCCGAGCGCCAGGGTCTGGGAGAGCTTCAGCGTTTCACCGAGGAAGATCATACCGGAGAGGGCGGCTAACGCTGGCTCAAGGCTCATCAGCGTGCCGAAGGTGCGCGTCGGCAAGCGCGTCAGGGCCATCATCTCGAGGGAGTAGGGCAGCGCGGTAGAGAGAATCGCGATCCCCAAACCCAGCGGCAGCAGCGACCACTGCCACAGCGTATCGGTGGCCTGCGCCATGCCTAACGGCACAAACACCAGCGAGGCGATGAGCGACCCCATCGCTACCGTGGCTGGACCATGCTCTTCACCGGCACGCTGTCCGGTCAGAATATAGACCGCCCAGCATGCCCCGGCGCCGAGGGCGAACAGCGCGCCGGTTAAATCGACCTGCGCCACGTTCTGCCCCAGCGGCAGAAGATACCATAGTCCGAGGATCGCCAGCGCCACCCAGACAAAATCCAGCGGGCGGCGCGAACCAAACAGCGCCACCGCCAGCGGGCCGGTAAACTCCAGGGCCACCGCCACGCCGAGCGGAATACGCTGCAGGGATAAATAAAAGAGATAGTTCATCGCCCCGAGCGCCAGGCCGTACAGTAGCAGCGGCACGCGCTGCGCGGGGGAGAAACGTAGCCGCCATGGCTTGAACACCACCACCAGAATCAGCGTTCCCAGCGCCAGACGCAGGGCGGTGACGCCCGGGGCGCCGACCACCGGGAACAGCGATTTAGCAAGCGATGCGCCGCTTTGAATCGAGGTCATGGCGACTAAAATCACCAGTATCGGCAACCATGCCGCCGCTTTTCTGGATGGACCGGGCATCCTTTCTCCTGTCAGGTTTTGTCAAAAGGGGTAAAAGTTCCAGTGTACTGGAATTACCTGCCGGCGGTTGAGCTAATGTTGAAAAAAACAGGGGCAAAAACAGTACAATGGCGAAAACTGCTGAGAAATTCACCAGGCGGTTAGGATTAATCTGGATGCTTGCGAATTTCTTAATGAGCGTTAAGATGTAAGTTAACGCCAAAAATTGTTGTTTTCCATATTGTTACAGAAATATGGAAACTTTTGGTTACATGAAAAAGTATGTTAGACAATGTAAACTCCAAAGAGTTTCCCAAAAGTTTTTGATATATTTAAGGCTTAGGACTTATTAGAAACACATTTGAGGTGGTTATGAATAAAATTGCACGTCTTTCAGCACTGGCCGTTGTTCTGGCTGCATCCGTAGGTACCACTGCATTTGCTGCAACTTCTACCGTAACCGGCGGTTACGCGCAGAGCGACATGCAGGGTAAAGCGAACAAAGCTGGCGGTTTCAACCTGAAATACCGTTACGAGCAAGATAACAACCCGCTGGGCGTTATCGGTTCCTTCACCTACACCGAGAAGGATAACAACAGCAACGGTACTTACAACAAAGGTCAGTACTACGGCATCACCGCTGGTCCGGCTTACCGTCTGAACGACTGGGCAAGCATCTACGGCGTAGTGGGTGTTGGTTACGGTAAATTCCAGAACAACAACTACCCTCATAAATCCGATATGAGCGACTACGGTTTCTCCTACGGTGCTGGTCTGCAGTTCAACCCGATCGAAAACGTTGCTCTGGACTTCTCCTACGAGCAGTCTCGTATTCGTAACGTTGACGTCGGCACCTGGATTGCTGGCGTGGGTTACCGCTTCTAATCACTCCGGTGATATGAAAAATCCGCCTCTCGGGGCGGATTTTTTTTGCCTGCTGACGGCCGGCCCGGGCGACTGGCCGGGCCGGCGCGATTAATTGACTGTGAACTCATCGGTACCGAGGTGATCGTAGTCCACCTTCTGCAGCTGGAAGTTGGTGATGTACACCGGACCGGCCTTTTGCTCAGAGATAAACCGATAGCGTGGGGTAATTTCCGCCGCCTGGATCCCGGTCCACTGGGAGAAGAAACTGAGGAAATCATTCGCCGAACGCTGCGCCTTAATCACTTTATGCGCTTTGTCATCGCTGGATAGCACCATAAACGGCACCTGGAAGTTCTGCTGGAACTTATCATCATGCGCCAGATACTGCACCTCTTTGCCCCGTTCCTTGAACGCCAGACCATGATCGGAAAAATAGGTCAGGGAAAAAGTGTCACCGGAATTTTGCAACTGATGATAAAGCTTAGCCAGCAGCGAATCGGTCTGCGTCATGCTGTAGAGGTAGCATGAGGTCTCTTTCGACTGAACGAAAACCGTGTATTTGCCCTTGGTCCGATCGCAGGCCTGTGGGTGAGAGCCCATCAGGTGCAGGACAATCAGCTGCGGCTGGGTACGCTGGGTTGAGAGCACCTGCTCGGTCAGCTTCAGCAACTGCTCGTCCTGGGTGTTTTTATTGGCTTCGAAATCGCCGTTTTTCAGGAACTGTACTTCATCCGCCCGTTTGGCGATGCTGGCGATAGCGGTGTCGTACTCGCCAATTTGCCCCTGGTTGGAGAACCACCAGGTCTGGAAACCGGCGCGGTTGGCGAGGGTGACAAAGTTATCCTGATACTGTGGTTTGCCATCGACCACCCGGTTAAGCGTCAGGCCGAGCGATTTCTGCGTTGAGCCGCTGGCGGCGATGTAGTTGTTAAACAGATAACCGTTTACCGAGCTGGCAAACGGCGTGTTGTCCCAATGGCCACCGAAAGCGCCGAGGGCATCGCGGCGCGCGCTTTCACCGATCACCACCACATAGAGATGGTATTTTGGCTTTACCGCCAGCACGTGCCAGCTGTCTTTCATGCCAGCCAGCTGCGCCATCCGCGCCTGTTCGTCCAGCACCTCGTTGTTATTCACCACCACGTCTTTGACAAAACGAAAGGCCGGATAACCGGTGTCAATCACCTTGAATACACCGCCCCAGGCAAGGTTTTGCACCGGTTGGAGAAAGAAGATCCCGATGCTGAACAACAGGCCCAGCGTATCCATTTTTCCCCAGCGTGATGGCTCAACGATCCTACGACGAACCGCAATGACCCCGAGAGCGAAGATGAAGACCGCCAGCAGATAGTTGTACCACGGGAAGATGGTCAGGATTTCCGTAGACTCTTCCACGTTGGTGGCGTGCAGCGCCAGCAGAGTGTTGAAGTTGGGGGCACCGTAGGCCTGGCCAAAGGGATAGTACAGAGCCGCCAGCAGGGAATAGGCGCCGACCACCGCTTTCTGGACGCGCGGAAAGGCGCGCCACAGCAGATGTAACACGCAGGTAAATGCCACGGTATAAAGCAGGCTAAATTCATAGCCCAGCGCCAGGTTAATTAACAGCGACTGTAAAAAGTAGAATCCCGTCCATGGGTTCAGTGCCAGTCGGCGGGCGACCAGCGTATCTTTCAGGGTGGTGACATTCATAGTAAACAATCAAAAAGAGGCCATGCGCATCCCCTGGCGTCAAGGGGTAAAACCTGCTGGACAGTGCGTGAAGAGGGTCTCTGCGAGCCGCGAATGTGGCAGGGCTGTGCAAAGATAGGGCTTGTAAATGGTAAGGTCAACCAGACATAACAGATTGTTTTGCGAGGGCGCTTACAAAACTTGAAAAAAGGTCAGGGAAACGGGGGGAACCGGTCATTTTACCGGCAGAAAATGACAGAAAAATGAAGCGGCGTACCGCGACGCCGCCTTAGGAATTGGGTTTGCCCTGCTGCGGTTTACCGTTGATCATCTCGCACAGCATACCGATCAGCATTAATCGTACTTTAAAGGGGGAATGGCTAAACACGTTTATGCACCTCTTGAATTCATTCATCTGCTCTCCTCCTGCCAGTTCGCTCCGTCATTCCCTGATGGATGTTTGCATTATATACAGATATAGCACAGGCTATATTTTATAGCTATGGCTAAAACGTTAATTTTTTGTGCTCTTGGCGCAATCCATTACAATGTGGATCTTTTTATACGATGCTTGACGCGTCACACGAATGAGGAAGCACAATGAACCGTCGCGCAGGTAAGCCAATAACAAAAAAAGTGACGCAGTTAGTGAATGTTGAAGAGCACGTGGAAGGGTTTCGCCAGGTGCGGGAAGCGCATCGCCGCGAGCTGATCGATGACTATGTGGAGCTGATCTCCGATCTGATCAACGAAGTGGGCGAGGCGCGCCAGGTGGATATGGCCGCGCGTCTTGGCGTTTCGCAACCGACGGTCGCTAAAATGCTCAAACGCCTGGCCAGCGTCGGTCTTATTGAACAGATCCCCTGGCGCGGGATCTTCTTAACCCCGGAAGGTGAGAAGCTAGCCCAGGAGAGCCGCGAGCGCCATCAAATCGTGGAGAACTTCCTGCTGGCGATCGGCGTCAGCCCGGAGATTGCCCGACGTGATGCGGAAGGGATGGAGCATCACGTGAGCGAAGAGACGCTGGCGATGTTCCTGAAATTTACCCAAACACAGGGATCTCAGGAAGCATGACTCTTCCCTTCGTCCAGTCGCTGCTGCGCGATCGTTTTCTCCATTTGCTGCTGATTATCGCCTGCGTGCTCAGCGCCATCGTGCCGTTTGTCCCGGCAAGCTGGCCGGCGGCCATTGACTGGCATACCATCGTCACGCTTAGCGGCCTGATGTTGTTGACTAAGGGGATCGAACTGAGCGGCTATTTTGACGTGCTGGGCCGAAAAATGGCCCGCCGCTTTGTGACTGAGCGCCAGCTGGCCATCTTTATGGTGCTGGCGGCGGCGCTGCTGTCTACCTTTCTTACCAACGACGTTGCGCTGTTTATTGTGGTGCCGTTGACGCTGACGCTAAAAAAATGGTGCGCCATCCCGGTGAACCGGCTGATTATTTTCGAAGCGTTGGCGGTGAACGCCGGTTCGCTGCTGACGCCGATCGGCAACCCGCAGAATATTTTGCTGTGGGGACGATCCGGCCTCTCTTTCTTCGGGTTTATCGGTCAGATGCTGCCTCTGGCAGCGGCGATGATGCTGACCCTGCTGGCGCTGTGCTGGTTCTGTTTTCCGGCGAAGCGGCTCAGTTACCAGAGCAGCGACAGGGCGCCGTCATGGCAACCTAAGCTCGTCTGGAGCTGTCTGGGACTGTATGTGGTGTTTCTGACGGCGCTGGAGATGAATCAGGCCCTGTGGGGGCTGGCGCTGGTGCTGCTGGGCTTCCTGGTGCTGGCCCGGGCGGTGATCGTCCATGTCGACTGGTCGCTGTTGCTGGTGTTTATGGTGATGTTTATTGACGTCCATCTGCTGACCCAGCTTCCGGCGCTGCACCAGGTGCTGAGCGGGGTGGGGACCCTCTCCGGCGGTGGACTGTGGCTGACCGCTATTGGCCTGTCGCAGGTGATCAGTAATGTGCCCTCGACTATTCTGCTGCTCAACTATGTCCCGCCGTCGATACTGCTCGCCTGGGCGGTTAACGTGGGCGGCTTTGGCCTGCTGCCGGGCTCGCTGGCCAATATTATCGCCCTGCGTATGGCCAGCGATCGGCGCATCTGGTGGCGCTTCCATCTCTACTCCATTCCAATGCTGCTATGGGCGGCACTCAGCGGCTACTGGCTCTTCAAACTCTGCGCCTGATCTCAACAGAATCGCGCCATCATTCACATCGATCGCCAGGATCGCCTTTCAGGGCGATCTTTTTTTGTCCGGCTCACAGAAACCGATCCCGGCCTTTGCTTACCTTTTCACTTTCCGGTATATGACTAGTCATTATCTTTAAATGACTAGTCATATATCGAGGCGCAGCATGAAGAACAGACTACCGGCAGATTTTTTATGGGGAAACTCCGTCTCCAGCATGCAGACGGAGGGGGCGTGGAACGAGGGTGGCAAGGGGATGTCGGTGTATGATATCCGTCAACCGGCGGAGTTCGCCTCCGACTGGAAGGTGGCGACCGACTCTTATCATCGTTATCGGGAAGATTTCGATTTGATGCAGGATCTGGGCATGAACTGCTACCGTTTTCAGATCGCCTGGAGCCGGGTGTGCCCTGACGGAGATGGCGAATTCAATGAACAGGGGATCGCCTTCTACCATCAATTTATAGATGAACTGATCGCCCGCGGCATTGAGCCGATGATCTGCCTGTACCACTTCGATATGCCGCTGTCGCTGGCGGAGCGCTACAACGGTTTTACCGACCGCCGGGTGATGGACGCTTTTATCCGCTACGGCCAGAAGATGATCGCCTGCTATGGCGACAAGGTTAAATACTGGCTCACCTTTAATGAGCAGAATCTGTACCATTCGCCGGAAGCGTTTCTGATTTCCGGCTATCTGCAGGGGGAGAAGACCCTGCGCGAACTGTATCTGATCCAGCATCATGTGATGATGGCGCACGTCCATCTGACTCACTATCTGCACCAGACGAAGCCGCAGTGTCAGATGGGCGGAATGCTGGCTCACGCTCTGGTCTATCCGGCTACCTGCAAACCACGCGATATCCTCTGCGCCCAGCAGCTGGATGAGTTCTTAAACCAGAACCTGCTGCGCGCCTACGCGGGTGAGGGTTATAGCCCGGAGGTGATGCATTTTGTCGCCGCGGAAGGGTTCGATGATATCTATCGTCCGGAGGATCTCGCCCTGATGGCGACGGTGAAGGTCGATTATCTGGCGTTCAGCTATTACGCCAGCCGCACATTGAACAGCGACGCGATCCCGCCGGGAACGGCGGTCAACAACTATATGCTGTTTGGCAACCAGGATAACCCGTTCCTGAAAGCGACGGAATGGAACTGGCAGATTGATCCGCTGGGCTTCCGGACGATCATCACTCGTTACTATAACGATTGGCGCCTGCCGGTGTTCCCGATTGAAAACGGCATCGGGGTGATTGAGTCCTGGGACGGCGAACATCCCATTGCCGATGATTACCGCATCGCTTACCATCGCGACCATATCAACGCCATGAAAGCGGCCATCTTTGAGGATGGGGCGCAGGTGATCGGCTATCTCGGCTGGGGATTAATCGATATCCTGAGCTCACAGGGCGATATGCGTAAGCGCTACGGCGTGGTGTACGTCAATCGCGAAAACCATGACCTCAAGGACCTGCGGCGGGTGCCGAAGAAGAGCTATGCATGGTTGAAGCAGGTGTTCCGCAGCAACGGCGAAGCGATGTAACGCTGCCCTGGCGGTCAGATGGTGTATCCAGCCCGCCAGCCACTCACTGAATGGATAAGGACCGGGAAATGACGGCGAAGTATCTGCAAATCGCGCGGGAAATAAAAAAACGCATCATCAGCCAGCAGTATCCTGCCAGCGCGCCGCTACCCGACCAGTTTGCGCTGGCGGCGGAGTTCAGCACCAGCCGGATGACCATCCAGCAGGCGATGCGCCAGTTAATCGTCGAAGGGCTGATCTATACCCGTAAAGGGCAGGGCACCTTTGTGCGGAAAAATTTCCTTCAGCTGTCGCAGTGGGAGCTGCCCGGCAGCGACTATTTCGGCGCCACCAAAACCTGGGAGCATCTTGGCGAGGTGCAAAGCGAAGTGGTGCGCTTTGCGGTGCGCTTTCCCAGCGACAAGGAGCAAAGTTCGCTGCTTATCGACGCCGATGCCCCGGTGTATGACTTTGTTCGCCTGCGGCTGCTCAACGGCGAGCCGGTATCGCTGGATCTGACGGTCATGCCGGTGGGGCTGGTGCCGGGGTTAACCAAAAGCCATCTGGAAGGTTCCGTGTTTCGCTATGTGCAGGAGACGCTGGGGCTGAAGCTGATGGGATCTTACCGCGTGGTGCGGGCGATGAAGCCCGGGGAACTGGATAAACAGCATCTTCACTGCGAACCGACCGATCCGGTGCTGGAGGTGGAGCAGGTTATCTATCTGGAGGATGGCACGCCGCTGGAGTACGCCCACTGCCATTATCGCTACGATCACGGCGGGATTATTCTGGTGAATAACGGCTAGGCCGGGGCTCCTGCTGGCGGCTGCGCATAGCGGGGTTACGGCGTGGTAGGGTTTGGTAGCCCGGGCGAGCGTTAGCCGCCTCGAGGGAAAATGCCGATAAAAAAACGGCGGGCATCAGGCCCGCCGTTTTTCTTGTCAGCACAACTTAGTTCAGACGCACCGGCATACCGGAGCGGTTCTGGATAGCCTGCTCAACCACGTTCTGATCGACATCAGACTGGCTGGTAACTGCCTGTACCGGCTGAGTCAGGGTGATCGGCACGATCTCGCCGCCCTGGAACTGCGCTTCGGTGGTCGACAGCGGGTTGTGCACCTCGATGTAACGGCTGCCGTCCGGCTCGGTGGTCGCTTTTACCGGCTCATCGATAAACTGTACGCGGGTGCCGACCGGCACGTTCTCAAACAGGAATTTGATGTCATCGTTACGCAGACGCACGCAGCCGTGGCTCACGCGCAGGCCGATACCGAAGTTAGCGTTGGTGCCGTGGATGGCGTACAGACGGCCGATATACAGCGCGTACAGCCCCATCGGGTTATCCGGACCGGCCGGTACGACGGCGGGCAGCGGGTTGCCGGCGGCGGCGTATTCAGCATGCATTTTGGCGGTCGGTGTCCAGGTCGGGCCGGCCTTCTTGCGTTCGACTTTGGTGGTCCAGTTGATCGGCGTATCTTTACCTAACTGGCCGATGCCGATCGGCAGAACGATCACGGTATTGGTGCCTTTCGGGTAGTAATACAGACGCATTTCCGCGCTGTTGATAATGATCCCTTCATGCACGGTATCCGGCAGAATCAGCTGCTGAGGGATGTTCAGGACGCTACCGCCCTTCGGCAGGTAAGTATCCACCCCCGGGTTGGCTTCCAGCATGTTGGAAAGCCCCATCTGATATTTCGCCGCGAAGTATTCCAGCGGCTGTTTGTTATCATCCGGAATGGTAATGACCTGATTCTGACCAACCAAACGGCTGCCATCGGTTGGCAAAGGATAGGTGACAGCAGACGCTGTATTGCAAAAGCCTACGATGGCGAAGGCTGCCGCTAAGAGTGTAGATAATTTCATAGTCTTTAATGTCGTGTGCGAAATCAACGCCACACAGGCCTTTGTTAATGATTGAGACAGTAGATGGGAGCGCATTATATGTGCATTCCGCTGAACAGGTAAATCAGATGTGTACGAAATCACATTTTTTTCCCTGTCGCCTCGGCTGCCGCGGTCCGGCAGGCGGCCGAAGCATCGCTCGCCGCGCGGGTAACGGGCGGTTACTCTTCCAGCAGCCGGGCCTGCAGCGCGGCGCGAACCGGCGCGGTAAGCTGGTACTCTGCCGCCAGCCAGGCGTCGACGGTGCCATAGCGCTGGTGAATAGCCGACAGCGCGGCGGCGAGATAGGACTCTTTTACCGTCAGAATATCCGCCAGGCTTTGGCGCCCCTGGGCAGTGAGGTCGTTGCCGAGCAGCTCCAACATCCAGGCCTCCACCTGCGTCAGCATGCCGTGGGTAAGGAGATACTCCTCCATCACCGTTTCGCTGTCGCAGCCGACGGCGAACAGCGTTAACGCGCAGCCGACGCCGGTGCGATCTTTGCCGACCGCGCAGTGTTGCAGTAAAGCGCCTTCAAAAGGCGTGGTCAGCCAGGCGGCGAGCTGGCGATAGGCCGGGTTGTTAAACGGCAGCTGGCGGTAGAGTTGCAGCATAAACTGCTCGCCGTTCAGCGCGTTAAGGGTGGCGGCATTCAGCTCGGTGACCTTCGCATTTACCTCGCTCACCGGCGGATTGGCCGGCGCGTTAAGATAATGGGTAAGCGGGCTAAGCTTGTCCGGAGTACGGGCTACCTCTCCGGGGTCGCGATAGTCGAGCACCCGGCTGAGCGGCAAAGTATCGAGGTGGTTGAGATCCTCCGCCGTTAACCGGTTTAGCGCGCCGGATCGCAATAGCTTGCCGCTGCGGACGCGGCGTCCGTCGGCGGCAAGCTGGCCGCCCAGGTCGCGAAAATTGATGCCGCCCTGCAGGGATAAAAAAGCCGGGTGTCGCGATAGGCTGCTGGTCATGGGACTCCTTATAAATACGTACAGAATAACCGTTTGAGCGCGGGTTTCCGGCTCATCTGACAAAGACCTTAGCACAAGCGCCGCGGTGGAATTTACCGCAGGCCGTGAAAAGTGTGTCATTTGCTGGCATAATGTCTGCTGTATCACACCCCTCATACTCTTTTTTCAGGATATCCCCGTGCTAGTATCCAGCAACGTTACCATGCAGTTTGGCAGTAAGCCGCTGTTCGAAAATATCTCCGTTAAATTTGGCGGCGGCAACCGTTATGGTCTGATCGGCGCCAACGGCAGCGGTAAATCGACCTTTATGAAGATCCTCGGCGGCGATCTCGAACCGACGCTGGGCAACGTTTCTCTCGACCCGAACGAGCGCATCGGTAAGCTGCGTCAGGATCAGTTTGCCTTTGAAGCGTTCACCGTGCTGGATACGGTCATCATGGGCCACGGCGAGCTGTGGGAAGTGAAGCAGGAGCGCGATCGCATCTACGCCCTCGCTGAGATGAGCGAAGAAGATGGCTACAAAGTGGCCGACCTGGAAGTCAAATATGGCGAAATGGACGGCTACTCGGCGGAAGCGCGCGCCGGCGAACTGCTGCTCGGCGTCGGCATTCCGGTTGAACAGCATTATGGCCCGATGAGCGAAGTCGCGCCGGGCTGGAAGCTGCGCGTCCTGCTGGCGCAGGCGCTGTTTTCCAATCCGGATATCCTGCTGCTCGATGAACCGACCAACAACCTGGACATCGACACCATTCGCTGGCTGGAGCAGACGCTGAACGATCGCGACAGCACCATGATTATCATTTCGCACGACCGTCACTTCCTGAACATGGTCTGCACCCACATGGCGGATCTCGACTACGGCGAGCTGCGCGTGTATCCGGGCAACTACGACGAATACATGACCGCGGCCACCCAGGCGCGTGAGCGTCTGCTGGCGGACAACGCCAAGAAAAAAGCGCAGATTGCGGACCTGCAGTCGTTCGTTAGCCGCTTCAGCGCCAACGCCTCTAAATCGCGTCAGGCCACCTCGCGCGCGCGCCAGATTGACAAAATCAAGCTGGAAGAGGTTAAAGCCTCCAGCCGTCAGAACCCATTTATCCGCTTCGAGCAGGATAAGAAACTGTTCCGTAACGCGCTGGAAGTGGAAGCCCTTACCAAAGGCTTTGATGAAGGTCCGCTGTTCAAAAACGTCAACCTGCTGCTGGAAGTGGGCGAAAAGATCGCCATTCTGGGCGCCAACGGCGTGGGTAAATCCACCATGCTGAAAACCCTGGTAGGCGAACTGCAGCCGGACAACGGCAGCGTGAAATGGTCTGAAAACGCGCAAATCGGCTACTACGCGCAGGACCATGAGTACGAGTTCGAAAACGACCTAACGGTCTTCGAATGGATGAGCCAGTGGAAGCAGGAAGGCGATGACGAGCAGGCAGTACGCAGCATCCTCGGCCGTCTGCTGTTTAGCCAGGACGATATCAAAAAGCCGGCGAAGGTGCTTTCCGGTGGCGAGAAAGGGCGCATGCTGTTCGGTAAGCTGATGATGCAGAAGCCAAACATCCTGGTGATGGACGAACCGACCAACCACCTGGATATGGAGTCGATTGAATCGCTGAACATGGCGCTGGAGATGTATCAGGGCACCCTGATCTTTGTCTCCCACGACCGTGAGTTTGTCAGCTCGCTGGCGACCCGCGTCCTGGAGATCACTCCGGACCGCGTGATCGACTTCAGCGGCAACTACGAAGACTACCTGCGCAGCAAAGGTATCGAGTAATCCCTGTCCGTTACCCGGGTAGCGGCTACGCCTTACCCGGGCGACACGCGGTGCCGTTTTTTTGTCGGGTGGCGGCTAACGCCTTACCCGACCTATGGTTCTTGCGACCTGCCTTTAATGTCTTCACCGCGCTGGCTGAAACTGCCGGTGTTGGTGGCCTCAAAATCGCTGAGACGTTCCCGGAAGGCCGGGGCAGCCCGCATGGATGCGGGCTGAGGGCCGTGTTTTGCACGGACGCTGCCTCGGCCCGACCCGAAGCCTGCAGGGATAAGTCGAAGGTACCACGAAGTGGCGATTTTGGCGGCCAGAGCCTGGGGGTACAGGGGGCGGCGGCGACTGGCCGCCCCCTGTGCGCTCCCGGCGCCATGAGAGACATAACGCAGAAGAAATATCGGGAGCGCAATCTGCTCTGAAATAATAAAAAACAACTGTTTTTCCCGGACCAAAACCGTTGCAAACCGAGAACAGTAACCAAGGTCCGTACGGCCTGCTTTTAATTTATTTACCATGCTGGCTGAAACTACCGGCCTATGGTCAGAACCTCCACTCCGTTCCTTCAACGCCATTCACCAGCAGCTTACGCTTTTCTCCTACCGGTAATGACAGCTTCAGCGCTTTCCACGCCGGGCGATAGTTGCCGCGGGCGTTGATATCCAGGTTTATGCTGCTGGCGCTGCAGGTCATTTCCCACTCCAGCCATAGCGCATCCCCCTGTTTATAGCCCCAGCTTTCGCCGTCGTCTTCAAACAGCAGACCGCGGGTTGAGCCGGTACCTTTCAGCGGGAACAGCTGCAGTTCGCGACTATCGTCTTTTTGCGCATCGACATGGCTGATACGTTCACTAAGCGGCAGACCAGCGCCGGCGCGGACCAACAGCGGCAGTTTTTCCAGCGGCGCGTCCAGCATCACCCACTGGCCGCCGGCGAACCACTGATGGCTGTAGAAATCGTACCAACCGGCCTGATTATCCGGCAGCCATACTTCACGCTGGCGGGCGCCCGGCTCGACCACGCTGGCCACCAGCAGGTCGCGGCCCAGCAGGAAGTCATCGCATTCGGCGAAGGTCTGCGCATCGTGCTGGTGATCGAGGAAGGTCGGGCGGAGCATCGGCTCATCATCAGCATGCGCCTGCCATAGCAGAGTGTACAGATAGGGCAGCAGGCGGTAGCGCAGCTCAATGGCTGAGCGGATCGCCGGAGTGATGGCCGGATACATCCATGCTTCGTTTACCGTCTGGTCGTCATTCCACGAGTGAATAGTAAAGCGCGGATGCATGACGCCATTTTGTACCCAGCGCACAAACAGTTCCGGCTCGGGTTTATCGCCGGAGAAACCGCCGACGTCGTGGCCGACGTTAAACAGCCCGGAAAGGCTCATCCCCAGGCCCATGCGGATGTTATAGCGCAGCGTATCCCAGTTGGTGCGGTTGTCGCCGCTCCAGGTCTGGACGTAGCGCTGCATCCCGGCGCAGCCGGAGCGGGAGATCAGATATGGGCGCTTTTGCGGCGCAAAGCGCTGCTGGGCTTCCAGCGAGGCGCGCATCATCAACAGCGGCATCACCGGGCGAATATGTTTGATGGCGATTTCGCGGCCAAAGCCGTAGCAGCGGGCTTCGCCGTCCCATACTTCGTATTCGTTATTATCGTTCCAGGTCGAATCGATGCCCATCTCCAGTAGCTGGGTGGTCACGCCTTCCTGCCACCAGGCCACGGTTTGCGGATTGGTGAAATCGAGATGCGACCCTTCATCATCCCAGAAGCTGGAACGCTCCGGAGCGTCAGTTTGCGAATCGCGAATGAAGAGACCGCGCTCCGCCACCTCGCCGTAGCGCGGGTGATCCTGCAGCAGGCACGGTTTGATATTGGCGGCCAGCTTCAGCCCGGCATCGTGAAACGACTGGCTCATCACTTTGGGCTGCGGCACCTTGTCGTAGTTCCAGTTAAAGACGTAGCGCTTGCCGTTGATTGAGGTATAGCCGGAAGAGAGCTGGAACGAATCGCAGGGGATCGCGTGCTGCTCGCACAGGCGGATAAAGTTCATCAGCTGATTTTGCGCATCCGGCGCGTCGGTATAGTGCATGGTGGAGCCGCTGTAGCCGAGGCTCCATTTGGGTCCAAACAGCGTTTTACCGGTCAGGCGAACGAAGGCTTTGGTCACATCCAGCACCTGCTTACCGGTAAACAGGTAATAATCGATGTCGCCGGCTTCCGCCTGCCAGCGGCGATAGGCGGTGTGGTAGTTGTCGATCTCGTTCCCCAGATCCAGCCAGCAGCTGCTCAGGTTGTCATAGAACAGGCCGTAGCTGATATCGCTGCGCTGGGTGATGGTGAACGGAATATGTTTATACAGCGGGTCAGTGCTGACGGCGTTGTAGCCCATGGCATCGAGGTTACGCATCTCATAGCGTTTACCGGTGCGCTGCAGGTCGCCGGCCTTTTCGCCCAGGCCGTAAAAACGCTCATCTTTGCGGCGGCTCAGATAATGGGCGACGCCGTCTCCGTGGGCATTCGCCAGATAGGCGCTGGTCGGACGGTCATTGGCAAGCGGCTGCCATTCGCCGGCCTCGTCGCGATAGCTCCACTCCAGCCACAGCGGCTGGTGAACGGTGACGCGCAGCTGGCGGGTGGCGATAGTCAGCGTATCGCCCTCCCGGGTCAGCTGCCAGGCCGGGAGACTAAAACCGCTGAGGTCATCCCGGGCGCGGCCTTCCCACGGCACATCCTGCTGCGGAGCGATGCTCCAGGTGCGATCCAGCGCCAGCTGGCCCTGGCGTTTTAGCAGGACGCGGAACAAATTCTCTTCCAGTACGTACAGGCACAGGGTGTGCTGGCCATCGACCGTCAGTTCAACGTGATGCTCCAGCTGTTGATGCAAACTCCAGTGTTTCAGCGTCTTCATATCTTACATCCACTCTCAGGCGCGCTTGGCGCGACGTTCAGCAATAAATGCCACCAGGAAAACGGCGCCAATCAGGTCAAAGAAACCCATGGCGATAAATAGCGGGTTGAAGCCGATTTTGTCGGCGGTCACCCCGATTAATAACGAGAACAAGAAGCTGGCGATCCACGCTGCGGAGCCGCGCATACCGTTGACCGTCGCCATTTGTCCCTTGTCGAAAGACTCCACCACCAGCGCGCTGAGCATGCAGGAGATGATCTGATGGCCGAAGCCGCCAATGGAGATCAGGATGATGGTGATATAGGGATCGCGGGTGATGGCGACGAGGGCCAGGGAGAGCATCAGGAACGCGCCGGTTACCGAGCTGGCGATCACCGAGTTCACTCGCGTACAGCCGAACCAGCGAACATACAGGCGGGTGAGGTAGCCGCTGACCACGCTGCCGAGATCGGCGGCGAGAAACGGCAGCCAGGCGAACATGGCGATCTGCTTCAAATCCATGCCGTGCTCTTTCGCCAGGTACAGCGGCACCCAGAAACTCAGCACCGCCCAGGCGGGCTCGGCCATAAAGGCGGGAATGGCGATCCCGTAGAAACATTTATTTTTCGAGACGGTTTTGAGCGCGGTAAAGAAGGGCTGTTTTACCGGCGGGGCTTCGTTATCCTGTTTGATGTACTCCAGCTCGCTTTTGCTGAGATTGGGGTGCTTTTCCGGGGTCTGATAGAAGGCCCACCATAGTATTACCCACAGTAGCGCCAGCGCGCCGGTAAACATAAACGCCCCTTGCCAGCCGAAGGAGGCGTGGGCGAAGTAGATGATCGGCGGGGCCAGCATCGCGCCGATGGAGAACCCAACGCCAGCCCAGCCGGCGGCAATCGGGCGTTCAGATTTCGGAAACCATTCGCCGATGGTTTTGGCGTTGGCCGGAGTAGCGGCCGCCTCGGCCCCACCCATAAAGAAGCGCAACATAGCCAGGTGCAGCCAGCTACCGGCCCCGGCGTGGGCGATACAGGCCAGCGCCCACAGGGTGGCGCAGATCATAAAGCCAAGCTTCAGGCCGATGACGTCGATAAGCCAGCCGCACAGCGGCTGGAAAATCGTGTAAGCCAGCTGAAACGCGCCGACGATCCACGAGTATTGTTCGGTAGTAATGCCGAGGGTCGCTTTTAGTTCCGGCGCGATAATTCCCAGCGAGTTGCGTGTGATGTAGTTGACGGTAACGCCAAGTAAAAACAGGACCAGCACCCACCAGCGCAGGTTTTTCACTACCCGGCGCGTTTTGCTGACGGCGATATCATTGTTGAGGCCTTGACTCATAGCACACTCCACAAGACGTTTGTAGGGGGAAAGTGACGACCTCTTTCCCTGAGTGGTCACATGGTTTTTTTTAACTATTTGAATAGTCTATTTTTAATCTCAACATCATTGGTATAACTAGTATGGGAGATGTTGGACCAATTCAGGCTAGGGCAGAAAAATCGTCTGGCAAAGCGCTATTTATGCAACTTTTTTCATGAAATGAGCGAGATCGCATATTTGACAGCGGAATTTGCTTGTAACGTGTGCTTTGGCGATTATGAAAATTCTTTCATTTTTCAATCGGAGCTGGATCACAAAATGGATAAAAAGCTGCGCGTCGCCGAAATTGCCGCCCGCACCGGGCTATCGCCCAGCACCGTTTCACGCGTCCTGGCCGGGAAAGCGAATACCAGCGACAAGGCGCGCCGGGCGGTGCTGGACTGCGCCCGCGAGCTGGGTGTCATGCAGGGGTTGGCCGCCGGGCGTCTGCTGCTCAATCATCTGCTGGTGTTTGCCCCGCAGCGCGCATTCGATGAGCGATCGGATATCTTCTACTACCGGGTGATCCAGAGTATCAATAACGCGCTGGCGGCGCATGAAGTGCGCCTGCGCTACTGCGCGCTGGATGAGAACGACAGCGACGCCAACCTGTTTCTTGCCCGCATGAATGAACCTGAGACCCAGGCCGCGGTGCTGCTGGGGATCGACGATCCGCATATTCATGGCCTGGCGGCGGATCTGGGCAAACCCTGCGTATTGATCAACTGTCGGGATGAAGGGATGCGGCTGCCGTCCATCGCTCCCGATCATCGGCTGATCGGCCAGTGCGCGGCCCGCTATCTGTTTGATATGGGGCATCGGGCGGTGATGAACGTGATGTGCCTGCGCCGCTATACCATGGAGCTGCGGCTGGGGGGGATTCAGGAGGCGTGGCGCGCGCGTAATCTGCGCTTTACCGCCAGCCGGGATCTTATCAGCGTCGCCAACTTTAGCGCCAGAGAGACGGAAGAGCAGGTGGGCGCCTGGCTTGACGGCTTACAGGGCAGGCCGTTGCCCACCGCCTTCCTGGTGGGCGGCGATTTTATGGCCGCCGGCACCGTCAGCGCATTGCAAAAGCGTGGCCTGCGGGTGCCGCAGGATGTCTCGGTGATGAGCATTGACGGATTTAATCTGGCGGCGATTCAGGAGGTGCCGCTGACCGCGGTGCATGTGCCGCGGGATGAGCTGGGCAGCGAGGCGGTGCATCTCCTGCAGCAGCGCCTGCTGCGCCCGGAGGCGCCGCACGGCTCGCTACTGCTGCATGGCACGCTGGTGGTACGCGATTCGGTACGGCGGATCCGGCCGGGCAAAGGCCATACCGCCGTCGAGCCGCAGGGGCTGTATGACGATTAGACCGGCATACCCAGCGCCCGTTTGCCGTGGATATTCAGATCCTCCAGGGTGAAGCGCCCCTGCCAGCTGGCTTCATAGTCCTCGCGCGGGAAATCCCCCGGCGAGGCGCCTTTTTCCAGGGCGATTTTCACTTTCTGCGCGTAGGCGAGGTTCTTCTCGCACATCGGCGCGGCCGGAATGTACATCACATTTCCCCAGCCCTGCTGATTTTCCACCGGCGCCACCGAGTGAATGATGTCGCAGTGCCACCAGACGGAGTCCCCGGCATTCAGCGCTGGAATCGAGCTTAACGCTTTAATCAAGAGCGGGTGCCACTGCTCAGAGATCGGCAGCACTCTGCCCGGCGCGACGCCGCACAGCTCATCTTCCGGCACATCGTCGAGCAGGGGGCGCAGTAGCACATAAGCCATCGCCTCCGGGATTGGCACCACGTGCAGCAGCCCCTGACCCGGGATCATGTCCGACAGCGCGGTCCAGCCCTGGAAGGTGCGGAACACCGAGCATTTGGTGGTGTTGTCGACGGTATACTCTTCCACTTCGGTACGGTGCGCGGCGTCCCACGGGTCGTAGGCGTCGATATTGCCATTAAAAACGTTGGCGAAAACCTGCTGATAGGCGGGAAGCAGCCAGCGCTCCAGCGCGCCGGAATCGGTATGCGCCCCCAGCCCCTTCGAAGTGGTTCCCGGCGGGCGGCGGCGGATGCGGTCGGGATAGATCACGCTGACGTCCGGATCGAACCAGCGTTTGCCATTCTGTTCAAAACGCCACAGGCGGTTGAGGAAAGATTGCACTGCCGCCATTTCATCGCTCTGCCGCGCCTGCATTTGCGAGGGCGACCAGTAGATCGGGTAGATCTCCGGGCGCGAAGCCTCCAGCGAACCGAAGAAGCTGTCGCCAGGCCCTTTGTAAACATCATCGAAATGATTGCGATCCAGATATTCCAGCATCGCGGTATCCCACGCCAGCGCCTGTTCGCGTGGGAAGTGGCCTTTAATCACCGCGCAGCCCCGGCGCTTAATGGCCGCGCGCTGCTCATCGCTCACTGTTCCTTCGGCGATATCGCGGAACGGAACGGTTGGCCAAACCTCCTGGCCTGCGGCTTTCAGTGTCTCAATCTCCTGCAGCCGCTCGCTGATGCGCGCCGAGAGCTTATCGAACACCGCCTGGACGTCGCCAATTTGCGCCCGCAGGGCCTGTTTCATCTGGCGAATCGCCGCTTTGTGATCGGCGGGAAGTGTTTCGTGGGTCGGGAGAGCAGCCATAATAACCTCGCTGTATCTTTCATTCGAAAGTATCAAATCTTACACACGTTAATTTAAGTTAAAATGGAGTTAATGCAAGTTTAAAATCTTGCTGCGGCGCACAAAATGGAAAACCGGGGCGCGATGCCCCGGCGAAGGGTCAGGCGTTGAAGGGCGGGGTGTTATCGAGGACGGCCTGGATAACGTTCAGCGCGCCGTCATGGTTATTATCGTCGGTAGCGTAGCCGGCGATGGCCTTGATGCTGTCGGCAGCGTTACCCATGGCGAAAGCGTATTTCACCAGCTTCAGCATTTCGGCGTCATTGCCGCTGTCGCCGATGGCGACGCATTGCTGCGGCGAAAGATCCCAGCGCTTGAGCAAACGGCTGATGCCGTTGGCTTTATGCAGGCCAGGGATAATCAAATCGACAAAGCCAAAGCCGCTGGTGACCGGCTTCATGATGCCGTCGAGCGACACGTGCAGTTTATCAATCAGCTGTGGGATCTCGCTGTCCGGCAGGTTGAGAGAGAATTTAAACAGCGTATCGTCGATGGCGTGATAGTCGCTCACCCGCTGTAGGCGATGGTAGTGCTTCGACATTAGCTCAACAAAGGCGTCCGGAGCTTTATCGCTGACGTAGGCGCTCTGCAGGCCGCAGGCGACAAAGTTGAGCTGCGGATCTTTGAGCAATTCGCCAATCACCACTTGTGATTCGTGGCGGGTCAGTTCGCCGTGGAACAGCTGCTTGCCATGTTCATAAACCAGAGCGCCGTTTTCTGCGACGAACGAAATCTGCTCGCGGATCTCCGGGAAGAAGGAAATCAACTGATAGTACTGGTTGCCGCTGGCGACAACGAATTCAATACCTTGCTGCCTGAGCTGCGCAAACTGGGCGAGGAAACGCGGGCGGTCGTACTGCTTGGCGTCATTGAGAAAAGTTCCGTCCATATCGGTGACGATAACTTTAACGGTCATAAGAGAGTGCTCCTGGCTTAACTTCGACCAGTAACATTCTAATTACAATGTGATGAGGAGCACAAATTTATTTCGAATGAAAGTTCGCGCATTCAGAAAATGCCGGAAGGGCATGTCTTTTCCGGCCTGCAGAACAGGGTTGGCCCGCTAAGCATAGCGCCAGCGGGCACGAAGGATTACAGCGTATGTTCGGTACGGGCGATAATATCGTCCTGGGTATCCGGCGACAGGGCGGTGAAGAACGCCGAGTATCCAGCGACGCGGACCACTAAATCGCGGTACTGGTCAGGATGTTTCTTGGCTTCCAGCAGCGTGTCGCGCGACACGATGTTGTACTGGATATGCCAGCCTTTGTGCACCTCGAAGAAAGTGCGCAGCAGCACCATCAGCTTCTGCTTATCGGACTCGTTCTCCAGCGTTGACGGATTCAGCTTCTGATTAAGCAGCACGCCGCCGAGGATCGCCCCGGTCGGCAGCTTGCCCACCGAACTGATAACCGCCGTCGGCCCCAGATGATCGGTACCGGAGGCCGGGCTGGCCCCCTCCGCCAGCGGGGTATGCGCTTTACGGCCATCCGGCGTCGCCATGGTCTGCGCGCCGAACGGGACGTTAGCGGAAATAGAGGAGGTGCCAGCGTAATAATTGCCGCCAATCGGGCCGCGGCCATAGCGCGGGTTGTGATACTGCTTCAGCTCGTCGATATAGGTCTGGTAGGCCCGCGCCAGCAACTCGTCGACGCTGTCATCATCGTTACCATACTTCGGCGCGCCGTTGATCAACCGCTGGCGCAGCTGCTCGTGGGTCAGACCGTCGAAATCTTCCGCCAGCGCCTTCGCCAGCTCCTGCTGGCCGATGGCGCCCTGATCGAAGACCAGTTTTTTCACCGCCGCGAGGCTGTTGCCGAGGTTGGCGATACCCACCTGCAGGCCGGAAACCCAGTCATACTTCGCGCCGCCTTGCTTAATGCTTTTCGCCCGTTCGATGCAGTCATCGACCAGCGCCGAGCAGAGAATATCGTGGACGTTCTCTTCCAGCATGGTATCGACCACGTACTCAATCTCGATGGATTTACGGGTGTAGTAACGAATCTGGCGGTCCCAGTCGGCCAGCACCTGATCGAAGTTAGCGAAGTTGCCTTTCGACAGGGCGTGCTCCTGCGGCAGGAACACCTGACCGCTGGTGGCATCGCGGCCGCCTTCCAGCGTCGCCAGCATCACCCGCGCGAAGTTAATAAAGCTCATGCCGGTGCAGCGGTAGCCCCACTTACCGCCGACCGCGGTTTCGATACAGCCGATAGCCGCGTAATCGTAGGCGTCCTGCGGCTCAATGCCCAGCTTAATGAATTCCGGGATGACGATTTCATCGTTGTTAAACGCCGGCATGCCGAAACCGCAGCGTATCACCTGGACGCAGGCGTCGAGGAAGTCGTTGCTCATCCCGGCGTGGTAGCGCACGCTGAGGTTCGGCTGGGTAGAACGCAGGCGACCACAGGATTCGAGGATCGCATACGACAGCGGGTTGACCGCGTCCTGCGGCTTACCATCCACCAGATTCTGGCCGCCGATGGTGACGTTCTGGTATAGCGGGCTGCCGGCAGAGGCTTTGGAGTGCGAGCCGGAACGGATCTTATTGACCTCCAGCAGCTTCAGCCAGCAGCTGTGCAGCAGCTCAATGGCCTGTTCGCGATCCAGCGACTGTTGCAACTCAACGTCGCGGCGGTAGTACGGGTAGAGGTACTGGTCCATACGGCCGAAGGATACCGAATGGCCATTGGATTCAATCTGCAGGATAAGTTGAATGAAGTAGCATAGCTGCAGCGCCTGCCAGAAGGTTTTCGGCGGCTCATGGGCGATGACGTCGCAGTTTTCGGCAATCGTCAGCAGTTCGTGGCGGCGTGATTCGCGGGATTCTGCTGTCGCCATCTCGCGCGCCAGCGCGGCGAAGCGTTTGCTGTGATCGCTGACCGCTTCCAGCACGATATCAATCGCTTTCAGGAACTGCTCGCCATGCAGGTCTTCCAGTACCGTCAAATTGATACGCGAGCGGCGTTCGGCGACTTTCGCACGCATTCCGTCGAGCCCTTTCTCCAGCAGCAAGGGGTAGTTGACCGCGAGGTGAGCATCCCCGGAGGTCATATTGCCTTCCGCCTTAATAATGCCGGTGGCGAGCAGCGCCTTTTGCTCATCGGTGAACATACCGTAGCAGCGGTCTTGTACGGTCTGGCCGCGCCACCATGGGCACACTTCATGCAATACGCGTTTATTCTCCTCGCTGACCGAGAAGCCGGCGCCGGGGCGGTCGGCGAGATCGTCGATCTCTTTCTCAATCCAGCTGACGGTGTATTCCGGGAAAATAGGCGCGGCGCGCACTTCGCTGGCCTGGTTACCGACGATCAGCTCATCGTGCTTGATCCAGATGGTGCGCTCCGCCAGGTGGTGAGCCAGCGCCAGCGCGCGGCGCACCGGGATCGGTTTATCGAGATGCCGCTGATACATCTCCGTATAGTGGCGGGCGCGCTCGGTACAGACCGGCGGCTTGACGATATGCACCAGCGCCATTTTATGGGCCTGGATACGGGCGCTGAGGGTGTTGAGCTTCAGGGTAGTCATAGGGTTATCCTCGTAATATCGCCGTTAGCCCCTTGCTTTGCGCATAATCCTGCGCGAAGGCGAGCAGCTCAGGAGCGTCCAGCGGTTTGTCCGGTGCGGTGTAGGGCTGACTGAGTAACTGGTATTTGTTCATTCCCAGCGTGTGGTACGGCAGGTAATGGATCTCGCTGACCTGCAGGCGATCGGCGGCAAAATCGGTGATCGCGGCAATGTCGGCTTCGCTGGCGTTGAATCCCTGGATCAACGGCACGCGAATAATCATTTTTTTCCCCGCCTGCGCCAGACGCTGCAGGTTATCCAGCACCCGGCGGGCGCTGCCGTCGGTCCACTGCTGAAAAACGGCCTCGTCAACGTGCTTCAGATCGGCGAGAAACAGGTCGACAAAGGGTAAAGACGGTTCAATGTATTTCCACGGCACGTGCAGGCAGGTTTCCACGGCGGTGTGAATGCCTGCCTGATGACTGGCTTCGAACAGCGCTTGCGCCAGCGTTGGGTTCATAAAGGGTTCGCCGCCGGAAAGAGTGATGCCGCCGCCGCTGCGATCGTAGAATGGTTTATCACGCAGCACCGTCGCCATGATCTCCTCGACGCTCTTCTCCTCGCCGCACACCGTGAGCGCGGTGGTGGGGCAGCAGTCGCGCAGCGCGGCGATATGGCTGTCGTTAACGTTTTGCCGGTGAATGATCAGGCCATCGAGGGTGCGGGTGATAACCGCCGGCGCCGCCTGCTGGCACAGCTCGCAGCCGGCCAGGCACAGCCGCGAGTCATACAGCAGATCTTCGCTACGGGCGCGGCTCTCCGGGTTCTGGCACCAGCGGCAGCCCAGCGAGCAGCCTTTCAGGAAGACGACGGTGCGGATCCCTGGGCCGTCATGGGTGGAATAGCGCTGGATGTTGAAGATCATGGCTTATTCTCTTGTTTGCGTATGAATATAAAAACACTTTCGAATGAAAGTAATGTTGACGCAAATCAACAAGCGGGATGGGGATAAGTCAGAGAGGAGAAAATAACGAGAGCGGTCACAAAACCACCGGCGACTCTCGTCGCCGGTGTGAGGGTCAGTGCGAGCCGCATACCTCGCACTGCGGGTGACGCATCAGCCTCATTTCGCGAAACTGGCAGGTCATGGCATCGTAGATGACGATTTTTCCGCTGGCAGGGGTGCCGTAGCCGCTCAGCAGCTTAATCGCCTCCATCGCCTGCAGCGAACCGATGGTGCCCACCAGCGGGGCCATTACCCCGGCTTCGACGCAGGTGAGGGCATTTTCGCCGAACAGACGGCTCAGGCAGCGGTAGCAGGGTTCGCCATCCTGATAGGTAAAGACGCTGATTTGCCCCTCCATACGGATCGCCGCTCCGGAGACCAGTGGGGTTTTGTGCTGAAAGCAGCCGACGTTAAGCTGGTTGCGAATGGCGACGTTGTCGGTGCAGTCGAGCACCAGATCGTGATCGGCAATCTGCGCCGCCAGCGCGGTCTCATCCAGCAAGGCATTGAGCGGGACCAGACGAACGTGCGGGTTAATGCGCGCCAGCGCCTCGCGGGCGGAATCCACCTTCGGCTGGCCGAGGGTGGCGTCGCTGTGCAGCGTCTGGCGCTGCAGGTTGGAGAGCGAGACAGTGTCGAAATCGAGCAGGGTGAGCTGCCCGACCCCGGCGGCGGCCAGATACTGCGCGGCGGCGCAGCCGAGCCCGCCGAGGCCGACCACCAGCACGCGAGCGGCTTTTAACCGCTCCTGGCCGTCAAAATCAAAACCGCGCAAGACGATCTGCCGGTTATAGCGCAGCATCTCTTCATCGCTCAGCTCAACGGTCATTACAGCCCCCCAAACAGGTGACTGAAGGGTTCGACCTCGACCCATTCGCCTGCTTCAACATGGCCGCGCTCACGCTCCAGCACGATAAAGCAGTTGCCGAGGCTGAAGGAGCTGAAAATGTGCGAGCCCTGATGGCCGGTGGTGTTCACCACCAGTTCGCCGTCCGGGTTGCGCTGCAGAATACCGCGCTGAAAATCGAGGCGGCCAGGCGACTTTTTCAGGCGCGTGGCGGCGCGGACCCGCAGGCGGGGCGCCTGAAGCGGGCCGTGCTTGCCCGAGAGTTTCGCCAGCAGGGGTTGCACCAGCTGACAGAAGGTGACGGTGGCGGACACCGGGTTACCCGGCAGGCCGCAGAACCAGCTGCTGCTGAGCTTGCCGAAGGCGAAAGGTTTCCCCGGCTTAATCGCCAGCTTCCAGAAGCCGATCTCCCCCAGCTCTTCGAGGATAGTTTTGGTGTAATCGGCTTCACCCACTGAGACGCCGCCTGAGCTAATGACCACATCGGCCTGCTGGTCGGCGGCGATAAAGGCGTCGCGCAGCTTCGCCGGGTCGTCAGGAATAATGCCGAGGTTAATGACCTCGTAGCCCAACTGCTGCAGCATCAGGTGCACTGCCAGGCGGTTGGTATCGTAAATCTGGCCGTCGCCGAGCGGTTGACCCGGCAGCTGCAGCTCATCGCCGGTTGAGAAGACCGCGACGCGTACCTTGCGCACCACCTCGACCTCGGCAATGCCCAGCGAGGCCAGCACCGGCAGCTCGGCCACCGTCAGGGGTGTCCCCGCCGGGAAGACCACCGCGCCGTGGGCAATATCTTCTCCGCGGCGGCGAATATGCTGCCCGGCTTTTACCGGCGCGATAAAGCGCACGCCGGCCTCGGTCTGTTCAGTCTCTTCCTGCATCACCACCGCATCGCAGCCTTCCGGCACCGGCGCGCCGGTCATGATGCGGATACAGGTGCCCGACGGCCAGGCGTCGTTGAACGGCTGGCCGGCGAAGGCCTTACCGGCGACCGGCAGCGCCGCGCCGTCGCGAAGGTCGTTCAGCCGGACGGCATAGCCATCCATCGCCGCGTTATCAAAGCCGGGCACATCCAGCGGGGAGACGATGTCATGGGCGGTCACACGCGAGAAGGCCTGCAACAGCGGTACAGTTTCCGTCGCGTTCAGCGGCGTAATACGATCGAGCATCTGGGCGAGGGCTGTGTCGAGCGGCATCAGTCCGGCGGTAAAATCCATGGGTCACTCCTGCGGGCAAAACAGCGAAAACGCCTATTATGGCAGAAAAGCGGCGCGGGCTGTATGCCACCTGGGTACGAGGCTTTACATCGCCCGCCGCTCTTTCTATATTCAAAAATTGTATAAGACATTCAGCAATATAATGATATCAATACCCTTATTCATGACGTGACCGGCGCCGCGCCGCGGTACGACAGGGCAGGGGCGATCCACTTCATCGTTAAGGACTGGCGAAATGGGCAAGGCGGTTATAGCAATTCACGGCGGCGCAGGGGCGATTTCTCGCGCGCAAATGACGCCGGAGCGGGAGCGAGAGTATGTGGCGGCGCTGTCGACTATCGTCGAAAGCGGGCAGAAAATGTTGGCCGCGGGCGCCAGCGCGCTGGATGCCGTGACCGAGGCCGTTCGGCTGCTGGAGGAGTGTCCGTTGTTCAACGCCGGAATGGGCGCGGTATTTACCCGCGATCAAACCCACGAGCTGGACGCCTGCGTAATGGACGGCTACAGCCTGCAGGCGGGCGCGGTAGCCGGGGTCAAACATTTGCGTAATCCGGTGCTGGCGGCGCGTCTGGTGCTGGAGAAGAGTCCGCACGTATTACTGATCGGCGAGGGGGCGGAAAATTTTGCCATCTCCCACGGGATGGCGCGCGTGGATAACGATCTCTTTTCCACTCCTGAAAGGCTGCTGCAGCTGCAGGAGGCGAAAGCGGGCGGGGAGATTATCCTCGACCACCACGCCGCTCCCCTCGACGAACGCCAGAAAATGGGTACCGTCGGCGCGGTGGCGCTCGATCTGGCCGGCAATCTGGCGGCGGCGACCTCCACCGGCGGCATGACCAACAAACTGCCCGGACGCGTCGGCGACAGCCCGCTGCCGGGCGCGGGGTGTTATGCCAATAATGCCAGCGTGGCGGTCTCCTGTACCGGCACCGGCGAAGTCTTTATGCGCACCCTGGCGGCCTACGATATCGCCGCCCTGATGGAGTATGGGCAGCTCAGTCTCTATTCCGCCTGCGAGCGGGTGGTGATGGAGAAACTGCCGGCTCTCGGCGGCAGCGGCGGGCTGATAGCCGTCGATCGCGAAGGCAACGTCGTTTTACCGTTTAACAGTGAAGGCATGTACCGCGCCTGGTGCTATGCCGGCGATACGCCGACCATTGGCATTTATCGCGAATAGAACAAGGGAGAGGGCGAGTGTCGCAAACTCACGAAACCGATACCTGCGAAGTGCTGGTGGTGCGCAACCTGAACGTGGCGTTCCGCCAGCAGGATGCGCCGGAGGTGCAGGCCGTGCGTCAGCTTTCCTTCAGCCTGCGCCGCGGCGAGACGCTGGCGATAGTGGGTGAGTCCGGTTCGGGAAAATCGGTGACCGCGCTGGCGCTGATGCGTCTGCTAGACGCGGCCAGCAGCGAGGTGAACAGCGAGGGGCTGTGGTTGCGGCGGCGTAACCGGCAGGTGATCGCGCTCAATGAGCAAACGGACGCTGAGATGCGCCGGGTGCGCGGCGCGGATCTGGCCATGATTTTTCAGGAGCCGATGACCTCGCTGAATCCGGTTTTTACCATCGGCGAGCAGATTGCCGAATCCCTGCGCCTGCACCAGGGGCTGGGGCGCGAAGAGGCGCTGCGCGCGGCGAAAAAGATGCTCGATCAGGTGCGTATTCCCCAGGCGGAAGAGATGCTCTCGCGCTATCCGCACCAGCTCTCCGGCGGCATGCGCCAGAGGGTGATGATCGCCATGGCGCTCTCCTGTCGGCCGGCGGTGTTGATAGCCGATGAGCCAACCACGGCGCTGGATGTCACCATCCAGGCGCAAATTCTGCAACTCATTGCCGTCCTGCAAAAGGAGATGGCGATGGGGGTGATCTTTATCACCCACGATATGGGCGTCGTGGCCGATATCGCCGATCGGGTGCTGGTGATGTATCGCGGTGAGACGGTAGAGACCGGCAGCGTTGAGGAGATCTTTCGTTCGCCGCAGCACCCGTATACGCAGTCGCTGCTGGCGGCGGTCCCGCGGCTGGGGGAGATGCGTGGCCAGGATCTGCCGCGCCGTTTTCCGCTGCCGGGCCAGCCGCTGGCGGAGAGCGAAACGCCCGATACGGTAGTCGCCGGCGAGCCGATCCTGCAGGTGCGGGACCTGGTGGCCCGTTTTCCGGTGCGCGGCGGGCTGCTCAATCGCGTGACGCGCGAAGTGCATGCGGTGGAGAAGGTCAGTTTTGATCTCTGGCCGGGAGAGACCCTGTCGCTGGTGGGCGAGTCCGGCTGCGGCAAGTCGACCACCGGCCGGGCGCTGCTGAGGCTGGTAGAGACCCAGGGAGGCACCATTACCTTCGACGGTCAGCGGATCGATACCCTCGCCGGCGGCAAGCTGCAGGCTCTGCGGCGCAATATTCAGTTTATTTTTCAGGATCCTTACGCCTCGCTTGATCCGCGTCAGACGGTCGGCGATTCGATTATGGAGCCGCTGCGGGTGCATGGCCTGCTGCGTGGGGAAGCAGCGCGTGAGCGGGTCGCCTGGCTGCTGAAGCGCGTGGGGTTGCAGCCGGAGCATGCCTGGCGCTATCCCCATGCCTTTTCCGGCGGCCAGCGGCAGCGGATCTGCATTGCCCGCGCGCTGGCGCTGAATCCGAAGGTGGTGATAGCCGACGAGTCGGTGTCGGCCCTGGATGTCTCCATTCGGGCGCAGATTATCAATCTGATGCTCGACCTGCAGCGCGAGATGGGCATCGCGTTTCTGTTTATTTCCCATGATATGGCGGTGGTGGAGCGCATCAGCCACCGCGTGGCGGTGATGTATCGCGGTCGCATTGTCGAAATAGGCCCGCGCCGCGCGGTGTTTGAAAACCCGCAGCACCCCTATACCCGTAAGCTCATGGCCGCCGTACCGGTGGCCGACCCGGGCCACCGTCATCCGCAGCGGGTTCTGCTGTCTGATGACGTCCCGGGCAATATTTATAAGCGGGGCGAGGAGATCGCCAGCGTGCCGTTGCAGCAGGTCGGGCCGGGCCACTTCGTCGCCCGCGAATCCGCCGATGTGCTGGGCAGAACATAACAACACATAACGCATCTTTTCAGGAGAACACGATGACACAACCTGTTTCACGCAAATGGTGGCTGGCGCTGAGTATCGCGGCAGCCCTGGCGAGCGCTCCCGCCTTTGCCGCCAAAGATGTGGTGGTGGCGGTCGGGTCTAACTTCACGACCCTCGATCCCTATGATGCCAACGATACCCTGTCGCAGGCGGTGGCGAAGTCCTTTTATCAAGGCCTGTTCGGCCTTGATAAAGAGATGAAGCTGCAAAACGTTCTTGCTGAGAGCTATACCGTGTCACCGGACGGCCTGGTGTACACCATTAAGCTGCACAGCGGGGTGAAATTCCAGGATGGCACTGACTTTAACGCCGAGGCGGTAAAGGCTAACCTCGATCGCGCGAGTAACCCGGATAACCATCTCAAGCGCTATAACCTGTATAAAAATATTGCCAGTACCGAGGCGGTCGATCCGACTACGGTCAAAATTACCCTGAAGCAGCCCTTCTCGGCGTTTATTAACATTCTCGCCCATCCGGCGACAGCGATGATTTCGCCGGCGGCGCTGAAAAAATATGGTAAGGATATCGGCTTCCACCCGGTGGGCACCGGGCCGTATAAGCTCGACACCTGGAACCAGACGGATTTTGTGAAGGTCAGCAAGTTCGATGGGTACTGGCAGCCGGGGCTGCCAAAGCTGGATTCTATCACCTGGCGTCCGGTGGTGGATAACAATACCCGGGCGGCGATGCTGCAGACCGGCGAGGCGCAGTTCGCCTTCCCGATCCCTTACGAACAGGCGCCGCTGCTGGCGAAAAACAGCAAACTGGAGCTGGTGGCCAGCCCGTCGATCATGCAGCGCTACATCAGCATGAACGTGACGCAGAAGCCGTTCGATAATCCGAAGGTACGGGAAGCCATCAACTATGCGATTAACCGTCAGGCGCTGGTGAAGGTAGCGTTCGCCGGCTACGCCACCCCGGCGACCGGAGTGGTGCCGCCGTCGATCGCCTATGCCCAGACCTACACCGCCTGGCCATACGATCCGGCGAAAGCGCGCCAGCTGCTGAAAGAGGCGGGCTACCCTAACGGTTTCAGCACCACGCTGTGGTCATCACATAATCACAGCACCGCGCAGAAAGTACTGCAGTTCACCCAGCAGCAGCTGGCGCAGGTGGGGATTAAGGCGCAGGTGACGGCGATGGACGCTGGTCAGCGGGCGGCGGAAGTGGAAGGTAAAGGGCAGAAAGAGAGCGGGGTACGGATGTTCTATACCGGCTGGTCCGCCTCCACCGGTGAAGCCGACTGGGCGCTGTCGCCGCTGTTCGCCTCGCAAAACTGGCCGCCGACGCTGTTTAATACCGCGTTTTACAGCAACCCGCAGGTGGATAACGCGCTGAGCGAGGCGCTGAAAACCACCGATCCGCAACAGAAAACCAAACTCTATAAAGAGGCGCAGGATATTATCTGGAAAGAGTCGCCGTGGGTGCCGCTGGTGGTCGAGAAACTGGTCTCCGCCCACAGCAAGAATCTCACCGGTTTCTATATCCAGCCGGATACCGGCTTTAGCTTCGAACAGGCGGACCTGACGCCGTGATCATGTTCATCTTCATGCGTCCTCTCTCCCGGAATGGGAGGGAGCGATGCTGAATTATGTGATTAAGCGCCTGCTGGGCCTGATCCCTACTCTGCTTATCGTCGCGGTGCTGGTGTTTCTGTTCGTCCATATGCTGCCCGGTGACCCGGCGCGGCTGATTGCCGGACCTGAGGCCGATGCCCAGGTGGTGGCGATGGTGCGCCAGCAGCTGGGGCTTGACCAGCCGCTGCATGTCCAGTTCTGGCACTACATCACCAACGTGCTGCGCGGCGATTTTGGCATTTCCATGGCCTCGCGGCGTCCCGTTGCCAGTGAGATTGCCAGTCGCTTTATGCCCACGCTGTGGCTGACGCTGGCCAGCATGAGCTGGGCGGTACTGTTCGGGATGGCGGCGGGGATTGCGGCCGCGGTGTGGCGCAATCGCTGGCCCGACCGTCTGGGAATGGCGCTGGCGGTGAGCGGTATTTCGTTTCCGGCTTTTGCCCTTGGTATGCTGCTGATGCAGGTGTTTTCGGTTGAGCTGGGCTGGCTGCCGACGGTGGGGGCCGACAGCTGGCGGCACTATATTTTGCCGTCGTTGACCCTTGGCGCGGCGGTGGCGGCGGTCATGGCGCGCTTTACCCGCGCGTCATTCGTCGATGTGCTGCATGAAGACTATATGCGTACCGCCCGGGCGAAGGGGGTGAGCGAAACGCGGGTGGTGCTCAAGCATGGTCTGCGCAATGCGATGATCCCGGTGGTGACCATGATGGGGCTGCAGTTCGGCTTTCTGCTCGGCGGGTCGATCGTTGTGGAGAAGGTGTTTAACTGGCCGGGGCTTGGGCGCTTGCTGGTCGATTCGGTGGAGATGCGCGATTACCCGGTGATTCAGGCGGAAGTGCTGCTCTTTTCGCTGGAGTTTATTCTTATCAATTTAGTGGTGGATGTGCTGTACGCGGCCATAAACCCGGCTATCAGGTATAAGTAAGGTGCGATTGCTTAACTGGAGAAGGCAGGCGGCGCTGAACGCCATGCCGGGCATCAGACCCGGCGAGATCCATACCCCCTGGCATGAGTTCTGGCGGCGCTTTCGTCGCCAGCCGGTGGCGATGGGCGCTGGTATTTTCGTGCTGTTGCTGATTGCGGTAGCCATCGTTGCCCCATGGATAGCGCCGTACGATGCGGAAAATTATTTCGACTACGACCGTCTGAACGAGGGACCTTCGCTGGTGCACTGGTTCGGAGTCGACTCCCTGGGACGGGATATTTTCAGCCGGGTGCTGGTCGGGGCGCAGATCTCGCTGGCCGCCGGGGTACTGGCGGTGCTGATTGGCGCGGCCATCGGCACGGTGCTTGGGCTGCTGGCTGGCTACTATGAGGGCTGGTGGGACCGGCTCATTATGCGACTTTGCGACGTGTTGTTCGCCTTTCCGGGGATCCTGCTGGCGATCGCGGTGGTCGCCGTCATGGGCAGCGGGATGGCCAACGTGATCATCGCCGTGGCGATCTTCTCGATCCCGGCGTTTGCTCGTCTGGTGCGCGGCAATACGCTGGTTCTGAAGCAGCAGACCTTTATTGAATCGGCGCGCAGCATCGGCGCCAGCGACGCCACCATTCTGTTCAACCATATTCTGCCGGGGACGGTGTCATCGATCGTGGTTTATTTCACCATGCGCATTGGGGTATCGATTATTTCGGCGGCCAGTCTGTCGTTTCTCGGCCTCGGCGCGCAGCCGCCCACCCCGGAGTGGGGCGCGATGCTCAACGAAGCGCGGGCGGATATGGTGATGTCTCCGCACGTGGCGCTCTTTCCGGCGGTGGCGATTTTCGTGACCGTGCTGGCGTTTAATCTGCTGGGAGATGGCCTGCGCGATGCGCTGGATCCGAAGTTAAAGGGGTAGGATGAGGGAAAGCTCCGCCGGGAGTCCTTTATGTTATCTGCGGCTTCAGCGCACATTGCGCTTCCGGATAATTTTCTGCGTTAGGTCTCTCATGGCGCAGGGAGCGGTGTGAGGCGGAAACGACCGCCGGACGGTTCCCTCTCCTCCCGGGAGAGGGCCAGGGTGAGGCGAAGCATCGCTGGAAAGTCCTTTATGTTATCTGTGGCTTCAGCGTAGTTTGCGCTCCCGGTTAATCGTCTGCGTTATGTCTCTTATGGCGCAGGGAGCGCACAGGGGGCGGCCAGTCGCCGCCGCCCCCTGTACCCCCGGGCTCCGGCCAGCAACATCGCCACTGCGTGGTGCCTTCGACTTTTCCCTGCAGGCTTCGGGTTGGGCCGAGGCAGCGTCCGTGCAAAACACGGCCCTCAGCCCGCATCCATGCGGCCTGCCCCGGCCTTTCGGGAATGTCTCAGCGATGTTGAGGCCGCCAGCATCGGCTGTTTCAGCAACAATGGTGAATAAATTAACGGCAGGCCGCACGAACTGTAGGCCGGGTAAGGCGTTAGCCGCCACCCGGCAATATGAAGGCATGATGACTGATAAATTACCCGGCGGCGCTGCGCTTGCGCGGACCTGGGGGGAGCCTACGGGAGGACCCCGTAGGCTGGGGAATGCGCTAAGCCGCTATCCGGGAAGCTGGACTAGACCCGGGTACCCCAGAGGTCGTATTCGTCGGCGTGCTCGACTTTCACCCGCACCACGTCGCCCGGCTTAACGCGGGTTTCGCCGTTCAGGTACACCGCGCCGTCGATTTCCGGAGCGTCGGCCATGCTGCGGCCAATGGCGCCTTCTTCATCAACTTCATCTACCAGCACCAGGATTTCGCGCCCCACTTTTTCCTGCAGACGCTCGGCAGAGATCTGCTGCTGCAGCTGCATAAAGCGGTTCCAGCGCTCTTCTTTCACCTCTTCCGGCACCTGGTCCGCCAGCTCGTTGGCGGTAGCGCCTTCAACCGGGCTGTACTTGAAGCAGCCGACGCGGTCGAGACGCGCCTCTTTCAGGAAGTCGAGCAGCATCTGGAAATCTTCTTCCGTTTCGCCCGGGAAGCCCACAATAAAAGTGGAGCGCAGGGTCAGATCCGGGCAAATTTCACGCCACTGCTTAATGCGCGCCAGCTGACGGTCCGCAGAACCAGGACGCTTCATCAGCTTCAGAATACGCGGGCTGGCGTGCTGCAGCGGAATATCGAGGTACGGCAGAATCTTGCCTTCCGCCATCAGCGGGATCACATCGTCAACGTGCGGGTACGGGTAGACATAGTGCAGGCGTACCCAGATGCCGAGCTTCGCCAGCTCTTCGCACAAACTGACCATGCTGGTCTTCACCGGCATACCGTTGTGGAAGCCGGTGCGGTGCTTGACGTCGACGCCGTAGGCGGAGGTGTCCTGCGAAATCACCAGCAGCTCTTTCACGCCGGCGTCAGCGAGGCGTTTGGCTTCGGCCAGCACTTCGCCAATCGGACGGCTCACCAGATCGCCACGCATGGACGGGATGATGCAGAAGGTGCAGCGATGGTTGCAGCCTTCAGAAATTTTTAAGTAGGCGTAGTGGCGCGGCGTCAGCTTAACCCCCTGTTCCGGCACCAGGCTCAGGAACGGGTTGTGCTTCGGCTTCGGCGTATAATGATGGACATGCTCCAGCACCTGCTCATAGCTGTGCGGACCGGTGATCTCCAGCACCTTCGGATGCACTTCGCGGATCTGATCCTCTTTCGCGCCGAGACAGCCGGTGACGATTACCTTGCCGTTCTCTTTCAACGCTTCGCCGATCGCTTCCAGCGATTCCTGCACAGCGCTATCAATAAAGCCGCAGGTGTTAACGATCACCATATCGGCGTTGTCGTAGGTCGGTACGACGTCATAACCTTCGGTGCGCAGTTCGGTCAGGATACGCTCTGAGTCCACGAGGTTTTTCGGGCAGCCCAGGGAGACGAAGCCGATTTTCGGCTGATGCGTGACATTGCTCATAGCTTAAAAAGTGTTCAATTATTGGAATGGTCAGGGCAGGAATTCTACAGATCTTTGCGAAAAAGAGTATAGCTCTGTCGCGGTTAATGGTGAAAAAGCGCCCCCGACCTGTCTTTTACGCCCCCCACCGCCAAAGCGGATCCCACACGCCCCGGAGCAGAGGGGCGGGACACGCTTCTGACAAGCCGTGCGCACAGGCGACTCAAGCCCGGCGTGGCTGCCGGGCAGAGACTTATTGCGCCGGGTTAATGGCTGCAGAGGGGGTGGCGCCGGGTTTTTTCGGCTCGCGCTTATCCTGCAGCGTGAAAATAGAGATCAGGGTAAAGAGCCCGGCGACGCTGCCGAGAATCAGATAGGTGTTGGCGAAGCCAATGGTATCGTACAGATAGCCTGCCAGCGGAGAGTAAATAGCGGTGGCGATCGAGGCGACGAACAGCACCAGCAAATAGACCGTCGAAGAGAGCTTGTGGTCGAAGTTGGCGGCGATGAATTTAAAGACCGATACCAGAATCAACGGCTTCTCCAGAGCATGCATCATTTTCACCGCACCAATCCACACCGGGCCGAGGGGCACGGCTGAGCCGACAATACGTACCGACATGATCAGCCCGGCGATGATCAGCGCCCATTTGGCGCCGGTCCGGTTAACAAACCATGGCATCAGGCAGAGGAACAGGGTTTCACCGCAGACCTGAATAGACGCGAGGATCCCGTACCAGCGGTTGCCTTCCTCCGGCGTCGGGAACTGTAGCGAGAAGTACTGGGCAAACTGCTGATCGTAGGTGTCGTAAATCTGCGTGACGAACAGGGTAAAGAGCAGCAGCATCCAGAACTGACCATTCTTCGCCAGCTCAAGGGCATGAGAGACCTTCAGCGATTCGCTTCGCGCCACATCGGCGTCGGTTAATTCAATTTTGGTTAGCATAAAGCAGATGGCGGCGATGACAATGGCGAGGCTGGCGAGCCAGAAGGCCAGATTAGGATTGCTGTCGATATATTTACCCACAATCCAGGCCGCCGCTGCCCAGCCTAACGAGCCCCACATCCGCACACGACCATATTCGAACTGATAGCGCCGGGAAATCTTATCGATATAAGAGTCGATTACTCCGCAGCCGGAGTTAAAGATGATCCCCAGATAGATCCCTCCCAGCAAGGCGCCAAACCAAAAGTTGTGCACCAGCAGCGGCGCGTAAACGTAGATAAAGAAGGGGCCCACCGGCAGGAGCAGGGCGACCAGCAGCCAGATAAGCCGTTTTTTCAGGCCGAACTTGTCAGAGATAAAGCCGAAGAAAGGCTGCATCAGCAGGGCGATAAAGGCGTTGACCGAGTAAAGCAGCCCGGTCTTCGTGGCGCTGATGCCAAGATGCTGGGTGGTCCAGATAACGAAGAAAGCCATGGTCGACGACCAGGCGAACAGGTAGAGGAAATCGAAAAGACTCAACAGAAGGTAGTTTCTTTTACCGGACGTCATGTTTCAGTTCCTTGCAAATGGGCAGAGAGAATTTCAGCGATCCGCGGGCCGCGTTCGCTGTTTTCCTGACATGTTATACGTATTACATTAATTATTTGTTATGACATCCTAATTGACGATGGTGCAACAGGTCATATGAGGTATTGTGATCATTGCTGCACTAATTTTGTCTCTTATTGCCATTTTCTGTTTATTAATTTCAGATTGAAATTAATTGTGATCGTATAACATTGTTTTTGTTATACACCCTACAATGCGTTAAAGTTGCCACATTGTAAATGATGTTAAAGAACTGGGGATTATTGACCTGGCGCATCATTTTGCACAAAAAATAACCGTATTATGGAAAGGGTAAAGGACGACAGAGGAGGAACCGTGATGACCGTTGACAGACTATACCGCCACCTTCTGCAGAAGCTTATTAACGCCAATATCGATATTGACGCCTATCTGCAACTGCGAAAGGCCAAAGGCTACATGTCAGTCAGCGAAAATGACCATCTGCGTGATAACTTGTTTGAGCTTTGCCGTGAAATGCATGCGCAGGCGCCGCGCCTGCAGAATGCCATTTCACCGGAGGAGAGGGATGTCCTTCGCCTGGCCGGCGAATCGGTCGCCGCCGCTGCACTATGCCTGATGAGCGGGCATCATGATTGTCCGCTATACATCGCTGTTAACGTAGAGAAGCTAGAACGCTGTCTGACAGGATTGACCTCAAATATTCATAAATTGAATAAATTGGCGCCAATCACTCATGCCTGATCGGCTGAAACCCAGGGGAAGTGAACGCTTCCCCTGTTAAAGGTTATGTAAAAATCCCCGCGCAAATTTCCCCGCTGGCTACCCTTTAGCCCAGAGCTGACGAAAGGAGAATGCCATGCGTCCGATCCCACTGCTGTTGATATTGAGCGCCTTAGCGCTACCAGCCCTGAGCCAGGCCGCGGTGCGGGTGGAGGTATTGCAAAACCGGCTGGCCCAGCCGTGGGGCATGGCCTTTCTGCCTGACGATCAGGGCATACTGATCACCCTGCGCGGCGGCGAGCTCAAGCGCTGGCAGCCGGGCAAAGGTCTGTCGGCGCCGATAGCCGGCGTGCCGCAGGTATGGGCCAACGGCCAGGGTGGCCTACTGGACGTGGCGCTGGCCCCGGATTTCGCCCAGTCGCGGCGGGTGTGGCTGAGCTATGCGGAAAGCGACGCCAGCGGTAAGGCGGGCACCGCGGTGGGCTATGGGCGGTTGAGCGAGGATGCCACGCAGCTGACGAACTTTACCGTGGTCTTTCGCCAGCAGCCGAAGCTCTCCGTCGGCAATCATTTTGGCGGCAGGCTGGTGTTCGACGGCAAAGGATATTTGTTTATCGGGCTGGGCGAAAATAATCAGCGCGCCACCGCCCAGGATCTCAGCAAGCTGCAGGGGAAAGTGGTCCGCCTGACGGAGACCGGAGGTGTACCGCCGGATAACCCTTTTGTCGGCCGGGCTGACGCCAGGCCGGAGATCTGGGCTTACGGCATCCGTAATCCGCAGGGCATGGCGATGAATCCCTGGAGCGAGGCGCTGTGGCTGAACGAGCATGGCCCGCGCGGCGGAGATGAAATTAATATTCCGCAGGCGGGGAAAAATTACGGCTGGCCGCTGGCGACGCACGGTATTAACTACAGCGGCCTGCCCATTCCGGAAGCAAAAGGCAAAACGGTTCCGGGGACCGAACCTCCCCTGTATGTCTGGCCGGTCTCTCCCGGGGTGAGCGGGATGGCCTTTTATTCGGCGCCGACCTTTCCCCAGTGGCAGCATAAGCTGTTTATCGGCGCGCTGAAGGAGACATCGCTGATTGTCCTGGCGGTGGACGGTAATCAGGTCCGCGAGGAGGGGAGATTACTGGAGGCGCGCGGAAAACGCATCCGCGATGTTCGCGTGGGACCCGACGGCTATCTGTACGTTTTAACCGACGAGTCTAACGGCGAGCTATTGCGGTTGAGTCCCGAGGCTTAGCCTCAGGTCACCGGGATCTGCACTACTTCGCGCCAGGCAGGACGTTGGCTAATCTGCTGATACCAGCGCTGCAGATGGGGCCGCGGTTGCCAGCTGTCGAGGATCGACAACAGATTGTAGACGAAGGGAGCGACGGCAATATCGCCAAGGCCGAACTGCTCGCCGGAGAGCCACGGCGTTTTGGCCAGTTCGTCATCCAGCATGGCGAACAGCGCTTCGCAGGCGCTGATCCCCGCGGCGATGGCCGCCGAGTCGCGCTGCTCCGGTGGCGTTCTCACCAGGCCCATTAATACCGGGCGATGGGCGGGTGAGAGGGTGCCGTTGGACCAATCCATCCACTTTTCCCCTTGCGCGCGCTGCGCCGGCGCGGCAAGCCACAGACGGTCAACGCCATACTGGGCCGCAAGGTAGCGAATAATCGTATTTGATTCCCACAATACTACCCCGGTGGCATCGTCCTTTAACAACGGCACCAGCCCGTTCGGGTTCATCGCCAGATATTCCGGGTCATGATTGAGACCAAACTCCAGCCCGGCGAGGATCTGCTGATAAGGCAGATCCAGCTCCTCCAGCACCCAGCGTACTTTCTTCACGTTGGTCGAGTTATTACGTCCCCACAGTGTAATCATTTTCGCTCCTGAGTTTGTTTCACTGCCGTTGCAGCGCGATCGGCGATCATGTTGGGATAAAGTTAAAAATCCGGCAAGCTTTTTTATTTGGCTGTTATTAAAGGTTTTTATGCTTACTCCCTTCAGCCAGGGGCACTCCTGGGTCACAGGGCCCGGAAAGTGTTTTTACTATTTTACAGGAGTAATATCTATAGGGTGTTACGCTACGAAGGAAAGGGCGTGATCATGGTATATCTTATTGATAATTAAAGCTTTAAATCATGCGCGCATCTATAAAAACGCTCCCTCTCCGTCTCGGTTAAAATCTCAATGTCGCCTGAGGGTATAATTTGATGCTGATTATTGCATCGCAATCATCTGAGGAACACAGGTTAATATTAATAAATAGAAAGTCGGTGAAAGAATTATTTTTTTACAGGGATGAACTGTTGTTTTTATCGATCGGATATACATCTTTTTCATCCCACCCAGAAAAAATAGACCATGAGAGGCGCCGACTGGCTGGAAGATATTCTGAAAAATAGCAAAAAAAACCCAGTGACTGGCACTGGGGAGTAAATTTACTCAGGGTTGCATGCTGTTCTCAAGATAATATTCGAGTCTCGAAGTATGGGTTAACCAAAGGTAACCATCAACTTCCATACAGACTACATGGGAAATATACTGTATTAAATAACCAGGAATCCACCCTTACTTTTGTGCTATTTATCTTACCTGGGTAATCACTGCGGGGGGTAAGTGGTATATAATACAATAATCAGTATTTGAATCTATAGCGTTAAACGAGCAGAGCCTGGTAGAGGACTTTACTTTCCCCGGAAGGATTTGAAAAAGGCGGTTAAAATGAATGACTGATAAGGATGGCCAGCATACTATCGCGGTGCTATCAAAACATCCCTGCAAAACGAAATAGGGATAAAAGAAGCACTGGCGAACTGCAGTCTGGAAGAGCGAGTCGTAGAGCTCGATATGGCATCGGACGAGAAGGGTAGGAGATTACCCGGGAAGAGATGTTAACCTTTTCATCAAACCGGCGTGATTAATAACGGGCAACAGAATCAGAGCGGCCCGGGGTTTTGAGAGCAATACTTCTGTATAGGCTACGGCTGTGGATGCGCTGTTATGAATGTATTTGTAAAATTTATCACCATCCAGAGTCGCCTTGAAAAAAAAAGCCCAGCGACAGGCTGGGGTGTAATTACACGCATAAAGGGATATGCCATTTTCAACACAATATGCGAATCTTAATTTATGGAATAACTGCGGGTGAGCTACCCGCTTCCATAAAGATTGCAGGGGAAACTATACTGTATTTAATGACCAGGAATCCATCCTTATCGATGTGCTATTTTTCTTACTTGTGTAATACGAAAAGGGAAAATAGCCCGATAAACTATCTTTTACCGATATGCCGACTAAAACAGGGAAGCCGTCTGCCTGTTTATCCAGTGGGCGAATAATTCATATCATTAGCGGGAGGCTCTCCCTTCCTGACCTCAATTCCTGATGGTGGCGTATAGAGGGGATAGCTGATTGATATCCTTTATCAAGGAGATTGCGCCTCCATCGGCGGAATGCTATGGCAATCGAAGCCCTGCTGAACATGGCGATCAGGCAGGCCCGATGGAGAGAAAAGTGCGGGCGTTGTTGCTAATTTCCTGAGACGGGCGTAATGACCGTCTCAAGCATAGCCCGGGAGTTCTCAACTGCATTTCAGGCGTAAATACGGCCTACAGAACCTTCAGGTTTATATTTAAGCGTCTGAGACTTCTACAGCAGCAAGCCAGATGTGGTTATTGTGAGTTCGGAAGTTGAACTGGGCCTCATGGAATGCAACCGGGCCGACATTTTGAGTTTTGTGAAGGGTATCAGCAGTAACAACCATCCCCGGTTCTCAGGTGAAGGGGGGAGGGGCGAGGCGACTGGATATCACTGGCCAGGCTTTCGCTTACCCCACACGGCCCCGCCATAATGTGAATCTATGACCAGGCAAACCACGATGAAAGACACGCTCGCGACGTCTCTTTAGTAGCATTTTTCCCGAAGACAAGTTAGCTATGTCATTGAAATTTCGGTGACTAATTGGTTTTGAAAGGCGTTTTTTTTCTTGCCATAATAAAGTTAACATTAAGGCGATTACGATCAAAAAAATTGTTCTGATTAAAGCACAGCGGCATGTTATTGCGTAAACTTTAAAAACTTTACCAACTCGCTGTTTCTTTAAGGTCATTTGTACGCTTTACTCACCGGTTGCTGCGGCGCGGTCAGAGTGGCGCGGCATATTTTGTTTGGAAAGGATACTTGGGTGGCTCTTATGATGCATGACGCTTTTTCCCTTCGCGGCCTCGCGGCAGGTTGCGCGCTGTTATTTCTTGTCGCACCTGCGGTGCAGGCTGCGGAACAACTCCCCGACGCCCCTTCAATTGACGCTCGCGCCTGGATCCTGATGGACTATGCCAGCGGGAAGGTGCTCAGCGAAGGCAATGCCGATGAAAAACTCGACCCGGCCAGTCTGACGAAGATCATGACCAGCTACGTGGTAGGGCAGGCAATAAAAGCGGGAAAAATCAAACTGACCGATATGGTGACCGTTGGGCGCGATGCCTGGGCGACCGGCAACCCGGCGCTGCGCGGCTCATCGGTGATGTTCCTCAAGCCTGGCATGCAGGTTTCCGTAGAAGATCTGAACAAAGGGGTCATCATTCAGTCCGGTAACGACGCCAGCATTGCGATTGCTGACTACGTAGCGGGCAGCCAGGACGCTTTCGTTAGCCTGATGAACGGCTACGCCAAAAAGATGGGGCTGACCAACACCACCTTTATGACCGTCCACGGCCTTGACGCGCCGGGGCAGTTCAGCACCGCCCGCGATATGGCGCTGCTGACCAAAGCGATGATCCACGACGTACCGGAAGAGTACGCGGTACATAAAGAGAAAGAGTTCACTTTCAATAAAATTCGCCAGCCGAACCGCAACCGCCTGCTGTGGAGCAGCAACCTCAACGCCGATGGCGTGAAAACCGGGACCACCGCCGGGGCCGGCTATAACCTCGTCTCCTCGGCCACTCAGGGTGATATGCGTTTGATCGCCGTGGTGCTGGGGACCAAAACCGACCGCATTCGCTTTAACGAGTCAGAAAAACTGCTGACCTGGGGCTTCCGCTTCTTTGAAACCGTGACGCCGATTAAACCAGATGCCACCTTCGTTACCCAGCGCGTGTGGTTTGGCGATAGCAATGAAGCGAAACTGGGGGCTGGCGAGGCGGGCTCTATCACTTTGCCGAAGGGCCAGCTGAAAAACCTGAAAGCCAGCTATACCTTAAATCAGCCGCAGCTTACCGCGCCGCTGGAGAAGGGGCAGGTGGTCGGGACTATCGACTTTAAGCTAAATGATAAAACCATTGAACAGCGTCCGCTGATTGTCATGGAGTCGGTAAAAGAGGGCGGCTTCTTCAGCCGGATGATCGACTTCGTGCTGATGAAACTGCACGGCTGGTTCGGCAGCTGGTTCTCCTGATGCCTGCCCGCGCCCTGCGGGGCGCGGGCAGCGACGCTTCAATACAGTAGGGAAATCTGCTGCGCCTTCGCCAGCGCGACCAGCTCATCATCCGGGCAGATATCGCTGGCGATCACGTCAAATTTCGCTAACGCCCCCATGCGCGCCGGACGCACTTTGCCAAACTTGCTGTGGTCGACCACCAGCACGTGATAGCGCGCGTGACGCATCGCCCAGTGCTTAACCGGCAGCTCTTCCAGGTTATAGCAGGTCGCCCCCTGCTCGCAGTCGATCCCCGCCGCCGAGTAAAAGGCGATATCAGGGCTCAGATGGCTGAGGGTATCCTCAAGGCTCAGCGGCATAAAAATCGCGTTGCTGGCATGAAACTCCCCACCGCACAGGACCGCGCGGCACTGGGGTTTTTCCTGCAGGGCCAGAAAGGTGTTCAGGGAGTAGCAGACGCCGGTGAAGGGCAGGGCATCGTCAATGGCGTCAATAATCCACGGCGTGGTGGTCCCGCAGTCGAAGAAGGCCATCTGATGGGCCTCCAGCAGCGCGGCCGCATGGCGAGCGGCACGGCGTTTTTCCTCGACCAGCCGGGTTTTTTGATCGCTGAGCAGATAATGGGTGGCGCTGCGCGGCTCCAGCACAATGTATCCGCCGAGCAGCACAACCGGGCCGCTGTGGCCATTGAGGTCGCGACGAATGGTCATTTCCGACACCCCAAGCAGGGAAGCGGCTTCTTTCAGATGCAGCTTATCGCTGCGTTTAAGTGCCTGAATGAGCTGACTGATACGTTCGTCACGGCGAGTTTCCATATTCCCTCTGCGCTAAAATCGCCCTGCGGGGGCAGGGCGTTAGCGGGATTTTACCTGTCGCTTGCGGGTTAGTCACGCGGTGGCCGCAGCGACGGCGGCGTTTAGCCGCGCACCCAACCTTTGCGGATTGGCAAGGAGAAGCAGAGACGATACAGCCGCTGCAGCTGATGGTATAGCGCCGGGCCGAACGTATGCCAGATCAGCGCCGCGCCAAGGCAGCCGCACATCCCGGCCAGCAGCCCGCCGACCATATCCAGCGGCCAGTGCACGCCGAGATAGACACGGGACCAGGCGATGGCGGCGGCAATGGCCATCAGCAGGGCGCCGGACCACGGGCGATGCCAGAACAGGAAGGCCAGGGCAAAGGTAAAGCTGACGGTGCCATGGTCGCTGGGGAAGGAGTCGTCCGCCGCGTGGTGCAGGAAGTTATAGCCTACGCCGGCGACAAACGGCCGATCGTGCGGATAGAGGTGGCCGATCGCCCACGACACGGTCAGGCTGATCGTCAGCGCCAGCATCAGCTTAAACACCATCTGCCGCTGGGCAGGCCCCCACAGCCACAATGTCACCACCAGCAGAGGTACGATCAGAATCAGATCTTTAGCGATGAAGATCGCCATCTCAATGGCCCACTGCGGCGAGGCAGGCGTCGCGTTGAGCAGGGCGAACAGCGCATAGTTAATATTTTCCAGCATAGACTTCCAGGCTCGTTGGTCCGATAGCAATTAAGCCGCCTACCCTAAATAAAAGCGGTGCGGAGATAAAGGCGGCATTGTCTTAAAGATCAGGTTGTTATGAAATCCACTACCATAAAGTCTACGGCTAACAGCCTGAAAAACGTCAGTATATCGTTTGTCACATTGCTGAAACATAAACGGAATATATACACAGGCTGAATAACAGGGGAGAGGCAGGACGATGGCGCACAGCTCGTAATATTGTGCGGTGTCACCCACAATTCACTATCTCCGCGCCGGGAGTTTCATTACACTTTGCGCGATTTTTGATAGATAAGAGATTTCATGCAAAATTATTCGCTTTCAGGCCGCCGCCTCGGAAGGCAGGCGCTGTTGTTCCCGTTATGTCTGGTGCTGTACGAATTTTCCACTTATATCGGCAACGATATGATTCAGCCGGGCATGTTAGCCGTGGTGCAGGAATTTCAGGTGGGTAACGAATGGGTACCTACCTCAATGACTGCCTATCTGGCAGGCGGCATGTTTTTACAGTGGCTGCTGGGGCCGCTGTCGGATCGTATTGGCCGCCGTCCAGTGATGTTGACCGGCGTAGTATGGTTCATCGTTACCTGCCTGGCGACGCTGCTGGCGCAGACCATTGAGCAGTTTACCCTGCTGCGCTTCCTGCAGGGGATCAGCCTGTGCTTTATCGGCGCGGTGGGCTATGCGGCGATACAGGAGTCCTTTGAGGAGGCGGTGTGTATCAAAATCACCGCCCTGATGGCTAACGTGGCGCTGATAGCCCCGCTGCTGGGGCCGCTGGTGGGCGCCGCCTGGGTGCATATCCTGCCGTGGGAGATGATGTTTGTCCTGTTCGCCGTGCTGGCGGCCATCTCGTTCTTCGGCCTGCAGCGGGCGATGCCGGAGACCGCGACGCGGCTGGGCGAAAAGCTGTCGGTGAAAGAGCTGGGCCGCGACTATCGGCTGGTGCTGAAGAACCTGCGCTTCGTCGCCGGCGCGCTGGCCACCGGCTTTGTCAGCCTGCCGCTGCTGGCGTGGATTGCCCAGTCGCCGGTGATTATTATCAGCGGCGAACAGGCCACCAGCTATGAGTACGGCATGCTGCAGGTGCCGATTTTCGGGGCGCTGATTGCCGGCAACCTGGTGCTGGCGCGCCTGACTGCGCGCCGGACCGTGCGCTCGCTGATTATCATGGGCGGTTGGCCGATCATGTTTGGCCTGATCCTCTCTGCGGCGGCGACCGTGGTCTCTTCCCACGCTTATCTGTGGATGACGGCCGGTCTGAGCTTCTACGCCTTCGGGATTGGCCTCGCGAACGCCGGCCTGGTGCGTTTAACCCTGTTCGCCAGCGAGATGAGTAAAGGCACGGTCTCGGCGGCGATGGGAATGCTGCAGATGCTGATCTTCACCGTCGGCATCGAGCTCAGCAAACATGCTTACGAGCTGGGCGGCAACGGGCTGTTCAGCCTGTTTAACCTGCTGGGTGGGGTACTATGGCTGGGGCTGATGATTTACTTTCTGAAAGATAAAAGCGTCGGCAATTCGCAGCAGGGGTAGTTGTTTTCAACCCGGATGCGCTCGCATCCGGGTCTTATCAGGCGAACGGCACTTCGCGATCCAACACCTTATCAATAATCTGCAGGACACCTTCTTCGTTGTTATGCGGCGCCTGATAGCGGGCGACGGCTTTGACGTCTTCCCGGGCGTTGGCCATGGCAAAGCCAAACCCGGCGTGCTGCAGCATTTCGATATCGTTGCCGCTGTCGCCGAACGCCACTACCTCGTGATCCTCAATGCCCCAGCGCTGCTGCAAAATGCGCAGCCCGTTGGCTTTGTGCACACCCGGGATAATTAAGTCGATGCTGCCGTAGCCGGTGGCCACCGCGGTGACCATGTCCCCCAGTGCCGCGTGCAGCTTCGGCTGAATTTCCGGGATCAGGCTGTCTGGCACGTTGAGACCAAATTTGAGGATGGTGTCATCGAGATGGTTAAAATCATCCACCAGTTCTAGGCGGTGATAATACTTCGCCGCCACCGTCTTCAGCGCGTCGTTGTAGCGATTGAGGGTGTAGGCGCTGCGCTTCCCGCAGGCGATGATTTCGATATTCGGCAACGTCTGCAGATGGTCGACCACGGCGTTGAAGTGGTGAACCGGCAGTTGGCAGTTGAAGACGTCTTCATTGCCGCTCACCACCCAGCCGCCGTTTTCCGCCACGAAGGCGATCTGATGGGCGATCTCCGGGAAAAAGGAGATCAGCTGATAATATTGGTTGCCGCTGGCGACCACGAAGCGAATATTCTGTTCGCGCATTCGCTGGTACTGGGCGAGGAAGCGCGGCCGATTGTAAGTTTTGGCATCGCTTAAAAAGGTGCCGTCCATATCCACCGCAATCAGTTTGATGCTCATTAGCTGTTCTCCATAACGGGTTCAGATTGTGGCTTAGCCACCGCGCGGGCGACCAGCGCCGCCACCATCACCAGACCCAGCACCACCATCATGGCGCTGCGCAGGCCGAAGTGTTCGCCGAGGAAACCCAGCAGTGGCGGCCCGACGAGGAAAGCGAGATAGCCGGTGATCGCCACCACGCTGACGCGCTTGGGCGCGTCCGGCCCGGTATCGCTGGCGGCGGAGATGGTCAGCGGGAAGCCGAGCGAGGCGCCAATGCCCCACAGCAGCACCGAGATGCCCGCCACCCAGGGGTTATCGACGAAGATGATCAGGCCTATGCCGAGGGCGCCCATCACTGCGCTGCCGCGGACCACCGCCACCCGGCTGTAGCGATCGATAAACCAGCCGCCGGTAAAGCGGCCCAGCGTCATGCCGAGGGTGAAACCGGCATAAATCAGGGAGCCGGAGGTGGGGCTAAAGCCGTGGCCATCCACCATCAGCAGCGGCAGCCAGTCGTTGGCCGAGCCTTCGGCAAAGGCCATCGCCAGGACAATGACGCCGATCAGCAGCAGCTGCGCGTCGCGCCACACCGGCAGACCTTTCGCCTCACCGTGGGCGACTTCGGCGGCATTTTTACCGGTGCCGTCGGGAATGGCGCGGATAGCAATGGCGATGGGCAGGATAGCCACCAGCGCAGCCGCCAGAATGTGCGGGGCGGCCGGCAGACCGAATCCGGTCACTGCCATGCCCACCCCGGCGCCGAACAGGGTGCCAAAGCTGTAGAAGCCATGCATCATCGGCAGCACCGTTTTATTCATCTCCCGCTCGATGGCCGCGCCTTCGACGTTAATAGCGACCTCTGCGGAGCCGAAGCTGGCGCCGAAGATAGCCAGACCGAAGGCGAACAGCGGGGCGGAAGTGACCCACAGCGCCAGGCTGAGCACCAGCATGCCAAGCACGGCGAAGGACATGGTGGTGCGGATGACCTTGCGGGTACCAAAGCGCTTCACCAGCCACGCCGAGCAGAGAATACCGCTCATCGACCCCACCGACAGACCAAACAGCACCACGCCCATCTCTGCGGTGGATAGCGCCAACAGATCGCGGATCGCCGGCGTGCGGGTGGCCCAGGAGGCCATTAACAAGCCGGGGATGAAAAAGAACATAAACAGCGCCCATAGCCGAAGCTGCAGCGCTCTGCGCGAGGATTGCGTCGTCATCCGTAAACGCCTTAAAGGAGAAGAGTGAAGACAACAGTAGCAAGTATGTGTACATTTGTACATAAACCGGAAGAGGAAAATCATGGCCCGTAGACCAAACGATCCGCAGCGCCGCGAGCGCATCCTGCAGGCGACGCTGGATACCATCGCGGCGCACGGCATCCATGCGGTGACGCACCGTAAAATCGCCACCTGCGCGAATGTGCCGCTGGGATCGCTGACCTACTATTTCAGCGGCATTGAGGCGTTAATTGAGGAGGCGTTCAGCCTGTTTACCGCCGAGATGTCGGCGCAGTATCAGCAAGGCTTCGTCGGGGTAACGAACCGGGAACAAGCCTGCGATGCCATCGCGGATCTGATCTTCAGCGCCCAGGTGACCACGGCTCGCAATATGGAGCTGATGTACCAGCTGTACGCGTTCTGCAGCAGTCAGCCGGCGCTGAAGGCGGTGATGCAGAACTGGATGCGGCGCAGCCAGCAGACGCTGGAGCAATGGTTCGCCCCCGATACCGCCCGCGGTCTCGACGCCTTTATTGAAGGGATGACCTTGCACTTTGTCACCGACCGCGCGCCGCTGTCGAAGGCGGCAATCCGCATGATGGTCGGGCAGCTGGCGGGGGAGAGGGCGCAGGAAGAGGGGCGCTGAAGCGGCGTTTCACCCGGAATGGCTAAACGCAGGCAACAAAAAACCCATCAACCTTGAACCGAAGTGGCGGGGTTGATGGGCTCCACAAAATGGGGACATCAAAGAAAAGCAGTGGCATTACTTATGACTGATGCCCTGAGAAAAAGTTCTGCCTGTGACGGCTTTTTTCTCAAAAAATTATTGTAGCCCTGGCCAGATGATCACGATGAGCGTCCCGGCAAGGGTAAGCAGCACGTTGGCGATGGCGTAGGTGCCTGCGTAGCCGAGCGCTGGAATATTGCTGCGCGCGGTATCGCTGATGATCTCCATCGCCGGGGCGCAGGTGCGGGCTCCCATCATGGCGCCGAACAGCATCGCCCGGTTCATGCGCAGCACGTAGGCGCCGAACAGGAAGCAGATCACCACCGGCACCAGGCTGACGATAAGCCCTGCCGCCAGCATCTGGCCGCCGACGGCGCCCAGCCCGTTATTGATCCCGGCCCCGGCGCTGAGACCGACCCCGGCCATAAACACCATCAGACCAAACTCTTTCACCATGTTCAGCGCCCCCTGCGGGATATAGCCGAAGGTTGGGTGGTTGGCGCGGAGGAAGCCAAGCATGATACCGGCGAACAGCAGGCCGGCGGCGTTGCCGATGCCGAAGCTGAAGGAGCTGAACTGGAAGGTGATCATGCCGATCATCAGGCCAACGATAAAGAAGGCGCAGAAGGCCAGCAGATCGGTCACCTGGCTGTGAATGGAGATAAAGCCGATGCGGTCGGCCACGGTTTTTACGCGGCGGGCGTCGCCGCTGACCTGCAGCACGTCGCCTTTGTTCAGTACGACGTTATCGTCGATAGGCATCTCGATCTGGCTGCGAATAACCCGGTTTAAGAAGCAGCCGTGGTCGGTAAGCTTGAGCTGCGCCAGGCGGCGGCCGACGGCGTTGTGGTTTTTGACCACTATCTCTTCAGTGACGATGCGCATGTCGAGCAGATCGCGGTCGAACACCTCTTTACCGTTGCGGAAGCTCGGGTCGAGGCGGGCGTGGGCGTCCGGGTAGCCCACCAGCGCAATATCGTCACCCATCTGCAGCACCGCGTCGCCGTCCGGGTTGGCCAGAATACCGTTGCGACGAATGCGTTCAATATAGCAGCCGGTCTGGCGGTAAATACCCAGTTCGCGCAGATTTTTGCCATCCGCCCAGGCCACCAGCTCCGGGCCGACGCGGTAGGCGCGGATCACCGGCAGGTAGACTTTACGTTTGGAATCGGTATCGAGGCCGCGCTCGCGGGCGATTTGCTGGGCGCTGGTCTGCAGATCCTGATGCTGCAGCTTGGGCATATAGCGGGCGCCGACGATCAGGCTCACCAGACCAACCAGATAGGTCAGGGCATAGCCGAGGCTCAGATGGTCAAGCGACTGCGCCAGCTGATCGCTGGGCAGGCCGAAATGGCGCAGGGTGTCGCCCGCGCCCACCAGCACCGGGGTGGAGGTCATGGCGCCTGCCAGCATACCGGCGGTGAGCCCGATATCCCAGCCGAACACTTTACCCAGCATCATGGCGATCAGCATCGCGCTGCCGACCATCACCAGCGCCAGCATCAGGTAGTTTTTCCCGTCGCGGAAAAAAATAGAAAAAAAGTTGGGCCCGGCTTCTACGCCAACGCAAAAAATAAACAGCATAAAGCCGAGATTAAGGGCATCGGTGTTAATCGCGAAATGCTGCTGGCCTAATAATAGAGAAACGACTAAAACGCCAATGGAATTACCAAGTTGTACTGAGCCGAGACGCAGTTTTCCCAGGCATAGTCCTAATGCAAGTACAACGAATAATAACAGGATGTAATTCCCGTTTAACAAATCTGCGACGTTTATATTCACGAAAGCCAACTTCTCATTTACTAGTAAGTTGTTGAAGGAAATGGTTATTTGGTCTAAGGTTGCTCAGGCGTTCGCGTTGTCGCGAACCTATTCTGGCACCCTGTTATAACCAGCAAAAATATACCGCTAGTTTAATCCTTCCTGGATGCGGCGGCTAGTGACAATCGTTTTTAGGCTGGTAGGGGAGTTATTGGCATGGATTGCCGAAATGCTTTATCTGACTGGGCGACGTGGACGTGAGTTAGAGGCAACATCAGGAGGATACGGTGAAATCTGAGCGTAGTTGGGCCGGCATTATCTGTGGCTTCGTTCTGTTCATTGTGGTGTGCTTATCGTTGTTGTTACATATGAAAGGGGCATTTCGCGCCAGCGGCAACCCGGAGCTGGGCCTGCTCTTCTTTTTGCTGCCAGGGGCGGCGGCGAGCTGTCTCTCTCCCGGACGGCGGGTGCTGCGTCCTTTGCTCGGCGCGATACTGGCGGCGCCGGTCTGCATGGTGACGATGCGGCTGTTCTTCGTGACCCACCGGACGTTCTGGCAGGAGATGGCGTGGGTGTTGAGCGCCGTGTTCTGGTGCGCGCTTGGGGCATTGTGCTTTTTGTTTATCTGCGCCTGGCTTGATACCTGGCGCAGTCATTCATCGAGCAAATAAATTGACTCAGGCAAACAGGCCGAGATTCTCTTTTGCCCAGGCTTCAAAATCGGTGCAGCCGCCGATGTGTTTCTGGTCGACGAAAATCTGCGGCACGGTTTCAACCGGTTTGCCAACGGTTTTTTCCAGGTCAGCTTTGCTGATGCCTTCGGCATGAATATCCACGTAGCGGTAGTTGAAATCATCACGCTCGTTGGTCAGTTTTTCTGCCAGTTCTTTAGCGCGAACGCAGTAAGGGCAGCCTGGACGACCAAAAATAACGGTAAACATTGCTTCTCTCCTTAAACCTCAGCCGGATGGCGAATGGCGCTTATGATGCCTGCAACGGGCGGGGAGGGAAAGAAGGTTCTGCCTTTTACTTCGATGGTTTACGGCTATGTTTGATAAATGTCGGACTGTCAAAACCCGTATACTGGCCCGACGGCGCGGTGGAATTGGCTGGCGCGCCGCGTTTATCAACCGGAGAGGCGTGATGCGAAAATTTGCCCCATTGCCGAAAAGCATTCTGCTGGTTGAGATCCTCGGGATGGGGCTGTTAACCCTCGCCTGGCTCTCCCTTAACCAGTATGTCCAGCTGCCTGCGCCCATTGCCAGCCCGACCGCGGCGCTGGTGATGCTCTTTGCCGGGATCGTGCTGATGATCCCCGCCGCCATCGTCGTGATGTGGCGGATGGCGCAGATCGTGGCCCCGCAGTTAACGCACTCTCCAAAGCCTGAATCCTTGTCTGACAGAGAAAAACGTAATGACGCCGACCATTGAGCTGCTGCGCAGCCACCGTTCCATCCGCCACTTCACCGATGCCCCCGTGAGCGACGAACAGCGCGCAGAGATTATCGCCAGCGCGCAAGCGGCATCTACCTCGAGTTTTTTACAATGCACCTCCATCATCCGTATTACTGACCCGGCGCTGCGTGAACGTCTGGTCCCGCTGACCGGCGGCCAGCAGCACGTCGCCCAGGCGGCGGAGTTTTGGGTCTTCTGCGCCGACTTTAATCGCCACCTGCAGATCTGCCCGCAGGCGCAGCTGGGGCTGGCGGAACAGCTGCTGATCGGCGTTGTCGATACGGCGCTGCTGGCGCAAAACGCGCTGACCGCCGCCGAGTCCCTCGGACTAGGGGGCGTCTATATCGGCGGGTTGCGCAACAGCATTGAGGCCGTCACAGAGCTGCTGGAGCTGCCGCAGCACGTCCTGCCGCTGTTCGGTCTTTGCCTTGGCTGGCCGGCGGATAACCCGGACATCAAGCCGCGGATGCCGGCGGCCATGCTGGTGCATGAGAACCGCTATCAGCCGCTGGATAACGCGCTGCTGGCGGAGTATGACGAACAGCTGGCGCACTATTATCTGTCGCGCGGCAGCAACGCCCGCCGCGATACCTGGAGCGACCATATCCGGCGCACTATCGTGAAAGAGAGTCGTCCGTTTATTCTTGACTATCTGCATAAGCAGGGGTGGGCAACGCGCTGATTACGTGTACACTGCTGCTCCGGCCAGGTGATATCCGCCGCCGGCCGCAGGAAAGGTGAAAGTGTGTTCGATAGCTGAGGCCCGCCAGAGCGGGTCTTTTCGCAGAGGTGCAGGATGAAAATTGCCATATTATCCCGGGATGGAACGCTTTATTCATGTCGGCGCCTGCGCGAAGCAGCGCAACAGCGCGGTCATCAGATCGAGATCCTCGATCCGCTTTCCTGTTATATGAACGTCAGCCCGGTGGCCTCGTCGATCCACTACAAAGGGCGTCAGCTGCCGCACTTTGATGCGGTGATCCCGCGCATTGGCTCGGCGATCACCTACTATGGCACCGCGGCCCTGCGCCAGTTTGAGCTCCTGGGAAGCTATCCGCTGAACGAATCGGTCGCTATTACCCGCGCTCGCGATAAGCTGCGCTCGCTGCAGCTGCTGGCGCGCCAGGGCATCGATCTGCCATTGACCGGCATCGCTCACTCCCCCGATGACACCAGCGATCTGATCGCCATGGTGGGCGGCGCGCCGCTGGTGGTGAAGCTGGTGGAAGGCACCCAGGGGATCGGCGTGGTGCTGGCGGAGACCCGCCAGGCGGCGGAGAGCGTGATCGACGCCTTTCGCGGACTGAACGCTCATATTCTGGTGCAGGAATACATTGCCGAAGCGAAAGGGTGCGATATCCGCTGCCTGGTGGTCGGCAATGAGGTGGTGGCGGCGATCGAGCGGCGGGCGAAAGAGGGGGATTTCCGCTCTAACCTGCACCGCGGCGGCATGGCCACGGTGGCGCAGATTAGCGACGAGGAGCGGGCCATTGCCATCAAGGCAACGCAAACTCTCGGGCTGGACGCCGCCGGTGTCGATATTTTACGCGCCGCCCGCGGGCCGCTGGTGATGGAGGTGAATGCCTCGCCGGGGCTGGAAGGGGTGGAAACCACCACCGGCGTGGATGTCGCCGGCAAGATGATCGCCTGGATCGAGCGCCAGGCGACGCCGGAATTCTGTTTGAAAATAGGCGGCTAACCGCCGGATGCAAGACGGCCATGGTATGCGGCGCTTTTTTTGCGTAAGCTATGGCGTCGTTTTTCCACTGTAAGAGGTCACAGGCACTATGGATTCACTGGTCGTTCCAGGTCTGGATACGCTACGTCGCTGGCTGGACGAAATCGGCATCAGCTTTTTTGAGTGCGATTCCTGTCAGGCATTGCACCTGCCGCATATGCAGAATTTCGACGGTATTTTTGATGCCAAAATTGACCTGGTGGACAACGTGGTGCTCTTTTCCGCCCTGGCGGAGGTGAAGCCGTCTGCCCTGCTGGCGCTGTCGGCGGATCTCTCGGCCATCAACGCCAGCTCGTTAACCGTGAAGGCGTTTATCGACATTCAGGACGATAATTTGCCCAAGCTGGTGGTTTGCCAGTCGCTGTCTATCGGCCCAGGGGTGACCATGGAGCAGTTCGCCTGGTTCTTCCGCCAAAGCGAAGAGCAGATCTCGATGGTAATCCTCGAAGCCGGCGCAAATCAGCTGCTGTACAAAGGCGAAGAAGAAGAGCCTGCGGCGGAAAACGTACAATACCATTTTCTTCACTAAACCTGCCTAAAATTAGCGCAGCCACTACCGCAGCGGCTGCGTATTACCCGCTTTTATTCTGCATTTAACCTTTCTTTAAAGCATTATTCACCGCCATTCAGGCCGTTTTGGCTTATCACGTAGACCGTTATTGCATAAAAATTTGATAAAAGGCGTTTTTTTACCTGGGCTATAGCCTCTTATTCTGGCTACAGTTATTCTGGCGATGCTTCCAGTTGCGAGCAACCACTCCGGGAGAGATCCGCTCTCCTTTTCTCAGGCAATGAAAAAATATGCATGATTTTTGCATGCGTAGAAATGCGTATATTTGAGCCCGTAAGTTAACGGGCGTTGAGAAGGAAAAGAGATATGACCGCCTTTGGTAAAAAATGGTTAACAGGTCTGGTTACGGGTGCGCTGATGGCCGTCTCTGCCGGTTCGCTCGCCGCCGAACAAAAAACCCTGCATGTTTATAACTGGTCTGATTATATCGCGCCGGACACGGTAGCGAATTTCGAAAAAGAGACCGGGATTAAAGTGGTGTATGACGTTTTTGATTCCAACGAAGTGCTGGAAGGCAAATTAATGGCGGGTAGCACCGGTTTCGACCTGGTGGTGCCGTCGGCAAGCTTCCTCGAACGCCAGCTGGCGGCGGGCGTGTTCCAGCCGCTGGATAAAAGTAAGCTGCCCAACTGGAAGAACCTTGACCCCGAAGTGCTGAAGCTGGTCGCCAAGCATGACCCGGAGAATAAATACGCCATGCCTTACCTGTGGGCGACGACGGGCATTGGCTACAACGTGGATAAGGTGAAAGCCGTTCTCGGCAAAGATGCGCCGGTGGACAGCTGGGATCTGGTGCTGAAGCCGGAGAACCTCGAAAAACTGAAAAGCTGCGGCGTCTCCTTCCTCGACGCGCCGGAAGAGATTTTCGCCACCGTGCTGAACTACCTCGGCAAAGATCCGAACAGCAGCAAAGCGGATGATTACACCGGCCCGGCGACCGATCTGCTGCTGAAGCTGCGGCCGAACATTCGCTACTTCCACTCTTCGCAATATATTAACGACCTTGCCAATGGCGACATCTGCGTGGCGATCGGCTGGGCAGGGGACGTCTGGCAGGCGGCCAACCGCGCGAAAGAGGCGAAGAACGGCGTCAATGTCTCCTACTTTATTCCGAAGGAAGGCGCGCTGGCGTTCTTTGACGTCTTTGCCATGCCGGCCGACGCGAAGAATAAAGATGAAGCCTATCAGTTCCTTAACTATCTGATGCGTCCGGACGTCATCGCCAAAATCAGCGACCAGGTGTTCTACGCCAACGGCAACAAGGCTTCCACGCCGCTGGTCAGCGAGACTATCCGTAACAACCCGGCGATTTATCCGCCAGCGGATGTGTTCGCCAAACTGTTCACGCTGAAGGTGCAGGATCCGAAGATTGACCGCGTGCGCACCCGCGCGTGGACCAAAGTGAAGAGCGGCAAATAATTCCTGACGGCCCGTCGAATACGGGCCAAATCAGATCTGCACTCGCCGGGAAATAGCAGCGCGCCCGGCGAGCAGAAGCACCAGGATGGTGCAAATGCACTGTTAAGCACGAAGTATGGCACCGGACCATATGGTGATCGTTTTTTTGCCGGAGAGCACCCGATTGAACGACGTAATGCCCCGCCCACAGGCGAAAGCCCCCAAAGCGCTGACCCCGCTACTGGAAATCCGTAACTTAACCAAGTCGTTTGATGGCCAGCATGCGGTCGACGACGTCAGTCTCACTATCTACAAAGGCGAAATTTTTGCTCTGCTGGGCGCGTCAGGCTGCGGGAAATCGACGCTGCTACGCATGCTGGCGGGCTTTGAACAACCGACCGCCGGGCAGATTATGCTCGACGGCGTGGATCTGGCGCGCGTGCCGCCCTATCAGCGGCCTATTAATATGATGTTCCAGTCCTATGCCCTGTTTCCCCATATGACCGTTGAGCAGAATATTGCCTTCGGCCTGAAGCAGGACCGCCTGCCTAAGGCGGAAATCACCGCCCGGGTGCAGGAGATGCTGGCCCTGGTACATATGCAGGAGTTTGCCAAACGTAAGCCGCACCAACTCTCAGGCGGCCAGCGGCAGCGCGTCGCGTTGGCGCGCAGCCTGGCGAAACGGCCCAAGCTGCTGCTGCTTGATGAACCGATGGGGGCGCTGGATAAAAAGCTGCGCGATCGCATGCAGCTCGAGGTGGTGGATATTCTTGAGCGCGTTGGCGTGACCTGCGTGATGGTGACCCACGATCAGGAAGAAGCGATGACCATGGCGGGCCGTATCGCCATCATGAATCGCGGCAAGTTTGTGCAGATTGGCGAACCGGAAGAGATTTACGAGCACCCGACCACCCGCTACAGCGCCGAGTTTATCGGCTCGGTGAACGTCTTTGAAGGGCTGGTGAAGGAGCGGCTGGAAGACGGTCTGGTGCTAAGCTCGCCGGGACTGATGCATCCGCTGAAGGTCGACCCCGACGCCTCGGTGGTGGACAACGTGCCGGTCTGGGTGGCGCTGCGTCCGGAGAAGATCATGCTGTGCGATGAACCGCCGGCGGACGGCTACAATTTTGCCGTCGGCGAGGTGATTCATATCGCCTATCTGGGGGATCTCTCTATCTATCATGTGCGCCTGCAAAGCGGGCAGATGATCAGCGCCCAGCTGCAGAATGAACACCGCCATCGGAAAGGGACGCCCACCTGGGGCGATGAGGTGCGTTTATGCTGGGATGCTGACAGCTGCGTTGTGCTGACGGTGTGAGGAGAGGGCGATGAATACCGTTGAATCCCCGTCAGGGGCGAAAAAACCGGGCGGCTTCGCGCTCTGGGCGGCGCGCCTGCAGATGGCGCATGGCCGCAAGCTGGTGATTGCGCTGCCCTATCTGTGGCTGATCCTGTTGTTTATGCTACCGTTCCTGATCGTGTTCAAGATAAGTCTTGCCGAGATGGCGCGGGCGATCCCTCCCTACACCGAGCTGATGGAGTGGGCGGACGGCCAGCTGACGCTGACGCTTAACTTTGCCAACTTCCTACAGTTGACTGACGATCCGCTCTATTTTGAAGCTTATCTCCAGTCGCTGCAGGTGGCGGGTATCTCGACGATCTGCTGCCTGCTGCTGGGCTATCCGCTGGCCTGGGCGGTGGCGCACAGCAAGCCGTCGACGCGTAATATTCTGCTGCTGTTGGTGATCCTCCCGTCGTGGACCTCGTTTTTGATCCGCGTCTATGCCTGGATGGGGCTGCTGAAGAGCAACGGGGTGTTGAATAACTTCCTGCTGTGGTTAGGGGTTATCGATCAGCCGCTGGAGATCCTGCACACCAACCTGGCGGTGTACATCGGTATCGTGTATGCCTATCTGCCGTTTATGGTGCTGCCTATCTACACCGCGCTGACCCGCATCGACTATTCGCTGGTGGAGGCCTCGCTGGATCTCGGCGCCCGGCCGCTGAAGACCTTCTTCCAGGTGATCGTCCCGCTCACCAAAGGCGGCATTATCGCCGGCTCCATGCTGGTGTTTATCCCGGCGGTCGGCGAGTTCGTGATCCCGGAACTGCTGGGCGGGCCGGACAGCATCATGATTGGCCGCGTGCTGTGGCAGGAGTTCTTTAACAACCGCGACTGGCCGGTCGCCTCGGCGGTGGCGATTGTCATGCTGCTGTTGCTGATCGTGCCGATCATGTGGTTCCACAAGCACCAGCAAAAACAGATGGGAGAGCAGGGATGAACGACTTGCCGGTAGTACGCTCGCCGTGGCGCATTCTGATCCTCGTGCTCGGATTCACCTTCCTCTACGCCCCGATGCTGATGCTGGTGATCTACTCGTTCAACAGCTCGAAGCTGGTAACGGTCTGGGCCGGATGGTCGACGCGCTGGTATAGCGAACTGTTCCACGATGATGCGATGATGAGCGCGGTAGGATTGAGCCTGACCATCGCCGCCTGCGCGGCGACGGCGGCGGCGATCCTCGGTACCATCGCCGCGGTGGTGATGGTGCGCTTTGGGCGTTTTCGCGGCTCCAACGGCTTCGCGTTTATGATCACCGCGCCGCTGGTCATGCCGGACGTGATCACCGGTCTCTCGCTGCTGCTGCTGTTCGTGGCGCTGGGACATGCCATCGGCTGGCCGTCGGACCGCGGCATGTTGACCATCTGGCTGGCGCATGTCACCTTCTGTACCGCCTACGTGGCGGTGGTGATCTCCTCGCGCCTGCGCGAGCTGGACCACTCTATTGAAGAGGCGGCGATGGATCTTGGCGCCGCGCCGCTGAAGGTCTTCTTCGTCATCACGCTGCCGATGATTATGCCGGCGGTGATCTCCGGCTGGCTGCTGGCCTTCACGCTGTCGCTGGATGACCTGGTGATCGCCAGCTTTGTCTCCGGTCCCGGGGCCACGACCTTGCCGATGCTGGTCTTCTCCAGCGTGCGCATGGGAGTCAACCCGGAGATCAACGCCCTGGCGACGCTCATCCTCGGCGTGGTCGGTATTGTTGGTTTTATCGCCTGGTATTTGATGGCCCGCGCAGAAAAGCAGCGAGTGCGCGATATCCAGCGTGCAAGACAAGGCTGAACCACCTAAAATCGGTACAGCAGCCTCCGGTCGGCGCCACCCTGTGGCGCCGTTTTCATGGAAGACATTACGTTGGGATTGTTTACGAAAACTCGCTCATCGCATGCCCGCCTTAACGTCCCTGCGCTGGTGCAGGTGGCGGCCTTTGCTATTATTTTGATTCGTGGCCTGGATCTGCTGATGATCCTTAATCTGTTGGGCCTGCAGGGGCTGAACGAATTCATACACCGCAGCGTTCAGACCTGGAACCTGACGCTGGTCTTCCTCGGCAGCCTGGCGCTGGTGTTTATCGAAATCTGGTGCGCCTTCTCGCTGGTGAAAGGGCGCAACTGGGCGCGCTGGATCTATCTGCTGACGCAGATTATCGCTGCCGGCTACCTGTGGGCGGCATCGCTGGGCTACGGGTATCCGGAGCTGTTCAGCATTCCCGGGGAATCAAAACGAGAAATTTTCCACTCGCTGGTGATGCAAAAACTGCCGGATCTGCTGGTTCTGACGCTGCTGTTCGTGCCGGCGAACTGCCGTCGCTTTTTCCGCCTGCAATAACGGTGATACAATCCCCGCCCCTGGATTTTTGAAGGTCAATTATGCATTGCGCACTCTACGACGCCGGCCGTTGCCGCTCCTGTCAATGGCTGGAGCGGCCGGTCCCGCAACAGCTCGCCGATAAAATGGCCGATCTGCGCACGCTGCTGGCGGCGATCCCGGTCGCAGCCTGGGGCGAGCCGGTCAGCGGGCCGGAGGCGGCTTTCCGTAACAAGGCTAAAATGGTGGTCAGCGGCAGCGTTGAGCGTCCGCTGCTGGGGATGCTGCACCGCGATGGCACTCCGGTGGACCTCACCGACTGCCCGCTCTATCCCGCCGAGTTTGCCCCGGTTTTTGCTGCCCTGAAGCCCTTTATCGCCCGCGCCGGGTTAACACCTTACAACGTCGCGCGCAAACGCGGGGAGCTGAAATACCTGCTGCTGACCGCCAGCCAGCAGGGGGAGATGATGCTGCGCTTCGTGCTGCGCTCAGAGGCCAAGGTGGCTCAGCTGCGCGCCGCGCTGCCGTGGCTACAGGCACAGCTGCCGCAGCTCAGCGTGATCACGGCGAATATCCAGCCGGTGCATATGGCAATCATGGAAGGTGAGCAGGAGATCTTCTTCACCGAACAGCAGGCGCTGGGGGAGGTCTTTAATGGGGTGCCGCTGTGGATCCGCCCGCAAAGCTTCTTTCAGACCAATCCGGCGGTAGCCAGCCGGCTGTACGCCACGGCCCGCGACTGGGTGCGCGCGCTGCCGGTCCAGCATATGTGGGATCTGTTTTGCGGCGTTGGGGGATTTGGCCTGCACTGCGCGACGCCGACGATGCGCCTGACCGGTATCGAGATCGCCCCGGAAGCCATCGCCTGCGCCAGACAGTCAGCCGCGCAGCTGGGGCTCAGCAATCTGCATTTTCAGGCGCTGGACTCCACGCAGTTCGCCACTCACGAAGCGGATGCCCCGCAGCTGGTGCTGGTTAACCCGCCGCGCCGCGGTATTGGCGCTGAACTATGCGACTATTTAAGCCGCATGGCGCCGCCCTATATTATCTATTCCAGCTGTAACGCCCGCACCATGGCGACCGATATCGCTCGTCTTAGCGGCTATCGCGTTGAGCGGGTCCAGCTGTTTGATATGTTCCCTCACACCGCCCACTACGAAGTGCTGACCCTGCTGGTCCGCGAAGTTTAAACAAAATGTGAAGGCTTTGCGCCGCTGAAATCGGGTAAGCTTGACGCAGCATGTTTTGTTATTGGTGGGGGGAATCTAATGGCCAAAACCATTCTGCTGGTGGAAGATGACGAGGATATAGCCACGCTGCTGCGGCTCAATCTTCAGGATGAGGGCTATCAGATCGTCCATGAAGCCGACGGCGGCCAGGCCCTCGCCCGGCTGGAGACGCAGGTCTGGGATGCGGTGATCCTCGATTTGATGCTGCCCGGCGTCGATGGTCTGGAGATCTGCCGGCGTATCCGCCAGATGACCCGCTACCTGCCGGTGATTATCATCAGCGCTCGCACCAGCGAAATGCACCGCGTGCTGGGCCTGGAGATGGGCGCCGACGACTATCTGGCGAAGCCCTTTTCATTGCTGGAGCTTATCGCCCGCGTCAAAGCGCTGTTTCGTCGCCAGGAGGCGATGGGGCAGAATCTGCTGATGGACGCCGGGCGCCTGTCCTGCCATGGCCTGAGCATCGACCCGCTGTCGCGCGAAGTGAAGCTGCGCGGCGAGACGGTGGACCTCACGCCGCGTGAATTCGACCTGCTGTATTACTTCGCCCGCCACCCCGGGGAAGTGTTTTCCCGGCTGGCGCTGCTGGAGCAGGTCTGGGGATATCAGCACGAGGGCTATGAGCATACCGTCAATACCCATATCAACCGCCTGCGCAGTAAAATCGAACGTGACCCGGCCGAGCCGGACATCATTCTTACCGTCTGGGGAAAAGGCTATAAGTTCGCCCCGGTGACGCAAGAGGCCGCCCCGTGATCCGCCGCCTGAGCCTCAGCCAGCGGCTGGCGCTGGTGGTGGTTTCCCTGCTGATGCTATGCGCGGTGGCGGTATGCGCCGTCCAGTTACACAGCAGCGCGCAGTATGGCAACGCCATGGTGCAGCGTCTGTCGTCCGGGCTGGCTCAACAGATTGTCGCCCGCGAGCCGTTGCTGGACGCCCACGGCGAGGTCAACCGGCAAACCCTGAAGTCGCTGTTTGACCGACTGATGACCTTTAATCCCAGCGTGGAGCTCTATCTGCTGTCGCCGGATGGCGACCTGCTGGCCGATGCGGCGCCGCCGGGCCATATCCAGCGCCAGCGTATCGACATGGCGCCGGTGCAGGCTTTTCTCACCGGCAGTGCGTCGCCGGTGTATGGCGACGATCCGCGCAGTCCCGACGGACGAAAAGTCTTCAGCGCCGCCCCGCTGCGCGTCGACGGCCAACTGCGCGGCTACCTGTATATCATTTTGCAGGGGGAGACGTTTAATCAGCTGGCGGCCGACGCCTGGCAAAAAACGCTGTGGAGCATTGTTCTGTGGACGCTGCTGCTGGTGGCCCTGTTTGGCCTGCTGGCAGGGGGGCTGGCATGGTTCTGGGTCACCCGGCCGGTCCGCCTGCTCACCGCCCAGGTGGCGGCGAGCGGCCAGGACAGCATCAGCGCCATCAAAACCCTGGCGGCCCGCAGGCCGGAGCCCCGGCCTGGTAACGAGGTGGCGGTGCTCGAGAACCGCTTTATTGACCTTGCCCGGCAGATTGCCGATCAGTGGGATCGGCTGGCCGACAGCGATCGCCAGCGCCGTGAATTTGTGGCCAATATCTCTCACGATTTGCGCACGCCGCTGACTTCGCTGCTGGGGTATCTGGAAACGCTGACCCTGAAGGATGAATGGCTGACCGCCGAGGAGCGCAGGCAGTATCTCACCATCGCCCTGCGCCAGGGGAACAAAGTGCGCCATCTCTCGCAGCAGCTGTTTGAGCTGGCGCGACTGGAGCATGGAGGCATTAAGCCGCAGCGCGAGCGTTTCGCGATGGGGGAGCTGATTTCCGACGTGGCGCAGAAGTTTGAATTAACTGCCCGCACGCGCGAGGTGAACCTGCATATTGATGTACCGGGACCGCTGCCGCTGATTAACGCCGATGTGTCGATGATTGAGAGGGTGGTGACCAACCTGCTCGATAACGCGATGCGGCATACTCCCGTCGGCGGGGAGATCCGTCTGGCGGTCTGGCAGGAGAATCAACAGCTTCAGGTCGAAGTGGCAGACAACGGAGCGGGCGTCGATGCCGCGCTGCGCGACGATCTGTTCCAGCGGCCGTCGGCGTTGTCTACCCAGGCATCGCGGGAGGATCGCGGTGGGTTAGGGTTGCTGATTGTAAAACGAATGCTGGAGCTGCACGGGGGCGATATCAGACTGGTGGAGTCGGTAAGCGGGGCGCGGTTCAGGTTCTTCGTGCCACTTTGAGAAATCGCCGGGTGGCGGCTACGCCTTACCCGGCCAACGGGGAAGAGCGGTGGCCGGGTAAGCGCAGCGCCACCCGGCGAAAAAAGTTACTCCGGGAACCACTGGTTGCTAATTTTCTGGTAGGTACCGTCGGCCTTAATCGCTTTCAGCGCGGCGTTCAGTTTCTCCAGCAGCGCCTTGTTATCCGGGCGCACGGCAATGCCGAGTCCGGTGCCGAAGTATTGCGGGTCGGTCACTTTCGGCGTGGCTGCCCCCAGCTGCGGGTTAGTTTTCAGCCATTCGTTGACCACCGCGGTGTCGCCGAACACGCCGTCGATACGGCCATTTTTCAAATCGATAATCGCATTCTGGTAGCTGTCATAGGCGACGGTCTTCACCTCAGGATGCTTATCCTGCAGATATTTCTGGTGGGTGGTGCCGTTTTCCATGCCGATCCGTTTGCCTTTCAGGTCATCGAAAGAATGGAACGCATCTTTTTTGGCGATCACCAGCGCCGAGTTGGCGTAGTACGGGTCGGTGAAGGCCACCTGCTTGCTCCGCTCCGGCGTAATATCCATTCCGGAAATCACCGCATCATATTTCTTGAACTTCAGCGCCGGGATCAGGCTGTCAAACGCGTGGTTGGTAAAGGTACATTCTGCCTGCATTTGTTTGCACAGCGCGTGGGCCAGATCGATATCAAAGCCGACAATCTGGTTATTAGCGTCCATCGATTCAAACGGCGGATAGGTTGCGGAGACGCCAAAGCTGATTTTTTCCGCGGCAGCGGCGCCGAACGCGAAAGAGGTGAGCAGTGCAGCCAGAACTAACTTTTTCATCGTGGAACTCCCTTCTGTCTATCTTATGATTATTCGCCGTGTCTGCGGCATAGAGTGACAATGCCATTAAATGAATTTATATGCAATAAAAATGATTAAGTATTTCTATCGTCATAAAAAAAGACGGACAGGTGTTTGACTTGTCCGCCTTGCTGTTTGCTTTTTATGCAATATGCTCAGGTGCTAGCTACGTCGCTCGAAGGCCAGCGCTTTGCGTTCCACCAGGCGCATCAGCAGCGTCAGCAGTCCATTAACGATGAGATAGATAATCCCGGCGGCGCCGAACACCATCACGTCGTAGGTGCGTCCATACAGCAGCTGGCCGTGGCCCATCACTTCCATCAGCGTGATGGTGTAGGCCAGAGAGGTACTCTTGAAAACCAGCACCACTTCGTTGGAATAGGACGATAGCGCACGCTTAAAGGCGTACGGCAGCAGGATCGCCAGAGTATCCTTTTTACTCATCCCCAGCGCGCTGCAGGACTGCCATTGCCCGTCGGGGATCGCCCGGATGGCGCCATAAAATAGCTGAGTGGTGTAGGCGGCGCTGTTGAGCGACAGAGCGATCAGGGCGCACAGCCACGGCTCGGAGATAAGATGCCACAGCCACGGATAATCCTGCAGCGAAGGAAACTGTCCCGGGCCGTAGTAGATCAGGAAGATCTGCACCAGCAGCGGCGTACCGGTAAACAAGGTGATATAGCCGCGCACTATCCATACCAGCCCCGGCGTCTTCAGGGTCAGGATAATGGTGAAGATCAGCGACAGGATCAGCGCCACGATAATCGACGCCACGGTCAGCGTCAGGCTGGTATGCAGTCCTTTCAGCAGTTCGGGTAAATAGTCGAGCATCAGCCTGGTCTCCGTTCGAAGCGCGTCGCACGCTGGTCAATCCGCTTAAGGATGTATTGACTCAACAGGGTGATGACGAGATAGATTGCCGCCGCAATGATATACCAGTTAAAGGGTTCCTGAGTGCGGGTGGCGATGCTTTTGGTCTGCAGCATCAGATCGTTGACGCTGATCAGGCTCACCAGCGCGGTGTCCTTCAGCAGCACCAGCCACTGGTTACCGAGGCCGGGCAGGGCATGGCGCCACATCTGCGGCATCACCAGACGGAAGAATATGGCCGCTTTCGACAGCCCCAGCGCCTGGCCGGACTCCCACTGGCCCTGCGGAACCGCTTTCAGCGCGCCGCGCAGCGTTTGCGAGGCGTAAGCGGCATACAGCAGCGACAGGGCGATCGCCCCGCAGAGGAACGGGCTGACGTCAAAGTTCTCAATCTGCATCTGCACCGGGATCTGCGTGAACCCGAGCGGGATGGTGAAACCGTCAGAGAGCGTCAGCAGCAGCTGGGAAGAGCCGAAATAGATAAACAGCACCACCAGAATTTCCGGTAGCCCGCGCAGGATGGTCACTATGCCGGTTGCAAGCCAGGCTACCGGGCGCCATTTCACTGACTCCAGTACCGCAAAGAGCATCGCCAGGACCAGGCCGATGACGAGCGCGCAAACGGCAAGGCCGACGGTCATCCCGGCGGCGCTTGCTAATGGAAAAATTTCGTTCATTCAGTCTTACTTCTGGAACCATTTGTTATAGATGGTCTGGTAAGTGCCGTCTTTCTTCACTTTTTCCAGCGCAGCGTTAAATTTCTGCTGCAGGTCGGTGTTGCCCTGACGTACGGCAATGCCCAGCCCGGTGCCGAAATAGGCTTTGTCGGTCACTTTATCGCCCACGGCCGCCAGCTTCGGATTGCTCTTCAGCCATTCGGTCACCACGGCGGTGTCACCAAAGACCGCGTCGATACGACCGTTCTGCAGGTCCAGCTTCGCATTCTGGTAGCTGTCGTAAGGCACGGTAGTGATTTCCGGATGTTTATCGGTGATGAATTTCTGGTGGGTGGTGCCGTTCTGCACGCCCACTTTTTTGCCCTTCAGCTGGTCAATGCTGGTGAACTTACCCTGCTGGCCGACGAACAGCGCCGAGTTGTCATAATACGGGGTAGAGAACAGCACCTGCTTTTCACGCTCCGGCGTGATGTCCATCCCGGCCATGACCGCGTCGAAACGGCGGAATTTCAGTCCCGGGATCAGGCTGTCAAAGGCCTGGTTGGTGAAGGTACAGGTGGCGTCGATCTCTTTACACAACGCGTTCGCCAGATCGACATCGAAACCGACGATCTGGTTGTTGGCGTCCACCAGCTCAAACGGAGGGTAAGAGGCCTCGGTGGCGAAACGAATGGTCTGCGCGGCGGAAGCGGAGAGGCTCATGCCTGCGAGCAGGGCGGCAATCAGTACTTTTTTCATCGTCATTTCCCCGAAAAACATCAATGTGAAAGATAGTTTTTAAACGCGTCAGTTTGCGGATGCGTGAAGCAGGAGGCATCCCCTTGCTCGACGATATGGCCATTTTCCATATACACCACCCGGCTGGCCGTCTTGCGCGCCACTTCAACTTCGTGGGTGACGATAACCTGGGTAATGCCGGTTTCAGCCAGCTCGCGGATGATGCTGACGATCTGGGCAGTGATTTCCGGGTCGAGCGCCGCGGTAGGCTCATCGAACAGCAGAACCTGCGGCTCCATCATCAGCGCGCGGGCGATGGCCACCCGCTGCTGCTGGCCGCCGGATAAATGCAGCGGGTAACGATCGCTGTACGGCTTCAGACGCAGGCGCTCCAGCAGCTTCTCTGCGCGAGCCAGCGCCTGATCCTTGCTTAACCCCAGTACGCGGCAGGGGGCCTCGATCAGGTTCTGCTGTACCGTCAGGTGCGGCCACAGGTTGTATTGCTGAAAGACCATGCCGACGTTCTGACGCAGCTCGCGAATCGCTTTATCGGACGGCGCTCTGGTGAAGTCGAATTGGTTACCGGCGATGGATAACGAACCGGACCGCGGCATCTCCAGCAGGTTGAGTACGCGCAGCAGCGAGCTCTTCCCGGCACCGCTGGGGCCGAGCAGCACCAGCGTTTCCCCCTGCGGGCAATCCAGCGTGATGTCGAACAGCGCCTGGTGTGCGCCGTAGAAGCAATTAATGCCGTTTAGTTTAATACTCATCTGGGCAGTCTGATACGAATAGCTATTGAGGCCGCAAATACTACCTTTGGCAGAATAGTTATGCAATATTTATGCGTTAAAAGTTAAATCTAAACCACGTTTAGCTTTAAAGTTAGCACAAAATATGGCCTGGTGGGTGAGGGGGGCGCAAATGTCGGCATTCCTGGGGCGAATACCGACATTTTACCGGGGTTATCGTTTCAGCGGCGTCGCTTCAACTCCGGAATTAGCGTTTCTCCAGACTCTGTCGCAGCGTCCCGGCTGGCGCATGGCTGTTGTTGCCGAGATAGCGAACGTCATCGACGGCCCAACACTGGCCTTCCTGGATCATCAGCACTTCATCTTTCCAGCTCTGGGTGCCCTGTTTCAGATCGACGCGCAGCGGAATATTGCGCGCATCGCGGTTCGGGATGGTGGAGGCGCTGGCGACCACGGCGCTGTCTGCCGGGGTGCTGCTGCTGGAGAACGGATTAGCCTGCAGTAATTTGCTGTTGGCGGGATCCTGGCGGGCGTCATTGAGTAACTGCGCCAGGCCGTCGCTCAGATAGGGGCGCAGCGCCGCCGGATCCTGAGTACGATTCTGGATCTGGGTGTCGTAGAATTTTTGCGCTACGTCGTCAGGGCCGCCTTCGACGCAGGGGCCGCTGCGGGTGCCATTATCTTTATAGGCCGGGGTGACGGTCGTACAGGCGCTGAGCGCCAGCGCGCAAGGGAGAAGTACAGCAAAAAGTTTGTAGCGCATGATGATTTCCTTATAAGCGAACTACGTTTTCAGTTTCCGTTAAAGCATAGCGTATAGCGTGCGGATTGTACTTGACGCAAAGAGCTAAGACCTTGATGTGGCTACAGCCTTAGGGCGGGAAATCGGCACGGGGATGACAGAATTCCGTCAGGCGCTAAAAGGCAGGGCAGTATAAAAATAAACTTAATTTTCCCGTGAACAAGAAATATTGCCCCGTAAAATAGGGAAATGGCTCTTGAAAGATAAGGGTAATTATTTCTTCTTATAGATGCGAGTGGCGACGTGCATTTTTTTATCCGTATTACCGGAGGAGGGGACAATGACGCCCCCCTTGTTCATTTGTTTTTTTAATCAGCTCTTCACGGGCATCGTTGGATGCGGTTTGACCAGTAGAGGAAATGGCGCCGATTTTGGTATATTGCGTATGGACTTTATCAAAAGCTGTTTTGTTAAAATTTCTGCGGAGACGGCATTGGCCGCTTAAAACAATGCTGTACCTGCCACTAAAGCTGCATATTTAATATTCTTAGCCCCTATTGTTTATCTCGCTATCATCATGCTCTTGTTTGCATTCACCAATGAATGATTCAGATTGAACTCACACTGCTTTTTGTAAGCAAAATGCTGCAATTTAATGACGGTTAGTTAACGCTTTTTAGCGAAAAGATGACGTATTTCGCAGTGCTGATGCTTGTTTTTTGAGCCGGTTACCCATCGGGAGCGGACCAGGCTATTTTCTCCGGTCGTTAGCTGAAAATCACCCTGAGAGGCCGGAGCTGAAGGGATAGGGCGCTGACAGACATTCCCGGTAACATGGTTTATCATATAGAAAAGCAGGGGCTGCGCCCATGGTCATGCAGGTCACCAGGGAGATAAGATGTTAACAAATAAGCGAGAGCGCGCCCGGCAGCAGCGAGCCGCGTTGTGGGCCACCAGAGATAATGTCCAGCGCCATGCGCTGTCCATGAGTATGCCCTGGCTCGCCTTTGTCAATATCGCTTTTGCGTTAATGATTTTCTTCCGCAATTTTATCTTTACCTATTTTGATAAGAGGCTACTGACGCATCGGGCGGTTATTCCTTATATCGAAGCGGCGTTGATTGCGGTTATTATCATTTCGGCCATTTTAGTGATTATTGCCCTCACGCCGCGACTGGCGCAGGGACGATATACGTTGAATATCATCACCGGGCTGCTGCTGGCGCTCAGTCTGTGCTGGTCCCTGAGTAATTATTGTTTTATTTTTTTCTGGACCTTGCCCTTTGCCTGGCCGCTGCTGGTGATATTAATGACTACCGGCCTCACCGCGCTGTATCACCATTGGCCCGGCATTACCGCTTTTATGCTGCCGCTATGGGTGACCGCCTTGCTGGCGGGAATACAGCTCCACTATCACACCGAGATCCGCTTTTTGATCCTCTGGGCCATTTTTACCGCGATTTTGCTGTATGGCCGACGTATTTTGCAGCGCTGGTATGACGAAGCCTGGGATACCCACCAGGAGAATATGCAGCTTATTCAGCGGCTGGAAAGTATCGCCAACCAGGATGCCTTAACCGGAACCGCTAACCGTCGGGCGCTCAATGCTTACCTGGCGGCGATCTGGCAGCAAAAAACGCCGCTGGCGCTGATGATGATCGATGTCGATTATTTTAAGCGCTATAACGATCGCTATGGCCATCAGGCTGGTGATGAGTGCTTATCTTCTGTCGCGCAGGTGCTTAAAATGGCGGTCCGGGCGGAGGGCGATCTGGTGGCTCGCTACGGCGGCGAAGAGTTTGTCGTCGTGTTGCCCGGGGTGTCCTTAGCGCATGCCACCGCTATTGCCGAGCGCATTCAGCAGAAGATCCGCGAGGCAGGCCTACCGCACGCCGCTTCGGCGGTGGCGTCGGAGGTCACCGTGAGTATCGGGATCGTCGCCTCCGATGGCACGGTCCCGATAGAGACGCTGATCGCCCGGGCGGACAGTGCGCTGTATCAGGCGAAAAATAAAGGACGTAATCAATGGTCTTATTAACCCGGAGACGCTGCCGGGCAAGGGAGAAGGGATGAAACGGATGATGCGGATCGTGCTGCTGGCGCTGCTGCTGACCGGCTGCGCTGGGGAAAAGGGCATTATCGATCGCGACGGATACCAGCTGGACACCCGTCATCCGGCGCAGGCTGCCTATCCGCGAATAAAGGTGTTAGTGATCCACTATACGGCTGACAATTTTGATGTCTCGCTGGCCACGTTGACCGATAAAGAGGTCAGCTCCCACTATTTAATTCCTGAACAGCCCCCGCGTTATCAGCATAAACCGCGGATCTGGCAGCTGGTGCCGGAAGAGGATTTAGCCTGGCACGCCGGGGTAAGCTACTGGCGCGGCAGTACGCGCATTAACGATACCTCCATTGGCATTGAGCTGGAGAACCGCGGCTGGCAGAAGACGGCGGGCGTCAAAAGTTTTACCCCCTTTCATCCGGAACAGATTGCGGCTCTGATCCCGCTGGCGCGCGATATCATCGCCCGCTACCACATCGCGCCGCAGAATGTGGTCGCCCATGCGGATATCGCCCCGCAGCGCAAAGACGATCCGGGGCCGTTATTCCCCTGGCAACAGCTGGCGCAGCAGGGGATCGGCGCCTGGCCTGACGAGCAGCGGGTGGCCTTTTATCTCAACGGGCGGCCGGCCAGCGAGCCAGTGGACCCCGAAATCGTACTGGATTTGCTCTCGCGCTATGGCTATCAGGTGACGCCGGAGATGACCCCCGCGCAGAAGAAGCGGGTGATTATCGCCTTCCAGATGCACTTCCGTCCGCAGCGCTGGGATGGGGTAGCGGATGCGCAAACCGAAGCGATAGCCGAGGCGCTGTTAGAAAAATATGGCCAGGGTTAGCGGTGTAGTTTACCGTGGTCGCGAAGCCAGGCGGCGGTGCGCACGATGCCGTCGTCAAGCGTCACCACCGGCTGATAGCCCAGCTCGTCCTGCGCGCGGGTGATATCGAGCGTAAAATCAAAGTTAAGCTTGGAGACGCCGTAGTGGGTAAACGCGGGTTCTTTGGCGGTTTTATCGCCAAAGCGCTCCATGCTGCGGGCGATAATATCCAGCATCGGATAGGGAACAGAGCGGATCCGGCATTTGATACCGAGCTCGTCGATCAATTTCTGCACGATGCTCCGCAAGGTGCGCGGTTCGCCGTTGCTGATATTCCACGCGCGGGCGGAGGGAAGATGATCGCAGGCCGGCTGGCTCGCCAGCCACATCGCATGTACGGCGTTTTCATAATAGGTCATGTCGACCAGCGCGCTGCCGCCGCGCGGGAGCAGGACGCTGCCATAATGCTGCATCATTTGCGCCAGCCGGGGGATAAAGACTTTGTCGTGCGGCCCAAACAGGCTCTGCGGCCGCAGAATGGTAAAACGGGTATGCGGGTTAGCCTGCGCCAGCAGGTTGATCACCTCCTCGCTGGCCGCCTTGCTGCGGGCAAACTCGTTGGCGAAGCGGTGTGGACGGAAATCTTCCTGGATATCACGATGATGGTGATAATCAAAATAGAGCGATGGCGAAGAGATATGGACGAAATTGCGCACTCCCCATGCCACTGACCATTCGCCCAGACGACGGGTGGCGCGGACGTTAGCGAGATCGAAAGCCTGCTGAGTGCCCCATGGCGAGGTAAAGCTGGAGCAGTGCCATAGGGTATCGATACCGGCGAGCATCACTTTAGCCTGCGAAGAGACCAGCTCGGTTAAATCTGCCGGGATGAATTCCGCCCCCATTTTGCTCAGAAGCTTGCCCATCGCTTCGTTGCGCCCGGTCGCTCGCACGCTGATGCCCTTGTTGCGCAGATATTCCACTGCGTTGCGGCCTAATCCGCTGGTCGCACCGGTAACCAGTACCTTCATATCACTCTACTGTCCCAGAAAAGAATTTCGTGCGCATTTTTCCGTGATTCTCCCGACTATGCAATGAGAATCATGAAAGAATAACGCTTATCCTTCGACTCTGCCTGAGATTTGTTCGGCCAGCCGGGCGATGCGTTGCGCCATACCGCGGAAAATAAACAGGTGCGCCGGGATCATCAGCAGCCAGTAGATCAGGCCAGGCATACCGTGCGGGTGCCACCAGGCGCGCACGTCCAGTTCACGACGATCGCCTTTATCGTTAATGGTAAAGCTTAATCGGCCCAGCCCGGGCGCTTTCATACCGAATAGCAGGGTGAGCTGTTTTTCTTCCTCCACGATAATTACCTTCCAGCTGTCGACCGTATCGCCGGTTTGCAGATAAGCGCGCTGCGGCCGCCCTTTGGCCAGCCGGTGGCCGACCAGCAGATCCATCGCGCCGCGGGTTTTCCACAGCAGATTGCCGAAAAAATACCCCTCTTTACCGCCGATTTGGTTAACGACCTGCCACAGGGCCTGGCGGCTTGCCTGAGTGGCGACGGTGCAACCTGCCTGCTTCGGATAGTAGCCGTACTCCGGTCGCCAGCGGGCGAAAGCCTGATCGTCGTAGCCCCAGTCGCTGGAGTTTGCTAACTGCTCTTCTTCTTTCAGCGTGCGGCGAACCGCCTGATCGAAGGGGATCAGCGTTTGCGGGATCAGCGCCCGCAGCGCCCGATCGTCAGCGATTAGATCGTGCTTCAGCCCCTGAATCAGCGCCTTGGCGATGGTCGGCGGCACCGAGGTGATGACATTGAGGAACCACACCGAGATCCAGCGCGTCGGCAGGGGAATGGGAATGAGCGGGCGATGTTTACCGCTGACGGCCATAAAGCGAATGAACTGCTGCTGATAGCTTAACACCTCCGGACCGGCGGCTTCGAAGACGCGGTGCATGTCGGAGGGATGATTCAGCAGCTCAACCAGGTCAACGAGCAGGTTTTCCAGCGCGACAGGGGTGGTACGCGAACGTACCCAGCGCGGAGGGGTTAGCACCGGCAGGTTATAAACCATGTCGCGCATCACCTCGAAGGCGGCGGAGCCGGCGCCGACGATAATCCCGGCCCGCAGCTCGGTCACCGGCACGCCCGACTCACGCAGGAGATCGCCGGTAATCTGACGAGCGCGCAGATGGTCGGACTGCTCCTGCGCCGGGGCCTGCAGCGAACTGAGAAATATCACCTGGCGCACTGATGACTGACGCAGGGCATCGCGCACATACGTCGCCACCCGCCGCTCATGGGCGATAAAATCACCGCCTTCGCCCATGCCGTGGACCAGATAATAAAGGGTATCGATACCGGTGAGTAGCGCAGGCAGGTCCTGCGGCTGATTGAGATCGACTGACCGGCAGGTAACGCCGGGCAAAGCGAGTTTTTGCAATCGGTCGATATGGCGTGCCGCCGCCAGCACCGGATAGCCCCGCGCGCTTAACTCGCGCACTAAATGCTGGCCAATATAGCCGCTGGCGCCGAGCACCAGAACTGATTGCGACACGCCTGACTCCTTAGCGTTGTAAAAAAGCCTGCCAGTGGGCGACCACCTCGCTCAGCTGCTGACGGTTGACATCCAGGTGAGTGACCAGACGGACAACAGGCGAGGCGTTGATCAATACCCCCTGCGCCTGCATAAACTTGCCGAGCGCCGGGGCCTGCTCTTCGCCGACGCGAACGAACAGCATGTTGGTATCGTGACGGGTGACGTCGGCGCCGATAGCGCGCAGCTGCTCCGCCATCCACGCGGCGTTGTCATGATCCTCCTGCAGGCGCTGCACGTTATTTTTCAGCGCGTACAGCCCGGCGGCGGCCAGGATGCCCGCCTGGCGCATCCCGCCGCCGACCATTTTCCGCCAGCGGACGGCGCGGCGAATGTACGCCTCGCTGCCGAGCAGCAACGAGCCTACCGGAGCGCCAAGCCCCTTTGACAGGCAGATGGTGAAGGAGTCGCAGTATTGGGCGATATCGCGTAACTCGCAGCCGTAGGCCACCACGGCGTTAAAGATGCGTGCGCCGTCGACGTGCAGCGCCAGATTGCGCTGGCGGGTAAACGCCCAGGCTTCCTGCAGATAGTCGCGCGGCACCACCTTACCGTTATGGGTGTTTTCCAGGCTCAGCAGGCGGGTGGGGGCAAAATGGATATCGTCGGGTTTGATTTTCGCCGCCACTTTATCCAGCGGCAGCGAACCATCCGCCGCGGCGTCGATCGGCTGCGGCTGAATACTGCCGAGGACCGCCGCGCCGCCGGCTTCGTACAGATAGTTATGCGCCCCCTGGCCGACGATATACTCTTCGCCGCGCTGGCAATGGCTGAGCAGGCCAACGAGGTTGGCCTGGGTGCCGGTGGGTAGAAATAGCGCCGCTTCTTTGCCGGCCAGGTCGGCGGCATAGCGCTGCAGTTCATTGACGGTAGGGTCGTCGCCATACACATCGTCCCCGACCGGGGCGGCCATCATGGCCTCCAGCATGGCGCGCCCGGGACGGGTAACGGTATCACTGCGTAAATCGATCACGGCTTTTCCTTGGTCTGGTTCAACGTATTGCTTCTGTTTTACCTGAGCCAGTTGGTTTTCGCCAGTTCGATGACCTCATCGCCGCGCCCGCTGATGATCGCCCGCAGCATATACAGGCTAAAGCCTTTGGCCTGCTCCAGCTTGATCTGCGGCGGGATCGCCAGTTCCTCTTTGGCGACGACGACGTCGACCAGCACCGGACCGTCGGTGCGGAAGGCGGTCTGCAGCGCTTCATCCACCTCGGAGGCTTTTTCAACGCGTATACCTTTGATACCGCAGGCCTCAGCGATGCGGGCGAAGTTGGTATCGTGGAGCTCCGTACCGTCGGTGAGATAGCCCCCGGCCTTCATTTCCATCGCCACGAAGCCCAGCACGCTGTTGTTAAAGATGACAATCTTCACCGGCAGCTTCATCTGCGCCAGCGACAGAAAATCGCCCATCAGCATGCTGAACCCGCCGTCGCCACACATGGCCACTACCTGCCGCTCCGGCGCAGTGGCCTTGGCGCCGATGGCCTGCGGCATGGCGTTGGCCATTGAGCCGTGGTTGAACGAGCCCAGCAGGCGGCGTTTACCATTCATTTTGAGATAGCGTGCCGCCCAGACGGTCGGGGTGCCGACATCACAGGTGAAAATGGCATCTTCATCGGCAAAATGACTGATCTGCTGCGCCAGATATTGCGGGTGAATGGCTTTATCGCTGGGTTTAGCCAGATCGTCGAGCCCTTTTCGCGCGTCGCGATAGTGCTCCAGCGCCTTATCGAGGAAGTGGCGATCGGTTTTCTCTTCCAGCAGCGGCAGCAGCGCCTTCAGCGTCGATTTAATATCGCCCACCAGCGCCATGTCGACCTTACTGTGTGCGCCGATGCTGCCGGGGTTGATGTCGATCTGGATAATTTTCGCGTCGGTTGGGTAGAAGGCGCGATAGGGGAACTGGGTGCCCAGCAGGATCAGGGTATCGGCGTTCATCATGGTGTGGAAGCCAGAAGAGAAGCCAATCAGCCCGGTCATGCCCACATCGTACGGGTTGTCGTACTCCACGTGCTCTTTGCCGCGCAGGGCGTGGACGATGGGGGCTTTAATTTTGGCTGCGAACTCCACCAGTTCCTGGTGGGCGCCGGCGCAACCGCTGCCGCACATGAGCGCGATATTGCTGGAGTAGCGAATAAGCTGCGCCAGCTTGCGCAGCTCTTCTTCCGCCGGGGTGACCGTCGGCAGCGGCGCATGATACCAGTGGCTGCTGGCGCTTTCCGGGGCGGCCTTCAGCGCCACATCGCCGGGCAACACCACCACCGAGACGCCGCGGTTAATCACTGCCTTACGCATCGCCACTGCCAGCACCTGCGGGATCTGCTCCGGCGTGGAGACCAGTTCGCAGTAATGGCTGCACTCGCGGAACAGCTCCTGAGGATGGGTTTCCTGAAAATAGCCGCTGCCGATTTCGCTGGATGGGATGTGGGCGGCGATGGCCAGCACCGGGACATGGTTGCGATGACAGTCAAACAAACCGTTAATCAGGTGCAGGTTGCCCGGTCCGCAGGAGCCGGCGCAGACCGCCAGCTCGCCGGTCAGCTGCGCTTCCGCGCCAGCGGCGAAAGCGGCGACCTCTTCGTGCCGGGTGGGCATCCAGTCGATGGTGCCCATGCGGTTAAGGCTATCGCTCAATCCATTGAGGGAATCTCCGGTGACGCCCCAGATACGTTTCACGCCGGCCTGTTCCAGCGTTTTGGCAATGTATGCCGCCACGGTCTGTTTCATGATCTCCATCTCCTTTTTTTGATAACGCCTTCAAGCTTAGATGAAACTGACCGCAATGTAACCGATTACCCCTGATTTTTTGCTGGTTTTATTCCTCTCCGGCTGCGCATACTCTGGAAGTACACAGGATGCAAAAAAGGATGCACATCAAATGGTTAAAGGATTGTTAAACACAGTAAATCGCAGGCTGTCGCATGATGACGCCGGTAAACTCTTGTTACGACTTGCCGTCGGCGGCTTAATGCTTTTCCATGGAATCCATAAGCTGATAGATGGTGTGGATGGCATTAGCGGGATGCTGGCGGCGCAGGGATTGCCCGGGTTTATCGCCTACGGTGTGCTGGTGGGGGAAGTGGTCGCTCCCTGCTTGTTAATTCTCGGCGTCCTGACCCGCCCGGCGGCGTTGGTGCTGGCGTTCACCATGGTGGTGGCGTGGCTGATGGTCGGCTTAGATAAGACGTTTGCGCTTGATACGGTGGGAGCGTGGGCCATTGAGAATCTGGTCTATTTCTTTGTTGGCGCACTGGCGATTGCGCTACTCGGCGCGGGGCGTTATTCGCTGGCCGGTCAGTCGGCCTGGCGGTAAAAATGCCTCATTCGTCCTGGGGCGTAAAGTCGATACTGTTGGCGATTTGCAATTTTTTCAGTCCGGGAAAGCGTTTATCTCATGTCGCCTGAGCGTTTATTGTCGCCAGGGATTTTCCCGGAGGCGGCGCATTGCGCCTTCTCCGGGCTACCAAATCGCACAGCGCTGTAGCCCCGGTAAGCGGTAGCGCCACCGGGGATTTTGACCTCAGGCGAGAACCAGATCGCTCTGCGGATGACAGGAGCAGGCCAGCACATAGCCGTCGGCGATTTCGGCGTCGGTCAGCGTCATGGTGCTGGTGACGCTGTACTTCCCGGAAACCACTTTGGTTTTGCAGCAGCCGCAGACGCCGGCGCGGCAGGCGACGGTCACCGGCACTTTATTGCTCTCCAGCGCGTCGAGCAGCGTGGTGCCCACCGGCGCGTAAAACTCGCGCGCCGGCTGCAGTTTAGTGAATTTCAGCCCGCTGGTGGCGGCCTCAGCCACCGGGGTGAAGAATTTTTCCTTAAAGAAGCGGGTGACGCCCAGGGCGGCAACATCCTGCTCGACCTTCTCCATATAAGGCGCCGGGCCGCAGGTCATCACGGTGCGGCTGGCTAAATCCGGCACGCTCTGCAGCAGCTCCCGGGTCAGACGGCCGGCGACAAAACCGTGCGTCGCATTGTGCTCCGCTACCAGGGTGACCGGGTAGTTGCGCCACTCTTCGGCAAAGATTACATCTTCCGGCGAACGCACGTTATAAATCACCTGTACGTCGGCCTGCGGTCGATACTTAGCCAGCCAGCGGCGCATCGCCATGATCGGTGTCACGCCGCAACCGGCGGCCAGCAGCAGGAATTTATCTTCCGCTTTATCGTCGCAGGTAAACTCGCCCATCGCATCGGACAGCCAAAGGTAATCGCCGCGTTTGACCTCGCGGGTCAACCACTGCGAACCCGTACCCTCGTCAATACGGCGAACGGTCAGCGTAATGTATTCGCTGACCCCCGGCGTCGAGGAGAGGGTATAGGCGCGCAGCGTTTCCGCCGAGTTACGCACGCTAACCAGAGCGTACTGGCCAGCGCGGTACGGATAGTAATCGTGGCACAGCAGCGAAAGGGTCCACACGTCCGGGGTTTCCTGGTGAATGTGGTGAACCTGCATCCGCCACGGGCACTGGGAGGTTGGCATAGTCATCAGGGACTCCTTAAGCGCTCAGCAGCTGCTGCATATCTTGTTCCACGGTGGTCACGGAACGCAGACCAAACTTCTCATTGAGGACCGCCAGCAGATCCGGGGTGAAGAAACCAGGCGCCGTCGGACCGGTGACGATGTTTTTCACACCCAGCGACAGCAGCGTCAGCAGGATGACGATCGCTTTCTGTTCGAACCAGGAGAGCACCAGCGACAGTGGCAGATCGTTGACGCCACAGCCCAGTTTCTCCGCCAGCGTGACCGCCAGAATAATCGCCGAGTAAGCGTCATTACACTGCCCGGCGTCGACCAGGCGCGGCAGCCCTTCGATATCGCCAAAGTCCAGTTTGTTGAAGCGGTATTTACCACAGGCCAGGGTCAGGATCAGGCAGTCATCCGGCACGCTGGTGGCGAAATCGGTGAAGTAGTTACGCTCCCCGCGGGCGCCGTCGCAGCCGCCGACGAGGAAGATATGGCGCAGTTTTTCACGACTGACCAGATCGATCAGCGTATCCGCCGCGCCAAGCAGGGTCTGACGGCCAAAGCCGACGGTGATCAGATGCGGGATTTCGCTGTACGGGAAGCCCGCCATCTGCTGCGCCTGGGCAATGACCGGGGAGAAGTCTTCACCTTCCAGATGGTTCACACCCGGCCAGCCGACGATGCTGCGAGTCCAGATGCGATCGTCGTAGGCGCCGACGGTCGGGTCGATGATGCAGTTAGAGGTCATCACGATGGGGCCCGGGAAGCGGGCGAACTCCACCTGCTGGTTTTGCCAGCCGCTGCCGTAGTTGCCAATCAGATGTTTGAATTTACGCAGCTCCGGATAGCCGTGAGCCGGCAGCATTTCGCCATGAGTATAGACGTTGACGCCGGTGCCTTCCGTCTGCTCCAGCAGGTTATACAGATCCTTCAGATCGTGGCCGGAGATCAGGATGCACTTCCCTTCGGTGGCTTTAACGTTGACCTGAGTCGGCGTCGGATGGCCGTATTTGGTCGTTTCACCGGCGTCGAGGATGCTCATCACTTTGAAGTTCATCTGGCCGATTTCCATCGAACATTCGAGCAGCGCATTCATATCCGCAGGCCAGGTGCCCAGCCATGCCATGATTTTATGGTACTGGGCATAGATAGCGTTGTCGTACTGGCCGAGCACGTGGGCGTGCTCCATATAGGCCGCCGCACCCTTCAGACCGTACAGGCACAGCAGGCGCAGACCGAGAATATTTTCGCCGATGGCGGCTTTATCTTTATTCGGGGTATAGTCCGCCGCCTGACGCTGCAGGTCGCCCAGATCGTCGCTGACCAGCTGCAGGTCGGCGACCGGGCTGTCGACCGCGGCGCTGGCATCGATCGCCAGGCATTGCGCTTTCAGCGCCTCACGCAAGGCAATTGCCTGGCGGGCGTAGCCGACGATGCGCGGGGAATCGAAGTTAACGTTAGTCAGGGTGGAGAAGAAGGCGCGGGGGGCAAAGCTGTCGACCTGATGATCGATAATGCCATATTCGCGCGCTTTAAGCGCCCAGGCGGACAGGCCTTGCAGTGACGCAATCAGCAGATCCTGCAGGTCCGAGGTTTCCGCTGTTTTACCGCACATCCCCTGCGCGTAAGAGCAGCCGTTGCCGGCTGGGGTACGAATGGTTTGTTCACATTGCACACAAAACATGGTCACACCTTTAAAGTTATATTTGATATACATGTTTAAGGTTATGCCGCGCGGCAACGGGTGAAAAGGTATTTCTCAGACAACTTAAAGGGAGATTGATTTAGCGCAAATTTGGCGGCAGGAGGGCTGCCGCCAGCGGGTGCTCAGGCGGTAAAAAAGGCGATCAGGATCGGGACCAGCAAACTAAGCAGAAAACCGTGCACGATGGCGGCAGGGACGATTTCGACGCCGCCGGAACGCTGCAGTACCGGTAAGGTGAAGTCCATCGAGGTGGCGCCGCACAGCCCCAGCGCCGTGGAGCGGCTGCGGCGAACAAGGCCCGGAATTAACATGATGGCCAGCAGCTCGCGACAGAGATCGTTAAAGAACGCCGCGCTACCGATCACCGGGCCAAAGGATTCGGTGAGTAAAATACCGGAGAGCGAATACCAGCCGAAACCGCTCGCCATTGCCAGACCGGTCTTTAACGGCAGACCGAGAATAAAGGCGTTAAGTATCCCGCCGAGTAATGAACTGGCCGTAACCACCACGGCGACGATCATTCCCCGGCGGTTAAGGACTATTTGTCGCAGACTCATTCCATTATTGCGTAATTGGATACCGACGAGGAACAGGAGAAAAATCAACGTATATTCGCTGGCTTCTGTCGCGTGCTGTAAAAAAGGCAGTCTGGTCAGACCGAGCAGAAAACCGAGCACGACCACACCGCACAGCTGCAGCGATTCCAGGGCCATGGCCAGGCGCGAGGGTAATTTCTCCTGACGATGCTGACTGCGCCATGGCATTTTACTTTCCAGCCACAGCAGGGCGGCGATATTACACAGTAAAATGATAACCACACTCACCGCGGCGTAATGCAATATTGCCAGCAGGTTGCTGGCCAGATTGTCGAGGAACGCCAGGCTGATACCCATAAAAAAAAGGATTACATAGACAATCCAGCTGAGCATGCGGTTTATCAGCTTTAGCGCGGAGGAGTGACGAAGAGGCAGTAAATAGCCGACGACCAGCGGCAACAGAATAATAAAGAGTCCCGAAAACATGAACGATGCAGCCCTTGCATGATGAGAATAGCGCCCATGACACTACCCAAATCACCGGGCCGAGTAAAGCTGTCGCCAGAAAGAAAAAGCCCGGAGACCCGGGCTTTGAAAAGCGTTAATCGCGTTTTTCCAGCAGGGTGCGATACAGCACGCCGCCGAGGATCCCGCCGACGATTGGCATGACCAGAACAGCCACAGCTGCTGCAGCGCCCAGCCGCCCTGGAAAATTGCCACCGCGGTGCTGCGCGCCGGGTTGACCGAGGTATTGGTGACTGGAATGCTGATCAAATGGATGAGGGTCAGCGCCAGGCCGATGGCGATGGGGGCAAAGCCCGCCGGCGCATGTTTATCGGTCGCGCCATGAATAACCAGCAGGAAGCCGCAGGTCAGGACAATTTCAATGACGATAGCCGACAGCATAGAGAAGCCGCCCGGGGAGTGTTCGCCATAGCCGTTGGAGGCAAAGCCGCTGGCGGCGGCATCAAAGCCGGCTTTACCGCTGGCAACCACGTACAGCACCGCCGCGGCAATAATTCCGCCGACCACCTGAGCGATAATATAGCCAATGACCTCTTTTGCCGGAAAACGGCCGCCGGCCCACAGGCCTAAGGTGACCGCCGGGTTGAAATGCCCCCCGGAAATATGGCCGACCGCAAACGCCATGGTTAATACCGTTAAGCCAAATGCCAGCGCGACGCCGGCAAAACCAATACCCAGCTCGGGGAAAGCCGCGGCGAGCACGGCGCTACCGCAGCCGCCAAATACAAGCCAGAAGGTGCCGAAGCATTCGGCTGCTAATTTTCTGAACATAACCACCTCAATTAAATTGTTTACGCGCACGGGCGGACCGTGCCGGTCTTTATTTATCGTGATAAGGGATGACGATAAAAATAAAGCGGCGTTATTCTAGAGATAATCGCCATCCCGGAGCCAGTTAAATATATTGATATTATTTGATTTAGGGCAAGGTGAGTGGATTCCTTTTGCCAGTTTAGCCTTTCCTTTATCCATGGAAGATTATCAATAGTGTAGATCATAACGCCTGAAATAAAACTATTTTGCTTGATGAATAATCAACAGTCGGTAATAGGCGATAAGTGAGTAATTTTATGAATATATTTAATCCGCTGAATATGAGCCACGGATGCGATTAAGCAGAGTGTCATCTTGCCTCCGCCCTCGCTATACTGTTGATTACTGAAGGAGAGTGGTGGTGTAGCGGAGGGGATATGCTTCTTGAGCGCGTAGAAATCGTCGGTTTTCGCGGTATCAATCGTTTGTCGTTGATGCTGGAGCAAAATAACGTCCTGATCGGGGAGAACGCGTGGGGGAAGTCCAGTCTGCTTGATGCGCTGACCCTGCTTTTGTCGCCGGAGTTCGATCTTTATCACTTTGTTCGCGATGATTTCTGGTTTCCCCCGGGCGACATCCAGGGGCGCGAACACCATTTGCATATTATCCTGACCTTCCGCGAAACGGAGCCAGGCCGCCATCGGGTCCGGCGTTTCCGTCCGCTTCAGCGCTGCTGGGTGCCTTGCGATGACGGGTATCACCGGGTGTTCTATCGCCTGGAGGGCGAGCTCGCCGAAGATGACAGCGTGATGACCCTGCGGAGCTTTATCGATGGTGAAGGCGAAGCGTTGGTGCTGGAGGAGATTGATGAGCTGGCCCGACACCTGGTGCGTTTGATGCCGGTGCTGCGCCTGCGCGATGCGCGCTTTATGCGCCGCATCCATAACGGGACGGTACCGCACTCGCCGCAGATAGAGATCACCGCCCGTCAGCTGGATTTTCTCTCCCGTGAACTGGTCAGCCATCCGCAAAATTTATCGGACGGTCAGATCCGTCAGGGGCTATCGGCCATGGTGCAACTGCTTGAGCATTACTTTGCCGAGCAAAGCAGCGCTCAGACGCGGCATCGCCTGATGCGGCGGCGCTCCCATGATGAACAGCGCAGTTGGCGTTATCTGGATATTATCAACCGGATGATCGACAAGCCCGGCGGGCGCAGCCATCGGGTGATCCTGCTGGGGCTGTTTGCCACCCTCCTGCAGGCGAAAGGGACGGTGCGCCTCGATCGCGACGCGCGACCGCTGCTGTTGATTGAAGATCCCGAGACCCGTCTGCATCCGATCATGCTTTCCGTCGCCTGGCACCTGCTGAATTTGTTGCCGCTGCAGCGTGTGACCACCACCAACTCCGGAGAGCTGCTGTCCCTGACGCCGGTAGAGCAGGTCTGCCGGCTGGTGCGTGAGTCGACGCGGGTATCGGCGTGGCGGTTGGGGCCGGGCGGAATGAATGCCGAAGAGAGCCGGCGCATTGCTTTTCACATTCGCTTCAATCGCGCCTCATCGCTCTTCGCCCGCTGCTGGCTGCTGGTGGAGGGAGAGACGGAAACCTGGGTTATCAATGAACTGGCCCGGCAGTGCGGTCATCATTTTGATGCTGAAGGGGTTAAGGTGATCGAATTCGCCCAGTCCGGCCTGAAGCCATTGATCAAGTTTGCCCGCCGGATGGGGATCCAGTGGCACGTGCTGGTGGACGGCGATGAGGCGGGGAAAAAATATGCCGCGACGGTACGAGGTCTGCTTAATAACGATCGCGAGCTGGAGCGCGACCATCTGACCAGTCTGCCGGCGCTGGATATGGAACACTTTATGTATCGTCAGGGATTTGATGACGTTTATCATCGGGTGGCGCAGATCCCGGATAATGTCCCGATGAATATGCGGCGGGTGATCACCAAAGCCATCCATCGCTCATCCAAGCCGGACCTGGCGATTGAGGTGGCGATGGAGGCCGGCCGCCGTGGCGTGGACGCTGTGCCGACGCTGCTGAAGAAAATGTTCTCACGGGTGCTGTGGCTAGCCCGCGGTCGTGCCGATTAATCTCACCGCCGTCGTCATTTACGGCGGCACAAAGCTCTCCGGCAGCTAAACAAAACCTCATTGACGCGAAAAATGGGTGTCCTGTTGCCAACGGGTTTCGATAGAATCACCGCCTGGAGCGGCAGGGAAACAGCAGGAATCGGAATATGAAAGTGAAGGGAAAACGCAGGACCGTCTGGTGGCTGTTGGCGATCGTTGTGCTGGGGCTGGCTATCTGGGGATGGCGGATCCTCAATGCGCCGCTGCCGAACTACCAGACGCTGGTAGTTCGCAAAGGGGATCTCCAGCAGAGCGTGCTGGCCACCGGCAAACTGGATGCCCTGCGAAAAGTTGACGTCGGCGCCCAGGTCAGCGGACAGCTGAAAACGCTGCACGTCAATATTGGCGATAAGGTTAAAAAGGATCAGTTGCTGGGGGTTATCGATCCGGAGCAGGCGCAAAACCAGATTAAAGAGGTGGAAGCGACGCTCATGGAGCTGCGCGCCCAGCTCAATCAGGCGCGCGCGGAGAGCAAACTGGCGCAAGTGACTCTGGCCCGTCAGCAGCAGCTGGCGCAGCGCCAGCTGGTCTCGCGGCAGGACCTTGATACCGCGGCCACCGATTTGGCGGTGAAACAGGCGCAGATCGGCACTATTGAAGCGCAAATAAAGCGTAACCAGGCAACGCTCGATACGGCGAAGACCAACCTCGATTACACGCGGATCCTGGCGCCGATGGCCGGCGAAGTGACGCAAATTACCACCCTGCAGGGACAGACAGTGATCGCCGCCCAGCAGGCGCCTAACATTCTGACGCTGGCGGATCTCAGCACCATGCTGGTTAAAGCGCAGGTCTCTGAGGCGGATGTCATCCACCTCAGACCTGGGCAAAAAGCGTGGTTTACCGTGCTGGGCGACCCGCTTACCCGTTATGAAGGTAAACTGAAAGACATTCTGCCGACGCCGGAAAAAGTGAATGACGCCATCTTCTATTATGCCCGCTTCGAGGTACCGAACCCGCAGGGGATCCTGCGCCTCGACATGACCGCGCAAGTGCACATTCAGCTGGCTGAGGTGAAGAACGTGATTACTATCCCGCTGAGCGCCCTGGGCGACGCGGTAGGCGATAACCGCTACCACGTTCGACTGTTGCGCACCGGTGAGGTCAAAGAGCGTGAGGTTATCATTGGCGCCCGCAATGATACCGACGTCGCAGTGGTGCAAGGTCTGGAAGAGGGCGACGAAGTGATCGTCGGCGAGAGCGCGAGCGGGGCGGCAAAATGACGGCGCTGCTTGAGCTGCGAGATATACGTCGCAGCTATCCTTCCGGCGACGGCAGCGTTGAGGTCCTGAAGGGGATCACCCTCAGCATCCATGCGGGTGAGATGGTGGCGATCGTCGGGGCCTCCGGCTCGGGAAAATCGACGCTGATGAATATCCTTGGCTGCCTCGACAAACCCACCAGCGGCACCTATCGGGTAGCGGGAACCGATATCGCGCAGCTGGATGGCGATGCGCTGGCCCGTCTGCGGCGGGAACACTTTGGCTTTATCTTTCAACGCTACCATCTGCTGTCCCATCTGACCGCCGCGCAGAATGTCGAAGTGCCGGCGGTGTATGCCGGCAGTGAACGGCGCGCGCGCCTGGCGCGCGCTCATGAGCTGCTGGTGCGGCTGGGGCTGGGCGAGCGCGCCGACTATCAACCGTCACAGTTGTCTGGCGGTCAGCAGCAGCGGGTCAGTATCGCCCGCGCCCTGATGAATGGCGGGGAGGTGATCCTCGCTGATGAACCGACCGGCGCGCTGGACAGCCATTCCGGCGAAGAGGTAATGGCGATCCTGCACCAGCTAAAAGCGCAGGGGCACACGGTCATCATTGTGACCCACGATCCGCAGGTCGCCGCTCAGGCGGAGCGGATCGTCGAGATCCGCGATGGCGAGATCGTCCGCAACCCGCCCGCCAGCCGCCAGGGCGGCGGACTCCGCGCCCGTCCGCAGGCGGAGCCTTCGGCGTGGCGTCAGTTTACCAGCGGCTTTCGCGAAGCGCTGGTGATGGCCTGGCGAGCGATGGCGGCGAATAAAATGCGTACCCTGCTTACCATGCTTGGGATTATTATCGGTATTGCCTCGGTGGTGTCGATCGTGGTGGTGGGGGATGCCGCCAAGCAGATGGTGCTGGCAGATATTCGCGCCATCGGCACCAATACCATTGATGTATATCCTGGTAAGGATTTTGGCGACGACGACCCGCGCTATCAGCAGGCGCTGAAGTATGACGATTTGCTGGCGATCCAGAAGCAGCCGTGGGTGCGCTCCGCCACGCCGGCGGTTTCAAAAAGCCTGCGCCTGCGCGCCAACAATATTGACGTTGCCGCCAGCGCGGAGGGGGTCGGTCCACAGTATTTTAATGTCTACGGCATGACCTTTAGCGAAGGCAATACCTTCAATGAACTGCAGCTCAACAGTCGGGCACAGGTGGTAGTGCTCGACAGCAATACCCGTCGGCAGCTGTTTCCCAATAAAGCGAAAGTGGTGGGAGAGGTGATTCTGGTGGGCAATATGCCGGCCACGGTGATTGGCGTTGCGGATGAAAAACAGTCGATGTTCGGCAGCAGCAAAATTCTCCGCGTCTGGTTGCCCTACACCACCATGGCGGGAAGAGTAATGGGCCAGTCGTGGCTGAACTCCATCACTGTGCGCGTTCATGAAGGCTACGACAGTGAAACCGCAGAGAAACAGCTGCTGCGTCTGCTGGAGCTGCGGCATGGTAAAAAAGATGTATTCACCTGGAATATGGACAGCGTCTTGAAAACCGCCGAAAGGACCACACATACCTTACAGCTGTTCCTGACATTGGTGGCGGTGATTGCCCTGGTGGTCGGCGGGATTGGCGTAATGAATATTATGCTGGTGTCGGTGACCGAACGAACCCGGGAGATCGGCATCCGCATGGCGGTTGGCGCCCGGGCCAGCGATGTGCTGCAGCAGTTTCTCATTGAAGCGGTGCTGGTTTGCCTGGTCGGTGGCGCGCTGGGCGTAGCATTGTCGCTGATGATCGCCTTTATTTTACAGCTGTTTCTCCCCGGCTGGGAGATTGGTTTTTCTCCGCTGGCGCTGCTGACGGCGTTTCTCTGTTCGACGCTGACCGGGGTGCTGTTTGGTTGGCTGCCTGCGCGCAACGCGGCGCGGCTCGATCCGGTGGATGCCCTGGCGCGAGAATAGGCGGGGCGAGAAATAAAAATGCCAGTCAGAAGGACTGGCATTTTATTAGCAGGATGTACACAATGAAGCAAAAGAGTTATGCAGCCGTTTCCGCTTCCACAGGGACGATCACGCTGGCGTGATTGCCTTTTGGCCCCTGGTGAACATCAAACCGAACGGCTTGTCCGGCTTTTAGCGTTCTGTAACCATCCATCTGGATGGTGGAGTAATGGGCGAAAATGTCTTCGCCGCCGCCCTCAGGGCAGATAAAACCGAACCCTTTGGCATTGTTGAACCACTTAACAGTACCCATTTCCATACTTCGACATCCTTCGTAAATCTTTATTAGTAAGATGGAATGAACCGGTGGTGGAGTGACGAGTTGTTCAATTGCTCGCCAACTCTCGCCACTACAATTTAGAGAAATACGAAAACGCGTCAAGCGATTGAGGAGGGGGAACGGCGAAAAATGCGTCAAAATTTGAAGCAGTTAACGCTATTGCCGGGGAATGTGACAGCCGTCGCGGATAGAAGCGATAGATGATAGTTATCTATGATCTATTGTAGATTTGTGATGAGCATAACCTCTGGTCATCGACAGGCCTCCGCCTGTTGGCAACAGCAACCGATGATGAACACTGACGATGAGTAAGAGAGATTGGCTGGACTTCGAGCACCTGGTTGACGACGAAGTTCGTGATGCGATTAAACCGCCATCTATGTATAAAGTGATATTGGTCAATGATGACTACACTCCGATGGAGTTTGTTATTGACGTGTTACAAAAATTCTTTTCTTATGATGTTGAACGTGCAACGCAACTGATGCTCACGGTTCACTATGAAGGTAAGGCGATTTGTGGCGTGTTTACCGCGGAAGTGGCGGAGACCAAAGTCGCTATGGTGAATCAGTACGCGAGGGAGAACGAGCATCCATTGCTGTGTACGCTGGAAAAAGCCTGAATACAGGCATGAAAATTGGGGGAGGTGCCTATGCTCAATCAAGAACTGGAACTCAGTTTAAATATGGCTTTCGCCAGAGCGCGCGAGCACCGTCATGAGTTTATGACCGTCGAGCACTTGCTGCTGGCTCTGCTAAGCAACCCCTCGGCCCGTGAGGCCCTGGAAGCGTGTTCAGTGGACCTGGTGGCATTGCGTCAGGAACTTGAAGCCTTCATCGAACAAACCACACCCGTTCTGCCAGCCACGGAAGAAGAGCGCGACACCCAGCCGACGCTAAGCTTCCAGCGTGTGCTGCAGCGCGCCGTCTTCCACGTACAATCTTCTGGCCGCAGCGAAGTGACCGGCGCCAACGTGCTGGTGGCGATTTTCAGCGAGCAGGAGTCGCAGGCCGCCTACCTGCTGCGTAAACATGAAGTGAGCCGTCTTGATGTGGTGAACTTCATTTCTCATGGTACACGCAAAGACGAGCCGAGCCAGTCTTCCGATAACAGCGGAAGCCAGCCTGGCAATGAAGAGCAAGCCGGCGGGGAGGAACGTATGGAAAACTTCACCACCAACCTCAATCAGCTTGCTCGCGTCGGCGGCATTGATCCCCTGATCGGCCGTGAAAAAGAGCTGGAGCGCGCGATTCAGGTCCTGTGCCGTCGGCGGAAAAATAACCCGCTGCTGGTGGGGGAATCCGGCGTCGGTAAAACCGCGATCGCCGAAGGCCTTGCCTGGCGTATTGTGCAGGGCGATGTGCCGGAAGTGATGGCCGACTGCACTATCTACTCGCTCGACATTGGCTCTTTGCTGGCAGGGACCAAATATCGTGGCGATTTTGAAAAACGCTTCAAAGCGTTGCTCAAACAGCTGGAGCAGGATACCAACAGCATCCTGTTTATTGATGAAATCCACACCATTATCGGTGCGGGGGCGGCGTCTGGCGGCCAGGTCGATGCGGCTAACCTGATCAAACCGCTGCTTTCCAGCGGCAAGATCCGGGTGATCGGCTCCACCACTTACCAGGAGTTCAGCAACATCTTTGAAAAAGATCGTGCGCTGGCCCGCCGTTTCCAGAAGATCGATATTACCGAACCGTCGGTGGAAGAGACGGTCCAGATTATCAACGGCCTGAAGCCGAAGTACGAAGCGCACCATGATGTGCGTTATACCGCCAAAGCGGTGCGTGCGGCGGTAGAACTGGCGGTGAAATACATTAACGATCGTCATCTGCCGGATAAGGCGATTGACGTCATTGACGAAGCGGGCGCGCGGGCGCGCTTAATGCCGGTCAGCAAGCGTAAGAAAACGGTTAACGTGGCGGATATCGAATCAGTGGTGGCGCGCATTGCGCGGATCCCTGAGAAGAGCGTCTCCCGCAGCGATCGCGACACGCTGAAAAACCTGGGCGACCGTCTGAAAATGCTGGTCTTTGGACAGGATAAAGCCATCGAGGCGCTGACCGAGGCTATTAAAATGGCGCGCGCCGGGCTGGGCCATGAGCACAAGCCGGTGGGATCGTTCCTGTTCGCCGGGCCGACCGGGGTCGGGAAAACCGAAGTGACCGTCCAGCTGGCGAAGGCGTTAGGGATTGAGCTGCTGCGCTTTGACATGTCCGAATATATGGAACGTCATACCGTCAGCCGTTTGATCGGGGCGCCTCCGGGCTACGTCGGCTTCGATCAGGGCGGGCTGCTGACCGATGCGGTGATTAAACATCCGCACGCGGTATTGCTGCTTGATGAGATCGAAAAAGCGCATCCGGACGTGTTCAACCTGCTGCTGCAGGTGATGGATAACGGGACGCTGACCGATAATAACGGCCGTAAAGCGGACTTCCGCAACGTGGTGCTGGTGATGACCACCAACGCCGGGGTGCGGGAAACCGAGCGTAAATCGATTGGCCTTATTCAGCAGGACAACAGTCCGGATGCGATGGATGAGATCAAAAAGATCTTTACGCCGGAGTTCCGTAACCGCCTCGACAACATCATCTGGTTCGATCATTTGTCTACCACGGTGATCCATCAGGTTGTCGACAAGTTTATCGTCGAGCTGCAGGTCCAGCTGGACCAGAAAGGCGTCTCCCTGGAAGTGAGTCAGGAAGCGCGCGACTGGCTGGCGACGAAAGGCTACGATCGGGCGATGGGGGCACGTCCAATGGGACGCGTCATTCAGGACAACCTGAAAAAACCGCTGGCGAACGAGCTGCTGTTTGGCTCGCTGGTCGACGGTGGTCAGGTCACTGTCTCTCTGGACAGCGACAAAAATACGCTGACTTACGACTTCCAGAGCGCTCCGAAGCACAAACCGGAAGCGGCCCACTAAGGCGATATCTTCAATGTAAAAAACCGGCTAAGGGCCGGTTTTTTTTTGCTGACGGCAGAAATGAAAAGACCGGGAATTATCCCGGCCTTCAGCATCTGACGCCTTAGGGGCGAAAACAATCAGCGACTACGGAAGACAATGCGGCCTTTGCTCAGGTCGTACGGGGTCAGCTCAACAGTCACTTTGTCGCCCGTCAGAATGCGGATGTAGTTTTTACGCATTTTACCGGAGATATGCGCGGTTACCACGTGACCGTTTTCCAGTTCTACGCGGAACATAGTGTTAGGCAACGTTTCAAGTACGGTGCCCTGCATTTCAATATTGTCTTCTTTGGCCATCTAGTCCTCTGGGGTATCACTACCGTAGTTTTGAACCGGCAAGATAATGCCGAAGTTCATCATGTAAGTAAAGTTTTACGTATCTACCCTGAATCATTCACCTTGCCGCAAGGCGCATAGTCAGCACAGCGGCTACGGAAATATGACGGGTATGAATCGCCGAAGTAGTTTTGGCGCATTGCCCGGGACACACACGGCCATGCCGCGTGACAGGCGCAAACGTAAAGGGGAGTGACAGAACGATGGGCGTTATCTGACTCTTATTATTCCCAAACGGCGGCGGGGCAACAGGCAGAAGCTACTCTACCGCGCAATTATACCATCCTGACGCAAAATGTGCTGAAAACATTTTATTATCCGCCAGGAAATAGCACCCGCGGCACCCAAAATCGCTCGGGCAGTCGGTAGCCGCGTAATACCGACAGATAGTCCAGATAATCGCGGCGGGGAATATCCACTGCGCCTAATGACGCGGTATGGTTGTTCAGTACCTGGCAGTCAATTAATTTACCGCCGCTGTGCGCAAAGTCCTGGCAAAATACCAGCAGCGCGGTTTTGGAGGCATTTTCTGCCCGGCTAAACATCGATTCGCCGCAAAACAGCGCTCCCTGCGCTACGCCGTACATTCCTCCCACCAGGGTATTCTCCTGCCAGACTTCAATGGAGTGGGCATGACCCAGCTCATGCAGCTGGTGATAGGCGCGAACGATACTGCTGGTTATCCAGGTGCCTTCGTCACGATCGCTGGCGCAGCCCTCAATCACTTCGCCAAAGGCGTGGTTGAGCGTGACCCGGTAGGGCGAACGCTGATGAAAGCGCTTCATGCTGCGGCTGAGATGGAATTGCTCTGGCCAAAGTACCGCCCGGGGGTCGGGCGACCACCAGAGGATCGGGTCGCCAGGGGAAAACCAAGGGAAAATACCACGCTGATAGGCCATCAGCAGCCGCGCGGGGCTCAGATCGCCGCCGAGCGCCAGCAGGCCATTAGGTTCTCGCAAGGCGCCTTCCGGAGAGGGGAAGGCGATAGAGTGCCGGGAGAGCTGAACCAGACGCATTTTAACCTCAATACGCATCAGCAAAAATTAGATAATAGAATAGCCTACAGACGCTGTTTAAACTGGAAGTACCGGCCCTGTTTAGCGAGCAGCTCCGCGTGACTACCTTGCTCAATTATCTGGCCGTTGTCCATGACTATTATCTGATTAAAACCCGCCAGGCCCCGCAGGCGATGGGTCACCATCAGCACGGTTTTGTCGCGCATGACATCTGCCAGCAGATGCAGGATCTGGCTTTCGGTGGCCGCATCCAGACCTTCTGTCGGTTCATCGAGCAGCATCAGCGGCGCATCGTGGAGCAGCGCGCGGGCAATGGCCAGTCGGCGCAGTTCGCCGCCGGAGAGCTGACGCCCGCCTTCGCCCAGCCAGCCGTTAAGACCACCATCTTGCAGCAGTTTTTCGAGGCCCACCTTCTCAAGGGTAGCGCTGAGATGAGCGTCATCCGCTTCAGGCGCCGCCAGCAGCAGGTTGTCGCGCAGGGTGGCGCAGAACAGGTGCACGCGCTGCGGCACTACGCTCATTGCCTGCCGCAGAGTGGCTTCGCTGAGGCCGGAGAGCGGCTGATTGTTGAGCAGAATCTCTCCCTGTGACGGGTCCCAGGCGCGGGTAAGCAACTGCAGCAGCGTCGATTTTCCGCAGCCGGTCCGGCCAAGAATGGCGATGTGCTCTCCGGCGGCAATCTGCAGGGAAATATTCTCCAGGGCAGGGGAGGGCTGCTGAGGATAGCGGAAGGTGACCTCCTGAAGCGTTAGGGCCACCTGCGCTGGCGAACTGGCTTCATCTTCGACAAAGGTGACCTCCGGCTGCTGGTCGGTAATCTGCGAGATCCGCCGCGCGGAGGCGATCACCTGGCCTAAATGCTGGAAAGCGCCAGTAACCGGCGCCAGGGCTTCAAAAGCCGCCAGCGCGCAGAATACGAATAGCGCGATCAGCGCCCCGGGCTGACTATTGCCGCCGACGCCGTCTGAGGCCAGCCAGAGCATGGCCACCACGGCGATGCCACCGATTAACAGCATTACCGCCTGCGAAAGCGCGGTCAGCTCGGCCTGGCGCCGCTGTGCATCCTGCCAGCTCAGCTCGGTCTTTTCCATTTGTGCGCGGTAGCGGTCGCTGGCGTTAAATACCATCAGCTCCGCCTGACCCTGCAGCCAGGCGGTGAGCTGTTGGCGATACTGGCCGCGCAGCTGCGTCATACTTTCGCCGGCTGGCTTACCTGCGCGATAGAACAGCGGCGGCATAACCAGCAGGGTCGCCAGCATGATACCGCCGAGCGTCAGCGCGAGGGTGACGTCGAGCAGACTTAATCCGCAGGTGACGACCACAATCACCACCAGCGCGCCGACCAGCGGCGAAATGACCCGCAGGTAGAGATGATCCAGGGTGTCAACGTCGGCTACCACCCGGTTGAGCAGCTCACCCTGGCGAAAGCGCGCCAGCCCCGCCGGAGAGAGGGGGAGCAGTTTGCTGAAGGTGAAAACGCGCAGGTGCTGCAGCACGCGAAAGGTAGCGTCGTGGCTGACCAGGCGCTCAAAGTAGCGCCCGGCGGTACGGATAATTGCCGCGCCGCGAACGCCCGCGGCAGGCAGCATATAGTTAAAACTGTAGATCCCGGCGACGCCCACCACCGCTGAGGCGGAGAGGAACCAGCCGGAGAGCGTCAGCAGGCCGATGCTGGCCAGCAGGGTCACAATGGCCAGCACGACGCCAAGCAGCAGCATCCATTTATGGCGTTTATAGAGCGCCAGATAGGGTAAAAGTGCACGCATTTAAATCTCCTCCTGACGATGGGCCAGCAGCGCCGAGAAGACCCCACCAGCACGGGCCAGCGTGGCGTAGTCGCCTTGTTCGATAATCTGTCCGTCCTGCATCACCCAGACGTCGTCCCAGTCGGCCAGCCCCTCGAGCTGGTGGGTGACCAGCAGCGTGGTTTGCTCACTGGAGGCGTGGGTCAGGGCCTGCATGACTCGCTGTTCGCTATGGGCGTCAAGGCTGGCGGCAGGTTCATCCAGCAGCAGCAGGCGGCACGGCACCAACAGCGCGCGGGCGACCGCGATACGCTGCGCCTGGCCTACCGACAGACGCCCCGCCTGATCGCCTACGGCGGTATGGATCCCCTGCGGCAGCAGGGCGATAAACTCGCTGACCCAGGCCTTGTCCAGCGCCAGCCTAAGCTGTGCTTCGCTAGCTTCGGGCCACGCCAGCAGCACGTTTTCCCGCAGCGTGGCGGCAGGTAACTGCGGATTCTGTCCTACCCAGCTCAGCAGGCGGCGCCAGCGCTCAGCGTCCAGCTCGCGCAGCTCTACGCCGTTGACCATCAGCGACCCCTCATAGGGCAGAAAGCCGAGCAGTGTATTCAGCAAAGAGCTTTTCCCGGATCCGCTCTGGCCGACCAGCACCACGCGAGCGCCGGCGGGCAGCGCAAAATTAAGCGGTCCCGCCAGAACTTTACCTTCCGGAGATTTGATCACCAGGTCGCGCGCTTCCACGCTAATCAGATCGTTGTCATTTAACGTTTTCTCGCCACGCTCTACCTGGGTCAGCGGCGTTTCCATAAACGTTTTCAGGCTGTCTGCGGCGCCCACGGCCTGAGCTTTGGCATGGTAGAAGGTACCCAGGTCACGTAACGGCTGGAAAAATTCCGGGGCGAGGATCAGCGTCAGGAATCCCGCCATCAGCGTGACGCCCGCGCCATAGTGGCCGAAGTTCAGCTCGCCAAGGTAAGAAAAGCCAAAATACACCGCTACCAGCGCAATGGAGAGGGAGGTGAAAAACTCCAGAACCCCGGAGGAGAGGAAGGCCAGACGCAGGACTTCCATGGTGCGTTGGCGAAAATCCTGCGAGGCGTAGCGAATATTATCGGTTTCTGCCTGACCGCGATGAAAAATACGCAGGGTTTCCATGCCGCGCAGGCGGTCGAGGAAGTGGCCGCTGAGGCGGGCCAGCGCCTGGAAGTTACGCCGGTTGGCGTCGGCGGCGCCCATCCCGACCAGCGCCATGAAAAGCGGGATCAGCGGGGCGGTGCCGAGAAGGATCAGCGCGGCGGCCCAGTTAATCGGAAAAATAGTAATAACGATCAGCAGCGGTACGCAGGCCGCCAGCGTCATCTGGGGCAGGTAGCGGGCATAATAGTCGTGCATGTCGTCGATTTGCTCAAGAATAAGCGTTGCCCAGCTGCCGGCCGGTTTGCCCTGGATCCACGCCGGGCCTGCCTGCTGGAGGCGGTCAAGAACCTGGCGGCGAATTTCATAGCGAATATGCTGCCCGGCCTGAAAGCCGACCCGCTCACGCAGCCAGACCACCCAGGCGCGTAGTACAAAGATCAGCACCAGCAGCGTGAGCGGCAGCAGCAGGGCGGTCGCTGGAATATTCTCCATTACCATCCGATGCAGGATCCGCGCCAGGAACCAGGCCTGCGCCACGATCAGCAGACCGCTCGCCACGCCAAGCAGGCGGGAAATCATCAACCAGCGACGGGAGATAATGCTTTGCTGTTTTAACCAGCGGGTTAACTCTTGTTGACGGGTTTTATTCATTGCGCGCTTTGCAGGTGTCGTTATCGGAGTATTGGGCACGGCAATGTTACATCGCAGCAAAAATAAAGGCGACTTTTCGTCGCCTTCTTTACCTTTGTTACTGACTTGTAAAGATTATTTGCAAGCGTCAGCCAAACCGTCGAGGTAACGCTCCGCATCCAGCGCCGCCATGCAGCCGGTGCCCGCAGAAGTGATGGCCTGACGATAGATATGGTCCATGACATCGCCGGCGGCGAACACGCCCGGGATGCTGGTCTGGGTCGCATTGCCGTGGATACCGGACTGCACTTTGATGTAGCCGTTCTCCAGCTCCAGCTGGCCCTCAAAGATGGCGGTGTTCGGGCTGTGGCCGATGGCGACAAATAAACCAGCCACTTCCAGGGACTCGACATTGTCGCTGTTTTTGGTATCGCGCAGGCGCAGGCCGCTGACGCCCATCTGGTCGCCGGTCACCTCTTCGAGGGTACGATCGGTATGCAGCACGATGTTGCCGCTTGCCACTTTATCCATCAGGCGTTTAATGAGGATTTTTTCCGCACGGAAGGAATCGCGACGGTGGATCAGGTGTACCTCAGAGGCGATATTCGACAGATACAGAGCCTCTTCCACTGCGGTGTTGCCGCCGCCGATCACCGCCACTTTCTGGTTGCGATAGAAGAATCCGTCGCAGGTAGCGCACGCGGAAACGCCGCGGCCTTTGAAGGCTTCTTCGGAAGGCAGGCCCAGGTAACGGGCGGAAGCGCCGGTGGCGATGATCAGCGCGTCACAGGTGTACTCGCCGCTGTCGCCTGTCAGACGGAACGGGCGGTTTTGCAAATCGACGCGGCTGATATGGTCGAAAATGATCTCGGTTTCAAATTTTGCGGCATGCTCGTGCATGCGCTCCATCAGCAGCGGACCGGTGAGATCGTTCGGATCGCCTGGCCAGTTTTCCACTTCCGTCGTGGTGGTCAGCTGACCGCCTTTTTCCATCCCGGTGATCAGCACCGGCTGCAGGTTGGCGCGTGCGGCATAGACCGCCGCGGTGTATCCCGCAGGTCCAGAACCAAGGATAAGCAGTTTACTGTGTTTGGCTGTGCCCATGAGATCCCCATAATAATTGGCATACATTGGGCTGGGATTGTAGGGAATTTGTTGTCGTAAAAAAAGAGCACAGCGATTTTGTTAACGATGTGTGCAATAGAAGCTGCCAATGAATTGGTGATTTTCCCGGCAAGGAATATAACTATTTCTACTGTCGGCGGGACAATTATAAGACGAAAAAATGAGAATCAACCAGGGCGGATGATGAATATCTGGCATCTTGTACTAAAAATCGATGTTTTGCTTTGACAATCACCTGTGCTTTTGCGAAAACATTCAAGGAAGAAGAAAAGCAGTATTTAGCGTGCGGCGAATTTTCATGCACGCAAATGCCATTTTTATCCGGGTTAACGAAATCTACGCATGGTGTGGACAGACGCCATGCGTGATGTCGGTGACTGCCGTCAGGCAACGGGCTTCTCACGTACCCCTGGGTTACCCAATGTCGTACGGGTGATAACAGGATGGGCTCTGGCAGTGAAGGCTCAGAGCCGGAACAGGAGTAGGGAAGGAATACAGAGAGACAATAATAATGGTAGATAGCAAGAAGCGCCCTGGCAAAGATCTCGACCGCATTGATCGTAACATCCTGAATGAATTGCAAAAAGATGGGCGAATTTCTAACGTCGAGCTTTCTAAACGGGTGGGACTTTCTCCGACGCCTTGCCTTGAGCGTGTGCGTCGTCTTGAAAGACAGGGTTTTATTCAGGGCTATACGGCGCTGCTCAACCCGCATTATCTGGATGCATCACTTCTGGTATTTGTTGAGATTACTCTGAATCGTGGCGCACCGGATGTGTTTGAGCAATTTAACGCCGCAGTACAAAAACTTGAAGAAATTCAAGAGTGTCATCTGGTTTCCGGTGATTTCGACTATCTGTTGAAAACCCGTGTACCGGATATGTCAGCGTATCGTAAATTACTGGGCGAGACCTTGCTGCGCCTGCCGGGCGTTAACGACACCCGTACCTACGTGGTAATGGAAGAAGTCAAGCAAAGTAATCGTCTGGTTATTAAGACGCGCTAACACGGAACAGGTGCAAACTCGACGTAGTTTGATTACACTCCTGTTAATCCATACAGCAACAGTGCCGGGGAGACCCGGCGCTGTTGTCCGTTTTAGCAGCAGGCAGGAAACAGCCTGATACCTGGAGAGCCTTTCTTGAGCCAGGAATACACCGAAGACAAAGAAGTCAAACTAACCAAACTCAGCAGCGGGCGCCGACTCCTTGAGGCGATGCTCATCCTTTGCTCCCTCTTCGCCATCTGGCTGATGGCGGCACTACTGAGCTTTAACCCCTCGGACCCCAGCTGGTCGCAAACGGCATGGCATGAGCCTATTCATAATTTAGGCGGCGCCCCCGGCGCGTGGCTTGCCGATACCCTCTTTTTCATTTTTGGCGTCATGGCCTACACCATCCCGGTGATCATCATCGGCGGATGCTGGTTTGCCTGGCGGCATCAGGAAAACGACGAATACATTGATTATTTTGCCGTTTCCCTTCGCCTCATCGGTGCGTTAGCCCTGATCCTGACCTCCTGTGGTCTGGCGGCGATTAACGCCGATGATATCTGGTACTTCGCTTCCGGCGGGGTGATCGGCAGCCTGCTGAGCACCACGCTGCAACCCCTGCTGCACAGCAGCGGCGGCACCATCGCCCTGTTGTGTATCTGGGCGGCCGGGCTGACGCTGTTCACCGGCTGGTCGTGGGTCAGCATTGCGGAAAAGCTGGGCGGCGGCATCCTGTCCGTTCTCACCTTTGCCAGCAACCGTACCCGTCGGGATGATACCTGGGTCGATGAAGGCGAATACGAAGACGACGAGGAAGAGTACGACGACGAAGAGGCGGCCAGGCCGCAGGAATCGCGTCGCGCCCGTATCTTACGCAGCGCGCTGGCGCGGCGTAAGCGTCTGGCCGAGAAGTTTACCAACCCTATGGGGCGTAAAACCGACGCTGCGCTTTTCTCCGGCAAACGCATGGATGACGGCGAAGAGGTGGTGCAATACAGCGCCAGCGGGGCGCCTGTTGCCGCCGACGATGTACTGTTTTCCGGCGCCAGCGCCGCGCGTCCCGCAGAGGATGATGTGCTGTTCTCCGGCGCCAGCGCCGTGCGCCCGGGCGATTTCGACCCTTACGATCCGTTGTTGAATGGCCACAGTATCGCTGAGCCGGTAAGCGCAGCGGCGGCGGCTACTGCCGCGCCGCAGGCGTGGGCAGAATCACCGGTGGTCCATCACGGCGCTGCGCCAGCTTATCAGCCGGAAGCCAGCTATCCGCCGCAGCAGGCCTATCAGCCTGAACCCGCTCCGTTCCAGCAGGCTGCTTATCAGCCGCCAGCGGGGCAAACCGCACCGCAGGCGTATCAGCCTGAGCCAGCGCCGTATCAACAGCCGGTTTACGATCCGCGTGCCGGTCAACCTGCGCCGCAGGCCTATCAGCCTGAGCCAGCGCCGTATCAGCAGCCGGCTTACGATCCGTATGCCGGTCAACCTGCGCCGCAGGCCTATCAGCCTGAGCCAGCGCCGTATCAGCAGCCGGCTTACGATCCGCATGCCGGTCAACCTGCGCCGCAGGCCTATCAGCCTGAGCCAGCGCCGTATCAGCAGCCGGCTTACGATCCGCATGCCGGTCAACCTGCGCCGCAGGCATATCAGCCTGAGCCAGCGCCGTATCAGCAGCCGACTTACGATCCCTATGCCGGTCAGCCTGCGCCTCAGACCTATCAGCAGCCGGCTTACGATCCGAATGCCGGTCAGCCCGCGCCGCAGACCTACCAGCAGCCGGCTTACGATCCGCATGCCGGCCAGCCCGCGCCGCAGCCGTATCAGCCGGAGCCAGCGGCGTATCAGCCGCAAAGCGCGCCAGTTCCCCCACCGGAGCCAGAGCCCGAGGTCGTGCAGGAGGAAGTGAAACGTCCGCCGCTCTATTATTTCGAGGAAGTGGAAGAGAAGCGGGCGCGCGAACGCGAGCTGTTGGCCTCCTGGTATCAGCCAATTCCTGAGCCGGAAAGTCCGATTGCCACTAAACCGCTGACGCCGCCGACCACTGCGTCCAAACCGCCAGTGGAGACAACCGTAGTCTCTGCGGTAGCGGCTGGGGTGCATCAGGCTACCGCCGCCAGCGGCGGCGCGGCGGCAGCAACCTCGTCCACTGCCGCATCCGCTGCGGCTACGCCATTGTTCAGCCCGGCGTCCAGCGGCCCACGGGTTCAGGTGAAAGAGGGCATCGGTCCAAAACTACCGCGGCCCAATCGTGTGCGTGTTCCTACGCGTCGGGAACTGGCCTCCTACGGCATCAAGCTACCGTCACAGCGGGAGGCGGAACAGCGCGCGCGGCAGGCGGAGCGCGATCCGCATTATGATGATGAGCTGCTCTCGGATGAGGAAGCGGATGCTATGGAGCAGGATGAACTGGCTCGCCAGTTCGCCGCCACCCAGCAGCAGCGCTACGGTCATCGCTGGGAAGACGATAACGCGACTGATGACGATGAGGCCGACGCCGCGGCGGAAGCGGAGCTGGCGCGTCAGTTTGCCGCTACCCAGCAGCAGCGGTACGCTACCGAGCAGCCGCCGGGCGCCAACCCGTTCTCGCCGGCAGATTATGAATTCTCGCCGATGAAAACGTTGGTCAATGACGGCCCAAGCGAACCGCTGTTTACGCCGACGCCGGAAGTCCAGCCGCAGCAGCCGGCCCAGCGCTATCAACAACCGGCGGCCGCTCCGCAGCAGGGTTATCAACCTGCGCAGCATCAGCCGATACACCATCAGCCTGTGCCGCCGCAGCCGCAGTCCTATCCGACTGCGTCGCAGCCCGTACAGCCGCAACAACCGGTTGCCCCTCAGGGGCATCAGCCTGCCGCCCCTGCGCCGCAGGAGAGCCTGATCCACCCGCTGCTGATGCGCAATGGCGATAGTCGACCGCTGCAAAAGCCGACCACGCCACTGCCGTCGCTGGATCTGCTTACCCCGCCGCCGAGTGAAGTCGAGCCGGTGGATACCTTTGCTCTCGAGCAGATGGCACGCCTGGTGGAAGCGCGACTCGCCGATTTCCGCATTAAAGCGGATGTGGTGAACTACTCACCGGGGCCGGTGATCACCCGCTTCGAACTGAATCTGGCGCCTGGCGTTAAGGCCGCACGGATCTCTAACCTGTCACGGGACCTGGCGCGATCGCTGTCAACGGTCGCCGTGCGCGTGGTGGAGGTGATCCCGGGCAAACCGTATGTCGGGCTTGAGCTGCCGAATAAAAAACGCCAGACCGTCTACCTGCGTGAAGTGCTCGACAACGCCAAGTTCCGTGATAACCCATCTCCGCTCACCGTGGTGCTGGGCAAAGACATCGCTGGCGATCCGGTAGTAGCCGATCTGGCGAAAATGCCGCATCTGCTGGTGGCCGGTACCACCGGTTCCGGTAAGTCTGTTGGCGTCAACGCCATGATCCTCAGCATGCTCTACAAGGCGCAGCCGGAAGATGTGCGTTTCATTATGATCGACCCGAAAATGCTCGAGCTGTCGGTCTACGAAGGAATTCCACACCTGCTGACGGAAGTGGTCACCGACATGAAAGACGCCGCCAATGCGCTGCGCTGGAGCGTCAATGAGATGGAGCGCCGCTACAAGCTGATGTCGGCGCTGGGCGTGCGTAACCTCGCGGGCTACAACGAGAAGATCGCCGAAGCCGCGCGCATGGGACGTCCGATCCCGGATCCGTACTGGAAGCCTGGCGACAGCATGGACGCCGTACATCCGGTGCTGGAAAAACTGCCGTACATCGTGGTGCTGGTGGATGAATTCGCCGATCTGATGATGACCGTCGGCAAAAAGGTGGAAGAGCTGATCGCTCGCCTGGCGCAGAAAGCGCGCGCGGCGGGGATCCACCTGGTGCTGGCGACACAGCGTCCGTCGGTAGATGTTATTACCGGCCTGATTAAGGCCAACATCCCGACGCGCATCGCCTTTACCGTGTCGAGTAAAATTGACTCACGTACCATTCTCGATCAGGGCGGCGCGGAATCGCTGCTGGGTATGGGGGATATGCTTTACTCCGGGCCGAACTCTACCACGCCGGTGCGTGTCCACGGGGCGTTTGTGCGCGACCAGGAAGTCCACGCCGTGGTTCAGGACTGGAAAGCCCGCGGTCGCCCGCAATATGTGGATGGCATTACCTCCGACAGCGAAAGCGAAGGCGGCGGTGGCGGCTTCGATGGCGGGGAAGAGCTGGATCCGTTGTTCGATCAGGCAGTCAACTTTGTGACCGAGAAGCGCAAAGCGTCGATTTCCGGGGTTCAGCGTCAGTTCCGCATCGGCTATAACCGTGCCGCGCGTATTATCGAACAGATGGAAGCGCAGGGTATCGTCAGCGAGCAGGGCCATAACGGTAACCGCGAAGTGCTGGCGCCGCCGCCCTTTGAATGAGTGCAAAGTTGGGTAAATAAGCGCAAAATCAGCCAATTCTTCTGTCCCGCCGCCGCCGGCGGTCCTACAGTAGGGGCAGAAGAGGCTCCCGCGTCGGGAGTGACGCACATTAAGGAAGAACAATGAAAAAACTCGCAATCACCTGTGCATTACTGTCTGGTATGGTCGTCAGCCAGGTCTGGGCAGATGCGGCCAGCGACTTAAAAAGCCGTCTTGATAAAGTGAGCAGCTTCCATGCCAGCTTCACGCAAAAAGTCACCGACGGCAGCGGTAACGCCGTGCAGGACGGGCAGGGAGACCTGTGGGTGAAACGCCCGAACCTGTTTAACTGGCATATGACCCAGCCGGATGAGAGCGTCCTCGTTTCGGATGGTAAAACGCTGTGGTTCTATAACCCGTTCGTCGAGCAGGCCACGGCGACCTGGCTGAAAGACGCTACCAGCAACACGCCGTTTATGCTGATTGCCCGCAACCAGTCCAGCGACTGGCAGCAATATAATATCAAGCAAAATGGCGATGATTTTGTGCTGACGCCAAAAAGCGGCAGCGGCAACCTCAAGCAGTTCACGATCAACGTCGGTCGGGACGGCACTATCCATCAGTTCAGCGCCGTCGAGCAGGATGATCAGCGCAGCAGCTATCAGCTGAAATCGCAGCAGAACGGCGCCGTCGACGCAGCTAAGTTCACCTTTACGCCGCCGAAAGGGGTGACGGTGGACGATCAACGTAAGTAGAGGCGAAAGTGAGCAATCTGTCGCTCGATTTTTCCGACAACGCGTTTCAACCTCTGGCCGCTCGCATGCGGCCAGAAAATTTAGCGCAGTATATTGGCCAGCAGCACCTGCTGGCGCCGGGTAAACCCCTGCCGCGGGCCATTGAGGCCGGGCACCTGCATTCGATGATCCTCTGGGGGCCGCCGGGTACCGGCAAGACCACTCTGGCGGAAGTGATTGCCCGCTACGCCAGCGCCGATGTCGAACGGATCTCAGCGGTAACCTCCGGGGTGAAAGAGATTCGCGAGGCTATTGAGCGCGCGCGGCAAAATCGCAACGCCGGCCGGCGAACCATCCTGTTTGTTGACGAAGTGCATCGCTTTAATAAAAGCCAGCAGGATGCCTTTCTGCCGCATATTGAAGACGGCACCATTACTTTTATTGGCGCGACCACCGAAAACCCCTCCTTTGAGCTTAACTCGGCGCTGCTCTCCCGCGCCCGCGTCTACTTACTGAAATCGCTGACCACCGACGATATCGAGCAGGTGCTTGACCAGGCGATGAACGATAAAACCCGCGGCTACGGCGGCCAGGATATCGTTTTGCCGGATGAGACCCGCAGGGCCATTGCCGAGCTAGTGAACGGCGACGCGCGGCGAGCGCTGAATACCCTGGAAATGATGGCCGATATGGCCGAAAGCGATGACTCGGGCAAGCGGGTGCTGAAGGCGGAACTGCTGACCGAGATCGCCGGCGAGCGAAGCGCGCGCTTTGATAATAAAGGCGACCGGTTCTACGATTTGATTTCCGCCCTGCATAAGTCGGTGCGCGGTAGCGCGCCGGATGCGGCACTTTACTGGTACGCGCGGATCATCACCGCCGGCGGCGATCCGCTGTACGTTGCCCGCCGCTGTCTGGCGATTGCCTCGGAAGATGTCGGCAACGCCGACCCGCGGGCGATGCAGGTCGCCATTTCGGCGTGGGACTGCTTTACCCGCGTCGGGCCGGCGGAAGGCGAACGGGCGATTGCCCAGGCCATCGTCTATCTGGCCTGCGCGCCGAAAAGCAACGCGGTGTACACCGCCTTCAAAGCGGCGCTGGCCGACGCGCGGGATCGTCCTGACTACGACGTTCCGGTGCATCTGCGCAATGCGCCGACGAAGCTGATGAAAGAGATGGGCTACGGCCAGGAGTATCGTTACGCTCATGACGAACCCAACGCCTACGCCGCCGGCGAGCAGTACTTCCCGCAGGAAATGGCGCAAACGCGCTATTATCACCCGACAAACCGGGGGCTTGAGGGCAAAATTGGCGAAAAGCTCGCCTGGCTCGCTGAACAGGATCAAAATAGCCCGATAAAACGCTACCGCTAATTGAGGCGTTGCGGTAAGGTTATTACACTATTTCCGTGGTCGTAGTCTGCGGCCACTTTTCTTTTTTAATTCGATAAGCACAGGATAAGCATGCTCGATCCCAATCTGCTGCGTACCGAGCCAGACGCAGTCGCAGAAAAACTGGCACGCCGGGGCTTTAAGCTGGATGTAGATAAACTTCGCGCGCTTGAAGAGCGTCGTAAAGTTCTGCAGGTGCAAACGGAAAACCTGCAGGCGGAGCGTAACTCCCGATCGAAATCCATTGGCCAGGCGAAAGCGCGCGGGGAAGACATCGAGCCATTACGCCTGGAAGTTAACAAGCTTGGCGAACAACTGGATGCTGCAAAATCCGAGCTGGAAACGCTGCTGGCGGAAATTCGCGATATCGCGCTGGCGATCCCGAATATTCCTCATGATGATGTGCCGGTTGGCCGCGACGAAAACGACAACGTTGAAGTTAGCCGCTGGGGTACGCCGCGTCAGTTCGATTTTGAGGTGCGCGATCATGTGACGCTGGGTGAAATGCACGGGGGGCTGGATTTTGCCGCCGCCGTTAAGCTCACCGGCTCGCGCTTCGTGGTGATGAAAGGGCAGCTGGCCCGTCTGCACCGCGCCCTGGCGCAGTTCATGCTGGATCTGCACACCGAACAGCATGGCTACAGCGAAAACTATGTCCCGTACCTGGTAAACCAGGACACCCTGTATGGCACTGGCCAGCTGCCGAAATTCGCCGGCGACCTGTTCCATACCCGTCCGCTGGAAGAAGAGGCTGACAGCAGCAACTACGCGCTGATCCCGACGGCGGAAGTGCCGCTGACCAACCTGGTGCGCGATGAAATCATCGACGAAGACGATCTGCCGATCAAAATGACCGCCCATACGCCGTGCTTCCGCTCTGAAGCCGGTTCCTATGGCCGCGACACCCGCGGTCTGATCCGTATGCACCAGTTCGATAAAGTTGAAATGGTGCAGATCGTCCGCCCGGAAGACTCTATGGCCGCGCTGGAAGAGATGACCGGTCACGCCGAGAAAGTGCTGCAGCTGCTGGGCCTGCCGTACCGTAAGGTCGCGCTGTGCACCGGCGATATGGGCTTCAGCGCCTGCAAAACCTATGACCTCGAAGTATGGGTTCCGGCGCAAAACACTTATCGTGAGATCTCCTCCTGCTCCAACGTCTGGGATTTCCAGGCGCGTCGTATGCAGGCTCGCTGCCGCAGCAAGTCCGATAAGAAGACCCGTCTCGTTCATACCCTGAATGGTTCTGGCCTGGCAGTAGGTCGTACCCTGGTGGCGCTGATGGAAAACTATCAGCAGGCTGATGGCCGTATCGAGATCCCGGAAGTGCTGCGCCCGTATATGCGCGGCCTCGAATATATCGGCTAAACTTCTCACTCCTTCTTTTAAAAGCGCCTGCGGGCGCTTTTTTTACGCCCTTATTGATACCGGGCAATAATCCTTGCCGCGAATGCAGTGATACTCCCTTTGGATTAAACCAGCATAAAAAACCAATAATATCGCAAAGCATTATATATATGTCTATATAACGCTTGTCAGTTTATTGTGAGCAACCAAAGCGAGTATCCATGAAAATTAAAGCCCCTGATGCTTTACTGGCTGCTGAGGTAAGCCGCCGTGGTCTGATGAAAACCACGGCAATAGGCGGCCTGGCGCTGGCCAGCAACGCACTAACGTTACCCTTTACCCGACTGTCGCATGCTGCCGATACGCCGGCGCCCGCCAGTGAGAAGGTGGTCTGGAGCGCCTGCACCGTCAACTGCGGTAGCCGTTGCCCGCTGCGCATGCACGTGGTGGATGGCGCGATTAAATACGTCGAAACCGATAATACCGGTGACGATAACTATGACGGTTTGCACCAGGTCCGCGCCTGCCTGCGTGGGCGTTCAATGCGCCGCCGAGTCTATAATCCGGACCGTCTGAAGTACCCGATGAAGCGCGTTGGTAAACGCGGTGAGGGCAAGTTCGAGCAAATCAGCTGGGAAGAGGCGTTGGATACCATCGCCAGCAATATGCAGCGGCTGATTAAAGAGTACGGCAATGAATCCATCTATCTGAACTACGGCACCGGCACGCTCGGCGGGACGCTGACCCGCTCCTGGCCGCCGGGGAAAACGCTGATTGCCCGTCTGATGAACTGCTGCGGTGGCTATCTCAATCATTATGGCGACTATTCATCAGCGCAGATTGCTGCCGGTCTGAATTACACCTACGGCGGCTGGGCGGACGGCAACAGCCCATCGGATATTGAAAACAGTCAGCTGGTGGTGCTGTTCGGCAATAACCCCGGCGAAACGCGGATGAGCGGCGGCGGGGTAACGTACTACCTTGAACAGGCGCGGCAGAAATCCAATGCCCGGATGATAATCATCGATCCGCGCTATACCGACACCGGCGCCGGGCGTGAAGATGAATGGATCCCGATTCGTCCGGGGACCGATGCGGCACTGGTTTCGGGCCTCGCGTGGGTGATGATCACCGAGAATCTGGTCGATCAGCCGTTCCTCGATAAATACTGCGTGGGATACGACGAGAAAACGCTGCCCGCCGGTGCGCCAGCCAATGGTCATTACAAAGCTTACATTCTTGGCCAGGGCACTGACGGTATCGCCAAAACGCCGGAGTGGGCCTCGACAATTACCGGTATTCCGCGCGAACGCATTGTTAAACTGGCGCGCGAAATTGCCACCGCCAAACCGGCCTATATTAGCCAGGGCTGGGGTCCGCAGCGTCACGCCAACGGAGAGATCGCCACCCGCGCCATCTCAATGCTCGCCATTCTGACGGGTAACGTCGGGATCAACGGCGGCAATAGCGGGGCGCGCGAGGGCTCGTATAGTCTGCCTTTTGAGCGTATGCCGACGCTGGAGAATCCTGTTGAGACCAGTATCTCGATGTTTATGTGGACCGATGCGATTGAGCGCGGCCCGGAAATGACCGCTCTGCGCGACGGCGTACGCGGTAAAGATAAGCTCGACGTGCCGATCAAAATGATCTGGAACTATGCGGGCAACTGTCTGATTAACCAGCATTCTGAGATCAACCGGACCCACGAAATCCTGCAGGACGACAAGAAATGCGAGATGATTGTGGTCATTGACTGCCATATGACCTCCTCGGCGAAATACGCCGATATTCTGCTGCCTGACTGTACCGCCTCCGAGCAGATGGATTTCGCGCTGGATGCCTCCTGCGGCAACATGTCCTACGTTATCTTTGCCGATCAGGCCATCAAGCCGCGCTTTGAATGCAAAACCATCTATGAGATGACCAGCGAACTGGCAAAGCGTCTGGGCGTCGAAGAGCAGTTTACCGAAGGCCGTACCCAGGAAGGCTGGATGCGCTATTTGTATGAGCAGTCGCGCAAAGCGATTCCCGACCTGCCGGATTTCGACACCTTCCGTCAGCAGGGCATCTATAAGCAGCGCGATCCGCAAGGTCATCATGTGGCCTACAAAGCCTTCCGTGAGGATCCGCAGGCTAATCCGCTGACAACGCCTTCGGGCAAGATCGAAATTTACTCGCAGGATCTGGCGAAAATCGCGGCCACCTGGGAGCTGCCGGAAGGGGATGTTATCGATCCGCTGCCGATCTACACCCCGGGTTTCGAAAACTACAACGATCCGCTGACAGCGAAATACCCGCTACAGCTCACCGGCTTCCACTATAAATCTCGCGTCCACTCGACCTACGGCAACGTCGATGTGCTGAAGGCCGCCTGTCGGCAGGAGATGTGGATTAACCCGATCGATGCCCGCAAGCGCGGCATTGCCAACGGCGATCGTATTCGCATCTTCAACGATCGGGGTGAAGTGCATATCGAAGCGAAGGTGACGCCGCGCATGATGCCGGGCGTCGTCGCGCTGGGGGAAGGGGCCTGGTACAACCCGGACGCCTCGCGTGTGGATCAGGCGGGCAGCATCAACGTGCTGACCACCCAGCGTCCGTCGCCGCTGGCGAAGGGAAACCCGTCGCATACCAACCTCGTTCAGGTTGAGAAGCTGTAAGGAGTAACCGATGACAACTCAGTATGGATTTTTTATTGATTCCGCCCGTTGCACCGGTTGCAAAACCTGCGAACTGGCCTGTAAGGACTACAAGAACCTGACCCCGGAGGTCAGCTTCCGCCGCATCTATGAATATGCCGGCGGCGACTGGCAGGAGGACAACGGCGTCTGGCAGCAGAACGTGTTTGCCTATTACCTCTCCATCGCCTGTAACCACTGTGAAGATCCGGCCTGCACCAAGGTCTGTCCGAGCGGCGCGATGCATAAGCGCGAAGACGGTTTTGTGGTGGTCAACGAAGAGGTATGCATTGGCTGCCGCTACTGCCATATGGCCTGCCCGTACGGCGCCCCACAGTATAATGCCGACAAAGGCCATATGACCAAGTGCGATGGCTGTCACGAGCGCGTCGCCGAGGGGAAAAAGCCGATCTGCGTCGAGTCCTGCCCGCTGCGGGCGTTGGATTTCGGGCCGATTGCCGAACTGCGCGCTAAGCACGGCCAGCTGGCCGCGGTAGCGCCGCTGCCGTCGGCGCACTTTACCCGGCCGAGTATCGTTATCAAACCTAACGCCAATGCCCGGCCGTGTGGCGATACCACCGGTTACCTGGCGAACCCGAAGGAGGTGTGAGATGGGAAACGGATGGCATGAATGGCCGCTGATGGTCTTTACGGTCTTCGGCCAGTGCGTCGTAGGCGGCTTTATTGTTCTGGCGCTGGCGCTGATGACAGGCAAGCTTTCCCGTGAGCAGGAGCTGCGCGTGGTGGGCAGCATGTTCGGACTGTGGGTATTGATGGGGATCGGGTTTATTGCCTCGACGATGCACCTTGGCTCGCCGCTGCGGGCCTTTAATTCGCTGAATCGCATGGGAGCCTCGTCGCTGAGTAATGAAATAGCCAGCGGGGCGATCTTCTTCGCCGTCGGCGGAATTGGCTGGCTGCTGGCCGTGTGCAAAAAGCTGCCTGCCGGCCTGCGGAGCCTGTGGCTGGTGGTGACCATGGTGCTGGGCGTGATTTTCGTGTGGATGATGGTGCGGGTATACAACACCATCGACACGGTGCCGACCTGGTACACCGTTTGGACGCCGCTGAGCTTCTTCCTGACGCTGTTTATCGGCGGTCCACTGCTGGGCTACCTGCTGCTGCGCGTCGCAGGCGTCGATGGTTGGGCGCTGCGCCTGCTGCCGGTGGTTAGTTTGCTGGCGCTGCTGGTCAGTATTATGGTGGTCGTGATGCAGGGAAGTGAACTTGCCACCATCCGCAGCTCAGTTCAGCAGGCCTCCGCCCTGGTGCCGGATTACGGGTTGCTTATGGCCTGGCGCGTGGTGCTGCTGGCCCTGGCCCTGGCCTGCTGGTGCGTGCCGCAGATTCGCGGCCGCAAACCGGCGGTCTCGCTGCTCGGCCTGGCCTTTGTTCTGATACTGGCGGGAGAGATGATCGGCCGCGGCGTATTCTATGGCCTGCATATGACCGTTGGGATGGCTGTCGCCAGTTAACTACCTCCATCATGCCGGTGCCTAACCACCGGCATGATGAAAACGTGCTGTCGATAGATGAAATTTTTCAACTGAAATTAACTTCGGCATTTATTAATAAACCAGCAAAAACAATAGCGTATTATCTGTTGTCTCACCTTTTTCCATCCTCTGGATAAAAAACTTCTATCGTAGCCGACAAAACCGCGTCACGCCTGATTTCAGGTGGATTGACAATGTTTTTAGCAGTGGCATGATGCGCTCGCGATCTGAACATTCCTCACGGTTTTTACCCATGACCATCTACACCCGGCCAGTGCAAATGCTGCTCTGTGGCCTGCTTTTATTGACCCTGGCGATAGCGGTGCTGAATACGCTCGTCCCGCTCTGGCTCGCCCATGAAAACATGCCAACCTGGCAGGTCGGCATGGTGGGGTCATCCTATTTTACCGGCAACCTGGCCGGTACGTTGCTGGCCGGCTGGGTGATCAAGCGCCTGGGGTTTAACCGTAGCTATTATCTCGCATCGTTAATTTTCGCCGTCGGCTGCGTAGGGCTGGGGATCACCGTTGGCTTCTGGACATGGCTGAGCTGGCGTTTTATCGCCGGCGTAGGTTGCGCGATGATCTGGGTGGTGGTGGAAAGCGCGCTGGTTTGCAGCGGCACTTCCCGCAGTCGCGGTCGTCTGCTGGCGGCGTACATGATGGTCTATTACGTCGGTACCGTACTGGGCCAGCTGATGGTCAGTAAATTACCCACCGATTTAATGAGCGTCCTGCCGTGGGTGACCGGCCTGGCGCTGGCGGCGATCCTGCCGTTGCTGTTTACCCGCATTATGGGGCAGGCAGAAGAGCCGCATGAAACGGTACGTATCTGGCCGATGCTGAAGCTACGCCAGGCGCGCCACGGGGTCAATGGCTGTATTATTTCGGGGATTGTCCTCGGCTCGCTGTATGGCCTGATGCCGCTGTGGCTGAACCATCAGGGCGTCAGCGACTCCGGCATCGGCTTCTGGATGGCGGTGATGGTGAGTGCGGGGATCCTCGGCCAGTGGCCGGTAGGGCGCCTGGCAGACCGCTACGGTCGCCTGCTGGTGCTGCGGGTACAGGTCTTTGTGGTCATTCTGGGATGTCTGGCGATGCTTAGTCAGGCGGCAATGGCTCCGGCGCTGTTTGTGCTTGGGGCATCTGGTTTCACGCTGTATCCGGTGGCGATGGCCTGGGCCTGTGAAAAAGTGGAGCACCATCAGCTGGTGGCGATGAATCAGGCGCTGCTGATGAGCTATACCATCGGCAGCCTGCTGGGCCCGACCCTGACGGCGATGCTGATGCAGAACTTCTCAGACAACCTGCTGTTTATCATGATCGCCAGCGTGTCGTTTATCTATCTGCTGACCCTGCTGCGCAAAGCCGGGCATCATCCGACGCCGGTGGCGCACGCCTGACCCTGCAACGCGCAGCGCATGCTGCGCGTCATCTGCTGCAATCGCATAGGCTTACTGCCGCAGAGAGGACAAGTCGTTTTTCATGAGAATGAAACGGCGGGGCGGACACAGCTTCCCACGCCGTTGCAGGCCGGCATAAGCGCATCACCGGCCCGGGCGGGATTAGTACATTACTTTGTGACCATACTGCTCAAGGATGCCTTTTACCCGCTCCATGGTCTCTTTCTTCGGCGGATGGACGCCGTCCAGCTTGTACTCTTCGCCCATCGCTACCCATTTGTGTTTACCCAGCTCATGGTAGGGCAGCAGCTCGATTTTTTCGACATTGCCCATATCGCGGGTAAATTCGCCCAGGCGGTGCGCGGAATCATCATCGTCTGACCAGCCGGGAACCACCACGTAGCGGATCCAGACATTGATATTCTTCTTCGCCAGATACTGGGCGAATTCCAGCGTACGATGGTTAGAGACGCCGACCAGGTTCTGGTGAATCTCATCGTTCATCTGCTTGAGATCCAGCATCACCAGGTCTGTTACCTCCAGCAGCTCGTCGATAACCGGATCGTAGCGACGTACGAAGCCGTTGGTATCCAGGCAGGTGTGGATGCCTTCTTTCTTACACGCGCGGAACCAGTCGCGAACAAACTCCGCCTGCAGGATCGCCTCACCGCCCGAGGCGGTGACGCCGCCGCCGGAAGCATTCATAAAGTGACGATAGGTCACCACCTCTTTCATTAATTCTTCAACGGTGATTTCTTTGCCGCCGTGGGTATCCCAGGTGTCACGGTTATGGCAGTACAGGCAGCGCATCAGGCAGCCCTGGAAAAAGGTAATAAAGCGGATGCCCGGGCCATCAACGGTGCCACAGGATTCAAAGGAGTGAATGCGACCAATAACTGACATTGCGGTGTTTTCTCCAGATGTGGCCCATCCGGGGCCGTGTTGGTGCGCAGCTCAGCGGCTGCGTCGAGTCTGTTTTGACAGGTACCCAAAGTATAGATAACTGGCAAAGCAGGCTGGGGCGGGGAATGCTTGTTAAAAAGGCCCCACTGATGTGGGGCCTTTATTGTACGCCTTTTCAGTCAGACAGGGAATTACATGGTCTGAGTGAAGGTACGGGTAATAACATCCTGCTGCTGTTCTTTGGTCAGGGAGTTAAAACGTACGGCGTAGCCAGAGACACGGATGGTCAGCTGCGGATATTTTTCCGGGTTTTCCATCGCGTCGAGCAGCATTTCGCGGTTCATGACGTTCACGTTCAGGTGCTGACCACCTTCGATGGACGCTTCGTGATGGAAGTAACCATCCATCAGACCCGCCAGGTTGGTCTTACGAACTTCGTCGTCTTTACCCAGCGCGTTCGGCACGATAGAGAAGGTATAAGAGATACCATCTTTCGCGTAAGCAAACGGCAGTTTAGCGACGGAGGTCAGAGAGGCTACTGCGCCTTTCTGGTCACGGCCGTGCATCGGGTTAGCACCTGGACCGAACGGCGCGCCAGCGCGACGACCGTCTGGGGTGTTACCGGTTTTCTTACCGTACACCACGTTAGAGGTGATGGTCAGAACAGACTGAGTCGGGATAGCGTTGCGGTAGGTGTGCAGTTTCTGAATTTTCTTCATGAAACGTTCAACCAGGTCAACGGCCATGTCATCGACGCGAGGGTCGTTGTTACCAAACTGCGGGTATTCGCCTTCGATTTCGAAGTCAACAGCCAGACCGTCTTCGTCACGAATCGGTTTAACTTTCGCATATTTGATAGCAGACAGGGAGTCAGCAGCAACGGACAGACCAGCGATACCACACGCCATGGTGCGGATAACGTCACGGTCGTGCAGCGCCATCAGAGAGGCTTCGTAGCTGTACTTGTCGTGCATGTAGTGGATGATGTTCAGCGCGGTGACGTACTGTTTAGCCAGCCAGTCCATGAAGTGATCCATGCGATCCATTACTTCGTCGAAGTTCAGGACGTCGCCTTTGATCGGTTCAGATTTCGGACCAACCTGCATTTTCAGTTTTTCATCCACGCCGCCGTTGATAGCGTACAGCATGGTTTTCGCGAGGTTAGCGCGAGCGCCGAAGAACTGCATTTGCTTACCAACAACCATCGGGCTTACGCAGCATGCGATAGCGTAGTCGTCGTTGTTGAAGTCCGGACGCATCAGGTCATCGTTCTCATACTGCAGAGAAGAGGTATCGATGGACACTTTAGCGGCGAATTTCTTGAAGCTCAGCGGCAGTTTTTCAGACCACAGGATAGTAATGTTCGGCTCCGGAGACGGCCCCATGGTGTACAGGGTGTTCAGGAAGCGGAAGCTGTTTTTGGTCACCAGAGTACGGCCGTCAACGCCCATACCGCCGATGGATTCCGTTGCCCAAATCGGGTCGCCGGAGAACAGTTCATCATATTCCGGGGTACGCAGGAAGCGAACCATACGCAGTTTCATGACCAGGTGGTCAACCATTTCCTGCGCGTCTTGCTCGGTGATTTTACCCGCCTGCAGGTCACGCTCGATGTAGATATCCAGGAAGCTGGAGGTACGACCGAAGGACATTGCCGCGCCGTTCTGAGATTTCACGGCAGCCAGGTAACCGAAGTAGGTCCACTGAATCGCTTCCTGAGCGGTGGTCGCCGGACCAGAGATGTCATAGCCATATTTAGCGGCCATCTCTTTGATCTGGCCCAGTGCGCGGTGTTGTTCAGCGATTTCTTCACGCAGACGGATGGTCGCTTCCAGGTCTTCGCCGCTTTCCAGTTTCGCTTGCAGAGAGTTGAACTGGGCGAATTTGTCTTTCATCAGGAAGTCGATACCGTACAGCGCAACGCGACGGTAGTCACCGATGATACGACCACGACCGTAAGCATCCGGCAGACCCGTCAGCACGCCGGATTTACGGCAGCGCAGGATGTCCGGGGTATAGACGTCGAAAACGCCCTGGTTGTGAGTTTTACGGTACTCTGTGAAGATTTTTTTCAGCATCGGGTCCAGCTCGCGATTATACGCTTTGCAGGAACCTTCAACCATTTTGATACCACCGAACGGGATGATCGCACGTTTCAGCGGCGCTTCGGTCTGCAGACCAACGATTTTTTCCAGACCTTTCTCGATATAGCCCGCGTCGTGAGAGGTGATGGTGGAAGCCAGGGCAGTGTCAAAATCAACAGGCGCGTGAGTGCGGTTTTCCTGTTTTACACCTTCCATTACGGTGTCCCACAGCTTGGTGGTCGCTTCAGTCGCGCCAGCCAGGAAGGATTCGTCGCCTTCATATGGGGTGTAGTTTTTCTGAATAAAGTCACGGACGTTGACTTCATTCTGCCAGTCACCTTTCGCAAAACCTTCCCAGGCTGTGGCTAACTTTTCATTAAGCTCGGACATGTAACACCTACCTTCTTAAGTGGATTTTTTATTTACTGCCTGAAACAACCCTTAGTGATGGTCGTTGCCACGCAGGTAAATGACCCAGTATGTCAACCCGACCAGCAGACCTCCGCCGATAATGTTCCCGATAGTTACCGGAATCAGGTTATCAGTGATGAAGTTCATAACGGTCAAGTGAGAGAAACTTTCCGGAGTCGAACCGATGGCGGTCCAGAATTCCGGGCTTGCAAAGTTGCGGATTACGATACCCATCGGGATCATAAACATGTTGGCGATGCTGTGCTCAAAGCCGCTGGCAACGAACATCGCTACCGGCAGGACCATGATCATCGCTTTATCCATCAGGCTACGACCGGAATAGCTCATCCATACGGCGAGACAAACCATCAGGTTAGCGAGGATACCCAGGCTCACGGCCTCCACAAAAGTATGGTGCATTTTGTGGTCGGCGGTCTGCAGAACGTTTAGCCCCCAGCCGCCGTTGGCAGTCATATATTCGCCTGATAACCACATCAGCAGCACAAACAGCAGCGCGCCCACCAGGTTACCAAAATAGACGTTGAGCCAGTTTTTTGCCAGTTGCCCCCAGGTAATTCGACCGCTGGCTTTGGCCACCACGATCAGTACCGTAGAGGTAAAGAGGTCAGCGCCGCAGATAACGCACAGAATCAGACCCAGAGAAAAACAGATCCCACCGATAAGTTTGGCAATCCCATAAGGCATCGCGGCAGTGCCGGTGGTCGCGGTGATATAGAATACGAAAGCGATGGAGATGAAAACGCCAGCGGTGATCGCCAGATAAAACGTCTTCATCGGATGCTTCGTTGCTTTATAGACACCTGCTTCTTCGGCGACTTTCGCCATCGCGGCAGGGAGCAAAAGATCAAAAGGGTTGTCAGCTTTCACACTAACTCTCTCTTTATATAAGTTGGCGGTGAGATACTAACAAAGCATTATAGAAGGGAAATTGATATAGATCATATCTCACCGGAACTATATGCCTTTTTAGTGTGTGGTTTTTATTGAGATTATCTATAACTGCATGAAATGTATAGAGAAAATAATTTTTAAATTTTATAAATAATGTTGAATTTTTTCTTTTTTACCCCCATTTTTGAGTTAATTAAAATGGAGTATTTTTATTAAATTTAACAATTGATAAATGATGAAATGGCGTTATTTAACATTAATTAACTTTACAACTACAAATTATAGGAGGCGCTTTCTCAGGGTTAAATAACGGAGCCGCTGAGGGCTCCGTTGTAAGCATGAACGATGGCGCAAGCTGGGCTTATTTTGCCCAAAACGCCGCTTTCGCCCGCTGCAGTTTTTCATAGGCTTTCAGCAGCGACTGATGGGCCGGGAAGGCCTGCAGATCGCTATCGACCGCCTGGAGACCATAGAACGGCGCTTCCCCGCTCAGCGCCGCGCTGGCGGCTTCGACCGCGTCGGCGCCGTACATACGGATGAAGGCGTTCAGGTACTGCAGCGGCTGACGCTCTTCTTCCTGGCTCAGCAGCAGCAGGGTTTGCAGACAGCGATAGTAGTTCGCGCGCTCCGCGCTGAAGACCGAAGCATTGAATTCCATGGTCCACTCGGTCCAGATCAGCGCCTGTTCCAGATCGCCGCCGGCCAGGGCCAGCATCGCTTTCAGCTCGCCGACGCGCAGGGTATACCAGCCGTTGTCTTTTCCGGTGGCGAGCCCCAGCAGTTCGCGAACGCGGGTGAAATCATCCAGACCTTCATCGTCCATCTGCTCGATCAGCGCCAGGTAATCTTCTTTATCCCACTCGCTGCCCGGCAGGGACAGAATGGTGTCCCGCAGATGAGCGCCCATGCTGTTGTTCGCCAGCCACAGGTCTTCCGCCGGGTATATGTCCGACATCCCCGGGACGATGATACGGCAGGCGTAAACGCCCAGGTGCTCGTAGTCGGCGATGTACACTTCTTTATCTTCGGCCTTGAAGATGGCCATCAGGGTGGCGAACTCTTCTTCGGTAGTACCAGAGAAGCTCCAGTCAACGAATGGATAGTCGGCGTCCTGCTTGAACATATCCCAGGAGATCAGGCCGCTGGAGTCGATAAAGTGGGTTTCGAGGTTCGCGTGCTCGGCGACCTCTTCGTCATCGAAGGTTGGCGGCGTGAAGACGTCGAGGTCTTTCAGGCTGCGGCCCTGCAGCAGTTCGGTGACGGTTCGCTCCAGCGCCACGCCAAAGTCCGGGTGGGCGCCGAAGGAGGCGAAGCAGGTGCCGTTAGCCGGGTTAAACAGCACGACGCAGATAACCGGATATTTGCCGCCCAGCGAGCCATCATAGGCAAAGATCGGGAAACCTTCAGCTTCCAGTTTGGCGATCGACTCCACGACGCCCGGATAGCGCGCCATGACTTCCGCCGGGATCTCCGGCAGGCTGATGCTTTCAGCGATGATGCGGTTTTTAATGTGACGTTCAAAGACCTCTGACAGACCCTGTACCCGCGCTTCGTTGCGGGTGTTACCGGCGGACATGCCGTTGGAGACGTACAGGTTACCGACAATATTCATCGGAATATAGACGGTTTCGCCGTCGGACTGGCGGGTAAAAGGCAGACCGCACACGCCGCGCTCATCGTTACCCGACTGCAGATCCACCAGCATACTGGCCGTTAACTGATCGTCAGGATCGTAGAACGCGCGCAGGCGGGCATCCAGCAGACCTTCCGGGACTTCATCATCCTCAGTCAGCGGGAACCACTTTTCGTTCGGGTAGTGAACAAACGGGCCGTTAGCGATAGTGTCGCCTAACCAGAAGTCGGCGAAGAAATAGTTAGTGGACAGACGTTCGAAATATTCGCCCAGCGCGGAGGCCAGGGCTGCCTTTTTGGTGGCGCCTTTACCATTGGTAAAGCACAGCGCGCACGCTTTATCGCGAATGTGAACGGACCACACGTGCGGCACCGGGTTCAGCCACGAGGCCTCTTCGATATCAAATCCGAGGTCGAGCAATTTCTGCTGGAAGCGAGCGATGGAATCTTCCAGGGCGGCATCTTTGCCGGGAATAAACGTTTGGGTCATGGCGATCACTTTTGTCGTACGGAAAGCGCGCAATGATACGGCTTTTATCTGACAGGTGCTATCTCCATCATCTGGCTATGCTTAGAGGCATCTTTAATACACAGGGAGATGGAAAATGAAAGCCTTTGACTGGCAGCGGATGGCGCTCGATAAAGTACCGGTGGAATTCCTGGCGGAGGTGGCGTTGCGCAGCCTCTATACCTTCGTTCTGGTCTTTATTTTCCTCAAGATTACCGGACGGCGCGGCGTGCGGCAGATGTCGCTGTTCGAGGTGCTGATTATTTTGACCCTCGGCTCGGCGGCGGGTGACGTGGCGTTTTATGACGATGTGCCGCTGCTGCCGGTGCTGGTGGTCTTCGTTACGCTGGCGCTACTGTATCGCGGCATTATGTGGCTGATGGGGCATAGCGAAAAGCTGGAGGATCTACTGGAGGGGAAACCTATCGTAGTGGTGGAAGAGGGGCAGTTGGCCTGGGAGAAGCTGCATGCGGAAAACATGACCGAATTCGAATTTTTTATGGAGCTGCGGGTCAACAGCGTCGAGCAGCTTGGCCAGGTTCGGCTGGCAATCCTCGAAACCAACGGGCAGATCAGCGTGTTTTATTATCCCGATGAAGAGGTGAGGGCCGGATTATCGATCCTTCCAGCGCATTGTACCACACGCTATACCACCATTCCGCAAGAGGGGATCTATGCCTGCGTGCGCTGCAGCATCGTAATGGCGATGCAGGCGGGAGAAAAACGAATATGTCCGCGCTGCGCAAATGCAGAATGGTCGAAGGCCAGCCGGGCGAAACGACTTACCTGACAGCAAATATGTCGGTTTTATTACGTCAAGCCGATAGATTCTGTTGTGTGACGGCGGCCGCGTTTTACCGTCGGCGAGTTTTAGCCATTGCGGACCGTGTCACTGAATGATAAAACCGATAGCCACAGGAATAACTTATGCCCGCGGCGGTTCGCGGGCAAAACAACATAGCAACGTGGTGAGGGGAAATGGCTCAGGTCTATAACTTCAGTTCGGGCCCGGCAATGCTGCCGGCGGAAGTACTCAAACTGGCGCAGCAGGAACTGTGCGACTGGCACGGTCTGGGGACGTCGGTCATGGAGATCAGTCACCGTGGTAAGGAGTTTATCCAGGTGGCAGAAGAGGCAGAACAGGACTTCCGCGCTCTGCTGAACATCCCTTCCAACTATAAAGTTTTATTCTGCCACGGCGGCGGCCGCGGCCAGTTCGCCGGGATCCCGCTGAACATCCTCGGCGATAAAAAGGTCGCTGACTATGTGGACGCCGGCTACTGGGCGGCCAGCGCGGTCAAAGAGGCGAAGAAATACTGCACGCCGAACGTTATCGACGCGAAAATCACCGTCGACGGCAAGCGCGCTGTGAAGCCGATGAGCGAGTGGCAGCTGACCCCGGGGGCGGCCTATCTGCACTACTGCCCGAACGAAACCATTGATGGTATCGCGATTGATGAGACGCCGAACTTCGGCGAAGACGTCATCGTGACCGCCGATTTCTCCTCCACCATTCTTTCCCGCGAAATTGACGTCAACCGCTTCGGCGTAATCTACGCCGGCGCGCAGAAGAATATCGGTCCGGCTGGGCTGACGCTGGTCATCGTGCGTGAAGATCTGCTGGGCAAAGCCAGCGTGGCCTGCCCATCAATTCTTGACTACACCGTGTTAAGCGAGAATGACTCGATGTTTAACACACCGCCGACGTTCGCATGGTATCTGGCTGGACTGGTGTTTAAGTGGCTGAAACAGCAGGGCGGGGTTGCCGCGATGGATAAAATCAACCAGCAGAAAGCCGAACTGCTCTACGGCGTGATCGATAACAGCGGCTTCTATCGTAACGATGTGGCGCAGGCCAACCGTTCGCGTATGAACGTACCGTTCCAGCTGGCGGACAGCGCCCTGGACAAACTGTTCCTCGAAGAGTCGTTTGCTGCCGGGCTGCACGCGCTGAAGGGCCACCGGGTGGTGGGCGGCATGCGTGCTTCCATCTACAACGCCATGCCGCTGGACGGCGTGAAGGCGTTAACCGACTTTATGCTGGACTTCGAACGCCGCCACGGTTAATCGCCTGTTTCTTTCTTCCTCCCCGCGGCCTGTCTGCGGGGTTTTTATTCTGTTTGTTTGAGAGTGAAGTTTGATGGAATCCCTGACGTTACAACCCATCGCACGCGTAGAGGGCACCGTGAACCTGCCAGGTTCGAAAAGCGTCTCCAACCGCGCGCTGCTGCTGGCTGCCCTGGCCCGCGGCACGACGGTGCTGACCAACCTGCTGGACAGCGACGATGTGCGCCATATGCTGAATGCCCTGAGTGCGCTGGGGGTTCAATATACCCTGTCTGCCGACCGCACCCGCTGCGAAGTGACCGGCAACGGCGGCCCGTTGCGCTCTGCCGCGGCGCTGGAGCTGTTCCTTGGCAACGCCGGTACCGCGATGCGTCCGCTGGCGGCGGCCCTGTGCCTTGGCAGCAACGATATCGTGCTGACCGGCGAACCGCGGATGAAAGAGCGTCCGATCGGCCATCTGGTGGATGCCCTGCGTCAGGGCGGCGCTCAGATCGACTATCTGGAGCAGGAAAATTATCCACCGCTGCGCCTGCGCGGCGGTTTTCAGGGCGGCAACGTCGAGGTTGACGGCAGCGTCTCCAGCCAGTTCCTGACCGCGCTGCTGATGACCGCGCCGCTGGCGCCGCAGGATACCGTCATCGTCATTAAGGGCGATCTGGTGTCGAAACCCTATATCGACATTACGCTGCACCTGATGAAAACCTTCGGCGTTGAGGTGGACAATCAGTCTTATCAGCGATTTGTGGTGCGCGGCAAGCAGCAGTATCAGTCGCCGGGAGATTACCTGGTGGAAGGCGATGCTTCCTCGGCCTCGTATTTCCTCGCCGCTGGCGCCATTAAGGGCGGCACGGTAAAAGTCACCGGTATCGGCCGCAACAGCGTACAGGGCGACATTCGTTTCGCCGACGTACTGGAGAAAATGGGCGCCACCGTCACCTGGGGCGACGATTTCATCGCCTGCACCCACGGCGAACTCAAGGCGGTCGATATGGATATGAACCATATCCCGGACGCCGCGATGACCATCGCCACCGCCGCGCTGTTCGCGCAAGGGACCACTACCCTGCGCAATATCTACAACTGGCGGGTCAAGGAGACGGACCGTCTGTTCGCCATGGCGACCGAGCTGCGTAAAGTGGGCGCCGAGGTGGAAGAGGGGGAAGATTATATCCGCATCACCCCGCCGGCAAAGTTGAAGTACGCAGAAATCGGCACCTATAACGACCACCGGATGGCGATGTGCTTCTCGCTGGTAGCGCTGTCTGATACGCCGGTGACCATCCTTGATCCCAAATGTACGGCCAAAACGTTCCCTGACTACTTTGAGCAGCTGGCGCGGATCAGTACCCTCGCCTGAGTAAAACTTTGTCATCCCGCGGGCTGATGTCCTGTCAGCCCGCTATAATTGCGCAAAACTTCTGCTTTTCATTTCCTGTAGTCCGTAATTTACAAGCAATGCTCACTTTCCGGCGTATTGATGCGTATAATGCGCGGCGTTTATATTCCATGCGCCTTGCTGAAGGAGAAAAAGATGACGGCGAATATTCCGGTAATCACCATTGATGGGCCTGGCGGTGCGGGTAAAGGTACGTTGTGCAAGGCAATGGCGGAAGCGCTGGGCTGGCATCTGTTAGATTCAGGCGCGATCTACCGCGTTCTGGCGCTGGCGGCGCTGCATCATCATGTCGACGTGGAGTCCGAAGAGGCGCTGGTGCCCCTGGCTGCCCATCTTGACGTGCGTTTTATTTCTACTGACGGCAACCTGGAAGTGGTGCTGGAAGGGGAAGATGTCAGTAGCGAAATTCGCACTCAGGAGGTCGCGAACGCGGCCTCGAAAGTGGCGGCTTTTCCGCGCGTTCGCGAAGCGCTGCTGCGCCGCCAGCGCGCCTTCCGCGAACTGCCGGGGCTTATCGCCGACGGTCGCGATATGGGAACGGTAGTTTTCCCGGACGCGCCGGTGAAAATTTTCCTCGATGCCTCGGCCGACGAGCGGGCGCATCGCCGCATGCGGCAGTTGCAGGAAAAGGGCTTTGATGTTAACTTTGAACGTCTTTTGTCCGAGATAAAAGAGCGTGACGATCGCGACCGAAATCGCGCCGTGGCGCCGCTTGTCCCGGCTGCCGATGCATTAGTTCTCGATTCAACCGAACTAAACATTGAGCAAGTGATTGAAAAAGCGCTACAATATGCGCGCGAAAAATTGGCCGTTGCGTAGGCCTTAACCGGTAACGCGCCGAAGCCTCCGAATTATAGCAGTACCCCGCGGCAATGGATGGTCAGCGGGTATGTGAAACAACCCCATCCGGCACGGAGCCAGGTGGACGTTAATATTAACCTGAAGATTAAACATGACTGAATCTTTTGCTCAACTGTTTGAAGAATCCTTAAAAGAAATCGAAACCCGCCCGGGTTCCATCGTTCGTGGTGTTGTTGTTGCTATCGACAAAGACGTAGTACTGGTTGACGCCGGTCTGAAATCTGAGTCCGCCATCCCGGCTGAGCAGTTCAAAAACGCCCAGGGCGAGCTGGAAATCCAGGTTGGTGACGAAGTTGACGTTGCTCTGGATGCAGTAGAAGACGGCTTCGGTGAAACTCTGCTGTCCCGTGAGAAAGCTAAACGTCACGAAGCTTGGATCACGCTGGAGAAAGCTTACGAAGACGCTGAAACTGTTACCGGTGTTATCAACGGCAAAGTTAAAGGTGGCTTCACTGTTGAGCTGAACGGTATTCGTGCGTTCCTGCCGGGTTCCCTGGTAGACGTTCGTCCGGTGCGCGACACGCTGCACCTGGAAGGCAAAGAGCTTGAGTTCAAAGTCATCAAGCTGGACCAGAAGCGTAACAACGTTGTTGTTTCTCGTCGTGCCGTTATCGAATCCGAAAACAGCGCAGAGCGCGATCAGCTGCTGGAAAACCTGCAGGAAGGCATGGAAGTCAAAGGTATCGTTAAGAACCTCACTGACTACGGTGCATTCGTTGATCTGGGCGGCGTTGACGGCCTGCTGCACATCACCGATATGGCCTGGAAACGCGTTAAGCATCCGAGCGAAATCGTAAACGTTGGCGACGAAATCACTGTTAAAGTGCTGAAGTTCGACCGCGAGCGTACCCGTGTATCCCTGGGCCTGAAACAGCTGGGCGAAGATCCGTGGGTAGCTATCGCTAAACGTTATCCGGAAGGTACCAAACTGACCGGTCGCGTGACCAACCTGACCGACTACGGCTGCTTCGTTGAAATCGAAGAGGGCGTTGAAGGCCTGGTTCACGTTTCCGAAATGGATTGGACCAACAAAAACATCCACCCGTCCAAAGTTGTTAACGTTGGCGACGTTGTGGAAGTAATGGTTCTGGATATCGACGAAGAGCGTCGTCGTATCTCCCTGGGTCTGAAGCAGTGCAAATCTAACCCATGGCAGCAGTTCGCGGAAACCCACAACAAGGGCGACCGTGTTGAAGGTAAAATCAAGTCTATCACTGACTTCGGTATCTTCATCGGCCTGGACGGCGGCATCGACGGCCTGGTTCACCTGTCTGACATCTCCTGGAACGTTGCAGGCGAAGAAGCAGTTCGTGAATACAAAAAAGGCGACGAAATCGCAGCAGTTGTTCTGCAGGTTGACGCAGAGCGTGAGCGTATCTCCCTGGGCGTTAAACAGCTCGCGGAAGATCCGTTCAACAACTACGTTGCTCTGAACAAGAAAGGCGCTATCGTTGTTGGTAAAGTGACTGCAGTTGACGCTAAAGGCGCAACCGTAGAACTGGCTGACGGCGTAGAAGGTTACCTGCGTGCTTCTGAAGCATCCCGTGACCGCGTTGAAGACGCAACTCTGGTTCTGAGCGTTGGCGACGAAGTTGAAGCGAAATTCACCGGCGTGGATCGTAAGAACCGCGTAGTGAGCCTGTCTGTACGTGCGAAAGACGAAGCGGAAGAAAAAGACGCTATCGCTACCGTGAACAAGCAGGAAGACGCGAACTTCTCCAACAACGCTATGGCTGAAGCGTTCAAAGCAGCGAAAGGCGAGTAATCTTTGTCATTCAGGTAATAACAACCTGAATAGCGACGAGTTTACTTGACAGATTGCAGGATTCGTCCTGTAATCAAGCACAAAGGGCGGCTACGGCCGCCCTTGTTTAAGCTGTTAGCTAATTTTTGCCTTGAAGGAAACCGGAGGAATAATGACCAAGTCAGAATTGATTGAAAGACTTGCCAGCCAGCAATCTCACATTCCGGCGAAAGCGGTGGAAGATGCTGTTAAAGAAATGCTGGAACATATGGCCTCAACGCTTGCTCAAGGTGAGCGCATTGAAATCCGCGGTTTCGGCAGCTTTTCTCTGCACTATCGAGCACCTCGCACCGGACGTAACCCGAAAACTGGTGATAAAGTCGAACTGGAAGGTAAGTACGTTCCGCACTTTAAGCCCGGGAAAGAATTACGTGACCGCGCCAATATTTATGAAGGGTGAGTTGCACGACGTGCAGCCTGCCTGACGATAAAGAAAGCACCTTCGGGTGCTTTTTTTGTGCCCGCCATTTACGGCCATCCTCACAAAAAAAGCGTGCCCGGCTGCAAGCGAGGCGATTGTCTGGAATGCGCCGCGCAAGCCTGAATTCGCCTCCAGGACGCCAGCACCGCTTTGCGTAACACTGTCCACTCACAGGGAGGTGTTTATGCGTCTACCATGGCTTGCCGGATGCGCCATCATTGCAATGCTGCCGCTTCTCTGGCTACCCGTCTTGCCGGGCCCGTACAGTCTGGCGGGCGCGAGCGCACTGGCGCTGGCGCTGATTCGTCTGCATGGAAGGGCCGTCGCCGGAGTGGCGATGACGCTTCTGCTGGTGGTCTGGGGAGTATTGAGCGCGCATCAGGCGCTGTGGCCGACCCGGCACCTTACCGGCGCCATCCGGCAAGCGGAAGTGATCCTTAGCGAGACGGATGGCCAGACCTTGCACCGTGGACAAATGGTGCGCCTGCGGGGCCGCTATCTGTTTCCCCCGGTAGGCGTAACGCTGTACGGGGAACTTGCACCTGCGCCAGCCTGTGCGGGTCAACACTGGCTGATGACGCTGCGCCTGCGCCCGGTGCACGGGCAGCTCAATGACGGGGGCTTCGACAGCCAGCGCTATGCGCTGGCGCAGCACCGACCGCTGAGCGGAGGGATCGTCGCCGCTTCCGCGCTGGATGCCCGCTGCAGTCTGCGCGCCCGCTATCTGACGTCGCTGACCCGGCGACTGCAGACTTATCCCTGGCGCGCGGTGATGTTGGGATTAGGAATGGGGGAGCGGCTGTCTCTGCCGACGGAGATAAAGGTCCTGATGCAGAACACGGGCACTTCCCATCTGATGGCTATCTCGGGTCTGCATATCGCTCTCGCGGCTTCTCTTATCATGCTGTTGCTGCGCGGCGTGCAGTATATTCTCCCGGGCCGCTGGATTGGCTGGCGGTTGCCGCTGCTGGCCGGGCTGGCCGGCGCCGTCGGCTATGCCTGGCTGACCGGTATGCAGCCGCCGGCCCTGCGCACTTGCTTAGGGCTTGCGGTCTGTTGTGCTTTACGTTTGTCGGGTCAACGCTGGACGGCGTGGCAGGTGTGGCTCTGCTGTCTGGGAGCGATACTGGTTGCCGACCCGCTGGCGGTCCTGTCGCAAAGCCTGTGGCTATCTGCCTTCGCCGTGGCGGGGCTGATCTTCTGGTTCCAGTGGCTCCCGCTGCCTGCCGGCCGCTGGCGCTGGCCGTGGAAGCCCATAATTGCTCTTGTTCATTTGCAGGCTGGCGTGACGCTGCTGCTGCTGCCGCTGCAGTTGTTGCTATTCCATGGCATAAGCCTGACGTCGATGGCGGCTAATTTGCTGGCGGTACCGTTAGTCACCCTGTTGGCGGTGCCGCTTATTCTGACCGCGATGCTGGTGCATCTCTCGGGGCCGGAGATAGTGGAGTCGCTACTCTGGCTGGCGGCCGATCGCGTGCTGGCCGTATTGTTCTGGGGATTAAGACGTTTACCGGACGGCTGGTTGACGCTGGATGCTCGCTGGCTGTGGATCAGTAGCCTGCCGTGGCTGTTGGTGATGGGCTGGCGTTTTCAGAGCTGGCGGCATTCACCGGCGCTGTGTCTCAGCGTGCTGTTTTTACTGACGCGGCCATTCAGCCGACAACCGCCTGCGGACGAATGGCGGGTGACGATGCTGGATGTCGGACAGGGGCTGGCGATGGTGATCGAGCGTCACGGTAAGGCATTGCTTTACGATACCGGGCCGGCTTGGCCGCAGGGTGATAGCGGTCAACAGGTGATTATCCCGTGGCTGCGCTGGCACCATCTGCAGCTGCAAGGGATTATGCTGAGCCATGAACATCTGGATCATCGCGGCGGCCTTGATTCAGTGCTGCAGGCATGGCCGCAGGCCTGGGTGCGCAGCCCGTTAGGCTGGGCGCATCATCTGCCATGTCATCGCGGTGAGCGCTGGCAATGGCAGGGACTCAACTTCCAGGCCCTGTGGCCGCTACCGGGCAGCACGGCAAAGGGTAACAATCATTCCTGTGTGGTGCGGATCGATGATGGTCGCTCCAGCATCCTGCTCACCGGCGATATAGAACGTCAGGCGGAGCAGGCGATGATCAGCCGTTACTGGCGGCATCTGACGTCTACACTTATTCAGGTTCCCCACCACGGCAGCAATACCTCCTCCAGCGCGCTGCTGATCCGCCGGGTGGATGGCGCGGCCGCGCTGGCCTCCGCTTCGCGCTACAATGCGTGGCGGATGCCCTCGTACAAGGTGGTTCAGCGCTACCGCCAGCGGGGTTATCGCTGGTTCGCCACGCAGCAGCAGGGGCAGATAACGGTGGTTTTTTCCGCAGAAGGGTGGCAAATCCATAGCTTACGGGATCAAGTTTTACCGCGTTGGTATCATCAGTGGTTTGGCGCGCCCGCCGATAACGGGTAGAATATGCGGCTATTTCAACACAAGCTGGTTTATTGAATGCAGAACGATAAAGATCTCTCCACGTGGCAGACCTTCCGCCGACTTTGGCCGATTATCGCGCCGTTTAAAGCCGGGCTAATCGTAGCGGCGGTGGCGTTGGTGCTTAACGCGGGCAGTGACACCTTCATGTTATCGCTTCTTAAACCGTTATTGGATGATGGTTTTGGTAAAACGGATCGCTCAGTGCTGCTATGGATGCCGCTGGTGGTTATCGGCCTGATGGTGCTGCGTGGGATCACCAGCTACATCTCGAGCTATTGTATTTCCTGGGTTTCCGGCAAAGTGGTGATGACCATGCGTCGTCGCCTGTTCGGCCACATGATGGGTATGCCGGTGGCCTTCTTTGACAAGCAGTCTACCGGAACGCTGCTGTCACGCATCACCTATGATTCTGAGCAGGTCGCCTCCTCCTCTTCCAGCGCGCTGATCACCGTGGTCCGCGAAGGGGCATCGATTATCGGTCTGTTCGTGATGATGTTCTATTACAGCTGGCAGCTGTCGCTGATCCTGATCGTACTGGCGCCGATTGTGTCGGTGGCGATCCGCGTGGTCTCCAAGCGTTTTCGCAATATCAGTAAGAATATGCAGAACACGATGGGGCAGGTCACCACCAGCGCCGAGCAGATGCTGAAAGGGCACAAAGAGGTGCTGATGTTTGGCGGCCAGGAAGTGGAAACCAAACGTTTTGATAAAGTCAGCAATAAAATGCGTCTGCAGGGGATGAAGATGGTTTCCGCCTCGTCTATCTCCGACCCGATCATTCAGCTTATCGCCTCCCTGGCGCTGGCCTTTGTCCTGTATGCCGCCAGCTTCCCGAGCGTGATGGACACCCTGACCGCCGGGACCATTACCGTGGTCTTCTCCTCGATGATTGCGCTGATGCGTCCGCTGAAGTCGCTGACCAACGTCAATGCCCAGTTCCAGCGTGGGATGGCGGCGTGCCAGACGCTGTTTGCGATCCTCGATTCCGAGCAGGAAAAAGACGAAGGTACGCGGGTCATTGAGCGGGCGAAAGGCAATCTCAAGTTCGAGAACGTCACCTTTACCTACCCGGGTCGCGAAGTGGCCGCGCTGCGCAATATCAATCTCGATATCCCGGAAGGGAAAACCGTGGCGCTGGTGGGGCGCTCAGGGTCGGGTAAATCGACCATTGCCAGCCTGATCACCCGCTTCTACGATGTCGACGACGGCCAGATCCTGCTGGATGGCCACGACCTGCGCGAGTACAAGCTGAGCTCGCTGCGCGACCAGGTGGCGCTGGTTTCACAAAACGTGCATCTGTTCAACGATACCGTCGCCAACAATATCGCCTATGCCCGTACCGAAGAGTACAGCCGCGAGCAGATTGAAGAGGCCGCGCGCATGGCCTACGCCATGGATTTCATCAACAAGATGGATAATGGTCTGGATACCGTCATCGGCGAGAATGGCGTGATGCTGTCCGGCGGCCAGCGCCAGCGTATTGCTATTGCCCGCGCGCTGCTGCGTAACAGCCCGATCCTGATCCTCGATGAAGCTACCTCGGCGCTGGATACCGAGTCCGAGCGTGCCATTCAGGCGGCGCTGGATGAGCTGCAGAAAAACCGTACCTCGCTGGTTATCGCTCACCGTCTGTCGACCATTGAGCAGGCTGATGAAATCGTGGTGGTTGAAGACGGGCGGATCGTGGAGCGCGGAACGCACCATGACCTGCTGGAGCATAAGGGCGTGTACGCCCAGCTGCATAAGATGCAATTCGGCGAATGATCGCGCGCATCTGGTCCGGGGAATCGCCGCTGTGGCGCCTGCTGCTGCCGCTCTCCTGGCTGTATGGCCTGGTGAGCGGGGTGATTCGCCTCAGCTATCAGCTGGGGTGGCAAAAAGCCTGGCGCGCGCCGGTGCCGGTGGTGGTGGTTGGTAACCTGACCGCCGGCGGCAATGGCAAAACGCCGGTGGTGATCTGGCTGGTGGAGCAGCTGCAGCAGCGCGGTATTCGCGTTGGCGTCGTGTCTCGCGGCTACGGCGGTAAAGCTGAACGCTATCCGCTGGTGTTGGACGACAGAACCAGTACGGCGCTGGCGGGTGATGAACCGGTGTTGATCCATCAGCGTACCGGTGCCCCGGTCGCTGTCGCTCCGCTACGCAGCGACGCGGTAAAAGCATTGCTCAGCGCGCACGATCTGCAGATGATTGTGACCGACGACGGGTTGCAGCACTATAAGCTCGCGCGGGACAGAGAAATTGTCGTTATTGACGGCGTGCGCCGCTTTGGCAACGGCTGGTGGCTGCCTGCCGGGCCGATGCGCGAGCGGGCGTCGCGCTTGCAAAGCGTTGATGCGGTTATCGTTAACGGCGGCGTGGCGCGTCCGGGTGAGATCCCGATGCGGCTGCGCCCAGGGATGGCGGTTAACCTGCTTACCGGCGAACGTCGCGATGTCTCCACCTTTACGAACGTGGTGGCGATGGCCGGCATCGGCCATCCGCCGCGCTTCTTCGCCACCCTCGAAAGCTGCGGCGTCCAGCCGGTCAAAACCGTGGCGCTGGCGGACCATCAGGCGCTGAGCCAGGATGATGTCGCCGCCCTGGTGACCGCCGATCAGACGCTGCTGATGACCGAGAAAGATGCCGTGAAATGTCGCGATTTCGCCGCTGCAAACTGGTGGTATTTACCGGTCGACGCCATAATGGCCGATGAACGCGCACAGCGGTTGCTTGCGGACTTAGCGACGTTGGCGCAACGTTAACTGACGCGCCGGCTTTGCTCGCCGCTGTGCTGGAATTCCTGACGGAGAACCTGCATGTCGGTATTGCAACTATCGCTTAACGAGGCGCGCCACCTCCATCTCGCGGCGCAGGGGTTGTTAAAGAAGCCCCGACGTCGCGCTCGCCCGAAAGACATTCTTTCCACCATCCAGCAGATGTCGCTGCTGCAAATCGATACCATCAACGTGGTGGCCCGCAGCCCCTACCTGGTGCTGTTCAGCCGTCTTGGCAGCTATCCGCAGCACTGGCTGGATGAGTCGCTGCGCAACGGCGAGCTAATGGAATACTGGGCGCATGAAGCCTGCTTTCTGCCGCGCAGCGATTTCGCCCTGGTGCGCCATCGCATGTTGAATCCCGACAATATGGGCTGGAAATACCATCGCGCGTGGATGGAGGAGCATGCCGGGAGTATTGCCGAGCTGGTGGCGCATATCGGACAAAACGGCCCGGTTCGCTCGGCGGATTTTACCCACCCGCGCAAAGGCGCCAGCGGCTGGTGGGAGTGGAAACCGCATAAGCGCCACCTGGAAGGGCTGTTTACCGCCGGCGAAGTGATGGTGGTGGAGCGGCGCAATTTTCACCGCGTGTATGATCTAACCCGGCGGGTGATGCCGGACTGGGACGACGAGCGCGACGCGCTCTCCCGCGAAGACGCAGAGGCCATTATGTTGCGCAATAGCGCCCGTAGCCTCGGCATCTTCCGCGCCCAGTGGCTGGCCGATTACTATCGCTTGCGCCAGCCGGCGCTACCGGGTCTGCTGGCGGCCTGGCAGGAAGAGGGGCTGGTGGTGCCGGTTAACGTGGAAGCACTCGGCGAGATGTGGCTGCATCACAAGGCGCTGGCGCAGCTGGAGACCGCGCCCGGCGGTAAGCTGACCGCCAGCCATAGCGCCGTGCTCTCGCCCTTCGACCCGGTGGTCTGGGATCGGAAACGCGCTGAGCAGCTGTTCAACTTCAGCTATCGCCTGGAGTGTTATACCCCGGCGCCGAAGCGTCAGTATGGCTACTTCGTACTGCCTCTGCTGCACCAGGGAAAACTGGTCGGGCGGATGGACAGTAAAATACATCGCAAAAGCCGGGAGCTGGAGATCTTCGCCCTGTGGCTGGAGGAGGGGGCGAAGATCACCCGTGGTCTGGAGCAGGGGCTGCGCCGGGCGATTAACGACTTCGCACACTGGCAATCGGCAGAGCGGATCCTTTGCCGACGCCTGCCGGAAGGGCTGTTTGTCGGCCAGGAGCAGGGGTGGGAAATCGACGCCGATTGATCCCGGCGCCTGCCTTCCTGTGATATGCTGCTGAGAAATCTATCCGGTCCATCAGGAGGAAACATGGATCACCGTTTACTTGAAATCATCGCCTGCCCGGTCTGTAACGGCAAGCTGTATTACAGTCAGGATAAGCAAGAACTTATTTGCAAACTTGATAGCCTGGCGTTTCCGCTGCGCGACGGTATCCCGGTGCTGCTGGAGACAGAGGCGCGTCCGCTGGCGCTAGAAGAGAGTCACTCATGAGTTTCGTGGTCATTATTCCTGCGCGTTTCGCCTCCACGCGCCTGCCGGGAAAACCACTGCAGGACATTAATGGTAAGCCGATGATTGTCCATGTGCTGGAGCGCGCTCGCGAATCCGGCGCGGATCGCATTATTGTCGCCACCGATCACGAAGATGTCGCCCGGGCGGTTGAAGCCGCCGGCGGCGAGGTCTGTATGACCCGCGCCGACCATCAGTCCGGCACCGAACGGCTGGCGGAAGTGGTGGAAAAGTGTGCGTTCAGCGATGACACCATTATCGTCAATATTCAGGGCGATGAGCCGATGATCCCCCCGGCGATTGTCCGCCAGGTGGCGGAGAATCTGGCTGCCAGCAGCAGCGGAATGGCGACCCTGGCGGTACCGATCCATGATGCGGAAGAGGCGTTTAACCCGAATGCGGTCAAAGTGGTGATGGATGCCAAGGGTTACGCGCTCTATTTCTCCCGCGCGACTATTCCCTGGGATCGCGATCGCTTTGCCCAATCCCGCGAGACCATCGGTGACTCCCTGCTGCGTCACATCGGCATCTATGGCTATCGCGCCGGCTTTATCCGCCGCTATGTCAGCTGGGCGCCGAGCCCGCTGGAGCAGATTGAAATGCTCGAGCAGCTGCGAGTGCTGTGGTATGGCGAGAAAATCCATGTCGCCGTGGCGGCGGAAGTGCCCGGCACCGGCGTGGATACCCCGGAAGATCTGGAGCGCGTCCGCGCTGAGCTGCGTTAGTCCTCTGTCCCCTCCTTGCTGGAGGGGATATCCCGTCGGTTTTTCGCTTTTTTTACCCCTTTTTGATCTTATCCGATGACAAGCCAGGTGCGGGCGCTCATTATGAAACCAGTAGTGTTCATAGGGGTAATCGACAATGGAACAGTTGCGAACCGAACTCAGTCATCTTCTTGGCGAAAAGCTAAGCCGGGTGGAGTGTGTCAGTGAACAAGCCGCTACGGCGCTGTGGTTCCTGTACGATGCGCAGGGAAACCCGATGCCGCTGCTGGCGCGAAGTTTCACCACGCCCGGCGTGGCGCGGCAGCTGGCATGGAAGATCTCGACCCTGGCGCGTAATGGTACGGTGCGTATGCCGGTGGTTTATGGCGTCATGACGCACGAAGAACATCCCGGACCAGATGTGCTGCTGCTTGAGCGCCTGCGCGGCGTACCGGTGGAGGCGCCGACGCGCACCCCGGCGCGCTGGGAGCAACTGCAGGAGCAAATCGTCGAGGCGCTGCTGGCATGGCATCGGCAGGACAGTGGCGGCTGCGTGGGAATGGTCGACAATACCCAGGAAAACCTTTGGCCGAACTGGTACCGCCAGCGGGTAGAGATATTGTGGAGCACCCTGAACCTGTATCAGGACACCGGTCTCACCATGCAGGATAAGCGCCTTTTGTTCCGCTCCCGCGAGTGCCTTCCGGAGCTGTTCCGCGATTTCAATGATAATGCTGTGCTGGTGCATGGCAACTTCACTCTGCGCAGCATGCTAAAAGATCCGCGCAGCGATCAGCTGCTGGCGATGGTGGGGCCGGGGATGATGCTGTGGGCGCCACGCGAGTATGAACTGTTCCGCCTTGCTGAAGGCGGCCAGGCGGAACAGCTGCTGTGGCGCTACCTGCAGCAGGCGCCAGTTTCCGAGGCCTTTGTCTGGCGGCGCTGGCTTTATCTGCTGTGGGATGAGGTGGATAGTCTGGTCAACACCGGGCGCTTTGATCGCGCCCGTTTTGACCTCGCTGCAAAATCACTCCTGCCCTGGCTTGCCTGAGCTGCCTTTCAGCCATTGCCAGACGCGACCAAGGGTTTCATAGCCGACCCGGTCGCTGTGCATCAGCCACACTGGAGAAGGAATGGCCCGCTCCCACGGATTGAGCGGCGAGGTCACCGCCAGCTGATTGGCCGGCGCGGGAAGCGGATCCAGGCCGGCATGGCGAAAGAATATCATCGCCCGCGGAAGGTGTGACGCCGAGGTGACCAGCAGGAAGGGCGCGTCGCCGATGGCGCGCTTCACCGCCAGCGCTTCCTCTTCTGTATCTTTCGGCCGATCGAGCACAATGATATCGCTGCGAGGTACGCCAAGGCTCTCCGCCACTCTCGCCCCGGCTTCCGCCGTGCTGACGGGATTCGTTTTCGCCGCCGCGCCGGTAAAGATCATTTTCGAACCGGGATTCGCCTGCCACAGGCGGATGCCCTCCGTCAGGCGCGGCAGGCTGTTATTGATAAGATTAGAGCTTGGCGCCCACTCCGGATTCCAGGTATAGCCGCCGCCCAGCACCACCACGTAGTTCACCGGCTGCTCGCCGCGCCAGGTGGGGTAGGTATCTTCAATCGGTTTCAGCAGGCTGTCGGCCACGGGCTGCAGGCTCAGCAGCGTCAGCAGCAGCCAGCCGAGGCTCACGCATAGCTTCCCGGTACGCTGAAAGCGGCTGAACCATAACAGCGCGATCCCGATACCGATCAACAACAGTAAGGCGGGTAGCGGCAACAGCAGGCCGCCGACGATCTTTTTTAGCGTGAAAAGCATGCCAGATGGTTCCTTTTTTAACCATATAACCAAAGTTATGTTCGGATCTTATAACAGATCGCTTCATTCTCGGCGCGGGTATGACAAAATAGCGGTTTTGTGTTGGCTTGTGGAGTCACTCGTGCAGGATCGCAATTTCGATGACATTGCTGAAAAGTTTTCGCGCAATATTTACGGCACCACAAAAGGCCAGTTGCGTCAGGCGATCCTCTGGCAGGATCTGGAATCGCTGTTGGCGCAGCTGGGGCCGGGACCGCTGAGGGTGCTGGATGCCGGCGGCGGCGAAGGGCAAACGGCCATCAAAGTCGCGCAACTGGGCCATCACGTGACGCTGTGCGATCTCTCCGCTGAGATGGTGGCTCGCGCCCGCCAGGCGGCCGCCGATAAAGGTGTGATCGACAACATGCATTTTGTACAATGCGCGGCTCAGGATATTGCGCAGCATTTGGAAAGCCCGGTCGATCTGGTACTGTTTCATGCGGTGCTGGAGTGGGTGGCGGAGCCCCAGGAAATACTGCATACCCTGTGGTCGACGCTGCGTGCTGGCGGTGGACTGTCATTGATGTTCTACAATGCTAACGGCCTGTTGATGCACAATATGGTTGCCGGTAATTTTGATTACGTTCAACTGGGCATGCCAAAAAAGAAAAAACGCACGCTGTCGCCGGATTATCCGCGTGAACCACAGCAGGTTTATCACTGGCTGGAAGAGATTGGCTGGCAGATCGTCAGCAAAACCGGCGTGCGGGTGTTTCATGATTATCTGCGTGAAAAACGCCAACAGCATGACAGCTATGCGGCGCTGCTGGCGCTGGAGACGCGCTACTGTCGTCAGGAGCCGTATCTCAGCCTGGGCCGTTATATTCATGTCACCGCGCTTAAGAGCCAGGCTCATAGCCGCAGATGCAAGGATAAAGTATGAGTGAATTTTCCCAGACAGTCCCCGAACTGGTTGCCTGGGCCAGAAAAAATGATTTTTCAATCTCGCTACCGGTCGACAGACTCTCTTTCCTGCTGGCGATCGCCACTCTGAATGGTGAACGACTGGAAGGGGAAATGAGCGAGGGTGAACTGGTGGATGCGTTCCGCCACGTCAGTGATGCGTTTGAGCAGACCAGCGAAACCATCAGCCAGCGCGCCAATAACGCGATCAACGATTTGGTGCGCCAGCGTCTGCTGAACCGCTTTACCAGCGAAATTACCGAAGGCAATGCGATCTATCGCCTGACGCCGTTGGGGATTGGGATCACCGATTATTATATCCGTCAGCGCGAATTCTCGACGCTGCGTCTCTCGATGCAGCTGTCGATCGTCGCCGGCGAGCTGAAGCGCGCGGCGGACGCCGCGGAAGAGGGCGGTGATGAATTCCACTGGCATCGCAACGTTTTTGCGCCGCTGAAGTATTCCGTAGCGGAAATTTTCGACAGCATCGACCTGACGCAGCGCATTATGGATGAGCAGCAGCAGCTGGTGAAAGACGATATCGCGCAGTTGTTGAATAAAGATTGGCGCGCGGCGATTTCCAGCTGTGAACTGCTGCTGTCGGAAACCTCCGGCACCCTGCGCGAACTGCAGGATACGCTGGATGCGGCAGGGGATAAGCTGCAGGCGAACCTGCTGCGCATTCAGGACTCGACCATGGCGCGCGACGATCTCCATTTTGTCGATCGGCTGGTGTTCGATCTGCAAAGCAAGCTCGACCGCATCGTCAGCTGGGGTCAGCAGGCGATTGACCTGTGGATCGGCTACGACCGCCATGTGCACAAGTTTATCCGTACCGCTATCGATATGGATAAGAACCGCGTCTTCGCCCAGCGTCTGCGCCAGTCGGTACAGACCTATTTTGATGAACCGTGGGCGCTAACTTACGCCAACGCCGACCGCCTGCTGGATATGCGCGATGAAGAGATGGCTCTGCGCGATGAAGAGGTCACCGGCGAGCTGCCGGCGGACCTCGAATTTGAAGAGTTTAACGAAATTCGCGAGCAGCTGGCGGCGCTGATCGAAGCGCAGCTGGCGGTCTATAAAGAGAAAGGAATACCGCTGGATCTCGGCCTGGTGGCGCGGGAGTTCCTGGCGCAGTATCCGCGCGGGCGTCACTTCGACGTGGCGCGGATCGTCGTGGATCAGGCGGTACAGCTGGGCGTCGCCCAGGCAGATTTCACCGGACTGCCGGCAAAATGGCAGCCGATTAATGATTACGGAGCCAAGGTACAGGCGCATGTCATTGACAAATATTGAACAAGTGATGCCGGTTAAGCTGGCGCAGGCGTTGGCCAATCCGTTATTTCCGGCGCTGGACAGCGCCCTGCGCGCGGGCCGTCATATCGGTCTCGACGAGCTGGATAATCACGCATTTTTGATGGATTTTCAGGATTACCTGGAAGAGTTTTACGCTCGCTATAACGTCGAGCTGATCCGCGCGCCGGAGGGATTCTTCTACCTGCGCCCGCGGTCCACCACGCTGATTTCGCGCTCGGTACTGTCCGAGCTGGATATGATGGTGGGCAAAATTCTTTGCTATCTCTATCTCAGCCCGGAGCGCCTGGCGAACGAAGGGATTTTTACCCAGCAGGAGCTCTATGACGAGCTGCTGACCCTGGCCGATGAATCCAGGCTGCTGAAGCTGGTGAACAACCGTTCCACCGGTTCGGATCTGGACCGCCAGAAGCTGCAGGAAAAAATGCGGGCCTCGCTTAACCGCTTACGTCGTCTGGGGATGGTGTGGTTTATGGGCCACGATAGCAGCAAGTTTCGCATTACCGAATCGGTATTCCGCTTTGGCGCCGATGTGCGCGCCGGCGACGACCCGCGCGAAGCGCAGCGCCGCCTGATCCGCGACGGGGAAGCGATGGCCCTGGAAAATCACCTGCAGCTCAATGATGAGAATGAAGAAAACCAGCCGGATAGCGGGGAGGAAGAGTAATGATTGAACGCGGTAAGTTTCGCTCGCTAACGCTGGTTAACTGGAACGGCTTCTTTGCCCGGACCTTTGATCTTGATGAACTGGTGACCACCCTCTCCGGGGGGAACGGCGCGGGTAAGTCCACGACCATGGCGGCCTTCGTCACGGCGCTGATCCCGGATTTAACCCTGCTGCACTTCCGTAACACCACCGAAGCGGGGGCCACCAGCGGCTCACGCGATAAAGGCCTGCACGGTAAGCTGCGCGCCGGGGTGTGTTACTCGGTACTCGATGTGATCAACTCCCGCCACCAGCGCGTGGTGGTCGGCGTGCGCCTGCAGCAGGTCGCCGGGCGCGATCGTAAAGTCGATATTAAACCTTTCGCCATTCAGGGACTGCCGACCTCTATCCTGCCGACCCAGCTGTTGACCGAAACGCTGAACGATCGCCAGGCGCGCGTCGTGAGCCTCAACGAGCTGAAAGATAAACTCGAGGCGATGGAAGGGGTCCAGTTTAAACAGTTCAATTCGATCACCGAATATCACTCGCTAATGTTCGATCTGGGCGTGGTGGCGCGTCGCCTGCGTTCCGCCTCCGATCGTAGCAAGTACTACCGCCTGATTGAGGCCTCGCTGTACGGCGGGATCTCCAGCACCATTACCCGCTCGCTGCGCGACTACCTGCTGCCGGAAAACAGCGGCGTGCGTAAAGCGTTCCAGGATATGGAAGCGGCGCTGCGGGAAAACCGCATGACGCTGGAAGCCATTCGCGTTACCCAGTCCGACCGCGATCTGTTTAAACACCTGATCAGCGAAGCCACCAACTACGTGGCGGCGGACTATATGCGTCACGCCAACGAGAGGCGCATTCACCTGGATAAGGCGCTGGAGTATCGCCGCGATCTCTTCACCTCGCGTTCGCAGCTGGCGGCTGAGCAGTATAAGCACGTCGACATGGCGCGCGAACTGCAGGAGCATAACGGCGCGGAGGGCGATCTGGAAGCCGATTACCAGGCCGCCAGCGATCACCTGAACCTGGTGCAGACTGCGCTGCGTCAGCAGGAAAAAATCGAGCGCTACGAAGCGGATCTCGACGAGCTGCAGATCCGTCTGGAAGAGCAGAATGAAGTGGTGGCGGAAGCCGTCGATCGTCAGGAAGAGAACGAAGCCCGCGCTGAGGCCGCCGAGCTGGAAGTGGATGAGCTGAAAAGCCAGCTCGCCGACTATCAGCAGGCGCTCGATGTGCAGCAGACCCGCGCCATTCAGTATAACCAGGCGCTGCAGGCGCTGGAGCGCGCGAAGGCGCTGTGCCATCTGCCGGATCTGACCCCGGAGAGCGCCGACGAGTGGCTGGAAACCTTCCAGGCGAAAGAGCAGGAAGCGACGGAGAAAATGCTGTCGCTGGAACAGAAAATGAGCGTGGCGCAAACCGCGCACAGCCAGTTTGAACAGGCTTACCAGTTGGTGGCGGCGATTAACGGCCCGCTGGCGCGCAATGAAGCCTGGGACGTGGCGCGCGAATTGCTGCGCGACGGCGTGAACCAGCGCCACCAGGCCGAGCAGGCGCAGGGGCTGCGCAGCCGCCTCAACGAGCTTGAACAGCGCCTGCGCGAGCAGCAGGACGCTGAGCGTCAGCTGGCCGAGTTCTGCAAACGCCAGGGTAAACGTTACGATATCGACGATCTGGAAACGCTGCATCAGGAGCTGGAAGCGCGCATCGCGTCGCTGGCCGACAGCGTCTCCAATGCTCAGGAGCAACGCATGGCGCTGCGTCAGGAGCTGGAGCAACTGCAGTCGCGTACCCAGACGCTGATGCGTCGGGCGCCGGTCTGGCTGGCGGCGCAGAACAGCCTTAACCAGCTGTGCGAGCAAAGCGGCGAGCAGTTTGCGTCCGGCCAGGAGGTCACCGAATACCTGCAGCAGCTGCTGGAGCGTGAACGAGAGGCTATCGTTGAACGTGACGAGGTCGGCGCCCGCAAGCGCGCCATTGACGAAGAAATTGAGCGTCTCAGCCAGCCGGGCGGCTCTGAAGACCCGCGTCTGAACGCGCTGGCGGAGCGCTTTGGCGGCGTGCTGTTGTCGGAAATCTATGACGACGTTAGCCTCGACGATGCGCCGTACTTCTCCGCGCTGTACGGTCCGTCGCGCCATGCGATCGTGGTGCCGGATCTGTCGCGGGTAGCCGAGCAGCTTGAGGGGCTGGAAGATTGCCCGGAAGATCTCTATCTGATCGAAGGCGATCCGCAGTCCTTCGATGACAGCGTATTCAGCGTCGACGAGCTGGAAAAAGCGGTGGTGGTGAAGATTGCCGATCGCCAGTGGCGTTATTCGCGCTTCCCGTCGCTGCCGCTGTTTGGCCGCGCGGCACGTGAAAACCGCATTGAAACCCTGCATGCCGAGCGTGAATCGCTGTCAGAGCGTTTTGCGACCCTGTCGTTCGATGTGCAGAAAACCCAGCGCCTGCACCAGGCCTTCAGCCGCTTTATCGGCAGCCATCTGGCGGTGGCTTTCGAGGACGATCCGGAAGAAGAGATCCGCAAACTCAACAGCCGCCGCGGCGAGCTGGAGCGTGCGCTGAGCGCCCATGAAAGCGATAACCAACAGAACCGTGTGCAGTACGAGCAGGCGAAAGAGGGCGTGTCGGCGCTCAACCGCCTGCTGCCGCGCCTGAACCTGCTGGCGGATGATACGCTGGCCGACCGCGTGGACGAGATCCAGGAACGTCTGGACGAAGCGCAGGAAGCCGCGCGCTTTATTCAGCAGCACGGTAACCAGCTGGCGAAGCTGGAGCCTATTGTTTCGGTGCTGCAGAGCGATCCGGAGCAGTTTGAGCAGCTGAAAGAAGATTACGCCTATGCGCAGCAAACCCAGCGCGATGCACGTCAGCAGGCTTTTGCCCTGGCGGAAGTTGTGCAGCGCAGGGCCCACTTCAGCTACTCCGATTCGGCGGAAATGCTCAGCGGCAACAGCGATCTCAACGAGAAGCTGCGCCAGCGTCTGGAGCAGGCGGAGTCCGAACGCAGCCGCGCGCGCGACGCGATGCGTGCCCATGCGGCGCAGCTTAGTCAGTACAATCAGGTGCTGGCCTCGCTGAAGAGCTCGTATGACACCAAGAAAGAGCTGCTCAACGATCTGTATAAAGAATTGCAGGACATTGGCGTGCGCGCCGACGCCGGCGCGGAAGAGCGTGCTCGCGCGCGTCGCGATGAACTGCACATGCAGCTGAGCAATAACCGCTCCCGACGCAATCAGCTGGAGAAAGCGTTGACCTTCTGCGAAGCGGAAATGGACAACCTGACCCGTAAACTGCGCAAGCTGGAGCGCGATTACTGCGAAATGCGCGAGCAGGTGGTGACCGCCAAGGCGGGCTGGTGCGCGGTGATGCGTCTGGTGAAAGACAACGGCGTCGAACGTCGTCTGCATCGCCGCGAGCTGGCCTATCTCTCCGCCGATGAGCTGCGCTCAATGTCGGATAAGGCGCTGGGGGCGCTGCGTCTGGCGGTCGCCGATAACGAACACCTGCGTGACGTGCTGCGTATCTCGGAAGATCCGAAGCGTCCGGAGCGCAAAATTCAGTTCTTCGTTGCCGTATACCAGCATCTGCGCGAGCGTATTCGTCAGGATATTATTCGCACCGATGATCCGGTGGAAGCGATCGAGCAGATGGAGATCGAGCTCAGCCGCCTGACCGAAGAGCTGACCAACCGTGAACAGAAGCTGGCGATCAGTTCCCGCAGCGTGGCCAACATTATTCGCAAAACCATTCAGCGCGAGCAGAACCGTATCCGGATGCTCAACCAGGGTCTGCAGAGTGTCTCCTTCGGCCAGGTCAACAGCGTGCGTCTGAACGTCAATGTGCGTGAGACCCACTCGATGCTGCTCGACGTGCTCTCCGAGCAGCATGAGCAGCACCAGGATCTGTTTAACAGCAATCGTCTGACCTTCTCTGAGGCGCTGGCCAAGCTCTATCAGCGTCTCAACCCACAGATCGACATGGGGCAGCGTACGCCGCAAACCATCGGTGAAGAGCTGCTCGACTACCGCAACTATCTGGAGATGGAAGTGGAAGTTAACCGCGGCTCCGACGGCTGGCTGCGCGCGGAGTCCGGCGCGCTGTCTACCGGGGAAGCTATCGGTACCGGGATGTCGATTCTGGTGATGGTGGTGCAGAGTTGGGAAGATGAATCCCGTCGCCTGCGCGGCAAGGATATCTCGCCTTGCCGTCTGCTGTTCCTCGATGAAGCGGCGCGTCTTGACGCCCGCTCCATCGCCACCCTGTTCGAGCTGTGCGAACGTCTGGAGATGCAGCTGATTATCGCAGCGCCGGAGAACATCAGTCCGGAAAAAGGCACTACCTATAAACTGGTGCGTAAGGTGTTCAATAATCACGAACATGTGCACGTCGTGGGGCTGCGCGGGTTTGCCGCGCCGCTGCCGGAAGCGCTGCCGGGAACGGCCGACGCCTCCTGACGATGCAGCTCACTACTGGCGGGTAAGCGCTGAAAAGGGCAACGTTAAGTTGCCCTTTTTGCTATCCAGCTTGCTATGCCAGGATGGTATAATCTTTAAGCTTCTTTACATTAGGTAAGGCAAAAGCCTTTTCGTCTTTATATACTGTGTTAAAGCCCACGAATTTGTGGGCGGCAATGTGTGACAACAGGGGGCAAGGGATGTTGCTTAAGAAACGGTATGGTCGTCCATTGTCAGCGCTCAGTCTGAGCCTGGCACTGGCATTTGCTCCGCTGTTCAATGTCCAGGCCGCAGAGCCTGAAGTCGTACCAGGTGATAGCTCCGCTACGCCTGGAGAGCTTTCCGTCGCGCTGTCGCAAAGCGACGGGCAATCGCCGGCGGTCGCGAAGCTGGCCGGTGAGCAGCCGCTGTCGATGGAAGCCGCGGCGAACAGTCGCGCCCAGATCGAAGCGCTATTGCCGGCTGGCTACAAACCCGTCTTTATGAATCCGCTGGTCTCGCTATACGCCGCCAGGGATATGAAACCGATGTGGGAAAACCGCGAGGCGGTGCAGGCGTTCCAGCAGCAGCTGGCGGAGATCGCCATCGCCGGTTTTCAGCCGCAGTTTACCACCTGGGTCAGTCTGCTGACCGATCCTGCCGTCAGCGGCATGGCGCGCGATGTGGTGTTGTCTGATGCCATGATGGGCTATCTGCACTTTATCAGCGGCATCCCCACCCAGGGGACCCGCTGGTTATATAGCTCGACACCGTACAAGATGGCGACCCCGCCGCTGTCGGTGATTAACCAGTGGCAGCTGGCGCTGGATAATGGCTCCCTGCCGGCGTTTATCGCCGGCCTGGCGCCGCGTCATCCGCAGTATGAGGCCATGCATCAGTCGCTGCTGGCGCTGGTGGCTGATTCACGTCCATGGCCGCAGATGACCGGCAGCGGCTCGTTGCGCCCGGGAGAATGGAGCAATGATATCGGCGCGCTGCGCGAGATCCTCCAGCGTACCGGGATGCTGGAAAATTCCGCCAATATCGTTCTGCCCGGCGACGTGGTGAGTCCTTCGGCGAAGAAAAAGAGCAAGCCCGCGGCGCGCGGTGTGTACGATCGCCAGCTGGTGGAGGGCGTTAAGCGCTTTCAGGCCATGCAGGGGCTGGGGGCGGATGGGGTCATCGGCCAATCCACCCGTGACTGGCTCAATGTCTCATCGGCGCAGCGCGCTGGCGTGCTGGCGCTGAACATTCAGCGTCTACGTCTGCTGCCAGGCAAACTATCGACCGGTATCATGGTGAATATTCCCGCGTTTTCGCTGGTCTATTACCAGGACGGCAGTCAGGTGCTGGCCTCGCGGGTGATCGTCGGACGTCCGGACCGCAAGACGCCGATGATGAGCAGCGCGCTGAACAACGTAGTGGTCAATCCGCCGTGGAACGTACCGCCCACCCTGGCGCGCAAAGATATTCTGCCGAAGGTGCGTAATAATCCTGGCTATCTGGAGCAGCATGGCTACACCGTGATGCGCGGCTGGAACAGTAAAGAGACCATCGATCCTTACCGGGTTGACTGGTCAACCATCACCGAGAACAATTTACCGTTCCGTTTTCAGCAGGCGCCTGGGGCACGTAATTCACTGGGGCGTTACAAGTTTAATATGCCGAGTTCGGATGCTATCTATCTGCACGATACGCCGAATCATAATCTGTTTCAGAAGGATGTCCGTGCGCTCAGTTCCGGCTGCGTCAGGGTCAATAAAGCCTCGGAGCTGGCCAATATGCTGCTGCAGGACGCGGGCTGGAATGACACGCGCATTTCCGACGCCCTGAAGCAGGGGGATACGCGCTATGTCAATATTCGGCAAAATATACCGGTGAATTTATATTACTTAACGGCGTTTGTGGACGCTGATGGACGTACACAATATCGAACAGATATTTACAATTACGATATCACCGCGCGATCCAGCGCACAAATTCTGACGAAAGCGGAACAATTAATCAGGTAAATGAAGTAGTTCAATGGATTTTGTTGTCCTAGCACTGGGTAAAAAAGGGCGCTGCACCTCTGCAGCGCCCGATTTTCCTGGGGTGAGGCTGCCTTGACGTTGGCAATAATGCCCGGTAAGGTGCCTTTCGTGCGCCAGAAGTGCATATACATATCATTCCGCTCAATGCGTAGCGCGGTTAGCGCGAACGCTCTCCTTTGCCGGGCAACATCTCGGTCGTGGCGAGCGATAGCGAGCTGATCCTGGCATCGCGCAAAGCGGAAAAAGTATATAACGATTCATTGACTGTAGACCTGATTATCATGGACAAATTTGACGCTAATCGCCGCAGATTGCTGGCGTTGGGTGGCGCTGCGCTGGGTGCTGCCGCCATTCTCCCTGCGCCGGCATTTGCCACCCTCTCGACCCCCCGTCCGCGTATTTTGACGCTGAATAACCTGCATACCGGTGAATCGCTCAGGGCGGAGTTTTTCGATGGCAGAGGCTATATTCAGGATGAATTAGCAAGACTTAACCATTTTTTCCGTGACTATCGCGCGAATAAAATTAAGTCCATCGATCCAAATCTGTTCGATCATCTTTATCGGTTGCAGGGACTACTTGGCACCAACAAACCTGTCCAGCTTATCTCTGGCTATCGTTCCCTCGATACCAACGATGAGCTTCGCGCACGAAGCCGTGGTGTAGCGAAACACAGCTATCACACCAAGGGGCAGGCGATGGATTTCCATATTGAAGGTATTTCGTTAAGCAATATTCGCAAAGCGGCGTTATCTATGCGCGCAGGTGGTGTAGGATATTACCCACGTAGTAACTTTGTGCATATTGATACCGGTCCCGTAAGGCACTGGTAACGAAAGGAGCGTCATGAACTATCGTATTATTCCGGTTACCGCGTTCGCGCAGAACTGTTCTCTTATCTGGTGCGGGCAAACCCGGCTGGCGGCGCTGGTCGATCCTGGCGGCGATGCTGAACGTATCAAAGCGGTGGTGGCGGAGGCTGGCGTCACGCTGATGCAGATCCTGCTGACGCATGGCCACCTCGATCACGTTGGCGCCGCGGCTGAACTGGCGCAGCATTATGGCGTACCGGTTATTGGTCCGGAAAAAGAGGATGAGTTCTGGCTGGAAGGATTACCGGCGCAAAGCCGGATGTTCGGCCTGGAGGATTGCCAACCGCTGCGTCCGGATCGCTGGCTCAATGAAGGCGATGTGGTCAATGTGGGGAATGTGGCGCTGCAGGTGCTGCACTGCCCGGGCCATACGCCGGGCCATGTGGTCTTTTTTGATGACGCCTCCCGACTGCTGATCTCCGGAGACGTGATTTTCAAAGGCGGGGTGGGACGCAGCGATTTTCCGCGCGGCGACCATGGGCAGCTGATTGCGGCTATCAAGGAAAAGCTGTTGCCGCTGGGCGATGATGTGACCTTTATTCCCGGCCATGGTCCGCTGTCGACGCTGGGTGAGGAACGCCGTAATAACCCGTTTCTGCAGGATGAGATGCCGGTCTGGTAACAGACATGACGCGAACACATAAAAAAGGCCGCATTCGCGGCCTTTTTCTTTATACCGAATACTATCGCTTACAGTACGGCGACGATGGCTTCGCACAGCGGCGCCATATTGTCAGGCGTCATCCCGGCCACGTTGATACGTCCGGAAGCTACCGCATAGATGGCGAACTCTTCACGCAGGCGCAGCACCTGCTCTTTAGTCAGGCCGCTGAATGAGAACATGCCGTTCTGCTGGCTGATAAAGCTGAAGTCGCGGCTCGCGCCTTTCTCCTGCAGGGTATTGACGAACAGCAGACGCATACGCTGGATGCGCTGGCGCATATCGGTCAGTTCCTGCTCCCAGATTGCCCGTAGCGCATCGTTGCTCAGAATGGTGGCGACCACGGAGGCGCCATGCGCAGGCGGGTTCGAGTAGTTGGCGCGGATCACCGACTTCATCTGACTGAAGGCGCGGTCTACAGTCTCTTGATCCGCGGCGACCAGAGTGCAGGCGCCGACGCGCTCGTTGTACAGGCCAAAGTTTTTCGAGTAGGAGCTGGCGACCAGCAGCTCTTTATGTAGAGCAGCAAAAGCGCGTAGCCCTTCAGCATCTTCTTCCAGACCGCGGGCGAAGCCCTGGTAGGCGAAATCGAACAGCGGTAGCCAGCCTTTTTCCACCGACAGCTGCGCCAGCTGCTGCCACTGATCGAGCGTCGGATCGATACCGGTCGGGTTGTGGCAGCAGCCGTGGAACAGTACCACGTCGCCCGCCTGGGCTTCGTTCAGGCTGGCCAGCAGACCATCAAAGTCCAGCGCGTGGTTAGCCGCGTCGTAGTATGCGTATTCGCGCACTTCCAGCCCGGCAGAAGTGAATACGCTTTTATGGTTCGGCCAGCTCGGATTACTTACCCACACACGTTTCACGTCGGTGTTTTTGGCGAGGAAGTCTGCGGCGACACGCAGCGCACCGGTACCGCCCGGTGTCTGCGCGGTGCGGGCGCGTTTATCAGCGATAATCGCATTGCCTTTACCGAACAGCAGCTCCTGGGTGCAGCGACCAAATTCAGGAATACCATCGATGCCCAGATAGTTTTTAGTCGTTTCATTTTCCAGCAGATACTGCTCTGCTTTTTTGACGCTGGTCAGAACGGGCGTTTTACCGGTTTCATCCTTGTAAACACCAATTCCGAGGTTAATTTTTTCAGGGCGGTCATCGGCACGAAACAGATCGGCCAGACCTAAAATCGGGTCGGCTGGGGCGGCGGTAATGTTCTCAAACATGACGAGGTTCCATTGTGATTACTGAAGGGAAATCCGCTATCAGGTTAACGGGAGAATAACGAATTGCCAACCGTTTGCGACAAAAAGCGCGAAGGTTTTCGAAAGAGACGATCTTTGTCTCACGAATACAGAAAAGCAGGACCGAAGTCCTGCTTTGAAGGCATATCACGAAGGGGTGTACTGCAGATTAGAACTGGTAAACGATACCCACGGCCGCCTGGTCGTCAGTGGCGACACCAGCCGCTTTGGTGTAATCGTTGTCGTCCAGCTGGTTGAATTTATACGCAGCGTAGACGTTCATGTTCTTGTTAAAGTAGTACCAGGTACCCACTTCGATGTATTTAACCAGATCCGCATCGCCGCCGGAGAAGCCAGCACGCGACTGCAGGTCCTTGCCTTTGGTCTGTACGTAGCCGATGGACGGACGCAGGCCGAAGTCAAACTGATACTGTACAACTGCTTCAAAGTTCTGAGTTTTACCAGCGAAGTGGTTATCTTCTTCCGGAGTCATGTTGTAAGTCTGGGAGTACATGACGGCCGCATAGATGTTGTTAGCGTCATATTTTGCAGAGGTCGCCCAGGCTTCGGCTTTGTCGCCATTGCCGTCAGCTTTCTGATCGACGCTACGGTTAGAGCTGGAGTAGCCTGCAGACAGTGCGATACCGTTGTCGAACGCGTAGGTGGCTGCGGTGCTGAAGCCGTCGCCATTCTGCTTGCGAATCGCACGGTCGTGGTCGTTTTTACCCTGGTACTGCAGCGCGAAGCTCAGACCGTCAACCAGACCGAAGAAGTCGGAGTTACGGTAGGTTGCGACGCCGTTGGTACGACCGGTCATGTAGTTGTCGGTGTAGTTCCAGCCGTCACCGCCCCATTCAACCAGCATATCGGTTGCCGCTTCGACGTCGTAGATCGCGCCGTAGTTACGGCCATAGTCGAATGAACCGTATTCGCCCGCTTTCAGGCCCGCGAACGCCAGACGGGTTTTTGTGGTCTGGGAACCTTCAACATTGGACGCGTCCATGTTGTATTCCCACTGACCGTAGCCGATCAGCTGATCGTTAATCTGAGTTTCGCCTTTCAGGCCGATACGGGCATAGGTGGTATCGTCGCTGCTGGTGTCGCCATTGGTGGTCCAGACGTGCTCGCCGACCATTTTTCCATAGAAGTCCAGTTTGTTGCCGTTTTTGTTATAGATTTCTGCAGCGTTGGCTGCACCGGCTACCAGCAGGGCAGGGATCACCACTGCCAGAATATTGCGCTTCATCATTATTTATTACCCTCATTAATATTTTTTATATGAACACGTGCCACTGCCGTCAATAAGTTCTGTCAATAAAAACTTACAGAACCATTGATGAGAGTTTGGTGTCTGAAGGCATCTTTCCATCCGCGACAACGTTTCGCTAGCCGGAAAATGCTACGAATATCTCATATGAGTAACAAAACGAAAAATCATGTAACTAAATGTGTATTTAACGGAACTTTGTGAACTTAATCAAAATTCCGTTCCACCGGATAAGGGAAAACGCGATTGCTTATCTATCTATATGAATTATTTATGATTAATTTGGCTAAGCGGCAATTCGTTCATTTTGTGTATTGAATTCGTATTCTTTTTATTCAGTCTCTGTCTTTGCAAGATGTGCGGGCAAAGGTCAAAAAATGAGCAAATTTATCAGCCATTTTGCTCTGTTATGAACATAAAGTGCGATCTACATCACCAGGATGCACCGAAACAGTGCGTAACATAATTGTGATTTCCAGGTCTTGATGTTTAAGGTTGTTGAATTTTACTAACAGTAATTGACATAAAAAAAGGCCAGCTTGCGCTGGCCTTTCAGATTGATGTCAGAAAAATTTAGAATGTCGCGTTGCGCGGCGTCCGCGGGAACGGAATAACATCGCGGACGTTCTGCACGCCGGTCACGTAAGCGATGAGGCGTTCGAAGCCCAGACCGAAGCCGGAATGCGGCACGGTGCCGTAGCGACGCAGGTCGCGATACCACCAGTAGTCTTCTTTGTTAAGACCCATCTCTGCCATACGCGCGTCAAGCACGTCGAGACGCTCTTCACGCTGGGAACCGCCGATAATCTCGCCGATGCCCGGCGCCAGAACGTCCATTGCCGCGACGGTTTTACCGTCTTCGTTAAGGCGCATATAGAACGCTTTAATGTCTTTCGGGTAGTTTTTCACCACCACCGGCGCTTTGAAGTGCTCTTCGGCCAGGTAACGTTCGTGCTCAGAGGAGAGATCCACGCCCCAGTACACCGGGTTCTCGAACTGTTTGCCGCAGTTTTCCAGAATGGTGACGGCGTCGGTGTAATCCACCTGGGCAAAATCAGCGGTGATAAAGCGCTGCAGACGGTCGATAGCGTCTTTATCCACGCGCTCGGCGAAGAACTGCATGTCGTCCGCACGCTCTTCCAGTACCGCTTTGAAGACGTACTTGAGCATCGCTTCCGCCAGGCCGGCAACGTCGTTCAGGTTGGCGAAGGCCACTTCCGGCTCCAGCATCCAGAATTCCGCCAGGTGGCGGCTGGTGTTGGAGTTCTCGGCGCGGAAGGTCGGGCCGAAGGTATAAATCTTCGACAGCGCACAGGCGTAGGTTTCGCCGTTCAGCTGCCCGGAAACGGTCAGGAACGACTCTTTACCGAAGAAGTCTTTGTCGAAATCGACTTTGCCCTGATCGTTACGCGGCAGGTTTTCCAGATCCAGCGTCGACACGCGGAACATTTCGCCGGCGCCTTCGGTATCGGAGGCGGTGATCAGCGGGGTGGAAACCCAGAAGAAGCCCTGTTCGTTGAAGAAGCGGTGCAGCGCCTGCGCCAGGGTGTGACGCACGCGGGCTACCGCGCCAATCAGGTTGGTGCGCGGACGCAGGTGCGCTACTTCACGCAGATACTCGATGCTGTGGCGCTTGGCCGCCATCGGGTAGGTGTCCGGGTCTTCCACCCAGCCGGTCACTTCCACGCTGGTCGCCTGGATCTCAAAGCTTTGACCCTGACCCTGAGAAGCCACGACTTTACCGGTGACAATCACCGAGCAGCCGGTGGTCAGACGCAGCACTTCCTGATTGTAATTGGGCAGAGAATTATTAATAACGGCCTGTACAGGATCAAAGCAGGAACCGTCATAGACGGCGAGGAAAGAAAAGCCAGCTTTAGAATCTCGGCGGGTACGCACCCATCCGCGGACCGTGACTTCGCTGTCAACGGCAACGCGGCCCTGGAGTACGTCGGCTACAGGCACAACGCTCATAATAATCTCTCTATGTAGTCCAATAAAAAAGTCTCTTCCCCCAACAGCGGGGGGATATCTATGTTACCTGTCATCTTCCATCAGACAAGTAGATTTCGCACAGGGAAGGGTGGATTTCGGAAATAAATACACCTCCGGGGTGTTCTTTGGCTCCCCATTTCGACTTTTACACGACTTACTCGATAATGACCGTCATTTCCTGCTTCGCATTTTGCATCGACACGATGGTCCGGAAAGACTTGATATTTCCCGAGGCAAAAAAGAGTTCACGGGTTAGCGCTTCGTATTCCGCCATATCACGGACGTTGATCACGAGCAGGAAATCGAAGTCGCCAGTGACATAGTAGACCTGCTGCACTTGCGGACAGGTTACGAAACGCTGTTTATCCTCCTCAAGCAGATCGAGACGTTCATTCTCAATGGTCACCTGCACCATAATGGTGATTGGTCTTCCCACTTTACTGGCGTCCACTAAGCTAACACTGCCTTTAATCACCCCTGCATCCTCCAGTGCAGCGATACGCCGATTGACTGCCGAAGGAGACAGGCTGATCCGATCGGCGATCTCCCGTTGCGACAAGCGATTATTACGCTGCAAGAGCGTAAGAATTTTTTTATCCCATGCGTCAAGTTTCATCATATATCTCGTCCTGCAAGCCTGTGATCAACCTCACTAATGCAACGTTGTTGCGTGAGAATGATAAAACAGAGTGAAAATTGCGGCGCGATGGGCAACTTTGCGCCAATTAACCGCCTGGCGCAGTGTACCATCACAGGCAGTGGGAAAGCGGTATATCGCGACAAAAAGCCTCTCACATTCTGACTTAACCAATTTAAAGCGACCGTCCTGTCTCAGGCCGCACGGATCCGTGCACCCGTCGTTTAGGCGGAATGGTCGCAAATAACGTTATCGTCGCAGGACGATATGAAAATAGAGGTGCCTGAATAGTGGACACAATTAAATTTCAACTTAACGCCCGGCGGCAGCCCTATGGCCAGGGAGCAGACTTGAGTCTGCTGAATGAAAGCGTGGGGAACGAAGTGCTGGCATTCCATCAAAAATTTGCTGATTACCGGGTCACGCCGCTGCGTAAGCTGGAATTTTTAAGCCAGCGGCTGGGGCTGGGATCGATCCATATAAAAGATGAAGCGCAGCGATTCGGTTTGAATGCGTTTAAAGGATTAGGCGGATCTTATGCGATGGGGAAATATCTCGCCGCTCTGCTTGAGCGAGATATTAATACGTTGAGCTTTGCCGAGCTTAATTCACCAGTGATTAAGGCGCGTATCAAGGACATCGTATTTGTGACTGCTACCGACGGTAACCACGGACGTGGCGTGGCGTGGGCGGCTGAGCAGCTTGGGCTGCGTGCGGTGGTGTATATGCCAAAGGGCTCGTCACCGGTACGCGCGCAGAATATTCGCCGGCATGGCGCCGAATGCACGATTACTGAACTGAACTACGACGACACAGTTCGGCTGGCGGCCAAAACCGCGCGCGAGCAGGGATGGGTTCTACTCCAGGATACCGCCTGGCAGGGCTACGAGCAGATCCCCACATGGATCATGCAAGGCTATATGACCCTCGCTGTTGAAATCTGGCAGCAGCTGGCAGAAAGCGGAGCGTCGATGCCGACGCATCTGTTTTTACAAGCCGGGGTCGGGTCGTTTGCCGGTAGCATCATGGGATATTTCATCGAAAAGATGCAGCAGCAGGCTCCCACCATCATCATCGTTGAGCCGCACAAGGCGAACTGCCTGTTTCGCTCGGCAACCATTAATGACGGACTGCCGCACAGCGTCGGCGGGGATATGTCAACCCTGATGGCCGGGCTTGCCTGTGGTGAACCTAATATCACCAGCTGGCCAATGCTCCGCGACCATGCCACCTGTTTTATTTCCGCCGACGATTGTCTGGCGGCCAACGGCATGCGCCTGTTGGCCGCTCCGCGACCAGGTACTGACGAACCTTTTGTCTCCGGGGAATCCGGCGCTATTGGCACAGGAGTGCTTTATGCGCTGATGACTCAACCGGCGTATCGCGAGCTTGCCGAATCGCTGCGCCTGAATGCCGATGCACAGGTTCTGTTAATCAGCACGGAAGGAGATACATCACCCGATGTCTATGAAGACATCGTCTGGTTTGGCCGTAATGGTTGAGCGCTATCGACAATAACAAGGGGGCCATCTTACCTACCCTACAAGCCCTCGGTATGACAAGCGTTCTGACTCATAACGAAAACATACGCGCTTTCGCGTCATGCATAGAGAGAACCTGACCGATGAATACTGAAAATATAATTATCAATAAAGGATATTCCGATCCCGCAAAGTGGCATAGCGAAGATACCGTTTGGGTCCTTGGCCTGTTCGGTACAGCCATTGGCGCCGGGGTGCTGTTTCTGCCGATTAATGCCGGAATTGGCGGCTTCTGGCCGCTGCTGATTGTTTTTGTCCTCGCTTTTCCTATTACTTATCTGGCTCACCGCGGTCTGGCGAGATTCATTTACTCTTCCAATACGCCGGAAAGCAGTATTACCGATGTTATTGGCGAGCATTTTGGCGCGCTGGCGGGAAAAGTATTTACCGTCATCTATTTCTTCGCCGTCTATACCATTCTGATTATGTATGCGGTGGCTATCACCAACACCGCGCAGAGCTTTATCACCCACCAGTTGGCGATGGCCGAGCCTCCCCGGTCGCTGGTGGCCATCGTTCTGATCCTCGGGTTGATGTTTATCGTCCGTTTCGGACAGCGTTTGATAATGCGGGTGATGAGCACCCTGGTTTATCCCTTCATCATCTCGCTTATTTTTATGGCACTTTTTCTGATTCCGCACTGGAACGGCGCAATTTTGCAAACCGTAAGCTTCAGCGCCACGGGCGATGGGCAGGGGATCATGTTATCCCTGTGGATGACCTTCCCGGTACTGGTGATGTCGTTTAACCACTATCCCATCATTTCGCCGATGGTGGTGCGCCAGAAGCAGCGTTACGGTCTGGCGCTCGCTGAGGGTAAATGTGCGCAGATCCAGCGCTACGGTATCCTGCTCATGACGGTGGTGGTGCTGTTTTTTGTTCTCAGCTGCGTGTTAAGCCTGTCGCCGCAGCAACTGGCGGAAGCCAAAGCCCAGAATCTGTCGATTTTGTCCTATCTGGCCAATCAGTACGATACACCGATTATTGCCTGGCTATCGCCGATTATCGCCTTTGTCGCTATTACTAAATCATTTCTTGGCCACTACATCGGCGCCTATGAATCGCTGCGCGACCTGATTCTGGAGGCCGCCGCCGCACGCGGGAAAAAACCTGGTATTCGCCTCGTCGACGCGGTCATCCTGGTGTTTATGGTGCTTACCTGCTGGTTCGCCGCGTACAAGAACCCCAGTATCCTCGGTATTATCGAATGCATCAGCGGCCCCACCGGGGCGGCAATTCTGCTGCTGTTGCCTATGTACGCCATTCATAAATTACCGGTGCTTGCCCCCTGGCGCGGTAAAGCGAGCAACGTTTTCGTCACCCTGATCGGTCTTATCACCGTATCTGCCATTTTTTACGGCATGTTCCAATAACCACCATTATTAGCGAGATGTTATATGAGTCATTATCTGCAGATTAACGGCCAACGGCTTATCGATTCCCTGTATGCACTTGGCGAACATGGTGCGCTGCCAGGCGGCGGTGTATGCCGCCTGGCAGCGACTGCCGAAGATAAAGCCGGCAGGGACTTTGTTGTAGCCCGCATGAAGGCGCTGGGCCTGAGCGTGTCAATTGATGCTATCGGCAATGTCACCGGCGTTTATCACGGCGAGGAGACGTTGCCGATGGTGATGATGGGGTCACATATCGATACCGTCGCCACAGGTGGGTTATACGATGGCAACTACGGCGTTATGGCCGGCCTTGAGGTGATTGCCACCCTCCAGGATGCCGGGATCCGCACCCGACGACCGTTGGCGGTAACCTTCTTTACTAACGAGGAGGGGGTGCGATTTCAGCCCGATATGATGGGCAGCGTGGTGTTTGCCGGCGAGTATCCGTTGGCGCAGGCGCTCGCGGCAAAAGATCTCGACGGTATCACGCTCGATGAAGCGCTGCGTAACATTGGTTATAAAGGCGAACGTCAGCCGGGAGATATGGCGGTAGATAGCTACGTTGAGCTGCATATCGAACAGGGACCAATTCTTGATAAAGAGCAGATTGATATTGGCGTGGTTACCGGCGTACAGGGTATTTCGTGGCAGGAATTTACCCTGAGAGGCGTATCGAATCATGCGGGTACTACCCCAATGTCCATGAGACGTGATGCCGGGCTGGCGGCTGCGAAAATCGCTGTTTTTGCCCGTGAGCTGGCGCTAAGCCTTGGTGGTAATCAGGTAGCTACCGTTGGACATTTCAGCGTGAAGCCTAATCTGATCAACGTCATTCCCAACCATGTCGTCATGTCAGTGGATCTCCGCAATACCGATAATGCGATCTTATGTCTGGCGGAGCAGCAATTGGCCGAATTTGTCGCGAAAACGTCGCAGGAAGAGGGCGTGGAGATAACCAGCCGCTCACTGGTGCGCTTTAATCCGGTCATTTTTGCCGATGAGATCGTCAATGCGGTGGAAGCCGAGGCGGAGCGTCAGGCGCTCAGTTACCGACGTTTGCCAAGCGGCGCCGGACACGATGCACAATTTATGGCGTCGGTATGTCCCGCCGGGATGATTTTTGTCCCCTGCGTCGATGGCATTAGCCATAACGTCAAAGAACATAGCGCAGCCAAAGATCTGATTGCTGGCGCCAATGTGCTGCTGCAGGTGGTTTTACAGCGCGCCCAGCGTATGGACTAATGTTTACAGGAGCAGAGAATGAATCAGCAACAGCTAAAGCAGCAGCTTATCGCCTGGCGTCACTATTTGCATGCCCATCCGGAAAGCGCCTTCGAGGAGCAGAATACTTCACGGTTTATTGCCGAAAAGCTCGAAGCTATGGGCATTGAGGTGCACCGCGATATTGGCAAAACCGGGGTGGTGGGGAGATTGAAATGCGGCGACGGGAAGGGCGTTATCGCTATTCGTGCCGATATCGATGCCATTCAATTGACCGAACAGGGAGACTGGTCTTACCGCTCCATGACCGCCGAGCGGATGCACGGCTGCGGACATGATGGTCATACCTGCATTGCGCTGGGCGCGGCGCAGTTGCTATTGCAGCGGCAGAATTTTAACGGCACGGTCTGCTTTGTTTTTCAGCCTGCTGAGGAACCTGGCTATGGCGCCAGAGCGATGATGGACGATGGCGTTATTGAACGCTTTGGCATAGAGGAAATCTACGGTCTGCATAATATGCCGGGTATGAAAGCCGGGACTATCGCCACGCGAGTCGGTGGCATTATGGCCAGTGAAGATAACTTTATTATTCGTATTAAAGGGCAGGGAGCGCATGCGGCGCGGCCGCATATGGCGAAAGATCCGCTGGTCATTGCGGCGGAAATCATCCTGGCTTTGCAGACAATTGTTTCGCGAAATGTTGATCCGAACGTGCCAGCGGTCATTTCCTGTACTGAACTGCACACCGATGGCATCCGCAATGCGATTCCGACGCACGTCGAAATCAAAGGGGATACGCGCAGCTTTGCACCGGAGGTGCAGATGCTGCTCGAAGAACGAATGCGTACCATTAGCGAAGCGATTTGCGCGATGCACGGTGCGACGTGCCAGTTCAGCTATACCCATGAATTTGCGCCAACGGTGAACTGGCAGCAATGCGTTGATGTGGCGGTCACCGCTGCGATTAACGTGGTAGGGGCTGAGAAGGTGGACGGCAACGTCGCACAGATGATGATTTCGGAGGATTTTGGCGCTTTTCTGCAAAAAATCCCCGGCTGTTTCATCTTTTTAGGCAACGGCGATAGTTCAGATGCTCAGGGCAATACACCGCTGCATAATGCCTGCTACGACTTTAATGATGAGATATTGCTAACTGGCGCGGAGTATTTTGCCGAGGTCGTCAGAGCCCGTTTGCCGCAGGAGTGATATTGATTGGCCCGATAGCAGAATGCCGTCGGGCCATGTTTTTTAGCTTGCCTTTTTAATCGGCGGCAGGTCGAAAGCCTCGCGCAGGGCGCGGACGAAGGCCTTATCGTGGCAGATGGTTTTCCCCGGGCTGTCGGAGAGTTTCGCCACCGGCTTGCCGTTACATTCCACCAGCTTAATCACGATATTGAGCGGTTTAACCTGCGGCAGATCGCAGGTTAAACGGGTGCCGATCCCAAAGCTGAGCTTCACCCGCGAGGCGAAGTGGCGGTACAGATCGACGGCTTTGGCCAGGTCGAGATTATCGGAGAAGACCAGCACTTTGCTCAGCGGATCGATACCCAGCTTCTGATAATGGGCGATAGCTTTTTCTCCCCATTCCACCGGGTCGCCGGAATCGTGGCGCAACCCCTGATAGCGGGTGGCGAATTCCGGACCGAAATCGCGCAGGAACGCATCCATAGTGATGCAGTCGGTCAGCGCGATGCCCAGCTGGTCGGGATACTCTTCCAGCCAGGCGGCAAGAGCCGCCCGCTGGCTGCTGGCAAGGCTGGGGCTGATCTGCTGGTGGGCCTGGAACCACTCATGGGCCTGGGTACCCATCGGGGTTAAATTGAGACGGCGCGCCAGATCGTAATTGCTGGTGCCGACAAACCATGGTTCCTGCTGCAGACGCCGCACAATACCTTCCTGCACCTCGCGTGAGAAACGACGGCGGGTGCCGAAGTCCATCAGACGGAAGGCGCTCATGTCGAGGTCAGCGGTCATGGTGGCGAAGTCGCCTAGCTTATGTTCCAGCGTGTTGAGCGCCTGATCGACGCCCATCTCTGGTGAACGATAGCGATGGACCAACTCGCTTATTACCGCCAGCAGCGGGACTTCCCACATGATGGCTTCCCGCCATGGGCCGGTAAGGCGAATGTTCAGCTTACCATTGTCATTGCTGACCGTGACCTGGCTCGGGTCATAGCGAAAATCGCGCAGCCAGTTGAGGTAATCCTGGCGAAAAAAGGGAAGGGTGGACAGCCAGCGATATTCATCATCCCGCAGCCTCAGATCGCGCATGGACTCCACCTGCTCGCGGATCGCGTCGGCATAGATGCCGAGCAGGTCGTCTCCGCGGCAGCGAAACTCCGCCGCTACATGCACATCGCCGTAGCGGTGGAAGACAGCCTGCTGCATGTGCAGCTTATAGGCATCCGTATCAAGCAGCGAGTGCAGTACAGGAGAAGTGAATTGTGTCATGGTGCGCAGTAGCATCCTCTCACTGGAGCGTTCCATCGAAACCAACGCGGAAAATGGAGGCGGAGTATACCTTTATTACCCGACTCTGTCCCGCGATGGCGAGCAATGGTGACGCTGACGGTCATTTGCGAGGCCTAGTTTAATATATTGAACATGGATCACACCACAAGCTTTGCGTCGGGTCGAGGGCATTTCGTGCCGCGAGTGTTAACAAAATGTAGCGATTTCCGTGTTTCACGTTGAAAAGATGAAGATTCTGCATAGCGCGATTGACACAACAGGAATAGACTGGGACGACACTTTACCGAAGATGCTAAAGGTTTTTTATGACACAACAGCCCCAAGCCAAATACCGCCACGACTATCGTGCGCCGGAGTATCTGATTAGCGATATCGATTTGACCTTTGACCTGGATGCCGCAAAAACCGTTGTTACGGCCGAGAGCAAGGTCTCCCGCCACGCGGCTGCGTCTGATGTGCCATTGTGCCTGGACGGCGAAGATCTGACCCTGATCGCTCTGCAGGTGAACGGCCAGCCGTGGAGTGACTATAAAGAAGAAAACAATCAGCTGGTGATCGGCGGCCTGCCGGAGCATTTCACCCTGACCATCGTCAATGAGATCAGCCCGGCGGCTAACACCGCGCTGGAAGGCCTGTATCAGTCAGGCGAAGCGCTGTGCACCCAGTGCGAAGCGGAAGGTTTCCGCCATATCACCTGGTATCTGGACCGTCCGGATGTGCTGGCGCGCTTTACCACCAAAATTATCGCCGATAAAGCGAAATACCCGTTCCTGCTTTCCAACGGCAACCGTATGGCGGAAGGGGAGCTGGAGAACGGTCGTCACTGGGTACAGTGGCAGGATCCGTTCCCGAAGCCGTGCTACCTGTTTGCGCTGGTGGCCGGTGATTTTGACGTCCTGCGCGATTCATTCCGCACCCGCTCTGGCCGCGAAGTGGCGCTGGAGCTGTACGTCGATCGCGGCAACCTCGATCGCGCGCCCTGGGCGATGACCTCGCTGAAAAACTCTATGAAGTGGGATGAGGAGCGCTTTGGCCTCGAGTACGACCTCGATATCTATATGATTGTCGCCGTCGACTTCTTTAATATGGGTGCCATGGAGAACAAAGGACTCAACGTCTTTAACTCCAAATATGTTCTGGCTCGTACCGATACCGCCACCGATAAAGACTACCTCGATATTGAGCGCGTGATTGGTCATGAATATTTCCATAACTGGACCGGCAACCGCGTCACCTGTCGTGACTGGTTCCAGCTCAGCCTGAAAGAGGGGCTGACCGTGTTCCGCGATCAGGAGTTCAGTTCCGACCTCGGCTCACGGGCGGTGAACCGCATCAACAACGTGCGCACCATGCGCGGGCTGCAGTTTGCCGAAGACGCCAGCCCGATGGCGCACCCGATCCGTCCGGATATGGTTATCGAGATGAACAACTTCTACACCCTGACGGTCTATGAAAAGGGTGCCGAAGTGATCCGCATGTTGCACACCCTGCTGGGTGAAGAAAACTTCCAGAAAGGGATGCAGCTGTACTTTGAACGCCATGACGGCAGCGCCGCCACCTGCGACGATTTCGTGCAGGCGATGGAAGATGCCTCTAACGTCGACCTGTCGCACTTCCGCCTCTGGTACAGCCAGTCCGGTACGCCAATCGTCACCGTGCATGACGACTATAATCCGGAGACCGAGCAGTATACGTTGACCATAAGCCAGCGTACGCCGCCGACCGCCGAGCAGGCCGAGAAGCAGCCGCTGCATATCCCGTTTGCCATTGAGCTGTACGATAACGAGGGCAAGGTGATCCCCCTGCAGAAGGGCGGTCACCCGGTACACCCGGTGCTTAATGTGACCCAGGCCGAGCAGACGTTTGTCTTCGATAACGTTTATTTCCAGCCGGTGCCGGCGCTGCTGTGCGAATTTTCAGCGCCTGTGAAACTGGAATACAAGTGGAGCGATCAGCAGCTGACCTTCCTGATGCGTCACGCGCGGAATGATTTCTCGCGCTGGGATGCGGCGCAGAGCCTGCTGGCGACTTACATCAAGCTGAACGTCAACCGCCATCAGCAGGGGCAGCCGCTGTCGCTGCCGGTGCACGTAGCGGATGCCTTCCGCGCCATCCTGCTGGATGAGAAGATTGATCCGGCGCTGGCCGCTGAGATCTTAACCCTGCCGTCAGCCAACGAAATCGCCGAGATGTTCGCGATTATCGATCCGATCGCCATCGCCGCCGTGCGCGAAGCGCTCACCCGCACCCTGGCGAACGAACTGGCGGACGAATTCCTCGCGGTTTATAACGCCAATAAGCTCGACAGCTATCGGGTGGAGCACGCCGATATTGGTAAACGTGCTCTGCGCAATACCTGCCTGCGCTATCTGGCGTTTGCGGAACCGACGCTGGGCGATAAGCTGGTGGCGACGCAGTATCACCAGGCAGATAACATGACCGACGCGCTGGCCGCCCTGTCGGCGGCGGTTGCCGCTGAGTTGCCGTGCCGCGATGCGCTGATGCAGGAGTACGATGACAAATGGCATCAGGACGGTCTGGTGATGGATAAGTGGTTTATCCTGCAGTCCACCAGCCCGGCAGCCAACGTGGTGGAAACCGTGCGCGGTCTGCTGAACCACCGTTCGTTCAGCATGAGCAACCCGAACCGTGTGCGCTCGTTAATCGGCGCTTTCGCCAGCAGCAACCCGGCGGCGTTCCATGCTGAAGATGGCAGCGGCTATCAGTTCCTGGTGGAGATGCTGACCGAGCTTAACCAGCGTAACCCGCAGGTGGCGTCGCGCCTGATTGAGCCGTTGATTCGTCTGAAGCGTTATGATGAGAAGCGACAGGCGCTGATGCGCGCCGCGCTGGAGCAGCTGAAGGGGCTGGAAAATCTCTCTGGCGACCTGTTCGAGAAAATCAGTAAGGCGCTGGCGTAACGGTGGCATAACCCCGGGCTGCGGCGCGCCTTGCGCCCTGTCCGGGTTACCCGTTAGCGCGGTGATGTTGTCGGGCGGCGCGATGCTTACCCGACCTGGAATACACGGCTGATTTGGCGTTGGTAGCCCGGCTGTGCAACGCGCGAGCCGGGGACATGTCGGATGACGATATGCCCCCGTTCAGACAGCAGACAGTTACGCCGGTCAGCCATGACTAAACAAACGCGGCGCACGCTCGCTGTCGCCGCGTTTCATCACCCGATCCAGTACTTCAGCCTCCAGCTCGGCCAGCTTCGCCGAACCGGTGCGCCGCGGTCGCGGGATATCCACGCTTAAATCGAGGCCAATCTTCTTCTCTTCAATTAACAGCACCCGATCGGCCATGGCCACCGCTTCACTGACGTCGTGCGTGACCAGCAGGACCGTAAAGCCATGCTCCTGCCACAGGGAGACGATCAGCTCCTGCATCTCCAGACGGGTGAGGGCATCCAGCGCCCCCAGCGGTTCGTCCAGCAGCAGCAGGCGCGGGCGATGGATCAGCGCGCGGGCCAGCGCAACGCGCTGCTTCTGCCCACCCGACAGCGCGGCCGGCCACTCCTGTGCGCGGCTTTCAAGTCCGACGCTGGCCAACGCCTGCAGGGCGGCGTCGCGCCAGGCGCCTTTTAGCCCCAGCCCCACGTTATCAATCACTGTTTTCCACGGCAGCAGGCGCGCATCCTGAAACATCATCCGGGTGTCGTCCTGGATCGACGCCAGGGGCGTCGCGCCAGCCAGCAGTTCGCCGGCGTTTGGTTTTTCCAGACCTGCCAGCAGGCGCAGCAGGGTACTTTTGCCGCCGCCGCTGCGACCCACCACCGCCACAAACTGGCCGCTGGGAATATGCAGATCCAGCTCGTTAAGAATGGTGTTGTCGCCATAGCGTTTCGTCACCCCGTTCAGCAGCAGCGGGATACCTGGGTTGAGACGGGCAGTGTTCATGCGTTAGCCTCCTGAAGATGATACGCCGGATTCCAGCGCAGCCAGAGCCGTTCCAGCAGCTGGGCGCAGACGTCGGCCAGTTTGCCAAGGATGGCGTAAAGAATGATCGCCACTACCACCACGTCGGTTTGCAGAAATTCACGCGCGTTCATCGCCAGATAACCGATGCCGGCATTCGCCGAGATAGTTTCGGCGACAATAAGCGTCAGCCACATCAGACCAAGGGCAAAACGCACGCCGACCATAACTGAGGGCAGGGCGCCGGGTAATATCACGTGACGGAACAGGGCGAAGCCGGATAAGCCATAGCTGCGCGCCATCTCAACCAGCCCACGGTCAATATTGCGGATCCCGTGCCAGGTGTTGATATAGATCGGGAACAGGGTGCCCAGCGAGACAAGGAAGATCTTGGCGGTCTCATCGATGCCGAACCACAAGATCACCAGCGGGATCAGCGCCAGATGCGGGACATTGCGCAGCATCTGGATCGAGGTATCCAGCAGACGCTCGCCCCAGCGAGACAGGCCGCTGATCAGGCCGAGTATTAGCCCGATCGAGCCGCCGATGGCGAAGCCGACCAGCGCCCGCCATGAGCTGATGGCCAGATGCTGCCACAGCTCACCGCTGGCCGAGAGGGTCCAGAACGCTTTCAATACCCCCTCCGGCGAGGGCAGCACCCGCGTCGACAGCCAGCCGACGGACGAGGCGAGCTGCCAGACAATGACCGTCCCTACCGGCAGCAGCCAGGGGGCGAGGCGTAACAACAGGGGATGGGTTGATTTTGCCATCACGGTCTCCTCAGCTTTGCGCTACTTTACGCGGAATAAACTCGTTGGCGACCGCTTCCCCCTGCACGCGCAGGTTTTGCGGCTGCGGGATGGACGGCACCGCGACGTCAAGCAGGGGGAACAGCAGCTCTCCGACCCGGTACGCCTCTTCCAGATGCGGATAGCCGGAAAAGATAAAGCTATCGATACCCAGCGCGGCGTATTCATTGATCCGTTCGGCAACGGTGGCGGCATCGCCCACCAGCGCGGTCCCGGCGCCGCCGCGCGCTAAACCCACGCCAGCCCACAGGTTGGGGCTGATTTCCAGCTTATCGCGTCGCCCGTTGTGCAGGGCCGCCATCCTTTGCTGGCCGACGGAGTCGGTTCTGGCGAAAGCCGCCTGGGCGCGGGCGATCGTCTCGTCGTCAAGATGGGAGATAAGGCTGTCCGCCGCCTGCCACGCTTCCTCGTTGGTTTCCCTGACGATCACGTGCAGACGGATGCCAAAACGCACCTGGCGACCATGCCGGGCGGCTTTCTCTCGCACCTGAGCTATTTTCTCTGCCACCTGGGCCGGAGGTTCTCCCCAGGTAAGATAAAGATCGACCTGCTCAGCGGCCAGCTCCTGCGCCACCTCAGACGAGCCGCCGAAATAGAGCGGTGGACGCGGCTGCTGCAGTGGCGGAAACAGCAGTTTGGCGTCGCGAACGCGCTGATGCTTGCCGTTAAAGGTGACGGTTTCTCCCTCCATCAGCTTGCGCCAGATGTGGGTAAATTCAGCCGAGGCCTCATAGCGCTCGGTGTGGTCGAGGAAGACGCCGTCGCCTGCCAGTTCGGCAGGATCGCTGCCGGTGACCAGATTGAACAGCGCCCGGCCGTTTGACAGCCGGTCCAGGGTTGCCGCCTGACGCGCGGCCACCGTCGGCGATACCACGCTTGGCCTGAGGGCGACAAGGAACTTCAGCCGCTGCGTCACCGGGATCATTGAGGCCGCGACCAGCCACGCATCCTCACAAGAGCGTCCGGTCGGGATCAGCACGCCGGTGAAGCCCAGCCGATCCGCCGTCTGCGCGATTTGCTGCAGATAGCCATAATCGACCGGACGGGCACCCTCTTCGGTACCCAGATAACGACCATCACCATGGGTCGGTAAAAACCAGAACATATTCAGACTCATGATTTCGCTCCTTGTGTGGCGGTGGGCTGCCAGATGCGGGCCCGGATATCAACTTTTTGTGGCACCAGCTTGTTCTCGTAGAACAGGTCTGCCGTCTGCTGCTGGCGAGCGGCGGTTTCGGCGCTCACCGGGGTAACCGCGGTGGGGGGACGATGGTCCAGATAGCTGGCGATCACCGCCTCCGGTAAGCCCATCGTTTTCGCCAGCAGCGTAATGCTTTGCGCGCGTTGGCTGTGGGTCAGGGCATCGGCCTGAGTAAAGGTGTCGAGTACGCCTTCAATGAAAGCGCCATTGCGTTCAGCGTAGGGCCGGGAAGCAAGATAGAAGGATCCCGTCTGTTTCAGATCTGTTCCGTCAGTGAGTACCCGGGCGCCGCCCTGCAGCAGCGCGGCGGAGTAGTACGGATCCCAGATAGCCCATGCGTCGACATTGCCCTGCTGGAAGGCGGCGCGCGCATCGGCGGGGGCAAGGTAAACCGGCTGAATATCGCTAAATTTCAGACCTGCGAGCTGTAGGGCGCGCAGCAGCAGATTGTGGGAGCTGGAGCCTTTCTGAAAAGCGACCTTTTTCCCTTTTAATTCAGCAACGTTATGAATCGGGCTGCCCTGCGCCACCAGGATCACCTCCGCCTTGGGCTTGGGCGGCTCCGCGCCGATATAGACCAAATCGGCGCCTGCCGCCTGGGCAAATATAGGCGGAATATCGCCGGTACTGCCGATATCAATGCTGCCGACGTTCAGCGCCTCCAGCATCTGCGGACCGGCCGGGAACTCAATCCACGAGATATGGGTTTGCGGATAGCGCTGCTCCAGCAGCTGATGGCTCTTCGCCAGCACCATGCTGACGCTGCCTTTCTGGTAGCCGATGCGCAGAGCGTCAGGCGCCGCCGGGGCGGCGTGACCCAGCGTAGAGAATAGCAGCAGTCCGCCCAGAGTCAGGGCGCGGAGAGGATTAAGCATGCTCCACCCCACGCAGAGATGTTAACGACGGCGCACGGCTGCTGGGGCGATGCAGCGCCTGCCAGAAGGTCTCCAGGGCGTCATCAAGGCGCCGCTGCAGATTCGCGGTAAACTGCGGCTTATGCTGGTAATCGGTCACCTGGCTGTCATCAGCGAAGACGCCATGGAGGATCTCCTGGGCCTTGAGGGCATTCAGCACTGGCTTCAGCGCGTAGTCCACCGCCAGCATGTGGGCGATGGTGCCGCCGGTGGCCAGCGGCAGCACAATTTTGCCCTCCAGCGCTCGCTCAGGCAGCAGGTCGAGCAGCGTTTTCAGCGCGCCGGAGAACGAGGCTTTATACACCGGCGTGGCGATGATCAGGCCATCAGCCCCGGCCAGCTGTTCATTGAGCGTCTGCAGCGCCGGGTTGTCAAAACGAGCGTACAGGAGGTCTTCCGGGGCAAAGTTCTGCAGATGCCAGTGGCAGACTTCGATATCGGCGGCGGTGAGCGTCTCTCTGGCGTATTCCAGCAAGGCACTGGAACGGGAAGGGTAACGCGGGCTGCCCGCAAGCGTAATGACGCGCATCTCTCTCTCCTTATAACTAAATGTTTGCATTTATCTATAATTGATAACATTTATAGTGAGTGTGACAGAGGGCCATTATTTCCCTAAATGATTTATCCGCGGTTAGATAGCCGAAAAGCGCATAATGGCGCGCGGGGTAGGTAATCGTTTGCGCTGATGGGGGATTTTTTGTCGCAGGTCAATTCCCTTTCCGCAACAGATCGCACATAATACGCCCCCGGTTTGCACACCGGGAATCCAGGAGAGTTCATGTACTACCCCTTCGTTCGTAAAGCCCTTTTTCAGCTCGATCCTGAGCGCGCTCATGAAGTTACCTTTCAACAATTACGCCGTGTCACCGGGACGCCGCTGGAAATGCTGGTTCGCCAGAAGGTACCGGCCAGGCCTGTCACCTGCATGGGGCTAACCTTTAAAAACCCGCTGGGTCTGGCGGCCGGGCTGGATAAAAATGGGGAATGCATTGACGCGCTGGGCGCGATGGGGTTTGGTTCGATTGAGATCGGCACCGTGACGCCGCGTCCGCAGCCGGGCAACGATAAGCCAAGGATCTTCCGTCTGGTTGATGCCGAGGGATTGATCAACCGCATGGGCTTTAATAACCATGGCGTCGATAACCTGGTTGAGAATGTGAAAAAGGCGCATTTTGACGGCGTGCTGGGTATCAATATCGGCAAAAATAAAGATACGCCGGTTGAGCACGGGAAAGATGATTACCTGATTTGTATGGAAAAAGTCTATCCGTACGCCGGGTATATCGCCATTAATATCTCCTCGCCGAATACCCCAGGGCTGCGCACGCTGCAATACGGCGAAGCGCTGGATGATTTACTCTCCGGTATTAAAAATAAGCAGCTCGAGCTGCAGCAGAAGCATCAAAAATATGTCCCGGTCGCCGTAAAGATCGCGCCGGATCTTTTGCCTGAGGAATTGATCCAGGTTGCCGATAGCCTCGTGCGTCATAATATTGATGGCGTGATTGCAACCAATACCACCCTCGATCGTTCCCTGGTTCAGGGAATGAAACATTGCGATGAGACCGGCGGGCTTAGCGGTCGTCCATTACAATTAAAAAGCACTGAAATTATCCGTATGCTCTCCGCTGAACTGAATGGCCGTTTGCCTATCATCGGCGTGGGCGGCATTGATTCGGTGATTGCCGCGCGGGAAAAGATTGCCGCCGGGGCATCGCTGGTGCAGATCTATTCTGGATTTATTTTTAAAGGTCCGCCGCTGATTAAAGAAATTGTTACCCACATCTAATCTTTTCCTCCTCTGAATCCCACCCAGGGCTTTATTTCCGGCCCTGGTTGTTTTATATTCCCTCACTGTTGCTTATTTAAACATTTTAGACTTTTCTTAATTTTAGAAAATATTCTGCGGTAAGTCGCAACAACTTTGCAGAGGCGTATGAAAGGGGACAGGGGGAAAAATGCGGATTAAACCTGACGATAACTGGCGTTGGTATTACGATGAAGAGCACGACCGCATGATGCTCGATCTGGCCAATGGCATGTTATTTCGCTCGCGCTTCGCCCGGCGCATGCTGACTCCGGATGCCTTTGCCCCTTCGGGATTTTGCGTTGATGACGCCGCGCTCTATTTCTCTTTTGAAGAAAAATGTCGCGATCTCGAGCTATCGAAAGAGCAGCGGGCGGAATTTGTCCTTAACGCGCTCACCGCCATCCGTTTTCTCAAACCGCAGATGCCGAAAAGCTGGCACTTTATCGCCCATACCCATCACTGGCAGCCGAGCGGCGGCGACGCCGCCTGCGTTTGGCTGAGCGATACCGGCGAGCAGGTGAATTTACTGGTGGTGGAGCCGGGCGATAACGCCGCGCTCTGTCTGTTGGCTCAGCCGGGTCTCACCCTTGCCGGCCGCGTCATGCAGCTGGGCGATGTCATTAAAATCATGAATGACAGACTGCAGCCGGCGCAGAGCGCGGTCAGCTACAGTCTGGGGCAGGCGGTTTAAGGCGCCAGGCGTAGCGCTGTTTTCGGTACACAGCTGCAGGCGAGAATAGTGCCATCTCCGGCAACCGCGTTTTTCTTTAACGGACTCACTTCTCCCTCTTCCAGCCGGATGCGGCAGCTGCCGCAGATCCCCGCCCGACACGAATAGGGTACGCGAATGCCCTGTTGTTCCAGTTGCTCCAGCAGCACCTGCTGGTTATTGCCGGTAAACTGTTGACCCTGCCATTCGATGGCAACCGTAGCCTGCTGCTGCGCCTCGGGAGCCGGGGTATCGTCGCTTTCACCTGCCCCGTAGGCTTTCGCCGGGCCGCGGGTAAGGATTTCCACTTCATCTCCCACCCGGATCACCCCGCTGTTGCGGGCAATCAGGTTCTGGCCAAAATCGACATCGCCATTGTCCAGCGCGGTACGAAAACGCTTTAAGGTTTCCAGCGGCTCCCCGGCGGGATGCTTCTGACCGCGCTCCGGGCTGACGGTGGTAAAAATGCAGCGGCTGCACGGCTTAGCGACGTCAAACACCACCTCGCCGATGCGGATCACTTTCCAGCTATCTTCATCCCAGGCCGCCGCGCCGGTGACCACAAGGTTAGGGCGAAACTGTTCTATGCTTACGCTGGCCGGGCAGCGCTGTTGCAGATCGCGCAGGGAGGCCTCGTTAGCCAGCAGGTAAGGGTAGCCGTCGGCGAAGGAGAGCGGCACCGCATCATGGCGCTTTACCCGGCGGGTTAGCTGCGGCCCCAGCCAGCGCAGCTGGACATCGCGCTTGAAAAAGCCGCTGAGCCACTGGTTAACGGCGGCGGGCGCGATGAGGGCGGTAAAATGGTTGCCCCAGACTTCGGTCGGCTCGGCCTGCGTGGCGAAATCGCTAAAACGCACCACGGCGCTGCTGCCGTCCGGTGCGGTCAGGTGAAGGCCATCATGCAGCGGCGCCGGAATAAATTTCACCATTTGCGGAAACTGGCGAGCGGTAATAAAGGTCCCGTCGGTTTCGGTGACCATAAACAGGCGATCGAAGGCCAGGCCGCTGATATCAGCAAAGGCGTGGGTCAGGCCCATGCCGCGCATGGATTTAACAGGATGAATAAAAAGTCGCGATAGCGTTACCATACGCTGCCTCCGGGTTCCAAAAATAAGCCTATAACTTTATGACATAGGGCACATATTGGCTATAATGCGCACCAATTTTCTTTAAGTAAAAGTGACGATATGAATTCTCTGTTTGCCAGTACGGCTCGTGGGCTGGAAGAGCTGTTAAAAACTGAACTGGAAGGGCTTGGCGCGACGGACTGCCAGGTAGTCCAGGGCGGGGTCCATTTTCAGGGGGATACGCGCCTGCTGTATCAAAGCCTGATGTGGAGCCGGCTGGCTTCGCGCATCATGCTGCCGCTGGGCGAATGTCGCGTATACAGCGATCTGGATCTGTACCTCGGCGTACAGGCCATTCCGTGGACGGAGATGTTCAACCCTGGCGCCACCTTCGCGGTGCATTTTAGCGGCCTCAATGACGAGATCCGTAACAGCCAGTACGGCGCGCTGAAGGTTAAAGACGCCATTGTCGACAGCTTCACCCGTAAGAATCTGCCGCGCCCGAACGTCGATCGTGAGTCGCCCGATCTGCGGATCAACGTCTGGCTGAACAAAGAGACGGCGCACATCTCGCTGGATCTGAGCGGCGAAGGCCTGCACCTGCGCGGCTATCGCGATGGTACCGGAATGGCGCCGATCAAAGAAAATCTCGCGGCGGCGATCGTCATGCGCTCTGGCTGGGTACCGGGTACGCCGCTGCTCGATCCGATGTGCGGCTCCGGTACCCTGCTGATTGAAGCGGCGATGCTGGCGACCGACCGCGCGCCGGGCCTGCACCGCGGCCACTGGGGCTTTGGCGGCTGGGCGCAGCACGATGACGCCATCTGGAAAGAGGTGAAGGCGGAAGCGCAAACCCGCGCTCGTCAGGGATTGGCAGCGTATGAGTCACGCTTCTACGGCTCAGACGTCGACGTGCGCGTAATCGAGCGCGCGCGCCGCAACGCCCGCCGCGCCGGCATTGGCGAGCTGGTCGATTTTGACGTGAAAGACGTCGCCCAACTGAACAACCCGCTGCCGAAAGGCCCGTACGGGACGGTGATCAGTAACCCGCCGTACGGCGAACGTCTGGAAAGCGAGCCAGCGCTGATCGCTCTGCACAGCCTGCTTGGCCGGATAATGAAAAGTCAGTTCGGCGGCTGGAACCTGTCGGTATTCAGCGCTTCGCCGGAGCTGCTGAGTTGCCTGCAGCTGCGTGCCGACAAGCAGTTTAAAGCCAAGAACGGCCCGCTGGACTGCGTGCAGAAGAATTATCACCTGGCGGAGAGCGAAGGCGGCAAGCCGGCGATGCTGGCGGAGGATTTTGCTAACCGTCTGCGTAAGAACCTGAAGAAGTTTGAAAAATGGGCCCGCCAGGAAGGAATCGAATGCTATCGCCTGTACGATGCTGATCTACCGGAATACAACGTGGCCATTGACCGCTATGCCGACTGGGTGGTGGTCCAGGAGTATGCCCCGCCGAAAACCGTCGACGCGCATAAGGCGCGCCAGCGTCTGTTCGACATCATCGCTGCGACTATCGCCGTACTGGACATGGCGCCTAACAAGCTGGTGCTGAAAACCCGTGAACGGCAGAAGGGGAAAAACCAGTATCAGAAGATGGCGGAGAAGGGCGACTTTATTGAGGTACAGGAGTATAACGCGCGCCTGTGGGTCAACCTCACCGACTACCTGGATACCGGTCTGTTCCTCGACCACCGTATCGCACGTCGCATGCTCGGCCAGATGAGTAAAGGTAAGGACTTCCTGAACCTGTTCTCCTATACCGGCAGCGCCAGCGTCCACGCAGGCCTCGGCGGTGCGCGATCCACCACCACGGTGGATATGTCACGCACCTACCTGGAGTGGGCGGAACGCAACCTGCGTCTCAATGGCCTGACCGGCCGCGCGCATCGCCTGATGCAGGCGGACGTGCTGGGTTGGCTGCGGGAGAGCACCGAGCAGTTCGATCTGATCTTTATCGATCCGCCGACCTTTTCCAACTCCAAACGAATGGAAGATGCGTTTGACGTCCAGCGCGATCACATTCGCCTGATGACCGATCTAAAACGTCTGCTGCGTAAAGGCGGCACCATTATGTTCTCGAATAACAAACGCGGTTTCCGTATGGATCATGACGGGCTGGCGGCGCTTGGCCTGAAGGCGCAAGAGATTTCGCAAAAAACGCTGTCGCAGGATTTTGCCCGCAACCGTCAGATCCACAACTGCTGGCTGATTACCGCAGCCTGAAAGGAATAAATAATGTCACTGATTAGTATGCACGGCGCCTCGCTTTCCTTCAGCGATGCGCCGCTGCTGGATAATGCCGAGCTGCATATTGAAGATAACGAACGCGTCTGCCTCGTCGGACGCAACGGCGCCGGTAAATCTACCCTGATGAAGATCCTCAACCGCGAACAGGGGCTGGATGACGGACGCATCATTTATGAACAGGACCTGATCGTGGCGCGTCTGCAGCAGGATCCGCCGCGTAACGTTGCTGGTACGGTATACGATTTTGTCGCCGAAGGGATCGCCGAGCAGGCGGCTTATCTGAAAGCCTACCATGACGTGTCGCATCAGGTGATGACCGATCCGAGCGACAAAAATTTAAATGAACTGGCGCGCCTGCAGGAGCAGCTCGATAACCTGGGACTATGGCAGCTGGACAGCCGCATTAACGAAGTGATTGAGCAGCTGGGCCTTGACGCCAATGCGCAGCTGGCGTCGCTGTCCGGTGGCTGGTTACGTAAAGCGGCGCTGGGCCGCGCCCTGGTCAGTGGGCCGCGCGTGCTGCTGCTGGATGAGCCCACTAACCATCTCGATATCGAAACCATCGACTGGCTGGAAGGTTTCCTGAAAACCTTTAAAGGCACGATTATCTTTATTTCGCATGACCGTTCCTTTATCCGCAATATGGCGACGCGCATTGTCGACCTCGATCGTGGCAAGCTGGTGACCTATCCGGGAAATTACGATCAGTATCTCCTCGATAAAGAAGAAGCCCTGCGGGTCGAAGAACTGCAGAATGCAGAATTTGACCGCAAGCTGGCCCAGGAAGAGGTGTGGATCCGTCAGGGTATCAAAGCGCGCCGGACCCGTAACGAAGGCCGAGTCCGCGCGCTGAAGGCGATGCGCCGCGAGCGCGGTGAGCGTCGGGAAGTGATGGGCAGCGCGAAGATGCAGGTTGAGGAGGCTTCCCGTTCCGGCAAAATCGTCTTTGAGATGGAAAACGTCAACTATCAGGTTGACGGCAAAGTGCTGGTGAAGGATTTCTCCGCACAGATCCAGCGCGGCGACAAGATCGCCCTGATCGGCCCCAACGGCTGCGGGAAAACCACGTTGCTGAAGCTGATGCTCGGCCAGCTGCAGGCCGACAGCGGGCGGATCCATGTTGGCACCAAGCTGGAAGTCGCCTACTTCGACCAGCACCGCGCGGAGTTGGATCCGGATAAAACGGTGATGGACAACCTGGCGGAAGGCAAACAGGAGGTAATGGTTAACGGTAAGCCACGTCATGTGCTGGGTTATCTACAGGACTTCCTGTTCCATCCGAAACGAGCGATGACCCCGGTACGTGCGCTTTCCGGAGGGGAACGTAACCGCCTGCTGCTGGCCCGGCTGTTCCTGAAACCCAGCAATCTGCTGATCCTTGATGAACCGACTAACGACCTCGATGTTGAAACGCTGGAGCTGCTGGAAGAGCTGATCGATGGCTATCAGGGGACCGTGATGCTGGTGAGCCACGATCGTCAGTTTGTCGACAATACCGTGACCGAGTGCTGGATCTTCGAAGGCGGCGGTCGTATTGGCCAGTACGTCGGCGGCTATCACGACGCCCGCGGTCAGCAGGCCCAGTCTTTGGCGCAAAAGCATACGGTCGTTAAAAAAACGACGGAAGTCGCTCAGCCAAAAGCAGAAACTGTCAAACGCGGCGGGAACAAACTAAGCTATAACCTGCAGCGCGAGCTGGAACAACTGCCGCAGAAGCTGGAGGCTCTCGAGGCCGAACTGCAGACGCTGCAGGATCAGGTTGCCGATCCCGATTTCTTCGGGCAACCGCACGATCGCACGCAGCAGGTGCTGGCGCAGCTGGCCGAAGCGGAGCAGGCGCTGGAAGCGGCCTTTGAACGCTGGGAATATCTCGAAGGATTAAAGAACGGCGCCTGAGCCGAGGAGTTGTCATGTGCGATCATCATCATGCTGCGCGACATATTCTATGTCCCCAATGTGATTTGCTGGTGGCTTTGCCGCAGCTTGAGCATCGCCAGAAAGCCGCCTGCCCGCGCTGCGGTACAACGTTAACCACCACGTGGGACGCGCCTCGCCAGCGTCCCACGGCGTATGCGCTGGTCGCGCTGTTTATGCTGCTGCTGGCCAACCTGTTCCCTTTTATCTATATGAAAGTGGGCGGCATCAGTAGCGAAATAGAGCTGCTGGAAATTCCCAACGTACTGTTTACCGAGGATTACGCCAGTCTCGGGACTTTCTTTTTACTCTTTGTTCAATTAGTGCCGGCGTTTTGCCTGGTCACCATTTTGCTGCTGGTTAATCGGGTCAGAATGCCTGCCGGCCTGAAGACGTTCCTTGCGCGAATTCTCTTTCAACTGAAAACCTGGGGCATGGCGGAGATCTTTCTTGCCGGCGTGCTGGTGAGCTTCGTCAAGCTGATGGCCTACGGTGATATCGGCATCGGTCTGAGCTTTGTTCCCTGGTGTATGTTTTGCCTGCTGCAGTTACGTACTTTTCAGTGCGTCGACCGCCGCTGGCTATGGGATGATATTGCCCCCATGCCGGCCATTACCCAGCCGCTGAAGGTCGGGGTGACCGGTATCCGTCAGGGGCTGCGCTCCTGTGCCTGCTGTACGGCGGTGTTGCCGGTCGATCAGACCGTCTGCCCGCGCTGTAACAGTAAAGGAACGGCGCGGCGCAAAAATAGCCTGCAGTGGACGCTGGCGCTGCTGGTGACGTCATTTATCCTTTATCTCCCTGCCAACATTATGCCGATCATGATCACCGATCTGCTGGGCGATAAAATGCCATCGACCATTATGGCCGGGGTGATTTTACTGTGGAGCGAAGGTTCTTATCCGGTGGCGCTGGTGATCTTTATCGCCAGTATTATGGTGCCGACGCTGAAGATGATCGCTATCGCCTGGTTATGCTGGAACGCCAACGGCAACGGCGCGCGAGATTCGGAGCGCATGCATCTGATCTATGAGGTGGTGGAATTTGTTGGCCGCTGGTCAATGATTGACGTTTTTGTCATCGCCGTGCTCTCTGCGCTGGTCCGCATGGGAGGGTTAATGAATATCTATCCAGCCATCGGCGCGGTCATGTTTGCGCTGGTGGTGGTGATGACCATGTTTTCAGCCATGACATTTGATCCCCGTTTACTGTGGGATCGTGAGCCAGATTCAAGCCATGAGGAAATACAACAACATGGAAAATAAGAGCGGAGAAGCGAAAGTGCAGAAGGTGAAGAACTGGTCACCGGTGTGGATCTTCCCTATCGTCACTGCGCTGATCGGGGCATGGATCCTGTTTTATCATTACAGCCATCAGGGGCCTGAGGTCACGCTGATCACCACCAATGCGGAAGGGATTGAAGGGGGAAAAACCCGGATCAAGAGCCGCAGCGTAGACGTTGGGGTGGTGGAGAGCGCGACGCTGACCGACGATCTCACCCACGTGGAAATCAAAGCCCGCCTCAATTCCGGGATGCAGAAGCTGCTGCACAACGATTCCGTCTTCTGGGTGGTAAAGCCGCAGGTTGGGCGCGAGGGGATCAGCGGTCTTGGGACATTGTTGTCCGGGGCCTATATTGAACTGCAGCCGGGAACGAAAGGTTCGGTGCCAGCGCAGTATCCGCTACTGGATTCTCCGCCGCTGGCCTCGCCGGATGCCAAGGGGATCCGTATTCTACTGGAAAGCAGCAAGGCGGGCCAGCTGTCGCCGGGCGATCCGGTGTTGTTCCGCGGCTATCGCGTGGGGTCAGTGGAAACCAGCACCTTCGACACGCAGAAACGTCGTATAACTTACCAGCTGTTCATCAATGCGCCGAACGATCGCCTGGTGACCACCAACGTTCGTTTCTGGAAAGACAGCGGGATCGCTGTAGATTTGACCTCGGCGGGGATGCGCGTCGAGATGGGCTCGCTGTCGACGCTGTTTGGCGGCGGGGTGAGCTTCGATATTCCTGAAGGACTGGACCTCGGCGAGCCGGTGGCGAATAAAACGGAATACCATCTGTTTGACGATCAGAAGAGCATCCAGGATTCAGTCTTTACCGAGCATATCGATTACGTCATGTTCTTCAAAGACTCGGTTCGCGGCCTGCAGCCGGGCGCGCCGGTGGAGTTCCGCGGTATCCGTCTGGGCACCGTCGGCAAAGTGCCGTTCTTTATTCCGGGGCTGAAGCAGCGTTTGAACGATGACTATCGTATTCCAGTGGAAGTGCGGGTTGAACCGCAACGGCTGATTAATCAGCTTGGCGGCGATCCGAATATTCGCGCCCACATTGACGATCTGATCAACCGCGGACTGCGCGGCTCGCTGAAAACCGGTAACCTGGTGACCGGCGCGCTGTATATCGATCTCGACTTCTATCCGAAGGCGCCCCCGCGCGGGAAAATACAGGAGTTTAACGGCTATCCGATTATCCCGACCATCAGCGGTGGACTGGCACAGATCCAGCAGCGTCTGATGGATGCGCTGGATAAGATTAATAACCTGCCGATTAATCCGCTGCTGGAGCAGGCGACCAGCACCCTGGCGCAGAGCGAGAAGACGATGCAGCACGTGCAGACCACGCTGGATAATCTGAATAAGATCACCTCCAGCCAGTCAATGCAGCAGCTGCCCGCCGATATGCAGACGACGCTGCGTGAACTGAACCGTAGCATGCAGGGCTTCCAGCCGGGCTCTGCGGCCTACAATAAGATGGTGGCCGATATGCAGCGTCTGGATCAGGTGCTGCGTGAGCTGCAGCCGGTTCTGAAAACGCTAAATGATAAGAGCAATGCGCTGGTATTTGAGGCGAAGGATAAAAAAGATCCACAGCCGAAGGGAGCGAAATAATGAAAAAATGGTTACTGGCGGCAGCCGTATGCGTACTGACGGCGTGCAGTAGCGGCGGGGAAAGCAAGACATACTATCAGCTACCGGTTGTGCAGGGCGGCGCGCAGAGCGCCGCCAGTCAGGGGGCACGTCTGCTGTGGGTAGAGCAGGTCAGCATCCCGGATTATCTGGCGGGTAACGGGGTGGTCTATCAGACCACCGACGTGCAGTATGTGATCGCCAATAATAATCTGTGGGCCAGTCCGCTGGATCAGCAGCTGCGCACTACGCTGGTGGCAAATCTCAGCCAGCAGTTGCCCGGCTGGGTAGTGTCGTCCCAGCCGCTGGGGAGTGAGCAGGATACCCTCAACGTTGCGGTCAATGGCTTTCATGGTCGCTATGACGGGCGGGTTATCGTTAGCGGCGAGTGGCTGCTGAAGCATCAGGGACAGCTGATTAAGCGCCCGTTTAACATCGTCCTCAGGCAGGAACAGGATGGTTATGACGCGATGGTCAAGACCCTGGCGCAGGCGTGGAGCCAGGAGGCGGCTGCCATTGCCAGCGAGCTTAATCGTCTGCCATAAGTAAAATTCATCATAATGACCTGCCGCGCGGTTCACCTGGGCCGCGCGGCATTTTTTTTTTGCCAGGTCAGTTTGTTACCGGCGGCTACGCCGAGCGAACAAAAAATGAACTCTTATATAGGTCACAAATATGACACTGGCGTGAATTTTGCGCATTGACGTTGCCTTCTTTTCGCGGTATTCGTAACCCGTGGCTGCACAATTTGCGACCACTGTTTTCTTTTCCACCAGATCAAAGAATGAGGGAAACGAGGCATGAAGAGACAAAAACGAGATCGCCTGGAACGGGCACACCAACGCGGATATCAGGCGGGTATCGCGGGAAGATCGAAAGAAATGTGTCCATACCAGAGCCTGAATCAACGCTCATGGTGGCTGGGAGGCTGGCGAGAAGCCATGGAGGACAGGGTACTAACGGCCTGACACTGTCTCTTTAAAAAAGAAGCCTCCGCATAGCGGGGGCTTCGCCTTTTAATCGCTGCTGAATGTTATCAGAAAGCGGAAGTATCCTGGAACAGACCCACTTTCAGATCGTTCGCGGTGTAGATCAGACGATCGTCAACCAGCACTTCACCATCCGCAAGTCCCATAATCAGACGACGGTTAACAATGCGCTTGAAGTGGATGCGGTAGGTGACTTTTTTCGCGGTCGGCAGAACCTGACCGGTGAATTTCACTTCGCCAACGCCCAGCGCGCGGCCTTTGCCTTCGCCGCCCAGCCAGCCAAGATAGAACCCGACCAGCTGCCACATAGCATCCAGGCCCAGGCAGCCCGGCATCACCGGATCGCCGATAAAGTGGCAACCGAAGAACCACAGGTCAGGATTGATGTCGAGTTCTGCCTCAACATAACCTTTATCGTAGTTACCACCGGTTTCGGTCATTTTGATGACGCGGTCCATCATCAGCATGTTTGGTGCCGGTAACTGCGGGCCTTTCGCGCCGAACAGTTCACCACGACCAGAGGCAAGAAGATCTTCTTTTGTATAGGATTCGCGTTTATCTACCATGTTTTCAGTAAGCCTTATTTTAAGTTCGGGACGCAGGATAGCTAACACGTGTAAGCTGAACAAGTCCGATCAGTTAGAACTTGTCCCACCTAACCAGCGTAGCGGCCACGGAAAACGATGGCGAGTCTCTTGCTGGGTCGCCTGCGCTATCCGCTCCTGAATGGTTTGTCGCAGCGTCTGTCCTTCACCGTCCCACATCAGCTGGGTCAACATCGGCAGCGCTTCGGTAATATCGTCAATGGCCCAGATAGCAAACTGGTTGTCGGCAACGGCCTGACGTAGCTCGTGGCTCAGGCTGAGATGACGAACGTTGGCGGCAGGGATAATCACTCCCTGTTTGCCGGTTAAACCGCGCTGCTGACAGATAGTGAAGAAGCCTTCAATTTTCTCGTTCAGGCCGCCGACCGGCTGCACGCGACCAAACTGGTCGACGGAGCCGGTGATCGCGATGCTCTGATTTATCGGTACGTTGGCCAGGGCGCTGATTAAGGCGCAGAGTTCCGCCATGGAGGCACTGTCGCCATCCACTTCACTGTAAGACTGCTCAAAGGTCAGCGAAGCAGTGAAGGGAAGCTGCTGCTCCAGCTCCAGCTCGGACATCAGAAAAGCCTGCATGATCATCATGCCTTTCGCATGAATGTTACCGCCCAGCTCGGCTTTACGTTCGACGTCGATAAATTCGCCATCGCCAATGTGCACGACGCAGCTGATGCGTGAAGGTTCACCGAACGCGCGTGGATGACCGGGGAATTCGATCACCGACAGGGCGTTGATCTGCCCGACGCATTCGCCTTCGGTTTCAATCAGGATCTGTTCCTGCAGGATTTCATCCTGCATACGCTCCGCCAGGTAGCCTTCACGCCATACCCGGCGCGCCAGCATGGTCTGCATCGCTTCGCCGCTAATCTCCTCGCCTTCGCAGAAGGCGGCGGCCTCCCGCAGCTGGCGGGTTATCCATAGCGGACTGAGCGGCAGGGTCTCCTGATCGCCGGTATAGCGCGTTCCCTCATCGATCAGCAGAGGCCAGGCATCGGCTGCCGGGCCCGGCAGCTCCAGCTGCTGCGCATTCTGCCATACCCACTGGCACCAGGCCTTTAGCGTGTCGGCGTCAGCAAACTGCAGAGTGTCTTCATACTCGCTATAGATCGCCTGCGCAGCCAGCACCGGCTCCATTTCCTGGAAATCGGCCAGCGATTCGCGTTCGCCCACCAGGATGATTTTCAGACTCAGCGGCATGGAGGGAATGCTGACCGGCAGCGGACGCGATTCATCCATAGAAAGCCAGTCAAAGCGCTGACGAGTCACCATATTTTTCAGACGCACCCACAGCAGCGGTTGCGCCAGCAGTGTACGTAGCGAAAGCACAAGCACGCCGCCGTTGGCTTGATGGACCAGCCCAGGCTGGAGGGTGATTGCACCGTTAAACTGGCGTACGCAGCCAAAAAGCTGTTCCGCTTCTACCCAATCGGCCATCACGACCGGGGCAGTGCTGGCGAAATTATCCTCAGCGCTCTGCGCCGGTGCGAGCGTCACCTGAGCGTCGGTTACCTCATAGCGGACGCCGTAAAGCGGTGCGGCAGGCTCGTGCAGAGTCCGGGTTTCAGCCGCCAGCCATTGCAGATATTCCGGCTCTTCAGGGGCTTTCACCAGCATGAAGGAGGAGACTGCCGGCGTGTACAGCAGCTGCTCAAGCCCATAGAACAAACGCGGCTGCAGATCGCCCGAGAGGGAGGGGGCCGGATGGGAAAGTTCAGCTTGAGCAAACAGCGCCTGGTAAGCTTCCAGATCAGGCGCAAGGTCGGTTCGGGTCAGTTTCGTAATGGTCAAAGTCGCTGTTTTTTAGTTAGATGTAAAGCGCGCAATTATACCTGATGCCGCGACCGAGCACACGGAGGATTATGGTTACCCTGATGATTACCCGGTCGCAGACTTCACGAATAATGATTTATATTCAGCACATCAGAAAAAAACTGATATCCTGAAATGAGTTACACGGTCACATTGAGATCGCAATGAAATATCAACAACTGGAAAATCTTGAAAGCGGCTGGAAATGGAAATATCTGGTAAAGAAGCACCGGGAAGGTGAGCTGATTACCCGCTACATTGAGGCCAGCGCTGCGCAAGCTGCGGTAGATGACTTGCTGACGCTCGAGAATGAACCTGTGCTGGTGCATGCCTGGATTGAGCAGCATATGAATCCGGCGCTGATGAACCGCATGAAGCAGACTATCCGCGCGCGACGGAAACGCCATTTTAACGCTGAGCATCAGCATACGCGTAAGAAGTCTATCGACCTTGAGTTTGTCGTTTGGCAGCGTCTTGCTGGCCTGGCGCAGCGGCGGGGCAAAACCTTGTCTGAAACCATCGTCCAGCTGATTGAAGATGCCGAGCACAAAGAGAAATATGCCAGCAAAATGTCGAGCCTGAAGCACGATCTGCAGGTACTGTTAGGGAAAGAATAGCCAGGTAAGAGCGTCGACCCGCCTGCTGGTGGTTGCCCTGGCCGGGGACTGCTTCACAGCTCTCAGCCGCTGAAGTGGGCGAGAGGGCATAAAAAAAACCCGCCGAAGCGGGTTTTTTTATCGGTTATAACTTAAGCCGCCGGCTGAGTTACAACTTCTTTGTAGCCTTTAACTTCGATCTCTACACGACGATCCGGAGCCAGGCAATCGATCAGGGCAGCGCGAGCTTTCACGTTGTCACAGGTGTTGCCAGTAACCGGGTTGGATTCACCCATGCCGCGAGCGGAGATTTTGCCAGCCGGGATGCCTTTAGCAACCAGGTAGTCAACAACGGACTGAGCACGTTTCTCAGACAGCTGCTGGTTGTAAGCTTCGGAACCGATGCGGTCGGTGTAGCCCAGAACAACAGCGGAACCGTCTTTCGGATCCATGTTGCTCAGCTGAGTGTACAGCTGATCCAGAGCCTGCTGACCTTCCGGTTTCAGGGTAGCTTTGTTGAAGTTGAACAGAACGTCAGACTTCAGGGTGAAGTGCTTGGTAGCCACTTCCGGAGCCGGAGCCGGAGCCGGAGCAACAACCGGTGCAGCATCTTCCTGACCGAAGCGGTAGGAAACGCCCAGGCTCAGCATGCCGTTATCAGGACGGGTACCCACAGTGCCCGCGTCGCCGATGTTGTTAACCCACTGGTATTCCAGACGGGTAGCGATGTCACGAGTAACAGCCCACTCTACGCCGCCAGCAAATACTGGGGAAACGCCAGTGTCGTGTTCGCTACGGGAAACGCCGGTAGAAGCGTAGTTGCCTTTGGAGTCAGCGCGCCAAACCATGCCGCCCAGACGGGTGTAGATGTCCAGATCGTCAGTGATCGGGTAACCCAGTTTAGCGGTCAGCTGAACGCCCTGAGCTTTGAAAGCACCGTTGTCAACGCTGCCTTTATATGCCATACGGCCCAGCCAGTCATAACCCATTTCGAAACCGAGGTACGGGTTAACCTGGTAACCACCGAACGCACCAGCACCAAGCTGATCGTTACGGGTCGGACCGTTGTTGTTCTGGAAACCGTTACCGTAGAAACCGGTGTCGTGATACTGGGACCAACCCAGTTTACCACCTGCATACCAGGTGTTATCTTTCGGAGCGGCCTGCGCTACGGTAGCGAAGCCAGCCAGTGCCACTGCAATCGCGATAGCTGTCTTTTTCATTTTTTGCGCCTCATTATCATCCAAAATTCGCCATGAAGTTACAAAAGACCTCACGGTTAAATCCTTCACCGGGGGCGTGACTTGTTGTTAACTATGCTGATACATGCAGCGTAAGCCGATCACCCCTGGCGATGTAAAGTCTACAACTTAGTTCGAAACTTACAAGTGTGAACTCTGTCAGGCATATGAAAAAAAAGGGTTGTGTACACAATATTTAACAAATATGGTTGATTTTCGTACACGAAAAAAAGACAGAAATCCCCGTGTGGCAGGCATTCCGCGAAAAAGACCATAAAAAACGCTGTACCTTTCCCAGCGGTAAAAAAAATTCCAGGAATAATCCTAATTTCACTCAATGATACAAATTTGAGTGAATTTTTAGCCCGCTGAGTTGTCTGCCGAGCGTGCCCTGATTTCGCACCGGGCGCATGATGAATCCCATCGCGGACCCTACCTGGGCAGCGTTAACGAGACGTTCGTGTTCGTCAGCGGTTAACTCCTCCGCCAGCCAGCAGATAACCACACTATAATTACCCGTGCGCAGGGCACGGATCATTGAGTCTATGGTATGGCAGGGAGAGAGCTGGCTAATTTGCATGACCTTGGACAGCGGCAGACCGGCGGACTGAACCCATTCGCGGCTGAGCTTTTGTTGCGGCGTGAGCCACAGCTGCCAGCGCGACTGTTGACCCAGCTGCTGTAATAAAGGTAGCAGCAATAACTGCGTCATCATGGGTTGATCTTCACGATAGACAATTTCACTGATCAGCCCATTGGTGTTCTGGTCGCCAGAACGATGAGCGTAGTGGCCTGCCGGAGCAGAAGCCTGTGCTGAACGGTTTGCGTGAGCTGAAGTAAACATAGTCTATCCCGCCTTTAGTTACTGTATGCATATACAGTATCTTCGCCAGGGGAAAAGATCAACCGCAATTTGCCATTTTGCTGCCGGGAATTTAATCGCTTCTCGTGGTTCCGTATCTGTCAAGAGAAGCCCCTGCATTATCCAATCCTTAACGCGCGCTAATGGTTTCATTTCTCCCTGTCGATTGCTGCAACGCTTGCGATTTTCTGAAAGCGTCTCGCAAAACCGCATTCTGGTGAAAAAGTCGGCGAAAATCATCTTGCTGCTGCCCGGGAAGTCCCTTATGTTTTCTCTTAGCGGATCCGTTAACAACTTAAGTTTAATTACATGATTAACAAAGGAATGATCATGAGAAAACTAGTTTGTCCGCGGCTCCCGCAATTTCAGGCCTGCGTCTCACCGCTGGGTCAACTGCATACTCGTCCGCTCTTTGGCGGCTACAGCCTGGCTATTGATGATACGGTGTTTGCGATGGTGGCCGAGGGAAACATTTATCTGAAGGCCTGCGAGCAGAGCGCTGCTTATCGGGTGGAACATCGTAATCCTCTGTTAACGCTGCGCCGACACGGCCGCATAGTGCCGCTGAAGTATTATCAAATTGACGACACTTTATGGCGCGATGAGCAGCAGCTTTTTCGGCTATCGCTACTGTCGTGGCAGAGTGCGCAGCGCGAAAAGAACTGCCGACGGGCGTCGGGCCGCCTGAAGGATTTACCCAATATCAGCTTTCATATGGAATTGCAGCTGATTCACGCGGGCATACCGGACGTTAGGACGTTGCGGGAAGTTGGTGCGCAGGAGGCATGGCTGAGGCTACGCGTAAATAATGCTTCTTTATCGCTGAGCGTATTGCTGGCGCTGGAGGGGGCGATTGCCGGGGTACATGCCGCCGCGCTCCCGACGCCACGGCGTCAGGAGCTTCTCGAATGGGCGGCTACCCGGTAGCGGAAAAGCCTTGTTATTCGGTTTGGGCGTGGACCCGTTGCTGCAGGCGGCAGATTTCAGGCAGCAGCGCCAGCAGCAGGCCAATCTGCTGTAAGACCAAGGGTTCCTTACTGTCCGCGCGCGGTTCCAGATGATGGATCCGGCTTTGCAGGCTGTTCAAAGCCTGTTGCACCCGCTGTTCATCCGCGGGGGTATGATGCAAGGCGTCATCCACATAACAGACTGCATCATCCAGCAGGGCGAGGATTTCCGGCGTGGACAGTTTTTCCCGATGCGCGCCAAGAGCGGAGATGTAGCTGGTGAACGTGTGGTTAAGGCATAGCAGACGAAAGGCGGTTTCTCGCTGGGTGGCATCCGCGCGTGGTTCAGTCGATAAGTTCGAGACGACGGAGGCCAGCTCAGCATCACGGTTGTAGGCGTCACGACGCGCGACACGGTAGGCCAGCCGGTTGTCGCGGCCCTGATGATACTGCTCCAGAATCGCGTCCAGATAGCGGCAGTTCGCGTTCATTGCCCGGTCCAGCACCCGCGGCAGGTTGCGGAATTTCCAGTCCGGCCAGATGAAGCTGACCGCTGCCCAGGCGATGGCACAGCCGATCAGCGTATCAATGATACGCGGCAGCGCGACTTCAAAGCCCTCGCCAAGCAGGTTAAAGCACAGCAGCACCAGCAGCGTAATAAACATCGTGGCATGGGCGTACTGCACGTTACGGAAGGCAAAAAACAGCACGCCGGTCAGGACGATCAACAGCAGTTGCCCTTCAACAGAGGGAACCAGCAGCAGGACCGGCAGGCCGATCGCCACCCCAACCAGCGTGCCGATAATCCTTAGCGCCAGGCGATGGCGGGTGGCGCTATAGTTCGGCTGACAGACGAACAGGCTGGTTAGCAGGATCCAGTAGCCATGCTGGAGCCCGGTAAACTGGATAAAGGCATAGCCGGCGCAGAGCACCAACGACATACGTACTGCGTGGCGGAAAAGGGCCGACTCTGGCGACATATTGCGCTGCAGGCGCAGCCAGATATCGCTCAGACCGCCGAGTCTGTCGTCGGCCAGCAGCGTCTCGGTATTACTCCCGGCAGGCGCGGTGGTTTGCACCGATTCAATGGTGGCCAGCTGAGCATCGATAGCGCGCAGGTTATTCAGTAAATACCCTAGGGCGTTGAGCTGCTCGTCGGATGCGCCGCCGGCGCGCACGCGCTCAAGTGCCGCATCGAGATGCATGAACGCCCGTTCAAAATGGGCATCATGCTGATAGGGTTCGCGTAACAGAATCGCCCGCGACAGTTTCTGGCAGGCCTGCGCCTGCATCGAAAGCATTCGCTGGAAACGGAACATCACATCGCTATAGCGAAATTGATCGCGTAGGGTTTGATACTGAATATGCGATGAGCTGGCGCGTTCATGAATATCCTGGGCCACAAAGTAGTACTGCAGGGTGCGGCGGGTGCCGCGCTGGCCCCGATCGCCTCGCAGTCGGGTTAGCAGCGAGACCTTGGTTTGGTTAAGCGTAGCTACCAGCTGGCCATTAGCGAGCGCCAGATCGTACAGCGGCGCCTGGCTCTCATCCTCAAGGTCAGGATCAAACAGCCGGGATTTGAGCTCAAGATAGCGGGCCAGTTGCTCATAGCTACGCGCCAGGTTGTCCTGCAATGGACGAATCGGAAAGATCAGGTGCCCGGACAGCGTCAGCAGGTTGTACCACACTGCCCCCGCCAGCAGGAACAACGGCTGCAGATACCAATGATCGTACAGCGTGACGCCGAGCATGGTGTAGATGGCGATAAGCAGGGCGCCGAAGGCAATGGTCGCATAGCGCTGACCGAGGCCGCCAAGCAAAATAAAGCCGATGGTAGACACGGTTAAACCAAGGGCAAACAGCGGCGGCCACGGAAACAGCAGCTCCACGGAGGCGGAGGCGATAAAAAAGCAAACCAGAGTAATGGCAAGATTACGCAGACGGCCAGCCAGACGGTCGTCAAGGTCGGTCAGAGCCGCAGCCACGACGCCGAGGGTGAGGGGGATGGTCAGTTTGACTTCGCCGATCCACCAGGGAAACAGCGTTGTGCCGCAGAGCGCGATAAAAATTCGTACGTTATAAAGCCAGGCGCTGTTCCAGGTGTAGCGGCGTAGCAGGGGGCTAATCATGTCCGTGTTCCGTTCGGTTACTGAAAGCGACGACGCGCATTGGCTTCACGCGCAGCACGCGCGGTTTCCACAGAAACGACCCGGCGACCCACCGGCCAGAGGGCGATGGCGGCGATTTTGAAATTCGCGATCCCCACCGGGATGCCTATGATAGTCAGGCACTGAGCTATACCGCTGAAAATGTGCATCAGGCAGAGCCACCAGCCGAAAAAAATGAACCACAGAATGTTCAGAACGGTACCGCCGGCGTTCAGTAGACCGTTTTTGCGCCCCGGCTCGAGCTCGTCAACATGAATCGCCTCGTTACCGTAGGGAAATAACGAAAGGCGAGTGATTTCCCAGCAGGAACGAGTCAGCGGCAGCGTGACAATCAGAATGATGCTGACCAGGGTGGCGAGTAGCCAGCCTAGAGTGGTGGCGAAACCGCCAAGGATAAAGTTCAAAATATTCAGAATGGTACGCATAAAGCCTCGGTTTTGCCCGGTGGATAATAAGACCTGATGATTGTAACGTTTTTTTGCGCTGGAGCACCTGGTCCGGGGCGGTTAAACTGAAAAACAATCCACCCTGATTGAAAATCGACATTATATGGAACTTAAAGCGACAACATTGGGCAAACGCATGGCTCAGCACCCTTATGATCGGGTGCAGCTACTGAACGCCGGGGTAAAAGTTTCCGGCGATCGTCATGAGTATCTTATCCCTTTCAATCAGTTATTGTCAGTGCATTGTAAGCGCGGTCTGGTCTGGGGCGAACTGGAGTTTGTGCTACCGGACGGGAAAGTCGTGCGTTTGCACGGTACCGAGTGGAGCGAAACGCAGCGCTTTTATCATCATTTACATACGCTCTGGCAGCAGTGGAGCACGGAGATGAGCGATATCGCCGCCGGCGTGCTGAAGCAGCAGCTGGCGACGATCGAGCACACTCGCGCAGAAGGCAAGTGGCTAACCCGTCAGCAGGTGGCGGATGTTCAGGATAATATACGCCATGCGTTGACTGGTTTGCCGATGCCCACCAGTCGGCTTGATGCCTTTGATAACTGCCGGGAGCTGTGGCGGGAGTGTCAGCGCTGGTTAGGCGATATTGAAGCGACGCGTCTGGCCCATAACCAGGCCTTTACCGAGGCGATGCTGGAGCAATATCGCGAATTTTTTGATAGCGTTGAGTCGTCCCCGCTCAATGCGTCACAAGCGCGTGCGGTAGTGAACGGCGAGCGCTCCCTGCTGGTGCTGGCGGGAGCGGGCAGCGGTAAAACCTCGGTGCTGGTGGCGCGAGCGGGCTGGCTGCTGGCGCGGGGAGAAGCCGCGGCAGATCAAATTTTGCTGCTGGCATTCGGCCGCCAGGCGGCGCAGGAAATGGATGAGCGGATCCGCGAGCGTCTGGCATCAGATGATATTACCGCGCGTACTTTCCATTCGCTGGCGTTGCATATTATTCAGCAGGGCAGCAAAAAAGTGCCCACTATCAGTAAGCTGGAAAGCGATACTGCGGCCCGCCACGCATTGCTGCTGAAAAGCTGGCAAAAGCAGTGCCAGGAGAAAAAAGCGCAGGCGAAAGGTTGGCGCCTGTGGCTGGAAGAAGAGATGGGCTGGCAACTGCCGGAGGGGGACTTCTGGCAGGACAAAAAGGTGCAGCGGCGGATGGCCAGCCGGCTTGACCGCTGGGTGAGCCTGATGCGCATGCACGGCGGCTCCCAGGCGGAGATGATTGCCGGGGCGCCGGAAGCGGTACGCGACCTGTTCAGTAAACGGGTGAAGCTGATGTCGCCTCTGATGAAAGACTGGAAGGCGGCGCTCAAGGCCGAGAATGCGGTCGATTTTTCCGGCCTGATCCATCAGGCGGTCAATATTCTCGATAAAGGCCGCTTCGTCAGCCCATGGAAACACATTCTGGTGGATGAATTTCAAGATATTTCGCCGCAGCGAGCCTCGCTGTTGGCCGCGTTACGCCGGCAGAATAGCCAAACCACGCTCTTTGCCGTCGGGGATGACTGGCAGGCGATCTATCGGTTCAGCGGGGCGCAGCTTTCTCTGACCACCGCATTCAACCACTACTTTGGCGAAGGGGATTGCTGTGCGCTGGATACCACCTATCGCTTTAACGGGCGTATCGGCGAAATAGCCAATGGCTTTATCCAGCAAAATCCGCATCAGTTAAGCAAACCGCTGAACAGCCTTACGGCAGGTGATAAAAAGGCCGTCACGCTGTTAGCCGACGACAAGCTGGACGATCTTCTGGATAAGCTGAGCGGTTACGTTAAGCCCGAGCAGCGCATCCTGCTGCTTGCCCGTTATCACCATCTGAAGCCTGAGGCGCTCAACAAAGCGGCGACGCGCTGGCCGCACCTGCAGCTTGATTTTATGACCATTCATGCCAGCAAAGGTCAGCAGGCTGACTTTGTCATTGTGTTGGGACTGCAGGAGGGGGAGGATGCGTTTCCGGCCCCGGCGCGCGAGTCGATTATGGAGCAGGCGCTCCTGCCGCAGCCGGAAGATTTTCCGGATGCGGAGGAGCGTAGACTGTTGTACGTGGCGCTCACCCGCGCTCGTCACCGGGTATGGCTGTTATTTAACAAGGCGCAACCTTCGCCGTTTGTCGAGATCCTGCAGGCGCTGGATGTGCCCGTGGCCAGGAAGCCGTAATCGCGGCTCGATTATTTCAGGCGCTCGGCAAGATAGCGTGGATAATCCGGGATCAGAATATCGAGCGGTTGACCGAAGTGCGGCGACTGGATAATAAAGTCAGCGGTGGAGACGTTAGTGGCGACCGGAATGTTCCAGACGGTGGCCAGGCGCAGCAACGCTTTGACATCCGGGTCGTGGGGAACGGCGTTCAGCGGATCCCAGAAGAAGATCAGCACGTCGATTTTGCCTTCTGAAATCAGGGCACCCACCTGCTGGTCGCCGCCCATCGGACCGCTTAGCATGGCATTAACCTCCAGGCCGGTAGCCCGGGAGACGAGATTACCGGTAGTGCCGGTAGCATACAAAATATGTTGCGCCAGCAGCGCCTGATGGCGAGCAACCCATTTCATCAGCATATCTTTGCAGTGATCGTGAGCCACCAGCGCGATATGTTTTTGCGCAGGCAGGGTACGTGTTGTCAGTTCCATATTTTCATTCCACATTTTGACCTGCAAACAGATTACTGAATGTGGCTGTCGCTGCAAGCATCGGGGATGAAAATTTTGCTGAATCTGTGGGTTAGGCTGGATGGCCCCCTGCTGCGGATTAGCATACACTTAGGTGAAATAGCAGGAGGAAACCATGAAAGAGAATGATATTGCTGGCATCCTGACCTCGACACGGACGATTGCGCTGGTCGGAGCCAGCGACAAGCCTGACCGTCCGAGCTACCGGGTCATGAAGTATCTGCTGGATCAGGGGTATCACGTTATCCCGGTTTCGCCGAAGGTGGCGGGCAAGACGCTGCTGGGACAGCAGGGGTATGCGACGCTCGCCGACGTTCCGGAAAAGGTCGACATGGTTGATGTCTTCCGTAATTCAGAAGCGGCGTGGGGCGTAGCGCAGGAAGCGATAGCCATCGGCGCGAAAACGCTATGGCTGCAGCTGGGGGTGATCAATGAGCAGGCTGCGGTGCTGGCCAGGGAAGCCGGATTGAGCGTAGTGATGGATCGCTGCCCGGCCATTGAACTACCGCGACTAGGGTTGGCGAAATAAAATAAAACCCCGCGTTAGCGGGGTTTTATTTTAGTTGCGAAGGCGCGGAGCCTGCAGCTGCTGACGAATCGTTTTGGCCAGTTCGTCAAGGGACGGCTGTTCCGGGTGTTCGTCGCGGGTTTCGCTGCTCAGCTGCGCTTCTGCCAGATAGGTGTGAATCGGCTGGCCATCATCATCTTCCATCACCACATGGTACCAGGGCGCCGCGCGCAGTTCGTCATTGGCGGCAATTTCATCCTCTTCCGGCTCCGCGAGCGAATACTCGGGATCGACATCGACGATGACGCCCAGGTAGCCCAAGAGCGTATGGCGGACCTGTTGGCCGATACCGAATTTGCTGGCTATCATAGGCACCTCCTGGGAAACATGAATACTCCCTATATGAGGCTCATGTTTCGTTTTTCAAGTTACATGACGCGACAGGCAAACCCCTTCAGATACAGCCCTTCCGGGTAGGTTGCGATCACCGGGTGGTCGGCAGCCTGACGGAACTGTTCTATAAATTGTACATCACGCCCGGCATCAATTGCGGCATCGGCGATGATTTTCTGAAATAAATCGGTGGTCATCAGCCCGGAGCAGGAGAATGTCAGCAGCACGCCGCCGGGGTTCAGCAGCTGGATCGCCAGCATATTGATATCTTTATAGCCGCGGCAGGCGCCCATCAGCTGGCTTTTATTTTCCACGAACTTCGGCGGATCCATCACGATCACGTCGAATTTCTCTCCCTGATCGCGGTATTTGCGCAGCAGTTTGAACACGTCGTCGCGCACAAATTCCGCTTTGGACAGATCCAGTCCGTTGATCTCCACGTTCTGGCGGGCAACGTCGAGCGCCTCCTGCGAGGTATCCACGCTGGTGACCTGGCGGCAGCCGCCCATCAGCGCCGACACCGCAAAGCCGCCGGTGTAGGAGAAGCAGTTCAGCACCCGTTTATCCGCGACATAGCGGCGGGTGGCCAGGCGGCTGTCGCGCTGGTCGAGGTAGTAGCCGGTCTTGTGCCCGCCCTGGATATCGACCAACAGCTTCATGCCGTGCTCGGTGATCGGCAGCAGCGCCGGGGGCAGTTCGCCCACCACCGGCCCCTGGGCCAGCTCCAGTCCCTCTTTTTTACGCACGGCGACATCGCTGCGATCGTAAATGGCGCAGTCCGGGAACAGGTTCTGCAGGGCGCTGATGATGGCGGCGCGCTGGTATTCGGCGCCTGCGCTGAGCAGCTGCAGCACGAAAAAGTTGCCAAAGCGGTCGATAGTGACGCCCGGCAGGCCATCGGACTCGCCGGCGATCAGGCGGTAGCTGTCGAGGCCATCGCGCTCGGCCAGCCAGGCACGCCAGGTTTGCGCCTGCTGCAGACGGCGTTCAAAGAAGGCGCTATCGATGTCTTCATTGCGGTCGAAGGTCCACACGCGGGCGCGGATCTGCGACGACGGCGAGTAAGCGCCGCGGGCCAGCCATTTTCCCTGATGGTCAACGATATCGATGGTTTCACCGCTGCGGGCTTTACCTTCCATGCGGGCGACGCCGCCGGAGAATATCCACGGATGGCGACGCAGCAGGGATTTCTCGCGTCCTTTGGCTAACACTAAGCGGGGGAATAGGGAATCTGTCATGGGGCTACCTTTAAGCAACGGGAATGTCGGCACCGAAAAATGGCGCGTAGATTAGCACACCTGGCGCACGCAAGCATCTTTCGCCCGGCAGGCACAGGTGAGCGTTTCGGCACAAAATGCAGGCGCTTCGGCACATTCAGCTGGTGCGGACTCTCATACCCTGTTTTCTCACCCCAACGAGGAGCAGACGATGAAAACAGGTATCCGCATGGCTGTGGCGATGGTAACGGCTGTGAGCAGCGGCGCGATGGCCGCGCCGTTTAGCGTAAGCAGCAATGATATGCGTGACGGGCAGCCGCTGGCCCAGCAGCACTGGTTTGCCGGTTTCGGCTGTACCGGAGGCAATGTCTCTCCGCAGCTGGCATGGAAAAACGCCCCGGCGGGTACGCGCAGCTTCGCGGTCACCGTCCGGGATCCCGATGCGCCTACCGGCAGCGGCTGGTGGCACTGGACGGTGGTCAATATCGCCAGCAGCGTCTTTTCGCTGCCCGCTGGCGCGGGAGATAAAAACAGCGCTACACTGCCGGGCGGAGCGATCCAGGGCCGCAACGATTTTGGCTATGCCGGCTTCGGCGGCGCCTGTCCGCCGGCGGGAGATAAACCGCACCGCTATCGCTTTACGGTATGGGCGCTGGATGTCCCCACGCTGCCGGTGGATGCCGGGGCCAGCGGGGCGCTGGTCGGCTATCTGTTACATAGCCATGCTCTCGCCAGCGCACAGTTGACGGCGATGGCCGGGCGTTAAAATAAAAGGTCGGTCTGATGGAGAGTATCCACTTTCAGCATAACGCCTTAACCGCGGCGGAGATCACCACCCGACGGCTATGCAGACTGCATCGCGTGCGGCTGTTCTCCCCGGCGCTCTGTCGGGTGAAACGCGGCAGCAAAGTGATTGTGCAAGGGGAGAGCCGGGTGCTGGCGACTCCGCAACAGCTGATTGTTTTGCCAGCTGACGTGGAACTGGAGGTGATTAACCAGCCGGAGAATGGCCTCTTTTGCTCCGATCTGCTATCGCTGACGCCCGAGCTGCTGACGAGGTTTAAGACTCGTTATCTCAGCGAACCACCGCCAGGGCGCCTGACCTCGCTCTGCGCACCGGTGACGACAGAGCTGGCGTTTATGTGGCAAAGCGTTCTGCAGGCGGTGCGGGAGGGATTGTCCGTCGCGCTGCAGCAGCACCAGACCATGGGGCTGCTGCTGGCCCTGCATGAGGCTGGCTATGCGGGCCCGCTGCTCGTCGAGCGGCAGCAGGATCTGTCGGCGCAGGTGCGGCAGCTGATTATGCTGTCGCCGGCGCAGGCATGGAGCGTGTCGCGGGTGGCGAAAATGCTCTTTCTCGGCGAGTCCACGCTGCGCCGTCGGCTGCAGCAGGAATCGCAGAGTTTTCGCCAGATCGTCGAGGAGGTGCGGATGGCCCACGCCCTGGGGCAGCTGCAGACCACCTCGCGGCCAATAGGCGAAATTGCGCAGAACAGCGGATATCAGTCGGGATCGCGCTTTACCGCGCGCTTCCGTCAGCATTATGGTTTACTGCCGAAGCATGTACGCTGAGCGAATTTGCTATCCTCAGCGTATAGCGTGAGCGAAAAGGAGATGATTATGGCCAGTATCTGCACAATGGCATGGGTTTACGGTTCGGTTCAGGGCGTGGGATTTCGCTATTCCACGCAGCGGGAAGCGCTGCAGCTGGGGGTGACCGGTTATGCCCGTAATCTGGATGACGGCGGGGTGGAAGTGCTTGCCTGCGGCGAGGCGGAGCAGGTAGAAAAACTCATCGCCTGGCTGAAAGCCGGGGGGCCGCGCAGCGCGCGGGTTGACCGAGTGTTAACCGAGCCCCATCAACCCACCCGCAGCTGGGACAAATTCGCGATCCTCTATTAGATGCACTTCACCGGCTTCGGCAAGCCGGCGATTTTAGTCGCCTGTTTGGCGGGTCCTTTCGGGAACAGGCGATAGAGATAGCGGCTGTTGCCTTTCTCTTCGCCAAACTTGTTGGCCATCGCCTTGACCAGCATACGGATCGCCGGAGAGGTGTTAAATTCAAGGTAAAACTCGCGCACAAAGCGCACTACTTCCCAGTGTTCAACGGCGAGCGTTATCCCTTCCTGCGCGGCAATGACTTCCGCCATCGCCTCGCTCCACTGGGTGGTATCTTTCAGATAGCCTTCGCTATCCGTTTCAATTTCGTTGCCTTCAAAAATAAACATGATTTTTCACATACCGCCTGAAACTGGCCGCAGTGTAGCAAAAAAAAAGGCCCCGCATAAGCGAGGCCTCTGTTAAGCAGGGGAGCGGTTAGTCCCGGCTGGCGAAGCCCAGGATGCTCAGCAGGCTGACAAAGATGTTGTACAGCGAGACATACAGACTGACCGTCGCGCGGATATAGTTGGTTTCACCGCCGCGGATAATGTTGCTGGTCTCGAACAGGATGGCGCCCGAAGAGATCAGGATGAACACCGCGCTAATCGCCAGGTGCAGCGCCGGCAGCTGCAGGAACAGGTTAGCGACCATACCAATCAGGACGACCACCACGCCGGCCATCAGCATCCCGCCAAGGAATGACATGTCTTTACGCGTCGTCAGCACATAGGCCGAGCAGCAGAAGAAGACCAGCGCCGTGCCGCCCAGCGCCAGGCCGATTAAATCGCCCATGCCGGCAGAAAGATACGCGTTCAGCATCGGCCCAAGGATATAGCCGAGGAACCCGGTGAAGGCGAAGGCGGAAATAATCCCGGTGGGTTTATTCGCCGTTTTGTAGGTCAGGAACATCAGACCGTACATCCCCACGAGGGTCAAAATGAGACCCGGCGAAGGGAGCATCAGCACTGTGCTGGCGGTGGCGGTGATAGCGGAAAACGCCAGCGTCAGGCTGAGCAGGAAGTAGGTGTTACGCAGAACCTTGTGCGTGCTGAGCAGCGAGGAACGGTCACGCGATGATGTAATTATGCGATCCATGAGTCACTCTCTTATGACAGATGTAATTAGGGATAAAGAATAAGAAAAACAAGCGTGAAGCCCTAATGCTTTTACCCATCTTTACTTAGTTTTTACCGCTTTTGCCTGGCATAAAATTCTATATAGATAGGGAAAAGCGATATATTTTCGCTTTTCGCGTCGCTGAGCCGATCGAAATCTTATAGGTCACTGAAATATATTGCCTTATTGCAGTTCTGCGACTAAGTGTGGAAGAGGGGGATTACCCCGTACGTCAAAGGCAAAGGGAAATGACATTACACAAAAAAAATCACATCACCCGAACACTCCTGGCTGTCAGTATGCTGGCTATGAGCGGCGGGGCGCTGGCGGCGCAGGTGCCGCCGGGCACCCAGCTGGCGGAAAAGCAGGAGCTGGTCAGAAATAACGGCAGTGAACCTGCCTCACTCGATCCGCATAAAGTCGAGAGCGACATTGAATTCAACATCATTAGCGATCTCTTTGAAGGACTGGTCAGCGTGACGCCTGCGGGGGCGATCCAGCCCCGACTGGCGGAGCGCTGGGAAAACAAGGACAACCTGTTATGGACCTTTCATTTACGCCCCGGTCTGACCTGGTCTGACGGCACGGCCATCACGGCGCAGGATATCGTCTGGAGCTGGCAACGGCTGGTCTCGCCGGCAACAGCCTCCCCCTACGCGAGCTACCCTGGCAATATGCATATCGCCAACGCCCGCGAGATTGCCCTCGGGCAAAAGGGACCCGAGACGTTGGGGGTGAAAGCGCTGAACGACACCACGCTGCAGGTCACTCTGACCCAGCCGAATGCCGCCTTCCTGGCGATGCTGGCGCACCCTTCGCTGGTACCGATCGACAAAGTGCTGGTGGAGCGGTATGCCGATAAATGGACCCGACCAGAGCATATCGTCACCAGCGGCCCGTATAAGCTGTCCCAATGGGTGGTGAATGAGCGGCTGGTGGCTGAACGTAATGCAAAGTACTGGGATAATGCGCATACCGTTATTAATAAAGTGACTTACCTGCCAATCTCTTCGGAGGCCGCTGATGTCAACCGCTACAAAGCAGGGGAGATTGATATTGTCTATACGGTGCCGATCAATCAGTTTGCGCAGTTGCAGAAAACCATGGGCGACCAGCTGGACGTTTCGCCGCAGCTGGCGACCTATTACTACGAATTCAATACTACCCGGCCGCCGTTTAACGACGCCCGTGTGCGTCGCGCGCTGAATATGGCGCTTGATAAAGATATCATTGCCGGAAAAGTGCTTGGCCAGGGCCAGCGCCCGGCCTGGCTGATCGGTCAGCCGGATATCGGCGGCGTGACGCTGCATAACCCGGACTACGCCAGCTGGCCGCGTGAGAAACGGATTGCCGAGGCGAAAAAACTGCTGGCGCAGGCGGGGTATGATGAAAGCCATCCGCTGGTCTTTACCCTGCTCTATAACACCTCTGAGTCGCACCAGCGTATCGCCATTGCCGCCAGCTCTATGTGGAAGAAAAACCTCGGCGTCGAGGCGAAGCTACAGAACCAGGAGTGGAAGACGATGCTGGATACCATGCATACGCATAACTTCGACGCCGTCCGCTACGCGTGGATTGCCGACTACGACGATGCCGCCACCTTCCTCAATACTTTCCGTACCGGGGATAGCGAGAACACCAGTCAGTACAGCAACCCTGCTTACGACGCGGCGCTGCGCAACGCGGCGCAAGCCTCCGACGTGGCGACCCGGGGCAAATACTATCAGCAGGCGGAAGATCTGCTGGCGCAGGATGTTCCCGCCATTCCGGTCTATCACTATGTACGTACCCATCTGGTGAAACCTTGGGTAGGGGGCTTCACGCCGGATAAGCTGGGGTATTACTACACCAAAGACATGTACATTAAAAAACACCCATCCGCCAGCGGCGATGGGCGTTGATTTTCTGTGCAAACTGCCTGAAATTCAGACGAATAACACAAAATTGTTTGTTTTTAAGACAGTTGATCAAAATGATGCTTTACAGCATCCGCCGAGGTGTTTATAGTGCGCCTCACACCGGAAGTGTGGCCGAGCGGTTGAAGGCACCGGTCTTGAAAACCGGCGACCCGAAAGGGTTCCAGAGTTCGAATCTCTGCGCTTCCGCCATATAAAAGAAGGGGTTACCGAAAGGTAACCCCTTTTTGCTTTTACCTGTAGCCGTCCTGACTGCACTTCACCTTCACCTCCCGACTCCGCAAACCCGCCATGTCTGTAGTGTTATCGCTGGCGAAAAGGTGACGATCAATCCATTGCAAATGGTTGTTATTTTAATTATTCAGCCTCTTTTTATAAACGGCAATGGTGCTGAGGAATAAAAACCATGCGGTAAAATATCTTCGTCTATACTTGGAAAAATGATGATTTACCTGCCATGGTTTTTACGCAGATACAGAGACCAGAGAGGTCAGCATGCCTGACATTAACCCGCAAAATATCAAAGAATTACGGGCGTTGGTTGAACAGCAATTACAGTACACATTGTGTGTTAGCTTAAATAAAGCTACGCATGGCGATATTTTTAACGCGGTGGCGCTGGCCATTCGTCATTTTCAACAGGACCATTTTTTGTTGAGCCAGAAGCGGCAACGTGAAGAACGTAAAAAGCGCGTTTACTATCTGTCGATGGAGTTTTTACTGGGACAGTCGCTGCGTAATAACCTTTTGAATATGAATTTACTGGCGGAGATGCACCAGGTGGTGAATGACCTGGGGTTTGATCTTGACCACCTTCTTGACGAAGAGCCCGACGCCGCGCTGGGTAACGGAGGGTTAGGGCGCTTAGCCGCCTGTTTTATCGATTCGATGGCCACCCTTGATATTGCCGCATCCGGGCATGGCATCAAATACGAATATGGTCTTTTTCGCCAATCCTTTCAAAATGACCAGCAGATCGAGCATCCGGATGACTGGCATTCCATGCACTCCCCGTGGCTGGTCGAACATCACGCTCAGCAAATCCTGATCCCGCTGGGAGGCTATATTGAACACAGCGAAGATGTTGATGGCAATTACAATCCAATGTGGCTGGGCTGGAAAACGATTATCGGTATACCCCATGACTATTTCGTTTCCGGTTACCGGGATACGACGACCAACAAGCTGCGGCTTTATAGCGCGGTGGCCTCTGACTCCTTTAATATCCATATTTTCAATCGCGGTGATTATATCAAGGCGGTGAGTGATAAAATCGCGTCGGAGAATATTTCAAAAATACTCTATCCATCCGATGAGGTGCTGACCGGAAAAGAGCTGCGGCTGACGCAAGAGTATTTTCTGGTGGCCTGTACGCTGCGGGATATATTTCGCGACTATGCCGAGGTTAATGACGATATTACTTTCCTGCCGCAGCATGTGGCGATTCAGCTGAATGACACCCATCCGGCATTAGCGGTGGTGGAGCTGATGCGTATCCTCGTCGATGAATACCGGCTGCCCTGGGAGCAGGCGTGGGAGATAACGCAAAACACCTGTGCCTACACGAATCATACGTTGATGCCGGAAGCGCTGGAGACCTGGCCGGTGACGCTGTTTGAAAAACTGCTGCCGCGTCATTTGCAAATTATATTTGAGATCAACCATCGTTTCCTTGAAGAGGTGGCCCGGCGCTGGCCGGATAAAAATCATCTGTTATCTTCGCTGTCTTTAATCGACGAACATCACGATAAGCAAATCCGTATGGCCAATCTGGCGATTGTCGGTAGCCATCGCGTGAACGGGGTAGCATGGCTGCATTCGGAACTGGTCAAGAAACAACTGGTGCCCGACTTCTATTTTATGACCCCGGAGAAATTCATTAATCAGACCAACGGCGTCACGCCGCGACGCTGGGTGCAGCAGGCTAACCCCGGCCTGGCCGCTTTTTTGCACCAACAGCTGGGGGAAGGGTGGCCAACCGATTTACCCTTGCTGTCCAGTCTGGAAAGCCTGGCCGATGATACTGCTGTTATTGATAATATCCGGGCCATTAAATTTGCCAACAAAACCGCGCTCAGCCAGCTGGTCGCTCAACGCTATGGCATCGTCCTCGATCCGCTGGCGATGTTTGATTGTCAGGTCAAACGTATTCATGAATATAAGCGTCAGTTGCTCAATATTCTTCATGTGATCGCGCTTTACCTGGATATCAAAGAGACAGGGAAAACTATCGCGCCTAAGGCGCATTTGTTTGCGGGTAAAGCGGCGCCGGGCTATCGGATGGCGAAGCTGATTATTCAGTTGATTAATACCGTCGCCCGGAAAATTAACCGCGACCCGCAGGTCGCCGGACAGCTTAAAGTGGTTTTTCTCGAAGATTACAAAGTCTCGCTGGCGGAAAAAATCATTCCGGCCACAGACCTCTCCGAGCAAATTTCCACCGCCGGGACCGAGGCGTCCGGCACCAGCAATATGAAGTTTGCCATGAACGGCGCGTTAACCATCGGCACCTATGATGGGGCGAATATCGAAATTCGCGAGGCCGTGGGGATCGATAATTTTTATCTGTTTGGCGCCGTGGCGGAAGAGATTGAAGAGAGCCGGCGCCTTGGGCATCACCATAATTTCTATCATCAGAACCCGGCTATGGCGCGTGTTGTCGATACCCTCGTGTCTGGGTTGTTCACCAGCGATCGTGAGCTGTTTGCACCCCTTCACCACATGTTGACTGAGGGCGATCATTACTGTCATTTACTGGATTTCGACAGCTATTGCCAGGCGCAGCAGCAGGCGATGATCGATTTTGAACAGCCGGAACAATGGCACCGTCAGGCCTTACTCAATATTTGCCGGATGGGCGAATTTTCCAGCGACAGAACCATACGTGGCTACGCCCGGGATATTTGGGGTATCACCAGCTAAAGAGCGAACACGCCGGGCTAAAAAGGGACTCGTCGACGAATATCAGTCACTATTGAGGATGAGCATGAACGTTGAATTACACACCGAGCAGGGCGTAAAAATTATTGTGCCACTGGTGCGCCGACTGGATGCTTCCGTCGTGCAGGCGTTTAAGCAGCAGGTTCTGGAGGCTATCGATCCGGATACCAAAAATGTGCTGCTGGATCTGAGTCACGTCGATTTCATTGACAGTAGCTGTCTTGGCGCGCTGGTATCCATTCTGAAAAGCGTCAATGGTCAGGGCGAGCTGGCGCTGTGTTCGCTCAATGACACGATTAAAAACCTGTTTAAGCTCACCCGTATGGATCGCATCTTTGCCATTAAGGAGACCCGACAGGATGCGTTAAACGCGTTCACCTCGTTATAACGTTTATGCGGTCAGGGTTGCCAGCGGGTTAGGGAGCGCCCGCTTATTGTTCGATAATCCGCGCCTTCGGTTTGCTCAGCAGGAGCATCACCAGCGCGACGTAGGGCATCGGCTTCCAGAAATAATAGCCCTGCAGCAGATGAATATTCTGGCGATTAAGATATTCCAGTTGGGCCTGGGTTTCGACGCCCTCGGCAATGATGCGCAGTGACAGCGTCCGGGCCATCTCTATCACGCAGTCCAGCAGCTTGCTTGACGGCGCCTCCCCGGTTACCCGGCCGACAAAACTCTGATCGATTTTGATATAGTCGAAAATCAGCTCGTGGAGACAGGAAAGCCCGGAATAGCCGGTGCCAAAGTCGTCCAGCGCGATGGAAAACCCGCGGGAGTGTAACGTATTGAGCTTGTCCACGACCGCGTCGTTGAGCAACAGCGGCTCCTGCTCCGTGATCTCCAGCATCAGCTTCACCGCTTTCCCCTCAAAGCCGCGCTGATAGTGCAGGCAGTCATCGATAAACGACGGGGCGTTAATGTGTGACACGCTGATATTCAGGCCAATATGAAACCCATCCGGTAGTTTACTAAAGAGTGGTCTCATCTGCGCGTTGACCTGCGCCATCAGGCTGCGGGTTAGGGGAATAATTAAGCCGGTACGTTCGGCCAGCGGAATAAATTCCGCTGGCGAGCGCGATGGCGTCGTGCTGTTTTGCCAGCGGGCGAGAATTTCCACGCCGTATATCTCTCCGGTTTTCCCATTCACCAGCGGCTGATAGTAGGGAACGATATAGCCCTGATTGATGGCGTAGCGCAGTCTTTCCTCTTCAGAGGTATAAACATTGAGATATTTACGCATCAGGAAATAAAACAGCAGCGAAACTGAGAAAATAAAGATCAACAGACCGGAGCCATTATGGACTAAGCGGCCGGGGCTAAAGAAAAGTGAATCAGGGTAGGTAATGCGAAATGGATAGGCAGGTGAGGTAAAGACGCCCTGGTGTGGGTCAGCAGCCAGCGGCTTAACATCGCCATATCTGGCAATCATTTGGTTCTGCACCCAGAGTGCCAGCCCGTTGTTATCGGTATCGCTATATAGTGCATCACGCAGATGGATGTCGCTGATAGTGACAATCACCCGGATCGCCGCTACGCGCGCCTGATAGATCAGTACCGGCCGTTTATTGACCATCATTCTGGCCGGGAGCAGCAGCAGAGGTTCGTCAGGCAAAGACTCAGGGCTGAGCGTCAGGACCCGATTGCCGGGCAGGGACGAGCACCACACCTGGCCATCTTTTATCAGCAGAATGGTACGCAGGTGCGGCTGCAGGGCGGCTTCCGTTCCGAGCTGAAATTGACCCTGGCCGGAGCAACCACTGCGGCTAACGTTCAGCGCCGTGGCCGTCGCTTCACGAGCCTCATCCAGAATGGCTGCGATCTTTTTCGCCGCCTGACGGGCGGCGGCGACATGGGTGGCCTGGTCTGAATGCCACAATTGCCAGTTAATGACAAACACGCCAGCAAGAAATACCACCAGTGCCAGAGAAAAGGCAATCCATGCATTTCGCCGCTTTATCTCTTTCATTTATTTAGCGTGCTAAGGTAATTAGGCATAAAGGGAACCGTCCATCTGGCGTTAAAGGCTTTTCAATGATCGTAGAAGGGGGAAATCTTTCGCGATGATTGAGCATATTAAAAATATGATCCATATCACAATACCCACTGGCAAGGCCGCTTACCGCATGTAACAACGGCAGATTTTTCCACCGACAATAAAAAATCGAAATTTAATGTTTTCTTAATATAAATTCCGGTGCGGTATGTTTTTAAGCATTTTCCCATCCAGAGTGGTGCGCCGACGTTATTTTTTGCTTTTTTAAGTTTATGATAATTGTTTTCATTATCATTCTTTTTTTGCTGTGATTTAATCCTCTCCGCTCAGGCGGTGATGCTGCCAACTTACTGATTTAGTGTATGATGGTGTTTTTGAGGTGCTCCAGTGGCTTCTGTTTCTATCAGCTGTCCCTCCTGTTCAGCTACTGACGGGGTGGTGCGTAACGGCAAAAGCACCGCCGGACATCAGCGCTATCTCTGCTCTCACTGCCGTAAAACATGGCAACTGCAGTTCACTTACACCGCTTCTCAACCCGGTACGCACCAGAAAATCATTGATATGGCCATGAATGGCGTTGGATGCCGGGCAACCGCCCGCATTATGGGCGTTGGCCTCAACACGATTTTCCGCCATTTAAAAAACTCAGGCCGCAGTCGGTAACCTCGCGCATACAGCCGGGCAGTGACGTCATCGTCTGCGCGGAAATGGACGAACAGTGGGGATACGTCGGGGCTAAATCGCGCCAGCGCTGGCTGTTTTACGCGTATGACAGGCTCCGGAAGACGGTTGTTGCGCACGTATTCGGTGAACGCACTATGGCGACGCTGGGGCGTCTTATGAGCCTGCTGTCACCCTTTGACGTGGTGATATGGATGACGGATGGCTGGCCGCTGTATGAATCCCGCCTGAAGGGAAAGCTGCACGTAATCAGCAAGCGATATACGCAGCGAATTGAGCGGCATAACCTGAATCTGAGGCAGCACCTGGCACGGCTGGGACGGAAGTCGCTGTCGTTCTCAAAATCGGTGGAGCTGCATGACAAAGTCATCGGGCATTATCTGAACATAAAACACTATCAATAAGTTGGAGTCATTACCCGCTCAGGCTATTTACCGTTTATTGCCCTATTTCATTAAGGATGCGTTCATGAAATTTCGCTTATCGCCCCTCCGTACGGCAGCGCTGGTTGCCGCTTCTCTGTTTCTGGCGCCGCAGGGGATGGCGGCTGACGCTCAGAACGGGATTGTGGTTTACAACGCCCAGCACGAAAATCTGGTGAAGTCGTGGGTGGATGGATTCACCAAAGAGACCGGTATTAAGGTCACGCTGCGCAATGGCGATGACAGTGAACTGGGTAATCAGCTGGTTCAGGAAGGCTCCGCGTCGCCGGCCGATGTGTTTCTGACCGAGAACTCGCCGTCGATGGTGCTGGTCGATAATGCCAAACTTTTCGCCCCGCTGGATGCCGCCACCCTGCAGCAGGTTCCGGCGCAGTACCGTCCGCAGCATGGGCGCTGGATCGGCATTGCCGCGCGCAGCACCGTTTTTGTCTACAACCCGGCGAAAATCAGCGAGGCGCAGCTGCCGCATTCCCTGATGGATCTGGCAAAACCGGAGTGGAAAGGGCGCTGGGCGGCTTCGCCATCGGGGGCTGATTTCCAGGCTATCGTCAGCGCGATGCTGGCGCTGAAGGGTGAGCAGGCGACTCTCGACTGGCTGAAGGCGATGAAAACCAACTTTGTCGCTTACAAAGGCAATAGCACGGTGATGAAAGCGGTCAACGCCGGGCAGATCGACGGCGGGGTGATCTACCACTATTACCGCTTCGTCGATCAGTCAAAAACCGGCGAAAACAGCAAAAACACCCAACTGTATTACTTCAAACACCAGGATCCGGGCGCCTTCGTCAGCATTTCCGGTGGCGGTGTGCTGGCTTCCAGCAAACATAAAGCGCAGGCGCAGGCCTTTATTAAATGGATCACCGGCAAGCAGGGGCAGGATGCACTGCGCACCAATAACGCCTTCGAATATGCCGTGGGGGTAGATGCGGCCTCTAACCCGAAACTGACCCCGCTGAAAGATCTGGATGCACCGAAGGTAGAACCTTCCTCGCTGAACAGTAAAAAGGTCATTGAGCTGATGACGCAGGCTGGCCTGCTCTGATCCTGAGGAAGTGATGTTGCTATGTCTGTTCTGAGTTTGTCGCTCGGAAAGAAAACAGGACGCCTGCCCGAGCGCAGGCGTCCTGCATTTCCGATGGTGGCGTTAGCGCTGCTGTTTTCATTGCTGGCGCTGTTGCCGTTAGGGTTTGTGGTGGCGGTTGGGTTCGACACCGGCTGGCCGACCATTAAAGCGCTGGTCTTTCGTCCGCGGGTAGGGGAGCTGCTCAGCAATACCCTGTGGCTGACGGTGGTGGCGGTCCCCATCAGTATTGTGCTCGGCGTGACGCTGGCCTGGCTGACGGAACGTACTGCCCTTGCCGGTCGGCAGCTGTGGTCGGCGCTGGCGGTTGCCCCGCTGGCGATCCCGGCCTTTGTCCAGAGCTACGCCTGGGTCAGTGCCGTGCCTTCGCTGCATGGCCTCTCCGCCGGGGTGTTTCTCTCGGTGCTCGCCTACTATCCGTTTATTTATATGCCGGTGGCGGCCGTGCTGCGCCGCCTCGATCCCACCCTTGAAGATGTCGCCGCGTCGCTGGGCACGCCGCCGTGGAAAGTGTTCTTCCGGGTGGTGCTCCCGCAGCTGCGTCTGGCAATCTGCGGCGGTGCGCTGCTGGTGGCCCTGCATCTGCTGGCGGAATATGGCCTGTATGTGATGATCCGCTTCGATACCTTCACGACCGCTATTTACGATCAGTTCCAGTCGACCTTCAGCGGTCCGGCCGCCAATATGCTGGCAGGCGTGCTGGCCTTGTGCTGCCTGGCGATCCTGCTGCTGGAGAGCGCCTCACGCGGTAAAGCGCGTTACGCGCGTATCGGCGCCGGGGCGGCCCGCGAGCAGAAGCGGCTTGTGCTGGGTAAAGGGGCCGCTTTTGGCGCGCAGCTACTGCTTCTGCTGCTGGTGATGCTGGCGATGGGGGTTCCCTTACTGGTCCTGTGCCGTTGGCTATGGCTGGGCGGCATCGACAACTGGCTGCATGCCGATCTTTGGCATTCTCTGCGCCAGACCCTGCTCCTGGGGGCGGGCGGGGCGCTGCTGACAACGGTCTGCGCGATCCCCATCGCCTGGCTCGGCGTGCGCTACCCGCGTCCACTGTTTCGCCTGCTGGAGGGGTGTAATTACATCACCAGCTCGCTGCCCGGCATCGTCACCGCGCTGGCGCTGGTGACGGTCACCATCCACTACGCCCGTCCGGTGTACCAGACCGAAGTGACGCTGTTTCTGGCCTATCTGTTGATGTTTATGCCGCGAGCGCTGATTAACCTGCGCGCCGGTATCGCGCAAGCGCCGGTGGAGCTGGAAAACGTTGCCCGTAGTCTCGGACGCAGTCCGGCCCGCGCCCTGTGGAGTATCACTATGCGGCTTGCCGCGCCGGGCGCGGCTGCAGGTGCCGCGCTGGTGTTCCTTGGCGTCAGCAATGAGCTCACCGCCACACTACTGCTTTCGCCGTTAGGCACCCGCACCTTGTCGACCGGTTTCTGGGCGTTAACCAGTGAGATCGACTACGTAGCGGCGGCACCGTACGCGCTATTGATGATCGTCATTTCGCTGCCGCTGACCGCGGTTCTTTATATGCAGTCGAAAAAAATGGCAGGGTTGTAACATGCTGGAATTGTCTTCTATTTCGAAATCCTTCGCTGATGCGCTGGTCCTCGATAATCTCAATCTGACCGTAGCGCCGGGGAGCCGGACGGCCATTGTTGGTCCGTCCGGCTCGGGAAAAACCACGCTGCTGCGCATTCTCGCCGGTTTTGAAACGCCCGATCGCGGGCGGATCGTCATGCACGGTAAGTCTCTGTTTGCCGACGGTGTGTTTGTCCCCGCCCACCAGCGACGGATCGGCTATGTTCCGCAGGAAGGGGCGCTGTTTCCTCATCTTAATGTTGCGGACAATATCGCCTGGGGGCTCGACGCCAGCCGTGAGGAGAAGCGTCGCCGCGTGGGGGCGCTAATGGAGATGGTCGCCCTCGACGCTGGTCTGGCGAGTCACTGGCCACACGAAATTTCCGGTGGCCAGCAGCAGCGTGTTGCCCTGGCCCGCGCGCTGGCTCAGCAGCCGGCGCTGATGCTGCTGGATGAGCCGTTTTCTGCACTGGATACCGGGCTGCGCGCCAGCACACGCAAAGCGACGGCGGACCTGCTGGCCGAGACGGGGATCGCCTCGATTCTGGTGACTCATGACCAGAACGAGGCGCTGTCGTTCGCTACGCAGGTGGCGGTAATGCGTCAGGGGCGCTTCGCCCAGGTTGGAACCCCGCTGACGGTTTACTCGCAGCCGGTGGATGAAGAGACGGCGTTATTTCTTGGCGATGCCCTGATCCTCCCCGCATGCCTGAGCCCCGGCCGGGCAAGCTGCGCGCTGGGGGACCTGGCGACGGACGCACTGCATCCTGCTGGCGAAGGTAGGGTGATGCTGCGTCCGGAACAGCTGAGCGTCAGTGTGAGCGGGCCGCAGGAAAGTACCGCCATTATCCGCGATGTCGATTTCTCAGGCCAGCTTTCCACGTTGACGCTGTCGATGGCTGGGCACGAGCGGCCGATTGTCCTGCGAACCGTGAGCCAGCCGGCGTGGCAGCCCGGCGCGATGGTGAGACTGACGGTCAGCGGCAAGGCGCGAGTGTTTAGCGGCTAAACCCTGAGCAGGCGGCGCCGGCTATCGCCGGTGCCGCACAGAAAGCTAATCAGGCGGAGGATGAAGCCGATAGTATCCGCGCCACTGACCTCGTCGCCATGGAGTGGTAGTACGTTGGAACAATTCCGCGGGGTCAGTCCAGTTCCCGCCATTTTACCGAACCGTCGCTTTTTCATTCGTCCCTCTACGCTTAACTGTTATCCTGTCTCGCGATCGGCCCTGTTGTTACCATGAGACACCGCTATGCCTGAACTCCATACTCCTGCGAATCGCCCCGGCCCGGCCGCTGTGGCCCGGGTGACGCTCCTGCCTGCGCTGCTGATTATCATTGCTGTTGCTGCCGGCTGCGCCCTGGTGTCGCCTCCGGTCGGTACACGACACGAGATCCTGAATAACCCCGGCCTCTATATCGATCTGCTGGCGTTGTTGTTTCTGGTGTTTATGCTGTGGAGCTCGGCGAAGGTGCGGATGAGCCACATTGCCGTCAACTGGGTACGCTATGGGCTGCTGTTGTGGATTGCCGGCGGCACCTTTGACGTGATGGATGAGATCGTGGTTCAGCCGCGCTGGATGGGCTATTACTGCGAAGATCTGCTGCGCCTCTCCGGGATGCTGCTGACCGTGGTGGGGGTCTACAAAATTATTGAGCGAATCAATTTGCTGTACGTCGATGCGCGCTCGCAATCCCTGAAGGATGAACTGACCCAGTTACCCAACCGGCGTTTTTTCATTGATACCATTCGCGAGAAGTCCGGGCATGCGCTGGGACTCATGATTCTGGATATCGATTTTTTTAAGAAAATCAATGATAGCTGGGGCCACCTGGTGGGGGATGAAGTGTTATTTTCACTGGGGAAACAGCTGGCGAAACTAACCAGCGAGCAGGTCCAGCCGGCGCGGATCGGTGGGGAAGAGTTTGCCATTATCGTCGATGGCCTGTCGGAGCCCGAGCTGCACGCTCTGGCGCAGGCGATCCTTGCTAACGCCCGCACCATCCTGATCAATCATCAGACGCCGCTGTCGATCAGCATTGGCGTCGGAACCTGGCGGCCAGGCGAAGCGCAGGAGACGTTTATCCGTAAAGTCGACGAGGCGCTGTACAAGGCCAAGCATAACGGCCGCGGCCGCGTGGAGTGGGCGCCATCTGCCGGTGCGGCAGGTTAGGCCTGCTGCGCGCTACGGCAGTGTCGCCGATACTCCGATGGCGAGCGTTCTGTGTAGCGTTTAAAAACCCGACAAAAATAGTTGCTGTCGACAAAGCCGCAATTATGCGCAATCTCTTTCACCTTCAGGTCATAGCCGCGCAATAGCTGCTTCGCCTTTTCCAGACGGACACGGGTCAGATATTCATTAAATCCCACCGAGCCTGATTTCTGAAAAATATGCGAAAGATAGTTGGGCGTGATGTGAAAACGTTTGGCTACCGATTCCCGCGTCAGCGGTAGACTGAGATTTTCCTCGAGGTAGTCCTGGACGGCGAGAAACAGATCCCGGCTGCGGCTGACGCGCATCTCCAGCCCGACCAGCTGTTCACGACAATGACTCAGCAGCGCGGCAACCACCAGTCGCGCGGTCAGCGGATCGGGCTGCAGGCTGACTTCATTCAGGCTCAGCAACAGGTAGGAACCCACGCGCGGCCCAAGCCGGGAAACGCTCTGTTTTTCCGTGTGCAGGCTTTTTCCGTCCCAGCGCTGAATACTGAATCCCAGTTTCTGCCGACCAAACAGAATGCTCAGGGTAGTGGCCGGGCCGGTCCACTGCGGCAGCGTCCACTTCCCCGCCTGCACGTACAGTACCTGCAGCGTGGTTAACGTCGAGGCGGCCAGCGGCAGTCCCTGTTCATTCAGTTGGCCCTCCAGCACAATTTCCAGACGCGGAAACGGCACGTTGAAGGCGAGGGCAGGCACGGAGATATCCGGCTCAGGAAATCTCACCTGTAGGTGATCTTTTTGACCGATTAACCGATGCAGTATATCCGGCAGATCTTCAATCATTCTTTGCCCTCAGCATGCGCATTATCCTGTTGATGGTAATCTATTTTTTCCTTCCCGGCAGCGTTAGTTTAGCCATTTTGCGCAGCGGATTGCCGGCCAGCTGCAGCGCATGCATCGCCGGAAAAGAGATTGTTGATGTCCATCACACTTTGTGGGCTCGCGTACGTATGTCCAGTTTTTTGTAGCGCTCGCCTCGTGTCATGCCGCGGAGGGACCAGTAGAGTTTTTTTGTGTTATCAGAACGTTAAAAAGGAACGCAAAATGAACTCATCATCGGCTAACTTTCTCGATGCGTTAGGCGCCAGCCAGGCGCTCAGCGCGCAAATGAAACACGAGCTCGACACCCTCGGCTACACCGTCGTGCATAACGTCGTTGACGCCCAGTGGCTGAGCGAAATGCGCCTGCTCATTGACACCCTGGTTGAACGCGAAGGCGATAATCTGGCGATGGAGCACCATCAGGAGGCGACGGCGACGCGGATCGCTAACCTGATTAATAAGGGGGTTATCTGGGAGAAAGTCTGGTCACACCCGCTGATCCTCTCCGCTTGTCGCTATATCTTCAACGGGGATTTTAAAGTCTCCAGCCTGAACGCCCGCGAGGCGCTGTATAACGGCGGCCACCAGCCGCTGCACGCCGACTGGAAAAAGCCGCGCCCGGATTTTCCCAAAGTCCACCTGGTGAATACCATCTGGGCGATAGACGATTTGAGCGCCGCCAACGGTGCACCGCGGATCATTCCTGGTACCCACCTCCGCCCCGAGTTACCGGAGGAGGTGCTGGCCGACCCGGAACAGGCCCATCCCGATGAGATTGTGTTTGCCGCGCCGGCCGGCAGCGTGATGATCTACAACGCCCACGCCTGGCACGGCGGCACCCGTAATCGTGAAGGCAGCAGACGACGCGTACTGCATGGGTTATATATCGATCGTGCGGATACGCCGCAGCAGGACCAGCGGCGCTGGCTCACGCCGGAGACGGCAAGTCGCCTGACGCCGGCGCAAAAGTGGCTGCTGGATGTAGAATAAGGCCTGTTGCCGGTCAGGGAAGTTCTACATAGACGACCGGCTTTTTCATGATGCTTTTCACGGCCTCGACGATCTGCTGCGGCTGCAGCAGGAAGCTCTTGATACTGGTTTTAATCGTCCGCAGGCCGCGAAAGCGATGAGGGTCGTCGATTTCGATATCCGTCACCAGCAGCACCACTTCGGCGCGGGCGATATCTTCCGCGGTGATCCGATTTTCTACGCCGAGCGCCCCCTGGGTTTCCACCTTCAGGTGCCATTTTTCATGATGACCGACCTTTTCCAGTCGTTCGGCGGCCATGTAGGTATGCGCCACGCCGCTGACGCAGGCGGTGACGGCGACAATATTGAAGTCCATAACATCCTCCTGGCGTTAACCGCCGATAGTGACGTGGAAACCGGCCGCTTCGGCCATCACCCGATATGGTTGAATTTCCGCTTCGTCAGGCGCTTTCACGCTGGCCAGCGTCCAGGGTTTGCCCAGCAGACGGTATTTGGGCTCGCCATATTGATGAAACGGCAACAGGTGCATTTCTTTTAGCGCGAAAGGGGCGAGGAACGCCAGAATCTGGCGAAAATTATCGGTATTCAGGGTGTAGCCGGGGATCAGCGGCACCCGCGGGATCAGGTTGATTTTTCTCGCCGCCAGCTGGCGAAAATTGTCCAGCACCCGTGGCTGATTCATTCGCAGCAGCGACCGCGCCCGCTCAGGTTCCATGATTTTAAAATCAAACAGCACTTCATTACAGGCTTCGGCCACCGGCAGAAAGCGGTCAAAAGCGCTGTCGCCCGCGGTTTCGATGGCGGTGCGGATCCCCCACTGGCGCAGGCGCTGGAGAAAGCGGGCGGCAAACCCGGCCTGCATGAGCACTTCGCCCCCGGAGAGGGTGACTCCGCCGCCGGAGGCGCGAAAGAAGACCTCATCCTTCAGCACCTCCTGCAACAGGTTATCCAGCGTCACATCGCGGCCAATCTGTTCCCACGCTCCGGATGGACATTCGGCAACGTCCTGCTGGCAACGGGTGCAGCGCAGGCATTTGCTCTCCCGGCGCAGGGTCTGAATCCTGGGTGAAATTGATTCGGGATTGGCGCACCACGGACAGGTATGAGGGCAGCCTTTAAAAAAGACCACCGTGCGGATCCCTTGTCCGTCATTGAGCGAGTAGCGCTGGAGGTTAAAAATACGCGCCCGGTCGGCGCGCGTGTCGATGACCTCACAGCTGATGCGCGGTGCGGCGGATAATGTCATCCTGAATCTCCTTCGACAGCTCAACAAAGAAGGCGCTGTAGCCCGCGACCCTTACCACCAGACCGGCAAAGTCCTGCGGCCGCTGCTGCGCTTCACGCAGGGTGTCGGCATTGACCACGTTGAACTGAATATGCTGCAGCTTGAGCTTGCAGAAGGCCTGTAAAAAATCGGCCAGTTTGTTCAGGCCGCCGTCGCCGGCCAGCGTTGCCGGAGTGAATTTGACGTTCAGCAGCGTACCGTTCGACAGCAGATAGTTATCCAGCTTGCTGACCGATTTCAGCACTGCCGTCGGCCCCTGGGAATCCTGACCAACCATCGGCGACAGGCCGCCGTCCGCCAGCTGTTCTCCGGCCAGCCGCCCGTCCGGGGTGGCGCCCACCACCGAACCCAGCGGCACGTGCGCGGAGACGGTGTAGGAGCCAGGGGTAAAATGACCGCCGCGCGGGTTCAGATACTGCTCGACTTCTTTGCAGTAAAAACGCAGCAGATCGGCGCTAATATTGTCGACATCGTCGATATCGTTGCCGTACTTGTCAAAACGGTTAATCAGCCGGGCGCGGATCTTTTTCCCTTCCGGCGTCTGGAAATTGGCTTTCAGCACGGCCATCAGTTGGTCAAAGCTGAGACGCTGCTGGTCGAAGACCATACCCTTCAGGGCGTACAGCGAATCGCTCAGGTTAGCGATTCCGATACCCTGAACGCCGGAGAAGTTATAGCGCGCGCCGCCGGCGGTGATATCTTTGCCGTGCTGCACGCAATCTTCAATGAACGAGGAGAGCAGCGGGACCGGCGCCCAGTCGCGGTGGCCGATATCGCAAATGTTGCTGCCCTCGACCATCAGCTTGATGTAATGGCGGATTTTGTCGCGGATCTGGCAGATAAGGCCGTCCCAGCTGACGTCAGGCTGATGTTCATTTTCCTGAAGCACAATTTCCATCACCTTCAGCAGATTAAACATGGCGATATCATGCAGGCCGTAGGTGCGCCCTGGAATAGAGAGCTCCACGCAGCCGACCACCGCGTAATCTCTGGCATCTTCCAGCGACACGCCGCGGTTAAGGAAGGCCGGCACGACCACCTCATCGTTGAAAATCTGCGGGATGCCGGTGCCCAGGCGGATGGTTTCGGCAGTTTTGCGCAGGAACGGGCGATCAATCAGCTCGTTGACCCGCACGCCCAGATTCGGCTGCGGCAGCTGAACGTTTTGATAGGCGTCGAGGCACAAAAATGACAGCACGTTGACCGCGCTGCGCCCGGTGTCCGTCAGCCCGCCGAGCAGGGCGGTATAGCCGGTGGGAAAACCCGCGAAATAGCGCGCGCTGCTGGAGGAGCGTAGCAGGACGATATCGTTGCATTTCACCCACAGCGACTCCAGCAACTCCTTGAGATATGCGGGATCCTGACCCTGATTCAGCGATGCCTGATAAAACGGCAGCATGTACTGGTCAAAGCGTCCGAGTGAAATCGAGCTGGCGTTGGATTCGTATTGCAGAATGATATTCATATACCAGAACAGCTGGCAGGCCTGGGGGAAGTCCGTTGGCTGATGCTGCGCGTTGTGGCGCGAAATAGCGGCGATGGTTAACAGCTCCTGCTGACGCTGCGGGTCCTGACAGTGCCCTGCCATCTCCTCGGCCAGCGCGGCGTAGCGCAGAATATGGCGCTGGGAAGCTTCCAGCAGGATCAGTACCGCCTGATAAAAGGGGTTCTCCGGTTGCCGGGCGCAGTGCGTTTTGAGCTCGGAGACCAGGGCGCCAAGGCCATGATTCAGCAGCCGTGGATAGTCGATGATGATATGGCCCTGGCCTTTATCGGTCTGGTTCACGCTAAATATCTGGGTGTTGACGGCGGCCTTGACCTCTTCGGTCATCTGGCCGTTGATGAAATCTTTCATTGAACGCTTTTCCCAGTAGGGGTACAGCGTTTCGCGGTAGATTTGCTTATCTTCTTCGCTTATCGCGAAGCGGTCCTGTGGGCGGGTCGGGAAGGCGTCGAGCTCGTTGAGCAGCCAGTAGGGGTCCATCTCGGGCGACATAATCCCTGCCCGCGGTTTGACGGTGCGGTTGCCGGCGATCAGTTCATCCTCACGAATCGAAATCATCACCTTATCGAGGATCCACGCGGTGGCTTTCGCCCGGCGGATAATCACCGGCTCGCCCTCCGTCTGCCGATGGCTGGCAGTGTAGAGTAATGCGCGCTCAAGGGAGATTTCGCGCGGCTGGGCGAACAGGCTGGCTTTCAGGCGTTGGGTACGATTCGTCATGATAAACTCCATGTTGTGGCGAAGGGCGCGAAGGCGCCCTTTTAAGGCTTCAGGCGCTCTGGGAAAGGTGGCTGTCTATCTTGTTCATGATGGCGTCGGCGCGCTTGACCGCATCGCTGATATTGACGCGCACGATAGTTTTCCCGGCAAAACGCTCTTCGAATTTGATGCCGATATCTTTGGTCAGAATGACCATATCGGCGGCGGCAATCTCCTCCGCCGTCAGTTCGTTTTCAATGCCGATAGAACCCTGCGTTTCAACCTTGACCTGCCAGCCTTTGGCTTTGGCGGCGCTTTCCAGCGATTCAGCGGCCATGTAGGTGTGAGCCACGCCCGACGGGCAGGCGGTGACAGCGATAATGTGGGTCATAATCTGTTCCTTCCAGTCTGTTAGTTAATTTCGAAATCAAGGTCCAGTTCATCGTCAGTGGCGACGTTAGTGGGTTTCTTTTTGGCGAAGGCTTTCAGCAGGATGACGCAGGCAGCGCTGACGCAGGCGCCGACCAGCAGCGCGGCAACAAACCCGAGCTTGCCCTGGACCACCGGCAGCACGATAAGCCCGCCCCAGCCGGCGTAACACTGGGCGCCCATCAGCGCGGCGGTGACGCAGCCGCTGGCGGCGCCAATCATATTGGCCGGAATGACGCGCAGCGGATCCGCGGCGGCAAAGGGAATCGCCCCTTCGGTCACGCCGACACAGCCCATCACCAGCGCGGCTTTGCCGGTTTCCCGCTCTTCGGCGGTGAAATATTTGCGGCCAATCAGCGTCGCCAGCCCCATGCCCAGCGGCGGTACGGCGATACCGACGGCGGCGATAGCCACCACGCTGTAGACGCCCTGCGAAACGCAAATCAGCATGAAGGCGTAGGCAACTTTGTTCACCGGGCCGCCCATATCAAAGGCCAGCATCAGACCCATAATGATGGCCAGCACCACGATGCTGCCCTCGCGCATCCCCTGCAGCCAGCCGGTCAGGTTAGCGGTCAGCGCGCCAACCGGCTCGCCAAGCCCCCACATCATGATCCCGGCGGTGATAAAGGTGCCGACGATGGGAATGATGAAAATCGGCATCACCGAGCGTAGAACTTTATGTACGGGGATTTTTTTCAGGTAATAGACCACCAGGCCGCCAATCATGCCGGCGATCAGCGCGCCGAAGAACCCGGCGCCAAAACTGTTGCCCACCCAGGCGCCGATGGCGCAGGGGGCCAGCGCGGCGCGGTCAGAAATGGAGTAGCCGATGTAGGCGGCGAGAAAGGGCACCATCAGCGTCAGCCCGGCGACGCCGATATCAAAGAGTTTCTTCAGGTTGGGGTCGGAGGCAGCATCGGGTACCGCGCCTTTGCCATACAACATGACGGACACCGCCAGCAGGATCCCGCCGGAGACCACGAAGGGGATCATATGTGACACGCCGGTCATCAGATGCTGGCGGGTATTTTTTAGTATTTGCACCAGTTCGTTCATTGCTTGCTCCTGAGCGCTGTAGGGCCCGTGACAGTATGGATGGCTCAACATTAGAAAAAGGGCGTCGCATAAAACAGTAGAGAAAAAGTGCATTTACTGGATATTTGTAAGATGAGAAAAGAATTGCGATCCACCTCAAATCTTAGTGATGACAGGAGAGATGAGCGCTAACAGGGTGGAATTGTGATGGCGGGCATAAAAAAATATTGTGTGTACAATAGTCCAGTAATTGCCAGTTTTATCACCTAGTGCCTGGGGCTGTCTTTTATTACTTTTTGAGGAAATAATGGATTGCTCTGGAGGAAGGCGATGGCTCTGGTCATTGAATTTACATGTGATTTGCCCAACGGCGTGCATGCGCGTCCGGCCAGTCTGGTCGAAACGCTGTGTAACCGTTTTTCATCAGCGATTGAGTGGCGGAACTTGCGCCGCGGGACCGGCGGAAATGCCAAAAGCGCGCTGGCGATTATCGGCAGCAATACCCTGAAGGGCGACGCCTGCCAGCTGCTTATCAGCGGCGAAGATGAAGCTGAGGCATTCGCCGCGATAACGGCCTTTATGCGCGATGAGTTTCCTCACTGTGACGCGCCGCTGCCCGCTGCGCCAACGCTGGATGTCCAGCCGGTGCCAGAGTCGCTTTCGCGGCTGAACCCGACGCTGTTTCATGCCCACCCGGTGTGCGCCGGCAGCGCGGGAGGGACGCTGGTTCATCTCAAATCACGCGATCTGCACGAGCTGGGCGAACTGCCCGTCGCCGTCAGTCCCGAACAGGAGCAGGCGGCGCTGGATAATGGCCTGCGCCTGCTGGTGAAAGATATCGAGCTGCGGCTGCTGGACAATGACGGCACCGCCAGCGCGATCCTGGAAGCTCACCGTTCGCTGGCGACGGATGCCTCGCTGCGCCAGCACCTGCTTGGTGGCATCCTCACCGGCCTCAGTTGCGCCCAGGCGATTGTCGCCACCGGCGACCACTTCTGCGCCCAGTTCCGCGACTCCGGCAACAGCTATCTGCAGGAGCGGGTACTGGATGTACGCGACGTTTGCTTCCAGCTGTTACAGCATATCTACGGCGAAGCTCGTTTCCCGGCGCCGGGCCAGCTGCGGGAAGCGGCCATTTGCCTTGCCGACGAGTTGACCCCCAGCCAGTTTCTGGAACTGGATAAAACGCATCTCAAAGGACTGCTGCTGCGCAGCGGCGGCACCACCTCGCATACCGTGATTCTGGCACGCTCATTCAATATCCCTACTCTGGTGGGCGTGGATTTAGCCGCGCTGCTGCCGTGGGTGGATACGCAGGTGCAGATTGACGGCAACGCCGGGCTGTTGGTGGTGGATCCGAGTCCGGCGGTAGCGCGCTACTATCAGCAGGAGGCCTGGCTACAGGCGCAAATCCGGCAACAGCAGCAGGTATGGCTGGATAAAGCCGGGCAGACGCAAGACGGTATCCGCGTGGAAATCGCCGCCAATATCGCCCATTCGGTGGAAGCGGTGGCGGCATTCAACCAGGGCGCGCAGTCGGTAGGGTTGTTCCGCACTGAAATGCTGTATATGGATCGCCCGAGCGCGCCGTCGGAAGATGAGCTGTACAACATCTTCTGCCAGGCGCTGGAACCCGCTGCCGGGCGCAGCATTATCGTGCGGACTATGGATATCGGCGGCGATAAGCCAGTGGCCTATCTCAACATCCCTGCGGAAAACAATCCGTTCCTCGGCTACCGCGCGGTGCGCATTTATGAAGAGTATCAGGCGCTGTTTCACACTCAGCTACGGGCGATTTTACGCGCCTCGGCACACGGCTCGCTGAAGATTATGATCCCCATGATTTCATCAATGGAAGAGATCCTGTGGGTGAAAGAGCGACTGGCGGAGGCCAAACAGTCGCTGCGCGTCGAGCAGATCCCGTTTGATGAAAAGATCCCGCTCGGCATCATGCTGGAAGTGCCGTCGGTGATGTTTATCATCGATCAGTGCTGTGAAGAGGTGGATTTCTTTAGCATCGGCAGCAACGACTTAACGCAGTATCTGCTGGCGGTGGATCGCGATAACGCGAAAGTGACGCGCCACTACAACAGCCTGAATCCGGCCTTCCTGCGCGCGCTGGACTATGCCGTGCAGGCGGTGCATCGGCAGGGGAAATGGATTGGTCTGTGCGGCGAACTGGGGGCCAAAGGATCGGTGCTACCGCTGCTGGTAGGCCTCGGTTTAGATGAATTGAGCATGAGCGCACCGGCGATCCCGGCAACCAAATCGCGCCTGGCCCAGCTGGACAGCCGCGCCTGCCGCCAACTGCTGAATCAGGCCATGCAGTGCCGTACCTCACTGGAAGTGGAGCATCTGCTGGCCCAGTTCCGCATGCGTCAGCAGGATGTCCCGCTGGTGAGCGCCGAGTGCATTACGCTGAATAGCGACTGGCGCAGTAAGGAGGAGGTGCTGAAAGGGATGACGGATAATCTACTATTGGCCGGCCGCTGTCGCTATCCGCGTAAGCTGGAGGCCGACCTGTGGGCCCGCGAGGCGGTGTTCTCCACCGGTCTGGGCTTTAGCTTCGCCATTCCGCACAGTAAATCCGAGCATATTGAGCAGTCGACTATCAGCGTCGCGCGGCTGGCGCAGCCGGTGATATGGGGCGATGAAGAGGCGCAGTTTGTGATTATGCTGACGCTGAATAAGCACTCGGCGGGCGATCAGCATATGCGTATCTTCTCGCGGCTGGCGCGGCGCATTATGCACGCGGAGTTCCGTCAATCTCTGGTATCCGCGGAGAGCAGCGAGGATATTGCCGACCTGCTGCGCCGCGAGCTGGAACTGTAATTGTCTCTCCGGCCAGCGCCGCTGGCCGGAGAGCGAGCTATAAATCCAGCACTAACCGGCCGCCTTTAGCGCGTGAGCAGCAGATCAGCATACTCTGCTGGCTGGCTTTCTCTTCCTCGCTGTAATACTGATCGCGGTGGTCGGCTTCCCCCTCCAGAATCATCGTTTCGCAGGTGCCGCACACCCCTTCTCGGCACAGGCATTCGACCTTTGCCGCTTTGTTATTCTCGATCACCTGCAAAATGGTCATATCCTGCGGCACGGTAAATTCGCGTCCGGAACGCGCCAGCACCAGGGTAAATGCCTCTCCGCTTTTATCCTCAAGGATAAACTGCTCAAAGTGCAACTGTCTGGCGGGCACCTGATGGCGTTCGGCGGCGGCTTTCACCGCCTCGTTAAGCGCCGCTGGGCCGCAGGTATACACGTGGGTTCCTGGCTCAAGGTCGGCGAACAGGCGTGGTAGGTCGAGACGGCTGCCGAGCGCTGATACATGAACATTGACCCGATCGCGCCATGGCGCAGCGCGTAGCGTATCGACGAAAGCATTACTGTCGGCGTCGTGAAAACAGTAATGCAGCTGCCAGTCGGCCTGCCGCTGTTCCAGTTCCGGAATATGCGATAAGAATGGCGTAATGCCGATGCCGCCGGCGATCAGCAGATGTTTTCGCGCCTGTGGTTCGATGGCGAACAGATTGTTGGGCGTGGACACCGTCAGGGTATCGCCCGGGCGCACCCGCTGGTGCATAAAACGCGAGCCGCCTTTGGAAGGCGACTCAAGACGCACCGCAATCTGCCAGCTGGTGGTATCCAGCGGCGAGCTCATTAGCGAATAGGCGTTACTGTAGCGCTGCTCGCCATCCTGCATCTGGACGATAATATGGCTGCCGCCGCTGAATGCCGGCAGCGGGGCGCCGGTCGGCGACACCAGCGTAAAACGCTTCACAAGAGGGGTGATCTGTTCAACATCGCGAACGACCGCCTCAAACATTTGATAATCAGACATCGCTGAACTCCATCAAAAAATCCCGGCGTGGCTAGCGCCATCGCCGGGAGAGCACATTTACAACCCCTGGCAGAGATACTTCATCTCCAGGTAATCTTCGATTCCGTGTTCCGACCCTTCGCGGCCAAGACCGGACTGCTTTACCCCGCCAAACGGTGCGACTTCGTTGGAAATCAGTCCGGTATTGATGCCGACCATGCCGTATTCCAGCTGCTCGGAGACGCGCCAGATACGGGCGGCATCGTTGCTGTAAAAATAGGAGGCGAGGCCGTAGATGGTGTTATTCGCCTGCTCGATGACCTGCTGCTCATCGTCAAATTTCACCAGCGCCGCCACCGGGCCGAAAATCTCTTCCTGCAGCAGCAGTGACCCCGGCTGTACGTCGCCGATCACCGTAGGGGTGAAGAAATTACCGCCCAGCGGATGCGCTTTACCGCCGGTTAACAGCGTGGCGCCGCGGCTCAGGGCGTCGTCGAGCAGGGACTGCACTTTGCGCCCGGCGTCGGCGTTGATCAGCGGGCCAATCTGTACATCGGACTCGCTGCCATCGCCCACTTTCAGGGCGGCGACGCGAGCGACGAACTTATCGCAGAATTGGTCGTAGATGGCGCGATGAATATAGAAGCGGTTGACGCAGACGCAGGTTTGTCCGGCGTTGCGGAACTTGGCGATCAGCGCGCCCTCGACCGCTTTATCGATATCGGCGTCGTCAAAGACGATAAACGGCGCGTTACCGCCGAGCTCTAAGGAGAGCTTTTTGATGGATTCCGCGCACTGGCGCATCAGCACGCGGCCAACTTCGGTCGAACCGGTAAAGGAGAGCTTACGCACCCGCTCATCGCCGGTGAACACCGCGCCAATTTCTCGCGACTGGCCGGTAACGACGTTAATGACGCCCTGCGGGATCCCGGCCTGATTCGCCAGCTCCGCCATCGCCAGCGCGGTAAACGGCGTTTCATTGGCAGGCTTAATTACCATCGTACAACCCGCGGCCAGCGCCGGGCCGGCCTTCCGGGTGATCATCGCCGCCGGGAAGTTCCACGGGGTGATCGCCGCGCAGACGCCTACCCCCTGGCGGATCACCATCAGGCGTTTATCGGCGCCGGGGGAGGGGATTATCTCGCCGTTGGCGCGTTTCCCTTGTTCGGCAAACCACTCGATAAACGAGGCGGCATAGGCGATTTCGCCTTCCGCTTCCGCCAGCGGCTTGCCCTGCTCGGCGGTCATGATCTGCGCCAGCGCGGTCTTGTTTTCGAGGATCAGGCGGTGCCAGTTTTTCAATAGCGCGGCGCGCTGGGCGGCGGTGAACGCGCGCCAGTTCGGCAGCGCGGCCGCGGCGGCATCCACTGCCTGTTGCGCTTCCGCACGCCCCATATTGGGGATCTGGCCGAGCGTCGCGCCGGTGGAAGGATTGCTGACGGCAAGCGTCGTGCCGTCGGCGGCGTCGCGCCAGCTTCCGGCAATCAGCGCCTGCTGGCGAAACAGATCTGAGTGAAACACAGACATAGCAAGCTCCTTCAACGATTACGGCTGGAACACCTGGGCGACCAGATTGTGGAAATGCGCGATCCCGTGCTCGGAGATACCGCTGCCGCTGTTATCCGCCATAATGCGCCCCTGGCCGCGATAGCCGCGGGACTTCAGCCCCTTCTGCACGCTTTCCACCAGGCGTAAATCTTCCGGGCGGAACACGTCGCGATACCACTCAATCAGCGCTTTCTGATCGTCAGTCAGCTCTTCGTTGGTGAAATAGATGTCGTAATTCTGCAGAGTGGTCTCTTCATCCACCGGGAATTCATAGATAACGGTCATCATGCCCTTGATCGGCGTGACGTTGAACATGGTGCACGGCCACAGCCAGAAACCGTGAAACGCGGCGTCGGTACCCTCTTCGAATTTAAACGACTGCTCGGACGGTTTGGCGAAGCCATACTGCAGCGTCCATTTGCCGTGCATGGTGTGCCAGTAGCGGTCAACCTGGACGGAATCCGAGAAGCCCGGGTGCGCCGGACCGCAGTGGTAACATTCCAGATAGTTATCGACGATATTTTTCCAGTTCGCCGGGGTGAGGGTGGTAAAGCGCGCCGCCAGTTTCAGATCATGCACGTCCGGACAGGCTTCCAGCACTTTGTCCTGCAGCCCCGGTAGCTGCGTTTCCACACTCTCCGCTTCCGGATTCATATTGATAAACACAAAGCCGGCATACTCTTCCAGGCGAACCGGCACCAGCGTTGCCTTTTCGCTATCGAAATTCGCCACGTTTTCGCAGTTGCGGGCGTGGGCGAGATTGCCGTCCAGCTTGAAGGCCCAGGCGTGATAGGGGCAGGTAATCACGTTTTTGGCTTTGCCCTCGCCGCTCAGTAGCTGGTGGCCGCGGTGTGGGCAGACGTTATAGAAGGCGCGCAGAATGTTGTCGCGGCCGCGGACGATAACGATGTTTTCGCCGATGATCTCCCGGGTAATGTAATCGTTCGGCCGGGCGACCTCGCTGCCGTGGGCGACGCAAATCCAGCTATTGGCGAAGATGCGCTCTTTCTCGTGCTCAAACGCCTGGCTGTCGGTATAAAAACGGGCCGGAATGGTCCAGGCATCCTGCGGATTAGCGCAAAAGTTAATCGGCAGGGTGAAGTCAGGGCTCAAATTGCTCATGTAGGGTCTCCTTGTGATTATTGTCAGTAAGAGGTTTTACAGCGACTGGCCGTCGCCTTTGAGTACCGCGCCAACCGGCAGCGTCTCGGCTTTAATAATGGGCTCGGGGGTATGGGTTTCTATCTGATGGACCGGAACGTGGGCGTAGTCCTGTTTTAACCAGCGCACGAAGCCGCCGGTTTTAATCAGTAAAATGGCCAGGAACGGTAGGGCGGTCAGCACCACGGTGGTTTTCATGGTCTCAAGCGAAGCGCCGGTAAACAGAATCGACAGCGGGATGAGGGTGATCACCACGCACCAGAACAGGCGCATGCCGCGATCCGGATCCTCGCCTTCGCGCAGGTTGCGGGTACTGGTCGCCGCCATGGTGTAGGCCACCGCATCCATGTGCGAGGCGAGGAAAACAATCATCACGAACAGATAGGCGGCGAGGAACAGCTTACCTGCCGGCAGCGACATCAGGACCTGCTGGACGGCGGTTTCGCCGCCGAGAGTCTGCATCACCTGTGGTACGTTAATCACGCCGTTAACGAACTGGTGCATGGCGTAGCTTTCCATCACCCCGAAGAAAAACCAGCAGCCGGCGGTGCTACCGAGGAGCAGTCCCCAGATCACCTCTTTGATTTTGCGCCCGCGGGAGACGCGGGTGACGAACATCGCCACGCCTGGGGTGTAGGAGATCCACCACAGCCAGTAAAAGACGGTCCAGTTGCGGGTAAAGGCGCCGTCGCCGAGCGGGTCGGTAAACAGGCTCATCTGCAGGAAGTTTTGGGTCGTCAGGCCGACGGCGTTAATGATGTTATTGGTGATGAATTCGGTCGGGCCAACCAGTAATACCACCAACGGCAGCAGAAACGCCCCCCAGCCGACCATTTTGCTCAGGCGCTGCAGGCCGTTGTTGATGCCAATCCACGAACTCATGCAGAAAATACCGCCGGAGAGCAGGATCACAAATGCCTGCACGGTGAAGTTATCCGGCAGTCCGGTCAGCGCTGACAGGCCGCGGGTGAAGGTGGCGGCGGTGACTACCAGCGAAATGGTTAACGCGCCGACGGTAGCGATCAGGAACATCAGATCGACCAGACGGCCCCAGAAACCTTGCGGATTAACGCCGGTGATCGCCGAAACGATCCCGGAGAGGCTGAGGCCTTTATTTTTCCGCACGTGGAAGTGATAGGCCATGATCAGCGAGGCGAGGGTATAGGTTGCCCAGGCGCTAACCCCCCAGTGGAAGAAAGAGTAAGGGATGCTGTATTCCAGCGCTTTCGGCGATTGCGGGGCAATGTTAAGGCCCGGGGTCTGGTAGTAATAAGCCCATTCGGCAACGCCCCAGTACAGCGTGGAGGAGCCGAGACCGGCGCAGATAAACATAAACAGCCATGAGAGGGTACTGTATTCGACTTTACCTTCGCCGAGACGGATATTGCCGTATTTGCTGATGGCCAGATACAACACCAGTCCCAGCGCCAGCAGCACCAGTACCTGTACTGTGGAACCCAGCAGGCGGGTCACGCCGTTAAAAATCGAATCAGCCGCCTGCGCGGTTTGCTGGGGGAAGAGACTTAATGTAGCGGCGATGAAAACAATGGCCGCCAGGCTGATGGCAATCAGCGGCACATCTTTTTTCTTTACGTTGCTCAACATGAGTGATCTCCTGGGCATGATTGCCCGTCGGTGGCTTTAGCCTGTCGTTGTTATCACGCTGTAGGGTCAGGGTTCGTAGCAAGATGCTATTAACAATTGGATTATTTCTTCGTTACATGAATTAAACAATTGGCCGTTTCGTGAAGCAATAAAACACGAAACGGAAATAATAAAAGGTGAATTGGCGCAGGTTCTGTCCTTTCAGGAATTAATAAAGTTCACCGCTGTGATGCGGTTCACTTGTCAATCGTGGGGGATTCTGCATAGCGAAAAGAGAGGGGAGTTGGCGGACCAGGCGCGCGGGTTTTCCCGGGTAGCGGCTGCGCCTTACCCGGGCTACTTGCTGTGCCGTTTTTTGCCGGGTAGCGGCTGCGCCTTACCCGGGCTACTTGCTGTGCCGTTTTTTGCCGGGTAGCGGCTGCGCCTTACCCGGGCTACTTGCTGTGCCGTTTTTTTTGCCGGGTGGCGGCTGTGCCTTACCCGGCCTACACACTACATTATCGCGCGATTGTAGCCCCGGTAAGCGCAGCGCCACCGGGGAGCGGCGGGGTAATTACGCCAAAATGGCCTTGCAGATAGCCTCGCTAACCTGCTGCGTTGAGGCACTGCCTTTCATGTCCGGAGTTTTCGGTCCGCAGGCGATCGTCTGCTCAATCGCCGCCAGAATGCCATCGTGAGCGGCGTGGTAGCGCTCATCGCCGTTGCCGAGGAAATCGAGCATCATCGCCCCGGCCCAAACGGTGGCGATCGGGTTGGCGATATTTTTACCGTAAATATCCGGCGCCGACCCGTGAACCGGTTCGAACAGCGACGGGAAATTGCGCTCCGGATTGAGATTGGCCGATGGCGCAATACCGATAGTGCCGGTACAGGCCGGGCCGAGATCGGAGAGAATATCGCCGAACAGGTTAGAACCCACTACCACGTCGAAACGCTCCGGCTGCAGCACGAAGCGGGCACACAGGATATCGATATGCTGCTTGTCCCAGCGAATTTCGGGATAGTTTTTGGCCATCTCTTCCACCCGCTCATCCCAGTAGGGCATGCTGATGGCCAGGCCATTGGATTTGGTTGCGGAGGTCAGCGTTTTGCGTGGGCGGCTTTGCGCCAGCTCAAAGGCGTAGCGCAGGATCCGGTCAACGCCGCGGCGGGTGAAGACCGACTCCTGAATTACCACTTCATGCTCGGTGCCTTCATTGGCGCGGCCGCCGAGGGCGGAATATTCGCCTTCGGTATTTTCGCGCACCACGTAAAAATCGATATCGCCGGCCTTTTTACCCGCCAGCGGGCAGGGGACGCCGGGGAACAGGCGCACCGGGCGCAGGTTGACGTATTGATCGAACTCGCGGCGGAACTTCAGCAGCGACCCCCACAGCGAAATGTGGTCGGGAACGGTATCCGGCCAGCCGACGGCGCCGAAGTAGATAGCATCGAAGCCCTGCAGCTGCTCGCGCCAGTCGTCCGGCATCATCTTGCCATGATGGGCGTAATATTCGCAGCTTGCCCACTCCATCTGCTCGAAGCTCAGCGACAGATCCCAACGCTGCGCGGCGGCTTGCAGCACGCGAATCCCTTCAGGCAGCACTTCTTTGCCAATTCCGTCACCCGGGATGGCGGCAATACGACAGGTTTTTTTCATTCCGGTTCTCACTTTTCAACGATGATGTTTGACCACCTGCCTATCCTATAATTGACTGGTTCATAATTAATCACGCTAACTGGTGAAACATAAAACACAGATCATGAATAATCTGCCGCTGCTAAATGATTTACGCGTCTTTATGCTGGTCGCTCGCCGGGCCGGGTTCGCCGCCGCCGCCGAGGAGCTTGGCGTATCGCCGGCGTTCGTCAGCAAGCGGGTTTCGCTGCTGGAGCAAACCCTGAATGTGATGTTGCTGCACCGGACCACCCGCCGGGTCACCATTACCGAAGAGGGGGAGCGGATCTATGAATGGGCGCAGCGCATTTTGCAGGATGTCGATGAGATGATGGATGAGCTTTCCGACGTGCGCCAGGTACCGCAGGGAACGCTGCGTATTATCAGTAGCTTCGGCTTTGGCCGTCGGGTTGTCGCCCCGGCGCTGTCGGCGCTGGCTCTCCAGTACCCGCAGCTGGAGCTGCGTTTCGATGTCCAGGACCGGCTGGTGGATTTAGTCAATGAAGGGGTGGATCTCGATATTCGCGTCGGCGACGATATCGCACCGAATCTGATTGCCCGCCAGCTGGCGGCCAATCACCGCGTACTCTGCGCCTCGCCGCAGTTCCTTGCCCGCCATGCGCCGCCGAAACAGCTGAGCGATCTGGCCGCGTTACCCTGTCTGGTGATTAAAGAGCGCGATCACCCGTTCGGCGTCTGGCAATTGCATAGCAAAGAGGGCCAGCACGCCATCAAGGTAACCGGGCCGCTCTCTTCCAACCATGGTGAAATTGTGCATCAGTGGTGTCTGGACGGGCAGGGGATTGCGCTCCGTTCGTGGTGGGACGTCCGGGAGAATATCGCCAGCGGACATCTGGTGCAGGTGCTGCCGGACTACTGGCAGCCGGCCAACGTCTGGGCGGTTTACGTCTCCCGGCTGGCGACGTCGGCTAAAATTCGCACCACCGTGGAGTTTCTGCGCCACTACTTTCAGCAGCACTATCCGCAGCATGAGCCGACGGCCAGCGCCGTCGGCAGAGGCGATTAAACCCCAAGGCGGTCGCGCAGGCTGTAGTAGGCGGCGCCCATGGCGGTAAAAGGAATGCGCAGGCTGCGGCCGCCCGGGAACGGGTAGTGCGGCAGTTTGGCGAAGGCGTCGAAACGCTCGGCGTCGCCGCGCAGCAGCTCTGAAATCAAGCGTCCGGCAAGGTGGGTACAGGTCACGCCGTGGCCGCTGTAGCCCTGCATGTAGTAAATATTGTTATCGAGACGCCCGAACTGCGGCATCCGCGACAGGGTTAGCAGGAAGTTGCCCGTCCAGCGGTAGTCAATCTTCACCCCCTGCAGCTGCGGGAAGGTTTTCAGCAGTTTCGGCATAATCAGCCGCTCCACGTCGTCCGGATCGCGCGCGCCGTAGACCACGCCGCCGCCGTACAGCAGACGGTTGTCGCCGGTCAGACGGTAGTAGTCCAGCAGGTAGTTACAGTCTTCCACACAGTAGTTTTTCGGGATCAGCGAGCGGGCGACCTCTTCCGACAGCGGAGCGGTAGTGACCACCTGGGTGCCGCACGGCATGCTGCGTTTCGCCAGCTCCGGCTCCAGTTTATCGCCAAGATAGGCGTTGCCGGCGACGATCACGTAGCGCGCGGTGACCTGGCCGCGCGCGGTGCTGACCACCGCCGGGCTGGTGTGCTGGATGCGGGTGACCGGCGACTGCTCATACACCCGGCCGCCGTTCAGGCGAATGGCATCCGCTTCGCCGATGGCGAGGTTCAGCGGGTGAATATGGCCGCCGCTGTGGTCGAGCAGGGCGCCGACGTAGCGGTCACTGTCCACTTCGCGACGAATGGCCTCTCTGTCCAGCAGCTCCAGCTGGGTGTTGCCGTAGCGCTCCCAGTTGGCTTTCTGTTCTTCCAGGGTTTCCAGCTGTTTATGGTTCATCGCCACGAACAGGCCGCCCGGGCGGTAATCGCACTGGATCTGATACCGCTGGATGCGTTCGCGGATGATATCGCCGCCTTCGAACATCATGCTGCCGAGCATTTTTGCCGCATCCGGGCCGTAGTTCTTTTCAATGACGTCGATATCGCGGCTATAGGAGTTGACCAGCTGACCGCCGTTGCGGCCGCTGGCGCCGAAGCCGATGCGCGCCCCTTCCAGCACCACCACGTCGTAGCCCATTTCGGCCAGATGCAGGGCAGACGAGAGGCCGGTGTAGCCGCCGCCGACGACGCAGACGTCACAGTTGATGGATCCCTCCAGCGTCGGGAACGGTTCATACTTGTTGGCGCTGGCGGCATAGTAGCTAGTGGTATGTTCAGTCATGATCAAGACTCCAGGGCAATCCAGATGGTTTTCAGTTCGGTGAATTTTTCCAGTGCGTGCAGCGATTTATCGCGCCCGTTGCCGCTCTGCTTGTAGCCGCCGAACGGAACGGTCATATCACCATCGTTATAGTTGTTGACGAAGACCGAGCCGGCCTTCAGGCGGCGGCTCATGCGGTGGGCGCGGGAGAGATCGCGGGTCCACACCGCGGCGCCCAAGCCGTAGTCGCTGTCATTGGCGAGCTTTAGCGCCTCTTCTTCGCTTTTGAAGCGGGTCACCACCAGCACCGGGCCGAAGATCTCTTCCCGGCTGAGGGTTGATGCCGGGTCGACGTCAACGAAAATGGTCGGGCCAACGGCGGCAGGCCACGGGTTTTTCCGTCCGTCGAGGAACAGGGTGCTTTGGCTGTCGCCGCCGCGAATAAAGCTATGCACGTTGTCGGCATGGGTATTGTCAATCAGCATGCCCATGGTGGTGTCCGGATCGAGCGGGTTGCCCGGCTGCCAGTGTTGCGCCTCAGCTTTCAGCCGCGCCAGGAACTCGTCAGCGATGCTCTCCTCGAGCAGCAGACGGGTCCCGGCGATGCACACCTGTCCCTGGTTGTAGAAGATGCCGCCGGCGGTGGCGCGAACCGCTTGTTGCAGATCCGGGCAATCGGCGAAGACAATGTTGGCGCTCTTGCCGCCCGCTTCCAGCCACACGCGCTTCATATTGCTGTCGCCGGCGTCTTTCAGCAGCTGCTTGCCGGTGCGGGTGGAGCCGGTGAAGGTGATGACTTCAACATCAGGATGCAGGGCCAGCGCCTGCCCGGCCTCGTGGCCAAAGCCGCTGACCACGTTCAACACGCCGTCCGGCAGGCCGGCCTCTTTCGCCAGCCCGGCCAGACGCAGGGCGGTGAGCGGCGATTTTTCCGAGGGTTTGAGGATTACGCTATTGCCCGCCGCCAGCGCCGGGCCGAGTTTCCAGCAGGCCAGCAGCAGCGGGAAGTTCCACGGCACCACCGCGGCGATCACGCCAATTGGTTCGCGAACGATCATCGCCAGCTCGTTGCTGCCGGTGGGGGCCACTTCGCCATAGACTTTATCCAGCGCTTCGGCATACCAGCGAATGGCGCGGGCGGCGCCGGGAATATCGTCGCGCAGGCTGTGGCGAATCGGTTTGCCGGTATCCAGCGTTTCCAGCAGCGCCAGCTCTTCACGATGGGCCTCCATCAGATCAGCAAAGCGAGTGAGGATCGCTTTACGCTGTGCGGGGGAGGCCTGCGACCAGTCGCCGTTATCAAAAGCCTGGCGCGCGGCTTTCACCGCCCGTTCGACGTCGGCTTTTTTACCGCGGGCGACCTGGGCTAATGTCTGCTGCGCGGCGGGGTCGATAGTCTCAAAGGTGGTATTATCGGCCGCGGCGCAATATTCGCCGTTAATAAATAAGCGTGTTTCAATGGCCAGGTTTTTCGCTTTTTCCTGCCAGTAAGCCAGGTGCTGAAAATTCATCATGACTCCTTAAAAACATTATCGGCAAATTAATCAGTGCGGTGTTTTCAGGCTGCACGGGGGCACTGCGCCGGGCGCAGGGCATAGCGTATCCCCGGAGTTGAATACCGTTTTATTCTCCTGAGTTTTGACGGGTTGTTTGCAACCCGAATTATTCAGGAGCGAGTCGCCATTCACTGGCGTTAATTATTTCAGGGCCAACAGGAAATAATATTCCGTACGGCGCAGAAGTTATTACTACGAGTTCTTCGCCGCGACGAAAATAGATTTTCCGTCGCGACAGGCCTGAAGTAAGCCTGAACCTCGTTCAGGCGAAATAATCAGAATGTGGTGGGGGTGTGGGCACTGATGATGCGGCAGATGCCTGCCGAGGTGTTGCTGAAGCTGTGCGGAATGCCGGTATTAATGGCATAGCTCTGTCCAGCCACCAGGTGGTACGACTGACCGTTAATGGTCAGCACGATCTCACCTTCCAGTATGGTGCCTATCTCCTCACCCTGATGCTTAATCCTCTCCCCGGTCGTGGTTCCAGGCTGGTAAGTTTCAAAAATCATCGCCAGCGTACGGTTCGGATTTCCGTTATGAACCAGCTTCATGGAAACGCCCTGACTTCCCATCTCAATCAGGTCATCCTGATTAATGACCACCTGGGGTTCGTCCGGCTTTTCGGGTTCAGAAAAGAATTCCGAGAGCGACAGCCCATAGACTTTCAGCAGCTTTTGCAGCGTACTGATGGCAGGACTGACTTTATCCTGCTCTATGGTGCTGATGGCACTATGTGTTAACCCAGACAGTTCGGCGGCACGACGCTGTGAGAGACCCAGCTGTTGGCGGATCTCTGACAGACGTTTCCCTGGCGCCAGTCCGTCATCGCTCATATTTGCATTTCCTTAACGGTAGTGGTCAGCGCCGCCGCTTTTCAGCATGATGGCCCTGACAGGCGGTGATAAAACCATCAAACAACATACGCGACAGGGCGTATTCGCTACTGTTCCATTCTGGATGCCACTGTACGCCCAGCGCGAAAGGATGATCGTTCACGCTGACCGCTTCCACCAGTCCATCCGGCGCTCGCGCCTCCACGCGCAGCTGCGGACTGAGGGTTTTTGCCCCTTGCCCATGTAGCGAGTTTACCCAAAACGTGTTGCAGCCCGGTATCAATTGCGACAGCAATCCTCCTTCCTGAACCTCAACCTGATGGGACGGCGCATACTGCTGCTCGACGGGCAGTTCAGGATCTTCGCGATGTTCAAGGAGCTCAGGCTGCTCGAACAGACGACGATACAGAGTCCCGCCGGTGGCGACAACCAGTTCCTGCAGTCCACGACAGATGGCGAAAATGGGGATGCGCCTTTCGAGCGCGGCGTTAATCAGCGCCATGCTCAGAAGATCACGCCCGGGGTCGGCGTCAGGCTCATCGCCGTTTTCACCATAAAGGTGCGGCTGCACATTGCTGGGGCTGCCTGGCAGGTAGATCCCGTCCAGTTTATCAACGACCGCGTTCAGTAGCTCCGGCTCCGCCAGCGCATGCGGCAGGGCAATCGGCAGTCCGCCGGCGTTCACAATTGCATTCAGGTACTTTTCTTGCAAGGTCTGGGTCTGGTGACCCTTAAGCCTGTTTCTACACATCACGACGCCAATAACTGGCTTGTACATTATATTTTCCATGATCGCCCTCACAAAGTGGACTAAATTATGACCGCTATAGCGGGTTTAACGGCCATATCGTTCAATATTTTCTCAATCTAGCAGTGGAAATAGCCCTTTGCAAACTTAATTTAACATTTGACAAACAATTTATTTGCATACACAGTCGATGGGGTGGACATTATATTTAACGGTCTGAGTGCAGGACCGAAACCCAACCAACGGCGGTGAATCATGGAAACCAATATCGTAGAAGTTGAGAATTTTGTTCAGCAAACGGAAGAGAGACGGGTTAGCGCGTTCGCGAAAGAAGTGAAGCGCTACCTCGAAACCTACCCTGATACCCAGTATGTCGATGTCCTCCTCACTGACCTGAACGGCTGCTTCCGCGGCAAGCGCATCCCGGTTGCCGGCCTGAGCAAACTGGAGAAAGGCTGTTATTTCCCGGCCTCGGTGTTTGCGATGGATATTCTCGGCAATGTGGTGGAAGAGGCCGGTCTGGGCCAGGAGATGGGCGAGCCGGATCGCAGCTGCATCCCGGTACCCGGCACCTTAACCCCTTCGGCGGCTGACCCACAATCGATAGCCCAGGTACAGCTAACCATGGTTGATGAAGATGGCGCTCCCTTTGACGTTGAGCCGCGGAACGTACTCAACCGCCTCTGGCAGCAGTTGCGCCAGCGCGGGCTGTTCCCCGTGGTAGCGGTAGAGCTGGAGTTCTATTTACTGGACCGCAAACGCGATGCCGAAGGCTACCTGCAGCCGCCGTGTGCGCCGGGCACTGACGATCGCAACACCCAAAGCCAGGTCTACTCGGTCGATAACCTTAACCACTTCGCTGACGTGCTCAACGACATCGACGAGCTGGCCAAACTGCAGCTGATCCCCGCCGATGGCGCGGTGGCGGAAGCCTCGCCGGGCCAGTTTGAAATCAACCTTCACCATACCGATAACGTGCTGGACGCCTGCGATGATGCGCTGGCGTTAAAACGTCTCGTGCGTTTGATGGCGGAGAAGCATAAGATGCACGCCACTTTTATGGCGAAGCCTTATGAAGAGCATGCCGGCAGTGGGATGCATATCCACATCAGCATGCTGAACAATAAAGGGGAAAACGTGCTGGTGGACGGCGATGGGGAAGACTCTGCGCTGCTCAAACGCGCGCTGGCCGGGATGATCGATCTGATGCCGGCCTCGATGGCGCTGCTGGCGCCGAACGTGAACTCGTATCGCCGCTTCCAGCCGGGGATGTACGTCCCGACGCAGGCTTCGTGGGGGCATAACAACCGCACCGTCGCGCTGCGTATTCCGTGCGGCGAGCGGCAGAACCACCGCGTGGAGTATCGCGTCGCGGGGGCGGACGCCAACCCGTATCTGGTGATGGCGGCGATTTTTGCCGGCATTCTGCACGGGCTGGATAACCCCCAGCTGCCTTTACAGGAAGAGGTGGAAGGTAACGGTCTGGAACAAGAGGGCCTGCCATTCCCGATCCGCCAGAGCGATGCGCTGTGGGAGTTTATGCAGAACGATCACTTGCGTGAGCGTCTCGGCGAGCGTTTCTGCCATGTTTTCCATGCCTGTAAGCATGATGAATTACTGCAGTTTGAGCGTCTTATCACAGAAACCGAAATTGAGTGGATGTTGAAAAACGCCTGATGGTCGCCCCGCGAGGGGCCCATAAGTTTGGTAATCAGTAGCATCATACGGCCTGAGCGGAGCCTGGCCGACGTTTTTGCTGGGAGCCCAGCCATTTCCCGGATGTCGCGTTAAGGAGCGCAGGCGGCAACGGGGCTTCAGTTAACGACACAGTGTGTGACGAGGAAATGAGATGATGCAGATGTTCAAATATCCGCAGGGAGAGGGAGGCCGCTCAGGCCGCATTGGATGCCAGCCAGCTACCGCTTACCGGTCCGTCTTACCCTTTTATCTACGCCTTACCCCTTTGCTAAGCAGGTTTGTCACGCGGACGTTGGGCCCGCAAACTGTTAACAGCAAGGGGGGGATGGGCGATGGCTATTAATCCTCCGGCGCATAACGCCGCTCAGGCGGGCAGACCGCGTCTGCGTAAATCCCTCAAACTCTGGCAAGTGGTGATGATGGGGCTGGCCTATCTGACGCCAATGACGGTGTTTGATACCTTCGGCATCGTCTCGGGCATCAGCAATGGCCACGTTCCGGCGTCTTATCTGCTGGCGCTGGCTGGCGTGCTGTTCACCGCCATCAGCTACGGCAAACTGGTGCGTCAGTTTCCGGAAGCCGGTTCCGCCTATACCTACGCGCAAAAATCCATCAGTCCGCACGTCGGCTTTATGGTTGGCTGGTCGTCGCTGCTGGATTATCTGTTTCTGCCGATGATCAACGTCCTGTTGGCGAAGATCTATCTCTCGGCCTTGTTCCCCGAAGTGCCGCCGTGGGTGTGGGTAGTGACCTTTGTCGCTATTCTGACCGCCGCGAACCTGAAAAGCGTTAACCTGGTGGCCAACTTCAATACCCTGTTCGTGCTGGTGCAGATTTCGATCATGGTGGTGTTTGTCATTCTGGTGGTGCAGGGGCTGCATAAAGGCGAGGGGGTGGGTACCGTCTGGTCGCTGCAGCCGTTTATCAGCCAGAATGCGCATTTGATCCCGATTATTACCGGCGCGACCATTGTCTGCTTCTCGTTTCTCGGTTTCGACGCGGTGACCACCCTGTCGGAAGAGACCCCTGACGCCGCGCGGGTGATCCCGAAGGCAATTTTTCTCACCGCGATGTACGGCGGCATTATCTTTATCGTCGCGTCGTTCTTTATGCAGCTGTTCTTCCCGGATATTCATCGCTTTAAAGACCCCGATGCCGCGCTGCCGGAGATTGCGCTGTACGTGGGCGGCAAGCTGTTCCAGTCGATTTTCCTGTGCACCACCTTTGTTAACACCCTGGCGTCCGGCCTGGCCTCCCATGCCAGCGTCTCCCGTCTGCTGTACGTGATGGGCCGCGACAACGTCTTCCCGGAGCGCATTTTTGGCTATGTGCATCCGAAATGGCGTACCCCGGCGCTGAACGTGATTATGGTGGGCATCGTTGCGCTGTCGGCGCTGTTCTTCGACCTGGTGACCGCCACCGCGTTGATTAATTTCGGTGCGCTGGTGGCCTTCACCTTCGTTAACCTGTCGGTGTTCAACCACTTCTGGCGGCGCAAGGGGTACAACAAAACCTGGAAGGATCGACTGCATTATCTGCTGCTGCCGATGATCGGGGCGTTGACGGTCGGGGTATTGTGGATCAATCTCGAGGCCACCTCCCTGACGCTCGGCCTGGTGTGGGCGGCGCTTGGTCTGCTGTACCTGACTTATCTGACCCGACGCTTCCGCAAACCGCCGCCGCAGTTTGATGCCGCTAAAGCGGAGCAGGCCTGGGAGTCATAGGTTCTGAGGCATAAACTGAACGAAGGCAGGCCCGCAGGCCTGCTTTCGTTTTGGCTTCGGTAAGGGACAGTACAGGACGGTAAAGAAATCAGCAGAAAACGGTGGGGAACGGAAGGTATTATTTCTTCTTTTTATGGACAGGTAACTGACTGGCGCGCCGCTCTTTGAGGTACGACACCAGGCTGTAGATGGCGACGCCCAGCAGCGCCACCGCGACGATAAAGAGAATAAGACCCGACATAGACCAACCTAATATTCTGTTTGGAAAGGGAAAAAGATACAGGGCTCTGTGTGAAGATAACATCGGGATATGTCTGAAAGATGACGCCTCATTGCGAGAATATCCGGCGGCGGGGTTGTGATAAAATATTTCCCGCAGGGATGTGACCGCCTGGGTTTCACCTGAAATGGCGTAACACTCCGTTAAGTGATTTTACAGAAGTGCGGCCTACAGCGAGTTACGCTGACCGCGAATAAGAACGATCTGAGAGTCAGTCATGTATAAGAAAACCCTCAGCCTGCTGGGCGTAGCGTTGGCGCTGTCTGCCTTCGCCAGTCAGGCTGAAAGTGAACGTCAGGCGAGCCGCGAGCGGATCGTGGAGCAGGTCCTCAAGCCGTGTGAAGGCAAAAAGGCGGGCGATAAGGTGGTGATTACCGATCGCCGCGGCGGCGAGCACGAGGCGATCTGTACCCTGACGGCGGTTCCGCTACCGGAGTAGCGCCTGCCGCACGGTGCCGCTTATCGATACCGCGGCGCAGGCTGTCCGGTTCGCGCGCTGGTAAACAGCGCCACTCTGGACTGCTCAAAAGTCTCCCACAGTCCCAGGTCATGAACCGGTGGTAAGGTGACCTGTTCCCCCATCTCCAGCCCCCTGAGAGCGGCGTCAACCAGATCCTCGGTGGTCATTACCGTGCCGCTGGGCAGAGCGTCCAGCGCCACGCCGGAGGTCGGCCACAGATCGGTAGCGGTCGCCGCCGGCAATACCGCCTGAATACGCACGCCGCTGTCGGCAAACTCCTCCTGCAGGCCGCGGGTGAAGCTCAACACCCAGGCTTTGCTGGCGCTGTAGACTGCGCTGCCCGGCAGCGTATGCAGCGCGAGGATAGAGGCAATATTGATCAGCGTCCCCCGGCGTCGTGGGGTGAAAGCGGCCAGCGCGGCATAGCTCAGACGCAGCAGCGCGGTGGTGTTGAGCGTATGAATCGCCTGGTGCTCGCGTGGCGTACTGGCGAGAAAACCCGCCAATTTCGCGGTGCCGGCGTTGTTAATGAACAGGTCGATGGCGGGATCCTGCTGCAGACGCTGCTCTACGGCGGCAATCCCGTGCTCTTCGCTAAGATCGGCTTTGAGGATGCTTGCCTGGATGGCGTAGCGCGCCTGCAGCTGGTCGGCGAGCGCCTGCAGACGGTCTTCACGACGGGCGGCGAGGATCAGGTTGTAGCCGCGGGCGGCGAGTCGTTCGGCATAGATCGCGCCGATACCTGAGGACGCGCCGGTGATAAAAGCTGTGTGCGATGGTTGGGTCATGAGAAATGCCTCGTAAAAGGTTGCATTATTAAACCAAATTCAGCATGAGATATTAGGTTTAATAATGCAACCATTTTGCCAGGACTTTTTCATTTTTGCTTGTCGCGGGCAGCGTTTAGTCGTTCAGCGGGATAGCGATGGTGATGTCCGCCGGGGCCAGCTCACGGCCATCTGCCGCCTGCAGGACCAGCTTACGCAGGGGCTGGCGCTGCTGGCGGTCAATGAGCCGGGTCGCCGGTTCGTCAGGATCGAACAGATAGTCGTCTGCCCACTGGGAGAGGGCGACCAGCACCGTCTGCAGGGCACGGCCCTTATCGGTCAGGACATACTCCTGCCAGGCGCTGCCGTCGGAGGCCGGCTGCAGGCGCAGGATGCCTTCATCCACCAGCATTTTCAGCCGCCCGGCGAGCATGTTTTTGGCGATACCGAGGTTTTTCTGGAATTCGCTAAAACGGCGCACCCCGCGCAGAGCATCGCGGACGATCAGCAGCGACCACCAGTCGCCGATAACGTCGAGGGAGCGGGCGATAGGGCAACAGCTGTTTTCCAGACGGGTACGTTTCACGAAAGCCTCCAGGTTAATTGTTTCATTATAAAACTCTTTGCCCGGCAGGGGAAATTTTCGGCTACGGTCTAAGTTTGCGAGCGATTACCAGGAAAAATGTCATAAATCCGGCACAATTAACGCGATGATAATAAATGACTAAGGATGAAGGGATGAAAAAACGTCTACTTGCCGCCGCCGTTGCCGGCGCGGTGATTTTATCCGCTGGCGCTCAGGCGCAGGACACGGCCGCCCCGGAGGGGTATCAGCTGCAGCAGGTGCTGATCATGAGTCGTCACAACCTGCGTGCGCCGTTGGCCAATAACGGCAGCGTGCTGGAGCAGTCCACCGCCAAGGCCTGGCCGCAGTGGGATGTGCCGGGCGGCCAGCTGACCACCAAAGGCGGTGTGCTGGAGGTGTATATGGGCCACTATATGCGCGAATGGCTGGCGCAGCAGAAGCTGGTGACCAGCGGCGAGTGCCCGCCGGAAAACGCGGTTTATGCCTACGCTAACAGCCTGCAGCGCACCGTCGCCACCGCGCAGTTCTTTATCACCGGCGCGTTCCCGGGCTGCGGCATCCCGGTGCATCACCAGCCGCAGATGGGCACCATGGACCCGACCTTCAACCCGGTTATTACCGACGACTCCCCGGCGTTTCGCGAGAAAGCGCTGCAGGCGATGGAAAAAGAGCGCCAGGGAATGCAGTTGACCGAGAGCTACAAGCTGCTGGAGACGATGATCGATTACCGCAACTCGCCCTCCTGCAAAGAGAAGAAGGTCTGTTCCCTGAGCGAGGGTAAAGATACCTTTAGCGCCGGTTATCAGCAGGAGCCGGGAGTGTCCGGACCGTTGAAGGTGGGCAACTCGCTGGTAGACGCCTTCACCCTGCAATATTATGAAGGCTTCCCGAAAGATCAGGTGGCGTGGGGGGAGATCGCCAGCGATAAGCAGTGGCAAGTGCTGTCGAAGCTGAAAAATGGCTATCAGGATAGTCTGTTTACCTCGGTGGCGGTGGCGCAAAACGTCGCCAAACCGCTGGTTAAATATATCGATAACGCGCTGGTGGGCGAGGGAGCCAGCAAGGCGAAAGTCACGCTGCTAGTCGGACACGACTCGAATATCGCCTCGCTGCTCACCGCCCTGGACTTTAAGCCCTATCAACTGCCCGGCCAGTATGAGCGCACTCCTATCGGCGGCAAACTGCTGTTTCAGCGCTGGCATGACAGCGCCGGCAATCGCGATCTGATGAAGATTGAGTATGTCTATCAAAGTACCGAGCAACTGCGTAACGCCGACGCGTTAACCCTGCAGGCCCCGCCGCAGCGGGTCACTCTGGCGCTTAACGGCTGTCCGGTTGATGACCAGGGATTCTGCCCGCTGGAGACCTTTAAAAAGGTGATCAACGAGGCGGCGAAATAACGAAAAAAACCCGGAGCACTCCGGGTTTTTTTAGCAGGTTAGGGTGAGCCCAGGTGGGGATAAACCTCCTAGACGTTTTTACGCTCAATCGTCTGTTCGCCCCAGAACAGGCTGTCTTTATCGGTTTTGGCAAAGGCCAGCGCCAGCACTTCGTCGCTGCCTTCCTCCCAGATTTGCTCCGCCAGTTTCTCATCGTAGTGGGCGACTTCGAAAATCGCCTCGGCAATTTCCGGTGAGGTGTTACGTAAACTTGCCCATTCGCCGACGCGATGTGCTTTTGCTTCTTGAGTTGGCATAGTGCTCCTCCTGCAGAAGATTAGCCGTGCAGTTTAACGGCCAGTTTGGCGACATGTTCACCCTGATAGCGGGCGATGGCTAACTCTTCCTCGCTCGGCTGCCGCGAGCCGTCGCCGCCGGCGATGGTGGTTGCGCCATAAGGGGTACCGCCGCGTACCTGGGAGATATCGAATAGCTCCTGGGCGCCATAGCCGATCGGGACGATGATCATGCCGTGGTGGGCCAGCGTCGTCCAGGTCGAGGTAATGGTTTGTTCCTGGCCGCCGCCGGTACCGGTTGAGCTAAATACGCTGGCGATTTTGCCATACAGAGCGCCGGACGCCCACAGACCGCCGGTTTGATCGAGGAAAGTACGCATCTGACCGGACATGTTGCCGAAGCGCGTCGGGGTACCAAAGATGATGGCGTCATACTCTGCCAGCTCCTGCGGCGTGGCGACGGGCGCGTTTTGCGTTTTCCCGCCTGCTTTGGCGAATGCTTCAGCCTGCATGGTTTCCGGCACGCGCTTCACAACCACCTCAACGCCGTCCACCCGGTTCGCCCCATCGGCGACGGCGTGAGCCATGGTTTCAATGTGTCCATACATGGAATAATAAAGCACCAGAATTTTAGCCATTTCCATCACTCCTCGGTTGCATTATAAGCCAGCAAAATAGCTGGTACCTTTAAAGATAAAGCCTCCGCCGGAGAGTGCAAATCCAACGGGCATTTGTTTGATTTATAACAAAATGACAAAGCGTTATTTACTTTTCCTTGCACCGCGCGGCCTGAAAGGAAGTGAAGGAGGAAGCGTTGCGTCTGCTATTTTGGCCGCTGCGGCGAGGATGTAGCATCAGGATACATTTTTGCTGACTATTTTTTCTTCGCCAGCAGAGTCGGTTAGGAGCTGTTGGCGGCGCGAGGAAGCTTTTTTCGCCCGGCTTTGTTTCTGGATATTACATTCGCCGCCGTCAGCCGTAGTCATTCACTAACCTTATAGATACGCGGCAGGACAGCGGCGTCGCCGCTCCCGCGTAATGCACTATGATGTCTAACCTAATGGAGGTCAGTAATGGCAAACCATCGTGGCGGTTCCGGCAACTTTGCTGAAGACCGTGAAAGAGCATCAGAAGCAGGACGTAAAGGTGGCCAGCATAGCGGGGGGAATTTTAAAAATGACCCTCAGCGCGCCTCAGAGGCTGGCAAAAAAGGGGGTAAAAACAGTCATGGTAGTCGTGAAAGTTAACGCGCGACTCGCACTGTTCTCTTTGATGCGGTGTTAATCTCCCCGACCCAACCGCATCGCCCTCGCCGCCGGCATCTGCCGGCGGTTTTTTTTATCTGTCGGTGGTTGCGCTCCCGCCGGGCGGATTGCACACTGGTCGCCCGTTAATCGTCATGGCTGTCTTATGTCTTCGTTAAAATTCTCCGTTAGCCGCCAGGAAGCGCTCCTTATCATGATCACCATGTTCTGGGGAGGGACGTTCCTTGCCGTACAGTACGCGGTGAGCCTCAGCGGGCCGCTGTTTTTTGTCGGTTTGCGTTTCGCGACCGCCGCGCTGGCGGTGGGCCTGCTTTCGCTGCGCACTCTGCTCGGTCTGACGTGGCTGGAGGTGAAGGCCGGGGTAGCGATTGGCGTGGCGATTGCGCTGGGGTATGGCCTGCAGACCTGGGGACTACAGACCATCTCCAGCAGTAAATCTGCCTTTATCACCGCGATGTATGTGCCGCTGGTGCCGCTGCTGCAGTGGCTGTGCCTGGGACGTATGCCGGGGGTGATGTCCTGCGTGGGGATTGTGCTGGCCTTTATTGGTTTAATTCTGCTGGCCGGGCCGGAAAATAATCTGCTGGCGCTTGGCGTGGGGGAGATGATCACTCTGGCAAGCGCGGTGGCGATCGCGGCGGAGATTATCCTTATCAGCGCCTGGGCCGGAAAAGTCGATGTCCGCCGGGTGACGGTGGTGCAGCTGGCGACCGCGTCGCTGGTGGCTTTCGCCGCCATGAAGCCGGCGGGTGAATCGGTGCCGTCGTTGACGCCGGCCCTGCTCGGCGTCGCGCTGGGGCTGGGGATTTTCAGCGCGATCATTCAGGTGACCATGAACTGGGCGCAGCGCAGCGTCTCGCCGACGCGGGCCACCCTTATTTATACCGGTGAACCGGTATGGGCCGGTATTTTTGGCCGGCTGGCCGGTGAGCGTCTGCCGCTGCTGGCCCTGCTCGGCTGCGTTTTGATCCTCGCGGGGGTGCTGGTGAGCGAGCTGAAGTGGAAGCGCAAGTCGCCGCCGCAGATTGCAACGAATGACGATGCGCAGCCGCTCACGGACCTGGCCGATCGCCGCGAGCCATAATATTTTCCTTCTGACCCGACAGCGACGCTTATCCTGGCTGGTATTCGTCCGGCTCTGATTGTCTCCAGGCCCGTGCCAGCGCAGCGCCGCCGGGCGATGGCATCAGGCACGGCGTCGCTTTTATGCCGGGTGGCGGCTGCGCCTTACCCGGCCTGCGTTCGTACGACCTGCCGTTAATTTATTCACCATTGTTGCTGAAACTGCCGGTGCTGACGGCCTCAAAATCGCTGAGACCTTCCCGGAAGGCCGTGGCAGTCTCCAGGCCCGCGCAAGCGCAGCGCCGCCGGGCGGTCAGGTTCCGTGCCCGTGGTGGTGCCGGATGGCGGCATAAATGCCTTATCCGGCCTACAGGATCACACCACCCAGGCCCACACCGCTCCCTGCGCCAACGCCGCGCTAACGTGGCTTACACCGGCGTTACCCTGGCCTCCTTCGCCTCGCGCGTCCCGCGATGAAGCAGCGCGTGCAGCAGGATCGCCCCGAAGGTGGCCGTGCCAATCCCGCCCAGCGTAAAGCCGCCCAGCGACAGCGCGAAATCGCCGGCGCCCAGCACCAGGGTCACCGACACCATGATCAAATTGCTGTTTTGACTCAGATCCACCCGGTTTTGCACCCAGATCCGCGCCCCGGCGACGGCAATTAAGCCAAAGACCACGATCGAGGCGCCGCCGATCACCGGCCCGGGAATGGTGTGGATTAATGCGCCGAACTTCGGCGAGAAACCCAACAGCATGGCAATCAGCGCCGCGGCGACAAACACCAGCGTTGAGTAGACCTTGGTCACCGCCATGACGCCGATGTTCTCCGCATAGGTGGTGACCCCGCTGCCGCCCACCGAACCGGAGAGCATGGTCGCCAGCCCGTCGCCGACGAAGGCGCGCCCCATGTACGGGTCCATATTGCGCCCGGTCATCCCGGCGACGGCCTTCAGGTGCCCGAGGTTCTCGGCCACCAGGATCACCGCGACCGGCGCAATCAACATCATCGCCTGGCCGTTAAAGGATGGGGTGGTAAAGTGCGGCAGCCCGAACCACGCCGCCTGGGCGAGGGGGGAGAAGTCCAGCGGTTTGCCAAGGCCCAGGCCGTTAGCCAGCAGGGCGTACAGCGCGCAGGCGACGATCAGGCCGACCAGGATCAGCAGTCGCTGCAGCATCCCGCGGGTAAATACCGCCACTATGCCGATGCAGAGCACAGTTAACACCGCCATCCAGCTGTCGAAGGCGCTGGCGGAGACGCTGCGCACGGCAATCGGCGCCAGGTTCAGGCCGATAGCCATCACCACCGCACCGGTCACCACCGGCGGCATCAGGCGCTCGATCCAGCGGGTGCCGATCTTCATCACCACCAGACCAATCAGGGTGTAGACCAGCCCGCAGGCGATGATCCCGCCAAGGGCGACGCTCAGATGAGGGTTCAGCCCCTGGCCGTTAAAGCCGGTAATGGCGATCACCACCCCGACAAAAGCGGCGCTGGAGCCGAGATAGCTCGGCACCCGTCCGCCGGTGACGACAAAGAACAGCAGGGTGCCGACGCCCGACATCAGAATAGACAGGTTCGGGTCGAGCCCCATCAACAACGGCATCAGCACCGTCGCGCCGAACATCGCAACGGCGTGCTGCACGCCCATCACCAGCGTTTGCCCGGCCGACAAGCGTTCATCGGGGGCGACAACGCCGGATTCGGCGGCAGGAGAGGTCAGCTTCCAGCGAGGAAAATCGAAGAGTGCCATGATGATATCCCGGGTTAAAGGTTAACAAGCGGGTCGCATAAGCGTGTGATAGCCGCGGTCAAACCACATCAGTCCCCGGGGCTCCGGGTGACGGGTAATGGCCACGACGTGACAAAACAGAATGTCGTGCGTCCCGACGCTGACGCGCTGGTCGATGCGGCAGTCAAAGCTGACCAGAGCCGCCTCCAGCCGCGGACAGCCGGTGGCGCCGGTCTGCCAGTCGGCGGCGGCAAAACGCTCGTCCATTGCCGTTTTACCGCCAAACAGCGTCGACAGGGCCTCCTGTCCGGCCGCCAGGGTATTGACGCACAGCGTGTGGTGTTCGCTGAACACCGGCCACACCGAAGCCGAGCGGTTCAGGCAGACCAGCAGGGTCGGCGGCGTGTCGGTAACGCTGCAGACCGCGCTGGCGGTGAACCCCGCCCGGCCCGCCGGGCCATCGGTGGTAATAATGTTAACCGCGGCGCCGACGTGGGCCATGGCGTCACGGAAACTCGCTTTGTCCGTTAACTCCATCGTAAACTCCTTATGCCAGCAGGCAGGCTTCATCAAAGGACAGACGCGGCAGGCGGCCGTACAGCTTGCCGGGGTCGCCATAGCCGATGTTCACCAGCAGGTTGCTTTTCCAGCCGTTGTCGGCAAAAAATGCCGCGTCGACTTTTTCCCGGTCAAAACCGGACATTGGCCCGGTGTCGAGGTCCAGCGCCCGGCAGGCAAAAATCAGATACGCCGCCTGCAGGGAGCTGTTGCGAAACGCGGTCTCTTCCGCCAGCTGCGGGCTGGAGGTAAACCAGCTGCGGGCGTCACCGTGGGGAAACAGGGTCGGCAGCCGGTCGTAGAAGGCGCTATCCCACGCCACGATGGCGGTCACCGGCGCCTGCATGGTTTTCTGCAGATTGCCGCTGGAGAGCGTCGGGCGAAGTTTCTCTTTGCCTTCCGCGCTGCGCACGAACACGATGCGCGCTGGCGAACAGTTGGCGGAAGTCGGCCCCATTTTCATCAGGTCCCAGACGGCCTGCAGCTGCGCATCGCTCACCGGCTTATCCAGCCAGCCGTTGTGGGTCCGGGCCTGGGTAAACAGCGTCTCGCAGGCCGTGTGGTTTATCGCGTCGTTCATCGGGTCTCCCTGGCGACCGGCAGCATAGCGGACAGCCCGTCGCGTAAAATGGTATTAAAGGTATCGGCGTCGGTGACGTTACAGGCATGGCCGCCCCACGGCATTTCCACGAGCTGGCTGCCGGGGATCGCCGTCTGCAGCACGCGGGAGCAGGAGGCGGGGACCAGCAGGTCGTCAGCGGCGCTGATAATCAGCGTCGGGCAGGCGATGGCCGCCGCACGGCGTGAAAAATCAGCCTGCTTCAGGGCCTGTAGCCGCTTCAGCAGATTCTCTTTGCCCTGAAAATGGCTGATGGCAAGCGCATCTTCCGCTTCGAGGCGCGGCAGGCGCGCGGCCATCCATTCCGCCGGGTAGAGAAATAGCGGCTGCGCTTCGACCCACGCCTGCGCGCCGCCGGCATGCAGCAGACGCTCGCGCACCTGGAAGCAGCGGCGGGTATGCGGCGACAGCGACAGCCAGCCGTTGACCAGCGCCAGGGCGCTCACCGCCTCGGGGCGATCGAGCGCCAGCTGCAGGCCAATCAGCGCCCCCAGGGCGTGGCCCACCAGCGCGAAGCGGGCGATCCCCGCCGCCTGCAGAGCGCTGAACAGCTCCCCGGCCATCGTCGCCAGGCTGTAGCCGGCGGGCAGCGGACCGGCGTTCTCCCCGGTCCCGTTATGGTCATAACTCACCAGCTGATACTGTTCCTCCAGCGCCGCGCGCTGCGCCAGCCAGTAGCCGCCGCCCCCGCCCAGACCGGCGCTGAGGACCACCACCGGCGCGCCGGACCATGGTGCCGGAGCAATATTGAGCCTCATCATGTCGGGGTCCCGATATGGGCGACGCTGGCGATTTCCACTAGCGCATCGGGCTTCACCAGTCCGCACTGAATGCAGAAGCGCGCCGGTTTATCGCCGGGGAAGAACTCGGCGTAGACCTCGTTAATCGCGGCGTAATTTGTCCAGTCGGTGATAAAGATGCCGTTGAAAGTCACATCCGCCATACTCCCGCCCGCCGTTTCGATAACGCTCCTGATGGTCTCCAGCACGTGGCGGGTTTGCGCCTTTGGGTCGCCGATGTGCACCACATTGTTTTGCTTATCAAACGGCAGGGTGCCCGAGACGTAGACCACCCCGTCGGCGAGCGTCCCCGGAACAAAGGGGGCAATCGGCGCGGTGGTGCCTGGCGGAATAATCACCTGTTTAGGCATAACGTTTCTCCTTGGCTAAAGCCAGCGGGGTGGCGGGGGAGAGCGCGTGGCAGAAGCTCTCGACGTCGCTGACCCAGCCGAAAAAGGTTTCAATATTGAACAGCGCCGCCTGCTGGGCGAAGGCCGGGCCGGCCTGATGGGTGGCATCCTCCAGCACGATGCCGAAGTATTCGAGAAAGAAGCCATCGCGCAGCGTCGATTCGACGCAGACGTTGGTGGCGATCCCGGTGAACACCAGGTGGCGTATGCCGCGGCTGCGCAAAATGCTGTCGAGCGGGGTGTTAAAGAAGCCGCTGTAGCGCGGTTTCGGCAACACGATATCGCCTTCCTGCGGCGTCAGCTCGTCCACCAGCTGATAATCCCAGCCGCCTTTCGCCAGCAGCTTGCCCTGCAGCTCCGGACGCTGACGCATCGTTTTCAGCGCGTTGGATTTGTGATAGTTCGGCGAGCCCGGGCCGCCGGCTTCAACATACTGGTCATCCCAGCCATTCTGGAACCAGATAATCAACATACCCGCGGCGCGAGCGGCGGCGACGGCGGTATTAATATTGTCGATAACCGGCCGGGTAGCGGAGACGTCAAAGCCGGCGAGATCCAGATAACCGCCCTGGCTGGCGTAGGCGTTCTGCATATCGACCACAATCAGCGCGCTCTGCTGCGGCGCGAAGGTCAGGGATTCCGGGCGAGCGGGAAGGGTAATCATCAGGCCACCTCACGGGTAACAGAAGCAATGTGGTTCCGGCAGCGCATCAGCGGCTGAATGCGTTCGCCAAAGGCGTCAATGCCGGCAAGAAAATCATCAAAGGTCAGCAGCACGCCGTCGGTGCCGGGCACGCTCGCTACTTCATCAAGCATACGGGCGACGCTGGCATACGATCCGACCAGGGTGCCCATGTTAATGTTGACCGCCGAGGTGGGGTCGGCCATCTGACGCACGTTGGTATCGCTGCCGGAGCGGGTATCTTTCTGACTCTGCTCGGTGAGCCACGCCAGCGCTTCTTCATCGGCGCCCGCTTTGTAATGTTCCCATTTGGCGCGCGCCGCCTCGTCGGTTTCGTCGGCGATCACCATGAACAGCACATAGGACCCCACGTCGCGGCCGGTTTTTTCCGCCGCCTGCATCATGCGTGCGGCGGTCGGGGCAAAGGCCGTTGGCGTGTTGACCCCTTTGCCAAAGCAAAAGTTGTAGTCCGCATGCTGGGCGGAGAAGGCCATCCCGGCATCGCTCTGCCCGGCGCAGATCACCTTCATCGGCTGCGACGGGCGCGGGCTGACCCGGCAGTCGTTCATGGTGAAGTAGTCACCTTTGAAATCGCTGCGCCCGGTGCCCCACAGGTCACGGAGCACCTGGACGTATTCGGTGAGATAGTCATAGCGGCTGGCGAAATAGTCATCTCCCGGCCACATGCCCATCTGGTCATATTCCGGTTTTTGCCAGCCGGTCACCAGATTGACGCCAAACCGGCCGCCGGAGATGGAGTCGATAGTGGAGGCCATCCGGGCGACAATCGCCGGCGGCAGCGTCAGGGTGGCGGCGGTGGCGTAGATCTGGATCTTCGAGGTCACCGCGGCCAGGCCGGCCATCAGGGTGAAGGACTCCAGGTTGTGATCCCAGAATTCAGTTTTCCCACCGAAGCCGCGCAGTTTGATCATGGAGAGCGCGAAGTCGAAATGGTAGTGCTCGGCCTTCTGCACGATGGCCTTATTCAGTTCAAAGGTCGGCATATACTGCGGGGCATGGGTGGAGATCAGCCAGCCGTTGTTGCCAATGGGAACGAAAACACCAATTTTCATACCTACCTCTCTGCAGTCATGGAAGATGGGTTGCGATGGTGCGGCATCCTGCCTCTCCCTGGACCACCTCGCAGAAAAGGTAAAGCAAAGGCGATGCCAGTTTTATAAATGCTAATGTTATTAATGTGTTACTTTTGAGTTGCTAAAAAGGACGATAAAAAAGTGGACTGGATGGTCAAAATCAGTGCACGAAAAAACGGCAGTCATGCGCAATCAGGGTGCATGGGGTCGTGTCGGCGCAGGGCTTTTGCTATGCTGGTGGCGTCAACTGAAGGAGAGGATGTATGGCACAGGGCGCGGTGAAGAAAAGCGGCAAACGTTCACAAGCGGTCAGCGCCAAAAAGGAGGCCATCCTGGCCGCCGCGCTGGAGGCATTTTCGCAATTTGGTATTCACGGTACGCGGCTGGAGCAGGTGGCTGAGCGCGCCGGGGTATCGAAAACCAATCTGCTCTATTACTACCCTTCGAAAGAGGCGCTGTATGTGGCTGTCCTGCAGCAGATCCTCGCCATCTGGCTGGCGCCACTGAAGGCCTTTCGTGAGGATATCAGCCCGCTGGTGGCGATCCGCGAATATATTCGCCTGAAGCTGGAGGTGTCCCGCGATCACCCCCAGGCCTCGAAGCTCTTCTGCCTCGAGATGCTGCAGGGGGCGCCGCTGCTGATGGGCGAACTGACCGGGGATCTGAAAGCGCTGGTCGACGAAAAATCGGCGATAGTCTCCGGCTGGATCGACCGCGGCAAGCTGGCGCCGGTCGATCCACAGCATTTAATCTTTATGATCTGGGCTACCACCCAGCATTACGCCGACTTCGCCACCCAGGTGGAGGCGGTCACCGGCGCCACGCTGCAGGATGCGGCCTTTTTTGAACAAACGGTCGATAATGTCCAGCGGATGATTATCGAAGGCATTCGCGTCCGTTAATTGGCGGGCGGCAGCGGGCAGCTTTGATCGCCATCCTCGCACTGTAGCAGCGAGGCGAGGAAAGACTCCCGCTCCACGCTCTTATCGGTCATGCACTGGCTGACCAGCATTGGCTGCATGCTGCCGCCTTCGGCGCCGGACGCGAGAAAGGCGCAGTCGGCGTCGCGTAAGGCGATCCATGCCTGCTGCGCCTGCTTCAGTAATGTCTGTTGTTTACCCACCGCCCGCTGCAGGGCCTGCTGCCAGGTGTCGTTCAGTTTTTTATCGGCCGCCTGATACTGCGCGGCCGCGCACTGATTCATTTCGGTTTGGGTGTTGGCGCTGCTGCACTCGTCCGCCAGCGCCGCGCCGCTGGCCAGCAGGGCCAGCACGGCAAATAACGTGCGTTTCATTGTTCTGCTCCCATAAAAAAGGCTCCCGTCCGGGAGCCTTAATTAAACACAGCTGACGTCGGCTGTCATTAGCTGATCGCAGCGCAGACTGATTGCCCGGATGGCGGCGCACCGCACCTTATCCGGGCTACCCTTTGGCGGTGGAAGGTAGCCCCGGTAAGCGCAGCGCCACCGGGGAGCCCGTTTTAGCCGATGGTCATCAGGCTGGCGTTACCGCCTGCCGCCGCGGTGTTAACGCTCAGCGAACGCTCGATATACAGCCGCTCCAGCAGCAGATTGGTTTCGCCGCGGGCGAAACCCTGCACGGAGACAATCGCCCCGTCGCGCGCCGCCACCTGCTCGCACAGCTCGCGCAGCTGGTCGGAATCGCCGTGGTAGATAACCGCGTCGAAGGCCTGGGCAGGCAACTGCTCCGCTTTGGCAAAGCGAATGCGCTCGCTGACCTCCCGCGGCAGTTTCTTCGCCAGATCGCGCTGCAGGGCGCTGTCCGGCCACAGTACTTCACAACCCACCGCCAGCACAGCCGCCAGCTGGATCAGCGCATCCTGTTCGTTATCCGCTACGCACAGCACGCGCTCGCGCGGCATCAGCGTCAGGGTGTTGCGCTCGCCGGTTGGCCCCGGCAGCAGGCGTTGAGTGCCGCTTTGCGCCTGCTCGCTGTACTGCTGGCACAGCGCCTGCAGCTCAGGACGGCCCGCGGCCCACTGCTGCAGCGCCTGCAGCGGTTTTTCCAGCAGCGTTTTCAGCTGGGCGTCCAGCGGACGCTCCGCATCCTGGCGGGCGAAGGTTACGCCAACCGCGTCCTGTGGACGGCTGGAGAGCAGACGGTACAGATACAGCGGACCGCCGGCTTTCGGACCGGTACCGGACAGCCCTTCGCCGCCGAACGGCTGCACGCCGACCACCGCGCCAACCATATTGCGGTTGACGTACAGGTTGCCCACCTTGGCGCTGCCGGTGACCTGGGCGATGGTTTCGTCGATACGGGTATGCACGCCGAGGGTCAGGCCGTAGCCAGAGGCGTTAATCTGCTCGACCAGTTTGTCCAGCTCGTTACGGTTGTAGCGCACCACGTGCAGTACCGGGCCGAAGACCTCTTTTTTCAGCTCGTCGAAGCTGTCGAGTTCGATAAGCGTCGGCGGCACGAAGGTCCCGTGACGCCATTCGCGGGCGTCTTCGCTATTCTCACGCACCGCCTGGTAGACGGTGCGGCCTTTGGCGCGCATCGCCTGAATATGGCGTTCGATATTCTCTTTCGCTTCCGCATCGATAACCGGACCGATATCGGTGGTCAGGCGCCCCGGATTGCCCATCCGGCACTCGCTCATGGCGCCGCGCAGCATGGTTAAGGTGTGATCGGCGACCTCTTCCTGCAGGCAAAGCACGCGCAGGGCGGAGCAGCGCTGGCCGGCGCTGTCGAACGCGGAAGCCAGCACGTCGATCACTACCTGCTCGGTGAGCGCCGACGAATCGACGATCATCGCGTTCATCCCGCCGGTTTCGGCGATCAGCGGCGTCGGGCGGCCCTGGGGATCGAGGCGGCTGGCGATATTGCGCTGCAGCAGGGTGGCCACTTCGGTGGAGCCGGTGAACATCACGCCGCGTACGCGCTCATCGGAGGTTAGCGCGGCGCCCACGGTCTCCCCGCGACCCGGCAGCAGTTGAATAACGCCCGGCGGCACGCCGGCTTCCAGCAGAATCGCCACGCCCTGGGCGGCGATAAGCGGCGTCTGCTCGGCAGGTTTCGCCAGCACGCTGTTGCCGGCCGCCAGCGCGGCGGCAATCTGGCCGGTGAAGATCGCCAGCGGGAAGTTCCACGGGCTGATACAGACCACCGGACCCAGCGGGCGGTGAGTTTCATTATCGAAATCGTCGCGCACCTGGCCGGCGTAATAGTGCAGGAAGTCAACGGCTTCGCGCACTTCAGCGATGGCGTTGCTGAAGGTTTTACCCGCCTCGCGCACCAGGATCCCCATCAGGGTCGGCATCTGGCTTTCCATCAGCACCGCGGCGCGCTCAAGAATGGCGGCGCGCTCCTGCGGCGGAGTGGCGAACCAGATCGGCGCATTGTTGATAGCGCTGGTCAGCGCCTGCTGCACTTCAGCGTCGCTGGCTTCGCGGACGTAGCCGACGATATCTTTCGGCTCTGCCGGGTTAACCACCGGCTGCATCTCGCCTTCGGCCACCGGCTGCTCCAGCATCGGCAATGCCTGCCATTTATGCAGCGCGCTGTTGAGCAGGGAAGAGGAGAGGGAGGCCAGACGGTGCTCGTTCGCCAGATCGAGACCGGCGGAGTTGCTCCGGCCGCTGCCGTAGAGATCGCGCGGCAGCGGGATTTTCGGATGCGGCAGGCCGGCCTGGCCTTCCTGCTGCGCCAGTTTTTCTACCGCGCTGACCGGGTCGGCTACCAGCTCGTCCAGCGGCAGGGTATTGTCCGCGATACGGTTGACGAAAGAGGTATTGGCGCCGTTCTCCAGCAGACGACGCACCAGATACGCCAGCAGCGTCTCGTGGGTGCCCACCGGGGCGTAGATCCGGCACGGCCGATTCAGTTTGCCGTCGGCGACCTTGCCCACCACCTGCTCGTACAGCGGTTCGCCCATACCGTGCAGGCACTGGAACTCATACTGGCCCGGGTAGTAGTTCTGGCCCGCCAGCTGGTAGATAGCCGCCAGAGTATGGGCGTTATGGGTGGCGAACTGCGGGTAAATCAGGTTCGGCACCGCCAGCAGCTTCTTAGCGCAGGCGAGGTAGGAGACGTCGGTGTAAACCTTGCGGGTGTATACCGGATAGCCTTCGAGACCTTCCATCTGCGCGCGTTTAATTTCGCTATCCCAGTAGGCGCCTTTCACCAGACGGATCATCAGGCGACGGCGGCTGCGGGTGGCGAGGTCAATCAGGTAATCAATGACAAACGGACAGCGCTTCTGGTAGGCCTGAATCACGAAGCCAATCCCGTTCCAGCCGGCCAGTTCCGGCTCGAAGCACAGTTTTTCCAGCAGGTCGAGGGAGATCTCCAGACGGTCTGCCTCTTCGGCGTCAATATTGATGCCGATGTCATACTGGCGCGCCAGCAGGGTCAGCGATTTCAGCCGCGGGTAAAGCTCTTCCATCACCCGGTCATACTGCGCGCGGCTGTAGCGCGGGTGCAGCGCGGAGAGCTTAATGGAGATACCCGGACCTTCATAAATGCCGCGGCCGTTGGAGGCTTTGCCGATGGCATGAATCGCCTGCTGATAAGAGACCATATAGGCCTGGGCGTCAGCGGCGGTCAGGGCGGCTTCGCCGAGCATATCGTAGGAGTAGCGGAACCCTTTTTCTTCCAGCTTGCGGGCGTTGGCCAGCGCTTCGGCGATGGTTTCCCCGGTGACGAACTGCTCGCCCATCAGGCGCATCGCCATATCCACGCCTTTGCGGATCAGCGGTTCGCCGCTCTTGCCGATGATGCGGTTCAGGGAGCGGGAGAGGCTGGTCTCGTTATGGGTCGACACCAGTTTTCCGGTGAACAGCAGCCCCCAGGTGGCGGCGTTGACGAACAGCGACGGGCTGCGGCCGATGTGCGACTGCCAGTTGCCGTTGCTGATTTTGTCGCGGATCAGCGCATCGCGGGTGGCTTTATCCGGAATACGCAGCAGGGCTTCCGCCAGGCACATCAGCGCCACCCCTTCCTGTGAAGAGAGGGAGAACTCCTGCAGCAGGCTCTGCACCATGCCGGCGCGGCCGCTGGCGGTTTTCTGGTTGCGCAGTTTTTCCGCCAGCTGATACGACAGCTTGTGCGCCTGTTCGCCCAGCGGCTGCGGCAGACGGGCCTGCTCCAGCAGCATCGGTACCGCGTCGGTTTCCGGACGTCGCCAGGCGGCGGTGATCGCCGCGCGGCTCACCGACTGCGGCAGGATCTGCTCGGCGAATTCGAGGAACGGCTGATAGGGCTCTTCCGTTGGTTCGCTGGCGTCATCGCTTTCGTTGGCGGCCCCGGAGAGCAGGGCCGGCAGCTCAGTCAGCGTCTCGTCGTTCTCCAGTTTTTCCAGATAATTAAAGATGGCCTGCTTAATCAGCCAGTGCGGCGTGCGGTCAATACGGCTCGCGGCGGATTTAATGCGCTCGCGGGTTGCGTCGTCAAGCTTAACACCCATGGTGGTGGTGCCCATGCTCAAAACTCCTGTCATTTATCGTTAGGCTTATGCGGTTGCATGGAAATATCCACTATGTTGCAACTTTGTGCAACCTTGTTAATTGTGGCTTGTGACGGAAGCCGTGAAATGGCTAATTTGTTAAAAATAACCCCTAAAATAGCAGAAATTTAACCCCGGGCTCATAGGGTATTTGTATGCGTGAGTTAACACTTTTGTTTGGTGCAACCTTTAAAAACGTGAGAGAGTGCAACCTCTAACAAATTGACGTTTTGCGCCGTCGGTTTTTCGTGTAAATGCTGTGTTAAATCGTTTGTGAAAAACCGAAGCTTCCGTCAGGATACGGTCGCCCAATTAAACAATGCGCCATTACCCCGTTCCGGTAGTGGAAAAAAACGACGAAGTTGGACGCTGTCGATAAAAATTCTGGAGACTTTGCATGGCTATTAGCACACCGATGCTGGTGACATTTATTGTTTATATTTTTGGTATGGTATTGATAGGGTTTATTGCCTGGCGTTCGACCAAAAACTTCGATGATTATATTCTCGGGGGAAGGAGTCTGGGGCCATTTGTGACCGCGCTTTCCGCAGGGGCGTCGGATATGAGCGGCTGGCTGCTGATGGGCCTGCCAGGGGCGATTTTTCTCTCCGGGATTTCCGAAAGCTGGATCGCCATTGGCTTAACGCTGGGGGCGTGGATTAACTGGAAGCTGGTGGCCGGTCGCCTGCGCGTGCATACCGAGGTGAATAATAACGCCCTGACGCTGCCCGATTATTTTACCGGCCGTTTTGAAGATAAAAGCCGGGTGCTGAGAATTATTTCGGCGCTGGTTATTCTGCTGTTCTTTACCATCTATTGCGCTTCAGGAATTGTCGCGGGGGCGCGTCTGTTTGAAAGCACCTTCGGCATGAGTTATGAAACCGCACTGTGGGCCGGGGCGGCGGCGACGATTATCTATACCTTCGTCGGCGGCTTCCTCGCGGTTAGCTGGACCGATACCGTGCAGGCCAGCCTGATGATTTTCGCGCTGATCCTCACCCCGGTGATCGTGATTATTTCCGTCGGCGGCTTTGGCGATTCGCTGGAAGTGATTAAGCAGAAGAGCATCGAAAATATCGACATGCTGAAAGGGCTGAACTTCGTGGCGATTATCTCGCTGATGGGCTGGGGGCTGGGTTATTTCGGTCAGCCGCATATTCTGGCGCGCTTTATGGCGGCGGATTCGCACCACAGCATCGTTCACGCACGTCGCATTAGTATGACCTGGATGATCCTCTGCCTCGGCGGGGCGGTGGCCGTCGGCTTCTTTGGCATCGCCTACTTCAATAACAACCCGAGCCTGGCGGGCGCGGTTAACCAGAACGCCGAGCGCGTGTTTATCGAACTGGCGCAAATCCTGTTTAACCCGTGGATTGCCGGGATCCTGCTGTCGGCGATTCTGGCGGCGGTGATGTCCACCCTGAGCTGTCAGCTGCTGGTCTGCTCGAGCGCAATTACCGAAGACCTGTATAAAGCCTTCCTGCGTAAAAACGCCGGTCAGAAAGAGCTGGTGTGGGTGGGCCGTATGATGGTGCTGGTGGTTGCCCTGGTGGCCATTGCCCTGGCGGCCAATCCGGAAAACCGCGTGCTGGGTCTGGTGAGCTACGCCTGGGCTGGCTTCGGCGCCGCCTTTGGCCCGGTGGTCCTGTTCTCGGTAATGTGGTCGCGCATGACCCGTAACGGCGCGCTGGCCGGGATGGTGATTGGCGCCCTGACCGTGATCGTCTGGAAGCAGTTTGGCTGGCTGGGCCTGTATGAAATCATTCCGGGCTTTGTCTTCGGCAGCATCGGGATTGTGGTCTTTAGCCTGCTGGATAAAGCGCCGTCGGCCAGCATGCAGCAGCGCTTTGCCGAAGCGGATGCCCACTACCATACGCCGCCGCCGGTACGCGCCACGGCTGAGTAAGATCATCTAATGCTCACGAGCCCGCCGCTGGCGGGCTTTTTATTGCCTGGTGCCGTGCCGGAATATTATAACCCTTGCTAATTATCTGAAAATCCGCTGATATTTCCTGACTAATAACAATGAGGATAGCAAAGATGACGTTCAGACAGGGTGCAATGGCGCTGGTGCTGGCAGGGTTACTCAGCGGCTGCGTGGCGGGTGGAAGTTCATCGACCAGCGCGCCGAAGCCCGGCGTCTGCCCGGCGGATAAGTCCATGGTGCAAACCACGCTTTACTTCGGTCTGAGCCGCCCGGCGGGGAAAGACATCACCGCTGAAGAGTGGCAACAGTTTGTCGACCGTGACGTCACGCCGCGCTTTCGCGACGGGCTGACGGTGTTTGATGCCCACGGCCAGTGGCTTGGCCAGAATGGTCAGGTGGTGCGGGAGCAGAGCAAGGCGCTGATGGTGATCCATGGGCATGACGCGCAGAGCGAGGCGGGTATTGAGGCTCTGCGCCAGGGCTATAAATCACGCTTCGCGCAGGAGTCGGTGATGCGTGTCGACCAGCCGGTCTGCGTGCAGTTCTGAGTAAACGGCGGGGGCAGCCCCGCCGTTTGTTTTACAGCACGAGCCCGGCGAAGCTGGCGGAAAGCAGGCTTACCAGCGTGGCGCTATACACCAGCCGCAGGCCGAAGCGGGAGACGATATTGCCCTGCGGTTCATTCAGGCCTTTGATCGCCCCGGCGATAATGCCGATCGAGGCAAAGTTGGCAAACGACACCAGGAATACCGAGAGAATGCCGAGCCCGCGAGGGGTCATGCTGGCGGCAATCTTTTGCAGCTCAATCATCGCCACAAATTCGTTAGCGACCAGTTTGGTGGCCATGATGCTGCCGGCGTTTAGCGCATCGCTCAGCGGGATGCCGATAAGCCACGCCAGCGGATAAAAGACGTAGCCGAGGATCTGCTGGAAGCTGAGACCAAACAGGGTGGCGAACAGCGCGTTAATGGCGCTGATCAGGGCGATAAAACCGATCAGCATCGCCAGAATAATCATCGCCACTTTAAAGCCGGCCAGAATATATTCCCCGAGCATTTCAAAGAAACTCTGCGATTCATGCAGCTTCTCGAGTTTTATTTCCTGCTCGCTGCCCGGCCGCGTCGGGTTAATTACCGACAGCACGATAAAGGTGCTGAACATATTGAGGATCAGCGCTGCGACGACATATTTGGCGTCCAGCATGGTCATATAGGCGCCGACAATCGACAGCGATACGGTCGACATGGCCGTCGCCGCCATAGTGAACAGTCGCCGTGAGGAGAGGTCGCCCAGTACGCCCTTGTAGGCAATGAAGTTCTCCGACTGGCCGAGGATCAGCGAGCTGACGGCGTTGAAAGATTCCAGCTTACCCATGCCGTTTACTTTCGACAGCAGGGTGCCAATCACGCGAATAAAAATCGGCAGGATCCGCCAGTGCTGGAGAATACCAATCAGCGCGGAAATAAACACAATCGGACACAGGACGCCCAGGAAAATAAAGGCTAAGCCTTTTTCGCTCATGCCGCCAAAGACGAAATTGGTCCCTTCGGCGGCAAAGCCTAACAGCGAAGCAAAAAAGCCGGAAATATTTTTTACCAGCCACAGGCCGCTTTCGGCGTGCAGGAAAAAGAAAGCGAGCGCTATTTCGATAATAATCAACTGGAGAATATAACGAATACGAATTTTTTGTCTGTCGTAGCTGACAAGCCAGGCCAGGGCGAGGATCACCGCCAGCGCCAGCAGGAAATGAAAAAATGCAGTCATGTTGTTCTTTTCGCAAGTCAATAAGGCCGCCATTTAGCCATAGCCGCTACGGCGGGTAAATATCTGGCGTAAAAAATCCTTTGCTTATTCTTTCCCTTCATAACAGGCGAATATTTTCATAAGTCATTATTTGTCAGCGATTTATTTACAACTGATCATCATTCTCTGCACATTTCGCTTGTGTTTCTGAGCATTGTAATGATAATCACTATCATAAATATTACCTGTTTTTGCATTCGTTGACGGTGCTTTACATTTAAGGGTATTGGCATGTTTGTCCCATTTCTCATTATGTTACGCGAAGGCCTGGAGGCGGCGCTGATTGTCAGCCTGATCGCCAGCTATCTGAAACGCACCCAGCGCGGCAACTGGATTGGCGTGATGTGGATTGGCGTGATCCTCGCGGCGGCGCTATGTCTTGGCTTAGGCATTTTTATCAACGAAACCACCGGTGAATTTCCTCAGCGTGAACAGGAGCTGTTCGAAGGGATCGTCGCGGTCATTGCGGTGGTGATCCTGACGTGGATGGTCTTCTGGATGCGCAATGTCTCACGCAACGTCAAGCAGCAGCTGGAGCAGGCCGTGGACAAGGCGCTGCAGCGCGGTAATCACCACGGCTGGGCGCTGGTGATGATGGTCTTTTTCGCGGTCGCCCGTGAGGGGCTGGAGTCGGTCTTCTTTCTGTTGGCGGCCTTCCAGCAGGATGTCGGCATCTGGCCGCCGCTGGGGGCGCTGCTGGGTCTGGCTACCGCTATCGTGCTGGGCTTCCTGATCTACTGGGGCGGTATCCGCCTTAACCTTGGCGTGTTCTTCAAATGGACCAGCCTGTTTATTCTGCTGGTGGCCGCTGGCCTGGCCGCGGGAGCGATCCGCGCCTTCCACGAGGCGGGCCTGTGGAACCTGTTCCAGGATACCGCCTTCGATCTGAGCAACCTGCTGTCGACGCATACGCTGTTCGGCACGCTGCTGGAAGGGATCTTCGGTTATCAGGAGACGCCGAGCGTCAGCGAAGTGGCTGTCTATCTGCTTTATCTGATCCCGGCGCTGGTGCTGTTTGCCCTGCCGCCGCGGAATAATACCACTGCCTCGCGGGCTGCCTGACCGGGCGCTGCGAGCTTATAAGCGACACTCTACTTACCGAAAGGGATGATCATGATGATTCATTTTCGCCGTAATGCGCTGCGGGTGACCGTGGCCGCGCTGCTCAGCTCTGCATTCGGTGCTCAGGCTGCGGATATCCCGCAGGTCAAAGTCACCGTCAACGACAAGCAGTGCGAGCCGATGCAGGTGACCGTTAACGCGGGTAAAACCCAGTTTATTATTCAGAACCACAGCCAGAAAGCGCTGGAGTGGGAGATTCTGAAAGGGGTGATGGTGGTGGAAGAGCGCGAAAACATCGCGCCGGGCTTTACTCAGAAGCTCACCGCGAACCTGCAGCCGGGCGAATATGACATGACCTGTGGCCTGCTCACCAACCCGAAAGGCAAACTGATCGTCACCGGCGCCGCCACCAAAGACGCGGCGAAAGCGGATGCGGTGCTGAGCCTCGGCGACGCGATCACCGCCTATAAAGCCTATGTGACGGCGGAAACCGCGCAGCTGGTTAGCGGCACCAAAGCCTTTACCGACGCGGTGAAAGCCGGCGATATCGAAAAAGCGAAAGCGCTGTACGCCCCGACGCGTCAGCATTACGAGCGCATCGAGCCCATTGCCGAGCTGTTCTCTGACCTTGACGGCAGCATCGACGCCCGCGAAGACGACTTCGAGAAAAAAGCGGAAGATCCGAAATTTACCGGTTTCCACCGTCTGGAAAAAGCGCTGTTTGGCGATAACAGCGTCAAAGGGATGGAAAAATATGCCGATCAGCTGAACAGCGATGTGCTGGAGCTGCAAAAGCGTATCAGCGAGCTGGCGTTCCCGCCGTCAAAAGTCGTGGGCGGCGCGGCAGGATTAATTGAGGAAGTCGCGGCCAGCAAGATCAGCGGTGAAGAAGATCGCTACAGCCATACCGATCTGTGGGACTTCCAGGCCAACATTGACGGCGCGCAGAAAATTGTCGACCTGCTGCGCCCGCAGCTGCAAAAAGAGAACAGCGCGCTGCTGGCGAAAGTGGACGCCAACTTTAAGAAAGTGGACAGCATCCTCAGCAAATATCGCACCAAAGACGGTTTCGAGACCTACGATAAGCTGACCACCGCCGACCGTAATGCGCTGAAAGGGCCGATCACCACCCTGGCGGAAGATCTGGCTCAGCTGCGCGGGATCCTGGGGCTGGACTAAGTCGATGGCACAGCAGAAACCCCACGACGTGAACGAGCCGTCACGTCGTCGCTTACTGAAAGGGATCGGCGCGCTTGGCGGCGCGCTGGCCATCACCGGTGGCTGCCCGGTAGCGCATGCGGCAAAAGCGGAAAGTTCCCCGGGGACGCTCACACCCGACGCGCGCCAGGAAAAGCAGCCATTCTATGGCCGGCATCAGGCGGGCATTCTGACGCCGCAGCAGGCTTCGATGATGCTGGTGGCCTTCGATGTGCTGGCGGCTGATAAAGCCGACCTCGAGCGGCTGTTTCGACTGCTGACCCAGCGTATCGCCTTTTTAACCCAGGGCGGCCCGGCGCCGGACACGCCGAATCCGCGGCTGCCGCCGATGGATTCCGGCATCCTGGGGCCGTGGATTGCGCCAGATAACCTGACCATCACCGTCTCGGTCGGCCATTCGCTATTTGATGAGCGTTTTGGCCTGGCGGATAAAGCACCGAAAAAGCTGCAGCCGATGACCCGCTTCCCCAACGATTCGCTGGATGCCGCGCTGTGCCATGGCGACCTGCTGCTGCAGATCTGCGCCAATACTCAGGATACGGTGATCCACGCCCTGCGTGATGTCATCAAACATACGCCGGATCTGCTCAGCGTGCGCTGGAAGCGGGAAGGGTTTATCTCCGACAGCGCGGCGCGCAGCAAAGGCAAAGAGACCCCTATCAACCTGTTGGGGTTTAAGGACGGCACCGCTAACCCGGCGAGCCACGACAGCGCGTTGATGGATAAGGTAGTGTGGGTGACAGCCGATCAGGACGAGCCGACCTGGACCGTGGGCGGCAGCTATCAGGCGGCGCGAATTATCCAGTTTCACGTCGAGTTCTGGGATCGGACGCCGCTCAAGGAGCAGCAGACGATCTTTGGTCGCGACAAGCACACCGGTGCGCCGCTGGGGATGAAAAACGAACACGATACCCCGGATTACAGTAAAGATCCTAACGGCGAAGTCATTGCGCTGGATAGCCATATTCGTCTGGCCAATCCCCGCACGCCGGAAACCCAGTCCAGCCTGATGATGCGCCGCGGCTACAGCTATTCGCTGGGGGTTACTAACGCCGGACAACTGGATATGGGGCTGTTATTCGTTTGCTATCAGCACGATCTGGAAAAGGGTTTTCTGACGGTGCAGAAACGGCTTAACGGCGAGGCGCTGGAGGAGTATGTCAAACCGATCGGCGGGGGCTACTTCTTTGTTTTACCCGGCGTAGTGGATGAAAAACACTATCTGGGAGAGTCGCTGCTGCAGGCCTGATACCGACCCTGCCCGTAAGGGCAGGGCGTTTTCTGCTGTTTTTCTCATTTTTCTTATATTTCCTGCCATGTGTTATATTTCTGTAATACAAATGACCGATAGTCTCCTACACTTGCTTAAGAACTATTTGTTGCGTCATTGTGAAAAATAAGTTGCATTAAGAATCTTTTTTGATGTACTTATTACATACGCGGTAGTTCCCGGCAGTGTGACGTTTCACTATGGAGATCGCGAATGGTAAGGTCCCGTACCGGACAACGTAAAACCTCAGACCGTACTCTTCAGCACGGAAGCCTCGCTTCCGGCAGCGATTTTCTTACTCTTTCTCTCTCCGCTTCGCATTATTACAACCTTGGCAGGGTACGCGGTGCGCGTAGCCGCGACTCGTTGTCAGTTCTACCGGCAAGCAATGGCTTACAAGGAAGCCAAACCTCAATCGTTCGTGCGCATAGTCGCGTCGATGTTGACGCGTGTGATGTAAACCAACAACGCAAGGTGCTATCCATGGGAAGACAAAAAGCAGTGATCAAAGCTCGTCGTGAAGCAAAACGTGTGCTGAGACGGGATTCACGCAGCCATAAACAGCGTGAAGAAGAATCGGTCACATCGCTTGTGCAAATGAGTGGCGTAGAAGCAATTGGCATGGCGCGGGACAGCCGTGATACTTCCCCAATTGAGGCGCGCAATGAGGCTCAGGCGCATTATTTGAATGCCATCGACAATAAGCAGCTGATTTTCGCTACCGGCGAAGCTGGATGCGGCAAGACCTGGATCAGTGCGGCGAAGGCAGCTGAAGCCCTGATCCATAAGGATGTGGACAGAATTATTGTTACCCGTCCCGTTCTGCAGGCCGACGAAGATCTCGGCTTCTTACCGGGAGATATCGCCGAGAAGTTCGCTCCCTATTTCCGACCGGTTTACGATGTGCTGGTGAAAAGGCTGGGAGCTTCCTTTATGCAGTACTGCCTGCGTCCGGAAATCGGCAAGGTGGAAATCGCGCCGTTCGCCTATATGCGCGGACGTACCTTTGAAAATGCGGTGGTGATTCTGGACGAGGCCCAGAACGTGACCGCAGCGCAAATGAAGATGTTTTTAACCCGCCTCGGGGAGAACGTGACGGTCATCGTCAATGGCGATATCACCCAGTGCGACTTGCCCTCTGGCGTGAGATCTGGCCTGAGCGATGCGCTGGCGCGTTTTGAGGAAGACGAGATGATCGGCATCGTGCGTTTCACCACCGATGACTGCGTGCGCTCGGCCCTCTGCCAGCGGACGCTGAAAGCCTATTATTAATCGTCATACTGTGAGCAAGGCCCGGGCTAGCCCGGGCTTTGTTGTTTTGATCCTTGCGACAGTCTGAAGTGCGGATAAAATTTCTGTTTTGAGGGATCCATCGCTGTATGTGATAGAATTTCTTCTCTGTAATACAAGAATATCTGCTTTGCTATACATAAGCGCCTTTCTAATAATTTCTTTCGTCTTACGCCGTTTTACTCATTTAATTGTATGGATACTTGTAAGGGAAGCACAATGGTCGTACATGGGAAAGTTATCAAGTTATTAATTACTATTTTGATGGTGGGGTTGTCATCCGCTGCTTATAGTAAAGATTATCAGGCAGGGAAAAACTTCACTGTTATTCATTCTACTGTTAAGCAACCGCCGCCACTGGTTGAGTTTTTTTCCTTCTACTGCGGACCTTGTTATGCGTTTGCAGAGCGCATCAATGTTGATACAGCTATCAGAAAGCGCCTGCCCGACGATATGAAACTGGAAAAATACCATGTCAGCCAGATGGGGCCTTTAGGACCAGCATTAACAGAAGCATGGGCCGTAGCACAATATGCTGGGGTAGATGGCAAGGTGGAAAAGTTATTGTTTGAAGGTTTACAGGTTAAGCGTGATATTAAAACGGCAGCTGATATTGTTATGGTGTTTAATCAACTTGGCATTACGTCAGAGAAATATGCCGAAATGCAAAGTAACTTTATGGTAAAAGCTTTAATTGCCAGACAGGATAATCTGGTCGAAAAAATGAAAGTGCATGGTACGCCTTCTTTTTATGTTTCAGGAAAATATCATATTAACAATGCATCACTCGCGCAAGATGACTATGATACCTATGCAGAGGATATGGCTAATCTGGTTTTATTTTTGCTTAACAAGCCCCTGTAACACGAAGTGAGAAAGTATCATTAGGTTTGTCTTTTTCGTTCTGTCCGGATGGCGTTGCCACTCGTCGAACCCCGGTCGGGGGTTCTCATCCCCCCTGCGGAGAATATAAAAGAAAAAAGCCTGTACTTGCGTACAGGCTCTCATCTCGAATATGGCGGTGAGGGGGGATTGACTCGCTTCGCTCGCCCCTGCGGGGCAGCCCGCTCGCAGGCTCGCGGTCTGTCCAACTGGCGTTGCCAGTTGTCGAACCCCGGTCGGGGGTTCTCATCCCCCCCGGTGGGTGCCACATGCGAAAAAAAAAGCCCGTACTTGCGTACGAGCTCTTCTTAAAATATGGCGGTGAGGGGGGGATTCGAACCCCCGATACGTTGCCGTATACACACTTTCCAGGCGTGCTCCTTCAGCCACTCGGACACCTCACCATATTGTCTTGCTGCTCACCTTGGGTGGGCAACGGGGCGCTACTATAGGGAGTTGCGTTAAAACGGTCAAGCATATTTTCTTCTTTCTTTGCCGTTCGCTCACGCAATGAACAATGCCCCGCTGCGGCTCAGCGGGGCGGGCGTTTTAGCGCTGGGAATCCAGCTGTTCGTTATTCTTCACGACGTCCTGCGCTTTGCTGTAGCTTTCGATCAGCAGCTGGTAGGCCGGGAAGACTTTGGTGTACACCTCCGCCCATTCTGCGGCGTCCGGGCGATTCCATGTGCGCTGCAGCTCAGAGGCGACGGCGGCGGTATCCATTGGCACTACGCCGGCCTGTACCACGCGAGCCAGGGTGATCTCCTGCGCCATTTTGCTGTAGGTGCCGGAAGCGTCAATCACGGCAAACACTTTATAACCGTCGGCGACAGCGGCGATAGCCGGGAAGGCCATGCAGACGCTGGTGATGGTCCCGGCGATAATCAGCGTTTTACGGCCGGTCGCTTTCACCGCGGCGACAAATTCCGGGTTATCCCAGGCGTTAATCTCACCTTTACGGGCGATGTATTTCGCATGCGGCGCGTTTTCATGAATCTCCGGGATCAGCGGACCGTTCGGCCCCTGCGGCACGGAGGCGGTCGTGATCACCGGGATCCCGGCAAGCGACGCCATCTTGGCCAGCGCGGCGGCGCGAGCGCGCAGCTCTGGCATCGGCATATCGCCGACGGTCTGGAACAGACCGCTCTGATGGTCAATCAACAGCATTGCGGTATCGTTAACATCAATCACCGGACGAGCACCGTTAAAGTTAGCGGGAGTAGACATAGTATTCACCTCAATCAGTTAGATTTGGCCAAAGCGGCCGCTGTTAAAATCGCGTACAGCTTCTGCGATCTGCGTTTTGTTATTCATGACAAACGGGCCATAGCCCACAATCGGCTCCTGTAGCGGTTCTCCGGCCATCAGCAGAACTTTTGCCGGGGCGGTCGCCTCCAGATGCACTGCGTCACCTGCCTGGCTCAGGACGGCCAGCTGGCCTTCGCGAGCAGATTCGGAACCGTTAATGATCACTTCCCCTTCCAGCACCACCAGCGCGGTACTCCAGTCCTCCGGTTGGCGCAGCGTGAGGTCGTGCCCCTGATTCAGCTGCAGATCCCACACGTTAAGCGGTGAGAAGGTATGGGCCGGGCCGCTGACGTCGTCATACTGGCCGGCAATAACCCGAACCTGTCCGGCGCCGTTCGCCAGCGCCACGGTGGGGATCGTCCCGGCGGTAATGCTCTGGTAGCCGGGGGTCGCCATTTTGTCTTTCGCGGGCAGGTTGACCCACAGCTGGATCATCTTCAGCTCGCCGCCGCTGCGGGTGAAGGCCTCCGAGTGGAACTCTTCGTGCAGGATCCCGGCGCCCGCCGTCATCCACTGCACGTCGCCTGGACCAATCACCCCGCCGCGTCCGGTGGAGTCACGATGCTCTACTTCACCGGCGTAGACGATGGTGACGGTTTCAAATCCGCGATGCGGATGCTCACCGACGCCGCGTTTTTCGCTGCCCGCCGGGAAGGTGTACGGCCCGGCATAGTCGAGCAGTAAGAAGGGGCTCAGCTGCTGGCCGTGCGTCTGATAGGAAAACATCGAGCGAACCGGGAAGCCGTCGCCTACCCAATGCTGCGCAGGCGCGGTGTAGACTCCTGTGATCTGTTTCATGGCTTTCTCCTGTGTATCGGTATCTGATGTGAATAAGCTTATATCCGGGACGACGTATGCGGTAGTGAGCAAAAATGACCTATACTGTTCTAAAAATGGAACAATGGAGGAAGGATGCAGGATCTCAATGACTTCGCCTGGTTTGTCCAGGTGGTAGACCATGGCGGTTTCGCGGCGGCGGGGCGAGCGCTTGACCAGCCGAAATCCAAACTCAGCCGCCGCATTGCGCAACTCGAGGAGCGGTTGGGCGTGCGTTTGATTCAGCGAACCACCCGTCAGTTCGCGGTCACCGAGGTCGGGCAGACCTTTTATCAGCATTGCAAAGCGATGCTGATTGAGGCCGAGGCGGCGCAGCAGGCGGTCGAGACGCTGCGCGCCGAGCCGCGCGGTAGCGTCAGGATCACCTGTCCGGTCACCTTGCTGCATGTCCATATCGGACCGATGCTGGCGCGATTTATGGCACGCTATCCTGGGGTAACGCTGCATCTTGAGGCGACCAACCGCCGGGTGGATGTGGTCGGGGAGGGCGTTGATGTGGCGATCCGCGTCCGTCCCCGGCCCATCGAGGATAGCGACCTGGTGATGCGTGTGCTGGCGGACCGCGGGCACCGACTGGTGGCCAGCCCGGATCTCATTTCCCGGCTCGGACGTCCGCAGGCACCGTCCGAGCTGAGCGCCTGGCCGGGGCTCAGCCTGGGTGCGAACAAGCATCAGCATAAATGGCAGCTCACCGGGCCCGGGGGAGCGAGAGCGGAAGTGTATTTCACGCCGCGAATGGTGACCACCGATATGCTGGCGCTGCGCGAGGCGGCGATGGCCGGCGTAGGCGTGGTGCAGCTTCCTTTACTAATGGTGCGCGATCAGCTGGCGTCAGGGGAATTAGAGGTGGTTCTGGACGAGTGGCAGCCGCGGCGGGAAGTGATCCATGCGGTATTTGCCTCACGGCGCGGGCTGCTGCCCTCCGTCAGGGCGCTGGTGGACTACCTCAGCGAAGAGTATCAGCGGATGGAGGAGGATTAGCTTCGGGATTGGCTTTTCTCGGGGCTCCCCCCCGGCAGAGAATATAAAAGAAAAAAGCCCGTACTTGCGTACAGGCTCTCATCTTGAATATGGCGGTGAGGGGGGGATTGACTCGCTTCGCTCGCCCCTGCGGGGCAGCCCGCTCGCAGGCTCGCGGTCTGTCCAACTGGCTGCGCCAGTTGTCGAACCCCGGTCGGGGGTTCTCATCCCCCCCTGTGGAGAATATAAAAGAAAAGAGCCCGTACTTTCGTACAGGCTCTCATCTCGAATATGGCGGTGAGGGGGGGATTCGAACCCCCGATACGTTGCCGTATACACACTTTCCAGGCGTGCTCCTTCAGCCACTCGGACACCTCACCATATTGTCTTTCCCGTTGTTGTCGGGAACGGGCGCTAATGTAGGGAAATACGTATCGCCCGTCAATCAACTTTTTGCAAAAAAAGCGCGTTTAGACAAACTTCGAGCAACTTGCTCCTTAAACGTGCGAAATCCGTTTTTTTGTCGCCAGTAGCTTTTCCCTTTTCGCTCGGGGGAAATTTGTTATGCTGGCAAACCAATAGAAAACAATGAGTAAAATAAGACGCCAGCGTCAATCGGCCAAAGGCGTCTGCTATCAGGAGCCCCTATGGAGATTATTTTTTACCATCCGACCTTTGATACCCAATACTGGATCTGTGAGCTGGAAAAGCAGTTACCCGGCGCGCGGGTGCGCGAGTGGAAAGCGGGCGATAACCGGCCGGCGGACTATGCCCTGGTCTGGCATCCGCCGGTAGAGATGCTGCAGGGCCGGGCGCTGAAGGCCGTGTTCGCCCTCGGGGCAGGGGTGGACTCTATTCTCAGCAAGCTGCGCGACCATCCGGATATGCTGCCGCTGTCGATTCCGCTGTTTCGTCTCGAAGATACCGGTATGGGACGGCAGATGCAGGAGTATGCCGTGAGCCAGGTGCTCCACTGGTTCCGCCGCTTTGATGACTATCAGGCGCTGAAGCTGGTTTCCCGCTGGCAGCCGCTGCCAGAGTACCGCGCCGACGAATTCACCGTCGGGATTATGGGCGCCGGCGTGCTGGGGGCGAAGGTTGCGGAAAGTCTGCAACCCTGGGGGTTCCCGCTTCGCGTCTGGAGCCGTAGCCGCAAATCCTGGCCGCAGGTGCAGAGCTTCGCCGGCCAGGCCGAGCTGGGCGAATTCCTGCAGGGCACTCGCGTGCTGATCAACCTGCTGCCGAATACCGCCGAAACCGCCGGCATTATTAACCAGACGCTGCTGGCGCAGTTGCCTGATGAGAGCTATGTCCTCAACCTTGCTCGCGGCGTGCATGTCGTTGAAGAGGATCTGCTGGCGGCGCTGAACAGCGGTAAGCTCAAAGGGGCGATGCTCGATGTCTTCAGTCGCGAACCGCTGCCGCAGGAGAGCCCGCTATGGGCGCATCCGCGGGTGGCCATGACCCCCCATGTGGCGGCAGTGACCCGTCCAATGGAAGCTATCACCTACATTGCGGAGACCATTAGCCGGCTTGAGCGAGGGGAGCCGGTAAGCGGTCAGGTCGACCGCCAGCGCGGTTATTAAGACGAGAGAACCCCGCCACGGCGGGGTTTTTGCTAATCAATAGCCCGGTTTCCTGCTATTCTTGCGGCAAACAGAAGAGGAGAATGTGATGTATCCCGTTGACCTGCACATGCATACCGTCGCCAGCACCCATGCCTACAGCACCCTGCACGATTATATTGCGGAAGCAAAGCGTAAAGGGATCAAACTCTTCGCCATCACCGACCACGGCCCGGACATGGCGGATGCTCCGCACTACTGGCACTTCGTTAATATGCGCATCTGGCCTCGCCTGGTAGACGGGGTGGGGATCCTGCGCGGTATTGAGTCGAATATTAAAAATATTGAAGGCGAGATCGACTGTTCCGGACCGATGTTGACTTCTCTCGATCTGATCATCGCCGGATTTCATGAGCCGGTGTTTCCGCCGCAGGATCGTGACACCCATACACAGGCGATGATAGCCGCGATGGCCAGCGGTAAAGTGCATATGATTAGCCATCCGGGTAATCCGAAATTCCCGGTGGATATCCCGGCGATTGCCGAAGCGGCGGCTCGCTACCAGGTGGCGCTGGAGATTAATAACTCCTCATTCGTATCATCGCGCGTGGGCAGTGAAGACAACTGCCGGGCCATCGCCGCCGCAGTGCGTGATGCCGGGGGATGGGTGGCGCTGGGCTCGGACTCTCACACCGCCTTTACCCTCGGGGAGTTTACCGAATGCCGCAAGATCCTTGATGCGGTCGATTTCCCGGAGGAGAGGATCCTCAACGTTTCTCCGCGTCGCCTGCTTAACTTCCTCGAGTCGCGGGGCATGCCGGCGATCCCGGAATTTGCTGACCTTTAATTTGTATAACTGGAATAACTGAATGAACGAGTTTTCAATCCTCTGCCGCGTGCTGGGTTCGCTGTATTACCGTCAACCGCAGGACCCGCTGCTGGTGCCGCTGTTTACCCTGATCCGCGAGGGCAAACTGGCCGCCAGCTGGCCGCTTGAGCAGGACGAGCTGCTGGCGCGTCTGCAGAAAAGCTGTGAAATGCAGTCCCTGGCGACGGACTATAATGCGCTGTTCGTCGGTGAAGCCTGCAGCGTCCCGCCGTACCGTAGCGCGTGGGTGGAGGGTTCCTCGGAAGCGGAAGTTCGGTCTTTTCTGAGCGAACACGGCATCCCGACAGGGGAAGGTCCGGCGGATCATCTCGGCTCGCTGCTGCTGGCCGCCTCCTGGCTGGAGGATCATGCCGCAGAAGACCAGAGCGAGACGCTGGAGCTCCTGTTCGCCGACTATATCCTGCCGTGGTGCGGGACGATGCTGGGGAAAGTCGAAGCCCATGCGCACACGCCGTTCTGGCGCACCATGGCGCCGTTGACCCGCGACGCCATCGCCGCGATGTGGGACGAGCTTCAGGAAGAAGATGAGCAATAATATGTGATGTAAATCACTGTTTGAATGAAACTGAAAGAAAGTTCATTCATATACTGTGTTTTAGATCGCATTCTTCCGGCGCGTATCTGCTAGGATACGCGCCATGAACATACTCTTCGCAATCGCATTAACGACAGGCATCCTCTCCGGGATTTGGGGGTGGGTGGCGGTCGCTCTCGGCCTGCTGAGCTGGGCCGGATTCCTCGGCTGTACGGCCTATTTCGCCTGCCCGCAGGGCGGCTTGAAAGGGCTGGCCATCTCGTCCTGCACGGTGATGAGCGGCGTGGCCTGGGCGTTAGTGATTATCCACGGTAGCGCGCTGGCGCCACAGGTGCAGATCCTCAGCTATATGATGACCGGTGTGGTCGCCTTCCTGATGTGCATTCAGGCGCGACGGACGCTGCTGTCGTTTGTCCCGGGCACCTTTATCGGCGCCTGCGCGACCTTCGCGGCAGACGGCGACTGGCGTCTGGTGATCCCTTCCCTGGCGCTGGGTCTGGTCTTTGGCTATGCCATGAAAAATAGTGGCCTGTGGCTGGCGGCCCGTGCGGATAAGCATAAATCGTTCGCCAACGACAACGCCTGATCGGCAGGACGACTAAAAAACAGGACCTTACGGGTCCTGTTTTTTTATCTTCTCGTCACCGGACAAAGCGATAATCTTGCTCCCGCAGGCGAGAATGCCCTAGTATCGGCAGAAAGCCGTATCCACACGCTATGCCGACAGGAGGAGAAATGGCTGTTAAACCTGAGGTAATTCTCGGCGATATTACGACACTTGATGTCGATGTGATTGTTAATGCGGCAAATCCCTCGCTGCTGGGTGGTGGCGGAGTAGACGGGGCCATCCACCGGGCGGCCGGTCCCGCGCTGCTGGCGGCTTGCAAGCAGGTGCTGCAGCAGCAGGGCGAATGCCCTCCCGGGCATGCGGTAATTACTATTGCCGGCAATCTGCCGGCCAGCGCGGTGATCCACACCGTGGGCCCGGTCTGGCACGGCGGCGACCGCATGGAGGCGCAAACCCTGGCCGATGCTTACAAAAACAGTCTGCAGTTGGCCTCGGCAAACAACTATCGCTCCATTGCGTTTCCGGCGATAAGCACCGGCGTGTATGGCTATCCGAAAGAGGAAGCGGCGGCGATCGCCGTGCGCACCGTCACCGCGTTTCTCACTCGCTATAACCCTCTTGAGCGCGTCCTGTTCGTCTGTTTTGACGAGGAAACGGCGGCTATCTATCGCCGCCTGCTGGCGTCATACCCCTGATTCAACAGAATAGGCTATGATAACCGCCAGTCTTGACGGGAATGATGGGTAGCAGGAGGGAGCAGGGTGTCAGAAGGAAAAGTCCAGCAGAAACAGCAGGCGCGCCGCGCGGAGATCGTTGTCGCTGCGCAAAAATGTTTCGCTGAAAAGGGGCTGCACGGCGCTTCCGTCGCCGATATCGCCCGGGAAGCGGGCCTGAGCGTCGGTCAGCTATATCGCATTTTTGCCAGCAAGGAAGCGATCATCGAAGCGATTGTTAGCGAAATCGTCAACGCCAGAGTCGGGGAGATGATCGATGAGAACCACAATCTGGCGCGTAAAGCGGCGGTTTTGGCTGGCAGGATCCCGACGTCGGCAGCCACCAAAAGCGATAATTATCTGCTGATGGAGATCAATGCCGAGGCCTCGCGTAACCCACGCTTGCGTGAGATCCTGATGCAGGCCGATCGGCGGTTGAAAGAGGAGGGCGGTCGCCTGTCGCAGCGCTACCATCCCGGGCTCAGCGATGCGCGACGCAATGCCGCATCAGAGCTCATCGCCGTTCTGACGGAGGGGGCAGCTTACCGCTGTGAGCTGAGCGCCTCCACCCCGGTCGATAAGGCAGATTTAGAAGCCCTGTACAATATGATTTTCGACCGGCTTTTTGACGAGCAGGCATAATACGGCACGCCTGGCGTGCCGCACAGGCTAATGGTTAGCTGGCCGAGGCTGGGGTTTTGGCCGGTTTGTTCATCGGTTTACCGGAGAACAGGAAACGCAGCAGCGGAATGCGCAGGTGAATTTCATACAGGATCAGGGCAATACCCACCACAAAAACCAACCCGCCAATAAAGCCTAAGGTATTGGACTTAATGACCGGGGTGATCCACGCCCCGTACAGCAGCGTCAGCGGATGGTGCACCAGGTAAATAAACAGCGAAGCATTGACGAAATAGGTTACGCGCGCCGACTGGAAATTCAGCAGGCGATGGCCGAGCGAAAAAACCACATTGACCATCCACAGCCCAAGCACCATGGTGATCACCGATTCCGTTTCATACATCCAGCCGTCGCCGGAGCCGTACTGCTGGTTCAGCCGGTAGGCGATAAATCCCAGCAGCGCCGCTGCGCAGCACCATGGTGACGGGGTGGTAAACATCGCCTTCAGACGCGGATTAATAAAGGTCTGCGCCCCCAGCACAAAGAAGGGAAGATAGAACAGCGTCTGCATCACCACAAAGTTAAACAGACCATTGCTAAGCAGCGGCGGGTAAATCAGGAACAGCGATCGGCGGATCAGCGCGTAAAGCACCCCCAGCGCAAGGAAAATCATCGTTAGCTGGCCCATAGTGACAGTGTCACCAAAGGCTGAGGCGCCCCCTGCCGGGCGGCGCGTCAGCCATTTAAACAGCACCACGCCCAGCGAGGTCAGCACCACCAGCACCAGTAAAAACCACAGGTGGGAAATAAGCTCCCACGCCAGGGTGTTAAATTTGTCGTACCCGGAAAGGGTGTGCCAGTTTTCCGCCTTGCCGTTGACATACTGCAGCATAATAAACTGCGGCAGCGTCAGCAGTGGGATAGCGGTCAGCATCGGAATACCGACCCGTTCGACGCGCACTTTCCACCACTTTTTCAACGGGTAGCGCAGGAACAGCATGTAGGAGAAATAGCCGGAGATGACGAAAAAGACCTGCATCCGGAAGGCATGGATGAAGTCATTAAACAGCGTCAACCACCACGAGGGCTCAGCGCTGTTGACATGCCAGCTGTGGCTGGAATAGATCAGCGAAATGTGGAAAGGGATCCCCAGCAGCATCAGCCAGGCGCGGATGCTGTCGAAGAAATATTCACGCTGTACCGGAGTATTATTCATACGATTCACGACAATCTCAGATAATTCGTCTTATCACTCAAGATGATAACGCTTACATTATCAGCAACCCTACATGAACTCGGGGTACCTGTCTCCAGGATAAGCACGCAAAGTGCAAACGGGATAGCGAACTGTTTATTCCCTGCGCCGCTACGCTGAACAAAGCAGGGATTATGTTGTCGGATTGCCTGAGTTTCCATTAAAATAGATCGGATCGATTTAAGCACACAAAGGGGGAAGTGCTTACTTATATGAAACATAAACCACAGATGATGAAAATGCGTTGGTTAAGCGCAGCCGTAATGTTGTCCCTGTGTACTTCATCTGCATGGGCATTTAGCATTGATGACGTTGCAAAAGAGGCCAAAACGTTAGCCGGGAAAGGCTATGAAGCGCCGAAGAGTAACCTGCCCTCCGCTTTCCGCGACATGAAATACGCGGATTACCAGCAAATTCAGTTTAATCACGATAAAGCTTACTGGAATAACCAGAAAACCCCATTCAAGCTTGAATTTTACCATCAGGGTATGTACTTCGACACGCCGGTCACCATCAATGAAGTGACGGCCACCAGCGTGCGCAAAATTAAATATAGCCCGGACTATTTTAACTTTGGTAACGTTCAGCACGATAAAGACACGGTGAAAGACCTCGGTTTCGCCGGCTTCAAAGTACTGTATCCGATCAATAGCAAAGATAAGAACGATGAGATCCTCAGCATGCTCGGTGCCAGCTACTTCCGCGTGCTGGGTCAGGGTCAGGTTTACGGCCTGTCCGCGCGCGGCCTGGCTATCGATACCGCGCTGCCGTCCGGCGAAGAGTTCCCGCGTTTTCGCGAGTTCTGGATCGAGCGTCCTAAAGCCACCGACAAACGTCTGACTATCTATGCGCTGCTGGACTCCCCGCGGGCAACCGGCGCTTATCGCTTTGTCATCATGCCGGGACGCGACACCGTGGTAGATGTCCAGTCCAAAGTTTACCTGCGTGACAAAGTGGGCAAACTGGGCGTGGCGCCGCTGACCAGCATGTTCCTGTTCGGTTCCAACCAGCCTTCTCCGGCGCTTAACTATCGTCCGGCGCTACACGACTCCAATGGTCTGTCGATCCTGGCCGGTAACGGCGAGTGGATCTGGCGTCCGCTGAACAACCCGAAACACCTTGCCGTTAGCAGCTATGCGATGGAAAACCCGCAAGGGTTTGGCCTGCTGCAGCGCGGCCGTCAGTTCTCGCGCTTCGAGGATCTCGACGATCGTTATGACCTGCGTCCGAGCGCCTGGATCACCCCGAAAGGGGAGTGGGGCAAAGGGAAAATCGAACTGGTTGAAATCCCGACCAACGATGAAACCAACGATAACATCGTGACTTACTGGACGCCGGATCAGCTGCCGGAGCCGGGCAAGGAGATGAACTTCAAGTACACCATCACCTTCAGCCGCGATGAAGACAAGCTGCATGCGCCGGATAACGCTTACGTTATGCAGACCCGCCGCTCTACCGGCGACGTGAAGCAGTCGAACCTGATCCGCCAGCCGGACGGCACCATTGCTTTCATTGTCGACTTCACCGGCGCCGATATGAAAAAACTGCCAGCGGATACCCCGGTCGCCGCCCAGGCGAGTACCGGCGATAACGCTGAAATCGTTGAAAATACCGTGCGTTACAATCCGGTGACCAAAGGCTGGCGAATGATCCTGCGTTTGAAGGTGAAAGATCCGAAGAAAACGACGGAAATGCGCGCCGCGCTGGTTAACGGTGATGACACGTTGAGCGAAACCTGGAGCTATCAGCTGCCTGCCAATGAATAAGATAACAAAGTACATTGACGCATTGCCGCTGTCGGACGCCGAGAAATCGGCGCTGCCGGACACCAGCCTGCAGGCCGTTCATCAGGCCCTGGATGACGACCATCAGACCTTCGCCCGTGAAGACGACTCCCCGCTGGGGTCGGTCAAGGCACGGCTGGCGCACAGCTGGCCGGATTCGCTGTCTGGCGATCAGCTGGTGAAGGATGATGAAGGCCGTACTCAGCTGCATGCGATGCCTAAAGCCAAGCGCTCCTCAATGATCCCGGACCCGTGGCGTACCAACCCGGTCGGCCGCTTCTGGGACCGTCTGCGCGGACGCGATGTCACGCCGCGCTATCTCTCCCGTCTGACGCAAGAAGAGCGCGAGAGTGAGCAAAAATGGCGTACCGTCGGCACCATTCGTCGCTATATCCTGCTGCTGCTGACGCTGTCGCAGACCGTAGTGGCCACCTGGTATATGAAAACCATTCTGCCTTATCAGGGCTGGGCGCTGATCAACCCGGCCGACATGGTGGGGCAGAACCTGTGGATCTCGTTCATGCAGCTGCTGCCGTACGTGTTGCAGAGCGGCATTCTGATCCTCTTCGCGGTGCTGTTCTGCTGGGTTTCCGCCGGCTTCTGGACCGCGTTAATGGGCTTCCTGCAGCTATTGATCGGCCGCGATAAGTACAGTATTTCCGCCTCGACGGTCGGTGACGAACCGTTGAACCCGGCGCACCGTACGGCGCTGATAATGCCGATCTGTAACGAAGACGTTGACCGCGTTTTCGCCGGCCTGCGGGCGACCTGGGAGTCGGTGAAAGCGACCGGTAACGCCGCTCATTTCGACGTCTATATCCTCAGCGATAGCTATAACCCCGATATCTGTGTGGCTGAGCAAAAGGCGTGGATGGAGCTGATTGCCGAAGTGCAGGGCGAAGGGCAGATCTTCTACCGCCGCCGTCGTCGTCGAGTGAAGCGTAAGAGCGGCAACATCGATGACTTCTGCCGCCGCTGGGGCAGCCAGTATAGCTATATGGTGGTGCTGGACGCTGACTCGGTGATGACCGGTGAGTGTCTGAGCAGCCTGGTGCGCCTGATGGAAGCGAACCCGAATGCCGGGATCATTCAGTCTTCCCCGCGCGCCTCGGGCATGGACACGCTGTATGCGCGTTGCCAGCAGTTTGCCACCCGGGTGTACGGTCCGCTGTTTACGGCGGGTCTGCACTTCTGGCAGTTGGGGGAGTCCCACTACTGGGGCCACAACGCCATTATCCGCGTGAAGCCGTTCATTGAGCACTGCGCGCTGGCGCCGCTGCCGGGCGAGGGCAACTTTGCCGGGTCGATCCTGTCGCACGACTTCGTCGAAGCCGCGCTGATGCGCCGTGCCGGCTGGGGGGTGTGGATTGCCTACGATCTGCCGGGCTCCTATGAGGAGCTGCCGCCGAACCTGCTGGACGAGCTGAAACGCGACCGTCGCTGGTGTCAGGGCAACCTGATGAACTTCCGCCTGTTCCTTGTCAGAGGGATGCACCCGGTTCACCGGGCGGTGTTCCTTACCGGCGTGATGTCCTACCTGTCGGCGCCGCTGTGGTTTATGTTCCTTGCCCTGTCGACGGCGTTGCAGGTGGTGCATGCCCTGACCGAACCGCAGTACTTCCTGCAGCCGCGTCAGCTGTTCCCGGTGTGGCCGCAGTGGCGGCCTGAGCTGGCCATCGCGCTGTTCGCCTCGACCATGGTGCTGCTGTTCCTGCCGAAGCTGCTGAGTATTATTCTGGTGTGGTGTAAAGGGCCGAAAGAGTACGGAGGATTTATCCGCGTCACGCTTTCACTGCTGCTGGAGGTCCTGTTCTCGGTCCTGCTGGCGCCGGTCCGTATGCTGTTCCACACCGTCTTCGTGGTCAGCGCCTTCCTCGGCTGGGAGGTGGTATGGAATTCGCCGCAGCGTGATGATGACTCCACGCCGTGGGGGGAAGCCTTTATGCGCCACGGCTCGCAGCTGCTGCTGGGGCTGGTGTGGGCGGTCGGGATGGCATGGCTGGATCTGCGCTTCCTGTTCTGGCTGGCGCCGATCGTCGTCTCGCTGATCCTCTCGCCGTTCGTATCGGCAATTTCCAGCCGGGCGACAGTGGGCCTGCGCACCAAGCGCTGGAAGCTGTTCCTGATCCCGGAAGAGTATTCGCCGCCGCAGGTGCTCAAGGATACCGATGCGTACCTGACGATGAACCGTCAGCGTTCGCTGGACGATGGCTTTATGCACGCGGTGTTTAACCCGTCGTTTAACGCCCTCGCCACCGCAATGGCCACTGCGCGCCACCGTCAGGGGCATATCCTGGAGATCGCCCGCGAGCGCCATGTCGAGCAGGCGCTGAATGAAACGCCGGATAAGCTGAACCGCGATCGCCGACTGGTGCTGTTGAGCGACCCGGTAACCATGTCGCGTCTGCACTATCGCGTATGGGCCGCGCCGGAGAAATACTCTTCATGGGTGAACGCCTATCAGCAGTTGGCGCTTAACCCGCTGGCGCTGAAAACGAAATAAGCCGTACGTTAAGGAAAATACCGGCAGCGATGCCGGTATTTTTTTATCTGAAATACGAGGATGTGGATGCGAATACTACCGATCATTGCCATGGCGCTGCTGCTCAGCGGCTGCGGCAGCATTATCAGCCGTACGGTGCCCGGGCAGGGGCATGGCAATCAATATTACCCGGGCGTACAGTGGGATGTTCGCGATTCGGCATGGCGCTATCTCACCATTCTCGACCTGCCGTTCTCGCTGGTATTTGATACGCTTCTGCTGCCTCTGGACGCCAGCCACGGACCCTATAACTGATTAACGCTCGTCCCACTCGTCGGCTGCCGTCTGCCCCTCTTCGGTGTCCAGCGAGGGCTCGAGCTGAAATTCGCCTTCATCCCATTCGTGGAGCGTATTTTCCTCCAGCCACTCCTGACGCAGCTCTATCTCATCATAATCCCCGTCGAAGACGCTCTGCGCGGCTTCGCCGCTGAGCATCGGGAGGCATTCGCCTTGTTCCTCTTCGTCAGCAAAAAATTCGGCCTGCCAGGCGATATCGCCATCCTGCAGCACATACTTTTGAATGTTGAGCTGCTCAACGTTGGCGCTCTCTTCATCGCTGTCAGGGTTGTTGGCGAGAAATTCTTCACGTGCTGCATCAATAGCTTCTTCAAGCGTGGCGTAGAACATCGAATCCTTTGGCATAGCGAATCTCCTGAGAAGAATATGAATTGAACACGATTCAATCTATAGAAGGCGGTACGCACGGCGTCAAGGGACAGAGCCACTCTCGACGTTAATTTACTGAATGCGAAGTATCCGCGGCTGGCCGACGCAGGCTGAGGGTGGAGTAGATCGCATTAAACAATACCACCCCTGCGGTGACCAGAAATACAGCGCGGAAGCCATAGTTAGCGGAAACCGACGCGCCAATCAGGGGGCCGGTAACGTTGCCAATATCGCGGAACGACTGGTTATAGCTGAAGATTCGCCCGGAGATCTGACTGGTGGAGTTGTACACCAGCAGGGTTTGCACCGCCGGCAGCAGCGCGCCGTCCGCGGCGCCGAGCAGGAATCGCAGGATACCTAACTGCAGCGGGGTCTGAACGAACGACATCGGGATCAGGAGTAGCACCGAGATAATCAGCGCCACGATGAGGATTTTTTCCGGCCCGATGCGATCCCCCAGTTTGCCCAGCCGCGGGGCGCTCATCAGCGCGGCAATGCCCGGCACCGAGGCGATCATTCCGCTGATAAAGGCGATGTTACTGACGTTGCCCGCGAGATCGCGTACATAAAGCGTCAGGATCGGCGCAATGGAACCGGTGGCCACCTGGATTATCAGCGAGGTCACAAACAGGCTGAGCACCAGTTTGGGATTCTGCAGCGAGGAGAACACCTCTCTGGCACTGAGCATCTCTTTCCTGGCGATCGGCACAAAATTTTCGCGGATTAAAAACAGGGTAAACAAGAAACAGATAAATAGTACCGCCGCGGTCATAAAGAAGACGGTGCGCAATCCCCAGTGGTCGGCCAGGAAGCCACCTGCCAGCGGGCCGAGCAGGGCGCCGCTTACCGCGCCGGTAGACAGTGTCCCCAGCGCCCAGCCGCTTTTATGGCGCGGGATCTGGGTGGCGATCAGGGCGTTGGCGTTAGGAATAAAACCGCCCAGCAGGCCGAGCAATGCGCGCAGCAGCAGAAACTGCCAGATATTCTGCGCCATTCCCATCAGCATCATCACGATGGCCATCCCGAGGGCGGAACGCAGCAGCATGATTTTTCTCCCCTTGCGATCAGCAAGCCCCCCCCAGAACGGCGAGGCGATGGCGGAGAAAAGAAAGGTAATACTAAAGACCAGCCCGGACCACATGTTCAGGGCGCTATGCCCGGTGACGCCGAGCTGTTCGACGTAGAGTGGCAGAAAGGGCATGACCAGGCTGAAGGCGGCGCCGGTTAAAAAGCAGCCAAGCCAGGTCACGGTCAGGTTTCGTTTCCAGTTAATGGGGGTTTCAGCAGACGACATAGGGTTCCACTGGCCTGCGCGGCAGGTCAAATTAAGAGAAAATATGAGCCTCCTAATTATGCGCCTGAGAAATAGATGCCGCAATGGAGGAGAGCTTTTAAAGCTAAAGGAGAGCCTAAAGCCTGAGCGGCGAAGCTTCCCGGCCGGGATGAGCGCGGCCGGGAAAAGGGATCAGTAGCGGGAGGGCATGCCTTCGGGGCGGGTTTTGAAGCGACGATGGAGCCACATATACTGTTCCGGGGCCATCATGATGCACTGCTCAACGATCTTGTTCATCCACGCGGCGGTGGTTTCCGCGTCGTCCAGCGGCGGGGAACACTCTGGCGGCAGGATAATCAGTTCATAACCTTTACCGTCCGGTTTGCGACGCGGGACGAAGGGCACGATGCAGGCTTTGGACATTTTCGCCAGCATCCAGGTGCCGGAGGTGGTCGCCGCCTGGTCGACCGCAAACAGTGGGGCAAAGACGCTGGCGGTCGGGCCGTAATCGTGATCCGGTGCGTACCACACCACTTCGCCTTTTTTCAGTGCCCGGATCATGCCTTTCAGATCCTTACGGTCAATCATATCCTTGTTGGAGCGCAAGCGGCCCCAGGTCTGCAGCCAGTCGATCACCGGGTTGTCGTTGGGGCGATAGACGCCAATCCCCGGCTCGTTCATACCGAACATCCGCGCTCCCATCTCGAGAGTGAGGAAATGAATACCGATCAGCAGAATGCCGCGCTGCTGCGCCTGCACATCGCGAATATGCTCAAAGCCGATGGTGTCGGTCCAGCGGGCGATACGGCGAACCGGCCAGAACCAGGCCATACCGGTCTCCATCAGCCCCATGCCCACCGATTCAAAGTTCATCACCACCATTCGGTGGCGTTCCTGCTCGCTTTTCTCGGGGAAGCAGAGCTCAAGGTTGCGATAGGCGATTTTCGCCCGGCACTTCATAAAGCGCATGGCCAGACGGCCGATGGCGTTCCCGAGGCGGTAGATCAGCGGGTAGGGCAGTTGGACAACCAGCCACAGCAGGCCGATACCCAGCCACAGCAGCCAATAGCGCGGATGCAACAGCGCCGGAGAAAATTTAGGCAAATGAGTCATTTCATACCCGTATCAGTGAGCAACGTCTTATATTATCGCATTTTTTTACCGGCCAGCCAAAGGCGGCGACAGTCAGCTCGTTTTGTTAAGCGGGGCGCGACCGGGTGAGAGAAATGTAGCGTAAAATGTAGGGATGTAAATTAAACAGCTTTGCTATATCATGCCCGCCGTTTATTTCCTCATTTCTATGTCGAGCAGGTACACCATGCCAGTGTTACACAACCGCATTTCAAATGAGACGTTAAAGGCGCAAATGCTGGCTGAGACCGAGCCGCGCACGACGATCTCATTCTATAAATATTTCACCATTGTCGACCCGCAGGCGACCCGTGATGCGCTGTGGGTTGCCTTAACCCAGCTGAAGGTCTTTGGCCGCATCTATCTGGCCCGGGAAGGGATCAACGCGCAAATCAGCGTGCCGCAAAGCAACGTTGAGGCTCTGCGTGAGTTTCTCTATGGCTTCGATCCGGCGCTGGCGGGGCTGCGTTTCAATATCGCCGTGGAGGACGATGGTAAGTCTTTCTGGGTGCTGCGCCTGAAAGTTCGCGATCGTATCGTCGCCGACGGCATCGACGATCCCTCGTTTGACGCCTCCAATGTGGGGGAGTATCTCAAGGCGGCGGAAGTCAACGCGATGCTTGACGATCCGGATGCCGTGTTTATCGATATGCGCAACCACTATGAATATGAGGTGGGCCATTTCGAAAACGCGCTGGAGATCCCGGCGGATACCTTCCGCGACCAGCTGCCGAAAGCAGTGGAAATGATGCAGGACCATAAAGACAAGAAAATTGTCATGTATTGCACCGGCGGCATTCGCTGTGAAAAAGCCAGCGCCTGGATGAAGCATAACGGCTTCAATAAGGTCTGGCACATCGAGGGTGGCATCATCGAGTACGCCCGTCGCGCCCGCGAGCAGGGGCTGCCGGTGCGTTTCATTGGTAAAAACTTTGTCTTTGATGAGCGGATGGGCGAGCGGATCTCCAATGACGTTATCGCGCACTGTCATCAGTGCGGCGCGCCGTGCGACACCCATACTAACTGCCTGAACGATGGCTGCCATCTGCTGTTTATCCAGTGCCCGAGCTGCGCCGAGAAGTTTGCCGGCTGCTGTAGCGAAGCCTGCATGGAAGAGCATAAGCTACCGGAGGAGGAGCAGCGTAAGCTGCGCGCCGGGCGTGAAAACGGCAACAAAATCTTTAATAAATCCCGTGGCCGGCTGAATACCAAACTCGGGATCCTCGACCCGGAGCCGTCAGAAAAACCATAACCAGACGAGATCGATGATCGCCAGCAGCAGCCAGAGCGCCAGGTAGATCATAAAATGCTCGCGCACGTTGTTGACCAGCATATTAAACAGGCGACGCATAACCGCTCTCAATCACTAACGGCCTCAGCAGAGGCCGTTTCTTTACCCAACGGCAAAAGTGCCGCATTCCATTACGCGTTAAAGCGCGCCAGAGAAAAGGGGGCCAGATTGAAGCTCGATGCTTCGCCCTGAGCAAACTGACTGGCAATTTCGCCCAGCACCGGCGCAAACTTAAAGCCGTGGCCGCTCAGCCCGGTGATCAGCAGCGTGTCTGGCCTGCCTGGCAACGTATCGATAATAAAGTCCTCATCGACGGTATTGTCGTAGGTACAGGAGGCGCCGTGCAGGCAGCCGCCGATGCCAGGCAGGACGTTACGCAAAAACGGGAAGGATTCGGAACCATCGCTGGCGACAGCGCCAAACGCTACCCGTTCCTGCGGGGTGGAGATCGGCTGGCCGCCGTTATGCTTGCCAATTTTCAGTTCATTATCTTCCGCCGGGAAACCGTAATATTGATCGCCATTGGGCAACTCGCCGGTGAAGGCCGGGAAGTGATTCTTGCTGCTGTAACGGCCATCGGCCTGGTACCAGGCGAACACCTTGCGTACCGGCTGGATAGGGAGGTCCGGAAGCAGGCGGGTGACCCAGGTGCCGGCGCTGACCAGCAGCTTTTTACCATGATATTCACCGTCGAGGGTATCGATGGTGATCCCGTCAGCATGGTGATGAATAGCCGAGACCGGACAGTTGAATAGCTGCGCGCAGCCTGCTTCCCGCGCCAGACGGATCCAGGTTTCGACGGCCAGTTCGCTGCGCAGTACGCCGGAAGCGGGTTCGAAAATCGCCCGATAGTCATCGGGGAGGCGTATCTCCGGCCAGCGCTGCATCACGGCCTGGGCATCCAGCTCTTCCACCTCAAGCTGGAACGCACGGGCGCTGGCGGCGACGTTGGCGAGAAAAGCGGAGCTGGCGGGGCCGAGGTTAATGACGCCGGTGCGTTCAAACACGGCTTCGCCACTGATCTCTGCCAGTTCGTCCCATAGCTGCTGGGCACGCAGCACCAGCGGAACATATTTCTCACCTTCGCCATAGGCGTGACGGATAAGACGGCTGCTGCCGTGATGGCTGCCTTCCTGGTGGGGAGGTTGATGGGCATCGGTCATCAGAACATTGAGTCCGGCACGGCGCGCATAATAGCCAGCGGCGGCGCCGACGGAGCCGCTGCCAATAATGATAAGATCGTATTGCATGGTGAGTTCCGGGTAATTGCCTTGTTAGCAGGGTAATTAACTCCCTGTGCTTATACAAGCCCGAAAATAATTCAGGCACCCGCAGGTGCCTGTTAAGTTTAATGTTAAGTCATTCGCAAGCCGCGTTAATGTCGGCGATACTCGTTTTCCTGGTATTCGCCAGATTCAATCTTCGCAATGCCTGCTTCCAGGATTGAAATAAACTGACGTGCGACGTCCGTCGTTAGCCATAGCGTCTGGCCGATCTCAGCATCATTACTGTTTTCTTGAGTGGGGTTCTGGTAGTGCAGGCGCAACATCAGCGCATCGTAGCTATCAACGGTGCTGATGTCCCATCCAACGAGGGGATGGGTCTGAATGACTTCATTATTTTTTTCCATCATAACCCCTTATTCATATGTTAAAAGACAACAATTCTCGAGGTTTAATGCATATTTTTTGAAGCAAGTTAATTATATCAGGGATCAAGAATAAACTCGAGAAATTAAATGAAAGGCAGCATGATTTTCTTCTTTTGCCGCTTTTTTACTCAAGATAAGCGCGTAAAATGGCCACTTTAGTCGATATTGAGCAGAATAATCAGGACTATTCTGAACAGAAGAGGGGATAAAAAAAGCCGGGGCGACCCGGCAAAAAAAGCACAATGAGGGAGCAAACCAGAGTAACTGGATCCCGCCATGCTTCAGGAGATATCGTGGACAAACCAGTCGTCCGCGCTTTCCCATGTTTCCTGCAGGATTTCGCTTATCCGGTCTTTGTCTTCTTTCAGGGCGCCAAACACCGAGAGCTGATTGCCGCTGGCGTAGCGGACGCTCACCTGGCTATCGATGGCCGGGAATTGCTCGGCGATACGGCGAGAGAGTTCGTTATTCAGCGCTTCCAGCGCGCCGTTAGGTAAGGCGGTCGTTTTGGCGATAGACACTTCAATGCGCATAATTGCCCCCTGCGTTCGATACTGGTTATTTATACAGTATCCGGTTAGCGTTGACAACAGGGGGCTGCGTTTTTATTTCTTCACGGTCCAGCGAACGGTTTCACCCGCCAGGAAGGGAACCAGGGTGTCATTAGGCAGGGCAATGCTGTCCACAACGGTCGTCTCTTCACGCACCAGTTCAACGTAGCTCTCATTGACCGGCAGACCGTAGAAGCGCGGGCCGTTCAGCGAGCAGAAAGCCTCAAAGTGCTGCAGAGCGTTCATTTCTTCAAACACGGTGGCGTAGCTGCCGAGGGCGGTCGGGGCGTTAAAGCAGCCGGCGCAGCCACAGCTGGCTTCCTTACGGTGGCGGGCGTGCGGTGCGGAGTCGGTGCCGAGGAAGGCGCGGCTGAAGCCGCTGGCGACCAGCTCCCGCAGAGCCTGCTGATGAATATTGCGTTTAAGTACCGGCAGACAGTACAGGTGAGGGCGAATGCCGCCCACCAGCATATGGTTGCGGTTGAACATCAGATGCTGCGGGGTGATGGTAGCAGCCAGCAGTTCATTACCGTCACGCACGTACTCGGCGGCGTCTTTGGTGGTGATATGTTCAAAAACCACTTTCAGGCCGGGCAGGCGCTGGCGCAGGGGCTCCATCACCGTCTCAATAAAGCGCGCTTCACGATCGAAAATATCAATCTCGGCGTGAGTGACTTCGCCGTGAACGAGCAACGGCATCCCCAGTTTTTCCATCCGCTCCAGCACTGGCATAATGGCGTCGGTGCTGGTGACGCCGTGGCTGGAGTTAGTGGTGGCATTGGCCGGGTAGAGCTTGGCGGCGGTGAAAACCCCTTCGTTAAAGCCGCGTTCCAGCTCCGCTGGGTCGAGGGAGTCTGTCAGATAGCAGGTCATCAGCGGGGTAAAATCATGCCCGGCCGGCACGGCGTCCATAATGCGCTGGCGGTAAGCGATAGCCGCCGCGACGGTGGTGACAGGCGGCACCAGATTCGGCATCACGATCGCCCGGCCATAAAACTCACTGGTATAAGGCACGACGGTTTTCAGCATATCGTCATCGCGCAGATGGATATGCCAGTCGTCTGGGCGGCGGATTTTCAATACCTGGGATTGTGCTGTCATGGAAGGCTCCGGCTAATAGGTTCAGTCATCAGGGCTGTTTTTTGCCGGGCACTAAGGATAAGCGTAAACGTTTTCCTTTGCACTCATTTCCGTAAAAAATTCAGGGCGCCGTAGCGCCCTGGAGATTAATTGGTAAAGGGGATGACAATCTCGCCTGGCTTCACCTCTATACCTTTGGCGTATTTCTTCGCCAGCGCTTCGCCGGTGCTGGCGTCCTCACGCAGGACATAAGCCGGCTGCTGGCTGAAGTAGCTGCGCAGAGACTGATTCAGGTAGGGGAGCAGGGCCTGAATAACCGACTGCAGCTTCTCCGGCGCCACTTTGGCATCGACCACTTCCATTTCCTGCAGGAAGATGGCGCCTTTCTCTCGGTCAAAGGTTGGCAGCGCTTTGAGCTTCAGATCGATCGTCGCTTTCTGCGTGCCGAACAGGGAGTTAAGATCGACGTTGGCGATCCCGCTCAGGGTGACTTTGCCCGGCTCCTCGCGCCCGATAGCGCTGGTCAGGTTCTGCAGTTCGATATGGGCGTCGGCAACGCCTTTCAGACCAATATCTTTGGCGAAATGGTTTCGCTTCTGCAGGGCCTGGTTAATCTCCTGCTCGCTTACCGTGTATTGGGTCAGCTGATTACAGCCGCTCAGCAGGCCGCTGACAATTAGCGCGGCGGCGATCAATATCTTTTTCATGGGGTTCCTCAAGCTCATACCTTCCTTCATCCTGACACAAAGCATCATGACCTGTCAGCACCCATCGCGCCAGCAGAATAGGCTGAAAGCAGGAGAATCCGCCGCCGCGCGCATCAGGTGCGCGGCTCCAGCATACCGGAGGCAGAGCGTTTCGGACTGAATTGCCACCATAGCGCCAGGAAGGTGATAACCCCGATGGCGCCGAGCATCAGCCACGGCAGTTCGGGCTGGCCGACGGCTTTCCCGGCATCAAACAGCCAGCCGCCGCCCGCGTAACCCAGCGCGCCGCCGAAGGCGAGCCCCAGACGGCTGAAACCCATATAGCTGCCACGCGCCCGGGCGTCCGCCAGCGAAGCGCCCAGCGTCTCGCGGGCGGGTTCGGCAATGATAGAGCCGATGTAAAACAGGCAAATCAGGGTAAACAGCTGCTGTAAACTGCTGGTCATCCCGATGGGGAGCATGGCCAGGGTCATCACCAGCAGACCGGCCATCAGCCGGTGCTCAAGGCGGAAGCGTTTTTCGCTCCAACGGGCAATAGGATAGAGCAGGGTGAGCGAAATGGTGGCTTCGATGGCGTACATCCATTTCACGGCGGCCGGCGAGCCGGCGATGTCATTCACCATGATCGGCAGCATCAGCATCACCTGCACCGCCAGCATATAATAGCCGGTCAGCGTCAGGACATAGGTGACGAAGCGTTTGTCCCGCAGCACCCGGCCCAGACCCTCGCGAATCGGCGTTTTCACCGTCGAGAGCTTCCATGCCGGCAGATACCAGGCGTTAAACGCGGCGCAGGCGATAAACAGCGCGGCGCCGGCGCTGCACACCAGGCGAAAATCATACTGCAGCAGCCAGCTGCCCAGCAGCGCGCCAATCACCGCGCCGGCGCTATCCTGCATCATCAGGATGGAGAAAAAGCGGCCGCGCTGATGCGGACGCACCAGCTTAACCACCAGCGCCGCCCGCGGCGGATCGAACAGTGTACCGCCGAGTCCGGAGAGTATGCACGAGAACCACAGCACCCACGGCTCATGGGCGACGGCCATCGCCGCGAAACCGCCGGCACGCATCAGCATACCGGTGACGATCATCGGTTTCGCGCCGAAGCGGTCGGCGATGGCGCCGCCAAAGATGCCTAATCCCTGCTGTACCAGCTGGCGCAGGCCGAGCGCAATGCCGACCATCAGCGCTGCCCAGCCCATCTGATCGACAAAGCGGATGGAAATCAGCGGAAAAACGACAAAAAAGCCCAGCACGACCAGCATGTTATCGACTAACAGGAAATATTTACCCAGGCTCCTTGCCTGCGAGACGCGGGACATTTCCCCTCCAGGGAAAAATAGAGATAAGCGAGGATATTCTGCGGGCAATCTGCTGCTTTTCCCAGCACCCTTGCGACAATATTTTTTTATCAAAAAGCAAGATCGATTGAGCCTATTCATCGAAAAGAGGAGATGGCGCAGAAAATGGTATGTTGCTGTTTTCACACTATCGTGCAGGAAAGGTATAGTGATGAAAGCAAGAGTGAAGTCAGGGGGACTGAAAAAGGAAATGTTTGGCTATCGCAGTAACGTGCCGAAGGTGCGTTTGACGACGGACCGGCTGGTGGTGCGCCTGGTTCACGATCGTGACGCCTGGCGTCTGGCCGATTATTACGCCGAAAATAAAGCGTTCTTAAAACCCTGGGAGCCGGTTCGTGACGACAGCCACTGCTATCCCTCCGGATGGCAGGCGCGTCTGTCGATGATCGCTGAGTTTCATAAGCAGGGGTCAGCTTTTTATTTCGCGCTGCTCGACCCTGAGGAAAAAGAGATCATCGGTGTGGCGAATTTCTCCAACGTGGTGCGCGGATCTTTCCATGCCTGTTATCTTGGCTATTCCATTGGCGAGAAGTGGCAGGGGCAGGGGCTGATGTTTGAAGCGCTGACGTCGGCGATTCGCTATATGCAGCGCACGCAGCATATTCATCGCATTATGGCCAACTACATGCCGCATAATCAGCGCAGCGGCGCGCTGCTGGCGCGGTTGGGGTTTGAAAAAGAGGGTTACGCCAAAGATTATCTGCTGATTGACGGGCAGTGGCGTGACCATGTACTGACGGCGCTAACGACGCCGGACTGGTCTGCGGGACGTTAAGGAGAGAGGATGAAATATCAGTTAACTGCGCATGAAGCGCGCGTCATTGGCTGCCTGCTGGAAAAGCAGGTCACCACCCCCGAGCAGTATCCGCTGTCGGTAAATGCTGTGGTGACCGCCTGCAATCAGAAAACCAACCGCGAGCCAGTGATGTCGCTGAGCGAAAGCGAGGTCCAGGCCCTGCTGGATACGCTGGTGAAACGGCACTATCTGCGCACGGTCAGCGGATTCGGTAATCGCGTCACCAAGTATGAACAGCGCTTTTGCAACTCTGAATTTGGCGATCTGAAGCTTAGCGCCGGCGAGGTCGCGGTGGTCACGACGCTGCTGCTGCGCGGTGCTCAGACGCCGGGCGAACTACGCAGCCGGGCGCAGCGGATGTATGAGTTCAGCGATATGGCGGAAGTGGAAAGCGTGCTGGAAGGGCTGACGACGCGCGAAGATGGCCCCTTCGTCGCCCGGCTGCCCCGGGAGCCGGGAAAACGGGAAAGCCGCTATATGCATCTGTTTTGCGACGATATGGACACGCTGATCACCACAGTGGAAGCTCTCGCGCCGCTGGACGATGACGGCGATCTGCGCGCCAGGGTTGAAGCGCTGGAGGGCGAGGTGGGCGCGCCTCGATTCGCTGTTACACCATCTGGGAGACTAAAACGTGGGGACAAGATTGCGCATTGGGGTGGTCGGCTTAGGCAGCATTGCGCAGAAAGCGTGGCTGCCGGTGCTGGGGGCGGCGGAAAGCTGGACGCTGCAGGCGGCCTGGTCGCCGGGTAAAGAGAAGGCGCTGCGGATCTGCGAAACCTGGCGGATGCCATACGCTGATTCCCTCGATGCCCTGGCGGCACAGTGCGATGCGGTCTTTGTCCATACCTCGACGGCTTCACATTATGAAGTAGTGAATCACTTACTGAATGCCGGGGTTCATGTTTGTGTGGATAAACCATTGGCGGACAAGCTGAGTGAGGCGGAGACGCTGGTCGAGCTGGCGGCGCGACGTCGACTGACGTTGATGGTCGGTTTTAATCGCCGCTTCGCGCCGTTCTATCGGGAGCTGAAGGGGCGGCTGGGCGAGGCGGCCTCGCTGCGGATGGATAAGCATCGTAGCGATAGCGTCGGCAACGATCTGCGCTTTACGCTGCTTGATGACTATCTGCATGTGGTGGATACCGCGCTATGGCTGGCCGACGGTCAGGCGCGTCTGCGCGGCGGCGCGCTGAAGATCACCCCGCAGGGCGAAATGCTCTATGCCGAACATCAGTTCAGTTCGCCCCGGCTGCAGGTCACCACCAGCATGCATCGTCGCGCAGGCAGCCAGCGCGAGTGGGTGCAGGCGGTCACGGATGGCGGGCTATATGCCGTCAGCGAGATGCGCGAATGGCAGGAGGAGTGCGGTCATGGCGTGGTCCAGCGCCCGGTTGCCGGCTGGCAAACCACCCTTGAGCAGCGCGGCTTTGTCGGCTGCGCGCGCCATTTTATCGAATGCGTGCAAAATCAGACAGTTCCTGAAACTGCAGGCGAACAGGCGCTGCTGGCTCAGCGGATCGTTGAGAAACTGTGGCGCGACGCCATTAGCGAATAATCCATTGTAACAACTGACAGTAGTAATTCATGTTGAACCCGGTAGACTATCGCCACTTTCCAGCGCCCGCATTTGCGGGCGTTTTACTCCAGGGTTTGGAATAACAGCGTAATGAACCTTTTAAAATCACTGGCGGCAGTCAGTTCGATGACCATGTTTTCGCGCGTGCTGGGCTTTGCCCGCGATGCGATTGTGGCGCGTATTTTTGGCGCCGGGATGGCGACCGATGCCTTTTTTGTCGCCTTCAAACTGCCTAACCTGCTGCGGCGTATTTTTGCCGAAGGCGCCTTCTCACAGGCGTTTGTGCCGATCCTTGCCGAATATAAAAGCAAGCAGGGCGAAGATGCCACCCGCGTGTTTGTCTCATACGTCTCCGGGCTGCTGACCCTGGCCCTGGCTATCGTTACCGTTATCGGGATGCTGGCGGCGCCGTGGGTAATCACCATTACTGCGCCCGGCTTTGCCGATACCGCCGATAAGTTTGCGCTAACCACCCAGCTGCTGCGTATTACCTTTCCCTATATTTTGCTGATCTCCCTGGCTTCGCTGGTGGGGGCGATCCTCAATACCTGGAACCGCTTCTCGGTGCCGGCCTTTGCGCCGACGTTCCTCAACGTCAGTATGATTGGTTTTGCGCTGTTTGCCGCGCCGTACTTCCATCCGCCGGTGCTGGCGCTGGCCTGGGCGGTGACGGTCGGCGGCGTGCTGCAGCTGGCTTACCAGCTGCCGCATCTGAAGAAGATTGGCATGCTGGTCCTGCCGCGAATTAATCTGAAAGATGCCGGCGCGATGCGGGTGGTGAAGCAGATGGGGCCGGCGATCCTTGGCGTGTCGGTAAGCCAGATCTCCCTTATCATCAATACCATTTTCGCCTCATTCCTCGTGTCGGGCTCGGTGTCGTGGATGTATTATGCCGACCGCCTGATGGAGTTTCCCTCCGGCGTGCTGGGCGTGGCGCTCGGCACTATCCTGCTGCCATCGCTGTCAAAAAGCTTCGCCAGCGGTAACCATGACGAGTATTGCCGGCTGATGGACTGGGGACTGCGTCTCTGTTTTCTGCTGGCGCTGCCGAGCGCGGTGGCGCTGGGGATCCTCGCCAAACCGCTAACCGTGGCTCTGTTCCAGTACGGCAAATTCAGCGCCTTTGACGCGGCGATGACCCAGCGCGCGCTGGTGGCTTATTCCGTAGGGCTGATGGGCCTTATCGTGGTGAAAGTGCTGGCGCCGGGCTTCTATTCCCGTCAGGACATCAAGACCCCGGTCAAGATTGCTATTATCACCCTGATTATGACCCAGGTAATGAACCTGGCGTTTATCGGCCCGCTGAAGCATGCGGGTCTGTCGCTGTCCATCGGCCTGGCGGCCTGCCTGAACGCCGCGCTGCTCTACTGGCAACTGCGTAAACAGAAAATTTTCACCCCGCAGCCGGGCTGGTTGGCCTTCCTGCTGCGTCTGATTATTGCAGTGCTGGTTATGGCCGCGGCGCTGCTGGGCGTCATGCATCTCATGCCTGAGTGGTCGCTTGGGACGATGCCGTTCCGTCTGATGCGTTTGCTGGCGGTGGTTATCGCCGGGGTGGTAGCCTATTTCGCCACGCTGCTGGTGCTGGGCTTCCGCGTGAAAGAGTTTGTCCGTCGCACGGCGTAAGCGGTTGTGTGGGTAGAAAAACCCCGCTTCGCCGCAGGCGAAGCGGGGTTTTTTTATGATGCGCTGCGTTCGGCAGCGAGGATGCGGGCATTCTCCAGCAGGCGGATCGCCAGGGCTAGCGCGCCAGTGATCACTGCCAGCGTGACCACTCCGTTCCAGCCGGCCAGCACGTACAGCTTACTGCCCAGCACCGACCCCAGCGACATCCCGATAAACACCACGGTGAACAGCAGGGCGTTGAGGCGGCCGCGGGCCTGTGGCTCAAGGCCATATACCAGGTTCTGATGCGCCACCAGGCTTGACTGCAGGCCAAGGTCAAAGCCAATCGCCGACAGGGCAATCAGCGCCAACTGAGCGTGCACTGGCAGCAGCGGCAGCATAAACATCAGGGCAAAGGAGAGGGTGACCAGCGCCGCACCCATCTGTGTCACCTTACCGGCGCCAAATTTATCGGCCAGACCGCCGGCAAGCGGCGCGGCCAGCGCCCCGGCGGCCCCGGCGATACCGAAACCGCCCGCTACTGCGCTGCCCATGTGATAGTGTTCGGAGAGCATCACCGCCAGCGTCGACCAGAAGGCGCTAAAGGCGATGGAGAGCGCGCCCTGAGCTAGCGCGGCGCGGCGTAATGCCGGGTAACGCTGCCACAGATGCGCCATCGAGGCCATCAGCTGCGGATAGCTCAGCGTCGAGTGCACAGCGAAGCGCGGCAGGACGCGCCACATTACCAGGCCAATCAGCGCGACGCTGACCGCCGCCGCCTGATACATCACCCGCCAGCCGAATACGGCGCCCACCACGCCGCTGACCGTCCGGGAGAGCAGGATCCCCAGCAGCAGCCCGGTCATCACCGTGCCCACCATTTTTCCCTGCTTGCCCGCCGGGGCGAGGATCGCCGCCGCCGGGACGATATCCTGCGCCATGGTCGCCGCCATACCGATCAGCAGACTGACCACCAGCAGTGAGCTGAGCTGGCCGGTGAGGCTGCACAGGAGCAGCAGGAGCGCCAGCAGCGCGCTTTTCACCAGGATCAGCCGGCGGCGATCGTGGCGGTCGCCGAGCGGGAGCAGGAACAGAATGCCGAGCGCATAACCCGCCTGCGTCAGGGTAGGGACCAGACCCATACCTTCTACAGTCAGGTGGAGATTGGCGCCCATCAACGGCAGCAGCGGCTGCGCGTAGTAAATAGAGGCGACGCTAAAGCCGGCGCCGAGTGCGAGAATGAAGATAATCCAGCCTGCGTCGCGGGTGGAAAGGGAAGTCGGTGTCATGTTCAATGCCTCATAGATGCGATGGGGCTATTTTTCCCTGAACGCGGCTGGCGCGGTAGCCGGGCTGGTGGTAAAACGGTTATACGTAGCACGTATAGGCAAAAGGAAAATGAAAAGACAAGAGCGTATAGACCGCATTGAGCTGATGCGCACCTATATCCGCATCGTAGAGGCCGGATCGCTCTCCGCCGCCGCAGGGCAGATGGACACTACCCAGGCGACCGTCAGCCGCCGCCTGCAGTCCCTTGAAGGGCTGCTGGGGGTTAAGCTGATCCTGCGCACCACCCATGCGATGAAGCTCACTGACGATGGCGAACGCTGTTATCGTCACGCCCGTCAGGTGGTGGACGCCTGGCTGGCGCTGGAGGATGACCTGCGTATTGCCGACGATCGGCCGGTGGGCGTTCTGCGAGTGCGGGCGCCCCACGCGTTTGGCCAGCAGCAGCTGCTGGCGCCGCTGGTGGCATTTCTACAGCGCCATCCGCAGCTGTCGGTGGAGTGGATGCTAAACGATAATACCGTCGACTTCCTCAGCGATAATATCGACTGCGCTATTCGCGTGGGGGCGGAGGTGGATCCAGCAACGGTATCCGTACTGCTGGCGGAAGTGCCGCGCTGCGTAGTGGCTTCTCCTGAGCTGCTGGCGAAGTATCCGCCGTTAACCTCGCTGGAGGCGTTATCGGGCCTGCCATGGATCTCCATTAATACCTTTTATCAGCATGAGGTACGGCTCAGGCATCAGGCAAGCGGGCAGATTGTCTCTACAGCGATTACTCCCTGTCTGAGCACTGACAGTCTTTACGTCGCGCGCAACACCGCGCTGGCGGGGCTGGGGGTGGCGATGGTGTCCAGCTGGACAGTCGTGGAGGATATTGCCGCCGGACGGCTGATTGAGCTGTTCCCGCAGTGGCGACCCGCCTCGCTGCCGGTTCATCTGGTTTATCCCTGGGCGCGCTATTACCCGACACGCCTGCGTAAGTTCCTCGACCTGATGCGGGAGATCATGCCGGATCTCGCCGGGATGCAGCGTCCGCAAAGCGCATAAAAAAACCGGCCAAAGGCCGGTTTTTTTATTAAGCACGCTTACTCGACGGGCTGTGGGCGAGTCGGTTCAGCGGTGGCTTTATGGGTCGCGCTATGACCACCGGCGGCGCCTTTACCTTCAAAGGCGAACGGCGGGCGCACCCAGGTGCTGTGACGCGGTGCTTCCGGGACATAGTCCGGAGCTGGCGCACGGGTCATTGGCGCGGTGGCATGGCGATGACCCGCCACTACGACCGGCTTGCTCACCGGGGGCTCGGCTTTGACCGGTTCGGCAGGGGCCGCTTCGGTCACTGGCGCTTGCTCCACGGTTTCTGCGACCGGGGCGATAGTTTCCACTGGCGCTGCAACGACAGGCGTCGTTTCCACCGCTTCAGGTTCTACCACCACCGGCTCGGGGTCGAGCGTCACTGGCGCGATAGCCTGAGGCGCTTCGACAGCCGGTGCTTCGGTGACCGGCTCCTGAGGCGCTGGCTCGACGGCTGCTGGCGCGACAACTTCCGCAGCATCAACGACCAGCGGCTCGGCGGCCGCTACCGGCTCGACGACTACCGGCTCAGCGGTTACTGGTTCCATGGTAGCCGGCTCGACGGTGACCGGCGCAGCGGTAACGGTTTCAACGACGGCAACCGGGGCCGCTACAGCCTCGACAGTTTTCGCGACGCTGGCGTCCTGAACCTGAACCTCTTCCGGCTGCTGATCCTGCGGACGAACCACCGGGTAGCGGATCCAGACTTTACCGGAAGCCATCTCCGGCGATGCGCAGGCTACGGTCAGCGGCATAGGCGACTGGGTCGGATAGCGTTCGTCACGATAGCGACGACGACGCTGACCGCTGACGCGCAGGTGACGCGGGGAGCGACGTGATCGACGCGGCATACCGTTCGCTTCACGGGATTCGCCATTTTCGTCCTGGTCCGCCACGCTCTCCACCCCTGCCGGCAGCTCGGCTTTCACCGGCTCGCTGTGCGGAGCGATAACTTCAGCCACTACGGCTTCGGGCACGATCTCGGCAACTGGCTCGACGACAGCGGACTCAACGCGCACTTTCTGTGCCAGCTGGCGCGGTTTACGACGCGGCAGAGTTTGTACACGCTCTTCCTGCTCCGTCTCCTGCACAACCGGCTCTTCGCGAGTCTGCGCTTTGGCTTCCTGCTGCGCCTGACGTTTGTCGTCATTGCGGCGGCGGGTGCGTTCGCGGCGCGGCTGCTGCTCGTCACGGGATTTCGCTTTCTCCGCGTCGTCGCCTGAGGTTTGGCGAACATCACGGGCTTCCACGTTCTGCGACGGCTTCTCGCGACGGTTGCGACGGTTCTCTTCACGCGATTCGCGCGGTTCACGGCCCTCGGCATTGTCCGCACGGGTGTCGCGATTGTCACGGTTATCGCGGTTGTCACGATTGTCGCGGTTATCACGGCGGTCGTTGCGGTCGCGGCGGTTGTTGGCGCGCGGTTTACGACGCTCCTGCTGACGCTCCGGTTTTTCTTCCGCTTTCTTCTCGATCTGAACTTCAGCCGGTTTGGCCTCTTCGGCGCCAGAGAAGATATTCTTCAGCGCGCTGAAGAAGCGTGAGAGCAGGCCAGGCTGCGCCGGTGCGGCGGCCGCGACCGGTGCCGCTGCGGCGACAGGCGCGGCGGCAGGCTCTTCGAGCATCGGGGCTGGCGGCGCATCTGGCATGACAAAAGCGGCCAGGGCCGGCTGTTCCGGACGTTTCCGCTCCGCCGGCTCATCGTCGCCTGGCAGCGCCATCTCTTCTTCATGCAGCTTCGGCAGCAGATAGCTCAGCGTTGAGGTTTCTTCACCTTTGCGCACGCGCAGGACGGAGTAGTGCGGCGTTTGCATTTCGTCGTTTGGCACGATAATAACGCGCACATCGCCCTGACGGGATTCGATAGCGCTCACTGCGGCACGTTTTTCGTTCAGCAGATAGGAGGCGATCGGTACCGGAACAATGGCGTGGACTTCTTTGGTATTCTCTTTCAGCGCTTCTTCTTCGATCAGACGCAGAATAGAGAGCGACAGCGATTCGTTATCACGCACGGTGCCGGTGCCGGAGCAGCGCGGGCAGACGTGGTGGCTGGACTCGCCCAGCGACGGGCTCAGGCGCTGACGGGACATCTCCAGCAGGCCGAAGCGCGAAATATGGCTGATCTGAATGCGCGCCCGGTCCTGACGGACGGCTTCGCGCAGACGATTCTCCACGGCGCGCTGGTGGCGAACCGGGGTCATATCGATGAAGTCGATAACGATCAGGCCGCCGAGGTCGCGCAGACGCAGCTGGCGGGCAATTTCGTCAGCCGCTTCGAGGTTGGTATTGAAGGCTGTCTCTTCGATATCGCCGCCGCGGGTGGCGCGGGCGGAGTTGATATCGATCGCGGTCAGCGCTTCGGTGCTATCGATAACGATAGACCCGCCGGAAGGCAGGCGCACTTCGCGCTGGAAGGCGGACTCAATTTGCGATTCGATCTGATAATGGCTGAACAGCGGGATTTCACCGGTGTACAGTTTGATTTTGCTGCTGAAATCCGGACGACCCAGCGCGGCGATATGCTGGCGCGCCAGCTCAAGCACTTTCGGGTTATCGATCAGGATTTCGCCGATGTCCTGGCGCAGGTAGTCACGGAAGGCGCGGACAATGACGTTGCTTTCCTGGTGGATCAGGAACGGCGCCGGACGGCTTTCCGCGGCTTTCTGAATCGCTTCCCAGTGCTTCAGGCGGAAGCTCAGGTCCCACTGCAGGGCTTCGGCGGATTTGCCGACGCCAGCGGTGCGAACGATCAGGCCCATGCCGTCCGGAAGCTCCAGGCTCGCCAGCGCTTCTTTCAGTTCGGTACGGTCGTCGCCCTCGATACGGCGGGAAATTCCCCCGGCGCGCGGGTTGTTCGGCATCAGTACCAGATAGCTGCCCGCCAGGCTGATAAAGGTGGTGAGCGCAGCGCCTTTGTTGCCGCGTTCTTCTTTATCAATCTGCACGATAACTTCCTGACCTTCCCGCAGTACGTCTTTGATATTAGGACGACCATGCGCATTGTAGTTGGCGGGGAAGTATTCGCGGGCGATTTCTTTGAGGGGGAGGAAACCATGACGCTCGGCGCCGTAATCAACAAACGCGGCTTCAAGGCTGGGTTCAATGCGGGTGATTTTGCCTTTGTAGATGTTCGCTTTTTTCTGTTCGTGCCCGGGGCTTTCGATATCCAGGTCGTACAGGCGCTGCCCATCAACAAGGGCGACGCGCAACTCTTCCTGCTGAGTTGCGTTGATTAACATTCTTTTCATCGTAACTTACTCATTATTCTTACATTGACGACTAAGCTGCGGGCAGAGTAATGCCTTTCCGGGGGAAAACCGATGGCCTCGTGTCTGGTTCACGTCGCCAACCTCACGGTTGTCGCGCGCTTAAGAGGCGCAGAGTGTCGGTCGCCTGTGTTTCAAACGGAAACACAGCGCAATTATTCAGGGGAACAGCCTGGGATGTATCACCAGAGAATATTCCATTTATACTCGTCGTCTTTCGCGTTGCAGGCATGGTGGCTTAACCTGCTCACCTCGATCTGGCGATCCAGATGAGCTCCCGGGAGTCCCGGAGTTGACGCCTTCCTGCGACTTGAAATCCATAGAGCCTGTACCGGTAAGGACTGCAACCCGCAGCCCGCTAACTGTCTGAAAGATCACAACGTCTTACGCCATTGCTGCGTGGGCGATCGGTCAGACAAAATTGGTCATTCCGCTAATGTCTTGTTCTAACAAGATGCAATACGGAAAACGGTCTCATTATTCCATTGCTAACCTTGTTATAGCAAGTTGACTTTCACCTTTTATCACCCGGTTACTCACAGTTTTATCACCTGCCCATACAGATTGTTCTAATAACAAACAAAATGGCGGTCAGGTAAACCGTGAAAACAGGATAATGATAAATATAAGCATATAAAAATGAGTGGCGCTAATGCGTCCGGCTATTTAGAATCGCGCACCATGAAAACTGAGACCCCAACCGTAAAAATGGTTGCCATTGCTGCTGATGAAGCGGGGCAACGTATCGACAACTTTTTGCGTACGCAATTGAAAGGCGTACCGAAGAGCATGATTTATCGCATCCTGCGTAAAGGCGAGGTGCGGGTAAACAAAAAGCGCGTGAAGCCGGAGTATAAGCTGGAAGCGGGCGATGAAGTCCGTATCCCGCCGGTGCGCGTGGCGGAGCGTGAAGAAGAGGCGGTATCGCCGCACCTGCAGAAAGTGGCCGCGCTCTCTGAGGTGATCCTCTATGAAGACGATCATATTCTGGTGCTCAATAAGCCTTCTGGTACCGCGGTACACGGCGGCAGCGGCCTAAGCTTCGGCGTGATTGAAGGGCTGCGCGCCCTGCGCCCGGAGGCGCGTTTCCTTGAGCTAGTGCATCGTCTCGACCGGGATACCTCCGGCGTGCTGCTGGTGGCGAAAAAGCGCTCAGCGCTGCGTTCGCTGCACGAGCAACTGCGCGATAAAGGCATGCAGAAAGATTATCTGGCGCTGGTGCGCGGCCAGTGGCAGTCGCATACCAAAGTGGTCCAGGCCCCGCTGTTGAAGAATATTCTGCAGAGCGGGGAGCGCATCGTTCGCGTGAGTCAGGAAGGCAAGCCGTCGGAGACGCGTTTTAAAGTGGAAGAGCGTTACGAATTCGCCACGCTGGTGCGCTGCAGCCCGGTCACCGGCCGCACGCATCAGATCCGCGTTCATACCCAGTATGCCGGCCATCCTATCGCTTTTGACGACCGCTATGGCGACCGCGAGTTCGACAAGCAGCTGTCCGCTACCGGCTTAAACCGCCTGTTCCTGCACGCGGCGGCGCTGAAGTTTACCCACCCGGGGAGCGGGGAGGTGATGCGCGTTGAGGCGCCGCTGGACAACCAGCTGAAGCACTGTTTACAGGTGCTACGGAAGAGCAAATAAGCGCAACGGCGGAATCAGTTCCGCCGTTTTTTTTGCCTCAGCCTAACAGCGGATTGTAGTTTTCACGGCGCAACATCTGACAGAGCGCGATTAAGGGTAAACCGACCAGGGTGTTCGGGTCGCGGCCTTCCAGCCGTTCGAACAGCGTAATGCCCAATCCTTCGCTCTTGAAACTCCCGGCGCACTGCAGCGGGTTCTCTTTGCGCACATAGCCTTCTATCTCTTTATCACTGAGATGGCGAAAGTGAACGTCAAAGGGTTCGCATTCGGTTTGTAGATGGCCGCTGGCAGAGTTGTACAGCGCCAGTCCGGTATAAAAGGTAATGATTGATCCGCTGGCCTTTCTTAACTGCCTGCGGGCATTTTCCTCGGTGTGCGGTTTGCCGGTGATTTCACCGTCCAGTACGCAAACCTGATCGGAGCCTATAATAAGGTGATTAGGGAAGCGTGTGGCCAGACTTTGCGCTTTGGCCTGCGCCAGCCGGGTGACAAGCTGACGTGCGGATTCATCAGGCCGGGGCGTTTCGTCGACGTCAGGCGCGGCACATTCAAACGGTAAACCCAGTTTTTCCAGCAGCATGCGCCGCCAGGGAGAGGTTGACGCGAGGATAAGATCAGACATATTTTTTCATCCACATATAGCGCTTCGCAGAGCATCATCTTAAACTATGCGCCGCAATGTGTGCGAATAAATGGTAAAAGGCAACCTGAGGCTGCCTTTTTCTTTGACTCTATGACATTACAAAGTTAATATGCGCGCCCTATGCAAAAGGTAAAATTACCCCTGACTCTTGATCCGGTACGCACGGCTCAAAAACGCCTTGATTACGAAGGCATCTATGCCCGCGATCAGGTTGAACGTGTAACCGATTCTGTAGTCAGCGTGGACAGCGATGTGGAATGCAGCATGTCGTTCGCTATCGATAACCAGCGTCTCGCCGTTATTACTGGCGATGCAAAGGTAACGGTAACTCTCGAATGCCAGCGTTGCGGGAAACCGTTCTCCCATCACGTCCACACCACGTATTGTTTTAGCCCCGTCAGAAATGACGAACAGGCCGAAGCACTACCGGAAGCGTATGAGCCGATTGAGGTTAACGAATTCGGTGAAATCGACCTGCAGGCAATGGTCGAGGATGAAATTATCCTCTCCCTGCCCGTAGTTCCGGTGCATGATTCTGAACACTGTGAAGTGTCCGACGCGGACATGGTCTTTGGCGAACTGCCTGAAGAGGCACAAAAACCAAACCCATTTGCCGTATTAGCCAGCTTAAAGCGTAAGTAATTGAGGAGTAAGGTCCATGGCCGTACAACAGAATAAACCAACCCGTTCCAAACGTGGCATGCGTCGTTCCCATGACGCGCTGACCGCAGTCACCAGCCTGTCTGTAGACAAAACTTCTGGTGAGAAACACCTGCGTCACCACATCACTGCCGACGGTTTCTACCGCGGTCGCAAGGTTATCGCTAAGTAATCACGCGATACTCGCAGGATTTCCCGTTGCAGGCCATGGCGGGCGTGTGCGTCCCTGGAAACTCGGTTAAACCGGTCGCTGGGGGCATTTATGCCCGGATTGTTGCGTCTGCAGCGTGAATATTCGCGGGTGCCAGCGTGATGAAGCTTAGTGAGGACTCCCCGGGCAACTGGGGAATCACCGAACCGGGCAGCGACGATACCTTGACACGTCTAACCCTGGCGTTAGATGTCATGGGGGGCGATTTCGGCCCATCCGTGACGGTGCCTGCAGCACTGCAGGCACTGAACTCTAATTCGCAACTCACACTTCTTTTAGTCGGCGATCCCGACGCCATCACGCCATTACTCGCCAAAGCTGACTTCGAACAACGTTCGCGTCTGCAGATTATTCCTGCGCAGTCAGTTATTGCCAGTGATGCGCGACCCGCGCAGGCTATCCGCAGCAGTCGCGGAAGCTCAATGCGCGTGGCGCTGGAGCTTGTGAAAGAAGGGCGGGCGCAAGCCTGCGTCAGCGCTGGCAACACCGGCGCGCTGATGGGTCTGGCGAAACTGCTGCTCAAACCGATCGAAGGTATTGAGCGGCCGGCGCTGGTGACGGTTTTACCGCACCAGCAGAAGGGCAAAACCGTGGTGCTGGATCTCGGCGCCAACGTCGATTGCGACAGCACGATGCTGGTGCAGTTCGCGGTAATGGGCGCGGTGCTGGCGGAAGAAGTGGTCGGCATTGCCAACCCCCGCGTCGCTTTGTTGAATATCGGCGAAGAAGAGATGAAAGGCCTCGGCAGCATCCGCGATGCTGCCGCAGTGCTCAAAACGCTGCCTTCCCTCAACTACATCGGCTATCTTGAAGCCAATGAACTGTTGACCGGAAAAACCGATGTGCTGGTTTGTGATGGATTCACGGGCAACGTCACATTAAAAACCATGGAAGGTGTTGTCAGAATGTTCCTTTCACTGCTGAAATCTCAGGGAGAGGGCAAAAAACGGTCGTGGTGGCTGCTGTTACTAAAACGTTGGTTACAAAAAAGCCTGGCGAGGCGATTCAGTCACCTCAACCCCGACCAGTATAATGGCGCCTGTCTGTTAGGATTGCGCGGTTCCGTGATCAAGAGTCATGGTGCTGCCAATCAACGCGCCTTTAGCGTCGCGATAGAGCAGGCAGTGCAGGCGGTGCAGCGGCAGATCCCTCAGCGGATCGCCGCGCGCCTGGAATCTTTATACCCAGCTGGTTTCGAGCTGCCGGAAAGCGACAGTGACGTGAACGCCCGACAGCAAAGCGGGACGAATGGCCACGATTGACGCCGCGGCGGTTGAACGAGGCGGGTATATCACCCAAGAGTGACTGAGCGTACATGTATACGAAGATTATTGGTACCGGCAGCTATCTGCCCGAGCAAGTGCGTACAAACGCCGACCTGGAAAAAATGGTAGAAACCTCTGACGAGTGGATTGTCACCCGCACAGGTATCCGTGAGCGTCGTATTGCCGCAGCGCATGAAACAGTTGCTACGATGGGCTTTGAAGCCGCAAAGCAGGCGCTGGCGATGGCGGGCGTGTCCGCGGAGCAAATTGGTCTGATTATCGTTGCGACCACTTCCGGCACGCACGCGTTTCCGAGTTCTGCATGCCAGATCCAGTCAATGCTGGGCGTTAAGGGTTGCCCGGCGTTTGATGTCGCCGCCGCCTGCGCCGGTTTCACCTATGCGCTAAGCGTCGCCGATCAGTATGTGAAGAACGGCGCGGTAGATTATGCGCTGGTTGTTGGCGCCGATGTGCTGGCGCGCACCTGCGATCCGGCGGATCGCGGAACGATTATTATTTTCGGCGACGGCGCCGGCGCGGTTGTACTGGGCGCCTCCGAAGAGCCGGGCATTATCTCGACGCATCTGCATGCCGACGGCAGCTATGGCGAACTGCTGACCCTGCCGAACGCCGATCGTGTCGATCCGGAAAACCCGATCTATCTGACGATGGCCGGCAACGAAGTCTTCAAAGTGGCGGTCACCGAGCTGGCGCACATCGTTGATGAGACGCTGGCAGCGAATAATCTTGAACGTTCAGCGCTGGACTGGCTGGTGCCGCATCAGGCTAACCTGCGTATTATCAGCGCGACGGCGAAGAAACTGGGTATGTCGATGGATAACGTCGTTGTGACCCTCGACCGCCATGGCAACACCTCCGCGGCGTCAGTCCCTTGCGCGCTGGATGAGGCCGTCCGCGATGGCCGTATTCAGCGCGGTCAGCTGATTTTGCTGGAAGCCTTTGGTGGCGGTTTCACCTGGGGTTCCGCGCTGGTTCGTTTTTAGTATAAGGATTTAAACATGACGCAATTCGCATTTGTGTTCCCGGGGCAGGGCTCTCAGGCCGTAGGCATGCTGGCCGAAATGGCTGCCGCCTGGCCGGTCATTGAAGAGACCTTCGGTGAAGCTTCCGCAGCGTTGGGTTACGATCTGTGGGCGCTGACGCAACAGGGCCCGGCAGAAGAACTGAATAAGACCTGGCAGACTCAACCGGCGCTGCTCGCCGCCTCCGTGGCGCTGTACCGCGTCTGGCAACAGCAGGGCGGCAAAGCGCCAGCGCTGCTGGCGGGTCACAGCCTCGGCGAATACTCCGCGCTGGTATGCGCGGGCGTTATCGGTTTCGCTGATGCCGTTCGCCTGGTTGAGCTGCGTGGTAAATTCATGCAGGAAGCCGTACCGGAAGGTACCGGCGCCATGTCCGCGATTATCGGTCTGGACGACGCCGCTATCGCCAAAGCCTGTGAAGAGTCTGCCGAAGGGCAGGTGGTCTCTCCGGTGAACTACAATTCCCCGGGCCAGGTGGTTATCGCCGGGCACAAAGAGGCCGTTGAACGCGCTGGCGTCGCCTGTAAAGCCGCAGGTGCCAAACGCGCGCTGCCGCTGCCGGTGAGCGTGCCGTCCCACTGCGCGCTGATGAAGCCAGCCGCAGAAAAACTGGCGGTAGAGCTGCAGAAAATCACCTTCAACGCGCCGACGATTCCGGTGGTGAATAACGTCGACGTGAAGTGCGAAACCGCGCCGGACGCCATTCGCGACGCGCTGGTGCGCCAGCTGTACAGCCCGGTGCAGTGGACCAAAACCGTTGAGTTTATGGCTGCCGAGGGCGTATCGCATCTGTATGAGGTTGGCCCGGGTAAAGTCCTCACCGGCCTGACCAAACGTATTGTTGACACCCTGACCGCTTCCGCGCTTAACGAGCCGGCGGCGATGTCTGCGGCGCTTGAGCAATAAAAGAGGAAAACCATGAGTTTTGAAGGAAAAATCGCGCTGGTTACCGGTGCAAGCCGCGGTATTGGCCGTGCCATCGCTGAAACGCTCGTCGCCCGTGGCGCGAAAGTTATCGGTACTGCGACCAGCGAAAGCGGCGCGCAGGCGATCAGCGACTATTTAGGCGCCAATGGTAAAGGTCTGATGTTGAATGTGACCGACCCGGCATCTATTGAATCTGTTCTGGAAAATGTGCGCGCAGAGTTTGGCGAAGTGGATATCCTGGTGAATAATGCCGGGATCACTCGCGACAATCTGTTAATGCGCATGAAAGATGACGAGTGGAACGATATTATCGAAACCAACCTGTCATCGGTTTTCCGTCTGTCAAAAGCGGTAATGCGCGCTATGATGAAAAAGCGTCATGGACGTATTATCACTATCGGTTCTGTGGTTGGTACCATGGGAAATGCGGGTCAGGCCAACTACGCCGCGGCGAAAGCGGGTCTGATCGGCTTCAGTAAATCACTGGCGCGTGAAGTTGCGTCCCGCGGTATTACTGTAAACGTTGTTGCTCCGGGCTTTATTGAAACGGACATGACGCGTGCGCTGACCGATGAGCAGCGTGCGGGTACGCTGGCGGCAGTTCCTGCGGGGCGCCTTGGCACCCCAAATGAAATCGCCAGCGCGGTTGCATTTTTAGCCTCTGACGAAGCAAGTTACATCACTGGTGAAACGCTGCACGTCAACGGCGGAATGTACATGGTCTGACCGAGATTTGTGCAAAACGTTCAGGAACCGCGCACTTCGCACGGTTCTCTGTGCGGTTTTGTGCGAAAAGATTTGCGTTCTTAGGGCAAACGGCCTCAAAATAGCGCAAAATCGTGGTAAGACCTGCCGGGATTTAGTTGCAAATTTTTCAACATTTTATACACTACGAAAACCATCGCGAAAGCGAGTTTTGATAGGAAATTTAAGAGTATGAGCACTATCGAAGAACGCGTTAAGAAAATTATCGGCGAGCAGCTGGGCGTTAAGCAGGAAGAAGTTACCAACAATGCTTCCTTCGTTGAAGACCTGGGCGCTGATTCTCTTGACACCGTTGAGCTGGTAATGGCTCTGGAAGAAGAGTTTGATACTGAGATTCCGGACGAAGAAGCTGAGAAAATCACCACCGTTCAGGCTGCCATTGATTACATCAACGGCCACCAGGCGTAAGTGAACATCTCCAGGCGGTCATTCGACCGCCTGAGTTTTATCTTTTTATTGTCCCACAAGAATCTATTTTCCCTCCCTGGAGGACAAACGTGTCTAAGCGTCGTGTAGTTGTGACCGGACTGGGCATGTTGTCTCCTGTCGGCAATACCGTAGAGTCTACCTGGAAAGCTCTCCTTGCCGGTCAGAGTGGCATCAGCCTGATCGACCATTTCGATACTAGCGCCTATGCAACGAAATTTGCTGGCTTAGTAAAGGATTTTAACTGTGATGACATTATCTCGCGCAAAGAACAGCGCAAGATGGATGCCTTCATTCAATATGGAATTGTCGCTGGCGTTCAGGCCATGCAGGATTCTGGCCTTGAAGTGACGGAAGAGAATGCAACCCGTATTGGCGCCGCTATCGGCTCCGGTATTGGCGGTCTCGGCTTGATCGAAGAAAACCACAGTTCGCTGGTTAACGGCGGACCGCGCAAGATCAGCCCATTCTTCGTTCCTTCCACAATTGTTAACATGGTGGCCGGACATCTGACCATCATGTTTGGTCTGCGTGGGCCAAGCATCTCTATCGCGACCGCGTGTACTTCAGGCGTGCACAACATCGGCCAGGCCGCGCGCATCATCGCCTATGGCGATGCCGATGCGATGGTGGCAGGCGGCGCGGAAAAAGCCAGCACCCCGCTTGGCGTGGGCGGCTTCGGCGCGGCGCGTGCGCTCTCCACGCGCAATGACAACCCGCAGGCGGCGAGCCGTCCGTGGGATAAAGATCGTGACGGCTTCGTGCTGGGAGACGGCGCGGGTATGGTGGTGCTGGAAGAGTACGAGCATGCCAAAAAACGCGGCGCCAAAATCTACGCCGAGATCGTTGGCTTCGGCATGAGCAGCGATGCTTACCACATGACGTCACCGCCGGAAGATGGCGCGGGCGCCGCGCTGGCAATGGTGAATGCTATTCGCGATGCGGGCATCGAACCGGGCCAGATCGGCTACGTCAACGCCCACGGCACCTCGACGCCGGCTGGCGATAAAGCGGAAGCGCAGGCGGTTAAGTCTGTCTTCGGTGATGCGGCGAGCCGCGTACTGGTGAGCTCTACCAAATCCATGACCGGGCATCTGCTGGGTGCGGCAGGGGCGGTAGAGTCGATTTACTCTATCCTGGCGCTGCGCGATCAGGCGGTTCCGCCGACGATCAACCTCGACAACCCGGATGAAGGCTGCGACCTCGACTTCGTTCCACACGAAGCGCGTCAGGTTTCCGGTATGGAGTACACCCTGTGCAACTCCTTCGGCTTTGGCGGCACTAACGGTTCGCTGATCTTCAAAAAAGTGTGACAGGGCTTGCCCCGGTACTGCTTTAACAAAAGGCCCGTTCATCGGGCCTTTTTTATTCAGCTTTCTCCCCTTGTTCTCTGCTCTGGGTCCTGACACACTGACCGACCAGTGAAAAGGAGTCCTTTATGTTCTTGATAAACGGCGTTGTACAGGACACGTTGGCAGCGAACGATCGCGCCATCCAGTTTGGCGACGGCTGTTTTACCACCGCCCGCATCCAGCAAGGGCAGGTTGCGCTACTGGACGCCCATCTGCAGCGTTTACAGACAACCTGTGAAAAATTACATATCCCATTTAACGACTGGCTGACGCTGAGCGAAGAGATGCAGCGTCTGGCTCGGCCGCACGCGCAGGGCGTGCTCAAGGTGACTCTCACCCGCGGCGTTGGGGGAAGGGGATACAGTGCGGCGGGCTGCGTGTCGCCCACTCGCATTCTCAGCTTCTCTCCATACCCGGCGCATTATGCGCGCTGGCGGGAGGAGGGCATTACTCTGACCCAGAGTCCGGTGCCCCTGGGGCGCAACTCCTGGCTTGCCGGCCTGAAGCACCTTAATCGCCTTGAGCAGGTGCTGATCCGCTCTCATCTTGAGCAGACGGACGCCGATGAGGCGCTGGTCCTTGACAGTGACGGGTGGCTTACGGAATGCTGTGCCGCGAATTTATTCTGGCGTCAGGGACGTGATGTATTTACTCCGCGACTCGATTATGCCGGGGTCAACGGCATTATGCGGCAGCGCTGTATCGCGCAGCTGGCACCATCGACGTTTCGCGTTGTCGAAGTGACAGCGCGTCCCGAGACGTTGCGGGAGGCCGATGAAGTGCTGATCTGCAATGCGCTGATGCCGCTGGTGCCGGTTCGCCGCTGGGAGGAGACCACCTGGTCCTCGCGTGAGCTTTACCATTTTTTAGCCCCTTTGTGTGAGCTGTCTGGTTAGTATGAAGAAAATGTTACGTTTTATCCTGTTGCTGGTCGTGCTGTTGGGCATCGCTGCGGCGGCAGGCATGTGGAAGGTACGCCAGCTGGCGGACAGCAAGCTGCTGATTAAGGAAGAGACCATCTTTACCCTCGAAGCTGGCACCGGCCGGCTGGCGCTGGGCCAGGATCTCTATCGCGAGAAGGTGATCAATCGCCCGCGCGTTTTCCAGTGGCTGCTGCGGGTGGAACCTGAGCTGTCTCACTTCAAGGCCGGGACCTATCGCTTCACGCCGCAAATGACGGTGCGCGAGATGTTGCAGCTGCTGGCCAGCGGCAAAGAGGCGCAGTTTCCGCTGCGCTTTGTCGAAGGCATGCGCGTCAGCGACTACCTGCGCCAGCTGCGCGATGCCCCGTACGTGAAGCACACGCTTGAAGACGATAGCTACGCGACGGTGGCTAAGGCATTAGGTCTTGAGCATGCCGACTGGGTAGAGGGCTGGTTCTGGCCGGATACCTGGATGTACACCGCCAACACCAGCGATATCGCCATCCTCAAGCGCGCGCATCAGAAAATGGTCGCCGAAGTGGCGAAGGTCTGGGAAGGACGGATGGAGAATCTGCCCTATGCCGATCAGAACCAGCTGTTGACCATGGCCTCGATTATTGAAAAAGAGACCGCGGTAGCGGAAGAGCGCGACCGCGTCGCGTCGGTATTTATCAACCGCCTGCGCATCGGTATGCGCTTGCAGACCGATCCGACCGTAATCTACGGGATGGGCGCAGGATATACTGGTAAGTTAACGCGTAAGGATCTCGAGACGCCGACCGCATACAATACTTATACCATCAGCGGTTTGCCGCCGGGCCCTATCGCGGTGCCGGGCGAGGCCTCGCTGAAGGCGGCCGCCCATCCGGCGAAAACGCCATATCTTTATTTCGTCGCCGACGGGAAAGGGGGCCATACGTTTACCACAAACCTGGTCAGTCATAACCGTGCGGTGCAGGATTATCTGAAAGTACTTAAGGAAAAAAATGCGCAGTAACTATATCGTCATCGAGGGGCTGGAGGGCGCCGGGAAGACCACCGCACGTCAACTGGTGGTGGAGACGCTGCAGTCGGCGGGTATTCACGATATGGTGTTTACCCGCGAGCCGGGGGGCACAATCCTTGCCGAAAAACTGCGTAGCCTGGTGCTGGATATCCAGTCCACGGGCGATGAAGTGATTAACGATAAAGCGGAAGTGCTGATGTTTTACGCGGCGCGCGTCCAGTTGGTGGAGACCGTGATTAAGCCCGCGCTGGCCCGCGGCCAGTGGGTGATCGGCGATCGTCACGATCTGTCGACGCAGGCCTATCAGGGCGGCGGCCGGGGAATTGACCGCACGATGCTGGCGACGCTGCGCGACGCGGTACTCGGTGATTTTCGCCCCAATCTGACGCTGTATCTCGACGTCACGCCGGAAGTGGGGCTGCAGCGCGCCCGGGCCCGCGGCGAGCTGGATCGCATTGAGCAGGAGTCCATGAACTTTTTCAACCGTACCCGCGCGCGCTATCTTGAGCTGGCCGCCGCCGATCCTTCTATCCGCACGGTTGACGCAACTCAGCCGCTGGATGCCGTGGCGCGCGACATTCGCGCCACGATCGCCCAGTGGATGGCGGAGCAAGCGGCATGAAATGGTATCCGTGGCTGCGCCCCTCGTTCGAGCAACTGGTCGGTAGCTATCAGGCCGGACGAGGCCACCACGCCTTACTGTTACAGTCCCTGAACGGGATGGGCGGTGAGGCGTTGATTTACGCGCTGTGCCGCTTCCTGATGTGCCGCCAGCCCGAAGGACATAAAAGCTGCGGCCACTGCCATAGCTGTCAGCTGATGCAGGCCGGCACGCACCCCGATTACTATGCGCTCAGCCCCGAGAAGGGCAAGAGCGCGCTGGGTATTGACGCGGTGCGCGATGTCAATGAAAAGCTCTATGAACATGCGCGCCTTGGTGGGGCAAAAGTGGTCTGGATTAGCGATGCTGCCTTGCTGACCGATGCCGCCGCCAACGCGTTGCTGAAAACGCTGGAGGAGCCCCCGGAGAATACCTGGTTCTTCCTCGCCTGCGAGGAGCCGGCGCGTCTGCTGACCACTCTGCGCAGCCGCTGTCGCCTGCATCATCTGGCGCCGCCGTCTGAGCCTTATGCTCTGGCCTGGCTGGAGCGTGAGGTGAGCCTGCCGCAGGAGTCATCGTTGACCGCGTTACGCCTGTGCGCCAGCGCGCCGGCTGCGGCGCTCGAACTGTTACAGGAACCGCTGTGGACGGCGCGGCAGCAGTTGTGTCAGGCGCTGGCGGCTACCCTGGCGAGCGGTGACTGGCTGGCGCTGCTGCCGATACTCAATCATGAACAGGCGGCGGTTCGCCTGCACTGGCTGGCGTCGCTGCTGGTCGATGCGCAAAAACGACAGCAGGGGATTACCCTGGTGAGTAACCCTGACGTCTGGCCGCTGCTGGAGCAGCTGGCGCACAGCCTGCCCGCCGCCCGGCTGCAGGCGATTGCCCATGACGTCTGTACCTGCCGCGAGCAATTGCTCAACGTTGTCGGTGTCAACCGCGAACTGCTGCTTACCGAGCGCCTGCTGCGCTGGGAACATTACCTGCAACCCGGGACGGGTTTACCCGTCTCCCACCTCTGAGTGAGACATTATGTTTTTAGTCGACTCCCACTGCCATCTTGATGGTCTGGATTATCAAACTCTACACAAAAACGTCGACGACGTGCTGGCAAAAGCGGCCGCACGCGATGTGAAATTTTGCCTCGCCGTCGCCACGACGCTGCCTGGCTACCGCAGTATGCGCGAATTGGTGGGGACGCGTGACAACGTCGTCTTCTCCTGTGGCGTACACCCATTAAACCAGGACGAGCCCTGGGAGGTAGAGACCCTGCGCGCGCTGGCAGCGGAAGAGGGCGTCGTGGCGATGGGGGAGACCGGTCTGGATTATTTTTATACCCCGGAAACTAAAGCCCAACAGCAAAGCTCGTTCCGCGACCACATTCGTATCGGCCGTGAGCTCAATAAGCCGGTGATCGTCCATACCCGTGACGCGCGTGCCGATACTCTGGCTATTTTGCGCGAAGAAAAGGTGACGGATTGCGGTGGCGTACTACACTGTTTCACTGAGGACAGGGAGACAGCGGGCAAGCTGCTCGATATGGGGTTCTATATCTCGTTTTCCGGTATCGTCACTTTTCGTAACGCCGAGCAGCTGCGTGATGCGGCGCGCTACGTGCCGCTGGATCGCCTGCTGGTTGAAACCGATTCGCCGTACCTGGCGCCGGTCCCACACCGCGGCAAAGAGAACCAGCCGGCGCTGGTCCGTGACGTTGCCGAGTATATGGCGGTACTGAAGGGGGTGTCGCTTGAGCAGCTGGCTCAGCAGACCACCGACAATTTTGCCACCCTGTTCCACATCGACCCCGCCCGTTTGCAACCTGCTTGATCTGCTTATTATTTTAAGGCTCGTAATTAATAGCCAAAGCGAGTAAAGTTCACCGCCACAAAAGTGGCGGTGAAGGTTTTTTAGCAACATCTAGATACAATTTATGTAAGTTGATGTAAATTTTTACCGGAAGGCTGATTGAAACGTGATAGCCGTCAAACAATCATCCCGTTAATTATTTTACTCTGTGTAATAAATAAAGGGCGCTTAGATGTCCTGTCCACGGCACGGTTCTCCCCCCGGGCCAATGCGTGAAAGCGTAAAAAAGTACCAAATACTCAGGAGCACTCTCAATTATGTTTAAGAATGCATTTGCTAACCTGCAGAAGGTCGGTAAATCGCTGATGCTGCCGGTATCCGTACTGCCTATCGCAGGTATCCTGCTGGGCGTCGGTTCCGCTAACTTCAGCTGGCTGCCAGCCGTGGTCTCCCACGTTATGGCAGAAGCAGGCGGTTCAGTTTTCGCCAATATGCCGCTGATCTTCGCTATCGGTGTGGCCCTCGGCTTCACCAATAACGACGGTGTATCCGCACTGGCTGCAGTCGTGGCTTACGGCATCATGGTGAAAACCATGGCGGTTGTTGCGCCGCTGGTGCTGCATTTACCTGCTGACGAGATTGCGGCAAAACACCTTGCTGATACCGGCGTGCTTGGCGGTATTATCTCCGGTGCTATCGCCGCCTACATGTTCAACCGCTTCTATCGCATCAAGCTGCCAGAATATCTCGGCTTCTTTGCGGGCAAGCGTTTTGTGCCGATTATCTCTGGTCTGGCCGCTATCTTCACCGGCGTGATCCTCTCCTTCATTTGGCCGCCGATCGGCTCCGCGATCCAAACCTTCTCCCAGTGGGCTGCTTATCAGAACCCAGTGGTGGCGTTTGGTATCTACGGTTTCATCGAACGTTGCCTGGTGCCGTTTGGTCTGCATCACATCTGGAACGTTCCTTTCCAGATGCAGATCGGCGAATACACCAACGCGGCTGGTCAGGTGTTCCACGGCGATATCCCGCGCTACATGGCAGGCGACCCGACGGCGGGCAAACTGTCTGGCGGCTTCCTGTTCAAAATGTATGGTCTGCCGGCAGCGGCTATCGCTATTTGGCACTCTGCTAAACCGGAAAACCGCGCCAAAGTGGGCGGTATCATGATCTCCGCCGCGCTGACCTCGTTCCTGACCGGTATCACCGAGCCGATCGAGTTCTCGTTCATGTTCGTGGCGCCGATCCTGTACGTTATCCATGCCATTCTGGCGGGCCTGGCGTTCCCGATCTGTATCCTGCTGGGTATGCGTGACGGTACCTCGTTCTCTCACGGTCTGATCGACTTTATCGTGCTGTCCGGTAACAGCAGCAAGCTGTGGCTGTTCCCGATTGTTGGTATCTGCTATGCGATCGTGTACTACGTCATTTTCCGTGTGCTGATTAAAGCCCTGGATCTGAAAACACCGGGTCGTGAAGACACCACCGAAGAGAGCAAAGCTGGCGCCACCAGCGAGATGGCTCCGGCTCTGGTCGCCGCTTTCGGCGGTAAAGAGAACATCACCAACCTCGACGCATGTATTACTCGTCTGCGTGTTAGCGTGGCGGATGTAGCGAAAGTTGACCAGGCTGGCCTGAAAAAACTGGGCGCCGCTGGCGTGGTAGTGGCAGGTTCTGGCGTACAGGCCATCTTCGGTACCAAGTCCGATAACCTGAAAACTGAAATGGATGAGTACATCCGTAACAGTTAAGACGTAGTATCGGGGAGACTAAGGCAGCCAACTGGCTGCCTTTTTTATGCGCTAAAGTCGGTGCCCCACAAGCGATAACCCTGAAAACAGTCCGCCATATGCTTATTCCCTCAGCAGCTAAGTCTATAGTTGAATAAGAAAAAGAGCTTTCAGGTTGAAAGAGAGGGAGAATGTCGCTCATACTCTTAGCGGAACCTGTGCGTCCGCGTTTATCTGCAGAAGCAGGCCAGCGCACGGGATAAAACTTATAAGGAATCAGTCATGGCAGAAGAAACGATTTTCAGCAAAATCATTCGCCGGGAGATCCCGTCGGATATTGTCTATCAGGATGAGCTTGTGACCGCTTTTCGCGACATCTCCCCGCAGGCGCCCACCCATATTCTGATTGTCCCGAATGTTCTGATTCCTACCGTAAATGACGTCACCGCTGAACATGAGCTGGCGCTGGGCCGGATGATGACCGTCGCGGCGAAGATCGCCCGCGATGAAGGTCTTGCCGACGATGGCTATCGGTTGATCGTCAACTGCAACCGCCACGGCGGCCAGGAAGTGTACCATATCCATATGCATCTGCTGGGCGGTCGTCCGCTTGGCCCGATGCTGGCGCACAAAGGCTAACGTCATGCTCAGGACCCTTTTGGGCGCGTGTCTGGCGGCGGGGCTACTCGCCGGGTGTAGTTCACACCCGGAGATCCCGGTTTCTGACCAGCAGGCGCTGGTGATGGAGTCGAGCGTGCTGGCGGCGGGGATCAGCGCCAGCGAGCCTGCCGTCGTGGCGACAGAGATTCAGGCTACCGCCTCCTCAACGCTATATAACGAGCGCCAGCAGCCGGTTACCGTGCACTATCGTTTTTTCTGGTATGACGCCCGAGGGCTGGAGATGCATCCGCTGGACGCGCCGCGCACCATCGTGGTACCGGCCCGCTCCTCGGTCACGTTATATGGCAGCGCCAATATCCTGGGGGCGCATAAGGCCCGCCTTTATCTTTATCTGTAAGGGGTAATTATAATGATGAAAATGTGTCGCTATGCGTTAATCACAGCACTGGCGATATTCCTCGCAGGCTGTGCGGGGTTGCGGGAGCAGCCCGCGCCGGTAGAAGAGGCCAAACCGCAGCCGCAGCAGCCTGCGCAGCCGCAGCCCACGGTGCCGACCGTACCGGCGGTGCCCTCTGTCCCGGCGCAGCCTGGGCCGATTGAGCATCAGGATCAGCAGTCGGGTCAGCCGGCGCCGCGCGTGCGTCATTATGACTGGAACGGCGCGGTTCAGCCGCTGGTGGGGCAGATGCTGCAGGCGAGTGGGGTCAATGCCGGCAGTATTCTGCTGGTCGACAGCGTGAACAACCGCACCAACGGTTCGCTGAATGCTGGAGAAGCCACCACTGCGCTACGTAGTGCGCTGGCCGGTAACGGCAAATTTACCCTGGTATCGGCGCAGCAGCTGGCGGTCGCCAAGCAGCAGCTGGGCCTGTCGCCGCAGGACAGCCTCGGCAGCCGCAGCAAAGCCATGGGCATCGCCCGCAACGTGGGCGCGCAGTATGTGCTTTACTCCAATGCCACCGGCAACGTCAACGCGCCTGAGCTGAAAATGCAGCTCATGCTGGTGCAAACCGGTGAGATAATCTGGTCAGGTAAAGGTGCTGTTCAGCAACAATAAGCTAACGCGCGACGAGCTCTTGTCGCGCTTCTTTCCCCATTATCATCCTGTCGCCTCGCTGAGCCAGAGTGGCCTCAGCGGCGGCAGTGTGATTATCAGCGACGGCGACCGGCGGCACGTGCTGCGTCAGCCGCACGATCCGTCTGCCGCCACTTACTATTTTCGCCGTCAGTATCACGCACTCCGCCGACTGCCTGCCAGGCTGGCGCCAACCCCGCTGTTTTACTCACCCTGCTGGATGGTGGTGGAGTATTGCGCAGGGGAGGTGAAAAGCGAGTTACCGGCCTCCCCGCAGCTGTCAGGCTTATTGTATGATTTGCATCAGCAACCGCGGTTTGGCTGGCGGGTTAGCCTCACACCACTGCTGGCCCAGTACTGGCAGAGGTGCGATCCGGCGCGGCGCAAGCCGCGTTGGCTGCGCTGGCATCAGCGGCTGCGCCGACAGGGCGAGCCCCGTCCCCTGCGGCTGGCGCCGCTGCACATGGACGTCCATGCCGGCAATATTATCCATAATGAGTCCGGCCTGAGGCTGATCGACTGGGAATATGCCGGCGATGGCGATATCGCGCTGGAGCTGGCCGCGGTGTGGATCACGCCTGGCGAGCGCCGTCGGCTGGTAGAAGCGTATGCCCGGCGGGCGGCCATCGACGCGCAGCAGCTATGGCGGCAGGTGGCGCGCTGGAGCCCGTGGGTACTGCTGCTGATGGCGGGCTGGTATGAAATGCGCTGGCGGCAGAGCGGGGATCGGCAATTTATCACGCTGGCAGATGAAACATGGTGTCAGTTAGACAACGAACGCAAAGGATAAGAGAGGTCAGTGTGGGCCCAGTGATGTTGGATGTTGAAGGGTATGAACTGGATGCGGAAGAGCGCGAGATTCTGGCGCATCCGCTGGTGGGAGGGTTGATCCTCTTCACCCGAAATTATCACGATCCGGCGCAGCTGCGGGAGCTGGTGCGCCAGATCCGCGACGCCTCCCGTAACCATCTGGTGGTGGCGGTCGATCAGGAAGGGGGACGCGTTCAGCGTTTCCGCGAAGGCTTTACCCGTCTACCGGCGGCCCAGTCTTTCGCCGCGCTGCTGGGGATGGAAGAGGGGGGCAAACTGGCCGCCGAAGCCGGCTGGCTGATGGCCAGCGAAATGATCGCCATGGATATCGATATTAGTTTTGCGCCAGTGCTGGACGTCGGCCATATCAGCGCCGCAATCGGCGAACGTTCTTATCATGAAGATCCGCAGAAAGCGCTGACGATGGCGCGTCACTTCATTGACGGGATGCACGCCGCGGGCATGAAAACCACCGGCAAACACTTCCCGGGACACGGGGCGGTGACTGCCGATTCGCACAAAGAGACGCCGTTCGATCCGCGGGCGGCATCGGTTATCCGCGACCATGATATGGCGGTGTTCAAAAGCCTTATCGCCGAGCAGCGTCTGGACGCCATTATGCCGGCGCATGTGATTTACCCGGAGCTCGATCCGCGTCCGGCCAGCGGCTCGGCGTACTGGCTGAAAACGGTGCTGCGCGGCGAACTGGGCTTTGACGGGGTGATTTTCTCCGACGATCTGTCGATGGAAGGGGCGGCGATCATGGGCAGCTATGCCGAACGCGGTCAGGCATCGCTCGACGCCGGTTGCGATATGATCCTCGTCTGCAATAATCGTAAAGGCGCGGTCAGTGTGCTGGATAACCTGTCGCCGATCAAAGCAGAGCGTGTTACGAAATTGTATCATAAAGGTTCCTTTTCCCGTCAGGAGTTAAGGGATTCAGCCCGTTGGAAAACGGTGAGTGCCCAGCTGGAGCAGCTTCATGCGCGCTGGCAAGAGGCGAAGTCCGCGTAACGCTCTACGGGGCGTTGTTGTCTGGTGAGGATGCGATGATTATCTATTTACACGGTTTTGACTCGAACAGCCCCGGTAACCATGAGAAGGTGATGCAGCTGCAGTTTATCGACCCGGACGTGCGGTTGATTAGCTACAGCACGCGGCATCCCAAGCACGATATGCAGCATTTGCTGAAAGAGGTCGATAAAATGCTGCAGCTCACTGCCGATGACCGGCCGCTGATCTGCGGCGTCGGCCTTGGCGGCTACTGGGCGGAGCGGATTGGTTTTCTATGCGATATCCGCCAGGCGGTGTTCAATCCAAACCTGTTTCCGCATGAGAACATGGAAGGCAAAATCGACCGACCGGAAGAGTATGCTGACATCGCCACCAAGTGCGTGACCAACTTCCGCGAGAAGAACCGCGATCGCTGCCTGGTGGTGCTTTCCCGCCAGGACGAGGCGTTGGACAGCCAGCGTTCCGCCGATCTCCTGCACCACTATTATGAAATTATCTGGGATGAAGAGCAGACCCATAAGTTTAAGAATATCTCGCCGCATCTGCAGCGGCTGAAAGCGTTTAAAACCCTCGGCTAACTGCTTTTCCCTTGTTCCCAAACCCGCGTCGGGTTCACCACGCGGGTTTTTTCATGTCTACACTTATTGGTTTCGCTGAAAAAATACGCGACAAAACTTGATGCACATCAATTTTGGTATGACCAATGCACCGTTCATGGTATTCTCGACAGTGCTGAATGGTTTCATTAACGTAACTTATTGTTAAATAAAGGCTATTTCAATAACTTTTATTTAACAATTGGTTAATAATTTTAGGGGTACACATGACTACGCCATTGAAAAAAATCGTAATTGTGGGTGGCGGCGCTGGCGGACTGGAACTGGCAACTCAGCTGGGGAGAAAGTTAGGGCGCCATAAGAAAGCGAAAATCACCCTGGTGGACCGTAACCACAGCCATCTGTGGAAGCCGCTGCTGCACGAAGTGGCCACCGGTTCTCTGGATGAAGGCGTTGATGCGCTGAGCTATCTGGCCCATGCCCGCAACCACGGTTTCCAGTTCCAGCTGGGCTCGGTGGTTGATATCAACCGCGAAGGGAAAACCATCACCCTCGGCGAGCTGCGCAATGAAAAAGGCGAGCTGCTGGTGGCTGAGCGTAAACTGCCGTACGACACGCTGGTCATGGCGTTGGGCAGTACCTCGAATGACTTTAATACCCCTGGCGTAAAAGAGAACTGCATTTTCCTCGACAACCCGCACCAGGCGCGTCGCTTCCATCAGGAAATGCTCAACCTGTTCCTTAAATACTCTGCTAACCTCGGCGCTAACGGTAAAGTAAATATCGCCATCGTCGGCGGCGGCGCCACCGGCGTGGAGCTCTCCGCTGAGTTGCACAATGCGGTGAAACAGCTGCACAGCTACGGCTACAAAGGGCTGACCAACGAAGCGCTGAACGTCACGCTGGTCGAGGCGGGCGAGCGCATTCTGCCTGCGCTGCCGCCGCGCATTTCCGGGGCAGCGCATAATGAGCTGACTAAGCTGGGCGTACGGGTTCTGACGCAGACCATGGTCACCAGCGCGGATGCGGGCGGCCTGCACACTAAAGATGGCGAATATATTGAGGCGGATCTAATGGTCTGGGCGGCGGGGATCAAAGCGCCAGATTTCATGAAAGAGATCGGCGGCCTCGAAACCAACCGTATCAATCAGCTGGTGGTCGAGCCGACGCTGCAGACTACCCGCGATGCGGATATTTTCGCCATCGGCGACTGCGCCTCCTGCGCCCGCCCGGAAGGCGGCTTTGTGCCTCCGCGGGCCCAGGCGGCGCACCAGATGGCTACCTGCGCGCTGAACAACATCCTGGCGCAGATGAAAGGCAAACCGCTGAAGGCGTACACCTATAAAGACCATGGCTCGCTGGTGTCGCTGTCAAATTACTCCACCGTCGGCAGCCTGATGGGTAACCTGATGCGCGGTTCGATGATGGTGGAAGGGCGCATTGCGCGCTTCGTGTACATCTCCCTGTACCGTATGCACCAGATTGCCCTGCATGGTTACTTCAAGACCGGCCTGATGATGCTGGTCGGGCGCATCAACCGCATCATTCGCCCGCGCCTGAAACTGCACTAATCGCTGTCGCGACCCGGAGGCGCGCTCTGAGGGCGCCTCCGGGCTCTTCTGCTGAAACCGCAGAGATCCCGCTCGGAATCCTCTGAATCCCTTTGATTTGCAGCGAATTCTCGCACTTTTCATCCGCTATCTGATTTGCGCCCTCCCGGCTCCGGTTGCAAAATTGTATCAACAGCAACAAAGGAGGAACTCCCGTGAATAAATCTATGTTGGCGGGTATAGGGATAGGCGTGGCTGCCGCGCTGGGCGTTGCAGCTGTCGCTGGTCTCAACGTGTTGGATCGCGGCCCGCAGTATGCGCAAGTGGTCTCCAGTACACCGATTAAAGAAACCGTGAAAACGCCGCGTCAGGAATGCCGCAATGTCACGGTGACTCATCGTCGTCCGGTACAGGATGAAAACCGCATCGCCGGTTCGGTGCTGGGCGCGGTGGCGGGCGGGGTGATTGGCCACCAGTTTGGCGGCGGTCACGGACGCAGCGTGGCGACGGTCGTAGGTGCGCTGGGCGGCGGCTATGCAGGCAACCAGATCCAGGGCGCGATGCAGGACAACGATACCTACACCACCACCCAGCAGCGCTGCAAAACGGTGTATGACAAATCCGATAAAATGCTCGGCTACGATGTGACCTATAAGATAGGCGATCAGCAGGGGAAAATCCGCATGGATCACGATCCCGGCAGCCAGATCCCGCTGGACAACAACGGCCAGCTGGTCCTGAACAACAAAATCTAAAAACAGATTTGTGTAGTGATTAGCCCCTCAATCGCTCAGGCTGAGGGGCTTTTTTTATCAGAAGGTTAAGGCGTAGTTCAGACCAAAGGTGCGGCCACGACCTTTGTACTCATACAGCGATGAACTGCCGTAGGTTGGGCTGTAGAGCAGCGGCGCGCGCTGGCCCCAGATAGTGACATAGTCTTCGTTAAGCAGGTTTTCGATACTGAAGGTCAGTTTCCCCACCGGCAGCGCGTAACTACCGATAAAATCGACGGTGTTATAGCCTTCCAGCTTGTTACCGGCGGCATCGCTGAGGTCAAATACCTGCTGACTCTGCACGCGCAGGCTCCACGGATCCGGCGCCCACCCCACCCAGGCGGTGGCTTTAGACGGCGAGGCGAGGGTGACGTCCCATTTTTGCCAGCGGCCGTCGGTCTGCACCTGGGATTTCAGCACGTTAAAGTTACCGCCGACGCTCCAGTCGCTATCCGGAATAAAGTAGTCGACCGCCCCCTCAACGCCGTAAATACGCCGTTTGTCGGACTGAACGTCGATGGTCATGTCGGTGCGGTTGACGACAATGGTCTTATCCGAGGTCGAGTAGTACGCCGCCAGCTGGGTGCGCAGGTTATCGCCAGTGTAGCGCCAGCCCAGCTCGTACGAGTTAACTTTGATCCCCTGCAGCGGCGAGTCATCGACGTTGACGCTGGAGATCAGCGGCAGATGACCATTCACCGCAGCGCCATATTTACCGATGCCATAGTATTTACCAGGGTCCGGTAGCTCGACACCCTGCGAGAAGTTAAACCAGGTTTGTTGACGCTCGGTCAGGTGGGCCACGATCCCGGCGTTAAACAGGAAATTGTCATAATCGGTTTTGCCGCCTTTGATGGCGTCGGCGGAGCGCGCTTTGCCGTTGGCGATATCCTGCTGCTGGGCGTAGCCGACAAAGTCGTCGACCCGGTTTTCGGTCCACTGGTAGCGTACCCCGCCGCTGACGGTAAAGATATCGTTCAGATCGTAGCTGGACTGCAGGAATGGCGCGACATTGGAAATACTGTATCCCGGGTAGCGGCCGGTAGTGTAGATCGATTCGTTGTGCAACCCGCCGGAGGCCATCGATTGTGGCAGATCGAAGAACATCTGGTTGGCATTAAAGGTCTCATGATCGGCGTCGAGACCCCAGGTGAGATCCCACCCCGCCAGCGGTTGACTGTTGAGGGTCAGCTTGGCCCCATACTGATCGGTATCCTGCTGCGACGAGGAGAAGCTACTGACCTGACCTTTCGTGAGCGTCGGGAACGGATAGAAGGTGAGGGACTCATCGCGATAGTACACCTGGCTCACCAGATTCTGGCCGAAAAAGTCGGCATCGGAGTACTGGAGGCTGATCAGATGGCGTTCGGTGCCGGGGATACGGTCGGAATTGAGCCCATCGGTGGTATACGCTTTGCCGCCGCTGGTGACCGCGGACATGTTCTTCCCGAGCCACAGACCGTAGTCATCATCGCCCTGGCTTTTATAATACTGGGTGACCAACTGCAGCTGGCGGTTATTATCGATCTCAATCGTCCCCGTCCCCATCACGACATCCCCTGCAGAACGCAGTTAAGAAATTGCGCCAGCTGCGCGACATCGCGGCCCGCGGGCAGTTCGCCCTGCGCCTGCCGCTGCTGCAGAAACTGGGTTAGCGCCTGCTCCTGCATCGCATGGCGGGATTTGATGGTATTGGCGATATCCGTCGAGGAGGCGGCCAGCGCGGCGGAGGTATTGATGATAAAGCAGCCGGCCGGCGTCTCTTTGCTGGTAAAGCAGGTGGCGACCGCCGTGAAGTAGTCACGCAACGCGCGATCGACGGATTTTCCCTCGGCAAACAGCACGGCTTCGTGCTTCGCGGCAAAGCGCGAAATGTAACGATCCAACACTGCGCGGAATAGGCCTTCTTTATTCACAAATTCCGCATACAGGGTGGGGGCTTTTGCTCCTGTCGCCTCGACCAGATCGGCGAGCGAGGTCGCCTCATAGCCGTGCTGCCAGAAGAGTGTCATGGCTTTGTCCAGCGCCGCATCCCTGTCGAACACCTTCGGTCGGCCACGGCTTTTTTTGGCGCAACTTTGAACGTCAGTTGTCATGGTGCCGTTGTACCTATGTTGGTTTGGTGAAAGGCCATTATAAAAATAAACGATCGCCGGGGCCAGCGCTGTCGGTTTAAAAATAAATAATTCATATATGTATGAAATTTAAGCATTTTATAAATAGTTAAACGATCGTTATAAAAATGCATTGACGTGTGACATAGATCACATTATTATTTACCTATCGATCGTTAAGTTAATGCTTGCGACCCTACTATAAAATTCATCTGCACAGGTATAATAATCATGAAAACCGTTAATACTCTGGCTATTGCCGCCGTTTTAAGTTCCCTTTCTTTCGCCAGCTTTGCCGCTGTAGAGGTGCAGTCCACCCCTGCAGGACAGCATAAAGTAGGCACCATCTCTGCTTCTGCCGGGACTAACCTGGGCTCGCTGGAAGACCAGCTGGCGCAGAAAGCGGATGAGATGGGCGCCACTTCATATCGTATTACTTCGGTAACCGGTCCGAATACCCTTCACGGTACCGCCGTTATCTACAAGTAAGCCCGATGCGTCGCTGCCCGGCCCCCTTCACCGGACGGCGATGAGTAAGACCCTGTTGTACCCCTGTTTGACCCATGCCAACAAAAAACCCGCCATCAGGCGGGTTTTTTGTTTTGTGCAGCGTAAGACTACAGCGACTGCGGTCCTGGGTCAGCATGACGGGTGACGTCAATCGGCATGCCCGAGCGATAATTCATCGCGCGCTCCATCACCGTCCCGTCGGTCTGCGGCGCCTGTTTGAACGCAGTCATGGCCGCATTAAGCGTAATGGGCAGGGTCTGCGGGTCGTCATCGATATGCTCAGACAGCGGCTGATGGACCTCAACCAGACGGCGGCCATCCGGCTCAACCGACGCCTTGATCGGCGTGTTGATAATGTTCACCTTCGTGCCCGGCGAGATAGTGTTGTACAGCGCCTTGATATCGTTATCGCGCAGACGAATGCAGCCGGAACTGACGCGCATACCGATGCCGAAATCGGCATTGGTGCCGTGCAGGAGATAGACTCCGCCATAGGCGGCGAGGCGGATGGCGTGATGGCCCATCGGATTGTCAGGACCAGCAGGCACTACCGCCGGCAGCTCAATCCCCATAGCCTTGTAGCGCGCGCGAATGTTGGCGGTAGGTGTCCAGGTCGGATTGGCCCGTTTGTCGGACACGGTTGTGACCATCGTCGGTGTGATGGTGGTTCCACCCAGCTGGCCGATGCCGATTGGGTAGACGGTCACTTCATTTTTGCCCGGCGGGTAATAGTAGAGGCGCAGTTCGGCGAGGTTTATCACCAGCCCTTCGCGCGGCGCATCGGGCAGCAGCGTCTGCAGGGGGATGGTCAGCACGCTGCCGGCGCGCGGAACATAGGGGTCAACCCCGGGATTGGCCTGCAGCAGGGCCAGGAAGCCGACATTGTACTTCTTGGCAATCGCTTCCAGCGAACCGCCGTCATCCTGTACCACATGAAACTGATTCTGACCCACCAGCCGGCTGCCCGGCGGGGGAAGGGGCCAGGTGTTAGCGCGCGCGGGCAGGGCCAGCGCGGCGACTAACGCGACTAGCGTCAGCCAAAGCGTCACGGGGAAACGGTTTCTCATTACCATAACTCCAAAATATGTAACTGGTTATTTTTATACGAAAAGCAGATGAGATTATGGCGTGAGTCTGTGTGGGGAAATCCAGGCGGATTGCAAAATGTTTGTAAAGATTGCCAGATATGTGGGAAGGGAGATACGGCAGCGGGGCCGTATCTCCTGCCAGTCAGGCGACGGCGTTCTCTTCCAGCTGGCGCATAAACTGGCGAACCCAGTCCATCCGCGTTTTACGCTCCTCCAGGTCCTGCATGAACTTCAGGCGCGTGGGACCGTCCAGGCGGAAGTGCTGGGGCTGCTTTTGCAGCAGGCCGATCAGCCACACCGGATTGACGTTGTTTTTCTCGTTAAATTCGATCACGCCGCCTTTTTCGTTGCTTTCCAGCTTGCGGATCCCTAACTTTTGCGCCTGCTGACGCAGACGGGCGATATCCAGCAGGTTGCGGGCGGCATCGGGCAGGCGGCCAAAACGATCGATCAGCTCGACTTTGATCTCCTCCAGATCCTGTTCGTTTTTGGCGCTGGCAATGCGCTTATAGAATGACAGGCGCGTATTGACGTCAGGGATGAAATCATCAGGCAGCAGGGAAGGCATGCGCAGTTCAACCTCCGTCTGCTGACTGGTGAGATCTTCCAGCGAGGGTTCACGCCCGGCTTTCAGCGCATCGACTGCGTTCTCCAGCAGCTCCATATACAGGGAGAAACCGATGGTTTCCATCTGACCGCTCTGATCTTCCCCAAGCAGTTCCCCGGCCCCGCGAATCTCCAGATCGTGGGTTGCCAGCGCAAAGCCGGCGCCGAGATCTTCCAGCGACGCAATGGCCTCGAGGCGCTTTTGCGCATCGGTGGTCATCGCTTTCGGATGCGGCGTCAGCAGCCAGGCATAGGCCTGGTGATGCGAACGGCCAACGCGGCCGCGCAGCTGGTGCAGCTGGGCGAGGCCAAAATGGTCGGCGCGTTCGATGATGATGGTGTTGGCGGTGGGAATGTCGATCCCGGTTTCGATGATGGTGGTGCACACCAGCACATTGAAGCGTTGATGATGGAAGTCATTCATCACCCGCTCCAGTTCGCGCTCCCTCATCTGACCGTGACCGATGGCGATCCGCGCCTCCGGCACCAGCTCCGCCAGCTTGTCGGCGGCTTTCTGGATGTTCTCAACGTCATTAAACAGATAGTAGACCTGGCCGCCGCGCAGCGTTTCGCGCAGGATCGCCTCGCGCACCACCAGGGCGTCATATTCGCGAACGAAGGTCTTCACCGCCAGGCGGCGCGCCGGCGGCGTGGCGATGATCGACAGATCGCGCATCCCGCTCATCGCCATGTTCAGCGTCCGCGGGATCGGCGTGGCGGTGAGGGTCAGAATATCGACATCGGCGCGCATCGCTTTGATGCGCTCTTTATGCCGCACGCCAAACCGGTGCTCTTCGTCGACGATCAGCAGCCCGAGATCGCGCAGCTTCACCTCGCTCTGCAGCAGCTTGTGGGTGCCGATCAAGATATCGATTTTGCCTTCCGCGGCCTGCTCGAGGATCTGCGCCTGCTCTTTAGCGCTGCGGAAGCGGGAGAGCATTTCGATGCGTACCGGCCAGTTGGCGAAACGATCGCGGAAATTGTCATAGTGCTGCTGAGCCAGCAGGGTGGTCGGCACCAGCACCGCCACCTGCTTGTGGTTCTCCACGGCGAGGAAGGCGGCGCGCATGGCCACTTCGGTCTTGCCGAAGCCCACATCGCCGCACACCAGGCGGTCCATGGCCAGCGGCTGGCACATATCGCTGAGGACGGCGTTGATCGCCTGCGCCTGATCCGGCGTGGTTTCAAATGGGAAACCGTCGCAGAACAGCTGATACTGTTCGCGGTCGTGTTTAAAGGCAAAACCCGCCTTCGCCGCGCGCTGGGCATAGATATCCAGCAGCTCGGCCGCCACGTCGCGTACTTTCTCAGCCGCTTTTTGTCGCGCCCGGGTCCAGGCATCGCCGCCCAGCTTGTGCAGGGGGGCGTTTTCTTCCGCCCCGCCGGCGTAGCGGCTGATAAGATGCAGGGACGATACCGGAACGTATAGCTTGGCATCGTTGGCGTAGGTCAGCATCAGATATTCGCCGGTGATGCCGCCGGCTTCCAGGGTAGTCATGCCCGCGTAGCGGCCCACGCCGTGTTCCAGGTGAACGACCGGCTGGCCGATATGCAGTTCGGCGAGGTTGCGAATCAGAGTGTCAGGGTTAATGGTGCGTCGCGAATCCTGACGACGGCGCGCCACCCGCTCGCCGAGCAGGTCGCTCTCGCAAATCAGCGCCAGGCCGCGCTGGCTGTCGATAAACCCGTGCTCGGCGGCGCCAATCATCAGATAGCGGCCGTTGCCGGTGGCTTCCTCCAGACGCAGCACATGTTTTGGCGCAACTTTAATCCGCGCCAGCATTTCGCTCAGCGCTTCACGGCGGCCTTCGCTTTCCACCGAGAAGATCACCGGACCGGTAAAGGACTCGAGGAAGCGGCGCAGATTATCCAGCGGCGCTTTGTTCTGCGCCTGGACGGCGAGGTCCGGCAGCGTCTGGTAGCCCAGATTAGTATTTGCCGCTTTGTCCGCCAGACGTTCGGTTTTCAGCTGCACGCGCGGCCATTTTTTCAGTTCGCTGAATAGCTCATCGCTGCGCAGCCACAGCAGCTCAGGCGGCAGGAGCGGGCGCATCGGGTCGACGCCGCGGTTTTCAAAGCGGGCGCGGGCTTCATTCTGGAATCGTTCCGCGCTGGCCTCGAGATCGCCAGTGTTGACGATCAGCGTGCTGGCCGGGAAATAGCTGAATAACGGCGGCAGCGGCTCGCTGAAGAACAGCGGTTGCCAGTATTCGATACCGGCAGGTAGCGTCCCTTTACTGACCTGCTGATAGATGTGTTCGGCATCGCGCTTCACCTCAAAGCGGTCGCGCCACTGGCTGCGGAACAGCTCAATAGCGGTCTGGTCGGTGGGGAACTCGTGCGCCGGCAGCAGGTTAATGGCCGCCACTTCCTCCAGCGTGCGCTGGCTGTCAACGTCGAACAGGCGCAGGCTGTCGATTTCATCGTCAAAGAAATCAAGGCGGTAGGGCTGATCGCTACCCATCGGGAACAGGTCGAGCAGCGCGCCGCGGGTAGCATATTCGCCGTGCTCCATCACCTGATCGACATGGCGGTAGCCGGCCCCCTCCAGCTGATCGCGCAGCGCATCGCGCGACAGGCGCTGGCCCTTTTTCATCACCAGCGCGTGGCCGTGAAGGAAGCTGTGCGGACAGACGCGCTGCATCAGGGTGCTGACCGGGACGATCAGTACGCCGCGCTGCATGGTGGGTAACTGGTAAAGGGTGGCAAGACGGGAGGAGATGATGTCCTGATGCGGCGAGAAGCTGTCGTAAGGGAGCGTTTCCCAGTCCGCCAGCCCCATCACCATGCTGTCGGTAAACTGCCTGATCTCGTCGTTCAGACGCAGCGCGTTTTGCATGTCAGGCGCCACCAGCACCACCGGGCCCTTGTGGCGTTCAGCCATCTCCGCCACCAGGGTGGCGCAGGCTGCGCCGGTCAACTCGCCAAGCTGGCGCTGGTCGCCGGCTTTCACCGGCAATGAGTATCGATATTGTTCAGGCATAGACGGTTTCATGGTCTCTTAGGGATTCGCTCTGCCGATATGGAGGGCAACTCGCTGATATTCAATAGTGAGATTATCCGCGATTGGTCTGAATTCGCCAACCCGAATTGCCATCGCGTATTGGGTGAAGAAAGGTCAGCGCTGTCGATAAGCGTAAAGATAAATAAGTAAGTACTTATCTATCCGTTTGTATTTACTTGGTTTTTAGGTTTATTGCTAATAAAGTCGTCATGTATCAGTCGTTTACGCTGCCCCTAATCGCTTATATACTCGGGCATCGGCTATCAGCAACCAGATGGATGACATGTACCAACCTGCCGCACTCTTTATCGGCCTACGCTATATGCGCGGGCGCGCAGCCGACCGCTTCGGTCGTTTCGTCTCCTGGCTCTCAACTATCGGTATTACGCTTGGCGTAATGGCGCTGGTGACAGTCCTGTCGGTGATGAACGGCTTTGAACGCGAGCTGCAAAACAACATCCTGGGGCTGATGCCACAGGCCATTCTTAGCGCCAAACAGGGTTCGGTGAACCCTCAGCAACTGCCGGAGCGCGAAGCGAAACTTAATGGGGTAACCCGCGTAGCGCCGATCACCACCGGCGACGTGGTGCTGCAGAGTGCGCGCAGCGTGGCGGTCGGGGTTATGCTGGGCATTGATCCGGCGCAGAACGATCCCCTGACTCCATACCTGGTGAACGTCAAACAGAGCGATCTGCAGGCGGGCAAATATAACGTTATTCTCGGCGAGCAGCTGGCGGGCCAGCTGGGGGTTAATCGCGGCGATAAAATTCGCGTGATGGTTCCTTCCGCGAGTCAGTTTACGCCGATGGGCCGCGTGCCGAGCCAGCGTCTGTTCACGGTCATCGGCACCTTCGCCGCCAACAGCGAAGTCGATGGCTATCAGATGCTGACCAACATCGACGACGCCTCCCGTCTGATGCGCTATCCGCTGGGGAATATCACCGGCTGGCGCCTGTGGCTGGATAAACCGCTGCAGGTCGACACCCTGAGTCAGCAGACGCTGCCGCCGGGAACTCAGTGGCAGGACTGGCGCGAGCGCAAAGGCGAACTGTTCCAGGCGGTGCGCATGGAGAAAAATATGATGGGCCTGCTGCTGAGCCTGATCGTCGCCGTCGCGGCCTTCAACATTATTACCTCGCTGGGGATGATGGTGATGGAGAAGCAGGGCGAAGTGGCGATCCTCCAGACCCAGGGGCTGACGCCGCGGCAGATTATGGCCGTCTTTATGGTGCAGGGGGCCAGCGCCGGGATCGTCGGCGCGCTGCTGGGAGCGGTGCTTGGCGCCCTGTTGGCCAGCCAGCTGAATAATTTAATGCCGATCATCGGCGCCTTCCTTGACGGCGCGGCGCTGCCGGTGGCGATTGAGCCGCTGCAGGTCATTGTTATCGCCCTGGTGGCGATGGTGCTGGCCCTGTTGTCTACGTTGTACCCTTCCTGGCGCGCTGCCGCCACCCAACCCGCTGAGGCTTTACGTTATGAATAAGATCCTGCTGCAATGCGACAACCTGTGCAAACGCTATCAGGAAGGCAATGTGCAAACCGATGTCCTGCACAATGTCAGCTTCAGCATTGGTGAAGGCGAGATGATGGCTATCGTCGGCACCTCCGGCTCTGGCAAAAGTACGCTGCTGCATCTGCTCGGCGGCCTGGATACGCCCACCTCTGGCGACGTGATTTTCTCCGGTCAGCCGATGAGCAAGCTATCCACCGCCGCGCGCGCCGACCTGCGTAACCGCGAGCTGGGCTTTATCTATCAGTTCCACCATCTGCTGCCGGACTTTAGCGCACTGGAAAACGTGGCGATGCCGCTGCTGATTGGCAAAAAGAAGCCGGCGGATATTGAACGCCAGGCGAAAGCGATGCTGCAAGCGGTCGGTCTTGAACACCGCAGCCATCACCGTCCGTCGGAGCTCTCCGGCGGCGAGCGCCAGCGGGTGGCGATTGCCCGCGCGCTGGTGAATAAACCGCGGCTGGTGCTGGCGGACGAGCCAACCGGTAACCTCGACGCTCGCAACGCCGACAGCATCTTCCAGCTGCTGGGCGAACTGAACGTCGCGCAGCGCACCGCGTTTCTGGTGGTGACCCACGACCTGCAGCTGGCGAAGCGCATGAGCCGCCAGCTGGAGATGCGCGATGGCCGTCTGACCGCCGACCTGACCCTGATGGGGGCCGAGTAATGGCGTCTCCGTTATCGTTACTGATTGCATTGCGTTTCAGCCGCGGCCGGCGGCGCGGCGGCATGGTGTCGCTGATCTCGGTGATCTCCACCATTGGCATTGCGCTGGGGGTGGCGGTGCTGATCGTCGGCCTCAGCGCGATGAACGGCTTTGAGCGCGAGCTGAATAACCGCGTGCTGGCGGTGGTACCGCACGGCGAAATCGAACCCGTGAATCAGCCGTGGAATAACTGGCAGGAAGCGCTGGCGAAGGTGCAGAAGGTGAAGGGGATTGTCGCGGCAGCGCCCTATATTAACTTCACCGGCCTGGTGGAGAGCGGCAGCAATATGCGCGCCATCCAGGTGAAAGGCGTCGACCCGCAGCAGGAGAGCCAGCTCAGCGCGCTGCCTACCTTTGTGCAGAATAACGCGTGGGCCGGATTCAAGGCTGGCGAACAGCAGGTGATCCTGGGCAAAGGGGTCGCCGATGCCCTGCACGTGAAGCAGGGGGACTGGGTGTCGATCATGATCCCTAATGCCGACGCCGACCATCAGCTGCTGCAGCCAAAACGCGTCAGGCTGCATGTGACCGGAATTTTACAGCTGAGCGGCCAGCTCGATCATAGTTTTGCCATGATCCCGATGCAGGATGCGCAGCAGTACCTGGAGATGGGCAGCAGCGTGACCGGCATCGCCATCAAGGTCACCGACGTTTTCCATGCTAACAAGCTGGTACGCGACGCCGGCGAGGTGACCAATAGCTACGTCTACATCAAGAGCTGGATCGGCACCTATGGCTATATGTATCGCGACATCCAGATGATCCGCGCCATTATGTACCTGGCGATGGTGCTGGTGATCGGCGTGGCCTGCTTTAACATCGTCTCGACGCTGGTGATGGCGGTCAAAGACAAAAGCGGCGATATTGCGGTGCTGCGCACGCTTGGCGCAAAAGACGGCTTAATTCGCGCGATTTTCGTGTGGTATGGTTTATTAGCCGGATCGGTAGGCAGCCTGTTTGGGGTGGTGATCGGCGTGATCTGCGCGTTGAACCTGACGTCGATCATCAACGGCATCGAATACCTGATTGGGCATAAATTCCTCTCCGGCGACATCTATTTTATTGACTTCCTGCCGTCAGAATTGCACTGGCTGGACGTCTTTTATGTGCTGGTGACAGCACTGTTGCTGAGTTTGCTGGCCAGCTGGTATCCCGCCCGCCGCGCCAGCCGCATCGACCCGGCGAGGGTGCTGAGTGGCCAGTAATTTATCGTCATCGTCGGCCTGGCTGACGACACAAGAGGAATTGCTGAAATGTATTATGGATTTGACATTGGCGGCAGCAAGATAGCGCTGGGCGTATTTAATCAGGAGCGGCGACTGCAGTGGGAAAAACGCGTCGCTACGCCGAAAAGTAGTTATGAGGATTTTCTCCAGGCGGTAGAGGCGCTGGTCCGCGAGGCCGATGAGCGCTTCGACCAGCAGGGTTCGGTCGGGATCGGTATTCCGGGAATGCCGGAAACGGCGGACGGCACGCTGTATGCCGCTAACGTGCCAGCCGCCAGCGGCCGGCCGCTGCGCGCTGACCTCAGCGCGCGGTTGGGGCGCGATGTGCGTCTCGATAATGACGCCAACTGTTTCGCGCTGTCGGAAGCGTGGGACGATGAGTTTACGCAATACCCGCTGGTGATGGGATTGATCCTCGGCACCGGCGTGGGCGGCGGCCTGGTGTTGAACGGTAAATCGATTACCGGACATAGCTATATCACCGGCGAGTTCGGTCATATTCGCCTGCCGGTGGATGCCCTGGAGGTGGTTGGGCGCGATTTTCCGCTGCTGCGCTGCGGCTGCGGCCAGCTGGGCTGTATTGAAAATTATCTCTCCGGTCGCGGTTTCGCCTGGCTGTACGAACATTTTTATCAGCAACCGCTCTCCTCGCCGGAGATTGTGGCGCAGTGGCAGCAGCACGATCCGCGCGCGCAGGCGCACGTTGAGCGCTATCTCGATCTGCTGGCGGTGTGTCTGGGGAATATACTGACCATTGTCGACCCGGACTTGCTGGTGCTCGGCGGTGGATTATCTAACTTTACGGCCATTAGCGAAGGGCTGGCGCAACGATTGCCGCGCCATCTTCTGCCAGTCGCCAGGGTTCCGCGCATTGAGCGCGCGCGCCACGGCGATGCCGGGGGAATGCGCGGTGCGGCCTTCCTTCACCTGACCCATTAATCACAGAGGTAGCTATGCAGTCGCGCCGTTTACATCGATTGAGCCGTTTTCGTCGCAATAAACGTCGGTTGCGTGACCGTCTGCGTCAGCGGATTTTCTTTAGGGAGGACAGGATGAAGCCTGAAGCGATGGCAAAACCGAGAGTGGTGGTGTTAACCGGCGCGGGCATCTCGGCAGAGTCGGGGATCAAAACCTTCCGCGCGGCCGATGGCCTGTGGGAAGAGCATCGGGTGGAAGATGTGGCGACGCCGGAAGGCTTCGCCCGCGATCCGGCGCTGGTGCAGGCGTTCTACAACGCCCGTCGTCGTCAGCTGCAGAGTCCGGAAATCGCGCCGAACGCGGCGCATCTGGCGCTGGCGCGTCTGGAGGATCTGCTGGGCGACCATTTTCTGCTGGTCACCCAGAATATTGATAATCTGCACGAGCGCGCCGGCAACCGCCGGGTGATCCATATGCACGGCGAGCTGCTAAAGGTGCGCTGTTCGTGGAGCGGCCAGGTGCTGGAGTGGACCGGCGACGTCACCGCCGAGGACAAGTGCCACTGCTGCCAGTTCCCGGCGGCGCTGCGTCCGCACGTGGTCTGGTTTGGCGAAATGCCGCTGGGGATGGATGAGATCTACAGCGCGCTGGCCGACGCAGATATTTTTATCGCCATCGGCACCTCCGGCCATGTCTATCCGGCGGCTGGCTTTGTGCACGAGGCGCGACTGCACGGCGCCCATACCGTTGAACTGAACCTGGAGCCCAGCCAGGTGGGCAGCGAGTTTGCCGAGAAGCACTACGGGCTGGCAAGCGAAGTGGTACCCGCCTTTATCGATAAGCTGCTGCAGGAAAACGCGCTGTAAACTGAAGCAGCCTGCCGGTAGCCAGGGCGCAGCCCACGGCCGCCGGCAGCGCTGCTGACAAGGATGTCACGTCATGACAGGAGTCAGACCATGCATAATCCGCTGGTTATCGAAGCGATCATGTTGATCGCGGCCATTATCGTTGGCGTCTGGAGCCAGCGCGCTTTACCGCTACATGTCGATAGCCGACCGATCCTCTTCCTGCTATGTCTGTTCCTCGGCACTGGCAGCGCGTTGTGCCTGCTGCTGGATTTCTTAGCCCTGCTGTTGACCGGTCAGGTCGCGACGGGCGGTGTGCGAATATACGGCCCGTTGCTGCTGCTGGTGGTGCTGTGGAAACCTCTCAACTGGGTTGTCGGCATCATTGAAGATTTTGTGCAGCGGCGAGCCGAAAAAGGGAAGGGCAAAGGCCAGCGCGACGGCGGTCAACGCTGATCCGCCGCCTGCACCGTGGCTTATTTATAGCGCCTTTTGCATATTAATGACCGAACGGGCGTTCGAGGCGCTGGTAGCCAGCACATCGATAACCCCGGTGCGTAATGCCCCCAGGATCGCCGTCGCTTTCGTACTTTCGGAGGCGATAGCGATGACGCAGGGAATGGCCCGCAGCTGTTCGAGACTTAAGCCAATGACCCGGTCATTCATCACCGTATCGACGGGTTTGCCCTGAATATTGAAAAAGCTGTACCCCGCCAGATCGCCCACCACCCCCTGTTCCTGACGCGCGGTGGCAATTTCCTGCGGCGAAAACCAGCCGAGCTGCACCATAAAGCTGTTTTCATTCATATCGCCGAGGCCGATGATCGCCACGTCAGCTTTGCTGGCCTGTTCGAGCGTGGCCTTAATCAGGCGGTTTTGCATAAAGGCCGCGCGCAGCTCCGGGGTTTCCACATAGGCCGGGGCGTAAAGCGTTTCACTGAAGCCGTTAAATTTGCGCGCCAGATTCCGGCTGATGTGGTCGGCGTCAATCAGCTGATTGTCACGCTTGGTTCCGCCGATGCCGCAGATAAAGCGGCAGTGGCGCTCAGGAAACACGCCAACGTGATTCGCCACCGCGGCCACATTGCGCCCCTGACCAACGGTGACGGTCATATCGTTTTTTAACACCCCGGCAAGGTAGTTACTGACCAGGGCCGCCACCTGCTGGCGCTGTTCATCTTCATCATGGTGATCCAGGGCAATTAACGCGCGCTTAATGCCAAAGTGCGAAATAAACTGCTGCTCAATCTGGGAGCTGAAGACCGGATGGTATTTGACGCTGATCTCAACAATCCCTTCCTGGCGCGCTTTTTTCAGCAGGCGCCCGACTTTGATACGCGAAATGCCGAATCGTTTGGCGATCTCTTCCTGCGTTTGTTCCTGATCGTAATAAGCCACCGCAATTTCAGTGAGCAGGGCGTAATCTGAGTCTTGTTCAATCATGGCCTGGAATTTCCATCTCTGGTGTCCCTTTTATATTACTGCGCCTGCAAAATAAATTCCTGTGTAACGCGTTGAACAATGTCGCAATAGCCTTGCGCGTCCCAGGCCGCGCGGCCGATAAACAACCCATTGATCTCCTGCTGGCGCAGCAGTTCCACCGCGTTTTGCAGCGTTACGCTGCCGCCATAGAGCAGCGGGATACGGGTTCCCGTCTCGTGACCAAACCGCTCGCAAAGCGCCTGACGTAGCGCCTGATGAATGACGCCCGCCTCCTGCGGTGAGGCGGGCGTACCATGTTCGCCAATGGCCCACACCGGTTCATACGCAATCAGGGTCCGCAGCGCCTGCTGGTGGCTCAGGCCATACAGGGCAATCTTCATCTGCCGCACCACGCTTTCACGCGACACCTGCCAGCGTTTCTCCTCGGCGCTATCGCCAATACAGATCAGCGGGCGCAGGCCATGACCTAAGGCGCTATGCACTTTTCGATTAATCGCGGCATCGCTTTCATTAAAGGCGGCGCGTCGTTCTGAATGTCCCAGCTCAACAAGCGTGGCGCCGGTTTCTGCCAACATGGCCGCCGAGATTTCCCCGGTCCAGGCGCCCTGATCCGCTTCATGCATATTCTGCGCGCCGGTCAGAAGCGGTAACTGATGCGTTTGCAGAAAATGGCTGACGGGTTGGATCGCGGTGAAGGGGGGAATGACGAAGGGCTGAATAGCAGGGTGACAGCCCTCCGGCATCCGCGCTGCCAGCGTTTCGCACCAGGCCATGGCCTGCGACAGCGGCTTGTTCATTTTCCAGCTGGTTCCTAACCATATCGGGGTCATCATTGCTTCTCCTCTTAATAAAATCAAATACTTGCCAGAAACGGGGCTATACCCTGTATTGAGGTTGAACTTTTTATCACTGTGTGAACATATGTTAGATCACATTTTTCGATGAAAAAAATCTATGAATTTTTTTATGTGATCTTCATCACTCATGGCGGCTCATTCATCAGGTAATGTTTTGAGCATATGATTTGGCATTGAACATATGAACAATCAACTGAAAAAATGAGAGGCGCATGATGTCAGCAGAGAAAAAACCCGTTGTGGCGATTACCATTGGCGATCCGGCAGGGATCGGCCCGGAGATCACCGTGGCCACCATGATGGACAAAAGCGTGTATGACGAGTGCAAACCGTTCCTGATCGGCTCGGTACCGATTATCAGCCGGGCGATGAAAATCATGGGCTGCGATTTTGCTATCCATAAAATTGCCCATCCGCAGGAGGCCCGTTTCAGCTGGGGGACGTTGGATGTTCTGGAAACTGGCGACTACGATTGCGACAGTATCGAATGGGGCAAGGTGCAGAAACTGGCGGGGCAAATGTCGCTGGACTATGTGATGAAGTCGATCGAGCTGGGCAAAGCGGGGCTGATCGACGTGGTCTCTACTGCACCAATTCATAAGGAAGCCATCAAGCTGGCAGGATGTAAGCTCCCGGGCCATACCGAAATCTATCAGGTGGAAACCCAATCTGATTACGGTCTGACCATGTTCCACGTCCACAACCTGCGCGTCTTCTTCGTGAGCCGTCATATGGCGCTAAAAGCAGCCTGTGACTATGCCAACAAAGCGCGAGTGCTGGCCTGCGTTCAGCAGATCCACCATGAATTTACCGCCCTGAACATCAAAAATCCGCGCATTGCCGTGGCCGCCCTGAACCCGCATGGTTCCGACAATGGTCTGTTTGGTCACGAAGAGGCTGACAATCTGATCCCGGCGGTGAAAGCGGCCCAGGAGATGGGGATCAACGCTATCGGGCCGGTTCCGGCCGATTCCGTGTTCCATCTCGGCAAACAGGGGCGCTACGACGCCATTCTCTCGCTGTATCACGATCAGGGGCATATTGCCTGCAAAACCCTCGACTTTGAACGTTCGATCACCATTACCTTCGGCCTGCCGTTTATGCGCAGCTCCGTCGACCATGGGACGGCGTTTGATATCGCCGGTACCGGTAAGGCGGGTACCGTTAGTATGCTGGAGTCGACGCTGGTGGCGGCCCGTTACTGGAAAATGAAGCATCAATAATCGCTGAGGTTCATGCGAATCACGAGGACAGAGAAATGGAAAAACATCTGTTGATTAGCAAGGGCTGTAAGGGCTGGGGCGGGCCGCTGACTATCACGCCAGGTCAGGGGAAAAAGATTGCGTACATCACCGGGGGGATCCGTCCCCCGGTCGTCGACCGCCTGAGCGAACTGACCGGCTGGCCTTCCATTGATGTATTCAAGAATGGCGAACCGCCGGCGGAAGAGATTGGTTTAATGGTCATCGACTGCGGCGGCACGTTGCGCTGTGGACTCTATCCGAAGCGGGGAATTCCCACCATTAACCTGCATCCCACCGGTAAAAGCGGCCCGCTGGCGGAATTTATACACGAAGGGATCTACGTCTCCGGCGTGACGCCAGCCTGCATTGAGATGGTCTGGCCGCAAGGGGAAGGCGGAAAGCTTGGGATCGTGGCTGACGATCTGACCGGGGCAACTACCGTCGGGGTGCTGCTGGCGCGCAGTGGTTTAAAAACCGCCGCGTTTTTCGATACCGAATCCTTCGCCCGCAATGAGGTAGAGTATCCGGCGATGGTGGTCAGCAGCGACAGCCGCCCATTGCCGAAAGCGGAGGCCCAGCACAAAGTGAGCGCTGCGGTGAAACAGCTGCAGGCTCGCGGCGCGCATTACTTCACCAAGCGGATTGATACCACGCTGCGCGGCGGCATCGGATTTGAAATCGACGCCATGCTGGAACAACTGCCGCAGGAGACGGTGGCGGTTGTGGTGCCGGCGATGCCGCAGTCACGGCGTATTCTCGTCGGCGGTTACTCGGTGATTGATTCGGTAGCCCTGTCGCGGACCGATGTGGCTCGCGATGTACGTACCCCGGTCACCGAGTCGTGGGTGCCGGGACTGTTGGCGGCGCAGACCCATCATCAGGTCGGGCATATCGCGCTGACATCGGTGATGAAAGGCGAAGGGCAAATCCAGCAGGATTTACAGGAACAACAACAGCGCGGCGTGCGGGTGATAGTGGTCGATGCGATAACCGTCGACGATGTCGATGCCATCGCCGGGGCGGTAGTGGCCCTGAACTGGAACGTGCTGGCCGTCGATCCGGGGCCCTTTACCGAACGGCTGGCGGTTCGTCGCGGCCTGATGCGCGAAGCGCGGAGCAGCGCGCCCGCGAGCCTGACAGCGGACGGCCAGCGCGGCTCGATTTTGATCGTTGCCGGCAGCGCAACGCCAGTAACCAAAAAACAGCTCCAGTATTTGATCGCTAATGATGCCCGGGTCTGCCATATCCCGGTGGATGCCGAGCTGTTGGTTGACCGGAAAAACGCCGCTGAGATTGAAGTCAATCGCGTGGTGCAGCATGCCCGACAGTGCGTTCCGGCGCAGCACAACGCGCTCTTTGTTTTTGAGTCCGCCTTGACCGGGCGGTTGCTAAACCTTCAGGAAGAGGAGCAGCGATTTGGTCTGGCCCACGGTGAGGCTGCGCAAAATATTAACCACGGATTGGGCAGTATTGTGCGCGAGGTGCTTAACTGTGCGTCGGGTGAAATTAAAGGATTGTATATGACCGGTGGTGACACCATGGTCAATGTACTAAAAGAGCTGGGCGCCACCGGAATAGAAATGATTGACTATGTCATCCCGCAAACCGATATGGTGCGGATCATTGGCGGCGATTATGCCGGCTTAATTTGCGTCGGGAAAGGAGGGCTAACCGGACCGGAAGATATTATTAGCATCATTGTTGACCGAATTTATCAGGAAGCACAGCAATAACCCAGTAATCTAATGACTAATAAACGACGTAATGGTCGTCAGGGTAGTATTGCGTCGTTATCTCTGTTAAATCTTAATTTAAGAGTTACCCTATGAATATTAATATACTTGAAAAAATGAATAAGGTGCCCGGTGGGTTAATTATTATTCCACTGCTGGTGGCTATATTAATTAATACTTTCGCGCCCCAGGTGCTCAGCATTGGCGGCCCGACCACCGCCTTATTTAAAGTCGGTTCCAGCGCCATGATGGGCATATTTTTGCTCATTTGCGGAACCTCGATCAATATCCGTCAGGCCGGGTTGCCGCTCTATAAAGGCGCCGTGCTGCTGTTTCTCAAATGTCTGGCCGGGGCACTGGCGGTATGGGTTGCGGGAACGTTGTTTGGCCCGAGCGGTTTTCTCGGAATATCGACCCTGGCGCTGATTGCCTGCCTGACCAGCTCGAACAGCTCCCTCTATATCGCATTGTGCAGCAACTATGGCGATGCCAGTGATGCCGGGGCGATCTCCGTATTCTGCATCAAGGATGGTCCGTTTGTTACCATGATGGTGCTGGGCGTCAGCGGCCTGGCCAATATTCCCTTCGCCGCGCTGCTGTCGATGCTGATCCCACTGCTGATTGGCATGCTGTGGGGCAATCTGGACGAACGCTTTAAACAGTTATGCGCTGCGGCGCAGCCGCTGGTGATCATTATTATGTCGTTCGCCATCGGCGCCAACTCCAGTATCAATACGGTGTTCACCGCCGGGCTGTCCGGGATCCTGTTGGGGATTATCTCCGCGCTAACCGGGATTGTGTTCTACTTTATCTACAACCTGTTTTTGAAGAAGAAAAGCGCGCTGGGCGCCGCGCTGGGAACCACCGCCGCCAGCTCGGCGCTGACGCCGGCGATGGTTGCCCAGGCGGATCATTCGCTGGCGATGTACGTGGATGCCGCCACCGCGCAGCTGGCGACGGCGAGCATTATCACCATGATCACCGCGCCGATACTGGTCGCCTGGTTTGATAAACGGCTGAAAAAGCGTGCGCCAGCCGCTGAACCGCTGAAAGAGGTGAAAAGTGAAGAGAGCGTGACATTATCTTCCCCTGCCGCCAAAGGACACAAATAGTATGAGCGTGCCGTTGTATTCATTACGGATTACCGCCGTCGGGGAATATGTTGAGTACTCTCTGCGGGAGCTGCGGCTTATTTTATTCTCCGATGCCGTTCCCGACGATATTGCGAGTTATTGCGCTGTACACCAGGCCAGCGAACTGACCGCCGAGTTATCGCCTGGTCAGCAAATGAAATTAAATGATAAAAATTATCGGGTGACCGCGGTAGGCCGTGTGGCAACGGCAAATTTACGACAGCTTGGCCATATCACGCTAAATTTTGATGGCGCAGATATCGCTGAATTACCCGGGACGGTACACCTTTACGGCGAACCACCACAAATTATTCAGCCTGGCGACCAAATTTCGTTTTACCCGAATTGTCATTAAGACGTACTGTTAAATTAAGGAAATAACCATGAAAACAATCGCTATTGGTGCGGATGATGCCGCCTATGCTTTTCGCGATTCCATCGTCGCTTATTTGAATGGGTTGGGAATTAACGTCGCGGATTACAGCAGCGATAAACGCCAGGGGAGTACCGTTTATCCGGATGTTGCCCATGCGGTGGCGATGTCGATTAAACAGGGCGAACACGAGCGTGGGATCCTGATCTGCGGTACCGGCATTGGGATGAGTATTGTGGCCAATAAAGTCCCCGGGGTCCGCGCCGCACAGTGTCACGATACCTTCTCCGCCGAGCGAGCGCGTAAAAGTAACAACGCGCAGATTATTACCCTTGGCGCGCGGGTGATTGGCGCTGAGCTGGGCAAAAAAATTATTCAGGCGTGGCTTGAGTCCGAATATGAGGGCGGCGGATCCGCGCCCAAAGTGGAACGTATTGATTATTACGAACACCAGCATGCCAGAGATTAATCTCCGCAGTCGTAAGATAAGGAACAGATGATGAGCCAGTTAGACGAACTGAAAAAATACACCACGGTTGTTGCTGATACCGGCGATATTGAATCGATTAAAAAGTTTGCACCCCAGGATGCGACCACCAACCCCTCGCTGGTGCTGAAGGCCGCGCAGCTGCCGCAGTATCAGCCGCTGATTGCCGATGCGATTGGCAAGGCACGCCGCCAGGGAGGCAGCGCAGAAACGCAATTGATTAACGCCTGCGATCAGGTGGCAGTGGATATCGGCAGCGAGGTGCTGCGCCATGTGCCCGGGCGTATCTCCACCGAAGTGGATGCCCGCTTTGCCTGGGATCGCGGGATGTGCGTCGCGAAGGCGCGCAAGCTCATCCAGTTATATGAAAAAAATGGCATTGGTCCCGAGCGGATTCTAATTAAGCTCGCCGCCACCTGGGAGGGCATTCGCGCTGCCGAAGAGTTGGAGCAGAGCGGTATAAACTGCAACCTGACGCTGCTGTTCTCTTTCGCTCAGGCCCGGGCGTGCGCCGAAGCGGGCGTCTTTCTCATCTCGCCCTTTGTGGGCCGCATCTACGACTGGTATCAGAAGCACCAGCCGCAGTCAGCCTATCAGGTGGACAGCGATCCGGGCGTGGTCTCTGTGCGCCAGATTTATCAGTATTACAAATCTCATGGCTATGACACGGTGGTAATGGGTGCCAGCTTCCGTCGAATTGAGCAGATCCAGGCGCTGGCGGGCTGCGATCGCCTGACCATCTCTCCGGCACTGCTGGACGAGCTGGCGGCCAGCGAAGGAGTGCTGACCCGCCAGTTGACTCCCGGCTGCGTGACGGAAACCCGTCCCAGCCCGATGACGCAGGCGGAGTTCCTCTGGCAGCATCATCAGGATCCCATGGCAGTGGAAAAACTAGCGGAAGGGATCCGACTGTTTGCTGTCGATCAGGTGAAACTGGAACAACAGATTCAGCAGATGTTGTAATCCGCGGGGATAAAGACTGATGAAAACGACAAATACCACTCGCCGCCAATGCGCCAACGCGCTGCGCGCCCTGAGCATGGACGCTGTACAGAAAGCCAAATCTGGCCACCCGGGGGCCCCGATGGGTATGGCTGACATTGCCGAAGTGCTGTGGCGTGATTTCCTGAACCATAACCCGAACAATCCGGCCTGGGCTGACCGTGACCGTTTTGTGTTGTCAAATGGCCATGGTTCGATGCTGATTTACAGCCTGCTGCACCTCACTGGCTACGATCTGCCGATATCCGAGCTGAAAAACTTCCGCCAGCTGCACTCCAAAACCCCGGGTCACCCGGAAGTCGGCTACACCGCAGGCGTGGAAACCACCACCGGTCCGCTGGGCCAGGGTATCGCTAACGCGGTCGGGATGGCTATCGCCGAGAAAACCCTGGCGGCGCAGTTCAACCGTCCGGGACACGATATCGTCGACCACTACACCTACGCCTTCATGGGCGACGGCTGCATGATGGAAGGCATTTCTCACGAAGTGTGCTCCCTGGCCGGTACCCTGAAACTGGGTAAACTGGTGGCGTTCTATGATGACAACGGCATCTCCATCGACGGCCACGTTGAAGGCTGGTTCACCGACGACACCGCCAAACGCTTTGAAGCCTACGGCTGGCACGTGGTGCGCGGCGTGGACGGTCACGACGCTGACGCCATCAAACGCGCGGTAGAAGAAGCGCGGGCGGTCACCGACAAACCGTCCCTGCTGATGTGCAAAACCATCATCGGTTTCGGTTCGCCGAACAAAGCCGGCACCCACGACTCCCACGGCGCGCCGCTGGGCGACGCCGAAATCGCCCTGACCCGCGAAGCGCTGGGCTGGAAACACGCGCCGTTTGACATCCCGTCTGACATCTATGCCCAGTGGGATGCCAAAGAAGCCGGCCAGGCGAAAGAAGCGGCGTGGAACGAGAAGTTTGCGGCTTACGCCAAAGCCTTCCCGCAGGAAGCAGCCGAATTCACCCGCCGTATGAAAGGCGAGATGCCGTCTGACTTCGACGCGAAAGCTAACGAGTTCATCGCGAAGCTGCAGGCCAACCCGGCGAAAATCGCCAGCCGTAAAGCCTCGCAGAACGCCATCGAAGCCTTCGGCCCGCTGCTGCCGGAATTCCTCGGCGGCTCCGCAGATCTCGCGCCGTCCAACCTGACCCTGTGGTCTGGCTCTAAGCCGATCAACGAAGACGCTGCCGGGAACTACATCCACTACGGCGTGCGCGAGTTCGGTATGACCGCTATCGCCAACGGTATCGCGCTGCACGGCGGCTTCCTGCCGTACACCTCCACCTTCCTGATGTTCGTGGAATACGCGCGTAACGCGGTACGTATGGCCGCGCTGATGAAACAGCGTCAGGTGATGGTCTACACCCACGACTCCATCGGTCTGGGCGAAGACGGCCCGACTCACCAGCCGGTAGAGCAGGTGGCTTCCCTGCGCGTGACCCCGAACATGTCCACCTGGCGTCCGTGTGACCAGGTGGAATCCGCGATTGCGTGGAAATATGGCGTGGAGCGTCAGGACGGCCCGACCGCGCTGATCCTCTCCCGTCAGAACCTGGCGCAGCAGGAGCGTACCGCAGAGCAGCTGGCGAACGTGGCCCGCGGCGGTTATGTGCTGAAAGATTGCGCCGGCCAGCCGGAGCTGATCTTCATCGCCACCGGTTCAGAAGTGGAGCTGGCGGTTGCCGCATGGGACAAACTGACTGCCGAAGGCGTGAAGGCGCGCGTGGTTTCCATGCCGTCCACCGACGCGTTCGACAAGCAGGATGCGGCTTATCGCGAATCCGTACTGCCGAAAGCCGTGACCGCGCGCGTTGCCGTGGAAGCGGGTATCGCTGACTACTGGTTCAAATACGTTGGCCTGAACGGCGCTATCGTTGGCATGACCACCTTCGGTGAGTCTGCGCCGGCTGAGCAGCTGTTCGAGGAGTACGGCTTCACCGTCGATAACGTGGTTGCTAAAGCGAAAGCACTGCTGTAAATCCCCACCGCTATCGCCCGGCCCGAAGTCGGGCGATACGCTCTCTGAGTAATGATCTTCCGATCATGAGTTTGTCTTTTCCTTTCTGAACCATTTCCCACTCTATTTTGTGCGTGACCGCTGATTTCTGTACGTTTTTTTGTGCAGACCGGCAAATGTAGACCAGATTCAATAGGCGCCCGCACGATCGCGCCGCGCCCCTCGATTCCGCCGGACGTCTGTAAAGGAGACCCCGCCATGCCGTCACCGATGATTTATCAGGATCTCACCACTGCCGCGCTGCTCGGCCATGCAGCGCAGTATCACAGCGAGACCGAGATTGTCTCGGTGAGTACTGGCGGTGAGAAGGAGCGCAGCTGCTGGGGGGAGGTGGCCAGCCGTGCTCAGCGGCTGGCATCGGCGCTGGCGTCGCTGGGGCTGCCGCCGGGCGCCCGCTGCGCCACGCTGGCATGGAACAACCGCCGCCATCTGGAGATCTATTTTGCCGTCGCCTCCGGCGGCTGGGTGACGCACACCGTCAATCCGCGGCTGTCGGTTGACCATCTGCGGTATATCCTCAACGACGCTGCCGATGAAGTGCTGTTTTTTGACCAGACCTTTTTGCCGCTGGTAGCGCAGCTGCTGCCGCAGCTGCCGACGGTGAAACACGTCGTGCTGATGGAGTCCCGCAGCGAAGCGGCGCTCAGCCAGCTGCCCTCATTGCTGTTTTATGACGATCTGTTGCAGCAGGGGATGGCAGACTATCGCTGGCCGCAGCTCAATGAACTGACTCCGGCTTCGCTCTGTTACACCTCGGGAACCACCGGCCGGCCGAAAGGGGTATTGAACACCCATCGTTCGCTGGTCCTGCACGCCCTGAGCGGCAACCAGCCGGACGCCGCCGGCATATCGGCGAAGGACAGCCTGTTGCCGGTGGTGCCGATGTTCCATGTCAACGCGTGGGGGACGCCGTTTATCGCCGCCATGGTCGGCGCGCGGCTGGTGCTGCCGGGGCCGCACCTCGATGGCGACAGCCTGCTGCAGCTGCTGGCCGCCGAGAAGGTGACGGTGGGGTTTGGCGTGCCGGTGATCTGGGCCGGCTTGCTGGCGGCGATGCGCCGGACAGAGGTCCGGCTGCCTGAATTTAAACGTGCGCTGGTCGGCGGCTCCGCGCTGCCGCCGTCGATGGCCGAGGCCTTTCAGCGTGATTACGGCATTGCGCTGACCCACGCCTGGGGAATGACCGAAACATCGCCCATCGGCACCATCAACACACCGTTGAGCAAACATGACGCGCTCCCGGCACAGGAGCAGCAAAAGCAGCGCGCCGGTCAGGGGCGGCCCATTTTCGGCATCGAACTGCAGGTGGTGGACGTGGATGGCGAACCGTTGCCCCGGGATGGTCAAAGCCAGGGGTATCTGCAGGTCAGAGGGCACTGGGTGGTAGAGCAATACTATGGTCAGGACGCGAGCGCCCTGACCGCGGCAGGCTGGTTTGATACCGGTGATATCGGTACGCTCGACGCCAATGGTTATCTGGTGATCAGCGATCGGGCAAAGGATATTATCAAGTCCGGTGGCGAGTGGATCTCCACCGTTGAGCTGGAGAATATCGCCATCGCGCATCCGGGGGTGCGCAGCGCGGCGGCCATCGCCGCCCGCCATCCGCGCTGGGACGAGCGGCCGGTGCTGCTGTGCGTCCGTGCGGAAGGGGGCGAAGTGGAGGAGACCGATCTGCTGAGCTGGTTTGAGAAGCGGGTGCCTAAATGGCAGATCCCGGACCGGGTGATATTTGTCGATGCGCTGCCGGTCAGCGCCACGGGTAAGGTGCTCAAAAATCAGCTGCGCCAGGCCTACGGAGAGATTTTAATGAGTGAGGGAAAATGAGCCATGCGCGACCCGGTCTGACGACCTGTTCTCAGTATGATGCGGCCCTGCACGCCTTGTCGGCGGCGCGCCAGCGCTGGGCGGAAACCTCAGTGAACCGTCGTCTGGCGCTCCTGCGCCAGATCAAGGATGCCCTGGCCGGCATTGCCCCGGCGTGGGTGGCCGCGGCAGCGGCGGCCAAAGGGCTGCCGGCGGGCGATCCGCTGGCGGGGGAAGAGTGGCTGGCGGGCCCCTGCGCGCTAATGGTCGGCTGCAACGGGCTTATCGCCACCCTGGAGCAACTGGAGGAGAAGACCTTTCTGCGGCGGATCCCGCTGCGGACGCTGGCGGACGGCCGCCTGGCGCTGCGGGTGGTGCCCGGCACGCTCTGGGATCGGCTGCTTCTGTCTGGTGTTCGCGCTGAGATATGGATGCAGCCAGGCGTCACCCGGGCCCATCTCGACCGCTATGCGGCGCGGGCATACGACATCCCGCCTGCCGCGCGGCAGGGCAAGCTGGCGCTGGTGCTTGGCGCCGGCAATGTGGCCTCGATTGCGCCACTGGATGTGCTACACAAGCTGTTTATTGAGAATCAGGTCTGCCTGCTGAAGCTCAATCCGGTGAATGATTATCTGCACGATCTGCTGGCCCAGGCCCTGGCGCCGGTGATTGCCATGGATGCGCTCCGCATCGTCACCGGCGACGCCCGGGCGGGAGCGTGGCTGACTACCCATCCCGCTGTCGATGAGATCCATATCACTGGCTCCCGCGAGACCCATGACGTCATCGTCTGGGGCGAGGGTGAGACGGCTCGCCAGCGTCGGGCCGCCGGGACGCCGCTGAACCCGCGTCGGGTGACCTCGGAGCTGGGCGGCGTCAGCCCCACCATTATCGTACCCGGGCCGTGGAGCGAGGCGGACATCGCTTTTCAGGCGCAGCAGCTGGCGACGCAGAAGATGAACAACGGCGGGTTTAACTGCGTGGCCAGCCAGGTGCTGATCCTGCAGCAAGGCTGGGAGCCTGCGACGGCCTTGCTGAATCAGCTGTACCGACTGATCGCCGCGAATACCCGCCCGGACTACTACCCCGGCGCTGAAAACCGGCTGACCGACTTTCGCCTGCGCGCCCGTCAGCCGCTGGAGATAGCCCGCGGTGACGCGCTACCGTTGATTGTGGCGAATACCGACGATGATCCCGGGTTCTGCCAGCAGGAGGTCTTTGGCCCGGGGCTGTCGGTCACCCGTCTTGAGGCCGATAGTGCGGAAAGCTTTCTGCGCCAGGCGATCGGCTATGCGAATCAGCGGCTGCAGGGCACGCTGGGGGCCAATATTGTGATCCACCCGCGCACCCGCAAAGCGATTGGACGTAAGCGTTTTAATGCGCTGATCGCCGAGCTGCGCTACGGCACGGTGGCGATCAACTGCTGGAGCGGGGTGGCCTTCCTGTTAGCCCCTTGCCCGTGGGGAGCGTTTCCCGGCCACACGCTCGACGATATTCAGAGCGGGCGGGGCAAGGTGCATAACAGCTTTATGCTGGAGAAAACGGAGCGCACGGTGATTGAGGCGCCGTTTCGGCCGTTTCCGCGTAGTCTTTGGCATGGCGAACTGACGCTGATGCCCCTGCCGCCCTGGTTCATCACCCACCGGGGGCAGGAAGCGGTGGCGCAGCGGCTGGTGGATTTTTACCATCGGCCGCGCTGGCGCAAATTGCCGGCGCTCCTCTGGCGCGCGCTGCGGGGCTAAGGTGAGAGCAAAAAAAAGGGCGGAACCGCAGTTCCGCCCTGCGGGATTAACGGCCCGCTTTCAGCTTCTGGTAATACTCTTCATAAATGGTGCTGGCGCTGCCGACGTCATTCTGCCATTCGCCTTTCTCAATGGTTGCGGCGTCCGGATAGAGCGATTTATCGTTGGCCACTGCCGGGCTGAGCATCTTGCGCGCCGCAAGGTTCGGCGTCGGATAACCGATGGTTTCAGCGACCTGTTTGGCGACATCCGGGCGCAGCAGGAAGTTAATCAGCTTCAGCGCGCCGTCGACGTTTTTGGCGTTCGCCGGGATCGACAGGCTGTCCATCCAGAAGATGCCGCCCTCTTTCGGCCAGATCACTTCCAGCGGAGTACCTGCCTGGCGGGCGACGTAAGCCGAGCCGTTCCATACCATCCCGAGGTTCACTTCGCCTTCCATATACGGGTTCGCCGGGTTATCAGAGTTAAACGCTGCGACGTTGGGCATCAGCTTTTTCAGCTCGTTATAGGCGGCTTCAATCTCTTTCGGGTCGGTGGTGTTGCCGGAATAGCCCAGCTTACGCAGCGCCATCTGGAACACTTCGCGCGCGTCGTCGGTCAGCAGCAGGCTGCTTTTGTATTCCGGCTTCCACAGGTCGGCCCAGCTGGTGATAGTTTTCGGGTCAATCGCCTCGCTGTTGACGCCGATGGCCGTCGCCCCCCAGATATAGGGGATGGAGTAGTCGTTATTCGGATCGAACGGTTTATTCAGCATCTGCGGATCGAGGTTGCTGAAGTTAGTCAGCTTGCTCTTATCGATCTTCTGCAGCATACCTTCTTTGCGCATCTTGTCGACAAAGTAGGTCGACGGGACGACCAGGTCGTACGCGCCGTCTTTATAGGTTTTGAGCTTGGCGTACATGGTTTCGTTCGACTCGTAGGTCGAATAGATAACCTTGATGCCGGTCTCTTTGGTGAACTGCTCCAGCAGGCCCGGCGGCACATACTCGGTCCAGTTATAGAAATAGAGCGTTTTGCTATCGTCCGCGTGCGCAGCGCCCATGCCGATTGCCAGAGCGCTCGCCGCGAGCAGGTGGCGTGACCATTTTTTCATTTTAACGTCCCCTGAGTTTTATCACGTGCAATTAACTGACTGGCGATGACCATCACCAGCGACAGAACCAACAAAATCGTGGCCAGAGCGTTCACCTCTGGCGAAACGCCAACCTTGACCATCGAATAGATCTTCAGTGGCAGGATTTCATACCCCGGACCGGTCACGAACGAGGAGACTACCACGTCATCCATCGACAGGGTGAAGCTCAGCAACCACCCAGCGGCTACCGCCGGCAGGGCCAGCGGCAGGATAATTTTGCGCAGGATGGTCATCTCGCTGGCGCCCAGATCTTTCGCCGCCTCCAGCATCCGCACGTCAAAGCCTTTCAGGCGGGAGTAAACGGTGACCACCACAAACGGCAGGCAGAAGGTGATATGCGAAAACAGCAGCGACCAGAAACCAAGCTGGACGCCGATCAGCATAAACAGCACCAGCAGAGAGATGGCCATCACAATATCTGGCGACATCATCACCACAAACAGCATGCCGCTGACAAACGGTTTGCCGCGAAAGCGGTAACGGTACAGCGCCACGGCGGTCAGCGAGCCGATAAGGGTGGCGAAGGTCGCCGACAGCACCGCCATGGTCAGCGAGTGCTGGGCGGCCTGCAGCAGGCTATCGTTGTTCATCAGCAGGCTATACCAGTCGGTGGTGAACCCCTGCCAGTTGATGCCGAAGCGCGACCGGTTAAACGAGTTAACGATCAGAATAATAATAGGGATGTAGAGATACGCGTAGATGGCGGTCATAAAGCCGCCGCGCAGCAGTCGACCGATCATTCCAGTTCCACCTTTTTATTCAGCAGGCGCGCCGCGCGCCAGTAAATCAACAGCATCAGGCCCATCACCAGGGTTAAGGTAATGCTGGTTGCCGCGCCGAACGGCCAGTCACGGATATTGAGGAACTGGCTTTTGATCACGTTGCCGATCAGCAGGTTCTTGGCGCCGCCCATCAGGTCGGAAACGTAGAACAACCCCATCGCCGGCAGCATCACCAGCAGACAGCCGGCGATGATCCCCGGCATGGTCAGCGGGATGATAATGCGGATAAAGGTCTGCAGCTTGCTGGCGCCGAGATCTTTCGCCGCTTCCAGCAGCGGGCGATCCAGTTTCTCAATGCTGGAGTAGAGCGGCATCACCATAAACGGCAGCAGGATGTACACCAGGCCGATGATCACCGCCGAGGGGGTGAACATAATGCGTATCGGGGTGTCGATCACCCCCAGCCACAGCAGAAACTCGTTCAGGTAACCTTTAGTGCTGAGGAAAATCTTCAGCCCGTAGATGCGGATCAACGAGTTGGTCCAAAAAGGGACGATCAGCAGGAACAGCAGCAGGGGCCGTACCTTCTGCGGCAGCCGGGCGAGGAACCACGCAAACGGATAGCCCAGCGCCAGGCAGGCGAGGGTCGCCAGCAGCGCCATGTTTAGCGAATGCAGCAGAACGTCATAATAGAGCGGATCCAGTAGCCGCGAATAGTTATCCAGCGTGAAGACCAGTTTGACGAAGTTGGCATCGTCGCGGGTCAAAAAGCTGGTGGCGATGATCATCAGGTTGGGCAGGAAGACAAACAGCACCAGCCAACCGACGATAGTGGCGATCACCACATTCTGGAATTTACTGGTGTTCTTCATCGGCCAGCACCACCTCCCAGCTTTCCACCCAATTGATAGACATTTTCTGGTCAAGAGAGTGGTCGAAATCCGGGTCGTCTTCGTTAAAGAACTCGCTGACCATCACCATTTTGCCGTTCTCCAGTTCCACCACCGACTCCAGAGTCATGCCTTTATAGTTGCGCTCGCGGACATAGCCGATCAGGCCGTCGGCGTCGCTGTTATGGTGGATCTCGTCGACGCGCAGATCTTCCGGGCGCAGCAGGACATGCAGACGCTGGCCGGCCTCCACGGCAAAATTGACGGTGATGTTGCATTCCCGTCCTTCAACGCGGGCGCGCACGCGCTGTTCGTCGAGACGTTCAATTACCGTGGCGTCAAAGATATTGATCTCGCCGATAAAGCTGGCGACAAACAGGTTCTTCGGCTCTTCGTAGATCTCTCGCGGGGTGCCGTCCTGTTCGATTTTGCCATCACGCATCACCACGATGCGATCGGACATGGTCAGAGCCTCTTCCTGATCGTGGGTGACGAAGACGAAGGTGATCCCGAGCTTACGCTGCAGCGCTTTCAGTTCGTTCTGCATCTGCTTGCGCAGCTTGTAATCCAGTGCCGAAAGAGACTCATCGAGCAGCAGCAGACGCGGTTTGTTGACCACCGCGCGGGCGATGGCCACGCGCTGCTGCTGGCCGCCGGAGAGCTGGTGCGGTTTGCGCTGGGCAAACGCCTCCAACTGCACCATCTTTAAGGCATCCATCACCCGTGGGGTGATTTCCGCCGCCGGTGTTTTCTGCATCCGCAGGCCAAAGGCGACGTTCTCGAACACCGTCATATGCGGAAACAGGGCGTAGCTTTGGAATACGGTATTGACGTGGCGGTTTTCCGCCGGAACATGAGTGATATCGTGATCTTCGAGATGGATCCGTCCGCTGTCGACGTTTTCCAGGCCGGCAATAAGGCGCAGAACGGTGGTTTTACCGCAGCCAGAGGGGCCAAGCAGAGTGAGAAACTCACCATTGTTGATGGTCAGGTTAAGGTTGTCGATGACCGTTTTACCATCAAAGCTCTTGCGAATTCCCGCCAGATGCACCAGCGGCGAACGCGAACGCGGTTGTATATTCAATTTTTGACTCTGTCCCATGTAGACGCAACGGCAAATTTCCGGCCGCTGCGGGGTTTGTGATTAACCACCTTTGGGGTTGCACGTTTTTAATAAGGGCCAGCATTCTACGGCAAACGAGGGTAATCGCCAATCCTTGATACGCCCGCATAGTCTACCTTTACACCATAACGTCGGTTCCGTTATTAAATTTCGCTTTACGGGCTAAAAATGACCTGACGCAATATTTGTCTTTTCTGGCTTATGAATAATGTTGTCACAAAAGAAGAGGGTGGCTACATGGATAAATTGCTTGAGCGTTTTTTGCAGTACGTTTCTTTGGACACGCAGTCAAAGCCTGGCGTTCGTCAGGTCCCCAGCACGGAAGGGCAGTGGAAGCTGTTACGCCTGTTGCAGGCGCAGCTGGAAGAAATGGGACTGGTCAAGGTAACGCTGAGTGAAAAAGGGACGGTAATGGGAACTTTGCCCGCTAACGTTGAGGGCGATATCCCGGCCATCGGTTTTATCTCCCACGTCGACACCTCCCCGGATTTCAGTGGTAAAAACGTTAATCCGCAGATTGTTGAAAACTATCGCGGCGGCGATATCGCGCTGGGTATCGGCGATGAGGTGCTCTCCCCGGTGATGTTCCCGGTTCTGCATCAGCTTTTGGGACAGACGCTGATCACCACCGACGGGAAAACGCTGCTCGGGGCGGACGACAAAGCCGGCATTGCCGAAATTATGACCGCGCTGGCGACCCTGCAGGCGAAAAATATTCCTCATGGCGATATCCGCGTGGCCTTCACCCCTGATGAAGAGGTGGGTAAAGGGGCGAAGCATTTCGACGTCGAGGCCTTTGACGCCCGCTGGGCCTATACCGTCGACGGCGGCGGGGTCGGCGAACTGGAGTTTGAAAACTTCAACGCCGCCTCGGTGACGATAAAAATTGTCGGTAATAACGTGCACCCCGGCACCGCGAAAGGGGTGATGGTCAACGCGCTGTCGCTGGCCGCGCGCATTCATGCCGAAGTACCGGCCGATGAAGCGCCGGAGACCACTGAAGGCTATGAAGGTTTTTATCACCTCACCAGCATGAAAGGCAGCGTCGATCGGGCCGAGATGCATTACATCATCCGCGATTTTGACCGTAAGCACTTCGAGGCGCGCAAGCGCAAGATGATGGAGATCGCCAAAAAGGTCGGCAAGGGACTGCACCCGGACTGTTATATTGAGCTGGTGATCGAGGACAGTTATTACAACATGCATGAGCAGGTGATCGCCCATCCGCACGTGGTCGATATTGCCCGCCAGGCGATGGTGGACTGCGATATTGAACCGCAGATGAAGCCGATCCGCGGCGGCACCGACGGCGCGCAGCTGTCATTTATGGGACTGCCATGCCCAAACCTGTTTACCGGTGGCTACAACTATCACGGCAAACATGAGTTTGTCACCCTGGAAGGAATGGAGAAAGCGGTGCAGGTGATCGTGCGTATCGCCGAGCTGACGGCGGCACGCAAAGGGCATTAATCTTCTCAGGTGGCCCGGTAAGGCCGCGTGTCGGACAAGATGCCGGATGGCGGCTTCGCCTTATCCGGCCTACGGTCCAGCCGGTGAGCGCGGAACCCGTAGGCCCGGCAAGCGCAGCGCCGCCGGGCAGGATGATGGCTCAGTCGCCAAAGAACCAATAGCCGCTGTTGACCAGCGCTGCCAGCATGGCGAGGAAAGAAGGATCTTCCAGCGCATCGCCAAAATGGTCGGCGCGCAGCGTCAGATGGGTGGCTAAGGCGTCCAGCGCCGGACGGTGCGGGGAGTTGATCTTCTCGCCGTTAACGAATACCTCGCCGTCAATGCGCAGCACCCGCAGGCCGCCCAGGCGTTCCAGGGTATCGCCCTGCTGCAGGGCATCGTAAATCTCATCTGGCTGATACGGCGGCTCCGGCGGCGCGACGTCGAGCTCATGACGCGACTGGGTGATAAACTCGCCGAACCACTGCTTAAAGTGCTCCGGTTGGTTAATCAGACCCAGCATCATCTCGCGCAGGCGGTCGAGTTCGGTCGGTAAAATATCCGCCGGATGGTCGCGGGACGGCACGTCCGGATCGGCGTAGCGCTGGCTGCCCAGTTCGCGCTGGAGGACATAGTCGGCAAAGCCGCTAAACAGCTCGCGGGCATTCGGCGCGCGATAGCCGACCGAATAGTTAAGCGAGTTTTCCAGCGAATAACCCTCATGCGGGAATCCCGGCGGAATATAGAGAATATCGCCCGGCTCCATCTCTTCATCGATGATCGCCTCGAAGGGGTCAACCTGCAGCAGGTCCGGATGCGGGCAGTGCTGTTTCATCGGCACCTTTTCCCCAACGCGCCAGCGCCGACGGCCGGTGCCCTGAATGATAAACACATCATACTGATCCAGATGCGGGCCGACGCCGCCTCCCGGCACCGAGAAGGAGATCATCAGGTCGTCGATACGCCAGTCCGGCAGGGCACGGAACGGATGCATCAGCGCTGCGGACGGTTCATGCCAGTGGTTAACCGCCTGCACCAGCAGGGACCAGTTGTTTTCGCTCAGGTGATCGTAGCTTTCGAAAGGACCGTGACTGACCTGCCATTTTCCATCCTGATGGCTGACAAGGCGGCTATCGACCTCGCTCTCCATGGCCAGTCCTGCCAGTTCGTCCGGGCTTAGGGGGTCGATAAAATTGGCGAAGCCGCGCTTCAATACCACCGGCCGTTTTTGCCAGTAGCGTTCGATAAAGTCGGGCCAGTTAAGCGTTAATTGATAATCCATATTGATATTCCACTGCAGGTGTCTGACAGGGATTATAACGGATGCGGCGCCCTGGCGATGCAGGCGCCGTGAAAAATCTCAACGATTAACTCTGTTTATCTTCCATCTGCTGGCGGCCAAACACCACCTCCATGCAGGCGCCGCCGAGCAGGCTTTCCCCGGCGATGATCTCTCCATCATATTGTTCGACAATTTCACGCGCAACGGAGAGCCCTACCCCCTGGCCGGGACGCAGGGTATCAGCCCGCTGGCCGCGGTCGAAAACGGCCCGGCGCTGGCTCTGCGGGATCCCCGGCCCATCGTCTTCCACCAGGATGTGCAGATGGCTGTCGGTGGTCTGGCGCACGGAAACTTCCACGAACTCCAGGCAATACTTACAGGCGTTATCAAGAACGTTACCCATCACTTCCATAAAATCGTTCTGCTCGCCGACAAAAGTGATCTCCGGCGAGATGTCGAGCGAGATATTGACCCCTTTGCGCTGATAGACCTTGTTGAGAGCGGAAGTCAGGCTGTCAAGCAGGGGGGCGATCGGGTGTAATTCCCGGCTCAAGAGGGTGCCGCCGCTGCGCATGCTGGCGCGATGCAGGTAATAACCAATCTGCTGCGAGATGCGGCTTATCTGCTCCAGCATCACCGGCTCCGCCTCGTCGACGCTGATCTTCTCGCCGCGCAGCGAGCGCAGTGTACTCTGCATCACCGCCAGCGGCGTTTTCAGACTGTGAGTGAGATCGGTGAGGGTAGTGCGGTATTTGTCATAGCGTTCGCGCTCGCTGCGAACCAGGCGGTTGAGGTTGCTGACCAGCCGGGTCAGCTCGCGAGTGGTGTTGGGATTGAGCTTTTCGCGGTGATGTTCCTCCAGTTCGCGCACCTCTTTGGCCAGCGACTCAATGGGCCGCAGGCTCCACCAGGCGGCGACCCACAGCAGGGGGATCACCAGCAGCAGGTTGGCGGCCAGCACATAGACAAACCAGCTCCACACCATATAGCTGCGCTTGAGCTCCACCGGAATGGTGTCGACCACCACAATGCTGAGCTGAGGCATTTTGCTGGTGGCCGGGTAGAGGTTGATCGCCACCGAGTGGGTCATCTCAGAGTCGTCGCCCTGTTCGCGGATAGCGTCCAGCTGTTCCTGAATCTCATGGTTATTGCGCAACAGCATACTGCTGCTGTCGACATCGGCTTCAATCTCATGGAAGCCATTGCGTTTCAGCCATTCCGGTTGAATGCGTTTCGCCAGCCATGGAACATCACGCTGCGCCCACAGCAGTTTGCCCTGCTCATCGTAGATAAGGGTCACCGTCGGGCTTTCCATATTCAGGTTTTCCGGGATGTCGACGTCAATAGCGCCGTTTTCCCATCTCGCCAGCATATAAAAGAGATTGCTCTCGCCGCGCAGCAGGCGAAAGGTGGTTTTATCGAAGCTAACGCTATAGCCCACCAGGGCCACCATGCCGTAGGCCAGGGAGAGCACCAGCACCACCCCGGCGGTCGCCAGCAGGAAGCGAACCCGTAATGACAGCGGGAAGATATGCCGCAACAGTCCCTTCATCAGCGCAATTCGAACAGATAGCCCTGGCCGCGCACCGTAGTGATGACGTCCTGTGGGTATTCAGCCTGAATTTTCTTGCGCAGCCGACCCATCAGCACGTCGATGGTGTGGCTTTCTCGCAGTTCGGCATCCGGGTAAAGCTGGAGCATCAGCGAATCTTTGCTGACCACTTTGCCGCGGTTACGGATCAGGGTTTCCATAATGGTGTATTCAAAGGCGGTCAGCTTGATCGGCTGGTCATTCACCGACAGCTCGCGCCGGGAGAGGTCGACCTGGAACGGCGGCAGGGAGATCACCTGCGAGGCCAGACCGCTGTTACGGCGCAGCAGCGCCTGCATGCGGGCGGCAACCTCTTCAATATGGAAAGGCTTGGTGACGTAATCATCCGCCCCGGCGCTCAGCACTTCCACTTTATCCTGCCATCCTTCGCGGGCGGTCAGCACCAGCACCGGCAGCGACACGTCGTGGCTGCGCCAGCGGCGGATCAGTGATAAACCGTCTTCATCCGGCAGGCCGAGATCGACGATGGCGATATCCGGGAGATGTTCGCCCAGATAGTAGTCCGCTTCCCTGGCATCTTCCGCCGCATCGACCTGATGGCCCAGCTCCTGCAGCTGAACTTTGAGGTGGTGACGCAGCAGGGCATTATCCTCAACCACGAGTACGCGCATGGCTGTTCTCCCTAGCATTTTCGATAGTAGTCTGACGCTCATTATATACGCAAAATATAAACGGCTGTTAAATAAAGCTTTTTATAAAAAGGGCCCCTGGTGCCCCCGGGCTGGCCAGCATTCGGCGGCGCCCTTTGCGCATACTGCATGGAACTCCTTCATTCTATGCGTAATTTCAGTAAACGCCCAGCGGCAGGATGCGAACGGCGAGCGGGTTGGTGATGTTAATTTTTTGTGTAATAGTGCTGGAATAACCCCTCAAGAACGTCGCAGGTTATCCATTATGTCTCAGCAGCAGAGCGCGGACTGGGTCAGGCTGGCGCAATCGCCCAGCCGGACGGAACGCATCGAAGCCTTCTTCGGCGGCCACGGCTACGAACCGCACCGGCATGATACCTACGCCATCGGCCAGACGATCGCCGGCGTGCAGAGCTTTCACTATCGCGGCGGACTCCAGCACAGCCTGCCCGGCGGAACGATGGTGCTTCATCCGGACGAAATACACGATGGCGAGGCGGGCACCGAGGCGGGGTTTCACTACCGTATGGTTTATATCGAACCGGCGCTGATCCAGAAGATACTCGGCGGCAGGCCACTACCGTTTATCCCCGACGGCCTGTCGGCGGATCCACGGCTACGTCGCGCCGCGCAGCCGCTGTTGAAAGCGGTCACGGATACCTTCGAGCCGCTGGAGGAAGAGGATGCTCTGTACGACCTGGCGCAGACCCTGGCCGTTGTCGGCGGCCAACGTTCCCGTCGCCAGGCGTTTGATTATCAGGCGGCGGAGAGGGCCCGGGAGTATATTCATGCCTGTTTTATGCAGGATATGACCCTCGACACCCTGTCGCAGGTCAGCGGCCGGGACCGCTGGAGCCTGAGCCGGGATTTCAGAACGCTGTACGGCACCAGCCCGTGGCGCTACGTCATGATGCGCCGGCTCGATTTTTGCCGCCAGCGGATGCGCGCCGGGGAACGTCTGGTGGATATTGCCGCCGACGCGGGCTTTGCCGATCAGAGCCACATGACGCGCCAGTTTATCAGCCGCTTTGGTCTCTCTCCGGGCCGCTGGCTGCGGGCGATCCGCGGCTAGCGCGGTTCAGGTTGCACAATCGTTCAAGCGTGACCGCGGCGAGGCGAACTATGCTGACTGCCTTTATCACAAGGAGACAGCCCATGTATCAACTCGTTAATCTTGCTCAGAAATTTTCCCTGTTCAGCGAACAATGGCAGCCCAAAGTGGTGGCTGAGATGAACGACTATCAGTTCAAGATCGTGCGCATCGTCGGCGATTTTATCTGGCACAGCCACCCGGAAACCGATGAGACATTGATGGTGGTGGAGGGGGTATTGCGCGTGGACTTCCGCGACGGGCATGTGCTGGTGAAGGCCGGGGAGATGATCGTCGTGCCGCGCGGGGTGGAACATAAGACCTCGGCGGAGACGGAAGCGAAGCTGATGCTGATTGAGCCGCGCGGGGTGTTGAATACCGGCCACGAAGGCGGCGAGCGGACGGCGGTGAACGACGTTTGGATCTGATCGCTTTCCGGCGATAAAACGCCCCTCTTTCCGGCGGAAAGAGGGGCAGGGCGATTACTTCAGCTCGTCAACCATGGTGGTTGCCCGACCGATATAGTTGGCCGGGGTCATCGCTTTGAGACGCACTTTTTCCTCTTCCGGCAGGGCGAGGCTGTCAATAAACTGCTTCATCCCTTCCGCGTCCACGCGTTTGCCGCGGGTCAGCTCTTTCAGCTTCTCGTAAGGTTTTTCGATACCGTAACGACGCATCACGGTCTGGATCGGCTCAGCCAGTACTTCCCAGTTGTGATCCAGTTCGTCCAGCAGGCGATCCTGGTTCAGCTCCAGCTTGCTGATCCCTTTGAGGGTGGACTGATAGGCGATCAGCGCATAGCCGATGCCCACGCCGAGGTTACGCAGAACGGTGGAGTCGGTCAGGTCGCGCTGCCAGCGGGAAACCGGCAGTTTGCTGGCCAGGTGCTGCATGACCGCATTGGCCAGGCCGAGATTGCCTTCGGAGTTTTCGAAGTCAATTGGGTTCACCTTGTGCGGCATGGTGGAGGAGCCGATTTCCCCGGCGATGGTTTTCTGTTTGAAGTGGTTGAGCGCGATATAGCCCCACACGTCGCGATCGAAGTCGATCAGAATGGTGTTGAAGCGCGCGATGCAGTCAAACAGCTCAGCGATATAGTCATGCGGCTCGATCTGCGTGGTGTACGGGTTCCACTGAATACCCAGCGAGGTAACGAACTCTTCGCTGAACTGATGCCAGTCGACTTCCGGGTAGGCGGCGATGTGGGCGTTGTAGTTACCCACCGCGCCGTTGATTTTACCGAGGATTTCCACCTGGTTCAGCTGACGATACTGCCGCTCCATACGGTAGGCGACGTTCGCCATCTCTTTACCCATGGTGGACGGCGTTGCCGGCTGGCCGTGGGTACGGGAGAGCAGCGGCACATCGCGGTACTGGGTCGCCAGATCTTTTACCGCGTCAATCAGTTTGCGCCAGTAAGGCAGAACCACTTCGTCGCGGGCGGTTTTCAGCATCAGCGCGTGGGAGAGGTTATTGATGTCTTCAGACGTACAGGCGAAGTGAATAAACTCTGATACCGCGTGCAGCTCGGCGATGTCAGCGACTTTCTCTTTCAGGAAATACTCTACCGCTTTCACGTCGTGGTTAGTGGTGCGCTCGATGGTTTTGATGCGCTCCGCGTCTTCAACGCTGAAATCGGCGACGATTTTATCAAGGAAACCGTTTGCGTCGGCAGCAAAAGCAGGAACTTCCTTGATCGCTGCGTGGGCGGCCAGTTTTTGCAGCCAACGTACTTCCACCTGAACGCGGAATTTCAGCAAACCGAATTCGCTGAAGATACCGCGCAGCGCGCTGACTTTATCGCCGTAGCGGCCGTCTACAGGGGAAACGGCGGTCAGTGAGGATAATTCCATAGATCACAACTCCGGGGTTAAATGAGCAAGAATTTGCTTTGCCTGGTTAACCAGACGATTACGGGAAAACATAAGCTGCAGACGTCCGCCGCCCACCTGATGCCAGAGCACCGCGGCGCGAATACCCGCCAGCAGCGCTGAGCGAACTTTCGCCTGCACCTGCGGGCTTTGCAGCACGGCAGGGGAGCCGGTCACCTGAATACGCGGCCCCAGCGGGCTTATCACATCGACATAGATGCCCGCCATGGCGCTGAGCAGCGTTTCGGACTGCAGGTCAAAGTGTTCCAGCTGACGGTGCAGGCCGGCGATGCGGTTGCCGAGCGTGTCCATCGCCCCTTTACTGGCGGCGAGCTTGCGCTCCAGCACCATCAGGCTCAGGGTATAGCGGGTGAGTTCCGCATTGAGGCCCTGACGGCTGCTGGTATTGAGCACCCCGAGCAGCGTTTCAAGACCGAGGCGAAGATTGGCTTCACTGCCACCGAACACCGCCAGCGTCGACTCAGGATCGAGGTCGATGATGCTGTTCAGCGACACATGCAGGGCATCGCTGTCGCAATGTCCCTGATGCGCCAGTTGCTGAACCAGTCGCGCCGCCTGGCAAACGCCAGCCAGCGCCAGGGTGATGTCATAGTAATTCTTCGCCACACATACTCCTTGTCAGCCGCCAGGGCGGTTCGTCCCGGCGGAAATAACGCGCGTTCAGGACTGCAGAGGCAGTCGTTGTTCAATAATTCCGCCGCCGAGGCACACTTCCCCTAAATAGAACACTGCGGACTGGCCCGGGGTCACCGCCGCGACCGGCTCATCGAAGCGGACTTCGATACGGTCTTCATCCAGCGCGGTAACGGTGCAGGGGATATCGGTCTGGCGATAGCGGGTTTTCACCGTGCAGCGCAGGGTGCCCTGCAGCGGTTCACGGTTTACCCAGTGCAGCTGTTGGGCAATCAGACCGACGGACATCAGGCGCGGGTGGTCATGGCCCTGGGCGACGATAAGAATATTATTCTCAACGTCTTTATCGACCACGTACCATGGATCTTCACTACCCTCTTTGGTGCCGCCGATACCCAGCCCTTTACGCTGGCCCAGGGTGTGGTACATCAGCCCCTGATGAGTACCGATCTCCTCGCCGTCGACGGTGAGGATTTTGCCCGGCTGCGCCGGCAGATAGCGGCCAAGGAAATCGCGGAATTTACGCTCGCCGATAAAGCAGATGCCGGTGGAATCTTTTTTCTTCGCGGTGATCAGATCCAGCTCTTCGGCGATCTTACGCACCTGCGGTTTTTCCAGCTCACCCACCGGGAACAGGCTCTGGGCAATCTGCTCGTGGCTAAGGGTGTAGAGGAAGTAGCTCTGATCTTTGTTGCCGTCGAGGCCGCGCAGCAGCTGGCTTTTACCGTCGACATCGGCGCGGCGCACATAGTGCCCGGTGGCGATGTAGTCGGCGCCGAGGTCTTCGGCAGCAAACTCGAGGAAGGCTTTAAACTTGATCTCTTTATTGCACAGAATATCCGGGTTCGGCGTGCGGCCGGCTTTGTACTCTTCCAGGAAGAGCTCAAAGACGTTATCCCAATATTCGGCGGCAAAGTTAACGGTGTGCAGTTCAATGCCCAGCTTATCGCAGACCGCTTGCGCATCGGCAAGGTCGGCGGCGGCGGTGCAGTATTCCTCGCCGTCGTCTTCCTCCCAGTTCTTCATGAACAGGCCTTCCACCTTATACCCTTGCTGCAGCAGCAGGTACGCGGAGACCGAGGAGTCGACGCCGCCGGACATGCCGACGATCACTTTTTTCTGGCTTTCTGACATGGAAATACTCGCTACATTGAACTTCGAGGCGGCGTATTCTAGCACGCGCTCACCGTTCATTCACCCCCTGTGAACGGCCAGTTAAATGCGCCAATCAGCGACAGCGGCTGCCGCGGGTCCTGCAGGTAGCAGCGAATGCTTTCGGCAACCAGCGGCGAGCGCAGGTTCGGCGCGTTAAGAATTTCCTCAGCACTGAGCCACAGGCAGCGATCGATATCGCTGTCGTGCGGTTCAGTGGCGCACAGATCGCTAAGTTCGATGGCGAACAGGAAGCGCAGAAACGGGGTGTTATCGGGAGCCAACCACTGATGCATGCGGATGAAGTGCTGCGGCGTGGCGCGAATGCCGGTCTCTTCCCACAGTTCACGTTCGGCGGCCTGCAGCAGCGTTTCATTGGCCTCGAGATGGCCGGCCGGCTGGTTCCACAGCGCTTTGCCGTTAATGGTTTCTTCGACGATGAGAAATTTATCCTGGGCGTGAACCACGCAGGCAACGGTGACATGAGGTTTAAACATCGCTTTTCCTTTTCAGTTATTCGGCTTTGCGCCAGTCGCCGTTGGCCAGTCCGTCGAGGGTATAGCCGCCCATGGCGTAGCGGATCAGCCGCAGGGTGGGGAAGCCGACGTGGGCGGTCATCCGGCGCACCTGGCGGTTGCGTCCCTCGTAGAGCGTGATTTTCAACCAGCGGGTGGGAATCGATTTGCGCTCACGAATCGGCGGGTTGCGCGGCCACAGCCAGACGGGCTCCTCGACAAGTTCTACGCCGGCAGGCAGGGTGGGGCCGTCGTTAAGGGTGACGCCGTCGCGCAAGGCGGTCAGCGCCTCGGGCGTGGGTTCGCCTTCCACCTGAACATAGTAGATCTTGCCGGTGCGCTTACCCGGCTGGGTCAGCTTCGCCTGCAGCGCGCCGTCGTTGGTCAGCACCAGCAGGCCTTCGCTGTCGCGATCGAGCCGACCTGCGGCGTAAACGCCCGCCACCGGAATAAAATCTTTCAGCGTGCTGCGCCCGGCCTCGTCGGTAAATTGCGGCAACACATCATAGGGTTTATTGAACAAGATCACAGTTTTTGGCTGGCGTTCTTTACGTTGTCTGGTGACTTGTTGTGTGCTGAATCGCTCAACGCGATGTTTTCTAAATGAAGTTTTCTGCATGGTATTTTCAGGCTTTATCAATTGCCGCATTATAGCCTAATTACGAATGCCTTTCATGGACGCAAACATTCAGGTAGTATTGACATGCTCATTACAAATTATTAACAAAAAATTGCTCAAACCGATTCGCACTACAGGCAGGAAGGCGACACGGACGCGATAGCTCCGGTTAGCGGGAAGACCCGGTACGCCGAAGCTGGCCGACTCAGCCAACACCAGGCTCGCGTGAAGAGGGAAGAGCAGAACCAGAAGCGCTCGAAGGAGAGGTTAATGGAAAGCAAAGTAGTAGTTCCGGCGGAAGGTCAAAAAATCACCCTGCAAAACGGCAAACTGAACGTCCCTCACAATCCGATTATCCCGTTCATTGAAGGTGACGGTATCGGCGTTGACGTTACCCCAGCGATGCTGAAAGTGGTTGATGCCGCCGTTGAGAAAGCCTATAAGGGCGAGCGTAAAATTTCCTGGATGGAAGTTTACACCGGTGAGAAATCAACCCACGTCTATGGCCAGGACGTCTGGCTGCCAGCTGAAACCCTCGATCTGATTCGTGACTACCGCGTTGCTATCAAAGGTCCTCTGACCACCCCAGTCGGCGGCGGCATTCGTTCTCTGAACGTGGCGCTGCGCCAGGAGCTGGATCTTTACGTCTGCCTGCGTCCGGTACGTTACTACCAGGGCACCCCGAGCCCGGTTAAACACCCGGAACTGACCGACATGGTTATCTTCCGTGAAAACTCAGAAGATATCTATGCGGGTATCGAGTGGAAAGCCGACTCTGCGGAAGCAGACAAAGTGATCAAATTCCTGCGCGATGAGATGGGTGTGAAGAAAATTCGCTTCCCGGAACATTGCGGCATCGGCATCAAGCCGTGCTCTGAAGAAGGCACCAAACGCCTGGTGCGCGCCGCGATTGAATACGCGATCACCAACGATCGTGATTCCGTCACTCTGGTGCACAAAGGCAACATCATGAAGTTCACCGAAGGCGCGTTCAAAGACTGGGGCTACCAGCTGGCTCGCGAAGAGTTCGGCGGCGAGCTGATCGACGGCGGTCCTTGGGTGAAAATCAAGAACCCGAACACCGGCAAAGAGATCGTGGTGAAAGACGTGATCGCCGATGCGTTCCTGCAGCAGATCCTGCTGCGTCCGGCGGAATACGACGTTATCGCCTGTATGAACCTGAACGGCGACTATATCTCTGACGCCCTGGCGGCGCAGGTTGGCGGTATCGGTATCGCCCCGGGCGCCAACATCGGTGACGAGTGCGCGCTGTTCGAAGCGACTCACGGTACTGCGCCGAAGTATGCCGGCCAGGACAAAGTGAACCCGGGCTCCATCATCCTGTCCGCAGAGATGATGCTGCGCCACATGCAGTGGTTCGAAGCCGCAGACCTGATCGTTAAAGGCATGGAAGGCGCTATCGCCGCCAAGACCGTGACCTATGACTTCGAACGTCTGATGGAAGGCGCTAAACTGCTGAAATGTAGCGAGTTTGGCGACGCGATTATCGCGAACATGTAATCCCGTTGGTGGATTAAGTAAAAGCGGGAGCCGATGGGCTCCCGCTTTTTTTCGCCTTCAGGCAATTATTCTGCCGGACGCTTGAAGCATTAGGCGATGGCGAATGTCCCGCAGCGCAACGTTCAACAAAGCTATATACCTCATGACAGGGAGAGATCCATTTGCCGTAAGAGCTCGCATGAAAACGGATTGCACGCCAGGCGTCATACTGATGGCCCGACCGGCTTAAACCGGGGCCGTTCGGCGAATATGTGCTGTAGCCTAAACTCAGGCTATCCGCTCACTTTCAGATTAAACAGCCGGGACAGCGCCGCTCTGCCGCTATCCGTCACTTGTACTTCCCGATATCCCGGCGCGCGGGTTATCCATCCTTTTTGCAGGAACAGCGTCATTAGCGACGAACCGGCATCGCCGCCCAGATGAAAACGTCTTTCGCTCCAGTCGAGACAGGGGCAGCAGGGCTTACGCCGTGGGCGGGCGTTAAACACTGCGCCAAGGCGTTCAAGCTGGGTTTTACCGGCTGACGTCAGGGCCAGGCCATCTGCCGCCAGCCATTTTTCCCTCAGCATAAATTCATAAATATTGACCGCCAGCTCGCCCGCCAGATGATCGTAGCAGGTCCGGGCGTAGCGAAGATTAACCGGCGTGCTGGGGAGAAGCGTCTTATGCGCTTGCATAGAGACGCCCATCAGGTTTTCCAGCAGCCCGGCAATATGCGAGCCCGCCAGGCGGTAATAGCGGTGGCGCCCCTGCGCGAGACACACCACCAGTCCGTTGCTGAGCAGCCGGGCAAGATGGCCGCTGGTGGTGGAGGCGGACACCTCGGCGACCGTACTGAGTTCGGTTGCCGTCCATGCGCGCCCGTCCATCAGCGCGCAGAGAATACTGACCCTTGACGAGTCAGAGAGGGCGGAGGCCACCATCGCCATAGCGGTTTCCAGCGCCTCCTCTGGCTCACTGTCTTGCTGCGGTTTCAGGAGATTCATTCAGAAAGTATGGCCCATTTTTTGGTCACTTCCGCTGCCCGGGCGTCATCATCGGTAAGGAGAATGAGCCGGTTACGGTGGTCGCTGTACTGTACCAGAATATTAATACCATTATGGGCCAGGGTGTCCGCGATGTCTCCCAGTTCCCCAGGACGTTCCTGAGGTAACTTTCGTATCAGAGGACGGCATACATTGCTGACCGTAAAGCCGGCCTCGGTCAGCACCCTGCGGGCTGTCTCACCGTCTTCCACCAGAAAATGCGCATGTCCGGCATCAGGCGTGGTGAATACGCCACCGCCTTCGAGCCCCACGCCGTTGTTACCCAGCGCCATACCCATTGCGCCAAGCGAGCCCGGCGAGTTGCTGAGAATCACGTGAATGTCATACATCCGACTGTGCTCCCCGATCCGATGCGTAATCCCGGAACACGCGGGCGACGCGTATTCTGTAGTATGAAAAAATCGATGCTTTGCCTTCGCGCTGGGCAGCCAGATGCCGCTCATTTTGCTGCCAGTTGGCCACCGAGGCTTCATCTTCCCACCAGGATAACGAGAGTATTTTGCCGGGCGTACTCAGGCTCTGAAAGCGCTCGATGGCAATAAACCCCGGCGTGTCTGATAGCAAAGGCGTCAGCCCGGCCGCCAGCTGAAGATATCTTTCCTGTGCTTGTGGTAAGGCGTCGGCCTCAAAAAGTACCGCAATCATAACTCTGCTCCATGGTGAATTTCCCGGCAGTCTACTGACGGCCAGAGCAGGAAGCTTCGGTATGCAGCGAAATATGCCAGGCAGGAGATCAACGATTGCAACGGAAATGCTCCCAGGCGTTATTGCGATGGTGAATAAAAAAGAACGCCAGCCATGCGATACGGCAGCCTGAGCGCACAGGGCTGGCTGAGTTTTAGTGAAATCGCGATGTGGGGGGATAAACCCTGACGGCTGCGGCTATCGATGAAAGCGATCGCCGACGGGCAGTACGGGCGGGAAAGCCGTTTTACTGACATGCAGAATATGAACCCGGAAACGCTCGCCCGGACTAGCGAAGCGCCGCCGGGCGATAATCGAAAGAGCACGTTGTCTGCCACCGGTCACGCCTTCAGGCTCCGCGCTCTCCTCGGGCGTGAATTTTTACCTTAGCCGGGAGACCTGCGTCTCGCCTACTGTGCATGGCGGCGCAGGGTGGAGGCGGGGTGGCGCCGCAGCGCCTCTTCGGGACGCACAGGGCGCCGCACCAGTTCGCCGCCGCAGTTCGGGCAATGTCCGTTCAGTCGCGTCGTCATGCAGTCCCGGCAAAAGGTGCACTCGAACGAACAGATAAACGCCTCGGGTGAGTCTGGCGGCAGATCTTTATCACAGCATTCGCAATTCGGACGTAACTCGAGCATCAACTTCTCCTCTGGTGAACGGCTATATCAGCGACGGCGGGCCAAAGCACGCTATGTTTATATCATGCCGCGATCGGTCCGCCGAGAATTTCCTTGCGCGGTAATCGCCTTCTCAGAGGGTCGCTTTCCCGGGCTGCATTCCCGGTACGAGGATCACTTTGCGGCACGCCTCTTCACGTTTCTCAAAGATCTGATAGCCGCGCGCGGCCTCCTCCAGCGGCATATGGTGAGTGACAATCTCCTCCGGGGTAAGCAGCCCTTGCTCAATAAGCGCCAGCAGATCCGGCAGCCAGGCGTGGACGTGGGTTTGTCCCATCCTGAAGGTCAGTCCTTTATCAAAGGCATCGCCAAACATAAAGCCGTGGATGAAACCGGCGTAAACCCCGGGTACGCTGACGATGCCGCCGCGGCGCACGGCGGCGATGCACTGGCGCAGGGCTTTTCCGCTGCTCCCCTCGATTTTCAGGGTGCTGAGGACGGTTTCCGTAAGGCTACCTTTCGCCTCGAAGCCCACGGCGTCGATCACCGAGTCGACGCCGCGATGGCCCGGCGTGTTATCGATAATCCACTGCGCAGGATCGTCATGGTGGTCAAAGTTTATCGGGATCGCGCCATAGCGTTGTTGCGCGAAATCGAGTCGGTAATCGTTATGATCGATGATAAATATCTGTTCTGCGCCATTGAGCCTGGCGCAGGAGGCGCAGAGCAGGCCTACCGGGCCGGCGCCAAAAATAGCCACGCTACTGCCGGGTTTGACCTCGGCGTTTTTAACCGCCTGCCAGGCGGTGGGCAGAATATCTGACAGAAACAGCACCTTTTCATCGGGTAAGGTGTCTGGCACTTTAAACGGTCCGGTATTGGCTTTGGGGACCCGTACATATTCCGCCTGGCCGCCCGGGATCCCGCCGTACAAATCGCTATAGCCAAACAGCGCCGCCGGTGGCGAAATGCCTTTTCGATTGAGCGTCGCTCCCTGGCCGCTATTGGTGCTTTCGCAGGCGGCATACTGCTGCAAGCGACAAAAGAAGCAGTCTCCGCAGGCGATGACAAACGGGATAACCACCCGGTCGCCTTTGCGGACCGCGGTGACCTCGGAACCGGCTTCCACCACTTCCCCCATAAATTCATGGCCGAAAATATCACCATGGTGCGTGCCGGGGATCTTTCCGCGGTACAGATGCAGATCGGAACCGCAAATCGCTGTCGCGGTGACGCGCAGAATAATATCGTCCGCTGCCTCAAGGGCCGGGTCAGGCATGTTGTCGACGCTGACATGATGCGGGCCGTGATAAGTGAGTGCTTTCATAGAATATTCTCCTCGAGAGAAAGGTTGACAGCATGCGGTTCTTCGGCCTGGTGAACGGCTGCTATCGTCACCGATAAATCATCGTAAAAAATAAAGCGTAGAGTACTAATAATGGAACTGCGTGATATTCCAGGAGCTGAATATATTCCACGCTTCGCTTATTTCCCGGCTGGTCTGTTCGAGTTATTTGCCTATTGCCCTTATGTGTGCCAGTATTAACCGGGCATGATATTCGCTCCATTTTGTTTGCTAGCCGCTTCCCCAGCGGCTTTTTTTTATCCGTAAAACCAGGAAAAATTCTGAATTTCAGTCTGGCAAAGGGCAATGCTGCCGCTTCGTTATATAACCCAACGGTAGTAATCCTCCGGTATAGATAATTCTTTGCCGCAGAGGTGATCTGCATACATTATTTCCCTGAACACAGTGAGTTAGCGGCAAGGTGCCGTCTGGTTATTTTTCAGGTGTCTTGTAGAATTATTCCGAATTACTGCTAAAAGGTGTCGAAAAAACGGAATAATAATTTGACTAACCAGCATTGCCCGCTAGATTTAAATATCGAACGACGAGTGATACGGAATATTTTCGTATCGTACTGACATAACCGATATACATGAGGTGAAATATGGCAGAGCATCGTGGTGGTTCCGGTAATTTTGCTGAAGACCGTGAAAAAGCTTCTGAAGCAGGTCGTAAAGGTGGTCAGCACAGCGGCGGGAACTTTAAAAATGATCCGCAGCGTGCGTCCGAAGCGGGTAAAAAAGGCGGACAGAATAGCCACGGTGGTGGCCGCAAGTCCGATAATTCCTGATTATCCTTTTCCTTGCACCCTGAAGTGAAAGTATCTCCTGCGAGTCTGTCACAGACTCGCAGTTATTTTCTGACTCCAGAAGGTATTTCTATGAATATGAAAAGCATTGAAGATGTATTTATTCACCTGCTCTCAGATACCTACAGCGCAGAGAAACAATTAACCCGCGGGCTGGCTAAACTAGCCAGAGCGGCGTCCAGTGAAAAACTCAGCGCGGCGTTCAATGCTCATCTTGAAGAAACCCAGGGCCAGATCGAACGTATCGACCAGATTATTGAACAGGAATCCAACCTGAAAATCAAACGCATGAAATGCGTGGCCATGGAAGGATTAATCGAAGAAGCTAATGAAGTCGTTGAGAGCACGGAAAAAAATGAGGTACGTGATGCTGCATTAATTGCCGCTGCGCAAAAGGTCGAGCATTACGAAATTGCCAGTTACGGTACTCTGGTCACCCTGGCAGAGCAGTTGGGCTATAAAAAAGCAGCCAAACTGCTTGCCGAAACCCTGGAAGAAGAAAAACAAACCGATGTGAAATTAACCGATCTGGCGGTAGGTAATATTAATAAGAAAGCGGAAAAATAAACTCTCCCTGACACGAGGAAATCACGATGAATCACGTTGAACATTACCATGACTGGCTACGAGATGCGCATGCCATGGAAAAACAGGCAGAGTCCATGCTGGAATCAATGGCTGGCCGTATCGATAATTATCCGGATCTCCGTGCCAGAATCGAACAGCATGTTAACGAGACCAAACGGCAAATTACCGTGCTGGAAGAGATCCTCGACCGCAATGAGATTTCGCGCTCGGTGATTAAAGATTCGATGAGTAAAATGGCGGCTCTCGGCCAGTCCATCGGCGGGATGTTTCCTTCCGATGAAATCGTCAAAGGCTCGATCAGCGGGTACGTTTTCGAGCAGTTTGAAATCGCCTGCTATACCTCTCTGCTGGCGGCCGCTGAAAAAGCGGGCGATACCGCCTCCATCCCAGCCATTGAAGCCATCCTGGCGGAAGAGCGGGAAATGGCCGACTGGCTGATTAAACATATTCCTCAGACCACGGAGCAGTTTCTCCTGCGTTCAGATGCTGACGGCGTAGAAGCGAAAAAATAACCCAGGAGGCAGGCCTATGTTTCGTCATGTGAAACAACTGCAGTATACCGTACGCGTTGCTGAACCGAATCCGGGGCTCGCGAATTTACTGCTCGAACAGTTTGGCGGCCCTCAGGGCGAGCTGGCCGCCGCGTGTCGTTATTTCACCCAGGGATTAAGCGATGACGATCCCGGCCGCAAAGATATGCTGATGGATATCGCGACAGAGGAGTTGAGCCATCTGGAGATCATTGGCACTTTGGTCGGCATGCTGAATAAAGGCGCCAAAGGAGCCCTGGCGGAGGGCACCGAGAGCGAGGCGGAACTCTATCGTTCGCTCACCGCCAACGGCAATGACAGCCATATTACATCCCTGCTGTACGGCGGCGGTACCCCGCTGACCAACTCGGCGGGCGTGCCGTGGACGGCGGCCTACATTGATACTATCGGCGAACCCACCGCCGACCTGCGGTCGAATGTCGCGGCGGAGGCGAGGGCGAAGATCGTCTATGAACGCCTGATCAACGTGACCGACGATCCTGGCGTGAAAGACGCGCTGGCCTTCCTGATGACCCGCGAAGCGGCGCATCAGCTCTCTTTTGAGAAGGCCTTGCAGTCGATTCGCAACAACTATCCACCGGGCAAACTGCCGCCCATTAGCGAGTACGCTAACACCTACTACAATATGTCTGAAGGTGGAGAAGTACGCGGCAGCTGGAACAGTGACAAACACTTCGATTATGTCAAGGATCCACAGCCGGGCGTAGACGGCGGAGATGGCAGTGCTTCTGTCGGCCTGACGCCAGAGCAGGAAGCGCTGTGCAAAGCGATGCTGAAGCGAACGCAGTCTGACCCGCAGGGCGATCCTTTGACCGGCGCCGAACTCGGCGCCGGGAAGCAAAACACTTCATCATCAGCTAAGTGATGTTCGCATGAGCCCCGGCTGCGGTCGGGGCGATTCACAATGATGGGTGTGGAATATGTTTGAATTCGACGCGTTTCATCTGGCCCGATTGCAATTCGCCTTTACCGTATCCTTCCATATCCTCTTTCCGGCCATCACCATCGGCCTTGCCAGCTACCTTGTGGTGCTTGAGGGGATGTGGCTGCGAACCCGGGATAATGTCTGGCGTTCACTCTACAATTTCTGGCTGAAAATTTTTGCCGTCAATTTTGGCATGGGCGTAGTCTCCGGATTAGTCATGTCCTATCAGTTCGGCACCAACTGGAGCGGATTTTCCCAGTTCGCTGGCAGTATTACCGGCCCGCTGCTGCTGTACGAAGTGCTGACCGCCTTCTTCCTTGAAGCGGGATTCCTCGGGGTGATGCTGTTTGGCTGGAATAAAGTGCCGCCAGCGCTGCATTTTTTTACCACCTGCATGGTGGCGCTTGGCACGTTGGTCTCTACCTTCTGGATCCTTGCCTCCAATAGCTGGATGCAGACGCCGCAGGGTTTTATCATCGAAAATGGCCATCTCATCCCGCAGGACTGGCTGGCGATTATCTTTAATCCCTCTTTTCCGTATCGCTTGTTCCATATGGCGATAGCCGCGTTTCTCAGTAGCGCCATGTTCGTCGGGGCGTCTGCCGCGTGGCATCTTCTGCGCGGCAACGACTCGCCGGCCATCCGCAAAATGCTGTCGATGGCGATGTGGATGGCGCTGCTGGTGGCGCCGATCCAGGCGGTGGTGGGGGATATGCATGGTCTTAACACCCTTGAGCATCAGCCGGCGAAGATCGCGGCCATCGAAGGGCACTGGGAAAATCGCCCCGGCGAGGCCACGCCGCTGCTGCTGTTTGGCCTGCCGGACATGGAGCAGGAGCGGACCCGCTATGGTCTGGAGATCCCCGCTCTCGGTAGCCTGATCCTTACCCACAGCCTGCATAAGCAGGTGCCGGCCCTGAAAGACTTCCCGAAAGAGGACCGACCCTATTCGCCCGCCGTCTTCTGGTCGTTTCGCATCATGGTCGGGATGGGCGTGTTGATGATCGCCTTAGGGATCTGCAGCGCCTGGCTGCGCTATCGGCGGCGGCTGTACCACTCGCGTCCCTTCCAGTGGTTTGCGCTCTGTATGGGGCCCGCCGGTCTTATTGCCCTGGTCGCCGGGTGGGTGACCACCGAGATGGGCCGCCAGCCGTGGGTGATATACGGGTTGTTGCGCACGCGGGATGCGGTGTCGTTGCACAGCACCCTGCAGATGGCCATCAGCCTGCTGGTATTTATCGTGGTTTACTGCGCCGTGTTTGGCGTGGGGTATTACTACATTTTCCGGCTTATCAAAAAAGGGCCGCAGCCGGTGACGGAGCTGACCTCGCAAACCGCAGGCACCCCGGCGCGTCCGCTCTCAGCGGCTGAGCCGGTGCGTGATGAGGAGAACGCATCATGAGCATCGATATCTCGGTGATTTGGTTTGTCATCATTGTCTTCGCCACGCTGATGTATATCGTGATGGATGGTTTCGATTTAGGTATTGGGATGCTCTTCAGCGTGGTGCATGATGGCGAAGAGCGCGATGTGATGGTCAACAGCGTCGCCCCCGTCTGGGATGGTAACGAAACCTGGCTGGTGCTCGGCGGGGCAGGGTTGTTCGGCGCCTTTCCGCTGGCCTATGCGGTGATCACCGATGCGCTGGTTATCCCGCTGACGGCGATGCTCATCGGCCTGATTTTTCGCGGCGTGGCCTTTGAATTTCGTTTTAAAGCGGTTCCCTCGCATCGCATCTTCTGGGACTATGCCTTTGCCGGCGGCTCGCTGTTGGCGACCTTCAGCCAGGGGATTGTCGTCGGCGCGTTTATCAACGGCTTTGCGGTGGCTGACCGCCGCTTCGCCGGTTCGACGCTGGACTGGCTTACCCCTTTCAATCTGTTCTGCGGTCTGGGGCTGGTGGTGGCCTATCTGCTGCTGGGCACCACGTGGTTGATTATGAAAAGCGAAGGCGCGCTGCAGCAGCGGATGCGCGAGCTGACCCGCAAGGTACTGCTGGCGCTGATGGCTGTGATCGCGGTGGTCAGCGTCTGGACGCCGTTGGGCTGGCGCTACGTGGCGGAACGCTGGTTTACGCTGCCCAATTTCTTCTGGTTCGTGCCGGTGCCGATTCTGGTGTTGGCTCTGAGCCTGTGGATCTGGCGCCTGAGCGCGCGCCCCGCCAGCCACGCCCGTCCCTTTATCCTGACGCTGGGCCTGATTTTCCTCGGCTTCAGCGGGTTGGGGATCAGCGTCTGGCCGAACATTATCCCACCGCATATCTCTCTGTGGGATGCCGCTGCGCCGCCGTCCAGCCAGGTATTTATGCTGCCGGGGGCGCTGCTCATTATCCCGGTGATCCTGATGTATACCGCCTGGAGCTACTACGTCTTTCGCGGCAAAGTCTCCGGTAGCGAGGGCTATCACTGAGAGGCCAACAGGCGGGCTGCTGATTGACCGGCGCGTCGCGCCGTCCGGTCAGGGATGACCGAGAGGGATGCGCACAAACCGGTGATCTGCTGCAACGACTCGGGCCGGGTGTTTATGCCTTCGGCGGCTTGATCTTAATAATAAATCGTTCGTTAACCCGGGTGATCCTCGCGCCAATATCGCCAAACTCGGTGGCGATTTTAAAAAAATCGTCCGCGGCGACATCAAAATCGAGTTCAATCTTCGGGTGTTGTCCTGTCGCCAGTAATTCATAGAAATGGTCAAGGCTGCGGGCTTTTTCTCTAGGCATCTTATTTCTCCATGGTAAACCAATCTGCAGGGGTTTTATTGCTTACGGCGCTTTTACGGATTATTCAGCAGGATGACAAACGTGCCTGATATAAAATTATGCAATGACAGTAAGAATGAGGCAGGGCGAGGTTATTCCGTGTTGTTAAACCGCGTGGCGACGCGTTGTCCGCCATACCATGACGGCAGAGACGACCCTGCGGCGCCGGTTGATGATAGACATTTTTTGATGACAAATTAATGACAATAAAATGAATCTGTCCGGGCTCGGGATGGCATCGTGCTAAATAATTTTATTCTGTGGCTGGTAAGGTGGTTGTTAACTACTTTATGGTGATGGAGCGTCTTTTTTAGGGCCAACGGCGAGGGAACAACGATGCAATTACTTGATTTATTCGCAGGCTTATTATGGTTAAGCAGCGTTATCTTCCTGCTGTTTGTTCTTGATGTGATCATCACCCGTTATCTTTATCGTAAATAATCGACAACGACAGCGGCGTTGGGCATAGGGGACGGCGTCGGAGGATGATAATATAACCCGCGGACTGATTCAGAAAGGAATGCGCGGTGGCCGGGAGAATTGATTACGATATTGAAAAATACCAGTTTACCGAAGCCGGTGAGACGCCACGGCTCCGGGAGCAGTGGCGCGAAGTATACCTGGAGTGTCGTCAGCTGCGGGCCGGGGCAGAGGAGCGCCTGCGCATTGCGTTACTGAACGTCGACTATGTCACCAGCTTCGAGCTGCCTTTTCGCCTGCTGCTGGTGCGCGCGCCGCAGCTAATCGCCGATGTTCGTGAGACATTGCAGCTTAGCCGTAAAGCCGCCGTTTTCAACGGCAAACGTTACGGCTGCGTCTATAGTTTGAAACAGGATTTACAGGCTGTACCGGAAGCCTTTCATTACCGCCTGGCAAACCGCATTCGTCGCGTCGATGCAACCGGGCTGACGGCGGCCCCGTATCAGCAGATTGCCCGGGAGATAAAGCCGGCCCGGGAGCGGCTCCGCCAGGCGCTGAACGCCGGCCTGCCGGTCACCGCTCTCGACGCCCTGTTCTGGTTCGGCAGTCAGCGAGTGGCGGCGGACATCGCGCAGTTGCGCCGGTCCGGCATGGCGATTGTCACGACGGAGGTGGAGGTCAGCGACAATTTGTTCAATACCACCCGACGAGTGCCCGTTTACCGCCTGGCCAGCGAGTGAATCGGCGACCTTTCGCCCAGCCGTTGCCTCTGCAGACAGTTGACCATTGCCCGGTCGAACCAGACGCACAGCCCTCTGGCGATAGGCCGCGGGGCCGGTTCCAGCCATGCGCTGGCGATGAGCATGAGGAGCATTAGCGCCAGTGGAACCATGTATTTTCTTTTCACTGCCCTTTATCCGCTGCGCCTGTTCTGCCAGCAAGGTAGCGGTAAAGTATGACGTTTCGTTGACCGGGGCAGCGTTTTTATTATTGGCAAGCGGTTGCGTTGGGCCAGAGATTATTCATCTTTTGGCATACGAGAGGACGAAAACTGGCGGCTTGTATTTTTGATTTTTATTACACCACGCTTTTTTTTGCCGCCGGGGAAAAGCGTAATGTGGCTACGACTGGATGCGGCTCGTCATGTAACTGGCTGGTTTGAAACAATATTTTAATTGTTGTCTAAACGCATGCGACAGCGGTGGCTAATTTATATTAATTCACTTTACCGATCAATAAATTATATGTTGATAGTTTTTAGCTATCGAATGTTTCTTATCGATCATTTTAAACTATTTTTGTTGGCGGTAAATATATGACATGCTTTAACCCTTTCTTATTTTTGGTATTTTTTAAATGGTTGAAGAAAACGCGAAAAATACCTCCTATCGCTTCGTACTGGAGCCCGCTATTAGCGATGATGGCAGCTGCCACTCGTGGGAATTGCTCACTAAAGATATTATAGCACCCGCGCGAAATAACGCCTCAGCGCCCGCGTTTTCTTTCTCCACGCTTACCGAAAGCGATAAGCTTGCACTATTTACCCGACAAATCGAGTTGCTTTCCGTATTTGATTTTTCCCTGGTCGATAATAAGCCGATCTCGCTCAATATCGATGATTTATTAAGCCATTTTATTCTGACGGACCGCTATCTCTGCGATTTTCTGCGCTCGTGTAAGCATATTGCTTTGGAGATAAATGAGAATTTTCATGAGTTTATCGCCGGCCGCGAGCTGACGGCGCTAAGCACGCTGGCGGCGCTTTGTCCGGTCTGGCTGGATGATTTTGGTCGCGGGCGAACCTCCTTCCCGCTGCTGGAGAGATTCCGCTTCGATTGCGTCAAAGTGGATAAGGATTACTTCTGGGATAAAGAAAACGACCCCGCTTTGCCCGGTCTGTTGCAGTCTATTCATACCCTGACCGGCCATGTGATCGTTGAGGGTATCGAAACCGAAAAGCAAAAACGGTTAATCACTTCTGCCGGGGACATCATAGGTCAGGGCCGCTACTGGAAGGAAGAATATATTTTTCTTTGCGGTTGAGGGTCGACCGGGGGCTGGTTTCGGTTACCTGCTATTCTTTTATTTTCCAGTTTTAAATTCCCCCTTTGCTACTGATAGTCTTTATTAGCGCAGTGATAAGCGCCTCTCTTTTTTATGAAGGATCATTCCCTGTAAATACCCCCATGCGTAACGCCCCGATCGCCATTTCGACGTAAGCCAGGAGCTGATTTCTGAGCTGCGCGAGCTGGTGAAAAAAGATCTCGCCGCTGCGATCAATTAATCCTGCCTGCGCCATCCGCTCAGGATCGCGCGGCATGGAAAAATGCCGCCGTTTACCGGCGGCTATTGCTTATTTTGCGCTACCCTGGTTTTTTTCCAGCCGGGCGAAATACTCCGGTGCAAACGGGCGCGGATCGACGTCGGCAAACGGCGCGCGCTCAAAGTGCGATTTCAGTGCCCAGGGGACCGTGCAGTCAAAAATGGTCTTGCAGCTGATGCCATTTCCACGGATCGACGGGCTGTATTCCGGCGTCTGGGACGGATCCAGCTGGTGACCGCGAATGCCGGGGATTGTCGTAATGCTGACGTCCCCCTGCATGCGGGTGGTCATCGCCCACAGGATATCGTCGCTGTCAAAGATGTCGACATCTTCATCAACCAGAATAATATTTTTTAGCTCGGAATAGGTTGCCAGCGCCAGCAGCGCGGCCTGCCCCTGCCGGCCTTCATCGGCGGGTTGACGTTTTTTCACCTGCAGGATCCCGAGGAACTTACCGCCACCCGCGGTGTGGGCGTAGACATTTTGTAAAAAGCCCGGAATGGCGGCCTCGACGGCATTCCAGATACTGGCTTCCGTTGGCAGGCCGGCGAGGGTGGTATGCTCTTCCCCCGGTCCCACCAGGGTCTGCAGAATCGCATTGTTTCGCATGGTCACTGCTTTGACTTTGATTACCGGCAGCGACGGATTAGCGCCGCCGCAGTAGCCAGGAAATTCCGGCATCGCGTGGCCGCTATTGGTGTGCTGATCCTCTCTGACGCGCACGCCAGGCAACAGCTCACCTTCGATAACGATCTCGGCGCGGGCGATGGCTTTCTCCGGGACGCTGACGCCCTGAACCAGCTCCACCGGACGTTGACGCAGCGCGCCGGCGACGCCCAGCTCGTTATAGCCGAACGGCGTGGTAGGGGCTTCGAAGCAGGCGCCAATATAGATGGCCGGATCGAGACCCATATTGATGGTTATCGGCAGCGGTTTGCCGGCGGCCTCGGCCTTCTGGCGAAACACTTCGATATGGCGGCCGGCGGCAAGAAACATCGACAGCTCATCCCGGCCCTGAACGCACAAGCGGTGGATGGTGACGTCGGTCAGCGAGGCGTCGTCGGGATCGCTGGCCAGCGCCAGGCCCAGGCAGAAGAAGGGGCCGGCGTCGATAGGGGTGTTGGTGGGCGCCGGAAGCAGGGTGCGCAAATCAAAATCCGGATCGTCGGCCAGAAAGATCTGTTCCTGGCAGGGGGCGCTGCTGGCCGGGACGACCACCGGCGCGACCGGTTTTTTCACCGCCTTACCCACTTCAAGGGCCAGCTGCGAGGCTTCGCAGCCCAGCAGCAGCGCGGCCCGCTGGCGGCTGGCGTGCATACCCACCAGAATGCGCGAGTGTGGATAACCCTTAATATTGTTAAACATCATCGCCGGCCCGATGCGGGTGGGGCGCTTCACGGTGCCGCCCGCGCCGATATGGCGATAAACACCGGCCAGCTCGGCGTTAGGGTCAACCGGATGATCGGTTTCGAGATACTGATTGTCATGCTGTTGCAGCAGCGCGATGGCGTCGCGCAGATCCTGAATCGGTGCGGTCATGATGTTCTCCTTAGCGTATCGATGCGCACAGTATGCTTCGCAGGCTAATGGTTATCAATTGCATCATTTATGCTTTATTGATAAGCTTTTTCTTATCAATTTGTAGGGAGGAGTCCGACCATGTCCTTGCGAGCGTTACGCCATTTTGTGGTCGTTGCCGAAGAGTTGCATATGCACCGGGCGGCGGAGCGGTTACATATCGCCCAGCCCGCCCTCAGTCAGCAGATTAAGCAGCTTGAGCAGCGCCTGGGCGTGGTGCTCTTTTCCCGCGCAAACCGCCGTCTGACTCTGACCGCCGCGGGCGAGGCCTTTTTACACAAGACGCGGCTGGCGCTGGAAATGGCCGATCAGGCGGTGCTGGACGCCCAGCGCACCGCGCGGGGCGAGCAGGGGAGGCTGCATTTGGGGTATGTCTCCAGCGCGATGTACGACAGTAAACTGCCGGGGCTCCTGCGCCGGCTGCGCGCCGACTGGCCGGGGATTGAGCTGTCGCTGGTGCAGGGGGATGTGCAAATGCTCTACGAAGCGCTGTTGGATCTGCGTCTGGATATCGCCATCATCCGCGCGCCGCTGGCCTCGCCGCCGGACGCGCTGGTGGTCAGGCCGTTTGTACGTGAAAAGCTCTGCCTGGCGCTCTATCAACAGCATCCGCTGGCCGGCGTGGGCGCGCTTAATCTGGCCTCATTGCGCACTGACAACTGGATCTCGCTTGACGATCCGCAGGGCACCGGACTGGAGCAGGTTTTTATGGATGCCTGTCGCGTCGCGGGCTTTACGCCGCAGGTGGCGCAGCGGATTAACGACGTTACCTCGATGATTAGCCTGGTCTCCGCCGGGGTGGGAGTGGCGTTGGTTCCGCTCTCGGCGCGGGCCTTACGCCTTGATAACGTGGTGTATATCGATCTCCAGGATCGGCTGGCGGAGAGTGAGCTGAGCATGGTTTACCACCGCCATATTCGTTCGGCGGTGGTAAGGAAAGTTATCTCGCTGCTTAATACCGCTGAGCGATAGTCCCGGTTAGCTGGTCTTCAGGCGGCCAAAGCTGACAATCCTTGAGCGGCCCAGTTCTTTCGCCCGGTACAGCGCGGCATCCGCCGCGCGCAGCAGACTATCGCTTTGGGTGTGCTGCGGGTAGCTGGCGATGCCAATCGACACATCCACCTGGCCTATCTCGGTCAGACCATCGCGCAGCGTCATATTGCGCACCTGGGTGTAGATCTCGCTGGCGCACTGGTGCGCCCCGGCTTCGTCAATCCCGGGGAGCAGCACTAAAAACTCCTCGCCCCCGTAGCGGAAAGCCATGCCGATATCGCGCACCGCGCGCTGCACAATGGTCGCAACGCTCTTAATCACCAGATCCCCAGCCTCATGGCCATAGCGATCATTGATGGTTTTAAAATGATCGATGTCGATCATCAGACAGCTCAGCGGAGTATGGGTATGGACCGCCAGCGCCATCTGCGAATGCAGCGCTTCGTCAAGATGATGGCGGTTACGCAGGCCGGTCAGGGAATCGAACAGCGCTTTTTCCAGCAGGGCGCTGCGCAAACGCTGATTGGCCAGCGCCAGGCCCAACGCTTCCGCCATCAGCTCGAGATAGGCCCGGGAAGGAGCGTCACCGGCGGTAACGTTCTGGAAGGTCAGCAGGCCAATGGCTTCGCCCTGGGCGATGAGCGGTACGCAGAGCGGCTGGCCGGCGTGCGTCTCCGGCAGATGATAGCAGGTGATATCGGGCTCGCCCTGCACCGGCGGATGGCTGAGTCCCCGCCGTATCGCCCAGCAGTCGTCGGGAGAAAAGGGCGTCGTCTCACCGGCGGGTGACAGCCACTGCGCCACGCAGCGCATCTGCCAGGGGTCGGTATCCAGAACATACAGTTTACCGGGGATCGTCGGGGCGATATTCGGCGCAAACCGCTCCGCCACCTTAATCACATCCTCAATGGTTTCACAGCCCTGCAGCCGCTGAGTCATACGCGCCAGCAGCTCGCGGATCGCCCAGTCGGCGTCGCGCTGCTGCTCCAGCCGCTGACGGGCCAGGCCGTTCTCGCGAAAAATGCGGATCGCCTGAGCCATGTCACCAATCTCATCCACCTGGGTAAAGTGCGGCGTCTCTACCGCATAATCCTGGGAGGCGAGACGCTGGACCACGTCGCTCAGGCGAACCACCGGGTAGAGCACCCGGCGTTTGAGAATGAAGCCGAGGACGAACAAAAACATCAGGGCGGTCAGGCCGACCATGATTTCCGACAGCGTACGCCAGATCCGCGAGCGCTCGGTGGCCTGGTCGATAGCGACGGCGGCGCGATGCTCAAGCATCTGGCGGAAGCGATCGATCTGCGTCTGCATGCGCTCCAGTTCAGTCTCGTACGCGGTGCCGTACAGCACCGCGATGGCCGCTGGCGCATCGCCGCGAGCGACATGCGCCAGGGCCGCCTGCTGTTCATCCTGTAGCTCATTGGCGATCCGCAGGCCATCCTGGAGCAGCGCCAGCTCCTCGCGGCTGGCGCCGTTATCTTTCAGGCCGCCCAGCCGCTGCTCTATGCTCTTGTCGGTCTGCTGCAGCTGCTGATATTGCGTAAGCGTCTCCGGCGAAGGCTTTATCACGTACAGCCGGGCGAGGTCAGACAGCGCCCAGGCGTCGTTTTCCACCTCGTCGGAGAGGGTATCAAAGACCTGGCGCTGCTGTACCGCCTGGCGTTCGACGCGGTCGGCGCTGGAGGCCATGAGCATAGCGCTCCCGGAAGCCAGCGTCAGGCCAACGGTGATCCCGTAAGCCCAGTTAGTGATGGTGGCGATTCTCACCGTGAATTTCCTTGCATGCAGATGAAGCTGTTTTGATTATAGAACTCCGCCCCCGCCACGACGGCGGCCCGCTTCAGAGGCGGCGCTCGCTATGCAGAGGGGCAAGGGTCTGAAGAATGATGGCGTGTAGCGTTTCCGCATGGTGGCGCAAAACGAGGAAGACATCGCTATCCAGAGCGCCATTTATAACATCCGCTTCCATAATCTGTAAGGCTTCCTGCCAGGCCATCCCTTTACGATAAGGGCGATCTTCGGTCAGCGCGGTGAAAATATCGGCGATGGAGATAATCCGGTCGGCGAGGGTCAGGTGCTCCTTTTCGAGATGCAGAGGGTAGCCGCTGCCGTCCATTTTTTCATGATGATTCGAGGCCCAGTTAATGATGTCGCCGAGCTCGCTATAGTCGCTGAGAAGTTCGCCGGTCATGTAGCTGTGCTCCCGCACCTGACTCAGCTCCTCATCATCCAGCTCGCCCTCTTTTTCGAGAATGGAGAGTGGGATATAGACCTTGCCAATATCGTGTAGATAGCCGGCTATCTGTATTTGCTGGCAGGTGGGCTCCGGCAGCTGCATCCAGCGGGCAAGCTGGCGGGCGATTTCCCCCACCATGATGCTATGGGTGGCGGTAAAGCTGCTGTAGGTGTCGACGATTTTGGCAATCAGCAGGCAGACATCCTTCAGACCGTGAATATCCAGATAGCGCGTGTTGATGGGGCCAATAATCTCCAGCAGCCGCTGAATATGGCCGGGGTGAAGGTGCTGCCAGAAGTTCGCATTTTCAGCGACCTCGCACAGGATATCGCAGAGCGGCGGATCGATCTCCCGATGCAAAGCGACGAACTGTTCCACCACCGCCCGCGTGGGCCAGGCGGCAACGTGGCTATCGGCCGGCAGCAGCCGTTCAAAGGCATCAGCGAAATAGACAATGTGCTGTTCGCGGGAGCCCCGGTGGTTCGGGCTAAAATGGTGATCGCGAATAAAGGGAACGATGGGCTGGAAGGTCGCTAATCCCTCCAGCATCGCCACACCCTGGCGCTGATGCGGGTCGTGGATATTATCGATAGCATCCAGCGAATGAATGGTGCGTTTATCCCCCAGCACGCCGATATCGTGCAGCAGCGCGGCGCAAAAAATGGTCTGCTGCCGTTCGTCAGGCAGTTCCAGCCTTTGCGCCAGCGTCAGGGCGATTAAGGCCGTTCGTTGCATATGCCGGTGCAGTTCAGGGTTAATGATCTGGATGACTCTGGTGGTCAGCATCAGGGCCGACTTCAGGGCAATACGCATCTCTGTTCTCCGTTCGCGTGACCTGGCGGGCAAAAATGCTCTCGCCGGTGACGGAAGTGTCGATAATCTGATCGCAATGCGTGTTGTGTGTTGCTGAACAGGTAAATCCTCAGAATGTTTTGGTTCATAGCTCTGCCCGTTTCAGATCCAGTGGTGCACCAGAGTTGGGCGATATCGTCCTAAGAACCTTATTATTGTCTGATAGTTAACCATTTCCCCCCCAGAAAAGAAATGAATTCTGGCAAGCCCTTTGCATTAAGCAAGCGTAAGTTTGATTAATGTCTATGAAGGGAGTGACCTGTATGAATTTTAGAGCATTACTTGCCATTGCGTTATTGACGATGAGCAGCCTGGCGTTTAGCGAGACGCGTCTTCCGCATATTGTTATTTTAGCCACCGGCGGAACGATTGCTGGTTCGGCGGCCAGCAATACCCAAACAACCGGCTATAAAGCCGGGGCGATTGGGGTGCAGACGCTGATTAACGCCGTGCCGGAAATGAGTAAAATCGCTCACGTCGAGGGCGAGCAGGTGGCCAATATTGGCAGTGAGAATATGACCAGCGATATTATTCTCCAGCTCTCGAAGCGGGTGAATGCGCTATTGGCTCGGGACGATGTCGATGGCGTGGTGATCACCCATGGCACGGACACGCTGGATGAAACCCCGTATTTCCTCAATCTGACGGTGAAAAGCAACAAGCCGGTGGTCTTTACCGCGGCGATGCGCCCGGCGACGGCGATCAGCGCCGACGGGCCGATGAACCTGCTGGAAGCGGTCACGGTCGCCGCCGATCCTGATGCCCGGGGACGCGGGGTAATGGTGGTGCTTAACGACCGCATCGGCGCGGCGCGCTTTGTCACCAAAACTAATGCCACTTCGCTGGATACCTTCCGGGCGCCCGAGGAGGGCTATCTTGGTGTCGTGGTGGGCGGAAAACCCCAGTTCGAGACGCGGGTGGATAAAATTCACACGCTGCGCTCGGTGTTCGATGTGCGTCAGCTGAAGGTTCTGCCGAAGGTGGTGATTATTTATGGTTACCAGGACGATCCGGAGTATATGTACGATGCGGCGATCGCCCATCATGCCGACGGTATTATCTACGCCGGAACCGGGGCGGGGTCGGTGTCGGTACGTAGCGCCGCCGGTATCAAAAAAGCGCAGCAGGCGGGCATCGTGGTGGTGCGAGCCTCCCGTACCGGCAGCGGCGTCGTACCGCCGGATGACAGCCAGCCCGGGCTGGTGGCCGACTCCCTCAACCCGGCAAAAGCGCGTATACTGCTGATGACCGCGTTGACGCAGACTAAAGATCCGCAGCTGATTCAGCAATATTTCCATACCTACTGATCCTCTGCGGCGAGGGCGTTGTTCACACCCTCGCCGTGCTTTCTTCTCAATGACCTGGCTTCCATGCAAATCGATGGCGAATGATTGCCCATCATTCACTCCACCTGTGTTTCCCACGAGGCGTAAAGAAATATTTTTTATTGTCCGGCGGGCACAGTATTTCAATGCACCGCGCTTATTTTAAAAGCAGGTTTAAATAAGTCTATTCTTAATTGTTGTCTTAAAGTCGTTTTAATCTTTTTTATGCTGACCGATTAAAAAAGATGCATTTCGCAGTGGGACGCGTTTAATACTCGCTTTGACAGACTACGATGCATCCCAACGCGGTCAGACCGCCGATCGCGCGGCTCAGCGGACGCCTGCCACCGGCGGCCAGGGCCGCACTGCGGCAGCTTTCGGTTGTTTTCGTTAGTAACGCTGATGATTAGCGTGAAAATGATATGCATGATGAATATATTGAGCGTGGTTCAAGATTTAAGTTTACATTTAGTAACATATGTGCCGCAATTATGTTTTTTTGTCAGCTTGCTGTTTTTTACTTGCCGGAGGGAATTTCAGCGGATTAGTATTGTCGAACTTGCTGTACGTACCGCCTAATGATGATAAATGGATTCTGTTTTCCTTAAGCGTTACCACATAATTAATGTTTACAGGAAAAATCATGGCCTGCGTATTTAATAAACAACTTTTACACCCGCGTAACTGGCTGACCTGGTTCGGGCTCGGCATCCTCTGGTTAATCGTGCAACTGCCTTATCCGCTGCTGCATTTTATCGGCACCAGCGCTGGTCGCCTTTCCCGTCGCTTTCTTAAACGCCGCGAACATATCGCCCGGCGTAATATCGAACTCTGCTTCCCGGACATGTCGCCAGCGGCGCGCGAGACGCTGATCGATCAAAACTTTATGTCGCTGGGAATGGGGCTTATCGAAACCGGCATGGCCTGGTTCTGGAGCGACGAGCGGGTCAAAAAATGGTTTGATGTCGAGGGGTTCGCCAACCTTAATCACGCGCTTAGCGGTGGGAAAGGGGTAATGGTCGTCGGCGTGCACTTTATGTCGCTGGAGCTGGGCGGCCGCGCGATGGGGCTGTGTCGGCCAATGATGGCCACCTACCGGCCGCACAACAGCCCGCTGATGGAGTGGGTGCAAACCCGCGGTCGCCTGCGTTCGAACAAAGCGATGATCGATCGCAACAATCTGACCGGTCTGGTGCATGCCTTGAAATCCGGTGAAGCGGTGTGGTTCGCGCCCGATCAGGATTACGGTCCCAAGGGCAGCGTCTTTGCACCTTTTTTCTCCGTCCCGCAGGCGGCGACCACCAACGGCACCTATGTCCTGTCCCGCTTATCGGGCGCGAAAATGTTGAGCATCAGCATGGTACGTAAGCTGGATCGTCAGGGCTACAGCCTGCATATTAGCGAAGTGATGAATGACTATCCGGGTGAGGATAAGCAAATCGCTGCGGGCTACATCAACAAAGTCATTGAGCGCGAAATTTTGCGCGCCCCTGAACAGTATCTGTGGGTGCATCGCCGTTTTAAAACCCGTCCGCTGGGTGAACCCTCCGTCTATTAACCTTCCCGCACAGGCTGCGCTTTCAAAATCCCGACAGTTGGGGTAACGTGAGCCGGATCATGTTTTAGTCGTGCGCGAAGGAGTGCAGAGTGTTCGCTGAGTTTGGTGTTTTGAATTATTTGACCTACCTGGTCGGGGCGATTTTTATCATCCTCGTTCCTGGTCCTAATACATTTTTTGTGCTGAAGACGGGCATTGCCCATGGCGTGAAGAAAGGCTATCTGGCGGCGGCGGGCGTCTTTATTGGCGACGCAGTGCTGATGTTTCTGGCCTTCGCCGGGGTGGCGACGCTGATTAAAACCACGCCGGTGTTGTTTAACGTCGTGCGCTACCTCGGGGCAATTTACCTGCTGTGGCTCGGGGGCAAAATGCTCTATGCGGTGCTGACCCAGCGCGACGGCCAGTCCGACGCCAGCGCGGAGCCGGCGAGCGCGATCCTCAAGCGCTCCCTGACCCTGAGCCTGACCAATCCGAAAGCGATTCTGTTCTATGTGTCGTTTTTCGTGCAGTTTATCGATGTCAACGCCAAAACCCCCGGCGTGGCGTTCTTTATCCTGGCGCTGACCCTCGAGGTGATTAGCTTCTGCTATATGAGCTTTTTGATCCTCTCCGGCTCGTTTGTCACCCGCTACGTCAAAACCCGCAAGAAGCTGGCTAAACTTGGCAACAGCCTGATTGGTCTGGTTTTCGTCGGGTTCGCCGCGCGCCTGGCTACCCTGCAGTCCTGATCCCCACGGGCCGGTTACCCGCTGACCGGCCCGCCGTCTCTTATTCTGCCCTGTAACAAAAACCCTTCATTTTTTATTGCATTGGTGTTACATATACAGCCGTTTATCGCTCAGCAAAAAGGAAGCCCCGATGATTCTGCAAAAACTCCTCAGCAATAAAAACTGCAAAAAATACTGTCTGTCGCTCGCGGCGGTGTTTGCTATCGCGCTGGCGGTAGTGGGGCGGGCGACCTTCGGGGGCGTGGTGAGCGAGTACAATATGCCGTACTCAGAGTGGACGACGTCCATGTTCTTCCTGCAGGGGGCGATGGTGACGGTTTACAGCATTGTCTTTACCGCGCTCTTCGCTATCCCCCTCGGCTTTATTTTCCTCGGCGCCGATCGTCAGGATTAAGCGTCAACGGGCGAACCGCGGTTCGCCCTGTCTTATCGGCTTATCAACAGCGTGAAGCATTAGTCGTCGTCATGATAGTGATGATGGTGGTGGTGGCGATGGGGATGATATCCATCGTCAATAATGCATCCCGATAACAGCGTGCACAGCGCAATAATCAACGGTAACACGATCGGTTTTTTCATCCTTACTTCTCCCGCTATTCTTATTCCCCGGGGGCGAGAATGCCGCGGCGGATAACGTGAGTGTAAAGGGTTAACTTATTGATGGGATAGGATAACTCCGCAATATCGCCGCGGCGATCACCACCAGCCAAACTGGGTGCCGGCCACCGCCACGATGGCGACGACCAGCATGATAATGGTGCTTTTTTTCATTATGCCCCACCCGGCGCCGCATAGCCGCCGACAAAAAACCAGCCGAGAAAGACGACGGCGATGATAAAGATCGCCACCGGGAAAAGAATACCCAATTTCATGATTGTGTCCCTGTGCCCACGAATGATGCCCTGCATGATACTGGATATCGCGGTACTTTAGTCAATATGAATGAAATTCTCCTGGCGGCGGGACTTCTTATCCTGGTACATCGCCTCATCGGCAGCGCGTAAGGCCGCTTCAACATCGATACTCTGCGGATCGCAGGTGACCACCCCGAAGCTAGCGCCCTCATAGTCGATACGCTGTTCGCCGAGGAAGTAGACGCCGCACAGAGCCTGACGCAGAGACGTGACATACGCCTGCTGTGCGGCAGGCTGCTGGGCGCTACCGACGATCAAAAACTCATCGCCGCCAAGGCGGCCAACGATATCTTCCCGGCGCGCGACAGCGGTGAGTCGTTTGCCGACCTGCACCAGAAAGCTGTCGCCGCACGGATGGCCGAACCGATCGTTAATGGCTTTGAAACCATCGAGATCGATAAAAATCAGCGAGACCTGCTGCTGCTGGGCGCGGGCGGAGGCAAAGCGTAGCGCCAGCTGCTTAAACAGCGCACGGCGATTAGGAAGCTGGGTGAGCTCATCGGTAGACGAGTGCAGCTCCAGCGCGACGTTTGCCGCCTGCAGCTGTTGCACCAGGGTGTCTTTTTCCACGTAGTGGGAAATGAGCTTCGCAAACAGGCCCATGACCTGTTCGCCTTCGAGGTTATAAGGCTGTTGTTGCCGGCTGGTGGCGCAGAGGGTGCCGAACAGAGAGCCGTCGGCCAGGCGGACGGGAATGCTTAAAAAAGTAGCGATTCCCAGCTCCTGGGCGGCGATGCAGGAGTGCCAGCGGTTGGCAACGTCATTGCTAAACGTACACTGATCCTCAAGGGCGCGTTTGCACAGGGATTCATCCCAGGGGACGGAAAATCCTTCCGGGATCTGCATTTCGCTGCTGTTGTGGGCGAACATGATCTGCTGCCGCTGGGCGTTGGTATCAATGCGGGTGAGGTAGGTGGACTCCATTCGCGTTACCGCCTCCAGCATCTCCAGCAGCTGGCGCACCAGGGTTTCCAGGGACTGTTCCGCAGCGAGGGTTTGCGACACCCGGGCAAGAATAAAATCTGACATGAATAATACAGCTCCAGCACGCCAAACGTCACCCCAGCATATTGGGCTGCAAACGGACATCAGCGTCAAATAAACAGTGATATTTTTAAATTTATCACATCTGTCTGGGGAATACTTGTCCACGCGGTGGGAAAAAAAGCCCCGTCGGGGGCGACGGGGAAAAACTCATTGATTATGGAATGATCTGTTCTCTGGTCAGTTCGAGAACAGGGCTACTCTACGGGGGAAAAGTGCAGGCAAGATGGAGAAAACGTGGAGATTCAGGCTAAAATCCCCGGGCATTCAGGAAAGGGAGGAACAATGAAAAAGCTACTGGCTATTCTGCCACTGTTATTAGCCGGCTGTGCCCAGCCGCAGCCCACTGCGCCGACGAAAACCATCGGCATGCCCAACCCCGCGGCGGTATACTGTCAGCAATCCGGCGGCACCCGGGTGCCGGTGCAAACGCCGCAGGGCGTCAGCACCCAGTGCAAACTACCCAGCGGCGAAACTCTCGACGAGTGGGCGCTGTGGCGCCGGGATCATCCGGCTAAATCGTAACCGGCAGGGCCGCCAGCCAGGCGGCCAGCACCCGGGCATGATTCTGCTCGGTGTTCTTCGCGGCGTACAGCAGCGTCAGCGGCTGGCGTTGCGCCAGCGCCGCCAGCCGCAGGCCCGTTTCGCGATGGGCGTCGAGCTCCTGACGATAGCGCTGGCTGAAGTGGGCGAAATCGATCGCCTCGCCGTGAAAGGCTTTGCGCAGCTCAGCGGAAGGCGTTAACTCCTTACACCACTCATCACAGGCCAGCGCCTCTTTTTTAATCCCCCGCGGCCAGAGACGGTCGACCAGCACCCGATAGCCGTCGCTGCTTTCCTGCGGGTCATACACCCGTTTACACTGAATCATCATCCTGCTCCTTCTGTGCCATCCAGGCGAGCAACTGCGGGATTTGCCCGTCGGAAAATACCGTGATGCCGTGGGCGCGGAGTAGGTCGGCGGCCACGCCGGCGCCCGCTTTGCGCCGTCCGCGAAAGGAACCGTCATAGACAAACTGGCTGCCGCAGGTAGGGCTGCCGTCGGTGAGTAACGCTGCCTGACAGCCCGCTTCCCGGGCGGCGCTGAGCGCCAGCCAGGCGGCCAGCTGATAATGTTCGGTGACGTCGCGGCCGTCGCTTTCCACGATCCGCGCCCGTCCGGCAAGCACATCGCCGCCGGTACCGCCGAGGATCTCCGCCGGCAGTCGGGGCGTAGGCAGACCGGCCGCCAGCTCCGGGCAGTGGATCACCAGCCGCCCCGCCTGCTGCCAGCGGGACAGCGTCGCCGCCAGCTGTGCCTTCTCACTACCGTTATACCGCACCTGGAATCCCATCAGGCAGGCGCTGACCAAAAGCTTATTTTTCATTCTCTCTCCCTTACGCGCTTTTTCCAGTATACCTCACCCGTCGGCCACGGCGGTGGGGTGAAAATAAGGATTGTGTTCCACAGGCGGGATCGCTATTCTGACGTGCCTTGTGCTGTCCGTCTCGTCCAGACATAAGGAACCTGCTATGAAAACTCCTTTACGCCTCGCCCTTGTCGGCGATTATCACCCCGATATTGTTGCCCATCAGGCCATTCCCCTGGCGATAGACGATGCCGCCGCCGTGCTGGAGCAGCCGGTGAAATATGACTGGCTCGCCACCCCGTCGATCGTCTCCGGCGAGGCGCTGGCCGAGTACGATGCCGTCTGGGTCGTTCCCGGTAGCCCGTATCGTCATCCGCAGGGGGCCTTTACTGCGATCCGCTATGCCCGCGAAAACGGCATCCCTTTCCTCGGCACCTGCGGCGGCTTTCAGCACGCGGTGATTGAATACGCCCGTAACGTGCTCGGCTGGCAGGATGCCGGCCATGCGGAAACTGACAGCGAAGGGCGGATGGTGATCGCTCCCCTTAGCTGTTCGCTGGTGGAGACCTCCGCCGTCGTCGAGCTGCGGGCGAATACGCTGATTGCCCGCGCCTATGGCCGGGAGAGCATTGAAGAGGGCTACCACTGCCGGTACGGCGTGAGCAGCGCGTTTGCGGCGGAGCTGGAGCAGGGCGATCTGCGCGTCACCGGCTGGGATGAAGAGGGTGAGATCCGCGCCGTCGAGCTGGTGACGCACCCGTTTTTTGTCGCCACCTTGTTCCAGCATGAGCGTCACGCGCTGGACGGGCGTCCCGCGCCGCTGGTGCAGGCGTTTCTCCGCGCCGCGGCACAATAATTCCACCGGCAGCGGGCGCTGCCGGTCATCTTCAGGGGTGAATTTCCCGGTCACGTCCGGCGAGCGCGCCGCAGACCGCCATCACCAGCGAAATCAGCGCCACCGCCAGCAGCGGAATATGCCAGTCGCCATTGGCATCATGGATCCTGCCCATCAGCGGCGGCCCGCAGGCGGCCAGCAGATAGCCGACGCTCTGCGCCATCCCTGACAGCGCCGCGGCCTGATGCGCCGAGCTGGCGCGCAGGCCGATAAACGTCAGGCCGAGGATCATGGTGGCTCCGGAGCCAAAGCCGAACAGCAGCGTCCAGCCGATCGCCAGCTCAGGCAACAGCCACAGCCCGGCGGCGCTGATGGCGCACATCAGGGCGACCAGCACCGCGATCCCGCGCTGGTCGCGCAGCCGATGCAGGATCAGCGGTATCGCCAGGCCGGGCGCGGCGGTCGCCAGCTGCAGCAGGCCATGCAGCGAGCCGGCCTGCGCTTCGCTATAGCCCATACTCTGCAGAATCGACGGCAGCCAGCCGATAATCACGTAATAGACCAGCGAGTTGATGCCGAGGAACAGCGTCACCTGCCAGGCCAGCGCCGACCGCCAGATCCCCCGGTTATGCATAGCGCCTGAGCCGGTCAATGGCGTCTCCGCCCGGCGCCGGGACTGCGGCAGCCAGCTGAGGAGCGCCAGTAGCGGGAAGACCATCAGCAGCAGCAGCGCCCCGCGCCAGCCGAATCCGGCCATCGCCACGGGGACCACCAGCGCCGAACCAAGCGCCGCCGCGCCGCCCATCGTCAGGGAATAGGCGCCGGTCATCCGCGCGACATGTTGCGAGAAATCCCGTTTAATCAGCCCGGGCAGCAGCACGTTACCCAGCGCAATGCCGCAGCCGATTACCGCCGTGCCGATAAACAGCAGCGCAGCGGAGGGCAGGGAGCGCAGGGCAATGCCGGCGCAGATCAGCAGCATCGCCAGCAGCAGGCTGCGTTCCATGCCGAACCGGCGGGCAACCCCTGCCGCCAGCGGCGAGACAAGGCCAAAGGCCAGCAGCGGCAGGGTAGTGAGCAGCCCGGTCTGCGCGGTGGTCAGGCCATAGTCGCTACGAATCGCGTCCAGCAGCGGCGCCGCGCCGGTAAAGACCACGCGCAGGGTGGTGGCGATGAGCAGGATACCGGCAATCAGCAGCGCGGGACGGCGGCCGGTAGAGGAGATCACAGAAGACATATCATTCTCAAAGTAACTAACGAGGGGGGTTACGATAGCGGCTTTGTCCCTCGTTTAAATCAAGCTAAAATGACAGATTATCGCTAATATCGGACAAGATGATGATTGGACTGGGGCTGGATGGCTATGAACCGGACAGTGGCCACGAATCGGCCATTGCCTTTCGTATCCGGGTAGTGGAGGCGGAGCAGTATATTCCGGCGCATTCCCACCGTAAGGGGCAGCTGATCCTTGCCCTGCACGGCGCCTTGACCTGCGAGGTGGAGAACGCAATGTGGATGGTGCCGCCGCAGTATGCGGTGTGGGTTCCGGGGCAGCTGTCCCACAGTAACCGCGCTACCCCCGGCGCCCAGGTATGCTTCCTGTTCATCGAGCCGGGCGCCGCGCCGATGCCGGATCGCTGCTGTACGTTAAAGATTTCCCCGCTGGTGCGAGAGCTGATCCTTACTCTGGCGGAGCGCGGCGGAGAGTCGCTGGCCGCCCCCGCCACGGCCCGGCTGGTGCAGGTTCTGTTTGATGAGCTGCCCCGCCAGCCGCAGGAGCACCTGCAGCTGCCGGTATCAAACCACCCGAAAATTCGTCAAATGGTGACGATGATGGCCGAGGATCCGGCGCGCTGGCAAACCCTGAGCCAGTGGGCGGCGGTGTTTGCGATGAGCGAGCGGAATCTGGCCCGCCTGGTAGTGCGCGAAACGGGGCTGAGCTTTCGCCGCTGGCGCCATCAGCTGCAGCTGATCCTCGCGCTGCAGCTGCTGATCCGCGGGCAGACGGTGCAGCAGACGGCTCAGGCGCTGGGCTACGATTCCACCACCGCCTTCATCACCATGTTTAAAAAAGGGCTCGGGCAGACACCGGGCCGCTATCACGGTAGCCTGGCTACGACTTCCCAATAAACAATGAGATGATCCCGGCGGCAATCAGCGGCCCGACCGGGACGCCGCGAAACAGGGCGACGCCGAGTACTGTACCGACCAGCAGCCCGGCCACCAGATGCGGCTGGGAGCCCATCAGGGAGACGCCGCGCCCGCCGAGCCACGAAACAAACACCCCGACCGCAATCGCCAGCAGCGATTTCCAGTTCATAAAGGAGTGGATCAGCGTCGAGGGCGGCAGCGTGCCGCTGGCGATAGGCGCCATCACGCCGATGGTCAGAATAATGATCCCGACGGTCAGTCCCTGTTTCTCAACCCAGGGAAAGAAGGCGTTCAGCGGCGTGACGCGCACGATAATCAGCACGAGGATGGAGATCGCCACGGTGGTGTTATGACTGATAAAGCCGAGCGCCGCCAGACCCAGCAGGATCAACAGGGTGGTATCAAACATGTACAGAGGTCCTTGCCAAAATAAGAATGCCAAAAATATCCCGCTTACTCTACGCATCGTGGCGTGAATAAACAGGATTTTTACGCCATGCGGCGGAAATCTGGGCGGATGCCCGGTTAGCTAAGACGGCGAAAGGTCGCGATCTCTGGTCGGGCGATATGTAAATAGTCTTCGGTGTCGAGAATGATCGACCGGTCCAGGCGCCCGGCGTTAAAGGCGATTTGTGGAAAGCGTTCAAACAGCAGCGGGTCCGCCACCAGCCGCAGCGCCGGATGGAAACTGAAGGGGGGAATGGCGCCGAACACGCAGGCGGTGAGGGCCTCCACCTCCGCCGGGCTGGCCAGCGAGGCTTTGCTGCCGCCGATATGCCGGGCCAGGCTGGCGAGATCGGCCTGCCGATCGGCGGCGAGGATCGCCAGCACATGCTGGTTGACGCCGTTTCCTTTCACTTTACAGACTAACGCTTTCGCGCCCTGGCCAAGCGCGGTGCCGCGGATTGCCGAGACGGCTTCGCACTGACCGACCGCGTCGTGCGCCATCACCCGGTAGCGGGCCCGGTGCTCGTCGAGCAGCGCGCACAGCCGCTGGTGGATATTACCTTCTACTGCTTCAAGCATAGCGTCCTCCTGACATCATAAAGCAGCCAGCTTAGCGCTGTTGCGCCGGCCTGCCAACGGTGGGCCGGGAAATTCACCATTCGCTCATTATTACTTCACAGTGCTGTGGTGCAATCCCGCAGGCGCAGATGAGTTTTGTAAATAAAAAAAAGAATGATTTTCATTTTCAATCGAACTTTTTTTATTTCGCTCAGTCTCTATCGGACGACACAGAATATTAATAATTGCCGTAATGAGGTTAGGATGATGCACGATGCAACCATGCAGGGTTCCCCACGCAAGAAATTTAATAAAATAAGGGAGCTCAACAGACGGCGGAATTACTTTACTAAGAAAGTACGTAATGCCCTGCGGGTGGGGGTGGCGAAAGCACTCTGGGATCGCCGACGCCGTCAGCCGGTAGATTTGTCGTCTGCGAAAACCGTCCTGTTGATGCGCAATGAGGGGGCGGTCGGCGATGTAGTGGTGGATTCCGCGCTGGTGAAATGCCTGCATCAGTCAGGCTATATCGTTGATTTTTTGCTGACGACCTCTAACAGCCAGGTGATGCGTTATAACCCGCGGATCCGCCATATTTATGAAGCTGACCCGGTCACGTCCGCCGATTTTTTGCGTAAATTTAATCATAACGTTCCTCGCGACGTTATTAATGAACTGGCTAATAATAAGTACGATATTATTATTGATCCTTCGCTGTTCGATATTCCCGTGCATCGCCTGCGGCTTTTCCGACAAATAAAAGCCAAATCAGTGCTCGGGTTTAATAAATGGCCATCGATTAAGCACTACTCCCACTCTTTTGATTTTGACTGCCAGCGCTGGCACGTGACGAAAACGTTCGAGCTGATCGCCGATTATCTCCAACTGGACACCCGCGGGCTGGACGCTTACGACCTGGCGGTGCCCGGGCCGATTATGCAGGAGGTGGCGCAGTATCTGGCGTCGCTAAGCGGAAAAGCGGTGGTGATTAATATTTTTGCCGGCCATGCCGACCGCAGTCTCTCGCAGACGCAGCTGACGGAACTGCTCGACAAACTGCTGGCCCGCCATCCGGGGAGCGCGGTTATTCTGCTCGATCACCGGCGCGAGATCCGCATCCCGCTACCGCCGGAGGTGGTGATTAACCCATTTAACACGTTACACCATGCGATGGCGCTGATCGCCCAGGCGGAGCTGATTATCTCCCCGGACACCTCGGTGGTGCACATGGCGGCGGCGTGGAACAAACCGCTGATCGCGGTCTATAAGGACGTTCTGCTTAATAACCGGCTGTGGGCCCCGGGCTATGACAACGCCAGGCAGATCATTGTTAAATGCGGGAAGGTCCATCAGCATCGCGGGCTAGTGGATAGAATTATAGCGGCGCTACCGGAGACGCTGTGAGGCGATGAGGGGAGACAGGTAGGGCTCACCTGCTGGCCGTATGCAAGAGCCAGCAGGTGAGCGAAGGTTGCATTGCCAGTCTGCAACCGCCGCTATTGTACTGTTGCCCGCGGCTCTGCCACATCCGGGAAAGCTCTTAAAGAGGTGGTCGCCGCGACTGACGGGCGGGATCACTCTTCAGTGAGCCACATATCCGCCTCTTCAAACATCTCCTGCACCGTGCGGCTGATCAGCTCTTTTTCATGCTTGCTGGCGTCGGTGTTGATCGCCGGCAGCGTCATCATCGGCTTCACCCGCACTTCCGCCTCCGGGAAAATGCGCTGCATGCGTTTGGTCAGCTCGTTAAGAATGGCCTCTCTGGCGCCCGGCAGCCCGGCAAAATTGCGCTTGTCATAAATCAGTTCCACAAACATCTTCTGTCCTCTGTATGCTGATCGCGGGCGATAGTTTTACTGTATTAATGTACAGTGTCAAGCGAATGCCGCGGCGCTGCGCATCTACCACCTCGCGCGGCGGGCGGGCTGCGCGCAAAAGCAGCAAACGGTTCGCTGGCGCTGAAGAAGACCCCTATTGACATCAAGGAGTTATTTCAGTGCTGGCGATTGATAGCTGGAGCCGATATTGACCGGTAAAATTGGCAAAACTACTGTATATATATTCAGTGTGCGCCGGGAGACCGGTTAGAGATCAAGGGGTGAAAGTCCCCGACCATTGAAGGACCAGCAATCCACAAGGTCCCCGAGTCATGCGTTGCATACCGCGAGGTATGGGGCGAAGCGTTGACAGGGGTGTTGACAGGCCAGCCATTGAGCCACGAAATGTATATTAAATTACCGGGTGCCGACGTTGTACTGTTAACGGAAGGCAACATCATAGGGTGCGATACTGCGAGTGCCACATGGACCCGGCGGGGTCTGAGACCCTGGCATGTCAATACGATCTCTACGCGGGAACCGGGAGATCTCCCCTCTGACCATCTGCCAGTGTCGGAGATGGCCCGCACCGGGAAGACGAGGAGTCATAGCCGGTGATGTACGGAGAGGAGAAGTCGGACTCGCTCATAGTAGCGGCGAAGCAGGCGAACAACCCGAAAGGAGCGGAGTCAGTGGAGCGAAGGAGCGGGGCCAAGGGGAACGCGGAACAGCCACACATGCGCCGGACACAGAGCCGGGAAAGCATGTCACAGAGGCTGTCACGCGTGCGGGAAGCTGCGAAGCAGCGGAAGAAAGAACGGTTTACAGCATTGTTCCACCTGCTGACAGTCGAAGCACTGGAAGCCGCATTCCTCTCCCTGAGCAGGAAAGCGGCCGCCGGAGTGGATGGCATCAGGTGGATGGACTACGCCGGAAACATGAAGAACAACATAACAGATCTGCACCGGAGGCTACATCAGGGCAGCTACAGGGCGCAGCCCGGCAGGCGTCACTACATCCCAAAAGCGGATGGAAAACAACGCCCGCTCGGCATCGCCTCGCTGGAGGACAAGATCGTCCAGTATGCGCTGGTGAAAATCCTGAACGCAGTCTATGAAAACGACTTTATGGGGTTCTCATACGGGTTCAGACCCGGGCGAAGCCAGCACGATGCACTGGACGCACTGGCCACAGGGCTGGTACGCACTAACGTAAACTGGGTACTGGATGCCGACATCAGTCAGTTCTTCGACAGGGTGAGCCACGAATGGCTGATCAGGTTCACAGAGCATCGGATCGGCGACCGGAGGGTAATCAGGCTCATACGTAAGTGGCTCACAGCCGGGACGTCGGAGGAGGGTCAATGGCGAGCAACGGAGGAAGGCACCCCACAGGGTGCGGTCATCTCACCGCTGCTGGCAAACATATACCTCCACTACGTCTTCGATCTGTGGGCGCATCAGTGGCGACGTCGCTATGCCACAGGCAATGTGGTAATGGTCAGATACGCCGATGACATCGTCATCGGGTTCGACAAACGATACGATGCCCGGCGCTTCCGTATAGCCATGCAGCGCAGACTGAGGGAGTTCGGACTCACGGTTCACCCGGAGAAAACCCGTCTGATGGAGTTCGGCCGCTTCGCTGCCGAAAACCGTGCCATCAGGGGAAAAGGCAAACCAGAAACGTTCAACTTCCTCGGGTTCACGCACATCAGCGGGAAAGATCGCAACGGCAGGTTCATGCTGATACGAAAGACCCGCCGGGATCGGATGACGGCAACTCTGAAAGCCATCAAAGACGGTCTGCGAAGGCGCTGGCATTACTCAATCCCCGAACAGGGAAAATGGCTCAGGAGAGTGGTTCAGGGATACCTGAACTATCACTCGGTACCGGGCAACTTCCCCACCATGCAGAAGTTCAGGACACACGTAACAAACCTCTGGCGCCGGGCGCTCAGGCGCAGGAGCCAGAAGGATGATACGACCTGGACGAAAGCAAACAAACTGGCAGCCGCATGGCTACCAAGGGTTCGGGTTCTTCATCCATGGCCTGTGGAGCGGTTCACCGCCAGACACCCGAGGCAGGAGCCCGGTGCGTAAATCGCGCACGCCGGGATCTGTGCGGGGGGTATCCGGTAACGGGTATCCCTACCGCGACATTGTGTGGTGGATTGAAAAATGAACGTTTACACGCCGGTTGAGCTACGTCAGATTGTCTCCTTTCCCTTTTTTGCCGACCTGGTGCAGTGCGGCTTTCCCAGCCCGGCTCAGGACTATGTTGAGAAGCGAATCGACCTCAACGAGCTGCTGGTGCAGCATCCCAGCGCGACCTATTTTGTCAAAGCCGCTGGCGACAGCATGATCGATGCTGGCATTGACGAAGGCGATTTGCTGGTGGTGGACAGCGCGCGTAAAGCGGAGCATGGCGATATCGTGATTGCCGCCGTCGGCGGCGAGTTTACGGTAAAGAAGCTGCAGCTTCTGCCGCGGGTGCAGCTTAACCCGATGAACCCGGCCTATTCGCCCATCGTGGTCGGCCGCGAGGAGACGCTCGATATTTTCGGCGTCGTAACCTACATCATCAAGGCGGCGGGCTGATCATGTTCGCGCATTGTGATGTGAACGCCTTCTATGCCAGCTGTCAGACCGCCTTCCGGCCAGACCTGAAGGGGCGGCCGGTGGTGGTGCTGTCGAACAACGACGGCTGCGTGATCGCCCGCTCGGCGGAGGCGAAGCCGTTTGTGAAAATGGGCGAACCCTACTTTAAGCAGAAGGCTGCGTTTCTTCGCCACGGCGTCGTGGCGTTTAGCAGTAATTATGAGCTGTATGCCGACATGTCCAGCCGGGTGATGGCCACCCTGGAAGAGCTCACCCCGCGCTGCGAAATTTACAGTATCGATGAGGCCTTTTGCGATGTCAGCGGTGTGCGTCATTGCAGAGATCTGACCGATTTTGGCCGCGAAATCCGTGCCACGGTGCTGCAGCGTACCCATCTGACGCTGGGCGTTGGCATCGCCCCGACCAAAACCCTGGCGAAGCTGGCCAACCACGCGGCGAAGCAGTGGCCGCGGCAGACGGGCGGGGTAGTGGACTTGTCCTGCCCGCAGCGGCAGCGAAAGCTGATGGCGCTGCTGCCGGTGAGCGAGGTCTGGGGCATCGGGCGGCGGATCGGCAAAAAGCTTGAAGCGATGGGGATCGGCACGGTACTCCAGCTGGCGGAGAGCGATATCCGCTTTATCCGCAAGCACTTCACGGTGGTGCTCGAACGAACGGTACGGGAGCTGCGCGGCGAGCCTTGCCTGGCGCTGGAGGAGTTTGCCCCCGCTAAGCAGGAAATTATCTGCAGCCGCTCGTTCGGGGATCGGATTACGGCCTATGAGGATATGCGCCAGGCGATCTGCAGCTATGCCGCGCGGGCAGCAGAAAAGCTGCGCGGTGAGCATCAGTACTGCCGGTTCGTCTCCGCCTTTGTCAAAACCAGCCCCTTCGCGCTGAATGAACCCTATTACGGCAACAGCGCCTCGCTAAAGCTGCTGACGCCGACCCAGGACTCCCGGGATATTATCGCCGCGGCGACGAGCTGTCTGGATGCCATCTGGAAAGCGGGGCATCGCTATCAGAAGGCCGGCGTGATGCTCGGCGATTTCTACAGCCAGGGCGTCGCCCAGCTGAATCTGTTCGACGAGCTTGCTCCGCGGCAAAACAGCGCCAGACTGATGCAGGTTCTCGATCAGCTGAATGCGAAAAACGGCAGGGGGGCGCTCTATTTTGCCGGCCAGGGGATCCAGCAGCAGTGGCAGATGAAGCGAGAGATGCTCTCGCCGCGCTACACCACGCGATACGGCGACCTGCTCCGCGTCAGATAACGCGCGCTATCCCTGCACCGCGGCCGGAAAAACCGCCGCCAGCCAGTCAATAAAGACGCGGAGCCGGGGCGGGACGTGCCGGTGCCGGGCATAGACAACGTGTAAAGGATAGGGGGTCGGGCGCCAGGCGCTGAGGATCTCCACCAGTTCGCCGCTCGCCAGCGCCGGTTTCAGCGAATAGGTAAAGGTCTGCACAATGCCTAAGCCCGCCTCGCCGGCGGCAATATGCGCGTTGCTCTCATTGATGCCGAGATGGGGCTCTGTCTTCAGCTCGGTGCTGACGCCGTGACGCGTAAAGCGAAACGGAAACGCTCTGCCGCTGGCCGGCGACAGATAGCTGATGAGCCGGTGGCCATGATGTAGTTCATCCGGCGAGGCGGGGGTGCCGTAGCGCTGAAGATAGCCAGGGGTGGCGCAGGTGACCAGCGTCGCCTCGCCGATTTTACGGGCGATCAGCGTCGAGTCTTCCATCGGACCGCCGCGGATGGCGCAGTCAATATTGCCGCTGATGAGGTCCGCGGGTTTATCGGCCACCTGCAAATCGATACGGATATCCGGCCAGGAGGTCATAAAGTCCGCCAGCAGCGGGATCAGCACATCGCACGCGGTCGACCCGCCGATGGCGATCCGTAGATGGCCCTTCGGCTTATTGCGGGCGGTATTGAACGACGCGTCGATCTCTTCCAGGTCTTCCAGCAGACAGCGGGCTTTTTCATAGTACTCCCGTCCTTCCGGCGTCACGGTGATACGCCGCGTAGTGCGCTGCAGGAGGGAAACCCCAAGATGCGCCTCCAGTTGCTGAATGGTTTTGCTGAGGGTGGCGTTGGGCATATTCAGCGAGTCCGCGGCGCGGGTAAAGCTGCCGGCTTCGACAACGCGGGTGAAGGCTTTGAGAGCTGAAAACCGGTCCATTATTCGCTTTATCCTGGTTACTGGAGGTCATTATCCACCGAGGGGAAGAGTGTTTTTCAGATTAGGCCATTTTTCCGCCTCGCCGGGACGATTACAGTGCTTTCCATACCCGGCGGGGCGCGTTCGCGAGCCTGGCCTGTTTATACTCTAACCAAGGAAATGCACCATGAGCAAAAAACTTGCGGATAAAGTGGCGTTAGTCACCGGCGGCAGCGCCGGGATTGGCCTGGCGTCGGCGAAAGCGCTGGCGGAGCAGGGCGCGAAGGTGTACATCACCGGCCGCCGTCAGGAGGAGCTGGATGCGGCGGTAAGATTCATCGGGCCCGCCGCCCGCGGGATCCGCGCCGACGCCGCCGTGTTAAGCGACCTTGACGCGGTATTTGCGACCATTGCCGAAGAGTCCGGCCGGCTGGATGTGCTGTTCGCCAATGCCGGCGGCGGAGACATGCTGCCGCTGAGCGCCATCACCGAAGCACACGTCGACCGGATTTTCGCCACCAACGTGCGCGGGGTGGTGTTCACCGTGCAAAAAGCGCTGCCGCTGCTCGCCGATGGCGCCTCGGTGATTTTGACCGGCTCTACGGCGGCGGTAAAAGGGACGGCTAACTTCAGCATCTATAGCGCCAGTAAGGCCGCGGTACGCAGCCTGGCGCGCTCCTGGGCGCTGGAGGTTAGCGACCGCGGGATCCGCATCAATGTGGTCAGCCCGGGGCCGGTACGTACCCCGGGTCTGGGAGGGCTGGTGGCGGAGGCGGACCGCCAGGGCTTGTTCGATGCTCTGGCGGCCGGCGTACCGCTCGGGCGGCTGGGCGAGCCGGAGGAGATTGGCCGGACGGTGGTATTTTTAGCGTCGGATGAGTCGAGCTTTATTAACGCCGCGGAGATCTATGTCGACGGCGGGCTGGCGCAAATCTAAGCGCCTGCCGTCGCCGCACTGATCTGACCGGGCAGAGGCGCTTTCAGCAGGGCGATCAGCAGCGTACTGCCCACCATGATCCCCGCCGCCAGCCACACCATTTCCGACAGGCCAGCGGAGGCGATCAGCTGGCCGCCGACAAACGCCCCGGTGCCGATGGCGGCATTAAAAATGGCCACGTAAATGGCTGACGCCGGCTGGGCGACCGCGCCCGCGCTGCGCAGCAGCCAGGTCTGTAAGCCTACGAACACAATCGCGATGCCGGCGCCCCACAGGGCTAACAGTAGCCCGCTAAAACAGAACGGCAGTGGCGCAAGACGGGCGGCGCCAAGGAGCGCCAGCGCGCCCCCGCTCAGCAGCAGCGCAGCGAAAATCAGCCCCTTCAGATGACGATCGATAAGCTTACCCGCGATAACGTTACCCAGCAGCCCGGAAACCCCTGACAGCAGCAGCAGGCCGGAGAGAGCGGTCGCCGGGACTCCCTGCAGATTTATCAGCAGTGGTTCAATGTAGGTGAAGGCGGCAAAGTGAGCGGTAATGATGCAGGCCGTGGCGCCATACAGGCCACCGAGCAGCGGATTGCGGAAGATATCGCGATAAACACGCAGCCTGACGGGGGCAGGGGCGGCCAGCGGGGGCAGCGTCGAGCACAGCACCGCAGCGGCGGCTAGTGACAGCAAGGCCATCGACATAAACGCGAGTCGCCAGCCCGCCAGGGTGGCGATAAAGCTCGCCAGCGGCACCCCCACTACGCTTGCCGCTGACACGCCGCCAAAAATGATCGCCGTGGCCAGCCCCAGCCGGTGCGGCGGCACCAGCTGCGCGGCGACAAGGCCAATTAAGGCCCAGAAGGCGCCATGCGCCAGGGCGCCAATCATGCGGGCGCTCATCAGGGCGAATATCGAATAAGACCGGGTTGCGGCGAGGCAGGAAAGCGCGAGGATCAGCATCAGCCCGACCAGCAGCGCCTTGCGGGAAATACGCGTCGGCATTGCGCCGGAAAGCAGAGCCGCCAGGGCGCCTACCCAGCCATAGGCGGTGACGGCGAGGCCCACGCCGGATTCCGTCTGGTGAAAATCCGCCGCCAGGGCGCTGAGCATGCCCACCGGCGCCAGTTCGCTGGTGACGATCGAAAAGGCGCAGATCCCGAGCGCAACGACGGCAATCCAGACGCGCGCCGGCGCCGGGTGGAGGGGTAAAGCAATCTCTTTCATATCAGGCGTATCCTTAGGAAAGGAGCGTTCCGCGCGGTGCACGGACGTTCAGGTGAGGAGAGAGCAGGCGACCAGATGGCCTGGTTGTCTCCGCGAATGGCGTGCAGTATCATCCCTGCAAAATTGATAAAAAAGAGCGGAAAACGGAGAGCCGTTTTCCATATATGGAAAATAGATGACCGCAGAATTTCACTGGGATGATGCTCGCATATTCCTCGCCATCGCCCGGGCGGGAACGCTGAGCGGCGCCGCCGACAAGATGAACATGGGGATTGCCACGGTCTCCCGCCGGCTGGATCGGCTGGAGCAGGCGTTGAACGTTCCGCTCTTCAGCCGCCATCAGAGCGGCTACCGCCTGACCGACGATGGCGAAGCCCTGCTCGCGCGGGCGGAGGCGCTGGAATACGCTGGCCTGGCGTTCGGCGAAGCGGCGCAACTGCAGGGGCATGTCGCCGGGGTTGTCCGTCTGGCCACCTCGGATAACCTGGCCACGCATTTTATTCTGCCCTCCCTGAAAGGGCTCCTGGACCATTATCCCGAGCTGCGGGTGGAGGTGCTGAGCGGCGTGCAGCCGGTGAACCTGCACCGTCGGGATGCCGATCTGGCGATCCGCATGGTCAAGCCTGAGGCCGGGCATCTGACGTTAAAGCGGCTGGGGACGGTGGGGTTTGGCGTCTATGGCGCCGCCGACTGTCTGGTCGGCGCGGACGGCCTGTCGCTGAGCGAGGCGGACTTTGTGGGGTGGCCGGAAACTCACCAGCACCTGCCGGCCGCCCAATGGATCACGCGCACCCTGCGCGGCCGGCCGTGTAAAGTCGAAGCCAATACGCTCGTGGCCCAGGTTTCCGCAGTATCCGCGGGCCTCGGATTGGGCGTCCTGCCGCACTTTATGGCGCGGGCCAGCGGCCTGCAGTGCCTGCAGCCGGAGATCGGCGCGGATCAGACCCTCTGGCTGGTGATGCATTCTGACCTGGCCGGATCCAGACGCGTGCGGGTTCTCGCCGACCATCTCATCGCTCTCTTTGCGGACCATCAAGATCGGCTGGCGATGCCCTGAAGGGGCGCGGCTTGGGCGTGTATCGATAAGACTGCCCGAGGCTGACGAGCCACGATTTTCTCCGCGCCAGCTAACAGTGATACTCGCCGCGCAATATTCGGCCCAATGCTGCCCCGCAGTCGGAAATACTGCAGAGTGAGAGGATATCCCCGTCCGGCAAAATAATTTTGTGTTGTTGCCAGCGCGGCATTGTTGCGCTCCCCCAGAAATGCCTGTCGATGTTAGGGTGAGACGTTTATCACCACAGGAGAACGCAAATGATTGTCAGGACCTGGCACGGCTGTGTGCCATTGCAACATGCTGAGGGGTTTGCCCGCCACCTCGAGCGGACCGGCGTGGAACACGCTCAGAGCATCGCCGGCAACCGGGGGGCGCTGGTGCGCCAGGAAAACCAGGGCGAATGGGCGCATTTCTTTCTTGCCACCTACTGGCAGGATCTCGCGGCGGTCAAAGCCTTCGCTGGCGAAGACTATCACGTCGCGGTCACCTATCCGGACGACGAAGCATTCGAACTCCTCTCCGACCCCTATGTGTTTCAGCATGAAGTCGAGGTCGTGTCGCCGCTGTAGGCTGATGACCGGGCAGGTGGAAGATTGGCCAGCAGCAGGCGGTTGCTGGCTGCGTGAGAGCGACGTCTACCTTGTATGGGCAGCCAGCCGCCGCTGGGTGAACGTGGCATGATGGGAACACTCAGCGCGTGAGGGCCGCGACAATGGAGGCTTCCATTTTCTCCGGCGTCGTGAACGGCGCAAAACGCGTGAGGGGTGTGCCGTCGCGACCGATGAGGAACTTGGTGAAATTCCACTTGATCCGTCCGCCGAGCACGCCGGGCAACGCTTGTTTCAGATAACGAAACAGCGGGTGTGCGGCGGGGCCGTTGACGTCCACTTTCTCAAACATCGGGAAGCTCACGCCGTAGTTAACGTGACAAGTCTGCTCGATTTCATCCGCACCGCCGGGTTCCTGCTTACCAAACTGGTTGCACGGGAAACCAAGCACTACCAGCCCCTGAGCCGCGTACTTTTTGTAGAGCGCTTCCAGGCCAGCGTATTGCGGTGTGAAGCCACAATGGCTGGCCGTATTCACCACCAGAACCACCTTGCCAGCATAGTCAGCCATGGAGAGGGGCTGGCCGCGCAGGCGGGTAGCCGTCAATTGATAAAAAGGGGTCATAGCAGGCTCCTGAGAGTAGAAACAGTTCAACGCTGACGATCGCGCGAATGTTTGAAGCAGATTAGGCAGTTATGATACACAGGGTTAGGGATTTGTACCTGGAGTGTTAAAAAAACGCCAGATGTCATAGAGAAAATCGCGAACAGGAACGGCTGAAAATGATGAAATATGTCTTATCGCTGGTGGTGGTGGCGATACTCGCAGGATGTACCAGCACGCCAAACTTGCCGCCTCGGGATACCATTGTGGCGATGAAACCCACAGAGTCCGGTATTGTCGCCAGCTCAGCGAAATACAGTTACCGCTTTGTCCGTGACGGTGTGCCTCAGGAATATCAGCGTTATAAGACCTTTTATGAACGCTTTCACCAACAGGCTTCCGGCGTGCGGGTTAACTTTGTCGTGGAACAACATGAGGTGACGGCGGAATATCTGGTGGTGATGGATCAGCGCAAACTGGATGCCGGGCAGCATAGCGAGCTGGTGAATCAGTATCATGCGGTGCAAATTGATAACGATCGCCTCGGGGTGTTGTTTAAAGCGACAGGATTTTGGACTGCATCGGACGCGTCAGATCTGGCCGCCGCCTACCAGTTAGCGCACCCCGTTGTGGTATCAATCAATGATAAGACCAAAACGATTAGCTCGCTTGGCGCCGTTGCCCTGGCCCCGTTGTTTCCGTTTTACATGATGTATGGATGTGCCACCGGGCCTTGTGTCTGAGGAAAACAGCCAGCAAGTCACTCGACTCACTGGCTGAGTATTTAATTAAGCTTCACTTTTAGATGACTGCTTGTGAAACAGTTCGCGGAATACCGGGTAGATATCCTCCTGGTCGCGAATATGCTGCATGGCGAAATTATCAAAGGTCGCCTGCAGGTGTTCATACTCGCGCCACAGGGTCTGATGCGCCCGGCGGGTAATTTCGATATAGCTGTAATAACGCACCACCGGCAGAATTTTCTTCGCCAGCAGTTCGTGGCACAGCGGGGAGTCATCGGCCCAGTTGTCGCCATCCGACGCCTGGGCGGCGTAGATGTTCCACTGCGCCGGATCATAGCGGGCCTGCACTACTTCATCCATCAGCTTCAGGGCGCTGGAGACAATGGTGCCGCCGGTTTCCTGAGAATAGAAGAATTCGTGCTCATCCACCTCTTTTGCCTGGGTATGGTGGCGGATATAGACCACGTCGACGTTTTTATAAGTCCGGCTGAGGAACAGATACAGCAGGATATAAAAGCGCTTGGCCATGTCTTTGGTGGCCTGGTCCATCGAGCCTGAGACGTCCATCAGACAGAACATCACCGCCTGGCTGGAAGGCTCCGGCCGTTTTTCGTAATTTTTGTAGCGTAAGTCAAAGGTGTCGATAAACGGCACCCGCTCGATTTTAGCCCGCAGTTCGGCAATCTCTTTGCGCAGGCGCTCCTCCTCCAGCAGCTGCACCGGTTCGCTGCGGCTGATGGCTTCCAGATCCTCCTCCAGGGCGCGCAGTTCACGACGCTTGCCGGCGGTCATCGCCGTACGGCGGGCCAGCGAGTTCTGCAGTGAACGTACCACGCTGATGTTGGCTGGCACCCCATTGGAGGTAAAACCCGCGCGATGGGTTTTAAACTCGTTCAGCTGCCGGTGCTGGTTTTTCTTCAGGTTCGGCAGGGCCAGATCTTCAAATAACAGATCCAGGTATTCATCTTTCGAGATCTGGAAGACAAACTCATCCTTTCCTTCACCATCGGCGCTGGCTTGCCCCTGACCGCTACCGCCGCCGCCGCCACCGCCCTGCGGGCGCTCAATGCGGTCGTTTTGCACAAAATGGTCGTTGCCCGGGTGGACGCGGTTGCGCAGGCCGCCGCGACCCTGATGAAACATCGGCTCGTTGATATCGTCCGTCGGGATCGAGACGGATTCTCCGCTCTCAATATCGGTCACCGAGCGCTTGTTGATGGCCTCGGAGATCGACTGTTTAATTTGCGCCTTATAACGGCGCAAAAAGCGCTGGCGGTTGACGGCGCTTTTGTTTTTCCCGTTCAGGCGTCGGTCTATGAACCAGGTCATATGCCCTCCTGTACTGCATTAGCCAACTTTACTTATCATCATTCAGCTGCAGTTGACCCGGCGGCGTGCCGCCGGGTTGGACGCATCAGGACGATTTACGAACCCGCAGGTACCACTCGCACAGCAGGCGAACCTGTTTGCGGGTGTAGCCTTTTTCCATCATGCGGTCGACAAAGTCGTCGTGTTTTTTCTGCTCATCGGTTGAGGTTTTGGCATTAAACGAAATGACCGGCAACAGCTCTTCGGTATTGGAGAACATTTTCTTCTCAATAACCGTGCGCAGTTTCTCATAGCTGGTCCAGTTCGGATTACGTCCGCTGTTGTTGGCTCTGGCGCGCAGCACAAAGTTGACGATTTCGTTACGGAAGTCTTTCGGGTTGCTAATCCCGGCTGGCTTCTCAATTTTCTCCAGCTCGGCATTCAACGATTCACGGTCAAACAGCTGCCCGGTGTCCGGATCGCGGTATTCCTGATCCTGGATCCAGAAGTCAGCGTAGGTGACATAGCGATCGAAAATGTTCTGTCCATACTCGGAGTAGGATTCCAGATAAGCGGTCTGGATCTCTTTGCCGATAAACTCGGCGTATTTCGGGATCAGATAGCCTTTGAGGAATTCCAGATAGCGCTCGGCCTGCTCCTGTGGGAACTGTTCGCGCTCAATCTGCTGCTCCAGCACATAGAACAGATGCACCGGGTTAGCGGCCACCTCGACGTGGTCGAAGTTAAATACCCGAGACAGGATCTTAAAGGCAAAGCGGGTGGAGAGCCCGTTCATCCCTTCATCAACCCCGGCGTAATCGCGATACTCCTGATAGGACTTCGCTTTCGGGTCGGTATCTTTCAGACTTTCGCCGTCATAGACCCGCATCTTCGAGTAGATGCTCGAGTTTTCCGGCTCTTTAAGGCGCGACAGAATCGAAAAGCGCGCCAGCGTTTCCAGGGTGCCCGGGGCGCAGGGCGCATGGGTCAGCTCACTGTTGTTGAGCAGTTTTTCATAGATGCGGATCTCTTCGGAGATACGCAGGCAATAAGGCACCTTGACGATATAGACGCGGTCGAGGAAGGCCTCATTGTTCTTGTTATTACGGAAGGTCACCCATTCCGATTCGTTGGAGTGAGCAAGGATGATCCCGTTAAACGGCAGGGCGGAGATCCCTTCGGTGCCGTTATAGTTACCTTCCTGGGTGGCGGTCAGCAGCGGATGCAGCACCTTAATCGGCGCTTTAAACATCTCGACGAACTCCATAATCCCCTGGTTGGCGCGGCACAGCGCACCGGAGTAGCCGTAGGCGTCCGGGTCGTTCTGCGCATAGTGTTCCAGCTTACGGATATCCACCTTACCGACCAGCGCTGAAATATCCTGGTTGTTTTCATCACCCGGTTCGGTTTTGGCGATGGCAACCTGCTCGAGAATCGATGGCCAGACTTTAACCACGCGGAATTTAGTGATATCGCCGCCAAACTCGTGCAGGCGCTTGGCCGCCCACGGCGACATAATGGTGCCGAGATAGCGGGTCGGGATGCCATACTCTTTCTGGAGGATCTGCGCATCTTCCTGCGGATTGAACAGGCACAGCGGGTGATCGTTGACTGGACTGCGTTCGCCGTTGGCGCTCAGCACATAGATGGGCACGCGCTGCATCAGCGCTTTCAGCCGTTCAGCCAGCGACGATTTACCACCGCCCACCGGCCCCAGCAGATAGAGGATCTGTTTCTTCTCTTCCAGCCCCTGGGCGGCATGCTTGAGGTAGGAAACGATCTGCTCAATGGCGTCTTCCATACCGTAAAACTCTTCAAATGCCGGATAGCGTGCGATAACCCGGTTTGAAAAGAGACGGGATAGCCGCGGCTCGAGAGCCGTATCAACCATGACGGGTTCACCAATGGCCATCAACAGACGTTCTGCCGCATTGGCATAGGCACTGCGATCTTGCCGGCAGATGGTAAGAAACTCCTGCAGTGTGAACTCTTCGTCCTTGGCAGCTTCGTAGCGCTGGCGATAGTGATCGAATATATTCATGGCATGCCGTCCTTTCGTTTTTTAGCACAGGTTGAGAGCCGTTCATATGAATAGTGGGGGCCCCCGGAAGACATAAGCTGAACATCGCTCTCCTGGTATCCAGCAACCCTTATGCCAGGTTGCGGGTGGGGTAGCGTGAATGTGCCCGGCAATTACACCTTCTAAATTTAAGCGTAGATGCATTTAGAAATCTTGCATGGCGCAGAAAATCAATTTCAATGACATATCAATAACTCATCCTGAACATGACGCTTTTTGATTCGTTGGGACGCAAAGTTGTCATCGGGCTGTCACCGGATGGTAAGAGAAGGGTGGCAAAGTGAACGATTTGTGTCATATCGGGTAAAGAATTTGAGGCATGAGACCTACGACGGTACACTGCACGGGCTGATTATTTGACAACGGGAATATGGATTGTGACTAAAATCAAACTTCTGGCACTCGGCGTGCTGATAGCGACGTCCGCCAGCGCGGCGCATGCCGACGGGAAGTTCACTCTTGGGGCTGGCGTAGGGGTCGTTGAGCATCCGTATAAGCAATATGATGCGGATGTCTATCCGGTGCCGGTCATTAGTTATGAGAGCGAAAACTTCTGGTTCCACGGTCTGGGCGGGGGTTACTACCTGTGGAATGACACCAACGATAAACTGTCGATTACGGCCTACTGGTCGCCAATGTACTTCAAGCCGGGCGACAGCGACAGCGAGCAGATGCGTCGACTGGATAAACGTAAATCGACCGTGATGGCCGGTCTTTCTTATGTCCACAACACGCCCTATGGCTTCCTGCGCACGACGATTGCCGGCGATACGCTGGATAACAGCAACGGTATTAACTGGGATCTCGCCTGGCTGTACCGTTACACCAACGGTAACCTGACGCTGACGCCGGGTATTGGCGTGGAGTGGAACAGCGACAATCAGAACGAATACTACTATGGCGTCTCCCGGCACGAGTCGCGCCGCAGCGGCATGCGCAGCTATGACCCGGACAGTAGCTGGAACCCGTATCTGGAACTGTCGGCTAACTATCGCTTCCTTGGTGACTGGAGCGTTTACGGCGTGGCGCGCTACACGCGTCTGTCGGATGAAATTACCGACAGTCCGATGGTGGATAAATCCTGGAGCGGTCTGATCTCCACCGGGATCACCTACACCTTCTGATTGTGCATTCTTACAGTGCGCTTCATGCATCAAAACAGGGCCTTGCGCCCTGTTTTGCTTTATGGTGGTGCATACGGTTAAGGAGGAGAAGATGGTGAAAAAAACAGTACGCTTCGGCGAGCAGGCGGCAGTGCCGGCCATCGGGCTGGGCACCTGGTATATGGGCGAACATGCGGCGCAGCGTCAGCAGGAAGTGGCTGCACTGCGGGCGGGCATCGACCATGGACTGACGGTGATCGATACGGCGGAAATGTACGCCGACGGCGGGGCGGAGGAAGTGGTGGGCCAGGCGATCCGCGGTCTGCGTGACCGGGTAGTGCTGGTCTCCAAAGTCTATCCCTGGCATGCCGGCAAAGCGGCGATGCACCGCGCCTGTGAAAACAGCCTGCGCCGGCTGCAGACCGACTATCTGGACATGTATCTCCTGCACTGGCGCGGGGATATCCCGCTGCAGGAGACGGTTGAGGCGATGGAGAAGCTGGTGGCCGAGGGCAAGATCCGCCGCTGGGGCGTCTCTAATCTGGACACCGAGGATATGCAGGCGCTGTGGCGGACGGCGGATGGCGAGCACTGTGCAACCAACCAGGTGCTCTACCATCTCGCATCGCGGGGCATTGAATACGATCTCCTGCCCTGGTGCCAGCAGCACAGTCTGCCGGTGATGGCCTACTGCCCGCTGGCGCAGGCGGGGCGCTTACGCGATGGACTTTTTCAGCATAGCGATATCATTAATATGGCTAACGCGCGGGGGATTACGGTAGCGCAACTGCTGCTCGCTTGGGTGATTCGTCATCCGGGAGTGCTGGCGATCCCGAAAGCGGCCAGTATTGAGCATGTGGTGCAGAATGCCGCAGCGCTCGACATCGTCCTTAGTGGGGAAGAGCTCGCGCAGCTGGACCGCCTCTATCCGCCGCCGCAGCGAAAAACCCGGCTGGATATGGTTTAACCCATCGTTCACGGCAAAGAAAAGCAAAAGCCCCGTTACCAACGGGGCTTTTGCTATTAGCGTTTTTTCACGTTGATGGTTTGCGCCAGGCGAGAGGGCGTCTCTTCGCTGGCTTTCTGCGGCTGGGTTACGCAGCAGGTTTCGACGCAAACGAAGGTTTTGTAGCCATCGTCCGGCATATCGCCCATGCTGACGGACAGCGCCGGGCCCGGGTTCCAGGCCACCACATTGTGCTGATGATGATGCACCACGTCGATAGTGCGGTTTAGCGCGTCGTCATGGATCACGCTGCAGCTGTCGGCGTTGAGATAGACGCGATCGGTGCGGTCCGGGAAGGTCTGCACGCCGTTGCTCAGAACGCCTTCTTCGGCATTGTTCACTTTATCGATATAGCGCTCGCCAAGACCGCTCACCTTCACCGCCGCGATATCGCCGACGTTGAAATAGCTGTGCAGGGCAGAGGTGGTCTCGAATTCACCGTGGGCTTCCAGCTCGATTTCACAGGTCTTACCCAGCTTAAAGCGGGCATAGAGGGTGAACTCGTGCGGCCAGAGCTTCATGGTTTCAGCGCTGTGCTGGAGCGCAAAGGTCAACATGACGCCGCTGTCGTCTTCGTCATGACCTTCCAGGGTCCATGGCAGATTGCGGGCAAAGCCGTGCGACGGCAGACCTTGCTGCGCAGAAGGACCAAACCAGGGCCAGCAAATCGGCACGCCGCCGCGCAGGGCGACGCCCTGTTTAAACGGGGTGTTGTTGCTCAGCCACAGAACTTCTTCTTCACCGGCGGGTTTCCAGGAGAGCAGGTGCGCCCCCTGCAGCGCCACAGAGGCTTTCACCTGCGGATGGTCGATGACAATCAGCTCCAGGTCGTCCAGCTGGCGACGGGAGATCACGGGAGAAATGGTTTCATTCACCGGGAGAGCAAAAATTTTATTTATCATTGTGCAATCCTATCTCTGCAGACAAAAAAAGAGCGACCGAAGTCGCTCTTACAGATTACTTTTTCATCTCAACTTATTTGGAGATGTGGGCAATCAGATCCAGAACTTTGTTGGAGTAGCCGGTTTCGTTGTCGTACCAGGAAACCAGTTTCACGAAGTTGTCGTTCAGTGCGATACCCGCTTTAGCATCGAACACGGAAGTGCAAACTTCGCCGTTGAAGTCGGTAGAAACAACGTCGTCTTCGGTGTAACCCAGAACGCCTTTCATAGCGCCTTCAGAAGCGGCTTTGATGGCTTTCTTGATTTCTTCGTAGGACGCTGCTTTTTCCAGACGAACGGTCAGGTCAACAACAGATACGTTCGGAGTCGGAACGCGGAACGCCATACCGGTCAGTTTGCCGTTCAGTTCTGGCAGTACTTTACCTACTGCTTTAGCAGCGCCGGTAGAGGACGGGATGATGTTCTGAGCTGCGCCGCGGCCGCCGCGCCAGTCTTTGTGAGACGGGCCATCAACGGTTTTCTGAGTAGCGGTGGTAGCGTGGACGGTGGTCATCAGGCCTTCAACGATACCGAAGTTGTCGTTGATAACTTTAGCCAGCGGCGCCAGGCAGTTGGTGGTGCAGGAAGCGTTGGAAACGATGTCCTGGCCTGCGTAAGCGTCGAAGTTAGCGCCGCGAACGAACATCGGAGTGTTGTCTTTGGACGGGCCAGTCAGAACGACTTTTTTCGCGCCAGCGGTGATGTGTTTACGAGCGGTTTCGTCGGTCAGGAAGATACCGGTTGCTTCAGCAACAACGTCAACACCAACTTCGTCCCACTTCAGGTTAGCCGGGTCACGTTCAGCGGTAACACGGATTTTTTTACCGTTAACGACCAGATGACCGTCTTTCACTTCAACGGTACCGTCGAAACGACCGTGAGTGGAGTCATACTTCAGCATGTAAGCCATGTACTCTGCGTCTAACAGGTCGTTGATTGCAACGATCTCGATGTCAGAACGTTTCTGAGCAGCACGGAAAACAATGCGACCGATACGGCCAAAACCGTTGATACCTACTTTGATAGTCATATATTCCACCAGCTATTTGTTAGTGAATAAAAGGTTGCCTGTAAAATTACAAAAACCTTACGCAGCGTCAAGCGGAATCGTGTCAATCATTGCGACAAATCAATCCTGAGCAGACCTTTGCGCGATTGATTTGCCTCACTTTCCCTTTGAGCCCAATTCCATATGGGGGCTGCGCGCGGAATTTTAAAGGGCATTTAAGATAAAAACGTGATTTAAGTCACAATTATCTGGCTGCCTGTGGGCACCGGATAAGTTTAGAACAAAAGTGTACGCTTCATTGTTAATGTTTTGTTAGAATTGGAGCGAAAGTAGTTCATTGCAAAGCGAGATGTAAGCCCATGGCGAATAAACCCACCCCGGAAGAGCTGAAAAATGGCTTGAGCGAAATGCAGTTTTACGTGACGCAGCATCATGGCACCGAACCGCCTTTCACCGGACGGCTGTTGCACAACAAGAAAAATGGCGTGTACCACTGCCTGGTGTGCGATGCGCCGCTGTTTAACTCCCAGACTAAATACGACTCCGGCTGCGGCTGGCCGAGCTTCTACGAGCCGGTAAGCGCGGAGGCCATTCGCTATCTGACCGACAATTCGCACGGCATGCAGCGCATTGAGATCCGTTGCGGAAACTGTGATGCCCATCTCGGCCACGTGTTTCCGGATGGTCCGCAGCCGACCGGCGAGCGCTATTGTGTCAACTCGGCATCGCTGAGCTTCACCGATGAGCAAAATGGCGAGCAAATCAAGGGTTGAAGAAACGATTCAGCAAATTATTCCAGGCGGAGGTGAGCGGAAGATGGACATTGAGCAAATTATCGACAGTATGACGCCGGAAGTGTATCAGCGTCTGGCGACGGCGGTAGAGCTGGGAAAATGGCCGGATGGCGTCGCGCTGACGCCGGAGCAGAAGGAAAATAGCCTGCAGCTGGTGATGCTCTGGCAGGCCCGGTATAACACCGACGCCCAGCACATGACCATCGACACCAGCGGGCAGATGGTAATGAAGAGCAAACAGCAGCTGAAAGAGGATTTTGGCATCGTGCCGAAGCCGATCGCCACCGTTAAACTGCAATAAACCGCCGGCCGGCGGTGAGACGTTCCGGCGTCGGGTAACCGCGCGCCGGATGGCGTCATGTCGAATGACCGCGTCCGGCGGTCAGCCGCTTCGCTTACTTTTTGTTCATCATCGCTTTCAGATCGGCAAACGGGTTGTAGGTGGCCTCGCCGACGCTCTTTTGCGCATCTTCTCCTGCCACCACCGTGGAGCCATACTGATCGACTTCGGTGTACTTGGAATGTTCGTGATCGTGACAGTACAGGCACAACATCTCCCAGTTGCTGCCATCTTCCGGGTTATTGGAGTGGTCGTGATCGATGTGGTGCACCGTCAGCTCGCGCAGATTGGAGTAGACAAACTCCCGTGAGCAGCGTCCGCACACCCAGGGAAAAAGCTTGAGCGCCTTTTCGCGGTAACCCACTTCCAGACGTGCGTAATTTTTGGGGATATAGGCCATGGCCCCCTGCCTCCTGTCAAACGGTTAAGCTGCGCCAACCCCTGGCGCAGCGGATAACAGGCATCATAACCTATCCCGGGCGGCGCGATATACCTGCATTGCAGGCGATGCTGCCTGCGTCACGCCTCCCGGTGCCGACGATGCGGCGGAACAGCCATGATTAGTGTTTGATCCCCAGCGATTCCGCCAGCTGACGGGCCAGCTGATTCTGGTCATCGGCGCCATATTCCCAGAACATGGCCCCGGCGAGGCCCTTCGCCTTGATATAGTCCGCCTTAATGGCTACCGAGCGCGGGTTCTCATAGGAGAGGGCGAACAGCGGCTTGCCCTCCGCGGACTGCACCGACAGCCACGGAACCTTCGCCTCATCGTCCCAGTGCTCGGTAAAACGCTTTTGCGGATCGTTGAGCAGTTTGCCCACGATATCATTGTATTTCACGTAGGTGTCTTTGCTCAGGTCATAGCCCAGCGAGGCAAACAGCGCGATCTGTTGTGGCCCAAAATAGGGCTGGGTGACCGGATTGTTTTGCGCATCCGCTTTCGTCCAGTCAATCCCCGGCTCGACCGCCCGTTTCGGTACCCGGCCATAAAAACCAATCCCGAGGTTCATCTGGCTGGGTTTAAGCCCGGCGGCCAGGTAATTGTTGACCACAAAATCGGCGCTGTATTTATCCGCTGCGGCGACCGTCGGCCAGTGGCTGGAGTCATACAGATTCGAGTTGAAGTACTGCGTGCCGTAGGCCATGTCGTAGGTCATCAGGTTGATGTAGTTCAGCACCGGGGCCACCGCTTTGACGTCCACCCAGCTTTTCGGGCTCTCGGCATTGGCGCCCACGGCGATAGTCACCAGCTTTTGCTCACCGACTGCCTCACGCAGCGATTTCAGCAGGGCAGTGAAGTTGTCGCGGTCAGCCGGCTGGCTGGCCACCAGTCCCCAGGCGCCGTTGACCGGAAACTCCCAGTCGAGGTCAATGCCGTCCAGACCATATTGCTGGATGATTTTCTGCGCGGAACGAATAAAGACGGCGCGACTTTCTGCGGTCGCCGCCGCGCCGGAGAAACCACGCGCGCCCCAGCCGCCGACCGACAGCAGGACTTTGAGGTCCGGATTCTGTTTACGCAGGGCGGGGAGCTTTTGCAGATCCGCCTGCACCTTCGGCGACAGCCAGATCTCGTGCAGATGAGCAGGATCCTTCAGGGCCGCATTGGTCTCGTCTTTTTCATCGTTATAGATAAGGCCAAACGAGTAGTTGAGATGGGTGATCTGCCGGACGTCCAGCTTATCGATATCACCGCCCGGCCCGGCGGTGACGTCGCCGCCGCCGTTAAAATAGCCGACGGACATCAGCGGTTGGGCAGAGAGCGCGGAAGCGCAAAGCAAGGGCAAAGCTGCCAGCAAGGGCAAACGTTTCATAGTGGTTCCTCTTTGACATAAAAATAACCACGCCACGGAAATGGCGTGGCGAAAAAACAGCCTTGCCAGACTAGCAGCAATAACCTGTTGAAACTGCGAGAGAGTTCAATTTATGGACAATAGCGAGGCGGCAGAAGAAGACCCGGCGCGAGGGCGCCGGGGGGAGGGATCAGGCCTGAGTTTCCCGCCAGTCGTCGAGGGTATAGAGCGTGGCGCCCGCGGCGGCCATCTCCATAAACGCCTGGCTGCTGTCCTGCGGCTGCAGATTTACGCCGCGACAGCCGTCGGTGATGACGTTGACCGCGTAGCCCAGCGCCAGGGCATCCAGCACGGTGAACTTAACGCAGTAATCGGTGGCGAGGCCGAGAACGGTCAGCTCCACGATCCCCTGACCACGCAGCCAGCCGTCCAGTTCGGTTTTCTGCCGGTGACCGTTGTCAAAGAAAGCGCTATAGCTGTCGATGAGCCGGTTTTGCCCTTTGTGAAACACAGCGGCGATCGCCTGCTGCTTGAGCAGCGGATGCAGCGCCGCGCCTTCGCTGTGCTGCACGCAGTGATCCGGCCAGAAAGTTTGCGCCAGGCCGTCCAGCTCGCCCTCGGTGTAGGGTTCCACCTGGTGCTGGCTGGCGAAACTGCCGTGATCCGCCGGATGCCAGTCCTGGCTGGCGACGATGGGCTCGCCGCGCGCCAGGCTCCAGTCGATAAGCGCATTGGCTACCTCGACGGTACTGTCGCCTTCTGGAACCGCCAGCGCGCCGCCGGCGCAAAAGTCGTTCTGCAAATCAACCAGTAACAGCGCTCGATGTGCCATACGTCCTCCTTAAGCCTCGTCGGGGGTGAGTTCGCCACGCAGATTTTGCTGCATCGCCGCGCGAATGGCGTCAACGTCCAGCTGCTGGCTAAGCAGATAGTGTAGCTTGGTCAGCGTCGCTTCCACCGTCATATCGAAACCACTGATGACCCCCGCCTGGGCGAGGGCGTTGCCGGTGGCATAGCCGCCCATGTTCACCTTTCCGGACATGCACTGCGTCAGATTGACCACCACAATACCGCGCTGGCTGGCTTCCGCCAGCACCTGAATAAACTCGCCATTCTGTGGGGCATTGCCGACGCCATAGGAGCGGAGGATCAGCGCTTTCACCGGTTGGCGCAGAAAATTACGCACCACGTCGGCGGAGATGCCGGGGTAAATCGTCACCACGCCAATCGGCTGCGGAGTGATGGGGTGCACGATAAGATCTCCGCTGCCCTGCGGCGCCGGCGGAGTACCGAGACGGCGAATATGGATCCCGGCCTCCAGCAGCGGGGCAAGGTTTGGCGAGGCGAAAGCGTCGAAGCCGTCGGCATGGGCTTTGGTGGTGCGGTTGCCGCGGAACAGTCGATTGTTGAAGAACAGCGCCACTTCGTTAATCGGATAGTTGGCGGCGACGTACAGGGCGTTGAGCAGGTTAATCTGACCATCGGAACGCAGCTCGGCCAGCGGAATTTGTGACCCTGTCACAATGACCGGCTTGCCAAGGTTTTCCAGCATGAACGACAGCGCCGAGGCGGTAAACGCCATGGTGTCGGTTCCGTGGAGGATCACAAAGCCATCATACTCCTCATAATGGCTGCGGATATCGTCGGCGATGTGCTGCCAGTCCTCGGGGGTCATATCGGATGAATCCATCAGCGGATGGTATTCATGGATCGTGAAGTCCGGCATCTCCGGACGATGGAACTCCGGCATCAGCGCCAGCTGACGCTGCAGATGGCCGGAAACGGGTACATAGCCGTGTTCAGAGCGCTGCATACCGATGGTCCCACCGGTGTAGGCAACGTAAATCGATTTTTTTTGCATAGCATCGCTTAGGTTGGTCGTAGACAGGCGCAGTATAAAGAGACGCAGGAAAAAATACAGCGTCGGTCGCGGGCTTTGTGGCAGTGTTGGCAGGAGAGGGAAAAAGGCTGCCCCGGGAGACGGGGCAGCCGCTGCGTATTAACGGATGTTAGCGCAGGTCAGGCAGAAGGCATAGCGATTCTGCGGGTCGTTAAACGCCGCCAGCTTGTCGCTCTCCGCTTTCACCGTCTCGGCCGCCGCGGCGACCGGCGCAGGCAGCCAGGCCTGAATGGCCGCCGGCAGCGAGGCGCGTACCGAGCCGGTCAGGCTATCCAGCATCATCGAGAAGAAGGTCGGCTCTTCCTGATAGTAATTGAGGTGCCAGGTTTTCAGCTTCGCCAGCTCGGCGGCTTTGGCCACCGCGTCGTCGAAGTCGCCGAGGCTGTCGACCAGGCCGTTGGCTTTAGCATCTTCCCCGGTCCAGACGTGGCCCTGGGCGATCTGGTCGATTTTCTCCGGCGTGCTCTTGCGGGCGTTAGCCACCAGGGTGATAAAGCGCTGATAGCCATTCTCAATGCTCAACTGCATCAGCTGCTGCACTTCCGGCGGCAGCGCTTTGGTGCTGGAGACATCCGCCAGCGGCGACGTGGCGACGCCGTCGGTGTGGACGCCAATCGACCCGAGGGTATTTTCCACGGTGTTGATCACCCCAAAGATGCCAATGGAGCCGGTGAGGGTGCTTGGGTTCGCCACGATGTAATCCGCTGGGGTGGAGATCCAGTAGCCGCCGGACGCCGCCATGCCGCCCATCGAGACCACTACCGGTTTACCGGCGGCTTTGGCTGCCGCCAGCTCTTCACGAATGATTTCCGAAGCGGTTACGCTGCCGCCCGGGCTGTTTACGCGCAGAACGATGGCCTTAATTTTCGGATCGAGGCGCGCATCGCGAATTTGCGCTGCGGTGGTGTCGCCGCCGACGTTGCCCGGGGTCTCTTCACCGTCCATGATGGCGCCGTTGGCGAAGATTACCGCGATGGCGGAACCCTGGTCAGACGGCGTCTTCACGTTGTAGTCGTAATAGCTGATCGCCCGGTAATTGTTATCCGCTTTGCTCCAGCCAAACTGTTTGGTCAGCGCCTTTTCCACTTCCGTGGAGGTCGCCAGCTCATCCACCAGCTTATTGTCCAGCGCATATTTCGCCGTATCGCCGCCCACCTTACGCAGGCCATCGATAATGCCCTGGGCGCCCGGGAAGAGCTGCTGGGCGGTGATCTGGCGGTTGGCGGCAATGGTGTTGAGGTAGTTCTGCCACAGTTCGCCAATCCAGCGGCTATCCGCTTCGCGGGCGGCAGGGGACATATCATCGCGGATGAATGGCTCGACGGCGGATTTATAGGTGCCGACGCGGAAGACATGGGTGGAGACCTTCAGTTTATCCAGCAGCGATTTGTAATATAGCCCGTTGGTAGCGAAGCCGTGCAGGTCTACCTCGCCCTGCGGCGAGAGCCAGATTTTGTTGGCGAAGCTCGCCAGGTAGTACTGGCCCTGGCTGTAGCTGCTGCCGACGGCATACACCGGTTTGCCGCTATCGCGGAATTCGCGCAGCGCTTTGCCGATGTACTGCATGGATGGCTGGTCGCCGCCGACGAAGTTTTTCAAATCCAGCACAATACCGGTGATATTGCGGTCATCCTTCGCCTGGCGAATGGTCTGCACGATATCGAACAGGGAGTTCTCCTGCAGACGGTCCGAGCTGGCGCCAAACAGCTGGCGGCCAATCACGCCGAGCTTGCTGCTGGCGGATGGTTTATCCACCACCACGCCGGTAATATCCAGCAACAGCGCGCCGCGCGCGGCATGTTCGCTGGTGGTACTGCTGAACTGGCTCCAGATGCCGATACATACCAGCACCAGCACCAGGAAGATCGCATTGAGGGCCAGTTTGCGAATAAAGTTGAGTATCCGCCACGTCCATTTAAAAAAGCTGGCAATCAGTCGCCAAAGGGTTCGCATGTCTTCTCCCTAACGTTATCTAAAAAGGGCAGGCCGCAGGGGCCGCCGCGTCTGGCTATCCTAAAGAGTGAGCCGTCGGTTGTCAGCAGGAATCACCGACCGCGCTGTAACAAAATCCTTGTGCATGTTAATTTTATGAAAAATGACATCACAGGAGTTATACAGATGGATGCTCTCGATCTACTGCTTAATCGCCGGAGCGCTTCCCGCCTGGCGGAACCTGCCCCGGCGGGCGAACAGCTGGAAAACATTCTGCGCGCCGGGCTGCGCGCCCCGGATCATGGCACCCTGCAGCCGTGGCGCTTCTTTATTATCGCCGATGACGGCCGCGAGCGCTTCAGCCAGTTGCTGGAAAAAGGGGCCAGAGAGGCCGGCCAGGATGAGAAGGGAATTGAGAAAGCCCGCAATGCGCCGTTCCGCGCGCCGCTGATTATTACCGTGGTCGCGCGCTGTGAAGACCACCCTAAGGTGCCGCGCTGGGAGCAGGAGATGTCCGCTGGCTGCGCGGTGATGGCGATGCAGATGGCGGCCCTGGCTCAGGGATTCAACGGTATCTGGCGCAGCGGAGCATTGACCGAGAGTCCGGTGGTGCGGGCCGGCTTCGAGTGCCGCGAACAGGATAAAATTGTCGGCTTCCTCTATCTGGGGACGCCGCAGCTAAAAGCCTCAACCACCATTGCCCTGCCGGATACCGCGCCGTTTGTGACGCGATTCTGAGTCGGTGCTTATTATGCCGGGTGGCGGCTGGCGCCTTACCCGGCCAACGCATCCGGCTCTGATTGTCTGTAGGCCCGCGCAAGCGCAGCGCCGCCGGGCAAGGACAGCGGGCACAGAGCTGATTTTGTGCCGGGTGGCGGCTGCGCCTTACCCGGCCTACGTTCGTACGACCTGTCGTTAATTTATTCACTTTTCTTGCTGAAACTGCCGGTGCTGACGGCCTCAAAATCGCTGAGACGTTCCCGGCAGGCCGGGGCAGCCCGCATGGATGCGGGCTGAGGGCCGTGTTTTGCAGGGACGCTGCCTCGGCCCGACCCGAAGCCTGCAGGGATAAGTCGAAGGGACCGTGCAGCGGCGATTTTGCTGGCCGGAGCCCGGGGGTACAGGGGGCGGCGGCGACTGGCCGCCCCCTGTGCGCTCCCGGCGCCATGAGCGACATAACGCAGACGATTAACCGGGAGCGCAAACTACGCTGAAGCCACAGATAACATAAACAACCACACTGCAGTGCTTCCCCTCACCCTGGCCCTCTCCCGGAGGGAGAGGGAACCGTCCGGCTGGCCGCGCAAGCGCAGCGCCGCCGGGCGATGGCAGCAGGCTCGGAGCCGCATCTATGCCGGGTGGCGGCTCGCGCCTTACCCGGCCTACAACCCCTACCATTCGAATCAATCGCGGTTTTTGTAGCCCGGACAAAGCGCGCCAGGCGCCGCATCCGGGAATGCAACGGCGATGACGTTACTTCTGCCTTTTCGCGAATTCATCTTTGGCTTTCTGCAACTGCTGCTGGAAGGCCGGGTTGGTGTGCAGCGTAGCGACCACCGCGGAGCCGACGATGCGCGCCGCATCGACATCGCTCTGCCAGTGATAGCCGCAGATCACCCGGCTCTCGCCGAGCTCATAGCCGCGCTTCAAAATTTCGTTTTGCCGCTGCGGGTTGATCTCCGCCAGCACCAGGGCGGTGGCCCAGCCGATAGAGGTATGCCCGGACGGGTAAGAGCCGTTTTTCGCCAGCTTGTCCTGTTCGGTGGTGTTGCAGGTGGAGACGCCATAGAACGCAAACGGGCGAATGCGCATGTATTTCTCTTTCGCGCTGCGGGTCGCCAGGTCGCCGGCGTCTTCAATCATATTGGTCAGCAGTTTGTGAAGCTGCGGCGCGTCTTTCTCGGTGATCGGCGAACCAAAGGCGCTGGAGAAGGCGTTGGCTACGCCGCCCGCGCTGAGGTTGGCATCCTCTGCCGCCAGCTTCCCGCGCTCGGTATTGCGCAGCAGACGTCCTTGCTCATACATCGCCTGATCGTTTAAAAATGCGATACTGCCCACCGCCGGCGGTGGTGGCAACAGCGCCAGGCTGTCGATGGCCTGGGCATTGGTCAGATAGTAGAGATCGGGCTTGGTGGTGACATCGTTCCCGGGGGGAACCAGAGCAAAGGCGTTAACGGAGAAGAAACTGGCCAGGCAAAGGGCAAGAACACGCTTTTTCATTAGAATTTCCTTACGTCATAATCATTCCAGAGAAGACAGTCCTGTGCTGTCACATTTCTGTCATCTTTAAGTAAAAGTGAAAATGGTCGGGAAAAAATTGTCGCGTCTCGCAAAAACGGCTTTTTGTCTGCTTAATGAGCAACCATACGCGATTTCAGACTGTCGTACTTACCACCCTGGCGTTTGGGCGCTAACATAGCGGGATTGCAATGACAGGAGATGTCCATGAGCGAGCAAGCCATTCGTTTAACGCAATACAGCCACGGAGCCGGTTGTGGTTGTAAAATTTCCCCGAAAGTGCTGGAAACTATCCTGCATAGCGAGCAGGCGAAGTTTGTCGATCCAAACCTGCTTGTCGGCAACGAAACCAGCGATGATGCCGCCGTTTACGATCTCGGTAATGGCACCTCGATCGTCAGCACCACCGATTTCTTTATGCCGATTGTCGATAACCCGTTCGACTTTGGCCGCATCGCCGCCACCAACGCCATCAGCGATATTTTCGCTATGGGCGGGAAACCGATTATGGCGATTGCCATCCTCGGCTGGCCGATCAACACCCTGGCGCCGGAAATCGCTCGCGAAGTGGTGGAGGGCGGGCGCTTTGCCTGCCAGCAGGCGGGGATCGCGCTGGCGGGCGGCCACTCCATTGACGCCCCGGAGCCGATCTTCGGTCTGGCGGTCACCGGCGTGGTGCCCACCGAGCGCATCAAGAAAAACAGCACCGCCCAGGCGGGTTGCAAACTGTATCTCACCAAACCGCTGGGGATCGGCGTACTGACCACTGCAGAGAAAAAATCGCTGCTCAAGCCAGAGCATCAAGGGTTAGCGACGGAGACCATGTGCCAGATGAACCTCGCCGGCGCCGCGTTTGCCGCCATCGACGGGGTGAAGGCGATGACCGACGTCACCGGCTTTGGCCTGCTCGGCCACCTCAGCGAGGTGTGCCGCGGGGCCGGCGTGCAGGCGCAGCTGCGCTATGCCGATATCCCGAAACTGCCGGGGGTGGAGGACTATATCGCCGCCGGCGCGGTGCCGGGCGGCACCGGGCGCAACTTTGCCAGCTACGGCCATCTCATGGGCGAGATGCCGACGGAGTGGCGGGATCTGCTGTGCGATCCGCAGACCTCCGGCGGTCTGCTGCTGGCGGTGACCCCGGAGGCGGAGGCGGAAGTTCAGGCCGCCGCGGCGGAGTTCGGCATTAAGCTGGCCGCCATCGGCGAGCTGGTGACCGCCCGCGGCGGGCGACCCATGATCGAGATCCGTTGATTCGATGCGGTTGTTTATTGCAGAAAAACCGAGTCTCGGTCGGGCTATCGCCGATGTGTTGCCTAAACCGCACCGCAAAGGCGATGGCTATATTGAGTGCGGCAACGGGCAGGTGGTCACCTGGTGTATCGGCCACCTGCTGGAGCAGGCGCAGCCGGACATCTACGACAGCCGCTATGCCCGGTGGAATCTCAACGATCTGCCGATTGTGCCGGAGAAATGGCAGCTGCAGCCAAAGCCCTCGGTCACCAAACAGCTGAATGTCATCAAGCGCCTGCTCGGCGACGCCGAGGAGGTTATCCACGCCGGCGACCCGGACAGAGAAGGGCAGCTGCTGGTGGACGAAGTACTCGACTACCTGCAGCTGGCGCCGGAGAAGCGTCAGCAGGTGCAGCGCTGTCTGATTAACGATCTCAACCCGCAGGCGGTGGAGCGGGCGATCAACCGTCTGCGCGCCAACAGCGAGTTCGTGCCGCTCTGCGTGTCGGCGCTGGCGCGGGCCCGCGCCGACTGGCTGTACGGCATCAATATGACCCGCGCCTACACCCTGCTGGGGCGCAACGCCGGCTATCAGGGGGTGCTCTCGGTGGGGCGGGTGCAGACCCCGGTACTTGGCCTGGTGGTCCGTCGCGATGAAGAGATTGAAAATTTCGTCGCCAAAGATTTCTTCGACGTGAAGGCGCATATCGTCACGCCGCAGGAGGAGCGTTTTGTCGCCACCTGGGTGCCGAGCGAAGCCTGCGAACCTTACCAGGATGAAGAAGGGCGCCTGCTGCATCGTCCGCTGGCCGAGCATGTGGTTAAGCGCATCGAAGGCCAGCCGGCAATCGTGACCGGCTATAACGATAAGCGCGATTCCGAACCCGCGCCGCTGCCGTTCTCGCTGTCGGCGCTGCAGATTGAGGCGGCCAAACGTTTCGGCTTCAGCGCGCAGAACGTGCTGGATATCTGCCAGAAGCTGTACGAAACCCACAAACTCATCACCTATCCGCGTTCGGACAGCCGCTATCTGCCGGAAGAGCACTTCGCTGGCCGCCATGCGGTGTTGAATGCGATTGCCGTCCATGCGGCGGACCTGCTGCCGCAGCCCGTAGTGGATCCGGAGATCCGCAACCGCTGCTGGGATGATAAAAAGGTCGACGCGCACCATGCGATTATCCCAACCGCCCGCAGCAGCCAGGTGAAGCTCACCGATAACGAAGCGAAGGTGTACACCCTGATCGCCCGCCAGTATCTGATGCAGTTCTGCCCTGACGCAGTGTTCCGCAAATGCCAGATTGATCTTGAGATCGCCAACGGCAAGTTTGTCGCCAAGGCGCGTTTTCTGGCCGAGGCGGGCTGGCGGACGCTGCTTGGCAGCAAAGAGCGCGATGAAGAGAACGACGGCACGCCGCTGCCGGTGGTGGCCAAAGGCGATGAACTGCTGTGCGAGAGGGGCGAGGTGGTGGAGCGTCAGACCCAGCCGCCGCGCCACTTTACCGACGCCACGCTGCTGTCGGCGATGACCGGGATTGCCCGCTTCGTGCAGGATAAAGATCTGAAGAAGATCCTCCGCGCCACCGACGGCCTCGGCACGGAAGCGACCCGCGCAGGGATTATCGAGCTGCTGTTCAAGCGTGGTTTCCTGAGCAAAAAGGGGCGCTATATCCACTCTTCGGAGGCCGGCAGGGCGCTCATTCATTCCCTGCCGGAGATGGCCGGGCGACCGGACATGACCGCCCACTGGGAGTCGGTGTTGACGCAGATCAGCGAGAAACAGTGCCGCTATCAGGACTTTATGCAGCCGCTGGTGGGGACGCTGTATCAACTGATCGATCAGGCGCGCAGCACGCCGGTGCGTCAGTTCCGCGGCCTGGTGGCGCCGGGCGGGGCGAAGAAGTCGTTCAGCAAAGGTAAAGGGAAGCCGAAAGGCAAAAAAGCGGCAGACGATACCGCGCCGCCGCCGCAGTAACCCGCCGGTGGTCGCGAGGATGCGTTACCCCACGGCCACCGCTTCTCCGCCAGTCAGGCCAATGGTCTACACTAAACAGCCGGGAAGAGCCTGGACGCGGGGCCCCTGAGCAGGGGATGCCCGCTGCGCTTTTCCTGATGCCGATGCCCCATTTCTCTCACAGGCGATAAGGAGGACCCGTGAAATATATTGCTATCAGCCAACCGGGCGGCCCGGAGGTATTGCAGATCCGCGAAGGGGAGATCCCCACCATCGGGGAGCATGAGGTGCTCATTGAGGTGAAGGCGGCGGGCGTCAACCGGCCGGATATTCTGCAGCGCCAGGGTCTGTATCCCATGCCTGAGGGCGTCACCCCCGTGCCCGGCCTCGAGGTGGCGGGCGTGGTTGTTAAGGTCGGCGCGCAGGTCACAGCGTTTACGCCCGGCGATCGCGTTTGCGCGCTGACCAACGGCGGCGGCTATGCCGAATACTGCGCCGTGCCGGCAGGCCAGACGTTGCCGATCCCGGCGGGCCTCAGCTTTAGCGAAGCGGCCGCCATTCCGGAAACCTTCTTCACCGTCTGGGCGAACGTCTTCCAGCTGGGTAAGCTGCAGCCTGGCGAAAGCATTCTGGTCCACGGCGGCGCCAGCGGGATTGGCACCACCGCGGTCCTGCTGTGCCACGCGCTGGGGATGACCGTCTATGCCACCGTCGGCCAGGACGAAAAAATTGCTGCGCTACGTCCCTATGCTACGGCGATTAACTACAAAACCGATGATTTTGCCGAGAAAATCGGCCAGCTGACCAACGATGAAGGGGTGGACGTCATTCTGGATATTGTTGGCGGCCCTTACTTTAACCGCAACCTTGGGCTACTGAAAAAGGATGGACGACTGGTCATCATCGGCTTTATGGGCGGGCGAATCGCTCATGAGGTTGATATTCAGACTCTGATGCTCAAGCGAGCCACCGTCACCGGCTCGACCATGCGCGGCCGGACGGCGGCGGAGAAACAGCAGATTGCCGAGGCGCTGCGCCGCCACGTCTGGCCGCTGCTTGAGGCAGGGAAATGCAAGCCGATGATCTACGCCAGCTACCCGATGGCGGAGATTGCCGAGGCCCATGCCTGTCTGGACAGTGGTCAGCATCTGGGGAAAGTTGTGATCACGATGACGTCGTGAGACGCATCCCGGCGGGCTGCCGCCGGGATGGAGTTAGGGGAGGTTAAATCACGCCCTGGGCCAGCATGGCATCTGCAACCTTCACGAAACCGGCGATATTCGCGCCGCGCACGTAGTTGGTCTGCTTCGCTTCGCCGCCGTACTGCACGCAAGCGTGGTGGATATCCAGCATGATGTGATGCAGACGGGCATCCACTTTTTCCGCTTTCCAGCCCATGCGCGCGGCGTTCTGCGCCATCTCCAGACCGGAAGTCGCCACGCCGCCGGCGTTGGCCGCTTTGCCCGGGGCAAACAGCACGCCAGCTTCCAGGAACAAGTCGGTTGCGGCGATGGTGGTCGGCATGTTGGCGCCTTCCGCCACGGCCTTGACGCCATTGGCAATCAGCTGGCGGGCGGCATCGACGTCCAGTTCGTTCTGGGTCGCGCAAGGCAGGGCAATATCCACCGGCACTGACCACGGCTGCTGGCCTTCAAGATAGGTGAGGCCAAATTCGCGGGCGTAATCGGCCACGCGGCCGTGGGCACGCTCTTTAATGTCGATCAGGCGGGCCAGTTTTTCTTTGGTGAAGCCCGCTTCGTCAACGACGGTGCCGTTGGAGTCGGAGGCCGTCACCACCCGCGCGCCAAGCTCCATCGCTTTCTCAATGGCGTATTGCGCGACGTTGCCGGAGCCGGAAACCGCCACGCGAGCGCCTTCGAAGCCGAGGCCGTGACGTTTGAGCATCGCTTCGGTGAAGTAGATCAGGCCGTAACCAGTGGCTTCCGGACGGATCAAGCTGCCGCCAAAGGAGAGTCCTTTACCGGTGAAGACGCAGGCGCTGTTGTTGGAGAGCTTGCGCATCATTCCGGCCATAAAGCCGACTTCGCGACCGCCGACGCCGATATCGCCCGCCGGTACGTCGGTATCCGGGCCAAGGTGGCGATAGAGTTCGGTCATCAGCGCCTGGCAGAAACGCATCACTTCGCCATCGCTCTTGCCTTTAGGATCGAAATCGCTGCCGCCTTTCCCGCCGCCCATCGGCAGAGTGGTCAGGGCGTTTTTGAAGGTCTGCTCGAAGCCAAGGAATTTGAGAATCGACAGGTTAACCGACGGGTGAAAACGCATCCCGCCTTTATACGGGCCGATGGCCGAGTTGAACTGCACGCGCCACGCGCGGTTGACCTGGACCTGATTGCGGTCGTCCACCCACACCACGCGGAACTGGATCACGCGCTCCGGTTCCACCAGACGTTCCAGCAAAGCAAGCTGACGATAGCGCGGATTTTCCTCAAGGAAAGGCCACAGGGTGGTCATCACCTCCCGGACGGCTTGAGCAAATTCGGTTTGATGAGGATCGCGCTGTTGAACGCGGGTGAGAAAGCCTTCCAGAGTGCACGTCTGATCCATAGATATCAGTTCCCCTTATGGTTGTGGTTGCATGTATTTATTATGATTCGGTCCTTGAAAAAACCGATTTTCCGACTATAACACCGCTAATCCTTAGGCAAGCAAGGAAAAATTGAGCCGACAACAAAATTTATAATTGCCCGCTCGTCATAACTAAAAGCGATGACGAGGCGGCGGGCGGATCAGCGGACGGAAAGGGTGGGGCGCTGGGCGATAAAGGCGTGCAGCAGAGGAATATCGGCCGGGGCGAGATCGAGGGCCAGCGCTTCTGTGGGAAGGCACCAGCGCAGCTGAGTGTGATAGTGGGCCAGCGGCGTGCCCTGAAAGTGCGGCACCCACCAGGCGTGCAGATGGATCCGGCGGCCGGAGACCTCCCGCTGATGGCTAGCGATATAGCAAGCCGGGCGGGCGATGATGCCCATCTCCTCCTGCAGTTCGCGGACCAGCGCCTGCGGCTGGCTTTCACCCGGCTCCACTTTGCCGCCGGCGAACTCCCACATCCCCGGCTGGTCGGCGTGGGGCGGACGCTGCGCCAGCAGAATCTGGCCATCCTGTTCAATAATGGCGGCGACAACATCAATCATTTTTAGCATAAGCATCAAGGTTAATAAGACGAATATGGCCTATTATCACCGCCATAGACCGTAACTGACAACCGCCAACCCTGCTGGAGACCTTCGTGCTTGATAGCCACCTGCATCCGCGCCTTAAACCCCTGCTTAACGCTGTCGCCGGCGCCCTTGACCGCCCCGGCATCTCACCGGACGGGCTGACGCTGGTTGGTTTTGCCATCGGCGTGCTGGCTCTGCCCTTTCTGGCGCTGGGGTGGTATGGCGCGGCGCTGGCGGCCATTCTCCTTAACCGCCTGCTGGATGGCCTGGACGGCGCTCTGGCGCGGCGGCGCGGGCTCACGGACGCGGGCGGCTTTCTCGATATTGCGCTGGATTTTCTCTTTTACGCCCTGGTGCCGTTCGGCTTTATTCTGGCGGATCCGCTGAACAATGCCCTGGCGGGCGGCTGGCTGCTGTTTGCCTTTATCGGCACCGGCAGCAGCTTTCTCGCTTTTGCCGCCCTGGCGGCCAGGCACCAGATCGCCAATCCCGGCTACGCCCATAAATCGCTGTACTATCTCGGGGGACTGACGGAGGGGACGGAGACCATCCTGTTGTTTGTCCTCGGCTGCCTGTTTCCGGCGCATTTCGCCTGGCTGGCGTGGCTGTTTGGCGCGCTGTGCTGGCTGACGACGGCGACGCGCATCTGCAGTGGCTACCAGACCTTAAAGCGGGTAACGACCACAGCGTAAACGGGGTATCGCGCGTCGCCGACAAAGGGCGACGCGCTGAGGCGGGGCGAGTTACTGACTGCTTTCCGGGCCGCGCTCTCCGCGGGCCACCGGATTGTGCGGGTTGCTGCTCCATTCGTACCAGCCGCCGTCGTACACCGCGACGTGCGGCCAGCCCATGGCGCGGGCATACATAAAGGTTTCCGAGGCCCGCCAGCCGGTCCCGCAATAGAACGCCACTTGCTGGCTTGGCAGAATGTTCCACTGGCGCCACAGGGTAGCGATATCGTCAGCGCTGCGCATGGTGCCGTCCGGGTTATGGAAATCCTCCATGTGCGTGGAGTCGCTCCCGGCGTGGCCCCAGCGGGCGCCAGCGATGTCGCCCTTCGGCTTGATATAGCTGTAGCCGCTGGTGGTGCCGATAAACTCCGGCCACGAGCGGACGCTGACCAGCGAGGCGTCCTGACGATGCAGCAGCCCGCGGGCTTGTTCGGTATCCAGCATCAGCTGCGGCTGGCCGGGGATCGGCGCGCCGAAATCAGGCGCCGGCTGCTGCGCCGGCGGCATACCGCGCTCTACCGGCAGCCCGGCGTCGGACCAGGTCTGCCAGCCGCCGTCAAGCAGGCGCACGTCTTTGACCCCGGCGTACAGCATGATCTGCGCCACCCGCGTTGCGGCGTAGACGTCGCGACCATAGAGGATCACCGTGGTGTCATGCCGGATGCCGTGCTTCGCCAGCATCGCCTTCAGCTGCGCGTCGGACACTTTATTCCACAGCGGTTCGCTCTCCACCTCATTGGTATCGATATAGCCCGCGCCAGGGATATGGCTCAGCAGATAGAGCTTCGGCGCTCCCCAGGCGGCTTCAAACACTTTCCAGTCGCCTGCCGGGGCGGCGGCGACCGCTTTCCCTTGCTGTAGGTCGTGCAGCCACTGGGGGTAGACCAGCTGTTCAAAGTGCGGCAGCTTTTGCAGACGGTCGGTCTGGCTCAGCGCATCGCTCAGGGTGCTGAGCCGGGTGAAACCCGTTTGTTTCAGCCGCGCCGCGACGCTGACGTTATCCTCCGGGCTGCCGTACAGCGCGATGGGGGTATCGGACTGGAGCTGGTGCTGCTTAGCCCAGGCGCGGAGCTGATCGTCGCTCATGGCGCCGAGCCAGCGGGCGGAAAGATTGAGGGCCTGCGGCTCATGGCCTTCCGGGCCGTTGGCGCGCTGCGGCCAGCCGTTGTAATAAGCGCTCAGCCGGGTGTCGATGGCCACGCCGTGCTGCTGTTGCAGGTGGGAGAGAGTGAGCGCTGGCATGGTTTCAGCGGCGCAGGTAGTGGAAGCAGCAAGCCCCATGAGCAGGGCGAGTGCGGTCAATTGAGAAACACGTTTCATCGAAATGCCCGACGGTAAAAAGTGGAGGGCGTATTCTCCACTCGCCAGGCGCCGATTTCTTTGCGGTAACGCAGGTTTGCACGCTATTGTCCTTCATTGCCAGCGCTCCATCGCCAGGCAGCGCCCCGTCGGCGGGCAGTCCTCGCGATCGTGGGTCACCAGGATCGCCGGAATGGCCTGGCGGGCCAGTTCTTCAAAGACCCAGCGGCGGAACCCGGCGCGCAGGCTGGCATCCAGGCGGCTGAAGGGCTCATCAAGCAGCAGCGCCTCGGGGCGCGCCAGCAGGGCGCGCAGCAGGCTCACCCGCGCCCGCTGCCCGCCGGAGAGCGTGGCCGGATCGCGCGGGGCGAAGCCCGCCAGCCCGGCGCGGCTAAGCGCTTCCTCCACCGCGGTTTTTCGCGCCTCGCCGCGCACGTTCTCCGGCAGCGCCAGCTGTAAATTTTGCCCGACGCTGAAATGGTCGAACAGTAACGGGTCCTGAAACAGAATGCCGATGCGCCGATGCTCTGTCGGCAGCGTATCGCAACGCCGTTCGTTGAGCCACAGCTCGCCTCGGGCGCGAAAATCGCCGGACAGGGCGCCAATCATCCAGGCAAACAGCGTTGATTTCCCGCTACCGGAGGGGCCCATCAGCGTCAGCACCTCCCCCGGGGCTACCGAAAAGGCGACCTCCCGCAGCAGCGGCTGGCGTCTCACGCTCAGGGTCAGATGGTTTACGGTTAGCACTAGCGAAGTCCTCGTCGATAGCGGCCTGCCAGCCAGGCCAGCAGAGCCGTCAGGGTAAAGCATACCGCCGGCAGCAGTAATTGCCACAGCGCCTGAGCGGCGAGCGTCTGCGCCTCGCCGCCGCTGCTGAGCGCCACCGCCTGGCTGGTGAGCGTCGGAATTCGGCCAGCCCCCAGCCATAGCGTTGGCAGATACTGCGCGATGCTCACTGAGAAGCCCACCGCCAGGGCGGTCAGCAGTGGGCGAGTTAGCGAAGGCAGGGTCAGCAACCAGAAAATACGCGTGGATCCCCAGCCGAGCGTGCGGGCGACAACCGTCAGCCGCGGATCGCGCTGGCGCCAGGCCGGGCGCAAAATAAACAGCATCCAGGGCACCACCCACAGCAGATGGCCCCACAGGACGGTCCACCAGTCACCGTCAAGCCAGGCATACAGCGCCAACCGGTACTGGCCGTCGGCCAGCGGCAGGGCCGGCAGGACCAGCGGTAGCCAGACCCAGCCATCGCCTCGCGCCGGGCCGCAGGCCAGCCACAGCAGGCAGACAGCCGCGCCGAGGGCGCAGGCCGCCAGCGCCAGCCCAAGGCTGTTGCCGAGGGCATCCATCTGCGGCGGCGCCGAGCGCGCCAGCCCCGCCAGCAATAGCGCGCCCAGCAGACCGCTCAGCGGCAGCAGCGCCGCCAGCAGGCGGCCGGGCAGGGCATGAGGATGCGGGTGACGAACACCGTGCAGATCGGGCTGGTACTGGCGCTGTAGCCGCCATCCGCTCCAGGCGACTAGCGCCAGCCCGCCGAGGCTCGCCATCAGCAGCAGGCTGGCCAGCGCCCCTTTGGCCTGCTGCAGCTCATCGCCCTGGCTTAACCATTGCCACGCCAGCACGGCGAGGGTGGGCGGATTGCCGGGCCCCAGCACCAGGGCGACGTCTACCGCCGACAGGCTCCAGGCGGTGGTGGCCAGCAGCACCATGCCGAGGGCGGGCAGCAGGGCGGGCAGCACCAGCCAACGCAGGCACTGCCAGCGGCCGTAGCCGAGGCTCTTCAGGGCGGTCGCCTGGTCGGCGAGGCGTTTCTCTCCCAGCAGGCCATAGATCACCCACAGTACAAAGGCGCTCTCTTTCAGGGCCATCGTCAGGCCAAGCCCGATGCCGTACCGGTCAACCGGCGGCGTCAGAAACGGCAACTGCTGCCAGAGCCAGCCCCCTTCGGCGAACAGCAGCAGCGCCGCCGTCGCCAGGGCGAGATGGGGCACCGCCAGCAGCAGCGGCAGACGGGAAGCCAGCCGCCGCCAGCGGGCCGAAGGCCAGAGGGCGGCGACGATGGTCAGGGCGATCAGCAGCGCGCCGCCGACGGACAACAGCGTCGAGACGAGCGTGGCGGCCAGCGCCTGGCCCAGCTGCGGGTCGGCGAACAGCGCCCTCCAGTGGGCCGGGGAGCGCGCAGCGCCCACCAGTTCCCCGGCGGCGGGGAGCAACGGCAGATAGATCGCCGCCATCGTCCCCCAGGCCAGCAGGATCAGTGGGTACCGTAGCGGCGCAGCCATTCCTGCTCCAGCGCGTCAACCCATGCCGCGTGCGGCTCGGCAAGCACCGGCGGTAGATTCTGCGGCAGGGCTGCCGCCAGCGCCTGACGCTGGCCGTCAGGCAGACGCTGCGGGTCCAGTACGCTCGGATCGCCCCAGACGGCGGCATCGGCCTTGCGCAGCTGCGCTTCAGGCGAGAGCAGGAAATTGACCACCACTTTGGCTCCAGCGACGGCGCGGGCGTTAGCCGGGATGGTAACGAAATGGACGTTGCCGAGGGTCCCCGCGGTAAAGCCGAAGCTGTAGCTGTCCGTCGGTAATTCGCCGCTGGCGGCTTTCTGCCGGGCGTGCAGCGGGTTAAACGTGAGTGATAAGCGGAGGGTGCCATTGTTGAGCATGGTATCCATCCGTGCCGGCGACGCCGGGAAATCCTTGCCCGCCCGCCACAGGGCCGGGTGCAGCGCATCGAGATAGCGCCACAGCGGGGCCGTGACCGCCGCAAAGGTCGCCGGCTGCGGCGGCTGGCGCAGGGCGGCCGGCTGGTCGGTGAGCGCGATCAGCAGTTGCTCCAGCAGGGCGGTACCGGTGAAGTCCGGCGGCCGCGGGTAGGTTACGCTGCCCGGATGGGCTCTGGCGAAGGCCAGCAACGCCTGCGGGCTGGTGGGCGGCTGCGGCGTTTGTCCGCGGCGGGCGATAAACGTCAGCTGGGCGCTGCCCCACGGCGACTCCGCGCCCTCGGTAGCGACTGAAAAATCTTCCCGTACCGGCTTTTGCAGATCGACATAGCGCCAGTTGGGCAGCGATTCGGCCCAACCGGTGAGCAGCAGGTTGGCCTGTTTAAGCGTGCGAAAGTTTTCGCCGTTGATCCACAGCAGATCCACTGACCCGCCCTGGCGACGACCGGCCTGCGCCTCGGTCTGGATGCGTTTCACTGCGTCGGCGGCGTCGGCGACAGGCACAATACGCAGGTCGATTGCGTAATAGCGTTTGACCTCTTCGCTGACCCACGCCAGATAGCGATTGACGGCCGGATCGCCGCCCCAGGCGTTAAACCAGACGGTCTGTCCGCGGGCTTCCGTCTGAATCTGCCGCCAGCTGTCGTCGGCATTAACCGCCAGCGGCCAGAGCAGCAGCAGGCACAGACAGAGGCTGTAATCACGCAAACGGCGCATCGTTACTCCTTATTCTGCGAGGAAGAGGTGGGTATCTGGCACAACCCCTGAGCCGGGATCGCCATCGCGGCATTGAACCGCGCTGATAAATTTTGCAGGCCGATCAGGGCGGTCAGCTCGGTGAGCGCCCGGGCGTCAAAATGCGCGGCCATCGCGCTACGCAGGGCATCATCCACCGCCGGCGGCGTCTGGGTGGCGGCTTCGGCATAGGCCAGCGCCAGGCGCTCTTTTTCGCTGAACAGCGTACTGCTGCGCCAGTCGGCGACCGCCAGCAGCTTGTCCTGGCTCCCGCTCCGCGCCGCGAGGGTCATGCTGGTGATATCGATACAGAATTCGCAGTGGCACAGCTGGGCGATGCGGGCGCTGACCAGCGAGCGCAGCACCGGATCCAGCGGCGAGCGGCGGCGTTCAATATAGCCCACGAACAGCGAAACCAGGTAAAACAGCCACGGGATCCGACCCCACCAGCGAATGGGGCTCAGCACCTGGCCGTAATGCCGGCGGTGCAGCCAGGCCTGCGGACGAAGGATCAGGGGGACAGAATCCAGCGGGGGTAAGCTCATGGCGACGATCTCTTATGACGTTCACGGTAAATATTTTTGGCGATAGAGATGACCACCGCCAGGGCAAAAAGCAGCGAAAGCCCGGTGACCAGCCAGAAGGTGCCCCCGGTGAGCAGACTCCCGGCCCAGGAATAAACGATAGTCGCCGGGAGCTGGCCCACGCCGGTGGCCAGCATAAAGGGCCAGAAGCGCAGCGAGGTTAGTCCGGCGGCATAGCTGACCGGGTCAAACGGGACAAACGGCAGCAGGCGGCAGACCAGGATCGTCTGCGGGCCAAAGCGGGTGAAATAGCCGTCGGCACTGCGCAGCACCGCGCGGCCGGTGAGTTTCTCCACCACTTCGCGCCCCAGCGCTCTGGCGATGCAGAAGCAAAGCCCTGCCCCAGCCATGGCGCTGAACCACGACAGCGCCCCGCCCCAGAAGGCGCCGAACAGGGCGGCGTTCGCCAGGGTAATCAGGAAAGCCGGCAGCGGAGCGACGATCGCCTGGAGGATCATCAGCGCAAATGAGACCAGCGCGGCCTGCGGCCCCCAGGCGGCGATATACCCTCTGACCTGCTGAGGATCCAGGGAGGCTAACGCCGTCAGACTCTGCTGCAGAAAGGTACGCCCGCCAGGGAACCACAGCCAGGCGGCCAGAGCGGCGGCGACCACGACGGCAAGGGCCAGCCGGGCGCGGCGCAGGTGACGGCGATCAGGTTGGGTCATGGCGCACCTCCTCACTGCACGCCGCCACGCGACGGGCGCGGGCAAACCGTTTACCTATCTGCACCAGGGCAAACAGCAGCCCGCCGGCGAGGCTCAGTTTGAGCGCGAAGGCGAGGGTCACCCCCTCGCGGGCCAGTTCGCTGGCCATCACCGAATAGATGACCAGACCCGGCAGGGTGGTCACGGCCGAGATCAGGGTAAAGGGCCAGAAGCGGATCGCCGTCAGGCCGTAGGCGTAATTCTGAATGTTGTAGGGAAAGAGCGGCACCAGGCGGGTGAGGATCAGGAAATCGCAGCCGCTGCGGGCGATACCGCGCTCAATCGCCTGAAAGACGGTGGTATGGCCCACATAGCGCTGCAGCAGATCGCGCCCAAGCCAGCGGGCGATTAAAAACGACAGCGAAGAGGCGAGGGTGGCGGCGGCAAACGAGAGCAAGGAGCCTGTTAGCGGGCCGAAGAGCATCCCGCCGGCGATCACCAGCAGGCTGCCGGGGATCAGACACAGGGTGGCAATGATAAACAGCGCAGCATAGACCAGATATCCCCAGGCGCCCTGATGGCGGAGGGTGTCCTGAAGCAGATGCAGGTGAGTCAGCAGATCGTGGAGACCGACGCGGTGGCTGATAACGGCCAGCGTGGCCACCAGCGCGAGAAGTCCCAGCCCTTTACCAATGGCCGGATGACGGCTTCTTTTGCATGAGAGGTGCTCCTGTACAGTCTGGACGCAGTGGACATCAAAAAGTGCGCGCGACAGTATCCTGTTCCGACGACCGTCACAATGGTTTACCGTCGCTTTGTTGATTTTGCTCAGGAAATTCTGCCCCCCGCACAGCGGGAGGCGAGAGAAGGGCGTGAATTATGGCCGGAAGGTGGCCCACACCGGCGCGTGGTCGGACGGTTTTTCCATCCCGCGGATCTCGTAATCGATCCCGGTTTCCACGCAGCGCTGCGCCAGAGGCTGGCTGGCCAGCAGCAGATCGATGCGCAGCCCACGGTTATCGTCGAAGCCTTTGGAGCGGTAATCAAACCACGAGAAATGCTCATGATTGTCGGGGTTAGCCTGACGCCAGGTATCCACCAGGCCCCAGCCCAGCAGGCGGTCCATCCATTCCCGTTCTTCCGGCAGGAAGGAACATTTGCCGGTGCGCAGCCAGCGTTTGCGGTTCTCTTCACCGATACCGATGTCCAGATCGGTAGGACTGATGTTCATATCGCCCATGATCAGCACCGGATTCTCTTTGTTGAGTTCGGTCTCCAGATAGTTCTGCAGATTCTGATAGAACGCCGCTTTGGCCGGGAATTTGGTTTCATGATCGCGGCTTTCACCCTGCGGGAAATAGCCGTTAATCACTGTGACGTTGCCGAAGGGCGACGGGATCTCCGCCATAATGATGCGGCGCTGAGCCTCTTCGCCATCGTCCGGGAAACCGCGGCGGACGGCAATCGGCGTCTCTTTGGTCAGCAGCGCGACGCCATAATGGCCTTTCTGCCCGTGATAAAAGACGTTATAGCCGAGCCTGGCGACCTCTTCGAGAGGGAACATGTCGTCGTGAACTTTGGTTTCCTGCAGGCCAATCACGTCCGGCTGGTGTTTTTCGACGATGGCGGCCAGTTGGTGTGGGCGGGCACGCAGGCCGTTGATATTAAAAGAGACGAATTTCATAGTCGCTGCCACTGTGCAAGGTGAATAGTGCAGGGATGGTAGCAGAAATTCGCCAGGCTGGCTGCCACCGGATGCGTCATTCTGCCAATCGCTGCGCATGAGCGTGCCGTGGGTGCCCCTTTTGCGGGCATGCCGCGCCAAAAAAGGGCAAATAGCTACGATAAATTTCGCAGAGGATCACAATTACAGAATTATATCTTACCGTTGCATAATTTATCTTCTTTAATCACTGTTTATCCCCCTTTGTCGGATACTTATTCACTAAATATGCATTTTAAGTGAATAGCGTTCGGCTGTAACTCATTGATTCTGCGTTATCTCATCCGATTTATGCATTTTTATCGCTGGCTGGCACGAACCGTGCAATCTACATTTACAGCGTAATAACTCATATTTATTAACATTATTGCTACTTTTAATTTACCGGAAGAGGTCGATATGTCTCAGTCAATTACGCGTAACCACTTTGATGAATGGATGATGCCGGTCTACGCGCCAGCGGCGTTTATTCCGGTGCGGGGCGCCGGGTCACGGCTGTGGGATCAGCAGGGCAAAGAGTATATCGATTTTGCCGGCGGCATCGCCGTGAACGCGCTGGGGCATGCCCATCCGCGTCTGGTGCAAGCCCTGACCGACCAGGCCGGCAAGTTCTGGCATACCGGCAACGGCTACACCAATGAGCCGATCCTGCGTCTGGCCAAAATGCTTATCGATGCTACCTTCGCCGACCGGGTCTTCTTCTGTAATTCCGGCGCCGAGGCCAATGAGGCAGCGCTCAAGCTGGCGCGTAAATATGCCCACGATCGCTTTGGCAGCGAGAAAAGTGGCATCGTCGCCTTTCAGAACGCTTTCCACGGGCGGACGCTGTTCACCGTCTCGGCGGGCGGTCAGCCGGCCTATTCCCGGGATTTCGCCCCGCTGCCGCCGCAGATCCAGCATGCCGTATTTAACGATCTCGAGTCGGCAAAGGCCTTAATCAATGACCAGACCTGCGCGGTGATCGTCGAGCCGGTGCAGGGCGAAGGGGGCGTGGTGCCGGCCAGCGTCGAGTTTTTACGCGGCCTGCGTCAGCTTTGCGACCAGCACAACGCCCTGCTGATTTTCGATGAAGTGCAGACCGGGGTCGGGCGCACCGGCGAGCTGTATGCCTATATGCACTACGGCGTGACGCCCGATGTGCTGACCACCGCCAAAGCGCTGGGCGGTGGTTTCCCTATCGGCGCGCTGCTGGCGACAGAGGCCTGCGCCAGCGTGATGACCGTCGGCACCCACGGCACCACCTACGGCGGTAACCCGCTGGCCGGGGCGGTGGCCGGCGAACTGCTGTCGATCGTCAACACCCCGGAAGTGCTCTCCGGCGTCAGACAGCGCCATCAGTGGTTTTGTGAACGCCTGCAGGCAATTAACGCCCGCTATGGCCTGTTCAAGGAGATCCGCGGCCTGGGACTGCTGCTCGGCTGCGTGCTAAACGACGCCTGGGCCGGGAAGGCGAAAACCCTCAGCAACCTGGCGGCGGAAGAGGGGGTGATGATTCTGATCGCCGGCGCCAACGTGGTGCGTTTCGCGCCGGCGCTGAACGTCAGTGAAGAAGAGGTGAACAGCGGGCTGGATCGCGTCGAGCGGGCCTGCGCGCGTTTCGTGGCAGGAGTCTCATCATGATGGTTATTCGACCGGTGGAGCCGGGCGATTTGCCCGGGCTGCTGAAGCTGGCAGCGGAGACCGGCGGCGGGCTGACCTCGCTGCCGGTGGATGAAGCGACCCTCGCAGCGCGGATCGCCCGCTCGCAGCAGACCTGGCGCGGCGAGCTACCGAAAAGCGAGCAGGGCTATGTCTTTGTGCTGGAGGAGAGCGAAAGCGGCGCGGTGGTGGGCATCTGCGCGATCGAGGTGGCGGTGGGGCTCAACGATCCCTGGTATAACTACCGGGTCGGCACCCAGGTCCATGCCTCGAAGGAGCTCAACGTCTATCAGGCGTTGCCGACGCTGTTTCTCAGCAACGATCATACCGGCAGCAGCGAGCTGTGTACCCTGTTCCTCGACCCGCAGTGGCGCAAAGAGGGCAATGGCTATCTGCTGTCGAAATCACGCTTCTTATTTATGGCCGCCTTTCGCGAGCGCTTCAATGAGAAGGTGGTCGCCGAGATGCGCGGGGTGATTGACGAGCAGGGCTACTCGCCGTTCTGGGAGAGCCTGGGCAAACGCTTTTTCGCCATGGAGTTTTCCCGTGCCGACTACCTGTGCGGCACCGGACAGAAGGCTTTCATTGCCGCCCTGATGCCCAAGCATCCGCTGTATATCGATTTCCTTTCCCCTGAGGCACAGGCGGTGATCGGCAAGGTTCATCCGCAGACCGCCCCGGCCCGGACGGTGCTGGAGAAAGAGGGGTTCCGCTACCTGAACTACATCGATATTTTCGACGGCGGCCCGACTCTGGAGTGCGACATCGACCGGGTGCGGGCGATCCGCAAAAGCCGTCTGGTGACCACCGAGGCCGGCGAAACCCCGCCCGGTGACTGGCCGCTGTGCCTGGTGGCGAATGAACAGTATCACCAGTTCCGCGCTCTGCTGGTGCATGCCGATCCGGATGGCGAGACGCTGACCCTCAGCGCCCGCGAACTGGATATGCTGAAGTGTCATGCTGGCGACCAGGTGCGCATGGTGCGCCTGATCCCTGAGGAGAAAACTGCATGAGTCTGTGGATTAACGGCGAGTGGCGGCCCGGCCGTGGGCCAGGTTTCAGTAAACAGGATCCGGTTAACCTGAAGGTTGTCTGGCAGGGCGAGGCGGCGGATGCCGGGCAGGTTGCCGAGGCGGTGGCGGCTGCCCGCCAGGCGTTCCCGTCCTGGGCGCGGCTGCCGTTTGCCGCCCGTCAGGCGATCGTTGAAAAGTTTGCCGCTCTGCTGGAAGCCAGTAAAGCGGAGCTGACGGCGGTTATCGGCGCCGAGACCGGAAAGCCGCGCTGGGAGGCGGCCGGGGAAGTGACGGCGATGATCAACAAGGTGGCGATCTCGGTGAAGGCCTACCACGTCCGCACCGGCGAACAGCACAGCGACCTGCCCGACGGCGCCGCCACGCTGCGTCACCGGCCGCACGGCGTACTGGCGGTGTTTGGCCCCTATAACTTTCCCGGCCATCTGCCGAACGGGCACATCGTGCCGGCGCTGCTGGCGGGCAATACCGTGGTCTTTAAACCCAGCGAACTCACCCCGCGCAGCGGCGAAGCGGTGGTGAAACTATGGCAGCAGGCCGGCCTGCCCGCCGGGGTGCTCAACCTGGTGCAGGGCGGTCGGGAAACCGGCGAGGCGCTCAGCGGCCAGGCGGATATCGACGGACTGCTGTTTACCGGCAGCTCAACCACCGGTTTTCATCTGCATCGCCAGCTGGCCGGGCAACCGCAGAAGATCCTCGCGCTGGAGATGGGCGGCAATAACCCGCTGATCGTCGACGATCCGCGGGACGTGGATGCCGCGGTGCATCTGACCATCCAGTCCGCCTTTATTACCGCTGGCCAGCGCTGCACCTGCGCCCGGCGTCTGCTGGTCCGACGCGGAGAGGCGGGCGATGCCTTCCTCTCCCGGCTGGTGACGGTGAGCCAACGGCTGATCCCGGCGGCGTGGGACGCCGAGCCGCAGCCGTTTCTCGGCGGGCTTATCTCTGAACAAGCCGCGCAGAAAGTGCATCAGGCCTGGCTGCAGCGGGTCGCCGCTGGCGCGGTCACCCTGCTGGAGCCGCGGTTATTGCAGGCCGGGACGTCGCTGCTAACGCCGGGGATTGTCGACATGAGCGACGTGGCCAATGTCGAGGATGAAGAGGTGTTTGGCCCGCTGCTTGGGGTCTGGCGCTACGACACGTTCGAGGAGGCGATTGCCTTAGCCAACGCTACCCGCTTCGGCCTCTCCTGTGGGTTAATCTCCCCGGAACGGGAGAAGTTCGATCGACTGCTGCTCGAGGCGCGGGCAGGGATAGTTAACTGGAACAAACCGCTGACCGGGGCGGCGAGTACCGCGCCGTTCGGCGGCACCGGGGCGTCCGGTAACCATCGTCCGGGGGCCTGGTATGCCGCCGATTATTGCGCCTGGCCGATGGCCAGCCTTGAATCGCCGACCCTGACGCTGCCCGCCAGCCTGAGCCCGGGGCTCGACTTTCTGGCCGGGGAGGCGTCATGACCGCCCGCGAAGTCAACTTTGACGGTCTGCCCGGGCTGACCCATCACTACGCCGGACTCTCCTTTGGCAATGAGGCTTCCACCCGGCATCGCTATCGGGTGTCTAACCCGCAGCTGGCGGCAAAGCAGGGGCTGAAAAAAATGAAAGCCCTCGCCGACGCTGGCTACCCGCAGGCGGTGATCCCGCCGCAGGAGCGTCCCAACGTGCCGCTTCTGCGCCAGCTGGGCTTTAGCGGCAGCGATGAGCAGGTGGTGGCCCGGGTGGCGCAGCAGGAGCCGGATCTGCTGTCGGCGGTGAGTTCGGCCTCGGCGATGTGGGTGGCGAACGCGGCGACGGTGTGTCCCTCCGCCGATTCGCTGGATGGCCTGGTGCATCTGACGGTGGCGAATCTGCAGGATAAATTCCACCGCGCCAGCGAAGCACCGACCACAGAGGCGCTGCTGCAGGCGATTTTCCCCGACCGCACGCGATTTGCTATCCACCCGGCGCTGCCCGCCTCGGCCTGGTTTGGCGACGAAGGGGCGGCGAACCATAATCGTCTCGGCGGCGAGTATGGCGCTCCCGGCGTCCAGCTCTTTGTCTATGGCCGCCGCCGGGGGAGCGAGGAGGCGCCGCGTCGCTATCCGGCGCGGCAAACCCTTGAGGCCAGCCAGGCGGTAGCGCGCCTCAATCAGGTCAATCCCCGCCAGCTGATCTTCGCCCGCCAGCATCCGGCGGCGATCGACACGGGGGTTTTTCATAACGACGTCATCGCGGTGAGCAACCGTCAGGTCCTGTTCTGCCATGAGCAGGCCTTTGCCGACCAGACCGCGCTTCTCCAGCAGCTGGCGCAGCGGGTGCCGGGTTTTACGCCGCTGGTGGTTCCCGCCAGCCGGGTCTCGGTGGCAGAGGCGGTTGCCACCTATCTGTTCAACAGCCAGCTGGTGAGCCGGGCGGATGGCAGCATGGCGCTTATCCTGCCTCAGGAAGCGCAGGAGCATGCCGGCGTCTGGGAATATCTCAATGAGCTGCTGGCCGGGGATAACCCTATCGCCGACCTGCGGGTGTTCGATCTGCGCGAGAGCATGGCCAACGGCGGCGGTCCGGCGTGCCTGCGCCTGCGGGTGGTGTTGACGGCCGAGGAGTATCAGGCGGTCAATCCGCACGTCCTGATGAACGATACGCTGTTTGCCACCCTCAATGACTGGGTGGATCGCTACTATCGCGATCGTCTCACCCAGGCCGACCTCGCCGACCCGCAGCTGCTGCGGGAAGGGCGCGACGCGCTGGATCGGTTGACCCAGATCCTGCAGCTCGGTTCGGTTTATCCATTTCAGCAATAAGGGGGCGCGGTGGAACACTTTCTGGCATTAACTCTTGCGGGGCGTTTGCCCCACCATTTTCACGGCGAGACGGCGCACTTTCGCTGGCACTGGTTGGGAGAGGGGATCCTTGAGCTGACGCCGCATGCGCGCTGCGAGCGCGGGCTGGTACTCTCCTGCGCCATTCATGGCAACGAAACGGCGCCGGTGGAGATCGTCGACCGGCTGGTGCAGCGACTGGTCCGGGAGGCGCTCCCGCTGCGCTGGCGGCTGCTGGTGATCGTCGGCAACCCACCAGCGCTGCGGGCGAATAAGCGCTATCTGCACAGCGATATGAACCGCATGTTTGGCGAGCGCTGGCGGCAGTTTCCGCTCAGTGAGGAGACGCAGCGGGCGCAGCGGCTGGAGCAGGCGGTGGCCCGCTTTTATCGCGACCACGATGGCCCGCGCTGGCACCTCGATCTGCATACCGCGATCCGCGGGTCGCTACATCCGCGCTTCGGCGTGCTCCCGGCCCGCGATACGCCGTGGGAGGAGGATTTTCTTCACTGGCTGGGCGGCGCCGGGCTGGAGGCGCTGGTGTTTCATCGCCAGCCCGGCGGGACCTTCACCCACTTCAGCTGCGAACGGTTCGCGGCGCTGGCCTGCACCCTTGAGCTGGGCAAAGCGCTGCCGTTGGGGGAAAACGATCTGACGCAGTTTGCCGCCGTCCAGCGGGCGCTTTCCCGGCTGCTGGTGGGGGATCTGGCCATTGCCGACGCCCCAGCGCCGCTGCGCTACCGGGTGGTACAGCAGCTAACCCGCCATAGCGATGATTTCCGCTTGCATATGGCGGATCAGACGCTGAACTTCACCCCCTTCGAACCCGGCACGCTGCTGGCGGAGGAGGGCGAGACGCGGTATGTGGTGGGGCCTGAGACGGAGTATGTTCTGTTTCCTAACCCGACGGTGGCGAAAGGACTGCGCGCCGGCCTGATGCTGGAGAAATTATCCTGAGGGCAAGCCGTCCGCCGGGCGGCCTGCTTTATTTCGCGCGTCTTTTTTCGCCATCTTATTTTTTCGTGCCCCAGTGTAAATTTGCAGATTATTCCTGGTAAAATGCTTTGTTTTTAATCTCCCCTCCTTTATACTCTCCATAATTTCTCTGCAAAACAGTAAGTTATTTATTTTTTATTGCAATTCTTCGGCTAAATTCCTTATTTTCTCCATAATTGGCGAGAAACTGTTTTTTACACTTTCATTGTTTTACTCTTGCTCTGACTAATTGACGATTAACGTCGTAAAGTTAATCTCGTCAACACGGCAACGCGCCGTAAGAATAACGTAAAGTAAGGATTGAATGATGAAGAAACTCACTGCACTGTTTGTTGCCTCTACTCTGGCTCTGGGCGCGGCTAACCTGGCACACGCCGCCGATACCACCACCGCGCCGAGCGACAGCAAGCCGATGATGATGCATCATAAAGGCGGCCCGGGTCAGCATGACATGATGTTTAAAGGCCTGAACCTGACCGATGCTCAGAAGCAGCAGATCCGCGACATCATGAAGAGCCAGCGCGAAAATATGAAACGTCCGTCCCTTGAAGAACGCCGCGCGATGCACGAGCTGATCGCCAGCGACACCTTCGATAAGGCGAAGGCGGAAGCGCAGATCGATAAGATGGAAGCGCAGCATAAAGCGATGGCGCTGTCCCGCCTGGAAACGCAGAACAAGATCTACAACATTCTGACCCCAGAGCAGAAAAAACAGTTCAATGCTAATTTTGAGAAGCATCTGACAGAACGCAACGCGCCGGCAGGTAAAATGCCTGCACCTGCTGAATAATGTAGCGCACTGAATCAAGACCGCCGGTCTTGCCCAATAATGCCATCAGGCGTTGGGCAGGGCCGGCGGTTTTTTATTGGTGGCTTCTCAGCCAAGCGGATGCAGCGGATAGTCTCCGCTGAGCAAAGGCTTACAGAGGATCTTGTAACCATCCTGGTCAAATCCGGCGGGCAGACGGGTCAACTCCGCTGCCTGGTCGAGCGATTCAACGGCGCCCAGCCACAGCCAGTTATGAATGACGTGATACTGCGTCATGTCCGGGCCGCGCTCCTCCAGCGCCACAGGCCCCGCCCACGGCCAGCACACCAGCTGCAGTCTGCTCATCTGCGCCAGCAGGCGCTCTCTGTGCGCCTCCACGCTCTCCTTTCCACAGCAGGCCCCGGCGCAGCGGCCCAGCGCGGAGCGAAAGCAGGCGCGGCCGCGGCTGAGTGGTTCCAGACCAAGCAGGCCATAACAGAGGCGCTGTTCGTCAGCGAGGCTCTGCAGCATCTGCAGCGCCGCTCGCCGGTTGGCGAACAGGCCATAGAGATGCTGCTGGTGCGAGAAATCAACCTCACGGGCATAGACAATCTGCGGCCGGTCGTCCGCAAGTAGCCAGGCGCAGAGCTGCTTGTTACGCCGTAGCCGCTTGTTAAACAGCGGCTGCTGCTCTTTAATCAACCGCGCCTCCAGCAGCAGCGCTCCCAGCTCGCCAGCGGTGCGCTGCCAGGTGATACGCCGCGACTGACGCAGCATCGCGGCCTCTTCAGGGGTGCGCAGGTGGGATAACACCCGGCTGCGGAGGTTGACGCTCTTACCGATATAGAGCGGCATCGTGTCGCTGTCGCCGTAAAACTGATAGACGCCCGGCAGCTTCGGCAGCGCCTCCAGCCACGGGCGAAGATGTTCGGGATATTCATAGATCGCCGCCGCCTCAAACTCGAGACGCGGGGCTGATTGCTTTCTGGCCACAATAACTCCTGGTACTGTCTATCTATCCAGTATAGCAGGCCATTTTTGCGGCGAAAAGGACAAAAAATAACCCCGGCGCAGGCCGGGGCGGGGGGAGAGACTATTTTTTCCAGAAATCGTCAAAGACGGTGATCGGCGGCCGACGCTTGTGTTCGGTTTTCAGATACCAGCCCTCGATCGTTTTGGCAATGCTCGGGTCCAGCGTTTTGCCTTCCAGATAATCGTCGATGTTCTCGTAGGTGACACCCAGGGCCACTTCATCCGGCAGGGAGGGGCGATCGTCTTCCAGGTCGGCGGTGGGCAGCTTCTTATACAGATGTTCCGGGCAGCCGAGATGGGCCAGCAGCTGTTTGCCCTGACGTTTGTTCAGGCGGAAAATTGGGTTGATGTCGGTGCCGCCGTCGCCATATTTGGTGAAAAAGCCGGTAATCGCTTCCGCCGCATGGTCGGTACCGACCACAACTCCTTTGGTCATTCCGGCGATGCTGTACTGGGCCTTCATTCGCTCACGGGCTTTTTCATTTCCGCGAACGAAGTCGCTCAGTTCGATGCCTGCTTCGCGCAGCGCCTGTTCGCTGGCCAGCACCGCAGCTTTAATATTGACTGTCAACACCCGGTCAGGCTGGATAAATGCGATGGCGTCCTGGCAGTCCTGCTCATCAGCCTGCACGCCATAGGGTAAACGGACGGCGATAAACTGCAGGCTACTGTCGCCGGTTTCGGCACGCAGTTCGTTAATCGCTATCTGGCACAGTTTTCCCGTCAGGGTGGAGTCCTGACCGCCGCTGATACCCAGCACCAGCGATTTAATAAACGGGTAGGTCTGCAGGTATGACTTCAGGAAATCGACGCTGCGGCGGATCTCGCCTGCGACATCAATCTGCGGCTTTGCGCCCAGCGCCTGAATAATCTCTTGTTGTAGCGTCATCGCGCCCTCCGAAAGTGAATCTGTTTGGCAAGCTGTTGGCTTAAAGCTACCTCTTTGCCGCTGAAACGACAAGGACCGGGGTTTTGACTGCCGGAAAAGAAGGCAATCAATGACATAGGTTTTCATTATAGATGCTGTACCGCGCATTGCGCCGCCGTCCGACTTCGGCAGAACACTCCTGTTTACGCAATAACATAACCTGACATGATTTCGCTGTTCGGCTTGAAAAATAACACTATTTATTCCAGGCTTATCGTTACACAGTAGAAAAGAGGAACCAAAATGAACAAAAGCTTAGCAGGAATACTGGGCGTCACCGTCGCGTTAACCTTACTGGCGGGCTGTACCGCTTACGATCGTACCAAAGACCAGTTTACCCAGCCGGTGGTGAAAGATGTGAAGAAAGGGATGTCGCGTCAGCAGGTGATGCAGATCGCCGGCAAACCTTCAACGGAAGTCACCATGGTCCATGCCCGCGGCACCTGCCAGACCTATATCCTCGGTCAACGAGATGGTAAAGTTGAAACCTACTTTGTGGCCCTCGACGAAACGGGTCACGTCATGAACTCCGGCTACCAGACCTGCGCCGAGTATGATACCGACCCGCGCAACGCCAGGTAAGCTTCCTACTGTTTACTGACTTCTACGTAAGCCCGACCACTGGTCGGGCTTTTTTGTGAGTCATGATGCTTATTTAATTGCGCGAATTATTTGGATGAAAATGTGAGGGTAGTCAAAACCGGAGGTCAATGAGAGACAATTCTGTTCAACAGCGAATTATCCTGGCGGCTCAGCTTGCCGTATACTCAACTCATAAACAGAATTAACCGGATGTTACCAGTCTTACCGGCTCTCAGCGGTTACTGAAGGCCCTGGTCTCACACATTGAGGAAGCGTTCATGGAAAAGAAACACATTTATCTCTTCTGCTCGGCAGGCATGTCCACGTCACTGCTGGTCTCCAAAATGCGGGCGCAGGCGGAAAAATATGAAGTCCCTGTCATTATTGAAGCCTATCCCGAAACCCTCGCGGGCGAAAAAGGGCCGGAAGCCGACGTAGTATTATTAGGGCCACAAATTGCGTATATGTTACCGGAAATTCAGCGCCTGCTGCCGAATAAACCGGTTGAAGTTATCGACTCCCTTCTCTATGGCAAAGTTGATGGTTTAGGGGTATTGAAAGCCGCCGTCGCGGCTATTAAGAAAGCTGCAGCACAATAATTTTAACTTTTAAAACTCGATGTATTTTGACGCCTGGCGGCTGCCTGTTGCCGGACGTCAAAAAATAATGAGTTTATTTTCCCGTCAAAGAGTAATTTCATACATCATCGCCGTAATAGTTTATTGCGGCTTTTAAGGGTATTGACTATGAGTAAAGTGATCGATTCGCTTGAAAAGGTACTCCTTCCTTTTGCAGTGAAAATAGGAAAGCAGCCGCATATTAATGCAATAAAAAATGGATTTATTAAATTAATGCCGTTGACCCTCGCCGGGGCCATGTTTGTGTTAATTAACAACGTTTTTCTGAGCTTCGGCGAAGGCTCTTTCTTTTATTCCATGGGCATTCGCCTGGATGCCTCCACCATTGAAACCTTAAACGGCTTTAAGGCTATCGGCGGAAACGTCTATAACGGCACCCTCGGGATTATGTCGCTAATGGCGCCGTTCTTTATCGGCTCCGCGCTGGCGGAAGAGCGCAAAGTTGACCCGATGGCAGCTGGCCTGCTGGCGGTGGCGGCCTTCATGACCGTGACCCCGTATAGCGTGGGCGAAGCCTATGCGGTGGGCGCCAACTGGTTGGGCGGGCAGAACATCATCTCCGGGATGATTATCGGTCTGGTCGTTGCGGAACTGTTCACCTTCGTGATCCGTCGCAACTGGGTGATTAGACTGCCGGACAGCGTGCCGGGGTCGGTATCACGCTCTTTCTCAGCGCTGATCCCGGGCTTCTTGATCCTCTCCATCTTCGGCATTATTTCGTGGGCCCTGGCGAGCTATGGCAGCAACTTCCACCAGATCATCATGGACTCTATCTCGACGCCGCTGGCGGCGATGGGCAGCGTGGTTGGCTGGGCATACGTTATCTTTAACTCTCTGCTGTGGTTCTTCGGTGTGCACGGTTCTCTGGCGCTTACCGCCCTGGATAACGGCATCATGACGCCGTGGGCGCTGGAAAACATCGCGCTGTACAACCAGTACGGCTCTGTTGATGCGGCCATCGAAGCGGGCAAACAGTTCCACTTCTGGGCTAAGCCGATGCTCGACTCCTACATCCTGCTGGGTGGCTCCGGGGCGACGCTGGGTCTGATTATCGCCATCTTTATCGCTTCTCGCCGCGCTGACCATCGTCAGGTTGCCAAGCTGGCGCTGCCGTCAGGCATCTTCCAGATTAACGAACCGATTCTGTTTGGTCTGCCGATCATCATGAACCCGGTGATGTTCATCCCGTTCGTGCTGGTTCAGCCGATTCTGGCGGCCATTACGCTGGCGGCCTACAGCCTGGGGATTATCCCACCGGTGACCAACCTGGCGCCGTGGACTATGCCGACCGGTTTGGGAGCGTTCTTTAACAGTAACGGCAGCGTTGCCGCCCTGCTGGTGGCCCTGTTCAACCTTGGCGTCGCTACCCTGGTCTACCTGCCGTTTGTGGTGCTGTCGAATAAAGCACAGACCGTTATCGAGCAGGAAGAGAGCGAAGAAGACATCGCTAACGCACTGAAATTCTGATACCGCGCGGTACGGGCAGCGTCCCGTACCGCCTGATAAATGAGGGAAATATTATGTTTGATCTGGACAACATCGACGCGGTAGAGACCCCGGAAAATGACCTCGAAGAGGTAGTGATGGGGCTGATTATCAACTCCGGACAAGCCCGCAGCCTGGCCTATGCCGCGCTGAAGCAGGCGAAGCAGGGCGACTTTGCCGCAGCGAAAGCGATGATGGAGCAGTCGCGCCAGGCGCTGAGCGAGGCGCATCGCGTGCAGACCCAGCTTATCGAAAGCGACGAGGGCGAAGGGAAAATGAAGGTCAGCCTGGTGCTGGTGCATGCCCAGGACCATCTGATGACCTCCATGCTGGCTCGTGAGCTGGTGGCCGAATTGATTGAGCTGCACGAGAAGGTACAATAGGCCATCGCGACGATGAGGCAGCCCAGAATGATGACCACCGAGATCAGTACCGCCAGAGAACAACAGCTGTTCAACGGGAAGAACTTTCATGTGGTCATCTATAACAAAACGGAAAGCGTGAGCGGGCTTCACCAGCATGATTACTACGAATTTACCGTGGTGTTAACCGGGCGCTATTACCAGGAGATCAATGGCAAACGGGTGCTGCTGGAGCGCGGGGATTTCGTCTTTATCCCGATGGGCTCGCACCACCAGAGCTTTTACGAGTTCGGGGCGACGCGCATCCTTAACGTCGGCATCAGCAGACGCTTCTTTGAGAAACACTACCTGCCGCTGCTGCCGTTTGGTCTGGTGGCTTCGCAAGTCTACGCCGTGCAGAGCGCTTTTCTCGGCTACGTTGAGTCGGTCATCGCCTCACTCAATTTTCGCGAAACGGAATTTGACGAATTTATCGAGCTGGTCTCCTTTTATGTCATTAACCGTTTACGCCACTATCGTGAAGAGCCGGTTGCCGACGTGACGCCGCAATGGTTAAAAAATACCGTGGAAGCCATGCATGATAAGCTGAAATTCGGTGAAGGCGCTCTTGAAAATATGGTTCGCTTATCCGGAAAAACGCAGGAATATTTAACCCGGGCGACCCAGCGCTATTATGGTAAAACGCCGATGCAGATAATTAATGATATCCGTATCAACTTTGCCAAAAAACAGCTGGAAATTACCAATTATTCGGTGACGGATATTGCGTATGAATCAGGTTACAGCAGCCCGAGCTTGTTTATTAAAACCTTTAAAAAACTGACGTCGTTTACGCCGAGCAGTTATCGCAAACATTTGACCAGTATTAATTAAACCCGCGCGGCGTTCGCCGCCAGGTTTATACCGAAAATCATTCAAGTTAACTGTCCGCATTGTTGCGGAGAGCGGCCTGCGTCCAGGCGCAGCGCCTAAGGGAGAAAAAGATGAGCCAGAAATTAAAAGTAGTCACTATTGGCGGCGGCAGCAGCTATACCCCGGAATTACTGGAAGGATTTCTGAAACGTTATCATGAACTGCCGGTAAGCGAACTGTGGTTGGTAGACGTCGAAGAGGGCCAGGAGAAGCTCGATATTATCCACGCGCTGTGCCAGCGGATGGTGGAAAAAGCCGGCGTGCCGATGAAAGTCTATAAAACGCTGGATCGCCGCGCAGCGCTGCAGGGCGCAGATTTCGTCACCACCCAGCTGCGCGTGGGCCAGCTGAAGGCGCGTGAAAAAGATGAGCGCATCCCGCTGAGTCACGGCTACCTGGGTCAGGAGACCAACGGGGCGGGCGGGTTGTTTAAAGGACTGCGCACCATCCCGGTGATTTTCGATATCGTGAAAGATGTGCAGGAAATTTGCCCCGACGCATGGATCATCAACTTCACCAACCCGGCGGGCATGGTCACCGAGGCGGTCTATCGCCACACCAATTTCAAACGCTTTATCGGCGTGTGCAACATTCCTATCGGCATGAAGATGTTCATCACCGACGTGCTGCAGCTGAGCCCGAGCGATGAGCTGAATATCGACCTGTTTGGTCTGAACCACCTGGTGTTCGTCCGCGACGTGCTGGTTAACGGCGTCTCGCGCTTCGATGAACTGCTGGACGGCGTGGCCTCCGGCCGTCTGACCGCGAACTCGGTGAAAAACATCTTCGACCTGCCGTTTAGCGAAGGGCTGATCCGCTCCCTGCGCCTGATCCCATGCTCTTACCTGCTCTACTACTTTAAGCCAAAAGAGATGCTGGCGATTGAGATGGGCGAGTACTACAAAGGCGGTGCGCGCGCCCAGGTGGTGCAGAAGGTGGAGAAACAGCTGTTCGAGCTGTATAAAAACCCGGATCTTAACGTTAAGCCGAAGGAGCTGGAGCAGCGCGGCGGGGCCTATTACTCTGATGCCGCTTGCGAAGTAATCAATGCCATCTATAACGACAAGCAGACTGAGCACTATGTGAATATCCCGCATCATGGCCATGTCGATAATATCCCGGCGGACTGGGCGGTAGAGATGAGCTGCACCTTAGGCCGCGACGGCGCGAAGCCGACGCCGCGCATTACTCATTTCGATGAGAAGGTGTTAGGGCTTATCTACACCATCAAGGGGTTCGAAGTGGCGGCCAGCCAGGCGGCGATCAGCGGTGAGCTGAACGATGTCCTGTTGGCGCTGAACTTAAGCCCGCTGATCCATTCCGATCGTGACGCCGAACAGCTGGCGCGGGAGATGATTCTGGCGCATGAAAAATGGCTGCCGAACTTTGCGGCGACGATCGAAAAACTAAAATCGTAACGGGAGTAGCAAATGGAACGCGTATTGATCGTCAATGCCGACGACTTCGGCCTCAGTAAAGGGCAGAACTACGGCATTATCGAGGCCTGTCGCAACGGCGTGGTGACATCGACCACCGCGCTGGTCAACGGCGCGGCCATTGACCACGCCGCCCAGCTGAGCCGCAGTACTCCGGAGCTGGCGGTCGGTATGCACTTTGTGCTGACGCTGGGCGAGCCGCTGTCGGCCATGCCGGGATTAACCCGCGATGGCCGGCTGGGCAAATGGATCTGGCAGCAGGCGGAAGAAGATAGCCTGCCGCTGGAAGAGATCGCCCACGAGCTGGCGTGTCAGTACCGTCGTTTTGTCGAACTCTTCGGCCATGAGCCGACGCATATCGACAGCCATCACCATGTGCATATGTTCGCCCAGATTTATCCCATCGTCGCGGCCTTTGCCCGCGAGAAGGGCATTGCGTTACGCATTGACCGCCAGGTGGCGGCGCAGAGTGAGCTCGACCAGCAGGCGGCGCGCAGCAGCGCCGGCTTCAGCAGCGAGTTTTACGGCGAAGCGGTCTCTGAGGAACTGTTTCTGCAGACGCTGGATGCCTCCATCGCCCGCGGGGAGCGCTCCCTGGAGGTGATGTGTCATCCGGCTTATGTCGATCGGATCATTATGGGCAGCGCCTACTGCTATCCGCGACTGGATGAGCTTGATGTGCTGACATCTGCCTCGCTGAAAGCGGCGGTGGCCGACCGGGGTTATCGTCTGGGAACCTACCGCGACGTGTAAGCCCGACGGGGGAAAGGGAAAGTGAATCAAGCCCGGCACAGCGTGCCGGGCTTTTTACTACGCCGGAATAGCGGCGATTTTCGGGCTTCTCGACCACACGCGGTGGGCCGTCATCAGGGCGAGCAGTTTGTCCGCCGCTGGCGTGTCGAGCGCATCGGTGACGATGACCCCCTCTTCACCCTGGGTCGGAACATGCAGAACGGACGTCAGCTGCCGCGCATCCCCTGCCAGCAGGATCGGCTTCAGATGTTTATAGGCTTCCAGCAGGTAATAGCGCGCGTCACCGCTCTGACTCAGGGCGCTGAGGTCGCCGCCGGGCACCACCACCGCATCCACCGTCAGCGAAGGGGAACCGGCGAAGGTGCCGGCGATCGGCAGCGGAGAACCATCGTCGGCAATGACTTCGCCCATTCGCGAGTAGAGCAGCTTGCTGTGCACGCCCTGGGCCTGCAGCGCCTGCAGGAGCTGAACCAGATCCTGCGCTGAGGTGCGTTCGTTGAGCAGGACTGCCACCACGCGACCTTTCACATCTCCTTCGGCGTCGGCGTAGAGGCTGAGGCTGGGGTCTTTCTCCACGCCGTTGACCGGGGCGGGCAGGGTAATGTTGCGCTGATCGTCGCTCAGTTCGATCCCTAAGTTCGCCCCAACCGCTTCCGCAAGCTTAGTATCAATGTGGGCCAGATGATCGACCACCCGCTCGCGGATCCAGGTGCGGACCACTTTGCTGAGTTCGAAGCTGAAACCATCGATAATATGCTGCTGTTCAATCGGCGTCTGGCTCAGCCAGAACAGACGCGGCTGGGCGTAATATTCGCCGAACGAAGGGCTGCGCTGGCGGATTTTTTCGCCGTCGACGCGCTCGGCGAGGGACTCAAAGCCACCGCGTTTGGCGGCAGGCGGCGTCTCGCGCGGCCAGTTGTCGTTAATCGAGTTGGGCTCGTAGTTGGCCGGATTGGTGTCAATGTCCATCCGGTGCATCCCGTCACGCTGGAAATTATGATACGGGCAGGTCGGACGGTTGATGGGGATTTCATGGAAGTTCGGCCCACCCAGGCGGCTAATTTGCGTATCGGTGTAAGAGAAGAGACGCCCCTGCAGCAGCGGATCGTTGCTGAAATCAATGCCCGGGACGATATGTCCGGGATGGAAGGCCGCCTGTTCATTTTCGGCAAAGAAGTTATCCGGGTTGCGGTTGAGGACCATTCTGCCAACCCGCTGCACCGGCACCAGCGCCTCGGGGATCAGCTTGGTGGGATCGAGCAGGTCGAAGTCAAAAGCAAATTCATTCTCTTCGGGGATCAATTGCAGGCCAAGCTCAAATTCCGGGTAGTCCCCGGCTTCGATGGCCTCCCATAGATCGCGGCGATGAAAATCGGGGTCGCGGCCGGTCAGCTTCTGCGCTTCATCCCACACCAGCGACGCCTTGCCGGCGACCGGTTTCCAGTGAAAGCGAACGAAGGTGGCTTTGCCCTCGGCATTAATCAGACGGAAGGTGTGGATCCCGAAGCCTTCCATGGTGCGATAGCTGCGCGGGATGCCGCGATCCGACATCGCCCACATCACGTTGTGCAGCGTTTCCGGCTGCAGGGAAACATAGTCCCAGAAAGTATCGTGGGCGCTCTGCCCTTGTGGGATGGCCCAGTGGGGTTCAGGCTTCACGGCGTGGACAAAGTCGGGGAACTTCATCGCGTCCTGGATGAAGAAGACCGGTGTGTTGTTGCCCACCAGGTCAAAAATCCCTTCGTCAGTGTAAAACTTGGTAGCGAAGCCGCGAATATCGCGGACGGTGTCCGCCGACCCCGCGCCGCCCTGCACGGTGGAAAAGCGTACAAACACCGGGGTGATTTTATCGGCTGACGAAAGAAAATCGGCTTTAGTCAACGCAGCCGGGCTTTTGTAGGGCTGGAAGTAGCCGTGGGCGGCAGAGCCGCGGGCATGAACGATACGCTCCGGAATACGCTCGTGGTCAAAGTGGGTGATCTTCTCCCGCAGGATAAAATCTTCCAGCAGCGTTGGGCCGCGGCTACCGGCGCGCAGCGAATTCTGATCGTCAGCAATGCGCACGCCCTGGTTGGTGGTCAGCGGAAAATCTTCCCCCCCTTTGCGTTGCGCTTCCAGGGAATCCAGTTTGCTGTTATGAGTATCGGGCGCTTTCAGGCTGCCTGGGGCGGTGGGTTCGACGCCCGGAGCGGTAGGTTTCGGCGTGGGGCGCCACTCCCGATCGTCCGGCGCCAGCGAATCGAGACCCGGCTGCGCTTCCTCGCTGTCGTGGACCGGTGCCTGCTGTTGGTGAGGGTTCGGGTGCTTATCAGACATTACTCGTCTCCTGCTTTCATTGCTAAAAGTGGTCGTTGATAGACCAAAACCCTTCTAACTATAGAACATTACGCTGTCTGCGCCCGGCGAGGGGGCAGGGAGTTATCCTAAAATGCGCATCGGCGGCGAAGGGGCGACGAACGGGGCCACAATCGGCTATGATAGAGGTTTCTGTTTCCCGCTATGTTTAGTGAATCCATTTGTTATGAAACCATTGCGCCAACAAAATCGCCCTGTCATTAGCTACGTGCCGCGCGTGGAGCCTGCGCCCCCGGAACATGCCGTGAAAATGGACCATTTTCGCGATGTCTGGATTTTGCGCGGGAAGTATGTCGCTTTTCTGCTGATGGGGGAGCATTTCCGTCGCTCACCGGCATTCAGCGTGCCGGAGTCGGCGCAGCGCTGGGCTAACCAGGTGCGTCAGGAAGGTGAGATTGAAGCCTGAGTCGGCTGCAGAAATAAAAAAACCGCTGAATGATCAGCGGTTTTTTTTGTGCTTGCCGTTTAGCGATGCGCCAGTTCGGCTTCTTCCTCGCTATCGAAGATCGACTTGTCGGTCTGGCGCAGCCACTGGCTGGTCAGCGTCCCGGCGGTCATTGAGCCGTTAACGTTCAGCGCGGTACGCCCCATATCGATCAGCGGTTCGACGGAGATGAGCAGGGCTACCAGGGTCACCGGCAGGCCCATCGCCGGCAGGACGATCAGCGCGGCGAAGGTCGCGCCGCCGCCCACCCCGGCGACGCCCGCCGAGCTGACGGTGACGATGCCCACGAGGGTGGCAATCCACATCGGATCCAGCGGGTTGATGCCCACGGTCGGCGCGACCATCACCGCCAACATTGCCGGATAGATACCAGCGCAGCCGTTCTGGCCGATGGTGGCGCCAAAGGAGGCGGAGAAGCTGGCAATCGACTCCGGTACGCCGAGACGACGGGTTTGCGCCTCAACGTTCAGCGGAATGGAGGCGGCGCTGGAGCGGCTGGTAAAGGCGAAGGTGATCACCGGCCAGACTTTACGGAAGTACTTCAGCGGGCTGACGCCGTTAATCGCCAGCAGCAGGCCGTGGACGACAAACATAATACCCAGCGCAATGTACGAGGCTACCACGAAGCCGCCAAGCTTGATGATGTCCTGCAAATTCGACCCGGCAACCACTTTGGTCATCAGGGCCAGCACACCGTAAGGGGTCAGCTGCATGACCAGACGAACCAGCTTCATTACCCAGCCCTGCAGGGTATCGATCGCGGTCAGCACGCGCTGGCCTTTTTCCACATCCTCTTTCAGCAACTTAAGCGCTGCGACGCCGAGGAACGCCGAGAAAATGACGATGCTGATGATGGAGGTTGGGTTAGCCCCGGTCAGGTCAGCAAACGGGTTCTTCGGCACGAAGGAAAGGATCAGCTGCGGGACGCTGAGATCCGCTACTTTCCCCACATAGTTGCTCTGGATGGCGTTCAGACGGGCGGTCTCCGCGCTGCCCTGGACCAGACCCTCGGCGGTGAGGCCGAACATATTGGTCACCAGCACGCCAACCAGGGCGGCGATCAGGGTGGTGAACAACAGAGTACCGATGCTCAGGAAGCTAATTTTCCCCAGCTGCGAGGCATTGTGCAGGCGGGCCACCGCGCTAAGGATGGAGGCGAAGACCAGCGGCATAACAATCATTTGCAGCAGCTGGACGTAACCGTTGCCGACGATATTGAACCACTGGATGGAATCCTTCAGCACCTGGCTGTCAGACCCGTAGATCAGCTGCAGCGCCAGACCAAATACCACGCCAGTCGCCAGACCGACCAGCACTTTTCTGGCCAGGCTCCACTGTTTATGACGTGTTTGCCCCAGCGCAAACAGTAATACGGCGAACACGACTACGTTCGCTATTAATGGAAAGTTCATCCCCGTTCTCCTGATATTTTTATAACCTGGGCTGGTGGATAACCAGCTCTTATGACGGCAAGGTTAGCAGAAGGCGTTATCAAGGACTTATATTCAAATGGAATGGGTTATAACCAAATGGCGTTTTCCGCCGCTTTATCGCCCACTCTGGTGACTTATAAAGCGATTGAAGGTGATCTGCAGGGAATTGATCACCCCGGATGACCAGCGTATCGCGCTGTTGTCCGCCAGCGTCTGCGGCATCCAGACGGCATAGACGAACAGCGCCATACACAAGGCGCGTTCGAGCTGATTGCCCTTGCGCGGCGCAAGGATCGGCAGCCGGAAGCGCCAGCGACAGGGCCACAGCAGCGGCACACCGGCGGGGGTGAGCATATCGGCGAGAATGTGGCTGAGATAGCCCAGCACCAGGCCCTGGAGAGCGTCTGCCGGGACAATCCAGCTGTCAGGCACTTTCAGATAGAACAGCGTCAGCGCGCCAAAGACGGCCAGCAGGCTGTGGGTGAAGCCGCGATGGCCAAAGGCCCGCGCCACGGGCTTTGAGATCCAGCTCAGCCGTTGGCCAAGAAACGACTTGGGGTGATCGATGTCCGGCAGCAGGCAGGTCAATACCGCCGAGGGCACAATATGCCACCAGTCGCCCTGCGCCAGCACCGGCGTTAACTCTGCGTTTTTGGCAAATACTGCGCAGGCGATTGAAAAGAAGAGATGGCCTTCCGCCGTCATGATAACACACCCTAAACTGTCGATTCATACAGTATAGGGTTTTTATACAGTGTACGGAAGAGGTGACGGTGTAACTCTTTGTCACAAACTCTCAGCGCGCTAGCCATCCGCCATCGACGGCCAGCGTATAGCCGTTAATATAGTCGGCCGCTGATGAGGCGAGAAACACCACCGGCCCCTGCAGGTCTTTCGGCACTCCCCAGCGACCAGCGGGAATGCGCTCGAGGATCGCCTGGTTACGCTCTTCATCTTCGCGCAGCGCCTGGGTGTTATTGGTGGCCATATACCCGGGCGCTATGGCGTTGACGTTGATACCCTGGCCAGCCCATTCGTTGGCCAGCAGACGGGTCAAACCCAGCACGCCGCTTTTCGAGGCGGTGTAGGAGGGGACGCGGATCCCGCCCTGAAACGAGAGCATCGAGGCGATGTTAATGATTTTCCCGCCTTCCCCCTGGCGAATGAACTGCCTGGCGACCGCCTGGCTGAGAAAGAAAACCGCTTTGAGATTCAGGTCGATCACCGCGTCCCAGTCGCTTTCCGTGAAGGTCAGGGCATCATGGCGGCGGATAATTCCGGCGTTGTTGACCAGAATATCGACCCGGCCCATGGCCGCCACCGCCTGGTCGACCAGACCGCTCATATCATTCTCTTGGCTGAGATCCGCCTGAATGGCGTGAAAGCGGCGGCCCAGCGCCAGCACCTGGGCGGCAGTATCATGGGGAATTTTACGGTTGATGCCGACGATATCGCACCCGGCCTGCGCCAGGCCCAGCGTCATTCCCTGTCCCAGGCCGGTATCGCAACCGGTCACGATGGCGACCTTACCCGTCAGGTCGAAGGCGTTCAGTACCATATTCACCTCTGTCAGCTGATCTACTGGCGTACGATGACACCACCTGTGACCAGCATAGAGGGAGGAAAACAAAATTACAATTAAAATGAAACAATGTTTTGATTTTGTTGCCGGCGGCGTGACAGCGATTGTTGCACCCGCCAGCGGTCTTAACCGAGCAAGTTCTCAGCAGTGAGTGCCAGCAGTGATGGAAGCTTGACGTCCGCCAGCGCAAAGCGCGGGTCGCGGCTGTTCTCCGCTTCCGGCACCACGATAGACCGCATGCGCGCGGCTTTGCTGGCGATCATGCCGTTGACCGAATCCTCCAGCGCGACGCAGCGCTGCGGGTCGACTCCCAGGGCAGCGGCGCAGTTGAGGTAGACCTGCGGGTGCGGTTTGCTCCAGGGTAAATGCTCCGCAGAGGCGAGAGCATCAAACTGGTCGCGCAGTTCAAACATATCGAGCACTTTCTCCAGCATCATCAGCGGCGAGGCCGAGGCCAGGCCCACCTTTAAGCCCTGAGCTTTACACAGGGCCACTGCCTCGCGTACGCCCGGCAGCAGCGGGCGTGAGGCTTCCACCAGCTCAATGGCGCGACGAATAATGCGCGCGGTAGCTTCCGCCCGGTCTACGCCGTGCCACGGCTGCTGCGCGTACCACAGATCCACCACCAGGTCGATTCGCAGACCGAGCAGGTCGGGCAGTTCATCGCGGCGACGGGTATCCACCCCCAGGCTCTCCATGACCTCGACCTCCGCCTGATCCCAGAGCGGCTCCGAGTCAATCAGCAACCCGTCCATATCAAATATCGCGGCCTCAATGCGGCGCTTCGCTGACATATGTCCTTCTCCTGTTGCGTAATCAGATAAACGAATCGGCAATCATGGTATATCATACCGCGCATTATTGGGCGAAATTCGCCGTGGCAGATAGACTTATACCCGACATACTCGGGGGAGCGAGGGAAGCCAGCGCCACGCAACAGGCAGCAGGCGAACCACCAACGCGTCTTTAACAAGGGGAACTCATGACGTACCAACAAGCTGGACGCATAGCGGTTATCAAACGCATTTTAGGATGGGTTATCTTTATTCCCGCCGTGCTGTCGACGCTGATTTCTGTGCTCAAATTTATGTATGAGCACAGTGAAAAGAAACCCGGCATTGATGCTGTAATGATGGATTTTGCGCACGTGATGATTGAGATGATGCGCTTTAACACGCCGTTCCTGAACTTTTTCTGGTACAACTCGCCGCTGCCGGATTTTCACCATAGCCTGAACATCGGCTTCTGGATCATCTTCATTCTGGTGTTCGTCGGCATGGCCCTGCAGGCTTCCGGCGCGCGAATGGCGCGGCAGGCGAAATTTCTCCGCGAGGGGATTGAGGATCAGCTGATCCTCGAACAGGCTAAAGGCGCAGATGGGTTAACCCGCGAGCAGCTCGCTGAACGCATTGTGGTACCGCGCCATACGATCCTGGTGCAGTATTTCCCACTGTACGTGCTGCCGGTGATCGTGATTGTCATCGGTTACTTCTTCTTTTCGCTGCTGGGCTTTCTGTAAGTCAGGTGCCCGGCAAGCCGGGCACCTTCTTATTCCGCTGGCAGAGGACGTGGTTTTCCCTGATTATCAACGGCAACGTAGATAAACAGCGCTTCCGTCGCCTTGTAGCGCTGGCCAATCGGTTCTGAAGAAACTTTTTTCACCCACACTTCGATATTGATTGTCACCGAGGTGTTGCCGCGCTTCACGCAGCGGGCGTAGCAGCACACCACGTCGCCAACGGCGACCGGGCGTAAAAAGGTCATCCCATCCACCCGCACGGTCACCACGCGACCCTGGGCGATCTCTTTGGCCATAATGGCGCCGCCAATATCCATCTGCGACATCAGCCAGCCGCCAAAAATATCCCCGTTGGCATTGGTATCCGCCGGCATTGCCAGGGTGCGTAAAACCATTTCGCCCTTTGGGGCGAGATCTGTTGTTGTCATGCTCTACTCTGTTGTGGTCAAAGACGATCAGCGGGATGCTACTATGAAAATAGCGCAGTGAGAATAGGGGAATACGCCCGCTGGCGCGGGCGCGGTGGTTCAGAAGGAGAGGGTAACGCCGGCGTAATACGCGCGGCCAGGCTCATTGTAGGTCGAGGCGCCGGCATTTTCGCGATACAGTTGTTTATCAAATAGATTACTTATTCCTGCATTCAGGCGAATATCCCGGTTTAGCTGATACTGAGTACCAATACCCACGATGGAATAGGCGCCAACCTCGGTGGTGGCAAGGGTCCCGGTTTCGTTGCGGATCTCCGCATACTGACGCGGCTTCTGACGGCCATAAAGCGTCCAGTTCACATTCGCAGACAGGGCGTCGTTTACCTGCCAGTCGAGCATCGTGTTAACGGTATATTTCGGGATAACCGACAGCGGGTTGCCAGTCTCTTTACTTTCAGATTTGAGCATCCAGGTGGCATTGGTCCGCCAGCTGAGGACATCTCTCAGCACCGGGATCAGCAGATTTCCTTCCAGCCCCTCGACCACGGCTTTGCCGCCGTTCTGCCATTGCAAAATATTATTGCCGCTGGAGGTATAGCCCAGTACCTCTGTTCCGGAGACGATTTTGTTTTTGTAATCGTTGCGAAACCAGGTGACTCCGGCAGCGTAACCATTAAGGTTAAATTCGATACCGATCTCTTTGTTGATACTGATCTCCGGGTCGAGGTCAGGGTTACCCAGCAGGTAGCAGCTGCCTTCAGCGATCGTGTTTGGACAACCGTTGCCGCGGGTGGAGAGCAAATAGCCTTTACTGGATTGATAGAGGTTTGGCGCTTTAAACACGCGCGCGATACCGGCCTTCAGCGTGAACATATCGCCGAGCTCCTGGGACAGATTGAGGCTGGGGCTCCAGTTACTGCCAAACTGATTATGATAATCGAAGCGAATGCCGGGGATCAGGTTGGTGCCGGGCACGGCTTCGATATTATCTTCCAGATAGATACCGGTGAGGGTGGCGCTGTTTTTGGTACTGCGTTGCGTAGGGTCGCCCGAGGTCCCAGGGATAGTCTCGCCGTTGCTGTTAGTGGCCTGCATCGATGCCGGGTCGTCGAGCTGATCATGGTTCCATTCCATTCCCAGCGTCAGCGTCTGGTCCGCCAGCCAGAAGAAAGGCACATTGAATTCCGAGGTAGTACGCCAGGATTCCAGACGGCTGGTGGCATAATCTTCACTGTTGATCATGCCTTCGACGCGGCCGGTAGAGCCTTCCTGCAGGCGGGTATTGTTGGTTTTCTCGTAGTAAACACCGGCTTTGGACTGGCCCCAATCCCATAGACCGTTGTAGGTCAGTCCCCAGGACTGGCGATAGAGGCGATTAGTTTCGTGGCCGTACAGGGAGTCCACCAGCCCGTTCGGGCTAAGATTGCCGTTGCTGTACTGGGTATCGCCAGCATAGATATTCCCCTGACGGCTATAGGCGTAGCTGAAATCGAGAATTTGTTGCGGGGTCATTTTCCATGACAGTAGCGCGTTAATGTCTTTATTGCGGACCCCTTCGCGCCCCGCAGCGTAAGAGCCGTTTTGCGCATGGTTAATATCCCAGGCGTCGGGTTCCGTTTTATTGATATTGCCATACAGGCGCATCGTCAGCGCCTCGCCGGCCAGTGGGCCGCTGAGATTGAAGTTAGCGCGATTGGTCGTGCCTTCTTTGTTGTTTTCCGGCTGGTTGGTGAAGAAAGACAGCGAACCGTGCCAGGTGTTGGTCGGACGTTTGGTAATGATATTGACCACTCCGCCCGCCGCGCCGGAACCATAGCGCGCGGCTGCCGGACCGCGGAGAACTTCAATCCGTTCGACCATTTCGGCAGGTACCCAGTTGCTGTCGCCCCGGGTATCGCGTTCGCCGCGCCAGCTATAGCGAACCGCGTTACGTGACGTGACCGGTACCCCATCTATCAGGATCAGGGTGTTCTCCGGCCCCATGCCGCGGATATCAATCTGGCGGTTGTTGCCCCGACTGCCGCTGGCGCTGTTGCCGGTCAAGTTCACCCCGGGCATTTTACGGATGATGTCTGAGAGATCGTTGACCGGCGGCTGCTTAGCAATATCCTCAGCCGTGATAATCGACACCCCGGGCTGTTGCTTAAGCGCCTCTTCCGCCGTACTGCGCACAATCATCGTTTCGGTATCTTGTTCTGATTCTTCAGCAAAGGCGTTAGGGGCGAGGAGACTGGATATGACCAGCGCCAGGGTCGTGGGCACAGAATATTGCGGCGATCTCATGTAAATATCCTTTTCAAAACAATGCAAAATGAGATCGAGAATATTAATGATAACAATTATCATTACAATGTAACGAGATGAATCTCCATAAAATCCTCACAATTACCGCAACTTTTTATGCAGTTGAGAGAAATCGTGAAGAGAGCCTACACAGTGTGGCCGGGAAGCTGTCAGCGTATGCGCTGAGGTTGTGTGGTTGCAGGGAATGTTTGCCAGTGCAGTAAGCTTATAGGGGGCGAGCGCGGCGCGCGATGGCGCGCCGGCGGAGGGGTTAGTGGTGGTCGTCCTGCGGCATATGACGGTAGATGTAGATCCCGCTCAGCAAGGTAAAGACCAGCGTGAGGGCGGTTAAACCAAAGACCTTAAAGTTAACCCAGATATTCTGCGGCAGCCAGAAGGCGATATAGATATTGGCCAGCCCGCAGAGAATAAAGAACACCGCCCAGGCCAGGTTAAGTCGCGACCAGACCTGCTGCGGCAGGCTCAGCTCTTTACCCAGCATGCGCTGGATCAGCGGCTTTTTCATCACCCACTGGCTGAACAGCAGCGCGCCGGCGAACAGGGCATAGATCACCGTCACCTTCCATTTAATAAACTCATCATTATGGAAGAAGATGGTTAACCCGCCGAAGACGGCCACCAGCACGAAGGTGATCAGCGCCATTTTTTCCACTTTCCGGTAGCGCACCCAGCTGTAGATCAGCACGACGGCGGTCGCCACAATCAGCGCCGTGGTGGCGGCGTAGATATCGTAAAGCTTATAAAAGGCAAAGAAGACCACCAGCGGTAAAAAATCCAGAAACTGCTTCATACATCGATCCCGTCTTTCAGGACGGACCGGGGAAGGCCCCGGTCCTGGTTAAAATTAGCTGCGGATAAGCATATACACGCGGAATAAATAGATCAGCAACAGGGCGGAAATCAGGTTGCTGATGGTATTAATCACCACCGCGCCGACGTTTGGCGTCAGGGCGGCAAAGCTGGAAGCAAACAGTAACAGCAGGGTTTTCGCCACCAGCCAACCGATAATAGCCGGCGCCACCAGCCGCAGATTGGCCCACGCCAGGCGCATGCTGCTGCGCATGGCGCCGAGGATGCCCATTTTGTCCTGTACCAGCATGATCGGCGCAAAGGCCAGCACGATGGCCAACAGCACGCCGGGCACCAGCACCAGCATCATCCCCATCTGCACCAGGAAGGTGGTGAACAGGATCAGCAGCAGCAGCTTGGGCAGCACCGGCGCCGAGGCTCCGATGGCGCGCAGGGCGCTAACGCGATGACCGGCGGAGACCAGCTGGATCAGCAGCAGGACGCCGCCGACGAGGATCGCATTACCTACCAGACCCGAGAAGGTTGATGCCGCCGAGGCGCGCAGCAGAACCTGCTGCTGCTCCGGCGTCATGTTCTGCACCAGCTCGAACAGCCCGGCGCTACCGGCGAGGTTATCGCCTTCGCTGAGTATCGACAGCTGCTCGTCGCTGGGTGAAAAGGCATGGCCAAGTACTACCGTAATAAACGCGCACAACAGCGCAATCAGTAAAATAGTAATGAACTGATTACGAAAAAAATTCCCGGTGTCACGGTAGACGGACTTCGCCGTGATAGACATGCATTCTCCTTGAGTGTCGCAGGTGTTAACTAGCCGGCGATTGTACCGCAAATCGTTCCGTCGTAGCACTCTCTGCGCCGGTCAGGGCAGGTATATCTTTGTAAAGAGGCCGCAATGGTGGCAGGCCGTAGCGCGCCCGCGCCCGGTTGCAGGCATCGTTTTCCTCGCCATTTTCCCCGGACATGGCGAATTCGCGACACGGCGAAGGCCGGTTTTCATAAATAGTGCAGTGAACGGCGTCGCCGATATCGCCAGACAGGGCCGCGCAGCGGCTCTGGCGCTGGTTGGTGCCGCTCATGCAGCGCAGGAAAGGGGTCAGCGGTTCGGTCAGCGCGGAGGGCACCAGGCCGCCCGCATCGTCGGCTTCCGCCCAGTAGAAAGAGACTCGAAAATACGCACAACAGGCACCGCACGTCATGCACGGGTTGATTTCACTCATAATTACACCTGAAAAAAACGCATCAACACAGATTGTCGGCAGTTAACTTATCCAGCCGCCTCAGCGACGGCAAGAGGGGCAGAAATAAATTTTTGCGCGAAAAGTGAAAATTGATGTGCGAACAATTCAAGGCATTGCGATCGGTAGCGAAAATTAATCTGGATCAATAAATGTTAAATCTGAGGACTTAGTGTGATCTAAAACAGATCAAACGTAACTCGTTATAGGTATATTTGGCCGCGCTGAAAAACCATAATGAGGAAGTGGATATGAAGAAGTTAGCAGCGGCGGCATTGATTCTTGGCACGCTTTCTACCGGCAGCGTCTGGGCGCATGAAGCGGGTGAGTTTTTCATTCGTGCCGGGACCGCCACCGTCCGACCGACGGAGGGCTCTGACAATGTGTTAGGCAGCCTTGGCAGTTTCAACGTCAGTAACAATACCCAGCTGGGTTTAACCTTTACCTATATGGCGACCGATAACATTGGCGTGGAGTTGCTTGCCGCGACGCCGTTCCGCCATAAGGTCGGCACCGGGCCAACCGGGACTATCGCCACCGTCCATCAGCTGCCGCCCACCCTGATGGCGCAGTGGTACTTTGGCGATGCGCAAAGCAAGGTGCGCCCGTACGTGGGGGCCGGTATCAACTACACTACCTTCTTTAATGAAGACTTTAACGATACCGGCAAGGCGGCCGGGCTTTCCGATCTGAGCCTGAAGGACTCCTGGGGCGCGGCGGGGCAGGTCGGCCTCGATTATCTGATTAACCGCGACTGGCTGCTGAATATGTCGGTGTGGTACATGGATATCGATACCGATGTGAAATTCAAAGCCGGCGGTGTGGACCAGAAAGTCAGCACCCGTCTGGATCCGTGGGTGTTTATGTTCTCCGCAGGCTATCGGTTCTAAATTCTTCTGTAAACTGGCCAACGGATGGCCAGTTCATTGTCTCGTCACACCTGTCTGCCGCAAGCCTCTGTCATCAACAGCGGATCACACTTCCGTCCACTGGCGCAGCAGGTTGTGATACATGTTGAGCAGGGAGAGGACCTCTTCTCCGTCGCCAAAGCGGGCCTTCAGAGACTGGATGGTGCGGTCCAGGTCGTAAAGCATCGCACGCTGCTTATCGTCGCGGACCATCGACTGGATCCACAGGAAAGAGGCCTGGCGGACGCCGCGGGTGACCGGGGTGACGCAGTGCAGGCTGCTGGCGGGATAGAGCACCAGATGCCCGGCCGGGAGCTTCACCCGATGTTGGCCATAGGTGTCTTCAATCACCAGTTCGCCACCCTCATAGCTCTCCGGATCGCAAAGGAACAGCGTCGCTGACAGATCAGTGCGCATCCAGGCCGCCTCGCCGTTCTGGCGAACGGCGCCATCGACGTGAAAACCATAGGTCTCCCCTGGCCCATAGCGGTTAAACAACGGCGCGGAAATCGTCCGCGGCAGCGCAGCGGAAAAAAACTGCGGATGGCCGCGCAGCATATCGAGCACAGCGGCCTGCAGGCGGGCATACAGCGGCGTTCGGGTATCGATCTGCTGGTTCTGTTTGACGGCCGCCCCCTGGCTACCCACCGTAACCCGCCCGTCGACCCACTCGGCTTGCGCCAGCTGCCGGGTAAATTCCGCCACCTGGTCTGTCGATAGCACGTCAGGAATGTGATACATCATCGCGGTGTTCTCTCTAAAAAGTGGGGCGCAACGGCCCCACGCGCAGACTCAGAAATGGACGTTCGCCGTCAGCATAAAGGTCCGGGGTTCGCCCGGATGATAGCGATAGCCGCTCTTGTTGATGGAGGCCACGTAATCGGTATCAAACAGGTTATACATATTGAGCTGCAGATCGAGGTTGCTGTTGACCCGATAGCCCAGTTTGGCGTCGGCAACCCAGTAGCCCTCGGTGTGATCCGGGGTACCGACTGCACCATCGCTGCCCCGGCGCAGGCTTCCGACATAGCGCACACCGCCGCCGACGGACAGATCGCTGGTGGCCTGATACTGCGTCCACAGCGTAAAGGCATGTTTCGGGGTGTAGGCCAGGGCGGAAGATCCATCCTGTGCAACGTTCTGTCCCTCCGTCACTGTCGCATGCTGCTGAGTGTAGCCGGCGATAATCGTCCAGTCCGGGGTCAGGTTTCCGGTCGCGGAGAGTTCATACCCCTCCACGCGCTTTTTGCCGTACTGCGACCAGGTTCCGTCATCGTTGGCGGCCACTTCGTTTTCAATATCGGTGCGGAATAACGCCGCGCTGAGCAGCAGACGGTTGTCGAAGATTTGCCACTTGGTGCCCAGCTCGCTGGATTTCGCCTTCTGCGGCTTAAAGTCGGTCCGGTTAGCGCTGTTGCCGCTGCCGCTGGCGGCCAGGGCGAAGCTGCTGCCTCCCGGCGGCTGCTGTGAGATGGCGTAGTTGACGTAGACATTGCCCTGCTCGGTTAAGCGGTACAGCGCCCCGGCTTTCCAGTTAACCAGATTGCCGGATTTAGCGGTATCGACAGTGGTGACCGGGCTGCCGGTCGACTGTCCGGGCGGGCAGGCGATAGCCCCGCGTCCGCTGCCGCCGCAGGCGGTGGCGCTGTCATATTTGGTATGGTAATTGTCGAGACGCAGCCCGCCGTTGATCTCAATCCGCTCGGTCAGCGTCAGCGTATCGAAGGCATAAATCCCGAAGGTATCGGTCTGGCCGTTGGCGTTCGCCCCGTTTCTGTCCAGCCCGCCAATCGACAGGTTGCTCACCGGATGGTAGAGATTCACCGCCGGCGCGGTCTTGGCGTTAACGCCATAGTTGGTCTGGTTTTCCCGGGTAAACTCCACGCCGGCGCTGACGTCATGGCCTATCGAGCCAGTATTGAAAGTCGAGGTGATATTGGTCTGGTTGGTCAGAATGCGGTTGCTGACATCTTTGGTATTAACCAGACGCGACCAGCTCCAGGTGTTGACGTCATTGATATCGGGGGCGGTGATATTGTTCGCGCCGCCCATCACCGCGGTCAAAAGATACTCCTGTTTCACTCGCGACCAGCGGGTGGTATTGCGCACGGTGGTATTCTCCGTCAGATCGTGTTCGAAGCGCAGGGTACCGCTGTCGGTAGTAGATTTATCGTAATCGGAGTCGGTGCCATAGAAATTGCTGGTATCGACCTTCCCGGCGGAGTTGAGTGCGGCATACTTCGGCGAAGGCGCCGAATAGCCCGGCAGGCCGACGGTAGGGATCCCGCCATCCGGGGTGTTGTTCTGCCGGACGTGCAGATAGTTCAGATACAGACGAGTTGGGGTATCAAGGCCGAAGGCCAGCGACGGTGCGATGCCATAGCGCTCGTTTTCAATGCGGTCCCGACCAGCGTCATGGGTTTTTTCCCCCATCAGGTTCAGACGGAACGCAGCGTTGTCGCTAAACGCCTGGTTCAGGTCGAGAGTGCCCCGGCGCGACCAGGCGCTGCCGATGCTGGCCGAGCCGTCGATCCCGGAGTCAAGGCGCGGCTGCTTGCTGATCATATTGATCGAGCCGGAGGGCGCGCTGCGGCCATAGTCCGTGCCGGCGGGCCCTTTGATGACTTCCACCTGCTGGGTATTGAAGGTATCGCGCGTCACGCTGCCGATGTCGCGAATGCCGTCCACATAGATGCTGTTAGAGGTATCCACGCCGCGCATAAAGATGGCATCCCCGGTGGTTGAGCTGCCATTCTCCCCGGCATAAAACGCCCCCACGCCGGGAACGTTTTTGAGGGCGTCAGTCAGGTTGGTGACGCCCTGATCTTTAATCACCTGTTCCGGGATCACGGTGATGGTACGGGTGGTATCGACCAGCGGTTTATTGAACTTGGGATCGGCGGAAGCGCCGGGGGAGTAGAGTGAAGGCGGAGCGGCTTCCACTACCAGCGTCTCTTCACTATTTTTGACCGAATTTTCCGCTGCGATGCCTGCTGCCGGCGAGGCTCCCAGACACAGACCTGTAAACAATGCCAATGAGTTGAAACTGCCGAAAGGCAGAGAAGCGTTTTTTTCCATGATAAATGCAGGCTTATTTTTTGTTATGAGCACATATCACACCGCGCAAAAGCGACGTTATTCGTCGTCTGGCTTGCGCTGACCCGGTGTGATTCTATAAATGATAAAAAGAATAGTTATCATTTGCCTTAATATTTACATAGAAAAGTTGACCTTAAAACAACTTTCTTCACTTCGATTTACATAATTCACATTTTTTGAACGATAAAGCGGAAATATAGGGAATGTGCTGCAGAATAAGGTCGGTAGCAAGCCGCGCCGGGCGGGGTTAACTTCCGGGCGGCCATATGATGGTTGTTCCGGCACGGATCACCAGGGCACGGTACGGCCCTGGTAATCGAGATACTCCAGTCCCGGACGTTGCCGTTTGTCGAGCAGGACGTTCACCAGGCGTGGGATCGTCTCTTCGATGGTCAGCGGGGCATCTGCCCCGCCGAGCTCGGTGCGGATCCATCCCGGGGCCATCACCACCAGCGGATGGGAGGCCGAGGTGGGGCGAGCGGCAAAGCTGCGCATAAACATATTCAGCGCAGCTTTACTCCCGCGGTAGAGTTCCCGCTGGCCGGTAAGGTTATTGGTCAGGCTCCCCTGGCCGGAGGACATCACGCCGAGCAGCCCCTGCGGTTTAACGGCCTGCTGCAGGCGCTCGATAACCCGCATCGGCGCCAGGGCATTGGTGAGCATCACCTGGTAAAACTCCTCGGTGGAGACGTCGCCAATGGTCTGCGATGGGTCACGATTGGTGGTACCGGCGTTGACAAACAGCATATCGAGGCTTGCCGGGGGAAGCGTCGCCTGCAGCGCGGCCAGTTGGGCTTCATCGCGAATGTCGAGCGTCGCCAGGCGTAGCCGCAGGGGATGCGTCTTGGCCAGGTCGTGGAGCGGCGTGTGGGATGATAAATCGCGCACGGTGCCGATGACCTCCCAGCCGTGCTGGAGGAACGTCGCCGCCATAGCATGGCCAAGGCCGCGCGAGGCGCCGACGATGAGGATAGTGTTGTGCTGATCGGATTTCATGATGTCTCTCGCTGCAGAAAGGAGGTCTTCACTATAATCAGGCCCGAGATCGGGCGGAAGACGCCGCCAGTGCACTCATATCTTGCAGCAAACGCCCTGTCTGGCGACTGGAGCGATAATGAACGATCCCGATTTTAATTTGCTGGCGGCTCTCGATCCGCTGCCGGTCAGTACCGAGGTGATTACGGTTTCGCAGGCGTGGCATCCGCGTCTGGAGCAGGCCCCGGCCACCGCTGGCTGCGGCAGCGGGTGCGTGAGGTGTGTCGCGAGTAAAAAAAGCCCGCACAAGTGCGGGCAAAAATACTGGAAGCAATGTGAGCAATGTCGTACTGAATACCCGAGTGATTTACTCAACTATTCAGTGATGAGAAAGATAATATTTCTCATTTAAGATATCAACCCCATCTTTTGTGCGGAAGCGATTTTTTATCCGAGGGTGAAAACCGTGCGCTTCTGGCTGTCGTCCCGCGGCCAGGCCGCCGCGATCTCCTGCAGCGGCCGCGGGGTGGTGGCGATGGTGAATTTACCCGGCACCGCCGCCTGCAGCATTTCACCTGTCGCCGCCAGCAGCTGCGGCATCGACAGGCTACCGATACCGCTGCCCATCAGCACGAGCGGTGCGGAACGCAGAACTGCGCCATTTAACGCGATATCGGCGCCAGCCAGGGACCCCACCTGCACATAGCGCACCGGTCTGCCGGCTGGGGTATATTTCGCCAGGGCCGGCAATAACACTTCCGCGCTGTGTCCCCACAGGTAATCGATGACCACGTCAATCTGCGCGGCGCTGGTCGCTGAAAATTGCCCGCTCAAGGTTTTATCATCAGCGGTTAACTGAATACACTCATCGGCGTCCAGCGCCGCCAGCGTCTGCGCATTCCGTCCGGTTGCAATGATTTTTTTCGCTCCCAGATAGCGGGCAATCTGCACCGCCAGCTGACCGGCGCTGCCGGTGGCGCCGTTAATCAGCACCGTTTCACCGGCCTGGATCTGGGCGCGAGTCACCAGAGACGCCCACGCGGACATGCCGGGATTGGCCATCGCCGCCGCCTGGATATCATCCAGCGCATCCGGCACCGGCAGGCAACTCTGCAGGGCAACCGGCGCCTGCTGCGCCATACTGCCGAAGGGGGCGGTGGGGAAGGCGAAATAGACGCGCTGGCCCTGAGGTGTGGTGCCGACGCCATCGATACCGGGCACAAAGGGCAGATTGCCGTCGAAGCTGTAATGGCGTCCGGATGCGCGGGCCTTAACCACATGGCTCAGCGCGGCGGCGCGGACGTCAATGAGCGTCTGGCCGGGCGCGGGCTGCGGGTCGATAAAATTGGCCCAAACCGGGCCTTCTGCGAGGTCAAAAACCACGGCTGCTTTCATAAATTATCTCCTGTCGGGAATTATGTGTAAAATACACATATTGTTTTGCAGCACTATACGCGGAAAATTAATATATGCAAGATGCACATAATGACTACGACATTACCGACTTTCACGGCGCGCTACTGGATATCATCAGCGTGATGAACCAGCCGCTGCGCGACGAGCAGATCCTCCAGGAGGCCGGCGTCCAGCTGGAACAGATGCTGTTTCCGCTGCTGGTGGCGGTAGGACGCCATGGCCCGGTGGGGGTGGTTGAGCTGGCGGATCATTTAGGGCGCGATTACACCACCGTCAGCCGCCAGGTGAAAAAACTGGAAGCCCAGGGACTCGCCTGTAAGCAACCGAACCGTCATGATCGACGGATCAGCGAAGTGACGCTTAGCGCCAGCGGACAACAGATGATCGACAGTATTGCGGTAGCGCGGCGGCGGTTAATGAATCAGGTGCTGGCGCAGTGGCCGGAAGATGAAGTGCAGGCGCTGTTTCGCTTAACGCGCAAATACGCCGACAGTTTGCAGCAACCAGGCTAAATTCTCGTGTGTTGCCGCCTGGCGCAACAATCAGCTTTTGCGTCACAACTCACGGGTCAGTTCGTCGATGTTGTCGGAAAGTATCTCCAGCAGGGATCTCACATAGAGAGTGTTGTTTCCCTGATGCCACATCGCGCTGAGGGGGAGCCCTTCGACATGCTTTTTCGGCGTGAGCGCAAGGTATTTCACGCCGTCGGCATTCATGTCTTTATAGGACGCTGGCACCAGAGCAATGCCGAGTCCTGCGGCAACAAAACTCAGGATAGTCTGCTTCTCTTCAGCATACTGCGCGATGACAGGCATGCTGCCCCCCTCTTTGAAAATATTCATTGTCAGGTCATGGCTGTGACGCCGGGTGCGTCTTTCCGGCAAGATAACCGGCTCGTGTCGGAAATCATCGATACTGACTTCGTCATAACTGACCAGCCGGTGATGAGCGGGCACGGCGAGCACGCAGGTTTCATTGGCGATAAAACGCGCTGTCAGCGTGGCATCAATATGTTCCGGCGGGCGCACAAAAACCACATCCAGCCACCCTGAAATGAGTCGGGGGATAAGTTTGTGAGATTTATCTTCTGTAAGATGAATATCTGCTTCAGGAAAACGCCTGACAAAAAGATTAAGCAATTCAGGAAGTAATCCTTTGGCTGCGCTGTCGATAGCCCCGATCCGCAACGTTCTTTTCTGCAACAGGCTATTTTTCCGGAATCGCTGCCGTAGCGCATCGAAATCAGCAATGACCGTTTTGGCCTCATTTAAAAAGGCGGCGCCTTCAGGTGTTAGCGACACGTTGCGGGTCGATCGATTCAGTAGCCTGATCCCCAAATCATCTTCCAGTAGCTTAATAAAGCGACTCAGTGACGCAGGCATCATTTCGAGTTTACGGGCAGCCCGGCCAAAGTGAAGCTCATCACCTAACACCACAAAGCAACGTAGCTGATTTATATCCATTTTTTCACCAAAACCTGATTATACAAATTATTTATATAAAGCCGTGCCGATGATAAAGCGGTTCAAAACTTCATACTGGGATTATTACAAAACGATAACAACCCTACATCACTATGGAGCATCCCGTCATGAAAAACGACCTCGAAAAGAAGGTGATGCGTAAGGTTACCCTGCGCATTATTCCTTTCATCATGCTGCTGTACTTCATTGCCTTCCTTGACCGCGTCAACATTGGCTTTGCCGCCCTGACCATGAATCAGGATCTGGGATTTTCACCCACCGTTTTTGGTCTGGGCGCTGGAATTTTTTTCCTGGGTTATTTTCTGTTTGAGGTACCGTCAAACTTAATTCTTCATAAAGTGGGCGCCCGCATCTGGATCGCCCGCGTCATGATTACCTGGGGATTCGTCTCTGGCTGCATGGCTTTTGTGCAGGGCACGACGAGCTTCTACATTCTGCGTTTTCTGCTCGGCGTGGCGGAAGCCGGTTTCTTCCCGGGGATCATTCTCTATCTCAGCTACTGGTTTCCTGCCGCCAGGCGTGCGCAGGTCACTGCCATCTTTATGGCCGCAGCTCCCCTGTCGACAGCACTGGGATCGCCGGTTTCGGCCGCACTGCTGGAGATGCATGGCTTCCTTGGCTACGCCGGCTGGCAGTGGATGTTTGTACTGGAAGCTTTGCCGGCGCTGGTGCTCGGTGTTGTGGTTCTGTTCTTCCTGACGGATCGTCCGGCCAAGGCCAAATGGCTGACTGATCAAGAGCGTGCCTGGCTGGAAAACGCCATGCAAGACGAGGAGCGGGCACGGGCGGCAAAACAGAGCCATTCCAGCGCATGGCGAGGGCTAGCGGATATACGCGTCCTGGCGCTGGCGCTGGTCTATTTCGGTACCTCAGCCGGGCTGTATACGCTTGGCATCTGGTCCCCGCAAATCATTCGCAGTTTCGGTGCTTCCTCGCTGGAGATTGGTTTCCTGAACGCCTTTCCGGCGGTGATCGGCGTCATCGCCATGATCCTCTGGGCGCGTCATTCCGATCGAACCAAAGAGCGCAGCTGGCACGTCATTGGCGCCTGCCTGCTGGCGGGTGCCGGGCTGATATACGCCGGTAATGTCAGCACATTGTTTACCGTAATGGTCGCCTTAACGCTGGTCACCGTGGGGATTAGCGCATCAAAACCCCCTTTGTGGAGCATGCCAACCCTGTTCCTCAGCGGCCCGGCTGCGGCCGCTGGCATTGCCGCTATCAACTCCATCGGCAACCTCGGCGGTTTCGTTGGCCCGATGATGATTGGCGTGATCCGCGAGCAAACCGGTAGCTACAGCTGGGGCCTGTACTTTGTCGCCGGATTGCTGGCGCTCTCGGCCCTCGTGGTCATGATTCTTTCTGCCAGAGCGAACAAATCGCCGACGGCAGAGCTTCCACATCCTCATACTCATTAACTGGAGAAGTAACGATGCGTCACTACAAAATTGCTGCCATCCCTGCGGACGGTATCGGACCGGAAGTCATTTCGGCAGGTATTGAAGTCTTGCACGCGCTGACGCGCCACGATCCGCAACTGAAATTTGATATAGAGACCTTTGACTGGGGGTCAGACTATTACAAAAAACATGGCGTGATGATGCCGGAAGAAGGGCTGAACATGCTGAAAGCATTTGATGCCATTTACTTCGGCGCGGTGGGGGCCCCGGATGTCCCTGACCACATCACACTCTGGGGCCTGCGGCTACCTATTTGCCAGGGCTTTGACCAGTACGCCAATGTGCGACCCACCAAAATTCTGCCGGGCGTCACTTCACCGCTGCGCAACCGCGGGCCTGGCGATCTTGACTGGGTCATCGTGCGCGAAAACTCCGAAGGTGAATATTCTGGTAACGGCGGCCGTACCCACCGTGGTTTACCTGAAGAAGTCGGTACCGAAGTGGCAATCTTTACCCGTGTTGGGGTGACACGCATTATGCGCTATGCCTTCAGACTGGCACAGTCTCGTCCACGTAAACTGCTGACCGTGGTGACCAAATCCAACGCCCAGCGCCATGGTATGGTGATGTGGGATGAGATTGCCGCTGAAGTGGCGCAGGAATTCCCGGATGTGCAGTGGGACAAAATGTTGGTCGATGCCATGACGCACCGTATGACGTTGCATCCCCAGACCCTGGATACCATCGTTGCCACCAATCTGCACGCCGATATCCTTTCCGATCTGGCTGGCGCGCTGGCGGGTAGTCTGGGCGTAGCGCCGACCGCGAATATTGATCCTGAACGCCGCTTCCCTTCCATGTTCGAACCGATCCATGGTTCCGCATTCGATATCACCGGCAAAGGGATTGCGAACCCCATTGCCACTTTCTGGACCGCGGTACAGATGCTTGAACATCTGGGCGAACGCCATGCCGCTGCGCTGATTATGGAAAGCATTGAGTATGTGTGTGAAAAAGGCATTCTGACGCCAGATGTCGGTGGCTCAGCCAATACCGCGGAGGTGACACGCGCCGTGGTGCACTACATTGACGCTAAAGCTGACATTGTCGAGACCGCATAAACATGAATAACGAACAGGCTGCAGAGATCCTGCAGGATATCTTTCAACATGCGGTCAACAGTGCCCGCGCCGGGCCGGTGACCCTGGCTAACCTGCCGGAAAAACCTCGCGGCCGTTGTGTGGTGATCGGTGCGGGTAAAGCGTCCGCGGCAATGGCGGCTGCCGTGGATGCGGCCTGGCCGGATGTGGCGGTGTCGGGCGTGGTGGTGACGCGTTACGGTTACGCGGTTCCTGCGGGCCGCATCCGCATTATTGAGGCGGCTCATCCCGTATCAGATGCCATGAGCGAGGTTGCCGCAATGCTGATTGTGGAGACGCTGCGCGGTTTAACTGCCGATGATCTGGTGCTGGCATTGATTTCAGGGGGAGGGTCGGCGCTGATGGCGCTGCCCGCCCCGGGGTTAACGCTGGCAGATAAGCAGACCATCACCCGGGCCCTGCTCCATAGCGGGGCCAGCATCAAAGAGATGAATCTGGTACGTCGTCATCTCTCAGCGGTGAAAGGCGGAAAGCTGGCGACCATGGCGCAACCGGCGCGCATCGTATCACTGATTATCAGCGATGTGCCTGGCGATAATCCGACGGACGTAGCGTCTGGCCCCACCGTTGCCGATAACAGCGCACCACGTGATGCGCTCCGGGTATTGCAGCGGTATGGCATTGCGATCCCGAAGCCCGTTAGCGAACGGCTAAACCAGCCGGCCGGCCCGGTGGAAAACGCCGCGACAGGCGAGGTCAGGCTTATCGCCACGCCGGCGATGGCGTTAGCGGCGGCGGCTCTGGCCGCACGACAACATGGGTTCACCCCCCTTATTTTGGGGGATGCTATAGAAGGTGAAAGCAGGGAAGTGGCGGTGGTCATGGCCGGTATGGCGAGATCGGCGAAGCAGTATGGTCACCCGATTTCAGGGCCTGCTGTGCTGTTGTCAGGTGGCGAAACCACGGTGACAGTAAACAACACTCAGCCTGGAAAAGGGGGCCGCAATACCGAGTTTTTACTCAGTCTGGCCTGTGCGCTCCAGGGGGAACACGGTATCTGGGCCATGGCGGGAGATAGCGATGGTATTGATGGCACAGAAGATGCCGCAGGTGCGATCGTCTTCCCGGATACGCTTGCGCGCGGCAAGCTGAGCGGTCTTAATGCAGTGCAATATCTGGATGGCCATGATAGTTACTGCTATTTTCACGCGCTTAATGATTTGCTGATCACCGGCCCGACGTTAACCAACGTCAATGATATTCGGGCAATATTGATTGCCTGACTGTATCGCTCTCCTGTGCCAGGGAGAGCGATATTTTTCCCTTTCAACATAGTTCAAATCTTCGGTATCCGCCCGCCATCCATTTCCACGCTAAAGCGCATCGCCTGGCGTCAAGGTGTCGATCATCGGTCCGTCTGATGTGTTGGCGTGCAAGATGACATGGAAAGGAAGGTAACGCGTGGAAATCGCCGCCTGGCGCGATGCCAGGCGGCTGATGGTCAGGCGGTTTTGGTCGCTGCCTTCAGGCTCTGGACGAAGGCTTTCAGCTCGTCGAGCATGGTCTGCGGCTCATCGAGGTGGCGTTCGATGATTTTGACGATGGCGGAACCGGAGATAGCCCCGGCGGCTCCGGCGTCAATGGCGGCGCTCACCTGCTCCGGCGCGGAGATACCAAAGCCCTGCAGCGGCGGCGCGGCGTGATATTCCGCCAGCTTCTCCACCAGGTGGTGCAGCGGCAGCGCGGCGCGATTTTCCGCACCCGTCACTCCGGCGCGCGACAGCAGATAGGTGTAGCCGCGGCCATAAGAGGCAATCTGGCGCAGTAAATCGTCATCCGCATTGGGCGGGCAGATGAAAATCGGCGCGATGTTATGGCGCATCGCCGCCTGGCGGAACGGGGCGGACTCTTCCACCGGCACGTCGGCCACCAGCACCGAGTCGACGCCGACGCGGGCGCACTGGGCATAGAACGCATCGATGCCCGGGCTGAAGACGAGGTTGGCATACATCAGCAGGCCGATTGGGATGGTCGGATGCTTCTGGCGGATCGCCGCCAGCATCTCAAAGCACTGCGCCGGGGTCACTCCCGCGGCGAAGGCGCGCAGGGCCGCGCCCTGGATGGTCGGACCGTCCGCCAGCGGGTCGGAGAAAGGGATCCCCAGTTCAAGGGCATCGGCGCCGCCTTCGATCAGCGCATCGATAATTTTCAGCGACTGCTCCGGTCCCGGATCGCCAAGGGTGACAAAGGGGACGAAGGCGCCTTCCTGGCGATTTTTCAGTTGGGCAAACAGCGTCTCATAGCGTTCCATCAGATTTCCCCTCGCGCTTTCAGGATGTCATGTACGGTGAAAATGTCTTTGTCGCCGCGGCCGGAGAGATTAACCACCAGCAGCTGCTCTTTTTCCGGGTTCTCGCGCATCATCTTCAGCGCGTGGGCCAGAGCGTGAGAGGACTCCAGCGCCGGGATAATCCCTTCGTGGCGGGAAAGCGCTTTAAACGCGTCCAGCGCTTCGTCGTCGGTGATCGACACATAGTCAGCGCGACCGGTGCTGTTCAGAAACGCGTGCTGCGGCCCAACGGACGGGAAGTCCAGCCCGGCGGAAATGGAGTAAGACTCTTCGATCTGGCCGTCGGCGGTCTGCATCATCGGCGACTTCATACCGAAGTAGATCCCAACGCGGCCATGCTTCAGCGGCGCGCCGTGCTCGCCGCTCTCGATACCGTGTCCGGCGGGCTCCACGCCGATCAGGCCGACGTTGGTTTCCTCGATAAAATCAGCGAACATGCCGATGGCGTTTGATCCGCCGCCGACGCAGGCGATCACCGCGTCCGGCAGGCGGCCCTCTTTTTCAAGGATCTGCGCTTTGGTCTCTTCGCCAATCATGCGCTGGAATTCACGCACAATCGTCGGGAACGGGTGCGGACCGGCGGCGGTGCCCAGCATATAGTGCGCCTTTTCGTAGCTGCCGGACCAGTCGCGCAGCGCCTCGTTACAGGCATCTTTCAGCGTGGCGGAGCCGCTGTGCACCGGGATCACCTCGGCGCCCATCAGGCGCATACGGAAGACGTTCGGCGACTGGCGCTCGACGTCCTTGGCCCCCATGTAGATACGGCATTTCAGGCCGAGCAGGGCGCTGGCCAGCGCTGAGGCGACGCCGTGCTGGCCGGCGCCGGTCTCGGCGATAATTTCGGTTTTGCCCATCCGTTTGGCCAGCAGAGCCTGGCCCAGCACCTGGTTGGTTTTGTGCGCGCCGCCGTGCAGCAGATCTTCGCGTTTCAGGTACAGGGTGGTGCGGGTGCCTTCGGTCAGATTCCGGCATTTGGTCAGGGCCGTCGGACGACCGGCGTAGTTTTTCAGCAGGTCGGTGAATTCCGCCTGAAAGGCCGGGTCCTTCTGCGCGCTGACAAAGGCTTCTTCCAGCTGGCGCAGGGCGGGCATCAGGATCTGCGGCACATACATGCCGCCGAATTCGCCGAAGTAGGGGTTCAGTAAAGTGCTCATTATTGCTCCTTAATATGCGCGCAGCGTCTGGAATACGGAGGCCAGCTTGCTGGCGTCTTTAATCCCGGGTTGCGACTCTACGCCTGAATTGAAATCGAGTCCGGCACAGCCGCTTTTGGCCGCTTCCACACAGTTATCGGCGCCGAGGCCGCCCGCCAGCATGACGTTGCGCAGATCCTGGCCCTGCAGCAGGCTCCAGTCAAAGCGCTGGCCGCTGCCGCCCTGGCCGTTGTCGAGCAGGTACTTGTCGACATGGCGGAGCGTACGGGCCGGGAAGGTTTCGCCGACGCTCAGCGCTTTCCAGATGCGGACGTTGTCCGCGAGGGCGTCGCGCAGCGCGTCGATATAGGCCTGGTCTTCATCACCGTGCAGCTGCACGGCGGCCAGCCCCAGAGCCTGCGCGCGGGCGACCACCTCCTCCAGCGGCGCATTGCGGAAGACGCCGACGTACTGCAGCGGCGCAGCGGCGATCACCGCTTTGGCCTGGGCGTCATTCACCGCTCGCGGCGAGGTCGGGACGAAGATCAGCCCACCGTAAACGGCGCCGGACTCCCAGGCCACCTGGGCATCCTGCGGGCGCGTCAGGCCGCACACTTTGTTCTCGCCGAGCAGCACGCGTTTAACCGCCGTTTCCAGATCCGCCTGCTCCATCAGGGCGGAGCCGATCAGGAAGCCGTTGGCGAAGTGGCTCAGCTCGCGCACTTCGGCATAGGTATGGATGCCGGATTCGCTGATCACCGTGACATCCGGGCCGAGACGCGCCGCCAGCTGACGGGTGCGGTTAAGGTCAATCGACATATCGCGCAGGTCGCGGTTGTTAATGCCCACCACCTTCGCCTTCAGGGCGATGGCGCGCTCCAGTTCCTCTTCATTGCTGACTTCGGTGAGCACGCCCATATTCAGGCTGTGAGCCACCGCCGAGAGCTGACGATACTGTTCATCGTCGAGCACCGAGAGCATCAGCAGGCAGGCGTCGGCCTGATAGTAGCGCGCCAGGTAGATCTGGTAAGGGTCGATGGTGAAGTCCTTACACAGGATCGGCTGCGGCGCGACCTGGCTGACGATCGGCAGGAAATCGAAGCTGCCCTGGAAATATTTCTCATCACACAGCACCGAGATCGCCGAGGCGTAGTGCTTGTAGATGCTGGCGATCGCTGCCGGATCGAAATCCTCGCGAATCAACCCCTTCGACGGTGAGGCCTTCTTGCACTCGAGAATAAACGCGGTGCGGGTGCCGGCCAGTGCGTCATAGAAATTGCGCTGCGTCGGAACGATCTCATTTTGAAAACTGGCTAACGGTTGTTGTTGTTTGCGGGCTTGCACCCAAATCGCTTTGTCGGCAACGATTTTTGCTAAAACGGTTTGCATTATTTACCCTCTTGCCGCTAAGGCGGTCACTCTGTCATAGGCCGCGCCGCTGTGCAGCACATCCAGTACCTGCTGAGCGTTAGCTTTCAGATCTTCATGCCCGTGTAAACGCATCAACATGGCGACGTTGGCGGCGACGGCGGCTTCGTGAGCGGCTTCACCTTTACCTTGTAGCAAGCGCGTCAGAATGTCACGGTTTTCTTCCGGGGTGCCGCCCGCCAGCTGCGCCTGATGGTAAGGCGTCAGGCCGAAGTCGTCGGCGGTCAGCTGATAGCTTTTAATTTCCCCGTTATGCAGTTCGGCCACCACCGTAGGCGCATGTAGTGAAACTTCATCCATCCCACCGCTGTGCACCACCGCCGCGCGCTGATAACCCAGCACGCGCAGGGTCTCGGCGATCGGCAGCACCAGTTCCGGGCTGTAGACGCCAATCAGCGCCAGCGGCGGATGCGCCGGGTTGATCAGCGGCCCCAGCACGTTGAACAGGGTGCGGGTCTTCAGCTGCTGACGGACCGGCATCGCGTGGCGGAAACCGGTGTGGTACTTCGGCGCGAACAGGAAGCAGACGCCCAGCTCATCAAGCGCGGCGCGGGATTTATCGGCGTTCATATCGAGATTAATGCCGAAGGCCGCCAGCAGGTCAGAAGAGCCTGATTTACTGGAGACGCTGCGGTTGCCGTGTTTCGCCACTTTTAACCCGCAGGCCGCAGCGACAAAGGCGCTGGCGGTGGAGATATTGATGCTGTTGCTGCCGTCGCCACCGGTGCCAACGATGTCGGCAAACAGGTAGTCCGGGCGCGGGAACGGCGCGGCGTTTTCCAGCAGCGCGGTAGCGGCGCCGGCAATTTCCTGCGGCTGCTCGCCGCGCACTTTCATGCTGACCAGCGCGGCGGCCAGTTGCTCAGGCTTCACTTCGCCGCGCACGACGGCGGAGAACAGCTGGTGGCTCTCCTGCTGGCTCAGGGTTTCCGCCTGGTACAGTTTCTCAAGGATCGGCTGGAGGGTGTTGGTATGCTCCAGCTTCTGCAGCGCCCAGGCCAGGGTCTGCTCCAGCAGCCGTGCGCCTTGGGTGGTGAGGATCGATTCCGGGTGGAACTGGAAGCCGCACACCCGATCCGCATCGTGACGCACCGCCATCACCATACCGTTGAAATTGGCGTTAATCGTCAGCCCGGCGGGAATATTGCTGCCGACCAGCGAGTGGTAGCGCGCCACCGGCAGCGGGTTAGCCAGACCGGCAAACATCGCCTGGCCGTCGTGCTCAATGCTGGAGGCTTTGCCATGGAGGATCTCCCCCGCCTGGCCGACATAGCCGCCGTAGGCTTCGACAATGGCCTGGTGGCCGAGGCAGATGCCGATGATCGGCAGCTTGCCGCGCATACGGGTCAGTAGCTCCGGCATGCAGCCGGCTTCGCTTGGCGTACCCGGGCCCGGGGAGAGCATCAGCACCGGGTTGTCCATGGTGCCCAGACGCTCAATCAGCGCCTGCGCCGGAACGGAGTTGCGATAAATCACTACGTTATGGCCGTTGGCGCGCAGCTGGTCTGCCAGGTTATAGGTAAAGGAATCGATATTATCGAGCAGCAGAATGTCAGCCATCAGAAAATCTCCTTCGCGTGATGGGCCTGGGCAATGGCGCGCAGCACCGCGCGGGCTTTATTTCGGGTCTCATCCGCTTCCGACTGGGGAACCGAGTCGAGCACAATGCCGGCTCCGGCCTGGACGGTAGCGATACCTTCCTGCACGTAGGCGGAACGGATGACGATGCAGGTGTCGAGGTCGCCGTGGGCGGTGAAATAGCCCACCGCGCCGCCGTAGCTGCCGCGGCGTTTACCTTCGGCGGCGGCAATCAGCTGCATGGCGCGGACCTTCGGCGCGCCGCTGAGGGTGCCCATATTCATGCAGGCGCGATAGGCGTGGAGGACGTCGAGATCCTGACGCAATTCGCCTACTACACGGGAGACCAGATGCATCACGAAGGAGTAGCGGTCAACCTTGGTTAAATCAGCGACATAGCGGCTGCCCGGGGTGCAGATGCGCGCCAGGTCATTACGCGCCAGGTCCACCAGCATCAGGTGTTCGGAAAGCTCTTTATGATCGGTGCGCATTTCCAGCTCGATGCGGCTGTCGAGGTCGCGATCCAGCGAGCCGTCGGCGCGGCGGCCGCGTGGCCGGGTGCCGGCGATGGGGTAGATCTCAATCTGACGGCTGACGGCATCATACTTCAGCGAGCTTTCCGGCGAGGCGCCGAACAGGGTGAAATCATTGTCCTGCATAAAGAACATGTACGGGCTGGGGTTGCTCTTCTTCAGCACATCATAAGCGGCCAGCGGCGATGGGCAGGGCAGCGAGAAGCGGCGGGAAGGAACCACCTGGAAGATTTCCCCGGCGCGGATCGCGCGCTGCATTTTGCGCACCACCGCGCCGTACTCTTCATCGCTCTGGTCAACGTCGCAGCGCATTTCGGCCACGGTGGTAACCGGTAGCGGCGCCGGCGGCTCGTTCAGCTGCTGACGCAGCTGGCTCAGGCGCTGCTCCAGGCGCTGTTTTTCACTCTCCAGCGGGGTGAACAGGCTGGCCTGAATGCGGGTATGCTTGGTCTGATGGTCGATGACCAGCAGGGTTTCCGCCAGATAGAAGCAGTAGTCCGGGCAGGCGGTGTCGCTTTGCAACTGGGGAAGATCTTCAAAACCGGCCACCAGGTCATAGGCGAACAGGCCGCCGAAGAACATCGCTTCGCGCTCGTTGTCCGGAACGCTCACCAGCTCCTGCAGGAGACGGAAGGCGTCAAACACCGACAGTGAGCAGAGACGGGCGTCTTCATCGAGCAGGGCGCTGACGGCCGGGAAGGTCAGGATGCGGCCGTTGGGCTGGCGCTGATTGTTGATCCCGGAGGGCAGCGCGCCGTCCAGTAGTTCCAGCAGCGCCGCGCCGTTGGCGGAGAGGGCCTGAATAGTGACAGTGTCACCAAGGGCCGTAATGCGCAGCGCGCTATCGACTAGCAGCAGGCTTTTTAAGTCATCTTTGCTGTCGATGTCAGCGGATTCCAGCAGCAGCGTCGCCGGCCGGGCGCCGCACAGTTGGTGGAATAACGCCGTCGGGTTCTCCCGGTAGATGGCGTCGCTGGTGAGAAGCTCGAGTGCCGGTTTGGATGTTTGCATTATTGTTCTCGCCTGTTCGTATTATTTTTGTCCAATAAAAAGCCCGCTCATTGGCGGGCCGGGTATCTGTATGCTGAATGCAAAACGCGATCACGCCGCCCGTCGTCAGGAGGTGCGCCACCAGCTGTGCAGAGTGATAAAGTGCATTTTCATCGTGATACCCCTTCATGTGAACTTGCGTACTAGTTAACTAGTTCAATGGAATAAAGTCAACCCTTGTTTGCAGATTTTCTCTGCCTGTCGGTATGATAATGCGCTTATTTACGTTGATGTCCAGCAGGAGTCCTTTTGAGCGACAGCCAATACGCAGTGATTTACGATCTGCACAGCCATACCACCGCCTCTGACGGGCGGCTGACTCCGCAGGAACTGGTCCATCGCGCCCATGAGATGCGCGTCGGCACCCTGGCGATCACCGACCATGACAGCGTGGCGGCGATCCCGGCGGCCCGGGAGGAGATCGCCCGCGCCGGATTACCCTTGACCCTGGTGAACGGCGTCGAGATTTCCACCCTCTGGGAGAATCACGAGATTCATATTGTGGGTCTGAATATTGATATTGCGCACCCAACGATGACCGCCCTGCTGGAGGAGCAGAAAGCGCGGCGCCAGCAGCGCGGTCAGATGATTGCCGAGCGCCTGGAGAAGGCGCGGATCCCCGGCGCCTGGGAAGGGGCGCTGCGACTGGCGGACGGTGGCGCCGTCACCCGCGGCCATTTTGCCCGTTTTCTGGTGGAGGCCGGCCATGCGAAAAACATGGCGGAAGTCTTCAAAAAATACCTTGCCCGCGGGAAAACCGGTTACGTGCCGCCGCAGTGGTGTACAATAAAACAAGCGATTGATGTGATTCATCATTCTGGCGGCAAGGCGGTGATTGCCCATCCCGGGCGCTACGATCTTTCCGCCAAGTGGTTGAAGCGGCTGTTGGCCCACTTTAGCGAGCAGGGCGGTGATGCCATGGAAGTGGCCCAGTGTCAGCAGGCGCCCCATGAACGCGCCCAGCTGGCCACCCTGGCCGTGCAGTTTGGTCTTCTGGCGTCGCAGGGATCCGATTTTCATCAGCCCTGCGCGTGGATCGAACTTGGCCGTAAGCTCTGGCTTCCTGCCGGCGTGGAAGGCGTCTGGCACAGTTGGGAAGCGGCCGCCGAATAAAAATTGAGAGGGAAGTATGAGCCAGTTTTTTTATATCCATCCGGATAACCCGCAGGCGCGGTTGATTAACCAGGCGGTGGAGATTGTGCGTAAGGGCGGGGTAATCGTTTATCCTACCGACTCCGGCTACGCGCTGGGCTGCAAAATTGAAGACAAGGGGGCGATGGAGCGGATCTGCCGCATTCGTCAGCTGCCGGACGGCCACAACTTTACCCTGATGTGCCGCGATCTGTCCGAGCTGTCAACCTACGCTTTTGTGGATAATGTGGCGTTTCGCCTGATGAAAAACAACACGCCGGGCAACTATACCTTTATCCTTAAGGGGACCAAAGAGGTGCCGCGTCGGCTGCTGCAGGAGAAGCGTAAAACCATCGGCATGCGCGTCCCGTCTAACCCCATCGCTCAGGCGTTGCTCGAGACCTTAGGCGAGCCGATGCTCTCCACGTCGCTGATGCTGCCCGGCAGCGACTTTACCGAATCCGACCCGGAAGAGATCAAAGATCGTCTGGAGAAAGTGGTGGACCTCATCATTCACGGCGGTTTCCTTGGGCAGCAGCCGACCACGGTTATCGATCTCACTGAAGACACCCCGGTGGTGCTGCGCGAAGGCGTCGGCGACGTGAGGCCGTTTCTCTAAGGCTATCTGCCGGGCGGTGCATCATGCGCCGTCCGGTACCCCGCGTTTTCGCCCCGACGGCACGATAATCATCCATAGCGCTACACAAACCAGCAGCGCGCCGAGAATCAATCCTTCCTCCACTGTCTCTCCGAGGCAGAGATAGCCCCACAGCGCCGCAAAAGGTGGGATCAAAAAGGTCACCGACAGCGAACGCAGCGGCCCTATATCTGCAATCAAGCGGAAGTAGAGAATATACCCTGCCGCCGTGCAGACCACGCCCAGCATGACTATCGCTATCCACGGCAGACTCTGCCGCCAGTCTACGGCAGGCCCATGCCAGCAGGACCAGAGAAAGAAAGGAAACAGAAACAGCGTGGCGCCGACCTGGCTACCCAGCGCGACGCGTTCAGCCTCGAGGCCGCCTCGCTGCTGGATCCAGCGGCGGGTCAGAAAGCCGGCCAGACCGTAACAGGCGGTCGCGGTCAGGCAGGCGCCAATCCCCGGCAGCAGCAGGGCGGCGCTAAGGCCAGATGTCGGGCGCGCGATCACCGCCACGCCAATGGCGCCCAGTATCGCGCCGCCGCCTTTGCGCAGGGTTAACGGTTCTGCAAAGCATAACGCGCCGATCAGCACCCCCATCATCGGCGCCGTGGCGTTAAGCGTGGCGGAGTACCCTGCCGGCAGCCATTGCGCGGCAAGGCAGTACATGAGAAAAGGAAGGCCTGAATTAATGACCCCCAGCTGCAGAGTGGATGTGAATTTTCCCTGATACCCGCTCCATTTACCCTGCACGCCGAGTAACAGCCCGAGCGCGATAGCGGCGAACAGTACGCGAAGAAAAGCGCTGTTCAACGCCCCGAAGGCCGGGGTGGTGATGCGCATAAACAAAAAGCTGGCGCCCCAGAGGGCGGCGAGCAGCAGCAGGCGGCCATAGTCGATAACACGCATGATTGACTCCTTGTAGTCACGAAGGAAGTCAACTGTAGAACCCACGTGCAGCGTGCGACAAACGCGTTATGCTTACATGATTAAGTTTTTCTTAACTGAGGTTCCATACCCATGAAACTCCCGCCGCTGAATGCGTTGCGCTGCTTTGAGGCGGCGGCGCGGCTGCTCAGCCTGAAGCTGGCCGCCAGTGAGCTTTGCGTCACGCCCAGCGCCGTCAGCCAGCAGATTGCCCGCCTTGAGGAGACGCTGAATGTCCCGCTATTTATCCGTACTCCGCGACGGTTACAGTTAACGGCGGTGGGAGAGATCTACCTGCGGGCCGTTCAGCCGGCGTTTCATCAGATAGCCGCCGCCACCCAGCGCCTGCAGGTGCCCCCGGGACCAGAAAAGGTAGCTATCAGCTGTACCAGCGGCTTCGCCATTCAGTGGCTGCTGCCGCGGCTGGCTGATTTTGAACGACGCTATCCGCAGATAGAGATCCAGATCGGCACCACCAACCGGCGAGTGGATTTGCTGAGTGAAGGGATCGATTTTGCCGTGCGTCATGGTGTCGGCGGCTGGCCGGAACTGCAGGCTTACCGCCTGCTGGATGACGATCTGATGCCGGTCTGTAGCCCGCAACTGATTGCTCCGCGCCGGACGCTCACCGATGCGAGCGATCTACTGCAGTATCCGCTGCTGCACGATGAACATCGTGAAGACTGGGCGCTGTGGTGTGAGGCCGTGGGGCTGGCGCCGCACTTCGCGCGGCGTGGGCCGGTGTTCACTGATTCCAACGGCGTGATGGAGGCGGCGTTCGCCGGTATGGGGATGGCGTTGCTGCGACGCTCATTCATAGCGCCTGCGCTGACGCAGGGGCGGCTGGTTAATCCTCTGGCGCAGCCCATCGCCTGTCCGCTGGCCTATCATCTGGTTTACCACGAGACCGCGCTGCTGGCGCCTGCCAACCGCTGTTTTCGCGACTGGCTGCTTGGCCAGCGCCCGGCCGTTGCTGAGGAGCGCGCGTAGTGAGGGGGCGCTGTCCGATAAAGATCCGTATGCGTGAATGGGCACAGGAGAATGAGGAAAATCTGTTCCATACTAAAGACGGGGTGCGGCGAACAGAAGCTTTCCCGACGAAGTTTTTCTTTTTACAGCGTACAGGTCGCGGAGAAGCGCTTTTTGTTGATAAATGAGAGCACCGTAACAGCTATACCGCAGATGAGGCTTAATCTTCCTAACCCGCAGATGATCAGTTCTGCTGAATTAATCATTTATCGACCCAAAGACAGATACCACCAATTAGTAGGGCAATAAAACCTACCAATGAACACAACAATTCGGCGATAAACCAGTATTTGATGTTTGCAGGTAGCTCCCGTATATAATCGACATCATCATTTTTTCTCTGAATAGACTTTTTGCCAAAGATCAATATGAGGGATCGCTATGCGCTAATTGCATACGTTTCCCTTATCCTCAGTTTCTTATGTAATTGATGATACTGATCGGGAGTGAATAAAATAGCCAAGTTTTGCTCTTGGCTATTTATTTCAATTAAATGAATGATGGTAAATAGAAAACTGATAACATCATGAATAGAAAAATAATACCGACCACGGAAAATCGTACTTTTACACGTAACCAATCGGTATACTGATTAGGAAGTTCTTTAATGAATCGAATTTGTTCATTATCCATTCCTCGCGTATGAAATGAGTTTTCTTTAAAGTATAATGCTTTAATAAAAAAAGCATCACGCATAAACGAGAAAAAGAACCCCCCATCCTGATAAATTAAAGCCTCTACTGGTCTTGCGCCAAATTTTTCAACAAATAGCGAACAGAGAGTAATGAATTTATTTTTCGAAATGCGATCGTAAATAATTGAAATAACCCCCGTAAGTATTAGGCATAGACACAATACCAATCCAATCGAGTTACGATGCATAATTATAAAATTAATTACCGAAAGTTTCATACAGCTGCTCTCCACCCCATTCACCGAATGCGCCACCTGCACTACTACCGACATAGCCTAAACCAGCCCCAGCAATCACAGAGCAAGCAAGCCCTCCGACACCAGCAGTACCAACACCGATAGCGATACAAAGAGGTATTGCTAAATAGCCACCAGCAACACCAACCCCCGTACCTACAGCAAAGCTACCAATCTCAGTATACTTTTTCTTGGTACATTCAGCTTCGCGACCAACAGAACAAGCCTCATTTATTTCATTTAGTGAATGCAGTCCGCTAAAACCAATGCCTAAATAACCAGTGTAACGCATTGCTTTTACGTATTTAACTGCCCGTTCGATGTGGGTAGCATAGCCTTCAATGTCACTGATCCCCGTTTCATTCCATTTGTGGGTAATAGAACTGCTGGATAGGCCAAGTGCTTTTTTTATTTTTGTATACTCTTCGAATTTCATAGCCTTATTCAGGAATCTGACTTTAAGTATTGATTCAAGCTCTTTAAACAACAGGCTACGTTGAATGTAAAATTGTTCTCCTATCAACGAGCCTCTCGTTATGTAGGTATTCTTATACGTTTCTTGAATCTCTCTGAGTATTTTTTCGATACTCTCAAAGTATTTTCCAACAGGATCAGCAGCAAGGCCAATTCCTGTATCAGCGTAGCTGGTGAAATTAGCTATGGTTGCGTAGTGTTTGTGCAGCAAGTTAGCTTCCTGGATTGTCAGCGGTTCTAACGCCGCATCAACTCGCGCTTTCGCGGCTTTCATGTGGGCAATCTGCTCGTCGTCCTGTTTCTCTGGATCAACCAGAAGCATAATCGAACCAGCTTTGTATCTTTCATCCGGGCCGTTCAGAATAGAGAATAGCTCTTTTGCCCCTGCTGGTGGGTTTTCAGTGAATAACAGACGTTGCCACGCTTCCGTAGTACCGCCATAAGTGATAACGGCAAAACCTGCATCTATACCTGTTTTCTTTTTTGCTGTTTGGGCGTTCTGTTCCGGTTCTGACTCAATCGGCCCTGGAAGTTCAGGCATCTTGACGAGGTGAGGTAGATCAGTGTGCGTTACCGTTGCTTCTCCACCAAGTTCGTAATCATCATCCCAGTTTGAATTGATGAATTTGGATTTACAGGGGCAGGAGCTATAACTGTGTAGTGTTCCGGCAATCCTTTTGCCGTGTATGTCATCATCAAGCCCACCACAAATACGGTAAAGCCCTGGATGTTTACCACAAGTTACTTTATGCCCTTCACAGGACATATCTCTGTCAAAATGCTGGTGGTCGCTCCATCCTTCAGTGATAACGCCACCACATCGTGTCTTATCACCTCTGAATAAATAGTATCCCTTAACGCCCATCAGTGCTTACTCCCTGACACGGTCAAGAATCCTTCCGGGAGTTCGCGGCCTTCACGAAAAACCAGTTTGCTGCACGATTGTGGGGTAGAGATTATTTCATCACCATTATCAAGCATACTGCCAACGAGTGCAGCGGATGCGCCCTGCATGATTCGGGCCTTGCCAGCACCGGAAATAATAGTGGACTCGCTGCCATCAGCATATACAACCTTGTCACCTACCCGAGCAACTTGTAATCCTCCGGTAGTCGCACCGCCTGAAGCATGGCGAATGACTCCACCGCGACGGGTCAGACTTCCAACGACTGCAAACCGGAAAATGTGAGCTAACGGGCGGCTTAGATGCTGTTTTTTAATTTCCTCAAGTTCTTTCCGGGTTTTATCATCGCAGAGTGACAAAAGCTCTTCGTCGTAAGGCGGTTGTGATTGGGCCTCATTAATTTCGGGTGTGATTTCGTTGGTATATTGCTGCATAAGTCCCTCTGCTTGTTGTGAATTAATCTTCATACGTAATTCATTGTACAAATAACACCCATGTGCCGGAAGTTGTTTTTCATAAAAATGAAACTGCGTTTTAAAATATTTATTTTGTGAATGTTATGGCGCGATTCATTTACTATCGACTATGTCGAAGCTTTTGCTGTACGGGCAATGCTGCGACTCCGTGACGAAGGTAAATGTGTAGATACTGTTGGAGTAGACACACAGCGTTTTCCCGTTCGCTGTGCTTGACTGTTCCGGATTGCTCATCGTTATACGTCCAAGTTCAGAAAGACTCAGGCGCACAAAACTTGTTGAATCATTTAGTCTAAAATTCGTGTAGTATGTGCGCCCACGAATCATTGTGTGACAGCTTGTGTGATACGTTGTTTGCCATGCTGTGTGCCATGAAATATTTACAGATCAGTGAGTTAAGTTGAGTTTTAGGCTAACTCGTTGTTTTTGAAAGCATACCAGACGCCTGGGAAGGCGACACCTTAAGGAAGCTCAATGAGCGAGAAACTGCAAAAAGTGCTGGCCCGCGCCGGCCACGGCTCCCGCCGTGAAATTGAAGCGAAAATCGAAGCTGGCCGCGTCAGCGTCGACGGCAAAATCGCCACCCTCGGCGATCGTGTGGAAATTGTCCCTGGTTTAAAAATTCGTATCGATGGTCATCTGATCTCGGTGAAAGAGTCTGCCGAGCAGATCTGCCGCGTGCTGGCTTACTATAAGCCGGAAGGCGAGCTGTGCACCCGTAACGATCCGGAAGGACGCCCGACGGTGTTTGATCGTCTGCCTAAACTGCGCGGCGCGCGCTGGATTGCCGTTGGTCGTCTGGACGTGAATACCTGCGGCCTGCTGCTGTTCACCACCGATGGCGAACTGGCCAACCGCCTGATGCACCCGAGCCGTGAAGTCGAGCGTGAGTATGCCGTTCGCGTTTTCGGCCAGGTGGATGATGATAAGCTGCGCCAGCTGTCGCGCGGCGTACAGTTAGAAGATGGTCCGGCAGCGTTTAAAACCATCAAATTCACCGGCGGCGAAGGGATTAACCAGTGGTATAACGTTACCCTGACCGAAGGGCGTAACCGCGAAGTGCGTCGCCTGTGGGAAGCGGTCGGCGTGCAGGTCAGCCGTCTGATCCGCGTGCGCTACGGCGATATTCTGCTGCCGAAAGGCCTGCCGCGCGGCGGCTATACCGAGCTGGACCTGGCGCAGACCAACTACCTGCGCGAGCTGGTGGAGCTCACGCCGGAAACCAGCTCTAAGGTTGCCGTCGAGAAAGACCGTCGGCGGTTGAAAGCCAATCAGATCCGTCGGGCGGTGAAGCGTCACAGCCAGACCAGCGCTAATCCGCGCCAGGGTAACAACAGCAACCGTCGTTCCAGTACTCGTAATAAGACTAACGGTTAATGTTATGCGTTCCGGTGACTTGCCGCCGGAACGCGTACTTCCTTCCGCGCTATCAGGCCCTCAGTAGTCTATCCCCATCTGCGCTTTAATCCCGGCATCAAATGCATGCTTGACCGGACGCAGTTCGCTGACGGTATCGGCCAGTTCAATAATATCGCGATGACAGCCGCGGCCGGTGATGATCACCGACTGATGGGCAGGGCGCTCACGCAGGGCGCTCAGCACCGACTCCAGCGGCAGGTAATCATACGCCACCATGTAGGTCAGCTCGTCCAGCAGCACCAGATCGAGCTGGTCGTCAGCGAGCATACGGCGGGCATGCTCCCAGACCGCCAGGCAGGCGGCGGTGTCGCTGTCGCGATCCTGGGTGTTCCAGGTGAAGCCGGTGGCCATCACCTGAAATTCGACGCCGTGAGGCTCCAGCAGATTACGCTCGCCGTTAGGCCAGGTCCCCTTGATAAACTGGATCACGCCGACTTTTTTGCCATGGCCGACGGCGCGGGTCGCGGTGCCAAAGGCGGCGGTGGTTTTGCCTTTGCCGTTGCCGGTAAAGACCATCACAATGCCGCGCTCGTCCTGGGCCGCCGCCACCCGGGCGTCAACTTTATCTTTCAGCCGCTGCTGGCGTTCGCGGTAGCGTTCATCACTCATTGGGCAATTCCTGGTTTACGTCCCGGTTGGGCGTCGAAGGTCATTCCCGTCTTGCGACGACTGTCGTCACCCATCAGCCACAGATAGACGGGCATAATGTCAGCGGGGGTTTTCAGTTTCAGCGGATCTTCCGTCGGGAACGCGCTGGCGCGCATTCCGGTGCGAGTGCCGCCGGGGTTGATACAGTTTACCCGCAGGTGGCGGCTTTGATACTCGTCGGCCAGCACCTGCATCATCCCTTCGGTGGCGAATTTGGAAACGGCATAGGCGCCCCAGTTGGCGCGGCCCTGACGACCGACGCTGGATGAGGTGAAGACCAGCGAGCCCGATTCCGAACGGAGTAATAAAGGAAGAAGCGCCTGGGTCAGCATAAAGGTGCCATTAACGTTCACCTGCATCACCTGCTGCCAGACCTCCGGCTTCTGCTCTTCCATTGGGCAGATGTCGCCGAGCAGGCCGGCGTTATGCAGCACGCCGTCAAGGCGGGGATAGTGCATGCTGATCTGCTGCGCCAGCTGCTGGCACGCCTGGGGCGTACAGGTGAGCAGGTCGAGGGTAAACCAGCGAGGGGGAATACCACCCTCACGCTCAATCTCCTGGGCGACGGTGCGCAGTTTGTCGTCGTTGCGACCCAGCAGGATAACGCTGGCGCTATAGCGCGCGTAGGTCAGGGCCGCTTCACGACCAATCCCGTCGCTGGCCCCGGTGACCAGGATGATGCGATCTTTCAGCAAGTGACGTTGTGGTTGATAATGCACGGCAACTCCTTGGGCGATCGGTTCCCGATCGCGCTTCATCTTTGGTATCTCACTTTTGCGCTGTTATGCCTGAAAGCGCCCGCCATTGCAATCGGCGAAGCGGAAAGTATTCACAAAATTAATATCTTGCAACGATTTCAGCCGCGCGAAAAAAAACGGAATCCGCTGCGCAGAGAACACAAAGCACAAAGACTTCTCGCCAGCGGCTGAGGTACACTGTGCAGCAACGTCAGTGCTTTACACAAGGTGAAAACGTGGAATTACTTGCTCAGTACGGCTTATTTTTAGCCAAGATCGCGACGGTTGTCGTCGCCATCGCGGTGATTGCCGCTATTATCGTCAACCTCGCTCAGCGCAAGAAGCAGCGCGGCGAGCTGCGGGTGACCAATCTTAGCGAGCATTATAAAGAGATGAAGGAATCGCTGGCGGTGGCGCTGCTGGACGGCCCGCAGCAGAAGCAGTGGCATAAGGCGCAGAAGAAAAAGCAAAAACAAGAGGCGAAGGCGGCCAAAGCGCGGGCGAAGCTGGGTAATGCCGAGCCGGAAGGCAAGCCGCGCGCCTGGGTGCTGGATTTCAAAGGCAGTATGGATGCCCATGAGGTCAATAGCCTGCGGGAAGAGATCACCGCGGTACTGGCGGCGGCGAAAGCGCGCGATCAGGTGGTGATTCGCCTGGAAAGCCCCGGCGGGGTGGTGCACGGCTACGGTCTGGCCGCCTCTCAGCTGCAGCGCTTGCGCGACAAGCAGATCCCGCTGACGGTGGCGGTCGACAAAGTGGCGGCCAGCGGCGGCTATATGATGGCCTGCGTGGCGAACAAAATTGTCTCGGCGCCGTTTGCGATCCTTGGCTCTATTGGCGTGGTGGCGCAGATCCCGAACCTGCACCGCTTCCTGAAGAATAAAGATATCGATATCGAACTGCACACCGCCGGGCAGTACAAACGAACGCTCACCATGCTGGGCGAAAATACCGAGGAGGGGCGGCGCAAGTTCCGCGAGGATCTTAATGAGACACATCATTTGTTCAAGGATTTCGTCCACCGGATGCGTCCGGGACTTGATATTGAGCAGGTAGCTACCGGCGAACACTGGTACGGGGTGCAGGCACTGGAAAAAGGTCTGGTGGATGCGGTTGAAACCAGCGATGAGCTGCTGCTGGGGCTGATGGAGAGCCACGAGGTGATCGGGGTGCGTTATCAACAGCGTAAGAAGATGCTCGACCGCTTCACCGGTAGCGCGGCGGAGAGCGCCGATCGGCTTCTGCTGCGCTGGTGGCAGCGCGGTCAGAAACCGCTGATGTAAATAACATAACGCGAGGCCTGGGCCTCGCGTTATTGTTTTCACCGGTCTTAATCGACCAGGTGGTACTTGTCCGACAGCTCGTGAGCAAGATACTTAAACATGTTAAATACCGCTGTACTCTTCGGCGTCGGTAGTCCCTGCTCATCAAGGTAAAACTCACCGCTAAACACCAGGACATTGTTGCGCTGAACGACGTCGGTGGCTTCGATACCGGCTAACGTATCCTCATGTTCGCGAATAAGTTTGTTGGCTTTTTCGAGCAGCGTCTGGCGATCGATTGGTTGGGTTGTACCTTGCATAACGGACTCCTCTTTTTCTCCGCGCGTAGTTTACGCCGCGCGGCGGCGTGGGGCAAATTTTCCATGCATAAATCAGGGGTAATGGTAACCAGTGGAGAAACAGCCGTTTACTGGCGGGATTTGCTTTTGCATGCTAATAAAGTTGCGTAACGAATTTTATCAGGTACAGTGTGACGCTTTCGGCGATCTGGCAACAGATTTGCTTGACATTCGGCCAAAAATTCTTCGTGCTATGTCACCTGACGAGAAAAAGTCAGCAAACTCAAGCGCCTGGTTTTACGGAGATGAAACGGGTGTTCAGGGTTGATATTCACCGACGGTGCCGCAACATATGAGGCAGTCGCCAGTGGAGGGTGTATGAATGTGCGATGTATTCCTGGATGAATCAAATTAGGTAAAGGTGAATATGGGTAAAGCTCTCGTTATCGTTGAGTCCCCGGCAAAAGCCAAAACGATCAATAAGTATCTGGGTAATGACTACGTGGTGAAATCCAGCGTCGGTCATATCCGCGATTTGCCGACCAGTGGATCAGCTTCCAAAAAGAGCGCCGACTCTACCGCCACCAAAGGGGCTAAAAAGCCTAAAAAGGACGAACGTAGTGCTCTGGTTAACCGTATGGGCGTGGATCCATGGCATGACTGGAATGCGCACTATGAAGTACTTCCGGGTAAAGAAAAGGTAGTTTCAGAACTCAAACAGTTGGCGGAAAAAGCTGACCACATCTATCTCGCAACCGACCTTGACCGCGAAGGGGAAGCCATTGCCTGGCACCTGCGGGAAGTCATCGGCGGCGATGAACAGCGTTACAGCCGCGTGGTGTTCAATGAGATCACCAAAAACGCTATTCGTCAGGCCTTTGAAAAGCCGGGCGAACTGAATATCGATCGGGTTAACGCCCAGCAGGCGCGTCGTTTTATGGACCGCGTGGTGGGCTATATGGTTTCGCCGCTGCTGTGGAAAAAAATCGCCCGTGGTCTTTCTGCCGGGCGCGTGCAGTCCGTCGCGGTCCGCCTGGTGGTGGAGCGTGAACGTGAAATTAAAGCGTTCGTCCCGGAAGAGTACTGGGAAGTCGACGCCAGCACCACCACGCCGGGCGGTGACGCCCTGCCGCTGCAGGTGACCCATAAGGACGATAAGCCGTTCCGTCCGGTCAGCCGCGATGAGACCATGGCGGCGGTATCAATGCTGGAAAAAGCCAGCTACAGCGTACTGGAGCGTGAAGATAAGCCGACCAGCAGCAAGCCGGGCGCGCCGTTCATCACCTCCACCCTGCAGCAGGCGGCCAGCACCCGTCTGGGCTTCGGCGTGAAAAAGACCATGATGATGGCTCAGCGACTCTATGAGGCAGGGCACATCACCTATATGCGTACCGACTCCACCAACCTGAGTCAGGACGCGCTGAACATGGTTCGCGGCTACATCAGCGACAAATTTGGCAAAAAATATCTGCCGGATAGCGCGAACCAGTACGCCAGCAAAGAAAACTCGCAGGAAGCGCACGAAGCGATTCGGCCGTCTGATGTGAACGTGCTGGCGGAAACGCTGAAAGATATGGAAGCGGATGCGCAGAAGCTTTATCAGCTGATCTGGCGCCAGTTTGTCGCCTGTCAGATGACGCCGGCGCAGTACGACTCCACCACGCTGACCGTGGCTGCGGGTGATTTCAAACTGAAAGCGCGCGGTCGCACTTTACGTTTCGACGGCTGGACAAAAGTCATGCCGGCGCTGCGCAAGGGCGATGAAGACCGAACGCTGCCGCTGGTCAAACAGGGCGACCGCCTGAGCCTGGTGGAGCTGACGCCTGCGCAGCACTTTACCAAGCCGCCGGCGCGTTTCAGCGAGGCCTCGCTGGTGAAAGAGCTGGAAAAACGCGGGATTGGCCGTCCGTCGACCTACGCGTCGATCATTTCGACCATTCAGGATCGCGGCTACGTGCGGGTGGAAAATCGTCGTTTTTACGCCGAAAAAATGGGCGAGATCGTTACCGACCGGCTGGAAGAAAACTTCCGCGATCTGATGAACTACGATTTTACCGCGCAGATGGAGGATCGCCTCGACCAGGTTGCGAACCACCAGGCCGAGTGGAAAGAGGTGCTGAACCACTTCTTCGGCGATTTTACCACCCAGCTGGCGACGGCAGAGAAAGATCCGGAAGAGGGCGGCATGCAGCCGAACCCGATGGTGCTCACCAGCATCGACTGCCCGACCTGCGGCCGTAAAATGGGGATCCGTACCGCCAGCACCGGCGTTTTCCTCGGCTGTTCGGGCTATGCCTTGCCGCCGAAAGAGCGGTGCAAAACCACCATCAACCTGGTGCCGGAGAACGAAGTCCTCAACGTGCTGGAAGGCGATGACGCGGAAACCAACGCGCTGCGCGCCAAACGTCGCTGCCAGAAGTGTGGGACGGCGATGGACAGCTACCTTATCGATCCTAAGCGTAAGCTGCACGTCTGTGGTAATAACCCGACCTGCGACGGCTACGAGATTGAAGAGGGCGAATTCCGCATCAAGGGCTATGACGGCCCGGTGGTGGAGTGCGAGAAGTGCGGGTCTGAAATGCACCTGAAAATGGGGCGTTTCGGTAAGTACATGGCCTGTACCAACGACGAGTGTAAGAACACGCGTAAGATCCTGCGCAATGGCGAAGTGGCTCCGCCGAAGGAAGATCCGGTGCCGCTGCCGGAGCTGCCGTGTGAGAAGTCTGACGCCTACTTTGTGCTGCGCGACGGGGCGGCGGGCGTCTTCCTGGCGGCCAACACCTTCCCGAAATCACGGGAAACGCGTGCGCCGCTGGTGGAGGAACTGTACCGCTTCCGCGATCGTCTGCCGGAAAAACTGCGTTATCTCGCCGATGCGCCGCAGCAGGATCCGGAAGGCAATAAAACGCTGGTACGCTTTAGCCGTAAAACCAAGCAGCAGTACGTGGCGTCCGAAAAAGAGGGCAAAGCGACCGGCTGGTCAGCTTTCTTTATCGACGGTAAGTGGACGGAAGCCAAAAAGTAATGGCGTTCGTTCGGGCAGGAAAAGCGCGCTTTTCCTGCTCAGGCGACCGGCAGAGAGAGTGCATTTCTCTGCCGTGTCGTCTTCCCCTCTTTGCGTTAATTTCCTCCCCTTATAACCACCTATATTATTTTTCGTTAGCGTCTATACAGTGTTGATATAAATGATATAGTGGTTATAGTTAATGCCTTTTTTATTATTAAAACGTCTTATACATCATCGCTTTCAGGATGCATTGCGGCGCCACTATGGCCAACTGCCGGGAGCCCAGGGCCTTCATCGGCGACAAGTTGCCTGAACGTAAAGTGTATTAAGCGGCTTCATTTTACGCGCAAACGGATATCAGCCATGAAACTACAACAGCTTCGCTACATCGTTGAGGTGGTTAACCATAACCTGAATGTTTCATCCACCGCCGAAGGGCTCTATACCTCCCAGCCGGGTATCAGTAAGCAGGTCCGCATGCTGGAGGATGAGCTGGGCATTCAGATCTTTGCCCGCAGCGGTAAACACTTAACCCAGGTGACGCCGGCCGGGCAGGAGATCATCCGCATCGCCCGCGAAGTGCTGTCGAAAGTCGATGCCATCAAATCTGTCGCCGGAGAGCATACCTGGCCTGACAAAGGGTCTCTTTACGTCGCCACCACCCATACCCAGGCGCGCTATGCGTTACCGGGAGTGATCAAGGGGTTTATTGAACGCTACCCGCGGGTGTCGCTGCATATGCATCAGGGCTCGCCGACTCAGATTGCGGAGGCTGTGTCGAAAGGCAATGCCGATTTCGCCATCGCCACCGAGGCGCTGCATCTGTATGACGATCTGGTGATGCTGCCATGCTATCACTGGAACCGGTCGATTGTAGTGACCCCCGAGCATCCTCTGGCCACCAAGGGCTCGGTGTCCATAGAGGAACTGGCCCAGTATCCATTGGTAACCTATACCTTTGGTTTTACCGGCCGCTCCGAACTGGATACCGCGTTTAACCGTGCGGGCCTGACGCCGCGCATTGTTTTTACCGCCACCGATGCCGACGTCATCAAAACCTATGTTCGCCTGGGGCTGGGGGTAGGGGTAATCGCCAGCATGGCGGTGGATCCGGTCTCTGACCCGGATCTGGTGAAGCTGGATGCGAACGGTATTTTCAGCCACAGCACCACTAAGATAGGTTTCCGCCGTAGCACCTTCTTACGAAGCTACATGTATGATTTTATTCAACGTTTTGCTCCCCATTTGACCAGGGACGTGGTAGATACCGCGGTGGCTTTACGCTCGAATGAAGATATTGAAGCGATGTTCAAAGATATAAAACTTCCGGAAAAATAACCCTGAAAATAATAATGGCACTCCCTGCGAGGAGTGCCATTAACTATGATGGACTGTATTTAACAACTTAAACCTCGAACCAATCACAAAATTAATAATTTTTGGCAACACGTTTTTCATTATGCCCGCCGCGATCAAATAACCGGTTAAATATATTCCATCAGGCCTAAATTCACTGGATTAATCTTTTATCCATAATTAAGATTTATCTGTACCTGATGATTTGAGCAATTGGTGGTGACAATATGATAAGTAATATCGATTACATGAAACTGGCGATGTCATACGAGAATGACAAAACCGAAATCGATCCCGTTCTGCGTAGTCGCGTATGGGGCGTAGTGTTGGTAGGGTTGGCGATGTTCTGGAGCATCATCGCGCTCACCATCTGCAACATCTGGATTGTCAGCTAAAGCTGTAGGTCATCGTTGTAGATACATGTCATTTTTATGACAGTGAAAGGAAACTGTAATATAAAATCAGTGACCGGCAATACAGGGAGAATATATTTTGCCGCTGGATTCATCCAACCTGAAATCACTCACCAGAGCTAATCACTGCCCGCTGGCCGATTAGCTCTTTTTTTGTCCTCGTGTACTAATACAATATCGGCATACGCCCTCTTTGCACTATTTTGGTGCTATTTCGCCTGCTCTCGGATAATTCCCGTTTCCTCTCTCTCTGTCTCGTCGTATTTAGCAATTTGGGTTGTTATCAAAGTGTTATGCTCAGTATGTGTTATCTTTAATGGAGACCCTGAGGAGAATCAGGGTATGCCATCCCTGAGATAAAGGAGGAGCTATGTCGTCAACCCTACGAGAAGCCAGTAAGGACACGCTGCAGGTCAACGAGAAAACCTGGCATTACTACAGCCTGCCGTTGGCGGAGAAGCAGCTGGGCGAGATCAGTCGACTGCCCAAGTCGCTGAAGGTGCTGATGGAGAACCTGCTGCGCTGGCAGGACGGTGACTCGGTAACTGAAGAAGATATTCGCGCCCTGGCCGGCTGGCTGCAACAGGCCCATGCCGACCGGGAAATCGCCTACCGTCCGGCACGCGTCCTGATGCAGGACTTTACCGGCGTGCCGGCGGTAGTGGATCTGGCCGCCATGCGCGAGGCGGTGAAACGCCTTGGCGGCGATACGGCGAAGGTTAATCCGCTATCGCCGGTTGACCTGGTTATCGACCACTCGGTGACCGTTGACCGCTTCGGCGACGACGAGGCCTTCGAAGACAACGTCCGCCTGGAAATGGAGCGGAACCACGAACGCTACGCTTTTCTGCGCTGGGGGCAGCAGGCCTTCAGCCGCTTCAGCGTGGTGCCGCCGGGCACCGGTATTTGCCACCAGGTGAACCTGGAATACCTCGGCCGGGCGGTCTGGAGCGAGGAGGTGAACGGCCAGTGGATGGCGTGGCCGGATACGCTGGTGGGCACCGACTCCCATACCACCATGATTAATGGTCTTGGCGTGCTGGGCTGGGGCGTGGGCGGGATTGAAGCGGAAGCCGCTATGCTGGGCCAGCCGGTGTCAATGCTGATCCCCGATGTTGTGGGCTTTAAGCTCAGCGGCAAACTGCGCGAAGGCATCACCGCCACTGACCTGGTACTGACGGTTACCCAAATGCTGCGTCAGCATGGCGTCGTCGGCAAGTTTGTTGAATTCTACGGTGACGGCCTGGATACCTTACCCCTTGCCGACAGGGCGACCATCGCCAATATGGCGCCGGAGTATGGCGCCACCTGTGGCTTTTTCCCTATCGATGACGTAACGCTCAGCTATATGCGTCTCAGCGGCCGTAGCGAAGAACAGGTCGCGCTGGTGGAAGCCTACGCTAAAGCCCAGGGCATGTGGCGCCAGCCTGGCGATGAGCCGGTCTTTACCAGTACCCTGGCGCTGGATATGAGCAGCGTCGAAGCGAGCCTCGCCGGGCCGAAGCGACCGCAGGATCGCGTGGCGCTGGGCGATGTTCCGAAAGCCTTCGCCGCCAGCGGCGAGCTGGAGGTTAACCACCTTCAGCGTCAGCGTCAGCCGGTTGACTATACGCTGAACGGGCATCACTATTCGCTACCGGATGGCGCGGTGGCTATTGCAGCGATTACCTCCTGCACCAATACCTCTAACCCCAGCGTGTTGATGGCCGCCGGCCTGCTGGCGAAAAAAGCCGTCGAACGCGGCCTGCAGCCGCAGCCGTGGGTGAAAGCTTCCCTGGCCCCAGGCTCGAAAGTGGTGTCGGATTATCTGGCCCATGCCGGCCTGACGCCTTACCTCGACCAGCTCGGCTTCAATCTGGTGGGATATGGTTGCACCACCTGTATCGGTAACTCCGGTCCATTGCCTGAACCTATCGAAGAAGCGATCAAAAAAGGCGATCTGACCGTCGGGGCAGTGCTCTCCGGTAACCGTAACTTCGAAGGGCGTATTCATCCGCTGGTGAAAACCAACTGGCTGGCCTCGCCGCCGTTGGTGGTCGCCTATGCGCTGGCGGGGAACATGAATATCGACCTCACCCGCGAGCCGTTGGGACAGGGCAAGAATGGCGAGCCGGTCTATCTGAAAGATATCTGGCCGAGCGGGGAGGAGATTGCCCGCGCGGTGGAACAGGTCTCCACCGAGATGTTCCGCAAAGAGTACGCAGAAGTGTTTTCCGGCACTGAGGAGTGGAAGGCGATCAAGGTGGAGGCGTCAGATACCTACGACTGGCAGGAGGACTCGACCTATATTCGCTTGTCGCCGTTCTTTGACGAGATGGGCGCCGAGCCGCTGCCGGTAGAGGATATTCGCGGCGCGCGGATCCTCGCCATGCTGGGCGACTCAGTCACCACGGACCACATTTCGCCGGCGGGGAGCATCAAAGCCGATAGTCCGGCAGGCCGCTATCTGCAGGAGCATGGGGTTGCCCGGCGCGACTTTAACTCCTATGGTTCCCGTCGCGGTAACCATGAGGTGATGATGCGTGGCACCTTCGCCAATATCCGCATTCGTAACGAAATGGTCCCAGGGGTGGAAGGGGGCATGACCCGCCATCTGCCGGATCCTGAACCGATGGCGATTTACGATGCGGCGATGCTGTACAAGGCTGAGGGCACACCGCTGGCGGTGATTGCCGGTAAGGAGTATGGCTCAGGTTCCAGCCGTGACTGGGCGGCGAAGGGGCCGCGCCTGCTGGGGATTCGGGTAGTGATCGCCGAGTCCTTCGAGCGTATCCACCGTTCCAACCTGATCGGAATGGGCATTTTGCCGCTGGAGTTCCCGCAGGGCGTCACCCGCAAAACGCTGCGGTTGACCGGAGAAGAGCGGATTGACATCAGCAATCTGCAGTCGCTTCAGCCTGGCGCTACGGTGCCGGTGACCTTGACTCGCGCTGACGGCTCGCAGGAAGCGATCCCTTGTCGGTGCCGTATCGACACGGCGACCGAACTCACCTACTACCGCAACGACGGCATCCTGCACTACGTTATTCGTAATATGCTGTGAAACAAAGGGCCAGCATCGCTGGCCCTTTTTCGGTTATTCCACCGGTTTATTCTGTCGGCTTGCTGTTCAGCAGATGGCCCATCTTGGCGGCTTTGGTGTCCAGATAGTGAGCGTTTTTCGGGTTACGCCCGACGATCAGCGGCACCCGCTCCACAATGTTGATCCCGGCTTCGGTAAGAATTTCCACTTTTTTCGGGTTATTGGTTAATAACCGCACCTGCTCAACGTTGAGCAATTTGAACATGTCGGCGCACAAGGTGAAATCGCGCTCATCGGCGGCGAAGCCAAGCTGATGGTTCGCTTCGACAGTGTCGTAGCCCTGATCCTGCAGCGCGTAGGCGCGGATCTTATTCAATAAACCAATGTTGCGTCCTTCCTGGCGGTGATACAGCAGGATCCCCCGACCTTCTTCAGCGATATGCGACAGAGCCGCTTCCAGTTGAAAGCCGCAATCACAGCGCAGGCTAAACAGGGCATCGCCCGTCAAACACTCTGAATGTACGCGGGCGAGGACCGGCGACTGCCCTGATATATCGCCATATACCAGCGCGACATGATCCTGTCCGGTTGCCAGTTCTTCAAAACCCACCATCAGGAAATCGCCCCAGGGGGTTGGCAGTTTGGCTTCTGCCACACGTTTAAGCTGCATGTGATTCTCCAGATTCTGTCAGCACCTGACTGTGCTTTCTGTTTCCCGCTATTTTGCCACAACGCCTGGACGTTCTCCTAATCGCGAACGGTTAGCCGTGTGGAAAGCGCACAAACGATCTACTTTCCGCTATGATGTTCATCTACAAGGAGAAGGAGAGAAAATGCTGTTGATAGCCCGACGAACTGCTCTCGCGGCGGCGCTGCTGCTGGTTATGCCCCTCACGGTCTGGCTTTCCGGGTGGCTGTGGCAGCCTGGACTGCCGGTTGCCATGTTGAAAAGCCTGTGGTGGGTGACGGAAACGGTGACCCAGCCGTGGGGAATTATCACTCATGTCGTGCTTTGCGGCTGGTTCCTCTGGTGTCTGCGCTTTCGGCTGCGCGCGGCGTTGATCCTGTTCCTTATCCTTGCCGCCGCTATCCTGGCGGGACAGGGGGCGAAATCCTGGGTCAAGGCGCGGGTCCAGGAGCCGAGACCGTTCGTCATCTGGCTGGAAAACACAAGGCAGGTGCCGGTGACGCAATTCTACGCGTTAAAGCGTAAAGAACGCGCTAAACTGGTGCATGAACAGCTGGCGCAGGCGCAGGACATTCCGTCATTTTTACGCAAACACTGGCAGAAGGAGACGGGGTTTGCTTTCCCGTCAGGTCACACCATGTTTGCCGCCAGCTGGGCGTTACTCGCTGCGGGGCTGCTGTGGCCGCGTCGCCGCTGGGGCACAATCGCGGTGCTGCTGGTGTGGGCGACGGCGGTGATGGGCAGTCGCCTGGCGCTGGGCATGCACTGGCCGCTGGATCTCATCGTCGCCACGCTGATCTCCTGGCTGCTGGTCACGGTGGCCTGCTGGCTGACGCAGCGCCTTTGTGGGCCGCTCTCGCCGCCCGGAGAAGAGGCGCAGGATATTAAAAAACGGATGCCTGAAGCGGAATAATGTTGATTTTAGCGGCATCCGACCGCATATCCTGAAGAGTTGCCATGCTTTTTCATTCCACCGCTGCGGCGAAAATGATACTTTATAGGGCTGAAAGCGGGCTTTTTTCGCGCAACCCACATAACGGGAAGTCATGTGAAATATTTACTCATTTTCTTACTGGTGTTAGCAATCTTCGTCATTTCAGTGACGCTGGGGGCGCAGAATGACCAACAGGTCACTTTCAACTATTTACTCGCTCAGGGTGAATTCCGCATATCGACGCTGCTGGCGGTGCTGTTTGCCGCGGGCTTTGCCATTGGCTGGCTGATCTGCGGCCTGTTCTGGCTGCGGGTGCGTGTCTCACTGGCGCGCGCGGAGCGGAAAATTAAGCGTCTTGAGCATCAGATTGCCCCCGTCAGCCCGGCGGCTGTCGACGCAGGCGTGCCTGCGGTGAAGGAATAACCTCTTATGCTGGAGTTGTTGTTTCTGCTTTTACCCGTTGCCGCCGCTTACGGCTGGTACATGGGGCGCAGAAGTGCACAACAGTCCAAACAGGACGATGCGAGCCGCCTGTCGCGAGATTACGTGGCGGGGGTTAACTTCCTGCTCAGCAACCAGCAGGATAAAGCCGTCGACCTGTTCCTTGATATGCTGAAAGAGGATACCGGTACCGTTGAGGCGCACCTGACGCTCGGTAATTTGTTCCGTTCGCGCGGCGAAGTCGACCGCGCGATCCGAATTCACCAGAGCCTGATGGAAAGCGCGTCGTTAACCTACGATCAGCGCCTGTTGGCGGTGCAGCAGCTGGGACGGGATTATATGGCCGCCGGACTGTATGACCGCGCGGAAGACATGTTCAAACAGCTGGTGGATGAGACCGATTTCCGCCTCGGCGCGCTGCAGCAACTGCTGCAGATTTACCAGGCGACCAGCGACTGGCAGTCGGCTATTGAAGTGGCTGAACGGCTGGTGAAACTGGGGAAAGAGAAACATCGTGGCGAAATCGCCAACTTCTGGTGCGAACTGGCCCTGCAGCAGATGGCAGCCAACGATCTGGATAAAGCGATGGCGTTGTTGAGAAAAGGCGCAGCCGCGGACCGCAACAGCGCCCGGGTATCGATCATGATGGGCCGGGTGTGGATGGAAAAGGGCGACTACGCCAAAGCGGTGGAGAGCCTCGAGCGGGTTATCGATCAGGATAAAGAGCTGGTGGGTGAAACGCTGGAGATGCTGCAGACCTGCTACCAGCAGCTCGGCAAAACCGATGAATGGGAAGTTTTTCTGCGCCGCTGCGTGGAGGAGAACGCCGGGGCGACCGCCGAACTGATGCTGGCGCAGATCCTTGAGCAGCGGGAAGGCGTCGAAGCGGCGCAAAACTACGTCACCCGGCAGCTGGAACGCCACCCGACCATGCGCGTCTTCCATAAGCTGATGGACTACCATCTCAACGAAGCGGAAGAAGGGCGGGCGAAAGAAAGCCTTGGGGTGCTGCGAAACATGGTTGGTGAGCAGGTGCGCAGCAAACCACGCTATCGCTGCCAGAAATGCGGGTTTACCGCTCATACACTCTACTGGCATTGTCCGTCCTGCCGCTCGTGGGCGACCATTAAACCCATTCGCGGTCTCGACGGCCAGTAAAGCCAAAAAAAAGCCCTCCGTTAGTTACAACATACTTATCGCTTCACTCCTCTCCAGGCGCGGCCCCGGCAGCGCCATCGTCCGGTTAGGGCAGGTACGGCAGTCTGTTATTTTGTTCGCTTCACAGGTAGAATGCTGCCCGTTTACCTTTTTTGCGCCACCCCGGCGCCCATCAACACTAAGGTCTGGTCATGACGTCTACAGCTATCCCATCTTCCCGCGCTGTCACATCCTCTCCCGTTGTGGTTGCGCTCGACTATGATAATCGCGATAAAGCGCTGGCATTTGTCGACCGCATCGACCCGCGCGACTGCCGCCTGAAGGTGGGCAAAGAGATGTTCACCCTGCTGGGCCCGCAGTTTGTCCGCGATCTGCATCAGCGTGGGTTTGAGGTGTTCCTGGACCTTAAGTTTCACGATATTCCCAACACCACCGCCCGCGCGGTGGCCGCAGCGGCTGAGCTGGGCGTATGGATGGTGAATGTCCATGCTTCCGGCGGCGCGCGAATGATGACCGCCGCGCGCGAAGCGCTGCTGCCGTTTGGCAAAGATGCGCCGCTGCTGATCGCTGTCACGGTGCTCACCAGCATGGAGTCCAGCGATCTACAGGATCTGGGCATTACCTTATCTCCGGCTGACTACGCGGCGAAGCTGGCGGCGCTGACCCAACGCTGCGGCCTTGATGGGGTGGTGTGTTCAGCCCAGGAGGCGGTGCGCTTTAAGCATGAGCTGGGGCAGGCGTTTAAGCTGGTGACCCCGGGGATTCGTCCGCAGGGCAGCGACGCTGGCGATCAGCGGCGAATTATGACTCCTGAGCAGGCTCAGGAAGCTGGGGTAGACTATATGGTGATTGGTCGCCCGGTTACTCAGTCGGCGGATCCAGCCGCGACGCTGCGGGCGATCAACGATTCTCTGCGCAAGGGGGCATAATGAGCGATTCCAACAGCCGTCTGGTCTACTCCACCGAAACCGGGCGTATCGACGAGGCGAAACCGGCGCCGGTGCGCCCGAAAGGCGACGGCATTGTGCGGATCCAGCGCCAGACCAGCGGCCGCAAGGGCAAAGGCGTCTGTCTGATTAGCGGGATTGATGCCGACGATGCTGCGCTAACCGCTCTGGCGGCAGAGTTGAAAAAGAAATGCGGCTGCGGCGGCGCGGTGAAAGATGGCGTGATCGAGATCCAGGGCGATAAGCGGGATTTACTCAAGTCGCTGCTTGAGGCGAAAGGGATGAAGGTCAAGTTAGCCGGTGGCTGATCGCTATTTTCCCTCTGCTCCAATGGTCTGGTTGAAATAACAAGGCCGCGGTAAATGCCGCGGCCTTGAATGATTTAACGTGCGTAAGTCAATTCGTGTGAATTATTCTTTTATTTCGTCAGATAATTAAATTATTTGCCGACCTGGTGACCAATAATACCACCGACTGCTGCGCCACCCAGGGTACCGAGCGCGCTACCGTCAGTTAACACCGCACCACCGATAGCGCCGGCGCCAGCGCCGATAGCCGTGTTACGATCGCGTTTAGACATGTTAGAGCAAGCGCTCAGAGACATTGCTACAGTGACAGCCAGAACGACAGCAGCCATTTTTTTGCTCGTTGAAGTCATCATTTTTTTTCTCCTGAATAATCTATTCATGGATTACAGCGCTCCTTTAAGCATAGCCTGATAAAGCAGCTTTAGGGCAATTCCATGAAGTTAAGGTGCGCAGGTGTCACGAAAATCACGCAGGTGATAGTCACTTCCTGTTATATCGCTAATAATAATTTTACTTTTTTTAAAATTTATCGTCAGGTAAAAAGTCTTAATTAGCGGCTCGGAATACTCTCAGAGCGATAAAGCGCCCCTTCCGGCGCTTTGGCAGGAGATGGGGCGGCGGAGGATCAGATGTAGGGCACGATATCGACGGTCAGGCCGCTGCGGAGCAATTGTTCGCGACAGGCGTCCGGTAAGCGATCGTCGGTAATAACGCGATTAAAGCGGCCGGCGGGACCGAGCGGATAGGGATGTACCGCGCTGAATTTTGAACTGTCGCTAAGAATAATTGCCTCACAATGCTTCTCCAGCACGGCGTTCACCACGTCCGCACGCATCATATCGCGGCCGGTAAAGCCGGTTTCCGCCTGCCAACCGTCGATCCCGATGAAGGCTTTGCTGAAATGCACCTGCTGGATGAACTGACGGGTTAGCGGACCGACCATACTCTCACTACGTTTCTGATAAATTCCGCCCAGCAGGATCACCTCTCCTGGGGTCTCTTTCAGCAGATGGGCGATATAGCTGCTGACGGTAATGATGGTGATATCGCCGCGCTCGGCCAGCGTACGCGCCAGCAGGGCATTGCTGCTGCCGTTTTCGATAAATACCGTTTCACCGGTATTCACTAGCGCCGCAGCCCGGCTGGCCAGCTCACGCTTAATGGCGAAATGGGTCATCATGCGGGTTTCGACATCTTCGCTGTCCAGCGGTACGGCATAGCCATGAGTACGGCGCAAATAGCTCTGCTTTTCCAGCAAATTCAAATCCTGACGAATAGTAACCTCAGAGACACCGGTCATCTTCGCCAGATCGGCGACGCTCATGCGGCCTTTATCGATGACCACTTGCAAAATACTTTGTTGTCGGGCGTTCATAGCAACATCACTGTTAGGGGGCTATATGGCGAGCAACCGGTCCATATGGCCGGCTGCGGCATGGCTGATATTCAGATTTCCCAGGGCGCCTTGGGTTGGTTTTGTTGTTCAGCATCGTCCGCTGCCAGCGCCAGCAGCTCCGCTTTGAGGATCTCCAGATTATGGATCGCAGAATGGTAATCACCGGCAACCAGAATATCCAGCACGGTATCGATACGTTGAGCGAGCAGGTGGGCATTCACATCTGACATGGCATTATCCTGGTAACAAAAACGAATGAAATCAATGATGCTAAAAATGAATGAAAAAGAGAAGCGAAAAAAACGCACAACCTTAATCGGTGCGACGGAAATGGCTGGATAGAGAGGAAAGAAGCAGCGGTTCCCGCAGGAACCGCTGTGAAGGGGCGTCAGACCGCCGGACGCGCAATAATGCTGCGGGTTTCCATGCGAACTTCAGCGATAGTGACATCGATAACGTCAGTCACTTTATAGACTACTTCACCTTTGATCTGCACGGTACCGTTCTCCTGACTGCACACCAGTTCGTCGCGCACGGCGTGGAGGAACGGGGCCGGAATAAAGGCGACCGCGCCATTGTCCACCAGACGCACGCGCATCCCGCCGCGGCTGACGTCGATGATCTCCGCCGCGAAGCGGGTATCGGTCCCGGCTTTATCGTTGAGGAAACGGGCGTACAGCCAGTCGGCGACGTCGCGCTCGGCCATCCGGTTGAGACGACGGCGCTCCGCCATCTGCACGGTGGCTTCATCCTGGGGACGCGCAATGGTCTCGCCTTTAATGATGGCTTTCAGCAGACGGTGGTTGATCATGTCGCCATACTTACGGATCGGCGAGGTCCAGGTGGCATAGGCTTCAAGCCCAAGACCAAAGTGCGGGCCCGGCTCGGTGCTGATTTCCGCAAACGACTGGAAGCGGCGAATGCGGCTGTCGAGGAAACCGGTCGGCTGAGCGTCCAGTTCCCGGCGCAGCTTGCAGAACCCTTCCAGGGTGAGCACTTCCGTCGGGTCGACGTGCACATCATGGGTTTTCAGCAGGGCGGCCAACTGCTCGGTATTCGCCGGGTCGAAACCGGTATGAACGTTATAAACGCCGAAGCCGAGCTTGTCGCGCAGAACGCGGGCGGCACAGATGTTGGCGGCGATCATCGACTCTTCGACAATGCGGTTGGCAATGCGACGCGGTTCCGCGACGATATCCAGCACTTCGCCTTTTTCGCCGAGAACAAAACGGTAGTCCGGACGGTCTTTGAACACCAGCGCATGGGTCTGACGCCATTCGCTACGACGCTGGCACACGTCCTTCAGCAGCGTAATTTGCTGCGCGATCGCCTCGCTGTCCGGCTGCCAGCTGCCGCGGCCTTCCAGCCAGTCAGAGACGTCGTCATAGGCCAGCTTGGCTTTCGATTCGATGGTGGCGGCAAAGAACTCGATATTGTCTTCGATGGTGCCATCGGCCGCCAGGGTCATCCGGCAGGCCAGCACCGGGCGCACTTCGTTAGCGCGCAGGGAGCAGAGGTCGTCCGACAGCTCGCGCGGCAGCATTGGAATGTTGAAGCCCGGCAGATAGTTGGTAAAGGCGCGCACTTTTGCGGCGTTATCCAGCTTGCTGCCTTCGGCAATCCAGGCGGTCGGGTCGGCAATGGCGACCGTCAGCAGCAGTTTGCCATCAGCAGTGGACTCGGCATACAACGCATCGTCCATATCTTCGGTGCTGGCGCTGTCAATGGTGACGAAGTCGAGGGTGGTTAGGTCGCGGCGCGTCAGCCCCTCGTCGAGCATCTCGGTGGCGACGCCGTCCGGTGCCTCTTTCTCAAGATTATGGCGCGCCAGGGTTACCCACCATGGGACGAAGTGGTCGTCGCTAAAAGTGATGAACTGCGTCAACTCGGCGTAAAATCCGCGGTCGCCTTTTAATGGATGACGGCGCATCTCGGCGACGGCCCAGTCACCCTGTTTAAAATCGTGCTCAACGCCGCGGGCGGCGCGGCAGGGAATGGCGTCTTTCAGCAGCGGATGGTCAGGAACGATAGCGAGGCGATCGTCTTTCTTCTGGACTTTACCGACAAAACGAGTCAGGAAGGGCTCAACCAGCGATTCCGGCTCGGCGCTTTCGCGTTCTTTTTCAGAATGGATCACCGCGACGATACGGTCGCCATGCATCACTTTTTTCATCTGCGGCGGCGGAATGAAGTAGCTCTTCTGAGCGTCCACTTCGAGGAAGCCAAAGCCCTTTTCCGTGCCCTTAACGACCCCTTCCGCGCGCGGCGTCTGGGAATGCAGTTGCTGTTTAAGCTGCGCTAGCAGCGGGTTATCCTGAAACATAATTAGGTATTTTCGTGGCTAAAAGAGCGGCTGACATTTTTACGCGAATATGCCTGCCGCAGCAAGCGCTGTTTCAGCAATTTACGTCTGCTGACGCACATTGCCGAGGGCGATTTTCAGACGATTCATCCATCCGCACAGCCCGCTCCAGATCAACAGATCGATTGCTTGTTGCTCAGAGAGTCGATATTCCGCGAGGGGCGTTAACTGGGCGGCGCTAAACCGGTCAGGCGAGCGGGTTAACAGCTGCACCGCGGTCACGAGAGACCGGGCCTGAGGATGCTGCTGGAGCCAGTGATGGAGGGCCTGGTCGCCCTCCCGCAGATGGCTGGCGAACTCCTCTTCACCCTGCCAGTGGGGGAGCCAGGCGTCAAAGCAGGTGGGGCTGCCATTGGTGCGCGCCGTGAGTAAGGCGACCTGCGGGCCAAAGGTATCATCCGTGCTGAGCTGGCGGATCAAGGTCTCCAGAGGCGCGAATAACTGTGGGTCGCAGGCCAGCAGCGGCGCCAGCTCGCCCAGACCGGGCAGCGACTGCCAGCCGGCGATGCGCCGCTGACGCTCATCATCGGCATACTGCAGGTCGGGATCCGCAATGTCTGCCTGCCATGCTCCCGGCGGCGGGGCGAACAGCTCCGCGGGTGACTCCTCTTGCTGGGGCATACCGGGGATCCAGCGCACCGGAAAGCCCTGGGCCGCCTGCAGGACGGCAATCGCCCGCGCCTGGAAGCCGACGAATCCGATAATCTGGTTGAACAGAATAATGTCCCGACTGGTTAAGCCCACTTCGTCCAGCTGGCTACGGGAGAGAGCATTAATAACCGAGGGCGAACCGGCAAGCTGACGAGCATATTGCGTGATTTGCGCCAGACGACGGTTGCTCTCGCGCGAGGAATCGGGGCCTGGCAGGGGAGCAAGGCGGGCGGCGTAGTGGTTACACAGCCGCTGGACGCCGTAGACCTGGGCGACGGTGAGCGCGGTGCTGAGTCGATCGTAAGCGGTAAAGGTCTGCAGGCGACTCACCGCCACCTGGTCGGGAAACAGCAGTTCGGCCAGCTGGCGTGCGGGGTGTAGCCAGTCAGCGTGGGCACGTAGCCAGGCGGCCGGCAGCGTCAGGTCCAGCAAAAAGCGGTCTTCAACATGGGCGGCTTCAGGGACGAGCGGCAGGACATCCACCGGGCAGATTGTTGACTGGGTTTCGTGATACCAGTGATTTTTGCCATTCACGCGGCGTGGCTCCATGGGCTTTCCTTGTTCGGTATGTGGCGAACCGCCGTTCCGCGGATCGTTTATGCAGAACTATCCTGGCGTAACCCGGAAGCAGGAGAAAATATTGATACGTGCTAACAAATAGCCGATTGGAATAACAGGTGGGGCGTAAGGCGTGGGGGATGGAAGAACCCTCCTCACCGGGGCGAGGAGGGGAAGGAACTTATTTCAGTTCCAGCTCGTTCATGGCGGCGATATTGAACCCGCCGTCAACGTGAACGACTTCACCGGAGATCCCCGCAGACAGGTTGGAGCACAGGAAGGCTGCGCTGTTACCCACATCTTCAATGGTGACGGTGCGACGGATCGGGGTGACCGCTTCGCAGTGCGCCAGCATTTTACGGAAATCTTTAATACCGGACGCGGCCAGCGTACGGATAGGACCGGCAGAGATGGCATTGACGCGAACGCCTTCCGGACCCATGGCGTTAGCCATATAGCGGACGTTAGCTTCCAGAGAGGCTTTGGCCAGACCCATCACGTTATAGTTCGGGATCGCGCGCTCTGCGCCCAGGTAGGAGAGCGTCAGCAGAGCCGAACCCGGGTTCAGCATGCCGCGGCAGGCTTTGGCCATTGCCACGAAGCTGTAAGCGCTGATGTCGTGCGCGATTTTAAAGCCGTCGCGAGTGACAACGTCAACGTAGTCGCCGTCTAACTGGTCAGCCGGGGCAAAACCGATTGAGTGGACGAAACCATCGAATTTTGGCCAGACTTTTTCCAGCTCGGTGAACAGCGCGGTGATGCTCTCATCTTCAGCAACGTCGCACGGCAGCACAATGTCAGAACCCAGCGCGGCAGCAAACTCTTCTACGCGACCTTTCAGTTTCTCATTCTGATAGGTGAATGCCAGTTCCGCGCCTTCGCGGTGCATTGCCTGCGCGATGCCGTAGGCGATGGACAGTTTGCTGGCGACGCCAGTGATCAAAATGCGCTTACCGGAAAGAAAACCCATAGCTTTAATCCTTATCGTTATTGCTTATTTTTACTTTAACAATCATAACGTTAACATTGTTATTTCAAAATAACTCAAATTTAGCCGGGAATTATATCCCACTGACGACCCCTTGTGTCACGATATTTTTCAGCCGGTCCGCGCCGCGCGGGGCAAAAGTACATCGCGATAGCTGCAGTATATCATCTCTCCTGACGATTATTTGAGCGCGATCTCCGCCAGCAGCAGGCGTCCATTGCTGCCCACGGGACGCAGATTCCGCGGCGATCCACCGCGCCAGCAGAGGCCGCTGCCGGCCGCGCAGCGTCGCCCGGCCAGATCCCACTCGCCTTGTAGAACATAAGCGACCCCCTCGCTGGCAGGGCATTGCAGGTCGCTAACGACCTGAACTGTCGCCGACGCGCACCCGCGCTGAGTCATGATATTGAAGTCCAGCCCTGGCGCAACGATCCCGACGCTGGACAGCGCCCATTCGCCGGGGAAAGCCCACGGCTGCCAGAGCGCCAGCGGTTGGTCGATATTCTCGCCACACAGCCGTAGCGGCTGCCCCGCCAGCAGAGTAATGACCCGGTCGACGCCAGGAAAGGGGGAGAAAGGGCCATCCGCCTGCAGGGTGGCAATACTCGCTCGCCAGAGAAAAGGGGCATCTGGAGCGGGTACGCAGATGATTTCGCGCGTCTCTCCGCCGCCGTTTTTCCACGGCGTGACGGGGAGCGTCGAAAGTTGAAAAGGGACCATCATGGGCAGCATACCTTAGTTAATCGCTTCCGGCGTCAACAATAAGCACCGCCTTGAGCTAGTTTAGTAACTTTCTGCAATACAAATATTTTACATATTCGTCACAAAATGAGAGTGCATGCAAGGCGGTGAGTTGTCAATGCTTGTATATACAAGAACGATTGAGTGAGGTGATATTAATAACTTGAGTGAGGAACCTATGTCTTCGTTTTCGTCTACAGACGGGCAGTCAAAGAGCAATTATGCTGGAATGAGTGAAAGGCGGTCGATTGATTACATCCCGGAAAGCGAACGGCATGGACACCCTTTTAGCCAGTTCACCCTTTGGTTTGGCGGCAATCTGCAAATTACGGCGATTGTCACTGGCGCTTTAGCCGTTGTGCTGGGCGGCGATGTAGTGTGGTCTCTGGTCGGGCTGCTGGTCGGTCAGATGCTGGGGGCGGCGGTGATGTCTCTGCATGCGCTGCAGGGACCGCGACTGGGACTTCCGCAAATGATCCTTAGCCGCGCCCAGTTTGGGGTTTTTGGCGCGGTGGTGCCGCTGGTGCTGGTTTGCGTCATGTATATCGGTTTTTCTGCCAGCGGCACCGTATTGGCCGGGCAGGCAATGGCCAAACTACTGAATATCAGCCACGTAGCCGGGATGCTGATATTCAGTGCGATTATTATCGTTATCGCCGTCCTCGGTTATAAGGTGATCCACAAGCTGGGCAAACTGGCGAGTATCGTCGGAATTCTCGCCTTCGTTTATATGTTCATCACGCTGCTACTTTCGGCCGATCTCAGTGCGCTCGCGCACAATAACCATTTTTCGCTGCCGACGTTTTTATTAGCCGTATCGCTCTCCTCATCGTGGCAGATCGCTTTTTGCCCCTATGTATCCGACTATTCGCGCTACCTGCCACGCGATGTTTCCGCCACGAAAACGTGGTGCTCAGTGTTTTTCGGCACCGTATTGGGTACCCAAACGTCGATGACGCTCGGGGTTCTGACAGTGGCCATTGCCGGCAGCGCGTTCCCTGGTCACGAGGTGAGCTATCTGGTGGGATTAGGTAAGAGTCAGGCGATGGCCATGGTTATCTATTTCGCCATCTGTTTTGGTAAAATTACCTTCACTACCCTCAATGCGTACGGCAGTTTTATGTCGCTGACCACCATTGTTTCCGCCTTCCGCCGGCAAACCGTGCTGTCGCAAAAGTGTCGCATTGCATTCGTGGTGCTGATGGTGACGGCTTCCTGCATTATCGCGTTGCTTAGCGAACCCGCTTTCTTAAAGCATTTCACGCATTTTCTTCTGTTTCTGCTGGCGTTCTTCGTGCCGTGGAGCGCCATCTGTCTGACGGATTATTATCTTATCTCGAAGGGCGCCATCGATATTCCGGCGCTAAGCGACCCGCAGCAACGCTACGGGTTCTGGAACCTGTACGCGATCACCCTGTATATCGTCGGTGTGCTTATCCAGTTGCCGTTCATTGAGAACCCGTTGTTCCATGGTTCGCTCACGTGGATCTTCGCCGGTAACGATGTCTCATGGATAATAGGCTGGTTTGGCACCGGGGTTCTTTACTACGCGCTGCGCCGCTTTGACCGCCGGTCGCTGCCGGCGCAGAGTCTTTTCCCTTCTACCTGAATGACAAGGGCGGCGTGAGGGCCGCCCCTGCCGTCGCCTGCCAGCTATTTCCCGTCTTTGCGCCAGGCGTCGGCGGTGAGGGCTTCCCCGAAGTGGCCGGCGATCAGGCGCCGGGTCAGGTCGTGCAGCGGCGAGGCCAGCACATCGGCAGTGCTGCCGCGCTCGACCACTTCGCCGTTATGCATCACCAGCACCTGATCGCTGATGTGTTTCATCATTCCCAGGTGCTGAGTGACATAGATATAGGAGATGCCCTGTTTCTCCTGCAGCTCCAGCATCAGGTTGATAAGCTGGGAGCGCATCGACATATCCAGCGAGGCCAACGCCTCATCGCAGACGATAACCTTCGGGCGCAGGATCAGCGCCCTGGCGAGGCCGAGACGCTGCTTCTGACCGGGCGCCAGCATATGGGGGTAGTAGCTGACGTGGTCCGGCAGCAGACCGACCATGCGCAGGGTGTCGATTATCTGCTTCTGCCGCGCCTCGGCGTCGAGATCGGTATTCAGTCGCAGCGGAAAATCGAGGATCTGCGAGATGCGCTGACGCGGGTTCAGCGAGGTCGACGGATCCTGAAAGATCATGCGAATCTTCTGGCTGCGGTAGGAGTAATCCCCAAAAGTCAGCGGATGATCGTCAATCAGCAGTTCGCCGCTGGTGGGTTCCACCATGCCCGCCAGCATCTTCGCGAGGGTCGATTTCCCGGAGCCGTTCTCGCCGATAATCGCCAGCGTCTGCCGTTCGCGCAGGGTAAAACTCAGCGGCTTAACCGCCTCAACCGTCTGACGGTGAAACCAGCCGGTGCGGTAGCGAAAGGTCTTACTGAGTTGGCGAACTTCCAGCAATGTTTCGACCATTTCACTCTTTCTCCATGTTCAACGGGAAATGACAGGCGTACAGATGGTTGCGCGCCCCGGTAAGACGCGGCGTTTCGATACACTCGCGCTGGGCGTACGGGCAGCGCGGCCCCAGCCGACAGCCGATAGGCAACTGCTCCAGCAGCGGGATCGCTCCAGGCAGGGTGTTGAGGCGACTTTTATGCGGCATGGCGCTACCGAAATCCGGGATCGCGCGGATTAACGCCTGGGTGTAGGGGTGATGTGGGAGGGTGATCAGCTCTTCGCTGGGCCCGCTCTCCACCGTCTGCCCGCAGTACATGACGTTGATTTTATCCGCCCATTTGCTGAGCATTTGCAGGTCATGGCTGATCAGCAAGATGGTGGTGTTGTTGTTCTGGTTGAGCCGCGTCAGCAGGCGAATAATCTGCGCCTGGGTGGTCGGCTCCATGGCGTTGGTCGGCTCGTCGGCAATCAGCAGACGCGGCTGGTTGGCCAGGGCGATGGCGATCATCACCTTCTGGCACTCGCCCTCGGTCAGCTGATAGGGGAAGCTGCGCATGGCATCTTTGTGATCTTTAATGCCGACGCGGTGCAACAGCTCGATGGCCCGGCGCTTGCGCCAGCCCAGCCGTTGCCACCAGCGGCCCTTGTAGGTCCAGCCGGGGATACTCTGAATCAGCTGCTGGCCGATGCGCTCAGAGGGATCGAGGCACGACTGGGGCTCCTGAAAAATCATCGACACATTATGGCCGATCAGCTTCCGGCGCTCGCGGTTCGACAGTCGCAGCAGGTCGATGTCATCGAAGCGCATGCGGTCGGCCGTGACCCGCCAGTTGTCTTTGGTCACGCCGCAGATAGCTTTGGCAATAAGGCTTTTCCCGGAGCCGGATTCCCCCACCAGGCCGCGGATTTCGCCTTCGGTCAGCGTCAGGCTGACGCGATCGACGGCTTTTACCCAGCCTTCGCTGGTTTTAAATTCAATGGTTAAGTGACGAATATCGAGTAACGGCATTATTCTACCCCGGCAATGATCGCCCGGCGAATACCGTCGCCCAGCAGGTTGACCAGCAGTACGCTGAGCATAATCGCCGCCCCGGGGAGCATCACGGTCCACGGCGCCACATAGATAAGCTCCAGCGCATCGCCCAGCATGGCTCCCCATTCCGGCGAAGGCAGCTGGGCGCCGAGATCAAGAAAGCCCAGCGCGGCAATATCCAGAATGGCCATCGACAGGGCGCGAGTGATCTCGGTCACCAGGCCGGAGGCGATATTGGGCAGGATGGCGAACAGCAGAATATTCAGCGTCGAGGCGCCGTCGAGGCGGGCGGCGATGATGTACTCTTTCTCCAGCTCATCGTGGACCATGCTGTAGACGGAGCGCACCATGCGCGGCAGCAGCGCCAGCCAGACGGCGAACATCGCATGGCTCAGATGCGGCCCGGCAAAGGCGACGACGATAATCGCCAGCAGCAGCGAGGGGATGGAGAGCAGGGTGTCGAGGATATGGTTCATCACCGCCGAGCGCAGGCCGTGGGTCGATCCGGCAATCACGCCCAGCACCAGACCAAACAGCGTGGCGCCGAGGGTGACGACAAAAGCGCCGCCGACGGTGGGCGCCGCGCCGCTCAGCAGTCGGCTCAGCACATCGCGGCCGAGGTCATCGGTTCCCAGAAAGAAGGAGACTTCGCCATAGCGCGACCACGACGGCGGCAACAGCTGGTAGCCGAGGAACTGCTGGTCGATGCCGTAGGGGGCGAACCAGCCGCCGAAGACGCAGAGCAGCAGCAGGCCCGCGCAGCCGTACAGACCGATCATCGCCGTGGTGTCGCCATAGAACTTACGCCATACGGTGCGCAGCGCGCCGGGCGGACGCTTTTCCAGATAAACGCTATCGTAGGGCATATGAATCCGTTTTAAGTTTGTTAGTCATGCTTTAAGTCTTTTCAAAAATCCCGCTAATACCAACGCCTTGCCAGCATTGAGTGCTTTAATTTTGTGTGTTCTGCATTGATTTGAAGGTTATCAATTTAACCAAAATGTGTACACTGATGTGTATATCATCTTCCGGAGTGTACACATTGCTTACCGACACAAAATTAAGAAAAGCTCTTGGCAAAAAGAGAGACCAGATCGAGGTCATATCGGACGCTCATGGTCTGAATGTCCGGTTGTCTACTTCCGGCAGTATAACATTCTTTTACCGCTACAGATGGAACGGGAAAGCCGCTCAGCTAACGATTGGCGATTATCCCACCACCTCCTTATCTCAAGCTCGCGAACGTAGACAGCAGTTCAGGGCCTGGTTGACAGAAGGACTCGATCCGAGACGGCAAACAGTTCTGGAGAAACAGAAAAAAGTCGAAGCGCTCACTGTTAAAGAGGCTTTCGATTACTGGGAAAAGTATTACTGCATCCCTGAAGGTCTTGTGAAAATCAAGGTTAACCGGCGGGACTTCAATAACCATATAGCGCCTGTGCTGGGGAACATGATTGTTGATCAGACCACTAAAGCGCACTGGCTTAACCTTTTTGATGGCATGGGGCGAAGAGTTGTCACTGGTCAGATGCTTGGGCTGATGCAGCGTACGTTCCGTTTTTGCTCCAATCGAGGGGTAATTAATGTGAACCCAATTGAGAGCCTTAGGCGCTCTGACGTAGGTCTCACAGCATCCGTAAAAGATCGCAGATTGAGTGATGAGGAAATCAAAACAGTTTGGAACATCCTTCCTGAATTGAAATACAGACAACAGCTGATAATGAAGTTTCTCATCATGACTGGCTGCCGGAGTACGGAGATCAGGACAGCAAGATGGGAGTGGTTCGATTTCCATGAGCAAACGTGGACCATTCCGGCAAGCGATTATAAAACCGGGAAATCGGTCAGAAGGGCACTTCCCGAGGCAGTAGTAAGAATGATGTTAGCAGAGAAGGAAACGTCAGTTTCAAAACACGTTGTGACACTGTCACGCTACAGGGGGCCAGAAGATGACAGACCGCCACTACAACCAAACGTCGCTCTGTTTTCTGCTCAGATTATAGCTAAAACAGGCATGAAGCCCTGGTCTCTCCATGACCTCAGACGAACAGTGGCGACACGCCTTTCTGAATTAGGTGCGCCGCCACATGTTGTGGAAAAACTGCTTGGCCATCATATGGCAGGTGTCATGGCACGTTATAACCTGCATGATTATCTGGATGATCAGCGTCACTGGCTTGCTGTTTGGCAGGATCACCTTGAGAAGCTGGTTGGTCAGCCTCTGGTTTGATCCCCACGTTATCTTCCCAGGCCAACAAGTCTGAAAGTCTCCACCTTTTAGGGCTGCCATTTATTTTAGGCTGCGGGAATGGCTGAGCAAAGTAAGAGGGCATCCGGGATGGGGTGCTCCAGAAATAAAGTGTGCTGCGCGATATTTTGTATCTGGACAGAACGTCATCGGTTATCAAAATTTCATCTGATTTATGAGATGTATTAGTCATAAAAACCCCTTAGTTACATTGTCCAGGCAGATGGTGTAGCCGGCGCGCGCAGCTCATGGCTGTGGCCACATAGCTACTTTTTCTGTTAACAACTTCTACAGTGATCTTTGAGCCTTGAACCACCACCGTATAAGTTCTCTTTGTTTTCTGTCGCCCGTAGGCTCCATAAAGCTCAACGTGTTTTGCCAGTGCCGCATCGCACGCCTGGCGGCCCAGAGGGGAGTGTCTGCTTCGGTTAATCAATCGCATATACATTCCTTTATCGGGAGAGTTTCCCCTCCCAATCTGGTTAACCCACGTATTCCGGTTTCATGTCGTCCAGGGCGATGCGGAACTGGTCATACAGTTCATCACCGAGGTGGCGTTTCGCGCCGTTGAGAATGCCTTCAGCTTTAGCGAACAGTTCGACGGCTTCCGGTTCTCCGGGATTAGGTAGAGAGTTGATCGCGGCCTCAACTTTGTTTCGGGCGTCTACCATGAAATAACGCTGCACGGCTTTACCTTTCAGTTCGGTGAAAAGAACAGTGCCCAACACAGCTTTCTCTTTATCCAGATCCGCCCTGATGGCTTTTGCTGCATCGACCGATTCGGCGCGCTCAATGCGGTCACGGAAATCATCTGCCAGGGAATCAATATTGAGAGCTGAATCCTGCGCGCTGGTGGTGATGTCTGTTCCGCTGGTGATCTCTGCGACAGACATTCTTTGCGCCGGCGCCGGGTTTATTTCTCGCTCGGTCCTTTGTTCAACTTCATCCGGGCTGTAAACACCCAGGATGACTTCCGGGCAATACAGCCGTGCCCAGTATTTGACGCCCAGATAAGCGATCTGCTGTTTCGGGTTAGAAACCCACAAAGGAGAATTACGTGTGACGACTCCAGAGAGATAAAGTGGCTCCCCCCAGGTGATTTCTGATTCACCGCGCAGAATCGCGCCAACCTGGACGAATAACCCGATTTCGTCTTCATCAGTCCAGCCGCGCACCCGTTCTGTAACGCTGTATTTCCCATTTTTACCGTGTTTTTCCCTGGTAATTTCCTGCGTCCTTGTGCAACGTTCCCAGTCGCCGCCGTAGCGATAATGAAATCGACCGTTAATAGCGCTGGAACTGGCGATTACCGCGTTGACGAGCTGGGCTTCATATCCGAGCACGCCGTTTACCAGATGCGTTTTTTGCGCGACTGCATAGGGATTCATGCCCCACTGCATAGCCTGCATAACGATGGCCATGCAATCGGCTGGCTTACCTGCGAGGTGAGCTGGCACTGTCACTTGTGAATCAGCCATAAGGTTTGCGAAAGCAGTTAACTGACCGAGAGCCTGAACGTTAAAGATCGCGTTGCTAGCTGAAATGGTGTTTGGTGCCTGCTGTTCGGCTGTAACAATGTTAGTGTTTTCCATGACTGTTCCCCCTTATGCCTGTACGCGCAGCGCTTCGAGACGGCGCATATCAAAATCGTTAAGTTCTTCGGTGTAGTCTTCGGTAATCGGCGCCGGCCATTCGCCAGTGTCGAAACCGTTCGCGATGGCACGCATTGCTTTGCGATATTCCAGCATGCCAAGTTCCAGCAGTTCTTCGGATGCCTCGATGATGGCGATCCAGTGGTAGTTCTCGTCTTTGTTGACGAATATCCAGAAGAACTGGTCAAGGGCTGCGGTTTCGCAGTACATAGCCGCGCTCAGGTGGTAATCGCGCTCGATGATTTCCCGGTGCAGCTTCGCGCGCAGGCCTTCCTGCTTAATGTTCCACATACTGATGGTTTTCAGGTCCGCACCAATGCGCAGGCCGCCCATGTCTATTTCAAGGTCAGGGCGCACGCGAACTTCCAGCCCGGTTTCCTCATCAATGCCGAAATAGCTCACCTCGACGGCACGGCTCGGGTGCGTCAACAACTTGCCGGCGGTAGGGTGATTCAACAGTGCTTTCTGAATGGCCAGTGCCGTAGCCAGCTGCTGGCGGGTAACCAGCACTTTTCCTTCCGGGTTCTCGCGCCATGCATCCAGCAGCTCGTCGGCAAACACGGCATCCGGTTTTACCGATTTCACGGCTTGAATCAGATCGGCCTTTGTGCCAGAGACTTTCAGGGGCTGCGCCTTCTGTGCTTCCTGAGCAACCATGTCAGGATTAATAAGCGCCAGCTGTTCCAGTAAGACATCGCGGCCACCGCTGGTTTTCACCTGGGCGGGCAGGGTGGCGTTGTATTCTTTGATGCAGGCCTTCATTGCGGTGGCGGTTTGCTTCTGACCGTCTTCAATGCGCTGGAACTCAGCAGGTAAAGACATATAACCCTGGCCGGTTTCTTCAACTGATGTACCCAAGGGAACCTGGGCGGGCAGGTTCGCGTTGTATTCCTCCAGGAATCTCTTGATGTCCTCTGCGCTGAGCAAAACCGGAAGCCCGTTGTTGTATTCATCGATAAATGCGCGGATCGTCGCCGTCGTGGTGAAGGCGCCTTCCGGGATTTCCGGCTCTATACTGAATTCTTTTTCCAGCTGATCAGGCTGCAGCGCCAGTGCATGCACCAGATTGCCCATATCCAGAACAGGAGAGCGCACCTTCTGGATGGTTTTGGATACGTGGCGCGCCTCGAAAAACATCAGCGATACCCGCGCATCTTTAACCATCGTGGAGCTGATGCCGTTAGCGGCGTGGTAGACCTCATTTGGCACGCCTTCATATCGACCAGGCTCGAAATACTCCGGCCATGCTGGCGCTGCTTGTTCAGCCTCTTCCTCTTCATCGCTATGAGCACTCTCGGAAACCTGGCTTTTCAGCACTTCGGCGGTAAGATCCGGGCAGCGTTCAGCCAGTATTTCTCTCATGTTCACGGCAGTTGTTTGCGCAGGAGGTTCATCAGCGCCTTCGCCTGCTGATACCGCATTATCATTTTCGTCTTCGACCGGCTGAGCCGTTTCCATCTGCACATTGCTGGTGGTTTCCCCGGAATTAGCTGGATGTAATTTTTCTTCTGCAGCGCGCTGGCGCGCCTGGTCCACGATAGAAAGTGCTTGTGCTGGTGCTGGTGCTGGTGCTGGTGCTGGTGCTGGTGCTGGTGCTGGTGCTGGTGATGTCTGGCTATCCATCAGACCATCAATCGAAAAAACACCATTGCCCATGTTTGAAACTTCAGGCTGTTTGGGCTTGGTCAGGTCTTCGGTTATCCACTTCGGATCCGTGGGGTCACTGATACCTTCGACATATTCACCGCGTTCGGCGGCCAGAACCTGATTAGCGTCAGGGCGTTTCTTTTGAGCTTCTTTCACCAGTTCGGTGCCAATTACCTGAAAGTCAGTTGGGAGAGTTTCCAGGTCAGGCACACCTTCATCTCCATCGATAGCCTTTTTCACAGCGTCCAGAGTGACGGCGGCAGATGAAACATGACCAGCTTTTTCAAGCGTCTCAGCAGAAGGGGCATCATGTTTATGCTCGGTCAGATTCGCATTGATATAGGTCTGCAGACTTACCGGGAAATGATGAATATCGCTGGTGGCGCCACGAATAAGGGCAAAAATGGCTGCGCGGGAATAATCCAGGATGCCTGCGACCTTGCGCAGCGCTGCAGACCATTCCTTGAACGGACTTTCTTTCTTCTGGACGATCTCTTTGGCCCGGCGGTGAATTGATGCCGGGAAATTGTAGATATCGAAATCCATTGGCATTGTGGCCAGGGCTATTTCTACATCGAGCGTATCAAGGGTATGGGTGTAGTCAGGATTGCGATCGGTTTTATTACCGCCGCCAGCATTCGTACCTGCATCAGTTTTCATAACCGAAGAAATGCAGTTACCGGCAGCCCATTCCCTGGTGAGAATGCCGCGGTCGATCGCGTTAGTAGCGAACCACAGCTTTGCAAACTGGATACGCTTGCCGAGCTCATGCCGTTTCCCTTCGGGGAAGACTTTTTTATTGGCACTGGTGAATTTCCAGAGCGCCGGCATATCGTATTTTTTGATTTCAGGGATATTCTCGGCGGCCAGAATCAGATCCTGGACGGCTGCGTTATCAGTGTCCATTTCAAGAACTGACAACTCCTGCCGGTGAGGCATGCTGATATGATAAACGTGGTGTTCTTCGGCCATATACTGCGCCAGCAGCTGAGTGCGAAAGGGGAGTTCTGCCACGTTAAAAAGCGCGCTTGAATCGTTCTGGTATTCATCGCTACCGAAAGTTTCCACGGTCTCACCTTGTGTCGCGTCGCCAGTGGTATTGGCATCAACCGGCTCGCCACTAACGGGCTCAGCGGGTACTCCGGCATCATCGATGTGATGATCCGCTGGCGACTGACCTGGCTTCAGAGCCCAGGTGCGACCATCATCACCGAGCTGGTAGCGTTCGCACCATGAGTAATCGAGAACACCTTCCGCCGGCAGGTCATTGAATACCGGGAAATCGGTGCGAATAGGTTTTTGATAGTCTTTGCCGCGGCCTGTTTCGATCCCAGCGTCTTCCAGATCGACGTCGAGCTGCAGTAGAGCGCGGGCTTCTGATTTATTAGTGCGCCAGATTACGGCATCAGCTTTACCCGATTTTTGAGTCGCTTTTATCAGATAAAAATATTCCATGTGATAGCCTCTATTTTGGATGTAGAATCCCCCGGGCCATTGGTAGCGCCCATTCAGGGTGGTCATTGGTTTTGGTAATTTCCGGTGTAACTTTGGTCGGTGGCACCGGACGTACAGCCCGCTTCGGCGGGTTTACGTTAGCCCTCGTGAGCCATCTGGTCGTGAGAGGCGCAACGTTCAGAGCAATACTCTTTTTCTTTCCGTGCTAGCTGGTTCCCCTGGAGGTACAACAGGGTGCTTACCACTGGCTTTCCCTCGATTGCTTTACTGCAGTAACCGCATTTCTTCTGCATTCTTCCCCCTACATTTGCACCGTGAACCCGGCCGGATGCTCGTCCAGTAAACCTTTCAGTGGATAACATTCAGCTTTCACGTGTTGCTCTTCTGCAGCTGCCTTGCAGTCATTCTCAGTGTCGTAAACGCCGAGCAGGACATCCTGATTACCGCCCGTCAGCATGCTGACGGTGAGAACCAGGGCAAACATCGTGCTCATGAAGGGTCTCCTTTTTGCGCGAGCATGTAGCACACCCGGCGGATGAAAGCTGACAGCGGACTTAAACGAATAGCCTGCTGACGAGCGGGTTTGCGTGCGAAATCATTCATAGAAACAATCCCCTCAGTGCGCTGAAGAGCGCGATCCAGATGAAGAGCCCAATAACTGCTGAAATGATCAGGGCTCTGATGCCTTGCTTGCTCATTCCAACTCCTCATGTTTGCCTGTCTTTTAACCACTTCAGGCTCGGTGGTATGCTGGTAGTTCTCACACAGCCAGCAAAAAAATAAAAAATGTCAAAACTGACAACGATGGAAGTTGCTTGCCCTGATTGCGGAAGCGAGATGCTCAAGCGTCCCGATGATTTCGACTTTGATACAAATTTTGTTGGCGTCAGTTGTGCCAACTGTGGTCGAGAAATCACTAAGGACGATGTTGTTAAGCAAGGGACGGATGTTGTCAAAAAGCAGGTTGACGACATCCTCAGGGATGCCTTCAAGGGAACGGGCTGGAAGCTCAAGTAACCCCAGTAGTTCCTCGACCTGATTGATTACTTCCGTGGCGTCTATTTCGAGTTCAATAGGCGCCACCTTTACCTTACTCATCTCACCCTCATTGCCTTGTCGCCGGCCAGCGGAACGTTTATCGGAGCAACGCAGCGCGTTGTTGATGTGATGAGTTTAATCATTGCTAAACTATTCTGTAAAGTAAAAAGTAAACTTTTGTGCGTAAAAAATTGAAGCCTTCAGATCCTGAGGCCCAAATGAAGGAAGTGGTTGTGAAAGAACCAAAGCCCGCCTTTGATGAGATTTGGTTTGGGAGGCGTGAGCGTTAACTGCGTGAAGCCAGTAACTCTTTGAAAAGTTCGTTGAATTTATTGAACTTAGATTCAAATTCAATTAGCGCTTCTTTCTTTGCGGAGTCAGGGAATCCACGAAAAAAAGTAATGAGCTTAAGTTCTTCTTCACTCAACACAAGACTTGGCGGTGTGTTTTGGGAGTCAGAGGTGTCTGAGTCAAGGAAGCCTGAGGGCATTCCGTAATCTCTTTCTAACCTTCTTGCCGCTCTTTCGCCAAAGGAACTGCGGCCATTTATCAATTGAGATAAATAGCTTTTCTCTTTCTCTGGAAGCGACTTTTCTGAGAACCATTCCTTAAGTCGCCTGCGTCTAATTTCCTGTGTCGTCATAGAAAGCATTTTGATTAGTAATTTATAAACAAGCAAATACTTGACGTTTTGGTTTAGTATTTTATAAACTCACCGTAATCACATGAGGGAGCCACTATGCAACTTAAAGATTATCTAAACATGAAACGAGGCAGCTCCAAGGCCTTGGCTACAAAGCTCGAGGTATCGACTTCTTATCTTTCACAAATGGCATCTGGGATTGCTGCCATATCCCCATCTCGCGCCATACAAATAGAACAGCTTACGGAAGGCGCTGTTACCAGAGCAGATTGTTTCCCAGATGATTGGGAAACAATCTGGCCTGAGTTTATACCTCCTACAACTCCCCTAACTAACAGCTCCGAGCTTAATGGGGATTAACCATGCAAACACTTCCCTTTCAACAAAATACCGGATTCAACACCGGCGCTCTGATAAAGCGAAATCAGCTGAGAGAGTCAGATCACGACGGTATTCGCTCTGCCGTTCGCGCCTGGGCAGCAGCTGAAGGGCAGGACGTTGTCTCGGCATACATCATCGATGAGTGGCGACAGCAGGGCGGCGAGGAGATCGCGTTTCCTGATGACATCAGCCGAGCCAGACAAAAGCTTTTTCGCTACCTGGACAACCCGGCCGAGTCTGAACGTTATCGCGAGTACGTTCGCCTTCTTACCCCGGCAATCATGACCGTTCTTCCGCTGGAGTTTCGCCATCGCCTGATGCCCGAAGACAATTTTATGTCCCGTCTGGCTCGTCTGGAAAAAGAAACCAGCGAAGCAAAGATTGCCGTTGCTGTGGGGGCTCCACGCCATCAGAAGCTGAAAGAACTGAGCGAGGGAATTGTCGAGATGTTCCGGATAGACCCTGAGTTAACGGCGCCGCTGATGGCCATTGTCACTTCAATGCTAGGAGTGACGTGATGCTGGAACTCAGAAAGGTGAAAGCCGCGGTGCTGCAACACCTACGGCTTTCGTTGCGAATTAACTGGATCAATTCACAGGGGAAATTATGAACACTCACCAACTGAATATCAATAACGGGGGCGCCCATGGCTAAAAATTCTATCGACGCATACGGCGCCAGCGGCAAAAGCAATGTTCTTTTTTTCGAACCGGAAAGTTTGCATCTGGTTACCGATACAACACACCCGCTGTACGACGAACGAGTACACCTACCGCTTAATGAAGCTGTGATCCTCAACATCATGGAGCTTGGGGTACTCGAACCGATTATCGTGTGGAAGGACCCAGAGACAGGGAAAACCTGCGTGGTTTCAGGTCGGCAGCGCGTAAAGAACGCTATGGAAGCAAACGCCAGGAGAAAGCGGGCAGGGCTGGAACCCTGGCCGGTACCCGGTATAGCTAAGCGCGGCTCGGCAATTCAAATGGCCAAATACATGGTCAGCGAAAACGAGATCACGCAACCAGATACCCCACTGGGCCGGGCAAAAAAAATGGTTCAGCAGATGGAATACGGTCATGACGAAAATGACATTGCCCTGCTTTTTGGCTGCAGCGTAAAAACGGTCCAGGCAACCGTAGCTCTACTGGATGCTACGCAGGCCGTCCAGGCGGCGGTTGAGGCTGGAAAAGTCACTGTCACTCAAGCGCGTCAGCTGGTCGATATGCCACCGGAAAAGCAGCGGGAAACGGTCAAACAGTTAGAGGCAGCGGCAGAGGGTGTAACTGGCCACGAGAAAGCTCGCCGTCAGCGCGCTGTCCTTGGCGACACAAAGCCGCGTCTCAAATCCCGTAAGGAAATCACCCAGCAACTTCAAACCGCCAGTGGCGAATACGCTGAGGCTTTGCGGTGGGTGCTTGGTGATGAAAACACACCAGTTTAAGCAACAACGGGGTCTCTATGCGTGATTACGGCAAGGTGCATACATCATTTTGGATAAGCGATGGAATGCGCCGGGTATCGGATGACGCCAGGTTGCTGGCGCTGTACCTGCTCACCGGGCAACACACAAACATGATCGGGTGTTTCCGACTGCCTGATGGATACGTTTCGGAAGACCTTGCCTGGACTCCTGAAAGGGTTTCGAAAGGGTTTGATGAGCTATCGGCTAACGGTTTCGCAACGCGTGATTCGTCATCGAAATGGGTGCTAATTCGTAACTTTCTGACCTGGAATTCAGTTGAAAACCCAAACCAGGGAATTGCAGCACTTCGTTTGTTTGATCAGGTCCCGGACAAATCTACGGTGAAGCCAGAGCTGGCGCGGGTTTTAGCCTCGGCAATATCCCACATTGGTATCGCAAAACTAAAGGGTTCCGAAAGGGTTCTCGAACCGTTCCTTAACCAGGAACAGGATCAGGAGCAGGAACAGGATCAGGAGGAAGATAGTTCGGGGCATGGCTCCGCCACACCCCCTGAAGATCAGAACCAGGACGAAGGCGATAAACCTGAACCTCAAAAAATATACCCGAATGAGTTCGAGCAGGTCTGGTCGGTTTATCCCAGGCGGGCAGGGGGTAACAGCAAATCCGATGCCTTCAAAGCCTGGAATGCCCGAATCAGGGATGGAACCACTACGGCGGAAATCCTCGCAGGTGTGGAGCGTTACGCGGCTTTCGTAAAAGCCGAGGGAATCCTGAACACGCAGTACGTGAAACAGGCGAAAACGTTTTTTGGTCCCGGTATGCATTTCAGCGAACCGTGGGCGATTCAGCAGGCGCCAGGAACTCGAGATCCCAATCAGATTTCGGAACCTGACAAAACCATCCCAGCGGGATTCAGGGGGTAGCGATGAAAAACTTTGTTCGTACCGGGAATGCACTGGAGCGATTTAAAAAACTCATTCCCCCTGGCGTTCAGCCTAAATTCGGCAGCGTTGATGAATGGCGTGCCTGGCAAGCCGAAGAAGGCCGTAAGCGCTGTGAGGAACTGGAAAAACAAAACCAGCGCGCACGTGCAGAGAAAATCTTTGGACGTGCAGGAATTCAGGATCTGCACCGCGGCTGCACATTCGCGAACTATCAGGTTGAGTCGGATGGCCAGCGTCGGGCGCTCTCGATGGCGAAAAGTTATGCGCAGCATTTCGGCTCTGGGTTTGCGAGTTTCGTATTCAGCGGAGCACCGGGCACCGGGAAAAACCATCTGGCGGCAGCAATCGGAAATCACCTGCTGGCTGGTGGCCGCTCTGTGCTGGTGGTAACCATTCCGGATCTCATGCTGCGTGTTCGGGAATGTTATGACGGCGGGCAGTCAGAGGCGTCCTTGCTGGACGATTTGTGCCATGTGGACCTGCTTATTCTGGATGAGGTGGGTATTCAGCGCGGAAGCAGCGGTGAAAAAGTCATCCTGAATCAGGTTATCGATCGCCGGCTGTCCTCCATGCGACCTGTCGGCATCCTAACCAACCTGAACTATGAATCGCTGAAGGAAACACTGGGTATGCGGATCCTTGACCGTCTCCAGATGGACGGCGGTATGTGGGTGAATTTTGAATGGGACAGCTATCGCAAAAACGTGCGCCATTTGCGTGTCGTTAAGTGAGGTATGTATGGCTAGAGCATTGTCAGCAGTTGAGCGCAGAGAGTACGTCCGCGCAGTGATTCGGATCACCAGACATCAGGGGCGACTCACGACCGCCGAGACAATGAAAAAACTGGGGCTGAGCCGCGCTACTGTCCAGCGGTATTTTTCCGAAGCAGAAGCGACTGGCGAGGTTATCCGGCATGGTCGTTTGGGGCTTTTCCGCGATCAGCGGGCCGTCATCGACTTTGACATGAAGCGCTTTGGCCTGGTGCCGAAAGTTGCTGTTGGGATGAATTACAGCCTGCTTGGTTGCCCCGTATTCCAGCGTTTCCTCGATATTCAGGAAGTCATTTTTACCTGTACGCCTGCATCGTCATCCCGGGAGGCCGTATGACAATCGTAAAAACCCATACCGGCACCGTGATCACCAAAGACGGTCTGCAGGTAAAAAAACTGCACCAGACAGAGCGAATGTGGGTCGTCGGCAAAAATGAGTTTTACCACAAAGAAACCGGGCGCCGTCACTTTGCAGAAAATACGCGCCGCCGACTGCTGCTCGACACCATCAAGCCTATCGGGGTGAAGCATGTTTAAACAGAACGAAAAATGTATCGCTCAAATTGCTGAGTATATCCCGCGCGCCTGCCGGGGTATGCAGCTGCAGGAGGCCAAAGCGCGCCTGGAGAAAAAAATTGCGCTCTATATCGATGACAGCTGTGATGCTGCCGTTCTTAATGCGGCCTTTGCGCCAGCTCTTAACAGCCATACGAGGGAGTCTTTTTTTTCGTGCATCGCAGCGCAGCTGCATGAGGGGGCCAAATGAACAACTCACTGCTTATTTTATGTATCAAAGATACCGAGGGATAATGAACTGTAGGTGAGATGTAACCGGCCCGTCAGAACTGGCGGGCCGGTTACATCTCATGCAGTTGCTTGACGCCATTACACAAAGCGTGTTGGCGTGGCGGGGATACGAGCGCGCGCGACCGCGATATATTGTGTGGAGAACCCAATTGTTGTAATGTAGCAGCAAAATTATCCAACTGACTGATAAAGCAGGTAAATGAATAATGGCAATAAATAAACTTAGTTATCAGTGTCTAGAGACAGTTTTTGGTGATATTCCTGCATTTACTTTCTCTATGAAGGTAAAAGAATTGATCCCCATGTATTACGTTGCTGTTCGAGGGCGAGATAATGAGGAAGGAGCCGTTCAGCGTGTACTTAATAGTAGAAGAATAACAAGTATTAAAAAATATGTTCTTGATGGTAATATATTCTTTAGTTCATTTATTTTGAACTGGACGAATGCAGATAAAAAGATTGTAGTTAAAGATGGTATCATTTCTTTTGATTTTATTCCTGCATCTATTCAGGTTATTGATGGTCAGCATCGATTAGCTGGTTTAGAAGAAGCTATGGAGGAAGATCCTAAAGTTGGTGAAATGGACATATTAGTTACTTTATGTGAATCATTAACAACGCCACAAGCAGCAAAAATTTTCTTAAATATCAATACAGAACAAAAACCAGTACCTAAGAGCTTAATTTACGATCTTTTTGGTGAACTCGAAGACGATGAAACGCATGCGATAAATCGTATAACTGACATTGCTCGTGAGCTAAATGATTTAGAGACATCTCCGTTTTATAAGTTAATAAAGTTTCCGGGGTCACCTCGTGGTGTTGGTAATATCGAGTTATCTACTATTGTTCAATCCTTAAAAGAGCATGTTAAGCCAGCGGGAACATTTGCGAAATATAATATTAGGACATATGATAATCAACGCAATTTGATCATAAACTTCTTCAATGGCATCAAATACTATTACGACAAAGAAAATATTTGGAATAGCAAAGCTAAGAATCCATTTGTAAAAGCCGCTGGCTTTGCGGGTGCTGTGGATTTCTTGACTGAAAAACTACTTTCACAATGCGTTGAAAGGAAATCATTTACTGTTGATACAATAAAGTCAATTATTTCGCTAGAGAAATCGACACTTATTACCTGGGATGAATTAAAGAATCATGATGGTAAAACAGCAAGGAAAAGAGTGAAGGAATTGCTGGAAGAAAACGTACTGTCATCACTACCGTCTCAGGATGAATATGAATTTTAAAAGATATCTCTGTCAGGAGTTTATTGAGGCTGAAGTGGGATGCTCGGATCCCACTCAGTTAGGTCAATATAAAGATAGAATTGATTCGATTCAGTTAAGTGCTAGTAAATTGTCAGACTTGAAAAATGCTATAAGGACTGACTCGACAGATGTTTTTTACAAAGCATCTGTAAGTTTTTTGGAGTCACTATACAGCCTTAGAAGGGGGCATTCATCATGGGCCATAATTAAATTATATTATTCCATTTTTTATTCGTTAAGAGCTTTCTTGCTTCTTGAGGGATATTCTATTTTCAAAAATGGAAAAGGGGATATATTTTTTTTAGAGTGCGTGGAAAATGCTGTACCAATACGTATTTCCACTAATAAAATAAAAGGAGATCACAAAACTACTATTAAGGCCTTTGCTGAGTTATGTAAATCTCATAAGCTCAATACTAATACAATTGATTCAATTAGTGTTTTTGAGTGGGCTATCCAGTGTAGAGAACTTGTTAATTATAGAAGTTCGTCCTTCATTGAGCCTGATTATGGCTATGAAGCAGTGCCAGAAGATTTGAGAGATTTGAATCGCTTGGAAGGACTTTTAGCAAATTATATTAACGACCCATATTATACATATTGTTTTCTTGAAGAGCATAGCTTATTAGCAACTGCATCAGTATTAATGAATGAACTGGTTGATATGTTTAGAAATGATGGGGTTGCATTTTTAACTGATGAGCGGCATGTTTTTTTAAAAGCTATTATTAAAAAGTCAGGGCTCATGAATATGTCCGTATTGCGAGGGTTGTTTCTTAATGATGCTGACATTTTGATTATGGAAGAATAGAGGTGCTATGGCACATTAAGTGCCATAGTTGTATTCTTGATTAAAAGTTTGGTTAACATGAAGTATAAGATTCAAAACTAATAACATCCTCGCCTAACCATTCGTTAAGTTCCTTTAATCGTTTTTGCAGTGGAACTAACTCATTGCGTACAAAAACACTGCTGGCCTTTTCAACATCACCAAAACCTCCTACGTTATTAGGCATAATTCCCATCATCTGTGGTGGCACGCGGTGCGCTGCCATCATATCATCCCGGCTGACGTTCTTGATATTCAGAAATTCATCCTTCGCCGCGATCTCTGACAGCGGTATTATCTGGATGCCGTCCTTTTTACCACTGGGTGAGTGCATAAACAGGTTACGGAAGTTGCCCGGTATCTTGGCGCTTTTCATGGCCTGGCGGATATTGTTTACGTCCCCCCAGCTCTGCGCTGCGCCGGTCATGTACATGGTAAAAACCCGCTTCGGCGGGTTTTTTATTATGGAAAAACATCAATCTAAACATAAGCATGGTGTTGGCAAAAAGTGCTGCAGAGGGGTTGAACATTTCATGCAACCGGTATACTGTATATTTATACAGTATCTGTGTGAGGTGCTAACCATGAAAGTTGAAGTCACAATTGATAAACATAAAAAACTCCCTGATGGTGCCATACCTGCGCTTGAGCAAGAATTGCTGCGCCGCTTGTCCCAGTCTTATGATGACTACAAATTAACCATTCGACGCACAAGCAACGATGGTCTTAGCGTTTTGGGCGGCGCTGATGGCGATAAAAAACGCGTTGAGCAAATCCTGCAAGAGACGTGGGAAAGCGCGGACGACTGGTTTTACTGATTCACCTTTTGGTGGCTGGCATTTCCCAAAGCATCGCAATAAGCGTGTCCCTTTGATGCTGTCGCCAGACTATATTTATGCGTCTGTATGTCGCTCAGGGGGATGAAGTGGATCTCGATATCGCCGAAGTGGTGGACATTATCAGGCAGGGCGGGAAGTTTTTAATTTCGAGCGATGGGGGGAAAATAACCGGGCTCGAAAAGGTAAGAAAAAATCAGTTTTTGCTGACGATTGAAGAGTTTAAAGAGCTAGCTAAAGAAGCTGGCTGCATTGACGAAACCGAGAGTAAGCTGCAATAATTTACCTGCCGCCTGAACAACGGCAACGGAGCATCTCAGCGCCACGGAGTGAAACCCATGGCGCAACAATTACACCTGATAAAACAGACCCAAGGAATACTGATCCCTGCCACGCAGGAGACCAGTGATTTCTTGCAATCAAAATGCAAGCTCGGCGCCGTTCTGGAGGCCGATTTTAAGCTTGTCCGCAATCCGGCGTTTCACCGCCGATACTTTGCTTTACTCAATCTCGGCTTTGAATATTGGGAACCTACCGGCGGGGCGATTTCGTCTAACGAGCGCAGGCTTATCACAGGTTACGCCAAATACCTTGCTGCATATGGCGGGAGTGAATCGGCGTTGCTTGATGCCGCCGGGCAATATCTCGACCTGATAGCTGAGAAGCGATCCGGTTCAATCAGTATTTGCAAATCCTTCGATGCTTACCGGGCGTGGGTCATCGTTGAGGCCGGCCACTATGACGCCATACAGCTGCCGGACGGCACGCTGAAAAAACACCCTCGCAGCATTTCTTTCGCAAGCATGGACGAATGCGAGTTCCAGGAACTGTACAAAGCATCGCTGGATGTTCTCTGGCGGTGGATCCTCTCTCGTTCATTCAACAGCCTGCAGGAAGCTGAGAACGCCGCCAACCAGCTTTTAAGCTTCGCGGGGTGATGCCGATGAAACACTCATGGTTTCACCATCTCGAATGCACAACGCAGCAGGCCGACGAATTGGTAGCGAGATATCGTCAGCGGGGCGTAAAGGTCGAACGAAGCTTAAACCCTGACTTTATGACATGGACCGTCAGCGCGCAGCTGGTGAAGGACAAAAATCCGCCTCGGCCAGACTCTCGCTGGCGCAACAGGATGTGGGGGTGAGTATGGCGAACCTTCGCAAAGCGGCCCGAGGTCGCGAATGTACAGTGCGGATCCCTGGTTACTGCAACGGCAACCCGGAAACCAGCGTGTTGGCGCATTACCGCCTGGCGGGTACGTGCGGCACAGGATGCAAGCCTGACGATACTCAGGCGGCGATCGCCTGCAACGGGTGCCATGACGTAATCGACGGCAGAACTAAAACCACCGATTTCACCTACGACGAATTGCGCCTGATGCACGCGGAGGAGGTAATGCGCACCCTGGAAATCTGGCGGAAAGAGGGACTCATTAAATCATGAAAATCTACGATATCACGCCCATCGGCAAACCCAGGATGACCAGAGCTGATAAGTGGAAGCAGCGTCCGGCGGTAATGCGCTACCGGGCATTCTGCGATGAGGTCCGTCTGAAGAACGTTGCTATGCCGGAGCAGGGCGGACACATAACCTTCGTGGTTCCCATGCCAAAGAGCTGGAGCCAGAAGAAGCGAGTAACGATGAACGGACAGGCACACCAGCAGAAACCAGACGCCGATAACATGATCAAAGCGCTGATGGATGCTCTGTTTACTGATGACGCACATATCTGGGACTTTCGTGTAACAAAAGTCTGGGGTGAATCCGGACAAATTTTAATTTCTGATATCGGAGAAGTGGCCGCATGAAACTGGAAGCATCGTTAAAGCATTTCAGCCCGCAGGGGATGCATATCAGCGACGACGTGAAAAGCACATCGCCGAATCGACTGACCGGAACAGATGTTATGGCGGCTATCGGTACCACCAGCAGTCGTGCGCGCTTCGGCCTTGCCGCTTTCCTCGGAAAGGCTGGTATCAGCAAAACGGACGAACAGCTTGCAATTCAGGCGCTGGCGCAGTTTGCCATCAAAAACGCTCCTAAAAATGTCCGCAAAGCCGCTGGTGACAAGCTCGGCGCCTGCATGTTGACGCTGGCGCAATTTGCCTTTGCGGAATACTCACGTTCGGCGGCCACCAGAGCAACGTGTCAAAGCTGCAGCGGTACCGGCTTTATTTCCCGCCATGAAGATGTAATTAAGCACCCCGGTATTTTCGATGCTGACGGTGTCGAAGTGAAGGCCCCAAAGATTAGAAATGAACTGGTGAAAAGGGTCTGTGGAGTCTGCGGAGGAAAGAAAGTGATCCATGCGCGATGCAGGTGTAGTGGTAAAGGGGAGGTCTTAGATCGCAAAGCGACCAAAGAACTTGGCGCACCGGTTTTCAAAACATGTGAACGCTGCTCTGGTAATGGCTTCTCTGTTGTACCCTCTGCGACGGTACACCGCGCCATTCTGAAGCGTCTCCCGGATCTCCATCAGTCTTCGTGGTCACGCAACTGGAAGCCGTTCTATGAAGGGCTGGTGGATATGCTTCACAAAGGAGAGAGACAGGCAGCGGCTGAATTTGAGAAGGCGACCATTTATTGATGTGATCGAAACAGATGGCGGCAAATTTTTGCACGATAGAGTTGACTTTGCATAAAATTGTCCTGTATTCTTCTAATCATGGATACGTACATCCAAATGAAACTGATTCTGAACCCTGCCAACCGGCGGGGTTTTGCTTTTCTGGGGGAAGCGATGCAGCAGCCATATTTTTTTAATCCGGGCATGACCACTCAACAGCTTGAAGACTGGCTTGGGCAACAGAAAATCTATCTTGCCCACTTCAACCGTCTGATAGCAGAAAAAGCCGCTCTTGAGGAGCGGCTGAGTCAGATCTCTGCGGAGATTGGGCGAGTCGCTACTGGTAGCTTTGAAGGAATACTGAGTTTTCCCTGGGATCCCAGTCCTCTTGTGGAAAATCCTCAACAGGATAGTGGCCAGTCGGCAGATTGAGTGACGCCAGGACAGCGGCAGCATCTTCTGACATATAACTGGGCTTTAGTTGACTGGCAATGATAAAGAGACAGTCGTTTAGCGAGAGTCTTCTAATCTCTTCAGGTTTCCACTTGGTCATTTCGAAGATAAGGTGATGAAGAGCCTTATCGTTATCAAGATAATAATAATCCGATGAAAAATGTTTCCTGTACTCATCGAGAATACATTCAAGAGTGAATATTTGTCCTATTCGGTACCAAACCTGCCTGGTTCTGTAACTGTGTGAGTCTGCCAGTAATGTTTGGGGGAAGTTGTTATTTTGGCAAACCCGTGACTTGATTACCTGTAAAAGGTCTGAGTACTTACTCATATTATGCACCAGTTGATGTTTTAATCATTTGCGAATCAATTTTATCAAAGAGAAAAACAAGCCGCTACACGCTGATAACATCAGGCTGGGCAGTTATGGTGAGCCGATACCTCAGACAAGCAGAGTATGTGTAAGTTCACACAGATATTGCAAATACCTCAGGGTTAATAAGGGGGTTACCTGATGTTGATGCAACATGTCGGAGTAGGCTATTTTGGGTATTACCGAGCAACTGCTTATGCGATGAAACACTCCCTTATGCCCGAGATTGCGAAGTTAAGAATGAAGGCCCTGAACTTCTGGGATAAGCATGGTATCCGTGCCGCAGCTGATGCTTTTGGCGTATCAACACGAACGCTCTACTGGTGGCGCCAGTTGCTTCGCACCGGTGGTCCTCAGGCGCTTATTCCAAGAAGCAAAGCCCCCCTGGTTCGCCGTTCAAGGCACTGGCACCCTGATGTGATCAAGGAAATCAGGCGCCTGAGAACTGAGCTACCCAATCTCGGCAAAGAGCAGATTTTTGTCAGGCTGAAGGCATGGTGTGAACTGCGACATTTTACCTGTCCCAGTACATCAACCATTGGAAGGATCATTGCCGGAGCGCACGATAAAATGCGGATGGTTCCCGTTCGCCTCAGTGCCAGAGGCAAAGTCAGGTTGATAAAAAAACGCTCAGTGAAGCCCAGAAGGCCTAAACAGTACCGCCCGGTAAAAACAGGCGAACTCATAGGGATGGACGCGATTGAACTCAGAATGGGGGATCTGCGCCGCTATATTATTACCATGATCGACGAGCACAGCGACTACGCGCTCGCCCTGGCAGTTCCTTCACTCAACAGCGATATCACCAGCCATTTCTTCAGCAAGGCCACAAAGCTCTTTCCTGTTGCTATCAAACAGGTTGTTACTGACAACGGTAAGGAATTCCTTGGAAACTTTGATAAAACGTTGCAGGAAGCCTCGATTAAACACATCTGGACCTATCCGTACACACCGAAAATGAATGCGACCTGTGAGCGATTTAACCGGACACTTAGAGAACAATTTATTGAATTCAATGAATTGTTGCTTTTTGACGACCTGAATTTGTTTAATCAAAGAATGGCTGAATATCTGGTGCTGTATAACAGCAAAAGGCCACATAAATCACTCGAACTGATGACGCCAGTGGACTATATTTTACGTGAGAGTAAAAATTGCAATATGTGGTGGACCCATACAGAGTATTGAAACCTGAAAGACTGAATGTTAAATTTCTGGTGTGGTGAATCCCCCTATGCGGAGGGGCATTGCCAGTCTGATATGTTTTTTTGCGCATTGCGAGTCGTCTGTGGACTGGCGGCGACTTACCGGGAGGCACCCGGCACCACACCTAATAAAAAATGATGATAGCTGTAAGGCCCACTTCGGTGGGCTTTTTCTTTGGGCAAAAAAAAGCCCGCATGGTTTCATGCAGGCAAGGCAGTTACATTTAGATTTTGTCCCGGTATATGTTTTTTTGTCCGGAAGTCGAAAGATACTGTCTCGAATACATTTTGTAAATAACGGATTCAAATCACAAGGCCATGCATTTGCATGGCTTTTTTATTATCAGGTCCCGCAGGAATCATCATCGACACGCTTCGTTGTTAAATCCAGCCTGACGGGCCTGACCCTTTTCAAACACACAGCTTCCCGATCTTCCATCGGAGGCGGTAACTATGGCTAAACGTATGCAAGACAAAGAGAGCATTGCCGGGATGTCCTGGCTGGTTCTGCTGATCATTGCTTGCTGGGGTGGACTTGTCCGCTACCTGATAGATGTGAAGCAGAGCAAGGCAACATGGAGCTTGATCAATGCTCTTGCCCAAATGGTGGTTTCAGGGTTTACCGGCGTTATTGCTGGCCTGGTGAGCATTGAAAGCGGACTGAGCATTTACATGATACTGGCCACTTCCGGAATTAGCGGGGCAATGGGTTCTGTTGCTTTGACCTATTTATGGGAACGCATTACCGGAGTTAAGGCGCCATGACAGCAGATCAGATTATCGAGGGGATCCTCGGCAAGGAGGGTGGTTATGTCGATCATCCGTCGGATAAAGGCGGGCCGACCCGCTGGGGCATCACGCAGACCACCGCCCGTGCACATGGCTACACCGGTGATATGCGGAACCTGCCCAGGGAAACAGCAAAGCAAATCCTGCTGAGCGATTACTGGACCGGCCCCCGGTTTGACCAGGTGGCAGCTCTATCTACGTTACTGGCAGATGAGCTTTGCGACACTGGCGTGAACATGGGGCCATCTGTAGCCAGTAAGTTTTTCCAGCGCTGGCTGACCGCAATGAATATGCGCGGAAAGCTGTATCCCGATCTGATTCCGGATGGTGCCATTGGTCCCCGAACCATCACCGCGCTTAAGGGATACCTTTCCGCCCGCGGGAAAGAGGGTGAACAGGTTCTGTTGCGTGCGCTGAACTGCAGCCAGGGTGCCAGATACCTCGAACTGGCGGAGGGCCGCGAAGCCAACGAGGATTTTCTCTACGGCTGGGTTAAGGAGCGTGTCCTGTGAAGATGATCATTTTCGCTTTGCTTGTGCTGGTGGCTGTGCTCGTTCTGTTACTTCTGCGCAAATATACCCGGCTGGAGTTCGTAGGGCATGCCAGCTTGCTGCTGAAAACGTGGTCTGTAAAGCTGGGAGCTATCGGCGCGCTGGTTGGTGTATGGGCGCAGTCGTTCCCGGATGCTGCGCTGCACGCCTGGGCGGTGCTGCCGCCGGATATCAAAAACATCCTGCCGCCAAACATCGTTGCGTTGATTAGCCCTGCGCTGGTGGTGCTGGCCGTACTATCGCAATACGTACGCCAGCCAGCATTGAAAGAAAAGGCCGACGAACTGAAGGAGCAGCAATGAGCTTTGAAATTATCGCGGGACTGGTGGTCGTCATCCTGGGTGCTATTGCTGGCGCGTTCGGCATTGGTCATGCTCGCGGGGCCAGTAAGGCGAAAGCCAAAGCTGATCAGCAACGTACCGAAGAGAACGCCGCTGCTACTGTCGCCGCGGCAGAACGCCGTGCTGAAGTCACGAAAGGGGCCAGCGATGTACAGGAAGACGTTAAGCGTATGGGCGATGACGATGTTGATCGGGAGTTGCGCGAAAAGTTTACCCGCCCCGGTAGTCGTTGACACGGCCTGCAGCTGGGTGCGGATCATCTACCTGACTGACCACGATATCGATGTGTTGGATAAGCAGACCAAGCGTGACATCCTGGCGCACAACAAAGCAGTGCAGGCCAATTGCTCGCAGCTCACAGAGAAGGGTTCCAGGTAATTCAGCTACAAACGCAGAACACTTTAGGTATTGAAATTTACATGGCCACATGAACAAAAAATCAGAATACGAGACAACAGAGCGCTGAAAAATGAAAAGTTGGTATCTAAGTCAGGTGCATTAAGGCACTATGGATTTTCAATTCCTTCTATCTAAGAAGCTGCCCATGACAAGAAATTCACTCCCTCAACTTCCGCATGGTTATCGATACGGTGACGAGCACTCTATTCACCCTCATTGTGATGGGGATTATTTAGCTCCGCAGGGATATGTTATCAAGTCCGTTAACCTTGTAGATGGGGTGGTTATTTATGTGCCCATCCAACGCTACATCAAGCATCTAGATCTTTGGGTTAATGCCGAAGGAACTGTCGAATAAATTGTTAGTTACCGGCCTCGTTCGGGAGAGCTGAGAATTGCCATCAAAAGACCAGCAGAGATGCCTGGTGCTCTGGTTGAATGTTCCGGCAAGTTGAAAATGATTGGTTCAATGAGCTCTTTCGATATTTAAATGCTTTCGATAACTTAAATGAAGCTATCACCACGTTATCACTGCCAGCCAACACCAAAACGGCAGTGGTCAGTTAAAAAGCAGAAAAGCCTCTCCCGGGTGGCTCCTGAGAGATTTTAGTTTTCTAACTGGTACCAACCAAAGGTCGCATTTTTTATGCGACCTTTTTTATTGTGCGTAACAGGCATCCGTAAGGAAACCGTTCAGCTTGTACACACGGCAAAGATAAATGCAAAAGCATCACAGAGGCTATTTTGTCGAATGGCTTCGATAATACTCCCCACATCGAACAGAGGTAAGACATGTCAGAGATCACTGCATCCGAGCAAATCCGCCTGGATATAATCAAGAAAGTTAATTATGACACCGCAGCGGCCAAGCTGGCCATTGACTGGGTAGGCGACAGCTATCTGAAGTCTGAGCTATTCGCTGACTCTTTCGATCGTGTTTTCACGGAAAGTGAGATTGTCTCGAAGACCCGTAAGGCAATCCAGGAAGCGACCGAAGCGCTGGCGCTGTTTGATACTGCCGCTGAGAAAGTCAGCTAAGGCATTACAGCAGGCATTCATCGAGTGCCTGTGATAATGTTAAAGCTCCTGTATAAGGGGCAGTTGTATGATATCATGCAACGAAGCAACCAAGCTATGGAAAGTCCGGGTAATGGTTTGGAGTGAATGTGACGTTTAGCAGCGGTGGTATAAATGGCTACTTTTTCATGTTGCTTAGTATGTGGCCAGTGCTAATGGTTTTATTCCTGGGATTGTCTCCTGCATTTTACGGTGTGTTAATGCCTAAAACGGCAATTGCTTGTCTGGTGATCGCTGCAGCCTTTGGCATTGGTGGGTGGTTCTATGGATTGTGATCTAAGTAACATTTGGTCAGGTTATAAACTGGTATCTGACCGCATTACAGCAGGTATTCATTGAGTGCCTGTGATAATGCCCGTCAGACAATGGACTGATATCATTGTCTGTTTCTCCCGGTGTATTTTGAAATACTCAATACTCTCATAACGTCTCTGCCTGCCAACATCAGAACGCCAGAGGTTAGTTAGCCGGATAGATGCACCTCTATCTGTTGGCTCCTGAGAGATTCTTTATACGCTGGTTGGTAGTGACCAAAGGCCGCATAATTTTGCGGCCTTTTTCATTTCTGTAAAATGAAAGTCCTCAGGCGGTTAACGATGCTCTGGACCATGGAAGTGATCTCCACCATGTCCGCCGCTATGAGGCCCAGGGGGAAGGATACATCCTGAAAGAGACAGCGCACCACAGATCACAAAAACAGCAAGCATAATTCTTTTCATAATAACTCCTGAACTAAAGAGCCTTAATTCCAAAACATAAAAGTGAATATTTTATGGAGAATCAGTAATTCCTTTTTCTCCCTCACGTTAAATAGGAATAATCCATGGCAAAACCGGACTGGGGCGAGCTTCAGCGACGGTTCCTGTCCGATCATGCCGCAACCGGCGTATCACCGAAGGATTGGTGTGAAGCGCAGGGACTGAATTACGCTACTGCCCGCCGATACATCAAGAAACCCACTGCGCAAACTGCGCAAAAACCTGCGCAGAAGAAACTGCGCACTGCGCAAAAGGAAAAGTGCGCAGAAGAGCTGGTGGATGATGATGGCCTCACCGATCAGCAACGTTTATTTGTCGCAGAATACCTGAAGGACCACAACGCCACGCAGGCCGCTATCCGTGCCGGGTACAGCAAGAAGACTGCTGAACAAATTGGCTATCAGCTGCTTCAGAAAACTTCAGTTGCGCAGGCCATTGCGCAGCAGCAGAAAGCATCCATTGTGCGCACGCTTGGCAGCGCGGATGAAGTGCTTGAGCAGATGTGGCGGCTGGCAACATTCGACGCCAACCAACTTTCTCAGTATCGCCGCGGGAGCTGCCGTTACTGCTGGGGCTTCGGTCACCAGTATCAATGGCGCGATGCGGTTGAGTTCGAAGAGAAGCTGGCTGAGGCTTTAGCGAAGAAAGGGAAAGAGCCAAACGACAGAGGCGGCTACGGTTACGACCATACCAGCTCGCCTAACCCGAAATGTCCTCGCTGTAATGGTGATGGCATCGGCCAGCCTTTCTTCGCCGATACGCGCAAGCTGGCGCCGGATGCTGCGCTTGCCTATTCCGGTGTGAAGCTTGGTAAGAATGGCGTTGAGATAACCGCCATCAGCCGTGAGCGCATGTACGAGGCGGTGATGAAACGTCTCGGCCTGGCTGACAGTGAGTTCGCCCAGCGTCTACAGCAGATTGAAATCGAGCGCCGGCAGCTGGAGATCGACAAGCTCCGTAAAGAGCTGGCCGCTGACCCAGAAGATGACGAACCAACGCCAGTTGCGATCAATATCAACGTAGTCGATGCGCGAGTGAGGGAAGAGGATGGCGATAGCTCCGACGCTTAACGTTCCCCAGGCTCGTTTTCTGGCTATGCAGCAGAAGTTCAAAGCCTATGTAGCTGGTTTTGGATCCGGTAAGACATGGGTTGGCTGCGGTGGAATATGCAAAGGGTTCTGGGAGTTCCCCAAAATAAACCAAGGCTACTTTGCCCCGACTTATCCTCAGATCCGCGATATTTTCTACCCCACGGTGGAAGAAGTTGCTCACGACTGGGGACTGAAAGTCAAAATCGTTGAAAGCAACAAAGAGGTCCATTTCTACAGTGGGCGCCAGTACCGCGGCACGACAATTTGTCGGTCGATGGAAAAGCCCGACACGATAGTAGGCTTTAAAATCGGCAATGCGCTGGTGGATGAACTCGACGTTCTGAAAGCGGATAAGGCGCGTCAGGCGTGGCGAAAAATAATCGCGCGTATGCGTTATAAAGTTGATGGTCTGCGTAATGGCATTGACGTGACTACCACACCTGAAGGATTTAAGTTCGTCTATAACCAGTTTGTTAAGGCTGTGAGGGAAAAGCCTGAACTGAGGTCGATGTATGGTCTGGTACAGGCTTCGACATTCGACAACGAAAAGAACCTGCCGGATGACTATATTCCTTCGCTCCTGGCGAGTTACCCGCCGGAATTGATCAAGGCATATCTGAACGGCCAGTTTACTAACCTGACCAGTGGCACCATTTATCATCAGTTCGACAGGGTGCTGAATAATTCCAGTGAGGAAGAGCAGCCAGGTGAAGCGCTGTATATCGGGATGGATTTCAACGTCGGGAAGATGGCCGGGATCGTCCATGTATTGCTGCTCGGCTTACCACACGCGGTAACAGAGATTATCAACGCTTACGATACGCCCGACATGATACGCATCATCAAGGAACGTTTCTGGCTGTATGCCGACGGTGACTACCGCAAGGTCCGCGAGATTTATATTTACCCGGATGCCTCTGGTGATTCCAGGAAGTCAAACAACGCCAGCAAAACAGATATTGAGCAGCTCCGGCAGGCCGGATTTAACGTCATCGTTGATGATGCTAACCCGCCGGTAAAGGACCGCATTAACTCCATGAACGCCATGTTCTGCAATGGTAATGGCGATCGCCGGTACAAGGTGAATGTGGCCCGTTGCCCGGTCTATGCCGACTGCCTGGAACAACAGGTGTGGGATAAAAACGGCGAGCCGGATAAAAAGAGCGATAACGATCACCCCAACGATGGCGCTGGTTACTTCATTGTGAAGCAATTCCCAATCGTTCGACCTGCATTCTCTATTTCACTGGACACGACATTCTGATGGCCAATAACGATATTACTTATGTTCGCCCTGAGGTCAGGGCGGCGATGCCCGTGTGGAAAAAAATTCGTGACGTGTGCAAAGGGGCTGATGCTGTAAAGGCCGCCGGGAATGAATACCTCCCTTTTCTGGATCCGTCCGATAAGTCTGCACGCAATAAAAAGCGCAATGCTGATTACATTCAGCGCGCCGTTTTCTACGCGATAACGGGCAATACAAAAGTGGGTCTACTGGGGCTGGCATTCAGAAAAGACCCGACCATGACCGCGCCGGATAAACTGAATTATCTTCGTGACAACGCCGATGGTGCTGGTGCCAGCATTTATCAGCAGTCCCAGCAGGTTACAGAAAATATTCTGGAGGCCGCGCGCGAGGGGCTTTATACGGATTATGCAGCTGAGACCGACGAGGCGATCATCCTTCGTTATCAGGCGGAAAGCATCATTAACTGGCGCACCAAACGCATCAATGGACGTGATCAACTGGTGCTGGTGGTTTTACGTGAATGCATGGAAAAGGAAGATGGTTTTGCGTACGAGGATGAAATCCAGTATCGCGAACTGGCTCTGGAGAACGGAAAGTTTGTCTGCCGGGTATGGCGAAAGTCAGCTGACGCAGGCTCTTTTTCCGTCGATTCTGAGTATCACCCGAAGCCTAAAGGTGAGGATTTTTGGGATGAAATCCCCTTTACCTTCGTTGGTGCACAAAATAACGATCCCAGCATCGACGAGTCGCCTTTAGCCGCCCTCGTTGAAATTAACCTTGGTCATTATCGAAATTCGGCGGATTACGAAGACAGCGTATTTTTCTGCGGTCAGGTTCAGCCGGTGATTTCCGGGCTTGATACCGCCTGGCGTGACTGGCTGCAGGATAAGGGAATTCGTGTCGGTTCTCGTTCTCCATTCCTGCTGCCGAAGGAGGGGAGTTTTACCTATGCTCAGGCGCAACCAAACACCCTGGCTAAAGAGGCGATGGACAGTAAGCGTGATTATTCTGTTCAGCTTGGCGCCCGGCTTATCGAGCAGAACGGCGCGGTTAAAACCGCCACGCAATCCAGCGGCGAGCAAACCGCATCCACATCGGTGCTCGGCATTTGCGTTTCCAATGTCTCGGAGGCCTATACGCTGGCGCTCGGCTGGTGCGCCAGATATCTCGGCATAAAAGGCGAGGAATATCGTTACAGCATCAATCAGGAGTTTATCGCCAAAGTCGCAGAATCCGGCATGGTAACGGCAATCGTCAATGCCTGGCAGTACGGTGCGATTCGCGACACTGATATGGTCAGAGCTCTGCAGAGGCTTGACCTGATAGATCCTGCTGACGACCCTGAAACTGTCATTGACGCTATTCGTAACGGCGCGCCTAACCTGATTGGTGGCAATAATGGCAACGGCGAATGACAAACTGCATGATGAATCCATAGCCCACGCTATATGGGTTAGTCGCTACAGCACCGGCGTTGCCAACAGGATGATAAAAGTCCTGAATGACAGCGACGCCGAACTTACCGCAAGGTTGCTGGTGGCTATTGATACGCTGGACGCTGAGAGCTTTACCGTTTCTAGGCTGGAAGCGTTACTGGTAAGCGTCAGGGCGATAAACAAGGATGCGATTCAGTCGATGTATGCAGCTCTTACTGCCGAGTTGCAGGAACTGGCGAAGCACGAAGCCACTTTTCAGATGAGCCTCTTCCAGTTTGCTATTCCCGACGATGTTCTTGCTCTTCATCCGCTGGTGGGCATCTCCCCGGATGCGGTTTATGCCGCGGCGATGGGGCGTCCATTCCAGGGACGTTTGCTAAGCGAATGGGCCAGCAACCTCGAAGCTGATCGTATGGCGCGCATATCCAATACGGTGCGGCAGGGTTTTCTCCTGGGCGATACGCATGAGCAGATCGCAAAAAAGGTTCGTGGACATGCTAACCGCGGCTACCAGGATGGTGCGCTTCAGATGAGCCGGGCCAATGCGGCCAGCATAGCGAAAACAGCAGTAGGGCATCTTGCATCAACAGCAAGACAAAGCTTTGCGTCGGCGAACGACGACATTCTGAAGGGTAAGCAGTGGTTATCTACTTTGGATAACCGGACATCAAAGGATTGTCGGATCCGCGACCGACTCAAGTACACGCTGGATAATAAACCGATAGGGCACAAGGTGCCTTATTTGCAGGGACCTGGGAAAATCCACTTTTGCTGTCGGAGCACCGAAACTTACATCCTGAAATCGTCCGAGGAATTAGGTATTAAAGTCGGCGAAATCAAGGATAGCTCGCGCGCCAGCATGGATGGACAGTTTCCGGCTGACACGAATTACCAGGACTGGTTCTCCCGGCAGTCGTTCACGCGACAAGCTGAGATTGTCGGAGAAACGCGCGCCAGGCTGATTCGTGATGGCGGCATGTCTCCCGATGAGTTCTACAACGACAGGGGCGAGTGGCTGACGCTCGACCAGTTGCGCTCAAAGGATGAGCAGGCATTCAGAAACGCTAGGCTTTAACCAACATATCTTATTCAATCAGGCTGCCTTCGGGCGGCCTTTTTTATTGGGCCAGGCCCACAGTAACTATCCCAAGGGGACAACATGCTTATTCGTAACATGCTCATTAAATATTATTCGGCAGCTGGTGGTGAAGGTGGTGATGGCGGTGGATCCGGTAGTGGTGCGCCCGAGATTACGCCGGAAATCCAGAAGTTGATCGATGAGCAAGTCAGCGCTCAGGTTTCTGGCCTGAAAAATAAAAATAGCGAGCTGCTTGGTAAGCTCAAAGAGTCCACTGAGTCGCTTAAGCGTTTTGAAGGTATCGATCCTGACGCGGTGAAAACTATTCTCCAGCGTTTCTCTGATGATGAAGAGGCGCAACTGATCGCCGCCGGGAAAATTGACGAGGTACTGGATAAACGCACTGAGCGGCTACGTGCTGATGTTGATAAGCAAATCAAAGCCGCTAATGAACGCGCTGAAAAGGCGGAAGCGTTCTCCAACAAATTCCGTGATCGTGTCCTGGGTGATGCTATCCGCAGCGCAGCGCTTAAGGCTGGCGCGCTGCCAGAAGCATCCGACGATCTGATTCTTCGTGCTAAAGGCACATTCCAGCTCAACGACGAAGGCGAGGCCGTAGCAGTTGATGCAAATGGCGATGTTCTGTTCGGTAAAGACGGCAAAACTCCGCTCACCCCGGTTGAGTGGGCTGAATCTCTGAAAGAGACGGCCCCGCACCTGTTCCCGCGCGCCGAAGGCTCCGGGGCTGGTGGTCATAAACCCGGTGGCGGTGGCGGTAGTCTGAAACGTTCAGAAATGAGCTCAAGCGACAAAGCGGACTACATCCGCAAACATGGCCAGCAGGCCTATCTCAAATTGCCTAAGTAAGGACTAATCAATGCCTACGACCGTAAACAGTGACCTGATTATCTATGACGACCTCGCGCAGACTGCGTTTCTTGAGCGTCGCCAGGATAATCTGGAAGTCTTCAACGCCGCTTCAAACGGCGCAATCATTCTCGACAACGAACTGATCGAGGGTGATTTTCGCAAGCGCACCTTCTATAAAGTTGGTGGTTCTATCGAATCGCGCAACGTTAACTCCACCGACCCGGTAACGGGTAAAAAAATCGGTGCCGGTGAATCTGTCAGTGTTAAGGCGCCGTGGAAATACGGCCCGTATGAAACCACTGAAGAAGCGTTTAAACGTCGTGGTCGCGATGTAAGCGAATTCTCCGAAGTGATCGGCGTCGACGTCGCTGATGCAACGCTTGAAGGTTATATCAAGTATGCACTTCAGGGGCTTGTGGCAGCCATTGGCGCAAATGCTGATATGACGGTTTCAGCGGATATTGCCACTGATGGTAAGAAAACGCTGACCCGTGGCCTGCGTAAATACGGCGATAAATTTAACCGTGTTGCGCTGTTCGTTATGCATTCCACGACCTATTTCGACATTGTTGATCAGGCTATCGACAACAAAATTTACGAAGAAGCTGGCGTGGTGGTTTATGGCGGACAGCCAGGCACGCTGGGTAAACCGGTGCTGGTAACTGACACCATGCCGGTTGACGCGATTCTTGGTCTGGTGGCTGGTGCGGTATCCGTAACGGAATCACAGGCTCCGGGCTTCCGTTCCTACGATATCAACAACCAGGAAAACCTTGCTATTGGCTATCGCGCAGAGGGCACGGTTAACGTTGAACTGCTGGGTTACAGCTGGGATGAGACGAAGGGCGCTAACCCAGACCTGACCAAAATCGGCACCGGCGCGAACTGGAAGAAACATTTCACCAGTAACAAATCCACTGCAGGTGTACTGATTAAGCTGGAAGCCCCTGCGGGGGAGTAACCCTGTCAGTGGATAAAACTTCCGCAACTGCTGACAGTACCGACGCGGTGACCGTTTCGCTCAAGTACACCAAAAATGGTGCCGGAGTCTCCGGGGCAGCTGTGGCGTGGACGTCTACTGGCGGCACGTTAAGTGCTTCGACGTCACAGACAGGGTCTGCTGGTGGTTCGACCGTGAAACTCACCTCTGCTACGGCCGGCTCCTTCACGGTGACGGCTACCGTTGACGGTGTGGTGAAAACAACTGAAGCGATTGCGTTCACTGCTCCTGCGGGTGGTTAACCGACGGGGCGAAAGCCCCGTTTCTTTTGGTGAGGATCCGATGACCGTTTATATAACAATCCAGGACGTTGACGAGTTGCTGGGGGATACCTGGGCTGCCGCCGACAAAAAGGGTAAAGCCGTGCTCCAGGCAAACACCTGGATGACGGCGCTTAACCTTCAGGATATCGACCCGGAGCATATTCCTGAAGAAGTTAAGCAAGCCGGAGCGTTTATCGCTTCCGTAGCCGCTGCAGGCAATCTGTATCAGCAAAAAACAGATTCCGGCGTGGTGACGAGCAAAAGCGTTGAGGCCGACGATGTGAAGGTTTCCCGCACTTTTGCCGAGCTTTCAACCACCAGCACTGAATTACTCGATCCTGATTTGCAGCTGGCGCTGGATATGCTCAAACCGTGGATGATTAACCCTTTCCAGACGTTCTTTGTGAGGGCGTGATATGTCCGATTTGAAGGTGGTCCCATTTCAAAAGCCCAGCCATCACAACCTCGATAACGACCAGGTTATTCGCCTGCTGAAACAGGCTCTGGAGAGAGCCGAAAACGGCGGCTGCCACAGTGTCGCAGTGATACTGCTTGATGATGAGGGTAACGCGATTGATTGCTGGCATAACGGTGGACGTCCCTATGTGATGGTTGGCGCTATGGAGTCGCTTAAAACCGACTTTATCCATGCTCATATTGAGCGGCGGTAAGGGGATAACATGCAAAATCCATATGTGCATTATGCCGGCGACGGGCTCGGTCCCCGCGATGTGTTTGTGAATGGAAACCCGATCAGACATGTCGTTTACGCAAATCAGGCAAAGGGTGTTGTAGAGTTTGCTCCGCTCCCGCTGCGGGTTAAGCGCAATGGCGAAATTTATACCCGCAAACTCCACGGTACAGTGATCGTTAAACCTCAGCAGCGTATTGGTGGGTGCAATGGGCATTCGTGACGAGCTGCAAACCGAAGTCGCCGCGGCATTCGATACCGACCTGCAGGATGCCGTTAAGGATTTCACTGGGTCATATACCGTTCGGGGTGCCTGGGACCCGGTGACGGAAACCGGCACTGAAACGCAGGTGACTTACTCGGGGCGTGGAGTACTGGCGCGCTATAAGCTGCGCCGTATCGATGGCGTTAACATTCTGCATGGTGATGTGAAGCTAACCGCACTGGTTAACGAGGTGACTGATAAGCCGGCCGTCGGGCATATCATCACCGCACCGGATCCGGTTACGGGTGAGCTTCAGCGCTACGAGGTCATCACCGCTTCTGCCGACTCTGCTGGCGCTGCGTACTCCATTCAACTGCGGAGGGCGTGATATGGCTAAGGGCTGGAACATTGACCCGGCGGCATTCGCCGGGCTGGTGGCAGAAGATGTCAAACTACGCCAGCGGACAATCGCCATTCAACTGCTGAATGAAATCGTTCAGCGGTCGCCGGTAGGAAACCCGGAGCTGTGGGCCATTAACGCGACCGCGGTTCAGTACAACAAAGCTGTTGGGGAATGGAACGAATCTCTTTATGCCGATCCTGCCAACCTGACAAAGACAGGCCGTCTCAGAAAGAAAGTCCGTGTTAATGACAGCATGGATATCAGGCGGCCGGCTGAGTATCGCGCAGGAACCTTCAGGGCATCGCATTTCGTCAGCATCGGCGAACCTAATCATTCCGTCCCGACCGAACCGGATCCGCGCGGGACAATGACGTTTCTTAATGGCAAAAATATCATTGACCAGGCGCCAGCCTACTCGGTGATTTACATCCAGTCGAACCTGCCTTACTCCGTGCCTCTGGAGAATGGCCACTCAACACAGGCGCCGACAGGCGTCTATGCCGTCTCGTTTAATGGTGTTATTCAGGCCTACAAATGACCCTTACAGAAATCAGAAACGCTGTCATTTCCCGAATGGCGGCACAGACCGCTATTGCCTCTGATGCGGTGGATTATCCCAATGGCCCGGTATTTGACCCCAGTAACCGCGATATCTGGGCCCGACTAACCAACATTGCTGGGCAGGCTGGCGCAACCGAGATCGGGGACGGGCCGGTAGTCCACAGGACGGGCTTACTCATCATTCAGCTTTTTGTTCCGGTCGGTTCCGGGACGTTGCTTATCTCCCGAACGGCCGATCAGCTAACGGAGCTATTCGAGTTTAAGGATGACGGAAAGCTGAGTTATTTCGCTGTTTCTGCTGTGCCGGCGGGTGAGACCGATGGCTGGTTACAGCTCAATCTTCAAATTCCTTATCGCGCTCTGTAGCGCACAAAAAACAGGAGGCTCCTGTGAGCTCAGGTGCAAAAGTAGTAGCCGCGTTTATTCGCGAGACAACGCCAGGAATCACGCCTACAGCAGGGGCGTGGAACCTGCTGCGTCGTTCTTCATTTGGTCTGAAACCAACGCAGAACACCAACGACAATGACGAAATCGCTGGTGACCGCATGGCGCAAGGTGTTTCACGCGGCACAGTGGATGTCGGCGGCGATGTCGGCACGCGGTTTCGCTGGAACCAGCATGATGATTTTCTTGCCAGCTGCTTCGGTTCCGAATGGCTAAATAACGTTCTGACGATGGGTAATGGTCGCATTACGTTCTCCGTGGCGACTTTTGCCAGTGATGTGGGGATCGCCCAGATTGCCCGCGGTTGCCAGGTTGGCACCTTCCAGATGGAAATCCCGGCCGATGGTGATATCACTGCAACCATTACGTTTGCAGGGCTGGACTGGGAGACGAAGGGGGACGATACCAGCTATTTCACCGCGCCGGTGGATTTAGCGGGGGCGCTGCGTTACTCCTTCAAAGAGGTCACGAACATCCGGCTAAATGGTGTTGATGGCGGGACAGGTTTTTGCGTCGACACCTTCAACATCCAGTTCAACAACAATATGCAGACTCAGCGCTGCATCGGTACCGGTTCGGCGTTCGCCGGCGCAAACATTCCGACAACCTTTACCCCGTCAGGTCAAATCACGCTGTCATGGTCAAAGGCTGCCTGGGAGGTTTACAAAAAAACGTTCACCGGCGAAACGGTGCCGTTTAGCTTCACGCTGGAGAATGCTGAAGGCGCCTATACCTTCGATTTCCCGGAAGTGCAGATCTCAGGCGACTGGCCGGATGCGGGGAGCACTGACATTGTTCAGGTTCAGCTGGATATCACCGCGGCCAATACGCCGCCGACGATTACGCGCGTGCCTAAAGTGCCGGCGACGGCAATCAGTGTTGCGCCAGCCACTTCAACTGGGGCCGCGGGATCCACGGTGACGTTAACCGCCACGCTTACGCCAGTTGATTCAACTGATACCGTCCAGTGGACGTCATCGGATCCGACTATCGCCAGCGTGGTTTCTACCGGGCAGAAAACAGCAACAGTCACCAGAAATGCTGCTGGTACTGCAATCATCACTGGTAAGGCCCGCACCTATACCGCAACGTCTGAAATCACCGTTACCGCGCCTTAATTTACCTGGCCCGTTCTGCAGTCATCGCGGATCGGGCTTTTTTGGGAGTCTTTATGCTGATTATTTCTTCTCAAATTGATTTGAACGGAGAACGCTGGTTTTTCCCTTTCAAAAAGCCAGCAGGAAGTAAAAAGAAATTCACGCCGGAAGACGAGGCGCTATTTAAACTCCGTCTGCTGGTGGCCAGTAGCGAGAATCCACAATACCGCTCACGCAATGCGCTGGTGCGGCGCCATATCGACAAAATGGACGCGAGCTACCAGGTCGGTACGGATGCTTTCGATCTCGCCAGTGTGGGCGAGATTGACTCGGTTGATGATCTTCTCATCGACAATTGCGCGCGCTTTCTTCTGAAAGACTGGGAAGGCGTGGGGGAGTTGGTGGATGGTACGGAGACGGCGGTAGCGTATACACCGGAGCGTGGTGTTGCGTTACTGAAGCAAAACCCCTCTCTGTACTGGCTTATTCTGGCTGAGGCGGCGAATATTGCTCAGGGTAAGGAGCAGCAGACTCAGGAAACCGTAAAAAAGCCATAGAGGCCCAAAAGTGGCTAAAGGAATTCGCCGGCGAGCAGGGCGAGAAAGCAAAGTGGCGCAGGGAGAAACTAAATCTCCCGCCCATTCCGGAGCCTGAAATCGATGCAGTCACTGGGGAGATCCTCAACGCTTACGCCATGATATCGCGCGGCAGGAAGTATGCCGGCATGGCCGGAGTGCCGCTCCCTCTATCCCTGAACGATATTGAGCTTTACCTGGCATCGCGCACCATCCTGATCGACCGCATTGAGTTTGACGCAGCGATACTGGCTCTTGATGATGCCTGGAGGGCTGAGTGGGCCGAAGATCAGAAAAGACAGGCAAAAGTGAAGTAGTCATATCATTGTCTCCATCTATTCCTGTGCTAACCTGTGCAAATGTTAATGATGGGGATAAGGATGTGGAACTAATCATAATTTGTGCAATTATTGGGTGCATACCTGCGGCGATAGCGAGCAGTAAAGGGCGCTCGTTTTTTGCTTGGTGGTTATACGGAGCACTTCTCTTCATCGTAGCTCTAATTCACTCACTGGTAATCAAGAAGGACATTCGCGCCCTGGAACAGAGCCAGCTTGATAGTGGGTTGGTTAAATGTCCATATTGTGCAGAAATGATTAAGCCTGAAGCCAGAAAGTGTAAGCACTGCGGTAGTGATGTAAAAGAAGCGATAGAAGTTGCTAGGCTCAAAAATTTTAAGCCGAGCGACATTCCATTTGATGCTTTTTTCATCAGGAAAAGGGTAGGCTTTGATGTTAATGAAGAGGCGGTAACTAACTTGGTATCACGCTTGAAACAAGCTAATCCAGAATTAGGCCCCGAGGGCATCAAAGAAAAATATTTTATGCAAATTGATGAGTTGGTAAATCAGCTACCTAGTGGGGTTCGTGATGAATTCATACGGACTTATAATGCAAAGCTTTGACAACTGAGCCCACTATTTTGTGGGTCTTTATTGTTGCCCCAAAACATGAACCTCGCTCTGGCGGGGTTTTTTATTGCCCGGAGATCGCCAAATGACTGAACAAACCTCCCGCCTGGCCATTGTTATTGATAGCTCCGGGGCAGAAAAACAGGCTGATAATCTCGCAACTGCACTGGTAAAAATGACGCAGGCAGGTGAACGTGCTGCCACCAGCGCAGTGAAGGTGACAAAGGCCACTGATGAAGAAAAACAGTCTCTTTCTGAACTCTTAGATCGCATCGACCCGGTAAACGCCGCCCTGAACAAACTGGATAAACAGCAGCAGGATCTTGCAAAATTCAAATCAAAGGGGATGGTAGATGCCGATACATTCGATCTTTATTCAAAGAAAATCGAGGAAACACGAAACAGGCTAACTGGATTTCGTGACGACCTTGGCAAAACCGGCCAATCAGCCGCACAGACTGCCTTTGCCATGCGCATGATCCCAGCGCAGATGACCGACATTATTGTCGGCTTATCTACAGGTCAGTCACCGTTTATGGTGCTTATGCAGCAGGGCGGGCAGTTAAAAGATATGTTTGGTAGTATTGGCCCGGCAATTAAGGGTGTGAGTACCTATGTTATGGGGTTGGTTAACCCTTTCACTCTTGCAGCTGCGGCGGTCGGTTTTCTTGGTCTGGCCTATTACAAAGGCACTCAGGAGCAGGACGAATTTTATAAGTCTCTCGTTCTCACTGGTAATTTGGTAGGCAAAACTTCCGGTCAACTGGCAGATATGGCGGCCCGTGTATCGGTCGCAGCTAACTCCACAACCGGTGCAGCAGCTTCAACGCTGAATCAGTTGGTGTCATCCGGTAAAGTAGCTGGCGACTCATTGGAGCGCGTGACAACCGCCATTGTTAAGACTAGCGAGGCGACGGGCATTGCTACCGATAAGCTGGTTGGTGATTTCAACGACATTGCTGCTGACCCGGTTGCAGCCATTACCAAACTTAACGACCAGTACCACTTTCTGACACTGGCAACCTACAACCAGATTAAAGCACTGCAGGATGAAGGTAATCAGCAGGATGCTGCACGGGTGGCTACTGATGCTTACGCCAATGCCATGCAGCAGCGTGCGAACGATATTCATCAGAATTTGGGGATTCTTGAACGTGCTTGGGACTCGCTGGGTAAAACGGCCAAGGGTGCCTGGGATGCGATGCTCAATATTGGGCGCGAACAAACACTAACGGATAAACTTTCCACCTTAAACGAAAATATTGCTGAAGCCCAAAAAGGGCAAAAAGATGGTGGGTTCTGGAACAGTTTTAGCGCGAGGTTTACCAACCTCCCGGAGATGATAAAACAGAGAGATTTGCTCGAATCAGTTGCCAATCTTCAGGGGGATGTAACCAAAGGACAGGCGAAGGCTAAGGAAGCCGAACAGCAAAGAATTAAAACGCAGCAGGAAGCAGATCGCGTTAACCAGCAATATTTGAGCAATGCGGATAAGCGCAATAAAGCTATTAAGCAGCAAAGCGAGTTCCTGAAGGCAGGTGCAATTACTGCAGAGCAATATGCAAAAAATGTTTCTCGTATTAACGAGCTGTACAAAGACCCGAAATCACCCAAGACGCCAAAGGGTAAAGCATATACCGAGGACGCGGCAACCCGGCTGCTTGATCAAATAAACCAGCAGACAGCTGCCTTGCAGTCCCAGCTGGATGCCAGTGACAAGCTTAACAGCGCAACCCAGGCGCGGGTAAAGTTCGAACAGCAAATTGCTGACCTCAAGTCTAAAACGCAGCTCACAGCCGACCAGAAGTCGATTCTTTCCCGTTCAGATGAAATCCTCCAGGCGTATAAGCAGCAGGAGGCACTGCAAAATTCCGTAAAAACCCTGGACGATTACCGGAAGATGCAGGAACAGGTAAAGACGAAGGATGAGCGGACCAACGATCTGCTTAAAACCCGTCTTGAACTGCTGGAGAAGGCCAAAGCAACCGGGCAACTAAAACCCGGTGAATATGAAAAAACACGGGCAGATATTTATCAAAACACCGATATGCAGCTGCCCTCGACGGTTCGTAATGTTGTAGGAAACCTGACACCAACAGGAGGGCGACTCTCTGGAACTTTTGAGGGGATGCAGGGGCAAATCAATGAATATGACCAGGCTCAGCAAGAGCTCCAGCGCTGGCTGGCAGCTCAGGAGGAAGCTTATGCGAAGGCCGGTGAAATAACTGCCGAGGGTGAGGCCAGAATGACCTCTATTCGTCAACGTGCGGCGGATGCAAATCAGGTCATAGAGGCTCAGAAAAACACCATCATATCTGCGGCCACGCAGTCCTTGTTTGACAGTACCGCCGACATCATGCGAACGGGGTTTGGTGAGCAATCGGCAATCTACAAGGTCGCTTTTGCTGCGAGCAAGGCATTCGCTATCGCGGACTCGATGGTGAAAATCCAGCAGGCTATAGCAAGCGGTGCAGTAAGCGCGCCTTATCCGGCCAACATCATCGCTATGGCCTCAATCGCTGCGCAGACCGCCAGTATCGTCTCAAATATTCAGGCTGTTTCAGGCGTTGGTTTCGCCTCCGGCGGTTACACCGGCCCCGGTGGTAAGTATCAGCCAGCGGGTATTGTTCACAAAGGAGAGTACGTCTTCGACCAGGCATCAACGAACCGGATCGGCGTGTCTCAGCTTGAGGCACTTCGAAATGGCCAACCGCTTGATGCAACTCTGGGGCGTACAGGGTTTGGTACTGGTGTGCAGAACGTTAACAGCGATAACAGCAGCAAGACCACCATCCATGCTCCCATTGAGCAACATTTCCATACGCCGCCCGGTGTGACACCTGATCAGATGGCTCTCTCCATGGCTCAAACGCAGAAGCGGGCGACAACGGAAGCCCTGGATCAGGTTGCTGCGCAATTGTTGAGGGGAGATGGGAAAGTTGGTAAGGCAATGCGCAGTAAATATTCAGGCAGAGGGTTAGAGTGATGACTGATATCTACTACCCGCATGACAGTCTTCCGATGCCATTACAGGAAGGATACGGATTCCAGCCTGTAAGCCCGTTAAAACGAACCCAGTTAACTACCGGCCGCGCGCGGCAAAGGCGAGCTTATACGTCCACACCGACGCAGGCCAGCATCACCTGGTTTATGGAAACCGATGCGCAGGGACTGGCGTTTGAGTCCTGGTTCCGTGATGCGTTATCTGACGGGGCTGCATGGTTCATGATGAAGCTGCAGACGCCGGCAGGCATTAAGTTTTACAAATGCCGCTTTACAGATATTTATCAGGGACCGGTGCTGGTGGCCCCGATTTACTGGAAGTACACAGCGACGCTTGAATTATGGGAACGCCCCCTTGCTCCTGCCCCATGGGGTAATTACCCGGAATGGATCGTCGGAAGTTCGTTGCTGGATATTGCGCTGAATAAGGAGTGGCCGAAGGCTTGATTAAAACCGTTTCTCCTTCATAATCACTTGTGTCGATTTGTGGGAAAGTCCTTCATGCCGCTCCGTAGCCGGAGCGTGAAATAAAGCGCGGAATAGCGATCCTGCCGGTGAGGGTACACCCACATTCGACACCAATTTTTAAGGTCACCTTCGGGTGGCCTTTTTTATTGGGTAAAAATCATGACAATACTCAACCGCCTGTACGCCAGCAGCGGGCCGGAGGTGATCATTGAGACGCTGCAGATCACCATTGGTTCTGACGTCCATTATCTGTGCCAGGGCTACGAGGGTATTACGGCAACGACGGAGAACGGCGATACCGTAACGTTTACCGCCTGTGCGATAGACATTGCGCTGCCGGCGCGCAATGCGGACGGCACGCAGGACCTCAAATTTGCCTTGTGCAATATCGACGGCGTTGTGTCCACGGCGATCCGCAATGCCCTGGCTAACCGTCTGTCTGCATTTCTGACGTACCGGCGTTATATCTCCACGGATTTAGCGGCCCCTGCGGAAGTGCCGTATACGCTGAAAATCAAGTCGGGCTCCTGGACGGCGACAGAGGTGCAGATCACTGCGGGCTACATGAATATCCTCGATACCGCCTGGCCGCGATACCGCTACACGCTCCCTGTATTCCCCGGACTGCGTTATATCAGCTAAGGAATCCCAATGTTTAACCCTGATAAATACCGTTCAGTCACCTGGCTGAAGGGCGGGCGCGTATACCCGCAACTCGACTGTTTCGGCATTGTGAATGAGATACGCCGCGACCTGAATTTACCCGAATGGCCCGATTTTGCAGGGGTCACCAAAGACGGCGGGGGCCTCGACCGGGAAGCGAGAAAGCTGATGCTTTCGCTGAAACGTTGTGAACCCTGCGAAGGGGCCGGGGTGGCCTGCTATTCCGGGTCGACCGTCACCCACGTAGGGATCGTGGTCAGTATCGGTGGCCTGCTGCATGTGGCGGAATGCAACCCAGGCACGAACGTCACCTTTCTGCCCTTGCCGCGGTTTAAGCGTCGATTTGTCAAAGTGGAGTTCTGGCGATGACCATTCGTTTTTACCCGTCCCGGCTTCCCGGTGAACCACTCGAAACGCATGAGCATGGTGTAACCAGTATTCGCAGCTGGCTGGTAGCAAATGTTGAAGGCTACGAGGATCGGGATGTCCCACCGCTGACCGTTGAGGTTGGGGGGCTGTTAATTCCGCCAGGCGAGTGGGCTAAGTGTGTGATTCGCCCTGATAGTGATGTCAGGCTTTATCCGGTTCCCTTCGGGCTGGAGGCCGCCACAATCGCGTGGATCGGCGTCGGTATCTCCGTTGCCGCTGCAGCCTATTCGCTGTTTATGATGAGCACCATCGATACGGGCGGCTATACCTCATCCACAGGGCGGAGTCTCGACCTTAACCCGGCAAAGGCGAATTCCGCAAAACTCGGTGATGCCATTCGTGAGGTATTTGGCCGGGTGCGTATCTACCCTGATTATGTGGTGCAGCCGGTTACCCGGTTTGATGCCGCCGATCCTACGAAAATGCGCGTCCAGATGCTGCTGTGTCTCGGTGTCGGTGATCTGATTTATACCAATGGCGATATCCGGGTTGGCAGTACGCCAGCTTCAACGCTACCGGGATTCAGCAGCACCCATTACCCGCCAGGCGCGGACGTTTCCGGTGATGAGCGCAGCGAAAACTGGGTCAACTCCACCGAAGTGGGCGGGACGTCATCCGGCACCGGGCTGGATATGGCCCAGACGTCGCCGGACGCAGACGACATTATCGCAGACAGCATGACCGTCTCCGGATCGAGCGTGACGTTTACGGGGCTGGATACGGATGATGATGACGATAATGACGATAACGATAACGATAACGCACTGCCACCCAGCTGGGTCGCTGGCGCCGTGGTCGAACTTAAAGCCCCGGCGAACTACCAGATCACCACGGCGGCCGGATACAGCGTTATCGCAAGCCCGCTGCTGACGGAGATCTCGCCGGTAGTAGGTATGCCGGTGACGCTGGGGTTTAACTCTGTCGATTACGATCTGTTTATCGCGTCATATACCCCCGGTCAGGCTGCAGTGCCCGGCACCGGGGGGAGTGCGGCAAAAGTCCAGGCCAGTGCGCCCCCGACCACCTACGATTTTTCGACCAGCTCCAGCACGTTCACGATCACCTGGCAGGGGGTTACCTACCCGGTGTCGCTAGTGGCTAACTACGTCTCGATGTCGGGACTGCTGGCGGCCATCACCGAGGGACTCACTGGCTCCGGCCTGGTTGCGCAGGACAACGGCGGCACCGTACTGATAACCGAGTCGGCCAGTCCGTTCGCGGGTGGGGCGATCACGTCCTCTTCACTGCCTGCAGCTGTTTTCGGTGATGCCCCGGTTTACACCTCCGGCACGGCATCAACCGGCGGCAGCCCGGCGGTAACGGCGAATGTGACGCTTGCCTATAACAGCGCCACGGGAACGGCCTTTTCCGGCATGCCAGAGGGGGTGCAACGGCTTTCACTTGCTCACCGCGGGAATGAGTACCGGATTGTCTCGGCCGACGGCACAACGGCGACAGTGGCGCGCCTGGTTAATGGTGCCGTTGATGAGTCATGGCCGGGATTCACCGCCCGCACGATGATCGACTATGAGGCTTCTGGCCTTAACGACACGCTGAGCTGGCTGGGGCCGTTCCTCGTATGCCCTGAAAATGAAGTGGTGGATGCGTTCGAGGTGAATTTCTCTTTCCCGAACGGCATCTGTGGCTTTGACAGCAAAGGGAAAAAGCGGCTTCGGCATGTTGAGTGGGAGATTCAGTATCGCGTCTACGGTTCCGGATCGGGGTGGGTGAGTCACCAGGGAGAGTATGCGCTGAAAAACGTCAACGGGCTGGGATTCACTGAGCGGATCACCCTCAGCTCACCAGGGCTGGTAGAGGTTCGCTGTCGCCGGCGCAATGAGCAGGGCTCAAACAACGCCAGGGATTCGATGTACTGGCAGGCACTGCGCGGGCGACTGCTGACGCGCCCTTCATCCTATCCCGGCGTTTCGCTGATGGCAGCGACCGTTGAGATGGGCGGGAAGCTGGCGGCGCAGTCAGATAAACGCGTAAACGTTGTGGCCACTCGGGCCTATGAAACCGGAACGGCCAGAACCATTTCGGGAGCGCTGCTGCATGTCGCGAACTCTCTTGGGCTGGAAATGGATGTCGACACCATCAACGCGCTGGAATCCGCGTACTGGACGCCACGGGGCGAAAATTTCGATTTCGCCACGGGCGACAGTATCTCAGCGCTGGAAATGCTGCAGAAGATAGCCAATGCCGGGAAGTCCCGCTTCCTGTTGAGCGATGGCCTGGCGACGGTAAACAGGGAAGGGATTAAGCCCTGGACTGGCGTGATCACTCCGCATGAGATGGTGGAGGAGCTGCAGAGCGGATTTACCGTACCGTCCGACGATGATTTTGATGGTGTCGACGTGACGTACATCAACGGGACTACCTGGGCAGAGGAGACCGTTAAATGCCGGACGCCGGACAATCCCACGCCGGTGAAAATCGAGAACTACAAACTTGATGGGGTACTGACTCAGGATCACGCCTACCAGATCGGTATGCGTCGCCTGATGAAATACCTGCAGCAGCGGGTGACGTTCCAGACCACTACCGAGCTGGACGCGCTGTGCTACAACCTGGGCGATCGCATCGTGCTCACGGATGATATTCCGGGTAACAACACGATTTCCTGTCTGGTGGAGGCGATGACAACGGCGGGTGGCGTGACAACGTTCACCGTCACGGAGCCGCTGGACTGGTCGTTTGAAAAGGCACTGTTGCAAAGTTAGCGATGAGGCAGCCTTTTGTCTTATTCAAAGGCCTTACATTTCAAAAACTCTGCTTACCAGGCGCATTTCGCCCAGGGGATCACCATAATAAAATGCTGAGGCCTGGCCTTTGCGTAGTGCACGCATCACCTCAATACCTTTGATGGTGGCGTAAGCCGTCTTCATGGATTTAAATCCCAGCGTGGCGCCGATTATCCGTTTCAGTTTGCCATGATCGCATTCAATCACGTTGTTCCGGTACTTAATCTGTCGGTGTTCAACGTCAGACGGGCACCGGCCTTCGCGTTTGAGCAGAGCAAGCGCGCGACCATAGGCGGGCGCTTTATCCGTGTTGATGAATCGCGGGATCTGCCACTTCTTCACGTTGTTGAGGATTTTACCCAGAAACCGGTATGCAGCTTTGCTGTTACGACGGGAGGAGAGATAAAAATCGACAGTGCGGCCCCGGCTGTCGACGGCCCGGTACAGATACGCCCAGCGGCCATTGACCTTCACGTAGGTTTCATCCATGTGCCACGGGCAAAGATCGGAAGGGTTACGCCAGTACCAGCGCAGCCGTTTTTCCATTTCAGGCGCATAACGCTGAACCCAGCGGTAAATCGTGGAGTGATCGACATTCACTCCGCGTTCAGCCAGCATCTCCTGCAGCTCACGGTAACTGATGCCGTATTTGCAGTACCAGCGTACGGCCCACAGAATGATGTCACGCTGAAAATGCCGGCCTTTGAATGGGTTCATGTGCAGCTCCATCAGCAAAAGGGGATGATAAGTTTATCACCACCGACTATTTGCAACAGTGCCGGCGGACATCGCTAATATTCCGGTAGGCTCTACCACGTATTACCGTAGCCCTGATGACAGCGCTCTTGCGGTTGAGGTTATTAACAACGCCGGGACGCTGCAGCCTACCGGGCGGAAAATGCCGTCACAGAAAACCGTTGATGATTTACTTAAGCATGTTGAAACCACAAACCTAATTTTCCAGCTCGTTGACATCCTCGGGTATCGCCAGTTTTATGCCCTGACATCAGGTGAATTCGGGACTGCAAAAACGATTATTAAACCAGATGGCATTGAACTGGAGGGCTATTCTCTGACCGTATCTGATGACAATGGAATATATATCGAAAATATTCTCGGTCAACGCGTCGTATTAGTTGATGAATATGGGACTGTGGCACCAAGGAGTTTGCGCGCTGCGCGAGATGGTTCGTTCGGCACAGATGCGGCAATGGTATCAGGCAATGGCCTTAATTTTAACTCAGGTGGCTCTCGAATTGATATTACAGGTCCTGAGTTTTTAAAGGTCTCTGATTTTCTTGGCCGGTCTAAAACAATTATTGATGCGAGCGGGAATCTGGTCGGCGGCGGTAGCGGTGGTGGTATAACGCTGCAGGACAGAATTAACATTCTGAACGCGGAAAACCTGAACTATTACAGTAAAGTTCGCAGTCGGTATAACGCTGACATAGAGCGACTGGTGTTCACTCTGTCGATGATCATCTGGTACGGGCAGTCTCTTTCCACCAACCAGGAAGGTTACCCTGCGCTCAGCAAAACGCCGTACAGCAATCTGGGCAATCTGATGCTGGGAAACTCACCTCGACCAAATACCCGGACAGGGGCAGGATTCACCCCGGTGGGGTCAGCCATCCTCAACCCGCTAAAGGCCGTCGTTCAGTCAGGTGACGGGTCTTATGTGATGAGCGATGCCGATGTTGCTGCACTGCCTGCCGGGTCGGGTAATGAGGGTGAAGGGGCCGTTGCTGCGGTTAACATGCTGCGCACGCTGTTTCTTCGTCAGGTAGCATTGCTAACCGACCCTTCTCGCCTGCTTGTTCTGGCAAGTTGTGGAGTCAACGGTAGGACCGTTGAGGCGCTGTCCAGGGGGGCCGATCCGGAGCTGTATAATCGCATTCGTGAAGCTGTGTCTAAAATAAAGGCCATCGCGGATGGCGAAAGCAAGACATTCGGCATCGGTGCTTTCTGTTTCCTGCAGGGAGAGTGGAATTACAACCCTGGGTACGGCGGGGACTATACGCGGGAGGGCTATAAAGCGAAGGTGCGTCAACTTTATAGCGATGTGATTGCCGATTTTTGCGCAGGACAGAGACCGCCTGCGATGTTCACCTATCAGACTGGCGGCACTTACACCATTGATACCTATGAGCTGGCGATCGGCATGGCGCAGCTGGATATGGCAACGGAGGGTGGGAACATCTATGGCGTCTGCCCATCGTATCCATTCCCCAATAAGGATAGCGGGCACCTGACCAGTAATGGTTATCGCTGGATGGACATGTTTTTCGGCAAGGTCATGTTCAGGGTTCTGGTTCTTGGTGAGGGATGGGAGCCGTTACACTGCACAGGCGTTGAAGTTCAGGATGATTATGCACTCCTTAACTATGCAGTTCCGTATCCGCCACTGCAGTGGGGGACACCATATGATGGGCGAACAGCTAAAACGTATGCTGATAAAGGGTATCGGGCGACTGATGCAAATGGAGCGCTGGACGTTACTGCTGCAGAGATTGTCGCCGACACTGTGGTAAAACTGACATTCTCCAGACGTGTCTCCGGGACAATCAAAATCTGGTACGCAGATAAAACATCACATAACGGGAATGGCTGCCTCAAGGACAGCGATCCATTCCTGGCAACTGAAAATTACGTGTATACCGCAGGCAGCGGCCAATATGCGGACGAAAATATTCCTGAACTTGTAGACAAACCATACCCGCTGGAAAACTGGGCATGGGCACAAATTATCGAGACAACTGTATAGCGGAGCGAATAAATATGGGTATTACTCTTTTCACTAATAATGCGTTTTCGTCTGTTTCAGACCCTGACGAATATTCGCCAGGTTTTGATACAACATCTCTCCGCCGGGCTGAAATATTTACTTATACAGGGATTGGTAAAAACCTTATGCCGGGGGAAGGCGGACCCACTGTAGTTGGCACCCCGACGTTTATCACCGACTCGCCCTTTGTTCAGTTCTCAAATAACGCGAATGTGGCACATTTGAACCTGGGAATTAATGATGCCGCCCAACAAACCTGGTTTTTGCTCTTTGATCCGAATAATGACTCGACGCAACGAATTATCGCAGGAAGCTTTTCGGGAACAGCTGCATCTACACCTCCTGGTGTATCTGTGATTGTAGATGAAGCTGGTGCGCTAGCCGCCATGCAGGGTATCCACTACACGGACAATGACACTTACGGAACCGCGCGCGCAACTCTGAGCGCATTTAATAAAACAAAGCCGATGCTTCTTTGTCTTACCCTTGACGGCCAGACCACCAGGCTGACCGACATGACCAACAATGTTTCAGCGTCCCTCACCCTGGCAGCAGGTCGTGAGCGAGCCCCGGCCCCCCTTCGTATCGGTAAGGGCGGAGTTACATACTGGGGATCAACCTCTGCAAACAGCCGACTTGGGGCTTATATGGTTTTCGATCGCGTATTATCTGATGCTGAGAAAATTACTGTTCATGACTATTTACTCCGTTGCATACAGGCGAAGTATCCATCATTGATTTTCTAAGCGGTGACGGCTGTCAGTAGTATGACAGCCGTCTTACTACATTAACGTTAACCTATTGCGATAATCCCCCCAAGACGACTGACCAGTGCGTTACGCATCTGTAATTTCTGCTCACTCGTTAAAAGCGCTCCAGACCAGATGCCTGATGCGGCAATTTCAATATCGGCATTTCCTGACGTGTCCGCAGATTCGTACGTTCTGGCAATGCGGATGGTTTTATCTGGGACTGCGCGAGTAGTTAAACCTACACCGGGCCCGGCAATGAGACCACCTTCCTTGCAAGCAAAAATTTGTGTTTTATACAGAGCGAAATCCGCAAATACGACATAAAATTTTCCGTCGTAAATTTCTGCGTTGACGAGATCCTGAACGAATCCACTACTGGCTCCGGCAATTGAACTAATGCGATTAGTTGTTGAATCAAAAATTAACGTGTCCCCGATTGGCGACCCAGAGCCGGTGTATGTCCCAATCCCCTTCGATTTGCCTGTCCCCGCTGTTGATGGCTTACATAGCAACATCAGCGTTTTTGTCACGCTATCAGATACGCCAGTGTCATACCCACCCCCCATTGAATTACCGATAAACGAATTAGCATTAATTATCGGTGTATTAATGACGGACGGCGTGGAACCAAGTACCGGTGTAGGCCCACCTGAACCGTACAGAGTTATTGTTGCAATTGACGGCAGCGGGTAAATACTCCCGATCACATTACGTGAATCCCAGACTGCACCAGCAATATTAAATCCCAATCCTGCCATGACACCCTCTCAAATCTCAATTTCAAACATTGTGCAATAATTATCCATCCGGCGATTTAATCCGTCTGGGTCGAAAATAATCGTATCCCCCTGGGAGTCCCTGAGGCAGCCGCGAGGACCCTGAGTACGATCTGGCTTTTGACCATGGGTCCCGCCAATAAACGCATAACGTAGTTTTGCACCATCTGTAACATCCGATGCCGCCACAACAGAAACAGTGTCAAATCTGACTGAGACAGATGTTATCGCAATCTCAGCGCCATCACTGTCAACTATGCTGAAGCCGAAGTTTCCCGGATCGGACACAAACGACGTATCTAAAACCAGTTTTCCCACTGGGTTGAATTTGATGTTTATTACCCGACCCTGCCGAATATGGGATATCGGCCAGAGCGGTTCAAATGGAATGCCGTCAAATATTGTTCTCTTAATTGCAATACCCATATACGCCCCGAATTCTTTGTATCCTGGTCCTGTCAGGTGCGCATCATCGTAATAATCGAAAATATACATCGGGCATACCATCACTGTGTCATCTCTGGTTTTCGCAAGTTCGAGTAATGCCATCGGGATAGTTGGGTATGCATTGTTCGGTGCCCTGTTAATCCATGAACTAAATTGATACGTAAACCACGGCAATTCCCTTTTTTCACCCATGACTTCAGATGCATACTCATTAATTTTAGAAACCATCCTGTCATAATAATCAATATATGCATCTTTAGTTGTCCCGTTACTTTGATCTGTTTCTCCCTGAATCCACATAACAGCCTCGGGAGAGTATGTTTTCCCTGATGACTGAGACAACGCCAGCCCGTAAGATATGTCGTTGCGCACTCTTGGCATATAAATGCCAGCCGTATTGCTTAACTGCCCTATTGTTTTCCCTCCCTGCCCAGGGGCGGAACCAAGAATTGCCATGTCACTGAGAGAAAACCCATGATTTTCCTGAACCGTCAGGTCATATATCATTTTGATACAGCCTGCGACTGGCGTCTCATAACCAGTGCCATTTCCTGTGTCCTGTATTGTCTCAGTGTAAGGCAGAAAACTCGCGTGTGTGATTGCAGGGTCTTCTCCGCCATCCTGAGCGCGTACACCGCCATTAAACTTCACTGCGTTATACAGTTCATCAATTGTTTGGACTGGAGTGCCATTTACCCCAGTTGACAACGACTGGCCAAAACTAAGTATGTGGATTATGTCAGACAAGAACTTAAATTTCAGGGTTTTACTTTCACCATTATTAAAAACTGACGGCGATTTTATTTCCCCAGTAATAATTGACGTTGACGTTACATCGCCGAGTGATGTATCTCCCGATACAGACAGTGAATTCAGTTCTGTATTCCCAGCAGCAAGAGTGCCATCGTCTTTTATTGCAAAACATAATTGCTGATAGATATCTGCCAGAGACAACTTGAAGCCCTGCACCCCACCGAGCGAAAAATAGCTCCCATCTGGTAAATTAAGGTTCACGCCAGCAGTCAAATTCTGAATTGTCGCGCCACCGGCCAGAAGGCGCCCCGTAGAATCGATAGCGACACAAATATTGTAAAGCGCATCGTGAAATTCAACTGCAAAAGCACTGTCCATAGTTGGTCGATCGCCTTCCGCAGATATAAGGGTTGATACAATCGTATTGAGTCTCGCAATAGATGATGTAATCTGATTCGTTTCAACGGCTCCGGCAGCGAGAGTCCCATCGTCTTTTATTGCGACACTGAAATTACCAGTATCATCATTAAACGTTAAAGAAAATCCAGCAGGCGCATATTTTGAAAATAGCGAGTTAATTATTTGAACAATCGAAGTTAGATTGTCAATATCACCCTGTGAAGGCATTTTCCGCCCGGTAGGCTGCAGCGTCCCGCCAACGTTCATCACCTCAACCGCAAGAGCGCTGTCATCAGGGCTACGGTAATACGTCGTAGAGCCCTCCGGGATATTCACGATGTCCGCCTGGGCAGCCGCCAGCGTCGCGTACTGCTTACTGAGCGGGATCAGGTTCTGCCTGATCTCATCGTTTTTCGCCATCATTCCGCGCCAGGTATCCAGCTCAACGCCAGCGCGATCTGGTTCAGTCAGCTCGGGCCCATTGACCAGCTTATCCAGACGCTCGGCGTTATCGAGCAACACAGCGGGAGACGTGCTCCCCAGCTCCGGGTTAAAGGCCATGTTTTTTTGCTCCAAAAAGAGGCTTCGCCCAAACGAGGGTTTGAGCGAAAAGAGTTAATTAGGGGAATTTTTGGTATTACGCGACGTCGCCGGGGTATGTAGCGTCGTCGTAGGCATAGAACGATTCGAGGTATTCTTTAGCGGTGACCTGGCATGTTCCGTCAGACTGCGGGGCGATCTCCTCTACAATGGCGTCGTAGACGTGGCGCGTTGAGCCGCAGAAAACCAGGCGGATCGGCTCGATGGTTGCCGACGACAGGTCAACCTTCATCGGGTCATCAAACTCGCTCAGGTGCGGGACTGACAGCTGAAAATCGCCCACCCTGCTCGCCACCATCAGCCCGGATGCAGAGCCATCCTGATAGCGGATCAGCGCGCGGGGGTTTTCAAAGGCACTGTTGCAAATAGTCGGTGGTGATAAACTTATCATCCCCTTTTGCTGATGGAGCTGCACATGAACCCATTCAAAGGCCGGCATTTTCAGCGTGACATCATTCGGTGGGCCGTACGCTGGTACTGCAAATACGGCATCAGTTACCGTGAGCTGCAGGAGATGCTGGCTGAACGCGGAGTGAATGTCGATCACTCCACGATTTACCGCTGGGTTCAGCGTTATGCGCCTGAAATGGAAAAACGGCTGCGCTGGTACTGGCGTAACCCTTCCGATCTTTGCCCGTGGCACATGGATGAAACCTACGTGAAGGTCAATGGCCGCTGGGCGTATCTGTACCGGGCCGTCGACAGCCGGGGCCGCACTGTCGATTTTTATCTCTCCTCCCGTCGTAACAGCAAAGCTGCATACCGGTTTCTGGGTAAAATCCTCAACAACGTGAAGAAGTGGCAGATCCCGCGATTCATCAACACGGATAAAGCGCCCGCCTATGGTCGCGCGCTTGCTCTGCTCAAACGCGAAGGCCGGTGCCCGTCTGACGTTGAACACCGACAGATTAAGTACCGGAACAACGTGATTGAATGCGATCATGGCAAACTGAAACGGATAATCGGCGCCACGCTGGGATTTAAATCCATGAAGACGGCTTACGCCACCATCAAAGGTATTGAGGTGATGCGTGCACTACGCAAAGGCCAGGCCTCAGCATTTTATTATGGTGATCCCCTGGGCGAAATGCGCCTGGTAAGCAGAGTTTTTGAAATGTAAGGCCTTTGAATAAGACAAAAGGCTGCCTCATCGCTAACTTTGCAACAGTGCCCTCAAAGGTGACTGGTTTCCCCCTCTGTGTTCCTGATTGATAGTTAAAACCTCTATTGATCAGATTAGCGAATAAAACTACTGTATATAAAAACAGTGTGCGCCGGGAGACCGGTTAGAGATCAAGGGGTGAAAGTCCCCGACCATTGAAGGACCAGCAATCCACAAGGTCCCCGAGTCATGCGTTGCATACCGCGAGGTATGGGGCGAAGCGTTGACAGGGGTGTTGACAGGCCAGCCATTGAGCCACGAAATGTATATTAAATTACCGGGTGCCGACGTTGTACTGTTAACGGAAGGCAACATCATAGGGTGCGATACTGCGAGTGCCACATGGACCCGGCGGGGTCTGAGACCCTGGCATGTCAATACGATCTCTACGCGGGAACCGGGAGATCTCCCCTCTGACCATCTGCCAGTGTCGGAGATGGCCCGCACCGGGAAGACGAGGAGTCATAGCCGGTGATGTACGGAGAGGAGAAGTCGGACTCGCTCATAGTAGCGGCGAAGCAGGCGAACAACCCGAAAGGAGCGGAGTCAGTGGAGCGAAGGAGCGGGGCCAAGGGGAACGCGGAACAGCCACACATGCGCCGGACACAGAGCCGGGAAAGCATGTCACAGAGGCTGTCACGCGTGCGGGAAGCTGCGAAGCAGCGGAAGAAAGAACGGTTTACAGCATTGTTCCACCTGCTGACAGTCGAAGCACTGGAAGCCGCATTCCTCTCCCTGAGCAGGAAAGCGGCCGCCGGAGTGGATGGCATCAGGTGGATGGACTACGCCGGAAACATGAAGAACAACATAACAGATCTGCACCGGAGGCTACATCAGGGCAGCTACAGGGCGCAGCCCGGCAGGCGTCACTACATCCCAAAAGCGGATGGAAAACAACGCCCGCTCGGCATCGCCTCGCTGGAGGACAAGATCGTCCAGTATGCGCTGGTGAAAATCCTGAACGCAGTCTATGAAAACGACTTTATGGGGTTCTCATACGGGTTCAGACCCGGGCGAAGCCAGCACGATGCACTGGACGCACTGGCCACAGGGCTGGTACGCACTAACGTAAACTGGGTACTGGATGCCGACATCAGTCAGTTCTTCGACAGGGTGAGCCACGAATGGCTGATCAGGTTCACAGAGCATCGGATCGGCGACCGGAGGGTAATCAGGCTCATACGTAAGTGGCTCACAGCCGGGACGTCGGAGGAGGGTCAATGGCGAGCAACGGAGGAAGGCACCCCACAGGGTGCGGTCATCTCACCGCTGCTGGCAAACATATACCTCCACTACGTCTTCGATCTGTGGGCGCATCAGTGGCGACGTCGCTATGCCACAGGCAATGTGGTAATGGTCAGATACGCCGATGACATCGTCATCGGGTTCGACAAACGATACGATGCCCGGCGCTTCCGTATAGCCATGCAGCGCAGACTGAGGGAGTTCGGACTCACGGTTCACCCGGAGAAAACCCGTCTGATGGAGTTCGGCCGCTTCGCTGCCGAAAACCGTGCCATCAGGGGAAAAGGCAAACCAGAAACGTTCAACTTCCTCGGGTTCACGCACATCAGCGGGAAAGATCGCAACGGCAGGTTCATGCTGATACGAAAGACCCGCCGGGATCGGATGACGGCAACTCTGAAAGCCATCAAAGACGGTCTGCGAAGGCGCTGGCATTACTCAATCCCCGAACAGGGAAAATGGCTCAGGAGAGTGGTTCAGGGATACCTGAACTATCACTCGGTACCGGGCAACTTCCCCACCATGCAGAAGTTCAGGACACACGTAACAAACCTCTGGCGCCGGGCGCTCAGGCGCAGGAGCCAGAAGGATGATACGACCTGGACGAAAGCAAACAAACTGGCAGCCGCATGGCTACCAAGGGTTCGGGTTCTTCATCCATGGCCTGTGGAGCGGTTCACCGCCAGACACCCGAGGCAGGAGCCCGGTGCGTAAATCGCGCACGCCGGGATCTGTGCGGGGGGTATCCGGTAACGGGTATCCCTACCGCGACATTTTGTGAGCGAGTTTATTATGCTGTTCTACACGCCCGTTGAGTTACGCCAGATCATGCTGCTCCCGTTGTTCAGTGACCTTGTGCAGTGCGGCTTTCCCAGTCCAGCACAGGATTACGTTGAGCAACGCATAGACCTGAATGAGTTACTAATCAATCACCCCAGTGCGACGTATTTTGTCAAAGCCGCCGGCGACAGCATGAAAGACGCCGGCATAGGGGAAGGGGATCTTCTGGTTGTGGATAGCTCAAGGACAGCAGTTCATGGCGACATCGTTATTGCTGCTATTGATGGGGAATTTACCGTTAAGAAGCTGCAGCTACATCCGCGGGTTCAGCTTAACCCAATGAACCCTGCATATTCGCCAATTGTCGTCGGTAGTGAGGATACTCTCGACGTGTTCGGGGTGGTTACGTACATCATTAAATCAGCTGGCTAAGATGTTTGCGCTTTGTGATGTGAACTCATTTTACGCATCCTGCGAAACTGTTTTCCGTCCTGACCTGAAGGGGCGGCCGGTGGTCGTTCTGTCAAACAATGACGGCTGTGTGATCGCCCGTTCGCAAGAGGCGAAGCCCTTCGTCAAAATGGGCGAGCCTTATTTCAAGCAAAAGGACATGTTTCGCCGGCACGGTATTATCGCGTTTAGTAGCAACTATGAGCTTTATGCCGATATGTCCAACCGGGTGATGACAACGCTGGAGGAACTCTCCCCACGGTGCGAAATTTACAGCATTGATGAGGCTTTTTGCGATCTTACTGGTGTTCGTAACTGTCGCGATCTTACCGATTTTGGCAGAGAAATTCGCGAGACGGTTCTGCGCAGGACGCACCTCACGGTCGGCGTCGGCATAGCCCAGACTAAAACCCTGGCAAAGCTGGCCAATCACGCTGCGAAACAGTGGCAGCGACAGACCGGAGGAGTGGTGGATCTGTCTAATCTGGAAAGACAGAGGAAGTTGATGGCTTTGCTGCCGGTGGATGAGGTCTGGGGAGTCGGGCGCCGCATCAGTAAAAAACTGGAGGCTATGGGCATTAAAACAGTGCTTCAACTGGCTGATACCGATATCCGTTTTATCCGGAAACACTTCAACGTTGTGTTGGAGCGAACCGTGCGGGAGCTGCGTGGCGAACCATGCCTCGGACTGGAGGAGTTCGCACCAGTAAAGCAGGAAATCGTGTGCAGCCGTTCGTTCGGCGGCCGTATCACTGAATACCATGAGATGAGGCAGGCAATCTGCAGCTACGCCTCACGTGCAGCGGAGAAACTCCGTGGCGAGCATCAGTATTGCCGATGTATCTCCGCATTTATCAAAACGAGTCCTTTCGCGCTGAACGAGCCGTATTACGGGAACAGTGCATCAGTAAAGCTTCTTACACCGACCCAGGATAGCCGGGACATCATCACCGCGGCGACAAAATGTCTCGATGTAATCTGGCGAGACGGGCATCGTTACCAGAAAGCAGGAGTAATGCTGGGAGATTTCTACAGCCAGGGCATAGCGCAGCTCAACCTCTTCGATGATAACGCGCCACGGAAGAACAGCGAGAAATTGATGGAAGTACTCGATCAACTCAACGCGAAGGATGGAAAGGGGACGCTGTATTTTGCAGGTCAGGGGTTCCAGACCGCCTGGCAGATGAAACGAGAAATGCTCTCCCCGCGCTATACTACGAGGTTCTGTGACCTGCTCAAAGTCAGGTGACCCAGCCTTAACATTAAGTGGTGGTATTGCTACAAGAGTCCACTTAGAGCGAGGAGCAGAAGTTCGTAGTTGAGTCACAATGAATCTTGCTAACAATACCGTGCGTCAATCAACTGGGAACAGGTCACTAATAATCGTCGCTGAAAAAAAAGCTTGATATGGTGGTTGTTTCGTGTTGAATATAGCAGAATAGACTTTTTTATTTTTTATAAAACAGTTATATATGCAAAGGGGATGTTAATGATAAAAAATATAGAAATATCAAATTTTAAGATCATAGAAAGCTTGAAGTTGTCTAGCTTGAAGAGAGTAAATGTAATTGCAGGTAAAAATGGCAAGGGGAAAACCTCGATACTTGATTCTATATTTATAACCAATGATATTGCTTCTCCGGATTGCTTGATAAAACCTATTGCTTTTAGAGGTGGTTCTCCAGACTTAACTAATAATGAGCTATGGCTATCTTATTTCAGGGATTTTGATAGAAAAAACGAAATATCTATTAAGATGGAACTTGAAAATAGCATGAAACAAGAAACAAGAGTATCTATTGAGAATATCAAGTCTGATACATCGAATATAGGTACTGTTTCAAGTAATGTTATTGAGAGAAACCAGATATCACCAAGATCATCATATAGAGGGGATGTTCTGAAAATTAGAAAGTATGATAGAAGTCAACCAGAAAGTTTATCGATGAAAATGGAAGTTACACAACAAATAAGTGGAAATCAACTCACCTCTAATTTGGTTAAGCACGGAAGTGGCATTGATGCAACAGCAACAACATTTATAACAACATCAAGTACAATAAATAATACAAATACTATATCTGTACTTGGCAACTTAATAAAAAACAAAGATACAAAATCAATAATAGAAAGTATGAAGGAAATAAATGATAAGATATTAAATATTGAACTTGGGGTTTTAAATCAAGTGCCTGAGATACTCTTTGATACCGGAGGGGATAAGTTAGTAGGACTTTCTTCAATGGGGGAAGGTGTAGGGAAACTACTAACAATTTTGGTTGTGTCTTATAGTACTAAAAATGGAATAATACTTATTGATGAGATAGAAAATGGTATACACTATTCCCTCATGCCGTCAATATTAAAAACCCTTGTTTCTCAATCTCATAGAAATAATAATCAAATATTTGTGACGACACATAGTTCTGATGTAGTTAACAGCATAGCTAAACTTTTCTCTAGTGGTTCAGTGAGTGAGTCAGATATTTCATTTACAAGAATTGGATACTCTGAAAAGAAGAAAAAATCACTGGTAAACTCATTCACGCTTTCAGAGGTTCAGATTTCTTCTGAAGGGAAATGGGAGATCCGCTGATGGAGGAGAAAAAATTAGATGAAGTTGTTATCACAAAGGAGAAAGTGATTTTTGTTGAAGGGATGGATGAAGTTAATTTTTTTTATGCCTTATTAAAAAAAATGGAGATGGGAGATGACTATCAAGTAATCGACTATAAGGGAAAGTCAAGGATGAGCGACTTTATATCAATGATGTCAAAAACAGAGAGTTTTAATGAGAATGCAATATCTGTTGCTGTAATTCGTGATGCTGATAACAACTATGACTTCGTTGCTGAAGAAATCAAGGATGCACTAAAAAGAATATTTAATGTTATTAATCTTGAGCATGGGGTAATGAAAAGTGAAAAGGATATTAATATCGGGTTTTACATAATGCCTGGTCTTAAAAAGAATGGCGAGTTGGAAGACTTGGTTTTATCTTCCCTTGACGGCAATGAAATATTTAAAGAAGTTAATAATTATCTTGATGTGCTAAAAGGGATGACAAGTCCCGTTAACAACGGGTCAAAGTTTTGTTATCCAAGGAAAGAGTCAAAAGCTAAGTTGCAAATTTATTTTTCTAGCATGAAGGAATCAGATACCAGGATGGGATTGTCAGCGCAGAGGAATTACGTGGATTTTACACATGACTCATTTAAAGAAATAATTGATTTTATTAGGTCTATGTGATTTTTGTATAAAACAGGGTAGTTAAAAAACTACCCTAAACTCTATGGTGGCTACCATTGTATCTAAAGATAAGCTCCAAAAAGTTAGTGGAGGCCTAACATAAAATACTAATAAATCTTGAGACATCAATTTTTACTCGCCGGTGATAATCTTTATTTTTTTGCATGAGCCTGTTTCTTATTGTTTATCCGATACTCCTATATCGCTCAACCATGCTGCCAAAGCGGTTTAAACATCCTGCTGGTGGCTGCGGTCTCCACCCGGGCATTAATCAGCGGTGGTTTATCCCACCACCCGGGTGCGTAACCCCAGTGAACCGGATCGAGGTGCAACTGTTCGTCGCGTTCGCTCAGGAGCAAAACTTTAGTCCCTGGGCCACGTTGTACCGGCCGATTGGTTCTGGATCATAGGCGATATCCCGCTCAGCTTCTTCGGCAAGATAAGCTAGGTATTCTTCACGTATCTGTGATTGGGCAAATCGTCCGCACATGGTTACCTCCAGTCTTCAGACTGAAAGTATAGAAGGTGTGGGGGGAACGTAGGAAGGGAACTCCGACAGCCATCTAACTGATGACTGTCGGAGATGACGTCAAAAACAATGTGTACAAAATTGTGTATTAAAATCAGGAAAATTGCACAATTAAAAAATTTAACTCATTGTTTTTAATTGACAAAAATATTTATTTTGTAGGTGCTATCGTAGGGCATACCATTCCTTATGTTTCAGTGGGTTAGCCATGGCACCGAGAATATCGGAAATCACGTTGACAATAATCACCAGCGCGCCAATCACCATCACTCCGGCGGAGATCGCCGCGTAGTCCTGCTGGCGAATGGCGTTAATCAGCCAGCGGCCCAGTCCAGGCCAGCTGAACACCATCTCAGTGATCATCGCCAGGGTGAGCATGGTGGAAAACTGCAGGCCGAGACGCGGGATCACCGGCGGCAGGGCGTTGTGCAGCACATGGCGCAGTAGAATTTTGCGTCGCGACACGCCGCGGGTGGCGGCCGCTTTTACATAGTTAGTGTCATACACCTCGCTGGTGCTAATGCGCATCAGGCGGATCACTTCGGTGGTGGGGGCGACCGCCAGGGTCAATACCGGCAGCACCATATGCCGGGCGGCGCTGACGATCATCTCATGGCGCCACGGCGAGTCCGAAAGCCAGGCGTCGATCAGCGCGAAACCGGTGACATTTTTCACCTCATACAGCAGATCGAAGCGACCGGAGACCGGAAGCCAGCCGAGGGTCAGGGAAAAGAAGAGGGTCAGGAGCAGCGCCAGCCAGAAGACCGGGATCGAGAAACCGACCAGCGCGACGGCGCTGATCAGGGTATCGGGCCATTTATTGCGCATTACGCCGGCGATCATCCCCACCGGAATGCCTATCAGCAGGGCAAAGCCGAAGGCGAGGATGCACAGCTCCATGGTCGCCGGGAAAACCTCGCGCAACTGCTCAGAAATCAGCTGGCCGTTAATGCTGGATACGCCGAAATCCCAGTGCAGCACCCCTTCAAACCAGAACAGCCACGCATTCCACAGGGAAGCGCCCTGCAGTGGGGCATGAGGGGTGAAATAGCTCAGGCTGAAACCGACAAAGGTCAGAAAAAAGAGGGTGATCAGCAGCAGCAGCAGACGGCGCAGGGTAAAAATAATCATGGCTTTTTCACCTCTTCGGTATTTTCCCGCGATACGCCAGCGAACGAAGCGTTACCGAAAGGGCTGAGCACCAGGCCTTTCATATCATAGCGGTAGGCCTGCAGCCGCAGCGACGAGGCCAGCGGCAGGACCGGCAGTTCGCGGGCGAGGATCCGCTGCGCCTCTTTGTAAGCGTCCATCCGCGAGGAGAGCTGCTGCGAGAGCAGCGCTTTTTGCAGCACGTCGTCAAACTCCCGGTTACACCAGTGGGCAAAGTTGGTTTGCGAGGCGATGGCCGCGCAGCTCAGCAGCGGTCGGAAGAAACTGTCCGGATCGTTACTGTCCGTCGCCCAGCCGGAGAGCGTCAGGTCGTGGCTCATATCCATCAGGCGCGCCTCCTGGAAACGTCCCTCTACCGGCACAATAATCACCTTAACGCCAATCTGCGCCATATCCGCCTGGATAAGCTCCGCCGTTTTCAGCGGGCTGGGATTCCACGCCTGCGAGCTGGTGGGCACCCACAGCTTGAGGGTCAGGTTTTCCAGCCCCAGGGCTTTCAGGCGGGCGCGGGCCTCCTGCGGATTATATTCGGTAATTTTAGCGTCATTATCGTAGGCCCACGAGGCCCGCGGCAGCATGGACGCCGCCGTCTCCGCGGTGCCATAGTAGATGGACTGCATCAGGCGCTGGTTGTTAATCGCCAGCGCCAGGGCATGGCGCACCTCAGGATTATCCAGCGGCGGCTTGGCGGTGTTGAAGGCCAGCCAGGCGATGTTCATTCCCGGGCGCAGCGTCAGGCGCAGGCGCGGGTCGTCACGCAGGATCGTCAACTGGCTGGCGGCTGGCCAGGCCAGCACGTCGCATTCTCCGGTCAGCAGTTTCGACAGGCGGCCGGTGCCGCCGGAGCCAAGGTCGACCACCACCTGGGGCATCAACGGTTTGCCGCGCCAGTAGCCGGGGTGGCGCTGCAGGCGAACATATTGTCCGGAGCGGTAATCGGATAGCTGGAACGGGCCGGTGCCAACCGGCTGGCGATCCAGTTGCTCCTGGCGGTCGTCCTGCGTTAAGCGGGCGGCATATTCGGCAGAGGTAATTGACGCATAGTGGGTGGCCAGATGCCAGAGGAACGAGGCGTCCGGCCGCTTGAGGCGAAACTCCACGGTCTGATTATCCAGCTTGCGGACGCTCTCCACGCTGTCAGCAAACTGCAGACTGTCGAAGTAGGGGAAGCTGCTGCCGTTGACGTTGTGCCACGGATGGTCGCGGTTAAAAATACGGCCAAAGGTAAAAATGACGTCATCGGCATTAAAGTCCCGCGTCGGGGTAAACCACGCCGTGCGTTGAAACGGGACGTGGCGGCGCAGGTGAAAGCGGTAGGTGGCGCCGTTATCGAGAACTTCCCAGCTCTCCGCCAGCTCGGGGACCAGCCGGTAGGTATAGGGATCGACGTCAAGCAGACGATCGTAGATCTGAGCGGCCAGCGTATCGACAATCAGGCCGCTGCTGACTTTCTGCGGGTTAAAGGTATTAACCTGGCCGCTGACGCAATAGACGAAACCGCTATCGCGGATATCGGCGCGGTCGGGGAGCGCAGGGGCGGCAAAAGCTGGCCCACACAGCAGGGAAACGGCTGCCAGGAGAGATGACAATTTCAGGCGCATATTTTCTGTTTGATTATAGAGCTGAACTCTATCTTATTAAGATTAATAGACATTCACCACCGCCTTCAACAAGCCTGAGGGATAATGCGGTTACCGGGTGCGTATCGTATTCAGTCAATTGATTAAAATAGTCGCGGAACCGAGTCTGTATAGTGAAACATGGTAACTTTTTATCGCCGATATCGCCAGTCAGCTCTGTTTGGCCGCGGTTGACCAAACGGCGACGGCGTGCGGACGCTAGAGAATAGATTCAGTATAGCGGGGAGAAAGCCGATGACCCGACGGGCGACTAGCCGTACCCGTCGGGTGTGATACAGGGGGAGCGTGTTTCGATTATTGTGACAGTGTCACTTTATGATAGTCCATGTTCTGCAGGTCCTCCAGCAGCCCGGGGCCAACCGGATGCCACTGCAAGCGCTCGCGGGTCCATGCCGAGCTGGCGCGCAGGTCAAGGGCGGTAAACGGCGCAAACCAGCCGAACCAGGCGTCGACCTGCGACTCATCCAGGTGGGTCAGCGGCAGGTTTAATCCGTGGGCAATTACCGCGGCAATATCGCGTAATGCGATCCCCTCTTCGGCCACCGCATGATAGCGCTCGCCGGCCGCGCCCTGAAGCAGCGCGCTGACATACAGACGTGCGACGTCATCGACATGGGCGGCTGACCAGCGGTTGCTTCCCTCGCCGCGCAGGGCTACCGCCCCGTTGGCGACCGCGCGTTCGATATAGCAGGTCAGCAGTCCCTGACGCACGGTGTCATGCACCTGCGGTAAGCGGACCACCCTGACATCCACTCCCGCCTCCAGCAACTGCTGGCCGGCGAGCTCTGAGGCGGTGCGCGGGCTGGGGTGCGCTGAGTTGAAGAACGACTCCCGGGCCGGGGCGCCGCTCCCGTCGTCGCCCATCAGCGTGCCGGAGGTGATCACCAGCGGCCGCGTGCTGCCTCGCAGCGCCTGGCCCAGGGCCAGGATCGCCTGGCGGTCTTTCTCGCAGTTAGCGGCAAAGCGGCTGAAGTCGTGGTCGAAGGCGGTATGGATCACCGCGTCGGCGTTCCCGACGCCAGCCAGCAGCGACTCCGGGGCATCCAGCGTGCCGCGATGCACCTCGGCGCCGGCCGCCTTCAGGGCCTGTGCGGTGCTTTCGCTGCGCGCGAGGCCGATAACCTGATGGCCCGACGCCTGCAGCGCCGGAAGAATACGTGAGCCGATAAATCCGCTCGCGCCGGTAAGAAATATACGCATCATGGATCTCCTGAATGGGTTTCAGGCGTATCCTACCTGCGATGTCATACTATAAAAGTAGAGACATTATCGGGGTATAAATTCTAACAGGCAGAACCCACAGGCAGATGATGAACACTTCTGACAACCATGCTTTAGGCGATTTTCTCCGCGCCCGCCGCCAGCGTCTCGATCCGGCAACGTTTGGCTTCCCGGCGGGACGCCGGCGCACCCCGGGGCTGCGCCGCGAAGAGGTCGCGCAGCTCGCCAGCATCAGCCCGACCTGGTATACCTGGCTTGAACAGGGGCGCGGTGGGGCGCCTTCCCGCGAGGTGCTGGAGCGGATCGCCCGCGGTCTGCGGCTGACCACCCCGGAGCGCGAGCATCTGTTTATTCTCGCCTTTGGCCATCCGCCGCAGACGCGTCTGACGGTGACGGATGATATGACGCCGCGGCTGCAGCGGGTGCTTGACGCTTTCACCATTCCGGCGATTATCCGCACCGCCAGCTGGGACGTCATCGCCTGGAACGCGCCGGCGGCCAGGGTGCTGACCGACTACAGCCAACTGCCGCTGGCTGAGCGCAACGTGCTGCGCCGCCTGTTTACCCGGCCGGAGGCCCGCTGCATTCTGGAGGACTGGCAGAGGGTGGGGCAGCTTATCGTCAACGCCTTCCGCGCCGACGTCACGCGGATGGGCGCCACGAAAGAAACTGACCAGTTGATCGCGGAGCTCAGCCAGCAGAGCGTCGAGTTCGCCCGTTTCTGGCAAAGCCATGACGTCGCCGGCCACGGCGAGGGCTATAAGCGCATTAACCACCCGCAGATGGGGCCGCTCGACCTGGAATTTACCTCCTTTGCCGTGGAAGGCCGTCCCGATCTTTCCCTGCTGGTCTTTAATCCGGCAACGACGGAGAGCCAGCGGAAAATTCACGGTTTACTTCAGGGGCCTGTGGGCGACTGAGGCGTAAACTCGTACAGCGCCAGCGCATTGCTCTGCAGCGAGTCGATCCGCAGCCAATAGCCATCGAGCCTGGCTTCATCCACGCTGAGCGCCGGACGGGCCTGATGCATCAGCCACTGATAATCCTCGGCGTCAGGGCCGCTGCGGCTGCGAAAGGCGTCCACCAGCGGGAACAACGCGCCGTGGTGCTGATCGAACAGGTGCTGTTTGATGCGCCAGCTGCCATCCAGGCCCTGCAGCCGCACGCTGTAGGGCTGGCTGAAGCGCTGGATAAAGGCCGCTTCGCTGGAGAGCCAGGGATTGTAGACCACCGTATTGCGCAGCAGCAGCTGGTAGTGACCCTGGTGGTGGAGCAGCAGCAGGTTTTTATCGTGAACCAGGATCTCGCCGCGCAGCCGCCGCCAGAGCCAGAGTACCCAGTAAACCGGGCGCGGCAGGCCGTGCAGATAGTGCAGCGCCAGGCTGGAGGTATCGAGCTTGCCGTTGGCGCGAGCTTCGCCCTGGAGGCCTGAATTTAACCAGAAGCCCGCCAGCCAGACCTGGTCCGCCACCCCCAGCAGATTATCCATCAGCAGCGCGCCGCGAAAAAAGCGGCCGTTGGTATCCCGCGTATCGCCGGTCAGCGTATTCCAGGAGAGCAGCCACAGCGGCAGGTTGAGCTGACGCTGGCGCAGGGCGCTGTGGATCTGCCGCAGCTTGTGCAGCGGGTAATGTTCGCTGGAGGCCAGGCGGCTGCTGTCTGCCTGGGCCAGATCCAGCTGTTCGTTGGCATCTGCCTGGCAGGCGAGAAAATCCGCCTCTGCCAGCAGCGGCGAGTGGAACAGCGGATCGTTCCCGGGATCGCTGGGAGCAAAGCGGTGCCAGATCCCCAGCTGCGGCTGCGGCAGCAGGCGATGAAGAACCCCGCGCTGCTGCCGCCAGGCGGCCTGGCGCGCAGCTTCGCTGGCCTGCGGCGACCAGTGCCAGACAAAGCGCCAGCTGTTGAGCGTGGCTGGCGGAAAATGGTTGGCGGCGAGCTGCAGGAAGCGCTGCAGCAGGTCGCTGCGGGTGGTGACGCCGGTGTGCAGGATCACCTGCCAGCCCATCGCCGCCAGCCAGCTAAAAATCTGCTGCAGGTTGTACCAGCAGGCGTAGCCGGCCATCTGCGGATCGTCCCAGCCGGTGCCGAACAGCCGACTGCTGAGAAAGGGATCGTTGATATCGATGGCATACACCGGCAGGGCGTGGTGCAGCTGTTCGAGTTCCCGGCGCACATCTGCGCGCAGCAGATCGTCCAGTTCGCGCACGGTCACCACCATCCGGGTATGGCGCAGCGCTGCGGGGCGCGCTGGACGATCGCGCAGATTGATCTCCCGGGTCTGCGGTGGGTTGATCGGCAGGGGGGGACTTTCCCGGTCGCGTGGTTCCGGCTCATTGAGTCGCGCATACAGCCGGTCGGCCGCCACCGGCTGCCAGCGATCGGCCTGCGGCGGGCGCGGTCGGGCAAGCTCCAGAGGATGCTGTTCACGATACTGGCGCGGCGTCACGCCGTGCTGGCGCTTAAACAAATCGCTCATCATTCGCGTACTGGCGAATCCCTGTTCGCGGGCGATTTGCTGGACGGTTTTGCGGGTGGTTAATAGCTGGTCGGCGGCGTGGCGCAGGCGCAGCGCGGTGAGGTACTGGACAAAACTTACCCCGACCTCTTTGCGAAATAAGCGTGACAGCCAGGCCTCGGAGACAAATTCCGCGGCCGCCACCTCCTGCAACGAGAGGCGACGCTGATAGTTAGCGTCGATCCGCGCCACCACGCTGGCTATTCTCCGGCTCCATTTTTCGGTATCGCGCCGGGGCGTGGAGGCGATGGGCTGGCTAAAGCGCGTGGCCAGCAGCAGCGCTATCTCACTCAGCCAGCGGTTGGCCTCCAGTCGGTAATGGCCAGGATGATTGACCAGGCCGCTCACCAGCAGCTGGCGCATCAGGCGGCGCAGGCCGTCATCGGCATCCCGGATGCGCGGCGTTATCTGGTAATCGACGGCAAAAAAGGCATTATCGAGGCGGGCCAGCCAGCTGGCGGAGAGGGTGAGGATCATCACGGCGTTGGCCCCGGCGCTGCGCAGGCTCCAGCGACGGTTGCGGTTAACGATCGCCAGCCCGTCGGCGGCGAGCGGCTGCGACGCACCTTCCGCCACCGCCAGATTTACGCTTCCCTCCAGTACCCACAGCAGCGTCAGCAGATCGCTTTCCGGCTGGGTCAGCTGACGCACATCGCGTACGGTGACGCTAAAGTCGCCTGAATGCTGCTCCACATGACTCTCCTCTGTAGACAAAAAACAACCGGTTGTTTTTTGTCATAACCGATATGTATGAAAAACACTCATTGATTTTTCGTCAATATAAAACAAAAAAGCGCGCCTGCAAGCTGAGGCACCCGCATAAACTCGAAAGTGTCGTGCAAACACAACACAGGAATAACAAAAATGACACATCCGTTGCTAGAAGCATTGCAGGTTAACGAGGCGCAATTTATTGCTCTGCGTCGTCGGTTCCACCAGCAGCCGGAGATCGGCTTTGAAGAGCACCAGACCAGCAGCGAGGTCGCCCGACTGCTTGGCGAGTGGGGATACGAGGTTCACCGCGGCCTGGCGGGCACCGGAGTGGTGGGCACGCTGCGCGTCGGCGAGGGGAAAAAACGCCTTGGCCTGCGGGCGGATATGGATGCCCTGCCGATGCAGGAGCGGAGCGGTAAGCCGTGGGCAAGCCAGGTTGAAGGGCGCTTTCACGGCTGCGGCCATGACGGGCACACCACCACGCTGCTCTACGCCGCTGAATATCTGGCGCGCACCCGCCAGTTTACCGGCACGCTGCAGCTGATTTTCCAGCCCGCGGAAGAGTTGCTGTACGGCGGGCGGGTAATGGTCGAGGACGGTCTGTTTGACCAGTTCCCCAGCGACGCCATCTTCGGCCTGCACAATATGCCGGGTCAGCCGTTGGGCAAGATCGGCCTGCGCGACGGGGCGATGATGGCCTCCTCCGATACGCTGCATATTGAAGTGAAGGGCGTTGGCGGCCACGGCGCGGTGCCGGAGCATACGGTGGATGCCACGCTGGTGGCCTGCCATATTACCCTCGCGCTACAGTCCATTGTCTCGCGCAATATCACCCCGTTTGAACCGGCGGTGGTGACCGTCGGCAGCATCCAGGCCGGTCATGCGCCCAATATCATTAACGATCACGTGCTGATGAAGCTCACGGTGCGCACCCTCAATGAGCAGGTGCGCGAGACCGTGCTGCAGCGGATCCATGATATCGCCGTGGCCCAGACGGAGAGCTTCAATGCCACCGCCACGCTGACCCACGTCAACGGCAGTCCGGTGTTGCGTAACGATCCGGCGACGAACGCCATGGTGCGGGAGGTGGCGACAGCGCTGTTTGGCGCAGAGCAGGTGGGCGAGGTGAAGCCGTTTATGGGCAGTGAAGATTTTGCCTTCATGCTGGAGCAGCACCCGCATGGCAGCTATTTCACCATCGGCGCTGGCGATGAGCCGGATCGCTGCATGGTGCATAACCCGGGGTATGACTTCAACGACGCGCTGTTGCTGACCGGCGCGGCGCTGTGGTGCGGCCTGACGGAACGCTATCTGCGCTAATCACGAGAAACGGGAGGGCCATGCGATGAGCACTGTCACAATAAGCGACACCCCGTTTGTCGGCAACGATCGCCTGCTGGTGGGGATTGTGTTAAGCGTTTTAACCTTCTGGCTGTTCGCCCAGTCGGTGATTAACGTGGTGCCGGCGATGAAAAGCAGTCTTGATATCTCTCTTGAGACCTTAACCCTGGCCGTCAGTCTCAGCGCGCTGTTCAGCGGCTGCTTCGTGGTCGCCAGCGGCGGCCTGGCGGACAAGTTTGGCCGGATGCGGATGACCACCCTCGGGCTGGGGCTGAGTATCGTCGGCAGCGCCATGCTGGTGGTCGCTCAGGGACCGGGGCTGTTCCTCGCCGGCCGGGTGCTGCAGGGGCTGTCGGCAGCCTGCATTATGCCGGCGACGCTGGCGCTGATTAAGACCTGGTATGAGGGGCGTGCGCGGCAGCGGGCGGTCAGCTTCTGGGTCATCGGCTCGTGGGGCGGCAGCGGTCTCTGTTCCTTCGTCGGCGGGGCTATCGCCACCGGTCTGGGCTGGCGCTGGATCTTCGTCTTCTCGATCGCCGTTGCCCTGCTGGCGCTGTTTTTGCTGCGCGGCACGCCGGAGAGCCGCAGCGCCAGCGCCAGCCAGCATAAGCTGGACGTCGGCGGTCTGCTGAGCCTGATTGTTGCGCTGGTGCTGGTGAATCTGTTTATCAGCAAGGGCCACGGCTGGGGCTGGAGCAGCCCGCTGTCGTTGACCATGCTGGCCGGGGCGCTGGCGGCGGGGACGATATTTATCCGCAACGGCATGCGCAAAGGCGAGGCGGCGCTGATTGATTTTGCGCTGTTTAGTAACCGGGCCTACGGTGCGGCAGTGCTGTCGAACTTTCTGCTCAATGGAGCGATTGGCACCATGATGATCGCCAGCATCTGGCTGCAGCAGGGGCACCACCTGACGCCGCTGGAGAGCGGGATGATGACCCTCGGCTATCTGGTGACCGTCCTGGCGATGATCCGGGTCGGCGAGAAGCTGCTGCAGCGCTATGGCGCCCGGCTGCCGATGATGGCCGGTCCGGTGTTGACCGCTATCGCCATCGCGCTGATATCCTGCACCTTTCTCGAAAAGGCGCTGTATATCGGGGTGGTGTTCGCCAGCAACGTGCTGTTTGGCCTCGGGCTGGGCTGCTACGCCACGCCATCGACGGATACCGCGGTGGCCAATGCCCCGGAGAACAAAATCGGCGTCGCCTCGGGGATCTATAAGATGGGCAGCTCGTTGGGCGGGGCGATGGGTATCGCCGTGACAGCGTCACTTTTCGCGCTGTTTTTACCGCTGGGCATGGCCCATGCCGCCCAGTATGCCCTGTGGTTTAACGCCGTCTTATGTCTGGGGGCGATGGCGGTGAGCGCGCTGCTGCTGCCGCGCGCCTCTCACAGCTGATGCTTTTTCAGCAGCGCGCGGAGCTGGTGATAGGTTAATCCCAGCAGCTCCGCCGCCTGCTTCTGATGATACTTCGCCTGCTCCAGACTCCGCTGCAGCAGGCGTTTTTCCTGCTGGAGCTGGAAATCGCGCAGATCCAGCGGTAGCGCGGGCAGCTCATCGCCGGGCGCGGCTTCCGGCGGAGAGCCGGGGGACTGACGAAAAGGGTTAATAATAATCGCGTCCAGCTCATGTTCGCTGTCGCCGTGGCGATACACCGAGCGCTCAACCACGTTCTTCAGTTCGCGAATATTCCCCGGCCAGCGGTAGCCGAGCAGCGTCGCGGTCGCTCGTTCGCTAAAGCCGGGAAACAGCGGCAGACCGAGTTCGCGGCACATCTGGATGGCAAACTGGTTGGCGAGCAGCATGATGTCGCTCTGCCGGTCGCGCAGCGGGGGGAGCTGTACCACGTCGAAGGCCAGGCGGTCGAGCAGGTCGGCGCGAAAATGACCTTCCTCGACCATCTGCGGCAGGTCAGCGTTGGTGGCGCACACCAGCCGGACGTTAACCTGCAGCGGCTGGCTGCCGCCCACGCGCTCCAGCTCGCCATATTCAATCACTCTTAACAGCTTCTCCTGCACCAGCATTGGGGCTGTCGCCAGCTCATCAAGAAACAGCGTCCCGCCGTCGGCGCGCTCGAAGCGCCCGGGATGGCGCTTGCTGGCCCCGGTGAAAGCCCCGGCTTCGTGGCCGAACAGCTCCGAGTCGAGCAGATTATCGTTCAGCGCCGCGCAGTTCAACGAGATAAACGGCCCCTGCCAGCGGCTGGAGAGGTAGTGGAGACGGTTAGCGATAAGCTCTTTCCCGGTGCCGCGCTCGCCGATGACCAGCACCGGTTTATCCAGCGGGGCCAGCCGGGAAACCTGTTCCAGCACCTCGAGAAAGCTGTTGGCCTCGCCCAGCAGATTATCCTTGTACTGCGCCATGATGAATTTCGCCATTAAGTAGTGTAATTAACCAGGTGACTGTAGCAATGCCCAGCACGTTTCGCAACCACCCTGTTTAAAATCAATAAGATAAAAAGTTGGCACGCCATTTGTATTAGCTAAGCCACAGGTGAATGCCTGAAACCAGAACTATGAGGATTGAAATTATGGGTATTTTTTCTCGTTTTGCCGACATCGTGAACGCCAACATCAACTCCCTGCTGGAGAAAGCGGAGGACCCGCAAAAGCTGGTGCGTCTGATGATCCAGGAGATGGAAGACACGCTGGTTGAGGTGCGTTCGACATCGGCCCGCGCGCTGGCGGAAAAGAAACAGCTGTCCCGTCGTATTGAGCAGGCGGTCGCCCAGCAGGCGGAATGGCAGGAAAAAGCCGAGCTGGCCCTGCGCAAAGAGAAAGAAGATCTGGCCCGGGCGGCGCTGATCGAAAAACAAAAGCTGACCGACCTTATCGCTCAGCTGGATCATGAAGTGCAGCTGGTCGATGAAACGCTGGCGCGCATGAAGAAAGAGATTGGCGAGCTGGAGAACAAACTCAGCGAAACCCGCGCCCGTCAGCAGGCGCTGGCGCTGCGCCATCAGGCGGCGAGTTCGTCCCGCGATGTGCGTCGCCAGCTGGACAGCGGTAAACTGGATGAGGCGATGGCGCGCTTTGAATCCTTTGAGCGTCGCATCGATCAGATGGAAGCGGAAGCGGAGAGCCACCGCTTTGGCAAGCAGCAGACGCTGGATCAGCAGTTTGCCGAACTGAAAGCGGACGATGAAATCAGCGAGCAGCTGGCGGCGTTGAAAGCCAAAATGAATCAGTCCAACCAGTAAGTATGATTGCGCGGCGCGGCGTTGCGCCGCGGCTCACCCCCTGTAAGGAGTACACATGAGCATGCTTTTTCTCGCCATTCCGCTGACGCTGTTTGTGCTGTTTGTTCTGCCGGTCTGGCTGTGGCTGCACTACAACAATCGCGGCGCCAACGGCAGTCTGACGCAAAATGAGCAGCAACGGCTGCTGCAGTTGACCGATGACGCGAAGCGGATGCGCGAACGCATTCAGGCGCTGGAAGCGATCCTGGATGCCGAACATCCGAACTGGAGGGACAAATAATGGCCGGACTGGATCTGAATAAAAAACTGTGGCGTATCCCGCAGCGCGGGATGGTGAAGGGCGTCTGCGCGGGTATTGCTCAGCATCTTGATGTCCCGGTGAAGCTGGTGCGTCTGATTACCGTGCTGGCGATGATTTTCGGCCTCTTTTTCTTTGTCCTGGTGGCCTACATCATTTTGACTTTTGCTCTGGATCCGATACCGGACAGCGAGCTGTACGGTCATAAAGCGCCGAGCAATGGCGATCTGCTGGCCGCCGTGGATGCCGAACTGGCCTCCGGTGAACAGCGTCTGCGTGAAATGGAGCGGTACGTGACCTCCGACACCTTTACGCTGCGCAGCCGCTTTCGCCAGCTGTAAATCCTGTTTCTAACGAATGAGGCAACGCATGAATAGCAAATGGCAACGCGCCGGGCAGCAGGTGAAGCCCGGTCTGAAAATCGTCGGTAAGCTGGCGCTGCTGACCGCGCTGCGTTATGGCCCGGCGGGCGTTGCCGGCTGGGCGGTTAAATCGGTCGCGCGTCGGCCGCTGAAAATGCTGCTGGCGGTGGCGCTGGAGCCGCTGCTCAGCCGGCTGGCCAACCGCGTCACGCGCGGGATGAAATAATGCCGCCGTGGGGAAGGCGCAAAAGGATTAACGTTGTCCTGCTTATCCCCGGCAGATCGCTTATGATGACGAGACATACCTTCAGGGCATAACGGACTGGCGATGAAGCGACTGAAAACTGAATTGAATGCGCTGGTCAACCGCGGGGTTGACCGGCATTTACGTCTGGCGGTGACCGGCCTGAGCCGGAGCGGTAAAACGGCGTTTATCACCGCGCTGGTCAACCAGCTGTTGAATATCCACACCGGCGCCCGCCTGCCGCTGCTGAGCGCCGCACGCGAAGAGCGGCTGCTCGGCGTCAAGCGCGTGCCGCAGCGGGACTTTGGCATTCCCCGATTCACCTACGACGAAGGGCTGGCCCAGCTGTACGGCCAGCCCCCCATGTGGCCAACCCCGACGCGCGGGGTGAGCGAGATCCGTCTCGCGCTGCGCTACCGTTCGAATGACTCCCTGCTGCGCCATTTTAAAGATACCTCCACGCTGTATCTGGAGATTGTCGACTATCCGGGCGAGTGGCTGCTCGACCTGCCGATGCTGGCGCAGGATTATCTGAGCTGGTCGCGACAGATGACCGGGCTCCTGCAGGGACAGCGTGCGGAGTGGTCGGCCCGCTGGCGGCAGCTGTGCGCCGGGCTGGATCCGCTAGCCCCTGCCGACGAGGCTCGGCTGGCGGATATCGCTGCCGCCTGGACGGACTATCTCCACGCCTGTAAGCGTGAAGGGCTGCACTTTATCCAACCCGGGCGCTTTGTCCTGCCCGGAGAAATGGCGGGCGCGCCGGCGCTGCAGTTTTTCCCGTGGCCCGACGTCGACGCCGTCGGCGAAGCCAAGCTGGCGCAGGCCGATAAACACAGCAACGCCGGCATGCTGCGCGAACGCTACAAATACTATTGCGAAAGGGTGGTGAAGGGGTTCTACAAAGAGCACTTCCTGCGCTTCGACCGGCAGATTGTGCTGGTGGACTGTCTGCAGCCGCTCAACAGCGGGCCGCAGGCGTTTAACGATATGCGCCTGGCGCTGACCCAGCTGATGCAAAGTTTCCATTACGGGCAGCGCACCTTGTTCCGCCGGTTGTTTTCGCCGGTTATCGACAAGCTGCTGTTTGCCGCTACCAAAGCCGATCACGTCACGATCGATCAGCACAGCAATATGGTGTCGCTCCTGCAGCAACTGATTCAGGACGCGTGGCAGAACGCCGCCTTTGAAGGGATCAGTATGGATTGCCTGGGGCTGGCGTCTATTCAGGCGACCCAGAGCGGGCTGATTGAGGTGAATGGCGAGAAAATTCCCGCCCTGCGCGGCAATCGCCTGAGCGACGGCCAGCCGTTGACCATCTATCCCGGAGAGGTGCCGGCGCGCCTGCCGGGCCAGGCCTTCTGGCAGCAGCAGGGATTTCAGTTTGAAAACTTTCGTCCGCAGGTCATGGATGTCGATCGGCCTTTGCCGCACATTCGTCTCGACGCGGCGCTGGAATTTTTGATTGGAGATAAACTGCGATGAGCGAACCGTTAAAACCGCGGATTGATTTTGATGGGCCGCTGCAAGCGGAGAAAATTCCGCCGCTGAAAGGCGCTCGCGCCTTCGACACCCTGGAGGCGGACAACTTCGCGCCAGCGCGGCTGGTGACCGGCGAAGAGGAAGAGGGGGCGGCGGAAGCGGTGGTGGAGTCGGTCCTGCGACCCAAACGCAGCCTGTGGCGGCGGATGGTCAGCGCCGGACTGGCGATCTTCGGCGTCAGCGTCGTGGCGCAAGGCGTGCAATGGACGGCTAACGCCTGGCAGACCCAGGACTGGATTGCGCTGGGCGGCTGCGTCGCCGGGGCGCTGATCGTCGGAGCCGGCGTCGGATCTGTAGCCACCGAGTGGCGCCGTCTGTGGCGACTGCGCCAGCGCGCCCACGAACGCGATGAAGCGCGCGATATGCTGCACAGTCACGCGGTCGGTAAAGCGAAAGCGTTTTGTGAGAAGCTGGCGCAGCAGGCCGGGCTGGATCAGTCGCATCCGGCGCTGCAGCGCTGGTATGCCGCGATCCACGAAACGCAAAGCGATCGCGAAGTGGTGAGCCTTTATGCGCAGCTGGTGCAGCCGGTGCTCGATGCCCAGGCGCGGCGGGAAATCAGCCGTTCGGCGGCGGAGTCGACGCTGATGATTGCCGTCAGCCCGCTGGCGCTGGTGGATATGGCGTTTATCGCCTGGCGGAACCTGCGGCTGATCAACCGAATTGCCACGTTGTACGGCATTGAGCTCGGGTATTACAGCCGTCTGCGACTGTTTCGCCTGGTGTTGCTCAATATCGCTTTCGCTGGCGCCAGCGAACTGGTGCGCGAGGTGGGGATGGACTGGATGTCGCAGGATCTGGCGGCCCGGCTGTCGGCGCGCGCCGCGCAGGGCATTGGCGCCGGTCTGCTGACCGCCCGTCTCGGGATCAAGGCGATGGAGCTGTGCCGCCCGCTGCCGTGGATCGCCGATGATAAACCGCGACTCGGCGATTTTCGTCGCGAGCTGATTGGGCAGTTGAAAGACACCCTGCAGAAAAGCAAAACCCGCCCGGAGAAGTAACCTCCGCTCAGAGACATCGCCGGGCGGCGGCTTCGCCTTGCCCGGCCTTCGAAGTCAAGCTCTGGCACGCGCACCCTGGCAATATTCGATTAGGCGCATTCCGCCGCCAGCCACTCGCTGAAGGCGCGAAAGCGCGGGCGGGAACGGTTCTCCTGCGGACAAATCAGGTCATAGCCAAAGGGTGAGGGCGCTTCATTTTCAGACAAGGCCACCAGCCTGCCGGCGTCGAGCAGCGGCTGGATCAGCGTTTTACGCCCCATCACCACGCCGAGTCCATTGAGCGCCATCTCGATGGCCAGCGAGTGGTTATTCACCGCGTAATACCGGCCTTCAAAAGGTAACGCCTGTCCGCTGTGCTGGCACCACAGGCGCCATTCCGCAAATTGATCCTGTACGTCGGTGGATTCGCACGCATGGATCCAGACGAGCGCCGCCGGGTCGCCGCCGCTTAGCGGACGATACTGCTGGCGATAACGCGGGGAGCAGACCGGGAGCAAACTTTCCGCCATCAGCCGCTGTTGATAAAGATCGGGGTAGCGCGTGGCGCCGTAGTAAATTGCCAGATCCACCCGCTCCTCGTTAAAATCCATCACCCCGGCGCGCACGCGAAACCGCAGATTCAGTCCCGGCCATTGCGCCTGAAAGCGCGGCAGACGCGGCATCAGCCACAGATGGGCCAGCGTCGGCGCAATACCAATATGCAGCGTGCCGCGCAGATCCTGATCGCGAATATCCTCAATTTCATCGTTAATCGCCCGCAGCGAATGGCTTAACGTCGCCAGCAGCCGCTTACCTTCCTCTGTCAGCGCCAGTTTACGCGTCATGCGGATAAACAGGCGAAACCCGATGTGCATCTCCAGCCTGCGGATCCGATGGCTGACCGCTCCCTGGGTAAGGTTCATTTCATGCGCGGCAAGGGTAAAGCTCAGGTGGCGGGCGGTCACCTCAAAGGTCTGCAGCAGCGCAAGGATGCTTTGTTGCTCAAGCACAGATTGTCTCCCTTATGCATTAATTGAGTTCATGCATAGGCCGATTTAATTCGTTTGTTAGGCCAGTTTTGCCGGTTTTAAATAGTTATATCGTAACTAAACCGAGGTATACCATGTCAGGACTCAAAATTGTGGTGATCGGCGGTGGCTCCAGCTACACCCCGGAACTGATTGAAGGTTTGCTCAACCGCTATCACGAAATGCCGGTCGCTTCGCTATGGCTGGTGGACATTGAAGAGGGCAAAGAGAAAGTCGAGATTATCGCCGGACTGGCGCGGCGAATGATCGCCAAAGCCGGGCTGACTATTGAAGTGGTGGCCACCCTTGACCGGGAAAGCGCGCTGCGCGATGCCGATTTCGTCTGCTCGCAGTTTCGCGCCGGCTGCCTTGACGCCCGGATCAGCGATGAACGTATCTCCCTCAAGTATGGCTTGATCGGCCAGGAGACCAATGGCCTCGGCGGCTTCGCCAACGCCTGCCGCACCATTCCCATCGCCCTGGAGATCGCTGCCGATATGGAGCGACTGTGTCCCGACGCCTGGCTGCTGAACTTTACCAACCCGTCGGGGATGGTGACCGAAGCGATCCTGCGCCACAGCCGCATCAAAGCCGTCGGCCTGTGTAACGTGCCGGTGATTATGCAAAAAGGGATAACCACTCTGCTGCAATGCGCTGACGAAAAAGAGGTGGTGATGCAGGTCGCCGGCCTGAACCACTTTATCTTCGTGCGCCAGATCCTGCACAAAGGTAAAGAATGGCTGCCGGAGGTGATAGCCGAGATCAACGCCGGTCGGGATCCGCTGGTGCCGCGCAACATTCCGCCGTTCCGTTGGCCGTCGCATCTGCTGCAGGGATTAGGCATGATCCCCTGCGCCTATCTGCGTTATTACTACATGAAAGACGATCTGCTGCGCCAGGAGCTGGCGGAGGCGGGCGGCGAAGGAACCCGCGGGGAAGTGGTTAAGCAGCTGGAAAAAATCTTGTTTGACCAGTACCGCGACCCGCACCTGGCAGTCAAACCGAAGGCGCTGGAAGGGCGCGGCGGCCAGTACTATTCCGAGGCGGCCTGCGAGCTGATGAATGCCATCTACAACGACAAGCGGATTATCATGCACGTCAATACGCGTAATAACGGCGCCATCAATGGCCTGCCGGATGACTGCGCGGTAGAGGTCAGCTCGCTGATTACCGCTTCTGGTCCGCTACCTCTCAATGTGGCGCCGTTCCCGGAAGATACCCTGCGTTTGCTGCAGCTGATGAAATCATTTGAACGGCTGACTATCGAGGCCGCGCTCACCGGCAACCGCCACACCGCATGGCGTGCTCTGATGCTGAATCCGCTGATCGTCAGCGGCGAGAAGCTCGAACTGGCGTTGGATGAGGTGATCGCTGAGAACCGTCAGTGGCTGCCTGCTTTCCACGCCTGACCCAAGACTCACCGGCCGCCTGGCCGGTGATTTAACCACTGACCGTCTGACTTTACGCCACAGCGCCCATTTTTCCGCCACACTGTCAATAATTGTTGACAGTTAGCTTCCCGAAAACCCATTCCTGGCCTATTATTCTCCCGTCATTGGCACTTTTAGGGTGAACACTCCCATGCGTCTTGAAGTCTTTTGTGAAGACCGTCTCGGTCTGACTCGTGAATTGCTCGATTTGCTGGTGCTGCGTGGTATTGACCTGCGCGGTATCGATATTGACCCTATTGGCCGAATTTACCTCAATTTCGCCGAACTGGAATTCGCCACGTTCAGCAGCCTGATGGCTGAGATCCGCCGTATCGCCGGCGTGACGGACGTGCGCACCGTGCCGTGGATGCCGTCTGAACGTGAACACCTGGCGCTCAGCGCGCTGCTGGTAGCGATGCCGGAGCCGGTGCTGTCGCTGGATACCAAAGGTCGGGTGGAACTGGCGAACCCCGCCAGCTGCCTGCTGTTTGGCCAAAGCCAGGCGAAGCTGCGTAACCACCCGGTGGCCCAGCTGATCGCCGATTTTAACGTTCAGCGCTGGCTGGAGAGCAGCCCGCAGGAGACGCATGCGGAGCATGTGGTGGTGAATGGGCAGAACTACCTGCTGGAAGTGACTCCGGTCTATCTGGAAGGCGAGCATAACGAGCGAGTGCTGACCGGCGCCGTGGCGATGTTGCGCTCAACCGTGCGCATGGGACGCCAGCTGCAGACCATGACCAGCCAGGATACCAGCGCCTTCAGTCAGATCCTCGCGGTGGGGCCGAAAATGCGCCACGTGGTGGAGCAAGCGCGCAAGCTGGCGATGCTCAGCGCGCCGCTGCTGATTGTCGGCGACACCGGCACCGGTAAAGATCTGCTGGCCCATGCCTGCCATCTGGCCAGTCCGCGGGCGGGCAAACCCTATCTGGCGCTCAACTGCGGCTCCATTCCCGAGGACGCGGTCGAGAGCGAGCTGTTTGGCGACGCGCTGCAGGGCAAGAAGGGCTTCTTCGAGCAGGCCAACGGCGGCTCGGTGCTGCTGGATGAAATTGGTGAGATGTCGCCGCGGATGCAGACTAAGCTGCTGCGCTTTCTCAACGACGGCACCTTCCGCCGCGTTGGCGAGGATCATGAAGTGCACGTCGATGTGCGGGTGATCTGCGCGACGCAGAAAAACCTGATCGAGCTGGTGCAGAAAGGGCTTTTCCGCGAAGATCTCTACTATCGCCTCAACGTCCTGACGCTGTATCTGCCGCCGCTGCGCGATTGCCCGCAGGACATCATGCCGCTGACGGAGCTGTTCGTGGCCCGCTTTGCCGACGAGCAGGGGATCCCGCGGCCGAAGCTCTCTGCCGATCTCAGTACGGTGCTTACCCGCTACAGCTGGCCCGGCAACGTCCGCCAGCTGAAGAATGCCGTCTATCGCGCACTGACCCAGCTGGAAGGATTTGAGCTGCGTCCACAGGACATTCTGCTGCCGGACCATGACGTCGCCTCGCTGCCGGTGGGCGAGGAGGCCATGGAAGGGTCGCTGGACGACATCACCCGCCGCTTTGAGCGCTCGGTGCTGACCCAGCTCTATCGCAGCTACCCCAGCACCCGTAAGCTGGCGAAGCGGCTGGGGGTGTCGCATACCGCCATCGCCAATAAACTGCGTGAATATGGTCTGAGTCAGAAAAAGGGCGACGAATAATCCCGCCAGGCCGGCGACTCACGTCGCCGGCATCCCGGCCTGCAAAGCGGGCCAAACCTGTATATACTGGTTTTTTAATCCTTTTTCCGGGGTGGTGCATCTTGGCGTCGCGTCGCGCGATCGGGCACTGGCTGATATTGCTGCTGCTCTCTGTTCTCTTTTCCTCGCTGCTGTTACGAATACACCTGCCGGCAGCGCTGCTGCTGGGGCCGCTGATCGCCGGTCTCATTTTGAGCCTGCGCGGGGTGAAGTTGAGCATCCCTCGCCCCTGTTATCTGGCGGCGCAGGCCATTGTCGGCTGCATGATCGCCCGGGCGATTAATCCCTCTGTTTTTGGCGTGCTGTTCAACAACTGGGCGCTGGTGCTGGCGATCCTGTTGACCACCCTGGCGATAAGCGGCCTTACCGGCTGGCTGCTGGTCCGCTACAGCGCGCTGCCGGGCGCCACTGGCGCCTGGGGAAGCTCTCCCGGCGGCGCGTCGGCAATGGTGGTGATGGCCCAGGAGTACGGGGCCGATGTGCGGCTGGTGGCGCTGATGCAGTATCTGCGGGTGCTGTTTGTCGTCGGCGCGGCGGCGCTGGTGGTGCGCTATGCCCTGGGCAATGAAGCACAGGAGATGACTCAGGATATTGTCTGGTTTCCATCGTTGACCCTGAATTTCCCTTTCACGCTGCTGCTGACGGCGGTGGCCTGTTGGCTGGGCATGCGGCTGCGCATCCCCTCCGGGGCCATGCTGCTGCCGATGCTGCTTGGCGCGCTGGCCCAGGGCGGCGGCTGGCTGATGCTGGAGCTGCCGGAGTGGCTGCTGGCGATGGCCTATGCGGTGCTGGGCTGGACGGTGGGGCTCCAGTTTAATAAAGCCATTTTTCTGCTGGCCCTCAAGACGCTGCCGCAGATTATCGCCTCCATCATCGGACTGATCCTGATGTGCGCCCTGATGGCCCTTGCCCTGACCCACATTCTGCAGATGGACTTTATGACCGCCTATCTGGCCACCAGCCCCGGCGGGCTGGACACGGTGGCGATTATCGCCGCCGGCACCCGGGCGGACATGTCGTTTATTATGGCGCTACAGACGCTGCGGCTGTTTACCATTTTGCTGACCGGCCCGGCGATGGCGCGGGCTATCTCCCGCTATGCGCCGCGGCAATAAAAAGCCCCCGCAGAGCGGGGGCTGGGCAGCTCGAATGTCCGCGAGCGCGATGCGCCCGGGCAATCTGTTATCAGGCTTTCAGGGCGGCCAGCGCGGCGTCGTAGTCCGGCTCTTCGGTGATTTCGTTCACCAGCTGGCTGTAGACGACCTGATCGTTTTCATCGATTACGACCACCGCACGCGCAGCCAGGCCAGCCAGCGGACCGGTGGCGATGGCGACGCCGTAGTCAGCGAGGAAGGACGCGCCGCGCAGCGTGGACAGGGTGACCACATTGCTCAGGCCTTCCGCGCCGCAGAAGCGGGACTGGGCGAACGGCAGGTCAGCGGAAATGCACAGCACTACGGTGTTGTCCAGTTCAGCGGCCAGCTGGTTGAATTTACGCACTGATGCGGCACACACGCCGGTATCAATGCTCGGGAAAATATTCAGTACTTTACGTTTGCCGGCGTACTGGCTCAGCGCGACGTCAGAGAGATCTTTGGCGACCAGCGTAAACGGCTGCGCTTTAGCGCCTGCCTGCGGAATGGTGCCCTGAACAGAAACGGGGTTGCCCTGGAAATGCACGGTTTGTGACATGGTTATCTTCCTGTTTACATATAGTTAACGTCGCGAGTAGTGTATGACATCCGCCAGCTACACGGCAAACCCTATTTAACATTTACCAGAGAGGACAAGGGAATGCGTAACGTGCGAGTGTATGAGGAAGCCTGGCCGCTCCATACCCCTTTTGTGATCGCCCGCGGTAGCCGCAGCGAGGCAAAAGTGGTGGTAGTGGAACTGGAAGAGGACGGCGTGAAAGGGGTAGGCGAATGCACACCCTATCCCCGCTATGGCGAGAGCATCGCCTCGGTCATGGCCCAGGTGATAGCGATCGGCGAGCAACTGGAGGCGGGGCTTACCCGCGAACAGCTGCAGCGGCTGCTGCCGGCAGGCGCCGCCCGCAATGCCATTGACTGCGCGCTATGGGATCTGCAGGCCCGGCGCGAAGGCAAAACCTTGGCCCAGCTGTTGGGCGTGGTGTTGCCTGACCGGGTGATTACCGCCCAGACGGTGGTCATTGGCACGCCGGATCAGATGGCGGCCAGCGCCGCGGCGCTGTGGCAGGCAGGGGCCCAGCTGTTGAAGGTGAAGCTCGACGATCGACTGATCAGTGAGCGGCTAATCGCTATCCGCCAGGCGGCGCCGGAGGCTACGCTGATTGTTGACGCCAATGAGTCCTGGCACAGCGAGGGGCTGGCGGCGCGCTGTCAGCTGCTGGCGGACCTCGGTGTGGCGATGCTTGAGCAGCCGCTCCCCGCCGACGACGACTCGGCGCTGGAAAACTTCGTTCATCCGCTGCCGATTTGCGCCGACGAGAGCTGCCACACCCGGGAGAGCCTGCCGCGGCTGCGCGGGCGCTATGAGATGGTCAATATCAAACTGGATAAAACGGGCGGCCTGACCGAAGCGCTGGCTCTGGCCGGGGAGGCGGAACGGCAGGGATTTGAACGGATGCTGGGCTGTATGCTCTGCACCTCGCGCGGGATCGCCGCCGCGCTCCCTCTGGCGCCGCTGGCGCGCTTCGCTGACCTCGACGGCCCGACATGGCTGGCGGTGGACGTTGAGCCGGCGCTGCTGTTCAGCACCGGCGTGCTTCATCTTTAAGCCTGCCAGCGCAGCAGATCGGTCATCGCCGGCAGGTAACGCTCCGTTGCCTCGTCGGCGGAGACCGGCGGGAACTCGGCGGTGATGCAGGGGAGTCCGATATCGGCGCACCAGCTGCCAAAGGAGCCCGGCGTGTCGTAGCCCACGCTGCCCACCAGCGGCAGGGAGAAGGCGTCGGCCAGCCAGCGACCCAGCGGGCTGTGGCCCGGATCTTCGATGCAGGCCAGCGGATCGTGAAAGGAGACCACCCACGCCGGATGAATCTGATGGATCAACTGACACAGGGCCTCGGTCTCCCGTTCCGAACCCGGCTGCTCGCCGGTCAACAGCACCACGTCGCGCTCCGCCGCCGCGCTATTCCAGCGGTAAACCGTTTCCCCTTGCTTCCAGTTGGCTGCCGGAAAGTTACGGTTGAGGTCAACGCCGCGGGCATTGGCGCGCAGCCCGAGCTGACAGCCGTCAGGATTGACCGTCAGCACCACGTGGTGGCGGCGCAGCTCGGGTTTCAGGGTGCGCAGGGCGCAGGAGAGGGTCACAATCGACGAATTCTCATCACCGTGGGTACCGGCAATAATCAGCCCGCTACGGCTGTCGGCCTGCGGCGCAGGAAACCACAGCAGCGGCGCGCCCAGTTCCGAGCTGCCATACTGCCGGGTTCCCGGCGGAAAGTCGCCGCGCTGCGGGCGAGGACGTGAAATAGACATAGGGCTTCCTGTGTGTCGTTATTATTTAGTGTTGGCGAAAAGCGTATCGGGATCAAACCCATTCCCTGAGGCGTGAAATCCGACGGCACATCAATTTTCTATCATATGTCGTTTGCAATTTCAGGTGATGAAACAAATAATTATCGCTCTGTTGGCGGTATTTTTTTCATTTTAAAGGGGATCTTATGAAGTATCCTGTCGCTTTGACATGCGGCGCGCTGTGGTTAGCCAGCGTATCTTCTCTGGCCTGGGCGGCTGACGTACCGCCGGGCACGGTACTGGCGGAAAAACAGCTGTTAGTGCGCCATATCAAAGATGAACCCGCCTCGTTAGATCCCGCCAAAGCGGTGGGCCTGCCGGAAATCCAGGTGATCCGCGATCTGTTTGAAGGTTTAGTCAATCAGGATGCGAAAGGCAACCTGGTTCCAGGCGTAGCGACCCGCTGGCAGAGCAACGATAACCGCGTCTGGACCTTTACCCTGCGTGATAATGCCCGCTGGTCCGACGGCACGCCGGTTACCGCCGAAGATTTCGTCTATAGCTGGCAGCGTCTGGTGGATCCGAAAACCACTTCGCCGTTCGCCTGGTTCGCGGCGCTGGCGGGGATCGCTAACGCGCAGAACATTATTGACGGCAAAGCCGCGCCGGAGACCCTGGGAGTCACCGCCGTCGACGCCCACACCCTGCGGGTGCAGCTGGATAAACCACTGCCGTGGTTTAGCAACCTGACCGCCAGCTTTGCCTTCTATCCGGTGCAAAAGGCGAATGTCGACAGCGGGGCGAACTGGACGCGGCCCGGCAGCCTGGTGGGCAACGGCGCCTATGTTCTGAAAGACCGTGTGGTCAATGAGAAGCTGGTGGTGGTGCCGAACACGCACTACTGGGATAACGCCAAAACGGTGATCCAGCAGGTCACCTTTGTGCCGATTAACCAGGAGTCCGCCGCCACCAAGCGCTATCTTGCAGGGGATATCGATATCACCGAGTCTTTCCCGAAAAATATGTACCAGAAACTGCTGAAGGATATTCCGGGGCAGGTGTATACCCCGCCGCAGCTGGGTACCTACTATTACGCTTTCAATACCCAAAAGGGGCCGACGGCGGATGAGCGGGTACGCCTGGCGCTGAGCATGACCATCGATCGCCGGGTGATGGCGGAGAAAGTATTGGGGACCGGGGAAAAACCGGCCTGGCGCTTCACGCCGGACGTGACGGCGGGCTTCACCCCCCAGCCGTCACAGTTTGAGAGCATGAGTCAGGCTGAGCTTAATGCCCAGGCGAAAGCCCTGCTGGCTGCCGCTGGCTATGGCCCGAATCGTCCGCTGAAGCTGACGCTGCTGTATAACACCTCTGAGAACCACCAGAAAATTGCCATCGCGGTGGCGTCGATGTGGAAGAAAAACCTCGGCGTGGAAGTGAAGCTGCAGAACCAGGAGTGGAAAACCTATATCGACAGCCGTAACACCGGCAATTTCGACGTGATCCGCGCCTCGTGGGTGGGGGATTACAACGAGCCGTCCACCTTCCTGTCGCTACTGACCTCCACCCACAGCGGAAATATCTCGCGCTTTAACGATCCGGCGTACGATAAAATCCTCGCCCAGGCGGCGGTGGAGAATTCGGCCAAAGCGCGTAACGACGATTACAACGCGGCGGAGAAGATCATTATGGTCAAAGCGCCGATCGCGCCGATCTACCAGTACACTAACGGCCGATTGATTAAGCCGTGGCTGAAAGGCTACCCGATCACCAACCCGGAAGATGTGGCCTACAGCCGTACCATGTATATCGTGAAGCACTAACCGGTACTGGTTGCCTGATAATGTCAGGCAACCATCGCTGATCCCCGAGCTGGCGCGGCTTGCAGCGCCAGTTTCTCCTGCTCTCCTTCTCGCGCCACAGTAGAAAGTCTCACTTTTCTGGCAGTATGGCCGACTGATGCCAGGTTCTACCATCTGGTCGCGAAGCATCAGAAGATCTCATCCGCCGGGTTTTTATCATGATGCTCAACGTATTCGGCAATCATGCCATCCGGATGCCGAACCAGCATGTTCCAGCCGGTGGGTACGGCCTTCACCGGGTTGATAATCGTTGCCCCGGTGGAAGGCAGATGTTTCTCCCAGGCGGTAATGTCGTTGACCAGGAAAGTGGCCTCGGTGGCGCGAAAAGGAGCCAGGCTTTGCTCGGTTCCGCCAATTAAAAGCACGGAACCCACCTGCGCCAGTTTGAGATCGTATTCGGGATAGTCGAAACGCAACCTTGCCTTCTGCGCGATGAGATTTTCGTAGAACGAAACGGTCTCTTCAAAGCGGGCAATCAGCACGCATCGACGGATCAGGATATTGAGGACTTTCATTATATCTCCTTCGCCATTTTCTCAGAGATAGCGTAGCAGCACTGAGGTGGAATGTAAGGCTCAAGTAGCAGAAGAGCGTGACGTATAGTTGTGGCCTGCGTATAAGAAGATATCGGCAATAACCTTGTGCGCTGGATAAGAAAAGTTGCAGTTAAAAAATATTTATTTTGTAATGATGCTGTGGTGTGATTGCTGAGCATACGATTAGCGGGATGATTAAGAGGGGCTAGATGGAAAGTTTAATTTCTTCGATATGGAATTTTGATGGACTGATAAATAGCGCGTTAATTTTTGTTACTTTTGGTTTATTAGGAGTGTTTATCTGGAAACGGGCAGGATCCGCATATTCTTTATTGAACCGGCTATGGGAGTTCTGCCTGGGAGGGAAAACGTTTCACGACGGTAAAATAAATGCATATTTCAATGAGAGAAATGATGTTGAACGTTTTAATGTTTTATTTAATGTCGGCGCAAGAAATAAAGAAGAGATCAAGTCACTGATTAACTGGACGAAAAAGAAAAATATAGATATTCGTCATGTCACAGCCGCGAAAGGATGGTTTGAAATATCAACGCTCAAGGCAATAAAACCATTATTTATCGCTAATGTTGGTGTATTTTTCTCTTGTGTGTTAACTATGCTGCTATTATCAAATTTTATGTTGCTGGCATTGAAGCCATCCGCACTAGTACGATTAGGCGACGACAAGTCATGGGTTTGGATTAATGATCATATTGCTGAGAGTTCGATCTGGACCAATAATTACCTTCCCCTGAACTGGACTGAGTGGAAGCTCGATAAAAAACAGTGTGAAAGTGAAGATTTCGATAAAACGGTTTTCTCAGAAAAAGCGGGGATAAGTGTGCGCTCGGTTGACAGGATTTGTGAGAACTTTTCAAGTGGTTCGTTGAGTGATACTATAAATAATATCATTAAAAATCAAAAACTGGCATGGGTTTTGGCTATTTACCCCTTCATCTTTACGATTATTTGCTTTTTTAGCTTGTTACGCAGAGGTGCTGCTTCTAAACTTTATAATGAAGTACATAACTCACAAAATTAATATTTATATAAATTCATTTCCGTCTGGCATTACTGTTTGCATCGATCGGAATTAAATGACAGGTCCGAGTACAGAAGCTGTCAACGGCCACTACCGGTTGCCTGCTGCCTGCAGGCAACCTCAGCTACATTCGCAATGTATCAATGACCGCTCTCAGCGCGGGCGACACATTGCGGTGCGGGTAATAGAGAAATGATCCTTCCAGACGCTGGCTATAACGCTGGAGCACCCGGATAAGTGTGCCCTGGGCTAGATCGTCGGTAATCAGCTCTTCCGGGACATAGGCCAGCCCCAGACCGAGCCTCGCCGCTTTGGCCTCCATATAGCTATCGGCGAAAGCCCACTGTCCCTGAGGCGGGTGGGTGATTTTTTTGCCATCCACATTAAGTTCCCAGGCGTAAAGGCTGCCGTCGCCGAACTGATAAGCGATGCAGGGGTGGGCGACTAAATCGGCGGGCGTTTGTGGAAAGCCGTAGCGGCGAAAATGTTCCGGTGTACCCACCACCGCCATCTCCATATCGGGCGAAATGCGTACCGCAATCATGCCGCTTCCGACTTCCGGGCCCAGACGTACGCCCGCATCAAATCGCTGCGCAATAATATCGACAAACCGGCTTTCGCTGATCAGTTCCAGTCTGATATCGGGATAGCGTTGTTTAAATACTGCCAGCTTCGGCAGCAGGACTTTATCAATGGCATGCTGGCTGGCATTGATGCGTACCGTACCGGAGGGCGTCTGACGATAGTGGGCCAGCGTGGCGAGCCCCATATCTAAGGCGTCGAAACCGGATTCGACGTTGTGATAGAGCTGCTCACCTGCCTGAGTGAGCGACAACCGGCGGGTGGTACGCACCAGAAGCTGAACGCCCAGGCGTTCTTCAAGTTCACGAACCGCACGGCTTACCCCGGACTGCGCCAGGCCAAGTCGTTGCGCTGCGGCGGTAAAACTGCCTTCCCGTACCACCTGCATAAACAGATAAAGGTCATTATAGTTTTCCCGTTTCGCCATTATCCTGCCTCGTCACCCAGATGCCATTTAGAACTATATGGTATTAATTTTAGCATTTTTCAGCCTCTAATCAGAACCATTACTGCTGGCTACACTAAGCGCACGACAACAAAGCACAGCAGCGTTGTCTACTGAAGACTTGCATTGATCACGTTTATTTAGGGGAATTTTGATGACGGTTTTCACCAAAAAACTGACAGCCGCGATACCCGCCATGCTGCTTTGCGCCTCATTAACTGGAGTCACAACGATGAGCTCTGCTGAGACAACTAACCCGAATGCGCCTGTTTCAATGATTGAAAAATGGGACAAAACTTTTGCTGAGAGTTCGAAAGTGGATCACCGTAAGGTGACCTTCCTGAACCGCTACGGGATAACCTTAGTTGGCGATCTCTACCTGCCGAAGGATCGCGGTGAACGCAAACTGGCAGCTATTGCCGTGAGCGGTCCCTTCGGCGCGGTAAAAGAGCAGTCCAGCGGCCTGTATGCCCAGACGCTGGCCGAACAGGGGTTTGTCACCCTGGCGTTTGACCCATCGTATACGGGCGAAAGCGGTGGCTACCCACGCAACGTAGCCTCACCGGATATCAATACCGAGGATTTCAGTGCCGCGGTGGACTTTCTGGGCCTGCAAAAAGAGGTGGATCGCAACCGTATCGGTTTGCTCGGCATTTGCGGCTGGGGCGGTATGGCCCTGAACGACGCGGCGATGGACACCCGCGTCAAAGCGGTGGCGACCAGCGTCATGTATGACATGAGCCGCGCGATGGGGCATGGAGTGGGCGATGGCAAAGACCGCTATACCACTGCCGATCGTCGCGCCGTACTGCGCTATCTGAACGTGCAGCGCTGGAAAGATGCGGCAAACGGCACCTTCGTCCCCGGTGGGCATGACATTTATGTTGATGATAAGGGCAACGTCAGCGCTGCCGATCGTATTTTGCCGGAAACCTTGCCCGCCAACCCCAACCCGGTCCTGAAAGAGTTCTTCGATTATTACCGTATGCCGCGTGGTTTCCATCCGCGTTCGGTTAATTCAACCGGGGCCTGGAATGCGACGATGCCGCTGTCGTTTATGAATATGCCGCTGCTGAGTTACGCCAGCGAAGTGACTATTCCGACGCTTATCGTGACCGGCGAAAAAGCCCATTCACGCTATTTTGCCGAAGATGCCTTTAAGGCCATCGGCAGTAAAGAGAAAGCGCTGGTGATTGTCCCAGGCGCAAACCACGTCGATCTCTATGACAACGTCGCGGGCAAAATTCCCTTTGCGACGTTCGCGCAATTTTTTAAAACCAACCTGAAATAGATCTCCTGTGCCGGAGACATCCCCAAAGCCGCCACGCGCCTGCGGGCGGCTTTGTCTTGTCGGAGAGAAATAATGTCTGCATTAGGTCACACCCGGGCACACTGGAGCGGCGTCCTGGCGATGACGCTCTGCGTATTTGTGCTCATTGCCTCAGAATTTATGCCGGTCAGTCTGTTGACACCCATCGCGGGTGATTTACACATTACCGAGGGATTAGCCGGTCAGGGCATTGCGCTTTCTGGCGCGCTGGCGGTACTGACCAGCCTGACGATATCCCGTCTTACCGGATCGCTGGACCGTAAATGGCTGCTGCTGGGGCTCACGGCGTTGATGGCAGCCTCTGGGGTGATTATTGCCCTGGCGTCCAGTTTCCCGGTTTATATGCTGGGCAGAGCGCTCATTGGGATCGTCATCGGCGGCTTCTGGTCGATGTCGGCGGCAACGGCCATTCGGCTGGTGCCGCAACGCCAGGTCCCCCGCGCACTGGCCATCTTTAACGGCGGCAACGCGCTGGCCACCGTTGTGGCAGCGCCGCTGGGCAGCTACCTGGGGGCCACCGTCGGCTGGCGCGGCGCCTTTTTATGTCTTGTCCCGCTGGCGGTGCTGGCCTTCGTCTGGCAATGCATTAGCCTGCCGTCGATGAAAAGTCCGCGCGCACCACAGCGGCAGGGATCGGTGCTGCGTCTGTTCCGTCTTTCTACGCTATCCCTGGGATTGCTGGCCTGCGGACTGTTCTTTATGGGACAGTTTACCTTATTTACCTATGTGCGACCGTTTCTGGAGACGGTGACCCAGGTCAGTCCTTCTGGTCTGTCCCTGATATTGCTGACAATGGGTATCGCCGGTTTTATCGGCACGCTGCTTATTACGACCGTTCTGAATGCCCGATTTTATCCGACGCTGGTGGCTATCCCGTTGTTAATGGCCGCAATTGCCGGAACGCTTCTGCTGGCCGGACACCACACGGGATCGGTCGCCGTACTGTTAAGCCTGTGGGGGCTGCTGGCGACGGCGGCGCCCACCGGCTGGTGGACATGGATTGCGCGGACGCTGCCCGAGGATGCGGAGACGGGCGGCGGGCTGATGGTCGCCGTGATCCAGCTATCGATAGCCCTCGGGTCAACGGTAGGCGGCCTGGTGTTTGATAGTCTGGGATGGCACAGCACTTTTGCACTGAGCGGTCTGTTACTGCTGGGCGCGGCAGGGGTGACTTTTCTGCTCTCTGTCAAAATCAGATCATCTCAGCGCACTGCGATTAATGAATTGAATGCATAAGTCAAATCAGGAATGACAGGCTAATCGTGACCGCGTTCCTGTCTTACCATGGTGTTTTAACAAGAGGGGAGCTTCACCGTGGAATATTCAGTATTAAGTAACGCTCGCAAAATGCCGATGCTGGGTTTCGGCGTTTTCAAGGTGACCGATAAAGCGGAGTGTAAGCAGGCGGTGTTGAACGCCATTCGCACCGGTTATCGCCTCATCGATACCGCTGCCGTCTACGATAATGAAGATGCGGTGGGTGAGGCCGTGCGCGAAGCCATCGCCGAAGGTCTGTGTACCCGCGAGGCGCTGTTTATTACCTCCAAACTGTGGGTCCAGGACATGGCCAACACCGGGATGGCGAAAGCCGGGATTGCCGCGTCATTAAAAAAATCGGGCCTGGAATACTTTGATCTTTATTTGCTACATCAGGCGATGGGCGATTATTTCAGCGCCTGGCGTGCGCTGGAAGAGGCCTATGAGGCCGGTACCCTGAAAGCGATCGGCGTCTCCAATTTTTACCCCCATGTGTTAGCTAACTTCTGCGAAACTGTCAGAATTAAACCAATGGTGAACCAGGTTGAACTGCATCCTTATTTCGCGCAGCCCGCGGCGCTGGAAGCCATGAAGCATTATCACGTTCAGCCTGAAGCGTGGGCGCCGTTAGGCGGTGGCAGACATAATCCGTATCAAGATGCATTGCTTCGGGGGATCGCCGATGCGCACCAGAAAACCATTGCGCAGGTTGTTCTGCGCTGGAACGTGCAGCGTGGCGTCACGGTGATCCCTAAATCCACTCGCCAGGAGCGCATTGAAGAAAATTTTGCTATCTGGGATTTCGTATTAACAGATAACGAAATGGCGCAAATCAGCGCCCTGGATTTAGGCTATGTTGGCGAAGCGGTAAAACACTTCAACCCTGAGTTCGTTCGCGGATGTCTGGGGGTGAAAATCCACGACTGACCGCGGCACCGATTGGCTCCATCTTCATCTCCCCGCCTGCGCCGCGGCGACGGGCTCGGTATGCTGGTTAGCACCCACGTGTTTGCCGCGACGGTTGTCAATGCGGTAGACGATCGTCACGGGCTGCGGGCCGGCGGGGGTGACGGTCAACTCCCTGACCATTTGGCCAGCGTCGGGCGGCAGGGTCAGCGAGGTTTCTCCCTGAGCGAGCATCTGGCCATTTTGCCTGACCTGCCAGGTCAGGCGGCAATCCTCGCAGGCTGCCCAGGTATCGTTAATCGCCCACAGGCGCACCGTCGCCGGGCTTCCCTGACGCCATCTGGCGGTCACCGGCTCGATGGACGGCAGGATCGGCTGATAGGCGCGCTGCAGGGCATAGTAACCGGCCTTCGGCTGGCGCAGATAATCTACCACCCCCCAGTTGATGGAGGGCCATGTCTCGACAAACATAAAGTGGAACAGGGCGGTCACCGGCTGATAACGCTGGCGGCGATAGCTCTCCGCCGCCAGCGCCACCAGCCGGGCCTGATATGCTTGGGTGTTTTCAATCATCTCCTGAATATTGTTGCCTCGTGGAATACCGGCAAATTTAAAGGTCTGGAAAGGCTGAAAATTATGGTACTTCCATCGCACCCAGCCGGGGTCGTCGGCAGCGGTGGTTTTCGGCCACAGCAGACGGGCCAGGATAATGGTCTTCAGGGTGGAGAGCCGGGGCAGCGCCTGGGCGCCAAACTCGGTAATAATCCCGGTTTTCGCCGGGGCGAGCAGGTCGCGCAGGGTGCCGAAATACCAGCCTGCCCAGTAGTGCTCTTCGACAGCGGAAAAGCGATGCACGATGCGGGAGGTATCTTCCGCAAGCGCATCGCCCACCCGCTGCGTCAGGGTCTGATTTAAGGTTTTACGCCAGTCGGGGAAGCGTTTTTCCATCCACGGCGAGTTCCACGGCGGCTCGTTGTGGCCGCCCCAGACAATAATCGCCGGCGAATTGCCGAACTGGTCCATCATCGTCTGGGTCTGGCGCACAGCGTTCTCGGCGAAGGCGGCGCTGTCATCGTAACCCCATTGCAGGGGGACATCCTGCCAGATCATCAGTCCCATCTCATCAGCCACCTCATACAGCGCGCGGCCCGCCACGTGGCCGTGAACGCGGATGGCGTTGGCGTTCATCGCCGTGACAAGCCTGAAATCCCGACGGTACTTTTTCCGCGTCATGGTGCTTAGCCATGGGGAGCCAATATAGTTGCTGCCCTTAATGAACAGCCGTCTGTCGTTGATGCGCCAGCCCTGATTGTCCGCCAGCGCTTCCACCTTACGTAATCCGGTGCGGGTGACGGCGGTATCCATCATCCCCCGGTCATCCGTTAGGGTGGCGCGCACCCGGTAGAGGTTCGGCTTGCCTGCGCCCACGGGCCACCAGAGCTTCGCGGACGGCATGGGCAGCGAGACGTGCAGGACGCCTGCGGTTTTCTCCAGAGTGACCGCGAAGGCCTGGTGAAAACGTGGGCCGGAAAAATTGTCCGGGGTAGCCGTCAGGCGTAGCGTGACGGGGCCGGGCGTCACAGCCCGATAGCGGATTTCGGCACGCAGCATGGGCTGCTCCAGCCCCTGTTGCCAGTCCGGGCGCAGGATCACCTCGTCGATGGTGACGCCGCGGCTCAGATGGAGCCTCACCGGCGCCCAGATCCCCCCGGAGTTGGCATCCTGCCCCTGAACCGACCAGGCGCCGCCCGGACGGGTATCGTGCTGATTGAGGATCCCTTTCATCAGCGTCTTGTGCAGTGGCCAGATCTTTTGCGGGTCTTCATAGGGGCTGTCGACCCGCACGGCGAGCTGATTATGGCGGCGAACGGCCCCGGTGATGTCCACCGGGAAGCGCTGAAAATAGCCTTCGTGCCGGGTCAGCGTCTTGCCGTTGAGCGCCACCTCGGCAAAGTAATCGACGCCGTCAAACACCAGCGTAGCCATGGCGTCCGGCGTCAGGCCATGCAGGGTAAATTGATGGCGATACCACAGGGCGCCCTGATGATCGTATCCGGCGCTGTACCAGTTTGCCGGTACCCGCAGCGTGCGCCAGTCGCCGTCCGAAGCCTGCGCGCCGGCGAAGGCGCTGTCGTTGGCGTCATGCACCCGCCATTGTCCGGCCAGTGACCAGGTCACCGGCGCAGAACCGGCGTGCGCCAGCGGCAGACAAACCACCAGCAGCAGAAGGCGTCTATGGAGCACGGGGAACCTCCTGCGATCTGCGATGTAGCCACCGGTGGCAGCCTGTGGTTGCCTCGGCCAGCGCGTCGCGCAGGTCATCTGGGACGGTCCGGTCGGGCGACGTCGCCTGGCTCTCCAGCTGCTGGAGCACCCCGGCAAGGCGTTGAAAGCCGAGGGTGACCGCCTCGCCGCGCAGCTTGTGGGCGGTACGGCGCAGCGTCTCCCGGTCATTGGCGTCAATGGCGTGGGTAAGGGCCGACGTTGCGGCGTCAAGCCCTTCAGCGAAGAGTCCCAGCAGCTCCTCGACCAGCTCAGGATCGTCGGCGCACTGTTTTAGCAGGTGGGCCTCGTCCGGCAGGCCTTTCTCTTCCTCCAAACCGCTATCTTCCGCTGCGCCGACGCGGGCGATGGCTTCCCGTAGCGCCTCAAGACTCACTGGTTTGGCGATATAGCCGTCGAAGCCCATCGCCAGACAGCGCTCTCTATCGCCCTGCATGGCATGGGCGGTCATGGCCATCGCGGGCTGATGTTGCCTGCCCAGCGCCGGCGTCTCTTCGCGCAGCAGACGGATGGCGGTTTCACCGTCCATCTCCGGCATTTGCAGATCGATCAGCAGGAGATCCCAGCAGGCTGCGCGCCAGCGCTCCAGCGCCTCCCGGCCGTTGCTCACCACCTCGCAGCGGTGACCCAACTGCTCCAGCAGCCGTCTGGCGACCTTTTGATTAACCAGGTTGTCCTCAGCCAGCAGGATATGCAGCCCGGTCTGGTCCCTGACCGGTTCCGCAACGGGGGCTGGCGCTGTCGCCACCACCGGCGTGGGAAGGAGAATACCGGCGATAACCTGATGCAGTTCGCGCTGCGCCACCGGTTTATGCAGATAGTGGGCGATACCGATGCGCTTAAGCATATTGGCGTCAAAATGGCGGCTCATGGAGCTGAGCATAATAATCTGGCTTTGCCGGGCTTCAGGCAGGGCGGAAAGCTCCAGCGCCAGGGATACGCCGTCCATATCCGGCATCTGTGCATCCAGCAGGATCAGCGGCCAGGGCGGCCCTTCGGCGGCCCGACGTAACGCCTCGCTGGCGTTGTCCACGCAGATCGGTATCAGTCCCATCTGGCGAAGCATGGTGTCGAGCAGGCGCAGGTTGGTGCTGTTGTCGTCAACCACCAGCACCCGCTCATTGTTGAAGCGGCCCGGCGGGGCGTTAGCGGAGACGGCGGCGTGCAGACCTGCCAGCGGCAGGGTGAAGGCAAATTCACTGCCCGTCCCGGGCTGGCTCTCCACCGTCAGCTCACCGCCCATCAGGCTGACCAGGCGGGCCGAAATGGTTAATCCCAGCCCGGTGCCGCCGTAGCGGCGGGTGGTGGAGCTATCGGCCTGGCTGAAGGCTTCGAAGATTGCCTTTTGCTTTTCCGGGGCGATGCCAATCCCGGTATCGCGAATGCGAAAGCGCCAGCGGCTTTCGTCGTCGGCCGGCGCTATTGCCAGCAGAACTTCCCCCTGATGAGTGAACTTCAGCGCATTACCCAACAGGTTAGTCAGGATTTGCCGCAGCCGGGGGCCATCGACGATCAGCACCTCCGGTACCGCAGGGTAGATATCCACCAGCAGCTCAATACCCTTTTCGCTGGCGGCGGGCATATGCGGGCGGATCAGCGACTGGATAAAGGGGCGGATCTCCAGCGGCTCTTCGTCCACCTGCATCTTGCCCGACTCAATGCGTGAGAAATCAAGAATGTCGTTAATAATGTGCAGCAGCGACTGGGCTGAACTCATCACCAGCGAAAGGTACTCCCGCTGCTCCGCGGTCAGCGGCGTGTCGAGGCACAGCTGCGTCATGCCGAGAATGCCGTTCATCGGGGTGCGGATTTCGTGGCTCATATTGGCGAGGAAGGCGCTTTTCGCTTCGTTCGCCTCGCGGGCCTCCTTCGCCGCCTCAATGGCCAGCAGCTCTGCGGCTTTGCGCCGGGTAATATCCTGCAACGTGCCGATCACCCGCTCTGCCTGCTGCTGCATATTGAGGGTGACAATCTGCCCGGAGAGCAGCATCCAGCGCCAGCCCTGCGTCGGGTGCTGGACGCGAAGTTCACATTCAAAAACCGGCATATGCTCGTTTTGCGAGGCGATCATCGCCTGCTGCAGGGTAGCGCGATCGTCCTCGTGGACCAGATTGAGCATAAAACGCAGCGGATAGCGCCACTGTGCCCGCGACTGGCCGACCATCGCCAGCAGGGTGTCATTCACCTGCAGGTTGTCGTGGGAGACCTGCCAGTCCCAGATGCCGATCTGGATCGACTCCGCAGTGAATAAAAAATCGTCGTGAAGCTGGTGACGTGCGCGTCGGGCCTCGTCAAGCTCGGTGATGTCGGTATGCAGACTGACAATTCCACCATCCGCCAGCCGCTGATGCTGAACGTAAATCCGGCGGTTGCCCGACTGGCGGACTTCGCAATGGTTCGCCTGGCGGCAGTTGCGGATAATCGTCTCGCGTAGCGTCTGTTGCCGGCCAGGGTCAATGTTATAACCGGCATCGATAAACTTCTCCGCCAGGCTCTCAAGAGAAGCGCCGACGGCGAGCCAGGGCGCGATCGTTGGATAAAACAGCGCCACCTTATCATTCCAGGCCTGCAGTCGTTCGCGCTCATCGTAGATCATCACCGCCGAAGGCAGGACGTTGAGGTCGGTACGGTTAGCGGCATGCATGATCAGTGACCTGCGGTCTGATAGTGGAGCTCCGCCTGGCGGCGCAGATACTCAAGCCCGGGGGCGATCGCCATTGCCCATGCAGTGAGGATCTCTTCATCGCACAGCGGATCGCTGGCGCGGACGGTTTTGAGCATGGCTTCTCGCCACAGCGCAAAAAAACGCGGCGGCAGGCGCAGGCCTTCCTTGCTCTGCGCCCGCGCCAGCCGTTCCAGAAAATCGGGTACGAAGAGGTCGCCGTTGACCGCCAGCATGGCGAAAAAGCTTTTAAAGATCATCTGCTGGCCTGCCTCGCCGGAGCGTTGGGAGAAGTGCTGCTCGGTTTCCGGTGACATATGGATAAAGGTGCTGTAGAAGGCCTGGAAGAAGCGCTGTTTGTCGCGCTCCGGTACGACGCGATTCAGGCTGGCTTCAAAGAGATCGCGATAAAACTTCATGGTGCGCTCCTCATGACCCGTTCGCCCGGCAGGCAGCGGCGGGGCGGGTTAAATTCGTCCGTCGCGCGGCGGGCAAAGTAGCTGTTGTCATCCGCGAGGCCGTTTTTGAACAACGGCCCGGCGTTGTGTTTGTAAAACAGCGCCTCCAGCACCATGGCGTTAGTGGAGAGGGTGAGGGTGGCGTTGACGTCGCCGGTGGCCTCGACCCGCCCTTCAAACCAGCCGCGCTGCGGGTCGTTAAGATGGGTAGTGACCGCCATCAGCGCATCGGTATACTCGGTTTCCCACAGCGTCCACAGGACAAAGACCGCCTTGGTGGTCACCTGCGCCAGCCGGGGGTAGTACTTCCCGTCGTCCCCGAGCGTATTCCAGGCGTAGCCATTCCCCCAGACGGTATCTTCCACGTGCCAGGGCGCCTGGGTAAGCGAAAAATCGGCCCGGGCGGTTAGCACTTTATCCTGTGTCCAGCGCGTTTTCTGGCTGAGCCATATCCCTTCCGCCCGTTCGCGCATGGCTTTTTGTACCTCTTCCGGCACGCCGGGCGGCTGCCAGCCGAACTCCAGTCCCGGTAGCATGGCGGGCAGAGTGGAGAGCGCCACGGGTTGCCAGGTGGTTCGCGGGTCGCGGTCGTCAACGGCGAGGCGACGCTGATACATAATCACATGGCGCGTCGGGGGAGAGAAGGCCTTGCCGGCCGGGAACCCCCACAGGCGAAACGCGCTGGCGGCGTATTCACTGTCTCCCAGCCGAAGCTCCTCGCGGATCGTCCGCTGGCCGTTCTGCAGTGAGGCGGACCACAGCTCTCCGTCTTTATCGATAACCGGACAGAAGTTCCAGCGCAGGATAATTTTATCAATGTATTCACCATACTGCGGCGCGCGTTCGGCGGTGAGCCGCAGGGCGAGCATCAGTCGGGCCATATCTTTTGCTGACCAGCCGCTGGCCGCCGGTTTGCCGCTGAAGTCGACAGGGGTCGCCGTCTGAGTGGAGTATAGCCTGCCCGGCGAACCGCCGTCGGTCAGCGTCAGGCGATTGAGGGTGCCGAGCAGGGGCGTCAGGCGGGCGTCGAATTCCGCTTCCTTTACCAACCCCAGCTCTCTGGCGGCGAGCAGGGCGATAAGGGTGTCGCCCATCTGCCATAGCGTTGCGCGGGGCTGTTTGTCGCTGCCGTTGACCAGGCCGGTTTGCGGCTGGGTATTGTTCTCGACGTACCGCCAGGCGATCTGCGCCCACGAGCGCTCCTGCGGCGTCAGGCTGCTGATGCGGGCAGTGGTGTGCCAGCCGCCTTTGGTCAGCCAGCGCCACCCCGCGCCTTCGCGATAAAACAGCGCCAGGGCGATAAGAAAAAGGACGACGGCGATGGCCAGCCAGCGGGCTATGGTTTTAAGCATTGCGCGGTCACCGGCGGAAGTTTAACGGGCTCGTCAGCCTTGCAGGCGGCACACTGGCAGGCCTGGCAGGCGGGTTTGGTGCGCTGCGTGGTCCCGGTCTGCTCGCACCATGTTTTGACGGCGGGGGTGTTGCTCAGGAACGGGCGATTGCGCGGGCCGTTATTGGGTTCAAAGAGATCCACCAGCTTCTTGTCCCACAGCGACGGGGCGAAATCGCGGTTTTTCGGGTTGTCGCTGGAAAACTGCAGCAGTTTTCCCTCCTTTTTAAATAGCAGTGCTTCCAGCATGATGCCGTTGTTGTTGGCGGTAAACTCATTGATTGGCCCGTCGCCGTTCTCATACAACCCCTCGTAATAGCCTTTTCCCGCTTCGTTCGCGTTTTCAATGGCGTCCAGCAGACGATCGGTATAGGGCGAGTTCCACAGCACCCACATCCCCATCGCCGCTTTGAGCGACACGGCGGCGCTATTCGGTACGAACTGGCCTTTGTCGGTTATGGTGTTCCAGTTAAACCCGTCGCTGAACACGGTGTCATAGACAAAGTACGGGGATTTATCGAGCTGATGCTCGGAGCGGGCGGTGAGGATCCCGGTGATGGCGTAGCGATTCTCCTGGGCCTGGTAGACCCGGTCAGCGAAGTTTTTCATCCAGGGATGGGAGTACTCGCGCGGGCTGTTGTTCCGGTCACCAGGGTTATCAAAGCCAAACTCCATGCCATACAGCACGTAGGATTCACTGACCACATAGTTATGCTGGCTGGTTTGCCGTGGGTCGCGCGAATCATAGGGGACCAGCACGCAGTAAATCTCCGCCAGCTCGTAGGGCTGCGGCCGGCTGGCCTGACAGGTGTTAAATCCCCACAGCTGAAAGCCCGCCGCGCCGTACTCCTCGTATCCCAGACGGCCTTCCTGAACGTATTTGGGCTGGCCGTTTTCCAGATACGCCCCGTACAGCGTGCCGCAGGGATCGACCACATGGCTAAAATCCCACCCCAGCACCACATTATCGATGCTGTTGCTGTATTCCGGATAGCGCTCCTTGATCACCTTCAGCCAGATCAGCATTCTGCCGATATCCAGCGCCGAATAGCCGATTTCACCCGGCTTGTTCTGGTAGTTAACCTTTTGTCCGCTTATCGTGTTATAGGCTTTGTTGGGTAGTTCGTTACGGAATAAATCGAGCTTATTCAACGTGGCGAGAAACTTCAGCATCCGACGGTCGAACTCCGCCTTATCAATAATCCCCAACTCACGGGCCGCGGTCATGGCGGCCAGATAGGAGGCGCTGTCCCACATGGTGGTCGAGGGGTATTTGTTTACCGCATTGACCAGCCCGGTGGTGGGCTGAAAGTTGGCGACGAAATATTGCCAGGCATTTTTGGCGATAGTCATCTCCCTCGGCGTCAGCTCCCCGCTACGCGGGGCGTATTCCGCAGCCGGCAGACCGGTCGCGGCCTGCGCGCCGGAGAGTGAGAGCCACAGCGCCATGAGTCCGGCCAGCAGAGGAAAACGGGAAAAATAGGTCAGCTTCATGGCGTTGCTCCTGCTGAGGACGAGGGTAGAGGGGTAGGGCTCAGGCAGGCCAGACACAGCATCTGCCCCCGGGAAATGTAGGCCAGGCTTTCCAGCACGATCGCGTTGGTATCGCCGTCAACAACGTCGTTGACGCTGCGGTTGAGATTTAACCCACGCTGCCAGCCCTTGCCCGGGACCTGCAGCGTCTGGACCTGCTGGCGAAGCGCTTCGCTCCAGCTATTGCGGAACAGGGCGTACCAGGCAAAGGCGGTGCGGGTAGAGGTGATCGCCGTTTGCTCCGGGGTGGCACTGCGCGGGGCGAAGGCGCTCTGCGGCTGCCGGTCCGCCAGCGCGCTGGCATAATCCGGCGCGGGCTCGGCGTAGTCGGTGCTGATCGGCGGCTTGCTGACCCTCAGGCTATGACGGCGCTGCTGGATTTGCATGATGCGCCAGGCGATCTCCGCACTCTGCGCGTCAAAGCCCAGCTCAAGCCCGGTGAGCAGGTACGGCAGGCTGATCAGCGAAGGTTGCCGCCCCCAGGGCGTGCGCAGCCCCTCGTCGGGCACCATGATGCCGTCGATATCGATCATCTGCTGCCCCTGCGGCGGGTTGGTCACCGCCAGCCCCGCCGCGCTGTCGATCAACCGCAGCGTATGGCTGGCGTACAGCCGGTAGCCAAAGCTGTCCCGCGGTTCATCCGCCGCCAGCGCCCAGTGGTGCAGCGGCGCCGCGGCCTGGCTGGCGGGGCTGTTGCTGATGAGCGCGCCGACCCGCCACTGATTAAACAGATCCCGCACCGCGGCGGCGTGCTGAGGATAGCGCCAGAGCAGGGTTTGCAGGGCGGTGAGCAGGCGTCCCATACCGATGGCGGAGGAGTCCGGGTTGCCGAGGATCTGCAGCGTGTCGGCATGGTACTGAGCGGCGGGCAATCCCTGGGCGTTGAGGGGCAGTTGACCGAGGGTAAACAGGGCGGCGGCAATGCGCTCATCACCTTCGGCGGCGGTCACAATATGCAGCTGCTCTGCGGCGACCACGGCGAAAAGATAGCTGCCGACGCTCCACAGGCTGAGCCAGGGTTCGCCATCGTGCGCGTTGGCCAGGCCGTTTGGCTGGGTATTGTTGACATAATACTGCCAGGCCACCCGAGCCCAGATCGCCTCGTCAAAGGTCAGCTCGCGCGGGGGAGGGAGCGGCGGAAAATCCTGGCTCAACGTCATCCCGCCGCTGCTCTCGACGCGCGCGGGCATTTGTTTTTCCACCCACACGACAATCGCAAAACCCAGCAGGAAGCCAATGAGGATAGTGAGATAGCTGCGCGCGGATAGCAGGGCGTCGCGGATCCTCATCGGCTCGCCTCCTGCTCTTCGGGGGGCGTCCACATGGCGGCGAAGATCAGTGGCAGCATGGCGGCAATATTCACCGCGCCCCAGAAAATGTTGATGACGTACCCGGAGGGGTCGTCAACCTGACCGCGCGCCACCTGAATACCGCCCCATATCAGCCCCGTCAGGGTGAGCAAAACGATGGCAATTTGCGGCTTGACGAGATAGAGAAAACGGCCCGTCTGTCGCTCTTTCGGCGTAACGTGAAATTTGATCTGCTCCCCGCGCAAAACGGTGTCCAGCGCCCGCAGATTCATCGAGAAAAAGGAGAGGTAAGAGGCCCGGCCGTCCCAGGCAGAAATGCCCCAGGTGCCGAACATAAAGGCCAGTTCGGAGACAATAAAAAAGGGTAAAAAGTGCAGATAGAAAGGGGTAGACCACGCCGACACCGGCGGAATGCCGGTGAAGAGATAGATAACAGGCGAGATCAGGAATACGGTGTTCCACACGCAGGCCAGATACGACCAGAAGGTGGTCGCGTACATCAGCGTTTGCGGCAGCGAGAGTTTAAAGCGGCGTCGGTTGAAGATGTTGTCATGGAACAGGATATCCAGCGATCCGGCGGCGTACTTAAAGCGCTGGATCATCCACGTCAGCATATCCTGCGGAGAGAGCATTTTCGACTCAATCCGCGGGTGCATTACCGAGCGCCAGCGGCGGGCAGCGTCGCCGTGCAGCAGGATGGAGGTATAAATATCTTCCGAGACGTGGAACTTATAGGGCGTCAGTTCAGTATCGAAGGCAACGTGGGGGCGCATGGCGTCCTGCAGCGCTTCCCGCGTTGCCGGGTCACGAATATCCCGCGTATGACGCGCGATTTCGGCGTCAACGCTCCAGACGTAGCTGCGCAGCGCCGCCTGCATCACCGCTTCCCGTCGGTGAACGGAGGCGGCGCCACAGCAGAACGCGGCGTTAGCCCAGTTGCGGCGCCGTAAAATCACGTCGTAAAACATGCGCGGATCGTTGAAAAAAGGATCGCGACCAATGGTCACCGGACCGACGATTTTCTGCGCCAGCCAGCCCACGCCATAGCCTGCACCGCCTGCTTTACGCCGCAGCCAGCTCGCCAGATCCTCTCCTTCCGGGAGATCGAAAAACCATTGTGGGGTCTGCACCCAGGCGACGTCCGGATCGCGAAAATAGCCGAGCGTGTGGCTCAGCAGGGTCGGGAAAACGCGGGTATCGGCATCACAGATGATCAGAAAGTCGCCATCGGTATGTTCCAGCCCGTTGCGCAGGTTACCGGCCTTGTAGCCGATATTGCTCTGACGGGTGATATAGTTCGCCCCCTCCTGCTCGCAGACCGCCTTCATCTCCGGGCGACGCCCGTCGTCAAGGACATGCACTTTATAATCGAGCGGACCAGGATAGGTCATCTGCATGGCGTCACGGATCGACAGCCTGACCAGCTCCACGTCTTCGGAATAGGTGGCGATAAACAGATCGACTTTAATCGGCCTCGACTCCACCGCTTCATCCGCGCGCAGACAGTCGTTGATCTCCGTCGGGGGGACCCCTGGCGGAGGATCTTTTTCCTGCCATAAATTAATGGTGAACAGAACTGTGCCAATCCACGCCAGGGTTTCCGCCAGCACCAGAGGGATCGCATACCACAGGGCGTCAGTGTTTAAGGACGCGGTCCAGCGCCAGTAAATATAATTGGCACCAAGCACCAGGGCGGCCACAGCTAATACCTGCCAAATCATTCTCACCCAGCGCGGGGTGCTGAGCGGTTCAGGCGGTCGGCGATGTTCAAAACGGGAAAAATAAAAATCCATAGCAAGGATATCCTGATTCCGCGCTGGGTTTGAATGACAGGTCTGTTATCGATTGGGGGCGTTCTGCAGAACGCACAGGGGCTTATAAATAACAGTAAAGTGAGTGTAGATGGTGGCGCAAAAATTTCAACAGCGCGAAATGATAGTCACCGGGATGACTTAACATAGTGTGATACACGCCGGCGGAATTTATAAAACGAACATTGCAAGATAGCCCATTCTACACTATCTAAATAATTTGTAATAAATGTTGCAGGGTAGACGGCAGGATCCCTAATGAGCCAGGTTGCTTCAGCGATTTCGCAAAAAGAAACTCATAAATCAATGCCCTGGCGATACTCTCTGACCGGGGATCGCGACCTGCGTATCGACTTTATGCGCGGTATTGCTCTTGTGATGATGGTGGTGGCGCATACCGAAGTGATGTCGATATTTAATATTTTCAGCTGGGAACGATTTGGTTTGACCACCGGTGCCGAGGGCTTTGTGATCCTGTCCGGCTTCATGTTAGGGATGCTAAATCGTGTCAGATTACAAAAGGCAGTATTACTGACGGTGAGCTGGGGGCTTTATCTTCGCGCATGGAAAATATATCAGGTTAATATTATTATTGTCTCTTTTCTTTTGCTGAGATATTTGCCTTATCTTAATGTCTATGAAGTCACTCATTTTACCGACCGCTTTTCCGGGACCAGTTGGTCGCTCTATCCGCTAACCCCGCAAATAAAAGAGACGTGGTTTAACATTATCCTCTATCTGCAGATTGGCCCGCATCAGACGCAGATCCTCGGACTCTATATTTTTTTGTTATTGCTCAGCCCGCTGTTTCTGGGAATGCTGCAAAAGGGTCACGTCTACCCCTTACTGGGCGCCTCGCTGCTGATATACGGCTGCTGGCAACGCTGGCCGATACGGGTCACGCCCTGCGAATTTGAATTCGCCTTTCCCCTGCTGGCCTGGCAATTTATCTTTGTGCTGGGCATGTGCTGCGGCTGGTACAAAGCGGAACTGATCTCTTTCGCCCGCACGCCGCCCGGCAAAGTCGCCGTGGCGGCGCTGGTGTTCATCGCGCTTATCCTTGCGTTTGTCGCCCAGAACCATACCAATCCTTTTATGCCGCCCGCGCTGCTGATGCACGTAATCCCGCCGGCGGATTTTAACGCCTTTTACCATACCTGGGCGGCGAAAAACGGCCTCGGTCCGGTACGGATCCTCAATGATATCAGTCTGATGGTCACCATTTATCTGCTATTGACCTGGTGCTGGCGCCCCCTTAACCGGCTGGCAGGCTGGTTCCTGATCCCGCTCGGGCAGCGTTCGCTCTACACCTTTATTTTGCATGTTTACATCGTGCTCGCCGTAAGCCAGCTGGTTACCTTCGATCTGTGGCGCCAGGCGTGGATAGAGAACACCTTGATTCATGCCGCCGCGCTGGGCGTACTGTGGCTGATGGCCAAATACCGCGTCGCCGCACGCTGGATACCTAACTAAGGAAGGGCAAATGCGGGAGAAATATATGCTGGCCTGCGCGCTATGGTGCGCCATCGCAGGTGCGGAAGGCGCAGAGAAGAACGACGCACAACCGCTGCGTGATAAAAATGGTGAACCGGTGCAGGCCGGCGTGTTTACCAGCCGCTGGGGACGGCTTTTTTCCGGGAATGACAAGGTGTTTTCGGGAGCGCTGAGCTTTAGTTCGGGTTTAAAAGAGCAGTGGATGACCGTCCCCAACAGCTCAGACAGCGCAGAACAGAAGAAAAAATATAATCAGACTCTGAATCTTAGCCTGCAATACTCGCCCTACAGCTTCTGGTTCGCCAACGTGACATCCCGTTTACCGGTGACTGACACCAGCCGCTATACCGCCGATTTTCGCTATAGTTTTGGCTACGACGACTGGCATGCCAACACCTTCAGCCTGGTTTACAGTAACTATGGCGATAACCACTTCTGGACCTCGGGCAGCAAGCGTCACACCTATTTTGAGCAGGGGGCGATTACCCTGGCGTATAAATTTTCGCTGCCGAAGCCCATGGAGCATGCGCTGTTGATTAACAAAGGCGACGCCATTATCTGCCAGGCAGGCTACAGCTGGGTGCCGCGTTATTACGATCTGGAGAGTAACGATATCCGCAAAAACAAAAATGTGCTGCTTGGGGGGTGTGGATATACCTTTAAACAACATTTTTTTGTGCGCGCCACCGCGTTCTGGTATCCGGACAGTAGTCAGCAGCAGCCGTGGAATGGCGATTATAGTTACAGTTTTGGCTACGCGGGCTATACGCCGGGATCGTTCTCTGTGCAGTATGCCAACTATGCCGGTACCCGCTACCCGGGGCATGACAGCGGCAGCGGCAAGTTTCGTGAAGGCACGATCAGCCTTACCTGGTTCTTGCCGATTTAGGAGGCGCGATGTCGGCACAGCACGTCCTGATTGTTGAAGATTCGCTGGTTTATCGTCGGCTGCTAAGCCGAATGTTGACGCAGTGGGGTTATATCGTTAGTGAGGCGGAAAACGGTGTCGACGCGCTGGCGATCCTCGAAAACCAGCCTGTCAGCCTGGTGATAAGCGACTGGGAGATGCCGGAGATGAATGGCCTGACGCTATGCCGGGAAATTCGCCGTCGCCAGTTTGGTCGCTATGTTTATCTGATATTGCTCACCGCCCGCGAAGACCCTGGCGATTTAACGCAGGGGTTTGAGGCAGGGGCCGATGATTTTCTCAGCAAACCGGTAGAGCAGAGCGAGCTGCGGGCGCGGCTGCACGCCGGGGCGCGGATCCTCTCCCTCGAGGCTGACCTCGCCGCGCGCAATGCGCGGCTGAGCGAAGCGCTGCGACAGATTGAACAGGATCTGGAGCTGGCGGCGCGCATTCAACAGTCGGTTCTCCCGGCTCATCAGCTGCGCCATCAGGGATTTTTCTCCGACTGGATTTTCCTGCCCTCGGCCTGGGTGTCGGGGGATATTTTTAACGTTTTCCCGCTGGGCGATCGTCTCGGATTTTACTGCGTGGATGTCTCCGGACACGGCGTGGGGGCGGCGATGATGTCGCTCGCCGTCGCCCGCCAGTTTTTGCATGGCAGGGCCGTTGAGCGCTTTCTTTTTACGGCAGACAACCAGCCGGCGTCGCCGGCCGAGGTGGTGGCGATCCTCAATGGTCGTTTTTGCAGTGACGAAACAGAGATCGTCAGCTATTTCACGTTGATCTATGGCGTGATCGACCTGCAGACCGGTGCGGGCAAACTCTGTCAGGCCGGGCATCCCACGCCTTTTATCGTTAGCCCGGACGCTACCGTCCGCCCGGTCGGCAGCGGCGGGGCGCCGGTGGGGTTGATAGACCATCTCTCGTGGGCAGATGTCAGTTTTTCGCTGGCGCCGGGAGAGCGGCTGTGCCTGTTCAGCGACGGTATCACCGAATGTGAAAACCGGAGCGGTGAACAGTTTGGCGAGGCGCGCTTGCAAGCGTGGCTGCAGGACAGCGTGACGCAGCCGCTGCCCGCGCTGCTGCCGCGTTTTGCCCGGCACCTGATCCGCTGGCGCAGTGGCGACGCGCAGGAGACCCAGGCGATGGCCGATGATGTTTCACTCTTGATTATTGAACGTACAGGGGACAGTGATGAAAATTGAAACTGAACGGCAGGCCTCGGTGACGATCCTGACGCCGGCGGTGCGTCGGCTGGATGCTTCCGTCGCGGTAGCCTTTAAGGCGGCAATCGCCCAGGAGATAGGCGAAGATAGCACCGATCTGATTGTTGATTTCAGTAAAATCGATTTTATCGACAGCAGCGGTTTGGGAACGCTGGTTTCCCTGATGAAAATGATGAACGGTAAAGGAGAAATGACACTGTGCGCGCTGAACCCCGGCATTCGCAATATGTTTACCCTGACCAGGATGGATCGTATTTTTCGTATTTGCGAGGATCGCACTTCAGCCCTTGCGCAGTTCAATCCGTGACGCGCCCGTGAATAACGTCATGAATTTTCCTGCCCAACTCAGCTCGCTATCAACGCTGGCGGCGTGGCTGGCTCAACAAATGGCGCCGCTGTCCGTCGGGGAGGAGTGGCGCTTCGCGCTCGATCTTGCCGTCTGTGAGACGGCCACCAATATCATTCGCTATGCGTTGCATGAGGATCGGCAACGTGTTTTTCGTGTCGAATTTATCGCAACGGAAGACCGGGTGACGCTGCGCTTTATTGATGCGGGAGAGGTCTTTCCGGCCGAGCGCCTGGCGCTGGCGCGTGGCGATGAGCGCTTCGATGTCGATCCGTTAGCGGAAAGCGGCAGAGGTTTGCGGCTTATTCTGCGCGCGGTGGACTATTTTAATGTGGAAACCCGCGCCGGGGAGAATGTGACGACCCTGATAAAAGCGTTGCCGGATGCCGTTCTTCGCCATTCCACCGACGATCGCGTCAGGTGAAGGAACAGAGCTTGCCCCCAGGTGAATCCCCGGGGGAATTTTCCCGCCCGCGTTCACCCTCTTCATCCGTCTTATGGCTGGGCCTGAGCGGTGGACAGCGCGCCCAGGTGATAAGGGCGAAGAGTATCTAACGTCATCATGGCTGATTTGCAGAAAATGCATTTCGCACCAAAAGGGTTTTTTTCAGTGACGTCAAACTGGGACGTTCTGTACTGGGAGCCATGGCAGCATGGGCATCTAAAATGGATATGTTCGATCATAATGTAAACCTTGTATGGGTGATGTTCTGTTGAAAAGACAATGGTCGTTTTCAGGAAAATTAACGCGGCTGATTTTAGTTAGTGGTAAGCCGGGTTTTGTGTCAGATGGCGGACTTTTTAAGGAGTCGACAAGGATCTGACAGGGCCTGTTTACAGAAAAAGCAAACTACTAACGGGACTGCTCAAAGGAAGGTGGTATCAGGGATAACGCCTGGAGATGAGAACACGTACTCAGATAATAACTTTTTGTCTGGTAAATCGACTCAACGATTAACGCACGTGCCGTGAATAATAGCAAACGTTATTTTAGCCTTCCGGATGCCTGCTGCGCCAGGGGAGGCTTCATCAGCGCCGTCACCCAGTCGATAAATACCTGTACCCGGGCAGAGAGCTGCCGATTACTGGGATAGAGCAGGGAGAGCGGGAGCGGCGCAGGGCGAAAATCGGCCAGCACTTCCGTTAACGCGCCCGACGCCAGATCGGCCTCAAGGCGGGGCAAGGGGGCCTGATACAGGCCAAAGCCAAGCCTTGCCGCTTCGGCGCCAACGTCGGCATCGGAAGTCAGCAACCGACAGGGCAAACTGACCTCGCTCTGACGGCCATCCTGGGTAAAGCTCAGCGGCAAGGTACGTTGCGTGCGCGATGAAACAAACCCGATCATCACGTGGCCCGTCAGTCCTTCAATCGTATGCGGGGTGCCGTACCGGGCGAGATAGGTCGGGCTGGCGCAGGTGATCTCCTGCAACCCGGCGAGCGGCCGGCAGATCATCTCGCTGTCGGGGAGATGGCCGCCGCGAATGACGCAGTCGACTCCCTCGCGAACCAGATCGACGTCACGCTCGCTTTCGCCGATCTGCAGCGTAATGTCCGGGTAGCGGGCGAGAAACTGCGGCAGCGCGGGCAGCAGCAGGGTCCGCGCCAGGTTGCCCGCCACGTCTACCCGAATGGTGCCGGAGATGCTCCCCCCGGCGCTGCGGTTGGCCTCCTCAAGGGCCGCCAGAATGGACACGCAGCGCTGATAATACAGCGAGCCTTCTGCCGTCGGCCGTACGTGCCGGGTGGTACGATGTAGCAGCCGCGCCCCGAGACTGACCTCCAACGCTTTAATAGCCGCGGTCGCTACTGGCCGGGAAACCCCCAGATCCGCGGCGGCGGCACTGAATGAGCCCCGTTCGACGATGCGCACAAACAAGGTCAGAGTATCCAGTTTATCCATGACATTGTTCCAGCTGGCAAAACTATCCTGTCGCCCAACGCGGTCTTATCGTCGGCATTCAGGGGCTTATAATCGCTCATGTTTTCAGCAGAGAGAAAAGGAGAAAACATGAACAATAGCGCAAAAATCGCCCTGGTGACAGGCGGCAGCCGCGGCCTGGGACGCGCGACCGTCGAAGCGCTGGCACAGCGCGGCGTAAATGTAGTACTGACCTACAAAACGCGTCTTGCCGAGGCGAACGAGGTGGTTACACGGGTTGAAGCACTGGGCGCCCGGGCGATCGCGTTGCCTTTCAGCGCTGGCGAAATCGACACCTTTGACGCATTTGTTAGCGCTTTTCAGGGCGCGCTGACGGAGCTGGACGCCGATAAATTTGATTATCTGGTCAATAATGCCGGCAACGCCAGCGGCATGGGATTTCTTAACGCCACGGAAGCGGAATTCGATGCGCTGTATCGCATCCACGTGAAGAGCGTTTTTTTCCTCAGTCAAAAACTATTGCCGCTGCTGGCCGATGGCGGGCGAATAGTGAATGTCTCGTCCGGCCTCACCCGCATCGTGATGGCGAACCGGGCGCCCTATGCGATCATGAAATCCGCGGTGGAAACCCTGACTCGCTATATGGCGTTTGAGCTGGGCAGTCGCGGGATCACGGTGAACTGCGTGGCGCCCGGCGCCATCGCCACCGATTTCAGCGGCGGGGTGGTGCGGGATAACCCGCAGGTCGCTCAGGCGGTAGCGAACATGACGGCGCTGGGCCGACCTGGCCTGCCAGAGGATATCGGGCCGATGATCGCCTCGCTGTTATCCGATGATCATCGCTGGGTGAATGCCCAGCGCATTGAGGTTTCCGGGGGAATGCGCATCTGAGCGAAGAAAACCGGGGCTGTTTTCATCCGTAGTCAATCGATATGTCAGTGGATGCCGATATAGCGCGACGCTGTGGAGAGATAAGGAAATAATGATCTGCCGCGTTGCTCGTTAAATATTAGTGATTGACCTTATTGCCTGAATGCGCAAGATTATTGTTGAATAAACAGTCAATATGCTAAATATATTTAATGCACGTATGAAAGGATTTAAGATATGGATTTTGAAAATGAACTGACCAGTAAGATCCTTGATCCCATTCACGGCACTATTCGTTTGACGACACTCGAGATTGCCTTTATCAATCACCCCCTGTTCCAGCGCTTACGCAACATTAAACAGAACTCTTTTTTATATAAGGTGTTTCCCTCTGCGGTGCACAGCCGCTTCGAACACTCTCTCGGGGTGCTGCATTTATCAAGTGAAATACTCAATAATTTACGCCTGAATGCGATACGGTATCAAAAGAAATATGATGATGGCCATGTGTTTGGTCATATCGATCAGATACCAAAACACAACATTCAGGAGTTGAGACTCGCTGCCCTGATGCATGACATCGGGCATGGGCCTGTATCCCACCAGTTTGAGAGTTTTATGCCTGGTAAGCACGAATTCTCCGATGTTCTCCCCACAGCCTACCATTCGATCATTGATGTATTAAGCAAGCCAGAACAGAAAGTTGAACATGAACAGCTTTCGCTGTTGTTCAGCCTGATGATTTATCATGATCTGAGAAAACAAGGTAAGGTCGATGACGAAATAAATATCGAAAATGTGTTAAAAATCATCGAAAAAAGATACGGTGACCAACAGATCATTGAGGAAATTAATGGAAAGGCAACAGATATCCTGCCGTTAATGACCTCGATCATCTCTTCCTGTCCGATCGATGCCGACCGGATGGATTACTTGCTCAGAGATGGCTATTTCTCCGGCGTCAAGTGTGGTATCTACGATTACAATCGCTTGTTTATGTCAATTGTCCCGGTCGAGGAACAGGGAAAATTGTACCTTGCTTACAAAGAGAGTGGGATTGATTCGATCGCTGAGTTTATTGGGGCGCGCTCCAGCCTTTTCTCGCAGGTGTATTACCATAAAACAAACCGCGCCTTTGCGACGATGTTGAGCACATTATGTGAGATTATGCAAAGCAAGGATCCACAAAATGTCATTATCGCTGACGTTACCGACCGTATCGTTGACCATAGCGATGAAAGCTTCATCGACGCGCTGAAGGAGTTTTATTTGGCGTGCAGTGATGATTATTTTTTGAATGACAAGGTGGGTGAATGGATAGATATCAGCGATACCGAGGCGGTTAATAAAAAAATACTTGATGACATTATTAACCGACACCCATGGTCGAAGGTCTATGAGGCCAAACACTCTGTGTATAAAGCTAACATCGCTGACAAGGAAAATAAGGCGTGGAAGAGTCAACTCACCGGGTTATTGACTTCTGTATTACAGCCTCATTTCAAACCACATGAATTTGCCGTTGATATTGTCTCCGACTGCGCCTTTAAAGACCTGGATAAAACCGAAGTTAAGCTTTTGGTGAAAGATCTTAAGAACCGCTACGAAATAAAACCGTTAATTGAATGTGGTGATAAGTTAAATCAGTATCAAATCATCAAATATTGCATTCGGGTATTTGTTGACCGCGATATCAAAGAACGCGTAACTCCTGAAATAATCTATAAAATCAATGAAATAGTGGTCAAGCAGATCGCGTTGCTGAATTGATGATGCCCGTCAGGGCAGCGATAAATCTTTCAGGGGCTGGTTTTTTAACCGGCCCCTGAAGATAAGCGGTAAATCGTGGCGCATCCCCGCCATCGGTATAACTTACAACAGCGCGTTTACCCGAGACTAAACACCGCGCTGAGGCATAGATTCCCGCAGGGGAGCGGGTGGCTCAACAAAAACGCCGGCTCAGTATGGTTATTCCGCCAGCAGGGCGGCGAATTTCGCCAGCCACTGTGGATGAGCCGGCCAGGCGGGGGCGGTAACCAGGTTACCGTCCACATGCGCCTGGTCGATACCAATATCCGCATAGTGCCCGCCGCTCAAACGCACTTCCGGGGCGCAGGCGGGATAGGCGCTGCAGGTGCGGCCCTGCAGAATACCGGCGGCGGCCAGCAGCTGCGGGCCGTGGCAGACGGCGGCGATAGGTTTACGCGCGGCGTCGAATGCCTGTACCAGTTTAATAACCTCCTCGTTCAGGCGCAGATACTCCGGCGCCCGGCCGCCGGGGATCACTAGCGCATCGTAGTTCTCGGCCTTTACTGCGGCGAAGTCAGCGTTCAGCGTGAAGCGATGGCCCGGCTTTTCGCTATAAGTCTGGGCGCCGTCAAAGTCATGGATTGCGGTCATGACATAGTCGCCAGCGGCTTTATCCGGGCAGACGGCATCGACCTGGTGGCCAATCATCTGCAGCGCCTGAAAAGGAACCATTGTTTCGTAATCTTCGGCATAATCGCCGACCAGCATTAGGATTTTCTTGCTCATCTTTGTGTCTCGTTGTGGGCGAAAGGTGTCTTAGATATAGCCTGGCGACTTGCAGAATGCGAACCGTTCAGGATGCCGACGACGGTGTCGTGTGCGTCTTGTAACCGGGCTCATGTTTTTTTGCTAACGACAACTTTGTCCGACATCGCGCTGTGGCTCGTTATCCGCAAAAAATCGGTTTGTGGGGAGTAAGGGGAGCAGAAGAATATTGTTACCGTTTAGATTTCGCGCCTGCACTATTAAGCGTCCGCCGCGAAGGGGCAATCGGATGGAAGCCAGATATTATCCCTCTGAGTAATTTATTGCGTTGTTACGCTAAATTTGCATAATGAGCGAATTATATTGCCCCGGTCGTCTCTATGGTTTCCTTTATTCATCCGCTTAATGTTTTAGCACGCCTTATAGTATCCATTGCAAACATTCCTTTGGTGCATTATTTATTGAATTTATCATTGGCTGTTGTTACACATTTCAAATATTGATATTCATGGTGCTTTTATTTTCGTGGTGAAAGGGGGGTGTTTATGAATAAATATAATTATTAGGTGGTTAAGTTGATCGGTAATCCATTTTTGCTTTATCATCGTCACGTTTCATATCAATATATCTTCAATAATTATTCCTTAAGGAAAGGAACTGCTATGGCTGATACGTTCCAGAATGAAGTCCCCAGGGCGCGCATTAATCTCAAATTATCTCTTCATACCGGCGGCGCGCAAAAGAAGGTCGAACTGCCGCTCAAACTGCTTACCATTGGCGATTTTAGTCATGGTAAGGAAAACCGGCCTTTATCGGAAAGAGAAAAAATCAACGTCAATAAAAATAATTTTAACAGCGTACTTTCGGAATTTAGCCCGGAAGTTAACCTCTCGGTGCCGAATACGCTGGCCGGCAATGGCGAAGAGGAGAACGTCAGACTGCGTTTTACCGACATCAAAGATTTTGAACCGGAGCAGGTTGCCCGGCAAATTCCGCAACTCCGCGCCATGCTGGCGATGCGTAATTTATTACGCGATCTCAAATCCAATCTGCTCGATAACGCCACTTTCAGAAAAGAGCTTGAGGCAATCCTGAAAGATCCGGCGCTGTCCCAGGAATTACGCGACGAAATGAGTGCGCTTGCCCCGAAATAAGTGCGGGGCAAGTCTGTTAATGGATTAACCGGGAAAATGCTAATGTCTGTTACCACAGAAAACGCCCCTGTTCAGGGGCAAACCACGCTGCAGGAAAACAGGGCGGGCGAGGGCGTTTACGCCTCGCTGTTTGAAAAAATTAATCTCACCCCGGCGTCTCGCCTCGGGGATATCAACGACTTTCTGGACGATGCCGCGCTCTCCGAGGCGCCGGCGGCGGAACGTCTCACCGCGGCGATGCAGGTGTTTATGGAACGCATCCGCCAGTCCGGCCAGCGGGTGGAAAAGCTCGACAAAACGCTGATCGACCACCATATCGCCGAGCTGGATTTCCAGATAAGCCGTCAGCTGGACGCGGTGATGCACCATCAGGAGTTTCAGCAGGTCGAATCCCTGTGGCGCGGCCTCAAACAGCTGGTGGACAACACCGACTATCGGCAGAACGTCAAAACGGAGATCCTCGACGTCGCCAAAGACGATCTGCGCCAGGACTTTGAGGACGCGCCGGAGCTTATCCAGAGCGGCCTCTACTGGCACACCTATACCGCGGAGTATGACACTCCCGGCGGCGAGCCGATCGGCTCGGTGATCTCGGCCTATGAGTTCGACGCCAGCCCGCAGGATGTGGCGCTGCTGCGCAATATCTCCCGCGTCTCTGCCGCCGCCCATATGCCGTTTATCGGCGCCGTCGGCCCGGCCTTCTTCCTGAAAGAGACCATGGAAGAGGTGGCTGCCATTAAGGATATCGGCAACTACTTCGATCGTGCGGAATATATCCGCTGGAAGGCGTTTCGCGAAACTGACGATGCCCGCTACATCGGCCTGGTGATGCCGCGCGTGCTGGGGCGTCTGCCGTACGGCCCGGATACCGTGCCGGTGCGCAGCTTCAACTATGTCGAGCAGGTGAAGGGCCCGGACCACGAAAAGTATCTCTGGACCAGCGCGGCGTTCTCCTTCGCTTCCAATATGGTGAAGAGCTTTGTCAATAACGGCTGGTGCGTGCAAATTCGCGGTCCGCAGGCCGGCGGCGCGGTGAAAGATCTGCCCATCCATCTGTACGATCTGGGCACCGGCAACCAGGTGAAAATTCCTTCCGAGGTGATGATCCCGGAAACGCGGGAGTTTGAGTTCGCCAGCCTGGGCTTTATCCCGCTGTCGTACTACAAAAATCGCGATTACGCCTGCTTCTTCTCGGCCAACTCCGCGCAGAAACCGGCGCTGTACGATACCGCCGACGCCACCGCCAACAGCCGTATCAACGCGCGTCTGCCTTACATCTTCCTGCTGTCGCGCATCGCGCACTACCTGAAGATGATCCAGCGCGAGAATATCGGCACCACCAAGGACCGGCGTCTGCTGGAGCTGGAGCTGAACACCTGGGTGCGGAGCCTGGTGACCGAAATGACCGACCCCGGCGACGAGCTGCAGGCCTCCCATCCGCTGCGCGATGCCAGCGTGGTGGTGGAAGATATCGAGGATAACCCGGGATTCTTCCGCGTGAAGCTGTACGCGGTGCCGCACTTCCAGGTCGAGGGGATGGACGTCAATCTGTCGCTGGTTAGCCAGATGCCAAAGGCGAAGGCGTAGGTTCGGACGATGATGAAAACGGAACGTCCGTTGTGGGGCCGGGGCATTATGGTGTCGCCTCAGCATTTTCAACAGCAGGCTGCGTATGCAGCCTGGACTGCGGAAGTGATTGCCCGGATGGGTCTTAACCACCCCTGGGGAGTGGTTGAGGCGACCTTCGAACCAGAGATGCTCAAACTGGGCCGCCTGCAGGCTCACAGGCTGCAGGTCCGGTTCCAGGATGGCACGATGATTGATACGGACAATGCCGATGCGCTGCCGTCCGCGCTGTCGCTGGACGGCGCATCCGGCGAGGCGGTGATCGTGCTGGCGCTGCCCCTGATGCAGGCGAATGGCGGCAACTGTCTGAAGCCGGAGGAGGTGGCCGAAAGGCCGGCGCGCTTCCGCCAGCGCTGGCGCGATGTCCGTAACCAGTTTGGGGATGATACCCGGCAGATTGCCGTCATACAGCCGGAGCTGACCCTCCGCTTCGCCCACCAGGACAACAGCGATTACCTGACCTGTCCGCTTGTTCGCCTGCAGCGGGACTCGCAGGGGGCCTGGCTTATCGACGAGACGTTTCTCCCGCCGCTGCTGCAGATCCAGGGCAGCCGCTGGCTGGCGACGCAGCTTGAACAGCTGCTCATCCAGCTCCGGGCTCGTCTGACGCGCCTGATGGCCATGCGTCGCGAAAGCAATGAACGGATGGCTGATTTTGCCGTAGCCGATGTCTCTCTGTTCTGGTTGCTGAATGCGCTGAACAGCGCCGAGCCGGTGCTGGGGTACTTTCTGCGTTACCGGCAAAGCCCGCCGGAACGCCTCTACCCGGAGCTGGCGCGCCTGGCTGGTAGCCTGCTGACCTTTTCGCTCACCCATCAGGCGAATGCCGTCCCGTTCTATCAGCATGACCAGCTGAACGCGGTTTTTCCGCCGCTGTTTGATTTACTGAGCGACCTGCTGGAGGCGAGCCTGCCATCGCGGGTGGTGGCGATTGCGCTGGAGCATGATGTCCGGCTGCACTTCTGGCAGGCGCGTCTGCACGATGCCCGGCTGCGGGAAGGGGCTGATTACTACCTGTCGGTTCGTTCGTCGGTACCGGTCGCCCAACTGCAGGAGCAGTTTCCGCGCCAGTGCAAAGTGGGCAGTCCGGATCATGTCAAAGCCATCGTCAACTCCTCGCGGACAGGGGTGCCCCTCACGCCATTGCGTCATGTGCCGGCGGCGATCCCGCTACGTCTGGAAAATCAGTATTTCAGCCTCGATGTGTCCCACCCTCTGGCGACGGAAATGCTGCAGAGCGGCACCTGTATGTTTTACGTCCCGGGGATGCTCGGTGAGCCTGAACTTGAACTTTTTGCGGTACTACGAACGTGAATGAGCCTAAACGCGGCAACGCCGCGTCCATTGATATTGATGCGCTGCTGCAGAACACCTGGCTGCAGGTTATCAGCCTGCGCCACGGCCCGCAGTTCCGCGATGAGGAAGGGTACACGCTATGGCAGCGCTGTATTGCTGATGTCGAGCGCGTGCAACATGAGCTGAAGGCGAGCGGGCTTGATGACGCCAGCTGTCAGCATATTCTCACCGCCCAGTGCGCGCTGCTCGATGAAGCCGTGAAAGGTCGCGGCGTGGAGGATGAGGCCTGCCTGCAGTGGTATGACATTCCGCTGCAGGGGCACTTCCTCGGCACCATGGACGCCGGCGACACCCTGTGCGAGCGGATGCGTGATGTGTTGCGTGAGCCGGCGCCCAACCTGGCCGTGGTCACCTGTTTTCAGCGGGTGATGCTGCTGGGTTTTATTGGCAGCTTTCGCTCCCTCCACGACCCCGAGCGCCTGAAGCTGGTCAACGCGCTCGGTGAGCGTGTTCCTCCTTTTCAGCGCCCGGCTACCGCTCCCGTACTGGTAGAGAGTCGCGCCGGTCTGGGGATAAGCGGCTGGCTGGCCCCATGGCCGGTACGTATTGGCCTGAGCGTGGTGGTGGTACTCGCCCTGTGGTGGGGACTCAACCACTGGCTCGATCACCTGCTGCTGACCTTGTTACCGGGGGAGGTGAAATGAGCCCCGCGCAGCAGCGTGGGCTGGCGCTGTGGGCCAGTCTGCTGAGTGCGCTGGTGTGCCTGCTATTTTTGCCGGTTCCCCGCTGGGGGGCGTGGCTCATTCTGCTGGTCACGCTGGCCCTGATCATCGGGATCTGGCGCATCGCCAGTCGTCGTACCGGACGTAACGTCGCATCAACCCTGGACCCTCTCCCGGAGGGCGCTTATCGCCAGCCGGTGGTCCTCGTTTGCGGCGACCTGCCGTGTGTCTGGCCGCCAGCGTCACCGGTGCGAGTCGTCAAACAGGGCTGCTGGATCCGCGTGGAAAAGACGGAGGAGCTGCAGCAGGTCGCGCGCCAGGTATTGAGCCAGCGGCCGGAATGGGGGCCTCAGCTGTCGGTGCTGCTCTGCGTCTGCCCGCAGCGGCATGCGCAAAGCGATGCGCTGACCAGCGCTCTGCTGGCCCTGCGCTGGCAACTCAGCCAGCTGCGTCAGCAGACGGGGTATGCCGTACCGCTGGCGCTGCAGGGGCAGGTGGGCAGCGCGATGAGTCGCGACCTGTTGTGGCAGGCGGCGATACCGGGTGAAGCGGTCAAAGTCTGGCAGCCCTCCTGCGCCCCCTGTTCCGTACCGGCCTGGGTAAGCGCCGGTGGGGCGGCCGCGCTGGAGCAGCAGGTGCTGATGAACAGCCTGATGGGCTGGTTTGAACAGCACGTCCATGCCGTGTTGACGGAAGAGAATACCGACCTGCCACCTCTGCCCCCTGCGGCCGTGCTGTGGGGCCTCGGGCCCTCGCTGCCTGGAAGTCTGGCATCGTCGGCCTGGACGACGTGGTTATCCCGACATAGCGGCCTGTCGCGGGTAGCTGGCTGGCAGCCTGGCGAGAGCGACACCGGGGACGCTTCAGCTTTGCCGGAATTCATCCTGCCGCAGTTACCGGCGGGACGGGGACTCACGCCACGAGGCTGGGCCTGGCGCGCGGCGCTCGCGATTTTCACCCTCGCGGCTGTCGCCGCGCTGCTCAGCAGTGGCTGGAACAATCGACAACTGCTGCAGCGCGTGGGCGTCGATATTGCCCGTTATGAGCGGATTGCGATGGATGATTATCGACCAAAAGCCAGCGCTGTCAGGGTGCTGCGTGAAGATGCCGCGCTGCTTGATAGCTGGGCGCGTAACGGCGTCCCGCTGCGCCAGAGTCTGGGCTTGTATCACGGGGAGCAGATTCGCCTGCCGTTGCTGGAGGCGATTCGCGGTTACGTGCCGCCTCCACCGCCGCCCAGGCCGGTGCAGCGCGTCGCGCCGAACGTCATCCGCCTTGACAGCATGTCGCTATTCGATACCGGGAAATGGGTACTGAAGCCTGGTTCGACAAAGCGGCTGGTCAGCTCGCTGATGGACATTAAGGCCAGGCCCGGGTGGCTGATTGTGGTGGCGGGCCACACCGACAGCGTGGGTGAGGAAAAAGCCAACCAGCTATTGTCGCTGAAACGTGCGGAATCGGTCCGCGACTGGATGCGCGATACCGGCGACGTGCCGGACAGCTGCTTTGCCGTTCAGGGCTATGGCGAAAGCCGACCAATTGCAACAAACGATACGCCGGAAGGCCGTGCGCTGAACCGTCGTGTCGAAATCAGTCTGGTGCCGCAGGTAGACGCCTGCCGGTTACCGGACCAACCCTCTGCGTCATCCCAGGATGATGGCGCTTCACTACACAATGGAGAGTAATTCCATGGCAATTCCTGTTTATCTTTGGCTGAAAGACGACGGCGGCGCGGACATTAAAGGGTCTGTCGACGTTCAGGATCGTGAAGGCAGTATCGAAGTGGTGGCTCAGGAGCATAACCTGTACATCCCGACCGATAACAACACCGGCAAACTGACCGGCACGCGTATTCATACGCCGTTCCTGTTCACCAAGGAGATCGACTCCTCCAGCCCCTACCTGTACAAGGCGGTGACCACCGGTCAGACCCTGAAGTCCGCCGAGTTTAAGTGGTACCGAATCAACGATGCCGGCCAGGAAGTGGAGTATTTCAATACCAAACTTGAGAACGTCAAGGTGGTGAAAGTGAATCCCCTGATGCACGACATCAAAAACCCCGCCTACGAGAAGCACAACCATCTGGAACAGATTGAGCTGCGCTACGAGAAGATCACCTGGACCTATAAAGACGGCAACATCATTCACTCCGATAGCTGGAACGAACGCGCCACCGCGTAATTGCCCGTCATATTTCGCGCCGCTGGCGCGCAGGCGACGTTCGCTCATCCCGGCCGCATCGTTATCTCTGCGGCCGGGGATTATTGCGGGCGATCGCCTGATGCGGGCAGCGTTTCTCTGCCCGCCGTTTTTTGCTGAGCGCCTGAGATACGGGGTCTCAGCAAAGAAAAACACAATCTGTCTGCCTGACCTTGTGCGCTTGGGGTTCCTGTTCAGGAACAGCGACGGGCGGTAGCGTGTCCGGAAACAATAAGAGAGGATCTCATGGAAAATCCAGCCAGCCTGTTACGCCGTCTTAATCCCTGCTGTGCCCGCGCAATGGAGGGGGCGGCCTCCCTGTGCCAGACCCGGGCGCATGCCGAGATCCTGCCCGAGCACTGGCTGCTTAAGCTGCTGGAACAGGGGGAAGGCGATCTGACGGTGCTGGCGCGGCGCTATGAATGGGATATGGATGCGCTGTGGCAGGATCTGCTGAGCTGGCTGGATAAACAGCCGCGCTCGGTACGTCATCGTCCCCAGCTCTCTGACCATACCCTGAGGCTGATGCAGGAGGCCTGGCTGATTGCCTCTCTCAGCGGCGAAGCGCAGATCCGCAGTGTTCACCTGCTGATGGCGCTGGTTGAAAAACAGAATCTGATCCAGTGCGATGGCCTGTGGCCGCTGTTAACGCTGGGCCAGCGTCAGCTGGAACGCCTGCGCTCCTTGCTGGATGCCCAGTCCGACGAACGTCCGCCAGCGCAGCAGGAAGCGGCGCTGGCGCAGCCCCATGGCGGGGACGTGGAATTTGTGGGGCGTCCTGCGGGCAGCGAACTGAATGCGGATGGGCTCAACCCGGCGCTGCAGAACGCGCTGGACAAATTCACTCTCGACGTCACCGCCAAAGCCAGAGACGGCCAGATTGACCCGGTGTTCGGACGCGACACGGAAATCCGCCAGATGGTGGATATTCTCTCCCGTCGGCGAAAAAACAACCCGATCCTCGTCGGTGAGCCGGGCGTGGGCAAGACCGCTCTGGTGGAAGGCCTGGCGCTGCGCATTGCCGAAGGCAACGTCCCCGACGCGCTGAAGCCGGTGTCGGTGCGCACCCTTGACCTCGGTCTGCTGCAGGCCGGCGCCGGGGTCAAAGGCGAGTTCGAGCAGCGGCTGAAAAATATCATTGAGGCGGTACAGCAGTCGCCTTCGCCGGTGCTGCTGTTTATCGACGAGGCGCACACGATCATCGGCGCGGGTAATCAGGCGGGCGGCGCGGATGCCGCCAACCTGTTGAAGCCGGCGCTGGCCCGGGGCGAGCTGCGGACCATCGCCGCCACCACCTGGTCTGAATACAAGCAGTACTTCGAGCGCGACGCCGCGCTGGAGCGCCGCTTTCAGATGGTCAAGGTGGATGAGCCGGACGACGACACCGCCTGCCTGATGCTGCGCGGCCTGAAGTCCCGCTATGCCGACCACCACGGCGTGCATATCACGGATGATGCGGTGCGCGCCGCCGTGACGCTGTCACGACGCTATCTCACCGGCCGCCAGCTGCCGGACAAGGCAGTGGATTTACTCGACACCGCTTCCGCCCGCCTGCGTATGAGTTTGGATACCGTGCCTCAGCCGCTGACCCGCATGAAGGCGCAGCTCACCGCGCTGGCAATGGAGAAGCAGGCGCTGCTGGAAGATATTGCGCTGGGCAACAGCGCCCGCGGCGATCGGCTGGCGGCCATTGAGCAGGAGGAGATCCGCCTTATTCTGGCGCTGGATACCCTTGAAACTCAGTATGGTCAGGAGCTGCAGCTGACGGAAGCGCTGCTCGCCTGTCGCCGCGATATCTCCCGCCAGGCGGAAATTAGCGATCTACAAACCGCGCTTATCGCCGTCCAGCAGGGCAATCCGCTGCTCGGGCTGGACGTCGACGTCCGCACCGTGGCGACGGTGATTGCCGACTGGACCGGCGTGCCGCTCTCCTCGCTAATGAAAGATGAGCAGACGGAGCTGCTGAGTCTGGAAGAGAGTCTCGGCAAACGGGTGGTTGGCCAGCAGGCGGCCCTGAGCGCTATTGCCCGGCGCCTGCGCGCCGCGAAAACCGGCCTGACGCCGGAGAACGGTCCGCAAGGGGTGTTCCTGCTGGTCGGGCCGAGCGGCACCGGCAAAACGGAAACGGCGCTCGCCCTGGCCGATGCGCTGTTCGGCGGCGAGAAAGCGCTGATCACCATCAATCTCTCCGAGTACCAGGAGCCGCACACCGTCAGCCAGCTGAAGGGTTCTCCGCCCGGCTACGTCGGCTACGGCCAGGGCGGGATCCTGACCGAGGCGGTGCGCAAACGCCCCTACAGCGTGGTGCTGCTCGATGAGGTGGAAAAGGCCCATCGCGATGTGATGAACCTGTTCTACCAGGTCTTCGACCGGGGGGTAATGCGCGACGGCGAGGGGCGTGAAATCGACTTTCGCAACACCGTGATCCTGATGACCGCCAACCTCGGAAGCGACCTCCTGATGCAGTTGCTGGATGAACAGCCGGAGGCCAGCGAATCAGACCTGCACGAGCTGCTGCGCCCGGTGCTGCGCGGCCACTTCCAGCCGGCGCTGCTGGCCCGCTTCCAGACGGTGATTTACCGTCCGCTGCCGGCGGGAGCGCTGCGCACCATTGTCGGCATGAAGCTCGGGCAGGTAAGTCAGCGTCTGGCTTGCCATTACGGAATCAACACCACCCTCAGCGAGAGCCTGTTCGACGCGCTGACCGAGGCCTGCCTGCTGCCGGATACCGGCGCCCGTAACGTCGACAGTCTGCTCAATCAGCAGATCCTGCCGGCGCTGAGTCAGCAGCTATTGAGCCATATGGCGGCGGGGCAGAAACCGCGCCAGGTGACGCTGGGGTATCACGAAGAGGAAGGCGTCGTGATGGCGTTTGACGAGGGGACAATATCCGATGAGTAGCGTGAAATCGTTGTTGTTCAGCCATAACCACCACCTGCTTTCGGTGAAGGGATGTGAAGCCGGGCTTGATGTGCTGGCCTTCGAGGGCGATGAAGCCCTGAGCCAGCCGTTCCGCTACCGTATTGAATTCACCAGCGCAGACCATGCCATCAGCAAAGAGATGATGCTGATGAAGGCAGCCTCCCTGACGCTGCAGGCGCCGGTGGCTCAGGGCTTCGGCATCAATGTTCAGCAACCCGTGCGGGTGATCCAGGGCGTGGTGACGGGGTTTGAACGGCTCAGTACCTCCAGGGATGAAACGCACTACGCGCTGACGCTTCAGCCGCGCCTGGCGCTGCTTAACCGCTCGCACCAGAACGCCATTTACCAGGACCAGTCCGTTCCGCAGATTGTGGAAAAAATCCTCCGCGAGCGCCACGGCCTGCGCGGTCAGGATTTTCTGTTCTCGCTGACAAAAACGTATCCGCGCCGCGAGCAGGTGATGCAGTACGGCGAGGATGACCTGCGCTTTATCACCCGGCTGCTGGGTGAGGTGGGGATCTGGTTTCGGTTTACCGCCGACACGCGGCTGCACATCGACGTCGCTGAGTTCTGCGACAGTCAGCAGGGCTATGAGAAGGGGCTGACGTTGCCTTCGGTCCCGCCGTCAGGGCAGCAGTCGGCCGGGGTGGACGCGGTGTGGGAGATGGCATGCCGCCACCGCGTCGTGGAGCAGCAGGTCAGTACCCGCGACTACAACTACCGCGAGGCGACGGCGGACATGAACGCGCAGGTGGATGTCACCCGCGGGGAGACCACCACCTTTGGTGAGGCTTACCACTGGGGAGATAACTACCTGACCGCCGGGAATGTCCATGACCGCCATCCGGCGCCGGAGTCCGGGGCGTTTTACGCCCGGCTTCGCCATGAGCGTTATCTTAACGGCCAGACCCGGATGCAGGCCACCACCAGCTGCCCGACGCTCTGCCCGGGACAGGTGTTGAAGGTCACCGGCGGAGAGGAGGTGGCCGGGGAGTTTGCTGATGGCGTGCTCGTCACGGCGATGCACAGCCACGCCCGGCGCGATGCCGACTTTGCGGTGGAGTTTGCCGGCATACCGGACAGCCCGGACGTCGGCTACCGGCCTGAGCCCGGCGCGCGTCCGGTGATGGCCGGGACGCTGCCGGCCCGCGTGACCAGCACCCGGGAAAACGACACCTACGGGCATATCGACAAACACGGGCGCTACCGGGTGAATATGCTGTTTGACCGGGCGCGCTGGGAAACCGGGTTCGAGAGCCTGTGGGTCCGCCAGTCGCGGCCGTATGCCGGAGACACCTACGGTCTGCACCTGCCGCTGCTGGCGGGGACGGAGGTGGCGATTGGCTTTGAGGATGGTAACCCCGACCGGCCGTATATCGCGGGCGTGCTGCACGACTCGGCGCACGGCGACCACGTCACCATTCGCAATGACAAACGTAACGTCCTGCGCACCCCGGCCAACAACAAAATCCGCCTCGACGACGAGCGCGGGAAAGAACATATCAAGGTCAGCACGGAGTACGGCGGTAAAAGCCAGCTCAATCTCGGGCATCTGGTGGATGCTGAAAAGCAGCCGCGCGGCGAAGGCTTTGAGCTGAGAACCGACAGTTGGGGAGCTATCCGGGCACAGAAGGGTATTTTTATCAGCGCTGACGGGCAGGTGCAGGCTCAGGGGCAGGTGCTGGCGATGGAGCCGGCGGTCAGCAATCTGGCTGAAGCCCGGGAGCAGATGATGTCCATCTCCGGTGACGCGCAGAAGGCGACCGCGAACCCGGCCGATCTCCAGGCGCAAATTACCCTGCTGGAGCAGCAGCTGACGGACCTCAAAAAATCGGTGCTGCTGCTCAGCGCGCCGGAGGGGATAGCGCTGACCAGCGGGGAGCATCTGCAGGTCTCAGCCGGGCATAACCTGATTGCCACGGCCGGAAAGAATGCGGATGTCAGCGTGGTGAAAAATCTGTTCATCGGGGTGGGCAGTGCCCTGAGCGTGTTTGTGCGAAAGCTTGGGATCAGGCTGATAGCGAATCAGGGACCGGTACAGATGCAGGCGCAGAATGACCTGATGGCGCTGCTTGCCCGGAAGGAAATCAGCATTGTCAGCACGGAAGACAGTATCGAAATTATTGCGAAAAAACGGGTCACGATAAACGGCGGGGGAAGTTATATCACGCTCAATGCCAGTGGCATTGAATCAGCGACGGCAGGTGAGTACAGAACAAGGGCCGGGTATTACGTCAGGCGGGAAAAAGCGCAGCATAAGCCTGACATTGCACCTTTAGCTAATGCGATAAATGACGACAGCCATAATATTCGCTACCTGTGTACAGATGATAATGGGATGCCGATGCTGAATACACCTTACAGGGCCTTTCTGGCTGATGGCTCGGTATTAGAGGGTGTCAGTGATGGCGAGGGGTATACGAAGTTGTTTACTTCTGCACAGGTACAGGATGTTCTGCTGCATATGATACCGGAGGCCATCAATGCCTAAATATAATATTTATACAAAGATTGAATCGAATGTTTCAGCAGTCGACCTTTTTTACGATCTGAATGTTTACAGAACTGATGCCAGTAATAAAAAACATATACTACTGTCAGTGGCGCAACAACCAGTAACATCAAATTATCAAACTCAGTCTCATGAAACGAATGACACAGAGGATGGGTTATCTGTAATCTACATAATGGAAATGAACTTATATCGCAAGCACGGAGGTAAGTTGTTTTCTGTGCTTTCCTCGCCTGCGAAAAAGATGTACACACTTGGTGAAATGGCATCAGGGCAAGCATATTCTAAAAATAAGCGTGAAAATGTTTGTTATTTTGAGACAAAGGCGCAGACAAAACCGGTTAATGATAAGGGTGAGGATAATATACATACTGTGCAGATTACCTGTCAGAAAAGAGCGTTTATTGCAAAAGAGTATCCTGTAGGTAGTCCTGATGATCCCTTCGATAAAAATAAGATAGAACATCAGATCCTTTCGAGGATGAATCGCAGTAGTTATCCAAATCAAGGGGATACTAGTTTGTGTGGGCCAGCATCATTTTTTTATTGCCTGTTAATGGATAGACCTGATATTTATAAACAAGCAGTTAATGAGCTTTGGTTGTATGGGAAAACTAAAATAGGTGCGTTAAATATAGTTCCAAGCAATAGTTGTCGGCATCCTATGGGGGCTTTCTATGATGCTTATGGAGAACGAGTGAAGGGGATCGATTGGATAACCCTCGCTTCTTTAAGGGACTCCGAAAATTCCATTATGAGTTATGACGAAATTGATGACCAGGCTTCAGGGATAACATTATGGGGAGCGCTTACTGAATGGTTTGTAAGTGCTGGTTATCAAAAAGAGTTTAGTAATGTCGGGCTATCGCACGTAAATCTGAAAGAACTAAGTACCCTCAATGAGTATATTAGAAAAGGTTGTCGAGTTGTTACTTTGATATCAGCTGGTATACTTGATGGATTTGACTCCACTGTCACGGCTAAGAATCATTGGATTGTTTGGGATGGACCTATAACCACACAGTATGGTGAGGTCATTTCATTAACGACTAAGGAAAATGAGTTAGTTCAATTGAAATTATTCTCTTGGGGTAAGGTAAAAAATCAGATTAAGAGGCATCTTGCTCTTTCAGATGTAATGGGAAGCATTTTTGGAGGGGTGGTGTTTAAATCACTAGAATAGTTTTATGAAAAAATATCTAATCTGTTTGTTTGTTTTTTTAGCATCCTGCTCTTCAGGTAAAATAGAGTTTTATCCAAGTGGGGGGCGGTTGAAAAATGCCAAGATAGGGACGTTTTATCAGCAAGGTTTGGTTATGAGATTTCAGGGGAGTGGAGAGGTTATTTCTTTTGTTTCAAGTAATTTTAGAGCAAAATTAACTCCTGATAATTCCGGTCTGGATATAGAACCAAGCTTTATGGGGAATGAAAAAAATGACTTTAAAAAAGGTAGCAGCCCTAACGAACTTGTAATAAGTGGAGTGCCCAGAATAAAAGGTGTGATAACCGTTGAAATAGTTGCAAAAACATATGCATCTATGTATTCAAAATCACAGGTGTTTACTAAAAAATATCAAATAAATGTTGATTGAATTTATTTTAGATCATGTCTTTAATGATATTAAAGTAGACAATGTGGTCGCCGGTATTACAATTTGGAGGGGTGATATCGAGTGGTTTTAAAAGAGTGGGTATGTCAAGGTGGGCACAAGTAACACCAGGTTTTTTTACCGTAATCCTAAAAGCCTGACGAAATAATCGAAAGATCTTATCCCTGGTAATTTAGAGATGGAGTTTTTTGAAAATTGAGGAAGGAATTTAATCTGGATAATCACTAACGAAACGAGTTTAGAAGAGCTTGTCTCGCTGAGACTTTTTTCATGGGGTGAAGTTAAAGATAACTCGCTTCGAGTATCATTAAAATTAGGAGAATTTCTAAACCATACTTTTGGGGGGATGGTATTTACAAAAATATCATGATTAAAAATGAATCACTATCTAAGAGCTTTTGTAATTTCTTTCTTTCTAACTGGCTGTGGCAATCACCTTGTATTTGAGCCTAATAAGTTACCAGATGGATATATAGATCAGGAATATTATGTTCCAATCACCATCTCTGGAGGTACAGGACCAGTTGTTGATCTGAGTTATGAAATTCACCCATCAAATTCTGGATTGAAATTAGTATTTTCTGAAAAAAAATATTACACAAAATATGTATATAATAACTTTACTATAGAAGGTAAGCCTCAGTTGCAAGGGATTGTAACAATTAATATTAGGGGCGGGGTTGTTGCTAGTGCGGGGCAATATTTTGAAAAACAATATGAGATTAATATTCAGAAATAAACAGGTAATAACATCTTGGAAGGCCTGCTGAGAGCGTGCGGGCGATAGCTGACGGTACCGTCATTTCACTCCGCAAAAGCTCAGACAAGCGCGACCTAGCACCATTCAACATCAACGCCGATAAACCCAATACAAAGGGGAGTAATGATGGTTATGTGCTCATAAAGCATGAAACCGAGATCGGTAGCGGTGATGAAGGAAAAGTGGCTTTCTATTCCTTATACATGCATCTGAAGTCGCTGGCTGAAACTGTTAAAGCCGGTGATAAAGTTTACCGTAAGGATCCTATAGGCCTTCCAGGCATGGTTGATGGAGTGAATGCTTTCCATTTCCAGATTTTCTGCGATGATGACAACATCAGCAAGCTAACGGGCAGGAAAACAGGAGAGCTGGATATTTCGAAGAATGGCCGCACCGATGCGGTTTATGGTGATATTCACTTTTATCTGCCACCGCAGACAAAGTTTTATGACAAGGCTCCAGCAGATAACAGCATTTCTACCACCGGACTTTCTGAACTATATACCAGCAATGTGCCTCTGTATGCCAGCATGACTCTGGCCCAAGGCAAGTGCACGATGGTTACTCGTCAGAAAAATACGCAGACTGACGGAAAATATGATCTGCTGGGTGAACCACTGGTTAATGCAGATGGTGATGACTACGAATACAATCTCTATAAAACCGCGATGCGGAATTATAAGGAGAGCCCAAGTGCCGGGTTTGAATTACTTCGCTTTGGGCGAGTGATCAACACGGACCATGAAACACTGGTACCGGCAGACGCACCATTATGGATGACAGTCAATTACCCGGGTGGTAAAGGGGTGATCAACCTTGCTGATTCCAGTATTAAAAAGTTTAGTGACGCTGATTTCCCTCACTGGACGGGCTGGCAGATGGTAGATGACGATAGTGATAGCAACAGCCAGTGTAATTCAGCTATTATCAAGAAACTTCACGAAGTTGGTGACTTCGATAACCAGTGCGGGAAGCTAATCTGTCATTTCCCATTTGAATGGGAAAAAAGTACGATCGACATCCGTTTTTCGTGGCTGAAAACGGGAAATGAAGAGCATGAACCGATGACGGAAGCCGATTATGCAAAGTTTAAATCCCATGCGGAAGCACTATGCTTTGATTCTGGAGCGTTGAGTTCTGACCGGTTGTGGCATTTTGAGCCAAAATCATTTATTCGACATTTCAGGAAATGTAGTTGGCTCGACTCTGAAGTAATTGAAAAAGTAATGACGGCGAATGCTAGTAAAAAAAATAAAAATGCACTTGAAGGTATTAAAAAAATTACATTAGAGTACTATGCGGACATAAATACAATCATGCGAAAGTATAACTTATCTGATGCAAATAGAATTTGTCATTTTTTAGGGCAGGGTGCAGTTGAATCAGGTTATTTATTGTCCATGCAAGAAACTAGCCAGCAACAAATTATTGTTGATGGTGTTCAGCAAGGTGGTGTGATTGTTGAAGCATCAACATTTAATGAAACTACTAAGCTAGGTCATTGGTACGGAGCTCTTAAAGCCGAGAAGGATAACTATTTCTCCGGGAAAAAATACAATTCCCGTGGAGGGTATATCACAGGATCCTATAGCTGGATTAACGGTAACTGTGGAGATGTAGATGCACAAAAATTCAGAGGTAGAGGGTTTAAAATGCTAACTGGACTTAACACATATTCAAGCTACTGGGTATATCGAGGTTGGTTGTCAAAAAATGACTTTGATAAATATTGGTGGGATGACCCGGAGTACAAGAAAAAAAATTCAGCCGGTATGAAGAAAAAACCACCAAAAATAGGAAACCCTCAGAAAGTGACAGAAAATGCATATAACTGTATTGATACAGGTGGTTTTTTTATAGTTTGTTTTAAGTCTAAAGTTCTCAAAATTATGGATGAGGACAAAATTGGGAAATCTGATGATGACAGCATTATTTTGAAAGTAACTAAAAATATAAATGGTGCAGATAAAGGAATTGCAGAAAGGAAAATAGCTACTAAAAAAGCAAAAGAGATGATTGATGATGAAGTTTAAAACTAATTCATTTTTGTTTATGATGCTTTGTGCTACTGCTCTTAATTCTTGGGCTGGATATTACAACACAATTGATATCGATGGTGTAAGCATCCATTTAGATAAGGATAAAGCTGGATATGTAAATGTTCACGATGATCAATTAAATACGGATTACTCATGCAAAATAGAAAATTGGAATGATTCATTAATCTCTGGTGCTGGAGGTATTTCTCTAACTAGTGATCATTTAGGCGTGCTTTTAGCATCAGGAAATAAATATCTTGATGTTAAGGAGCTTATAGATTGCAAAGGACAGTCAATTCGAATTCATTCTATTCATTACTTTAATAATTCAATTTCTTCTATTATAGATGTTAATTTTGAAAAAAAATTAGTTCTGGCATTAGTTGTGATTGATGCTCACTTTAGGTCATATCAGGCGATAGTATCTAAGTTTAATGGGAATAAAAACCTTTTGTCAGGCAAAGGTTTTTGGAGTAATTCCTCATCTGAGCCAGATCAGAATAGCTTGTTTTACCCTGGTGGTTCAATATATCTAGGGAAAATATCTGTCAATGGAGAATATATTGCGCCAAACGATTTGGATTGTGCGGTTGATTCATTCCCAGGTGTGTGGGATATAGCAAGAAAAATGAAAATTATATTCCCAAGAGATAAAGATGATGCTGTAATTGACAGTAAATGCCGACAGCTTTTCTCGGGAGAGAAAACACTTGATGAATTGGGGGGAGAGCTTATCAATATGAAATGATGCTTTTTCAAATGGCTATTTACTATCAGCGCAAAAAATTTTCTCGTGAATCATTAGCAATTGATCCCAATCATACTTTCTCATGAGGATAAGCATGGATTATCAACCCTCAGTAAAATCAATAATTTTTTCGGATTTGATAGCAAAACTAAATCTGTGAAAGATGAAGGTGGCGGTCGATGAAAAATTTTATAGCTATAAGTATGTTACTGTTGTTGTCATTGAGAGTGATAGCAGGTGATCCCGGAGGAATATCCTTACTTGTAAAGGCATTGCCTTCTGCAAATGATTATAAATATGTCCTTGATGGCTTTTTTAGAAATTATTACGGTGTGGACAATCCTCACACTCCTTCGTGCGATCAAAATGATTATACCCCTTATATTGATAACGTATATTTGAATACGCTCCCAAAAGGTATTGATGACAATATACTAATAAAATCCATAACAGATTTATCATCCAGAACTCTGATTGCCAAAATATTATCATCTTACTCTGATGATCAAGTTTCTGGTTTCGATGGAGTTCTTTTTTATGCAATGAAAGATAATAAGTTATTTATTTATACGTTCGACTCAAAAGCCCCTGGGCATATCTTTACGAATGAGTTGAATGTTGATGGAATTATTAGCTATAAGCTTTTAGGAAGGTCCATTTGCCAGTCTATAAGATCAAAGATACTCCCTTCCAGTCCTTAATGATATTGAGGTCAGTAGCTTTGTTTAGATACTTTTCATTAATCATATGTATGCTGTGTTTTTCAAGTGCCATTGCTGGGGAAATGTTCTCTGTAAGTATCCCGCTTAACCTTTGATCTCCTCCCTGAAAACAGTGTCAGGCTAAACTGAAGTCTCCGGTCTTTCTTCCATCTCACAGAGAGGCACATCGCCATGAAAAAGACCCGCTATACCGAAGAACAGATAGCATTTGCGCTGAAACAGGCCGAAACCGGCACTCGGGTGGAGGAAGTCTGCAGAAAGATGGGCATTTCTGAAGCCACATTTTACAACTGGAAGAAAAAGTTTGGCGGCATGGGCGTGACAAAACTGCGCCGCCTGCGCCAGCTTGAGGAAGAGAATCAGCGTCTGAAACGTCTGGTGGCTGATTTAAGTCTGGACAAGGTGATGCTGCAGGAAGTTATCAAAAAAAGTTCTGAGGCCGGCTCAGAAGCGTCAGGCGGTGCATTTTCTGCGGGAGGCTTACCGTATCAGTGTCCGACGGGGATGCGGACTGCTGATGCAGAGCAGAACCGTTTACCACTGGCAGAGCCGGCGGGATGATCGGGCGATAACCCTGCGTATCCGGGAAATAGCGGAAACCCGGATCCGCTACGGTTGCCCGCGTATTCATATTCAGCTGCGGCGGGAAGGCTGGCCTGTTAACCACAAGAAAACACACCGGATTTACTGTCTGGAAGGCCTCAACCTGCGCAAAAAGCGCCCCCGCAGGCATGTCAGTGCAGCACATCGTCAGCAACGTCCGGTCCTGAGCGGAGTCGATCAGTGCTGGAGTATGGATTTCGTGTCGGATAACCTGTTTAACGGACGACGTTTCCGGGCGCTGACTGTAGTGGATAATTTTAGTCGGGAGTGTGTGGCGATCCATGCCGGAAAGTCGCTGAAAGGTGAGGATGTGGTCGGTGTGATGGAAAGGTTGCGGGTGCTGGGCAAGCGCCTGCCGGTACGTATTCAGACAGATAACGGCAGCGAGTTTATCTCGAAAAGTCTGGATAAATGGGCGTATCAGCACGGTGTTACAATGGACTTCTCCCGCCCCGGAAAACCAACGGATAACCCGTTTATTGAATCATTGAACGGCAGTCTGCGGGATGAATGCCTGAACATTCACTGGTTTCTCTCGCTGGAAGATGCGCAGGACAAACTCGACAACTGGCGCAGGGAATATAATCATGAGAGAACGCATTCATCATTAAATGACATGACTCCGGCTGAATTCATCCGAAATCTCCGGAAAGACGAAGAACTCTGATTTAGCACTGCACTGATTTTGGGCCAGGGTCAGGTTCTATGTACCTAATTCATATTATTCTTATGCACAAAAAATAATAAATTCGGGCTCGAGAGAAGCAGCGATTTCTAATATTGCAGAATTGCGTGAAATCCTTGGAGCCAATCTACTCTCGAAAGAGGATGGAAGAACAAGGTGATAAAAAAAATTTAATACTGGAGATGATGTGAAGTATTATTATGTTTTAGCATTGTTACTTGGTTACAGCTCATGTGTACTGGCAGAAGAGTGTATGGATAACTCAAATATAGATTCTCTAAGAGAGGTTTTCAAAAAAAATAATAAGAAGTTGTTGATTGAAATGTCTTCAAAAGAAATGAGGCGTTATGTTGAAAGTGATTTACTTATCAAAAATAAATACAGTACACTTGTCAATGTATCTGAGGTTTACTATGGCTGGGGAGTGGACAAAAAATCAAAGTATCCTGTTAACACATCGGCAGTTTTCCCAAATGAAAAAGTGTGTGTATGGAATGTATCTTTTGCACTACCAGAGTCTATTAGAAAAAAATGTGATGATGATGGTGCTTATGGGTATTTTATTGAATTTAAGAAAGTTAATGGGAAAACAGTTCTATATAACTTTACCTCTTTGTTTGATTCTCTTCCCGACGGAACTTTAGCTTGCAAAGCTGCCAATAAATTTATGCTGCAAAAATAGCTTGTGAGTATTGATGTAAGCATCTCGCCCTAAATTAAGGGTGTTGTTGATTAATCATTATTCAGCGCTCTTGCTGCTTTTTAGGTTGTGTTGCATATTATTTTGTAACCAATAAACTCTATTTTTACTAAAAATCCAATCTTTTCTACAAAGTGGGAAGGTAATTCTGGTAAGCATTTACTGGTGATGAAAAAGGAAATCAACCAGAATAATACTGCAGAGTATTTATCTGTAAAACAGGTGACAAAGGGTAAGGATGATTGAATTTCAAATGATTATATTATTGACTGTGAAATGGATATTAATCTGAATGGGGGGTAAAAGAATCAGTTGAAATAAACAGTAGCTTTACCAATGACGAAGGCACTGTTTTATTTGCTTATTAATTGGATGTATTGGTGGGATAGACCCAGTTACTGTCAACTATTTCGCGTATAAAATGGATTGAAATATGCCCTACGAGGGGAAGAGAATATCATAGTTGAAAACGGTAGGTGTGGTGGAGAAAACCCTCCGATTCCTGATTATAATTAAAAAAGACAAGTCTCTGTTAAATTACATGCTGAAAAAAATGGAAGGCCACTTCAACGACAAAAGTAAACTAGCACGTTGATTTCTGTTTTTTACCAAAAAGGATGGTCGTATGTTTAAGTGTGAGTTTGCTAATGAAAGAAATATAATGTGGTGAGTTTTTGTTTCGCCTGCATATCAAGCTAATTTAGCCATCCTGTAATATGAGGAAATTAATGCCATATACACTTAAACATTTGCCAGAACGCTACCCCAGACCTAAGCCTCTGAAATTTTCTCGTTGGCTTGTTGCTCTGGTTGTCATGCTTTCAGTCAGTATTATCATAATGCGTATATTTGGGCGTTATGTTGAAAATCTGTACTTCTGGAGATTAGCTTTAGGTTTTCCTGTTGCTTTGTGGAGTGTCTTGCTTTCTTCTCGTCTGCTTGTTTGGTCTTTACAGGATAGCAAAGCAAACGCTTTTGACAAACAGCGAGAACAGTGGATTCTTCGAGAAACCCGTAAGGCACGGCGTGCATTACAAGTGCTGAGTGCAACATTTATTACCGGCCACTCATCAGTTGCTCAGAAAGATACCGCTATTGCTATGCAAAACAACGACAGCATTATTGTTTCACAGGTCGGCCGGGATGGTAATGAAAGCGCCAGAATGAGCCAAATTTCTTCCAGCCCGCAGGATTCTATGGAATTCGTGATAATGAATATTTTTTCGCAGATGATTGCAGACATTCCTTTTACACAAATCCCTGATAAATGCCCACTAGTAGTAGTTTTTGATGTAACAACATCGCTGCCTTTGGAGAACATTCGCCATTACTGGGATGAGGCATGGCAAAAGAACAATATCACTTTTCCTGTTGAACACGTTGAAGGGCGTGGTCTTAGTGTAATTGACCGCTGGTTAAATGAACGTATTAAAGATAAAGCAATGTTATTGATCGTTGGCCTCCAGATTGATCCGGTTGTTACAAACAATACTGCTGAAGCGGCTGTTGCTCTACTTCTTGGCAACCGCCTAACGCAAGAGGCGCTTGACCCCCTCGCATTACTACACCGGCCAGATGCTGCTCCCTCAGGTGAACTTAGCGAAGGGATGAGGATGGCCGCCTGGAACGTCCCGCTAAAAGAAAGTATGGTGAAAAATTTATGGCTCGCTGGAATGACAGGTGAGCAACGTGCAGAAGCGATTGGATGTCAGAATGCACATCCTGCGCAGTGCGTAAAAGATGAGGCTGTCATTTCACTCGATATATCCATGGGGAATGCTGGAGCCGCTGCACCCTGGCTGGCTATTGCTGCCGCCACTGAAATCGCCCGACAAACACATTCCCCGCAGATGATTATCTGCGGGGATACCACTCAGAAAGTGCTATGGAGCACGCTTATTACCCCGATAGCTTCAAGACAGGAGATGGATCTGTGAAGTTACTTTTAGCACCGAAAACTACGGAAGGTCGCTATCTTTCAGTCGTATTCATTCTCTTTTTACTCTTGGCTGCAATGACATTTATCGTCTGGAAACATCCTGACATGGCCGGACTTGAGGGCGATAGTCAGCAGCAGAATTACTGGCTTATTGGTGGGTGCTGCATTACCGGATGTATCTTTATCATGTTAGTTATGCTCCTGTGGACAGCTCGCAGTGCCGGTAAAAAGGAGTTTGAGGCGCTCCTGGATGTCACTCGTGGTGATGACAATAAGAGAAAAGATGAGAGTGAAAACATCTCTGTTTCTCCAGCAGTGGTGATGTGTGCCAGGATTCGTGACCATCTGCGAACCCGAATTGGAATTCACTGGCGGCGCAAAGTCCGCCTGCTTTTAGTCACCGGCGACGAGGCGGCAATCGAACAACTGGTGCCTGGCCTGCGTCAGCAGCACTGGCTTGAAGGCAACCGCACCGTGCTGATTTACGGCGGCAGCCTTGCATCGGAGCCTGACCGAGAAAAATACATCGCGCTGCGCAAGCTGCGCCGTGGCCGTCCTCTGGACGGAATTGTGCGGGTGATGCCGTCGTCTCTCACCCTGACGCCGCAGATAAGCGAGAGCGACCTGCACGGGCTGGAAAAAATCAGCGAACTGCTGGGCTATGCCGCCCCGGTCTGGTTGTGGAAACTATGCGATAGTGAGTGGCCGCAGGCTGACCGCGCGGTGCAGGCGGTAGGGGTTAGCTTCCCGTTGCGCGCTACCGAGGACGATGTCGCCCGTCAGCTTGCGCAGATGCTGCCCACGCTGCGGGAGCAGGGGATGCGCCAGATCGCGGAGGAGACCCGCCACGACTTTCTGCTGCGTCTGGGACAGCAGCTTATCGACGGGGGGATCGCGCAATGGCGCTGGCAGCTGGCGCCGTGGCTGACCGCCTCGCGGCAGCGGCTTGCGCTGCGAGGCCTGATGTTTAGCCTGCCAGAGCCTCGTACCGTAGATCCGTATCAGGAGGCGGATACCTCGCCTGCGGGCCAGCCTCATCTCCTGACGCTGCCCGCCACCTGGCTGGGGATCGTCGATGACTGCCGCCGTTTACGCGGGCATCACGTGGGAATGGCGTGGGAGCGGGGCCTGGCGTGCGGTCTGCTGGCCATCCTCGGCCTGTGGGCGGCGGGACTGCTGCTCTCCTTTGCCCTCAATTACAGTCAGATTGCTTCGGTAGCGGGAAAAGCCCGCGACCTGGTGGCCCACCCCTCCGTTTCTGACTATCAACTGACGGCCCTCCATGCCCTGCGCAATGAGGCCGGCCGTCTCGTGCACGATGGGCAGAAGGGGGCGCCCTGGTATCGGCGCTTTGGTCTGGACCATCATCAGCAACTATTAAACGCCGTCCTACCCTGGTACGGTGTGGCAAATCATCGCCTGATACGTGACCCGGCCAATGCCGCGTTGCAGCAGGCGCTCAACGCGCTGGTCAACTCCGCCCCCAATAGCGACCAACGAGCCAAGCTGGCGAAACCGGGCTATGACCAGCTGAAAGCCTGGCTGATGATGGCTCGTCCGGATAAAGCCGATGACGCATTTTTTGCGCAGACCATGAAAACGGTCCAGCCGACGCGAATGGGGATCTCGACCGGTCTGTGGCAAAGTCTGGCGCCGGATTTGTGGGCCTTTTATCTCTCCCTGCTGCCCGAGCGGCCAGAGTGGAAGATCATCCCGGATGCGCAACGGGTGAGTCAGAGCCGTCAGGTTCTGTTGCAGCAGCTAGGTCGCCGCAATGCCGAAAGCACCTTATATGAGAACATGCTCAAATCCGTGCGTCGTAATTTTGCCGATGTATCGCTGGAAGACATGACCAGTGGCACCGATGCGCGCCGCCTGTTTACCACCGATGAAGTGGTCCCGGGGATGTTTACCCGCCAGGCATGGGAAGGCGGCATTCAGCAGGCCATTGATAAGGCAGCCAGCTCGCGCCGGGAGGAAATCGACTGGGTGCTGAGCGATTCGCGCAAAACGGTGTCGACAGACCTGTCGCCGGAGGCGCTGAAAGCGCGTCTGACCCGACGCTACTTCACCGATTTCGCCGGCAGCTGGCTGAATTTTCTCAACAGTCTGCGACTTAATCCGGCGACCAATATCGCCGATGTTACCGACCAGCTCACGCTGATTAGCGATGTCCGCCAGTCGCCGCTGATTGCCCTGATGAATACCCTTGCCTGGCAGGGGCAGGCGGGGCAACAAAGGAAGGGGCTGTCGGACAGCCTTATTAAATCGGCCAAAGATCTGGTGGGCGGGAAAGACAAGCCGGTCATCGACCAGTCGGCAGCCGGCCCGCAGGGGCCTCTGGATGACACGTTCGGCCCACTGCTCCAGCTGATGGGGAAAAACACGGGCAGCAACGTCATGTCGGCCGATAGCTCCCTGAGCCTGCAAACCTATCTGACCCGTATCACCCGCGTGCGCCTGCGCCTGCAGCAGGTTGCGAATGCCTCCGATCCGCTGGAGATGATGCAGACTCTGGCGCAGACCGTCTTCCAGGGGAAAAGCGTCGACCTGACCGACACGCAACAGTACGGTAGCCTGATTTCGGCAAGCCTTGGCGAAGAGTGGAGTGGCTTCGGTAATACTCTGTTTGTGCAGCCGCTGACTCAGGCCTGGGAAACCGTGCTTCTGCCGTCGGCGGCCAGTCTGAATGATAAATGGCGCCGCTCGGTGGTCACCAACTGGCACACCGCCTTTGACGGACGCTTTCCGTTTGCCGCCAGCAAAAGCGATGCCTCCCTGCCGATGCTGGCTGAGTTTGTGCGCAAAGACAGCGGGCGAATCGAACGTTTTCTCACGACGGAGCTGAACGGTGTCCTGCATAAAGAAGGCAGCCAATGGGTGCCGGATAAGGTCAACAGTCACGGCCTGGTCTTTAATCCGGCCTTTCTGCGCGCGATCAACCAGCTAAGCCAGCTGTCCGACATTCTTTTCACCGACGGCAGCCAGGGGATCAGCTTTGAGTTACAGGCCAGGCCTGCCCCGGAGGTTGTCGAGACACAGCTGACGATAGACGGCCAAAAGCTGCGCTATTTCAATCAGATGGCCGACTGGCAGACTTTCCGCTGGCCGGGGGAGACGTATAAACCCGGCACTCTGCTGACCTGGACCACCGTCAATGCGGGCACGCGTCTGTTCGGTGACTACAGCGGTACCTGGGGCTTTATTCGCTGGCTGGAGCAGGGTAAACGCCATCCGCTGGATCGCAGCCAGTGGATGATGAGCTTCTCCGCCCCGGATGGCCGCACCCTGCAGTGGGTATTGCGCTCCCAGCTTGGGAGCGGCCCGCTGGCGCTTCTGGCGCTGCGCGGATTGACCCTGCCGGATAAGATTTTCACTGTCGATGCGGCTGAGAGCGCACAGGCCCTGACGACGGGGGTAGGGAATAGTGACATGGATGAGATGGAATTATGAGTATTCTACAAAATTTGGTTGCCGCCAGTCAGTTGGATGAAAGCGTACTGCGCCAGCAGGCCCGGTCACGTCAGGCGAAGTGGCAGTCCTGGCTTGCGCCAATCAGTGATAGCCAGCCCACCGGGAGCGATCCGGGCTATGACGATGATTTTCAGCGTATCCGCGAGGAGGTCAATAAGATCTCCGGTGTCGATACCGTACTGATTTGCCAGTTGGCTGGACAGTTACTGGCAACAACAAAAGATATCCGGATTGTTACCTATTACTGCTGGGCCCGTTTGCACCAGTACGGGGAAGCTGGCTTGGCCGATGGGCTGGAGCTGCTGGCAGGCTTGCTGCAACGATATGGTATGCAGCTTTATCCGCAGCGCGACCGTAGCCGCAAAGCAGCCCTCGAGTGGCTGGCGGGTACTCGTATCTTAGACAGTCTTTCACTTTTTCCAGAAGTTGTGCGGGAGGACGCAAGGCGTACCGTCGGCGCGCTGCTTCTCATTGATGATTGTCTGACGACAGAACCAGAAACATCACGGCCAGATCTGCAAGCACTCTGGGGTGCACTGGAGTCTCGTTTGATAAAGGGCGGGGGAGTCGATGCGGTGGTGCCGCAGAACGTCGGAAACCGGGGGCTGGCTCAAACCGCTTCACGCATGGCTGAATACGAAGCGCCGGTTCTCAGTAACATCACCTCCGGTCAGGATCTGCTGGCCCAGGCGCGAACCCTGACAGCATATCTGCGTGTTCAACCCGATGGCTGGCTTGCCGCACATCGGCTAATGAAAAGCCTTCGTCATGACACCTTGACAATCATCCCTGCGCCTGATGCTGAAGGAAAAACACGTATCGAGCCTCCCAGAGCAGATCAGCGTGCCATGCTCAAGCGGCTGTACCTGCAACAGAGCTGGTCGGAGATACTGGAACAGGCGGACAGTACCTTCTCACGTGGCGCTAACCACCTCTGGCTTGACCTGCAATGGTATATCCATCAGGCGCTGGTGAGGTCGGGTCAGGATGTGCTGGCCGATATTATAATTGCCGATCTGAAAGGATTGCTGCGCCGTCTCACCGGGCTTGAAACATTAGCTTTTAACGACGGCACACCATTTGCCGATGAGGTCACGCTGAACTGGATAAATCAGAGTGTACTCGACGATATGTCCGTCTGGCAGGATGAGCCAGTATCGGCTGCCAGCGGCGCTGATAACGACATTCTGGCCCTTGAACCTGAAGCGCTCGAGAAGGCTGACACTGACGGTCTCGATGCTGCACTCCACTGGATTCAGACGCGCCCGGGCACTGAATCCACTAAAGAAAAATGGCTGTTGCGCCTGCTGATGGCCCGCGTGGCCGAACAAAAGGGGAAGAATGACCTCGCGCTCTATCTTCTGCGAGAACTCGACGATGCGGCGGGATCAATCACCCTCACGCAGTGGATCCCAGCCCTGTTGTTCGAGATTAAATCGCGACGGCTCAGGCTACTGCGCATGAAAGCCACGCGCAGCGAGAGTGAAAAGTTACGGTTGCAACCGGAGATGGATCAATTGCTGGCAGGTCTGATTGCGCTCGATCCAGCCAGTAGCGCGGTGCTTTGCGGCTAACAGAACGGAAACTGACACTAAGGAGAACATATGGCAGCAAAAGGTTTTTATCTGGTACAGGGAGACAGAACGACCTGCGGCGGAAGAATCACTACAGGCGCAGAAGATCACACTCTGTTTGATAAACCTGTTGCCCGGGAGCAGGACAGCGTCACTTGCGGAAAGCACGCAGGGCTATACAAGATTGCCGGTGGCATCGACAACGATACCATTCATGGCCGGCGAATGGCCGGAACCCTCGACAGCTTTAGTACTTGCCCCTGTAAGGCGAGGTTTATTCCATCAATGATGAATGATACTTATGAGAAAGGAGGTGAATGCATAACTACTTTATTTTCACTCAATGGGCTTATGGCATCTTTACAGGAACCCTATAAGAATCTTCATCCAGAAAATAAGACTGAACGACAGTGTACTCACACAGATGGGGCGATTAAAGTTGCAGAATATATAATAAGTGAAATAAAGGCGAATGTCAGAAGCGATACGGCAGAAACAATACGATATTTAATCGACGTAGATTTTATAATAAAAAGACTTACTGAATGGAATAAACTTCCCTTTTATGCAAGGCTGGGGCCGCCCCCCAAAAGCAGATTTACTTGCTGCAATGGCTATTTGGTATCAGACCGTGAAAACAGGTTCAATCTGGGATCATAAACCGAAGATCCGCGATCTTTTTTCATCCGTTGCAGTAGCACGACCACTTCCCAGGAAAGGAAAATCATCAAAGTCTTATTATCATAAGTTTAAACAGCATGATTATTTTTATGATGTTTGGTCAAACATACATTATGGTTATGTTGGACGTAGTGTCGGTTTTTCTGAAGCAATTCTCTTGAAAGGGTCCACTTGGGAACAAAACATGACGCCAGGTGCCATGGGGGATGATACCATGGATGACATTACTAGCATGAAAATAGGGTTTAATCTATTTTATGAACATGGGAAATTTGCTGAGACGTTGACGGCAGATAATATTCTTTGCGTTTTAGAAACAACACCTGGCGCGCACCTTCCTCACTCAAGAGAAAATCATTGGTGCTGGAATACAGATAATCCAGAAAAAAGTGACGAATCATTTTGAAAAAAACAAAAACGTTAACGGGTATTGCATTATTTATAGCGGTGTTAGTCCTTGTCGCTCATTTTATTCCGATAAGGCCAGTCGTTGTTATTATAAATAACACTAACGAAACTATATTCGTATATGCAGGTGAGAGCATATATAATGTCGAACCTGAGCCTGACGAAGTCGCGCGTATAGTACGATCAAAGCCTGAAATTATAGCACCTGGAAAAAGAGTTAAGATTAAAGCTTCGTTTACATCTCTGATTAGGAAAGATGCAGCGCTCGACATTGGTTGGAGGGTTGGTGGTCAATACGAATATAACGCTGCAGGTAGCGGTGGTCAAAATTTTATTCTTTCTTCAAAAGAGGGCGTGTGCTACGCATCGATTTATATAAAAGATGATTTTTTTAAGGGCGCGATTAAAAATGGTTCAAGCAATAAATGTTTTAAAAAAATAAAGGCATTTAATTATAAGTATTAATTCAGGTGTTATAAAGGTTATTTTTTTAGTTGCCAGTTTCAAAATCTGATGATTGAAAGGAAATCAATATTAATTTATGGACGATTTAACCTTGCGTTATTACGACGCTGAAATGCGCTACCTGCTGGAAGCGGGTGAAGAGTTTGCCCGCGCTCATCCTGAGCAGGCGGCAATGCTCAATCTCGACAAAGCGGGCGCCCGCGACCCCTTTGTCGAGCGCCTGTTTGAAGGTTTTGCCTTCCTGATGGGCCGCATGCGCGAGAAACTCGATGACGATCTGCCTGAGCTGACCGAAGGCGTGGTCAGTCTGCTGTGGCCACATTATTTACGTACCATTCCCTCGATGTCGGTCGTGGAGTTCACCCCCGACTGGCCGGAAATGAAAGAGCCGATGACGATGGCCAAAGGCTTTGAAGTGCTTTCCCGGCCGATCGGTGAAAAGGGCACGCGCTGCCGGTACACCACCACCAAAGCGATCGCTCTGCAGCCGTTATCCCTGGAGCGCGTCCAGCTGGCCACCGATACGGATGGCCGGTCGGTGATCACGCTGCGCTTTACCTGCAGCCAGCTGACGGACTGGCGCCGGGTCGATCTCAGTCATATCCCGCTGTACTGCAACGCCGATGCGCCGCTGGCCTGCGCCATGCACGAGGCCTTTACCCTCAATGTGGCCCGGATGTGGCTGCGCATCCCCGATGAGGTGGACAGAAGGCCGCTGGACGGGTATTTCAGCGCGCTGGGATTTGGCGAGGATGACGGCCTCTGGCCTGAAGATGGCCGCAGTTTTCGCGGTTACCAGCTGCTGCTGGAGTATTTTACCTTCCGCGAAAAGTTCATGTTCATCGATCTGCGCGGGCTGGAGACGGTGGTTTTTCCGGCCGGACTGGCGTGGTTTGAAATCGACGTCGTGCTGGCGGAACGCTGGGAACATGACTTCCGCTTCAGCGAAAAGCAGCTGCGCCTGCACTGCGTGCCAGTGATCAACCTGTTTCCGCTGGAGTCGGATCCGCTGACCATCAATTCCCTGCAGACCGAATACCCGCTGCGCCCGATGCGCGTGCAGGACGGCCACACCGAAATTTACACCGTCGATTCCGTGATCTCCTCGCACCAGCAGGTTTACGCGCCGTTCTCAAGTTTTCGCCACAAAGGCGGCATGATGCGTCATGACGCGGCGGACTATTACTATCATACCCGGGTGCGCCGTGGCCCCTCCGGGCTGTACAACACCTGGCTTATCGTCGGCGGAGAAGCCTTTGATAATCATACCGTACCGGAAGATGAAAGCCTGTCGCTGACCCTCACCGGAACCAACGGCCAGCTGCCGCGTCGCGCGCTGCAGAGCACCGTGCTCGATACGGTGATGAAAACCACTTCCGCCAGTATTGCAGTGCGTAACCTCTGCGCGCCGACGCTGCCGTGCTATCCCCCCGCCCAGGACCGTTTTCACTGGCGGGTGCTGAGCCATCTGGGCAGCAGTTTTCTTTCCCTGATGGATAACGCGGAGGTCCTGCGCGGCACCCTGGCGCTGTATGAATGGACCGACAGCGAGATGAATCGTCGGCGTCTGGAAGCCATCCTCGACGTGAAGCACCGCGCAACAGAGCGCTTTGCACAGGGCCATCTGGTGCGCGGCGTGCAGATTGAAGTCACCCTCGACAGTCACGGCTTTGCCGGACGTGGCGATATATGCCTGTTTGGCGAGATGCTTAGCCGCTTCTTCGCGCTCTACACCGACATCTACTTGTTCAACCGCCTGATTATCATTCTGCAACCAACCGGAGAACGACTGGAATGGGAAGAGAAGCACAGCCGCCGCATTCCCGGCTGACCCCGCGGCTGGAGGCCGACCTGCCGCGGATCAATTTTTACCGCTTCTGCCAGCTTCTGGAAAAACGGCGTCCCGGCCAACCGCTGATGGGGGGAACCAGCCATCCGGCTGACGATCCGGTGCGTTTTTACCCGCATCCGGGAATGGGATTTCCCGCCAGCGAACTGAAAGCCGTGGAATACGATGAGGCCGATGACAGCAGGCCGCCGGTCATTCGCACCACCTTTATGGGGTTGTACGGTGTCGATTCGCCGCTCCCGACGGCATATCTCGATGATATCGCCCAGCACAGGGAAGGGCATGAAGCGCTGCAGGGCTTACTGGATATCTTCAGCCACCGGATCATGACGCAGTTTTACCGCATCTGGCGGAAATACTCCTGGCCCGCCACCTTTGAGCCCGGCGGCACCGATCGTCTCTCGCAGTCGCTACTGGGCCTGGCGGGGCTAGGCATCCCCGGCACGACGCAGCATATCGCCTCGCCGGCGTCGCGCTTTCTGGCGCTAACCGGCGTGCTGCGTCAGCCGGGCAAAACCCAGCAGGGGATCCAGGCGCTGGTCACCCTGCTGGCCCCGGAGACCACCGTCAGGGTGAGCCCGTACAGCCTGCGTCCGGTGGCGATCAGCCAGCCGCTGGGGTTTTACGGCGATGACGACTTCTTCCTGGACGGCAATACGCCGCTGGGTGACGAAGCGATGGATGCCAGCAGCCAGCTCCTCGTCGCCCTTACCACCGACAATCCCGCGGAGGCGCAGGGCTGGAAGCCTGACGGCCCGCTGTTTCGGGACTTTCTCATCCTGCTGCGGGTATACCTCGGCTGGCGATTCCGGGCCAACATCACCCTGACCGCGCCGACCCGACTGCTGGCTGTCCCGCCGCTGGGGGACGAGCCGTTCTGGCTCGGTATGAACGGCGTGCTGGGCGTGGGTGAGGGCGAGAGTGAGGACGATATTCCTCAGACCTTTACCACCGAGCTGGGTACCTATACGGGCCTGCAGCCTGCCACCTTTCTACAAGGAAACCGACGTGTTACGTATAAGTTTGACTAAAACCGCCTGTCTGCTGCCCCTGCTTGCGCTTTGCCTGAGCGGATGCGGACTCACCCAGCGCGTCTCGGAGGGAACAAAGTCTGCCTTCAACGCCGTTTTTTATAAGAAAATTAATACGCTGCATCTGGACTTTACCGCGCGCGAAGCGCTCAACACCGATGCCAGAGAGAATCACTCGCTCTCTGAACCGGTGGTGGTGCGCATCTATCAGCTTAAAGATCGCCAGACCTTTGACCGGCTGGTTTACCAGCAGCTGCTGGAGGAGGGGGATATTCTGCTCGCCGCCGATCTCCTCGCCAGTCGCGATGTGGTGATCGGTCCCGGAGGGGACGCCAGTCTCAATATGCCGCTGGAAGCGGAGGCGACGTTCGTGGCGATTGTCGGCCTGTTCCGCCATCCGGACACACAAAGAAATACCTGGAAGCAGGTGCTGGCGCGTGAGGAATTGGATCCGGACAAGCCGCGCATTTTCACCGCCGAACACAACCAGCTACGGCTCAGGCCTGAAGCGGCGAAGTAACGTAAAAAAAACAAACATTTGCGGCGGGGCCATCGCGCCAGCCCGCCCTCAATCTTCGTAACCAGCGAACGGGCGATAACCATCTTGATCCAGCCCCAGCGGCTTCACCACAGCACAGGGAGATAACGTGACAGCGAGGGAACGTTTTTTTAAGAAACTGCAGCAACAGCAAAATCCGCGGCGGACAGCGGCCCTCGACGGGTCGGCCGCCGCGGATATCGCCAGGTTTCGTCAGCAGATGGCGGCGCTGGCTCAGCAGATAAGTCAGTGGTTTGATGGAACCGGTATTGAGGTGGTGATTTCGACCCGCCATCTCCACGACCTGAGTACCCTTGGCTACAGCCTCAACAGCGGCATCTGCCGCTACGATATCCCGGCCATTCGTCTGCAAAACGGCGAGCGCAGCGTCAATATCGTGCCGCAGCAGCTGTTGGATGGCGTGGAAAAGGGGATCGTGACCCTGAGTCTTGAGGCGCCCGACGGCGCGGGCTCCCGAGAGGTGTTTTATCTGAGCCTGGCCCCGGAGGAGGGCTGGATGATCCGCAAGGCGCACCAGCCCCCGGAAGCGCGGCTTATACTTACCGAAGATCGCTTTTTTATGGCGGTAGACAGCCTGGCCTGAAGATCCCTGACAGGCGATGACGTCCCCGCGGCGGCGGTGTAAAGCGCGCATCGACGCCCTGGGGTATCAGGCGCCAAACGCTCCGTCGATGGTGTGCATGGCGCCAGTGACAAACGATGCCTCCGGACCGGCCAGCCACGCCACCATTCCCGCCACCTCTTCCGGACGGCCATGGCGCTTAATGGCCATAAAGTTGTGCATCAGCTCTTTCATCGGGCCGTTCTCCGGGTTGGCGTCGGTATCAATTGGGCCGGGCTGGACGACGTTGACCGTGATGCCGCGCGGGCCAAAATCCCGCGCCAGGCCGCGCGCCAGACCCTGCAGGGCCGATTTGCTGACCGCATAGGCCGCCATTCCCGGCAACGGCATGCGATCGCCATTGACCGAGCCGATGACAATAATGCGCCCGCCTTCCGGCATGCGGCGCGCCGCTTCGACGGAGGCATGGTAGGGGGCGTGAATATTGATGCGGAACAGGCGATCGATGGCATCGCTGTCCTGCTCGAGGGCGTCACCGAAAAGCGCGATCCCGGCATTGACCACTAACACGTCCAGCGGGCCGCTGTCGCGGACCAGGCTTATCACCGCATCGCGATCGGCGCTGTCCGCCTGCACCGCCGTGCTGCCGGTCTCTGCAGCCAGCCGCTCGGCCGCTTCCGGCGAACCGGAATAGCTAAACACCACCGACGCGCCATCGGCGACAAAACGCCTGACGATCGCCGCGCCAATTCCCCGACTCCCGCCTAAAACCAGCACTGATTTATTGTGAAACGCTGTCATATCCCACACCTCATGATATTGTAGTGATGATTACAATATGCTGCGGCAAAACAGGCTGTCAAGGATTAATATAGTGACCACTACAAAACCAGGGCGCACTCCGGGACGTCCCCGCCAGTTTGATGCGGAACAGGCCATTGAAACGGCGCAACGCCTCTTCCACGCGCGAGGCTACGACGCGGTGAGCGTGGCCGATCTGACCCAGGCTTTCGGCATCAACCCCCCGAGCTTTTATGCCGCTTTTGGCAGTAAGCTCGGGCTGTATACCCGCGTCCTGCAGCGCTACAGCCAGACCGGGGCCATTCCCATTGATGCCCTGCTGCGAGACGACCAGCCGGTGGCGGCGTCGCTCATCGCCGTACTGCAGGAGGCGGCTCGCCGCTATGTGGCCGATCCGGCCGCCGCCGGCTGCCTGGTGCTGGAGGGGGTACATTGTCAGGATGCTGATGCCCGGGTGGCGGCAGGCGAATGGCATGCTGCGGCAAGAGCCAAAATCCAGCAGTATATCGCCCGCCATCGCCCGCAGGACGCGCTGCGGGTGACTGACTATATGGATACGTTGATGCTTGGCCTGTCGGCGAAAGCGCGGGAAGGGGATAGTCTGCCGCGTCTTCTGGAGACCGTGCGGCTGGCAGGCCTGGCGCTGGAGCGCATCCTGCCAGCCTGAGTCGTCAGATGGTTTGTCCGCCCGACACCTCGATCCGCTGGGCGGTCACCCAGCGGTTATCGTCGCGTAGCAGGCTGGCGATCATCGGCCCAATATCCTCGGGAACGCCCACCCGTCCCAGCGCCGTCATGGCGGCAAACTGCGCGTTAACCCCCGCGTCGTCCCGCACCAGCCCGCCGCCAAAATCGGTGGCGATAGCCCCGGGGGCGATGGTATTGACGGTGATGCCGCGCCCGCCCAGCTCGCGGGCCATATACACGCTCAGCATCTCCACAGCCGCTTTGGCGGCGGCGTAGGCGGAGAAGCCAGGATAGGAGACGCGGGTCAGCCCGGAGGAAAAGTTAACGATCCGCCCGCCGTCTGCCAGCAGCGGCAGCAGGGTTTGTACGAGGAAAAATACCCCCTTAACGTGGACGTTAAACAGCCCGTCGAACTGCGCTTCGCGCGTTTCGGCCAGCGGGGCGAATTCGCCGTGCCCTGCGTTATTGATCAGGTGGTCGAAAGTGGCCCGCCCCCAGACGCTGGCCAGCGCGCTGCCGAGGCTGTCGGCGAAGGCCGGGAAGCTGGCGGTTTGCGCCATATCCAGCGGCAGGGCGATGGCCTTGCGGCCCAGGGCGCGGATGTCGGCGACCACCGCTTCCGCCTGTTCGAGACTGCCGCGGTAGGTGACGATGACATCCCCACCCTGGCGGGCGATATCCAGTGCAGTCTGACGGCCAAGGCCGCGGTTGGCGCCGGTAATAAGTGCAATTTTAGTCATGTTCGGTCCTCTCTGGTATGTGGAGTCCTTACAATAGGAGAGGCTCACCGGGCCGGGTTGCCCAATCCTTGTTATTTTTTGCCCATTTCTCTCCGTTCACTCCCTTTTGCCGGGAAATAGCGCATACTCAGGCTTTAAAACTTGCCTGAAAGGATCTTATGCGCGACGCTCTGTTCGATCTCTGCCGCCGGTTTGCCGATGCTCATGTCGATAGCAGCGGGGTGGCAGTTACCCCGGTTCCCGGTATTACTCTGGTGCGGGCCCTGCATCCTGGTGACCTGCAGGCGGCTATCGCCAGGCCGCTGGTGGCCATGCTGCTCCAGGGGCGTAAGAGCGTGACCACCGGCCTGGCCAGCTTTGACTATGGTCCGGGCGAGGCGATGGTGATTGCCGCGGATGTTCCCACTACCAGCCAGATCACCGAGGCCAGTCAGCGTTTTCCCTATTACGCGCTGGTGCTGGAGCTGGACCTGGCTATCCTGCGCGAGCTGCAGGAGGCCGGGCCGTCAGGGCCGGATGAGGCGCCCCGCGTTGGTATCGAACCGATGAACGCCGATGTGACGGATGCCGCTTACCGGCTGGCAAGGCTGTTTGATCAACCGGGGGCGCTGGCGGTGCTGGGGGAAGGTCTGCGGCGGGAGCTGCATTACTGGCTGTTGCAGAGTGTCCATGGGCCGGCCATCCGGGCGCTGGGCGCCGTAGACAGCCATTCGGCGCGGATCCGTCGGGCGGTGGCGATGCTGCGCCGGGATTTTATGCAGCCAGTCAGCGTCGACGCGCTGGCCGACGCCGCCGGGATGAGCGTCTCTGTCTTTCACCGTCATTTCCGCGCCATGACCACGCTGTCGCCGCTGCAGTTTCAGAAGCAGTTACGCCTGATCCACGCCCGCCGCCTGATGCTGGCGGAAGGGATGAGTATTGCGCAGGCTGCCGGGGAGGTGGGCTATATCAGCGTGTCGCAGTTCACCCGGGAATACGCTCGCCTGTATGGCGCGCCGCCGGGCCGCGATCGTCGACGGGAAAAAATGAGCGCCTGACCTGGCGCGCGGGCTGCCGGCAGCTCATCCCTGAGCCTGACGCCGGTGCTTTAGTCCGCGATTTTCGCCGTGATATGCACTTTGTTGCCCATTCGCGCTTCAGTGATGCGATAGGTAGTCGCGCCCTCGCGGGCGGCTTGCTGGCGGATTTTGCTCTCCGCATGGTCCAGGGTATCGCCGGTGGCGGTGATGGTTCTGGCATTTGCCGCCAGGGGCAGCAGACAACTCAATACGATCAGTGGAATTAACTTGTTCATCGTCATTCTGTCCTGTGAGAGAAAATCAGCGCGCGGTCTGCAGCCAGCCGGCAATGTCCTGGGTCGGCAGCTGGTGGCGGGCATTCCAGGTGTCGCCCATCGGCCACCACACGCCATCCCCCCGGGCGAAGGCGGCGCGATAGCGCAGCATGGCGTCATCCGGGTTTGTCCGCAGCTGCTCCAGCAGGGCGGGCAGGGTGTGGACGGCTTTGCTGAACGTCTGCTGCGTTACGCGCTCCACGGTATCCGCCAACTGCCGGTAAGAGGTCGTTTCGCCGGCAACAAACACCACCTCGTTGACGATCCGCGGCTGATGCAGATAAATCGCCGTGGTCAGGCGGCCAATATCCGCCGGTGAGGTGACGGTCACCTGGGTATCCCAGCTGCCAAGGGCGTGAAGGGTTCGGTTGGATAAATTCACTACATCGAAGTCTGGTTCGAAGAGAAAGCTGGTAAACATCCCGGTGGAGACAATGACCCACTCCGTGGCCCGCTGCGCGCGCAGCAGGGTCCGGACATCGTACTGCTCGTCCCAGACCGGCTGACCGCTGCCTTTGCCTACCACATCGTAATTGACGCCAAACTGCCAGGGAAAATAGCGGGGTACCCCGGCCGCCAGCACCGCGCGGGTAATTTTCAGCTGTGTCCCCGGACCGGCGACAAACCCCATGCAGTTAATCACGGTGGTGAATCCACGAAACTGATCGGCCAGCGTCTCCATGGCGCTACCGGCGATGTCGACGGCGAGGAAGGTGGCTCCGGCGTCGGCCAGCGCCTGATGGTTTGCCGACCGCAGCTGGCCGGCTTCATCCCAGGCCGCCGGCGAGACGATGACCGAGACCGTGCCCTGGCGCTCGATTACCGCAGGCACCAGCGCATCGAGAACGGCGGCGCCCAGTTGTCCCGCTCCCAGCACCAATACCTTTTCCGCATGATTAAAATTATCAGTTTTCATTTTAACTCCTTGCTCAGTTAAGCCTTGTGTTGACGGGCTACAGGCTCAGTGTAGGGGGACGGTCGACATTCGATAAGTACAGCGTTTCGGGTTAGACTGTTCGTAATAATGGGATAATGAGCGCCGGGGGGGGTAACGAAATGGACAAACTGGATGCCATGCAGGTCTATGTTGCGGTCGTGGATGCCCACAGCTTCGCCCGCGCGGCGGAGGTGCTCGGGCAGCCGCGCTCCACGGTATCGCGGGTGGTGAAGGAGCTGGAAGCCTGGCTCGGGGCGCAGCTTCTCCAGCGCACCACCCGCAAGCTCAGCGTGACGGCGGAGGGTCGCCGGTATTATGAGGAGTGTAAAAGGCTGCTGGCCGAGATGGCGGCGATGGAAGCCTCCTTTCCCGGGCGCTCGGCTCAGCCCGCCGGGCGGTTCAAGGTAGGGATGCCGCAATCCCTTGCCCGCCACTGCATTCTGCCGAGGATCGGCGAGTTTTTGCAGCAGTATCCCGACCTGGAGCTGATCCTCTGCTCAAGCGACAACGTGGAAGATATAATTCAGGAGGGATTCGACTGCGTGATCCGTACCGGACGGATCGAAGATTCCACCACCCTGGTGGCGCGTCCTCTGGCCCGCTACCGCTGGATGGTCCTCGCCTCGCCGGCCTGGCTCGCGGCCCACGGCCGGCCGCAGAGCATCGACGAACTGCACCAGCATCGGGCGGTGGGCTACCTGAATCACCGTACCGGGCGGACCATCGACTGGCTTTTCTCCCTCGATGAAGGCGACTACGCGATCCGCATGCGGGAGACGCTGGTGGTCGACGATACCGATGCCTACATTCAGGCCGGCATTCAGGGGCTGGGCCTGATCCGCGTCGCCAGCTATCTGGCGCAACCTTATCTGCAGAGCGGGGCGCTGGTCGCCTGTCTGGAGCAGGCCGCTTCTGATCTTCCCTTGTCGCTGGTCTATCCGCAAAACCGCTATCTGCCGCCGGCGGTGCGCGCGTTTTATGACTGGAGCAGGCGTGTGCTGCAACCCCCGAACAGCGAGGCCTGATGCCGGGGCATCGGCCCGGTTATTGGCCGCGCATGGCCTGTTTTAACATCGTCACCAGCCAGTTCAGCGCCGGATCCTGCGCCCGCCGTTTGTGCCGCAAAATGCACAGCGTAAATTCCGGATACGCTACCGGCGGAGCGTCCGCGCGCAGCGCATACTGCGCCTGCCAGCGCTGCGCCAGCCCCTGCGGGACGGTGGCGAACAGCGGCAGGGTGGTCAGCAGCAGGGGAAAGGTGGAGAAATTCTGCGTGGCAAAGCGCACGCGCCGCGCGAGCCCCTGGCTGGCGAGCTGGCGGTCAATTTCACCGTGGCCGGTTTCGCGATAGGCCACCATCACATGTTCCCAGGCGACAAAGTCGCTCACCGACAGCGGACCGCGGCAGGGGATCTGCTGCGGCGACCACAGGGTGGTGACTCCCATGGACATCACCGGCTCGCTGACGATCTCCCCACGGCTCTGTTTGTTGACAGACACCGCGACATCAATGCGCTCCTCCTCCAGCAACTGGCGAACCTGGAAGGGGTCGGCGGCTATCGACTGCAGTGAGACTCCGGGCGCCTCCTGCATCAGCCCGGGTAACAGCGGGGGCATCAGCCAGTGCTCGCTCCAGTCGCTGAGGCCGATGCGAAAAAGCTGCTGCGCGCGCGCCGGGACGAACTCTGCGGCGCCAAACATCGCCGAATGTAGGTTTTCCATCAGCGGCTGCAGGTCGGTCATCAGCGCTTGCGCCCGCGGCGTCGGCAGCATGCCTCTGGCGCTGCGCACGAACAGCGGGTCGTCAAACATCTCGCGCAGCCGTTTCAGCGCCCCGCTGATAGCCGGCTGGCCAAGATGGAGCACCTCTGCGGTGCGGGTGACGCTCCCTTCGCGGTACAGCACCATCAAGACCGTCAACAGATTCAGATCGATACGACTAAAATCATTTTCAATGATTTTGTTCATTATGATAATCAATTTGAATGTGGGTTATCCCGGCAGCATAGTGAATATCACCCCGATAAATCAACCAGCGCAATGCGCGCGGAGGGAGTGATGCAAACTTACCAGACAGGCGATAGCCTGATTTTCAAAGTGCCGGAGCGCGAGATTTCCCTGCAGCCGGCAGCGCTCTATCCAGAGGCGTTCCCGGTAGCGGAGGCGGAGGCCGTTATTCAGCCGATTGCGCTGTCAATCCACAGCTGGGTGGTGCAGACCCCCCACGATCTGATTGTTATCGATACCGCCACCGGCAATGGTCGGGAGCGCGGCGGCAATCCGCTCTATCATCAACTTAACACGCCGTATCTGGAGAATCTCCGCGCCGCGGGGGTGAACCCGGAGGACGTGACCCTGGTGCTACTGACTCACCTGCATACCGACCATGTCGGATGGAATACCGTCTGGCAGGACGATCGCTGGGTGCCGCTGTTTCCCAACGCCCGCTATCTGTGCTCGGCAAAAGAGCTGTCGCGGGTGAAAAACAGCGAACGCTACCGGGCGCTGTGGCTTGACAGCCTGCTGCCGGTGATTGAGGCCGGCCAGCTGGAGACCGTCGATGTGGCGACCCGGCCGCGGGTCGGCGGACGGATCGACTTTATTCCCACCCCCGGCCACAGTCCGGACCATGCCGCGCTGGTCCTCGCCGCTGGAGATGACTACGCCTGTTTCTCCGGCGATCTTCTGCATTCCCCGATCCAGTTTGCCCATCCGCAGTGGAATTCAGCGTTCTGCGGCGATCCCCGGCAGGCGGAAGTCTCGCGACGGGAGATGATGGCGTGGGGGGCAAGCCATCATGCTCAATGGTTCACCGGGCATTTTGCCGGGCCTTCCTGCGGCTGGCTGGAGAAGGATAAGCAAGGTGACTATCGCTGGCGAGAGGCCGGGAAACAGGCTGCAGATAAGGGGAACAGTGATGAATAATGCGCAAAGCGTGTTGGTTTTTGGCGCCACCGGTCAGCAGGGCGGCTCGGTGGCGCGGGCGCTGCTGCACCGCGGCTGGCGGGTTCGGGCGCTGGTCAGGGATCCTTTCTCCGCCGGGGCCGCTGCGCTGGCGGCGCGGGGAGCCGAGCTGGTCGTGGGTACCTTTGAAGACCGGGCGGCAATGCGGTCGGCGATGGCCGGGGTCGACGGCGTCTTCAGCGTCCAGCCCAGTTCGCCGGGAGGGACGGTGACCGATGAGCAGGAGGTACGCTACGGGATAACCATCGCCGATCTTGCCGTCGAGTGCGGGGTGAAGCATCTGGTGTACAGCTCCGGCAGCGCGACGGGGGAGACGCCGACCGGCGTAGCGCATTATGACACCAAAGCGGAAATTGAACGGCATATTCGCCGCCTGCCGCTGGCGGCGACCATCGTGCGGCCCGCCACCTTTATGGAGCTGCTGGTGATGCCTGGTTTTGGCCTTGATGAAGGTCGTTTTCAATTTTTTATGTTGCCGGAGGGGAGAATGCAGGTGCTGGCGGTGGAGGATATCGGCCATCTTGTCGCGGCGGTTTTTGCCGCGCCGGCGCGGTTTGCCGGCAAGACGTTCGAGATCGCCAGCGACAGCGTGACCGGCCGTCAGCTGGAGGGGTTATTCTCCGCGGCGGCGGGACGGCCGATCCCCTATTCGCGATTTTCCGACGAGGTGCTGGCCGCCAGTCCTTTTCTGCACAAGCTGACCGGGCTGGTGGACGACGGGCGGCTGGCCGGGCACGCCGACCTCGACGCCCTGCGCCAGCTGCACCCGCAGCTGCACACCTTCGCCGGCTGGCTGGCAGGCCCCGGCCGTCCCGCCTTCGAGCGGGCGCTGACCAGCGGGGCTCGCTGGGCGTTTGATCGTTAAAGGCTGGTGTTCTGGTTACCCGCCAGGCGCGCTGTCTCGTCGGTGACCGGCCGCCGCTAGCCGGCAGTCAGGATCGCGTCGGCCAGCACCGCTAAAATCCGCTCTGCGCGCGGGGCATGGGACGGTTGCTCCCGCAGCCAGGCAAGCGCGGCGATCAGATCGAACAGCTCCTCTCCGCTGAGATCTGGCCGTGCCAGCCCGGCCTGCTGCGCGCGGGTAAGCAGCGACGTACCGGCGGCGCGCAGGGCAACGCAGGCGCTGTGCAGGGCGGACTCAGGATCGTCGATGGCGCTCATCAGCGGGGCGATGATCCCGCGATGCTGATGGGTAAACGCCACGCTCTCGGCCAGCCACTCCAGCAGCGCCGCGGCAGGATCGGCGGCGAGCAGAAGCGACTCAGCCCGGGCGGTTAGCGCCGCAAAGCGGCTGCGGAGCAGGGCTTCCAGCAGGCTGTCGCGGTTGGGAAAGTGGCGATAGAGGGTTCCCATTCCGACGCCCGCCCGGCGGGCGATATCGCGCAGCGAGGCCTCAGCGCCTTGCTCCACAAAGACGTCACGGGCCACCTCGATCAACAGGTCATAATTTTTTCTGGCATCAGCTCTCATTGGCGTTCCTTGACAATCGGAGCACCGCTCCATATATTCGGAACGGTGCTCCGTTAAATATAACGCATTTCCATATGAGGAGAAAGCGATGTCGACGCAGATGATGAAGGCCGTTCAACAGCACGCCTTTGGCGGGCCGGAAGTCCTGAGCTATGAGGATGCGCCCATGCCGGTCCTGCAGGCCGGTGAAGTACTGGTACAGGTGCACGCGGTGGGCGTGAACCCGCCGGACAGCTATCTGCGCGATGGCTATCAACAGCTGCCGCCGGAGTGGCGGCCCGAGGTCCGCTTTCCCTTGATCCTCGGGACCGATCTCTCCGGGGTGGTGGTGGCGCGGGCGGATGACGTCCGAGAGGTGGCGGTCGGCGACGAAGTGTATGCTATGGCGCGTTTTCCCGAAGGGGCGGCAGGGGGCAGCCGCGCTTACGCCGAGTACGTTAGCGTGCCGGTCAGCGACCTCGCTCGCAAACCCCTAACCCTGAGCCATCAGCAGGCTGCCGCGGTGCCGATGTCGCTCCTCACCGCCTGGCAGTTCATGATCGATCCCGGGCATGAGGTGGCGAATCCGCTGCAGCCGGGGCCGCATCGGCCGGTGCCGCTGGCGGGTAAACGCGTCCTGGTCAACGGCGCGGCAGGGGGAGTCGGTCATTTCGCCGTGCAGCTGGCGAAGTGGCAGGGCGCCGAGGTGATTGCCGTCGCCGCGGGCCGCCATGAAGCCTTTTTACGTCAGCTCGGCGCGGATCGCGTTATCGACTATACAACCACCGCAGTGGAGGAGACGGTGCGTGACCTGGACCTGGTCATTGATGCGCCGGGCGGGCCGGCCAGCGGCCGTTTTTTGCGTACCCTGCGACCCGGCGGCGCGCTGTACCCGATCTTTCCGCTCGGCTTTGCCGGGGCGGAAGAGGCGCGACAGCGCGGAGTGACGGTCTCCACCACCCAGGTACGCTCCAGCGGCGCGCAGCTCGCCCGGCTTGCCGACCTGCTGGACGCCGGGGTCATCCGGGTTGCAATTGACAGCGTTTTCCCCCTTGCGCAGGCGCAGATGGCGCATGAGCGAGCAGCGCAGGGGCATCTTGAGGGCAAAATCGTGCTGTCGGTGATGGACTCGTCAGCCGGGTAATCCCCGACGGCCAGGGTTGCGTTTTTGCTTCTCCCGGCGGCGGACTAAAACAGCGCCAGCCGGGCAAGACGGTCCAGCGCGTTGCTCAGCGCCTCGTCCCCTGCGGTCAGGCTGATGCGAATAAATCCTTCCCCCCCTGCGCCAAAACCCGTGCCCGGCGCCACCAGAATATGCGCTTCCTGCAGCAGCAGACGGGCAAACTCCTGCGAACGGTAGCCGGGCGGTACGCCGAGCCAGAGGAAGAAAGTGCCTTGTGCGTCACGCGCCGGCCAGCGCAGCGCGGCCAGTCGACGCAGAACCCACTCCCGACGTTGATGATAGACCGCCGTCAGCTGCGCAATCCGTTCGGCCGGCAGGTTGAGCGCGGCGATCGCCGCATCCTGAATCGCGCCAAACACCGTACTGTAGCTATGGGTGTGCAGCTTTTTAAACGCCCGGATAATCGAGGCGTTGCCGACCGCGAAGCCGAAGCGCCAGCCGGCCATATTAAAGGTCTTGGAAAAAGTATAGGTTTCCACTCCCCATGCTTTCGCGTCGGGCTGGGAGAAGAGGCTCAGCGGCGCATCGCTGGCCGCGCTGCCGATGGCCGCATAGGCAAAATCATGGAGGATCGGCACCTGGTGACGACGAGCAAACTGCAGCGCGCTGGTGAACAGCGCCGGCGTGGCGAGGGCGCCGGTTGGATTATGCGGATAGTTAAGCACCACCAGCCCGGCCTTGTCAGCGACTTCCCGGGGAAGATCGTTAAAATCCGGCAGGAAATGGTTCTCCGCCCTGAGCGGCAGGCCATAAAACGCCGCCTGGGACTGCAGCGCCGCCGAGCGGTAAATCGGATAGCAGGGATCGGTGGAGATGAGGTATTGCCCGGGGCTGAGCAGCGCCCGCGGGATGCCGCCTATACCGATATGCGACCCCTGAAACACGGCGACTTCGCTGTGCGGATCGAGTTCCACATCATACTGCCGGCGATAGAACCGGGCGATCGCCTCGCGGACCTGTGGTTTGCCCCAGAACGACGGGTAGCCATGGTTTTCACGACGATGAATAGCGCTCTGCAGCGAGTCGATTACTTCCGGCGGGGTGGGTTGATCCGGACTGCCGCTGGAAAGATCGATCAGCGGCAGCGCTTCGGTGTTGACCTCCGCGGCCAGTTTTTCCAGCAGGCTGAACAGATTCTCTTCCAGGGCGTCCACCAGCGGCGAAGCAGTAAAATCAGGCATAACATTCCCGGTTTAAATCACGAATAATTAACCATCTTTAAGGGATTTATAGCGGCTGGCTAAATAACAATATACGCAAAAGATTCTTGTTTTTAAGATATGTCGGTATAGCAAAAGTTAATGAGGAATTAGCAAAAGGAAATTCGGCGTTCTGGCTTACAACCCACAGTCGGCTGTGATTTAATCGTTCAATATCGCCAACCCTCCAGGAAAATACCTTATGAACAAGTCAGTTGCGCGCGGGATCGCTCTCGCCCTGTTGTCGGCCACCTCTTTTTATGCCGCCGCCGACGCTCATCTTATCCGCGTCGGCTTTAACCCCGGGCCGTATAAAGAACAATTTGAGAAAGGCGTCGCGCCCTATTTATTGAGTAAAGGGTATAAAATCGAATATAAGGATTTCAGCGACGGTATTCAGGTGAATGACGCGGTAGCCCGCGGCGATATCGAAGCGAATATTATGCAGCATCCGGTATATCTGAAAGCAATTAATGAGCGGCTGGGGATCGATAACGTGGGCATTGTGCAGGTCCCCACGCCGCCGATGGGGCTGTATGGTGGGAAACTGACCACCCTGGGGACCCCGGCGGCGGGCACCGTCGTGTCGGTACCAAACCAGCCGTCAAATGAATATCGTGCGGTACTGGTGCTGGAGAGCCTTGGCTGGGTGAAAATTAAACCAGACAGCGATCCGGCCACTTTTTCGCAGCGTAACATCGTAGATAATCCTTACAAAATTGTCCTAAAAGAGATGGATAATGCCCAGCAGGTTCGCGCTCTGCCGGACGTCGACTATGGCCTGATTCAGGGCAATTTTGCCGTCTCCAGCGGTATGTCCCTGACCTCGGCCTTAAAGCTGGAAGCAGCCACCAGCCATTTTATTAATGTCGTGACCGTCGCCGGTAAAAATCAGAAGGCGCAGTTTGCCAAAGATATTATCGATGGCTACCACTCGGCCGAGTTCAAAAAATATATTCTCAGCCATCCGCAGTATGATGGTTACCTGCTGCCTGACTATTTAAAATAAATAACGCGATGATAGAATTTCGCCACGTCAGTAAAAGCTTTTCCAGGAAAGGACATCCGGTTCTGGCCTTGCAGGATATTAATCTCAGCATTGAGCGAGGCGATATTTTTGGCATTATTGGCTACAGCGGGGCAGGAAAAAGCACCTTATTACGGCTGATTAATCGTCTGGAAACGCCTGGCGAGGGCGAGGTACTGTTAAACGGCGAGCCGCTACAGGCCTGCAGCGGCCAGCGCCTGCAGGCGATCAAAAAAGATATCGGCATGATCTTTCAGAATTTTAATCTGCTGAATTCGAAAACCGTTTTCCATAACATCGCCATCCCGCTGATTTTACAGGGGCGCGACAAGGCCTTTATCCAGGCGCGGGTGGCGGAACTGCTGGCATTCGTCGATCTGAGCGACAAAATCCACAGCTACCCTAATGAGCTGTCGGGCGGACAAAAGCAGCGGGTCGGTATTGCCCGGGCGCTGGCCACCAACCCGTCGGTCCTTCTGTGCGATGAAGCCACCTCGGCGCTCGACCCCCACACTACGGTGCAGATCTTACTGCTTTTGCAGGAGATTAATCGTCGGTATGGCATCACCATCGTACTGATCACCCATGAGATGTCGGTGATCCAGAAAATCTGTCACAAGGTGGCGGTGATGCAGGCGGGCCGTATCGTTGAGCAGGGGACGGTTTTCGACCTCTTTGCCCAGCCGCAGCATCCGGTAACGGCCAGTTTCGTGCAGTCGGTGGTGCACGACCGCCTGCCGCAGCGGGTGGCGTCGCTCCTGCAGCGCGATAACGGCGCCCGGGCTTTACGCCTCGAATTTGTCGGCGCGACGGCGCAGCAGCCGATTATTAACCACCTGATCCGCGAGTATGCTGTCGAGGTGAATATCCTGTTTGCCAGCATGTCTGAAGTTCAGGGCCGGATTCTGGGATTTATGATTGTGCAGCTTCTCGGCGAGCCTGACGAAACCGAACGCGCCATCACCCATCTGGTCGATGCAGGAGTGAAAATCACCCATGTTTGATCTTATTGATACCGCCATCACCGGCGATCAGTTTCTGCTGGCGCTGCATGACACGCTGATTATGGTCGCCGTCTCGCTGGGCTTTGGCGCGCTGATCGGCGTCCCACTGGGGATTGTGCTGGTGGTTTGCCGTCCCGGCGGCATCGTGGCCAACCCGGTGGTGCATCAGGCGCTGAATCCGCTGATTAACGTGCTGCGCTCGCTGCCGTTTATCATTTTGCTGATTGTGATCCTGCCCTTTACCAGACTGCTGGTGGGCACCACTATCGGCACCGCGGGAGCCATCGTGCCGCTGATCGTCTTTGTCGCCCCCTACATTGCCCGATTAGTGGAGAGCTCGTTGCTGGAGGTGGATGAGGGGATCCTCGAGGCCGCGGACGCCATGGGCGCAACCCCGCTGCAGACTGTCTGGCACTTTATGCTGCCGGAGGCGGCGGCATCGCTGATTCTGGCCCTCACCACGGCGACCATCGGTCTGCTCGGCGCCACAGCCATGGCGGGTACAGTGGGCGGCGGGGGAATCGGGGATCTGGCTATTACCTATGGCTATCAGCGCTTCGACGCTTTCGCCACCCTCACTACCGCCCTGGTGCTGATTGTGATTGTCCAGCTTATTCAGACGCTGGGGACCCGCCTGGCTCGCCGGCTGCGTCGCGATTAATCGCTCTACCGCGCCGGGGTTGACCCGGCTAGCGTGCGCAGACCGCGGCGAAGGCGCTGGCTACCCGCGCAATATTGCCGTGGTTGAGCCCGGCCACGCAGACCCGACCGCTGGCGATCAGATAGATGCCATGCTCTTGACGCAGAACGTCTACCTGATCGGCGCTAAAGCCGGTGTAACTGAACATGCCGCGCTGGGTCAGCAGATAGGAAAAATCCCCCGCCGGCAGGGCTGCCTGCAGGGCCTTCACCAGCGCGACGCGCATGGCGCTGATGCGGGTGCGCATGGCCTCCACTTCTTCCTGCCACAGGGCATTCAGCTCGGGATCGTTGAGCACCTGCGACACCACCTGGGCGCCAAACCCCGGCGGGCTGGAGTAGTTGCGGCGCACGGTGGCTTTCAACTGGCCCAGCACGCGCCCAGCGGCATCGGCGTTGTCACAGACCACCGACAGGCCGCCGACGCGCTCGCCGTACAGCGAAAAAATCTTCGAGAACGAGTTGCTGACCAGCGCCGTCAGCCCGGCGCTGGCGATGGCGCGAATGGCATAGGCATCCTCGTCCAGTCCGCGGCCGAAGCCCTGGTAGGCGATATCAAGGAATGGGATCAGCTCCCTGCCGATCAGCACCTCAATCACGCGATCCCACTGCTCGCGGGTGAGATCGGCCCCCGTCGGGTTATGGCAGCAAGGGTGAAGCAGCACAATGCTGCGCGGCGGCAGCTGCTGGAGGGCGGCGAGCATAGCGGGGAAATTCACCCCGCGGGTGGCGCTGTCGAACCAGGGATAGGTATGTACCTCAAAGCCGGCGCCGGCAAAGATGGCAACGTGGTTCTCCCAGGTTGGATCGCTGACCCAGACCGCGGAGTCGGGGAAGTAGCGCTTGAGGAAATCAGCGCCCACCTTTAGCGCGCCGGAGCCCCCCAGTGTCTGGATGGTGGCGATGCGTCCGGCACGCAACGCCGGATGATTGTCGCCAAACAGCAGGGTCTGGACCGCGCGGCGATAGGGCGCCAGCCCCTCCATCGGCAGATAAAGGCTGGCCTTTTGCTGCTGACTCTGCAGCCGGTCAGCGGCCTGACGGACCGCCTCCAGCTGAGGAATGATGGCCTGCTCGTTATAGTACAGCCCGATGCTGAGGTTAACTTTGTCTGCCCGGGGATCCTGTTGAAAGGCTTCCATCAGCGACAGGATAGGATCGCCCGCATAGGCGTCAACGTTCTGAAACACAGTGGTTACTCCTGAAATGACCGTCAAAGGTGAAGCCATTACACCGCATAGCGTCCGGGGCGGTGGTTCATGGCGATAATCGAATTCAAAATCACGGCGCCGAGGACAGAGACCAGCAGCATCGGCAGGCTAACCACCCACAGCGAGGCGGTGACGATGCAGGCGTCAACCACCATCTGGAATTTACCGGCGCGGATGCCGCTTTTATCCTGCAGATAGAGGGCCAGAATATTGACGCCGCCGAGACTCGCTTTATGGCGGAACAGCACCACAAAGCCGATGCCGACCATGATGTTGCCGAAGAGGGTGGCGTAATAGGGGTTCAGGCGATCGACATGGATAAAGTAGCCGTGCAGGTCGGAGAACAGCGACACCAGTCCGACCGCGCAGAAGGTTTTCAGCGTGAAGGCGGCGCCCATCCGCCGGACGGAAAGCCAGTAGAAGGGCAGATTAATGGCGAAGAAAACCACGCCGAACGGCAAGTGGGTGGCGTAGTGGATCAGAAAGGCCATGCCCGCCGTCCCGCCGGTCAGGGCGCCAGCCTGGCGAAAGAGGATAATGCCAAAGGAGATCATCAGCGTGCCGAACAGCAGCGCCAGGGCATCCTCCAGCCAGGTGTGGGTCAGTTTTTCAGGGGAAAGGACGTTATCCATAAATAAGCACTATCTTTTCGTTAACAAGGATAAGCTCTTGTTTGCAAAAATCGCACCAGAGGAGCGTGCCCTGGCGAGCGTTTGCGGAAAAAATAGCCGTGGTTTAGCCTAACCTGTTGTTCTGACAGGAAGAGAAAATTGCACGGGTCGTGCGTTTTATGGTTTCCGAATGCGTGAATTGTGCGAATTTGCCGCTTGTCGCGCATTGTCTGGCCCCGCGTCTGCACCAGCGCAGGGCACTGTGCCCCGGTTCAGCGCAGCGGGGTCGTGCCCGGCATCAGCTGGCCGTTCTCTTTCAGGCGGTTGAGCACGACGGCGGTTTTCAGATGGGCCACCCCTTTGTTTTGCGCCAGAATATGGCTGATCAAATGGCTCAGACCGGGCAGGTCCGGGACCGTTACCCGCAGCAGATAATCGGCGTCGCCGGTGGTTTTCCAGGCGTCCAGAATGGCGTCCACTTCACTGAGCATCTGATGAAAGCTCTCCACGCATTGCGGGGTGTGATTCAGCAGACGCACCTCAATCAGGCCAAGCATCTCCTGCCCGGCTGCATCCGGCGCCAGACGCGCATGGTAGCCGAGGATAAGCTGTGCCTGTTCAAGGGCGATACGGCGGCGCGAACACTGGGAAGCGGACAGGCCGATAAGCTCGCTCAGCTCCTGATTGGTTAAACGGCCATTGGCCTGCAGCAGGGTAAGTATTTTCAGATCATAGTCGTCGATGTTGTACATAGTGGCCACTAGCGGAACGTAAAAGTGGCTACCAGCCTAACAGTTTTTTGCCTGGCGTGAAGCCTGAGCGGACGGCGGCAAACCGGATGCACCAAAACGGGTCAGGTTCATGCATTAATCCGCTCTTTTTCTCATGAACTGTGCGTTATCTGGCCAGTTTTCGCGTGTGATGCGCCAGGTCGGCGCCGACATGACCAGCTACCGGAACTGATTTGAAAAGAATATTTGAATATATTTCAATTAATTAATTTTTGTCTGACGCTGCAAGGCGCTCCGCTGGCCTGAAAGTTGCTGCCGGCGAACGTGACTTTTTACAGACAGGGGCAGGTCAGAGATGACAACGCAGCAAGAGCATCAGTTAAAACGCGGGTTAAAAAACCGCCACATCCAGTTGATCGCCCTCGGGGGGGCGGTCGGCACCGGACTGTTTTTAGGTATCGCGCAAACGATCCGTATGGCAGGCCCGTCGGTCCTGCTGGGGTACGCCATCGCCGGGGTTATCGCTTTCTTTATCATGCGTCAGCTTGGCGAAATGGTGGTAGAGGAGCCGGTGGCGGGGTCGTTCAGCCATTTCGCCAACCGCTACTGGGGGCCCTTCGCCGGGTTTATGTCCGGCTGGAATTACTGGGTGTTGTACGTGCTGGTAAGCATGGCGGAGCTGACGGCGGTGGGGATCTATATTCAGTACTGGTGGCCGGAGGTACCCGCCTGGCTGTCGGCGGCGATCTTCTTCGTGGCGATCAACGCCATCAACCTGACGCACGTCAAAGTGTATGGCGAGCTGGAGTTCTGGTTCTCGATTGTCAAAGTGGCCGCCATCATCAGCATGATCGCCTTTGGTTGCTATCTGTTATTTAGCGGTCACGGCGGCCCGGCGGCGACGGTGGCCAACCTGTGGCAGGACGGGGGATTTTTCCCTAACGGCATCACGGGCTTGGTGATGGCCATGGCGGTGATCATGTTCTCCTTCGGCGGGCTTGAGCTGGTGGGGATCACCGCGGCGGAAGCCGACGAACCGCATAAAACCATTCCCAAAGCCACCAACCAGGTGATCTACCGTATTCTGCTGTTTTACGTGGGGTCGCTGGCGGTCCTGATGTCACTCTACCCGTGGCGGAACGTCGTGGAAGGGGGAAGCCCCTTTGTGCTGATCTTTCACGCCATTGACAGCAATATTGTGGCCAACGCCCTCAATCTGGTGGTGCTCACCGCCGCGCTGTCGGTCTACAACAGCTGCGTCTACTGCAACAGCCGGATGCTGTTCGGCCTGGCTCAGCAGGGCAACGCCCCGCGTGCGCTGCTGCGGGTGAACCACCGCGGGATCCCATTGACCGCCCTGGCGGTATCCGCCGTCGCCACGGCGCTTTGCGTGGTGATTAACTATGTGATGCCCGGGAAAGCCTTTGCCCTGCTGATGGCCCTGGTGGTGGCCGCCCTGGTCATCAACTGGGCGATGATCTGCATCACTCATCTTAAGTTCCGCCGCGCCATGCAGCGGGCGGGGAAGGTAACGGCTTTCCAGAGTTTCGCCTATCCCCTGACAAACTGGCTGTGTCTGCTGTTTCTCGCCGCGATCCTCGGGGTGATGTATCTGACCCCGGACATCCGCATCTCCGTCTGCCTGATCCCGGTATGGCTGCTGATCCTTGCTGCAGGCTATCTGCTGCGCAGGAAAAGCGCGCCGGCGCCGGTGGCGGCGCTTGAGGAGCGTTAATCTGCGACGCCCTGCCTGGCGGCAGGGCGATATTATGGCGCTGAAAATATATAGCGCCAATATATAGGATGGTTTATATAATTACGATAAATGATAACTAACAATATCACGCTGAATATAAATTAGAATGTGAGGAGACCGCGCGCTTTTTATTGATCTTGCGTATCGCTTTGCTACTATCCAGCCGGCATTGAGACTGGATTTAATAATGCCTGGAAATGGAATAGTAAAAACCATAATGGAGTAGGGTATGAAGCATGTGCACAAGCTGGCCTGGATTGGCCTGTTCGTTAATATTATTATCTGTTTTGTCGCGCGTAATTTATTACTCGATGAAGGACAACTGAATTTCCATCGTGGGGTGGACAGCATGTGGTCCTGGCTGGTTCTTGCCCTGTTTATCGCCGTGGTGGTTCAGGCGATCAGCATTATGCTGTCTGGCCGCTATCCTTATCTGGCCATCGTCCTGGCGTTTATTGGCGGTATCGTGATGGTGCCCGCCAGCATGTTCTTTCTGGTTGGCAGTATGTTCAGCTTTCAAACGCGGATTAACGCCGGTTTTACCTCGTGGCGGTCAACAACCGGGGCGATGGGCCGCGACGATAATCACCAGCTATTAACCTTTAATGCGTCCGGTTTTTATCCACAGGGGGCGCTGGCGCTCATCGCCGGGATCATTATTTTAATGATTGGCATGGGGATAGGCGGAGTATTTATTGCCGCTGGTATTGTTGCGCTGTGCAATGGTTATCGTCTGCAAAATCGGGTGGTGATTGGCGTGAGCGGCGAGTCGATGATATTTACGCCGGGGCTCTATGCCGATACCTACGTTATTCCCTTGCGGGATGTTGCCGTAGTTGAACGCAGCAATAATGATGCGAAAGTCCGGCTGCTGATCCGTTCCAGCGGCAGAAGCTTCACGTTGCGTAAAAAACTGCTCGCCGGCGATAAGGTTAATGACGCCTTCGCCGCCATTCTGGCAAAACTGACTACCGTTTAATGCTGGCAGAATAGAGAAGCCGCCAGGCGGCGCGAGGCGTCCTGGCGGAGAAAGGTGGGGTTAGCCTGCGCGGCTACCGCACCAGCTTGTCTCTTACGAACAGCACTGCCTGTTAATCCACGTTAGTAAAATAATCGCGCGCGGCGGTCTCGACGCGTTTCGCATCCAGCCCGGTCTTCTCAGTGATCTGTTCGATAAACGATTTAAATTTTTCGCTCATCACGTTACCCCCTTCCCAGTGGGCGACGTAAAATTTGCACTGATAGCGATAAAAATGGAGAGTGGTATCTCCTAACGTGTAATACATGCGCTTCTCCTGTCCGGTAGTACGGTTGCTGCGTCCACAGCGTCAGCAACCTCTTTCTCATTACGATCGATCTACATTCTATCCTCCTCCCAATTGGCTGAAATTTCCAGCGGTGCTTTGCGCCATGGAGCAGGATAAAGCAATGTTAATCTGCGGATAGATAGTGATTTTTTCTAAGGTGGCGCAAAAGAAGCGGTTACCTGCGGGCCGCGCAGGTAACCGGAGAACAGGGCGGATTAGCGCAGCGTGTTGCGCTCGTCGTCGGACAGGTCCAGGGTCTGCACCATACCACTTTCAGCAGAGCGCACCGCCGCTTCCAGAACGGCCATCACCGCCAGCGCTTCCACCGGCGGCACCGGATTGGCGATCTGGCCCTTCAGCGCATCGCGGATCAGCATATAGTACTGGCGCTGATCGCCCTGCGGGGTAGCCTGCGCGTGGGCCTGCAGCGAGGCATCATAGATAACCAGCGGGTCGTCATCCTGGCCCCAGCCGGCGCTGCCCGGTACCACGCCCGCCAGCAGCTGGCTCTCCTGTTGGTCGGCCCGCGCTTTGATAACGCTACCTTTATCGCCGTGCACGGTGAAGCGCGACGAGCCGCCCGCGACCAGCATGCTGCAGTGCAGGATCACTTTATGCGCCGGGTAGTTTAATACCACATGCGCCCAGTCGTTGATCTCCGCGCCGTCGCGCAGGGTGGCTATGTTACCTTGCACCGACTGCGGCAAACCAAATAGCTGCAGCGCCTGGTCGATCAGGTGCGGCCCCAGGTCGAACCACAAGCCGCTGCCCGGGACGTTCTGCTCGCGCCAGCGGACGCGGACTTCCGGGCGGAAGCGGTCGAAATGCGACTCGAAGTGTTTCACCGCGCCGAGGGTGCCTTGCTCAATCACCTGACGGATCCCGAGATAGTCGCTGTCCCAGCGGCGGTTATGGAAGACGGAAAGCAGACGCTGTTTCTCCTCCGCCAGGGCGATCAGCTCCCGGGCCTCCTGCATATCGAGGGTAAAGGGCTTATCCACCACCACATGTTTGCCGGCGTTCAGCGCCAGGCGGGCCAGCGGGGCGTGCGTGGCGTTAGGAGAGGCGATGACCACCAGGTCAACGTCCGGATGCTGGACCGCAGCTTCCGGGGAGGCGATCACCGTGACGTCCGGCAGGTCGCGTTTGACCTTCTCTTCATCGCGGGAAGCGACGAACGCCAGGTTCAGCCCCGGCACCGAACGGATAAGCGGCGCGTGGAAGGTCTTACCGACGAATCCGTAGCCAATCAGGGCGATATTTATCGTGTTGTTACTCATCAGGTTCTCCACGTTGTTAAGCGTCAGCAATATGTACAGAGAGGGCGGGGTCATCCCCCAGCTCAGCCCAGGGACGATCAAGAAAAAGATGGTGAATGTCGCAGAGCCCGGCCACCCGCCACGGTTCGCAGCGGTTGAGTTTGGTATGGTCCGCCACCAGCCAGTGCTCGGCGCTGGCGGCCAGCATGGCGCGTTTAACGTCGGCATCAGCTTCCTGGCTGGCGCTCAGCCCCAGCCCGGCATGGAGCGCGCAGGCGCCGAGAATGGTGATATCGGCCCGGTAGCGGGTGACCAGCGACAGGGTGGCGCTGCCGGCGAACAGCCGTTGTTTACTATCCCACTGGCCGCCAAGCAGGATCAGCTGGATATCGGTACGGTCGCTGAACAGCTGAGCGATATCCAGAGAGGCCGTGATCACGGTCAACGGCCCTTTCAGCTGGGCTGCCACCGCCAGCAGCGTGCTTCCGGCGTCGAGAAACAGCGTCGAGCCAGAGGGAATGCGCGCGGCGACCTGCTGACCCAGGCGCTGCTTGGTCTGGGTGAGAAGAGCGTTTCTGCCCTGGCGCGTCATGGCCGGGACGTTAAGGGCGATGGCCCCGCCGTGGCTTTTCTGCAGCACGCCCTGTTGTTCCAGGTCGCTCAGATCGCGGCGAATGGTATCGGCCGACACCTGCAGCTCTGCAACCAGTTCGCTGATGCTCAGCTGACCGGTTTCGCTAAGCCTGTCGAGAATATGTTTTTGCCTGGCGAGCTTATGCATGGCCATTGACTCCGCAAATTAACGCAATAAACAGCATAATACAGCAAGAAGTTGCAAAATAAACGGCAAAACGTCGCTCTGTATGTGTTGAATCGTGAAGAACTTGATTTCACTAAGTTTTAACGTTAAATGAGGGGAGCGCCGCGACCGGGGCGAAAGCGCTTTTCAATGAAGCGACTAGGCCTGTATTTCCGGGTCATTAAAAGCAAGAATGCGCGCTTTCGCGTACCTTATAGAGAAGGCGCGTAATTTAGCAGATATGGATTAACGGAGGTTGAGTGGACGCGATTAAAGGCTCGGAGTTGCAGATACCGGACGCGATCTTCGCGTGGGTGCTCGACGGGCAGGGGGGCGTTAAGCCGCTCGCCGATGACGATATTATCGACAAAGACAAGCCTTGCTGGCTGCATCTCAACTATACCCATAGCGACAGCGCCGACTGGCTGGCGGCCACCCCGTTGCTGCCCAATAACGTGCGCGATGCCCTGGCGGGGGAGAGCACCCGGCCGCGGGTGACGCGGATCGGTGACGGGGCGCTGATCACCCTGCGCTGTATCAACGGCAGTACCGATGAGCGGCCCGACCAGCTGGTGGCGATGCGCCTGTATATGGATGAGCGGCTGATCGTCTCCACTCGTCAGCGCAAAGTGCTGGCGCTGGACGATGTGCTGGGCGACCTGAAGGAAGGTAATGGCCCGACGGACGGCGGCAGCTGGCTGGTGGAGGTCTGCGATGCGTTGACCGATCATGCCAGCGAGTTTATCGAACAACTGCACGATCGCATTATCGACCTGGAAGACGACCTGCTCGATCAGCAGGTGCCGCCGCGCGGATTTCTCGCACTGCTGCGTAAGCAGCTGATTGTGATGCGCCGCTATATGGCGCCGCAGCGCGACGTTTATGCCCGGCTGGCCAGCGAGCGGCTGCCGTGGATGAGTGACGATCAGCGGCGGCGAATGCAGGATATCGCCGAGCGGCTGGGGCGCGGTCTGGATGAGATCGACAGCTGTATCGCGCGGACGGCGATCATGAGCGACGAGATCGCCCAGATTATGCAGGAGTCGCTGGCGCGGCGGACCTATACCATGTCATTGATGGCGATGGTGTTTCTACCCAGCACCTTTTTAACCGGCCTGTTCGGCGTCAACCTCGGCGGGATCCCTGGCAACAGCTGGCATCTGGGGTTTAGCCTTTTCTGCTTGATGTTAGTCGTTGTCATCGGTGGTGTTGCGTGGTGGTTACATCGCAGTAAATGGCTGTAAAGAATCGCCTTTTAGCGGCTGTAGTGCCGGGAAAACCCGGCAATGTTTGAGCGAAATCAATAAACCATCTACCCATTCAGGGCAATATCTCTCTCGCAGGTGAATGCAACGTCAAGCGATGGGCGTTGCGCTCCATATTGTCTTACTTCCTTTTTTGAATTACTGCATAGCACAATTGATTCGTACGACGCCGGCTTTGTTGAGTCGGCTTTTTTTTTGCGCTCTCCGGACCAGCTTCTACCCTTACTAAGACACCCGACGGTTTCTGGCCGTTGACGCCTGCGGGTACGCCCGTATCACTCTCCGGGAGGCCTCTATGTATTACGCTTCAGAGCTGACAGCCCAGTCTATACCTATCTCGCCCGAGCCGAACGATCCGGCTCCTTTACCCGACCCACGACCGCGTCCGCAGCCCCAGCCCGATCCGCCGCCTGACGAAGAGCCGATTAAATTGTCGCATCAGGCGCGGAGATCTGCGAGGATACGCGCCTGCAGATTGTCTGCCTTTTAATACGAGAATACATTGTGACCGCTTTTTCTACCCTGACTGTTTTACCTGCCGCCCAATTAGCCAACCTTAACGAGCTGGGTTATCTGTCGATGACCCCGGTTCAGGCCGCCGCCCTGCCGGCGATCCTCGCGGGGAAAGATGTGCGCGTGCAGGCAAAAACCGGCAGCGGAAAAACGGCCGCATTTGGGCTGGGTCTGCTGCAGCATATCGATCCGGCGCGCTTCGAGACCCAGTCGCTGGTGTTGTGCCCGACCCGCGAGCTGGCCGATCAGGTCGCCGGCGAGCTGCGCCGCCTGGCGCGCTGCCTGCCGAACATCAAGATTCTGATGCTCTGCGGCGGGCAGCCCTTTGGCGCCCAGCGAGATTCCCTGCAGCATGCCCCGCATATTATCGTCGCCACCCCAGGCCGTCTGCTCGATCATCTGCAGAAGGGAACGGTCTCCCTTGACGCGCTGCAGACCCTGGTGATGGACGAAGCGGACCGCATGCTCGATATGGGCTTCAGCGATGCCATTGATGAGGTGATCCGCTTCGCACCGGCTGACCGGCAGACGCTGCTGTTTTCTGCTACCTGGCCGGCGGCAATCGCGGCGATCAGCGGCCGGGTGCAGCGCAATCCGCAGACAATTGAGATCGACACTGTCGATGCGCTCCCGGCGATTGAGCAGCAGTTCTTTGAAGTTTCCCGCCACGGTAAGATTGCCCTGCTGCAGCGCCTGCTCAGCCAGCATCAGCCCGCATCCTGCGTGGTGTTCTGCAATACCAAACGCGATTGCCAGGCGGTCTGCGATGCGCTCAACGCCGCCGGGCAGAGCGCCTTGTCGCTGCATGGTGACCTTGAGCAGCGCGATCGCGATCAGACGCTGGTGCGCTTCGCTAACGGCAGCGTCCGGGTTCTGGTGGCGACCGACGTCGCTGCCCGCGGTCTGGACATCAAATCCCTGGCGCTGGTGGTGAATTTCGAGCTGGCCTGGGATCCGGAGGTGCATGTTCACCGCATCGGCCGTACCGCCCGCGCCGGTGAACAAGGGCTGGCCATCAGCTTCTGTGCGCCGGAAGAGGCGCAGCGCGCCACTATTCTGGCCGACATGCTGCAGCTTTCCCTGAACTGGCTGCCGGCGCCGACGGGCAACACCATCGCGCCGCTGACGGCGGAGATGGCGACGCTGTGTATCGACGGCGGGAAAAAGGCGAAAATGCGCCCGGGAGATGTGCTGGGAGCCCTGACCGGGGATATGGGCTTTGATGGTGCCGATATCGGCAAAATTACCGTCCACCCTGCCCACGTCTATGTGGCGATCCGCCAGAATATGGCGCAGAAGGCGTATAAGCAGTTACAAAATGGCAAGATCAAAGGTAAATCCTGCCGCGTACGACTGCTGAAGTAAGGGCAGGAGAGTGCGTCTCAGGCGGCTGCCTGAGACGCGTGAGGGTTATTTCACTTCCACTACGTTCAGACGCAGCTCATCGAGACGGGCGTCTTCTTCTTCCGGCTGCCAGCCGGCGGGCTGCAGGGGAATATCTTCCCGGTCAAACGCCAGATCGCCACCATCCACCACCTCTGAGCCGTGGGTGATGCCTTTAAAATCAAACAGATTGACGTCGCTCAGGTGCGAAGGCACCACGTTCTGCATCGCGCTGAACATGGTTTCAATGCGCCCAGGATAACGCTTGTCCCAGTCGCGGAGCATATCGGCGATCACCTGGCGCTGCAGGTTTGGCTGCGAACCGCACAGGTTGCACGGAATAATCGGGAAGCCTTTGGCCTGGGAGAAGCGCTCGATGTCCTTTTCGCGGCAGTAGGCCAGCGGGCGGATGACGATGTGTTTGCCGTCGTCGCTCATCAGCTTCGGCGGCATCCCTTTCATTTTGCCGCCGTAGAACATATTCAAAAACAGCGTCTGCAGGATATCGTCGCGATGATGGCCGAGGGCGATCTTGGTCGCCCCGAGCTCGGTAGCGGTACGATAGAGGATGCCGCGACGCAGGCGAGAGCACAGCGAGCAGGTGGTTTTTCCTTCCGGGATCTTCTCTTTGACGATGCCGTAGGTGTTCTCTTCGACAATCTTGTATTCAACCCCCAGCTGCTCCAGATACGCCGGCAGAATATGCTCCGGGAACCCTGGCTGCTTCTGATCGAGGTTCACCGCCACCAGCGAGAAGGAGATGGGCGCGCTTTTCTGCAGATTGCGCAGGATCTCTAGCATGGTATAGCTGTCCTTGCCGCCTGAAAGACAAACCATAATGCGGTCGCCCTCTTCAATCATATTGAAGTCGGCAATCGCCTCACCGACGTTGCGGCGCAGACGTTTCTGCAGCTTATCGATGTTGTACTTTTCTTTTTTACTGATTTCTTGGTTTTGCAGCATGTAATAGTGGCTCAATTCATAGTGTGGCATCAGAAGAGCACGCATTCTGCCAGCCGCTGAACAACGTGGCGCTGGCGCGTAGCAATTATTGAGGTTTGACAGGCAACCGTGGCGTGTATGGTACGGATTCAGGGGCGGAATGTCAGCATCTTTCCGGCACTTTCGGCAGCGAGCAGCCAGGCGGGGGCGGCTGATGCGGAAATAAAAAGCCCGCCGGGCGGCGGGCTGCGGCGTTAGCGGACCACCAGTACCGAGCACTCGGCGTGACGAACCACCGCGGCGGCGTTGGAGCCCAGCAGATAAGTTGTGATATCCGGTCGGTGCGAAGCGATGATCACCAGGTCGGCTGGCAGCGACTTGGCCAGCGCAAGGATTTTATCTTTTGGCGATCCTTCCGCGACGTGAAAATGCATCCGGTCTTCCGGGATGGAGAACTGCTTCGCGATCTCTTTCAATTGCGTTTCAGAACCCTCACGCAGCTCGTCCATGCCGGGAAGCTCAGCGGTATAGGCCATTCCCAGTGAGGCATAATAGGGCAGAGAAGGGATCACGGTGAGGAAATGCACCTCGGCGTCGTCAATCCGCGCTTCCGATTCAACGTGACTGATAATGCGTTCAGTAAATTCTTTATCAGAGATATCGATAGGGACAAGAATCATTCTGCTCATAAAACCTCCTGTTTAAGTATCCCTTCATATTGTACGGTATTAGGGCACGTTTTGTATCATGACCGCAGTCACACTTTGACATTAACGTAGCTTGCGTTCGGGAAATTTTCCTTTGATCACCCCGTCATAATACCGGCCTTTTGACACCACCTGTAAAAAATCATGAAAAATACGCGGTGGGACCCCGGTATATTGTAATGGCGGCTGGTGATAGAAATAGATTTCCAGTGTGGCGGAGGCGTCATCGTAGGCGACGGAGATAATTCGGGAAGATTTAACCGGATGGTGGTGCATGATGGACGTCCTCGGGCAAGCACTTATTGGCCATGACTATATCATTAAACGGACGGCTATTTTAGTCCGCGAGATATAGCGTTTTGTTTTATCTGCAGCGAGGCGGGTGGGGGAAAGCCCGCCGGAACCGGCGGGCAGGCGCATCAGAACTGGTAAACCAGGCCCAGGGCGACGATGTTATCGGTAGAGATACCGTTGTCTTCGTAGAATTTGTCGTTACCATCCAGCAGGTTGATTTTGTAATCAACATAGGTGGACATATTACGGTTGAAGTAATAGGTCGCGCCAACGTCCATATATTTGACCAGATCTTTATCGGCATAGCGGCCGTTATTGTACAGATCTTTGCCTTTGGACTGCAGGTAGGAGATGGCCGGACGCAGGCCGAAGTCGAACTGATACTGCGCGGTGACTTCGAAGTTTTGTGTTTTATTGGCCACGCCGTCATTGCCGTACGGGGTCATATTGCGGGTTTCAGAGTACATGGTCGCCAGGTAGATATCGTTGGCGTCGTACTTCAGGCCGGCGGTCCAGGCTTCCGCTTTATCGCCGCGCGCGTTGGTCTGGGTCATCTGATCGTTAGTACGGTCAGACGAGGTGTAAGCTGCCGCCGCGCTGATGCCCATGCCGAAGTCGTAGGAAGTAGAGAGGCCGAAACCATCGCCATTGTCGAAGCGAACATCGCTGTCGCTGCTGCGGTTATTGGTGCCGACGTTGATATCCTGCGCGTTCTGGCCTTCGTTTTTACCCTGATACTGCAGGGCGAAGTTCAGACCCTCCACCAGACCGAAGAAATCGCTGTTGCGGTAGGTTGCGACGCCGTTGGCGCGGCCTGCCATAAAGTTATCCGCATAGGTGTAGGAGTCGCCGCCGAACTCCGGCAGCATATCGGTCCAGCCTTCAACGTCGTACAGCACGCCGTAGTTACGACCGTAGTCGAAGGAGCCGTAATCGCCCACTTTGATACCGGCGAATGCCAGACGGGTCCACGCCTGATCGCTGGAGGTCTCGGTGTTGTTGGCCTGAACGTTATATTCCCACTGGCCATAGCCGGTAAGCATATCGTTGATCTGGGTTTCGCCTTTAAAGCCAAAACGTAAATAAGTTTGATCGCCGTCTTTTTTCGAGTCGCTGGAGAAATAATGCAGACCATCTACCTTGCCATAGAGATCTAATTTATTCCCGTCTTTATTATAAATTTCCGCCGCATGCGCGGCACCGGCGGCTAATAAAGCCGGAATAACGAGGGCCAGTACTTTTCTTTTCATGAAGAAATTCCTTTAACTGTTTTTATGTTTTAACTTCCGGGTGGGAAGTGAACTCATGCTAAAGGAGCGGTCTGAGATCCGGTAAGACTCAATTGTTACGATATAAGTAAAATCTAAAATAAATAATACCAATGAAATGGTGATAATTATGCTGAATGCATTTATAGATAATATACAAAATAAAAATTATACATGCCCGGGCTAATCACGTATTATTTGCGCGTTATATGCCTTTATTGTCATGCCAATAATTTATTGTTGCCGTCTCATTCTGCGGAATGATGTTGTTTATCGGTAAAACGACAAGCCCGAACGTTGTGTTCGGGCTTTTTTTATGGACAAAGGTGACGGGGCGGTTAACCTTCGCTTGGCGATTTCTCCGCTTTGCCAGCCAGCTGGGCGAGGAAGTCATAGCGCTTCTGCAGATCGGCGGCGGCGTCTTTCCATAGCTGCTCCGCCACTTCAGGCTGCTGGGCGTTCAGGCGGCGGAAACGTTGCTCATTCAGCAGCGTCTCGGCCAGCGCGTCTGATGGCGGACGGGAATCTAGCGCCAGCGGGATCTTGCCTTCGTCTGCCCGACGCGGGTCGAAGCGGTAGAGCGGCCAGAAGCCGGTGGCGGTCAGCTGACGCATCTGGTCGTGGCTGAGCGCCAGATCGTAGCCATGCTCTTCGCAAGGGCTATAGGCGATGATCAGCGATGGCCCCGGATAGGCTTCCGCTTCCTGAATCGCTTTTACCGTCTGGTTCAGCTGCGCGCCCAGCGAAATTTGCGCCACATAAACATGCCCGTACATCATCATGCTGACGCCCAGATCTTTACGCGCCTTGCGTTTGCCGTGCTCGCCAAACTTAGTCACTGCTCCCAGCGGGGTGGCTTTTGACGCCTGCCCGCCGGTGTTGGAGTAACACTGAGTGTCCAGCACCAGAATATTGACGTTTTCCGTCAGGCTCAGTACATGGTCCAGGCCGCCGAAGCCGATATCGTAAGCCCAGCCGTCGCCGCCGATCAGCCAGACGGATTTCTCCACCAGTGCGTCGGCATCGGTCAGCAGCTCTTCAGCTCCCGCCACGCCGGCCAGCGCCTGACGCAGGGCCGCCACCTGTTCGCGGCGAACTTCCGGCGTCGCCTCGGCGTGCAGCGCCGCGTTCAGCTCTGCCGGCAGCTTGTCGGCGAATTCGCTCAGCAGGCGCATCACGCGCTGGCGATGCTGGTCGACGGTCAAGCGGAAGCCGAGCCCGAATTCGGCGTTATCCTCAAACAGCGAGTTGGCCCACGCCGGGCCGCGGCCGTTGGCGTCGGTAGTGTACGGTGTCGAGGGCAGGTTGCCGCCGTAAATGGAGGAGCAGCCGGTGGCGTTGGCAATCAGCATTCGGTCGCCGTACAGCTGGGTCAGCAGTTTGATATACGGCGTTTCGCCACAGCCCGAGCAGGCGCCGGAGTATTCAAACAGCGGGCTGATCAGCTGCGAGGTGCGAATATCAATGCGCTCAAGTTTGCTGCGGTCGATTTCCGGCAGGTTGAGGAAGTACTCGTAATTGACCTTCTCCTCTTCCACATGCTCCAGGCGGGACATCATATTGATGGCCTTGATCTCCGGGTTCTGGCGGTCTTTCGCCGGACACACTTCGACGCACAGGTTGCAGCCGGTGCAGTCTTCCGGGGCGACCTGCAGAACGTATTTCTGCCCGCGCATATCGCGGGATTTCACATCCAGCGAATGCAGGCTGGCAGGGGCGTTCTCCATCTCTTCCGGGGCGACCACTTTGGCGCGGATCGCCGAGTGCGGGCAGGCGGCGACGCAGTGGTTGCATTGAGTACACAGCGCTTCCTTCCAGATGGGGATCTCTTCGGCGATGTTGCGTTTCTCCCAGCGGGTGGTGCCCATGGGCCAGGTACCGTCCGGCGGCAGGGCAGAAACCGGCAGCGCATCGCCGAGGCCGGCCAGCATCGCGGCGGTGACCGTTTTGACGAAATCCGGCGCGGCGTCGGAGACCACCGGCGGGCGGTTCGGACTGCTGGCGTTCACCGGCTGGAGCGGTACTTCCGCCAGTGATTCACGGGCCAGGGCCAGCGCCTGCCAGTTGCGCTCCACCAGCTCCTGACCTTTGCTGCTGTAGCTTTTGGCGATGGCTGCCTGCAGTTCCGCCAGCGCGCTATCACCCGGCAGGATCTGGGTTAAATGGAAAAAGGCCATCTGCATCACGGTATTAATGCGCGCCCCGAGGCTGCATTCGCGGGCGATCTTTGCCGCGTTGACCACGTAAAAACGCGCTTTTTTCTGATTCAGGGTGGCCTGGACTTCCTGGGGCAGGCGGGACCAGACCTCATCGGCGCTGTACGGCGTGTTGAGCAGGAAAATGCCGCCGGGCTTCAGCCGCTCGGCCATCTGGTATTTATCGATAAACTGCAGCTGGTGGCAGCCGACGAAATCAGCCTGCGAAATCAGATACGATGAACGAATCGGTTTTTCGCTGACCCGCAGATGCGAGACGGTGAGGCCGCCCGCTTTCTTCGAGTCATAGACAAAATAGCCCTGGGAGAACCATGGGGTCGAGTTGCCGATGATTTTGATGTTGTTTTTGGTAGCTGACACGCTGCCGTCGCTGCCGAGGCCGTAGAACAGGGCCTCGAGCTTGGCCTCTGCCGGCAGGGTATTTTCGCCCAGCGGCAGCGACAGGTTGGTCACGTCATCATAGATCCCGACGGTAAAGCGCGGCTTCGGCTGGGCGGCCTGCAGTTCACTGAATATCGCCAGCACGCATTCCGGACCAAACTCCTTGGAGGAGAGACCGTAGCGGCCGCCGATAGTGCGCGGTAGCGTCTCGCGCTCGCCGCGGTTAAAGGCTTCCGCCAGGGCGGTCATCACGTCGAGGTAAAGCGGTTCGGCAAGCGCGCCGGGTTCTTTGGTGCGATCAAGTACGGCAACCGCGCGGGCGCTTTCCGGCAGCGCCGCCAGCAGGTGGGCGGCGGAGAACGGGCGATAGAGGCGGACTTTTAGCACGCCGACTTTCTCGCCGCGACTCAGCAACTCATCAACCACCTCTTCGCAGGTGCCGATGGCCGAGCCCATAATGACGATCACGCGCTCTGCCTGCGGGTGGCCGTAAAACTCAAACGGTTTGTACTGACGGCCGGTGGCGGCAGCGAAATCGTCCATCGCTTTCTCGACATGGTCATACACCGCGTCGTACCACGGATTGGTGGCCTCCCGGGACTGGAAGTAAGTGTCGGGGTTGGCCGAGGTTCCGCGGATCACCGGGTGTTCCGGATTGAGCGCGCGCTGGCGATGCTCAGCGATCTTATCCTGCGGCAGCAGGGCGCGAATGGTGTCATCCGCCAGTGGGGCGATTTTGTTGATTTCGTGCGAAGTACGGAAACCATCAAAGAAATGAATAAACGGCACCCGGCTTTGCAGGGTGGCGATATGCGAGATCAGCGCGAAATCCTGCGCTTCCTGAACGCTGCTGGCGCACAGCATGGCGCACCCGGTCTGGCGGACGGCCATGACATCGGAATGGTCGCCGAAGATCGACAACGCATGGGTAGCGACAGTGCGGGCGGCGACGTGCAGCACAAACGGCATCAGCTGGCCGGCCAGTTTGTACAGGGTGGGGATCATCAGCAGCAGGCCCTGCGATGAGGTAAAGGAGGTGGAGAGGGCGCCGGTCTGCAGCGCGCCATGTACGGCGCCAATGGCGCCCGCCTCCGACTGCATTTCGACCACGCGGGGAACATCGCCCCAGACGTTTTTCAGCCCATTGCCGGCCCAGGCGTCAGCCTGTTCCGCCATCGTTGAACTGGGCGTGATCGGGTAGATGGCGATAACTTCACTGGTGCGAAACGCGACGGAAGCGACCGCGCCATTACCATCAATCGTAATCATATGAAGACACCCTTACATTGCGCAAAAGAATGGACGCGTGAAACCGCGACGCGCCCTGTAATTATATAAGGGGTAGTTTAGCAAACCGCTGACCCCGCCATTTTTGCATTTGTGTCCTCAATGCGCCGGGTACCCGTGACCAGATCAATATTTTGCGTGGTTCGCGGAGAAAATGGCTGCCTGCCGGGAGAGGAACCACCTGCGCCGGGCGACATGGCCGAGGCAGATCAAGCTTTCGGCGAAAATTTGCTAGAAAATGTTAATGAGGCGCATAAATACGTACTTCCCCTCTCGACGCCGCCCGCCACGCTGCCTATTATTCTGGGGTTTGCTTTTTTAAGACGTTTCCGAGGGGAGAGAGAATGCGAGCTGCGATGTTAGTAGGATGTGCGGCGCTGTTGCTGTCCGCGTGCAGTAGTGAACCCGTTCAGCAGGCCACGGCGGCGCACGTCACGCCGGGAATGCGGGCGGCGATGAGCGACGCCGGTCAGGCCAACTGCGCCATGATAGGCGGCTCGTTATCGGTGGCTCGTCAGCTCGATGGTTCGGCGATAGGCATGTGCGCGCTGCCGAACGGCAAACGCTGCAGCGAGCAGGCGCTGGCGGGCGGCAGCTGCGGCTACTAACAGCGGCCCCGTCGCGGGGCAGCGTCAGCGGTACCTCAACGCCGGCTAGTGCATCAGGTCGGCGAGCTTATAGACCAGCGTCTGGTCGGCGGTCGCCAGCGTCAACTGGTTTTCCGTCAGATCGACCTGCGCACCCTCGCGCAGCATCTTGTCGATCGTCGCATCCAGGGTATTGAGCTGGGCGTCGTGGCACAGCATCCGGGTCATCGCCAGCGATTTGACCTTCAGCTCGCCGTCCGACACTTTACCTTCCCCGCTAAAGCCGTTGCACATATTGCCGGATACATACATCTTGCCCGTTATAGCCATCTTCTCACCGAAGCTCAGCTCCAGCGGCCGGTCGCTGGCGTTGACCGCCTGGCCGTTGACGCTGGTCAGCACGAAACGATGATGCTGCAGCTGTTCCGCACCGGTGGACACCTTACTGTTATAGACACAGCCGGACAGCAGCATACCTGCCGCCAGAAGCGCCGCAAATTTGTTCATTTTCACTCCAAAACATTCACATAACTAATAAAACCAAGCCAGTGTAACGGTATCGCAGCGGGGATCTGTGGGGATTATCTGAATGTGCTCCCCCCGGGAGAGGAGCACAAAAGGGAAAGGCATTAGACGATGGCGTTCGGACAGGTTTCGCCGTTGGCGACCTGCTGCAGGTTACCCAGAGTGGTCTCCGAAATGCTGATCAGCGCCTCGGCGGTGAGGAACGCCTGGTGGCCGGTAAACAGCACGTTATGGCAGGCGGAGAGGCGGCGGAAGACATCGTCCTGGATCACGTCGTTGGATTTGTCTTCAAAGAACAGATCGCGTTCGTTCTCATAAACGTCCAGCCCCAGCGCGCCAATTTTCTGGTGCTTCAGGGCGTCGATGGCCGCCTGAGAGTCGATCAGGGCGCCGCGGCTGGTGTTGATCACCATCACCCCGTCTTTCATCTGATCGAAGGCTTCGCGATTGAGCAGGTGGTAGTTTTCGTCGGTCAGCGGACAGTGCAGGGAGATCACGTCCGATTCCTTGTACAGCGTGGCGAGGTCAACATATTCCACCCCCAGCTCCAGCGCGGCGGCGCTTGGGTACGGGTCGAACGCCAGCAGGCGCATGCCGAAGCCTTTGAGGATCCGCAACATCGCTACGCCAATTTTCCCGGTGCCGATCACCCCGGCGGTTTTGCCGTACATGGTGAAGCCGGTGAGGCCTTCGAGGGAGAAATTGGCATCGCGGGTACGCTGGTAAGCGCGGTGGATGCGGCGGTTGAGCGACATCATCATACCGATCGCATGCTCAGCGACCGCTTCCGGAGAGTAAGCTGGAACGCGCACGACGCGCAGGCCAAGCTCCTTTGCCGCCTCAAGGTCGACATTGTTAAACCCGGCGCAGCGCAGGGCGATATATTTCACCCCGTGGGCCTTCAGCTCTTCCAGCACCGGGCGGCTGCCGTCGTCATTGACGAAGATACATACCGCTTCGCAACCGTTGGCGGTTTTGGCAGTCTTCGCTGTCAGCAGGAAATCGAAGAATTCCAGTTCAAAGCCGTATGCATCATTAACGTGCTGCAGGTACTTTTTATCGTACTGCTTCGTACTATAAACCGCGATTTTCATAAGACTTTTCTCCAGTGATTATACCGTCACGGTAGCATATTTAAAATAATTGTACAATTATTAAAAAATAGTTTAATGAGAGGATGCTAATCCTAATTCTAGAGCATATCGCGGACTTGCGGAATCTCTTTGAAAGACAAAGTTTTTTCACCACAAACTGAGGCTGAAAGCGCCGGGGGCGAGCAGCAGAAGCGGCCACAGCAGACCGGAGCTGACGTTAGCCAGCTGAAACGACCACAGCGGCAGACTGCTGGCGCCGCTAACGAAGGGCAGCGTAGCCCTCAGGGGAGAGAGAAAGCGGCTGAAAAAGATAGCCCACGGGCCATAGCGCTGAAAGAAGAGGCGGCTGCGGGCCAGACGCTCGGCGGTCAGCCAGCGTAGATGGGTGAGGCGATGACGGTAGCGAATGCCCAGCCGCCACGATAGCCAGAATCCGCCGATGGCGCCGAGGCTGGCGCTGGACCACATTAACAGGAAATGTCCGAGGCTGGCGGAAGCGAATGTCCCCAGCAGCAGCAGGCCGGAGGTGCCGGGGATTGCCAGCGAGACCAATGCGCAGGATTTAGTGAAGGTAAGCAGAAAAACAATCAGCAATACCCATGGATAGTGGTCCTGTGCGCTCTCTATGAGCGAGATAATTAACGACACCGCCTCTCCCGCAAGCTATTCCCGTCTGGCTGGAGTGTGGCAGGGGCGACTTAAACAACAGTTAAATGATAATGGCCGAACGTCGCGCCGCGAGTCCGGCTGGCAACTATGCTTTAACAGGCCGTAAACTTTCACTCACTGGTCGAACGTGTCACAATGGACGCCTTTCGGCTTTTACTTATGTTGAATCAGGATATTAACTGCCCATGAAGGGTAAATATAAAGCCGCCATCGCGCTGGTGTTAGTTCTGGTGTTATTGCCGCTAACCCTGCTGTTGACGCTAACCCACTGGGTGCCGACGCTGGCGGGCATCTGGCTGCCCGTGGGCACGCGTATCTCTTTGCAGGAGAGCCCGCGCCTGACGCGGTCGGCCCTGCTGATCCCCGATCTGCGTTATCTGGTGGGCGACTGTGAAATCGCCCGGGTGACCGATGCCCGTCTCTCGCGTCCCAGCCGCTGGCGGCTGCATATTGGCCAGCTGGAGATCAACAGCGCCTGCCTGAGCAAACTGCCGGCCAGCGATCCCTCTCCCGGTTCACCGCGCACGCTTGCCGAATGGCAATCGATGTTGCCCTATAGCTGGTTAACCATTGACAATCTGCGGCTCTCGCCGTGGGAGAAATGGCAGGGGCGGCTGGTAATGTCATTAACGCCTGCGCAGCAGGATATCGGCTTTGCCGGGAAGGAACTGAGTCTGCAGGCGCGCCTGCGCGGCCAGGCGCTCACCGTCAGCCAGTTCAGCGCCCGGCTGACTGACGATCAGCCGCCGGTGAAGCTGGTGGGGACCTTCCATCTGCCGCTGGTGCCGGATGGTCTGCCGGTCGACGGTCAGATGCAGGGCACCTTCGAATTCCCGCAGACTGCGGAATGGATCGATGCTGAGCTCGAGTGGCAGCACAATCGCGGCCAACTGCTGGTCACCCCGCGGGGTGAGGTAGAGCCTATTCTGGACCTGCCGTGGGAGATCACCCCGGAGCGGATCACTATCAGCGACGGCCGCTGGCGCACCCGTTACGAGGCGTATCCGCTGCGCGGGCGGGTGGCGCTGTCGGTGGGTAACTGGCAGCAGGGCACCGAACAGATGATCGTCAGCGGTCGCCTGAATGTTCTCACCGAGGGGCATGCCGGGAAGGGCAATGCGGTACTGAATATTGGTCCGGGCAAGCTGAGCATGGATAACAGCGATCTGCCGCTGCGGCTCACCGGTGAGGCCAAGCTGGGGGAGATGATACTATACGCGGCGCTGCCGGCTCAGCTCAGCGGGCCGCTGATCAGCCCGCAGCTGGCTTTTCACCCCGGTGCGTTGCTGCGCTCGCGCGGGCGGGTGATCGACGCGCTGAATATTGACGAAATCCGCTGGCCGCTGGCCGGGGTTAAGGTCACTCAGCAGGGCGTCGATGGCCGCCTGCAGGCGATCCTTCGCGCCCATGAGCAGCAGATGGGCGACTTTACGCTGCATCTGGACGGTCAGGCGAGCGATTTTCTGCCCGACAGCGGCCGCTGGCAGTGGCGCTACTGGGGCGAGGGACATTTTACCCCGATGCAGGCGCGCTGGGATGTGAAGGGCAGCGGGGAGTGGCGCGACAATGCTATTACCCTGAGCAGCCTTTCCACCGGCTTCGATAAGCTTGAGTACGGCACAATGCGGGTCAGCACCCCGCGTCTGACCCTCGAGCAGCCGATCCGCTGGCTGCGCGATGCTGAGCATCCGCGGTTGACCGGCGCGCTGTCGCTGGACGCCGCCAATACCACCTTCTCCGGCGGCAGCTATCTCCCGGCCTCAACGCTGAAATTCGCTCTCGACGGTCGGGACCCGACGTGGTTCCAGTTCACCGGCGCCCTGCATGCCGAGGCTATCGGTCCGGTGCGTCTGTCCGGGCGCTGGGATGGCGAACGGCTGCGCGGCCAGGCGTGGTGGCCAAAACAGTCGCTAACGGTGTTCCAGCCGCTGGTGCCGCCGGACTGGAAGATGAACCTGCGCGAAGGCAGTCTCTACGCGCAGGTGGCCTTCTCGGCGGCAGCCGGGCAGGGATTTGAGGCGGGCGGCCATGGCGTCCTGAAGGGCGGCAGCGCCTGGATGCCGGATAACCAGATCAACGGCGTCGATTTCGTCCTGCCGTTCCGCTTCAGCGACGGTCACTGGCAGCTGGGCATCCGCCGCCCGGTCTCCCTGCGCATTGGCGAAATCGTCAACCAGGTCACCGCGCGTAATCTGACGGCGGACCTGCAGGGCACCTGGCCGTGGAGCGAGGCCAATCCGCTGCAGCTCAGCGACGTCAGCGTCGATCTGTTAGGCGGGAAACTGACGTTGCTGCAGCTGCGTATGCCGCAGCGCGACCCGGCGTTGATCCGCCTGCAGCATATCTCCAGCAGCGAACTGACCAGCGCCGTCAAGGTGAAACAGTTCGCCATGTCCGGCGCGGTGAGCGGCGCGCTGCCGCTGTGGCTGGAGAATAATCAATGGATCATCCACGACGGCTGGCTGCGCAATGACGGACCGATGACCCTGCGGCTGGATAAAGACACCGCCGATGCGCTGGTGGCGGATAACGTCTCCGCCGGGGCGGCGATTAACTGGCTGCGCTATATGGAAATCTCCCGCTCGTGGACGCAGATTAACCTCGATAATCTGGGCGTGTTGACGCTTAAGGCCAGCATCAACGGCACCAGCCGGGTGGACGGGAAAAGTAGTACCGTGCATTTAAACTACGCTCATGAAGAGAATATTTTCGACCTGTGGCGCAGTTTGCGCTTTGGCGACAATTTACAGGCGTGGCTCGAGCAGAATGCTACGCTGCCCGTACGGCGCTGTACGGACGGTAAGACATGTAAGGAACCTAAATGAAGAAGCTGTTACTGGCCATGGTGGCGTCGATGCTGCTCGCCGGCTGTACGCCGCGCATCGAAATCGCGGCGTCGAAAGAGCCCATCACCATCAATATGAATGTCAAAATTGAGCATGAGATCCATATCAAGGTCGATAAGGATGTGGAAAACCTGCTCAAATCCCGCAGCGATTTGTTCTGAGGCGACGATGAGAAAACGACTGTTAACCGCGGCGCTGACGCTGGCTTTACTCAGCGCGCCCGCGCTGGCGTTGACCCTGAGCGAAGCGCGCCAGCAGGGACGAGTGGGGGAGACGCTGAACGGCTATCTCGCGCCGCTGCGTCAGGATAAAGAGACGCTGGCGCTGGTAAAGCAGATTAACGCCGCGCGCAGCGAAAGCTACCAGCAGCTGGCGGATGACAACAATCTGCCGGTGGATGAAGTGGCGAAAATGGCCGGGCAGAAGCTGGTGGCCCGCGCGCAGCCCGGGGAGTACGTCCAGGGATTGAACGGCCAGTGGCTGCGCAAATAATTAGCGACAGCGCTTGCGGTATTCCCCCGGGGTGACGCCAAAGCGCTGCTTAAAGGCGGTGGAGAAATGGCTGTGGTCGCTGAAGCCCCAGCGGTAGCCGATCCCCGCCAGCTTTTCATCGTCATGAACATTCTGTAACGCCTGGGCACACAGATCCAACCGCCGGTTCTTAATATACTGCGCCACCACCAGCCCCTGATCGGCAAACAGCCGGTACAGGCTGCGTACCGACATGCCCGTCTCGCTGGCCAGCCACTCCGGGCGCAGATGCTCCGACTGAATGGACGCATCGATTAACGCAATAATCTTCTGAAACTGCTTTTCCCGCCGGGAAGGGGCAGGATCGCGCTGATGCAGCACCGGGCGCAACAGGCAGGCGATCGCCTCCAGCGCGGCTTCGCTCTCGCTGGCGGAGAGCGTCGTGCCGCCCATGCTTTCCAGCAGCAGTCGCTGGCTGAGCTGGACCATTGGCAGAGATTTGTCCAGCCGGCAGGCGGTAGTGATGTTCCCTGTGGGCGCCACCCGCTGGCGCGGCAGCAGCAGCGAGGCCTGACGCGAAGTCTGCTGCCAGACGATGGAGCATGGGCGGGCGGCGTCGATTAACGTGATATCGCCTGCCGCCAGCGTCACCTGGCGATCGTCCTGTTCGATGATGGCTTCGCCGGCGAGCTGAAACACGGTATAGAACCAGGCGTCGTTATCGCGTTTTATCTCATTGCGTGTGCGGTAGAGATTGACGCCGGCGGCGGTGACGGTACTGACCTTGAGGCTGCCGGCGTAGCGGGCGTCAATCTCGCCGTGGAAACTCTCCTTCAGCGGCCGGGCGGCGAAATGGCCGCAGACCTGATTGATCGTCGCCAGCCAGCGCTGATATGCCAGCCCCCCCTCTGCCGTGGTCATCATTCGCCCTTCTCCTGTAATAACAATGTTTCCGCATTGTTGCATTTGTGTCGCCTCAGGCAAGGGCGCGATGGCGGGTATATGAAAGAACTATTACCCGCGGCACATTTCTGCGAGGGCAGACGACGGAATTGCGGCGACTGTCACAGCGGCGCAAACGAATGTCACAGAGAAAAAAGCGCCAACCGCCAACCAGACATAGACTGAAAGCACTATCCGCGATGAATAAGGAAAGGGTATGTCCACCTCACAGATAGCGCTGCTTGCCAGCGTCCAGCAGTTTTTAGACCGTCAGCATGGCCTGTATATCGACGGCGCCCCCTGCGCCGCGCAGAGCGAAAACCGGTTAACCGTCTGGGATCCGGCCACCGGGCAGGCGATTGCCACCACCGCCGACGCCAGCCCGGCGGATGTCGACCGGGCGGTGATGTCCGCCTGGCGCGCTTTTGTCGATCGCCGCTGGGCCGGGCGCCCCCCGGCTGACCGTGAACGCATCCTGCTGCGTTTTGCCGATCTGGTGGAGCAGCACGGCGAAGAGCTGGCGCAACTGGAAACCCTCGAGCAGGGGAAATCCATTGCCATCTCCCGCGCCTTTGAGGTCGGCTGCACCCTGAACTGGATGCGCTACACCGCGGGGCTGACCACCAAGGTCAGCGGCCGGACGCTGGACGTTTCGATCCCGTTCCCGCAAGGGGCGCGTTACCAGGCGTGGACCAAAAAAGAGCCGGTCGGGGTGGTGGCGGGCATCGTCCCGTGGAATTTCCCGCTGATGATCGGCATGTGGAAGGTCATGCCGGCCCTGGCGGCGGGCTGTTCGATCGTCATCAAACCCTCGGAAACCACCCCGCTGACCCTGCTGCGGGTGGCGGAGCTGGCGACCCAGGCGGGCATTCCTGACGGGGTGTTCAACGTGGTCACCGGCAGCGGCGCCGGCTGCGGCGCGGCGCTGACCGCCCATCCGCAGGTGGCGAAGGTTAGCTTTACCGGCTCGACGGCGACCGGGAAACAGATTGCCCGCGGGGCTGCCGACCGCCTGACCCGCGTGACGCTGGAGCTGGGTGGCAAGAATCCGGCGATTGTGCTCAAAGACGCCGACCCCCAGTGGGTTATTGAGGGGCTGATGACCGGAAGCTTCCTCAATCAGGGGCAGGTCTGCGCCGCCAGCTCGCGGATCTACATCGAAGCGCCGCTGTTTGACACCCTGGTCAGCGGCTTCGAGCAGGCGGTGAAATCGCTGCAGGTGGGTCCGGGGATGCAGGAGACGGCGCAGATCAACCCGGTGGTCTCCCGGGCCCACTGCGACAAGGTGGCGGCCTACCTCGAAGAGGCTCGCCAGCAGAAGGCAGAGCTTATCAGCGGCAGCGCCGGACCAGATGCGGGAGGGTACTATATTCCGCCGACGCTGGTGGTAAACCCCGACGCCGGACTGCGTCTCAGCCGTGAGGAGGTTTTTGGCCCGGTGGTGAACCTGGTGCGAGTGGCCGATGGCGAGGAGGCGCTGCGCCTGGCCAACGACAGCGATTTTGGTCTGACCGCCAGCGTCTGGACCCGCGATCTGACCCAGGCCCTGAACTACACCGACCGTCTGCAGGCGGGAACGGTATGGGTCAACAGCCATACCCTGATTGACGCCAACCTGCCTTTCGGCGGCATGAAGCAGTCTGGTACCGGCCGCGATTTCGGCCCTGACTGGCTCGACGGCTGGTGCGAAACCAAATCCGTCTGCGTGCGCTACTAGCCCTCCGTCGGGGAAGGCGAAAGGCTTTTCCCGACGCGCCCCTTGCCGACTTCCGGTCTTTCTCGCTACTGTGGAGGGCAATCTTTGCCTAATCTGGGCGGTGAATCATCAGGAGGTCTTCGGCATGACAGCATTTCCTAAGGTTGCGCTAATTGGTCCCGGCGCCATCGGCACCACGATTGCCGCCGCCCTGTTTGAGAGGGGGAGGGCGCCGATGGTCTGCGGGCGTACCGCCCATTCGGCGCTGGTGCTGTGCACTGACGAGGGTGAGATCGTGGTGCCCGGCCCGGTGCACACCGAACCGATGGCGATAGCCGCCCCCTTCGACCTGGTCTTTGTCGCGGTGAAAACCACCCAGACGGAGGCCATCGCCCCCTGGCTGACGGCCCTGTGTTCCCCTGACACCGTGGTGTGCGTGCTGCAAAACGGCGTTGAGCAGCGCCAGCAGTTTGCCCCCTTGACCGGCGGCGCGACGGTGCTGCCGTCGGTGGTCTGGTTCCCGGCGCAGCGCGATGCCGATGCCTCTGTCTGGTTGCGCGCCGCGCCGCGCCTGACGCTGCCGGATCTGCCGGGGGCAGAGCGGGTGCAGCAGGCGCTGGCGGGAACCCGCTGCGCGGTGGACCTGGCGGCTGATTTTACCACCGTGGCCTGGCGCAAACTGTTGCAGAACGCGGTTGCCGGTCTGATGGTGCTGACCGGACGACGCGCCGGGATGTTCGCCCGGGAGGACATCACTGCCCTCGGGCTGGCTTATCTGCGCGAATGCCTGCAGGTGGCGCGGGCGGAAGGGGCCGCCCTGAGCGACAACGTGCCGGAGGAGATTATCGCCGGCTTTCATCGGGCGCCTGCCGACTTAAGCACCTCTATTCTGATCGATCGCCTCAATGGCCGACCGCTGGAGTGGGATATTCGTAACGGCGTGGTGCAGCGTCGCGGGCGTCAGCACGGCATTCCGACGCCGCTCAGCGATATCATCGTGCCGTTGCTGGCGGCGGCCAGCGACGGCCCGGGCTGACCCGGGCAGGCGCGGGTGCGAGCCACTGGAAGGGGGATCTGCTATGATCCCGACTTTCGTTGTCTGGAGCCAGTCGATGTTCAACGACGCCATTGTTTATGACCGCTACGGGCCGCCGGCCGCCGTGCTGACCCTGAAACGCCTGCCGCTGGCGCCGCTGGCGGGCGGACGGGTGCGGGTCAGGATGCGCTTTGCCCCGGTGAATCCTTCGGATCTGATCCCCGTGACCGGCGCCTATCGCCACCGCACCCGACTGCCGGCCGTCGCCGGCTATGAAGGCCTTGGTGAGGTGGTCGCCGCGCCATACGGCAGCCGGTTGGCCGCGGGCCAGCGGGTGCTGCCCCTGCGCGGGGGCGGCACCTGGCAGCGGTTTATCGATCTGGATGAGACCTGGCTGGTGCCGGTGCCGCCAGCGGTTGACGATCTGCTGGCCGCCCGCGGGTATATCAATCCGCTGACGGCTATGCTGATGCTCAAGCGCTGGCCGGTTGCCGGAAAACACCTTGTGCTGACCGCGGCATCGTCCTCCTGCGCCAGTCTGCTGGGGCAGTGGGCGCTGGCGATGGGCGCCCGCTCGGTGAGCGGGATTATTCGCTCGCCGCAGCACCGGGCGCGCCTGGAACAGGCCGGGATCTATCCGATCCTCGATACCGACCGGGCGCTGATGGAGAAGGTCAGCCAGCACAGCGATCTGGTGTTTGACGCGGTGGGCGGCGAACTGGCGAATACGCTGCTGTCGGTGCTGCCCGGGTCGTCGACCCTGATCTCCTATGGGCTGTTATCCGGGCGGCCGCTGACCCAGACGCGCGGTAGCGCGACGGTGCGCAAGTTTCATCTGCGGGAGGCGCTGCCGACACTCAGCGTGGCGGCGTGGCGGGCAGCGTTCGACGAAATCTGGCAGCGCCTGCCGACGACCTCCCAGCCGCCGGCCCAGCGTATAGCGTTGAACGACTGGCGGGCGGCGATTGCCGCCGCCGGCCAGCCGGGAAGAGGCGGTAAGATCCTGCTGGATTTCACCGCCGGTTAAGATTACTTTTTCTTTTCGCCCAGAGTAGGGGTTTCGTCAAAGAAGTTCCACGGCTTGAGCAGCGCGTGCGCCCACTCGGTCGGCATGATCGGCCACTCTTCGGCGCGCGCCACGTGGGTGGTGCCGGTGGTGATCCACACGACGTCATCGTGGTTAGTCAGCGACTCATCATCCTTCGCGTACTGGTCCAGGCCGGTATCGTGGGCGGAACGGTTCGGGTATTTCCCTTCCGGATATCGCTCTGTCGGGTGGTAGCGCGTCACCCACAGCTGTTTATCCATAAAGCTCAGGCGATGATATATCCACTCGTCCGGGGCGAATTTGGCGCCGGTCGCCGCCGGGTGCGTGCCGCCGGCGTAAGGGAGAATCTGGTATGAGACCGGGTTGCCCATGCGGTTCTCTTTGCTGGTGTTGCTCAGCAGGCGGATAGTGCCCGGGTCGAATTTCTGCGCCGCTTTTTGCTCGCTGTCAATCGTGTACTGATTCACCTGCATAGTACTGGTGCGCGGGCCGCCGGCGGTGTTGGGCTTCACTTCCGGGTCCATCGCCACCAGGGTGTTGTTCTCGCCGTCCACATCGAGGTCGAGGCGGAAGTTATAGATGTGCTGGTGAGTGGTGCCGACAATATTATGGTCGATCAGCGTTCCGTAGCGGGTATCCTCTTTGGCGCTGGGGTCATGCATAGTCTTCGCCAGCACGCCTTTCACCGCTTCAATGCCGGTGGCGCCAGCATCGATACCGATGGTGCCGTTGTCGTGGAACACCCAGTCAAAGATATAGTCGTAGTTGCCGACGGTGCTGATCCAGCGCACCACCAGCTCCCGGCGCTCGGTACTGACGTTGGGCTTGCCCATCTCCAGGTGCTTATATTCCGGCCCGGCATAGCGTTCGAATATGGCCACCGCGCCTGGAATCGTGGTCGGTTTGCCGGTGTAATCGGCGATAGTTTCGTCCAGCAGTACCGCATTTGACGGCGCATCTTTACCGCGAACAATCGGCGACGTCAGGGTGCCCATGCCGTAATCGCCCGAGTCGAGGTAGGCTTTGAAATACCAGCCGACGTCCGGGTCGCCGTAGGGAACGATCATCCCGCCGAGGGAACCTTCATACATCACCTGGCGTTTTGTGCCGTTATCGTTGTAGGTCACCGTTGACAGAATTGGTCCGACGCGCGAGTTAAGACGCAGGTGGAAATCCCAGTTCTGCCAGTGAATGGTATCGCCGGTAATGGTGTAGTTTTTGCCTTCCGGTTCAGTAATATCCAGCGGTTTCACCGCCGGGGCGTTGCGGTCGCGACCATCATACGGACGGGGCTCCATTGGGACCGGGATCACCGGACCTTCTTCGATTTTGATGATTTTCTTCGCTTCAAGGTCGACCACCGCCACCAGGTTTTCAATCGGGTGCGCCCAGTAGTTGCCGTCGCCGGTATCCAGATAACTGACCACCTTCAGCAGACGCGCATCCTGCTGCAGGCCATCTTTGCCATCAAAAAAGCCAACGGTGAGCGGGGTGGTGACCACTTTGCCAGGATCGGTAATACCGTGCTTTTTCAGCACCTCAGCGAATTCGCTGCTGGCATTGATGATGTTCTGCACGCTAACGAAGTCATCGAGCAGCACCATCCCGTGGGCGCCTTTGATCGGCGTCCAGGAGAGGATTTTTTTATTTTGCAGATCAACCACGGCTTCAATGACGTGTTTGCCATCGAGCATCACCACATCGGCAGTGCGGGGAGCATCGACCGGCGTTCCCTGCAGGGCAAAGGCCCATACCGCCGCCTTGTCCGGCTCGTGTAAGGAAATCTCAGTAAAGCGGGTATTCGGCTGAAACTCCGGCGCGGCTTTGACAATGGTCACCGCTTCACTGATTTCCGCCGCTGAGAGCGAGTTTAACGGGTGCGGGCGCTTTTCCACCTGGAAGGTCTGATCGAGACCGGACTGGAAGACATCGTTGATAAAGGTATCGGAAACCCAGGCTTTACCTTCCTTCATTACCACAGGCACCGGTAGGTCAAGGGATTTACCGTTGACGATCGCCGTTTTGGCGCCGGGCTTTACTTTGACGTAAGCGCCGTCTTTTATCAGGGTGAACATTTGCGCGTAGTCATCCCACTGCACATCAGCGCCGAATTCCTGCAGCGTTTTATCCAGCGGTACCATGTGGGCTTCGCTACCGTGAGCGAAGACCGGTGATTGCCAGGCGCAAACCACCGCCACGGCCAGCGCCAGCGCGGTTTTACGAGGAGAAAATTTCAAGCCGTTTGCCATTGTGACCTCATCTTATTGTTGTGTTGTCTCTTGCCGCTGCGAATGTCGGCTTTGTCATCCTTAAGCTACCAGCCAGCGGCGCCGGGGCGTTTGTTTGCTTTTGCCAGCTTGTTTGTCAGTTTTGCCAGACGGGCGTAAAAAATGCCTCCGCAGAGGCATTGAGAACGTGCGCTGATTTTTTTGCCGGGTGGCGGCTGACGCCTTACCCGGCCTACGGTCCGTGCGGCCTGCCGTTAATTTATTCACCATTCTTGCTGGCCCGAGCCCGGGGGTACAGGGGGCGGCGGCGACTGGCCGCCCCCTGTGCGCTCCCAGCGCTATGCCAGGCATAACGCAGACGATTAACCGGGAGCGCAATGTGCGCTGAAGCCACAGATAACATAAAGGACTTCCCGGGGCGAAACCGTTGCAAACCGATTGCAGTATCAAAGGCTAAAGGGTCGGCCAACAGAGCGCCAGCGGTCTATTTTTCGCTATCACGCCGGGAAATCTCCCTGTTGACGCGCCACCAGGGTCAGAATGGAATACAGCGCCACCGCCTGCTGGTGCTGGTTGAAAATCTCCACCGCCCATTCCACCACGCCGGTGGCTTTCTCATCGGCGCTGCGCTGACGTTTGACCGTTTTCCGCTTACAGGTGAGGCGAACCTGAATGGTGTCGCCCGGTTTGACCGGCTCAATAAAGCGCAGGTTTTCCATCCCGTAGTTGGCGATAACCGGCCCGACGCCGGCATCGACGAACAGCCCGGCCGCGGCGGAGATCAGGAAATAGCCGTGGACCACCCGCTCGCCAAAAATCGACTCGGCGGCGGCGATTTTGTCCATGTGCGCGTAGAAATGATCGCCGCTCAGGCAGGCGAAGTTAACGATATCCGCTTCGGTCAGGGTTCGGCGCGGGGTTAATAAGCTGTCGCCAGGCTGAATCTCTTCGAAATATTTGCGGAACGGGTGAATACGGTCTTCGCTCACCTGGGCGCCGCGCACCCACTGTTGACCGATGGTCGCCAGCATCGTTGGGCTGCCCTGAATCGCGGTACGCTGCATATAGTGTTTCACCGAACGCAGCCCGCCAAGCTCTTCTCCGCCGCCAGCGCGGCCGGGGCCGCCGTGCACCAGCTGCGGCAGCGGCGAACCGTGGCCGGTTGACTCGACCGAGGACGCCTCGTTCAGTATCTGAATACGGCCATGGGCGCGGGCGGCGCCGAGGATAAACTCGCGCGCCAGCTCGCCGCTGGCGGTGACCAGCGTCCCCGCCAGACTGCCGCCGCCGGCGCGCGCCAGCGTCAGCGCATGCTGGCGGTCGCGATACGGCATCAGCGTCGCCACCGGACCAAAAGCTTCAATGGCGTGAACCGCCGGCGTTTCATCCGGCTGTGAGCAGTACAACAGGGTCGGCGGGAAAAATGCGCCGGCCGCGCTGAGATCCGCCTCTCCACCGAGCAGTACTTCGCAGCCAGCGGCTATCAGCTTATTGACGCTCTCCTGTACGTCCTGACGCTGTTCGCTATTAACCAGGGCCCCCATCTTAACGCCCTCCTGCGCAGGGTCACCGACGGTTACTTTATGCAGGCGGGAGATCAGTGCATCGCTAACCGCATTAATCTGAGCCAGTGGCACAATGATTCTGCGGATAGCGGTACATTTTTGCCCGGCTTTCGCCGTCATCTCGCGGACCACTTCCCGAATAAACAGCGCGAATTCCGGTTGCTCCGGCGTGACGTCTTCGCCTAACACGCAGCAGTTGAGTGAATCTGCTTCCATGGTAAAGGGAATGGATTTGGCTACCAGGTTAGGGTGCGCCCGTAGCTGCTGGCCGGTGGCGGCTGACCCGGTAAAGGTCACCACGTCCTGGCTATCGAGGTGGTCGAGCAGATCGCCCGCGCCGCCGCAAATCAGGCTGATGGCGCCCTCCGGCACCAGGCCGCTGTCGACAATCGCTTTCACCATTGCCTGGGTGAGCTGGGCGGTAGCGGTGGCCGGTTTAATGATCGCCGGCATACCGGCAAGCCACGTGGGCGCCAGTTTTTCCAGCATTCCCCAGCAGGGGAAGTTGAAGGCGTTGATATGGACGGCGACGCCTGATTTCGAGGTTAGCACATGACGCGCGGCAAAACCGCCCTGTTTGGAGAGCGGGATGAGCTCGTCTTCCGGCCACAGGATATCGTCCGGTAATTCTCGACTACCGAGCCCGGCATAGGTGAAAAGGGTACCGATACCGCCTTCAATATCCACCCAACTGTCGGCGCGAGTGGCGCCGGTTTGCGCGGAGATGGCGTAGAACTGGTCTTTCTGCTCCAGCAGGTGTTTCGCCACCGCTTTCAGCATCGCGCTGCGTTCAATAAAGGTCATCGTCTGCAGGGCTTTGCCACCGCGCTCAATCGCGAAGCGGCGCGCCTGCACCATATCCAGGCCTTCACTGGTCACCTCCCAAAGCGCCGCGCCGGTGATGGCGTGATGGATAGTACGGGCGCGGCCCCGGCCGGTCTGCCAGGCGCCGGATAAGTAGCTGGCTAACTGCTGCATCGCAAATCTCCAAATGTGTTACGTGTGATATCTATAAATAGTTCTTTTATGAATCATAAAATGCAAGCCCGTATTTAATAAATTATTAACATTGTGATCGCGATGGCGTTACACATTATGCTTAACTTACTGTATTTATTGTGGTTTACAAAAGGTTTTGCGGAGATTATCACAAAAAGAGCAAACAAAATTTGTGGTTTTATTTAACCAATATGTAACCTTCAATAAACAAAGTGATTCACATAAATGTTTTTGTTGTGAATATAGGAATCATAAAGGTGATGACGTGACAGAAGAACAACGCTTTGACCAGCGCATCGCGCAGGAAACGGCCATCGAACCGCAGGACTGGATGCCGGATGCCTACCGTAAGACCCTGATTCGGCAGATAGGCCAGCACGCGCACTCGGAGATCGTCGGCATGCTCCCGGAAGGCAACTGGATCACCCGCGCGCCGACGCTGCGCCGCAAAGCGATCCTGTTGGCTAAGGTACAGGATGAGGCTGGACACGGGCTGTATCTCTATAGCGCTGCGGAAACCCTTGGCTGCGCCCGGGAAGACCTATATCAGAAGATGCTCGACGGGCAGATGAAATACTCCTCCATTTTTAACTACCCGACCCTCAGCTGGGCGGATATCGGCGTGATCGGCTGGCTGGTCGATGGCGCGGCCATTGTCAACCAGGTGGCGCTGTGCCGGACCTCCTACGGCCCCTATGCCCGGGCGATGGTCAAAATCTGCAAAGAAGAGAGCTTTCACCAGCGTCAGGGATTTGAAGCCTGCATGGCGCTGGCGCAGGGCAATGACGCGCAGCGGCAGATGCTGCAGGACGCCATTAACCGCTTCTGGTGGCCGGCGCTGATGATGTTTGGCCCCAACGATGACAACTCGCCGAACAGCGCCCGCAGCATGGCGTGGAAAATCAAACTGCACTCCAACGACGAGCTACGTCAGCGCTTCGTCGACAATACCGTGCCGCAGGTAGAGATCCTCGGTATGACCGTCCCGGACCCGGATTTGCAGTTTGATGAAGCCAGCGGCCACTACCGCTTCGGCGAAATCGACTGGCAGGAATTTAACGAGGTGATTAGCGGCCGTGGCATTTGCAATCACGAGCGGTTGGCCGCCAAGCGTAAGGCCTGGGAAGAGGGCGAATGGGTGCGCGAAGCCGCGCTGGCCCATGCGCAAAAACAGCAGGCCCGCAGCGCGGCATGAGGAGAGACAACATGAGCAAAGTTTACTGGCCGTTATATGAAGTGTTCGTTCGCAGCAAACAGGGGTTATCCCATCGTCACGTCGGCAGTCTGCACGCTGCCGATGATCAAATGGCGCTGGAGAATGCCCGCGATGCCTACACCCGCCGCAGCGAAGGCTGCTCAATTTGGGTGGTGAAGGCCAGCGAAATCGTTGCTTCGCAGCCGGATGATCGCGGCGAATTCTTCGACCCGGCGGAAAGCAAAGTCTACCGTCATCCGACTTTCTATACCGTGCCGGACGGCATGGAACATATGTGAGGCGGCGATGAATAACCCTAACCCCGTAGCCACCTACGCCCTGCGGCTTGGCGACAATGGTCTGGTTCTGGCCCAGCGTTTAGGCGCCTGGTGCGGCCATGCTCCCGAGCTCGAGATCGATCTTGCGCTGGCCAATATCGGCCTCGACCTGCTCGGCCAGGCGCGCAATTTTTTAAGCTATGCCGCCGAGCTTAACGGTTGCGGCGACGAAGATACGCTGGCTTTTGGCCGCGATGAGCGCCGGTTCAGCAACCTGCTGCTGGTGGAGCAGCCAAACGGCAATTTTGCCGACACTATCGCCCGCCAGTTCTTTATCGATGTCTGGCACGTCGCTCTGTTCAGCCGCCTGGTGAACAGCCGCGACACGCAGCTGGCGGCCATTGCCGCTAAAGGGCTGAAAGAGGTGCGTTACCACCAGCGCTTTAGCCGCGGCTGGCTGGAGCGTCTGGGTAACGGCACCGAGTTATCAAATCGCAAAATGCAGCAGGCGGTCGACAATCTGTGGCGCTTCACCGGCGAACTGTTCCTTGCCGATGAAGTGGAGCTCAGCCTGGTTGAGCAGGGCATTGCGGTTGATCCGCGCGAGCTTCAGGCCGAATGGCAAAGCGCGGTACACACGGCGCTGCTCGACTCCGGCTTACAAATCCCGCAGGAAGCGGCCTTCCGCAGCGGTGGCAAACAGGGGCTGCACAGTGAACATCTCGGCCCGCTGCTGGCGGAGATGCAGTATCTGCAGCGTTCGCATCCCGGACTGCAGTGGTAAGTGAGGTGACTATGCAACGTCTTGCCGATATCGCTCCTGCAGAGGTTCGCACCATCTGGGGATTATTAAGCGCGATCCCGGATCCGGAAGTGCCAGTACTCACCATCACCGACCTTGGTATGGTGCGCAGCGTCGCGCGCCATGGCGACGGCTGGGTGATTGGCTTTACCCCGACCTATTCGGGCTGTCCGGCGACGGAGCATCTGCTGGGGGAGATCCGCACGGTCATGAGCGAGCATGGCTTTCTGCCGGTGCATATCGTCCTGCAGCTGGATCCGCCGTGGACCACCGACTGGATGAGTCAGGATGTCCGCGAGCGCCTGCGCCAGTACGGCATCAGCCCGCCCCAGGGGCACGCCTGCCATGCGGATATGCCCGCTGAGGTGAACTGTCCGCGCTGCGGCAGCACCCATACCTCGCTGATTAGCGAATTCAGTTCCACGGCCTGCAAAGCGCTCTATCGCTGCGACAGCTGCCGGGAACCTTTTGATTACTTTAAATGTATTTGAGGTTGCCATGACGACGTTCTATTCGCTTAAGGTGGCGAGAGTCGAGCCGGAAACCCGCGATGCGGTGACCATCACTTTTGCGATCCCGCAAGCCCTGCAGGCGGAATACTGTTTTCGCCCGGGCCAGCATCTGACGCTAAAAGCCCGTCTGGGCGGCGAAGAACTGCGCCGCTGTTACTCCATTTGTCACAGCCGCACGCCAGGCGAAATTAGCGTCGCGGTCAAAGCTATCGACGGCGGGCGCTTCTCGCGCTACGCCCAGCACGATATCCAGCAGGGTATGGAGCTGGAGGTGATGGTGCCGCAGGGGCATTTCGGTTATCAACCGCAGGCCGAACGGCAGGGAGAATATCTGGCGATTGCCGCCGGCTCCGGGATCACGCCGATGATGGCGATCATTAGCGCAACGCTGGCGACCGAGCCGCAAAGCCGCTTTACGCTGATCTACGGCAACCGCAGCAGCCATAGCATGATGTTCCGCCAGGCGCTGGCCGATTTAAAAGACCGCTATCCGCAGCGCCTGCAGGTGATCCACCTGTTTAGCCAGGAGTCGATGGACAGCGATCTGCTACAGGGGCGCATTGACGGCGACAAACTGCGCCAGCTCGCTGACCATCTGCTGGATTTCAGCCGTTTTGACGAGGCCTTTATCTGCGGTCCGGCGGCGATGATGGACGAGGCGGAAGCGACGTTACGTGAACTTGGCGTAGCGGAGAAATCGATTCATCTCGAACGCTTTAATACCCCAGGCGGCAATGTGAAGCGGGCCGCTGGAGTGCAGGCGGAAGGGCGCACGGTGACCATCCGCCAGGACGGGCGCGATCGGCTTATCGCCCTCAGCGCCGAAGACGACAGCATCCTGGATGCCGCATTGCGTCAGGGCGCCGATCTGCCGTTCGCCTGTAAGGGCGGGGTATGCGCCACCTGTAAATGTAAAGTGCTGCGCGGCGAAGTGGCGATGGCCGCCAATTACAGCCTGGAAGCGGATGAGCTGGCGGCAGGCTACGTGCTGAGCTGCCAGTCGCTGCCGACAAGCGGCGATGTGGTGGTCGACTTTGACGCGCGGGGGATGGCATGAGTGACCTGCTGATCCACCGTCATGGCCGGGTGCTTCAGTTGACGCTGAACCGCCCGCAGGCCCGCAACGCGCTGAACAATGCCTTATTAACCCAGATTGCCGAGGCGCTGGAGGCGGCGGCAGTTGATGACAGCGTCGGCGTCTGCGTTATTCGCGGTAACGCGCGTTTTTTCGCCGCCGGGGCTGACCTCAATGAAATGGCGGAAAAAGATCTTCCTGCCACCCTGGATGATATTCGCCCACGGTTATGGGCGCGAATCGATGCTTTTACTAAGCCGCTCATCGCCTCGGTCAACGGCTACGCGCTCGGCGCCGGCTGCGAGCTGGCCCTGCTGTGCGACCTGATTGTCGCCGGGGACAACGCCCGCTTTGGCCTGCCGGAAATTACCCTCGGCATAATGCCGGGCGCGGGCGGCACCCAGCGGCTGATCCGCAGCGTTGGCAAGGCGCTGGCCAGCCGGATGGTGCTGAGCGGCGAGAGTATTGACGCCCGCCAGGCGCAGCAGGCCGGGCTGGTCAGCGATATCCATCCGGCGGCGTTAACCGATGAGTATGCCCTGCAGCTGGCAACCACCATTGCCCGCCATTCGCCGCTGGCGCTACGGGCGGCAAAACAGTCGCTGCGCCTGTCGCAGGAAGTCAGCCTGCAGGCCGGTCTGCAACAGGAGCGCCAGCTGTTTAGCCTGCTGAGCGCCACCGAGGACCGCCGCGAAGGCATCGACGCCTTCTTACAAAAACGTACCCCGGAATTTAAAGGACGCTAATCGTGGAAGCTTTCATTCTCAGCGCAGTGGAACAGGGCGTCATGACCATTACCCTCAATCGCCCGGACCGCCTCAACAGTTTTAACGATCTGATGCATCACCAGCTGGCGGAATGTCTGAAGCAGGCCGAGCGCGATGATGGCGTGCGCTGCCTGCTGATCACCGGCGCCGGCCGCGGTTTTTGCTCCGGCCAGGATTTGAACGACCGCAATGTCGACCCCAGCGGCCCGCCGCCGGATCTCGGCATGTCGGTAGAACGCTTTTACAACCCGTTAGTGCGCCGTCTGGCGGCGCTGCCGAAACCGGTCATCTGCGCGGTTAACGGCGTGGCCGCCGGCGCGGGCGCTACCCTGGCGCTGGGCTGCGATATCGTGCTGGCCGCGCGTTCGGCCAAATTTGTGATGGCGTTCAGCAAGCTCGGCCTGGTGCCGGACTGCGGCGGCAGCTGGTTCCTGCCGCGGGTGGCCGGCCGTGCGCGCGCGATGGGGCTGGCGCTGCTGGGCGACAGCCTCAGCGCGGAACAGGCCGCGCAGTGGGGGATTATCTGGCAACTGGTGGACGATTCAGAACTGGCGGATACCAGTCTGCAACTGGCGCGCCATCTGGCGGCGCAACCGACGTTTGGTCTTGGGCTGATTAAAAAGGCGCTGCTGGCTTCTGAAACCAACAGTCTCGATGCGCAGCTGGACCTGGAGCGCGATTATCAGCGTCTGGCCGGGCGCAGCGATGATTACCGCGAAGGGGTCAGCGCGTTTCTGGCCAAACGGCCACCACAGTTCAGCGGGAAATAGATGATGACGACATCCTTAGTCAACGTGGCGGTGATCGGCAGCGGCACCATGGGGGCCGGCATCGCCGAAGTGGCTGCCGCCGCCGGGCATCCGGTGCGTATTTTTGATATTAACCCTAAGGCTGTAGACCTGGCGATAGAGGGTATCGCCGGGCGCCTGGCGTCACGCGTTGCGCGGGGCAAACTGGCGTCAGAGCAGACCGACGCGCTGCTGGCGCGCCTGCATCCGGCCCACGATTTAGCCGCACTTGCCGATGCAGATTTAGTGATCGAAGCGGCCTCTGAACGGTTGGAAGTCAAAACGGCGCTGTTCGCGCAGCTGGCGGCGATCTGCGCGCCGTCAACGCTGTTGACCAGTAATACCTCGTCTATTTCGATTACCGCTATCGCCGCCGGGGTCAAAAACCCGGAGCGGGTGGCCGGACTGCACTTTTTTAATCCGGCGCCGGTGATGAAGCTGGTCGAGGTGGTGAGTGGTCTTGCGACCTCCACAGAAGTGGTGGAGCAGCTGTGCCAGTGCGTAAGCGGCTGGGGGAAACAGCCGGTGCGCTGCCGCTCAACGCCCGGTTTTATCGTTAACCGCGTAGCGCGTCCGTTCTACGCTGAGGCCTGGCGCGCGCTGGAAGAGCAGGTCGCCGCCCCGGAGGTTATCGATGCCGCTTTGCGTGACGGCGGCGGCTTCCCGATGGGCCCGCTGGCGTTGACGGACCTGATTGGCCAGGACGTCAACTTCGCCGTGACCTGTTCGGTGTTTAACGCCTTCTGGCAGGACCGCCGCTACCTGCCATCGCTCCTCCAGCAAGAGCTGGCGCTGGCCGGGCGGCTAGGTAAAAAGAGCGGCCACGGCGTCTATCGCTGGCCCGCTGAGACACTGCCGGACGCGGCGCTGCCGCCGGTAATGATAGGTGCTGAATCCGTTACCGTCAGAAGTGACAACGTCACTGAATTAGACGATGTCTTGCTGCTGGAGACTGAAGGCGAGACCGCCCTGGCGCTGAGTATTAAGCATCACCGCCCGGTGGTGGTGTATGACCTGTGCGCCAGCGATACGGTGGTGCTGGCCGCAGCGGCAACCAACGCGCCTGCGGCCACTGATAAGGCCGTGCATTACTTCCAGCAGCAGGGCAAGAAAGTGCTGCGTATTGCCGATTATCCCGGCCTGCTGGTGTGGCGCACGGTGGCGATGCTGATTAACGAAGCGCTGGATGCGGTACAAAAAGGCGTCGCCAGCCCGCAGGATGTCGATACCGCGATGCGCCTTGGCGTGAACTATCCGCATGGCCCGCTGGCATGGGGAGAACGCCTTGGCTGGCGGCGGGTGCTGCAACTGCTGGAGAACCTGCAACACCATTATGGCGAGGAGCGCTATCGCCCCAGTTCCCTGCTGCGCCAGAAGGCGCTGATGGAGAAGCACCATGAGCAATGATCCGTGGCGCAACGCGCGCGTGATGTACGAAAAAGATACCTGCGCCAGAAAGATGGGGATCGAACTTATCGAAATGGACGACGGTTTTGCGCAGATGAGTATGACCGTCTCGGCGGACATGCTTAACGGCCATCAAACCTGTCACGGCGGTCAGCTATTTACGCTCGCCGATACCGCTTTCGCTTATGCCTGTAACAGCCAGGGGCTGGCGGCGGTGGCCTCGGCGGCAAGCATTGATTTTCTTCGTCCGGCGTTTGCCGGCGACCGGCTGGTCGCCACCGCCAGAGTCAAACAGCAGGGCAAGCTGACAGGCGTCTACGACATCGAAATTGTTAATCAACAGCAAAAGATTGTGGCCCTGTTCCGCGGCAAATCGCACCGCATCGGCGGCACAATCACGGGAGACGTGTAATGCGCGACGCCTTTATTTGTGACGGGATCCGTACGCCGATTGGCCGCTACGGCGGCGCGCTGGCCAGTGTGCGCGCCGACGACCTGGCGGCAATCCCGCTGCGTGAGCTCCTGAGTCGTAATCCCGGGCTCGACCCGGCAGCAATTGATGATGTGATTTTCGGCTGTGCGAATCAGGCCGGGGAAGATAACCGCAACGTGGCGCACATGGCGACGTTGTTGGCCGGTTACCCGCATACCGTGCCGGGCACCACGATTAACCGCCTGTGCGGATCGGGTCTGGATGCCATCGGCTTTGCCGCCAGGGCGATCAAAGCCGGCGATGCCGATCTGCTGATTGCCGGCGGCGTGGAATCGATGTCGCGTGCGCCTTTCGTGATGGGAAAAGCCAGCGCGCCGTACCAGCGTCAGGCGGAACTCTTTGATACCACGATTGGCTGGCGTTTTGTGAACCCGCTCATGGCGCAACACTTCGGAACTGACAGCATGCCGGAAACGGCCGAGAATGTAGCTGAATTGTTAAATATCAGCCGGGCCGATCAGGACGCTTTCGCCTGGCGCAGCCAGCAGCGCACGGCGCAGGCCCAGCGCGACGGCATTCTGGCGCAGGAGATTGTGCCGGTGCAGATTGTCGGCCGGAAAGGGGCGGTTAGCGACGTGCGCGAGGACGAGCATCCGCGCCCGGAAACCACGCTTGAGCAGCTGGCGAAACTGAAAGCGCCGTTCCGCCAGGGCGGCGTCATTACTGCGGGCAATGCTTCCGGCGTCAACGATGGCGCCGCGGCGCTGATCATCGCCAGCGAACAGCAGGCCGCTATCCAGGGGCTCACGCCGCGGGCGCGTATCGTGGCGATGGCGACGGCGGGTGTCGAACCGCGCCTGATGGGACTGGGGCCGGTACCGGCGGTGCGTAAAGTGCTGGAGCGGGCGGGACTCAATATTAACGATATGGATCTGATTGAGCTGAATGAGGCCTTCGCCGCCCAGGCGCTGGGGGTGCTCAGACAGCTCGGCGTGCCGGACGATGCGGCGCACGTAAATCCCAACGGCGGCGCCATCGCGTTAGGCCATCCGCTGGGCATGAGCGGCGCGCGGTTAGCGCTGAGCGCCAGCCTTGAGCTGCAACGCCGGGGCGGGCGCTATGCGCTGTGTACGATGTGTATTGGCGTGGGTCAGGGCATTGCCATGATCCTCGAGCGAGTGTGAGCTAATTTACCTGCGAGTACCCTACAATGATAACTACTACAAAATTAGATCCGATTGAAACCGCATCGCGTGACGAACTGCAGGCCCTGCAAACCCAGCGCCTGAAATGGACGCTGAAGCATGCGTACGAAAATGTGCCGATGTATCGCCGCAAATTCGACGCCGCCGGCGTGCACCCTGACGACTTTCGGGAATTAGACGATCTGCAAAAATTCCCCTGCACCACCAAACAGGATCTGCGCGACAACTATCCCTTCGATACCTTCGCGGTGCCGATGGAGCAGGTGGTGCGCATTCACGCCTCTTCCGGCACCACCGGCAAACCGACGGTGGTGGGGTATACGCAAAACGGGTGATGCTGCCAACTTACTGATTTAGTGTATGATGGTGTTTTTGAGGTGCTCCAGTGGCTTCTGTTTCTATCAGCTGTCCCTCCTGTTCAGCTACTGACGGGGTGGTGCGTAACGGCAAAAGCACCGCCGGACATCAGCGCTATCTCTGCTCTCACTGCCGTAAAACATGGCAACTGCAGTTCACTTACACCGCTTCTCAACCCGGTACGCACCAGAAAATCATTGATATGGCCATGAATGGCGTTGGATGCCGGGCAACCGCCCGCATTATGGGCGTTGGCCTCAACACGATTTTCCGCCATTTAAAAAACTCAGGCCGCAGTCGGTAACCTCGCGCATACAGCCGGGCAGTGACGTCATCGTCTGCGCGGAAATGGACGAACAGTGGGGATACGTCGGGGCTAAATCGCGCCAGCGCTGGCTGTTTTACGCGTATGACAGGCTCCGGAAGACGGTTGTTGCGCACGTATTCGGTGAACGCACTATGGCGACGCTGGGGCGTCTTATGAGCCTGCTGTCACCCTTTGACGTGGTGATATGGATGACGGATGGCTGGCCGCTGTATGAATCCCGCCTGAAGGGAAAGCTGCACGTAATCAGCAAGCGATATACGCAGCGAATTGAGCGGCATAACCTGAATCTGAGGCAGCACCTGGCACGGCTGGGACGGAAGTCGCTGTCGTTCTCAAAATCGGTGGAGCTGCATGACAAAGTCATCGGGCATTATCTGAACATAAAACACTATCAATAAGTTGGAGTCATTACCCGCAAAACGATATTGATAACTGGGCCAATATTGTCGCCCGTTCGCTGCGCGCGGCCGGTGGTTCAGCAAAAGATAAAATTCACGTCGCCTACGGCTATGGCCTGTTTACCGGCGGCCTTGGCGCGCACTACGGCGCGGAACGTTTGGGCGCGACGGTGATCCCGATGTCCGGCGGACAGACCGAAAAACAGGCGCAGCTGATCCGCGATTTCCAGCCGGATATGATCATGGTGACGCCGTCCTACTGTCTGAATCTGATTGAAGAGCTGGAGCGCCAGATGGGCGGCGATGCCCGCGGCTGTTCATTGCGGGTCGGCGTCTTTGGCGCTGAGCCGTGGACGCTGGCGATGCGCGCGGAAATCGAGCGCCGGCTGGGGATCACCGCCCTGGATATTTACGGTTTGTCGGAAGTCATGGGACCGGGCGTAGCGATGGAGTGTCTGGAAACCGTTGACGGCCCGACTATCTGGGAAGACCACTTCTTCCCGGAAATCGTCAACCCGGACGACGGTACGCCGCTGGAAGATGGCGAGCATGGTGAGCTGCTGTTTACCACTCTGACCAAAGAAGCGCTGCCGGTGATCCGCTATCGTACCCGCGATCTGACGCGCCTGCTGCCGGGAACCGCGCGGACCATGCGCCGCATGGATCGCATCAGCGGACGCAGCGACGATATGCTGATTATCCGCGGGGTTAACGTCTTCCCCTCGCAGCTGGAAGAGGAGATCCTCAAGTTTGAACATCTGGCGCCGCACTACCAGTTAGAGGTCAATCGCCGCGGTCATCTGGATTCGCTGGCGGTGCGCGTTGAGCTGAAAGAGAGCGGTCTGGCGCTGAGTCATGAACAACGCTGCCAGATTTGCCATCAGTTGCGTCACCGCATTAAGTCGATGGTCGGGATCTCCACCGATATTACTATCGTCAACTGCGGCAGCATTCCGCGCTCGGAAGGGAAAGCCTGTCGGGTATTCGACCTGCGAAAAGCGGTGGTTAGCGGTTAATCCTCTCTCCGGCTGCGTGGCTGCGCGGCAGGCACCCGGCTGAAGCGTTTGCGCCGTCAGCCGGGGAGTTTCCTGTGCTATGATTCATAAAGGAAAAATATAACAACAGAATGAATCAGATGAGTAAACTCGACGCCTTTATTCAACAAGCGGTGACGGCGATGCCGATCAGCGGCACGTCATTAATTGCCTCGCTGTATGGCGACGCTTTATTACAACGCGGTGGGGAAGTGTGGCTGGGCAGCGTCGCGGCGCTGCTGGAAGGATTAGGCTTCGGCGAGCGCTTCGTACGCACCGCGCTGTTTCGCCTCAATAAAGAAGAGTGGCTTGATGTTGTCCGCATCGGCCGGCGCAGCTTCTATCGCCTGAGTGATAAAGGGTTGCGCCTGACCCGGCGCGCGGAGCATAAAATTTATCGCGCCAGTGCCCCGGAATGGGACGGTACCTGGCTGCTGCTGCTTTCGGAAGGCCTGGAGAAAAATGTGCTCGCCGACGTTAAAAAGCAGCTGCTGTGGCAGGGGTTTGGCGCGCTGGCGCCGAGCCTGCTGGCCTCGCCGTCGCAAAAGCTGGCCGATGTCCAGTCTCTGCTCCACGAAGCGGGCGTCGCTGAAAATGTCATCTGTTTTGAAGCCCATTCGCCGCTGGCGCTCTCCAGAGCGGCCCTGCGCAGCCGGGTGGAGGAGTGCTGGCATCTCACCGAACAAAATGAGATGTACGAGGCGTTTATCGCCTTGTTCCGACCTCTACTGCCGCTGCTGCGCGATTGCGACCCGTCAGAGTTGACGCCGGATCGCTGTTTCCAGATCCAACTGCTCCTTATCCATTTCTATCGCCGGGTGGTGCTCAAAGACCCGCTGCTGCCGGAAGAGCTCCTGCCGGCGCATTGGGCAGGGCAAACCGCCCGCCAGCTGTGTATCAATATTTATCAACGCGTGAGTCCCGGCGCGCTGGCGTTCGTCAGCGAGAAAGGTGAGAGCTCGGTGGGCGAGCTCCCGGTGCCGGGTCCGCTCTATTATCAGCGCTTTGGCGGTTTGCCGGGCGCATAAGGAGGTTGCATGCCGATATATCAGATTGATGGACTGACGCCGGTGGTGCCGGAGGAGAGTTACGTTCACCCGACCGCGGTGTTGATTGGCGACGTGATCCTCGGCAAAGGGGTCTATGTTGGGCCCAACGCCAGCCTGCGCGGCGACTTCGGGCGCATCGTGGTCAAAGACGGCGCCAATATTCAGGATAACTGCGTGATGCATGGCTTCCCCGGCCAGGATACGGTGGTGGAAGAGGAGGGCCATATCGGCCACGGCGCTATTCTGCACGGCTGCGTGATTGGCCGCAACGCGCTGGTGGGCATGAGCGCGGTGATTATCGATGGGGCGGTCATTGGCGAAAACAGCATTGTCGGCGCTTCGGCCTTTGTCAAAGCCAACGCCGAGATGCCCGCCAACCATCTGATTATCGGCAGCCCGGCAAAAGCGATTCGCACCCTGAGCGAACAGGAGCTGGCGTGGAAAAAACAAGGTACCCGTGAATACCAGGCGCTGGTGGAACGCTGTAAGCAGACGCTGCACCAGGTGGAGCCATTACGGGAAGTCGAAGCAGGGCGTAAGCGGCTGGCGTTTGATGAAAACCTGCGGCCAAAAGCCGCAACCTGAGGGGTAAAATTATGGCAGAGAAATTATCCGCTCACTGTCACTGCGGTGCGGTGGCGTTTACCGTGGAGCTCAGCGACGGCTTCAACACCGTTCGGCGCTGTAACTGCTCATATTGTCGCATGCGTGGGGCGGTCGCGGTCTCTTCGCCGCGTTCAGGAATAGAGGTGGTACGCGGAGGGGATAAGCTCACAGAGTATCGCTTTAATACAGGGGAAGCCGTGCACTTTTTCTGCTCGGTATGCGGGATCTACACCTTTCATCAACGGCGATCAAACCCACAGCAGTATGGGGTGAATGTGGCCTGCATTGACGGCGTTTCGCCTTTCGATTTCCCTTGCGTGGAGGTCAACGACGGCGTGAATCATCCAAAGAATGGCGGCGGAGGCGTGGTGGGGTATTTACGCTACGAGAAAAAGTAAAACTCTCCTCCCGCAGGAAGCGAGAGGAGTGAAATATTAGGCTGCAACCACGCTGTCGATGGCCGCTTTCGCGTCAGACTGCGCTTTGGCCGCGACTTCCGGGCCGTAAGCGATACCTTCGGCGAACACAAAGTTCACGTCGGTGATGCCGATGAAGCCGAGGAAGGTGGACAGGTACGGGGTGACCAGGTCGGTCGGAGTATCTTTATGGATACCGCCGCGGCTGGTAACGACGACCGCGCGTTTACCGGTTACCAGACCTTCCGGCCCTTTCTCGGTGTAGCGGAAGGTGACGCCGGCGCGAGCCACCAGGTCGAAATAGTTTTTCAACTGCGTCGGGATGTTGAAGTTGTACATCGGCGCAGCGATAACAATCACATCGTTGCCTTTCAGTTCGGCGATCAGCTCGTCGGAAAGGGCCAGCGCTTCCTGCTGACGCGGAGTCAGCGGCGCGTCGCTCGGACGCAGGGCGCCAACCAGTTCGCCATCCAGAACCGGGATCGGATTGGCGGCCAGGTCACGCACGGTGATCTCATCGCCAGGGTGTTTTTCCTGCCATTGTTCAACAAAATAGTCGGAAAGCTGACCAGATTGTGAGTACCCTGCCAGAATACTGGATTTCAGAACTAATACTTTGCTCATGGGTGTTTCCTTTTTTTAATGTGATTGACGGGTCAATGCCCTGGTGCTTGTTGACACTGTATTCACAATCGCGCCACAGAGATAGCGCAATATATCGAATCCTATGTTCAGATTTTTTGAACAAGGCACGAATGACACAGATGTGGTACTCTAAGGCAATACTTCAAAAGAGATTTTCCCGGCAGAGCTCTGCCCGATAACGCTATGACAGAACAACAAAAAATCACCTTCCCCCAGCTTTATCAACAGCTCGACGGCCTGATGCTGCGCGACAAAACGCGCTTTGCCCGCCGTCTGCACGGCGTGAAGAAGGTTAAAAATCCTGAATCGCAACAGGCCATTCTGCAGGAGATGGCGCTGGAGATAAGCCAGGCAGCCGGTAAAGTCCTGCTGCGCGAAGCGGCGCGTCCGGCCATCACCTATCCGGAAAACCTGCCGGTTAGCCAGAAAAAACAAGAGATTCTCGAGGCGGTGCGCGACCACCAGGTGGTGATCGTCGCCGGGGAGACCGGTTCGGGTAAAACCACCCAGCTGCCCAAAATCTGCATGGAGCTGGGCCGCGGGCTGAAAGGACTCATCGGCCATACCCAGCCGCGTCGCCTGGCAGCGCGGACCGTCGCCAATCGTATTGCCGAAGAGCTGCAGAGCGAGCCGGGCGGCTGCATCGGCTATAAAGTCCGCTTCAGCGACCACGTCAGCGAAAACACCATGGTTAAGCTAATGACCGACGGTATCCTGCTGGCGGAGATCCAGCAGGATCGTCTGTTGATGCAGTACGACACCATCATTATCGATGAGGCGCACGAGCGCAGTCTGAATATTGACTTTCTGCTCGGCTATCTGAAAGAGCTCCTGCCGCGCCGCCCGGACCTGAAAATCATCATTACCTCGGCGACCATCGACCCGGAACGTTTCTCAAAGCATTTCAATAATGCGCCGATTATCGAAGTCTCCGGGCGGACTTACCCGGTGGAAGTGCGCTATCGGCCGATAGTGGAAGAGGCGGACGATACCGAGCGCGATCAGTTACAGGCGATCTTTGATGCGCTTGACGAACTGGGGCGCGAAGGGCCCGGCGATATTCTGATCTTTATGAGCGGTGAGCGGGAAATTCGCGATACCGCCGATGCGCTGAATAAGCTGGATCTGCGCCATACCGAAGTGCTGCCGCTGTACGCCCGCCTGTCCAACAGCGAGCAGAACCGCGTCTTCCAGCCGCACAGCGGACGACGCATCGTGCTGGCGACCAACGTGGCGGAAACCTCGCTCACCGTGCCGGGCATTAAATACGTTATCGATCCCGGTACTGCGCGTATCAGCCGTTACAGCTACCGCACCAAGGTGCAGCGCCTGCCGATCGAGCCGGTTTCCCAGGCGTCCGCCAACCAGCGTAAGGGCCGCTGCGGCCGCGTTTCGGAAGGGATCTGTATTCGTCTTTATTCAGAAGACGATTTCCTGTCGCGCCCGGAATTTACCGACCCGGAGATTCTGCGCACCAACCTGGCGTCGGTCATCCTGCAGATGACCGCCCTGGGCTTAGGCGATATCGCCGCCTTCCCGTTTGTCGAAGCGCCGGATAAGCGCAATATTCAGGACGGCGTACGCCTGCTGGAAGAGCTGGGCGCCATCACCACCGATGCGCAGGCCACCGCCTATAAACTAACCCCGCTGGGCCGCCAGCTCAGCCAGCTACCGGTGGATCCGCGTCTGGCGCGGATGGTGCTGGAGGCGCAGAAGCACGGCTGCGTGCGGGAAGCGATGATCATCACCTCCGCGCTGTCGATCCAGGACCCGCGCGAGCGGCCGATGGACAAACAGCAGGCCTCTGACGAAAAACATCGCCGCTTCCACGATAAAGAGTCCGATTTCCTCGCCTTCGTCAATCTGTGGAACTACCTCGGCGAGCAGCAAAAGGCGCTGTCGTCGAATCAGTTCCGCCGCCAGTGCCGGGTCGATTTTCTTAACTATCTGCGCGTGCGCGAGTGGCAGGACATCTACACCCAGCTGCGCCAGGTGGTGAAAGAGCTTGGCCTGCCGATCAACAGTGAGCCGGCGGAATATCGCGAGATCCATACTGCGTTGCTGACCGGTCTGCTGTCGCACATCGGCATGAAGGATGCCGATAAACAGGAGTATACCGGCGCCCGTAACGCCCGCTTCTCCATTTTCCCGGGTTCCGGCCTGTTTAAAAAGCCGCCAAAGTGGACGATGGTGGCCGAGCTGGTGGAGACCAGCCGCCTGTGGGGGCGTATTGCCGCCCGCATTGAGCCGGAGTGGGTGGAGCCGGTAGCGCAGCACCTGATCAAGCGCTCATACAGTGAGCCGCACTGGGAGCGGGCGCAGGGCGCGGTGATGGCGACGGAAAAGGTCACCGTTTACGGCCTGCCGATCGTCGCCGCGCGTAAGGTCAACTACAGCCAGATCGACCCGGCGCTGTGCCGCGAACTGTTTATCCGCCATGCGCTGGTGGAGGGCGACTGGCAGACGCGTCACGCCTTCTTCCGCGAAAACCTGAAGCTGCGCGCGGAAATCGAAGAGCTGGAGCATAAGTCGCGCCGTCGCGACATCCTGGTTGATGACGAGACGCTGTTCGAGTTTTACGACCAGCGCATTAGCCACGATGTCATCTCCGCTCGCCACTTTGATAAGTGGTGGAAGCAGGCCAGCCGCGAAACGCCAGACTTGCTCAATTTTGAAAAGAGCATGCTGATTAAAGAGGGGGCGGAGCAGGTCAGTAAACTGGACTACCCGAATTTCTGGCATCAGGGCAACCTCAAGCTGCGTCTTAGCTATCAGTTTGAACCGGGCGCTGACGCCGATGGCGTGACGGTGCATATTCCGCTGCCGCTGCTCAACCAGGTAGAGGAAACCGGGTTTGAATGGCAGATCCCTGGCCTGCGTCGCGAGCTCATTATCGCGCTGATAAAATCGCTGCCGAAGCCGGTACGGCGCAATTTCGTCCCGGCTCCCAACTATGCGGAAGCGTTTCTTGGCCGGGCGGCGCCGCTCGAGCTGCCGCTGCTCGATTCGCTGGAGCGCGAGCTGCGTAAGATGACCGGCGTGACCATCGACCGCGAAGCCTGGCAGTGGGATCAGGTGCCCGATCACCTGAAAATCACCTTCCGGGTGGTGGATGATAAAAACAAGAAGCTGCAGGAAGGGCGCTCGCTGCAGGCGTTGAAAGACGCCCTGAAGGGCAAAGTGCAGGAGACGCTGTCGGCGGTCGCTGATGACGGTATTGAGCAGAGCGGGCTGCATATCTGGAGCTTTGGCACCCTGGCGGAAAGTTACGAACAGAAGCGCGGTAACTATAAGGTGAAAGCCTGGCCGGCGCTGGTGGACGAGCGCGACAGCGTGGCCATCAAGCTGTTTGATAATCCACAGGAACAGCAGCAGGCCATGTGGCGCGGTCTGCGTCGCCTGCTGCTGCTCAACATCCCGTCGCCGATTAAGTATCTGCACGAGAAACTACCGAATAAAGCCAAGCTTGGGCTCTACTTTAACCCGTACGGCAAAGTGCTGGATCTGATTGACGATTGCATCTCCTGCGGCGTTGATAAGCTTATTGACGAGGCGGGCGGTCCGGTGTGGACGGAAGAGGGCTTTAGTCAGCTGCACGATAAAGTGCGAGCCGAGCTCAACGACACGGTGGTGGAGATCGCTAAACAGGTCGAGCAGATCCTCACCGCGGTGTTCAATATCAACAAACGGCTGAAAGGCCGGGTGGATATGACCATGGCGCTGGGGCTGTCGGATATCAAAGCGCAGATGGCGGGTCTGGTGTATCGCGGCTTTGTTACCGGCAACGGTTTCCGCCGTCTTGGCGATACGCTGCGCTATCTGCAGGCGATTGAAAAGCGTCTGGAGAAGATGGCTATCGATCCGCACCGCGATCGGGCGCAGATGCTTAAGGTGGAGAGCGTGCAGCAGGCGTGGCAGCAGTGGCTGAATAAGCTACCGCCGAACCGCCGTGAGGACGACGATGTCCGGGAGATCCGCTGGATGATCGAGGAGCTGCGGGTCAGCTTCTTCGCCCAGCAGCTGGGCACCCCGTATCCTATCTCGGACAAGCGAGTGTTGCAGGCGATGGAGCAAATTATCCCATAGCCTGGCTGGTTGTCCCCGGTGGCGCTGCGCTTACCGGGGCTACTGGTCAGGCGTCCACGCTTAAGCGTTTACCCACGCCAGAGTAAAGCCGTCCCAGCCTTTAGTGCCCACGGTTTGCAGCGCCGTTGCCGTCAACCGCGGCTCGGCGCCCATCATCTCAATGAACTGACGCACACCCTGAACGCGCTCGTCGGCGCTCTGTGGGTTGACCACTTCGCCGTCGCGTACCACGTTATCGCCAATAATTAAGGTTCCTGGGCGGGAATAACGTAGCGCCCAGCGCAGATAATGGGGGTTATTCGGCTTATCGGCATCGATGAAGATCAGGTCGAAAGCGGGACATTCGCCAAGCGCCTCCAGGGACTGTAGCGCGGGTCCCTCCCGTAGCGTGACCCGCTGGTCAACGCCCGCCAGCTGCAGATTCTCCCGCGCCACCTGGGCATGATGCGCGTCGGCCTCCAGGGTGAGGAGTTGGCCGTCGGCAGGAAGCTCGCGCGCCATCCAGATGGTGCTATAGCCGCCGAGGGTGCCGATCTCCAGTATCCGCTTAGCCTGGGTTAGCCGTACCAGCAGGGCGAGAAACTGACCCTGATTGGCGGCGACATCGTGTGCCGGGAGCCCGGCACGATGGTTGTTTTCCAGTACCCGATCGAGCACAGGATCGCCGGGAATTAAGGCCTTAATCAAATAATTGTCTACTGCCGACCACTGTTGTTGCATATGACGCTTCCCCATTTAGCTCCCTGATGAGTCAGACCAGCCGCCTCCCAGCGCCCGGTACAGATCGATCTGCGCCAGCAGCAGGTTGTTCTTCACCTGCACCACGCTAAGCTGGGTGGAGAACAGCGTTCGCTGGGCATCAAGCACATCCAGATAAGAAGAGTAGCCGTTACGGTAGCGGTTTTGTGCAATACGTAAGGTTTCCTGGGCAACGGTCTCTTGTTCCTGAAGCTCGGTTAACTGTTCGCCATAGCGACTGATGGCGTCCAGGCTGTCATTGACCTCTTTGAACGCGCTGCGCACCGTTTTCTCATAGCTATAGAGCGCCTGGTTGCGCTGGGCCATGGAGACGTCCACCTGGGCATTTAACGCCTGGCGGTTTAGCAGCGGCGCCAGAATACTGCCGCCAAGACTCCACAGCCGCAGCGGGTTGTCCAGCAGATCCGGCAGCGTCCGGTCCTGCAGGCTGCCGGTAGCGGTCAGGTTAATAGAGGGCAGCAGCTGCGCCTGCGACGAGGCCAGCGTGGCGTCGGCAGCCACCAGCTGGCGCTCGGCCTGAGCGATGTCCGGACGGCGGTTGAGCAAGGTGGACGGCAGCTGCGACGGCAGACGCAGCGGGGTAAGCTGGGCGAATTCGCCGCGTTTTACCGCGCCAGGGTTATCGCCGAGCAGCACGCTGAGCGCATTTTCCTGCTGCGCAATCTGGTGCTGTAGCGGCGGGATCTGCGCCCGCGTTGACCGCAGCTCCGAATCCGCCTGCATCAGCTCAAGGCGTGAAGTATACCCGGTTTCAAACTGACGTTTGGCCAGGCGCCACGCGTCTTCCCTTGATGTTAGCGTCTGCTGGGTCACCCGCAGCTGCTCATCCAGCGACAGCAGCGTGACGTAGCCAACGGCCACCGAGCTGGCGACGCTCAAATTGGCGGCGGCGGCGGCGGCTTTCTGCGCCTCAAGGCTGGCCCCGGCGGCGTTGGCCGCGCTGCGGTTCGCTCCCCAGATATCGACATCATAGCTGGCGGTCAGGCCGCCCTTATACAGTGTGCTGTGGATCGGCAGGCCGGTGGCGGCGGACTGCGTCCGGGCGCGGGTGCCGGTGAGGCTGGCGTCCAGTGACGGAAACAGGCTGCTGTCGGCGGCGTAAGCGCGCGCCTGATACTCATTCACCCGCTCGCGGGCGATCAGCACATCGCTGTTATAGCGCAGCGCCTGGTCGACATACTGATTGAGGGTACTGTCATGAAAATTGCGCCACCATACACCCTCCACCGGGCTGGCCGGGCCAACGTCGGCCCGCCAGGCGGCAGGAATGGTCAGGGTCGGCTGCGCGCGTTGCACATCGGCGGATTGACAGCCGACCAGCGCCAGAACGATAGCAAGGGCGACCGGGCGGATCATGGTTGTTTCTCCGCACGGGTATCAATAGTCACCTGCACCGACATCCCCGGCCGCAGGCGTTCGCTGTTGTTTTGCCCGTCGTTGACCGTAATACGCACCGGGATGCGCTGGGCGATCTTGACGAAATTGCCGGTGGCGTTGTCCGGAGAGATGGCGCTGAACTCCACCCCGGTCGCCGGGGAGATACTCTGCACCTTGCCGTGGAAGGTCTCGCCGTTGAGCGCGTCTACGGTGAAGGTGACCGGCTGGCCAACGCGTACTTCGGCCAACTGGGTCTCTTTGAGGTTGGCAATCACCCAGTGCTGCGGCGGAACCAGCGAGGTCAGATGGGTTCCGGCGCTGACATAGGCGCCAAGACGCACCGAGATCTGCCCCAGCTGGCCGCCGGTGGGGGCGATAATCTGGGTATTCTGCAGGTCGATCTGCGCCAGCTCAAGCGCCGCTTTGGCGCTGGCCACGTCGGCCTCCAGCGAATCGCGATTGACGATGGTCGATTCACGGTCCTGGCGCGACATCTCCAGCGCCGCTTTCGCCTGCTCAATATCCGCCGCCCCTTGCGCCGCGCTGGCCCGCGCCGAATCACGTTCGCGGATCGACAGCGAACCGTCGGCGGTTAACTGCTGGATGCGTTTTAAATCGGTCTGGATTTTCAGATTCTGCGCGCGGGCGTTTTGCAGCACGGCTTCATTCTTGGCGATCGTCGCCTCGGCGCTTTTGCGCTGTTGCAGGTTATTGCGCAGCGCGGCCTCTTTCATCGCCAGGGTAGCCTGGGCCTGATGCACCCGCTGTTTATAGATGCGATCGTCTATCTGGAACAGCACCTCGCCCGGCTGGACAATCGCGAAATCTTTGACGTTGACGGCGGTGATATAGCCGTTGACCTGCGGGCTAATAAAGGTGGTCTGCCCGCGCACATAGGCGTTGTCGGTAAACTGGCTATGGCGAGTGAACGGCGGCAGTTGCCAGGCGTAGAGGATCACCAGCACGCCGACGAGGCCTATCGCCGCGGCGGTAAAAATGGAAACCACGCGAATATTATTCCGGGTGTTGGCCTGTTGTTTGGCCGCATCCTGCTGACTCATAACGACTCCAGAGATGAAATGATGATAATTATTTGCTGCCGGTAGCGCGTTGCAACGCGATACGGGCAGTCAGTCGTAAGCGAATTAAGCGCCAGAAAACCCACACTAGTGTCCCGGCGGAGATCGCCGCCGTCAGCAGATAGGTATCATTCCAGGCGAGAATATTGGCCTGCAGCGTCGCGGCGTTTTGCAGCAGGGTGGTGGCCTGAACGTTGAGTAGCGTACTGTCGCCAATCTGGCTCTGATACATCTGGCTGTACTGCTGCAGCCGCTCGACGATCAGCGGGTTCAGGGTGGTTATCTGGTCCGCCAGCTGGCTGGAGTGGAATTTCTCACGCCAGGTCTGGAAGGTGCCGAGGATCGCCGAGCCGAGCAGCCCGCCAATGTTCTGGCTCATACCGAACAGCACCGAGAAGCTGACCAGGTTGCGCGGGTCGGCAAACACGCCCCCAATCCCGGCGAGCATCGCCGGGGCCAGAAAGAAGGCGCTGCCGAAGCCGAGTAAAAACTGGCTGAACATTAATTGTTCCGGACGGGTGAGGGCGTTGGACTGGCTGTCGAGCAGCGAGGCTATCATGATCAGCGCCAGCGCGGTGGCGGTCGGCCAGTAGAGCTTCTGCGGGTTGAGCGTCAGACAGCTGGCAATGATCCCGCACAGAATACCGGCGAAAATCGACCACGCGAGGTTAGTCATCTGTTCGTTTTGCAGGCCAACGCACTGCAGCCAGCCGATGACCCCGGTGTTCTGCTCCGCCAGCACGATGCGGATCAACAGCATAATCAGGCCCAGACGCACGATGCTGCCGCTGGAGAGCCATTTGGTATTGAGCAGGGGGTTGCTGCGGTTATGCTCGAAGGTAATCGCAGCGACGATCAGTATTACCGCCGCCGCCAGCGCCCAGCCGATCCACGGCGCTTCAAACCACCACTCGAGCCGCCCCAGCGACAGCACGGCGCACACCAGCGCCATGCCGGGCGCCAGCAGAAAGAAGGTAATGAAATCCTTTTTTTCGAACACTTTTTTACGATCGCTTGGCGGCAGTTTTAGCGCGATGACGCAGGCCAGCGACACCAGCGCCAGGCCCAGCTCAAAGAAGTAGAGACCGCGCCATTCATCGGTCTGCAGCAGTTCGGTGGAAAAGAGGCGCGCCAGGGGAATGGCTAGCGACGAGCCGGTGATGCCGATAGTTAGCCCTTTCAGGCGATGGCGCGCAGGCCAGGCCTGTACCTGGTAGTAAATCCCCAGCGAGCTGAGCGCCGCGGCCACCATGCCGTGGGCGGCGCGAACCATCATCGCTGAGCTGAGATCGTTGACGAAGAGGTGGAAAAAGGTGACCAGCACATAGAGCACCAGAAAGCCTTCGGTGAAAGCGCGCAGGCCAAACTGCTGGCGGAATTTCACCAGCAGCAGGTTGATGGAGACGTTGGTCATCACGTATACCGCCGGCAGCCAGGCGATTTCTGTCGACCAGGCGGCGAAGGTACCCTGCAGCAGCTGCAGGTTGGCGGTGACCACTGCGTTGCCCAGCGCGCCGGTGAGACATACCAGCAGACCGACCACGCCGTAGGCAAGGCGTTTCGCCGGACTGTGCAGCGGCGTCGACGGCGAACCGAGCAGAGCCGGTTTTTCATGCGGCGCCCAGTCATGCGGGGCGTAGGGGTTATCCTGGCGACGGGGCATTATTTCTTCTCCACTTCGCGCAACAGCTTTTCCAGCACCCGCTGGGTTTGCTCCTGCTCCTGTGGGGTAATCGCCGTCAGGATCTCTTCGCGCAGATCGTCAGCCACCGTTTTGACCTGTGCATAGAGGGCCTTCCCTTTGTCGGTGACCACCAGCAGTCGCTTACGTTTGTCGCTGGCGGTGGTGATGCGCTCCACCAGTCCGAGGGCGACCAGACGATGGATCAACGGCACAATGGTCGGGCTCTCCACCCCCAGCTCCTGCGCCAGTTCGCTTTGCGACAGCGGCTGCTGGTGGCGGGCGATGGACGCTACCGCCACCCAGCTGGCCTGGCTGAGACCGAGATTTTTCAGCCGACGATTGACCGCCAGCCGCCAGTGGTGCGCGGTGAGGTATAAAAGATGGGAGAAGGTAAGCTGTCGATTGTCCATAGGTCGTCTGTCAATATCGTTAGAGCTCTAACGATTTTATGCCGGATAACCGCCGGAGTTCAAGATGAAAGATAGAAATTGGTTAACGGTATGTACGTTAATTGTAGTTAATCTTCCGGCCGCGATCCGTGTCGTGCGGTCTGCTGACCAAGGATATTTTTATTCTGCGCCATCACCCAGGCGATAAAGGCCCGCAGGGGGGCGGGAATATGTTTCCGGCTTGGGTAGTAGACGCAAAAATGGTCGGCAGGATAGCGGTAGTCGGGTAACAAATGGACCAGGCTGCCCGCGCTCAGCTGCTGCGTCACCAGCGACTGATAGACAAAGGCGATGCCTAATCCGCTCTCCGCGGCCTGGATCATTGCGCTATCGGCATCGACGACCAGATCGCCTTTAACCGCTACCTCGCTAAGCTCGCCGCTGGGGCCAATAAACTCCCAGCGGTACTTCTCACCACCAGGAAAACAGCGGTTAATGCAGCGGAAATTAACTAATGACTGCGGGGTGTCGGGCTCTCCGGCTTCGCGTATATAGTCCGGGCTGGCCACCGGGATCAGCGATAGTTTCTCGCCAAAGGGGATGGCAATCATCTCTTTGGGCACATCCTGCGAATAGCGAATGCCGGCGTCAAAACCGGACTCGATAATATTGACTTTCCGATCGGTGGCATACAGTTCGAGCGTCACATTGGGACAGGCGTTTTTAAAGGCGATAAAATAGTCTTGAAAAAACAGGTCAATAACAATGCGCGGTAAATTAACTTTCACCACGCCTTCCGGAGTCAGACGGTGATAATTCAGACTGTCCACCACCCGGCGATAATCATTGACCACCGGCGTTATATTATTAAGAAATTCCTCACCCACTGCGGTTAATGACAAACTGCGTGTTGAGCGATTTAGCAGGCGCACGCCTAACTTTTCTTCCAGATGATTAATAGCGACGGTAAGGGCCGGTGGGGAAAGGTTTAACGCTTTAGCGGCCTGACGAAAACTGCCATGTTTCACTATGAGTATTAATATTTCTATTTGTTGCAGATCGGGCAAGGTTTTCATTGTTAATTTCCAGCTAACACCGCGTTCGGAATAGATTAATTGTTATCAATATGAAAGGGAAGTATATATTTAATGCCATTCAGCAATTAAGGAAAATAAGATGAAAATACGTTATCTTGGAAAAGAGAAGTTTCAGGTTTCCGCATTAGGTCTCGGATGTATGGGGATGAGTTTTGCCTATGGCGGCGCTGAAACGTCGCAGGCGATAAATACGATCCATGCCGCCATGGACATGGGCGTGACCTTCCTGGATACCGCCGAAGTATATGGTCCTTTCGATAATGAAGTTCTGGTCGGAAAAGCGATTAAAGGTTTTCGCGATAAGGTGCAGATTGCCACCAAATTTGGATTTCGTATTTTGCCGACCGGCCAGGGTCTGGAGCGGATGGCCGGCGTTGACAGCCGTCCGGCACATATTCGCGAATCAGTGGAAGGGTCGCTGAAGCGACTGAATGTCGAGACCATCGATCTGCTCTATCAGCACCGCGTCGATCCCGCGGTACCGGTGGAAGAGGTGGTGGGCACTATGGCCGATCTGGTTAAAGAGGGTAAAATTCGCCATATCGGTCTGTCGGAAGTATCTGCTCAGACGCTGCGCCGGGCCTGCAAGGTACATCCGATCGCTGCCGTGCAGACGGAATATTCGCTATGGAGCCGCGAGCCGGAGGCCGGTATTCTCCACACCTGCCGCGAGCTGGGGGTCGGCTTTGTGCCATACAGCCCGCTTGGCCGCGGCTTCCTGACGGGGACAATTACCGATCCCGGCGTTTTGGCAGCGGATGATTTCCGCCGCCATCTGCCGCGCTTCCAGGCCGAAACCATGCGCAAAAACCAGCTGCTGCTTGAGCGCCTGCAGCAGGTGGCCACCCGCTATGACGCGACCCTTGCGCAGATTGCCCTTGCCTGGGTGATGAGCAAAGGCGAGGATATCGTGCCTATCCCGGGGGCGAGGAAAATTGCTCACCTGCGCGACAATGCCGGCGCCGCGAATATTACCCTCGCGGCGGAGGACATCCTCACCATCGAACATATTTTCACTGCCGACAACATCACTGGCTTACGCTATACCCAGGGCGACTTTGATTTAATCGAAAAATAATCCCCTACGGGCAGCGGATGGTTATCACTTGCGTGACGTTGTCACCTTTGCCGAACAACTCCTCGTCAGATAGCGCACATTCTCGGCGGTTAACGGCGCGGCAAAGAAAAAAAGGGGCGGCGCAAGGCCACCCCTGATGCGGTTGCTGATGGGGATCAGCCCGGGTAGATGCCGCGGTCTTTACGCGCCATCAGGATGCGCTCGCAGGCCACGATATAGGCGGCGGTGCGCAGCGTACACTCTTTCTCGGCGGCTTTATCCCAGACGTGCACGATAGCGTCGGTCATAATGCGGTCCATCTTGGCGTTGATCTCCTCTTCGCTCCAGAAGAAGCTGGCCATGTCCTGTACCCACTCAAAGTAGCTGACGGTCACCCCGCCGGCGTTGCAGATAACGTCCGGCACCACGATCACGCCGCGCTCGGCCAGCACGTCGTCCGCTTCCGGATAGGTTGGGCCGTTGGCCCCTTCCAGCACCAGTTTGCAGGTCAGCTTCTCCGCGCGCTCGCGGGTGATTTGCCCTTCCAGCGCCGCCGGGATCAGGATGTCCATCGGAGTGGTCCAGAAGGCGTCTTTATCGATCTCCTGGGCGCCCGGGAAACCGGCAATCTGCTTTTTCTCCGCCTGCCAGGCGGTGAGGGCGGCCATATCGATTCCGCCTTCGTTATACAGGGTCGCGGTATGATCCTGAATAACCACGATACGAGCGCCGACGCCGGCGAACAGGCGGGCCGCTTCGCTACCGACGTTACCAAAGCCCTGCAGCGCCACTTTGGCGCCTTCAATTTCGATACCGGCGCGACGGGCAACTTCCCGGCCGGTGACAAACACGCCGCGTCCGGTGGCTTTTTCACGACCGAGGGAGCCGCCGAGGTGGATCGGTTTGCCAGTGACCACGCCGGTGATGGTGGTGCCATGGTTCATGGAGTAGGTGTCCATCATCCATGCCATCACTTTGCCATTGGTGCCGACGTCCGGCGCCGGAATATCTTTCTGCGGCCCGATAATAATGCCGATTTCGCTGGTGTAGCGGCGGGTCAGACGCTCCAGTTCACCTTCCGACAAGGAGAAGGGGTCGACGCGGATGCCGCCTTTGGCCCCGCCGTAAGGAATATTGACCGCGGCGCACTTAATGGTCATCCAGGCAGAAAGTGCCATGACTTCGTTAAGATCGACATCCGGATGGTAGCGAACACCACCTTTACCCGGTCCGCGCGACAGATTGTGCTGAACGCGATAGCCCTCGAAGTGGCGGATGGTGCCGTCGTCCATTTGCACAGGAATGTCGACGATCAGCGCGCGCTTCGGATGGCGCAGGGTTTCCACCCAGTAGGCAAGATCGCCGAGATAAGGCGCGACGCGGTCGATCTGGCGCAGGTAGGTGGTCCATGGAGATGTACTACTTTCAGATGCGTAAGATAACTTTTCCATAAGAGTCCTGTTTCTCAGTGTTATTTATGTCGTGTAAAACCGTGGAATAGCTACAGCAGTAAACTCTGTGCAATGAATGGTATCACCAATTTTATAAAGCGGTATTTGACGGCAATTCCGATTTTTAAATTTTTGTTAGATTTTTTATTTTTTAAGTGAATAACTACGCACGTCAACCACCCGCAAGCTGTGCATTTTAATTCACTTTTTATTCACTTAAGTGCATAAGAAAATATTTTTTCTATGTTTTTCATTATCTTGATGATCTTCAAAAAGTGAATAAATTGCTTTTTTCCGTATTGACAATCTTGTTGTTCACAGGCCAGCATTAGCCCACACAACAACATGGCATTAACCATGAATTAACAATTACCCGCAAAAAGAATAGGGCTTTATTTTTCTGTGGTGAATATTTTTACCATCGCAGCGGGCGCGCTCGTGCCCAAAATAAGCCGAGGGGCAGGGTTAATGTCGATTGTCCAACGCGACGGGAGCGTTTTCCGTCGTCTTACGTTCCGGAGATAAATTATGTCAGGCAGTATGACTCGCGAAGATTTTGACGCTTACCTGGTTCCCTGTTTTGCCCCCGCGCCGTTTATTCCGGTCAGAGCGGCGGGCTCCCGCGTCTGGGACCAGCAGGGGAAAGAGTATATCGATATGGCGGGCGGCATCGCAGTGAACGCCCTGGGCCATGCTCACCCGGCGCTGGCTCAGGCCCTGCAGGATCAACTGGCGAAACTGTGGCATATCGGCAATGGCTATACCAACGAGCCGGTGCTGCAGCTGGCAAAAACCCTCGTGCAGTCGACCTTTGCCGACAAGGTGTTTTTCTGCAACTCCGGCGCCGAAGCCAACGAGGCGGCCCTTAAGCTGGCGCGGAAATATGCCCACGATAAGTTTGGCGGTGAAAAAAGCGAAATCATCGCCTTCAACCTCGCCTTCCATGGCCGCACGCTGTTCACCGTCTCCGTTGGCGGCCAGCCGAAATATTCCAGCGATTATGCTCCGCTGCCGCAGGGCATTACCCATCTGCCCTATAACGATATCGAGGCGGTCACCGCGGCGATCTCCTCGCGCACCTGCGCGGTGATCGTCGAGCCGATTATCGGCGAAGGCGGGGTGATCCCGGCGGACCCGGCGTTCCTGCAGGCGCTGCGTACCCTCTGCGATCGCCATCATGCCACTCTGATATTCGATGAGGTGCAGACCGGCGCCGGGCGTACCGGCCATCTCTACGCCTACCAGCATTACAACGTCGTCCCGGACATTCTCACCAGCGCCAAAGGGCTGGGGGGCGGCTTCCCGATCGGCGCGATGCTGGCGAAAGAGGCCTGGGCGCAGGTCTTCCAGCCAGGCACCCATGGCACCACCTTCGGCGGCAACCCGCTGGCGGCAACCGTCGCTAACGCCGTGCTGGCCCATCTCGATGCGCCGCTGCTGGCGGGCGTTGGCGAGCGCCATGCGCTGATCGTTGACCAGTTGAATGCGATCTCTGCCCGTTACGATGCGTTCAGCGCCGTGCGCGGCACCGGTCTGCTGATCGGCGCTGAGCTGGCGGGGCCGCTGCGCGGCAAGGCCAAAACATTGACCAACCTGGCGGCGGAAGAGGGGCTGATCGCCCTGATTGCCGGCCCGGACGTGCTGCGCTTCGCGCCGGCGCTCAATATCCCGCTGGCGGATATTGCGGAAGCCTTCGTGCGCCTTGATCGCGCCGTTGCTCGCTTAACCCGCTAATCGGGAGGACGGCCTGTGATGCTATTTCGTCCCGTACGGGAAAACGATCTCGACGACATCGTCCGCCTCGCCGCGCGGGCGGGGGTCGGCATGACCTCCTTACCGCATGACGTCGGGCGTCTGGCGGCCCGGATCCGGCGCAGTATCGAGACCTTCGCCGGCGAACTGCCGCGCAGCCAGCAGGGTTTCCTGTTTGTGCTGGAGGACACCGCGCTGGCGCGGGTGGTGGGGGTGAGCGCCATTGAGGTCGCAGTGGGCCTGGACGAGCCGTTTTACAATTTTCGCATTCAGAAAACGGTGCGCGCCTCGAAAGCGCTGGGAGTCTATAAGCCCCAGGAGCTACTTAATCTCAGCTATGACCACACCGGGCATAGTGAGCTGTGTACGCTGTTTCTCGACCCGGCGTATCAGCGCAACCGCAATGGTCTGCTGCTCTCCAAGGCGCGCTTTTTATTTATCGCCGCCTTTCGCGAGTGGTTCTCCCCGCACCTGTTTGCCGAACTGCGCGGCTGCAGCGATGAGCAGGGTCAGTCGCCGTTCTGGGATGCGCTGGGCCATCATTTCTTCGACATCCCGTTCGCCGATGCCGACCGGCTGACCGGCACCGGCATGAAAACCTTTATTGCCGAACTGATGCCGGCGTACCCGATCTATATCTCACTGCTGCCGGAAGCGGCCCGCGGGGTCATCGGTCAGGTGCATCCCAATACCGCCCCGGCGCGGGCGATCCTCGAGAAAGAGGGTTTCAGCTGGCGCGGCTCGGTGGATATTTTCGATGCCGGTCCGGTGCTGGAGGCGGACACCGATCAGATCCGCGCCGTGCGCGACAGCCAGCGTCTGCCTGTCCGGCAGCTGATGGGCGACCTGCCGGCGCCGACCCTCGTCGCCAACGGTCAATTCGACAACTTTCGGGCGCTGCTGGTGGCCCACGAAGAGCAGGTCTCGCTTGACAGCGCCGCGCTGGACGCGCTGCAGGTCAGTGAAACCGACCGCGTTTATACGGTAACCCTGAATCCAGAGGACAACAGATCATGGCGGTAAAAGCACAGTTTATAGCCGGGCAGTGGCTGCCAGGCAGCGGCGCAACGATGAGCAAACTGGCCCCGGAGGATCAGTCGCTGCTGTGGCAGGCGGCCAGCGCGGGGGCTGACGACGTCCAGGCGGCCTGCGCCGCGGCGCGCGCGGGGTTTTATCCTTGGTCGCACCGGCCGCTGGCCGAGCGTATTGACGTCGTACAGCGTTTTGCCGCGCTGCTGGAGACGCATAAAGAGGCGCTGGCGACCCTGATTTCCCGCGAGACCAGCAAGCCGCTGTGGGAGACCCGCACCGAAGTGCAGGCGATGATCGGCAAGGCCGCGATCTCCATCGAGGCCTATCACCAGCGGACGGGCTTTCATGAGTCGACGCTGCCGGACGGTAAAGCGCTGCTGCGCCACAAACCGCACGGCGTGATGGCGGTCTTTGGCCCCTACAACTTCCCGGGCCACCTGCCCAACGGACATATCATTCCGGCGCTGATCGCCGGGAACACCATTGTGTTTAAACCCAGCGAGCTGACGCCGGCTACCGCTGAAATGACCGTCCAGCTGTGGCAGCAGGCGGGCATCCCCGACGGGGCGATCAACCTGCTGCAGGGCGGAAAAGCCACCGGCCAGGCGCTGCTGGAAAATCGTGATATCGACGGCGTGCTGTTCACCGGCAGCGCGGCGGCCGGTTTCCACTTCCATCGCTACTTCGGCGGCCAGCCGGAGAAGATGCTGGCCCTCGAGATGGGCGGCAACAACGCACTGATCGTCGCCGACGTGGCCGATATCGATGCGGCGCTGCATGTGATTATCCAGTCGGCGTTTATCTCTGCCGGGCAGCGCTGCACCTGCGCGCGCCGGCTGCTCGTGCCGCGCGGCGAGCAGGGGGATGCGCTGCTGCAGCGGCTGGTAGAGGCCAGCGCGCAGATCCGCGCCGGCAAGTGGGATGATCAGCCGGCGCCGTTTATGGGCGGGGTGATCTCTCTCGACGCTGCGCAGAACATGCTGGCGGCGCAGCAAAAACTGGAGGGGCTCGGCGGCAAGGTGCTGCTGCGCATGCGCCAGCCTGACCCGCGCTCCACGGTGCTGACCCCGGGGATCGTCGACGTCACCGGTATTGAGGTGCCGGATGAAGAGTACTTTGGCCCGCTGCTGACGATTATCCGTTACGACGGCTTCCCGGAGGCGATTCGCCTCGCCAATCAGACCCGCTATGGCCTGGCCGTCGGGCTGATCTCCAGCGATGCGGCGCAGTTTGATCAGCTGGCGGACGAGGCGCGAGCCGGGATCGTCAACTGGAACAAGCCGCTGACCGGCGCATCGAGTAAAGCGCCGTTTGGCGGGGTGGGCGCCTCCGGCAACCATCGCGCGGCAGCGTGGTACGCCGCCGATTACTGTGCCTGGCCGATGGCCTCTCTGGTCAGCGATACGCTGACGCTTCCGGCGACGGTATCGCCGGGCCTGCCATTCTGATAACGGATCCTGTGAGGACATATGTCTGGTTTTGAAGCAAACTTTGATGGCCTGGTCGGCCCGACGCACCACTACGCCGGACTCTCCGTCGGCAATGAAGCCTCGCAAAATAACCGCGATGGTCTCTCTAACCCTAAAAAGGCGGCGCTGCAGGGGCTGTATAAAATGAAAGCCCTGGCCGATCGCGGCTTCGTGCAGGGCATTCTGCCGCCGCAGCCGCGGCCGAATCTGCGTCTGCTGCGTGAAGTGGGTTTCCAGGGCAGCGATGAGCAGGTTATCCGGCAGGCGGCCCACGCGGCGCCGCAGCTGCTCTCCGCCTTCAGCTCCGCCTCGTCGATGTGGACCGCCAACGCGGCGACCGTCTCACCGTCGGCGGACAGCGCCGATGGCAAAGTCCATTTCACCGTCGCCAACCTGAACAATAAGCTGCACCGTATGCAGGAGGCACCCACCACCTCGGCGATCCTTGGCGCCACGTTCGCCGATCCGCGCTACTTTGCCCACCATGCGGCGCTGCCGCAGCATGGCGACCTCGGCGATGAAGGGGCGGCCAACCATAACCGCTTCTGCCGGGAATATGACCGGCAGGGGGTGCAGTTTTTCGTCTATGGTCGACGCGCCAGCGGCGGTATCGCCCCGGTGAAGTATCCGGCGCGGCAGACCCTCGAGGCCAGCGAAGCGGTGGCCCGCCTGCATCAGCTGGATCCGCGCTACACGGTGTTTGCCCAGCAGGCGCCGCAGGCTATCGATCGCGGCGTGTTTCATAACGACGTCATCGCGGTCAGCAATCGCCATGTGCTGTTTCACCATCAGCAGGCGTTTGTCGATCAGGCGACAGTGCTGGCCACGCTGCGGGCTAAAAGCGACAGTCTGGATATCCCGTTCACCAGCGTGGAAGTGCCGGACGAGCGGGTTTCGCTCGATGACGCCGTGGCCTCATACCTGTTCAACAGCCAGCTGCTGAGCAAACCAGACGGCAAGATGCTGATCGTGGTGCCGGAGGAGTGCCGCCAGCGGGAAAACGTCTGGCGCTATCTCAGCGATCTCGCCGTCGACAGCGCATCGCCGATCGATGAAGTGGCGGTCTTTGACCTGCGGGAAAGCATGCGCAACGGCGGCGGCCCGGCCTGTCTGCGGCTGCGAGTGGTACTCAACGAGGCGGAGCGCCAGGCGGTCAACGCCCATAGCCTGATGAACGACGAACGTTATCAGCAGCTGACGGCATGGGTGGAAAAACACTATCGCGACCGGCTGCATGCCCGCGATCTGGCGGACCCGCAGCTGCTGCGCGAGGTTTATCAGGCGCTGGATGAGCTGACGCAGATCCTGCGCCTCGGCGCGGTCTATGATTTTCAGCGTTAAGGAGCGGCAGATGGAGCACCTGGTTAACGATTTACTGCACTGCCGCCTGCAGGCGTGGACCTTTCCGGCGGGCATCGAGGCCCGCTGGCTGGGCGAGGGCATTTTACAGCTGCTGCCGACGGCGCCGTGGCGCCAGGCGACGATCCTCTCCGCCGGCGTGCATGGCAATGAGACCGCGCCGATTGAACTGCTGCTGCAGCTAACCCACGATCTGAGCCAGGGGCGGCAGCCGCTCACGCAGGCGCTGCTGATCGTCTTTGGTAATCTGCCGGCGATCCGCGCCGCGCGCCGCTATCTGCATAACGACCTGAATCGCCTGTTCGGCGGCCGCCATCTGGCGGTCACCCCGGGAAATGAGTCGCGGCGGGCTTTTGCGCTGGAGCAGGCGGTGCAGGCTTTTTATCGCGCCGCCGATGCGGCGGGGCCGGTCAACCGTGGTCATCTCGATATGCACACCGCCATTCGCGGATCGCTGTATCGCCAGTTTGCGCTGCTCCCGGCCCACGCCGGGGATTTTTCGCCCGATTTCTATCAGCTGCTGCAGGCCAGCGGGATGGACGCCGTCGTGCGCCATACCGAAGCGGGCGGCACCTTCACCCATTTCACCTGCGAAAAGTTCGCCGCGCAAAGCGCCACCCTGGAGCTGGGGAAAGTGATGCCGTTCGGCGCCAACGATCTCAGCCTGTTCGCCGCCGCCGACGCGGCGATCCGGTCCTGGATCGCTGATGCGCCGCTGCCGCCGCGCGACAAAGCGCCGGTGGACTACTTCCTGGTCGAGGAGAGCATCATCAAGCGCGAGGGGGAATTTACGCTTAATCTCGCGGCAGACGTTGAAAACTTCACCGCGCTCCCGGCAGGGTATGAGATCGCCCGCCAGGCAGAGAAACGTTGGGTGGTGCAGGCCCGGGCCCCCTATATCCTCTTTCCCAACGCCGGGGTCGCCACCGGCCAGCGCGCCGGGCTGTTGCTCCGCGCCGCTGCCCTTCGTCTCCCGCAACCAGCCTGAGGAAACACCATGACTGAACATCAACATCAGGCGTCACCTGCCGCCGGAGGTGAAGGCGCGTCACAGCTTAAGCGCGGGCTCAGCGCCCGCCATATCCAGATGATTGCCCTCGGGGGCGCCATCGGCACCGGGCTGTTTATGGGGGCGGGGCGCAACATCGCCGTCGCCGGCACCTCGATCCTGGTTATCTATGTGCTGGTCGGGTTCTTTACCTATATGGTGATGCGGGCGATGGGCGAGCTGCTGCTCACCCGCCATGACTACCGCTCGTTTGCCGACTTTGTCGGCGAGTATCTCGGGCCGCAGGCCAGCTTTTACCTCGGCTGGACCTACTGGCTAAGCTGGGTGGTGACCTGTATCGCCGACGTGGTGGTCTGCGGGAGCTATATGCAGTACTGGTTCCCGGAACTGTCGGCGTGGATGCCGGCCCTCAGCATGCTGGCGATCCTGTTCCTGCTTAACCTGCTGTCGGTGAAAATGTTTGGCGAGGCGGAGTTCTGGTTCGCCCTGATCAAGGTGATCACCATTATCGCCCTGATCGGCACCGGCGGCTGGATGATTGCCACCGGCTGGACCTCCCCGGACGGCGTGACGGCCTCCCTCAGCCATCTCACCGACCCGACGGCCTTTATGCCCCACGGCATCACCGGCTTTTTCGCCGGCTTCCAGATAGCGATCTTCTCCTTTACCGGCATTGAGCTGCTGGGCACCATGACGGCGGAGACCCGCGATCCGCAGCGCATTTTGCCCAAGGCGATCAATGCTCTGCCGCTGCGGATTATCATCTTCTATCTGCTGTCGATGGTGGTGATCATCGCTGTCGCCTCGTGGCCGGGGGTGTCGGCGGAGACCAGCCCCTTCGTGACGCTGTTCGCCAAGGCCGGGCTGCCTGCAGCCGCGGCGGTGATTAACTTTGTGGCGCTGACCTCGGCGATGTCCTCGGCCAACAGCGGGGTCTTCTCCAGCACCCGCATGCTGTACGGCCTGTCGGTGGAGAAGCATGCGCACTGGCAGTTTCGTATCCTGTCGCGCAGTACCCGCATTCCGGTGCGCAGCCTGCTGTTCTCCTGCTTCTGCATGCTGATCGGCACGCTGTTGCTGTTTCTGGTGCCGAACGTGATGACCCTGTTCACCATCGTCTCGACCCTGGCGGCGATTATGGTGGTGTTCAGCTGGGGGATGATCCTCGTGGCCTATCTGGTTTACCGCCGTCAGCGTCCGGACCTGCACGCCGGGTCGATCTTTAAGATGCCCGCCGGGGTAGTGATGAGCTGGGTGAGCCTGCTGTTCTTCGCGTTCGCTATCTTCATCATGATCTTTGACCCGGACACGCTGCTGGCGCTGTTGGCTTCTCCGCTGTGGTTTATCGCGCTGTGGGGCTTCTGGAAGCTGAAGCAGCGGCGCGAGGGGCAGCTTCAGCTGGACAACCAGAGCGCCTGACACCCGCCGGCCCTGGCGGCCGGCTAAGCAGGGGGGAAGACTTGACGCCTGTTTCTGCCCGGTGGCGGCTGGCGCCTTACCGGGCCTACATGCTTACCGGACCTGGGATAAGCGGTTTCCCCCGCCGCGCGATCTCTCCCCAGGCCCGCGCACGCGCAGCGCCGCCGGGCGGGATAGTCGGCGCCGTAGTAGCCCTGGCGGGCGGCGGTCAGGCGCTTTCCGCCCGGGAGGGGGCCGTGCCCAACGCGGACTTCATCCGGCTGGCGCAGAATATCGCCAGCAGCGAAATCACCACCGTAACGCCCAGATAAACGGCCACCGGCCGCCAGTCACCGTCATATTTCGCCAGCAGACCGGTGGCGATAAGCGGCGCGGTGCCCCCGGCCAGCGCGGCGCCCAGCTGGTAGCCGAGGGTGATCCCGGTATAGCGCACATTGGCGCTGAAAATCTCAGAGCACAGGGTGCCGAGCACCGCGGTTACCGGCGCCCACAGGATGCCGAAGGCAACGATCGTCGCCAGCATGATGCCCCAGCCGGTGCCGGTGTCGAGCAGAAGGAACCACGGGACGATAAACAGCCCCAGCAGCACCACGCTCAGGGTGTACATCTTTTGCCGACCCACCTTGTCTGACAGCAGCCCCATCAGCGGGATCATCACGGTGGCCACCAGCGCGCCCAGGGTCACGGATTCCAGCGCCTGCGACTTCTGATAGCTCAGGGTGGTGGTGGCGTAGCTGACCACAAAGGTGGAGAAGATATAGAAGGGGGCGGTCTCCACCACTTTCAGGCCGGCGGCGATCAGCACTTCCCGCCAGTGGTGCTTGAGCGTATCGCGCAGCGGGGCCTTCGCCACCTGGCCGGATTTTTTCACCTGCTTAAAGGCGGGCGTTTCGTCGATATCTTTGCGGATCCACAGGCCGAGAAAAACGAGGACGGAGCTGAGCAGGAACGGTATGCGCCAGCCCCAGGCGAGAAACTGCGCCTCATCGAACAGCGTCATCAGCGAGACGATAAATGTCGCCATCAACATGCCGATGGTCACCCCGGCCTGGGGAATGCTGCCGAAAAAGCCTTTCCGCTTTTCCGGCGCGTATTCATAGGCCAGCAGCAGCGCGCCGCCCCATTCGCCGCCGATACCCATGCCCTGAATAATGCGCAGAGTAATCAGCAGGGCCGGCGCCCAGAGGCCCACCATCTCGTAGGTGGGCAGCAGGCCGATCGCCACCGTGGCGCTCCCCATCAGCGACAGGGTCAGCACCAGCGTCTTCTTGCGGCCGATGCGATCGCCGATATGGGCGAAAATCACGCCGCCGATGGGGCGGATAAAAAACGTCAGCGAGAAGGAGAGCCAGGAGAGGATCAGGCCGATAACCGGGTCGACCATCGGAAAGAAGATTTTGTTGAACACCAGCGCGGCGGCGGTGCCATAGAGAAAATAATCGAACCATTCGATGGCGCTGCCTGTCAGGCTCGCGATCAGTACCTTCTTGTTTTTCTGCAGAATGGATGCAGTGTTGTCTTGTGGATTGCTCATTACGAAACGTTCTCCCGCCACGGTAGATAGGTCAGGTGTCACTCTGTACGAGCAGGGTGCAACCTGATGTGAAAAGGTTGTGTAATTGTTAAGCAACTTAGGGTTGAAGGTTACAATTGGCAAATTTATCGCTGGCAAACTGGGCGTTATGGCGCGCTTTGAACTGGTATAACCGCGACGCTATTTTTTATTTTCCACCTGATTTTGCTGTTTTTTGTTATTTTCATAGTGAGTTGTTCAGGTGCAACCTGCCTGTTTTTAGATGTTTCTTGTTATTTCAAAATGGTTACAAATCGACGCCGCTATGCCTTCCGGTAGGCGGCGTTTATGATAGCGAAAGCATCCTCTCCGCTCGGCTGAGAGAGGATTAAGGAGACAGAATGGCAGAACAATTTCCTCCGCTGTCGGCAGCGACGCTGGCGGCGGCTAACCAGGTCGGCGCCTGGCTGGCGCAGGACGATCTGGCGACGCTGCCCGCGCTGCCGCAGGTGGACGTGGTAGTGCTGGCCGGCAACGCCGTGATCCCAACCATCGACGCCGCCTGCCGTCTGGCGGCGGCGCAGGTGGTCCCGCTGCTGATCAGCGGCGGCGTGGGACATTCTACGGGCTATCTCTACGAGGCGGTGCGCCAGGATCCCCGTTACCGTACGTTGCTGGTGGATGGCCGCCCGGAAGCGCATATTCTGGCCGACATTGCTCATGACTACTGGCACATCCCCCATTCGCGGCTGGTGGTGGAGGACCAGTCAACCAACTGCGGTGAGAACGCCCGTTTTACCCGGACCACGCTGGAGAGCCGGGGGCTCGCCCATTGTCGCGGGATCGTCATTCAGGACCCGACTATGCAGCGGCGAACCATGGCTACCTTCGCCCGCGTCTGGCAGGGGGAGACGACGCCGCCGCAGTGGTTGAGCTTTCCCGGCTGCTCGCCGGTGCTGGAGCAGACCGATGGCCAACTGGGGTTCGCGGGCGGCGGAGCGGGGCTCTGGCCGGTCACCCGCTACCTGGCGCTGCTGCTGGGCGAGCTGCCGCGCCTGCAGGATACCCCTGAAGGGTACGGTCCGCGGGGAAAAGACTTCATCAGCCATGTCACCTTCCCGCCGGAGATCCTCGACGCCTGGCGACAGCTGCGGGAGGACGCCCAGCTTGCCGGGGCGCTGCAGGCCCGCACCCTCGGCTGAAAAATGCCCGTTTACGGCAGATTCGTCGCAAACGGGCAATTTGTGTTATTAAAATGTAACCTCAAGCGGGCATTTTTGGCCCGTTTTTATGAATCAGCTCACAGAACTGCGTCAATGTGCTGCCGAACAGCGGCTTATCCGCCCGATATTTAACAAAAAAATCACCTGTTAAATACAAATGCACCACAGGAGCAGCCATGACAGCACCCGTTCAACACCCGATGTATATTGATGGCCAGTTCGTTTCCGGTCGCGGCGACGGCTGGATCGACGTGCTTAACCCGGCGACCGAAGCGCTGCTGTCGCGGATCCCGGACGGGACTGCCGAAGAGGCGCGACTGGCGATTGACGCCGCCGAGCGCGCCCAGCCCGGCTGGGAAGCGCTGCCGGCGATTGAGCGCGCGGGCTGGCTGCGCAAAATTGCCGCCGGTATCCGTCACCGTGCCGACGAGATCGCCGGGCTGATTGTCGCTGAAGGCGGCAAGATCCAGCAGCTGGCGGCGGTGGAGGTTGCGTTCACCGCGGACTATCTCGACTATATGGCAGAATGGGCGCGCCGTTACGAAGGTGAGATCGTGCAGAGCGATCGCCCGGGGGAGAATATCCTTGTCTTTAAACGCGCGCTGGGGGTGACCACCGGGATCCTGCCGTGGAACTTCCCGTTCTTTCTTATCGCCCGCAAGCTGGCGCCGGCCCTGATCACTGGAAATACCATCGTCATTAAGCCCAGCGAATTTACGCCCAACAATGCCATCGCCTTTGCCGAGATTGTCCATCAGGTTGGGTTGCCGAAAGGGGTCTTTAACCTTGTGCTTGGCCGCGGAGAAACCGTTGGCCAGGAGCTGGCCGGCAATCCGAAGGTGGCGATGGTCAGCATGACCGGCAGCGTGGCGGCGGGAGAAAAAATTATGGCCGCTGCGGCGAAAAATATCACCAAAGTGTGCCTCGAGCTCGGCGGCAAAGCGCCTGCCATTGTAATGGATGATGCGGATCTGGAGCTGGCGGTGAAAGCGGTAGTGGACTCGCGGGTGATTAACACCGGGCAGGTGTGTAACTGCGTCGAGCGGGTCTATGTTCAGCAGGGAATATACGACCGCTTCGTCAACCGCCTCGGTGAGGCGATGAAGGCCGTCCAGTTTGGCGACCCGGCGACGCGAGATGACATCGCGATGGGGCCGCTGATCAACGCGGCGGCGCGGGACCAGGTGGCGGGCAAAGTGGCGAAGGCGGTGGCGCAGGGGGCGCGGGTGGCGCTGGGCGGTCAGCCGCTGGATGGCAAAGGCTATTTTTATCCGCCGACCCTGCTGCTGGATGTACGTCAGGAGATGGACATTATCCATGAGGAAACCTTCGGTCCGGTGCTGCCGGTGGTGGCCTTTTCGACCCTCGATGAGGCGCTGGCGATGGCCAATGACAGCGATTATGGCCTGACCTCCTCAATCTATACCCGCGATCTGAACGTGGCGATGAAAGCGATTAAGGGACTGAAGTTTGGCGAAACCTATATCAACCGTGAGAACTTTGAGGCGATGCAGGGGTTCCACGCCGGCTGGCGTAAGTCGGGGATCGGCGGCGCAGATGGCCGCCACGGCCTGAATGAGTACCTGCAGACCCAGGTGGTCTATCTGCAGGCCTGAGGCACTCCACACAGAACCGGCGGACAGCGCAGGCTGTCCGCCGTTCACTTAGCGGGCAAATTTCTCCAGCACGCGGATCAGTTGGGTGACAAAGCCGTATTCGTTATCGTACCAGGCGACGGTTTTCACCAGCTGTACGCCGCCGGCCTCCACAATCTCCAGCTGGGTAGCATCGTAGATCGAACCGAAATGGCTGCCGATGATATCGGAAGAGACGATCTCCTCTTCGGTGTAACCAAAGGATTCGTTACCCTCGGCCGCCTGCCTCATCGCCTGATTGACCTCATCCGCAGTCACCTTTTTCTCCAGCACCGATACCAGCTCCGTCACTGAGCCGGTTTTGGTCGGTACACGCTGGGCATGGCCTTTCAGCTTACCGCTCAGGGCAGGGATCACCAGGCCAATGGCTTTTGCCGCGCCGGTAGTGTGCGGGATAACGTTTTCCGCCGCCGCCCTGGAGGCGCGCAGATCTTTTCCGCGCGGCCCGTCCACCAGCGACTGGGTGCCGGTATAGGCGTGGATGGTGGTCATGGTGCCTACGGTGATGCCGAAGGCATCCTGCAGAACTTTGGCCATCGGCGCCAGGCAGTTGGTGGTGCAGGAGGCCACGGAGATGATGGTGTCATCCGGGGTCAGGGTGTCATCGTTGACGTTGTAGACGATGGTTTTCATCTCGCCGGCGGGGGCGGAAATCAGCACTTTGCGCGCGCCGGCCTGGAGATGGGCTTGCGATTTCTCGGCCGAGGTGTAGAACCCGGTACACTCCACAATCACCTCGGCGCCTGCCGCCTGCCATGGAATATGCTGCGCCTCTTTTTCGGCATACACCGTAATGGTTTTGCCGTTGACGATCAGCGCATCTTCGGTAAAGTCGACGCTCCACGGGAAGGGGCCGTAGTTTGAATCATGCTTCAACAGGTAGGCCAGCACCTTTGGCGAAGTGAGGTCGTTGATAGCCACCACTTCCAGGCTGCTGTCGACTTCTAATAAACGACGTAACACCAGACGTCCGATACGACCAAATCCATTAATCCCAAGTTTACTCATGGATATTCTCCGGTTGGTAAAACGACTCGATGTGATGAAACTCCTCCAGGCTTAGCCCTGTCCCCCTGATTGGTCAACTGACAATCTGTGCGCTTTGCCAGGGCCTGCGGGCCGGAGAGGGGAAAAGTGAATGTTTTCCCGGTCTTTTTTGCCCGTGACGGCAGGGAATGATTTTTGTTACCAGAGATGAGGGGGCTGCCTGCTGGCGAAACGACGAAAAGCGTCTATGCTTAACTATTGAATAGCTTAGTAAAAAATTGACGTTAGACGAAGGGAGAGGTTATGGGATTCTGGAGAATCGTTTTCACTATCATTCTGCCGCCGCTGGGGGTGCTGCTGGGAAAAGGCTTCGGCTGGGCGTTTATTCTCAATATCATTTTGACCCTGCTGGGCTATATTCCTGGCCTGATCCACGCCTTTTGGGTGCAGACCCGCGATTAAAGGCTGACCCTCGCCGCCTCCCCCTGAGACCTGTTCAGGGGGGCATCAGGCACTCTTTATATAACAGCGTATTATCCTTCGACCAGTAGTGCCGGGTCTCCTCTTCCAGATCGACGATCCACTTAAATACCCCGGCGCTGGCAAGATCCCGGCAGTACTGTTCAAAGTTAATGGCCCGGGCAAAGTGGCGGATAACGGCGGCCCTGGTCAGACAATGGCTGGCCTCAGCGCGAACGCGCAGCAGCCCGCGGGCGCTTTTTACCGAGACTACCTCGTCGTTTGCCATTACGAAATTCATATTGCCGGTGGAAACAAAATAGATGTAGTAGGAGACCTGATGCCGACGCAGTTCATTGGCGAAGGTGGCATAGTCGGCGTCAGAACGCGCTTGCTCAAAAAAATGACCCAGCCTGACCAGCAGTTCCATTTCGATCCTTATCGTGTCGCTGTGTGCGGCTTTGGCCGATAGCGGCAGAAACCATTCACTAAATAACTTATTCGCATTTTAATAATATAGGCGCGTTATATTAATGGTTATTGCGTAACTGGAACACGGTTTCAAGTGTTACAATCTATTGCAATCGTTTGGCTACCTGGTCAGCGATGCGTAAGCGAACGGCGAGGCGGGAACGAGGAGACAAGCGCCGGCGGGGAAGGCCGCCGGCGGGAAAACGGCGCTACTTCTGAATCAAATAGCGAATGGTTGGGCCATCCTGCTGAATATCCAGCACCGTATAGCCATGATTTTTGGCATCGAGCGGAATGTTATTGATTGACTGCGGACAGTCGCTGACCACTTCGAGGATCTCGCCTTTTTGCAGGGAGGGCATTGCCTCCAGGGTGGCAACCGCCGGATAGGGGCAGGGCTCGCCGACCATATCCAGGCGATAATCAGGGATGATGTTTTTCATGCGCTCTCCTTCACGGTCCGGATCGCCGCCTGGCGGCGGAAAAAATGTCTCTCCCAGGCGATCACCAGCAGCAGGGCGATCAGCAGCAGTAGATAGGTGGCCAGTAGTCCGCCAAAGGGACCGAAGGCGTTCAGCAGGTTGACTTTCTGCCAGTGGGTGGCGAGCGGGGCGGCGATATCGTTCCAGCACCAGGCGAGCAGCGTTGAGCCGATGACGTTGCCCAGCCCAACCCACCAGTAGTGAACCTGGCCCTCCACCGCCCGGTACATCCAGCCGGTCTCACAGCCGCCGGCCAGCACGATGCCAAAGCCAAATAGTAGCCCGCCAATCGCCGCATTAGGACCGGCCCACATAATTTTCGGCGCCATCCCCAATTGCACATAGCTGAAGATACCGATGGCGCTCGCCGCCATGCCGAAGATAATCGCCTTCGCCATCACCGTCCGGCCGGTGATCCACATATCGCGAAAGGCGGAGGTAAAGCAGATCTGCGCGCGCTCGATAAGCAGACCAAAGCCAATACCGAACAGCATCGCCAGGCCGAGCGCCGGGTGGTCTGCGGCGGTGAGCAGGCCCCAGCCGATCATGGCGAAAAAGACCACCATCCCCAGGCGGAAACGGCGGCGCGCCTGCTGCGGTTTTTGGGTTAACGGCGAGGCGGTGGACACCTTTTGTATTTTTACCGGGATGCGAAAAAGGGGCAGCAGCGTGAAGCGGGCGCCAAACCAGGAGCCGATGGCGGTGGCGATGGCAAACAGCCAGGCGTGCAGGGAGAACTGCGGAATGCCGGTGAAGAAGGCCGCCAGGTTGCAGCCCATCGCCAGCCGTGCGCCGAACCCGGCGATGATGCCGCCCGCCACGGCCTGCGCAATGCGGATCCGGCTGCGTGGCAAGCGCAGTTTGACGTTATTCGCCCACAGCGCGGCGGCCAGGCAGCCGCCGAACATGCCGATGATCATCCTGCCATCGATGCGGGTCAGCGGCGACCCTTCGAGATGTATCAGCTGGTAATAGCCCCACTGTTCGCTGTGGACGCCCAGCAGCTGCAGCAGCTGACCACCCCAGCGGGTGAATTCGCCGGTCACCGCCCAGAAGGTGCCGGTGATGCCAAAATAGTAGGTAGAGAGAATGCCCGCGGCAATGACCGCCGGGACAGGAGACCAGAACCGGATAAGCCAGGCCTGTTTGAAGGATTGCCATGTCATAAAAATGCCTCTGAACTCAGAAGGTATTAACGGTCGATTACCGACCAAAGGGGGCAAATAGTACCCGCCTTAGCGCCTGCTTTCTCTGTTTTGGATCAAGGCCCTACGCTTGCGTCAGCACGGCAACCAGCGCCAGCAGCGCGGGCAGCGCCTGAATATAGAGAATTTTGCGGCTGGCGGTCAGCGCGCCGAAAATCCCGGCGGCCAGCACGCAGGCCAGGAAAAAGATAACCACCTGCACCCCCGGCGCCCCCAGCCACAGCCCCCATGCCAGGCCGGCGGCCAGAAAGCCGTTATACAAGCCCTGGTTGGCCGCCAGCACCCGGGTCTGCCGGGCGAAATCGGCGCTGAGGTTAAAGGCCCGGCGCCCGGCGGAGCCTTCCCAGAGAAACATCTCCAGCACCAGGATGGCGAGATGAATAATAGCGACCAGCGCAACGAGGAGAGTGGCTAACACAGCGGTCCTTAACGATTAGGGGAATGTTTCTCCAGTATAACCGCAGGCGCTCACCAGGCGAGAGGACGACTGCTATAGTGCAGATAGCGTCATATTTTCCCGCCGCGAAGAGCGCCGGTTTATCTGATTGCCCTTTGGTTTAGCTAAGCGGTGCTAGCATGCCGGGTTCTTTTTACGGGTATGGCATAGGTTACTGAATGGTAAATAAATTATGGATTTTGTTATCAGCGCTACTAATGGTTGCCATGCCGTCGGCGCAGGCCGGGGAATTAAACCTCTATTCGATGAATACCGGTTCCTATGTCTATCATATGACGGGTAACCACGGACAATATAACGAACATTTCAATAACAACTTTTTCTCGGTGGAGCGCAAGTTTTCTCAGGATTCAAAATACAGCGTGCTGGTCGGAACGATGAAAAACAGCTTTGACGATCGTTGCCTGACCCTCGGCGTGCGCCGCGACTGGCTGAAAAACGATACCGGCTGGGTACTGAAAGGGGTGTATGCCTATACCGGGGAATTTTTCTTTGATGCCTTCAGCCACTGTGGGGATTCCGGCACCTACCGCACCGCCAAAAAAATCACCGGCATCGGTTTTTCGCCCTACCTCTATCATGGCCTGCAATATAATTTCACCGATTATTTCGGTGTGGAAGGCGGCATTATTGTGCCGGCGATCTTTGTGATGAGTGTTCAGTGGAGCTTTCGCTAGACGCTTTATTTCCCGGGAAAAGAGCAGGCCACCACAGGTGGCCTGATACTAACGACCTGGCGGCAGGAATTAATGGAAGCCGAGACGGATCAGATCCAACGGGCAGAAGCGGCCCTCGCAGCCGTCGATTTCAACGCAGTCCGCCCGGCGCAGCTGCTCAGCGGTTTTCCCCTCGCCATGGATAGCTTTAATCACGCCCGTCGTCCCGTTACCGGCGATCATTACCATGCTGCCGGTAGCAATAGCGTTACGATTACGGTCATAGGTTTTCATGGTCTCCTCCTCAATAAACCTGGGTGAAAGCAATGATTAAGCGCGCAAATTAATACCGCTTTCTGCCTAAAAAAGTTTTGAGGATAATCAAATTTATTTTAATAACCGCCTGAGCATAAAGGCAAGAAGACCTTCTGTTCGCCTCCATCGCATCGCCTGCGCGGCGAGGGGATGAAGCGTGATACTGGCCGTCATATGTCAGCCAGGTTACTGTTTTATGACCAGATTATTAACCTTGCCAGCCCGCGGAAAATAGCGAAAGATGACAATATTCGGGCATCAACGGTGCCAGTGCCTGTCCTGAGGGAGCCATGAGTCAAGACGTCACCGCGAAGATGTTAAAGCCCGATTTTGATAGTGAAGTTTCCGGCCTGGTGCATGGCTATTTGTTTCATGAACAGCGCCCCCCGCAGCCGATCGCCTCTGGCGAGGTATGCGCCCGCTATCAGGCGCTCGCCGATGACAAGGCGTTTATCTGGTTACACCTGAATCTTAATCATGCCACCGCCGAGAAATGGTTAACCAGCCACTTTCCGGTGGCCGATTTTTTCTTCGAGGAGATCCGCAGCGGCTCGCACACCACCCGCATTGAGCGACAGGGGGAAAATCTGTTCGCTGTGCTTAACGATGTGCTGTTTCGTCCGCAGGATACCAGCGCGGAAACCGCCACGCTGTGGCTCTACTGTAGCCCCAGGCTGGTGGTGACGGCGCGCTTCAAACCGTTGCGGTTTATCGAATGGATGCTGCCGCGCTTGCAGACGCTCAGGGTGAACACGTCTACTGAGCTGCTGGCCTTTCTGCTGGAGGAGCAGGAGGAGGTGCTGGAGCAGGTCGTCCGCCAGGCCAGCCGCCATGTTGACCTTATTGAAGAGCGTCTTCTGAGCAATCACGTGCAGCGCAACCGGGCCGATCTGGCGCGGCTACGGCGGATGCTTTTACGCTTCCAGCGGCTGCTGGCGCCGGAGCCGGCGGCGATGTTCCGGCTGCTTAACCGGCCGCCGGCGTGGATGGATCGCGCGGTGGTGCAGGCGTTTCGTCAGTTCACCGAAGAGTTTAGCGTGGTGCTCAACGATCTGTCGGGCCTGATCGAGCGCATCAGTCTGCTGCAGGAGGAGATTGGCGCCCGCCAGCTGGAGCAGAGCAATCGCACCCTCTATACCCTGACGGTGATCACCGTCCTCGCGCTGCCGATTAACATCGTCGCCGGTTTTTTCGGCATGAACGTCGGTGGGATCCCGCTGGCAAGCAACCACCACGGGTTTATCCTGCTGGTGGTGATTGTCGCTGTCTTTACCCTCGGCGCCGGTTACCTGGCGTTTCGCCGGCGCGATGACCTGTAGATTGCGCGTCGAATCAGCTGAGGCTGCGCAGGGCGGCAATCAGTCCTTCGACACCGCGTTCCAGCTTCTCGCGCGGGCAGCCGACGTTGAGTCGCAGAAAGCCGTTGCCCTCAGGACCATAGGTATAACCCGGCATAATCGCCACCTTCTGTTCGGCGATCAGCGCCTGCTGTAGCGCGCGATCGTCAACGTTGAGCGGGCGCAGGTCGATCCATGCCAGGTAGGTGGCCTCCGGCGGCTGCCAGCCGAGCGCGGGGAAGGCGTTGTTGAGCGTGTCGGCGACATAGCGCATATTCGCCTGCAGGTAGTCGCGCAGGGCATCGAGCCAGGGAGCCCCGTCGCGGTAGGCGGCGATATGGGCGACCAGCGCCGGCACGGAAGGGGAAGAGAGCCCGTCGCGACCCTTTAGCGCCTGCAGGTAGCTGTCGCGCTCGTTCTCTTCGGGGATAAAGCCGTAGGCCCCGGTAAAGGCCGGAATATTGAAGCTCTTCGAACCGGAGGTGAACAGCGCCCATGGTCCCTGAGCGACCTCGCTCCACGGGATATGGCGGTGTTCGCTCCAGGTCATGTCCATATGAATTTCGTCGCTAATCACCCTGACGCCATGTTTTTGACACAGGGCCGCCATGGTCTCCAGCTCCTCGCGACGCCAGACTTTCCCCGTTGGGTTGTGCGGGCTGCACAGCAGCAGCAGGGTATTCTTTGGCTCCGCCAGCGCCGCCTCCAGGCGGTCCATATCGCAGCGCCACCGATTATCCTTCAGGATCAATGGCACCGGGGCAATCCGCCGCCGGTTAGCGGTGATGGTGTTATAGAACGCATCGTAGGCAGGGGTGTGGACCACGACGCCGTCGCCTTCTTTCGACCACTGGCGGATGGTTTCCGCCACCATGTAGATAACAGACGGTCCGTAGACCACAGATTGCGGATCGATGTCGCTGTTAAAGCGACTGGCGTACCAGTGGGCAATCGCCCCGAGAAACGCCTCGTTGCGCCAGCGGCTGTAGCCGAACACCCCGTGGGCCAGCCGCTGGCTAACGGCGTCGAGAATACAGGGCGCGGTGGCGAAATCCATATCGGAAATAGTGAACGGCAGCAGATCGGCGGCGCCAAACCGGTCGGCGACATAGTCCCATTGCGTGCACCAGGTGCCGTGGCGATCGATAGGGGTGGCAAAATCAAACATTGGAGCTTCCTTAGCGAGCGCCCCCTCCGTAGCGGGGGGGGACTAGTGGGATCAGGCCTGCACGGTATTCATCAGCGTGGCCATCTCATCTTTTACCGACTGTACCTGCGGGCCAATAACCACCTGCAGATTATGCTGGTTGAGCTGTACCACCCCGATGGCGCGATGGGCTTTCAGCGCGGCGGCGTCCACTTTGCTCATATCGTGCACCGACAGGCGCAGACGGGTAATGCAGTTATCCAGCGAAACAATGTTCTCTGCGCCGCCGAGCGCCGTCAGAATCGCCGGTACGTTATACCCGGATTTGCCGATGGTACCGGCTACGGCTTTCTCCACGCTGGCGGCAGTGTCGATGTCGCGGCCCGGCGTTTTCAGATTGAAGCGGGTGATGGCGAAGCGGAAGATGGCATAGTAGACCGCGAACCAGATAGCCGCCACTACCGGCACCAGATACCACTTGGTCGCCAGGCCATGCAGAATGCCAAACACCACGAAGTCGATGATATTGCCGTCGGTGTTGCCGATGGTTACCCCGAGCACCGCCATGATGGTAAAGCCGAGACCGGTCAGCAGCGCGTGGATGACATACAGGACCGGCGCGACAAACAAGAACAAGAACTCCAGCGGCTCGGTGGTGCCGCCGACCACGCAGGCGATGACCCCGGAGATCAGCAGGCCTTTAATTTTATGTCGGTTTTCCGGACGGGCGCAGTGGTACATCGCCAGCGCGGCTCCCGGCAGGCCGCCGAGGAATGCCGGCATTTTACCCTGCGACAGGAAACGGGTGGCGCTTTCGGCGAAGCCGTGGGTCGTCGGACAGCTCAGCTGCGCCTGGAAGATGGTCAGCGCGCCGCTGACGCTGTGGCCGCAGACGTCGAGGGTGCCGCCGGCTTCGGTAAAGCGGATCAGCGCCACCAGAATATGGTGCAGGCCAAACGGCAGCAGCAGTCGCTCGCCGGTGCCAAAGATCATCGGCCCAAAATCCCCGGCGCTGTTGATCATCTTCCCGAGGGCGTTGATCCCCATAGCGAAGACTGGCCACACCAGCGGGATCGCCAGCCCAACCAGCCCCAGCACCACGGTGGTGACGATCGGCACGAAGCGGGTGCCGCCGAAGAAGGCCAGGGCGTCCGGCAGGCGAATGTTATGGAAGCGTTCATGCAGCAGCCAGACGATAATTCCGGCGATCACCGCCCCGAGGATCCCGGTATCGATTGACGGAATGCCGATAATGTTCTGGATATTGTTGGCCTTCAGGATCGCGGCGTCGGTGGTGGGCAGAATACCCTTCGCGGTCAGCCAGAAGTTGACCGCCAGGTTCATGACCGCGTAGCCAACGAAGCCGGCGAAGGCGGCGACGCCTTTGTTCTCTCGCGCCAGACCCAGCGGGATGGCGATACAAAACATGACCGGCAGGAAGCTGAAGGCAAAGGAGCCGACCTTGCTCATCCAGATAAAGATGGCCTGCAGCAGCGGCATATCCAGCCACGGCAGCAGAGTCAAAACATCGTGACTGCTTAGCGAGCTGCCGATCCCCAGCATGATCCCGCAAAACGAGAGCAACGCTACGGGCAGCATGAAGGTTTTTCCCAGCTGCTGGAAAAATTCCCATAAGGTGATTTTTGGTGCTGTTTTCGCCGTCATAGCACGGCTCCTGATTCATAAGTGGTCGGGAGAACTAACGCCACGGCAAGATAAAACGTTTTACCACTTTTTAGTGCGATAAAAATCACATATTCAAGCGATAATAAGGTTTATAAAGATCGCACAATGATAAAACGATTTATCGACAGGCAAGGGAGTCAGCCAGCAGGTTATGGCAATCGCAAAAAAGATCACCATCAATGATGTGGCGCTGGCTGCCGGCGTCTCCGTGAGTACCGTTTCACTGGTACTGAGCGGCAAAGGGCGCATCTCCAGCGCCACCGGCGAGCGGGTTAATCAGGCTATCGAACAGCTGGGATTTGTGCGCAATCGTCAGGCGGCCTCGCTGCGCGGTGGGCAGAGCGGGGTGATTGGCCTTATCGTCAGCGACCTGTCAAAACCGTTTTATGCTGAATTAACCGCCGGCCTCACCGATGCCCTGGAGAGGCAGGGGAAAATGGTATTTCTCACCCAGGGAGGCCGCAGCGGCGAGAAGATGGCCCAGCGGTTTGATACGCTGGCGGCGCAGGGGGTGGACGGGGTGATTATCGCCGGGGCGATCGACCGCGGGAGCGAGCTGCGCGAGCGTGCGGCGGAGGCGGGGGTGCCGCTGGTGTTTGCTTCCCGCGCCAGCTATCTTGACGATGTCGACCTGATCCGCCCGGACAACATGCAGGCGGCGCAGCTGGTGACGGAGCATCTTATCCGCCGCGGCCATCAGCGGATCGCCTGGCTCGGCGGGCAGAGTGCTTCGCTGACGCGCGCCGAGCGGGTCGGCGGCTATTGCGCCACCTTGCTGAAATACGGCCTGCCGTTTCACAGCGAATGGGTGCTGGAGTGCGAGTCCAGCCAGAAGCAGGCGGCGGAGGCGATGACCGGCCTGCTGCGCCAGAATCCGACCATCACCGCGGTGCTGTGCTACAACAACGTGGTAGCCACCGGCGCGTGGTTCGGTCTGTTACGGGCTGGAAGACAGAGCGGGGAAGATGGCGTCGAGAGCTACTTTGAGCAGCGGGTGGCGCTGGCGGCGTTTGCCGACGTGCCGGAGGCCGCCCTCGACGACCTGCCTCTCACCTGGGTGACCACCCCGGCGCGGGAGATGGGGAAAAGCCTGGCGGATTCGATGCTGCGGCGGCTGGAAGAGGGGACTGGCGAGACGCGAAACCAGATTATGCCCCCGCGGCTGGTGACGCGAAAATGAGGGAGACGGCGCGCGCTGGCCGTCTCCTGTACCGATAAGTTACGGCTGCGGGGCGGCGTCATCCTGCTGCGGCTGGCCTTCCTGCGGCGCGCTGTCCGGCAGCGAAGGCGCTTCCAGACCAAACATCGCGGCAAAATCTTGCAGCGGCATTTTCTGTCCGTTCAGCGTCACCTGGCCGTTCGCGTACTGCAGACTGCTGCTGATGGCGTTATCTTCCATGGTGGTAATGCGGAACATCTGGCCCATCGCCGCCAGGCCTTTGACCTGCTGATCGGCAAGCTTGGCGGCATCGGCCGGCTGATAGCCTTCCAGACCGGCGATCTTAGTCATAAACTCCGTCGCCATATCCACCGGGATCTCCACTTTGCCGTCCAGGGACTGCACCACGCGATCCAGGCTGTCCGCCAGGGTCTGCGGCGGAGCGGTCACCTGGGCCGGATCTTTCAGCAGAACCGAGAGGTTGAGGGTGCTTTCGCCTTTGGCATTGCGCCAGCTCAGCGGAGAGATGGTCACCGACGGGTTGCCTTTGAGCAGGATCGGCAGCGCATTGAACAGCGTTTCGGTGAGGGCCTGCTGATACAGCTCCGGATTCTGCGCCAGCTCCGGTTTCGCCAGCAGCGCCTGAGACTGCGCGCTGTACTGCTGACTGAACTGGTGCCACGCCTGACCGTCGACGTTATCCACTTTCAGCGTGAGTTTGCCGCTGCCCATATCCTGCCCCTGCAGCTTGAGGCTGTTGACGGTGTAGTTCACCTGGCTGTTCACGCCTTTGCCGTCCTGGGTCAGCGTCGAGCCGCCGTCCAGCGCCATGCCGTCGATCAGCGCCAGCTCTTTGCCTTCGACGCTGATGGCCAGTTTATCGAGGGTCATTTTTTGCTGGCCGATACGTTCGTTGAAGCTGGCCAGCTCGGTGGCGCCGTCGGTGGTCAGGTTGACGAAGCGCAGCTGTACCTTCTGGTTATATTCGTTGAGCGCATCGATCTGCCCGCTGCCGGCCTGGCCCTTCAGGCTGATGTTTTTGCCGTCGCGGTCGGCGTCGAGCTGGAACTGACCGCCGCTGAAGGTGACTTTCTCATCGCCTTTAGCGTAGTCGAGGGCGTTAAGGACGATAGCCGACTGGCTGTCGCCGCTGTAGGCAATGCGCGTATCGACGGTAAAGGGGGTGTCGCCTTTGGCTATCTCGAACAGCGCCTGGCTGGCGTCGTTTTTCACCAGCGTGGTGTGGACGGAAGCCATTGCCGGCGCCAGATTAAAGGCTTTTAACGAGGCCAGCGGGAAGGGGCCATGATCGACCACTTCGTCAAGCACCACGCTCTGCCCGGCGGCCAGCCAGCCGTTAGCCTGACCGGCGATCGGCTTCACCACCAGCTGCAGATGGCTGCTGAACAGCCCGCGCTGGTAGTCCTGATAGCTCAGCTCCAGACCTGACTCCGGCGCGCTGCTGCGCAGCTGGGCGTTTGCCTGCTGCACCATATCGGCGATCCGGCCTTCCAGCTGTTTACCGGTGAACCAGGCGCCGCCTGTCCATACCACGCCCAGCGCCACGATGACTCCTGCTGCGACCAGCGATTTTTTCATAGCATTTATCCATAAATGAAGCCAGGCGGAGAGACCGCCTGGCTGAGTTATCACCAACAGTAAGCGCGACCTGAAGGGTCAGTCGCTTACTAGAGCTTATTGAAAACGCGCGCCACGCGGCCGCGGCCGCTGACCTGCACCGGCGATTCACTGGCGGCCACGAAGGCCGACTCGCCCGGCTTGAGGGTCAGGCTCTGGTCGCCTTTGCGCAGTACGGCTTCGCCGTCGACGCAGAACACGATCGCCGCGCTTGCCTGGGCCAAATCGCTGGCCTCGGCGGAGAGGTCATGCAGGGAGAAGGCAAAATCTTCCACCGGGATCGGGAAGTCGAGTTCCGCGCCGTGACGCTGCGGCTGGGTCAACAGCTCACCCGCCGGTTTAGCCTCGAACTTGACGTTAGCAACCAGCTCAGGAATATCAATGTATTTCGGCGTCAGGCCGGCGCGCAGTACGTTATCCGAGTTGGCCATCACCTCCAGCGCCACCCCCTGCAGATAGGCGTGCGGCGTTTCAGCAAACAGGAACATCGCTTCGCCTGGGTTCAGCTTCACCACGTTCAGCAGCAGCGGGGAGAAGAGGCCGCTGTCGTCCGGATAGAATTCCGCGATCAGGCGGATAGTCTGCCACGGTTCGCCTTGTTCACGGGCCAGTACGTCGCGCAGCACCTGCAGCGCCTTGGCCTTTTCCTCACCCTGCATATTTAGCAGGCTGGCAAACAGCTGGCTCAGGTGAGTCGCGTCCGGCTGCTGCAGGAAGGCGCCGATTGCCGGATGCGCGCTAGCCACCGGCTGCAGCAGGGTGACAATCTCGCTGAACTCGCGAAATGCATTCATCGCCAGGAACGGCGTCAGGGCAAAAACCAGCTCCGGTTTGTGGTTCGGATCTTTGTAGTTACGCTCGGCGGCGGAGAGCGGGATACCGGCGGCGTTCTCGCGGGCGAAACCTTCCTCCGAGGCCTGCTTGTTGGGATGCACCTGAATTGAGAGCGGCTGAGCGGCGCACAGTACCTTAAACAGGAACGGCAGTTCACCAAAGCGGGCGGCAACCTTGTCGCCGAGCAGAGCGGCTTTATCCGCGTCAATCACCTCGCGCAGTGAACGCGGCTGGCCGTCGGCCGCCAGGATCTGCGAGCTGCTCTTCGGATGCGCCCCCATCCACAGCTCTGCCATCGGCAGATTGTCCGGGTTGGCGATGCCATACAGTTCGGTTAAGGCGGTGTGGCTTCCCCATGCATAGTTCTGCACGGCGTTAATCAGCTTTTGCATTCTCAATCCCTGTTTCAAACAAAGTAAATTTTATCGCCCTATTAAACCAGCAAACGGTGGAGAAGCAACTGCTGAAAGAAAAAGTCGTCCTTGTCTCAGTTTTTGTTAAAAAATTGTGTAAGATTGTTCGACTCGCTTTTCTACAGGCACATGGAGTCCCTGCCTGAAACATAATCAGCCAAAGCAGTAAGTGAGAGTACAATGTCGAATAAACCGTTTGTTTACCAGGATCCTTTTCCGCTCAAAAAGGATGACACCGAGTATTATCTCCTCAGCAGTGATTACGTCTCCGTCGCCGAATTCGCCGGCCAGGAAGTGCTAAAAGTTGACCCTCAGGCGCTGACCCTTCTGGCGCAGCATGCTTTCCACGACGCCTCCTTTATGCTTCGCCCTGCGCATCAGCAGCAGGTGGCGGATATCCTTAACGATCCGGAAGCCAGCGAAAACGATAAATACGTCGCGCTGCAGTTCCTGCGCAACTCGGATATCGCCGCCAAAGGTATTCTGCCCACCTGCCAGGACACCGGCACCGCGATCATCATGGGTAAAAAAGGCCAGCGCGTGTGGACCGGCGGCGGCGATGAAGCCGCCCTGGCGCAGGGGGTGTATAACACCTATATCCAGGACAACCTGCGCTACTCGCAGAACGCGCCGCTGGATATGTATAAAGAGGTTAACACTGGCACCAACCTGCCGGCGCAGATCGATCTCTATGCTACCGATGGCGATGAGTACAAATTCCTCTGCATCGCCAAGGGCGGCGGCTCGGCGAACAAAACCTATCTGTACCAGGAAACCAAAGCGCTGATCACCCCGGCGAAGCTGAAAAATTACCTCGTCGAGAAGATGCGCACCCTCGGTACTGCCGCCTGTCCACCGTACCATATCGCCTTCGTGATCGGCGGTACCTCGGCGGAAGCGACGCTGAAGACCGTGAAGCTGGCGTCCACCAAATACTACGATGGCCTGCCGACCGAAGGTAACGAGCACGGCCAGGCGTTCCGCGACGTGCAACTGGAGCAGGAGCTGCTGCTGGAGGCGCAGAACCTTGGTCTCGGCGCGCAGTTCGGCGGCAAATACTTTGCCCACGATATCCGCGTGATCCGTCTGCCGCGTCACGGCGCTTCCTGCCCGGTAGGGATGGGGGTTTCCTGTTCCGCCGACCGCAACATCAAAGCCAAGATTAACCGCGACGGCATCTGGATCGAGAAGCTGGAGAGCAACCCGGGGAAATATATCCCTGAGCATCTGCGCCAGGCCGGGGAAGGCGAAGCGGTGAAGGTAAATCTTAACCAGCCGATGAGCGAGATCCTGGCGCAGCTGTCACAGTATCCGGTGTCCACCCTCCTGTCGCTGAGCGGGACTATCATCGTCGCCCGCGATATCGCCCACGCTAAGCTGAAGGAGCTTATCGACAACGGCGAGGCGCTGCCGCAGTACGTCAAAGATCACCCGATCTACTACGCAGGTCCGGCCAAGACGCCGGACGGTTACGCCTCCGGCTCTTTGGGGCCGACCACCGCAGGCCGCATGGACTCTTACGTTGATCTGCTGCAGTCCCATGGGGCGAGCAAGATCATGCTGGCGAAAGGCAACCGCAGCCAGCAGGTCACCGACGCCTGCCACAAACACGGCGGCTTCTACCTCGGCAGCATCGGCGGCCCAGCGGCAGTGCTGGCCCAGCAGAGCATCAAGAGCCTCGAGTGCGTGGCCTATCCGGAGCTGGGTATGGAGGCTATCTGGAAAATTGAAGTGGAGGATTTCCCGGCCTTTATCCTCGTTGATGATAAAGGCAATGACTTCTTCCAGCAGATCCAGACCTCGCAGTGCGCCCGCTGCGTGAAGTAACCCAGGCCGCCCTTCGGGGCGGCGCTGGTCGATGACAAACCTGATTTCGTTAGGGTGAGCGCCTTTCTGCCGGGCGGCGGCTTTCGCCTTACCCGGCCTACGAAAGACAGCAATATCAATAAGTTATGCAGTTCTCTGTAGGCCCGCGCAAGCGTAGCGCCGCCGGGCAATCCCGACGATTGCATTTTGTCAGCGGTCTGGGCCGCCCCTCGGGGCGGCTTTTTTTATGTCGCTTCGCGGCACGAACCACCAAAACAACTTATCAATCTGGCCAATACTTAGTCTTTTAAGCAGGTGAGCTTTGTCGCTATGACGCACTTTTCATCCAAGGAGAAAGTAATGACAACGCATCGCAGTGAAAAAGACTCGATGGGCGCCATCGAGGTCCCGGCCGATAAACTCTGGGGCGCCCAGACCCAGCGCTCGCTGGAGCATTTCCGCATCTCGACCGAAAAAATGCCCGGGGAGCTGATATACGCCCTGGCGCTGACCAAGCGGGCGGCGGCGAAGGTTAACCAGGATCTCGGACTGTTGACGGCGGAGAAAGCCGGGGCGATCGTCGCCGCCGCTGACGAAGTGCTGGCCGGAAAGCACGCGCAGGAGTTCCCCCTGGCTATCTGGCAGACCGGCTCCGGCACCCAAAGCAATATGAATATGAACGAGGTGCTGGCCAACCGCGCCAGTGAACTGCTCGGCGGAGAACGGGGGATGGCGCGAAAAATTCATCCCAATGACGATGTGAATAAGAGCCAGAGCTCAAATGATGTATTCCCCACCGCCATGCACGTCGCGGCGCTGATTGCCCTGCGGGAAAAAGTGATCCCGTCGCTGCAGGCGCTGCGGGCGACGCTCAATGAAAAAGCGGTGGCCTTCAGGGATATCGTCAAGATCGGCCGCACCCATCTGCAGGACGCCACGCCGCTCACCTTAGGCCAGGAGATCTCCGGCTGGGTGGCGATGCTGGACCATAGCCTGAAGCACATTGAAGCCAGTCAGCCGCATCTTGCCGAGCTGGCGCTGGGCGGGACGGCGGTAGGAACCGGGCTGAATACCCATCCGGAATATGCCGTACGGGTGGCGGCCGAGCTGGCGTCGCTCAGCGGACAGCCATTTGTCACCGCGCCGAACAAATTCGAAGCGCTGGCCACTGTGGATGCCCTGGTCCATGCCCACGGCGCGCTGAAAGGCCTGGCGGCCTCGCTGATGAAAATCGCTAACGATGTCCGCTGGCTGGCCTCCGGCCCCCGCTGCGGCATTGGTGAAATCGCCATCCCGGAAAACGAGCCAGGGTCATCGATTATGCCGGGCAAGGTTAACCCAACCCAGTGCGAAGCTCTGACCATGGTCTGCTGCCAGGTGATGGGCAACGACGTGGCAGTGAATATCGGCGGTGCTTCCGGCAACTTTGAGCTTAACGTCTATCGCCCGATGGTCATCCACAACTTCCTGCAGTCGGTGCGTCTGCTGGCGGACGGTATGGCGAGCTTTAACGAGCACTGTGCGGTGGGTATTGAACCGAATCGCGAGCGGATCAGTCAGTTGCTCAATGAGTCGCTAATGCTGGTTACTGCGCTGAATACCCATATCGGCTACGACAAGGCGGCGGAAATCGCTAAAAAAGCGCACCATGAGGGGCTGACTCTCAAAGCCTCGGCGCTGGCGCTGGGCTACCTGACGGAAGCCGAATTCGACAGCTGGGTGCGCCCGGAAGAGATGGTCGGCAGCCTGGCTATTCGCTAGCCAGCCAGAGGTGCAGGCGCGGGATAAGCAATCTCAGCGACTGCGCCTCCGGTTTGTAGCGATACTGCACATTGTCGGCATCATAGTTCAGCAGCTCGCCAATATCCGGTACGCTGACCCCCCGGCTGCCGGACATCAGGGCGATCAGCGGGCTGGGGCAGGCGTACTGTACCTGTTTCTGCTCGCCGGCGTACCAGACGCGGGCGATCGGCTGGACTTTCACCGGTCGTTTTATTTTCAGCCGCGCCCGCTGCGGCAGGGCGGCGATATCCTGATACTCCCTTTCCAGTTTGCTCTGCCACTGCTCCCGGGTCCACGGCGGCACCGCCCGCGGCGCTTGCAGGCTTTTCTCCAGCATCATCAACACCTGGTCGCGGGTCAGATTCTTGATGACGTGCTTATTGGCCCAGCCGAAGCGGATGGTGCTCGGGTCGACGAGGGGCGTCAGCGTGCGGTAGGCGCTTAGGGTGATCAACCCCGGCAAATGACGGTGTACCCACTCAAAACGGGCGGTGGGGGGCAGGCCGGAGTCGACGGTGACGATCTTCTCGAAGGTGGCCTTCAGGGCATTGATATGCTGAATACGCGCCAGCAGATCCTGCTGCTCCGCGGCGGTAACCTGCAGGCAGATAGCCCCCGGCAGGCGTACGGCGGCCTTGCTGCTGCGGTTTTCCGATTGCTGCTGGATAAACAGATGGCTGTAGTGGCGCAGGGCGCGCGCCAGGGCCGTCTTGCCGATGTGCTGCACCACCGGAATAGTGGCCAGCGGATCGTGCTCGGCATCCTTACCGATCGCCGGCAGTTCAAATACCCGGCCCGCCAGCAGACGGCAGTCACTTAACGCCTGCTGGAGCGCCTGCAGCTCCAGCTCGATCTGGCGAAAGGTATTATTCAGACGTTCAACGAGGTCGTAGCTGGCCATTATTACCACCTTAGTTACAACATACTATTAGATTTTTGCAGCATACCCAGCCCGCGGCTTCTGCGCAAGTTTTATTCAGGCAGAGGTGAAATCAGGCAGCTGATGATAGACCGGCCAGCTAAAGCAGAAGCGGGCGCCGCCGAGAGGGCTGGCCTCGCAGCGCACTTCGCCGCCCATCGCCTGGGCGATACTGTGGACAATCGCCAGGCCGAGGCCGCAGCCTCCTGTCGCCCGGTCCCGGCTGGGGTCAAGGCGGACAAAGGGCTCAAACACCCGCTCGCGCTCCTCGGGGGCGATTCCCGGGCCGTCATCCTCAACCAGCAACGAAGCGCGCGAACCCTGCAGCGTCAGGCTGACCGCCACCCGCTGGCTGCTGTAGCGCAGGGCGTTATTGACCAAATTATCCAGCACCCGCTCCATCAGTCGCATATCCAGCGCGCCGTAGTTACCGTGGGTCAGCGTCGCCAGGGCGACCTCGCGCTGTGGGTTAACCATCTGGATATCCTCGACGTGATCGCTGATCCAGGCGGGAAAATCGGGAGTCGTCAGGCTGAGCTCCGTCTGCGGGCGGTCGAGGCGGGCGTAGGTCAGGAGCTCTTCAATCAGCGCCTCCAGCTGACCGATATCGCGGTTCAGCGCCTGCGATTCCGCCTCGGTGAGATTCTCGCTCATCTCCAGACGGTAGCGCAGGCGTACCAGCGGTGTCCTGAGTTCATGGGCGATGCCGTCAATCAGCTGCTTTTTGCTGGCAATAAGCGCATTAATGTTATCGGCCATTTGGTTAAAGGCCACCCCGAGCCGCTCGAAGCTGGACATACTGTCGAAGTGAATGCGCTCGCTGAGGTGACCTTCGCCAAAGCGCTGGGCGGCCGTCTCAATGCGCAGCATGTCCTGCCAGTGCGGGCGCATCCAGATAAACACCGGAAAGGCCAGAGAGATAGCAATAAACGCCATTAGCGCCACGTCCAGCAGGCGCATCTCATGCAGAAAATAGAGATAGGGCACCGGGCCCACCGACAGCACATAGTGGCTGCGGGGAATGCGCTGAATAAAGGTGTACTGATCGTCGAGGGCGACGATATCGCCGGCGCGCAGGTGCTGCATCGAGCTTTCCGACAGCTTAAATTTGCTGATCGGCTCGATGTGCAGATCAAACGATAAATTCAGGTCCAGCTCTTTAAGGGTCTTGCTCCAGTCGCGCGGCGGTATCTCCCGCAGCTCGCTGCGCATCAGATACAGCGAGCTTTTCATCAAATCGTCAAGCGACTGCCGTCCGGCGCGCTCCGCGGTAAATTTATAGACCAGACCGACCAGCATGGTCATCACCAGAAAGCAGACGAAGAGCAGAAGATAGAACTGCACGAACAGCTTTTTCATTACATTACCGCGTATTCAAGAGAAACCTGTCTGGCGCCCCAGGGGCATCTTCTGCGCGTCGGGGAGTCAATGTTATCGATATCCCCGGGCGAGGCGCGGGGAAATCATCGATACGCTATCAAAGCAGGGTTTATGCCCCCTGACAATAGCCAGCCTGGAGACAGAACGGTGAAAAGGTGACAGTGTCACTCGATGCGGTGATTTCTTCACCCTCGGTGGGAGCAGGGCAATCGTATTTTGTGCGTCGATGGATACGCTACTCACGATAATAAGGAATGTCTACCGGATAGGTGGTCGTCAGACTCAGCAGCCGACAGCGCACCAGTTTTTCCGTTTCGGCATACCAGTAAGCAAACTCGCCGGTGGTCTGGTGGTAAATCATCTGATCGAGGTTGGCAAACGGGATCACCAGCAGCGGCCCCTGGCGAACGTGGCCGCCGCCGGTTTCAAAGTGATGCTGCCCCCAGGATTGCTGGGTATGTTCATAGCGATGAAGGATCACCTCGATTTGCCCGCGCTGCGGACAGAGGAGTCGAATATCGGCGTTGTCGAGGGAAAAAGCCCAGCCAGAGAGAGAAGTGAACAGTGAGAGTGCCAAAAGTACAACGTATTTCATCATGTAAAAGTCCTGTGTTTTCAGGCTTTATGCCACTCTGACAGCGGTAAGTCCTTGAGCACAATCATATTGAGGAGTTATGTGATGGGGTTCTGTACGGCTAATTCTATTGATTTAATCAATATGACAAGTTCCGGTGATGAATGTGCGCGCCAGGGACGAACGCAGCAGGCAGCAAACGTGATAACTTTGCCGCCGGCGAGCGCGCGATGAGCGGGCCCCTCGCAGGGCCGCAGAAGGGCTGCTTAGTTATCCCAGGCGTGAGGGGCGAACAGGTAGCCTTTGTTGCGAACGGTCTTAATACGATAGGGCTCCGTGGCGTTGTCGAGCAGTTTTTTGCGCAGGCGGGAGATAGCCACGTCGACGCTGCGATCCATCCCGTCATAGGTAACGCCGCGTAAATTTTTCAGCAGTGCGTCGCGGTCCATAATCTGCCCGGCGTGGGTGGCCAACTCCCACAGCAGATCGAAATCGGCGGTCGACAGGGCGACGTTTTCTCCGCCAAGCAGCACCTGGCGGTTGACCGGGTCAATGGTCAGCGAGCCGAAGGAGATGGTTTTATGTGGCGTGAGCGTTGAGGAGGCGGATCCGGCGCCTGCCGGAGCAATATGCTGGCGCAAATGCAGACGCAGTCGCGCCAGCAGGACCGCTGGCGGGGTGGTTTTCAGAATATAATCGCTGGCGCCCATCTCCAGGGAGAGGATATGGTTCATATCGCTGTCGAGCGAAGTCAGCAGGACAATCGGCCCTTGCCATTGCCCGCGCAGATCGCGACAGAGCGTCATTCCGTCCTTGCCGGGCAGCATAATGTCCAGCAGCACCAGATCCGGTTTCTCCCGCGCGATCACCTCCTCAGCGCGGTCGCCGCGAGGCTCGACCACCACATCCATATCATGCTTGCCGAGATAGGCGGCGATCAGCGTGCCTACCTCAGGGTCATCCTCAACAAAAACGATTTTATTCATGTCTATTGCACATCAGTAAAAGAAGTAACATACACCGCACTTATTTTACCCGCCATTACTCTTTTATAAACAGCGTTAAATCCGCTATGCTGCCCTAACTTATTGATTCACTGTTAAGGCATACGGGCATGGGGCTGTTAATCAAAGGGCTGCTGGGAGCGCTGGTGGTGGTGCTGATTGGCGTGCTGGCGAAAACCAAAAACTACGCTATCGCTGGCCTGGTCCCGCTGTTTCCCACCTTTGCGCTCATCGCCCATTATATTGTCGCCAGCGAGCGGGGGATCGAAGCCCTGCGCGCGACCATCGTATTCGGCATGTGGTCGATTCTTCCCTATTTTATCTATCTGCTGTCACTGTGGTATTTCACCGGGATCATGCGCCTGCCGTTGGCGCTGGCAGGCGCGGTGGGATGCTGGGGGCTGTGCGCCTGGCTGTTAATCCTCGGCTGGAGCCGTTTCCACTAGCGCAGCGGGCGGCCGCCGTCGACAGCGAATGAGCGGCCGGTAACGTAGCGGCTGGTAAACAGGTAATCGATGAGATCGCTAATCTCTTTTTCGCCAGGGGCGATTTTCATCAGCGATTTATCCAGCGCCTGCTGACGATAGGCCTCGTCGTCACCCTCATTAAACATGATTAGCGACGGCGCGATGGCGTTGACCTTAACCTCTGGCGCCAGCTTGCGAGCGAAGGAGCGGGTCATGTTATCCAGGGCGGCTTTGCTGGCGGCATAGGCGATATGTTTGTCGCTCCCGCGCTCCACCACGTAATCGGTGATATGGATAATGTCGCTGGCGGCATGGCCGTGGCCGCGCAGCAACGCCTCCAGCGCATGGTTGAGCAGATAGGGGGCGTTGACGTGGATCTGCATCATGCGGTTGATGACGGTGCTCAGCGGGACGCCCGGCTTTTCCGCCATCCAGTCGCTGGCGTTATGGATAATGGCGCGCAGACCGTCGGTGTGTGATTTGACCGCTTCAGCGAAGGTCAGAATGCCGTCATCGCTGCTAAAATCGGCCTGCAGGCAGAGCGCGCCCGCTTCGCGCAGGCCGTCAATCGCCGGATAGGGCGTACGATAGCTGACGATGACCGGCTGGCGCTGCTGCAGAAAATGGTGTGCCAGAGCGAGGCCGATGCGGCGGCCTGCTCCTGTGATCAGAATCGGGCGGGGCTGTTGTTCAGCCATGGGTATCTCCTATGCGTTCTGCGGCAGGGCGACCGCTTACCCCACCAGCATCCACGTTGCCGGCACAGCGGCAACCAGCAATAAACCAATTAGCGCCACTTCGCGGCGTTTGAGCGAACGATCGTGCTGGTGCGTACGTCGGGCGTACAAAAAGACCAGAAGACCCGGAGCGTAAAGTACCACCGACAACAGCAAATGCACAGGCCCCGACGCGTATAATAACCATATGCCATAAATACAGGCGCCGATAGCCACCGCTTTATGCAGCGGGCGAGTGGCGATTTTCAGCAGAAAGGCGCCGACCAGCAGATAGGGCACGAGAATCATCTCAGAGGCAATGGTCAGCAGCGTGCCGTAGTCCGATCCGGTCAGCCAGATCAGCACCAGCGATACCTGAACGCTGATATTGGTCAACCACAATGAGGCGGAGGGGGCGTTGTTGCTATTCTGACGGGCAAACAGGCGCGGGAAGGCTTTATGAGTGGCGGCGAGGAAAGGCACCTCCGCGGCCATGATGGTCCAGCTGAGATAAGCGCCGCACACCGACACGATCAGCCCGGCGGCAATGACGATCTCCCCCCATGACCCCATCAGCCTGACCATCAGTCCCGCCATCGACGGGTTGCGCATTTCGGCCAGTTCGCTGCGCGGCACAACGCCCAGCGACAGCAGGGTGACCAGCAGATACACCGCGAGGGCCGACAGCACCGCCAGCAGCGTCGCGCGGCCAACGTCGCGCTTGTGCCGCGCCCGCGCGGACACGACTACCGCCCCCTCCACGCCGATAAACACCCACAGGGTGATCAGCATGGTGTTTTTGACCTGTTCCCATACCGGCACGCCCAGCGCCAGGCCGCTAAAATCGAGGCGGAACGTATCCAGCTGAAAGGCCAGGGCGGCGAGCGCGACGAAGGCGCCCAGCGGCAGAAGCTTGGCGAGGGTGGCCACCAGGTTAATCCCCGCTGCCGTCTGGACACCGCGCAGGACCAGAAAGTGGACGATCCACAGCAGAACCGACGCGCCAACGATAGACTGCCAGGTATTACCATCGCCAAACAGGCGCAGCTCAGGGGTATCGGTGAAAAAACTGAGCGCCGAAAAGACGATAACCAGATAGGAGACGTTGGCGATCACCGCGCACAGCCAGTATCCCCAGGCGGAGCAGAAGCCGATCAGTTCGCCGAATCCTTCGCGAGCGTAGGTGAAGATCCCGCCGTCGAGGTCGGGACGAATACGGGTCAACAGCAGCATGGCGAAAGCGAGAAACAGGATCCCGACGCCGGTGATGGCCCAGCCAATGAGCAGAGCGGAGGGGCTGGCCACGGCAGCCATATTTTGCGGCAAACTGAATACGCCAGCGCCGAGCATTGAGCTAAGGACCAGGGCGGTCAGGGCGCTCAGGCCCAGTTTCTTTTCCATTGCATTCCCGAGGTGAAAATGGCTGTTCCAGAATATTTATTTTGCGAAATCGCATAAAAATGGAGGATTGCGCTAAGGCGCGGGATTTTACGGAGTGTCCGGGGGCCATGCAATGGCGGGGGATGAAAAAAAATGAAAAGGCGGCAATGCGCCGCCTTTTTAGCCAGCCAGCAGCGATTATTTGTACAAATCGGCGCTGATGGTGATGTTGCCGCCGCGTTCCTGCCACTGGCGGGTGATGTGGTAGTACTTCGCCCCTTTCTTCGCCGCGCGTTTCGCCGTCTGATAGGAGATTTCGGTCATGTTGCCGTAGTTGCCGGTGAACTGGATGTTATCGAACGGCACCATTTGCGCCGCAGTCACTTTGTTCACTTCTTCGACCTTAGTGCCGTTCGGCAGAGTGACAGTGTAACGTCCACCTTTCGAAGACTGAGTCTCAAAGAAACGCCCAACGCCGGTACCCGAACCCACCGCGGCGGTGGTGGCAACGCCCGGAATTTCCACGTTCTTCGCCGCTTCGCCGCCTTTGGCCAGCGCTGCGCGGCCAGCTTCAGAGTCAGCCGGGATAGCGTCCGGGCTCTGCAGCACGCGTTTTTCAGCATCTTTTTTGTAGATATAAGCGGTAATGCGCTGGTTGCCGCCCTGGTTGGCGTCAACCTGGCGGACGATAAAGAACGCATAGGCGCCTTTTGCTTTCGCCGCTTTGGTGATGGCGTCGTTGACTTCCGGCTGGCTGCGATAGAAGCCCTGAACGGTGACGGTGTCGTAAGGCATCAGCTCAACGGCCTGATCTTTCGGCAACTCCATCACGCCGTTGATAATGCGATTCTTCGGCGCATCCGCTTTCGGCGCGTCTTCTTTATAAAGGTCAGCCGTGACGCGCCAGTTGCCGCCATTGCCGTAGTCCGACGTGTCGACAACATAGAATGAGGCCGCGCCGTCTTTGTCGGCTTTGCGCGATACTGCCTGTACCGCATCGCCAATGGCATTAAACCGGCCGGTGACGACAACGCGATCGTAGGGCTTCAGCGCAGCCGCCTGCTCCGGGGTCAACTCGGTCGCTGCATGGGCAGACAACGTGGCGGTTGTCAGGAGAGCAGACGCCAGGAGGGTGTTTTTAAGCTTCATAAAAATAATCCTTTGCCTTGCGCAAACCATATACTGGTGTTGTTGTTGACTGAAAACGTTTGATTATTGCATTTAATCGCCGTGACTGTCTGCGTCAATTTTTGCTTGCCGCCCGAATCGTATACTACGGAAAGATAACATTTTTCGATATGTTGAAAAAACAGGCGCTTGACCAGCAAAAACGATAATCAATACCACTTTTATTAGTTAATGTAATGTTAACACAATGATCTCAATGGCGATAAATGGCGTTTTATACCGCAGGATAAGCGGATTATCAGGCCTGGGCGGCAAATTCAGGTAAATATTGCTGCCCGGACCCATCTGAGCTGACAATAAGCAATAAAATCAAAATTTGTGTTTTATCGTAGTAGATCACAATCGGTATTTTCAGTAGGTTATAAAAAGTTTGTTACTGTTTCATTTTGTAGACAGCGAAAGATGGCGAGGAAGATTTTGCCGTCCTGGCGTTGTTGGGCAGAAAAGTAAACCATCATCAAAAACCGATGGAAGGGAAAACTATGCGTATTGGTGTACCACAAGAAAGGCTAGCCCAGGAGACCCGGGCCGCCGCCACGCCGAAGACCGTTGAGCAATTGCTCAAACTCGGCTTTAGCGTCGCGGTAGAAAGCGGCGCCGGGAAGCTGGCCAGCTTTGACGATGAGGCCTTTGCCGAGGCAGGAGCTGAAATCGTGACCGGCGACGAGGTATGGCAGTCTGATGTCATCCTTAAGGTCAATGCTCCGAATGACGATGAAATTGCCCTGCTGAATCCGGGGACCACGCTGATTAGTTTTATCTGGCCGGCGCAAAACCCGCAGCTGATGGAAAAACTGGCGGCCCGTAATATCAACGTAATGGCGATGGATTCCGTGCCGCGTATTTCCCGCGCCCAGTCGCTGGATGCGCTCAGCTCAATGGCCAACATCGCCGGGTACCGCGCTATCGTTGAAGCGGCGCATGAATTTGGTCGATTCTTTACCGGGCAGATTACGGCGGCAGGCAAGGTTCCGCCCGCCAAGGTGATGGTCATTGGCGCCGGGGTAGCCGGTCTGGCGGCGATTGGCGCCGCCAACAGCCTGGGCGCTATTGTTCGCGCCTTCGATACCCGTCCGGAAGTGAAGGAGCAGGTGCAGAGTATGGGCGCCGAGTTCCTCGAGCTGGACTTTAAAGAGGAAGCGGGCAGCGGCGATGGCTACGCCAAGGTGATGTCTGAGGCCTTTATTAAGGCTGAAATGGCGCTGTTCGCCGCGCAGGCGAAAGAGGTCGATATCATTGTCACCACGGCGTTAATCCCGGGCAAACCGGCGCCGAAGCTGATCACCCGCGAAATGGTCGACTCCATGAAATCGGGCAGCGTGGTGGTCGATCTGGCCTCGCAAAACGGCGGCAACTGTGAGTACACCGTACCGGGCGAAGTGGTGACCACCGCCAACGGCGTGAAAATCATCGGTTACACCGATCTTCCTGGCCGTCTGCCGACCCAGTCCTCCCAGCTCTACGGCACCAACCTGGTGAACCTGCTGAAGCTGCTGTGCAAAGAGAAAGACGGCAATATCGTTATCGATTTCGATGACGTGGTAGTGCGCGGTGTGACCGTTGTTCGCGAAGGTGAAATCACCTGGCCGGCGCCGCCGATTCAGGTCTCCGCTCAGCCGCAGGCAGCGGCGAAAAAAGTGGAAGCGCCGAAAGAAGCGGTGAAACCGGCGTCGCCGTGGCGCAAATATGCGCTGATGGCGCTGGCGATTATTCTCTTCGGCTGGCTGGCCAACGTGGCGCCAAAAGAGTTCCTCGGCCATTTCACCGTCTTCGCGCTGGCCTGCGTGGTGGGTTACTACGTGGTGTGGAACGTCTCCCATGCGCTGCATACGCCGCTGATGTCGGTGACCAATGCCATTTCTGGCATTATCGTGGTTGGCGCGTTGTTGCAGATAGGCCACGGCGGCTGGGTCAGCTTCCTGAGCTTTATCGCGGTGCTGATCGCCAGCATTAATATTTTCGGTGGTTTTACCGTGACTCAGCGCATGCTGAAAATGTTTCGCAAAGGATAAGGGGTAGCACATGTCTGGTGGATTAGTAACGGCTGCATACATTGTTGCTGCAATCCTGTTTATTTTCAGCCTGGCGGGCCTGTCGAAACACGAAACGTCGCAGCAGGGCAACTATTTCGGCATCGCCGGGATGGCCATTGCCCTGATCGCTACCATCCTGGGGCCGGACGCCGGCAACGTCGGCTGGATTATTCTTGCGATGGTGATCGGCGGGGCGATCGGTATTCGTCTGGCGAAGAAGGTCGAGATGACCGAAATGCCGGAGCTGGTGGCTATCCTGCACAGCTTCGTGGGTCTGGCAGCGGTGCTGGTGGGTTTCAACAGCTACCTGCAGCATGAAACCGGTATGGAGCAAATTCTGGTCAATATTCATTTGACCGAAGTGTTCCTCGGGATCTTCATCGGCGCGGTGACCTTCACCGGTTCGGTGGTGGCGTTTGGTAAACTGCGCGGCAAAATTTCCTCCAGGCCGCTGATGCTGCCCAATCGCCATAAGCTGAACCTGGCGGCGCTGGTGGTTTCCTTCATCCTGATGGTGATTTTTGTTCGCTCTGACAGCACCGGCACCCAGGTCCTGTGCCTGCTGGTGATGACCGCGATCGCGCTGGCCTTTGGCTGGCACCTGGTGGCCTCTATCGGCGGTGCGGACATGCCGGTGGTGGTCTCGATGCTCAACTCCTACTCGGGCTGGGCGGCAGCGGCGGCGGGCTTTATGCTGAGTAATGACCTGCTGATCGTCACCGGCGCGCTGGTGGGCTCTTCCGGCGCCATCCTCTCTTACATTATGTGTAAGGCGATGAACCGCTCCTTTATCAGCGTGATCGCCGGGGGCTTCGGCACCGATGGTTCCTCAAGCGGCGGCGATGAAGAAGTGGGCGAGCATCGCGAGATTAGTGCCGAAGAGACGGCGGAGATGCTGAAAAACTCGCACTCGGTGATCATCACCCCGGGCTACGGTATGGCGGTGGCTCAGGCGCAGTATCCGGTAGCAGAAATTACCGAGAAGCTGCGGGCGCGGGGTATCAAAGTACGCTTTGGTATTCATCCGGTGGCCGGGCGCCTCCCGGGGCATATGAACGTCCTGCTGGCGGAAGCCAAAGTGCCTTACGACATCGTGCTGGAGATGGATGAGATCAACGACGATTTCAGCGACACCGACACCGTGCTGGTGATCGGCGCCAACGATACCGTCAACCCGGCGGCGCAGGACGATCCGAAGAGCCCGATCGCCGGCATGCCGGTGCTCGAGGTGTGGAAAGCGCAGAATGTGGTGGTCTTTAAGCGTTCAATGAACACCGGTTACGCCGGCGTACAGAACCCGCTGTTCTTTAAAGAGAACACTCATATGCTGTTTGGCGATGCTAAAGCCAGCGTCGATGCGATCCTGAAAGCGCTGTAATGTAACATAATTGTTTTACAACGTTTGTTTATAAGCCGTCTCCTGTGAGACGGCTTTTTTATATGCAGGGGGATGCCTGGAATTGTTCACAAAATAAGCGGCAAGAGGTGATATAATGTTCCGGTTCTTACATCAGACAGAGGATATTATGGATACCGAGTTAACCCCAACGCAGATGGCCATCGAATTCTTACGCCGCGACACTACCGTCATGACCCCAGCGCAGTATCTGAAAAAACTTAAACTGCTGGAGCTGGAGTTTGCTGACCTGATGGCGCTCTCCTCGCTGGAGCTGAAAGAAGAGATCGATCTGGCCTGGCGTCTGGGTATCCACTAAGCCATTCTCGCTGGACAGTGACAGGGGCCGCCAACGGCCCTTTTTTTGTGCCTGGCTGGCAGCAAGCAAAAAAATCCCCCGCGAGGCGGGGGAAGATGAGTGGTAGCGGTTAATCGTCGTCGTCGTCGTCCAGTTCCACCGGCGTCTGGTAGGCCTCCGGTTTCAGCACCAGCAGGTCACAGCGCAGGTGGTCGACAACCTGTTCCGCGGTATTGCCGAGGAACGCCGCCGACAGGCCGGTACGTCCGACCGTTCCCAGCACCACGATCCCCGCCTGCAGATGCTCGGCGAGGTCCGGGATCACCTCTTCAGGCAGTCCTTTTTCGACGTGGGTGAATTTTTCATCGATGCCAAACTTCTGCCGCAGCGCTTTCATCGCCAGCAGATGCTGGCCGCGGATCGCGTCGTTGTAGACGCTGGGATCAAAATCCGGCAGTTCTATCGCGATATTGATCGGCGTCACCGGGTAGGCACCGATCAGGTGCACTTCAGTGTGGTTGACTTCTTCCGCCAGCGACAGCGTCTCGCGAACCAGCTTCTCGTTAAGGGTGTTGTGATAATTCTCTTCGCTGGCGAGATTGACGGCGACCAGCGCTTTGCCGCCTTCCGGCCACGGCTGGTCTTTGACCATCCACACCGGGCAAGGGCATTTACGCAGCAGATGCCAGTCCGTCGGGGTAAAGATCACCGCCTCCAGTTTGTCGTGCTGGTGGGCCATCTTCAGCAGCAGATCGTGTTTCTCACTGACCACCTCCTGAATAATCGCTTCGAAGGGGCGGTTGTGCCACACCACTTTCACGTCAATCGGCACGCCCGATTCCAGGTAGAATTTCGCCTGCTCGCGGATCCAGGCCGTTCGTTGGGCAATGACGCCCTGGCGCATTGCCGTCCGCTCGTCCGGCGACAGCAGGGTGGTCATTTCATAGGAAAAATCATAGATCGGCAAAAAGGCTTTGATGCGTCCACCAATCCGTTGGTGCAGGTACACCGCTCGCCTTAGCGCCGGCTGGTCGTCCTGGTTAGGATCGATTACTACCAGCATGCTCTGATACTTCGCCATACAGGGTCTCCTTACAACTGCAGCTACCGTCAGTTATTAAAAAGATAACCTATATGGATGAATTGAAACAGGGGAGGAGCCTGGTCAGATCAACAAATCTGAAAAAATTGCCGATCGTGACCAGGTATTGCGCAGAGATTAAGCGACGTTGCGCGCCTGTCCGGCCAGCTGGGCCAGCAGATCGCTGTTTTCAATAGTGATATATTTGCCTTTCACCGCCAGCATGCCGCTTTTCTGAAAACGGCCCAGCAGACGGCTGATGGTTTCGACGGTGAGGCCGAGATAGTTGCCAATATCGCCGCGGGTCATGGTCAGCCGGAACTCACGTGGTGAGAAGCCGCGCTGGGCGAAACGACGAGAAAGGTTATAGATAAACGCGGCCAGGCGCTCTTCGGCATTCTTTTTGGAAAGCAACAGGATCATATCCTGGTCGCCTTTAATCTCACCGCTCATCAGGCGCATCATCTGCTGACGCAGATTGGGCATTTTTCCGGAAAGATCGTCAAGAGTTTCGAAGGGGATCTCGCAGACCATTGAGGTTTCCAGCGCCTGCGCAAAGCTCGGGTGCAGACCGGTGCCGATGGCGTCAAAGCCCACCAGGTCGCCCGCCAGATGGAAGCCAGTGATCTGCTCATCACCTTGCTCGGTGATGGTATAGCTTTTGATGGTCCCGGAGCGAATAGCGTACAACGACTTCAGCTCATCACCGGCTTTGAACAAGGTTTGACCTTTCTGGATAGGCTTTTTCCGCTCGATAATATTATCCAGCTGATCAAGCTCATGCTCGTTCAGAGTAAAGGGGATGCAGAGCTGGCTAATGCTGCAATCCTGACAATGGATTGCACAACCGCCAGACTGAATGCGTCGAATAATTCGCTTCTCAGGGATCATATGTCTGCTCAGGCCTTAATTGATATTGGTCAATTTTAACATCTTTTTGATCAGCAGGTAAGTCTTCAGGCCCGGAAACACGTAATATCAGCAGGGTAAATCAAATCGCTTGTGTATCTATTTGATTAAAAACAGATTATTACGCCACTTTTGATTGTAAAATTACCTGAAAATTCCAGAAAAGGCATTTTCAGTCAAAGCAACAGATAGCCCTCATGACGCAAAAGCCACTCTTTACGCTGTACGCCGCCGGCATAGCCGGTCATGGTGCCGTTGCGCCCGATGACCCGATGGCAGGGCACCACGATACTCACCGGATTGGCGCCATTGGCGGCGCCCACCGCGCGCGCGGCGCCGGGACGACCGAGCGCCTCGGCCAGTTGGCCGTAGTGCATCACCTGGCCACAGGGGATTTCGCGTAACGCCTGCCAGACCTGGCGCTGAAAAGGGGTGCCGGCGGTGGCGGTAGGCAGAGTCTCGATAATGGCTAAATCGCCGGCAAAATAGTCGCTCAGCTTACTGCTGAGACCGCCGGGATTGCGGCAGTCGACGCGCTGATAGCCTTCCCGGCGATAGTGTACGTCGAGCAGCGTTTCCATCCGATCGCGGTGCTCGTCCCACTCGACGGCGCGCAAATTAAACTGTTCGTCGCAAAGCACCCACAACGGCCCCAGCGGGGTATCCATTTTATCCTGCAGCAAGGTCAACATCGTTTCTGTCATCCACCATCGTACATGAGAGGCACACGATACCACGCGCTGACGGCAGTCAACTATACTCCCAAAAGGTAAAACCGCATCGCCAGATAGCACGGCGGGCTATCCGCCGTGGAGGTATTCTGCGATCGCCACGATGATTTATTTTTGGATCGATCCTGGCGGGTTACCGGACAGGGTTTTTGCTACTTTTAAGCTGACGACGTCGGTCCTCCGCGCCGCTGTGCGCGCTCGGGAAAGTGCTACCGCGTCGGCGCGGCGCGGTTAATAACTCAGAGGTGGAGCTATGCAATATATACTGACTGGCGTAATCGTACTGATCTTCAGCGGTCTGGTTATTCATGGTATGTCGCTGTTGCTTGAGCGAGGGTATCGCGCGCTTTTCGGCATATTCGCCGGAGCCGGGGAAGCGACCCGTAAGTTCAAAGTGAAGATATCGCGTTAAGCTAAGGCGGCCGTCCCTGGCGCATCGGTGGGTTAAGACAGCCGCGGATAGATGCCAGGGCCGATCGGCAGTCCCACCAGATACCAGCCCACCAGCAACAGCAGCCAGACGGCGAGAAAAATCAGCGGGTAAGGGAGCACCAGCGAGTAGTAGGTGCCGAGGCGGGCATCCGGCCGGTAGCGCTGTAGAAAACCGAGAAACAACGGCACAAACGGTGACACCGGCGCCAGCGGCAGCACCGATGAATCAGCGATACGAAACAGGATCTGCGCAAACGCCGGGTGAAAGCCCAACAGCATAAACATTGGCACGAAGATCGGCGCCAGAATCGACCAGATGGCCGAGCCGCTGGCGATAAACATACACAGAAAAGCCGACAGCAGCGCAAGGCCGACAAACGCCGGAACACCGTTCATGCCTGAACTCTCCAGCAGGTCCGTCAGACCGACGGCCATAAACTTGCCCATGTTGCTCCAGTTGAACATCGCCACGAACTGCGCCAGCGGGAAGACCATCACGATAAACCCGGCCATCTCTTTCATCGGCTCAATCATCAACTGCGGCAGGTCGGCCTGGCGGCGAATTTTGCCGGTGGCGATGCCGTATGCCAGCGACACGACAAAGAAGAAAAAGATAATTAGCGGCACGATGCCTTTGATAAACGGCGAGGGCATGACCGTATGCTGAACCGGATCGCGAAGAATACCGTTTTCGGGGACCACCATCAGGGCGATGACCGCCACGAATACCAGCGTCGCCACGCCGGCGATGCGCAGGCCGAACCGCTCCCCGGGCGTCAGCGTCTGCAGCTTTTCATCACGACTGCCTTGCCACTGGCCCAGCCGCGGCTCGACCAGCTTATCGGTGATCAGTCCGCCGACGAGCGTCAGAACGATCACCGAGGTCGCCATAAAGTACCAGTTGTCGATCACGCTGACGTGCAAAGAGGCATCGATGGACTTTGCCGCCTCGGTGCTGATCCCGGAGAGCAGCACGTCGGTGGTGACAATCAGTAGATTGGCGGTAAAGCCGCAGCCCACGCCGGCTATCGCCGCCAGCAGACCAGCGACAGGATGCCGACCGACGGCAAGAAACATCAGCGCTCCCAGCGGCGGCATAATCACCAGCGCCGCATCGGAAGAGATATGGCTGAAAAAGGCGATAAACAGCACCATATAGCTGGCATAGCGGGCGCTGACGTGCGAGGCCATCTTGACCATCAACGCCGGTAACAGGCCCACCCGCTCGGCAAAGCCGGCGCCCAGCACCAGGGCGAGGATCGCCCCCAGCGGCGCGAAACCGCTGAAGTTTTTAATCACGTTCGGCAAAAACCAGTGCAATCCTTCCACGCTGAGCAGGTTTTTGACCACCACCCGCGAACCGTCAGTTGGGTTTTGTACCCCAACGTTGAGGGCGGAGAGGATTGCCGTGGCAGCGATCAGCACGGCGATGAGATAGATAAACAGCAAAAACGGGTGCGGGACCTTGTTACCGATCTTCTCTACCCAGCCATAGCGCTTTCCGCCGGGGGAAGATGACGGTATGGATGACATACTCATGGGCATTCCTCTGTTGTCGTTGTTGTGTTGGGCAGGCCTGCTCCCGTACTGCCGGCGGTTATTATGGGCGGTGCGTGCCGCGATCCGGTCAGCGTTGGGCAGGAGTAGCCTCTAAGTGGTTATCGTAAAACGGACGGACTCACCTCCGCCGGGATCGGGCAACGATAGGGGCGTTCGGCCAGTACCTGCCTGAGCTCTTGCTGGCTGGCCTCCAGCAGGGCGCTGTCGCTGAATAAACGGATGGCGGTCGCCGCGAGGACTTTCCCCGCCAGCAACATCCCTTTATGGGCAATGGAGGTTCTGCCCTGGCTCACCAGCTGCCAGCTGTGCAGCGGGGTACCCACCGCGAAGCACGGGCTGAAGCACTGGGCCACCGGCGCTTTCCAGCTAACATCGCCGACGTCGGTGGATCCGGCGAGGACGTTATCCGTGGCCGCCCAGGGCGCCACCTCATCAATCAGCAAGGTGTCGCGGTGACGACGAGCGAACGTTTTGCCTTCCTCGCCACTGGTGCCGGCAATATTGTTCAGGCTGTTGTTAATATCGTTGGCGCTGAGAGTGGCGCGGATCGCCGCGGCAAAAGCGCGTTCCTCGTCGCTCCAGGCGGGGGTACCGTAATGACAGACCGCCTGATACATCGCCGCCTCAAGCGTGCGGTTGGGCAGATAGCTGGAGCAGGCTTTTTCAAAGCGGCAGCTGACCTGGGTCTCGGTCATCAGCGCGGCCCCCTGGGCAATCTTCTCTATGCGGGCGAAGATTTGCTCAGCGTCGGCCATCTCCGGCGCGCGGATCAAATACAGCACTTCCGCCTGCGCCTGCACCACGTTGGGCGAGACGCCGCCGGTATCGGTAATGGCGTAATGGACCCGCGCCTTCTCGATGATATGTTCATTGAGGAAATTGCTGCCGGTGGTCATCAGGGTGACGGCATCCAGCGCGCTCCGGCCCAGGTGCGGCGAATTAGCGGCGTGGGCCGCGGTGCCGGTAAATCGCCATGCCGCCTGAATGTTGGCGAGGGTGCGGGTGCTGAACATCCCGGCCCAGGCTTCCGGATGCCAGGTCAGCGCCGCATCGACATCATCAAACAACCCTTCGCGCACCATAAAGGTTTTTCCCGAACCGCCTTCCTCGCCGGGACAACCGTAGAAGCGCAGAGTGCCGCTGTCGCCGTGCTGCTGCAGCCAGCCTTTGGCGGCGACCGCCGCGGCGAATGCCGCGGTGCCGAGCAGATTGTGCCCACAGCCGTGGCCGTTGGCTCCCGGTGTCAAGGGCGTCGGTTCCGCGCTGTGGGCCTGCTGGCTGAGTCCCGCCAGGGCGTCAAATTCGCCGAGCAGGGCAATGACCGGTTGGCCCTCACCGACGCTGGCGATAAAGGCATTCGGGATCCCGCCAGCATCGCGGGTGAGCTGAAAACCTTCCGCCTCCAGGGCGTCGGCCAGCCGTTGGGCTGACCAGAACTCCTCAAAGCGGGTCTCCGGGTGGTCCCAGATGTCGTCGGCGATGGCGCAGTAAGTGTCGCGTTGTGCCTCAACCACCTCGTCCACAAACTGAAAAATGGCTTCCATTACCCCCCCCGCTGCCAGGGAAAGTTAAGCGCGACGCGCGCCAGGGTTTCGACCGCTACCGCCATCACGCTCTCGTCGAAGTCAAACTTTTCGTTGTGGTGACCGGCGCTGAGTTCAGTGCCGAAAATCATGTACGAGGCGAGGCCGCCGCGCGCCTGGACCCGGGCCATCATCAGGGTGGCGTCTTCCGAGCCCGCCGGGGCAGCGATGCGATCCACCGCCTGTTGCACGCCGGGCACCCGGGCGGCCTGTTCGCGCAGATAGTCCACCCACGCCGGCGACGGTGCGCTGGCGGTCGCCGCGCCCATCATGCGCAGTTCGTAGCGGGCTTCGTACATCGCCGCAGCCCCGGCGACGACGTGCTGCGCCCGCTCGAACACGTACTGATTAATGGCTTCGCTTTCGCCGCGGGTTTCCACTTTTAACAGCGCGGAAGAGGGCACCACGTTGCGCCCGGTACCGGCCTGCATCACCCCGACGTTGACCCGCGAGGCGCCGGCGCTGTGCGGCGGGATGGCGTGCAGGCCAAGGGCGGCCTGGGCGGCGGCCAGCAGCGCGTTGCGCCCGTCCTCGGGCTTGCCGCCGGCGTGGGCGGCCACGCCGCTGAACTGCACGTCGAATTTGGTGGTGGCCATAAAGTTGTCTCCACCGCAGACGACGGTACCTGCCGGCACACCGGTCCCGATATGGATCGCCGTGAAATAATCCACGTCATCAACCACGCCGGCGGCCACCATCGCGCGGGCGCCGCGGGTACCCTCTTCAGCAGGCTGGAAAATCAGTTTAATGACGCCATTGAGCTGGGCGGCATACTGCTTGAGCACATGCGCCAGCCCCAGCCCGATGGCGGTATGGCCGTCATGGCCGCAGGCGTGCATCATGCCGGCGTTGCAGGAGGCGAAATGATCGCGATGGGGGCGGTGGCTATCGTCATGCTGTTCGTTGAGATCGAGGGCATCCATATCGACGCGAAAGGCCAGGGTTGGTCCGGGCCGCCCGGTGTCGAGCGTGGCCACCACGCCGGCGAAACCGCCTTCAAACGCCGGCAGCCAGCGCTCCGGCGCGCCCTGTTCGCGGGCGCGTTCGAAAGCCCGGGCCAGCGTCTCCTCGTCCGGCAGCCCCATCCGGCTGTCGGCATCGATGACATCGCGGCCTAGCGCCAGCTGATAGCCGAGCCCGTCAAGAATATCCGCGACCTTACTGGCGGTGCGAAACTCCAGCCAGCCGGATTCAGCGTGCAGGTGAAAATCACGGCGCCATTGGGTCATGGAGGGCGCCAGCTGGCGGAGGTATTCATCAAGTTGCGGCATAGCTTATCCTGTCATAAGTAAAAAATGTGACGGCGTTCACGATGTGATAGCTTTTGTTTATCACTGACGCGCTACAGGCCTTAACACCCTTAACCTGCCACAGCCTGATGGATTACAGTAGATGTCATTTTCTTCTGTCTGATAAGCAACAGTTATCACTAAAAGCATGGCATTTCAGATTAAATTTCATCAAATTCGCGCCTTCGTCGAAGTAGCCCGGGAAGGCAGTATCCGTGGCGCCAGCCGGGCGCTGGCGGTCTCGCAGCCGGCGCTGACCAAAGCGATTAAAGAGCTGGAGGAGGGGCTTTCCGCCCAGCTGTTCGTCCGCCGCAGCCAGGGGGTGGCGTTAACCGACAATGGCGAAAGTTTTTATCAACATGCGAGCCTGATCCTTGAGGAGCTGCGGGCGGCGCAGGATGAACTGCTGCAGCGCCAGGGGGAACAGGCCGGGCAAATTAATATTGGCCTTGGCGCCAGCGTCGCCCGGTCGCTGATGCCGTCGGTGATCTGCCGCTTTCATCAGCAGCATCCGCAGGTGAAGGTGCGGATCATGGAGGGTCAGCTGCTGGCGATGATTAATGAGCTGCGCCAGGGGGAGCTGGATTTCACCATTAATACCTATTACCCCGGGCCGTACGACCATGAGTTCAGCTTTGAGAAACTGTTTGAGAAACCGTTCGCGGTGTTCGCCCGCGCGGGCCATCCGGCGGCGCAGGCCACCTCGCTGGGGGAATTGATGGATCACCACTGGACCATGCCGACGCCGCGCGGCAGCTACTTCAAGCAGCTGCAGGAATGCTTCGAACAGCTGGGACGGGAGCCAAAGGTGGGGATCGTCTGCGAAACGTTCTCATCCTGCATCAGCCTGGTGGTGAAAAGTGATTTTCTCAGCATCCTGCCGGTGGAGCTGGGCAACGACCCGCTGATGGCCGACAAACTGGTGATGATCCCCATCCGTGAAGTGTTACCCACCGCCACCTATTATCTGATCCAGCGGCGCGATACCCGACAGACGCCGCTCACGGCGTCGTTAATCACCCTGTTCCGCCGCCAGAGCCGACAATTGTTTCCTTAATCGTTCGTCACGCTCACTTTGCCAGCGAACGCGGCTAAACGCGTTGAGAGGGGAGCGCGAGGCGGCTATAGTAGCTGGCGACAGCCGCTGGAGGAGAGCCCATGAACCTTGATGACAAATCCCTGTTTCTTGACGCCATGGAAGATGTCCAGCCTCTGAAACGTAACAATGATGTGCACTGGCATCCCGGGCGTAACAGCCGGGCCCCGCAACGCGTCGATACCCTGCAGCTGGATAATTTTCTCACCACCGGCTATCTCGATATCGTGCCGCTCGCCACGCCGCTGGAGTTTAAGCGAGAAGGGCTGCAGAGCGGCGTGCTGGATAAGCTGCGGCGGGGGAAATACAGCCAGCAGGCGAGCCTCTCCCTGCTGCGCCAGCCGGTGGAACAGTGCCGGCAGATGCTCTTCGCCTTTATGGTGCAGGCGCAGAAAGAGGGGTTACGCAATGTGCTGATCGTTCACGGCAAAGGCCGCGACGACCAGTCCCACGCCAATATTATCCGCAGCTATCTGGCGCGCTGGCTGGAAGAGCTGCCGGAGGTGCAGGCCTTCTGCGCCGCGCTTCCGCATCATGGCGGCAGCGGCGCCTGCTATGTCGCGCTGCGTAAATCGGCGCAGGCGAAGCAGGAGACCTGGGAGCAGCACGCCAAGCGCAGTCGTTAGCGCAGAAGCAGCGTCAGCTCGCGGGCGGCTTTTTGCAGCTCCGGCAGCACGCGCTCGATCATCTCGCGGGCCGTCATCTGGCCCGCATGCACCCCGACGTTGAGCGCCGCCTGGACCTGCCCCTGAGCGTTAAACAGCGGGACCGCGAGGGAGCGCAGCCCCATCTCCAGCTCCTGATCGTTGAGGGCATACCCCTGCTGATGCACCCGTTTCAGTTCGGCGCGCAGCTTCGCCACCGAATCCACCGTCTGTGGGGTATAGCGGATCATGGTCACCCGGGCCAGCATATCGTTGAGCTTCTCCTCCGGCTGATGGCTCAGCAGCACCCGGCCCATCGAGGTCGCCCACGCCGGAAGGCGACTGCCGATATCCAGGTCGATGGTCATAATCCGCGAGCTGGAGGCGCGGGCGATATACAGGATATCGTCGCCGTCGAGGGTGGCGATGGAGCAGGACTCATTGAGCATTTCGCTCAGATGCCGCAGTACCGGCTGCGCCGAACGCGCCAGCGGCGTCGAGGCCAGCCAGGCGTGGCCCAGCGCCAGGATCCGCGGCCGCAGCTGGAAATTCTTACCGTCTTCGGCATACACGAACCCCAGCTTGCTCAGGGTATACAGGCAGCGGCGCACCGCGGCGCGCGGGATGCCGGTCTTCTGACTGATCTGTGAGATAGACAGCAGGGGCCGCTGCGGCGTGAACGCCTGAATCACCTCCAGACCCCGCGCCAGGGAGGCCATAAAGTTAGGATCGCCTTTAAACGGATCGCCGTCGCCGGTCAGTAAATCGTCTGGATGCTTGTCCATTTCTGTTCCCCATATTTGCCATCGATCACATTCTTTCGCTAAAGATAACCGATGTTCGATTATCGCACCATATTTCGATTATCGCCCTTGACCGACATCGTTAAGCGGGTCACATTTTGTGCGAACAACGAATAAAAGTGCGATTACCGCACATCACTGGAGCGATCTGATGATTGATAAAAGCGTATCGACGCTGAGCGAGGCCATCGCCGGGATCCACGATGGGGCGACTATTATGATCGGCGGCTTTGGCCCCGCCGGCCAGCCGACCTTTCTGATTGACGCCCTGATTGACCAGGGCGCTCGCGACCTGACCATCATAAATAACAACGCCGGCAACGGGGAAGTGGGTCTCGCTGCGCTGCTCAAGGCGGGCCGGGTGCGCAAAATGATCTGCTCCTTTCCGCGCCAGGTGGATTCGCAGATTTTCGATGATCTCTACCGTCGCGGCAAAGTGGAGCTGGAGCTGGTGCCGCAGGGCAACCTCGCGGCGCGGATCCAGGCGGCCGGCGCCGGGCTGGGGGCGGTATTTACCCCCACCGGCTACGGCACGCCGCTGGCGGAAGGCAAGGAGACACGGGAAATCGACGGTCGCCACTACGTGCTGGAGTACCCGATCAAAGCCGATTTCGCGCTGATTAAAGCCCACCAGGGCGACCGCTGGGGCAACCTGGTCTATCGCAAGGCGGCGCGCAACTTTGGCCCGATCATGGCGACAGCGGCGAAAACCACCATCGTAGAGGTCTCGCAGCTGGTGGCGCTGGGCGACCTCGATCCGGAAAACATCATCACCCCCGGCATTTTCGTCCAGCGCGTCTTCTCGCTGGAAAACCTGACTGCCGCACAACGCGCCTGAGGAGCCCGACATGCAAAAACTGACCCGTGACGAAATGGCCCAGCGCGTGGCCCGCGATATTCCCGAAGGCGCTTACGTCAACCTCGGCATCGGCCTGCCGACCCGCATCGCCAATTACCTGCCCGCTGACAAAGAGGTGTTCCTGCACAGCGAAAACGGCCTGCTGGGGATGGGGCCGAAACCGCAGCCCGGGGAAGAAGATCCCGAGCTGATCAATGCCGGTAAAGAGTATGTCACCCTCCTGCAGGGGGGCTGCTATTTCCACCACGGCGACTCCTTCGCCATGATGCGCGGCGGCCATCTCGATATCTGCGTGCTGGGGGCCTATCAGGTTTCCGCCAGCGGCGACCTCGCCAACTGGAGCACCGGTGCGCCGGATGCGATCCCGGCCGTTGGCGGGGCGATGGATCTGGCCATCGGCGCCCGCCAGGTGTTTGTGATGATGGACCACCTGACCCGTGACGGCGAGTGCAAGCTGGTGGCGCAGTGCAGCTACCCGCTGACCGGCGTCGGCTGCGTCAGCCGGATCTATACCGACCTGGCGGTGATCGACATCACCGACCGCGGCCCGGTGGTGCGGGAAATCTTTAACGGCCTCTCTTTTGAAGAGCTGCAGCGCATCACTCCGGTGGCGCTGACCTTTCAACAACTGGCGGAAAGCGCGTAAGGAACCTATGATGAATCAGGCATTTATCTGTGATGCGGTGCGTACACCCTTTGGCCGTTTCGGCGGTGCCCTGGCGACGATGCGCGCTGACGACCTGGCGGCGCTGCCGCTGAAAGCGCTGCTGGCGCGGAACCCGGGACTGGATCCCTCGCGCATTGACGATGTGATCTTTGGCTGCGCCAACCAGGCCGGGGAAGATAACCGCAACGTGGCGCGGATGGCGCTGCTGCTGGCCGGCCTGCCGGAGAGCGTGCCCGGGAGCACCATCAACCGCCTGTGCGGTTCCAGCCTTGACGCGATCGGCGTTGCGGCGCGGGCGATTAAAAGCGGGGAGACGCAGCTGATGATCGCCGGTGGGGTGGAGAGCATGTCCCGCGCGCCGTTTGTGATGGGGAAAGCGGAGAGCGCCTTTAGCCGCAGCATGCAGATGGAGGATACCACCATCGGCTGGCGCTTTATTAACCCGCAGATGAAAGCCCTGTACGGCGTGCATTCCATGCCGGAGACGGCGGAAAACGTCGCCGATGAGTTTGCCATCTCCCGTGCCGATCAGGACGCGTTCGCCTTACGCAGTCAGTTGCGTACCGCCGCGGCGCAAGAGGCGGGGCGTTTCGCCGATGAGCTGATCGCCGTCCAGGTGCCGCAGCGCAAAGGCGAGCCGCTGCTGTTTAGCCGCGATGAGCACCCGCGCAGCACCTCGCTGGAGGCGCTGGCTAAACTGCGCGGCGTGGTGCGCGCCGACGGCAGCGTTACCGCCGGTAACGCCTCCGGGGTTAACGACGGCGCCTGCGCGCTGTTGCTGGCCAGCGAGACGGCGCTGTCGGCTAACGATCTTCAGCCGCTGGCCCGGGTGGTCGGCGTGGCGACGGCGGGCGTTGCGCCGCGGATCATGGGGTTTGGCCCGGCGCCGGCGGTGCGCAAGGTGCTGGCGCAGACCGGCCTGACATTAGGCCAGATGGATGTCATTGAGCTGAATGAAGCTTTCGCCGCGCAGGCGCTGGCGGTGACCCGTGATTTGGGCTTACCGGACGATGCCGCCCACGTGAACCCTAACGGCGGGGCGATTGCGCTGGGCCACCCGCTCGGCGCCTCCGGCGGCCGGCTGGCGATGACCGCGGCTTATCAGCTGAAACGGACCGGCGGCCGCTACGCCCTGTGCACCATGTGCATCGGCGTCGGACAGGGGATCGCCCTGATTATTGAACGTGTTTAAGGAGCCAGAATGAGTTTGTTGACCCCGATGCTGCGCAGCAGTCCGCTAACCGACTGGTTCAGCGACGCGCAGCGGGTGCAGGGCATGCTGGATTTTGAAGCGGCGCTGGCGCAAGCGCAGGCCGCCTGCGGGATGGTGCCGCCGGAAGCGGTCGGGCCAATTGTGGCGGCCTGCCGCCACGAGGCCATCGATTTTGCCGCGCTGGGCGAGGCGGCAGTGGGAGCCGGTAATCTGGCCATCCCGCTGGTGAAACAGCTGACGGTCCAGGTAAAAGCGCGAGATCCCGAGGCTGCGCGCTACGTTCACTGGGGCGCTACCAGCCAGGACGCCATCGACACCGGACTGGTGCTCCAGCTGCGCGGGGCGCTGGATGCCGCTGAGACCCTGCTTGAGCAGCTGTTGGCGGCCCTGGCTCTCCAGGCGGATCGTTATCGCGATACCGTGATGCCGGGCCGGACCTGGATGCAGCACGCGCTGCCGGTGACCTTTGGCCTGAAGCTGGCGGGCACCCTCGACGCGCTCCTGCGCTGGCAGCAGCGGCTGCGCGAGATGCGTCCGCGGCTGCTGGCGCTGCAGTTCGGCGGCGCCGCGGGCACTCTGGACGCGCTAAAAGAGAAAGGGCCGGCGGTTGGCCTGGCGCTGGCGCAGATCCTCGGTCTGTCGCTGCCGGATACTCCGTGGCACAGCCAGCGCGATCGGCTACTGGAGGCGGGCGCCTGGTTCGCCGGTGTCTGCGGCACGCTGGGGAAATTCGCTAACGACTTTTCCCTGCTGATGCAGACCGAAGTGGCTGAGGTGGGCGAGCCGGTGGCGGAAGGTCGCGGCGGTTCGTCGACGATGCCGCATAAGCGCAATCCGGTGGCCTGCGCGGCGATCCTGACCGCCGCCCAGCGTACGCCGGGGCTGATGGCGACGCTCTACGCCAGCCAACTCCAGCAGCATGAGCGGGCGCTGGGCGGCTGGCAGGCGGAGTGGGAGACCCTACCGGAGCTAATTACCCTGGTGGGCGGGGCGTTGGCGCAAAGCGAGGCGCTGGTGCGCGACATGCAGGTTTTCCCGCAGAAAATGCGCGCCGATCTCGATATCACCCATGGGCTGATTATGGCTGAGGCGGTGACTCTGGCGCTGGCGGAATTCATTGGCAAAGCCGAGGCGCATCATCATATCGAGGCGCTGTGCCGCCAGGCGCTGGACCGTCACTGCCCGCTGGTCGATCTGCTCGCGGCTGACCCACAGGTCAGTCAGTATCTCTCTCGTGAACGCTTAACCACGCTGCTGGACCCGGCAACGGCGACCGGCAGCGCCGAACGCTTTGTGCGCCAGGTGCTGGCGCGTTATCAGGAGCAACGTGATGAATCTTGATTATCAACTCGACGGGCCGGATGGCGCGCCGGTTATCGTCCTCTCCAATTCGCTGGGCACCACCCGGGCGATGTGGCAGCCGCAGATCGAGGCGTTAACCGCCCATTTCCGGGTGCTGCGCTACGACACGCACGGCCACGGTAAAACGACGAAAAATGGCAAAGTGACCCTCGCCCAGTTGGGTGAGGATGTGATTGCGCTGCTCGATCACCTGAATATCGACCGCGCCTGGTTCTGCGGGATCTCGATGGGCGGTTTGACCGGCCTGTGGCTGGGACGCTTTGCGCCGGAGCGTTTTCATGGTCTGGCGGTCGCCAACACCGCGGCGCGCATTGGCGATCAGGCCAGCTGGCTGTCGCGGGCGCGGGCCGTACGTCAGGAGGGGATGGCGGTGGTGGCCGCCGGAGCGGCAGACCGCTGGTTTACCCACGCGTTTCGCCAGAAGGCGCCGGAGGTGGTCAAGGCGCTTTGTCACCAGCTGACCCATACCGATGCTGAAGGCTATGCCGCCTGCTGTGAGGCGCTGGCCGCCGCCGACCTGCGGGGCGAAGTGGGGCAGATCCCGCTGCCGACGCTAATCATCGCCGGGGAAAGTGACCCTGTCACCACGGTCGGTGACGCTCATTTCCTGCAGCAGCAGATCCCCGCCTCCGAGGTGGTGGTTCTGGCGGCATCGCATCTGTCTAACATTGAGGCGCCGAAAAGCTTTACTTCAGCGCTGCTGAGCTTTTTCCAGGGGGAACGCCATGGATGATAAACAGCGCTATCAGGACGGGATGGCGGTACGGCGCAAAGTATTGGGCGACGCCCACGTCGACCGTACGCTGCAGCATCTGACGCCGTTGAATGATGAGTTTCAGGACTTTATTACCCGCTATGCCTGGGGCGAGACCTGGACGCGTCCGGGGCTCGATCACCATACCCGCAGCATGATCACTATTGCCATGCTGATCGCTCTCAATCGCGAGGCGGAGCTGAAGATGCATCTGCGCGCGTCGTTTAACAACGGGGTGACCCGCGATGAGCTGAAAGAGCTGATCATGCACTCTGCGCTGTACTGCGGGCTGCCGGCGGCCAATGCCACGATGCATCTGGCGCAGCAGGTGTTTGACGACATCGACGCCGCGCAGGGTTGAGTCGTCGTCCGAGTCGGATTGCCCGGCAGTCGTTGTAGGCCGGGTAAGGCGCCGATAGATTGCCCTCCGGCACAGCGCTTGCCGGGCCTGGGAAGCGAAGATCGCCTGAAGACCCCGTAGGCCGGGTAAGGCGCAGCCGCCACCCGGCGAAATGGCGGCACAACCCGAAATGTCCCTGTTCGCACTATGTTTGGCAGGACCACAACGTTTGGCAGGGCTACAACTTCTATGTTAATTCCGGGCAGATTGCGCTCCCGGTTGATCTTCTGCGTTATGTCTCGTATGGCGCAGGGAGCGCACAGGGGGCGGCCAGTCGCCGCCGCCCCCTGTACCCCCGGGCTCCGGCCAGCAAAATCGCCACTGCGTGGTACCTTCGACTTATCCCTGCAGGCTGCGGGCCGGGCCGAGGCAGCGTCCCTGCAAAACACGGCCCTCAGCCCGCATCCATGCGGGCTGCCCCGGCCTTCCGGGAACGTCTCAGCGATTTTGAGGCCGCCAGCACCGGCAGTTTCAGTCGCGCAAGTGGGTAAATGAGTGACAGGCCGTACGAACCCCTGGCCGGGTAAGGCGCAGCCGCCACCCGGCGAAATGGCGGCACAACCGGAAATGTCCCTGTTCGCACTATGTTTGGCAGGACCGCAACGTTTGGCAGGGCTACAACTTCTATGTTAATTCCGGGCAGATTGCGCTCCCGGTTGATCTTCTGCGTTATGTCTCGTATGGCGCAGGGAGCGCACAGGGGGCGGCCAGTCGCCGCCGCCCCCTGTACCCCCGGGCTCCGGCCAGCAAAATCGCCGCTGCGCGGTACCTTCGACTTATCCCTGCAGGCTGCGGGTCGGGCCGAGGCAGCGTCCCTGCAAAACACGGCCCTCAGCCCGCATCCATGCGGGCTGCCCCGGCCTTCCGGGAACGTCTCAGCGATTTTGAGGCCGCCAGCACCGGCAGTTTCAGTCGCGCAAGTGGGTAAATGAGTGACAGGCCTCACGAACCCCTGGCCGGGTAAGGAGCAGCCGCCACCCGGCGGAAATGCCGCTACGTTAACCCTTATTTCTCAGGCTCCTGCGGCGCGACGGCCGGGGCGGCGTACCAGGCTTCCTGCGGCACCACTACCGCCGCCTTTGGCTGCATCACGAAGTTCGGCGACATAATCTGCACGCCGAATTCGTTAAACACATCAATAATGCTGCTATGCAATGCGTTGCGGCCATCCGGCAGCTTGGTTGTGGGGAGTAAGCGCACCTGCAGCTCATACGAGGTGTACCAGTCAAGCAATCCCAGCTTACGCACCACCGGCGCAATTTGCTGATCGATCCCCGGGGTGCGTCTCGCCGCCAGCTCCAGCAGCGCATGGACCTGACGCCACGGCGTATCGTAGCCGATGGTGACGCTGGTGGTGAGGTTGACTCCACCGTCGGCGCTTTCGGCGCTGAGATTAATAATTTTCCCGCTCACCACCACCGCGTTCGGGACGGTAACGATGTAATTTTCGCGGGTGAGAATTTTGGTCGCCAGCACGCCAATCTCGCTGACCTGACCCTCATTATCGGCGAGGCGGATCCAGTCGCCTTTGCGCAGCGCCCGAGAGTAGATCAGCACCAGGCCGCTCATCGCATGGGTCATCACTCCGGTTGACCCGAGGGTCAGCATCAGGCCGAAGAACACGCTAATGCCTTTGAAGGCGAGAGAGTTGGCGCCGGGAAGGAACGGGTAGGCGGCGGAGAGGGCAAACAACCAGATGACCACCGAGATAAGTCGACGGGTGGCGCTAACGGTCTCCGGATGAATGCCGGGAACCTGAATGCGGCCGGCGGCGACCTGGTCGAGAACCACTTTCACCAGGCGAATGATAAGCCAGGTGAGAAGGAAAATAAGCACCACGATCATCAGCCCCGGCAGGGAGGCGACAATCGACAGAGAGAGGTCGCGGATCACCCCCAGCGACCAGTCGCCCAGCGATTCGCTCCACACCCGCGTCCAGGGAAACAGGCTGAAGGCCCAGCTCAGCCAGAGATAACAGGCCAGCATGCCGAGAAGGATGACCAGCACAGCATAGAGTCGAACTTCAATATTGCCGAGATAGCGCCGCCAGTGCTGCGGTATGGCGCTACGTTTTTCGAGGATCCGCAGCAGGAAAAAACGTCGCACCCGCCGCCAGGCGCGGAAGGCGCCGTAGTAAAACAGCGCCAGCAGCAGCGCCCCGGCCAGGGCTTTACCGGCGGAGATGAACAGATAGCGGTTGTTGAACTGCTCCTGGAGGCTGGTGCGCTGGGCTTCCATACGCGCCAGCACCCGCTGGGCTGCCTGGTCGAGGGTTAAATCATCGCCCTCGTCGAGATCCGCCTGGCTCAGCAGCAGCACCGGTTTGCCGTTCATCAGAAACAGTCTGCCTGGCTGACCATAGCGGATAACCGGCACGACCCGCAGCGGCTGGCGAATATCATCTTCGGTGAAGGCGCGCAGGGCGCTACGGGTGCGCAAAACGCGCTCTTCGGGCGTGGTCTGGCCAAAGGTGGCCTGCAACATGACGACAGGTTGGTGGAAAATCGTGACCGTGCGTGCCTGCTCGCGCGCGGTTGGCTGCTGTCGCGGTTCGGCGGCCAGCGCCGGCTGGAGCACCAGCAGCGCCAGCGCCCAGAGGATAACGATGCTCATCCTGTTCATTGAGGCACCTGAGATAAGAATTATTGTTATTTTTCAGCAAAAAACGGAGGGCTTGTAGTTGAGCATAGCCTGGTGCGAAGTGAATTCAAGCTGGGGAAACGCGGACATAAAAAAGCCGTCGCCCAAACGGCGACGGCCTGATATCAGCGTCAGAGGATAGCGTTAGCCGTGCTGTTTACAGCCCGCGCACTGCTTATTCTGGATCTGCTGGAAGAAGTCGTTGCCTTTATCATCGACGAGGATAAACGCCGGAAAATCTTCCACTTCGATTTTCCAGATAGCTTCCATCCCCAGTTCCGGATAGGCCACGCACTCGAGGCTCTTGATACTCTGCTGGGCGAGCACTGCCGCCGGGCCGCCGATGCTTCCAAGGTAGAAGCCGCCGTGTTTATGGCAGGCATCGGTCACCTGCTGGCTGCGGTTGCCTTTCGCCAGCATCACCATGCTCGCGCCGTGGGACTGCAGCAGATCAACGTAAGAGTCCATGCGGCCGGCAGTGGTTGGGCCGAGGGAGCCGGAAGCGTAACCGGCTGGCGTTTTTGCCGGGCCCGCGTAGTAGATCGGGTGATCTTTGACGTACTGCGGCAGCGCCTCGCCGTTGTCGATAAGCTCCTTCAGCTTGGCGTGGGCGATGTCGCGGGCCACGATAATGGTGCCGTTAAGGCTCAGGCGGGTGGAGACCGGATGTGCCGACAGCTGCGCCAGGATCTCGCTCATCGGCTGATTCAGGTTGATGCTTACCACTTCGCCTTCGCCGGCCTGACGCAGATGTTCAGGAATATATTTTCCCGGATTGCTCTCCAGCTTCTCGATCCAGATACCGTCGCGGTTAATTTTGGCTTTGATATTGCGGTCGGCGGAGCAGGAGACACCCATGCCGATCGGGCAGGAGGCGCCGTGGCGCGGCAGACGGATCACCCGGATATCGTGGGCGAAGTATTTCCCGCCGAACTGCGCGCCGAGGCCGAGGTTCTGCGCTTCCTGCAGCAGCTCTTGCTCCAGCTGCACGTCGCGGAACGCCTGACCGTGTTCGTTGCCTTCGGTCGGCAGACCGTCGTAATAGCGGGTCGAGGCCAGTTTGACGGTCTTCAGCGTCGCTTCCGCCGAGGTGCCGCCGATCACAAACGCGATGTGGTACGGCGGGCAGGCGGCGGTACCGAGGGTGCGCATCTTCTCAACGAGGTAGTTTTTCAGCTTCGCCGGGGTGATCAGGGCCTTGGTTTCCTGGTACAGATAGGTTTTGTTGGCGGAACCGCCGCCTTTCGCCATGCACAGGAACTTATATTCTTCACCGTCGACGCTGTAGAGATCGATCTGCGCCGGCAGGTTGGTGCCGGTGTTAACCTCTTTATACATATCCAGCGGCGCGTTCTGTGAGTAGCGCAGGTTATCTTCGGTATAGGTGTTGTACACCCCCTGCGCCAGGGCGGCTTCATCGCCGCCGCCGGTCCAGACGCGCTGGCCTTTTTTCCCCATAATGATCGCGGTGCCGGTATCCTGGCAGGTCGGCAGCACGCCCTTGGCGGCAATTTCCGAGTTGCGCAGGAACTGCAGGGCGACATATTTATCGTTATCGCTGGCTTCCGGGTCGAGCAAAATCGAGGCGACCTGTTGCTGATGGGAGACGCGCAGCATAAAGGCGGCGTCGTGGAAGGCCTGCTGAGCGAGCAGGGTCAGCGCCTGCGGCTCTACTTTCAGGACCTGCTGGCCGTCAAATTCGGCGACGGAGACGTGCTCTTTGCTGAGCAGATAGTATTCCGTATCGTCGTGCGCCAGCGGAAACGGATCCTGATAAACAAACGGTTTAGTCGACATAGTCACTTACTCCATAAAGATAAAAACCGCCGGGGTAGTCCCGGCGGTTATGAATCAGAACATCATGGACATCCACGGATAGCCAATCAGCAGCAGGGCGGCCAGGAAGATGGCGCCAAAGATGGTGCCGAGGCGCCAGTAATCTTTGGTCGGCAGGTAGCCGCTGCCGTAGTAGATTGGGCTTGGGCCAGTACCGTACGGGGTGATGATCCCCATCACGCCCAGCGAGGTGACCATCAGCAGGACAAACACTTCCATATTCATTCCCGGGATAGTCGAGGCAATGGTCAGCATGGCCGGCAGCAGCGCGGTGGTGTGCGCGGTGGTGCTGGCAAACAAATAGTGCAGCAGGTAGAACGCCAGCAGCAGGACGATGGTCGCCATCCCCGGGGAGATGCCGCTCATCAGCGCGCCGCCCTCTTTACCCAGCCAGGCGATAAAGCCGGTGGAGGAGAGGCCGTCGGCCAGTGCCACCAGGGTGGCGAACCAGACAAAGGTGTTCCATGCCGCTTTGTTGTTGGTGATATCGCTCCAGGAGAGCACGCCAGTCCACAGCATCAGCACGATAACCAGCAGGGCAGCCAGCGCCGGTTCGATCCAGTCGGCGGCGAAGATCCACATCATCAGCGCGAAGCAGACGAATACCAGCAGCAGAATTTCATTGCGCGACAGTTTGCCCAGTTTTTCCAGTTCACGCGCGGCCCACAGTGGCACTTCGTTATTGACTTTCACTTCCGGCGGGTAGAACCAGTAGGCCAGCAGCGGCATAGCCAGAATCAGCAGGATACCCAGCGGCAGGAAGGCGATGAACCAGGTGCCCCAAGAGATATTGATGCCAACAATGCTTTTGACCAGCGCCAGGGCCAGCAGGTTCGGGGCCAGAGCCGACAGGAACATCGAGCTGGTAATACAGGCGGCGGTGATCGCTACCCACATCAGATAGGAACCGATTTTACGTGCGCTCGGATCGTTTGGCTTTGAACCGTACAGCGGCGGCAGGTTAGCGATAATCGGGTAGATAGTCCCCCCGCTGCGTGCGGTGTTAGATGGCGTAAACGGCGCCAGCAGCAGATCCGCGAAGGTGATGGCGTAGCCGAGCGTCAGGCTGCGACGGCCAAGATATTTCACCAGAATCAGCGCCAGGCGGCGGCCGAACTGCGTTTTATCGTAGCCGGCGGCGAACATGAACGCGCCGAAGATAAGCCACACGGTGGAGTTGCCGAAGCCGCTCACCGCCCACTTAAAGGAGGCGCCAGCCATTTTGAAGCCTGGCGCGGCCATCTGATCCGGGCTGAACAGCAGCCACTGGCTGCACAGGGCAATAACTACCACGCCGGTGATACCGATAACGGCGCCGGGCAGCGGTTCAAAAATCAACCCGACGATCACCCCGACAAAGATAGCGAAGTAGTGCCAGGCGTACGGCGGCAGGCCTTCGGGGACCGGGACGAACAATAACAGCACGGCAACGATAATCGGCAGCGCCATCATCAGGAGAGGTTTTTTATTCGCAGTCGTTGGCTTGACTGCACCGGCAGGCGGTATGGTTGTCTTTTTCTCTTTCATAATGAGTATCTGCAAGTTGTTGAAAATAACGTTTACGCCAGCGTCTTGCTCAGTGATTTCTTTAATTACAAAAGTTACTTTAGTTTTTATTTTGCGTTTTTGAGTATCGACAGGGCGCTTATTTAACGCGTTTTATGAGGCGTTAAATTAAATTTGTTGGCTATTTATATATTGCGCTTTCAATGGCCGTTGCAATTGATCAAGATCAATAAAAGCCGGTGATTTCACTATTTTTTTTATTATCAGCATAACCCTATATGATGAGGTGTTATTTTGGCGAAAATATCGATAGATGTTAAAAGAAAAATGAACAATAAATGCTGAAATTATTTTATGTTTTAGTATCTTTATGATTTTATTGTATTTTTTGTTGTTTCCTTGTCATTGTTTATGTTAACAAAAGTATCCTAATTGTTATCACGCATTTGTATTATGTAAATGCTATTTATTATTTTAATAATACAATAGAGGTAGCGATGTTATTGCTGGGGTTAAATAGTTTTATAACTAACGTAATTGGTTTAGTAATTAAAAAACGCGCTATATTATTGGCATGACAACAGGAATTAAAAAACCAAAACCATTAATGATTCCGTCACCTCATTCTGAGCTTTTAATATTTTAAAATCTGGAGCGTAACTTATGACCAGTAACGAACGTATTTTGCAGCCATTTACTTTACCAAATGGTACCGAGCTGAAAAACCGTTTGCTCATGGCGCCAATGACCACCTGCACCGGTTATTTCGATGGTACTGTCACCAGCGAGCTGGTGGAGTACTACCGCGCGCGCGCCGGAAGCATCGGTACCATTATTGTCGAGTGCTGCTTTATTGATGACTACGGTCTGGCCTTCCCGGGCGCGATCGGCATTGATAATGATGAAAAAATTGCCGGCCTGGCGAAAATCGCTGAGGCGATCAAAGCCGAGGGTTCAAAAGCGATTCTGCAGATTTACCACGGCGGCCGTATGGTCGACCCGCAGCTGATCGGGGGGCGCCAGCCGGTGGCGCCGAGCGCTATTGCCGCGCCGCGTGAGGGCGCCGCCATGCCGCGGGCGCTGAGCGGAGAAGAAGTGGAAGGGATGATCGCCAAGTTTGGCGACGGCGTTCGTCGCGCCATTCTCGCCGGTTTCGACGGGGTCGAAATTCACGGCGCCAACACCTATCTCATTCAGCAGTTCTATTCGCCGAACTCCAACCAGCGCGATGACGAGTGGGGCGGTAGCCGCGACAACCGCGCCCGTTTCCCACTGGCGGTGCTGGATATTACCCACAAAATGGCCCGCCAGTACGCCGACGATGCCTTTATCATCGGCTATCGCTTCTCGCCGGAGGAGATGGAGGTCCCGGGGATCCGCTTTGACGACACCATGTATCTGCTGGAAAAGCTGGCCGCCCGCGGTGTCGATTATCTGCACTTCTCGGTGGGCGCGACCCTGCGTCCGTCTATCGTCGATACCAGCGATCCGACGCCGCTGATCGAGAAATACTGTGCGATGCGCTCTGACACCCTCGCCCAGGTGCCGGTGATGGGCGTCGGCGGGGTGGTGAACGCCGCCGATGCCGAGCAGGGCCTCGATCACGGCTATGACCTGATTGCGGTAGGCCGCGCCTGCATCGCCTATCCGGACTGGGCGTCACGTATCGCAGCCGGCGAAGAGCTGGAGCTGTTTATCGACAGCACCCAGCGTGAAGCGCTGCACATTCCGGAACCGCTATGGCGTTTCTCGCTGGTGGAAGCGATGATCCGCGACATGAGCATGGGCGACGCCAAATTTAAACCGGGGATGTTTGTTGAGACCGTCCACGATGACGCCAATGAGCTGGTGATCAACGTCAGCCTCGAAAATGACCATATTGCCGATATCGAACTGGCGGCGAGCCCGGTCCAGACCGTGGAATTCACCACCAGCTTCGAAGAGATCCGCGAACGTATTCTCACCGCCAATACCCCGCACGTCGATGCCATTTCCGGGGCCACCAGCCAGAGCGAGGCGGTGAAAAAAGCGGTCGCCAAAGCGATGCTGAAATCGAGTAAAGCGCTGGCGGCGGAAGAGGGCGGCAATGACGTCGCGCCGAAAAGCTATGATGTGGTGGTAGTCGGCAGCGGCGGCGCCGGTCTGGCGGCAGCCATTCAGGCCCACGACGAAGGGGCCAGCGTGCTGATCGTTGAAAAAATGCCAACCATCGGCGGGAATACCATCAAGGCTTCCGCCGGGATGAACGCCGCGGAAACCCGCTTCCAGCGCGTGAAAGGTATCGAAGACAGTAAAGAGCTGTTCTATCAGGAAACCCTGAAGGGCGGCCACAACAAAAACAACCCGCAGCTGCTGCGCCGTTTCGTTGAAAACGCGCCGCAAGCCATTGAGTGGCTGGCGGACCGGGGCATTATGCTCAACGATATTACCACCACCGGTGGGATGAGCATTGACCGTACCCACCGTCCGCGCGACGGGTCAGCGGTCGGCGGCTATCTGATTAGCGGCCTGGTGCGCAACATCACCAAACGCGGTATTGACGTCCTGCTGGATACCTCGGTGGAAGAGATCCTGATGCGCGGGGATGAGGTTAGCGGTGTACGTCTGATCAACGACGAAAAAGAGGTCATTGAAGTACAGACCAAAAGCATCGTAGTGGCCACCGGCGGCTTCAGCGCTAACAGCGCGATGGTCGTGAAGTATCGTCCTGACCTTGAAGGCTTCGTCACCACTAACCACAAAGGGGCTACCGGGAGCGGTATCGCGTTGCTGGAACGCATCGGCGCCGGCACCGTGGACATGGGCGAAATTCAGATTCACCCGACCGTCGAGCAGCAGACCTCGTATCTGATTTCCGAATCGATTCGCGGCGGCGGCGCTATTCTCGTTAACCAGCAGGGGAACCGCTTCTTCAACGAGATGGAGACCCGCGATAAAGTCTCGGCGGCGATTATCGCTCTGCCGGAACACTATGCTTACATCGTCTTCGACGAGCATGTGCGGGCGAAAAACAAAGCTGCCGACGAGTACATCGCCAAAGGCTTCGTCACCAGCGCCAGCTCACCGCGGGAACTGGCGGAGAAACTGGGGATGGATTACCATGCCTTCCTCGCCACCCTCGAGTGCTATAACGGGGCGGTGGAAAAACAGCATGATGAACAGTTTGGCCGGACCACCGCGCTACGCGCGCCGATTAACGAAGGCCCGTTCCACGCCATTCGCATCGCCCCCGGCGTGCACCACACCATGGGCGGCGTGACCATTAATACCGATGGCGAAGTGCTGAATGTGGCGCAGCAGCCGATTCGCGGCGCCTACGCCGCCGGTGAAGTGGTGGGCGGGATCCACGGCGGCAACCGTATCGGCGGTAATGCGGTGGCGGATATCATTATCTTCGGTACCCTCGCGGGCCATCAGGCGGCGAAACGTGCCAGAGGATAACCTGTAACCTTGCTCCTGCCGGGTTGGCGCTTTCACCGCCCGGCTTGCCCCTTCTAAGGAGAGCCCGATGTCCGATAACCGCGTCTATAGCTACTCCGCCGTGTTGATGGGCTCGCCCATCCTGCTCAAACTCTGTTCCCACGATGAGGCGATGGCCTCCCGCGTTTTCCAGCTTATCAAGCGCTACGAAGACCTGCTTACCGTTAACCGCGCCGAGTCGCAGGTGATGGATATCAACCATGCCGCCGGGCGTCATCCGGTCACCGTCAGCCGACCGGTCTTTCAGCTGATCCAGTGCGCCAAAGCCGCCAGCATGGTGCGCGACAGCGCCTTTAACCTCGCCATCGGCCCGCTGGTGAAGCTGTGGCGAATTGGTTTTCACGGGCACAGCGTGCCTGACGCGGCTGATATCAGAGCCCGACTGGCGCTGACCCGCCCACAGGAGGTGATCCTCGATGAGGCAACCTGCAGCGTGTTTCTCCAACAGCCGGGGATGGAGCTGGATCTCGGGGCGATCGCCAAAGGTTATATCGCTGACCGCGTGCGCGATTATCTCCGTCAGCAGCAGGTGGAGAAGGCGCTGATCAACCTCGGCGGCAATGTGCATACCCTCGGCGAATGGGCCATTGGCCTGAAAAAACCATTTGCCGACGCGCAGGCGCTGATCGGTTCCCTGACGGTCAACGGGCAATCGGTAGTCACCTCCGGGACCTACGAGCGCTATTTCGAACAGGATGGCAAACGCTGGCACCATATTCTCGACCCGCGCAGCGGTTATCCGCTGGACAACGAACTCGACAGCGTGACGGTCATTTCCGCGGATTCTTTAGACGGCGACATCTGGACCACGCTGCTGTTCGGCCTCGGCGTGGAGAAGGGCTGCGCAGCGCTGCGTCAGCGGCAGGATATCGACGCGATTTTCGTTACCAAAAATCGCGACATTATTCTCTCATCGCCGCAGCGGCTGCGTTTTGCGCCGCTGGACAGCGGCTATCGGGTTATTGACTGTACTGCTTAAGCAAACTGTACTGTTCGGCGACCAGGCGGTAGCGATAGACCGGCCGCCCGGTAGCGCCGTAGTGGATAGTGGTATAGAGAATATTGATCTGCGCCAGCCAAATCAGATATTTGCGGCAGGAAACGCGGGAGATATTCACCGCCGCCGCCAGCTCATCGGTAGAGAATTCGACATCCGGATGGGCGTCAATCCACTGGCAGAGTGTGCGCAGCGTTTGCGCGGTTAACCCTTTAGGCAGCTTGCGCGCGTCGCTGGCCTCCGGCGCGCCGCCGTGCAGCAGGCGGTCGACATCGGCCTGTTCGTAATAGGGCTGGCCGGTTATCAGCTTGCGCTTCTCCCGCCAGGTGGTGAGCGCCTCTTCAAAGCGCGGAAACTGGAAAGGTTTGATCAGGTAATCGACCACCCCGTAATGCATCGCGGTCTGTACCGTGGCGGCATCCGCCGCCGAGGTAATCATGATAACGTCGATGGCGCGACCCGACTCGCGGATGGTCGGCAGGAGATCGAGCCCGCTGTCCTGCTGCATGTAGACATCCAGCAGCACCAGATCGATCTCCTGCTGCGGATCGTTAATCATCTCCTGGGCCTGACTGAGCGTCGAAGCGCTCCCGCTGCAACGAAAGCCGGGAACCCTTGCCACGTACAGGCGATTCAGTTCGGCCACCATGGCATCATCGTCAACAATTAAAACATTTATCACGCAGGTTTCCTTTTACTATCCCAGGGGAGATGAACAAAAAATTGGGTAAATACGCCGGGTTCCGATTCGACGGCGAGGGTGCCGCCGAGCTCGCGCAACTGCTGGTTAGCAAGAAACAGCCCGACGCCGCGATTCTCGCCTTTGGTGGAGAAGCCTTTGTTAAAGATAGCGTCGATGTTGTTCTCCGGGATCCCCGGCCCATCGTCGCTCACTTCACCGCTTAGCCAGCCGTCCTGGTAGTGCAGCAGCAGGCCGATCTCACCCTCCGCCTGGCCGCACATGGCGTCCAGCGCGTTCTCAATAAGGTTGCCCAGCACCGTCACCAGCACCGTGACCTGTTTCTCGTTTGGACAATCCGGCACCAGGCTCTCCTCCGCCAGCGTCAGGGTAAAGCCGCACTCTGTGGCGCGCTGAATTTTACTTATCAGGAAGCCGGCCACCACCGGGGATTTAATGCGGTGCTGAATGTCGCCGATGTCCGCCTGGTAGCGGTGGGCGGTCTGCAGCACGTATTCCTCGAGTTTGCCGTAGCTTTTCATATTCAGCAGACCGAGGATCACGTGCAATTTATTCATAAACTCATGGGAGGTGGTGCGCAGGGCATCCACATAGCTCATCATGCCGTCCAGTCGCTGCAGCAATTGGCTGACCTCAGTTTTATCGCGGAAGGTACAGATGGCGCCGACCACCGCACCCTGGCTGCGAATGGGCACTGTATTGCCGATCAGCAGCAGACCATTGCACCCCAGTTCGCGGTCGTACATTGGCTCGCCGCTCTGCAGTACGGTCTGCAGATCGTCGAGCAGGGGGCTGTGAACGAGAGTCTTATCCGGGCCGGAAAAGAGGATCTCTTCCGCCGCGGGGTTGATGAGATTTACCTCGCCATGGGCATCGACCGCCACCACCCCCTCCTTGAGGGCGTGAAGCATGGCCTGACGCTGCTGAAACTGGGTGGATATTTCGTGCGGCTCCAGCCCCAGCAGTACGCGCTTCAGGCCGCGAACCAGGCTCCAGGTGCCCAGCGCGCAGACCAGCGCGCTGAACAGGATGGTCAGCAGCACGTCCCAACGGCTGTTGGCGATCTGTTCGTCCACTTTACTCAGTGAAATGCCGACCACCACCACGCCGATTTGCTGATGCCGTTCGTTGAACACCGGCGTAAACACCCGTAGCGCCGGGGCCAGCACCCCGTGGTTGATGGCGACATTCTCTTTCCCCTGCAGCGTCGGCTGAATATCGTGGCCGATGAACGGTTTGCCGATGATTGAGCTGTCCGGATGCGAATAGCGAATACCCTGCATATCGGTGACGATAGCGTACAACAGGTCGTTGCGGCGGGTAATGGCCTGCGCCAGCGGCTGAATGATCTGCTGCTGCGGGGGCGCCTCCAGTCCGCGCTTCACCTGCGGCATATCGGCCATGGTGCGCGCCACCGCCAGCGCGGTCTCTTTCAGACCGTCGCGGGTGGCGTTGCTGATCTGCATATACCACAAGGCATACACCAGCAGCAGCACGGCGCCGATGACGCTGCCGATCATCAAGGACACGGCGGTGCTCAGCTTTAACGGTAAGGCGCGTTGGCGAACGCGAGGCGGGTGCTCTGAAGCCTTCATGACGACCCCGGGTAGATTCAGTGAAAGATTATTATCGCCGATAGCGCGGCATACATAAAGCCGTGTAATCAAAGCAAAAGGCCGCTTTTGCTACGGCAGACTCCTCCAGCGCGCGATACACTGCGGCTTTTCGCCACAGGCTTAAGGGAGACACTATGGAACTGGCTTCTCTGGTCCGGGATATCCTCCGGCAGCGGCACGTTGAACGTCTGGCGCAGCATCGTGAACAGGATAATGAAGCGGAAGCAGAGTGGGAGATCGCCCGCTGGCGGCATCGCAGCGGGGTGGTGATCCAGCGCCGCTATGAGCTCGAGATCGCGCAGCAGGATAGCGCATCCTGCCCGGAGTGCTGGATTGACTGGCAGGTTATCGACGCCGCCGGCCAGGAGGTCAACCCGATGCGCAAACAGTTTTATAACCTTTGCCAGCAATCCTTCTGGCTGGCTATGCAGGCGGGTGGTGAAGATGAGACCTCAGACAGAATTGCTCAGATAACCGACAATCACCCGTAAACGCGCGTTGGGGACGGTAAACTGTGACCCCGACGGCGGTAAAGCGCAGAACATTCCACTTATAGTGGCGGCAGAGGTTAAATAGTCCTGATGAATATAAGGATATGCATCAGGCCGCTGATTTTGCCGAGATGCGCTTTTTCTGTCGTAAATGGAGGTTGTTATGAGCAGTTCGCTAACCGCGTCAATGCAGGCTCGTCGTCACCCGGAGACCACCCACATCGATCGCCTCGCCACCGCCGATATGCTGGCGATGCTGCATCAGGATGATAAGCAGATATCGGAGGCGGTCGGCGCCTGTCTGCCGGATATCGCCCGGCTGATTGATATCGCCACCGCGACGATAAGCCGGGGAGGGCGCCTGGTCATTATTGGCGCCGGCGCTTCGGGCCGGACGGCCATTGAGGCGGTCAGCGACTATTCGCCGGAAGGTAAACACGCGCTGGTGGGGCTGATTGCCGGTGGGCAGACGGCGGCGATGGCCGAGCGGGAGACTGCAGCGAATAATTATGACCTGGGCGCCTTTGAGCTGCAGTCGCTGGACTTCAGCAACCGCGATATGCTGCTGGCGCTGACCGTCAGCGGCAAGACGCCATGGGTGTGGGGGGCGATGCGCCACGCCTGGTCGCTGGGCGCCCCGATAGCGGTCATCACCCAGCAGCCGACCAGCGAGGCGGCGCAGCTGGCGGATATCATTATTGCTCCGCAGACCGGGCCGGAGGCGGTGGCGGGGTTAGCCAATCCGAAGGCTCAGTTGGCCCAGAGGCAGATCGTCAATATGCTGACGACCGGACTCGCCATCCGTGACGGTCGGGTGTACAGCAATTTGCGGGTGGACGTGCAGGCTGACAATTCGCACTGGGCGGAGCGGCAGATAGCGATTGTGATGGCGGCCACCGATTGCACGCGCAGTGAAGCAAAGGCCGCCCTGGCCAGCTGTCATCAGCACTGCCGCACCGCGATCCTGATGCTGCTCAGCGGGCTTGACGCCTGGCACGCGCGGGAGCTGCTAACCAAACATCACGATCATCTGCGTCTCGCCCTGCGTGAAGCCCAGCGTAGCGCTGTCACTCCCGCCCAGTAATCCCTTCTCTGCCAGGCGCGCGATGAGCATGCGCGCCTGGACTTTTGTAATTAAAGAAATTCTTAACTTTTATTTTACCCGGCAATAGATATTGAATTTTCGACCTTATTTTTTTATCCGTCTTCGCTCTATTTTTAAAATTGATTTTTTAAGTTAAATAACTGTTTGGTTTAAAATGCGAGAGTGTAAATGATATTTTAAAATAAAGTAAAAGTGCGTTAATATGCTGCCTCTTATGACCGTGTGCTACGTGATAATTCTATTATGCCTGCAATGAAAAAAACGATTATTTCCTTAACCGCATTAGCGATGTTGGTCAGCGCGGCGACGCATGCTGAAGCGGATACCTCGAAAAAAACCGACTTCCTGCTGATTGGCGGCGGGATCATGAGCGCCTCGCTCGGCACCTGGCTGCAGGCGCTGCAGCCGGACTGGGATCTGACCATGGTGGAGAAACTAGACGGCGTGGCGCTGGAGTCTTCCAACGGCTGGAATAATGCCGGTACTGGCCACTCGGCGAATATGGAGCTGAACTATACGCCGGAGCGGGCGGACGGGTCGATTGACGTCAGCAAAGCGCTCGATATTAACGAGCAATTTATGATTTCCCGTCAGTTCTGGTCGGCACAGGTGAAACGCGGTATTTTGCACGATCCGCACTCGTTTATTAATTCCACGCCGCATATGAGCTTCGTCTGGGGTGATAATGTGGATTATCTGCAGAAGCGTTATAACGCGCTGCAGCAGACCACCTTATTCCAGGGGATGAAATTCTCCACCGATCACGCGCAAATTAAACAGTGGGCGCCGCTGGTGATGGAAGGCCGCGATCCGCAGCAGAAAGTGGCAGCCACCTGGACGCCGGTGGGTACCGATGTCAACTACGGCGAAATCACTCGCCAGCTGATCGGCAGCCTGAAGAAAAATAACCACTTCACCCTGCAGACCTCCTCTGAGGTAACGGATTTCAAACGTAATGCCGACAACTCCTGGCACGTAACGATTAAGAATGTGCAGAGCGGGGAAGCGCAGACTATTGACGCCAAATACGTCTTTATCGGCGCCGGCGGCGGCGCGTTGAAGCTGCTGCAAAAAACCGGTATTCCGGAAGCGGACAACTATGCCGGCTTCCCGGTGGGCGGCTCGTTCCTGATGACCGAGAACCCGGCGGTCACTGCGCAGCACCTGGAGAAAGTGTATGGCCAGGCTTCAGTCGGCGCGCCGCCGATGTCGGTGCCGCACCTTGATGCACGTTACCTCGACGGTAAGCGCGTGGTGCTGTTTGGGCCATTCGCCACCTTCTCGACCAAGTTCCTGAAAAATGGTTCGTTCTTCGATCTGCTCAGCACTACCACCACCAATAACGTGCTGCCGATGACCCACGTCGGTCTCGACAACTTCGATCTGGTGAAATACCTGGTTAGCCAGGTGATGCTCAGCGATGATGACCGTTTCGCTGCGCTGAAAGAGTACTACCCGGACGCGCGTAAAGAAGACTGGAAACTGATCCAGGCCGGCCAGCGCGTCCAGATCATCAAGAAAGACGCAGAGAAGGGCGGCGTGCTGAAGCTCGGTACCGAAGTGGTGGTCGATCAGCAGAAAACCATTTCCGCGCTGCTCGGCGCTTCGCCGGGGGCTTCCACCGCCGCGCCGATCACCCTGAACGTGCTCAAGCAGATGTTCCCGCAGCAGTTTAACTCGCCGGAGTGGCAGAGCCGCATTCACGCTATTGTGCCGAGCTACGGCCAGAAGCTGAACGGTAACGTGGCGCTGACCCAGCAGGTTTGGGATGACACCGCTGCGACCCTGCAGCTGACGAAACCGCCGGTGATCCAGATGCCAGCGGCTGCGCCTACCGCGACCGCCAAGCCGGCAGAGACGCCGCGCGAGGCCTCGCCGCAGCACGATATGGCGCTGTAAAAGCAAACTCGACAGTGAACAAAAGGGAAGACCATGGTCTTCCCTTTTTTGCGTTATTTACCGGCTGAGGCCGCGCGCTGCCTGCAACTTTGGCGTCATAAAAGATATACTGGTTTGAATTGAAATAAGAAAATTAAACCAGGAGTGTGGAAGGGCCATGCAAGAGGATATTAACCAGGAGATCACCTTCCGCAAGCTGTCGGTCTTTATGATGTTTATGGCGAAAGGTAATATCGCCAGAACCGCCGAAGCGATGAAACTCAGCAGCGTCAGCGTTCACCGCGCGCTGCATACCCTGGAAGAGGGGGTGGGCTGCCCGCTGTTTGTCCATAAAGGGCGCAACCTGCTGCCGCTGCAGGCGGCGTGGACGCTGCTTGAATACTGCCAGGATGTGATAAGTCTGATGAACCGCGGGCTCGAGGCGACGCGCAAGGTTGCAGGCGTCGGTCAGGGGCGGTTGCGCATCGGTACCCTCTATTCTCTGACCCTGGAAACCGTTCCGCGCATCATTATGGGGATGAAGCTGCGTCGCCCGGAGCTGGAGCTGGACCTGACGATGGGTTCAAATCAGATGCTGCTGGATATGCTGGAAGACGATGCCCTCGATGCCATCCTGATCGCCACCAACGAAGGGGAGTTCAATAATACCGCTTTCGACGTGGTGCCGCTGTTTGAGGACGATATTTTTCTCGCCGCCCCGGCGACCGAACGGCTGGATGCCTCACGGCTCGCCGATCTGCGCGATTACGCCGACCGCAAGTTTGTTTCGCTGGCGGAGGGGTTCGCCACCTATGCCGGATTCCGGGAAGCATTCCATATCGCCGGCTTCGAGCCGGAGATCGTCACCCGGGTGAATGATATTTTCTCGATGATTAGCCTGGTGCAGGCTGGCGTCGGTTTTGCCCTGCTGCCGGGGCGGATGAAGAAAGTGTATGAGAAGGATGTACAGCTGCTAAAGCTGGCGGAACCCTACCAGATGCGCCAGCTGATCTCTATCGTCTATTCGCACCATCGCGAACGCGATGCCGACCTGCTGGCGCTGGCGGCGGAAGGACGGATGTACGCCCGCAGTATTAATCGCTAAGCCGCTGCGCCAGATGGCGGGCGACGTCCAGGCCGCTGCGCTCCAGCGCAATGGTCTCCCCGCGCCAGCCCGCCTGGCGGGTCAGGCAGGTGAGTACCCCGCCGGGGGGCATCTCAATGGCTAAGCGCGCATCGCGCTCATCGGCGGCGACCATCGCCTCCTGCCAGTGGACCGGGCGCGCCATGTTCATCGCCAGATCGTCGGCGATCCGCTGCGGATCCCATAGCACGCGCGCCGTCGAGCCGCTTAAATAGGCGCACCATGGGCGCCTTAAGCTGGCGCCGGCAAAAGCTTTCGCCAGCTCAGCGGCGGGTTTATCCAGCAGCGCGCAGTGCGACGGGACACTGACCGCCAGCCGCTGGGCTTTACTGGCGCCAGCCCGCAGCGCCAGCTGCGCCACCTCGGCCATTGCCTCATCACGGCCCGCAATCACGAACTGCGTTTCGGCGTTCAGGTTGGCGAGATAAACCTCGTGGCCCTGCATCAGCGCCTCAACCCGCGGGCGGGTCAGGCCCATAATCGCCGTCAGTCCGTAACCTTCAGGATACGCCTGTTCCATTAAGTCCCCGCGCAGGGCCACCAGCCGCAAGGCGCTGGCGAAATCGAGCGCGCCGGCAATCACCGCGGCCGGAAACGCGCCGATGGACAGGCCGCTGACCATCTGCGGATCCACGCCCTGACGCTGTAGCTCGCGCGCCCAGGCTACCCCGGCGATCAGCAGACAGAGCTGGACCGCACGGGTGTGTTGTAGCGCGTCGGCGCTATCGAGAGTAGCGACTTCATTCCCCAGCACGGCGCGCGCCTGGGTGAGGATCGCTTCGCGATCGGGGAGCGCCGCCAGCATGCCGGGGCGCTGGCCGCCCTGGCCGGGAAAGGTAAATAAAATCTTCATTATTCCTCCCTGTGCCACGGCGTCGCGGTTAAGCGCGCGCCGCGGGACGTTTTCAGCAGCGCGCGCCCGTCGCGCAGCCATTCATTAAGGGCGAAGGCGCCGTACGGCGTTTCGACCTGGGTATCAGCGCGGCATGGGAGTTGGGCCACCCGGGTCTGCCATTCCAGCAGCGCCTCGCGGTCCAGCGGCTGTGGCGCGCGGATCAGCAGATCCAGATCGCTGGCCGCATGCAGCACCGGGATCTCGGTTGCCAGCGCGTAGCCGGTACTGCCGGTGACGCCCCAGCCCCAGGGCCAGCGGTGTAAGGTGAGGGCGATAGCCCCCTGGACCGGCGGCTGAGAGACAAAAGGCGAATGGAGTAAGACCTCACGATCAACAAGCATCTCCGGGGTGACGCTGCGCACGATATTGCGCGCCTGTACCCAGCCGGCGGCGCGCTGCTCGCGCTTCATGCCCCGCACCCCAACCGGGACGCGGGCCTGGTCGTCAACGTCGCGCCTCACCACTACCGGCAGCGCGGCTCGCCACTGCTGAGCCACCCACGGCTCGGCAATATCTTCCAGGGCGCTGGCGTGGTTTAACCAAACTAGATCATGGGGACGCGGCGTTGCTGACATGGTTTACAGTCCTGAAGTCAAAGAGATAAACAGCGGTAGCGACAGGATACACAGAACCGAGCTCAACAGCAGCACGGCTTCAGCATCCGGAGACTGGACGCCGAAGCGGTTGCCGAAGACCACGCCAAAGAAGCCGGCGGCCAGGGCAATCATCAGGATCGCGGTAATGGCAATGGAACCGTGCAGCCCAAGTAACATCACCAGACCCCAGGCAATAAACGGCTGCACCAGCAGTTTCACGATGGTTGATGTAGCGATCAGCGCATTGAGCTGCAGTTTACGCGCCGACAGGATCACCCCGGTGAGGAACAGCGCGGCGGCGGTGGCGGCAAGGCCCAGCGGTTTGATCGACGCCAGCAGCAGGTCCGGCATTTTAATGCCGATCGCGGAAAGCACCACCCCAAGCAGCGGGCCCCAGACGATCGGTTTTTTCACCGAACGCCACATCAGCACCGGCAGCATCGCCAGCGTAGAACCGCTGTTTTCTCCCGCGGCGCGGGCTTTTTCACGCTCCAGAATCAGCAGGCAGAACGGGGTCATCAGTACCGAGCCGCAGGCGATAGAGACCGCTACCGACAGTGAGGTTGACGCGCCTTCACCCAGCACGCTGCCGAGGATCGGCAGACCTAACGCTGCATAGTTTGGCAGGGCGACGGTGAGGGTCAGCACCGCGGCATCCTGCGGCGTGCGTTTGAACACGCTGGTGGCGAGGAAGTAGATCGCGGCATAGGTGATCCACATCGCGCCGGTCAACACCAGCACCAGCGGCGACTGGGCGACGATCCCGGCCCACGGCGTTTGTACCGTGGCGCTAAACAGCGTGGCGGGTAAGGCAAAATCCATTACAAAAATATTAAGCAGCGAGACGTTTTTGTTATCTACCATCCCGGCCTTACCGGCCCAGAAGCCCAGCAGCATGATAACGAAAATCGGGGCAAGAGCATGAATAATCACATAAGTCATAAATCACCTGTAAATAAGATAGAGTACTGGCGCGATTGTTATTTTTTCTAAAAGCCGTCCCTACCCGGCGCGGTTATTACGCGCTCCGGGGGACGGCTTCCGGCAGGTTTTCTTCTACTACTTACGTACGAACGTCTTACCAGCTGGCGCGCATGCGATCGCGGACCAGCTGCGAGCTGCGGCGGTTTTCCGCGCCCAGGCGGCACTTCAGTGAGGCATCGGTGCGCGCATCAGCGATGGCGTCGCGCAGCGTGTTGCTGACCAACGACAGATCGTGGTCGTCAGGGGCATCCGGATTATTAATATCCAGCAGGGCGGAGAGCAGGCCGAGCGTCGCATAGTTGCTGACGTCGTAGGCCATTGGCGGAATGGTAGCCGCCAGTTTCTCCAGCGCCTCTACGGTACGCAGCGTAATGCGCGCCGCCGACGCTTTACCCATCGCGTGGACCAGCACGCCGCTATCGTTAAAGGCGATCAGGCGGTTGGCTTGGTAGCCGTGGGCCAGAAACGCCCCGGACATCGCTTTGCCGACGATCAGGCCAATTACCGGGTGGCCGGCCAAACGGGCTTTGGCATAAGCGCCAGCCGCCCCGGCCAGCGCCTGGTGAATGCCGAAAGCTTCTTCGCGGCGGCCATAGGCCTGGCTTGGCACATCGATCACGGCGACGATCGGCCGTTTGACTGGCTGGTCGGCGTCGGCGGCAATGGTTTCATTAACCACTTTCGCCAGCGTCCAGCCTTCCAGCAGGCCGACTTCGCCGCCGGCGGCGCGCGGGTAGTGGTTGTTAGCATCCGGGACCACGGCGATAAAACGCACGTTTTCGCCATTAATCTGGCCGTCTGCCACCTGGACGGAAGGGCACAGGCCGCTCATCAGCGGCGCGTCGGGCGCCAGTTTGTTCAGCCACAGCGCGGCGCGGTTTGGGAACTGACTCATTATTTATCCTCCCGGGCAAAAAGCTGTTTAATCTGCGCGGTATCCGCCTGCTGGCGGGTGTCGAACTGGCTCAAGCGCCGCAGATAATCGTCATAGTTGTCGCTGCGGTGCTGTACCGGTACGCCTTTGGCGATCGCCTCATTCATTGCGGTTTTAACGGCGTTAACGCCATCGTTAACCAGCGCGTCGACCAGTCCGCTGGCGGCGCGAATTTCGCCGCCGGTCATGCTCCAGATAAACGGCCGGTTGCGGGAGTCGTACTCTTCAATGCCGGCTTCCTGCTCGATAACCTGCGGGCCGTTGAGGCCGAGACGGGCTTCACGAGTGACAATGAGATAGCTGCACAGCGCGGCGGCGATAGACATACCGCCAAAGCAGCCGACGGTGCCGGCGATGATGCCGACTACCGGCGTGTAGCGGCGCAGATCGACAATCGCCGCGTGAATATCAGCGATGGCGGCCAGACCGAGGTTGGCCTCCTGCAGACGTACGCCGCCGGTTTCGAGGCACAGCACCGCCTGCGTCGGGATACCGTTGCGGTTATCTTCCGCCGCCAGCTCCAGCGCGGCGGCCATTTTGGCGCCGGACACTTCGCCCATACTGCCGCCCTGGAAGGTGCCCTCGATGGCAATCACCACCGCAGGCTGGCCGTTGATCGTGCCTTTGGCGACCACCATACCGTCATCGGACTGCGGGACGATGCCCTGGGCGCCGAGCCACGGCGACATAATACCGTCAAACGGATCCAGCAGTTCGCGGTAGCTGCCGTCGTCCAGCAGGGCGTGGGCGCGTTCGCGAGCGCGCAGTTCGATAAAGCTGCGATCGTTACGCATGAGCGGCCTCCTCAAAAACCTGTTCAATACGAATACGGGCGACGCCCGGCGTGGCGCCGAAGTCGTGGATAATCAACTGCCCGGCGGGCAGGCCGTTGATCAGGTTCAACCTGTCGAACAGCGCCTGCCAGCGCGCCTGGCTGTTATCCACTGAGGTGGTGATCTGTACGTTGAGCGTGGCGCTCTGTGCGGCGGTATAAAGTACTTCCATATCGCCTGAACCCACGACTCCTGCCAGCGCTCGGCCGCTCAGGGCGCGGCTGGCAGGAAATGACAATGTAATCTGTTCCATAACATCCTCTGAATGCGTTAGCCGGCAACTCTGTCGAGAAACAGGGTGGCGGCAAGGAGATCGGCGGCGCCTCCCGGCGAGGCGTTTAGCGCCAGCATGATTGCGTCCAGGCGGGCCAGGGCGGCGCGCCCGGCGAAACTGGCGCAACCGCCAGCCGCCAGCACCTCACAAGCGCCTTGCTGCATGGCCTGCAGCCCGGCCATACCGGCGCGCGACAGCACGCAGGTATCGCTCAGCGAGGTCATGATGGCCATCAGCGCATCAAGCTGCGCCTGCGGCTCACTGGCGCCTCGCGCCCGGCTGTGCTGCAGTTGCGGCAGCGCCAGGCGGGTGATATGCGGGAAACCACACTGCGCTTCCTCGCGGGCGCCTGGCACCTGCCAGCGGCGGCTGGCGCGAAGCCCTTTACTAAAGCTTTTCGGCGCGAAGCCGTCGGGCAGGCGGGCGAGGGCGGCGGCGGCGTCGGCGATCGCCTGTGACTGACCCTCTCCACCCAACATCGCCACCGCGCTGACCAGCAGGCCTAGCGCCCAGATAGCGCCGCGGTGGGTGTTAACCCCCCCCGTCGCCAGCATCATCTGCGCTTCGCCTTCGCGGCCAAGGCGGCCGACGGTTTCGCGCAGCGCGATGTCCGCCGGGCGACGCCAGCTTTGCTCGGCCAGCGCGTGAAAGGTCGGCTGCAGGCTGCGGGCCGAGCGCTCCATCAGCGCCAGATTCAGGTCCTGATGCGCGCCGTTGCCGCGGCTATCCACCAGACCCGGTTTCGGGCTCAGACGGGCTTCGTCAATCAGACAGGCGCTGGCGGTATGCGCCAGCCAGCTGACGCGGCTTTCTGCGTGCAGGGGGGAGAGATTTTTCATTACCAGCTCCGGAATTTTGCCGGTGGGTTGTACAGTCCGTCGGACCACTCCACCAGGTCGGCGACGCTGCCGGCGGCCAGCAGGGAGCGGGTGGCATCGCTGCGGCGAATCCCGAGATCTTCCGGGTAGACCACTTTGCCGCTCTGACGCAGCGCGGCGACGCGTTTGGCGTCCACACCAAGGCCGATATCGGTGATCCCGGCCACCGCGGCGACCATCGCCCGGCGCTCTTCAAGGCTCTCCGCACGGTACAGGTAGGCGATACCCTCTTCGGTCAGGACGTGGGTGACGTCATCACCATAAATCATTACCGGCGCCAGCGGCATGCCGGAGGTTTTCGCCACCTCAACTGCATCCAGCGTCTCAACGAAGGTTGGTTTCACGCCGGCCTGGAAGGTTTCGACCATCTGCACCACCAGCTTTTTCCCGCGCTGCATCGGGTCCGGCTCGGTGATCATATTGAGCCATGCCGGGGTGGCGTGGCGGCGACCGTGCGGGTCGTGGCCCATGTTCGGCGCGCCGCCGAAGCCGGAAAGACGGCCGCGGGTGACGGTCGAGGAGTTAGCCAGACCATCCACCTGCAGGGTTGAACCAATGAACATATCTACCGCGTACTGGCCCGCCAGCTGGCAGAAGGCGCGGTTAGAGCGCATCGAGCCATCCGGGCCGGTAAAGAAGATATCCGGGCGGGCGCGGATGTACTCTTCCATCCCCAGTTCGCCGCCGAAGCAGTGCACGCTCTCCACCCAGCCGCTCTCGATGGCCGGGATTAAGGTTGGATGCGGATTCAGGGTCCAGTGTTTACAGATTTTGCCTTTCAGGCCGAGCTGCTCGCCATAGGTCGGCAACAGCAACTCGATGGCGGCGGTATTAAAGCCGATACCGTGGTTAAGCGACTGCACCTGATGTTCCGCATAGATGCCCTTGATCGCCATCATCGCCATCAGTATGTGTTCTTGCTTAATCAGGCGCGGATCGCGGGTGAAGAGCGGTTCGATAAAGAACGGCTTGTCGGCAACCACCACGTAATCGATCCACGAGCCGGGAATATCGACGCGCGGCAGATCGCATTCGTCGTCCACCAGTTCGTTGACCTGGGCTATCACAATGCCGTCGTGGAAGGCGGCGGCTTCCACCAGCGCCGGGGTATCTTCGGTACTCGGTCCGGTATACAGGTTGCCTTTGCGGTCAGCTTTATAGCCGGCAATCAGCGCGACGTTTGGCGACAGATCGACGTACAGGCGCGAGTAGAGTTCGATATAGGTGTGGATGGCGCCGATTTCGAGCAGGCCATCTTCCAGTAGTTGCGAAATGCGCAGGCTCTGGGTGCCGGAGAAAGAGAAATCCAGCTTGCGGGCAATACCTTTTTCAAACAGGTCCAGATGCTCGCTGCGCCCGACGCTGGGCATAATCATATGCAGGTCGTGAATTTTTTGCGGATTAACTTCCGCCAGCATGCGCGAGAGGAAATCGGCCTGTTTCTGGTTGTTGCCTTCCAGCACAACCCGGTCGCCGGGGGCGAGCAGGTTTTCCAGTACGCTGACCAACTGGTCAGTCGGGATGACCTTACCTGGCATGTTCGCCTCGGCCAGCCGCCGCTGTTTTTCCGTTCGGCGACGGTTCCAGACCCGCCCCGTCGTTTGTTCGGCATTCATTAATAACCTCCTGATTCGACAAATCGTTTTGTTTGTCCTGGTGGAGATTAGTGTGCGACGCGAGGCTATGAGCATCAATTAAGCGCGGTGGCCGATCGTTAGCATCAGAGTAACGATTCCGCCGCAACGTTTGTGATGCGGATCAATAATACATAAGGCGTAGTGGTCTACGGAGAGAGTGTAGGGCAGGGAGCAGGCCGGCGAAGCGCCGGCCTGCGGAAGGACTACTGTTTACTGACATCGCTTAATAAGAAAGCGATACTCTGCCCGCCGCTGGTCTGCTCGAGGGCAATTTTGACGATAATCGTCAACGGCACCGAGAGCAGCATGCCAACCGGACCCAGCAACCATCCCCAGAAGATTAAGGACAGGAATACCACCAGCGTCGAGAGGCCCAGCCCGCGCCCCATGATACGAGGTTCGAGAATATTGCCGAATACCAGGTTGACGATCAGGTAGCCGGCCAGCACTACCAGCGCCTCGTACAGACCACCGAATACCAGCACCTGCAGGATCGGCGGAATGGCCGCCAGCACGGAACCGATATTGGGAATATAGTTCAGCGCGAAGGCCAGTAGCCCCCACATAAAGGCGAAGCGCACATCCAGCAGCACCAGCATGCCCCAGACCACCAGGCCGGTGATCAGGCTTATCGCAGTTTTCAGCACCAGATAATGCGATACGCTGTCGATGGCCCGCTGGATGGCGCCCATGCCTTCTACTGGTCTGGACATTAACTGCTGCAGCTTAGCGGGAAGCTGCGGCACCTCCAGCAGCATAAACACCACCGTCAGCAGCAGCAGAAAAATAGAAGACATGGCATTCGACAGCTGAGTGAGCAGGCTGGTGACCAGGGTCATTACGGCGTTAGGGTCGATGTACTTATTGAGCTCGACCACCGAAACGGTGAATCCCATACGCTGCAGCCAGGGCGCGATGGTTTGCATCGGCTCATAGAGATAGTTGCGATACTGCGGCAGGGTGCGCGCCAGCTCGTTGAGCGAGGTCCCCAGCGAGGCCAGCAGCACAATGGCTAACATAACAATCAGGCCAATCAGTAGCGAGATCGCCAGCACGCGCGGCACCCGGCAGCGGACCAGGAGCTGGACCAGAGGATTGATGATCACCGCCAGAAAAAGCGCCAGGATAAACGGGACGATTATGTCCGCCGCAAAGCGAATGCCGGTAAGGATGATCACCAGCATGCCCAACATGATGACCATCTTTAATCCGTTAAGTGTAATAATGGGTTTAGCCATAGGATCCCGACCTCAAACTTCCTTGCCTATTAACAGGTTGCGTTACATTAGCATAATGACGCTTTTTTGCAGAACAAACGCATTGAAGAAAAACCGCGGCGTAAAGAATTGCAAAGTCTTTGAATTAAATGTAGCACTATGCTACAAATCTACCTGTGTTTAACTACTGAGGACAATTTTCATCCGCACCGGACGAGAAGCAACACCGCGGATAATTGTAATTTTATGGACAATCAGTTCAGGATGTATATTTTAAATCACCCCGCAGTATCCCTCACTTTTTCCCGTTTTGCCGGCGAACAGCACTGGCATTCGGCGCTATAGTCACCTTCTTTCTGCCTGAGCTGGCGCCAAGCGCACAGCGATATCTACGTCAGAAATTTTCCTGTTTACGTCTCGCGTAAACGGTAATGGATTATATTCTCAAGCAGGAGAAGGGATCATGTTTTATTGGATTTTATTAGCTTTAGCAATTATTGCTGAAATTACCGGCACCTTGTCTATGAAATGGGCAAGCGTGAGCGGCGGGCACACCGGCTTTATTTTAATGCTGGCCATGATTGCCCTGTCATATATTTTTCTTGCCTTTGCGGTTAAAAAGATTGCCCTCGGTGTGGCCTATGCGTTGTGGGAAGGGATCGGTATTTTACTGATTACCCTGTTCAGCGTGCTGCTGTTTGATGAGAGTCTGTCCCTGCTGAAAATAGCCGGCTTGACCACCCTGGTGATAGGGATCGTCTTAATTAAGTCCGGCACCCAGAAAAAAGCGTCTTCACAGCAGGAGGTGGCCCATGCAGCAGTTTGAGTGGATCCATGCCGCCTGGCTGGCAATCGCCATTGTGCTGGAAATTATTGCCAACGTCTTTTTGAAGTTTTCCGACGGCTTCCGCCGCAAGATCTACGGCATACTGTCCCTGGCGGCAGTATTGGGCGCGTTCAGCGCCCTGTCGCAGGCGGTTAAAGGGATCGATCTCTCGGTTGCCTATGCGCTGTGGGGCGGCTTCGGTATCGCGGCGACCATCGCCGCCGGCTGGGTGCTGTTTGGTCAGCGTCTGAATAACAAAGGCTGGGCGGGGGTTATCCTGCTGGTAGCCGGCATGGTGTTAATTAAACTCGCCTGACGTCTCGCCGCCTGCAAAGCCAGGCGGCAAACGGAAGCTTCGTTCACGCCTTGCCCCGCTGTAATTGTGTCAGGTGACGCTGAGGGCTGCGCAGGTTCACTGCTTTTGGCTGGCGGAAAATCATTTCCGCCAGGACGATGTCAATAATGATATTCTTCACCGGCCTCGGTCCATTACTCACCGGCAAGCGCCTCCAGCTTATCGCGAAAGCCAGTCACCGCAATGGCGCGATTGTCCGCCCGCCAGCGATCCTGCGGGCCGGGGGCCGAACTCTGCACGGCGATCACCTGCCAGCCGTCCTCCGTTTTCAGCAGCAGCGGCGAGCCGCTGTCGCCAGGCAGGGTGTCGCACTGATGCGACAGTACGCTGGTTTGCGCCCACCCTGTCACGATGCAATCCTGGTGGCTGTAAAGATTATCGAGATGATCTTCAGGATAGCCAGACTGGGTAACTTTACGGCCCGCCGCCTTCAGCGCGGCGGTGAGATCGGCCTTGCTGCCCGGAAAGAGCGGGATCGGCGTAATGCCAGACGGAGCATAGCGCAGCACGATCAGACCAAAATCGGACGGCGCTGCAGCGGAAGGGACAATCCAGCCGTCGCCATCGGCTTTCAGGCGTCTGCCTAAGCTGGGATCGACTCGCCCGTCAATGCCGTGGATCTCATAGACCCAGTTGCCCTTGCGGGAAATAAAGCGCAGGGCGACCGCTTTGTCCGGCTTGCCGCGCGGGGGCGTTAACAGACAGTGGCCCGCGGTCAGCGCCAGATGCGGAGAGATGAGCGTCGCCGTACACAGATTGCCGCTGGCGGTTTCCAACTGGCCAATCGCGTCCCACGGACTCTCCTCGGGGCGGTTCACCGCTTTACGGTCATCGTGACCGAAAAACAACGTCTTAATATCTTTGGCGCTCAGTCCGCTATCATCGGCATGTGCGCCCAGAGGTAACAGATAAAATGAACACAGTAATAACAGAACGTCTCTACGCATATCACTCTCTGGGGAGGCTATGATGTCTATTGACAGTAGCAGGAGATTTAAGTTTTTGAAAGTAAACAATAATTCTAAACAGGCCAAACCGTATACCACATCAGCGCGCGGTGGGGTCTGGCGCTGGTAAAACCTCCTGATTTCAAGCGGTTAATACCAGTGTTCTGCTTGTGCTATTTCCGCAGAAAGTGGCGTCTTGCGCAACAAAATTCATGTATCAGAACGTACTGAATTCGGTTAATAATGCAGCAATTCATCCGTGGGATTATTCCTGGTTTGTCAGCATAATGCCCAAAAATAATACTTTTACCCACCAGATCTTCACCGGAATTCGCACTTCTTTACGCCTCTCGTAATTATTTTCAATGCGAAACATTTTCTCACCGAAAACGTTGTTACCGTCGCCCTGCCGTTGAGTAAATAGAGAGGTAGTACCGGCGATGATAGCCTGAACTCTATTTCCCCTGCGTTCGGAGGGCTTATGTCTAAAAAAGGTATTCGCGCACTGGTTTATGTTTCCCTGGTCTCAGTCGCTATCTGGGGCGCGACCGGCTATCTGGTGATGGAAGCCGTGCGTGCATTGTGATGGGCGCGCCACCCGGCAAGGGCCAGGCGTGCGACATATTACGACTAACATGTCTGGCGTCTTCTGGCGCCGGACATTTTTTTGCGCCGCAGAGAGTCACAGGATAATGGGAAGCGGGGAGCGGGTCAGCGATAGCCGCACGGTATTCATTTTAATGAAAAGCTGGTAGAAGCAGCAAAATGCGAACGCGGGATAAATAATTAAGAGAGGAAAAAACGGGTTGCAACCACTGCGCATATAATTAGCAGGATCAGGATGAGCTCAAAACGATAGCGCCGCAGCATAGTGCTCTCCAGAAAAAACGGCGCTGAAACAGCGCCGATTATTAAGAAGGTTGGTTCACCGGGAGGAATTATGCTGCCGGCTGTGCAGTCGGTTTAGCGGCCTGGTGTTTAGTGGTTTTGTGGTGTTTTTTCGCTGCCTGCGCTTTCTGGGCTGCCGGTTTAGCCGCAGCTTTGTGATGCTTTTTCGCCGCCTGAGCTTTCTGCGGAGCAGCTGGTTTAGCTGCTACTTTTTTGTGTTTTTTAGCGGCCTGGGCTTTCTGAGCAGCGGCTGGTTTAGCTTCTGCTTTTTTGTGTTTTTTGGCAGCCTGAGCTTTCTGCTCTGCAGCCGGTTTTGCCGCGGCTTTGTGGTGTTTTTTGTGATGGGTGGTCTTGGCAGCCGTGCTGTGGGTGGCAGCCGGTGCCTGAGTGGTGCTTACTGCGTCAGCAGCGAAAGCGGCGGAAGAGAGACCCATAGCAGCGGCAACGACCAGAGCTAATACTTTTTTCATTCTGATATCCTCGAAAAGTTTTCTTAATTTCAACCCCACTGCGGGGCCGGTGAAATCACTATATGCTTGTCTTTTCGAGCTTTCCGTGAGTGTTTGGTATCGGCGTGTAACCGAATGTACAAGGCAGGAACGACAGGACGCGCCGGGTAGCCCGGCGCGTATGATTACAGGTAGCGAGTGGTCAGGTGCTCGCGGAAGTAGCGGCTATTAAGATCCTCACCGGTGGCCTGCTGAATCAACTGCGAGGTGGTGAAGCGGCTGCCATGCTGCCAGATATTCTGCCGCAGCCAGTCGAACAGGGCGCTGAAATCGCCTTCCTCAATATCGCGATCTAACGTCGGCAGCGCGCGGCGGGCCGCGGCCATCAGCTGCGCGGCATACATCGCACCCAGGGTATAGGAAGGGAAATAGCCGAATCCGCCGTCGGTCCAGTGAATATCCTGCATGCAACCATCCCGATAGTTGCCGGTGGTCGACAGCCCCAGCCAGTGCTGCATTTTCTCGTCCCACAGCGACGGGATATCATCTACCTCAATCTCGCCGTCGATCAGCGCACGTTCAATTTCATAACGCAGGATGACATGCGCCGGGTAGCTCACCTCATCGGCATCGACGCGAATAAAGCCGGGTTTCACCTGCTGATTCCAGGCGACAAAATTGTCCTGGCTAAAGGCCGGCCGATCGCCAAACCGCTCGCGCACCGCCGGTAACAGGCGGTTAAGAAACCGCTCGCTGCGTCCCAGCTGCATTTCAAAAAACAGGCTCTGCGACTCGTGGATAGCGGTGGAGCGGGCGAGTCCTACGGGCTGGTCGACCCACGGGCGAGGTAGATTCTGCTCGTAGCGGGCGTGGCCGGTTTCGTGGATCACGCCGAACAGAGCGCTGAGCAGGTCGTTTTCGTTGTAGCGGGTGGTGATGCGCACATCCTGGGGTACGCCGCCGCAGAACGGGTGGGCGCTGATGTCGAGGCGCCCGCCGTCGAAGTCAAAGCCAAGGATACGCATCGCCTGCAGGCCCAGCTCCCGTTGTTCAGCAATGGGGAAAGGCCCCTGCGGGGCGATTAGCGTCTGCTTCGCCTGCTTCTCCACCGCCTGGCTAAGCAGGGAAGGTAGCCACGATTTGAGATCGGCGAACAGGCTGTCCAGCCGCGCGCTGGTCATATCCGGTTCGAAAATATCCAGCAGCGCGTCGTAGCGTGAGCCGCCCCTGGCATCGGCGCGGATCTGCGCTTCCTGACGGCTCAGTCTGACCACCTCGCGTAGGTTGTCGGCAAAGCCCGTCCAGTCATTGGCGGGACGCTGGCTGCGCCAGGCATGCTCGCAGCGGCTGCCGGCCAGCGATTTTGCTTCCACCAGGCTCTCCGGCAGCAGCGCCGCCTGATCGTACTGACGCTGCATTTCCCGCAGGTTGGCCTGTTCAACATCATTAAGATCCTGCTGGCGGGCCTCCTGTAACCATTGTCCCACTTTTTTATCGGTCAGGATTTGATGCTGCAGCACGCCGAGCTCGGCCAGCGCTTCGCCGCGGGCGACGCTCCCGCCCGGGGGCATCATCGCGAACATATCCCAGCCGGCGATGGCGGCGAGATGCGAAAAGCGCGACAGGCGCTGAAAGGTACGGGTAAGCTGCTGATAAGGCGTATTTTCAGTCATAGTGGCGTTCGGTCCGTGACAGGTGAATAAAGAGATTATCGCTTTGCCTCTACACTATCCTGATACGCCCGGCGGGTCGAGCGTTGCGCACAGGGGAAGGGAAAGACACATGGCGGGAGAATAAGCTCACCTCTGTGATCGGTGTGACAGAAAACGGTAACATATCGGTACTAAACTGTGATCGATTACACAGGTCTGGAGGTTCGGGGGTGGTTTATGAATCCGTTCACCTGGCTGTTTATTGCACTGCTGTCCGTTGATGCCGTCAGAGAGCTGATGGGCTTGTCTTCCATAATGGGCATGTGGTGAAACGTGGCCTGCAGGCCACGTCACACGCGACTATTTCAGTCGCTGATGTAAGCAGGTGCCGGTCAACAGCGCGGCAAGGAGCAGCAGCGCGATAAACCCACCGACGCCGTTCCAGCCGTAGTGATGCCAGAATACCCCGCCTAACGTCCCGGCAAGACTTGAACCCAAATAATAGCTGAACAAATACAGCGATGACGCCTGACCGCGGGCGCGGCGGGCGCGTGGGCCAATCCAGCTGCTGGCGACGGAATGCGCGGCGAAGAAGCCAGCGGAAAACAGCAGCATGCCGATGAAAATAAGCCACAGGGAAGAAAAGAGCGTCAGCAGCAGGCCGCAGAGCATCACCGCTGTAAAGCCAAGCATCACCGGCCCGCGGCCAAAGCGTACGGTCATGGCCCCTGCCTTCGGTGAACTCCAGGTCCCGGTGAGATAAGCTACCGACAGCAGGCCTACCACCGCCTGGCTTAACGACCACGGCGACATCATCAGCCGGTAGCCAATATAGTTAAACAGGGTGACAAAAGCGCCCATCAGCAGAAAACCTTCGATGAACAGCAGCGGCAGGCCACGGTCGCGCCAGTGCAGACGGAAGTTAATCAGCAGCGTTTTCGGTCGCAGCGAGGTCGGGCGGAAATGGCGCGACTCGGGCAGGATACGCCAGAACATAATCGCCGCGGCCAGCGCAAAGCCGCTGATCGCCGCCAGCGCCACGCGCCAGCCGAAGAAATCGGTAAAGACCCCGGTCAGCAAGCGGCCGCTCATGCCGCCGATGGAGTTGCCGCTGATATAGAGTCCCATCGAAAAGGCGACGAAACTGGGGTGGATCTCCTCGCTCAGATAGGTCATGCCGACCGCCGCTACGCCGCTCAGCGACAGGCCGATGAGCGCGCGCATAATCAGGATGCCGTGCCAGCTGGTCATCATAGTCGACAACAGTGAACAGCAGGCGGCCAGCAGCAGGGCGGTGACCATCACCGGCTTGCGGCCTATAGCGTCCGACAGCGGGCCGGTAAACAGCAAGCCCACCGCCAACATCGCCGTGGAAATTGAAAGCGAAATACTGCTGCTGGCCGGCGACACGCCAAACTCGTTCGACAGCACCGGCAGGATCGGCTGCACACAGTAGAGCAGGGCAAAGGTGGCCAGACCGGCGGAGAACAGCGCGAGAGTGACGCGCATAAACTGCGGGGTGCCACGTTTAATAAACGGATCCGGGCGGGATGCACCAGCGACGCTGACCTCGCCCGCCGGCACGGTGTCAACGGTTGTTGTACGACTCACAGAGAATTCCTTGCGTAGAAGTTGCTGCTTACCAACAGGATGTTGTGACCATTCAGCTCACATTTTTAGGGTATGAAAATGTAAATATTCTGTCTAATATATTAATAATCTCAAATAAGACGTTTTAAATATGAATATCGAGTTGCGTCATTTGCGCTACTTTGTCGCCGTCGCCGAGGAGCTACATTTTGGCCGCGCCGCGGCGCGACTAAACATCTCTCAACCACCGCTAAGCCAGCAGATTCAGATCCTTGAGCAGCAGACCGGCGCTCGCCTGTTTGCCCGTACCAACCGCAGCGTCAGCCTGACGGCGGCCGGAAAGCAGTTTCTCGCCGATAGCCGACAAATCCTCGCCCAGGTAGATGAGGCGGCTGCTCGCGCCGCCCGTCTACACCATGGCGAAACGGGTGAGCTGCGCATCGGCTTTACCTCCTCGGCCCCTTTTATTAAGGCCGTCTCCGATACGCTATCGATGTTTCGCCAACGCCTTCCGGATGTGCATATTCTCACCCGCGAGACTAACACCCGCGAACAGATAGTGCCCCTGAGCGAAGGGGCTCTGGATTTGGGGCTGCTGCGCAATACTCAACTGCCGGACACCCTGGCGTGGGAGCGGGTTCTGCGCGAGCCGCTGTTGGCGATGGTCCCGGCGAATCACCCGCTGGCCCGCCAGCCCTCGGTCAGCCTGGCGGCGCTGGCGCGCGAGCCCTTCGTCTTTTTCGACCCGCACGTCGGCACTGGCCTGTATGACGACATCCTCGGCTTGCTGCGCCGCTACGGCCACACGCCGAAGATTGCCCAGGAGGTGGGGGAGGCAATGACGATTATTGGTCTGGTGGCCGCCGGCCTGGGGGTATCGATCCTCCCGGCCTCCTTTCAGCGCGTCCAGCTCAGTGAAATGCGCTGGCTGCCGATCGACGAACAGGATGCGGTATCGGAGATGTGGCTGGTGTGGTCTAAACACCATGAGCAAGGGGCACTGGCAAAACGCTTTCGTGAGGCGCTGCTCTCCTGGAAAAGCGAGCATAATTGAGGCGAAAAGGGGTTGGAAATGTGCGGTAAATCACAAGGCTAAGTAAAAATTTGACGTTCACCGTCGAAGTGCTTCACCATAGCCGAAAGTTTATTTCGAAGCGCGAAAATAAGGGAGTCAATGGTGGTAGCGGATAGTCAACCAGGCCATATCGATCAAATAAAGCAGACCAATGCGGGCGCCGTGTATCGCCTGATTGATCAGCTCGGCCCGGTATCGCGTATCGACCTTTCCCGATTTGCGCAACTGGCGCCGGCCAGCATCACCAAAATCGTCCGCGAAATGCTGGAAGCGCATCTGGTTCAGGAGACCGAGATCCAGGAGCCCGGCAGCCGCGGCCGCCCGGCGGTGGGGCTGATGGTGGAGACCGAGGCATGGCACTATCTGGCGGTGCGCATCAGCCGCGGTGAGATCCATCTTTCGCTGCGTGATTTAAGCAGTCAGCTGGTGGTGGAGGATCAGCTGGAGCTGGCGCTCACCGACAGCACGCCGTTTCTGACGCGCGTTATCGACCATATTGATCGCTTCTTTATTCGCCATCAAAAGAAGCTGGAACGCCTTACCTCCATCGCCATGACGATGCCCGGTATTATCGATACCGAAAATGGCATTATTCATCGCATGCCGTTTTATGAGGATGTTAAAGATGTCCCGCTCGGCGAAGCGCTGGCCAATCATACCGGGGTGCCAGTCTATATTCAGCATGACATCAGCGCCTGGACTATGGCGGAATCTTTGTTTGGCGCCTCGCGCGGCGCCCGGGACGTCATTCAGGTGGTCATCGATCATAACGTCGGCGCCGGGGTGATCACCGATGGGCGCCTGTTGCACGCCGGCAGCAGCAGCCTGGTGGAGATTGGCCATACCCAGGTCGATCCCTACGGCAAACGCTGTTACTGCGGCAACCATGGTTGCCTGGAGACGATTGCCAGCGTAGAAAGCGTGCTGGAGCTGGCGCAGATGCGCATGGCGCAGTCGATGAGCTCGCTGCTGCACCAGCGTCCGCTGAGCGTGGAGTGGCTTTGTCAGGCGGCGCTGCAGGGCGATTTGTTAGCCCGGGACATCATCAGCGGCGTGGGTAATCACGTTGGGCGAATTCTGGCGATCATGGTCAATCTGTTTAATCCGCAGAAAATTCTGATTGGCTCGCCGTTCAATCTGGCGGCAGAAATTCTTTTTCCGGCAATTTCCAGCTGTATTCGGCAACAATCTCTCCCAGCCTATAGCCGGCATATTACCGTTGAAAGTACTCAGTTCTCCAACCGCGGAACGATGGCTGGCGCGGCGCTGGTTAAAGATGCGCTCTATAACGGATCCTTACTCATACGACTGTTACAGGGTTAACATTTTTTCATAGTCACACCAAAAATTGCGCTATCTCAAGCTGACCTCAGACGGCTTCACGTAGACTTTGCCCACCGTTGATTATTTCTCTCCCGTATATTTCATCGACAAAACTGTGGGGTTAGTGATGTTTAAGCGTTTCTTTATTACAGGTACAGACACCTCTGTCGGGAAGACAGTGGTTTCCCGTGCGCTGTTGCAGGCACTTGCTGCCAGAGGCAAAAGCGTGGCCGGGTATAAGCCTGTGGCGAAGGGCAGCAAAGAGACGCCGGACGGTTTACGTAACAAAGATGCGCTGGTGTTGCAGAGCGTCTCCACGCTGGCGTTACCTTATGAGGCTGTCAACCCCATCGCCTTAAGCGAAGACGAGAGCAGCGTGGCGCATAGCTGCCCGATCAACTACGGTCTGCTGTCCGATGGTTTGCAGCGTCTGGCCGCGCAGGTCGAACACGTGGTGGTTGAAGGCACCGGCGGCTGGCGCAGCCTGATGAACGACCTGCGGCCGCTCTCCGAGTGGGTGGTTCAGGAGCAGCTCCCAGTGCTGATGGTGGTGGGGATCCAGGAGGGGTGCATCAACCATGCGCTACTGACAGCCCAGGCGATCGCCAATGACGGTTTACCGCTGATTGGCTGGGTGGCCAATCGGATCAACCCCGGTCTGGCGCACTACGCCGAAATCATCGATGTCCTCAGCAAAAAGCTGCCGGCGCCGCTGATCGGCGAGCTGCCTTATCTACCGCGCGCCGAACAGCGTGAGCTGAGCCGCTACGTCGACTTAGACATGCTCGGCAACGTGATGGCGATAGATCGAATCCCGGCGTAACGTCCGCGACAGCACAGACGACACGACGCAGGTTATCAGCAGACCGGGCAGCAGCGTATACTGCCCGGTCATCTCGCAAATCATCAGGGTTGACATGATCGGCGCATGGGTCGTGGCGGCCAGAAACGCCGCCATGCCGGTCAGACCCATCATGATGGCCATTTCTTCACTTCCCGGCAGCCACAGCCTGCTGAAGCAGGCAAACAGCATGCCCATCGCCAGGCCGACAAACAGCGTCGGGGTAAAGACCCCGCCAGGCGCGCCGGAGCCGCTGCTGGCCAGCACCGCCAGCAGTTTGCAGATAAATACGCCCACCAGCAGCGCACCGGACGGCGGCAGCAGCAAATAGCTTTGCACTACGCTGTAGCCGTTGCCCCATACTGCCGGGGTGATGAGCGATAAGCCGCCGACAATTAGCCCGCCCAGCGCCAGCTGCCACGGCGGCGCCAGCTTCAGTTTAACGAACCCGCGGTGGCTGTAGTCCATCAGCCAGATAAACAGCGGCCCGCACAGCCCGGCCAGCAGGCCAGTCGCCAGCATTAAGCCATAGTGCAGGGCGCTGAGGTTCTGCTGTAACACGACGTGATACAGCGGCGCGGCGCCGCCATTAAGAAACTGCGTCAACAGCAGGGCGATCACCGCCGAGATCACCACCGGCCCAAGCGAGGCCAGCATCAGCGTGCCAAAGAGAATTTCAGCAATAAACAGGCTGCCGGCCAGCGGGGCATGATAGGCGCTGGCCATCCCGGCAGCCGCGCCGCAGGCGACCCATAGCTTCCATTCACTCTGCGGCGTGAAGCGACGGGCAAACAGCGAGGCCGCCAGCGCGGCCAGCAGGATCATGGCGCCTTCCCGGCCAATCGCGCTGCCGGTCACCACGACCAGCAATGACGCCAGCGATTTCACCAGGCTTGCCGGCGTATCGAAACAGCCGTCGCCGGTCTCCAGGGCTTCCATATAATCGGTGGCGGCATGCGGACGCGCGACGCTGCGTCGTTGCCAGAGCCAGAGTAAGGTTCCCGCCGTCAGGCCGCCCAGCGCGGGGGTAACCAGCCGACGCCACGCCGGCAGCGACTGTGCGGCGTTGACCAGGCTCCCGCTGTCATTACTGAGCAACAGCGTTTCCAGCACCACCATAGCGTGGCGAAACAGCGCCACCGCCAGGGCGGCGAGAAGGCCAATCAGGGTGGCGATCAGCAGGCGGCGAAACATCACCTGCACATCAGGGTAGGGATGAAGACGATGCATTAGTCACGGCGAGGTTCAGAAAACATTGGCTTATTGTGATAGGGAATAACCTTAGATGCAAAAGCGATAAGTGCGGGTGAAAGGCTGGGAAGCGGCAAAATAAAACCGCGCCGGATACCGGCGCGGCGAAGGGTTAACGATAGAGCGGTTTTTGCGCTACGGCGATCGGCAGATTCTCCTGCCACTGCGCCAGAGTCGCCTGCGCCAGCTGACCCAGCGTCTGATAGAAGGGGTGGGCGGCATGGTCGACAAAGACGCTCAGGAAACGCCCGGACCACGGCAGCAGGTGCCAGGCCAGCAGCTGGGCAAACAACGCATCCTGCTCCGTTTCGCACAACCATGCCGCCAGGAGTAGCACGGTGCCGAAATGATCTTCCGGTTCGTTGCCATCGGCCTCCAGTGCGATACCGTTCTCGCGCATCCACTGGCGCAGAGCCAGCGTGGAATCGCCAAACAGCACAGACTCTTTATCCAGCCAGACCGAGCCCCAGGGCGGCGCCGGCAGGGCCCATGGCCCGATAAACAGGCGCTGCCAGGCTTCCGGCAACGTTTCTTCAGCCGATGCGGCAAACCCTGACGCCAGCGGGGCTGCGACCGGGAAGGGCCACTGCTGCTGCCAGCTCCCGTCCTGGAAGGCGGCGACCAGCGGCGCAATTTCCGCGCTATTCGGCGCATAAGAGAACAGCGCGCCCAGGGTGCGGGCGCTTAACGCGACGGCGTCGCGATTTGGGATCGGCATCATCACTTATTCCTTTCTGCGGCGCGCGCCTGCGCGCCGTCTCATTAACCGGCAACCGCCATACCGACGGTCATATGCAGACCATAAAACAGGCCGCGGCCAATACATTCGGCGATCAAGACCAGCAGCAGGCCGATCAGCAGCCCCGTAGCGCGCGGCGGCTGGCGGCGGATCAGCGGACATAGCCAGCAGCCGAGGCCCAGCGCCAGCAGTACCAGGCGTAGCGCCTGGAGTTTGCCATAATCTGGCAGCAGGGTGGCCGCCTGCTGAACCGAGCTGTGAAGGGTACTGAGCCCGGCGCTTTGCATAATGATAACTGCGGCGCTGATGACCAGCGCGGCCACGCTCAGTCCGGCAAAAAACCAGCCGTTAAAGTCGACTTTCGCCAGCCGCAGCAGCAGGGCGGCAAACAGCGGCCCGCTGAGGAGCACCGTCAGAAAGAACGCGCTGGTGGTGTAGCCATTGTACCATGTTGGCACGGTATTGATTTGGTAAACCCGGGTCATTGCGAGGACAAACAGCAGCCCTAACAGCATGGCGATCGCCAGCCAGACTTTACCCAGCGTCGCCGGCATTTTTTCCAGCACCGCCAGCAGCCACCAGAATCCGCCCACGGCGAAGAACAGAGCGCCGCTGGCGATTTCGTTGCTCAGCGCCGAGGCGCCGATGCGGTTCAGCGAGTTAAACGCGCGCAGCGGTGAACCGAGATGCATCACCGAAGCAAGAAAACCAATGCCCATCAACAGCCAGATAAAAAACATATTGCGCACCAGCCGCCGCCGGGCTTCCCGTTGGTCCCCCAGCGCCAGCCAGCCAAGACCGCTGACGATGGTCGCGCCGACCACGCACTGACCCAGCACCGTAAACAGCACCAGCGGCCATTCATGCCATCCGTTTCCCATCTCACACCTCCTTCGGGTTCGCCAGGTAACCGGTGGTATCGCCACACGGCCGGGCATTGGCGTTAGGTTTGATAACGATACTCGGCCGGGTAAAGTGCGCCGACGGCAGCGGCGCTACCGCGGCCAGCTGGCCGTGCTTAGCGCGCAGTTCGGCAATTGGCCCGAAATCCAACGCCCGCAGCGGGCAGGACTCGACGCAGATCGGCTTTTTCCCCTCGGCGACGCGCTCGTGACAGCCATCGCATTTGGTCATATGGCCTTTGTCGGCGTTATACTGCGGGGCGCCGTACGGGCAGGCCATATGGCAGTAGCGGCAGCCAATGCATACCTCTTCGTTGACCACCACAAAACCGTCTTCGCGCTTATGCATCGCGCCGCTCGGACAGACCTTGGTGCAGGCCGGATCTTCACAGTGGTTACAGGCGATGGAGAGGTAATAGGCAAACACGTTCTGCTGCCAGACGCCGTTGTCCTCCTGCCAGTCGCCGCCGGCATACTCATAGATCCGGCGGAAGCTGACCTCCGGAGTCAGGTTCTTGTAGTCCTTACAGGCCAGCTCGCAGGTTTTGCATCCGGTACAGCGAGCGGAGTCGATAAAGAATCCATATTGCGTGCTCATGGTTTACTCCTTAAACCTTCTCGATATCGACCAGGTTGGTATGCTGTGGATTCCCCTTCGCCAGCGGCGACGGGCGGTGGGTGGTCAGGGTATTCATGCAGGCGCCATGGTCGATCCGATCTCCGGTCATATTGGCGTCGTGCCAGGCGCCCTGGCCCATCGCCGAGACCCCCGGCATGATGCGTGGCGTCACTTTCGCCGGAAGACGGACTTCGCCGCGCTGATTAAAAACGCGCACCATATCGCCGTTTTTAATCCCGCGTTTTTCCGCGTCAAGCGGATTGATCCATACTTCCTGGCGACAGGCCGCTTGTAATACATCAACGTTGCCGTAGCTGGAATGGGTGCGCGCTTTATAGTGGAAACCAAACAGCTGCAGCGGATACTGGCTGCGCAGCGGATCGTCCCAGCCTTCAAATGTGGAGGCGTAGACCGGCAGCGGGCTGATAACTTCGTCTTTCTCAAGCTGCCAGCGGGCGGCAATCTCTGCGAGTCGGCTGGAGTAGATTTCAATTTTGCCGGACGGGGTTTTGAGCGGATGCGCTTCAGGATCGCGCCGGAAGTCGCGATAGGCGACGAAGTGGCCGTTCGGGTCTTTGCGCTTGTAGATGCCCATTCGCTTCAGATCCTCGTAGGCCGGCAGCGCCGGATCTTTCGCCACCATTTTGGCGTACAGATACTGCAGCCACTGTTCCTGGGTACGCCCCTCGGTAAAACGTTGATGCACGTCGTCGCCGAGCCGTTTCGCCACTTCGCTTAGGATCCAGTAAATCGGTTTGCGTTCGAACTTCGCTGAGGTGGCGGGCTGAATAAAAATCAGATAGCCCATATTGCCGGCGTAATCGTTAGGAATGATATCCTCCTGCTCAACGGTCATTAGGTCGGGCAGCAGCAGGTCGGCGTATTTCGCCGACGAGGTCATAAAGTTGTCGATAACCACAATGGTTTCGCACTTGCTTTCATCCTGCAGAATTTCGTGGGTCTTATTGATGTCGGAGTGCTGGTTGATGATGGTGTTGCCCGCGTAGTTCCACAGGAACTTGATCGGCACATCCAGCTTCTCTTTTCCGCGTACGCCATCGCGGCTGGCGGTCATCTCTGGACCGCGCGCGATGGCGTCGGTCCAGGTAAAGCAGGAGATGGCGGTCTTCACCGGGTTTTCCAGTACCGGCAGGCGCTCAATGGTGATGGTGTAGGTTGATTCGCGGGCGCCGCTATTGCCGCCGTTGATGCCGACGTTGCCGGTTAAGATCGGCAGCATGGCGATCGCCCGGGCGGTGAGTTCGCCGTTGGCCTGGCGCTGGGGCCCCCAGCCCTGGCAAATGTAGGCCGGCTTGCTCATGCCGATTTCGCGCGCCAGCTTAATGATGCGCTCGGTGGGGATACCGGTAATACGCGAGGCCCACTGCGGCGTTTTAGCGATCCCGTCGTCGCCCTCGCCGAGGATATAGGCTTTGTAATGACCATTCGCCGGCGCCCCGGCCGGGAGCGTTTTCTCGTCGTAGCCAACGCAGTATTTATCAAGGAAAGGCTGGTCCACCAGATCTTCGTTAATCAACACCCAGGCGATACCGGCCACCAGCGCGGCGTCGGTGCCGGGGCGAATGGGGATCCACTCATCTTCCCGACCGGCGGCGGTATCGGTGTAGCGCGGATCGATGACGATCATTCGCGCGTTAGAGCGCTCGCGGGCCTGCTCCAGATACCAGGTAATGCCGCCGCCGCTCATCCGGGTCTCCGCCGGATTGTTGCCGAACATCACCACCAGCTTGCTGTTTTCAATATCCGAGGTGCTGTTGCCGTCGTTACTGCCGTAGGTGTAGGGCATGGCGCAGGCAATCTGCGCAGTACTGTAGGTACCGTACTGGTTAAGCGAGCCGCCGTAGCAGTTCATTAAACGCGCCACCGGCGACGCGGAAGGCGACGAACGGGTGATGTTGCCGCCGACGATCCCTGAAGAGTAGTTAATGTATACGGCTTCGTTGCCATACTGCGCTACCACGCTCTTCAGGCGGTCGGCGAGGGTATCCAGCGCCTCCTGCCAGCTGATGCGGACAAATTTGCCTTCTCCGCGCTTGCCGACGCGCTTCATGGGATAGTTAAGGCGATCCGGATGATTGATGCGCCGGCGAATCGAACGCCCGCGCAGGCAGGCGCGGACCTGATGGTCGCCGTAGCGGTCGTCGCCGGTGTTATCCGTTTCGACGTAAACCACTTCATCATCACGCACGTGCAGCCGCAGGGCGCAGCGGCTGCCGCAGTTAACCGAGCAGGCGCCCCAGACAATGCGGGTTGTGTCGCCTGTAGCCTGCTGAACTGCCGCCGCGGCGCGGCGCAGCGTAAAGGGCAGGGTCAGCCCGCCGGCGGCCAGCGCCAGGGAGCCGAGGGCTGTAGATTTTAGTAGCGCGCGTCGGCTGACGCCGCCGGGAGATTCCTGATTCGACATTGCTCACTCCATGATAGTTATGCTGTGCGGAGAAGGGCCGCCACTTCATTAACAGACGCAGGGGTGAGCGATAATACGTTATGGGTAGCCAGTAGACCTTATCCCTGGTCAATGCAGGGATAAGATCTTTCATTTGAAACCGAAGAGGGCTTACTGAGCGTCGTTTTCGGCGGGACTGTCGCTGTTACGCGTATAGGTGATTTTGAAGGTGTCGTTGGCGCAATGACCGACCACCTGAACCCCGGGTTGGTCTGCCTGATCGTTTGGCACAATGGCCAGGCTGAAGGCGGTTTCCGGTACGCCATTGTTGATGATCTTCTGCTGGATGTCGCTTTTGACCCGTTCACAGGAGTCGGGAGCCGCCAGTACGGCCGTGGAGCACAGCAGTAGCGCAGCGCCGGTGCAGAGGGATAGTTTCATCTTACGCTCCTTATCGATGTTATCCAGATTTAAGCATAGCAGAACTGGTGTAAACAATTGTATTTGCTAATATGATCGGATGTACACAAAAGGAATCGTCTGTGAAAAGATTGTATTGGCTGATCCCGGCAGCGCTGCTGCTGACGGCATGCGACCGTAAAAGCGCCCCGGACGCCTTCACCCCGGAGATGGCGAGTTTTTCCAATGAGTTTGAGTTTGATCCCCTGCGCGGGCCGGTGAAAGATTTTAGCCAGACGCTGCTGGATGAACACGATGTGGTGGTCAAGAAGGTGAGCGCTCAGCTCTCAAGGGAAGGGTGTTTCGATCTGCTGACCCTGGAAGATGTGGAGAACAAAACCGGCGCCACGCTGCTGCTGGACGCCAACTATTACGTCGACGGGCGCACCCACGAGAAGCGGCTGCGCCTGCAGGGCAAGTGTCAGCTGGCGGAGATGCCTACCGCCGGGGTGAGTTGGGAGACGGATGATAACGGTTTTATTATCAGCGCACGCGGCAAAGAGACCACCGCCACCTACCGCTATGACAGCGATGGCTATCCGCTGGGAAAAACCACCACCGCCAAAGAGGAGCGATTTACCGTCGCCTCAACGCCGTCAAAGGATCCGCGTAAGAAATTGGACTATACCGCCATCAGCACCTTCAACGATCGCACGCTGGGCACGGTGCGTCAGACCTGCGACTACGACGATCACGACAATCCGCTGAGCTGTGAGCTGCAGGTGATCGATGAAAGCGTCCAGCCGCCGCTGACCCGCCACTACACCATTAAAAACCGTATCGATTATTACTGAGCCGTCGGCTTCAGCAGGGACGGCCCGGACGTTTTGTGCTCGGCCAGATACTGGTGCTGGAACAGGCACATGCGGATGGTGTTGCGGTACTCGCCGTTAATGAAAAACTCATGGATCAGTTCACCCTCGACCATAAAGCCGAGCTTGCGGTAAATATGGATCGCTTTTTCATTCTCTTTATCAACGATTAAATACAGCTTATACAGATTGAGCACGGTAAAGCCATAGTCCATCGCCAGGCGTGCGGCGCGGGTGGCGAGACCTTTTCCCTGGAAGTCGGGGGAGATGATGATCTGGAACTCGGCCCGGCGGTGCACATGGTTGATTTCAACCAGCTCCACCAGTCCGGCTTTATCGCCATTGCATTCGATGACAAAGCGGCGCTCGCTTTGATCGTGAATATGTTTGTCGTACAGATCGGAGAGCTCAACGAAGGCCTCGTACGGCTCTTCAAACCAGTAGCGCATGACGCTGGCGTTGTTATCGAGCTGGTGGACGAAGCGCAAATCTTCGCGCTCAAGCGGGCGGAGTTTGACGTGTAGCGCGTCGGTCATGGAGATTCCTGTGGTCAAAACGGAAAAGGGATTACAGAAAGGCGGCGCCCGCAGGCGCCAGCGTGGTCAGGGAGCGGCTCAGGGATTGATCGCGCGGCCGGTGCGACGGTCAAGACAGCGCAGGGTGTTTGGCTCCCAGTAGGCATTGACGTTGGCGCTCTTCTGGCAGTTATCCTGCGCGTCGAAAGCGACATCGGCTTTATCCCACTCTTTTTCCGCCCGTTTGTTCACCTTCTGGCGCAGGCTGCGGGTGTCGTTCCATTGCTCTTTTTCCATCGACGCCTGCTGACGGCTCTGCGCGCTGTCGCCAGATTCAATCACCAGCCGGTCGGTGGCGGCATAGGAGCTGGAGGTGTAGACCACAGCGCTTAACGCCAGAATGGCGGTCAGGCACCAGCGTTTATTCAGTGTCATGTTCATCACGATTTCCTTTAAGTGATGGGTTAACCCTCAGGTTCAGTTTACTACAGCTCTTTTGTCGGGCATAGCCGGCAAAACAGCGTGGGGCAGAGGCCATTATCGCGTAGAATGGTTCAACGCTTTGTCTCTTTTACGAATCTTTTAATGCACAAAACAACGCTGCTGTTCTTTGCTACCGCTCTGTGTGAAATCGTCGGCTGTTATCTACCGTGGCTATGGCTCAAGCGCGGGGCAACGCCGCTGCTGCTGATCCCCACCGCCCTGGCGCTGGCGCTATTCGTCTGGCTCCTGACGCTCCATCCGGCCGCCAGCGGGCGGGTATATGCCGCCTACGGTGGGTGTACGTTTGTACCGCATTGCTCTGGCTGCGGGTCGTTGATGGGGTCAAATTAACCCATTATGACTGGGCGGGCGCGGCCATCGCCCTGTGCGGCATGCTAATCATCGTGGCGGGGTGGGGACGGGCCTAAGCCCGTCATGTGTGATCCCTGCCGCTTTTTTCAACCCTAATTCTTGTATGGTAGTCGACCTGTTGCCTTACTTATCAGACATCCTATTTCATATGACTCTGTAAGGAACAACGATGGCTATCGAGACTCTTGCCGCCCGGACCGGGGCGACGCCGTTACGCATCCGTCGGGTGCAGAAGATCACCCTGACGCTGCTGTTTATCGCCGGTATCGTCAACTTTCTTGACCGCTCTTCGCTGAGCGTCGCCGGGGAGGCGATACGCGCCGACCTGGGCCTTAGCGCCACCGAGTTTGGGGTGCTGCTCTCCGCCTTTTCGCTCTCCTACGGCTTCGCGCAACTGCCCTCCGGTATTTTGTTGGATCGCCTGGGACCACGGATTGTGCTGGGCGCCGGGCTGATTTTCTGGTCCGCGATGCAGGCCCTGACCGGGATGGTCAATTCGTTCTCGCATTTTATTCTGCTGCGCATTGGCCTCGGGATCGGCGAAGCGCCGTTTATGCCAGCCGGCGTGAAATCGATCAACGACTGGTATGCGCAAAGAGAGCGCGGCACGGCGGTGGGAATATTCAACTCCTCGACGGTGCTGGGCCAGGCTATCGCCCCGCCGGCCCTGGTCATCATGCAGTTGGCCTGGGGTTGGCGAACGATGTTTGTGGTGATTGGTTTAGCCGGGATCGTGGTCGGCCTGTGCTGGTATGTGGGCTACCGTAACCGTCGGCAGTTTACCCTGCAGGAGGAGGAGCAGCAGTATCTGGCCAGTGAGGAGGCGGCCCGCCCGGCGCTGAAGTTTAGCGAATGGCTGGCTCTGTTTAAACGGCGGACTACCTGGGGGATGATCCTCGGCTTTTCCGGTGTGAACTACACCGGCTGGCTGTATATCGCCTGGTTACCCGGCTATTTGCAGGCGCAGCAGGGGTTAAGCCTGGCCCGTACCGGCTGGGTGGCGGCGATCCCGTTTCTTGCCGCGGCGGTGGGGATGTGGGTCAACGGCCTGGTGGTCGATGCCCTGGCGCGCAGAGGCTACGATCTGGCGAAAACCCGCAAAACGGCGATTGTTATCGGTCTGGTGCTGTCGGCGCTGGGCACCTTGCTGGTGGTGCAATCGTCGACGCCAGCCCAGGCGGTGGCTTTTATCTCCATGGCGCTGTTTTGCGTTCATTTTGCCGGGACGTCCGCCTGGGGGCTGGTGCAGGTAATGGTGGCGGAGCATAAAGTGGCTTCGGTGGCGGCGATCCAGAACTTCGGCAGCTTTGTGTTTGCCTCCTTCGCGCCGATCGTGACCGGCTGGGTAGTGGATACGACTCACTCTTTCAATCTGGCGCTGGTGATAGCCGCCGGGGTGACCTTTGCCGGGGCGCTGTGCTACTTCTTTATCGTCAAAACTCGCATCGATTAACAACGCTCGGCGATTCGTCAACAGCAGGCCCGCAGGGACGCGCGGCCGCCATGTTCTTCTCCTCCCGTTACCTGCACTATCCTGTCACTGCGGCGATTGCAGCCTCGTGCCCCATGCTTTATCACGCAAGATCTTCTTGTATGGTAGTTGACAGAAATCAAAGATGTTATACCAATTGCGTGAGATGGTTGAGGCACAAAGGCATTCTCCTCGAGAGTTCTCCCCGAGAATGGTTGATGGGCTACATAACAACGAGAGTCATCATGGAAAACACCCTCTTAACCGCTAACGCCACGCTGCCGACCTACGATCGCAGCGCACTGATCCCCCGTATCGTTCATCTTGGTTTTGGCGCGTTTCATCGCGCTCATCAGGCTGTGTATGCCGATATACTGGCCAGCGAGCACGGCAGCGACTGGGGCTACACCGAAGTTAATCTGATTGGCGGCGAGCAGCAGGTCGCCGATCTCCAGCAGCAGGATCTGCTGTATACCGTCGCCGAAATGTCCGCCGACGCCTGGACCGCGCGCGTGGTTGGTGTGGTGAAGCAGGCGCTGCACGCCGGGGTTGATGGTCTCGAAGCGGTGCTGGCGGCGATGTGCCAGCCACAGGTGGCCATTGTCTCCCTGACGATTACTGAGAAAGGCTATTGCCATTCGCCAGCCAGCGGCGAACTGCAGCTCGATCACCCGCTGATCGCCGCCGATCTGCATAACCCGCACCAGCCAAAATCGGCGGCGGGGGTAGTGGTGGAGGCCTTATCTCGCCGCCGGGCGGCCGGCCTGCCTGCTTTTACCGTGATGTCCTGCGATAACATGCCGGAAAATGGTCACGTGATGCGCAACGTCGTCTGCGCCTACGCCCGGGCTTTAGACGAGGATCTTGCCGCATGGATAGAGCAGAATGTCACCTTTCCGTCGACCATGGTGGACCGGATTGTCCCGGCGGTGACTGCCGAAACCCTCGATAAAATTACCCAGCTGACCGGGGTGCGCGACCCGGCCGGGGTGGCCTGCGAACCTTTCCGTCAGTGGGTGATTGAGGATAACTTTGTTGCCGGACGTCCGCAGTGGGAGAAAGCGGGAGCGGAACTGGTCGCCGACGTGGTGCCTTTCGAAGAGATGAAGCTGAGAATGCTCAATGGTAGCCATTCGTTCCTCGCTTATCTCGGCTATCTGGCCGGTTATCAGCATATCAACGACTGTATGCAGGACGATAACTACCGTCGCGCGGCGCTGTCGTTGATGCTGGACGAACAGGCACCAACGCTGAAGGTGCAGGGGGTGGATCTGTCACGCTATGCCAGTTTGCTGATTGACCGTTACTGCAATCCGGCGCTGAAGCACCGCACCTGGCAGATAGCCATGGACGGCAGCCAGAAGTTGCCCCAGCGCATGCTGGACTCAATACGCTGGCATCTGGTGCATCAGCGTGATTTTACACTGCTGGCGCTGGGCGTGGCAGGGTGGATGCGCTACGTTGGCGGCGTTGACGATGCGGGCCAGGCAATCGAGATATGCGACCCGTTGTTGCCGGTTATCCAGCAAGCGGTGGCTGCCAGCGCCGATGGCGAAGCGCGAGTCAAAGCGCTGTTGGGTATTGAGGCGATTTTCGGCGTCGAATTGCCGCAGGAGTTACGCTTTGTCACGGCGGTGACCCGCGCCTACTTAGCGCTGCAGCGGCAGGGGGCTAAAGCTACCGTCGCCGCGTGGGCCGCCGCGCAATAATCTTTTTCCGGTGTCGGTCCCGGGGTCGACACCGGCTCTTCAGTTATTTTTACGATACTCCGCTGATGTCTATTTTTTGCTGACGATCGGTTTTAGCAGACGCAGAATATGATCGAACGCAATGTCTATACATAACTCTATATTTCCCTGATTTACTAAAGATAATTAGCTGTTATTTTTCCGAACCATGGCTGGTATTTCACCGCAATAATGGCATAGTTAAGTTATTGAAAAAGAACTTTCTCTGCAAAAGGAGTACGGGCCATGTATAAAAAAATTTTATTGCCTGTTGATGTCTTTGAAATGGATTTAAGCGATAAAGCGGTGCGTCACGCGGAATTTCTCGCTTCGGCCGAAAATGGCGAGATCACCTTGCTCAACGTTCTGCCGAACAGCAGCCGTTCGCTATTGCGCGGTTTTACGGCGGATATTCGTAAGTTTGAAGCCTATATGAAAGAAGAGTCGGAGAAAAAAATGCGCGAGGTGGCGCGACTGTTCGCCATCCCCATGACGCGGATCCATACCCGCGTAGTCTTTGGCAACGTGCGTGACGAAATTCTGGCTATCAGTAACAACGAAGAGTTCGATGTCATTGTGATTGGTTCCCGCAAACCGGGGATCTCCACCCATCTGCTGGGCTCCAACGCCGAGTCAATTCTGCGCTACGCCAAAACGCCGGTATTGGTCGTTAGATAATCCCTTCAATGAGGACGGCTGCGTCGGCCATGCCGGCAGCCGTCTGACTCTTATTCTTCACTAAACCAGTCGCGGTTCTCCTGGCGAATCAGCAGTACGGATTCGCTGATTTCATGCAAATGGATACTCATGGCTTTTTCTACCGCCTCGGCATCGCGTTTTTCCAGCGCGGTGAAAATCTCATGATGCTGGCGCAGAAGCATCTCCGGAGAGGTGACATGGTCCAGACTCATATAGCGGACGCGATCGATGGCGGCTTTAATATTTTCCACTGTCTCCCAGGCCAGCTGACAGTCGGCGATAATCGACAGCTTCTGGTGAAATTCATCATCGAGCAGGAAAAAGTCGTTTAACTGCTGCCGATCAACAGCAATACGCTGCTGGTGAAGATTCTGTTCCAGCTGATAAAGTTGCTCTTCGTTAATCATGCCGGCGGCACGGCGAACCACCGCGCACTCAATCGCCTGGCGGACGAAGCAACCATTACGCACCTGCGACAATGAGATTTTATTGACATAGCTACCGCGCTGGGGACGAATCTGGATAAGTCCGTTTTCCGCCAGCTTAATGAAGGCTTCGCGCACCGGCTGACGAGACACCGCAAAACGCACGGAGACTTCTTTCTCCGACAGCGGTGTACCAGGCGGGATCAGGCAGTGAACGATATCCCGGCGGAGGATGCGATAAATTTGCTGATTGACGGGTTGCGTCGGATTCAGTTGCGATTCTGCGGCCATTGATGGTTACTTTTTAGGGGGTTATGCGCACTATTTTACGCGTTTTTTTGCGTTTCCGCCCATACCCGGCCCGCAGGCCGGGTGGCTGACGGTTAGCCCTGACGGTGAACGCTGAGTCCGGCAAAGCTCTGACTCACCGGCATCATCTCCAGGGTGTTGATGTTGACATGTTTCGGCAGGGTGGCGACCCACCAGACCGCCTCGGTCACATCTTCCGGCGTTAGCGCTTGGGTATTTTCGTAAGCTTTTTCGGCTTTAGCGTCATCGCCCTTAAAGCGGACGTTAGAAAACTCGGTGCCGCCCACCAGACCCGGCTCGATGTCGGTCACGCGCACCGCGGTGCCGTGCAGGTCGGTACGAAGATTGAGGCTAAACTGACGGACAAAGGCTTTGGTCGCCCCATAGACGTTTCCGCCGGCGTAAGGCCAGCTGCCTGCCGTAGAGCCGATATTGATGATATGGCCGCGATTGCGCTCCACCATCCCCGGCAGCACGGCGCGGGTCATGTACACCAGCCCTTTATTATTGGTGTCGATCATATCTTCCCAGTCTTCCACACTGGCGCGGTGCGCCGGCTCCAGACCAAGCGCCAGGCCGGCGTTGTTCACCAGCACATCGATAGCCTGCCACTCGGCCGGCAGGTCAGCAATCAGCGTCTCAATGGCGGCGCGGTTGCGGACGTCAAGTTGCGCGATATAAAGGTTATCGCCCAGCTCGTCTTTCAGCGTCTTCAGGCGCTCTTCACGACGACCGGTGGCAATCACTTTATGACCGTTAGCGATAAAACGGCGAGTAATACTTTCACCAAAACCGGCGGTGGCGCCGGTGACCATGATAATCATCTTACTGTTCCTCAACGCTTTTTGTGTTTTCATACCATAGCACGCACAGGCGGCGACCGGTAACGGAAATCATTGCGACCCCTTAAGGAGAGGCCTAATCTTACAGCATTAGCCTGTACAGGAGAGAAAGATGTCCGAACGAAACCCCTTTTTTAGCGTCAGTACGTTGCCTTACCAGGCGCCGCCGTTCGATGTGATTGACGACAGCCACTATCGCCCGGCGTTTGATGAGGGCGTCCGGCAGCAGCGGGCCGAAATTCGCGCTATTATCGACAATCCGCAGCCGGCCAGTTTCGCCAACACGCTCGAGGCGCTGGAGCAGAGTGGTCAGCTGCTGGCGCGGGTGACGCGGGTCTTTTTCGCCATGGCTGGCGCCCATACCAATCCTTATATTCAATCACTGGATGAACAATTTTCCGCCGAACTCGCCGAGCTGGGGAATGACATCTGGCTTAATGCGGCCTTGTTTCAGCGCGTGAACAGCGTCTACGAGCAGCGCGACGCGCTGGCGCTGGACAGCGAGTCCTATCGTCTCCTGACCCTGACGTGGCAACGTTTTGTTCATGCCGGGGCGACGCTGGCTCCCGAGCAGCAGGCGGCGCTGCGCACACTGAACACCGAAGCGGCTACGCTGCAAAGTCAGTTCCAGCAGCGACTGCTGGGAGCGGCAAAAAGCGGCGGCCTGGTGGTTGATTACCGGCATCAACTGGCTGGCCTGAGCGATGAGGAGATAGCGGCGGCGGCTGACGCAGCGCGTGAAAGAGGGCTTAGCGACCGCTGGTTGCTGACGCTGACCAATACCACCCAGCAGCCGCAGCTGCTTGCGCTGCGCGACCGGCAAACGCGGGAGAATCTCTTCGCCGCCGGCTGGACCCGCAATCAGCAGGGCGATGAGCATGATACGCGTGACCTGGTACTGCGGCTGGCGGCGATCCGCGCGCAGCAGGCTGAGCTGTTGGGAGCCGCTGATTACGCCAGCTGGGCGCTGACCGATCAAATGGCGGCTTCCCCGGCGGAGGCATTGGGCTTTATGCGTCAGATCGCGCCGGCGGCGCGGGCGAGGGCGGAACGTGAGCTGGCGGACATCCAGCAGGTGATCGACAACGAAGGCGGGGGTTTTCGCGCGACGGCATGGGACTGGCTTTACTACAGCGAGCAGGTGCGGCGGGCTGCCTATGCCATTGATGACGCGCAGCTCAAACCCTATTTTGCCCTCGAGCGGGTGCTGCAAGACGGCGTATTCTGGACGGCCTCGCAGCTCTTTGGTCTGCGCTTTGTTGAGCGCTTCGATATACCGGTCTATCACCCGGATGTGCGGGTCTGGGAGATCTTCGATCACAACGGCGAAGGGATGGCGCTGTTTTACGGTGACTACTACGCTCGTGACTCAAAGAGCGGCGGCGCATGGATGGATGTGTTTGTCGAACAGTCGACTCTGCGCGCGCAGCGCCCGGTTATCTACAATGTCTGCAACTACGTCCGCCCGCAGGCAGGGCAGAGCGCGCTGCTGTCGTGGGATGAGGTGATCACCCTGTTTCATGAGTTCGGCCATACCCTGCATGGGCTGTTCGCCAGCCAGCGCTACGCCAGTCTCTCGGGGACCAATACGCCGCGCGATTTTGTCGAATTTCCTTCGCAGATCTTCGAACACTGGGCCAGCCAGCCGCAGGTGTTTGCCCACTACGCGAAGCACTACCAGTCCGGGGAGCCGATGCCGCAGGCGCTACGCGACAATATGTTGCGTGCGGCAACCTTCAATAAAGGGTACGACATGAGTGAGCTGTTGGCTGCTGCGTTACTCGATATGCGGTGGCATAGCCTGTCGACCTCGGCATTACCGGAGGAGGTGGACGCGTTTGAGCAGCTGGTGCTTCGGGAAGAGAACCTGGATCTGGCGGCGGTCCCCCCGCGCTATCGCAGCAGCTATTTCTCCCATATCTTCGGCGGCGGCTATGCGGCAGGCTATTACGCCTATCTGTGGACCCAGATGCTGGCCGACGACGGCTATCAATGGTTCGTGGAGCAGGGCGGTTTGACCCGTGAGAACGGTCAGCGTTTCCGTGAGGCGATTTTATCACGCGGGAACAGCACTGATTTAGCTGAACTGTATCGCCAGTGGCGCGGACACGATCCGCAGATTGAGCCGATGCTGAAAAATCGCGGGTTGAGTGCGTAGGGCAATTTTAGTCTGACAAGATAACCGGGCGCGCTGCCCGGTTTTTTGTCTGATCTAGTCGTAACCTTATATTTCTTTTACCTCACGCTGCCTAAATCTTTATCGCTCTCTCTCCCTTTAAGCATTAGCGTGGCTTCTTCGATACGAATGAAGCGCCCGGAATCATCTATTTCAGCGAACATATAAACTTCCATGTCCACCTCTTCTCCGCTGCGCCTGGTGCACAGAACGCGATGCCTTGTGGCATAAAGATTCCCGTTACGAAGTTCGTCATGTAACTCAATTTTAGCGAAGGCGATAATTTCCCGGAGTCTACGCGCATGCTGAGCAAAGCCATCTAATCCTTCCCACTTGTTATCAGTACGCTGCCGATAACCGGGACTAAAATAGCGACTGAGTATCCGATCCAGTGGTATCTGTTGGTGGTTGATAATGTCATCCAATACCCTAGTAATAGTAATCATTTTGATGGTTAGTCCTCTGTGAAAGTGATGAATACTTTACAATCGACTAACTGGCTTCAGTACGGTATAAAAGACATTAAACACCTCAAACACGCCAATATGCACGATCCATTGATTCCATTCGAACCGGTGTTTTCACCCCAGGGACCCACTTTACTCGTCGCGGTACGTCAGTCTGAGGTAATACGGGAGACTCCACGCCACCATCACAGCTGTGGGCAGTTAATCGGTGCCATACGTGGGCTACTTACGGTCGATGGCGGTGATTGTCGCTGGGTGGTACCGGCAACACATGCCGTCTGGATACCGCCAGGTGTTCCGCACGGCCTGCGCTCGCACGGTCCATATTCAGGATGGAGTGTTTATGTTTCTGCCAAAGCCTGTGGCGAGCTACCTGATAAGCCATCTGTTCTCTCAATGACAAATCTGCTGCGTGAAGCGATAACGCGAGCGGCTGCATGGCAAGGTGTAGAGCTTACTGCGTCCCAAAAACGTTTAGCTGGCGTTATTCTTGATGAAATTGGTTCCCTTCCCAGGGTTAATCTTGGGCTTCCAATGCCGCAAGATAGCCGATTGCTCAGAATCGCGCAGGCGCTGTCAGCAAACCCGGACGACGGGCGCAGGTTGGAAGAATGGGCAGCCTGGGCCGGCATGTCATCACGCACGCTCACGCGACGATTCCGAGCCGAAACGGGTTTTAGCTTCAATGAATGGCGACAGCGGATACGCTTACTCAGGGCCCTTGAGCTACTGGCTGCCGGCAAGCCAGTGACGGCGATAGCGTTGGATCTGGGATATGACAATGTGAGTGCCTTCATAGCCTTGTTCCGTCGGATGTTCGGCACTACTCCAGGGCGGTATAAAATTTAATTATCTCTTCGCTGAACATGATGCGTTATCCGCCGCTTTGATTACGTTTGTCATGGGATGAGAGGGGCAAGTAATTCGGGCCCCTGATTTTTCACATTGCCGACCGCCCGCGTTACCGGGTGCCAGGTAAAATCGTCGGCGGAAACGGCTCCGTCGCTGGCAATCTCCGCCGCTTCCGCGCCGGTGACATCTTGCCTCATCCATTCCCGGGCGGCTTCAGGCGCCAGGACCAACGGCCGACGGTCATGAATATCGACAAGACCGCGATCGGCGGCGGCCGTCACGATCAAGAATCCTTCGGCATGGTCCCCACGTTCGAACGGAGTCCGACCAATCGCGGCCATAAAAATTGGCTGGCCATCCTTACGCTGGATAAAGTATGGCTGCTTTGTATTTCCTTCCTTTTTCCACTCAAACCAGCCGTCGGCGAAGCAGATCGCCCGTCCGTGCTCCCACAGCGGCTTGAACATCCTGCTGGAGGCTGCAGTCTCAACCCGGGCATTAATCAGCGGCGGTTTATCCCACCATCCTGGCGCATAGCCCCAGTAAACGGCATCGAGATGGAGTTGCTCATCGCGTTCATTGAGGAGTAAAACTTTTGTCCCGGGCGCGACGTTATAGCGCCCGATAGGCGCCGGGTCCCAGGCAATATCTCGTTCGGCCGCTTCAACGAGATGCGCCAGGTATTCCTCCCGGCTTTGCGCTTGCGCAAAACGTCCGCACATAGCCACCTCCAGCGTGATGTCTGACTAACAGTATAGATCAGCTGCAAAACGGTGTTTTCACCTGCCCAAATACCACGCTCCTTCCACGTTAGTAGACCATTATTTCAGGCCGTCATCTTGCCTGACGTCGCGACAGTACACGCTGGGCGTTAGGCCTGGCATTGTCCGTTTATGCTTCATCGTTATTACCCTAACGCCTGTCTGATAAAGGAAATCGTTTTTACTCTTTTTATTATCTTTCAGAATTATCGCACAGAGTTTTACCTTTGTTTGAAATGGTTGTCGCTGGGTTGTATTTGAAAATATCCACCCCTTATTATTTAAAAAGTCATCTTTATCTTTTAAAAGGTTGTTATGAGTAACTTACTATTATTAGTCCTGGCGGTGGTGTTATTGTTTACATCTTTGTTTTTTGGCCTGTCCTATGTTAGAGAAAGAAGAAAAATGAAGATGCGCTTTAATAAATTCCGACGTTAACCGATCCTTCCTGCGGAAAGCGCAAGAGCAACAGATGAGAATCTCGTTAACTCTTGTTTGGTAGCTATTTGGAATTTTTTCATAATATTGATTTTGTGAGAGAAGATCGTCTTATGACTGATGCCCAGTTTTTGCGCTATCTGCTGATTGTTCATTCCCGTTCTGATCGCATCGATAATATAAAGTTGTGATTTGGTCAAGGTTAACCGAGGGCATTTGACACAGCGTCTGCTGTCTTTTTCCAGCCCACCGCAACTAAATAGCTGCGCGGAATAGTAGATCACTGAAAGGGAACTCAGCCCGGATTGTGCGATCTGATCAATCGCCAAACCAACCAAAACCACCAACCGGACTGAGCGATGCCGATCATAGCACCAATACCCCGTGGCGAACGACGCCTGATGCAGAAAGCTATTCATAAAACGCGCGATAAAAATCATGCCCGCAGACTCACGGCCATGCTGATGCTTCATCGGGGTGAACGGGTCAGCGATGTTGCCAGAACTCTCTGTTGTGCCCGTTCATCCGTTGGTCGCTGGATTAACTGGTTTACGCACTCAGGTATTGAAGGCCTGAAATCCTTACCCGCAGGGCGCTCCCGACGCTGGCCTTTTGAACATATCTGCACCCTGTTACGTGAGCTGATAAAGCATTCTCCCGGCGATTTTGGTTATCAACGTTCACGCTGGAGCACCGAATTACTGGCAATAAAAATCAACGAGATAACCGGTTGCCAGTTACATGCAGCAACCGTTCGCCGCTGGTTGCCATCTGCGGGGCTTGTATGGCGCAGGGCCGCGCCAACTCTGCGTATCCGTGACCCACATAAAGATGAAAAGATGGCGGTAATCCACAAAGCGCTGGATGAATGCAGCGCAGAGCATCCGGTATTTTATGAAGATGAAGTGGATATCCACCTTAATCCTAAAATCGGTGCGGACTGGCAGTTGCGCGGACAGCAGAAACGGGTAGTGACTCCGGGGCAGAACGAAAAATACTATCTGGCCGGCGCACTGCACAGTGGCACGGGTAAAGTTAGCTACGTGGGCGGCAACAGCAAAAGTTCAGCGCTGTTTATCGCTCTGCTGAAGCACCTGAAAGCCACTTACCGGCGGGCGAAAACAATCACGCTGATCGTTGATAACTACATTATCCATAAAAGCCGCGAAACACAGCGCTGGTTGAAAGCAAATCCCAAGTTCAGGGTAATTTACCAGCCGGTTTACTCGCCGTGGGTGAATCATGTGGAACGGCTATGGCAGGCACTTCATGACACGATAACCCGTAATCATCAGTGCCGCTCAATGTGGCAGTTACTGAAAAAGGTCCGCCATTTTATGGAAACCGCCAGCCCATTCCCCGGAGGAAAACATGGTCAGGCAAAAGTGTAGCGGTATTAGGCGCAGCTATTTAGATGTTGTCGACTCCGTCAGACGTTTTGCAATCTGATTTTTTACGCGGCGCAAGCCGCTGTTCATGCTGATAAAAGTGGCATCGCGTAGACAAAGTGGTAACTGTTCAACCTGCAAAGCGCTGTCGGTGGCGACGAAAATAAAAATAGACGTGTGCGGAGGAAGTTTTTTGAAAAACGGGTGGCATAGATAATGTTCACCAGCGGCCATTTCTGTGAACAGCATATCAATCGGACCTAATATATCTGTGGAACAGTCCACAACGGAATACGGTTCACGGATGTGTTCTTCTTTCGCGATCTCGCTAAGCAGTTCGCAAATTCCGCGATTAAGAAATATGTTTTCAGTGTTAATTAAAATATCAGGCATAGTCATGGCGATCGTGAAAGTTGTCATGCATTTAAAGTGGAGAACATTAAATGCGTATGCCTTTAGGATATTTCTAATAATCAACAAATGCAATAAGTCTAATTTTGGACTTTGAGCTGGCGAGTGAAATTAATGGCATATTAATCAATGACTTATTTTTTAGCGTTGCGCGGGCATGACCGCTAATTTGGCACAAACTGCTTAAATTGCTTATATTGCATGCGTTAATTCTGGTCTCAAATATATTAATCAGAGTTACTTATTCACTGTATGAATTGCTTTTTCAAAAATACCTTTTGCAGGCGCGGGTCCTTGAGGAGATTGCGCCTGAGCGAAACCTGGGGTGGTCATTGATAAAAAGGGGCGGGGTAGACCCGCCGCTGCGGAGGGTGAACAGCAACGGCGTACAACAGAATCAGTTATCAGGATTGTTGGAAATGCTTTTCCACACCATTCCCAGGCCGATCAACATCGACGCGAAGAGGGCGAACAGGGTGGTTGAGATAAAAATGCTGGTCATGGCGGTGCCTCAGAAAGTGCGTATGCAGATCATTAGGCACGGTGTCGGATGAAAGGTTCCTTACCCGGCCGGGTATATTTTCACCAGCGGCGTCCGGTTGACGGCAACAAGGCGAATGCCACGTCGAAGCGCCGCTGTTGGCAAGGGGATCCTGACAGGCAGCCGTGTTGCTAAACGCGCTGTTCATGGGGAGAATACACGACGGCAAAGGGGGAGCGATTCGGACGTTGACATCCCCTTAAACAAGTTATATATACATGTCGCTTCTGTTTATTGAATGTTAAACAGCATCAGTTATGGGACTCAGAAGCGCCACAGCCCCCGCCGTCGGGCGGGGGTAACTTCGCCACCGGCATGCTTATTTTTCACTGAGGCTGGCGAAGAAAAATTTTTTATTTCGGGTATTGAAAAACGCGCCTTAGATATTATTTTATATAGCGGACAAGCAATGCTTGCCTTTATGTTGAGCTTTTGAATGAATATTCAGGAGGTTAATTATGGCACTCAAAACCTTGTCAGCACTCCCGGTATTTGCTGATTCTCTTTTTGCCGATCGCTTTAATCGTATTGACCGTCTTTTCAGCCAGTTAACGGGCGATACGCCGGTGGGCACTTTACCGGCTTATGATTTACAGAAAGTCGACGACAGCAATTTCCTGCTCAGCGTCAGCGTGCCTGGCTGGAAAGATGATGAGCTGGAAATAGAAACCGTAGGGGGGAATCTGCATATTTCCGGGAAACGCCAGGAAACCGATGCCTCGACAGACAGCGGTGAACGCTGGATTTATAAAGGTATCCGCCGCGCTAATTTCCAGCTCAGTTTCTCTCTTCCTGAACACGCCCAAATTAATCAGGCGCAGCTGGATAGCGGCATCTTAAAAATAGCCATCCACCAGGAGATCCCGGAGAGCGAAAAACCGCGTAAAATTGCGATCGAGAATCAGGGGCGCGTGATAGAACATAAAGTTTGATTCACCGTTGTTCCGAGGATGTTACCTTAAAGGCCCGCCCTGCGGGCCTTTATCCTTTCCCCCCTGAAAATATAAATGGCCTCCCGACGACAAAGAAATCGATATGCTATTCTGTTAACAGACGCAGTGAGTCTGCTATTTCTTTCAATTTCGGCGAGGAGGAAGAATGACTGACGAGATCGATAGCGACGCAAACAGTACGCATGAACTAACCGCTGAAGTGGCTCGGGCGCTGATCGCGCGCGGTTGGCGACTGACCACGGCGGAGTCCTGCACCGGAGGGAATCTGGCGGCAGCGCTCTGTGCCCAGGCGGATACCGCGGCATTTTATGATACCGGCGTAGTGACCTTCAGCGATGAAGCCAAGCGCAACGTGCTGCAGGTTCGCGCGGAAACCCTGGCGGTACACAGCGCCGTCAGCGAAGCCTGCGTTCAGGAAATGTCCTCTGGTATTCTGGCGCTCGCCGGGGCCGATATCGCCATCGCCGTCAGCGGCTACGCCGGACCGGAGGGCGGGGAAGATGGTACCCCCGCCGGCACGGTATGGTTTGCCTGGAATTTTCGCGGCCAGACTGAAACCAAACGGATGTGCTTTGCCGGCGACTGTGAGACCGTGGTGGCGAAAGCGGTACGATATGCCCTGGCGGCGCTGAGCGAAAAGCTTCCCCACTGGCAGTGACGATGCCCGGGTGCGCGGCCTTACAGGTCCATTGCCTGGCGCGCTACCGGCCAGCAGATCTCCCCGATGCCGTTAAGGCAGGGTCGGGAAAAGAGAAAGCCCTGAAACAGGCGAATGCCCACCGACTGCAGCCAGCACCACTCCTCCAGGGTTTCGACACCTTCAGCCACCACCGTAATGCCAAGATCCTCGCAGCAGCGAACGACCGAGGCGACAATCGCCTGTTTGGTGCCGCTAATATGGATATCGCGTACCAGTTCCGCATCCACTTTGATTTTATCAGGCTGAAAACGGGTCAGTAACGACAGGCCGGAATAACCTGCGCCAAAGTCGTCGATGGCCAGCTTCATGCCCGCGACGCGCAGGGCTTTGAGCACCTTGCGGAACTGGTCAAAGCAGGTGATCACCTCTGTTTCGGTCACCTCGATCAGTACCTGATCCGGTCTGAGGCCGGCCGCCAGCAGGCTGTCCATCAGCCAGCCTACGGCGTCAGGGTGGTGATACAGCGATCCGGGCAACAGGTTAATCGCCAGCTGATGTTTCCCGAGCGGCAGCTGGCCGGCGAGAGCGAATGCATACGCTTTGCTTTCAAGATCAAAACGGTAGCGATCCTCCGCCGCAATGGCGGCAAACATTTCCACGGGAGAGCCGCCGGTTGGGCTGCGGATCAGAGCCTCAAAGGAAGAAACTCGCTTTTTAGCCGGCTCGACAATAGCCTGCAGAGCAAACTGGCAAGGTTGACCGGGCAGGTGCTGCGGCGCGGCCGTACCTGACGCGGGCATCATCATCCAGCGAGAGGGCTGCAGCGGCTCGGGCAGGCAATAGCGGCCGCCGTCGGCAATGAAGGCGCTAAGCAGCCGGAACATCCGGTCGTTGACCGGTTCGGTGACCCCAAACGTGCTAAAGCGCAGAATTTCCTCCAGCGCGCCATCGGTTTCAAACAGCCGGAGATCCAGTATGCGCATTCCGGTGCCGTGAAAACGTCGGTAGGCTGAGTAATCGCGCATCAGCTCCACTACGTCGCGATGACGCGGGTCGCTTTGGATTTCGCTGAACAGCGACTCAAGTGCCTCCTCAGTCCCTTCCAGGACCTGGAAAAACTGCAGGCCGTTAAACAGCAGAATGCCGGTGATGCCAAGGGGCAAATTTTTACTGCTGGCGCGATGGACTAAAGCGTCGAGATCGACGGGCGGGCGGTCAGGATGAACCTGGCTGCGGTAAATCAGGGTGGTTAGCATAGTTGTTACGATCGCTCCCGCGGCGTAAGGACATCCGCGCTCAGCATGCAAGATGAGTATGGCCTGACCCTAAAGGAGGGCGAGGCTGATATGTACAAACATTCAACCAACCGTGATGTCCGCTACGCGGAACGCGAGCTTCACTTTGTGATTCCCTTCACTGTACAGGGAATTACACATTTGGCTATCTTTTTCTCATCCTCAATGCAAAAAGACGCTAACAGGCCTCTCATTCCCTCCTCAGACACTGGCGCTGCGTCTTATTTTACCTGTTAATATTCGCTACCAGGAATTATCCTACCATTCTATTTCCCACTCTCAAAAATGAGGCGCTGGTCTTGCCTGAATATAATCGAGTGAATATTATCACTCTAAATTAAATTCTTTTGTCAGGTTTGATATGAGCGACTTCTTTATTATTTTGTGTCTGATTTTATGTCCCATCATTTCTTTATGGAGTGGCTTTTCCTATATTCAGGAAAGGCGCAAGAGACGGTATGTTTTCCGTTCCAGAAGATGATTGTTTGACAGAATAAAATGACGAGTTGTATCAGCGTTTGGCGAGCAGTTGCACAAGGTTGTTAAACTGCTGACGGCTATTCAAATAAAATTTACTCATAATATTCTTTTTATGTGAATGAATCGTTTTGGGACTAATATTTAGCGCAGCGGCGACTTCATGCGGGCTCAGGCCAATACTGAACGCGTAAATGACTTTGGTTTGCGCGTCGCTGACCGACCTGCAGGCGCAATTAATGCAACGCCGCAGACGATTGAACGGCGGGTCTTGCCGCGGTAGCAGCGGACGCTCAATGGCGTTAGCTATCTCATCTTTCAGCCGCTGAACGCGAGCGTGAGGCGGCATAAATACCGCATGCTGCAGACAATTCGGTAAACCCTCATCTACGGTAGCGTGTTCATTGTCCGGGAAAATAAAAAGCGTATATTGTTCCGGGGCATGCTGAAAAAGATCCTGGCACAAGTACCACTCCCCCGCGACCATTTCCGTGAATATCACATCAGCTTGCGCCATCGATCCTGCATCCCATTGTTGAGAAAACTGATAGTGTGGCCGCCCGGCGGCCTTCATCGCTTCATCAACCAGTTCAGCAATAGCGACTCGCAAATAGTGATTTTTTATATTGAACAAAAAATTAGTCATATAACTTCCCTGTGGGCATTAAAAAACATATCTGGATAAATTAAAGAATATAATGATGATGCAGGTACTATTTTTAGCCGTGGTAATCTAAGGGATGTTTTCCATTAATGCAATATCTGGTGGGGAAAGTGAGATAACGGTATATTGATATGCGAAAGTTCCTAATAAACAAAACCTTAAGCATATATTTTTCACTATTTAAAGCCGTTTGCTGTTTTTTTATTTTTGCGATGCATAAAAAGCTTAGTGATAGCCGCGCTCTGTTGTTAAAATTAGCGGAGGACAAGAATACAGGATGTATGCCGTACTCATGAAGCAGATGCTCTATTTGAAAATGCTGGCGTGGCTGGAGGATAATATCTATTGTAACCCGGCGATCGATGACCTGGCGCAGTATATGGGCTATTCGCGTCGGTTTGTGTACGACGTGTTTTACCAGTATGGCCAGTTACCCATCGGGCAGTATATTCGTCTGCGGCGGTTGACCATCGCAGCGGTCAGTCTGCGCTTAACACGGCAACCGATCGCCGCTATTGCCTGGCAGTTAAGCTATGACTCGCCGCAGACCTTTTCCCGGGAGTTTAAGAAGCGCTTTTCGCTCTCGCCACGTGAATACCGTTGCGCGGCGCACTGGGACACGGCAAAGCTGTTGAAAAAGTTTCACCCGGACGGAGAGAGCCTACCTCTGGCTCGTTTTTTTTCTCTGCCGGAACAGGTCTATTACGGCTATCCGATGAAGTATGAACTGCGCCTGTCGGATTTGGTGTTGCAAAGCACCGCTAAGACGAGCATCAGACAAAAGGTTGACCGTTTTTTCACCGCTGGCGGAGGCTCGCTTTCCGTACTTTCCGACTACGCCGCGGCGAGCAAAAATGAGCTTAACGTCGAGGTTAACGCTTTTGTCGGCTGTCATGAGGCGGGAAAGCTGCCCCCCGCGCTGGCCATGAACAGCTCGCTGACCACCCGGTCAGGGCTTTATGTCGGGGTTGAATTCTACGGCAGCTGGTCACGTTATGCTCGTTTATCCAGCGATCTGTATATGGAGCTGCTGCCATCCCTGGGGGTAAGTCGTCGGGACGGCTATGACATTGAATGTTTTATAACCCGCCATGCGGAAGGCGAAGAGGCAGGGGACAGGCGCTATCGCGTACGCTATTTTATCCCGGTGACGCTGTCGGCAGCGGGTCTGCGGTCTGACAGCGGTAGTGGGTCAGAGCCTGTGCCGGGGCGAAGTTAAGGTGGCCGGAGCCACCCAGGTTAACATCAAAGCGCAAACCACAGCAGCCAGGTGATGAGAAAGCCCGTCACCCCCATGATGGTTGTCAAGACGGTCCAGGTTTTGAGTCCATCCGGCACCGAGAGTCCGAGATAGCGCGTGACGACCCAGAACCCGGCGTCGTTGACGTGCGACAGCCCGAGCGAGCCGAAGCAGGTCGCCAGCGTCACCAGCACCAGCTGCAGCGGCTCCAGACCGACAACCGCCTGCGACAGCAGACCGGAGGTGGTGAGGATCGCCACGGTGGCCGAACCCTGCGAGGCTCTGAGCACCAGCGATAGCAGAAAAGCGGCGGGCATCAGCGGCAGATGTATTGTCTCCAGCGCCTCGGCTAAGGCATTACCGATGCCGGAAGCGACCAGTACGCCGCCAAAGGCGCCGCCGGCGCCGGCGACGAGGATCACGTCCGCCGACGAGGGGATCGCGCTGCCGGTGACTTCGCCCAGCTTTTTCAGGCTCATCCGCCGACGGATGCCCAGCGTCCAGCTGGCCAGGCCCAGGGAGATCAGCAGGGCGACCGGCGGGGTACCAATGACGGTCATCAGCTGGCGAACCGCGTTTTCCGGCAGCAGAAGCGCCTGACACAGCGTCCCGGAAACAATCAGCATGATGGGCACCACGATCAGCCCACCGATAACCAGCGCATTCGGCGGCGGCAGACGGGTCTGCTGCGCGTTAACCGAGAGATCCGGTACTTCCGCCGTTTGTTGCTGCTCCAGCACGTTAATCGACAGATGATAATGGCGCCGATTGATAAACCGGGCGACAAAATAGCCCACGATACCGACGACCACCGACACCCCAATCCCCGCCAGCATCAGCCAACCGACATCGCTATGCAGAATGCCTGCCGCAGCCGCTGCGCCAGGATGGGTGGGCAGCGCCACGTGGACGGTTAACATCACGCCGGCCATCGGCAGGCCAAACTTCAGCGGCGACACGTGGGCGACTTTGCTGAAGCCGTAGATTAACGGAATGATGATGATAAAGCCGACTTCAAAAAAGACCGGGGTGCCGAGAATAAAAGCCACAATGGTTAAGGCGGCAATGGTTCGTTTTGCACCCAGTACGCCGGTCAACGTTTTCGCCAGCGATTCAGCGCCGCCGGACATTTCAATCAGCACCCCCAGCATTGAGCCCAGAATAATAATGCTGGCGATGTGGCCAAGCAGGCCGCCCATGCCTTTTTCAATGGTGGTTATAATTTTATCTGCCGGAATGCCGGTTGCGAATGCCACCAGCAGGCTGACGATCAGGAGCGCCACAAAAGGATGTGCTTTCGCTTTGATCACTAACAGGAGCAACAGCACTACGCTGGCTAACGCAATAAGTAACAGCGCCGATGTCGACATAGGTTTGCCTCGGGTATTAACAGGTGTACAGAGAGTTATTTTTTTAGAAAACGGCGTTTATTTTTTCCGGTAGGGCGAGAACCACCCCAGCCCGGAAAGCGTGTCTGTCCGGGGGATATATTCGCAGCCGATCCAGCCGTCATAACCGGTTTTATCCAGTAGCGCATAGAGCCACGGATAGTTTATTTCGCCCTCATCCGGTTCATGACGGTCGGGCAGGGAGGCAATCTGAATATGGCGATACTGGCCGGCATATTCGGTAATAAGATGGCTTAAATTGCCGTCCACCTTCTGCGCGTGAAACAGATCTAACTGCACCGCCAGGTTCGGCCTGTCGACCCGTTTCACCATCGCCAGCGTCTGATATTGACTGTGGTAGAGATAGCCCGGTTTGGTCTGCGGATTCAGCGCTTCGATGAGTATCCGCTTGTCGTGGCGGGCAAAGCACTCCGCGGCGTAGCGCAGATTATCGATAAGCACGGCCTCGCAGGCTGCGCGATCCAACCCCGGCGGTACCACGCCGGCCATGATATGTACCTGCGGGCAACCGAGCTGGCAGGCATACTCCAGCGCCAGCTCAATATCGCGTCGGGCCTCCGCGCTTCTCCCGGGAATGGCGGCGAGCCCCCATTCTCCGGCGTTGACGTCGCCGGGTGGGGTATTGAACAGCACCAGCTGCAGCTGGTTCTCCTGCAGGCGCTGTCTGATTTCCCCGGCGGCATACTCATAGGGAAAAAGAAACTCAACGGCTTCAAATCCCGCCCGGGCAGCGGCGGCAAAGCGTTCCAGGAACGGCAGTTCGGTAAACAGCATGGATAAATTTGCAGCGAATTTTGGCATGGTTTTATCTCAGTTCTTTCACTTCGTCAGCGGTCAGGTAGCGGATCTCGCGGTTGCCGAGGGTAAATATCAGCCGTGCGGTCTCTTCCAGTTCCTCGGTATTGTTGGTGGCTTCGCGAAGCGATGAGCCAGTAACCACCGGTCCGTGGTTGGCCAGTAAAAAGGCGTTATAGCGGGGCGCCAGCCCGGCCAGCGCCTGGGCAATACGGTCATCGCCCGGCCGGTAGTAGGGAACCACCGGGACGTCGCCGACGCGCATCACCACATAGGGGGTAAAGGGGCGGATACAGTTGTGCGGATCGAGCCCCTGCAGGCAGGAGAGCGCGGTCAGATAGTGGCTGTGCAAGTGGACGATCGCCTTGCAGGCCGGGTTGTGCAAATAGACCGCCCGGTGAAAAGTGACCTCTTTCGACGGTTTGTCGCCGGAGATCCATTCCCCTTGCAGCGTCACCACCGACAACCGCTGAGCCTGCAGTTCGCCGAGGCAGGCGCCGGTCGGCGTCGCCAGCAGGTTGCCGTCCGGCAGCAGCAGCGATAGATTGCCAGCGGAGCCGGTGGCATAGCCGCGGCTAAACAACGAGGCGCCAATCTGCACCATTTCCTCTCGCAGTTGTTGCTCAGTCATGACGAAACTCCTGCTGGGCACGGGCAAAGAACTGGATATCGCCGAAGTTACCTGACTTCAGCGCCAGGGAGAGCGGCTGGCGGGTGTCACGCACCCAGGGCACGCCAGGGGAGATGGTCGGCCCAATATGGAACGCCTCAACCCCCAGGGTCTGCGCCACAATGCTCGACGTTTCCCCTCCGGCCACAATAAAGCGGGTAAATCCTTTCGCCTTCAGGGCGGCGGCAAGGGCGGCAAACAGCTGTTCCACCCGTTCGCTGCTGGCCTTGTCGCCATACTGCGCCTGGATCCGCTGCAGCGTTTGCGGCTCGGTGGTGGCATAGATCATCGGCGCCAGCGGCGCATCGCGCTGCGCGTCCACCCAGTCAGTCAGCGTCCTGACGTAGCTCTCCAGATCGGTAAAGCAGGCGCTTAAGTCGACGGCGCGGGCGGGGGCCTGTTGACGATAGGCCGCCACCTGGCTGTTGGTCATTACCGAGCAGGAGCCCGAGAGCACCACCGCCGGGCCGGCCAGCGGCATGCCGGCCTGAGCGCTTTCACCCCGGGCGCCATGGCGCTGCGCCCAGTCGCGGGCGAGGCCGATGGCGAGGCCGGAACCGCCGGAGACCAGCTTCATCTCCCGCAGCGCCACGCCCTGGGTGAGCAGATCCTGTTCACTGAGGGCGTCGAGCACCACATAGTGCACCGCCGGATCGTTGACTGCCGCCAGCGCGGCGGCGACCGCCTCCGGCCCCCTGGCGACAATCGGCCAGGCAATCAGCGCGGCTTTTCCGCGCCCCTGGCGCTCAATTAAGCGGCCCAGGTGCGCATCCTCCATCGGCGTCACCGGATGGTGGCGCATCCCGGACTCATTCAGCAGTTGCTCGCCGACGAACAGATATCCCTGATAGACCGTGCGGCCGTTAACCGGCAGCGCCGGGGAAATCACCGTCCGCGTCTCACCCAGCTCGGCCAGCAGGGCATCCAGCACCGGGCCAATGTTGCCCTGCGCGGTGCTGTCGAAAGTGGAACAGTACTTGAAATAAAACTGCTGACAGCCCTGGGCCTGCAGCCAGCGCAGGGCCGCCAGCGACTGGCTGACGGCCATTTCCGCCGGGCAGGAGCGGGTTTTCAGGCTGATGACCACCGCCTCGCTGGTCAGCGGAAGATCGCGGGTCGGCACGCCATTCAGTTGCACCGTCGGCATGCCGTTGCGCACGAGGAAGCTGGCAATATCCGTGGCGCCGGTGAAGTCATCGGCAATGACACCAAGCTGCATGTTGTCTCTCCTCACTGTTTATGGCCCGGCAGGGTGATGCCGTTGAAAATCTTGATCACCGCGCTGTCATCTTCCCGACCGAATCCGGCATTACTGGCGGAGGTGAACATATTCAGCGCGGTAGTGGCGAGCGGCAGCGGGAAGGTCAGCGCCCGGGCAGTGTCATTCACCAGCCCGAGATCTTTGACAAAAATATCGACAGCGGATTTTGGCGAGTAATCGCCATCCAGGACGTGCTGCATGCGATTCTCAAACATCCAGGAATTACCCGCCGCGTGGGTGACCACGTCATACATCGTCTCCAGGGGGATCCCGGCGCGGGCGGCAAGCGCCATCGCTTCGGCGGCAACGGCGATGTGCACCCCGGCCAGCAGCTGATGGATAATTTTTACCGTCGAGCCAAGACCAATGTCGCTCCCGATGCGGTAGACTTTGCCGGCCACGGCGTCCAGCACCGGCGCGAGGCGGGCAAAGGCGGCATCGCTCCCGGAGGCCATCACCGTCATGTCGCCGGCGGCCGCTTTCACGGCGCCGCCCGATACCGGCGCGTCGAGCATCAATAGCTGGTACTCCGCCAGCGCCTCGGCAATGGCCTGAGCATCGGCGGAGGCGATGGTGGACGACACCATCACGACGGTGCCCGGCTTCAGATGGGCGGCGAGGCCGCTCTCGCCGAACAGGATCCCCCGCACCTGGGCGGCATTGACCACCAGCAGCACAACTGCATCCAGTTCCGCGGCGAACGGCACCGCGCTGGGGCCCGCGCCTTTGGCGCCCGCCGCCAGCAGTGCGCGACAGTTGTCGGGATTGATGTCAACGCCCCAGGTGTTCAGGCCCGCCTGCAGGCAGGCGCGGGCGGCGCCCATGCCCATTGAACCCAGTCCAATCACGCAGACGTTAGTGTGTGCAGCCATGCTGGTCTCCTTGTGAACATTAGTTAATTAATGTGATTTAATGATAGAATAAAGCGTTATCATGTGAATTTATGTGAGAGTTATCACGAATAACCCACATGAATATAAAAAATTCACAGGCGGAAAGAGGCTGCGCAACGGCGATTCTTGCCCTAAAATAGCGTAAAAACAGCGGCAAAGCGCGATAACAACACCGGGTGTCGCCAGGGCCGTAGCCTGGGTGGTGACGCCTGGTGTGAAAAAATGGTAAGGGGAGAGCGGTGATTCCAATAGAACGACATCAGCGTATTTTAGCCCTGGTGGAGCAGCGTGGGGCGGTAAGCATTAACGAGCTGACGGAGATCCTCGGCGTGTCCCATATGACCATCCGTCGGGACGTTAGTAAACTGGAGGAGCAGGGGCTGCTGGTCAGCGTCTCGGGCGGCGTGCGCGCCGTCAGCCGGCTGGCTGCGGAACCCAGTCATCTGGTGAAAAGCACGCTGCAGAGTGAGGAGAAACAGGCGATCGGCGCGCTGGCGGCGAGTCATATCGCTAAAAACAGTTGCATCTATCTGGATGCCGGGACTACCACCCTGGCGCTGGCGCGGGCGATCCTCGACCGGAACGATCTCCAGGTGGTCACCAATGATTTTGAGATAACCCAGCTGCTGATCGATGCCAGCCAGTGCGGCGTGATCCACACCGGCGGCACTCTGTGCCGGGAGAACCGCTCCTGCGTGGGCGAATCGGCGGCGCGTACGTTACGCCACCTGGCTATCGATACGGCCTTTATCTCCGCCAGCGGCTGGGACAGTCGCGGGATATTCACCCCTGATGAGAACAAGGTTACCGTCAAGGAGACCGTCAGCCAGGTCAGCGCGAGAAGCATCCTGCTGTGCGACAGTTCGAAATACAATCAGGTGGCCACGTTCATGGCGTTACCTTTGACCCGGTTCACCACCATCATTACCGACCGGCATCTCTCCGATGCCGCCGCCAGTCATATCGCCCGGCACGCCTGCGAGGTGCTGCGGGCCGGATAACGCGCGCGGCCACCGCCGGGTTAGCGTTGCCAGTGCTCGATCAGCGCCGCGCCGATCCCGGCGATTTGCTGATTTCGCTCGGCCATGCTCGCCGGGGTATCCCGCAGATAAATCACCACGATGCGCTCTGCTTTGTTATTCGGGCCAAGCAGGGCGACAATCCCGCGCGCACCCCGTTCGCCAGCTCCGGTCTTATCGGCGATAAACCAGCCCGCCGGCAGCACGGAGCGGATCAACGGTCCGGCGACTCGATCGTCCACCATCCACTGCAGCAGCTGCCGTTGCGAACGGGCGCTCAGACGCTGGCTGGTCAGCAGCTTGCGCAGGGTCGCGGCCATGCTGGCCGGGGTAGTGGTGTCGCGGGCGTCGCCGGGAAGCGCCTCATTCAGTTCCGTTTCCCAGCGGTCAAGGCGGGTGACGTTGTCGCCGATCTGGCGCAAAAAGGCAGTCAATCCTGCGGGGCCGCCGACGGTGGCCAGCAGCAGATTGGCGGCGCTGTTATCGCTCATGGTAATGGCGGCGGCGCAGAGTTCGCCGACCGTCATGCCGTCGGCAAGATGTTTTTCGCTGACCGGCGAGTAGTCCACCAGATCCTGCTGGCGATAGTGGATCTTTCGCTCCAGCTGTTCGTCACCGGCATCCACCCGCGCCAGCACTGCGCCGCAGAGCACTACTTTAAAGGTGCTCATCATGGGAAAGCGTTCATCGGCGCGCCAGGCGGTCAGCGTGCGGCCGCTGGCCAGATCCATTTCTATCATGCCTACGCGGCCCGACAGCTGGCTTTCGCTTAGTTTAATTTGCTCAAGCGGCTGCGGGCTGGCGTGTACCGCCAGCGGCAGGGTGGCTAACAGGGAGATAATACACAGGCGAATAAAACGCATAACCACAATACATCCTTGAGTGAGGGCCGATAAAGGCGAGTAAAGAAGCGACAAATAAGAATAACCCGGCGTTTTGCTGATTACAATTCCTTGTATGGGTCCACCACATATTGCAATTTTTACTCTCACGTAAAATATAGTCCACTGGCGTCATCAGTTCGAGTGATTTATGTGGCCTTTTGCTGTTATACAGCACCAGATATTCAGCCATTCTTTGATTAAACAAATTCAGGTCGTCAAAAAGCAACAATTCATTGAATTCAATAAATTGTTCTCTAAGTGTCCGGTTAAATCGCTCACAGGTCGCATTCATTTTCGGTGTGTACGGATAGGTCCAGATGTGTTTAATCGAGGCTTCCTGCAACGTTTTATCAAAGTTTCCAAGGAATTCCTTACCGTTGTCAGTAACAACCTGTTTGATAGCAACAGGAAAGAGCTTTGTGGCCTTGCTGAAGAAATGGCTGGTGATATCGCTGTTGAGTGAAGGAACTGCCAGGGCGAGCGCGTAGTCGCTGTGCTCGTCGATCATGGTAATAATATAGCGGCGCAGATCCCCCATTCTGAGTTCAATCGCGTCCATCCCTATGAGTTCGCCTGTTTTTACCGGGCGGTACTGTTTAGGCCTTCTGGGCTTCACTGAGCGTTTTTTTATCAACCTGACTTTGCCTCTGGCACTGAGGCGAACGGGAACCATCCGCATTTTATCGTGCGCTCCGGCAATGATCCTTCCAATGGTTGATGTACTGGGACAGGTAAAATGTCGCAGTTCACACCATGCCTTCAGCCTGACAAAAATCTGCTCTTTGCCGAGATTGGGTAGCTCAGTTCTCAGGCGCCTGATTTCCTTGATCACATCAGGGTGCCAGTGCCTTGAACGGCGAACCAGGGGGGCTTTGCTTCTTGGAATAAGCGCCTGAGGACCACCGGTGCGAAGCAACTGGCGCCACCAGTAGAGCGTTCGTGTTGATACGCCAAAAGCATCAGCTGCGGCACGGATACCATGCTTATCCCAGAAGTTCAGGGCCTTCATTCTTAACTTCGCAATCTCGGGCATAAGGGAGTGTTTCATCGCATAAGCAGTTGCTCGGTAATACCCAAAATAGCCTACTCCGACATGTTGCATCAACATCAGGTAACCCCCTTATTAACCCTGAGGTATTTGCAATATCTGTGTGAACTTACACATTCCTCTTTTTTCCTTCATCATTTGTCATCTTTTATTTCGAATAATCAATATCTAGCCCTGCCTAAGCACGCTATTTTTTGACTCAAGGCCGTGATGAACTATAAGAAAGTACTAAATACCGCACTCTGTCGGGCGTCGCTGTTTGCCGATCACCACGCCCGCCGGTCCCTGCGGTTCGCCAACGCTATATGCCATCCCGGGAGGAACTGGTGCACCCGATAATTAAGGTCATGCTGGTGGGCGGTAAGGCGGACGGGCTGTTGGTCAGCGTCGCCGATGACGCGACCGAGGTCTCGGTGACGCCTGCGCAGTACGGTGCGCTATCCGGGCAACCGTTGAGCTACCGAATTGTTAGCCAAACCATTGACGATGAACGCTATTTTTTTGGCGTTTTCAGCGACGCCCATCAGGATAGCGATAAGCTGACGCGGGTCGCCCTGACCCGTGGAATGAAAAAAATGTTCTGTTAAACCCTGCCCGAAAGGGGGCGTAAGAGGGTGTGCCGGGCGCCGCTGTGCTACTGTGGCAGCCTTCTATTTCCAGGGCCGGACGCATAATGATTCAGTACATTCGTATTCAAAATTTTCGCTCAGTGAAGGATATCGTGCTGGAGCTCGGGCCGCTGAACATTGTCTTCGGCCCTAACGGCTGCGGTAAATCCAATATTTATAACGCCATCCACCTGCTGACCGCTGCCGCTGAGGGCAGGCTTTCGGGTTTTATCAGCGAAGAGGGCGGTCTGGAGAATATGATGTGGTCCGGGGAGCGTTCGCCCCTCGATCGTCACCCCCGCCGGCTGCAAATCGCCTGCCGGACCGACAGCTTCGATTATGAGCTGCAGATAGGCTTCCCTGAAAAATTGCCCTATCCGACGCAATTCATGCTCGATCCTATCGTTAAAGAAGAGAATATCTGGCTGGCCGGCTACTCCCGCCGGCCTTCCTCCCGCGTACTGCAGCGCAAGAATCAGGCGGCGTTTCTCGTCGATGTCACCGGGGAGAAAAGTACTTTCACCGAGAGTATTTATGAAAATGAGTCGGTGTTCGGTCAGCTTGGCGAGCCGCACCGTTTCCCCGAAGTATCGCGAGTGCGGGAGACCCTGCGCCGTTGGCGGTTTTATCATGAATTCGCGATTGGCCGTCATTCGCCGCTGCGTCAGCCGGCCGTGGGTTACCGTTCGCCAGTCCTCGACAGCGATGGCCAGAATCTCGCCGCCGCCTTTCAGACCATTGTCGAGATCGGCGCGGAGGAGATTTTGCATGAAATCCTTGCCGACGCCTTTCCCGGCTGCCAGTTTTATTGTGAAAACGAGCACTCGCGTTTCGCTCTGAAAATGCGTCGCGAAGGGATCCGCCGCCCGCTGCTGGCGGCGGAGATGTCCGACGGTACGCTGCGCTTTTTGTGCCTCGCCGTCGCGCTTCTCAGTCCGCGCCCGCCGGCGTTTCTGGCGATCAATGAACCGGAGAACAGCCTGCATCGCGACATGTTGCCCGCGCTGGCCCGGCTGATTATCGAGGCCTCGCGCTACAGCCAGATCTGGCTGACCAGCCACTCGGCGGAGCTGGCGGAGCTTATCGCCGCCGGGGCGCCTTGTCAGCGCTATGCGCTGGAGAATCGCGGCGGTGAGACGCGGATTGTCGAGTGAAGCCCGTCATCCCTGACGGGGGCGCTGGAGTCAGGCGGGGCTCTGCGTCTCTGCGGTCGGCAGCAGACGGTTGCCGCCGCGTAGGGTGACGAACGAGAGCAGGGTGAAGCTCAGGGTTATGCAGCCGAGGATCAGATAGGCCTGATGGAAGCCGACGGTGTCGTACATCCGGCCCACCCAGGCGGAAAGCACCACCCCGGACAGCTGTTTTGACAGATTAAAACCGATCAGGAACAGGGTGGCCGAGAGGCGCGGGTTAAAGGCGGAAGAGATATATTTAAAAGTTCCCACCAGCAGGAAGGGGATCTCAAACATATGCAGCATCTTGAGGATCACCACCTCGACTGCCGATGAGGCGAAGGACGACCCGAGAATACGCACCGACATGATCATCCCCGCGGTCAGCAGGGCGTTTTTGGCGCCGATGCGGTTAACGATGGCCGGCGCGCAGAACATGATCAGCGCGTTGAGCAACTCGCCGCCGGTGGTGACGAAGCCAAACACTTCGGTACCGCGCTGCGGACTGGCGAAAAAGCTTTTGAAAAAGTTGGCGAACTGCTGGTCAAACACGTCGTAGACGCTGGCGACACCCACCACATAGACGATAAAGCCCCAGAAGCGCGGCATACGCAGCAGCTCTGCCGCCGTACGCAGCGAAAAGGCCTGGCGATTGGCGCCCAGCGCCTCGATAACCTGGGCGCTGTTGCTGCTTTCCGGCCGCGACAGCCAGAGCAGCAGACCGAGCACCAGCGCAAAGCCGGAGGCGATCCAGAAGGTGATATTGGGATCGATGCCGAACAGCACGCCGGTTATCGAGGCGCATAGCGCCCAGCCGACGCAGCCTGCGACCCGCACTTTGCCATATTCAAAGCGGTTGGCCCGGCTGACGCGTTCGATATAAGCTTCCACCGCCCCGGAGCCGCTGGAGAAAACAATCCCCAGGTAGATCCCGCCTACCAGCGAACCAGCGATAATATTCATCTGCAGCAGCGGGGAGAAAACGAAAATAAAGAATGGCGCGAACAGAATTAACAGTACCGTAATGGTCCACAGCAGATGTTTGCGCAGGCCGAGCTTATCCGACATCAGGCCGAACACCGGCTGAAAAATAATGGCGAATAACGAGATAGACGAGAAAACGATCCCGGTTTCCGTTTTAGTTAAATGGTTAACGTCCGCCAGCCACACCGGAAAAAACGGGAAGTAGGCCGACATAATGAAATAGTAAAAGAAAAAGAACAGCAGGAAATAGACGAAATTATGCCGTTCTCGTGGCGCCAGTTCTGAGAATTTCATCACCATGATCCCTTGTTATTCTGTTTGTGGGGTGGGGGCTGTCGCCCCCACGGATTAAAAGCAACGCAATGAGACCTCGTACTGCCAGCGCGTTTGGCTCAGGAGCCACTGCGGCAGCACGCTGGGGGTCCAGGAGTCATCGCCTCCCACCCCCATATGCAGGCCGTCGAGGGTGATCCACACGCCGTCTTCGGCCTGCATCTTGTGCCAGTGGTCGGTCTCCATCAGCTGACGGGTGCTCCATGGCTGAACGGAGAAGTGGAAATGACCGCTGATGTGCCAGCGCCCCCAGTCCAGCGCCTGGGTATCACAGCGCAGGCCGTTTTCCGTCGGGAAGATATAGGGGGTGGTCATCGCCGCCAGCGGCTGCTCCCAGCGGGCGAAGCAGGCGCTGCTCCGCCGGTCGGGGTAGTTCTCATGCGGCCCCAGACCCAGCCAGCTCACCGGCGCCTGCTGATCCGCCACCTGGAAGTGCAGCCCGACCCGCGGCAGCGGCGGCAGGGTTTCCGCCCGTTCGCCGTCCACCGCCAACCGCAGGGTTCCGTCAGCAGTGAAGTGCATGCGCCAGTGGCTGACAATCACTACCTCTTCGCCGCGCAGGTAGTGCCAGCGGCAGTCGACGAGGGTTTCATTTGCCAGGCGCTGCGCATCGCACTGGACGCAGTGCGCCTCAAGATCGTACAGGCCGGCGCTTTTCCAGCGCTCCACCCAGGCGTTGGGGTCGATACGCTCTACTTCGCTGACCCCGATGTCGTTGTCGAGCGGCGCGCGAATAAACTGGTCACGCAGGGGGGTCAACAGCTGCTCCTGACCGCCAACCGACCAGCGGCTCAGCAGACCCGTCCGGCGATCGATGGTCCAGCATTGCGAACCGGCGCGGATCTGCCAGACCTCATCGCTGACGATAAGATCCGGAGCGCCGGCAGACACGGTGGGCGCCGGCAGCGCCAGCGGGGCAGGCAGGGGAAACTGTTGCCAGGCGACGCGGTGCTCCGCTTCTGACCAGGCGGTCGCCTGGGGCTGGGTCACCTCCAGCGTCAGCCACACCGCGCGGGCGCCTTCAGGCAGGATCAGGCTATCGAGCAGCGTTATCTCGTCGCTGCCCTCAGGGGGCAGCGCCAGGGTCAGGTCGCCGTGATACAGGGGTTCACCGGCCGCCTGCACCTGCCAGCGCAGCACTTCGTTATCGGTTGGGCGGAACAGGTATTCGCTGATGATGCGCACCCGCAGCGGCGAGGTCGACAGCAGCGTGAACTGAAAATACTGCTGGGCGTGCTTCGCCTCCACCAGCGACGGATGCGGCGTGCGATCGGGAAACACCAGACCGTTCATACAGAACTGGCGATCGTTAGGCTTATCACCAAAGTCGCCGCCATAGGCCCAGCCGACGCTGCCGTCGGCAAAGGTTTTGCGGATCGCCTGGTCGGCCCAGTCCCAGATAAACCCGCCCTGCAGCCGCGGATACTCGCGAAAGGCCTGCCAGTAATCGGCGAAGTTGCCGAGGCTGTTGCCCATCGCGTGGGCGTACTCGCAAAGGATCAGCGGCCTCTGCTCACCGGGCAGGCTGATCCATTTTTTGATCCCCCATTTGGGGACCGCCGGGATCGGCTGGTCGCGTTCGACGCGGGCGTACATCGGACAGATAATATCGGTGGCGGTGGTATCCGCGCCGCCGCCCTCGTACTGCACCGGACGGCTCGGATCGTTGCGTTTCAGCCAGTGGTACAGCGCTTCGTGGTTGCCGCCGCCGCCGGACTCGTTGCCCAGCGACCAGATGATAATGCACGGATGGTTGCGGTTGCTCTGTACCATCCGGGTGACGCGGGCGCTGAAGGCTGGCAGCCACGCCGGATCGTCGGACAGCCGATTCATCGGCACCATCCCGTGGGTTTCAATATTGGCTTCATCGACCACGTACAGACCGTAGCGGTTGCAGAGTTCATACCAGCGCGGCGCGTTGGGATAGTGCGAGCAGCGCACGGCGTTAAAGTTGTTCTGCTTCATCAACAGAATGTCCTGCACCATATCCGCCTCGGTGACCACCTGCCCGCGCAAATGATGATGCTCATGGCGGTTAACGCCGCGGATCAGCAGCGGTTTACCGTTGAGACGCAGCAGGCCATCGGCAATCTCGATGCGGCGAAAACCGATGTCCCACGCTTCGGCCTCCAGCAGTTCGTCGCCGCGCCACAGGGTGACCACGGCGCGATAACAGTTCGGGGTTTCCGCGCTCCAGTGCGCCGGCGTCGCCACCGCCAGGGAGAAATCGACCCGTTCCGCGTAGTGGCCGCGCTCATCCACCGTCGGGGTACCTAACGGCTGCCGCCCGGCGGCGATCTGCTCCTCGCCGCGCCACAGGCTAACCCCGACGCTGAGCCCGGCAAGCGCCGCCTCAGTCGCTTCGACGGTCGCCTGGACCTGCAGAGTGCCGTCGCGATAGAGGGCGTCAAGGGCTGGCGTCAACTGCACGTCGCATAGCCGTTGCTGCGGCTTATTCAGCAGCCATACCGAGCGGAAAATACCGCTCATCCGCCACATATCCTGGTCTTCCAGCCAGCTGCCGGCGCTCCAGCGCATGACCATCACGCACAGGCGGTTGTCGCCCGGACGCAGAAAGGGGCTGAGATCGAACGCCGCCGGCAGGCGACTGTCCTGCGAATAGCCGACCCACACGCCATTGCACCACAGATGAAATGCCGAGTTGACGCCATCGAAAATAATCTGCGTTTGCCCGTTCTCACGCCATGTGTCCTCAACCGTAAAGTGCAGGGAGTAGCAGCCGGTCGGGTTATCCTCCGGCACCCGCGGTGGGGTGGTGTCGATGGGATAGCGGACGTTGGTGTAGATCGGCGCGTCATAGCCCTGCATCTGCCAGTTGGAAGGCACAGGCGTGCCGCGGCAGTCCGGAAGATCCTGCGTCAACCACTGTGCATCGACGGCAAATGGGCTGCGGGCGTAAGAGAACTGCCACTCGCCGTCCAGTTGACGGCGGCGGGATGAAGGTAGGTTATCGCGGGCGGCAAGCTCATCGCGCCAGCTGGCGAAAACGGGATGCGCTGGCAGGCGGTTAAGGTGGGTAATGGTCTGGTTCTGCCAGTCTTCACGGGCGAGGACGGCGTGAAAGTCAGGAGTGTGGCTGCGGCCGGTATCGCTAATTTGCATATAAAACCCCGGTAAGTCAGAAATTGTCGTTCGCTAAACAGGATGGTTAACGTTATCGGGTAATTTGTTTTGTCCAGCAATCTCGGGGGAATCGAAATTAACAGACGATCACGAAAGCGGGGGCGAAGCGCTGTTTTTTGTCGCGCGTTAAACATAAAATGTTAGCGCACGACATTGTTATTGCTGAGGAGAAAAGATGCCGCGTCGTACCGCAACCCTGGAGGATGTCGCCCGCGCCGCGGGCGTGTCCCAGCAGACGGTCTCCCGGGTGCTGAACCGTCCTGAGGTGGTGTCAGCCCGCACCCGCGAGCAGGTGATCCGCGCGATGCAGGCGCTGCACTATGTGCCTAACCGCTCGGCGCAGCTGCTTGCCGGCAAAGCGGCGCCCTCCATCGGGCTGATTACCGCCTCGCTGACGCTGCACGCCCCCTCGCAGATCGCCGCCGCGATAAAGAGCCATGCCAGCCTGCATCAGCTGGAAGTGGCGATAGCGATGCCGGCGCAGGCTGATTTTGTCGCGCTGCAGGCCCGGCTGGACGAGCTGCGCGCCCAGCATATTCGCGGGGTGATCGTCAGTCTGCCGCTGGAGAGCGCCACTGCCGAGCGGCTGGTGCAAGACAATCCGGATATGGCCTGCCTGTTTCTCGATGTCTCCCCGGAGGCCGATGTCTGCTGCGTGCGCTTCGACCACCGCGACGGCTGCGGGGCCTGCGCCACCTGTGGGAGCTGGGGCATCGCGAATTTGGTCTGCTGGCGGGACCGGAAAGTTCGGTTTCCGCCCGTCTGCGTCTCGCCAGCTGGCGCGAGGCGTTGCACAGTCTGAATATTGCCCGCTCTACTACGGTGTTTGGCGACTGGAGCGCCGCCAGCGGCTGGCAGAAAACTTTCGAGCTCCTCCACCTGCAGCCGCGGATCAGCGCCATAGTGGTGGCAAACGATCAGATGGCGCTCGGCGTGCTCAGTGCGCTGGCCCAGCTCAATCGCAGCGGCAGCCGGGCAGTATCGGTGACCGGCTACGATGACACCGCCGACAGCCTTTACTTCCAGCCGCCGCTCACCACGGTGGCGCAGGACTTCGATCTGTTGGGCAAAAGGGCGGTGGAGCGGCTGATTGCCCTGATGGCGGCCCCGCAGCTGCGGATCCGCGAGCTGCTGCCGACCCGGCTCATCGTGCGCCAGTCGGCCTGGCCTGTCGCCGCCGCGGAGGACCGGCAGCAGACCCTGGCGCAGCTGAAAGCGCTGGTGGAGAAGCTTTAGCTGCTGGTCGTTGAGGCTTTATTGAAGTTGAGCATGCTAACTTCGGCAGCAAACGTAGAGAGGTAAAGCTTATCTGTCTGCGAAAAATGCAAAACACAATCTATCCATGCAAGCATTGATTTACCGCCAGTCATATGGCGGTTTTTTTTTGCCCCTTCCACCCTGTACCGACTGCTTCAGTCCGGCTTTCCATCTGGCATATCCTGCCGCGGCATGCTAGATCTTGCTTCCGGGAGACGACGGGAGACAATGTCATGATGGTGATTGAGGGTAAAGAGGCGATCGCGCGGGTGGACTGGCAGCGAGTGCGAACGATCATCGCCGAGGCCGGGCTGAATGAGCGTGATGTTCAGCAACTGGAGCAGGCGTTCCGCCAGAGTACCTTCTGCTGGTTTGGCTATGAGAACGGTCAGCTGATTGCCGTGGCGCGAGCCATCAGCGACTGTACCTGGAGCAGCTATCTGGCGGATGTGGCGATCGTCCCCGCTCGTCAGGGACAGGGCTACGGGCAACAGCTGATGCTGGCCATCCGGGAGCAACTCCTGCCCTTTGGCAAAATATTTATCTATGCGGTGGCCGATAAAATTACGTTTTATCAGCGTTTTGGATTTGCCATGTTGACTACCGGCATGGTCTGCGCCAGCGAGGAAGGCATGCAGAAAATGCAGGAGCAGGGCTATATCCGTCAGCCCTGAAAGCTGACGCTTAGAAACGCCTGGCTTAAACGTGTAAACCAGGCGCAGGCTATCAGAGGGGGCGTTCGAGCACGAAAAGATACGCTTCACGCGACCAGAACAGGGCGGTACGGCGGCGCTCCACCGACATGGTTTTCACTTCCCATCCCTCACGGGTATAGCTGCTGAGAAACTGGCTCATTTTGTCAGGGTCGGCCTTGGCTTCGCCAAAAAACAGACTGCCCAGCAGCCCCTCTTTATAGATCACTACCCGACACTCTTTCTTCATCATCGACCCTCCTGGCGACCGGTTTACTGTGGCCGTCTATTGTCCGTGGCTGCGACGATTTTGCAATCGGAGAAGGCGTAAACTGTTTACGGTACTGCAGCGGGCTGAGCGCGAAGTGCTGGCGAAAATGGTGGCGCAGGGTGCCGGCGCTGGCAAACCCGCAGCGCTCAGCGATCTGATCGATGCCCATCGTGCTCTCCGTCAGGTGCTGGCGGGCGCGCAGCAGTCGTTCCTCCAGCAGCCAGCGGGCGGGCGTTTTACCGGTGGCCTCCTCAAAGCGGCGCAAAAAGGTGCGCGTCCCCATGCCGGCGCGCTGGGCGAGGGAAGCGACGGTATGGCTGGCGGCAAGATGCTGGTGCAGATAGTCAAACAGCTGACCGAGGCGCAGGCTCTCCCGGCTGCGGGCTACCGGGCGCAGGACCTGCTGCGCCTGACCGCCGTCGCGATGGGGAGAGACGACCAGGCGGCGGGCGACGACGTTGGCGGCTTCGCTGCCGAAATCTTCACGCACCAGATGCAGACAAAGGTCGATCCCCGCCGCGCTGCCGGCGGAAGTCATCAGCAAAGCATCGCCCACGTAAAGGACGTCCTCCACCACCTGGATCTGCGGAAAACGGGACTGCAGCGCCGCGGTGTAACGCCAGTGGGTTGTCGCCTGGCGGCCATTGAGCAGCCCGGCGGCGGCGAGAACGAACACCCCGGAACAGATAGAAATAATCCGACATCCGCGGGCGTGGGCGGAAGCCAGCGCGGCGCACAGCGCCTCGGGGACCGGGGCGTCGACGCCGCGCCAGCCGGGGACCACAATCGTATCCGCCTGGGCGAGAAGTTCAGGACCGCCGTCGGTCATCAGGCGGATGCCGCCGGTGGCGCACAGCGGCCCTTCATCGACGGCGGCGACGGCGAACTGGTACCAGTTGTCGCCCATTTCCGGGCGCGGCAGGCCGAAGATCTCCACGGCTACGCCAAACTCAAAGGTGCACAGGCCATCGTAGGCGAGGGCGACCACCTGATGACGTGACGGTGTCACAGAAGGGGTTGTCAGGATGTTAGCGTTTTCTGTCATGGTTGTCGGCAGATCAGGGTGATGGGCGTCAGTAAAGTAGTGTTATCACAGACAAGGAGAAGACGCCATGAGTGTAGTAACCCAATTTCCCCCTGCCACCTCCGCTGAGGCTATCCGCTGGTTCAGCCATAAGCTGCATCTTGAGACCGACTGTGCCGATGTGCACAGCGCCCAGCGTGCCGGCGAGGTCGACTTCGTCCTGCTGCACGTGGTCGGCAGCGAGGAAGCCTTCGCCAGACGTCACCTGCCAGGCGCGCAGCATCTCCCGCACAGCCAAATTACCGCCGAGCGAATGGCCGCCTGGCCGGCGGAGACCCTCTTTGTGGTCTACTGCGCCGGGCCGCACTGCAACGGCGCTGACGTTGCCGCGCTGAAGCTGGCCGAGCTGGGGCGGCCGGTGAAAATGATGCTCGGCGGACTCACCGGCTGGGAAGATGAGGGCTATGCATTTGTTTCCGGTAAATGAAAATTTTTCATGTACCATGAAATATTCTCGTTTGCGACCCACCACTCTGCATGCCAGTATCTGGACATATAGCCATCCAGAAGTCTAAAAATTCAAATAATGAACTATCACGGTGGGCAACTAACGCGCCCACCGCTAAGGAGACAGCATGCAACGTCAACAGGCCCCGTTCCGCGCAGACATCGTCGGCAGTTTTTTGCGCCCGGACAGCATTAAACAGGCGCGTCAGCAGCTGGCTGAGGGGATTATCGACGCCGCTCAGCTACGCGAGATTGAGAATAACGCCATTCGTCATCTGGTTCAGCAGCAATGCGACTGCGGCCTGCACGTGGTCACCGACGGTGAGTTTCGTCGCGCATGGTGGCATTTCGATTTCTTCGATGGCCTGCAGGGCGTTGAACGTTACGATGCCGAGCAGGGGATCCAGTTCAACGGCGTGCAGACCAAAGCGCACGGCGTTCGCGTCACCGGCAAGCTGGCGTTTGGCGACCACCCGATGCTGGAGGATTTCCGCTATCTGAAAAGCATCAGCGGCGACGCGCAGCCGAAGATGACCATTCCCAGCCCGAGCGTGCTGCACTTCCGCGGCGGGCGGAAAGATATCGATGCCACGGTCTACCCGGATCTTAGCGACTACTTCGACGATCTGGCCACCACCTGGCGCGACGCCATCCGCGCGTTTTATGACGCCGGCTGCCGCTATCTGCAGCTGGACGATACCGTGTGGGCCTATCTGTGCTCCGATGCCCAGCGCCAGCAGGTACGTGAGCGCGGCGAGGATCCGGATGCGCTGGCGCGTATTTATGCCCGGGTGCTGAACCAGGCGCTGGAGGGTAAGCCGGCCGATCTGACGGTGGGCCTGCACGTCTGCCGGGGTAACTTCCGTTCAACCTGGATCTCGGAAGGCGGTTACGAGCCGGTTGCCGAGGTGCTGTTTGGCGGCGTTAATGTCGATGCCTTCTTCCTGGAGTACGACAACGACCGCTCCGGGGATTTCGCGCCGCTGCGCTTTATTCGTCCCGGCCACCAGCAGGTGGTCCTCGGGCTGATCACCACCAAAAACGGCGAGCTGGAGAATCCGCAAGGGGTAAAAGCGCGTCTCGCCGAGGCCGCGCAGTACGTGCCGCTCGAGCAGATCTGCCTCAGCCCGCAGTGCGGTTTCGCCTCCACTGAAGAGGGGAATGCCCTCAGCGAAGACCAGCAATGGCAAAAGGTCCGTCTGGTGACCTCCATCGCCGCCGACGTCTGGTAATTGCTTTCTTAGCGCAGCGTTGCACCGTGATGAGGCAACGCTGCCATCCTCTTCGCCACTATCGCCCACCTGCGCCGCATCCTGCTGTTTTCACAACCTGGCACCTTTTTTGCCTTATCACCTCTGGTTAGCTGTTAATTCTTTATTTTTTGCGCTACTCAGGAGTGAATCATGCAACGTAGAACGTTATTAAAAGCTTTTGCACTCTCCGCCTCTGTTATGGCTATGGGTCTCTCCTTCCAGGCCTATGCCGCCGACACCATCAAAGTCGGGATCATGCATTCGCTCTCCGGGACGATGGCGATTTCCGAAACGCCGCTGAAAGACGTCGCGCTGATGGCCATCGACGACATCAACGCCAAAGGCGGGGTGCTGGGCAAGAAACTGGAGCCGGTGGTGGTCGACCCGGCCTCCAACTGGCCGCTGTTTGCCGAGAAGGCGCGCCAGCTGCTGGCCCAGGATAAAGTGGCGGTGGTGTTTGGCTGCTGGACGTCGGTCTCGCGTAAATCGGTCCTGCCGGTGTTTGAGGAACTGAACGGCCTGCTGTTCTACCCGGTGCAGTACGAAGGGGAAGAGATGTCCCCCAACGTCTTCTATACCGGCGCGGCGCCTAACCAGCAGGCTATCCCGGCGGTGGAATACCTGCTGAGCGAGGACGGCGGCGGCGCTAAACGTTTCTTTCTGCTGGGGACGGACTACGTCTATCCGCGCACCACCAACAAGATCCTCCGCGCCTTCCTGCATGCCAAAGGGATCCAGGACAAAGATATCGAGGAGGTCTACACCCCGTTCGGCTACAGCGATTACCAGACCATCGTCGCCAATATCAAAAAATTCGCCGCCGGTGGCAAAACGGCAGTGGTCTCCACCATCAATGGCGATTCCAACGTACCGTTCTACAAAGAGCTGGCTAACCAGGGTCTGAAAGCGACCGATGTACCGGTGGTGGCCTTCTCGGTGGGGGAAGAGGAGCTGCGCGGCATCGATACCAAACCGCTGGTCGGCAACCTCGCGGCATGGAACTACTTTGAGTCCGTCGATAATCCGACCAACAAAGCCTTTGTCGCCGATTATCGCGCGTATGCCAAAGCGCACAAGCTGCCGAATGCCGATACGGTGGTAACCAACGATCCGATGGAAGCGACCTGGGTGGGTCTGCATATGTGGGCGCAGGCGGTGACCAAAGCGGGCACCACCGATCTCGATAAAGTGCGCGAGGCGATGGCCGGGCAGACCTTCAACGCGCCGTCCGGTTTTACCCTGACCATGGATGCCACTAACCATCATCTGCATAAGCCGGTGATGATCGGTGAAATTGAAGGCAACGGCCAGTTCAACGTGGTCTGGCAGACCGATAAACCCGTTCGCGCGCAGCCGTGGAGTCCGTGGATCCCCGGTAACGATAAGAAACCTGACCATCCGGTGAAAACCGTCAGCCAGTAAGCGCCACGGCCGACGGGGCTGGAGCGTCGCGCCCGTCGGCCGCTGACCAGAGGAGAACGACATGAACGCATTGCGTCTCATGAATGTGTTGGCGCTACTGCTGATCCTGCTGCCATGGCGGGCGCAGGCCGCGGAGGCGGACGACTTCGTTGCCGCCAGTCGCAGCCAGCAGGCGCAGCTGTTGACCCAGTGGGCGGCAGCGCCGCAGGCGGATCGTCTGCCGCTGCTGCGGGCGTTAACCACCGAGAGCCTGGTGATGGACGACGGAAAACATGCTTTCCGCACCCGACAGGGCGGATTACAGCCATTGGGCGCTGTCGCCGCGCCGCAGGGCGAAACCCGGCCGGTCCGTCTGACCAACCGGCTGCGCAATCTGGCTGCCGGCGCGCTGGCCAGCCACCTTATTTTAAGTGACAACGTCACGGAGAGAGCTTCCGCCGCACGAACGCTACAGCGGGAAGCGACCCCGGCTATGGCCGCGCTGCTGCAACAGCGGCTGCAGGCGGAAACCGATGATAATGTGCGGGGTCTGCTGGAGGTGGCGCTGGCGCGCCTGCAGTTGACTCAGCCTGAGGCCAGCGCGCGGCTGGCCGCCGTGACGCTGCTCGGCCATTCCGCGGACCCGGAAACCCAGGCGCTGCTGATCCCCTTTACCGATGCCCAACATGAGCCGGATGCGGCGGTGCGCGAGGCGGCCAGCGACAGCCTGCAAAAGATCAAACATCGTCTGCTGCTCGGCGATCTGCTGGGCCAGGCCTTTATGGGGCTGTCGCTGGGATCGGTGCTGTTGCTGGCCGCGCTGGGGCTGGCGATCACCTATGGCCTGCTGGGGGTGATTAACATGGCCCACGGCGAGATGTTAATGATCGGCGCCTACAGCTGCTGGCTGGTACAGCAGGCGCTGGCGCAGCTCGCGCCGCAATGGCTGGCCTTTTATCCGCTGGTCGCGCTGCCGGTGGCGTTTCTGGTGACCGCCGGGATCGGCATGGCGCTGGAGCGCACCATTATTCGTCATCTGTATGGTCGGCCGCTGGAAACGCTGCTCGCCACCTGGGGGATCAGCCTGATGCTTATCCAGCTGGTGAGGATGCTGTTTGGCGCGCAGAACGTGGAGGTGGCAAACCCGGCCTGGCTCTCCGGCGGCGTGCAGGTCCTGCCGAACCTGATCCTGCCGTGGAACCGGCTGGCGGTGCTGGCGTTCGTCCTGCTGGTGCTGTGTTTTACCTGGCTCATCCTGAACCGTACCCGTCTGGGTATGAACGTCCGCGCCGTGACGCAGAACCGGGCGATGGCCGCCTGCTGCGGCGTGCCTACCGGGCGGGTGGATATGCTGGCCTTTGGCCTCGGCTCCGGTATTGCCGGGCTGGGCGGCGTGGCGCTGTCGCAGCTTGGCAACGTCGGGCCTGAACTAGGTCAGGGATACATCATCGACTCGTTTCTGGTGGTGGTGCTGGGCGGCGTCGGCCAGCTGGCCGGCAGCGTGGCGGCGGCCTTTGGGCTGGGCATTTTCAACAAAATTCTCGAACCGCAAATGGGCGCTGTGCTGGGCAAAATCCTGATCCTGGTGATGATTATTCTGTTTATTCAGAAACGCCCGCAGGGTCTGTTCGCGCTGAAAGGGAGGGTTATCGACTAATGAGTCAACCAATCACCTTAACGCTGGCGCAGCGCGCGCCGCGGCCTCTGCGCTGGCTGGGGATCCTGCTGGTGCTGGGGCTGCTGAGTATGCCATTCCTGGCGCTGCTGCCGGCCTCCCATCCGCTGGCGGTGCCGAGCTGGCTGCTGACGCTGAGCGGCAAAATCCTCTGCTACGCCATTGTGGCGGTGGCGCTGGATCTGGTCTGGGGCTACGCGGGCATGCTGTCGCTGGGGCACGGGATCTTCTTTGCCCTCGGCGGGTACGCCATGGGGATGTACCTGATGCGCCAGGCGGCGGGCGACGGTCTGCCGGCGTTTATGTCTTTTCTCTCCTGGAGCGAGCTGCCCTGGTTCTGGTGGGGCACGCAGCATTTCGCCTGGGCGATGGCGCTGGTGGTGCTGGTTCCCGGTCTGCTGGCCCTGGTTTTCGGCTGGTTTGCCTTTCGCTCGAAGATCAAAGGGGTCTATTTCTCGATCATGACCCAGGCCCTGACCTATGCCGGTATGCTGCTGTTCTTTCGCAACGAGACCGGATTTGGCGGCAACAACGGCTTCACCGGTTTTACCACGCTGCTGGGTTTTCCGGTCACCGCCACCGGCACCCGCGCCAGCCTGTTTATGGCCACGGTTTTGCTGCTGTTGCTGACCCTGTGGCTGGGCGCGGCGCTGGCGCAGAGCAAGTTTGGCCGGATCCTCACCGCGGTGCGTGACGCCGAAAACCGGCTGATGTTCTGCGGGTACGACCCGCGCGGCTTCAAGCTGCTGGTGTGGACGCTGTCGGCGGTGCTCTGCGGTCTGGCGGGGGCGTTATATGTCCCGCAGGTGGGGATCATCAACCCCAGCGAAATGTCGCCGACCAACTCCATCGAGGCCGCCATCTGGGTGGCGCTCGGCGGGCGCGGCACCCTGATCGGCCCGGTGCTTGGCGCCGGATTGGTCAACGGTGCGAAAAGCATTTTCACCGTGGCGATGCCAGAGTACTGGCAGCTGTTTCTCGGCCTCATCTTCATCATTGTGACCCTGTTTTTACCCCGCGGGGTGATGGGCCTGCTGCGTCGAGGAGACCGCTAATGCAACCGGATGAAGGACTGTTTACCCGCCAGCTGCCCGGCGATCGCTTTCGCGAACAAACCGATCCGGTGCTGCAGCTGGAGAACATCAACGTCAGCTTTGACGGTTTCCGGGCGCTGACGGATCTGTCGCTGGCGATAGGCGTCGGCGAACTGCGCTGTGTGATCGGCCCCAACGGGGCGGGCAAGACCACCCTGATGGACGTGATCACCGGCAAGACCCGGCCGCAAAGCGGCAAAGCGCTCTATGACCAGTCGGTGGATCTGACCACTCTTGACCCGGTGGCCATCGCCCGCCAGGGCATCGGGCGCAAGTTTCAGAAGCCGACGGTCTTCGAAGCGCTGACGGTGGCGGAAAATCTCGCCCTGGCGATGAAGGGGGATAAATCGGTGTGGGCCAGCCTGCGCGCCCGGCTGAGCAGCGAACAGGACGATCGGCTGAATGAGGTGCTGCGCCTGCTGCGTCTTGACGGCGAGCGCTACCGCCAGGCCGGTCTGCTGTCCCATGGTCAGAAACAGTTTCTTGAGATCGGCATGCTGCTGGTGCAGGAGCCGCATCTGCTGCTGCTTGATGAGCCGGCGGCCGGCATGACCGATGCGGAAACGGAGTATACGGCGGAGCTGTTTCGCACGCTGGCCGGACAGCACTCCCTGATGGTGGTGGAGCACGACATGGGATTTGTCGAGACCATCGCCGACCGGGTGACGGTCCTGCATCAGGGCCAGGTGCTGGCGGAGGGATCGCTGCGGGAGGTTCAGGCCAATGAGCAGGTCATTGAAGTTTATCTGGGACGTTAAGGAGCGCCAATGTTACAGGTGAGTCAGCTACATCAATACTACGGCGGCAGTCATATTTTACGCGGGGTGGAGTTTTCCGCCCGCCAGGGCGAAGTCACCTGCCTGCTGGGGCGCAATGGCGTCGGTAAGACCACGCTGCTGAAATGCCTGATGGGGCTGATCCCGGCGCGCAGCGGTGAGGTACGCTGGCAGGATCAGAACATCACCCATCGCAAACCGCACCAGCGGGTGCAGGCCGGGGTCGCCTACGTCCCCCAGGGGCGCGAGATATTTCCGCGCCTGACGGTGGAAGAAAACCTGCTGATGGGGCTGTCGCGCTTTCCCGCCCGCGAAGCGCAGCAGGTGCCGGAGGAGATCTACCAGCTTTTCCCGGTGCTCAGGACCATGAAGCAGCGGCGAGGCGGTGACTTATCCGGCGGCCAGCAGCAGCAGCTGGCGATTGGCCGCGCGCTGGCCAGCCGCCCACAGCTGCTGATCCTTGATGAACCCACCGAGGGGATCCAGCCCTCGGTCATCAAAGAGATTGGCGAAGTGATCCGCCAGCTGGCGAGCCGCGGAGACATGGCGATCCTGCTGGTGGAGCAGTTCTATGACTTTGCCGCCGGGCTGGCGGACCACTACCTGGTGATGTCGCGCGGCGCCATCGTCCAGCAAGGCAAGGGTGGTGATATGGAGAGCGACGGCGTGCGCGCCATGGTGACCATCTGACCATGCCGGCGGCGGTCGCGCCGCCGGTTTGCGGCCTATTTGCGCAGCAGCCGCTGCAGGCGCGCCTGGCGCCAGTTTTTGATCCATTCGCCGAACACGAACAGGCGTAATCCTCTCACCACCAGCAGGGCGCCCCAGATCAGGGCGACCCAGCCGGACCAGTAGTACTGTGGATTAGTGAAGCGGTTAAGCACCGCCAGCAGCACGCAAACCACCAGCGCCACCGACAGCGAACGGAAAAAGCGGCTCTCCTGATGCACCCGCGCTTTGGCTTCCTCTATGCGCAGATCCAGTGAGGCTTCCTGGCCCGGCGCGTCTTCCCGCCGGGCTTCGCCGCCGATCTCGGCCACCGTCACCTCAAAGACCGCGGCGAGGGCGCTGAGGGTCTCCAGCCCCGGGCGTTCGCCATTCTCAATGCGCTGGATCGTGCGGACGCTGAGACCCGCCATTTCGGCCAACTGCTCCTGGGACCAGGCGCGCTGCAGCCGTAATTGTTTGACCTGATTGTTGCTGTTCATATTCGTATGCTCCATAACGTTCTGCGGATGTAAACCTGTGATGGAGTATGGTGAACCGGGCCGCCAGCCACCACGACAGCGACCCGACAACGGCCCGACAGCAACCTGACAGCCGCATGCCAGCTGGCGTCAGGCGTTGGCCAGCGGAGAATCCGGTTGCCAGGGGCGGGCATTGATCCCGCGGAAAATCATCAGCCAGGCGGCGACAATCGCCACGATAAGAATGACAAAAAGCGACCAGTGCGGCAGATGGGTGAGGATCAACCCCGTCAGCATCGGGTTGAATGCCGCCCCCAGCCACCCCAGCGACTGGGCGGAGAAGTAGCTGGCCTTCATCCCCGGCGGGGCAATATGGTCAATCAGCATATACTCCCCGGGGGCATAAATCACTTCCCCGAGGGTGAAGATCGCCGCCGAGATCCCCCACGCCCACAGGCTGGCGCCAGAGAACATAAAGCCCACAAGGCCGATCACAAAGCAGACGGTGCCGAAGGTCATTAGCGGGCGGATATTTCTCGCGCTCAGCCGCCGGCCAACCGCGTACTGCAGAGCAACCACCACCGCGGCGTTGACCGGCAGCACCACGGCCACCACTTTCTCGGCGAAATCGCTGCTGGCGACCACCAGCACATACTGCGAGAGACAGGAGGCGAAGGCGCCACCGACGAAGGAGGCCAGCAGCCCGGAGCAGGTAAACCACAGCAGCGCCCGGTCGCGCAGCAACACCGAAGGCGACCAGGGCGCTGCGCCCGGCTGGGCCGCGGCGGCGCCATCCCGCTGAAGAAACAGCTGAATAAACACCAGCGGAAAGGCGGCGCAGGCGGCCGCCAGCCAGAACGGCAAATTGATACTGTGCATTACCAGCAGGGTGCCGATGGGCGGCCCAACGGTCCAGCCGATGTTGAGGATGGTGTAGTTCAGCGAGAAGATGCGCGCTTTTTTCTCTGCTGTCAGCCGGTCGGCGAACCAGGCTTTCAGGACGGTGGAAAAGACCGAGTAGGCGCAGTTGATCAGCGCAAAGAAGATCACCACCAGGGGGGCGTTATTGACCAGCGGTATTGCGCTGAAGCCGAGAATAAACACCAGCACTGACCACACCATATAGCGCTTTTTATCGAACCTGTCAGCGAGGATGCCAAAACCCATGCTGAACAACACCCCAACCACCAGCGCCAGCGACAGGGCATAGCCAATCACATCCACTTCCAGCTGAAAGCGTCGGGTGAGATAGATGGTCATAAACGGCAGTGTGGCCCCGCGGCCGATAGTCAACAGTAACGACGATGCCAGCAGCGCGATGGTGGAGCGCCGGAGAGTGGTGATCATGATTTCCTTGCCTGTCATGTTGTTATAATTTTATGTCTTCGATCACAAATAACACGGCCATTACGCCTTGTACAGGTCATCGCGGTCGACGGGCGCACTTCCGGGCCTGCCAAAAATAATGATCTATCCCGGCGGCCGCTTTTTCGCTACTTTGATTTTGTTCACAAAAATTCCAATAACGACAGAGGCAGGGGTATGACGAGGAAAGATGGACTACTGGCGCTGCTGGTAGTGGTGGTGTGGGGGCTTAACTTTGTGGTGATTAAGCTGGGGTTGCACAATATGCCGCCGCTGATGCTGGCGGGGCTGCGCTTTATGCTGGTCGCCTTCCCGGCGCTGCTGTTTGTCGCCCGGCCAGCTATTCCGCTGCGCCTGCTGCTGGGCTATGGCCTGACCATAAGTTTCGGTCAGTTCGCCTTTCTGTTCTGCGCTATCGGCCTGGGTATGCCGGCCGGGCTGGCATCGCTGGTGCTGCAGGCGCAAGCCTTCTTCACCATCATTCTCGGCGCCTTCGTCTTTGGCGAACGTCTGCAGGGCAAGCAGCTGGCGGGGATCGCCCTGGCGATCTTTGGCGTGCTGGTGCTGGTGGAGGGCAGCCTTGGCGGGGAGCATGTGCCGCTGGTGGGCTTTATGCTGACCCTGGCGGCGGCGCTCAGCTGGGCCTGCGGTAATATCTTCAACAAGAAAATCATGTCCCAGGCGAGCCGGCCGCCCATTATGTCGCTGGTCGTGTGGAGCGCGTTGATCCCGGTGCTGCCGTTTATGCTGGCCTCATGGCTGATTGATGGCCCGCAGACCATGCTGGCGAGCCTGCAACACATCGATCTGCTGACGATACTGTCGCTGCTCTATCTGGCATTTATCGCCACTATCGTCGGCTATGGCATCTGGGGATCGCTGCTGGGGCGGTATGAAACCTGGCGGGTGGCGCCGCTGTCGCTGCTGGTGCCGGTGGTGGGAATGGCCAGCGCTGCGCTGCTGCTCGGGGAGACGCTGAGCGGACTGCAGCTCACCGGGGCGGTGCTGATTATGGCCGGACTCTACATTAATGTCTTTGGCTTACGTTTGGTGCGGCCTGGCATGGCGCGCGGATAAAAAAAGCCCCGGAGACGGGGCTATACACAATTATGCGTGTAATGGCATCACAGGTCGTGCTGCTGGTAGTACGGCACGCCAAGTTCGTCAGATTTATCATTACCAGCCGCCATATGATTGAAATCAAACGGCGAATCATTATGTTCGGAAGGGATAATCATTGTATCACGCTGGTTTTGACGCACCGGCGTGGTGTTTTGCTCCGCATAGCTGAGGCTGGAGGCCAGCGACAAGAGTACGATAGCTGCGGCAGCGAATAGTTTCATGATTTCCTCAATACGTCTTTTATAGTGCAGGCGATTAACATCAGTTATTTAGCGGATGTAGATAGCGGGATTCGCCAGGTACATTCGTTATGCGATACTTGTGGGGCGGAACATCGAAATAGTTCTTGAACGTTCGCGTCAGGGTCTGCTGCGACTCGAAACCATAGCGTTCCGCCAGGTACAGAATTGGCTCATTGCTCTGCTTGAGCTTCTGCGCAATCTCCGTCAGCTTGCGGCTGCGGATGTACTGGCCGAGGGAATGGCCGGTCTCTTTCTTAAACATACGTTGCAGGTGCCACTTTGAGTAACCGGAGCGCTCAGACACTTTTTCCAGCGACAGGGGCGATTCCAGGTTATCCTCGATCCACGACAAAATACTATGGATAGTGATGGCGTCATTATTACGTCTGGACATCATCTTACCTCTTCTTATTTTTACGGCAGGACCTTCTTGAGCAGTTGCTCAAGCATGGCGACTTCGTCCGCCGACAGATTTTTCGTTAACTCCTGGTGTAACTTCTGACCCACAACCTGATGACACTGCTCGCAAAGGGCTGCGCCGTCCGGCGTCAACTGCACCAGCACGCCGCGCTTGTCAGCGGGGTTGGGTAACCGTTCAATCCAGCCTTTGCACGCCAGGCGGTCGAGCATGCGCGTCATCGCGCCCGGGTCGACGGAAAGCACGGTTTTCAGCTCAACGGGGGTAATACATACTTCGCAACGAATGGAGCAGAGCACGCGAAACTGGGTCGCGGTAATATCCATAGGTGAGAGGTAGTCATTGAGCAGGCGATCTTTTTTCTGGTTAACCATCTGGATCAAGCGACCCAGCGGGATCATTTCATTAAACAGGTCGCTGGTACTTTTCATAATGGTTGCCCAGGCAAGTAATTAGTTGCAGGTGATACTATTGCCCAGGCAATCATAAGTCAACATTATGAATTGGCCGATGCCACGATTTGCTAAAATGGAAAAGTACGATGTGGGTCACTCTTTATGATTTTTCTAACGCTTGTTATTTTTTTGCAGAAGTGATTTATCAGCAGGCTGGCGTCAAATTTGTTGAAGCCGATATACTCACGGAATGAAACCATTCTTAAAAAATGAATATTAACGGGACTTTAATTAACTATGTTCGATTTGTTTAAAGCAATAGGGCTCGGCCTGGCGGTGCTTTTACCGCTGGCGAATCCACTCACAACCGTGGCGCTGTTCCTTGGCCTGGCCGGTAATATGAACAACGCCGAGCGTAATAAACAGGCGTTAATGGCATCGGTGTATGTCTTCGCCATCCTGATGGTGTCGTGGTATGCCGGTCAGGTGGTGATGAATACATTCGGCATATCAATACCTGGGCTGCGTATCGCCGGCGGATTGATTGTGGCCTTTATCGGTTTCCGCATGCTGTTTCCCCAGCAAAAAGCCCACGATTCGATGGAAGCGAAGATCAAATCGGAAGAACTGCAGGATGAACCGACCGCCAATATCGCCTTTGTGCCGCTGGCGATGCCAAGCACCGCCGGTCCGGGCACCATCGCGATGATTATTAGCTCCGCCTCGACCGTTAAGCACGGCGTGGACTTCCCGGAGTGGGTGGTGCTGGCGGCGCCGCCGATCATCTTTTTGCTGTTAGGGGTGATTCTGTGGGCTTGTCTGCGCAGTTCCGGCGCGATTATGCGTCTGGTTGGCAAAGGCGGCATCGAGGCCATCTCGCGACTGATGGGCTTTCTGCTGGTCTGCATGGGCGTGCAGTTTATTATTAACGGCGTGCTGGAGATCATTTCGACCTGGCATCCCTGACCGCCCGCGATGCGCAGAGAAAAAAAGCCCGCCGGCGCGATACCGGCGGGCTTTTTTGTGCGACGGATTCAGGAGTGGTGCGGCTGATGGTCTTCCAGCGATACCGGCCAGCGACGGAATATCATCAGCGACCAGACCAGCGCGACCAGCGCCGGAATGGCGCCGACGTAGCCGACGGAGGCCATGGAAAGATGCAGACTCACCTGGCTGCCGACCAGCGCCCCGGCGCCTATGCCGATATTAAAGATGCCCGAGAACAGAGACATGGCGACGTCGGTGGCATCCGGAGCGGAGGCCAGCACTTTCACCTGCATGCCGAGACCGATAATCATGATCGCCACCCCCCAGAAGATGCTGAGCAGCATCAGGTGCTGCGGGTTATGCGAGGCCGGCAGCAGCAGCAGCAGGCAGGCGAGCAGCAGGGCAATCGCCAGGCTTATCAGCCCCGACGCGTGCTGGTTACCGAGTTTACCGAACAGAATGCTGCCGATAATACCGGCCCCGCCAAGGATCAGCAGCAGTACGGTGGCAAAGTTGCCGCTCAGGCCCGCTACCGTCTGGACAAAGGGCTCGATATAGCTGTAGGCGGTATAATGAGCGGTCACCACCACCACGGTCAGAATGTACACGCTGACCAGCGCCGGGCGGCGGAACAGCACCGGCAGGCTTTTCAGCGAGCCAGAATGTTCGCTCGGCAGGGTCGGCAGCAGTTTTACGAGGCAGGCCAGGGTGGCTAACGCGCCGAGGCCGATCGCCAGGAAGGTCATCCGCCAGCCAAAGTACTGGCCGATAATGCGCCCGATCGGAATACCAAACACCATCGCCAGCGCGGTACCGGTGGCGATCAGGCTCAGCGCCTGCGCCCGTTTGCCCGGCGGGGCCATGCGGATGGCCAGTGCCGATGTTATCGACCAGAACACTGCATGCGCAAAGGCGATACCAATGCGGCTGATCACCAGCACGTCAAAATTCCAGGCAAAAAACGACAGGACGTGGCTGGCGATAAACAGAATAAACAGGCCGATAAGCAGGCGCCGGCGCTCCACTTTGCTGGTCAGCAGCATAAACGGCAGCGACATTAACGCCACCACCCATGCGTAGATGGTCAGCATCATGCCCACCTGGGCGGTTTCCATGCCGAAGCTGTCGGCAATATCCGACAACAGACCGACCGGGGCAAACTCTGTGGTGTTAAAAATAAACGCGGCGATGGCCAACGTCACGACACGTAGCCACGCTACCTTGCGTGAGACCGTATTCGTAGTCATAAGCTCTGGACTGGTGATTCAGGGAAAGATGTGACGCTGATCTTAAAACGATTGTTGGCGAAAAGACAATCATTTTGTGATCTGCGTCTCATTTCATCGCAAGGGGCTGGCCGCGGTTAAGCGATTAATTTTGCTATGGATAGTGTCAAGGGGGCGCTTTTATGTCATGTTGAAGGAAAGTAAAAAAAGTAAGGACAGGGTATGCAGGAAATTCAATTTTATCTGGTCGATGCTTTCAGCGATAAAAACTTTGGCGGCAATGCCGCGGCCGTCTGCCCGCTCAGCGAGTGGTTAGCCGACGATGTGCTCCTGAAAATGGCCCAGCAGCATAATCAATCCGAAACGGCTTTCTTTGTCCGTACCGACGAGGGCTATGAGCTGCGCTGGTTTACCACACTCGCTGAGATCAATCTCTGCGGCCACGCGACCCTCGCCGCTGCGCACGTTATTTTCGAATATCTCGACCATCCTTCGGCGACGATTCTCTTTAGCACCCGTTTTGTTGGTGAGCTGCGGGTCACCCGTAATGGCGACTGGCTGACGCTCGATTTCCCGGCGTGGTCGACCTCCCCGGTGGAAAACCCGCCGGCGGATCTGCTGACCGGGTTGGGACTCGAGGCCGCCGTTGAAGTTCGGGAAGGACGCGATTATCTGGTGGTGCTGGCGGATCGCCAGCAGGTTGAAGCGGTGCGACCGGATATGGCGCGGCTGCGAACGCTTGGCAAAATGATCTGCGTCAGCGCGCCGGATGAAGAGTATGACTTTGTCAGCCGCTTCTTCTGCCCGGGAGAAGGGGTGCCGGAAGATCCGGTCACCGGCTCCGCCCATAGCATGCTGATCCCCTGGTGGGGCGAAAAGCTGGGGAAAACCACCATGATGGCGCGCCAGGTCTCCGCTCGCGGCGGCGACCTGCGCTGCCAGTGGCAGGGCGACCGTGTGCTGATTAGCGGCCAGGCCACCACCTATATGCGCGGAACGGTTTACCTGCGAGGTTAACAATGTGTTTACGCCCGGTGGCGTCCTCTACCGGGCGGATTGGACTTAATGTTGTTCTGCGGCATTAAGGACGGGTGATTTTCCACCTTTGTCATTGATAGGTTCAATTTTACCCATCAGGAACAGGTAGTTGATTATCCCGATAACGACAAGAATGGCCGAGAAAATCAGTGCCCAGTTGAATGAGCCTGTCGCAGCAACGATCGCACCCGTAATGATCGGACCGACTGCGCCTCCCATATTCGAAACCGTATTTTGCAGCCCAGCGACAATTGAGACGCTATTTTTGGGTGCAACATCACCCGGTAAGGCCCAAACCTGCGATGCGGCGACCGTCGTGCCTGATTTCGCGACACACAAGAGAAAGACGGTCATAAACACAGAGTCGGTAAATGGTGCAAAGCCGATACAAAGTGCCATAAGCAAGCCGATAGTCAAAAACAGTTTACGGGTCGCTGTTAGAGACAGTACTTTCTTATGTACCAGACGATCCGAGGCCCAGCCAGCAAAAACTTCAATCACCATCCCGCATAATAAAGGCAGAGCGGCTACCATTCCCATTTTAATAAAATCCATACCTTTTTCTTTTACCAGGTAAGTAGGAAGCCAGGTAATAAAAAAATAGGAGGTATAATTGATGGTAAAAAAGCCGATGCACATTGCCCAAATGTTACGATAACGCAAGAGCTTATACCATTTCATGGGCAATACAGTTTTGTCGCCGTGATGTTGTTTTTGGCCATCACGAATAATACGCACTTCTGAAGGACTGATGCGTTTGTGTTCTTCCGGGTTTTCAGCATAGATAAAATACCAGGCGATAACCCATAAAATGCCCACACTGCCGATAATCAAAAAGGTCAGTCGCCAGTCAAAGGTGTAGATCATCCAGACGATAAGCGGCATGGCAATCGCCCCGCCAAATTTTGACGCACTATCGAAGAGTCCGGATACGGTGGCACGTTCTTTATCCGGAAACCAGCGTGCGGCGATCCCTGCGTTGCTGGGGTAGGCGGCGGCCTCGCCAACACCTAAAGCCAGACGCAGTGCCAGAAGTGATTTAAAACCCGTGGCAACACCCATCATCGAGGTGGCAATTGACCACCAGGCGACGGCTAAACCAAGACCTTTTTTCTGACCAAAACGATCGGCGAACCACCCGGCGGGGATCTGTAATAACGAGTATGACCAAAAAAAAGCCGCCATGATAAACCCCATCATTTCGGGGTCGAGTTTCAGTTCATCGATTAAATGTGGGGCTGCGGCAGATAATACTGTCCGGTCGATATAGTTGATGGCAATAGCCAACCACATTAACCCGGCTATCCACCAGCGAATACGAGTAGTGTTAGCTGTCGTGTTCATATATTCGGCTCTAAGTAGATGTTCGTTATATTGGTGGGAATGGCATGCTTCCCACCTCGTTATTTACAGCGAATTCATAATGTTTTCAGGTCGTTCACCACGACAGACGCAGGTAATAATATTGTTGACGCAGCGCGCGCTAATATTGCTAATTGCGCCATCCGTATATCCAGCAATATGAGATGTTGGCGCAAAATTCGCCAGGGTAAATAAAGGGTGCGTAGCGCAAGGTTCCTCGAGAAAAACGTCAGCTGCGGCTCCGGCGAGGTGTCCTGATTTTAGTGCTTCATACAACGCTTGTTCATCAACAATACCGCCTCTGGAAACATTGATCAGGAATGCCCCTGATTTCATCTGCTGTAGCCGGGCGGCATTAAACATATTTTCAGTTTCCGGGGTTAAAGGGGTATGCAGGCTAATAAAATCACTTTGCGCCGTCAGGGTATCCAGTGAGACATATTCAATCTGGTGTTGTTGTGCAAATTCTCTGTCTGGCCAGGCGTCGGTCGCGAGCACTCGCATATTGAATCCGCGCGCACGTCGCGCCACTTCCTTACCGATATGGCCTAAACCGACGATCCCCAGGGTTTTGCCATATACATCAGTGGCAAAAATACGAGGCCAGTTGCCTGCTTTCGTTTCACTGATTGCCTGATAAATCTGGCGGGCAGTATTGAGAATTAAGCCAAAAGCAAAATCGGCCACCGCATGCTTGTTGGCATCAGGAACGTTAGTGACAAAAATTTTGCGCTGACGTGTAGCGTTAAGATCGATGTTATCCACACCAACGCCGTGTTTGCAGACAATTTTTAACCTCGGGGCCTTTGCCAGCAGCGATTCATTGATGTCGGTGAAGGCGACAATCATCGCTATGGCATCAGGCAGATGCTGAGCCAGCATCTCTATAGAGGCATCGGCAGGCAACATGACCAGTTCAAGATCGGCCTCTTTCAGTGCCGAAATGGGCGCATCGTCGTATTTGGCGAATGAGGGCGAGGTGCAAATTACTTTCATAACCGTTTCCTGTTTACTGGCGACAATGAGCGTCGCAAATACAAGACCTTGCCCCAGCCAGTGATGGCCGGGGCGGATACGTAAATTAGTGAAGGTAGGTGTTAATGATATTTTTAATCTGCTGCAGCTGGTGGTCACTAAACTGCACCGCGTAGCGGCTGTCGCCCACCTCGTGACCCATTAGCTGCAGGGCTTTCTTCACCGCCGCAGGCGAGAACGCCACTTTATACAGATCGGTGCGCAGGCCCGTTACCTGCTCCTGGGCCTGGCGCGATCCGGCGATATCCCCGGCGTGAAAGCGCGACCAGATGGCGTTAATTTCAGCGGGGGCGACGTTGGCAAGCCCCGAGATGCAGGCCGAGCAGCCGTCGACAAATCCCTGATGGATAAGCGAGTCCGGCCCGTTCAGAACGTCGAAACCGTCGATATCGCGCACCGCGTCGAGAAAGCCTTTCAGGCTGTCGTAGCTGCCGGCGCTATCCTTAATGCCGACGATATTCTCGTGGCGGGCCAGCTGGCGCGCGGTCTCCGGGGCAATAGTGTTCCCGGTGCGGGCGGGAATGTTGTAAAGAAAGAGCGGGACGCTCAGCGCGTCGGCGATCGCCGTATAGTGGTTAATCAGCTCTTCCTGCTTCAAGGGCACGAACCACGGGGTAATGGCCGATACCGCGTCAACTCCGAGGCGGGCGATCTGCTGGCCCAGCCGGCGCGTCTCCCGGGTGGAAACCTCCCCAATATGGGCCACCACCGGCGCGCGACCGGCCGCCTCTTCCACGCAGGTTCTGGCGACGGCGATCTTCTCTTCCTCATTGAGGACAAAAAACTCGCCGTTGGTGCCGCCGCAGAAAATACCGTTGCCTGCGGCGAGCTGGCGCTGCACCTGCTGGCGTAGCGCCGGCAGGTTAAGCGCTCCCTCGGCGGTAAAGGGAGTGACAATGGCGGTGAGTACGCCGCTAATAGCTTTCCTCATTTAACTTTCTCCTGTTAGGCATGTTCTGGATACAGCGTTTGGTAGATGGCCGCGATCTCTTCGCGGCTGACGCTGCATGGGGCATTGTTCATCAGGCGTTTGACGTTTTGCGCCGCTGCGCTGAGGGCGGAAATACTCTCCTGAGGCACGCCTAGCGCGGCCAGGTTGTCCGGCAGCGGCAGTCGTTTGACCAGCGCCGCCAGCCATGCGACCAGCGCATGGGATTTCTCTTCCGCGCTGAGCGTGCGATCTGCATCGGGGATCAGGTCCCAGACTTGAGCGAACTTCGCCACCGCGTGAGGGCGGACCACCCGCATGCAGGGCGCCAGCAGAATGGCGTTGGCCACCCCGTGCGGCAGGTGCCAGGTACCGCCAAGCGGATAGGAGAGCGCATGCACCAGGTGAGTGCCGGCATAGTTGATCGCTGCGCCGCCGTACCACGAGGCCCAGAGCATCTCCAGCTTCGCCGTCAGATCCTGCGGCTGATTTACCGAACGCTCGATATGGCGTACCAGCTTGTGTAAACCGATTAACGCCGCGTTATCGCTCACCGGGTTGGCGACGGTGGAGGTAAAGCACTCCAGCAGATGACACAGAGCATCGATTCCGGTCGACGCCGCGATGCTGGGCGGCATGCTGGTGGTCAGCTCCGGCAGCAGGGCGACATAGTCCGGAAGCAGCACCGGGGAGATGATCCCCACCTTCGTCTGCTGCTCGGGGATCGCCAGAATGGCGTTCGGCGTCGCTTCGGATCCGGTGCCCGCGGTGGCCGGGATTAACAATGAGCAAATTCGTCGTTGCGGCTGCTCGCCTGCCAGCAGGGACGTCAGCGAGGGCGCCTCAGGGTGCAGAAGTACTGACAGCAGTTTTGCTACATCCAGTACGCTCCCCCCGCCGATACCAACGACCATCTGCGGCTGGCTGGCGCCCAGCTGGCTGACGATCTGCGTAACATCGTGATGGTTGGGCTCAGCTGGCACGCTGTCAATGACCTCAACTTCACGTCCTTCAGCCGCCAGCAGGCGATGAATCGCCTGGGTTGCCTCCAGCGCCCCGACGTTCTTGTCGGTCACCAGCAGGATTGAGGTTTTACCGGCCAGCAGCGGGAGCAGGGCCGATGAGGCGCCAGCCCCGCTGATGATTGTGCTGTGTATCGTCGCCACGCGTTTCTCCTTGGTAGTAATTGATTGAATTCAATCATTCATAAATCTTGCCACTCGTCTGATGGGGAAAAGTTATAATTTATACGGCAGCTTAATAACTTGAGCTTGCTCACATTTAATCAAATATGATTGAATATAATCAATTTAAGATTTTATCGACTACAAGGCAGGACAATGAACGACGGCAATAACAGAGTGCTGGTGCTGGCGGATGACTTTACCGGGGCCAATGACGCCGGGGTCAGCCTGGCGGAGGCGGGTATGTCGGTGGAAGTGGCCTTCACCGCCGGACAGCCATCAACCGCCCGGGCATTAATTCTCAACAGCGACAGCCGGGCGATGAGCGCCGCGGCGGCGGCGGACAAGGTCGCCGCTCTGCTGCGCGGCGCGGCGACATTCGTCCCGCACTGGCAGGTAAAGAAGATTGACTCCACGCTGCGCGGTAATCCCGGCGGCGAACTGGAGGCAATGATGGCGGCGCAAGGCTGCCGGATGGCGGTGGTGGCCCCGGCTTATCCGGCAGCCGGGCGGCATACCCGGGACGGGCGCTGCTATGTGCATGGTGTGCCCCTCGATCAGACCGAATTTGCCAGCGATCCGAAAACGCCGGTGAGCCGGGCGGAGATTAGCGAAATTATCGCCATGCAGAGCCGTCTTCCCTGTCTGACCTTGAACGCTGGCCAGCTTCCGGCGGCATTAGCGACGGCGGGCGAGGAGAAGCGAGTGTTGATTGTCGACGCCTGGGAAGACAGCCATCTGGACCAGGTGATCGACGCCGTTGCGCCCCATGCGCGGGAGACCCTGCTGGTCGGCTCGGCGGGTCTCTGCGAGGCGCTGGCTCGCCGCCTGCGCCGCAGCGAGCAGGGCCCGCTGCTGGCGGTGGTCGGTTCGATGAGCGAGATGGCGCAGCGCCAGGTTGCTGCGCTGCAGGTCCATTCCCGAGTACGGGTGATTGAAATTGATGTCGAACAGGCCTTTAGCGGATCGCCAAAGGAGGAAGCTTCACGGATCGCCGGGGCGCTGCGTGAGGGCCAGCACTGCGTGGTGACCACCCGCCCGAATCACGCCGCCCGGCACGGGATTGAAGCCCGGTGCCGTGAACGCGGTCTCAGCCGCGCCGCCTACGGGGAGCACATCTGCGCCTGGCTTGCCGACGTCACGGCACTGGTGGTGGCGCTGTGCCCACCGGGCGCCCTGTACCTCTCTGGCGGCGATGTAGCCATCGCCGTCGCGCACGCGCTCGGCGCCACAGGGTTTCAGATCCGCGGCCGGGTGGCGGAGTGCGTTCCATACGGGCATTTTCTCGGCGGCCGCTGGTCGCGGCCGGTGATGACCAAAGCCGGAGGATTCGGCACCGACACCACGCTGTTACATGTTGTGAATTTTATTGAGGAGAAACTGAGTGTCTAAGATGATTGCAGTGACAATGGGCGACCCGGCAGGGATTGGTCCGGAGATTATTATCAAATCCCTCGCCGAGGGGGCGCTGAGCGGCGCGCCGGTGGTGGTGGTGGGCTGCGCGCAGACGCTGCGGCGGATCCTGGCGCTAAATATCACACCGCGGGCGGAGCTGCGCATTATTGACCATCCCGCCGAGGCGAGTTTTTCCCCAGCGACCATCAACGTCATTGATGAACCACTCAGCGACCCGCAGGGGCTGCGCCCTGGCGAAGTCCAGGCCCAGGCAGGGGATCTCGCGTTTCGCTGCATCAGGCGGGCGACCGCGCTGGCGCTGGAGGGCGCGGTCGCGGCCATCGCTACCGCGCCGCTGAATAAAGAGGCGCTGCATCTCGCCGGGCACGCTTATCCCGGCCATACCGAACTGCTGGCCCACCTGACGCAGACTACCGATTACGCCATGGTGCTCTATACCGAGAAGCTTAAGGTTATCCATATCACTACCCATATTTCCTTGCGCCAGTTCCTCGATACCCTCAACCAGCCGCGGATTGAGACGGTGATTGGCGTGGCGGATCGCTTTCTGCGCCGCGTCGGCTATCCGCGTCCGCGCATCGCGGTCGCCGGCGTTAACCCGCACGCCGGGGAGAACGGCCTGTTTGGCGATGAAGAGATCCGTATCGTCGCCCCGGCGGTCGCCGCCATGCGGGCGAAGGGAGTGGAGGTGACCGGCCCCTGTCCGCCGGACACGGTGTTTATGCAGTGTCACGAAGGCATGTACGACATGGTAGTGGCGATGTATCACGACCAGGGGCATATTCCGCTGAAGCTGCTGGGATTCTATGACGGGGTGAATATTACCGCCGGGCTGCCGTTTATCCGTACCTCCGCGGATCATGGCACTGCGTTTGATATTGCCTGGACAGGTAAAGCGAAGTCTGAGAGCATGGCAACCTCCATTGAGCTCGCCATGCACATCGCGCAGGAATAACATGAAGGGATATAACCGGTTAGAGCAGATTATGGACTTCCTGAAAAGCCATAATCTGGTGACAGTCGACCAGCTGGTGGCGGCGACCAACGCCTCGCCGGCCACCATTCGCCGCGACCTGATCAAACTCGATCAGGAAGGGGTGATCAGCCGAACGCACGGCGGGGTGACGCTGAACCGGTTTATTCCTTCCCAGCCGACGACGCTGGAGAAAGCCCAGCGCAGTCCGCTTGAGAAGCAGGCTATCGCCAGTGCGGCGGCAGCGCTGGTGAAAGCCGGCGACGCCATTGTGCTTGACGCCGGCACCACCATGATTGAGCTGGCGCGGCAGATCACCCATCTGCCGCTGCGGGTGATCACCAGCGATTTACATATCGCGCTGTTCCTATCGGAATTTAAGCAGATCGAAGTGACGATTATCGGCGGGCGCATCGATGACAGCAGCCAGTCGTGCATCGGCGATCACGGCCGCCGCCTGCTGCAGACCATCTGGCCCGATCTCGCCTTCGTCAGCTGCAACGGCTGGGACCTTGAGAAGGGGATCACCGCCCCGACGGAGGAAAAGGCCGCCCTGAAGCGCGATCTGATGGCCAATGCCCGGCGGCGTATCCTGCTGGCGGACAGCTCCAAATACGGCGCCTGGTCACTGTTCAACATCGCTCCGCTGGCGTCGTTGACCGATATCGTCACCGACGCCCACCTGCCGGATAAAACCCGCGAGGCGCTGGAGACCCTTTCCCCGCAGCTGATCATTGCCGACTGACTCGCAGGCTGCCGTCAGGGCAGACGGGCGATATTGGCCTTGATCACCGCGATCGACTGGCTGAACTTCGCCTGCTCTTCGCCGGCCAGCTGCAGTTCAATGATCTGCTTCACGCCACCCTGGGCCAGCACCGCCGGCACCCCAGCCGCCGCGCCGCTGACCCCGTACTCGCCGTCAAGAATGCAGGAGACCGCCAGCGCGCGGTGGCTGCCGGTGAAGATATTGCGGCAGATCTCGGCGATGGTCCCTGCCACGCCATATTCGGTGCAGCCTTTACCCGCGTAGATCTCAAATCCCAGCTTGCGCACTTTGTCAGCCATCGCCTCGCGATCGAGCGGCAGGCCGGTGCGCTGCTGGTAGAGGTCGGCGATTGGCGTGCCATATACCGAGGAGTGCGACCACACCGGAAACTGGGTATCGCCATGCTCGCCGAGGATAAAGGCGTCGATGCTCTGGGCGCCAATCTCCAGTTCCTGCGCCAGCAGGCGACGCAGGCGGGTGGTATCCAGCCAGACGCCGGTGCCCAGCACCTGGCTGCGCGGCAGGCCGGAAAGCTGCCATACCTGCCAGGTGATGATGTCGCAGGGGTTGGTGGCCACCAGAAAGATGCCGTTAAATCCGTTGGCCATCATCGTCGGCACAATGCTCTTCACAATCTTCGCGGTGGAGGTCAGTTCATCCAGCCGGCTCTGGCCGGGGCGCAGCGCGCCGCCGGAGACGGTGATCACCGCGATATCGACATCGGCGCAGTCGCTGGCCTCGCGGGTGGAGATGGTCATCATCCCCGGCAGGTAGGCCGCGGCGTCGCTCAGGTCCTGAGCGTGGGCCTCAGCGCGCTGTTGGTTAAGGTCGACGAGGATCAGCTCCTCGCAAATGCTCTGGTTGAGCAGGGCGTAGGCCGCCGACGCGCCGACATTGCCGGCGCCAATAATCATCACTTTACGGGCTTTGGTGTGCATATTCAGATCTCAAGTACGAACGGCAGGGGATAAAATTACTGTGTTTCAGTGGGTTAGCGCAATAGGCGGGCGGCAATATAAGTTAATGCTATGTCGGGAAAAGCCGCCGGCCGCGCTACAGTGGGGTAAAAAAGGAGCTCACCTATGTACACCATCACCGACATCGCCCCTACCGACGCCGAATTTATCGCCCTGATTGCCGCCCTCGACGCCTGGCAGGAGACCCTCTACCCGGCGGAGAGCAACCACCTGCTGGACCTTAGCCAGCTGCCGCCGCAGACGGTCATCGCCCTGGCGATCCGCAGCCCGCAGGGCGAGGCCGTTGGCTGCGGGGCTATTGTCCTCAGTGAGGAAGGCTTTGGCGAGATGAAGCGGGTCTATATCGATCCCCAGCACCGCGGCCAGCAGCTGGGAGAAAAGCTGCTGGCGGCGCTGGAAGCGAAAGCGCGTCAGCGCGACTGCCATACCCTGCGCCTGGAGACCGGTATCCATCAGCATGCGGCCATCGCCCTCTACACGCGCAACGGCTACCAGACCCGCTGCGCGTTTGCGCCGTATCAACCCGATCCGCTCAGCGTGTTTATGGAGAAACCACTGTTTGCCGATCTTCGTTCAGCAGCGCTATAAACGCCTCCAGTTGGCGGGTTTTGGCGCCCCGGCGCCACACCAGCCAGGTGGTGAGCCAGCGCCATTCTTCGGCCAGCGGCCAGGCGGAAACCTGCTGATGGCCGGGCATACTCTCCAGCATGCTGCGCGGGATCAACGCCAGGCCGGCGCCGGCGATGACGCAGGCCAGCATCCCGTGGTAAGACTCCATCTCGTGGATCCTGCCCGGGGTCGCTCTGTCGGCATGAAACCAGCTCTCAAAATGCCGGCGATAGGAACAGTTGGCGCGAAAGGCGTAGACGTTGGCCCCGTTCACTTCGCTGGCGCGGGTGATGGGTGCGTGGCCGTAGGGGGCGACGATCATCATCTCTTCAGGGAACACCGGCAGCCCCTCCAGGCCCGGATGCACCAGCGGGCCGTCGACAAACGCGGCGCTCAGGGCGCCCTCCAGTACGCCGTCGATCATCGTCCCGGAAGGGCCGGTTGAGAGCGCCAGATGAATTTTCGGGTAGCGCTGATTAAAGTGGGCCAGAGTGCTGGGGATCCGTACCGCCGCGGTGCTCTCCAGCGAACCAAGTGAAAACAGCCCCTGGGGTTCGTCGCCCGCCACCACCATTCGCGCCTCGTCCACCAGGGCGAGGATCTGCTGGCTATAGCGCAAAAAGCTGTGTCCCGCAGGCGACAGGCGCAGGCGCTGGTTCTCGCGGATAAACAGCTCAACGCCGAGGTCGGCCTCCAGCTGGCGGATGCGGGTGGTGAGGTTGGACGGCACGCGATGCACTCTCTGCGCCGCCTGGGTAATGCTGCCGGTGCTGGCGACAGCGTTAAACATCTCTAGCTGAGTCAGGTCCATGATATTCTTCTTTTGTGAATGTGTTGCTTAATATTATTCATTTTCAATGAATGGAAAGGTAAGCCAGAATACGGACACTTCGCAAGCAACGAGAGAGAATAATGATGAATTTATCTGCAACGCACGCCGTCTCCGTCAATCCGACTACCGGTGAGGTGGTCTCCTCGCTGCCGTGGGCCAGCGAACGCGAGGTCGACGCGGCGATCGCGCTCGCCGCGGCGGGCTATCGCCAGTGGCGTCAGACGCCGCTTGCCGACCGCGCCGACGCCCTGCGCCGCATCGGGGCCGCGCTGCGCGCCCGTGGCGAAGAGGTGGCCCAGATGATCACCCTTGAGATGGGCAAGCCGATCGCTCAGGCGCGCGGCGAGGTGGCGAAATCGGCCAACCTCTGCGACTGGTACGCTGAACACGGCCCGGCGATGCTGGCGACGGAAGCTACCCTGGTGGAAAATAACCAGGCGGTGATTGAGTATCGGCCGCTGGGCGCCATACTGGCGGTCATGCCGTGGAACTTCCCGGTCTGGCAGGTGATGCGCGGCGCGGTGCCGATCCTGCTGGCCGGCAACAGCTATCTGCTGAAGCATGCCCCGAACGTGATGGGCAGCGCCCGTCTGCTGGGCGAGATTTTTGCCGCCGCCGGCCTGCCGGATGGTGTATTTGGTTGGGTGAACGCCACCAATGACGGCGTTTCGCAGATTATCAATGACGACCGCATCGCGGCGGTGACCGTCACCGGCAGCGTCCGCGCCGGGAAGGCGATTGGCGCCCAGGCGGGCGCGGCGCTGAAGAAATGCGTGCTTGAGCTGGGAGGATCCGATCCCTTTATCGTGCTCAACGATGCCGATCTCGATGAAGCGGTGAAAGCCGCCGTCACCGGCCGCTATCAGAACAGCGGCCAGGTGTGCGCCGCCTCGAAACGCTTTATTCTCGAAGCCGGCATTGCCGAGGCCTTCACCCGCAAATTTGTCGACGCCGTGGCAGCGCTGAAGATGGGCGACCCGCGCGATGAGCAAAACTACGTCGGACCGATGGCGCGGTTCGATTTACGCGATGAACTGCACCAGCAGGTAACGGCGACCCTTGATGAAGGAGCGACTCTGCTGCTGGGCGCGGAAAAAATCGAAGGGGCGGGCAACTACTATGCGCCAACGGTGCTGGGCAACGTCACCGCCGGGATGACCGGCTTTCGTCAGGAGCTGTTTGGTCCGGTAGCAACCCTGACCACCGCTCGCGACGCTGACCATGCACTGGCCCTCGCCAACGACAGCGAGTTTGGGCTGTCCGCCACGGTCTATACCACCGACGAGGCGCAGGCCCAGCGCTTTGCCCGCGAGCTGGAGTGCGGCGGCGTCTTCCTCAATGGCTACTGCGCCAGCGACGCCCGCGTGGCCTTCGGCGGCGTGAAGAAGAGCGGTTTTGGCCGCGAGCTGTCGCATTTTGGCCTGCACGAGTTCTGTAATGCGCAGACCGTCTGGAAAGACCGTCGCTAATCAACGTTAGCCCCTGACGACCGTCGTCCACGTCTGCTATACTCGCCCACCGAATTTTGATGGTGGGCAAGGAGCCGCGTGTGGCGACGGTAATCAATAATGCAATGCTGGAAGCCATTCTGGCAGAAATCAGGCCGCTGATTGGCCGCGGAAAAGTGGCGGATTATATTCCGGCGCTGGCCAGCGTCAGCGGCGACAAGCTTGGTATCGCGATCAGTACGGTGGACGGTCAGCACTTTGCCGCTGGCGATGCCCATGAACGTTTTTCCATCCAGTCAATCTCCAAGGTATTGAGCCTGGTGGTGGCCATGAACCACTATCAGGAGGAGGAGATCTGGCAGCGGGTGGGGAAAGATCCTTCCGGCCAGCCCTTTAACTCGCTTCTGCAGCTGGAGATCGAGCAGGGCAAACCGCGCAACCCGTTTATCAACGCCGGGGCATTGGTGGTCTGCGACATGCTGCAGAGCCGGCTCAGCGCCCCGCGTCAGCGGATGCTGGAGATTGTCCGCCGTCTGAGCGGCGTGGCCGATATCGCCTACGATCCGGTGGTGGCTCGCTCAGAGTTTGAGCATTCGGCGCGCAACGCCGCCATCGCCTGGCTGATGAAATCCTTTGGTAACTTCCATAACGACGTCGCCACCGTGCTGCAGAACTATTTCCACTACTGTTCGCTGGAGATGAGCTGCGTTGAGCTGGCGCGAACCTTTCTGTTTCTCGCCGACCGCGGCATTGCCCCGCATCTCGACGCGCCGGTTATTGCGCCCATCCAGTCCCGCCAGGTGAATGCCCTGATGATGACCAGCGGCATGTACCAGAATGCTGGTGAATTCGCCTGGCGCGTTGGCCTGCCGGCGAAATCAGGCGTCGGCGGCGGGATCGTGGCGATTGTCCCGCAGGAGATGGCGATCGCCGTGTGGAGCCCGGAGCTTGACGACGCCGGGAACTCGCTGGCCGGCGTGGCGATGCTGGAAAAACTGACTCAGCGGATGGGGAGGTCGGTGTTCTGATGGTCGATCAGGATCGCTTGTTTGCGCGCCTGGCGCGCTCGACGTTTCGCTCACGCTTCCGTCTGGGGGGGAAAGAGCGGCAATATTGTCTCGATAAGGGACCGGAGGTCATCGATCGGCATGCCGCAGACTTTATTCGCCAGCGGCTGGCGCCCGCTGCGCCGATCAATGATGGCAAGCAGACGCCGATGCGCGGTCACCCGGTGTTTATCGCCCAGCACGCGACCGCTACCTGCTGTCGCGGCTGCCTGGAAAAATGGCATGCCATTCCCCACGGCCGCGCGCTGAGCGAGCCGGAGCAGGACTATATCGTGCAGGTCATCCACCGCTGGCTGGTGCTACAAATGAATGCGCCGTCTGTGCGCTAATTTGCATTTGATCGGCGCCGGAGTATGCCTGATAAATATTCTCATGTTATGATAATCCGCTAACTAACTATTAACATAATAATTTCCTGAAACAATTAGACGGATAATTACTGAATGTCTTCACTGTCGATTCGGTCATTTACGCTGTTTCGTGAAGAACAACCCGTGCGCGATGCATTGGTCTTATTTACGTTAACGCTACTGCTGCATTTTCTTGGCGCTATGCTGCGTCTGGTGCAGGAGCTCTCTTTCTTCTGGCCGCTCAATGCAGTGATGGCCGGGATTTTTGCACGCTATGTATGGCTTAACCGCAGCTATTTTTATGCCGTCTGTTTTGCGGCAATGCTGGTCTATGACGGATTAACCTCGCGCTGGGGAATGGGCTTTGCCTCATTGCTGATTAACTTTTCCAATATTGTCTTTATTGTGACGCTGGCGCAGCTGGTGCTGTGGGATAAACGTCGCGCCGACTCCATGCCGGGCCCGATAAACGCGCTTAATTTATTCTGTTTCTGCCTGTTAGCCGCCTTACTGTGCGCAGCGGTCGGCGCGCTGGGGTCGGTGGATGTTGAACGCGCCACCTTCGTTCCCCAGCTGGCGGACTGGTTTAGCGAACAGTTCTCGACGGCGGTATTAATCCTGCCCTTTATTCTGACCCTGACGCTGCCTTCGGCATTAAGCGGTTTTCGCTTTCGCCAGCTGCTGCCGGTGCTGGCGCTGGTCCTGTCAATTGCGCTTGGCGTGGCGGTAGGCGGCGCGGGCAGCATTACCTTCCCGTTACCGGCTTTGATCTGGTGCGCTGTACGCTATCCGCTGCCGCTGACCTGTCTGCTGACTTTTCTCACTGGCATCGGCGAAATACTGCTGGTCGCTAATTCGTTAATTCACTTTTCGCCAGATGCGCGAATGCAGCCGTGGCAGCTGTTCTCCACCCGCCTCGGAATTGCCGCCATGCTGATTAGCCCGGTGATTGTCGCATCCAGTGTCGAAGCGATTAACACGCTGGTGAAGCAGCTGGCCCTGCGCGCCGATTTTGACTTTCAGACCCGCGTCTATTCCCGTTCCGGACTGAGCGAAGCGTTGAAGCGTCAGACGCTGCCGGCGGATAAGCTGCTGACGGTGATGGTGCTGGATATCGATGGCTTCAAACGGGTGAATGATGCTCTGGGCCATGAAGGCGGCGATTGCGTGCTGACCCAGTTTGCCCAGCAGGTTCGACAGCTGGTGGGTGAGCAGGGGATGGTGGCCCGTATCGGTGGCGAAGAGTTTGCGGTGGCCGCCGTCGTCGACAGCGCCCAGCAGGGTTATTTGCTGGCGGAAAAGATCCGTCACGGGGTGGAGTCGCAGCCTTTCGGCCTGGGCCAGAACCCGATCCACCTGACCATCAGTCTGGGACTGGAGACGCGCGAGGTAGGCCACGCGCGCATCACCGAGCTGTTTAACCAGCTGCTGTTGGCGGCGGACGATGAGATGGTGAAAGCCAAACAGAGCGGTCGTAACCAAATTTGTATGCCGACGCTGACCGAAAGCGCGCCATAAGAAAATCCTATCGGGATCCTGCTTGTGCTAATTTTTGGTTAAAAACATAGTGATGTGGTCGATAACAGGGAGCTTTTATGACCACATCCTTTTCACTGCGCACGCTCTCGCGTGACGATATTCTCCATCACCTCCCGGCATTAAGCGAGATCCTGGCAAGCTGCGTCAACGGCGGCGCCTCGGTGAGCTTTATGCTGCCTTTCGCGCCGCAAACGGCGATAACGTTCTGGCAACGCACTGCCGACAGCGTGGCGGCCGGGGAGCGCATTGTGCTGGCCGCCTTCGACGCGGAGGAACGTCCCGTTGGCACCGTGCAACTTATCACCAGTCAACCGGAAAACCAGCCCCATCGAGCGGATGTCGCCAAATTATTGGTTCACCAAAATGTCCGCCGCCAGGGGATCGCCCAGGCGTTGATGAGCGAGCTGGAGCGCATTGCCCGGCGGGAAAGGAAGACGGTGCTGGTGCTGGACACGGCGACCGGCAGCGGGGCGGAACAGTTCTATGCCCGCTGCGGCTGGGAAAAAGTGGGGGAAATTCCGCGCTATGCGCTGATGCCCGACGGCAAAATGACTGCCACCTCACTATTCTATAAGTTTCTGCCCTGACGGCTGCTATTGCAGATTGCTTTGATCAAAACAGGGTTTCACTGGTAGCAAAACCTGATAACTTATTGGACCAATTACTCAGGTTGTATGACTACTATTAGAGGGAACCCATTGTGAAAACTTTAAACCGTCGTGATTTCCCCGGCGCGCAGTACCCTGACCGTATCATCCAGTTTGGGGAAGGTAACTTCCTGCGCGCATTCGTTGACTGGCAGATCGACCTGCTCAACGAGCATACCGACCTGAATGCGGGCATCGTGGTCGTGCGGCCTATCGCCACAGATTTTCCGCCTTCGCTGAACACCCAGGATGGCCTGTACACGACTATTATTCGCGGCCTGAACGAGCAGGGCGAAGCGGTCAGCGATGCGCGTCTTATCCGCTCGGTCAACCGGGAGATCAGCGCTTACGCAGACTTCGACGCTTTTTTACGCCTGGCGCATAACCCGGAGATGCGGTTTGTCTTCTCCAACACCACCGAGGCGGGCATCAGCTACCATGCCGGGGATCGGTTTGACGACGCGCCGCCGGTCAGTTATCCGGCGAAACTGACCCGTCTGTTGTTTGAGCGTTACCAGCATTTCGCCGGTGCGGCCGACAAGGGATGGGTGATTATCCCCTGCGAGCTGATCGATTATAACGGCGAGGCGCTGCAGGCGCTGGTGCTGCGCTATGCTAGCGAATGGGAACTGCCGCAGGCATTTATCACCTGGCTGACCTCAGCGAATACCTTCTGTTCGACGCTGGTGGATCGCATTGTGACCGGCTATCCGCGTGATGAAGTGGCGGCTCTCGAGGCGCAGACCGGCTATAAAGATGCTTTCCTTGATACCGCTGAGCATTTCTACCTGTTCGTTATCCAGGGGCCTGCCTCGCTGGAGGCCGAGCTGCGTCTCGATAAACTGCCGCTGAATGTGCGCATTGTGGACGATATCAAGCCGTATAAAGAGCGCAAAGTGGCGATCCTCAACGGGGCGCACACCGCGCTGGTGCCGGTGGCCTTCCAGGCCGGGATCGACACCGTGGGTGAGGCGATGAACGATGCGGAGATTTGCGCGTTTGTCGAAAAAGCGATTTATGACGAGATTATTCCGGTGCTGGATCTGCCGCGCGATGAGCTGGTGTCATTCGCCAGCGCCGTGACAGGGCGCTTCCGTAATCCCTATATTAAACATCAGCTGCTCTCGATTGCGCTCAACGGCATGACCAAGTACCGCACCCGTATTCTGCCGCAGCTGCTGGCGGGGCAGAAAGCGCATGGCGCGCTGCCGCCGCGTCTGACCTTTGCCCTGGCGGCGCTGATCGCCTTTTACCGGGGAGAGCGGGATGGTGAGAGCTATCCAGTACAGGATGACGCCGACTGGATATCGCGCTATCAAACGCTGTGGGCCCGCCATCGCGATGGCCAGATGAGCACTCGCGAGCTGGTCACCGCCGTGCTCAGCGTGGCGGATCACTGGCAGCAGGATCTGAGCCAGATCCCGGGGCTGGTGGAGCTGGTGACTGCCGACCTTGACGCTATCCTGACCTGCGGTATGCGCGACGCCGTCAAACCTCTGTGCTGATAGTCCATCTATACACCCGGCTGCGGCCGGGTTGTGCAGGATTTTTATTAGTTACAACATACTATTATGCTAACCTGTAACAGCCGGTCAGTGGCTCCTCTGCATACGGCTTTTTAGTGCCAAATCGTTCCGAACAGCAGGAGAATTATGGCCGAAGCGCTTGAACAAATATCTGCGCAGGAAAATAATGGCCTCAACTCATATCTCCTGCCAATATTCGCAGGCTAATGCATTCATCTGTAAGGAAACTCTCATGGTCATCGATATCCGGGAAGTACGGCCCCACGACAAAGCCGAATGGCTTCAGCTTTGGCAAGGCTACACTCGTTTTTACGGTAGCCCGCAGCCGGAAGAGGTAACCGAATGCACCTGGCAGCGGATGCTGGATGTAAACTCGTCTGTATTGGGTAGAGTCGCGGTGGTGGATGATGCGGTGGTCGGCTTTGCTATCTGTGTTCTTCATGAGGGAACCTGGGTTACCACGCCGATCTGCTATCTGGAGGATCTGTTTGTCGATCCCGCCTTCCGTGGACAGGGTATTGCCAGAACCATGATTAAGTCGCTGCAAAGCGAAGGGGCGGACAAAGGCTGGTCGCGGCTGTACTGGCATACGCGCCGTGATAATCCCGCCCGTCATCTGTATGATGAGTTTACCCCGGCTGACGATTACGTACGCTACAGGATCACGCTTGAGTCCTGAAGCGGTAAGAGGTTGTTAAGCTTTTCCCGCTATAACAGGGGAAACAGGCTCAGGAGAAGCAACGATGGAAAAACGTCTTGAAACAGTGGTCAATGTGATTATGTTTCTTTCGCTATTGGCAACGGCCTGGGATCTCTCGCTGGTGCATCATCTCGCGTGGTAGTAAATTATATCATCTGAAACGCGGCGCCTCTTGCGGCGCCGCCTGTCTCATTCATCCGCCATCTTCCCTGCGCTAAAACTCCAGTCCTCCAGTTGGTTAAACTGGATAACCACCATCACGTCCTGCGGGCTGACCGCCATCTCATCGTCTAACCGCGCACAGAGCCGACGATAGAGTCCCTGTTTCTGCGCCCGGCTGCGCGGTTTTCCGGCGAAAATATGAAACAATACGAAGTAATAGCTAACCGAGATATTTTAAACCGGGCAGGGGGCGAGGGAATATAAACAAAAGAGTAGAGTCAATATTACTATCAAGGCCATCGTTTTATAAGTATATTGAAAGGCCAGATGAACATAAGAAATATGTGCCGGAACAATGAATGATCTAATCTGTCATCACAGGCGTTCCTTATTTAAATCCGATGATTATTTCTGATGATGAACTTGCTGAATTACTTATTAAATTAATGAGGTGAATGGATGGATTTCTTGAAAAGATGGTTAAAAGAAGAATTCATTCTTTTTTTATGGGGATGGGGTATTGTATTATTAATCATTATATTTAGCATGATTGCAGTCTCTCTTTTTCCTGACATTGCCATTAACTTAATAGGACTTTTTGTTTTATTAATCATTGGGTTTCACGTTGTCGTTTGGTTTAAAGTTAAAAACTGATATGAAAGAGGAGGGGTAATGTCAAATCCAGCATATTTATGGTTAACTGATGAGAATGATTCGCCTATTATAGGTTCTTGCCTGATGCCCACACGCACGGGTTCCATCGAATTGCGCGCAGTGAATCATCATGTTTGGTTACCTACCGATAATAATACAGGAAAGCTGACGGGAACCCGTCTTCATACACCGGTTAAAATTCAAAAAGAGTTTGACAGAACAACACCTTTGCTATTTAGGGCTCTTTGTGAAGGTCGAACATTAAGATCGGCAACGCTAAAAATGTACAGAATAAATGAGGCGGGACTGGAAGTTGAATATTTTAACATAGCGATGGCGAATATTAAGATTACGGCAATCACACCAAATTTACATCCGGCCGGAATGACAAGTACTCACCTTGAAGACATTGATTTCCGTTATGAGACGATCACCTGGATATACACAGAAGGGAACATCATGTATCGTGATTCATGGAACGATCGCTGTTGTGCATGGTAGCAAATGATATAGTGCTGAAACGCGGCGCCTCTTGCGGCGCCGCCTGTCTCATTCATCCGCCATCTTCCCTGCGCTAAAACTCCAGTCCTCCAGTTGGTTAAACTGGATAACCACCATCACGTCCTGCGGGCTGACCGCCATCTCGTCGTCTAACCGCGCGCAGAGCCGACGATAGAGTCCCTGTTTCTGCGCCCGGCTGCGCGGTTTTCCGGCGAAAATATGAAACAGCACGAAGCGGGCGCTGCGTCCTTCGCTGAGGTAGTGCGGGTCGTAAATGCGCTGCTCGTCGGCGGCCCGTTCGATAAACTGAAATCTATCTGCTGACGGAACGTCGAACTCCGCCACCAGACACTCATGAAAGAGCGCCGACAATTGAGCAAACTCCGCGGGACGCCAGGCGGTGCCAAGCGAAATTCGGGTCAGGGGCATGACGCCTCCTGCGCATTCAGGCAGGTCAGGGCGCTGGCCGCCGCCGGCCAACCGGCATAGAACGCCAGATGGGTAAACAATTCGACAATTTCTTCCCGGCTCAGGCCATTCTGATAGCCGAACGCGATGTGCCACGGCAGCTGTTCAGTTTTGCCCTGCGCCGTCAGGGCGGAAAGGGTGATCAGGCTGCGTTCGCGGGGCGACAGCTCGCTCCGCGCCCAGATATCGCCAAACAGCACCGTTTCGGTCAGCTCGGCTAGCTTTGGGGCGATAGCAGCCAGCGTTCGGCGATCGACAGGAGGAGTACTCATAGTGATTCTCTTTGCAGGTTAAAGGAGTCATCACTGTCGCACGCTGACTAAGATATTGAATATCGCAACGTTCGGGATTATCAATCCTGAAAATCAGGATGGTATAGCCGATCCTTTACACCTTTCATCACTCCGCTTTTCTGCCCACCTATCCCAACGGTCAGGCGGCGATCTTTCGCGCCACGATAAACAGCCGTGGGAAACGCAGGAGCACCTTCCCGTTACACTGTAACGGATAGTGTGCGGCCAGCAATGCGAGATAGCGTGTGAGAAACGCGCTTCCGGCCTGCTCGTCCAGGCCTGCCAGATAGGGGCGTAACCCGGTGCCCTGCAGCCAGTCGACAATCGCCTGATGAGAAGCAAGGGGATGAAAATAGGTGGTGCGCCAGATATCAACTTCGCAACCCTGGCGGCTGAGCAGATCGTACCAGGCGGCGGGCGGGAGTAACGGCTGGCGTCCACGGTCCGGCAACCCCATCTCGCTGGCAACCTGACGCATCAGGGTATGGGAAGGTTCCTGCCAGTTATCCGGCATCTGCACTGCCAGCGTTCCGTTGTCCGCCAGCTGGTTTACCAGATGGGGGAAAAGCGTCTCATGATCCGTCAGCCACTGCAGAGAGGCGTTGGCATAGATCACATCTGGCGGTTGCGCAGGCCGCCAGCGGGCAATATCGGCGTCGATGAACTCACAGTCGGGTAAGGCCTGCGCCGCCTGGACCAGCATGGCCGGGGAGTTATCGATACCGACGATCGTCGCCAACGGCCAGGCGGCGCGTAGCAGGCGGGTGCTGTTTCCCGGCCCGCAGCCGAGGTCGACGGCGTGCTCGACCTGCAGATGGGCAATACGCGAGAGCAGGTCGGCCGCGGGGCGGGTACGTTCAGCGTCAAATTGCAGATACAACGAAGGATTCCAGTCGGCCATCGGGTGCAGTTCCTGTGTGAGGAGGGAGACAGGGTAAAGCATAGAACGCGTCAGGCGGCATGTCAGCGGTTAATGAACCTCAGCGGTCACCTTTGTGCGTGACAGTGTCACAAAATAGAGCGTGGCTGGATTGCGCCTGCGCTGTTGGCCGAACCTGGGATTGAGACATGGCAGGGAACGTCTCTGCGCCCGTGGCGGGCGCAGGAGCCTATTCGGCGTTTTTGAGCGCCTCGGCGCGGCTGGCGGTGGCGTAGACAAAATCCAGCATCGGCTCGAGATCGGTGTCATAGCCAGCCTGAATAATTTTTCCTCGCAGCCATTCGATTTCACTGGTGATATCGGGAGGAAAAATGTTGTTATCCTGCGCCCGGCGCAGCCATTTCAGCAGAAAGTTATTCTTTCCCCTGATACCACCCGCTTTTTTCGATTTTCCGTGCATCTTCAGCGCGACCAGGACGCAGTAATAGAAATGAACGCGCTGATTAAAACTTTGGTGCATGTCTGTGTTTCCCGCCAGAATCAGGAATTCACCGTGTGGGTCAGTGATTCGGATTGGACTACGGTACCGGGCTGGATCGTTGCGCGAACTCTGTTGTCTACCAGTACCGTCCATGCATCTGTTGCCAGACGCTGACGGGATGTTGGCACGGAAGCCGAATCGTCGTCAATTGCCGATTCATTTTTTGCCGGCGTCATCGGACCGCGGCAGCCCGCGAGCCGGGCCACACTACTCTCTGGCGACAAGCCGCTGTTGCCGATGTACGCGGAAAATCAGCAGGAATGCGAGCGCCACCACGATCGCCGCCAGCAGATACAGCGTGGCGAGATCGTAGAACCCGGCGACCCAGCCGGCCAGCGGCCCGGTCAGGCCCAGCGCCAGATCAAGAAACGCCGAGTAGGTGCCGAGGGCGGTTCCCTGATTTTGCTCTTCAACCTGTTTTACCGCCTCAACCCCTAAGGCCGGAAAGACCAGCGAGAAACCCGAACCGGTGAGAAAGGCGCCGACGCCGGCCATCCATGCTGATGGCGCCAGCCAGATAAGCAGCAGGCCGAGACTTTCGATGATGAAGCAGGCCAGGGAGACCGGGACTCCGCCAAAGCGGGTAATGGTATTTCCCAGCACCAGGCGAACGCAGATAAAGCCGACGCTGAACAGCGAAAGGGTAAACGCGGCGCCCTGCCAGCTGTGCGCGGCGAAGTAGAGGGTGATAAAGGTGGCGATAACGCCGAAACCGACGGTGCCAAAGGCCAGCCCCAGGCCGTAAGGCCAGATTTTTCGCACCACCGCGTGAAAGGGCGCTCTGGCGCCGGCGGTCACCTTGACGTCCTGGCGGGTACGAGCGAACAGCAGACCGATGGCCGCGACCAGCACTACCACCGTAGCAAAGCCGCTGATGCCAAAATAGTGATTGAGGGTAACTCCCAGCGGCGCCCCGACCGCCATCGCCACATAGGTCGCCACGCCGTTCCAGGAGATAACCCGTGACGTGTGGATCGCGCCGACGGTTTTGATCCCCCACAGGGTGGCGCCGGTGGCGGTAAAGCTCTCGCCGACGCCGAGAAACACCCGGCCCGCCAGCAGCGCGGCAATGGCCAGCATCGGCGTTGCCTGCAGGACTACCGCCAGTAGCGTGAAGGCGCCACTGAGCAGGCAGCAGACGATCCCAAGGCTGACCACTTTTTTCGGCCCCCAGATATCGGTATAGCGCCCGGCGTGCGGCCGGCTTATCAGCGTCGATATGTACTGCAGACTGATCACAATTCCGGCCACAAAGGTGCTGTAGCCCAGCTGATAGTGAATATAGCCCGGCAGTACGGCCAGCGGCAGACCAATGGAGAGATAGCAGATACAGGTAAAAACAACGATCGAAATAATGCGCAAATTGAGTTGTGTAGTGCTGACGGAAGTGCTCATAGGGATAAGAGGTTAATACAACGGGATGTGTAGCATAGCGCGCCGTGAGGGCGCTGGCGAGGCGCGACAGCGTTTTATCGGTAACCGACGGGAACGATATTTGTACGAATGTAAATAACTGCTTTTACAGCGCTTAACGCCCGCCTCGCTCAGCGTCAGCTCGCCGCCATACCCGACGAATCACACACCATGCCCCAGGCGCGGTTTTGCAATACCGTGCGGTAGCCGTCCCGGTCGACGAAAGTGACGCCATTGACCTCCCAGTAAGGGTTAAACGCCGTAACGCGCAGAAATCCGGCGGCATCCATGGCTGCGCACTGTGCCTCCCATGCCGCCTGCTGCGGATAGTACAGCACCAGCAGATCTTCATCGCCTGGCGAGGGGGTGACGGGATGGTGGCGGCAGTGGGTGAATTCCAGATGCCAGCCCGCTTCGGGCGCGCCGAGCATTATCCCGCTGAATCCTTCATGATCGGTAAAGCTGCCGAGCAGCTCGAGTCCCAGCCCGGCGCAATACATGCTGGCGGTGGTGTCCAGTTCACTGACCGGCCTGGCAATGCGCATATGACAGAACGACATAATGACTCCCGTGAGCATAAGTTGAGTTGATACTGTACCGGTAAATCGGCCCGGCGTGTGTTAAGCCGTGCCCAGGCGCACCTTCTCTCTGTAAATACCATAGCGGATTAACATCCGACTTGCGCCAACAATACCTCCTCATCATAATAAAAAAAGAATTATACAATATTATTGTTCTTAAATTGAGAATAATTGTGGGGTGGTGGATGAATAACCAATCGCGCCAGGCCTTATGGCTGGCACTGGCTGGATCGATAGTACTGATGATCGGCATGGGCTATGGGCGCTTTGCCTTCACCGGCGTGCTGCCGCTTATGCTTAATGAAGGTCTGTTAACCCTGCACGAGGGCAATCTCGCCGCGTCGGCCAATTACGCTGGCTATCTGGTCGGTGCGTTGCTGCTGGCGCGGGTGCAGCCTGGGGCCGCCACCCGACTGAGTATTATCTCCGCCGGGTTGACCATCGCCAGCCTGGCGCTGCTGGCCTGGGTGAGCTCGCCGTGGACCATTATTACGCTGCGCGCCGTCGCCGGCGCGCTGAGCGCGATAACGCTAATTGCAGGTTCGCTGTGGCTGCTGGAACATATGGGGCATCATCACGGGGCGCCGTTGCTGTATGCCGGGGTGGGGCTGGGGATATTTATCTCCGCGGAGGGGATCGCCCTTGGACATGCCCTGAGCCTCACCAGCCAGCAGATCTGGCTGCTCTGCGCATTATGCGCCGGTCTGCTGCTGGCGCTGGCGATCCGTTGGCTGCTGACTCCGCCGGCTGCACTGGTGCGGGCTTCCCATGTTGAGACCTCCCTGCCTGCGTCCGGGAGCGATACCCGTCGCGCGGCGTGGCGACTCTTGATGGTTTACGGCCTGGCGGGCTTCGGCTATATCATCACCGCCACTTATCTGCCGTTGTTTCTGTCCGGTTCGCTGCAGAGCGTTGACCCGGTCCATCTGTGGGCGCTGTTTGGTCTGGCGGCCGCGCCGTCCTGCCTCATCTGGCATAAGCTGGTGCTAAAGTGGGGATACCGGCAAGCGCTGACCCGCAACCTGCTCGTCCAGGCGCTTGGCGTGATCCTTCCAGCCTGCAGCGCTTCATTGCTGTTTTGCGTGCTAAGCGCGCTTTTGGTGGGCTTTACCTTTATGGGCACCGTAACCATTGCGCTACCGAAGGCGAAAAGTCTCAGCCATCAGGTGAGCTTCAATATGATTGCCGCGATGACTGCACTGTACGGTGTGGGACAGATTGCCGGGCCGCTTATCGCCGGCGCGCTGTATCAGATCGCGGCTTCATTTAACCCGGCGCTCTATGCCGCGGCGCTGGCGCTGCTGATTGCCGCAGGGCTGGTCTTTACCGAACGCCAGGCTTAGCCAATCGCCACGCTTTGCAGCAGCTTGCGCCACTCGCTCAGGGCGGGGGCGCTCAAGCCGCTGCGCCAGATAAGCTGGGTGGTCGCCTCGCACAGCGGTTCGCTAAGGCAGTTTTCGGGAAGCGTCATCAGCGACAGCACGCTCTGCGGCAGCAGGCAGGCGTAGCGCCCGGACGCCACGCAGGCAAGCATGCTGTGATAGGAATTGACCTCATGCACCTCCACGGCCGCCTGCTGTTCCGCCAGCCAGCGTTCTCCCAGCGCGCGGTAGCTGCAGCCGCTGGCAAATGCCGCGAACCGCAGCGGACCAGGGGTCTGCGGACGGACCAGCATCAGGGTTTCATAAAACACCGGGGTGAATGCCAGCTCGGCGGGACAGGCAGGTTGCCCATCGGCCCCCGGCGGCAGGCAGACCAGCGCGGCATCAAGGGCGGCGGTTAACACCCCCTCGGTTAACTGGCGGGTCGGTTGGGTAATGAGGGTGATATCCACCTGTGGGCACTGCTGTTGGAAGCGGGTAAGCAGCGGCGGCAGCCGGCTGGCGGCGGTCGCCTCCATCGCGCCCAGACGCAGACTGCCGCCTGGGGTTGTCGGATGCAGAGCCTGCTTTGCCTCTTCCGCCAGGCTCAGGATCCGCCGGGCATAGCTGAGAAACTGCACGCCTGCCGGGGACAACACCATTTTTTTGTTGCCGCGAACGAAGAGCTCAACGGCAAGCTCCTCTTCCAGCTGCTGAATGCGGGTCGTGATATTGGACTGTGCGCGGCCCAGCCGTTTTGCTGCCTGGGTGACGCTCTGCGTTTCTGCCACCTGAATGAAGATCTCGAGTGTGCTGTGGTTCATATTTTTCTTCTCAATACGATAATAATGTTGATCTTACCATCTTTAAAGGAGATGGTAAGCCTCCGGCATCGTTAATGCATGAGGAAACCATGAGCAACCCGCTGCTTTCGCTTCTTGATATTGATTATCCCCTGATTCAGGCCCCGATGGCGGGCGTCTCCACCCCCGCGCTGGCTGCCGCGGTAAGTAATGCCGGTGCGCTGGGCTCGCTGGGGCTGGGCGCTTCAACCGTTGCCCAGGCGGAAGCGATGATAGTCGCCACCCGCCAGCTGACGGACCGCCCGTTCAATGTTAATCTGTTCTGCCATGCGCCGCCCCGGCGCGACGCCCGGCGGGAAGCCGACTGGGCAACAACATTACGTCCCCATTTTGCCCGCTATGGCAGTACGCCACCGGATTCGTTAAGCGAGATCTACCAGACATTTATCGGTCATGCGCCGATGCTGGAGCTGCTTCTCGACATCTCGCCGGCGGTGGTGAGCTTTCATTTTGGCCTTCCTGAAGGTGAGACGATCCAGCGTCTGCGGCGGCAGGGGATCGTTACCCTGGCGACGGCAACCTCGCTCCAGGAGGCGCTGCTGATTGAACAGCAGGGGATCGACGTGGTGGTCGCTCAGGGCTATGAGGCGGGTGGGCACCGGGGGATTTTTGCTCCGCAGGCGCCTGACGCGCAGCTGAGCACCTTCACCCTGGTGCAACTTCTGCGGCGTCGACTAACCATCCCGGTGGTGGCCGCCGGGGGCATCATGGACGGAGCGGGGATCGCCAGCGTGATGCAGTTGGGGGCGCAGGGCGTACAGCTCGGTACGGCGTTTTTACTGTGTCCGGAATCGGCCGCCGACGCCGGCTATCGCGCGGCGATCCACAACAGCCTTGACGGGCGTACGGTGCTGACCTCCGCGATATCCGGGCGTCCGGCACGCTGTCTGGCGAATGCCTTCTGTGCGCTGGGGGAAGGCTATCCGGCGAGCGCCGTGCCGGATTATCCGCTGGCGTATGATATCGGCAAAGCACTGGCCGCCGCCGCGAAAGCCCAGGGTGTCCATGAGTATGGCGCCCACTGGGCCGGGCAGGGGGTGGGGTTGATCCGCGAGTGTGACGCCGCCACTCTGGTCCGCCAGCTGGCGGCAGAGAGCGGCTGGAACTAATGACTGACGGCTAGCGGCGGTGGGCCAGGCTACGCACCAGCCGATCGCCGGCCATTTGCACCCCCTGGACCATCGCCACCAGGATCAGCACCGTGCCAAACATGACTTCATTATTAAACCGCTGATAGCCGTAGCGGATGGCGAGGTCGCCGAGTCCACCGCCGCCGATCACACCGGCCATGGAGGAGAAACCAATCAGCATCACGATGGTCAGCGTGATCCCGGCCAGCAGCGTTGGCAGGGCTTCCGGCAGCAGGGATTTAAAAATCACGTGCCAGACGTTGCCGCCCATCGACAGAATGGCTTCAATTCTCCCGTAGTCCACCTCGTCGAGCGCGTTTTCCGTCAGACGGGCAAAGAACGGAAAGGCGCCGATGGTTACCGGCACGATGGCGGCGGTGCTGCCCAGCGTGGTGCCGACGATCAGCCGGGTAAAGGGGATCAGGGCGATCAGCAGTACGATAAACGGCAGCGACCTGCCGATGTTGATCACCGCGCCTAACAGCGCGTTCAGTTTCGGCATCGGCGCCAGCCCGTTGGCGCGGGAAATAAATAACAGCACGCCGGTGGGCAACCCGATCAGCACGGTAAACAGGGCCGCCAGGCCCACCATATAAAGCGTATCCAGCGTGCCGTCGAGTAATAACGGCCACAAATCTTCCCAGCTCATGCTACTCCGCATAATGGCCTCCCCTGAACGCCGTGGCGGGTAAGAAATTCCTGTTCAGCCTGCGGGTCGTGCAGCAGCGACTGGCGCAGCCGCGACCATGGGGTCACCAGCAGGTCGGCGAGTTTACCGCTTTCGACAATCTCGCCCTGTTCCAGCAGCGCCGCGTGGTCACAGATGGTTTTCACCACCTCCAGCTGGTGCGTAATCAACACGATGGTCAGATTGAGGCGCTGGTTAATATCCGCCAGCAGGGCCAGCACCGAGGCGGTGGTCTCGGGATCCAGCGCACTGGTCGCCTCATCGCACAGCAGCACTTCCGGCCGGGCGGCCAGCGCCCGGGCGATGCCGACGCGCTGCTTTTGCCCGCCGGAAAGCTGTGACGGGAAAGCGGCGGCCTTTTCGCTGAGATCCACCAGCTCCAGCAGTTCGCGCACCCGGGCCTCGCGAGCGGCCCTCGGCACTCCGGCAATCTCCAGCGGCACCGCGACGTTGTCAGCGACGGTGCGGGCATGCAGCAGATTGAAGTGCTGGAAAATCATCCCGGTGCGCAGGCGATAATCCCGCAGCGCCGCCTTGTTCAACTGGGTAATATCCTGTCCGTTCACCAGAATGCGGCCCGAGGTGGGCCGCTCCAGTAAATTGAGACAGCGGATGAGCGTACTTTTGCCGGCGCCACTGCGCCCGAGAATGCCGTATATTGCCCCTTTCGGTATCTGCAACGCGATATCGTTCAGCGCCGGTCGGCCGGTTCCGGCGTAGGTTTTGCTCAGCCCTTCGATGGTTATCATGACTGAGGGGCCACCGGGATCACCGAGCCGTTGTAGGTTTTACGGATAAACTCCGCCACCTGCGGCGAGGTCAGGTCTTTCGCCAGCGCCTTAATGCGCGGGTCATTCGCCAGGGCTGGGGTGGTCACCAGAATATTGGCGTACGGGTTATGCTCGGCGCTTTCCAGCCCCAGGGCATCCTTCGCTGGCACCAGACCGGCTTCCAGCGCGTAGTTGCCGTTAATCACCGCCAGGTCGACATCGTCGAGGGAGCGCGGGATCTGCGGCGATTCAATCTCCAGAATCTTCAGGTGTTTCGGGTTCTCGACAACATCCTTCGGCGTCGCCAGGGTGGTGGCCGGGTCGGTAAATTTAGGGTCCAGCTTAATAAGCTTCTGCGCCTGCAGCAGGAACAGCGCCCGGCTCAGGTTGGTGGTGTTATTCGGCACCGCCACGGTGGCGTTTTCCGGCAGTGATGAGAAATCTTTATGCTTATGCGAGTAAATTCCCAGCGGCTCAATATGCACCGTGGCCGCGACGGCAAAGGTTTTACCCAGCGCTTTTTCCTGATCCTTCAGATAGGGAACATGCTGGAAGTAGTTGGCATCCACATCGCCACTGGCCAGCAGTTCATTGGCGTTGACCCCGCTGGTCAGCTCCACCACCTTCAGATCGAGGCTGGGATCGATTTTTTTGATGTAGTTGAGGATCTCCGCGTGGGGAACCGGGTCCGCGGCGACGCGCAGCGCGGCAGCCTGGGCAGACGTCCATGCCAGAGAAAGAGACAGTGCGACCCCTGCCAGTTTAAAAGCGGCATATTTCATGGTGTGTTCCTTTTTAGTTATGGTTAAACGATCAATTGCTCGGCGCGTTCGCGAAACACGTCCTGATAGTAGCGTTCCGCCACGTCCGGATGGGAACGCAGACGGCCCTTGAGATAATTCCAGCCGACATCGCGCAGCAGCGGATTGTGCGGGTCGCTGTCCGGCCCTCGCGCTTCACGCGCCAGCTCGGGCGGCAGGGTGTAAACCGGCACCACCGCGTCAAGCTGGGCGCCGAGGAAGAAGGCGATGGAGAGGCGCTGCTGCTGCGCCGGCGGCGACACCACGCGATGGACGGTAGCGCGCAAATACCCGTTGGTCGCCAGCTCCAGCAGTTCGCCAATATTGACCACAAAGCTGCCGGCCAGCGGCACGGCGTCGATCCATTCCCCAGGCGCGACCTCTACCTGCAGTCCTTTCTGCTCGTCCTGCAGCAGGAAGCTGAGAAACCCCGAATCTTTATGGGCGCCGACGCCCTGGCTGCTTTGGGTCTCCTGCTGGCCGGGGTAGCGGATCAGTTTGATATGCTCGTTGGGTTTCTCGCCGTAGAGCTGATCGAAAGCATTCTCCGGGAGCTGCAGGGCTTCGGCAAAGGCGCGCAGCAGGCGGATGCCCACCTGGGTCATTTGCTGTTGCCAGTGAAGTAATACCGGTTTAAGCGACGGCAGGGCGGCAGGCCACAGATTCGGACCCTGCAGGCGCTGCCAGCGCGGGGCGTCGTCGCTGAGGGTTAGCGCCGGACGTTCGGCGCCGATATCAAACTGTTCTCGCCAGTCAGGCTGGCCGCGCGTCAGCTCAGAGGCCGCGCGGTTATAGCCGCGAAAATGGGGGGAGTGGATCATCGCCACCTGCTGTTTTTGCGCCTCATCGAGAGCAAAAAAGCGCTGGGACTGGCGCTGAACTTCATATTGAAGCGCGTCGTCGACACCGTGGTTGATCAAATAGAAGAAGCCGATGTCGCGGGCGGCATGACGCAGGTCGGCCAGGAAGGCCGCTTTATCCGCGGGGTCCGCGTAGCGGGCCAGGTCGAGAATCGGCAGGGTGGTCGCGTTCATTGTGTTCTCCGAAAACGGGGTAATAAGTTATGGGTAGATTCAGGTTCTGGGTTCGGGCACAACAGCAGCGCATGGTGATTTCCTCTGTCCGGGGCTGAACACAGCTTGCCTCAAGGCCAAATAAGCAACCAATAACGTTATTTTCTAATTTATGACCGCGCGGGGTTCAGTGCTTTTGCGTTAAATAGATATAGGCGCGAAGCGCGTAATGAAGCCGGTTGCGCCCGTCGGTGAGAGCCAGTAAGGTAGGCGCACTTTTTAATGCGGAACGGACGTATCGTAATGCACAGCTCGAAAGATCCCCTGCACGGCGTGACGCTGGAAGCGCTGCTCAATGCCCTGGTGGCGCGCTATGGTTGGGCGGAAATGGCCCGCCAGGTCAACATTAACTGCTTTAAAAGCGATCCCAGCATTAAGTCCAGCCTCAAATTTCTCCGCCGGACGCCGTGGGCGCGCAAAGAGGTGGAGGCTATGTATCTCGCCTCCCTTGATGATGACGCGCCGGTGGAGAAAGCGGATCCCTGGGCAAACTGGCAGAAAAAATAACCCTTACCACAGGACACCATCATGCAGAGCTGGAGCAGTAAAGATTTCACCGCCGACCGCGCGTGGGGCGCGCTGGATATTGCCAATTTTTCCGGCACCACCGTGCGTCTACACTGGACCGACCAATCCTATATCTGGCACATCAATGATGGTCAGGAGGTGTTTGCCGTGATGGATGGTCAGGTGGCGATGCATGTGAAAGTCGACGGCGAGGAGCAGATCATCATGCTAAACGCCGGCGATATCTTCTACGCCGGGGTGGGATGCGAGCATGTCGCTCACCCGCAGGGGGCGGCGCGTATTCTGGTGATTGAGAAAGAAGGGTCGGTCTGACCCCGCGGCGGGCGGTTCTTTGCCCGCCGTTTCATCGCCTGCCAGATGCGACATACCGCTTTGATATAAATCACTTATCCTGCTTTCGATATATTTAATTCTTGTTTGCCATTCCCTTCACCCCAGCACTATCTTTTGCCGCAGGCGCCTGACCAGGCACAATCGCGGGAGAGATCATGGCAACCTTGCAGTGGGACCACGCAGTACAGTTTGTGAATCAGCCGGAAGCGGCGATTGAAATCTTTGCCGGGCAGCAGCTGCGGGCGGTGGCCGGAGGGCGGCATCCGGGGTGGGGAACCCGTAATGCGCTGAGCTATTTTGGCCTCACGTATATCGAATTCCTCGCCATTGCCGACCCGGACGAACTGCGCGCCGCGACGGACAAATTCCTCCTTTCGCGCGACGCCGCACGGCTGCTGCCGGAGAATGAGGCGCTGTTTCGGGTGGCGCTGCGCAGCGACGACATCGACGCCACCTATGACCAGTTGCGTCGTACAGGGGTGACAGTGTCACCGATTGTCGATGGCCAGCGCAACGATCCGCAGGGCAATATCATCCGCTGGCGGATCTTCACCATCGATGGCGACACTGACGGGCTGGTCTATCCCTTTGTGCTGCAGTGGGAAGAAGACGACGCCACCCGGCTGACGCGGCTGCGCGCCCAGAGGCTGGACGCGCCGCATCCGCTGGGCGACATTACGCTTGAGCAGGCGGTGTTCGAGGTGGTCAATCCGCAGGCGGTGCGCGATCGCTGGCAGGCGCTGCTGGGCTTTCCGCCACTGGGGGAGCAGGGACTGGACGTGGGCGGCCGGCAATTTATCTTCCGTGAAGGGGCTGCCAACCAGCTGACCGAACTGGTGTTCCGCGTCGCCAACCCGGCGCTTAAGGGGCAGCGCTTTCGTGTCGGCAACGGCGTGTATGGCTTTACATAAAGGCTGACTCTAGCGTGCCGTGGCGCGCAGGGCTCCCGGCGGCTGGCCGGTGATGCGTTTGAAAGCCCGGCTGAAGGCCGCCAGCGACTGATACCCGAGGCTGAAGGCGACTTTTTCCAGCGCCTGGCCTTCATGGGTGATGTACTGCACCGCCAGCCGCATACGCAGCTCGGTGAGATAGCGGGCGGGGGTGGTGCCGGTGGCGGCGAGAAAACGTTCCGCGAACAGCGAGCGTGAAAGACCCGCCTCCCGCGCCAGATCTTCCACTTTCCAGTTGACCCCCGGGCGCTGATGCATGGCGTAGATCGCTTTCGCCAGCCGGGGATCGCGCAGGACCTGTACCCAGCCGGTGGCGTTGCCGCACCCGCACGCTACCCAGCCGCGGACAATCAGCGCAGCCACCACGTCCGCCAGCCGGGAGAGGATCCCGGCATAGCCTGCCTGGCGGGTGAGCGATTCCCGCTCCATCGCCGCCAGCAGCGGCTGGATCTCCGGCCAGGTATTAAGCAGGCTGCTGACCCGCATCACCTCCGGCATGGCCTTGACCAGCGGCTGCATGCCGCCGAGCTCAAAGTCCATACAACCGCTGAAAATGACGGCGCGCTCCGGGCAGTCAGGCTGGTCGCCAGCGTTGATACAACTTACCGTGCTGCACACCGTTTCGCTGGGCAGCTGCGCCACATTGACCACCGTGGCCTGCGGATCCGAGAGCAGGGCGTGCCCGTCGCCGTTGGGAATAAACAGCGCATCGCCGCTCTCGAGGGTGAACTGTTCCCCGCTGGCCATGCGCAGCAGCACCGGCCCGCGGCTGATGAAATGGAACTGGGCTTTACCCGCCACGGCGCTAAAGCCGACGCCGAACGGGCGTGCGGTTTCGATGCGCCGGTAGTTAACGCCGGAGAGGCGCATACCGCGCAACAGTTCGCTGGTCAGATCGATGGCAGGCTGGCTCATGGTAATTCCGGACGAATAATCAATAACTGAAGAGTATGCATCATATATCGTCCGAAAGTAAGGCCCTAAGATGACCAGGATGTTAATAAACCTGGAGAGTTGTATATGAGTTCCTGCATAGCTGCTGACGCGAGCCTGTCATCCGCCAAACCTGCCTGGCGCGCCGTCTATGCCCTGGCCCTCGGGGTGTTCGGCCTGATCGTGGCCGAGTTTCTGCCCGCCAGCCTGTTAACGCCGATGGCCAGCAGCCTCGGCGTCAGTGAAGGGATGGCCGGACAGGCGGTCACCGCGACGGCGCTGGTGGCGTTAGTTACCGGCCTGCTGATCGCCACCGCCACCCGCAATATCGATCGCCGCTGGGTGCTGATGTTCTTTTCCGTACTGCAGATAGTCTCCAGCCTGATGGTCGCTTTTGCCGATTCGCTGGCGTTTCTCCTGCTGGGCCGTCTGCTGTTGGGGATCGCCATCGGCGGCTTCTGGGCGATGTCCACCGCCACGGCGATGCGTCTGGTGCCGGCGGCCCATGTGCCAAAGGCGCTGGCGATCATCTTTTCCGCGGTGTCTGTCGCCACGGTGGTGGCCGCGCCGCTCGGCAGCTACCTCGGGGAGCTGATCGGCTGGCGCAACGTGTTTATTCTCTGTGCGATACCCAGCCTGCTGGCGCTGCTCTGGCAGCTGTGGGTGCTGCCCTCCATGCGCCCGGAGAGCGTCGGGACCTTCTCCACGCTGTTCAGGGTGCTGCGCCGTCCCGGTATGCTGGGCGGCATGCTGGCGACGATCCTGATTTTCAGCGGCCATTTCGCCTTCTTTACCTACCTGCGGCCGTTCCTTGAGACCGTCGCGCAGGCCAGTATCGAAGGGGTTTCGCTGATATTGCTCGGCTTCGGTGTCGCTAACTTTATCGGCACTTCGGTGGCGAGCTATCTGCTGAGCCGTAGCCTGCGCCTGACCCTGGCGCTGGTGCCGTTGATGATGAGCGTTCTGGCGCTGCTGATGGTGACGTTTGGCCATCTGACCGTGCTGGCCGGGCTGCTGGTCGCCCTGTGGGGATTTGCCTTCGGCCTGGTGCCGGTGGCCTGGTCCACCTGGCTTGCCACCACCGTGCCGGATGAAGCAGAAAGCGCGGGCGGTCTGCTGGTCGCCTCTATTCAGCTGGCCATCAGCGCCGGGGCCGCCGGCGGCGGGGCGGTGTTTGATTTGCACGGCGCCAGCGGCGTCTTCACCGGCAGCGGTCTGCTGCTGTTGAGCGCGATGGTGATTGTCTTCGCCGCCGTACGGGTGAAACCGGTCGCCCGCGCCGACCAGCCGGTGACGGGCCGCTTATCCCGCGAGATCGATAACTAAATTGGCCGACAGGCTGCGGGAGCAGCACAGTGCAATATGCTGTTCTGCGGCCTGTTTTTCCGCCTCCGACTGCACGGTATCCCGGTGGTCGACGGTTCCCTCGCGTACCGGCGTCAGGCAGGCGCCGCAGATCCCCATCTCGCAGGAGAGCGGCACCGCGACGCCATGCTCCTGCAGCACCTGGGCGATGGTTTTGTCCCCCGGCACCGGCCAGCGCTCCCCGGTGGAGGTGAGGGTGATGGTGAAGGTTCCGTCCGCCGCCGACGCCGCCGTCGGGGCGGGCGGCTGGAACGCTTCGCTGTGCAATTGCGCCTCCTCCCATCCGGCCGCCCGTGCGGTATCGCGAACCCGGGCCATAAATCCGGGCGGACCGCAAAAGTAGACCCGGGTGTCGGCGTCCGGAGCCCCCAGATCCTGCGCCAGCCGCTGGCGCGGACTCTGCCCCTCGTCTGAGCAGTGGATCTGGCAGATTCCACCCGTTAGTTGGCGGGCGATCTCGGTGGCGAAGGCGGCCTCCTGCGCACGGCTAACGTAATAGTGCAGCGTAAAGCTGGCGCCGGACGCCGCCCGGGCGTGGGCCATCGCCAGCAGCGGCGTAATGCCGATCCCGGCGGCGAGAAGCACCACATGGCCGCCCTCGTGCAGCGGAAAGTGGTTGCGCGGGGCAGAGATCATCAATGGCTGTCCCGGGCGCAGGGTGTCATGAATATAACGGGAGCCACCGCGAGACTGCGACTCGCGGGCGATGCAGAGCAGATAGCGATCCCGTTCGGCCGGGCTGCCGGTCAGGGAGTACTGACGGATCAGCCCGCAGGGAAGATGGAGATCGATATGGGCGCCGGGCGTCCACGCCGGCAGCGGTTGCCCCTCGGCGCTCACCAGACTAACGGCCAGATTTTTAGCGCCCTGGCGCCACAGGCCATCGACCACCACCGGGAGTATGTCGCGCATATGACCTCCACTCATACCAGAAAGAAATCGCCAAAACCCATCTTCTTCAGCCCGCGCCGGTAGGCGATAGAGCTGCGGTCTGCCGGAATATGCGCCTCCAGGGTCAGATCCAGCGGCAACCGTTCCGGACGCTGGGTCTCGACCATCAGGCGGTCCTCTTCAAATACCCGCAGGTTGAACGCATGTACGTCTTCCACCGGCACGTGCAGATCGAAGTTGCGGGCAATAGGGGCAAACATCCGCGTCACCCGGGACGACACCGGCGAGGCGGCGTTCATGATCACCAGCCTGGCGTCGGCGGGAAAATGGATGGTCAGCGTAGCGGTGAACGGCAGATGCATTTCAAAGTGACGCAGCCACTGGAACCCTTCCGGCGCGCGGAAATCAGAGCTGGCCGGGTAATTGCCCACCGAGCTCCAGTAGTCGGCAACAAAGCCGAACGGCGTCTCCTGCGGGGTATAGTCCGGCACCTGCTGGTTGTCCGGATCGGCGAAGGTGTCGGTGTGGATCCACGCGAAGTGGGCGACATCGAGAAAGCCTTCGACCTGGCGGCCGGCAAATCCCTTTACCTCGAAGGCCGGGCAGTTGATTTGCTGAAAGCCGGCGTCGTCCCAGTGCGGCATGGTCGGTAACGGCGGCGGATTGTCCGGATCGCAGGCCAGGCAGGTCCAGATCAGCCCGTAGCGCTCCTCCACGGCGAAGCTGGTGAGATGCAGTTTGGCCGGAATGGGTTGCCCCGGACTGGAGGGGATACGGTTGCAGCGGCCATCCTCGCCAAAACGCAGGCCATGATAGGGGCAGACGATACCTTCCTCTTCATGAAATCCCAGGGTCAGCGGCACCCCGCGGTGCGGGCAGACGTCGCGGGCGACTACCACCTGGCCTTTAATACGATAGATAACCAGCTGTTCGTCCAACAAGGTGGCTTTCACCGGGGCGCCGGCAATATCGCAGGCGCGGGCCACCGGGTGCCAGCAGCGGGCCAGCCGCAGCCAGTCTTCCGGGTCAAAGGTGCAATGGGCGGGGGGCGTGGGGGTGGTTGTCTTCATGATTTCTCTTCCTGCTCACATCGGTGATTGTTTTATTGTTGTGAGATTATTGTTGTCATATTAGGGTGTTCACATCCATCACCATTAATTCACTCTGCTGTTGCAAAAAAGAGTACAGGGGCGCCATGAGTCCATTTTCCCGTTTCGCGCACTATTTCATCGCCGTGGCCCGCTGCGGCAGTCTGCGCCGGGCCGCCGAGCAGCTGCATATCTCCGCCTCGGCAATTAACCGCCAGATCCTGCAGGCCGAGGAGGCCTTCGGTACCCCGCTGTTCGAGCGCCTGCCGGAGGGACTGCGGATGACCACCGCCGGTGAGTTGCTGTATGACAACCTGCTGCGCTGGCAAAAGGAGTTTCGCCAGACGCGGCAGAAATTCGATGAGCTGCAGGGGATGAAGCGCGGAAGCGTTAGCGTTGGCATGGTGCAGGCGCTGGCGGAAGGGGGCTTCGCCGCCGCGCTGGCGGAGATCATCGCCAGCTGGCCGTGGCTGGAGCTGGATCTGCAGGTGGCTGACAGCCACACCGTCAGCCAGAAAGTGCGTCAGGCGGACCTGGACGTCGGCCTGATCCTCGATCCGCAGGGGCAGGCTGGACTCAGCGTGCTGGCCTTTGCCGAACTGGAGGTGGGGATTGTGATGCGTCCGGACCATCCCCTGGCGGGGGCGAAGGCGCTGTCTTTGGGCGAGCTCAGCCTGGAGCGGCATATCGTGCCCGGCGCGCCGCTGATCGTCCATGAGCGGGTGGCGCTCCTCTATCGCCACCATGACTTTGCGCCGGAGAATACCATCAGCTGCAATGATATCCGGCTTATCAAGTCGTTGGTGCTGCGCGGCAGCGGCGTGACGCTCCTTAGCCTGCTCGACGTGCTGGACGAGGTCCAGCGTGGACAGCTGGCCTTTGTCCCGCTGCGCAGTACGCTGCTGCGACCGCTGACCCTGGCGCTGTGTACTGCGCCCTCGCGTCAGCTTTCGCGGCCCGCGCAAATGGCCATTCAGACGCTGAGTGCGGTGATCGAATCTATGGCGACGGTCAGCCCAGCGGCCCGCTGAGGATGGTGTCGCACATGCCGTTGATAATGCGCTCCCCGGTCTCCTCACGCAGCTCCTGGTACCAGGCTTCGGTGAGCTGCATATCCTTCCCGTGGGTAATATCGCACCGTTTGCGCGCCTTCAGCACCAGGTCACGAACCCGGTCGCAGCGCTGGGCTTCATACTCGCGCAGGGCGGCCGCAATATCTCGGGTCTGGCGGAAAACGGCGCCCAGCACCACTGCATCTTCCATCGCCGCGCAGCCTCCCTGGCCAATATCCGGGGTGGTGCTGTGTCCGGCATCGCCGAGCAGCGCGACGCGGCCGCGCACCAGGCGGCTGAAAGGTTCGATATCATGTATTTCAATGCGGTTGGTGGTCTGCGGGTCGAGGGCGGCGATCAGCTTCTGCACCGGCGGCGCCCAGCCGGCAAAGTAGCGGCTGAGGTCAGCGCGCAGGGTGTCACGATCCTCCGCCAGACCCGCTGGAAGCGGCACATCAAAGAAAAAGTAGAACCGGCCGGCGGAGACCGGCATCAGCGAGACGCGCTTGCCTTCGCCAACAAAGGTGGTCCACTGGTCGCCGGGGGCCAGCGCTTCATCTATCTCCACCAGGCCGTTCCAGTTGACGTAGCCGGCGTAGCGGCGCTGCGGGGTAAAGCCCAGCACCCACGGACGCAGTGCGGAATGGCTGCCGTCGGCGGCAATCAGCAGATCGCCGCTGGCGCTGCTGCCGTCGGTAAACCATACCGTCACGCCGTCGGCGTCTTCTTCACAGCGGGTGACGCGTTTGCCGAACTGCACGCTGTCCCGTCCCCAGTAATCCAGCATTTCCCGCTGCAGTTCTGCCCGGGAGACCGGGCAGGGGCGGCTGCCGGTGCGTTCGATCAGCGGGGCGAGACTGAACTGGGTCATGTTCTCGCCGCTGCGGAAATCACGATACGCCATCCGGCGCAGCGGCCCGCCGAAGGTCTCCATGATGTCGCCCATGCCGAGGTGGGCCATGCACTTCACGCCGTTGGGCCACACGGAAATCGCTGCGCCGACCGGTTTGATCTCTTTCACCGCTTCATAGACGTCGCAGTCGATCCCCGACTGTTTGAGCGCCACTGCCGCGCTTAAACCGCCGATGCCGGCGCCAATCACGATTGCTTTCATTTTTTTCTCCTTCTCCCGATGTTGTGACTGACTACAGCAATTTGCGTACCAGTTCGCCGGAGGGAGGAAAACCGCCTGCCTGAGGCACAGCGATGGCTCATGACGCACCGCATCGGTGCAATGTGAGGTATTGGTTGCCTTTTTATGAATCAAAAGTTTCTGTATGTTGCATTAAGAATCTATCGTTTCAGACGCCTGGTTCAGCAGCGGAGAGGGGTGATGCATCACGAGCGTAATCTAAGTTGATGATTTTGGAGTGATAATAAATTTATTGGTGCCCTTTTGTCGTCTCTGGCCTGCTTTGTGCACTAGCCCATGCACTTCTCTTTGCTACGGGATATCACTATGTCTGACGAACATCACAGTGGCCTGCTTTACGGCCTTGAACAGCGGATCCCACCGCTTCCGGCCTTTTTCAGCGCTCTCCAGCATGTGCTGGCGGGCCTGGTGGGGATCATCACGCCGCCGCTGATCATCGGCGCTACCCTCGGGCTTGGCGACTGGCTGCCGTATCTCATCAGTATGTCGCTGCTGGCCTCGGGCATTGGCACTTTTCTGCAGTCCAATCGGGTATGGGGCATCGGCGCCGGGATGATCTGCATGCAGGGCACCAGTTTTGCCTTCCTCGGCGTGACGGTGGCCGGAGGGATGTGGGTAAAAGCCCAGGGCGGCGGGCCGCAGGATATGATGGCGATGCTGTTTGGCGTTAACTTTGTCGCCGCTCTGGTGCCGGTGATTGTCAGCCGCTTTATCGAACCGCTGAAGAAAATCTTTACTCCCATCATTACCGGCAGCGTGATTGCGCTGATCGGCATCAGCCTGATCAAGGTCAGCGTCATCAACTGGTGCGGTGGGGAAAAGGCCGAGGATTTCGCCAGCATGAGCAATATCGCGCTCGGGGCGGGCACCCTCGGGGTTATCGTCCTGCTGAGCTGCGCCAAAAACCGCTGGCTGCGGCTCTCCTCGGTGGTGGTGGGCATTGCCGTGGGCTGCATCGCAGCGGGGCTGAGCGGTCAGTTCCATCTTCACAGCCTGGGCGACACCCTGTTTCGCCTGCCGACGCTGTTTCCGTTCGGCTTTCAGTTTAACAGCGCGATATTTCTGCCGGTCGCCCTGGTGTCGCTGGTCTGTATTCTGGAGGCGGTGGGCGATCTGACGGCCAACTCGCTGATTTCGCAACAGTCTGTTGACGATTGCGCTTTCCGTAACCGGCTGAAGGGCGGTATCCTGGCGGATGGCGTCAGCTGTATGGTGGCGGCCATGCTCTGTGCTTTTCCGAACACCACCTTCGCGCAGAACAACGGCGTGATCCAGATGACCGGGGTGGCCAGCCGCTATGTCGGACGCTACATTGGCGTGATTCTGATCCTGCTTGGGCTGTTTCCCCCGGTGGGCGAACTGCTGCGGCAGATCCCGGCGCCGGTGCTGGGGGGCGCCACGATGGTGATGTTTGGCTGCGTGGTGGCGGTCGGGATCCGGATTATTACCCAGACCCCGCTGAGCCGTCGCGATGTGCTGATCGTGGGGCTGGCGTTTGGCGCGGGTCTTGGCGTGGAGTCGGTGCCGGCGTTTCTCAGCCATTTTCCGCCGATGGTCGGCGATCTGTTCGGTTCGGCGGCCACCAGCGGTGGGCTGGTAGCGATAGCGCTGAACCTTATTCTGCCGCAGGAGCAGGCGGCGACGAAATCGTTAAGGAGTCAGGATGATCGCGCTGAGTCAGTTTAACAGCCTGAGCAAAGATGAGGCGGCGGGGCTGCTGGCCCCTTGCGTGGCGATCCCGGCCTGGGGCGAGATGCTGGTGAGCTTACGACCTTTCGCCAGCCGCCATGCGCTGCTGCAGGCCGCCCGTAAGGCGATGGCTAACTGGGGAGAGGATGAGCTGAACGCGGCGCTCAGCGCCCATCCGCGGATCGGTGAAAAGCCGACCGGCAGCCAGGCGCACGCGGCGCTGTCGCGCCAGGAGCAGTCGTCGGTGGACAGCGAGAATGAGCGGCTCGCGCAGGCCCTGCGGGAGGGCAATGCCCGCTACGAAGCCCGCTTTGGCCGGGTGTTTTTAATCCGCGCCAAAGGGCGCAGCGGCGAAGAGATTCTGCAGGCGCTGACGCGCCGGCTGCAGCATACCGCTGACGAAGAAGTGGCCGAGGCGCTTGCCCAGCTGCGGGAAATTACGATGTTAAGACTGGAAGGAGCGATTGGCGAATGAGCACCCTGAGCACCCATATTCTGGATATTTCCACCGGTACGCCGGCAGAAGGCGTAACGGTCAGCCTGAGCCGGGAGGGCGAGACGCTGGCGAACCTGGTGACCAACGCCCAGGGGCGTATCGCCACCTTTAGCGCCGCGCCGCTGCCGGCGGGGCGCTATTGCTTAACAGCGGAAACCGGGGCGTGGTTTGCCCGCGCCGGGCGCGAGAGCGTCTTTACCCGGGCGCAGATTGATTTTGTTATCGGCGAGGCGGCAGAGGACCATTTCCATCTGCCGTTTCTCATCGCCCCGGGCGGGTGGTCGACCTACCGCGGCAGCTAAGCGCGGCTGCCCGCTGCCGGGCGGAGCTGCGCTTGCCCGGTCTGGAGCGTTACGGAGCGGGCATAGACAGCCCGTAGGCCCGGTAAGGCGCAGCCGCTACCGGGCATGTACAGGTGGCTCCGGCGACCATCCTTCCTGTTTTATCCCCACACAAGGATAATTATTCTCCTATCCCCTGTAGGGGATAACCTTGACATTATCCCCTACAGGGTATAAAACCAAGTTTATCCCGACAGGGGGATAAATGATGGTGAGGAACAAGGCGATGAATTCCCCGCAGATATACAGTCCCGTGCAGCTGGCCAATTACCTGAAGCTGCTGCGCCAGCAGAACCACTGGACCCAGGATGCGCTGGCCAGGCGGATCGGCATTAAGCAGGCCACGCTGTCCAATTTTGAAAATCACCCCGACAAAACCACCTTAACCACGCTGTTTAAGATCCTCCAGTCGCTGGGGGTGGTGATGATGCTGAACGCCAAAGCTGCTGAGACGGCGCCGGCTCCCGATAACAACACGGACCTTGACTGGTAATGGCGACGCTTACCACCTGGATGAACAATGTGCGCGTGGGAACCTTAACCCACCAGGCTAACGGGGCGCACAGTTTTCGCTATGACGAAGAGTGGCTGCGCAGCCCGCGCGCCAGACCGCTCTCCCTCTCACTGCCGCTGCAGTATGGCAATATCACTGCCGACGCGGTGTATCACTATTTTGATAACCTGCTGCCCGACAGCCCGCAGGTCCGCGACCGGATCGTCAGGCGCTATCAGGCGCGCTCGAAGCAGCCGTTCGATCTGCTGGCCGAAGTCGGGCGGGATAGCGTAGGGGCGGTGACCCTCCTGCCGCCGGGGGAAGAGGCGCACCTGGAAGGATTACGCTGGCAGACGCTGGACGAGGCGCAGCTCACCGCTTTGCTGACCGCTTACCAGTCGGATATCCCCCTCGGGATGATTACCAGCCAGGACGATTTCCGTATCTCGGTGGCCGGCGCCCAGGAGAAAACGGCGCTGCTGCGGATGGGCGAGCAGTGGTGTATTCCGCAGGGCGCCACGCCGACCACGCATATCATTAAGCTGCCCATCGGCGAGATAAAGCAGCCCAATGCGACGCTGGATCTGCGTGAAAGCGTGGATAATGAGTATCTGTGCCTGGCGCTGGCCAGAGAACTGGGCCTGGCGGTGCCGGAAGCGGAGATCATCACCACTCCGCGGATCCGCGCCCTGGCGGTAACCCGCTTCGACCGGCGCTGGGCGCAGGAGGGACGGGTGCTGCTGCGTCTGCCGCAGGAGGATCTGTGTCAGGCTTTTGGTCTTCCTTCAGCGATGAAATATGAGTCTGACGGCGGGCCGGGTATCGCCGCGATCATGACCTTTCTGCTGGGCTCGAGTGAAGCGCTGAAAGATCGCTATGACTTTATGAAGTTCATGGTCTTCCAGTGGCTGACGGGGGCGACGGACGGTCACGCAAAAAACTTCTCAATTTACCTGTTGCCCGGCGGCAGCTACCGCTTAACACCGTTCTACGACATTATTTCGGCGTTTCCGGTGCTGGGCGGCACGGGACTGCATCTGCGCGATCTGAAGCTGTCGATGGGGCTCAATGCCACAAAAGGGCGTAAAACAGAGATTAACGCCATCTATCCGCGTCATTTTCTGGCGACGGCCAAAGCGGTGAACTTTCCCCGGGAGCAGATGCTGGCGATCCTCCAGGAGTTTGCCGGGCATGTGCCGCAGGCAATCGAAAGCGCTCGCCGGACGCTGCCGGCGGACTTTTCCAGCCACGTCTGGCAGGCCATTACAGAGAACATGCTGAAGCTGCACGCCCGCCTGCAGCAAGGGCTGCAGGCGCTATAGCAGAGCCGGCTGGCGGCTAGCTCTGCGGCTGCCCCCAGCGGCTGCGCAAATAGTTAACCGCCTGCCGGGTTTGCGGCTGATTGAGGTTGTTTTCGCGGAACAGGATGGTGCCCTGGATCTGCGGCAGAGTCTCATTGAGATCGAGCTGCTTTTTCAGCTCCGGCACGCCGCCATCCACCGTCCAGTCAGGCTCGTTTTTGGACGGTTCACCCACCTTGTACAGCGCCACGCCGATATACAGCCGGGTATGGGTCGGTTTAACCACCTCGGCCCACCAGTTGGCCAGCACATCATAGCGCGCGGCATCGCGGGCAAACGGCCAGTAGATCTGCGGCGCGATGTAGTCGAGCAGTCCCTGCTGCACCCAGCTGCGGGTATCGGCATAGGATTCATCATAGGCGGCCGCGCCCCGGGTATCCGACCCCGCCGGATCGTGCGAGCGGTTGCGCCACACCCCGGCCGGGCTCACGCCAAACTCGACGTTCGGATTGAGCTTTTTGATGGTGGTGGAAACCTGGGCTATGAGCTGCTGGGTGTTATGCCGCCGCCAGTCGCCCTTCGAGGCATAGCCCTGCCCGTAACGGCGGAAAGTCTCGTTGTCGTTAAGCGGGGAAGAGGCGGTTTCGGTATAGAAATAGTCATCGAACTGCACGCCGTCAATCGGGTAGTTCTGCACCACTTCAGCGACGATGCTGGTGATCCAGTCCCGTGCTTCGGGAATGCCCGGGTCGAGGACAAAGCGATCGCTGGCGGTGCGGATCCAGTTACGGTGCAGGACGAACACGCTGGCCGGTACCTGGGTGAGGGTGTTGTTCAGCTCGGCAATCGTCGACGGTTTGGTGTTGACCGAGACGCGATAGGGGTTAAACCACGCGTGAACCTTCATGCCGCGCTTGTGCGCTTCATCCAGCATAAACTGCAGCGGATCGTAGCCAGGGTATTCGCCGATTTTGCCGGTCAGCATATCGGACCACGGCAGAATATCCGACCGCCAGAGCGCCGTACCGTCCGGTTTCACCTGGAAAAAGACGGTATTGATCCCCAGGCGCTGCAGGTTATCGAGTTTAGCGATCAGCGCCAGCTTCTGCTGCGTGATGCGGCTCTCCGGCGTGCTGGCGATAATCGACCCGACCGGCGGCCAGTCAAGGCGCGAAACGGTGGTGAGCCACACGCCGCGCACCGGCTCCCGGTGCGCCTGCCCGGCTTTGACGGCGGCAGCGTTCGGCGGCGTGACAAGGGATTTAGGGGCTTTACTGGTGCAGCTGAACAGCATGCCAGCGGCGATGAGCGCCGCGCCTGCCAGCGCCACTTTGCTGGCTAAGGGGAATCGACGAGAATGGCTGATGATGAACTCCCGTGTACTCAGATCGTCGCGTGTAGGCGCTATTCTCTTACGATTCGCCGGTCAGAGCAATTCCTTCATCCGCTTCATCCGTCGGTTCGCCATCGCCTAGTCATAATGCAAGGTATAGGTCGCGACGGCCGACACCTGACCGGCGGTGATCCGGGAACGTGTCTGGTAGTAGCGGGCAGTGAGCGGCAGGGTAAACCGGCCCGCGCTCGCGCTGCCCAGCGTCATCTCATGATTCAGTACGACCGGCTGACGATGGTAAAGCAACTGCACGCCAATACCCTGCGCCCGATCGTCGGTGGCGTCATTGCGCAGAACGCCATGCCCCCGGGCGGAGAGGGGCTCCGCGCCGTCAACTCGCAGGGAAACCGTGACCGCGCTGTTGCAATCCAGCTGCAGCGCGAAAGGGGTGTCGCCGGTGGTTTTGCCGACGCCGCCGAAGTGGTCAAGCATCGCCGCAGGGAGCTTGATCAGGGCTGGCGTGGCGTCATTCACTGAACATCCCGCGGTGCTGATCCTGCCGGTTAAGTCTAACGCGGCCAGCGGGGTATGCTCCGCCATTAAAAAGCGCTCGCTGTGATACTCAAGCTCGCCCGGCGTCGCCGCGGGACCGGTTTTAATGAGCTCAATCGTCAGGTGGAAATAGCCCAGTTTCCACACCGCATCGGGCAAGGCGGCGGGATTGTCCACCCGTTGGCTAAGCGGCGAGGGCGTCGGCCGGTCAGGAAAGCCGCCATAGCCGCCGATAGCGCGCAGCGATACGCGAACGCCAATGCCGGCGAGGTTAGTTTGATAAACCGTCGGTCGCGTCACTCCCCCGGACAGCAGACTGTCCAGCAGCAGCGGTGACAGCCCGTGCGGATCGTCCGCGCAGCGGATCCACTGTTCGCCGCCGTCGCTAAGGCGGTTCCAGGCGAAACTTTTATGATACAGCGGGGTGCCGGGTCTGGCGTCAGCCGGAACCGTGAGCTGCCCCACGTTCAGCCGAAGGGTGGAGGCCTGGCCGCGGACAAACACTGGCGTACAGGCCCATCCGCTGGCGGCCGGTAACAGAATAAATAACAGCGTCATGGCGACCCGACGCAGGAGAGTTAAAAAAGACATGATAACGTCTGCTGTAAAATGAGTGGATGGGGGGTCTGAGCCAGCGTCGGGGTGAGATCGTAGCGGGCGCTACAGCGCTGCTGAGGGCCCGGCCCCCACTGCGCATAAAGGGTGCCTTTTGGCGCCAGGCCGGCCAGGTACACCTGACCCTCGCTGGCAACGATGCTGTTGGTGTCTTTGGCGCGTACTTCGCTGCCAAAGGGCAGCGGTTGTCCCCGCGACTGCAGCGTAAACAGCGCCTTATAGCCAACGTGGGTGTGAAAGCGCGCCAGAACCACCGCGTCTTTGGTAGGGACCAGCGTCACGGTGCTGTTGGCCAGATCCACATTCTCCGGCAGCGAATGGCTGTCGAGAGAGACGTCGTTGCGGTGATAGGCGGTGGCGAAGGGCAGCACGGCGTACCCGTCACCATTGGTGGCGATGGTTTTCTGGTTGGCGAGGGTCACACCCCCGGCGCCACCGGCGTCAATCAGGACGACAGCGCCATTCATTTCCGGCGTAAAGACTACCCCGTGGCGGTGAATCAGAATGCCCCCGCTGGCGCCGTAGTTCAGACGAGCGGCCTGCGAATCGTGGCTGTAGCCGAGATTCAGATCGCCCCTTCCACTGCTGTACCCGGCCGTCAGGCTGCCGCTGGACCCGTTTTGCCGATCGCGGGTTTGGCTGACGGCGTAGCTAAGCGCGTGATTGTCCAGCAATGTGCCGTTGAGGCTGACCATCTGACTGCCAACGCTGTGGCGGGAGGAGGTCAGGGTATAGCCGGCATAGCTCCCCGGCAGCAGGTGTCTCAACGGCACGGAAAGTGACAACGTCACCACTTTGTCGGAATGCGGCTCGTCATCCTCCTCGTCACCGTGGCTGTTGCGGGAGTCGCTGTAGCTGAGCGACCACGCGATACCGTGAACCTGGCTGCTGATCCCCATATTGGCGGTACGCTGTGTGGCGCCCCCTGACCAGTAGCTGTCCTGGTCGAGACTCAGATAGAGGGTGATATCGTACGGCAGGCTCTGGCTGGCGGTGATTTGCAGGGTTGCTTTTTTGTTGTCGCTATCCTGCAGGTCGTCGTCGCTACCCGGGCTGGAAAACGCCTCGCTCAGCGTGGCATAGCGCTGATGCGAATAACGCCAGCCGGTGAAAGTCAACTGCGTGCCGAGACGATCAAAACCTTTGCTGTACTGGAGCTGCCAGGCCCGGCCATCGATCGGATCCTGCTGGTGCCGGTCGCGGGCGTTTAACAGCTGCAGCGAGAGCGCCCCGGCTTCTCCCAACCCCTGTCCTGCGCCGAGCGAGAGGTTATGGTATTGCGCCGCGCTCTGCAGTCCGCCAAACAGCGTCAGGTTATGGGCGAACCCGCGCATCAGCGACAGCTGCATCATCAACGGCCGCTGGCTGGCATCGTCGCTATGGTAGCGCCCGGCGACCAGGTTGTATTTCAGGCTGCCTTCGCGCTGCATGCTGGTCACCGAAGCATACGGCTGGGTGAAGCGGCGGATTTCGCCATCCGACTCTTTGACGGCAACCTCAAGATTGCCGCTGCTGGCGGTGGGATAAAGATCGTCAATCACGAACGCGCCGGGGGTGACGTAGGTTTGATACAGCACGTAGCCATTTTGCCGAACCGTGACCTGGGCGTTGGTTCTGGCAATCCCGCGGATGGTCGGGGCAAAACCTTTCTGCGAGTCCGGGAGCATCGCATCGCTGGAGGCGAGGGATATTCCCTGAAACTGTACCGCGTCAAACACATCGCCCGACGTGAAGGTATCCCCGAGGGTCAGTTCACTCTGCCAGCGCGTCAGGTCGCGCTCAAGCCAGGCGCCGCTGGTCGTCCACTGGGGCTTATCATCGCTGTTGGCGGTCAGGTTATTGCTGGCGCGCAGGCGCCAGGCGCCGACGTTCACGCCGCTTTTCAACATCAGATAGTTATCGCGCTCGGTGCTGCCCTCGCGGGTACGCTGGCTGGCGCCTGAATAACGATAGTTACTCTGAAAGGCGCTAATACCTTCGTCCCACAGAGCAGAGGGAACATTATCCCTCGCCCGGTGCGTCATCAGCGCCTGAGGAATGGTCATTACCAGCCGCTGATGAGCAAAATCGAAATTGACCGTGCTGCCCGGCAGCAGCGCGTTGAGTTCGGGACATGAGCGGGACGTTGCGCCGGTCGCCTGGGACAGCACGGCCGGGTTAACTCCGGCCTGCAGCAGATCTTCCGGCTTAAGGCAGGGCGTGAGCTGTCCGCGATCGTTCTGGCGAAACGTGACGGTCTTACGGGCGTCCAGCGTGACGCCGTTGACCTGCCAGCTCACCGGATAGGCGCCTGGCGGCTGGCCCGCCTGCTGATTGAAGCGTTGCAGATCCACTGCCGGCAAATGGTCGTTTTTCTCCAGCAGATCCATATTAAAGGTCGCCTGGGCGTGCAAGAGCGCGCTCTGCCCGCCCAGCAGGATGGAGAGGCTGACGACGGTAACGGTATGAGCCGGGCCGTGGCGCATCGCGACATCAGACGCTTAGTGCGCCGAAACGGGGGCGCTAAACGTCTGCACAGCGCCAAAGTCATCCAGAATGCGCCAGCTCACCTCGCGGGCGCAGGCCTCGCCGGGGAGGGAATACTCTTCACGGCTGTGAGGAGCAATCACGCTGCGCTCAAGCGGCGTTTTCTGGTTCTGGCCCGCGCAGGTGAGCGTGGTGATAGTCACATAATAGGGGGAGGCATTCTCCGCCTGCAGGTGGTTGCCGCTGACCCGCCAGCGCAGGTGCTGCGCCGCGTCGAGCGCCGAGCCAGGGAGCCCTGCCGGGCGATAAATGAGCTTCAGTTGATTCTTTATAGCAAATTGCAGAATGTTCTCGCCAGCCGGCGCGGTATTGGCGGGAATCACTTTGATATTCAGGGTGAACAAACTTTCCCGATCGTTTGGCAGTTGCGCCGAGGTTAATAACACGCGCAGATCGTTGCTGTCTCCGGCATCCAGACGGAACAATGGCGGGGTGACGATAAACGGTGATTTATTATTATCAGCCAGATCGTCTACCCAGCTCTGAATAAGCACCGGATCGTGAGGATTGGTGTTTTTTACCGTGATGTCTGCCTCATGGCTTTGTTCATTATAAATGACACGAGTGCCGGCAATGGCAACCCCGGCGGCAGACGCCAGGAACGGGCAAAAGAGAAGGCTCAGGATAAAAGCCGCTTTATAACACTGCATAATTGAGGATCCGGTCACGAGGAATGAGAATAAGGGCAGGGGGACGCTGCCCTTGGAAAAGTGGCAATCAGGACATTCTATTCGTACACAATATCAATATTGGCCGTGGCATTAATATTGCCGGCAGTGACATCCTGTGAGGAATCGCTCTTCAGATCGGCAATAAAGTTAAATGCAATATCACCGTTTTCGTCGGCTTGCGAAACCGCCGTTTTGCTCTGCTTGTCAAAGGTCAGCTGATTGCCTTCCGTTGAGCCGTCAGGGGAAGAGAAGACTTCAATGCCCACCCCTTTGGCGGTATCCGCGGCGTCGGAGAGCGCCAGCACGGCGGCGCTGGTGCCGTTAGCGTTGGTGTCCGGAGTACCTTCCAGGCTGATACTGATGTTCTGCGCCAGTGGGCAACCGGTGAGGTTGATAGTGAACGGCGTTTCTGCGGTTTTCGCTTCATGGGATTTCAGCGCCGACATATCGACGTTGCCAAAATCGACATTAACATCGCCACCGTTATTGGCGATCTGGCAGGACTCGTTAATAATTTTACCGGTGAAATTCAGTGTACCCGCCGCGCGGGCGGTGGTCACAGTAGCCAGACTTAAGGCCAGCAGTGAACCAACAACCAGCAGGGTGCCTTTTTCTTTCATACTCAAACCTTATTAAATAATCACAAGTTAACAAAAGCATTTAACATTTTTAAAGCATGTTTTTTATTTCTGTTCACAAAAAACGGTAAGCATCACTAATGTATATTACCGTCGGGGGCGGGATTATACGGAGAACATCGTAAAGGCCCATTGATAAGATGTGTTAAGCTGTAACATTATTTATTTTTTGGTGTAAGTATAATCTCATTAAATATTAAAAAGAGTCCCATATGTATAATGCATTATTTCCGGGAGATAACTGTTCTGAGCAAATTTTACGAAAAAGTTGCTGTTAATCCCGGCAGTTGACCGGGTGGCCCGGAATAATCATTTACGCTGCCGCTATTTTGCAGTAGCGTGGAGTGACGGCAGGAAGCCGCAGGTTGTAGGGCACAGAAACGATGCTGTGCCGCGCAGTGTCACCCGTTATCAAGGAAGATTGCTATGTCTCCATTCCGTCTCGCTCTGCTATGTCTGTGCCTGGCGCCGCTGGCGTCGTCTGCTGCGCTTTCCGGCCAGGTTCATTTTTCAGGACGGGTCATCAATCCGGCCTGTGTTATCGCCCCCCGGCACGATCGTATCGATGTCTCGTGCCAGCACCATTCACCGGAACAGGTCGCCTTGACAAACAACCGTCCTCGCTACGCCATGCCGGACAATCGTGGTGAGGTCAGTATTCACTGGCGAAATGCGCAGCATAGTGAAGCGGATGTCATTATTCGCTATCGCTAAGGCGGGATAAAGGCAATGAAGAGTAAGCTGATGCAAGGAGGTAAAGGATAAACCGTTGTGCGGTTTATGCGCGCATCAGCCATAACCAGCGGGCAGACGCGCGCGCAGAAATCATTCATGAAAACAATTATTGCCGCCGCCCGGCGGCAGAATCAGGTGTCGTCTGGCGCCCAAGCGAGCTCCGGGATCGGAAAGCGGCCCACCGTCATAGAGAAAGGGAAGCAACTCAGCGGATCCGCGACTGTTCATCGTCGCGTAACGTCAGCACCTCAAAACCGTTGGCGGTGACGGCCACGGTGTGCTCCCATTGCGCGGAGAGTTTTTTATCGCGGGTAACCACCGTCCAGCCATCTTTTTTGGTTTTGATACGGCTGTCGCCCTGGTTGACCATCGGCTCAATGGTGAACACCATGCCTTCCTGCAGCACGGCGCCTTCTCCGGGGCGGCCGTAATGCAGCACCTGCGGTTCCTCATGCATTTCCTGACCGACGCCGTGACCGCAATATTCTCTGACCACGCTATAGCCATGTTCCTCCACCCAGCGCTGAATAGCGTGGCCAATATCGCCCAGCGTCGCGCCAGGCTTCACCACCTCAATGCCTTTCCACATCGCTTCATAGGTAGTCTTTACCAGCCGGCGGGCCAGCGGGGAGACATCGCCTATCAGGTACATCTTACTGGAGTCGGCAATCATGCCCGCTTTCTCGAGGGTGATATCGACGTTAACAATCATCCCGGAGCGCAGATGTTCGGTCGCTTTGGGGATCCCGTGGCACACCACATCGTTAATGGAAGTGTTCAACACATAGGGAAAATCGTATTGCCCCTTGCTGGCCGGGCGGGCGTGCAGCTGGTTGACGATAAAATCTTCCACTCGATCGTTAATCGCCATCGTCGTTACGCCGGGAACGATAAAAGTATCCAGCATATCAAACACTGACGCCAGCAGCTGGCCGGCATGGCGCTGCCGGGCGAGTTCGTCGGCGGTTTTAATGATTATTGATGGCATTGATCACCTCCAGCAGACGGTCAGAGCCGGATTTCAGCATCAGCAGTTTGATCTGCTGGTGGTTAAGCTCAGGGTAGAGTTCGCTCATCATGCCCAGACGGATCCAGTATTCCGCCTGGGCATTGACGGAGCGGGACATGGCTTTGCTGGCATCACGAATATCATCGTGCAGCAGATCGGAGATTTTGACGATTCCCATAGATATATACCGTAACGATTCGTATATACATCGTATACAATCCAGCGCGGGATGTCCTTGGCATTTTGTGGCGTAGATGGCGAGCATCATGCAAAAAAGCCCGACCAGCGGGCTTATATTCAGCATTTTTTCGGGTTAAAAATTCGCGCTGTGCACCATGGCGAAAATTACCCATTAGATTATCGGTATGCAGAAAGAAAATAACATGATAGCGACGCATCAATATATTTTATGCAGGTGTTAATTTTGCGTATTAATATTCTCCCGTCAGGCCGGGAATCCGAAGGATTTACAGCGCGTCAGTGAGTTTATCCACCACCACTTTACCCGCATTATCGAACTGCGTAATGCGGAAACTGTCGCTCCAGGAGCGGCGGGTGGTGAAGCGGTCGAACAGGGATACCCGGCCTTTGCGCTGGCCATCTTTACTTAAAATAACCCATTCGGTCACCGAAGAATAATGCTGGCTATTGTCATGCCGACTCTGTTGTTCAACAAGTTGGTCTTCTTTTTCCACTTTTAAATAATCACGCAACATATTTAACCTCCATAGAAAGTATTATTAACATTACTCCTTTTATTTATTCTTTCAATCAAACTTTTTAATCAATAAAAGTAACTATTAGTGGGCGACCTAAGTGCAAAAATCGCGGGGAATATCACTCCTTCGGACGGCCTGGTCCACTACGCTTAACGAGAGCGTCCGCCGCGCCTTCTGCGGTGTCCGGGTCAGAAAGAGGCCAACAAAAGGCCATATCCTTGTATTCTTAATAGGCGTAATTCTGCTATATCTAATGCGTTTTGCCACGACCGAGCCACAGAGAGCGCTGTACCATGAGTAACGATCACCTGACGGATATTGCCTATCGCCACTTTATTGAAAGCGTTAAAGATTATGCCATCTATATGCTGAGCGCCGACGGCACGGTCATTAGCTGGAATGAGGGCGCCCGCCGGGCAAAAGGGTACCTGAGCGACGAGATCATCGGTCGCTACTTCGGTCTCTTCTATAGCGAAGCTGAGCAACTCTCCGGTGTACCCGCAAAAAACCTGGAAATCGCCCTGCGTAGCGGGCAGTTTGAAGGGGAAGGCTGGCGGTATCGCAAAGACGGGTCCCGATTCTGGGCGCATGTCATGATCGATACCATCCGCGATGAGCAGAACACCCTGCTGGGTTTTGCCAAAATTACCCGCGACATTAGTGAACAGAAGGCGATTAACGACCGCATCGCCTGGATGGCGCGCTACGATGCGTTAACCGGTTTACCCAATCGGGTGGAGTTTTTTGAACGGGTGGAGAAGCTGATCACTGGAAATGATGCCCGCCGCTTTGCCATTTTCACGATCGATTTAGACAAATTTAAAGAGATTAACGATCTGCAGGGCCATCTGATTGGTGACCAGCTGCTGCAGCGCGTGGCGGGCGCCGTGCTCAAAACGCTGCAGAAGGAGGAGATGGTCGCCCGCTTCGGCGGCGATGAGTTTGTGGCCGTTAAACCTTTTTCCGATGAGGGGGAAGTGGATGCCTTTGCTGCGCGCCTGTGGCACTGCTTCAGCGGTAAGCAGACGTTTGCCGCGACGGAAGTGGTTCTCTCCGCCAGCATTGGCATCTCAGTCTACCCGGAAGACGGCACGGATATTAATACGATACTGAGCAATTCCGATCTGGCTATGTATCGGGCAAAAAGCAGCCTCGACCATAAGATTTGCTGGTATGAACGTGAAATGGATGACAAGACGCGGCAGCGCAATATGATGGCCGCCGATATCCGGCGCGGTATTCACGCCGGGGAGTTTTCGCTCCACTATCAGGCTATCCGCAACATCAAAGATCGTAGCATCACCGGTTACGAGGCGCTGCTGCGCTGGCAGCATCCGCAGCTGGGGACGATCCCGCCGGACGTGTTTATTCCCATCGCCGAAGAGAGCGGCGCCATCGTGCCCTTAGGTTACTGGGTGCTCGAGCAGGTGTGTAACGAATCGCTGGAAAATGGTTTGAACAGAAAAGTTTCGGTCAATATCTCTCCGGTGCAGTTGCGTCATCGTAGCTTTATCGAAAAAGTCCGCGAGATCCTGATGCGTACCGCCTACCCGGTCAGTCTGCTGGAGTTTGAGGTCACCGAAACGGCGTTTGTGATCAATAAACAGCTGGCGTTCAGCGTTCTGCATCATCTGCAAAAAATGGGGATCAGTATTGCGCTGGATGACTTTGGCACCGGTTACTCCTCCCTGAGCATGCTGCGCGATTTTCATTTCGACGTCATCAAACTCGACCGCAGCTTTATGACAGATGTGGAGAGCAACCCTCAGGTACGCTCATTCGTGCGAGCCATTATTTCGCTGGGCAATTCGATCAATACGCCGCTTATCGCCGAGGGGGTGGAAACGGCTGGACAACTGCAGATCCTCGAAGAGGAGGGATGTGACGAGATGCAGGGATTTCTGTTCGGCGAGCCGGTCGATATCAAACACCTGCCCGACCGGCGCTGATGCGCCCACCCTCCGCTGGTGGGCGTAAGGGCGTTACTGATGCGCAAGCGCTGCCTGCCCGGAAAGATGCAGCAGCGCCGAGCGCAGCGAGACCTCGAACATCTGACCGTGCGTCAGGCCGGGGTAGCGCCAGAAGGCTACGGTCAACCCTTTACTGGCAAGCTGCTGTTGGGTTTGACGCAACACCTCAAGCGAGGCCTCGTGCCCGGACGGCTCTCCACGGGCTTTACCGTCACCCTCGAGTAGGTACAGCGATTTCCCGCGAAAGCGGACGGCATCAAGACTTTGGCTTGCCTGCAAAGGCGATTGCAGGGCCTGACCTAGCGACGGGCTGGCGGAATAGTAGATCCCGAACGGCGAAGCCTTCCTCCACGCGTCGAGCACAAACAATCCGCCGTAGGAGTGGCCCCAGATAGCGCGCTGGTGGGGATCTATTTTCAGGTTAGCTTCCGTCTGGGGAACCATCGTTTCGGTCAGCAGCTGGCGAAAAACATCATTGCCGCCGGTTTTACGCGGCGGTAGCGCGGGTTTCCCGGCGCGAGGCTCATGCGTCTTTAGCGGTGGGGTGTAATCCCAGGCGCGGGCTGCGGTATCAAAGGGCAGCGCGGTCTGGTAGCCGATAGCGACGATCACCGGCGGGGAGCCGGCGAAGAGCTGCTGCAGAAACGCGTCGTCGAGTTTATCCATCACCGCGTTGCCATCCAACATATACAGTACCGGATAGCCGGCGGCGGGCGGGGCTTTGTCCGGCACTGCGGTCCATACCCGGTAGTGACGTTCGCCATCGGCAGAGTCATACTGGCGTTGCGTAAAGTGGTAAAACGCCGACCCTTTATCCGCAATGTTCGGCCCCAGCGGCTGAAGATCCGGCCGGGCAATACTGCCGCTGCTGTAGAAGAGTGCGCCAATCGCCAGCGTCAGCAGCCCGCTCGTACGACCCGTTGTGATGCTCCCTGAACTCAACTTCACCTCGTCTGTCCCCCTGTTTTGTTGCTTCTGGCGTTATTGTTGGGCTGACACGTTAGCACAGCTTTTATGATAATGGTTCTCATTTCTTTTTCTGGCGTTGCCACAAACTGTATGCTGGGGGAGCGGGTGACGGGATAAACGGAGATGACGAAGAGAAGGCCCCCTATAGGCGGTCATAAAAGAAAATTCAGGAACGATCGTGAAGGTGACTCAACAGTTTTTTGACCAGCGGAGTGAGCGCAATAAACAGCAGCGCAATAATTACGATCAGCAAGAGCGTCAGCCCTTTATGGTGGCTGATAAGCACCAACAGCATCGCCAGCGTCATGGTATGATCCTTTAATAAATGGCGTTAACCACCGCCAAGGTGAATAAAATTCAACAGAATGGTCATGACCACCCAGGCCAGCAGCAGATAGCGTCGTTTATCGCGTCGAGCTTCCAGCGCAGCAAAATAGTTAGCGCTGTACCAGGTTGATATGATAATAGCCAGCGTGATGATGACCTGCCAGATCGCCTCGCTGAAACCGGTGACGATGCTTATGCCACGAAAGCAGAGGACAATCGCAATACCGTTAAACGCATTACACATCAGCCATCCCCACAGACTTGCGGGTCGGCTAAATAAATATCCCAATCGTAAAACCAATGTCGTATTCACCCTGCTAAAATAATCGCGCTGTAAAATGCATTTTAACGATCGAACAGGTATTGATATAAATCAAAACTAATGGAATACCGCAGGAATCACTGGCGTACGGTGCTAACAGCGCGAGCAATAAACCTGAGAAACAGTAGCCCTGGAGAATATTTAACTCATTGTTTTAATGGGATTTTAGTTGTGAGATACCTGCGCTAATGTGCGTACTTCAAGCAAGTAGCAATACGTTGGTTTCTCTGGTTATTATTGCCATTGAGGTTATAACGGGGAGAATCAGATTATTCGCCATGTTTGCTGGGCGAGGGGTGAAAATCCGACCGGGGCCAGAGCTCCGGTCGGTGTCATACTTAATGGGGCAAGGCGTTATGCTGCAGAATTTTCAGGAAATCATGTTTGTCAGAGATTAATGACAGTGCATTAGCGATCAGCTCATCGCTAAATATCGAGGCAATTTCCTTGAGTACGTCAATATGCTCTTTCTCTTTCGCGATCACGCCGATGGCAATAAACATTACATTGCTCCGATCCCAGATTACGCCATCAGGAAACTGATAGATCTCAATCCCGGTTTTAAGGATGATATCCGTCGCGGATTTCGGCAAATGCGGCAGGGTGATGCCATTGCCTAAAAAGGTCGAGACCTGATGTTCACGCTCCAGCAGAAAGTGGACACATTCCTGATTGACATAGCCTTTGGCTTTAAACTCCGCGCCGATCATGGCGATGACTTCCGCTTTATTACTGGCTTTGCAGCCAATATGCAGATTATCCAGCGTGATGTTATCGATCATAACCAACCTCCCTGGTGAGACGAGTGGATTTTTTATCTTCATGGTTTGCTGACAGCTCTGCTTCTAACTGCTCAAGCGATTTATTGGAGGTCTCGGGCAGGGCAAAGACCACGAAAAGAATGGCTAAATAGTTAATGGCGGCGAAGATAAAGAAGACTGGCCCAAGGCCCAGTTTTGCCTGCAGCAGCGGGAACAGATAGCTGACCACCGCGTTCATGATCCACATGAAAAATACCGAGATCCCCATCGACAGTCCGCGGAATTTCAGCGGGAACAGTTCGGCTAATACCACCCAGGTAATAAAGCCCATGGAGCCCTGCATCACGCCGACGAACAGCGCGCCCAGCAGCCAGATGGCGGTAGCTTTCAGGTCACCCACCAGGGTGTAATCGACAGCGGCGATAATCAGATGCAGGGTTGCCATAATGGCGAAACCGTAGATGATGATTGTCTTACGTTTGAAGCGGTCGACAAGGAACAGCACACCGATCAGCATACCGCCCACGGAGAAAACACCGTTCAGCACGTTGCAGATCAGCGAAGTACGCTCTGAGAAACCGGCGGCACTCAGGATTTCCGTACCGTAATACATAATGACGTTAACGCCGGTGGTTTGCTGCAGTGCGGCCCAGGTAATGCCGACCAGCAAAATTTTGAGGATCCAGGGTGTTTTGACGATCGTCGCAAAGGTGCTCTGGGCGCTGTACTTATTACCAGCTTCAATTTTGATCAGGGTAGAGATGTCATCGTACTCCTTCTGCGCGCGTTCCGCCGGGCGGATTTGTTTGAGGATATGCAGCGCTTCATCATGACGATTTTTGCTGATCAGCCAGCGCGGGCTTTCCGGCGCGCGCCACATGCCAACGAACAGGCAGATGGCCGGAATCGCTTGTACCAGCAGCATATAGCGCCAGACGTCCGGCAGATGGCCCCAGATGATGCCAATGATCGCGTTGATGGCAAACGCCGCCAGCTGGCCAATGACGATGGCGACTTCATTCAGGCCGGTCAGCTTGCCGCGCATCTCGGTAGGCGCCACTTCTGAAATAAAAGTGGGGGCGGTGACCGAAGCGCCGCCGACGGCATAGCCCAGCAGGGCGCGGGCAATCAGCAGGGTAGTGATATCGGGGGCCGCGGCGGAAAGCAACGCGCCGATGAGAAAAACAAAGGAGAGAAAGAGTAAATATTTACGCCGGCCGAAGTAATCGGCAAATTTGCCGCCAAACACGCTGCCCAGCGCGGCGCCGACCAGCAGAACGCTCATTACCAGCCCTTCGGTGGTTGGGGTCAGCGCCATGTACTGCTTCAGTGAGGAAAAGGCGCCGTTGATAACGCCGGTGTCGTAACCGAAAAGCAGGCCGCCGAAGGTGGCCACTAAGGTGATCTGATGAAGTCGTTTTCTCTGTTGCTGGTTCAGGTTTGTTATAAATGACATGGTAGTCCCTTTATTTTGTTGAACGACACAAGATAAAAATACATCTCCCCAGTCAGGATTTATCACGCCTGTGTTGTCGTATCTAACTGAATTAAATGATTTTCTTCTTTGTGTAATTGCTCAGCACAAGGCAGGGTACGCTAAGCAATGGCGGTCAAAGAGGTTTACGGCTTGGTGTTGACATGGATGTAGTCGATATCCGTTCTCCTTTGCGGGTTAGCGGTCTTTAGTGCGTCAGTCGCGACGACATTTGCCGATGAACAGCGCTCTGGTGTGGCACGTTGCTGTCGCTCCGGCGATTTACCGTGGTAAGAATATGGCACAAAGAAATGGAATGAACATGCAACAAGATCACATTATGAAAATTTAATTTCAAATCAGTGTTGCAGAATGGTAAATGCATGAAGCCAATCACAAAGGCTAAAGGGAGTATATCCCCATGAAAAGCAGGTTAAATTTACAGTGAGGTAATAACGATGTTGTTTTCAGTGGGTTAATGTAAATCGAAGAATACTATGCAGATCACATTTTTACGCCATAATATTGAAGAATAGAATTTATATTTCATTGTCACGATCGGGGCAAAATGAAGATAGAGGCCTTTTACCTCCGGTCTGAAGGGGGAAATGAGCGATTCGCTTTGCCCACGGGGGAGGAGGTTAAGGATGAATGCACCACCGGGGGAAACACCGGGTAAAAATGCAGAGAAGGTGGATTCTCTGCATCTTACCCATCACGAAAAAGATCAGTGCAGTGCGGGCCAGTACCCTTCGTTGGCGACGATCAGTTCATCGAGGATGGCTTTCGCCACCGAAGCGCTGGGCACCGTTTTCGACAGGGCGATGGCCTGCCACAGTTTCTGGTAACTGCCCTCAATCCAGGCGTCAACCACCAGTTTCTCAACTGCCACCTGCTGCTCCATCAACCCTTTCTGGAATGACGGGATTTTCCCCATCGCCAGCGGTTCCGGACCGTTAACGCCCACCAGGCAGGGGACTTCCACCATCGCCGTCTCATCGAAGTTGGCGATGGCTCCGTTGTTCTCGACGATCAACAGCATCCGCTCCTGGGTGTTAAAGGCGATGGCGCAGGCGAGGTCGACGATAAAGGTGGCATGGGCCCCGGCATGGAAATGCGCGCCTTCCGCCGTGCCGCGACGGGTGATCTCCCGGGCCATATCAAAGACCTCTTTTTCGCGTCCGGCCATCACCTCGTTGGCCCGCGTAAACTCCGGGTCGGAATGCGCCACTTCATAGTCCGGGTAGAGATAGTATTTCAGATAGGTGTTAGGCAGCGTCGTCGGATCGAGGGCAAACACATCCTTCACCTTTTTAAAGGTCTCGATCCAACTCGGCGCCTTATGCTGAAAGTCTTCTTTTGGGCTGCTGTATCCCTGTTCCGCCACGTGACGCTTCAGCGCCGGCATCAAATCGTTACCGGCTTTATCGGTGATGCTGGTCCACCAGCCGAAGTGGTTCAGGCCATAGTAACGAACGTTCAGCGCTTTGCGCGACGGCAGGCCGAGGATGTCGGCGAACAGACCCTCGATAGCCACCGGCATATCGCAGATATTGATGATGCGCGCGTCGGGCCGCAGGCGACGGGTCGCTTCCGCGACGATAGCCGCCGGGTTGGAGTAGTTGAGCATACAGGCCCCTGGAGCGTACTGCTGCATATAATCGACCAGCTCCAGCACCCCGGCAATCGAGCGCATACCGTAGGCAATCCCACCCGGACCACAGGTCTCCTGGCCCGGCACGCCATATTTCAGCGGGATCTTTTCATCCTTTTCCCGCATCTCATACAGGCCAACGCGAATATGCGCCATCACGAAATCGACGTCGGTAAAGGCCGCCTGCGGATCGGTGGTATAGCTGAACTTCACCTGTGGGAAGCGTTCAGCCACCAGGATGGCGCAGGCGTCGCCGATAGTCTTCTGACGCTGGTGATGGTTGTCATACAGACGGATCTCCCGCAGGGGAAAGCGCGACATATTTTCCAGTAACATCATCACAATCCCAGGGGTATAAGTACTGCCGCCGCCGGCAATGGTGACCACAAAATTATCTTTCATTTACCACCTCGTTATTCAATAACACCCAGACTGGCGTTGACCGCCGTTCGAATTTTGTTAACTCCCAGGCCATAGATAACCTGGACATGGTTTCCTTTAATCAGCACGCTGCTCCCGCCGCTCTCTTTCAACAGCGTCTGCTGGATAAGGGCGGGGTCCCGCACATCAACCCGCAGACGGGTAAAACAGTTGCCCACCGCACAGACATTCTCTTTCCCTCCCAGCCCGGCAATCACCAGCGCGCCTTTATCCGGATGCTCGCTATTAGCCTGTTGCGAATGCTCATCTTCGGCTGCGGTTTCGCGGCCCGGGGTGAGCAGCCGCAGACGGGTAATACAGAAGGTGCCGACCAGGTACATGGTCGCGGTTTCCAGCAGACCGAGGGCGACAAACACCGGCCAGCGCGTCGCGCTGACTCCCGCCGGGAGGTTATAGACGACGAAATCGATGAGACCGTTAGTGGCGCAGACCCTGACGTGAAGCAGCCAGGCCAGCATCTGGAAAAAACCGTCCAGCAGGGAGTAGATAAGCCACAGCAATGGGGCGGTGAAGATAAAGAGAAACTCAAAAGGTTCGGTGATCCCCACCAGGACGGAGGTAACAATCAAGGGGATCAGCGTGACTTTCAACCGCTGCTTATTCTCCGGTTTCGCCGTACGGTAGAAGGCGAGCGCCATGCCGGCGGTGCCAAAAATCTTCACCATCCCATAGGTGAGGAAACGGGCGGAATCACTGAGCGCGTCAACGGGGTGGCGGGCGATTTCGGCCAGGAAAATAGGCTTAGCGCCAATGACGGTCTGACCATCGATCAGCAGCTGACCGCCGATAGAGGTAAAAACGAACGGCGACCAGATCAGATGATGCAGCCCGGTGGGGATCAGGAACCGGTTGAGAAAGCCGTACAGGAAGACCCCGATGGCGCCAAAGGATTTCATAAAGCCGGTCAGCGCCGAAATGCCCAGCTCCACTACCGGCCAGAGATAGACGGTGGCGATGGCGAACATGCCAACCAGCGGCAGCATCACGATCAGCACCAGCTTACTGTTGCCGTAGATCGACAGCGCGCCGCGAAACTCAATCCCAATCACGCGATTATGGACAAAGGCAACAGCGCAGCCAAGGATAATCCCAAGGAATACGCCCATATCGATAACCTGAAAACCGAAGATAAAGGTTTGTCCGCTGCCGTACAGTTGCGCGTTGGTGGCTCCGGTCGCCAGGCGATGGGTGAGGGTTAGCCAGCTATTATTCGCCGCCAGGTACATCAGCCAGGTCATGGCCGCCACGAAGGCCGCTTCGGCCTTGCGGGTTTTCGCCAGACCGCTGGCCAGCCCAAGGCAGAACAGAAACCCAAGATGGTTCATCAGCGCCCAGAGCATACTGGAGACAAATTTCCCCACCAGGTAGAGCCCGCTGCTTTCATCCACCCACAGCCGGTTGGTCGTCATGCTGAACAGGGCGATCAACAGGCCGATAGCTGGCAGATACAGCACCGGCCCGATCATCGCCTTGGAAAAGTCCTGAAGCTTTTTCACTCCAATCATGGTTGTCCTCTCGTCTTTGCAGACCGCTGTCATCACCTGATGAATAGGCTTATCAGACTAGGAGCAGACCACCGGGAACCCGAGCAGGAAAAGGGCCATCTGTGACGAAAGTCATATATATTATTGCTGGACAGATATATAAATATGGCGTGATTTATAGATGTGTCATTGTTGATTTTTTCGCTGCAAGATAAAAATAATCATTTAATTACATGAGGTTATTCATGGTTACCGTTGACTGGCGCCACTCCATCGAGACATCTAAAAGTGATTTATAAAAAGATTGCCACTGAACTGCGGACCCGCATCAACAGCGACGACTATGCCGTCGGCGATATGCTGCCCAGCGAAAAAGCGCTCGCCGCGGAGCTGAAGGTCTCGGTGATGACACTGCGCAAAGCGCTGGCGCTACTGGAGGAAGAAAAGCTGATCGCGCGGCGGCACGGCAGCGGAACCTGCATTGTGCGTAAAAGTAACTATCATGGCGGGGAACTGGAGGGCTTTAACTACCAGATGCAGGTGGTGGGCGTCACCAACTACCGTAACAAAGTTATTGAATTTACCCTGCTTGATGCCCCGCCAGCCATTGCCCAGCAGCTAAAGATCCAGCCGGGGGAGAAAGTGTATTACGTCAGACGGCTGCGGCTGATCGATGAGGTCCCAATCCTGGTGGAAAACAGCTATATTCCATTCGCCACCTTCCCCTGGCTCAGCGTGGGTAACCTCGAGCAGTCTAAGTTCAACTATTTCAAAAAAGAGTGCCATATCACCATCATCGAGAGCCACCGCAGCTATACCCCGGTGCTGGCGACCCGTGAGCAGGCGGAGCTGCTGCAGGTGGCGCCAAACAGCCTCCTGCTGCGGGTGCAGTCGATCAGCTACGCCCAGAACCGGGCGATCGTCGATTTCTCAGAGATCTACCAGAACACCAGTAAGTACAATGTGAAGCACATTACCCGCCGCTAGAGGATTCAGACCAGCCATCCCCGGGCGATCAGCTCTATCCCCAGCGCCAGCAGGAACAACAGAAAGCCCTGACGAAAGCGCTGCGGGCTGAGACGCGAGCGGATCCGCTGTCCCAGCCACATGCCGAGCAGCGCCGGCAACAGCGCCAGCGCCGACAATAGCCATGCATCATCATGCCAGCCATCGTGCAGGGCGAGGCCAGCCGCCAACGCCAGAGTGGAAAGGGTGAACGACAACCCCAGGGCCTGCACCAGCTCGTCGCGACGAAAGCCCAGCGCCTGTAGCCAGGGAACGGCCGGAATAACAAATACCCCAGTCGCCCCGGTGATAACGCCGGTAAGCCCGCCCATGAGCGGCGACAGCCACTTCTCCACGCGGCCGGAAACCTGAAACACCGGACTGCAGAGCGCATACCCGGCATAGACTATCAATGCGGCGCCAAGCGCCAGCGCCGACCACCGAGGATTGAGGCCGATCAGCAGTGAGGATCCGGCCAACGTGCCAATAATAATCCCGGTCATCATAAGCCAGAGACGGCGTACAATCTGCGCCAGCGCCGGGCCTGCCAGTAACTGCCAGAGATTGGTGAGCAGCGAGGGAAGCACCAGCAGCGCCGCTGCGGCCTGCGGCGGCATCAGCAGGCCAAGCAGGCCCATCGCCACGGTGGGCAATCCCATGCCGGTCACCCCTTTGACCAGCCCGGCGGCAATAAAGATCAACAGGAAAGAGATCGTGTGTAAATCGAACATTATGGCTCACTTTTCAGGGTAGAAAGGGGCATTGAAACAGCTGGTCGTGAGGGCCACAATGCGGTATGTTGGCCATAGACTACGGAAAAACCGAAGGGAAAGGAGGGCCTGATGCGACTGGATCTGGCCGATCTGCGGCTATTTATCGCCATCGTGGATACCGGCAGTATCACCGGCGGAGCGGCGAATGCCCATCTGGCCCTGGCGTCCGCCAGTGAGAGGCTGCGCAAGATGGAGGCCGAGATCGGCGTGCCGCTATTGCACCGTCATGCCCGCGGGGTGACGATGACAGAGGCCGGGGAGGTACTGGCGCGCCATGCCCGCCCGCTTCTTGCGCAGCAGCAGCGTCTGCGCCAGGCGATGCACGCCTTCGCCTGCGGTCAGCGGGGGACGCTGCGCCTGTTCGCCAACACCTCGGCGATGTCGGCCTTTCTGCCGGGGAAGCTCGCCGCCTGGATGGCAGCGCACCCGGCGGTGCAGATCGAAACCGAAGAACGCACCAGCGCGGATATCGTCAGCTGTATCCTGGCGGGCGTGCCGCCAGCTCACCCTCTGGCCGAAAAAGAGGAAGTGGCGTTTGCGGCGGTGCTCAACGAGCCGTTGGTCGCCCTCTATCAGACCAGTGCGCTACAGCAGCATATCGAACAGCACGCAGCTGAACTCGGCCAGGCGCTAAACGTTCGGGTCAGGATGAGCCATTTTGCAGGGCTTTGCGAGATGGTGGCGCACGGCGCCGGCGGGGCGATCCTGCCGCGCGTTATTGCCGAGCGTTACCGGCAGCGCTATTCGTTTGCCGTCATCGGGTTACAGGACCGCTGGGCGCAGCGCCGTTTGTGCCTGTGCTACCAGGATGACGCCAGCCTGTCGCCAGCGATGCGCCGCTTACTGGAATGGCTTCGTCAGCCTTGAGAATATCAGTGACAGTGTCACTTTTCATGCCCGTTATTGCTACTGACATCCGTGCCAGAGATGCGATAGTAGAGGTCCGCTTTTATTAAGACGCGAATCAGGACAGACAAGATGAGTACATTACCAAAGGTCGCGGTGCTGGGACTCGGCGCCATGGGACACGCTTTTGCCAGTAACCTGCTGAAAAACGGCTTTACCGTTGCCGGCTGGAACCGTTCGCCAGCCCGCGGCGAAGATTTACAGGCGCATGGGTTATCTCTGCACGCCACGCCGCAGCAGGCGGTGGCCGATGCCGAGGTGATCATCAGTATGCTCGCCGACGGCGAGGCCACCCTCGAGGTACTGGCGCAAATCGCGCCCGCCTGTCAGCCGCAGGCGATCTATTGCCAGATGGGCACCATTGGCCTGCCGGAGACCCGGCAGGCCATCGCTATGTTGCGGGAACTTCAGCCAGCGATGACCTATATCGATGCCCCGGTGTCGGGGACCAAAGCCCCAGCGGAGAAGGCACAGATCCTGGTGCTCGCCAGCGGAGATCGGGAAAAGGGCGCCGCTGCCGAACCGGTGTTTGCGGCTATCTCCCGCGGGACGCAGTGGTTTGGCGAGGCGGGCAACAGCCAGAAAATGAAGCTGGTCCTCAATGCCTGGCTGATTTCGATGATGCAGGGCATCGCGGAAAGCGCCCAGCTGGCGAAGACGCTGGGCTTCACCCCCGACCAGCTGTGGAGCGCCCTGGAAGGCGGCCCGCTGGCGGCGCCCTATGTCAAAGTGAAACTGGACGCCATCGCCAGCGAGCAGTTTACCCCGCAGATGCAGCTGGCGCATGCCCTGAAAGATGCCCGGCTGGCGCTTTCCCTGGCCGAGCCGCACACCATGCCGGGGCTGGAAAACATCGCCGAACTGTGGCAGCAGGCGGCGGACGCGGGATATGCCGGAGAGGATTTGTCTGCGGTATATCAGTGGCTGTCGCCGTCGTCAAAAGCGTAGTTTCCTACCCACGCCAGGAAAGAAGTGGCCATGGTGGCCACTTATCCTGGCGGATGGGGCATCAATTCGAATCTATCGTACGTTAGCTTAAGCTATCAATCCATTCGCTCTGGCGCGGATTCAGCCGGCGATAACAGTGTACCGACACCGCCAGCTGCGTCAGGTCGGTGAAGACCATCGGATCGAGCTGTATATGCTTTTTAATTTGCTGCAGCCGATAGGTGAGCGTATTACGATGAATCCCCAACAGCAGCGACGTTTTGCCCGGTTCGGCATTATTGGCAATAAAGCTGCTCAGGGTATCCAGCAGTACTTCGCCGGAATCATGCTCAAGCAGCTGGCGTACGTTATTGATAAAAAAATTGACCATATAGCTGTCTTCCAGCACCCTGAACAGGCAGAGCATTGCCATTTCGCGAAAGTAGTAGATCTGCCGCTGCGGCTGCACTTTGCTACCCACTTCGATCACCGAGCGGGCGAACCGAATGGCCTCGCGAATGTCCGGGGCGCTGTCCGCCTGCACGCCAATCCCGATATGGTAATGGCTTATCTGATTACTCAGTACAAACTCAATGCCCCGCAGCAGGGTTTCCTGGGCTTCGCTTAGCGCGTTGAGGATCAATATTTCATGGCTGCCCAGCAAAATAACATCACTTACGCCGGAGAGCTGCGAGAATTCCCGCAACAGCGTACTCAGTATGTCGCTTAACTGATGCTGTTCGACCTGCACGGTCACTACGATCGGAACCCGCGGTGTATCAAAATCGAAACCAAGTTCCAGCAGGCGATGAAGCGCTTCTTGCCCGGCGGGCGTAGCCCCTTGTTCCAGATACTGACAAAACAAGGTGTCACGCAGACGTTGCCGCCAGTTGGTTTCCCGCATCTCTATGGCCTGGCGGACCAGCAGTTCGGCGGTGAGCACCGCCAGTTCAGCATAGCGGCTTATCGCCGCGGGATCGCCGCTGATGCCTACCACCATCACCACGCGATCGTCATAGATAATGGGATGATTAATACCAGGATGCACGTTGTGAAAACGCGCGGCTTCCGCGGCGTTGTTAATACAAATGCGTTTCCCGGTGCGTATTACCTCCCGGGCGACTTCATGCTGTTCGCCGATACGATGCCGTTCACCTGAGGCAATGATCTGTCCATGATGGTCAATCACATTCACGTTATGATGAATTATCGCCATTGCCCGGGCGACAATTTCATTAGCCAGCGCTGTTGTAATAATCATACAGTTATCCGCTTATGTGCCTCTCCGCGCCACCCGCTCAGAAAGGTTCGTAGAACATTCTCCGCGGCGTCGGCGAGGAGCGGTTCGCATGTGTTCATCGACTCTGCCAGCGCCATAGGGCGCTGGCAAATAGACCACATTGCGTCAATATGGTGTTGATATAATTGCCGGCTGCTCTCATCACGCCCGCCGCAAAGGGCCACAACCGGCACGCCATGGCGTGCGGCTTTGCCTGCCACGCCCACCGGGGCCTTACCAAAGGCGCTCTGCCGATCGAGCCAGCCTTCACCCACGATCGTCAGCGCGGCATCGCGAAGATGGTCGTCGGCGTTAAGCAGCTCCAGCACCAGGTCAATGCCCGGACGCAGCGTGGCGCCGGTATAGGCGATAAGCGCAGCCCCCATACCGCCCGCGGCCCCGGCGCCGGGCCGTCCGCTGACGTCGAATCCGAGGGTTTGCGTAAGCAGCTGGCTATAATGCGCCATTCCCGCCTCCAGTTCGCAGAGCGCCGCCTCGTCCGCGCCTTTCTGCGCCCCATACACCCAGGTGGCGCCATGCTCGCCAAGCAGAGGGTTAGTGACATCGCAGGAGGCCTGTATTTCGCTTTGCTGTAGACGCGGGTCCAGACCGCTCAAATCGATGCGCTGAATATGCGCCAGGTCCTGACCTGCCGCGGGAGCCGGCAGCAGGGTGCCGTCCTTACGCCAGAATCGTGCGCCGAGCGCCTGGGCAAAACCGATGCCGCCATCGTTGGTCGCGCTGCCGCCCAGGCCGATAATCAAGTGCCGACACCCGGCGTCCAGCGCCGCCTTTACCTGTTCGCCCAGCCCGTAGCTGCTGGCCTGACGCACATCCCGCTGCGCTGGCGGCGTGAGTTCGAGCCCACAGCTTTGCGCCATCTCGATAATGGCCCGCTCGCCGGGCAGGATCAGGAAATCCGCCTGCAGGGAGAGGCCATAAGGCGAGGTAAAGCGCTGCTGTTGCCACACCGCCCCCTTAAGCAACGGACTATCCGCCAGTGTCGACAGCAGTCCCTCTCCGCCGTCGGACACGGGCATTTCGACCAGCTCCAGCGTCTGGTCAACCCGGCGCAATCCCTGGGCTACCGCTGCGCAAGCGGCCTGCGCGCTGCAGCTACCTTTAAACGAATCCAGCGCGATAACAATCTTCATACGTTCTCCTGCGTTAATGCGCTTTGCGCGGCGTTTTATCGGTGGTCATGAGCTGTAATAACATCCCCAGCAGCGCACATCCCGCCATGGTAAAGAAGGCGTAGATATAACCCGCTGGATTTTCCCAGCCGCCGCCAAACTGAATGAGCCAGCCCATAAGCAATGGCGAAATGCCGCCGCCGATAAACATCGCCGTGGTAATAATTCCGTTAGCGGTAGAGGTGGCGCGTTCTTCGGCGGAGTCCGACGCCATGGCGTAGTAGATAGGCCACACGGCGTTGGCCACCAGGCCAAAAAATAGCTGAATGGCGATAAGGCGCGGCATATTGGTGGCGAAATAGAACAGCGCAATGCCGATACTCATCCACAGACCGCAGACGATCAGGGTTCGTTTACGGCCAAAGCTATCCGACAGCCAGGGCCAGATTACCTGACCCAGGGTACCGGTAAGCGTGAAGATAATACTCAGCCCGGCGGACGCCGCCAGCGACAGGCCGGAGACGTGATAAAGATACGGGGGCAGTACAACGTTAATGCCCATATAGACGATTTGCGTTAGCAGGGTATTGCCCGCCGTCAGCGAAATATTGCGGTTGCGCAGGGTGCGTAAAAAGGTCTTCATCCCTTCGCCTTTGGCGACATGGCTGCTTTCCTGCGTCGCCGGGCGCGTCAACCCCTGGCTGTCGATATGCTGATAAAGCGTGTTGATGCGGTCGGCGGTAGAATATTTTGCCCAGAAGATCATTAGCGGGATGGCGACGAGCAGCGCCAGCAGGAAGCAGTAGCGCCAGCTGCCTTCGCCAAACGTGGCAAGCACCAGGCTTGCCACCACGCCGCTCAGCAGCGCGCCAATCGGATAGCCGGTATGATGCACCCCCAGCGCAAAACCACGCTTCTCTTTCGGCCACCACTCCGCGGTGTTGCTGACGCCGACGGGTTCGCCCCAGCCGGCCCCAAGGTTGACGCCCACGCGCAGCAGCACAAAGGCCGTCAGCCCGTGGCTGATCGCTTTTATCCCGGAAATAAAAGACAGCGCGGTATAGCCCAGCACCAGCGGTACCTGAAAGCGCGCTCGTTTCCAGCCAGACCCGTAGCGATCGCTCCAGATGGAGCCGGGAATATCCAGCACCGCAAGGGCTACCATGATCAGGGCGACGATATTGCCCCACTGTTCCGGCGAGAGCGAGAACTCCTTAGAGATGACCGGGCCAAGGCGCAGGATCATCTCGCGATCGTAGGCGTTAAGCACCCAGATTAGCCAGCAAACCAGTAGCGAAACCCAGGAGAAGCGATGTATCAGCCGCTTTTTGCCACGTTGTTCGCCGGCAGGTGTGTGATTGATTGTTGTCATAGTCGTGTTTACTCCGCGGCGTCGCGACAGCATGATGCGCGCCGCCTGGTGTCAGGGTCAGAGTCAGTTCGCCGGGTATTATTGTTATCGCGGCGAGCCGGTGGTTCGTTTAGCCGGCGAAGCGCCGTTCCGCTACGCCGGTCACGCCCAGGTCGTAAATGGCGAACAGGCTGCCGCGCAGCTGATTATCTTCCGGGAAGCGCGGCAGGGGCGGCTGCGCCATGGAGGTGACGTACAGCACATCAAGGTTTTCGCCGCCGAACATCACGCTGGTCACTTTTTTCACCGGCATCTCAATGATGCGATCGACCTTGCCCTCCGGGGTATAGCGCACCAGCTTGCCCGCGTAGACCAGCGCGTTCCACAGATAGCCTTCGCTGTCCACGGTGGCGCCGTCCGCCGCGCCGCCTTCGCTGCGATCGACATGGCAAAAGACCCGTTCGCCGGAAAGATCGCCGGTCGCGGTGTTGTAGTCCCAGGCGCAGATTTCGCCCGTCCAGGTATCGGCAAAATAGAAGGTCTCGCCGGAGGGGCTCCAGCAGGGGGCGTTAGAGACGATAATGTCTTTCTTCAGCACGTGCAGGGACAGATCGGCGTCCAGGCGATATAGCGCGCCGCTCGGTTCCTCTTCGCGCATATCCATTGACCCGAACAGAAAGCGTCCCTGACGATCGACTTTGCCGTCGTTGAGCCGGTTAAAGGGTCGGTCCGCTTCCGGATGGTGCAACAGCGTCAGCTCGCCGCTGGCGAAGTCGAGCAGATGAACGCCATTCTGCAGCGCCACCACCGCGCCTGCGCCGTTCTGGCGCAGGGCGAAAGAGCCAATTTTCTGTCGCACGTCCCAGCTCTTGATCGCGCCGCCCTGCGCGTTGCAGGCGAACAGGCGCCCGTCGAGGCTGTCCACCCACCAAAGACGCTGCTGTTCGACATCCCAGACCGGGCTTTCGCCGAGTCGGGTTTTTAAATCCAGTAACACTTCAATGCGCATAATGGCCTCCTGATTACACTTTTTCGCCGTGGGCCTGTTTCGCCGATACGGAGCCTGGGGATGAGGAACTTTTGAGAAACAGGGACACCAGCGCGCCGATAATCAGTAGCGCGACAGCGAACCATAAGCCGGACGTTGCCGCACCGGTGCGGTCCTCAAACGCGCCGAGAATAAACGGCCCGAGAAAGCCCCCGCACAGCCCGAGGCAGTTGAGCAGGCCGAAGCTGCCCGCCAGCATATGCCCGCTCATGATGGACGGGAGCCAGTTAAAGATGATGGATTGCATAGCGAAGAACATGAAAGCGGCCAGCGAGAAGCCAAGCAGCGCCACAGCGTGGCCGGCAATGGCGCCAATCGCCATGCCGGTCGCCATGACCAGATATCCGGCCATCAGCATGCTGCGGGAACGCTGTTCCGTGCGGGCGAATCGCGGCAGCAGGATCCCACCCGCGGCGGCGGAAATCCACGGGATGGCGGTCAGCAGACCAATCTGCAGCGGAGTAAGCTGGCCCCAGCTACCGATGATCCCCGGCAGGAAATAACTCAGGCCGTAAACCGAAAACTGGTGGGTAAAGTAAATCAGCACCAGCAACAAAAACACTCGGGTGGACAGCGCGGTTTTCAGGGAGAAACGGCTCGGCGTATGGCGCGTTTCCTCGGCTTCTTTCGCCAGTACCGCGTTAATGGCTTGCACATCGTCGCTGTCCAGCCAGCGGGCGTCGGCTGGTTTATCCGGCAGTCTGCGCCAGACGACGAACGCCAGCGCTATCGCAGGCAGCCCTTCGATAAAGAACATCCACTGCCAGCCGTGCCAGCCGGACATGCCATCAAGGCTTAATAACAATCCGCCCAGCGGCGCGCCGATAATATTGGCCAGACAGACCCCCAGCAGGAACAGGCCGGTGGCTTTTGCGCGCTCTTCGCGGCCAAACCAGAGGGTGAGGTAGTAAATAATGCCCGGATAGAGTCCCGCTTCGGCGGCGCCGAGCAGAAGGCGCATCACGTAAAAGGACGTAGGCCCGGTGACAAACGCCATACCGCAGGAGAGGATGCCCCAGGTAATCATGATGCGAGCTATCCAGCGCCGTGCGCCAATCCGGGTGAGAAACAGGTTACTGGGGATCTCCAGCACTGCGTAGGTGAGAAAAAACAACCCGGCCCCGAGGCCGAATGCGGTTGCGGAAAGGCCGATATCCACCGACATGGTCGCTTTCGCCATGCCAATATTTGTACGATCAATAAAGCTGATGATGTACGCCACGATAAGCAGCGGCATCAAATGGCGGTAGATTTTTTTATGGGTGCGTTGCAGCTGCGTCCCGTTTACCGCCTTTTCATTTATTGCGGACATGGTTATTATTTCCCCGTATTCGTGGTCAGAAGCCTTGCCGGGATCGAGACGATCCCGTTCGTCAGCTCACAGGTTGTCGCCGGGTGCTGACCCGAACGACGCCCGGCCCGAAGCCCCACTTCGGGCCGTCTTTTGCTAAGCGCCTTCGCGCTCGAACAGCATAGAAATCCCCTGGCCGCCGCCGATGCACATGGTGACCAGACCAGTGCGTGCGCCGCTGCGCGCCATTTCATACATCAGTTTGACCGGCAGAATCGCACCGCTGGCGCCTACCGGGTGGCCGAGGGCGATCGCGCCGCCGTTGACGTTAACGCGGGCCGGGTCGAGACGCAGATCGTTCATCACCGCCAGCGCCTGAGCGGCGAAGGCCTCGTTGAGTTCAATTAAATCAATGGACTGCACATCTATATTGAGACGGTCCATCAGGCGTCGGGTAGCGGGAGAGGGACCAAACCCCATAATCTCCGCCCCGCAGCCGGCGACCGCCCAGCCGCGAATGCGCATGCGCGGGGTTAAGCCGCGTTTTTCCGCCTGCTGGCGGGTCATCATCACCAGCGCCGCCGCGCCGTCGTTAATGCCCGATGAGTTGGCCGCCGTCACCACGCCGTCGGCTTTAAACGCCGGACGCAGCGTGGCGAGCTTTTCACGCGGGGTGTCGCGCGGGTGTTCATCGGTCGCAAACAGGCGGGTCGCTTTTTTGCCGTCCGGCACCTCAAGGGCCAGGATCTGCTCGCGAAAGCGACCCTCCGCGATCGCCTTCAGCGCCTTCTGCTGGCTCGACCAGGCGAAATCGTCCATCGCTTCGCGGGTAATACCGAAGCGTTGCGCGACGTTTTCCGCGGTGATGCCGTTGTGATAAGGGCCTTCCGGCCAGGTGAGAATGGAGATCAGGCCATCTTCCAGCTCGCCATGGCCCATGCGATAGCCATCGCGCGCTTTACGCAGGTAGTAGGGCAGCTGGGTCATATTTTCAGTGCCGCAGGCGACGACCACCTCGGCCTGGCCGCTTTGCAGCTGCATCATGCCGTCCGCCAGGGCCTGAAGTCCGGAGCCGCACTGGCGGTTAACGGAATAGGCGGTGCTCTCCTGCGGGATCCCCGCGCGCAGCTGACAGATGCGGGCGATAAAACCGCTTTCGGCGATTTGCCCAACGTTGCCGACGATCGTTTCGTCGATATCCTGCGGCGCAATCCCGGCGCGGGCGATCGCTTCGCGAATGACGGCGGCCCCAAGGTCATGCTGATGGGTATGTTTAAGACTGCCGTTAAACGTGCCAATAGCGGTACGGACGCCGCTGACAATCACAATATCATTAGCCTGGGTCATTGTTTTTCTCCTTACAGCACCATGCCGCCGCCGACGTTAATCACTTCACCATTGATATAGCGCGCGCCATCGGACGCCAGAAACGCCACACACTCGCCGACGTCTTTCGCCTCGCCGGCGTAACCCGCGGGAATTTTGCTGACCATGATTTGCCAGACGTTTTCCGGTACGCCGCGCGTCATGTCGGTATCGATAAAGCCCGGGCAGATGGCATTCACCGTGACACCTTTTTTCGCCAGTTCGCGGCAGGCGGTTTTGGTCATTCCCACCACGCCGGCTTTTGACGCCGAATAGTTGGTTTGCCCGACGTTGCCAAGCCAGCTGGCGGAAGCGATATTGATAATGCGGCCCGCACTGCGCTCGCGCATGCGGATAGCGGCCTGCTGCATACAGAGGAAAGTGCCTTTCAGATTAACGTCGATAACCGTGTCCCAGTCCGCTTCCGTTAATTTGTGCAGCATGGCGTCGCGGTTGATTCCGGCGTTATTCACCAGAATGTCTACCGGGCCAAACGCCTCTTCGGCCTGGGAAAACAGGGCTTCGACCTGCGTTTTTTCAGCGATATTGCAGCTGATAAACAGCGCCTGTGCGCCCGATTCGCGCAGGGAAGCGGCGGCGGCTTCGCCGTGTGCATCACGATCGGCGATAATCACTCGCGCGCCTTCCCGCGCAAGCACCTGGGCAATGCCAAAGCCGATACCGCGTGCGGCGCCGGTGACAATGGCGGTTTTACTGGCAAGTTTCATAGCAACGTTCCTTATGAGTCAGAGGATGAATTCCGGGACAGATGTTCCGCGAGACCGCAGGGCGGCGGGGCGAACAATCGGCTGTCCATAACCTGAAGATCCGCGGCGATCGCCGGATGAAAATCCATATGCGCCAGGATGTCGCGCTCAAGATCGATGCCGGGGGCGATTTCCGTCAGCACCGGTCCTTCCGGGCGCAGTTCGAAAACCGCCCGTTCGGTGACGTAATGCATGGTTTGTCCTTTGGCGCGGGCCAGTTCGCCGTTGTAAGAAATCTGGTTTACCCCGGCGACGAATTTACGCACCTCGCCTTCGCGGCGGATATGCAGCGCCCCGTGTTCACAGGCGATCTCCAGCCCTTTGGCGGTAAAAGAGGAGCAGAACACGACGTGGCGGGCATTCTGGGTGATATCGATAAAACCGCCCGCGCCGGGGCAGGATGCGCCGAGCCGTGTGGCATTGACGTGCCCGTGCGGGTCCATCTCGCCGGCCCCCATAAAGGTGATGTCGACTCCTGCGCCGTTGTAGTAGAGCATTTGATCCTGGTGGCTAATCATCGCGCTCAGATTACGGCCGATACCAAAATCCACGCCACCCGCCTGCTGCCCGCCGTAGATCCCTGACTCGACGGTGATGGTGACCTGCTCCCCGAGCTGTTCCTCGTGAATGATGGCGCCAATCACGTCATTGGGAATACCGGTGCCGAGATTGATGACGCAGCCGGGGGTCAGATAGCGGCAGGCAATCCGCCCGATAAGCTTGCGCAGATCCAGCGGCAGCGGCGCATTCTGCGCGGCGGGCAGCTGGATATCGCCGCACAGCGCTGGGTCGAAGGCCCAGCTTGAAGTCTGGCGGTGATCCGTCTGCGGCTCTTCGCATACCACGATGGCGTCGATCAGGTTGCCGGGAACGGTGATGCTTTTCGGATGCAGCGAGCCTTTCGCTACGCGATATTTCACCTGCGCCAGCACCTTCGCCCCGTAGCGTCTGGCGGCGAGAACGGCGTGCAGGACTTCCAGCTTCATCACCTCTTCATCGGTCGTGAGGTTGCCGTCTTCATCAGCATGGGTGCCGCGCACAATGACCACGTCCAGAGGAAGAGCCGGATAAAACAGATATTCGTCGCCGCGAAACGTGACGTGCTCGATCAGATTGGGTCGTTCGCGGGTGCGGGCGTTCATCCTTCCGCCCTCTATGCGCGGATCGACAAAGGTACCGAGACCGACGGGGGAAAGCCGCCCCGGCAGTCCGGCGGCCATCGCGCTATAGAGATGAACGATCTGCCCCTGCGGCAGGCACCAGGCTTCCACTTCGTTGTTGTTGATCATCGCCATCCAGCGCGGCGCCAGGCCCCAGTGCGAACCGATAAGGCGGGTCACCATACCCGGATGGGCAAAGTGCTGGATACCGCGCTGGCGATCGCTTTGCCCCGCGGCATGCAGTAGCGTCAGGTCACGCGGTTCGCCCGCGGTCAGAAAGCGCGCTTCGATGGCGCTTAAAATGGACTCCGCCGCGCCGATAAGCGTCATCCCGACGGTGCAGACGGTGTCGCCGCTGGCGACCCACCGCGCCGCCTCATGGGCGTCGATAAATTTGCTGCTCACTTTTTATCCTCCGTTGATAGCGTGATGATGGATTCTGCGAGACGCGTTTTGAGCTGCTGTTTGCTCACTTTGCCGTTGTGGGTACGCGGTAAAGCACGGGTGAAAATAATGCGCGCCGGTAGCTTAAAGCGGGCGATTTTGACCTTCAGCCAGTCGAGGATCTCTTCGCTGGTCAGGTGATGCTGGCCATCCGGCACGATAAACGCCACGGGCTCTTCGCCGTAGACCGGGCTGGGGGTCGGGATGACGGCAACTTCCCGTACTCCCCGATAGGTAGAGAGAATGTTTTCCAGCTCCAGTGAGTAAATTTTCTCGCCGCCGCGATTGATCATGTCCTTGCTGCGGTCTTTGATGTACAGCCAGCCTTCGTCGTCGAGATAGCCCAGATCGCCGGTACAAAACCAGCCCTGCGCATCGCAGCTCGGGCGTCGCTCGCTGTGCTGCCAGTATTCGCGGATCACCACATCGCCTTTTAGCCAGATATGGCCGATTTGTCCGGCGGGGAGGGGCTGCTGGCGATCGTTGCGGATGGTAATGGCGAGACCCGGGATCGCCTGACCTGAACTGCCGCATTTATCGCTGCCCCAGACGTCGCCCGGAAAAATCGTCGCAGGCGAGGTCGTTTCGGTGAGGCCGTAGATTGGCTGAATCGCGGTATGCGGGAACAGGGTTTTTAACTCCTTGATCAGTCCATCGCTCAAGTGGCCAGCGCCGCAGGCAATCGTGCGCAATGCCGGAAAATCGCTGGGATGGCTGGCGCTCTGCTCACGCGCAGCCTGGCAAAGAAGGATAAAAATGGTGGGCGAGCCGTGCAGAAAGGTAATGTTCTGCTCGCGCAGGGTGGTGATCACCTGCGGGGCATTGAACCGATGCTGCAGCCAGATGCTCGCGCCGAGGCTAATAAACAGCGCCAGCAGCGCCGACAGGCCGGTGATGTGATAGATAGGCACCGCCAGGATGGTGCTATCCGCGGCGGTGAGATTCAGTTTTTGCGTATAGGCGTCAATCGCGCAGAGCAGGTTATTGTGGGTGATAATCGCCCCTTTAGGCTCTCCGGTGGTGCCGGAGGTGAACATCATCACCGCCGTATCGTCGCGGTTAACCGGGACCGGCGGGCGGGTCAGCGGTTCGGGAAGGCAGAGCGCCTGCCATTCGCTGAGTGAAACCGCACGCGCGTCGGGGGTGTTTTTCAGCCAGTCCTGCACGGTCGCATCGAACAGGACAACCCGGGGAGCGATATGGCCTACCAGCGCCTCGCTTTCGGCCTGCTTAAGCTTGGTGCTGAAAGGCACCACTTCGATGCCCAAACCCAGCGCGGCAAAAAGGACTTCGCAAAAAGCGGGGTGATTGCCCCAGGCCAGCAGAATACGGTCGCCTTTGCGCAGCGACCAGCCGCGATCAAGCTGCGCCATCGCCCGCTGTACCCGCAGATGAAAATCGCGGTACAGATAGCGCCGATCCTCAAACGCCAGCGCCAGGGCATCCGGGCTGCGGGCGGCGCTGTGGCTCAGGGCCTGGTACAGATTCTGGAAGTCGGCGGAGGTGCTGTTCATGTGTCTCTCCTGATATCGCGTATTGAGTAGGAGTAGTCTGGGGAAATTCAGGAGAGGAAATTGCCGAATGGCTCACAATAGAAAATCAACAAAACAGAAGCAATTTTGTAACATTGCACAATGGGCAGGAGAGACCGGGTGGGGGAGAGATATCAGCGAATCAAACCGACGTGAACAAAGCCAGAGGACGCTATCTTTTAGACCCGTATTAACCGGGCCTAAAAGAGTGAAGGGGGGCTTCCTTAAGCACACGGTATGAATGTTCTGTTTGTGTTACGTGATGAACGTTCGCATACAATCTAAGACAAACGACCTTTCGTGTCTGGATCAAAACCCCAGGCACAGCTATGAGTTTTGTTTATTATGTGGCGAACACGTGAATCCCAAGCCATTGCCTGGACCTGAAAAATTTACAGTGGTTCGATTTTGCTGGAGAGGTTGCCGGGATTTATGGCGTGATTAAACGCCTGAGCTTGCTCAATTATCCACGCTCGAAAATTGGCAATTTTCGGCAGACTATCGCATCCGGGCCTGTATACCAGATAATAAGATAGCGGGCTTGTCAGCGAAACATCGGGACATAAGCGAATAAGGCGCCCACTTTTGATGTCATCATCAACCATTATGCTCCGTGCCAGAGCGATACCGTGGCCATCAATAGCTGCCTGAAGTACTGCTGCGGAGTTATTTATCCGCAAGGCGGGTTTACGTGCTATCGACTGAACGTTAAAACGCCGTAACCAGCGATCCCAGGTGATAAAATCTTTGTGTTGCTCCATCGACAGATCGTGAATAAGCGTTTGCTCAGTGACTCCCGTTAGACAGTTAATCGCAGGATTCACCGATATGAGGGAGGGGGCGCACACCGGGAAAACCTCCTCCGACATCAAGCATTCTGCCTTCAATCCTTCCCATTGTCCCAGACCATAGCGAATACCCACATCCATACCCTGTGCAGTGAAGTCCATTAACTTCAGGCTAGTTTCCAGGCGAACATCGATATCAGGCCATTTATGCTGAAAATCTTCAATGCGTGGCAATAACCACTTAGCTGCAAAGGCAGGGCTGACGGTTACGTTCAGAATACCGTTTGTCGCGCCCTCCCGCAGGAGCGTCATCCCCAGGTTTAGGCTTTGAAAACCCATGCGTATATCGGGGAGCGCACGGAGCGCAGGCTCCGTTAAAACGAGGGCGGCGCGACGATTATTGCTGCGGTGAAACAGCGGAAAACCGATCACTTCTTCAAGTGAACGCACCAGTTGTCCGACGGCTGCTGGGGTGACGTTTAACTCCTCGGCTGCAAGAGAAAAGCTCTGGTGGCGCGCGCTGGCTTCAAATGCACGTAGTGCATTGAGATGAACGGGTGTCTTCATACCTGATAGAAAACCTTCTTACAAAACCAAGATTATCTCATTTGTTCATGAGGGCATTGCTTAACATAATGCAGAAACGGTGAGGATTACAAAATAAATTATTGTAACCCCAACACAGAGTGTTGAGTTTATGCGCAAAGCTTTTCTTTGCGATAGGCAAGCGGGTGTCACCGTAACGAAGTATGGCCTGAGGCTATCTTTATGACTTTAGCGATCAAATGAATTAAGGAGTTTTCAATGGCTTATTTGCAGATCACCCTGGATATCAGCGAAAAGAACAGAGCAGCCGCTGCAGCGGTATATCAAAAATACAAAGCACCATTCCTCTCAACGATCGACGGCGCTGTTTCAAAAGAGCTGTTGGTACGTGCCGAAGATGTGCAGGTTCTGCATAGTTTCCACACGGCTAAACAGGCTGAGGCGTATCTCGGATCTCAGTTATTTACCGCAGATGTGGTTGAGGCGCTCAAACCCTATCTGAACCGCGCGCCTGACGTGCGTATCTACGACGTTGCCTGATAACGCATTGATCAAACGGAGATAGCAGTGATGGTTCACTGGACTGAAATGCGGAAAGAACTCCGGGCAGCGATCGGGAAATTCGCAGGTCTGCAACCCGATGTGATGCAAGGCATCGATAAGATGCAAAATGCAGCTGTCGTAACAGGCCACCTGGACGCCAAAACACATGAGCTCATCGCGTTGGCAGTGGCGGTCACGACCCGTTGTGATGGATGTCTGTCCGTCCATGCTGAAGCTGCTGCAAAACAGGGGGCGACGCGCGAAGAAATCGCCGAGGCTTTAGGTGTGGCAATCACACTGAACACTGGCGCTGCGTTGGTCTATTCCAGCCGCGCATTGGACGCCTTCGATAACCTACCTAAGTAAATAAATCTGCGGCTTCTGTACGGAGCCGCTTTTCCTATACTTTGGAAAGCAGCATGTTAATAAACCACGATTTCACCCGACGCGTTACCGTCTCCTGCGATGATTATTACTGGGTTCACTCCCCTCAGACAGGAATTGATCGTGTTATGTTGGATCGCATCGGTGGTGAGCAGGCCCGCGCCACCAGCCTGGTTCGTTATTTACCTCAGACATCATTCCCGGAACATCAGCATCCCGGTGGAGAAGAGATCCTTGTTCTGGAGGGGCAATTCTCGGAAGGCAACCGTGATTATCCCGCTGGCTGGTATTTGCGTAACCCTCCGGGCTCCTCTCACCAGCCTCACAGCAACAAAGGCACGCAGCTATTCGTCAAGCTTGGTCAGATGACAAAACGAGAAACTGTTCCGCTACGTATCGATAGCCGTGCGCCTGAAAACTGGCGTGAGGATGGCGGAATGTCAATTTGTCCGTTGTTTGAGAGCGCAGAAGAACGAGTTTGTCTGCTGCTTATGGATTCTGGTTCGCTGCTGGTTGCCCCCTCTTTGAAGGGAGGGGCTGAGTTGCTCATCGTCGAAGGTAACCTAATTGAGGGCAACAGCATCCATGCTAAAGGGAGCTGGATACGCATCCCGTCCGGGCATGGAATGGCGTTTATTGCCGGGATCGACAAAAGCCTGGTGTATCTCAAAGAAGGCCATCTCGATGTTGAGCAGGTAACGCTACCATGATGAATATTGAGGTCATCATTGTGGGAGGGGGACTCAGCGGGTTATACGCGGCCATGTTGCTGGAGAAAGCGGGTATTAACTACCTACTTCTCGAAGGCCGTGAGCGTATGGGGGGGCGTATCTTGCAGGCGAATACCGTTGAGGCTGATTTAGGCGCGACCTGGTTCTGGCCAACGATACAACCTGCATTGAAGCAGTTATTCAGAGAACTGAACATTGAGTCATTCAGTCATCAGGAGAGGGGGGACATGCTTTTTGAGCGTTCCAAAGATGCCCCTTCTCGCCATCCTGGATTTGTCTCTTCGCCTGCCGCCGCCCGTGTAAGTGGTGGGATGTCACGATTGCCCGATGCATTACTTGCGAAGTTAAAGCCTGAACGCATTCAGACCGGACTGCAGGTTAAACACATCGAACAGCAAAATGGCACCCTGAATATTTGCGGATCGTATGCCGATGGACGTCCGTTTAGCCGGCAGGCGCAACATGTACTGCTGGCATTGCCCCCCATGCTGGCTGCAGGGATCAATTTTTTCCCCCCGCTGCCCACGACGTTATTGCAGGCATGGCGTAACACCGGAACCTGGATGGCCCCCCATGCAAAGTATGTCGCTGTGTATCCCTATAATTTTTGGCACAGGAAGGGATTATCCGGAGAGGTAAGAAGCAACATTGGGCCTATGGTTGAAATTCACGATGTTTCAGAACCTGACAGGATGTTTGCGCTGTTCGGATTTATTGGCGTGCCTTTTCACGAGCGTCAGAAGATAGGTGACGCGGTCCTGAGAGATTTATGCCGAGCCCAGTTGATAAGACTGTTAGGCGAGGAAGCCGCCTATCCCCATGCTGAGTTTCTTAAAGACTGGGCGGCGGATCCCTTTACCTCAACCTCGCGCGACCTGGCCCTACCCGCAGGGCATTCTGTACCACCCGCCAGCGCAAATAACGGCTCGTGGCGTAACTGTCTTACCGGTATCGCTAGCGAATGGTCCACCGTCTTTCCTGGCTACCTGGCAGGAGCGATTGATGCCGCTGCGGCAGGCGTACAACACATAATCGAGAACAAAAGATGAAGCAGACTTATAAAGCAATGCAAGTTTCTCGTCCTGGTCAACTGGAATGTGTGGAAAAAGAACTTCCGGTTCCCGGCCCAGGTGAAGTGCTGATAAAAGTGGAGGCCTGTGGAATTTGCGGAGCAGATTCTGGCGTCGTTGAAGGTCTGGAAAAGAGTGTTGAGTATCCGCGTGTACCGGGTCATGAAGTGGTCGGTACGATCTGCAAAACATCGGGGCCGCTCCCGGCCTGGCTCAAGCCTGGTCAACGTGTCGGCGTTGGGCGACTAGGTGGTCATTGCAACGCCTGCGAGCAATGCCGTCTTGGACACTTTAACCTCTGTCAGAATCAACCGGTTACTGGCAGCACAAGAGACGGGGGTTATGCAGAATACATGCTGGCGCGTGAGACGGGGCTGGTCGCAATACCGGATGATTTGTCCTCCGTTGACGCCGCACCCTTACTTTGCGCCGGAGTAGCGACTTTTAACGCCTTAAAAAAATCTCAAGCGCAGGCTGGCGATACGGTTGTTATTCAGGGGATCGGGGGGTTAGGACATTTAGCTTTGCAATATGCACGCAAAATGGGTTTTCGCGTTATCGCCGTTGGCAGGGGTGATGATATTGCACGCGAAGTCATTGCGCTCGGTGCCCATTACTACATCGATACCAACAAAGAAGAGGCTGTTGAAGTCATTAAGGCGTTTGGCGGCGCCAAAGTTATTTTGTCGACCATCACGGACAGCCATGCCGTTGCCACTCTGCTACCCGCGCTGCTTCCCCAGGGAAGGCTGATGGTCGTTGGTGTGGGTAAAGCGCCATTGAGCTTTACCCCGGGTCTCATGGTCGGACGGGAGTTACAGATAAACGGAGCCATGACCGGGACGGCAATTGAATTAGAAAAAACGCTTAATTTCAGCCTGCTGGTAGCTGTGCGCGCGCAGATTGAAACGCGTTCTCTGGCACAAGCACAAGAGGCGTATGAAAAAATGCGTAGCGGAAAGGCGTCTTTCCGCATGGTTCTCACCATGGGGCACCGTTGAATACATACCCCGTACAAGGCATTGCTAATGACAATTAAAGAAATCTCAACTACGGAATTTACTGCAGACGTGCTGGAATCCGCGATTCCTGTACTCGTCGATTTCTGGGCCCCCTGGTGCAATCCCTGTCGTACTGTCGCCCCCATCATCGATGCCCTTGCTCTGGAGCATGCCGGCAAACTGAAGGTGTACAAGGTAAATGTGGATAAGCACCCCGATCTGGCATCACAGCATGGCATTCGGACCATCCCATTTTTTAAGATCTTTGTGAAGGGGGAGTCCGTCATCGAATTTTCCGGCGCCAGACCGAAAACTGACTTCGATGCGCTACTGACCAGCGTTATCAACTAAAAAATCATGAGCAACATTCATCTGCGAGGGTAATTATGAGCAAGACACGTGTGACACCGTGGCAGGATAAAGATCCTGTTCCCGCTGATTTGCTGAGAGCTATGCAGGCGCGTCGTCCCAACGGTGAACTCATTGGCATCGACAGGGTATTACTGAAAAGCGTTCCGCTGGCCACCGGTTGGAATGAGCTACTAAGCCGAGTTCGCGCTGATTTTAGCCTGGAGCTGATTTATCTGGAATTGATCATGCTGCGCGTCGCCGTTCTGAATGGTGCCCAATTTGAGTGGGGGGTGCACTATCCAGCCTATCTGCAGGCAGGGGGAACAGAAGAAAAGGCCCAAGCGCTAAAAAACGCTGTGCCGAAACGTGAAATGTTCGATGACCAGGAGTGGATGCTCATTACGTTGACCGATCAATCCACCATAAACGTTAATGTCGATGCCGCAGTTATTGCATCATTGAAAAATCTCTTCGGTGAAACCAAAACTGTTGAGGCCGTCGCGACCGTGGCAGCTTACAACATGGTTTCGCGTTTTCTGGTGGCGCTGGATATCTAGCTCCACAGTCCTCTCTTTTTTCACTATCGAAATATAACAGCAGAAGACGCTGCTGTAATGCTATGGGCCCAGCGTAACAGGCTTCAATGCCTGAGCACGAATACGCCCATAAAAAGGAGTACCTATGTTTGGTTTAGATGCTTTTCATCTGGCACGGATCCAGTTTGCATTCACCGTTTCGTTTCATATTATCTTTCCGGCGATAACTATCGGTCTTGCAAGCTATCTGGTCGTACTCGAAGGCCTCTGGTTGAAAAAACGCAGCGCAGTTTACCTGGATCTCTATCATTTCTGGTCGAAAGTCTTTGCCGTTAACTTTGGGATGGGCGTTGTTTCCGGACTGGTAATGGCCTATCAGTGTGGGACCAACTGGAGCGGTTTTTCTCAATTCGCAGGTAGCATCACGGGCCCCTTACTTATGAAGTATTAACGGCCTTTTTCCTTGAAGCAGGTTTCCTGGGCGTTATGCTGTTTGGTCGCGACAAAGTAGGACCCGGCCTGCATTTCTTTGCTACCTGCATGGTGGCTCTCGGAACATTAATATCAACCTTTTGGATCCTGGCTTCCAACAGCTGGATGCACACGCCTCAGGGATACAGTATCGAGAATGGTGTAGTCGAGCCTCAGGACTGGATAAAAATTGTTTTCAACCCATCATTCCCATGGCGTTTGGTGCATATGACGACAGCCGCTTTCCTTGCAAGTGCGTTCTTCGTTGGGGCATCTGGCGCATGGCATCTGCTTAAGGGCAGGGACACGCCAGCAATCCGCAAAATGTTCTCTATGGCGTTATGGATGGCAGCCATTATTGCGCCGATTCAGGTATTTCTGGGCGATGGGCACGGGCTAAACACGTTAGAGCATCAGCCTGCAAAAATTGCGGCGATTGAAGGGCACTGGGAAAACAGGCCTGGTGTAGCCACGCCGCTCATTCTGTTTGGCATTCCAGATATGGAGCAGGAACGAACTAAATTTGCACTTGAAGTACCTTACCTTGGCAGCCTGATCCTGACTCACAGTCTGAACCAACAGATCCCCGCGCTAAAAAGCTTTCCGCCTGCTGACAGGCCCAACTCTACCGTGGTGTTCTGGTCATTTCGTATCATGGTTGGTCTGGGACTATTAATGATTACCCAAGGTATTTTAAGCCTATGGCTACGTTACAAAAAAAAACTGTACGCCTCTCGACCGTTCCTCTGGTTCGTCTTGCTAATGGGACCGTCCGGGTTGATTGCCATCCTGGCAGGGTGGTTTACCACCGAAATAGGAAGACAGCCCTGGACTGTTTATGGCCTTCAACGGACCCGTGAGGCGGTATCCGCACACGGCGAGCTGCATATGAGTATGAGTCTCATGGCCTTTATTATCGTTTACAGTGCGGTGTTCGGTGTGGGTTATATCTATATGATGCAGCTCATTAAGAAGGGGCCGCAAACCGGTGAAGGTCAGTATCTACAGGAGGGGGGCCCGGGGAAGTTGCGCACACCAGCCAGGCCACTTTCAGCTGGCAATTGTACTGAGGACGGCAATCATGATTGATCTTCCGTTAATTTGGTTCGGCATCATCATCTTCTCTATCCTGATGTATATCGTGATGGACGGTTTCGATCTGGGTATAGGGATTATATTTCCGTTTAACAGAAATGCAGAAGAGCGCGATGTTATGGTTAACTCGGTAGCGCCTGTATGGGATGGCAACGAAACCTGGCTGGTGATGGGAGGCGCGAGTTTGTATGGTGCGTTTCCGTTGGCCTATGCTGTTATTACTGATGCACTAGCGGCGCCCTTGACGTTAATGCTTATTGGTCTGATTTTCCGTGGCGTCGCATTTGAATTTCGCTTCAAAGCGACTCCAGCCCATAAACCATTTTGGGATAAAGCTTTCATTTCAGGTTCTATACTGGCCGCGTTCTGTCAGGGTATCGTTGTTGGCGCTGTGATTAATGGCTTACCGGTAAGTGGGCGAGCATATGCAGGGTCGGCATTTATCTGGCTCGATCCTTTTGCGCTGTTTTGTGGACTGGGGCTGCTAATTGCCTATGCACTACTGGGTAGCACTTGGCTGATGGTCAAAACAGAGGGGCATCTGCAGCATAAAATGGCAAAACTAACCCTCCCATTGTTGCTGGCCTTAATGGTCGCTATGGGAATCATTAGTCTTTGGACGCCATTAGCACATCCTCATATTGCCAACCGTTGGTTTAGTTTGCCAAACCTGTTCTGGTTTCTGCCTGTTCCGGTATTAGTGCTGTTCAGCTCATGGGGGATCGTCCGGGCTGTTAACCGCTGCGCGCACTACACCCCCTTTTTCTTAACGCTGATGCTGGTGTTTCTTGGTTTTTCAGGACTAGGAATAAGCATCTGGCCAACTATCATTCCTCCATCGGTTTCGCTTCGCCAGGCCGCTGCTCCAGTAATGAGTCAGTCGTTCATGCTGGCCGGTAGCCTGGTGATTATCCCCGTCATTCTTGTTTACACCTTCTGGAGCTATTACGTCTTTCGAGGAAAGGTCAGAACGGATGATGGATACCATTAAGGAGACGTATAGATGATGCATGCTGACAATAAACCCCCCGTGCTGCTGAAAAAGCTCGTGTGGTTGATCGTCATCTGGACGGTCAGTGTTCTCGCTTTAGGGGGAGATTCAATGATTTTTAGGGCCTTAATGACTGCTGCAGGCCTGAAAGCATAATCGTACGAGCGCCATCCGGGTCTGGTGTCCGGATGGCGTTGCTAAAAGAAAAACTTTATTAGTCAGGAAGTTTATCTGCTTTGTTGTAACCTCAGTTTCCACTTCATACTGCCGTAGGGAGAGAATATCAGACACCACAGGCTTGACGGTTGAAAAGAACGATGACCATTCCATTGACGATCAAACAAATTGAAATGCTGGTAAAAATAAGTGAAGGGAAGGGACTGTCAGAAGCGGCGCGCTTGCTTAATTTATCGCCATCCGCCGTGAGTAAGGGGCTGGCGGTGATGGAAGAAAACCTGGGTGTTCCGCTCATCCAAAGAACAACCCGCTCATTTCAGTTGACTGAAGCCGGGGAGTACTTCGTTTCCAGAGCATCGGATCTGCTCAAAGAGTTCGACGATATCGTTAACACGACCTGTGGCTATTTCAACCATCCACATGGGGCCTTGAAGATCACCTGTTCTGTGGCGTTTGGATACGCACATTTGATCGATATTTTTGAAGAATATCGTAAAAAAAATCATGATGTTGAACTTATACTGGATCTCGACGATCACCTGACGAATCTGAATGAAAACAATGTTGATATCGCATTGAGGATTACCGCCACGCCCCCGCAGAACTACGCCGCCAGAAAACTTTCAAAAATCAGCTGGCTATACTGTGCTTCCCCTGATTATCTTGCACGGAAGGGCTCCCCGACTAAACGCACCGAGCTTGCAAGCCATGAGTGTCTGATCTATCCAGGATTAACGCCAGCCCTTCGCTATAACGATATCGCATCCCCGCATCCGCAGTGCGCAATAAAACCCAGAACACCGGTTCAGGCCAATAGTAGCCTGTTGCTCTTGAAGGCGGCTCTTTCAGGGCAGGGTATTGCCTGGCTTCCCTCTTATCTCATCAGCCAGCACATCGATGCAGGGGCGCTTGTTCCTTTAAAGCTTGACGGTAAATACGCTTACCCGACGCATAGCCTCTATGCACTCTATTTCCCCAGCAAGTTTCGTAATCCAAAGGTAAGATCATTTATTGATTTTTTGGTGGAAGAAAACCAGCCATGGAATCGTTGGGAAAAAGCGATAGGTAATTTGCTCTAATAAGCGCACAATCAACGTGCGGCAGATCACAATAATTAGCCAAAATGAAATTACCGACATAAGAAAAAACTATTGCATTGGTCACACTTTAAAGTGAAAACTTTTATATTTTGTGGTGTGCGTCATATTATGATGAAATAAATCCAATGTGAATAAAAGTATAAACTGTTTTCTCTAATATTCATTAGCCACTCTTTGTTTGCTGTGTAAAGCTTCATGCATTCAATCAAAGATATCTACCGCTTATTTGATTGAAATATCGTCAGGGACTTGTTGGTTTCTGGATTAAATGTAGACAAGTCATTCCAGTATGTAATTAAAACATGCGTAACTTTGTGTTTTTGTTAAGTCTATTGGGGACTCCTATGACCGTAGGAATTAATACCGAAGCAATTAATCATAAGAATATTCCCTTTACCATGTATGATTTAGGGTGGGTGGTGCTTTGCATCGGAGCTGCCATTGGCTCCGGAATCGTCTTTTTCCCATTACAGGTTGGATTAAAAGGGGTGTGGGTCTTTGCCCTGGCCGTTATCCTGGGCTATCCGGCAGTTTATTACATGCAGAAGCTGTTCATCGAAACGATGGCGCGCAGCGATGAGCAAGATTCCTACCTGAGTATTATTACCAGCTACGTTGGCAGCCGCTGGGGCGTACTGCTTGGCGCGCTTTACTCCTTCACCATGCTGAAGTCGATGGTGGAGTATGCTCTTGCCATTACCAACGACAGCGCCTCGTATCTGAAAACCTTTGGCCTTACTAACCAGACGTTATCCGAACACTGGTGGTGGTCTCTGCTGTTAATCGCCGGGCTCTCTCTGGTCGCGTCGAAAGGAGAAAAGCTGCTCTTCAAAGTTTCAGGCAGCATGATCGCCGTAAAGCTGGTGATCATCGTAGCGATTGGTTTCGTGGTGATCCCTTTCTGGGATGTGAGCAATATTGGTGCATTCCCAACCGTTAGCCACCTTGTCGTAGGTACGTTCCCGACGCTTCCGTTCGCTATCTTCTCCATTATGTTTGTTGGGATACTAAATCCGATGAACATCGCCTATAAAAAACGTGAAGAAGATAAGGACGTGGCAAAATATAAAATTTTACGCGTACACAAAGTGGCTTATTTAGTTCTTGTCGCTACCGTGCTGTTGTTTGTCATGTCCATCGTACTTTCTATCAGCGAAGCCGATGCGCTACGAGCCTATCAGGATAATATCTCGGCCCTGGCGCTGGCCGCCAAGGTCATTCCTGGGGCCACGGTGAAGTATATGAGCGTTATTCTCAATGTGTTTTCCATTGTGACGGCATTCCTGGCGCTCTATCTGGCCGTACATGAATCTTTTGTAGGTCTGATCAAAGTCACTGTTGAAAAAATAGTTAAGCCTCAGGAAAACAATAGTAAGGCGATCTCAGTTGCCGCTTTTGTCATGGTTGTGCTGGTGCTGTGGCTGATAGTACTAACGAACTTTCCCATTCTGAAGGTGTTTGTGTTTGGTGGCGTGACTTACGGACTTATTAGCTGCATCATTCCTGGTTTTATTATTCTTAAGAATGACAAGTTTTCTGACCTTCGTGGCGTCTCGGTTTACTATGTGATTTTAATCGGCATGCTCATGTGCATTGGACCTTTTGTCATGCTGTTTTCACAATAATTTTTAACTCATATAACTTACACTTTACTGAGATTTTGTTTTTTGCATTGCGTCATCATGAATCCTGTTGCGGGTCATCATTAATTCAATTCATGTTGATCCGCAAATAAAAAGCGGGAGCAAAAAAATAATTATCATTGCTGCGTGCCTGTGATATTAAAAGAGATATATAAAGAGGTTAGGGAGCTAAGATGTCGCATACTAAAATCGCAAATAAGTTACAAAATCTTAAATCATCTGCAATTAGAGAATTATTGAAACACAGCAAAATGGACGGTGTTATTTCCCTGGGCGGAGGAATACCAGATCCAAACTTGTTTGATCGGGAAGGCTTACAGATTGCTATGGATCACATCTTGACCCACGGTTGGGAAGACGCGTTTCAGTATGGACTGAGTGAGGGTAATCCTGAACTGCGGGCAGCCATCTGCCAGATCATGCTTGACCGGGGAATTCACTGCGGCGTAGAGAATGTTGTTGTGACCTCCGGCTCCCAGCAATCTCTGGATATTCTTGCTCGGGCTCTGATTAATCCTGGCGATGTAGTGGTGTTAGAACGGCCTACTTACCTGGCGGCGCTGCAGGTATTTCAGCTTGCTGAAGCGAACCTGTTGTCGGTAGGAACTGACGCTGAGGGCATGATTGTCGATGAGCTGGAAACGCTGCTTCTATCGACCCGGATAAAAGCAGTGTATATCGTGCCCACGTTTGGCAATCCAGGAGGCGTTAGCCTCGCGGAGCAACGGCGTAAACAGCTGGTGGAACTCTCACTACGCTACGATTTTATCATCATCGAAGACGACCCTTACGGCGAAATTAATTTTACGGATTCGTCATTCATCCCGCTCAGAGCATGGTCTGCGGAAAGGGGTAACAATGATAACGTTGTTTACACATCAACCTTTTCGAAGATCCTCGCGCCAGGCGCTCGGGTAGGGTGGCTCGTGCTACCGGATTGGCTGAAAAGAGCGGTAGTCAATATCAAGCAAACCACAGATTTACATACAAGTGCACTCTCACAGTCGCTGACCTCTCACTATTTACACAGTGGCCGCTTGCCGGGACAGATCGCACTCATCCGGAAGGCTTATGAGCTCAAATGTCGAGTTCTAAGCCACCATCTGCTGAACGAACTAGGTGACCACCTCACTTTTCATCAGCCGATGGGCGGCATGTTTTTATGGGCGAAGTTTAAATATGCGATGGATACCACGCAATGGCTTCAGAAAACAATACGCAACGGCGTGGTGTTCGTGCCTGGTGAATTTTTCTACTGCGAAGAACCTGATCATTGCACTCTGCGAATGTCGTATGTCAGCACCACGGAAGAGAATCTGATAGAAGCGGTTAAGCGCCTGAAAATTTCGCTTAATTAAGCGTCCTCACCTGCTATACCCAGCGAGGACATTGGTAATAAACAAGACAGTTAGAGTTGTAAGTTGTAACCAGAGGAAGAGTAATAATGACTAATCATAGTTTTGATAACCAGATGTCTCCAGAAACGTATCTGTGCCATGGCCCATTCGATCCTGAGGTATTTGGTGGCGTGGTTAACCCGCCTGTATATCACGCCTCTACGGTCATCTTCAAAAACTGCAAAGAGCTAAACGAGCGTCACCAGGCTCTGTTTGAAGATGCGGAAGATGAAGTGATGTATTACGGTCGATTTGGAACGCCAATCACCTTCGCCGTGCAGAAAGCTCTGGCCGAACTGGAGGGGGGGTACCGATCTTTACTGGTGCCTACAGGGCTGGCAGCATGCACCAGTGCATTACTGGCTCTGGTAAAAAGTGGCGATCATATTCTTGTCAGTAGCAGCGTTTACGGCCCGACGCGTGGGTTCGTAAATAATGTGCTGGCCAAAATGGGCGTTTCGGCAACCTTTTTCGACCCTACTATCGGCGATGGCATTGGTCAACTGTTCCAGGAAAACACTACCGTGGTGTTTACAGAATCTCCAGGCTCCCAAACATTTGATATCCAGGATATTCCGGCAATAACTCGCGTGGCGCATGCCCACAACGCTAAAGTGATAATTGACAATACCTGGGCAACGCCACTATTTTTCAAACCATTTGAGCATGGCGTGGATGTCTCCGTGCATGCCGCCACTAAATATATCGTTGGGCACTCTGATGCGCAGATGGGCTTGATCACGACGAATAAAGAAACCTGGCTTGCCATTCGTCGCTTTATCTATCTATTTGGTCTTCATGCTGCGCCGGATGATGTTTATCTCGCACAACGTGGATTACGCACGATGTCTTTGCGTCTCGGACGCCATCAGGATTCAGCGCTTAAAATTGCTAAATGGTTTGAAGAACGTGAAGAAGTGGAGCAGGTGCTACACCCGGCATTGCCTTCATGTCCGGGGCACGAAATTTGGAAACGTGACTTCACCGGTTCCAGCGGTTTGTTTAGCGTGGTGCTTAAACCGCACTACTCAAAAGAGTCTGTGGAGAAGTTTATTGATAGCCTGCAGTATTTCGGCATTGGTTTTTCGTGGGGCGGTTTTGAAAGCCTGGCCATTCCATTTAACCCGCGTAAAGATCGTCCGGAATATCACTGGCCGTACGAAGGGCACTCCTTCCGTTTACAAATCGGCTTAGAAGATCCAGTAGATTTAGTAAGAGACCTGGATCAGGCGCTGCGTCATCTGAAGGGGTAAGAACCAGCAAAAGCGCCAGTCAAGCTGGCGCTTGTTATACTAGCGCTATGACAAAACGTTGTGATTGGCGGAAGTAGTAATGGATATTCCGATAGAACTTAAGCACTTACAAACTCTTTTAGCATTGCGTAAAACAGGAAGTCTGACGCGCGCGGCCGCAGCTATGCAACTGACTCAATCGGCACTATCGCACCAGATCAAACAACTGGAAGAGCACTATAACGTTACTCTGTTTATGCGAAAAACATCGCCCGTAAAGTTTACCCTGGCGGGTGAGCGTTTGTTACACCTTGCTGAAATCGTGCTTAATGCAATGGAGGAAGCCAACAGGGATCTTTATAAGTTAGCGCTCGGAAAACAGGGCGCGCTCCGGATAACCCTTGAGTGTCACACCTGTTATGGCTGGTTACTACCGGTGATGGATGAGTTTCGTAAGAAATGGTCTGAGGTTGAAATTGATATATTGCCTGGTTTTCAGCCGGATCCAATAGGTCTTCTGTTGCAAGACAGAGCTGATGTTGCCATCGTGGATGAAACCGAGCAGACAGATCTGGTGAGGTACAGCTCTTTATTTAAATATGAAATGGTTGCTATTTTGGCAAATGAACATCCTTTAACGCGAAAGCCTTGGCTTGAAGCGGAAGATTTTCGTGGTGAATCGCTCATCACCTATGCAGTACCGGATGAGCGCATCGATCTTTGTCGAAAAGTACTTAAACCTGCCGGCATTCCAATTAGGAGAAAAACCACTGAACTCACCATGGCTATCATTCAACAGGTTGCCTGCCAGCGGGGTATTGCCGCATTGCCTATCTGGGCAGTATCAGAATATCTTGAAAAAAAATACGTCACAGCAAAGTCAATCACGGAAAATAAACTAATTTCAGAAGTTTGGCTTGCCACACTAACAGAGAACATCGACAAGGGCTATGTTAATGACTTTATTGGCTTTACCAGACAGCGCTGCTTGCGCTTATTAGATGAAATCTAAAATACGTAATAACAATGTAAGTGAGAGTTTTTTTGCATAAGAAGACGGCAATATCTTTATTTACAGGAGAAAAAATGAAAAAAATAATCAATACAAAAGCTGCTCCAGCAGCTATTGGACCTTATTCTCAAGGGGTATCATTCGGCAATTTAGTGATGACTTCAGGCCAACTACCTCTGGATCCAACAACGATGGCATTTCCCGAAGGAGGAGTAAGGGAACAGACTCGCCAGTCGTTATTAAATCTAAAAGCCGTTTTGGAACAATCAGGCGCTTCGCTGGATACTGTACTTAAAACTACCTGTTTCCTCGCAAAGATGGAGGATTTTTCGGTATTTAATGAAGTATACTCCGAATTTTTTGGTGACTCAGGAGCGCCAGCGCGTTCATGCATTCAGGCTGGCAAATTACCCAAAGAAGCCTTAGTTGAAATCGAAGCCATCGCGTATATTAAGTAATACAACAGGAGGCAAAGTGGATATGTGCCGTGAACACAGGCACATTATTTTTACTTTGACCTCCTTGTTGCTTTTTAATCCTGGTTAGATGAAAAGGGTGAATGGTTAGAGCATAACTACGTGGGCAAGGCAAATGGTCGGGCAACGCAGCAACGAGTGAGAATATTAGTGTTAATTTTGACTCGCTTCGGAACCCACAGGAGGCAGGAATACCATGTATAGAATGCGAGATATTGCAAGAAAGGGCCTGGCTCCGCCAGTGCTTTTACTGCTTTGTTTATTGATCAATATATGGGCGCGTTGGCCTATACTTATGCATATTGATGAGGTATTCACTATTTCATGGAGAGTATGCACCGCCCTGGTCACTGGAGGCATTAGTCTTGTCCTGTCTCTGACGGGACTGGTAACGTTGATAAGTAATCAAACAACCCTCAACGCACTGCATCCGGAACGAACCAGTATGCTGGTGACCAGAGGATGTTTTCGTTTTTCTCGCAACCCCGTCTACCTTGGATTTATAGGGCTACATATCGCTTTGGCCCTATTGTTAAGTAGTGTAATTGGTTTAATGATTACCCCGTTTCTCATTTTACTTCTGAGCATCTTGCATATACAGGTTGAAGAGGCTGGAATGCAGCAACTGTTTGGCCGACAATGGGAAGAATATTGCAACAATACACCTCGCTGGTTCTCTCTGGCATCGTTATATGCGGTCATTAAGGGGCGCGCCAAGTGATGGGATACCATTTTATTTATCGTTAAAATTGTGTGAATGGTATTCGCTTCTCACATACCACTAATAATTCATTCGTTACGTACTGTTTGTCCGACACTCACGAAATGCTGTATGGTTCCAGCGCACGAGTATTTCAGCTATGTCGACCAAACGATGGAATACGGTAGATATCCCGTCGTTACCAGGAATATCCTGAATCTGTAAGATGTTTCACTGGTATGGTCACGCAAAATCTACTCTCGAGATGATAATTTGTGCTATATTTTTTATTAATGCACTATGTTGATGAAAGTAGCATTTTAGAGCTGCGCAGAGTATTCCGTGAATCTTTTAAATGATTTTCACTCTTACGAATTAATTAATATTTTTACTAAGATGGGGAAGGGTAGATTAACTTGATTTTAACTCTAAAATTATGCATGCTTATTAAAAAATGGCGACACTCGAACGTCGCCATTGTTAATAAATGTAAGGAGAAACGTTTAGTTTAAAAGCCGACTTCTGTCACGACTAAAAAGCAATGAAAACAAACCGCCAATTACAACTATCCCTATTAGAATATACATAACAAAGTAAAAGTTATGAGTAACACTCAATATAAAACCAATTAATACAGGTGATAATGCCCCGAAACCAACGGCCATACCATTTAAAGCCCCCGCTGCAGACGACATCGCTTCTGCAGGAACCATTGATTGCAAGAGGGTAAACACACAGGGTAGTTGCATTGAGGAGGCGCCGATACCGAAGGAGATAACGATTGCAGCGAAAAAATTATTACTAATATTCACTCCAGTCAGGATGCTTGCAGCACACAACATGGCCGAGACAAACATTACCATGCCTTTCCTGTCAGTTTTGTCGACAATAAACCCAGCAAGCACCTTGAACAAAAGTCCAAATATAAAAGGAAGCGCGGACATCCAACCGACATTTGCCCATGAAAAACCGCGCTCGGTATTTAAATATGTTGGAAGCCAAGTTACGACACCCCATGACAGCATGGAGTTAGAAGAAAAAACAGCTAATAAAATCCAAAAATTAGAATTGCACAGATATACTTTGGCACGTTCAACAACTGAAATTTTTTCACTGCTATTTTTATGTAAAACTTCCTCTGTGGTGCTTTTATTGATTTTTTGGAGTTCAAGAACGTTAACGTATTTATTTTCCTGTGGGAAGTTTGATGTGAAAAAATAGATTAGAACAATGGGCAACAAGGTTAACGAGAATGAAAAATAAAAAGTATGACGCCAGGAATGCTCAGCGATGATCCAGGTATAAAGAGGCATGGCTAGTGCAGGAGCGAGTGACTGTCCTAAGATCCATGCCGTATTCGCTCGACCTCGTTCTCCAGCAGGGAACCAATTTTTTATGATTGTATTTTGCATAGGGTAGTAAAGCCCCTCACCAATACCTAGCAAAATCCTGGTTCCTAATAATATAGCAAAGAAACTTGACAACCCCCCAATCAAAAGTGATAGGCTTATCACCACATAAGCGATAAGCATGGCCCTTCGAGGGCCAATATAATCTCCTAAAGGGCTTAAAAAAACATTAGCAATCCCGTAACTCGCTAAGAATAAAGACATCAACAAGCCAACTAAGATTGGTTTGTCATTAAGATGCATTTCGTTTAAAAAGTGTGTATTTGCTGCAATAATAGAAATATTGACACGGTCAAGATATATAATCGATAAGCTAACGAATAATATCCCTAACACAAAAAAACGCTGTTTCGTAGGTTTTTGTACATGCTCTAAAATTGTGACACTTTGGGGCAAATCAGTATCATTTTTCATTTATTAATCCTTATGGTTATTATAGGGCGGTAAATTTTTATTTTCTGAGGTTAGGTAAGAGAAAATTTTACCTGTTCGGACTTTTCGGGCGAAATGACAGCTAACTATGTGTAACCTCTGTAATAAACCATTGACGTGCTAGTTTCTCCCAAAAAAGAGCACCTAATTCGAGGTTTTTATCATTGAAGTCATATGATGTACTATGAAGATCCCCTTGAGAAAGCGCATCGTTACCATTCCCAATCCATCCATATGCGCCAGGTACCTCCTGGAGCATAAAACCAAAATCTTCGGCGGTCATCGCTGGAAGAACATTATCATGAGCATTATTTTCACCAACAATTTCCCGCATCATTTTAGCCATAAAACGAGCTTCTTTGGGATGATTATTAGTATTTGGATAACCACCTTGTTTAATAATTACCTCAGCGTGCGCGCCATGAGCTTCTGCTATGCTGATGGCAATACGCTGCATATTATCCAGAATCAATGATTGAGCTTCGTTTGTTAAGGTACGGCATGTGCCCATAATTTTTGCTTCAGAAGGAATTATATTCGGTGAACTCCCCGCTTCAATTTTACCAATAGTCAACACGGCAGCGTCCAGAGGATTCATTCGACGTGATATTAAAGTCTGTAAATGCGACACAATAAAGCAGGCGACCGGCACAGGATCAATAGTTGACTGGGGGAGAGCTGCATGTCCACCTTTGCCAAAAACGGTGATCTCAAAAGTGACTCCCGATGCCATTATAGGGCCAATTTTTGTCCCCATTTGTCCTTGCGGAAGGTGAGGCCAGTTATGCAAAGCAAATACAGCCTGACAGGGAAAAAGCTTAAACAGTCCTTCGTTCATCATAACACGCGCCCCGGCACCGCCTTCTTCCCCTGGCTGAAAAATTAGATGTATGGTCCCATCAAAATCTCTATTTGCTGAAAGCAGTTCGGCTGCGCCAAGTAACATAGCGGTGTGCCCGTCATGTCCGCATCCATGCATACACCCTTTATGCTTACTAGCATGCGTGAATTTATTTGCTTCTTCTAATGGCAGGGCATCAATATCAGCTCTTATGCCTAATGCTGGTCCAGGATCATTAGCACTACGGTTTTTACCATATATACTACCAACGATACCCGTAGACGCTAGCCCTCTCTTGTAAGGGATATCCAGCTCAGTAAGAAAAGCTGCGATTTTATCGGATGTACGATGCTCCATAAATTTTAATTCTGGATGCATATGTAAATCATGCCTAAATTCTGTGAGCCTCTTCACATTAAGAGTCGTTCTATACTTAGATGACATGGGGGATCTCTTTTTAGTTAGCGTTAACCTTCGAAAAGTAACAAATGCTTTATCTTTATTGATCTAGTTCACATAAAATCAACCTTCCCAAACTACTTTATTGAATTCCTGCCATAAAAATACTTGCTTGAATTCATTCAACATGGATGATAGATAATGCTAATCTTGTCGTAAAATACCTTTTCAATATCTAACTCATACCATTGAGGTATATCTATGGAATTGCGTCAATGCCGCTACTTCATCTCAGTAGCGAAGCTAGGTAGCATTAGTCAAGCTGCGTTAGAACTTCATATTGCTCAACCCGCTCTGACACGCCAGATGCAAAAACTGGAAGAAGATCTTAGAGTAACGCTCTTCAATCGAACAGGGCGCGGGGTGCAACTTACTGATGCAGGAAGCCAGTTCCTCGTTGACGCGGAAATATTGATCAACAATGTAACCGTCATAAAGGAGCGCGCTGTACGAGCCTCCCGTGGAGAATGTGGTAATATTTCGCTAGCGCTTCCTGTAATACAAAATGCGGCACCACCGATCACAACATTATTAAAAAAATTCAAGAAGGCATCACCGCTCGTCGGTATTACGCTTCATCACCTCATATCTGAAGTGCAACTTTCAAAGATCGCTGAGGGAGAGCTGGATGCTGGTTTTTTATTGTTTAGACCTCTTAATGATCCGCTTTTTGCAGGAATCCCCGTTTTCAAAGAAAAAATGTTATTAGCTTATCCGACTGAGTGGAAGTGGCCTGATAATAAAGAACCTCGTTACTTAAGAGAATTGCAGAATCTTGACTTTATATGGCTTCCTCGTACCGCGGCACCGGCGTGGCATGATCGACTTATTCATTGCTTTTACGATGCAGGTTTTACGCCACGTTCCGTTATGCACGGCGTTGATGCAGTATCGATGCTTACATTAGTTAGCGCAGGCATGGGATGTACCATCGTTGCAGAAGGGATGAGACATCTTGCTCCGTCAAACGTGTCGTTTGTGGTTTTAGAAGATTTAAACATTGTACAGGAATGGGAGTTAGTATGGCGCAAGGACAGGTGCTCTGAGGTTTTAAAAAGTTTAATAAATTTGATTTGAGCATATACCACGCGCTAATAGCGGAATAAATGACTGCTGCTTTTTGAGCGCAAGCGGTCAATCGGGACTAATGGCATGAGAATATGCTTTCGGCTGACGATGAGGAAGGAAACCTCTATGCAGAAGTTTAGTCTCCTGAAACGTCGACCTGTGCGTCATCGTGCTGAATATGACCGGTTGTATCTAACGCGTGACCAGCAGTTGTCCTGCTTTGACCCGATCGCCAATAGGGAGCATCAGAGGGCCAGCACCACACGAGAGTATCGGCGCAACTGGCGGACTAGTAGTGTAAGACTAAAATAAAGCGTCACCCGTAGAGCTTTAATGCCTGAGTATACTGATTTCATGAGCGAGGAGTAGGGATTATGAAAAGGTTTGCTTACGCACATACACTCAATTTAACATAATATACATTATGCGCACTAATGTTGTAGTAGCTAAATTGAGATGTCCGTCTCTGACCAAATAGATATGTCCGCGCTACAGTCTTACCACAGCGATCACTGCTTTCAAAGATAGCTTCCCAATCAAAGGATTCTGATGACGGATCATGCACCGGCATTTTTACTTTGGATGAAGTTAACCGACTCTAAATCATTCATGACGTTGTCGACCGGCGTCTGACCACTCAGATGGCCGCGCAGCGCCTGGGTATTCCCGATCGCCAGTGCCGACGCCTTCTCTCGCGTTACAATCAATCAGGCCCACTGAGTATGCCTAACCGCCGTCGTGGATAACCCAGCAATAACCAGCTGCCTGATGGTCTTGCCCGGTACGCACTCAATATTATCCGCGAACGCTATACCGACTTTGGGCCTAGGCTGGCGTATGAGAATGTTGTCTACTTGTGAAAAAAACTCATAACACCATTCAATGGCGCATGCTGGTTCCCTTCATACCAGTGCAATACCCTGTCACAAACATAATTGCTGGCAATAAAAGAAGGAACACCGAATGAAGTATGTGAATCTGGGTCGTAGCGGGTTGAAAGTCTCCCGTCTTTGTCTCGGTTGTATGAGTTATGGCGAACCTGAACGTTTGCCTCAACCCTGGTCCCTGGATGAAAAGGCGTCACGACCGCTCATTCGTCAGGCGCTTGAAGCCGGCATTAATTTTTTTGATACCGCGAATATCTACTCGGGCGGTAGTTCAGAAGAAATTACAGGAAAAGCGCTGAGAGAGATGGCCAGACGCGACGAGATCGTTGTAGCGACAAAGACCTTCTTTCCGTGGCGCAACTCACCCAATACCGGGTTTCTCTCCCGCAAGGCCATTTTTAAGTCTATTGACGATAGCCTGATGCGCTTAGGCATGGATTATGTGGATCTCTTTCAGATTCATCGCTTTGACTACTCCACGCCTGTTGAAGAGACCATGGAGGCTCTGCATGACGTCGTTAAAGCAGGAAAAGCGCGTTATATCGGCGCATCTTCTATGGAAGCCTGGCGCTTTGCAAAAATGCAGCATACCGCTGAGCGTAACGGTTGGACCCGATTTATCACGATGCAACCGCAATACAACCTGCTTTACCGGGAAGAAGAGCGTGAGATGCTGCCCCTGTGTGAAGACCAGGGCGTTGGGGTGATCCCCTGGAGTCCGATGGCACGCGGCAGGCTCACGCGCGACTGGAGTGTCACGTCCCGACGAACGCAAAACGATGCCTTTGCGTTAAAAATGTATGAGAACGCAGCCCTTCTGGATAAGCCCGTGATTGATGTTGTTGCCAGCATTGCCGAAAAGCACGCGGTGCCAAGAGCTCATGTTGCTATTGCCTGGCTGTTATCAAAATCCGTCATCACAGCACCGATCATTGGCGCAACGAAACCAGAACATCTTTCCACGGCTATCAGCGCGCTGGACTTTTCACTTAGCGATGCCGAAATCACGGAACTGGAAGCTCGCTATCTGCCGCACCCCGTTGACGGGATCATTCCCCCGCTTCCGGATACGCCGCCTTCCCTCACGCCGCCTTCAGCGATCCAGAACTATTAACACCCTGCCCTGGCCCGGCGTTGCCGGGTCTCCCAGACCACTCATTCCCGGTCACTGATGTGAAAAGGGAAACGGTGCCGGCGCGAATGCGCCCGATCGAAAAATCATCGCTCCACCAGGTTCGGTCCCGCTGTTAGCGACAATAAACAACTCGCGATGCCCGGGGCGGATCGCCAGGCTTGTCGATTTAAGGTTACGGCCTTTGTCGCGGTCAGGCAGCACAATTTGCCCAATAGGCAGTCCGTTGCGGTTGAAGACCATGACGCGGCCCTGGCCTGAGATGGCCACATATACATTGCCTTCGCTGTCGACACGGGCCCCGTCTGGCGCCGGCCCGGTGAACTGATAGGTAACAACTGAACCAAACGGGGCGACCGTAGTGGCGTCTGACAGTCTTACGCGATGAAGCCTGTTTTTAGCGTGTTCTGTGGCCCATATCTGAGAGCCGCCGGGGTCAATCGCTATGCCGTTCCCGACCGCGAGTCCAGGCAGGATGGCATGAATTGACCCGACATTGGGACTAACGTAGAACACCCCACCCTGTGGATCGGCTGAATTTCCCCGGCTGTCAGTGAAATAAAATCCGCCCTGATTATCAAAGACCAGATCGTTGACAAGAAATCCAGTATCAGGGGCAACAATCATCTGCTCACGGGTGCCGTTGGGTTCGATAGCCCGGACAGAACCTCGCTGCATATCGCCCACCGACGCGATAAAGATCCGTCCATCTTTGTGTACCGCCAGGCCGGAAGCACCGAATGAATTCTCCTTAAGGACAATGGAAAGCTGCCGCTCCGGGGTTAGCTTAAACACGCGCCCCGTCGCCACATCAACAAACAGCAGGTTATTGTTCCGATCGAACACGATCCCTTCGAGCACGAGCGACGCCTGTGAAACGTTGAAGTACGGCTGGGCCTCCACGGTCTGAAGAGAACGCTCCCAGGGCGGTATGGGGACGGCACTGCATGTAAGCGCGTTATGATTTAGTCCATTCATGTAGTTTATCCCCGGCAATAATACAGAGGGAGACTTCACCTGCAGTCTCCCTGTGACAGCAGGTATTAACTTTTATCAAACTGACTTTCGGTAAACGGATCGGCGCGACCGCCCTGCAATGGGATTTTGGCAAGCGCCGCATCGATTTCGCGTAGCTCGCTGTCCGTCAACCGGACTTGCGGTGCGCCGCTGTTTTCTATCAGGTGCGGATATTGCGTCGTACCCGGGATAGGGACAATCCAGGGCCGCTGCGCCATCACCCAGGCCAGCGCGAACTGAACCGGAGTGGTGTTTTTGCGACGGGCCCACGACTGCGCGAATTCAAGCAGCACCATGTTTTTGGCCAGGGCATCGGGCTGGAAGCGTGGCAGGTTATGCCGCCATTTGGTCATTACCAGGCATAAGCCTGGGGCGCTTCTCCCCCGGGGCCGGGCCAGATTTCGTCGAGACAGCTCATGGTGTCGTCTGATAGCGTGACTGTCGTTGCGTGAAGCGCCTGCTGGAGTTGTTCGACCGTACGAGGCCCAATCAGTGGAGCGGTAACGACAGGATTCTGCAGGAGCCACGCCAGGGCCACATCGGAGGGGGTTTCGCCGAGGTCCTCACATAATCCCTCGTAGGCTTCCAGCTGCGGACGATACTGTTCGATTAGACGGGCAAACGCGGGCCTGGCACGGCGCCCGCTTGCCATCTTTTTCAGTACGCCGCCAAGCAGCCCTCCGGCAAGCGGGCTCCAGGGGATCAACCCCAGGCCAAAATGGCGGCATGCGGGAATGACCTCCAGCTCAATGGTGCGGGCTGTCAGATTATAAAGACTTTGCTCGGCGACCAGGCCCAGGAAATGACGGGCCGTGGCGACTGACTGCGCAGTCGCAATGTCCCAGCCCGCGAAATTGCTGCTACCGATATAAAGAACCTTTCCCTGCTGAACAAGCAGTTCCATGGCCTGCCAGATCTCTTCCCACGGCGTATGGCGATCGATGTGATGCATCTGATAGACGTCAATATGGTCGGTATTAAGCCGTCGCAAACTGTCCTCGCAGGCCTTGCGAATATGATACGCAGAAAGCCGGCGATCGTTCGGGCCCGGTCCCATAGGCTGATAGACTTTTGTCGCCAGAACGATGCGTTCACGGCGGCCACCCTGCTGAAGCCAGCGACCAATAATTTCCTCGGACAGCCCCGAGCCTTGCTGGATATCGGGAGATTGTTCAGTGCCATACACGTCTGCTGTATCAATGAAATTGATACCCGCCTCAAGCGCCTCATCCAGAATGCGGGCGCTGGTCTTCTCGTCGGTGACGTCACCAAAATTCATGGTTCCGAGACAAAGGCGGCTGACTTTCAGGCCGGTGCGGCCAAGATGCGTATAGTTCATAAACGGCTCCGTTAGATGAGTGTTCCGCCCTGGCCTACCAGCCAGAGCGCATGATTTTCAAGAATAACGAAGCACAACGTGTACAGTGAGTGGACGTGCATGAATGGACTTGTGAAAAAAATTCAGCAATGGATTAGCCCTAATCGGTCTAAGGTGTATATCATTTCTTCATCAACGCATTCGGGTTTTAACGCCGCATAAGGAAAACTTTTCTGTATGCAAATAAGCAGAGCTGATGTTGCCGATCTTATTTATTTCATGGCGATTGCACGTCATCGCAGCTTCAGCCGTGCGGCAATTGAATTAGGCGTCAGTGCATCAGCGCTGAGTCATGCCCTGAAGGGACTGGAAACCCGGCTCGGAGTTCGCCTGCTTAATCGCACGACCAAGAGCGTCACCCCTACGGCAGCTGGTGAGGAACTGGTTCAGTCTGTTCTTCAGCCTTTCGACACCATAGAAGGCGCGCTTGAATCGCTTAACCGGTATCGCAATACCCCTACCGGACGTATCCGCATCAATGCAGCCGTTGAAGCGGCAAATCTTTTGCTTGCGCCGGTCATGCCCGCTTTTATGGATCGCTATCCCGATATTGAAATCGATATTGTGGCCAGCAACCGAATGGTTGACGTGACTGATGCGGGCTTCGATGCCGGCATCCGCTATGGTGGCACCGTCCCGGAGGACATGGTTGCCCGGCGTTTATCTGCCGATATTCGCTGGGTTATCGCGGCCTCCCCTGATTACCTGGAACGCTACGGAACGCCTGAACATCCGGATGATTTATTACACCATCGCTGCATCAGCAATCGTCTCGGTGACGATCGGGTTTATCGCTGGGAACTTACGCGAGACGGCGAAACATACCAAATGACAGTGCCAGGCTCAGTGACGGTCAATCATGCCGAAACGGGTCTGGTGGCCGTATTGGGCGGGGCTGGCCTGATGTATTTTCCGGAGCCTCTTGTTGCACCCTATGTCAAGGATGGACGGCTCCGTCTGGTGCTTACGGAATGGTCCCCACTAGAGGAAGGTTTTCATATCTATTATTCAAGCCGCCGGCAATTGCCGACCGGGCTTCGCCTTCTGATTGAGTTCATACAGGAGGCCAGGCCGCTGGGGTTGTGAAATAGTGCCTCCATACTGAACGATGCGTTATCGGCTTTATCGCCCCGTCGCTTATTCAGAATGCTCAGTTGCAGGAAGCCGCAGGGAGTCTGCAAGGCGTGCTGTTTGCTAATAATGGAGAAACAAGAGGTAACGCTGTGAAAAATTACAAAAAAAACATGGGTTGTAGTTTATTTGAAGGCTAGCCCAGGTGACCCGCATCAATAAGCGCCATACGAAGATGTTTCTGAATGAAATCCGCTTTATAAATGCTGTATCGGTGGCTGTCATTTTCACATAATAACATCGCGTTTTTTTTCATTAAAGCGTACTGAATGGCTACGTCATTGTGTTTAATAAGGTAATCACGGAATGCCAGGTGTTTTATGATTTGAGCATCCCCGGTGGTAAACGCATGGATATGATGACTACGCTGACTTCCACCTTTTGTAAAGTACCTACGATTTAAAATGCCGTTTTCACCACGCACAGTATATCCTACACCCTCCATTGCCTGATTCAAACTGTCCAGTTCTTCAAGATTAGCAACTTCGATTAATATATCTATTACTGGCTTAGCTGATAATCCAGGCACCGAGGTGCTACCAATATGATGAATCCGGGATATCACTTTACCAAGCGTCATCTGCAACAGAGTACGTTCGTTCTCAAATAAAGCCGGCCACATCTCATCATAATCAACTACAGTCAATATTCGCATGTTCAACAGTCACACCTTTTAAGGAAATTTAAGCAGTCACAATAACATAAATCGCCTCTGCTGACTTGAAGGCATTTATAATCTGTATCTGTCCTCATAATTTTCAACCATCGTCTGACAAGATGCCCTAAACCCCTTTGTAGTGCTCTTTATTCAGACCATACTTCTTCATTCTGAGATAAAGTTTTTTACGCGGTATCAGCAGATACTCCGCCACCTCATTAATACGTCCCTGGTGGATATTCAGCGCTTCGGTGATGATCTGCCGTTCGACGTCCTCAACCCGCTGATCCAGCGGCGTCGGCTCGCCAATGTGCATCAGCGGATTAACCGTTTCTGCGAGTGGTAATACCCCTACTGCAAACAACTCGGCGGCGTTCGCCAGTTCGCGAACGTTATTTGGCCACACCCGGCGCATCATCCCCTTCAACAGACCAGCATCCACCTCCGGGACGGAATGATTCAGCCGTTGACAGGTTTTTTGCAAATAGTGATGAAACAGCGGCTCGATATCATCAGGTCGCTTTGACAGAGGCTGGCAGCCAATTTGCGTCATCGCAAAGCAGTAATAGAGTTCCGCCACTATCTGGCTGCTGGCGGCCAACTCCACCAGCGAAGCGCTACCGATACCAATCAGGCGAAAAGGCCGCTTCTCATGACTCTGCAGCTGTACCAGCTGATGCTGTTGCTCGTGAGTCAGATGCTCGGGGTGACTTAAGACCAGCGTTCCGCCCTGGGCCTGGGCGATCAGTTCATTAAGCGTATGGGCGTTAGCCGGAGTCAGCTCGCAGGCAATAAACGGACCTTCAGCGTGCCGTCCTAACTGGTGCAGGTAACGCGCGCCGGTCATGCGGCCGGTTCCCGGCTCGCCGTAAAGCCATACCGCAATATCCGTTTCTGCCAGCTGCTGAAGGCGCTGGCGATACCGAACCGTCCATTGGCTGCGGCCAATAAGCTCAACCTGTAATTTTTGCTGACAATACTGGCGACGGGCGATAACCGATTGCCTCTGACGCAGCGCGGCGTCCACCAGCGTGAGCAGTTTGCCCGGATCGATCGGCTTTTGCAGGAAATCCCAGGCCCCTTTTTTCACCGCCTCCACCGCCATCGGCACATCGCCGTGACCGGTGATAAGCAGAATCGGCAGCAGATCGTCCTCCTGATGAAACAACGTCATTAAATCGATACCGGAGCAGCCGGGCATGCAGACATCGCTTAAAACGATGCCGGGCCAGTCCTTCGGCACCTGCTCCCGCGCATCAAACGGATTATTACAGGCACTGACATGATACCCCGCTTGCTCAAGCAGCTGCGTATAGGCATCCAGCACATCGGCATCATCGTCAATCAGCAGAATCGAACAGTTATTACTCAACATCTTTTACATCCGTCAAATTGAATTCCAGCACCACGCAGGCACTGCGTGTAAAGGTCGACGCCAGGCGCAACGCCCCTTCCATTTGCGTCATCAGCGAAACACATATCGAAAGCCCTATTCCGAGCCCCACGGTTTTACTGGTAGTGAACGGCTTTAACAGCGAAGGGAGTAAGGCCGCAGGCCAGCCAGGGCCGTTATCGGCAATCAACACGCACAGCCTTCCGCCCTGGATTTGCCAGCTCACGGTGATTTGCGCGGCGTGCGGGCAGGCGTCGAGGGCATTGGACAGCACGTTCACCAGCACCTGATGGACGCGCACTTCGTCCCCCTGGATCCAGACAGTGTCATCCGGTATCACCAGCGTCCCCTGCTGAGGCTTATGACGCATCGCCAGCAGTTCCCACGCCACGGTAAACGTCTGACGCAAATCGACCGGATGCAGCGGCGTTTCCAGTTCTGCGCGGCGGGTAAACTGGCGCAGGGAGCGGATAATCGCGTCAATGCGGTTGATCAGCCCTTCTGCTTTGCTTAACGTCGTCCGCGCCTGCTCCGCCTGTCCCTGTTCGATCGCCCTTCCCGCCGTAAAAAGATACATCGACAGCGCGTTCAGCGGCTGATTAATCTCATGCGCCAGGGTGGTCATCGTCTGTCCCACCACCGCCAGTTTAGCGGTCTGGATCAGCTCGTCCTGCGTGGCGCGCAGATCGGCCTCAATCGCTTTTCGCTCGCCAATCTCCTGTTCCAGCTGCTGTTTTTGCGCATTAAGCTGACCCAGGGTATGACGAAGCAAACCGGCAATACGTCCCAGCTCGTCGCGCCCGTAAACCGGAATGGTCGCCTCGGTCCGGCCCAGACCAATCTGCACCACCGCCTGATTCAGCGCGGTAAAGCGTTTCACCAGCCGCGAGCGAATAAAATAATGGTTTAGCCCCCATGCCAGCAGCAGCGCCAGCAAGGTCGCCACCAGGATTAACCCGCCGCTGACCCGGACAATCTGCGCCATACGCTGATTAAACATCTGCATCTGCTGGTGACTGCTGCCAAGCTGGGCTTCCAGCAGCGTTCTGAAGCGCCCCAGCGTCGCTTCTCTGGACCGGCTGGCTTCCACGAGCGCTTTTTGCGCGCTAACATAGTCGCGCATGGTATCCGGCATATTATTTTTCACCATGCCAATTTCCAGCAGCTCATCAATCGTTTGTCGCAGGGTAATGGTGCTCGGCCAGTCATCCAGCGCACGGATATTTTCATCCGCCGTTTTTTTCAGGTTTTCAAGATAGCGGATATGCGTCTCCACCAGCATGCCGTCATCATTCCCGGATTTCAGTTCATTGAGCCTGTCGCGCAGGTCGTCAACGATCTGATTTTCAATACGAGCCAGGGTATAGACCTGCTGCTGTTCGTTCTGCACTTCCCGGGCGCGTTTCAGATACTGCCTCGCATCCCCCTGTCGGGCTTCAATCTGATCGAGCAGCGTTCCCTGTTGCCAGGTAAAATCCTGCACCAGCGAATTCAGCTCGGTGGTGAAATCATCGTGCAGCCAGTCGATCCGCGCCGCAAGCTCTCCCACCTTTTCACGAACCAGAAACATGTTGTAGAGCACGCGATCCAGTTCCGCCAGCAGCGCGCGGCTGTCCTGCAATATCACCCCCAACTGCTGGCGTTCTGCCGGCGACAACCCCTGACTTAGCCGTTCTATTTTGTCCAGATGCTGGATAATCTGGTTGCGCAGCTGCAGTCGTACCGTGGTATTTGGCGCCAGCAGAAATTCATTGAGCTGATCGACCACCAGGTTGAGATTCCCTTCAATCAGAAAAGCCGCATGGATGCGCGGAAAATACTCATCCAGCGAATAGCGGATCTGCGAACTTTGTTCATGCCAGGAATAGAGGCTTACGCTGCTGACAATCAGCGTAAGCAGCGCCCCCGTCAGAAATGCCCCGCGCAGACTGCTACTGATACTGATTTGCCGCAGGCGTTGCAGCATGGACCTGTCCGTCATTTCAGTTCTTCCAGTTTAGTAATCGCCTGCCGCTGGTTGTTGAGAAACCAGAGCTGCCACTCCATCATCTGCTGTTCCGCAAAACTTTTGTTGTCGAAGTGAGCCAGCCAGGCTTCATCCTCGCTGCTGGCCGGATCCACCGGGACACGGGTGAGCAGCGCCCGTATCTCGGGCAGCGGACGCTTAAGACGGACCTCCGCGCTATGCAGCGCTCGCCAGGCGTCTTTGAGCTGGGCAAGACGAAAGCTAATCGCCGTATCAAACATCCGCTGAACCAAACGCTGACGTTTGAGGATCAATCGATAGTTTAATGGCGGTTGATTCATCAGCATCGCCTGCTGCGCCGCCCGTGGATTGCCTGGCGCCAGCGGTGTTACCGGATACTTCCCGGTATTAGCGTCGGCGAGGATCGTCTGGCCCTCCGGACTTAACAGATAGCGAATAAACCGCCGCGCTTCGCTGGCGTGCTGGCTGTTTTTAAGCACTGCGACATAGGTCGGCGAAACCGCCGACTGGGGGAAATAGCTAAAAGCCAGGTGCGGATCGTACAGCAGCAGATTGGCGTAATTATCAATCACCGGACCAGCCACGCCCAGGCCGCTTTTAATCTTATCTGCCACCCCAAAGCTACGGGATGAAATGGTCACGAGGTTTCCCGCCGTCGTCAACAGCGTTTCCCATCCTTTAATCCAGCCTTTTTGTTGCAGCAGCGACTCCACCATCAGATGGTTGGTATCCGAACGCGACGGACTGCTCATCAGCAGCGCCCCCTGATAACGGGGATCGGTCAGGTCATCCCAGTCCGCTGGCGCAGGCAGATGCCGGGTCATCAGTGCCGAGCGATTCATCAGCAAACCGAACCCGGAGATCGCCACGGCCACGGAGGTGGAGCGAATGGATTCCGGCACCAGATGTTGGCTGACTGCCGGCGCACCGCTGAACGGCGCCAGTTTTTGATGCTCCTGAAGATGCTGCAGCAGCATCGGTGACGAAGTCAGGATCAGATCGACATTTTCGGCATTTGCCGTATCAAGCAACTGTTCCAGCGAGGCGCTGGTGCGGTTGAGCGTCCTTATCATCACCGACCCTGGCTCTTTCTGCCAGCGATCGATAATCCACACGGTGGCGCTGGGAGAAAATGTCGTCGCCATCACCAGCTCATTGCTTTGCGCCGCACAGGGTCTCAGCCATGCGGTCAGCAGCAGCAGCGCGAGCATTTTGCTCACTATCCTGACCCCACGAAGAAATATGTTTGTGATCCCGTTCATAAATATTGAAATACCGTAAAAACCGCGTTGAGACAAAACTTACCCGTTTATGACATCTGGTGAATTAATCGCCGCGAGCGGAAAAATAGTCAAACGGGCGTCCGGGAATATCGGGAAAGATTACCAGATAATGATTAGGCAATTTGTTAGTGTCCGCACAAGCCGGACATAAAATCAGCGCAAAATTAATTGCGCAAAATCTCGCTCATGCCAGATGGGTCAAAAACAACCCGTCCCTGCATTATTTTGAGTCAATTTTGACTCATTTCTACGATTTGAATTTTTTAGCCGCTTATTTCACCCTTCGGGGTAATTACTCCTGATGTTCATATCAATATAAATACAGGTGACGACATGTTATCATTATTAAAAAAAGGCCCGTCGGCGAATAAAGTTCCTGCTGAGAAAATTCAGGCAACCTATGGTCGATACCGTATGCAGGCGCTGCTAAGCGTATTTCTGGGATACCTGGCGTACTATATCGTGCGCAATAACTTCACCTTATCCACGCCCTATCTGAAAGAACAGTTAGACCTCAGCGCCACGCAGATCGGTTTGCTCAGCAGCTGTATGCTCATCGCCTACGGGATCAGTAAAGGCGTAATGAGCAGCCTCGCGGATAAAGCCAGCCCGAAAGTCTTTATGGCCTGTGGCCTGGTGCTGTGCGCCATCGTCAACGTCGGGTTAGGATTCAGTACCGCATTCTGGGTCTTCGCTGCGCTGGTTGTCCTGAACGGCCTGTTTCAGGGTATGGGGGTCGGCCCCTCTTTTATTACTATTGCGAACTGGTTCCCGCGCCGTGAGCGTGGCCGCGTAGGGGCGTTCTGGAACATTTCCCATAACGTCGGCGGCGGAATTGTCGCCCCGATCGTCGGCGCCGCATTCGCCATTCTCGGCACCGAGCACTGGCAGAGCGCCAGTTACATTGTACCGGCCTGCGTGGCGGTGGTATTCGCCATTAGCGTACTGGTGCTGGGTAAGGGTTCGCCGCGCGAGGAAGGTCTGCCTTCGCTGGCAGAGATGATGCCGGAAGAGAAAGTGGTGCTGAAGACCAAACACGGCCAGAAAGCGCCGGAGCACATGAGCGCATTTCAGATCTTCTGTACCTACGTACTGTGTAACAAAAACGCCTGGTATGTCTCCTTTGTGGATGTGTTTGTCTATATGGTGCGTTTCGGCATGATCAGCTGGCTGCCAATTTACCTGCTGACGGTGAAACATTTTTCCAAAGAACAAATGAGCGTCGCATTCCTGTTTTTTGAGTGGGCGGCGATTCCGTCTACTCTGCTGGCCGGCTGGCTCTCCGACAAGCTGTTTAAAGGGCGCCGGATGCCGTTAGCCATAATCTGTATGACGCTAATCTTCATCTGTCTGATCGGCTACTGGAAAAGCGAATCGCTACTGATGGTCACGGTATTCGCGGCAATTGTGGGCTGCCTTATTTATGTCCCGCAGTTTCTGGCCTCGGTCCAGACCATGGAAATCGTCCCCAGCTTTGCCGTCGGTTCAGCCGTGGGTCTGCGCGGATTTATGAGCTATATCTTTGGCGCATCGTTAGGCACCAGCCTGTTCGGCGTAATGGTCGATAAAATGGGCTGGCACGGCGGGTTCTATCTGCTGATGGGCGGGATCGTCTGCTGCATACTCTTCTGCTACCTCTCTCATCGCGGCGCGCTGGAACTTGAGCAACAGCGTAAAATCACCGAGCAGGAAGAGGCCCGACTGGCACTGGCTGACGCACAGTAAGCGCCTGAACCCCGGTAAAAGAGCCAGCAAGCTGGCTCTTTTGTCGTTGAGAGAGGAATAGATGTCCGCGGCGGCTTCCGACAGCGGTATAAAGCAAGTATTCCTGCCATCACTGATGTTGCTGCTGAGTGGCCTACTTCGCCGGGATAATCAGCACCTGACCCGGATAGATTTTGTCGGGATGGGTCAGCATCGGTTTATTGGCTTCAAAAATACGTTGATAATCATTGGCCGAGCCATACATCGCTTTTGAGATTGCGCTCAGAGTGTCACCGGATTTGACCGTGTAAAAACGACTTTCCGCCCCGCTTTGCGTCACCTTAACGCCGTCACTGACCTGGCCTACGCCAGTGACATTCCCGACCGCTACCAGAATTTTTTCCTTATCCTCCTGCGAAGCGACATCACCAGTGACCGTTGCGGTGCCATCTTCCGCAACATCAATATTGACCTTTTCGGCGCCAGGCAGATTAAGTCCATCGATATGTTTTTTCAGCTTATCGGCCCGATCTTCTTTACTGTCGCCGGAGACGGCATCCCATATTTTCTCACCCGCTTCTTTCACAAAATTTAATAATCCCATCTTTCCATACCTCCACGACGGTTACATGATCACATCATCATCGGACCCGTTGATCCAATGTCAGGGGGCTGGTTTTGCTACCCGCCCTCGCGTCAACAGCCTGAAGCAGCACAAGCCACCATCAAAGTATAATCAATGAGCGTCAAAGTGCAGGAAATTTGCCATGGTATGGCAGGAAAGTCTGTATTCCGGCAAGGCGACACGAAACTAAAGCGGACATTATCCCCCCGAACACAAGGCACCTGGCGCAGAGGCTGATTGATTGTGAAAGGATATGGGACCTTAAATGGCAGGCTGGGAGTTGGCACCCCGCCTGAGGGCTCCTGATTCTGGTCGCCAATGCTTTCAGGACGTTTTTCTTACTGAGATCGTCTCAAAAACATTCGCTGATTTCTGCCGCAGCAGCTACAGTAAATCCAGGTTAAACTGGTATGACCACACAAGGCGAGACTCATGGAATCTGTCATCATCCCCGTAAGCCAGGGCGGCTTTGTCGCCGCCACGCTCTGGCAAAGACACAAAGCCAAAGCATTGGTGATCGTTCACCCGGCGACGGCCGTTGTACAGGGATTTTATAAAGGATTCGCTGAATACCTTTATAAAAGGGGGTTTAGTGTCATTACTTATGATTACCGGGGCACTGGTCTTTCGAAGTCCGGGAGAGTCCGTCACAACAAAAACACCATGTCCGACTGGATCGAGCAGGACGTCGGATGCATCACCGCGTGGGCGAAAGCCCGAGCCCCTGGCCTTACCCTGCTGGCGATTGGGCACAGTATTGGCGGGCATGCCGTGCTGTTATCTTCCGCCTCCACCGACCTGCGAGCCGCCGTCATGGTTGCCTCACACGCAGGCGTGACAAGCACTATCAGCCAAACGAAGGAAAAGCTGCGAGTATGGTGCTTACTGCGCGTTTTGGGGCCGGCACTTTGCCGGCTCTTTGGGTATATGCCAGCCAGACGTCTCGGGCTGGGTGAAGATTTACCGGCTCCGGCGATGCTTCAGTGGGGACGCTGGAGCGCGATGCCTGAATATTTCTATGACGACCCGGAGTGGGATGCGCGTCAGCGGGCAGGAAAGATAACCTTACCTATTCTGGTGTTGGGTTTTGATGACGACCCCTGGGCTAATACAGAAGCCATCTCACGCCTGCTTGCTCCAGCGCAAAACGCAAAAATAGAACGCCGTGAAATACGGCGGGCGGATTACGGACTTTCATCCATTGGTCATATGGGCTTCTTTCGTACCCGGAATGCGGAGAAATTATGGCCCCTCGTCGCACAATGGCTGGAGAGACATTGCCCGGATAAGAGGCGGACGACCTGAGCAATATTTCAGGAGACGCCGCTTCCGGCGCCTCCTGTTCTTCACCTCGCGGCTACTCCTCGTACGCCGCGTGATGGAAATCAATTTCCCACTGCAGCACCTCGCCGTAAAGCGCCGATAACGCCTGCTTTTCGTCTTCACTCAGCGCCATGGCGCAGCGGTCGAGTTCGTTTTTTAGCCAGAGAGCCTGCTGATAAAATTCGTCCTCCGCGTGCATTTCCACCCAGCGTCGTAAATCAGCATCGCTCTGATAATGTTCGCTCGCCCGTCGGCACCAAAAATAGTACATCCATTCCGCACCGAACATCAGGGTCACAATCTGCTCATAGCTGCCCTCGTGGGCGGTCCGCAGCATACCGTCGCGAAAGCGCCGTACCCCGGGCAAATCATCCGGGTACTCAGCGGGATCGATCTGCCGCGCTGACAACACCTGTTCAAACCACGCGATCTGTATATCAACCAGGGCATTCAGCACGCCAATCAGCCAGCGCTGCTGTTGAATACCCGGCGCTTTGCTGACCCCGAGGGCAAAAATCGCGATTGCCGTCGCGACAAAGTTGCCCTCAAACACCAGATAGCGGTTGAAGACGACTGTCGGCAGACGATCCTGTTCGATATCAGTCACAAACGGGTGCTGCTGCATCGCCTGCCACGCCGGTTGATGCTCGCGCAGAAGGCGTTCGCTAAACGCTTCCATTAAGCTTCCTCCAGCGCGGCCTGCGCGACCGACATAAAATGTTTCACCCGGGCCAGCTCAACATCGTTCCACCAGACGCCATCGACCTTCATTGTACTGGCCACAATGACCCCCTGAGTCCGCCCGAGGATCTGCTTCACGTTAGCCGGTGTCACCCCGGAGCCCACCAGCAGCGGTAGTTCCGTCGCCGCGCGGATCTCGTCAATTTCCGCCATCGTGGCGCTATCGCCCGTACGCTGGCCGGTGGCGATCACCGCGTCAGCCTCGAAGAAATCGACATCGCGCGTCAGTTCCTGAATCGAACGATCGGCGACAATGGCATGGCTACCGTGCTTAACGTGGCTATCGGCAAAAACGCGAATATGTTCAGCGCGCAGCATACTGCGGTATCGCAGCGTCTTAGCGGCCGCCCCTTCTATAAATCCTTCGTTGGCGATATAGGCGTTGGCCCACTGGTTTACGCGGACGAAATCGGCGCCTCCCGCCAGGGCGATCGCCATTGCCGGGATCGCCGCGTTAGCCAGAACGTTAATGCCCAGCGGCACAGCAAAACGTTCACGAACTTTCTCGGTAATGACCGCCATCAGCGCTGAGGTTTCATGGCCGATATCCTCAGGTTTAGAGAAAGGAATATCGCCATGATTTTCAATAATCAGACCATGAACACCGCCTGAAATATAATTTTCAGCATCGCGAAGCGCACGTTCAACAATATCCGAGACTGATTTTCCTCGATATTTTGGCGTGCCAGGAAATGGGTCGCAATGAATAACACCAATAACAGCCTTGCTTCGTGAAAAAATAGCTTGTATTGCATTCGTTTTTTCTGCTGAGATAGCAACCATCTTATCCATCCTGTTAAGGGAACACTATGCGTGTTTACGTTACTGGTAATATTACCGTAGATGAAACCTGGTCCATTCCGGATATACCGAAAAAAGGAGCCTCCATTCACGGCGTTAAAGTGTCGCAGGATATCGGCGGTAAAGGCGCGAACCAGGCGATTATATTATCCCGCTGCGGAATAGAGACGCGTTTAATTGCCGCCACGGGAAATGACAGCAACGGCGCGTGGATCCGCCAGCAGATAAAAAATGAACCACTGATGCTACTACCCGACGGCCATTTCAATCAACATAGCGATACCTCGATTATTTTAAATAGCGCTGATGGCGACAACGCCATCATTACCACTACGGCGGCGGCCGATACATTCAGCCTGGATGAAATGATTCCGCATATGGCGGATGCCGTCGCTGGCGATATTCTGCTACAGCAGGGCAATTTCTCCCTCGATAAAACGCGGGCGCTGTTCCAGTACGCCAGAAGCCGCGGCATGACGACGGTATTCAACCCCTCACCTGTCAATCCTGACTTTTGCCATCTGTGGCCCCTCATCGACATCGCGGTGGTCAATGAATCCGAGGCCGAGCTGCTCCAGCCATACGGGGTGAAAACCTTAGTGATTACCCAGGGCGCCGCAGGCGCCTGGCTGGTCCAGGAGGGCCAGCGTCAGTTTTGTCCCGCCGTGCCCGCCGAGGCGCTTGATACTACCGGCGCGGGCGACACGTTCCTCGCCGTCATGTTGGCCTCCGCCCTGCTGCGCGGCGTCGCGCCGGATGCGCTGGCGCTGGCGCACGCCAGTCGCGCTGCCGCCATTACGGTTAGCCGCCGGGGGACGCTCAGCGCGTTTCCCGGCAGCCGTGAGCTCGCCGCCCTGTTAACCACGGACGGGGCGCGCTGACCTACTTAAACAGCGGACGGTATGAATCGACGTTCGCTTTGGTTACCACCGTCGCTGGAACCAGAATGGTTTTCGGCACGGTTTTACCCGACGTGATGCTGTTCAGCGCATTCAGGGCTTCGGCGCCCATCTTTTCCGGGTCCTGCTGCAGTACGGCGGTGACGTAGCCGCCGTCAATACCGGAAATCGCCTTCGCCGTCAGATCCCAGCCAAAGACTTTAATATCCTTCTGCCGCCCCTGGTTTTCTACGGCGGCGATAGCGCCGAGCAGCGCGGGTTCGCCGGTGGCATAAATCGCTGTCAGATCCGGATTACCGGTGATCAGGTTTTCCGCCGCGGTCATCGCTTTATCCTGCACATTCTGCCCGTCGACCACGTTAGCGATAGTAATCTTCGGATTGCTTTTCAGCGTCTCTTCGAACCCTTTCTGCCGCTGGTTCTGAATGGCCGAATTCAGCGCGCCGACTATACCCAGTCGCGCCTGGCCGCCCATCTCTTTCTGCACGTAGTCCACGAAGTATTGACCGATAATTCTGCCGCCTTCAATATTATCAACGCCGACCTGAGCTGCCTGTGGCCCGGCCGGTAATACGGCATCAATCGCAATCACCGGAATGTTTGCGGCGGCGGCTTCTTTAACCGCTGGCATGATCCCGTTAACGTCGATAGCAGCAACCAGAATGCCTTTAACGCCTTGCTGAATATAGTTTTCTATCGCGTCGTTTTGCGCCACGGGATTATCGTTAGAGTTAAAAATAACTAAATCCTTGCCACTGGCTTTGGCCGCATCTTGTGCGCCTTTATTCATCAGATTAAAGAACAGCGCCTGTTGGTTGATTTGTACCAGCGCATAAGTCGGACCGGCAGCGCTGGCGGCAGAAATAAAACTCATGGATGCCAGCATGGTCGTGGCGACAGCAAGGAAACGCAGTTTTCCGGTGTGAAATAACATCATCAGTATCCTCGTCGGGAATAGTTGATAGCCAGCAGAGTTCCGCGCCGCATGCGAACGCAGAAGGATTATTTTTTTTGGCGGGCAAATATCGTCTATATCGCCAGAACAATCATTGAACGTTCGGCGGATACCTGCTTAATGTCATCCCGGCAACCGGTCCGTGTCGGTGCGCGACTGGAATAACTTAAACGGGGTTGGGAATGACTTCCCGGATGATGCGGTAAACTGCCTATACAATTCTCTGCTGATTAAAATTTGTCAAGCATTTATTTTTGGTGATTGTTCGCAGAGAAATTGCTGTATCCACCGCGCTTAACTATGTTACAGATAGCCGATTCTGGCAGAAATGGCGCAGGAAATGAGTATAAAACGTGTATTGTTATCCGATGTGGCAAAGCTGGCCGGGCTGTCGAAGGCGACCCTGTCGCGCTATATGAACAACAGTATTGTGCTGCCGCAGGACACCATCGACCGCATCGAAACCGCCATTCGCGAACTGGACTATCGCGGCAATAGCCTGGCACGCCGTCTTAGCAAAGGCGGCAGCGAAACGCTTGGCCTGGTGCTTCCCGATATTACCAACCCCTTCTTTGCCGAACTGGCCGACGCAGCCGAAGAGGCCGCTTCTGCCAGCGGCTACAGCCTGGTGCTGTGTATCACCCGCAACAACCCGGAAAAAGAGTGCCAGTTCATTCGCTGGCTGGATACCTGCCAGGTCGACGGTCTGCTGTTCACCACCAACCGCCCCGATAATGGCCTGCTGCGCAAGGAAGTCCAGCGTCACGAACGGATTGTCCTGCTGGATGAAGATATTCCCGGCAGTAAGGTACCGAAAGTGTTTGCCGATAACGTCCAGGGCGGGCGGATCGCCACCGAAAAACTGATCGCCGCCGGGCATCGCCATATCGCTTTCGTCGGTGGCCCGGACAAGCTGATGAGCGTCCGCGAGCGCTATCAGGGCTTTTGCACCGCGATGGAGCAAGCGGGCCTGAGCTGGCCGCCCGAATGGGTGATGTATGGCGACTACCAGCGCGAGTTTGGCCAGCAAGCGTTGCGGTACCTGTTCAGCCAACAGGTTCGCCCTACCGCCGTCTTCGCTGCCAGCGACTATCTGGTGCTCGGTCTGCTCGACGGCTTGCGCGCCAGTGGGCTCCAGGCGCCAGAGGCGCTATCGTTAGTCGGCTTCGATGACGCCAACTATGCCGATTTTACCCAGCCGCGGATCTCCACTATCCGTCAGCCCGCCCGCGAACTGGGCCGCACTGCGGTGAACATCATGATGCGCCTGCTAAACGACGATCCGGATATCCCTGCGGAAACCCGCCTGCCGGTTGAATGGATTGGCCGCGACTCGATCAAGATTTGTTAAGCCCGTCCCAAAATGGCGCAAAAGCGCCCGCTTTTGGCGCAAAAAACGATCAATTAACAATTTATTCACTATAATCAGTAAACCGGTTTACCGGATTGTATTCAATTAAGTGTATTGAATACATAAGGTTAAGTTACAGGGCTGCTGTGTGGTTACTGCCCTGGCACGGATGCTGCAATGTTCTTACTGGCGAACAAATATCTTACATAGCGTTTGTCCTGACTGCACTGGCGAGTGCTCTGGTCCGCAGGTAAACCGGTTTACTAGATTGTAAACCGTGTCGGATAGAGTCTCTCCCGCAGGATGGCGAACATTTTCCCGGCCACAGCGATGGGAGTTATCAGATGCAGCAGCCACAAACTACCCCGCCAAGGGTAGAGATGATCAATATCACCAAGACCTACGGGTCGATACGCTCATTGCGCGGAGTCAACCTTGAGCTGGCCCCGGGCGAAGTGCTGGGCTTAGTGGGCGATAACGGCGCGGGGAAATCCACCTTGACCAAAGTGCTCTCTGGCGCGGTGATCCCCTCCAGCGGCACGATTCGTATCGACGGTGAACAGCAACAGTTTACGAATCCGGCCGATTCACGCCGTTGCCATATCGAGATGGTCTACCAGGATCTGTCGCTCTGTGACACGGTCGATGTCGCGGGCAATCTGTTTATGGGCCGTGAGCCGATGAAATCGGTCCTCGGCATCCCCTTTCTCGACGAGGCCAAAATGCACGCCGATGCCAGAGAGATGCTTAAAGGGCTCGGGATCTCCATTCCGGATACCCGGCTGCTGGTGCGAAATCTCTCCGGCGGCCAGCGCCAGGCTATAGCCATCGCCCGCGCCGCGGCCTTTGACCCGAAAGTGCTGATTATGGATGAACCCACCGCCGCGCTGGCCGTCGCGGAAGTTGAAGCGGTTCTGGAGCTCATTCGCCGCGTTTCCGCTCGCGGGGTGAGCGTGATTCTGATTACCCACCGCCTGCAGGACCTGTTCCTGGTCTGCGACCGGATCATGGTGATGTATGAAGGTACCAACGTCGCCGACAGACGGGTGTCCGACACCAGCCTGAGCGATATCGTTAACCTGATTGTGGGCGAAAAATTCACCGCCCGCTCTGCGGCAGCACATTGAGGTAACAGGATGAGTATCATGAATTTAAGCAGCTCACGCATGATCCAGCATTCGCTGCCGCGCCGCCTGCTGCATAACCATTCAGGCGTAGTCAGCATCGCGCTCTTTTTCGTCTTCTGCTGCGTGGTGTTTTCGCTGATCACCAGCAACTTTCTCACCGGCACCAACTGGCTCAACATTATCCGTCAGAGCGCCCCGCTGCTGATCGTCGCGACGGCAATGACTCTGGTCATTACCACCGGCGGTATCGATCTGTCGGTAGGCTCCACCCTGGCGCTGGTCGGCGCGCTCTCCGCTATCGCCCTGAATAGCTGGGGTCTGCCGTGGCCGGTGGTACTCCTCGGCGGCCTGCTGCTAGGCGGATTCGTTGGTGCCATCAACGGCTTCTTTATTGCCTATGAGGGCATTCCGGCGTTTATCGTCACGCTCGCCACCCTGGCCGTAGTTCGCGGCATCGCGCTGCTGGTCACCCAGGGCTACTCGATTCCGGTGCCGGCTGACAGCCTGTTTACCTTTATCGGACGCGCGTGGGTCGTCGGGATCCCCATGCCCGCACTGCTCGGCATTCTGATTCTGCTGATCGGGCATATCGTTCTCAACCATATGCGCTTTGGCCGCTACGTGACCGCCATCGGCGCTAACGCCGAAGGCGCGCGGCGCAGCGGTATTAACACCAAAGCGGTCACCATGAAGGTCTATATCATCAGCGGAATGGCCGCCGCGCTGGCGGGGATGATCATTACCGCACGCCTCGGCAGCGGCTCCTCCAACCAGGGCGAAGGCTTTGAACTGCAGGTCATTGCTGCCGTTGTGCTAGGCAGCACCAGTCTGTTTGGCGGCTTCGGAACTATTATTGGCACGCTGCTGGGCGCACTGTCGATTGCGGTCATTCAGAACGGGCTGATCCTGTCGCATATTTCGCCGTTTTACACCCAGATAGCCACCGGCACCATTATCCTGCTGGCTATCTGGCTGAACACCCGCATTCTCAACCCGACGCGCTCCGCGGCAAAAGGATAGCTGATGAAAGGATCAATTTTTCGCCATCCCTCGCCGCTGCCGGTTGGCGTTAGCAGCGGTTACGTAATGACTGTGCTTGGCCCACTGCCGATTAACGAAATGGGCGTTACTCTGATGCATGAGCATATTCTGCTGGATGCCTCCGGCAAATGGGTGCCGCCCTGCTGCTGCAGCGATCGCCATCTTGCCGAAATGCCGGTGAAAATGGAAAACCTTGGCGAACTGTCGCTCAACCCGCTGATGAGCCGCGATAACTGTCAGCTGTTTGATGTCGACGTTGCGATTGACGAGCTGACTAAATATCGCGCCCTTGGCGGAGAAACGGTAGTCGACCCGACCAATATCGGCATTGGCCGCGATCCGAAAGCGCTGGCGCGCATCGCGCGGCTGACCGGTCTGAACATCATTATGGGTACCGGGCTCTATCTGGAACCTTCGCACCCTGAGTGGGTAAAAATCAGCAGCGTCGAACAGCTGACCGAACGGCTGATTTACGATCTTGGCGGCGCGGAGGAGAAACCGGAGGTGCTCGCCGGGCTCATCGGCGAAATCGGTATCTCCAGCCGCTTTACGCCGGATGAGGAGAAATCCCTGCGCGCTGCGGGTCGGGCCAGCGCCGCGACCGGCGTGCCGATCGAGGTCCATCTGCCCGGCTGGGAGCGGCTGGGCCATCGGGTGCTGGATATTCTCGAGCAGGAAGGCGCCGATTTACGCCATACCGTGCTGTGCCATATGAATCCCAGCTTTGCCGATAAGCGCTACCAGCGCGAACTGGCGCAGCGCGGGGCGTTTCTCGAATACGACATGATTGGCATGAGCTATTACTACGCCGACGAGTCGGCGCAGTCGCCCTCCGACGAGGAGAACGCCCGCGCGATCCGCGAGCTGATTGACGACGGCTACATCCAGCAAATTCTGCTGTCGCAGGACGTCTTCCTGAAAACCATGCTCACCCGCTACGGCGGCCACGGTTATGGCTACATACTCAAGCATTTTGTTCCCCGTCTGCGGCGCCACGGCGTCAGCGGCGAACAACTTGAAACCTTAATGATTGGAAACCCCCAGCGGGTCTTTGGCGGATAAAAGGAAACGTCATCATGCAGAAAAAAATCTTACTGGTCGGTGAGTCCTGGACCAGCACGTCAACGCACGTTAAAGGCTTCGACCAGTTTGCCACCGCCACCTGGCACACCGGCGCAACGGACTTTCTGGCCGCGCTCGCCGACAGTCCCTATGCCATTACCTATATGCCCGCCCACGCGGCGGCGACCGACTTTCCGCTGACGCTGGAAGCGCTGCAGGAGTGGGATGCGATTATTCTCTCGGACATTGGCGCCAATACGCTGCTGCTGCATCCGGACACCTGGCTGAAGAGCCGCCGAACCGCCAACCGTTTAACGCTCCTGCATGATTACGTGGCCGGCGGGGGGGCGCTGATGATGATCGGCGGCTATTACAGCTTCCAGGGAATCAACGGCGGCGCGCGCTACCGCCATACCGAGGTGGAGAAAGTGCTGCCGGTACGCTGCCTGGCCTGGGACGATCGCATTGAAACCCCGGAAGGCTGCTATGCCGAAGTGACGGAGTCTCACCCCCTGTTTAACGATATTCCGGGCGAATGGCCGTGGCTGCTGGGCTATAACGAAGTTGAAATGCACCCGGAAGGCAAACTGCTGGCGACCGTGGCCGGTACCGGTCATCCGCTGTTGGCTGTTCGCGAATATCAGCAGGGTCGCTCGCTGGTGTGGACCAGCGACATGTCGGCGCACTGGCTGCCGGAAGAGTTTACCAAATGGCCCGGCTATCGCCAGCTGTGGATTAACTGCCTCGACTGGCTAACGGAACGCCGCTGATGACCGCGACCCTTGAGCTCGCCCGGCAGCTGCTGGGCTTTAACACCATCAACCCGCCGGGCAGCGAAGCCGACTGCATGCGGTTCTTCGCCGACTGGCTTGACGATAGCGGTTTTGAGGTTTCGCTGTCGTCGTTCGGCGAAGGACGCTGCAATCTTATCGCCAGCCTGCCCGGGGCGAAGAGCGGTAAACCGCTGGCCTTTACCGGACATCTGGATACCGTCCCGCTGGGAAATGCCCGCTGGCAGTACGATCCTTTCGGCTCGCAGATGGAAGACGGGCGTCTTTATGGCCGCGGATCCAGCGATATGAAAGCGGCGATAGCGGCGTTTGCCGTCGCCTGCGTTCATCAGCGGGAAGCGATCCTCGCCGGACGCGGCGCGGTATTGCTGATAACCGGCGGAGAAGAGACCGGCTGCGACGGCGCGCGGGCGCTGATCGCCTCCGCAACGTTGCCGGAGGTGGGCGCGCTGATCGTCGGTGAACCCACCGCCAACTATCCGGTTATCGGCCATAAAGGCGCGCTCTGGCTACGCTGCGAAACGCGGGGGAAAACCGCCCACGGCGCGATGCCGGAGCTGGGGACCAATGCTATTTATCTTGCGGCGGATGCGTTGGGTAAGATTCAGCATTTTTCGCCAGGCGCGCCGCATCCGCTAATGAAGCAACCCACCCTCAACGTCGGACGCATAGAAGGCGGACTCAATATTAATTCCGTACCGGACCGCACGCGTTTTGATGTCGATATCCGCAGCGCGCCCAATTTACAGCACGCCACTATCCGGGAGCGCTTGACGACGCTGCTTGGCGAAAGCGTCACCGTCTCCACGCTGGTCGACCTGCCCGCCGTCCTCAGCCGGGAGGATCATGCGTGGATTAAGCAGGTTTATCAACGCTGTCAGCCGCTGCACGCTGAGCCGATTGCGCCGCGCGTGGTGCCCTACTTTACCGACGCCTCGCTGCTGCTGCCTGCATTGGGCGATCCGCCCTGTATTATTCTCGGCCCCGGCGAGCCGTCGATGGCGCATCAAACCGACGAATACTGCCTGCTCAGCCGACTGGCGGAGGCCGAACAGCTATACGGTGACATCATTCGCGACTGGATGGCATCACCGCCCGCGACGAAAGTAAAAAATGAGTGACACTGTCACTGAAAGCGCGTGCCATGCAATTCAGCGTTTGAATAATATCGCGGAATAACAGAGGATAACCGCCTCGTACACGACGGTATCACCACCAGCAAGGAGGCTTAGCATGTCCGTGAAAACCAACGCTGTGCTCGTTTGCACCCTCTCTTTACTCCTTTCCGCCTGCTCGGGTCGTGCTTCTGCGCCGGGCAGCGCCGAAGACGCTAAAATATCGGCTGAAGTGGATAAGATACTTCGCGATTATCAAACGGGTTCCGATACTTCACCCCAGGCCAATGCCTCACGCTATCTGGCGCGGATCCAGGCGGCTATCTTCGCTAACATAGACCAGCCGGCCTCCTGGCAAGGGCAAAAATGCTCGGTGCGCTTTATGCTGCAGCGTGACGGGACGGTGCAGGATCCAACGGTCGAGAGCGGCGATCGGCCATTCTGCGCGCAGGTGATGTCCGCGCTGAAAAAAGCCAACATCCCGCCCGCGCCGGACGAAAAAACCTATCAAACCTTCAGTCATGTCGTGCTGGACGTGAAGCCCTGAGCTTGCCCGCAGAAATGGCCCCGGCCATCACCAGGGCCATTTCGAACAAGATAAGCTGACAGCCCTGCTTAACAGACGCTTTTTGGCGATCAGCGAGGAATGATTCAATAGTAACAGGCTGGCGCAAGCCTGTTTTTTTTCCATTCTTCAGGATCGTGGCCGGGTATGAATACCGCATGATATCGCTCGGTAAGCTGACGCAGCTTTCGCACAGACTGAGCGACATCAGTAGCAGACGTCATTAGCCCCGGGAGAGCCTTCTCATGGTAATGATCTAAGGTATAAGCCGCATCAATCGCTAGCGTAAAATTTGTACCACCCGGTAAGCGGATAATAAAAGATTGATGGCCCGGTGAATGCCCTGGGGTGAAAATACATTGTAACGTGCCATCACCGTAAAGGTCATAGTGATCATCGGACAACCCGTTCAGAAATAGCCAGTTAAGTTGGGGACGATCGAAATCGCGTCGGCAATAGGCTCCCGAAGTAAACCAGTCAGGGGCAAAGGCATATTCATACTCTTGCCTCTGGACAACATGCGTAGCATGGGGGAAGCGACCAATTGCTCCCGTATGATCAGAGTGCAAATGGGACAGGACCACATAGCGGATATCCTCAGGAGCAATGCCAATCCTCTTAAGTTGTTCCACGCAACCCTGTTCTTCTGACATCACCGGTTTAAACTGCTCTACAGCACTTCCCCAATAACCGCTGGGATCTTTCAATCCTTCGACAGCCAGACCGCCGTCAATCAGCGTAAACCCATCCGGATGGGTCAGCAGAAACCAGGGGACAGGGATCTCATAATGCTCTCCCACGCCCTGATTCATCCGGATATGCTGATATCGACAATGCTGTGTTCCTGACTGGAACATGAAAAGCTTTATCTCTGGCATCATTATTTTCCACCAATAAATCAATTAAATAGATTGAAATTTAGCCTGACTCAGGCCTTGAGTCTGGATTTTTCATCATTTCGCAGTAAAGCAGTAGATACCTGTCCCCACTTACATTTATCGGTAAAGCCAATATAATTGGTGAATGGATCTCTTCTCAGCAATGCGCATATTTATCAGGGTGGTTGAACGGGGCAGCATGTCGGCTGCAGCCCGCGATCTCGGTATTGGCCAGCCCGCCGTGAGTGAAAGAATAGAAAAACTGGAAGCTCATCTTGGGACACGTTTGCTTAGGCGCAACACGCGTAACATGTCTCTAACGCAAAGCGGTAACGTGTTTTATGAGCGAAGCAAAACGGCCGTTCAGGCGGCAGAGCATGCTCTTTCTGTGAATGAGGAAAATCAGGGGCTGCAAGGCAAAATCCGTATTGCCGCGCCCTATTCCGCCGGAGAAAGCTTGCTGATGCCTGCATTGTTGCAGCTTCAGAACGAGCATCCGGAGCTACAGGTCGATGTCATTTTTAACGACCGCGTCATCAATCCCGTCACCGAGGGGGTCGATTTATCGCTGAGATTAGGTGATGTCTCCGAAGGTTTTTTTGTCGCACGCCCGCTTGGCACCGTGCGCAGAGTGTTACTCGCCTCTCCGGCTTTGCTGGCGAAAATGGGTCATCCTGACACGCCGGATGCGCTGACAGATTATCCATTTGCTGCTGTTTCCGGTGTATTCGCCAGTAATCGCATTCAATTGGTCGCTTCCGAAGATCAACTCATTAATGTTCCCGTCAATATTCAATTTCAGTCCACGCACTGGCGGAGTGTCCTCTCCTGGTTATTAGCGGGACATGCCATTGGTGTTTTGCAAAGTCCGGTTTGCAGAAAAGAAATGGCAGACGGCGCGCTCATCCCCCTCTTAAGCCATTATCCGATCCCGCCATTTAGTGCCTGGTTGCTCAATCCACCAGCTGGGATGATGTCGTATGAAACGCGAATTTGTGCCTCCCTGCTGGAGGGCTATATCAGAGATTTGTTGCTTGAGCCGGCCGGCTGAATAAAACAGCGCTGCCCTGGCGCGCTGAAGATGGCCTCTTGTTAATGACTCAATCTCTGATGCATGAAATCAATAAGCGCTCTTGTTTTTGCCGGCAAGTAACGCCGATCTGAATACAGAGCGAACAATTGCAAGGGGGCTGCCGATTGTTCAAATTCAATCTCGATTAACCGCCCATCATCAATATAGGGTTGGCAGGCTTGTTTCGACAGGATGGCAAAACCGACACCTGAGATGGCCGCTCGCCCTGCCATCTCTCCGCTGTTGACCCGATAACGACCGTTAACCTTGATCGTCTCGAATCCGCCCTTTTTATTCACAAACTGCCAGGGAGCGCCTTTAAGCGCATTCACCGTTGTAATACAGGGTAACTCTTCAAATTGCTGTATTCGAGAAGGCGTGCCATAACGCTGGATGACGGAGGGGGCCGCAACGATGGTGCAAGGGATCGTCACCAGATGACGGGCGATGTAGTCACTGTCATCCATCTGACCACGGCTAACAATGACAGCTAAATCCAGATCATCTCGCAGGGATTCATAACCCGACAAATTTGTGACGCAACTTATCTCCAGATCCGGATGCTGACAGGCGAAATCAGCAACAACAGAGCCCAGCAATACAGGACCGATTTCATTGGGAATACAGATACGTAATGGCCCCTTGAATTGCATTTGTCGCAACGTTATTTCGGTTTCAGTTTGCTCAAGTGCTTCCAGTAATGGCTTCGCCCGGGTATAGAGTAGATGCCCAGCCTGTGTGAGCTTCATATGTCGGGTACTGCGCTCAATGAGCTGAAGGTTCAGTTTGTCTTCTAACTGAGAAATGCAACGGCTCACATTTGATGTCGGCATTTCCAGGGCTTTCGATGCCCCGACAAAACTGTCTCTTTCCACCACAGCAATGAAGATTTTCAGCGCATTAAAGTCAAGAACTGGCCGCATCAACTATCCCACATATGATAATAATGAGTGCCATTTTTACCATCTAATCGACAAGTTTGATAGCAGTTAAGCTAGGATATCTTTCATCCACAGGTCGCTTGCTATGCCACTGGTCACCACAACATTTAATCAAAAGACGCTCATTCGGATTGCTATGGTAATCGCTTTTGTCCAGTTTACTAATGCGCTGGAATATATGATGTTCAGCCCTGTTTTTACATTTATGGCTGCAGATTTCGCTGTTCCCGTCACCTTCTCAGGCTATGTATCCGGTATGTACACATCTGGAGCCGTCCTGTCGGGAATTATCGCCTTTTACTGGATTGATCGTTGCAATAAGAAGCATTTTTTAATCGCTAATATGGTACTGCTAGCCATGGCGACACTGTTGACGACATTCACTACCAGTTTTCCTCTTCTTCTTACATTGCGCTTCTTCGCAGGACTGGTTGGCGGTACGACAATGGCTGTGGGGATCACTATTTTGATAAACCACACACCGGCTGACTTGCGCGGAAAAATGTTGGCGACGGTGATTGCGTCATTTTCGATGGTCAGCATCGTGGGGATGCCCGCTGTACTATTTTTGTGTACTCATTACGGTTGGCATGTCGCGTTGTGGTTAATTTGTACACTGTGTTGGTTGGCATTGCCACTGATCGTCTCCATCATCCCTCAGGATCCCGTCACTTTCGACACGTCCCACGCGCTGCCCCTCGATGTAGATACTTTACTGTTTGCTTCCGGTAATGCGCTGGTACAGTTTAGTCCAATGCTGATCATTCCTGTCCTGGCGCCATTAATGACGCAGCTGTTGGGGGCTTCTCAAGGTCTGCTGCCCTGGTTGTTCTTCGGCGGGGGCCTGGCGGGGTATCTGTCTACCAGAATGACAGGCGCATTAACCTCTCGTGTTTCTGCTTTGAGTTTGGCGACCGGGTCGACCCTCGTTTTTATCCTGAGCTTACTGATACCCGTGATGGGCTATCCGCATCCAGCGCTATTTATTACGTTATTTCTCGGCGCAGCTTACAGTCGTCTGGTGTCATCGTCGGCGGTGACGATTCAGTTTCCTGATAACAAGCAACGAGCGGGATTCTCTTCATTACAGACATCCATGATGTATCTGATGACAACTGCCGCATTTTTCCTGTCTGCTTTTTTGTTACCCGACCATCGCATGGCGCTACAAAATATGGATACGCTGTTGGCGGTATGTGCAATTACCGCATCAGGAACCCCAATTATTGTCATCGTTTTGCAAAAGAAACTGGCTAAACGTACGTTCGAGCCCGATCGTTTCACCACTGAGTAGTACTCCACGGGTTGCTCATTTTTTAAGGCAAAAACAGGGGCATACGCCCCTGCGTGACTACCGCCGACTCATGGCCAGCTTCGCGGCAAACAACAGAAACAGGCAGCCGGTCGTTCGGTCCATCCATTTCACTACGGCCGGTTTTTTCAGGATGCCGGCGGCATAGCGAGTGGCGGTAATCAGCGTTAACGACCACAGCGTCCCTATCAATACATGGATGGTGACCAGGAGAAAGGTCCAGCTGATCGGTGAATGCCCGGCAGGGATAAACTGGGGCAAAAACGAAACGTAGAAGACGCCCATTTTGGGGTTAAGCACATTCCCCAGCATCCCACGCAGGAACCAGTTACTCGTGGAATCTGATTCGGCCGGGTGGGTGTTAAATTGCTGGCGCGGGCGCAGAAGCAACTGGATGCCCAGCCAGCAAAGGTAGCCCGCTCCGCACCATTTCAACAAGGTATAAGCCAACTCAGAAACCGCCAGCAGCGCCCCTAAGCCAAAGGCCACCACGGCGCCCCAAATAAAGCATCCGAGATCAATGCCTAACGCGGCATGCAAGGCTTTGCGTCCACCTTCAGCGGTCGCCGTGCGCAGGATGAGCGCGGTATCGAGACCTGGCGTCAGGGTAAGCAGTGTGGCAGCGAGGGTGTATGCAAGAAGTGAATCAGTGACGAGCATTTCCTGTCTCCGAAAGAGACAAGGCTACTGAAGGGTTCACATTTTTGCAACAAAATTATTTCCCCTGATCTTCTGCTTACCCTGCTCCATTTTACTTCGGGGATGACAGATGCAAAGAGTAGCCCATGACTAAGTAATGCTTAGTCATGGGCTGATGTTCTTACAGGAAGAGCTTAATGTTGATTTAAAATAACCCTGGGATACGTTAGCTCACTTTAATATCATCCAGGTCGATATCCTCTTCTTCGTAATCATTATCAACAATCACGTCGCGAGGGATATCTTTTTTGATGACGGCATAGACCGTGGCGGTAACAACGATATTCACCAGCAGGGCCATGATGCCTGCCATCGGATGTGACATCGTGGGGATCATCAATACTCCGCCAAAAGGAACCGTCGCATCCGCACCATAGACCATGGTGACCGCCCCGCCGCACGCGCCGCCGATAGCCGCCGCCGCGATACCGCGCACAATATCATTCATGACGATCGGAATAGAACCCTCAACGATATTCACAATCCCCATCGGAACCGCTGATTTTAAGGTTTCCACTTCTTCACGGTTATAGATATTTTTACGCAGCAGTTTGGCAATAAAGAAAGCCAGGCCAAATCCGATAGGCGTAGCGGTGTTAACTAACTGAAGTGCGGTAATGGGTTCATTTATCCCCTGCGCCTGCAGGGTCAGCACGAAAGCAAAGCATGTCTTATTTAGCGGGCCGCCAAAGTCAACAATACACAATGCGCCTATGACTGCGCCTAACACCAAATTCGACGACGTGCCCATGCTTCTCAGGAAAGACGTAAGCGCTTCCGTAAAGATACCGATAGGCGTACCGATGATATAGACCATAATCAGGCAGCTGATAATGGAGGCAAAAAAGGGAACGATCAGCGTCGGCATCAACCCGCGGGCCCAGTCAGGCACCTTGACGTTTTTAATGATCGCCAGCGCAATATACCCCGCAATATAGCCACCAATCATCCCACCGATAAAGCCTGCGCTTATAGTATTCGCCGCCAGCCCGACGACAAATCCTGGCGCGATGCCTGGTTTGCCGGCGATCGAGCCAGATATTCCCACGGCAATCACCACCGGCAACAGCCCAAGCGCCTTGGCGCCCAGGGTGGCCATTGCCTGCCATACATCAAATTGCCCCGGCGTTAAAGTGTCCTGCACCGTTCCGCCAAGCCCCATACCGATGGCGATAATAAACCCAGCACCACAGACAATGGGGATCAGAAATGAGATAGCGGTCAGCAGATGTCCTTTAGGATTTGCTGCTTGCCATATTTGTTTTAGAGACATAAATTACGCCCTTAAGTATAGAGTCAGCAGGCCGAAATAAAATTATGAATTGACTATTTCACTGAGTTTTTCAATCAGTTTATTGGGGGATTTCACTGCCGTTTCCGTGGCGACTTTGACCACTTTCTTACCCGCAAACCGTTCTTCTCCCGTCACTTTAACATCCGCGGCAAGCAGAACAATATCTGCCATGGCAATCTCATCAGCGGTTAACTGATTCTCAATGCCGATGGTTCCTTGCGTCTCGATTTTAACGTTATGTCCGGCTTTTTTAGCCGCAGTTTCAATTTTCTTTTGCGCAATATAGGTATGTGCAATCCCCACCGTGCAGGCGGTAACGCCGACAATATTCATAATGTTTCTCCGTTAATTAATTTAATAAATTACAAATCGATATTAGCAAGTTGGTATTAAGCATCGGCGTTTTCAGTTTCTGAATTGAAAAGCGCAATGATTTTATGTGGATCAGATTCAACAAGTAATTTAGCGATAATGTCTTCATCCGCCAGTGACCCAGACACTTGTGCCAACAGGCGAATATGGGTGGCATTTTGATCCACCAGGCAAACCACAAATAAAATAACACAGCGGACATCGCTGCCATCCATGGTCTCCCAGGGAATGGCATGTTGCGTGCGTCCGATGGCTAATGCGGTACGGGAAACACCGGAAGATTTACCATGTGGAATAGCGATATGGTTTTCAAAACCGGTAGAGCCTAGCTCCTCGCGTAACCAGACATCACGAATAAAGTCTTCCTTATTGGTGACGGCGCCATCCTGGATAAGTAAATCGGTGAGTTCTTCTATCACCTCTTCTTTGGTTCTGGCGGTCATATTTAACTTGATGTTTTTAACATTAAGCACTGTCGAAATATCCATGATTCACCCGCATTCATATAGAGTGGTCGTTAAATAACAAACCAGCATCGCTGGCGTGATGCAGATCTTTTAAGGCTTATTCAAATACACACTGTGGTTCGAAGAGAGATAACCCGTTATGCAGCGACAGTTTCCCGTTGGAAGATCTCGATCATTCTGTCCCACGCCTGGCTGACATCCTCATGGAGCGAAAACAGACCCGATGTGCCGACGATAAAGACATCTACCCCGGATTCAGCAATCTGACCGAAGGTTTTCTCATTGCAAGAGCCATCAATTTCCGTCAGATAGTGATAACCATTATTTTTGCGCATGTTGATGAGCTTTCTAATCTTGTTCAGCGACTCAGGAATAAACTTTTGTCCGGCATAGCCAGGGTCAACCGACATGACCGTCACTTTATCCAGCAGATGCGCATATTCGGCAATGCTTTCTGCCGGTGTCGCCGGGTTCAGCACCACCCCGCACTTTTTGCCCGCATCCTTGATCTGATTCAGCAGGCGGAATATTTTGTTATTCGCCGTCTCGGGATGAAAGCTGATGATATCGGCGCCGGCCTCGAGACACATTGGAATGATATCTTCCGGATGATTCACCATCAGATGAACATCAATGGGCACAGTAGTAATTTTTTTCAGATTCTCAATAAAAAAGGGAGACAGTGTGATATTGCGGACGTAATTGCCATCCATTATATCAACATGGTAAAAATCCGCTTTTTTATTCATTGCCGTGATCTGCTCTTTGAACTGCGTTAAATCCATGCACATCAGTGACGGTGAAAATTTAGCGCTCATAAACCACCTCCGATAAATAGTTAGTTAAACATTGCGATGATATGACCCAGCACGATGCCGACAACGCCAAAGTCTGCGTCTCCAAAGGTTGTGGAGCCCAGTCCCATATCCCCCATCATGGGCAAGAGAATGGCAGGCAGGAACGAAATGAGCAGACCGTGAGCAAAAGCCCCTACCACCGCCCCGCGACGTCCGCCGGTAATGTTGCCGTAAACCCCCGCTGTGGCCCCGCAGAAAAAGTGGGGAACCAGGCCCGGGACGATGACGCTCAAGCCGAACAGCGGGCAGAGGAACATACTGACCAGCCCTGCGACAAAGCTTGCGAGGAAGCCGACGATGACGGCATTCGGAGCGAAGGGAAACACCGTCGGACAGTCCAGCGCCGGCTTCGCGTCTTTAACCAGTTTGTCCGCAATCCCTTTAAACGCTGGCACAATTTCGGCAATCACCATCCGAACCCCGGCGAGGATGATATAAACTCCTGCAGCAAACGTGAGGGACTGAATAATGGCGAAGATAATAAAGTTCTGACCAGCGCTCAGGGTCTCCTCGACAAAGGATTTGCCCGCAACGAGCACCAGCACCAGAAACAGAATCATCATGGTGAGAGAGATGGCCACCGATGAGTCGCGAAGGAAATTGAGCGACTTAGGTACTTTGATCTCTTCAATCGAGGGACTACCTTTACCAATAATTTTGCCCACCAGCGCGGACAGCAGGTAGCCAATAGATCCAAAATGCCCGAGCGCCAGATCGTCGGTGTTGGTTATTTTACGGGTAAACGGCTGCAAGATAGCCGGGGAGATGACCATCATCGCACCGAGAATAACCGCCCCGATGGCCACCACCCATCCCCCTGACAAGCCCCCTACAGACAGGATAACCGCCAGCATCGCAGCCATATAAAGCGTATGATGTCCGGTCAGAAAGATGTACTTTAATGGCGTTAGACGCGCCAGGGCGATATTGATCAGCATGCCCAATACCATAATGGTGGCGGTTTCCGTGCCGTAATTCTTCTGCGCCAGAGCGGCCATGGCATCAGTGTTGGGCACCACGCCCTGAATATGGAAAGAATGTTCAAATAACTGGCTAAAGATGGTTAACGTATAGGCTATAATACCGGCGCCGGCGGTCAATATGACAAAACCCATGATGGTTTTCAGCGTGCCTGAAATAACGTCTGAAATTCCTTTTTTTTGCAACAGCAGACCGATCAGTGAAAATAAACCAACCAGTATCGCCGGTGTTCCTAGCACATCATAAATAAGAAAATGAAGCATGTTAAACTCCACGAATCAGATAGCCGTTGCTTAAATGTTTTCTGCTAAAATTTCTTTAATTTTATTGTTATCAAGTAAATTACTTAATCCAACGACCTTTGCAGAGTGACTGCTAAGATGTTCTGCAATGTCTTTGGCGCTAAGAATAAGATCGGCAGTTTCGCTTTTTGCCGACGTCAGGTCGGTATGTGCGACTTCAGCTTCTTTATTCATTTCGGCAAGGATCTTTTTGACATTCATTTCAACGATGAAGCTGCTGCCCAAACCATTACCGCACACGATAAGCACTTTTTTCATTCTGTTTTCCTTCAGTCAATAACGGCCTGAATCGCCTTGCTATCATCGGCATTTAACAATCGGTGTAACTTTTGCTGATCGCTAAAGATTTCAGCCAGTTCACCGATCATCGTGATATGTTCATTCCCGGAACGAGCGCATAGCATGATTACCACGTATATCGGATCGTTCTCTTCCGAGCCGAACGACACCCCTTCTTTAATATGAAGAAGCGATAATCCATTTCTTAATACCCCCTGTTCAGGACGGGCATGAGGCATCGCCAAGCCGGGAGCTAATACGTAATAGGGCCCAAGCTCTTTATGGCTTTGCAAAATCGCCTCAATATACGACCCGGCTATATACCCTTGCATCAGCAAGGGTTCTGCTGCAAGTCGAACGGCATTTTCCCAGCTATCTATTGAGTTAATGACTTTGATTTTATCCGGGGTTAACCAGTCTCTGATCATAATCTCTCCCGAGGGGGTCTATGTGCTGCACTATAAACAGCTAAATAAAATGCAACTGTGATACACCTCCCAAAGTTAGCGCTAACAAAGAAAAATGTTAAAAAGTGCGTTACCGCTAACACTGGCTATAATGTGCTTTCCCCCTCGCTGTGGTAAGTTATAATGCGATTCGCAGATATACTTTCGTTATATTTTATTTTTCAAACGGTTGGTGATTTTGGTGAAGAGTTTAGACGCGGACGGTAGCCCGAAAGAAAAACGACGTAAAGGAACGGGTAAGATAACCCTGACCGAGGTGGCTGAGTTTGTCGGTGTGAGCGCCATGACCGTCTCGCGAGCGCTGAGAATGCCTGAAAAAGTGAATCCTGAGCTTCGCGATCGCATCGATGCGGCCGTCAGTCAACTCGGCTATGTCCCTAATCTGCAGGCACGTAATCTGGCGTCGGTCCATTCCGATCTTATTCTCGCCGTCGTTCCCACCTTCTCTTCGCCGGGTTTTTTGCCGGTCTCTGAAGCGCTGCAAAAAGTGCTGACCGAACGCGGATATACCATGATGTTTATGGAATCCGGGCATGACGGTCAAAGTGAACAAAAGACGTTTGAAAAAATGCTCGCCTATAACCCGGCGGCCATTATTCAGTTCAATATCGATACCATTGAGAGCTGCACCCAGTTGCTGGCCAACGTGGATGTTCCTATTCTGGAAATTGGCGCGCTAAATACCCACCCTGTGGGTATGTGCATCGGCGTGGATTACGGTAAGGCCGTAAAACAGATCGTGACTCATCTGGCCGACGCCTCATTAAAAAACATCGCACTGCTCTGTACCCCGGCTAATAACACAATGTTTCGCCAGTTGCTGAGCGGTTGGAATACGGCGATGCTCGCTCTGAACCGCTCCCCGCACCGGGTGGTAACCACGCATTTGCCATCCACCATCGCCACAGGCGTCAATATATTCAAGGATATGATGATTACCTGGGGCGATCTGGATGCGTTAATTTGCACGTCGGATGAAATGGCCTGTGGATGTATGATGGCCTGCCACAGTGCCGGCATCAAGGTGCCCAATACCGTAGCCATTGCGAGTTTAGGCGGAGGAGTGTTATCGACAGTCTGTTCCCCTGCCCTGACAACCGTTGAGTTTCCCTGGCATGACATTGGGGTGAAAGCCGGTAAAGCTCTTCTCGAACTGCTTAACGATAAGCCTGGTGAAAAGTTCATTGAAATTCCGTCAGTGCTCAAAGTCCGGGCCAGTACCGCGGCATGAACTTAGTATAGGGCGATAAGGCTTCCCCTATCTAGTATCTGTGTGTGGTAGCCAGGGTTTCTACCAGGAAGAATGTCTCTCTGCGAGAGTCCATACAATAAATGCCCAGCTCATAAAGCAAAAAAAAGTCGGGACAGTAGCGTTTTTTCGCTACTAAGCGGGTAAACCGCCAGCCTCATTTCCCGTTTATCTTGCCAGCCGCCCCAGGCGGTGATTTCGTAGCCTCGACCCGCCTGGGCGGCTTTGCACTGAAGTCCGTCTAGCGCCAGTCCAGGATATACGATGTCTCCTACGCCAGTTAGCAGGCAAAGCGCACCGCGATAATTCATTTGCACCGCCCTGGTGCCGCACATTCATCATGCCGCCCCCCGTCAGACATGCCCTCATTACATTAACTATTTGAATATAAAAAATTATTTTATATGGCACGTTTAATGCTCTTCGCTTGTATACCGCGATGTGGACAAGATCGTATGCCGTATGGCCACAACACGTCGTCACTCTGCGGTCGCCACCTTCCCCTTTCCGTGAGGCATCCAGGGTGGATGCGTTTCACGGAAGCCTGCTTACTGAAAACGGAGAACAACATGACGACACTCAGTGAACCGTTGGTTACCCCGAAATATGGCAAATGGCGCCAGCTGGTGCTGGGTTTGATCTGTATGGCCGCCATTTCCAGTCCGCAATATGTCTGGACGCTGTTGACAAAACCCCTGGCCGCTAAACTGGGCGTGGGTTTGCCAGAATTGCAAGTCACCTTCTCGCTGCTGATCATCCTGCAGACCTTCTTTTCCCCTTTTCAGGGGCGGTTAGTGGAAAAATTTGGCCCGCGGCGGCTGATCGCTATTGGCACGGTGATGGCGGGAATGAGCTGGGTGCTTTCCGCGCAGGTGAATGGCCTGGCAACGCTCTGGCTGGTTTATGGCTGCATGGGCGGCCTCGGGACCGGGATCGTCTACATCGGCGTTGTCGGCCTGATGGTCAAATGGTTCCCACAGCAGCGGGGATTTGCCGCCGGCGCGGTGGCGGCGGGCTACGGGATGGGGGCCATCATAACCACCTTCCCCATCTCCCTGTCGCTGACCACTAACGGCCTGGAACACACGATGACGACTTTCGGGATCCTTTTCGCCCTCGTCGGCTTCCTCGCCAGTCAGGGGCTGAAGCTGCCGCCCCCTGCTGTCTCCCAGCCCGTCAGTCAGACGGTGGTGCAGAGCAGCAGATCGTTTACTTCCCGGGAAATGCTGCGCCAGCCGCTGTTCTGGCTGATGTTCGCCATGATGGCGATGATGTCGACTTCCGGGCTGATGGTCACTTCGCAGATGGCGGTGTTCGCCGAGGATTTCGGCATTAGCCAGGCGGTGGTGTTTGGCATGGCGGCGCTGCCGCTGGCGTTAACGATAGACCGCTTTACCAACGGCTTAACCCGGCCGCTGTTTGGGTTTATTTCCGACCGCTTCGGCCGCGAGCAAACCATGTTTATCGCCTTTGCGCTGGAGGGGGTAGCGATGATGCTCTGGCTGGCGTGCCGGGAAGATCCGCTGCTGTTTGTCCTGCTCTCCGGGGTGGTGTTCTTTGGCTGGGGGGAGATCTTCTCGCTCTTCCCGTCGACGCTCACCGATACGTTCGGCAGCGAGCATGCCGCCAGCAACTATGGCTGGCTGTATATTTCGCAGGGCATCGGGTCAATCTTTGGCGGTCCGCTGGCGGCACTGCTCTATCAGCACACTCACGGCTGGCATGTGGTCTTCAGCTGCGCGATTGGCCTTGATTTTGTCACCGCCGCCCTCGCGCTGTGGGTGCTAAAACCGTGGCGCGCGCGCTTTATCCGCCAGCATAGCTAATCGTCCGCCGGGCAGAAGTGACGGCTCGCCCGTCACTTCACTGATATTCGCTACGCAACAGCGCGTACAGGTACTCATCGCCCCACTCGCCTTTAAAAAAGATATTCTGCCGGTAATGCGCCTCGCGACGAAAGCCCAGCCCTTCCAGGAGTTTGATCGCGCCGGTATTGCGGGTGTCTACCACCGCTGTCAGCCGGTGGTGGGCTAACTGTTCAAAGAGTAAGGCCATCACCGCCCGCATGGCTTCCCGGGCATACCCCTGATGCTGATACGCAGGGGAAAAGGTCATCCCCAGCTCGGCTTGTCTGCCGTGATCTAAGAAGTGGATCCCCACATCTCCCGCCAGCGCACCGTTGGCCTGAATCTCTACGGCAAGCTGGAACCAGCTCTCATCCTCAGCAAAGGCCTGCGAACGCTGTTGTTCATAGAAGGCTGTCGCCTCTGTCATGCCGTAGTGGGTCCAGCTCTGAAAGCGGGCCACCTCCGGCAGATTGCGATAATGGCTGAAAGACGGCAGATCTTCCGTTCTGAACCGGCGCAGCAGCAGCCGGGGCGTGGTCAGGGGTAATTTCATCTCTTCTCTTCTTCTCAATGAGACGGGCAATGGCGGGGCCATCTTAACCTGCGCAGCCTCAACCCAGCCATCGCACTTCCTTGTCAATTTAATATAAAGTTAAATTTCGATATTAAAATTTCACAAACCGATAAAACATTACAATAACAAATACGAAAAACAGGGGAACAAGCCAGAGAGGCGTCTCTGGAAAAAAGAGCCCTTGCGCCACGGCGAAGAGGATGGTCAGTACAGCTGGGCCATAATAGGAAATTAACGACCTGAATATTCTTCGCAGCAATCTTTTAATAAGATTCATCATAGTTATCGGATCATCCTGGTAATGATGTCTGTAATACCCTCATTCGATGCCTGTCCTGCTGTAACCGTCTCAGACTTCAGAAATAATGCCTATCAGAAAGTACATCATTCACAGCTTATGAGTATAAAGGTCCGAATAATACGCCGGTTCAGAAACATAAGGACATGACTTGTGTATGTCTACGCAATCTTGTTTTTATTGAGGGAACCGACGCCGCATAAACCGCGGCTAATTTACTTTTTGCCCGTCTGGCGGCAAGATCCGGCATAATGCACCGCTGTCGCAGGACGGCCGTGTCACCGGCAGTCGTGACAGCGAACATTCGACAGGAAAACGCATGAAGCCAAAACAAGCGGACATTCTCCGCCACGCCAGCACGCTGTTTAATCGCGAAGGATATCAGTCGCCCAGCATCGAGCGGATTGCTGAACATGCTGGCATCTCCAAAATGACCTTCTACCGCTATTACGCCGATAAAGAGGCGCTCATTCTGGCTATCCTCAAGCAGAAAGAGAGCGAATTTATGCAGGATTTGGCGCAGATCACCGCGGATAAAGCCAGCGCGCGGGAAAAGCTGTTCGCCGTGTTCGACTACTACCATCGCTGGTTTACCTGCGAAACGTTCCACGGCTGCATGTTTACCCGCGCGCTGTTTGAATATGGCGCGTCATCGCCGGCGATCCAGGAGCAATGCTCCCGATTTAAGTCGCTCCTCTGGCAGTTCTTCCGCGATATCCTCCTGCAGGTGTTAAAACCGGAACCTGCCGAGCGGGTGGCCATGATGATGGTGATGCTCATCGATGGCGCCATCGCCGCCCAGCAGGCCGAGTCCGCCGAATGCCGGGAGATCCCGCCAGGGGTGACCGCCTGGAGCGCGGCCAAAGCGCTTATTTACTCAGAAGGCGGTACGCTGTGAGATGATAAGCTGCCGCCCAGCGACTGCAGGGCCGCCAGCAGACCATCATAGTAATCGTTGCAGGTTTGCAGACGCAGCGCGGCGCCAAAGAAGACCTCCTCCATCGCCGCCGGATGTTTTTTGCCAATCGGCACAATCACATTGTTCAGCCAGCCATCCGCATGACCGATGTCGACCGTGATATGTTCGGCATAGTAATGCACGTCGCGCTCGGAAAGCCCAATCCGCCGACAGCCCGCCACCAGTTTTTCATACTGCGGCGGGTCGAGCAGCTCGGTCATCGCCATCACGCCCAGCGATTTGTAATAATGCTGACGGTTTACGCCGCCCAGCATAAAGGCGTTATACCCGGCCAGCCCCTGCCACTCGTACAAATGGGCAAAATGATTGTCCGGCAACGCGATATTCCGCCGCTTCAGTAAATCCTTATACAGATTAACGTGGGTGATCTCGGTGCTGCCCTGGCCTATCTCATCCCACAGATTTTGCGCAATCTCAGCGCGGGTTTCCGGCAGCGAGCCCACCAGCCCCATCGCCACCAGATCGAAGAAAAGCAGATTGAGGGCGCTGTCGCTTTTGAAGAAATAGTCGATTTGCGCCGCAGAGGCCTCGCTGGCAAGGAAATCGAACAGCGGATGATGAGACGCCGGGTGCTGCTGGCATAAGGCGCGCAGTTCGTCGACGATATTGCCGGCGTTAAGCATTGGTCTCTGGTGGTGGAAGCGTTTGCTTTCCGCCCGCAGCCACTCAGACTCGATGTAATTTCTGATCCCGGAAAGCAGCGGATGAAACTGATTGGCAGCCGCTGGCGAGAGCGGGTCGGCAAGCCAGGACTGATAGAGAATGAACAGCGCGTGGTGCGCACGCTTTTTGGCCTGTGGATCGTCAGCGGAGAAGGCGCGGATGCAGGTATTCTCAGTGAGATGCCAGGCTCTGTCGGCCACCAGCGGGTTGGCCGTCAGCTTCAGCGACAGCGCGTTGCTGTGCAGAAGCTGGTCAATTAACTCATCCAGCGCCAGCCTGGCCATCACCGCGGTCTGGTCGCTTCCAATCACCCCATTATCTGTGTTACGCATGATTTATCCCTGTGAAATACATGGCTACTATACGGTATAGTACCGTCCATAATGCGGCAACGTAAATTTCACACGTGCTTTCAATTTACTGATTATCAAAGAATTTAAATGAATACAATAAAAACCACTAAAATATTATTGATATTATAAAAACAATAACATTACCATTCAGTACAGTGACAAACGACACAAGGAACCATCATGCCTTATCTGTTACTGACGCTGGCGGCTCTGTTCTGGGGCGGGAATTATGTTGTCGGGCACGTGCTGGTGCAGGGCGTGGATCCGATCCTGATGACCGAAGCGCGCTGGGCGCTGACGGCGCTGCTGCTGGGCCTGCTCTACCGACGGCAAATCGTCGGCAGTCGCCACCTGCTGCGGGCAAACGCCCCGGCGGTGGTGGTGCTCACCCTCTGTGGCCAGGTCAGCTTCCCGCTTACGCTCTATATTGGCCTGCAAACCACCTCCGCGCTCAACGCCGCCATCTATATGTCCGCCACGCCGAGCATGGTGCTGTTGATTAACCGGCTGATTTTCCGCGACCCGGTATTAGGGCGTAACTGGCTCGGAGTGGCTTTTAGCACCCTCGGCGTGATGATCCTCTTATTTCAGGGAAATCCGCTGCACGCCGCCTCTCTGCACACCTTTGCCATCGGCGACCTGTGGGCGATGGGGTCGGCGCTGAGCTGGGCGCTCTACTGTTCGCTGTTACGTCTGAAGGACCGCCGTATCCCGGCGAATGGCTTTGTCGCCGTCAGCTCGCTGCTCGGCGCCCTGATCCTGGTGCCAATCGTCATCTTCTGGCTGATGCGCCACCCGGCGCAGGACTGGGCAGCCTGGCGCGAGCCGTTTTTCCTCAGCGGCCTGGCGTATCTGGTAATTTTCCCATCGTGGCTGGCCTATTTGTTCTGGAACAAAGGTATCGCCACCATTGGCGCCACGCGGGGCGAAATTTACACCCACATCATCCCCCTCTCCGGTGGGGTGTTGAGCATCCTGTTCCTGCATACTCAACCGCAGGCCTGGCATCTGTTTAGCGCGCTGTTCATCATGGTGGGGATTGGGATCTGCTCGCTGGAGAAACGCCAGGCGGCGTCTATTCGTCTGCGTGACTAATGTATGCGACCGGGCGCCTGGCCACGCCCGGTCACAAAAGTTAACGGCTGGTGGAGAGCGGCTGGTGATGTCCCGCTCCTGCGGATTGGATCACCCGGCCTTCGCGACCAAAAAAGGTCAGGACGGTAATGACAATCGCCACCGTCCCGGCCACCAGGGCCATTGCCAGGCCGTAGTTATGCCCATGATGCTGGGCGATTGATGCCTGGAGAGTGGCATTCACCGAAGCCAGCAAATTACCCAGCTGGTAGACGAAGCCGGGCAGCACCGCCCGGGTGTTGGCCGGGACCAGTTCATTGAGCCAGGTGGGGATCACCCCCCAGGCCCCCTGGACCATAAACTGCATCAGGAACGCCCCCGCCCCCAGCGCCAGCGAGCCGCTGGCGAAAGCCCACAGTGGAATGACCGGCAGCGCCAGCAGGGCGGCGATCATAATCGCTTTGCGTCGGCCAATCTTCTCCGACAGCGAACCGAAGAACACTCCACCAATGATCGAGGCGATGTTATAGCAGACCGCGATGATGCTGACCGTTTTAGGCTCGAAGCCGTGCTGAACTTTCAAAAAGACCGGGTAAAGATCCTGCGTCCCGTGGGAGAAGAAGTTGAAAGCCGCCATCAACACCACCAGGTACAGGCACAGCTTCCAGTGGCTACGCAGTACCGGCAGCAGGGACGTACTCTCTTTATTCTGCCTGGCCGCCTGCCAAACCGGAGACTCCTCGACGCAGAAATAGATAAACGGCAGCAGCAGCACCGGCGCGGCGCCAATGACAAACATCCCGCGCCAGCCGAGTTGTTCAAACAGCAGCCCATAGGCGACGGCCGCCAGCAAATAGCCGAAGGGGTATCCCGCCTGGAACAGGCCGGACATCAGGCCGCGCGAGCGGTCGGGGATCGTCTCCATCGCCAGCGAAGAGGCCACGCCCCAGATCCCGCCCATCGCCACGCCGTACAGCACCCGCAGCAGGAAAAACAGCATCAACGACGGCGCGGCGGCGGAGAGCAGCTCAAAAGCCGAGAAGAACACAATGTTGAGCATCAGGATTGGTTTGCGACCAAACTTCTCCGCCGCCCTGCCGAAAATTAGCGCGCCGACGGGCCGCACGGCCAGAGTCAGCAGAATCGCCAGGGTGACCTCCTCAAGGTCGACATGAAACGAGTGGGCGATATCGCTCAGTAAAAAAACTAACAGGAAAAAGTCGAAAGCATCGAGCGTCCAGCTTAAAAAACTGGCTATCGCCGCATTACGCTGTCGTGAGGTCCAGCCGTGCATCTTGTCATCCCTATCCCGACGGCATTGCCGGGAGTGTGCGCGGCGTCCAGCAGAGCGAGCTGGGGTTACCGCTTGTGTAAATTGTTTGTATAGAAAGTTGCTCTTTTGTTAATTACACCCCTTTTACGACAATCGGCAAGTTTATTAGCATGCTAATTTGTTTCAAATTGCGTGTTCCCCTCACCGGTTCGGTAATTTTCGACCAGAATTAAAACCAGGTTCGCTTAAGCGAAGCGTCATCAATGCCGCATCTGCCCACAGGAAGGGAGAGAATCATGAAGAGAATTGCCATCGTCGGCATGGGGCCGACGGGGATTTACACCTTTTATGAACTGGTGAAGCGCGGTGAGCCGCTGGCCATCACTCTGTTTGAAAAAGAGGCGCAGGCCGGGGTGGGTATGCCCTACAGTGACGATAATACCGCGGCGCAAATGCTGGCCAATATTGCCAGCATTGAGATCCCCCCCATCGACCTGACCTACCTGCAATGGCTGCAGCAGCAAAGCGATGACTGGCTGGCGGCGCGCGGGCTTGAACGGCACGCCCTGCATGAGCGCCAGTTTCTGCCGCGGGTTATCCTCGGCGAATACTATCGCGACCGTTTTCTGTACCTCGTTGAGCGGGCCCGGGACGTCGGCTTTGTGATTAGCGTTTGTGAATCCTGTGAAGTCACGGATATTGCGGTTCAGCCCACCGGGATCGCCATCCACACCGATAGTGCAGCAGACCCGGTAATTGTCGACCTGGTGGCGATTGCCACCGGCCATCTGTGGCCTGAAGAAGAGCGCGCCAGCCGACAGTACTTCCCCAGCCCGTGGACCGGCCTGATGGAGGCCCGCATTGCCCCCTGTCGGGTGGGGATCCTTGGGACTTCATTAAGCGCGATTGATGCCGCCGTGGCGGTAGTGGCCCGCCACGGCGTTTTCCATACCGAGGACGACAAAACGCCCCATTTTTCCCTCCATCCGGGCAGCGAAGCGCTGGAGATCACCCTGATGTCACGCCACGGCGTGCTGCCGGAGGCCGATTTTTACTGCCCGATCCCGTGGGAGCCGCTGGAGATTGCCACTCCCGCCGCCCTCGAAGCGACCATTGCGGAGGGTAGCGACGCTCTGTTAGATCGGATTTTTGAGCTGATCGTTAAAGAGCTGGAATATGCTGCCCCCGACTGGAGCGAGGCGATCGGGCTTCGTCAGCTGACGCCTGACAGTATCGCCGACGCCTGGTTTGCCGACCGCCTCACCCATGACCCCTTTCAGTGGGCGCAGCGCAATCTGCAGGAGGTGGAGCGCAATAAGCGCGAACACCACACGGTGCCCTGGCGCTATGCCATTCTGCGCCTGCATGAGGCGATTGAAACCGTGGTGCCGCAGTTCAACGACGCGGACAGCCGTCGCTTCCGCCAGGGCCTCGCCCGGGTATTTATCGATAACTACGCCGCCATTCCGCCGGAGTCCATACGTCGGCTGCTGGCCCTGCACCGGGCTGGCATTCTGCGGATCCTGACGCTGGGCGAAGATTATGAGCTGCAGCGGGAGCCTGACCGGACGCTGATTGTTCATCATCGTCAGCGCTGCGAATTCGATGTCTTTATCGATGCCCGCGGACAAAAAGCGCTGAAAACCCGGGATCTGCCCTTCCCTTCACTGCGCCAGCAGCTGCTGGCCTGCGGCGACGACATTCCGGACGTTGGTGATGACTACACGCTGCAGGCGCCGGAGACAGTGCGCGGTCGGGTCGCCTTCGGCGCCCTTCCCTGGCTGATGCACGATCGCCCCTTTGTGCAGGGGCTGACGGCCAGCGCCGAGATTGGCAGCGCAATGGCCCGCGCCGTGTCGCAGCAGGCCGCCGGCCGACGGCGCCGTCTCTGGTATATCGAATAGCGGAGCGCTTAAGCGCAATATCCGAATACTGGGGGGGTGAACAGGCGTGCTATAAACAGCAACTGTCCGTCCCCTGCACGACCACGTTTAACATTTACGAGGTATTCATGAGTCATCTTTTTAGCGCGACGCGAATTGGTCAACTCACCCTTGATAACCGTATCGTTATCGCCCCGATGTGTCAGTACTCCGCCGACGAGGGTAAGGCGACCTCCTGGCACCGGATCCATCTTGGCCAACTGGCTTTCTCCGGCGCCGGCCTGTTAATTCTGGAAGCCACGGCGGTAGAGCCTGCGGGGCGTATCTCCCCGGGGGATCTGGGGCTGTGGGATGATGAAACCGAAAACGCCCTGCGCGGCGTAGTCGAAGATATTCGGGCCTGGTCGCCGATCCGTCTGGGGATCCAGCTGGGTCATGCCGGACGCAAAGCATCCTGCGCCGCCCCCTGGCAGGGAGGCCATCAGCTGGCGCTCAACGATGGTGGCTGGCAGACCGTCGCCCCTTCCGCCGTGGCGTTTCACGATGGCGATCGCGCCCCCGCGGAACTGAGCCATGCCGATCTGGCGCGCATCAAAGCGGCCTTCGTCGCCAGCGCGCTGCGCGCCCAGCGGCTGGGCTTTGAGCTGATTGAACTGCACGCCGCCCACGGCTATCTGCTGCACCAGTTTCTCTCGCCGCTCAGCAACCAGCGCCGCGACGAGTACGGCGGTTCGCTGGAGAACCGAATGCGCTATCCGCTGGAAGTCTTTAAGGCGATCCGCGAGGCAGTGGGCAACACCATGGCGGTGGGCGTCAGGCTGTCGGCTACCGACTGGGTCGAAGGCGGCTGGGACTGCGAGCAGTCCATTAAGTTTAGCCAGCAGCTGGAAACGCTGGGCAGTGACTATATTCACGTCTCCAGCGGCGGTTTGTCGCCGCAGCAGGCGATCACCGTTGGGCCGGGATACCAGTTGCCTTTCGCCCGCGACATTCGCCAGCAGGTAGCCATCCCGGTGATTGGCGTGGGGCTGATCACCGACCCGCAGCAGGCGGAAGCGGCGCTGGAGAATGGCGATGCCGACCTGATTGCCCTCGCCCGCGCGGTACTTTACGATCCGCACTGGCCGTGGCACGCAGCGGCCAGCCTTGGCGCCCAGGTCCGTGTGCCGTCGCAGTATTTGCGCTCGGAGCCGCACGGCCTGAAAGGCACCCTGCTGCCAAACCGTTGAACCCACGGCGGGCATAAAAAAGGGGTATCGTAAGATACCCCTGAGCAGGATGTTATTGCGGTCCATGTGCCGGGCGGCGGCGACGCCTTGCCCGGCCTACAAAAGGGTGATACCCGGTAATTGCGCAGCCAACCCGCCCCCTGCGTAGGCCCGCGCAAGCGCAGCGCCGCCGGGCAATCTATCAGGCTCCGCTCCCTATATTTCCGGGCGGCGGGTCAGGCAAACACCGCGAGTTACTGCTGTGCGGCAGGCGGCGCGGCGTTCTGTTTATCCTTCGCGATACTGTCCTGGATGGCTTTGGTTTTGCTCGCCGCTTCAGCCGAGAGCTGATTGGCGTCACCGATGGCGTTGTCTTTGATCTGACCCGCCTCTTTGACTATGCGGTCACTTTCCTGCTTTGCGTTCTGCTTCACCGCATCGGCCTGGGCTTTCGCCTGCTGGGCGATGGCGTCCGCCTTCTTGTCCGCCTCGGCCTTGATGGCGCTGGCCTGATCCTTCAGGCGATCGGCCTCGGCGTCAGCCTGGCTTTTCAGCGTATCGATTTGCTTATCCGCATCCTGTTTAATTGCCTGCGCTTTATCCGCCGCGGCATCCTTCATCTGCTCCGCATTATCTTTAGCCTTATCCAGTTTGTTATCAACTTTCGACGCATCGTCGCAGCCAAACAGGGTAAGGCACAGGGCGGAAGCGAGTAGTGTTTTATTCCAGAGTTTCATCAGCATTCCCTTACAGGTTAAGTCGTTATCCAGCTTTGTGATTCGTTGCATTAATAGCATTCACATTTTATATATAAACGCTCAGCCGATAGAGTCAAGGCGACAGCGCCGATTGTCAGTCCAGGGTCGCCACCAGCCCCTGCAGCCAGTCGGCAAAGACCCGAACCTTATGCGAGAGATGCCGGTGCGGATAGAGCAGCGACAACGGTCGACGCGGCGCCGGAAAGTCCGGCAAAACTTCCACCAGTTGCCCGCTGTCGATATAAGGTTGCAAAAAGAAACGCATCCCCTGCAGCATCCCCAGCCCCGCCAGCCCGGCAGCAGTAAAGACTTCAGAGTTGTCCAGCACCAGTTTACCGGGAATGGCGATCTGCCTGATGCCTTCCGGGGTCTGGAATCGCCAGGGCATAATCTGCCGGCTGCTGCTGTTCACCCAGTTCACCGCCAGATGCGACTGCAGGTCCTCCAGCGTCGCGGGCGCCCCATAGCGCGCCAGATAGCCCGGACTGGCGCAGGTGGTTAACGCCACCTCCCCCAGCGAACGCGCCACATAGTCGCCATCCTCAAGATCCCCCACCCGCAGCAGGCAATCCAGACCATCGCGCAGCATATCCCGGCGTACGTCGGAGCTGCTGAGGACAATCTCCACCTCCGGATGGGCCTGATAAAAATCCGGCAGATGCGGGATCACCAGCAGCCGGGCAAAGGCGATCGGCATATCAACGCGCAGCTGACCGCGGATCGGCCGGTCCGGCGCGAACGACTCCAGCAGATCGTCGGCCTGGGAGAGCAACGGTTTGCTGCGACGATAAAACTCTTCCCCCTCCGGCGTAAGATAAAGACGCCGGGTGGTGCGTTGCAGCAGCCGGACCCCGCTCTCCTGCTCCAGCTGCTGCAGTGCTTTGGTCACCGCCGGTCGGTGGATCTGCAAATTTTCCGCCGCCTGGGCAAAGCTGCCGGCATCGACGATTTCAATAAAAATTTTAATATTTTCAAACAGATTCATTTGCATGATGGCCCGCCTCCCACCTCTTCATCAGTTCACATTATTACTAATTTAATAATAGTGATGAAAGTTTTTTCTCATTTTTTAAAACAATAAAGACGCCTACACTGCCCTCATTGCCGCATCGCTGGGGCGAACAAATTTATAACTTATTAACATACAAGGAAAAATAGCATGCAACCTAACCGCGTCGCCCGCATTCTGGGTATTGAAAAACCGGTGGTCCAGGGGCCCCTCTCCTGGCTAACCGATGCTCGTCTGGTGGCGGCCGTCGGCAACGCCGGTGGGCTTGGCGTGCTGGGCCCGAACGCCGGACTGACGGCGGCAACCGCCGTCTCCACCCCGGAGGCCACCGCCGAGAAAATGCGCGAAGAGATCCGCAAAACCAAACAGCTGACGGAGAAACCCTTTGGCGTCAACCTGATCCCGACGGCGGAAAATGACATCTGGACGCCGGCGATCCTCCCGGTGATCAAAGAGGAAGGGGTTAAGGTGGTGGTCTACACCGGCTACGGCGACGGTTCGTTAAAACCGGCGCTGTTCGACGAACTGAAAGCCGCCGGGATCACCATTATCTATCGTGACATCAACCCGACGCCGGAGAACAGCCGCCGCGCGGAGCAGGCCGGAGCGGATATTATTGTCGCCACCGGCTTTGACGAAGGCGGCACGCTGCCGGGTACCGCCCTCGGGACCTTCACCATCGTCCCGCTGATCGTCGACGCGGTACAGCGGGTTCCGGTGATGGCCGCCGGAGGGATCACCGACGCCCGGGGCGCGCGCGCCGTTCATGCCCTGGGGGCGGAGGGCGTCTTCGCCGGTTCGGTATTTATCAGCACCATCGAAAGCCGGGTTCCCGACTCGGTGAAAGCGAAAATTGTGGCCGCCAACGGTCTGGATCTGCGCCTGTTCCGTACCCTACCGGACTACTACCGCGCGCTGCCCGGCAAACTGAGCGACACACTGGTGGCCATGGACCGGGCCGGCGCCTCCAGGACCGAGCTGGCCCAGGCGATGGGTGGTCTGCGCGGGATGCGGCTGGGCATGCTGGAGGGGAATACCGATGAGGGATATATCTCGGTGGGCGCGGGGATCGGCAACATCCATGCCATCACCTCCGTCGCCGAGGTGGTCAACCAGCTGGCGGTGTAAAGCCGCCAGCCGGGGCACGGTGACCGGCGCGATCAGGCGTCGGCCACCTTCTCTACCGCCCGGGAGAAAGCGTCGATAGCCAGCCCGACGTCGGCGGCGGTGACCGACTCCGCCGGGTGATGGCTGACGCCCCCCAGGCAACGCACAAACAGCATCGCCGATGGCCAGCGCTCGGCGATGGCGATAGCATCATGCCCTGCGCCGCTCGGCAGCGTCAGGGAACGCCCCTGCACCGCCACCACCGCCTCGCTCAGCACCGCCTGCAGGTGACTGTCGCAGGCGGTGGCGGCGATGCGATAATACTCCTCGGCGGCGAAACTCAGCTGGCGGCGCCCGGCAATGGCCTGCGCCTGCCCCAGCAGTTCCTCCAGCAGCGCCGTCAGCGGCGCATCCTGCGGGCCGCGAATATCCAGCGTCAACTGCACCTCGCCCGGTATCACGTTTACCGCGCCCGGCGCACAGCGCAGGGTGCCGACCGTCGCCACCAGGTTACCGCCGCGCTGCCGGGTCAGGTTTTCCACCTGCACCATCCATTCCGCCGCCGCGGCGAGGGCGTCCTTGCGATGAAGCATCGGCACCGTGCCGGCATGGCCAGCTTCGCCGGTAAAACGGCAGTTCAGCCGTCTGGCGCCGTTAATCGCCTCCACCACGCCGAGCGCCAGCCCCGCCTGCTCCAGGCACGGCCCCTGCTCGATATGCAGTTCCAGATAGGCGGCGATATCCCGCGGGTGACGGGCCGCGTGGGCGATCCGCGCCGGATCGAGTCCGGCATTCACCAGCGCCTGGGCGACGCTCACCCCGTCGGTATCGCACTGTGACAGCCAGCTTTCAGGCCAGGTGCCGGTGACGCCGCGACTGCCGAGCAGGGTGATGCCAAAGCGGGTGCCCTCTTCATCGCCAAAGCCGACGATCTCGATTGCCTTCGCCAGCCGTCGCCCCTGCTGGTGCAGACGCTGGACCACCTCAATCGCCGCCAGTACACCGAGCATGCCGTCGTAGCGCCCGGCGTTGCGCACGGTGTCGAGATGAGAGCCCAGCAGCACCGCCGGCGCGCCCTCCTGCACGCCTTCATAGCGACCGCAGATATTACCGACGCTGTCCTGCCATACCATCATGCCGGCGGCCTGCATCCACTGCCCCACCAGCTGGTTGGCCTGCAGATGCTCTGGCGACAGATAGACCCGGGTCAGGGCATCGGCGGTTTCGCTGAGGGCGGCCAGCCGATCGGCACGCGCCATCACCCGGCTGGCGGCCGCCTCTCTCTCCGCCTGCTGGCGGACGGTGTCACTCATAGGGTGGCCTCGGTGCGGTAGTGATCCCAGGCCGCCTGCATCGCCGCGCCCTGAGTGGTGGTGAACCTGAGGTAGTTCAGGACCGCTTCCAGCGCGCTGAGCGTCTGCATCACGCAGTCTTTACGCGCGTTATAGCCCATGGTGCCAATGCGCCAGACTTTACCGTGCAGCGGACCAAACGAGGTGCCAATTTCAATGCCGAAATCTTCCAGCATCAGTTTGCGTACCTGATCGCCGTTGACCCCGTTGGGGATCACCACCCCCAGCACGTTATTCATTTTGTGCCGCAGGTCGCCAAAGGTCTCGAGCCCCATCGCCTGGATGCCCTTCAGCAGCGCATCGCCGTGCAGTTTGTGGCGGGCGATGCCGTTGTCGAGTCCCTCCTGGAGGATCAGGCGCGCGCACTCCCGGGCGGCGAACAGCGCCGAGGTCGCTTCGGTATGGTGGTTAAGGCGCTCCGGCCCCCAGTAATCCATCACCATGCCGAGATCGAAATAGTTGGAGTAGATCATCTCGTCGACGCCATCGTGATGGGCATCGGTGCGGATCCCCTGCTCAATGCAGCGGCGGCGGCGGATGACCTCTTCCATCCGCGGGCTGAGGGTGATGGGCGAGGTGCCGGAAGGTCCGCCCAGGCACTTCTGCATCCCGGCGGACACGGCGTCCAGCTGCCAGGCGTCGGTTTCCAGCGGGTTACCGCCGAGCGACGCGGTGGCGTCGGTATAGAACAGCACATCGTGACGACGGCAAATCTCCCCCAGCTCCGCCAGCGGCTGCAGCATGGTGGTGGAGGTATCGCCCTGCACGGTGAGCAGCAGGCGCGGCCGCACGCGCTTGATCGCATCCTCAACCTGATCCGGCGTAAAGACCTCGCCCCACGGCACCTCGATGGTGTGCACTTCTGCCCGGCAGCGACGCGCGATCTCGCACAGCAGATGACCAAACCGGCCGAACACCGGCACCAGCACCTTGTCACCGGGACGGATCGCCGACAGCAGAATCGCTTCGATCCCGGCGCGCGAGGTGCCGTCGACCAGCATCGTCCAGCGATTTTCGGTGCGAAACACGCCGCGGTAGAGCGCCATGACTTCATTCATGTAGTGGGTCATCGCCGGATCGTACTGGCCAACCAGCTGGCTCGACATGGCGCGCAGCACGCGCGGGTCGGCATTGATCGGCCCCGGCCCCATCAGCAGGCGCTGCGGCGGATTAATTTGCGAAAACTGAGTGATATCCATCTGCCATTCCTTACGTTAGTTAAGACCGCGCACCGAGGAGATAAACTGTTTCAGTTCGCTGGTCTGCGGGCTGGCGAACAGCGTTTTGCTGTCGCCCTGCTCCCAGACGCGTCCCTGATGCATAAACACCACGCGGTCGCCCACTTCGCGGGCAAAATTCATTTCATGGGTGACGAGGATCAGCGTCATACCTTCCGCCGCCAGTTGCTCCAGCACCTTCAGCACTTCACCCACCAGTTCCGGGTCGAGCGCCGAGGTGATTTCGTCACAGAGTAAAACTTTCGGCGACATGGCCAGCGCCCGGGCAATGGCCACGCGCTGCTGTTGGCCGCCGGAGAGGTTGGCCGGGTAGTAATCCAGACGGTCGCCGAGCCCGACCTTCTCCAGCATCCGCTGCGCCAGCTCCCGGCATTCGGCCTGGGACTTCTTCAGCACCCGCCGCGGAGCCAGCATGACGTTCTCCAGCGCCGTCATGTGCGGGAACAGGTTAAAGTTCTGGAACACCATGCCGATGGAGCGGCTGATCTCCCGGGCCTGTGAATCGCGATCGGTGATGGTCATGCCCCCGAGCTTGATACTGCCCTCCTGGTAGCCCTCCAGACCATTGATACAGCGCAGCAGGGTGCTTTTACCCGAGCCGCTGCGGCCGATGATCGAGATCACTTCCCCCATGTCGATATCCAGATCGACGCCCTTCAACACATGGTTGTCGCCGTAGTACTTCTGCATCTGATTAATGGTGATGAGAGGCATTGAATTTGTTCTCCAGATAGCGGCTGTAGCGGGACAGCGGATAGCACAGAATGAAATAGCCCAGCGCCACAAGGGCAAACACTTTAAACGGCTGATAAGTGACGTTGGTCAGCATCGTCCCGGCCTTGGTCAGCTCCACAAAGCCGATAATCGATGCCAGCGCCGTGCCTTTGATCACCTGTACGGCGAACCCGACGGTCGGCGCGATGGCAATGCGCAGAGCCTGCGGCGCCACCACCCGGTACAGGGTCTGGCCGAAGCTCAGCCCGAGACAGCGCGAGGCTTCCCACTGGCCTTTCGGCAGCGCGCGAATGCTGCCGAACCAGATATCCAGCAGAAAGGCGCTGGTGTAGAGCGTCAGGGCGACCGAGGCGGCGGTCCACGCCGAGACGTCAATGCCGAACAGCGCCACGCCAAAGAATGCCAGAAACAGCTGCATCAGCAGCGGCGTGCCCTGGAACAGCTCAATATACCCGCGGATCAGCCGTTTCACCTGGCGTCCGCCGGTGAGGCGCAGCAGCAGTAACGGTAAGGTCACCAGCGCCCCGCCGGTGAACGCGACCAGCGACAGCAGCACCGTCCAGCGACCGGCCAGCAGCAGGTTGCGGATAATGTCCCAGTCAGTAAAAGTGGTCATCAGGCCTGTACCCCCAGCCATTTACGCCCCGCCGCCATCAGCAGCTGGCGCATCGCTATCGATAACGCTAAGTAGATCCCGGTGGTTACCAGATAGACCTCAAAGCTCAAAAATGTCCGCGACTGGATCAGGTTGGCGGCGAAGGTCAGCTCCTCATAGGAGACCTGCGACACCACTGACGAGCCGAGCATCACAATGATGCACTGGCTGACCAGCGCCGGATAAATCCGCTGCAGCGCCGGGGGCAGTACGACGCGAACGAAGGTTTGCGTCCGGCTAAGCCCGAGCACGCGACCGGCTTCCCACTGGCCCTTCGGCGTCACCTGGATGCCGGCGCGGACGATCTCGGTGCTATATGCGCCGAGGTTGACCACCATCGCCAGCAGCGCCGCTTCACCGGCGGTCATCTTCAGTCCGAGGTTCGGTAAACCAAAGACGATAAAAAAGAGCTGCACCACAAACGGCGTATTACGGATGATTTCCACATATCCGCCCCATACCCGGCTGAGCATTCCCGGGCGACCGCTGCGGATCGCCGCCCCAAGGATGCCGATCGCCAGTCCGCCGATCGTCGCCAGCACCGTCAACTGCACCGTCACCCACAGGCCGGCCAGCAGCTCCGGCCAGTGCGGCCAGAGCTCAGAGAAATGAAGTTGCTCCGTCATCCCCAGACCTTACGCGCCGAGGCTGGCAGGCAGTGGCGCTTTCAGCCACTTCTCAGACAGACCGTTGAGGGTGCCGTCCTTAATGCCCTGCTCGATGAGGGTATCCACTTTCGCCTTCAGCGCCGGTTCGTTCTTTTTCAGACCGATAAAGCACGGCGAGTCCTTCAGCATAAAGCTCGGGACCGGCGCTTTGTCGGCGTTCTGCCGGGAGATAGCCGCCACCACAAGGTTTCCGGTGGCGACATACTGCACCTGACCGGACAGGTAAGCCGACAGCGTAGTGTTGTTGTCCTCATAGCGCTTAATCTGCGCCGCCTGCGGCGCCACGCTGGTCAGCACCATATCTTCCACCGCCCCACGGGTCACGCCGATGCTTTTGCCGCTCAGCGCGGCCGCGTCCTTCAGCTCCGCCCCTTTCGGGCCAAACACCCCGAGGAAGAACGGGGCGTAGGCGCGGCTGAAGTCGATCACCTTCTCGCGCTCGGCGTTCTTGCCGAGGCTGGAGATCACCAGGTCCACCTTATCGGTCTGCAGATACGGCACGCGGTTGGCGCTGGTCACCGGGACCAGCTGCAGCTTGAGCTTCATCGATTTCGCCAGATAGCGCGCCATATCGATGTCATACCCCTGCGGCTGCAGGTCGGTACCCACCGAGCCGAACGGTGGAAAGTCCTGGGGTACGGCAATGCGGATGACGCCGCGTTTTTCAATATCCTGGAGCTGGTCAGCCTGCGCGGCAGAAACAGACGATAGGAGACAAGCGGCCCCGGCCAGCGCGATCAACAGTTTCTTCATGATGTTTACCCGTTACGTTAGCATGAAACAAAAGATTCTTTGAATCTGTTTTTGCAACTAATGTGCCAGATACAGACGAGGCGAGGGTTGGCGAGGAATTAAAACAAAAAGTGAGAAAGGACAAGCGTTAACGGAAAAGTGCTCAGAGAGCGGCGGCGCCATGACGTGGTTTTTATTGCACCATAATAATGCACAGCACCACGCTGGCGCCCCATCAGCGTTGTTCCAGCTCGTCCAGCTGCTGGTAAAGCGTGGCGATATCGTGGATGCGCGGACGACCGCTGTCGAGCGTTTCATGGAGAAAGGCATTGGCCAGCAGATTAATCAGGCTGTTGACCGAGGCATAGCTATCGTAGGCGGAGACGCTGTCCAGCGGCGCGCAGAGCTGCCAGCGGGAGAGCGGAAACAGGCTGTGGGCCTGCGGCTCGCACATTAACAGGACCGGCACCCCGTCGCGCTGCAGCTGCTGCAGCAGCGGGCGTACTATTCGCGGCCGGCGGCGAAACGCCATCATTACCACCAGATCATCGGCGGTCAGATCGACCAGCTCTTCGCTGAGACTCTGACCCGGCTGGGGCAGCACCAGCACCTGGCCGCGGGCCTGCAGCAGCTGCTGGCGCAGATGCAGCGCCGCCGGATAGGCGTTGCGCATGCCAATCACCACAATGCGGCGGGCGGCCACCATCGCCGTCAGCGCCTCAGCGAACTGGCGGGCGTCGAGGGCGTTGACCCACTGGGTGAGGTTTGCCATCTCCTGCTTAAAATGGCGCGCCAGCAGCGTGTTACCCTGCACCGCGTCGCGCTGGTCGGTGAGCGGCATCCCGCTCTGACGCAGAGTGCGCAGTTCATCGCGCATATCCTTATATTTGTCGTAACCGAGGCGCTTAAACAGCCGGCTGACGGTGGCTTTCGACACGCCGCTCAGCTGCGCCAGCTCGGCGCTGTTGTAGCTTATCAGGTCGTCAAAGTGGTCAAAGATGAAATCCGCCACCCGCTGCTCCTGCGGCGACAGCGAGGCGTATTGCCCTTTCAGTCGTTCATCGAGTTGTTGCATAGCGCCCCTGTAACTTTCGTTTCATCATCTATTCCTCATCATACTGTATCTGCTATGCCTTACACATAGCGTGCCAGTGGGAAAATTCTGGTCATCGTTTTTATCAATGAAACGAAACGTTCAGAGATGGAACAGCTTTTGCAGTGTTCTGCGGGTGATTCGTTCAGAAAGGATAATTTATGCACAGTAGCAACGTTTCGACCCACGGCATGGCGGTGGCCCCCCACCACCTCGCCAGTCAGAGCGCGCTGGCGATCCTGCGCGAGGGCGGCAGCGCCATTGAAGCGATGGTGGCTGCCGCGGCGGCCATCGCCGTCGTCTATCCCCATATGAATGGCCTCGGCGGCGATGGCTTCTGGCTGATCGTGCCGCCTGAGGGAGACCCCATCGCCATTGACGCCAGCGGGGCCGCCGGATCGCTGGCGACCCTCGAGGCCTACGCCGGACAGCAGCATATTCCCCACCGGGGACCGCAGGCCGCGCTGACCGTCGCCGGCACCGTCAGCGGCTGGGACGAGGCGCTGCGTATTTCACGGGACTTAACCGGCCGCGCGCTGCCGGTGGCCCGCCTGCTGGCCGATGCGATCGGCTATGCCGAAGACGGTATTCCGGTCACTGCCTCGCAGGCCCACGCCACCGCCAGCAAACTGGAAGAGCTGCGCCATCAGCCGGGCTTCAGCGAAACCTGGCTGGTAGCGGGCGAGGCCCCGCGGCCCGGCAGCCGCTTCCGCCAGCCCGCCCTCGCCGGTACCCTGCGCATGCTGGCCAGCGACGGTCTCGACAGCTTTTATCGCGGGCCGCTGGCCGAGCGTCTCGCGCAGGGGATGGCCACGCTGGGGATGCCTGTCACCCTCCGCGACCTGCAGACCCACCGCGCCCGGCGTCCGGGGCCGCTGACGCTCCAGCACCAGCAGGGAACGCTGTGGAATCTTGCCCCGCCCACGCAGGGGCTGGTATCGCTGGCGATCCTTGGCATCACCGACCGTCTGAAGATGGCCGATGCCGACGACGCGCAAACGGTGCACCGTATCGTCGAAGCCACCAAGCGGGCGTTTGCCCTGCGCGATGCGCATATCGCCGATCCGCGCCATCTGGATGTGGATGTACAGCAGTTGCTCACCCCGGAAGCCCTGCAGCCGCTGGCCGACAGCATCGACGACGCCAGCGCTTCCCCCTGGGGCGGCGGCAAAGGCCCGGGCGATACCGTCTGGATGGGCGTCGTGGATAACAGCGGACTGGCAGTGTCGTTTATTCAGAGTATCTATCACGAGTTCGGCAGCGGCGTGGTACTCCCGGACACCGGGATCGTCTGGCAAAACCGCGGGGCGGCCTTCAGCCTCGACCCGCAGCATCTCCTGGCGCTGGCCCCTGGCAAACAGCCATTCCACACCCTCAACCCTGCCGCCGCGCGCCTGAACGATGGCCGGGTGATGGTCTATGGCTCGATGGGCGGCGACGGTCAGCCGCAAACGCAGGCGGCGCTGTTTACCCGCTATATCCTGCAGGGGGTGCCGTTGCAGGAGAGCATCTCCCGTCCGCGCTGGCTGCTGGGCCGCACCTGGGGCCAGTCCTCCGACTCACTGAAGCTGGAGGGACGCTTTGCCCCCGCCTGTATCGCGCGCCTGCGCGAGCTGGGGCACGACGTAGAAGTGCTGGCCGATTTCAGCGAAGCGATGGGCCACGCCGGGGCCATTGTCCGCCATCCCAACGGTCTGCTTGAAGGGGCGACCGATCCACGCAGCAACGGCGCCGCCGCCGGATACTAAGGAGCAGACTATGACCACACAGCCAGACTGGAGCGAGTATCTGACGCAGATGACTCACCTGTTGGATATGGAGCTGGATGCGCCGCGCCGTGAGGAGCTGGAGCGCCAGTTTGCCCGCATCGCCGCCATGGCGCAGCCGCTGATGGACTATCCCCTCGGGCCGCGCGAGGAGATTGCGGGGGTGTATAAAGCATGACTCTTCAACACTTTACCATTGCCGATCTCCAGCGTGCGCTGCACGATGGCGAACTGAGCGCCCGGGAGATCGCCCGCCAGACGCTGGACGATATCGCCCGCGTGAATCCGCAGATCAACGCCTGGACCGAGGTCACCGCCCAGCGCATGCTGGCGGAGGCCGACAGCATCGACGCCCTGCGCCGGGAAAAGCGCCCCTTGCCGCCGCTGGCAGGGATTCCTTACGCAGTGAAAAATCTGTTTGATGTCGCCGGGCATACCACCCTCGCCGGCGCCGAACTGCTGAGCGACCGGCCGCCGGCAGCCAGCGACAGCTGGGCGGTGCGCCAGCTGCACAGCGCCGGCGCCCTGCTCAGCGGGATGCTCAATATGGACGCCTACGCCTACGGCTTTACCACCGAAAACAGCCACTATGGCGCGACGCGCAACCCGCACGATCTGTCGCGGATCGCCGGCGGTTCTTCCGGCGGTTCGGCCGCGGCGGTGGCGGCCGGGCTGGTTCATTTCAGCCTCGGCAGCGACACCAACGGCTCGATCCGTGTCCCCGCGTCGCTGTGCGGGATCTTTGGCCTGAAACCCACTTTCGGGCGCCTGTCGCGCTCTGGCAGCCATCCGTTTGTCGCCAGTCTGGATCATATTGGTCCTTTTGCACGCCGGGTAGCCGACCTCGCCGCGGTGTATGACGCCCTGCAGGGGCGCGACCCGGCCGATGACTTTCAGGCTGATAAAGCCAGCGAGCGCACCGGCAATCTGCTGGAACGCGGACTGGAGGGGCTGCGCTGCGCGCGGCTGGGGGGCTATTTCACCACCTGGTGCGATGACGACGCCCGGGCGGCCGTGGATCGGGTCGCCCACGCGCTGGGCGCCGACAGCGAGCTGCAGTTCGCGGATGCCGCGCTGGCCCGCTCGGCGGCCTTTATCATCAGCGCCAGCGAAGGCGGCAATCAGTACCTGACGGATCTTCGCCACTCGCCCGAGCGCTTTGAACCTCACTCCCGCGAGCGGCTGCTGGCCGGCGCGATGATCCCCTCCGCGTGGTATCTGCAGGCTCAGCGTTTTCGCCGTCATGCCCGTCAGGCAATGAAATCCCTGTTCAGCCAGGCCGACGTGCTGATCGCCCCGGCCACCCCATGCAGCGCCACGCCAATAGGCGCGGAGGAGATGGTGATTAACGGCCAGCCGCTGCCGGTGCGCGCCAGCATGGGAATGCTGACGCAGCCGATCTCCTTCCTCGGGCTGCCGGTGGTGACCGTGCCCCTGCGTACCGCCAGCGGTAAGCCGATTGGCCTGCAGCTGATTGCCGCGCCGTTTAACGAACAAGCCTGTCTTCGCGCCGCGCGGGCGCTGGAAGCGATGGGCATTACCGATGCCCGAGTGGCGGAGAGTGCAGCATGATCAATCTGGATAATGTAGACCGCCCGGCGATCCTCGCCGAGGTAACGGCGGCGTTTTATCAGTATGAAGAGGCGCTGGTGAGCAATAACATCGAGGCGCTGGATGCGCTGTTCTGGCACGACCCGCGCACCGTACGGCTGGGAGCCGGCGAAAATCTGTATGGCATCGAGGCGATCCGCGCCTTTCGCGCCGCCCGCCCCGCCGCCGGTCTGGCCCGCGATCTGCGCCATACCACCATTACCACCTTTGGCGCGGATATGGCGGTGTGCAGCACCGAGTTCACCCGCGAAGGCAGCGCGCGCCTGGGCCGCCAGCAGCAGACCTGGGTACGCTTCCCCTACGGCTGGCGGATTGTCGCCGCCCAGGTCAGTCTGATGGACTGAGTGGCATAGACTGGAGCGGACCGGGGAATAAGGTATCCGCCGGCCCGCTTCCGGTCCGGTAACACGCTATTTGGAGTCGAAGATCATGGTGTTCATCAGAGCTGCTGAAGCAAAAGATATCCCCTCGCTGCAAACGCTATTTCTGCAGCTGGGCTATCAGACGGAGACGGCGATCTTAGCGCAACGCATCACTGCCCCGCAGAGGATGATGAGTGCGCTGGTGGCGGAAACAGAAAACGCCGTGTGTGGCGTAATCGTTATCAATTTTATTTTACCGGTACATGAGAACCGTTTATGGGCATTAATTTCCGCGCTGGTCATAGAGGAATCGTCACGTGGATCAGGGATAGGCCAGCAGCTTCTCCAGGCCGCAGAGCGCCTCGCCCGTGATAAACAATGCGCTCAGATCGAGCTTTCAAGTAGTGAAAAAAGAATCAGAGCGCATCAATTTTATGAAAATAACGGCTACAAGGAGGTTCGCAAACGCTTCGTTAAACATTTGTCTTAACCGCCTGCGCGCGAGGGCTTTCCCCGGATGACCGTAACTATATTTTGCCCAGCAGGATATTTAACATGCGGCGCAGGGGTTCCGCCGCCCCCCACAATAGCTGATCGCCAACCGTTAACACCGAGTAGACTGGGTCATTATTTAGCGACATTTTCTTGTAGCGGCCAATACCTACCTGCAGCGAACCACTAATAGCAGCCGGGGTCAATTTACTGACACTCTCTTGCTTATTATTGCGGACATAGTTTACCCACGGATGGGAATGGGTGACTAACTCAGCAAATTCTGCTTCGCTGACCTCACGTTTAAGTTTCAGCGTAATCGCCGCGCTGTGACAGCGGATCACCCCGACCCGAATGCATAAACCATTGACCGGGATGGTACCCGGCGCAAGGCCAAGAATTTTATTAGTTTCCGCCTCGCCCTTCCATTCTTCGCGGCTGTTTCCATCGCCCAGATCGCTGTCGATCCACGGAATGATGCTGCCCATGAGGGGGACGCCAAAATTCTCCACCGGCATGCCCGCGCTGTTAATCAACTCACTCACTTTATTTACCAATGGCAGCACGGAACCTGATGATGTCAGTTCATCAGCGGATAAATGCTGACTGATATAAGCGCTTTGTGCGATTAATTCCCGCACCTGTTTGGCGCCCGCCCCGGAGGCAGACTGATAGGTCATCACGCTCAACCATTCGATAAGATCCGCTTTTATCAGCCCGGCCAGCCCCATCAGGCTCAGCGTGATGGAGCAATTGCCGCCGACAAACAGTTTCAATCCCGCTTTTACCGCGCGATCGATATTATCGCGGTTGATCGGGTCGAGAATAATGCAGGCTTTTTCATCCATCCGCAGCGCCGAAGCGGCGTCAATCCAGTAACCTTGCCAGCCATGGTTAATTAACGCAGGATAGATGGCTTTGGTATAATCCCCGCCCTGACAGGTTATAATAATATCCATTTCGGCGAGGGCGCTAAGGGAATTCGCATCTTTCAGCCTGTCGCTGTTACCATTAATAACCGGGCCCACGCCGCCCGCACTGGAGGTGCTAAAAAAATGCGCTGAAATACCGTCAAAATCATTTTCTTCGATCATTCTTTGCAGTAATACAGAGCCCACCATCCCTCGCCAACCAACAATACCCACCTGCTTCATTTATTTAACCTTTATAAGTTATGAGAATGTTAATTTGAGTGTCGCCATACCTTATATCGTATCCCCCAATAAAGGTCATTACCCAGCACATCGATTTTTATCATTATTAAAATGTTTCATCTGCCATCAGCGATATTTATCTCTTATTACGGTCAAGCAGATATAAGGCGGCGGCGACTGTCCAGTTTTCGGCATTCAAAGGTGAAACGGCGTAGCGAAACGGGAGCAGCTTCTTCTCCGGGTACCATGAAGAGTAACTTGCATTTTGATAGTTACTATGTCAATTTGCTGGCAAAAGCCACCTGGTTACTGGACAGCCCATGAAAAATGAACCGCTTTGCCACGCTCCCTGCCCCATCGCCCGCAGCCTGGGCCGCATCGGCGACAGCTGGAGCATCATGATCCTGCGCGATGCCTTCGCGGGCTTTACCCGCTTTGACGAGTTCCAGAAAAGCAGCAACGTCGCGCCCAATATTCTGTCGCGCCGCCTGAAGGAACTGGTCGATGACGGACTGCTGGAGAAGGTGTGCTACAGCAGCACCCCGCCGCGCTACGAATACCACCTCACGCCGCGCGGCCGCGATTTCCGCATGGTGCTGCTGGCGCTGGCGGAATGGGGTAATCGCCACTTCGCCCCCGAAGGGCGTCAGATGCAGCTGGTGGAAATGGCAACCCAGCGCCACGTGGAGCCAGTCATGGTGGATAAAGCGACAGGGGAAGAGATTATCCCGGGTAAATACGCCATGGTGCCGGGCCCCGCCGCCTCGCCGCTGATGAAATATCGTCATGAATATCTGCTGCGCAAACGCGAAGGCGATAGCGGGCAAAAATTCCAGCCTGAACCTTACAGAGATGCCAGCAATGAATCCGACCAGTAAGAAAAATATTCTTGTCCTGGCGGCCCTGGGGGCTGCCGCCCTGGCGGCAGCGAGCTACGGCGCTTACTGGTGGCATACCGGGCGCTTTATGCAGACCACCGATGATGCCTATGTCGGCGGCGACATTAGCGCCATCTCCAGCAAAGTCTCCGGCTATATCCAGCAGCTGGCGGTGCAGGACAATATGGCGGTGAAAAAAGGTGACCTGTTGATCCGCATTGACGACCGCGATTATCGCGCCGCCCTCGCGAAAGCCGCCGGAGAAGTGGCGGCGCAGCAGGCCGCGCTGGCCGATATCCAGGCTACCCGCCAGCTTCAGCAGGCGACCATTGCCGGCTCTGCGGCCTCGTTACTGGCCGCCACGGCGGCAACCGAAAAACTGGCTAACGACAACCGACGCTATAACGCCCTGGCCGCGTCGAGCGCGATTTCCGCACAGATCCGCGATAACGCCTCCGCCGATTATCGCCGGGCGCACGCCGAGCAGGAGAAGGCCAAAGCGGATAAAACCGTGGCCGAACGTCAGCTGGCGGTGCTGGATGCTCGCCAGCAGCAAATCCTGGCTGCCCTGGCGCAGGCCCAGGCTAACCTCGAGATGGCCAGGCTGAACCTCAGCTATACCGACATTCGCGCGCCGTTCGATGGGGTGATTGGCAACCGCCGCGCGTGGTCCGGCTCCTTCGTCAGCAGCGGTACGCAGCTGCTCTCCCTGGTACCCGCGCACGGCCTGTGGATTGACGCTAACTTCAAGGAAAACCAGCTGGCGCATATGCGTGCCGGCCAGCCGGTGACCATCGTCGCCGATGTGCTGCCGAACCATACCTTTAAGGGGCATGTCGCCAGCCTGGCGCCGGCGACCGGCTCACGCTTCAGCATTCTGCCGGCGGAGAACGCGACCGGGAATTTCACTAAAATCGTGCAGCGGGTGCCGGTCCGCATTGCGCTGGAAGGTGACGGGGCAAAGCTTGACGTCCTGCGCCCGGGACTGTCGGTGATCGTCACCGTGAACGAAAAGAGCCCTCGATGAGCACCGTTCAGGCGCTGTCCGCCCCGCAGGGTCTGTCGATGCCGACGGCGAAGAAGATCTTCGCCTTCGCCAGCATGTGCGTGGGGATGTTTATTGCCCTTATCGACATCCAGATCGTCTCCGCCTCGCTGCGGGATATTGGCGGCGGCCTGTCGGCGGCCGACGATGAAACCGTCTGGGTACAAACCAGCTACCTGATCGCCGAGATCATTATTATCCCGCTTTCCGGCTGGCTGGCCCGGGTCATGTCGACCCGCTGGCTGTTTGCCGCTTCCGCGGCGGGCTTCACGCTGATGAGCCTGCTGTGCGGCTGGGCGTGGAACATCCAGAGTATGATCGCCTTCCGCGCCCTGCAGGGACTGGCGGGCGGGTCGATGATCCCCCTGGTGTTCACCACCGCTTTCGCCTTTTTTCAGGGCAAACAGCGGGTCATCGCCGCGGCGACGATCGGCGGCCTGGCCTCCCTCGCCCCTACGCTGGGTCCAACGGTGGGCGGCTGGATCACCGAAAACTACAACTGGCACTGGCTGTTCTTTATCAACGTGGTTCCGGGGATTTACATCGCGGTGGCAGTGCCGCTGCTGGTAAAAGTAGACAGCGCCGACCCCACTCTGCTGCGCGGCGCCGACTATCTCAGTATTCTGCTGCTGGCCTTGTCCCTCGGCTGCCTGGAATATACCCTCGAAGAAGGTCCGCGCTGGGGCTGGTTTGATGACGCGACCCTGACGACCACCGCCTGGGTCGCCCTGCTCTGCGGCGTGGCCTTTGTTATCCGCACCCTGCGCCATCCGCAGCCGGTGATGGATCTCCGCGCCCTGCAGGATCGAACCTTCAGCCTCGGCTGCTATTTCTCGTTTATGGCCGGCGTCGGCATCTTCGCCACCATCTATTTAACCCCGCTGTATCTGGGGAGCGTGCGCGGTTTCAGTGCGCTGGAGATCGGCCTGGCGGTATTTTCCACCGGTCTGTTCCAGGTCATGTCTATTCCGTTTTATTCGTGGCTCGCCAACCGCGTCGATCTGCGCTGGCTGCTGATGGCCGGGCTGATCGGCTTTGCGGTGTCAATGTACAGCTTTGTTCCGATCACTCACGACTGGGGGGCGGACCAGTTGCTGCTCCCGCAGGCCTTTCGCGGACTGGCGCAGCAGTTTGCCGTCGCGCCAACGGTGACCCTGACGCTGGGCAGCCTGCCGCCCGCGCGCCTGAAGCTGGCCTCCGGGCTGTTTAATCTGATGCGCAACCTCGGGGGCGCCATCGGCATCGCCCTGTGCGGCACGGTGCTTAACGACAGAACCAATCTGCACTATAGCCGCCTGGCGGACCATCTGAATAACGCCAACCTGGCAATGAGCGATTTTGTTCAGCGCAGCGCGGCAAACTTCACCGTCCAGGGGATCTCGCCGGATGCCGCGCAGACGGCGGCGCTGAAAAATCTTTCCGCGCTGGCGCTACGGGAGGCGCGAACCCAGGCATTTTCCGATGCTTTCTACCTCATCATGATGGGTTTTTTACTTGCCGCGCTGCTGGTTCCCTTGATGAAAAAGCCGCCGGCACACTGATACTACAGGAGAGTTAACTATGGGCGTTTCCGTTAAACGCATTGTCGTCACCGGGATGGGGATTGTCAGCCCGCTGGGCTGCGGCGTACAGCACGTCTGGCAGTCGCTGCTGGCAGGAAAGTCAGGGATCACCCGACTCAGCGAGCAGCTGGTCGCGGATATTCCCTGCAAAGTGGCCGGCCAGGTGCCGTCCATTGACAGCGATCCGCTGCACGGCTTCGACCCGCTGGCGACCATCCCGGCGAAAGAGCGCAAAAAGATGGATCGCTTTATTGAGTTTGCGCTGGTCGCCGCCCGCGAAGCGCTGGCCCAGGCCGGTTGGTCGCCAGCATCCGAGGCCGAACAGGAACGCACTGCCACGGTGATCGCCACCGGGATCGGCGGGTTCAGCGAGATCGCCAATGCGGTACATACCACCGATGAACGCGGGCCGCGTCGTCTCTCGCCGTTCACTATCCCCTCTTTTCTGGCCAACCTGGCCGCCGGGCATGTGTCTATCGCCCACGGCTTCCGGGGCCCCATCGGCGCGCCGGTCACCGCCTGCGCAGCGGGTGCCCAGGCCATCGGCGATGCAGCGCGGATGATCCGCAGCGGCGAGGCGGATATCGCCCTCTGCGGCGGCGCGGAAGCGGCAATTCATCGCGTTAGCCTGGCCGGGTTTGCCGCGGCAAGGGCGCTGTCCAGCGCCTACAGCGACCAGCCGGAAAGCGCTTCCCGCCCCTTTGACCGTGACCGCGATGGTTTTGTGATGGGAGAAGGCGCGGGGCTTATCGTGATCGAGTCGCTGGAGCACGCGCTGGCGCGCGGCGCCACGCCGCTGGCCGAGCTGGTCGGCTACGGCACCAGCGCAGATGCTTATCACCTGACCGCGGGCCCGGAAGACGGGAACGGCGCACGTCGGGCCATGGAGACCGCAATTCGCCAGGCCGGGGTGACCGTCGACGAGATTGACCATATCAATGCCCACGCCACCTCGACGCAGGTCGGTGATAAAGGTGAGCTGGCGGCGATTAAAACGCTGTTTGGCGCGCATCCGGTCGCCATTACCTCGACGAAATCCGCCACCGGCCATCTGTTAGGCGCGGCCGGCGGGATCGAGGCCATCTTCACCATTCAGGCCCTGCGTGACCAGGTGGTGCCGCCGACGCTGAACCTGCATCACCCCGATGAAGACGCGGCAGGCATGAACCTGGTGGCGCTGCAGGCCCGCCCGCAGAAGATGCGTTATGCGCTGTCGAACGGTTTTGGCTTTGGCGGCGTTAACGCCAGTCTGCTGCTGAAACGCTGGCAATAATCGTCAGCTCCCCTGCGGTACTGGCCGACGGGGGATTTCCACCGTTGCGGCTTTTGCCCTGCTGCTGGAGTAAATCAAGTACAGCGCGATACCCAGGGAGACAATGGCGCCGATTCGGCTCATCGAGAATGGAATCGACGCATTGTCCAGCCAGCCGAAGTTATCGATCAAGGTCAGTTTTGAGCGAAGAACGGACCACACTATCTAAAGAATGATATCGCCTATTATGTTGGGACCGCTCATGTTAAAAAAGGGATAGCTTTTCTTTTCATTGACGATAACGAAGGAATTTTCATGGTTGAGGTTGAGGAAATAAAAAAGAAATATCCCGGCGCAGATGCCTGGCAAATGGGTGACAGTCCGCAACTGGCTAACGAGCTTGCTGACCTGATCAAAAAAGGGATCAAAACGGCCTCTTGCGGATCTTTTGCCTCTTACCAGCAGGAAGAATCCGCCCCGAGAATCGGGAGTTATAACATTATTCTTGATGGTCAGAATGTTCCAGTTTGCGTGATCAGACTGATTTCGATGCAGCTGGTTCGTTTTTGTGATGTCACTGAAGCGTTCGCCCGCAAAGAAGGTGAAGGCGATTTAAGCCTTGAATACTGGAAGAAAGAGCATCAGAGATTTTTCAGCTCTGAAGGTCATTTTTCTGAAGATATGGAGTTGATCGCAGAAGAATTTGAAGTGGTTGAGGTGCTGTAAGGCAAGGTCAACGGGCTGACATTTTATCACTGGCCACTCATAACACTGTTCGCTTCTGGCGCGGAGCGGACAAGCTATCGAGCTAAAGGTCCGCATTGAGCAAGGAGCTGACGTGCCAGCTATAATTGGTAATAAAATGAGAGTAGAACTATTCTGATTTGTTTAAAAAGACATTTTTACATCCAAGGGCAAAATATTTTTTATGCTATCTTACATGCTCTCTCAATATGCCAGGCTACCTGTGCCTGAAGTTACTCTACGTTCATGGTTAAAACAATGGTTGTCAGAGCAGGAATCGAGGTGTACAGACAGAAGTTTCTCGGCGCGATTTCCCTGGAGAGAAACTGGATTATGTCAGGAATATTTTTTACAACGAAAACTCAAAATTGATGGAAAGCAATTTCTTACTGGCCCCCGTTATCAGGGCGGAAATATTAACAAACCTTTTATTGATATTGTAGGTATGGATTCTGACCTAAATCATACTGCATTAGAACTCATTAGTAAGGAATGGTCACAACTCAGAGCTCAGTATGTCCGCATTCTTGTGCCAGGCCAGTCCTTCCCGCAGGGTATTCCTGACCAGTATATATATGCCACTTCTTTTTCTGAACCCCCTGAATTCAATGATAAATCTCTTACTTTGCAAGTGGCGACATACGAAGATTTTGACTGGTGTTGTCAGGCCCTGGGTGATGCCTATAAGCATACATGGCAGACAGTTCGCGAACTGTCTGCAAGCAATTTGGTAGCAGTTGATGACGAAGAGTTGTGTGACCATATTTCTGAGAGAGAAGTATATATTATCTATGAAAACGATGTTCGCGCCGGGTTGCTAATATGCCAGAAAGGAAACCTCGCTTTTCTGAGAGGATATCGTATTACTGACAAAGTAATACTTCCTGCTTTTCGTGGTCGATCATTGTCGGCCCGAGCGCAACGCCTGCTGTACCGATTATTAACTCATTCCGATTCGGAACTATCCATGTATATGGGCACAATTATTCCGGAGAATATCCCCTCGATGAAAACTGCAGAAAGAGCGGGACGAACTTGCATCCTAAGTTATCAATTTCTACCCATCTGCAGAACCCACGATTAACATCAACGCTAATTTATCATCAGCCTACTTCCGCTTTTGGCACACAGGGACGTGCAGGGCCCGGGAGTACTCCCCTGGACGCATTAATGGGCAGGATGTGATTGTTGCGCAGGCTATCATATGGCGTGAGGTACAGCAGAATCAGGCTTTGTAGCAATGAGGGGCTCACAGCGTCCGGAATCCACCCGGTGCCGTAAATCACCGTAAGGTCTGTCATAAGGTAATTTCATCACGCATCGCGACACCTTTTTTCTTCATGCAGGCCTTCTCTTTCACGGTTTGTCAGAACTGTGGACCGCAGTAATCTCCACTCCGTGCTTTAATCAATGAGAGTGTGTCGGGTGCAAATTAAACTACCTTTCTCAACAGCAAAGGCGGGATACCCCTACCCTCGCAGGGTTTCTGCGTCTGGTAATATGCCCATGACAGTCTCAAAGACCGCTTTGAGGGTTTCCCGGTTTAAGGCACATAATCGCGTGGCGTTGCCCCCAAAATGCAGCGAAAAGCAGCGGTAAAGGCCGCCGGGCATGAGAAACCAAGCTGGTAAGCGACCTGTTTGATTGGAACACCGTTCGCGAGAAGATCCAACGAAGCGCAAATTCTGGCTCTCTGCTTCCATGTTCTAAAACTAAAGCCTGTATCCTTCATAAACAAGCGGGAAAAGGTCCGTTCCGACATGGCCGACATAAAAGCCAGCTCGCTCAGCGATGCTTCCCAGCGCTGATTGACCAGTAGCGATCTGGCCGCGCTGAATAATCGCTCATCATTCGGCATGGGAAGCGCCATCGTTAAAGGTGGAGCCTCGCTGAGAATTTCCAGAAGCAACAACGCTATCTTCCGTTGACTCGGTCTGGCGTATTCCTCACTGAACAGCCCTGCGATAAGCTCTTTGACTAAGGGCGTAGCCGTGATCACATGCACCTGCTGACTCTTCGTAAAGCTCGTACATTCTGCGATAAGGCTACTGCTGAAATAGATCGCCCTGAGATCGGTTTGTGAAAGCAGATGATAACTATGGATATGCAGAGGCGGTAGCCATAATGCCCGCTGAGGAGGGATCACCCAACGGTCGCTCTCTGTTTGCACCAGCATAACCCCTCTGGTGGCGAAGAGTAGCTGCCCCTCAACATGATGATGGGGAGGATCTGCCTCGCCGCGTTGATAGCTTATCGCAGTACTGGACCAGCCTGTGGCTTCATCATGTCTTGGCGCTTTATCTATACTACCTGGCATTTCAGATTTAGCCCCTGCCATTATCATATCGAAACTGGAACCACCCGGAGTAGAGCCTTAGGCAATGGGTGCGTGACTTATCATTCTGATCATCAAAGATATTACAGGAGCTTAACCTCATGCGTGTACACTTTATCGTACATGAAAGTTTTGAAGCCCCGGGCGCATATGAAACCTGGGCAATAAACCAGGGTCATGATGTAACTTACTCACGCGTCTATGCAGGCGATCGGCTACCTGATGACGCCGTAGGCATCGATTTTCTTATCGTTATGGGCGGTCCGCAAGATCCGGACACCACGCTTGAAGCGTGCCCGCACTTTAATGCTAAAGCGGAACAGGCGCTGATTGCTTTCGCGGTTAAAACCGGTAAGGCGGTGATCGGTATCTGCCTGGGTTCACAGCTCATTGGTGAAGCGCTGGGCGCGCCGTTCTCTCATAGCCCGGAAAAAGAGATTGGTAAATTCCCGATCACATTGACCGAAGACGGCAGGAAGGATGAGATGTTCTCTCACTTTGGGAAAACACTGGAAGTGGGTCACTGGCATAACGATATGCCAGGTTTGACGCCAGAGGCTAAAATTATCGCTTACAGCGAAGGCTGTCCGCGGCAGATCGTTGCCTATTCAGACCGCGTCTTTGGTTTCCAGTGCCACATGGAGCTCACATTGGACGTTGTAGAACGGCTGATCGCTCATTCTGAGAAAGACCTGAGCCGTGCAGCAGAATATCGTTTCGTTGACACGCCTGAAGCGCTCCGGGCGCACGATTACAGTGAAATGAATCAAGTACTTTTTGGCTTTTTGGATAAGCTGGAAGCACGTTACAAAGCAGCGCAAGCATAATGTCATGCTCGGTAAGCTTGCCATCGGTTTTGATTTTAATGTCCGCTCCTGGCACAGAGCGGACAAGCTACCTGATTTGAAGGTCCGCTATGAGCGAGAAGCGGAAAAGTGCTCTGGTAGGTTGTACACGGACCTGGGCATTAGAGCTTGCTCAATTCGGGATCAGCCTGTTGATGGTGGAGGAAGCCAGGGAGAACGTTAGAAACGTTCAGAAACTCTGTGGAAATAGACAAACGCCTATCCAGGGCTGCAATTTGATATTGTCGCTGTTAGTAAGATATTTTTAACCTGTCTTATCCAATAAATACACTGATGCATTTAAGCGAGAATTATGAGTTTAAAGCCGCGTAGAATCGTTTTAATTCCTGGGTTTATGCTGAATGAAATGCTTTGGCATGAATTTGAAACATATCTCCCGTCAAACTGTATTGTTCATCATGCAGCTGTAACTGAAGGACGAACCATTCATGATGTAGTGCAGCATTTGATTACTCTTCTGCCTGAGAAGTTTTCTTTGATAGGTTTTTCGATGGGAGGATATATTGCCCGACAACTGGCAGCAGAATTCCCTGAACGTGTAGAGTCCTTAGTGCTTATTGCCAGTTCCTTACGGGAAGATACGCCGTTAGAAGCTGAAGCAAAGCGGAAAAGCGTGCAGTCATTGTCCCCCACAACCTTTAAGGGGCTGAGCAGACATGCTATTGCCCGGTCACTCCACCCTCTAAACACATCAAATCAGGATATGATTTCAGCTATCCAGAAAATGGGATGCTCTCTGGGATTTGAAGCCTTCATCACGCAATCATCCTTATCCAGGCAAGGTATACCTTCTGCAACGATACGTTGTCCAACGCTGGTTATCGCCAGTGAAGATGATGCCATCCGTTCGATGAAGGAGGCAGAAGAATTGGTCGAAGCCATACCTTATGCGTCGTTAAGAATCATTCTTGATTCCGCTCGAACAGCCCAGGGAGTTGGCAAGAATTATTGTTGAATGGATCCCTTCTACGTAAATTATTGGGGGTTTATCCGGCAAAAATCCGGATTTACTTCATCGGGGTAAGTTCCGCTCCTGGCTCAGAGCGGACATTCCCCTTTGCCGACGTGAAAACCGCTATTGCCTGACCTCATTCTGGTCAGCCAGATGTTCTGTCCCGCCGCCCTGCCGGCGGCCTCTATCTCAGTAATACCTGTATCAGTTGAACGACGATATACACTCCCGCTACCACCTGTATGATTCGAAATCCCCATCTCAGATAGCGCCATTGATAACGTTCGCTGGCATCAGCGGCTTCAATTGCGGGATCATAGCGTTTTCTTTTCCTGGTTCTGAAGGTATCGAATCCCCACAGGACGAGAAGAATGATGATGATGATTTTTTCAATGATAAGATGGTTCACAAAGAGAGACTCCGGTCTTCTCACGGTTACAGGCAGAATAGATAAACCGCCTGGATGTAGCCACCACTAAATGTAGGGGTACCTGAAAACGAAGCCAGGCCTTCCTGGATTATCTGTCTTATGACCGCGTAAACGCATAGCTACGCCATAAAAGCGACATTCTTTTCCGACACATGCTGCGGGAGTCCCCTTCTCCGACGCCTCAGGCTGGGTGATAAAACGACGGCGGCTGCCCGGTCATGCGGCGGAACATGGTGGCGAAAGAGGACGCATTGTCGTATCCAAGGGATAATGCCACTTCGTTCACCGGTTTGCCTGCTATCAACCATGCCAGGGCGCTCACCACGCAGGCTCGCTGTCGCCAGGCGGAAAACGACAGGCCCAGCTGCTTCAGGAAATGGCGGCGAAAGGTACTAGGACTCATAAACAGCGCCCTGGCCCAGCGCGCCGCAGGATCATGGATAGAGGGGTTAAGCAAAAAAGCCTGACAAAGCGCCAGCAGCGCCGGATGCTGCGGCAACGGAATGTCAAATTCGCGGACCGGCATGGCGGCCAGTTCCAGCAACATCAACTGTATCAGCGTGCGATCGCGTGGGCTGTCGTACAACGGTGGTAAATCCACAGCCTCAAGCAGTAGCTGGCGCAACAGCGGCGAGACGCTGATCACTTCGCAACGACGGTGTTTAATGAAAGCGGCCACACAATCTGGCTCAATATACAAGCTACGCGTGGTCACCCCTGCAAATCTGACGGCATGCACGGTTTCAGGGGGGATCCAGACAGCGTGTTGCGGAGGAACCACCCATTCTCCGTCTTGCGTAGTGACATACATCAGTCCGGTCGCGCCATACAGTAGCTGTGCGCGACGATGCTGGTGCGGGGGCAGGATAAATCCCTGCGCATAGTCATTACCTAACGCCACCACATCACGATCGAGTCGATCGAACTCGTCAATTTTTACGTTGCGCACACCTGCCTCCCTCTGACCGATTTACAAAGGTAATTGAGCGCTACGCAAATGGGAAGCAGTACGCGACCGGTATAAGCTGCTCGCTCATTTTCAGGTCGGGGATACTCTCTTGAATGAGATCGTTATTATTGCGCTGGCAGGCTTTACTACCGGCATTACCACGGTGCTGTTCGGCTTCGGCGGCGGCTTTGTGGTGGTGCCCTTTGTCTATCAACTGATGCTCCGGCAGCCGGCGATCGCGGGCAACGCCATGCATGTCGCAGTGGCTACCTCAACGGCAGTGATGATATTTAACGCCGGCTGGGTCAGCTATCGAAACTGGCGGGCGGGCAGGCTTGCCGCGCAGACGCTGTTTCCGTTGTTATGGTTTATTGCCATTGGGGCGGTGGTGGGCTCCTGTCTGGCGGGGATATTGAGCGAGAATATTGTTCGCGCGCTGTTTATTCTCTATATGCTGGCAACCATCAGCGATTGTTTGTTGCGCAAGGGTTTTTTCACGGGCAGCGCTCGGCGTCGCCTGTCCCTGCCAGTGGTCACCGGCGGCGGTGTGATTATCGGTACGATCGCCGCATTGCTGGGCGTGGGCGGCAGCGTCATGACGGTGCCCCTGCTACGGCGACACGGGTATGCAATGCAGGAGTGCGTTAGCGCATCCAACCCGCTTTCTTTGCCCGTGGCGCTATGCGGGGCTGTGACCTATGCCGTCATTGGCTGGCACAGCATTCCGCTGAGCGGATTTATGGGGTTTATCAGCCTGAAAATTTTAGGCCTGCTCGTCCTGACCGGCTGGGCCGGGATAGTGTTTAGCCGCCGGGCAATCCCTGCGGTACCTGATGTATGGTATGCGCGCATCTATGTGCTGCTGCTGTGCCTGGTACTCCTCGCCATGCTTATTCAATAATCAAATTACATTCTGGTAAACCGGTGTAACAGACGCGACCGGGCGGAGCCCTCTCCCTGAAGAGAGGGCCAGGATCAGGGGCAACAAGCTACCCGCGATACGGATGGGTTTCGCGCCAGTGGTCGGCAATCTGCTGCCGGGTGCAGACCCACACCTTGTCGTGCTGCTGGATATAATCAAGGAAACGCTGCAGCGCGCGGAAACGGCCTGGACGCCCAAGCAGTCGGCAGTGCATTCCCACGGACATCATCTTCGGTGCGGTTTCACCCTCGGCGTATAGCACGTCAAAGCTGTCTTTCAGATAGGTATAAAACTGCTCCGCGGTGTTGAATCCCTGGGCGGTGGCGAAGCGCATGTCGTTGGCGTCGAGGGTATAAGGCACGATCAGGTGCGGCCGCTGGCTGCCGTCGCTGCAGGCCACTTCGCTCCAGAAAGGTAAATCATCGCCGTAATAATCGCTGTCGTAATCAAAGCCGCCGTGCTCCACCACCAGCTGGCGGGTGTTAGGGCTGTCGCGGCCGGTATACCAGCCGGTGGGCGGTTTGCCGAACAGGTCGGTCAGTACCTGCACCGCTTTTTGCAGATGCTCGCGCTCCTCGGCAATATCCATGTGCTGATAGTGGATCCAGCGCCAGCCGTGGCTGACCACATCGTAATCCGCAGCCTTGATCGCCGCCACAATCTCCGGATGCCGCGCCAGCGCCATCGCCACGCCGAAGACCGTCAACGGCAGCCCGCGCTGGCTGAACTCGCGATGGATGCGCCAGAACCCTGCCCGGCTGCCGTACTCATAGAGTGAATCCATCGACATATGGCGCGCCGGGTAGCTGGCGGCGCCGATAATATCGGACAGGAACTGTTCCGAACCCGCATCGCCATGCAGGACGTGATTCTCCGCGCCTTCCTCATAGTTGAGGACAAACTGCACCGCGATCCGCGCCCCGCCCGGCCAGCGCGCGTGCGGCGGCTCCCCTGCATAACCTCGCAGATCGCGAGGATAGTGTTCCTGGTTCTCTCCCATCTCCTGCCCCTTTTAAAATGGATTTAACGACTGAAACTGTCCGCTTAACGCTTTTTTCTCCGGGAACGCTAAGTCCCCATGCTTGCTGGTCGCCAGGCCCAGCGCGACCAGCGACTCCACCATCTTCACCGCCGCGCTGACGCCATCGATCACCGGCACCCGCAGCTCGCGGGTCAGCTCCTGCGCCAGGGTCGCCATCCCGCCGCAGCCAAGAACAATCGCCCCGCTGCCATCCTCTTTCAGAGCGCGAATGCAGCGCTCACGCACTTTCTCCTGCGCCAGGCCACTGCCGTCTTCCAGCGCCAGCACCGGCAAGTCAATGGCGTGCAGCGCCGCGCAGTGTTGATGAAATCCGTACTGGTGCAGCAAATGACGGGCGATGATCAGCGTGCGCGGCAGCGTGGTCACAATGGAGAAACGGGTGGCGACCATCGTCGCCATATGCATTGCCGCCTCCGCGATACCGATCACCGGCCCCTGGGCCAGCTCCCGCGCCGCCAGCAGCCCCGGGTCGCCGAAGCAGGCGATCACATGCCCATCCACCCCCTGCTCGCGTCCGGCCCTGATCTGCTCCAGCACGCCGACCGCCGCGATGGCTTCGTCAAAGTGGCCCTCAATTGACGGCACCCCGGCGCGGGGACAGACCGCAAGGATCTCGGTGCCCGGTGCAGCGACCGCACGCGCAGCGGCGCCTATCGTTTCAGTCATCGCCAGGCTGGTGTTGGGGTTAATCACTTGTATACGAACGGAAGACATCACGACTCCTTGTGGCCGGCGAACAGCCGGGAAAAATCGGGCAGGCTGACGCCATCGCGCTCGAAGCACAGGCTGGCGACAATATGATCAAAATGGTGCATCAGCGCCTCGCTGAGCGGCTGCAGGGCTTTATCCCGCAGCAAACCGACCAGCTGCTGGTGATCGTCGCAACGGCAGCCCTGTCGCCAGGGGGCGCCCCAGGCGGCAATCACTAAAGAGGAGCGCTGGCTGAGGCGGGTCACCATCTCGGTGAGCACCGGGTTGCCGGAGATAGCCTGCAGCTGAATATGAAAGTCAGCGGAGTGGCGGATCGCCGCCGGGCCGTCGTGCGCCGCATGGGCCTGCTGTTCACGCTGAATAATGTTCTCCAGCGCCGCCAGATGCGGCGGCTGACAGCGCGCGATCACATCGGGGAGATTGGCGACCTCGAGCAGCGCCCGGGTGCGAAAGATCGCCTGGGACTCTTCCACGCTCGGGCTGGTGACGTGTGCACCACGTTTGGGCGTCAACGTGACCAGTTGCACAGCGGCGAGTCGTTGCAGCACCTTTCTGATGCCGGTGCGGCTCACGGCGAACACCTCCGCCAGCGCCTCTTCCGGCAGTTTGCTGCCCGGCGGCAGCTGATGTTCGACGATAGCCGTCATCAGCGCCTGGTAAATGCTTTCGTCCTTGTCCTGCAGCGCTGGCGCGGCCTGGAGACGATGTTCATTATTCATTAACCCACTCCGGTTTCACTTATCGATAGCAGATCGTATACATAAAATTTAATTTTTGTATACAAAATTCATCATTCTGGCCTGGATCCTGCAATAGCCTCAGCAATCCATATCAAAGGGTTTTCATTCAGAGGAGCAGGTTTCATGCCACATTCATCCCACACGCAGCAGACGAAGACTCACAAGGCGGCCGCCGGCTACAGTCCGCGGCTATGTAATGACGATCTGGCGCCGACCCGCGACCAGAACTGGAGCTGGTACAATATCTTTTCATTCTGGATGTCGGACGTGCACAGCATGGGCGGCTACGTAGTGGCGGCGAGCTTCTTTACGCTTGGGCTGGCCAGCTGGCAGGTTCTGCTCTGCCTGCTGGTGGGCATCTGTATTGTCCAGCTGTGCGCCAACCTGGTGGCGAAGCCGAGCCAGATGGCCGGGGTGCCTTACGCGGTGATTTGTCGTCAGGCGTTTGGCGTTTTCGGCGCCAATATCCCGGCGGTGATCCGCGGGCTGATCGCCTTTGCCTGGTACGGCATTCAGACCTATCTGGCGGCGAATGCCCTGATGCTGGTCCTGCTCAAGTTCTGGCCCTCCCTTGCCTCGCTGACCAGCAGCAGCTTTCTCGGGCTGTCGCCCCTCGGCTGGCTGTGCTTCGCCACTATGTGGCTGCTGCAGGCGACGGTGTTCTGGCATGGCATGAACGCCATCAAACGCTTTATCGATATCGCCGGTCCGGCGGTTTATGTGGTGATGCTGGCGCTGGCCGGCTGGATTGTATACAAGACTGGTCTGGACGGTATCTCCTTTACCCTCGCCAGCAAATCCCTGAGCGCCGGCGAGCAGACCTGGCAGATGATCACCGCCACGGCGCTGGTGGTCTCCTACTTCTCCGGGCCGCTGCTTAACTTCGGTGACTTTTCCCGCTACGGCAAAAGCATGGGCGAGATCCGCCGCGGTAACCGCTGGGGACTGCCGTTTAACTTTCTGCTATTCTCGGTGGTTACCGTGGTGATTGTCTCCGGCACCCAGTCGCTGTTTGGCAAAATGATCACCGACCCGATCGAAACCGTCAGCCGCGTGGGTAACGATCTGGCGGTGGCCATCGGCCTGCTGACCATGATCACCGCCACCATCGGCATCAATATCGTGGCTAACTTCGTCTCGCCGGCCTTCGATTTTTCCAACTGCGCCCCGCAGAAAATCAGCTTCCGTACCGGCGGGATGATTGCCGCGGTGGGCTCGATACTCCTGACGCCGTGGAACCTGTTTAACTCCCCGGAGCTGATCCACTATACCCTCGACGTGCTGGGCGCCTTTATTGGCCCGTTGTTTGGCATCCTGATCGCCGACTTCTACCTGATCAAACGCGGCCGGGTGTCAGTGGACGATCTGTTTGACGATACGCCGCAGGGTAAATACTGGTACCGCAACGGCTTTAACCCGAAAGCGATTGCCGCCCTGCTGCCGTCGGTGGGCCTGGGGCTGATTATCAGCTTTATTCCGGCCCTGCATGAAGTGGCGAACTTCAGCTGGTTTATCGGCGTCTTCCTCGGCGCCACCACCTACCGCTGGCTGGCTCGCGACGAGCGCGAAGTGCAGGCGAAAGCTGCCTTCCGCTCCGGCGCGGTGGCGCAAAAAGAGTAACCTTCCCCTTCTGCCGCGGCGTCTGGCCGCGGCAGGCTGCAAACTGGCACCAATCTTGCTGTTTATCACTATTCCCAGAGCGTTAAGAGAAGGCAGGTTCGATGATGGATTACCAGACCGCTGTGCGCGGTGCATTTTTTGATATCGCCGGCGTGGCGGAGACCCCGGATGAGGTGGCCGCCCAGGCCCGCTATCTCGATGATGGCCTGTTGTTCCTGCAGGAGGGGAAAATTATCGCCCTGCTGCCATGGCAGGAGGGGGAAGCCTTTCTGCATCCCCTGAAGGGCTATGTCGATCTGAGGGGTAAGCTGCTGCTGCCGGGGTTCGTTGATGCCCACGTTCACTATCCGCAGACCGAGATGATCGGCGCCTTTGGCGAACAGCTGCTGGAGTGGCTCACCACCTACACCTTCCCGGTGGAGAGCCAGTTTGCCGATGCGGAGTATGCCCAGGAGATAGCGCAGTTTTTTGTAACTCAGCTGATAAGCCATGGCACCACCACCGCGCTGGTGTTTTGTACCCTGCATCCGGCATCGGTGGAGGCGTTATTCAGCGAAGCTCTGCGCCTCAATATGCGCCTGATCGCCGGGAAAGTGATGATGGATCGCCATGTGCCCGACTACCTGTGCGAAACCGCCGGGGAGAGCTACGAGCAGACCCGGGCGTTGATCCGCCGCTGGCATCAGCGCGGCAGGCTGGGCTATGCCATCACCCCGCGCTTTGCCCCCACCTCGACCCCGGGGTTGCTGGAGGCGGCGCAGCGCCTGCGGGCCGAGTTTCCCGACACCTGGCTGCAGACGCATCTCAGTGAAAACCGGGAGGAGATCGCCTGGGTTAAACAGCTGTGGCCTGAGCATGCGCGCTATCTGGATGTCTATCATCACTATCAGCTCACCGGCGAACGCAGCGTCTTCGCTCACGGGATCCATCTCGATGATGCCGAGTGGCAGTGCCTGCATGACACCGGGTCCGCCGTCGCCTTCTGCCCGACGTCGAATCTGTTTCTCGGCAGCGGGCTGTTCCGCCTGCCCGCCTGCTGGCAGCACCAGGTGCGGATGGGCATCGGCAGCGACGTTGGCGCTGGCACCACCTTCAGCATGCTGCGGACGCTGGGCGAGGCCTACAAGGTAGGACAACTGCAGAGCTATCGCCTGCGCGCCAGCGAGGCCTTCTATCACGCCACCCTTGGCGGGGCGCGCGCCCTGCGGCTGGAGGAGAAAATTGGCAATTTCCAGCCGGGCAAAGAGGCGGATTTTGTGGTGATTGACCCGGCGGTCACCCCGCTGCAGCGCCTGCGCATAGGCCGCTGCCATGACATTTATGAGCAGCTGTTCGTGCTGATGACCCTGGGTGATGAACGCAATATCAGCGAGACGTTGGTGAACGGCGAGCGGGTGTGGTGTCAGGACTGACCCCTCAGCCAGTCCCACTTCCTGAAAAGAACGAGAAAACGCACCATACCTTGTTTGCCACCTTAACGCAGGCTAACCCACTACAGGCGGGGGTTTATTCAGGCGGCGCCATCTCTACTGCGCCGTCGCTCAGAGCTGTCAAAAGGCATGCGCGTCACCCGATTACGCCCGTCATTTTTTGCCGCATACAGCGCTTTATCGACGCGGGAAAACAGTTGATCAACCGTTTCGCCGTCATGATGTTCAGCCACGCCGATGCTGACGGTCACCGACAGCGTCTGGTATTCGCTAACCGCCTGGCGGATCCCCTCCGCCAGTATCAGCGCGTGGCCGATCGGCGAATGGGGCAAAAAAAGCAGAAACTCTTCTCCACCCCAGCGATAAATTTTATCTTCGCGGTCGACCGACGTTTCCAGAATACGAGAGAGCACCAGTAGGACCTCATCGCCTTTTTGATGGCCGTGAATATCATTAATGCTCTTGAAATGATCGATATCGATTAACAGCAGACAATAACCCCGGGGGATAAAAGTTGGCGCCTCAACCAGACGGTGAAACTCCCGGCGATTAAGCAAACCGGTTAACGGATCGTGGGCGGCGGAAAATTCCAGCTCTTTTTTCAGATGCACTTCTTCGGTGATATCGTGAATGATGCATAGCATCAGTCGAATATTATACAGCACCACCGGCCCGGCATAAGTTTGGACATGACGTAGCGAGCCGTCAGCCAGAATATGCGTAAAATTAAGCGGTTTATGACCGCCAGGCAGATTGGCAATATTATTCATAATGGGGATGACGTCCCGGCCCAGGGTATTTATTTGCCAGGTATGTTTGGTGCGCATTTCCTCATCGGAATAATGATAAAAACGTAGCGCGGCAATATTGGCATCGACAATCCGGCCATCTTTATGAGGGTCGATCAACAGCATCGGCGCGGTATTGGTCATAAAAAAGCGAGCGAAAAAGCCATTGTTACGCCGCTGGTAGCGGCGGGAGCCGGTATGAATCGACTGATTTTGCGCCAGCAGCTTCACGGCTTCAAACAGCAGCAAGCAACCACAGTCTTCGGTATCAATCAGGGTGGTTTTGCAATACACCGACTGCAACCCATTGGCGGTGGGTAACGTCCAGACTTCGAATATCTCGCTCATGGTGTCGAGATAGCGAAGGTAGTGCTGCAGTTGCGTTTCCGGACAGGTGGAATAAATACCGTTACGCATCTCATTGAGCGACATCTCGCCGCTCAATGTCCGGGAAGCCTGATTGGCATAGACCACCCTTTCGTTAAAAGGATGAACTACCCATATCGGGGTGCTTAAGACCTCAAAAACAGCCAGCTCTTTTAATAACATACAGGCCCCAAACCGACCCACTGCCGGCGCGGAACGGCACTTAACGCTGTGCAGCCCCAACGCTGGTTTAAAGTGAAAGCAAAATAGACACCGAGAAACCGCAATTACGCGCGAGCGCGCCAAGTATAGTCGGTTATGCGCCCAGTAAAGCCCTCTGAGGGTGACTTTGCGCGCAGTTTAACCAACAGAAGCGATGCTGCCTTTAATAATAATTTTATTTCAACAGCATAGCAGCAATGCCAGAACGGGTAGTCGCTTTTGATCACAGAGTGTGCATCGCCAACAGGGGTTACCCGGCAGGCGCAGCGGCATAGGCCAGGGCGGGCAGAGAGTCGCTTTTCTGCCCAGGCTAACCGTGATAGTTTCTATCATTACGCTCATTCATAGCGACAATTACCTTGAAAAAAATCGCCACTAAAATCACCCTTGCCGACATTGCGCGTGAAGCGCGCGTCGGCGTAGCCACCGTCGACCGGGTGCTCAATAAGCGCGCGGCGGTGAAAGAGTCCACGGCGCGGCGCGTGCTGGAGGCCGCCCGCCGGCTGGGTTTTACCCTCGAGCAGCCCCACTATCGCCTGGCTGCCGGCAAAGCGCCGGTCACGATCAGAATGGGCTTTATCCTGCTGCAGGAGAGCCACTCCTTCTACCTGCCGTTGGCCCGGGCGCTGACGCGCGAGGCTGCCCCATGGCTACCGGCGGGCCAGGCGCCGGTGATACTGCATTTTGCCATCGATGCGGTGGAAGCGATGGCTCAGGCCATTCACCGACTCAGCGATGAAGTGGAGGTGCTCGGCCTGGTGGCGCTGGATCACCCGCTGATTCGCCACGCGGTGGCCCGGGCCGCCGCCCGCGGCGTGCGCGTGTTCACCCTGCTTTCCGATCTGTCGGTCCCCCAGCGCAGCGGGTATATCGGCCTCGATAATCATAAAGCCGGGCGCACCGCCGCCTGGTTTATCGAGCGCTTATGCCGGGGGAATGGCGAAATTGGCATTATCATTGGCGATAATCGTTTTACCTGCCAGGAAAGCTGTGAGATCAGCTTTCGCTCCTGCCTGCGAGAACAGGGCAAGGGGCAACAGATCCTTGAGCCGGTTCGCAGTCATGAACGGGCGGATATCGCCAGGACCGTGACGGAACAGATGCTGACTCAGTACCCGGCCCTGCAGGCGATCTACGCCCCCTGCGGCGGCGTCGAAGGGATCGTCGACGCGCTGCGCGACAGCGGCCGTCAGCAGGAGATCGCTCTGGTCTGCCACGGTCCGCTCAGCGACAGTGAACTGGCCCTGATCGATGGCACCATCGACATCATGCTTAACCACCGGCTGGATGAGTTTGCCGCCGTTACGCTGCGCGCCATGGCGGACGCCGCTTCACGCCCCCATAGCGAGGTGATTTCACTCCCTCAGCCTTTCGATATCATCACCAAAGAAAATATGTAAATTTCCGGCTCCGTCTCCAGCGGAGACGGGTATCGGGCGGACCGCGCCACATCTCGATTTGATAAAAAATTATCAAAAAATCCATCAATTAAAATCATGATGATTATCATAAAATCAAAATTCCATCATTGTTGATAATGAAATCTTTATTCAATACTCAGCGGCATCCCTTGTATGAAAAAGGAAGCCGACATGATACATCCTATCGCTAACGCCCCCTGCAGCTGGGGCGTCGATGACCCGAAAAACCCTAACCTCCCTGCCTGGGCTACCGTGCTGAAGGAGGCGGCGCAGGCTGGCTATCGCAGCATTGAGCTCGGCCCCTGGGGTTATCTCCCCAGCGATCCGGCCAGCCTGCGCGCGGCGCTGGAGCAGCATCAGCTGTCGCTGGTCGCCGGCACGATCTTTGACGATCTGGTGAGCGAGGCCCATCTCCCCACCCTGGTGGCGCTGACCCATCAAATCTGCCGCAATCTGTCGCAGGTAGCCGCTGCCGAACCGATCCCGGGCCGCCCTTTCCAGCCGCCCTATCTGGTGATTATCGACTTCGGCAACCCCGAACGGGCGCGCTTTGCCGGGCGCGGCGCGCTGGCTCCGCGCCTCAATGACAAAGACTGGCAGCGCATGATGGAGCACATTATCGCCCTTAGCACCCTCGCCTGGCAGGAGTACGGTGTGCGGGCGGTTATCCATCCGCACGCCGGGGGCAGCATTGAATTCGCGGATGAGATCGAGCGGCTGGCCAACGATATCCCGCACGACGTCGCCGGGTTGTGTCTGGACACCGGACATCTCTATTATGCCGGGATGGATCCGCTCGACTGGCTGGATCGCTATTACCACCGCCTGGACTATCTGCACTTCAAGGATGTCGACCCGCAGGTTTATCAGCGCGCTATCCATGAAGGTATCGACTTCTTCACTGCCTGCGCCGAAGGGGTGATGTGCCCGCTCGGCAGCGGCGCCATTGACTATCCGGCTATCAAAGACTTTCTTGCCCGCCGGGGGTATCAGGGCTGGATAACCATTGAACAAGAGCGCGACCCGCGCCATGCCGGAGGCAGCCTGCAGGCGGTCACGGAAAGTCTGCGCTATCTGCGCGACGTCGGATTCTGACAGGAGGCACGACATGATTAACGGTTTAAAACCTCTCGACCGCACCCTGCGCTGGGGCATGGTCGGCGGCGGCGGCAGCAGCCAGATCGGCTATATTCACCGCTCTGCAGCGCTGCGCGATAACACCTTCACGCTGCTGGCCGGCGCCTTTGATATTGATGCCGAGCGCGGACGCCAGTTCGGCCAACGGCTGGGGGTGGATCCCGACCGCTGTTACGCCGACTATCAAAGCCTGTTCCGCAGCGAGGCTGCCCGGCCTGACGGCATTCAGGCGGTGTCAGTTGCCACGCCAAATAACACCCACTATGCCATCTGCCGGGCCGCGCTGGAGGCCGGGCTGCACGTGGTGTGCGAAAAGCCGCTGTGCTTCAGCAGCGAGGAAGCTGACGAGCTGGTGGCGCTCAGCCAGCGGCGGCGCAAGATTATCGGGGTGACCTACGGCTATGCCGGCCACCAGCTGATCCTGCAGGCCCGGCAGATGATCGCCGACGGGCTGCTGGGCGATATCCGTATCGTTAATATGCAGTTTGCCCACGGTTTTCACGCCCAGCCGGTGGAACAGGAAAACGCCAGTACCCGCTGGCGGGTCGATCCCCGCTTCGTCGGCCCCAGCTATGTGCTGGGCGACCTGGCCACCCATCCGCTGTTTCTGGTCGAAACCATGGCCCCGCAGCTGAAGATCACCCGGCTGATGTGCGCCAGACAAAGCTTCGTCAAAAGCCGCGCGCCGCTGGAAGATAACGCCCATGTACTGATGGAGTATGACAACGGGGCCATCGGCTCACTGTGGAGCTCCGCCGTCAACTGCGGTTCGATGCACGGGCAAAAGGTGCGAATCATCGGTGAAAAAGCCAGTCTCGAATGGTGGGATGAACAGCCCAACCAGCTACGCTACGAAATCCAGGGCGACCCCGTGCGCATCCTCGAGCGCGGTATGGACTATCTCGATCCGCTGGCGCGTCAGGATGATCGCATCGGCGGCGGCCATCCCGAGGGACTGTTTGAGGCATGGTCGAATCTCTATCGCCGCTTCGCCATCGCCATGGATGCCGCCGACCGTCGCGACGAGGCGCTGCTGGCCGACTTCTGGTACCCGGACGCCTGCGCCGGGGCGTTCGGCGTCCGCTGGTTGGAAAACTGCGTGCGTTCTGCCGACAACGGCGCCTGCTGGGTCGACTTCCGCTAACTCGCCGGCTCAGGGCGTTCGTCCTGAGCCTTTACGGCTATTTTTCTGTCCGCGCCAGCTGGGTTTTATCCGCCTCATGGGCGCGATCCGCCAGCCCCTGGAACGCTCCGGCGCCATAGTATTGCGCGGGAACCGGCAGCGCCTGCATATCGTGCCCTGGATAGATCTGCAGTTCCCCGAGGTCGCGTAAGCGGAATCCTCCGACCTGCTCCGGCATGGTCAGGCGATACGGCGGCATGGTTTCGAATGGGACCGGCGTCGGCAGCCGGTTTTCCTGTAGATCGTAGTTACGCTTCAGTACCAGAAACTTATCCGGCACCCGCCGGTGACTGTTCCACCAGTCGCCGTCGATCTGCTGAAACATCGCTTCCGTCTCACCGCGCGTCGCCACCAGCAGCCGGGTCAGCACTTGTTTCAGCGCCGCATCCATGGCCTGGTTATAATCCTCCAGCGAACCGCCGTGGCCGCTGAGGATGACATTAATCGCCAGCCTCGCGCCCAGTAAATTGGAGTAGAGATCCTCGGGCGAAAAAGCGGAAATCTCTTCGGAAAACCCGGGGACCGACTGGAAGCCATACCACTGGGCGATCTCATGCCACTGGGCGATTTCGAAGGCCAGATGCCCGGCGAGCCAGGCCGCCAGCTGATAGCGCTGCCTGACGCCCGCCGGCGGCGTAAAGGCATTCAGCTGCACGCGGCGCACGCCCAGTTCTTCACTGTAGAAGATCCGCCCCGCCTGGCCCAGCGTCGGCGCAATACGATTGAACAGATAAAAGGTGTTGTCCGCCGTATCGCGCACATGGGCGATATCAATAAACCCGCCGCGGCGGGTATAGATAAGCCCGTTCTGCTCCTCGCTGAGCCCCAGCAGATTTTTCACCGCACCGAACGCGCTGTCGTTGTAATGGTGCTTACCCAGCGTACCCAGAGTCAACACATTACCGATCTGGTACATCGGGATCGGAATGCCCGCCGCGCGCACGTGCAGGTCGTAACCAAAAGCGCAGCACGGTCGCAGCGACTCCGGCGGCGGCAGCTCACCGAGGGTGGGCGCCGTATGGATCGCCGTCACGGCGGGTAGCACCGGATCCTGCGCCAGCGCCGGCAGCGCCAGCGCGAATAATAGCCAGAAGGCTTTACGCATCAACAGCCTCTCCACAGCAATAAAAGTGCGCGCATCTTACCGGCAGATAGCGCCTGCGGTTTTAGTTAAAAACGGTATTCAGCGCCGACAACGAAACTATTGCGCGCGTAAAAGCCGCTCTTCCGTTCGTCGCGGCCCGGTGGTTAGTAGTTCTTGCGCGGAAAAGCGCTGGCTATCCCCCTATTACCATCATCCTGCGGCAAGGTGGCGCGGTGATTGTATTCAAAAGGTGAATGTCGTATAACATAGCGCTACCGAGGGGTGTCCCGTGAGGGCTGAGATGGCGCAAGCCGAACCCTTTGAACCTGATCTGGGTCATGCCAGCGAAGGGACGGGTCGGCAATTTTGCCAGCATTACCGCCATTGCCTGTTCACACCCCTGCACGCCCGGATCTCCCCTGAATAAATGGAGGTCCTGTGATCGTTCCCGCTTTTAGCCAAGGTCTTTACGGCCGTTTACGCCAGCTGGCCGCCGCTGACTGGCAGCGCTATGTGGCGCATCCTTTCGTCCAGCAACTTGCCGATGGGACGCTGGCGGAAAACGCCTTTCGTCGCTATCTGACCCAGGATTATCTGTTTCTGATTCACTTTGCCCGCAGCTACGCGCTGCTGGTGAGTAAATTGCGCGCGCTGCCGGAGATGCGGGCCGCGGCCGCCTCGATGAATGCCATCCTCAACGAACTGCCGCTGCACGTCGGCTACTGTGCCCAGTGGGGGATTAGCGAACCGGAGATGGCCGCCCAACCTGAAGCCCCCGAAACCCTCAACTATACCCGCTATGTGCTGGATATTGGCCACTCGGGTGACGCGCTGGATCTGCTGGTCGCCCTGATGCCCTGCGTCGCGGGCTACGCCGAAATCGGTCTCGGCCTGCTGCAGCATCCCGCCACCCGACTGGACGATAACCCCTACGCCTCATGGATCCGCAACTATGGCGATGAAGGCTATCTGCAGGGCGTCAGCGCCGCGCTGGCGCTGTTGGAAACGGTGTGGCAGCAGCGCGGGAGCGAGGAGCGAATCACTGAGCTGAGCGAGATTTTCACCACCGCCACCCGCCTTGAGGCGCAGTTCTGGCAGATGGGCCTCAACGCCGCGGCGGAGACCCGGGCGTGACGGCGCCGGGTATCGAGGTCCGTGGCCTGAGCCTGCATGTCGGCGACCGTCGGCTGTTCGACAACCTGTCGTTTACGGTCCCCGGCGGGCAGTGGGTGTCGCTGCTCGGCGCCAGCGGCGCCGGCAAAACCAGCCTACTGCGGGTGATGGCCGGTCTGGCGCCCGCCACCCGCGGAGAAGTGGTCGCCAGCGATGGGCAACCGATTCAGGGCCGTCTGGCGTGGATGGGGCAGAAAGATCTGCTCTACCCCTGGCTGAGCGTTCGGGACAACGTCGCCCTCGGCGCGCGGCTGCGCGGTGAAAAAGTCGATCGTGCCCGGGTCGCCGCTCTGCTTGAACAGGTTGAGCTTTCATCCTGCGCCGACGCCCGCCCGGCGACTCTCTCCGGCGGCATGCGTCAGCGCGCCGCGCTGGCGCGCACGCTGTATGAGGATCGCCCCATCGTGCTGATGGATGAGCCTTTCTCGGCGCTGGATACCCTCACCCGTACGCGCATTCAGACCCTGGCGGCCACCCTGCTGGCCGGTCGCACGGTGGTGCTTACCACCCACGATCCGCAGGAGGCCTGCCGGTTGAGCCACCGCCTGCTGGTCCTCTCGGCGGCCGACGGCGACATTGATGATAGCCATCACCTCGCCGGCACACCTCCGCGCGCGCCGGACGCGCCCGATCTCCTGATCGGCCAGGCCGCCCTGCTGCAGCAGTTGATGAGGGCCCAACCATGACCGGACGTCTCTGGCGCGGCGGCATGGTATTCGGCGGGCTGATGCTCCTCTGGGGTCTGGCCAGCCGCAGCGGCATTCCCCATTTTCTTTTACCGTCCCCGCTGGCGGTCGCCGAGGCGCTATGGGTAAATCGCGCCTATCTCGGCTGGCATACGCTTATCACGCTCAGTGAGATCCTGAGCGGCCTGGCGCTGGGCGTGACGCTCGGCGTCACCCTGGCGCTGGGCATGATCCTCTCCCCCCGTCTGCAGCGCTGGCTGATGCCGCTGGTGCTCACCAGTCAGGCGATCCCGGTCTTTGCCCTCGCCCCGCTGCTGGTGCTGTGGCTGGGCTTTGGCATGAGCGCCAAAGTGGCGATGGCGGTGCTGGTGATTTTCTTTCCGGTAACTTCCGCCTTCTTTGATGGCTTGCGGCGGGTCAACCAGGAGTATCTCGATCTGGCGCGCAGCATGAATGCCTCCTTCGGTGCTCAACTGCGACATGTCCGCCTGATGGCCGCCCTGCCGGCGCTGGGCTCTGGCCTGCGCATGGCGGCGGCGGTGGCGCCCATTGGCGCGATCATCGGCGAATGGGTCGGCTCCGCCGAGGGGCTGGGCTACGTCATGCTCAACGCCAATGCGCGACTGCAAACCGATATCTGCTTCGCCGCGCTGTTTATTTTAGTACTACTGACCCTCCTGCTGTGGCTGGCGGTAGATACCCTGCTACACCGGCTGATCGACTGGTCGCCGGAATAAGAATGACGTAATAAAGGAAAACAGATGAAAAAGTCGCTATTCGCCGGGGCAACCTTGACCGCCCTGTTCAGCGGCCACGCGCTGGCCAATGAACCGCTGACGCTGGTGCTGGACTGGTACATTAATCCCGACCATGCGCCGATTATGGTGGCCGAGCAGATCGGCGCCTTTAAGGCCCAGGGGCTGGACGTCAGGATAGTCCCCCCTTCCGATCCCGCGCTGCCTCCGCGCATGGTGGCCGCCCGTCAAGCGGATCTGGCCATCACCTACCAGCCGCAGGTGCACTTCTTTGCTGACGAAGGGTTACCGCTGGTGCGTGTAGGGACTCTGATTAATTCGCCGCTGAATACGGTTATCGCCCTGGATAAGCAGATCAAAACCCCGGCAGATCTGCAAGGCAAGAAGGTGGGCTACTCGGTCAGCGGCATTGAGCAGGCCACCCTGGCGACCATGGCGCAACATGCGGGGATCGATCCGGCCAGCATCAAACTGGTGAACGTCAATTTCCAGCTGACCAGCGCCCTGCTGGCCGGCCAGGTGGACGCGGTTATCGGCGGCTATCGTAATATAGAAGCGCAGGAGCTGAAGCTGCAGGGCAAAACGCCGGTGGTGATGAACGTCGAAGATTACGGCGTGCCGGCCTATGACGAGCTGGTGATTGTCGCCCATCGCGACGCAATTCATGAGGCGAAGATCCGTAAATTCCTCACCGCCCTGCAGGCGGGAGTGGGCTATCTGCGCGCCCATCCGCAGAAGAGCTGGGAGGCGTTCGCCGCCGCCCACCCGGAGCTTAGGACCGAACTCAACCACCAGGCGTGGTTGCAAACCGTGCCCCTGTTCGCCACCGATCCGGCAGCGCTGGATAAAGCGCGCTACGAGACTTACGAACAGTTTTTATATAACAATAAGTTGGTGAAAAAAGTTACACCTTTAACAAATTATGCGGTGGAACTGCATTGAGTCTTGCTATCGCTGACGGAAGGCATTCCGTCAGCGCTTTAACGTAGCGGCAATAAAAATATAGAGACTTTCTCACTAATAATTACACTTTAAAGGGTTATAGTGACAGAGCGTTGTTCTATTATAATTCAGCAAGTTACGTTAATTTTGCCCCTGGTAAGAATAACGTCAAAATAGCGCAATCAATAAAACGTTGAATGCGGATTTAAAAAGCCATATATTGTGCGCGCTTTATGAATGCCAATTCAATTTCTTACACCAATTATTCAACCAGCGTTCAACCGCAATGCTGGTTGTGGGAGTGATATGATGACGGATAAAGTCCGTATTGATACTTTACGTGCCGATTTATTAGACGCAAACAACGAAACCTTTTTGGCCCGTCAGGCCGAATTCGAATCGAATGTCAGGAGTTACCCGCGTAAGCTGCCGCTGGCTATCACTAAAGCCGAAGGCGTGTGGCTGACGGATGCGGATAACAAACAGTACCTGGACTGCCTCGCGGGCGCCGGTACTCTCGCTCTGGGCCATAACCACCCTGATGTATTGCAGAGCATCCAAAGTGTCATTACCAGCGGCTTGCCGTTACATACTCTCGATCTTACCACCCCGTTAAAAGATCGCTTCTCCGAATACCTGCTCTCTTGCCTGCCGGGCGAAGGGAAAGAATATTGCCTGCAGTTCACCGGCCCGTCCGGCGCTGACGCCGTGGAAGCCGCGCTGAAGCTGGCGAAAAAATACACCGGTCGTACCGCGGTGATCAGCTTCTCCGGCGGCTATCACGGGATGACCCACGGCGCGCTGTCCGTCACCGGCAACCTGTCGCCGAAAGCGGCGGTTAACGGCATGATGCCGGAAGTCCAGTTCATGCCTTACCCGCACCTGTATCGTTGCCCGCTGGGCATCGGCGGCGAAGCCGGCGTGAAAGCCCTGACCTACTACTTCGAAAACCTGATCAACGACGTGGAGAGCGGCGTCCGTAAACCGGCGGCGGTGATCCTTGAAGCCGTTCAGGGCGAAGGCGGTGTGAACCCGGCGCCGGTCGAGTGGCTGCAGCGCATCCGCAAAGTGACCGAAGAGCACGGCATTCTGCTGATCGTCGATGAAGTGCAGGCCGGCTTTGCCCGTACCGGTAAATTCTTCGCCTTCGAGCACGCCGGTATTCAGCCGGACATCATCGTGATGTCGAAAGCGGTTGGCGGCGGGCTGCCGCTGGCGGTGCTGGGCATTAAAAAGCAGTTCGACGCCTGGGAACCGGGTCACCACACCGGCACCTTCCGCGGTAACCAGCTGGCGATGGCCACCGGCCTGACCACCCTGCGTCATCTGCGCGACAACAAGATCGCCGACAAAGTCGCCGCCCAGGGCGAGTGGCTGAAAGGTAAACTAGCCGAGCTGCAGAAACGCTACCCGGTGATTGGCCACGTTCGCGGTCTCGGTCTGATGATCGGTATCGAAATCGTCAAGCCGAACGAAGCGCAGGATCACATGGGCTGCTACCCGGCTGACGGCGAACTCTCTGCCCTGCTGCAGAAGAAATGCTTCGAAGCGGGCCTGATCCTCGAGCGTGGCGGTCGTCACGGCTGCGTGCTGCGCCTGCTGCCGTCCCTGCTGATCAGCGACGCGGAGCTGGACGTGTTCCTCGACAAATTTGAACAGGCCCTGCTGGCCGCCGGCGTAAAACCGGTCTGAGTGGAGTAAGTGACCGCCATGTCCACATTGAATCCGATTCTTGCTGGTTCAGCGCAGAGCGTTGAAGCCTATCAGCAGGTTATCGAGCAGACCAGCCAGGCCGTTGTGCAGTGGCTGAAGCAACCTGAGATGTATCAGGGGAAAAGCGTTGACGAGCTGCGTGAGCGTATCTCCCTTGAATTTAACGAACAGGGTTTGGGTAACCAGGCGGCGATTGATCGTGCGATCGAGTACTTCCTGAAAGACAGCCTGTCGGTGCATCACCCGCAGTGCGTGGCGCACCTGCACTGCCCGAGCCTGGTGATTAGCCAGGCGGCGGAAGTGCTGATTAACGCCACCAACCAGAGCATGGACTCCTGGGATCAGAGCCCGTCGGCAACCATTATCGAGATGAAGCTGATCGAATGGCTGCGCGCCCGGGTCGGTTTTCCGGCGGGCGACGCCGGCGTCTTCACCAGCGGCGGCACCCAGAGCAACCTGATGGGCCTGATGCTGGCGCGCGACGCCTTCTTCGCCCGTCAGGGCCACTCCATCCAGCAGGATGGGCTGCCGGGGGATATCCGCAAGTACAAAGTCTTGTGCTCGGAAAACGCCCACTTCTCGGTGCAGAAGAACATGGCGCTGATGGGCCTCGGCTACCGCTCGGTAACGCTGGTGAAAACCGACGAATTCGCGCGGATGGACGTGTCCGACCTGCAGGCGAAGATTGCGCAAGCGCAGGCTAACGGCGAGCAGATCATGGCGATCGTCGCCACCGCCGGCACCACCGACGCGGGCGCTATCGACCCGCTGCGCGACATCGCCGGTATCGCTGCGGAACATCAGATCTGGCTGCACGTTGACGCAGCCTGGGGCGGCGCCCTGCTGCTGTCTGAGCAGTATCGCGACTACCTTGACGGTCTGGAGCTGGTGGATTCCGTTACCCTGGACTTCCATAAGCAGTTCTTCCAGACCATCAGCTGCGGCGCATTCCTGCTGAAGGACGCGCGCCATTACGAGCTGATGCGTTATCAGGCGGCCTATCTGAACTCCGAGTTCGATGAAGAACACGGCGTACCGAACCTGGTGTCTAAGTCGCTGCAGACCACCCGTCGCTTCGATGCGCTGAAGCTGTGGATGGGTCTGGAAGCGCTGGGCCAGAAACAGTATGCGGCGATCATCGATCACGGCGTCACGATGGCGAAAAACGTGGCGGAGTACGTGAAGTCGCAGCCGACGCTGGAGCTGGTGATGCAGCCGCAGCTGGCGAGCGTGCTGTTCCGTTCCCGTCCGGCGCAGATGGCCGGGAGCGACGCGGCGGCTATCGCGCTGCTCAACCAGCGCGTCGGCGACGCCCTGCTGGCCTCCGGCCGCGCTAACGTCGGCGTAACCGAGCACAACGGCGTTACCTGCCTGAAGCTGACCCTGCTGAACCCGGTGGTGACGCTGGATGACGTGAAGGTTCTGCTGAACCTGGTGGAGCGCACCGCTCAGGAGCTGCTGGCGCAATAACCTGCCTTAGCGAGGCGGCGCCTGCCGCCCCGCTGTCAGCCTTGCCTGCAATAAGCCGATAATGTCCTTATCGGCTTTTTTTATTTCTTTCCGCACCGCTAATGCTCTCTTCGCAGGGCCCGTTGACCCCTGCCTCTCGCGATGCCACAGTACTATCTCGAAAATAACAACGTTCAGGATAAACGTCCTGAAAATGGGGATGATGATGGAGAAACGCTTACCAGGGCTGGATCTCGACGCCCTGCGCAGCTTTGTGACCGGCATGGAGTGCGGCAGTTTCGCCCAGGCAGCGCTGCGCCTGTCGCGTTCCACCTCCGCGGTCAGCGCCCAGCTTAAAAAGCTGGAGAGCCAGTGCGGTGCGGCGCTGGTGGTTAAGCAAGGCCGACATCTTGCGCTGACGGCAGAAGGCGAAAAGCTGATGAGCTACGCCAGACGCCTGCTGGCGCTCAATGATGAAACCCTGCGCGCGCTGCAGGGTGAGCGGCTCACCGGCGAGATCCACCTTGGTATGCAGGAAGATTTTGGCGAATCGCTGATGCCGGAGATCCTCGGGCAATTTAAACGGCATCATCCGCAGGTGCGGATAGTCGCCAGGGTGGATCGCAATGGTCCGCTGCGCCAGGCGCTGGCGGAAGAGGCGCTGGATCTGGCGCTGCTGTGGCAAAGCGAAGATCAGGGTCCCGGGCTGGGCCTCTGCCCGCTGGCGTGGATTGCGCACCCTGACCTGGACATTCGCGCTCTGCTGGTCTCCGGCGAGCCGCTGCCGCTGGTGATGTTCGACAGCCCGTGCCTGATGCGCTCCCGCGCCATTGCCTGTCTCGATGCCGCGGGGATCCCCTGGCAGGTGGTGTTCGTCAGCCACAGCCTGAGCGGCATTTGGGCGGCGGTGCAGGCCGGGCTGGGCCTGACGATACGCACCCGCATCGGCATGCCAGGCAACCTGCGCCCCGCAGGAGGACTCCTGCCAGCTCCAGGAAGTCTGGCCGTCAGCCTGCGACAAACCCCGCGTGAGGAACACCATTCCGCCGCCGTGGCGCTGCTCGGCGAACTGATGACCGAGGCCCTGCAGGGATGGCTCGACAGGTGACACTGTCACGCCATTTCCATTCACCCTCACCCTAACCCTCTCCCTGAAGGGAGAGGGAACCGTTCGGCAGCATCTGTTACCCCCCTCCACATTCTGTCTCCCGTGCAAGCGCAGCCCAGCCCAGCGCCGTTCCCGCTTCAATGCCCGGTGGCGGCTACGCCTTACCGGGCCTACATTCTCCCTGCGCGCTCATGTAGGCCGGGCAAGCGCAGCGCCGCCCGGCAACAGGCACAAGAGATGAACGGAACCGTCCGGCAGTCACCGGCAATGGACATCCAGCGCCGTTCCCGCTTCAATGCCCGGTGGCGGCTGCGCCTTACCGGGCCTACACTCTCCCTGCGCGCTCCTGTAGGCCGGGCAAGCGCAGCGCCGCCCGGCAATGGGCACAAGAGATGAACGGATCCGTCCGGCAGTCACCGACAATAGGCATTCCGCGCCTCTCCCGCTTCAATATGCGCGCTGATGTAGGCCGGGCAAGCGCAGCGCCGCCCGGCAACAGGCACAAGAGATGAACGGAACCGTCCGGCAGTCACCGGCAATGGACATCCAGCGCCGTTCCCGCTTCAATGCCCGGTGGCGGCTGCGCCTTACCGGGCCTACACTCTCCCTGCGCGCTCCTGTAGGCCGGGCAAGCGCAGCGCCGCCCGGCAATGGGCACAAGAGATGAACGGATCCGTCCGGCAGTCACCGACAATAGGCATTCCGCGCCTCTCCCGCTTCAATGCCCGGTGGCGGCTACGCCTTACCGGGCCTACATTCTCCCTGCGCGCTGATGTAGGCCGGGCAAGCGCAGCGCCGCCCGGCAACAGGCACAAGAGATGAACGGAACCGTCCGGCAGTCACCGGCAATGGACATCCAGCGCCGTTCCCGCTTCAATGCCCGGTGGCGGCTGCGCCTTACCGGGCCTACACTCTCCCTGCGCGCTCCTGTAGGCCGGGCAAGCGCAGCGCCGCCCGGCATCAGCTATAAGGGCTGGAGGGATCCGTCCGGCAGTCACCGGCAATGGACATCCAGCGCCTCTCCCGCTTCAATGCCCGGTGGCGGCTGCGCCTTACCGGGCCTACACGCGGTTCCGTAACGATGTAGGCCGGGCAAGCGCAGCGCCGCCCGGCATCAGCTATAAGGGCTGGAGGGATCCGTCCGGCAGTCACCGGCAATGGACATCCAGCGCCTCTCCCGCTTCAATGCCCGGTGGCGGCTGCGCCTTACCGGGCCTACACGCGGTTCCGTAACGATGTAGGCCGGGCAAGCGCAGCGCCGCCCGGCATCGGGTATAAAGGCTGGAGAGATCCGTCCGCCAGACGCCTGCGCCGCGGGTCAGGCTTTGCTCTCCTGCAGCAGCTGCTGGATCACCTGCTCCTGGCGGGCATAATCCCCTTCGCCGAATGCGGTATAGCGCAGCTGCCCGCGAGCGTCGAAAATGTAATGCGCCGGCCAGTACTGATTGCCGAAGGCGTTCCAGATGGCGTACTCATTATCCGCCACCACCGGGTAGGTTATCCGCCAGTCCTTCACCGCCTGGCGCAGCAGGGGCAACGAACGCTCCCAGGGATATTCCGGGGTATGAACGCCAATCACCACCAGGCCCGCCGCGCGGTATTTGTTCGCCCAGTCGCGCACGTAAGGCAGGGTATGCTGACAGTTGATACACTCCCGGGTCCAGAAATCCACCAGCACCACGTTGCCCTTCAGACGCTCCGGAGTTAACGCCGGGCTGTTGATCCATGCGCTGCCCCCCGCCAGAGAGGGCATCGCGCTGCTGGGCTGCGGCGCGGCGATCGGCTGGAGGCTGGTCTTTTGCTCCGGCTGCGGCAGACGGGCGGCCAGCCGCTGCTCCAGCGCCTGGCTCAGTCCACCAGCGCTCTGCAGATAGCGATCGCCGCCGCTGGCGATCAGCGCCACCGAGGCCAGCATTGCCCCCCCTGCCAACCGGCGCAGCCGTTCGCCGAACGCCTGTCCGCGACGCAATCTGGCGATCAACGCCGCCCCGCACCACCCCAGCAGGAATAACATCAGCGCCCCGCCGCTGCCGTAGGCCAGCAGCAAGCCGCCGGTAGTCGCCTGCCCCGGATGCACAAAGCCCAGGCTAAGTATCGCCCCCAATACCGGCCCGGCGCACGGCGCCCACAGCAGGCCCACCGCCAGCCCGGCCAGCAGAGAACCGATCCAGCCGCGCTGGCGTGAACTGGCATCGTTAAGCTGATTCCCCAACGCTACCAGGGGTGAGGTCAGCCGTTGCGCGACGCGTTGCGAAAGCAGACTCAGCCCGACCAGGGCGAAGAACGCCAGCGCCAGACCGCGGCCTGCGAGGGTCAGATTCACCACCCAGCCGCTGGCGACCGTCACCAGCCAGGAGACAGCGCCGAACATCAGCGCCATTCCTGCCAGCATGATCGCCAGCTGCCCCCGGCGGCCCCGGACGCTGGCGAACAGCAGCGGGATCACCGGCAGCGTACAGGGGCTCAGCAGAGTTAACATCCCGCCCCAAAATGCAATTAATATCGACATCGCCTTCTCCTCATTATGCCGTCGCTGCCGAGAGTGGCAGCCACGACATTACAGCAAGGCCATGTAAGGCGAATGTGTCGGGAAAGGGGGAGAATTGTCGGCTTAGTTATCCGTTTTCCCCGAAGATACATCAGGATACAATCCCGCCGCGGCAAGGCGAACGCTGGCGTCCAGGCCGCCCTGCGGGCGGTTGGCCAGGCGCAGCGCGCCGTCCATCTGGCTGACCAGCTGCGCGGCGATCGCCAGCCCCAGGCCGGTGCCGCCGGTATCGCGATTGCGCGAGTCCTCCAGGCGATAAAACGGCTGCAGCACCTCCTGCAGCGAGGCCTCCGGGATCCCCGGCCCCTCATCCAGCACATGAAGGGTGATATCCCCCACGGCGTCACGGGTCAGGGTTACCGTGGCCGTCGTACCGAATTTCAAGGCGTTATCGATAAGATTGGTCATCACCCGGCGCAGAGCCTGCGGCGGGATCCACACCACCCCGGCGGTCTCTTCGGGACAAAACTGGACCGGCCGGCCGACATCGGCATAATCGCAGACGATGGTGTCGAGAAACGCATCGAGATTCAGCCGCTGTCGCGCCTCCTCCAGCGGCTGCGAGGTGCGGGCGAAGGCGATGCCCTCCCGCACCAGACGGGTCATATTGTCGAGATCCTGCAGTAGCTTATCGCGCAGTTCCGGCTGGTCGGCCATCTCCACCCGCAGCTTCATTCGGGTTATCGGGGTTTGCAGATCGTGGGAGATGGCGGCAAGGATCCGCGCTCGCTCCTGCAGATGATCGTGGATGCGCGCCTGCATCGCGTTAAACGCGCGGGCGGCGCGACGCACCTCCTCCGGCCCCTGCTCGGCCATAGTTCCCGCCGTGTCGCTGGCCGGCTCCAGGGCATTTACCGCGTGGGTAAAGCGGGAGATGGGCAGCAATACCTGGCGAACCGCGTACCAGGCGCAGGCCAGCAGGAGGACAAACTGAGCGATCAGCACCACCGGCAGCCAGCGGGCGATGGCCGGTAGTTTCGGCCACAGGTCGAGGGTCAACGGCGCGCCGTCGTGAAGGGTAATATGGGCCTGAATATGCTGCCGCGGGCCGGGGATCGCCACAATACTTACCGGATACTGCGCGCTCAGCGCCTCCTGCAGGGAGCGGGCCGCGTCCCGGGCGCGCCAGCTGTCCGGGTAATCGCCGCGCTCCCCGGCGTCCAGCAGATAGCGATAATTGCCGCGCGCCAGCTTCGGCAGCCATTGTGGGCGCTCAGCGGCCGGCAGGCGGTCAAGGATCGCCACGCTGGTGGCGACATCGGAAGCCAGATTGCCCAGCATCACGCTGCGAGCGCTGCTCATACGCTCATAAAACAGCAGCGACAGGGTTAAGGTATTCGCCAGCAGCAGCGCCAGAAACAGCAGCGCCATCAGCCTCGACTGCAGCGAGGCGGGCCAGAACCTCATTCATGCCTCTCGCGAATGGAGACCGGTACCGACAGCACATAGCCTTCGCTGCGCACCGTTTTAATGTAGGCCGGCTCGCGAGCATCCTCCCGTAGCCGCTGGCGCAGTCGGCTCACCAGCAGGTCAATTGACCGCTCAAACAGTTCCGCGTCGCGTCCCTGGGTCAGATTGAGTAGCTGATCGCGGTTCAGCACCCGCTGTGGGTGGTCGAGAAACACCCGCAGCAGCCGATACTCCGCCCCGCTGAGGGCGACGATGGCGCCGCTGTCGTCCAGCAAATGGCGAGCGGCAGTGTCGAGCAGCCAGTCGCCAAAGGCGATCAGCCTGCCCGCCTCGGTGATCTGCAGGTTCGGCGGCAGCGCCCGGGTGCGGCGTAAAATGGCTTTGATGCGCGCCAGCAGTTCGCGAGCCACAAAGGGCTTAATCAGATAATCGTCAGCCCCCATTTCCAGGCCGAGGATCCGGTCGCTGTCATCGGTGCGGGCGGTGAGCATCAGCACCGGGATATCCTGCTGCGGGTTAGCGCGCAGCTGGCGACAGAGCGTTAAGCCATCCTCTCCCGGCATCATAATATCCAGCACAATCAGGTCAATTTGATGGTTTTTGAGTACCGACCACATGGCTTTGCCGTTCGCCGCGCCGCTGGCGCGATATCCCGATTTTTCCAGATAGTCGACAATCAGTTCCCGGATGTCGCGGTCGTCGTCGACGACCAGGATGTGGTCAATACGCTCCAAAGGCTGCTCCTGGGGCAAAATAAACTCTTCACAAGCATAAGCCGTGTTGCCGGAAGCGCAACGTCGCGCCGCCGGCAAGGCGCGGGTTACAAACGATCGGCGTCCACCACCGCCTGCACAAACGCCGTCGGATCCTCCTGCGGCGGGTTATGGCCCACCGCTCCCGGCAGATCCCGGTGCTCATATTTACCGGTAAATTTGGCACGGTAGCTGGCGGGAGCCGGATGCGGCGCGCCGTTATTCGCCCCTTCCAGGGTGATGGTGGGCACGGTTATCGGCGGTAGCGCCGCCAGCCGTTGTTCATAGCCGGCATACTTCGCTTCCCCTTTCTCCAGCCCCAGGCGCCAGCGGTAGTTGCTGATGGTGATCGCCACATGGTCCGGGTTATCCAGAGCCCGGGCGGTTTTGGCAAAGGTCGCGTCGCTGAATTGCCACTGCGGCGACGCCTGATGCCAGATAAATTTCGCAAAGTCGTGGGTGTTTTGCCGGTAACCGGCCTCCCCACGCGGGGTGGCAAAATAGAATTGATACCACCACGACAGCTCAGCCTGCGGCGGCAGCGGTTTTTCGCCAATCTGCTGACTGCTGATCAGATACCCGCTCACCGAGACCAGGGATTTCACCCGCTGCGGCCACAGCGCGGCGACGATATCCGCCGTGCGCGCGCCCCAGTCAAAACCGGCCAGATCCGCCTGCCTGATGTTAAGGGCGTCCATCAGATGGACAATATCGGCCGCCATCGCCGACGGCTGACCGTTACGCGGCGTGCTGGCGGAGAGGAAACGGGTCGTGCCGTAGCCGCGAAGATACGGCACGATCACCCGGTAACCCTTCTGCGCTAGAGCCGGCGCCACCTGGGCATAGCTCTGAATATCGTAGGGCCAGCCGTGCAGCAGGATCACCGGCTGGCCGTCGCGCGGACCGATATCCACGTAGCCAATATTCAGGTCGCCGGCGCGGATCTGCTGGATCTTGTCGAACGCCCCCGCGTCTTCAGCGGCGCAAACGGCGGCGGACCACAGGGTGGATAACCCCAGCGCCACGGCGCTGGTATAGCGGATCAGGGATAATCTGTTCATCGTTTTCTCACCTTTTATCGTCATCAAGAGAGTACGTGACCAGTAAAGCGGAAATTTGTATCCGCCATGTGCCCGACCGGGGCCATTTTTATCTCTTAATGTCAGCGCTGCGCCGCCAGATACAGTGTGATACAAAGTCGAGGTTGGCAATTGTTGCGGGCATGTGAATTTATGCTTGCCCCGGGAGATAAATCCGTTACCGTGGCAGGCATTTTTCACCACTTAAGAACGCAGGAACCCGCTATGGCGATTTTTGATGGTCACAATGACCTGCTGCTGAATCTCTGGCTTCACCATCGCGCGGATCCGGTGAGCGCCTTCTTTGCCGGGATAGAGAACGGCCATCTCGACTATCCGCGCATGCTGCAAGGCGGATTTGCCGGCGGGCTATTCGCGCTATTCGTGCCACCGCAGGAATATATTGCCCGTATGACGCCGCAATACGCCAGCCAACGATGGGATCCGATCAATATCCTCTGGCAGCAACTGGCCATCCTGAAGCAACTTATCGCCCACTCCGCTGGACGCTTGAGATTGTGTCTGAGCGCGTCGGATATCGAACGCTGCCGCGAGGATAAGGTACTGGCGATGGTGGCGCATATTGAGGGTGCCGGAGGTTTTGATGGCGAGGGCCGCGACCTGCAGGTCTTTTATGCCGCCGGGGTCCGCAGCATTGGTCCGTTCTGGAATATTGCGAACCGCTTCGGCAGCGGCGTTAACGGTTCGTTTCCCGGTAGCCCGGACACTGGGCCTGGACTGACAGCGGCAGGTATCGATCTGATTAAGCAGGCCAATGCCTTGAAGATGCAGATGGACGTGTCTCATATGAATGAAAAAGCGTTCTGGGATACCGCCCATCACTCGACGTCACCGCTGGTGGCCACCCACTCCAATGCCCACGCCCTGTGCCCGCAGCCGCGCAATCTGACCGACCAGCAACTGCGGGCGATCCGCGACAGCGGCGGCGTGGTGGGCGTCAATTTCGGCAATGCTTTCCTGCGCGCCGACGGCCGGCGCGATAGCGACACGCCCTTAACCACCATTGTCCGGCATATCGACTATCTTATTAACATAATGGGTGAGGATCATGTGGCCCTTGGCTCGGATTTTGACGGCATCACCCTGCCGGACGAGCTGGGCGATGTGGCCGGCTTACCGCGGCTTATCAATACGTTGCGCGCTAGCGGCTATGATCAATTGGTGCTGGATAAGCTGCTGTGGCGTAACTGGCTACGGGTATTAAAAAATGTTTGGCAACAATAGGTTATATTGTAAACATAAAGTTAATTCCTTACAGATTCCGGGTTGATCTCTCTCCCGGTGAAGCGCAATATGCGGCAGCCGTCACAGATCCACCATTATCCGTGAGGCCTGTAGTCATTTTTAAGAGGAACAAAACATGTGGAAGAAACCTGCTTTTATCGATTTACGTCTCGGTCTGGAAGTGACGCTGTACATTTCTAACCGTTAATCGCCCCGCCCGCCGTTCGCGCGGGCACCTTCATTCATTACCCGGTCCGTCTTCATGTTCATTAAAGTCCTCGGTTCCGCCGCCGGCGGCGGTTTCCCGCAATGGAACTGCAACTGCGCCAACTGTCAGGGTCTGCGCGATGGCACCATTCAGGCTGCCCCCCGCACCCAGTCGTCAATTATCGTCAGCGACAACGGTAAAGAGTGGGTGCTGTGCAACGCCTCGCCGGATATCAGCCAGCAGATTGCCCATACCCCCGAGTTAAATAAAGCCGGCGTACTGCGCGGAACGCATATCGGCGGCATTATTCTCACCGACAGTCAGATCGACCACACCACCGGGTTGCTGAGCCTGCGGGAAGGCTGCCCACATCAGGTCTGGTGCACCCCGGAGGTTCATGAGGATCTCTCCACCGGCTTCCCGGTGTTTACCATGCTGCGGCACTGGAACGGCGGCCTGGTGCATCATCCCATCGCTCCGCAGCAGCCTTTTACCGTTGACGCCTGTCCTGATTTGCAGTTTACCGCGGTGCCTATCGCCAGCAACGCGCCGCCCTATTCGCCGTATCGCGACCGGCCGCTGCCGGGTCATAACGTGGCGCTGTTTATCGAAAACCGCCGCAACGGGCAGACGCTGTTCTATGCCCCGGGGCTGGGTGAGCCGGATGAAACCCTTCTGCCGTGGCTGCAAAAAGCGGACTGTCTGCTGATCGATGGCACCGTCTGGCAGGATGACGAGCTGCAGGCCGCCGGCGTCGGGCGCAATACCGGGCGCGATATGGGCCACCTGGCGCTCGGCGATGAGCACGGGATGATGGCCCTGCTGGCCTCTCTGCCGGCAAAACGCAAAATTCTCATTCATATTAATAACACCAACCCGATCCTTAACGAGCAGTCTCCCCAGCGCCAGGCGCTAACGCAACAGGGGATCGAAGTGAGCTGGGACGGGATGGCAATCACCCTTCAGGATACCGCATGTTGATCACTGACACGCTGTCGCCGCAGGCCTTTGAAGAGGCTCTGCGGGCTAAAGGCGCCTTCTACCATATTCACCACCCTTACCACATCGCCATGCATAACGGCGACGCGACCCGCGAGCAAATTCAGGGTTGGGTGGCGAACCGGTTTTATTACCAGACCACTATTCCGCTGAAAGACGCGGCAATTATGGCCAACTGCCCGGATGCGCAGACCCGGCGCAAATGGGTGCAGCGGATCCTCGACCACGACGGCAGCCACGGCGAGGACGGCGGGATTGAAGCCTGGCTGCGGCTGGGGGAAGCGGTCGGTTTGAGCCGCGACGATCTGCTCAGCGAGCGTCACGTGCTGCCCGGCGTGCGCTTCGCAGTGGATGCCTATCTCAATTTCGCTCGTCGCGCCTGCTGGCAGGAGGCGGCCTGCAGCTCCCTGACCGAGCTGTTCGCCCCGCAGATCCATCAGTCGCGCCTCGACAGCTGGCCGCAGCACTATCCATGGATCAAAGAGGAAGGCTACTTTTACTTCCGCAGTCGTCTGAGCCAGGCCAATCGCGACGTTGAGCATGGCCTGGCGCTGGCGAAGGCCTACTGTGACAGCGCTGAAAAACAGAACCGGATGCTGGAGATCCTGCAGTTTAAGCTCGACATTCTGTGGTCGATGCTCGATGCCATGACCATGGCCTATGCCCTGCAGCGCCCGCCCTATCACACGGTCACCGACAAGGCGGCCTGGCACACGACCCGACTGGTGTAATCATGCAAAAAACGTCCATCGTTGCCTTTCGTCGCGGCTACCGACTGCAGTGGGAAGCCGCCCAGGAGAGCCATGTGATCCTCTATCCGGAGGGTATGGCCAAACTCAATGAGACCGCCGCGGCGATCCTCGAGCTGGTCGATGGCCGGCGCGACGTCGCGGCGATTATCGCCATGCTTAATGAACGTTTCCCGGAAGCCGGCGGCGTCGATGACGACGTCATCGAGTTCCTGCAGATCGCCTGTCAACAGAAGTGGATCACCTGCCGTGAGCCAGAGTAAACCCACCGTCAATCCGCCGCTGTGGCTGCTGGCGGAGCTGACCTACCGCTGCCCGCTGCAGTGTCCCTACTGTTCCAATCCGCTGGACTTCGCCCGGCAGGATAAGGAGCTGACCACCGAACAATGGATCGAGGTCTTTCGCCAGGCGCGGGCGATGGGCAGCGTTCAGCTGGGCTTTTCCGGCGGCGAGCCGCTGACCCGTAAAGATCTGCCGGAGCTGATCCGCGCCGCGCGCGACCTCGGGTTCTATACCAACCTGATCACCTCCGGGATAGGGCTGACGGAGAGCAAACTGGACGCCTTCAGCGAGGCCGGGCTGGACCATATCCAGATTAGCTTCCAGGCCAGCGATGAAGTGCTCAACGCCGCGCTGGCCGGCAACAGAAAAGCCTTCCAGCAGAAGCTGGCCATGGCCAAAGCCGTGAAAGCGCGCGACTACCCGATGGTGCTCAACTTCGTTCTCCACCGGCACAACATCGACCAGCTCGAAAAAATTATCGAGCTGTGCATTGAGCTGGAAGCCGATGACGTTGAGCTGGCCACCTGCCAGTTCTACGGGTGGGCGTTTCTTAATCGCGAAGGGCTGCTGCCGACCCGGGAACAGATCGCCCGCGCCGAGCAGGTGGTCGCTGACTACCGGCAGAAAATGGCCGCCAGCGGCAACCTCACCAACCTGCTGTTCGTCACCCCGGACTATTACGAAGAGCGGCCGAAAGGCTGCATGGGCGGCTGGGGATCGATTTTCCTCAGCGTCACCCCGGAAGGCACCGCCCTGCCTTGCCACAGCGCGCGCCAGCTGCCGGTGGCGTTTCCGTCGGTGCTGGAGCAGAGTCTGGAATCGATCTGGTATGACTCATTCGGCTTCAATCGCTACCGCGGGTATGACTGGATGCCGGAGCCGTGCCGCTCCTGTGATGAAAAAGAGAAGGACTTCGGCGGCTGCCGCTGCCAGGCCTTTATGCTGACCGGCAGCGCCGATAACGCCGACCCGGTGTGCAGCAAATCCCCGCATCATCACAAAATCCTCGAGGCCCGGCGCGAAGCGGCCTGCAGCGACATAAAAGTCAGCCAGCTGCAGTTCCGCAACCGTACCCGCTCGCAGCTGATCTACCAAACCCGGGACCTGTAATGACGCTGGCGACCCGCACCGTCACTTTGCCGGGCGGCCTGCAGGCCACCCTGGTCCATCAGCCGCAGGCGGATCGCGCGGCTGCCCTGGCGCGGGTCGCCGGCGGCAGCCACCACGAACCGTCGCGCTTCCCTGGGCTGGCGCACCTGCTGGAACATCTGCTGTTTTACGGCGGAGAGCGCTACCAGGATGATGACCGACTGATGGGCTGGGTGCAGCGCCAGGGCGGAAGCGTGAATGCCACCACCCTGGCTCGCCATAGCGCGTTCTTTTTCGAGGTTGCCGCCGATGCTCTGGCTGATGGCGTCGCGCGTCTACAGGAGATGCTGCAGGCCCCGCTGCTGCTCAGGGAAGATATTCAGCGCGAAGTGGCGGTGATTGACGCCGAGTACCGCCTGATCCAGCAGCATGAGCCATCGCGCCGGGAAGCCGCGGTGCGCCACGCCGCCAGCGCGCCCGCGGCGTTTCGCCGCTTTCAGGTAGGCAGCGCCGACGCGCTGGCGGGCGATCTCGCTGCGCTGCAGGCCGCCTTAGGCGATTTTCACCGCACCCATTACGTCGCCCGGCGAATGCAGCTCTGGCTGCAGGGGCCGCAGTCGCTGGAGGCGCTCGGCGAGCTGGCGGCCCGTTTCGCCGCCGGGCTTGCCGCAGGCGAGCCTCCGCCGCCGGCGCCGCCGCTGCGCCTGGGCGAGTTCACTGCACTGCAGCTGGCGGTCTCCAGCCAGCCCGCGCTGTGGCGCTGCCCGCTGATCGCTTTAAGTGACAACGTCACGTTACTGCGCGAGTTTTTGCTGGATGAAGCCCCCGGCAGCCTGATGGCCGGCCTGCGCCAGCGCCGGCTGGCCGGGGATGTGGCGCTGAACTGGCTGTATCAGGATCGGCACCTCGGCTGGCTGGCGCTGGTCTTCGCCAGCGACCGGCCGGAAGAGGTCGACCGGCAGATAACCCACTGGCTGCAGGCGCTACAGCAAACGACGCCTGAGCAGCAGCTACACTACTATCAGCTATCCCGCCGCCGCTTTCAGGCGCTGTCGCCTCTCGGTCAGCTGCGCCAGCGGGCATTCGGCTTTGCCCCCGGCGCGCCGCCCGCCGGGTTCGCCGATTTTTGCGCCGCCCTGCAGGCCGCCCCGTCGGTCAGCCTGGCCTGTCAGACCGTTTCCCCAGGGGAGTCTGTTGCCACCCAGGGCTTTAGCCTGCCGCTTAGCCGCTGGCGCCGCCGCCCTGAGTCTGACCCGGCGCTGGCGTTCGCTTTTTATCCGCAGGCCGCTGGCGATCTCGTTGCCAAATGCCCGGAGAAAGCCGCGCCGCTGCTCCACCTCCCGTCACCGGGAGAGCCGCCGAGGCTCCTGCTGCGACCGCCCTTCTACTGCTCGCCCGATCAGGCCGAAGGACTGGCGCGTGGGGAACAGCTGCGCCCACAGCTTGCCGCCCTGCGCCATGCCGGGGGACACGGCGAGTGGCATCTGTTCGACGGCAGCTGGCAGTTGACCCTCCAGCTGCCGGAGCCCGGCCGACGGCCGGAGGCGATCCTGCAGGCCATCCTGCGGCAGCTCGCACTCCCGGTCGCCTCGCTGACCCCACCGCCGGAAAGTATCGCTATCCGTTATCTCATGGCTCAACTCCCCGAACGGCTGGGTACATCCGGGCATCAGAAAGGTTGGCTGGCGGCCCTGGCCGGCGGCAGCGCAGAAGATGCGCAGTGGGTAGCGCGTCAGCTGAGCCTGATTACCGCCCCGGTTAATCCGCCGATGCCCGCTCCGGCGCCCTGCCGCCGCGGCGTCGAACGTCTGGTTTATCCGGGAGGCGATACGGCGCTGCTGGTCTTCATTCCGCTGCCGGATGGCGCCTCGCTGGCGGCCCTGCGGCTGCTGGCGCAGCATTGTGAGCCGCTATTTTTCCAGCGCCTGCGGGTGGAGCAGCAGATTGGCTATGTGGTGAGCTGCCGCTATCAGCGGGTCGCCGATCGCGACGGGCTGCTGATGGCGCTCCAGTCCCCGGATCGCCGCGCCGGGGAATTGCTGCGCTGTGGTAAAGACTTTCTGCGCCAGCTGGCCCCCATGGATGAGGCGACCTTCAGACCGCTACAGCAGCGCCTGGCCGCTCAGATCCGCGCCAGCAGGCCGCCAGAGGCGCGGGCGCTGTCCGCCCTGCGTCAGGAGTATGGTTTACCAGAGCTAACGCCGCAGGCGGTCGACGCGCTGCGCGTTGCAGAGGTGGCCGATCTGGCACGCGAAATGACCCGCCGGCGTCGCCGCTGGCAGGTGCTGTTCACGACAGGGGATTAATGGCCGGGGGCATCCGGGGTCAGAAAGGCGCTGACGAAGCGCGTAAGGATCGCCGCGCCCTGCGGGCTCTCCTGCACCTCGTCGTGTAACCGCTGCGCGTCAATACCTTCCGCCTGCAGCACCGCCTCCCGGTGGCGGATCAGCGAACGGGCTATCGGCGCGGTAAATTCCGGGTGAAATTGCGTAGAGACCGCGTGCGGCCCATAGCGCACAATCTGGTGGGGATCGTGGGCGGACGCGGCCAGCACCGTGGCCCCTTCCGGCAGACGAGTCACGGTTTGCAAATGGCTCAGATGCGCAGGAAATGTAGCCGGCAGGCCGCTCAGCAGCGGATCATCGATACCCCATGGCGACAGCGTAATGGTTTGGCTGCCGCTTTCCCGCCCGCCAGGATGATACGCCACCTCGCCCCCCAGGGCATGGGCCATCAGCTGATGACCATAACAAACGCCGAACAGCGGCATGTCGATAGCCACCGCCTGCCGGATCCAGTCGGCGGTCCGTTCGCTCCACGCCAGACGATCGGTTACCATCGCCCACGAGCCGGTCAGCACCGCTATGGTCTGGTTATCCGGCGTCGGCAGCGGTTCATCTTCAAACACCCGCACCGTGGTGAGCTGCGTCTGCCACGGGGCCAGCAGCGTGCGAAACCAGCGCGGCAGATCGCCATGCGCCTGGCGAATGGCCGTCGGCGGCGTGCCGGTCTGGACCAGCAGTAATCGGTTACGTGTCACCTTTCCTCCTCGCTCCGGGTCATGTTCCCGTAAAACACTATGCCGCCGGGAAGACGATGGGACAAATAACCAATATCTATGAACGATGCGCCTGCGGAATAAGTCCTGTCGCTTACTGGGCATCGGCGCTGTCACGCTGCGGCACATCGGCTGCCGCCGAAGACGCCTGCTGCGGGACAAAAATATGGTCCAGGATGGCGCGCGCCGTCGGTCCGGCCACCACCCCATCCCCGCCGCCGTTCTCCAGAATCAGCGCCATCGCCACCTTCGGATGCTGATAAGGGGCAAACAGGGTGTAGAAGATATGGTCGCGCAGACGCACCGGGATCATTTTGGCGTTATAGGTCTGGTTTTGCTTCAGGCTAAAGACCTGCGAGGTCCCGGACTTCGCCGCGATCTGATACGGCGCAGTATGAAACAGCTTATAGCCGGTGCCGTTGGGCTGATTCGCCATCCCATACATGCCGTTGCGCACAATGCCCCAGTACGCGGATTTCGGGTCACCCACCTGCGGCAGGTTCGCCGGCTGCTGATAACGTTCCACATGGTTGCCCTGCTTCATCGAATAGAGCAGATGCGGATCCTGTACTTTACCATTATTCAGCAGAGTGGTAAGCGCCTTCACCATCTGGATCGGGGTGGCGATCCAGTACCCCTGGCCGATGCCGACCGAGATGGTGTCCCCCTGATACCAGGGCTTTTTATGCACCCGCTGTTTCCACTCCCGGCTGGGCAGCACCCCGGCGTACTCCTCATTAAGGTCGATGCCGGTGGACTGGCCGTAGCCGAACTTGCTCAGCCATTCATGGATCCGGTCAATGCCCATCTCGAAGGCGACCTGATAGAAAAAGGTGTCCGCTGACTCTTCGATGGCTTTAGTCACGTTGAGCATGCCGTGGCCGGTTTTCAGCCAGTCGCGGTAGCGGCGTTGCGTGCCCGGCAGCGTCCACGTCGGCGCCCCGAAGAAGGTGGTGTTCGGGGTGATGACCCCAGCGGAGAGCGCCGACAGCGCCATATAGGGTTTGACCGTCGAAGCCGGAGGATATAGCCCCTGGGTGACGCGGTTGATCAGCGGCCGGTCCGGATTCTCCAGCAGCGATTTATAGGCCTGATAGCCGATACCTTTGACGAACGGATTAGGATCGTAGCTGGGGCTGGAGACCATCGCCAGCACGCCGCCATCCCGCGGGTCGACCACCACCACCGCCGCCCGCTGTCCCTTCAGCACCGACTCAATATACTGCTGGAGATGAAGGTCGAGAGTCAGATAGAGGTTTTTTCCGGCCACCGGCGGCACCTCTTTCAGTAGACGCACCACCCGGCCGTGGTTATCCACCTCCACTTCCTGATAGCCGGTGGTGCCGTGGAGCGCTTTTTCATAATAGCCCTCGATGCCCTGCTTACCGATATTGCGGTCGGCGGCGTAGTTCTCCTCTTCGCCGTTTTTCGCCAGCCGCTGCAGATCGCTGTCGTTGATTTTCGACACATAGCCCACCACGTGCGCCAGCTCTGCGCCGTAGGGGTATTCCCGTTGTTGGTAGCTCTCCACCGTCACGCCGGGGAAACGGAATTCGTTGACCGCGAAGCGGGCCACCTCCACATCGCTGAGGTCTGACTTGAGGGTGACCGCTTTGTAGCGGCTGGTGTGGTGCATATCGTCGCGAAAGCTGGCGATGTCGTCCGGCGTCAGGTCGACGATAGGCGTCAGCTGCTGCAACAGCGCGGCCATATCGGGAATTTTGCTCGGGATCACCTGCAGGCGATACAGGGTGATATTCTGCACCAGCGGAATGCCGTTGCGATCGAATATCAGCCCGCGGCTGGGGGCAATGGGCAGCATTTTGATGTCGTTCTGGTTTGACCGGGTCTGGTAAAAATCGTGCTGCTCCACCTGCAGATGGTAGAGGTTAACGATCAGCACGCCAAAGCAGACCACCACCAGCAGAAAAGCAATTGCGGCCCGGCGGATAAACAGCATCTCTTCCGCGGAGTGGTCGCGAATTTCGTCTCTCAAAAGGGGCATTAGCGGTACATCACCTGAATCACTGGAAAAGCCAACGGCGTAACGGCCGGGAAGCATAGCCTTATCGCAGCGTCAGCCCTACTGAAAGGTTGCTAATGATCTGGCAGAAATGTTTCAGCATGTTAGAGCGTGGGAAGCCTTTCTGTGCAGGAGAAAGGCATCAGAGTGCGAGGTTAGCCAGCAACGGGGACGGCTGGCATCTGTTTACACGATCAACCCGCTTATTTTCTGGCCTCAAAAGCGATCTTAACCGCCATTCCCGCCAGTACCGTCGCCATCAGCCAGCGTTGAAATTGTTGCCAGCCCGGCCGCCGACCAAGAAATAACGCCACCTGCCCGGCCAGCAAGATAATCATGCCGTTCACCGCCACGCTGATCATCACCTGGGTACAGCCTAATATTAACGACTGACTGAGCACGCTGCCGAGTCCAGGGGTGATAAACTGCGGCAGCAGGGACAGATACAGGATGGCAACTTTGGGGTTCGCCAGGCTGGTGAGGAATCCCATCAGAAACAGCTTACGCCCACTGTCCGCGGGTAAGTCGCGCACCGCAAATATCGGCCGCCCTCCCGGTTTGATCGCCTGCCACGCCAGATAGAGCAAATAAGCGACCCCGCATAAACGCAAGGCATCGTAGGCGTATGGGACCGCGAAAACCAACGCGGTGATGCCGAAAGCGGCACACAACATATAGAAGAAAAAACCCACGGCCACGCCGGCAAGGGAGATAAAGCCAGCGCGTTTTCCCTGGCAAATCGAACGCGAAGTGAGATACATCATGTTGGGGCCTGGGGTTAACACCAACCCCAGCGCCACCGCGGCAAAGGCCATTAATGAAGCGAATTCAGGCATAACTTATCTCCAGCTATCGGTAATGCCCAGGCGCGCGGCGACGTCGACCATGCTCCCCGACAGTATTCTGTCTTCAGCGCCAGTCACATGGTGCCTAAGTATTAGCTTATTCTGTGTCCGCCAACAACCCCCGTACCGAACATTCGTTACGCTCGCGCAACGGACAGCCCTCATCCTTTTCTCGCAGGAAAATTGTCATATCTCAAACAATTAGCATTCCTTCGCCCAGCTTGACGCGGATCGTTTCCTTTGCCGCCTCGTTACGGCTATGGTTACTAATGAGGTTAATCTCAATCTCCAGGCCGACACGGTCCCACCAGGGGGTTGCCTAACCCTTCATTGAACGGAAATAGCTATTAAATCCGTAGATTCATTCAAATATCGCTTATTGGTAGCAGTGTATATCGTAACGGCATTCACAAAAGCAAACGGAGCCTGATATGAGCACGTCTAACGACCCATCCAACAATGCATCCGCCGGGAAGTGCCCTTTCCACGCCGAGACGCCAAAACAGAGCGCCGGCAGCGGCACCGCCAACCGCGACTGGTGGCCGAACCAGCTGCGTGTCGATCTGTTAAACCAGCACTCCAATCGCTCCAACCCGTTGGGTGAGAATTTTAACTACAGGGAAGAGTTTAAAAAGCTCGATTACTCCGCGCTGAAGGCTGATCTCAGAGCGCTGCTGACCGATTCGCAAGAGTGGTGGCCGGCAGACTGGGGTAGCTATATTGGCTTGTTTATTCGTATGGCCTGGCACGGCGCCGGCACCTACCGCACCGTTGACGGTCGCGGCGGCGCAGGTCGTGGACAGCAGCGCTTTGCCCCCCTGAACTCCTGGCCTGACAACGTCAGCCTCGATAAGGCCCGCCGTCTGCTGTGGCCGGTGAAACAGAAATATGGCCAGAAAATCTCCTGGGCCGACCTTTACATGCTGGCGGGTAACGTCGCTCTGGAAAACGCCGGCTTCCGCACCTTTGGCTTTGGCGCCGGTCGCGAAGACGTCTGGGAACCGGATCTCGACGTCGACTGGGGCGATGAGAAAGAGTGGCTGGCCCACCGTCATCCGGAAAGCCTGGCGAAACAGGCCATCGGCGCCACCGAAATGGGTCTGATTTATGTCAACCCGGAAGGTCCGAACGCCAGCGGCGAGCCGCTGTCCGCCGCGGCGGCCATTCGCGCCACCTTCGGCAATATGGCGATGGACGATGAAGAGATCGTCGCGCTGATCGCCGGCGGCCATACGCTGGGCAAAACCCACGGCGCCGCAGAAACCAGCCACGTCGGCGCCGAGCCGGAAGCCGCGCCGCTGGAAGCGCAGGGTCTGGGCTGGCACTCCAGCTACGGCAGCGGCGCAGGCGCGGACGCCATCACCTCCGGTCTGGAAGTGGTCTGGACGCAGACGCCCACCCAGTGGAGCAACTACTTTTTCGAAAACCTGTTCAAATACGAATGGGTGCAGACCCGCAGCCCGGCTGGCGCGATCCAGTTCGAAGCCAAAGACGCGCCGGAGATTATCCCGGATCCGTTTAACCCGGAGAAAAAGCGCAAACCGACCATGCTGGTCACCGACCTGACCCTGCGCTTCGACCCGGAGTTTGAAAAAATCTCCCGCCGCTTCCTCAACGATCCGCAGGCCTTTAACGAGGCGTTCGCCCGGGCGTGGTTCAAGCTGACCCACCGTGATATGGGGCCAAAATCCCGTTACCTCGGGCCGGAAGTGCCGAAAGAAGATCTGATTTGGCAGGATCCGCTGCCGGCAGCGACACATCAGCCGAGCGCGGAAGATATCGCCAGCCTGAAAAGCGCCATCGCCGGCGCCGGCCTGTCGGTCAGTGAGCTGGTCTCGGTTGCCTGGGCGTCCGCCTCCACCTTCCGCGGCGGCGATAAACGCGGCGGCGCTAACGGCGCGCGTCTGGCGCTGGCCCCGCAGAAAGACTGGCCGGTTAACGCCATCGCCAGCCGGGTGCTGCCGACCCTGCAGGCGATCCAGCGCGCCTCCGGCAAAGCGTCGCTGGCCGATATTATCGTGCTGGCCGGCGTGGTCGGCGTTGAGCAGGCAGCCGCTGCCGCCGGCGTCAGCGTCAATGTGCCGTTTACCCCAGGCCGCGTCGACGCTCTGCCTGAGCAGACCGACGTCGAGTCGTTTGATCTGCTGCAGCCGCTGGCGGATGGCTTCCGCAACTATCGCCGTATCGAAGGCGGTGTCTCGACGGAAACCCTGCTGATCGATAAAGCGCAGCAGCTGACGCTAACCGCCCCGGAAATGACCGTGCTGGTCGGTGGCTTGCGCGTACTGGGCGCGAACTACGACGGCAGCAAACACGGGGTGTTTACCGACCGCGTCGGCGTGCTCAGCAATGACTTCTTCGTCAATCTGCTGGATATGGCTACCGTCTGGAAAGCGGCCGATGATAACGCGGAGCTGTTTACCGGCAGCGACCGTAAAACCGGCGAAGCGAAGTACAGCGCCACCCGCGTGGATCTGGTGTTTGGCTCCAACTCGGTACTGCGCGCCCTGGCGGAAGTGTACGCCTGCGCCGACGGGCAGCAGAAGCTGGTGCATGACTTCGTTGCCGCCTGGACCAAGGTGATGAACCTCGACCGCTTCGATCTGTAATCCTCTCGCCCCGGCTCCCGCCGGGGCGTTTTTCTTATACCGCCCGCGGCAGCTGTTGCAGGCGACTCCGCGTTCGTTGAATATCCTCCAGTTCCACCCCTGCCACCAGCGTCTCCAGGTCGCAGCGGGTCACCAACAGCAGGCGGATCTGCTTTTCATACAGCACATCAATCACATTGATAAAGCGCTGCTGGGCCGCCGGCCCCACCGTAGCCAATGGCGGCACCTCGTCCAGTAACCAGATGGCATAGCTTTCGCAGAGCGTCAGATAGTCCATCACCGCCGTGGCGGCCTGACAAAGCTGGGTAAAGGTGAAGTGCAGCAACGCGGGCGACGCCGCGGCCGCCAGCAGCGTGCGATAGCCTACCGTCAGCGAAACCGGTTCGCCAGGCAGCGACGGCAGGTCATACAGCTGACGCTGTTGTGCATTCGGATTAACCCACATCCGCCCGCTGCAGAAGGCGTTATCCTGGCTCAGATGCCGTTCGCGATAATCCTCCTCGCCGTTCAGCGCCACCACCGTTAGATGGGCGCGGATCAGCGCGATCGACGGTAAAAAGCGATCGTGATACAGCGGATTGGGCAGCAGCATCTCCGGTGGGTAGTTTGAGGTGGCCAGCAGCACGATACCGTGTTGAAAGAGGTGTTCCAGCAAGGCTTTAATCAGCATGGCGTCGCCGGGGTCATGCAGATGAAATTCGTCGAAGCATAGCAGGCGGCAACCGGATGTCATCTGCCTCATCACCGTCTGCAGGTCGGGCGCTCCGGGGGCATTCAGCCGCTGGTGCAGTTCGCGGAAGAAGTGATGAAAATGGACCCGCCGCCTGGCGGCGAGCGGCAGGCTGGCGAAAAAGTGGTCGAGGATAAAGCTTTTCCCTCGCCCGGTACGTCCCCAGACGTATACCCCCTGCGGGCTGCCTGTCGTGGACACCAACTGCTGACCGAGGGCGTCAAGGCGGGCGATGAGTGACAGCTGATCGTCGTCCAGCGTCAGACGCGCCCGCGCCGCCTGCTCGGCCATCACGCGGGTAAAACGAAAATCAGCCGTCACCTCTGTGGGACCAGATTTCGAGGGTACACATCCATTATTTAACATTCTTATAACCTCCTGCGAGGAGGCCATTCTAGCCGCTTTCCCGCGGGATGGCGAATCGCGCGACGAGCGGCCGTTTCCGCTGCTCCGCCGCCAGCCCTACGCCTCTCCGACACGCCAGTGCACCGATGTGACGTTCTGCTGAACGCCCATCTGCGCCATAATTTGCGCCAGCGTTTTTTGGTGCTGCTTATGGCTAATCAGCTGCGCGCAAATCTCCAGATGGTCCCCGGTGTCCGCCGCCGCCGACTGCAATCCCTGCAGGGTAAACCGCTGCTGCTGCGCAATATTCAGCAACAGCTGACGCACGGCATTTTCATGTTCGCGCAGACAGGTGACGCGTAAGACATAGCGTTTCTCTTCGTCACCGGCCCCCGGCAAGGCATGAATGCGCTGCGCCGCCTCGCGCAGCAGGATATTGGCGCACAGAATAATCAGCGTAGCCGCCGTCGCGTTCCAGAACTGTCCCAGGCCGCAGAGTACGCCGATCCCGGCCGAACACCACAGCGTGGCGGCGGTATTGAGGCCGCGGACGTTCATGCCATCACGCATAATCACCCCTGCCCCAAGGAAGCCGATACCGGAGACGATCTGCGCTGCAATACGCCCCGGGCTGTCCGGCGAGGCCGACATCGCGCTGAGAATAAACACCGCCGCGCCGGTGGCCACCAGGGCATTGGTGCGTAAACCGGCCATACGTTGCCGCCACTGTCTTTCCGCGCCGATCAGCGCCCCCAACAACATTGCCGCGAGTAAATGTGTCATATAAGGAAATACCATCGCGCCTTCCTCCAGAAAACAGAAAGCCAAAAATTACAGATGTAGCGCTCAGCCGCGCCGGGCGATTAGCCGGTGGATGATGGTGGAGGAAATAAGGGTCTGGAAAACATAAACATAACGCTGCCTCTCGCGCTCAATGGCGCATAAATTATTGAGGGAGGCAATCCGGAACTGAGAGATTGCTGCCCGCCGGGACGGCAAGCAGCGAAATGATCGCGTTAGCTTGCCGGAAAATCGCAATAAGGGTGACTGTCCAACGTATGACTCCTGAATAAAAGTGGGCACATTATAGCCCGGGGTAATGATGGGTAAAGCACGAAAACGCCGCCGGTGACGATTCGTTTAGTTTGTCTTTCGCGGGTCCTGCGTAGCGTGACATCGCCAGGCGACAAAATGCCGTCAGCGGTGATTTACTTCAATTCCGCCGCTGGGATGCGGCGAAAACCAGCATGAATATCAAATTTATGTCTCCCCAGCGCGATCTTACGCTAAAGAATGTCGCTAAGGCTAAGGATTAAAAATTTAAAACTATTAACAATCAATTAACATTAGCAGGCAAACCATTCTTCCTGAGGAACACAACACCATGTCTACCACCCAGGTTCTCGGCGAAACGCCCTATGCTTCGCCAGGACAACCGCACGCCAGCTTAACCGGACGCATTGATGCGCTGCCCGCCTCATTTGGGTTATGGTCGTTTATTACCCTGCTCTCACTTGGCGGCTTCTTTGAGCTCTACGATCTCTTCCAGACCGGGTATATCAGCGCGGGCCTGCTGGCGGAGGGCATTTTCCACACCGGACAGGCGGGCATCTTCGGCATCGCCGACCAGGCGGCCTTCGCCTCCGCCACCTTTATGGGACTGTTTATCGGCGCCAGTCTGCTGGCGCCGCTGGCGGACAAACTGGGCCGCCGCCTGACCTTTATGGTGGCGCTCGCCTGGTACGGTCTTTTTTCGCTGCTGATGGCGACGCAGAGTAGCGCGGAAGGGGTGATCTTCTTCCGCTTTCTGGTGGGGATCGGCCTCGGCATTGAGCTGGTGACCATTGATACCTATCTCAGCGAATGGGTGCCAACCCATCTGCGCAATAAAGCCTTTGCCTTTGCCTTCTTCATCCAGTTCCTCTCGGTTCCGGCGGTGGCGCTGATGTCCTGGATGCTGGTGCCGACCACCCTGTTCGGCCTCAGCGGCTGGCGCTGGGTGATCATCTTTGGCGCACTGTTCTCGCTGGCGATCTGGTTTATCCGTAAAAAGCTACCGGAGTCAGCCCGCTGGCTGGAAAGCAAAGGGCGGCATGATGACGCGCATACGGTGATGTGTGAGATGGAAGCCCGCTGCGGCCTGACGCCGTCGCCGAAGCATGCGCATGCGGCACAGAGCGTCGTCAAACGCGGCACCTTCCGCGAAATCTGGGCGCCGCAGTATCGGCAGCGCACCCTGATGCTAATGGTGATGAACTTCTTCCAGGCGATCGGTTTCTTCGGCTTTGGCAACTGGCTGCCGGCGCTGCTCTCCGGTCAGGGCGCCAGCATCACCCATAGCCTGCTGTACGCCTTCTTTATCACCCTAGCCTATCCGCTGGGCTGCCTGTTCTGCACCCGCTTCGTGCATCGCTTTGAAAACAAGTGGCAGATTGTCCTCTCCGCGCTGATGACCGTTATCTTCGGCACCCTGTTCGCCCTGCAAAACAACCCGATTCTGCTGGTGATTTGCGGGTTTATGATCACCTGGTCCAACGCCTGGCTGACCATCAGCTATCACGCCTACCAGGCCGAGGTCTTCCCGACCCATATTCGCGCCCGCGCCGTCGGCTTCTGCTACTCGTTCAGCCGGCTCTCGACCGCGGTGACCAGCATTCTGATCGGCATTATTCTGCAATACGCCGGCACGCCGGGAGTAATTAGCTTTATCGTCGTCAGTATGCTGATGGTGATGCTGTCGGTGGGGATCTTCGGCCCGAGAACGCGGGGCATTCGTCTGGAGAATATCTGATGGCGGTCGCCGCCGAGGGTGCCGGCGGCGACATATTTTATCAGTTGCGATGTTGCAGCTGGCGCTGAACCTCAATAAGCTCCGCGATCAACTCCCGCGCAAGCATAGAGGTCATTATATGATCCTGGGCATGTACCAGAATAAGATTAACCGGTACTTTGCCACAGCCCTCATCCATACCGATAAGCATGGTTTGTACATCATGCGCGCGTTTTGCGGCATCTGCGGCGTCCTGCATCAGCCTATCAACGTCCTGCCACACTCCTTTTCTGGCGGCTTGCAGCGCCTGCATCGCCAGACTGCGGGACTCACCGGCGTTAATGATGAGTTCCATGACGGTTGCTTCCATATCCATACGGTTTCCCTACTTGTTAAGTGAAGGTTCATCCAGCAGCGCCAGCGCCGCAGCAAGAATTTTATCGCCACGCATCATGCCGTAATCCATGCTATCGATAACGGCGACTCTCTTGCCCACCGCAGCGGCCTTTTTGTTAAATTCTTCGAATTTATATTTAATCTGCGGCCCTAAAAGACAGCAATCGTAATTTGGTAACGTGCGATCAAAATCATCCATTGAAACAGCAATAATATCGACAGCAATGCCTTGCGCCGCAGCCGCTTGTTTCATTTTATTCATTACCATGCTCGTTGACATGCCGGCAGCGCAGCACAAAAATATTTTTTTCATCTTATTTACCTGTTTCTGTAACGTATTATTGATGCTTATCTTTGAGATTTTGGTCTAAAAAATTAATAATAATTTTTGATACTTCAGGCTGATACCACATCAAACCTGCGTGATCCGCCCCTTTCACCACGTAATGGGTGGACGGTATTTTTTTCGCTACCAGCGCCTCGTGTAAAAGCGTTGACTGGCTGGGTGAAACCACATTGTCGGCATCGCCGTTCATTAGCAGAAAAGGCGGCGTTTTATTCGAAATCCAGGTGATAGGATTAGCCCGTTTCGCCTTTTCGGGATAGGCGGAGATCGCGCCACCGCCTTGCCAGGGAATACCATTAACCAGCATCGCCTCTGGTATGGCCGGTGACTGATGCGCTTTTTGAATGTCCGCGGAAAAGTCAGCCCCGACTTTCGTCAGATCGGACAGGCCATAGAGATCAACCACCGCCTGCACATCGCTGCTTTGATTTGAATACTCTCCCTGGTTGAATTCCTTATGACCGCTGGTGGTACCCACCATGGCGGCTAAATACCCACCCGCCGACTCGCCCATCACAGCGATATGGTTGGGATCGATGCCTAATTTTTCAGCATTGGCGCGTAAAAATCTGACCGCCGTTTTCGCATCTTCAACCATGCCCGGGAAAGTCACATTGGGTACGACCCGATAGGTAATGCTGGCGACGACGTAACCGGCCCGGGCAATATCGACCCGCTGACCGATGAATTTTGATTTGGGCGCATCGAGAAAGCCGCCGCCGGTAATAAATACTACTGCGGGTAACGGTTTATCAGCATAAGGCTTGAGCAAATCCATCGTTAACTGGAGCGGTCGTCCCATGATATTTTGCGTAAATGAATAGGCAATATCAGGCACCATCTCGACGGCCAGAGCGCTGGGTTTAATAACGATAGTTTTGCTGTCTGTTAAAGGTGTTTGTGCAAAAGCAGACGGAATAATAAGCATCGTCAGCATAGCAGCGACGTGTTTGTTCATAGGGTAATATCCTGTAGTGATGTAGTAATGATTCAGAACCAGACTTCCATTCGATACCCGACTCGCCACTCCGAGTCTTCCGGCAATAACGTGACCTCTTTGTCCCCGCCTGCGTAGGTAACCGTCAAACTGAGAATCGGCGCGACATACGGTAAAACATCCAGTTGCAGGGCCGGGCCGGCGGCAATTTTGTAGCCGACGCCGCTGGCACCTTCGACGCCATTTTTATTGATAGTGTTATTCACCATGACTTCATACAACATGGAGAGATTTTGGTGATGAATATTTTGTTTAACGTTTACGCCGGTAAAGATCCCGGTTTCATTTGCGGAACCATAGGTCATGTCCCCCCCTGAATAACCTGTATCAGGTATAAAGGTGGTTCGGTCAGCAGTTTTTTCACGCTTGTTATATTCATAGATGAAAGCCGGCGAGACGGCAAAATCATCAAATAACGTCAAGTTTCCGTCGGTGGAAAAACGCATTGAACAATCGCCCTCTTCGCTAAGGACGGTAATACGACTGGTGTTCAGATAAGGAGCAATAACCCCTTTACCATACTGTAATTTGACTGTCGATTGTCCCTTTGCCACTCCCCAAAAAGACGGCATGCTGTATTTCGCGGAAAAACTAATTGCTTTCTGCTTGCCAGTGCCCAATGGGTCATCGGTAATGACTCCAACTTATTGATAGTGTTTTATGTTCAGATAATGCCCGATGACTTTGTCATGCAGCTCCACCGATTTTGAGAACGACAGCGACTTCCGTCCCAGCCGTGCCAGGTGCTGCCTCAGATTCAGGTTATGCCGCTCAATTCGCTGCGTATATCGCTTGCTGATTACGTGCAGCTTTCCCTTCAGGCGGGATTCATACAGCGGCCAGCCATCCGTCATCCATATCACCACGTCAAAGGGTGACAGCAGGCTCATAAGACGCCCCAGCGTCGCCATAGTGCGTTCACCGAATACGTGCGCAACAACCGTCTTCCGGAGCCTGTCATACGCGTAAAACAGCCAGCGCTGGCGCGATTTAGCCCCGACGTATCCCCACTGTTCGTCCATTTCCGCGCAGACGATGACGTCACTGCCCGGCTGTATGCGCGAGGTTACCGACTGCGGCCTGAGTTTTTTAAATGGCGGAAAATCGTGTTGAGGCCAACGCCCATAATGCGGGCGGTTGCCCGGCATCCAACGCCATTCATGGCCATATCAATGATTTTCTGGTGCGTACCGGGTTGAGAAGCGGTGTAAGTGAACTGCAGTTGCCATGTTTTACGGCAGTGAGAGCAGAGATAGCGCTGATGTCCGGCGGTGCTTTTGCCGTTACGCACCACCCCGTCAGTAGCTGAACAGGAGGGACAGCTGATAGAAACAGAAGCCACTGGAGCACCTCAAAAACACCATCATACACTAAATCAGTAAGTTGGCAGCATCACCCGTTTTATCGCCGTAACCCACCATTTCATAGGTGTAATCAGCCCATTGCTCGGGAGAAGCCAGCCCCTGCCATTTTTTAGTGATAGCCAGCGATGTCCAGTAATCGTGCCAGAAACTGTTTCCCAAATCGCCCATTTTGCCACGAGGATCCTGATTAGGTCCGGTGGGATCGGTATGCAACGACATGTTTTTGGGACGGTTTAGTTCGCTCTGAAAATCTCCAGCCACCATGCCATATCCATTTAACTGGAAGCTGCCGTCGTCGCTTAGATTGGCCGCATGGCATAAGGTCGCAGGCAGAAAACATGAGATAACACCTGAAATAATAATTCTGGGGTTCATTCTTCAGACTCCATCGGGTAAGAGATATAAAATAAATAAAATTATTATTTTTATTGCTTATCTGATTTTATTTAAAGAATGCCACCCGTGTTATAACCCAGCTTGCCTTTTTATATATCGGTTGTTGCCGATTTTACTTATTACAAAAACATGCAATAGCATGAACGCTGTGAGCCAATTTACTATTCAGGAGTTCAGATCACGATACTCCTTAATACTCATATTATATTTCTCTTTAAATACCTTATAACAATGCGAGGCGTTTTCATAACCCGTCATATTAATAACATCAATAATAGAGTGATTAGTATGCTTAAGGAGATGGATCAACACATCCAGGCGTTTTTCAACCAACAAATCGCTAAAGTTCTTACCAGTGAAGTCTTTTATCAGTTTACTCACCTTATAATTCGGCTGATTTAAACGACAGGAGATCTCTTTCAGGCTGGCAGTTTTATAATCGGTATCAATATATCTCAACACGGCCATGGCAAGTGATTCATTGTAACTGCCGTTGATATGGTAATCGCTGGCTTGCACATTCGAGAGCAGTTCGGTCATCAACAGTCCCACCAGGAAATTGACGCGTATCTCTTTTAAGTGGTTATTACTGTAGATCTCGCTAATGATGACATGCATAATGTTTTGAATTGCGTCGATTTCCCCCACTTTAAAGTGAATATGCTCTCCATGTTTTTTTCTGCCATTAATTGCTGAAAGGATAAAACGGGAAATGATGTTATTTTCGTCAAAAAGGGACATGAGTCGACCGAAAAATTCGGTCTTAATAATAAAATTGATGATAATATCATTCTGCCCTGCGGCTTCAATTTCGTGTCTGGCAAACTGGTTGATAAGCAGGATCTCCCCCTTACCTAAAGTGAGACTTTCTTCATTAATCTTCTGATGCATTTTACCCTGATATATATAAATAAGCTCGATAAAGCCATGAGAATGCAACGGAATTTTAGTAAATCGGGTCTGTTTTTCAATATGAATGTAGTTGTCTTTGAAAAACCTTCGCTCCATATGGCTTTTGAATTTATGACACAGTTGATAGTTAGCGCGAAGCAGTTCGAGTTCTCTATCGGTATAAGCCAGTAGCTTTTCATGAATATCATGGTGTAACATAAAAGTACCTAACTGGAGCGAACGTTTGGGTATGCACTATCATTACAATAGTACTTTTATCTCACCTGCATCGGTAATGTCATAAAAGTGATGATAGGTATCACAGTCTATCGGCGCAGGTAATTGTTTATTAAGTTGATACACTTTTGGTAATTTAAGAGTGCATTTTTTGAGGTTAAATGGCACTTTGATGACTAATTCTATGCCTTTTTTATAGCGCCGCCAGCGACACTCAATACGCCCTCTGATGGTTTGATGCCAGCAATCCACAAAGTTAATTGTGTCAGTAAAGGATGGACTGATTAAAATAACATCAGCACCAACCGCCTCCTCAGCGACGGTAATGCCGCCCAAAGCCTGAAACAGCCAACTGGAATAAGAACTGAACATCGCATGATTATTCGAACCATTCAGGTTATCACCGAAAAATTCCTTCAATGTGCTGGCATCATTTTTAAGCATTTTCTTGAATCCGGCTTCGACTCTTAACCATTCAAGGATTAATTCATTATGACCATAGCGATGAAATATTTCATAGGCAAAACTTTGGCCAAAAATCCCACAAGTGATAACATTTTGCTCTTTTTTGATGAGATCGATCAATGCATTCAATGAACTCTCGATATCATCACACAAATCGAAGTAGATTGCAAAAACAAAGCTGGTCTGACTGCGATCGGCAAAGCTGCCATCCGTATTCTTATAGAGTGATAAAATTTTCTCTCTAATTTTATTGGCCTTGCCAATATATTTTAGCCATTTTTCTTTAAAGCCAAGATCATCACATATTTTTGCGATAATTAACAAATGATAATAATAGAAACAAGCACTGGTGAAATGGAGAGCTGGCGAGCCATTTTTGTAATTACGCATATCATGAACGCGGCTTCCCCAGTCACCCAGGCAGCAGGTCACCAGGTCATCAAAGTCGCGCATTTCCAGGGAGAGGATCTGCTTCTCAAGAAATGGCAAGCTTTCGGCCAGCAGATTGACATTGCCATAATGTCGATAGTGAATGGCTATCAAATAAGGTAATACCAGTTGCCAGCCCAGGGGGCCCGTTTCCCCGCCGACTCCATTAGTCTTAATTCCCATAAATGGCGCAGTTTCCGTCACACCACCACAGGGACGAATATCATTGATAAAATCAAAGATAGTTTTCTTATAAATAGCGGCAGAGTCAAACTGATACACTTGCGACCGGGCCAACGCGACAATGTCTCCGCCATAGGCGAAACGTTCGCGGGCACAATCCCCGAAGACCGAATGAATGTTATTCAGTTTGGTTCTTTTAGCAACCTCAAAGAGCTTATTTATGTAAGGATCTGAGCAGTAAAAGCCCCCGTTTTCCCTTAGTACAGTATGTACTGAAAGCGCCTGAACGTTGTTTAATTGTTCAATATTAATACCGCTTAACTGCACATAGCGAAACGAATGACAGGTAAAGGCATTGATAAAATGATTCTTCCCACTGCGGCATTCAAAGGCATCCTTCTGTTCCGCCCTCGCCGGTGATCCAATTCCGCCGTCAATAATCACACCTTCAATAACCTGTTTGCCGACAAATCCCGCAAGGGTGGAGTCAGTGTTTAGTTCGTAGTTTTCATCAACGTCTTCGCTATAGAGCAGTTCCACACGTTGATTCTCAGACGCGGTAATGGATAAATCGATAAATCCGGTGACGATGGCACCGAAATCAATAATGAATGTCTCTTCGTCTACGACGTGGATATGCTCTGCCCCGAGGGACAACGTATGGTTAATTTTCGGAATAAAACTCGAGACCAGACGGCCTTCAGGCCCGTTGCTCAGCACCACATTTTTCCAGTCAGGCATCAGCAAATCGGTGGTGTTGTCTCCGCGAAACAGTTTCATATCCAGGCGCTCGCCCAAATAGATATTATTGAAGGTATAAGCGCCTTCGCAATATTGCCAGTCGGCATCACTACCGATGATCATTTCGCGGTCTGCAAACTTCATATAAATGTCAGCGATGACCTGTGGTTCACCGATGGTTAAGGTCTCTCTCAGGTTATATTTACCAAATAATTTAAGCGGCGCTGGATTAAACCAGCCATCGGCTAGCTCAACAATGACTTCATTTTTCGGCTGATTAATAAACGGCTTTATATTGTAAGTATCATAATAAATAATTTTAGCATAATTTGTCCAGTCAGTATTGAGCTCACCGCGTGTGACCTCTTTACCGTTGATATACAATTTATAAAAACCAAGACCAACAATGCTGATATAGGCATCGAGGAGTTCTTCGTCGAGATAAATTGTTTTTCTCATCACCACATTACGTTTACCGCGATAGTAATGAATATCATTAGTGAAGTGATGCCCACCGCTCACCCAGCGGCCAGAAAAATGGCCAAGGTTACTGGTCGTAAAACTGTTTTTAAAAACGTTGTTCTCACCATTGTCACCGTGGGTAAGGACTTCTATGGTATAAGAAGTAAAGCTTTGTAACGATATTGCATCGAGAGTGACAATTGTTTTATTACCCTCTCTTGCGATAAGAGATACCAGTTCGGCACCTTTATACACTTTTATCGTAAATGACTTTTGAGGATAATTGGTAGACCAGCACACCATAATTGGCAGATGATCGACAATAATGTTTTCCGTTTGGTAATTGATACTTAACATCTTTCCCACCATGGCTAAATTGGCGTTGCTGGCATTTTTTTAAGGAGCATTCAAATGGTATCCGTCTGATTTTCTTCCCGACAAGCGACAAGATCGGCAGTCTTGAAGAAGAAATACCATCCTGCAAATCGCGCAAAAAGTCCTATAAATTGGAAAGCGGCAATTTTCCAGCTCCCCTGCATAAAACCAGAAATAATGATCGGCATGCCGGCCGGGGTACTCACCCCAGCGACGCGAGGCAATACGCCAATGACCGTTAGATACCATGCAATGCCGAGCATGATGCCATTGATAAAAATATAAGGAATCGCCAGAGTAAAATTCATTACCAGCGGCACGCCATAAGCCATCGGTTCGCCAATGGTGAAGATAGCTGGCGGCAAGGCGATCTTACCGAGCGTTTTATAGCGTGCGCTCTTCGCGAAAAAAGCGAGCATTATAGCCAGCGGCAATAAATCTCCAGCAGCGCCATAAGTCATAAAGAACGCAAAGCCGGTGATGTTGGGTAAGTCGACGCCTGCAGCATACGCAGCAAGCTGCTGGGCATCCATGGCAAACCAGATCGGCGCTACGATACCGAGGGTGATAGCGTGGCCATGCAGCCCAAAAAACCATAGCAATTGCGCAACAACAGCAACAAAGATGAGTGACCAGATTCCGGATCCAAGTGATGTTAGCGGAACCTGGATTAATTTATAAATAATTTCGTGAATGCTCCCATAACAAACGCTGGTAATGACTGCGGAGATAATTGTAAACAGCGTCAGGATGGCGATTCCTGGAATCAATGAAGAGAACGATTTGAAGATAAATTCAGGGACATTTTCTGGCATTTTGATAATCAACCCCTTGCGAGTTATCGCCACGAATATTCGTGTTGAAATTATCGCCACCAGAATGGCGGTAAACAGCCCCATGGGCCCCAGCCATTGGCCAGGGATTGAAAATGATTGCCCTAACGGCCCTATTTCACCGAGATCATACGGCGTTAAAATAAAGAAAGAGATCATTGAAATCAGGCCTGACATGAAGCCATCAACATCGAAATTTTTCGCTAGCGTATAGGCAACGGAGAAAGCGACAATCACGGCTAAAAAATTATTCGTGAAGGTAATCGGGATATCAAAGAAGCGAGTTAAGTTGTGTCGTAACAAAAAATCCTGATATGGAGCAAACGGAAACACTTTAACCAAAGTCGCCACAGAACTCATGATCGTTACTGGCAATATGAGCATCATACCGCTCATGATTGACTTAAGGTAGGTATTTTGACCAATACTTTGCATCAGTTGCAAAGCCTTTTCTTGTACAATGTTGGTATGAGATGACATGTAAACAGTCCGTGATATTATTAGTTTTCAGACATATTCATTTAAGAATTCATATGCCGGCATGACATTAATGCATCATAATCTAACCAGGAAGTCAGCCTAATATATCATTAGGGAGTAATACATATCGGTTGTTGTTAACTTAAATGACGACTGTTGCCATAGTTAATATTTGTGATGTGTACTGCAGGAGGGATAAAAAATTGTCATTAAGGCTTGTAACTTCTGGACAGCATTAAGCGGCGCCGCAATACCACTTTTACCAACGGTCCAGCATCACCGGGGCTATATTGACACTCTCCCATCAGAGGGGCGTTTAGGCATTTTAGTGACAAGCCGCCAGGTCGGCGGCCCGGCCTCAGCCAAATATCCCCTGCGCCTCGGCGAAGCATTTTTCCGCCAGGGTCGAGACTGGTTCCTGCTGGCGCATAATCAGCGCCAGCTGTGAATCAACATGGGTTTCGGCGATCGGCAGAATTTCAAGATTATCGCTTAGCGCTTCGAGGCCGTTGTTAAGCGGCATAATGGCGCAGCAGATCCCCGCCTGCACCGCCTGGATAATCTGAAACGTCGAATCACTTTCAAAGACATACCTCGGCGTTAGCCCTTTGGCCTTAAAGCTGATTTCAATCGATTCCCGGTAATACATCCCCTTGGTCAAAAAGCCGAGGGGCAGCATCGCCAGCGTCTCCCATCCCGGCGTCCCGGCGCTGAAGTCGAAATGGCGTTTATCGTGCAGGAGCCCCATCCGGGTTTGCGGCAAGCGAGCAATCTTGAACTGACCTTCATCCAGATGCTGCAGATAACAAATCCCAAGATCCAGCTGATTACGGCTGACGCCATCGATAATCTGCTCCGAGGTCATCGACAACAGGCTGAACTGCAGCGCCGGATATTTCTCCGCCAGGGGTTTAATCAACTGCATCGGATTGAGGCTCGCCAGCGGCACCATACCGACCCGCAGCTGGCCGACCATCTGCCCGCGACAGATGGCCGCCTCTGCCGCCAGGCCGTCATGAGCGGCCAGCACCGCCCGCGCCCAGGCCAGGATCCGCTCTCCCTCCGGGGTAAAACCTTCAAAGCGTTGGCCGCGCTGGATCAGCGTCAGGTTCAGCTCCTCTTCCAGGTTACGAATGCGCATGGAGAGCGTCGGCTGGGTAATATGACAGGCCGCCGCCGCCTGGCCAAAATGGCGCGTCTGATCGAGCGCGATCAAATACTTGAGTTGCTTAATATCCATTCTCTTTCCCGTTTGAACCCCGCCGTTCACCCCCGGGGCCGCGCACAGGTTACCAGAATGTTAGTTTCGCTAGCGATAAATTCAAGCGAGGACACCACGAGGTGCTGCGGGGCGCAGGACGGCGCGACGCCGCTCTGCGCTATACCTTTTTAGCGCCCGCCGGCCAGCGGACGGATCTCTTTCGAGCGCAGCGTCAGGCGAACGGGAACCGACTTATACGAAGGGGTGCCGCTCTCTTCATCGAGATAGTTCAGCGGCACCAGCACGTTGGCTTCCGGATAATAGGCGCCGACGGTGCCCGGCGCAATGCCGTAGGCCACCACCGTGATATCTTCCAGCGTCAGCGCGCTTCCCGGCAGCGCGGTATGAATATCTACCCGATCGCCATGCTCCAGACCCTGGGCGGCCATATCCTGCTCGTTCATAAACAGCACGTCACGGCGGCCAAAGACGCCACGGTAGCGGTCATCCATCGCGTAGATGGTGGTGTTGTACTGGTCATGACTGCGCAGCGTCACCAGGCGCATCACGTCCTCACCCTCCACTACCACGTTCTCATGCACCCCTTTAAATACCGAGAACATGGCTTTACCGGTGGCGGTAGGCCAGATGCGCTCGGTCGGCGGCAGCGGCATGCGGAAGCCTCCAGGATGGCGAATGCGCTGGTTATAATCCTCGAACCCAGGAATGGTCTGTTCGATCAGATCGCGAATGCGATCGTAGTCTTCCACGAGGTACTGCCAGTCCACTTTGCTGGCGGGCAAGGTGGCCTTCGCCAGACCGGCGACAATCGCCGGCTCCGAGCGCAGCATCGGCGAGGCGGGCTTAAGCTTGCCCGACGAAGCATGCACCATCGACATCGAATCCTCGACGGTGATCGACTGCCGGCCGCTGGCCTGCAGGTCAAGCTCGGTGCGGCCCAGACACGGCAGAATAAAGGTCTCTTTCGCCGTCAGGAGATGTGAGCGGTTGAGCTTGGTGCCGACGTGAACGCTGAGCTCAAGGCCGCGCATCGCCGGGAAGGCGCGTTCGTGGTCCGGCATCGCCACGGCGAAGTTGCCCCCAAGGCAGATCAGCGCTTTGGCTTCGCCGGCGATCATGGCCTCCAGGGCTTTTACCGCATCGTGGCCATGATGCCGCGGCGGCGTAATCCCCATCACCCGCTGCAGGCTGTCGAGGAAAGCCGCGGAGGGTTTTTCGCTAATCCCGACAGTGCGGTTACCCTGGACGTTCGAGTGACCGCGCAAAGGACAGATCCCGGCCCCCGGCTTGCCGATATTGCCGCGCATCAGCAGTAGGTCGGCAATCAGACGCACGTTGGAGGTGCCTTTGTTATGCTGGGTGATGCCCATACCGTAGGTGACGATGGTGGCCCTGGATTTGGCGTAAGCCGCCGCAACCTGGTTCAGGGATTCGCGCGTCAGGCCAGACTCCTGCTCGATATCCTGCCAGCGGGTGGCGTGGAGGTCATCGGCGAAGGCGGTGAATCCCTGGGTATGTTGGGCAATAAACGCGTGGTCGAGCACATTGCCCTGCTCCTCCTCCAGCTGCAGCAGCGCTTTGGCGATCCCTTTCAGCGCCGCCGCGTCGCCGCCGGCCCGTACCTGGTAGTAGGTCGAGGCGATCGGCGTCGAGCGCCGGGTCGCCATCTCCATTACGTTCTGCGGATCGGCAAAACGCTCCAGCGCCCGTTCACGCAGCGGATTGAAAACGATAATCGGCACGCCGCGGCGGGATAGCTCATGCAGGGTGCCCATCATCCGCGGGTGGTTGGTGCCCGGATTATGGCCGATGGAGATCACCAGCTCGGTCTGGTCAAAATCGTCGAGAGAGACGGTGCCTTTACCAATGCCGATCGACTGTGGCAGGCCCACGCTGGTGGATTCATGACACATGTTGGAGCAATCGGGGAAGTTGTTAGTGCCATACTCGCGGGCAAACAGCTGGAACAGCCACGCCGCTTCGTTGGAGGCTCGGCCAGAGGTGTAGAATTCAACCTCATCCGGCTGCAGGCCGCGGAGGATCTCGCCGATACGGGCGAAGGCTTGCTCCCACGCCACCGGACGCAGGGTATCGCTGTCCCGGTCGTAAACCAAAGGATGGGTTAAGCGGCCGTAGCCCTCCAGTTCAAAATCGCTTTTTGCCAGCAGGGAAGATACGGTATTTGCCGCGAGGAATGCGGGCGTCACCCGTTTGGTGGTCGCCTCCCAGGTCACGGCTTTGGCGCCGTTTTCGCAAAACTGGAAGGTCGATTTATGTTCTTTATCCGGCCAGGCGCAGCCCGGGCAGTCAAAACCGTCCGGCTGGTTGGTACGCAGCAGCGTGGCGGGCGCCTCAAAGGCATCCATCTGGGTGCGCACGGCGATGGCCGTGGCCTTCAACGCGCCCCACCCGCCTGCCGGACCGTCATAGGGGTGAACACCGGGAACCGCGCGTCTTTTATTGGTCATCTCTTTACTCCTGCTGCTCTGTTCTGGCTGTCTCTAGCCGAAAAAGGCGTACGACAACCCCGGCGACGAAGCGTGAATCGCATGGCGTCACCTGAAAAGAATGCTGTTTCTCAAGGATAGTACGATGGGAAAGCGTAGGTACTGCGTTTGTTAACTGAATAATAACATACACCACAATTCTGTATAATTGATGTTATCTATCAGGTGTTAAATTTAACTTATTTGCAAATTTTGCGGTTTTCACCGCGGTGCTGTGACGGATAAATTGCTACGGAAAGTGATGACCGGGCAGCGAAACCGCCCGGTGGGCCAGGCTCAGGTCAGATTGAAGTAACGGTCCGGACGCAGCGTCTCCGGCAGCGGATGCTGACCGGTCATGTCGAGCAGATTGCGCTCGATGGTATTGCACATCGCGTTCAACGGCAGGTCATTGGCTGCGGTGCCGAACGGATCTTCCAGCTCTTCCGCCAGCGAATCCCACGATAAAAAGGTGTAAGAGATAAAGACCGAGACAAACGGCGTCATGTAGTGCAGATCGCCGACCAAGGCGAACGGCAGCAGCGTACAGAACAGGTAGACGGTACGCTGCAGGATCAGGGTATAGGCGAAAGGCACCGGGGTGGTGGCCAGCCTTTCACAACCGCCCAGCACGTGCGCCAGCTCGTCGAGTTTGTTGTCCATCAGCCCGTAAGTGATGTCGCTGAGCTTGCCCGCCTCCCGCAGCTGGCCAATTTCGTTGCCGGCCAGCAGCAGGATCCGGTTGGTGGACATTGAGCTGGCGAGGATCTCCGTCACCCTCTCCTCCGGTAGCAACCGCCGCAGGTCAGCCGTCGGATCGGTTTTGCGCAGCTGGTGCTTCAGGCTCCAGCTAAAGGCCACCAGATAACTGACGATGCGGCGATGGGCATCGTGTTCCGCCGGCAGGATATTGCGCAGCTGACGCACCAGCGTGCGTTCGGCGATAAGCACCGTCCCCCACAGATTGCGCGCCTCGACGAAGCGGCTGTAGCTGGCGCTGTTGCGAAAGCCGAGGAAAATCGCAATCGCAATCCCCAGCAGGCTGAACGGCGCCACGGTTAAGTGGATCCCCAGCTGTTCGTACCATTGATAGCTGATAATGGCGATGATCGACATCAGCACATTTAGCAGCAGGCGAAAGATGATTTTCGACAGCACGGAGCCGTGCCAGTCAAATAGGCGAAGAAACCAGTGTTGTTCTGGCCGAATGATCATTGTCTGACTTCCTGAATTACCGCTCTGGTCATTATCTCTGAATACAGAATAGAGATTATCTATGAGCCGATTGGTTTATTTTATCGTTAACTGCGATGGGCAGATCTGCGCCATTATTTAGCGATGGTAATGGCGTTTTTAGTATGGGCCTTTTTTATATTTCAGGCAATCAATGCGCCAGCAATAATGGCTCAGAAGAAAAAATAACCGCTGAGCCAATTCATTTTTCCGCTTAGGCTACCGGGTGTATCAGACCGCTTTCGTCAACCCCTGCGCTTCGCAGGGATCGAGATGCACCATCACATTAAGCACCGGATGCTGCGCCAGCACCCGCTCCCGCGCGTGACGGGCAATCTGATGCCCTTCGGCTACCGACATCTCGCCAGCCACCTCGAGATGGACATCCACCAGCACCAGATCCCCCGCCTTACGGGTTTTCAGATCGTGGAGGCCCGCCACGCCCGGCGTTGCTCGCAGCGTATCGGCGATCGCCTGCTGCATCTCTTCATCAACCGCACGGTCCATTAAATCATGCAGCGCGCTGGCGGCGAAACGATAGCCCATGCGCGCAATCAGCAGCCCCACCGCCAGCGCGGCGAGCGGGTCAAACCAGGCGAACCCGGCCAGATTACCGATAATCCCCAGGGCCACCACCAGGGAGGATGCGGCGTCAGAGCGGGCATGCCAGGCATTGGCGATAAGCAGCGACGAATTCAGCCGCCTGGCGGCCGCCAGCATATAGCGAAACAGCCCCTCCTTGACGGCCAGCGCCACCAGCGCCATCCACAGCGCCGCGCTGTGCACCGGCGGAATAGTTTGCGGTTGCGCAAGATGGCCCGACGCGGACCATAGCATGCCACCCCCGACGAGCAGCAGAATCGCGCCGATAATTAGGGAGGCGCCGTTCTCATAGCGCCAGTGGCCATAGTGGTGATCGTGGTCAGACGGTCGACGGCTCTTTTTATTCGCCATCAATACCACGCCATCGGCGACCAGATCGGAAAAAGAGTGCATTCCGTCGGCAATTAATCCCTGAGAGCCGGAAAATATTCCCACGACTACCTGTAAGGCAGAAAGTAAAATATTAACCACCACGCTAACAAGGGTACTCTTTCGCGCCTGCACCGAACGCTCATGATATTTATTATCATTTTCAAAATTATGTTGTGTCATTATTTCTCTCCCTTTGTGAGCGGGAAGAATAAACTGACAAACTGAGTTTATGCTTAACAATATAAAAGCCATTGCCTTGCCGTTTAACGATATCGCGGCGGTCGGTAATGACTATTTACTGTATGTGCCGTTGGAACGCTGCAACCTTGCGCCTATGAACTATCTTTTGAAGGGTGGCCACAGGTCGGGCCACTTTAGCTTAGCCACCACAGGAGTCAGCGATGTCACATAACAAACCATCCCGGCTGCGTTTCGCCATTAATCTGGGCAATGCGGTCCTGGCCCATCTCGGGGAGACAGGAATGCCCGCGGGCATCACCGTCGAGCTCAGCCATCGGCTGGCGACGCGCTGGGGCGTCAGCGCCGAATTCGTTCCCTATCCTGCCGCGGGTAAAGTGGTGGCTGACGCCGGTGGCGAGCACTGGGATATTGCCTTTCTGGCCATCGATCCGGCGCGGGAAGCCACCCTGCGCTTTACCTCGCCCTATATCACCATCCAGGGCACCGCGCTGGTCAGCGTTGATTCGCCCTGCCAGAGCGTGGCCGACATGGATCGCCCGGCAACCACCATTAACGTCGGACAAAACGCCGCATACGATCTATGGCTAACCCGCCATCTGCAGCACGCCAGCCTGCATCGCCTTCCCTCTTCGCAGGAGGCAATCGACGCCTTCCTCGCCGGTGAAGGGGATATGGTCGCCGGCATCCGCCAGCCGCTGGAGGCGACAGCCCGTCAGCACGCCGGGGTGCGGGTACTGGCGGATAATTTTACCGAGATCCAGCAGGCCATCTGCGTCGCCCGGGCGGACGTGGACCGTTTTCACGCGGTAAACGACGCGCTTAGCGAGTGGCGGGCGGATGGCAGTCTGCAGGCGCTGATTGCCGGTCACCTGGGCCAAGCGAACTGAATCACGCCTCTGTCATCCGGCGCATGGCGCAATGCCAGGCGCCGTTGCGTACCGAGGCGCGCAGTACGCGGGCCACGCCATGCACCATCAGGCGCGTCGTGCGCCGCTGCAGCGGCGTGAGCGACAATCCCAGCATCTCCTGCGCCCATTCCGGCAGGAGGTCAATTCCTGCGTTCATCATCACCCGGCCGACCGGCTGGCTCATCCGCCCCGGCAGACGGGTGGAGAGCAGCACCTGAGCTACCTCCCGGGTACGTTCGTCGCAGCGCAGTCGCGGGCGCATCGCCTCGAGATAGTCCGCCACCTCCTGCGGTGTCTGAGGGATATCCCGAGCCCCCAGCCGCCGGGCGATTTCCGCCGACTCACGAAAATAGTCCTCCTGGCGCTCGGGACTGACCACCGTCCGCTTGTAGCGCAGGTGGGAAGCCATAAAGCGACTGCACTCGGCGACGTGCACCCAGGTTAACAGCGCCGGGTCGCTCGCCTGATACGGGGTTCCGTCCTTATCCACCCCGGCGATCCGCTGATGGATCCCCTGTACTTTGGCGATTAGCCGTTCGGCGTCGGGGGTAGTGGCAAAAGTGGTGGCAGAAATAAACTGGCTGGTGCGGCGCAGGCGGCCCAAAATATCCTCGCGAAAACGAGAGTGATCCCAGACGCCGGCCAGCGCCAGAGGATGCAGCATCTGCAGCAACAGCGCGCTAATGCCGCCGCAGAGCATCGAGGTAAAATCGCCGTGCACCTGCCAGATGGCCGACTGGGGACCAAACAGCCCCGGCTCTCCTTTGGGTCGTTCAAAGTCGATCTCTTTTAGCGCCATGCCGGTCAGGCCGAGCACCTGCGCCTCGATCATCCGGCGAATGCCGATCATGATGGTATCCCTTACGTGCAACTAAAGGACAAAAGATACCACTGTTGGACAGCATTGGGAGAGATATTGCGGAAAGAGTGCCCGCAGCACGCGGGCACGACGGCTTACGGATTCAGCTGGTAATCGAGGGTAATGTTGGCCTTCAGCACCTGCGATACCGGGCAGCCTGCTTTCGCTTTCTGGATGATCTCATCGAACGCCGCCGGAGACACGTCCGGCAGGACGATCTGGCTTTGCAGCGCGATATCGGTAATCGCAAAGCCGCCGTCGGTTTTATTGAGGGTGACCACTGCGGTAGTGTCAATGGACGTTGCGGTATATCCCTCTTCGCTGAGCATCAGCGACAGGGCCATCGAAAAGCAGGCGGCATGTGCAGCGCCGATCAGCTCCTCAGGGTTGGTGCCCTTCACCCCCTCAAAACGGGTGTTAAATCCGTAGGGCTGCTGGCTCAGCGCCCCGCTTTCTGTCGACACGGTGCCTTTGCCATGCTTCAGGTCGCCTTCCCAGTGCGCTAGCCCTTTCTTATGAATCGCCATTTGATTCCTCCTGTAGTGATGTCGAACAAAAAGTATAGTGCGTGATGCCGAAGCTGCGTCTTTTCGCAGCCTCTGGCTCCCACGTTCCCGTGGTTTTCGTGTCGTTGGTGACGCTATCGGCCATCCTGCGGATGCCAGGGATCGGATTTGTCATCCTTGCTGTCGTCCCGTTTACGCGGAACTTCGCCCTGCTCCCCGGGCGCCTCACGGGCAGGTTGCTTACCGCGCTCTTCGTCTTGCGAATGAGAAAAGGTGCTCATATCGACGTGCTCCGCTTACTTAGGCGACTGCTTGAGCAGACGATCGATTCGCACGACCGGCGGCGTCATTTTGCGATCCAGACTGCCGTTGATATTGACCAGATCGTCTGGCTCTACGTGTTGTTCGTTAAACGCGGCGACCGGGATAATAACGGTGATGGTGCCGCTTTTATCACGAAACTGATAACGGTCATCTCCCTGCCGCTTGAGCAGATTGCCGCGCAGCGAAACGGTCGCGCCATCGTGCATGGTTTTCGCCTGCTCAACGGTCATGATCCGGCCATCCTCGACGCCGCGATAGCCGTCATCGAGTTTGTGCGGCGGCGGCGGCGCGGCATCCTGGCTAAACCCTCCCTTATCGTCCGCCTGCGCGACACCTACGGCAAACAGACATGCCATGGCCAATGCTAGTTTTTTCATCATGCCTCCGTTTTTTGCTGACGATGAGAATAAAGCCTGGCTGAGGCTGGCCATTTTTACAAAGTCAATTGTTCTGATATCGTCTAATATAAGAATGTCCTTATCGTTACGCTCCTGGCGAAACGAAACGCGGGGAAAATATTAATGATTAAGAATCAACAGCCTTGTCCTATCGTCGATGAGAATGAACGCTCCTTACGCTTTGAATATCGCTTCCGCCGCTATGGGATAATTGTTTTGAGTCTCATCATTCTTACCGCGTTAAGCGGCCTGTGGTCCTCCGGTTATTTCAGTGAAGCACACCGGGAAACCAGTGGAGGCGAATTAAGCGTCGATTATCAGCGCTATGCCAGGCTGATGAGTGAAACCGAGCTTAATATTCAGATTAAACCGGATACGGCCAGCGACACCATTATCAGCTTCGCCGCCCCGTTATTAACCCGCTACCAGATCGGTGATATCCGTCCGCAGCCGGATAAAATGTATAGCGCCGACGGGAAATTACATCTCGTCTATCAGCGGTCGAACCCGCCTTCACCGATATCTGTGTGGTTAGCCGTTACCCCAAAAACGGCCGGTAATATCTCTCTGCAGGCGGTAGTTAACGATCGCTATTCTGTAACCTGGCAGCAGTTTGTCTATCCGTAGGAGTCGCTATGGAAATGGTCCTTAGAGCCGCAGCAATCTATCTGATCCTGTTGATTATTTTTAAGATTGCCGGCAGAAGAACTCTGATGCAATTAACCAACTTTGACCTGATACTGTTGCTGATTATCAGCGAAGCCACCCAGCAGGCGATGCTCAGCACAGACTATTCGGTTACCGGGTCGATGCTGACTATCGTCACCCTGGTTAGTATTGATATTTTGTTCGGCTATATTAAGAAAAAATTTGCTCAGGCAGAAAATTTTCTCGATGGTACGCCGGTTATCGTGGTGGAAAATGGTGCTGTCATCGACGAGAAGATTAAGCTCGTCAATATCTCTGTCGATGATATCCTGCTGGCGGCCAGGCAGCACCATGGCATTTATGAATTGAAAGCGATCAAATTCGCTATTCTCGAGCGTAACGGCCAGATATCCATTATTCCTGAGCAGGAATAGTATCGGCTTCGCTATTTATCACGCTCCGGTTGTTTATCACCTGATTCCGGAGCGCGAGTGGCGTCATCCTCTTCTTTTTCACCGTTAACAACGTTCAACATTAACATTTTTCCTCCTCGCTGGTTGTCAGGGATCCTACAAATTATAGAACGCCTTCGCCGAAGTATGTAGGATCTGCCGAAACTAACCAGGAGATGCCGCCTGATTCACATTGCGCTTATTCCAGGATATTTCCCACCTCGTCATTGCCATTGGTGAGAAATAATTAACCGATCCGTACAGTCAATATTGTGAAAGCCAAAACATAATGAGGTCACTATGTCTGTGATGGTTATTACCGGTGGAACCGCGGGAGCGGGCAAAGCTACCGCGCTGCGTTTCGCCCGCGCTGGATATCACGTGGCGCTGATCGCCCGAGACGAAACGGGTTTGCAGGAGACGCGACAGGCCTGTGAACGGTTTGGCATTAAAACGCTGGCTATTAGCGCCGATGTCGTCGATGCCGGGGCGCTGCAGCGCGCCGCCGCCGAGGTGGAAACCACCCTCGGGGCAATCGACGTCTGGATCAACAACGCCATGACCACCGTGCTGGCGCCCTTTCGTCAGATGAGCGAGGAGGAGTTTCGCCGGGTGACGGAGGTGACCTATCTCGGGTACGTGAACGGCACCCGCGCGGCGCTGGAGGTCATGATCCCCCGGGATCGGGGGGTGATTATTCAGGCCGGCTCGGCGCTGGCCTGGCGTTCAATCCCACTGCAGTCGGCTTACTGCGGAGCGAAAGCGGCGATCCGCGGCTTTACCGATGCCGTGCGAACCGAACTGATGCATGAGAAAAGCCACATCCAGTTGACCATGGTGCAACTGCCGGGGATGAACACCGCCCAGTTTGGCTGGGCGCGAAACAAAATGGATCAGGCCATGCAGCCGGTGCCCCCGGTCTATCAGCCGGAAGTCGCCGCCGAGGCTATTTACAGCGTCATCCAGCGCCCGGTCAACGAGCTGTGGGTCGGAAAAAGCACCATCCAGTCGATCCTCGGCCAGGTCTTCTTCCCTCGCCTGCTCGATCGGCTGATGGTGAAAAAAGCGTGGGAGGGACAGTTTACCGGTCAGCCAAAGTCGTCAGACCAACAGGACGACCTGTTCACGCCGGTGCGCGGCAATCATCCGGGCCACGGCCCCTTTAACGATGGCGCACGGCGTAAAGCAGTCACCATCAGCGCCGATCTCCCGGGTAAAGTCGCCGCCGGCGTCGGGGTAGCAGTGGCGACGATGGCGCTGCGGGCGTTGTTCCGTCGTTCCGGAAAACGGCGCTAACTCAGGCTGCGGCTGAACCAACGGTAACCATATCCGGAGAGTGCCAGCCGCGCATCTTTCCCGCCGTGCAGGCCATCCTGATAGAGCTTATCTTCCAGAATTGGGCTCCAGTAGCCCTCGGCCAGCGGCGGGAGCAGGACCTCTACCGCCTGCTGGCTGCAGTTGGCCAGCATCAGTACCTCCCGCGATTCGCTGCGATAGAGCAAGCCCAGCACCGCGTCGGCCTTTAGGGTAAGGAGAGTAAAAGGGAGGGAGCCCGGTTCAGTATATTCCGTGCGCGCCAATACCATATTGCGTACCCGATGCAGCAGCGACCTGGGATGGCGCAGCGCCGTTTCGACATTGATCCGTTGGTAGCGGAACCGCCCGCTGGCCACCGGTTTTACCGGCAAATCATCCCGCGCCGCCCGGGAAAAGCCGGCGTTGGCCGCGGCTGACCACTGCATCGGCGTTCTGACCGCGTAGCGCTCCGGTAAGGAGAGATCGTCACCCATGCCAATCTCGTCGCCATAGCGCATCACCGGCACGCCGGGCAGCGCCAGCAGGATAGCATGGGCTAACGCTATGCGTCGGGTATCGCCGTCCAGCATCGGCGCCAGTCTTCGGCGTACGCCGCGCTGGTAAACGGACATCGATTTATCAGGGGCAAAGGTGCGGATAACCTGGCGCTTGTTGCGCTCGCCAATCCCCTCAAGATCCAGTTCATCATGGTTGCGCAGCCAGTTGACGAAGCAGCACCCGTCCGGCGGGGTCACCATCGCCTGCAGGGCCTTCACCACCGGCGCGGCGCGCTGCTGCGCCAGACTGAGGTAGAGGTATTTGTTAAGCCAGAAATTAAGCACCATCTGCAGCCGATCGCCCTGGCCGAAATAATGACGGTAATCTTCTACCGCGACGTCCACTTCACCCAGGAGTATCGCATCGGGATTGAGGCGCTGTACAACCTGCCGGAGATGGGTCAGCAGCGGGTAGCCGCGCGTCTCGTCGCCCTTTCCGGCCTGCTTGACCAGATGTGACGCGGCATCGAGACGAAAGCCAGACACCCCAGCCTGCAGCCAGAAGGTGATAATGTTTTCGATTTCAGCGATCACCGGCGGATGGGCGAGATTCAGGTCGGGCTCGTGGTGATAAAACATGTGGCGATAATATTGCCCAGCCTGTTCGTCCCAGCGCCAGACGCTCTCCTCAACGCCGGGAAACATGGGAGGATCGTCGTTTTCCGGCGGCCGATCGGCCCACAGATAATACGGCCGCCACGGCGACCGGGGATCGCGTCGCGCCGCCTGGAACCACGGGTGCTGCGCGGAGGTGTGCTGGATCACCAGCTCAACGATCACCCGCAGTCCCAGCTCGCGGGCGCGGGCAATCAGCTCAATCACGTCAGCGATAGTGCCGAACCGCGGATCGGGCTGCAGATGATCGCTGATATCATAGCCATCATCCTGCAGAGGAGTGAGATAGAACGGAGTCAGCCAGAGCACCGTCGCTCCGAGGCTGCGAATGTAGTGTAGCTTTTGGCGAATGCCCGCGAGATCGCCAAAACCATCGCCATTGGCATCATAAAAGAGCGAACTGTCAACCTGATAGATGACCGCTCTGTGAAACCACTCTTCCCGTTGCATCACTCTCACCTCGCGTTCTGCCCGTCCCTGTCAGCCGCCTCAGCGCGATCCGGACCCCGCCCTGGCCTTCGCGCGCGGTTTGCCGACAGGCGATACGGGATTGCGTTCCGCTGGTAGCATCCTGTTCGCTACCGCGTCCACCAGCGCCTGCTGCCTGGCGGTTAATACCAGCGGAACCTCTTCCTCGGCGGCGAGGAGCGCGATGGTTTGCCGTTTGACCATAGCGTTCTCCGGCGGCTTAATGCCCGGCCTCAACGCCAGGCATATCGGTATCCATAAGATATTGCCCGGTCAGCGCTGGCAGATAATGGAGCAGCCAATCAGCCATTCCTCTCTCTTCAGCCAGGATACCCTCCAGTGTGTGCATCGCGCTGTGGTCGCCTACTCTTTTCGCCGCCGTTAATAAAGCGGTATAGCAGGCGACCTCAAAATGGGCAAAAACGTAGGAAGTGATAATCACTTTAATAACCTCATCACCGGGCAGCATGATGCCAATGGTCTGTCCTAACGCCGCCACCCGGCTCATCGCATCCTTCAGCGCGGAGCGGGAAATATGGTTGCGGGCGATGATATCCTGCAGGGCGGACAATTGCCGTCGGGTTTCATAGAGATGTTGTTCAAGGCGGGTGCGTAACTGCGGTTCATTATCGAGGCGTCTGATGGTGGCCACCAGCAGCGACTCAGCCTGTTTTTCCATGGCATGCGCATCGCGAAGCCAGTTGTGATAATTTTCAATATCCGTCATATACACCTCTGATCATTAACCTTTTATTTTGACGTGGAATCTTCACTCTCTTCCGCCGCCTGGTCAGCTCGCGCTGCGCTATATCCGGATAAATGGCCAACAATATTGGCATAAATACTGATGAGAATGACCCACAGTACGCTGTCTTTCCACCAGATTAACGAGGGTATCGCCAGACCCACCCACATAACGGCGGCGACAAGATGACAGCGCTTAATAAACACTGGCGTCAACTTCATTTTATTACCTTAGGACCGAACAATATTGAGCGACCATTTTATCGACGCTCTGACCGCTGCGTCAGGCGCTAAACCTTACGCTGAAAATGTCTTTCTTTTGCCTAAGCATAAAAAAGAAAACAGCGTTGCGTATTGTCCCGTTCCGTTATTTTCTGTCTTTACCGTCCGGCTAATTTATTGCCGCTGCGGCCGTCTTTAATTGCTAGTGATGCGGCGATTTCCTACTCACCTTTTAGTTTCCCCACATCGCGGATAATGAATGTCGTTATAGATAAATAAACCCTGAATATGCAGAAACCTGCGGACCATCTGGCCCACAGGTTTTGTCTCAACGCCGATTTGTCGGCGTCACAGCTCATCAGTCGCTAGCTGTCACCGGATTTACGGCCGCCGCCATGACTGTTCTTACCACCCTTCTTACCGGCTTCGGATGCACGTTCAGGATCATTTTTAAAGTTCCCGCCGCTGTGCTGTCCGCCTTTACGCCCGGCTTCGGATGCTTTCTCACGATCTTCTGCAAAATTACCTGAACCGCCTCTATGCTCTGCCATAATTTTCACCTTTGGTTTGATCAATATCGGTTGGTAAATGGAAAATGACCCTGTTACAAATCATCGCCCTCGATATCTAACACTAGAGGAATGCCTGCAGGAGTCAAATTAATTTCAGATACCCATCCGCGCACTGACAAAATAAAGCTTTACTAACGAAGCGGTAAGATAAAATATACCTCACACAACTCCTTTATTTGACGTAGGTTATGTTCACCGGCGGGTAAAACAGAAACGTCCAACGGCCGTTTGTAAAAAAATGCAAACAATTTAATGAATAAATATTTCTTTATCTCGCGGAACACAATATCCAGAAATATTACCCCTAAAGAGGTATCACCTTATAGACCATGGTTTGCTAATGAACATCTTCATCGTTTATTCATGCAGCACCTTCATCGTAACTTGAGAAAAAGATCATGCGCGTTACGAAAATAGCCCGTGGCCCTTGATTAAGGATGGAATAATCCTAATTTAACGTCAGCAATAATAACGCAACGCTATCCCCCGAAATACGCCAAGGATCAGTCGGTTAAGGCATACCGTTACGCCTACGATTGGCCATTGACTGCGATGTTGCGAGTCATCCAGGGTCTGTCGCCAGGAGAAGCTGACCTATTCTTAGAGCTGGCCCGTTCTGTCTGAAGGAGATGACTATGCAAGATGAAAAACCGCCAATGAAGAAGTTACCCACCTCCATGTTGCCAGAAGAGACGGCTCCACGTCCGGAGTTCCCGGAGCAAGAACAAACCCCGCCGGGTCTGGATGCGGAAATGGAGCCATCCCCGGACCACGGTGAAACCAGCTACACCGGCTCCGGGCGACTGGCCGGTAAGAAAGCGTTAATTACCGGCGGCGACTCCGGTATTGGCCGTGCGGTGGCGATCGCCTTTGCCCGCGAAGGCGCCGACGTCGCGATAAACTATCTGCCCGAAGAGCAAAAGGATGCGGATGAAGTTATCGCCCTGATCAAAGCCGAAGGGCGCACCGCGGTGGCCCTCCCGGGTGATATTCGCTCCGAATCCTTCTGCCAGTCGCTGGTGGCCGACGCGGTGGAACAGCTGGGAGGTCTGAGCATCCTGGTTAATAACGCCGGGCGTCAGCAATACTGTGAAACCCTTGAGGAACTCACTACCGAAGATTTCGACGCTACCTTTAAAACCAACGTCTACGCGCCGTTCTGGATCACCCGCGCCGCACTGCCTCACCTCCAGGCCGGAAGCGCGATTATCAATACCACCTCGGTGCAGGCGTATAAACCCAGCCCGATCCTGCTCGATTATGCGCAGACCAAAGCCTGTCTCGCGATCTTCACTAAATCGCTGGCTAAACAGGTGGCGAAACGAGGCATTCGCGTGAACGCCGTAGCGCCTGGCCCTTACTGGACGGTGCTGCAATCCAGCGGCGGCCAGCCGGACGAGAAGGTGAAACAGTTTGGCAAAGACACGCCGATGGGGCGCCCGGGGCAACCGGTAGAGATCGCCCCGCTGTATGTCACCCTGGCATCCGATGCCTGCTCATATACCTCCGGACAGGTGTGGTGTTCTGACGGCGGGGATGGTGTGGTCTAAGCCTCCCGGCATACCGACGCGCGCCAGCGCGCGCCGGTATTTTCCCGGCCAACCCTTGCGGCTATATACTGGCCCCTCGCCTCCCGGTTGCGGCAATTTTTTCTTTCCTCCACTCCGCTACTCTGGCCGCATGCTATGATGTCCGCCCGCCGCTGTGCGCTAACCCTGGCCCCGACGCCACCCCTGAGGACGACAGATGAGTAATGACATCCCCCTGAAATTTTATGACATCGTGGACGAATACGAGACCGAAGCGGCTGCGCCGGTAAAGGATGAAGAACGCGATGCGCTGGCGCGCTATTTCCAACTGCTGATTGCGCGGTTAACTAATAACGAAGAGATTGACGAAGAGGCGCAGCGAGAAATGGCCCGCGAGGCGGCCATTAACGAAGACCGCATTGACGATATCGCTAATTTCCTTAATCAGTGGGGCAACGAATAAAGCTCAACGTCAGCCTACCGGCGGAATTGCCTTCCGCCGGTGCTGTCGGGGCGCGAAGCGCCAAGACTCAGCCGTGGCCAGTCTCCTCTCCCAGACGCCTCTGCAGCGCATCAAGAAATAGCGGTAATCCGTCAGGTTGGTAGTCGCGGGAAAGATAGATGCCGTAAACGCTCAACGCCTTCGGCGTCCACTCCGGAAGCACCACCTCCAGCGTGCCGCTGGCAATCGCGCCCCGGGCCTCCAGTTCGGGAAGCATCGCAATGCCGCACCCGGCAACCGCCGCCTCCAGCAGCAATGAAGATATCCCTGCGCTCAGATTACCGTTCACCGCCACCGACGCTTCCCGCCCCTGCGCATCGCTGAACTGCCAGTGCTGGCTGGCGAAATGGCTGTATAGCAGGCAGTTATGTCGTTGCAGATCGTCGGGCGTCGTCAACGGGCCATGCTGGCGCATCCAGCCCGGCGCGGCGCAGAGCAGCGAACGGCACACTCCGAGGCGACGAGCGATGGCCCCCGCCTCCGGGTTGTCGGTAATGCGAATGGCCACGTCGATACGCTCGCCGATCAGGCTGACCGGATGGTTATTGATATCCAGCTCCAGGCGCAGTAGTGGATAGCGGGCGAGAAAGTCCGGCAGCAGCGGAGAGATCAGCTGCATGGCGGTAAAGTGCGCGCAGGCGACGCGCAGTGTGCCGCTGGGATCGGCCCGCTGACGCTCGCCGGCGATTTCATCGGCGATCCGCGTCAAACCGCGGGTCTTGAGCAATACCTTCTCCCCGGCCGGGGTCAGCGTCAGCCGCCGGGTTGAGCGATGGATCAGCCGGGCGCCGGCCCAGCTCTCCATCTGTTCCAGATAGCGGCTCACCATCGGGCGCGACATCCCCAGCGCCCGCGCCGCGGCGCTAAGACTTCCCAGCTCGCAGATGCGCAGATACACCTGCGCAGCAATCACCCTGTCCATCACTCCCCCTGATCTGCACGTTTTATGAAACTCAGCATCTCTTGTTTCAGGAATTCTATCAAATAGCGAAATCCGTACAATGGAACGCATTCACCTGTTACTGAGAATAAATCATGAAATTATCTGCCCTTGCTGTTGCTACCGCCCTGTTCAGCGGCGCGGTCTTCGCGGCGCCTCTGACGCTGCAAACTTACAACCCGCAGGAAAAAGGACTTTTTGCCGTCAACTCGACCCTCGTTTCCGGTCCGCATGAAGCGGTACTTTTCGACGCGCAGTTCAGCGTCAAAGATGGGGAAAAGCTGGTGGAGATGATCAAGAAAAACGGCAAACCGCTATCGCGGATTGTGATCACCTCTGGCGATCCGGATTTCTATTTTGGTCTTGAGCCGCTGGTAAAAGCCTTCCCGCAGGCGGAGGTGGTCGCCACGCCGGAGGTCGTCAGACATATTGCAGCCACCAAAGCGGCCAAACTGGCGTACTGGGGCCCGCAAATGAAAGACGGCGCGCCGACGCAGGTGTATGTCCCGCAGGCGCTGAAGGCCAACAGCTTTACCATCGATGGCGAGAAAGTAACCATCATGCAGCCGCATGACTACGCGGCGTTCGTCTGGATCCGGGCGAACAAAACGATCCTCGGCGGCACCGGCGTGGCGTGGGGTATGCATCTCTGGACCGCCGACACCCAGACGCCGGCCAGTCGTCAGCAATGGCGTAATACGCTGGACCAGATGATCGCCCTGCACCCGCAGCGGGTGATCCCGGGCCATTATCTCGGCACCCCGCCGGAGGGAGACAGCGCAGTGCGCTTTACAAAAACTTATCTCCAGCAGTTCGAGCAGGCGCTGAAGACGCATTCGGATTCGGCCGGGGTGATCAAGGCGATGGAGGCACAGTGGCCGGGCCTGGCGGAGACCAGCTCGCTGGAGTTAAGCGCCAAAGTTAATACCGGTGAGATGAAGTGGTGACCCCTGCGGCGCGCAAGGAGGACTGTTCTTAATCTGGCTCCCCAGGGTTGCTATTACCGAGAAAATGGACCACCCTACCTGTGGCCGCACAAAAAACGCGCGGCCGACTTTGGGTTACATTTCATCCGGTCATTACCGGGTTTGCCCTTGAAACCAGAACAGGATAAAGGAGTCAGAATGAAATCGAACCATCAGGCACGTCATCTTCTCGGTCTGAACTATAAGCTTTCCCGGCAGAAAAAAGTGGTGCTGGAAGGCGATGAAGAAACCACCATTAACCACATCCATGCTACCGGCCGCAAACGCCGCGGTGGTTAATTTTCAGCCTGAGTGATGATAAACAACACCGTCCTGTTGCCAGGATGGTGTTTTTTTATGGCAATTGACTGCTTGTTTACCCGCTTGAAGACCTTCTGCTCTATACTCTGCCCGCTGCTTTCCACCCGCCCTTCGCTTATCGCCGCGCCGGGACTGTGGTCATGATCAAGGAGTTAGTGCGATGCAATTTACCCATAAGAAAAACCGTTCCCTGTACATCCCCTACGCGGGTCCCGTTCTGCTTGAATTCCCCCTGCTCAACAAGGGAAGCGCCTTCAGTATGGAAGAGCGCAGCAATTTCAACCTGCTCGGCCTGCTGCCGGAAGTGGTTGAAACTATCGAAGAGCAAGCGGAACGCGCCTGGATCCAGTATCAGGGATTCAAAACTGAAATCGACAAACATATTTATCTGCGTAACATCCAGGACACCAACGAAACCCTGTTTTATCGCCTGATCGGCAACCACCTTGAAGAGATGATGCCGGTTATCTATACCCCGACGGTAGGCGCGGCCTGCGAACGGTTCTCCGAGATCTATCGTCGCGCCCGCGGCGTCTTTATCTCCTACCAGAATCGCCATAACCTTGACGACATCCTGCAGAACGTCCCGAACCACAACGTGAAAGTGATTGTGGTCACCGATGGCGAGCGCATTCTCGGCCTCGGCGACCAGGGGATCGGCGGAATGGGGATCCCGATCGGTAAACTGTCGCTGTACACCACCTGCGGCGGCATCAGCCCGGCTTACACCCTGCCTATCGTGCTGGACGTCGGAACAAACAACCAGCAGCTGCTCGACGATCCGCTGTATATGGGCTGGCGCCATCCACGCATTACCGACGACGAGTACTATCAGTTCGTTGACGACGTGATCCAGGCGATTAAGGCCCGCTGGCCGGACGTGCTGCTGCAGTTTGAAGATTTTGCGCAAAAGAACGCCATGCCGCTGCTCAACCGCTACCGCAATGAAATCTGCTCGTTTAACGACGATATTCAGGGCACCGCGGCGGTGACCGTCGGGACGCTGATCGCCGCCAGCCGCGGCGCCGGTAGCCAGCTGAGCGAGCAAAAAATTGTCTTTCTCGGCGCGGGTTCGGCCGGCTGCGGTATCGCTGAACAGATTATCGCCCAGATCGTCCGCGAAGGACTCAGTGAAGAAGAGGCCCGCCAGCGCGTGTTTATGGTTGATCGCTTCGGCCTGTTAACCGACGGCATGCCTAATCTGCTACCGTTCCAGAACAAGCTGGTGCAAAAGCGTGAGCAGCTGCAGAGCTGGGATACCACCAGCGAGGCGCTGTCCCTGCTGGACGTAGTGCGCAACGTGAAGCCGAACATCCTGATCGGCGTCTCGGGTCAGCCGGGACTGTTCACGGAAGAGATTATCCGCGAGATGCACAAGCACTGCCCGCGGCCTATCGTGATGCCGCTCTCCAACCCAACCTCACGGGTGGAAGCGACGCCGCAGAATATCCTGAGCTGGACCGACGGCGAGGCGCTGGTCGCCACCGGCAGCCCATTCTCCCCGGTTACCGTGAAAGGCAAGCAGTATCCCATCGCCCAGTGCAATAACTCCTATATCTTCCCGGGTATTGGACTGGGGGTGATCGCCTCCGGCGCGTCGCGGGTCACCGACGAGATGCTGATGGCTGCCAGCGAAACCCTGGCGCAGCACTCGCCGCTGGTCAACAACGGCGAAGGTCCGGTGCTGCCGGAGCTGAAGGATATCCAGACCGTCTCACGGGCAATTGCCTTCGCGGTCGGCAAGGTGGCCCAGGAGCAAGGCGTGGCGGTGAAAACCTCCGCCGAAGCGCTGCTGCAAGCGATCAGCGATAATTTCTGGTTACCGGAATATCGCAATTATCGCCGCACCTCGATTTAATCACTGTCACCGGGTCGAAATAGCGGCCCGGTTATTAATAACGTCAGAATAATACCTCCCGCCACAGAAACGTTTTTTCCGCCTATATACATTCATCGTAAAAATATAAAACGGATAGCATTTGCCGCGCGCCCTCCGCTGTGCAAAATAGTTGCCTCTCCCCTCACAACGGAATGTGAAATGCAAAAATTAACCCCAGGCACAAATAAAACGATCGCTATTCTGATCCGTGTTGTTTTATTGCTTACGGGCGGGTCCGCCATCATCGCCGGCCTGTGCCTGTTTGGCGGCGATATGTGGATGCTCACCCCGCGCGCTGAGCAGTATCAGCCCGCCACCGGCGATCTGGTGGATGTCGTCATCTATGAGCCGAGTAAATTTTTCTTCGCCCTGCTCTACGTGTTTATTATTACCCTGATCTGGCTGCTGGCGGTACGTAACATTCCCTGGCGGCCGATACAGCATCCTATATTAGCGCTGATAATACTGATTGCCGCCGGGATAGTTATTTTCCTCCATCCGGAGGTCACACCCGGACGAGATGCCAGTATTCAGTACGGTAAACACAACATTTCTTACACTGCCATTTTCTGGAGCAAAACGAATTCAGATCGACATGTCACTCAACCCTCTAAATATGAAATTTTTGTTGAAGCGAAAGATCCCCGCTGGCTTATCGACAGAAACAATCTTGGCCGCGCCTGGCGCTGTGAAGTCAAGCGGCATACCCAGTTTTACACCCTGTCATTCAATGAGGGCTGGTTTCCGGACGGCGATCCGCAGGTCATGGCCCGCCAGTGTACTCAGGTAAGCGATCTGAATGCGCTCAGTGAAACGGCAATCATGATTGCCCGCCCGATCGCCACCGTCCCTGTGGAGGCACCGTAAATGAGCCAGCAAAAAAATGGTTCTGCAACCATGTTCTGGCAAACACATAAGCCCTCTGCGCCAACCCGGCATCGTAGACAAAGGCGGCGCAGGTGACAGCTGGCGGGGCCCCCTGCCAGTTTTGTCACTGGCGCGCTTTCCCTTTCCCCACTACACTGCCATCACCCATCAACTTACTGAATAAAAAAGGAGGCCCCCCATGCTGTATTGTGAAATGTTTATTGTTTCACATGCCTTAGGCAATTGCGCCAGCTCAAGCGTTATCGGTATCGTGCTGCGATAACTATGGCTTGAGCGAAGACCCTTCACGCAATCCCTTCTCTCCGGCTTACCGGGTTATCGTCAGCGAGTTTTGACGAGGCATTTGCATGCCTGTAACTCTTGAGTAAGTTGACTATGAGTACATTACTAATTGCCCATGCGCTCCACGTGGAGACGGCTTTTGGGCCGCTGTTTAACTCCCTCTCCTTCACCCTGAAGAAAGGCGACCGGATCGGTCTCATCGGCCATAACGGTTGCGGCAAAAGCACCCTGCTGCAAGTGCTGGACGGCACCCTCGCGCCCACCTCGGGCAGCGTCTCGCTCGCCGGTCAGTGTCTGATGGCCCGCGTTGAACAGCATCTGCCGGAGGCGCTGCATACGCAGTCGCTGCTGCAGGCGGTGCTGGCCCCATTACCCGCCGACGCGCGGGAAGCACAGCGCTGGCTGGCCGAGCGCCTGCTGGCGCAGATGGGCTTTACCCCGGCGGTGATGGAGCAGCAGACCGCCACCCTGAGCGGCGGCCAGCACACGCGTCTGCTGCTGGCCCGGGCGCTGATCCGCCAGCCTGATCTGCTCTTGTTGGATGAGCCGGGCAACCATCTCGATCTGCCCACCCTGCTGTGGCTGGAAAGCTTCCTGCAAACCTGGCAGGGGAGCTTCGTACTGGTGTCACACGACAACACCTTACTGGATGCTGTAACTAATGCGAGCTGGATCCTCCGCAACCAGACGCTACATTGCTTCGCCTTGCCCTGCAGCGCTGCCCGTCAGGCACTGCAGGAGCAGGATGAAAGCGCCGCGTTACGTCATAAGGCGGAGCAAAAAGAGATCGACCGGGTCAGCGCCAGCGCCCGGCGGTTGGCCACCTGGGGTCGGGTCTATGACAATGAAGATCTCGCCCGCAAAGCCAAACAGATGGAGAAGCAGGTCGCCCGCCTGAAAGACGAGCAGACCGAGCTCAGCGTCGGCCCGCCGTGGCGCCTGGTGTTACAGGGGGACGCCCTGCCGGCCGACCGCCTTTTGGAGATGGACACCCTTCCCGTCTCGCCCGCGCCGGGCCTGCCATCCCTCTTCACCACCGGCGTGGCGCGCCTGCGCAGCGGCGATCGCGTGGCTATCATGGGACGTAATGGCGGCGGCAAATCGTCCCTGCTGCGCCTGCTGTGGCAGCAGATGAACGACGCATCACCTCTCCCGGGGCTGCGCCTGCACCCCCGGCTGCACCCCGGATACTACGACCAGACCCTGGCGCAGTTGCCGGACGAGGCCAGCCTGCTCGAGGCCCTGACGCCGTTTGCCCCGTCGGCGGACACCCGTAAACGGGCGCTGATCGCCGCCGGGTTTGGCTGGGCGAGACATAGCCAGAAGGTCAGCACCCTCAGCGGCGGCGAGCGATCGCGGCTGCTGTTCGTTGGCCTGTCGCTGGCGCGCTACAGTCTGCTGCTGCTGGATGAACCCACCAACCATCTTGATATGGAGGGTAAAGCGGCGCTGGCGCAGACGCTGCGCGATTACCCCGGCGGCGTGCTGCTGGTCAGTCATGACCGCCAGCTGATTAGCGAAAGCTGTAACCGCTTCTGGCTGATTGACAGCGCCGAGCTAACGGAGTGGCACAGCCTGGAGGAGGTCTATGCCCGTCTGCAGGCCGTGGCGCCCGCCCCGGACAGCCGGCTCGCTTTGCAAAGTACACCCGCCGGGGCTGACGATGATGAGGAGGCGCTGCTGGCGCGGCTGATTGACCTGGAGCAGTGGCTGGCTGACGACATGGCCCGCAAGCCAAAACATCAAAAGCCGTCACTGCAGGCACAGTGGCAAGAGGAGATTGCCCGCCTGCTTAACCAACTGACGTAATCTCCATGTCCCCCCACCGGCTAAGGCGCAACACCCTTAGCCGGTGTTTCCGGACCGGGTAAACTGCTGCTCGGTCATTACCTTTCCCCACTGCTCCCCCTGCCATTCGCGGATTAACGTGAAGCCAAAGGATTCATACAGTTTGCGGGCCGCGTCCAGCCCTTTAAAGGTCCACAGCTGCACCGCGCTAAACTGGCGACTATCGCAGAAAGCCATCGCCTCGCTGAGGAGCCGCCTGCCAATGCCGGTTCCCCGGCAGCTGTCATCGAGAATGAACCAGCGCAAATGCGCCTCCTGCTGGCCGAGGTCCTCGCCATCGATAGCCAGCGAGCCGACGATTTTCCCTTCGCGGATCGCCAGCCAGATCTGGTTGGCCGGGGAGGAGAGCCGGGTGGCAAATTCCGCTACGCCGCTGGCGACCTTGCCTTCAAAAAAAGCGCCAAAGTCATGATGACGGGCGTAATACTCCCCGTGCATCTGGGCTATCCGGCCGATCATCCCCGGCTGGTAGCCGGTCATCAGCGAAATTTGCGGAGCCGTATCCGCGAGCGCGCTATCCCGACACTGCGCCAGCGCCCGGGCATAGGCCGCCAGTCCAGTGGCGACAGTTTGCTGCTGCGTCTCATCCAGATGGTCTAACGCCTCCACCACCTGACGGGTACCCCAGGCGTTAATTTTCGCCACCGTATCGTGCCCCTTTGCCGTCAGGGCGAGTGATTTCGCGCGCGCATCCTCCGCGCAAGGACGCTCCTCCAGCTCACCAGCCGCCAGCAGACGAGAGACCATCCGGCTGACGCTTGATTTTTCCAGTCCCAGCAACGTGACCAGCTGCGCGGCCGTCATCTCCCCCCTCATCGATACCTCAAGCAGGGTGTGCACCGCCGAAGGTGAATAATGGGTGGCGGCCAGCGTGGTGCTCATAAAGCCCAGCTCGCGCACCATTAACCGCGAGGCGGTACGAATCTGTTGGATTAAGGGGGTATCAGGCATAGCGGCGGGTCCAGAAAATGAAATGGTTGTACAATACAACCATCACCTTCATCCTGCGTCAAGATGCAATATGGTGGGATAAGCGTTGTCGTGTGACGTGTGACGTGTGACGTGTGACGTGTGACGTGTGATTTTGCCGCCACAGGGATCGTGAAAGCGAATGCCGCGGGCGCCGGACAGCGCCCGCGATGAATATTATTGCGGGTTCTTCGCCTTCCAGGCCTCCCAGGCCGATTTGATCTCCTGCTTCGCGGCCGCGGCGTCATTAAAGCCGGCCAGCTCGACCTTTTTACGCCCCTCCGGCAGTTCTTTATAGACCCGGAAGAAGGCCTCCAGCCGCTGCTGTTCTATTTTCGGCAGATCGGAGATGGTCTTGATGTCGTCGTAGGTCGGGTCAATTTTACTGGCCGGTACGGCGATGATTTTGTCGTCTTTCTCACCGCCGTCTATCATCTTCAGCACACCAATTGCCCGCAGCTTAATCAGCGTGCCCGGGGCCATCGGCGCGCGGGTATAAAACACCACGTCCAGCGGGTCGCCATCCCCGGCCAGCGACTGGGTCAGCGAGCCGTAGTTCGCCGGGTAGGCCACCGGCATCGACTGAAAGCGGTCGGCGACGATAAACCCCGTTTTAGCATCGGTTTCGTACTTAATGATCCCGCCCGTCGGGATCTCAGTGACGGCGTAAAATTCTTCCGGGTTGTTTTCCGGCTGGGGAAATTCCAGCACATTGTGGGCCTGGGCGGCGGCGGACAAAAGCAGACCGGCGGTGAGGATGGTTTTTACCAGATGCATTGTTGTATCACTCTGTTGTTATAAGAAATTGATGCGCAAAACAATAGATTCGAGTGATGACAAAAACATGACCATTCAGCGTCAATATTATTACCTACCAAATATAGCGATATTGTCTGAATTTTGTGCTATCTCTGTAGCAAAAAGCCACATTCTGTACTAAGCGCCTTGTATTTTACCGCTCAGCGTCTAATCCTTATTGGGTACTATTGCATTAATTAAGTTAATCAATTCCCCCACAAGGAGACAGGCATGAAGGCAGCTGTTGTTACCCACGACCATCAGGTTAACGTCACGGAAAAAACGCTGCGCCCGCTGGAATACGGCGAAGCGCTGTTGAAAATGGAATGCTGCGGCGTGTGTCATACTGACCTGCACGTGAAAAACGGCGATTTTGGCGATAAAACCGGCGTCATTCTCGGCCATGAAGGGATCGGGGTGGTACAAAAAGTCGGCCCGGGCGTCACCTCCCTGAAGCCGGGCGACCGCGCCAGCGTGGCGTGGTTCTTCGAAGGCTGCGGCCACTGCGATTACTGTAACAGCGGCAACGAGACGCTCTGCCGCTCGGTGAAAAACGCCGGCTATACCGTCGATGGCGGCATGGCGGAAGAGTGCATCGTCACCGCCAACTACGCGGTAAAAGTTCCGGACGGCCTCGACTCCGCCGCCGCCAGCAGCATCACCTGCGCGGGCGTCACCACCTACAAAGCGGTCAAGGTCTCCCACATCAAACCGGGCCAGTGGATCGCCATCTACGGCCTCGGCGGGTTGGGTAACCTCGCGCTGCAGTATGCGAAGAATGTCTTTAACGCCAAAGTGATCGCTATCGACGTCAACGACGGACAGCTGGAGCTGGCGGCCTCGATGGGCGCCGACCTGACCATCAACTCCCGCAATGAAGATGCGGCGAAAGTGATTCAGGAAAAAACCGGCGGCGCCCACGCTGCGGTAGTAACCGCGGTGGCCAAAGCGGCCTTTAACTCGGCGGTGGATGCCGTTCGCGCCGGTGGCCGCGTGGTCGCGGTGGGCCTGCCGCCGGAGGCGATGAGCCTCGATATTCCGCGTCTGGTGCTGGACGGCATCGAGGTGGTCGGTTCGCTGGTCGGCACCCGTCAGGATCTGGTGGAAGCCTTCCAGTTTGCCGCCGAAGGCAAAGTAGTGCCGAAAGTCACCCTGCGTCCGCTGGAAGATATCAACGCTATCTTCAAAGAGATGGAGCAAGGTCAGATCCGCGGCCGTATGGTTATCGATCTGCGTAGCTAATCACCCGCGCCTCTCCCGTCCGGGAGAGGCGATCCCCCTGGCACGTCCTCTCGCTTCCCAACCCGGGAAGTAAATGCAATTTCCGCAAATGCTTAGCGCAATTCCTTGGTTCCTTTGTTTTTAGCCGCGCCCGATGATGGCAACACAATAGATAACAAAGGAATTCACCATGCATCGTCATTTTCGCCTGCCCGCGCTGGCCGCGCTGTTTCTCACCGGCGCCTTTTCCGTCTGGGCCGCCGACACGCCGGTTAAAGGCGGCACCTTAATTTATCTGGAGCAGCAACCGCACACCAATCTCTATCCGCCCGCCGGCGGCTTTTACCCGAATGGCGGGATTCTCAATCAGATAACCGACAAGCTCACCTGGCAGAACCCGAAAACGCTGGAGATTGAGCCGTGGATCGCCGAGAGCTGGACCAGCAATGCCGATAAAACCGAGTACACCTTCCACCTGCGCAAAGGGGTCACCTTCTCAGATGGCACACCACTGGACGCCGCCGCCGTCGCCAAAAACTTCGATACCTATGGTCTGGGAGATAAAGCCCATCGCCTGCCCGTCTCAGAGGTCATCAATAACTACCAGCGCAGCGAAGTGATCGACCCGCTGACGGTAAAATTCTACTTCAACAAGCCGTCGCCGGGCTTCCTGCAGGGAACCGCCACCATCGGCTCCGGTCTGGTATCTCTCAGCACCCTGCAGCGTAATTTTGAAGAGCTGGGCGATGCCCGACATATTATCGGCTCCGGCCCCTTCGTCGTGCAGGATGAAAAACCAGGCCGCGAGCTGACGCTGGTGGCGCGCAAGGATTACCAGTGGGGGCCGAAAAACATTGCCCAGCAGGGGCCCGCTAACCTCGACGGCATCACCTATATTGTGACGCCGGAAGACAGCGTGCGTATCGGCGCGCTGCTGGCAGGTCAGGCGGGCTTTATTCGCCAGGTGCAGGCCTACGATGAAAAGCAAGCTACCGATCAGGGATTTAAGATCTACGCTGCCCCTACCCGCGGGGTCAACGACAGCCTGAGCTTCCGCCCGGATAACCCACTGGTCGCCGACCTGCGGGTGCGTCAGGCCCTGCTCCATGCCACCAACGCCAGGCAGGTGGTGGAGACGCTGTTCTCCGCTAACTACCCGCAAGCCACCTCCGTGCTGGCCAGCTCTGCCGCCGGCTATGTCAATCTCAGCGATAAACTCACCTTCGACCAGGCCAAAACCCGGCAGTTGCTGGATGACGCCGGCTGGAAGCCCGCCGCCGACGGTATTCGCAGCAAAGACGGTCAGCGGCTGGCGCTGACCGTCTATGAGTCGCTGCCGCAGCCGCAAAATAAGGAAGTGCTGCAGCTGATCGCCCAGCAGTGGAGCCAGGTGGGTGTGGCGTTGACGGTCAAAGCCGGGGATGCCGGTAGCCGTACGCTGGATAACCTCGACCCGCAGAAAACCCCGCTCACCGTCTCAGAAGTGGGGCGCGCCGACCCGGATGTGGTGAAAAGTATGTTCTTCCCCAACAACCGCGATGCGCTGCTGCAGAAAGGCGGCTCCAGCGATAAAGTGCAGCGCTTCCGCGATGATAAGCTCAATGACCTGCTGACCGGTATCTCCGCGGCGGTAGAGCCGCAGCAGCGCTTGCAGTTAACCGGCGACGCCCAGCGCTATCTGATCGATAACGCCTATGTGATCCCTATTTTCGAAGAGCCGCAGGTGTTCGCCGGCGCGCCGTGGGTCAAAGGCGTCAGCTTCGAGGCCGTCGGTCGTCCGTCGTTCTACGGCGCGTGGCTGGACAAGCACTAAGAGGCCGGTTATGAGCGCTTATCTTCTGCGACGATTCGGCCAGGGGCTGCTGGTCCTGTGGGCGGCCTTTACCCTCACCTTTTTCCTGCTGCAGGTCCTGCCGGGGGATGCGGTGCTGATCAAGTTTCAGAACCCGGACCTCGGCCTGAGCCCGGCGCAAATTGCGGAGATGCGGCTGGCCTACGGCGCCGATAGCCCGCTGTGGCGCCAGTACCTGCACACGCTGCTGGCGATGCTGCACGGCGACTTCGGCTATTCCCTGCAGGCGGGTCTGGCGGTCAGCAGTCTGATTGCCAGCAACCTGCCGGATACCTTAAGCCTCGCGCTGCCGGCCTTCCTGCTGGCGGTGGCGCTGGCGTTCGCCCTCGCTTTCGCCTCGCGGCTGCCGGGGCTGCGCTGGCTGAGCAATTTTCTGCAGTCGCTACCGGTGCTGTTTATCTCTCTACCTACCTTTTGGTTGGGTATCGCCCTGATCCAGCTCTTCTCGTTTCAGTTGCGCTGGATCCCGGTAATCAACCCCGGCCCACTGGAAGGACTGATTTTACCGGTTATCGCCGTCGCACTGCCCATTTCCGCCCCACTGGCGCAGATCCTGATGCGCAGCATGGATCAGGTGGCGGTTCAGCCCTTCGTCGCGGTCGCCCGCGCCAAGGGCATGAGCGAAACGGGCGTCCTCTGGCGCCATGTGATGGGGAATGCCCTGCTGCCGGCGCTGAATATTGCCGGGCTGCTGCTCGGCGAACTGATTGCCGGGGCGCTGATCACCGAGACCGTCTTCGGCCGCAGCGGCCTCGGCCAGCTGACCCAGCAGGCGGTCAATAACCAGGATATCGCCGTACTACAGGCGGTGGTGATGATCTCCGCCCTCGGTTTCGTCCTGATCAACCTGCTGGTCGACCTGGTCATGCCGCGACTGGACCCCCGACTCCATTTACAGACCGGAGGTGCGAAATGAGCCTGGTCGACTATACCATCGCGGTTCGCCGCCGCCCGGAGTGGCGTAGAGTGCGCCTGCAGCCTGGCCTGTGGCTGGCGTGGGCGGTGATGATCGCCGCCCTGTTAATGGCCATTGCCCCACAGTGGTTTACCTCCTCTAACCCGCTGGAGGGGATCCCCGGCGCTCAGCGCCTGGCGCCGCAGGCGCACTACTGGCTGGGTACTGACCAGCTGGGGCGCGACCTGTGGACGCGGGTGGTTTACGGCGCGGTGCATTCCCTGTCGGCGGCGCTGATCGCCGTCGCCATCGGCCTGGTGGTGGGTACCGCCCTTGGCACCCTCGCCGGGGCGCTGGCCGGACGCGTGGAATCCACCATCATGCGCCTGGTCGATGTCCTGCTGGCTATCCCCTCCCTGCTGCTGCAGCTCACGGTGATTATTCTGCTGGGTTTCGGCACGGTAAATGCGGCGGTGGCGGTTGGCGTCGCGGCTATCGCCAGCTTCGCGCGCCTGGCGCGAGCAGAAGTGGTGCGCGTGCGCCACAGCGATTACGTCGAGGCGGCCCGGGGCAGCGGTGGCACTTTTTTCGCCGTCTTCTGGCGCCATATTCTGCCCAACTCGCTCACTGCGGTGCTTGCTTTCGCGACGCTGCAGTTCGGACAGGCGATGTTGGCCCTGGCCACCCTCAGCTTCCTCGGCTACGGCACACCGCCGCCGGTCCCGGAGTGGGGATTATTGATCGCCGAAGGTCGCAACTACCTGTCAACCGCCTGGTGGCTGACCACCTTCCCCGGCCTCGCCGTGGTCGCCGTGGTCCTTGCCGCCAATCGTCTTAGCCGCCAGTGGAGTGGAGTACGCCCATGACCGTTTTGTCCGTTGAAGATCTGCGCATCAGCTACCGCTCGCGGGGCGAATGGCGCGAGGTGGTGCACAACATCAGCTTTTCCATCCAGCGCGGCGAAATGCTGGCCTTCGTCGGAGAATCCGGCTCGGGGAAAACCACCACCGCGCAGGCCATTATCGGCCTGCTGGCGGATAATGCCCGCCGGGATGCCGGGCGGATTGTCCTCAATGGCGAAGTGATTAGCGACTGGTCGGATAAACGCCTGAACCGCCTGCGCGGAGTGAGCATCAGCCTGGTCCCGCAGGATCCCGGTAATTCGCTCAACCCGGTAAAAACCATTGGTCAGCAGGTGGAAGAGATCCTGCGGCTGCATCAGTCCCTCTCCGCCGCTGAGCGTCGACAGCAGGTTCTTAACCTGCTCGCTAAAGTCGGTCTCAGCCACCCGGAACAGCGTTTTGACCAGTATCCACATCAGCTGTCTGGCGGGATGAAACAGCGGGTGCTGATAGCCATCGCCATTGCCCTGCAGCCGGATCTGATTATTGCTGACGAGCCCACCAGCGCCCTCGACGTCACGGTGCAGAAGCGCATTCTCGACCTGCTCGATATCCTGCGTCGCGAGTCGGGTACCGCCGTGCTGTTTGTCACCCACGATCTGGCGCTGGCCGCCGAACGCGCCGACCGGATCATGGTGTTTCGCCAGGGAGAGATTCAGGAACAAGGCGCCACCGAGACGATTGTCCAGCGTCCACAGCATCCTTACACCCGCCAGCTGCTCCACGACCTGCAGGATGCGCCGTTGAGGCTAACGGCGGCGCGTCACCGGCCGCTGGCCACGCCGGCCATTCGCGTGGAGGGGATCAGCAAACGCTTCTCGCTGGGCAAACAGGCGCTGCAGGCGCTCGACAGCGTCAGCTTTGAGGTCAGACGCGGCAGCACCCATGCGCTGGTGGGCGAATCCGGCTCCGGGAAAACCACCCTGGCGCGGATCCTGCTGGGCTTTGAGCGCGCCGACGCCGGACAGGTCATCATCGACGGTATCGACGCCGGGCATCTCAGCCGCGAGGCACAGCGTCAGCTGCGGCGCAAGATCCAGTTTGTCTACCAGAACCCCTTCGCTTCGCTCGACCCGCGCCAGACGCTGTTTGCGATTATCGAAGAGCCGTTAAAAAACTTTGAGCGCCTCAGCGCGGCGACGCGTCGCCAGCGTGTGGAGAGCGTTGCCGCCCGGGTGGCCCTGGCCCCCGAGCTGCTGTCGCGTACGCCGCGGGAGCTTTCCGGCGGCCAGCGCCAGCGGGTGGCGATTGCCCGGGCGCTGATCCTCGAGCCGGCGATACTGGTCCTTGACGAAGCGACTTCGGCGCTCGACGTCACCGTGCAGGCGCAGATCCTCGCCCTGCTGCAGCAGCTACAGCAGCAGCTGGGTCTGAGCTACCTGTTCATTACCCACGATCTGGCGACGGTCAGGCGGATCGCCGACAGCGTCACGGTGCTGCGCGCCGGCCAGGTGGTGGAGCATGGCGACGTAAACCGCCTGTTCGCCGCCCCACAGCAGGCCTACACCCGCGAACTGATCGCCGCCATTCCCCAGGTTTCCTCCCGCTTAGCACAGGCCCACACGGAGAACGCATAATGCCTAAACGCCTCGGTTTTTTTACCCGTCTGCTCGATCAGGGCTCCGCGCAAACGCGCTACCGGCTGGCGGCCGAACAGATCCGCCACGCGGAGCGTTTGGGCTTCGACAGCGCATGGATTGCCCAGCACCATTTTCATGAACAGGAAGGCGGCCTGCCTTCACCGCTGGTGTTTCTCGCCCACGTCGCGGCACAGACCGACCGGATCCGTCTCGGCACGGCGATTATCACTCTGCCGATGGAAAATCCGCTGCGCGTCGCCGAAGACGCAGCGGTACTGGATTTACTCACCGACGGACGTCTGGAGGTGGGTTTTGGCTCCGGCGGCACGCCAACGTCATTTCTGCCCTTCGGCCTGACCAGCGAGCAGCGCGGGGCGGTGTTTGCCGACCATCTGCACCTGATCCATAGCGCCTGGCGCGGCGACACGCTGAGCCACCCGGACAACCGTCTCTATCCGCCGGCGCCGCAGCTGGCGGAGCGTATCTGGATCGCCACCTTCTCGGCGGAGGGCGCTATCCGCGCCGGTCAGGCGGGACACGGGTTGATGCTGTCCCGCACTCAGCCACGGCCGCCCGGCGAGCCACGCCTGCCGCTGGACGCCATTCAGAACCCGATCATCGACGCCTACCTGTCAGCGCTGCCGGACGGCGTTGCGCCGCGGATCCTCGCCTCGCGCACCGCCTTCGTCGCCGACAGTCACGCCCACGCCCTGCAGGTCGCCGAGCCCGGTCTGCGCAAGCAGGCGACTCAGCACCGGGCGGCGGGTCATACGATAGAAGGTGACAGTGTCACCGACTATCTGCAACAGCTGGATGCCCACGTTGGCGATCCTGAGCATGTTATTGCCTCCCTGGCGCAGGACAGCGTGCTGGCCCGCGCCACCGATATTTCGTTTCAGGTGCACTCGGTCGAGCCTTCGCACCGGGATACGCTGCGTTCCATTGAGCTGATTGCTCAGCATATTGCCCCCCACATCAGATAAGGAGTCCCCATGACGCTGAGTCAGGATATTCTGGCAGAACTGGCGGAGATTACCCCCGGTTCCCCGCTCGATCAGGCGCGCGCCGTCCGCGATGCCGCCACCCGTCACGCCCAGGGAAGTTATGAAGTGCTGTTCCGCCAGCAGGACGCTGACTTTCCTCTTGATGAACGCTTCGCGGTGGCCGCGAAGGTGGCAAAACTGCACCAGGCGGACGCGCTGGCGGCGCACTATGCCGGTTTCGGCCTCGCCGATCCGACCACCGATCGTCTGGTCCCGGCGCTGGCCTTTGCCCGCCTGCTCACCTTCACCCCCGTTGAAGCCACTCCCGGCGCGCTGCACACCTTAACCGGCGCGGGCTGGAGCCTGCGGGGCATCGTCACCCTGGCGCAGCTGGTAGCCTTTGTCAGCTTCCAGAGCCGACTGCTGCTGGGCCTGCGGGCGCTCAACCATAAGCCCATCGTCAGCGCAGATACGCCGCTGGTCGCCGGATACTGGCATACCACCCCGTACGCGCAGAGCGGCAAAGCGGCCCCGGTTCGCTTCACCCGCGACGAGCTGCACTGGGAACCCTGGCTGGCCGATAAACCGCTGGCGGAATTCAACGCTGAAGAACAGGCGATTCTGGCCAAATATGGCCATAGCGACTCCCCCTACTTTCGCCTGCTGGCGCGCAACCAGCCGGTGCTGGAGCAGCGGACCCTGACCGATAGGGGCATTTTCTATACCGCGGGAGGATTGCCGCGCGCCGAACGCGAGCTGGCCGCCACGGTCGCCAGTAAAATCAACGGCTGTATCTACTGCGCCTCGGTGCATGCCCGCAAAGCGGCGCAGCTGGCGAAGGACGAGACCGCCGTCGACACGCTGCTGGCGGTGACGCCGGGAGAGGATCTACGCGACGGGCAATCGCCGCGCTGGCAGGCGGAAATCGACGCCGCCGCCGCGCTATCAGTGACGCCACCCGCGTTAAACGCCGATCATCTGGCGGCGCTTGATGAGCAGGGCTTAGATACTCTGGCCCAGCTGGATCTGCTGCAGTCCGCGGCCTTTTTCGCCTGGGCCAACCGCCTGATGCTGACCCTGGGCGAACCCTGGCGTGAGTAGGCGTCGTTAGTAAGCTTGTCGCCGCTGATGACAGCCATAGATGAGCAAGGCGCTCATCGCCAGAAACGACAGCGCGGCGGCGGGGAGCGCCACGCTGTTCCAGCCAAAGCCCTGGGCGATCATCATTCCGCCGCAGAAGGCGCCGATGGCGCTGCCGAGGTTAAAGGCGATCTGTCCCCCGGCCGCCCCCAGCATCTCGCCGCCTTTGGCGTTCTGCAGCAGCAGGATCTGCAGCGGCGCCGACAGAGCAAACAGCCCGGCGCAGCAGAGAAACGCCAGCGCCAGCGAAGCGACTTTCTGTTCACCGAAGACAAAGATCAGCAGCAGCGTCACGGCAATGACCCCGTCGGTCATGGCCGCAATGCGCAGCGGGCTGTAGCGCCCGGAAATTTTGCCGCTGAACAGATTGCCGACCACCATTCCCAGCCCCGCCAGCATCATAATCAGCATCATCTTGCTTTCAGCAAAGCCGGATACATTGAGCATAAAGGGCTTGATATAGCTGAACCAGGCAAACACGCCGGCGTTACCGAACATGGTGGCGGCGAAAATCAGCCACGGCGCCGGGGAGGCAAGAAAACGGAACTGCTCGCGCAGCCGCGTGCTGGCCCGGTCATAAAGCGTGGGCACCCAGCAGAAGATCGCCAGAAATACCGCCACGTTAAATACCGCGATAAGCGCAAAGGTATAGCGCCAGCTGAAGTGATGCCCAAGCCAGGTGCCGCCCGGGACGCCCACCAGGTTAGCGATCGTCATGCCGCCAATCATCCCCGCCACCGCGGCGGTCACCTTCCCCGGCGGCGCGATTTTCGACAGGATAATCGCGCCGACGCCAAAGAACGCCCCGTGGGGAAACCCGGAAACCAGCCGGCCAAGCGCCAGCATGGCGTAGCTACTGGAGAAGGTAAACAGGGTATTGCCGAGAATACACAGGCCAGCCAGGAACAGCATCACCGATTTCAGGGAAAACCGGCTGGAGAGCAGCGCCATGATCGGCGCGCCGATCACCACGCCGAAGGCATACCAGGCAATCATATTGCCGGCGGCGGGTATGGATATTCCGACATCGTGCGCCATATCCGGCAGCACGCCCATAATGCCAAACTCCGCCATGCCAAGTCCAAAGGTGCCCAGCGCCAGTGAAAAAATCGTTTTTTTCATACATCTTATAGGGGTATTGAGAGCCGGCCGGCATTATTTACCATCCCGCCCCGACACACCAGCTAAAAACGCCCGACGGCAGTTTCCTCCATACAACAGCCTGATTCGTTCATGTTCCCCAGCCGCGTGGCATACCGGCGGCGTGGTTTCGCAGTAACAATCCCCTATCAAAATCAGTGGGCTCAAAGAGATAAATACCTCATTGATCTCAAGTTAACTTGAGGTTGCAAAGTCAAATCATCGTTCACCTTGGGAGAATTATCCATGCAAAGTGTTGATGTCGGTTTTACTCATGTCGCCTTTACCGTCCGCTGTCTGGCCAGCAGCATCGATTTTTATACCCGCTATACCGCGATGACCGTCATTCACCAGCGCGAGCCCGACCTCCCCTCGGCGCGGAAAGTGGCATGGCTCAGCGACCGCACCCGGCCTTTCGCCCTGGTGCTGGTGCAAAGTGACGATCCGGCCGATACGCCGCTGGGACCGTTCGGCCATCTCGGCGTCGCCTGCGCCACCCAGGCCGAGATCGATGAGAAAGTGGCCCTCGCACGGCGGGAAGGTGTTTTACGCCGGGAGCCGGAGCAGCTGGGCGATCCGGTGGGCTATTTCGCTTTCTTTGCCGACCCGGACGGTAACACCCTGGAGCTGTCGTGGGGGCAGCGGGTGGGACTGGAAGTCATCCTGGCGGGAAAACCCGGTGAATAATTTTCCACCGCCTCGCCGGGGGAGGATTACACTTCAAAGGGATACCTCGGCAACACGGAGCATGGCGATGGGCAACAAGAAAAGCGGTAATCCGGTCGACACGGCGGCAAAAATCGCGCCGCTCGACAACAAAGCGTACGAGAAAGCGCTGCGCAAACTCCACGTTGAGCTGGTGAAACTGCAGCGCTGGGTGGTACACAAAGGACTGAAAGTGTGCATTGTCTTTGAAGGCCGGGACGGCGCCGGGAAAGGCGGCACCATTAAGGCCATCACCGAGCGCGTCAGCCCGCGTATCTTCCGGGTCGTCGCCTTACCCTCGCCCACCGAGCGCGAAAAAAGCCAGCTCTACTTTCAGCGCTATATCAAGCATCTCCCGGCGGCCGGCGAAATCGTGATTTTCGATCGCAGCTGGTACAACCGCGCCGGCGTCGAACGGGTGATGGGCTTTTGTACGCCGGAGGAGGTGCAGAAGTTCCTCGACGGCGCGCCGATGGTGGAGCGCGGCATGGTCGAATCGGGCATTATTCTGCTCAAGTACTGGCTGGAGGTCTCTCCGCAGGAGCAGGAGCGCCGTCTGCGGGATCGCATCGACGACGGGCGTAAAATCTGGAAGCTCTCGCCGATGGACATTAAGTCTTTCAACCGCTGGGATGAATATACTGCTGCCCGCGACGCCATGTTCGCCGCCACCGATACCGCCTGGGCGCCGTGGTTCGTCGCCCGCTCGGAGGATAAAAAGCGCGTGCGTCTGAATATCATCACCCATCTGCTGTCGCAGATCCCCTATGAAGCTTTACCGGTGGAGCCTGTGACGCTGCCGAAGCGCAAAATTGGCAAAATGAAACAGACTAATTTTCCTTTCCGCTTCATTCCGGAGAAGTTTTGATTATTTCCCGTCGCGCTGGTTAATGCCAGCGCCAGGTTTATTACTATAACCATGAATATTTCAGGCTGTTACTTCCCTCTGGAAGCTGCTTCGCAAAATAAATATTAAACTTACTGCTGGTATTTATTTTTTAGTGGGTAAAGTAAATAATCACAGAACCAACCGCAAGGAGCCTATGATGAAAAGTAATACGCTACGTAAAAGACCCACTGACGTACCCGTCCAGAAGGCGTCAGAACAGCCAGGTAAGGATTTACGAGAAGCAGATAAACAGCGACAGCACAAGGAATTCATTGCCGCAATGAATGAATTTATTGCAAAAGGAGGCACTCTTACTGATGATGAATTTTTCAGGGTGCTATGATGCTTGAACAATTCAATGTTTATCGAAATTGTTCTGCTCAGACAAATAAAACCCTGCCATATTATATGATCGTGCAGAATGATTATTATGCAGACCTGGCCACGAGAGTCATTATTCCTTTAATGCGACCACAACAGTTACCACGCTGGCATCAGCATGTCGTACCAAGGATAAATATAGAATTTGACAGCTTTTTACTTTGTACGCCAATGATCAGTAACTTAAATAATAAACGGATCCCGCCACAGGATTTCGTCTGCAATCTGAGTCATGCGCGCCAGGGCGTTATCGATTCAATCGATACACTTATCACGAACTGCTGACTGCCGGGAACCCGCTCCGACATCCTCGGAGCGGGTTTCGCGCCGTGAAGGCTTACTTCATCCCTTCACGACTCTCTTTCATCGCCTCCAGGCGTTCGACATCGCGATACCAGCGCGGGTGGTGTTTCTTCGCCCAGCGGCGGCTCACCTTGCCTTCAATCATTCCCTTAATCGACCCCTTCACCCAGAACGCCATATACATATGGATAAGGATGGCGTGGATCAGAATGATGGCCGATGTTGCGTGAATCAGAAGGCTATAGCGAATCACCTGCATCGGGAAATATTCCGCAAAATATGGGCGCCAGATAATCACCCCGGTCACCAGCAGCACGAAAATCATGCTCATGATGGTCCAGAACATCATCTTCTGCCCGGCGTTATACTTACCGACGCGCGCCACCTTATGCTCGTTGCCTTTCAGCACCTCGACGATGCCTTTCAGCCACGGAATATCCTGTTTATCAGGGATGTTGTGGTGGACAAAGCGCACGAACATAAACATCAGCGCGACAAAAATCAGCACCCCAAAGAACGGGTGCAGAATACGCCCCATCTGCGGCGTGCCGAAGGTTTCCGTTAGCCACTGTAGTGTCGGAAAGAAGAACGATATTCCCGACAGCGCCACGAGGAAGAAACAGATAACCACCGTCCAGTGACAGGCGCGATCGATAAACGTCGTGCGCACAATCATCTTCGATTTACTCATCATGCTTCTCCTCGTCGTCGTCAACTTCCTTGTTCGGCCCGATACCGATGTAGTGGTAAATCAGCCCGGCGAAGGTGGCGATAAAGCCCGCCGCCGCCAGCGGTTTCAGCGCCCCCTTCCACAGACTGATACTGGTATCGATCTGCGGTTCCTTCGGCAGCTTGTGATACAGCTCCGGCTGGTCGGCATGATGCAGGACGTACATCACGTGGGTGCCGCCGACGCCCGGCGGGTTGTAAATCCCGGCGTTGGCATAACCGCGTTTTTTAAGCTTAGCCACCCGCTCCTCGGCCACCTCCAGCATCTCTTTCTTCGTACCGAAGTGGATCGCGCCGGTAGGACAGGTTTTCACGCAGGCCGGCTCCTGGCCGACGCTGACCCGATCCACGCACAGGGTGCATTTATAGACCCGGTTATCCTCTTTATTGAGGCGCGGGACGTTAAACGGACACCCCGCAATGCAGTAGCCGCAGCCGATGCAGTTTTCCTGCTGGAAATCGACGATGCCGTTGGCGTACTGAATAATCGCCCCGGCGGACGGGCAGGCCTTCAGGCAGCCCGGCTCTGCGCAGTGCATACAGCCATCCTTGCGGATAAGCCACTCCAGTTTGCCGTTCTGTTCGGTCTCGCTAAAACGCATTACCGTCCAGGATTTGGCGCTGAGATCCGCCGGGTTGTCGTACACCCCGACGCAGTGCCCCACGTCATCGCGGATGTCATTCCACTCGGAACAGGCCACCTGGCAGGCTTTACAGCCCACGCAGGAGGAGACATCGATAAGCTTGGCGACTTCCGCTTTATAGTCCCGCGCGCGCGGCGCGGGGGTGATCGGGTTGGTCGCGGAGCGTTTAATAATGTCTTGGGTTTCCATCGCCATTGAATCGCTCCTTACGCTTTCTCGATGTTGACCAGGAACGCCTTGTATTCCGGCGTTTGCGAGTTGGAATCGCCAACGTTAGGCGTCAGGGTGTTGGCGATGTAGCCTTTGCGGGCCACGCCTTCAAAACCCCAGTGCAGCGGGATCCCGACGGTCTCCACCTGCTGGCCGTTGACGTTCAGCGTGCGCAGTCGGCGGGTCACCACGGCAACCGCGCGAATGAAGCCGCGCTTGCTGCTGACTTTCACCCAATCGCCGTTAGCGATACCTTTGCTTTTCGCCAGCCCTTCGCTGATTTCGACAAACTGTTCCGGCTGCGCGATGGAATTGAGCAACGCATGCTTGGTCCAGGTGTGGAAATGCTCGGTCAGACGATAGGTGGTCCCGACATACGGGAATTTATCCTTCTTACCTAAGCGAATGGCGTCCTCTTCATACAACCGCACCACCGGGCTGGAGACCACCTTCGGGTGCAGCGGGTTAGTGCCAAGCGGGGTTTCCATCGGCTCGTAGTGCTCCGGGAACGGCCCTTCCGCCAGTTTATCGAGCGCAAACAGGCGACCCAGCCCCTCCTGCTGCATGATAAACGGCCCGGTTTTGCTCCCTGGCGGCGCGGTATTGAAGTCCGGAATATCATTCCCGACCCACTTGCTGCCGTTCCACTGGATCAGCATCCGCTTCGCATCCCAGGGCTTGCCGTTGATATCGGCCGAAGCGCGGTTGTACAGCACCCGACGATTGAGCGGCCACGCCCAAGCCCATCCCAGCGTATTGCCCAGGCCCGAAGGATCGGCGTTATCACGATTCGCCATCTGGTTACCCTGCTCGGTCCAGCTGCCGGTATAGATCCAGCAAGACGACGCGGTGCTGCCGTCATCGCGCAGCAGCGCGAAGCTATTGAGCAGTTGGCCTTTTTTCGCCAGCAAAGTGCCATTTTGATCGTAGAGATCCGCCAGCGCGTAGCCGTTGTTCTCTTTTGCCACCTCTTCCGATTCCGGATGGTCCGGCTGCTTGTAGCGCCAGCTCATCTTCAGCAGGGGTTCCGCGCCCTTCCCGCCTTCGGTGCGGTACAGTTCGCGCAGGCGATGGTAAATCCCGGCAAGGATTTCGCCATCATTGCGCGCTTCACCTGGGGCATCCTGACCTTTCCAGTGCCACTGCAGCCAGCGGCCGGAGTTGGCGATCGAACCGTCCTCTTCGGCAAAGCAGGTCGACGGCAGACGGAAGACTTCGGTCTGAATCGCCGACGGGTCGACATCATTAGACTCGCCGTGGTTCTGCCAGAAGGTCGAGGTTTCGGTCACCAGCGGGTCGATAACCACCATATATTTCAGCTTGCTGAGGCTGCGAACCACTTTGTTTTTGTCCGGGAAGGAGGCAACCGGGTTAAAGCCCTGGCAGATATAGCCGGTGACGTTGCCGTTATCCATCATGTTGAAGTATTTGATAACGTCGTAAGCCTGGTCCCACTTCGGTAACCACTCAAAGCCCCAGTCGTTCTCTTTTTGCGCCGCCTCGCCGTAGAAGGATTTCATCAGGCTAACGAAGAATTTCGGGTAGTTGCTCCAGTAGTTCACCTGCTCGGGCAGGGTCGCCTTCGGCGTGTTGGCGCTGAGGTAGCTATGCAGATCGGTCTGTTTGTCCGATGGCAGCGTCAAATAGCCCGGCAGACTGGTCGACAGCAGGCCCAAATCGGTCAGCCCCTGAATATTAGAGTGGCCGCGCAGGGCGTTGACGCCGCCGCCGGCCATGCCCATATTGCCGAGCAGCAGCTGGATCATCGCCATGGTGCGGATGTTCTGCGCGCCGACGGTGTGCTGCGTCCAGCCCAGGGCATACAGGAAGGTGGTGGTGCGGTCCGCGGCGCTGGTTGAGGCCAGCACGTCGCACACTTTAAGGAAGTCCGCTTTCGGCGTACCGCAGATATTCTCCACCACTTCCGGCGTGTAGCGGGAAACGTGCTGCTTCAGCAGATTCCACACGCAGCGCGGGTGGGTGAGCGTTTCATCGCGTTTGGCGTAGCCGTTTTCATCGAACTGGTAGTTCCAGGACGATTTATCGTACTGGCGTTTTTCCGCATCGTAGCCGCTGAACAGCCCCTCTTCGAAGGCAAAATCATCCCGCACCAGCAGGCTGGCATTGGTGTAATGCTTAACGTACTCGGCATTGATCTTATTGTTTTCGATCAGGTACAGCAGCACGCCCGACAGGAAGGTAATGTCGGTACCGGAACGAATCGGCGCATAGATATCGGCCACCGACGCGGTGCGCGTAAAGCGCGGGTCGACGACGATCAGCGTGGCGTCGTTATTGTTTTTCGCCTCCATCGCCCAGCGGAAACCCACCGGATGGGCTTCGGCGGCGTTACCGCCCATCACCACCACGACGTTGGCGTTTTTGATATCCACCCAGTGGTTGGTCATAGCACCGCGACCAAATGTTGGAGCAAGACTTGCTACCGTTGGTCCGTGTCAGACGCGCGCCTGGTTGTCTACCGCCAGCATACCCAGCGATCGCACAAACTTCTGCGTTAGCATGCCGGTCTCATTGCTTGCCGCCGAGGCGCACAGCATGCCGGTGGAAAGCCAGCGGTTAACCGTCACGCCCTGTTCATTCTTTTCAATAAAGTTGGCGTCGCGGTCGGCTTTCATCAGTCGGGCGATGCGGTTAAAGGCTTCATCCCACGAGATGCGCTGCCATTTATCCGAGCCCGGGGCGCGGTATTGCGGATAACGCAGACGGTTTTCGCTGTGGACATAGTCCAGCAGGCCTGCCCCTTTCGGGCACAGCGCGCCGCGGCTCACCGGATGGTCCGGGTCCCCTTCGATATGGTAGATCGCTTCTTTGGCGTTTTTCGCACCGTCGCCGAGGCTATACATTAATAGCCCGCAGCCCACGGAGCAGTAAGTGCAGGTGTTGCGGATCTCTTTCGCACGCAGCAATTTGAAATTGCGTGCCTGAGCCAGCGCCATTTTAGGGGCAAAGCCCAGGGCGGCGGCGGTAGTTCCGGCCATACCGCCTGCGCAGATCTTAAAGAACTTTCTGCGGCTGACGTCCATTGCATTCCTCCATGCAGGATGTTGATTCATCGCGCGGAGGAAACTAACAGCAAAATCCCGGGAAAATTTGCGTCAAATCAAGGAGGAAAACCTTCGCCCCCTTAATCGCCAGCCCTGGCCATTTTCGCTAATCCCTAAGGGTTAGCAACGGCGGAAAATTTCGCCCCTCACCGATAAAAAGATGATATATATGCCGGCTGCATTTGCGTAACCATCAGGAAAAGCATGGAGAAAAAGAGAGCCACGACGATCGGCTTCGCCGCCATTATCTTATGGAGCACGATGGTCGGATTGATTCGCGGCGTCAGCGAAGGACTGGGAGCGGTCGGCGGCGCGGCGATGATTTACAGCCTTAGCGGCCTGCTGCTGATCTTTACCGTCGGCTTTCCCAACCTGCGCCAGATCCCGCGTCGCTATCTGCTGGCGGGCAGCGTGCTGTTTGTCAGCTATGAAATCTGCCTCGCGCTGTCGCTGGGCTATGCCGCCAACCGCCAGCAGGCCATTGAGGTGGGGATGGTCAATTACCTGTGGCCCAGCCTGACGATTTTATTCGCCATTCTCTTTAATGGCCAGAAAAGCAGCTGGCTGGTGATCCCCGGCCTGATTCTCGCCCTGCTGGGCGTTGGCTGGGTGTTGGGCGGTGAGCATGGGCTACAGCCCGATGAGATTATCAGTAACGTCATTTCCAGCCCGCTTAGCTATCTGCTGGCCTTTGTCGGGGCGTTTATCTGGGCCGCCTACTGCACGGTGACGGCCAAATATGCCCGCGGTAAAAACGCCATTACGCTGTTCGTCCTGTTAACCGCCCTGACGCTATGGCTGAAATTTCTCGCCAGCGACCAGCCGCCGATGCTGTTTAGCTGGCCGGTGGTCATTAAGCTGATGACGGTCTCCGTGGCGCTGGGGCTGGCCTACGCGGCGTGGAACGTTGGCATCCTGCACGGCAACGTCAGCCTGCTGGCGGCGGCCTCCTACTTCACGCCGGTGCTCTCCTCTGCGCTGGCGGCGATCCTGCTGAGTGCGACCCTGTCGTGGTCCTTCTGGCAGGGGGCCGGGATGGTATGTCTCGGCTCCCTGCTCTGCTGGTACGCCACCCGCCGTTAGCCGAGATCGCCTCCGGCTACCGGCAGCGTCACGCCGGTGATATAGCTGGCCTCATCGCTGGCGAGAAACAGGATCGCATTCGCCTGTTCCGCCAGCGTGCCGTACCGGTGCAGCAGACTGCTCGCCACCGTCTGATCGACGACCTGCTGATACCACGCCTTTTCCTGCTCGCTCGGCTGCTCTTCGTTACGCGGCGTCAGGCGCGGCGGCGCCTCGGTCCCGCCCGGGGCCACGGCGTTAATCCGAATACCGCTACCGCTGTACTCCATGGCAATCGACCGGGTCAGCGCGTTAACGCCGCCTTTCGCCGCCGAGTACGGCACCCGATTCACTCCCGCCGTCGCCACCGATGAAATGTTGACGATGCTGCCTTTGCCCTGCTTCAGCATCCATGGCAGCGCCGCGCGGCAGCCCCACAGCGTGGGGAACAGCGAGCGGCGGATCTCTTTCTCAATCTGCTCCGGCTGGTATTCGGCAAAGGGGCGCGCCCAGATGGTGCCCCCAACGTTGTTGATCAGCACGTCGATACGGCCAAAATGAGCGACCCCGGCGGCAAACGCCTGCTCGGTACTTTCCCACGCTTCCAGATCCGCCTCCAGCGCCAGCACCAGACAGCCGGATTGCGCCAGCGTCGCCGCCAGCTCATGGACGTATGACGAGCGATCGATGAGCAGCAGAGCCGCGCCTTCTGCAGCCGCCTGCTCCGCCGTCTGGCGGCCAATGCCCTGCGCCGCGCCGGTGATGACGACGACTTTATCGGTAAAACGCATTTTGTCTCCTTATGCCGCCGCGCTCTGGCTGGCGATAAATTTCTCATACCAGAACCCCGCCGGGGTGATCCCGCGGTCGCGCAACGCCGTGGCAACCGCGTTAACCATCGGCGGCGGGCCGCAGAGATAGATGTCCACGTCGCCGTTGTTCAGCATCGCGTCGTCGAGATGGTCGGTGACAAAGCCGCGCTGCGGGCAAGTGCTGTTTTCATCGGCCACCACCGGTAGCCAACGATACCCCGTCAACTGTTGAGTAAAGGTATCCAGCGCGTCGGTTTTCACCAGATCGCAGTCACGTGTAACACCGTACAGCAGCATCACCGGACGCTGTCTGCCCTGTGTCTGCAGGGTATGGAGCATGGAGAGCAGCGGCGCCAGGCCGGTACCGCCGGCAAGCATCAGCAGCGGACGTTCGCCGTGGCGCAGATAGAAGCTGCCCATCGGGCCGCTGAGGGTAAGACGATCGCCGGGCCGCGCCCGCTGGGTTAACCACTGGCTCATCATCCCGCCAGGCACGTTACGGATCAGAAAACGCCCTTCGAGGGAACCCGGTTGCGAGCTAAATGAGTAGGCGCGGACATGAGGCGTGCCCGGCACCTGAATGTTGACGTACTGCCCCGGCAGGAAGGCCAGCGGCTCATCGAGGGCGACCACCAGTTCGATGGCGGTATCGGACAGTAAATTCACCTGCCGTACCTGCGCCCCGGTGTTGGTCAGCGCGGTTTTACACTGCGCGGCGGCCACCGGCACATCGATCACGCAGTCGCTGGTCGGGACCATCTGACAGGTCAGCACCTGACGGGCCTGCGCTTCGTCGTCGCTTAACGCCTCGTCGAGATAATCTTCACCCAGGTCGTACTCACCGCTGGCGCAGTGGCATTTGCAGGTACCGCAAACGCCGTCCGAGCAGTCCATCGGCAGATTCACCTTCTGGCGATAGGCGGCATCCAGGACTTTCTCTCCGGCATTGCACTGAATAAAACGGGTTACGCCGTCCTCAAAATTAAGAGCAATATTGAAGGTCATAAGCGCCTCTTAAATGTGGTAAACGTCAATCACCTGACGGATATAGTCGTTATTCAGGCGCACAGTTTTACGGACGATCTGCGGCCTGCCGTCCTGCTCAATTAGCGTGCAGCAGGTAGAGCCAAAATAGGCATCCGTGTGCTGATAGCGATGGCTCCAGGTGACCCAGCTGTAACGCACCTCCAGACCCTCGTCGCTTTCGCCCATCAGCTCAACGTTGCTGATGATATGGGTGGTCCGCGGCTCTGGCGTGCTGGCCCCGGAGCGCTCGGTTTTAATGCGGTAGACGCGATCCTCCAGCCCTTCGCGGTTGGGGTAGTAGATAAGCGAAATCTCTTTTTGCGGGTCGCGGGTCAGCTGGTCATCGTCGCCCCACGCCGGCATCCAGTAGACCACCTGCGGGCTGTAGCAGCTGAGCCATTCGTCCCACTGACGATCGTCCAGCAGACGGGCTTCGTAGTAGAGAAACTGGCGAACCTGTTCGAGGTTAAGCATCAGGCCACCTCCACGCGCTGGGTAATGGACTGGTCGTAACGCTGTTGTTCCTGTTCAATGGCCGCCAGCATCAGCGTCTGCCAGTGGTGGTGATGGGCGATGTACAGCGCTTCGTCCTCCGATTTCACCCCGCTTAACCGCGGCGAAAAGCCGGCATGTTGCGCATGCTCATCCGCGCCATCGACCCAGCGCAGCGCGCCGCGGCTGAGGTCGCTCCATGGCAGATTTTCGCCGAGATAGCCGCGCTGACAGGCGCTGAACTCTTCGAGGTCGTCCGGCGTCCCCATCCCACTGACGTTAAAGAAATCCTCGTACTGGCGGATTCGCAGCGCTCTGGCCTGGTCGGATTCCCCTTTCGGCGCAAAGCACCAGATGGTGACTTCGGTTTTATCCACCGCAATGGGGCGGATTACGCGGATTTGCGTCGAGAACTGATCCATCAGGTAGACATTGGGGTACAGGCACAGGTTGCGGGTTTCGTTGACCATCTGGTCGGCACGGCGTTCGCCAAATTCCGCCTGCAGCCGTTCGCGGTGGGCATAGACCGGGCGCACTTCCGGGTTGAGCGCCCGGGTCCACAACAGCATATGGCCGTTATCAAATCCATAGCCGCCGCCGAGGCTTTTTGACCAACCGTTGGCATCCACCGCGTGCGTCCCTTCCGCTTCATAGTTGCGGCGTGACATGGTTGAGGCGTAGTTCCAGTGGACCACGCTGACGTGATAGCCATCGGCGCCGTTTTCCGCGCCCAGTTTCCAGTTGCCCTCATATACATAGCTCGACGAACCCTTAAGTACCTCGAGCCCCTCCGGCGCCTGGTCGACGATCAGGTCAATAATCTTGCAGGTTTCTCCGAGATAGGCCTCCAGCGGCTGCACGTCGGCCTTGAGGCTACCGAATAAGAAACCGCGGTAAGACTGAAAACGCGGCAATTTTTGCAGGTCGTGGGAGCCGTCTTGTTTAAAGCTCGGCGGATAGCCGCCGGTGCTCTCATCTTTGGCTTTTAATAATTTGCCGTTATTGCTGAAGGTCCAGCCGTGAAACGGACAGGTAAACGAATTTTTATTCCCGGTTTTGCGTCGACATAACATGGCGCCGCGGTGGGCGCAGCTGTTAATTAGCGCGTGCAGCTCATTCTTTTTATCGCGGGTAATAATAACCGGCTGCCGTCCCAGCGTCAGGGTATAATAATCACCCGGCTGGGGAATTTGACTTTCATGAGCGAGAAATACCCAGTTACCTTCGAAAATATGCTTCATTTCAAATTCAAACAGCTGCGGGTCGGTAAATATAGAGCGATGGCAGCGGTAAATATGATTTTCACGGTCGACAACTAAGGCATTATTGATTTTGTCTTTGAGCGTCGAGAGCGTTTTTTGCATGAGTCGGTCCCTCCTGCAGGATTCAGGATGAAAGAAACAGGGTGAATTCTTCGTTTTCGAGTGCAATATCTGGCCCGGGCAGTAGCGTGCCCGGGGCCGATAATGCCGCTTACTCTTTGGCGCGCACGCGGATCCCGCGCTGCTCTTCGTCGGCGCTCAGCGCTTTACACAGGGTGAAATCAAAACAAACCTCGGTGTGCTCTCCCTCAAGATTGCGCTGCGCGATGATCTCGCGGTCGGTCACTTTTACCGGATCGGCAATCAGGCCGTCGCGGGTGGCAAAGGCAAAATCGTCCCACAGGTATTTATCGCCATTGAGGTTAATCTGGCTGGTCAGATGTTTATGACCCGGCGCGGAGACGAAAAAGTGAATGTGCGCCGGACGGTTGCCGTGGCGACCCAGTCTGTCCAGCAGTTTCTGGGTTGGGCCATCCGGCGGGCAGCCGTAGCCGGAGGGCATGATGCTGCGCACGCTGTAGCGGCCATCGGCGCCGGTGCGGATCCGCCGGCGCAGGTTGTACTCACTCTGGCCTGGGTCGAAGAAGGAATAATTTCCGAGGGTGTTGGCGTGCCAGATATCAACAATAGCGTTGGCCACTGGCCGACCTTCGGTGTCTTTGACTTCACCGTGCAGCCACATCACTTCTCCGGCGTCGGCGCCATCATCCATGCGGGCGTGACCCTCGGCCAGCGGCGCATTAGCCACGTACAGCGGCCCTTCGATGGTGCGCGGGGTGCCGGTTTCCCGATGCGCTGCCGCGTCGATGGCGTCCTGGCGCAGATCGAGGAAATGCTCCAGTCCCAGACCCGCCGCCAGCAGCGCCGCCTCCTGGCGCCCGCCCAGCTCGTGCAAATAGTTTACCGCGTGCCAGAACTCTTCTTCCGTAACGTTATAGTCGTCGATGAGCGTGCAGATATTTTCCAGCAGACGATGAATAATCGCCTTAAAACGTTCATCGCCGCCGGCAACATCTAATCCGGCACTGTCGCGTAATAATTTCTGAATAGCTGGTTGTTGTACGAATACATTACTCATACTGGTTCTCTCTTATATTTTGCAGGGTATACGCCGGTAATACCGGCGTGAGGTCAGATATTATTATTAGCGATCGTCATCGCGAATTGATGACGGATGACGACAGAGGGCTTCCACTTTTATCGCCATAAAAGGATATAGCGGCAATCCCATTAATATTTGATGCAATTCTTCGGCATCTTGAACATCGAAAATACTGACGTTGGCATAAAGGCCGGCAACGCGCCAGATATGTCGCCATTTGCCTTCCCGCTGTAATTGTTGCGAATAGGCTTTTTCGCGTTGTTTTATTTCCTCCGCCTCGTTGGCGGGAAAGCCAGGCGGAATATTGACGGTCATCTCCACTTTAAATAACATTTTTTTCTCCTGTTCCCCGCTACGGCTGGCGGGTATAAAAATGCAGTTTGTCTTCATCCAGCTCGACGCCAAGGCCCGGCGTTTGCGGCAGCGCCACCTGACCGTCGGCAAAGGTGAGCGGCACGCTGACAATATCGTCTTTCAGCAACAGCGGGCCGAACATCTCGGTACCCCACTGCAGCGGCAGCGTCGACCAGGCGTGCAGAGAAGCCACGGTCCCTACGGTGCCTTCCAGCATGGTGCCGCCGTACAGGCCAATCCCTGCCGCCTGCGCGACGCGGGCCAGCGCCAGCACGCTGTTCGGCCCCCCGGCTTTGGCGATTTTCAGCGCGTAAGCGCCGGTAAAGCCCTGCTGCGCCAGCTGATAACCATCGTAAGCGGTCGCGACCGCTTCATCCGCGAGGATCGCGGTTTCAATTTGCTGGCTTAGCCGCACCAGGGCGGCATTATCGTGGGCGCTGACCGGCTGTTCGATAAGATCGACGCCCATCGCCGCCAGTTCGCGGCAGCCTTTCGCGCCGGTGGCAGCGTCCCAGGCCTGGTTGACGTCGACACGGATGCTGGCGCGGTCGCCTAACGCTTCAACGATGGCGCGGGTATGACGCAGGTCGGTGGCGAGTTCACGCGCGCCGATCTTCAGTTTGAACGCCCGGTGGCGGCCTTCGGCCAACAGTTTTTCTCCTTCAGCGATATCTTTCGCGGTATCGCCGCTGGCTAAGGTCCACAGCACCGGCAACGCCGTTTGCAGCGCGCCGCCGAGCAGGGCTGATACCGGCAGACCTAAGGCTTTGCCCCGGGCGTCGAGCAGCGCAGTTTCGATGGCGGACTTCGCAAAGGTGTTGCCTTTAATGGCGCCGTTCATACGGGCGGTCAGCGCATTCAGGTTATCGGCCGACTGCCCTTTCAACAGCGGCGTCAGATAATGGGTGATCGCCGACGAGATGGCCTCGGGGCTCTCAACGCCATAGCTCAAGCCGCCGATGGTGGTGGCTTCGCCGATGCCGCAGATGCCGTCGGAACGGGTAAGGCGCACAGTCACCAGCGACTGGCAGCCCATGGTGGTCATCGACAATTTATGCGGCCGGATGGTCGGGACATCCACAATCCAGCTCTCGATTTGCTCTACGGTGGCAGTCATTTTCTGTTCCTGATGAGATATATAACTTTTTGTACCCACATCCATAACGGGGGTCTGTGCCATTGACAATAGGGTTCAGCCTGGCGGATGGTCAACGGCGATAATCGAAATGTTGTGCGATTATCGACGCGTTTGTTAAAAGACGGTTATTAATGTGATCATGGTGGTAAAACCGGCACAATTCAGCGCGCCCCATTTTGCGCAAGGTATAGTGATCTGCCGTGAGCTTTACGCTGCAACGGAGAAGGATGCGATGAGCGACAATATACCCAATACGCTGAGCGCCAGGCAGGCCGAGCACGACCCTAACTTTATGCTATCTCTGGCCCGCGGGCTGGAGGTCCTTAACGCCTTCACCCCCCAGCGCCAGCGGCTGACCATTTCCCAGCTCAGCCAGAAAACGCAAATCTCGCGCGCGGCGGTACGCCGCTGTTTGTATACCCTCGCCGCGCTGGGCATGGTGCACAGTCCGGATGGCCGTAGCTATGAACTGCTCCCCCGGGTGCTGGCCGTCGGCCACGCCTATCTGGCAGGCACGCCGCTGGCCAAGGTGGCGCAGACGGCGCTGGATAATCTTGGCAAAGCGCTCGGCGAATCCTGTTCGGCGGCCACGCTCGACGGGGATAACGTGCTCTATATTGCCCGCGCGGCGGTCAATAATTTACTGAGCATCGATCTGGGGCGCGGCAGCCGCCTGCCGGCGTGGGCCACGTCGATGGGGCGGGTGTTGCTGAGCGCGCTGCCGGAGGAACAGCTGGAAGTGACGTTGTCACGGGCTACGCTTATTCGCTACACTCCGCATACCCTGTGCGATTTGTCCGGTTTACGTGCAGAGATCGCTCGGGTGCGCATGCAGGGCTATGCCCTCGCCGACCGGCAGATCGAGGTAGGCTTGTGCTCGCTGGCGGTACCCGTGCTGTCGCGTCACGGTCAGGTGGTGGCCGCCCTGAATGTCGGGGTACCTGCCGCGACGGTCTGCGCCGCGGCGTTAAAAGAGAAGGCCCTCGCTCCGCTACGGCGCGCGGCGATGGATCTGTCGCTGCAGCTATAGCGCCGACTGCGGTTTCGCCACGGTGGCGAGGCTGCGCCAGATCCCGGCGGCCAGCAGCAGAAGCAATACACCCGCCGTCGCCAGCACCAGGCTATGAGCCTGAATAAAAGCCGTCTTCGCCGCCGCCATCAGCGCCTGCGCCACCCCGGCGGGCAGCGCCTGGGACAGACTCACCGCCTCGCCAATCGATGACGCCGCCTGCTGCGCCATGGCGCCACTCAGGCCAGACGGCAGCGCAATAGAGGCGCTGTAGCTGCGGGTCAGGATCAGGCCGAACAGCGCTATGCCGAGACCGGCGCCCAGCTCATAGGCCATGGTTTCAATCGCCCCGGCGGCCGCCGCTTTCTCCTTCGGCGCTGCCGCCATAATCGCGGAACTGGAGGCCAGCAGCGCGCTGGCCACGCTAAAGCCCAGCAGCGTCATCAGCCCCCAGGCCAGCCACTGCTGGGTACTGAAATCGGTCAACGCCAGGCCGAGAAAGCTGAAGGCGCTGAGCAGCATCCCGCCGGTCGCCACCTCGCGCAGCCCAAGCCGCGACACCAGCAGGCCGGCAATCGGGCCGCTGAAGCCGCTGGCCACCATTACCGGCAGCATAAATATCCCCGCCTCGAACGGCGTTTTCTGGTGCACAAACTGCAGCTCCTGGGCCATCAGCAGCTCAAAACCGACCAGGGTAATCAGGGCCGTCATCGCCATCATCACCCCGCTTAAGATTATGCGATGGGTGAACAGGCGCATATCCACCATCGGGCGGGCCGCCGACAGCTGCTTGCGGATAAACCAGGTTAACATCGCCGCCCCGCCGAGCGCCACCAGCGCGGTGAGCCACAGCGCCAGCTGGCCCTTCAGCGCCGATTTCGCGCTAAACACCAGCATCAGGATCGCGGCAATCAAAACGAGCGCCTGCAGTAGATTGAGCGGCTGTTCGCGGCGCGCGGGCTGGCGCGGCACCACTTTCGCGTTAATCGCGATAACCACCAGCACGATCGGCACATTGATCAGGAACACCGACCCCCAGTAGAAATGCTCCAGCAGGATACCGCCCACCAGCGGGCCGAAGGCTGCGCCGCCGGAGCCGACCGCTGCCCACAGCCCCAGCGCCATATTGCGCTGGCTGGCCTCGGCAAAGGTGCTGCGGATCCCGGCCAGCGTCGCCGGGACGATCATCGCCGCTCCCACCGCCAGCAAAGCGCGTGAGGCAATCAGCGTCATGGCCGTCGGCGACAGCGCGGCGCACAGCGAGGCGATGCCAAAAATGGCGCTGCCGAGCAGCAGCAGGCGCTTAAAGCCGATCTTATCGCCAAGGGCGCCCATCGGCAGCACCATGCCGGCCATCACTAATGAGTAGATATCAATGATCCACAACAGCTCATTGCCGCTGCTACCCAGCGCCACGCTGAGGGTCGGCGCGGCCACATGCAACACCGTAGCGTCAATCGCCACCGGAATATAAACCAGCAAAATCGCCATCAGCGTCATCCATTGCCGTGACATAGCTTGTACCTCAATCAATATTGAATATTGGACACACGTCCAGGATGGCGATCCTGCCGGATTGTTGAACACATGTCCAACTTTTTGTTACACTCGGCCAAAGCCAGATGACAGCGGGGTTCTATGCACTATTTACAACGTGATGCGCGACGGGAAGGGATTATGCAGGCCGCCATGCGCCTGGCGCTGCGCGGCGGCTTTGCCGCCATGACCGTGCGGCAGATCGCCCGCGAAGCCCAGGTGGCCGCCGGGCAGCTGCACCACCACTTCACCTCCATCGGCGAGCTGAAAGCGCAGGTTTTCATCCGCCTGATCCGCGAGATGCTCGACATGCCGCTGGTGGCTGAGGACGCCAGCTGGCGCGAGCGCTTGTTCTCGATGATCGGCAGCGAGGATGGCCGACTGGAACCCTATATCCGCCTGTGGCGCGAAGGCCAGGTGCTGGCCGACAGCGATCCGGACATCAAAGCGGCCTACCTGCTGACCATGAATATGTGGCATGCCGAGACCGTCGCCATCATCGAGCAGGGCCTCGCCAGCGGCGAATTTCGGTCGGCTGAGCCTGCGGCGGATATCGCCTGGCGCTTTATCGCCCTGGTGTGCGGCCTCGACGGGATTTATGCGCTGGACGCGCAGGCCCTGGATGAGGCGGCGTTTAGCCGCTATGTAAATAAGATGATTACGCTGGAGTTGTTTTAGGCATATTTACATTTAGTAACAATTAATTCCGCTACGCTTACCACGTGCTCTCTGTCAGCACGTTTTTTTTATCTACGCTTCATAGATAACGCAAATTAAGCGTTATTCACTATCCCCTTGTATTCAGCTGTTGACCTTATTTATTTACTCCTTTCCGGGCAAGTAGAGGGCAATATGTCGGTGCAGAATGATAAAGATAATCATTACCTTTTGAACAACTGGCGGCCTGAAAACAAGGCGTTCTGGGAAAATAAAGGCCAAGCCATTGCGCGAAGAAATCTATGGATATCAGTGGCCTGCCTGCTGCTTGCTTTCTGCGTATGGATGTTATTCAGCGCCGTAGCGGTGAATCTCAATAAGGTCGGTTTTCATTTCACCACCGACCAGCTTTTTTTATTAACCGCCCTGCCTTCACTTTCCGGCGCGATATTACGGGTCCCCTACTCCTTTATGGTACCCCTTTTTGGCGGGCGCTACTGGACCGTATTAAGTACCGTTATCCTGATCGTGCCTTGTATTTGGTTAGGGGTGGCAATCCAGAATATTACTACTCCGTTCTGGGTATTTATTATTATTGCGCTGCTGTGCGGTTTTGCCGGAGCGAATTTTGCTTCCAGCATGGGAAATATCAGTTTCTTTTTCCCCAAAGCGAAACAGGGCAGCGCGCTGGGAGTCAACGGCGGCCTTGGCAATCTGGGCGTAAGCGTGATGCAGATGGTCGCCCCGGCGGTCATCTTCCTGCCGCTCTTCACCTTTCTCGGCGTCCATGGCGTCACCCAGCCCGATGGTTCGACAATCACCCTGAGTAATGCGGCGCTCGTCTGGGTACCGCTGCTGCTGCTCGCCACCGTCGCGGCATGGTTCGGCATGAACGATATCGCCGGTTCAAAGGCCTCGATTCGCGATCAGCTTCCCGTGCTCAAGCGACCGCATATGTGGCTGTTAAGCCTGCTCTATCTGGCGACGTTTGGCTCGTTCATCGGCTTTTCCGCCGGCTTTGCCATGCTGGCGAAAACCCAGTTTCCCGCGGTCGATATCCTCAAGCTCGCCTTCTTTGGACCGTTCATCGGCGCGCTGGCGCGCTCGTTCGGCGGGATCATCTCCGACCGTCTCGGCGGCGTGCGGGTGACGCTGGTTAACTTCGTCCTGATGGCGCTGTTTACCGGCCTGCTGTTTCTGACCCTGCCAGGCAGCGGCTCCGGCAGCTTTCTCGCTTTCTACGTGGTGTTTATGGGGCTCTTTTTAACCGCCGGTCTGGGAAGCGGCTCCACCTTCCAGATGATCGCCGTCATCTTCCGCCAGCTCACCATCGACAGCGTAAAACAGCGCGGCGGCAGCGATGAAGAAGCGCAGCACGAGGCGGTCACCGATACCGCTGCCGCGCTGGGCTTTATCTCGGCGATCGGCGCCATCGGCGGCTTCTTTATTCCGAAAGCCTTCGGCACCTCGCTGGCGATGACCGGCTCACCGGTTGGCGCGATGAAAGTCTTTTTTGTCTTCTATGTGGTTTGCGTGCTGGTGACCTGGCTGGTCTACGGCCGCCGTAAACCCGCTTAACCATAACGATTTATCTGCCGGATAGCGGCTTACGCCTTATCCGGCCTTACGAGTTCGTTCGCTCATCCGGCCGGGTGGCACGATGCCGGACATCATCGGAGCAGGAGAAATGTCATGAGTAAACTTCTGGATCGCTTTCGCTACTTTAAGCAGAAGGGCGAGACCTTTGCCAACGGCCACGGCCAGGTCTACAACAACAACCGTGACTGGGAAGATAGCTACCGTCAACGCTGGCAGTTCGACAAAATTGTCCGCTCCACGCACGGTGTGAACTGCACCGGCTCCTGCAGCTGGAAAATTTACGTCAAAAACGGTCTCGTTACCTGGGAAACCCAGCAGACCGATTATCCGCGCACCCGGCCGGATCTGCCAAATCACGAACCGCGCGGCTGCCCGCGCGGCGCCAGCTACTCCTGGTATCTCTACAGCGCCAACCGCCTGAAGTACCCGCTGGCGCGTAAACGACTGATTGAGCTGTGGCGCGAAGCCCTGGCGCAGCATCCCGACCCGGTGCTGGCATGGGATAGCATCATGCAGGATCCGGCAAAAACCCGCAGCTATAAAGCGGCGCGCGGCAAAGGCGGTTTTGTCCGCTCCAGCTGGAAAGAGCTGAACCAGCTCATCGCCGCCGCCAACGTCTGGACCATCAAACACTATGGCCCGGACCGCGTCGCCGGCTTCTCGCCGATCCCGGCGATGTCGATGGTCTCCTACGCCGCGGGCACTCGCTATTTATCGTTGATTGGCGGCACCTGCCTGAGCTTTTATGACTGGTACTGCGATCTGCCCCCCGCCTCGCCGATGACCTGGGGCGAACAGACCGACGTGCCGGAATCCGCCGACTGGTACAACTCCAGCTACATTATTGCCTGGGGCTCCAACGTGCCGCAGACCCGAACCCCGGACGCCCACTTCTTTACCGAAGTGCGCTACAAGGGCACCAAAACTATCGCCATCACGCCGGACTATTCGGAAGTCGCTAAGCTCTGCGACCAGTGGCTGGCGCCGAAGCAAGGCACCGACAGCGCGCTGGCGATGGCCATGGGCCATGTGATCCTCAAAGCCTTCCACCTCGATAACCCGAGCGATTACTTTCTCAACTACTGCCGGACCTACACCGACATGCCGATGCTGGTGATACTCGAGCCGCGCGACGACGGCAGCTATACGCCGGGCCGTATGCTGCGTGCTTCCGACCTGCTTGACGGTCTCGGGGAAAGTAATAACCCGGAATGGAAAACCGTGGCCTATAACAGCGACGGCGAACTGGTGGCGCCGAACGGCTCCATCGGCTTTCGCTGGGGCGAAAAAGGCAAATGGAATCTCGAACAACGGGCAGACGGCAAAGATGTCGAGCTTAAGCTGTCGCTGCTGGATATTCGCGACAGCGTGGTGTCGGTGAGCTTCCCCTACTTTGGCGGCAACGAAAACCCGCATTTTCGCAGCGTAGCGCAGTCACCGGTGACCCTTCACCCGCTACCGGCTAAACAGCTGACGCTGGCCAGTGGCGAAAGCGGCCTGGTGGTCAGCGTCTATGACCTGATTCTGGCCAACTACGGTCTGGATCGCGGGCTTGACGATGTCAATGCGGCGAAGGATTTCGCCGAGGTCAAAGCCTATACCCCGGCATGGGCGGAGCAGATCACCGGCGTACCGCGTCAACATATCGAACAAATCGCCCGCGAGTTTGCCGATACGGCGCATAAGACCCACGGCCGCTCAATGATTATCCTCGGCGCCGGGGTGAACCACTGGTACCACATGGATATGAACTACCGCGGGATGATTAATCTGCTGGTATTCTGCGGCTGCGTCGGCCAGAGCGGCGGCGGCTGGTCGCACTATGTCGGTCAGGAGAAACTGCGCCCGCAGACCGGCTGGCTGCCGCTGGCGTTCGCCCTGGACTGGAGTCGTCCGCCGCGGCAGATGAACAGTACCTCTTATTTCTACAACCACGCCAGCCAGTGGCGCTACGAAAAACTGACCGCGCAGGAGCTGCTGTCGCCGCTGGCCGACGCCAGCAAATTTAGCGGCAGCCTTATCGACTTCAACGTCCGTGCGGAACGGATGGGCTGGTTACCTTCTGCGCCCCAGCTCAACGTCAACCCGCTGACCATTAAGCAGCAGGCCGAGGCCGCCGGGCTCTCCCCCGCGGAGTTCACCGTCCAGTCGTTAAAATCAGGCGATATTCGCTTTGCCGCCGAGCAGCCGGATAGCGGCAAAAACCATCCGCGCAACCTGTTTATCTGGCGCTCAAACCTGCTGGGATCGTCCGGTAAGGGGCATGAGTACATGTTGAAATACCTGCTCGGGACCGACAGCGGTATTCAGGGTGATGAACTGGGCGCCAGCGATGAGGTAAAACCTGAGGAAGTCGAGTGGCAGACCGCGGCTATTGAGGGAAAACTCGACCTGCTGGTGACGCTGGATTTCCGCATGTCCAGTACCTGTCTCTTCTCCGATATTGTCCTGCCGACCGCCACCTGGTATGAAAAAGACGATATGAACACCTCGGACATGCACCCGTTTATCCACCCGCTCTCCGCCGCCGTCGACCCGGCCTGGGAGGCGAAAAGCGACTGGGAGATCTACAAGGATATCGCTAAATCCTTCTCGCAGGTCTGCGTCGGCCATCTTGGCAAAGAGACCGATGTGGTACTGGTCCCGCTGCAGCATGATTCCCCCGGCGAACTGTCGCAGCCGTTCGAGGTGCTTGACTGGCGCAAGGGCGAATGCGATCTGATCCCCGGGAAAACCGCACCGTCGATTGCCCTGGTGGAACGCGACTATCCTGCCACCTGGGAACGCTTCACCTCTCTCGGCCCGCTGCTCGATAAGCTTGGCAACGGCGGGAAAGGCATTTCGTGGAATACGCAAAGCGAAGTCGATTTCCTCGGCAAGCTTAACTACGTCAAGCCCGACGGTCCGGCCAAAGGCCGGCCGCGGATCGACAGCGCCATTGACGCCTCCGAAGTTATTCTTAGCCTCGCCCCGGAAACCAACGGCCAGGTGGCGGTGAAAGCCTGGCAGGCGCTGGGAGAGTTTACCGGCCGCGATCATACCCATCTGGCGCTCAATAAAGAGGATGAGAAGATCCGCTTTCGCGATATTCAGGCGCAGCCGCGCAAAATTATCTCCAGCCCGACGTGGTCGGGACTGGAAAGCGAGCACGTCTCCTACAATGCCGGTTATACCAACGTGCATGAGCTGATCCCATGGCGCACCCTCTCCGGCCGCCAGCAGTTGTATCAGGACCATCCGTGGATGCGCGCCTTCGGCGAAAGCCTGGTAGCCTATCGCCCGCCCATTGATACCCGCAGCGTCAGCCAGATGAAGGCCGTGCCGCCAAACGGCTTTCCGGAAAAAGCGCTGAATTTCCTGACGCCGCACCAGAAGTGGGGGATCCACTCCACCTATAGCGAAAACCTGCTGATGCTGACGCTGTCGCGCGGCGGGCCGATCGTCTGGCTTAGCGAAACCGACGCGAAAGAGCTGGGCATTGAAGATAACGACTGGATTGAAGCGTTCAACGCCAACGGGGCTCTCACCGCGCGGGCGGTGGTGAGCCAGCGGGTGCCGCCGGGGATGACCATGATGTACCACGCTCAGGAACGGATTATGAATATCCCGGGTTCGGAAGTGACCGGTCGTCGCGGCGGCATTCATAACTCGGTAACCCGCGTCTGTCCGAAGCCAACGCACATGATTGGCGGCTACGCCCAGCTGGCCTATGGCTTTAACTACTACGGCACCGTCGGATCGAACCGCGACGAGTTCATCATGATCCGCAAAATGAAGAATATTGCCTGGCTGGATGACGAAGGTCGCGATCAGGTACAGGAGGCGAAAAAATGAAAATCCGTTCTCAGGTTGGAATGGTGCTGAATCTGGACAAATGCATCGGCTGTCACACCTGCTCGGTCACCTGTAAAAACGTCTGGAGCAGCCGCGAAGGCATGGAGTACGCGTGGTTCAATAACGTGGAGACCAAACCGGGCATTGGCTACCCCAAAAACTGGGAGGACCAGGATCAGTGGCAAGGCGGCTGGATCCGCGGCATTAGCGGTAAGCTGACGCCCCGCCTCGGCAATCGGGTCAGCGTATTATCGAAGATTTTCGCCAACCCGGTGCTGCCGGCGATCGACGATTACTACGAACCCTTTACCTATGACTACCAGCACCTGCACAACGCGCCGGAGGGCAAATATCTGCCGACCGCCCGCCCGCGCTCGCTGATCAGCGGCGAGCGTATGGATAAGATTAACTGGGGCCCGAACTGGGAGGAGCTGCTCGGCGGCGAATTCGAGAAACGCGCCCGCGACCGTAACTTCGAAGCCATGCAAAAAGAGATGTACGGCCAGTTCGAAAATACCTTCATGATGTATCTTCCGCGCCTGTGCGAGCACTGCCTCAACCCGAGCTGCGTGGCCACCTGCCCGAGCGGCGCCATCTACAAGCGTGAGGAAGATGGCATCGTACTGATCGATCAGGATAAATGCCGCGGCTGGCGGATGTGCATCAGCGGCTGCCCGTACAAAAAAATCTACTTTAACTGGAAGAGCGGTAAGTCGGAAAAATGCATCTTCTGCTATCCGCGCATTGAGTCCGGGCAGCCAACGGTCTGCTCAGAAACCTGCGTCGGGCGCATCCGCTATCTTGGCGTACTGCTGTATGACGCCGACCGTATTGAAGAGGCGGCCAGTACCGAACATGAAACCGACCTCTATGAGCGCCAGTGCGAGGTGTTCCTTAATCCAAACGATCCGGCGGTCATCGAGGAAGCGCTAAAGCAAGGGATCCCGCACAACGTCATTGAGGCGGCGCAGAAGTCTCCGGTCTATAAGCTGGCGATGGACTGGAAGCTGGCCCTGCCGCTGCATCCGGAGTATCGCACCCTGCCGATGGTCTGGTACGTGCCGCCCCTGTCGCCGATCCAGTCGGTTGCCGACGCCGGCGGCTTACCGAGCAACGGCAACATCCTGCCGGCGGTTGAGAGTCTGCGCATCCCGGTGCAATACCTGGCGAATCTGCTGAGCGCCGGCGATACCGGACCGGTCTTGCGCGCGCTGAAACGGATGATGGCGATGCGCCACTACAAGCGCTCGCAAACCGTCGAGGGCGTCACTGATACCCGGGCCATTGAAGAGGTGGGCCTCAGCGTTGAGCAGGTCGAAGAGATGTATCGCTATCTGGCGATCGCCAACTACGAAGACCGCTTCGTGATCCCCACCAGCCATCGCGAACTGGCGGAGGATGCCTTTCCGGAACGTAACGGCTGCGGCTTTACCTTCGGCGATGGCTGCCACGGGTCAGATACGAAATTCAACCTGTTTAACAGCCGGCGGATCGACGCCATCGACGTCAGCGGCGTGCGTAAGCATGGGGAGGGCGAGTGATGCGGATCCTGAAAGTGATCGGTCTGCTGCTGGAGTACCCCGACGAGTTACTGTGGGAGAACCGCGACGACGCCCTGGCGCTGGTCAGGGCCGATGTCCCTTCCCTGACGCCGTTTGTCAGTGAGCTGTTGACAGCTCCGCTGTTGGATCGCCAGGCCGAATGGTGCGAGGTGTTCGAGCGCGGGCGCGCCACCTCGCTGCTGCTGTTTGAACATGTGCATGCCGAATCCCGCGACCGCGGCCAGGCGATGGTCGACCTGATGAATCAGTATCAGCAGGCGGGTCTGCAGATCGATTGTCGCGAGCTGCCCGACCATCTGCCGCTGTATCTGGAGTATCTCAGTATTCTACCTCCCGCGGAGGCTCGGGAGGGGCTGCAGAATATCGCGCCGATTCTGGCGCTGATCGGCGGCCGTCTTAAGCAGCGAGCCTGCCCGTACTACCAGCTGTTTGACGCCCTGCTGGCGCTGGCTAAAAGCCCGCTCACCAGTGACAGTGTCACAAAACAGGTGGCGGGAGAAAAGCGCGACGATACCCGTCAGGCGCTGGACGCCGTGTGGGAAGAAGAGCAGGTGAAGTTTATCGAAGATAATGCGACCGCTTGCGATAGCTCGTCGATGCAAGCTTATCAACGACGCTTTAGTCAGGATGTGGCGCCGCAGTACGTTGACATCCGCGCCGGAGGCCCGAAATGATCCAGTATCTGAACGTCTTCTTTTACGATATCTACCCTTACCTGTGCGGCACCGTCTTTCTGGTGGGCAGCTGGCTGCGCTACGATTACGGGCAGTATACCTGGCGCGCCTCATCCAGCCAGATGCTGGATAAGCGCGGGATGGTGCTATGGTCGAACTTATTTCATATCGGCATTCTCGGCATCTTCTTTGGCCATCTCTTTGGCATGCTGACCCCACACTGGGTCTACTCGTGGTTCCTGCCGATGTCCCAGAAGCAGCTGATGGCCATGATCCTTGGCGGCGTATGCGGCGTGCTGACCCTGGTAGGCGGTATCGGTCTGCTGATGCGCCGCCTGACCAACCCGCGAATTCGCGCCACCTCCACGACCGCGGATATTTTGATCCTGTGCATTCTGCTGATTCAGTGCGCGCTGGGGCTGACGACCATCCCCTTCTCCGCCCAGCATCCGGACGGCAGCGAAATGCTCAAGCTGGTGGACTGGGCGCAGGCGGTGGTCACCTTCCACGGCGGCGCCTCGGCGCATCTGGACGGTGTCGCATGGATTTACCGCGTCCACCTGGTGCTCGGAATGACCATCTTTCTGATCTTCCCCTTCACCCGGCTGGTTCACGTCTGGAGCGCGCCGGTGGAATATTTCACCCGGCGTTACCAGGTGGTACGCTCCCGGCGCTGAGCGCTGGCGGCGTTTACCATTCATCCTTACCGGTAGCCCGGACGAGGCCTTCGCGCCAAGTTCGGGTATTTATCGTACCTGGCTCCAGGTTTTATGCCGGGTGGCGGCTGTCGCCTTACCCGGCCTACAGGGTCCTCTCACAGGCTCAAACCTCGCAGGCCCGCGCAAGCGCAGCGCCGCCGGGCAAGATATCAGGCACGGTACCTGTAATTTCGCCGGGTGGCGGCTGTCGCCTTACCCGGTCTACAGGGTCCTCTCACAGGCTCATACCCGTAGGCCCGCGCAAGCGCAGCGCCCGCCGGGCAAGATATCAGGCACGGTTCCTGTAATTTCGCCGGGTGGCGGCTACGCCTTATCCGGCCTACAGGGTCCTCTCACAGGCTCATACCTCGCAGGCCCGCGCAAGCGCAGCGCCGCCGGGCATGAGGAGATTTACTTTCCGGCTTCCGGATGGGTATCGAACGCCGCCATCACCGCCGCCAGCGCCGCTTCGCTGAAGCCATGTTTAGGATCGTCCACACCCAGGCCGAAACGGGTCTGCAGCGCTTCATACAGCGCGGAGACATCGGCAAAATCGATCTTCTCCACCACATGGTTATTCTCCCAGTGGGTAAAGTGGAAGTTGGTGAGGGTCATTTTGCCGCCGTCCGGCAGATGACGACACATCAGCAGATGGTGACGGAAGTGGGACTGCGGCCAGTGCGCCGACCAGAAGTTGCCCATCACATAATCAGACGCATACTGGCGGCCTAAATCGAAATGGTACATCGACTGCCAGTGTTCGTGATGGTTGAACTGCAGCGTCCACTCATCCCCTTCATGCACCAGACGATAGCTGCCGTGCGGCGTTTGCTGTGGGATATCGGCCAGCAGTTTGATCGGCGCGGTCAGCGTCTGGCCGCCGAAGCCGACGTCGGCGATCCAGCGCTCCCCCGCCACTTCCACCAGCAACAGACGGTGAGTACGCGGCGGCATCTGCGGCGGGTTGGCCAGCACCACGCGGCCCAGCAGGCTGCGGACGTTAAAGCCTATCTCGCGCAGCGCGCGCTCCAGCAGGCCATTCTGTTCAAAACAATACCCCCCGCGGCGGGCGGCGATCAGCTTCTCTTCCAGCGCCCCATCGTCAAGGTGGATTTCACGCGGCAGCAGGACGTCGAGGTTTTCAAAGGGGATGGCGCTGTTATGCTGCAGATGCAGTTCCCGCAGGGTATCAATGGAAACATCAGGCTCACCCGTCCAGCTCAGACGGGTAAAATAGGCGCGTAAAAAGGGACTCATCAGGGCCTCCAGCTGTAGGTGTCCGACATTTATAGCCTATTTTTCCGCGCCGACCGTCTTTTTTGTGCGCTTAGCGTTAACCGCACGTGCGGCGCTGCATCAGCGCCAGCGCCGTCAGCATCAGGACCAGACCGGTCAACAACGTCAGGCTGGCCATCGCCATGCCCTGACCGACGGAACCCTGTTCGAACTGGCGCCAGATAAACACCGCCACGGTTTGCGTACCGGCCGGAGAGAGCAGCAGCGAGGTCACCAGCTCCCGGGAGGCCACCGCGAACACCATCAGCATCGCCGCCAGCAGCGCCGGAAAGACCAGCGGCAGGACAATCAACCGCAGCGCCTGCAGTGGCGACGCCCCGTGCACCCTGGCGGCGGGCTCAAGGTTCGGGCCCAGCTGGCGCAGCGCGCTGCCGACATAGCGCACCGGCCAGGGCAACAGCAGGCAGCAATAGGAGAGCAGCAGCATCCACAGCGTGTTATAGGGCGAGCGCGGCCAGAAGGGCTGATTCCACAGCAGGATCAAACCGACCCCCACCACCACGCCCGGCAGCGCCGCCGGCATCAGCGACAGCGCGTCCACCATCCCGCGCCCTTTAATCTTCTGCACCATCACCAGCCAGGCGGCCAGCAGGCCCAGCGCGCCGACGATTAGCGCCGAACCCAGGGCCAGCGACAGGCTGGTGCCGAGGGCCGACAGGGCATCTCCCTGCTGGTCAAACAGCGCCGCGAAATGACGCAGTGTGACATTCTCAACACTCACGCCACCGGAGAGCGTGCCCATCACGCTGGTGAGCATCATCGAGACGGCGGGGACGCCGACCGCCAGGCCGCCGACGGCCGCCATCGCCAGCACGGCGGGCAGCGTCATCCAGCCCAGCAATGCCCCGTGGTTCTCCCCCGGCTTACCGGTGACGCTGGTGACCTCTTTCTCCCCCACCAGCCGCCTTTGCAGCCACCAGGCGAACAACGCCACCGCCATCAGCAGCAGCGACAATAGCGCGGCGCCAGGGAGATCCACCGGCCAGTCGGCCAGCTTTTTCTCAATACCGACCGTCAGCATCACCACTCCCGCCCGGCTGCCCAGCGCCGCCGGTACGCCAAACTCCTCGATGGCGAGGGTAAACGCCAGCAGCATCCCCGCCGCCAGCGCCGGAGAGAGCATCGGTAGCGTCACGTGCCAGAAGGCGCGCCAGGCGCTGGCGCCATGGACGCGGGCGACCACCGCCAGCCGGGTCCCGCTCGCCAGCAGGCTGCGGGAGACGGCAAAGTACACCACCGGAAATATGTTAAAGGTCATCACCAGCACGATCCCGCTGCGGCTGAACAGCAGATCGTTCAGCTGCCAGCCGGTCAGCTGCTGCAGATAGCCCTGGCTTTGCAGGGCCAGCATCCAGGAGAGCGCCGAGATATAGGGCGGCGTCAGAAAGGGGATCAAAAACAGGAGATCCCACAGCCGGGGCAGCGGCAGCGAAAACATACCGCGCAGGATGCCGAGCGGCAGGCCAATCATTACGCTGACCAGCGCCACGCCGGCGGCGATCCACAGCGTACCGCCGAGCATCGCCGGCAGCTGAGGATCGGCCAGCAGCGCCGGGATGCCGCCAAAGGCGTCCCCGAGCGAACCGGCGCTAAAATGGGGAAAAATCGCCTGCAGCAGAATAAACACTAACGGTAACGCGACCAGCATCACCAGGGCGGCAAGGGTCGCGCCGGAAAGGAATGTTTGTTTCACAACCGGTTCCTGAAGCTGAGGGTCCTCCGGCGGCCAGCGCCGGAGAAACGGGATCAATTACTGCGCGTACAGCTGACTGAAGCGGGCGAGCACGGCGCCCCGCTCGCTGCTGCCCTCGCTGGTGGTGGGTAGCACCTTCAGCGCGTCCAGTAGCGGACGTTTAGCCGCCACGTCGCGGCGGGCGGGCATCAGCCAGGCGTCGGCGACCTTCGCCTGACCTTCCGGCGACAGCACGTAATCGATAAAGGCTTTGGCCTCGCCGGGATGCTGGCTGGTTTTGAGGATCATCATCGGGCGCGGGGCAATCACCGTTCCGCTGGCCGGGAAGATCACCTTCAGCGACTCGCCCTGCTGAATATTGCCGTAGGAGACATAATCCACCGCGCCAAACACCGCCGCTTTCGCTCCCTGCATCACCGGCGTCACCGCCTGGGCGTTGGGTCCGCTGACTACCATGCCGTTCTTTTTCAGATCGTCAAACAGTTGCCAGGCCTGGTCGCCCATGCTGTTTTGCAGCCCGATCAGCAAATCCAGCGACGCGCCGGAGAGCGCCGGGTCGGGGGTGGTCACCTTGTCTTTAAACGCCGGCTGGGTGAGATCCCGCCACTCTTTCGGTTCCGGGGTGCCGCTTTTACTGTTCCAGACAATACCCAGGGCGGAGACGCCCTGGGCGATATAGTCCGCCGATTTCAGGTTCGCCGGTACCTGGTCGGCGTTGGCGCTCGCAAAAGGCAACAACCAGCCCCGCTGGTGCAGATCTTCGGCGGTATCCCATGAGGCGGAGATCAGCACATCCGCCTGCGGGTTGGCCTGCTCGGCCTCCAGTCGGGCCATCACTTTGCCGGTGGTGGCCTGAAAAACGGTCACCTTCACCCCGGTCTGTTGTTCAAAACCGCTGGCCAGGCTTTTCGCCAGCGAGCCGGGTCCGGCGGTGTAAACGGTCAGCGCATGGGCGCTGGAGAGCATCATGGCGGAGAGAGCCATCGCGAGTACCACTCCTTTCTTAACGGTCATAACGGTGTTCATGCAACTTCCCCTGAGGTTGGCGTAACGGCGCGGACAGCGGCCACGCGGCCCGCGGATAAATAGACAATCTGGTCGGCTAACAGCTCGGCTTCACGTCGGTCATGGGTGACATACAGGGCGGTGATGCCGAGCTGTCGCAGCAGGCGGCTCATTTCGCCACACAGCGATTCGCGCAGTTCGCTGTCCAGGTTGGAGAGCGGTTCATCAAACAGCAGCACCCGCGGCGCGGCGACGATCGCCCGCGCCAGCGCCACCCGCTGCTGCTGACCGCCGGAGAGGCCTGAAGGCTTACGTTCGGCAAAGCCGTTGAGGCCTACCCGCGCCAGCGCCTCGCTGACCCGGCGCTCGCGTTCGCTGCGGGAGACGCCGCGCATGCGCAGCGGAAAGGCGACGTTCTGCGCCACGCTCATATGCGGCCAGAGGGCATAATCCTGAAAAACCATGCCGATATCGCGCTGCTCCGGGGGCAATCCCCATCCTGCGCGGGCGACCAGCCTGTCGCCAAAGCGGATTTCGCCGCTGGCCGGCACGCTCAGCCCGGCCAGCAGACGCAGCAGCGTGCTTTTGCCGCAGCCGGAAGGGCCCAGTAGCGCCACGATGCGGCCGGGTTCGATATGCAACGTGAAGCGGTCAAGAATGGGGGTCTCTGCGAAGGCGAAAGAGACCGCCTGCAGGGTGATAGGGGTCAGCGTGCGCATCATCGCCCTCCCTTTCGGGACAGCGAGACCTGCCCGGCGGCCGACATCCGACGGGGCACGCTCACCTGGGATAGCATCAGGGGAGCCAACATATTGTGATCCTCTTTGGGACTTAGTGCTGGCGACTATAGTCAGACGAGATGACGTATTGATTACATTTTCATTGCGGCTTAACGTGTTACCTGCCAACCGACCCATTATTCAAGGAACGCCTATGAGCCGCTTTCGCCACGTTGAACTGCAGTACGCCAGCCGTCTGCTCAACCACGGCCCAACCATTTTGATCACCAGCTACGATGCCCCGTCCGACCGGCGCAACGTTATGGCCGCCGCCTGGTCAATGCCGGTGGAATTCGCCCCGCCGCGGGTGGCTATCGTGGTGGATAAAAGCACCTGGACGCGGGAGATCATCGAGCGCAATGGCACCTTCGGCATTGTGGTTCCCGGCGTCGCAGCCGCCAGCTGGACCTACGCCGTCGGCAGCGTCAGCGGCCGCGATGAGGACAAATTCAATGCCTGGGGGATCCCGGTAGTAACCGGTCCGGAGCTGGGGCTGCCGCTGATCGAGGAGAAATGTCTGGCATGGATGGAGTGCCGGTTGCTGCCGGCGACGGCGGCCCAGACCCAGTACGACACCCTGTTCGGGGAGGTGGTCTCTGCCGCCGCCGATGAGCGCGCATTCGTCACCGGACGCTGGCAATTCGACGACGATAAGCTCAATACCCTGCATCATCTTGGCACCGGCAATTTTGTCGCCAGCGGCCGTCATGTGCGGGCAAACTCCCTCGACGAATAAGAGTGACTTGCCGCGGGCGGCCGGTTTTCCCCTGCCCGGCCTGCGGCCCCCTTTTAACCCGGTGGGCGGCGGCGATCGGCGCTGGGGGTCAGGCCAAACACTTTTTTATACAGGGTGGTAAAGTGGTTGCTGTTGGCGAAGCCGCACAGATAAGCCACTTCGGTAATGGTCATCTCCGTTTCGCGTAATTTGACCCGCGCGGAGACCAGCCGCAGACGTTTCAGATAATTATCCGGGGTTAATCCGGTGGCCTCTTTAATATGGCGAAACGCGGTGCGGGTGGTGAGATGAAATTGCTCCGCCAGCTGCTGCCAGTTATGTTCTTCGAAACAGTGCTCCTGAAGCCAGGTGAGTAATTTATGCAGTTTATAGCGAGTGCTGCTATATTCGGCTTCCGACTCGGCTGTGAGAATGGTGGTCACCAGCTGGAAAAAGAGAGACTCCCGTAGCGGGGTATTATCCGCCGCCCTCAGCGCCGGGGAAAATATCTTTTCCACCAGTTCCCGGCAATAGCTGCGAGTCTCCGGCGCCAGCCAGCCATAGCAGGCGGCGCGCTGCGCGGATAATTGCTGCAGCAATCCCTCCATCTGCTGTAAATAGCCAAAGGCCACCGCCGGATTAATTAAGACATTAATCAGCTTCAGCGTCCCCAGCTCATCATAATAATGCACATCGCCAGGCTGGACGTAAAATACGTCTCCCTGTTGGATATACAGCGGGCGACCATTAATAACGTGTAACCCATGCCCCTCCTCGACGATCACCAGTTCGGCAAATTCATGGCCATGCTCCTGGCTATTATCCTCAGGGTCACTGGCGTACATGCCGAGCTTATCCTGGGGATGGGTGAAATAATACTCAACGGTCAGTGTCATCATTACAGCAAATCCTGAACAACCTATGGCGCAGGGGCACGATAATCTATTCCGGCCCTCGGCACGCGCCCGATGTGCGGATTTGTGATCGCCAGCGCCCCCACCTCATTATTCCTGCCATTTTCACTGACGGTTTGGCATTGCCAGAGTGGTAGCCGCGCCGGACGACGGCCTATGCTGCGCCTAACCTAACGGAGAGGACGCAGTATGTCACAAGCAATTCAATACAATTCCAGCGTGGCGATGATCCGTCACCCGCGCTTTTTACAGCGTGCGGCCGACCTGACGCCCGCGCTGCAACGCCTGCGCCAGACGCCGCAGGCCATCGTCGAGGCCGTCGCTGAACCAGGAGCGCTGAACGGCTGGCGGGGGAATACCGTCTGCACGCCGGAGCAGTTTTATCAGCAACCGCTCAACGTCGGCGACAGCATCATTATTGATTTTGGCAGCCATTTTGTTGGCTACCTGCAGTTCAGCTGCCGCAGCGTCGGCAGCCCGCCCGATGCCCCGGCCCATCTGCACTTCACCTTCGGCGAGACGCTGAGCGAAGTCTGTGAGCCGTTCAGCGAATACCAGGGATGGCTGAGCAGCAGCTGGTTGCAGCAGCAGGATCTGTGGCTTGACGTCCTGCCCGCCCGGGTCGCTCTGCCACGTCGCTATTGCCTGCGCTACCTGAAGGTGGAGGTCAAAGCGCTGTCGCGCAAGTTTCGTCTGCAGTTCGATGAGATCGCTCTGGAAACCGTCACCTCTGCCGGCAGCCCGCACCCGGCGGTCATCGCCGATCCGCAGTTGAAAGCCATTGATGACGTTGCCGTTCGTACCCTGAAAAACTGCATGCAGGAGGTGTTTGAAGATGGGCCGAAACGCGACCGTCGGCTGTGGCTGGGCGACCTGCGCCTGCAGGCGCAGGTGAATGACGTGACCTTCGGCCACCACGATCTGGTCCGCCGCTGCCTGTATCTCTTTGCTGGCCATACCCGGGAAGATGGCATGGTTTCCGCCAATGTCTTTGTTCAGCCAGAAGTACGCGCCGATGACACCTTTCTGTTTGATTACTCATTGTTTTTTGTCGACGTGCTTTATAACTACCTGCAAAGCACCGGCGACACGGAAACCGTCGGTGAGCTGTGGCCCACGGCGCGGCGGCAAATCGAGCTGGCGCTGACCCGCTGCGATTCTCAGGGGCTGGTGCGCGACAGCGATGACTGGTGGGTATTTATCGACTGGCAGGCGGAGCTGAATAAACAGGCCTCGGCGCAGGGGGTGCTCATCTACTGTCTGCAGCGCGCCCTCTGGCTGGCGCAGCGTTTTGAACCGCAGCGGGTACCTGACTACATTGCCACGCTCTGGCAGCTGAAGGAGGCCGCCCTCCACCACCTGTGGGACAACGAGCGGCAGGTGTTTATCAGCGGCGCCGTGCGTCAGGTCTCATGGGCGTCGCAGATCTGGCTGGTGCTGGCGGAAGTTGGCACCGCCGGGCAGCGTCAGGCGCTGATGCGCCGCCTGCAGCAGCAGCCGCCCGCCATTGCCATGAACACCCCGTACCTGCGTCATCATCACATTGTTGCCCTGCTACAGTCCGGCCTGCGCGAGGAGGCGGTGGCGGAGATCAAAGCCTACTGGGGGGCGATGGTCGCCTATGGCGCCGACACCTTCTGGGAAATTTTCGACCCCCAACATCCTGACTTTTCCCCGTATGGCAGTAAGCTTATCAACAGTTACTGCCATGCGTGGAGCTGTACCCCGGCCTGGTTTATTCGCCAGTACGGACTTTAACAACAACGATAAGCGAGTGATTTATGGCAGAAACAACGTTTACCCTGTGGCGGCAGCGCTTTGGCTATGGCATTGCCGATCTCTCCTGCAACCTTGTGTGGCAGATGATCTCTCTGTATCTGATGTTCTTTTACACCGACGTCATGGGTCTCCCGGCCTATTATGTCGGCCTGATGTTCCTGGTCACCCGGCTGGTAGACGGCGTGGCCGACGTGCTGATGGGGCTGGTGATCGACAATACCACCACCCGCTGGGGGCGCTGCCGCCCCTGGCTGCTGATCGGCGCCCTGCCTTTTGGCCTGCTGTGTATTCTGGCCTTTTATGTGCCGGATTTCGGCACCACCGGCAAACTGCTGTACGCCTTTGTCACCTATCTGTGTCTGTCGTTCCTCTACACCCTGGTGAATATTCCGTTCTGCGCCATGCTGCCGTTTTTAACCAGTGATTCCGCAGAACGCACCACGCTGTCGGCGGTGCGCATTTTGCTGGGCTCCCTTGGCGCCACCATCGTCGCCGTGGCTACGCTGCCGCTGGTCGGCATGCTAGGCAAAGGCAACCAGCAGCAGGGATTCCTCTATACCGCGGTGATTTTTGGCGTACTGGCGGCCTTTTTCCTGCTGGTGAGCTTTCGCAACGTCGAAGAAAAGATCACCCTTACCGGGGAGCGCATGACCCTGAAACGCGCCTGGATTAGTCTGCGCGCCAATCGTCCGTGGTGGGTCTTCGCCAGCAATATCTTTCTGATGTGGGGTGCCTTTTTCTTTCAGACCGGGGCCCTGGTGTACTTCTTCCATTATTACGTCGGGAATACCGAGCTGACGGCGGTTATCGCCGGGATCTCCACCTTCGTTCCCCTGCTCGGCACCCTCACCGTCCCGCTTCTGGCCCGACGCATGAAAAAACGTCATGTCTATCTGGTGGCCAGCGCGGTCAATCTGCTCGGGATGGGGATTATGATGGTGTCTGGCGCCCACGTTCTGGGACTGATCGTCGGGGCCGTGATCCTCTCCCTCGGCGCCGGCCAACGCACGGCTATCTATTTCTCGATGCAGGCCGACCCGGTGGATTACGGCGTGTGGAAAACCGGGATTAATACCGCAGGGATCCTGACCTCGATAAACGGTTTTCTCGGCAAGGTGGCGATGGCTGGTGCCGGGGCTATCACCGGCGTGCTGCTCTCCTCCAGCGGCTATATCGCCAACCACACGCAGAGCGACAGCGCCCTGTTGGCCATCAAGGCCTGCTATCTATACATTCCGGCGCTATTGATCCTCGCCTCGATGCTGTGGATGGGCCGCTTCTACCGCCTCGACGATCAGTATGAGCAGATTCGTGCCGACCTTGATGCCGGACGCGGCGCCTCGCCAGCCCCGGCCCCGACCGCCGGAGAATCCCCCGCCATGTAAGGCGCCCCCGCTGATTTAACCTCTGGATAAATTAAGGATTTTTATGCGTATCTCTGTGATTAGCGCAGCGGTTTGCTGCGCCCTTTTTCCGCTCATCAGCGTCAGCGCCGCCGGCTTGAGCGTGGAGCAACGGCTGGCGCAGCTGGAAGCGCGCCTCAATCTCGCTGAACAGCAGGCCAGCGAGGCCAGCCGCCGCGCGCAGCGGGCAGAACAGCAAACTGCCGCCGCCGAGCAGCGCGCCGCGGCGGCGGAGCAGCAGGTGCAGGCGCTCAGCCAGCAGACCACGGCTCGCGAACAAAAACAGCAGGCCACTAATCAGCAACTGAGCGAGCAGCTGGCGAAGCGCGTCCCGGACGATGGGTTTACCTTTAACGCCTACGCCCGTTCCGGGATGTTAGTCAACAGCCATGGTAAAGGCGCCCGCGGCGGGCCGGGCGTCTCCCCGGCCAGTTCGCTCAACGGCGATGCCCATGTCGGTCGTCTCGGTAACGAAAAAGATAATTACGCCGAGCTGAGCTTTGGCAAAAAGCTCACCTTCAACGATGGCTCATGGGCGCGCTTCAAGACCATGCTCGCCGACGGGGCCACCAACCCGGATCCGTGGGTTCAGGATAACGACAGCCACCATCTGAACATTCGTCAGCTGTACGTCGAGATGGGTAACTTTGCCGAATTCACCGGTCCGTTAAAACGCGCCTCAATTTGGGCCGGCAAGCGCTTTGATCGGGATAACTTCGATATCCACTTTACCGATAGCGACATCATGTTCCTCGGCGGTACCGGCGGCGGGATCAATGATGTCGACTGGGGAAGCGGCCTGCGCGGCGACTATTCGGTGTATGCACGTAACTTCGGCGACCTTGGCAGCGATAATTACGCGGATAATGACATCCAGAATCTGCTGTTCACCGCCAACCATTTTTACGGCAACTGGCAACTTATGACCACGGTGATGACCGCCCAGGGCAACGATGATCTGAAAGATAATACCTCGACCACCGGGAGCTATGCCCTGCGCAGCGATAACACCGCCAAAAACGGCTACTACGCGATGCTGGCCCTCCACGACAAACAGCAGTTCTACGGCCTGGCGCCGGGGGTGTCTGAAAGCGCCCTGCAGTACGGCGTCGGGCTGGGCGCCGAAGCGCGTCAGCCGGGGAGCGATGGCGATCTGACCGAGAACGCGGCCTCCCTGCGCTTTGCGTCGTATGGCATCCTGCCGTTGGGGAAAAACTGGCAGCTGGCGCCGTCGGTGATAGCCCAGCATAGCGAAGACCGCTATCACGACGGCGACCGCTACGACTGGGCGACGTTTAACCTGCGGGTATCACAGGGGATCTCCGCTCACTTCGCCCTGCTGTATGAGGCCTCGTGGCAGTATATGGATCTCAATCCGAACGGGCGCAGCTATCGCTATAATGACAACGTTTATCAGTATCAGGCGGTGCGCGGTGATTTCTACAAGCTGACCTTCGCCCCCACCTTTAAAGTGGGTGATGTGCTGGATATCAAGGCGCGGCCGGAAATCCGCTTCTTTGCCACCTGGATGAACTGGGATAAAGCGCTGGATCGCTACGCGATAAATGACGATTTCGGCAGCAAAGGCTTTACCGCTGGCGGGACATGGAACTTCGGCGTGCAGACGGAGATTTGGTTTTAATCAAACGGCCCGTCCGGCTCAAATGCCAGGACGGGTTGATTTAAATACACGCTGTTACTTTGTCACTATGCCAGTGCTGTATGAAGTAATATAAACTTATAAAATAAAAACCATAACAGGCTAAAAAGATAAAGGTTGTTTTTATAATTCCAACAGGTGACTTTCGTTTTTTCTCAACGATGAGAAGATCGTGAAACCTTTCTTGCTGTTGTTCTGGTGTTAAATTATCAACTATTTTATTTTTTATATCATCGTGAATCTTTTTAAACGTTCGCTTTTCACCTGGAAAGCTACCGTGTAGAAGAAACAAAAAAAATAAAGAAAAGCATAACGAATGCTAATATCCGAATACTGGGCTCAGTTACCCCCCAGCATCCAAGGGTAGCAATAAACAACCAGATACCATGAGTGTTTACTCGCGCTCTAAACCTATCAATATGAGCGCTGTATTTCTTGATTTCTTACAAAATAGAATCGTTGGTTTCCATACGTAATGCACTCCTTTTTAAAGGCCCCGGTTACGAAAGAGGGCAAACTCTGCCATTTTCCTTGCGAAGAATAACCTTTCAAACAACCTTCAACAAGTTGATAATCAATGGATTACCCTGAAGCAATAAAAGCAGTTTTCTGGCTGCACCGGTTGGGTGACGTCGTTTCGTTTCCCAGCTTTTAACCAACTCGTAGCTAACGCCAACGGCCGCTGCAAAGTCCTGCTGTTTTAAACCTGTGGCTTCGCGTATCGCTTTCACGTCAATTTCGCTGAAGGTATGAACGTGCTGCTCCTTCGGCATTTGTTCACCTTTCTCGATCCTGACCATTTCTTCTGCACTCGCCAGCAGATCGGCAAACAATTCGTCTTTCATACCCACCTCGGTTGGCTCTCTGGCGCTTAGGATAGATGAACATGCTGTTTCTCTCAGTGCGTCGCCGGAGAAGCCCCTCCCCGGGGGCGGCGCAAAGCGCCTTGCCCGGGCTACGGAACTGCAGACCGCTGAGAGCGCGTAGCCCGGACAAATGCGCAGCATCGCCTCCGGGTGTCGGGTTACATGCTATAACCCGGCTGCTTAATCAACTGCGCCATCTGCGGGGCGATCTCACTGTCCCACACAGCCTGCCACGCGTCCGGCTCAATCTGAGTGAGTGCGACGCTGACGGCGCTCTCTTTGCTGTTCAGATGGCGGATCAGCACCTCAGTGATGTCGGCGGCCAGCGCGGTTTTTTGTTCATCAGTCAGTTCACGGGGAAAACATTTAATATCAACATGCGGCATAGCAAAGACTCCTTGTGATGAGAGCCATAACGCTACCACAGAATGGCCGTTCTGGTTGGCATCGCATGCGTTAAATCAGCTTGTTACGGCGTAGCGCCGCGGCCAGCTCCGGTCGCTGACAGACCGCCCGGGCGATGGCGGCGAATTTTGGCGCGTGGTCGTCAAACCACGCCTGGCGGGGTCCCCAGCGGTACATCGCCGCGATATAGCAATCCAGCAACGTTACCGACGCGCCCAGCGCCCACGGCCCGGCGGCCAGCTGCTGTTCGAACCAGAGATAGAGATTTTTCCGGTACTGGCGACAATTCTCCACCAGCTGCTCCGCGGCGGCGGGCGCCCAGCGTTCCGGGTAATCGGCATAGGTAAAGGTAGGATAGACATTGGCCACCAGCCAGACCAGCAGGCGCTGAAACTGCGGACGCTGTAGCGTCCCCGGCGCGGGGGCCAGATCGGGACGCTGGTCGAGGATCATCAGCGCGATGGCGGCGGTTTCGGTCATGATGCTCCCGTCGGCCAGCCTCAGGGTGGGCACCTGGCACAGCGGATTAATCTGCCGCAGACGCTCGCGCGCCGGACCGGGCTGGTCAAAGCCCTCCACGTCAACCACCTCGTAGGGAATATCGGCCAGGGAGAGCATCAGCTCGCTAATCGTCGAGCCCCATCCCGGCACGCCATAAACGGTTATCATGGTCTGCCTCCAGGGTAAAGCCTAAGTGTAGGCAGAAATTTGCCGCTCACCCACCCGGCACACCATGCCACTGGGGGTTAGTAGGTTATCCCCGGAGGGTTGACCACCGACTGCGCCACCGCTTCGCCCTGCTCCCCCCAACGCGCCAGCACCTGCTGATATTCACCGCGGGCAATCGCCCCGTCGAGAGCTGCCTGCAGGGCATAGACCAGGCCGTTGCCTTTTTTGGTGGTTGTCGCCACCCACGCTTTTTTCGGCCCCAGGCCCACCACCCGGGTCTGGCCGTTAAGCGCCGCTTTATAGGCTGCCACCGACTGCGGGCCGAAAAAGATATCCGCCCGCCCGGACTGGATATAGAGATTGCCGGAGGCATCATCGGTCAGGTAGACCGGCTGGGCCTGCGGCCGTCCGGCGGCGCGGTTGTCCTCGTTCCAGCCCAGCAGGATCCGCTCCTGATTGGTGCCGGACCCGACGATCACTTTGCGCCCCGCGAGATCGGCGGGTCCGTTTACCGCGGCGATGTCGCTGGTGGATTTCACCGAGAAGGCCAGGGAGTCCACCCGGTAAGTCGCAAAATCGAACTTCTCTTTGCGCTTCTCGGTTACCGCGATATTGATCAGCGCCACATCGTAGCGGCCGGAGGCGATGCCCAGCGGCCAGTCCTCCCACGCGGTGGGCACCAGCCTGAGCTTCAGGCCAAGGCTTCCGGCCAGCAGGCGGGCTATATCCGGGTCGCTACCGATCCGCGTGCGGTTGTCGCTGGCCAGCAGGGCCAGCGGCGGCGAATTGAGCGCCGAGATCGCCACCGTTAGCGTCCCCGGCTCGACGAAGCGATAGCCCGGCGGAATTTTCGCTATCGCCTGCGGGTCGCGGGTGACCGGCAATGGCTGCTCATTGGCGCGCAGATCCAGCGCCGCGTAAGCGCTCATGGCAAAAGCGCTGAGAACAAGGGTCATTAGCGCTCTGTTCATGACGGCAGCACCCTGGATAAAAACTGCCGGGTACGCGGATGCTGCGGATGGTTGAGCACCTCGTCGCTGCTGCCCTGCTCGACGATCCTGCCGTCGACCATAAACACCACCTGGTCGGCCACCTCGCGGGCAAAGCCAATCTCATGGGTGACCACCACCAGGGTGGTGCCCGATCGCGCCAGCTTTTTGATCACATCCAGCACCTCGCCCACCAGCTCCGGATCCAGCGCCGAGGTGGGCTCATCAAACAGGATCACCCGCGGGTTCAGCGCCAGTGCCCGGGCAATGGCGATACGCTGCTGCTGGCCGCCGGAGAGATGCCGGGACCAGGCGTCGGCTTTATTGCGCAGTCCGACGACGTCCAGCAGTTCATAGGCACGGGCAATGGCCTCTTTGCGCGTGACCTGCTGGTGGGCGATCGGCGCCTCAATCAGGTTCTCCAGCACCGTCAGGTGCGGAAACAGGTTAAAGTTCTGGAACACGTAGCCGACGTTGATCCGCTGGCGAAGAATTTCCTTTTCTTTCATCTCATACAGCTTGTCGCCTTTGCGGCGATAGCCGATATAGTCGCCGTCAATCTGAATAAATCCCTCATCGACCCGTTCGAGGTGATTTATGGTGCGCAGCAGCGTGGACTTGCCCGAGCCGGAAGGGCCGAGGATCACCGTCACCGTGCCCGGGGGGATCTCCAGCGACACATCGTCCAGCGCCTTGTGGCGGCCATAGTATTTGCTGACCCCGGTGATAGAGATATGGCCATTATGAGAGCTGGGCATGAACGGCCTCCTGCGGCTGCGCTTGACGTGCGGGTTGATTCAGACGGCTGCTGCGGGCGCTGTTTACCGCCGAGCGGCGCTCGCTGCGCGCCAGGCCCCGTTCCACCAGATACTGAATGGCGGAGAGGACGCTGGTGATCGCCAGATACCAGGCGGCGCCGACCATCAACAGTGGGATCACCTCCTGGGTACGGTTGTAGATCATCTGGATGGTGTAGAACAGCTCCGGCATCGCCAGGACGTACACCATCGCCGTTCCCTTGGCCAGACTGATGATCTCGTTGAAGCCGGATGGCAGGATGGTGCGCAGCGCCTGCGGCAGAATAATGCGCAGCGTGCGCCGCCAGGCGGGTAGCCCCAGCGCGGCGGCGGCTTCATACTGCCCGTGGTCGACGCCGAGAAAGCCGCCGCGAATAATCTCCGCGGTATAGGCGCTCTGCACCAGGGTCAGGCCCACCACCGCCGTGGAGAATTGCCCCAGCACGTTAATGGTCTGATAGCTGGCCCAGGTGACGCCGGTAAACGGGATCCCCAGCGACAGGGTGTCGTAGAGATAGGAAAAGTTATAGAGAATGATCAGCACCACAATCAGCGGCAGTGAGCGAAACAGCCAGATATAGCCCCAGGCGAGACTGCTGAGCAGCCACGATGAGGACAAACGGGCCAGCGCCAGCAGGCCGCCGAAGATCACGCTTAACACCGTGCCGAGCAGGGTCAGGAGCAGGGTTTGCCCCAGCCCCTCGAGGATCACCGGGTCGAAGAACCAGCGGGCGAAGACGCCCCACTCCCAGCGCGGGTTAAAGGCCACCGACTGGATCACCACCGCCAGCACCAGCAGGGCGACCAGAGCCCCGACCACCTGCAGCGGATAGCGCGCCGGCACCACTTTGATCGTTTCAGATGAATGCATAATGCCTCCTCAGGCGCTGTGGCTGTAGGCGCTCACCGCCAGCGCTTTAGTGAACCGCAGCCGGCCATCGTACGGCGGCTGACTGTACTCTTCCGGGTCTCGCGTGAGGTCAAACTGCGCCTCATACCCCTGGCTGAGATAGAGCTTTACCGCCTCCGGCTGACGGAAACCGGTGGTCAGGTAGATATGGCTGTACCCGGCCAGCACCGCCCGTCGCTCCAGCTCCTGGACCACCTTCGCCGCCAGCCCCTGCTGGCGCAGACGGCGGTGCGTCCAGATACGTTTGATCTCTGCGGTGTGGCGATCCTTCGGCTTATACGCGCCGGTGCCGATAATTTCGCCCTCACGCTCAAGGACAATAAACAGCCCCTGCGGCGGCAAATACCACTCACTTAACTCCACTTCCGCATCGCGGGAAAAATAGTCGCCGTAGCGGGCGGCATATTCGGCAAACAGCCCGCTAATAATCGGCTGCAGCTCCGGAGCCTCCGGAGAAATATCGCGGAATGCTTCGCTCATCGCGCCTCCTGTCAGTCGCCCAGTCCGGGCGGATTGATTTCCGATTGCGGAATGCTTTCCACCCCTTCGCCCCAGCGGTTAAGCACTTTGGCGTAGTCCCCGCTGGCGATAGCCCCGTTCAGCGCCGCCTGGACGGCATTCACCAGCCCGCTGTCTTTTTTCAGCGTTACCGCGATATGCGCCGCTTTCGGCCAGCCGCCATCGACGCTGCCCACCAGTTTGGTTTTGCCGGTCAGCGCCGCCTTCCACGCGCCAATCACGTTGGGGCCGAAGAAGGCGTCGGCTCGTCCGGTCTGCAGGGCCAGCGTCTGGGCGGCATCATCCTTGGTGTAGACCGGGATAAACGGCTTAAGCCCCTTCTTGACGTTCTCCGCGTTCCACGCCAGCAGGATCGCCTCCTGGTTGGTGCCGGAGCCGACAATAATCTTTAGCCCGGCGATATCTTCCGCTTTGTCAATCTTGCTCAGCGGACTGGTGCTTTTGACGTAGAAGCCCAGCGAGTCTTTGCGGTAGGTGGCGAAATCGAACTTCTCTTTCCGCTCTTTGGTGACGGTAATATTGCTGATCGCGGCATCATATTTGCCGGAGGTGACCCCCAGCGGCCAGTCTTCCCATGAAGTGGGAACCACGTTTACTTCCAGCCCGAGGCTCTCCGCCACCAGCCGGGCGATATCCGCCTCGCTGCCGAGCAGGGTTTTGTTGTCATCGGCAAAGACCGTCAGCGGCGGAGAGTTCAGGGCCGCCACCGCGACGGTGAATTTCCCCGGCACCGCCAGATGCAGATCTTGCGGCAACAGGGCAATGGCCTGCGGATTTTTCGCTGTGTGAATCGGCGTTTTGTTGGCCTCCAGGCTCACTCCGGTGCCATTGATCTTGACGTCCTGACCCCACGATGAGGCGCTAAATGCCAACGCGACGGCCAGCAAGAGTGTTGTTTTCTGCATAGCGTGATTCTCTTTTATTATTTTTGGAATTGATTAGCGGGTAGCGCCAGACCCAGACTTTCCCGCAGGGTGGTGCCCGGATAGTCGCGACGGAACAGTCCGCGCGCCTGTAACAGCGGAACCACCTCATCCACAAAGCGCGGGAAGGTTTCCGGCGTGCCGCCCTGAATAATGAAGCCGTCCGCCGCGTGCTGCTCGAACCACAGTTGCAGGCCATCAGCGACATCGCTGGCGGTGCCGGTAAAGCGCGGACGCGGGCTGGCTGCCTCCAGAGCCACCTGGCGCAGGGTTAAGCCCCGCTCGCGGGCGTGACGTTTAATCTCGTCGGTGGTACTGCGGAAGCTGTTTTGTCCCAGGTCGCCAATATCCGGGAAAGGTTCGTCGAGCGGGTACTGCGAGAAATCGTGGTGTTCGAAATAGCGCCCGAGATAATTCAGCGCATCCTCGATGGAAACCAGCGCCGCGGTGGTCTGGTACTGCCGCTCCGCATCCTCGGCGTCATCCCCGACGATGACGCTGACGCCCTGGAAAATATGCAGTTGGTCCGGACTGCGCTGATATGCGGCGAGTTGGCTTTTGACATCCCGATAAAATGCCTGCGCCTCGGCCAGCGAGTCCTGATGGGTAAAAATGGCATCGGCGTGGCGTGCGGCTAATTTCTTGCCGTCGTCCGATGCGCCGGCCTGGAAAATAATCGGTCGGCCCTGCGGCGTGCGGGCAATATTCAGCGGCCCGGCGACTTTAAAGAAATCGCCGTGGTGATCGAGCGTATGCAGTTTATTTTTATCAAAGAACTGGCCAGTCTCCTTATTGCGCACAAAGGCGTCTTCTTCCCATGAATCCCATAAGCCTTTCACCACCTGCAGATATTCATCGGCAATGCGATAGCGCAGCGCATGATCCGGATGTTGGGCCCGGGAGAAGTTTTTCGCCGACCCCTCCAGCGGGGAAGTGACCACGTTCCACCCCGCCCGTCCCTGGCTTAAATGGTCAAGGCTGGCGAACTGGCGGGCGGTGGTAAACGGCTCGCTGTACGAAGTGGATAAGGTCCCCACCAGTCCCAGACGCCGGGTGATCGCGGCCAGCGCGGAAAGTACCGTTAAGGGTTCGAAGCGATTTAAAAAATGGGGAATCGATTTTTCGTTAATATATAAACCGTCGGCGACAAAAATAAAATCCAGCTTCCCCGCTTCTGCTTTTAGCGCCGTCTGGGTGACGAAATCAAAATTAATACTGGCGTCCGCCTGGGCCGCCGGATGACGCCAGGCGGACATATTTCCCGATGCGCCATGCAATATGGTTCCCAGACGCAATTGTCGATTTTCAGACATAGCTACCCCTTCCCCTGTCATTCGTTAAATGTGTTGTAACGCTTCTTCCGCGAGACGGGCGAAATAGTGCGCCGCGGGCGCAATCAGCCGTTCATCCGGATTAAATGCCGGATGGTGCAAACCATATTCGCTGGCGCTGCCGATGCTGACGAACGCCCCGGGAATATGCTGAAGATAGACCGCAAAATCTTCGCCGCCGAGATGCAGATCGGCATGGTGGGTGCGATACCCGGCCTGGGCTGCCACCTCGCTGGCGAAATCGGCCCAGCGGGCGTCGTTGACCAGCGCCGTCGGGCCGGCGTACCAGAAGACGTCAATCTGCGCGCCAAAGGCGCTGGCGAAACCGGCGGCAATCTCGCTGACCCGGGCCTTGACCCGCTGCTGCACTTCACTGCTGTGGGTGCGCAGCGTCCCCTCCAGCTCGACGCTCTCCGGCAGCACGTTCCAGGTATTGCCTCCCTGGATCCGCGTCACGCTGAGCACCACCGAGTCGAGGGTGTTCACCTCCCGGCTGGCCACGCTCTGCAGCACCGTCACCAGCTGGCTGGCCAGCAGGATCGCATCCCTTCCTTCATGTGGGCGGGCGGCATGCGCCCCCTTCCCGGTCACTTTGAAGACGAAGCGGTCGACGTTGGCGTAGAACGCGCCGCCGCGGGTGGCAAATTCGCCCACCGGCAGGCCGGGCTCATTGTGCATGCCGAAGATCGCCGACACCTCCTCCAGCGCCCCGGCGCGGATCAGGGTTTTCGCCCCGCCAAAATTTTCCTCCGCCGGCTGAAACAGGATCCGCACCCGCCCCGGGAGTTCCGCTTCCCGCTCCTTCAGCAGCAGCGCCGCCCCCAGCATCACGCTGGTGTGAATATCGTGGCCGCAGGCATGCATTACCCCTTGATTCTGCGAGCGGTAAGGCAGACCGGTCGCCTCCTCGATGGGCAACGCGTCGATGTCCGCCCGCAGGGCAATCACCTTGTCGCCGCTGCCGACTTCGGCGACCAGCCCGGTTTTCAGATCGTAGGGCAGCAGGGTCAGCCCGCCGCTCTGCAGCCAGTCGCGGATCCGCGCGGTGGTGGCCACCTCCTGCAGGGAGAGCTCCGGGTTCTGGTGCAGCTCGCGCCGCCAGCTAATCAGTTGTTGTTCAAAGGACATTCAGCACCTCCTTGCCGTAGTGAGCCTGCGCCAGCAGGCGCAGAGAGTGCAGGCGCGCTGGCCCGTCGCTAATGGGGGTATCAATGATGAGTTCATCCAACTGTTCTTCCGCCTGCAGCGCGTCAAGCCGGGCTTTAACCTGTTCGGGAGTACCGGAGATCAGCGAAGATTCACGGCGGGCAATGCGCGTCGGTCGGCTGCCGGCCTGGCGGGCAAAAGCGACGGCCTGCGCCTCACTGCCGACGGTCACCCGCTGGCCGTTCTCCAGCTCGACGCCCCACACCTCGACCTGCTGCGCCAGCGCGGCGGCGGTGGCCGAATCGTCAGCGACCACCACCTGGACGGCGACCATCGCCTCACGCGGGCTGAGCTCGCGCCAGCGGTTGAACACGGCACGGCGCAGCGCGCTGTCGCCATTGAGATGGGCGGCAAAGACAAAGTTCCAGTCAAGGCGGGCGGCCAGTTCAGCACTCTCCAGGCTGGCGCCGAGGAGAAAACCGTCTGCCCGGCGCGGCGGGATCGGCGTGGCGCGTAGGCTCTCCTCTCCCCCGGGCTCAGTCAGCGACAGCCAGTTATCCAGCTGCGCCAGCTGATCGGCAAAGGTCCCTTTCTCCTCTTGATGCAGGCCCTGCTGCAGGGCGCGGGTGGAGAGCGGCAGGCCGCCAGGCGCCTTGCCGACCCCGAGATCGATGCGGCCCGGCGCGAGGGCGGCCAGCAGGTTAAAGTTTTCCGCGACCTTATAGGGGCTATAGTGCTGAAGCATGACGCCGCCGGACCCAAGACGGATCCGCCGGGTGTGGCCCAGCAGCCAGGCGATAACCAGCTCCGGCGAGGGGCTCGCCAGCTGATCGGTATTGTGGTGTTCAGCGACCCAGAAGCGGTGGTAGCCCCAGGCTTCGGCGTGTTGCGCCAGCGTTAATGTACGCGCCAGCGCCTGCGCGGCGGTTTCCCCGGCGGCAAGCGGACTTTTATCCAGAATACTGATTCGATAAGACATTTCGCAGGCTCATATGAAAGTACGTGCCTGCATTATTAAAATCTCTGCTAACTATTGAGAAACAATTAATTCACATGTGTACTGCTGAAAATTAGATATGCCCGGCTGAACGCTGCGCTTCCAGCTCGCGGAGCAGCGCCTCGGCCTGCCGCGGATTGCGCACCCGGACGAAGCGAATATGACGATATTGCGGATCCTGCATATCGGCCAGATAGCGTCGGCGATGCTGCCGCCAGGTTTTCAGCGTCCAGAGGATGATGGATTCCCGGCTGCAGAACGAACGGCGAAAACTCTCGCAGTTGCCCGTGCCCGGCCACAGCTCCTGATGTCGCCACGCCCGGCTCGCCGCCCGCCATACCGCCTGGCGCAGCGTGCGCCAGAAACCATAATCTACCCAGATCACCAAATCCACCGCACGCCATTTAACGCTGCGGCTGCGATTGTAATTGCCATCCAGCACCCAGCCCGGCGTGGCCGTCGCGGCGGCAATGGCGGCGAAAAATGCCTCATCCGGCGCGCCCTGCCAGTTCGGCCGCCAGTACAGGCGATCGAGCTCGATCCAGGGTAATTCCAGCCGGTGCGCCAGGCGCCGGGCCAAAGTGGATTTGCCTGAGCCGCTGGTGCCGACCACGTTGATATTCATCTCTGTTTCTCCCCGGTTACCAGACTCTGCCTGGCGATACTCTTGAATCATCTTTCGGGCTGCCGTCCCCCCGGTCATGCCGCGCCAGCGAATGTCGGTTCACCTGGCGCTGGCGTTTTTTGGGCCTACTACAATACCTGCCCTGCACAGAGGAATAAATCATCCGCCATAACCATTCTGCTCCACTGCGTCCGGCCATCAGGCTGGCACAATCCTCAGGCCGGGCATACACTCTGCGTACCTGTGAGCAGTATTCATCAATCCGGAAAGATTATGCTAAAAGAGAACGTAAACGATCTGCTCTCCTTTATGGTGGTGGCGCGTGAACGCAGCTTTACCCGCGCGGCGGCCCAGCTTGGCGTGTCGCAGTCGGCGCTCAGCCATGCCATGCGCCATCTCGAAACGCGGCTCGATGTACGGCTGTTGACCCGCACCACCCGCAGCGTGGTGCCGACCGAAGCGGGCGAGCGACTGATTCAGCGCCTCGGTCCGCATCTGGAAGAGATCGAGCAGGCCCTGGCTGCATTGCGCGACACCCGAGAACGCCCGGCGGGCAACCTGCGCATTACCGCCGGGGAGCATGCCGCCAGCGCGGTACTCTGGCCGGCGCTAAAGCCATTTATGCTGCAATATCCTGATATTAACATCGAAATCACTGTTGATAATGGGCTCACGGATATCGTGGGTGACCGCTTCGACGCCGGGGTGCGTCTCGGCGAACAGGTGGCAAAAGACATGATTGCCGTGCGCATCGCCCCGGATATGCGGATGGCGGTGGTGGGTTCGCCGGCCTATCTGCAGCGGGCCGGTACGCCGCAAACGCCCTGGGATCTTGCCCAACATCGCTGCATCAATCTGCGCCTGCCGACACGAGGGGGACTTTACGCCTGGGAATTTGCCCGCGATGGCCGGGAGATTCAGGTGCGGGTGGAGGGACAGCTGATCCTCAACAGCCTGCCGCAGCGCATCGACGCGGCGGAGGCGGGCCTCGGGCTGGCCTACGTTCCGGATGACTGCGTGGCGGAGGCCTTAGCCAGCGGCCGGCTGGTGCGGGTGCTGGCGGAGTGGACCCCCGCCTTCCCCGGCTACCATCTCTATTACCCCAGCCGGCGCCAGCATACCAGCGCTTTCACGCTGTTACTGGAAACTCTGCGACGCTGATCTCATTGATAAATCTGTCAAATGCTCTCGGTAAATGTTTTAGGTGCGTAACTATTAGGTTACGTGTAGGATTCAGCGCCATGTCTGAGCTTATCTCCTACGTCAGAATGATGAGAAAGCCAGCATAATGTGCCAGCCGTCCTCCATTCCGGCTGCAAACATGGGCATTGACAGGAAACTGATACATCAATGAATACGAAACACGAAAATGCAGCGGAGCATCATGCTGCAAAACGCCACTGGCTTAACTCACATGAAGCGGGTTATCACAAAGCGATGGGCAACCGTCAGGTACAGATGATCGCCATCGGCGGCGCCATCGGTACCGGTTTGTTCCTCGGCGCCGGGGCACGTTTACAAATGGCAGGGCCAGCGCTCGCCCTGGTCTATCTGGTCTGCGGCATCTTCTCCTTCTTTATTCTTCGCGCCCTCGGCGAACTGGTCCTCCACCGCCCCTCGAGCGGCAGCTTCGTCTCTTATGCCAGGGAGTTCCTCGGTGAAAAAGCCGCTTACGTGGCCGGCTGGATGTACTTCGTTAACTGGGCGATGACCGGGATTGTCGATATCACCGCCGTGGCGCTGTATATGCACTACTGGGGCGCGTTTGGCGATGTGCCGCAGTGGGTCTTCGCCCTCGGCGCGCTGGCTATCGTCGGCACCATGAATATGATCGGCGTGAAGTGGTTCGCCGAAATGGAGTTCTGGTTCGCGCTGGTTAAGGTGCTGGCGATCGTCGCCTTTCTCGTGGTCGGCACCATTTTCCTCGGCTCCGGTAAGCCGCTGGACGGCAATGCCACCGGCTTCCATCTGATCACCGATAACGGCGGCTTCTTCCCGCACGGCCTCCTGCCGGCGCTGGTGCTGGTGCAGGGGGTGGTCTTCGCCTTCGCCTCCATCGAGCTGGTGGGGACCGCGGCCGGAGAGTGTAAGGATCCGGAGACAATGGTGCCGAAGGCCATCAACAGCGTGATCTGGCGTATCGGTCTGTTCTATGTCGGTTCGGTGGTGTTGCTGGTGCTGCTTCTGCCGTGGAACGCCTACCAGGCCGGACAGAGCCCGTTCGTTACCTTCTTCTCAAAGCTGGGCGTGCCATATATCGGCAGCGTGATGAACATCGTGGTGTTAACCGCGGCCCTTTCCAGCCTTAACTCGGGTCTCTACAGTACCGGGCGTATTCTGCGCTCGATGTCGATGGGAGGCTCCGCGCCGAAGTTTATGTCGAAGATGAGCCGTCACCACGTCCCTTACGCCGGGATCCTGGCGACGCTGGGGGTATATGTAGTCGGGGTTTTCCTCAACTATCTGGTGCCATCTCAGGTATTTGAGATCGTACTCAACGTCGCCTCGCTGGGGATCATTGCCTCCTGGGGCTTTATCGTGGTGTGTCAGATGCGTCTGCGCAAAGCGATCAAGGAAGGGAAAGCGGCAAAGGTCAGCTTCAGAATGCCGGGGGCGCCGTTCACCTCCTGGCTGACGCTGCTGTTCCTGTTCAGCGTGCTGGTACTGATGGCCTTCGATTATCCGAACGGTACCTACACCATAGGATCAATTCCGCTGCTGGCGGTATTGCTGGTGGCTGGCTGGTTTGGTGTGCGTAAACGCGTGCATGAGATTCACAGCACGGCGCCGACGCTGAGGAAGTAACTGGCAGGACTCCCGGTTTGTCCATCGCGGGCAAACCGGGAGGTCAGAACTTAATTATCTTCAACCAGCTGCGACACATCGCTGCTGTTAATTTCCCGCTTATTACCTGACTCATCGATATAGCTGGTCATCCCCGTTTCTTTATCCAGCTGCGGCTTGCCGTGGGTAACGATAGTTTGACCGCTCTTCGTGGTCATAACGTAGTTTGACGAACAACCTGCCAGCAGCGCCAGCATCGCGCCGGCGCAAATCACCATGAATGGCTTTTTCATTTTATCTCCACTGATTACCACTGCCCGCACGTGGCGGGAAAGGGTTAAGTGTATAACCATCTGGTTTGTCAGGCCAATAGGCGTTTGTAACAGAGGGTGAGTCGCCGGGCCAGGCCCGGCGGCATGCGGAGCGCGACCACCGTTTTCCGGTTTCGTCGCGCTGAGGTCTTACAGGGCGATGCGGATCACATCGTCCGGCGCGGTGGCTTCTTTCTCACGGCTGGAAGCCTGTTTCACGCTAACGTACAGCGTTTTGCCGTCCTCGGAGAGCGCCAGGCTGTTGGGGTGAGTCGGCGTTTTAAAGGTCTTCACCACCTTGTAGCTCTTGCCGTCGATAACGCTGACTTCCCCGGCCTTACGATGCGTCACATAGGCTTCGTTGCGCGCCGGGTTAAACAGCACCGCCAGCGACTCCGGCGCGGCGATTTTCTCCAGCACCTTGCCGTCGCGGGTATCGACCACCAGCACTTCCGGCTGCTTGCTGTCGGTAATAAAGGCACGATGGCCGGCGGTATCGAGACTCAGGTTAAGATAGAAATGCGCTTTGCCGTCATCCTGCAATTTTTTTCGCGACGCAATCGTGTTGCTCTCGCTGTCGATGGTCAGCAGTTCGCCATCGGCGTTGGTGGTATACAGACGCTTAGCCTGCGGATCGATCGCCAGACCCGTCGCCATTGCCCCGGTGCCGGTAATGGTCGTTTTCAGCTTCAGGGTCGCGCCATCTACCACCCAAATCACGCTCTCTTTGCCCAGACCGGTAATGTAGACCGTGTTGGTCTGCTCATTGACCGCCAGCTCGCGCGGCTGCAGCGGACGCACGGTTTCGCTGCGCTGACGCTCGTCCAGCACCAGGCGCCCCTTCACGGCGCCGGTTTTGGCGTCAATAGCGGTGACAGTGCTGTCGACGGTATTGCCAAACCACAGCGTGCCGGTGGCATGGTTGATAGTGGCGCCGAACGGCTTCAGATCGTTGTGAATAATCTGCGTCACGTCGAGGGTGGTGGGGTCAAGACGGTAAACCACCCCGCCTTTGTCCAGCGAACGACTCTGTGATGTGGCGACCCACAGCGCATTCTCCTGCTGGCTGTAGGCCATTTCGTAGGCCCCTTTTCCGACGGCCTTGCGCAGCATCTCTTCCGCGGCGTGGGCGCTAAAGCTGCCTGCCAGCAGCAGAGAAGTGACGAGCAGTGAATGGCGCAGACGCGGCGCGGCAAAATGACGTAATGACATGACGACTCCCTTTGATAAACCAGTATGTGCTGACCCGACATCGCTTCCGGCGGTAAAGTCCTGGCTTTACCCTTATTTTTGAATGCGAATAGTAATCATTATTTATCTCAAAGTGGAGCGCTAATTGTTGTTGTGCGGTAAATTCATGCCTGGCGAGCACTATCCGTTAACCAGTAGCAGTTAATAATTTTCAAATATTTTACAAACGAGGTAACATATATACATATGTTCCATTTGGTTCGTCTTTGAGTATTATCGATGAAAATCCTGTCCGTGCGTCACGCCGCCCTCCCGGCCCTGCTCTTGCCGCTCATTGCCGCAGCCCAGGCCGCTGATGAACAAACCATGGTGGTGACCGCCGCGCCAACCACGGTTTCTGAACTGGATACCCCCGCCGCCGTCAGCGTGGTGAATGGGGATGAGATGCGCCAGGCCGCGCCGCGCGTCAATCTCTCTGAATCGCTGGGCGCCGTGCCGGGCCTGCAGGTGCAGAACCGGCAAAACTATGCCCAGGATCTGCAGCTGTCGATTCGCGGCTTTGGCTCGCGCTCAACCTATGGCGTGCGCGGACTGCGCATCTATGTGGATGGCATTCCGGCCACCATGCCCGACGGCCAGGGGCAGACCTCAAATATTGATATCGGCAGCGTTGACACCATTGAGGTGCTGCGCGGCCCCTTCTCTGCCCTGTACGGTAACTCGTCCGGCGGGGTGATCAACGTCACCAGCCAGACCGGCACCCAGCCGCCCACCGTGGAAGCCAGCAGCTACTATGGCAGCTTCGGCACCTGGCACTACGGGATGAAAGCCACTGGCGCCGTTGGCGACGGCAGCCACGCAGGCGATGTGGATTACACGGTCTCAACCAATCGCTTCACCACCCATGGCTATCGCGATCACAGCGGCGCGCGCAAAAATCTGGCGAACGCCCGGCTGGGGGTGCGCATCAACGACGTCAGTAAGCTGACTCTGCTGCTGAATAGCGTGGATATCAAAGCCAATGACGCCGGTGGCCTGACCGCCGATGAATGGCGCGATAACCCGCGCCAGTCGCCGCGCGGCGACCAGTATAATACCCGCAAGAATACCCGACAGACCCAGGCCGGCCTGCGCTATGAGCGCCAGCTCAGTGCCCAGGACGATCTCAGCGTTATGATGTACGCTGGAGAACGTGAAACCACCCAGTTCCAGTCAATCCCGCGCGCGCCGCAGCTGAAGCCGAGCCATGCCGGCGGGGTGATCGACCTTACCCGTCACTACCAGGGGATCGATACCCGGCTGACCCATCGCGGAGAGCTGCTGGTGCCCGTCACGCTCACCGCCGGTCTCGACTACGAAAACATGAGCGAGCGGCGCAAAGGGTATGAAAACTTTGTGATGGTCAACGGCGCGCCACAGTATGGCGAACAGGGCGCGCTGCGCCGTAACGAACGCAACCTGATGTGGAACGTCGACCCCTACCTGCAGACCCAGTGGCAGCTCACTGACAAACTCTCGCTCGATGCCGGGGTTCGCTACAGCTCGGTATGGTTCGACTCGAACGACTACTACATCACCCCAGGCAATGGCGATGACAGCGGTGATGCCAGCTATCACAAATGGCTGCCCGCGGGCTCGCTGAAATATGCCCTGACCGACGCGTGGAACGTCTATCTTTCCGCCGGCCGCGGCTTCGAGACGCCAACCATTAACGAACTCTCCTACCGCTCCGATAACCAGAGCGGCCTCAACTTCGGCCTGAAACCCTCCACCAACGACACGGTGGAGATCGGCAGCAAGACGCGGATCGGCAATGGGCTGTTCACCGCCGCCCTGTTCCAGACCAATACCGATAATGAGATTGTGGTCGACAGCAGCAGCGGCGGGCGCACCAGTTATAAAAACGCCGGCAAGACCCGCCGTCAGGGGATGGAGCTGGGTCTGGATCAGCAGTTTGGCGAGAGCTGGCGTCTGAAGGCGGCCTGGACCTGGCTGGACGCGACCTATCGCACTAACGTCTGCGACGACGCCAGCTGCAATGGCAATCGCATTCCGGGGATCGCGCGCAATATGGGCTACGCCTCCTTTGGCTATCAGCCGGAGCAAGGTTGGTACGCCGGGAGCGATATTCGCTATATGAGCGATATCATGGCCAATGACGAAAACACCGCCAAAGCGCCCTCCTGGACGGTGGTTGGCCTGACGACTGGCTATAAATGGAGCTACGGCAGGATGGATATGGATCTGTTCGGTCGCATCGACAACCTGTTCGACCGGGAGTACGTCGGGTCTGTCATCGTTAACGAGTCTAACGGGCGTTACTACGAGCCTGCCCCGGGACGTAACTACGGCATCGGCCTGAACCTCGCCTGGCGCTTCGAATAACACGCCCCTTCCCCGCCGATGCCTCTCGCGATCGGCGGGCGAAGCGCTTTTCCTTACCGTCTTTTCCACCGCCAGGCGGACACCCGCCAACGACCCGCGCTTGACACTCCACCCCCTTCGTAGTCATATAGTCGTCACATAATCACCATGGTTACTATTTATATTGATCGGCACTTTTATCAGCCAGGGAGGGATAAATGGATAATGTCGTTTATGCGGACTGCGTATTGATTAACGGCAAGGTCGCCACGGTGGACGCACATTTTAGTTTTAAGCGCGCCATCGCCGTGAAGCAGGGATGGATTATTAACGTTGGTGAAGACCAGGAGATTCAGCAGCATATTGGTCCCCAGACGCAGGTCATTGACCTTGGCGGCAAACTCATTTTACCCGCCGCGCATGACTCACATATCCATATCGGCTGGCTCGCTGACAGCTGGCATTGCCTGAACTGCCAGGACGTGCGTTCCCTGGCAGTACTGCGGGAAAGACTGCGCGACCAGGCAGCCCGCACTCCCGCCGGGGCATGGATTCGTGTCTGCGGTCTGGATCCAAACGCAATCAAGGAGTGCGCGGCCGAGCAGCGCTCTCTGACGCGCTGGGATATTGACGACGTCACGGCCGATCATCCCACCCTGCTCGCCCTGTGGGACGGTCACTCCTGCATCGTCAACAGCCGGGCGCTGGCCCTCTCCGGTCTTGACGCCAGCACCCCTGATCCCCTCGGCGGACATCTGGGGCGAACGGCCAGTGGCGAACTGGACGGCAATTTCATCGACCTGCCCGCCCTGCATCTCGCATCCGGCACGATGCCGCGTCTGACCGTAGCGGCCCTCAAAGAGAACCTTCTGGCAGCCCAGCGCCTGATGAACAGCGAAGGGTATGCCAGCTACACGGAAGGCGCCATGGGTCCGGGGGAAAATACGCGCGAGGTGGGCGCCGCGGGGGATCGCGCCATCGCCGCCTACCGTGAATTGCAGGATGAAGGAAAACTCACCGCCCGGGTATCCATCGCCTTTTACTCCGCCGAGCGGGGGGTTCAATCCTGCGCCACCCTGAAGCGCGATCTGGATAGCTTTGATTTCTCCCAGTTCACCGACCGGGACTGGCTGGACTGTCGGACCATAAAACTGTTCTGCGATGGCGTTCCCACATCGCACACAGCGTGGATGAATCAGGATTACGCCGACCGGCCGGGATATCGCGGACGCTCGGTGTTTGGTGGCCCCGAGGCGACCGAGGAAGCACAAGTTGAGGCGCTACAGCAGATGATTCTGCTGGCTCACCAGCGCGGTTTTCAGGTGGCAGTCCATGCGGTCGGCGATAAGGCGGTAAAAGTCACGATTAACAGCTTCGTGCAGGCGATTCAGCGCTATCCGGGGGAGAGCCGACGGCATTATGTGCTGCACGGCTCAATGGGCGATCGGCAAGATTTCGTGACGGCGGCAAAATACGGCATTCTGCTTTCCGAACAACCCTCACCCGGCGGCCCGGCATATGACTATGAACAGCGCGCCCGCTACTGTGGCATCAAGGGGGAAATCTGCAAAGGGCTACGGGATATCATCGACCTTGGGGTCATCATCGCCGGCGGGTCAGATGGCATTATGGCGCTGGTGAACTGGCGCAAAATGGTTCAGGCAGCGGTCACCCGCAAATCATCTTCCAGCGGCAACGTTATTCGCCCGGAACTGGCAATTAGCGTGGCGGACGGCGTGCGGATGTACACCATCAATGCGGCCTATCAGGAAGGGAAAGAAGCGGTACGCGGATCGATAGAGGTCGGCAAAGTCGCTGATTTTCAGGTGCTGGACCGCGATATCTTCGCCGTAGCCCATGAGGAGATTGGCGCCAGCCGCGTGGTGATGACCATGGTTGGCGGAAACGTCGTCTTTCAAGACTAACCGCGCTCACCCGGCTCAGGTCGCCGGGCGGGCAGCGTGCTGCATCAGCGGAAGGCGCCTGCCCGCCAGAGCATCGCGCTTCCGCTACGGGCACGAATTAAAGCAGATTTCGCAAGGATAACTCGAAAATGATCTTTTCCGCCTGGCAGGAGAAGGCGATGGAGAGGTCGAGTTTCACCGCGTCGCCAGCGGCGACGATGGTGTAATCGACCTGCGGCGGTTCACTGGCCGGCGCTGCGGCGGCAGCACGTTCGCGCACGGCGGCTACGGTGGATTCCGCTTCTTCGCGGCTTGGGAACACCTTCTCGGCCCGGTAGACGCAGTCCTCGTTATCAATGATCGTCCCGACATCAATGGCGCAGCCTTTGGTGCTGCATTTATCTACTACATCTTTCATCGTAATAACCTCTTGAGTTTTCTTAAGGATAAGAACCCGCCCGCCGAAAAGCAAACCATTAATATCCGTAAGGATTAGCAATTTTTCTATTATATCGCGCCGCGCCGGGCGCCATCTTGCGCCACCGCAAAACGAGGCACCATGTTTACGGACGGTCGCGTAACGATACGCGTTGCCCTCGCAGCAATCGTGGTCTCCATCACACTATTCTGCACACCATCTCGTCTGCCTCGACTCGCAGCGTTAGTCTGGTCACAGAACATCGCCAACAAGGAGCTGCTATGGCACTGCCGATTATGATTGATTGCGATCCGGGACATGATGACGCGATCGCCCTGGTCCTCGCCCTCGCCTCGCCGGAGCTGGAGGTGAAAGCCGTCACCGCTTCCGCGGGCAACCAGACCCCGGAGAAGACCCTGCGCAACGTGCTGCGTATGTTGACGCTGCTGAACCGGCCGGACATTCCGGTTGCCGGCGGCGCGTGGAAGCCGTTGATGCGCGATCTGATCATCGCCGATAACGTGCACGGCGAGAGCGGACTGGATGGCCCGAGCCTGCCTGAGCCGGCCTTTGCGCCGCAGAATTGCACCGCCGTCGAGCTGATGGCCAGCGTGCTGCGGGAAAGCCAGGAGCCGGTGACTCTGGTGGCCACCGGGCCGCAGACTAACGTGGCGTTGCTGCTCGCCAGCCATCCGGAGCTGCACGCGAAGATCGCCCGCATCGTGATCATGGGGGGCGCCATGGGGCTGGGCAACTGGCAGCCGGCGGCGGAGTTTAATATCTACGTTGATCCGCAGGCCGCGGAAATGGTCTTTCAGTCCGGGATCCCGGTGGTCATGGCGGGCCTTGACGTCACCCATAAGGCGCAAATCCTTCCCGCCGATATCGAGCGATTCCGCCAGATTGGCAACCCGGTGTCGACCATCGTCGCCGAACTGCTCGACTTCTTTATGGCCTACCACAAAGATGAAAAGTGGGGCTTCGACGGCGCGCCGCTGCACGATCCCTGCACCATCGCCTGGCTCCTCAAGCCGGAGATCTTTACCACGATCGAACGCTGGGTTGGCGTAGAAACGGAAGGCAAATATACCCAGGGGATGACGGTGGTCGATTACTACCATCTGACCGGCAATCGGCCCAATACCACCCTGATGCTGGATGTGGACCGCGAAGCCTTTGTCGATCTGCTCGCCCAGCGGTTAGCCTTCTACGCCTGACCTCTATGCCAGGCCCCTTTTCCCTGGCGGAAAAAGGGGCCTGTTAAGTCGAAGCCCGCCAGGTTAGTCGTCCGCCGCGACGCGGATCACTACCTTACCGAAGTTCTCGCCTTTTAACAGACCGATCAGCGCCTGCGGCGCCTGGTCCAGACCGTCGATCAGCTGTTCGCGATATTTAATTTTCCCCTCCTGCACCCAGCGCCCCATCTGCTGCTGGAATTCGGCGATCCGATGCCCGTAATCCTGGCCGATAATAAAGCCCTGCATCCGGATGCGCTTTTTGAGGATGGTCGCCATCAGCAGCGGCAAACGATCTGGCCCGTCCGGCAGCCCGGTGGCGTTATAGCCGCTCACCAGCCCGCAGACGGGTACCCGCGCTGCGGTATTTAACAGCGGCAGCACCGCGTCAAAAACCTTGCCGCCGACGTTTTCATAATAAACGTCAATACCCTGCGGGCAGGCCTGGGCCAGCTGTTCGGCAAAATCATCCGCACGATGGTCAAGGCAGAGATCAAAGCCTAACGTCTCAACCGCATAGCGGCATTTTTCCGCGCCGCCAGCGATGCCGACGGTGCGGCAGCCCTTAATTTTGCCGATCTGTCCAACCGTGGCGCCAACCGGCCCGGTCGCCGCGGCGACCACCAGCGTTTCGCCCGCCTTTGGCTGGCCGATGTCCAGCAAACCCATGTAGGCGGTGAAGCCGGGCATCCCCAGAACTCCCAGCGACCAGGACGGGTGTTGCGGATTGTCACCCAGCTTCACCAGTCCGCTGCCGTCGGATAGTTCATAATCCTGCCAGCCGCTGTAGCCCAGCACCCAGTCGCCGGGTTGATAATCGGCATGATTTGAGCTGACCACACGACTCACGGTCCCTCCCACCATCACCGCGCCAATGGCCACCGGCGGCGAATAGGACGGCGCGTCGCTCATGCGCCCGCGCATATACGGGTCGAGCGATAAATAAACGGTACGCAGCAGCACTTGACCCGGGCCTGGCGTCGGCACTTCGCTCTCTTCCAGGCGGAAATTCTCTGCCGTCGGTTCACCATGGGGGCGGGAAGCCAGTACCCAGCGGCGATGGCGTTGCGGTTGATCTGTCATAGCAAACTCCTCTTGTTAGCAGACTGTACTGAGGCTAGCTGCTTTATGCGCAACGTGCTTTACCATTAAGAGCCGGATGGCGATTGATTAAGGCGAACCACCAGATAGACGCAGGTCTCTGCGGATTCATTAATAAAGCGACAATCGTTGGGCGGGCCAAGCTCCAGACAATCCCCCGCCTGCATCTCATGGCGGGTATTGCCTTCGACAAACACCAGCTCGCCCTGTTGCAGCCAGATTAGCTGGCGGGCAAGCGCATAGGACGCGGCGGGCATCGGCACATCGCTACCGGGCGGCAGCTCAATCTGCACCAGATCGATCGGCAAATCGCTGCGCGGCGAAACGTGGCGGCGGAGATAGTGGCTTTGCGGGTCGCGCCATACCGGCTGGCTGGCAAAGCGCAGCAGCTTGCCCTCCTGCATTTCCGCGCGGGCGATCAGGGTCGACATACTGATGCCGAAGGCGCCGGAAAGGCGGCCCAGCATCGAGGCGGTCGGGCTGCTTTCGCCGCGCTCGATTTTATGGATCATCGCCCGCGAGGCGCCGGCCCGTTCGGCGAGGTCGTTCAGCGACCAGCCGCGGGACTCGCGCTCGATGCGGATGCGCGCGCTGATACGCTGATTGAGGTTGTCTTCTATAGTATTCATAACGTAACACTATAGTGTGCGCCCCCCCATTACACAACCATCCACCGAGACGTGTTATTCCCGGGTTAGCCGTTAAAATTATGCTGAAAACGGATGACAGCGTGGCGTTCATTATTGTAATAATATTGTACTACTATAGTGTACGAAAAATTGAGGTTTGCTATGTCCATTCGCCCTGCCATTAAAGACGACTGCGCGGCGATCGCCGAGATCTATAACCATGCCGTCGTCCATACCGCCGCCATCTGGAATGATAAAACTGTGGATACCGACAACCGCATCGCCTGGTTTGAAGCCCGCCAGCTGGCTGGATTTCCGGTACTGGTGAGCGAGGAAGACGGCGTCATTACCGGTTATTCCTCGTTTGGCGACTGGCGGGCGTTTGACGGCTTTCGCCATACCGTGGAGCATTCGGTGTACGTTCATCCCGAACATCAGGGGAAAGGGCTGGGCCGCAAGCTGCTGGTCGCCTTGATCGCCGAAGCGCGACGGCTGAATAAACATGTGATGGTCGCCGGCATCGAGTCGCAGAATCACGCTTCGCTGCATCTGCATGAAACGCTGGGCTTTATCACCACCGGGCAGATGCCGCAGGTGGGCACCAAATTTGGCCGCTGGCTGGATCTGACCTTTATGCAGCTGCAGCTGGATGCGCGTCAGGACCCGGACGGCAAAGCATGAACGCGTCGCTCACTCTCGCCTGCCTGATCGCCGCCGGCGTTGGCCTGGTAGTGCAGAACACTCTGATGGTGCGCATCACCCAGTCGGCGTCGACGATCCTTATCGCTATGCTGCTCAATTCGCTGGTCGGGATCGTTATCTTCGTGACGATGTTACTGCTGCGCCAGGGCGTCGCCGGCTTTCAGGAGCTGGCCCTGAGCGTGAAATGGTGGACGCTGATCCCCGGCCTGCTGGGGTCCTTTTTCGTCTTCGCCAGCATCAGCGGTTATCAAAACGTTGGCGCGGCGACGACCATTGCGGTACTGCTGGCCAGCCAGCTGGTGGGCGGGTTGATCATGGATTTAGTTCGCGCCCACGGCGTGCCGGTGCGGGCGCTGATCGGACCGTTATGCGGGGCGGTGATGCTGGTGGTGGGCGCCTGGCTGGTGGCCAGACGCCAGTTCTGAGCGCATCTTCAGAGGATCGCGCCGCCTTTGGTCAACTGCTCGCGGCGCGCGTCCTGCTCTTCCTGATGCTGTCGCCCATGATGGGCGATGGCGGTGCGCAGACGCTGCTGTTGGATATAGCGTTCCTCACGACTGAGTTGCGCATCATCACTCAGGGCGATTAGCAGCTCATTCATATGCGCGATAACGCCCTCGGCCAGGGCGTCATCGACTTTGACGATAACCTCATCCAGATGTGCCATCCTGTTCTCCTTTCGCTTAATTCAGCTTCGCTTTGGAAAAATCGCTCCCCATCATGCTGACGGTGTAGCCACTGACGTTGCTGCGCGTCGCATAGAAGGTTTTCCCGGTCGCCAGGGTGATCCATGGCGCCTGCTGATAAAAAATCTCCTGCGCCTGTTCGTAGAGTTTGGCCCGCGCCTGCGGATCGCTCACCAACAGCGCTTTCTTTACCAGCGCGTCATAGGATTTATCACACCAGCGGGCGGCGTTGGAGCCGGTCTGGATATTATCACAGCTGAGCAATGTGCCAGCAAAGTTGTCCGGATCGCCGTTGTCCGACATCCAGCCATACAGGGCGCTGTCGTGCTCCCCTTTACGCATACCGGCAAGGTATTCGCCCCATTCATAGCTGACAATTTTGGCTTTCACCCCCACTTTCGCCCAGTCGTTTTGGATCATTTCGGCAATGCGTTTTGAGTTTGGATTGTAGGGGCGCTGGACCGGCATTGACCACAGGGTCACTTCCGCGCCTTGCTCCAGACCCGCCTGCTTGAGCAGCGCTTTGGCTTGCTGCGGATCGTAGTCATAGTCCGGGAGATCTTTCTTATACCCGAGCATCGTCGACGGGATCGGTGATTTCGCCACGCTGCCGGAATCGAGGAATACCGCCTTGACGATCGCCTGCTTGTCGGTAGCGTAGTTTAACGCCTGGCGCACCAGCACATTATCAAACGGTTTTTTCTCGGTGTTAAACGCCAGATAGCCGACGTTCAGCGCCTCAACCGCATGCAGCGCCAGATCTTTATTGCCCTTAATCACCGGGAACTGTACCGGCGACGGCGCGGGAATAATCTGGCACTCGTTGGTCTGCAGTTTCGCCAGACGGGTCTCGACGTTCGGCGTAATGGAGAAGATCAGGTGCTTGGTCGGTACCTCGCCTTCCCAATAGTGGGGATTGGCAATATAGCGGATTTGCGAATCCACTTTATACTGCTGCAGCGCATACGGTCCGGTACCGACAGGCCAGTTATCAACGTTTTCCGGCGTTCCTTTCTTCAGCATCGCCTCACCATACTCTGCCGACAGAATAGAGGCGAAGTCCATGCCCCAGTCGGCAAGAAACGCCGCGTTCGGCTCGTTGAGCTCGAACTGGACATGGTAATCATCCACCTTTTTCACCGATTTAATCAGCTTATCGAGGCCCACGTCGTGGAAGTATTCATAGTTCCCCTGCGACACCTTGTGATAAGGATGCTGAGGATCCATCTGGCGCAGCACGGAGAACAGGACGTCGTCGGCGTTAAAATCGCGGGTCGGTTTGAAGAATTTGTTGCTGTTGAACTTCACCCCCTGACGCAGAGTAAAGGTCCAGGTTTTGCCATCCTCAGAGACGTGCCACTCGGTGGCCAGCGACGGGATCGGCGTATTTTTCACCGGGTCAAAGCTCACCAGACGGTTATACAGTACCTGCGAGCTGGCGACGAACGACGGACCGGAGCTGGCGATCTGCGGATTGAAGGACTCCGGAGAGGCTTCTGAGCAGTAGACCAGAGTGTCATTGCCTGCGGCCCAGGCGGCGCCGGCCGGCAGCAGTGCGCTCAGCAGCAGCGCCAGCGTGGTTTTCCCTGTAGACATGGTTATAAGTCCTGATTATTGATTATAAGAACAGTAATAACAGCACAGCCGCCTGACGGCGGCAAATAATCAATGGCTATCACCTTATGCAAAACGCTTGGAATTTGCTGGTTTAATCGACGTTGCGCTGCTTTTTACGCCAGAGGGCTTCGGGATGTTGTGAGCCACACAAAATTCCTGCAAAAAAATGTGCGATAACCGCCCGGCTCACGCTTCCCGTCAGTGCCGCCCGGTACACTGGGGGAACCGCAGAACAAGAGGTTTCCACCATGACAATCACCTGCAATCTGTACATTAACGGCCAGTGGCACGATGCCGAAGGCCGCCGCACCTTTACCCGACGCCACCCGGCCCACGATGAGGCAGCCTCGGTGGCCGCTGCCGCCAGCCTCGCCGACGGCAAACGCTGCGTCGAAGCCGCGGCCTGCGCCTTTCCGCTGTGGCGCGATACTGCGCCGGCGGAACGACGTCGCTTACTGCTCGAGGCGGCGGAACAGATGCTGTTGCGGGAGGCGAAATTTATCGCCGCCATGGCGGCGGAGACCGGCGCGACCGCGCACTGGGCCGGATTTAATGTTCATCTGGCGGCAGATATTCTGCGTGAAGCGGCGGCGCTGACCACCCAGATTGAAGGGCAAATAATTCCGTCCAACGTGCCGGGTAACCTGGCGATGGGCGTCCGCCAGGGGGCGGGAGTGGTGCTGGGCATGGCGCCGTGGAACGCGCCGCTGATTCTGGCCACCCGGGCCCTGGCGACGCCGCTGGCCTGTGGCAACACGGTGATCCTTAAGGGCGCCGAACTTTCCCCCGCCACTCAGGGACTGATTATCGACGCCCTTGACGCGGCGGGCTTCCCGCCGGGCGTGGTGAACTATCTTACCTGTGCGCCTGAAGATGCGCCGGCGCTGGTGGAATCGCTGATCGCCCACCCGGCGGTGCGGCGCGTTAACTTTACCGGCTCCACACCGGTGGGGCGCATTATCGCCCGCACCTGCGGACAGTATCTAAAACCAGCGGTGCTCGAGCTCGGTGGAAAAGCGCCCCTGCTGGTGCTGGACGATGCTGATATTGAGCAAGCGGCGGCGGGCGCTGTTTTTGGCGCCTTCGCCAACGCCGGGCAGATCTGCATGTCCACCGAGCGCATTATTGTCGACAATGCCGTAGCGGAGGCGTTTATCCCGCTGCTGGCCAGGCGCGCCGCCGCCCTGCCTGCCGCCCTCACTGGCCCGGTTGTCGATATGAACACCATCGCCCGCTGCAACGCGCTCATTGACGATGCGTTAGCGAAAGGCGCTCGCCTGCTGACCGGTGGTAAAGCCAACGATACCCATATGAGCCCGACCCTGCTGGACGGCGTGACCCGCGAGATGCGCCTGTGGCGTGAAGAGTCCTTCGGTCCGGTGAAAGCGATTATTCGCGTTCATAGCGAAGAGGAGGCGCTGGCGGTGGCCAACGACAGCGAGTACGGTCTTTCCGCTGCGGTCTACAGCCGCGATAGCGCCAGAGCGTGGAACGTAGCGCAACGTCTGCATACCGGGATTTGCCATATCAATGGCCCAACGGTGCATGATGAGGCGCAAATGCCGTTTGGCGGCTGCAAAGCCTCCGGCTATGGCCGCTTTGGCGGCCGGGCCGGGATCGCGGAATTCACCGAGCTGCGCTGGATAACGATCCAGACCCAGCCCCGCGAGCTTCCCTTCTGAGGCCCAGCGCCTCTTAACTATGGCTGGCGATAAGCTGCGCCAGCCCCTGCGGATTTTCCCACGCCATCGAGTGTCCGGCATGGGGCACGATGCCGACCGGGATCCCTTGTGCCTGAACGAGGTCGCTATCCGCATAAGGGAGCGACCGCTCTCCGACTATCAGCATTTTCTGGCAGCGCAGCTGGCATAGCTGGGTAAACCAGGGCGTGTCGCTGCCGCGTATCAGGCTGCTGGCGGCCCGCCAGACGGCCCAGGGGGCGCTGTTTTGTAAACAACCCGCCCACGGCGAGCGCTCCTCCGCCAGCAGCCTGGCATAGCCGTCAGCGACAAAGGCTGTCTCTGACTGCGCCGCAATGCGCCTGCTGTACTCGCCGCCGCCGGCGAACAGGTTGGGTTCCGAGACCAACAGCGTGGTCACCCGCTCGCCCAGTAGCCCCGCCGCTTCGATGGCGATGCTCCCTCCCATGCTATGCCCGAACAGCGCGAAGCGCTGCAGGCGCAGGTGGCTGAGGAACTGCTCCAAAACTAAAGCCTGCTCATGTATGTTGTAACTAAACACGCGCGGTTTATCGCTATAGCCGAAGCCCGGCAGATCGATGAGTATTTTGCGCCGTTCGCGGAGCGCAGGATCGCTGGCAATGCGGGGATAATCGTAGGATGACGCGCAGCCAAGGCCGTGGATAAACACCACCGGAAGGCCATCTCCCGGGAAATCGTGCCAGCGCAGCGTGGCGCCAGCGACGGACGAATAAAAACCGTTCACCTGTATGCCTCCATGATAAGGTTACTGGTTTTTTATACAGTAACCTTATCCTTTGTGCTACCCTTTTCTGCCGTCTAGCGCCTGAGGGTTAAAACAGCGAGACGAGCAGCGCCATCGGGAAGCTGAACGGCCAGGTGGCGCCGATCAGCAGGGCCGCCAGCAGGCGGATCATCCGGCTCTCTTTGGTTAAAAACCAGCTAATCACGGCGCATATCACGCCCATAATGGCGTAAAACACCAACATTTTTTGATATAACGTCATTCTTACTTTTTCCTTCCCTGAGGGCGTTCCATGGTGGGATGATTATCTGCCATGACGTCGTGATTCAGAGATACCTGTATAACAAAATCAGAAACGGGCTGAATATTCAGAATAAAGCCTGATTCGTCTTAATCTGATAGCGCAACCGCTGGCGCCGTACTATACCTTTAGGACTTACTCATTAGGGTGGCGCTATGGATGTCTCCAGTAAAACCGTCGTTATGATTAATGTCTGCGCCGCGTTCGCGCTTATCAGCCTGCTGTCCGTAAGATTTGGCTGGTTTTAATCATTTAATTCAGCAACGAAACCTAAAAAAGCAGCCCCGGAGGCTGCTTTTTTACGCGCGAACAACAGAGTTGTTATCTTGCTGTCGGGCGGCGGGGGCTAACTGCGCGGCAGCTATTACCTTATTAAGACTGGGGTTATAGCGCGGCAGTACATTGACTTTTTCACTATCCCATTCGGCGGCGGCGCAGACGGCCTGCCCTACGCCCATCTTCTCACAGCTTTGGATTCGTTTCGCCGGGGCATTACCATAGCTCAGCGCCACAGCGCCGATAGCCAGCAGAATAAAAGCAAAAATTTTCACAGCGACATCAACGTCAAAACCTAATATGCCCTAAATGATCGCATGAGCGGCGGCGGAAAGTCAAACCCGGGGCGCGCTACCTGGCGGCATCCGGTATTTGCCTCTGCCTCAGGGCTATAAAATATTCAGAACAAATATCATGCGATAACCGTAAATATTAAAAGCTTATCTCTAGCCGTGAAATACTTTCTGTTCAGGGGAGTTAATTTCGCTAATAAGGAAAATATTTCGCCGTCGGCAAGGGGAAAAGGATCGCCGCCTTCGCCACAGGCGCAATATATCGCGCGGGCCGTCATCGTAAGAAGATAAATGGCGATGGCAAGCCGTTGTAACATAACCTCTTCATCTCCATCATCACGGATAAGAGCCAGAAATAGCGCTAAATGACAACAAATATCATTTGCCTTCGCGTCAGATAATACTTACATTCATAACCATTGGTAATGCTTTAGCGCAGTTCGCGCTGTGAATTTCGAGGTGGATATGTCCGGAATCATCACGCTGGTCATCGCGCTAATCCTGCTGGTCGCGGCGGTGTATAATCTTATTTCCTACATTCGTGACCGGCGCAGCGCCAGCCTGCCCAGCAAAAAAACCAAGCGCTGAAAGTAGTTAAAGCGGTATTCTCGTTATCCCGGCGCGACTGGCCGGCTCATCTCTTCGCTCTTCTGCGAGCACAAAAAAGCCCCTGCGGACAGACAGGGGCCGCAATTCGGTCGCGAACCGCGATGTTGCCGCCCCACCCGCCGGGCGCTGTGCGCCCAGGGTGACTGGCGGACCCCATCCGGCGCTTATCTCCGGCACTCATGATGGCTTAGCTCTTGAAGGGGCATCAGAATAATCTCATATCCCCTGGGTTGAGTTTTGACAATTTTTGCCATTGTGACTATTAGCGGCCTAACACACCCATCGCGCAATAGTCGCCTGGCGCTAAATGATCAATCCTTTAGCTATGCTTAACCATCACATGGCGGACCACGGTATAATCCTCAAGGCCATACATCGACATGTCCTTGCCGTAGCCTGACAGCTTCTGGCCACCGTGCGGCATTTCGCTGACCAGCATAAAGTGGGTATTGACCCAGGTGCAACCGTACTGCAGCCTGGCGCTAAGACGATGGGCGCGACCGACATCTTTCGTCCATACCGAGGAGGCCAGGCCATACTGAGAGTCATTCGCCCAGCTCAGGGCCTGCGCTTCATCGCTGAAAGGCGTCACGCTGACTACCGGACCAAACACTTCGCGCTGGACAATAGCGTCTTCCTGCCGGGCGCCGGCGAGCAGCGTCGGCTGGAAGTAATAGCCCGCGCCGTCAGCCCGACTGCCGCCGGTGACCACCTTAATGTGCGGCAGCGCCCTTGCGGCTTCCACCGCCGCGCTAACGCGCTCAAGATGGGCCAGCGAGCTCAGCGGACCCAGTTCGGTGGCAGCGTCCTCCGGCGCCCCCATTTTCAGGCTGGCCACCGCCGCCCCAAGTTTCTCCACCAGCTGGTCATAGATACCCTGCTGGGCGTAGATCCGGCAGGCGGCCGTGCAGTCCTGGCCGGCGTTGTAAAAACCGAAGGTCCGCACCCCATCCACCACCGCATCGATGTCCGCATCGTCAAAGACGATCACTGGCGCCTTACCGCCCAGCTCCATGTGGGTGCGTTTAATCGACGAGGCGGTATGGCCGATGATATGGGCTCCGGTGGCAATCGATCCGGTCAGGGAGACCATTCGCACTTTAACGTGGGCGGTCAAGGGGTCGCCCACCGTTTTACCGCGGCCAAACAGCACGTTGATAACCCCCTCCGGGAAGATATCTTTTGCCAGCTCCGCCAGCTTCAGCGCCGTCAGCGGGGTGATCTCCGAGGGTTTTATCACTACGCAGTTGCCCGCCGCCAGCGCCGGGGCCAGCTTCCAGGCCGCCATCATCAGCGGATAGTTCCACGGCGCGATGGAGGCCACCACGCCCACCGGATCGCGGCGGATCATTGAGGTATGCCCTTCGAGATACTCTCCGGCCGCCATCCCCGGCAGGCAGCGAGCGGCGCCGGCGAAGAAGCGGAAGACGTCGGCGATGGCCGGCATTTCATCATTAATCACGCAGTGCAGCGGCTTGCCGCAGTTCAGCGACTCCAGCTGCGCCAGGGTTTCAGCCTGCGCCGAGATGGCGTCCGCCAGCTTCAGGAGACATTCCGCACGCGTCTTCGGCGTCGTCTGACTCCAGGCATCGAATGCCCGGTCCGCCGCCTCAACGGCGGCATCGACCTGGGCTGCTGTCGCTTCGGCAATCTCCAGGATCACTTCGCCGGTTGCAGGGTTATATACCGGAACCTTCTCGCCTTCACCTGCCACTAACTTACCGTTTATCAATAGGTTGTGTTGCATAGCATTATCCTGTTTCATGGTTTTATTTCCCGTTTCCGGCGTCGTTATCGCCGTCGCGGGTGAGCCACCAGGCCCCTAAGATTGGTATCGTCGTCACCAGCATCACCAACAGCGCGACAACGTTGGTGACGGGCACATCTCGCGGCCGCCCCAGCTGATTCAGCAACCACAGCGGCAAGGTGCGTTCATGCCCCGCGGTAAAAGTGGTAACGATAATTTCATCAAACGACAGAGCGAATGCCAGCATTCCCCCCGCCAGCAGCGCCGACCCCAGATTGGGCAGCACTACGTAACGAAAGGTCTGCCAACCGGTAGCGCCTAAATCCATCGAGGCTTCCACCATACTCCACGAAGTCCGGCGGAAACGGGCGATGACGTTGTTAAACACCACCACCACGCAGAAGGTCGCGTGCCCCACCACGATCGTCAGCAGGCCAGGCTCAAGGCCGACCGCTTTGAACGCCGTCAGGAGCGCCAGGCCGGTAATGATCCCCGGCAGGGCGATAGGCAGCAGCAGCAGTAGCGACACCGCATTTTTGCCAAAAAAGGCGCTGCGCCACAGGGCTCCTGCAGCCAGCGTGCCAAGCACTAAGGCAATGGCGGTCGACAGGGCGGCGATCTTAAGAGACAGTGTCACTGCCTGCAGAATGTCGCTGCGCCCGGCCGCCTCGCTGAACCAGCGCAGCGTCAGCCCCTGCGGCGGAAAGCTAAAGGCTGCATCTTCCGTATTAAAAGCATAGATGGCGATAATCAGCAGCGGAAAGTGGAGGAATATCACCCCGCCCCAGGTCGCCAGTCGCAGATACCAGGGCGCGCGTTCAGAGTGCATCGAAGGCTCCCAGACGTTTCACGAACGCCAGATAGAGGGCAATCAAGACGATAGGCACCAGGGTAAACGCCGCCGCCATCGGCATATTGCCGATCGCCCCCTGCTGCGAGTAAACCATATTGCCGATAAAGTATCCCGGCGGGCCCACCAGCTGCGGCACGATAAAGTCGCCTAGCGTCAGCGAAAAGGTGAAGATCGACCCAGCGGCGATGCCGGGAATGGCCAGCGGCAGCACCACGTAGCGAAAGGTCTGCCGCGGGGCCGCGCCCAGATCGGCCGAGGCCTGTAGCAACGATCCCGGAATACGCTCCAGCGCCGCCTGCACCGGCAGGATCATAAACGGCAGCCAGATGTAGACGAACACCAGAAAGCGTCCAAGGCCGGAGGTGGACAAGGTATTGCCGCCAACCGCCGGGACGCTCAACAGCGCGTTCAGCGCCCCCTCCAGTCCAAGATGACCGAGGAACCACTGCGCCACGCCATCTTTCACCAGCAGCAGCACCCACGCATAGGCTTTGACGATATAGCTGGCCCACATTGGCAGCATGACCGCGATATAAAAGAAGGCCTTCATTTTGCCGCTGGTATAGCGCGCCATATACCAGGCCATCGGCAGCGCCAGCAGCGCGCTGGCCAGAGTGACGCACAGCGCCATCACCAGGGTCCGCACAATAATGTCGTAGTTGGCAGGGTTGAACAGCGCCCGCAGGTTAGCCAGCGTGAAATCGCTGGTCACCGACATGGTGAAGTCGTCAAAGGTATAAATGCTCTGCCACAGCAGGGTCAGCAGCGATCCCAGATAGACGATGCCAAACCACATCAGCGGCCCGAGCAGCAGTAAAAACAGGCCCAGCGCCGGTCGGCGCCAGAAGATCCCCGATATGCGCCCGGTCTGCGCAGGAATTATTGCCATGGTCATCTCAGCCTCCGCTTTCCAGCGGGGTCATCGCCGAGCGCGACCATGACGCCTGTACTATTTCCCCGGTTCGCGGAACGCTGGCCGCCGCCGCGCCATCGATGTTGGCCTGGCTGACCAGCAGTTTGTCGCCATCCGCGAGGCGGAGCTCGATCCGCGTCGCCGCCCCCTGATACTGCACCGCCTGCACCACACCCTGCACCTGCACCTCGCCGCCGCCCTGCAGGCGAACATGCTCCGGACGCAGCGACCAGCTGCCCGCCATCCCGCACAATCGTCGGGCCGCCTCGGCTGCAAAAACGTTGGCGGTGCCGACAAAACCGGCCACAAATGCGGTCCTGGGGTGCAGATAGAGATCCTGCGGGGCATCCACCTGCTCAATGCGCCCGTTGTTAAACACCGCCACGCGATCCGACATCGACAGCGCTTCGCTCTGGTCGTGGGTCACGAAGATGAAGGTGATCCCCAGCGACTGCTGCAGCTTTTTCAGCTCCACCTGCATCTGCTCGCGTAGTTTCAAATCCAGGGCGCCCAGCGGCTCATCGAGCAGCAGCACCCGCGGCTGGTTCACCAGCGCCCGGGCAATCGCGACCCGCTGCCGCTGGCCGCCGGAGAGCTGGGAGGGCTTGCGATGATGAGCAAAGCCAAGGGCCACCTTCTCCAGCGCCTCCTGGGCGCGGGCATGGCGCGCTTTCTTCGCCATGCCTTTGACCATCAGGCCGTAGGCGACGTTGTCAAGGATCGACATGTGGGGAAATAGCGCGTAGTCCTGGAACACGGTATTCACATCCCGCTGCCAGGGCGGCAGTTCGCTGGCCGGCTGACCAAAGATATGGATGGTTCCGCCGGAGAGCTGCTCAAAACCGGCAATCAGCCGCAGGCAGGTGGTTTTACCCGAGCCGGACGGACCCAGCATCGAGAAAAATTCTCCATCGCGTATGCCAATGCTAACCCCATCCACCGCCCGCACATCGCCATACAGGCGCGATACATTCTGGAACTCGACCGCGTACGTCATTGTTTGCCTCCGATCCTTAGCGGCCGCCCATTATCGCAATATAGTCCTGAGTCCAGCGGCTATAGGGCACGTATTTCCCGCCTTCCGCAACCGGCGTTTTCCAGAAGTGAATGCGGTTAAACTGCTCATAGCCGTTGGTCTCACAGCCTTTATCACCGAGCAGCGCGCTGGCTTTACAGCCCTCAGGCACCACCGGCAGCGAACCGAACCAGGCCGCCACATCGCCCTGCACCTTCGGCGTGAGCGACCAGTTCATCCATTTATAGGCGCAGACCGGGTGCTTCGCCTCGCTGTGCAGCATGGTGGTATCCGCCCAGCCGGTTACCCCCTCCTTCGGGAACACGGTGGCGACCGGCTGGCCTTCCGCCTTCAGGCCGTTGGCTTGATAGGGCCACGAACTGGAGGCGGCTACCCCTTCGTTTTTGAAGTCGTTCATCTGTACGGTGGCGTCATGCCAGTAGCGATGGATCAGCGGTTGCTGGTCGCGCAGGACTTTCAGCACCGCGTTGTACTGGGTTTCGGTCAGTTGATAGGGGTCTTCGATCCCCAGCTGCGGCTGGGTGGCTTTGACAAACAGCGCGGCGTCGGCGATATAGATCGGGCCATCATAGGCCTGCACCCGCCCCTGGTTGGTTTTACCATCCGGTAGATCCTGCTTGACGAACACCACGCGCCAGCTGTCCGGCGGCGTCGGGAATACGCGGGTGTTGTACATCAGCAGGTTCGGCCCCCACTGATACGGCGTGCCATAGACTTTACCGCCGACGTTAAACCACGCCCCCTTCGCAATACGCGGATCAAGGGAGCCCCAGCCGGCAATCAGCGCCGTGTTGATCGGCTGCACGCGTTTGCCCATGATCAGGCGCAGCGAAGCATCACCCGAGGCGGTGACCAGATCGTAGCCGCCTTTGGCCATCAGGCTGACCATCTCGTCAGAGGTGGCAGCGGTTTTGACATTAACCTGACACCCGGTGTCTTTTTCGAACTGACTCACCCAGTCGTACTGTTTGTCGGTCTGCCCGCGTTCGATATATCCCGGCCAGGCAATAATATCGAGCCGCCCTTCCGGTTTATCCAGCGAGGTGAGCGGCTCTGCCGCCTGAACGGTCAAACAAGCCATACCCAGCACATAAAGGCTGCAACGGGCAATTTTTTTGCTCATCAGGTGTTACTCCTGTCACAAAGGAATTAGCGGCAGCCGTGCCGTAAAAATATCTCCTGAAATAAGGGTAGTCAGCGGATTAACGCCCCCAGGGGAATTTATTCAGGTTGTGACCCGGGACGCATTACGTAAAAATCGCCAACACAAGCAGGACTTTATGGATTATAGACAACGAGTTAGGGAATAAGGAGGGGTATGCATATTTCCTATGGTGAGCGCCGGTAAAATAATGACCGGCCTCGATAAAAATCCTCTTTCGCTTATTTTCGCAGAATGTTTATCATGAGAAAAATAAACGACAGGGTCAGGCAAGCTGTTCGCGAATAAGTTCCCCCAGGCGCTTCACCCCCTGCTCTTCGCGTTCCCCCCAGCCCCAGGCGGTATTAAAACGGAAAAACGAGGTCCAGCTGTCGGAGGTGGAGAACATTTTCCCTGGGGCAATACTGATGTGCGACGCCAGCGCCCGGGCGCTAAGTGCGCTAGCGTCGGCCCCTTCCGGTAGTTCGATCCACAGAAAGTAGCCGCTGTCGCTGTGGTGGACGATGACCTCCGGCGGCAGATGGCGCAGCAGCGCCTGCCAGGCCTGCTGTTTACGCTCCGCCAGCTGACGACGTAGACGGCGCAGGTGGGCGTCATAGCGCTTGGTGGACAGGTAATCCACCAGGGCTAACTGCATCGGCGAACTGGTGGAAAGCGTACTCATCAGCTGGAGCTGCTGGATCCGCCGCGCCTGTTTGCCGGCCGCCACCCAGCCGATACGAAAGCCGGGTACCAGACATTTTGAGAACGAGCTGCAGTGCAGCGTCATCTCCTGGCGATCCCAGAACTTCGCCGGTAACGGCTTTTCGCGGCCAAAATAGAGCTCGCTGTAGACATCATCTTCGATCAACATCACGTTATAGCGCGCCAGCAGCGCCACCAGCGCCGCTTTTTTTTCAGCGCTGAGGGTGAAGCCGAGCGGATTCTGGCCGTTGGTCATCAGCCAGCAGGCCTTCACCGGATAATTTTGCAGGGCCGCCTCCAGCGCCGTCAGATCAATGCCTTCCCTGACGTCAGTGGCCACCGACAATGCTTTCAAACGCAGCCTCTCCAGCGCCTGCAGGGCGCCGTAGAAGCAGGGGTTTTCCACCACCACCCAGTCTCCCGGCTCGGTCACCGCCTGCAGGCTGAGGTTAAGCGCCTCCAGCGCCCCGGCGGTGATGACGATCTCGTCCGGCGAGACGTTCATCCCCTGCAGGGCATAGCGACGGGCAATGGCATGCCGAAGTTCTGCATTGCCCGGCGGCAGATTCTCAATGACGCTCATGGCGGTGGCGGTTTTACTCACCTGCGCCAGCGAGCGGTTGAGCTGCTGCAGCGGGAAGAGACGCGGGTCCGGAAAGGCCGAGGCAAAGGGCAGCATCGACGCCTGGCGGCTGGCCTGGAGCACCTCAAAGATATAGGTATTGATATCGACGGCTTCATCGCGAGTGACCTGGGCAGGCGGCGCCGGCTGGCGAAGCTTCACCGGCTGGGGGGCAACATAATAACCCGACTGCGGACGGGCGACGATGCGCCCCTGGCTTTCCAGCAGCTGATAGGCATGGCTGACGGTCATAAAGCTCATGCCGCTGCTGATCACCTGCTCGCGCAGCGACGGCAGCCGATCTCCAGGCAACCAGACGCCAAGGGCGATCTGCTCGGTCAGTTGCTGCGCCAACTGTTGATACTTTTTCATTGCGGCCGTCCCCGTACGATAACGTCCCATTATCATATATCAGTTATAAAAAAATCATAGTTTCCTGTAACTGTTATATCTGCAGCGGCGGCCGCGTCGCCGTGATAGCACGGGATGGGTTTAAAATATCACCACCCAGAATAGCGAGATTAAAACAAACCAGAAGATAATCATTACGCCAAGCGTAATGCACAGACTCTGTAATCCTTTTTCAGACATTGGCATTCCCTTTTATTTATTCCCGAGCTCATACAGTACAAATTAGCCGCGGAGCCGACAATTTATTATTATTTAATTTACGATTAACCGGCTCAGCGTTTTTACTTATTCTCATACTAATGAGTGACAATAAATCAGAGTAAAAATCCGTGGCGGATTTCGTAAGCCAAAATATGAGCTACGGCGGGTGGTAAGGATATATTATGCCGACCAGGTGACTACGCCATACCGGCGGCAGGGCCGCGTAGCCAGCCGTTAGCAATAATATGACAGACAGCGGAATAGACGCCTAATCACCTTCCGCAGGGATTAATCAAGGTTGCGCAAGGATATTTTCTCGCCCCGGCAACAGCTGAAAATTCATAACAGCGGCCAACTGTTATGATAAAAAATGGCGTGACTGCCTCTGCCCCTCAGTCGTCACCCCACCTAAAATTGCGCTGAATCAATTTTGTTGTGGAGTCCTGCATGTTCGGTCTTGATGCATTCCATCTGGCGCGAGTTCAATTCGCTTTTACGGTCTCATTTCATATTATCTTCCCCGCCATTACCATCGGACTGGCCAGCTATCTGGCGGTGCTCGAAGGCTTATGGCTAAAAACAAAAAATCCCGTCTGGCGCTCGCTGTACCATTTCTGGTCGAAGATTTTCGCCGTCAACTTCGGTATGGGGGTCGTTTCCGGGCTGGTGATGGCCTACCAGTTCGGCACCAACTGGAGCGGTTTCTCACAGTTTGCAGGCAGCATAACCGGCCCTCTGCTGACCTATGAAGTCCTGACGGCATTTTTTCTGGAAGCGGGCTTCCTCGGGGTGATGCTTTTCGGCTGGAACCGCGTGGGGCCGGGGCTACACTTTTTCGCCACCTGCATGGTGGCGCTGGGTACTATCATCTCCACCTTCTGGATCCTCGCCTCTAACAGCTGGATGCAGACCCCGCAGGGGTTTGAGATCGTTGATGGCCAGGTCGTGCCCGTCGACTGGCTGGCGGTGATCTTTAATCCGTCGTTCCCCTACCGATTATTGCATATGACAGTAGCGGCATTTCTCAGTAGCGCGCTGTTTGTCGGCGCCTCGGCGGCCTGGCATCTGCTGCGCGGCAATCAGTCGCCGGCGATCCGTAAGATGTTCTCGATGGCGCTATGGATGACGCTGCTGGTCGCCCCCGTCCAGGCGCTGATCGGCGATATGCATGGCCTGAATACCCTGAAGCACCAGCCGGCGAAAATCGCCGCCATTGAGGGGCACTGGGAAAATCCGCCGGGTGAGCCAACGCCGTTGCTGCTGTTTGGCTGGCCCGATATGGACCAGGAGCGCACCCGCTACGGGCTTGAGATACCGGCCCTGGGCAGCCTGATCCTCACCCACAGTCTTGATAAACAGGTGCCGGCGTTGAAAGAGTTCGCTCCTGAGGAGCGCCCGAATTCTACTGTGGTGTTCTGGTCATTTCGCCTGATGGCCGGGCTAGGCATGTTGATGCTGCTGCTGGGCGTGCTGGCCCTGTGGCTGCGTCGCGGCGACCGGCTATACCACTCGCGGCCGTTTCTGCGTTTTGCCCTGTGGATGGGGCCATCCGGCCTGATCGCTATTCTCGCCGGCTGGGTGACCACCGAGGTGGGCCGCCAACCCTGGGTGGTGTATGGCGTTCAGCGCACCGCCGATGCCGTTTCCGCTCATGGCGATCTGCATATGTCGGTCAGTTTATTGACCTTTATCGTAGTGTACAGCGCCGTCTTCGGCGTCGGCTACAGCTATATGCTGCGCCTGATCCGCAAGGGGCCGCAGGAGATGCTCCCGGCGACAACCGGTACGCCAGCCCGCCCGCTGTCCGCCGCCACTGAAGGTTATCTGCAGAAGGAGTCCCGCTAATGGGTATCGAATTATCGGTGATCTGGTTCGTGATTATCGTCTTTGCCACGCTGATGTACATCGTCATGGATGGCTTTGATCTGGGCATCGGCCTGCTGTTCAGCACGGTGCGGGGCGGCGGGGATCGCGACGTAATGGTCAACAGCGTCGCGCCGGTATGGGATGGCAATGAAACCTGGCTGGTGCTAGGCGGCGCCGGCCTGTTTGGCGCCTTTCCTCTCGCCTACGCGGTGATCATCGACGCCCTGTCGATCCCCCTGACCCTGATGCTGATCGGCCTGATTTTTCGCGGCGTCGCCTTTGAGTTTCGCTTCCAGGCCACGCCATCGCACCGGCCATTCTGGGATCGCGCCTTTTTTGGCGGCTCCCTGCTGGCAACGTTCAGCCAGGGCGTGGTGGTCGGGGCGGTGATCAACGGTTTCACCGTCAGCGGTCGCGCCTTCAGCGGCGGCATGTTTGACTGGCTGACCCCGTTCAGCCTGTTCTGCGGACTCGGACTGTGCGTGGCCTATGCGCTGCTCGGCGCCACCTGGCTGGTTATGAAAAGTGAAGGCGCGCTGCAGCAGAGAATGCGCAGCGCATCGCGGCAGTTGCTGGGTGCCCTGCTGGTGGTGTTTGCCGTCATCAGCCTGTGGACTCCGCTGGCGCACCCGGCGATTGCTGCCCGCTGGTTCAGCCTGCCGAATCTCTATTTCCTGCTGCCGGTGCCGCTGCTGGTGATCCTCGTTAGCGGCTGGCTGTGGCGCACGCTGCATCAGCGCGACCGCCATGTTTCGCCCTTCACGCTGACGCTGGGCCTGGTCTTTCTCGGCTTCAGCGGACTGGGGATCAGCATCTGGCCGCATATTATCCCGCCGGCCATCACGCTGTGGCAGGCTGCCGCTCCCCCGCAAAGCCAGGGCTTTATGCTGGTGGGCGCCCTGCTGATTATTCCGGTCATTCTTGGCTACACCTGCTGGAGCTATTACGTGTTCCGCGGCAAAGTTCAGCCCGGGGAGGGATATCACTGATGCGTACTGCCTGGCCTAAACGTCTGCTGTGGCTGATCGCGCTCTGGGGAGGCAGCGTACTGACGCTGGCCGCCATAAGCCTGCTGTTTCGCCTGCTGATGACCGCCGCAGGGCTAAAAGTCTGAGTGGGATGCAGAGAGGTCCGAAAAGGGACTTCTCCATCTTATCTTCACTTTTGCCTGATGAAATACGGCGATACATCTGAAGAAAGGATATTGCTATGAAGAAGTTAGCTTTACTCTCCGCCGTAATGACGCTTGGAATGTCGTCATGGGCTTTTGCTGCCGACAACCCGCCGCCGCCGCCGGAAAAAGGCGCGCAGCATCAGGGTAAACCGCCGGTGAAAAACGGCCAACACGAAGGTAAGCAAGCGCAATACAACAGCAAACAGCCACAACGAGACGGCAAACAGCCACAACGAGACGGCAAACAGCCGCAGCACGACGGTAAACAGCCGCAACACGATGGTAAACAACCGCCGCACAACGGCAAGCAGCCGCCAAAAGGGAGCGAGCACAGCGGGAAACCGCTGCCGCCGAAAGCGTAACACTCTGGCCTGGCCTTCCGCGTCAGGCCTTTTTTCATCCTTCGTCAGCCATCGTTGACAAACTCTTGCCGTTCTTTGAGATGCCCGAAAAAAAGCCTGCATTGCGCCTGACATAGTATGTCCACGCCATTGTTCCGTCGAGAAAAGGTATGTTAAAGAGAAGCATAAGCGCCCTGCTGTTGCTGTGCGCATTATTTTCCGGGCATCTGTTAGCCCATCGTCAGGGACACGAGTACTTTCCGGTGCAAAGTCTCGAACAGCAGCTGCTGCACGAAGCGGATAGCGATGAGCTTCGCAGCCAGCACGAGGAGGCCGCCGCAGACCTGCGCGAACATCACCGCTGGCAGGACGACCGTAAACCGCGGGCATCCTGCCAATAGCATCGACTCGAATCAGGCCCCTTTGCGCTTCGGCAGCGTCTTCATCAGATCGTCCGGGCTGACGGAGGCCACAATGCTGCCCGGGTGCGGCATTTTGAGGATATGGTTTTTGATCTTGCCGACCACGTGCATTTCGCACGGACGGCAGTCAAACTTCAGGGTCAGGACCTCATCGCCATGGATCAGCTGCATCGGCGTGGCTTTCCAGCTCTTGATGGAGCCTTTCGCCTGCTTCGGGCAGAGGTTGAAGGCGAACCGCAGACAATGCTTAGTGATCATCACCGGCACATCGCCCTTCTCTTCGTGCGCTTCATAGGCGGCGTCGATCAGCTGTACGCCATAGCGCTGGTAGAACGCCCGCGCCTTGTGGTTATAGACGTTGGCGAGGAAGGAGAGATGGGTCTCCGGGTAGACCGGCGGCGGTACGGAGACCGGCTTGCGGGTGCCGCGCTGCCAGGCGTTGAGGCGCGCTTCATCCAGCATCTCCGCAGTTTCCCGACGCAGCTGGTTGAGCAGGCTGTTGGGCACAAACAGCGGCGGCAGATTAACCTGCACCTCGCGCGCATAGTAGATGGTTTGCCCCAGTTTTGTGACACCGTCACGCAGGTTGGCCAGCGCTTTCTCCGCTTGGTTAGCTTCGGCGAACTCCCCGTCAAGGGTGTGGGTCACGCTGACGCCATCTTCACAGGTCATGGTGAGAACCAGCTGCTCCTGCCAGCCGCTCAACGTCACGTCTACCGCGATGCGGCGTTCGCTGGAGGTCTTTAGCAGCGCCTGTTGCCAGTTATGATCGAGGTTGCGGTTGAGCGGCTGATGGGGGCGCACTTTATGCAGATCCGCTGGCATCTCGTTCGGCCATACCCGATAACGGTTTTCGCCGGTTTTTTCCACGGTATTAGCACGGAAGCCCACCACTTCGCGCTTAATCATCACGTTGAGACCATCGCCGTTGGTTAACGGTTCACTGACTTCAACGTCGAGATGGTCTTTGCCTACCTTCAGAACTTCACCCACCGGCAGGCCGATAAATTTCGGCGAATCAAAGGCGCCGATATCGCCTTTGCGGGCATTAACAAAGTAGTCAGTGCTGCCGCGGTGGAAGGTTTTATCCGTGGACGGGATAAAGAAATGCTCGGTGCGTCCAGCCGAGGCGCGCGCCAGGTCGCCGCGATCTTCAATAATGGCATCCAGCATTTGACGGTAGTGCGCAGTGATGTTTTTCACATAACTCATGTCTTTGTAACGGCCTTCAATTTTGAAGGAGCGTACGCCAGCGTCGATCAGCGCCGCCAGGTTGGCGGTCTGATCGTTATCCTTCATCGACAGGAGATGTTTCTCATAGGCCACCACCCGCCCCTGATCGTCCTTCAGGGTATACGGCAAGCGGCAAGCCTGCGAGCAGTCGCCGCGGTTGGCGCTGCGTCCGGTCTGGGCGTGCGAAATGTAACACTGCCCGGAATAGGCCACGCACAGCGCGCCATGGATAAAGAATTCGATAGTGGCGTCAGTGTGGTCGTAAATGGCTTTGATTTGACTGAGGTTCAGTTCGCGCGCCAGCACGATCTGACTGAAGCCGGCGTCGGAGAGAAACTTCGCTTTTTCCACACTGCGAATATCGCACTGGGTGCTGGCGTGCAGCTCAATCGGCGGCAGATCCAGCTCCATGATCCCCATATCCTGCACGATCAGCGCATCGACGCCTGCGTCGTAGAGATCGGTAATCAGCCGCTGCGCCGGCTCCAGTTCATCGTCATGCAGAATGGTGTTTAGCGTCACAAATACCTTTGCGCCAAAGCGATGAGCGAAAGGCACCAGCCCGGCGATATCGCTCAGACTGTTGCTGGCGTTGTGGCGGGCGCCAAAGCCAGGTCCACCGATGTAAACGGCATCGGCGCCGTGAAGGATCGCTTCGCGAGCGATACCGGCGTCGCGGGCAGGACTAAGAAGTTCAAGACGATGATTGTGCAGGCGCATACGCGTGTTGTTATCCAGTATAAGGGGGTCGAAATGGCGGCTATTGTAGTCAGAACCGGGCGCAGACGAAAACCTTTTCCGCCGTCGCTGGACGACGAATTTTCACTTTTCAACAAAGTATTGACGGAAAAGATATTTCCCTCAAATCACGGCGAAGAGTACTGTCATCACGTATTCCGGATTTTCCTCGTCACGTTGTGAGTGGTTATCATCAGTCATCTTGTCTGGCCGCGGGTTCGCTCGCGGTTTTTTCTTTTGGATAATGGATAAGAGAATGGAAATGGGCCGCCTGGGCGCCGCGGTTACGATACGCATGCGTCGCGTCGCCGGCGAAACGCCTACCCTCACCCGCCTGCAGCGAGTGCCACTCCCCTTGTAAGCACAAATCCAGCGTACCACTTATCACTACCACATGCTCAATCACCCCTTTCTCATGCGGCGTTGATTCGCTCAGCGCGCCGGGGGCAAGGGTTATCGAAAAATGGTCAAAGCGCAGCTCGGGATCCCACGGGAATACTGGCGTCACCACCATCGCCTGCTGCTGCGGATCAAACGCGGAGGGCGCGGCGCTGGCGTCCGGGACGATGAACGCCGAAAACGGTACGTTCAGCCCGGTGGCAATCTTCCACAGCGTCGCCACCGTTGGACTTGATTCATTCCGCTCAATCTGCCCGAGCATGGCTTTCGACACCCCGGTCTCTTCCGCCAGTCGCGACAGGCTCCAGCCTCGCTGCTGGCGCAGGGTTTTAAGCGTTGCCGCCAGATGTTGCGCAATATTCATCCTTCCTCCTGTTTTTACTGCGCAAAGTATACCGCCATTTGTCTGATTTTTTCAGGACGTTTAACGGCATCGTACGCCACTGGCGGCGAGTTTTTCTCCCAGGGTAGCTGCGCGAACCACCGCTTGTGCGTTATAACGCACAATGATACATTGAATGGATGTTATAACGCACATGAGAATCATCGATGCGCTCGTTTAGTCTTCCGCTTCCCACTCTGTTCGCTGGCTTCGTCGCCGTGTTGGTGGGGTACGCCAGCTCCGCCGCCATCATCTGGCAGGCCGCCGCCGCGGCCGGCGCTACCCCCGGGCAGATCGCCGGCTGGATGACGGCTCTTGGGCTCGCCATGGGCATCAGTACTCTCGCGCTGAGCGCCTGGCGGAAAGTTCCTGTGCTCACCGCCTGGTCAACGCCGGGCGCTGCGCTGTTAGTTAGCGGCCTGCAGGGGGTGACCCTCGCCGAGGCCGTGGGGATCTTTATTTTCGCCAACGCGCTGATCGTTATCTGCGGCGCCACCGGCCTGTTTGCCCGGCTGATGCAGATCATTCCCCATTCGCTGGCCGCCGCGATGCTGGCTGGGATCCTGCTACGGTTTGGTTTGCAGGCCTTCGCCGGCTTACAGGATCATCTGCCGCTGTGCGGCGGGATGCTCGCCGCCTGGCTGCTGTGTAAAGCGCTGTGGCCCCGCTTCGCCGTGGTGGCCGCGCTGGTGATTGGAGCGCTGATTGCGGCGGCGTCCGGGGATGTGGCTAGCGCCGCCGTGCCGCTGGCATTTGTGACGCCGGAATGGGTCGCCCCGCAGTTTACTCCGGCGCTTTTGCTCAGCGTCGGTCTGCCGTTCTTCCTCGTCACCATGGCCTCGCAGAACGCTCCGGGGTTCGCCACCCTGCAGGCATCAGGCTATACCGTACCGGTCTCCGCACTGATCGTCGTTTGCGGGGGGTTGGCACTACTGCTGGCGCCGTTTGGGGTTTATTCCATCTGCATCGCGGCGATCACCGCCGCCATATGCCAGAGCCCGGAGGCGCACCCGGATCCGAACCAGCGCTGGCTGGCGGCCATAGCCGCGGGCGGTTTTTATCTGCTGGCCGGTCTGTTCGGCGGGTCAATCACCGCCCTGATGTCGGCCCTGCCGCCGGCGTGGATCCAGATGCTGGCGGGTCTGGCGCTGCTCGGCACCATCGGCGGGAGTCTGTTTCAGGCAGTGCATCAGGCCAGTGAGCGCGATGCGGCAGTGCTAACCTTCCTGGTCACCGCCAGCGGGGTGACGCTGGCGGGAATTGGCTCCGCCTTCTGGGGCGTGGTGCTCGGCGGAGTGAGTTACGGCGTGCTATCCGCGCTGCGCCGCCCGTAGCTGGGAGGGCGTCAGGCCGGTGGCGGCTTTGACCCGATGGCTGAAATGGCTGGGGGAGCTAAAACCACAGGCCAGCGCTATCTCGGTTAACGGCAGCGCGCTATGGCAGATCAGGTTTTGCGCCTTCGCCATTCGCTGCTGCATGACGTACTGATGCGGAGCCATATTTAGCGACTGACGAAACATACGAGCAAAATGAAACTCACTCAGACCCGCCTGCTGCGCCAGGTCGGCCAGGGTCAAGGGCTGATCGAGATGAGCATCGATCCAGGCCAGTACGTGACGCTTTACGCCTGGCGCCAGCCCGCCGGTGACCGTCGGCAAACGCCACTGCACGGTGGAATAGTGCTGGATCAGATGGGTAAGCAGTAAGCTGCTGGCGGCGCTGAGGGTCAGCTGGTTCGCCGGCTGCCGCCAGTCGTTAGCCAGCAAAAACTGACGATACACTGCGGTGATTTTATCATCGCTGGCGAAGGTCTTTTCCTGCAGGGTGAAATTCGCCGGGCTGCGGTCCCACACCTCCTCGCCGACGCGACGCAGGTGCGCATCGGTACAGTAAAGATGCACAAACGACAGATCGCCGCGGATATCCCATACGCTTTCATCGCCTTTCGGCATCAGACAAAAACGATCCGGGCCGCCGCCATTTTTCCAGCCGTGCGGCGTCTTTTGATAGCTTTCGTAGCCATCAGCGACGTACAGACTTAAAGTATGATGGTCGCTCCGCACCGTCACGGTATCGCAATTGTTATACCAGGCGGCCAGTTGAATACCGGAATTCAGCTCCACGGTTCCCTTCAGCACCGCGTTCTGTCGCCGTAATGTTTCAAATGTCCCGTAACCCATCGTCTTCACACATTGTCTGTAAAAGCCCTAGTCTAGGGAGACTACGGCGCGGTTTCCAGTCCTCACCGCCAGCGGAGGGCAAATAAGCGCAAGAATTTGCAAGCCGACAACAAACCGGTGAAAGCCGCAGCAGGCGGCAGCCGGCATACTCCTCCCATCAACAGGTAGAGGAGAACCAGGGTGAACGCATTACTCTATGCACTCGTTGTCGTGATCTGGGGTACAACGTGGATTGCGATTTTTTTACAACAGGGACCGGTGGCCGCGCCGGTATCGATTTTCTGGCGTTTCGCCGTAGCCAGCGTCACGATGCTGGCGATTCTGCTCGTCACACGACGCCTGCGGCCGCTGGGCGCGAAAGATCATCTCTGCTGCCTGCTGCAGGGCTGCTGCGTCTTCTGCTTTAATTTCTGGTGTTTTTATACCGCCGCCGCCTGGATCAATACCGGTCTGGAATCGGTGATCTTTTCGATGGCGGTACTGTTTAACGCCATCAACAGCTTTCTCTTTTTCCGCCAGCAGCCGCCGGGCCGCTTCTGGGCCGCCGCCGCGCTGGGTCTCGCCGGTATCGTCATCCTGTTCTGGGACGACCTGCTGGCCAACGGACTGAACGCCTCGCTGTTGTGGGGGATCGGGCTGAGCGCCCTGGGTACCTACGGTTTTTCGCTCGGCAATATGTTCAGTATTCGCCACCAGCGCCGCGGGCTGGAAACGCTGACCACCAACAGCTGGGCGATGCTCTACGGCACGCTGGTGATGGGGGCGATCGCTCTGCTGCGCGGCGATAATTTTATGCCAGAATGGACCGTCAGCTATCTGGGCGCCCTGCTTTACCTGGCGCTGTTCGGCTCGGTCATCGCCTTTGGCGCCTATTTCACTCTCGTGGGGCGCATCGGCGCCAGCAAAGCCGCCTACAGTACGCTGCTGTTTCCGCTGGTCGCCTTATCCATTTCCACCGTCTATGAAGGGTATGTCTGGCACAGCAGCGCCGTGATCGGGCTGGCGCTGATCCTGCTGGGTAACCTGGTGATGTTTGCCAAACCGGAACAGCTATTGCTGCGCCGAAGGCTGGCCTGAGGAGGCTGAAGAAAACCAGCGCCGTCGTCAGACGGCGCTGGCACGATTAACGCTGAGAGGGATCGAATTTAACGGCGTCGACCGCCATATCATCGATAACCTGCTTCAGGGTATCGACGGTCAGCGGTGTATTCTCATTCGCCAGGGTTTTGCCTTCCCCTTTACGAACGACCTTGATGACCGGCTTATTGGTGCTGGCGTCAATGACCTCCGCCTCAAAGTACAGATTGGTGTCCATGGTACGATGGCCGGTGGCGGCCTGGGTGCCGGCGACAATCATAGCGACCGGGATCACTTCATAGAACTGCAGCCCCTCTTTGCTGGAGTCCACCCCGGTGATCGCCCCGCGGAAGATGAGGCTGCGCTTGCCGGCGGTAGTGGCCAGCGGTTTACGCTCGGAAATAGCCTGTTTCAGCTCTTTGTTGGTGTAGTTAAGAATATCCTTCAGCGCCTTCTCCCCTACCTGGGTGGTCGGCTTCGGTACCGGATAGTAGGTCACCGGGTGATAAACGATATTGTCATAGTTGGCCGGATTGAAGTTCGGATCGATCCAGCGCAGCTCCGGCTTGCCGGAGGCAGAGGTCGTTTCTTTCAAACTGGAATAATCTTTTAAGAAGCCCGAATACTGATTCGGTTGCGCCACTTTCGCCGCACAGCCGGTCAACGCCAATATTCCCGCCAGAGCGGCGACTTTCAGTAAAACGCGAGTACGCATAGAGAGATCCCTGTAAATACAGTTTTTTTTCGGCAGACGTTATAGCAAATAGGACCCACTAGTTTTGTGACAAAAAAAGGGCTTCGTCAAGGAAGATTTATAAATATTGATGGCCTGAACATTACGTTAATAAATAATCACTTAAAAGGGGTATCGCGCGGTTTTCCAGGCTCATTTTCGCCGCAACGGGTCTCTGTCTTGCCCAGGCTTTGGCGGGGAATGCGGCGCGGGCGATGCTCAGCTTCCCACGCCGCGGCGAATCAGGCAGGCTTGCGCGCCAACAGGGTGGCGAAGCGCAATTTGATGCGATTGCCGTTGGCGTCGGTGCGATGCAGCTCGCCGACGTCCTCATTGTATTTCAGCAGCTCCCAGCCCTGGTAATAATCACGAAGCTCATCAGGTTTAAAGGCAAACGGGAAGCCGACGGTGCAGGGATAGTCTTCGGTATCCATCGCCGCCACAATCAGGTTATAGCCGCCGGCGGCGGTGCAGCGCTGCATATTGGCGATCAGGCCCGGGATGGTGTCAGGCTCGAGGAACATCATCACTACGGTGGAGAGGATCAGGTCATACTCGCCGTCAAAGCTCAGGCTGTTGAGGTCTTTCACCGCCGTTTGCAGATTATCCAGTCGCTCGGCGGCTCGAATGCTTTCCAGATTGTTGAGGCTCATCGGATTTTTATCCCACGCCGTCACCGCGAAGCCGTTCGCCGCCAGATAAAGGCTGTTACGCCCGTTGCCGCAGCCCAGATCCAGCGCCCGCCCCGGCGGCACAATCGTCGCGGCATGCAGCACCTCGGAATGGGTGCGGGTCAGGCTGTATTTTTGACTAAAATAATCCGCGTCACGCATTGTCATGATCCTTCCTTCTTATTCAGGAGTGTTTCCCGGTCGACCTGGAGCAACAGTTTTCCGCTGACCAACAGCAACGCTGTACGCAGCAGCAGCAGGCCGACAACCAGATTGCTAAAAATAAATAGCGGCATCGCCAGATGATGAAAAAAGCCGTCTCCCCTGGCCTGGCCGAGATGCAGACCGGTGGTGGCCAGCGCGGAAATGCCGAACGAAAAGCTCCAGAAAGAAGCATTGAACGGCTGACGAAGATACCAGGGCATCAGACGGAGCATAAACAGCAGCTGCAGCAGGCCGTAACCAAACAGCAGCTTAGCGAAGGTATCGGCCTCCCCGCCGTTGACGCTGAGCCAGGCGCAGCAGGCCACCAGCGCAGGCGCCAGCTGGATCCCCAGCGAGGTGCGCAGCGGCGTCGGCAGCTCGCCTGCGCTGCGCAGACGCTGGAGGATCGCCGGCTCGAGGCTCAGCCAGGAGAAGACCCCGGCGCCGAGGAACACCAGTCCGGCATCGGAAAATCCCAGCGCGCCGCAGGCCATCGCGCTGATAAAATTATTGGCTACTGTCGGCAGATACAACCCCGGCGTGGTGGCCTCGCGAGGATGGTTCCCCCGCCATAGCCCACCGCTTTGCCAGGCGGCATAGGCGAGCTGCAGCGCCACGCCCGGCACAAACAGCCCGATCGCCAGCGGCCGGCACCAGGGAGCCAAACCAATCGCCACCAACAGCGTGGTGGCCGGAAACAGGCTGACGAAGCTGCTGCTGACCGGATGACGCATCTCCCGCAGCACGCTCGCCGGAAAGCGGATCGCCCGGCTGATAAACGCCATACTGAGCAGGACCCACATCGCCATCGCCAGCGTGACCAGCCCATCACCAATGCTGCGGCTGACCGGCCAGAGGGTGCTGGCGTAACGCCAGGCGAAGCCCATTCCGATGGTGCCGAGCACCATGCCAAAATAACCCGCCGGCAGGTTTAGCACCTGCCGCGGCGTTTGCGTTTTATTCATTTTATTGATGATATCAATTTAATTTGAAGTTGCATTCTAAAGGAACCTTATCCCGCGCGCTATGGCGATCTTTGCTATGTTTATGTTAACCATAAGTAATAAGGATCGGCCATGCGTAAATACCGTCTCAGCGAACAGACCCGGCAGTATTGTTATGAGGAAGAGCATGGCAAACAAAGCGTCACCCTGCGCCAGATAGTGGCGCTTATTGATTTCGCTGACGTTAAAGCGGGCAGCGAAGGCGGCTGGGTGGATGAGGAATGCGCTCTCAGCCAGCAGGGGGAGTGCTGGATCTACGATGTCAACAGCGTGGTCTTCGCCGGGGCGCGCATCCGTGACGACGCCCGCTTAACCGGGTTCTGCGTGGTCAGCCATGAGGCCACCATCGGCGGACGGGCCTGCATTCACGCCTCGCAGATCAGCCATCACGCGCAGATCAGTGACAACGTCACGGTTATGCAGAGCCAGGTGCGCGGTTATTGTCGCCTTGCCGACGAGGCGCGTCTTCTCCCCCACTGCCAGGTGATTGCCGCGCGCGGGTTAACCGCCGATCGCGACAAAGTCCTGCAGATCTATCAGCGAGCCACCGTCAGCGCCTCGCGCATTCTCCACCAGGCGCAAATCTACGGCGATGCCTTCGTTGAGCATGCGTTTGTCGAACATCGGGCGGAAGTGTTTGACCAGGCAAGACTTGAAGGGAACGAAGAAAACGACGTCTGGGTATGCGATAACGCCCGGGTATACGGGCACGCGCGCCTGATCGCCGGTCGCGGAGAGGATGCCATTCCCACCGTACGCTACAGTTCGCAGGTGGCAGAGAATGCGGTGATTGAAGGCAACTGCCTGCTGAAGCATCGGGCGATGGTCGGCGGCGAGGCGCAGCTGCGAGGTGGTCCGATTCTGCTCGACGACGATGTGCTGATCCAGGGGCGGACAGTCATCATCGGCGATGTGATCGTTGAGCACCAGGTCTCCATCAATGACGAGGTGCAGATTGCCGCACAGGAGGGAGAGGCCATTCATCTGCGCGGCCCGAAAACGCTTGACGGCCAGCAGCACATCACCCGCACGCCGCTGTTAGGCGCGCTTTAATGCCTCATCGCGGTCAATAATGCGGGCGTAGATATTCTGATCGTCATAGCTACCGTTCAGATACTCGGCTTGTCGGAGACAGCCTTCCAGAACAAACCCGTTGCGCAACGCTACCTGGTTGCTGCGGGTGTTCGCCACCCGGCATTTGATCACAAACCGGCGCACCAGCCCGCTGGCGGCATAATGGCGGATAAAGGCCTGTAATGAACGGGAAAGCAGCCCTTGCCCCTGGTGCTCTTCATCGATCCAGTAGCCAATATAGGCCGTTTTATTCTGCGGCTCGATCTGATTGAACGACAGGACCCCGACTAGCTGCTTATCGAGAAACAGCAAAAACATTTTGGCGTAATCCCGCTGATGCAGCATCACGTTGCCCTGCACATGACGTCGGGTCTCGTCTTCGCTGCGCACCTCGGCGGGCCAACTGAGCGACTGCTGTAGCCAGCGCTGGTTTTTGACCACCAGCTGGTGCAGGTCGCTAACGTAGCGCTCATCAATGGCGATTAGCGTCAGCGCGTCGGTTACCGGGATCGACTCAGGTACTGCTGGGATATCTGCGGTCATAGCGCTCTCTTCTGGCCCGCAGGGACTGCCTGCGGGCGTCGGGTGACTCAGGGTTATTTCATGATCCGGTCGTCAACGTAGTTGCGTTTATCTGCTGCCGGCGGGAAATACTGATAGAGCCAGGTTTCGCTGATGGCTTCTCCCTGACAGCGCAGGAACAGACGCATCTCCACCGGGTCGGTTGAGTCGGTGGTCGGATACCAGTCGAAAAGGATCCGGTAGCCATCGAACGGCTCGACGTAGAGGATCTCAATCTGCTTCGCTTCCCCGCTGGAGAGGGTGATCACCGGTTCAATACCGCGCGGCGCAGCCGCCTTCAAATCGCCGCCGACAAAGTCGATGGCAAAACGACGCGCCCACTTATCCGGGTAGTGTTCACCCGGCGCCCATCCCTCGGGGAAGCCCCCCATCCCGGTGCGGGTGGCCAGAACGCGCGCCAGCGGAGTGCTCACCGGCGGCTGCGCGCTCCAGTAAAGACGGTAGCGGAAGTCCAGTTCGTCGCCCGCCTTCACCGCCTTTTCCGGCTGCCAGAAGCAGACGATATTATCCAGCGTTTCGCCGGTAGTTGGGATCTCCATCAGGCTGACCGCCCCTTTGCCCCACTGGTTACGCGGCTCAACCCACAGGCTGGGACGCTTGTTATACCAGCCCATCACATCCTGGTAGTGGGAGAAATCACGGTCCAGCTGCAACAGACCAAAGCCGCGCGGGTTCTTGTCCTGGAAGGCATTGAACTGCAGCTTCTGCGGGTTATTCAGCGGCCGGCAGACCCATTCCCCGTTGCCCAACCACATTGACAGCCGATCGGAGTCGTGGATTTGCGGATGGATGGTGTCGCACATCCGCCGCTCATTATTGCCGCAGCTGAACATACTGGTCATCGGCGCGATACCCAGCTGTTTGATATCCTTGCGGGCGTACAGGTGGTTTTCCACGTCCATGATAACCTGGGTATCCTGGCAGTGGATGGTGAACTTGTAGGCGCCAGTGATGCTCGGGCTGTCCAGCAGCGCGTAAACGGTAAACACCGTGGCGTCCCCTTTGACCGTTTCGAACCAGAACGACGTAAAGTCGGGAAACTCTTCCGGGGTATCGGTAAAGGTATCCACCGCCAGACCGCGGGCCGACAGGCCATACTGATAGGTGCTGTCTACCGCGCGGAAGTAGCTGGCGCCGAGGAACGCCACGATATCGCGGCGCGCCAGCTCCGGCGCTTTAAACACCCGGAACCCGGCGAAGCCGAGGTCAGACTGTCCTTCCAGCTGACGGGTATCCACACCGGCGTCATTGTACTTAAACAGCTCCGGACGGAAGTGGATCTCGCGCGCCTGCTGGGTGCTGGCGTCTAAAGAGAACATCCGCACGCGGCGACGGAACCCCATCCCGACGTGGAAAAACTGGATGTCCAGCTTACGCTCTTCAATATTGTTCCACAGCGAGTGGTTGGCATCGTACTGGATGCTGTTATAGGCCTGCGGGGTGAGATTGGCGAGCGTCGGCGGCAGATCGCGCGGGGCGCCGCCCCACGGCTGGCGCGCCAGATCGTGAGCCATCGCTTGCAGAACAGCATAATCAAAACGACGCGTTTGCCCGTCGGCAATGCCCGCGTCTTCGGCAAAAGCGGCCTGACTGAATAAGGAAGCGACTCCTGACGTTCCGCATACGGCGGCAACAGCCATGGAAGATTTAAGAAAACGTCTGCGGTTCATGCCTGAGAAAGCGTCCTTCTGCACGGGTGAATTGATTCGCAACGCGTCATCACGCTGCGTGATAATTTCCGCCCACTCTAGACAAAAACGATTAATAATCCAATTGTTGCCAGCAGAAAAAAGGTAAAAAAGCCCTGTCCAGAGGAACAGCCTGTTTTTTTCATTTCTTCTGACGTGTAGCCAGGGCATACACGCTGCCTGCCGCTTTTTACCCCTGACTATTCAAGGGAAATCTATTCTCCAGTGCTGAATATTCACCCCATGTATCGCTCCTCGCCGCGCGCGTTTTTTAGGCACGATTCGCGCAAATTTCCATCGCGCCTGGTGCTAACTTTTCCCCGATAACCGCTATCTTTCTTCACGTTAGCGGCCAACAGGGGAGAGCCGTTCGGGCTGTCCCGCCACGCTCTCCAGGGAATTCATTCAGGAGTCATGCCATGCAAGTGAAAGCAGCCGTCACGCTGGGCTACCAGCAGCCTTTTGTCATCAAAGACGTCGAGGTCGCCCCGCCGGGGAAGGACGAGATATTAGTGAAAATTGTCGCCACCGGCGTCTGCCATACCGACGCCGTGATGCGCGACAACCCCGGGGTGGTGCCTATGCCGGCGATCCTCGGCCATGAAGGCGCCGGGATCGTTGCCAGCGTCGGCGAGGCGGTTAGCGGCATCAGGGTAGGAGACCACGTGGTGCTCAGCTACGCCGCCTGCCACCACTGCGAAAATTGTTTAAGCAACCACCCTTCGGCTTGCGAAGATTTTAATACGCTTAATTTTGGCGGCCGACGCGAGGATGGCACCACCCCCTACCGGCTGGGAGACCAGGATCTGTCCCTGTTCTTTGGCCAGTCGTCTTTCAGCCAGTATGTGGTCACCCGCGCCAGCAACGCGGTCGTGGTCGACCCGGACGTTGATCTCACCCTGCTCGGCCCGCTGGGCTGCGGTATCCAGACCGGTAGCGGAACGGTGCTCAATCGCCTGAAACCGGTGGTCGGCGAATCGCTGGTGGTGTTTGGCTGCGGCGCGGTGGGGCTCAGCGCCATCATGGCAGCGAAATTAACCGGCTGTTCGCAGATTATCGCGGTGGATATCCATGCCAGCCGCCTCGCCCTGGCGCGCGAACTGGGCGCCACCCATCAGATCAACGGTAAGGAACAGGATGCCGTCGCCGTGATTAAACAAATCACCGGTAAAGGCGCCCACTACGCGGTGGAAACGACCGGCGTCTCCGCTATCGTTCTGCAGGCCGTACACGCGGTGAAACCGCTGGGAACGGTGGCGATTGTGGGCTTTACCGGAGACATCACCCTTAACGTGCAGAACGACCTGATGGCGGAGGGAAAATCGCTGGTCGGGGTGATAGAAGGCGACGCCGTGCCGGCGCTGTTTATTCCGCTGTTGGTGCAACTCTATAAACAGGGAAAATTCCCTATCGATAAGCTTATCGCCCGCTATCCGTTGGCCGATATCAACCAGGCCTTCGCCGATTCGGCGTCCGGCAAGGTGATCAAGCCGGTGGTGGTGATGTGAGATAACGTCGCCACCGGTCGGTGGCGACAGTTGCGCATTATGGGATTTATTCCAGCGTCACGTGATGCTTCATCACCCGGCGAAACAGCGCCAGTCTGGCGCGCATAAAGCGGTTCTCCACTTTAAACCCGGCGCGCTTATGCAAGCCAATGCGCAACAGGCGATCCCGCCCGCGCAGGCACGCCGGCCAGCGCACCGCGCCAGAAAGCGTCTGCTCGCCGCTGGCGAGGCGGGCAAACTGCGCCCAGTAGTCAGCGACCTGAGCGGCGAAGGCCAGATCCGCTTCGCTGGCGTACTGCCGCACCGGGTCGGTCAACCGCAGGTTATCAAACACGTAGGGCACCTCGTTGCCATGCCAGGCCCCATGCGGGTAGGCGTCATGCTCCGCTTCCGCGACATAATCAAACCAGTAGCGCCAGCACGGCTGACCCACGCGCTGTTGCGCCTGCATCACTACATAACCAAGGGTGGTGAAGGCCATGTCGCGGCATACTTCCCGCCCCAGCGCTTCATCGCCCTTCACGCCGGGATAGAGGAGTTTGATCAGCCCCAGCCCCAGACGGCGCTCTCGGCGCAGCTTCTGGATCTGCCCGGCAATATCGACGCCGAACACGGCCATCACGCTGGCTTCATCGCTATTGGAGCCGATCATCACCGGTATCGGATGCTGGCGGCCGGCAAAGAAGGTCTCCAGCATCGGCTGCGGCAGCACCGCGTCTCCGACAATAGGCGCTGGCCCGGTATTCAGAGGCGCGGTGAGCGACCAGAAGGCCTCCGCCGGGATCGCCCGCAATTCCTCAGCGCTGGCTTGCGGTAAGGCGAAGTGTTCCGCCAGCAGGCGCCCTTTTTCCAGCGCTTTTTCCCGCGGCAGATCGGGTAGCGTATACCCGCTCTGAATAATCGCTTTATGAAACAGCCCTTTCGCTTTCGGGGAGGCCATTAGCGACAGCACGCTGCGCGCCCCGGCGGATTCGCCAAACAGCGTGACGTTGGCGGCATCCCCGCCGAAGGCGTGGATATTCTCCTGAACCCACTGCAGAGCGGCAATCTGATCGAGCAACGCGAAATTATAGAGACGTTCGCCCGCCTCTTCTTCCAGCGCCGGATGGGCGAAAAAACCGAGATGGCCCAGCCGGTAGTTAACTGTCACCACCACCACGTCGCGGCTGGCAAGCGCTTTGCCATCGTAAGGCGGCAGGCTGCCGGCGCCGATGGTAAACCCGCCGCCGTGCAGCCAGACCATCACCGGCAGCGGCTGCGCTGCGCTGGCCGGGGCCCAGACGTTGAGATATAAGCAGTCTTCGCTGAAGGCGCCAGGATCGCCGCCGCCGAGCTCGCGGCAGTAGTCAATGTCCTGCCAGCTGGCGGCGGAAAAGGTCTCGGCTGGACGTACCCCCTGCCAGCGGGCGGCTGGCTGCGGCGCGCGCCAGCGCAGCGGGCCCACGGGCGGCGCGGCGTACGGAATGCCGCGCCAGATATGAATCCCCTGTTCTGCGCTCCCGGCAAGCGTTCCCTGACGGGTTTTCGCCAACGGTTTCGACGGATGTTGCATAACCTGCTCCCTGTAAGGCTGATGCCAGCAGGGTACTGATTTTACAGCAGACCGCAACGTCGTTTGCTGCGCTCCTCCGCCTGTCGGTATAGTTCAAACTCATCCTGCACCGGGCAGCCCAGAGCTGCCTCAAACGCCTCGCGACTGGCGTTCCCGTGGCTGCGCGCCTGGGTCTCGTTGCCCAGATTGGACTGAAAAATGCCCGCCGCGCTGACCGGTAAAAAGTCTTCATAAATAATCGGCTGGGCGACCACCCACCCGCGCTCAATCAGCGGCTGCGGATCGTCGCCCGGGCGAAACGCCTGGCGATGTGCCTCACCCGTGGGCGTCAGGCGGTAGCGAAACCAGGCCAGCCCCTGCTGACGGAGCAGAAATTCGCTGTCGGGAAATTCGCTAAACACCTCCTGTAGATGCTGCTGGTGGCTGAGATTATCTTTCCCGGTTCCTGCCGCCTGCAGCAGCCGATCGTATAGCGCGCGCCCTTTCGGCGTCAGCGCCACGCCCCGCTGCTCAATTTCGCCAAAGCGGGCGCTATGGGTGCCTCGGTGCTCTCCGGCGAACATCACCGGCTCCTCAAGCGCCTTAAAGCTGGTCTGCCGCAGGAGGATCGGGACCTCCCGGCGCGGTGGCCCTTCAATCAACGCTTTGGGTTCAATACCGCACTCCGGCATCAGGGACTGGACGCGGTCAATATCCAGCGTCCGCGGCGTGAGATGGTTGATATGACACCCCGGGAAACAGACCACATCGGCAATCAGGCGGTGCTCGCGATGCAGAGCATGGTAAGTCTCCTCATCGACGGTGGCTTGCCGGTGCCAGCGGAACGTCTCCAGCGCCTCCTGGACAAACTCGCGCGCGTCGGCAGAGGTGAATTCGCCCTCTGCTTCATACTGCGCAATCAGCGCCAGGCAGCGGGGGGTGAAGATTTTGCGCCGCGCGAGGATCGCCTCGGCCCGCTCGCGCAGGGCGCGATTTTCAATCAGCTCCAGGCGCAGCAGCGAGGTGAAAATCCGAAATGGATTGCGCGCCAGCGCGGCATCGTCGATGGGACGAAACGCCGTGGAGTGGACCGGCACGCCGGCCTGCGAGAGATCGTAATAGCTAACGGGATACATTCCCATGATGGCAAACATGCGACGGAGCGTCGCCAGTTCTTCCGCTGTGCCCACGCGAATCGCGCCGTGGCGCTCCACGTTTAAGCGCGCCAGCTCGTCAGCGTTAGCGAGCTGTTCATGCAGCTGCGGATTATTTTCCAGTACCGCCAGGTTGACGTCAGCCACCAGCTCCAGCAGCGTTCCGTACTGCGGAACTTCCTGCTGGTACATGGCCGACATGGCCTGCGAAAAGTGCTCCCGAATCTCATCAGCCGTGATGGTGTTCGCCATGATGTGTTACCTCCAGTGAATACTTCCTGGAGTGTAGGAAAGCTGCCTCGCGGCGGGGGGAAGAATTTACAAACTGTGATGGCGATAACCTGCCGCCGGCCCAGGTCAGTGCGCAAAACATAACCCATAGTTATGAAAAACACCCGGTAATTTCACTTTAAATTAACAATACATTTACACACACTGCTTCTGGCGACATTACAACAATATGCCCCTCTACCGTCTACACGGAGTACCCTATGAACGACAAATGGTCCCCACGTGAGGTTGTCCATCGCGATTACAGTAGCCACCCGCCCGCTTACGCGCCGGGCTATAAAACCAGCGTCCTGCGCTCGCCAAAAAACGCCCTCATCTCTCTGCAGAACTCGCTGTCAGAGATCACCGGCCCGGTATTTAGCCGCGACGACCTGGGCCCTCTGGATAATGACCTAATCCTGAACTATGCCAAAGAAGGCCTGCCGATCGGCGAGCGGATCATCGTCCACGGTTACGTGCGCGATGGATTCGGCCGACCGATGAAAAATACGCTGGTGGAAGTCTGGCAAGCCAATGCTGGCGGTCGCTACCGGCATAAAAAAGATCAGTATCTGGCGCCGATTGACCCGAACTTTGGCGGCTGCGGCCGGGTGCTTACCGATGAAAACGGCTATTACTGTTTTCGCACCATCAAACCCGGCCCCTACCCCTGGCGCAACCAGGCCAGCGACTGGCGTCCGGCGCATATCCATTTTTCTCTCTCAGGCGACGCCTGGGCCCAGCGCCTGATCACCCAGATGTATTTTGAAGGCGACCCGCTGATTAAGCAGTGCCCGATCGTCAGGACTATTAATAATGATGACGCTGTGCGCACGCTGATCGCCGAGCTGGACATGCACGCCGCCGTACCGCTGGATTGTCTGGCCTACCGCTTCGACCTTGTTCTGCGCGGCCACCGCGCCACGCTGTTTGAAAATCGCACTCAGGGGGCCGCCCGATGAAAGAGTATCTGCCTGAAACCGCCTCGCAGACGGCGGGACCCTATGTTCATATCGGCCTGGCGCCGGACGCCGCAGGCTTTCATATTTTTGAGAAAAATTTTGGCCCGGTCCTCACTACCGCCGATACCGTCGGGGAGCGCATCACCATTGAAGGCCGGGTTATCGACGGCTCCGGGACGCCGGTCCGCGATGTGCTGCTGGAGATCTGGCAGGCCAACGCCGCGGGTCGCTATAACCATCCTGACGATCGTCAACAGCAGAAAGCCGTCGACCCGGCCTTCCGCGGCTGGGGGCGTACCTGCTCTGATTTCACCTCCGGCATTTGGCGCTTTGAAACCATCAAGCCGGGCCCGGTGGTCGGTCGCGATGGCCGCCTGATGGCGCCGCACGTCAACCTGTGGGTGGTGGCGCGTGGGATCAATATTGGCCTGAATACGCGGATGTACTTTGCCGATGAACACGAGGCCAACGCCAGCGACCCGGTGCTGAATCTCATCGAGTGGGAGGTGAGACGCAAAACCTTAATCGCCGAGCGCGAGGTTCGCGGTACGGAAGTGGTCTATCGTTTTGACATTCATCTGCAGGGCGAGAACGAAACCGTCTTTTTCGATATTTAGCCGTCGCGGTGACCACCACCTTCGCCCCGTTTCTGCGGGGCGAAGGCGTTTTCAACCACAGGGAAAGATCTTGTCATGTAACCAACTCAAATGTTAATAATATTTTGCTATCTGGTTATCAAATTTAAACAAGTCCGCTTGTCTCTTTCACCGCTGTGTTTTTAACATCATCTTACTATGGAAAAAAATGGTCTCTTCAGTCAGCGCATTCGCTTGCGCCATCTACACACCTTCGTGGCCGTCGCTCAACAGGGAACGCTGGGGCGCGCGGCTGAAACATTAAATCTGAGCCAGCCAGCACTCTCGAAAACGCTTAACGAGCTAGAACAGCTGACCGGTACCCGGCTGTTCGAGCGGGGTCGTCTTGGGGCGCAGCTAACCCTGGTCGGCGAACAGTTTCTGACGCATGCCGTTAAGGTGCTTGACGCCCTTAATTCGGCCGGCCAGGCGCTGAACCGCAAAGAGGGCCTGAATAACGACATCGTGCGCATCGGCGCGCTGCCCACCGCCGCGCTGGGGATCCTGCCGACGGTGATCGGCCAGTTTCACAAGCAGCAAAAAGATATCACGCTGCAGGTCGCCACTATGAACAACACCATGCTGCTCGCCGGCTTAAAATCCGGGGAGATCGACATCGGCATTGGACGTATGTCCGACCCGGAGCTGATGAGCGGGCTGCATTACGAACTGTTGTTCCTTGAATCCCTGAAGCTGGTGGTTCGCCCGGGACATCCCCTGCTTCAGGAGACGGTGACCCTTAGTCGGGTGATGGAGTGGCCGGTGGTGGTCTCACCTAAAGGCACCGTGCCGCGGCAAAACGCCGAAGCGCTGCTCCAGAGCCAGGGCTGTAAGATGCCCGCCGGCTGCATCGAGACCCTCTCCGCCTCCCTGTCGCGCCAGCTGACGGTGGATTTTGACTATGTCTGGTTTGTCCCTTCCGGGGCGGTAAAAGACGATCTTCGCCGTGGCGTGCTAACCGCCCTGCCGATCGCCACCCAGGGCGCCGGAGAGCCCATCGGCATTTTAACCCGCGTCGATGCGACACTGACCCCGGGTACGCAGACGCTGCTCAGCGCTATCCGTAAGTCCATGCCTGCCTGACCCCCCTTTCTCCCCGGCCCGCAGCGGCCGGGGAACCTGCAAACGCGCCGACGCCGCTCCCCATGACGTTAGACATATTCGGCAAAATAATCATTTAGTGCGAAATTATTTATTAACATTTGCGCAAACTTCTTTAACAGATCTATCATGTCTCGATTTCACCAAATGGTTCACTCGAAATCTAATCAAGCAACAAATACAGTTTTATGAAGGTTAAAACCACTTCATTCAAAAATGATTCAAAAGAAACATGTTTCATTTGGTTCGCAGTGAGGTGGCTGGTGTGGTTAAGGAGATTACATGGCAACTGGCAACGCGCCGCGCGGATTCCCCCGGATCCTGCAGTGGCTTCTCGCCGGACTGATGCTCATCATCGGTCTGGCTGTGGGTATTCTTGGGGCAAAACTGGCCCTCGTCGGCGGTACACTGTACTTCGCGCTGATGGGCGTGGTCATGGTCATCGCGGCGGTGTTGATTTTCCGCAACCGCCGCGGCGGTATTCTGTTATACGCCGTGGCGTTTATCGCCTCGGTGATCTGGGCGATTAGTGACGCTGGCTGGAACTACTGGCCGCTCTTCTCGCGCCTGTTTGCGCTCGGCGTACTGGCCTTCCTGGCCGCCCTGGTCTGGCCTTTCCTCGCCAGCCCACCGGCGAAAAAAGGCCCGGCCTATGGCGTCGCCGCCGTTCTCGCCGTGGCGCTGGCGGTGAGCTTTGGCTGGATGTTCAAATCCGCACCGCTGGTCAGCGCGACTGAAGCGGTACCAGTCAAGCCCGTCGCGCCAGGCGAACAGCAGAAAAACTGGGCGCACTGGGGTAACACCACCCACGGCGACCGTTTCGCCGCCCTCGACCAAATCAACAAACAAAACGTCAACCAGCTGCAGGTTGCCTGGGTAGCGCATACTGGCGATATCCCACAGAGCAACGGCTCGGGCGCAGAAGATCAGAACACCCCGCTGCAGATTGGCGATACTCTCTATGTCTGTACCCCTTACAGTAAAGTGCTGGCGCTGGATGTGGACAGCGGAAAAGAGAAATGGCGCTATGACTCCAAATCCTCTTCACCCAACTGGCAGCGCTGCCGCGGCTTAGGCTATTACGAAGATAGCCAGGCGCAAACCGCGCCAGCGGCAGGCACGCAGCCGGCCGCCTGTTCCCGTCGTCTGTTCCTGCCGACCATCGACGCCCGCCTGATCGCCATTGATGCCGATACCGGCAAACTGTGCGAAAGCTTCGGCGATCGCGGTATTGTCGACCTTAGCGTCGGCATGGGTGAAGTGAAAGCGGGTTACTATCAGCAGACCTCCACCCCGCTGGTGGCGGGCAATGTGGTGGTGGTGGGCGGCCGCGTCGCGGATAACTACTCCACCGGCGAACCGCCGGGCGTGGTCCGCGCGTTTGATGTCCACACCGGCAAACTGGCATGGGCGTGGGATCCGGGCAATCCAGCGCTGACCGGTGTTCCGCCGGAAGGCCAGACCTACACGCGCGGTACGCCAAACGTCTGGTCGGCGATGTCCTATGACGCGAAGCTGAATCTGATCTATCTGCCCACCGGCAACGCCACGCCAGATTTCTTTGGCGGCGAACGTACCGCGCTGGACGATAAATACAGCTCCTCTATCGTGGCCGTGGATGCCACCACCGGCCAGGTGCGCTGGCACTTCCAGACCACACACCACGATCTGTGGGACTTTGACCTGCCGTCTCAGCCGCTGCTGTACGATCTGCCTGACGGCAAGGGCGGCACCACCCCTGTGCTGGTGCAGACCAGCAAGCAGGGCATGATCTTTATGCTCAACCGCGAGACCGGCGAGCCGGTGGCCAAAGTGGAAGAGCGTCCGGTGCCGGCGGGCAACGTCAAAGGTGAACGCTACTCGCCGACGCAACCTTACTCGGTAGGGATGCCGATGATCGGCAACCAGACGTTGACCGAGTCCGATATGTGGGGAGCGACACCGATCGACCTGCTGCTGTGCCGTATTCAGTTCAAAGAGATGCGCCATCAGGGCGTCTTTACCCCGCCAGGTGAAGATCGTTCCCTGCAGTTCCCGGGCTCGCTCGGCGGCATGAACTGGGGCAGTGTTTCGCTGGATCCAAACAACAGCCTGATGTTTGTCAACGATATGCGTCTGGGCCTGGCCAACTATATGGTGCCGCGCGCGAAGGTGGCGAAAGACGCCAGCGGGATCGAGATGGGCATCGTGCCGATGGAGGGCACGCCGTTTGGCGCGATGCGCGAACGTTTCCTGTCGCCGCTGGGCATTCCGTGCCAGAAGCCGCCGTTCGGCACCATGTCCGCGGTGGATCTGAAAACCGGGAAACTGGTGTGGCAGGTGCCGGTTGGCACCGTAGAAGACACCGGGCCGCTGGGGATCCGTATGCACATGCCAATTCCAATCGGCATGCCGACCCTTGGCGCATCGCTGGCAACGCAGTCCGGACTGCTGTTCTTCGCCGGCACCCAGGATTTCTACCTGCGCGCCTTTGATACCGCGAACGGCAAAGAGATCTGGAAATCGCGTCTGCCGGTCGGCAGCCAGTCCGGCCCGATGACCTACGTCTCACCGAAAACCGGTAAGCAGTACATCATTATCAATGCCGGCGGCGCCCGTCAGTCACCGGATCGCGGCGATTACATCATCGCCTACGCGCTCCCAGACCATCACTGATCGACATACACAAAAGGGCCCATCCGGGCCCTTTTTTTATGGGTGACGATTCGCCTTAAGCGTCGGGGATTACTGGTCGCCAAAGTGGATCACGGTGCGAATCGATTTACCTTCATGCATCAGCTCAAAGGCCTCGTTAATCTGCTCCAGCGGCAGGCGATGGGTAATAAACGGATCGAGGCGAATTTTACCCGCCATGGCGTCTTCCACCATGCCCGGCAGCTGACTGCGCCCTTTTACGCCGCCGAAGGCGGAACCGCGCCATACGCGGCCGGTCACCAGCTGGAACGGACGGGTCTTGATCTCCTGCCCGGCGCCGGCTACACCGATGATCACGCTCTCACCCCAGCCTTTATGGCAGCACTCCAGCGCCGCGCGCATCACATTAACATTGCCGATGCACTCGAAGCTGAAATCCACCCCGCCGTCGGTCAGCTCAACGATCACATCCTGAATCGGCTTATCGTAGTCGTTCGGATTGATAAAATCGGTCGCGCCCATCTCTTTAGCGAGAGTGAACTTATCCGGGTTGGTATCAACCGCCAGAATGCGCCCGGCCTGCGCCTGCACCGCGCCCTGGATCACCGCCAGACCAATGCCGCCCAGACCAAAGACCGCGACGCTATCCCCGGCCTTGACCTTCGCCGTGTTATGCACCGCGCCGATACCGGTGGTTACGCCGCAGCCCAGCAGGCACACTTTATCCAAAGGCGCCTGCGGATTGACTTTCGCCAGCGAAATCTCGGCGCAAACCGTATATTCGCTGAAGGTGCTGGTGCCCATATAGTGATAGATCGGTTCGCCATTGTACGAGAAACGAGTGGTGCCGTCCGGCATCAGTCCTTTACCCTGGGTGGCACGCACCGCCTGACAGAGGTTGGTTTTACCCGACTTACAGAATTTGCACTCGCCACATTCGGCGGTATACAGCGGAATGACGTGATCGCCCGGCTTAAGGCTGGTGACGCCCTTGCCTACTTCCACGACAATCCCGCCGCCCTCATGGCCCAGCACCGCCGGGAAGACACCTTCCGGATCGTCACCGGAGAGGGTGAAGGCATCGGTATGACACACCCCGGTGTGGGTGATTTTCACCAGAACTTCGCCTTTTTTCGGCGGCGCGACGTCGATCTCAACGATTTTTAACGGCTGACCGGGGCCGAAGGCCACTGCTGCGCGTGATTTCATAACTGTCTCTTCCTCGTCGTGATGTTATTTTAAATAGGATCGTAGCAGATGACCGACCTCTGCCATTCTCGCGGCCCGCTGCTCAGGGGTGGTGTCGCCGCTGACCAGCTCGTCCTGCAGGTGGATCTCCACCATTTCGCCCATCAGGCCGTTCGCCGCCCCGCGAATCGAGGCGATCTGCTGCAAAATAGTCATACAGGGCTCGCCGGACTCCAGCGCGCGCTCAAGGGCTTCGACCTGGCCGCGGATGCGTCTTACGCGGCTGAGCGCCCGTTTTTTATCTTCAGGTGAATGTGGCACGATTACGCCTCCGTATCATATAGGGGGGTATACTATATTCTATTAGCGGTGAAGGCAAAAAAAACCCCGTCGCGGGACGGGGTCAGGAAGTGAAAGAGGATGATTTAGCGCTTACGTGGCATCATTCGCAGCAGAGTATTATCCTTCCACCAGTAATGATGGAGCAGCGCGGCGAGAGCATGCAGGCCAATCACAAAGTACCCGGCATTGGCCAACCATTCATGGATCGCCTTCAGGGTATCCACCCGCTCAAAATCGCTCTGCGGGGCATACGGCATGGTCAGACCAAAGGCATACCAGGGGTTACCGCGCCAGTACATCATCACCATGCCGATCAACGGCAAGGCAATGAACAGCAAATAGATCGCCAGGTGACCAAGATGGGCGAAACCGGTCATCATCGGCGATGGTTTCGGTACGATCGGCGGCGCCGGCGATTTCAGCCGCACCAGCAGACGCGCCACCATCAGCACGAAAATGGTGATCCCGCAGGAAACATGCACCATATTAATCAATGGCCGTTCACTGCGGGGGAAAAACCCGCGCAGCTCCATCGCCGCATAGGCTACTACTACCAGCAAAAAAACCAGCCAGTGAATCCCAATCTGCAGGCCGGAATATTTATCGCGCATGGCATATCCTTTATGGAAAGTATGATGCTGCCAACATAGCGGCGTTCCCTTAAATTTTCATTAACCTTTACGTAGAATTAACAATTGATTACCGCTTTCTGCCGAGCCGCTATGCCACGCTTAGCGCACGCTCTTTCCTGGCCGAACGACAAACCGTCCACCGGTCATTACAAAATTACACAGTTTTGTTACTTACCGCGCTACTGCCGCCGCTATAGTACAGAATGTCTGGCAGACCACACGGCCCTGGGAGATAAGAATGAAGGAAATCGGCTTACCGTTATTGCTACTGACCGCGCTGGCCAGTCCGGCTTTTGCTGCAGACTGTCAGCCAAACGGCATTGGCGGCTCGTTTTGCATTAACGATGACGGTACGACTACCGACACGGTGCCTAACGAAGTCAACGGCATGGATACGTACTCGAATAATGGCGGCTATACCAGTTCCCTGCCCGATCGGTCAGGGGCGGATGAAGCACTGGAAGGTTCATCGCTGTCGACGCAGCAAGGCGTCGGCAGCGGACAGAGCGACAGTGCGCTGGCGGGTCGCGACTGGCATTCGCCCGCCAATCTGAATGATGGCGCCGCCACCTCCAGTATGAGCCTGCTGGATAAACCCTGAGGCCAGCGGCTAAGCGAGACTCCAGCCTGCGGCGCCGATGGCGAGGGCGAAAAGCAGGCAGGCCAGCGCCGTCTTGCGTAACAGCATGGTATAGAATGAAATTGCGACGCCAATGAATACCACCAGCAGAATCGGCCACATGCTTAATAACAACAGCAGAAAACCCTCAATATTGTTATGGATTACGCTCTCCACATCCGCATCCTTGCCTCATCGTCGATAAAGTAAGCAGAATTTAATATGTAACATGAATACATTCAAATAAAATATAATTGTAAATGGTTATGCACCGCCTCCTGCGGTTGGCGGTGGGTCACTTTCACGCGTCCGGAGCTTTGGCATCAGAAGCAGTTCGCAAAAAAACACGTCAGGATTGTTCCATGACCCTTTAGCGGTACGCTCGTATTCTCGCTGGTATCCTGCAAATTCTTCACGACATTATTCGGCGCGGGTATCGGACACAATGCGCCGGCGATGACAGTCGCCTGGTTGCAGTTTATCCCCCTGAGCGGAACGCACATCCAGATACTGAAGGGGCTGGCCGTGCGCGTTATCCAGCAGGACCGAATAGGTTTCCCCTTGCTCAAACATATAACGCTCTCCCCATTGCCGCAGCGCCACAACAATGGGAAACACGGAGCGCCCCTTTTCAGTCAGGACATATTCCTTGTATGCGCTGCCATCCGATGCCGGTAAAATCTCGAAAATACCGATATCAACCAGATGCTTCAGCCGCGAGGCAAGGATATTTTTGGCCAGCCCCAAATTTTTTTGAAACTCGCTGAATCTCCGCACATCGTCAAATGCTTCGCGGATAATCATCAGGCACCAGCGTTCACCAATTGATTCCAACGTTCTCGCCACCGGACATTCACTGGTTCTAAGTGATTCCTGCTTTGCCATCTGCGCGCTCCTTATCAATTTATCTACTGATCTAGCTTAATCCTCACCTTTACCAGTTGCAAAAAAAAACCAGCAAGGCTAATTCTATAGGTACACTAGTTTTAAAAAGCAACCAGACAGAGGGTCTCTTATGAAATGTAAGGCAAGTAGATGTACCGGCCAAAGGATCCAAACTGCGTCAGTCCCTGACACGATGCTGACCACAGGGATAACGGCGTTGTTTTCACTAACCTGCGCGCTGGCAGTAGCCAATGTTTATTCAGCACAGCCTTTACTCGACTCGATGGCGGTCAGCCTGAAGGTGTCGCCAGGCATGATTGGCAGCGTCATCACCGCTACGCAGGCGGGCTATGCCATTGGCCTGCTGTTCCTGGTTCCGCTCGGAGACTGGTTGAACCGTAAATACGTGGTGATGAGTCAACTGTTGCTTTCAGTAGCGGCGTTAGTCGCGGCAGGGTTATCCCCCAATATAGCAACGCTGCTTGGCGCCATGCTGATCGTCGGCCTGATGGCCGTGGTGGTGCAGGTGCTGGTGGCCTGGGTGGCAATACTGGCGACGCCGCAGAAACGAGGCCAGGCGGTGGGTACCCTGACCAGCGGCATTGTTTCAGGTATCCTGTTATCTCGGTTTATCTCAGGCGCGATAGCCGATATCGCCGGCTGGCGAGCCGTGTATCTCACGGCTGCCTGTCTGATGTTGGTGATTGCAGGGGTCGTCTGGAAAATCATGCCTTCGCCCCCGCAGCAGCCGCAGCCGCAAAAGCCGACTTACCTTTCCTTATTGAAGTCCGTGTTTCAGCTGTACCTCACCGAGCCGCAACTGAGAAAGCGCGGGATCCTGGCGCTATTTATCTTCGCCGCTTTCAGCATGTTATGGACGACCATGGTCATGCCGCTCACCGCCCTTTCCCTCTCGCACACCCAGACGGGGATGTTTGGCTTAGCCGGCTTCGCTGGCATGCTGGCCGCCGCCAGAGCGGGCAAGTGGGCTGACCAGGGATGGGCTCAGCGCACTACCGGCCTGGCGCTGGCGCTGCTGACCATCTCATGGCTTCCTATCGGCTATGCCGAAACCTCTCTGCTTTGGCTGATAGCTGGCGTCATTGCGCTGGACTTTGCGGTACAGGCCGTTCATGTCTCCAGCCAGAGCCTGATCATTGCCGCCAGGCCTGCAGCGGCAAGCCGCCTGGTTGGGGCTTACATGTGTTTTTATTCGCTGGGCAGCGCGACAGGGGCTATCGTTGCCACACAGCTTTATTCCAACTGGGGATGGCAGGCGGTCTGCCTTGCGGGCGCCGCGGTCAGCGCGTGTGCATTTCTGATCTGGTCAGGATCGCGTCAATCATGATATTCGTTCTGCGTTTTAAAGGGGCCAGTCAAAAAGACCGTAACACTGACCTGATTGCTGCCAGCTATTTGTATCGCATACATTTTTTCAATGCTTTTAAACAGTTATGTTCATGTTGTATAATGACGTGCACTTTAACTAAAAAAAGAGTGCGACCATGATTGATTCCTCATTGCCATTAACCGACATTCATCGTCATCTTGACGGTAACATCCGGGCCCAAACCATCCTCGATCTTGGCCGCGAATTTAATATCGCTCTTCCCGCAACCACCCTCGACACGCTGCGTCCTCATGTCCAGGTCACCAGCCTTGAGCCCGATCTGGTCAGTTTCCTCGCCAAGCTCGACTGGGGGGTAAAGGTCCTGGCCTCGCTGGAAGCCTGTCGCCGCGTGGCGTATGAGAACGTCGAAGACGCGGCGCGAAATGGCCTGCACTACGTTGAGCTGCGCTTCTCTCCCCGCTATATGGCGATGACCCACCGGCTGCCGGTCGACGGCGTGGTAGAGGCGGTAATTGCCGGGGTTCAAGAGGGATGCCGCGATTTCCAGGTCGACGCCCGGCTGATCGGTATTCTGAGCCGCACCTTCGGCGAAGCCGCCTGTCAGGAAGAGCTGGCGGCGCTGCTCGCCCACCGCGAGGGCATCACTGCCCTCGACCTCGCCGGCGATGAGCTCGGCTTCCCGGGTACGTTGTTCCGCAACCATTTTAACCAGGCCCGCGACGCCGGGTGGCATATCACCGTCCACGCGGGCGAAGCGGCCGGCCCGGAAAGTATCTGGCAGGCCATACGTGAGCTGGGCGCGGAGCGCATCGGCCATGGGGTTAAAGCGGTAGAGGATCCAGCCCTGATGGACTACCTGGCCGAGCACCGCATCGGGATTGAATCCTGCCTGACCTCGAACGTGCAAACCAGCACCGTGGCCTCCCTGGCCCAGCATCCGCTGAAGCAGTTCCTTGAGCACGGCGTGCTGGCGAGCCTCAACACCGACGATCCGGCGGTCCAGGGTGTGGACATCATTCACGAGTATACCGTGGCGGCGCCGGCGGCAGGGCTGAGCCGGGAGCAGATCCGTCAGGCGCAGATCAACGGCCTGACCCTGGCGTTCCTCGGCGAACAGGAAAAAGCCGCCCTCATTCAGCGGGTTGCCAAAGGCTGATAACCGGCCCGGCAGCCGTGCTGCCGGGCTCCTCCTCAGACCAGGCTGAGCGTGGCGCGATGTCTGGCCGACTCGATACCCAACTCAATCAGGGTCATTATCTGAATCGCCTCGCTGGCCGGGACCGGGTTTTCCCCTACGCCGTTAAGGGCGTCGCGGATAGCGGCATAGTAGGCGGGATAATTACCCGGTAGCGTCAGCCATTTCTCCTGACTACGTTCATCCCCTTCGGCGCGGGTCAGGGTACCGTCGCGCATATCATATCCCCAGTCCTCCTGCGGCAGCCGTTCACCGTTTTTTAGCCGCTCCTCCTGCGGGTCAAGACCGTACTTAATATAGCTGGCCCGCGAGCCGTGGACGATAAAGCGCGCGCTCTCCGCGGCGGCGAGTAACGTACCATGCAGTACTACCCGCCGCTGCGGATAGGCCAGCACGGCGTGAAAATAGTCGGTGGATTGCGCGCCGGGCCGAAGCTGCGCGAGGTCCACCGTGATGCTTACCGGCAGGCCAAACAGCACCACGACCTGGTCGAGCAGATGCGGCGCGAGGTCATACCATATGCCGCTGCCAGGACCCGCCTGCTCACGCCAGCGCTGGCGCACCTGTGGTCGGAAGCGATCGAAATGCGACTCGAAGTAACACACCTCCCCCAGCTGACCTTCGTTGATTAACGCGCTGACCGTTAAGAAATCGCTGTCCCAGCGCCGGTTATGAAACACCGAAAGTATCCGACCGCAGTGCTTCGCCAGGCTTTCCAGCTCACGAGCTTGTGACAGTGTCACGGTAAAGGGCTTATCCACCACAACATGCTTTCCCGCCTCCAGCGCCGCTTTCGCCAGCGGAAAGTGGGTGTCGTTCGGGGTGGCGATGACCACCAGATCGATATCCGGGTCGTCCAGCAGATCCCCCGGCGCACTCATTACCTTCACGCCAGGCCAATCGGCATGGACCTTATCGGCGTCGCTGCTGGCGACCGCCTTCAGCGCCATACCCGGCGTGCCGCCGATCAACGGCGCATGAAACGTTTTGCTGGCGTAACCGAACCCCACCAGCCCCACCCGGATCGCATCGCTCATCTTACCGCCTCGCTTATGCAACTGATATCAACACCAGGTTAATGAGAATAATTTTACAAACCGTGAGCAAAACTTATCATTCCTCACTTTGCGACTTACATGCAAGTGAGAGAAATCAGACAGATACCCCTTGTGATCTGCTGACCATCGAGTAACATTTCACGCTGTGTTCAAAGGATATTGAAGTGTTATGACAACTGTTTTTACCCGTATTGTAGAACTTATTGGCTGGATTGTTTTTGGTATTTCGGCACTGCTTTTGGTTATCGCACACCATATAGATAACTATCAGTCCCCACCGCCAGCGGATGTGGTGCACACGAAGTAGCTCCGCGTTAAAACAGTGACCCGCCTCGCAACTGTGCAACCGGTTTCAGAAACCGGTTGCACGTATGCTCGCGCTTTTATTACACTCCCTTTATCATCAGACAGGGAGCTTTTTCATGGCCGCTTTTCCGCACAATTTCTTATGGGGTGCCGCTACCGCAGCGTATCAGGTTGAGGGAGGACACGACGCCGACGGTAAAGGACCGTCAATCTGGGATATCTACTCTCATCTGCCGGGTACCACCTTTGAAGGCACCACCGGCGATATTGCCGTCGACCACTATCACCGTTTTCGCGAAGACGTGGCGTTAATGGCCGAGATGGGCCTGCAAAGCTATCGATTCTCCATCTCCTGGCCCCGCCTGCTGCCCGCCGGGCGCGGTAAGGTGAATGAAGCGGGAGTCCAGTTTTACAGCGATCTGATCGACGAACTGCTGGCGCACAATATTGAGCCGATGATCACCCTCTATCACTGGGATCTGCCGCAGGCCCTGCAGGATGAGGGCGGCTGGGAAGCGCGCACTACCGCCGAGGCCTTCGCCGAGTACGCCCGCCTGTGCTATGCGCGCTTTGGTTCACGGGTGAAGCTGTGGGCTACCTTCAACGAAACCATTGTCTTCATTGGGCACGGCTACATTAACGGCCTCCATCCCCCGGCGGTCCGCGATCCGGCGCGGGCCATTCAGGCCTGCCACCACGTGTTTATCGCCCATGCGCTGGCGGTGAAGGCCTTTCGCGAGATGGCTGTGGCCGGCGAGATTGGCTTCGTCAACGTACTGCAACCGCATACCCCGCTCACCGACAGCGAGGCGGACATTAAGGCCACCGAACTGGCTGACGCCATCCATACTCACTGGCTGTACGATCCGGTGCTGAAAGGCACCTATCCTGCCGACCTGCTGGCGCAGACCCAGGCGCTGTGGGGGGTACCTCGCTTTGCTCCAGGCGACGACGCGCTGCTCCGTGACAACCGCTGCGACTTTATCGGTCTGAATTACTATCGCCGGGAAACGGTATCTGCCCAGCCGCCTGAGATCGCTACCGGCGGCGAGCCTGGCGTGGAGGGATTATTCTATTTCGTGCGTAATCCCCAGAGTACATATACCGAATGGGGCTGGGAAATCTGGCCGCAGGGGCTAACTGACGGCATTATGATGATTAAGGCGCGCTATGGTGATATTCCGATATATATCACCGAGAATGGCCTCGGCGCGAAGGACCCGATTATTGACGGGGAAGTGGTCGACGACCCGCGGATTGATTATCTCAGCAGCCATATTGGCGCCCTCGAAAAAGCGCTGGCGCTGGGGGCAGATGTGCGCGGCTATTACCCCTGGTCATTTATCGATCTGCTGAGCTGGCTCAACGGCTATCAAAAGCAATATGGTTTTGTCTATGTCGATCACCAGCAAAATCTGGCGCGGAAACGAAAGAAGAGTTTTTATTGGTACAAATCTGTTATTGCCAGTCACGGCGAACAGCGTTAATCTTCTCTTGCGGGCGCCATTCGGCGCCCGGTCTGATTTTAGAATATTCTTAAACTTCTCCCTGCTCTTCAAGGCTGGCTTTGCCCCTTGTCATGGGTTTATATAACCTGATTCATTCCACGCGGCCCCAGCAGAAGGCGCCGTTGGTTGAGAGTAGGTTTAGTGAATGCTGATAATATTCAACGCAATAATTCCGATTATAAAATGGATACGAAAATGACCGTGCTGGACTACTTATTAAAATTTCGCAAAATCAGTTCGCTGGAAAGCCTTGAAAAACTATTTGATCACCTTAACTACTCCCTGACTGACACCCAGGAGATCGTGAATATGTATCGCGCCGCCGATCATCGTCGCGCAGAGCTGGTCTCCGGTGGTAAATTGTTCGATGTGGGCCAGGTTCCTAAATCCGTTTGGCGATTCGTGCAGTAAGGCTGTCATCCTTCACGCCAGTTGCTTATACTTCCCGGCCTGATTTTATTCACTGGCGTTGAATAGGGGAGAAACATGACGTCTCAATCTGCAGAGCGCATCGGCGGATGGCTGCTGGCTCCGCTGGCCTGGTTGCTGGTGGCGCTGCTGAGCGCCTCGTTATCGCTGCTGTTTTTTGCCAATGCGCTGATGTCGCCGCAGACCTATACCCTACTGCGCGCCATGAGCGCGGGCCATATGGCGCTGTGGGTCGCCTCGCTGCTGTTTGCCCTCGCCATGTGGTATTACACGCTCTGGCTGACTATCGCCTTTTTCAAGCGGCGCTCGGTGGTGCCGAAACACTATATTATCTGGCTGCTCATCACCCTGCTGCTGGCGATAAAGGCTTTTGCCTTCTCGCCGGTCTCGGATGTGCTTGCCCTGCGTCAGCTGCTGTTTCCGCTGCTGGCCGCTGCGCTGCTGGCGCCCTATTTTCGCCGTTCGCAGCGGGTAAAACGGACTTTTGTTAATCCGTAATACCCCCACACTTAACCTGTTGTCGCTGGTATCGTTTTATTCGATAATAAGCGGCTTTTTTTCGTTTCAGGTCGCATGATGGCTGATTATTTACTGCTCTTTATTGGTACAGTCCTGGTCAATAACTTCGTTCTGGTGAAGTTTCTTGGTCTGTGCCCGTTTATGGGGGTTTCCAAAAAGCTGGAAACCGCAATGGGGATGGGGCTCGCTACCACCTTCGTGATGACCCTGGCCTCTATTTGCGCCTGGCTGATTGATACCTGGATCCTTATCCCGCTAAATTTGGTTTATTTGCGTACCCTGGCCTTTATTCTGGTTATCGCCGTGGTGGTTCAGTTTACTGAGATGGTGGTGCGTAAAACCAGCCCGGCGCTCTATCGCCTGCTGGGGATCTTTCTACCGCTGATCACCACCAACTGTGCCGTACTCGGGGTAGCGCTGCTGAATATTAATCTGGGCCACAATTTCCTGCAGTCGGCGCTGTACGGCTTTGCCGCCGCCGTCGGCTTCTCGCTGGTAATGGTGCTGTTCGCGGCGATCCGTGAACGCCTGGTGGTGGCCGATGTCCCCGCGCCGTTTCGCGGTAATGCCATCGCGCTGATTACCGCCGGTTTAATGTCTCTGGCCTTCATGGGCTTTAGTGGTTTGGTGAAGTTGTAATGAGCGCAGTCTGGATAGCCGTGATCGCCATCAGCCTGTTAGGGCTGATTTTCGGCTTAATACTGGGATACGCCTCGCGTCGTTTCGCGGTGCAGGACGACCCGGTGGTGGAAAAAATTGATGAGCTATTGCCGCAGAGCCAGTGTGGGCAGTGCGGGTACCCTGGGTGTCGCCCCTATGCGGAAGCAGTCGGCGTACAGGGTGAGAAAATAAACCGCTGCGCGCCGGGTGGCGAAGCGGTGATGTTAAAAATCGCCGCCTTGCTGAACGTCGACCCGCAGCCTGTCGACGGTGACGCACAGGAAGCGGAGCCGGCCCGCATGCTCGCGGTAATTGACGAGCCGAACTGCATTGGCTGTACCAAGTGTATCCAGGCCTGTCCGGTGGATGCCATCGTTGGGGCGACCCGCGCCATGCATACCGTGATGAGCGACCTGTGCACCGGCTGCAATTTGTGCGTCGCCCCCTGCCCGACCCAGTGCATTTCACTCGTTCCGGTGGCCACCACCCCGGAGACCTGGAAATGGGATCTGCATACGATCCCGGTGCGAAATATTCCTGTGGAACAACATGTTTAAGCTATTTTCCGCTTTCCGAAAAGACAAGGTCTGGGATTTCAACGGCGGTATTCACCCGCCTGAAATGAAAACCCAGTCTAACGGCACCCCGCTGCGTCAGGTTTCCCTGCCGCAGCGCTTTGTTATCCCGTTGAAGCAGCACATTGGCGCCGAGGGCGAACTGTGCGTTAAAGTGGGCGACCGGGTGCTGCGCGGCCAGCCGCTGACCCGCGGCTGGGGAAGAATGCTGCCCGTTCACGCCCCGACCTCCGGCACCATTGCCGCCATCGCTCCGCACACTACCGCGCACCCGTCGGCGCTGGCGGAGATGAGCGTGATCATTGACGCCGACGGCGAAGACCGCTGGATCGAGCGCGATGGCTGGAGCGACTATCAGACCCGCACGCGTGAAGCGCTGATCGAGCGTATCCACCAGTTTGGCGTTGCTGGCCTCGGCGGCGCAGGCTTCCCCACCGGCAGTAAACTGCGCGGTGGCGGAGATAAAATTAAAACGCTGATCATTAACGCCGCCGAGTGCGAGCCCTATATCACGGCGGATGACCGCCTGATGCAGGACTGCGCGGCGCAGATTGTCGAGGGTATCCGCATCCTCGCTCATATACTGCAGCCTGAAGAAGTGCTGATCGGCATTGAAGACAATAAGCCGCAGGCCATCTCAATGCTGCGGGCGGTGCTCTGCGACGCCCATGGCATTTCGCTGCGCGTGATCCCCACCAAATATCCCTCCGGTGGCGCCAAGCAGCTCACCCAAATTCTCACCGGCAAACAGGTACCGCACGGCGGTCGTTCATCGGACATTGGCGTGCTGATGCAGAACGTCGGTACGGCTTATGCGGTGAAACGCGCGGTGATTGACGGTGAGCCGTTAACCGAGCGCGTGGTCACCCTCACCGGCGAAGCGGTAACCAGACCGGGCAATGTCTGGGCGCGTCTTGGCACGCCGGTGCGCCATCTATTGAACGATGCCGGCTTCTGCCCCAGCGCCGAGCCAATGGTGATCATGGGCGGCCCGCTGATGGGCTTTACCCTGCCGTGGCTCGACGTCCCGGTGGTGAAGATCACCAACTGTTTGCTGGCGCCTTCCGCCAGCGAGATGGGCGAACCGCAGGAAGAGAAAGGCTGCATTCGCTGCAGCGCCTGTGCTGACGCCTGCCCGGCCGATCTGCTGCCGCAGCAGCTGTACTGGTTCAGCAAAGGTCAGCAGCACGATAAAGCCACTGCCCATAATCTGGCGGACTGCATCGAGTGCGGCGCCTGCGCGTGGGTATGTCCAAGTAATATTCCGCTGGTGCAGTACTTCCGTCAGGAAAAGGCCGAGATCGCGGCGATTCGTCAGGAAGAGCAGCGCGCTGCGGAAGCCAAAGCCCGATTCGAGGCCCGACAGGCGCGCCTGGAGCGTGAGAAAGCCGCGCGCGCCGAGCGGCATAAAAAAGCCGCCGTTCAGCCTGCCGCCAAAGATCAGGAGGCGATTAGCGCCGCCCTGGCCCGGGTACGGGATAAACAGCGCGATGCCGCGCAGCCGATCGTGATCCAGGCCGGCGCCAAACCTGACAACAGCGAGGCGATTGCCGCCCGCGAAGCGCGTAAGGCTGAGGCCCGGGCGCGCAAAGCGCAGCAGCAGGCCGCACCGATGGTAGCCCCGGCCGCCGAACCGGTCGACCCGCGCAAGGCGGCGGTGGAAGCCGCTATCGCCCGCGCCAAAGCGCGTAAAGCCGAACAGCAGGCCGCGCCGGTGGAAGCCCCGGCCGCCGAACCGGTCGACCCGCGCAAGGCGGCGGTGGAAGCCGCTATCGCCCGCGCTAAAGCGCGTAAAGCCGAACAGCAGGCCGCGCCGGTGGAAGCCCCGGCCGTCAAACCGGTCGACCCGCGCAAGGCGGCGGTGGAAGCCGCTATCGCCCGCGCCAAAGCGCGTAAAGCCGAACAGCAGGCCGCGCCGGTGGACGCCCCGGCCGCCGAACCGGTCGACCCGCGCAAGGCGGCGGTGGAAGCCGCCATCGCCCGCGCCAAAGCGCGTAAAGCCGAACAGCAGGCCGCGCCGGTGGACGCCCCGACCGCCGAACCGGTCGACCCGCGCAAGGCGGCGGTGGAAGCCGCCATCGCCCGCGCTAAAGCGCGTAAAGCCGAACAGCAGGCCGCACAACAGGATCTCGCGTCAGCCGCAGCCAATGACGACCCGCGCAAAGCGGCCGTCGCCGCGGCTATCGCCCGCGTTCAGGCGCGTAAAGCAACACAGCAGGCAGTTAACGAGGAATAAATGGTTTTCAGAATCGCAAGCTCCCCCTATACCCATAACCAGCGGCAGACCTCGCGTATTATGCTGCTGGTGCTGCTCGCCGCTGTGCCTGGCATTGTGGTCCAGACCTGGTTTTTCGGCTGGGGCACCGTACTGCAGATTGTCCTCGCCGCCCTGACGGCCTGGGCGACCGAAGCCGCTATTCTCAAACTGCGTAAACAGCCTGTTGCTGCCACGCTGAAAGATAATTCCGCCCTGCTCACCGGCCTGCTGCTGGCGGTGAGTATTCCGCCACTGGCCCCGTGGTGGATGGTGGTGCTCGGCACTGCCTTTGCCGTAGTCATTGCCAAGCAGTTGTACGGAGGCCTGGGCCATAACCCCTTCAACCCGGCAATGATCGGCTATGTCGTGCTGCTGATTTCGTTCCCGGTGCAGATGACCTCCTGGCTGCCTTCCTATGAGATAGCCGCCCATCTCCCGGCATTCAGCGACGCGCTGCAGATGATCTTCACCGGTCATACCGCCGCCGGAGGCGACATGGCCAGTCTGCGGCTGGGTATCGACGGCGTCAGCCAGGCCACCCCGCTGGATACCTTTAAAACCTCCCTGCATGCCGGACATAGCGTTCAGCAGGTGCTGCAATTGCCGGTCTACGGCGGCGTGCTGGCAGGTCTGGGCTGGCAGTGGGTGAATATCGCCTGGCTGGCAGGCGGCCTTTTCCTGCTGTGGCAGAAGGCGATCCGCTGGCATATCCCGGTCAGCTTCCTTGTTAGCCTCGGCCTGTGCGCCACCCTCGGCTGGATTTTTTCGCCGCAGAGCCTGGCCTCACCGCAGATGCATTTGCTCTCCGGGGCGACCATGCTTGGCGCCTTCTTTATCCTGACCGATCCGGTGACGGCCTCAACAACCAACCGCGGCCGTCTGATCTTTGGCGCCCTCGCTGGCCTGCTGGTCTGGCTCATCCGCAGCTTCGGTGGTTATCCGGACGGCGTGGCGTTTGCCGTTCTGCTGGCGAATATTACCGTGCCGCTGATCGATTACTACACGCGCCCGCGCGTATATGGCCACCGTTGAGAGAGCAATGATGTTAAAAACGATGCGTAAACACGGCGTCACGCTGGCGCTGTTTGCCGCCGGTTCCACCGGGCTGACGGCGGCGATCAATGAGCTGACCAAAAGCACCATCGACCAGCAGGCGGCCCTGCAGCAAAAGGCGTTATTCGACCAGGTTTTACCTGCCGACCGCTATAATAACGATCTGCTTAAGAGTTGCTATCTGGTCAGCGCCCCGGCGCTGGGCAAAGGCCAGCATAAAGTGTGGATCGCCAAAAATAACGATCGACCGATCGGCGCGGTGATGGAAGCCACCGCGCCGGACGGCTACTCCGGAGCAATACAGCTGCTGGTTGCCGCCGATTTTAGCGGCACGGTCCTCGGCACCCGCGTAACTGAGCATCATGAAACGCCGGGCCTGGGTGATAAAATCGAACTTCGCCTGTCGGACTGGATTACCCATTTTGCCGGGAAAGTCATCCACGGCCAGGGCGATAGCCACTGGGCGGTCAAAAAGGATGGCGGCGATTTTGACCAGTTCACCGGCGCCACCATCACCCCCCGGGCGGTGGTCAATGCCGTTAAGCGCGCAGGCTTATATGCACAAACGCTGCCTGCGCAACTTCCTGAATTCACCGCCTGTGGAGAATAACCATGAGCGAAGTTAAAGACGTCATCGTCCAGGGCCTGTGGAAAAATAACTCCGCCCTGGTTCAGCTGTTAGGTATGTGTCCTCTGCTGGCGGTCACCTCGACCGCCACCAACGCCCTCGGGCTGGGTTTGGCCACCACCCTGGTGTTAACCCTGACCAACCTGACCATCTCCAGCCTGCGCCGCTGGACGCCGGCGGAGATCCGGATCCCCATCTACGTAATGATTATCGCCTCGGTGGTGAGCGTCGTGCAGATGCTGATCAACGCCTATGCCTTCGGCCTCTATCAGTCGCTGGGGATTTTCATCCCGCTTATCGTGACCAACTGCATCGTGGTCGGCCGCGCCGAAGCCTTTGCCGCCAAAAAAGGGCCGGCGCTGTCGGCGCTGGACGGTTTCTCGATCGGCATGGGCGCTACCTGCGCGATGTTTGTGCTGGGCTCCCTGCGCGAGATCCTTGGCAACGGCACCCTGTTTGACGGCGCCGACAGTCTGCTTGGCAGCTGGGCGAAGGTTCTGCGCATCGAGGTTTTCCACACCGACACCCCTTTCCTGCTGGCTATGCTGCCGCCAGGCGCCTTTATTGGCCTCGGCATGATGCTGGCGATTAAATACCTTATCGATGAACGTAGCAAACAGCGGAAGGCGCAAGCGGCCCGGGCCGTCTCTGTCGCCCCGTCCGACGTGACAGGGAAAGCATAATATGAACAAAGCCAAACGCCTGGCGATCCTTACCAGGCTGCGGGAAAACGATCCCCACCCCACCACCGAACTGCATTTCAGTTCGCCATTCGAGCTGCTGATTGCCGTCCTGCTTTCTGCGCAGGCCACCGACGTAAGCGTCAACAAAGCGACAGCCAAACTCTATCCGGTGGCCAATACGCCCGCAGCGATGCTGGCCCTGGGGGTGGATGGGGTGAAATCGTATATCAAGACTATCGGCCTGTTTAACAGCAAAGCGGAAAACGTCATCAAAACCTGCCGCATCCTGTTGGAGCAGCACAATGGTGAGGTGCCGGAAGACAGAGCGGCGCTGGAGGCGCTGCCCGGCGTGGGCCGTAAAACCGCCAACGTGGTGCTGAATACCGCCTTTGGCTGGCCGACCATCGCCGTGGACACGCACATCTTCCGCGTCTGCAATCGGACGCAGTTCGCCCCGGGCAAGAATGTTGAGCAGGTGGAAGAGAAGCTTCTGAAGGTGGTCCCCGCCGAGTTTAAGGTCGACTGTCATCACTGGCTGATCCTGCATGGGCGTTATACCTGTATTGCCCGCAAGCCGCGCTGCGGCTCCTGCCTGATTGAAGATCTTTGCGAATACAAAGATAAAGTCTACGCCTGACTGTCTCGTCTCTATTGCGGTCATAGCTTAACTCTGGGTTATGGCCCGCATTCATCTATTTCACCGGCCATTAACACCACATAATCATCATGATTATGGATGATTATCCGGTTATATAACAAACAACTAGTTCATTCATTTTTTATCAGCGCAAAATTTCTATGCATTTGTGATCCAGATCATGCTCGCAACTTTATGTTGATTGAATGTTACTGGAATGGAAATAAATGTCAGGCAATACAACGGATGAGTAAAGATTGTCAGGATAATGACCCATGATTTTTTAAGATAATGGACCATATCACTATGCTTACGCCAGATCAGTAGAATATATCGCCTTTTCCCGGTAAACCGGCGAACCCGAAAGATAAAAATACCAACGATATCGAAACGGTAAAATTTAACGCTGTATAACATTCATATGTCCGGAGCATTATACCACCCTGATTATGTGTAACAGATTATTACAAAAGCCTTGCCTGATGCGCCAGGATAGTGAACATTACTTGCCGTTTTCCCTCCAAGAATAACTATAAAGGCGGCGGTCCAACGAGATTGCGCCCCGAACACCCCCCAGTAAATATGGGATGTAAAAAAAGAGGTATATGTGTCTACTGCAAACAATAAACCAGCAGAAAGCGTGAGTCTGAACGCTTTCAAACAACCACGCGCGTTCTATCTCATTTTCTCGATCGAGTTGTGGGAGCGTTTTGGTTACTACGGCCTGCAAGGGATCATGGCCGTTTACCTGGTAAAACAGCTGGGTATGTCGGAAGCGGATTCCATTACTCTGTTCTCCTCCTTTAGCGCGCTGGTTTATGGCCTCGTCGCCATTGGCGGCTGGCTGGGTGATAAAGTGCTGGGTACCAAGCGTGTCATCATGCTGGGCGCTATCGTGCTGGCGATTGGCTATGCGCTGGTGGCCTGGTCCGGTCATGACGCCGCTATCGTCTATATGGGTATGGCGACCATCGCCGTCGGTAACGGCCTGTTTAAAGCCAACCCGTCCTCCCTGCTTTCTACCTGCTATGACAAAAACGACCCACGTCTGGACGGTGCATTTACCATGTACTACATGTCCATCAACATCGGTTCGTTCTTCTCTATGCTGGCAACCCCGTGGCTGGCCGCACGTTTTGGCTGGAGCGTAGCGTTTGCCCTCAGCGTGGTGGGGATGGTGATCACCATTATTAACTTCGCCTTCTGTCAGAAATGGGTTAAACAGTACGGCTCTAAACCGGACTTTGCCCCGGTACACATGGGTAAACTGCTGGCGACCATCGCTGGCGTGGTGGTGCTGGTCGCTATCGCCACCTGGCTGCTGCACAACCAGGGTATCGCACGTATGGTGCTGGGCGTCGTCGCACTGGGTATCGTCGTGATTTTCGCCAAAGAAACCATAGGCCTGAAAGGCGCTCCGCGTCGTAAAATGATCGTCGCTTTCCTGCTGATGGTAGAAGCGATTGTCTTCTTCGTGTTGTACAGCCAGATGCCGACCTCGCTGAACTTCTTCGCCATCCGTAACGTGGAGCACTCGATCCTCGGTCTCGCCTTTGAACCGGAACAGTATCAGGCGCTGAACCCGTTCTGGATCATGATTGGTAGCCCGATTCTGGCCGCCATCTACAACAAGATGGGCGACCGCCTGCCGATGCCGCACAAATTTGCTATCGGTATGGTACTGTGCTCTGGCGCATTCCTCGTCCTGCCTTTAGGGGCGAAGTTCGCCAGCGACGCCGGTATCGTCTCGGTCAACTGGCTGATTCTGAGCTACGCGCTGCAGTCTATCGGTGAACTGATGATTTCCGGCCTCGGCCTGGCGATGGTCGCTCAGCTGGTTCCTCAGCGTCTGATGGGCTTCATTATGGGCAGCTGGTTCCTCACCACGGCAGGCGCGGCGATCATCGCCGGGAAAATCGCTAACCTGATGGCAGTCCCGGAGAATGTCACCGATCCGCTGGTGTCGCTGGAAGTGTACGGTCACGTATTCCTGCAGATTGGTATCGTCACCGCGGTTATCGCCGCCCTGATGCTGCTGACCGCGCCGAAACTGAATCGTATGACTCAGGACGACAGCGCGGACATTAAAGCACGCGAAACCGCGGCTGCCTGACGCCGCAGGGAAAACTAATTATTTTTAAGCCGCTAACGTTAGTTTAGCGGCTTTTTTTTTACCCCTGGCAGGACTAACATACAGAAAACTGCAGCCACGAGGAGTCACGCATGAAACTGTTCTACAAACCCGGCGCCTGTTCCCTTGCCTCGCATATTGCCCTGCGCGAAAGCGGTCTGGATTTTACCCTGCAGAGCGTGGATCTGGCCCAAAAACGGCTGGAAAACGGGGAAGACTATCTGCTGATCAACCCGAAAGGTCAGGTGCCGGCGCTGCTGCTGGATGATGATATCCTGCTCACTGAGGGCGTAGCCATCATGCAGTACATCGCAGACCAGGTGCCGGATCGTCATCTGCTGGCGCCGGTGGGCTCGATTGCGCGCTATCAGACTCTCGAATGGCTGAACTATGTGGCCACCGAGCTGCATAAAAGCTTTACCCCGCTGTTCCGCCCGGATACCCCGGAGGACTATAAGCCTGTCGCGCGGGGGCTGCTTGAGAAAAAGCTGCAATACGTTGATGCAGCGCTGGCAGACAAACAGTGGCTGACCGGCCATCGCTTCACCATTGCCGATGGTTATCTGTTTACGGTGCTGCGCTGGGCCTATGCTATAAAACTGGATATGGCTGCCTATGGTCATATCGGCAGCTGGATGACGCAGGTGGCAGCGCGTCCGGCGGTGGCTGCCGCACTGGCGGCTGAAGGCTTAAAATAAGGCCTGAACCTGCCCGGCGGACCGTCGGGCAGGCCCTGGGAGTTACAGCCGGGTGGCGCTGAAGCAGTGCTCCGGTACGGCGATGCGATCCTGCGCCGCTACTACCTGCAGTTCGTATTCCTGCATATTTTTGGTGGCGAGCATAATCTCGTACACCGCGGCGGTGACGTGTTCCAGCGCATCGCGCAGACTTGCCCCCTGCAGCAATTTAACCAACAGCAGACCGCTGGTCACATCGCCGACGCCCACCGGCTGACGCAGGCCGAAATCCACCAGCGGCCGACTAATATGCCAGGCTTCTTCGGCCGTCACCAGCAGCATCTCAAAACGATCCATACTCAGACCCGCACGGGCAAGATGCTTAACTAATACCACTTCCGGCCCCTGGGCAATCAGCTCCCGCGCGGCGGCCACTGCCTCGCTGACGCTGGCGACCGGATGACCGCACAGGATCTCCAGCTCAACCAGATTCGGGGCAATAATATCGCTGGCCGGCAGCGCATAGCGCACGTGGAACTCCGCCACGCCCGGCGCGACGATGCAGCCCTTCTCCGGGTGACCCATCACCGGATCGCAAAAATATTTCGCCGCCGGATTGGCCGCCTTAACCTGACGCACGATACCGAGGATATGCTCTCCCTGCTCAGCGGAGCCAAGATAGCCGCTCAGTACCGCATCGCAGGTCTGCAGTTTGTCGATATCGGCAATCCCCTGAACGATCTCCGTCAAATGCGAAGGCGGCATGACGCAGCCGGTCCATTTGCCGTACTGCGTATGGTTAGAGAACTGTACGGTATTCAGGGGCCAGACATTGGCGCCCAGACGGCGCATCGGAAATTCGGCGGCACTGTTGCCGGCATGGCCAAACACAACGTGAGACTGAATGGCGAGGATGTTCTTCATTTTCTTACCACAACCCTAAAAAGAAAAAGGGCGTGGTTTCCCACGCCCTGGCAGTATTTTTTTATTTCCAGCAGACCAGGCAGTAATTTTTCTTACCGCGACGCAGCAAGGTGTAGCGGCCAAACAGGCGATCGCTGTCACTGAATACATATTCCGGGTCGGCCTGTTTTTCGCCGTTGATGGTCACCGCGTTAGAGGCAACGGTTTTACGCGCCTGACCGCGGGACGGCTGCAGCTCGGAATCAACCAGCGCCTGCAGCAGATCGGCGCCTTTTTCCATTTCGATCATCGGCACGCCATCCTGGGCCAGCTGTTCGAAGTCTGCTTCGCTCAGGTCGCTCAGGTTACCGTTGAACAGGCTTTCGGTAATGCGCTTCGCCGCTTCCAGGCCTTCTTCGCCGTGGACAAGGCGCGTCACCTGCTCTGCCAGCACGTACTGGGCGCGCGGCGCTTTACCGCTGTTTTTGTCTTCTTCTTCGAGGGCATTGATCTCCGCAATGTCCATAAAGGTGAAGAATTTGAGGAAGCGATAGACATCAGCATCCGCGGTGTTGATCCAGAACTGGTAGAATTTGTACGGACTGGTTTTCTTCGGATCCAGCCACACGGCGCCGCCTTCGGTTTTACCGAATTTGGTGCCGTCCGCTTTGGTGATCAGCGGTACGGTCAGGCCAAACACCTGGTTCTGATGCAGACGACGGGTCAGATCGATGCCGGAGGTGATGTTGCCCCACTGGTCAGAGCCGCCGATCTGCAGCGCCACGCCGTGCAGCTTGTTCAGGCAGGCAAAGTCGTAACCCTGCAGCAGATTGTAAGAGAACTCGGTAAAGGAGATACCCTGATCGTCACGATTCAGACGCTGCTTCACCGCTTCTTTGTTGATCATCTGGTTAACAGAGAAGTGTTTACCGATATCGCGCAGGAAGGTCAGCACGTTCATGCTGCCAAACCAGTCATAGTTATTCGCCGCGATCGCCGAGTTGTCGCCGCAGTCAAAATCAAGGAACGGAGCCACCTGTTTGCGGATTTTATCCACCCACTCCTGCACGGTATCCTCGGTGTTTAGTTTACGCTCAGCGGCTTTGAAGCTTGGGTCGCCAATCAGACCGGTTGCGCCGCCCACCAGCGCCACAGGTTTATGACCTGCCTGCTGGAAGCGTTTCAGGCATAACAATGGAACAAGATGCCCCAAATGCAAGCTGTCAGCGGTAGGATCGAAGCCGCAATAGAGCGCGATCGGGCCTTGCGCCAGTCGCTCTGCTAACGCTTCCTCGTCCGTCACCTGGGCTACCAGCCCCCGCTCTTGCAATTGTTTAATCAAGTTACTGCTTGCCATCAAATTCTCCATGTATAAACGACTGCACCTCTGCCGGTACACGACTTTTCGCCAGATGCGAAAAGTACATAGAATAAAGCGCCGGCCCTTTCAGCGCCAGCGCTTCGATAACTAATTTCGGCGTTTACGGCGCCAGACGGTCTATTTTCCAGGCGCCGCTATCGCGCTGGTATAAAAAGCGATCGTGCAGACGGTGTTCTCCCCCCTGCCAGAACTCCATCTGCTCAATGCTGACGCGGAATCCGCCCCAGAAGCTCGGCAACGGCACTTCACCCTGCTGGAACTTCTGCTTCAGCTCGAGGAATTTGCTTTCGAGGATGCCGCGGGCTGAGATCCGGCTCGACTGCTTCGAGACCCAGGCGCCAATCTGGCTGTCGCGCGGACGGCTGTGGAAATATTTGACCACTTCCAGCGTCGACAGACGCTCCGCTTTGCCGATTACCATCACCTGGCGCTCCAGCATATGCCACGGGAAAAGCAGGCTGACCTGCGGGTTGTTTTCAATTTGATGCGCTTTGCGGCTGCCGAGGTTGGTATAAAACACCAACCCTTTTTCGTCGTAGTGCTTCAGCAGCACAATGCGCTGGTAGGGCTGGCCGCGCCCATCGACGGTGGCAACCACCATGGCCGTTGGGTCGGCAAGTTTCGCATCGCAGGCCTGACGCAGCCAGCGTTCAAACAGCGGCAGGGGTTCAGCAGGAAGATCGTGGCGACGCAAACCGCCACGGGTGTATTCACGGCGCAAATGCGCAATTTGCTGGAGTTCGTCGTTATCAGACATGGCCATTGAGGATGTAGTCATAAGGTGGCGTTATTGTGCGCCCCCCGGACAGAAATCTCAACGTTTGGCCGTCTGCAGCTGACAGTTATCAAGGACGATGCGGTCGCGCTTATAGACGGTGGCGGTATCGCCTTTTGACCAGAACACATAGACGCCGTCGGTATAGCGCGCCCCGGAAGCCGACAGCCCCTCAGACAGGTTCAGTTGCTGATTATCATAGATAAAACTGACCTGCTGGCGTGCGTTATTGCGATGGACCGTCAATGGTTTCTGGTCGCATTGATACTCCAGCGTGTCCGTCTGCATCCGCTCGACAAACTGGTTGTAGTAGCTACAGCCCGCCAGCATAAAAGGTACAACTGCGATAAGAATTTTTTTCATTCGTTTGCCTTCGACTTTCCCGGTCACGGCGGGCACTCCGCCCTCCGCTTAACTTGTCCAGTTTACCGGTCGCATCGTATTTAAGATTTCAGTTAACTCCGATTCTGCGGCGGGTTAGCCGGAAAAATGGCGCCCAGCACCGAGGCTTCGCTGGCGCCGGTCACGGAGGGCAGATTGCCCGGCAGACCAGCCAGCGTTCGCCAGGCCAGCCAGGCAAAGGCCAGCGCTTCCATATCATCGCCGCTGATCCCCGCCTCATCGGTGGTGGAGACCTCGGTTCCCGGCAGCAGCGCCGCCAGGCGCGCCATTAACAAGGGGTTACGCGCGCCGCCGCCGCACACTAACAAACGCTCGCAGCCGCCGCTTAACAATACCTGCTCACTGATGGTGACGGCGGTCAATTCCGCAAGCGTAGCCTGAACATCCTCCCCGCGTAGCCCCGGATAGCGGGCCATATGCTGCTCCAGCCAGCCGTAATTGAAATATTCCCGACCGGTGCTTTTCGGCGCCGGCAAGGCAAACCACGGATCGCTCAGCATGTCCTGCAGCAGCGGCAGCAGCACTTTACCTTCGCTAGCCCATTGGGCGTCCTTGTCGTACGGTTTGCCCTTCTGGCGCCAGATCCAGGCGTCCAGCAACATATTTCCCGGCCCGGTATCATAGCCGCGCACCGGCTGCCCTGGCGCCAGCAGCGACACATTAGCGATCCCGCCGATATTGAGCACCATACGTCGCTCAACGGGGTGGGCCAGCAGCGCATGATGAAAAGCCGGCACCAGCGGCGCTCCCTGCCCGCCTAGCGCCATATCCCGGCGACGAAAATCCCCCACTACGGTTATCCCGGTGTGGGCGGCGATCTGGTTGTTGTCACCAATTTGCAGGGTATGCGGAGCCTCTCCCTGCGGTTCATGCCATACGGTCTGTCCATGGCAGCCGATGGCGATGACGTCGGTGGGTTTGAGACTTTCCTGGCGCATCAGCGCCAGTACGGCATCGGCAAACAGCCGTCCCAGACGGGTGTCCAGACGACCTAGCTGCGAAAGGGTCAGCGACTGCCCCTGGCAAATCGCCAGAATCTCTTCTTTTATCGCGTGTGGAATGGGCCAGGTGAGACTAGCCTGCTGCGCCACCATGTTTTCAGTAATGGTGGCCAAAACGACATCGATACCATCCAGGCTGGTACCAGACATAACGCCAATAAAGCGACCCGATCTCATACGTTTTCCTTCATTCCATGACCCTTGTATGCCCTTCACTCCATCATAAAGTGTCGGTTAATGCTATGTTGTACTAATACTTTTTAACAATAGAGCGACAAATCAGAGAACATCGTAAAGAACCGGCGTTTAGTTGAGGTTGAAGCACCAGTGTTTATTATTTTTTGTATAGTCCAGGGAGAACCTATGCCCGCCGACGACTAAATGCCATATAATTAACCGTATGGACGTTCAATTGAACACCTTCGGTGAACAGGAGATTCATAAATGATTTTACGTGTTTTGGCTGTATCGATGATTGGTTTTACGCTCGCAGGCTGCGTGAGCAGCAGCGGCCTGTCCGGCGACGTTTATTCCGCATCTGAAGCCAAACAGGTGCAGAGCGTGACTTACGGTACCATCGTGCATACGCGCGCCGTACAGATCCAGAGCGGCGACGATAGCAATGCCATCGGGGCCATTGGCGGTGCGGTACTGGGCGGGTTCCTTGGAAACACCATCGGCGGCGGTACCGGACGCTCTCTGGCTACGGCGGCAGGTGCGGTCGCGGGCGGCGTAGCCGGTCAGGGCGTTCAGGGCGCGATGAATAAAACGCAGGGCGTTGAACTGGAAATCCGTAAGGACGATGGCAATACCATTATGGTAGTGCAGAAACAGGGCAGCACTCCGTTCTCCGTTGGTCAGCGCGTGGCCATTGCCGGCAGCGGCAGCCAGGTCACCGTCTCTCCGCGATAATTTCCCTTACGATGCGGCCGGTTGCGCCGCATCGTATTTTTCAGCCACGTTTATTTCGCCGTAATAAATTCGTAGTAACCATCAGACATCTTTATTTTAATATTCCATGAATCATTGCGCCTGCGCAATATCTTATCTGCCCGCCCCTATTACCCTCAAGAACGTAAATTAGCCCTGGCGACTCATCGTCGCTGCCGTTGCCTTTTATGTGGAATATTGCCTATGCCCGAACATGTGCATCATATCGTTAAACGTCTAATCCTTTATATTTGCATTTGTTTACTGGCCGGGATTGGCATTTCCGGGATGACTGCTTTTTTTCATACCAGCTTCAGTAGTACTTCCTCAATATTATTTCCGCTGCTGACCAGTTTCCTGATGGTTTTTCATATTACCATTGCCTGTTTTATGGGCATGAAATACTGGAGCAGCAAGCGGCGTCTGTACCTTACTCCAGTCTCTTTCGGGTTTGCCTGCTCAGCGCTGCTGATGCTTGGCACGCTCAGCAGCTATCCGGACTGGCTTACCTGCAATCCGGCCCCGGTCGTTAATCAAAATGACGCCGTTATCTATTATTTCTTCCGCAATATAATGATGGCTGTGTTATTCATGTCATCTATTATTTTGTACTATTTTCGCCAGCGCATCATGCATTCGTGGAAAGCACACGTTCTTACATTTACAGCATGTATTCTTTTTACGTTGACCATTATTGTTTTATCATGGCTATACTCCAGCCATTCGCCGTGGCTGAGCGTCAATTTTATCGACGATCTGAGCCATACCTTTACCCCGTTGTGGCAAAGTATTATCGGCTGGCTGCTGATGGCAGTTTGGTTCATCACGCTGATTTTATTAATTAGCTTGAGTAAACTGCGTAATATTTTTTGGTTCAGCGGCGCTTTTTTTTGCAGCGCTTATTTGTTCACGCTTTTCCAGCTGCTCTCCACCGCAGGGGAGCTGGCTCAGACCTGGTACCAGGCGCGTTTTTTCGAAACGCTATGCACCTTGTTCCTGATTCTGGTGCTACTGGTTGACGTCTTTATCCTCTATCGCGAGTCTAACCACAAATATGTCCATTCGTATCAGAATTCGATCCGCGACCCGTTGACCCGCCTCTACAACCGCAGCTTTTTCTACGACACCCTTAACCAACAGCTGGCGAAGGTGAATGCCCAGCATCCGCTGTCGGTGCTCATCAGCGACCTCGACCATTTCAAACGCATCAACGATAGCTACGGCCATGTCGCCGGCGACAAAGTGATCCAGTTCGCCGCCTCGGTGCTGGAAAGCCATTCGCGGGTAGATGACGCCGCCGCACGCATCGGCGGTGAGGAATTTGCTCTGCTGCTGGTCAACACCGGTGAAAAAGAAGCGCAAGCTATCGCCGAGCGTATCCGCCTGGCGGTCAGTGCCGGGGAGAGCCATTTACCGGAGCGAATGACTATCAGCATGGGGGTGTATACCACCTACGACAATAGCGTGACAGCGGAAGCGTGCGTTCAGCGCGCGGACGAAGCCATGTATGAAGCAAAGAATAACGGACGTAACCAGGTGATCGTCTGGCATCGGCAGGGAGGGTGAAAAAAGGCCCGGATTAGCCCGGGCCGCAAAGAATTAATCTTTAGCCTGGAGATCGAGGATATTTTGTTCAAGTTTACGGATTAAGTGGAGCAAGGTTTCCACTTCCTGCTTCGAGACCCCTGAGAGGATTTCATCACGGGTCTTACCTATCACCTCTTCCATCTCGTTGATCAGCGGTTCGGCTTTTTCCGTCAGCTTGATGCGTTTGGCCCGCCGATCGCTTGCGCAGGTCTGGCGAGAAATGAGCCCTTTCTCCTCCAGCTGATCGAGCGTGCGCACCAGCGACGGCTGTTCAATACCGATAGCTTTCGCCAGCTGGATCTGCGACTGCTCAGGCGGCAGCTGGTGGATGTTATGCAGCGTGACCCAGTGGGTCTGCGTTAACTCCAGAGGTTTCAGGCGATGGTCGATTAGCGCGCGCCAAACGCGAACTAAACGTGCCAGATCAGAACCAAGTGGCGATTCCAATTTCATCTCCTTATAATTAGCTTGCTAAGTTATTATACTGATTTTAGAATAGTGTGCAGCATTTGAATTATCAAAACAAATGAATTACTTGATTCAACAAAAACCAAAACAATGATTTACACTGTTAAAGAGTAGCACGTCCTGAGGTTACCCCTGTAATGGCAAAGGATTTTTGCTTGTGAAACTGAGTCTTAACACATCCGGATTGCCGCTGCAGGACCTGGTGTTCGGCGCATCCGTCTATTTCCCTCCGCTGTTCAAAGCCGTCTTGTTGGGTTTCTTTATCTGGTTGTTTTTACATCGCCAGCTGCGTGACTGGATGTATGCGGGCGACATCTGGCACCCGCTACTAATGGATCTCTCCCTGTTCGCGCTCTCGGTCTGTCTGGCCCTGGTATTGCTCATTGCCTGGTGATCTCCCTGTTATGAAAAGATTAAAATATCTGTCAACGCTGCTGGTCGCGGCCGTCGCCCTGATTGCCGCATGGTTGTTATGGAATTTCTACACTCAGTCACCCTGGACCCGCGACGGCAAAGTGCGCGCCGAGCAGGTTGGGATCACCCCTCAGGTCTCCGGCAGTATTCTGCAGTTGAACGTAACCGATAACCAACGGGTCAAAGCCGGGGAAGTATTGTTTACCATCGACGACACCCCCTATCGCATCGCGGTGCTGAACGCCCAGGCGCAGCTGGCGAAAGCCCAGGCGGAGGTGGCGAAAGCGCAGGCGGAGCAAAGCAAGGCCGCCAGCGAGGCTCGCCGTCGCCGAAGCCTGTCGCAAAATGCCATCTCGGCTGAAGACCTTGAGAACGTCAATACCGCCCTGAATACCGCCACCACCACCCTGGCTGCCGCCAGAGCGGGGGTCGGCGTAACCGAAGCGGCGCTGAAACATGCGCAGTGGCAGCTCAGCCAGACGGTTGTCAAAGCGCCGGTGGATGGCTGGGTGACCAACCTTTCCACCCGCGTCGGTGATTACGCTACCACCGGCCATCCGGTCTTTGCCCTGGTGGACAGCCATTCGTTTTACGTACTGGGCTACTTCGAAGAGACCAAACTGCGCCACATTCGCATCGGCGATCCGGCACAAATTATTCTCTATAGCAATCAGCAGACGCTAAAGGGCCATGTCGCCAGCATCGGCCGCGCGATTGTCGACCAGAGCGTGGAACAGGGAACCGGGCTGGTGGCCAACATCAAACCAAATATCCCCTGGGTTCGTCTCGCCCAACGCGTTCCGGTGCGAATTGCCTTTGATACGCTGCCGGCCGATGTCACCCTGGTCTCCGGTACCACCTGCACTGTCTCAATTGGCGGGCAGTAATGAACCTGCAGACCCTGTCGTGGCGCGCACTCCCCTGGGTTAAAGCCACCCGGCCGCAGTGGCGGTACGCATTGCGCAACGGCATCGCGATGTGTCTTGCGCTGAGTATCGCCTATGCGCTGGATCTTGATGAGCCCTACTGGGCGATGACGTCCGCGGCGGTGGTCAGCTTTCCCACCGTCGGCGGCGTGATCAGTAAAAGTTTTGGCCGCATCGCAGGCAGCCTGCTCGGCGCCTGCGCCGCCCTGCTGCTTGCCGGTCATACACTCAACGATCCCTGGCTGTTTCTGTTCAGTATCTCCGGCTGGCTGGCGCTCTGCACCTGGGCCTGCGCCCTGTTCACCAACAACGTCGCCTACGCCTTTCAGCTGGCGGGCTATACCTGCGCCATCATCGCCTTTCCGGTGATTAACATCAGCGACAGCTACGAGCTGTGGGTCATCGCCCAGTCGCGCGTCTGCGAAGTCATCGTCGGGATCCTCTGCGGCGGGCTAATGATGATGATCCTGCCAAGCACCTCCGACGGCAGCAACCTGCTGACGGCCCTGAAAACCATGCACGCCCGGCTGCTGGAGCACGCCAGCCTGCTGTGGGTGCCGGAGACGACGGATGCCATTCGCACCGCCCATGAGAGTGTGATTGGCCAGATCCTGACCATGAACCTGCTGCGTATCCAGGCCTTCTGGAGCCACTACCGTTTCCGTCGGCAGAATCCTCTGCTGAACTACCTCCTGCATCAGCAGCTCAGAATGACCAGCGTCATCTCCAGTCTGCGACGGATGCTGCTGAACTGGCCTGACGCGCCGGCGAACACTCGCCAGGTACTGGAGTCGCTGCTCGCCGAGCTCGCCACCCCTCATGCCGACAGTTATCACGTTGCGCGGATCCTGGCGCCGCTGGCGCCGCGGCAGGATGCCGATTACCGGCACATCGCTTTCTGGGCGCGATTGCGCTATTTCTGTCGCATTTACCTGGAGAGCAGCCGCTGGATCCGCCGCGTTGAAAATGCCTCGGCGATCGCCGAGTTCAATGTGCCCGCCGCCCCGCCGTTAGCCCGCCATACCGATCAGGCGGAGGCGTTGCTCAACGGTGTCCGTACCTTTTGCGCGCTGGTGGCGATTGGCGCATGGGGGATCAGTACCCAGTGGACCAGCTGCGCGGCGGCCCTGACCCTGGCCTCCATCTGCTGCGTGCTCTACTCCGTATCCGCCTCGCCGTTTCGCTCGCTGACATTGCTGATGCAGACTCTGGTCCTGCTGTCGCTATTCAGTTTCGTGGTGAAGTTCGGCCTGATGGTGCAGGTAACCGACCTGTGGCAGTTTCTGCTGTTCCTGTTCCCGCTCCTGACCACCATGCAGTTACTCAAACTGCAGTGGCCCAAATACGCCGGCCTGTGGGGGCAGCTTATCGTCTTTATGGGCTCGTTTATCGCCGTCACCAACCCGCCGGTGTACGATTATGCGGCCTTTTTCAATGATAATTTGAGCAAGATTGTCGGGGTAGGCTTTGCCTGGCTGGCCTTTGCGGTACTGAGTCCGGGCTCTGACGCCCGCAAAGGGCGACGCCATATCAGAGCGTTACGGCGTCACTTTGTCGATCAGCTTAGCCGTCATCCTCAGCACAGTGAGCATGAATTTGAATCGCTGGTCTATCACCACGTCAGTCAGCTCAGCCAGAGTAAGGATGCCCTGGCGCGCCGCTGGCTGTTGCGTTGGGGCGTCGTGCTGCTCAATTGCTCGCACGTCGTCTGGCAGCTTCGCGAATGGGAAACCCGCTCCGATCCTCTCGCCCAGGTGCGCGACCTGTGCATCAACCTGTTACGCGATGTGATGAGCGAGCGCGGCGTGCAGCAGCGCCCGCTGGCCTCCACCCTGCAGGAGCTGCAGCGGATCTGCGACGCCCTGAACCACCATCATCAGCCGGCGGCGCGGGAACTGGCCGCCGCGATTTGGCGACTGTACTGCGCCCTGTCGCAGCTGGAACAGGCCCCGGTGGCCGGCACAATTGGCGAAGGAACTACTTAATCACCCCGCAGGCAAACCGTTCGCCGCCGCCGCCCAGCGGCTGCGGACTGTCGGCCATGTTATCCCCGCCTACGTGGACCATCAGCGCTTTCCCTTTCACCTCCGCCAGCGTTTTCAGGCGCGGAGCAATAATCGGCTGGTCGGCTACGCCCGCATCGTTGACCACCAGCAGGGGCAGGTCGCCAAGATGCCCGGCCCCCAACGGCCCTTCGTGTTTGCCGGTATGCTGCGGATCGTAATGTCCGCCCGCCGCCCCGGCGGCCACGGCTTTACCTTCTTTCATCGCCGGCTGGCAGCTGCCTTCGGCATGAATATGAAACCCGTGCTTACCCGGCGGTAGCGCCCGCAGAGTGGGGGCGAACTCGAGTCCGCGGTCGGTTTCGGTGATTTTGACGCTGCCGATGGTCTGACCGACGCCCTGGGTGGTCACGAGATTAAGTTGCACATCTTCACTAACGGCCTGTGCGCCAGCGCAAAATGCGAGGGATAAGATCGCGAGAATAGATCGTTGCATAACACCTCCGGATGGCTGTCTCCCTGTTAAGTGTAAACCAGGAACGCCTTTCCGGAGGGGAAATGCCCGTTACGGTACGTCGTACCCGAGCGCGGCTTTACGGATGCGGAACCACTGCTGACGGGTCATGCTGAGTTTTTCAGCCACAATCGCCGAGCGCACGCGCTCGATTTTGCCCGAGCCAATAATCGGCAGAGGCTGCGACGGCAGACGCAGCACCCAGGCATAAACTACCTGTTCGATGCTGTCGGCGTTAAGCTCGTGCGCCACCTGCGCCAGCTCATCGCGCAGCGCCTGGAAGCACTCTTCGTTAAACAGGCGACCACCGCCAAGACAAGACCACGCCATCGGACGAATACGCAGTTGCTGCAGCTGATCGAGAGTACCGTCGAGCAGCAGCGGCTGATGCACCGGTGAAATTTCGACCTGGTTGGTGGCCAGGGTAAACGGCAGACGTGACTGCAGCAAGGTGAACTGGGCGGGGGTAAAGTTCGAGACGCCAAAATGGCGCACTTTACCGCTATGATGCAGCGCGAGAAAAGCTTCGGCTACCTCGTCGGCGTCCATCAGTGGGTCCGGCCGGTGGATCAGCAGCAAGTCGAGATGGTCCGTCGCCAGATTACGCAGCGATTGCTCGGCGCTGAGCACGATGTGATCGCGGTCGGTAATGTAGTGGCCAATGGTGTTCTCAGCGCGCGCCCGGGTGGCGATACCGCATTTGCTGACGATTTCCATCCGGCTACGCAGATGCGGCGCTTGCTTCAGCGCTTCGCCAAAGGCAGCCTCACACTGATAATCGCCATAGATATCGGCGTGATCGACGGTGGTTACGCCTAAATCGAGATGCTGCTCAATAAAGCTGACCAGCTCGCCAGGCGACATTTTCCAGTCCATCAGACGCCAGTAGCCCATCACAAAACGTGAAAATTCCGGCCCCTGGGGAGCCATAGCAATACGCTGAACCATAACCGCTTCCTCAATAAAAAAGTGCTCTGAGTATACGTAATTTTTGGCTTAAAACAGTGAGGGTTGCTGCGGTTCTTCCGCCGGCTCCGGCCTGTTCGCGCGTATTTTGCGCAGCAGCCGTTGGCGGCAAAGACGCAAAACCTCCTGTTTCTGCGCATCGCTCATCGTTTGCCAGTTAAAACGTTCCTCACGGCTGCGGAAACAGCCGCGACAGTAGCCGCGCTCATCGGTCTGACATATTCCCCGGCACGGGCTCTGCACCGGGAAAAATTCTAACTGCTCTGCCACCACACGCCTCCTGTCCCCTCGTCTCCTTTCATTGAAGACGTTTCCCCGCGCCGACGCAAATTTTGTTCACTACGTGCTGCGCCAGCTAACATTTTTCCGCCGACGCTTGCATTAGACCAATCGGTCTACTACAGTGTGCAGCATGAACAGACACAGCGATTGCGATACCCGAGAACATATCCTGGCCACCGGCGAGCAGCTTTGCATGCATCGCGGTTTTACCGGAATGGGCTTGAGCGAACTTCTGAAGACGGCGGAGGTGCCCAAGGGCTCTTTCTATCACTACTTTCGCTCTAAGGAAGCCTTCGGCGTCGCGCTGCTTGAACATCACTACACCGGATATCTGCAGCGCCTGGTCGACCACTTCGATCATGGCGACGGTAACTATCGCGATCGCCTGCTGGCCTACTATCAGCACACGCTGAATCAGTTCTGCCAGCAGGGGATTATTAGCGGGTGTCTTACTGTCAAGCTATCCGCGGAGGTTTGCGATCTGTCGGAAGATATGCGCGCCGCCATGGATCGCGGAGCCAGCCAGATTATCGCCCTGCTGGGCGACGCGCTGGAGAAAGGACGTCAGGAAGGCAGTCTCGCATTTGACGGCGAGGCCATGACCCTGTCGCAGGTGCTGTATTCCCTGTGGCTCGGGGCCAACCTGCAGGCCAAAATTACGCGTAGCGCAACGCCGCTGGAAAGCGCCCTTGCCCACGCCAAACAGATTATTGCAGCGCCTGCGGTATAACAGGCGTTTTTATTTCATCAGTTACTAGACGACCGGTCTACTCAGGAGTCACTATGTCGGAAGCAAAATTATTCAGCCCACTGAAAGTCGGTGCGGTCACCGTCCCTAATCGCGTATTTATGGCGCCGTTGACGCGTCTGCGCAGCATTGAGCCGGGCGATATCCCTACTCCGCTGATGGGCGAATACTACCGCCAGCGCGCCAGTTCCGGGCTGATCATCACCGAAGCGACGCAGATCTCCGCGCAGGCCAAAGGCTACGCCGGCGCGCCTGGGCTGCACAGCCCGGAGCAGATTGCCGCCTGGCAGAAAATCACCGCCGGCGTTCATGCCGAAAACGGTCATATCGCCGTCCAGCTGTGGCACACCGGGCGTATTTCCCATAGCAGCCTGCAGCCTGGCGGCGCCGCCCCGGTAGCGCCTTCCGCGCTGAGCGCGGGCACCCGTACCTCACTGCGTGACGAAAACGGCCACGCCATTCGCGTCGACACCTCAATGCCCCGCGCCCTGGAAACCGCAGAGATCCCAGGGATCGTCAACGATTTCCGTCAGGCGGTCGGCAATGCCCGTGACGCCGGCTTCGATCTGGTTGAGCTGCACTCAGCCCACGGCTATCTGCTGCACCAATTCCTCTCGCCATCGGCGAACCAGCGTACCGATCAGTACGGCGGCAGCGTGGAGAACCGTGCCCGTCTGGTGCTGGAAGTGGTTGACGCCGTGAGTCAAGAGTGGAGCGCCGAGCGCATTGGCATCCGCGTGTCGCCGATTGGCAGCTTCCAGAATGTGGATAATGGCCCGAACGAAGAAGAAGACGCGCTGTATCTGATTAGCGAGCTGGCGAAACGCGGTATCGCCTATCTGCACATGTCCGAGCCGGACTGGGCGGGCGGCAAACCTTACAGTGAAGCTTTCCGTCAGAAAGTCCGCGACCGCTTCCCGGGGGTGATCATTGGCGCTGGCGCTTACACAGTAGAAAAAGCCAACGATCTTATCAATAAAGGGCTGATTGATGCCGTGGCCTTTGGCCGCGATTACATCGCCAACCCGGATCTGGTGGCTCGCCTGCAGAAAAAAGCGCCGCTTAACCCGCAACGCCCGGAATCCTTCTACGGCGGCGGCGCGGAAGGCTACACCGATTACCCGACTCTGTAATCCCTCCATTGATAGCGGCGACGTATCGCCGCTATACTCAACGTTCTGATCTATCAAATAAACTGCATAGGGGACATTATGCGCTTACTCCACACCATGCTGCGCGTTGGCGACCTGCAACGTTCTATCGACTTCTATACCAACGTGTTGGGCATGAAGCTGCTGCGCACCAGCGAAAACCCGGAGTACAAGTACTCCCTCGCCTTTGTCGGCTACGGCGAAGAGAGCGAAACCGCGGTGATCGAACTGACCTACAACTGGGGCGTGGACAGCTATGAGCTGGGCACCGCCTACGGCCATATCGCGCTGAGCGTCGATAACGCCGCCGAAGCCTGCGAACGGATCCGTCAGAACGGGGGCAACGTCACCCGTGAAGCCGGGCCGGTAAAAGGCGGCACCACCGTCATCGCCTTCGTGGAAGATCCGGACGGTTACAAAATCGAGCTCATTGAAGAGAAAGATGCCGGCAAAGGTCTGGGCAACTAACGCTTCCCCACGCTGGCATATTTAATGCCATGGCTCGCCCGGGCGCTACGGCGCCCGTTGTTTTCACCCCTGCCTGCTGCAAGCCGCGGCAAAATTTGCCATAATGCGCGCTACTTTTTTCCAGCTAAGAGAATCTGATGTCCGAGAACGCTCAACTGAATGGTCTGTGCGACCGTTTCCGCGGTTTTTATCCGGTGGTGATCGATGTTGAAACCGCAGGATTTAACGCCAAAACCGACGCCCTGCTGGAGATCGCCGCCATTACGTTGAAGATGGATGAGCACGGCTGGCTGATGCCCGATGAAACGCTGCATTTCCATGTTGAACCTTTCGAGGGCGCCAATCTGCAGCCCGAAGCGCTGGCTTTTAACGGGATTAACCCGCATGACCCGCAGCGCGGGGCCGTCAGCGAATACGATGCCCTGCATGCCATCTTCAAAATGGTGCGCAAAGGGATGAAAGAGAGCGACTGCAGCCGGGCAATCATGGTGGCGCACAATGCCACCTTTGACCACAGCTTCACCATGACCGCCGCCGAACGCGCGGGACTTAAACGCAACCCTTTCCATCCGTTTGTTACCTTCGACACCGCCGCGCTAAGCGGGCTGGCGCTGGGCCAGACGGTGCTGTCGAAAGCCTGTATTGCCGCGGGTATGCCGTTCGACGGCGCGCAGGCTCACTCCGCCCTGTATGATACCGAGCAGACGGCGCAGCTGTTTTGCGAGATCGTGAACCGCTGGAAGCGTCTGGGCGGCTGGCCGCTGCCCGTAGCCACCCCGGAGTGATAAAAAAAGCGACTTCCAGGAAGTCGCTTTTTTACTGATGGCGGGAATTACTCCGCTTTTGGCTCGTCGGTATGGTACTTTGCCGCCGTCTCTTTGATCAGCTGCTGCAGTTCACCACGCTGGTACATTTCGATGACGATATCGCAGCCGCCCACCAGTTCACCATCTACCCACAGCTGCGGGAAAGTCGGCCAGTTGGCGTATTTAGGCAGCTCGGCGCGGATATCCGGGTTCTGCAGGATATCAACGTAAGCAAAACGTTCGCCACAGGCGGACAGCGCCTGAACGGCCTGGGCAGAGAAACCGCAGCTTGGCAGCTTCGGCGACCCTTTCATGTATAACAGGATCGGGTTTTCAGCGATTTGGCGTTGGATCTTTTCTAAAGTCGAGCTCATTGTCGTGCTTCCTTAAACTTCTTTCTACGGCAGTAACTTGTCATTGTAGCGTCCTGTAGGCAGGACGGATAATAACATTTTTTTCACTATTCATATTTTATCTTCTGTTGCGCGAAGTTGCCTTAAAAATATCACTTTGCGATCGCAGGCGGGCGCTCATTGCGCATTTTCTGTGCGAGGCGGTCAATGTCTGACGCGTTTTCTTGCAATCGTTAACCAATCGACATTTTTGATACAAAAGAATATTAACTTTCCGGCTTTTTATGCTTTAGAATCATTCCGGTTTGTCATTCATCGTCAGGCATTTGTACATGTCTGTAATTAATCAGGGGATTGCTCAGTGGCGCGGCTAAACAAAATCGCGATATCGCTCTGTGCATTACTGTTCACGTCTATCTCATTCACGCCACTGGCTCAGGCATCAGGGCATACGCACGCCTCCGCTTCGCCAAAAGCGTTGCCCGCGAAAAGTGGCTCAGAGCGCAAGAAAAAAGCAACCAGTCAAAAAACTAAAACCACCGCTAAAACCACCAGTAAAAAGTCCTCGCGCACCCGGCTCCCTACCCGCACTACCGCAGCAAGCCAAACCGCACTTCATCGTCAGGCCGCCGGCGCGACGAAAAAATGCGTGCTGCGTAAAGGTTATAAAAAGCAGTGCGCGAAAACGGTCGCCGCCAGCGCCGAGCCGACCCTGGCGCTAAACAGCGTCAAAAGCAAATGCGTGGTGCGCAAGGGCTATAAAAAACGCTGTAAGCCCGAGGCCAGCGAAGCGAATTTAACGATCGCCGACGCCCACAAGGTCCGGGTGCAAAAAGCGCAAAGTACCGCGATGAACAAACTGATGGGCCAGTTGGGTAAACCCTATCGCTGGGGCGGCACCTCGCCGCGCACCGGGTTTGACTGCAGCGGGCTGGTCTATTACGCCTATAAGGACCTGGTCAAGATCCACATCCCGCGTACGGCCAACGAAATGTACCACCTGCGCGATGCGCGTCCGGTGGATCGTGATGAACTGCAGAGCGGCGATTTAGTCTTCTTCCGCACCCGCGGACGGGGCGCTGCCGACCATGTCGGCGTCTACGTCGGCAACGGAAAATTCATTCAGTCGCCGCGCACAGGTCGTGATATTCAAATCACCTCCCTGAGCGAGGATTACTGGGTTCGCCATTATGTCGGCGCTCGTCGCGTCATGACGCCGAAAACCATTCGCTGATCCCGGTCTGCCGCTGCGGCGGCAGACCGCCTCTCCTGCTCGATCTCTATCCCCACCCGCAAGGGATATTGCAGATTGCTCTCTTTGCCCGGCGTATCACGACGATAGCGGGTCGGCGACATGCCAAAGTGACGGTGAAAGGTCCGGCAGAAAGCGGCTTGTCCCTCGTATCCCAGGCACTGAGAAATACTCTGTATCGACGCCTGCGTCTGCGTTAAATAGATTGTCGCAATCGTCATCTTTCGTCGGCTGACGTAGCTCGCCAGCGTGCAGCCCGTTACCATGGCGAATTGTCGCTGGAAGTACCAGTGTGAGTAGCCGGACTTTTTCGCAATCGCGCTCACCGACAGGGTGTCGAAAATATGTGCTTCGATCCAGTCAACAATCCCCTGCACCACCGGGATCATTTTCGCGCTCACCACCTCATCTGTTTTTGCCATCGTCGTCATCCTGGGAAATTACTGCTGGCGGCTATATTTGTCATACAAATTAAAAAATAGACAATGAATTATTGGCATAGCGACGATTGCCTGAGCGCATATTTTTATTAATCGTTTGATATTAAAGTTTTATTTTTTGTCCAGCGCATTGCGTGACAGCGGCGAAGCAGAGTAGTTAATCGCTATGCGAGTTCGCAAATCCGCAGAGGGCATCTCCTTATACATGGTTGCAACAATTTTGGCGGCTTATCGCCCACTCCTGCAGAAAACGGTTAAGCCTTCACCACATGCACCGGAGATAATAGCCTTTATCGTTGTAAGGCTTTTCACTGCTTGCGGCAAATGTTAACATTCTCAATACAATAACACGCCCGGGACGCGACAGCGTCGGGCGGTCAGAACACGATTCAGGTGAAAACCTCATCCTGTCAATGTGAGATAAAACAAAAAGTTATAAGGAGAGTAGCAATGTCGTTTGAATTACCTGCATTACCATATGCAAAAGACGCCCTGGCGCCGCACATTTCCGCAGAAACCCTGGAATATCACTACGGTAAACACCACCAGGCATATGTCACTAACCTCAACAACCTGATCAAAGGCACTGCGTTCGAAGGCAAATCCCTCGAAGAGATCGTCCGCACGTCTGAAGGCGGCGTATTCAACAACGCAGCGCAGGTTTGGAATCACACCTTCTACTGGAACTGCCTGGCGCCTAACGCCGGCGGCGAACCGGAAGGCGAACTGGCGGCCGCAATCGCCAAATCTTTCGGCAGCTTCGCGGATTTTAAAGCCAAATTTACCGATGCCGCGGCGAAAAATTTCGGCGCTGGCTGGACATGGCTGGTCAAAAATGCCGACGGCAGCCTGGCTATCGTCTCCACCAGCAACGCCGGTACCCCGCTGACCACCGACGCGAAGCCGCTGCTGACCGTTGACGTTTGGGAACACGCCTACTACATCGACTATCGCAATGCCCGTCCAAGCTACCTGGACCACTTCTGGGCGCTGGTTAACTGGAAGTTTGTTGCGGCTAACCTCGCGGCATAAACGACAAACCGCAGCGGGGTCTCCCCGGCTGCGGTTTTTTTTTGCCCTTACCCAGCCGATGATTACTGGCTGGCGAAAGCCTCTTCCGGCTGCGCTCGCCCGCTAAACCAGACCAGCAGCAGCGCCAGACCAGCGATAATCGCGCCCATCACCGGCACAAACGCATATCCCAGTCCGCCAGAGATCACCGCCCCACCGGCGGCGGCGCCCAGCGCGTTGCCGAGGTTGAACGCGCCGATATTCACCGAAGAAGAGAGCCCCGGCGCCTCATGCGCTACGCGCATAACCCGCATCTGCAGCGGCGGAACCACCGCAAAGGTTGCTGCGCCCCAGACAATCATGCTGATGGCCGCCCCGGCCTGGGATTGCGCCAGCAGCGGGATCGCCAGCATGATCGCCATCAGCAGCAGCAGAAAGCCCTTCAGCGTGCCGGAGACCGACCGGTCAGCAAATTTGCCGCCCAGATAGTTGCCTAGCGAAAAACCGACGCCAATCAGCACCAGCATCGCGGTTATAAACAGCGATGAAGCGTGGGTCAGCGTATTGAGCACTGGCGAAATGTAGGTATACAGCGTAAACATCGCCCCGGCGCCCAGCACGGTGGTCAGCAACGCGGAGAGCACCTGCGGGCGCAGCAGGACAGAAAGCTCTTTTTTGACATCAGGACGTTCCCCCGCGCTGCCCTTCGGCAGGGAGAACCACAGGCTAACCATCGCCAGCAGGCCTAATCCCGCAGTAGCAAGGAAGGACATCCGCCAACCGATGGTTTCGCCAAGCCAGGTGGCCGCCGGCACGCCGCCAATGTTGGCGATGGTCAGGCCCATAAACATAGTGGCTACCGCGCTGGCCTGCTTATGCTTTGGCACGACGCTGGCCGCCACCACCGATCCCAGGCCGAAAAAAGCGCCGTGATTGAGGCTGGTAATAATGCGCGACAGCAGCAGCGTGGTGTAATCCGGCGCGATGGATGACAACAGGTTGCCGACGGTGAAGATCCCCATCAGAAAAATCAGCGCATTGCGCCGTGCGCGATGCGACAACAGCAGCGTCATCAGCGGTGCGCCGACCATGACGCCGATGGCATACGCACTGATCAGCATTCCCGCTACCGGTATCGAGACGTCCACACCTTTCGCAATCACCGGCAGCAATCCCATCGGGGAGAACTCGGTGGTACCGATGCCAAAGGCGCCGATCGCCAGCGCAAGTAAAGGAAAGTTGATTTTCATTCAATGACTCCATCAGACCGTCAGAGAGGACGGCGTAACATCAGAAGTCAAAAGCATGACATCAATCACAAAAAAACAAAAGTGAACGAAATGACAAAAGATTTTTGCAGAATTGATAATAATAACGGGATATGGGGAGGAAGCGGCGCTCCTCCCTCAGCGAAACATTAGTGCAGTATGGCGGTCAGGCTGAAAGCGACAATCACGCCGAGAGCAATAATCGTGGTGATCAGCGAAAACTTTAAATTGGTATCCATCATTTTTCCCTCTTGTTATCCCCACACCAAAAGTGAGCTTGCTCATTTTTGCACAAAAAATCGCAAAAATCTTCCGGGATTTAGGGCGATGCACATTTTTGCTCTTCCACTTTGCCCCAAGATCGGACAAAATCCCACGCTAATTTAAAAGCGTATCGGCCATTGACCCCTTCCTGTCGTTCTGTGTCGTTTTCCCGACGTGATGCAATGTTGAAAATTGTATTCAGGGTGTGTGTAGGCAAACGTTTACGTATCGATGATCAGGCGATCAGGTCAAGGCATGGAGTGAGATGTAATGGCAACTATTAAAGATGTAGCGAAACGCGCAAACGTTTCCACTACAACTGTGTCACATGTAATTAACAAAACCCGTTTCGTTGCCGAAGAGACGCGTAATGCGGTATGGGCGGCGATCAAAGAGCTGCACTACTCGCCGAGCGCCGTGGCGCGCAGCCTGAAAGTCAATCACACCAAATCGATTGGCCTGCTGGCGACCAGTAGCGAAGCCGCCTATTTCGCTGAAATTATTGAGTCCGTTGAAAAGAGCTGCTTCCAGAAGGGCTATACTCTGATCCTCGGTAACGCGTGGAACGATCTGGAAAAACAGCGCGCCTATCTGTCGATGATGGCGCAAAAGCGCGTAGACGGTCTGCTGGTGATGTGTTCCGAGTATCCGGATTCGGTATTGAGCATGCTGGAAGAGTACCGCCATATCCCGATGGTGGTGATGGACTGGGGCGAGGCGAAAGCCGACTTCACCGATGCGGTGATCGATAACGCCTTCCAGGGCGGCTATATCGCCGGACGCTACCTGATTGAACGCGGCCATCGCGAAATCGGCGTGATCCCGGGCCCGCTGGAGCGCAACACCGGCGCGGGGCGACTGGCCGGCTTCATGCAGGCGATGAAAGAGGCGCATATCAGCGTGCCGGAAAACTGGATTGTGCAGGGCGACTTCGAGCCGGAGTCCGGCTACCGCGCAATGCAGCAGATCCTAAACCAGCAGCACCGCCCGACGGCGGTCTTCTGCGGCGGCGATATCATGGCGATGGGCGCTATCTGCGCGGCGGATGAAATGGGACTGCGGGTGCCGCAGGACATTTCGCTGATCGGTTATGATAATGTGCGCAACGCCCGCTATTTCAGCCCGGCGTTAACCACCATTCATCAGCCGAAAGATTCCCTGGGCGAGGCCGCATTTAACATGCTGTTGGATCGTATCGTCAACAAGCGTGAAGAGTCGCAGTCTATCGAAGTGCACCCTCGTCTGGTTGAGCGCCGCTCGGTAGCGGATGGCCCGTTTGTCGATTATCGTCGTTAAGGCATCTGGCGGGCGCGGGTCTCTCCGGCGCCCGCAGCCACTCCCGATTCAGCGTGTCGCTGTCCCCCAGATAGTCAAGCATCCAGTTCAGCGCCGGTGAGGCATCGTTCTGCTGCCACGTCAGGCAGCAGGCGGCATCCGGAAACGGATTTTCCAGCGCCAGCGCAGTCCACTCGCCGCGATCTATCCATGGACGGGCGAAATGGCTCGGCACCATGCCGACGCAGAGTCCTGCCGACAAACAGGTTGCTGATGATTCCCAGTCAGGGACGACTACCCTCTTCTGGTTATCCAGCAACCATGTTGTCCGTTTAGGCAACGAGCGCGAGGTATCCTCCCGCACCAGCGACGGCCAGTTACGCAGGACGTCGTCGCTCAGGGGTCCATCCATCTTTGCCAGCGGATGATCGCTCGCCACCACGCAGTCCCAGCTCAGCATCCCCATATCGCGGAACGCATAGCGACCGCCGACCGGAATAGATCGCGTTGCGCCAATCGCCAGCTCAACGCGGCCGTCGGCCAGCGCATCCCATACGCCATTGAATACTTCCTGAAAGACGATCAGTTCGACGTCGGGAAAATGGCGATAGAAATCGACGATCATCTGACGCATCCGCGCCGGTTTCACAATATCATCCACTGCGATCGACAACTGTCCGCGCCAGCCGTTCGCAATTTGCTGACACTGCTGGCGGGTGATCTGCATTTTTTTGATAACAGAGCGCCCTTCCTGTAAAAACCAGACCCCGGCGGGGGTCAACTCCACATCACGATGGCGACGCTCAAATAAGGGAACGGCGAGCCACTCTTCGAGCTGACGCACGGTATAGCTGACCGCGGAAGGCACCCGGTGAAGCTCCTGCGCGGCCGCGCTGAAGCTGCCGTTACGGGCGACGGCATCAACCACTTCCAGAGAGTATTCAGACCACATTTTCTGCCTGCAAAATTTTTGAATGCATGTGACAAATATTAGCGTTTCACAAGCCACAATGCACTCCCTACACTCTGCGGCATCGTACCTGTACACCAACTATGAGAACGTTATGTCACAACCCGGGAAAGGATTTTTAGTCTGGCTGGCCGGCCTGAGCGTGCTGGGCTTTCTGGCCACCGATATGTACCTGCCGGCGTTTGCCGCCATGCAGCAGGATCTCAACACCTCCGCCGCCTCCATTAGCGCCAGCCTGAGCCTGTTCCTCGCCGGCTTCGCGCTGGGCCAGCTGTTCTGGGGACCGCTGTCGGACCGCTATGGACGTAAACCGGTACTGCTGAGCGGCCTGGCGATTTTCGCGGCCGGCTGTCTGGGGATGCTGTGGGTGCACAATGCCACCCTGATGCTGGCGCTGCGCTTTCTGCAGGCGATTGGCGTCTGTGCCGCGGCCGTTACCTGGCAGGCGATGGTCGCCGATTACTATCCTGCCCAGCGCACGAACCGCATCTTCGCCACCATTATGCCGCTGGTAGGACTGTCGCCGGCGCTGGCCCCGCTGCTGGGCAGCTGGCTGCTGGTGCACTTCGAGTGGCAAGCCATCTTCGCCACCCTGTTCGCCATCACTCTGCTGCTGATGCTGCCTGCCCTGCGCCTGAAGGCAGCCGCGAAGTCAGTAGTAGTGACGCAGCAAAAGATCACCTTTCTCGCGCTACTGCGCTCCCGGGAATACAGCGGCAACGTCCTGATCTACGCCGCCTGTTCCGCCAGCTTCTTCGCCTGGCTTACCGGTTCACCTTTTATCCTGCATGAAATGGGCTATGGCCCAACCGCTATCGGCCTGAGCTATATTCCGCAGACCATCGCCTTTCTGGTGGGAGGCTATGGCTGTCGCGCGCTGCTGCAGAAATGGTCCGGTCAACAGATGCTGCCGTGGCTGCTGGTGATTTTTGCCATCAGCGTAGCCGCCACCTGGCTGGTGGGCCTGCAAACCCATGCCTCGCTGGTGGCGTTAATGATCCCGTTCTGCATGATGGCGGTGGTCAACGGCGGGATCTACCCCATCGTGGTTGCTCAGGCGCTGAAGCCTTTTCCGCAGGCGACCGGCCGCGCGGCGGCGCTGCAAAATACCCTGCAGCTTGGCCTGTGCTTCCTGACCAGTCTGCTGGTATCCGCGCTGATCGCCACGCCGCTGCTGACCACCACCAGCGTAATGCTGGTTTCGATTGGCTTAGCCGGAATAGGCTATCGCCTGCAGCAGACGCCGGAGCTGACACCCCACTCTTCCCACGCGTAATGCCCGTCGCCAGGGCCCGGACCAGTCGTTAGCATGCTAAGAAATTTTTATTGAAAGCCAGTACTTAGCGTCCTATACTGGATCCGGGTTCACATAAATAGAAAATAGTTACAGATTAACGGATGCAGGATGCCTCCGTTTCACCATGGAAGGCCTTTCGGCAAGGGTTATCTCCCTTCCTCTGTTTACGTCGGATAGCGACTTCACGGATTATCCGTGAGATTTCTCACAAAGCCAAAAAAGCGTCTACGCTGTTTTAAGGTTCTGATCACTTGGGCGTGATGGAGAAGCTATGAGTTCATCGTGTATAGAAGAAGTAAGTGTACCAAATGATGACTGGTACCGGATTGCAGCTGAATTATTAGGCCGTGCGGGAATTGAAATCAATGGCTCCGCGCCGTCCGACCTGCGGGTTAAAAATCCTCTCTTTTTTAAACGGGTTTTGCAGGAAGGTTCGCTGGGTTTGGGCGAAAGCTATATGGACGGCTGGTGGGAATGCGAGCGTCTGGATATATTCTTCCACAAGGTGTTACGCGCCGGGTTGGAAAAGCAGCTCCCACACCATTTCAAAGACACACTCCGCATCGCAGGCGCTCGTCTGTTTAATCTACAAAGTAAAAAACGTGCCTGGATTGTCGGTAAAGAGCACTACGACCTCGGCAACGATCTCTTCAGCCGGATGCTTGATCCCTATATGCAATATTCCTGCGGTTACTGGAAAGAGGCGCAGAGCCTCGAGGCCGCCCAGCAGGCTAAGCTGGATCTCATCTGCCGCAAACTGGAGCTGGAGCCAGGCATGCGGGTACTGGATATTGGCTGTGGATGGGGCGGTCTCGCCGAATATATGGCGCGAAATTATCAGGTCAGCGTCGTGGGTGTAACCATCTCCGCTGAACAGCAAAAAATGGCCCAGGCGCGCTGCGCCGATCTCGATGTAGAGATTCGTCTCCAGGATTATCGCGATCTGCACGACAGCTTTGACCGCATCGTCTCCGTTGGCATGTTTGAGCACGTGGGGCCGAAAAATTACGCCACCTACTTTGAGGTTGCCGACCGTAATTTGAAACCCAACGGCCGCTTTTTACTGCACACCATTGGTTCCAAGGTCACCGACCATAACGTTGACCCGTGGATCGATAAATATATCTTCCCGAACGGCTGCCTGCCTTCCGTGCGTCACATTGCCGAAGCCAGCGAGAAGCATTTTGTGATGGAAGACTGGCACAACTTCGGCGCCGATTATGACACGACCCTGATGGCCTGGTATGAGCGTTTCCTCGCCAGCTGGCCGGAAATTGCCGATAACTATTCTGAGCGTTTCAAACGCATGTTTACCTATTATCTGAACGCCTGCGCCGGCGCCTTCCGCGCCCGCGACATTCAGCTCTGGCAGGTGGTGTTCTCGCGCGGTATTGAACATGGACTGCGCGTCGCCCGTTAAATAACACTCCCCCGCTTATCGGCGGGGGATTTTTTTTCAGGCTTCATTGACCTTAGCCGCCATCTCTTTCGCGGCCAGCACGCGTTCGACCGTATCGACAACCGCCTGGGTCTGCGGATCAATCTCAATATTGACGCGATCGCCCAGTTTTTTCGCTCCCAGGGTGGTCCGCTGCAGCGTCTCCGGAATAAGATGTACGCAGAAACGGGTCGCCGTCACCTCACCCACCGTCAGACTAATGCCGTCAATACCGATGAATCCTTTATAGAGGATGTATTTCATCAGCGTTGGATCCTGCACTTTAAACCAGATCTGACGGTTATTTTCGGAAGTCAGAATCTTCACGATTTCCGCGGTGGTCATAATGTGGCCGGACATTAAATGCCCGCCGATTTCATCACTAAATTTCGCCGCTCGCTCGACGTTCACTTCATCGCCGACCTGAATATCGCCAAGATTGGTAATCCGCAGCGTCTCTTTCATCAGATCGAAGCTGATGCGCGCGCCGTTGATTTCGGTCACCGTCAGGCAGCAGCCGTTGTTGGCTACCGAGGCGCCGGTTTCCAGCCCCTCCAGCATATGTGCCGGTAACTCAACCACGTGAGTGCGAAAATTGGGTTTATCATCAATGGAGACCACTTTCGCGGTTCCCTGAACAATACCAGTAAACATGTTTGGCTCCTGTTGAAAATCATGACGGTATCATTACCGCTTTCGCTATCGGGAACAATAACAGGAGGGCAAAGCGGTTGCCAGCGCGCTTCGTGCCTCGACTCTTTTTTCACTGGCTTAATAGCCAATCCTCGCTACAATAGACTGGAAATTCCTCATTTTTATCCCCTTGCTGCCAGTTACGGCGGCTTTTTTAGTCTCAAAATAACAACAATTCGAAGGTGTTCACGTGCAGAAGTATTTCGTTGAAGCGCGTCAGTTATTAGCTCTGGCTATACCCGTCATCCTTGCGCAGGTGGCGCAGACGGCGATGGGTTTTGTCGATACCGTGATGGCGGGTGGCTACAGCGCCACGGATATGGCCGCCGTGGCCATCGGGACCTCCATCTGGCTGCCGGCGATCCTCTTCGGCCACGGCCTTCTGCTGGCGCTGACCCCGGTGGTGGCGCAACTTAACGGATCCGGGCGGCGAGAGCGTATCGCGCCGCAGGTGCGTCAGGGCTTCTGGCTGGCCGGCTTTGTCTCGGTGCTGATCATGGTCGTGCTGTGGAACGCCGGATACATCATCAGCTCCATGCATAACATCGATCCGCTGTTGGCAGAGAAGGCGGTTGGCTACCTGCGCGCGCTGCTGTGGGGCGCGCCGGGCTATCTGTTCTTCCAGGTCGCCCGTAACCAGTGTGAAGGGCTGGCAAAAACCAAGCCCGGGATGGTCATGGGCTTTATTGGATTACTGGTCAACATTCCGGTGAACTATATTTTTATCTATGGTCATTTCGGCATGCCCGAGCTGGGCGGCGTCGGCTGCGGTGTGGCGACGGCCTCCGTTTACTGGGTGATGTTCGCCAGCATGCTGTGGTGGGTGCGCCGGGCGCGTACGATGCGCGATATCCGCTGCGCCGAGCGCTTCAGCGGCCCTGATTTTGCCGTCCTGTTACGGCTGGTGCAGCTGGGGCTGCCCATTGCTCTGGCGCTGTTCTTTGAAGTCACTCTGTTTGCCGTCGTCGCGCTGCTGGTCTCCCCGCTCGGGATCATTGACGTCGCTGGTCACCAGATCGCGCTTAATTTCAGCTCGCTGATGTTCGTTCTGCCGCTGTCGCTGGCGGCGGCGGTCACCATTCGCGTCGGCTTCCGCCTTGGCCAGGGCTCAACGATCGATGCCCAGGTTTCGGCCCGCACCGGCGTGGGCGTGGGGGTCTGCCTGGCGGTATTTACCGCTATCTTTACCGTCCTGATGCGTAAGCAGATTGCGCTGCTGTATAACGATAATCCCGAGGTGGTGACGCTGGCCTCGCACCTGATGCTGCTGGCGGCTATCTATCAGATCTCCGACTCTATTCAGGTGATCGGCAGCGGCATTCTGCGCGGCTATAAAGATACGCGGTCTATCTTTTTCATTACCTTTACCGCGTACTGGGTGCTGGGTTTGCCGAGCGGCTATCTGCTGGCGCTGACCGATATGATTGTGCCCCGCATGGGACCTGCCGGTTTCTGGTGCGGATTTATCATCGGTCTGACCTCCGCCGCCATCATGATGATGCTGCGGATGCGTTTTCTGCAGCGCCAGCCTTCCAGCATCATCTTACAGCGCGCTGCGCGCTAACTTGTCTAAGCCCGCCGCTCCGGCGGGCTTTTTCGTTCTTCGCTATAACGGCGCGTTGTACATTCCGTTACTCCCTGACACCAAAGACTCACTGATAGCCTCCCGGCAGGCGCTTATAGTGTTGCCAACAGCCCCGCAGTGGGGTTACTCAAGAAACCAAGTCGAGGATTTCAGAATGAAAAAAGTATTAGCTCTGGTCGTTGCCGCTGCTATGGGTCTGTCATCAGTTGCTTTCGCTGCCGATGCGGCAAGCACCACCCCGAGTGCAGCAGCCAGCCATACTACCGTTCACCATAAGAAACATCACAAAGCGGCCGCGAAACCGGCAGCCGAGCAGAAAGCGCAGGCGGCGAAGAAACACCATAAAACGACGCACCATGCAGCTAAACCGGCGGTTAAACCGGCGGCATAATGGTCAGGGCGTTAAGGTGATCAACCGGCGCTGAACAGCGCCGGTTTTTTTTCAGGAGGACATCATGCTGCAACGCTATCGCTTCGAATTGCTGCTGTTACTGCTCATCGTCTGCGCGCTGTTTACCCTGCGCTTGATGTTTAAATAGCTGGCTGCTGAACCCATTTTCGGGCCGGCGGCGTATAGTCGCGAAAACCGGCGATAATCTCGTCTGCCGAGGTAGCGAACGGCAGCATCTCCGCGTAGCGCGGGTGCATAAACCCTTCCCGTACCATGTTATCGACCATCGCCTGAAGCGGATCGTAATAACCCTTAATATTCAGGAACGCGCACGGTTTCTCATGGATCCCCAGCTGCGCCCAGGTCCATTGTTCGAAAATCTCCTCGAGCGTCCCCGCCCCGCCCGGCAGGGCAATAAAGCCATCCGCCAGCGCCGCCATTTTGGTTTTCCGCTCGTGCATATCCTCGACCACATGCAGCTCCGTCAAGCCGCGGTGGTCAATTTCCCGCTCCACCAGGCCGCGCGGCATCACGCCGATCACCACACCACCGGCCTCCAGCGCCGCATCGGCGACCGCCCCCATCAGACCAACTTTGCCGCCGCCATAGACAAGCGCCAACCCCTGCTGCGCCAGCGTACGTCCAACCAGACGGGCGGTTTCGAGGTACAGCGGATGTTCGCCAGCTGAAGAACCGCAGAAAGTACCAATCGATTTCAT